>NZ_QRDW01000001.1:0-541794 GCF_003385955.1 Aestuariispira insulae
AAACCCATAGGCATGGATTGTGTCATTGCCATTGCCGGCATTGTAACGGCCTGTAAAAAAATACTCGATCGACTTACCTACCGAACCCATGGCTCATATCTCCCCGGATATCAGGCGGATCTTGTCCTTCCGCCCATGTGGTATGGTCTTATAAGCAGATCAGATGGTCCCTTCCCCAAGACAGAACCTTCGCCCAAAGGCTAAACACAAATACAAAACAAACTGTCCCCGTCGACCGAAAGGCATACACCCGGCCGCACAACACATTCTGATCGGATTTAAAAGCTAAAGGTTATTCCGCAACCTGCGCGGACGCTTCCGGCACATCCCCTGCCTCGACAGGGGGCAACATGCCCGCATCCTGGTAACGCTGGATCAGTTCCTTCATCTTGTCATCTTCAAGGAAGTTCTGAACCACGGATACCGCATATAGAAATCCCGGCAGCGGCATGGTTACACATTTGCGTAATTCGGGCGTGGGGTTTTCGCCCATTTCCCCTGATGATACTGCTTCAAGGTCCTGCCCAACAAAAAACAGGCGCACCACCCCGTTGGAGCAATTCACCGCAGACAGTGTTTCTACAAACTCTTCACGTGTTACAGGTTTGGTCATTCCGTACCCTCACTCTCCCAGCCGGATGGTTTCCTCAATCCGGTATGTGTCTCCCGTCGGCCCCCTCATTTTCATGGCGGACCTTATTTGGCCTGGCACCTCTGTGGGTAACCTTATACCGGCAACCATAGGGTTAGTAGAATTTTCTGTAAACAGTTTTTAAAGAATTTTGTCATGAAAAAATAACATATGTCGCAAAAGTGAAAATAATCTGCCCTAAATAACAAAAGCGACAGTTTTCAAGGGTTTTGCTAATATTCGTAAAGGCTCATCCAACCATCGGGCGGTAGTGACGAACCGCCTTGATTCCACCATTGTCATCCATAATCGTCGCTTTAGCGCTCGGATGGGTAGAAAAGACCTGGTCATGGAGATCCGACATAACCTCAAGGCTGTGACCAAATGGCGCCAGGATTTCCATGAACCACATATGCTCGCCTTTGTGCCAGTCTTCCGGCGATAAGGCGCTTTCCCCCTTGCTCAGCCTGGCATCCACAACATCAGTGACCCATGTCCAGTTCACGAAGGCGACCGGCAGATCATCAGCCAGGTAAAGCCGGAAACTGTTCCATTCCAACGAGGGTAGAAGGCGGTTTTCAATCAATCCCATTTGATAATGATGATGTGGATTGGAGTGGCTGCACAAGAAGAGATAAGCCCCAATCAGATCCACCATCTCCAGCGGTTCGGGCATCCTGGCAACGCCTTGCGCCCGGCTCGGATCCAATGGCAGGTTTCCACCTCCGACTATCCGGGTGATATCTCGCCCGGAATGACCGATAGAGTGCACCGCATCCAGAAGCAGATCATCAAGCGGCAAACGGGCGATGTCGTTCAAACCGTCGTCCTTTCCCTATTCCCATCAAGCGGAGACTTACTCATCCAGCATGACGTGCCATCAGTCCGGCCAGCTTATTAATAGTGTCATGGCCTTCAAACTCGGCTCTCGGCACCTTGATACCAAACTGTTTCATCGCCGCTGCGATCACGTGAACCACATCCAGGCTAATGACATCCATCTCTGCCAAAGCGCTGTTCGGATCCATCTCCGATGGCTCGCGCCCCAGCAGCATTGCAAGTTGCTCTGCGATCCATTCCCTGATTTCCGCTTCTAAAACTGTCTGATCTGTCATATCTGCTCTACTCCGCCTGTTACCGGAATAACCGCGCCATTGATAAAATCTGATCCAGGATCGGCCAGAAAATCAACCGCGGAAAAAACATCCCGCATTTCCATTAATCGGCCTGACGCACAAGCATCCAACCATCTCTCCGTCACCTGGTCACTGGCCATATCCCCGCCCATGCCGACATCAGCAAGCCCCAGACGCAACACATTGGAACGAATTCCCTTTGCTCCATATTCCCGGGCTGTGCTGGCTGACAACCCCTCAAGCCCCGCCTTGGCCGCGCTATAGGCCGCCTGCCCGGCCATCCCCTTGGCGCTGATAGATCCCATATGAATGAAGCGGCCACTTCCCTGGGCCAGGAATGGCATCAAAAAAGCACGGGTCAGGAAAAAGCTGCCTGTAAGATTGACCGACAAAATTTCCAGCCAATCTTGGTCTGACTGCTGTAGTAACAATTTGGGGCTATTGACCGCCGCATTGTTAATGACCAGATCAATCCCGTCCAACCTCTCACAAGCGGCATCAACAGCGGCATCCACAGAAGCAGGGTCGCGCACATCCATTTGAAGCGAGAAGACACAACCCCCGTCCTGTGTTTCTTGCTCCAAGGCCAGCGCCTTCTCAGACCGGCTTGAAAAGGTGAAGCAAATTTGGTGATCCTGTGCCGCCAAATGGCCCACAAGTGCCGCACCGACCCCCCCCGTGCCACCGGTCAGGAATATCTTCATGCCCGCTCCTCCACGGAAATCACCAGGGATCCGTTATAGCCCCCAAAGCCAAAAGCATTCTTCAGCGCTTTTCCCCCCGAGATTTCACTATTGCCATTTGAACAATAATCCAGAACCCATGGTTCATCCGGAACCGCTAAATTCAGGTTGCCGTGGATTGTCCCTGCTTTCAATTGCGCGATTACCAGGGCCGTCTCAATCAGCGCCGCAGACCAAAGCGTATGCCCGATCATGCCTTTCGCCGCATTGACTTTAACCGGGCCGACGCCCTGATCTGCGCCAAGCTGCCGGATGGCGGAAAGCTCTGTCATGTCTCCATGGGGCGTGCTGGTGGCATGTGCGCTGACGAAAGCAATATCGGCCATCGTCAAACCGGCCTGTTCCAGGGCCAACATCATGGTCCGTTCCTGGCCTTCCTGGCTGGTGATCGGCAAATGTTGGGCATCACTGGAAATGCCAATGCCTTCCAGACAGGCCAGGGATGCCTGCCCCTTTTCCTCACGTTCAAGGATCAGGCAGGCACCACCATGTGCCGGAACAAAACCGGTGCGCTCCTTGTCAAATGGCCTGGAAACCCCAGCAGGATCCCCTTCCCGATCACCAGGCGCGACCGCCTGCATGGCCACCATATTGTCCAGTTCCGTCAAGCCGGATTCCGTAATGCCTCCCAAAACATAAACCTGATCCAGATCACCCGACAGCAGTTCTTGGCGGGCTGCACGCAGGGCATGTATGCCGCTGGCACAGGCTGCCCCCACCGAATAACTGGGGCCTCTGGCGTTCAGCAACTCACTGACGGCGGAGGCATGAATGCTATCGAGCGAACTGGCGGAATAAAGGCCATCAACAAAATCCGGACTATCCTGATAAGTCAGGATCTCATCATAGATATAGCGATTGTTGAGATTATGCCCGGCGACAATCACGCCAATCCGATCAGGATCTGGATCCATATTATGTTGCTGGCGCGCCCGCCGGTCGTGCCAGGCACGCAAAGCCAGCCATAAGGAATAGTGCACGGGCCTGGGCAGGCGGATCAGCATCGGACGAAGACGCTTTGCCATATCACCGGGCAGATGTGCGAGCGCCTGTTTAAGCAGTGAACCAATATGGGCGGTATCCATCTCGCCACCCACATGTGAATAAAGCGGCCCTTTATCATAATGCTGCCAATGGCTGATGGCGGAGCGCCCAGACAGCATGGCCTGCAGGATCTGATCCGGCTCATCTCCTAGCGGGCAAATAGCCGACATGCCGGTTACACAAGCTTTCACAGTCATCCCATCACCTTGAATAGTCCCTGGCAGACAAGCGTGTGATCCCGATGAACCTGGCCATGGCACAGGGTCAGCAATCCGTCTTCCATCACGCGCGCAGACGTCACAAGCCGGTCATCGGGAATGCAGGGCTGCAAAAACTCCATCTTGTCCAAGCCAACCAATCGGGCCTGACCGCCTTCACCCACACCCGTAGCCCGCAGCAGGCAAAGTGCGGTCTGCGCCATCTGCTCAAGCAGGAAGACCCCGGGATATACGGGCTGTCTGGGAAAATGCCCATCGATCCAGAACGGATCCGGCCGCACCTGCGTTGACGTTTCTATGCGCAGTCCGATTGGATCATAACGTGTCAATTGATCGATAAAGACAAAGGGCGGTTGCTGATCAATCAGACTTAGAACCGAACAATCAGGCAATTCACCGCCTGTTTCACCATCTTGCCAAATCGGGGTCCTCCCAACGGATACCGGGTCGGTCATAACATATCTCCGGCAGTTGTGTGGACCCGCCCGTTTCGCCAGCGCAGAACCAACGGAGGTTTCACCGAGTCAAACAGACCTTCCTCGACCTGCTGCTTAATGAGGTTTTTGTGTTCGGGAAGATAAATCATATCCAGGCAAACAGGCCTGCAACCAGGATACTTCGCAAGCAGATCCATCACCGTCTTGGAATCTGCACCGTCCAGACGACCATCAAAGGCCACATCATCCAACCAGCCCCAATGAACAAAAGCGACAGGAAAATCATTCCGGTTTGCAAAAAGGCGAAATTGATGACGGCCCATCGTATGGACAAGCCGGGGATAGAGGTCACCAAACGCGATAGTTGCATGGGATCTGGCCTGAGAGCTCAACAGGCCAACCGCCCCCAGCAAGCGCGCATATTCTGCAAAACTATATTCAACCGGCTGGCCGCCCGGTTTAGCTGATCCGACACTCGCCATACTATCTTCATCACCCTGTTTTTCCGCTTTATCCAGCGGTTGTATCGATCATATAACCAGTTCCCAAAGATTGTCCATCCTGGAATACCCTATGATTTTTCTGATCCAGTCAGGTCGAATCTGCCATGATGTAGAATAAAACAACCAATGGAACCGGAGCTGAAACGATGCGAGAGTTTTCCGGCAGCTGTCTTTGCGGCGATATAGGCCTGACAATAAAGGGGGAAGCGCTTCGGGTTGGAATCTGTCATTGCATGGATTGCAGAAAGCATCACGGCGCCCTGTTTCATGCTTCCGCTATCTTTGATGAGCAATCCGTCAAGCTTCAGGGAAAAACACATCAGTTCCAGGGACGTCACTTCTGTCCGCGCTGCGGTTCGTCGGTCTTTTCATGCAGCCCTGGTGAAATAGAAATACACTTAGGCATTATGGATGAACCCGATCAGTTCCTTCCCCAATACGAACTTTGGACCATCCGTCGCGAAAGCTGGCTGCCGCCTTTCGACGTTAGTGAACGTTTCGAAAAAGACCGATGCCCTGAGACTTAACGGCTCAGGACAATCAATCGGTCATGCTGAGAGAGGGCAATTGGTTCTGTGCGATCGGGGTTTATCTGAACATCGCAGTTATCAAGCTTTTCACCATCCGGTCCCGTCATACGGACCACCCCCCAGACTATTTCATCATTTTGCTTGGCTCGGGTAACAAGGTCTCCGAACCGGAAAGCCTCCCCTTCAGCAACATATCGGTCAAAGGGTTTGAGATAGATTTCCTGTCCATTGGGGCTTAGCAGCTCTGTGACAACCGTCCTGATATCATTACGGCGCGCGATATGCGCCAGCATCAAACTGACGATATCCGGGGTAACCACCATTTCAAACCCTTGAAAAAACTCCAGAGAATGGGTGCTGGAACGATCCAGTATCTCTGCGATCACATGAGGATCAGCATCCATCCCATGGGTT
Organism: Aestuariispira insulae; assembly: GCF_003385955.1. Lineage (GTDB taxonomy): Bacteria > Pseudomonadota > Alphaproteobacteria > UBA8366 > Aestuariispiraceae > Aestuariispira > Aestuariispira insulae. The sequence goes on from NZ_QRDW01000001.1 coordinate 5,657, forward strand.
TCGAGAATCCATTGCAGCAGGACCATGGCCATGATCACACGCGAGTCCGGATTTTCCGTATCCCCGCTGTCATCGGAAAGAATGACAACCGCATCGGGACTGTCTGCCAGGTATCGTTCCAGCACAGCACGTTTCAGGTAATTCTCCTGCGCCACCCGCACTGAGATATTTACCAATGGCTTGGGCAGGTTTTCGTCCAACAAGGTACGGGCCTCATTCTCATCCAGGGATGAAACGACAACCACTTCTCCGCCAGCCATATAATCGTCATAGAGCTGGAGACTGGTATAGATATTGCGGTTCCAGCCCAGTATCAGGACCTGCTTCATCCGGTCCAGATCAAATGCCTCGCCTGGTACTGGCGCTAGCCCGTCAAAGGCTGTGCCGTTGGGCGTGAATTCCGCCTCTGTCTCACTGGCGATCAGGATGATTTTCTCATGTTCTTCAATGATATGGTCGGCCGGCGGATTGAGGTCCGGAATATAGACCACCCGATCCTCCAGCTCGAGAATATCGCACACGCCAATAGGGGTCGCACGGCCGAATGCGTTCAAAATGGAGCCGAAAGCCATACCGGTGCATTCTGGAATATGCTCCATTAGCAACCTGTTCGAACTGGCGGAGAACAGTTCAAAATAGACAGCCGACAAATCCGGCTGCCGCGAGCATTGTACCATTATTCGGCTGATCAAGTCGGCAGAGGTAACAACAGGGACCTGGTATTTACCTGCCAGGTTGGCAATCTCGAAATTGGAAACATCGGAAATCTCGGCCACGATATGCGGCTTTGTTTCCAACCAGCGACGATTGTCCGCGAACATCAATAAAAGCTTGATAGCATCAATGTCATTGGCTGTTGCATCCAACGACGAACGCTCGTTCGAAAGCACGATTATACGTGATGCTTTTTGGTAGGAAACCCGTTCAAGCTCATGATCAGCCACAACATTTCCCTGGCGAAAAATAACGCGTCTCGCTAGATTCCGGTCAATCTCGACACTCATCCTCAGGTCATGGCGCATCTCTTCAATATCCCGGTCCGCCAGCACAACCAGACGGGCGTCACCAGCAATATCGACCAATCTGGAGATCACAGCTGGGGCCAGGTTATTCCAGCCGAGCAGCAGAATATGCCCCTCTTCCACAACCGGACCAATGCCCTGATCCAACAGCCTTAACCGTTCATGAATGCCAGCAGACACAAGGCCGATAAAAGCCCCAAACAGCGCCATCCCAATGATTGTCAGGGAAAAGGCAAAAAGCATTACCTGCCAACTGGCGCCATAGTTGGAAACGAAGGTTCCTGGGTCAAGCGCATGGGTCAGCGACCACCAGAAAGCATCGGCGATATCTTCATGGCTCTTATGATGAATGCTCTCGACACTCGCGTTTTCCGGATCAAACAGACCGAAAAACATGACCGTCATGCCAATTGAAACGGTTACAAATGCAAACAAGGCCAACAGGCCCAGTTGCGCCATCACACCTTTGGAGAGAATTCGGTCCAGTCGGTATTGGGAGCGGTGGAGGATTTTTTTCATAACGTTAAACCAATGCAAACCAACCAATTCAGGCTGTTCCGGTCTCTTTATTCCGCCTCAATTTGAAAGTGCCCTATAGGCCGCTTCCCGATCTTCCGCCAGGGTCATGATCCGAGAAAAACCGCTCATGTCGAAGACTTCACGGATATGCGGGATAAGACTGCATACGGCAAAACCGGAACCGGACGCCTTTGATTTCTTGGCCAGGGTCAAAACCGCGCGCAGCCCAGTGGAGCTGATATATTTTAACTCGGAAAAGTCGAGGAGAATAGACCGCTCGCCCCGTGCGGCCGCCTGGTCGAGCTTTTCCGAGAATGCCTGTGCCGTAGCCCCATCAACCCGATCGACCGGCACCAGAACCAAAACCCCGTCCGAGCTCTCTTCACGGATTTCCATCTTTCTCCCTCTTCCTCATCTTCATCAGACATAGACGGTTATATCCGCCCTCCCTGACATATGTTACGTCATCCATCAAATCGCGAACGAAATGAATGCCCAACCCGCCAATTTTCCGATCTTCCAGACTTGCATCCAGGTCCGGTTTCTCCGCCTGCGTCAAAGGATTAAAGCGATCTCCCTGATCCCAGATATGAAGGATGATTCGTTCATCAGAAAGCTCTATCCGCAGGCCCGCATTGAATTCATCCGCACCAACGACCGTATATTTGATGATATTGCTCAGTATTTCGTCGATCACAAGGTCAACCTGAAACCGTTCCGTTTCAGATAGTTCCGCCGCCTCAGCCATCCGCCCCCATGCTTCGCCACAACGGGTGATTTCCGAAAGATCCGGTGCGATTGAAAATTCCAGCAATCCGGCTCCCAGGTCAGCCACGGCACACCTCCCCGCCTTCACGCCGCTGGATCCAGATCAATAACAACAGAGCTATTGCTGGAAACAACAGCAGCCAGGCCTGTTCAGCGACGAGACGCAACACCGGCAGCATGCCCATCCCCACAGACACCTGGAACTGACGGTGATAAATCTGGCGTGGACGAAGCTCGAATGTGGCCGTCAAAGGTCTGTCGACTAGTTGCAACGCAGCTGTCCCATCTGAAACGCCGGCAGCGGTTGTAATCTCACTGCCTTCGATCAGAGCCACATGAGAGACCATCTCATCACTTTGGCGCATCTCCTCGACAATGAGATCAAGCCCTGCCAAATCCCCCGGATCAATGCCCATTGTCATTGCCTGATCAATTCTCGCGCCAAAAGATGTGGCAATCGCCTCTGCGGTGTCTGAAGCCCGTTTTTCCGTCAGCATTCCGAGAAAAGCCGCCGCAAGGGCCAGAATCAACAAAGCCTGCGCCAGAACAGAAACAGGTTTTCGATACCAGCGGCAGACTTCCTGGTCCGTGGCGATCACTTTTAGGAAGAACCAATAAACAACACCGATGAGGATGAGCAGACCGGCAAAGATCCCGAAATAGAGAGGTTCAAAGAGATCTTGGAGATCCCGGCGTAATTCCACCTCCAGGCTGCCTTCTTTGCCATAGGGACCATGGAGCGGCATCGCCATGCGCATAAGATCATCCTCCACCTCCAACCCGAGGGTCCGGCCATTTTTCATGGTCAAAAGCGCATCAGCATCAATGGGCGGAGTTTCTATTATACCTGTCCGGTTTTTCCAGAATATCGGCCGATCATCGGCCGTCCTGATCACGATCGAAACTATTTTTGGCGCTACCCGCAGCATGCTTTCGGATATCCGCTCAAAACCAGCAAATTCCGATAAAGGCACCCCGGCCTGCAGATGGGCCTGCATCGTCACATCCAATGCCGCCAAGCCATGAACGCCGCGTTTAATCAGCAAATGATGGCTGACCTGTGACCAGGCGTAGAGTGTGGTGGCAAAAAACAATATCAAGAGGACCAGATAGGCACGGATCATATGCAAACGCGCTGTGCGTCCCTCCGGTTGTCCGGCATTCGGTTGAATGTAGTCCTGTGTCATATGAAAACGCTCTGGTATTCGCTATCTAATGCAACTGATTGATCCCTTTAGTCTATCTTGCATGAGAAACAGGGTCACCTGATTTCAACCGACCTTTGATTCCACGGTCACATAGATTACTCTTACCCCTTATTCGTTTGTGACAGTACCGGAATGGCCAGACATGTCCGCCAGACTATTCTTCAAGTCTTTTTTGATTTCTGTATTTTTCTTCAGCGCCCCCCTGCATGCGGAAAGCCGGCTTGACTGGCTGCAACTGGATGACATGGTCCTCAGTCATTATGAGCTCCGCTCCACAGCAGACAGCCCGCAACGCCTGACGCTCAAAACAAAAGCACTCGATGAAAATCTTTCAGGATACAGAAAAGTCCTTGGGCTGATCCCCAGCGCATCTGTTGTCGCCTATTCCACCACGATCAATACATTCACATCCGAATTCACACGCGCCGGCGAGGCTTTGGAACTGGAACTCTGGTATTACGATTCGGTCAAGGAAGAAGCTGATCAAGCGATAAAATGGGCCGAGGAAAACGATTTTGATCTGGTTTTAACCATTGGTTCGAGCGCAGCAAAATATGCTTACAAGAACTACCAGAATGGCCATCTACCCGTTGTTACGGCGGCCGCAAAAGACCCAGTCTTAAGAGGCCAGATGCCGGATTACGAGAGCGGCAGCGGAACGAATATCGCCTATACATCGATCAATGTGCCGATCAGAACGCTGAACGCCTATTTGACCCAACTGCTGCCAAACTTAAAAAATATTGCCGTTCTCTACGACAACACCAATGACAGCGCCATTGAGACCCAGGTAACCCCCCTAGTGGCATTCGCTGAAACTGCGGATTACCAGATACTGAAACTGGCGGTGCAATCTCCGGATACCGTCCTGACTGACTTGCGCGCAATAATGCCTGAAGCCATTGCCCGAATGCGTAAAACCGACCCCGAATTAAAATCCAGCCTGTTTCTTCTTACCGGCTCCACATCTGTTTACCAGGAAATCAGGCTAGTCAACGCACTTTCCGATGGCCTGCCGGTCGTTGCGCTTTTACCCGATGTGGTTCGCGAAGGTGACGACAGCGCGGTTGTCTCCATCGGTTCAACCATGGCCGCAACGGTCAGGCTTTCATCACATTACGCCTTGCAAATTCTCCGCGGTGTCTCTGCCCCGGGTGATTTGAAGGTCGGCTTTGTCTCCCCGCCGGAAATTGCCATTTCCTTTCGAAAAGCACGGCAGATTGGCCTGAAAATCCCTTTCCGTTTCATGGAGCAAGCCAGCTTCATCTACGATTATGAAGGCCATCCGGTGCGGATCAACGGTCAGTTGGTCGAGTCGCGCTATCAATGACGAATTCATCCTCACAGCAAAACCAGCCTGAAGGAAAAGCCGAGCAAAGCGGCAGGTTTTCTTTCTACAAACGCTACCGTGTGATCATCGGTGTCACTTATGCGGTGTTATTGACCCTGACGGGTGGTTTCTTTGCCTTCGATCTCAATCGATCCATGAACCATGAATATGGCGTTATCAAAGATAGGCTGCAGGCCCATATCCTGATTCTCGACGCCCTGACATCAGGCCTGGCGGATCGCCTGGCTGACCTGGAAGCCGCATCAGAAAATATGATCCTATCTAACGAAACCAAACCGACCGCATTCCTATCCACATTTGACCGTCTGCGGCGCGAACTGCCCATGATCAACCGCCTAACCTTTATTGGCGGCATAGGCGAACATGTCACACAGCCCCCCGCCAATGCGGACCCTGAATTTCTTAAGCGCACGGAAGAACTGGCTTCAAAGCTGAAGGGCATTTTCAGCCAGCATAAGATTGATCATCCCATCTGGCTGGCCAAGTCCGATTTTCCCAAGGCCAACGATCCGATCATGGCAGTATCTGTCCGCGCATCCACCGATGTGCCACCCGCAGGCGTGCTGTTACTCGAGCTTTCATCACGCTACCTGAATCAGGTGAATAGTGACCTCGCCTATCCGTTGGGGCAGACAATGATACTGGATCAAGCCGAAACACCTCTATCAGAGGGGCTAGAGCAGTTCCTGCCGGAATATCTAGACCTTGCCCCCCGGCAGGTCCACAGCGTCAATGGCCAGCTTCTTTATTGGCAGGCACTGGAGGAAGCCCCATGGACATTGATCTATCTGGCTGACAAAGACAGCCTGATTCTTCGACTTTCCGCGGCTCTAGCGCCGCAATACAGCCTGTTGCTGGTTATGCTGACATTGATGATGCTGGTAGCCAACCACCTAACCCGACATGAATTTGTTGATCCGGCCACCAAACTGGTCAGCCATATTCAGCAGAGCGGTGAAAGCCATCGGAATTATATTTCGGATATTCCGCCGGCCTGGGCTCCTTGGTTCGGTACGGTCACGCGCCTGTTCCGGGATAATGCGGATCTTGCCCGTGTGCGCCAGGAATTGCAGCTCGCGCGGGACATGCAGGCCTCCATCCTGCCGCGGGATACTATTTCCAGAAACGGCATGACAGTCTGCGGTTACATGGAGCCCGCGAAGGAAATCGGTGGTGATTTTTATGACTATTTCGACATCGATGAAGACCACATCGGCGTTGTGATCGCCGATGTCTCCGGAAAAGGCGTACCTGCGGGGCTCTTCATGATGGTTTCAAGGACCTTGCTCAAGGCGACCTTGATGGCAGGGGTCGAACCAGCGGCTTGCCTTAAAAGAGTGAATGACCTTCTTGAAGAACAGAATGACATGAGTGCTTTCGTCACCGTCTTTCTAGGCATCATCGATCTTAAACAACGCCGTATGACCTATGCAAACGGCGGGCATAATCCGCCCTATATTTTGAAGCCGGACGGCTCCGTTTCCGCCATCCCTTCCTTTGGCGATCTTGTTTTAGGAATGATGCCGGACATGGATTACAGCCAGGCTTCGGTCGACTTCGGTGACGGCCACAGCCTTTTTCTGTATACCGATGGCCTGACCGAAGCCTTCAACCTTGAAAAGGAAGAATTCGGTGAAGACCGGCTCATGTCGGCCCTTTCCTCACAAAAAGAGGCGTGCGCTGAAGATATTGTACGGGCTTGCGTGCAAGCAGTGAAAGACTTTGCTGCAAACGCAGAACAATCTGATGACATCACATGCATGACCGCACATTTCAAGGATAAGGCTGAATGAGCCTGCAAGACACACTGATCGGCCCTGGATATGTGGCGCGCATCGATGGTTTGGCCCCAGGAAAATCGTCACCATCGGAGAATGAAAAACTCAAAGGGCTATTGCACAAACACAAGGTCATTTTGATCCGTGGGCAGCATTACACACCGGAAGACTATCTGGCATTGGCCAGATCCTTCGGAGAGTTAGAACCGTTTTTCATCAGCGATTACAGCCTAAAGGACCACCCGGAAATATATATTCTGTCCAATGTCCGCGTGGACGGCACGCCGCTCGGGCGCGACGGGGCCGGCACTCATTGGCATTCCGACAGCACCTTCACCCCCCGCCCCAGCGCTGCCACTTTTCTCCAGGCAATCAAGGTTCCGAAAAATGGCGGTGACACACTTTTTGCCGACTGCCAGGCCTCCTACGATGCACTTGACCCCCCGATGAAAGACCGGCTGGAAGGACTGCGCGCCATACATCGGTACCAGAAAAAGGAATATCTATTTACCGCCGATGATACGGTGAGCCGGAGCGAGGCAAAAGCCATCCGCGCCTTGCAACAAGTGCGTGAACAAGAAGAAAAGGCCAAAGCCCCCTCTCCAACCGCGCGAATGGATAATGCGGTGCCGGAACAAAAACACCCTTTGGTCAGAACCCATCCCGTCACCGGCAAGAAAGGCCTTTTCCTCAATGCGGAAATGATGGTCGGCATCGAAGGTGTGAAAGACATAGAAGCTCAGGAACTGATCAAAATGCTATGCCTGCATGCCACCAAACCGGAGTTCCAATATCGCCATCAGTGGCAGAAAGGCGATATTGTTATATGGGACAATGCCTCGGTTATCCACGCAGCCACCTTCACACCGCCCGATGAAGACCGGATCATGTATAGATTGACCACCAAAGGGGATGTGCCGTCATGAGACGCTTCGTCGCATCTCTCCTCGTTCTGTCACTCGCCTTGGCTACCCTTTCCCTTTATCTCTATGTCAGCCATACCGAAGCCAAACGAACCTATCTGCCGTTACGGGTAGAACGCATCTCGCAGCTAACCCAACTGGTCCGTCAATCTGTTGAAGATTATGCCCGACAGGGTTTGGACCTGGATCAGTATAGCGGTTTTGAAAAAGATGTTCGCACGATCCTGTTTGCCGACCCGGCTGTTTCCCAAGCACAACTGGTTGATACCGCCGGGAACCGCATATACTGCTTCGATCAAACAGCATCTTCCTGCGAAAATAATAATTTTATAAACAATGAGTTAACAAAAAACCCTGAAAGTTCACACAAAGACTACTCTTCCCTTAACGTTCCTGTGCATGGCCAGTTTTCTCAGGTCGGTTTCATTCAACTGCAACTTGATGCCCCCCAACTGGAAACAGTTATCACGGAACAATTCCGTTCGGTGCTTATCTGGAGCGGGTTATTCTTTGTTATTTTCGGGGTTTTCACGGTCATCCTGGAATTCCGTGAAGGCCGCCGCGCCAGCCGCCTGATCCGGAACGGATTTTTTGTCTTTCAAGGCGCTATCATCCTGGTGCTGACCGTTCATCTGTTTCAGGTCTATCTGGAAGGCAAAAGCGGCCAGGCGAAGGAACTGGCAATTACCATGAGCCATCGCCTGGATCTTCTGGCCGATCTAGGAATCTCAATCGATAGCGTCTCAGGGATCGAAGACATCCTGCAGGAATATCGTCAGGTGAACCCGGATATCTCGGCGATCAGCTTAATCAGCAACGGCAAGATCCTCCATTCCGCCGGTTCTGGCGCGCCAGGCACGGTCTTTCAGGAAAATGCCACAGCCTATGCCATGCGTGAACCAGTGCGGCTTCTGGGCTTCGATGATGCCCAGTTGGTTTCCGAACTTTCCTTTACCAGCCTGTTTTCCGCGGTCTGGCAGGGTGCCAGGGGCATGCTTACCCTGTTGTTCGGCTGCACGTTGCTTGGCGGCGCCCTCATGGGTGCCGCACACGCCTATCGCATGCGCAGTGCAACGCTTCCCCCTCATCAGGATGCCCATAGCAGGATGGAGATCATCCAGCCGGCATATCTGATGTCTCTGCTGGTTGATGCCATGATCTGGCCGATCCTACCGGATGCAAGCCAGAGCCTTGCTCAAGCTGAAGGCTTATCGAGCTATTGGGCACAAGCCCCCTTTACCGGTTATTTCATTGCCCTCACCTTTGCCCTGATCCCGGCAGGACGCCTGATCCACAAGCGCGGCGACAGATTTGTTTTCGAAATTGGTGCCATATGCGTGGCGTCCGGTCTGGCGCTGACCGCCTTTTCCGGCGAATTCTGGTTATTCTGCGTGGGACGCATGATCACCGGTTTCGGCCAGGGCCTCCTATTGGTCACAATCCAGGATATCGCCCTGAGAACCTTGCCCGCGGAGGAGAAAACCCAAGCCGCAAGCATTCAGGTCCTTGGCTATACTGCCGGTGTCATTACCGGAACAGGGCTTGGCGGCCTGCTGGCTTCTTTCCACCCCTATCAAGAAACAATGCTAGTGGCGGCCATCGCCAGCGGCGCAGTGCTTTTTTACACATTGATTGCGGTAAAAACACCGCAAACAGATTTTATGAAGGTCACAGGCGCAGAACTAGAAATTGGCAACAAGCCCGAACTAGGCATCATCCTGAAAGACCGGCAGTTTCTTTGGATTCTAATGACAGTTGGCGTGGTTTCGAAATTCGCCCTGACCGGCATCGTCATGTTTGCCCTGCCATTCTTGATGATTGAGGCCGGATATGGCCCGGATACCGTGGGCCAAGCCCTGATGTTCTATTCCGTGATCGTTTACGGTTCCACCAAGCTCGCCCCTCGCCTCGACAAAAGCCTGGGCGGTTCACGGGCGCTCATTTCCTGTGGTCTTGTCTGCCTGTTGCTGGGCGCCAGCGGCCTGATGCTGGCGGTTCAGCATCCTGGCAGCATGCCAGAAGATTTTCTCCTTGCGGAATTTGGGACGCAAATGCGGGGGGCGATTGATCCCTGGTTCAATGAACCGGCCCAGGTAGCGACAATAGTATTATCCATCATCCTGCTGGGCGTTGGACAGGGGTTAACTGCTTCACCGGCCCTGGCGGCGATTTCGTCGACCAGAGCCGCGCTCAATGCCGGCCATACCCATACCCTGGCCGTCTATCGTGTTTTGGAACGGGTTGGACATATGAGCGGCCCGGCTCTGGTTGGCATTATGCTGGCAGCATCTGGCGGCAGTGCGGCAGGATTGCTGCCGGTTTGTCTGGTATTCCTGGTGGCTGCCGGTCTTTACCGGCTCGCCGCCAGAGAATCAGATCCCGAGACATAACCGCAGGCGGATCGCGAAATCCTCTGGCGTTTCTTCATCGGTGCGATAGATGACCTGTCTTGATTTGGCGTTCGATTGTAGCAGCTCAAGACAATCCTGATCAGAGTAATTCTCAGCCTCTTTTTCAAGAATATCCAGTTTATCAACAACTTCTGTTGCATCATAAAGATTGCAGGCAACCTTTTCCATGATCCCCTGCACCGCTTGCCGGGGCATGGATTGGCGTAATCGTTCTGCCAAACCTTCGCTATTGGCAACTCTGTCCTTCACTTGATCGAAGGGGTCCAGTCTGGTCAGCAACCGGTGAAGCCTTACCTGTAAAGGTGCGGAAACATGCACAAATGTCGCGTTTCCAAACTGATGGAGCGCATGATCCACTTCATTGCGCCCGCGTAGATTATCAAACAGGAATATTCTACCATGAAGGTTCGGATGAATGGATAGTCCGGCAAGGATTTCCGCCATGCCACCTGGATGGGCATTCCTGAAGCGTCCTGTGATCTCAAACCGGGATATTCTATCCTGAACCGGTCCATTGGCGAATTCAGGTATGATCAACCGGTCTGTCAGCTCCCGGCGGTTCGGCAGCAAAACCGCGTCTTTATTCATCATCTCCAAGAATAGGGAAACCGCTGTTGTCTTTCCGGCACCGGTCAGCCCGGTAAAAATAACGATTTCCTCACCAGAAAGCGGCAAATACCCGTTCGACCTCCCCACTCCATATGATATCGCGGATTCAAAAGGATCATGCAGGTATAACAATGACCTATCACTTTCATTTATTAATTCGGTCAAGGTTCATAAGAATATCGTCGACATCGGACACTTCAATTTCTTGTTCATCAGATAGCCGCTTAATCTCGAAGGTTGCTTGCTTCAACTGTTCAACGCTCAATGACAAGCCCAGCGCTTCGGACCGGACCCGGATCGCATTCCAACCGGTCAGGCGATGGGCCAGGTTCAAATGGCGCTCCAGCCCAAATTCCTCAGGCACAATCGCCTCATAACTGCCCGGATCCTGCAATACGGCTTTCAGATGAATGCCCGCCTTATGGGAAAAGGCGGCCTTGCCCATGATCGGATGGGAAAATGGTATTTCCACACCAACGCAGTCCGCCACAAACCGTGTAATGTCCTGCAACTGATCCAAATGATAATGTTGACGGATATGGTCGGGCGAACGGGTATAAAGAAAAGCAATCATGCTCTCCAGAGAAGCTATGCCGTTTCTTTCTCCTATCCCTAAAACAGAGCAATTGACATGGCTGGCCCCACTCAATGCCGCCGTACCGGCATTGGCATCTGCGCATCCCGTATCATTATGCCCGTGCCATTCTATGGCTTTGCCGGTCTCTTCCCGCACCCACTGAACCATTTGCTGAACATCCATCGGGCTTGCCACACCCGTTGTATCAGCCAGCCCAAAGCGATCAAACAGGCCGCTCTGAGCAAGCGAGCCATATACCTTGGCAAGGTCCTCCCGGCCACACCGGAATGCATCTTCGTTGGAATAGCGCAATTCAATGCCGGGAGCACGGCTTCTTGCCAGTTTGGCACATTCTTCCGCGGTCCTAATAACCTCGGTAATGCCTTTGCCATGACTGACGGATCTCAGAATTGGAGAGACCGCCATCACCATATGCAACGCACCCACACCGCTATCCAAGGCAATCCTCACATCCTCCGGATGACAGCGGATATGGGCCGCAATTTTGGTGCGCGGGAGATGCGACACCAGTTTCTCCGCATCCTTGAACGAGCGTTCGCTTGCTGCGGGATTTGTCACTTCCAGATAATTCACCCCAAATCCGACTAGCATCTCAGCAATACGGCGCTTATCCGAACTGGTGAAATCGGCGGTCTGAAACTGCTCACCTTCACGAAGGGTCGTATCAATGAGCGTAAGGTGACTAAGGTCAACCGGGGCAACTGTCATGGAATCAGCCTAACAGAGGAACGTGTAGAGGAGTAGCATGGATCGCTCTGAAACGGCTCGCCACAGGGATGCTCTTCCCCATAAAATCAAGAAAAACAGAAAACCCGTATGAAAACAGTGAAATAACAGTGCTGATTCAACTCAGCTGACCAGCATCCGGCGAAAAGGACACCGGTCGGATAATTTTGGTTTCCTGAGACCTCACCAGCCCTTCGCTCTTTACCAGGAAGTCAGCCCATGCCGGATCGGCATTCCGCTGTGCCCGCCGCGCTTCCATGTCTGCCAGGCTCCTGTATCCCCAAAGATGAACCAATTGATCCTGCGGGCCGATTTCCGTGACGTAATATCCCAGAAGATTGCCGAGATGCTTCTTTTGAACCGGCAGACCAATCTCTTCAAACAGCTTGAGATATTCCTTGGTTTTCCGGGGAACAATATTGTAGGTCCGGTGGTCGATGATCACGGGGAAATCCCTCACTTGGCAATTGAAATCACAGGCCGGGGATTTTAGTGTCCACAGGCATTGTTGCAATAGCAGGATTTGAACATGACCGCGAATATCGACCGTCTGATCGGCATCATGGCGCAGCTGCGCAATCCCGAAGGCGGATGCCCCTGGGATCTGGAACAGGATTTTTCGACTATCGCCCCTTACACAATCGAAGAAGCTTATGAAGTTGCCGATGCCATCGATCGCGGAGATTTTGATGACCTGCGTGACGAACTGGGCGATCTACTATTGCAAGTGGTGTTCCATGCCCGCATGGCTGAGGAAGAAAATCTGTTCGCCTTTGATGATGTCGCTGGCAGCATTGCGGACAAAATGATCCGCCGGCATCCCCATGTTTTTAGTGACCATGACGCCGACAATCCGGATGCAGTCCGGGTTAGCTGGGAAGATACCAAAGCAAGGGAACGTGCGGAGAAAGGCCTGACGAAGAGCGCGCTTGATGGGGTCGCCGTGAATCTGCCTAGCCTGACCCGGGCTGAAAAACTGACCAAGCGCGCAGCCCGTGTCGGATTTGACTGGACCGAAGCCAGGGATATCTTTGACAAAATCGAAGAAGAGATTGGTGAATTACAGCATGAGATGGACATCAATGCCGCTCATGACCGGCTGGAAGATGAATTGGGTGACCTGCTCTTTTGCATGGCGAACCTGGCCCGCCATCTCAAGATTGATCCGGAACTCGCCCTCCGCAGGGCGAATAACAAATTTTCCCGACGTTTCAAAGAAATGGAACAGGAATATAAGAAACAAGGAGAAGAGTTGAAGGATCAGACTCTGGCAAATATGGAGGCAGCCTGGCAGTCCGCTAAACGACGCCTTGCAGCAAACGACTAATCCTTGGTTAGAAATCCTCCAATTCGTAGCCTTCGCGTTTGAGGAAATCAATCAGGCGACGGCCGGGCTGATCTGGAAACATGTCATCCAGGAAATCCACGCCAATCATGCGGTCCGGACGAAACGCCCGAAAATCCTGCCGCAATTCGCACCATCCAAGGATGTTCCAAACCGGACCAAAAAACGCCAATGTCAGTGGCCAAATAGTGCGATTGCTGCCTTTGCCTTCTGCCGTTTGGTAATTAAAATGTAGCTTTCTTTTTTCCCGAATCCATTGGCGGACCCGAGCCAGATCAGTTTCAACCGGCACTTGTGATCCAGAAGACGGTGCTGCTATTGACTGGCTCATGATGCTGGGCCGAAGGTTATCCGGCAATACCGCCCCAATTTTGGCGATCACATTTTTTGCAGCCTTTGCCAACTCCGGATCTCCCCATGTCTGGGTGATCCTGGTGCCAAGCAACAATGCCTCAATTTCATCCTGAGTGAACATCAACGGCGGCAGGTCATATCCCTGACGCAGGACATAACCAATGCCCGCCTCACCTTCAATAGGTACCCTCTGGGCCTGGAGTGCCACAATGTCGCGATAAACGGTCCGAACCGAAACCTCCAACTCTTCTGCCAGGTCCTGCGCGGTGGTTACACCACGGCGCCGCCGCAATATCTGAATTATCTCAAAAAGCCTGTCGGCACGGCGCATCGCGCTTTCCCCCTAATTCGTCACCCCTACTGACAAGATGCTGTCAGCACTCCTGTTCTATAACCGTTACGAAAAAGATGCAACAAAGGAAGAACAAATGAGGATTGTCAGTTTGTTTCCAGTCTTCCCCACCAAATGCCTGGAGGAATGCCGGCAATTTTATCAAAATCTGGGTTTTCAGATCAGTTATGAAGATGACTTCTTTCTCCATCTTTCCTGGCGGGAAAACCCGCTCTTGCAGATTGGTTTCAAAAAAGCCCAGACCGTGCGCCCCTCAAACCATGGAATCCTGGCGCTGGAGGTCGAAGATGTCGACGCAGTCTATGCCCTTTTAAAAGATAAGGGCATGAGGATCGAACAAGAACTGGAAGACCTGCCCTGGCAGCACAGGCAATTTTCCATCCGGGCGCCTGACGGACAGTCCGTCGAGGTTTTCACCCAGACTGAGTGATCCGGATCAAACACCGTATTTAAGCCATTCCTTAAGGATTCGGTTTTATCATAGGCCAGTTAAGAGAGCATCGTAGCGAGCCAGCAATTCAGGGGAAGAATTGTGAAAATCGACCGACCGGACCAATCCAACAAATCCGCTGAATTCGTCAAGTTATCCCTGAGAGAAGTCTTGCAAGTCTCTGGCGGCGATAAGAATCCTAGTTGCTGGATGGCCTGCCCCTGCCCTGAACGCAAAGACAGATGCGGCCATGATTGCCCGGGGATCAGCACCGCGCTGTCTTCTGACCCGGTGCTATATCCGCTTGAAATACGCATCGCCCCCTTGGTTTATGAGTTATCGAAGATGCGTGTCTTTCAACCCTGCTGGTCCTGCGAGGGTCATGAAACAGGAACAGGGGCCCTATGGAAGCTGCCCCAGATTTGGTTTTATGTCGGTGCCGAAATCCAAGCGAGACTGATGGCAGACGCATTACGCACCTTGCTGGGTAACCGGGCGATTGCATCGGAATGGGAAGTGGCGATCACCCGGTCGGCCTCCGATGATCCAGAAACCACATATTGTTTAAAACCGGTCGCGGGAGAAACGGTCAAGCTTGATCAATTGCAAAGAGACCTCAGCATTCTCACCGAGCAACTGCCCGAAACCATCCGGCAGCAGGCCAGAACCATGCTGGCGGCTATGAACTGACCATGACGGATCTCAAACCTGTCACCCTTGCCAGGGATCGTTTTGGCACTTCTCCAATTTCGCTGGAATTGAATGGCGACACCAGTTGCACGGTCAATGTTGCGATCCCCCAATTTGATCAAAGAGTTCGCAACCATTACGCAACTGATCAAGGGTCCAAGGATCATGATCCACCATTCCAGGATTTTGGTCTGGTCCTCACGATGAACCGAGATTGCCTCTTAAACCTGTTGCAGTCCAATGAAACCCTTGATCCAACGATCAAACCGCTCTTGCAGAAATATGGTGCATTAATCATACGGCGCGCACGCCTGGAAAAAACAGACACTGCAGCCAGTCAGCGCAATATTTTCCCGAACCTGAAATTTCACTATGACCGAACCATCAGCCAGGGAAATTATTATTCGCTGTTTTTCCGGGATCCGGAAGATCCCAGTCACTGTCCCCCACGAACATCATCCACCCTGATCACGTCCAACGCCGTCATACAGCTTGAGGCGCAGAGGTCCGGTCAATGGAATGGCCATTTGCAGCCCTGGTACGATCTATTCCAGAATACCGATGTAAAGAACCTGACCGGTGATATCCTGCTGGAACAAACCTGGAGCGAGCCAGAGGGAACCGGCGAGATCGTCATTCTCGACAACAGCACCGTTATGCATGCCAGCTATTATCGACAGAGCAAGGGGTATCCTATTGGCGTGCGATACCTTTATTAGCTGACCTAAACAAATTAGATAATTAGTTTAGAGTGAATAAGTTTATCTCGCGGGAAACCCCATCAAACCGATGGGCTCCCAATGCACGCCAATGTTCGCGCGGGGTCAACTCGGAAAAAGCCTCAGAAACCAGCATACGCTCACCAAAGGTCTTGGTGGCGGCTTCCATCCGGGCTGCTTCATTTGCTGCCGGTCCAATCACAGAGAACTCCAGACGTTCCGGCACGCCGATATTGCCATACATGACCTCACCAACATGCAGTCCAATCCCAAACTGAATGCCATCTTCCTGGGCCTCGTCTTCTTCCAAAAGCTTCAGCGAGCTTTTGGCAGCTGCCAGAGCCATTCTGGCGGCACGTTCCGCCCCACCGGGACCTTCGATGGCAAAAATCGCCAATACCGCATCGCCGACGAAGCGTAGGACTTCGCCACCATGATCCATCACAATGCCGGCCGTCATCTCAAAATAACGGTTCAACAGAGCTAAAAATTCTTCGGGGGGCATCTGGTCGGCCAACCGGGTCGAGCTGCGCAGGTCGTTATACCAGATAATGGCCCGGATACGTTCGCCATCGCCACGTTTAATCTGGCCTTCCAGCACTTTCTGTCCGGCATAGGGACCTAGATAGGCGGAAAGCACGTTTCGGGCCGTCTGTTCCCGGATGATTGATTTCACGCCCAGCGCCAAGCGCGGAAACAACCGGCGCAGGGCATTTATCTCGTCCTCGGTGAATCCCCCTTCTCGGTCGGTCGCCCAGGAGGAGATAAAACCGTCCAAATTATCCTTGGCCTCGTCCATTTTCCCAAAAGAGACCATCATACCAAAGTAATCGGTGGCACCACGCTCCCGAAAAGACTGGAACACAGGGTATTGATTACAGCCCTCACCCGTCTCAAGATGCGCGCGCAACTCGTTTTCACCATTGTCAATCATCGCTTTGAGCGGGCTGCGAAGCCATTCTTCATCATCTTTTTCACTATGAAGGTGACGCACCAGCTCCACCCGGCCGGTATCACTATGCCAGGTAAAGCTGATTGCCTGAAACATAGGATGGAGCCAGCTGCAGGCCATGTGAGCCCGCCATAACGGGAACCCGGCCTTGCGCATTTTCGCGCAAAAGCCTTTTAGAAGACGCTCAACAGACGTGCCTTCCAGTGCCCAGGCAATCACCTGGTCACTGATATCTTGCACAAAGTCGCCACGACAATCCGCCTGCTTATTCATCTGTGTCTTTCATTGTCCTAACTGTTGGCCAGCAAATGGATCAGACTGGACGTGTCCCAGCGGTTTCCGCCACGATCCTGCACCTGGGCATAAAACTGGTCAATCAGCGTGGTAACCGGTAGCCGGGCACCATTATTGCGGGCTTCTTCAAAGCAGATTCCCAGATCCTTGCGCATCCAATCGACCGCAAAACCGAAATCAAACTTGCCTTCCGCCATGGTCGGCGCCCTGTTTTCCATCTGCCAGGATCCAGCCGCCCCTTTGGAAATCACATCCACGACCTGTTCAACATCAAGGCCCGCTTTCTGCGCAAAGTTGACGCCTTCGCTCAACCCCTGTAACAGACCGGCAATACAGATCTGATTAACCATCTTGGTCAATTGTCCCGCACCACTGTCGCCCATGCGCTTACAGGCGCGCGCAAAAGCCATAATCACCGGTTCAACGTTGTCATACACACCGGCATCCCCGCCGCACATAACCGTCAGAACTCCGTTTTCAGCACCGGCCTGGCCTCCGGATACCGGGGCATCGATGAATCCTATTTCACGTTCCTGCCCCAGTTTATGCAATTGTCGCGCGACATCGGCGCTGGCGGTGGTGTGATCAACAAAGACAGCCCCCTTGCTCATGCCTGCATATGCGCCATCATCCCCGAGAACAACGCTGCGCAGATCGTCATCATTGCCAACACAGGCAAAAACGATATCAGCACCTGCAGCGGCCTCACGGGGTGTGGTTTCAAAACGGCCGCCAAACTCGGCAACCCATTTCTCGGCCTTGGCGGTTGTCCGGTTATAGACTGCCACCTCATGGCCGCCTTTGTTCAGAAGATGCCCGGCCATCGGATAACCCATTACGCCCAGCCCGAGAAATGCCACCTTTGCCATAGAAACGTCCCTTCATTTGACTAACCCGGCAATCTATAGTCGGTCAGCTGCCTAACAGGCTGCCTTTGATATCTTGCCATATATGAATGTTAGGTGTCGAAAGCAAACCCTCAACACGATCCTGCACCCGATATTCCAGGCCGTCTAACCTGGCAACATAACCACCGGCTTCCTGCAGCAACAGGACACCCGGTACATGATCCCAGCTCCACAGACGGCGGTATAGCGAAAACTGCCGCTCGCCACGGGACTGTTTCAGGAAATCCTGACCAGCGCATCCAAGCCTTTCAATCCGGCCCAAAAGACCTGCTGCCTGCTTGACGTGATCCCGTTGCCCTTTCGGGAAATAGGCCAGATTGACCTGCCCCAGCCAGTCACCTGCCTCCGGTGCCTCCGGCACCTTGATCTTATCCGTTCCCCAGTAGGCTCCGTTGCCTCTTTCGGCAAATGCCGCTTGTTTTTCAAGCGGCAGATAGATCCATGATTGAACCGCCTGCCCCTTGATGATCAGGGCAACCATGACACAAAAGATCTCACTGCCACGGGCGAAATTAACCGTCCCGTCGACAGGATCCACCAACCAAACAGCATCATGATCTTCAAGATGCCCCAATATTTCCGGATCCCGGGAATGTGCTTCCTCACCGACGACCACAGAGCCCGGAAGAATGGCCGGCAACTGTTCACTCAAGAAATGCTCGGTTTCGATATCCGCGACGGTAACCAGGTCTCCCGGTGCCTTTTGACGCACTTCATCATCGGCCAGACTGCGATAGCGCGGCATTACAAATTCATCTGCGGCGGCGGCCAGCAGTTCTGTTACACGTTCCGGTGATGAAAGAGACATGTTTTCTGGCTTATCTGCTTGGCGAAAATAGTAAAATCCGTATGCCGCCCTGTATAAACCGATTTGCCGGTTTTCTAAAGACCGTTAACAGGATTATTCCGGTTTCCCGGCCACCGGCCCGAACAAATTCTCCATCTGTCCCACCAACTTGTCTGAAACCGAAATCGTCAGCTCCATGCCTTCGTTCAGATCCCGGCGTTCAATCACATGACAATTTTCATAGAGCCAGGCGATCTGTTTGCCGTCTCCATAGGCGACCAACCGGGTCATGCGCTCTTCTCCACGGGACAAGAGCTTCTCCAGAATCAAACCGAATGTATCAGTGCCATGACCGTTGATAGCAGACAATACGACGGTATTGTCCTCGCGCTCCGCCCGTTCAAAAACCGCGGATGCCTCTTCTTGATCCAGAAGATCAGCCTTGTTCCAGACCTGAACAATCGGCACATCGGAATCCAGGGACAGGCTTTCCAGCACTTCCTCCACATCCAGGCGCTGTTCTTCGCTGTCCTCGCTGGCGATATCCCGCACATGAACGATGACATCCGCCTCGACAACCTCTTCCAGCGTCGCCCGGAACGCGGCAACTAGGTCGGTTGGAAGATCAGAGATAAAACCGACCGTGTCCGATAGAATGACATTGCGCCCTGTTTCCAATCGTATCGCCCGCATGGTGGGATCAAGAGTCGCAAAGAGCAAATCTTTGGCAAACACTTCAGAACCGGTCATATAGTTGAAAAGTGTGGATTTTCCGGCGTTTGTATAACCAACCAATGCCACAACAGGATAAGGCACACGCTGCCTGGCGGAACGCTGTAACTCCCGGGTGCGCTTTACTGTTTCCAATTCACGATTCAGCTTGCCGATACGCTCGTCAATCAAACGGCGGTCAATTTCAAGCTGACTTTCCCCGGGTCCACCAATAAAGCCGAGACCACCGCGCTGGCGCTCCAAATGGGTCCAACTACGCACCAGCCGCGAGCGCTGGAATTTCATCGCCGCCAATTCAACCTGTAACCGGCCTTCATGGGTGCGGGCCCTGGCTCCGAAAATCTCAAGGATAAGCCCGGTCCGGTCAATAACCTTGCAGCCCCATTCCTTTTCAAGGTTGCGCTGCTGAACAGGGGTCAGCGCACAATCCATGATCACCAGGTCGATCTCCATCTCTTCCACAAGATGGGCCATGCGCTCACGCACACCGCCAC
This sequence comes from Aestuariispira insulae, assembly GCF_003385955.1. Taxonomy (GTDB): domain Bacteria; phylum Pseudomonadota; class Alphaproteobacteria; order UBA8366; family Aestuariispiraceae; genus Aestuariispira; species Aestuariispira insulae. The sequence goes on from NZ_QRDW01000001.1 coordinate 25,627, forward strand.
CGATCAAGGTGCCTGGCTGGACTTTGTCCACCCGGATATTTTCCGCATGCACAACATGAAGATCGATGGCCTGGGTCAGGCCAACCGCTTCTTCAAGCCGTTTTTCAGGGTCGCGCAATCTTTCACCACGCTGGCGGATGACCGGATGAAGCACAAGAGCCCGGCTCTGTTCAGCCGGGCCCCCACCCTCTCCGATCGCACTGGAATGCGTCGGCAATTTCGTTCCTAACTTACTCTTCTTCTTTATCCGGCTCAAACAGCTGAACCGGGGTCGACGGCATAATCGTCGAGATGGCGTGTTTATACACCAACTGAGAATGCGCATCCCGCCGCAGCAGGACACAGAAATTGTCAAACCAAGTAATGATGCCCTGCAGTTTTACACCATTGACCAGGAAAACAGTCACGGATGCTTTATTCTTACGCAGGTTATTCAGAAAGACGTCTTGCAGGTTTTGGTTCTTTTCGGACATTAATGCCCCCTGTATTCTTATTGTTTGAGGCAATCGCCACCATTGCCCATTCCATCGCGAGGGTACCCCGTCAATTACTTCTATTCAATATCAGAGTTAGATGGCAACACTATAATTCCCAAAGGAAATTGAATTTTCATCTCTCTAGAGGTTTCTTTCTAGTCCATCAGGTCCCGGACAGCCTTCAACAAACCGATACTGTTGACCACATCCAATTGCGGAGGATGCTTATGAAACTCGTCCGCCTCCGGATTATCCTGATGAATCAAAACTGCAGAACAACCTGTACGATGAGCGATTTCCATATCCACCCCGGAATCCCCCACAAACCAGATCTCCGGTCCCGCCGTTAGGCCCGCACGCTCTAGCAGCATGGTCAGCGGGTCAGGAGCCGGCTTGTCCCTGGCGGCATCGCCCGCACCGATAATCTCGCCAAAATAGCCCGTCCAGTCCAAATGATCGGCTTCATCCCGCAGATAGTTGCCGGTTTTATTGGAGACCACCCCCAGAAAGATGCCGTCACCGTAGAGCGCTTGCAGCATCTCACCGGCACCAGCCATGGGGATCAGGGCTTCCAGATGAATTGCCCGGAAACGCCCGTAAAAATATTCGCGCACCTCTTCCCACTTTTCTCCGAACAGTTCCGGGAAACTGTCGCGCAGGGAATAACGAACGTTGCCCATCACCGTTTCCAGGCTCCAGGGTTCCCGCCCATAAGCCACGAAAGTTTCAGACAAAGCCTGGTGTATCACCGGCCAGCTGTTGACCAGGGTATTATCCCAATCAAACAAAATGGCTTTCGGTTTCGGCAAGGAGACTACCTCACCGCCAATCTTGGCTTCCGCTCGCATCAACTAGCCCCCTTGCCACCGGCGTATTCCTGATAAGCCGCAAGAAGCTTCAGACCAAAAGAACCGGGCTTGCCATTGCCCAGAACATGGTCATCAATTTTGACAATCGGTGTCACAAAAGATGTTGCGCTGGTGGCATAGGCCTCCAACGCCTCATAGGCTTCCTGAAGGGTGAAAGCACGTTCTTCCACCTCAATGCCGTTTTCCACCGCCAATTCCAGAACAGTCTTTCTGGTAATCCCATGCAAAATGTCCTGGTTCAGTTGCCTGGTCACCAGCTTCTTCTCCTTGGTCAGGATCCACGCATTGGAAGAGGTTCCTTCCGTCACGTAACCGTCGTCATCCACCTGCCAGGCCTCGTAAGCACCGGCTTCCACAGCCGCCTGCTTGCCCAGGCAGTTTGGCAGCAATCCAATGGTCTTGATATCACGGCGCGCCCAGCGCTGTTCGGGCACGGTAATGATTTCCACGCCATCGGTGAATTTCGCCATTCGGGCAAAATCCATCCGTTTGGTGGTCATGACCAAGGCAGGTTTCACCGGTTTGGTCGGGAAAGCATGGTTTCGCGGTGCGACGCCACGTGTGACCTGCATATAAACCAACCCATTGTCGATGCCGTTTCGCTTGACCATTTCGCGGCAAATCATGCGGATCACATCCCGTTTCACCGGCATATCAATCCGCAACTCGGACAAGGACCGTTCCAACCGATCCAAATGGCCGGCTTCGTCAACCATCTTACCGTTCAGGATAGTCACCACTTCATAGACACCATCTCCAAGCTGATATCCCCGGTCTTCGATATGGACCGTTGCCTCACCATGATGGCAATAACGTCCGTTGACATAGGCGTAACGCGGCATCGACTTAACCTTCTTCTTACTAATTTGTGATCACATTGACTGGATTTAGAAATATTCCAGTCGGACCGCAAACATTTTTTCCACTTTCCGGACGGATTCCGCGGCCACCATCATGATCACGATATCGTTTTCCTGAATATCCGTGCTGGGTCGCGGAATGATAACCTCATCCCCACGGACAATCGCGCCGACCAAAATGCCTTTGGGAAGCTTGGCTTCCTTGATCTTCTTCCCCACCAGCGGTGACGTTGCCAGGGCTTCCGCCTCAATAATTTCCGCAAAACCGTCGCGCAGTGAATGAACAGAGCGGATCCGGCCACGCCGGACATGCTGTAAAATTGTGGAAGCCGTGATTTCACGCGGCGAAACCACCACATCAATCCCAAGCGTCGTAATCAGCGGCGCATAGCTGTTCTTATTCACCAGAGTTACGGCACGCTCAACGCCAAACCGCTTGGCCAGCAAAGAGGACAGGATATTGGTTTCATCATCATCAGTAACGGAAATGATCGTTTCCGCCTGATGGATATTGGCTTCTTCCAGGATCTCGCTGTCCAGGCCATCGCCCAAAATCACATTGGTGGTCGGCAATTCCTCCGCAACGATGCGTGCCCGGGCCTTAGATTGCTCGATGATCCGAACAGAATAGCCTTCGTCAGAATCCTCCAGATTCTTCGCCACGAATGTGCCGATATTACCGCCACCGACAATAATGATCCTGCGGGTTTTCTTGTCCTCATGGCCAAAAACCGCCATGGCGCGGGAGACATGCTCTTTATCGGCAACAAAATAAATCTCATCGCCGGGCAGCATCTGATCATTGGAGGTCGGAATGATCATGCGTTCATCGCGCAAAATCGCGATGACCACGATATTCAGGTCCGGGAACAGGGAAGTCAGCTGGCGCAACGGGGTATTGATCACCGGCGTGTCTTCGGTACAACGCACACCAATCACCCTCACTTTGTCATCCCCCATGGGCAGGATGTCAAAAGCGCCCGGCGCCCGCAGACGACGCCCAATGGCCCGTGCTACCTCTTTTTCCGGTGAAATGATCACATCGATGGGCAGGTGCTCGCGCGCGAACAAGTCTCCCCACATAGGATTGAGATAATTTTGCTGCCGGATGCGCGCAATCTTGGTCGGCACATTAAAAAGAGAATGCGCAACCTGGCATGCCGTCATATTCACTTCATCGGTGAAGGTCACAGCGATCAACATGTCCGCATTCTCGGCCCCTGCCCGCTCAAGGACATCCGGATGGGCCGCATGTCCGACAAAAGCCTGCACATCAAGCTGATCGTTGATCTTGCCGATCAGCTCCGGAGACTGGTCAACGACGGTCACATCATTCTGTTCGCTCGATAAGTATCGGGCCAGGTGAAACCCAACCTGACCCGCGCCGCAAATAACTACTTTCATCGGATAAAATACCCTTTGTTAAACCCGTCTCTGGCCAACAGCCCTATATCACGGGGCTTGCCGGATCCAGAAACATGTTTCAACCAACCGCCTTTTGTTTGGGACCGCCATTCATGCCGAGCCCTTTCAATTTCCGATGCAGGGCGGCGCGGTCCATGCCGACAAACTCTGCCGTGCGGCTGATATTGCCGCCGAACCGGGTCAGATGGAAAAGCAGATAATCCCGTTCAAAAGCCTCGCGCGCTTCACGCAAAGGCAGGCTCATCACCTCAGCAGCATTGCCCCATCCCACCAGATTCTCTTCTTCGCTCTCGTTCAGCGCCGCAGAGACACTGTCCGCGCCAATCAGATCACAGGAATCGCCAGGGGCCAGAATCAACAGTCGCTCAAGAACATTGCTGAGTTCCCAAACGTTGCCCGGCCAGCCATACCCCTGCAAGGCAGCGAGCGCATCGTCGCCCAGGGCACGTGCCGTACGTCCCTTTGCTGTTGCCGAACGGTCCATCAGATAGGTTACAAGGGCAGGTATATCACCACGACGGGCACTCAGGGGCGGAATGGCCAGCGGCACAACATTCAACCGATAATAGAGATCCTCGCGGAACACCCCTTGTTCGATCAAAGCGTTAAGGTCCCGGTTTGTGGTAGCCAGCACGCGCACATTCACATCAACCCAGGTATCTCCACCCAGGCGTTGGAATTTTTGTGAATGTAGCACGCGTACGATCTTTCCCTGCGTTTCCAGGGACATGTCGGCCACTTCATCCAACAGAAGCGTACCGCCATGAGCTTCCTCCAGAACACCGATCTTTCGGCGATCATGCTCTGTCGCTTCAACGCCAAACAACGCGGCATCGATGGTTTCCGGTTCCAGGCTAGCACAGTTCAGAACCACAAACGGGCCGTCCGCACGGGTGGAATTCTTATGGATCAGGCGTGCAACCAGGCTTTTGCCCGCTCCGGGTGCACCTGTGATCATCACACGGCTTTCCGTTGCTGCAACCTTCTCAATAGCTTTACGCACATCCTGGATCTGGACACTGTCGCCGATTAGTCCCGTGATCCCACCACCGGTCAGTTTCTGCAGCTCTTCATTTTCCCGCCGGAGCTTTGCCTCACTCAGAGCACGATCAATGGTATGCAGCAGCACATCCGTCTTGAATGGTTTGGAAATAAAATCATAGGCACCAATCTTCGTGGCGCTCACGGCCATATCAAACGTACCGTGACCGCTGATCATGATGATCGGCAGGCTGGGATGATCTCTTTTAATATTCTCTAGAATCTGCAGCCCGTCATGCTCACTGGCATTCAGCCAGACATCAAGAATCACCAAAGACGGTTGGCGCGCGGCAACCGCACTATAGGCCTGCGCGCTGTTGGCGGCTTCACGGGTCTCAAAGCCTTCATCTTCCAGGATACCAGCCATTTGCATCCGGATATCGGCTTCATCATCAACAATCAGGATATCAGCTGCCATGGGACAGTTTTTCCTTACTTTCTTGCTCTTCTGGGCCAGGTTCCGTCTCCTGGCGTCGATTAAAATACAAGGTCACATGCGCGCCGCCTTCCGGGCCTTGCGCATCTTCCAGGATCAAACCGCCCTGGTGGTCCTCCATGATTTTCTTGACAATGGCCAGCCCCAACCCGGTCCCCTTCTTGCGGGTTGTGACATAAGGTTCGGTCAACCTGTCGCGGCCTTCCTGAGGAAGCCCCTTACCATTGTCGATTACCTCTACCAGGATTTTGTCCGCATCCTGCCGCAAACGCAACGTGATATTTCCCTGATATGCTGTGCCAGCATCATCCTGACGCCCGACAATCGCGTCATGGGCATTCTGCAGCAGGTTTACCACCACTTGAGAAATCTGTCGGCTGTCACAATCCAGATACAGAGCTCCCTCCGGGATCTCTGTCTCATAGCGAATATGTGTGTTCGCATTTTTTTGCAAAAATACGGCCTGACGGCATATATCGGAGAGATTTTGCCGCTGTATTGTCGGTTTCGGCATGCGGGCAAAGCTGGAAAACTCCGTAACCATCCGCTCGATATCATCCACTTGGCGTATAATCGTATCCACGCACCCCTGGAACGTTTCGGGATCGGTTTGGATCTGCTTGAGATATTTTCGTTTCAACCGTTCAGCGGAAAGCTGGATCGGGGTCAGCGGGTTCTTGATCTCATGGGCGATGCGTCGCGCCACATCCGCCCAGGCCGCTTTTCTCTGTGCCGCAAGCAAATCGGACATATCGTCAAAGGTCACGACAAATCCTGATAGTTTACCCTGGCTCGATTCTTTCGAGATACGAACAAACAACGTGGTTGTTTCGCCTTCGCGCTCCACTTTAACTTCTTCTTCCACATGCTTACCACCGCGAAGCTTCTGCGCCTGATTGATCACCTCGGAAAGCTCTGGCACAACCGCGCTTAGTTCGTGGCCCGTTAACTCTTCCAAATCAATACCCAGAAGGATAGAGGCGGAACGGTTGGGCAGATCTATGCGCCCCTTAGCATCCAGTCCGATCACACCGGCAGAGACCCCAGTCAAAACAGCTTCGCTAAACCGTCGTCTTTCATCAATCTGCTGCGCGGCATCCAGCAATTCGCCACGCTGCGATTCCAACTGACTGGTCATACGGTTGAAGGCACGGCTGAGAACCCCAAGTTCGTCAGTGGCGGCCAGTTCAGGAACCCGGGTATTCAAATCCCCGCCCCGGACCTTTTCCGTCGCCGCAATCAGTTCACTGATTGGCTGGGTCAGCCGGGAGGCAAAGATCAAGCCGATCCAGACCGAGCCCAGCAACAGCAATAGCGCCACCACGATGAACGCTAACAGGAAAATCACCTTGATACCGGAACGCTCACCTTCCAGCCGTTCGAACTGCGCGACTGCGGTTCTCGTTTGTTCGGTTCTGGAAAGGACAGTTGAATCCACATAGCGCCCCACCAACAAGAACCGTTCCTGTAAAAAATTGTCCAGACGCACCAGCGCGCGCACACGATCATCCTGACTGGCTTCCAGGAGAACAACCTCCCCATCCCGCGCATCTTTGATGGCTTCCTGGGGGATCGGCTCCAACTCCAGCACGAGGGTCAATCCAGAGCGTGCGATCACCCCTGCGTCCGGATTAAAAATGAGGGCTTCGTGAATTCCACGGAGCTGGGAATGGATATTTAGCGCCGCGTGCAGCTTATTCGTGTCATTTTCAAGCTGGAAGGCATCCCGGCTGATTCCTCGTGCAATCCTGAGAGCGTCGCTTTGAACATTCTTCTGATGTTCTTTCAAATAGGCTTCCGCAACCGCCTGGCTTTCGGACAAAGCTGTACGTACCCGATCCGAGAACCAGGATTCCAAGCCCAAATCAAAAAACAGCAGGGAAAAGACCGATACAACTATCGTTGGCGCAACCGAAAGTGCGCCGAACATCACGACTAGGCGGACATGCAATTGTGCGCCGGCCGAGCCCCGCCGACGGGCAGACCAGATACTGACAATCTTCCGGATCACCAAAATGCCCAGCATCAGCAAAAGAACCAGATCCAAAGAGATGAGGCTCATGATCTCCTGAGGGGAGGCATTGAGGTCGGAGCTGGTTAATACCGCATAGGTCGCGACCCCCGAGGCCGCTGCCAATCCAAGCAGAATGAAAGAAAAAACACGCTCCATCCGCAACGATAGTCGCAAACGTCCCGTTTTCTCGGTGCCCTGAGGTTTCTGTGCCGTTACATGCGTTTCTGATGAAACCAAACCGCTATTCATCGCTTAACGCCGCCCTCTCGCAACAGGAATATCAAGTTCACGAATTTTCTTACGCAATGTATTCCTGTTCAGGCCCAGGATTTCCGAAGCCTTCACCTGATTTCCATCCGTTGCCTCCAGGCAGAGGGAAATCAAGGGACGCTCCAACTCCCTCAAGATCTGCCCATAGACGCCTGACGCCGGAAAATCATTGCGATGCGCCTCAAAATATTTCCGAAGATGGCGTTCAATGGCCTGACTCAGACTCTCTTTATCCAGGAAATCGCCAGATAGAGTCTCGTAAGCAGGTTGATCCGACAGTTCTGCTTCAATGACATCCACATCAATCTGGTCCTGGGAATAGAGTGCCGCCAACCGACGGATAACATTCTCAAGTTCACGCACATTTCCTGGCCAGCGGGCCTGCTTCAACCGATCCACAGCGGCAGCGGTCAACGTTTTGGCCGGCAAACCATCTTCCACAGTCTGAGACAGGAAATGGCGGACAAGATCGGGAACATCATCCCGGCGCTCCCGCAGGGGCGGCACCCGGATCGGCACAACATTCAACCGGTAATAAAGATCCTCGCGGAACAATCCCTGCCCGACCAATTGTTTCAGATCCCTGTGGGTAGCCGCGACAATACGAACATCGGTTTTAATGGCAGAACGACCGCCCACCATTGAATACTCGCCTTCTTGCAACACCCGCAGCAATCGGGTTTGCGCCTCCATGGGCATATCACCAATTTCATCCAGAAAGAGAGTGCCGCCTTCCGCCTGCTCAAACTTCCCCGCCTGCCGGTTCACCGCGCCGGTAAACGCCCCTTTTTCATGGCCGAACAACTCACTTTCGATCAGATCCCGGGGGATGGCGGCCATATTGATAGCCACAAACGGTCCTTGACGGCGCTTGGAATATTCGTGCAAGGCCCGTGCAATCAGTTCTTTGCCGGTGCCTGATTCCCCAGTGATTAGGGCAGAAAGATCCGTTGCCGTCAGGCGGGCTATGACCCGGTAAACTTCCTGCATCGCCGGGGTCCGTCCGATCAATGGCAGGCGCTCGTCTTCGATCTCCGCCTGGTCGGTAGCGCTTTGTGCATCCTGAACGGCCTTGATGGCACGCTCGACGGTTTCCAGCAATTCGCTCAGATCAAACGGTTTGGGCAAATATTCAAAAGCACCACGTTCGGTGGCTTTCACGGCGGTTGTCAGCGTGTTTTGTGCGCTCATGGCAATAACCCGCAGATCCGGTCGGCGTTTTCTGATCTGCGGGATCAGATCCAAACCGTTGCCATCCGGCATGACCACATCGGTGATCACCAGGGCTCCAGCCCCATCCTCCACCCATTTCCAGAGTGTTGCTGCATTGCTGGTCAGCCGTACATCATAGCCCTGCCGGCCTAACGCCTGTCCTAACACTGTGCGAATTGCCCGGTCGTCATCCGCGACCAGAATGGTTTCCCCACTCATTCCTCACCCCTGTTTTCAGATTGGTTTTCCGGCCGGATCATCGGCAGCAAAACATTGAACACAGTATTTTTGGGACGGGAATCCAGATCGATGACCCCGCCGTGATCACTGACAAACTTAGCCACCAGCGCCAGCCCCAAGCCCGAGCCCCCCTGTTTGGTCGATATGAAAGGATCAAAAAGATGCCGGCGCATATCATCTGGAATCCCAGGCCCGTTATCCTGAATACTGACCACCAGCGGCAAATAAAGCATGCTGTCGACACCCGGGACAGTTAACCGGACCCCATGCCTGTAGGAAGTTGTCACCGTCACTTCCCCATCGGAAGACTCTACGGCCTCGACCGCATTCTTGACCAGATTCAGGAAGATCTGGATCAGTTGATCCCGGTTGCCAAATACCGGCGGCAGCGAGGGATCATATTTGATGACATGTTTAACCCCTTTTCCAAAACCAGCTTTTGACAGCTGTATGACATGATCAAGAACTTCGTGGATATTGACCGGGCTTCGCTGCAGGCCAGGGTTATCGGAAAAGACCTCCATGCTATCGAGCAGTTTCACAATCCTGTCTGTTTCCTCAACGATCAGTTTGGTCAACTGCCGGTCCTCCGGCTCGACCATCGCCTCAAGAAGCTGAGCCGCACCGCGAATACCGGACAGGGGATTTTTCACCTCATGTGCCAACATGGCGGAAAGCGCGGATACAGAGCGTGCGGCACCCCGCTGCAACAGACTGTCATTCAACTTGCCAGCAATCGTTTCAGGCCGCAGAACCAACACCACCTTTCTGGTATCATCCACAATGGGGGCCGCATCAATTGAGACTATATTCTCCCCCGTCCTGGGCGTGGAAAGCGGCACTGAATGCTCGGTCATACTGTTTCCCGAACGGCGCACTTTGAAAAGCAGTGCCATCATCGGGCTGTCATGGGGAATCAAATCTTGAAGATTGGATCGCTGCAGCATCGCGACACTGCCGCGGAAAAACTGCTCCGCCGCGCCATTCACATAAACCACATCATCACTGGAATCGACCACCAGCACTGGATCCGGCAATGAACTTAGAATAGAATCGAACCCCAATCCCGGACCTTTGCCCTTTAGATCACCGCCATCCATATCAAACGTCTCCGGCGGGTAATGCGCACATCAGGTCTGACATGCGTGCGTAATAGTCACAAATGGCATCAACAACTTTTTGTGGCTCTTCCATTTTGACCAAATCATTCCGAACCGCGGCCGCACCCGGCAAATTCTTGATGTACCAAGCAAGATGTTTACGGGCCATACGGACACCGCTGTAAGTGCCATGATGGCTCAGGATCAAATCATAATGTTCCAGCAACAGATCCCGCTGTCGCACAATATCCGGATCATCAATCCTCTCGCCACGATCCAGAAACGCAATCACCTGGGCCAAAAACCAGGGGCGCCCCTGGGCCCCACGACCAATCATCACACCATCCGCCCCGGATTTTTCCAGACATCTTGCTGCCTTGGAACGGTCAGTAATATCGCCATTGGCAATGACCGGAAGCGAGACCGCCTGCTTGACCTTGCGAATGAAGGACCAGTCCGCTTGGCCGGTATATTTCTGCTCACGGGTTCGGCCATGGACTGTTACCATCCGGATGCCAGAGTCTTCTGCGATCCGCGCCAGTTCTGGCGCATTTCTCATATCCATATCCCAGCCGGTGCGCATTTTCATCGTGACCGGGCGTGAGACCGCCCCCACAACCGCCGTCAGGATATCCGTTGCCAAAGGCAGATCCCGCATGATGGCGGAACCACATAGTTTGTTGGTGACTTTCTTGGCGGGACAACCAAAATTGATATCGATTATGTCTGCGCCCAAATCTTCACAGAATTTGGCGGCTTCCGCCATGACATAGGGATCATGCCCCACCAGTTGCACGACTTGAGGCTGCTCGTCCGGTTCTCGTGAGAGGCGCTTCATGGTGCCTTTGGTCTCGCGCAGCGCCTCATTGCTGGCCACCATTTCAGAAACCACCATCCCAGCACCCTGGCGACGCACCATTTTACGAAACGGCAGATCCGTCACACCGGACATCGGTGCCAAAAGCACCGGATTGGCGATGGTGACATCACCGATATTGATCGACGATAAGGTCATGAATTACGCAATCTAAAAACAGCGATTAAAATTTAGGCAATCAATAGCGGAGTTCAGCCCGCAAGGCCAGATTTTTTGATCCCTGCTTAAGAAACCAGCAGCCCGATGATCAACTTCACCCCGGGATAGCCCAGCACAACAAGCAAATAAGCCAGCAGCAATAACCGCGAAGCCCGCTTACCCCGCACTCCAAAACGGTGATTTGCCAACAGAAGAAAGCCGATGACAACAAATGCCAACAGCGAGAGCACTTCTTTATGGCTGAAGCTCAACAAGACACCTTTGGATGTATATTCAACCGCCATACCAGACAGGAGACTGACCGCCAGCACCCCTTCGGCAAGGGAGAGCATTCGCATCTGCAGACTTTCCGCCGCCATCACGGGTGGCAGTCCATCCGCCAGGATATTGCGCATCTTCCTTTTGAGGGCATGTTCCTTGATCCAGACAGCCAGGGAAGCGCATGCCGCAATGGTAAGCATCGCATAAGTGGCCACCGCTGTGCCAATATGAACGAATATCCAAGCCGTTCCGTTAAAATCCTGCGCAACAGCGACAGACGGTGCGGGTGCAAAAATATACCATCCCATTGCAAAAAAAGCCGTTGCCGTCACCAAAGGCAGAAATAATCCGGAAAGGTCATACACCGTCTTGTTAACAGGAAGGATTAGGGCAAAAATTGCGATGCTTGCCGCAACCGTCAGCCAAATGGTGTGCACAAAATCCCCAGACCAACCACCCCGCATTGCCAGCCAAACCTGGAACAGCGATAACCCGGAAATCACGCCGATCAGACACGCCATCACAGCGCGTTTACGCCAACGGGCATGCGCATAAAGGGAAATCAGCGCAAAAAACACGGGCAGCGAATAGGTTAGGACTTGAGACATCTGGTTCATCCCGCGATATATATCACTCTAAATCGTCACTGCCAGTTCCTTTCTGGCATAGAAGCAAAAGGGTTGAAAAAATCATGCCGGGATGTGTGGCATTGATCGTCGCCGCAGGCCGCGGAAAGCGTGCCGGAAGCGGTATCCCCAAGCAATATCGGGATGCCGGAGGCATGCCGCTGTTGCGAAGGACCGTGTGCAGCCTGAACGCCCATCCTGTAATTGACAGTGTCCATGTGGTGATTCACCCGGACGACCAGGAGCTGTACCAGCAAGCGGTAAAAGGATTGGAACTGGCCGCCCCTATTCATGGTGGGACCGAGAGGCAGGATTCTGTTCGGCACGGTCTGGAAGCCCTTGAAGATATCAATCCCGATCTGGTCTTGATCCATGATGCCGCACGTCCTTTTGCAAGCGCTGATCTCATCAGCCGAACCATCACAGCCCTGAAGGATCATGTCGCAGCCATTCCTGGCTTGCCGGTTGTGGACACCGTAAAACGCACCGATAAAAACGGCCATATTGCTGAGACACTGGATCGTGCCAGCCTGTATCGCGCCCAGACACCACAAGGCTTCAGATTTGTGGAAATTCTCGCCGCGCACCGACAGTACGCAGGGGAGATTCTCACGGATGACGCGGCCGTCGCCGAAAAAGCAGGGCTTGATGTTTTGATCGTCCCTGGGGAAGAATCGAATATCAAACTCACAACGCCGGAAGACTTTATAAAGACAGGCCCTCACATGAACCAATCCAGACTTCCACGCTGCGGCAATGGGTTTGACGTGCATCGTTTTACTGATGGCGATCATGTGATCCTCTGCGGCGTCAAAATCCCGCACAACCAGAAACTTGAGGGCCATTCAGATGCCGATGTCGCCATGCATGCCCTGACCGATGCCTTGCTTGGCACAATCGCCGCCGGTGATATTGGAACCCATTTTCCGCCCAGTGACCCGCAGTGGAAAGGCGCCGCCTCGGACAAGTTCCTGTCACACGCAGCCAAACTGATCCGGGAACGCGGTGGTGAAATCGCCAATGTCGACATCACCATCATTTGCCAGGCACCTAAAGTCGGCCCCTATCGGGAAACCATGACAATATCGATCGCCCAAATTCTGGAAATTCCGGAAGACCGGGTCAGCATCAAGGCCACCACAACGGAAAAGCTCGGCTTTACCGGTCGGAAGGAAGGAATCGCCGCGCAAGCAACCGCCATGGTGCTGGCATGACCAAGACAAACCGACCGCCCTTTCTCCATCCCGCCAACTGGATCTCCACCTGGTTCGGCGCAGGCTATCTGCGCCCCGCATCAGGCACCTGGGGTACATTGGCCGCCCTGCCCTTTGCCTGGGCAATTGGCCAATCCTTCGGCCAGACAGGCCTGTTCATCATGGCCCTGATGGCCTATGGGGTCGGCATCTGGAGTTCCGGGCTATATTCCCAGATGACACAATCCCATGACGCCAGTGAAGTCGTCATTGATGAAGTGGCCGGCATTTGGTTGACTTTGGCCGCTATCCCGCTCTCTTTATCATCACTGGTGGTCGGCTTTTTCCTGTTCCGGATCATGGATATCGTGAAGCCCTTTCCTGCCAATATGGCAGACAAGCGCCTTCCCGGCGGCATCGGGATTATGACCGACGATATGATTGCCGGCCTCTATGCCGGTATAGCCCTCTATTACATCAATGATTACGGCTGGCTTCCCTATGTTTGACGAGACCATACTGCAATTAGCAACAGACGTTCTTCAAGCCTGCCGCCAGCGAGGCTGGAAGCTAGCCACAGCGGAATCCTGTACCGGCGGATTGATCTGTGGCGCACTCACAGAAATCGCCGGATCCTCTGATGTGGTTGACCGCGGCTTTAACACCTATTCCAACGACGCCAAGATCGACATGCTGGACGTGCCGGAAGATTTGTTTCCCGCCGTAGGGGCCGTCAGCCATGAGGTGGCCCATGAAATGGCGCTTGGCGCGCTAACGCATTCTGCCGCCGATATCAGCATTTCCGTGACCGGAGTTGCCGGACCCGGCGCGTCCGAGGCCAAGCCCACCGGTCTGGTTTATATCGGGATCGCAACCCGCGACGGTTTATGCACGGTGATAAAAAGTAACTTTACAGGCGATCGTTCCGACGTTCGCCTCGCAACCGTCAGGAAGGCCTTGAGCCAAACTCTTGAAAGACTGAGTCTCTAACCCGTTCGGCCAGTCACTTTCAGGAATTGCACCAGATTTTGCATTGGATGGCCCTGCCGGTCACCAAAATGGGCAACCAGCCCCTCCCAATTGCCAATCAGATCGACAAGGTCCTTGGGATGTGACAGTACCATCCGATCAGCATTGCGCAACCTAGCCGCCACCTCATCCGCTGGATTGATCGTCGTATCATCCAGAATGTCGGGGATATATTCCAAATCAGCGCCATATTTCGCAAATGCGACCAGCATGATTCCAGCAACCTCGGCAACGCGGGCGCCGCCGGAAAGGTTGAAATCAACCTGATCAAACAGGATCGACCGGCTTTTCCCTTCTGCTAGAAGGCAGATGCGGTGCGGCTCATCCCCTTCATGCACATTATGCGCCCAGCGCACAAAAAACAGCAGCCGGTCCAATTTGAACAGCTTATCCTGGGTGAGAAGCTCCAACACACGTTGGCTGGCTGCATAAGTGTCGTAAGTGGTGGGCCGCAATAAGGTCGACAAGGAGACGGTTTCGTGAACGCCGTCGCTTTCCATGGTAACCCCGGCAGATTCCAGGGCACGCTGGATTGCTTCCAGGGTGCTGGCCCGTGGATCACCAAGGCCACGTTCAATATTATTGAGCGTCGCGAGCGAGACGCCTGCCGCCTTGGCAAGCTCACTTTGCTTGGCATTGATCAAGGCGCGTCCGGCCCTGATTTGTGCAGAGGTGATCACTCGCCCATCCCGAAATTACGCTTAAAACCTAATAGAGTCAGTTTTATATCAAATTCGGGATGAATGAAACACGAGATTTGGTAGGAAGAAATTCGACGAACACAAGACTCAGATTTCGATTCGCAGCCGATTCGAATCACCTCAAATCATAACTACAAATGAAGTTTTTTAATGTTCGCACCCATATAACTGATCAGCGCGCGCTTTAAAAGCCGAGACCATTTTATGAACAGCTTCGTTAAAAAGTGCCCCAATAAGCGCCTGCAAGATTCGTGACTTGAATTCAAAATCGATATAGAAATCGATATTGCATCCGCCATCTGCAGGCAAGAATTTCCAATGGTTTTTCAGATGCTTGAACGGACCATTCTCATACTGAACATCAATTATGAGATTCTCTTTGTCCAAATGCACCCGGCTGGTATAGCGCTCGTTGATCCCCTTAAATCCGATGATCAAATCCGCCACCACGACATCCTCAACGCGCTTACGAATACGCGCACCGCAACACCAGGGCAGAAATTCGGGATAGCGTTCGATATCCGCAACGAGATCGAAAAGCTGTTCCGGGCTATGGGGGACAAATTCTATCTTTGCATGGGTAGGCAAAGCGCTAACTCACTAAAATGGTCCGTTACCGGGCTCACCTAGCATTTGCGAGCTGCTTTTGTCTAGCCTCGCGCAAGCGGGCAAAATCATCGCCCGCGAGATAGCTTGACCGGGTCAGCGGTGACGAAGACACCATCAGAAAGCCTTTTGACCGCGCCATGACCGCGTATGCGTCAAACTCCTCCGGAGTGACAAACCGGTCAATCGCCGCATGTTTCGGGGTCGGCTGCAGATATTGGCCAATCGTCAGAAAATCCACATCAGCCGCCCGGTAATCATCCATGATCTGTTGGACTTCGATTTTTTCCTCACCCAGCCCGACCATGATACCGGATTTGGTAAAGATGGAAGGATCCAGCTGTTTTACGCGGTCCAGCAGATTAAGGGAATGGTAATAGCGCGCACCTGGACGGATTGTCGGATAAAGGCGTGGCACGGTTTCCATATTATGGTTAAACACATCAGGCTTGGCCTCTACCACAACCTCAAGCGCACCGGGCTTATCCTTGAAATCAGGTGTCAGGATCTCAATCGTGGTATCCGGAGCTTTCTTGCGGATCGCTGCGATGGTCTCCGCAAAATGCTGAGCGCCGCCATCTTCCAGATCATCCCGGTCAACGGAAGTAATCACCACATGTTCCAGGCCAAGCTTGGCGGTTGCATCCGCGACCCGGAAAGGTTCAAACGGGTCCAGACGACCGGGCTTGCCGGTCGCAACATTGCAAAAGGCACAAGCCCGTGTGCAAATCTCCCCCATGATCATAAATGTGGCATGCCGCTTGGACCAGCATTCACCGATATTGGGACAGGAAGCCTCTTCACAAACGGTCGTGAGGTTATGCTCGCGCACCAAACCCGCCGTCGCCTTGTATTCCTTACTCACCGGTGCTTTCACACGAATCCATTCCGGCTTGCGCTGGATCGGATTATCTGGGCGATTCCGTTTTTCAGGATGGCGGAATTGGCGCGTTTCGGAATTTTCACTCATTGAGACTTCCTTCATACCCAGGCCAGATACGGCTCAGACCTCTTCGATCTTGATCTTATGGTAGCCTGCCTTGGCATTTTTTAACGTGGTACTGATCGCCGTGACCAGTTGGTTCACAGCTTCCTTGTCATAGTCAGCCGACTGGGTATTCAGAGACAAATCCGTTTTGATGATAAGAATATGCTTCCAATCACCGCCATCCCATTCCAGTTGCCGGACCACTTTCCTGATCCTTGGATGACGCAATGTAGCCATCTTCTCCACAGCTTCCATTTCCATAGAAACGACGCCTTAAAACAAATTTGCCCCTGCTTATCCCATTCCTCCACAATATCCGGGTGAATTCAAGCGGATTAGACTTAAATTAGCCGGTTATCCGTCGGTCAATCACATATGGATAACACGATCGAAAGCATCAAGTACCGATTCATGCATCATTTCTGATAATGTCGGATGCGGGAATACGGTATGCATCAGTTCGGCTTCTGTGGTTTCCAGGGTCTTGGCGATGCCATAGCCCTGGATCAGCTCTGTCACTTCCGCACCGATCATATGCGCACCCAGCAATTCCCCGGTTTTGGCATCAAAGATGCTTTTTATCAGCCCTTCCGGCTCACCCAGCGCGATAGCCTTGCCGTTACCGATGAACGGGAAACGGCCAACCTTGATGTCATAGCCCGCTTCCTTGGCCGCCTTCTCCGTCAAGCCGACAGAGGCCACCTGCGGATGGCAATAGGTACAGCCAGGAATATTGCGGATATTAAGCGGATGAACATCTTTCAGGCCTGCAATCTTTTCGACGCAAATAACGCCTTCATGCTCAGCTTTATGAGCGAGCCAGGGCGGGCCGGCCAAGTCGCCAATCGCATAGATCCCCTTCTCACCGGTTTCACACCATTCGTCGATTTCCACATGGGTGCGATCGACTTTAATCTTGGTGCCTTCCAGACCGATATTTTCCACATTGCCGACAATACCGACAGCGGAAATCACCCGATCAACAATAATTTCCTGGCTCTTTCCGCCCTGCTCCACCGTGACGGTGACATTATTGGCGGATTTCTTCAGCCCTTTGACCGTGGCACCGGCCATGATCGTCATGCCCTGCTTTTCGAAGCTCTTCTTGGCAAAGGCGGAGATTTCCTCATCCTCTACCGGTAGCACGCGATCCATCACTTCAACAACAGTAACTTTGGCACCCAGGGTATTGAAGAAGCTGGCAAATTCAATGCCAATAGCGCCTGAACCGATCACCAGCAGGCTCTTGGGCATTTCTTTTGGCACAAGGGCATCTTTGTAGGTCCAGACCAGCTTGCCATCCGCCTCCAGGCCCGGAAGCTCACGGGCGCGGGCACCGGTTGCCAGGATCACATGTTTGGCGGTCAGGGTATCCGAAACCTTGCCGTCTTTTTCGACGGTGACCTTCCGGGCACCGCCCGTACCACCGGCCAGCTTGCCCCAGCCGTCAAAGATCGTGACCTTATTCTTTTTCAGCAGGCCACCGACACCTTTATTCAACTGCGAAGAGACCTGACGGGACCGTTTGACGATCGCCTCCAGATCGAAATCCACCTTTTCCGCACTCAGGCCATAGGCCTTTGCATTCTTCATGTAATGGTAGATTTCCGCCGACCTCAGCAGCGCCTTGGTGGGAATACAGCCCCAGTTCAGGCAAATCCCACCCAGGTGATTGGCTTCTACCACAGCGGTTTTCATGCCCAGCTGAGCCGCACGGATGGCGGTGACATAACCGCCCGGCCCCGCGCCGACAACAACAACATCAAAAGAGCTATCAGCCATTGATCATTTCCCTTGCGTTTAATGTTGGCGCTTAAAGCATCATGGACAGCGGTTCTTCCAGCAGGCCCTTAAAGACCTTCAGGAATTCCGCACCGACCGCACCGTCAACCGCCCGATGGTCAACAGAGAGCGTGGCCGTCATGACTGTGGCTACCGACAGGGCGCCATCCTTCACGACAGCCTTCTGTTTACCGGCACCAACCGCCAGGATGCAGGCCTGCGGCGGGTTGATCACAGCCTGGAAATTATCGATTCCAAACATGCCCAGATTGGAAACAGAGAAAGTGCCGCCCTGGAATTCTTCCGGCTGCAATTTGCCGTCGCGGGCTTTAGCCGCCAGCTCTTTCATCTCATTAGAAATGGTTTCCAGACCCTTGCCGCCCGCATCGCGGACAACCGGGGTGATCAGGCCCCCATCAATAGCGACTGCCACGGAGACATCAGCACGTTTGTAGAGCTTAAGCCCTTCGTTGGCCCAAGAGGCGTTGGCCGCCGGCACCTTACGCAACGCAATACCGACCGCCTTGATCACGATATCATTGACCGAAAGCTTGAAAGAACCGTCGGCCCGGGCATTCAGCTCCTTGCGCATCTCCAGCAGCTTGTCGATCTCGATATCCACCGACAGGTAGAAATGCGGGACATTCTGTTTGGATTCCGTCAAACGGCGCGCAATGGTCTTGCGCATATTGTTCAGGCTCTGCAATTTGAATTCTGGCTCGAACGGATTCTCGGTCGACATAGGTGCCGGAGCGTCGGCAGCTGTGGCAGCGGCAGGCGCAGCTGCACCAGCCTTAGCCGTGCCACCGGCGATTGCCGCTTCCACATCCGCCTTGACGATACGGCCGCGCGGGCCGGAACCGGAAACAAGCTTGAGATCCAGATCTTCATCCGCTGCGATGCGGCGCGCCAGCGGGGAGGCAAAGATGCGCTCACCACTTTCCGCAACCGGTGCGGCCGGGGCCGGGCTGGCGGCAGGCTCGACAGAGGTTGCAGCCGCCGGGGTTTTCTCCGGCGCGGCAGAAGCCGCCGGGGCCGGCGCAGAATCGCCTGCGGCATTAGCTGCATCCGCGGGATCCTCACCTTCTTCCGCCAGGACTGCAATCAGCTGGTTAACCGGCACACCTTCCGTGCCCTCACTCACCAGGATCTTGGCAACAATCCCTTCATCAACGGCCTCCACTTCCATGGTTGCCTTGTCGGTTTCGATTTCGGCGATCACATCACCGCTATTGACCTCATCCCCTTCTTTGACCAGCCATTTGGCCAGGGTGCCTTCGGTCATGGTCGGCGAAAGCGCCGGCATAAGTACCTGTACGGGCATAATCCGTGTCTCCTCTCACCGAAATCAGCGATAGCAAGCCGCTTTAGCGGCTTCAAAGATATCCTTGGGCTGCGGAAGGGCCAGTTGTTCCAGGTTGGCCGCATAAGGCAGCGGCACATCCTTGCCATGGACCCGGATCACCGGTGCATCCAACCAATCAAACGCCTGTTCCATCATCTGTGCCGCCAGTTCAGAACCAATCCCCGCAAAGGGCCAGCCTTCTTCGACGGAAACCAGACGGTTGGTCTTCATAACCGATTTCACGATGGTTTCGGTATCGAGCGGACGGATGGTTCGCAGATCGATCACCTCGGCGCTGATACCGGCCTTGGCCAATTCTTCAGCAGCTTCCAAGGCTTTTCCGACCATGATGGAGAACGCGGTGATGGTGACATCGGTGCCTTCACGCACGATCTTTGCCTTGCCGATCGGGACGGTCCAGTCATCTGAGTCCGGCACATCAAAGGAAGAGCCATACATAAGCTCGTTTTCCAGGAAGATAACCGGGTTCGGGTCGCGGATCGCGGATTTCAACAGGCCCTTGGCATCCGCCGCGGACCAGGGACTGACCACTTTAAGGCCCGGCACATGGCCGTACCAGCTGGCATAACACTGCGAATGTTGGGCCGCAACACGGGATGCCGCGCCATTGGGGCCACGGAAAACCATCGGTGCGCTGATCGCGCCACCGGACATGTAAAGGCTTTTGGCTGCCGAGTTGATGATGTGGTCGATCGCCTGCATGGCAAAATTGAAGGTCATGAACTCGACAATCGGCTTCATACCGGTGAAGGCCGCACCGACCGCGATACCGGCAAAACCATGCTCGGTGATCGGGGTGTCGATGACCCGCTTGTCACCAAATTCATCCAGCAAGCCCTGACTCACCTTGTAGGCCCCTTGATATTGGGCAACCTCCTCGCCCATCAGGAAGACTTCCTCATCCCGGCGCATCTCTTCGGCCATGGCATCTCGCAAGGCCTCACGCACTGTCTGGTTGACGGTCGCACCGGTCCATTCCTGCTCGGCAGCAACAGATGCGGTGGCAGGCGCGGATGCGGTTGCGGGCTCTGACGGCGCTTCCGACGCAGGCGCCGGTGCATCTGCCGCAGGGGCCGCCGGTGCGGGAGCGTCCGCATCGATATTCGCGGCATCCTCACCTTCTTCCAGCAGAACCGCGATCGGGGTATTCACAGCCACATTGTCCGTGCCTTCACCGATCAGGATCTTGCCAACAATACCTTCGTCAACCGCCTCCACTTCCATGGTGGCCTTGTCGGTTTCGATTTCAGCGATCACATCGCCAGAGGCGACCGTGTCGCCTTCCTTGATGTTCCATTTTGCAAGCGTGCCTTCGGTCATGGTCGGAGACAGCGCCGGCATCAAAATCTGAATAGACATTAATTTAATCCTCTGGAGAAATCTTAGGCGGTGTCACGCGTCAATCAGGACGTCGGTCCACAATTCGGACGGATCCGGTTCCGGGCTGGTTTGTGCGAAATCTGCGGCCTCAGAAACAATCGCCTTGATTTCCTTGTCGATCACCTTGAGATCCTCTTCGCTGGCATGACCGCCGGTGATCAGGATCTGCTTCACATGATCAATGGGATCATGCTTCTGCTTGACCGTATTCACTTCTTCCTTGGAGCGATATTTCGCCGGATCTGACATGGAATGGCCGCGATAGCGATAGGTATTCATTTCCAGGATGTAGGGCCCTTTGCCCGCCCGGCAATGTGCGACCGCCTTTTCGCCGGCAGCCCGAACCTCTTCCACTTCCATACCGTCAACTGCGACACCGGGGATGCCATAGGCCTTGCCGCGGTTAAACAGTTCCGCACCACCGGCCGACGAACGCTCCACAGAGGTGCCCATGCCGTATTTGTTATTTTCGATCACATAAATGACCGGCAGTTTCCAAAGGGCCGCCATGTTAAAGGCTTCATAGACCTGCCCCTGGTTCACCGCGCCATCCCCAAGATAAGCCAGGGACACAGTATCTTCACCACGATATTTCTGCGCAAAGGCCACACCGGTACCCAGCGGCACCTGGGCGCCGACAATACCATGACCGCCGAAAAAGTTGTTCTCGCGGGAGAACATATGCATGGAACCGCCCTTGCCTTTGGAATATCCGCCCTCACGGCCGGTCAGCTCCGCCATGACCCCTTTGGGGTCCATGCCACAGGCCAGCATATGGCCATGATCGCGGTAGGAAGTGATATTGGCATCACCTTCCTTCAGGCAGGATTGCATGCCGACAACAACAGCTTCCTGACCGATATAGAGATGGCAGAAACCACCAATCAGACCCATGCCATACAGCTGGCCCGCTTTTTCTTCAAAGCGGCGGATCAACAGCATGTTTCGATAATCTTCCAGAGTTTGTTCCGGATTGACATTAGAGGCTCTGCGCGCCGCAGGCTTCACGGCTTTCCTCTTGGCAGGTGATTTCACCATCTGAGTCCCCGTTTATTGAGAGTTGGTACGCACCAAATTGACCATCAGACAGAAAAGCGATGATCGACTGAATTCTTGTATAACACTCTTCGCACAGGATGCTCACTCAAGTCAATCCAAGCTATATTATTGTTATAAAACAACAAAATTGATATTAACCAATATATGGTTAAAATGCAATTCAAGCAAGCCGCACCGCACAAACACCCATTGAGCGCAATTATATTACGTCATTGCATCATTTTTATTAAATTATTGCAAAAAACACATCGATCTTGCAGTAATGTCGCAGGGCAAAAATCAATTATCACATGTTTTCAATTGCTTAACAGCTTGATTCAAAAAGGCATTACCAACAGCACCAATTCGCTGCAACGCAGCAAACCAAGCATTATCAAAAAAACGAATAAGATCTCTTGAGAAGAAACACGAAACGCCGAATAACGACCAATGTGCCGACGATCAATTGGCCGAGGCCGCCCCCATGATCACAACATCATTCGGATCGGCGATATTGAGGCTGAGCCGCGCACGTTCTTCCAGCATATCCGTATCGAGACTAAGCGGATGCAAAAGCCCCACTTTCTGCTCAAGATCTTCTCTCTGCTGGCTAACGGCCGCCAGTGTGATCGCTGCACGCTTAACCTCGTTATTTAAGCGCAGATAGGACAGCACCCCCCGATCTCCCTGAACCGAATGATAAACGAAATAGCCGACCACACAGGCTCCGATTACCGGAGTGATCACCTGTCTGGCTCGATAGCGTATTTCTCGAAGAACTGTCATAGGGGCAGCGAATCACATCCGAATCGGCTGGTCAATCATAAAAAGCATGCTTTGAAATAGTGAGAGGACGCAAGAAACAGGCCAAAACACCACATCTGCCATAGCAGCCAACGCCAACCACTATATTTGCCAAAATGCGGGTATCACTGAAATATGACTAATTTGGGTGATTTCTTGTTTTTACTATACAGACACTTGCTTCGCGGTATTCTATTACACAGGCAAAGTATTCAAGCAACCATATCTTGAATAAAAGCAACTTCAGTATTTGTAAAAGAAAACCGGCCCTGCCAATCAAGGCAGAGCCGGCTCAACACACTACTAAAACAATCCTGACAGTGGATTATTTCAGGATACCACGACCTTCATACTGGGCTGCATCCGCCAATTCTTCTTCGATCCGGATCAGCTGGTTGTATTTGGCCAATCGGTCGGAGCGGGACAGCGAACCGGTTTTAATCTGGCCACAGTTGGTGGCAACCGCCAGATCGGCAATGGTGTTGTCTTCAGTTTCACCGGAACGGTGCGACATGACAGCGGTATAACCGGCTTTATGCGCCATTTCCACGGCAGCCAGAGTTTCCGTCAGGGTACCGATTTGGTTCACTTTGATCAGAATGGAGTTGGCAATGCCCTTTTCGATCCCTTGGGACAGGCGCGCCGGGTTGGTTACAAACAGGTCATCCCCGACCAACTGCACACGATCACCAATGGTTTCGGTTAGAGCCTTCCAACCGTCCCAATCATCTTCATGCATGCCATCTTCAATGGAAATGATCGGGAATGCGTCGACCAGTCCCTTGAGATAATCAACATTACCAGCGGCATCGAGAGTCTTACCCTCACCTGCCAACACATATTTGCCGTCCTTATAATATTCACTTGAGGCGCAATCCAGTGCCAGAGCCACATCATCACCCGGCTTGTACCCGGCGGCTTCAATGGACTTCATGATGAATTCCAACGCCTCGGTCGCAGAGCCCAGATTCGGGGCAAAACCACCCTCATCACCAACATTTGTGTTGTGACCGGCTTTTTTCAGGCCGGATTTCAGGGCATGAAACACTTCCGCACCCATCCGGACGGCTTCTTTCACATTGCCGGCGGAAACCGGCATGATCATGAATTCCTGAATGTCGATCGGATTGTCCGCATGCTCGCCACCATTGATGATATTCATCATCGGCACCGGCAGGGTCTTGGCAAAACTGCCACCAACATAGCGGAACAACGGCAGGCCGCAATCATGCGCCGCGGCCTTGGCAACCGCCAAAGACACACCGAGGATGGCATTGGCACCCAGTCGGGATTTGTTCTCCGTCCCATCCAACGCAATCAGTTTATTGTCGATATCAACCTGCTCGGTGGCATCCAGACCGCAGAGCGCATCAAACATTTCAAAATTAACATTATTGACAGCTTCCTGAACGCCTTTGCCCAGGTAACGTTCGCCACCGTCACGCAGCTCATGTGCCTCATGCGCGCCGGTGGAAGCACCACTCGGTACTGCGGCACGGCCAAATGCGCCGCTTTCCAGCAACACATCAACCTCAACGGTCGGGTTGCCGCGGCTATCCAAAATTTCACGGGCTTTTACATCAACAATTGCGGTCATGTTCGTCACACTCCAGGTAAGGGTCTTGAGATGGGCCTCACACCTAGTCGGCGTGAGGAAGCCCCGCAGTCTATTCTTGTTATTTTATGGTTTTGTTATGCAATGGAGACGGGATGGGCTTTTGCCAGCCCATCAAAAGCCTTCATCACGGAAAGCAATTCTTCCAATTTATGCAGCGGGATCATGTTCGGGCCATCGGATGGGGCAATCTCCGGCTGTTGATGCACCTCCATGAAGACAGCTGCCACGCCAACCGCCATAGCGGCGCGTGAAAGCACCGGCACAAATTCACGCTGGCCGCCACTGGTACCACCCTGCCCGCCCGGCTGCTGTACGGAATGAGTTGCATCAAACACAACCGGCTTGCCGGTTTGCGCCATGGTCGGCAGCCCACGAAAATCGGTGACCAACGTGTTATATCCGAAGCTGGCACCGCGCTCGCAGAGCATCACATCCGGATTGCCAACTTCTTCGAATTTCTTGACCACATTGGCCATATCCCAAGGCGCCAGGAACTGACCTTTCTTGACATTGACCGCCTTGCCGGTCTCAGCAGCGGCAACAATCAGGTCCGTTTGGCGACACAGGAAAGCCGGCACCTGAAGGACATCCACAACGGT
Source organism: Aestuariispira insulae (assembly GCF_003385955.1). Taxonomy (GTDB): domain Bacteria; phylum Pseudomonadota; class Alphaproteobacteria; order UBA8366; family Aestuariispiraceae; genus Aestuariispira; species Aestuariispira insulae. The sequence continues at coordinate 50,597 of NZ_QRDW01000001.1, forward strand.
CGCCACTTCGGCACATTGGCCGGGCTCATGAATGTCTGTCACCACCGGAATGCCGACCTTGTTTTTCACTTCTTCAAATACCGCCAGCGCCTTTTCCAGGCCAATGCCGCGCGGACTGTTGATTGACGTGCGGTTCGCCTTGTCGAAAGAGGATTTATAGATCAGGCCGATCCCCAACCGGTCGGTGATTTCCTTAATCCCCTGCGCCATGTCCATGGCATGATCCCGGCTTTCCATGGCACAAGGCCCGGCCAGCAGGGTAAAGGGCAGATCATTACCGATGGTCAAGTCACCGACTTTCACATGATGCACTGTTGTCATCTCCTCTATAAATCCTCTCGATCGACCTAAATCAGACCAGGCGCGAATGCGTGGTCGCAGCGGCAATAAAGCTTGAGAAAAGCGGATGCGGCTCGAAGGGACGGGATTTCAGTTCCGGATGGAACTGAACACCGATGAACCAAGGATGTTCCGGGATCTCAACAATTTCCGGCAATACGCCATCAGGCGACATGCCGGAGAATTTCAGTCCAGCCTCTTCGAGCTTTTCCTTGTAAGCGATATTCACTTCAAAGCGATGACGATGACGGTCATAAATGACTTCCTCGCCATAAATTTCGCGGACACGACTGCCTTCCATGAGTTTACAGGGATATGCCCCAAGACGCATGGTACCGCCTTTATCATCATCCTCGCCACGCACCTCAACGGTGTTGCCACGCTTCCATTCAGTCAGCAGACCGACCAGCGGCTCCTTGCAGGGACCAAATTCGGAAGAGCCGGCACCTTCAATACCCGCCATATTGCGAGCTGCCTCAATGACCGCCATCTGCATGCCAAAGCAAATCCCGAAATAGGGAACATTCCGTTCCCGGGCAAATTTGGCCGCAGCAATCTTGCCTTCAGCGCCACGCTCACCAAAACCACCCGGCACCAGGACACCGTGACAGCCGGACAGAACTTCTGCAGGGTCGCCCTTTTCAAGCGCTTCCGATTCCAGCCATTTGATCTTCACGCGCACATTATTGGCAATGCCGCCATGAATGATTGCTTCATGTAGGGATTTATAGGCGTCCAGCAACTCTACATATTTGCCGACCACGCCAATGGTTACCTCCCCTTCCGGCATGCGGAAACGGCGCACAACCTCATGCCAGCGGGAAAGGTCAACCGCATCTTCCTCACCCTCTTTCATCAGGTGGAAATAGCGCAAAACCTCAACATCCAGGCCTTCCTTATGATAGGAATTCGGCACGTCATAGATGGTATCCACATCCAATGCCGGAATGACACAGCTTTCCTGGACGTTGCAGAACAATGCGACCTTGCGGCGCTCGCCGCGCGGAATTTCACGATCTGCTCGGATCAACAGGAAGTCCGGCTGAATACCGATTGACAAAAGCTCCTTCACGGAATGCTGGGTCGGTTTGGTCTTCAGCTCCCCGGCCGCAGCAATCCAGGGCATCAACGTACAATGCAAATAGGCTGTGCGGTCACGGCCCAACTCGTTGCGAATCTGACGGATGGCTTCCAGGAAGGGCGTGCTTTCAATATCGCCCACGGTGCCACCGATTTCACAAAGAACAAAATCTTCATCCGTAACATCGGACAAAACAAAGGCCTTAATCGCATCGGTCACATGGGGAATAACCTGAACCGTTCCGCCCAAATAGTCGCCACGGCGTTCCTTGGCGATCACATCGGAATAGATCCGGCCAGTGGTCACATTGTCGGACTGGCGGGCCGGCACACCGGTAAAACGCTCGTAATGACCAAGATCCAGATCGGTCTCGGCACCGTCATCCGTCACAAAACACTCGCCATGCTGATAAGGGCTCATCGTGCCCGGATCCACATTCAGATAGGGATCCAACTTGCGCAGGCGAACCTTATAGCCACGCGCCTGAAGAAGCGCACCCAATGCCGCGGAGGCCAGCCCCTTGCCCAAAGAGGAAACAACACCACCCGTAATAAAAATATATCGCGTCGTCATAGCCGCTATACGTACCTCACTTAGGGAATATCCATAAAAAGAGGCGGCTATTCTGCCGCCTTCTTTGCTGGATAACCGTTATTCCGATACCGGAACTGTCGGTTCATCCGTCTGGGGTTCGGCCGGTGCCGTCACCGGTGCCTGCTCCAGAATCGAGGTGGGTTCCCTCGTCTGGCTGGCCAGGACCGCAAGCGCCAGGCAGGTCAACATGAAACCCGCACCGAGAAAAGCGGTCGTACGTGTTAGAAGGTTCGCTGTGCCACGGGCAGTGAACATGCCCCCGCCAGCGCCACCGCCGCCGCCGCCACCCATACCGAGCGCGCCGCCTTCACTGCGCTGCAGGAGAATGACAACGATCATCGCCAACGTGATCAACAAAAGCACAACCAGCAGAACCGCTTCCATAATCCGGCCTCATCCCATTTACTTTTCAACAATGTCTGATGGACCGCAAAGAACAGTTCCATGCGGTCCGAACGGTTTTAATCCGTTCGACCGGCTTTGGCCAGCCATTTTATGAATTATATAATACACGTTTTCATTTGGCATGAAAAAGGCCGAAACCGGTTACCGGCGCGCCGCTCAACCAGGCAGACACTCAACAATACCATGGAAATCTCCGGCATTCAGGCTTGCGCCGCCGATCAAGCCGCCATCGATATCCGCCTGCGCCAGCAATTCGGCCGCATTGGACGGCTTCATGGAACCGCCATAGAGGATCCGCATGCCAGACGCGATGTCATCCCCCAATTTCTCCGCCAGATACCGGCGAATGAAGGAATGCACGTTTTGAGCCTCATCCGCTGTGGGGGTCTTGCCGGTGCCAATCGCCCATACCGGCTCATAGGCGATAATGGTATTCGCCGCGTTCGAGCCCGCAGGAACACTGCCATCAAGCTGCTTGGCCAGCACGGCTTCTGTACGGCCATCGTCACGCTCGGCTTCGGTTTCCCCGATGCAGATGATAGCAACCAGCTCTTGCGCAAAAACCGATTCGGCCTTGGCACGCACTAAATCGTCGCTCTCGCCATGATCGACCCTACGCTCGGAATGCCCCACAATGACATAACCACATCCCGCATCCGCCAGCATCGCAGCCGAGACATCACCTGTATGGGCGCCTTTCTCAGCCACATGGCAGTCCTGAGCACCAAGACCCAGCAGATTATCTTCCAATGCGACATTCACGGGATGCAGCAAAACATGGGGCGGGCAGATGACAATTTCGCAATCACGACCACCAGCGCCGTCCTCAACCGCCTGAGCCAGATCCAGCCCCGCATCCAGCAGACAGTTCATTTTCCAGTTCCCTGCAATCACCGGACGACGCGGCTCTGTCATGTTCCATATTCCCTTATAGTTCCGCAGCGGCACATTAATGCCGTAGGTAGGTTTATCAATGCTGAATGCTCAATAGCATGTCACCTTGCAACAGCCAACCACACAGCCGGGTAGTATCCTTTCGGGAAATCGGGTAGCCCCTCCTTAACGGCCCACTGGGTTTCATGCCAATTCGCTATTGCCTGCCCGGTGCACCCCTTCTATCATGCCGCGCCTTTCGGGAGTTTCTTCCGGTTTTAGAATGTAAAATTGATTTAAGAATCGAGTGTTTCATGCTGCAAACATTGCGTAGTTCCGTCGGGTCCTGGGCCGCCAAGATCATCCTGCTCCTGCTGGTCGGCAGCTTTGCCATCTGGGGGATTCAGTTTGATTTTTCGTCAACCGGCCAAGCTGTCGTTCAAGCGGGTGACCAGGAAGTCAGCCCCACCGAATTCGTACAAGCCTACCGTGCCCGCGTAGCCGCTTTGCGCCAACAGGGTATCGACACCAGCCGCCTTCCCCAAGAATTAATCGCAGGTCAGGTATTGGGTCAGTTGCAAAACCAGGCCCTTTTCGAAGCAGAAACCAAAGCTCTGTCAATCTCGAGCTCTGATGAAATTTACATCCGCGACACACATGAAAATGAACAGTTTGCCGGATCCGACGGTAAATTCGATATTGATGTGTTCCGGGCCATTCTGGACCGGGCCGGCATGAACGAGAACTATTATACCTACAACCGCAAACGCGAACTTGCGATTTCCTCCTTGATCGGCGCCGTAGACAGCAGCGCAAAAGCACCCAAGACGATCTCTTCCACGCTATATAAATACCTGCGCGAAACCCGGGACATTAACTATCTTAGTTTCCCGATCGACCGCACGATTGCCCTGGAACCCGCGACCCCGGAAATGCTCGAGTCCTTTTATGAAGAGCGCAAGGAAGCCTTTCGCGCTCCGGAATACCGGTCCATTACCTTCGTCGAGATCACGCCCAGCAAACTCGCTTCTGGCATTGAAATTTCCGAAGAGCAGGTAAAAGAGGCCTATGACCAGCGCCTGGATCAGTACACGAAGAAAGAAACCCGCAAGATTTATCAGATGCCGCTTGCGGATAAAGCAACCGCAGACAAGGCCTATGCCGCCCTGCAACAGGGCGGAGATTTCATCGAAGTGGGCAAGGAATTTGCCGGCCTGGGTGAAGGCGACCTGCTTCTGGGATCTGTCAGCTTGAGCGACATCCCGGATGAAGGCCTGGCAGAAACCGCCTTTTCCCTGGAAAAGAACAGCTTCTCCGAACCGAAGGAAGGGCTTTTTGGCTGGTACATCGTGAAAGCCGCTGAAGTGTCTGAAGAATCCGTGACCCCGCTGGCGGACGTGGCGGACGGGCTTAAGCGGTCCCTGGCAATTGAAGAAGCCGGTCAACTCGCTTACGACCTGTCCCAGGACTTCGACGACCGGGTCGGTTCTGGTGCCACTTTTGAAGAAGCTGCCGGTGCCTTGAATCTTCCCATTCGCACAATTGAAAAATTGAACCGCAGGGGCGAAGATGCCGCTGGCACCGAAGTAAAAGATCTACCTGCCCGCTCCGAATTCCTGGAATTCGCCTTCACGACAGAACAGGGTCTCGACAGCCTCATGCAGTCCAATGGGAATGAAGGGTTTTATATCCTGCGCGTGGACAGCATCGAAGAATCCCGCATCAAAACCTTTGATGAGGTGAGTGAAGAAGTTCACGCCCTGTGGACAGACGCACAATATCGGGACGCAGCCGTCGCAACGGCTGAAAAGCTCGTACAGGACCTCAATACCGGCGCGAAGATTGAAGAAATCGCCTCAGCCCGTGGTGTGCAGTTTATCGCCGCCAAGAAAACGGACCGTTCCGGTAATTCGGTTCCGCTGCTTGCACCGATGATTTCCGATTTATTTACACTTGCAAAAGGCCAAGCAACTTCAAATGTCGATGACAAAACGGTAACCATTGCAACTGTCGCAGAAATACATCAGCCAGAGCTGGACCAGCACCAGGAAGAGATTGAGAGCCTGCAGGCCAATATCGGCAACAGCATCCGCAACGATTTGCTTGAGCAATATCTGTCTGCTCTGCGCAGCAAACATGGCATCAACGTAAACGAACCCCTGGTCAGCCAACTGCTGGCGCAACAACAGCAATAAATAGCGGCGGGCCCTTGGGCCCGTCTCGGAGACGAAGCGCATGGATTCCTTCCCGGATTTCGACATTTTCCAGGCAACATATGAGTCCGGGGAATCCCAAGTGATATGGACCAGCCTGGTCGCAGATCTTGAAACGCCGGTTTCTGCTTTCATGAAGCTGGCGGAAGGCCGTGCAAACAGTTTCCTGCTGGAGTCCGTGGAAGGCGGCGCTATTCGAGGCCGCTATTCCTTTATCGGAATGCATCCGGACTTGATATGGCGGTACCAGGGCAATCAGGCTGAGATAAATCGCACACCCGAGCAAAATCCGGATGCATTTGCCCCCTGCGACGGCGAGCCCCTGGAAAGCCTGCGTTTGCTGTTGGATGAATCCAGGATCGAATTGCCGGAAAACCTGCCACCAATGTCCGCCGGCCTCGTCGGCTATATGTCCTACGATACTGTGCGTCTTGTTGAAGACCTCCCGAATGTCAATCCTGTCGCCATCGAAACACCAGATGGCATTTTCATGCGTCCGACCGTCATTGCGATCTTCGATAATATCGAAGATATCATGACAATCGTTACCCCTGTGCGCCCGGAAGATGGCCTCAGCGCTGCGCAGGCCTATGAGCGCGCCCATGAACGCATGGATGCCGTACGCACGGATTTTGCCCGCGCCCTGCCCCATGGCGAAGCCTTCTTGCCCGGTGAGACCGAAATGCCGGAACCTGTTTCCAACATGGAACCAGCCGCCTACCGGTCCATGGTGGAAAAAGCGAAGGACTATATCCTGGCCGGTGATATTTTTCAGGTGGTGCTTAGCCAGCGCTTTGAAATTCCGTTTAAACTGCCGCATTTTTCACTTTATCGGGCTCTGCGGCGCACCAATCCCTCCCCCTTCCTGTTTTATCTGAATTTCGGCGATTTTTCCGTCGTCGGTTCCAGTCCGGAAATCCTGGTCCGGCTGCGCGACGGAACGGTCACGATCAGGCCGATCGCGGGAACCCGGCCGCGCGGTGCCACGACTGCTGAAGATATCGCCCATGAAGAATCCCTTCTGGCCGACCCTAAGGAATGTGCAGAACATCTGATGCTGCTCGATCTGGGGCGCAATGATGTCGGGCGTGTCGCCAAGATCGGCACCGTTAATGTTACAGACCAGTTCATCGTTGAGCGCTACAGCCATGTCATGCATATCGTCTCCAATGTGGAAGGCGAAGTGGCCGACGGCATCGATTGCCTGAATGCGCTGATGGCGGGTTTTCCTGCCGGCACAGTTTCCGGCGCCCCCAAGGTTCGCGCTATGGAAATCATTGACGAATTGGAACCGGAAAAACGCGGCATTTATGCCGGCTGTATCGGGTATTTCGGTGCTGATGGCGCTATGGATACCTGTATCGCGCTGCGGACGGCGGTTGTTAAAGACGGAAAGATGTATGTCCAGGCTGGGGCCGGCGTTGTCGCGGACAGTGATCCGGAATCAGAGCATCAGGAATGTTGCAACAAGGCACGCGCGCTGGTTCGCGCGGCGCAGGAAGCCGTGCGTTTCGCCAGCCATAACGGCAATTGAACCAAGCATTTCAGCTGGGTTGAAATTTCGGCCTATCCCTGACTTTCCTGACGGGATACCTGAACGGCACGCTTTTTGAGCAAAATAGCAGATACCGGGACCAGGCGATAACCGCGTTCCTCCACCCCTTCAACCCAGTCGCCAAGGACTGCCAGGGTCGAATCGTGGGGATGGCCAATGGCAATGGCATGACCGTTTTCACGGGCTATTTTCTCCATGCGGCCCAATTGAGCGCGAATGGCTTTTTCATCCTGGTCATGGTCGAGGAATACATCTCGTATTGTGACAGCCACCCCCATCTCACGCGCCAGTTTATAGCCGACGGATTGTGGCGAGGTGATTGAATCCATGAACATGAGATCACGGTTGCGCAATTCCTCAAGAACAATCCGCATCCCCGGTACCCAGGCCGTAAATTTACTGCCCATATGATTATTCAGGCCGATATACCCATTAAACTGAGACAATCCCCAGTTCAAACGCTTGGCGATCTCGGCCTCATCCAAACTTGTCAGCAGCGCGTTTGGACCGGGATCAACATTTTCGTTTTCCGGCTCCATAGGCATATGCAGCATAATTTCATGGCCATTTTTACTTGCAGTATCAACAAATTGCGAGAGATTTCTGCCATACGGAATGAAGGAAAACGTCATCGGCCCAGGCAATTCGATAGCCTGGGCGGTCCGGCGCTGGTCGATCCCGACATCATCAATCACAACCGCCAGAAGCGGCCGCCGTTCCCCCAAAAGGCCGGATACCGGAAGGGCTCTTTTTTCCCAGATCGGCACCGGTTTTGCGTAACTTTCTGCTGGTGCCGCCGGCGTTATATCCGCCGGGACAGAAGCAACAGTCTCCTGTTCCGGCGAAGCATGAGTAACATTGGGGGTGATCACACCCTCATCCGGTTTTACCAATGCAAGCAACGGGTCGCTTGGATCGGCTTCAACCACATCCTCTTCCGCATCGCCCGGAATGATGGTCTCATCGACCACCGGGGGAACATTGGCAACATCTTCATATTGCAAGGCACTTAGTGCCCGCTCGGAACGATCAACACGCACAGAAAGCGATATCACCGGCTCTGGTGTTGGTTCCTTGGGAATATTCGAGTGTTTTTCAGCCACTGGTTCGGGCGCATCATCAATCAACAGCCCCAATCCGACACCCACAACCGCGCCGATCATAAGGACACCAGCGACCAATGGAAAAACAGTTTTATGCGGGCCATCCGTCATGTGCGTGCCTTAAAATTTCTTTTTGTTCATTTGGATGAGACGCCTCAGCTTTTGAATCCAGCTATAACTTTATCAGATTGGCGTTTCCCTGATCATAACCGGAGCAAGCAGCAAAATCACGACCTATCCTTACGGTTTTCATAATAAAATATCGTGATTCGGCCCAACTCCGGTTTGTCTGTCGCCTCGCAGCTGCTATAAAACGCTGACAGGGACCAAAGAGTTTATTTTTCATGTTTGTATTGATCGATAATTACGATTCATTCACTTACAATCTTGTGCATTATCTCGGTGAATTGGGGGCCGACACCCAGGTTCACCGAAATGACAAGATTACGGTGGCTGAAATCCTGGCATTGAAACCGGAGGGCGTTGTTTTGTCTCCCGGCCCTTGTGATCCGGACCGGGCGGGCATCTGTCTGGAAATGGTTACGGCTGCGGCGGAGGCAAAACTGCCACTGTTTGGGGTTTGCCTGGGCCATCAGACGATAGGCCAGTCCTTTGGCGGAAAGATCATCCGGGAAAAGCCCATGCATGGTAAGGTTTCCCCGATCAGCCATGCCTCAAAAGGCATCTTCGCGGATTTGCCGGACCGAGTTGATGTCACACGGTATCATAGCCTGGTGGTGGAGAAAGATAGCCTTCCCAATTGCCTGGAAATAACCGCCGAGACCGATGATGGTTCAATCATGGGGCTGCAGCATACAAGTCTTCCCATCCATGGGGTCCAGTTCCACCCGGAAAGCATCGCTTCGCAGGGCGGGTATCGCATGATTGAGAATTTCCTAACCCTCGCGCGCCAAGAGAATATTCAATGACCGATGAACGGAATCTAAAACCCCTTCTGGCCAAAGTAGGTGCCGGGCAGCCCCTTTCTCTGGAAGAAGCAACCCGGGCCTTTGACATCATCATGTCGGGCGATGCCACACCGTCACAGATGGGGGCTTTCCTCATGGCGCTGAAAGTACGGGGTGAGACCGTTGAGGAGATCATCGGCGCCGTCAAAATCATGCGGGAAAAGGCCCTGATCATAGAGGCACCTCATGGTGCAATGGACATTGTCGGCACCGGCGGTGATATGGCCCATACCTATAACATCTCGACCGCGACCGCATTGGTGGTTGCCGGCTGCGGTGTGCCGGTCGCCAAACATGGCAACCGGGCGGCCTCTTCCAAATCCGGCACCGCCGATGCATTGTCTGCTTTGGGGTTGGACCTCGAGACTGACATGGAAAATGTTAAACGTGCCCTTCAGGAGGCCAATATCGGCTTTCTCATGGCCCAACGCCATCACGGTGCCATGCGCAATGTCGGCCCGACCCGGGTCGAACTGGGCGTACCGACCATTTTCAATATGCTTGGCCCACTATCCAATCCCGCTTTGGTTAAACATTACATGATTGGCACCTACCGTCCTGACAGCCTTGAAATGATGGCGCAGACACTTTCCGAACTCGGCGCAGAACGGGCCTGGGTTGTTCATGGGGCAGACGGCCTGGACGAACTTAGCACCACAGGCGTTTCCAAGGTTGTGGAGCTGAAAGACGGTGCGCTGCACTCGTTCGAGGTTTCGCCTGAAGAAGTCGGTTTGCCCGTAGTAACCCTGGAAGATCTGCGTGGTGGTACTCCGGAAGAAAATGCCCAGGCCATCCGAGATCTCCTGAATGGTAAGGAAGGCCCCTATCGCGATGTGGTCCTTTTCAACGCGGCGGCAGCCCTGATCGTGGCCGGGCGCGCGGCAGACCTGAAGGAAGGTGTGTCATTGGCCCGTGATGCCATTGACCAGGGCAACGCAAAATCCACCCTTGATAAATTAGTTTCTATTGCAGGATTTAAAGATGAGTGACGTGCTGGAGAAAATCTGTAATGACAAGCGCGCCCATATTGAGGCCTGCAAGGCGGAAATCTCGCCAGATGAAATGATCGAAAAAGCCCGAAAGGGCCCGCGCACACGTAGCTTTTATGACACATTGCGCGGTCGCGCTGAAGACGGCCAGTTCGGCCTGATCGCAGAAATCAAAAAAGCATCACCTTCCAAAGGGCTGATTCGTGAGGATTTTGCCCCGGCCGCCCTGGCCCGGGCCTATCGCGCCGGTGGCGCGGCCTGCCTGTCAATTCTAACCGACACACCTTATTTCCAGGGCAGCAATGATTATCTGATCGCTGCGCGGATGGTTGTTGACCTACCGGTCCTGCGCAAGGATTTCATGCTGGATCCTTATCAGGTCTACGAAGCCCGAGCCATTGGCGCGGATTGCATCCTGCTGATCATGGCGGCCCTTGACGATGATGACGCCGATGAACTGGAATCGCTTGCCTTTGAACTGGGCATGGATGTCCTAATCGAAGTTCATAATCAGGAAGAACTTGATCGTGCCCTGGAATTGCGCTCACCCATGATTGGGGTCAATAACCGCAATCTCAAAACCCTTGAAATTGATCTCGCCACCACTGAGGAACTCGCGGCACAGATCCCCGATGATAAACTGCTTGTGGCGGAAAGCGGGCTTTACAGCCATGAGGATCTGGTCCGGATGTCCAAAGTCGGTGCCACGACCTTCCTGGTCGGCGAATCCTTGATGCGCCAGACCGACGTGACAGCAGCAACCAAGGCCCTTCTTGGCCTTGATGCAGCCTGAGGGATCGCTGATGAGCAAACTCACCCATATCAATGAGGATGGCGATGCCGTCATGGTCGATGTTTCCGAAAAAGATGTCACCGAACGCATCGCAACCGCACGGGGATCTGTGATTATGGCGCCGGACACCCTTGCCTTGATCAAACAGGGCGGCGTTAAAAAAGGCGATGTACTGAGCATCGCACAGTTGGCCGGGATCATGGGCGCCAAACGGACGCCCGACCTCATCCCGCTCTGCCATCCGCTATCCCTGACCTCTGTCAAGGTCAGTTTGTCTTTGGATGAAGAACGAAGCGCGGTCGACATTGAAGCCACCTGCAAGCTGAAAGGCCGGACCGGTGTCGAGATGGAAGCGTTGACCGCGGTTTCCACAGCTGCCCTGACCGTTTACGATATGGTTAAGGCAGCAGATAAATCCATGCAGATCCAGGATATCCGCCTGATTTATAAAACTGGTGGAAAATCCGGTACTTACCAAGCTTAAGGATCCCGTTTCTAGATGATCTCCGTCCAGGAAGCCCGCCAGCGCATTCTTTCTTCTCTGTCTGCCCTGCCGCCAGAGCAAATCTTTTTAAGCTCTGCCCTGGGCCGCGTTCTGGCAGAGGATGTCTCCGCCCGATGCACTCAGCCCCCCGTAGCAGTTTCCGCTATGGATGGTTATGCAGTGCGTGCCGCGGACACGGCAACCGTACCGGCCGATCTGACAGTGATTGGCGAAGCTCCCGCCGGCGGTGGCTTTAACGGCGTGGTTAATCCTGGTGAAGCCGTTCGGATCTTCACGGGCGGGCCGGTTCCCGAAGGGGCCGATGCGGTTGTGATGCAGGAAGATACCGAGCGTCCCGATAAAAAGTCTGTTCGCATCAAACTGGCCCCGCATGAAGGAAAATTCATCCGCCCGGCCGGCCTTGATTTCAGTGAAGGCGAGACTTTGCTCCGGGCGGGTAAGACCCTCAATGCGCGCGACATTGCCCTTCTGGCCGCGATGAATGTGCCTTGGCTCATGGTGCGCCAACGTCCAACCGTGGCCATTCTGGCAACTGGCGATGAAGTGGTCATGCCGGGCGAACCACTTGGCCCCAGTCAGATCATCAGTTCCAATAGCCTCGGCCTTGCCGCGACTGTTGAAGCCCTTGGATGCCGAGCACAGATATTGGGGATTGCACGCGACACGCCGGAAAGCCTTCGGCAAATGGCGACTGCTGCCGCATCCGCCGACTTCCTTGTGACCACGGGTGGCGCTTCGGTTGGCGATCATGATCTGATTCAGTTCGTCCTGGGAGACGAAGGTTTAAAGGTCGATTTCTGGAAAATCGCCATGCGACCGGGAAAACCGCTCATTTTTGGCCAATTGGCTGGAACCCCTATGCTGGGGTTGCCAGGCAATCCTGTTTCTTCAATGGTTTGCAGCCTGGTCTTCCTGGCACCGGCCCTGGCCGTGCTCGCCGGGAAATCCCCCGATGCTTTCGAACGTCGCGGACGTGCCAAACTTTCCGTCGATATTCCAGAAAATGACCACCGGGAAGAAATGTTGCGGGCCACCCTTCAAAAGGGCAGCAATGGCGATCTGCTGGTAACTCCTTATAAGAAACAAGACAGTTCCATGCTGTCCAAACTATCCAATGCGGATTGCCTGCTGGTCAGGCCGGCAAACGCACCTGCCAGCAGAGCGGGGGAAGAAGTTGAGATCGTCTTCTTCCCTTCCAGCGATCTAAGCTTGTAAAAATGTTCCCCTTTTGGTCATTATTTAGCCTGATAGTGATTGACAAATAAATCGAACACAAATAGAACATATCAAGTTGTCTTTTTGTTCTGTTTATTTTGAAGATAACATTGAAACACAAGTGGGAGAAAAAGAATGCTGACCCGGAAGCAGTATGATTTGTTGATGTTTGTTCACGATCGACTGCAAAAATCAGGGGTTTCTCCCTCCTTCGATGAAATGAAGGAAGCATTGGACCTGAAATCCAAATCCGGCATTCACCGCCTGATCACCAGCCTGGAAGAACGGGGTTTCATACGACGCCTGCCCCATCGCGCCCGCGCGCTGGAGGTTTTAAAACTGCCGAAAAACACCACGCCGGAAGAACTGCCGGTGCGGAACCGCAAGGTTGAAACCCTGATGAAGGATGATCTTGCCGGCATGCCGATCCCGCTTCACACTCCCGGCAGCCATATCCAATTGCCGCTCTATGGCAGGATTGCCGCAGGCACCCCGATTGAGGCCCTGCGGGATCATTCCAACCAGGTTGATGTGCCTGCCTCGCTACTTGGACGCGGCGATCATTATGCACTTGAGGTCGATGGCGATTCCATGGTCGAAGCCGGTATTTTGGATGGCGATACGATCATCGTGAAGAAAGCAGAAACCGCGCATAATGGCGATATTGTAGTTGCATTAGTCAATGGCGAAGAAGTCACGCTGAAAAAATTCCGTCGCAATGGCAAATCCATCGCACTGGAACCGGCCAACGAAAAATACCAAACTCAGGTTTATTCCGCTGACCAGGTGAATGTACAAGGTCATCTGGTTGGCTTGCTGCGGAAATACTGATTTCAATCATTCACGTCCCCCTTATCGGACCAGGGGTAATTTCCTCTGGCCTGAGAGGTTGTGATGATCTTGACCCCCTGCTGCCAGGGATAGCGTCCATTGAGATAGATTGCATGGCCGCCATGGTCTTTTAACGTCCCGCGATCGATCAGTGTTTTCGGCCCTTTACAGTCCCTGCTTTCGAGAAAATGGAAAGGTGCTATCAAAAGCTCTGATGGCTCACAATCCTCGGCCAGAGCCGCCGGTTTCAAAACCAAGGCAATTGGCCCAGTTTCATCCGAATTCATCAAACAGCCAAGCCTGTCGCATGCCACTCCGGATTTGGATGATGTCTGGCGAAACAATCTGTAATCACTGACGCCCAACAGACGCCCCCATTGCTCTGCCACGAATTTTTCGCGCCGCAGGTTATTGAGGTAGAGAATGCCCTCTTTTCCATTTATCCCGAGCAACCGGCCATTGCTGGATAGCAAAATATCCGGTGGCCTTACCAGGGGGATGCTCAGAAGACCTAGCGCTAGCAAGACAATGCCCCGCCAACGGAAAGGCCCTCGCCACAGACAGATCCATAGACCACCCAGACTAATTAGAACAACTGAGATAATGTCCATCGGTGGAGAGAAAAACTGCGCACCTGGTAATGCCGAAATCCAACTGGCGAATGAATAGGTCCAGAAGATTCCCGTTTCCATGAGCCAGAACCCCAAGGCTTCGCCGCCAATAGGCATCAACAGCAAAGCCAACACCGCTCCCGGCATGATCATCATGCCCATCAAGGGCACGCCAACTAGGTTCCCCAACAATCCATAGACAGCGACAGTACCAAAATGAAACTGGGCAAACGGCGTGGTCGCAATTGTAGCAATAAGAGTTGTCATCGACAGTACCAGGAAATAGCCGAAGATCCGCCGTGGCCAATTTTTGCGCCACTGCAACAGAAAGCCTTGCGCAAACTCACTTTCATAAAAGGCAACCAGGGCAATCACCGCCGCAAAAGACAGTTGGAAACTGGCCCCAAGAAAGGCTTCCGGCTGAAGAAGAAGTATGACAGTGGCCGCAAAAGCAACCATCCGCATGGAAATCGCATTTCTATCGATCAACACCGCCAGCAAGACCACCGATGTCATCAGGAATGCCCGCTGTGTCGGTAATGGCGCGCCCGCCACCAGCAAATAGGCAAAACTGCCCAATAACGCAAAGCAAGCCGCCCATTTCTTGATCGGATATTGCAGCGCAACCGGTTCCATCAGTGCCATGAATGTACGGCAGCCCGAGAATAACAGCATCACCAGCAGGCCCATGTGCAGGCCGGAGATTGCCAGCAGATGCGCCAATCCAGCGTCACGCATGGTATTGCGGAACTCCTGACTGATCGCGCTTCGATCACCGGTTATCAGCGCCGGGGCAATGGCTTTGGTTTCCGGATAATGCATCTGATCCCGAATGGCCGCCGTCAATAATTGGCGCTTTCTTTCAATGAAGGCAAAGAACGCATCCATCCAATGGGTTGAAATCTCCTTTTCCGGGAGGAGTTCCACTTTTCCCAATGCATAGCCCAGTCCTCCAAGTTGTTGAAACCAGGCCCGTCTTTGAAAATCATATACATTCGGGACAGAGGGATTGGGCGGCGGGTAAAGTCCGGCGCGAAGTCTGATACGATCGCCTGGCAGGAAATCTGTCGCCTGCCTGGTTGTCAGGCGTATTTTGACCGGCGTTTGATGGCTCGGAAGGCCATCCACAATCAGATCTGTCAATGTAAGGCGATTGTTGCCGACGCGCTGCTCCAACAACAAAACACGACCTTCCACCATGGTTGCATGGATTCGTTTCGTCAAAACTGGGGCAGAGAGCTGATAGGTGCGCCCCATGGCAAGCAAATAGCCCGACAGCAGGACGAGTAAAAAGAGAGCGACCCAACCTTTGGGAATGATCCTTACTCCCGCGCCCTTTCTATCCATGCTCGCCATTATCAGGCACAATAAGCCGATCATGAGTATTTCGGCTCTGATCGGTTGAGAAAAAAATAGGCCGATGCCCCCTGCCAACACAGCGGGCACCCACAAGATCAGCCGATCTCTGTTAAACCGTTTCCCTTGGATAAAAACAGAGCCAATCTGGGGCGAAGACGCCCCCGGCAACATGCCCCGGATCCTGTCTAGAACCGCTATCAATGAATTTACCCCTCCCCATGGGTTGTCAGGATACGCCAAACTTTGCCCCTTTTGAATTGGTTTTGCCGAACAGATAGATTTTGTGCTAAACCGCGCGCAGACATTCTCAACAACCCATGTAATTCATTAGGGAACAGGCATGACTGTAGTAACCCGCTTTGCGCCCTCGCCGACCGGCTTTCTCCATATCGGCGGCGCAAGAACCGCGCTTTTCAACTGGCTTTATGCCCGCCATTACGGTGGCCAATACCGCCTCCGGATTGAGGATACCGACCGGAAACGCTCCACCCCGGAAGCCATTGAGGCGATCAAAGATGGTCTGACCTGGCTTGGCCTGGAAGCGGATGGCGAGATCGTCTATCAGTCTGAAGGTGCCGACCGGCATGCCGCCGTTGCCCGCAAGCTTGTTGAAGAAGGCAAGGCCTATCATTGTTATTGCTCCCCCGAGGAACTGGAAGAGATGCGCAACAGTGCTAAGGCAGAAGGTCGCCCGATGCGCTATGACGGCACCTGGCGTGACCGGGATGCATCCGAAGCACCGGACGGGATTGATCCTGTGGTGCGCATCAAGATGCCACAAACCGGTGAAACCACGATCGAGGACCAGGTTCAAGGCACAGTCACCATCCAGAATGAGCAGCTGGATGATTTCATCCTCCTGCGCGCGGATGGCACACCAACCTATATGCTGTCCGTCGTGGTGGATGATCATGACATGGGCATCACACACGTCATCCGCGGCGATGACCACCTAACAAATGCCTTCCGCCAGTTTCAGCTCTACGCCGCCTGCGGATGGGATGTGCCGACCTTTGCCCATATTCCGCTGATTCATGGATCTGACGGTGCCAAACTGTCGAAACGCCACGGGGCGCTTGGCGTGGAGGCCTACCGGGATGAGATGGGTTACCTGCCGGAAGCAATCAATAACTATCTGCTGCGGCTCGGCTGGTCCCATGGTGACGAGGAAATCATTCCCCAGGAAAAGGCCATCGAATGGTTTGATCTCGATTCCTGCGGTCGATCCCCGTCACGATTCGATTTTGCCAAGCTGGAAAGCCTCAATTTCCATTACATGCAGGAAGCCGAGAATGCCCGCCTTGTGGACCTGATCCTTCCGCGCATGAATGGCACGGCAGATGAAACCGGGCGCGCGCGCCTATTGGCTGGCATGGATGGTTTGAAACAACGGGCCAAAACCCTGATTGAACTGGCAGAGAGCAGTGAGTTTTACCTGACTCCGCCAACCTTCCCTCTGGAAATCCCCAAAGCAGCTAAACTGCTGAAAGAGGATTCACCGGCCCTTCTCCGTGCCTTGGCCGATTCCCTGGAAAACCATGAGGATTGGACAGAGGAATCCCTTGAAAATGCCATGCGCGCATTTGGGGAAGCGCGGGAACTGGGCTTTGGAAAGGTTGCCCAACCGGTCCGGGCTGCACTAACCGGTTCCAACATGTCGCCAGGCCTGTTCGAAGTCATGGTGGTTTTGGGCCGCGAAGAGACCGTTAAACGGCTCCGCGCCGTACCGGAAACATAAGGTTTTTAGCCAAGTTGGGGGCATGATTTGCTTTCTGCTTCATGCCCCTTTATATTGCACCGCAATACAAGGGAAATTACCCACAAAAAAAGAATAAAAACATCTGGTCGGCGGAGGCACCTTGCACCGCAACCAATTACTCAACGGAGGTGAAACAATGGCCCAGGACAACCCCGGCACTGACAAAAACCATGTGACATTGGTCGATCATGCCACAGGTAAATCAGTCGATCTGCCGGTTTTGAAGGGGACCGTCGGTCCCAAGGTCATTGATATTCGCAAACTGTATGCCGAAACCGGCTATTTCACCTATGACCCGGGCTATACGAGCACCGGTTCCTGCGATTCGGCCATCACATATATTGATGGCGACAAAGGTGAACTGCAGCATCGCGGATATTCAATCGAAGATCTGGCGGGAAAAAGCGATTTCATGGAAGTAGCTTACCTGCTGCTCCACGGCGAACTGCCTAATAAGGAAGAAAAAGACACCTTCACGCAGACCATCACCAATCATACGATGCTGCATGAACAAATGCTGTTCTTCTACCGCGGCTTCCGCCGGGATGCCCATCCCATGGCGATCATGGTCGGTGTCGTCGGTGCCTTGTCTTCTTTCTATCATGACTCCACGGATATTAACGACCCACATCAGCGGATGGTCGCGTCAATCCGCATGATTGCAAAAATGCCGACCATTGCCGCAATGGCCTACAAATACTCCGTTGGTCAGCCTTTTGTTTATCCGCGTAATGATCTGTCTTATGCCGAAAACTTCCTGAACATGACGTTCAGCGTGCCGGCGGAAGATTATAAAATCAGTCCGGCCGTAGCCCGCGCCATGGATCGCATTTTTATCCTTCATGCCGATCATGAACAGAATGCGTCCACCTCCACCGTGCGTATTGCAGGTTCCTCCGGCGCAAATCCGTTTGCCTGCATCGCTGCCGGGATCTCGTCCCTGTGGGGGCCGGCACATGGTGGCGCGAACGAAGCCGTGCTGACCATGCTGGAACAAATCGGCGACAAGAAAAATATCCCTGAATTTATCGCACGGGCAAAAGACAAGAACGATCCGTTCCGTCTGATGGGCTTCGGCCACCGGGTATATAAGAACTTCGATCCACGCGCTGGTGTTCTAAAACAGTCCTGTCACGAAGTTCTGGAAGAACTGGGTGTTCAGGATCCGTTGCTGGACCTGGCGATGGAATTGGAGAAAATTGCGTTGGAAGACGATTATTTCGTTCAACGCAAGCTTTTCCCGAATGTTGATTTCTATTCCGGCATCATCCTGAAGGCGATCGGCTTCCCGACCAGCATGTTTACAGTATTGTTCGCATTGGCAAGAACCGTCGGCTGGGTCGCGCAATGGAATGAGATGATCACGGACCCGAACCAGAAAATCGGGCGTCCGCGTCAGCTTTTCCTGGGTCATGCTCAGCGGGAATATGTAGAGCTTGAAGACCGGTAAGAGAGCATAAGTAAAAAAAAGGGGCGGGAGAAATTCTCCCGCCCCTTTTTCTTAATTCCAATCTTATTTTAAGCCCGCTCAATCAATTCAATCTTATACCCGTCGGGATCCTCGATGAAAGCGATCACCGAACCGCCATGTTTCATGGGACCGGGGGCTCGGGGGATAGGAACCCCTTCCTTTTCAAGGTCTTCACAGGTTTTATAGATATCCGGCACACCGATCGCCAAATGCCCGAAACCGGATCCCAAGTCATAGGGTTCGTCCTGCCCCCAGTTATGGGTCAATTCAATAACCGTATCGGTTTCAGTTGGTCCATAGCCCATAAAAACCAATGTAAATTCACCAGACGGATAATCCTTGCGGGATAACACATCCATACCCAGGTGACGTTGATAAAAATCTATGGATTTTTCCAAGTCCTTCACGCGTATCATGGTGTGAAGAAAACGATAACCGTCAGTTCCACTCATTTCTCTGTCCTTATTTTCTTTCCGTTAGCGGAAAGCTTCACATCTTTTCGATATGGTTATCCAATATGGAAAATACCACCGATGCTGCGCATTTACTGGGACTATTTCCCTCCGGAGCTTTCAGCATCTCCAAAGCTGGTTTCAAAGCCCTGGTCTGTTCCGCGCCCTTTTCCCCCAAAAGTTCCCGGAGATCCGCAATCAATTGTGCCGACTGGCAATCATCCTGAATTCTCTCCGGAACAATCTCCCGTTTCATCAGGATATTCAAAAGATGCGCATAATCGACCTTCACTAGCCGTCGGACAATGAAATGGGTTAATGGGGACAGTCGATAGGCAATCACAGTGGGCACATGGGCCAGGGTTAATTCAAGCGCCACCGTGCCTGAAGCCGCAAGCGCGACATTGCTTGCAGCCATAGCATCAAATTTCTCAGCAGCCCCTTCCACAATGATCGGCGGTTTTTCCCATTCCGCGGTCATTTCACGAATCATCGAAAGCCGCGCTGGCAATGTTGGCAACACAACCTGCAGATCCGGGATGATCTTGTTCAGGCCCTCAATTGTCTTGGAGAATTCCGGCATCAGGCGGGTAATCTCACCACGGCGGCTTCCTGGCAACAAGCAAAGAACTGGCGCTTTTTCATCCAATCCCTGCCGGGCCCTAAATCCGGCACCGTCCCCTTTATCTGCACCTGATTCCAGGACCGAATGACCGACAAAATGGCAAGGCAGGCCAACCGCTTCAAAATAGGGGGGTTCAATCGGCAGCAGTGCTAGGAGATGATCAAAATGCTTTTTGAATTTATGCACCCGACCGGGTTTCCAAGCCCAGACACTGGGCGCGACATAATGAATCTTGGAAAAGGAGGTTCCGCCCAGCTTCTTTGCCAACTGGTGTGCGAACCCGGGCGAATCGATTGTGATTACAGCATCCGGCTCCAGTTTACGGATATAGTCAGCGGTCTCAGAAATACGTTTGAGAAGATGCCGGATGCGCGGCAAAATCTCTATCAGCCCCATTACAGACAATTCATCCATGGGGAACAGGCTGGTAACTCCCTGCTCTTCCATCAGACCGCCACCGATACCGTGAAACTCAATTTCGCGCCCATCGAACGCCTTCATTGCGGACATCAAACGCGCCCCCAAAGCATCACCCGAGGCTTCACCGGCCGCAATAAAAATCGTGTAAGGCCTGTCTTTCATGGCAGCTAAGTTTCCAGCGGGGCTACCGCCTGGATGAACACACCAAGCTTGTCGGCCAAAGACAGCGTTTCTTCCCTATCCAGGATAATCATGCCACCGGCATCAATGGCTATTCCCCGGAAACCGTTCTTTGACAAATTCCGGATCGTACCTGGCCCAATGGTCGGCAAATCAACACGGGTTTCCTGGCCAGGCTTTCTCATTTTGACCAGAACAGCTCCCTTGCCCTTCCGGCTCAAGGCGGCACAACGTTCAATCAAGGCATCGGTGCCTTCGATCGCTTCCACACCGAGTACAATGCCGTCCTGCACCACAACCCCCTGCCCGACATCTGCAGGTCCGATGATGGTAAGCACCTCCAGCCCGCGCACAATATCTGCATGGGCATCATCATCCACCCCATGCCGGCCCAGAGGCCCCAAGGGCAGGGTAACATTCGGTAGCAGACTGCTGGCGCCGACAATCCGGAAACCTTCCTCTTCTTCCAGATATCGGATGACGGCCGTAAGAAGCCCATCATCGCCCAAGGATTTGGCACCGGTCTTCAAAAAGAATTTCATGGTAACCTTGTCAGGGCGTAAGGCTGCCAGGGAAGGACGGCGAATATGGCCAGCCATGACGATTTCGGAAATATTCTCGGAACGCAATATTTCCATTGAGCGTCCGGCGGCGCCCAAGCGGACGGCCCGAAACGGCACATCCTGATAATCGGCTGGATTTGCTTGCCCTTCAAATCCAAGCACGAAAAAAGGTCTGTTTTCACTTTGACATTGGGCGATGATCTGCCGAGGCAAATCGCCGCCGCCCGCCAATATTCCTAACTTACTTGCCATGCCTTCCCGTATCCGGCTGGGTCAGCCCACGGGAGGAATCAGATTGCATAAAGCCAACAATATCCATCACGGGCTCCACCGTTTTGAACATCTCAGCGACATCTGCTACCCGTTCAGACATTGCACCTTCATCCGCAAACAGCATGCGGTAGGCACTGCGGATAGAATGGATGTCATCTTTTGATACCCCGCGGCGTTTCATGCCGACAATATTCAAGCCTGACAGGTTGGCCCGTGGTCCCATGACGGAACCAAACGGGATGACGTCATTTTCAACGCCGGACATGCCGCCAATCATGGCATGAGCGCCGATCCTGACGAATTGATGCACAGCCGCCAGACCGCCGACAACAACAAAATCGCCGACAACCACATGCCCGGCCAGAGTTGCGTTATTGGCCAGGATAACATTATCTCCGACAATGCAATCATGTGCTACATGCGCACCGACCATGAAGAGGCAGTTATCCCCGACCCGGGTCAGTAAACCGCCGCCTTCCGTGCCGGGATTCATGGTCACATATTCACGAATTTTGTTGTTCCGGCCAATTTCCAGCCTGGAAACCTCACCCCGGAATTTCAGGTCTTGCGGCTCATGCCCAATCGAAGCAAAAGGGAAAATGACCGTCCCTTCACCAATCTTGGTATGACCGCCCACGGTCACATGAGAACGCAAAGTCACCCCTGTGTCCAAGATGCAATCCGGCCCGACATTACAAAATGGGCCGATCGAAACACCTTCGGCGATAACGGCTTTTGGATCGACTATTGCTGTGGGGTGAATATCAGCCATCAAGCGTCTCGGATCATCGCTGCAAAAGTCGCCTCGGCGACAACAGCACCATCCACACGCGCTTCACCGGTGAATTTCCAGACCGGTCCACGCTGTTGTTTTTTGGAAACATGGATCTTGAGCAAATCACCCGGCACAACCGGCTTACGGAATTTGCATTCCTCAATCGACATGAAATAGACCAGCTTGCCTTCCGCTTCTTTGCCAAGGCTGGACACAACCATCACACCGGCTGTCTGTGCCATGCTTTCCACGATCAAAACACCAGGCATAATCGGCTTTTGTGGGAAATGTCCCTGGAAATGCGGCTCGCTTGCTGTCACCCCTTTAACACCAATGGCATATTCGAAGGGCACGATCTCTTCAATCTTATCAACCAGCAAGAATGGATATCGATGCGGGATCCGATCCATAATCTTCAGAACATCAATATTTTCCAGATATTCGTTATCAGTATCAGCCATCTTTTCTTTCTTTTTTTCGCATCAATTTATTAATGAATACATGTTCGCGCAGCCATTGGTTTAATGGCACTGCGGGTACACCACCGACTTTTTCTCCGGCGGCCAGGTTCTTCATAACCCCCGCCTTCGCTGCAATCTGCGCGCCTTTTCCAATTCTCAAATGCCCGGCAATACCCGATTGAGCAGCGCAAACAACGTAATCTTCAAGGACCGTGCTGCCAGCAATCCCAGTCATTGCAACAATGACGCAGGCTTTGCCAATCTTAACATTATGCCCGATTTGCACCAGATTATCGATCTTGGTGAAATCTCCAATTTCCGTGTCGGGCCCCATCCCCCTGTCAATTGTGGTATTGGCACCGATTTCAACACCGTCACCAATAACGACCCGGCCCAACTGCGGCACATCAATATGCCCCTTGCGGTCCATGGCAAAACCAAATCCACGGGTACCGATGCGAACACCTGGGTGAATATTCGCCCTATTACCGACCAGACAAAAGCCTAGATATGCGCCCGCGCCCACATGGCTATCGGCACCAAGCTTGACCGCATTATCAATGACAGCATTCGGACCGATATAGCAGTTATCCCCGATTTCTGCATTGGCCGAAACAACGGCACCGGCTTCAATTCTACATCCGGCGCCGATAGTCGCCGTCGGATCAATAGCGGCGTCGGGGCTGACATAGGGATCAACCGTCCCGGATGGATAAAAATACTGTGAGATAAGAGCAAATGTCCGGTATGGGGTCTCCGATACGATCGGTATCACATGTTCCGGAAGCCGTTCCACATATTGCTGTTCAAGAACAACCGCGCCAGCCTGGGTGTTCGCCAACGCAGGGAGATAGCGTTTATTGTCGAGAAAACTGATCTGATCAGCCCCGGCATCGTCAAGCCCTGCTACATCTGAGATCATTTTGTCAGGCAGGTTCTCTGTAGTCGGAACCCCTATCGCTCCTAACAGATCACGCAAATTGAGGGCTGGGGATTTTTGAAAAAAACGCGTATCAGGCATCTGCCGATTTCTGCTTACTGGAATTTCATTCGACGGTCAGGATAACGGAATCCAGGGCCGCGTTGGTTTTTTGCAAAACCGCTTCGGAAACATTCATCTGCGGTTCATATAGAAAAACAGTTCCCTGATTCCCGATCTTCAGAATCATGTTCAGTTTATTTTCTTGCGCAACCTCGGCTACAGAACGTGCGATCACAGTTTCAATCTCGTTTTTTGCCTTTTGGAAAGCACTGTCCAGCTTGGCCTTACGAAGATTGAAATACTGTTGCGCCTCTCCAGCTTCCTTTTTGAACTCCGCTTCCTTTTGTGCAAAAACCTCACTGTCCAAAATGGCCTGCTGACCAGCCAGAGCCTTGCCTTTTTCATTCAGCTCCTGTTCTTTTGCCCGCGCTTCATCCTGAATCTGCTTACGGGCATCTTCAGCCTGAATCGCCAGGCTCTTTTTCCAGGCATCGGAATTGTTCAATACCCAATTGAAGTCCACCACACCGATGACCGCCGGCGGTATATCTGTGTCCTGTGCTTGAACCACATTGCCGAAAGCCAGGATCGCCAGAGCAACAACAAGGCCTTTGGTAAAGAATTTCGTAACTTTCATGTTAGAATCTTGTCCCAAAATTGAAGCTGAAAAACTCTGTTTTATCATAGTCTTCTTTAAGAAGAGCCTGCGCCAGATCAACACGGATCGGACCAAATGGAGATTTCCAGTTCACACCAAAACCAATGGAGTTACGAATGCTGGCATCATCATCCACGGTGCTATCGGTTTGTTCAAAGTCATATACCGTACCAACATCGGTATAGACCGAGCCTGAAATCCCAAATTCGTCCGGCAGACCCAGCGGGAACCGCAGTTCCACCGTACCGACTGCCGTCGTGTTACCGCCAAGAAAGTCACTGGTGGATCTGTCTCTGGGGCCAACCCCATTGGTCTCAAAACCGCGCATAGTGATGCCAAGCCCCGGAACCATATAGGGATCGTCGATATTCACCCGATAACCGGCGGTTGCACTGGTTTTCAGAACCCACTCCTTGGAGAAGGAATAATAATAGGAACCTGACAGAATGGTATCCAACTTGTAGATATCACCACCAACACCGGCATAATCATTATCCATGGACACAATGAAACCGTCTGTCGGGTCAATTCGACTGTTCCGGGTATCATAGGCAATGGTCTGCCCAACGCTTGAGATAATGTCCTTCCGGTTTTCCGCCGCACGAATGAAGGTAGACGCATTGCTGTCAACGTCTTCAATCTCTTGCTCTTCCAGACGGTAACGAACGCTTTGGCGCCAGACCGGCGTGATATTGTAACCGAGCCGCAGTTCCATCCCGGTCTGTTTCAGATCGGACGAGGTGCTATCCTGATTATCAATCTGCTTATGAAACGCCGCAACCGTTGCCGCCAACTGCTTGTCGAGGAAATAGGGCTCGGTAAAACGAACGTCAAAAGCGGTTTTCGATGTACCGATAGACGTCGCCAAATACAAATCCTGCCCTTTACCAAGGAAGTTCCGCTCACGAAGGGAGATTTCCCCCAAAAGGCCCGCTGAAGAAGAAACACCCGCGCCAACAGACAATTCACCTGTGGATTGCTCTTCGATATCCACTTCAACAATGGTGCTGTCCGGCGCTGACCCAGGAAGATTGTTGACTTCAACCGCCTTAAAGAAACCCAGGTCCCGGATACGCTCTTTCGACCGACGAAGTTTGGCGGAGTTGAAGGCATCCCCTTCAACCAAAAGAAATTCCCGGCGGACCACCTTATCAAGGGTGCGAACATTGCCGCGGATTTCAATCCGCTCAACATATACCTTTGGACCGTCATTCAGTTCAAAGGTCACATTGATGACTTT
This sequence comes from Aestuariispira insulae, assembly GCF_003385955.1. Taxonomy (GTDB): domain Bacteria; phylum Pseudomonadota; class Alphaproteobacteria; order UBA8366; family Aestuariispiraceae; genus Aestuariispira; species Aestuariispira insulae. The sequence goes on from NZ_QRDW01000001.1 coordinate 75,890, forward strand.
ATTTTCCCGATCACGATCAATGATCGGACGGACTTCAACAAAGGCATAACCTTGATCACCAGCTGCATCGGTCAGTTTCAGGACAGTATCGTCGATAAGATCGGCGTTGTACCAATCCCCCTCTTCCAACTCGACAATCTCCCGAAGCGGTTCTGCTTCCACTCCTCGGATCTTGGAAACAACATCAAACTTTCCAAGTGAATAGCGTTCGCCTTCTTGCAGGGTATAGGTAATGAAAAAACCGGTCCGGTCTTCAGAAAGCTCCGCAACCGCCGAATCAACCCGGAAATCGGCAAAGCCAGAGGCAAGATAATACCGACGCAGCAATTCACGGTCGAAAGTCAGTTTATCCGGATCATAGGTGTCGGAATTATCAAAGAAACGATACCAACGGCTTTCTTTAGTGATGATTTCATCTTTGAGCGCGCTGTCGGAAGAGAATCGGTTTCCAATAAAACTGATCTTATGAACCCCTGTTGCAGGCCCCTCTTCGATCTCAAAAGCAAGATCCACCCGGTTTTGCGGCAGCTGAATGATTTTCGGCTCTATCCGTGTGGCAAAACGACCGCTGCGACGATAAACCTCAAGCAGGCGCTTTACATCATTCTGAACACGGGTGCGTGTATAGACCACACGGGGGCGCAACTGCACCTCAGTTTCAAGAATCTCATCCTTCAGGCGTTTATTTCCTTCAAAGGCGATACGGTTGATTATCGGGTTTTCCACAACCTTCACAACCAGATCAAGCCCACGCTGTTCAATCGACACATCGGCAAACAGACCGGTGGAGAACAGTGTTTTCAACGCCTTATTGACATTAGATGCAACCAACGGATCTCCAGGCTGCATGTTGATATAGGAAAGAACGGTACTTTGTTCGATCCGCTGCGTTCCCTCTACAAGAATTTCGCGAATCACCGGCGCACCTGGAGTCGGCTTAGAAGGTTGGCTGGATTCCCCCCCTCCAATGCCCTCAACCGGTTCCGGCGCCACAACAGGCGGGACGGACTGAGCAACAGCAGTCCCCGCAGCCATCATGCCGACAAAAGAAACAGATGCCGCTACCGTAACAACGGAGAGGATTTTTTGTCCCTTAACCAAACGCAACACCAAGCTCCCAAAAACGTTCCACTTCTTATCGCACGGAATCATGAATTCCGTGTGCACCGACAGACAGTAATAAAGAGATTTTTTTATCAATCAATGCCAAATGTACGCTTGCCCAAGTTTATTAGGTCGTTGATCGTGAAGAAAATCATCAACGTCAAAAGCAAACTGACACCGACACGTAAACCAATCTCCTGGATTTTGGCATTTACCGGTTTTCCAAGCACCATTTCAAAGAAATAGAACAATAAATGCCCGCCATCCAGCATCGGTATTGGAAACAGATTGAGCAATCCCAGATTAACCGACAATGCGGCCATCAACGCAAGGACACTCAAAGCCCCCATCTTACCCACATCGCTCGAAACTTCGGCGATTTTCACCGGGCCGCCAATTTCGTCCAGATTTCCCTGGCCGGAAATCAACTGTCCCACAGACACCAGTATATGAACCGATATTTCATAGGTCCTCGTCACGCCATGGACTATTGCTTCCCCAAGGCCAACATCCACCTGGCTGATTGGCCGGTTCACGCCCAAGGTATAAAGCGGTTCTTCTTTACCTGTCTCCACGTTGATCCGGCTTTTGATCTCCGGAGCCGCAAAAAGCGTCAATTCCACGCCATCGCGATTAATAAGAAAACTTAAAGCGCGCCCTTCGCTGCCTCGCACAGCCTCCACCAGACCTGAAAAATCCTGCAGAGGCTTACCATCGATGGCAACAATCCGGTCTCCCTTTTGCATTCCGGCCTTTTCGGCCGCCGAATTGGCAACGACCTCACCAATGCCGTGGGTTTCCAGGCTTTCAGCTTTCTGGAAGCCAAGCGAATAGGCAGCGGCGGCATAGACTAAAAACGCAAAAAGGAAATTGGCAATAGGCCCCGCAGCAACGACGGCAGATCGCTGATAGACATTCTTATGGGCAAAGGAAACCGACCGTTCCTGCTCGGTCAGGCTCTTATTCTCCCGCTGTTCTTCTTCAACGGACGCATTGCCTTCACCAAACATCTTGACGTAACCGCCAAGCGGCAGCAGGGAAACCTTCCATCGGGTGCCGCTGCGATCGGTCCAACCGAAAATTTCGCGGCCAAATCCAATCGAGAAGACTTCAACACGTACGCCGCACCAGCGCGCAACCAGATAATGCCCCATTTCATGAACGAAGATGAGCACACCCAGAACTATGATGAAATTGCCCCATCCGATCGTGGCAAAAAAACCGTCCATCACTAAATTCCCTTTAGCAAATCAGGCCGCGCGGGCCCTGATCAGTTCCGCGGCGGACAAACGCGCCGCTTGATCCAGAGCAACCACATCCCCTATGGATGAGATATCGCCCTGCCCGCAATTTTCCAGCCCCTTTTCAACCAGATAGGCAATATCCAGATAACCGATCCGGCCATCGAGGAAGGCCGCGACCGCCATTTCATTGACCGCATTCAAGGTGATCATCGCGCGATCCCCGGCAGCAAAAGACTCACGGGCCAGACGCAGGGCTGGAAAACGTTCCTCATCGGGCGCCTCAAAATCCAAACGGGCCAATGCGGCAAAATCCAGACGCTCCACCGGCGCTTCGATACGCTTAGGCCAACCAAGGCAATAGGCAATCGGCGTCCTCATATCCGGACTGCCCAACTGGGCCAAAACCGATCCGTCCTGATATTCCACCATGGAATGGATCACTGATTGCGGATGAACCAGAATATCCACCTGGCTTGCCGGCACATCAAACAGGAAGCACGCCTCAATAAATTCCAGGCCTTTATTCATCATGGTGGCTGAATCAATGGTGATCTTAGCGCCCATTGTCCAATTGGGATGTTTCAAGGCTTGTTCAAGCGTGATCCTGGCCATTTCTTCCACAGACCAAGTCCGGAAAGGACCGCCGGACCCCGTCAGAATCAACCGGCGTATTGAATTTTTCTGATCTTTTTCAAACACCTGAAAGATAGCGTTATGTTCTGAATCGACCGGCAGTAACGTTGTGTTGGCGCGTCGAACTTCTTCCAGCATCAGGCGCCCGGCACAAACCAGACATTCCTTATTCGCAAAAGCGACGGTTTTCCCCTGACGGATGGCCGCCAATGTTGGCTCCAAACCTGCCGCACCAACTATCGCCGCCATGGTCCAGTCGACAGGCCGCGCAGCGGCCTCAACAATTCCCTCGGGGCCACACAGGATCTCAACCTTCAGATCCTTTACAGCATCCGCCAACGCCTTGCGTTTATCGGGGTTACCGATGGCAATAACTTCTGGCGCAAACTCATGCGCAAGGGCAGCCAGAGCGTCAACATTCTCGTTAGCAGTGAGCGCAACGACGTCGTACAGCGCTCTGTTGGCACGAACAAGATCAAGCGTATTCATGCCAACAGACCCTGTAGCGCCCAAGACTGTCAGAGTACGTTTTTCCATCATGAAAGACCGCCATCACGAATGAAGAGCAAATACAGCATGAAAGCCGGGGTCGCGGCCAAAAAGCCGTCTATTCTATCCAGAACACCGCCATGGCCCGGAATAAGATTACTTGAATCCTTCAATCCAACACGGCGCTTCATCCAGGATTCCAGCAAATCGCCCAACTGGGCAATAACAGCAACAGTTAATCCAAGCCCGCAATATAGCAGAATTCCTGCGTCATACACATAACCGAACAAGGCTCCAATCGCTCCGGATGCAGCCATGCCGCCAACCAGCCCAGCCCATGTTTTGTTCGGGCTGATGGTTGGCGCGAGTTTCGGCCCGCCGATATTCTTTCCAGAGAAATATGCCCCCGTATCAGTGGCAATCACCATCGCGACCAAAAGAAAGAAATAGGACATGCCGGCTGGATGGTGGCGAATAGTGGCGGCAGAATAGAGGCCCAACGACAGATAACCCGCCCCGATCAGCACCAGAAGGCCGCCAGCGGATTTCTTGCGTGCCACCATAGTCGCTGCACAAAAGCAGGCAGCCAGAACAAGAAAGGCCAATGCCAGATATTCACCGTGGAACTGTGACAGGGAAAAAGCCCCGAGCACCGTAAATGCCAGAAGCGCCCCGCCCCATTTCTTGTCATCACCGGATATCCGGGCCCATTCCATGCCCGATAACAGCGCGATTGCCGCCAAAAACAGGTTAAAATATTGCGCCCCGAGATAAAGAGGCACAACAGCGATCACCAGAATCACCGCTGCGGACATGCTGCGCAGCGCCAATCCGTTCAATTTGGATTTAGCAGGAATGAGCGACGGCTCCATAACGACGATCACGCTTGTTGAAATCCTTGACCGCCTCAACAAGATCGCTCCCGTCGAAGGCCGGCCAGAATTTGTCCGTGAAATAAAACTCGGTATAAGCGAGCTGCCACATGAGGAAATTGCTCACGCGATACTCACCGCTGGTTCTGATAAGAAGGTCCGGATCAGGAATGTCGGAGGTGTAGAGCGCCGCAGAAACGGTCTCTTCCGTAATATCATCGGCGGAAAGTTCTCCGGCAGCCACCATCTTTGAGATAGAGCGAACCGCGCCAGTGATCTCCGCACGGCTGCCATAGCTGAGCGCGAGCACCAGACAAAGCCCACCATTGCTGTCGGTCAACGCCTCTGCATCATCAATCAGCCGGACAATATCCTTTGAAAGACGGCTCCGGTCGCCGATCACACGAAAGCGGATGTTTTTGGAATGCAATTCCGCGATTTCTGACTTGAGATAGCGCCGTAGCAATCCCATCAAGTCATTTACTTCCGTTTCCGGACGCTTCCAGTTTTCGGAAGAAAAACTGTAAAGGGTCAGATATCGGATGCCCAGACGGCTCGCCTCTTCCACCACTTTACGCACAGAATCAGCACCGGCCTTGTGACCGGCAACGCGGGGCAAGCCACGGGATTTCGCCCACCGGCCGTTACCATCCATGATAACGGCCACATGGGTCGGAACCGCCAATTGCTCTCGCATCTCAGACATGGTTTCACCAATCCTATGGCGGAAAGCCGCAATTATACCTGCATGATTTCCTGTTCTTTGGTCGCAAGCGCCTCATCAACCTTCTTAATATGGTCGTCAGTCGCTTTCTGAATTTCATCGGACATGCGATGCGCGTCATCCTTGCTGATCTCGCTGTCCTTTTCCGCCTTCTTCACGTGGTCCATACCATCACGGCGAACATTGCGGATCGCAACACGGGCCGCCTCGGCATATTTACCGGCGACTTTTTGCAGATCCTGGCGACGCTCCTCATTCAATTCCGGCAACGGCACCCGAAGGACATTGCCTTCCGTCATCGGGTTAAGCCCCAGGTCCGATTCGCGAATGGCCTTTTCAACGGCCTTAGTCACCGTCGCATCCCATACAGTCACGGTCAGCATACGCGGTTCCGGAACACTAACACCGGCAACCTGGTTAATCGGAACCATGCTGCCATAGGCGTCAACCATGATGGGATCCAACAGATTGGGAGAAGCGCGACCGGTGCGCAGACCGGCAAATTCTTTCGCCAGCACATCCAGCGCCCCATTCATGCGTTTATCCAGATCTTTCATATCGAGTACGGCCATCTTAATGGACTCCCTCCAAAGGAATATTTTCTTCTTATCCGCCGGACGACCAATCCGCCCGGCTTCCCATTTCTCAATGCAACAGATCGGGCCGGAATGCCCCTGGATCTGTTAGTCCGTCACAATCGTGAACTTGCCTTCGCCCTTCATCACCTGGGCAAACGCGCCCTGCTCGTGAATGCTGAAGACCAGAATCGGAATATTGTTCTCACGGCTCAAAGTAATAGCCGAGGCATCCATGACACGCAAATCTTCCGTCAAAACATGTTTGTAGGTCAGCTGATCAAAGCGTTTGGCATCCGGATTTTTCACCGGGTCAGAATCGTAAACCCCATCCACCTTCGTCGCTTTGAGCATCGCATCGCAATCCATCTCAGACGCTCGCAAAGCCGCCGCGGTATCGGTGGTGAAGAACGGATTACCCGTACCAGCGGCAAAAATGACCACCCGGCCTTTTTCCATATGACGTACCGCGCGGCGGCGAATATAGGGTTCACAAACCGACTGCATCGGGATCGCGGAAAGCACACGGGTGTATACACCGATATCTTCCAAAGCGCTCTGCATGGCAAGTGCATTCATGATCGTCGCCAGCATGCCCATATAATCGGCCGTGGTACGTTCCATCCCCTGAGCTGCACCGGATACCCCGCGGAAGATATTCCCGCCACCAATTACCAGGCAGACCTCAACGCCCATCTCACGGACGGAAGCCACTTCCTGGGCGACCCTGGATACAGTCTCCGGATCCAGACCAAAGTCCCGCGACCCCATCAATGCTTCCCCTGAAATTTTCAGCAGCACACGTTTATATTTCAATTGATTGTTTTTATCGGACATAACGATGTCTCCAGAAGTCTCAGGGGGATTTTTGACAAAATAAAGGCCGCTTCCAGAAATTGGAAGCGGCCTTTAATCTCAGCACGAGGAATTAACCTTGAACCGCGGCAGCAACCTCTGCAGCGAAGTCATCCTCTTTTTTCTCGATGCCTTCACCCAGCTTGAACATGGTGAAGCCAGCCAGCTTGATCGGAGCACCAGCGTCTTTGGCAGCGTTTTCAACAAACTTGCCGACTTTGCTTTCGCCGTCGATAACGAAGGTCTGATCAACCAGGCAGATTTCTTCGTAGAATTTGCGGATACGGCCTTCGATCATTTTCTCAATGATATTGTCCGGCTTGCCGGATTCTTTCGCTTCCGCGGTCAGAACGGCGCGCTCACGGTCAACAACCGTCGGATCAACGGAATCGCGGTCCAGGAACATCGGGTTGGCAGCGGCAACATGCATGGCAACCTGCTTGCCCAGGCCTTCCAGAACAGCTTTATCACCTTCGGATTCCAGAGCAACCAGAACAGCAATTTTGCCAAGACCCGGCTTCAGCGCGGAATGAACGTAAGAAGCAACAACACCGTTAGCGACAGATAGGGTTGCAGCACGGCGGAAGCTCATATTCTCACCGATGGTCGCGATATTGTCGGTCAGCTGATCAGCAACGGAGCGACCGGCGCCCGGATAATCGGCAGCCAGGATAGCGTCGGCATCACCGTCTTTTTCCAGAGCGATTTTGGCAACTTCTTCAACAAAAGCCTGGAAAGTGTCGTTACGGGCAACGAAGTCGGTTTCCGCATTCACTTCAACCAATGCGCCTTTGGTGCCTGCAGCCACAACAGCAACCAGACCTTCCGCAGCAACACGACCGGATTTTTTAGCAGCTTTCGCCAAGCCTTTGGTCCGCAGCCAATCAACAGCCGCGTCAACGTCACCGTTATTTTCAACCAGGGCTTTTTTACAATCCATCATGCCTGCACCGGATTTCTCACGCAGGTCTTTTACTGCGGCAGCGGTGATTTCAGCCATTCCTCAGAACCTCTCATAAATTTTCTTGCATTATCCGCCACCCCAAAACAAAGCGGGATCTGGCGGCCGAAATTCTCTGTAACATAAGAAGGGCGGCGTATTTATTACGCCGCCCCTCCCAATCCGTAAAAAACTGGATTAGGAAGCAGCAGCTTCTTGAGCCACTTCTTCTGCCGGAGCTTCTTCAGCAGCCGGCAGCTCTTCAGCAACCGGGTCTGCGGATTCACCGACATCAACACCAGCGTCAGACATGGATTTCTGCAGGCCGTCCAGAACAGCACCAGAAACCAGGTCACAATACAGTTTGATAGCGCGCATGGCGTCATCGTTGCCCGGGATCGGGAAATCGATGCCGTCCGGATCGCTGTTGGAATCGAGGATAGCAACAACCGGGATGCCCAGTTTGTTGGCTTCCTGGATACCCAGGGATTCTTTGTTGGTGTCGATCACGACGATGATGTCGGGACGATCGCCCATTTCTTTGATGCCACCCAGGGCACGTTCCAGCTTCTCACGCTCGCGCTCCAGGCCCAGACGCTCTTTCTTGGTCAGGCCGGAATTTTCGCCGGACATCTGCTCATCCAGGGTTTTCAGGCGGCGGATAGAGTTGGAAACGGTTTTCCAGTTGGTCATCATGCCACCGAGCCAACGGTGGTTGACATAGTACTGACCGCAACGGCCAGCAGCTTCGGCCACAATACCCTGAGCCTGCCGCTTGGTACCAACGAACAGAACACGACCGCCACCAGCAGCAACATCACGAACAGCTTCCAATGCTTTATGCAGCATCGGAACAGTCTGCTCCAGATCGATGATGTGGATACCGTTGCGCTTACCAAAGAGGAACGGTTTCATCTTCGGGTTCCAGCGACGGGTGGTGTGACCAAAATGTACGCCAGCCTCCAAGAGCTGCCGCATGCTAAAGCTCGGCATTGCCATTATGCATATTTCCTTTTGCTTTTCCGGTTATACGTCCGCGGGACGGGAGCCGTCAGGCACCGGACCGAGTATCGCTTCTCTTACACCAGTTTGAATTTGGCATGCAACAAAGCGCACCCGCTAATCCCGCGTGTGTTTTCGGGGCGGGTTATAGGCCTCCCTGCCCCTTATGGCAAGCCCTTATTGACGTAAAAGCGAGCAATAGGGCAAAAGGATATCGATTCTCAGAGATCCTGCACATCCACGATGCCAGGCACCGCCTTGACCGCCTGTCGGAATTTTCCATCAATGGTCAGGGTTTGCTCCAGTTCCATTTCGATTTCACGATCCGGCAAAGCGTGCTGCAGAACCAACTCCACACGCCCCCTGCCCGGCCGACCATGTTCTTTAAAAATGGCGGATAAGGTCGAGAGCGGGGTATCATCCATAATGAATACCCGCATTCCGCGCGCGGCATTGGCCGCCGCATCTTCCAGCGAGGTCACTCCCTGGGCGGTCAGACGCAATTCTGCATCCTCTCCCTCACCCCGCTTCTGCACCTCCACATGAACAATCAAGGGCGCACCGGATTCAATCAGCTCACGGCTGGCGAACAACACCTCTTGGAACAGGGTCACCTCAAAGGAACCGGTCGCGTCAGACATGGAAACAAACGCCATCTTGGAACCACGCGAGGTTGTCATAATGCGCTTAGCCCCGACCAACCCAGCCAGCTTGATACCTTTTGAAAAGCGCACCTGCCCCGTCTGAACATCCGTCCAGTTGACCACCCCCAGCTTGCGGCAAAGATCCTTATAGGCATTCAACGGGTGATCAGAGAGGTAAAAGCCAATGGCCTCATGCTCCCGAGCAAGTTTCTCCTGCTGGCTCCAGTTCGGCACCTTAGCCAGGGCCGGCTTGGCGGTTTCTACGCCGGCATCGCCACCAAAAAGGCTTACCTGATTGCTGTTTTTCTCTTCCTGGGTGTTGGCGCCATGGCGTGCCAGGATATCGATCGAATCAAACACCTGCCGCCTATTTTCATTGAGTGAATCGAAAGCCCCGGACTTGGTCAGGTTTTCTATCAGCCTTTTATTGATCGCTTTGGCATCCACGCGCTCAACGACATCATAGATATCCTTGAAAGGACCATTTTCCTCGCGCTCTTTAACAATCGCCTCAACAGCGGATTCACCCACATTTTTGATCGCCGCCAAAGCATAACGGATCATGCGTTCTCCATCCTCCGCCAACTCGACGGAATAGGAGACATAAGACTTATTGATGTCAGGCGGTAACATCTTAATGCCCTGGCGTTCCACCTCAGCTTTAAAAATCGCCAGCTTATCGGTGTTATGCATATCGAGCGTCATCGACGCCGCCAGGAACTCAACCTGGTAATTCGCCTTGAGCCAGGCCGTTTGATAGGCAACCAACGCATAAGCCGCCGCATGGGATTTGTTGAAACCGTATCCGGCGAAAGCGTTGATCTGGTCAAAGATCTGGTTCGCGAGCGGCGCTTCGACACCGTGATGTTCCTTGGCACCCTCACAGAAAATCTTGCGCTGCTGATCCATCTCCGATTGGATTTTCTTACCCATGGCACGGCGCAGCAAATCCGCGCCGCCGAGGGTATAGCCCGCCAGGACCTGGGCCATCTGCATCACCTGTTCCTGATAGATCGGAATACCGAAGGTTTCCACCAGGACCGGCTCCAGGGCCGGATGCAAATATTGCGATTCTTCCTCACCGTGCTTTCGGCGGATATAGGTCGGGATATTTTCCATCGGCCCCGGACGATAAAGCGCCACAACAGCGATCAGATCCTCCAGCCGGTCAGGCTTCAGGTCGCGCAGGACCGCACGCATACCCGAGGATTCTAGCTGGAAAACACCTGTCGCATCCGCCCGGCAGAGCATCTCGTAGGTTTTAGGATCATCCAGTGGGATCTTGGCAATATCCAGCGGCTCTTCCCGGTCAACACGCAAATCGATCAGATCTTTTGCCCGCGCAATCACCGTCAGGGTTTTCAGTCCCAGGAAATCAAATTTCACCAGGCCGGCCTGCTCAACGAACTTCATGTTGAACTGTGTCACTGGCATATCGGATTTGGGATCAAGATACAGCGGCACCAGCTCATGCAGGGGCCGGTCACCAATCACCACACCAGCCGCATGGGTCGAGGCGTGCCTGAACAGGCCTTCCAGCTGCACGGCAAGCTCGATCAGCCGCCCGACGGCCGGATCCTCATCCCGTTCCTGACGGAGCAGCGGCTCCCCTTCCAGGGCCTCCGGCAGTGTGGTTGGATTGGCCGGGTTGTTGGGCACCAGCTTACAGATTCTGTCTACCTGGCCATAGGGCATCTGCAAGACCCTGCCGACATCGCGCAAAACCGCACGCGCCTGCAGCTTTCCGAAGGTAATGATCTGCGCGACACGGTCCCTGCCATATTCATTCTGAACATATTTGATCACCTCTTCCCGCCTGTCCTGGCAGAAATCGATATCAAAGTCCGGCATGGACACGCGTTCCGGGTTCAAAAAACGTTCGAAAAGCAGACTATAGCGCAACGGATCCAAGTCCGTGATGGTCAGTGCCCAGGCCACCAGCGACCCCGCCCCCGAACCACGGCCTGGACCAACAGGGATATCATGATCCTTGGCCCATTGGATAAAGTCCGCAACGATCAGGAAATAACCGGGAAACCCCATCTGTTCGATGATACCCAGCTCAAAATCCAGTCGCTCCCAATAGGATTTGGCCGTTTCCTCTTCCGGCACATCCCCTTCCACCAGGGGAAAGACCTCTTCCTTCAGGCGGATCTTCAGGCCTTCGACCGCCATGTCGCGCAAAGCCTCTGCCGAAGAACGCCCTTCCAGCCGATTATATTCCGGCAACAGCGGCTTACGCCGATCATTCATATAGTGACAGCGCTGTGCGACCACCAGTGTGTTATTGACAGCCTCCGGCAGGTCGGCGAACAGCGCCTCCATTTCCTCAGCGGTCTTAAAATAATGCTCTGGCGTCAGCCGCCTACGGTCACTCTCAACGACGTAGGAACCGGCCGCGATACAGATCAGCGCATCATGGGCGTCATACATTTCCTTGTTTGGAAAGAAACACTCATTAGTTGCCACCAGCGGAATGTCATATTCATAAGCCAGTTCGATGAAGAGCGGCTCAATCTTATCCTCTTCAACCAGCCCGTGGCGTTGCAGCTCCATATAGAGCCGCCCGTCATAGGTTTCTTTCAGAAACGCAAGATGCTCACGCGCGGCAGACAATTGCTCCTCGGACAGCAGACGGCCTAACCGTCCCTTCACCCCACCCGTGAGGCAAATCAGATCCTCGTTCAATTCTGCCAGGTCGTCGGTATTAACCTGTGCCTCTTCCGCTGGGTCCGACGTCAAATAGGCGCGACTGATCAGCGCCATCAGGTTTTCATACCCTTTTTCGCTTTGCGCCAGCAGGACGATCTGGTCAGGCGGCGGGGCGATCTGGCTGCGCTGGTTCGGGTCCGCCTCACGCCGTACCCCCAACTGGGTCCCCATGATCGGCTGCACCCCTTTGTCTCGCGCAGTCAGGGACAGCTCCAACGAACCAAACATATTGTTTGTATCCGTTACCGCAACAGCAGGCATCGCCTGGTCGGCACAGGTCGACACAAGATCTTTTACACGGATCGCGCCTTCAGAAAGGGAATAGGCGGAATGAACACGAAGATGAACAAAACGGGCATGAGTCATAGCGCGCCAACTTCGCATGATAGCCCCATAAAGTCATGCTCTTTGTAACAGTTTTCTATCACCTGCTTGACAGTCCCATGCGTTAGCCTGAAACTTTTCGCCAAGCCACAGAAAAACAAGAAAAGGCATTTCCGGCCGGAACAAAAAAACGATAACTCCCAGGGGGAGCCGGAGGCCGAAACGAGGGATAAAACATGAAGCTTCGACTGAAGCATAAGATACCGCTGCTTGTGGTGTCGGTGATCATCATTTCCAGTATCATTCTGGGTGGCGGCACATTCATCCTGGCGGGTAGCCAGCTAAAATCAGCAATCAACAGCCAACTTGCCGCCGTACTGGATGCAAGGCATCTTTCCATCACCTCCTACATTACAGAGATGAAAGCGGACCTGGAGCGCAACGCCAGAACCAACCAGAATTTACAAAATGGCTATCTTTCCATGCGCGACGGTTGGCAGGATGTAGAGAGTGACGCAAAGAACATCCTGCATAAGTCCTTCATCACGGAAAACCCCAACCCGGAAGCCCGGCATGAGCTCATCCGCGGCGGTGAAGGCAGCTATTATTCCATCACCCACGGCCAGGCCCATCGGATTTTCCTGGACATCTATAATACCGGCAATCTCTCGGATATCTTGCTGGTCGATCCGGACGGCAATATCATTTATTCGACCGTCAAGAATACGGATTTTGCGACCAATATCTTAAATGAATCCCCCGACAGTCTTTCCGCCCAGGCCCATAAGGCCGTGAGTGAAAACCCCGAAGCCGTCTTTTTCAGTGGAATTGCAGATTATTCCTATGCACCCGGCGGCCGGGCAGCCATGCTGGCAACAGCCATCCTGGATATTGGCGGCGATCCGCAGGGTACAATGATCTATAGCCTCAATCTGGATATCATCGACAATATCCTGTCGCGCGAACAGGGGCTGGGTGAAACCGGAGAGATCCTGCTGGCGTCATCAGAAGGCGCCATCGTCAACAAGCCGCGCTTTCAGGCCGACAATGCCCCCCGCATCCTCTCCGATGATCTCCTTGGGAAACTGGCTTCCAGCGATGAAAGCATCACTTTCGCCGAAGGACTGAATGATCTCGGCCAGGAGGTTTTGGCCGGCGCACAACCGCTTGACCTGATGGGCAAACAACTGCTTCTGGTCAACACGGTGGGCGCCGACGAAGCCCTGGCCCCAACCATTGCCATGCGCAACACCCTTCTGGTGACAGGCCTGGTCCTGGTAGTTGTGCTCGGCGGTATTGGCCTTATCATCATCCTGGGTGATATCAAGCCCATGGTCGCCATGACCGAAGCCATGCGCGCCCTGTCCGGCGGCGATTTGGAAGCAAAACTGCCAAACGTCAAGCGCAAGGATGAGTTGGGCGAAATGGCCCAGGCTTTGACCGTCTTTCGCGACACGGCCCAACAGGCAAAAGACCTGCAAAATCAACAGGAAGAACAACGTGCCCGGGCGGAAAAACAGCGTCGCGAGATGCTGGGCAACCTAGCCAACAGTTTTGAAGAGCGTGTTCAGGCCGTGGTCGATACTGTCAGCGGCTCCGCCCAGCAGGCGGAGGGCACAGCGGGATCCATGTCCAAGACCTCCGAGACGGCGGAAAAACAGATTGTGGAGATGAAAAACGCCACAGAGGAAACATCCCACAAAACCCAGACGGTAGCCGCTGCCACGGAAGAGCTTTCCAGCTCCATCACCGAGATCAGCCGCCAGGTTTCCTATGCCGCAACGGTTGCCAGCGAGGCTTCAAGCGAAGCGGAGCGCACAACCGGCTCTGTGCAGAGCCTGGCCAAGGCAGCCGACAAAATCGGCCAGGTGATTGTCCTGATCAACGAGATTGCCGAACAGACAAATCTGCTGGCGTTGAACGCCACTATTGAGGCCGCCCGCGCAGGTGACGCCGGCAAGGGTTTTGCCGTAGTCGCCAATGAGGTCAAAAGCCTCGCCAACCAGACCGCCAAGGCAACGGACGGCATCAATGAACAGATCAATAATATCCAGACGGAAACCCGTTCTGCCGTGAAAGCGATTGAGGGAATCACACAGACGATTTCCGAGATCAACTCAACGACCGCCTCCATCTCCGCTGCCATTGAGGAGCAAGGGGCCGCAACCCAGGAGATTGCCCGCAATGTCCAGGAGGCCTCTCATTACGCCGCGACGTTGCAAACCAATATCAGCGGGGTTAGCGGCGCGGTCAGCGAGACCAATACCGCGTCCGGCAACGTGCTGGATGCGGTTCGGCAGGTTATGGATCAGACCGGCATTCTGCAACAGGAAGTGAATGCATTTCTGGAATCGGTGCGCCGGGATTAAAACCGGGAAAAATTGTGGCCGCCTGGGATCAGGCGGCCACAACCTTCCCGTCTTTCAGGGAAACCAACCGGTCCATCTTGCCCGCCAGATCAAGGTTATGAGTGGCAATCAAAGCCGCCATGCCATTTTCCCGGACAAGCTTGATCAAAACCTCAAAGACCGCGTCAGATGTATTGGGATCCAGATTCCCGGTCGGTTCGTCCGCCAACAGCAGTTTTGGGCCATTGGCCAGCGCACGGACAATCGCCACACGCTGTTGTTCGCCGCCGGACAGCTTGGCTGGCCGGTGGTGGATGCGGTCTTTCAAACCAACCGCCTCCAGCAGGCCTGACGCCCGCTCAGCCGCCTCGCGCTTTTTAACCCCTGCAATCATCTGCGGCAGCACGACATTTTCCAAGGCACTGAATTCGCCCTGCAAATGATGGAATTGATATACAAAGCCGACTTCGTGACGACGGATCAATGTGCGCTTGCGATCGCTGAGTTTTGTGCAATTTTGCCCGGCAATCTCGACATCGCCACTATCCGGCCGCTCCAGCAGGCCTGCCAGATGCAGCATGGTGGATTTACCAGTGCCGCTGGGTGCGACCAGGGCAACAACCTCACCCGGACAAATCTCCAGGCCGGCCGATTTCAAAACCTCCAGCTTATCCGAACCGGATTGGTAGCTGCGGGAGATCCCCGAGAGTTTAAGAACAGCCTCACTCATAGCGCAGCACCTCTACCGGATCGAGCCTGGATGCCCGCCAGGCAGGGATGACCGCTGCCAGGAAAGACAGGACCAGGGCAACCACAATCGTCCAAAATACTTCTTCAATTTTCACACTGGCCGGCACCCGGGTCAGGAAATAAAATTCAGGCGGGAAAAGCGTGGTATCAAACACCGCTTCAATCCAGCGGCGGATATTTTCGATATTCAACGCCAGTGACACACCGGCTAACGTGCCTAGCACCGTGCCGACAATCCCGACCGAGCTTCCGGTGATCATGAAGATTTTCATGATCGACTTTCGAGAGGCCCCCATGGTGCGCATGATGGCAATCCCTTTAGCCTTGTCATTGACCAGCATGATCTGACTGGAAATGATGTTAAACGCCGCCACCAGCACAACCATGGCCACGATGATGAACATCATGTTGCGTTCGACCTGCAAAACGCCGATGAACTGGCTGTTCCGCGCCATCCAATCCTGCATCCAGATGGAAGAATCGGCATATTCGGCCCGGAATTCCTTCATCCGTTCCCGTGCCGTTTCCGGCTTCTCCAGGATCACTTCGATGTAATTGACCGTGCCTTTGCGCCGGAAATAAATCTGCGATTCCTTGAGCGGCATCAGGATCATGCCGTCATCGAACATGGCATTGCCTACATCAACGATCCCGGCAACCGAATAGGTTTTGGTCCGCGGCACGGAACCGAATGCCGTCACCTGGCCTTCGGGGGAAATCAGCTTGATCTTGCTCCCGGTATAGATCCCCAGCTTGCGGGCCATGCGGATCCCGATCAACACACCGGACCCTTCGTCAAATCCATCCAGGCTGCCCTGAACGACCGCATTGCGCATGAAATCCCGTTTCAGGATGTCTTCCCGCTTCATGCCGCGGACCAGCGCGCCAGTATTATTGCCATTGGCCGTCGCGAGCACCTGCCCTTCGATATAAGCTGAAGCCGCCGTCACCCCGGATTTGCTTTCCAAGTTCACCACCATTTTTTCGTAATCGGGCAGTGATTTATCAAAGGAGCCGATCACCACATGCCCCTGCACTCCGGTGATGGTCGCCAACAGGTCATGCCGGAAACCGTTCATTACCGACATCACGACAATGAGCGCGCCAACACCCAAGAGAATGCCGGCGACCGTGATCCATCCAATAACAGAAATCACGCCTTCCTGTTTCTTGGCACGCAGATAGCGAACCGCAACAAGGCGTTCAAAGGCAGTGAACATGAAAATCCCTTCCCGTTAACCGGCCACCAGCTCCAGCGCCTTGTCCAGCGGCAGCTCCTGCTTTTCACCGCTCTTACGGTTTTTCAGCTCAACCACACCATTGGCCAGGCCTTTGGGGCCAACGACCAGCTGCCAGGGCAGACCGATTAGATCCATATTGGCAAATTTAACGCCTGCGCGCTCGGATCGGTCATCATACATAACCTCGACACCCATCACCTGAAGCTTGGCAAAGATATCTTCACAAGCCTTGTCGCAGGCATCATCACCCGTGCGCAGATTGATCAGGCCGACTTTGAAGGGCGCGACAGCCTCCGGCCAGATAATGCCGTTTTCATCGTGACAGGCTTCGATAATCGCGCCAACCAGCCTGGAAACGCCGATGCCATAGGACCCCATCTGGACCGGCACCTGCTTATCATCACTGGTCTGCACGACGGCACCCAGCGGCGCAGAATATTTATCGCCGAAGAAGAAGATATGGCCAACCTCGATGCCACGAGCAGAAATACGTTTATCTTCAGGCACTTCCGACTCGAACCTCGCCTGATCATGCATCTCTTCTGTGGCGGCATACATGGCCGTCCACTTATCCACGATCGGCTGCAGATCGGCCTTGTAATCGGTTTTTTCCGCCAGCGGATCCAGCCCCAGGAAATCACTGTGGCAGAAAACCTCGCTCTCACCGGTATCGGCGAGGATAATGAATTCATGGCTGTTTTCACCGCCGATCGGCCCGGTATCGGCACGCATCGGGATCACTTTCAGGCCCATTCGGGCATAGGTGCGCAGGTAAGAGGCAAACATTTTGTTATAGGATTTGATGCCGTCTTCCACGGTGAGATCGAAGGAATAGCCATCCTTCATGTAGAATTCACGGCCGCGCATCACACCAAAGCGCGGGCGGACCTCGTCACGGAATTTCCATTGGATATGGTAGAGCATCTGCGGCACATCCTTGTAGGAGCGCGCGCCATCCCGAAAGATATCGGTGATCAGCTCTTCATTGGTAGGGCCATAAAGCATTTCGCGGTCATGGCGGTCGGTGATACGCAGCATCTCCTTGCCATAATCATCATAGCGGCCGGATTTGCGCCACAGGTCAGCCGATTGAATGGTCGGCATCATCACTTCGTTGGCACCGGCCGCATCCTGTTCCTCACGGACGATCTGCTCGATCTTCTTCAAAACCCGGAAGCCCATGGGCAGCCAGCTGTAGATCCCGGCGGATGCTTGGCGGACCATACCCGCCCGCAGCATCAGGCGGTGCGACGCGATTTCTGCCTCACTCGGGTTTTCCTTCAAGGTGGGCATAAAATATTCCGACAGGCGAACGGCAGGTGACAGACGCATCTTCAGGCTCTTCTTTTTAAAGTTCAGATCGGTTTGATACTCTTGCAGGACCTAGGACAAATATCAAAGGCCTATCCCGGCTTTTTTAGACTCTTCTGCCAAGAGTGCAAGTGATAGACGCAGCCAAACCCACACCAATCCATCCCGCAT
Organism: Aestuariispira insulae; assembly: GCF_003385955.1. Taxonomy (GTDB): domain Bacteria; phylum Pseudomonadota; class Alphaproteobacteria; order UBA8366; family Aestuariispiraceae; genus Aestuariispira; species Aestuariispira insulae. Next base: position 93,829 of record NZ_QRDW01000001.1, read on the forward strand.
TCAGCGATTTTTGCTTTGTCGACCCGGCTTTGATTTGCTAATGCGCCAATATGGCAAAAATAGGGAAAGCTTAAGAACATGCCGGCAAAAAAACTGCATCATGGCGGCAACCGTGATTGGGCGAAGGCCCAGTTCAGCTTTACAGGTGAGCAATGGCTGGATCTGTCCACCGGCATCAATGCCGCTCCCTACCCTGTGCCCCCGCTCTCTGATGACGGCTTTAACCGATTGCCGGACCCGAGCGACTCGGTGCGCTTGAAAAAAGCCGCAAGCGCCTATTACCAGGCACCGTCCCCAGCTCATCTGGCCATCGCCCCCGGATCACAGGCACTGATCCAATGGCTGCCGCGGCTGCGGCAAAAATCCAAAGTTGCCGTCATTGCGCCGACCTATCAGGAACATCATCACGCCTGGTCCCTGGCCGGCCACGAGGTCCGGGAATTCGAAAGCCTGGCTACGGCTAGGGAATCATCTCCGGATGTGATTGTCATTGTGCATCCCAACAACCCAACCGGCACCCTTACCGAACGGAAGCTGCTTTTGGAAATCGCCGGCGAGTTGGCCGGTCGCGGCGGCTGGCTGGTGCTGGATGAAGCTTTTGGCGATGTCACACCCGACGATTGCCTTGATGATGCGGTGGATCATCCGGGCCTCGTGATCCTGCGATCGTTCGGGAAATTTTTCGGATTGGCCGGTGTCAGATTGGGCATTTGCATCACCAATACCACGCTGGCATCAATGCTCGAGACCGCCATGGGCCCCTGGATCGTGCCCGGCCCAACCCTGGAAATCGCTACAGCCGCCTATGGGGATACTGCCTGGATCGAAGCCACCCGACGACAAATCGCAAAGGATGCCATCCGCCTGGACAATTTGCTGACCAAGGCCAGTTGTAAAATTGTCGGCGGAACAGACCTCTTCCGGCTGGCTGAAACCGATGATGCCTCAAAACTGCTCCGGCATCTGGGCGATGACGGCATCATGATCCGCCCCTTCGAATATCGGCTGGACTGGCTGAGATTCGGCATACCATCAAACGAGTCTGACTGGTTGAGATTACAAAAGTCACTTCTGAGGTTCTACAAATAAGAAATTGTAATTTCAGTATTTATTCTTCTTGGCATATTCCCGGCATGCCGCGGCGATCGCCGCATGCTGATCATCATTCAATGGCTTACCATTATAGGTCAACCGGCCGCTGCTGATGGAATATTTGATCGTGCCCATGGACATGCTGGCGTCGGAAAATGTGTTCTCCAGGTTGGAATTGCCAGCATATTTCAGCGGGTTAAAACTGAGGTCGAAACTAACCTCGTCCGGGATATCCAGGGCAAAGTTACTGCCGGGCAGGTCGGCCGGTGTCACCGGATTGCCATAGGCATCCACGCCGGCCTGATAGGTGACATCATCCCGCGGCACATGGTTGACGGCCCTGCGGCAGATTTTGCCATTCACCTTCGGCCCCATATTATCCGGCTTCGGCTTGGCCCTGGGGGCCTCTTGCTTCACGGCCAAACCGGATTCCCCTTGGCTGCCGGTAGTATTTTTAAACGGGTTTTCCTGCCCATGACTTGCCCTGCCGGCTACAGCCACCAGGAACACAACGGAAAGCGCAAATATTTTGTGTTTCATCATGGTTTTAAAATAGCAAAATTCGCGCCAATCCAGAAGATGCTTCTCACACTTCTTCACCCGGGATCATCGGCATCATCCACCATTTCATCCCGAATCCAGCCAACAAAGGCCTGTATCAATTCCAACCGCGGATTGGCCTCCAGATACAGGGCATAATCATTCATCCCGGGCAATGTGGTTTCGAACGGCGCCACCAACTGCCCCTGAGACAAGGCCTTATGCGCCAGCAAACCACTGGAAAGGGCAATTCCTTCTCCCGCAATGGCCGCTTCGATCGTGTGGGATCCTTCGGAAAAACGGATGAATTTCGCCTCCCCTAACACAGCCTTGGCCTTGTCCCGGTTGCCGGTCGCCGCCTCCAGCCATTTCTGCCAGGTCACATGATCCGCATGATTGGGCATTTTGGAACGGAAATCGATCAACGTGAACCGGTTGATTTCTTCTGCCGCACATGCCTGGCCATTCAGCAGCGTTGGCGAAATCACCGGCAGGAAGTGATCTTCACATAATTTGACCACCTCAACTCCACCTGGCGGTCGCAACGCATAGCGAATAGCAACATCCACCTCGCCGTCATGCAGATCCACCGGCGTCTCACTGGCACGCACCTCCAGTTCCACATCGCTGATCTGCCGCCACAGGCGAAGCCGCGGCATCAGCCAGTAAACCGCAAAAGCCGTTGTCGTTGCGATCACAAGGGGCCGATCCTTGTTCCCTTTCAACTTTTCCACAGCCGCCGCAAAGGAATCGAACCCCTGGCTCAATACCGGGAAAAGCCCGGCCCCCTCTCGGGTCAGTGTTATCGGACGGGGATGGCGCCGGAATAGCGGGCAACCGCAAATTTCTTCCAGCAAGCGGATTTGATGGCTGATTGCTGTCGGCGTCACCAGTAACTCTTCGGCGGCCTTCTTGAAACTCCTATGCCGGGCCGCTGCCTCAAAGGCCCTCAGCGCATTCAATGGCGGAAGCTGCCTCATCATTCCTCCAGATGAATTAAACTCATCTTAAAGATGATCATTTCGCCTTTGAAATCAAGGTAATTCGGGCGCAAATCTAGGGCAGACAAGATGAATTGGAGCCGATAAAATGGAAAATATTCTCCGCATTGAAGCCAGTGCCCGCCAGGAAGGTTCTCTGACACGGATGTTATCCACTGCCTTTTTCGAGCAATGGAAACAGGACAACGCAAGCTTCCGGATCATGGTGCGCGATGTGGGGGCAAACCCGCCGCCCAGTCTGCACGCCTCCTGGATAGCAGCCGCCTTTACCCCTGAAACGGCGCGCAGCCGGGAAGATCAGGAAACACTGGCCCTCTCGGACCGTCTGATCGAAGAAGTCACCTGGGCCGATGTGATCGTGATGGCAACCCCCATGTATAACTACGGCATGCCGTCTAGCCTGAAAGCCTGGCTTGATCATGTGGTACGGATCGACAAGACATTTTCATTTGATCTGGCACGCGGCGACCGCCCCCTAGAACCCACATTGCAGGGCAAACAACTGGTCTTGCTGACCGCATCGGGTGAATTCGGTTTTGAGCCGGGTGGCATCAATGACGGCGAGGATCACCTGACGCCCCATATTCAATCCGTTGCCAAATATCTCGGGGTCTCTGAGATCCAACATGTCGCGATCGAATATCAGGAATTCAAAGATGATCGGTTTGAAAGATCAAAAAACCGGGCGCTCCAATCCGTGCGGGAGCTTGCTTCTCGCATGAGCTTACAAAAGAAGAAAATGGCTGCCTGATCGGATTAACTGACCAGCGAGAACAACCCCGTATCCAGGAGATACCACCAGACCAGGAAAAGCAGGCCGGCGCCAATACTGGCAGCGCCGGCTTTCTTCCAAAGCAAAGGGCGGTCCGGCGCGCCGGGATCATTGCCGCCTTCCGCTTTTTCTTCATGGCGCACCCCGAAAGGCAGGAACATAAAAAACAGCCCCCACCAGAGAAAGAGATAGACCATGATCGCTGTGGCTATATTCATCTGCCCCATGCGTTTACACCTGCTCCAGTTCCACCAATGTGCCGCAAAAATCCTTGGGATGCAGGAATAAGACCGGCTTGCCATGCGCCCCGATTTTCGGTTCGCCATCACCAAGAACCCGGGCCCCTCCGGCTTTCAAGTGATCCCGTGCCACCAGGATATCCGGAACCTCGTAACAGACATGATGCATGCCGCCCGACGGATTCTTCTCCAGGAATTTGCCTATGGGAGAATCCTCTCCTAAAGGGTGAAGAAGTTCTATTTTCGTATTGGGAAGATTAACAAATACCGTAGTGACACCATGCTCTGGAAGATCAATCGGATCAGACACCTGACCGCCCAATACATCCCGATAGGTGGCGGTCGCCGCCGCCAGGTCAGGGACCACAATTGCCACATGATTCAGATTGCCAATCATTCCTGCTCTCCTGATTTTTCTTCTTATGTGATGCTTATCATACACGCACGAGATGGACACGGACCTGCGGTTTTTTGCCGCTGATTTCCTGCATCTTGCGGCGCAGCTTCACCCGGACGGCCTCGCAAACCTGCCCATCCTCGCGCAGTTGGGATTTATGCATTCCCCTGACCGCCCGTTCCGCCACCTCAACCAGATCATCCCATTCATCATCATCCGCTTCCAAAAGCCCTTCAACGGCGACCTGGGGTTCCGCCAGCAGACTGCGCTCATCCATAACCAGAGTGACCAGGACAAAGCCGTTATAGGCCATCTTGCGCCGGTCCCGGATGGTGGTGCTGTCGATGGAAACGATCCGGTTGCCATCCAGGGCCAACCGCCCGGCAAAGACATCATCCAGAATCGCCGCCCCGCCTTCTTTCAACGACACCAGCATGCCGTTCCTGGGCACAATCCCGTGCGGCACCTGGCATTCCTGGGCCAGCTTTGCATGTCCCACCATATGGCGCATCTCGCCATGGACCGGCACAGCAATATGCGGACGTATCCACTGATACATCTGGATCAATTCATCACGATGCGGATGGCCTGACGTATGGATATCCCGGTCCCGTGCGGTGATCAGGGTCACGCCTTGCTCCACCAACTGGTTTTGAAGCCTGGAAATGGAAATCTCGTTGCCGGGAATCTCCCGGCTGGAGAAAATCACCGTATCGCCCTTGCCGAATTTCACATTGGGATGATCCCCCCGGGCTATCCTGGAAAGCGCTGCGCGCGGCTCACCCTGGCTGCCGGTGCAGATATAGAGCAGTTTTTCCGGCGGATATTTCTTGGCCTCCTCATCGGTCAGGAATGGTGGCAAGTCCTCAAGATAGCCGTTTTCCTTTGCTGATTCGGTCATCCGCCAAAGCGAGCGCCCGACCAAGGCCACACGGCGTCCATTATCAATTCCAGCCCGTGCCGCACTTTCCAGCCGGGCCACGTTGGAGGCAAAACAGGCCACGGCAACAATGCCATCCTCATGTTCGGCGACAACTTCCGCCAGATTTTCCCGGACCTCGCCCTCTGACCCGGATTCACCGGGCGACAGCGCATTGGTGGAATCGCAAACCATGGCCAAAATGCCCTCTTCCCCGGCGCGAATCAGTGCCGCTTCATCCGTGGTCGGCCCCATGGCCGGATCCGGATCCAGCTTCCAGTCGCCGGTATGCAGGACATGCCCGACCGGCGTACGGATCACCAGCGCATTCGGTTCCGGGATGGAATGGGTCAGCGTGATCAATTCCAGATCGAAGGGGCCTACCTCAAACCGGCCCGACAGCGGAATCTCGATAATCTCTGCATCCGTGTCATATTCCGATTCGGATAATTTCCGGCGCAGGACGCTGGCGGTGAAGGGTGTTGCATAGATTGGGCAGTCATAGCCTTCCCATAGATAGGGAATGGCGCCGAGATGATCTTCATGCGCATGGGTCAGCACCAGCCCCGCTAGTTTATCCGCACGATCCTCAATGAAGCCCGGATCCGGCAGGATCACATCGATACCCGGTGTCGAGGCATCGCCAAAGCTGATCCCAAAATCAACCATCAGCCATTTTCCGTCATGGCCATATAAGTTCAAATTCATGCCGATTTCGCCCGAACCGCCCAATGGAAGGAACAATAACTCATCCGCACCCGGCACGCCCGTTTTCGAATATCCGCTCATGGTTAACTACCCAATTTCAATATAATTTCAACTAATTACCGAACTTTATTCCGGTAATAAATCTGTACCAAACCATCCAGGGTCAGCCCCCGGTCGGTTGCTTCAATCACCGGCGTATGCTCCGCAAACAAATCGGCAAAACCGCCCGTCGCAACGACTTTCATGGTTGCGCCAAATTCTTCTTCAACCCGCTTTACCATGCCTTCAATCATAGAGACATAGCCCCAAAAAATTCCCGACTGCATCGCCGTGATCGTGCCATTGCCGATCACATGATCGGTCGGTTTGATCTCGACCAACGGCAACTGGGCTGCAGCCTGATAAAGCGCCTCAACCGAGAGATTGATCCCCGGCGAAATGATGCCTCCGCAATAATTCCCATCGCCATCGACAATGTCAAAAGTGGTCGCCGTTCCAAAATCGACCAGGATCAGCGGTCCACCATATTTCGAAAATCCGGCAACCGCGTTCACCAACCGGTCCGCACCGACCTGTTCGGGCTGGGCCAACAGGATCTCAAGCCCCAGGTCGACCGAGGGATCGCCAACAACCAAAGGCTCGCCACCGAAATAGCGGCGGCACAGGCTCACCAGGTTAAACCGGGTCTCCGGTACCACACTGGCCAGAGCCGACGCCGTGATATCCGTCAGCTTATACCCCTTATGCTCCAGCAGATGGGTCAGCCATACGGCATATTCATCCGCAGTGCGCTTGGGATCATTGGCACAACGCCAGACTCCAATACGGTCTTGCCCGTCATATATGGCGAAAACCACATTGGTATTGCCCGAATCAATCACCAAAAGCATGCCCGAATCCACATTCATCACGGAAAGAAAACATCACCGGCGCTGATCACGCGAGTGCCTTTGCCGGGCACATCCAGGATCAACACGCCATGGGCATCCAGATCTCGGAACATGCCCTCAAGCACCTGGCCATCGGCCAGCCGTGCCTGGATCTTTTCGCCCAGGCCAACCGCCCGGCTCAGCCAGGCATCCCGGACCGCCGCAATACCGGATTGACGCCAGCGGCCGATCCAGTGATCCAGGCGTTCGACATAGGCCTGCAACAGAACTGCCGCACCGACATCCGCGCCAAGGGCTTTCAGGTTGGTTGCAGGATAAGGTGTATCTTCCGGGTGGCGAACCAAATTAACGCCGCTGCCGATCATGACCCAGTTATTGCCCAAGGCTTGGCCGCTTTCCAAGAGAATGCCGCAAAACTTCGCCCGATCGAAAAGGAGGTCATTGGGCCATTTGTATCCAAGGCCGCCGCTATCCGGCAAGAACCGTGCAACCGCTTCCCCCATGGCAACAGCCGCAACTAGAGACAAAGAAGCCGCCTGGGCCAGTGCGCCCACATCCCGGATCAAAACCGTATTGTACAGGTTGCCCGCCGGTGAGGTCCAAACGCGCCCGCTGCGCCCCCTGCCCTCGCATTGGCTATCCGCCCAGACAACGATATTGCCGTAACTGGGATCCGAGCTCAGCTCCCGGGCCACATCATTTGTGGAGCCCACAGACTCGAATGCCCGCAGGGTGAAACCTGCGGGCATTTCAGGTGCATGATTATGCATCAGCCGTCTTATCCGGCAAACAGCGAAGCCGCTGCCTGGGCTGCCGGATTGGAAACGGCCGGGAACCAGCCGATCATGGTGGCGGTGACAACACCGGTCACGACCAGGATCAGGCCCATTCGTTTGGAACCAACTGGATCCATCACTTCAACCGCGTCCTCGAAATACATCACCTTAATGATACGGATGTAATAGAAAGCGCTGATCACACTGGCAATCGCGCCGATCACGGCAAGCCAGATCAGACCGGCTTTCACAGCCGCGTCAAAGATGAAGAATTTGCCCAGGAAGCCCGCCAGCGGCGGAATGCCCGCCATGGAGAACATGAAGATCATCAGCAGAATCGCCATAAAGGGGCGGTTTTTGTGAAGACCCGCAAGATCGGAGATATTCTCAACCATGCGGCCCTGGACCTTCATGGACAGGATGATCGCAAAGGTGCCCACATTCATGAACAGATAGATCGCCAGATACATCAGAACAGCTTTCACACCGATCTCGGTACCGGTGGCAAGACCGATCAGCGCATAACCGATATGGCCGATGGAGCTGTATGCCATCAGACGTTTGATATTGGTCTGGTTGATCGCGGCCAGCGCGCCAAGCGCCATGGAAGCCACCGAAATGAAGAAGATGATCTGTTGCCAATCGGCAATCACACCGCCAAACGGACCGATCATGGTGCGCAGGAACAATGCCATGGCCGCAATTTTCGGCGCGACGGCAAAGAATGCGGTCACCGGGGTCGGCGCACCTTCATAAACATCCGGGGTCCACATGTGGAACGGCACTGCGGACACCTTAAAGGCAAGGCCCGCCAGCAGGAAGACCAGTCCGATCACCAGGCCAACGGAGGCCGGTTCCGCACCGGTCAGGTAGCCTGCCAGCTCGGAATAGTTGGTGGTGCCGGTGAAGCCGTAAATCATCGAGCAGCCATAGAGCAGCATGCCTGAGGATACCGCCCCCAGAACGAAATATTTCAGGCCGGCTTCCGTGGAACGGATGCTGTCACGCTGCATCGCCGCCAGAACGTAGAGCGACAGGCTCTGCAGCTCCAGACCGATATAAAGAGACATCAGGTCATTGGCAGAGATCATCGCCAACATGCCCAGCGTCGCAAAGGTGATCAGGATCGGATATTCGAACCGGGCCATATTTTCCCGGCGGATATATCCGTCACTCATCAGGATCGCCAGGAAGGATGCGACCAGCACCAGCAGCTTCATGAAAACGCCAAAGGAATCGACCACGAACAAACCGCTCATGGCAATTCGTGCTTCCGTGCCGCCACCGACGAACAAAACGCCGGCAATGGCCAGGATCGGCGTGATCAGGGCCAAACCGGTCACCCGGCCCAGCGCCTTATCCTTCGGGCTGTATGCGCCGACCATCATCATCACCATGGCGGCAATCGCCAGGATCAGTTCCGGCAGGACTGTGATGAAATCATGTGTTTCGATCATTGGTTCAAGCCTCTTAAAACTTACTGGCCGGCAGCGGCCATGGCCGCAGCACTGTTTTCAGCGGCGGCAATCGCCGTCTCATACTGTTGGATCAGATGGTTAACGGAAACTTCGATCGGATCCAGGAAGCTGGCCGGATAGATACCCATCCAGAGCACGATCGCGACCAGCGGCACGAAGATCGCCACTTCACGGGGGCTCAGATCCAGCATCTGCTTCAGATCATCCTTGGTCAGTTCACCAAATACCACCCGGCGATAAAGATAGAGCATGTAAGCCGCCCCAAGAACCATACCGGTGGCGAGGCCTGCAGCCAGCCAAGTGCTCATCTGGAAGGCACCGACCAGGATCAGGAACTCGCCAACGAAGCCACTGGTCCCCGGCAAACCAACCGACGCCATGGTGAAGACCATGAAGAAAAGCGCATATTTCGGCATGTTATGAACCAAGCCGCCATAACGCGCGACCTCACGGGTGTGCAGGCGATCATAAACCACACCAACACACAGGAAGAGCGCACCAGAAACCACACCATGGCTCAGCATCTGAATGATGGAACCGGCGATGGCCTGCTCGTTCATGGAAAAGATCGCCGCAGTCACAAAACCCATATGGGCGATAGAAGAATAAGCGATCAGCTTCTTCATATCTTCCTGAACCAGCGCCACCAGGGATGTGTAAACAACCGCAATGACAGAGAGCCAGAAGACCAGATCGGCAAACTGTTCAGATGCCAGCGGCATCATCGGGATCGAGAAGCGCAGGAAACCGTAGCCACCCATTTTCAACAAAACGCCCGCCAGAATCACAGAGCCTGCGGTCGGTGCTTCAACATGGGCATCCGGCAGCCAGGTATGAACCGGCCACATCGGCACCTTCACTGCAAAGGAGGCAAAGAAGGCAAACCACAGCCAGGTCTGGACGTTTTCCGCAAAGACCGTCTGCATCAGGGTCGGAATGTCGGTGGTGCCAGCAATCTGATACATATAAATGATCGCCACCAGCATCAGAACAGAACCCAGCAGCGTGTAAAGGAAGAATTTGAACGCTGCGTAAATCCGGCGCTGTCCGCCCCAGACACCGATGATGATATACATCGGGATCAGGACTGCTTCGAAGAAGATGTAGAACAGCAGGATATCAGTCGCCAGGAACATCCCCACCATCAGGGTTTCCAGGATCAGGAAGGCGATCATGTATTCGCGCACATGCTTGGTGATCGCTTTCCAGGCCGACAGGATACAGATCGGCGTCAGGAAAGTGGACAACAGCACGAAGAAGAGTGAGATGCCGTCAACACCCAAGGAATAGGCGATGTTGAAGTCCGGCAGCCATTCCCAGCGCTCAGCCAGCTGGAATTCCGCCGAAGTCGTGTCGAAATTCACCCAGATCAAAAGCGACAGGACGAATGTGATGATCGATGTCCAAAGGGCCACCCACCGTGAATTGCGTGCTACCTCCTCCTCGGTTCCGCGAACGAAAGACAGGATGAGAAGCGCGCCAATCGTCGGTAGAAAGGTCGTTAGCGACAATAAGGGCCAGTCGAGTGTCATAGTCTATATTTCCTCGTTCTCTTATCCCTAGCCTCAGGCGGCCCCGGAGAGGATGTACCAAGTAGCGAACAGAACCACGCCGATCAGCATCGCAAATGCATAGTGATAGACGTATCCGGACTGCATAAGGCTGGCCAGACGCGCGCCATCGCGGGTACGGGCGGCAACGCCATCCGGACCGAAATGGTCAATCGTGCCCTGGTCGCCCTTCTTCCAGAAGATGCGGCCGATGCAGAATGCCGGTTTAACAAACAGGAAGTCGAAAATTTCATCGAAATACCATTTGTTATAGGACATGGCGTAAAGCGGCTTGAAGGTCCGGGCAACGATGCCGGGCAATGCCGGGTTCAGCACATAGAAGACGAATGACAGGGCAAAGCCGCTCAAGCCCGCTGCCAGCGGGGTGGCAATCACCCAGAATTCCGGATGATGGGCTTTTTCAAAAATGTCATGCGCCGGCAGAACCAAGATCGCATCACCCCAGAATTCCGCCATATGATGACCGACGAAATACGGATAACCAACAATACCGGCCAGAACCGCACCGATCGCCAGGATCCACAATGGGCCGGTCATGATCAGCGGAGATTCATGCACATGTGCCAGCGTCTTTTCGTCACAGCGCGGTTTGCCATGGAATGTCATGAACAAGAGACGGCCGGAATAGAACGCAGTCATGAAGGCTGCAATGATACCCAGCCACAGCGCATAATCGCTGACCGCTGTATCAGCCGCCCAGGCCGCTTCCAGGATGAAATCCTTGGAATAGAAACCTGCGAAACCGAACACACCCGGCACCCCAAAGCCCATCAGGGCGATGGATCCGATCATCATGAAGGCATAGGTCAGTTTGATCTTGCCTGCCAGACCGCCCATGTTGCGCATATCCTGCTCATCGGACATGGCATGGATAACGGAACCGGCACCAAGGAACAACAAAGCCTTAAAGAATGCATGGGTCATCAGATGGAACATGGCAGCCTGATAGGCGGAAACACCTGCGGCAAAAAACATGTAACCCAGCTGAGAACAGGTTGAATAGGCGATCACCCGCTTGATGTCATTCTGCGTCAGGCCAACAGTCGCCGCAAAGAAAGCGGTCGAGGCACCAACGACAGTCACAACCATCAATGCAAATTCGGAATATTCAAAGATCGGCGACAGACGGCAGACCATGAAGACACCGGCAGTCACCATGGTGGCCGCATGGATCAACGCGGATACCGGCGTAGGACCTTCCATCGCATCCGGCAGCCAGGTATGCAGACCCAGCTGGGCGGATTTACCCATGGCACCGATGAAAAGCAGGATGCACATGGTGGTGATCATATCCAGTTCCAGCCCCAGGAAGCTGTAGCTCTCGCCCACCAGCCCCGGAATGGCCGGAAAGATGTCTTCAAACAACACAGAACCCGTCGCCACAAACACCAGGAAGATCCCCAATGCAAAACCCAAATCACCAACACGGTTGACGATGAAGGCTTTGATTGCCGCCGCATTGGCAGACGGCTTGTGATACCAGAAACCGATCAGCAGATAGGAAGCGACGCCAACGCCCTCCCAACCGAAGAACATCTGTACCAGGTTATCGGCCGTGACCAGCATCAGCATGGAAAAGCTGAAGAAGCTCAGATAGGCCATAAAGCGCGGCTGAGACTTATCATGATGCATATAGCCGACAGAGTAGATATGAACCACAGCGGAAACGGTGGTCACAACAATCAGCATGGTCGCGGTAAGCGCATCCACGTTCAATGCCCAATTGAGACTGAACTCACCACTGGAAATCCAGGTGAAGACCGGGACAACCGCCGGCTCCAGGTCGCCCAGCGTCATGGACAGGAAGGTGTACCAGGACAGGACAGCCGCCACCACGATACTGCTGCAGGTCACCAGATGGGCGCCCCGGTCACCAAGCTGGCGACCGAAGAAACCCGCAATGATCGCGGCCAACAGAGGCAAAAAGACGATAAAATAGACTTGGGTCATCGTTTCTTAGCCCTTCATGGTGTGGATGTCGTCAACCGCGATTGAGGCACGGTTACGGTAATAAACAACGAGAATGGCGAGACCGATCGCGGCTTCCGCCGCGGCCACGGTAAGAACAAACATGGCGAAAACCTGTCCGACCAGATCCTGAAGATGGGCCGAGAAGGTCACCAGGTTGATATTCACCGCCAGAAGCATCAGCTCGACAGACATCATGATGATGATGACGTTTTTCCGGTTCAGGAAGATCCCGGCCAGTCCCAGGGAAAACAGGGCTGCGGCAACCGTCAGGTAATGTGCGATACCGATTTCCATGATTAGATGCCCCCTCCGGTCTGGACCTTGACCACTTTGACTTCCTCAGCAGACGGCTGAGCAACCTGTTTGGCGATCCGCTGACGTTTCACACCTTCACGCTCACGCAGGGTCAGGACGATGGCACCCACCATCGCAACCAGCAGAACCATGCCTGCCCCTTGGAACAGATAGACATAATTGGTGTAGATCAGGTTGCCGAGCGCCTCGGTGTTATGTGCATCCGAAATGGCCGGCGTCGCACTGACCTTTTCCGGGATGCCCAGTTTCTCCGGCGTGAAATACCAGTAGCCGATGGCCACCACCATTTCAGCGAACAGCACAGCGCCAAGCGTCATGCCGATCCCCATATAGCGGACCACACCGGAGCGCAGTTTCTTCACATCCACATCCAGCATCATCACGACGAACAGGAAGAGGACGGCAACCGCGCCGACATAAACAATCACCAGCAGCATCGCCAAGAACTCGGCACCCTGCAGAACGAAAAGACCCGCCGCATTGAAGAAAGCGAGAATGAGATACAACACCGAGTGGACGGGGTTGCGCGCAGAGATCACCATCACGCCACACAGGACGGCAATCGCTGCAAAAACATAAAAGACTAGGGCTTCTATCACCATTTTGTCCTCCGGATTAAATACCGGTTCCAATTTACCCTTGAACTATCACCTACACGCCTTAGCGGTAGGGCGCATCCAACTCGATATTCTTCGCGATTTCCGCTTCCCAACGCTCGCCATTGGCCAGCAGCTTTTCCTTGTTGTAGTAAAGCTCTTCGCGGGTTTCGGTCGCAAACTCGTAGTTCGGCCCTTCGACAATCGCATCGACCGGACATGCTTCCTGGCAATAGCCGCAGTAGATGCATTTGGTCATGTCAATGTCATAACGCGTGGTGCGGCGGCTGCCATCTTCACGCGGTTCGGCCTCAATCGTGATGGCCTGCGCCGGGCAGATCGCTTCGCAAAGCTTACAGGCAATGCAGCGCTCTTCCCCATTGGCATAGCGGCGCAAGGCATGCTCACCCCGGAAACGCGGGCTCAAGGGGCCCTTCTCATAGGGGTAGTTGATCGTGTATTTCGGGCGGAACATGCTGCGCAATGTCAACCACAACCCGGTCACCAATTCCTTCAGCAGGAAGGAATAAGCCGTGCGTGTCAGGCTACCCATGGGTTTTCTCCCCAACCGATTTATTTACTGTCTTTGTCATTTCCTGATCCCTCCCCTTTTCCTTAAGCCGGAACCTGGTTGGTCAAAACCAGGTAACCGGCGGAGATGATCACCCAGGCGAGTGAAAGCGGCAGGAACACTTTCCAACCCAGACGCATCAGCTGGTCATAGCGATAGCGCGGGAAGGTGGCGCGCACCCACAGGAACCCGAAGAGAACCAAAGCGATCTTAAGCGCAAACCAGATCGGACCCGGGATGAAATCCAGGCCGAAAGGCGCCAACCAGCCGCCCAGGAACAGAACGGCGGTCATGCCGCTCATCAGGATCATGTTGGCATATTCACCCAGGAAGAAGAGCGCGAACGTCATCGCGGAATATTCAACGTTGTATCCGGACACCAGCTCGGCTTCCGCTTCCGGAAGGTCAAAGGGCGCACGGTTGGTCTCGGCCAAGGCCGAGATGAAGAAAACGATGAACATCGGGAAGAGCAGCGTGAAGGCAAACCAGTTGCCGCGCTGTGCTTCAACCACTTCCGTCAGGTTCAAAGAACCCGTCCAGACCAGGACCGACACGATCACCAGGCCGATGGAAACCTCATAGGAAACCATCTGGGCCGCCGAACGCAGCGCGCCCAAGAACGCATATTTGGAGTTGGACGCCCAACCGGCGATAACAATCCCGTATACGCCCAACGAGGAAATCGCAAAGAGATACAGCACCCCGACATTGATATCGGAAAGAACCATACCTTCCCCAAACGGGATCACCGCCCAGGCGATGATCGCGAGAATGAAGGTAAGCCCCGGCGCAATCAGGAACAGAGCCCGGTTGGAACCGGCTGGAATGATGGTCTCTTTCAGGAAGAGTTTCAAACCATCCGCCAGCGGCTGCAACAATCCGAAAGGCCCAACCACGTTCGGGCCGACACGGCGCATCATCCACCCCAGAACCTTACGTTCCGCGAGCGTCAGATAGGCAACAGCGCCCAGGATGGGCAGAACGATCGCCAGGATCTTGACCAGGATGATCAGAACCGGACCGACATAGCCTGTCCAGAGGTCCCAGTCCGGGAACCAGTTAAGAATGAAATCAAGCATTGGTTCCCGTTGCCTCCCTTACATTCAGGACGACTTCCTGCGTGCATTGAGCCATGGTTTCAGACGCCCGGCTGATCGGGCAGGTCATGTAGAAGTTTTCGATCGGGTTCTCAAACGCCCCCGGCGCCATATCACCGGCAACGCCGAAATCACCCCAGTTGCCAGCCGACACGCTGTCCACTTCCGCCAGATGCGGGAATTCGCCGCGCATCTTGTTGCGAAGATCGGTAAGCGAATCGAACGGCAGGGTTTTCTCCAGCTTTGCGGAAAGCGCCCGAAGGATCGCCCAGTCTTCTTTCGCCTCACCCGGCGGGAAGGCTGCCACGCGGCTTACCTGCACCCGGCCTTCGGTATTGACATAGGTACCGGATTTTTCCGTGTAAGCCGCGCCCGGCAGGATCACATCCGCCGCATGCGCGCCCTTGTCACCATGATGGCCCTGGTAAACCACAAATGCGTTATTCAGCTTGGATGTGTCGATCTCATCTGCTTCCAGCAGATAAACCACCTTAACCTCGCCTTTCACGACGCCGTTCAGCATGCTGTCCACATCCTGGCCTTTTTCCGGCACGAAGCCGATATCAAGGCCACCGACACGGCTTGCCGCACGATGCAGGATGTTAAAGCCGTTCCAACCGTCACGAACCATGCCCGCCTTGTCAGCAACGGCCTTGGCCGCCGCCAGTACCTGGGCACCATCCGCCCGGGCGATCGCACCGGAACCGACAATGATCATCGGGTTCTTGGCACCTTTCAGCACTTTAAAGAAGTCGCCTTTGCCCGCGGCAAGTTCCTTCAGGCTGTCAGGACCGGCCCCCAGATAATCATAATCATAGGTCAGATCCAGATTGGAACCGATCAGGCCGACCTTCAAACCACCGGTCAGCCATTGCTTGCGGATACGCGCATTGATGATCGGTGCTTCCCAACGCGGGTTGGTCCCCACGATCAGAAGTGCGTCCGCCTCTTCAATACCGGCAATCGAGCTGTTGAACAGGTAGGAACCGCGATGGGTGTTATCGATCTTGGCACCATCCTGGCGGCAATCGACATTGTTGCTGCCCAGCGACGCCAACAGCGCTTTGAGGGCATACATGCTCTCAACATCAACCTGATCGCCCGCAACAGCGGCAATCTCGGAACCGGACTTGCCCTTGACCGCCTCGGCAATCGCGGCAAAAGCCTCATCCCAGCTTGCTGCGGTCAATTTGCCATCCTTGCGGATATAGGGGCGATCCAGGCGCTGGCGACGCAGGCCGTCAACAGCGAAACGGGTCTTATCCGAAATCCACTCTTCGTTCACATCTTCATTCAGGCGCGGCAGAACACGCAGAACTTCGTTGCCACGGGTGTCGATCCGGATGTTGGAGCCAACGGCATCCATCACATCGACCGATTCGGTCTTCTTCAATTCCCAGGGACGGGCATTGAAGGCATAGGGCTTGGAAGTCAGCGCGCCAACCGGACACAGATCAATCACGTTGCCGGACAGTTCAGAGGAGACCGCTTTCTCCAAAGTGGAGATCTCGGCATGCTCGCCCCTGTTCAACAGCCCCATGTCGGTGACACCGGCCACTTCTGTGGAGAAGCGCACACAGCGGGTGCAATGAATGCACCTGGTCATCACGGTCCCGATCAACGGGCCCATATATTTTTCCTTAACCGCACGTTTGTCTTCGTCAAAACGGCTGAAACCGCGGCCGAAGATCATCGCTTGGTCTTGCAGGTCGCATTCACCACCCTGGTCACAGACCGGACAGTCGAGCGGATGGTTGATCAGCAGGAATTCCATCACGCCATTGCGCGCGGACCGTACCATCTCACTATCAGTGAAGATTTCCATGCCATCGCCTGCCGGAAGCGCACAACTGGCCGCCGGTTTCGGGGGGCCAGGCTTCACTTCCACCAGACACATGCGGCAGTTACCCGCAATCGACAAACGTTCATGATAACAGAAACGCGGGATCTCGGCCCCGGCCTGTTCGCAAACCTGAAGAACGGTCATACCGTTTTCAAATTCGACTTCCTTGCCATCTACTTTACAAGTCGGCATCGTAACACCTTTCCCCTTTAAGCAGCGTTCTTACGCGCTTCGAGAATGCGCCGTTCCAATTCGGGACGGAAATTCCGGATCAGGCCCTGGATCGGCCAAGCAGCCGCATCACCCAGAGCACAGATGGTCTTACCTTCGATCTGCTTGGTCACTTCCCACAGCATGTCGATTTCCTCGACCGTGGCCTTGCCAACCACCATGCGCTGCATCATGCGCCACATCCAGCCGGTACCTTCACGGCACGGTGTGCACTGACCACAGCTTTCATGCTTGTAGAAGTAGCTAAGACGCGCGATCGCCGCGACAATGTCGGTGGACTTGTCCATGACAATCACAGCCGCAGTACCAAGACCGGTGCCGTTTTCTTTCAGATCGTCATAATCCATCAGGACCGTGTCGCAGACATCCTTCGTGATCAGCGGAACAGAAGAACCGCCCGGGATCACCGCAAGCAGATTGTCCCAGCCGCCACGAACGCCGCCGCAATGTTTTTCCAACAGCTCTTTGAGCGGGATCGACATGGCTTCTTCTACGTTACAGGGCTTGTTCACATGGCCAGAGACACAGAAAAGTTTGGTCCCGTGGTTATTCTCACGGCCAAAGCCTTTAAACCAATCCGCGCCGCGGCGCAGAATGGCCGGCGCGCTGGCGATGGATTCCACGTTGTTCACCGTGGTCGGACAGCCATAAAGACCAGACATGGCCGGGAAAGGCGGTTTCAGGCGCGGTTGGCCCTTCTTGCCTTCCAGGCTCTCGATCAATGCGGTTTCCTCACCACAGATATAAGCCCCGGCCCCGCGATGCAGATAGATATCAAAATCATATCCGGATTTGCACGCGTTTTTGCCGACCAGGCCTGCTTCATAGGCTTCGGCAATCGCCGCTTCCAAAATCTGCGCCTCGTAGACAAATTCACCGCGGATATAGATGTAGCAGGCATGTGCGCCCATCCCGACAGAGGCCAGCAAGCAGCCTTCGATCAGGATATGCGGATCATTGCGCATGATCTCGCGGTCTTTACAGGTGCCGGGTTCTGATTCGTCCGCATTCACCACCAGGTAGCTGGGGCGGCCGTCGGATTCTTTCGGCATGAAAGACCATTTCAGGCCGGTCGGGAAACCAGCACCGCCACGACCGCGCAGGCCGGACGATTTCACTTCTTCACAAATCCAGTCGCGCCCTTTTTCGATCAGCGCTTTTGTATTGTCCCACGCACCACGCTTCATGGCATCCTTGAGCGACCAAGAATGATAGCCATAAAGGTTGGTGAACATGCGATCCTTATCCTGAAGCATGTCTTACTTGCCCCCTTTTTCAGCATTCTGGGCGAATTCGCCTTCCTGCAGGGTGATGGGTCCGCCTTCCGGTTCGGAGCAGCGGCGGCCGATAGCCGAACCAGGTTCAACCGTGCGACCCGCCTTCAATTCATCCAACAGCCACGTGGTTTTCTCGGGAGTCAGATCTTCGTAGAAATCATCATTCACCTGAATCATCGGGGCGTTGCTACATGCCCCCAGACATTCAACCTCGGTGAGGGTGAATTTCTTATCCGCCGTGGTCTCACCATTTTCAATATCAAGATGCTTTTCAATGGCGGCACGGATGTCCTGTGCGCCACGCAGCATGCAGGGCGTGGTGCCACACAACTGAATATGAAATTCGCCGACCGGCTCCAGGTTGATCATGGTGAAGAAGGTCGCAACCTCCAGCACGCGGATCCGCGGCATGTCGAGCATGCGGCTAATCTCATCAATCGCCGCATCGGTTACATAATGACCACCGGCATGATTCTGGCGCTGGGCCTGATCCAGGGCGGTCAAAACGGCGCTCTGCTCACGCCCTTTGGGATATTTGGCAATGGCACGCTCCACCTCTGCCAGATATTCCCCTTCAAACTTAAACTGTGCTTCACTCATCGGTCGATCTCACCAAACACGACGTCGAATGCGCCGAGAATTGCTACAGAATCCGCCAGCATGTGACCTTTACAGAAATGGTCCATGGATTGCAGATGCGCGAAACCGGGCGCCCGGATCTTGCAGCGATAGGGTTTATTGGTTCCATCGGAAACCAGGAACACGCCAAACTCACCTTTCGGCGCTTCAACGGCGGTGTAGGTTTCACCAGCCGGAATATGATAGCCCTCGGTATAGAGCTTGAAATGGCTGATCAGGGCTTCCATGGATTGCTTCATATCCGCACGGCGCGGCGGCGCAACGCGGGCATCTTCTGTCATGACCGGGCCTTCCGGCATCTCAGCAATACACTGCTTGATGATTCGCAGCGACTGGCGCATCTCTTCAACACGAACCAGGAAGCGGCTGTAGCAATCACCATTCTTGCCAACTGGAATATCGAAATCCATACGGTCATAGACATCATAAGGCTGGGATTTGCGAAGATCCCACGGCACGCCGGACGCACGCAGCACCGGACCGGTGCAGCCCCATGCCATCGCCTCTTCCGGGGAAATGATGCCGATATCGACAGAGCGCTGCTTGAAGATACGGTTTTCCGTCAGCAGGGTTTCCATATCATCAATGGCTTTGGGGAAATCCTCGGCCCAAGCCAGGATCTGATCCGCCAGCCCTGCCGGCATATCCTGATGCACCCCACCCACACGGTAATAGTTCGCATGTAAACGCGCCCCACAAACCGCTTCATGGAATTCCATCAGCTTCTCACGTTCCTCAAAGGCCCAGAACATCGGGGTCATCGCCCCAATATCCATGGCGTAAGCCGGCACGTTCAAGAGATGGTTCAGGACCCTGGAAATCTCGGCAAACAAAACACGGATATACTGACCACGTTCCGGCACCTTGATGCCGCCCAGTTTTTCAGCGGCCAGAACAAAAGCATGTTCTTGGCACATGGGCGCCACATAATCGAGACGGTCGAAGTAAGGAACCGCCTGCATATAGGTCTTATTCTCGATCAGCTTTTCGGTGCCGCGATGCAACAGACCAATATGCGGATCAAGACGCTCAACAACCTCGCCATCCATCTCCATCACCATCCGGAGCACGCCATGCGCCGCCGGATGCTGCGGACCGAAGTTCAGGGTCAACGGTTTGATTGTCGGATCGGAAATTTTTGTCACGGAATCGGCCATTTTATTTGCCCTCCCCCTCAGCTGCCTGCTGGTCGGCTTTTTCATCGCCCGGCAGCGTCGGAGTCATACCATCCCAGGGGCTGAGGAAGTCGAAATTCCTGAAATCCTGGGTCAGCTTCACCGGTTCGTAAACGATTCGGCGCTGAACATCGTCGTAACGGATCTCAACATAACCGGTCAGCGGAAAATCCTTACGCAGCGGATGGCCGTCAAAGCCATAGTCGGTCAGCATGCGACGCAGATCCGGATGATCGGAAAAGAACACACCATACATGTCCCAGACTTCGCGCTCGAACCAATTGGCCGTCGGCCAGATTGAAGAAACGCTGGGAACCGGTGTATCCTCATCGGTCCGGACCTTCAGCCGCAGCCGGAGGTTATGCTTGAGACTGAGCAGGTTATAGACAACCTCAAAACGCTTTTCGCGTTCCGGATAGTCCACACCGCAAACATCAACACAAATCTTGAATAGAGAGTTTGCCTCGTCGCGGACAAATTGCGCCACCTTCTGGATGGCCTGCGCCCCGACCACAACAGTCAGTTCGCCATTTGCCAATTCATGGCTTTCGACATCATCCGTGAATCTGGCCGCGATATGCGCGCCGACATCACTCAGCGCCTGCAGTTTTTCATCCATGATTACTTCCTAGCCCCTTCAGCCATCAACGCAGAATGGTGCCGGTACGGCGGATTTTTTTCTGAAGCTGCAAAATGCCATATACCAGGGCCTCAGCCGTCGGCGGGCAACCCGGCACATAGACATCCACAGGAACGATTCGGTCGCAGCCACGAACCACAGAATATGAATAGTGGTAATAGCCGCCGCCATTGGCGCAAGACCCCATGGAAATGACCCAGCGCGGCTCTGCCATCTGGTCATAGACCTTCCGCAGCGCCGGCGCCATTTTATTGGTCAGGGTTCCCGCTACGATCATCACGTCTGACTGACGCGGGGAACCACGCGGCACAACGCCAAAACGGTCAAGGTCATAGCGCGGCATGTAGGCATGGATCATTTCCACGGCACAGCAAGCCAAACCGAAGGTCATCGGCCAAAGCGACCCGGTACGCGCCCAGTTGACCAGCTTATCGAGGTTCGCAACAACAAAACCCTTATCCTGAAGCTCGTCGGTCACTGCCTTAAGAACAGCGTTTTGAGCCTCTCCGGGCTGCAGCGGCGCACCGCCCTGCGGGGTAGTAATCACTCCCATTCCAGCGCTCCTTTCTTCCACTCATAAGCAAACCCGATGGTCAGGATGCCGAGGAAGACAACCATCGACCAGAAACCGAACAGCCCGATATTGCCCAGGCTTACCGCCCAGGGGAACAGGAAGGCCACTTCCAGATCGAAGATGATAAACAAAAGAGTAACCAGGTAGAACCGGACATCAAACCGGGTGCGGGCATCATCGAACGCTTCGAAACCGCACTCATAGGCTGATACTTTTTCGGAATCGGGTTTCTGCCGGGCTAACAGCATGCTGCCAAAAATCATGACAACGGACAGGATAATGGCCAATCCCAGAAAAATCAGGATGGGCAAATATTCCCGTAAGAGCTCTTCCATATTAATGCGCTCCCCTCGAGGATATGAACAGGACCATGCAGACGCATAATAGCCTACATCCTGCATATCCCAATCGAAATGCGGCGCACCAGATGCCCCAAGCACCAGGCAACACCGTCTCTACCTGTGATCCAACTACAACGTTATTAACAGCAGCGATCTATCCTGACCAGACGCGCATGGACGACTTGATGTCGCTAACAGGTGGGTCTGGCGCGAATAGCCGCTCCCATTGACCGCATGTATTAGAGCAATAGCCCTTAAAAGCAAAGGGATAAGTTTGTAAAAATATAGGGAAACCGGCGGTTCTTTGACAGAAAAAAAGCCAAAACGAGAAAAAGCGCCAACAGCATCGGAAGACTTAACCTTCCTTGCCAGGCGCTTTTCTAAAAGCCACTAAAGTGGCGAGAGTGACGAGACTTGAACTCGCGACCTCCGACGTGACAGGCCGGCGCTCTAACCAACTGAGCTACACCCCCACAAAGATCAACAAAAAGCAAACCGGATAGACTGGCGAGAGTGACGAGACTTGAACTCGCGACCTCCGGCGTGACAGGCCGGCGCTCTAACCAACTGAGCTACACCCCCATCTTCGCAGTCTGCTTTCGAAACCCGGAACCCAGTCTCCACCTTTGTTTCGGCTGTGTCCGGTCCTCGTTGACGGAGGGATTTCTACTGCCCAGCCCCCGCCCTGTCAACAACTTCCCGATAGGAATTTTGCGTTTTTATGAAAAAAAAGTCATTTTCCCTTAAAAACAATACCTTAACCAAAATACACAGGCCAACAGCAGTCTTTTCACCCGCTACACTCCCCTCACCTAACAACAACGCCACACCCCGAGAAATTCGCCCGCACCCAACACCAAACCGACACCCAAACCAATCACATCTTCTGCAAAGCATTTGATTCGCACGCCACCCCATAACGAACCGACCACACCAACCAAAAAGTTCCCCCAAGCCTATCAATCCGGACATCTGACAAGATCACAGATCAAAACATCGACCCAAAACAAAAAAAGGCCGGAGAAAACTCTCCGGCCTTTTGCCCCATTCGGGGATGCTGGTGGGCGGTGACGGGCTCGAACCGCCGACCCTCTCGGTGTAAACGAGATGCTCTCCCAGCTGAGCTAACCGCCCGTTGCGACGCAGTGTATAGGCCAGTCCTTCCAACCGATCAATAGGAAAAAGACAAACCGGCCAACTTATTTTCTGATCGGTCCGGGCACACGGGGCGCCTCGAATCGGGACGTCAGGCGAATCACCTCCACCCGCTGACCTCCCCGAACAGACTGACCTGAACAGAACACAAAAAAGGCCGGAGAAAACTCTCCGGCCTTTTGCCCCATTCGGGGATGCTGGTGGGCGGTGACGGGCTCGAACCGCCGACCCTCTCGGTGTAAACGAGATGCTCTCCCAGCTGAGCTAACCGCCCGTTGCGACGCAGTGTATAGGCCAGCCGATCCATTGGATCAACCTGTAAATTCACAAATCGGCAAAAAAAGTGCAAAAAAGAAAACGGCCGCCAAAAGGCGGCCGCTTCCTTCGAAAGAAATGTAAGCGGCTTAACCGTTTACAGCGTCTTTCAGGCCTTTACCAGCCTTGAATTTCGGCTGTTTGGAAGCCGGAATCTGGATTTTCTCGCCGGTACGCGGGTTGCGGCCTTCAGAAGCAGCACGGCTGGCTACGGAGAAGGTACCAAAGCCAACGAGACGAACTTCGTCCCCGCCTTTCAGAGCACCGGTAACGGCGTCAAAAACGGCGTCAACAGCACTGGTAGCGTCTGCTTTGGACAGACCGGATTTGGAAGCAACAGAAGCGACGAGATCATTCTTATTCACGGTAAGACCCCCCTCATAGGATGCGGGTTATGGTTTATGTAACGACAGCGGACGATCCGCTGTATGGCCCGAAGTTTAAGAGCATCCTGAACGGGTCGTCAATTGAAAAACCGCAGTTTTCTGCGCTTTTCCACAGTTTTTTTTATCTTTCTATGATTGACAAAGGCCCCAAACAAGAAACAGACCCCAAAATTGGGGTCTGTTCGAAAGATAATTACAAGGCGTTTGATTTTAATGCGTTGTAACGCCGTTATGCGAATCTGCTTCGTCGCCCTTGGCCGAGACCGCCTCAACCGCTTCCGGATTCCACTCGATCGCTTTCAGTTCCGAAACTAAAGCATGCTTCAAGACTTCCTCCACATTCGCCACCGGAATGATCTCAAGCCCCTGCTTCACATTATCAGGGATATCTTCCAGATCCTTCTCGTTGTCACGCGGAATAAGAACCGTCTTAATTCCGCCGCGCAGCGCCGCAAGAAGCTTTTCCTTCAGACCACCGATCGGCAACACACGGCCACGCAATGTGATCTCGCCGGTCATGGCAACATCCTTGCGAACCTTCACACCAGCCAGGACAGAGACCATGGAGGTGATCATGGCAACACCGGCACTGGGACCATCTTTCGGGGTCGCACCTTCCGGCACATGCACATGGATATCGGTCTTGTCGAAAGCGGTTGGCTCAATACCAAACGACACCGAACGGCTTTTAACAAAGCTTTCCGCCGCAGCAATGGATTCCTGCATCACATCGCCCAGCTTACCAGTCTTGATCACCTTGCCCTTACCCGGCACCAGAACAGATTCGATGGAGAGCAGTTCACCACCAACTTCCGTCCAGGCCAGTCCGGTAACAACGCCTAGCTGGTCCTCTTCATCAATTTCACCGAAGCGGAATTTCCGTACCCCGGCAAATTCATTGAGATTTTCAGGCTTGATCTCGATCTTTTCGCGCCCCTCAACCATAATCTCCTTGATGCCCTTGCGGCAGAGATTGGCAATCTCTCGCTCCAGGCTACGAACACCGGCTTCACGGGTATAATAGCGAATGAGATCCCGAACAGCCTCATCGGAGATAGACCATTCAGTCTCTATAAGGCCGTTTTCCTTCATCTGCTTGCCAATCAAATGGCGCTTGGCAATCTCAACTTTTTCATCCTCGGTGTAACCGGGGATTCGGATGATTTCCATGCGGTCACGCAACGGGCCCGGCATATCAAGCGTATTGGCCGTGGTCACGAACATCACATCAGAGAGGTCATAATCAACCTCGAGATAATGGTCCGCGAAGGTGCTGTTCTGCTCCGGATCCAAAACCTCGAGCAGTGCCGAGGACGGATCACCGCGCCAGTCGGCCCCCAGCTTGTCAATTTCATCCAGCAGGAACATCGGGTTCGAGCTTTTGGCCTTCTTCATGCCCTGGATGACTTTACCCGGCATGGACCCGATATAGGTTCTGCGATGGCCGCGCACTTCCGATTCATCCCGAACACCGCCCAGCGACATCCGGACAAAGTTACGATTGGTGGCCTTGGCGATGGAGCGACCAAGAGAGGTCTTACCAACACCCGGCGGACCAACGAGGCACAGAATCGGCCCCTTCACTTTGCGCATACGCGCCTGCACCGCCAAATATTCGAGAATGCGGTCCTTGACCTTCTCAAGACCATAATGGTCCTGATCCAGGATTTCCTTCGCGATTTTCAGGTCTTTCTTGACCTTGGTGCGCTTTTTCCACGGGATGGATAACATCCAGTCGAGATAGTTGCGTACCACCGTTGCCTCGGCGGACATCGGACTCATCGCCCGCAGCTTTTTCATTTCAGCGGCGACTTTTTCCTTGGCTTCTTTGGAAAGCTTGGTCTTGGCGATCTTCTCTTCGAGCTCCGCCAGTTCGTCCTTGCCTTCTTCGCCCTCGCCCAGCTCCTTCTGAATAGCCTTCATCTGCTCATTCAGATAGTATTCCCGCTGGGTTTTCTCCATCTGGCGCTTGACCCGGCTGCGGATGCGTTTCTCAACCTGCATCACGCTGATCTCACCTTCCATGAAGCTGTAAATCTTCTCCAGCCGGTCCGCGACGGATTCAAGCTCCAGAAGCTCCTGCTTTTCAGCAATCTTCAAGGTGAGATGCTGGGCGATGGTATCGGCCAGTTTCGCCGGATCATCAATCTGATTGATCGAACCCAGGATCTCGGAAGGCACTTTTTTGTTCAGCTTGATATATTGCTCAAACTGGGCAACAGCCGCACGGCTGATCGCTTTGACCTCCGCCTCGCTCTCCACCTGTTCGGGGATCGGCGTTGCATAGGCCTGAAAGAAATCTTCATTACCGGTATATTGTTCGATCAACGCGCGCTGCTGCCCCTCCACCAGCACCTTGACCGTGCCATCGGGCAGCTTCAGCAGTTGCAGAACCGTGCCAATGGTGCCGACGGTATAGATATCCTCTTTGTCCGGATCATCTTCACCGGCATTTTTCTGGGTCACCAACAGGATCTGCTTGTCATCTTTCATGACATCTTCAAGCGCCCGGACCGATTTGTCACGGCCGACAAACAGCGGCACGATCATATGCGGGAAAACCACAATATCCCGAAGCGGCAGGATCGGATAAAGGACACTCTGTGACATATCCATGGTTAGCCTTTCAATTCTTGGGGTCTGGCCGGAAAACTGACGGCCAGCTTCGTCTCTGGTTACGCCTTCCTATATGGGGAGGCATACCAGAGACAAAAAGGGGAATAGGTTACTTATTTTTTACGCGCTGGTCTCGACTTCTTCGCGCCGCTCGGCATAGATATGCAACGGATCGGCACGGCCTTCGACAACCTCACGGTTGATGACGATTTCCTCGACACCCTCAAGGCTCGGCAGTTCATACATGGAATCCAACAGGATTGATTCCATGATGGACCGCAGACCACGAGCACCGGTCTTACGTTCAATGGCTTTGGACGCAACAGACCGCAAAGCATCTTCAGTGAATTCCAACTTCACGTCTTCCATACTGAACAGGCGCTGATACTGTTTCACCAACGCATTGCGCGGTGAGGTCAGAATATCAACCAATGCATCCTCATCCAGATCAGAAAGCGTTGCCAAAACAGGAACACGACCGACAAATTCAGGAATGAGACCAAACTTCAAAAGATCTTCCGGCTCGACATCGCGCAAGATCTCACCAACCTTGCGATCATCCTCCGCCTTCACGTCGGCGCCAAAACCGATGGAGGACCCTTTACCCCGCGAAGCGATGATCTTGTCCAGGCCGGCAAAGGCACCGCCGCAAATGAACAGGATGTTCGTGGTATCCACCTGCAGGAATTCCTGCTGCGGGTGCTTTCGGCCACCTTGCGGCGGAACAGAGGCCACAGTGCCTTCCATGATTTTCAGCAAAGCCTGCTGAACCCCTTCACCGGACACGTCGCGGGTTATAGACGGGTTGTCCGATTTTCGGCTGATCTTGTCCACCTCATCGATATAAACGATCCCGCGCTGCGCACGCTCGACATTATAGTCTGCCGACTGCAGCAGCTTCAGGATGATGTTTTCCACATCCTCACCCACATAACCGGCCTCGGTCAGGGTGGTGGCATCCGCCATGGTGAAGGGCACATCCAAGATGCGCGCCAGGGTCTGCGCCAGGAGGGTCTTGCCGCAACCGGTTGGCCCAACCAGCAGGATATTGGATTTTGCCAGTTCCACGTCATTGCCGCTGCCCTGATGGGCCAGGCGTTTGTAATGGTTGTGGACCGCTACTGCGAGAACGCGCTTGGCGTAATCCTGCCCAATCACATAGTCATCCAGGACTTCCCGGATTTCCTGCGGGCTCGGGACCCCTTCGCTGCTCTTGGAAATGGCTGACTTGCTGTCTTCACGGATAATATCCATACACAATTCAACACATTCATCGCAGATAAATACCGTGGGGCCGGCAATCAGTTTGCGCACTTCATGCTGGCTCTTGCCACAGAAAGAGCAGTAGAGGGTATTTTTACTGTCGCCGCCGCTCGACTTGGTCATGCTGTGCTCTCTCCGAAATTAACTACAGTTTTGCCCCGGTTAACGCATCCGGGGCCTTGTCTGACTTCCGATTATACGGGCCTAGACCGGTCCTACAATCCGAAAAACAACTTCTTTTGCCCTATCTGGGGCGCGATTGGGGAAATACTAGTTCCTAACACCCGATTCTCCCATAAACAGGTAAAGAACACGTAAATCGGCCCCCAGGCTTTCACCCAGGGGCCGATCAACTCAGGTCTCTAGCCGTCTGGGCCGGATCAGGAAGCGCCCTCTTCCGCCAACGGGCGCTTTTCGACAACCTCATCGATCAGGCCAAACTTCTTGGCTTCTTCGGCATCCATGAAGTTATCGCGCTCCATAGCCTCTTCAATGGCTTTGAGCTTTTGACCTGTATGCTCGACATACACCTCATTCAAGCGCGCCCGCATACGAAGAATTTCGCGCGCCTGGATTTCAATATCCGTCGCCTGCCCCTGTGCTCCGCCGGACGGCTGATGGATCATGATTCGGCTGTTCGGCAGCGCAAAGCGCTTGCCCTTGGCACCGGCCGTCAACAGCAAGGACCCCATAGAGGCCGCCTGACCAAGACAAACCGTGGACACTTCCGGACGGATATATTGCATCGTGTCATAGATGGACATCCCCGACGTCACCACCCCACCCGGGGAGTTGATATAAAAAGCGATATCCTTGGACGGATTTTCTGATTCAAGATGCAGCAGCTGGGCACAGATCAGGCTGGCCACATGGTCATCCACACCACCGGTCAGGAACACAATCCGTTCCTTCAGCAGTCGGGAATAGATATCGTAAGAGCGCTCACCGCGGTTGGTCTGTTCCACAACCATGGGAACCAAAGTATTCATATAAAGATCGATCGGATCACGCATCGCCCCAAGGCTCTCCTGTCATTCTGTCTTGGATACTCAAAAAGAAAGTCCCGCACCCGCCACAGCCAGGACGGCCATCAGCACGGTGCGGGACTCAGCATATATGTTTTCCCCCGGAAAAAGCCAGACGGCAAAGGGGAAAAAATAATTAGTCTGCCTTTTTAGCAGCCGTTTTTTTCGCTGCTGCCTTCTTCGAAGCAGCCTTCTTCGCCTTGGTTTTCTTTGCCTTCGGCGCCGGCGCATCTTCCTCGTCCGGGTCCTTCATCAGCTCTTCAACGCTGACTTCGGTATCGGAAATTTTTGCCATTTCCAGCAGGAAGTCGACTACCTTCTCTTCGAAGATCGGCGCCTGCAGGTTAGCGAGAGCTTCCGGATTCTTCTGATAGAATTCAAAGACCTGCGCTTCCTGGCCCGGATATTTCTGGGCTTCCTGAACCATCGCGCGGTTCAGATCGTCCTGGGTGACCTGGATGTTGTTTTTGGTGCCCAGCTCAGAGAGCAACAAGCCCAGAGCAACACGACGTTCCGCGATCTCACGGTATTCCGCTTTCAACTCATCTTCGCCCTTACTGGTTTCCGATTCGTCCAGCTGACCGGCATCACGGGCCTGTTCGAACTGTTTCCAGATCTGTTCAAATTCCTGCTCAACCATGCCGGCAGGAACATCAAATTCATGACCTTCATGCAGAGCGTCGAGCAATTCGCGCTTCAAGCGGGTGCGGCTGACCTGGTTATAGTCGTTTTCCATGCGCTCGCGAACCTGGCCCTTCAACTGGTCCAGATCTTCCAGGCCCAGGCTTTT
The DNA here is from genome assembly GCF_003385955.1 of Aestuariispira insulae. Lineage (GTDB taxonomy): Bacteria > Pseudomonadota > Alphaproteobacteria > UBA8366 > Aestuariispiraceae > Aestuariispira > Aestuariispira insulae. The sequence goes on from NZ_QRDW01000001.1 coordinate 123,032, forward strand.
GGCGAATTCGTCATTGATTTCCTGGTCAACATATTCACGGGTTTCCTTAACGGAAACAGCAAAAACAGCGTCTTTGCCAGCCAGGTCTTCGGAATGATATTCCGCCGGGAAGGTCACTTTCACATCGAGATCGTCACCGGCTTTGGCACCGACCAACTGCTCTTCGAAACCAGGGATGAAGCTGTTGGAACCCAGCTCCAGATGGTGGCCTTCGCCAGCACCGCCCGGGAATTCAACGCCGTCGACACTACCTTTAAAATCGATCACGGCAACGTCACCGGACTTCATCTTGCGGGCCTTGGCAATCGGCTCGGATTTACGGAAATCTTTGGCGATCCGCTCAACGGCTTCCTCGATTTCCTTGTCGTCGACTTTCGCCTTCAAGCGGGTCAGTTCGATTTTGCCGAAATCCATTTCCTTGATTTCCGGCATGCATTCAACACCCATTTTGTAAATGAGGTCTTTGCCTTCATCAAAGCTATCAATTTCGATCTTCGGCTGCATGGCCGGACGCAGTTCGTTCTGGCGCAGAACTTCCTGGCTGGATTCGTTCACGGCAGCTTCCAGCACCTCGCCCATGACGGACTTGCTGAAGCGCTGACGCAGGATGGCCATCGGCACTTTGCCCGGACGGAAACCGGGGATCTTGATGGTGGAGCCGACTTCTTGCAAACGCCCGTCGATCCGCTTGTCAATGTCCGCAGCGGAGATGGTAACGGAATACTCGCGGCTCAGGCCTTCGTTTTTAATTTCGCTAATCTGCATAAGAAAACCTTCGAAAAGGGCTAGTTCATAAACCTGTTACCGGTACAACCTGCGCTATAGAAGCCAAGGGAGTTGATTGGTGCGGTCGGAGAGACTCGAACTCTCACACCTTACGGCACCAGAACCTAAATCTGGCGTGTCTACCAATTCCACCACGACCGCGCATCAAAGCCCTCGCCAAGCCGCGCAAGATCGACCGGAGCGGCGGTTCTATAACACAGGCGACAGGCCAGTCAAAGGTTACATGTGAGATTCAGGCAAAGAAGAGGACGTTTTTGCCGCCCAAAGCGGCAATCCGGGTGGTATATCGGGGCCTGAGACGAAGAATCGTTCAGGACGCCACGCGTTCCTCATACATATCAGCAAAAGTATTCAGCGCCAGGACTCTTGGGCCGTCCACCACACGCGACGCCATGCAGGGTTTTTCAAAAACCACCTCAAAACGCACATGCGGAATACCAAAGGAATCGGAGGCAACAGAAAGAACACGGGCCGTCTCTATGGTCGCATCCGTCCGCTTCCGGCGGAAGGAGGATCCGGCCTTGATATACTCGACAGACTTTCCACGTTTAAAGAACATACCGGGCCGTTCCTGACCTTTATTCTTCAGATGGTCTGCTTGGGTCTTGCCCGACAACGGTACTGAAATATTTGACGTGTAGCCGAACATAACCCACTCCTTAGAGTACTACTGCTTATTGCAGATCGTCAACTTTGGCTCATTAACTTTTAGTCTCAATTCTACACAATAACCGATGGAATCTTAAGCAATACTTAACATAATCTTGAAATAAAACTCGCTACCTATTGATTTCATTCAATATTTTCGGGATCAATGGAGATAGATCTTCAGCGATTAGGCCCGGCCCAGCCAGCTTCCCTGCTCTGCTATGCATCCAGGCGCCGATACTTGCCGACAGCAATGGTTCCCCCGTTTGAGCCAAAATTCCGGCAATGAGCCCCGCCAAAACATCCCCTGTCCCGGCCGTTGCCAAATCCGCCGAAGCCCCCGTATTGACAATGATTTCACCCTCCGGCGAGGCAATAAATGTATTCGCACCTTTCAAGAGGATAACAGCACCGGTTTTTTTTGCTGCAGCCAAGGCCAGCGCCAAATAGTCTTCGCCCCCAAACTCCGGGAACAGACGTTTGAATTCGCCAGCATGAGGGGTGAGCACACAGCCCCCATGAAGATTCTCAAATAAAAGTTCTGAATTTCCTTCAAAAAGACTGAGCGCGTCGGCATCCAAAACTGTTGGCACCTCCCGGCGCAAGGTCGCCAATACCTTTTCCATGCCGCCAAAATCCGTGCCCAGTCCAGGCCCTATCAAACAAGCATTCACCCGTTCATCGGAAATGATTTCGCTGTAACCAAGCGTATCGCGATAGCCCTTGACCACGACACTTTCCAGCGACACCCGATACAATGTGGAGGCTTTTTCGGGGCTGGCCAACAAGACATAGCCCGCACCGGCCCGTTGCGCAGCGCGCGCCGCCAGCCGGGCTGCGCCGGTCATTTCGACACCGGCCGCCATGGCCAGCATCCCACGGGAAAACTTATTGTCCCGCCATCCAGGCCGCGGTAACCGATCCCGCCAAAGCTCCAGATCATTTTCCCACAAGGTCGGGGCGATCTGATCCAGCACCTCCGCTGGAATACCGATATCAGCAACGACGACCTCACCACAGTGCAACGCCCCCGGATAGGTCCGATGCGCTCGCTTTGGCCGAAAAAAAGTCACGGTAAGGTCCGCTGGCCGGGCGGTCCCCAGGATTTCTGTGCTATCACCATGCAAACCACTGGGAACATCAACCGCAACCACCGGCACCTGTCCGATGGCTTCAAGCGTCTCCGCCGCAATCCCCTCAACCGGTTTGGAAAGCCCCGCACCAAAAAGCGCATCCACAACCAACGTTGCCCCATCAAGGATCTCAACCGTCAGAGGGCGCACATCCTCGCCCCACCGCTGTGCCATGGTTGATGCGTCACCACGCAATTGCGACCATTCCCCCAGCAGCCCCACCACCACTTGCCAACCCGCCTCCTTGAGCAGCCTGGCCACCACAAAACCATCCCCACCATTGTTGCCGGGGCCACATAAGATGGCAGCTTTTCCGGACGGCCAGCGCGCCAGGATCTCCCGCGCAATGGCAGCGCCGGCGGCTTCCATCAAGGTCTCTCCGGTAATGCCCCGCGCCATAGCCTCCTGGTCTGCCTGATAACATTGGGCGACAGTCAGTATATTCAAATCTGTTGTATAATCTGGCCAACCGCGTGCGTTGCTGGTCATGGCGTGCGCCTGCCTCTCTAACCGTTACTCTGTGATTTCATGAGTTTATCCTGATATTCTCACACCTTAAACCTCAAACAGACCCGCCCGCAAACTTGCCGGTTGCCATCTTTGCTGCCACGGGCCATATGAAAGCCCGAAGAGCCTCAGTTTCCATCGTCGAAGGGATTGATACATCATGAGTGAGGACCGCCTGAATACCTTGGAGATCCATGTGGCCGAATTGGAACGCACCGTCGCCGACATGAGCGACATGATCTCTGATCAGTGGAAAGTGATTGATGCCTTGAAAGGCCGGGTGAAACTGTTGACCCAGCAGATGGAAGACGCGGAGTTTTCCCAACGCAAAAACCTGCCGGAACCGCCGCCGCCCCATTATTGAGCTTTGAGACTGGAAGTTTGATACAAAAGGCCCCGCACTATCGCGGGGCCTTTGCTTTTGTTCCTCAATCCGGGTTCAAGCAGCCTGTGCCTTTGCACGCAACCGATGCGCATGCAGCAAAGGTTCGGTATAACCGCTTGGCTGCTCCCCTCCCCTGAACACAAGATCACAGGCCGCCTGGAAGGCGATGCTGCCGTCAAAATCGTCAGCCATCGCCCGATAGGCCGGATCCGACGCATTTTGGCGGTCAACCACGGTTGCCATGCGTTTCAGGGTCTCCATAACCTGCTCTTTTGAACAGATCCCATGGTGCAGCCAGTTTGCCATATGCTGACTGGAGATCCTCAAAGTCGCACGGTCCTCCATCAGTCCGACATCATTGATGTCCGGCACTTTGGAACAGCCGACCCCCTGATCAATCCAGCGAACCACATATCCAAGCAGTCCCTGGGCATTGTTATCCAGTTCCGCCTGGATCTCGTCAGCAGACAGCTTCCGATCGCCGAGAAGCGGCACGGTCAGGATATCATCCAGGCTGGCACGGCCACGGCCGGCAATCTGGTCCTGCTCCTCGGCCACATTCACTTTGTGATAGTGAGTCACATGCAAGGTGGCGGCGGTTGGCGACGGTACCCAGGAACAATTTGCCCCGGCCGTCAGATGCGCGATTTTGGTTTCCAGCATCTGAGCCATCTCGTCAGGTTTCGGCCACATGCCCTTGCCGATCTGCGCCCGGCCCTTCAGGCCGCATTCCAGGCCGATATCCACATTCCAGTTTTCATACGCCGCGATCCAGGGCTGGCCTTTGATATCCTCCTTGGGCAGGAACGGCCCTGCTTCCATGGACGTGTGAATCTCGTCGCCGGTCCGATCCAGGAATCCCGTATTGATGAAAACCAGACGCTCGGACACTGCGCGAATGCACTCTTTCAAATTCACTGTAGTGCGGCGTTCTTCATCCATCACGCCGACCTTGATGGTGTTTTTCGCCAGCCTCAGCGCCTGTTCCACGCGCCCGAACAGTTCATTGGTCAAGGCCGCCTCTTCCGGGCCATGCATCTTCGGCTTGACCACATACATGCTGCCCAGCCGACTGTTGGCGTTTACCCCTTCTTTTTTGAAGTCATGGATCGCGCAGGCCGCCGTCACCATCGCATCCATCATACCTTCCGGGATCTCGGACCCGTCCGCCAGCAGAATCGCCGGATTGGTCATCAAATGGCCGACATTGCGGACCAGCAGCAGGCTGCGGCCCGGCAGGACGAGATCACCACCACTGGCTGACTTGTATACGCGATCAGGGTTGAGGGCACGGGTGATAACCTTGCCACCCTTTTCAAAGCTCTCAGACAGATCCCCCTTCATCAGGCCCAACCAGTTGCGATAGACAACCACCTTGTCTTCGGCATCCACGGCTGCAACGGAATCTTCGCAATCCTGGATCGCGGTTAAGGCCGATTCCAGTAATACATCCTTGACCCCGGCGGCCGATTGCGTGCCAATCCGATCGCTTCTGTCGATCTGGATTTCAATATGAAGGCCATTATTCTGAAGCAGGACAGATGTCAGCGTGCCCTCACCTTCATAGCCGACAAATTGGGCCGCATCGGCAAGGCCAGTCACAGTTCCATCCTTCAAGGCAACAATGAGCGTTCCGGATTCCAGGGAATATTCGGTTGCTTCATCATGAGCCCCCTTGGCAAGGGGAACCGCCTGATCCAGAAAAGCCGCAGCCCGCCGGATCACCTCAGCACCGCGTGTTGCATTATAGCTGCTGCCAGGTTCCAAGCCGCCTGATTGCGCAATCGCATCCGTGCCGTAGAGCGCATCATAGAGGCTGCCCCAACGCGCGTTGGCCGCATTCAGGGCAAAACGGGCATTCATCACTGGCACAACCAACTGCGGCCCGGCAACCTCGGCAATTTCCGGATCGACATTTTGAGTGGAGATTTCAAATTTCCCGCCTTCCGGCAAGAGATATCCTATCTCGGTGAGGAAGGCTTTATAGGCGGCCATGTCCTGAACCGGGGCATTTTGGCTGCGATACCAGTCATCCAATTGCTTTTGCAAATGGTCACGCTTTTCCAGCAGGGCATTATTCTTTGGCCCCAGATCCGCAACGATCTGCTCAAGCGCGGCCCAAAACCGTGCCGGCTCTATGCCTGTGCCCGGCAAAATTTCCTGTTCCACAAGATGATGCAAGGGCGCGGCAACCTGAAGGCCGCCAACTTCAATCCGATCGGACATGGTTAATAACTCTCGTTCCACTTGTCAGTTTTCCTGGCATGCCGTCTCTTTGGTTTTTATCGGGGGCATGCCGCGTCTCATTTTGTGATTGCCGCATATTGTAGGCGAAATTCATTGTCACGCAAGCATTGTATGCATTTGTATACCATGATTTTGCTGCACTGCACTTCGCTGGCCAGAGAAAATCCGGAAATCTGGACCAAGCGGGCATATCACGGGCGTGATATAAAGGTTATCAGCTAAAAATTGCCGTCATATGAACGAAGAATAGGAACAGGACTATGCGGAGCGAGACCAACAATCTGGAAGCTTTCTGGATGCCGTTCACGGCCAATCGCCAGTTCAAACAGAAACCGCGCATGCTGGTTGCCGCCGAAGGCATGCATTACACCACCGATGACGGTCGCCAGATTCTGGACGGCACTGCCGGGCTTTGGTGTGTGAATGCCGGCCATAAACGGCCGAAAATTGTTGAAGCCATCCAAAAACAGGCGGCGGAGTTGGATTATGCGCCCGCTTTCCAGATGGGCCACCCGAAAGCCTTTGAGCTGGCTTCCAAGCTGGCCGCTATGGCGCCTCAGGGCATGGATCATGTCTTCTTCACCAATTCCGGTTCCGAATCAGTTGAAACCGCGCTGAAAATCGCGCTGGCCTATCACCGAGCCAGGGGCGATGCCGGCCGAACCCGCCTGATCGGGCGCGAGCGTGGATATCATGGGGTCAATTTCGGCGGCATTTCCGTTGGCGGCATAGTCGCCAACCGCAAAAGCTTCGGCACCCTGCTCACCGGTGTCGACCATATGCGCCACACTCATGACCCGGACCGCAATGCCTTCACCAGAGGCCAGCCGGAACATGGCGCGGAATTTGCCGACGACCTGGAGCGGATCTGCGCCCTGCATGACCCGTCCACCATCGCGGCGGTGATTGTCGAGCCCATGGCCGGCTCCACCGGCGTGCTGATGCCGCCAAAAGGGTATCTGGAACGGCTGCGCGCGATTTGCGACAAACACGGCATCCTACTGATCTTTGATGAGGTCATCACCGGTTTCGGACGCCTGGGCTCTCCCTTTGCCGCCGATCATTTCGGTGTGACGCCGGACCTGATCACCACTGCCAAGGGCCTGACTAACGGAGTCATCCCCATGGGCGCGGTGCTGGCCAAGAAAGAAATTTACGATGCCTTCATGACCGGTCCGGAAAATATGATCGAGCTGTTCCACGGCTATACCTATTCCGGCAACCCGATTGCCTGTGCGACCGCGCTAGCAACCCTGGAAACCTACCAGGAAGAAGGCTTGCTGACCCGGGCGGCGGAATTGGACGGCTATTGGGCGGATGCCCTGCACAGTCTGCGTGACTGTCCCAATGTGATTGATATCCGCAATATGGGCCTCATTGGCGCTATTGAGCTCTCCCCCATCGAGGGTGCACCAACTAAGCGCGCCTTCCAGGCTTTCCTGGACGCTTATGAACAGGGCCTGTTGATCCGCACCACCGGCGACACCATTGCATTGTCGCCGCCGCTGATCATCGAAAAGAGCCATATCGACTTCCTGTTCGACACGCTCCGGAACGTGCTGACGAACCTGGATTGATCTATAGGCAATTAAACAAAAAGCCTCGCCAAATTGGCGAGGCTTTTTACATGTGCTAAATGTCGGTCAAACTATTTCAAGATTGAACATGCTGAATACAACAATAGGGCATTGGCCAGCCACCCGAATCATTCCAATTCTCGGCGCACCAAGCCTTAATAGTTTGATTGGAAATTTCCCGGAAAGCAGCAATATGAAATTAATTGGATCTATCGGAGCAATCCTGTGCATATGGGCATTTAGCCTTGTCTCCGCAACATCCACCTACGCTCAAACTGAAGCAGATATTGAATCACTTTGGGCAAAAAAGGACAAAAGAATCGGTGGTTTCGAAGGTCAGGTCAACCCCAATGGCACCTCTGAACTATCCGTCCGCGGCATGACAGCGCCTGGCGTTACTATTCTTGCCTTTCTTATTAAAGATAATGACCTGAAAACCCTGCTTTTTGCCAAGATGGAACTGAGCAGGTCCTTCAATCAAAACACTAAAACTTTAACGACAAGCGCCACACTCATTGGTGAGGGCGTCGTCCCATTGGGGAACATTCGCGATTACGAGGAATTAGCGCTTCCAACCGGGTTGAAATTTGTAGAAGTTATATCGAACGGAACTTCCGAAAAGACACGCAAATATTATCATTTGAATACTGCCGGAGAACCGGTTGAAGGCTTGCCCGCAGCCCTGGCCCCCCATCAAAAAATTCTCGACCCGCTTTTCAAACCTCTTGTCGAGATTCCCGTACAAACAGCATCCGCCAGCAGCAGCTCGAAATTCTTGGTCAAAACCCAGACGCCTTTCGGCTCCATTCTGGACCGTTTTACTGGCGTACGCACTTCCGACGACAGTATTTCGGCATTCATAGACACGACTCGCGTAGCCGGCAACACTACTTGTTACCAGCAAAACTGCATATTGCTGGAAAACTATAGGGAGTCCGTCGGCAACACCGACCTAGGATCGGTAAAATCCATTGCCAAAGGCAATACCAAGATTCTAGAGCAAGCCGCGATCATCGCCGACAGCATGATTTGGCTACACACCTATCCAGAAGGTGGAGATCAAACGCCAAGCTCAAGAATTCTGATACGCTACATGTTGCAGACAAACTGAATCCAATCTCAAAAAAAACCGAAAATCTTCTATATCCATGGAAATCACGAAAAGCCCCTAATGAAAGGGGCTTTTCTTGTATTGGACTCAGCGCCCCTTCCAGACCGGATCCCGTTTCTTGGCAAAAGCCCTAGGGCCTTCTTCCGCATCCTCACTGGTCTGCATCTGCTTATACAGGGGGCCTTGCCATCACGCATATAGGCAAAGCCCTCATCGGCGCCGAGCCCTTCGGTCCCGCTCGACTGATCTCAAAAGCCCCGCCAACCGGCGGGGCTTTTCTTTTCTTCCCATACTCTGCAGGATAAGGGCAAATGGGAAGGGTCTAAGATCAATGAATCCGACAATGTCACTTGCAGCATTCGTCCTTTTCCTGCCGTTGCTTTTCACGCAGCAGGCTGCGGCAGATCAAAACAATCCATCCCTGTTTCCAGCCCTTCTGATAAAACAAAACCAACCGGAAAAAGCTGCAGAACAAGCCGCAGCCAGAGGAGATTTCCGGCTTTTGTTACTGGACCATGGCTGGAACTCATCAAGGCCTGGTGTCCTTTGCTTTTTAAATCGCCATCTTAAGTCCGAGAGGGATCATTATTATCTCGTAGGGGATACGGAGACGGGGATACCCCTCGCCCCGGAAACCGGTGAACCGTTGCCAATCATACCCTCTGAGGAAAAAGTTGATGAATATGCAAGGCGATTTAACCGCACGGTGGTCATGCATTCCCACTACCCTGATCCAGACATCTGCTGGCCTTCAAGGGATGATTTTCTCTCATCAGGCCCGCGAAATCCGGATTTCCGACCCAACCAGCATCTAACGACATTGGAACGTTTTTCCAACCCAGCACAGCCAATACCACCCGAACCCGATGAGGGAAAACTGGCTTGGGCGACACGATTCGGCCAGTCGGAGATGGCTAAATCTTTACTGGATGCCGGACACTCTCCCAATCAGGCGGATCGGTGGAATATGAGTCCCCTGGACTGGGCGGCCGCCAGGGGGCGAGACGGAATATTGGATCTTTTGATCAATGCTGGTGCAGACCCATATATCATTCATGGCCTGAAGGAACATGATCCAAGATACACCGTTGCCATTCAAAAGGATCTTGGTTTTTCCGCCATGCGTTTGGCAATCATCACTCGGCGAAGCGACATTGTCAGAAAACTCATTTCGTTGATACAGGCTAAAGCGGAGGAACCATGTGTTGCCTCATATCCGATTGGGCGCGGAATGGTGCTCGCTGTTCACATTGAAGACCTGAAAATACTTAATTTATTATACAACAATTCCGAAACGGAACGGGGCTGTAAACATTTTGAAAGTCGCAGAAGTGAACTCAAGACACTTCTACCAAAAATCAGGAATGAGCAAATCAGACTTTGGTTAACGGAACATGCCGATTTGCTCGTTACCCCTTAACGCCCCTTCCAGACCGGATCCCGTTTCTCGGCAAAAGCCTTTGGCCCTTCTTCCGCGTCCTCGCTGGTCAGCATCTGCTTATACAAGGGGGCCTTGCCGTCACGCATATAGGCAAAGCCCTCATCGGTGCCGAGCCCTTCGGTCCCGCGCAGCAATTGCTTGATCGAACCGATGGCCAGCGGGGCCGCCTGGATAATCTCATTGGCCGTTTCACGGGCCTTTTCCATCAATTGATCCAGCGGGACTACCGCATTGATCAGGCCCCAGTTGGCCGCTTCTTCGGCGCTCATCCGCCGTCCCGTGAACAGCATCTCGCGGGCAATGGCGCGCGGCAACATTTTGGGCAAGCGAATGGTGCCCGCATCCGGGATCACGCCAACAAAGATTTCGGGCAGGAAAAACTGCGCATGTTCGGCGGCCACCACCAGGTCAGCGGCCAGCGCCAGTTCGAACCCGCCGCCGCAGGCGATGCCGTTCACCGCCACAATCACCGGCTTGTTCAATTCCGGCAATTCGGTGAAGCCACCGAAACCGCCCTCACCGTAATCCGCCTCATAATCCTCACCATCCGCGGCGGCATTCAGATCCCAGCCGGCAGAGAAGAACTTTTCCCCGCCCCCGCTCAGGATCGCCACCCGCATTTCCGGATCATCGCGAAATTCGGCAAAAACCCTGCTCATCTCACGGCTGGTTTCCGCATCGATGGCATTGGCCTTGGGCCGATCCAGAGTGATTTCCAAAATGCCGCCATTGCGGACAACTTTTACTGCTTCAGACATGGGTTTCCCCCTTTCCTATTCCGCAATCCTGATGAGCGCATCGGCCGCGACCGCCCCCTTGCCCGCCTCACAAACCATCAGCGGGTTAATATCCAATTCCTGGAGCGTCTCTTTGTTTGCCTCTGCAAAGGCGGCAACCGCCATCACGGAATCAATGACCGCTTCCAAATCACCCGCCGGTTTGCCGCGATAACCTTCCAGCAGCTTGTAGCTTTTCAGCCCTTGCAATGCATTCCTGACCGTCTCGCGATCGGTCGGCAGCAACAAGGTGGCGCTGTCTTGCAACAATTCCACCAGGATGCCGCCCGCTCCCAGCACCAGGGTCGGGCCAAACTGGTCATCCCGGCTGATACCGACGATCAGTTCCGCGACAAAGCCCGGCACCATCTTTTCAACCATGAATTTGTCGGACAGACCCGCCATGTCCGTCACTGCCGCATCCACCGCATTACCATCGGTGAGGTTCAGTTTCACAGCCCCCATTTCGGTTTTATGTGCCAGATGGGAACCAACGGCCTTTACCACTACCGGATAGCCTAGGGCCTCCGCAGCGGCTACAGCCTCGGTTGCGGAGGTGACCAACGCACCTTCCGGAACCGAAAGACCATGGGACAAAAGACTGCGCTTGGAGCGCCATTCGTCAATAATCCGGCCTTCCGCGCCTTCACCTGTGGTCGTGGCGATCGGATTAGGGACTGGCCGGTCGAAGGCCTTGCCGATTTCATGGGCATGACCCAGCGCCCCCAGGCATCGATCCAGGCCGATCATCGGCGCAACTCCCTGATCCACGCAGGCTTTGATCGCGTGATCTGGCAGGCATTCCGCCATGGAAGCAACCACAATCCCTTTAAAACCGGTTTTCTTCGAAGCCCTGGCCAGCGCATTCATCGCCGCATCCCAGGCCTCCGGGTTGGCGCCATCATAATTGGGCCAGTCCAGCAGCAGCATGGTCGCATCATATTCACCGCCTTTTATCATGGCGGCGAATGTGGCTTCCAGCTGATCCGGTTTGCCCCAGATGAATGTGTGGTAATCCAGCGGATTGGCCACATGAACATAATCGCTTAGCGTCGCCTGAACATCCGCAACATGATCGTTGCCCATGGCCGGAAAACACACCTGATGACGTTCGATCAGATCCGCCATCATGCCTGCCTCGCCGCCGGAACAGCTCATGCTGGCCACCCGGTTGCCGCTCAAAGGTCCAATCACAGAAACCAGCTTCAGGGTCTCCAGGAATTCCGGCACCGTATCCACCCGGGCAATGCCGACCCGGCGAAATAATGCATCAAACAGCGCATCCGACCCCGTCAGTGAGCTTGTATGGCTCATGGCAATCTTGGCAGCGGCTTCCGACCGGCCGCTTTTCAAGGCAATGATCGGAATCTTTTTCTCCAGCGCCCGTCGGGACACCCGGTCGAATTCGCCCACATCGGATATGCCCTCAATATGAAGGCCGATGGCCGTCACCCGGTCATCATCCAGCAGGGCATCCATCACATCAGCAATCGAAACGGCCGCTTGGTTGCCCATGGTGAACATGAATGCCAGCGGCAGGCCACGCTGCTGCATGGTCATGTTCAGGCCGATATTGCCGCTCTGGGTGATGATCGCCACGCCCTTTTCCACCGCCTTGCAACCATGCTGATCCGGCCAGAGGACCGCCCGATCAATGCAGTTCAGCATGCCGTAACAATTCGGGCCGATTATCGGCATATTGCCCGCCGCCTCAACCAGGATCTTCTGGCGTGCCGCGCCTTCTTCGCCTACTTCCGAAAAGCCGGAGGCATAAAGGACCGCGCCGCCACAGCCGACCCGGTCCAGATCGCCGACAATCTTGATGGCGGCGTCCGCATTGACGGCCACATAGGCGGCATCCGGCACGCCCGGCAACTCATCAACCGAGCGATAACATTTCAGTCCCTCGATCTCATCGCGTTTTGGATGAACAGCCCAAATCTCACCCTGGAAACCAAACTTGCGACTTTCCCGGATGGCATGATCCGCGCCCACGCTGCCAAAAACCACGATGGATTTCGGCGACAGCAGACGGGCAAAACGATCTTTGTTGATCACGGTCCACTCCCTGAACCAATTATTGTTACGTCAAACTGGACAGCCCCGGCCTGATAGGAAACCGGGGCTGTCTCTCTCACTTACTGCTCGTAGGGACGCAGCATAGCGCGTGAGATGATGTGGCGCTGGATCTCCGATGTGCCGTCCCAGATCCGCTCGACCCTGTGGTCGCGCCAAATCCGTTCCAGCGGAAGTTCGTCCATCAGCCCCATGCCGCCCAGGATCTGGATCGCCTCGTCAGAGACCATCTGCAGCATCTCGGTGGCTTTCAATTTGGCCATGGCGGCATCCGTATCCGTCATACCACCATTATCGTCCTTCCAGGCCGCATACAGGGTCAGCAGCTCAGCCGCCTTTAATTCCAGAGCCATATCGGCCAGTTTAAAGGAAACGCCCTGGTTCTTGCCGATAGGCTTGCCGAACTGTTTACGGGTCGCCGCCCATTCAGTGGCGATCTCCAACGCGCGTTCGGCACGCCCCAGGCACATGGCGGCAACGGACAGGCGGGTCGCGCCCAACCATTCATTGGCTACATCAAAGCCCCGATGCTCTTCTCCCAGGATCTGGCTTTCATGGACCCGGCAATTGTCGAAATTGAGGATACAGTTGTGATAGCCGCGGTGCGAAACAGAATGATAGCCTTGTTCCACGGTGAAACCGGGCGTGCCCATATCCACCAGGAAGGTGGTGATCTTCTTCTTCGGCCCCCTGGGTGTGTCTTCCACCCCGGTTGCCGCAAACAGGATCACATAGTCAGCCACATCCGCATGGCTGATGAAATGTTTGGTGCCGTTGATAACGAAATGGTCCCCGTCCCGCTCGGCCCGGCATTCCATCGAACGCACATCCGAACCCGCATTGGGTTCGGTCAGCGCCAGGCAGTCGATCTTTTCACCCCGGATGGTTGGCAAAAGGTAATTATCCACCTGCTCCCCCTTACAGGCCTGCAGGATGTTCGAGGGCCTGGCCACGATATATTGGAGACCGAAATTGGCTCGTCCCAGTTCCTTTTCCAGTAGGGTCAGCGAAACTGTATCCAAACCGCCGCCGCCCAGCTCTTCGGGCATGTTGGCGGCATAAAACCCCATCTCCAGGGCTTTCTGCTTGATCGATTCGTAGAGTTCCGGCCGGATCTGGTCGGTCTTTTCCACTTCATCCTCAAAGGGATAGAGCTCCTGCTCAACGAAAGCACGGGCACTTTCGATGATCATGTTATGCTCTTCGGTGAGTGCGAAATCCATTATTTCCCCTCCCTTATTTTTTCTTGATGGCCATCTGGCGGCCAACCTGTTCCGGCACATCCAAACCAGCATGCGCCGCCATCACCGCCTGCAGGGCCTCATAGACATCTTCACGGATCGGGCAGGCCTTGGCGGCATTCATATCCACATGCAGCAGCATCTGTTCTGTGGTCGCCAGCAGCTCGCCGGTCTGCGCGTGATACATGGCATGGAAGAAATGCATTCGCTTCTCATCCAGGCCCAGCAGTTGGGTGGTGAATTTCAGCGGATCGCCGGTGCTGCATTCCTGGAAATAGTTAATATGGGTCTCAACCGTGTAGAAGCTAAGCCCGCTGGCCCGGTAGGCCTCATCATCGCCGATGAAGCGGAACAGCGCATCCGTTGCCCAGCCAAAAGCGATCAAATAGGCCGCCTCGGTCATGTGGCTGTTATAATCCACCCAATCAGGGCGCACGGAACAGCGATACAGCTCCATCGGGGCTGCCGGTATATCCATGCCTTTTTCAAAGCGGGTGAAAGACTGCACGGAATTGATCTGATTGACCTCATCCTCATGCAGCAGACGGCCGGCCCCTTCCTTGAAGGTTTTCAGCGCGTTCATGATCGCGATCAGGCAATCGTCCCGCATCCGCTCCAGTTCCTTGACCGACGTACCTTCGGTCTGGGCCTTGGTGCCTTCCACCATATTATCGATCAGCTGATCGGTCAGTTCCGGCGCTTCCAGCTTGGTCCAGGGCAGTTTTAGGGCCGGGCCGAACTGTTCGAGCATATGGCGCATACCGGCGTCACCACCCGCCAGATGGAAGGTTTTGTTGACCCCCATGAAGGCCCAGCGGAGACCCGGGCCATAGACGATGGCGTCATCCAGCTCGCCGGTGGTGGCGATGCCATCATTCACCAGATGCAGGTTTTCACGCCACAGCGCTTCCTGCAGGCGGTCGGACAGGAACCCTTCGATCTCGTTCCGCACATGCAGCGGATACATGCCGATGGATTTGTAGAAGTCACTAGCCAGTTCTACATATTTCGGGTCGGTCTTCTCGCCCGCCATCACTTCCACCAGCGGCAGCAAGTAGACCGGGTTGAAGGGATGACCGACCAGCACTCGTTCCGGGGTCGCGCAGTCCGCCTGGAAATCAGTCGGGAGCAGGCCGGAGGTAGAGGATGCGATCATTACACCGGGACGTGCGGCCGCATCCAACCGGGCATGAATACTCTTCTTCAGATCCAGCCGCTCGGGCGCAGATTCCTGGATGAAATCCGCGGATGAGGCCATTTCCTCCAGGCTGGCGGCAAAGCGCAGGCGATCCTGGCTGGCACCTTCATGCAGGCCCATTTTGATGAGCGCAGGCCAGGCATTGGCCACAGCCGCACGCAGTTTTTCCTCCGCATCCGGGGCCGGGTCCCAGGCCACCACATCCAGGCCGCGAGCAAGCGCACGCGCCGCCCATCCGGCGCCGATCACACCGGTGCCGATAATACCGAAAGTCTTGATGTCAGACATTTCTTAAATCCGTATTCAATTGTGTTTTCAAAAACTTACCTTGCCCGGTCTTAGCCGCGCTTGGTCAGCTGCCATTTCTCACGACAGCGTTCCGGGGTCATGATCTTGGCCCCCATGCGCTCCAGGATTTCCCGCGCCCGTTCCACCAGGGACCCGTTGGAGGCATAAACGCCTTTTTCCAGATACAGGTTGTCTTCCAGTCCAACGCGGCAGTTCCCGCCAAGCAAAGCCGCCTGGGCAACGAATGGCAGCTGCATGCGGCCAATGGCAAAGGCGGACCAGTTGGCCCCGGCCGGCACCTGATTGACCATGGCCATCAAGGTCGCGACATCCGCTGGCGCGCCATAGGGAATGCCGGTGCAGAGCTGGAACAGCGGCGGGCTGTCCAGCAGGCCTTCCTGATTGACCACATTGGCAAACCAAAGGTTGCCGGTATCAAAAATTTCCAGTTCCGGCTTCACGCCCAGTTCCTGGATCCGTTTCAGCCCGGTGCGCATCATGTCGGGGGTGGAGACATAGATGCTGTTGCCGTCGCCAAAATTGAGCGAACCGCAATCGACGGTGCAAATCTCAGGCAGCAGTTCCTCGATATGGGCCAGACGCTCCAGCGGGCCAACCAAGTCGGTGCCGTCCTGGCCAAATTCCATCGGGTTTTCACCAGGCCCGATTTCCAGATCCCCGCCCATGCCGGCGGTCAGGTTGATGATGACATCGGTGTCGGCTTCGCGGATGCGCTCCACCACTTCCCGATAAAGGGCCACATCCCGACTGCCTTTGCCGGTTTCCGGATCGCGGACATGGCAATGGGCAACAGTCGCCCCTGCCTTGGCGGCCTCGATGGCGGCCTCTGCAATCTGTTTCGGGGTGACGGGAATCGCCGGATGTTTGTCGACGGTATCGCCCGCCCCGGTGACTGCACAGGTGATTGCAACTTCAAAATTCATAACCGCTCTCCTTATCCAAAGAACTTTCTTTGCGCTCGCTTATTTCATGGATGCGAACTTGATTGTTTCGCTGTCTCCGACTCTAAGCGCCGTTGAATTTTCAATTTGACCGATTTCGACTTCCCCTTGATATTTTCCGCCGTTCTGGATCAGGATGAATAATGATGTTTGGTGACAAACCCACCACCGGGCCGCAGCATCTTTCGTTTTTGCTGCTGCACCGTTTTTCGCTGATGGCCTTTGCTTCGGCCTCCGAACCCTTGCGGATCGCCAATTGGCTCGCCGGGGAAACGCTCTATGAATGGGAGCTATTATCGGCAGACGGCCAGCCGGTGATGGCCAGCAATGGCATGCAGGCCGTCACCGACCGTTCCATTGATGAGGTTGAAAAGACATCCATCATCCATGTCTGCACTAGTTTCGCGCCCGAAGATGTGGCCACCAAGCCGGTCTTGAGCTGGTTGAGGAAGCAGGCCTCCCACGGTGCGGTCATCGGCGCCATGGATACAGGCAGCCACATTTTGGCCTGTGCGGGCCTGCTGGATGGGTACAGTGCCACAATCCACTGGATGCATCAGGAAAGCTTTTCCGAATCATTCCCCCATGTGAATTTGGTACCGGATCTCTTCGTCATTGACCGGGACCGGGTAACATCATCCGGCGGTACTTCAAGCATGGACGTGACATTGCAGCTGATCCGGGCGCAACATGGCAAGGATCTAGCGGTGGCCGTCGCCGATACCTTTGTCCATAACCGTATCCGCGAGGGCGATGCACCGCAGCGGATGAATCTCAGTCAGCGCCTGGCCACCAATAACCGCTATGTGGTCAAAGCAGTGGAACTGATGGAAAGCCATCTGGAGGACCCGCTTCGCACCAGTGACATATCCTCCATGCTTAATATCTCCCTGCGCGAACTGGAACGGGCTTTTCAGAAATCCCTCAAATCCACGCCGGGCGGTTACTACCGTCGGCTACGCCTGGAGCGGGCAAGGTCCCTGCTCCAGCAGACAGAAATGTCGGTGTTGGAAGTGGCGATCAGCTGCGGTTTCACATCTTCGGCCCATTTTTCCAGATGCTACCGCGAGCGCTACGGCCATCCGCCCAGCATTGATAGAAGGATCTGAGAAACTCGGATCCCGCCTCAAAAGCGGCTATAGGCCCAGAACCAGATCAACGCGCCTTTGACCGTAAAGATGATCATAGTGATAAAGAAACTCTCATGTCCGGGGGTGAAATAGGTTCCAGTTAGATAGACGCCAAACCCCAGGGCCAGAAACCCCACAACGATCAAAGAAAGAATGAGGGCCAGCAACGGCTGCTTTCCCGCGCCATCCCGCAACAGCATATGATCCGCCAGACTGCCGAGCGAAACAAAAAGAAATAAAAAGGCCAGCGAACCCGCCTGATGGGCCAGCGCCCAGTCCACAACCGGTGCGACATTGGTTTCAAATAGGAACTGTAATCCTGGGCTTGCAATCAGCCATCCCCCCGCGCCCCAGAAGACAGCGGAAGGCAGGAATGCACAAAGAAATTCCCCCTTGCTCATGCTCCTATCATACCAGAAAAGCAAAAGGCCCGCCGGAACTTTCGGCGGGCCTTCAAAATGTTCTTCAAGCTAAAGCGATGCTTATTTGGTCGCTTCCTTGAGATAGGCAATCACATTGGCGCGATCATCTTCTTTTTTGAGCTTCAGAACCATTTTGGTCTTTTTGATGAATTTCTTCGGATTGGCCAGCCATTTATCCAGGCTTTCATCATCCCAGTTGAAATCCGCTTCGGCCAGGCCGTCGGTATATTTGTAACCATCAGCCTTGCCCGCCGGACGGGTAAACATGCCGTGCAGGTTCGGACCGGTTTTATGTTTGTCGCCCGCTTCCAGGGTGTGGCAGGCCTTACATTTTTTAAAGACCTTTTCGCCTTTGGCGGCATCACCTGCCGCCTGGGCACCGGAAATGCCAGCTGTCAAAGCCAGGGCTGCACCCGCGAGAAGCATTACTGTCTTGTTCTTCATATGGAGAAACTCCCAACGTCTTTTGTCAAAAAACCAGTTCGTTTTGCGGCATCCCTAGCGGACAGCCTTTTGTTCTTTAGCTTAAGAAGAGATTGTGGAGAAAATGTGATTTCCCCGTATCTTCAGCCAAGTGGGACAATAGCGCAGATCAGATTTTGTGCAAATACCCGGCTGTATTTTTTGCCAAGCTTGCTTGATAGCCACGTTTCCCCGTCAGGCGAAAATCGGGAGAAACACTGTGCCTTCATACCCTTGCACCCATATTTGGTGCGTCAATAGGTCCCGAATATACCGTCCAATTTAATCGCGGAAAGACAAATTTCGCGGGCATATCACCGATTGATTCCGATCGAGGAAACACACCCGTCACAGGATTAGGATAAGGTAGGAATATGATTAGCAATTCATCAGAAGGAGGTCATAGCCATGACCGACCATCCAAAAATTGTCACAAGAATCATCATCGGGAAGTTGATTGGCGCTGCCTTTGGTGCGGGTGCCTTTTTTCTGCTCCCCGACCTTGGCCAGGAAAACAGCCTGATGCTAAAATGGGGATTCTTTTTCTGGTATATAACCTTTGGTGCCATCATCGGAATCATGGGGATCTTTGATCATCATCCCGTTTTGCGTATTCCAATGCCCTGGTGGTTGCGTGCCCCGGCCATCGGTGCCTGGCTCAATCTGGTGCTCACCCTCATCACCTATGATCTCTTGCAAAGGATTTTGGCATCATACTTTCCGGAAGGCTCAGCTCTGCAATCGCCTTTCTGGTTCGTCCTGGAGGGGGCCGTTCTGGGTTTGATCATCGGATACGTCGCCACTCGTTTCGGCGGCGAGGGATATCAAACAGTCACCTCTTAGGCGCCCCCCTGGCCAGATAGTCATATTATAGATTATAGCTGCGTCACCCAATCCCGGCACCAGGCCAGTGCAACCTCGTCTGGTGCCTGTTCGCTGCAAGCGTCGATTTCCAGCCGCTCCCCGATCCGGGTTGCCCCCAAATCTGCCAGGGTTTCATCCAATAATTTGCCGCCGCCGCAAAAGGTTTCGTCATAAGATTGGTCCCCCAAGGCAATCACCCCATAGCGGATATGGCCAAGATATTGCGGCACTGCATCCAGATGCATTTTCAGCGGCAGAATATTGTCCGGCAGGTCACCGCTGCCACGGGTCGCACAGCAGACCAAAACCAATTCCCGATCAACAAACACCCTTTCAACATCACTGAAATCTGTTTTTATTTCAACCTGATAACCGACCAAGCCCAGATCATCTCTTAGCTTTTCCGCGACCATTTCCGCGTTTCCGGATTCGGTTCCCACCAGAATTAACAGCTCGGCCATATCTGTTTTACCATCCCTAGTTTTTTTACCCATCAGACGCATTCTTTCGGTGCCACCTGCATCGCTCACGAACCATACCCGTTTGCCTGTCTCATGGCTCTTAGAAAGGGCGGATCATGCCTGCAGCGGAGGGATAAGGAAAAGAAAAAACTGGCGAAAGCTGAAAAATGTTTTAAGCTTGAAATAAATCAGAACGACAATAGGAAAGAGCACCATGTCCGACAAATCGTCTGGATATCGGGACATTCAGATCTCATATACCGCGGACCATGTCTTGGAAATCACCCTCCATAGGCCAGAGGCACGGAATGCGCTAAATACCAACCTTTTGGCAGAATTGAGCCGAGCCTTTACAGACGCACAGGCTGATCCGGATATCCGATGTGTAATCCTGACCGGCGGAGACAAGGTGTTTGCCGCCGGCGCCGACATCAAGGAACTGGCCGCCCATGATGCGACCACCATCCGCGATGATGTCCGGCCAACCTATTGGGCTGTTATCCGGGAATTCACCAAACCAATGATCGCCGCTGTGAATGGCTATTGTTTGGGTGGCGGCAATGAACTGGCCATGCATGCCGATGTCATTATTGCCGGTGAAAATGCTCTTTTCGGACAACCGGAAATCAATCTGGGGATCATACCGGGTGCCGGCGGCACCCAGCGGCTCCTTCACGCAGTTGGCAAATCAAAAGCAATGGAAATGGTCCTTGGCGGCACCATGATCAAGGCCGCCGAGGCCAGAGAAGTTGGGCTTGTATCCACAATCACCCCGCCTGAAACATGCCTGGAAACCGCACGGGAATTGGCATCTCGCATCGCCGCCAAATCCCCCCTGGCGACAATGGCCGCCAAGAAGGCCGTCTTGCAGGCTTATGAACGGCCGATGCAAGAGGCGCTTTTATTCGAGCGGGAATTATTCGCCGCTCTCTTTGACACAGAAGACATGAAAGAAGGCGTCCATGCCTTCATGGAAAAACGGCAACCGACGTTCAAGGGGCTCTGACTGATGCAGCCAATATCCAAAGAAACGGCCATTGCCATTGTGGGTGCCGGTGCCATGGGAAGCGGTATCGCACAAGTCGCAGCAACAGCCGGACACAAGGTATTTCTCTTTGACACCCGGGAGGGAGCAGCAGCCAAGGCGATTGAATTGCTCAGCCCCGGCCTGGAAAAGCAGGTCTCACGCGGCAAATTTACGGCTGCGCAAAAAACAGATATCCTGAGCCGGATCCATCCGGTGGACCGTCTGGCCCAACTCGCCGATTCGGGCCTTGTTATCGAAGCCATCGTTGAGGATCTCGCAATCAAGCAAGAGCTTTTCCGGCAATTGGAGGCAATTTGCGCGGACAACACCATTTTGGCCACAAACACGTCTTCGCTTTCGGTGACGGCAATCGCATCGGTGTTGGAAAGCCCGGCACGGCTGGTGGGCATGCATTTCTTTAATCCGGCGCAAGTGATGAAACTGGTTGAGGTGGTGACAGGGCTGGCCACAGGAAAAGAGTTTGCCGACAAGGTCTTCGCCACCGCGCAGGCCTGGGGCAAATCAGCTGTTTTTGCCAAATCGACCCCTGGTTTCATCGTCAACCGGGTGGCCAGACCGTTTTATGCAGAAAGCTGGCGCATGTTGGAAGAAAATGTGACCGATGCGGTGACAATCGACCATGCCGTTTCCAAGGCAGGCGGATTCCGCATGGGCCCATTTGCCTTGATGGACCTGATCGGTCATGACATCAATTTTGCGGTCACCAACAGCGTTTATGATGCCTGTTACCAGGATCCCCGCTACCGGCCATCTCTCCAACAGAAGGAACTGGTGCAGGCTGGGCATCTTGGCCGCAAGACCGGCCAGGGAATCTATAACCATGGCGCGGAACCACCCGTTCCGTCCTTTATGGAGACATTGCCCGCCCCCTCCATGGTTCAGGTATGCGGTGCCTTGGAAAACACCGGGAAACTGGCCGCTCGCTTGGCGGAAAGCAGCATTGATGCCCGATGGGAAGATGGTAACGGAGAAATCCGCTGCGATCATTTTACCCTCGCCCTCACTGATGGCCGAACGGCCACCCAACGATCCGTTGAAGAGGGCATCAACAATCTGGTGCTTTTTGACCTGGCGCTTGATTATGGCAGTGCGGAAGCCCTCTGCCTCGCCAAAGCCGATCAGACCAGTGAGCAGGCCTTCCGGTTGGCGGCTGGTTTCCTGGAAACCGTCGGGCTGCGCCCAATGGCCGTTGATGATTCTCCGGGACTTGTGGTCATGAGGACCGTAGCCATGCTCGCCAGTGAGGCGGCGGAGACCGTTTCTCACGGTGTGGCAGACGCTAAATCTGTTGATACGGCCATGACATTGGGCGTGAATTACCCTGTCGGCCCGCTGGCTTATGCCGAACAGGTCGGCCTTTCACGGATTCTTACCGTCCTCCAGGCCTTGGAAGGCCATTTCGGTGAAGACCGCTATCGTCCCTCCCCCTTCCTTCGCCGAAAGGTTCTTAGCGGCGGATGTTTTCTCGAATAATTGAATTAAGACAAGGGTCTCACCGTCCCGCCTTTAACCAGGGATGAGAAAAGGAAACAGAAAGCAATGTCGGACGCTTTTATCATTGATGCCATCCGAACCCCAATCGGTCGCTATGGCGGCACATTATCCGCTGTTCGCACCGACGACCTGGCTGCCCAGCCTATCCGCGCCCTAATGGAACGCAGCCCCCGGCTTGACTGGGAAGGTGTTGATGACGTGATTTTGGGATGCGCCAACCAGGCCGGTGAAGACAACCGGAACCTTGCCCGTATGGCATCTTTGCTGGCAGGCCTGCCGGTTACCGTGCCAGGCACCACCGTAAACCGCCTGTGCGGTTCGGGCATGGATGCGGTCGCTCTTGCCGCACGAAGCCTGAAATGCGGTGAGGCGGGCCTAATGATTGCAGGCGGCGCGGAGAGCATGTCCCGCGCCCCCCTGGTGATGCCAAAGGCCGACAGTGCCTTTTCAAGAGACGCCCGAATATTTGACAGCACTATTGGCTGGCGTTTCATCAATCCGGTCATGGAGAAAGCCTATGGCACGGATTCCATGCCGGAAACGGCGGAAAATGTCGCCGAGACATACGGGATCAGCCGTGAAGACCAGGACCTGTTTGCCTTTAACAGCCAGCAAAAAACCGGCGCCGCCCAGAATGCCGGTATCTTCGAAGCCGAAATCGTCCCGGTTTCCATTCCCCAACGAAAAGGCGACCCGATTCAGATGACCACTGACGAGCATCCCCGGCCGGGAACCAGCCTGGAAAAGCTCAAAGCACTAAAAGCGCCGTTCCGGGAGAATGGCACTGTGACCGCCGGAACCTCTTCCGGGGTCAATGATGGGGCTTGTTCAATATTACTGGCAAACGGTAAAGCCGCCCAGGTGAACGGTCTGACCCCGCGCGCCAGGGTGCTTGCCTGTGCGACTGCCGGGGTTGAGCCGCGCTTGATGGGCATGGGCCCCGTCCCCGCCAGCCAAAAAGCATTGGGTCTGGCCGGTCTGTCCCTCGATCAGATGGATGTCATTGAATTGAATGAGGCTTTTGCCGCACAGGCACTTGCTGTCATTCGCCAGATGGGCCTGCCCGATGATGATCCCCGGATCAATCCCAATGGCGGTGCCATCGCCCTCGGCCATCCGCTGGGCATGAGCGGCGCGCGCCTGATCACCACGGCTGTGAACCAATTGGAGCGTTCAAACGGACGCTATGCCCTATGCACCATGTGCATTGGTGTCGGCCAGGGCATCGCCATGATCATCGAGAGGCTCTGAAATAGAGCGAATAAGGGTGTAAATCTTTCAAGGCTCTGGATTATTTCCTAATCCTGCTTACATATAGATTCATCTAACCAGACAATCAGTTGCGGCAGCCGGCAAAAGCGCTGGCTGCGCGCACTGATATTTATTTGTTTTCAGGGGGAAGAAAATGTCGCGTTACCAGGGGAGTGCCCGGAATGACTGAGGCTGTCCGGAAAAGGCCCCGCCTGTTCTTTTTGACCGTCATCGCGGCCGCCGGGCCGCTGGCGATGAATATTTTGAACCCGGCCATGCCGATCATCGAGACCGATTTCCAGACCAGTTATGAGGTCGCCGGACTGACCCTGACATTGTATCTGTTGGCGCTGGGGGTATCCCAGCTGTTTGTCGGCTCCCTGTCGGACCGTTTCGGCCGGCGCCCCATCGTTCTCATCGGCATGTTGCTCTTTATCCTGGGTTCTCTTTTCTGCTACATGGCCACCAGCATCGAATTCCTAATCTTCGGACGCATCATTCAGGCGGCGGGCGGCTGTACGGGCCTGGTCATGGGCCGGACCATGGTCAGGGATATGTATGGCACAGAAAAAGCGGCTTCCATGCTGGCCTATATGGTGATGATCATGGTGGTTGTGCCGTTGATCGCAACACCGTTAGGCGGTTTCTTGACCGACCGGTCCGGCTGGCAGGCCAATATGATCCTGGCTGGCATTTACGGAATATTTGCCTTTGCCCTGTCGGTAAAATGGCTGCATGAAACCCATTTCAACCTGCAACCCATGACGGGCCTGTTCCAGATGTTTTCTGGTTTTGGTTCCCTTATTGTCAATCCGCGCTTCACCCATAACGCCTTCCAGACGGCCTTTTCCTCCGCAGCGTTTTTTGCCTTTGTGGCAGGCGCACCGAAAGCCATGCAGGATATGGGGGAAAGCCCAACAACCTTTGGTCTGTATTTCGCTGTTGCCGGTTTCTTCTATATGGCGGGCAATTTCATCACCGGCCGAAAATCCGAAAGCTGGGGACCGTCCAGGCTGGTGCTTTTTGGTACATTGTCGGCCTTCAGCGGCGGCCTGCATCTGCTGGCCTGCCTGTTGACCGGCACCCTCACACCGATAACCCTGTTCACCGGCATGGCCATTGTGGCATTTGGCAACGGTTTAAGCTTGCCCAGTGGCACGGCCGGTGCCGTGAGCGCCGATTTGAACCGCATTGGCGCAGCAGCGGGCCTGTCTGGCTTTCTCCAGATTGGCGGCGGAGCTCTGGCAAGTGCCCTTGTTGCCAAACTGATGGCCCTGACCGGCGGCCCTGATCCGCTGATTTATGCGATGACATTGTCCGTGACGGTGGCCCTTGCCATCAGCCTTGCCGGACAAAGCTATGAAAAACGCCTGGCGACCCGAGCCTCTGCCTAATGAAAAACCGGCGGCCAATGGCCGCCGGTTTCTGCATCACATCGCGGCAAACGCGATGATGCCCCTCCGTCAATGCGGAACCAATTCCCGATAAGCATGCCAGGACGCATATCCCAGCAGCGGCATGACGATAATCAATCCGATGAATGCGGTACCGATCGCAATCCCCATCAGGATGACGATGGTCAAAGCCCAGGCCGCCATGGTCGCCTTGTTATCCATGCAAACCCGAATACTGGTTTTGATCGCCATGAAGGCATCTGTGCCCTTATCCAGAAACATCGGCACTGCCACCACGGTGGTCATGAAGGCAACACCGCAGATGAAAATGCCAAGCAAGGCTTCAAGGAACAGGAATGTTTGCCCGGCTTCCGTTGTCAAAATCTGGGAATAAAGATTCTCAACCGAGATATTCGATTGTCCCATGACGCCAATAAAAAGGATGAAGCTGAACCAGGACAAGGCCACATAAAACAGCATCAGATAGATGCCCGTAATGGCAAGACGGTTCGGACAGGTTTTCCATGCATCCAATGCACTTCCAAGCGATGCTTCCTGACCGTTTTCAAAACGGCGTGCCGTATCATACATACCGATCGCCATGAGCGGACCCAGCAGCATCAAAGCCCCGGCAAGCGGTAAGATCAGTGGTAGAAGATCCGCTAAATATAGTCCGAATGTCGCCGCAAACCCGGCAACTGTGAAAATCAATCCATAAAAAATGCTGATTCCGGATGCCTTCTTGTAATCCGCCCAGCCCGCACTCAGCCAACGGCCGATCGCACCGGGATCAACCACATGATAAGATTCGTAATCTCGACCTGCATTTACAATTGTATTGCCCATGGGGCCTCCCTCAATTCCTGTTCTATTTCCAAGATTTCTTATTTTTATGCTCAATTGTAACTTTATTTTCACACGATAGGAACAGTTAATTCTTTCGCGGGTGCAGCATAGGATATACTCAACTTTTCCTGAATAATCAGAGACCTACCCCGAATGGGCATCTTAGGTAGCTGTAACCTTTCACCGTGATTTTGGATTGCCAGCCCACTGGCAGTTGGCTAAGCCTAGCCCATGAAAACCGTTCAAGAAGAACATGGCGCCGAGGTAGAGATAAAGCGCTCCCGCTTCATCGCCCATCTAGTGCCTTTCGCCCAATTCAAAAAACGATTGGAAGCGCTCAGAGAAGCCCATCCCAAAGCAAACCACCATGTCACTGCGTTCCGCCATCTCAATGAGCATGATCAGGTGGTTGAGGGCAGTCG
This sequence comes from Aestuariispira insulae, assembly GCF_003385955.1. Classification (GTDB taxonomy): domain Bacteria; phylum Pseudomonadota; class Alphaproteobacteria; order UBA8366; family Aestuariispiraceae; genus Aestuariispira; species Aestuariispira insulae. The sequence goes on from NZ_QRDW01000001.1 coordinate 149,202, forward strand.
AGATGATGGCGAGCCGTCAGGCACCTCTGGCCCCCCTGCCCTCAAGGTTCTTCAAGGCAATGACCTGATCAATGTCGGCGTGATCATTATCCGCTATTTCGGCGGTACAAAGCTTGGCACCGGCGGACTTGCCCGAGCCTATGCCCTAGCCACGGCCACTGTTATCGAAGAGGCTGACCTCTCGGTCTGGCAAAAGCAGTCCTGTGGCGAGGTTTCCCTGGATTTTTCTCAGCTATCCGCATTCGAAAGAGATTGTGGACAGGCAGGATTGCACATCGAAGAGCGGAAATTTCACGCCGAGGGAGTCACCGTTTCCATCCAGGGTGGAAAAACAGCAATCGACGCAATCTTATTGAAATGGAACGAATAATACACGCCTGGCCTGTATATTGCTTGTGCTTATCCCGAGAAAGTTGGCTTATTGGGATGCAAACAATGAAAAACGAATTTCAGGTGAAGTACCACTATTGTGACCCTCTTGGACATTCAGAGGATAATGCGCTGGACGCCATCCTGGCTATCCAGGATCACCGGCGTAAATTTGAGCCCGTGCATGATATAGTCTGGGAAGAAGAAGAATTGTGTTATCACATGCTAGACCGGCTTAACTAAGCCGGTCTACTGTCCCGGAAAAGACATTCCGGTTTCACTGCCAGATGCCGCTATCAAGCGATCTGTATTCCTGGTAGGTGGCGCTTTGCAAATATCCGATCCGGTCAAGCACTCTCAGCCAGACCGCCGCCGCTTCCGGATCATTGTCGCGCCAGGACTGGTCGGCGCGTTTGGACGCAAAAAACCAAGCTTTGTCACGGTACTGATCAATCAGCATGGCTGCTGTCCTGTTGGCATCAATATCCATCTTAACTGCCCCCTAAATTCCCTTTCAGGTCGTCATGGGGACAGTCTAACAGTCAGCCGTTAATACTCTCCTAAAGAGGAGTTAACCCAGTCTTAATTTTAGCTCTTTATTTCGGCTATTCATGAACCTGCACAGCAATCTCAGTGATCGGAGGGTTCGAGAAACTTGTCGCCAAGACCAGTGTCATATTCAAGTCCCTGGGGCATCAAGGTCACCTGGCCGCCCGGGCGGGCTTCCTCCCGGACCAAGCCCTTGCGCTTCAAAGCGACCCAGACTGCTGGATTGTCAAAACCGCTGGCATCCTTGGAAGACACAACAAATGCACCGACATGCACATGGTTACCATGGGCGTGAGGCAGCCTGGTCAAAGTCACCTCGCCCGTTTCCGCATCGGTGATGGCGCCGGCCGGATCACGCGCCAGCACCTGTGCCAATGCCAGGGTCCGGAGTTGAAGTTTGTTCAATTTCAACGGGTTTTTCTTTTGCATCGGTTTGCTTTCTTCCAATGGCTCTTGCGCAAAATAAAAAGCAGGCATCTGGTTTTCACCGGATGCCTGCCTTAATTGGTCGGGATGGCTGGGTTCGAACCAGCGACCTCTCGTCCCCCAGACGAACGCGCTACCAGGCTGCGCTACACCCCGATCATGTCCCTCATTGGGCGGAGCGGAACATAGCGTCACGCCCGGCCTCTGGCAAGAGCAGAGTTAAAGATTTTTTACGCGTCCAGCCGTTCGCGTAAAAGACCATGAATACTGGAAAGTTCATCATAAATGGAGCGCAATTCCATGCGTTCCACGGTGGTCATTCCCTTTTCCCCACCGGTATGGCCACCAACCGCCGCGATCGCGTCAACCAAGTCATGCTGGCCATCTTCACCAGCAATAGCCGGAGTAGCCTTTGCCGGGGCCGCCGACACAGTCATAGGTGTGCTCTCGCCCGTCAACACCACTTTCACGCCCTTTTCACGCAAAAGTTTTTGAACACCCTTGATGGTATAGCCTTCCGCATACAACAGATCACGGATCCGTTGCAGCAACAGCATATCTTCCGGGCGATAATAGCGACGCCCGCCCGCCCGCTTCAGCGGCTTCACCTGGTTGAACTTGGATTCCCAGAAGCGCAACACATGCTGCGGCACATCCAGGCTCTTGGAAACCTCAGAAATGGTCCGGAAAGCGCTGGCGGATTTTGCGCCACGCTTACCCGCCGATCCCTCAGCATTCATTGGGTCAAACCCCTTACTTTACGTATTATTGGTACTAGCCGCCGTTATTGATACGGTCTTTCAAGACATGGCTCGGCCGGAAAACCAGCACTTTGCGCGGCAAGATCGGAACTTCTTCACCGGTCTTAGGATTGCGGCCAATCCGCTGGCCCTTTTGACGGACTGAGAAACTGCCGAAAGAGGACAATTTCACGGTTTCCCCTTGCACCAAGGCATTGGACATTTCCGCCAGCACCGCTTCAACAAGATCCGCAGATTCATTTCTGGAAAGCCCGACTTCCTGATAAACGGATTCGGCCAATTCAGCGCGCGTTACGGTCTTACCAGACATCACGACCTCCCCGAAGTTCCTGATTTAATTGGTTGAGTTCAATAAAATGGTACTCTTTGGGACGATGGTCGTCAATGAATTAGGCAACCAATCAAGCCAATTATTGCTTACCAACGCAGCAATGCCGCCCCCCAGGTAAAGCCGCCCCCCATCGCTGTCAGGGCAATCAAATCACCCGGCTTGAACGACTGGGTCGCCACACCATGGGTCAGCGCCAACGGAATGGTTGCAGCTGAGGTATTGGCATGTTCCTGCACAGTCACGATCACATTGTCCTGGGGAACGCCCAACTTATCACCGACCTTGGCGATAATGCGTGCATTGGCCTGATGCGGGATCAGCCAGTTCAGGTCCGCTTTGGCAAGCCCCGTCCTGGCAATGACATTTTCCACAGACTGGCTCATCCGGGAAACCGCATGACGGAAAACTTCCTGACCGGCCATGCGCACATGACCCGCGTGGCCGGTTGTCGCGACCCCGCCATCCACGTAAAGGGCATCATAATGGCTGCCGTCTGTGCCGGTTTCAGTCGCCAAGACACCACGATCGGCAGAGGTTCCATCCCCTTCAGCCGCCTGCAGCACAACAGCGCCGGCACCATCGCCAAAAAGCACACAGGTACCGCGGTCTTCCCAATCCAGGATACGGCTGTAAATCTCAGCGCCGATCACCAGTGCTTTTTTCGCCTGGCCAAGACGGATCATGTTATCCGCCTGGGTCAACGCAAATATAAAGCCGCTGCACACCGCCTGGATGTCAAAAGCGGGCCCCTGATGCACGCCAAGTTTGGCTTGGACGCGGGCTGCCGTCGCCGGAAAAGTATTGTCCGGAGTTGTTGTCGCCAGGATCAAAAGGTCAATTTCACGGGCATCCACACCGGCCATTTTCATGGCCGCCCGTGCAGCATTTGCCGCCAGATCACAGGTCAGCTCGCCTTCGCCGGCCACATGTCGGCGTTCAATCCCGGTACGCTGGCGGATCCATTCATCCGAGGTATCGACAATCTTGGAAAGATCATCGTTGGTCAGCACTTTCTCTGGAAGATAGGCGCCAACGCCCGTAAGAATGGATCGAATCATATCCTGCCCGCCGTTATATCTTTATTGGTTCGAAGAGACCTCGACAGACTTTTCATGTCCGTTTTCGACCGCACCAACCTTCAATTGTTCAAAATCATCTCGCATGCGCGCTATGAAATTATTGGCCGCCATTTCAGCCGCGACGCCAATGGCGTTGGAAAAGCCATAGGCATCCGTACCGCCATGACTTTTGACAGCAATGCCATTCAGCCCAACGAATACGGCCCCATTATAATGCCGTGGATCGACTCGTTTACGCAGCCGGCCCATGGCTTTGGCTGCCAGAAGATAACCCAATTTTGCGAAAATGCTGCTGGAAAACGCATCTTTGAGGAAGCCAGTGATCAGGGCAGCGGTGCCCTCGGCGGTTTTTAGGGCAATATTGCCGGTATAACCATCCGTAACGATCACATCGACAGTGCCTTTGCCGATATCATCGCCTTCGACAAAGCCCTTGAACACAATCGGCAGGTCCGTGTCACGCAGCATGGTCGCCGCGAGCTTAACCTCGTCCTTGCCTTTAAGTTCTTCGGTTCCGACATTCAACAGCGCAACTGTCGGGTTCTGGATTCCCATCACCGTTCGGGCAAAAACCTCGCCCATAACCGCAAATTGAACCAGATTATCGGCATCACATTCCACATTCGCCCCGAGATCCAGCATACAGCTGGCCCCGTTCAGGGTTGGGAAAGTGGAAACAATTGCCGGGCGGTCAATGCCCGGCAATGTCCGAAGGCCAAACATGGCCATAGCCATCAATGCACCGGTATTACCGGCCGAAACCACACCATCCGCCTCACCATTGCGCACGGCATCAATTGCCAGACGCATGCTGGATTTGCGACCTGTCCGCAATGCAACAGAGGGCTTATCGGTCGCAGCAACCGCCTGATCCGTATGCCTGATATCCACACAGCCCTTGAGCAAGGGTTGTGCATCGACCAGCGGCTTCAGCCGATTCTGATCGCCATAAAGCAGAAAGCTGGCCTGGGGCAGTTTCGCCCGGGCCAGCGCCGCCCCCTCAACAACAATTTCCGGGGCGTTATCGCCACCCATGCCGTCCAGGGAAATGACCAGTGGTTTTGTCACGTGTGCCTTCTTGGTCGAGAGCTCAAACGATTAAGCAGAAGCCTCTACCACATCACGGCCATCATACTGGCCGCAAGAAGCACAAACATGATGCGGGCGCTTCAGCTCACCACAGTTGGAGCACTCGTTGTGTGCCGTGCTCTGCAAGGAGTCGTGAGCGCGGCGCATATTGCGGCGAGACGGGCTCACCTTTCTCTTAGGAACAGCCATTGTTCTAAATCCGGTCTATCTTTGAAAAACAAATCTCTTCGGGGTTTCACAAAACTGTAAAACCGCCAAGTGCGGCAGTTTCATAACGAAAAAGACTGCCAATCGCAAGTCACTATATCGGAAAAGCCTACTTTTTTTTGCCATCCTTCAATTGTGCCAGTACTGAAAACGGGTTACTACGCCCGCCATTCACGTCAAATTCGCGGCCTTTTTCCGCCGCACCCGCCTGCATAGCACCAATATCAGCCCCCTTCGCACGCGGGTATGGCTCCATCATCAACCCCAGCTGCTGGGCGACCAACTCGCCAAGGTCGATGGTTCCATCCTCCATCGGCTCCCGCGGATCAGCTTCTTCAAGGTTATGCTGGATTTCCTCTTCCTCTATATCATCGGTAGAGAACTCCGCGTAGAAATCCTCATCCACGCTTTCGGGCACCGGATCCAGGGTAACAATGCAAGTTTGCACCAAATTCGCCTGAATCTCGCCTTCAACACGGACAATCGTGCCATCGACCAGCGGCTTGGCATGCAGATGCGCCTTCATGCCATCCAGGGATTTCAAGCCAAAACGCCGGGCCAGAGCCGCACGGATCTCCTCATCCAGATCAAATTTGAAATGACGCCCTTCACGGGGCAAATCAGCTGCCGTGATCACATGGCTGAATTCTCTGCCGTTTTCGGCCTGCTCATTCTTCATTGGCTCAAACCTTCTTTCGTGTAACCGATCTCGCCCTTGGCAAATCCATCTAAAGGCAGCTGGCTCAGATGACGGCTCTGGGCCTTCATGTAGGAGCTGATCGCTTCCGCCCCCGCCCTGTCACCTTCTTCGCGGCGATAGACATTGCGCAAAACCGCATCGGCCAGCATTGAATCGTCATTTTCTTCATAAGCCGTTTGGTAAGCCTCGATCCGACCGTAGAGCGCCCGTGCCATCTTCTGCACCTTCTTCCCGACACTCATGTCACTGGCCCCCATTTCGCGCAGACTGCTGTCCATATCGGAGATTACAAGATTGACCAGGGCCTGCGTCACCGGCCGGATGGTTTTTTCCTCACGCAAGCGCTCCAACAGTAAAAAAAGATGGATCGCTATCATGTCAAAACGGCCGTCCACGCTGTCTGCAACCCCATAATCCCTATAAAAGGCAACCTGTCGGGCCTGTTCAACCACGTCCTGATACAGTTTCCCGGCAAGCTCGTTTTCCGGCCTGCGCAGCAGCAAGTTTTTGGCCCAGTTCAACATAATCCGTCCTTCAACAGACCGTCCGCACAGTATCGGCTAGGAAACGGCGAATCAGAATATCATGGTTTCGTTGACAGCGCCGCGCAGCAGTGTAAATTTGCGCGCGGCAAGCATCCGCAGCAGGATGTAACAATTGCTCTGCTTTTTGAAAAGTAAATTGGTGCGGTTCATGGCGATGAAAACAATTCTGGGCAAATTCAGCAAGACCACCCGATTCGGTCTGTCGGCGATTGCCATCACCATGATGACGTCCGCCTGTTCGCCAAAGGTTGAACAGCGCGGCAATATGCCGACGCCTTTCCAAATGGAACAGGTGGCGGTTGGCAGTTCAACAAAATCTGATATCCAGCAGATCCTTGGATCGCCTTCGACAGTCGGCACCTTTGACGCCCAGATCTGGTATTATATGAGCCGCCGCACCGAACAATGGGCCTTCTTTGAACCCGAAGTTCTCGAACAGCAGGTTCTTGTCCTCTATTTCGACGACAGATCCGTCTTGCAGAATATGCAGCGCTACACCGAAGAAGACCTGCGCAGAATCGCCCTGCAGGAACGCGAAACACCAACCGCCGGCCACAGTCTGACGGTTCTGGAACAGATGCTGGGCAATTTCGGTCGCTTCAGATAAGCGCGTCGTCGCCCGGTTTTTCCTAGAAATTCTTCTTTTCATAGACACCCTGTATCAGGATGTCCGTTACCACGCCTCGTCCCAAAACATGGCGGCTCGCGCGCATCAGCCGGGCTGTTACTGCACGGACATTAATCGGCTTGTCCACCGGCACAGTGCTGAAATAGTCATGCAATTCCCGGAGATAGGCATCCTTCAGCCGCGGACGATAGCGTTCAACTTTTTCCCGCGCATCAGAATCAACCAATTCCAGCGCGGTTTTCAGCAAAACAAACTTCATCACCCGCCCATTCCGAATCACCGGTATGGAGATGGAATCCATCTCTTCGAATTCCGGCGGGGGCGGCAGTGGCGCTTCTTCAACCACATTCTCTTCCGGCGCATTCATCACATAGAGATAATAATAGGCACCGCCTCCTCCGCCTCCCAGCAGAAGAATCAAGATGAGCATAATGATAATCAGTTTTTTCATCTCGAGACCCGAAACCTACTTACTAACCCAGTCAGATATGTGTGTATTTGAGATTGTCTAAATTAACCCTGTTTCCATCAGCATCCAAAACCGCCACCATGCCTGATGTATAAGCGGCCGTTATCTCGCCTATGGCTGTAACGGGAATTCCCGTGGCCTCGGCCTTGCGTTCAAACGCCGCCTTATTCTCTGCTGCCACGGTCAATAACAGTTCATAATCATCACCCCCCGTCAACACCGAGATCATCAGGTCCGGATCACCAGCCAACAGTTCGGAAGCGGGGTCAGACAGCGGAATGAGATGACTGTGAAGCACTGCCCCCAGACCAGAGGTACCGGCCATAGCCGCCAAATCCCCCACAAGCCCGTCGGAAACATCCATAGCCCCGTTTACAAGCCCACGGACGCCTTCACCTAACGCCAGACGGGGTTCCGGGATTTGGTAACGCCGCACAAGTTCCGCAGCCCCCGGAAGCCCGATGAAATCGCCGCGCGCCGCCATCAGCCCCAACGCACCATCACCAATGGTCCCGGTCACGTACACAAGATCTCCGGCCTTGGCACCATCACGGCGCATCATCTGTCCCTTGGGTATTAAGCCATAGGCATTGATGGTCAGAACTTCCGGCCCCTCGGTGCGCACGCTATCCCCGCCAATCAGGCGGATACCGAAGGTCGCCTGTTCTTCTGCCAATCGCTCGGCAAAGGCCCGGACCCAGCCATCATCAACGCTCACCGGTAAAGCCAATGACAGGGAATAGCCAAGTGGAGCCGCCCCCTTGGCCGCGAGGTCTGATAGGTTTACCCGCATCAGTTTGGAGGCGATGTCACCCGGTCCATCTTTTGCCAAAAAATGAACATGACGGACAATCGTGTCGGTGGTAACAACAAGATCATCCCCTTCCGGCACCGTCAGCAAAGCGGCATCATCCCGCAGGTTCAAACTGTCGGGGTGCCCCAGAGTCAGCGGCGCGAGAAACTCTCTTATTCGCCCGAACTCTCCTAGGGACGCGCACTTTTCGGGATGACTGCCACCCGATGTCTTATCTGTCATCAGGCCTCCTCGCGCCATCCCAGGCCATCAATCTTCCAGATTGTCGGAACGAAGCGTTTTCGCCAGACGGTCCAGGACACCATTGACAAAACCGCCTTCACCCCCTCCAAAGAATGAGGTCACAACCGTCAGATACTCACTGATGGTCAAAGGCGGATCAATATCACCCCGGGCCACCAGCTCATAGGCGCCGGCCCTCAGGATGCAGCGCATCAAAATTTCCATATTGTTGATATTGCGCTCTCCGGTCATGGCACTGTTGATCATGGCATCCAGATCGTCCTGGCGCTCGACCACGCCACGCACAATATCGGTGAAGAGCGCACTGTCAGCAGCTATTTCCTGCCCCTCCAGCTCCGCTGTCGCACCGCGCTTGGCGAATTCCGCAACGACAGCATTGACCGAATGATCGGTCAAAGACATGTCATAAAGCGCCTGAACCGCCGCCAGGCGGGCCGCGCGGCGCCGTTTACCCTTGCTACTCATCGTGGGAACAGCCCGAACTGGGTTTTCAGGTCAATCATACCAAGACAAGCGCGCGCGACTTCACCGCCCTTATTCTTCTGCTCACGGCTGGCACGCGCCCAGGCCTGATCCCGGTTTTCCACCGTCAACACGCCATTGGCCAGGGACAGGCCATGCTGAATGGAAAGATCCATCAATCCGCGGGCGCTTTCGCCGCAGACATAGTCATAGTGCGATGTTTCCCCGCGGATGACACACCCCAGCGCGATATAGCCATCGAACTTGTGCTCATCGTTCAGTTCCTGCTGAATGATCGCATAGGAGATCGCAGAGGGGAGTTCAAACGCACCCGCAACTTCAAATCGTTCATAAGTCGCACCAGCCGCTTCCAATGCCTCAATGGCACCTGTGGCCATTTCGTCGGCAATATCGTCATAGAAGCGGGCTTCGACGATCATGATATGAGGCTTCTTGTCTGCCATTTTGTTCTCTTTTACTCAGTCAGTTATTTGGTCGAGCGCGCAAAGCATACTCAATTCCGCCAGCGCCATACAGGATTATTCTCCGATCGGACGGCGGCCGACAACTGTCAGACCATAGCCTTCCAGACCGATAATGGTCTTGTCCGTATTGGACAGCAGTTCCATTTCAGTGATCCCCAAATCCAATAGGATCTGAGCACCAACGCCATAGTCACGCAGCTGTTGGCTGGCCGTGTGACTGGACGGGCGATCCAGTTTTTGATGCACCCTCGCCGACAAGGCTTTGGGATGCGGTTCCCGGATAAGAACAATCACGCCGCGCCCTTCGTCCCCGATGATTTCCATCGATTTCCTTAGTTCGCCGGCCTTACCTGATTCCGTATCACCCAGCATGTCATCCAGAATATTGGAGGCATGCATACGCACCAACACCGGCCCGCCATGGGAGATATCCCCTTTCACCAGCACAACATGTTCGGCATAGCTAAGCTCGTTGACATAGACATTCAGCTTGAAATCACCGCCAAACTCAGAGGTAAAGGGAACCTCTTCGGTCCGCTTAACCATATGGTCGTGGCGGCGCCGATAGGCAATCAGATCTGCGATTGCACCAACCTTGAGCCCGTGCTCTCCGGCAAATTCAACCAGATCAGGCAACCGGGCCATCTCGCCATCATCATTCATGATCTCGCAAATCACGCCTGATGGGTTCAGGCCGGCAAGCCTGGCGATATCCACAGCCGCTTCCGTATGACCGGCGCGGACGAGAACGCCCCCTTCACGCGCCACCAGTGGAAATACATGCCCAGGTGTCGCAATATCAGCACCGGTCGAACCCGGATCAATGGCCGTGGCAATGGTGCGCGCCCTATCCGGGGCAGAAATGCCGGTCGTCACCCCTTCCCGAGCTTCAATGGACACGGTGAAGGCGGTTCCAAAGCGACTGGAATTGGTTTGCGGCATCAGATGAAGCCCCAGTTGATCGCAGCGCTCCGGCGTCATGGAAAGACAGATTAGGCCACGACCGTATTTGGCCATGAAATTGATGGCTTCCGGCGTCGCCATCTGGGCCGGGATCACTAGATCCCCCTCATTCTCCCGGTCTTCATCATCCACCAGAATGAACATCCGGCCATTGCGGGCATCATTGATAATATCTTCAATCGGGGACAGCACGGCCTTCTCCTGCTCGCTTCGCTTCGATTTACAATCATCACTCATGAGTTCAGCCTATGATCCATCAGGCGGGCGACATAGCGCGCCAACGCATCCACCTCAATATTCACCTCATCACCGGCGGAAACCTCGCCAAAGGTTGTTTCGGACGCCGTATGCGGAATGATATTCACACCAAAGACATCCCCCTCAACCTCGTTGATGGTCAGAGAAACACCGTTAAGGACCACCGATCCTTTTGCAGCGATATATTGCATCAGATTTTCCGGCACCTGAAACCGAAAACGAATGCTGTCGCCTTCCAGTTCCCTGCCAACAATTGTGGCTTTGCCGTCAACATGCCCTAGGACCATATGGCCACCCAGCTCATCACCAAGCTTCAGCGCCCTCTCCAGGTTGAGGCGGGTGCCAACCTCCCAGTTCCTGGCGGTGGTCAGGCTCAAGGTTTCCTCAGATGCATCGGTCGAGAACCAGCCTTTGCCATTGCTGGCAGTACCTTTTTCAGTCACCGTCAGGCACACACCGGAACAGGCAATCGAAGCACCGATATCTACTGAATCCATATCATAAGAGGTTTCAATGACATAGGTCGTGTCCCCTTTGGTTTCCACTGACCGAACGGTACCGATATCGGTGATAATCCCTGTAAACATAAATTCCTCTGTCTTCCGGCCTACCATCGGGCCACGAACACCGATTGATGGGGCCCAGGATCCTGAGTTCGCCCGCCCCTACAGGCGCAAAGGCTTTTCCGCCGGGTCTTTTAGGATGATACGCCCCAGAATACTAACAAAAAATGGTACAAGATAGCCGTAACACCATTCCCGGCCATGATCCATACCGGCCCGTTACAAGGAAAAACAACCCCGAACAAACAGAAGCACCCCAAGCATTTGGGATGCTTCTGTCTGGATGATACTCCCACAATGTGGTGGGGTCATCCCCCCACAGAGTCGGCCGTTAACCCTTCAAACAACGTTTAGAGGGCTGAGTGATGATACACAAAATGCTATGAGATATCCACTTGAATCACACTGAAACCCTGACCTACAGCCATTTTCCGCCTGATCTCACCCGGAATGACGCCGCTGCCCAACGGACAAATCCACTCTTTGGGCGCCGACAATTGTGTTCGCTGGTGTTCTTGTCACAACAAGACCGCTGGCAACCAAAAAACCGGCTCCTATGAATCCCCAGACCGTTAACGCCTCTCCAAAGAATATCCAGCCGAGCACGGCAGAATATAATATCGTCACATAGGCAAAGGGTGCCAAAAAGGTTGCATCCGCTTTGCAGTGTGCCAGGAAATTCAAGCTCTGGCCGACAAAGGCCAGCGGACCCATCAGCAAAAGCAACGGCACCCAACCGGTCCAAGGCATTCCCTGATCCGACAGAAGACATAACAGTGCGGACAACGCCGTGCCCGTTCCATTCACGATGAACAGCATCGGCATCAACCGGTCCCCGGAACTCGCCTGTTTCAGGTAAGTTATCTCCGCTGCGATAAAGGCTGCTGCCATCAGGGCAATGCCCGCCGGGCCGGTGAAGATGGCCGGGCTGATGGATTGGCCTTGCGCAAAAATGACACAAATCGCGCCCAGAAAACTAAGAGCAATGGCCAAACAGCGTTTCAAACCAACGGCTTCCTTCAGGAAAATTGCACTGAAAAGCAGCAGGAAACCGCCCTTGGTAAAACTGATGGTCATGACATCAGCAAAATGCATATGGCCCGCCGCATAGACAATACAGCCCACAGCACCGACACCAAAGCATGCCCGGATCACATGCTTCAAGGGCTGCCTGCTGGCGACCACCCCCGGCCACTGAGAGGGTTTATGGCGAACCGCGATAAATAGACATATGCATATAAAAGCACTGGCAAATCGAATGAAGGCAACTTGCTGCCAGCCTAGATCTGCCCCGGCAATTTTTGGCAAAAAAAACATCAGCGAAAAGAAAAAGCAGGCCAACAGCACCGAACCGGCAGCGGCCAGCACCTCTCCATTCATCCCGTTACTAATCATTATCCACTTCCTCCTTGAAGAAGGAGATATTGGACTGTTAAAATATCTATATAAATTCTTAAAATTGAATATTTAATATTCAAATTTTTATATATCAGGTAAGTGAAGTGCTAAACGACTGGGACAATATTCGATTTTTCCTGGCTGTTGCCGAAACCGGCAGCCTATCCGCCGCCGCGAAGCAGGTTGGCAGCACTCAGCCAACGGTGGGACGTCATATCAGCATATTGGAGGAGCGAACCGGTCTGCGCCTTTTTGATCGCGGGCGCGAAGGGCTGCGCCTAACCCGACAGGGCCTGGCGCTTCTGGACACGGCCCGCAAAATGAAGGATGCCGCTGAGGCCTTCTCATTGCAGGGCGATGCATTGGACGAAACCGCATCCGGTACAATCCGCATTTCATCCAATGCACAACTGGGACAGTTTTTATTTCATCACCTCCGCGATCTGAAAGACCACCTGCCCTCCATCCAAATAGAGCTTGTCACTTCTCAACTGGATCCCAATCTCTCCCGGCGTGAAGCCGATATCAACCTGCGTTTTTGCCTGCCGGACGCGGGCAACTTGATTGCCAGGAAAATGGGTGCCATGGATTTTGCGGTCTATGCCACTGCCGCATTTGTGGACCGTCATCCCGAAGCTCTTGACGAAAGACGATTTAGTCTTCCCCACTGGGTTGTCTTTGATGAAAAAAATCAATTGGAGACCGGCAATAGCTGGCTGACCAAGAAATTGAGCGCAACGCCCCATTATCGAACAGATACGGTTCAAAATCAGCGTACAGCGATCTTATCCGGCGCCGGCATGGGGGTGATGCCCGCTTTTTCCGCCATCGCAGATCCAAGGCTCGTTGAGGTGGGAAAAATTGATAACGGTTTGCGGTCAACCATCCATATGATCATTCATCAAGACCTGCGCCACACGCCATTGGTCAAAGCCAGCAGCAATGCCCTTGTCAGGATATTTAATCAGTTTGGAAAAGATCTTTTAGTCCCTTAACGGGATAGCCGGAGCCGATAAACTTCCAGAAGATCCGGCCCCAGTTGCCTGCGCTCCACACAGTTGAATTTCGGCATATCAGCGATACTGTCCAGCCGTAAGCCGGCCACAGACGCACGCCCATCCCCCCCGATCAGAGAGCCGGCCCGGAACCAGGCAATTTCATCCACCCGCCCGGCCCGAAACAGCGAAGCCGCCGTTTCACCGCCACCTTCAACCATCAAACGGGTGATGCCCGCATCACCCAGCATGCGCAGCATGGCCATCACATCGATCCGGCCATCACCATCCGCCTGACAGTCCAGCACATGGACACCGGCATCCTCCAGCAAGGCCCTCTTGCCCGGATTCATACCAGGCAGACAAAAGATCCAGACCGGTATTTGCCGGGCCGAATGAACCAACTTACCATCCAGCGATATCCGCAAGGTGGTATCCAGAACCACCCGAACCGGCACCCGATCTTCCAAACCCGGCAGGCGGCAATTCAGCATCGGATCGTCGGCGGCAACCGTCCCGATCCCGGCCAATACCGCATCATGGGTGGCTCGGATCATATGGCCATACTGGCGCGCCCGCTCGCCGGTGATCCATTGGCTTTCACCATTTTCCAGGGCAATTCGACCGTCCAATGTAGTCGCCGTTTTAAAAGTCACCATAGGTCGCCCTCTGGTGACCCTGGAGAAAAAACCGGCATTGGCAGCATCCGCCTCTTCCCGGCAAACACCTTCGGTGACGTCAATACCCGCAGCCTGGAGCATGGCGATGCCGCGTCCGCTGACCCTTTCATCGGGATCGCGAATCGCCGAAACAACGCGGGCAACGCCGGCATCAATCAAAGCCTGGGAACAGGGGCCGGTCTTGCCGGTATGACTGCAGGGTTCAAGGGTCACATAAGCGGTGGCACCGCGGGCCTGTTCACCGGCACGGCGCAAAGCCTCAGTCTCTGCATGGGGACGCCCGCCGGGCTGGGTCCAGCCCCGACCGACAACGGCGCCATCCTTGACCAGCACACAGCCAACAGACGGATTGGGCCAAACAATACCAAGGCCGCGCCTGGCAAGTGCCAGCGCGGCCTGCATATGGCGGATATCATGCAAGTCAGTCGTCACCTTCGACGCGCACTTCCTTGTCGATGAAATCTTCAAAATCGGATACTTCGCGGAAGTTCTTATAAACCGACGCATACCGCAGGTAGGCCACCTGATCGAGCGCCTGAAGGGCTTCCATCACCATCTCACCGATGGTCTTACATTTAATCTCGCTCTCACCGCTGCTTTCCAGGCGGCGCACGATCGAGTTGACCACCCGCTCCAGCCGCTCCGGATCCACATTACGTTTCCGGAGCGATATCTGGATCGAGCGCATCAGTTTGTCACGATCAAAGGGTTCCCGTGAATTGTTCTTTTTCAGGACGGTAAGTTCCCGAAGCTGAACACGTTCGAATGTCGTAAATCTCGCTCCGCAATTCCCGCACAACCGACGCCGACGAATGGCAGCATTATCCTCTGTTGGGCGCGAATCCTTGACTTGCGTATCGTCATGGCCGCAGAACGGACATTTCATTGGGAACCCCCTAGATCGTTACTAAAACTCCAAGCTCCCTATCTTAGAACAAAGAGTCATAGATCGGGAAGCGTTTGCACAGATCTTCCACTTTGGCGCGGACAGCTGCTTCAACTTCACCGTTATTTTCGCCATTAGCGACCAATCCGTCCAGTACTTCGATGATCATTTCACCGATCTGTTTGAATTCTTCAGCTTTCAGGCCACGGGACGTGGCAGCCGGGGTGCCAAGACGAATGCCGGAGGTAACCATCGGTTTTTCCGGGTCAAACGGAATGCCGTTTTTGTTACAGGTCAGGCCAGCGCGCTCCAGCGCATGCTCAACAACGTTACCGGTCAGGCCTTTCGGACGCAGATCCACCAGCATCAGATGGGTGTCGGTGCCGCCGGACACAATGTCCACACCGCCTGCAACCAGGGTTTCCGCCAATACCTGGGCGTTTTCAATCACCTGTTTCGCGTATTCCTTGAATTCCGGCTTCAGCGCCTCACCGAAGGCCACAGCCTTGGCGGCGATCACATGCATCAGCGGGCCGCCCTGCAGACCCGGGAAGATGGCGGAGTTGATCTTTTTCGCCAGTTTTTCATCGTTGGTCAGGATCATGCCGCCACGCGGACCACGCAGGGTCTTATGGGTGGTGGTGGTGGCCACATCAGCATAGTCCAGCGGGTTCGGATGCAGGCCAGCCGCAACCAGACCAGCGAAATGCGCCATATCAACCATCAGCAATGCGCCAACAGAATCGGCGATCTCACGGAATCGTTTGAAGTCCAGGATACGCGGATAAGCAGAACCACCGGCAATGATCAGCTTCGGCTTATGTTCCTGGGCCAGTTTCTCGACCTGCTCGAAATTGATGCGTGCATCATCTTCGTTCACATCATACTGGATGGCATTAAACCATTTCCCGGACTGGTTCGGCGCCGCACCGTGGGTCAGATGACCGCCACAGGCAAGGTTCAGGCCCATGAAGGTGTCGCCCGGCTGCAGCAGCGCCTGGAACACGCCCTGGTTCGCTTGGGCACCGGAATGCGGCTGAACATTGGCAAATTCACAGTTGAAGAGTTTTTTAGCGCGTTCGATGGCCAATTCTTCGGCAACGTCGACCACTTCACAACCACCATAATAACGGCGGCCCGGATAACCTTCGGCATATTTGTTGGTGAAGACAGAGCCCATGGTCTGCATCACGGCGCGGCTGACGATATTTTCAGACGCGATCAGCTCGATACCGTCCTGCTGACGTACCCATTCGCCTTCAAGCGCCTTGTAGATTTCGGGATCCGCATCCTTCACAGGAGCGTCATAAAAGCCGTTAAAGCCAAAAAGATCCTGCCGGTCGGTCATGATCGTCCACCCTTTTCGTTCACTATTGCCCAGCGGCCATCGCTGGTGCGAGATTATAAAAATTATCCTTAGGACATCTTGTCGATGCGACGCTGATGGCGCCCGCCTTCAAACTCTGTCTCCAGGAACACCCTAAGACAATCCAGAGCGACTTCCGCGCCCATCGTGCGAGCGCCCAATGCAAGCACGTTTGCGTCATTATGCAGCCGGGTCAGCCGGGCATCAGTCGAATTGCTGCATAGGGCGGCCCGAACATGCCGGTGTCGGTTGGCCGCAATTGAGATACCGATCCCAGTGCCGCAGACCAACACGCCCAGGCTGGCCGACCCTTCTTTCAGGCAATCCGCCATCTTGTCGGCATAATCCGGATAGTCGACGGAATCCAAGCTGTCCGGCCCCAGATCCAGAGCCTGATAGCCGTTTTGACCGAGCCATTCGGCCAACTCGGATTTCAGCGCCACACCAGCGTGATCGGAAGCAAGTGCGATAACGGGCTGGGACATTGGCAAAGATCTCCATGCAATCAGTTTTTGGAAGTTGCGCGTTGATTAACACAGCGCCTTGAAAAAAGCCAGCATACAAGACCGTCAAACACCGCGTTTCTCTGCGGCTTAGGGGGGTTAAACCGATATATTCAAAATACATTGCAACCGGGACTAAAAAATCAACAGCACCCGCGTTCTACGCCCCCTCTTAGTGGCAACTGAATACTCAAACTGTTATCGAAACATCCGAACTCCCTAATATTACAACAGTAAGTAAAGGGATTTTTATTATCCGGCGCGCTTTTCCATGATTTCTTATTGCATTTTTTATTGTCTGGTGTTTTTTTATAATTTGAAAATTTTTTGCCGTTTTGCGAATCGGTTGTTCCGGCTTCCGGAAGAATTGGACGGCCATTTCACTTGTGATCGCTTGGGACTGATCACGTCTGCATGTTGAACAAGGGGAACTCAGAATGAGCCATGACAAGCAGCGCCATGCCGCCCGCGCAGAGTTGCTTCGCTTTAGCACCAATGTGGTCAGCTCCTATTTAGGCAACCACCAAACCAACAGCTCCAACATCCCACAATTGATAGAAACCGTTTATGCCTCCTTCACCAAACTGAATGGAGCGTCCGGTGCCGTGTCCGCACGCCAGTCGAAGAAAGCGGCCACCTCTGTCAAACGCTCCGTCACTCCGGACTACCTGGTCTGCCTGGAGGATGGCAAAAAACTGAAAATGCTGAAGCGCCATTTGCGCACCAATTATGGCATGACCCCGGAAGAATACCGCGCGAAATGGGGTCTTCCGGCTGATTATCCTATGGTTGCCCCGAATTATGCCGCCCAGCGCTCAGCCTTTGCCAAGAAAATTGGCCTTGGCAAGAACCGGCCCATGGCAATCCAGTAAGCAAACAGATAACGAGCACCGTGCCCACAAGGCCGGCAAAAAAAAGAAAGAGGCAGCCAAACGGCTGCCTCTTTTCAATTCCGGCCTTCTTATTCCGCGAGGAGGCCCCGTTTTAATCCGGTGATATCCCGATCTTGCGCAAGACCGGCCACAGCAGCTTGTCGCTGGCCGGCTTTACCAGCCGCTGCAAACCTTGCAAGGCGGGCGACCCAACCATCCAGGGATAGGTCGCCAGGGTAAACCCAACCGCGCCGACCAGCACGTCGGATATCCAATGCCCGCCCCCCATAAGGCGCGGCATGGTATTGGCCAGGACGATAAAACCAGCCAAGACAGTCAGCCAGGGCCGCTTGATAAAAACCACAAAACCAATGAAATAGATTAATGCAGTTACCCCGTGATCACCGGGAAACGAATCATTCGATCCCGTTTTGGGCTGCAACTCCGGAAACATTTTTGAAAGATCAACGAATGGCCGCAAATCATTGGAGGGACTCCAGCGTCCGATTTCGCCGCCAAGCCGCTTGGCAATGAAGACCGCAATGAGCATGGAAAAACCGATCAGAAGAACCCGGGCAAGCCGCTCATGCGGCGCCCAACGTCGATCAAAAATCATCACCCAGAGCAACGGCAATGCCATCAGTATCGCCCAGACGATATCAGCGGCCCTGGTATTGAGATAAGCCCAAAGCTGACTCCACGCCCCACTTTCCAGAAGCGAGCCATTCAGGAAGAAGAATGCTTTGCGATCGAGCCAATCCCAGATAGGAACAAGCGGCCCCCAGAAAAGACTGCCTACCCACACGACAGAAAGGACAGTGCAGCCCGCGATCAAACCGGGGCGCCAATGCTGCCCAGCATCTGAATATTTATAACTATTATCAGCCATGCGGCCGAATTTAGCCGGGCGTCACAAAAATGCAACTCTACAGTTCTAGGAGAAAATGCCGGGGGCCTCAACGCCGACGAGAATCACAGATCCCAACCACTGGGAATATCCTGCGGACGCCGTCTTTGCTTGTCCTGGTCTTCCAACCGCGCACGGAGCATCCGATCTAATTTGCGTATCGCATGGCTCTTGAGAATGTCTGGCCCGACAGAAGGGTCTCCAACAATGGAAACCTCCAACTTACTCACCGGATCAATTGCGCTCACTTTCACATAAGCGCCCTGCCGGACCATTTCGATAATGGCCCCCTCTGGCAAGATGTCCGATTTAAACCGCATGTGTCCGTTTATCCATCCATGAACGACGTTGAATTATCTCATAAATGACTGGTTCGCGAAATCTGCCAAGACGATTTTTTGTGCAGTTGCGAAAAAATATTGAAGCTTGGACTTCAAACCGCGCCGGAAAATGTCTATACAACCATTGGCAACATAACCTTTTACGCATCCCCCCAACGGCAAAACAGGAAGCCAGGCGGATGCGGTTAAAGTGATTGGAGAATACCATGGTCGCAGAAACCAGGGCTGCTTTTAACTGGGAAGATCCGTTCCAACTGGAAGAGCAACTCACCGAAGAAGAAAAGATGATCAGGGATACCGCCCGCAATTATTGTCAGGACAACCTGATGCCGCGGGTATTGGAAGCAAACCGTCATGAAAAATTCGACCGTGAGATCATGAATGAATTCGGCTCTCTGGGCCTGCTCGGCATGACCATTGGCGAGGAATATGGCTGTGCGGGTGTCAACTACACCGCCTACGGGCTGGTTTCGCGCGAGGTAGAACGCGTCGACAGCGGATACAGATCCGCCATGTCGGTGCAATCCAGTCTGGTGATGCATCCTATCCATGCCTATGGTTCCGAAGCGCAGAAACAGAAATACCTACCGAAATTGGCAACCGGCGAATGGATTGGCTGTTTTGGTCTGACCGAACCGGATCACGGGTCTGACCCCGGCGGCATGAAAACACGGGCGCGCAAAACCGACGGTGGCTATGTGTTGAACGGTGCCAAGATGTGGATCACCAACTCTCCCGTTGCCGATGTTTTTGTGGTTTGGGCAAAAACCGACGATGATGTCATTCGCGGATTCATCCTCGAAAAAGGCATGAAGGGCCTGAGCGCCCCTAAGATTGAAGGTAAATTCAGCCTGCGCGCCTCCGTCACCGGCGAGATTGTGATGGACAATGTTGAAGTGGGTGAGGAACAACTGTTACCCAATGTCTCTGGCCTCAAGGGACCATTTGGCTGCCTGAACAATGCACGATACGGAATTGCCTGGGGTGCCTTGGGTGCCGCAGAATTCTGTTGGCATGCAGCCCGGCAATATACTTTGGACCGGAAACAATTTGGTCGCCCGCTTGCCGCAAATCAGTTGATCCAGAAGAAGCTCGCGGACATGCAGACCGAAATCGCACTTGGCCTTCAGGGGTGCCTGGCTGCCGGCCGCCTGAAAGACGAAGGCCGTTGCCCGGTGGAGACCATCTCCCTGATCAAGCGGAACAGCTGCGGCAAGGCCCTGGACATTGCCCGGATGGCCCGCGACATGCACGGCGGCAATGGTGTCTCCGATGAGTTTCATGTGATTCGTCACGTCATGAACTTGGAGGCGGTCAATACTTACGAGGGCACCCATGACGTCCACGCCCTCATCCTGGGACGTGCCCAGACCGGCCTTCAGGCCTTTACTGGAGCCTGATTCCATCGTATGAACGGTTCTGCCGGATAGGAAGCTTTTGTTCCTATCCGGCTTGGCTGTTGTATTGGGGGGAAAGTCAATTTTCGGCACGGATTTGGTGCTTCGCACACCAAATCTTCGTGATAGTGTGCCATTATCAATTGACTTAATCCCGGCGACTCCAAATTATTGTTCGCGAGCAATTGACCCTGGAGGCAGTGGTGCGTCGTATATTTTTTACTTTTTTCCTGGCATGTTTTGTCGCGTTTTCAGGACAGGCAAATGCCTCGGGATCGCAAACCGACCTCAAAGCCGCTGAAAAATTTGTCAGCGCTTTGGGCGAACGGACAATCAAATCTCTAAAGGGGCGCTCCGTTGACGACCCTAAGCGCGTCACCCTCATGCGCGACCTGTTGGCCGAATCCCTTGATATTGAGCGTATCGGCCGCATTGTGCTGGGCACCCAGTGGCGCAAGGTCGATAAGAGTCAGCAGAAGGCCTATCAAGAGATCTTCCGTGAATATGCCCTGATGAAATATGCGGTACTTGTTTCCGGATATGATGGTGAAACCTTCAGCATCACCAACAGCCAGCAAGCAGGTCGAAGCGACGCCATGGTATTCACAGACATCCTGAAAGACGGCAAGCCCCTTGCCGCTGTGGGCTGGCGCATCACCACACAGAAAGGTGAGCTAAAGATCCTTGACGTGAAAGTCGAGAAAATCAGCATGGTTCAGACTGAAAAAAGCCAGTTCCAGACCGTTCTGCAAAAAGAGGGTTTTGACGGCCTTCTCTCTCAGCTCCAGCAGCAGTTGGATAAGATGGAAGCCAAGCTGGCCTCTAACTGACAAACACCGGTTTTCATCTCCAAAAACCAAGGGGCGCGACCGATATGGATCGCGCCCCTTTTTTGTTTTTCATTCAAGCAGTTAGCGGCCAGATCAGCGGGCAGGACCGTAACCAAAGGTATGAAGCAGGAATCGCTCCAGCCTGTTCAATACCGCCCCGGTATATTGGAGCTGCTCGGAATTAATCCCAGTCTCGGCCAATTTGTCAGATTGCAGTTCAAGGATTTCGTTCACCTTATCGCGAACGTCTTTTCCTTTATCGGACAGGCGCACCCGAATAGACCGGCGGTCATGGGTAGATCGTTCCTGGATTAAATAGCCATTTTCGACCATCTTGCGCACATTGTAGGAAACATTGGATCCCAGGTAATAGCCACGGTGGGTCAATTCACCGACGGTCAGCTCATCATCACCGATATTATACAGGATCAGGGCCTGAATATTGTTGATATCACGAACCCCCAGCCGGTCAATCTCCCCTTTGACTACTTCCAGGAACTGACGGTGAAGCCGCTCAATCAACCGAATGGCATTGAGATAGTCGTCTTTCAGACCCAAGTTATTTTCTTCGACGGTTTGGTTCATGCTTGAACTATCACTAATATTGAGAGATTTCAGGCTACTATAAACTCCGCAAGAGCCCACGCAAAGTACTTACTTTGAACAATACTATAGCTGAATGGACCTTGTGCAACATTTCACTACTTCCGCCCCCCTCTAATCATTTCAATTATTCCGGAAAAATCCGTCAGTTCCTTGCCTGATTCAGCAAACTTCCGGTAAAGCTCCGCAGCATGACGCCCCAACTCCGTTTCCGCACCAACCTTTTGTGATGCCTCCTGGGACAGGCGCAGGTCTTTAAGCATCATGGCAGTCGCAAAACCGGGTTGATATCCTCGGTTGGCCGGCGAGCCCGGCACCGGTCCAGGCACCGGACAATAGGAGGTCAACGACCAGCATTGCCCGGAAGCGGTTGAGGCAACGTCAAACAATTTCTGATGATCAAGCCCCAGCTTTTCCGCGAGAACAAACGCTTCGGCGACGGAAATCATCTGGATTCCCAGCATCATATTGTTGCAGATCTTTGCCGCCTGCCCCGTTCCCGCACCGCCACAATGGACCAGAGTCTTGCCCATAACCTCCAGATAGGGCTTTGCCCGTTCAAATGCCGCTGGCTCACCGCCAACCATGAAGGTGAGCGTCCCCGCCTCCGCCCCGGCCACTCCTCCGGAGACAGGCGCATCCAACATCAAAAACCCCTGCTTTCCAGCCTCGGCCTCTACATCCCGGGCCGTCGCCACATCAATCGTGGAACAATCGATGAGCAATGTAGAATCGCCCGCATGTTTCAAAACCGTATCGAGATAAACATTGCGCACATGCGGTCCGGCCGGCAGCATGGTGATCACAACATCCACATCCTTCACTGCATCCGCCGAATCAACCGCGGGTATTGCGCCTTTATCCGCTATCGCACGCACTAACGCCGGGGAGAGGTCAAAAACCTTCACATCGTGCCCGGCACATACCAGGTTTGATGCCATCGGCCCTCCCATATGCCCCACACCAATGAAACCGATTTTTGCCATGACACAGCCTCCCTGAAATGAAGAAACCGGCACCAGGGCAACCTGGAACCGGTTTTCATCATATAAAGAGCGACCAGACCTGTTTAGGAAAAACTGAGGTCCCGTGCGCCAAGGGGCTCAAACGCCTTGCTAATATCGGCATCCGCCACGTCCGTTAACGCGGCTGGTTTCCAGGTGGGGTTATGATCCTTGTCCACAAGCACCGATCGAATGCCCTCATAAAAATCATGACCCGCCATGCAAGCCTGACTCAAACGGTACTCCATGATCATGCAGTCATCAAAACCAAGCTTACGTCCCCGCCGTAACTGCTGGAAGGAAAGCTTCATAGAGGTCGGTGACTTCTTAGACAGAAACTTCAGGGTCTCCGCCGCAAAATCACTGCCTTCCGCCTCCAGAACTGACAGGATCTCCTCAACCGAATCTCTGCCAAAGCATCGGTCAATCGCGTCAAAATTGGCTGCGATCGGCGCCGCATCAGCCACGCCCGCATAACGTTCAACGAGCGAATCGACGATGGACTGTGCCGCACCAGCCCCCCAATCCGCTGCTGTGAGATCCGCCTCCAGACACTCAAGATCACCTGATTTCAAAATGTCGGTTGCAATACCGGTCGCCAGACAGTCTGCCGCCTTCAGCCGCGCGCCCGTCAGCGCCAGATACATACCGCTCTCACCAGGGCATTTATTCAAAAACCAACTGCCGCCCACATCCGGAAACAGGCCAATGGCGGTTTCAGGCATGGCAAAAAGCGTGGTTTCCGTGACAATCCTGTGGCTTCCATGAACAGACAAACCAACGCCGCCGCCCATGGTAATCCCATCTAGGAACGCAATATAGGGTTTGTTCAACTGATGGATACGCCGGTTCAGGATATATTCCTCGCGGAAGAAATCCTGGGTCAGCGGATCACCTTTTTTACCGGCCTCCCAAACCGCGCGCACATCACCGCCGGCACAAAATGCCTTTTCCCCCGCTCCTTTGATCAGGATCGCATGCACCTGATCATCATCGGACCATTTCCGCAGCACGGGATCCAATTCACGGATCATGCCCAAGGTCAGGGCATTCAGGGCCTTGGGGCGATTCAAGGTAACAATGCCAACGCCGCCTTTTACGTCAAACAGGATTTCAGCTTCCATTCCGATTTCTCACCCTTTATCAACCAATCAGTTTTCGCGCGATGATAACGCGCATGATTTCATTTGTGCCTTCCAGGATCTGATGGACCCGGAGGTCCCGAAGATAACGTTCTATGGGGAAATCCTTAAGATAACCATAGCCGCCATGCAACTGCAGCGCCTCGTTAACAACGGAAAAACCGGTATCCGTGGCCAGCCGTTTCGCCATTGCGCAATATTGGGTGGCATCGGGATGCTTGCCATCCAGCGCACTGGCGGCCCGGTGCAACATCAGGCGGGCGGCCTCCAGCTCGGTTGCCATGTCCGCCAGTTTGAACTGCAGCGCCTGGAATTGATCCAGCCTGCGCCCAAACTGCTTTCGCTCCGCCATATAAGATTTTGCCGCCTCAAGACTGGCCCTTGCCCCGCCAAGCGAACAGGCGCCGATATTCAGCCGGCCACCATCAAGACCGGCCATGGCGATAGCGAACCCCTGCCCCTCCGAACCCACCAGGTTTTCAACCGGAATGCGGCAATCATCAAACTGAACCGATGAGGTCGGTTGGGATTTCCAGCCAAGTTTTCTTTCCTGGGCACCAAAGGACAGGCCAGATGTGCCATTTTCAACAACAAAACAGGAAATGCCTTTGGGCCCCTCTTCCCCGGTTCGAGCCATGACCACATAGATGTCGCTGCGTCCGCCACCGGATATGAAGGCCTTGGCACCATTCAGGACATAATGGTCACCATCTCGGACTGCCCGGGTCTTGAGCGACGCTGCGTCCGATCCCGCCGAAGGTTCCGTCAGGCAATAAGAGGCAAAATGATCCATCACCATCAGTTTCGGCAACACCCGTGCCCGCAAGTCATCATTGCCGAACCGGTCGATCATCCAACTCGCCATGTTATGGATTGAGATATAAGCCGCCGTGGAAGGACAGGCAGATGCCAACTCTTCAAAGATAATCGCGGCATCCAACCGTGTCAGCTCTGAGCCACCATGCTCGGCCCGACAATAGATGCCCCCAAACCCGAGTGCCGCCCCTGCCCGCAGGGTCTCTTCCGGGAAGATTGACTGATCATCCCATTCCTCTGCATTCGGCAATATTTCATTATTGGCAAAATTCCGGGCCATCTCCTGGAAGGAACGCTGGTCTTCGGTCAGGTCAAACTGCATGTTTTCCGCCTATCCTCATCATGAAACCCGCCAACCATACGCATGCGTATGGTGAATTTCAATGAATATCGACGTAAAGCGGCCTCAGTGATTCAGGTGACTTTAAGAGTTCTTTTATTCGAACGTTTTTTCGTCTTGACGAACGCCGTGGAATTATTGTTCATTACCCAAATGCCGAACAGCCGGCCTGAAATCAATGTCTCAATAGGGGAAGACCAATGACCGTCGAGAGCTCCAATCCGGAAACCCTTGTCCTACATGCCGGCTATCGCGCCGACCCGGCCACCGGATCCGTTGCGGTTCCGATCTACCAAACAACATCCTACCAGTTTGACAGCGCGGATCATGCCCGCAAACTTTTCGCCCTGGAGGAGCTTGGCAATATCTACACCCGGATTATGAACCCGACGGTGGATGTCCTTGAAAAACGGATCGCCGCCTTGGAAGGCGCTGTTGCCGCGCTGGCGGTTTCCTCTGGTCAAGCCGCCTCAACTTTCGCCATCCAGAACATTGCCAAAGCCGGTGACAATATTGTCAGCTCCACCGATCTTTATGGCGGCACCTGGAACCTGTTTGCCAATACCCTGAAAGATCAGGGGATTGAGGTGCGTTTTGTCGACCCGAGCGACCCGGAAAATTTCCGCCGCGCGACCGATGAAAAAACCCGTGCCTATTACGCCGAAACCCTCCCCAATCCGAAACTGGAGGTCTTTCCGATTCGTGAAGTCGCCGATATCGGACGGGAATATGGCATTCCCCTGATCGTAGACAATACCGCCGCACCGCTCATCTGCCGTCCGATCGATCATGGGGCAGCAGTGGTCGTCTATTCCACCACAAAATACATCGGCGGCCATGGCACGACCATCGGCGGTATGATCGTGGATTCAGGGAACTTCCCTTGGGAAGACCATCCGCAACGCCAGCCTTATCTGAACCAGCCTGACCCGAGCTACCACGGTGCAGTCTGGACCCAGGCGGTTAAACCGTTGGGCCCCATTGCGTACATCATCAAGGCACGGGTGACCTTGCTGCGTGATTTGGGCAGTGCGCAAAGCCCGTATAACGCATTCCAGACGATCCAGGGTTTGGAAACGCTGCCGCTGCGCATGCGTGAACATAACCGCAATGCCGCCGCCGTTGCGGAATTTCTCAGCAACCATGATCTGGTTGAGACCGTCATCCACCCTAGCCAGTCCGACGGCATTGCCCGGGAACGCGCTGAAACCTATCTGAAAGGCGGTTTTGGCGGCCTTGTCGGCTTCCACATCAAAGGTGGTCGCGAGGCGGGCGCCAAATTCATCGATGCACTGAAACTGTTTTACCATGTGGCCAATATCGGCGATGCGCGCTCGCTGGCCATTCATCCGGCGACCACAACCCATTCCCAGTTGAGCGCCGAAGAACAAGCAGCCAGCGGTGTCACCGATTCCTATGTTCGCCTGTCGATTGGAATCGAACATATCGACGACATTCTGGAAGACCTGGCACAAGCGCTGGCCGCCAGCAACCAGAATTGATGCCAACGAATAACCCGCATGACAGGTGAAAACAGAGATCTAGAGGGCGGCACTTGGCCGCCCTCATTTCTTTTCCCAGCCGAAATAGTCAACAAATAGGACAATAGGTCGCGAGACCATTGTCCAACGGCACTGTCCGGTTTAGTCTCTTGCCACCAAAGCAGGCGTTAAGCCCATGGCCAAGAAAACATCAATTACCAAGAGACAGGCATGAAGGTCCCCCATATCGGCCGCTATCCCGTGACCCGGATGCGGCGCAATCGCAGCAATCACTCTGTACGGCGCCTGACCGCCGAGAATCGGCTATCGGTCGACGACCTGATCTGGCCCGCCTTTGTCATTGATGGAAAAGGCAAAAAAGAGGGCATTGAGGCCATGCCTGGCGTTGAGCGCCTGAGCGTTGACCTGATCACGGAAGCGGCCCAGGAAGCCTGGGACCTTGGAATACCCGGTATCGCCCTCTTCCCCTATACAGATCCTGCGAAAAAGACTTCGGATGCCTTTGAGGCACTCAATCCGGACAATCTGATGAATGCCGCCACACGGGCCATCCGAAAGGCGTTGCCGGAAATGATGATCGTCTGTGACGTGGCCCTGGATCCTTATACCAGTCACGGCCATGACGGACTGTTGCGGGACGATAAGATCCTCAATGACGAAACCGTTGACGTGCTGGTTCGGCAAGCGCTTGTCCAGGCCGAAGCCGGATGTGACTGCATCGCGCCATCGGATATGATGGATGGCCGTATCCAGGCCATCCGTGAAACCCTTGATCATAGTGGCCATGAAGATGTCCGCATCATCTCTTACGCTGCAAAATATGCCTCCGGCTTTTATGGCCCCTTCCGGGAAGCCGTTGGATCCGGAACGGCCCTGCAGGGCGACAAACGCACCTATCAGATGGATCCCGCCAACAGTGACGAAGCATTGCGGGAAGTAGCCATGGATCTGGATGAAGGTGCCGACATGGTAATGGTCAAGCCCGGCATGCCATATCTGGATATCATCCGGCGCATTCATGAAACCTATGGCGTCCCGACATTGGCCTATCAGGTGTCCGGCGAATATTCCATGATCAAGGCTGCTGCCATGAATGGCTGGATGGATGGCGACAAGGCCATGATGGAAAGCCTGATGGCTTTTAAACGTGCCGGCGCCTGCGGAATATTGACCTATTTTGCCAAAGATGCCGCCAAGCGGCTGAAAGAAGGGTAACGAACTGTCGCCCAACGAAAAAAGCCGCCTGTAAGGCGGCTTTTTTGTATCGTCACCCGGCTGGCGGCCTGGAGACTTTTTCTAGATTTGCATAAATCATAGTGGCCAGCAGCCTCAGCCGCTCCGGCTGTGGGGATGATTGATCCAATTCCGCGATCATGTCCCGCATATTCCGGCGCGCTGCATCCATCATGCCCAGGAACCAGGCATCCGGGACCTGATCAAGGGCTACAGTTTCCCCGGCTGGCTGGGTCAGAATATCCGGCTTCGGTGCCTCGCCCGGCCGCGAGAGCGCCGCCAGTGGAGGAGCCACTTTGGATTCGGCCCGCACCTCCGCTTCGTTCAAGGCAAAGTTGTTTAGGATATGCGCCAGCCCAACGGCCTTTAACCGGAGTGTCTCCTTGGTGGCGGTGTTAAAGTCCTGTTCGCTCAACTCCTTGGCAAGATTCAAGGCCTGCTCATAACTGGCAGCTTCACGCGCCAAGGTTACCCCCGCCGATGCGAAGGTCAGTATAATTACTGTGAAAACAGCCACAAGGTTACGCACTTTTCCCTCCGGGAGATTCCAGGTCAAAAACAATCGCATGAATAGAAACCAGTCTTCCCATTGATCACAGACCGGTCACTGAAAAGCAATATGGAATTACCTGGGACAGATTTCCCCCTCGCCGAGGATTGGGCTCTGATGCCGCATTTCAACCACAAAATGTCTCGCCGCCCGATGCAGGACTTTCCGCCTTGCGGCAAATGATATCGTTACGGGTAATAACGCTGTATAATTATAACAATAAAGAATGAGAGAGCTCGAATATGCCTTTCAGCCTTTTCGAACTGTTCAAAATCGGGATAGGACCTTCCAGTTCACATACCGTGGGCCCCATGGTCGCGGGCAAACGGTTTTTGACCGATATGAAGGAACAAGGCCGATTTGATCCAATCCACAAGGTTCGGGTTGAACTCTATGGATCCCTCGCCCTGACCGGCAAGGGACACAGCACGGATGTTGCCACATTGCTAGGCCTGTGCGGTGAATTGCCGGACGAGGTGGATCCGGATTCCGTCCCCTCCTTATTGGAGGAGATCCGATCTTCCAGGGGATTGCGCCTTGATGGCCAGAAAATGGTCACCTTCAACGAAGCCGAAGATCTGATCTTCAAATTTGACGAATTGCTGCCCCATCACACCAACGGTATGCGATTCCTGGCATTCGATGCCTCAGGCACACAGATTGCCGAGCAGGATTATTATTCCATCGGCGGCGGATTTGTCGCGACCGCAGAGGAATTGGAAGACGGTAATCCGATGGATCACACGGATATGCCCTTCCCATTTGAAACCGCGGCACAGATGCTGACCATGGGACGGGAACACGGCTTCACCATTGCCGAGATGACCTTCCGGAATGAGCTCACAAAACATAGTGAGACAGAGATTCGCACCGGCCTCAGGAAAATCCGTGAAACCATGCGCAACTGTGTGGATCGCGGCCTCAAGCAGACCGGCATTCTGCCCGGCGGATTGAAAGTAAAACGACGCGCCTTTGCCATCCATGAACAGTTGGAAGGCAGCCGCGGCCGTAACGAGCATGTGCCCCATGAATCCATGGATTGGGTCAGCCTATACGCCATTGCGGTGAATGAGGAAAATGCGGCCGGCGGGCGCATCGTCACCGCCCCCACAAATGGAGCCGCCGGTATCCTGCCGGCTGTGCTGCGCTATTATGAGGATTTCTATCCCGGCATCACGGATGAGAAGGTGGATGATTTCCTGCTGACCGCAACGGCCATCGGATCCCTGATCAAACTAAACGCCTCCATTTCCGGGGCAGAGGTAGGGTGCCAGGGGGAAGTCGGCAGTGCCTGTTCCATGGCGGCGGCCGGCCTATGTGCCGCGCTTGGCGGCACCAATGAACAGATTGAGAATGCAGCGGAAATTGCCATGGAACATCACCTGGGCATGACCTGCGACCCGGTCGCGGGACTGGTTCAGGTTCCCTGCATCGAACGCAATGCCATGGGCGCCGTAAAGGCAATCAACGCGGCATCACTCGCCTTGAAGGGCGATGGCACGCATTTCATTTCGCTTGATACCGTCATTGAAACCATGCGCCAAACGGGCCTGGACATGCATTCAAGATATAAGGAAACCAGCCAGGGCGGCCTGGCGGTGAATGTCACCGAATGCTGATTAAGGAAAGGGCCGGTTTATCCGGCCTTTTTCATGTTGCGATCTAATCCGACGCCAGTGCATTATAACCGCCGCGGAAATAAAGCAGCGGCCTAGCATCCTCACGTTGTTTTCTGATTCGGCTGACCTCTCCAACGATAATCTGATGGTCGCCGCCATCATGCACAGCATACATCCGGCATTCCATGACGGTCAGGCAGTTCTCCAAAACCGGCACCCCTTCCTCCGTCACCTGATAGTCAATATCCGCAAATTTATCATCTGACTGGCGGGCGAAATTGTTCGACAGCGCCTGTTGGTCTTCCGCCAAAATATTAACCGCAAAACGGCTGGCGATTGAAAAAGCGTCAAAGCTGAGGGCATTCTTATCCAGGCAAAAGAGCACCAGCGGCGGCTCCAGCGAGACAGAAGAGAAAGAGTTAATGGTCACACCAACCGGTGATTTATTGTCCAGCATGCCAGTCACGACACAAACGCCTGTTGCAAACTGCCCACAGGCGGACCGGAAATCCAAAGCAGTAAAACTATCACCCATTTGCACTGATTCCACTTTCCATCGCTTCCGCAGGCTCTTGCCCTGCATTCTTCTTTGGCCCATCTTGTAATCCAGCTTAACAGCGGGGGCGAGGAAAAAAGAGACAAAATGGCGCGCTTTTCCGTCAAACTTCTATCTTATCCCATTCTCCGTGGGTTTCTTGCCCAGCTGTTTGCTCTGGCTGCCGTCATCTCGATTAATATAGTTCAGGGACACTATTCCGGCACCGGGCTCCCCATAATTTCACTGCTGCTGTTCAATGGGTTGATCGCCGCAGCAATTTCGACTTTTCTGGGACTGCCTTCATGGTGGCTCTATATCCAGGTCTCCTTCCCGTTTCTGATTGCCGCATCCCAGGTCATGGCTTTACCGGGCTGGATTTTTCCTCTGGCGTTGCTGTTCCTGATCGTCACTTTCTGGAATAGCATCGGAGACAGGGTGCCGCTTTATCTGAGCAACCGAGCGACGGGTCGGGCTTTGCTGAAGCTTCTGCCCGAAAATCGGCCGGGCCGTTTCATGGATCTTGGATGCGGACCTGCCGGCTTGCTCATTCAATTGGCCAAGGCACGACCGGATTGGCATTTTACCGGTATAGAAGCCTCTCCCGCCCTATGGTTGTTGGCACGTATCCGGGTCGCGGCCTCGGGATGCAACAACATCGACATCCACCTCAAAAACATATGGAAAACAGATGTTTACAACCAGGATTTCATTTATTGCTTCCTATCCCCTGCCCCCATGCCAGCCCTATTCCGGCAATTGAGCCAAAGGATGCACCCTGGAAGCAGACTGGTCAGCAATAGCTTTGATGTACCAGGCCAGGCCGCTGACGAAATAATCAGTTTGAAAGACCACCGAGACACCAAACTGCATTTGTGGCAAATATAGTAACCGAAAGTGTCTACTCTTTCCCTGGGCTGTTAACCTATTCTCAACAACTGTCATTCTATTTTTTACACTTGTTGAATTAACGATAACAAGTTGATGGACTTTAAGGTAAAAGGCTGTCTATTCTCATCCAATGAATAATTCCAAGGGGCTAGTTTAATTCATGTTTGTCATCATCGGCATGGTCCTGGTCGTCGCCGCGGTGATCGGCAGTTACGTTGCGATGGGTGGAAAACTCAGCGTTCTGAACCAGCCGTTCGAGGTTGTCATTATTTTCGGCGCCGGTATTTCCGCCTTCCTGGTGTCCAACCCGCTACATATCGTTAAAAAGGGGTTTGGGCGGCTCGCCGGCTGTGTCAAAGGATCAAAATACAAGAAAGCCGACTATCTGGAGCTGCTGCTTTGTCAGTATCAGGTTTTCAAATTGATGAAACAAAAGGGCGCGCTGGCCCTGGAACAACATGTTGAAAACCCGCATGACAGTACACTGTTCAAGGAATTTCCGAAATTCTACAGTGATCATCATGCCCTGGAATTCTTCTGTGATTACCTGCGTCTCATGACCCTTGGCACAGACAACCCGCATGAGATGGAAGCCCTGATGGATCAGGAATTAGAGGTTCATCACGCGGAAGATCATACCGTTGGACATGCCCTGACCCAGCTTGCCGAGAGCTTTCCCGCTCTCGGAATCGTCGCCGCGGTTCTGGGCGTCATCAAAACCATGGGCTCCATTTCCGAGCCTCCGGAAGTTCTCGGCGGCCTGATTGCCGGCGCTTTGGTCGGTACTTTTCTCGGCATTTTGCTGTGTTACGGCTGGTTTGCGCCGCTGGCCAGCACCGCCAAGCAGATCATGGAGGAAGAAGCCACCTATCTTGGCTGTTTGAAGACCGGTATCCTAGCCCATCTTCAGGGATATGCCCCGCAGGTTTCGGTAGAATTTGCCCGAAAGGCACTGGCCCCGCATAACCGGCCGACCTTCATCGAGGTGGAGGAAGCCACCGGCAACCTGCCCCCTGTCTGATGACTGCACATTCAGGAGGATCAAGACTGAATGGCTGATGCTTTCGAAGGCGATGATGCGTTAAAACCGCTGATCCTGACGAAAAAGAAAAAGATCCCGGCTGAGGCACATGGCGGGGCCTGGAAAATTGCCTATGCGGATTTTGTCACCGCCATGATGGCTTTTTTCCTGCTGCTCTGGCTCCTGAACGCGACCACCGAAGACCAGATGTTCGGTATCTCTGAATTTTTCGCCCCCACCAGTGTCGCCGAGGATGAAACCGCCGTCGGCGAAGCCCTGAAAGGGCTGGCTATTGCGGTTGAAGGGGCCATGCGGTCCGAAAGCTCGCGCCCCAGTGTGACCGTTGCCATTCCCACATATGGTGAGGAAGGCGAAGGTGAAGAAGCGGGGGAATTGCGTAAAAGCGAGCAGGAAGCCCATCTCAAGGAAGCCAAGGCCAGTGACATCGAGCAGGAGCGCCAGCTGCTGGATCTGGCCATGCAGAAATTGCGGCTTTCCGTTGAAAAGATGGAAGAATTTCAAGATATCCAGTCCAGTCTTCTGATTGAGATGACCCCGGAAGGCTTGCTGATCCAGATCCTTGATCAGCAAAAGCGACCGATGTTTGAAAAAGACACCGCCCAGCTCACCAAATTCTCGCGACGCTTGCTGGCGCTGGTTGGCAGCATTGTCGCCACATTGCCAAATGATATCGCCATAACAGGCCATACCGAGCGTAGCGGATTCAAGCGGGCCAATGATTTTACCAATTGGGCAATCTCAGGCCATCGTGCTGTTGCAGCCCAGCAATGGTTGATCGATGCGGGACTGCCGAAGGAACGGATCATTCAGGTGGAGGGAAAAGCGGATACCGAATTGCTCAACCCCCGCGAACCGACTTCCGAACGCAACCGGCGAATCAGCATATTGCTGACATTGGAAAACGATGACGAAGAAGGGTCCGTGCAGGATGGCCCGCCGTCCATTGATCCGTGATCATAAAACAGAAGTTATATCCCAGACAGGCAAGGCATGGCTGACGAAGACCAAGAAGTCATCATAATAACAAAAAAGGTGAAAGAAGAAGGCGCCCATGGGGGCGCCTGGAAGATTGCCTATGCCGATTTTGTCACCGCCATGATGGCTTTTTTCCTGCTGCTCTGGCTGTTGAATGCAACCGAACAGGAAGTGCTGGAAGGCATCTCCAACTATTTCAACCCCACAACCCGCACCACATCTGGCGCCAGCGGCAGTGGTGGCTTGTTTGGCGGCATTACATCCAACGAACCCGGCCCCACCGAAACCATGCTACATTCGGCTGCGCAGGACCGACAGACCAGCGCCAAAGGGGCATTGGAAGCCGAAGAAGGCGGATCTGGTAAGAATGACGAAGAAAGCACCGGTGACGCGGGTAAACTGGATCCTTTGCAAGAAGACGCAAATTTCTATGCGACGAAACAAAATCTGGAACGCGCAATCAATGCGTTGCCGCCTGAACTGCAGGATCTAAAACAATCCGTCCTTGTCGATGTGACTGAAGAAGGCCTTAGACTTCAGCTGATCGACCAGAAGAACCGGGAGAGTTTTGCCCCAGGTTCCGCGGAACTTACCGAGACAGGCCGCATGCTGCTCAAATTCATGGCGCAATATATCTCCAGGCTTCCCAACAAAATTTCGATCACCGGTCATACGGGTGAAGAACCGTCCGCCGATAATATCTGGACCCTTTCTGTCGACCGGGCGCTGACGACCCGACGGACATTGATCCAGAACGAAGCGATTCCCATTTCCCGGTTTGAAACCATCATAGGCCGCGGGGATTCGGAGTTATTGTTCCCCGATGACCCGACATCACCGCGCAACCGCCGGATGGTGGTTGTGCTGCTGCGCCAAGTCGGGTCGAAAAGCCGGGTCGGTGGTGGCAATGCGCCCCCCTCCATCTTTGGAAATCCGCAGCAGTAATCCGCCTCTGTCCTTGTAACGGCATCAGCAAAACCCCACATCCTGTTGTAGTCAGATCAATCGTTTCAGGAGAGCGC
Organism: Aestuariispira insulae; assembly: GCF_003385955.1. GTDB lineage: Bacteria > Pseudomonadota > Alphaproteobacteria > UBA8366 > Aestuariispiraceae > Aestuariispira > Aestuariispira insulae. Next base: position 183,592 of record NZ_QRDW01000001.1, read on the forward strand.
TGTGACTTTAAGCCCGAATGATCACAAGGATGCAAAATGGCAGGCATCCGGCGTGTCAATGCGCACCCATCAAGATGCAGATGCAACAGCAGTAACCGGACGGCGAATGGTTGCCTATCTGATTGATGTCTGTCTGCTCGGCCTGCTTGTACCGCTTTCCTGGCTGCTCAGCATCATCACATTCGGGCTGTTATCACCTATCATCGCCCTGGTGCTGATGGCGGCACCTTTCATCTATCATCCGGTCTGTATTGCTTCCTCCCGGGGCGCGACAATTGGTCAGAGAATCATGGGGCTCCGCGTCATATCCCATGATGGTGATCAGGTAAGTCCGATCCAGGCTTTATTCCAAACCGTCCTATTCTACGCCACATTGGGTTTCAGCGGCGGCCTGCTGCTTCTCTGGGCGCTGTTTGATGACAAATCCCGGTGCCTGCATGATATTTTCAGCGGCACGGTAACCGTTCGCGAGAATTGACCTGGGTCCCATCATTTGATCTTCACTGGACAGAAGCACCGGTTAGCAGGCAGAATTTCAACAGCAACCGCAGTGACGAGTTCGCCCAATGTCTGTTGAACGCCCGAAGAATCTAACACTGTTTCACCGTTCCGGTGTCATGGAATGCCCCTATCTTAAAGGTGAGGCGGAACAACAGCTTTTTGCGGAGTTACCGTCCAGCAATGCCCAGGGCTTGTTTGAAGAGTTGAGCCATGCCGGCTTCCGCCGCTCACACCAGATCATCTATCGCCCCAGTTGCCCAAATTGCGACGGATGCAAGTCGGTACGCATTCCCGCCCATGAATTCAAATGGTCCAAATCCTGGAAACGGGTCATGAAACGCAACCAGGACCTGACCATGGATCAGGTCGGCCTCAGGGTCACGCGGGAACAATTTGAACTGTTCAGCACCTATGTCCGCTCCCGCCATGGTGACGGAGAGATGGCGGAAATGAATGAACAGGACTATTTGGGACTGGTCCTGGCCAGCCCGGTTCATACCACGATTTTTGAATTTCGCGGTCCGGACGGACGCCTACGTGCAGCATGTCTGTGCGACATGCTGCGTGATGGGGTCTCAGCCGTCTACAGCTTCTTCGACCCGGCCTATGAGCGTGACAGCCTTGGCAGCTACATGATTCTTAAACTGATCGAATGGACCAAAGCACAAACCATGGATCATGTGTATTTAGGTTTCTGGGTCGATAACAGCCCCAAAATGGCCTACAAGCGCCGCTTTGCCCCGCTGGAATTTTTTGATCGAAATGGCTGGGTTCGGCTTTGAGCTGGCTGTGTGATCCAATATTGTATTGTTAGCTTGGTCACGCGCCCACCACACGCATCGGTATTTGGCCTCGTTTGGTGGAGATGAAGATTTCATCAACTATTTAAAGGAGATAACTGGGTCATATTACGGAGGGTAGATACCCAATAATGCGTAGGATGTTGCAATTTGTGCCTGTTGCCTTGGTATAAAATTAGGCTATAAATATTGTCATGCAGGTGGCCTGACTGGGGTAAAAATATAATGCAGGTCACTAAAAACCGGGGGTCGCTTCGCCATCACATCCTTCAAGCATGTGAACAATGCGGCTCTCAAAAAAACCTAGAGGGAGACGCAACTAATGAAACGTCGTGATTTTCTAAAATCCGCTGCCACCGGCGCGGTTGCTGCGGCAGGCGCCAGCGCTCTGGCCGCTCCGGCCATTGCCCAGGGCAAGCGTGAGCTGAAACTTGTCACCACCTGGCCGAAAGGCTTTCCGGGTCTTGGCACCGGCGCACAGCGCTTTGCCGATTCTGTAACCAAAGCCACTGACGGCCGTATCACGGTTAAGCTTTATGCGGCTGGCGAATTGGTGCCGCCTTTCGAATCCTTTGATGCCGTTTCCCAGGGCAATGCCGACATGTATCATGCGGCTGAATATTACTGGCAGGGCAAACATAAGGCTTTCAATTTCTTCACCGCGGTACCCTTTGGCCTGACCGCCAACGAAATGGATGCCTGGATCAACCATGCCGGCGGCCAGGAACTGTGGGACGAATTGTCCGGCCAGTTCAACTTGAAAGCCTTCCCTTGCGGCAATACCGGCGTCCAGATGGGCGGTTGGTTCAACAAGGAAATCAATTCCGTTGAAGACCTCAAAGGTTTGAAAATGCGTATGCCGGGTCTGGGCGGTGAAGTATTGCGCCGCCTGGGTGCAACCGCTGTGACCCTGCCGGGTGGAGAGATCTTCCCCAGCCTGCAGTCCGGTGCCATTGACGCCACCGAATGGGTCGGCCCGTGGAACGATCTGGCCTTTGGTTTCTACAAGGTGACCAAGTTCTACTACCATCCGGGTTTCCATGAGCCGGGTTCCACCCTGGCGGTTGGCATCAACAAAGATGTTTGGGAATCTTTCTCAGCCTCCGACCAGGAACTTATCCGTGCCTGCGCACTGGCCGAGAACAATTATTCCTGGGCCGAGTTCAATGCCAAGAACGCGGATTCTCTCGACACCTTGCTGACCCGCCATGGTGTGCAGCTGCGTGAATTCTCCGACGATGTTTACGAAGCCTTCGGTAAGGCCTCCCAGGAAGTGCTGGAAGAGACCGCTGCGACCGACGACATTTCCAAACGTGTCTATGACAGCTTTGCGGAGTTCCGCCGGAAATCCATGGGTTGGTCTGAATTGGCCGACGCCGGTTATATGCGCAAACGTAAGCAGGTTCTGTCCTCCTAATCGGAAACAGTCTTGCTGGAAATTAAGCCCCGGGAACTCCCCGGGGCTTTTTCCAGAGAGCCCGTTCAGGGCTCCGATATGGCATTCTTTTATAGATTTTCGTCCTGTTTCTCGTTTCCAGCCCCAAGGTGCTTCGTTTCCGTGGTAGGCTGCAAAAGAATTATGGTTCGACCTAACTAACAAAGTATTCAGGAGGGGTTTTTGGGAGCTCTAGCCTTTTTGGCGCGCGCCATTGACCGGTTCAACCAGACTGTCGGGATGTCGGTCGCCTGGTTTGCCCTGTTCATGGTCATCGTGCAATTTGTCGTTGTCGTGCTGCGTTATGTGTTCGGCTACGGCACTGTCTTCATGCAGGAATCCATCATTTATATGCATGGTTTCCTGTTCCTGCTTGGCGCAGGCTACACCCTGCTGCATGACGGTCATGTACGCGTTGATGTGTTTTACCGCGATGCCAGCCCCAAGAAAAAAGCGGCAGTCAATCTGTTTGGCTTGGTGAGCCTGCTCTTTCCGGTATGCATCTGCATGTGGTTTTACATGTGGCCCTATGTGGCCAATTCCTGGGAAATCCTGGAATCCTCCAAGGAAACCAGCGGCATTCCAGCCGTATTCGTCTTGAAAACCGCCATGCAGGCCTTCCTGTTGCTGATCATGCTGCAGGGCATTTCCATGGCAATCCATTCCATCCGGCAATTGGCCGGTGACGAGGAAATTCCCAATGATGAAGAGCATGAAGGACTGTAACCATGGCCATTGCTGAATATTTTGACATTGCCATGTTCGCGGTGGCCTGCATCTTCCTGATGATGGGCTTCCCTGTGGCTTTCACGCTTGCCGGTGTGGCCTTGATATTTGCGCTGATGGGCTTTGCCACCGGTCATTTTGATATGGCCTTCATCGGCAACATCCCCAGCCGTATTTTTGGCGGCGCCGTCTGGAACGAGGTTCTGATCGCAGTACCGCTCTTTGTTTTCATGGGCGTGATGCTGGAAAGATCCAAGGTAGCCGAAGAACTGCTCGAGACCATGGGACGCCTTTTTGGCACCATGCGCGGTGGCCTGGGCTTGTCTGTCTCCATCGTTGGTGCGTTGCTGGCCGCCTCCACCGGCATTGTCGGGGCGACGGTTGTCACCATGGGCCTGATGTCCCTGCCAACCATGATGCGGCGCGGTTATGATCCCTCGCTTGCCTGCGGCTCCATCTGTGCTGCCGGCACCCTGGGCCAGATCATTCCGCCTTCTATCGTATTAGTCCTGTTGGGGGATCAAATCTCCAACGCTTATGTGGATGCGCAGCGCGCAGTCGGCAACTGGTCCCCCGAACCTGTATCGGTGGGCGATCTGTTTGCGGGCGCCCTGCTGCCGGGCTTGATGCTGGTGGGGATGTATATGGCCTATCAGATGATCTATGCCTTCGTGAAACCCAACAGCTGTCCGCCGATCCCGGCGGATCCGGATGCCTCTCGCGGTCTGGCCGGCCAGGTCATGCATGCTTTGCTGCCGCCGGTCTTGCTGATCGTTGCCGTTCTGGGTTCGATCCTGGCCGGTATTGCCACCCCTACCGAGGCCGCTGCTGTTGGCGCGGTCGGCGCGATCCTGCTGGCCGGTCTCCGGGTTCAGGAACTGGATATGGAGCGTCCGCTGGTCGATAACGCCCCCTCCACTGAGGCGGTGATCAGCCGCCTCGCCGGTGCCGCCATCGGTGGCTTCATTCTGTTCATGCTGGCAGGCGACGCCCTCTTTGCCAACCCCTGGATTTCCGGCATTGTCGGAACCGTGGTTGGTGTCTTGATTACCGCGGCCCATTTGTTCCGGAAATTTATGGGTGGGTTGGATAACGGTTCCAACCGGCCGATCTATGTCGCCGCAGCATCTCTTGCCGTCATGCTGTTTGTGTCCAATTTCCTGGATACGATCATCATGAAAGACGAAATCGCAGTCACCGATCTGATCGGTATTGCGATTTGTATTCTTGCGACCATCGGCCTGGCCTGGGGCATGCTGGTGGCCCTTTGGCGTGTCTGGGGCGCCGGAATTCTGCGCCTGGTTAACCGCGGTACTATGGAAATCTCCTCTATGGTCTTCACCATTCTGATCGGTGCAGCCATGTTCAGCCTTGTCTTCCGCGGTTTTGGCGGTGATGAGGCTGTACAGGAATTCCTGCTCGGCCTGCCGGGCGGTGAATGGGGCATGATTTTCATGGTGATGGTTGTCATGTTCATTCTGGGATTCTTCCTGGACTTCATCGAAATCACCTTTGTGGTGGTGCCGATTGTAGCCCCGATCCTGTTGCAAAATGACTGGGTTAGCCCCGTCTGGCTCGGCATTCTGATGGCCATGAACCTGCAGACATCCTTCCTGACACCGCCCTTTGGCTTTGCGCTATTTTATCTGCGCGGGGTGGCACCGGAATCGATCACGACCATGCATATCTACAAAGGTGTCATTCCTTTCGTACTGATCCAAATCATCGCGCTGGGGATCCTGGCCATGAACCCGTGGCTGGCAAATTACCTGCCGGAAGCGATCTTCGGCACCAAGTTCAGCTAACGGGCGCGACCGTCAAGCAAAAGAAAAAGGGTTGCCTTTCGGGGCAGCCCTTTTTCATTGGATTTCAATAGACTGGCTGGCCTAGTATCAACCAAGCAGGCAAAGCAGTCCGTAACATCGCCCAAGCCCCACCTGAACCACAAAATATAAAATGACGTCCAGTATCAGGCAGCACATCATGAAGAGCATCACCGCGCGCCACGTGATGCGCATCCCCTTCATGACCGGTCGGTTCAGCCAACCGAACCAGTCAGCCAGCGATGTATTTCTCTCCGGCCGGCTAACGGTGACAATGGGCTCCGCCGGAGCATGGGCCCCCTTCAACGCCTTTGATGCCGCCTTGCTCGCTTTGCTATATTTCCTGCGGCCGGTCATGGTCCTTGTCCCTCTTATCTCGGAACCCGCATCATGACCGGGATTCGCCTCGATTGGAAAGCACCCAACGAATCTGACTGGCAATCGGTTCTGAACAAGATCCCCCGATCCAGCATCTTTCAGGATTGGCATATCGGCGTGGCTATTGCCAAAGCCGAGAAAATGGAAATCGCCCGCGCCTTGATCTATCGGGAAGCAAACGCAATCGGTCTCTGCCAGTTGTATATCCAGCGCCATTGGCTGGGGATCAAATCTGCCCGCATGATCCGTGGCCCGCTTTTTTCTAAACTGCCTGGATCATCCGAACTGATGGAAGCCATGCGACAGTGCAAAACCCAGTATCCCTTAACAAAAGGATATTGGACCACCCTTTTGCCCGAGCTTCCAGACACGGATGCCACCCAAAAAACTCTCTCAGATGCAGGATTGAACCGCATTATGACGGGATATCAGTCAATCTGGCTCAATTTGGCTTCCTCGACCGAAAAACTGCGAACGGATCTTCATCCGAAATGGCGAAACCAACTGGGAAAGGCGGAAAAAAACGCGCTGGAAATCGTCGAGCTACCGGACATTTCCCAATTACTCGCACAGCATAAAGACCATATGAAACAAGCGGGCTTTCATGCTCTACCACCTGAAACCTACGGTCTCATCCCTACCGCTCAGAAACTCTGCCTGTCGGCAAGGAAAGACGGTCAGGATGTCGCCTCATTGCTGATCTTGCGCCATGGCAGGGCCGCAACCTACCAAATTGGCTGGACCAAAGACATTGGCCGCAGCCTTCATGCCACCAATCTCCTGCTTTGGCGGGCCATCCTTATCCTTAAGGAAAAAGAGATCTCTTGGCTCGATTTGGGTGGTGTGGAACCGACAAAAAATCCGGGTTTGGCCCGTTTCAAAGAGAGGGTGGGCGGCGAAAAATTCACCTTGGCCGGCACCTATCTGTGAGCCGCATCAAATCCGGTTATCGAGAGTAGCTTCCAGAGACCGGGCAACAACAGCGCAGCCAAAATCACCTTGGCGAGATCAGCAAACAGGAAAGGCTGTAAACCAAGTTCAATCGCCTTGTTAACGCCGACGAAACCGGTCAGCCAGACAAGTCCCGGCCCATAAATACAAAGCAATCCCATGGCCATGGCCGCGGCGGCCGTCACGGGATTCCGGTCCCAGCCTTTTTGTGCAAGCCCGCCAATAAGACAGGCTGCGATCAGAAAGCCGACCAGATATCCACCAGTCGGCCCCACCATATAGGCGATCCCGATCCCGCGTTCCGGCGTGCCTGCAAAAACGGGAAATCCAACAGCGCCCTCAAACAGATAAAGCGCAACAGCTGCCATACCCAAGCGGCGCCCTAGAATCATGGGCAATACCATAACGGCAAAAGTCTGCATGGTTTGCGGTACCGGCCAAAAAGGCACTTGAGTTTTCGCTGACAAAACCAACAACAAACTGGCAGCAACCACCAGCAGAAACCCGCGCTTTCCGCGAGATCCCGGAAGATACTGTGCCAGCACCGCTGAAATCGTTGTGGAAACCGCAGACCGTGCCTGCATCCCCATTCCCCCAAAAGAATACCCTGTTCTACGAAAGGTCATAACATCGACCAGAACCGAGGTCACGCCCCAATTTTCAGACTATCCGTTATGCAAATCGATTATTCCTCGGGAAACCCGGCGGCGGCATCCGGCCGGCCTGGGCACGCTTGCCCAGCCAATCGGTTACATCGGTCACTGTGCGTACCCGATCCCCGGATTTCCAGGTCAGACCATCTTCGTTCTTGAAAATCCTGAGATCGGAAATGCCGCCATCACGGTATTTCTGCAGGATCACACCCCGGCCGCGCCCCATTTCAGGAATTTCCGAGATTGGGAAAACAAGCATGCGGCGGTTCTGGCCGATAATCGCGACCATATCCCCCACCACCGGGTAACAAAGCTTCGCCGTTACCCGGCCCGATACATTCAAGACCTGCTTGCCGTTTCGGGTCTGGGCAACCACATCTTTTTCAGAGGTAACAAAACCACGCCCATCGCTGGAGGCCACCAAAATTTTACGTTCAGGATCGTGGACAAAAAGGCTTACCAGATCATGTTCGTTGGGCAAATCCACCATAAGACGCAAGGGTTCTCCATGTCCTCTGCCGCCCGGCAATTTATCTGCACCAACCGTATAGAAGCGGCCATTGGTGGAGAGGAACAGGATCTTGTCAGTGGTTTGGGCGTGAATGGCCCATCTCGGGCCATCGCCTTCCTTGTATTTGATCTCCCCGAAATCGGCGAGATGGCCCTTCATGGCCCGTACCCAGCCTTTTTCCGAGCAAACAACCGTGATCGGTTCTTTTTCGATCATCGCTTCCAAAGGCACGACAACCGCGCTTGGCGCTTCGCCGATCTCCGTCCGTCGGCGGCCTAGTTCGGTATTCTTGCCAAATTTCTTCTTCATTTCACCGATTTCCGAAGAGATTTTTTTCCACTGCATCTCTTCATCACCCAACAGCGCAATCAGGCCGTTAAGCTCTTCGGTGAGACTATCATGCTCCTTGCGGATCTCCATTTCTTCCAACCGCCGTAAGGAGCGCAGACGCATATTTAAAATTGCGTCAGCCTGGATCTCGGTCAGCGAGAAGGTCTTGATCAGTTCCTGCTTGGGATGATCCTCAAATCGGATGATCCGGATCACTTCATCCAGATTGAGATAGCAAATCAGATAGCCATCGAGAATTTCCAGGCGCCGTTCGATTTGGGCTTTACGATGTTCCGAGCGCCGCACTAAAACATCCTGGCGATGTTCCAAGAAGGCCTTGAGCACCTCGCGCAAATCCATCACGCGCGGCACCCGTCCGCGATCGGCCAGGACATTCATGTTCAACGAGATGCGGTTTTCCAGATCCGTCTGGCGGAACAGGGATTCCATCAGCATTTCCGGTTCCACATTGCGGGATTTGGGTTCCAGCACAATGCGTACATCCTCGGCCGATTCATCCCGGATATCCGACAGGATTGCGATTTTACGATTGGCGATCAGCTCCGCGATCCGCTCAATCAGTTTTGATTTCTGGACCTGATAGGGGATTTCGGTCACGACAATCTGCCAGGTGCCGCCTTTCAGTTTCTCCACCTCCCAGCGGGCTCGGACCCTGAAACCGCCTTTGCCCGTGCTGTAGGCTTCCAGGATCGCCTCCCGGCTTTCACACAAAACGCCACCCGTCGGGAAATCCGGTCCGGGCACCAGCTCCACCAGCTTTTCCATGCCGGCATTGGGAAACTTGATCAGATGCTGCAAAGCTTCGCACAGCTCCCCAGCATTATGCGGCGGGATATTGGTCGCCATGCCAACCGCGATACCGGAGGCACCATTGGCCAGCAAATTTGGAAAAGCCGCCGGCAGGACAACCGGCTCCTCGCCCTCACCGTCATAGGTGGGGCGGAAATCAACCGCATTCTCATCAATGCCGTTCAGCAACGCCTGGGCGACTTCCGTCAGACGTGCTTCGGTATAACGCATGGCCGCTGCATTATCGCCATCCACATTGCCGAAATTGCCCTGGCCATCCACCAGCGGATAGCGCACGGCAAATTCCTGGGCCAGACGAACCATCGCATCATAAATGGCCTGGTCACCGTGAGGATGGTATTTACCCATCACATCCCCGACGATACGGGCACATTTCTTAAAGCCGGAATCCGGATTGAGTTTGAGCTCGCGCATGGCATGCAGCAAGCGCCGGTGAACCGGTTTCAAGCCATCCCGCACATCCGGCAGCGAGCGCGATGTGATCGTGGACATGGCATAGGCCAGATATCGTTCACTTAACGCCTCTGCAAGTGGGGTGACGCGCATCTCGGCAGCGGCATTTTTAGAATCACTCATGACGGAATCCCAAGTTACGATACTTACCAGATATAGTAATCAGGGAGCACAGAAACGCAACAGCTAGCTGGTTCATCAACAATCAAATTGCAGGAAATCAGGCCTTTAACCAGCGATCCATCAGCCTTCCCCGGCTGTCCGGCAGGGCTTTGCTGGAATGGGCCAAAACATGGCGGTTCAAAAAATGCCCTGTCAGCTTTAGCGCCTGCACCAAATCAGCAGCCCCCGGCACCTCCCCCGTCAACAGGAAGGCCGGCAATGCCAGCAGCCGGTCGTGATAAGGCCTGCCTGCCTGCGCCGATACCGCTCGCCCGGTTTTGGGCGACACGTAAACCAGCCCGTCCCGTTCTCCCGTCGCCGCACATTGGCTGAAATCCAGGCCAAACCCCAATTCTGCCAGCAGGCCGATTTCCCATTTCACGTAAACTGAGGGCCAGTCGTCATGATCCAGCGCCACCATCAAAGAAGAGAGTGTTTCAAATAGATCCGGATGCGGCTCATGTTCCGGCACCCCGGCCGACACCAATGCACATGCGGACATCATAGCGGTCAACTTTCCTGGATCCAGCATCAAGGGCGCCACATTGCTTTGCAGCAATTCCATACTGTAAATACCCAGATGCTCTTCCAGCCTGGCATGCCAGTTCAACCGAACAAGGTTGCCCGGCTGTACAATGCCGCGAAGTTTCTTTGAACTCACCTGCCGGACCAGACCGGCATGGCGGCCGTGGCTGCGTGTAAAGGCCGAGACAATAGCCGAGGTCTCGCCATGCTTGCGCACCCCTAAAATCACGCCATCATCCTGCCAGTCCATCGCAATCCCCGGATTGAACCAAAATCAGATCAGCCCATGCTCATTGAGAGAGAACGCCTCACTATGTATCCGATGCCAATTGCATATGCAAAATCGCCATGTCACACCATGAAAATCATGCCAGTGCCAACAGCAACAGCCAGGGCTCCGCACCAGGCGCCTGCCGCAGGGCGCTCTTTGGTTTTAATCCAGATCAACGGCAGCATCAAAGCCGGAGACGTTGCCGACAGGGTGGCCACAATTCCCGTATCCCCATGGCGCAAAGCCACCATCAGCAGGGTCATACCAACCCCCATGCCGAAAAAACCACTGGCCAGAGTAAACCAGAATACCTTCCGGCTCATTTCACCCTGCGGCTTAAATTGCGGCAAAGGTAATTGCGCCAAGACCATCAGCCCAACCGCCGATACGCCGACCCGGACAGCAGAGGCTGCTACGGGATCCGCCCCTTGAGCCAACACAGGTTTGGACAGGATTAGACCGACCGCCTGCGCGGTGGCCGCCAGCAAGCCGAACAAAATACCGGCCAACAAGGTTCCGCGAATGCTTTCCCATTGGTGCAGTTGATCTTTTCGCTTACCATAAACAATGGCCAGGACCACTCCCGCTACCACGAGCACACAGCCGCCAAGTGCCATCGGCACCAACCTCTCGTTCAGAAACAGGAACCCCAACAACGTTGCGATCGGAGCATTCATGGCAAAAAGAATGGCCGTGCGCCGCGGCCCCATGCGCCTAAGCGTGGTGAAAAGCGCTGTATCGCCAATAAAAATCCCAATGACCCCGCTCAAAATCAGCGCGACCATCATCCCGCCGGCAAGACTGTCCCATTCCCCGGTCACGGTCACCGCGGCAGACAACAGCAACGTCACAAATACCATTCGCAACCGGTTAAAGGCAGCCGCGCCCAGTATCTGAGCGGGATATACTGAAATAAGTGAGCTGAACGACCAACATAGGGCTGCCCCCAGCGCCCCGATTATCGCAATCATCATGAGACCCAACCCGCCCAGCATTATTGTTATCTACCCCTCCCCGGTACCCCCTCCCGAAACCTGCGTCAATCGATCTCTTGCCGCATTTTGCAACCAGGCCTAGATTTAACGGATGAATTCAGGATCAATGAGATGCAGGGGGCGAGAATATGACGGAAGAAACCGCAATGCAGGAGCTTGAAAAAAGGCCACTCTTCAAATCGATTTTTCGGGGACTCTGCCAGAAATGCCCCAATTGCGGTGAGGGAAAAATCTATCGCCGTTATCTGAAAGCAACCGATTCCTGCGCTGTTTGCGGTGAAACCCTATCTCATATCCGAACGGATGATTTTGGTCCCTGGCTGACCATCATCATTCTGAGCCATTTTGTCTTCCCAACGATCATTCTGTTGGAAACCTACTGGACACCGCCCTGGTGGCAGACAGCCCTGGTGATGCTCGGCATGGCCTGCGCTCTGGTCCCAATGATCCTGCCCTTTTCAAAAGGGGCCATCCTCGGCTTGATGTGGGCCCTGCGCATTCGTGGTGACGAACAACATTAGGTCCAATAAAAAAGCCCCGCCGGACAGCCGGCGGGGCTCTTCATAACCGTCTTGGAAACGGATTAAGCGGTCCGCGTAATCAAGTGGTAACCGAAAGCGGTCTCCACGACGTCGCTGGTGCCGCCAACTTCCAAGGCAAAGGTTGCGGTTTCAAATTCCGGAACCATCTGGCCGCGGCCGAAAGAGCCAAGCTCCCCGCCGGACTGGCCTGACGGACAATCGGAATGTTCCTGCGCCAGAGCCGCAAAATCAGCACCACCCTCAATATCCGCTTTCAGCTTATTGATCAGCTCCAATGCATCATCCTTGGAACGGGTGGCAGTGGAACGCATGGAGCCTTCATACATCAACAGAATATGGGAAGCAGCAACCTGGTCAGCCATCGGCCTTCTCCTTTGAAACAGTCTTTGCCCGGCCTGATTAAACTAACTACTGGAAAGGAACTGCGCAGCAACCGACCCGGGCCAAAAAAACAAAAAAGCCGGAAGTGCGAACCCTTCCGGCATTTCATCAATAACTCTCTCCCAACTGGATGGCGTCCCCTACGGGATTCGAACCCGTGTTGCCGCCGTGAAAGGGCGGTGTCCTAGGCCTCTAGACGAAGGGGACTTTGTCATCCTGTGGACGGGCCTTGATGTATCCTCCAGCCCCCTCCCGGTCAAGCGATTAATTGCAAAAATATGAAAATTATTTTTCCACCCCTACACCCGGCATTTTTTTCACTTCCCCGCGCCAGTATTACCGAACCGCAAACGTATCAAGAAATAGATCAGGTATATCGTTAAGGGATAGACTGGCCTTCACAATGATTGGCACCCTTGTTGCATAATCTCTGGACATATGAGGTATGACGTCTGAGAAGCAAGGTTAAGCTATGGTTCATCATTATGCTTTTTCCGCCAGCCTGGCGGCCATGAAAGCCCAGTCAAAGGCAATGGAAGTCATTGGTATCAATGTATCCAACGTCTCGACCGCTGGCTACAAGGCCCAGAAAGCGCAGTTTCATGACCTTGTCCAATCGACAGATATCGGTTCAACCTCCGAGAATTACAGCGGCATGCGGCCGCTTTTGAAGAACATGTTTGATCGTGACGGTCAGGTTGCCAATACCGCGCGCCCCTATGATGCTGCCATGTTAGGCAGCGGCTTTTTCGTAACCAGTGATACCCCTTCCGCCGCAGGCAATATCAGCCTGACCAAAGCTGGACAGTTCAACCCCACAGTGGACCCGGCCTCCACAACCAATCAAACCTATTTGACGGATGCCAGTGGGCATTATCTGCTGGGTTGGCCGTACAGCACCGCGACCAACAGCTTCACCACCGGCACGGGGATCCCCTCGCTACAGCCAATTCAGATTGATCCGAACAATCTTTTTGCCGCCGCAGGAACAACCCAGGCCAGCATCGCGGCCAACATCCCGGCGGATGCAGCTGTCGGCAACAGCTATACAACATCCATGTCCATTTATGACGGCACGGGAGATGCCGACAATGTCTCCGACGTTAGGAATCTGGATGTCATCTGGACGAAAACCGCGACCAACACCTGGGATATCACCTTCTCCGCCACCGGGGGCACCGTGGCTTCCCCTGCGGCAGCTGTGCAACTGACCTTTGACGGCGCCGGATTGAACCCCACTTTTACCGCAACCAACACCAGCGCCCAGGCACTCACCATCAACTGGACAAGTCCAGCAGGGGCCAGCAACACGCTTTCCCTTGATGTAGCGAACATGACACAGTTTGCCGGGACACAGCTTGATATCCGGGATATCAGTGCCAACGGCAATACCGACGGCTATCTGAAAAATGCCAGCTTCAATAATGACGGCGTTGTTATGGGTGAGTTTACCAATGGCCTGTTGCGGCCGGTTGCCAAAGTTGCCGCTGCCACCGTCACCAATACCAATGGCCTGCAAAATACCGGCGACACCCATTTTCTGCTGACAGCGGATTCCGGAACTCTCACTTTGCGGGATCCTGATGCGACGGATCTTGTAACCTTCGTCGCCGGCGGATACGAAACCTCAACAACAGAGCTCTCCGACGAAGTGACGCTGATGATCCAGACTCAACGGGCCTACAGCTCCGCAGCCACGAGCCTGCGCACAGTCGATGAGATGACCAAAACCGCGACCGAGCTGAAGTAAACAGACTCGAAGACAGGCCTAGCTATAGGCCGGCGCTGCATCATCAATCATGAATTGGACGTTTTCACGACCCTGCCAGGTATCGATCTGAAGCTTGCCGCAGAGATGCACCGGCATACCGGGCCTCTGCCCCAACAACAAATCGCCAAGCGGCTGATCGGCACAACGGAAGGCAATCGCCTTGATCCAGCCGCCACGGCCGCTACGATCCTTGATCTGGCAGCGCACATGGTCGGTACCGACGATGGAAACTTTTTCCAACACCACATCCGGCAAAACAAAGCGTGGCGTGCTGTTTCCAGCGCCAAAGGGCCCCAGCTGCTCCAGTTTTTTCACCAGATCGATATTCGCGTCAGCAACCGTGACCGTCCCATCCAGTGACAGCCTGGGGATGATCCCATCCGTTCCGACCTGCGCCTCGATTCTTTGGGCCAGATAATCCCTGAAAGCATCACTATTTTCCTGTGCGACAGTAAAACCCGCCGCCATCTTATGCCCGCCGCCATTGATCAACAAATCCGCCTGCCCCGCCGCAATGACGGTAGCGCCAAGATCCACGCCTTCTATGGACCGCCCAGAGCCCTTCCCGATCCCATTTTCAAAAGCCACCACACAGGCAGGCCTGTTATAGCGCTCCTTCAGCCGTCCAGCGACAATCCCGATCACACCCGGGTGCCATCCCTCAGCGGCGGCATAGACCAGGCCTGCATGCATATCCCTGCTCTCAACCTGCTCTATCGCCTGCTCCAGGCAGGCAGCTTCGATTTCCTTGCGTTCCTGGTTAAAGAGATTGAGCTGCTGGGCAATATCCCTGGCCTCGGCCGGGTTATCAGTGGAAAGCAGCCTGGCGCCAAGATAGGATTCACCGACACGGCCACCGGCATTCACCCGTGGCCCCATCTGATAGCCCAGATGATAGGCTTCCGGGAATCGGTCCACTCCGGATACATCCGCCAGCGCCGCCAGCCCCTTGTTCCGTCTCTGCGCCAGGATTTTAAGCCCCTGAGCAACAAAGGCACGATTGACGCCACGCAAGGGCACCACATCGCAGACTGTCCCCAGCGCCACCAGATCCAGAAGCAGCCTGAGGTCAGGCGCGGGCCGATCCCCGTAATACCCCGCTTCACGAAGCGCCTTGTTCAGGGCCACAACCAGCAGAAAAGTCACACCAACCGCCGCCATATGGCCATGCGGACTATCGTCATCCAGCCGGTTGGGATTGATCACTGCAGAAGCTTTTGGCAGCGAAGGCTCAGCAACATGATGGTCGACCACCACGATATCCAAACCGGCCTCCGCCGCCCCTTCCAGCGCCTCAAAAGCCGTAATTCCGCAATCAACGGTGATTACCACCTTGATCCCTTTAGCGGCCAATGCGCGCAGGGCTGGCAAATTAGGGCCGTAGCCTTCCTTCATCCGGTCGGGGATATAGATTTCAAGCGGCACGTTGATGGTTGAAAAAAAGCGGTTGAGCACAGCGGATGAGGTCGCACCATCCACATCATAATCACCGAAAACAGCAATTGGTTCTTTATTGCGTATCGCCGCAACCAGCCGCTCAACGCCTTTGTCCATATCCTTCAAATGATGCGGGTCAGGCAGCAGTGCCTTCAGGCTGGGTGTTAGGAAATCGGCGGATTCCTCCAGGCTGATCCCGCGGGCTGCCATAAAGCGCCCAACGACATCCGGCAAAGAAAAGCGCTGGCAAATGGCCAGCGCTTCCCGTTCGTCTGCGTCTCTTAATTCCCAGCGTTTTCCGCTGACGGAGGATGAAACCCCAAGAAAAGCGGCATTATTGCTCATGGCTGGAAATTTGCGCCTCTTACCAGTTAACCCAGGTTTTGCGATCAAAATTGTGGATCGCTTCGATCTTCCGAACCGTGCCCGATTTGGAACGCATCACCAGCGTATGGGTGGTTGCCTTGTCAGCAAATACCCGGACGCCCTGGAGCATGGCACCATCGGTCACGCCGGTAGCAGCGAACATGACATCACCGGATGCCATGTCGGTAAGGGAATATTTCTTATCCAGATCGGTGATACCCCATTTATGGGCACGCGCGCGCTCATCGTCATTGCGGAACAACAAACGCCCCTGGATCTGGCCGCCAATGCAGCGCAGAGCCGCCGCCGCCAGAACGCCTTCTGGCGCACCACCGGACCCCATATACATATCAACACCCGATTCCGGATCCGCAGTGGCGATCACACCGGAAACATCACCGTCACCGATCAAAAGGATGCGGGCACCCGCTTCACGCACCGCCTGAATGATTTCCGCATGGCGCGGACGATCCAGGATACAGACCAGCATATCGGAGATGTCTTTGCTCTTCGCCTTAGACAGCGCTTTGAGGTTTTCTTCCGGGCTGGCATCCAGATCAACAACATCCTGCGGCAAACCACCACCAACAGCGATTTTGTCCATATAGACATCCGGTGCATTCAGGAAGCCGCCATGCTCGGCCATGGCCATAACCGCAAGCGCGTTCGGGCCGCCCTTTGCCGTAATGGTGGTGCCTTCCAGCGGGTCCAGCGCGATATCGACTTTCGGGCCTTTGCCGCTGCCGACTTCTTCACCGATATAGAGCATGGGCGCCTCATCGCGCTCGCCCTCACCGATCACAACGGTGCCCTGGATATCCAGGCCATTGAGTGCTGTGCGCATGCCATCAACAGCGGCCTGATCAGCGGCTTTTTCGTCGCCACGCCCCATCCAGCGGGACGCTGCCAGCGCTGCCGCTTCAGTCACGCGACAGGCTTCAAGCGCAAGGTTACGTTCTTCAATGCTCATCTTTGATTACCCCTAATCAATCCTGGAACCGCTCGATTCTGATCAGACGCGGCGGTTCCTTGACAGCGTCCAGCTTTTCAATTTCCTCCAGCGCGCCACGGATCGCGGCCTCACTGGTTTCGTGCATGGTCAGCACCACGGTGACCGGCGCCCCCGGATCCCGACCGCGCTGTATCACGGATTCAAGGCTGACTTCATGATCGCGCATGGCGGCGGTGATATCCGCCATTACACCCGGACGGTCAACCACCGAGAGGCGCACATAATAGGCCCCGCTGTGGCTATCCATCGGAAGCGTGGATTTCTCCACCAGTTTCTTCGCCGGCATGCCGAAGGTCGGTGTGATCCGGCCACAGGCAATATCAACGATATCGGAAACAACCGCAGAAGCGGTCGGACCACCCCCGGCCCCCCGACCTTCCATAACCGTGGTACCGACAAAATCGCCTTCAGTGACCACGGCGTTAAACACGCCTTCGACAGAGGCGATCGGTGCATCGGTCGGCACCATCACCGGGTGAACCCGCTGAAAGATCCCGTTGCCGCAATCTTCCGCAATACCCAACAATTTGAACTTATAGCCAAGCTCGTTGGCATATTCGATATCCAGCGGCGTGATATGGCGGATACCCTCAACATAGACACCTTCGAAATCCAGCTTGGCACCAAAAGCCAGGCTGGCCAGGATCGCAAGTTTATGGGCCGCATCGATCCCATCGACATCAAAGGTCGGGTCCGCTTCCGCATAGCCCAGCTCCTGGGCCTCGGCCAGAACATCGTCAAAACTGCGGCCAGTTTCGCGCATGGTGGTCAGGATATAGTTACAGGTCCCGTTCAGGATGCCGTGCAGGGTGCGAATCTTATTGCCTGCCAAGCCTTCACGGATCGATTTGATCACAGGAATACCGCCAGCAACCGCCGCTTCATAGGCAAGGCCAAGTCCCGCCTCTTCCGCAACCAGCGCCATTTCATGGCCGTGATGGGCAACCAATGCCTTATTCGCAGTAACCACATGCTTGCCAGAAGCCAGCGCTGCCTCACAGCTGGCTTTCGCCGGCCCGTCGCTGCCACCGATCAGTTCGACAAAGATATCCGCATCCGCCGAACGGGCCATTTCAACCGCATCATCAAACCAGGTAATGCCATCCAGATTGCACCCACGGTCGCGAGTTCGGTCACGGGCGGAAACCGCAGTCACCACAAGCTTCCGCCCGCAGCGCGCTTCCAGCAAATCCGCCTGTTCTTGTAACAGGCGGACAGTTCCCACGCCGACCGTGCCCAAACCGGCCACGGCGACTTTGCAAATCTTGGATGCATCCGACATGATTAACGCTTCTACTTCCCTAAAATTTTATTCAGTGCTTCCACTAAAGAAATCGCGGATGTTTCGCAAGGCCTGTCTGGTGCGATGCAGATTTTCAACCAGGCCGAAACGGACGAAATTTTCGCCATATTCGCCGAAACCGACCCCCGGCGCGACAGCGACGTTGGCTTCGGTCAGCAATTTCTTGGAAAATTCAAGAGATCCCATTTCGCGGAACTGTTCCGGTACCGGCGCCCAGACGAACATGGTCGCATCCGGTTTCGGCACATCCCAGCCAAAGCGCGCCAAGCCGTCGCAAAGCACGTCGCGGCGCTCCTTATAAAGCGCGCGCAATTCATCCACGCAATCCTGCGGGCCATTAAGCGCCGCCGTGGCCGCCACCTGGATCGGTGTGAAAGCGCCATAATCCACATAGGATTTGATCCGGGTCAGCGCCCCGACCAGCTTTTCATTGCCTGCCGCGAACCCCACACGCCAGCCCGGCATGGAATAGGTCTTGGAGAGCGACGAAAATTCCACCGCGATATCCTTCGCGCCCGGCACCTGCAGAACGGATGGCGGCGGCGTGTCGGTGAAATAGATCTCCGAATAGGCAATATCGGATAGGATATAGATCTCATGCTTCTTACAGAATTTGACCGCTTCTTCATAAAAAGCCAGATCGACACAATGGGCCGTCGGATTCTGCGGGAAGTTCAGCACCACCGCCAACGGCTTGGGGATCGAGTGAGTCACCGCCCGCTCCAACTCACGCATGAAGTCTTCCTGGAAAGTCGCATCCCCACCGCATGCCGGCATATGGCGGATCGACCCGCCGGCAATGATGAAACCAAAAGAATGGATCGGATAACAGGGGTTGGGCACCAGAATGATGTCGCCTGGGCTGGTGATTGCCTGAGCCAGGTTGGCTAGCCCTTCCTTGGACCCAAGTGTCGCCACCACTTCGGTTTCCGGATTGAGGGTGACATTGAAGCGGCGCTCGTAATAAGCCGCCAGCGCCTTGCGTAACCCCGGAATGCCCCGACTGGTGGAATATCGATGGGTTTTGGGGTTCTGCACCGCCTCGACCATCTTATCGACGATATGCTGAGGGGTGGGCGTGTCCGGGTTGCCCATGCCGAAATCGATGATGTCTTCCCCCGCCGCTCGCGCTTCCGCTTTCAGTTTATTGACTTCGGCAAAAACATAAGGCGGGAGACGCTTGATACGGTGAAACGCTTCGATCATCGGT
The DNA here is from genome assembly GCF_003385955.1 of Aestuariispira insulae. GTDB lineage: Bacteria > Pseudomonadota > Alphaproteobacteria > UBA8366 > Aestuariispiraceae > Aestuariispira > Aestuariispira insulae. Next base: position 202,959 of record NZ_QRDW01000001.1, read on the forward strand.
ATTAACTTTTACTTCTAGGGTTGAGAGATCTGCAGGTTATTGCAGGATGAAAATTTCAACACGCCGGTTATAGGCCTGCGCATTCTTGGTCATTTCTTCATAAACAGGTTCGGATGCCCCTCTGGCGTCAACCTGGATATTGGCCGCCGACATGCCCTGGCGGACAAATTCGGACGCTACTGCATTGGCGCGGTCCAGAGATATCTTGTAATTGCCCAATTGTGCGCTGGTCGCGGCATTGCCGGACAAGAGACTGGAATGGCCAATCACACGGACCGGGTTATTGCCGCTCCTGGCAATTTCAATCACCTGGCCGATCACCTGCCGGTCGTTACTGGTCAGGCCGGTCGCACCGTCCGAAAAATAGATATTGGCAATAAGCTTGGGCACAAGGCCATCCGCATTGCGCGGCGACGGTTGTGCCGTCCTGGCCGCGGGCGGCAATTCGTCCGCCGTGTCATCACCGCCGGCAAGCTGGGTCCCGCGCTGAGGCGCAGGCTTTGCCCGTATCGGTGCCGGCTGAGCGGCCAGAGGCTGCGGGTTGGGCGCTGCCATGGCGACTTCCTGCGGCGCAGGATCCGGCAATTTGGCGGCGCGCACCTTCGTCGTCTGCGGGACGGAACCCGCATCCGCGACAGGACCGCTGCCTTCCGGCACTTTCTTGATATTGGTGGCCGCCGGCGGATTGGACGGAACCTGCGTCGCGACCGGCAGTTTGGCCGCCTTAACCGTTGAAAGGGATACCGTCGGAATCTCCTGGCTGCGGATCACCTGGTCGGTGTAGCGGGCGTTTTCGCGATCCGCAACCAGCCCCGACTTCAACTCGGTATATTCGCGTTTGATTTCCGGTTCTTCGGGCCGCTCCGGGACGGAGCCAATGGCCGGATAATCCTCATCTTCCCCCGGCACCGGCGCTTCTTTTTGAGCGGTTGTCTCTTCCTCTTCGAACCAGTTCACAGGATTGGCAGCATCCAACACATCGGAAGTGGTCTCACATCCCTGAACCAAAATGCCCATCGCCACCGTGGCCAGAAGTTTCTTCATATCAGACATCTCAATATGCCCCTAGATAACCGCCCAAAAATCACTCTAACAAACCGGCGCAATGCGGCAGCAATAAGGCCGCCCGTCCCTGGCTCGCTTTGACCGCGCATCATAAGGAAGCGCAACCGGTCCGGCAATAGAACAAGAGAAATAGTTTCTCTCTCCCAAACCTGTAAGAAAGTTGAAACTTTCCGCCACTAGCTTATTGTAAAAATTGCAACAGTCCATAGCAGTTCACGGGGGTTGAAATGAAGGACAGCCGCGAAAATACCGACATCTGGGAAGCATCAAGAGAATGGTCCCATGTCATGGCCGATGTCGCCGAGCGCAGCCATAAGATGATTACCGATTATTTGGAAAAGCATCCCGGCATGCAGCCGACCGCCACCACCAGCATTGACCCTTTGAATATCGGTAATGCTTTTCTGGAAATGGGCCGGGCAATGATGGAAAACCCACAGGCCCTGGCAAAGGCACAGCAGGAATTCTGGCATAGCCAGATGACCCTGTGGCAAAACACCACCCGCAAAATGCTGGGCGAAAATGTAGATCCCATGATCGCTCCCGACCAAGGCGATAAGCGGTTTAAAGATGACGAATGGAGTGAAAGCACCCTATTCGACTACATCAAACAGTCCTACCTCCTGACCTCGCGCTGGCTGCAGGAAACCGTGAATGAGGTGGAAGGGCTGGACGACCATACCGCTCGCAAGGTTGATTTCTATACGCGGCAATTCGCCGATGCGCTGGCCCCCACCAATTTTCTGATGACCAATCCGGCGGCCCTGCGGGAAACGCTCGATTCCAAAGGGGACAACCTGGTTCAGGGGCTTGAGAATCTGCTGGGCGATCTGGAACGGGGGCAAGGCCGGCTTAAAATTTCCATGACCGATCCGGAAGCCTTTGAAATCGGAGGAAATATCGCCACCACCCCCGGCAAGGTCGTGTATCAGAATGACCTGATGCAGCTGATCCAGTATACCCCCAGCACTGAAACAACCTACACAACACCGCTGCTGATCATTCCGCCCTGGATCAACAAATTTTATATTCTGGATCTGAAAGAAAAGAATTCCTTCATCCGCTACGCCGTTTCCCAGGGTCACACGGTTTTTGTGATCTCCTGGATCAATCCGGATGAAACGCTGGCGGATAAGAGCTTCGAAGACTATATGTTCGAAGGTCCACTTGCCGCCCTGGACGCCATTGAACAGGCCACAGGTGAAAAAGAGGCCAATGTCATCGGTTATTGCCTCGGCGGCACGCTGCTGGCCAGCACATTGGCCTATATGACGGCCAAAAATGACAAACGGGTCAAATCCGCAACCTATTTCACCACTATGATCGACTTCACCGAGGCGGGCGAGCTTTCCGTTTTCATCGATGAAGAGCAGATGAAACATCTGGATCAGATGATGGCTGAAAAGGGCTATCTGGATGGCAGCGAGATGGCGACCACTTTTAATATGCTGCGCGCCAATGACCTGATCTGGTCCTTCGTCATCAATAACTACCTGATGGGCAAACAACCCTTCCCGTTTGACCTGCTTTATTGGAATTCGGACTCGACCCGGATGCCCGCCGCCATGCATTCCTTTTATCTTCGCAAGATGTATGTGGAGAACCGGCTGATGGAACCGGGCGGAATCATTCTGGACAATGTGCCCATTGACCTGACCACGATCAAAACGCCTACCTTCGTGCTTTCCACCAAGGAAGACCATATCGCGCCGTGGAAGTCGACTTACTCTGCGGTCAAGACCTATGCCGGTCCGGTCAAATTCGTACTGGCGGGTTCCGGTCATATTGCCGGTGTCATCAATCCGCCGTCGGACAAGATGAAATACGGTTATTGGACCAGCACGAAAAAGACAGCGGATCCGCAGGCCTGGCTGGATGGCGCTACCCAAAATGACGGCTCCTGGTGGCCGGAATGGCAGAAATGGATAGCCCGGAAGGCGGGTAAAAAAATTCCAGCGCGTCAGCCCGGAGATGGAAAGCTCAAAGCCATAGAGGATGCGCCCGGTTCCTACGTCAGGGTCCGCGTCTAACCCGCTAGATGACAGCCTGGATCATCCGGCCGCCTTTACCCGGTCATAGCCGCTGAGCGCAGCCTGGCGAGCGGCCGCATGATCCACGATGGGGTTGGGATAATCCCGCCCCAACCGTATTCCGGCCATCTCCAGTTCCATCGGACTGGCTTCAAACGGGGCATGGATGAACCGGTTATCCAACCGCTTCAATTCCGGGCACCAACGCCGGACATAGGTGCCGTCCGGATCGAACTTTCGCCCCTGGGTCATCGGATTAAAGATCCGGAAATAAGGTGCCGCATCGGCACCGGAACCGGCGACCCATTGCCAGCTTGCGGCATTATTGGCCGCGTCCGCATCAACCAGTGTATCCCAGAACCAACGCTCGCCTGCGCGCCAATCAATGCGCAGATGTTTGATCAGGAAGCTGGCCGCCACCATGCGCACACGGTTATGCATATATCCCGTTTGCCAAAGCTCCCGCATGCCCGCATCCACAATCGGATAACCGGTCATGCCCCGCTGCCAGGCAACAAGCCCCCGGGGATCATCCCGCCAGGGATAATGATCAAAGCCCGGGCGCCAGTTCTTTTCCGCCAAATCCGGGTAATGATACAGAAGTTGATGAGAAAATTCCCGCCAGCCCAACTCGGACTGGAATTTTGCAATATCGCGGGCAAGCTCCGGCCGTGCCTCTTGCGCAAATGCCATCCTGGCCCAGACCTGCCGCGGTGATATTTCGCCAAAATGCAAATGAGCAGAGAGCCTGGAAACATGCGCCTGGTCCGGCCGGTCCCGCCCCGAGCCATATCCCGGCAAGCCGGTTTTGATGAATTGCTCCAGTCGGCTCTTTGCCCCCAACTCTCCCGGTTGCCAAAGGTTACACCAACCCTGCGCCCAGTCAGGACTGCGCGGCAAAAGCTGCAAATCCGCCAGGCCAAGACTATGGTCCAATTCCTTGGAAAGGCTAACTTCCGGCGCTTCAACCGGCGGCATCACCTGGCGTGTCTGACAGGCTTTCCAGAAAGGCGAAAACACCTTGAACGGCCCGCCGGCCCCGGTTCGCATCTCTTCTGGCCGGAACAGATATCCGTCATCATGAATGACGACATCGACCCCTTCCTCGCGCAGCTCCGTCGCCAACTGATAGTCCCGCTGTTCGCCATTAGCGTCCAGACAACGGTTCCAGTGGATTGTCCTCGCGCCGGATCGTTGGGCCAGCTCCCTTAGAATGCCTAACGCTTCGCCGTGCGCATATTCCATACCGCCCAGGCTGCTTTCCAGATGTTCAAGGCTGTGATGCAGCCACCATCGGCTGGCACCGCCGATCGGGCGCAGGTTCGCGCCCTCTTCCAAAATATAGAGCGGCAGGATTTCTCCTTCTTCCGCCGCTGCCTTCAGCGCTGGATTGTCCCGCAGCCTGAGATCCCTGCGGAACCAGATGACATTGGTCATTCGTCATTTTTCCCCAAATCAATCGACAGCCCTTTTGCGCAGTCCTGCAAGGATCGGATCACACGGCGATTGCTGTTTCTGGATAAAAAAACCAGCGTGTCGAGATTGCTGTTGGTCAGTTCGCGGATGGGGCGTGCCGCAATCCGGCTGTCGCCGACGGTTTCACGCGCATAAACACAACCAACCCCCATGCCGACAGCCACCGCCTCGCGCACAGCCTCCCGACTGCCAAGCTCCATCGCAGGATCGAAACCGTATCCGCCGGACTTCATGGCGGCTTCCAGCACACGCCTGGTATTGGACCCTTGCTCTCGCGCGATCAGGAAAGAGGCTGCGAAATCCGCCAACCCGACATCCCCCCCCTCAGCCAACGGGTGGTCCAGCGGCATGATCGCCATCATGCCGGAGCGCAACAGAGGCTGGACTGTCACCCGGTCATCCGTCGGTGGATTGGCCATGATCGCTGCCTCGACCCGGCTTTCCGTCACATCGCGCCAAACGCTGCGGGCATTTCCCAGCTCGAGCTTCACGTGAATGCCTGGATAGAGCATCTTGAAACGCGCGATCAAATCCAGTGCCACATGAGGGCCATCCGCCCCCAGAACCAATTCGCCGGCCGACAAATTGCGGCGATCCGTCAGAAATTCCCGAATTTCCTCTTCGACCGCAAACATCCGGCTGGTGTGGTCAAAAAGCGCAAGGCCCGCCGCCGTCAGAGAAACCCCACCGCCCTGACGCAAAAACAGGGAAACGTCGTTTTCCTCTTCCAGGGCTTTTATTTGCAAGGTCACCGCAGGCTGGGTTATCCCCAAGCGGTCCGCCGCCTTGGAAAAACTCAACAGCCGGGCAACGGCATCAAAGGCTTTTAACTGAGCATATCGCATGTCGGAATATTAGTTTTTTTGATATTTTTTTCCAACATTATAAATTTGATTAAACACCCCTCTTCCTGCTGAATTCACGATAAAGAAATCACATCAAAGAAGAGATACCCCCGATGGATGTCAGAATGAAACCGCCCTTTCTGCTGGAAGAGTTCAGTATTCACGAAATCCCGCTGATCCAGGCCACCGATGAATCCCTGACCGGTTATGGTGAGTTGGTGGACAATTATGAAGAATTTCCTATTGAGATCGTCCGCTGGCCCGCTCAGGGATGGCGACCTGTTGATGAGGATACCGGTGACGAGGCCGGCACAACCGAAGGCATATTCCGGTTTAAATGGTTCGGGGATATTCTTTGCGGAGTCAACGAAGCCGTGGATGACAGCTATCTGATCGGCTGGAGTTGCGACCCGGTACAGGCCTCATCGGAAGAACCGACCGCACCGCGGGACCGGCTTTTAATATGGCATGCCAATTATCACCCCGACGGGGGCCAACTGTTTTATTCCCTGGATGGCAAACCCTTTATATCCATGCTTGCCCTGCCCGGCGACGATATCAGCCCAGACAAATTCAAAGCCTTCTATTGTGATGGCAGCAAAGCGCTGTATATCCATCCCAATGTCTGGCATGAGGCCCAGGCACCGATTGATGATGACATTCGTTTTTTTGATCGGCAGGGCAAGGTGCATGCCAGGGTCAGCGTCAATTTTCCAAAGGAATTCGGCTGCTACCTCTCTGTCCCCTTGCGCAAGGCGGGTTAATCCCCAAGAGAACGGAGGTGACGGCGGGCAAGCTCCACATAGTGCGGCGCAGTCCAATCGATCATCTGTTGATCTTTATCGGTGAGATCACGCCGGTATTGTGCCGGGCTACCGGTCCAAAGCGTACCCGATTTCACCACCCGCCCGGGCAATACCATGGCCCCCGCCGCGACCATTGCTCCTTTTTCGACAACCGCGCCATCCATAACGGTTGCATTCATGCCGATGAAGGCCCCATCCTCAATGGTGCAGGCATGGATCAATGCTTGATGACCGATCGACACATTGTCGCCGATATAACTGCCCTGGCCGTGTGTTGCCACATGGATCACCGTGCCGTCCTGGATATTGCTGCCCCTGCCGATGCGAATTTCATTCACATCGCCGCGCAGCACACAGCCGTACCAGATGCTGCTATCAGCACCGACCTGAACATCACCGATCACCGTCGCGCCAGGGGCCAGGAATACAGTTTGATGCAGAAAGGGGCTTTTATCTTCGAAGGGCAAGATCTGGGCTGGAAGCATCATTTCATCCTTGAGCGGCAGTATATGGCAATTACCCGCTTCCATAGCATTTACTGTATCCATGCTCAAACCGCTTCGAAACGAACCTGATAATCCAGGAAACGGGATACAGTACGGGAAACTTTATCCGGATCCCCCGTCGTCAACAGAAGATCTTCCCCCCCCATTCCTTCATCAGCAATAATATCCGGATGGCGCGATGCATACTCCATCAGGCTTTTTGCCACCACATCTGGTTGTGATAAGAGCCTACAGCCAGAGGGGAGATGACGCCGGAAACAGGCGGCCAGCAACGGATAATGGGTGCAGCCGAGAAGCGCATAATGCTTGCCGTTGGTTTCCGGTCGCAAACCGCTGCGGCGCACATAATTTTCCACCAAAATATCCAGCACATCCTGACAGGCATGGTCTTCAATGGCCCGCACCAATGCCGGACAAGCGGTTTCCATCACGCTCAGGCTTTCACTGCGTTTCCGAATCTCTGTCGAAAAGCGTTTGGAATGCACCGTGAAGGGTGTGGCAAACAAAGTCACCCGTCCCTGAAGCCCTTGGCCGCTGGCCTTGTCGGAACGCCAGTCCCAACCTGTTAAGAACTCGACCATCGGCACAAACACCCCAAGGATCCGATGATCCGGAAAATGCCGCGGCAGCCATTCCCGCTGCATGCGGCGCAGCACCGACACGGACGCAGTGTTACACGCCAACACCACCAGCCGGCAGCCACGCTGCATCAGATAAGAAACATTGCGGCAGCATAACTCATAAAGTTCTTTCGCCGTCCTTTTGCCATAAGGCGCATGACGATGATCCCCCAAATAAATGAAGGATTGGCCTGGAAAAGTTTCCCGCAATTTGTCCAGAACGGTCATACCGCCGGAGCCTGAATCAAAAACGCCAATCACGCCTTAATCTCTCCTGGTCTTTGAATACCCGCTTATTCCACAGACGGATTACGACCTAATTATGTCATTCAAAAGGAAAAAGAGGCTGATTATCAAACCATTATTTTCTTGGTCTCAGAGATATTTGCTGTTAACTATTTGTTAACTTATTGACTCTTTTCATGGGTAAGACTCAGCTTTTTCAATGAAAACCCAGTGTTTCAAATTCGGAAAAATCGAAGGCGGGCAGTTACCCGCCCAGGAAAGCCCACATCTGACGGCGGTGCTGAAAACCTGGCAGGACCTCCATCAGGCCGTGGGGAAAATTCCCCGAAAATCAGCGTTTGATCCTGTCAATTTTCCACGCAGCCTGCCTTATTGCTGGCTCTACGAATATGTCTCGGAAGCAGACGATTTCCTTTGCCGTGTTTCCGGCAGCGTGGTGGATGAAGCCTGGGGCCAGCCGATCAGAGACCATTTGGTTGGAGAATTCATGCCGCCCGATCTGGCGGAAACCAGCCTGCCGCGCATGCGTAATGTCATCAACAAACCGGCCCTTCTTCATATCCGGCGTTATTGCGATACCACTCAAAAGCCAGTTGAGAAGCTTGTCCTGCCGCTGGCCGACGAAAATGATCGCATCCGCTTTGTTTTTGGTACCAGCCACTATCAATACCGGCCTAACCGATTTGAAGCCGACAGCGGTGATGATTTCCAGCATTATTACAAGATTGACTGATTTGCCTCAGAAAACTTGAAGCAACCGCCGGCATAAGGTTCAGCCGGATGATCGCGCAAAAAGGCAAGATCCGGCCATCTTTTCAGCCACCCCTTGGCGTCTGCCCGCGCTCTTAGTTCATCTCGCTTTACATGGCCGGGTGATGTCGGCCTCAAAATAAGGCCGAACAGATCCGCCAACCCATAGGGCGCGCAGATTTCCAGTGTTCCGGACGATGTCATGCGAACCGCTATGCTGGTCGCAGTTTCAAGCCAATGGGCCATGGCATGGGGAATATCTTGATAAGCATCATCCCGGTTACGGATATGCATGCGCGCCTGGTTGCGCACCGACCAGGGGAATTCCGGCGCTGCGGCCAACAGGCGCGCCTCCAGGGCTTGCTCAGGTGCCCAGCTTGTTCGGTCGTCGGGATCAAAAATCAGGACATCAATATCATCAAGCGGCCGTTCAGCAATACCGCTCAGCCGGTCCCAAACCATGTTTCGGACAAATCCTGCGGCAATCCAGGCATCACTGTCCTGCGCATGCATGACCTCTAATGCCGCCATGCGCCAGGGATCCTGACGGATCCACTGGCAAAGGCATAGGCTGTTTTCAATTTCGGAAGTCACCGGACCTCGTCAGATACGCCAATATCAGGGGAACATCGCCACCTGATCAAGACCCGCCGTCTCTTCAAGACCCAGCATAACATTCATATTCTGGATCGCCTGGCCGGAGGCCCCTTTCACCAGATTATCAATCACTGACACCAGGATCGCCCGCCCCGGCACACGATCGGCAAAAACACCGATCCGGCATTGATTGGTGCCGCGCACTTCGCGGGTCGCAGGTGCGACCCCTAGCGACATGACATGAACAAAAGGCTCACTGTCATAGCGCTCCGACAGACAGGCATGAAGACTCTCATGGCTCTCAGCACCGGTCAGCTTCACATAGCTGGTCGCAAGAATGCCACGGTTCATTGGCACCAGATGAGGAGTGAAACACGTCATAACCGCCTTGCCACCATTGGCCAGGGTCAATCCCTGCTCAATTTCACAGGCATGACGATGGGTTCCCACCGCATAGGCGTGCATGCCTTCGGAAATCTCGGCATGAAGATTAGCCTGTTTTTCAGAACGACCAGCTCCGGTAACCCCGGATTTTGCATCAATAATCACCCCGTCCGCCTCGATCAGGCCAGCCTCAATCAAGGGAATCAGCGGCAATTGGGCGGCAGTCGTATAACAGCCGGGATTGCCAACAAGACGCGCGCCGGCAACAGCATCACGGAAAATCTCAGTCAGGCCATAGACCGCTTCGGCCTGCAATTCCGGTGCTTGGTGGGCATGACCATACCATTCCGCATAGGTATCCAGATCCGAGAGCCGGAAATCCGCGGACAAATCCACAATCTTGCTCTCCGGCGCCTCGCTCAGAACCTGCTTGATGGTTTCCTGGGTCGTGCCATGGGGCAGACCGCAGAAAATGACATCCGCCTGTTTCCAATCCGCCTCTTCGATCGCGATCAGATCCGGTAGATCCAGATGAGAGAGATGCGGGTACACATCGGCCATGCGCTGGCCGGCAAATCGGTTTGCGGTGAGAAAGGCAATTTCCGCATTGGGATGCAGGTTCAACAGTCGGATAAGCTCGGCCCCGGTATAACCGCTGGCACCAAGCACACCCACCTTGACTTTCTCTGTAAAAGACATCTTTCTCACCATTGAATTGATTTGTTCAGCCCGCTTCACGAACAAAGCGGTCTTTGCTGGTTATAAGCCATTGAAGCGCGATGAAAAGGTCAAAGATGGCGGACAACCATATTGACCACCAACAATCCTGCGACCACCAGCAGGATAATGGCCATCACCGCCCCTCCCTTCCTGCCCGAGAGCAGCCCGCCATACTCAATTGGACGGTCCGCTTCGTTCAACACCTTAAATCGGGCCAAAGCACCGATGGCAGCCCCTTTGCGCGGCAGGAAATTGGCAAGCCCTAGAAAGCCGCCGCTGTTATGTTCCAGTTCGGCCAGGTCCGCCTTTGCCAGGATCTCTTTTTCCTCAAGATAGTCTTCGCGGCGCTTAAATCTGGGGTCATCAGTCATTTTCTTTACCTGCCTTCATTGGATAGTGGCCTGGGCGGCCGCCGCATGATCACATTAGGCACCACATGATGGGATTGCGCCGTCTCGTCAATGGCAAAACCATAGCGCTGATAAAAATGGATCGCCCGGCTGTTGAACCGGATAGTATTGAGCCAGATATCGGTCATCGGGTCCAACCATTCCAGCCCCGCACGCATCAAAGTATCCGCAACGCCCTGTCCATGATGCACCGGGTCCACCATCAGCCAATCCAGCTCACGATTCTCTTCACCATGGATCGTAGAGATAACAAAGCCCGACAGTTCGTCCTCCACCCAGGCCCCCAAAACAGCTTGTTGATCGTTCCGGTTCGCCGCCAGACAGCTGTCATAGGCAATATCGATGATCCGTTGATTGGCGTCCCGCTGCGCCTGGGTGAGATCGTCCCGATAATAGGTACTTTTAACGGCACGCGCCGTAAGCGCGGTCAACTCCTCGCGCATTCCATCCGTACAGATCAAATGATCAATTACGATCGCCATAGCGAACCACTCCTCCAGCCAACCCAAATCCCCCAGAATATTAACCATTCCCTTGCGCTGACACCAGCAGTTCCCAACACTCCAAAAACGATTATTGCGACCAATCAAAAAATAACAGATAGTTAGTTCCTAAGGATAAGTTTCAGCAGTTTTTAAGTTTTTCTATAGGAAAACCATGCGCAAAAACTCTCCGCCCATGACCGCCATCCGGGCATTCGAAGCCGCAGCCCGTCGTGAAAGCTTCGCCAGGGCCGCAGAGGAGCTAAACGTCACATCCGGTGCCATCAGCCAACAAATCAGCCAACTGGAAAGCCGTTTGGGCATCCGCCTGTTCCGACGGGTGAAACAGCGCATGTATCTGACAGAGGCCGGACGCACCTATCTGCCACCACTGCGCGACGCCCTGGATCGGGTTGAAGCGGCGACAGTGGATCTGCTGACCCATGGGGGGCAGATTGAAAATCTTAAAGTCGCCAGCCTGCCAACCCTGGCAACCCGCTGGCTGGTGCCGCGGCTGGTGCCGTTTAATCAGGAACATCCCGAGATCCGCATCTCACTCAGTGCTGTTGATCTCAACTTCGCAACGGCGGAACGAGCACCAGACCTGGCCGGCGGACAAATCGACCTCTGCCTCTTTTACGGGGATGGCCATTGGCCGGGCTTGAAGAGCATTCCGTTGATGGATGAGGAACTGATAACAGTGGCCTCCCCCTCGCTGGTGCTTCGGCATTTGAATACGCCCCGTGAAGTCACCCAATATCCCATGCTACATCATTCGACCCGCCCGGAAAGCTGGCTGGAATGGTGCGCTATTGCCGAGGTGGAAACCGACCTGACCATAGGTCATTCATTCGAGCATTTCTTCATGCTGATCGAAGCCGCCGTTTCCGGCCTTGGTGTGGCATTGTTACCCCGAGTCCTGGTAGAACGCGAACTTGCCTTTGGTCAACTGATCCAGGTCAGCGACATCACGGTGAAATCACGACGTGGCTATTTCCTGATCTACCCGCCAGACCGGGAAGCCAATATGAAAGTGCTGTTGTTCCGTGACTGGCTTTGCCGCAATACAGGCCGCCAGCTCAAATAATCACGCCACCGGTGCTTCCAGTTCCACCATCTGCCATTGATGGATCTTTGCGGTAAGATCAGCAACGCTCATGGGCCGTCCCAACAGGAACCCCTGTGCAATGTCACAGCCGTGCTTTTTCAGATGGGCCAACTGCCCCTCCTCCTCCACGCCTTCAGCAATGACCTTCAGATCCAGGCTTTGCGCCATGGCGATGATCGCAGATACCAGGGCCGCGCTTTGGCTGTCATGGGTGACATCCTTCACAAACGCCCGGTCAATCTTCAGCACGTCAAACGGATAGCGCTTCAGATAGCTCAGCGATGAATAACCCGTACCAAAATCATCGATCGACAGGCTGACACCCGCCTTGGCAAGGCGTCGCAAAATCCCAGCTGTTTCCGGATCATCCAACATCAACAGCCGTTCAGTGATTTCAAGTTCCAGATATTCCGGGACAATCCCTTGTGACGCGATGATGCCCAGGACTTTTTCATCGAAATGACCATCCTTGAATTGCCGGGCGGAGATATTCACCGCGACCTTCACCGGACGCTGCAGGCGATACATGATTTCCTTTACATCCGCACAGGCCCGGCGAAGCACCTGATCCCCAATATCCTTGATCAGGCCGGTTTCTTCAGCCACCGGAATAAACTGATCCGGCGCGATCCAGCCTTCTTTCGGATGGTTCCAGCGAATAAGCGCTTCCAACGTCACGAGATTGCCAGTCGCAATGTCAAACAACGGCTGATAATGAACGCTCAATTCGTCATTGGCGATGGCTTTACGCAGCTTCGTGACCATCTCAAGCCGCTGCAATGCCGCTTCATTCATATGGGCCTTGAAGAAACGATATGTGTTCCGGCCGTCTTTTTTGGCAAGAAACAAGGCCGCATCAGCATTTTTCAGCAGACTGTGCGCATCCGTGCCGTCATCGGGGGCAATGGAAACACCAATACTGGCCGTGACATATATTTCCTGCTCGTCGATGACAAAGGGGGCTTCAATTGCTTCCAGGATCCGGCTTGCCACCTTGTCAGCCAGTTTCGCTGTGTTGATCGCTGGCAGGATCACCAGGAATTCATCCCCGCCAAGCCTGGCCAGTGTCGCGGTTTTATCCAGCGTCTGCTTGATGCGGAACGCGGTTTCCCGGATCAACAAATCCCCACTGTGATGACCCAAAGTATCATTCACGGCGTTGAACTGATCCAGGTCAACAATCATGACCGCCACATTGGTCTGCTGGGAATTTCGGATCTCCAGGGCCTGGCCAAGCCGTTCCATGGCCATCAGCCGATTGGGAAATCCGGTCAGGTCATCGTAATTCGCCTGCCGTTCCAGCTGGGCCTCATACTCCTTGCGGACAGAGATATCTTCCTGAACGCTCATGAAATGGGTGATGCGCCCATCCTTCTTGATCGGCGAAATTGCCGCTTCGACCCAATAATATTCGCCATTTTTCTTGCGATTATGGAACTCGCCGCGCCAGGACTCGCCATTGTTGATGGTCTGCCAAATATTGGGGCCGTTCTGATTCTGCGGATCATCGGAACGCAATATGCGGGTGTTTTGCCCTAACACATCATCAGGCTCATAGCCGCTCAACTCACAAAACCGCCGGTTTACATATTCAATACGTCCCGACAGATCGGTGATGATGGTCGCAGCAGAGCTTTGCTCCACGGCATTGGATAGCTTCCAGAGCTTTTCATTGGTTTCCCTCTGGCCAGTCAGGTCGTTCAGGACCGCATAATATCTGCGCCGGCCACGGACCCTGGCAGCACGAACCGACAGTTGTAATGGAAACACCGAACCATCCCCGCGGCGGCCTGAAACTTCCGTTTTTAAGTACTTACCGGAGCCACCGGCAAGGATCAGGTCTCCGAGCATCTGGGAAACTGTCTGTTTTTCCGGTTCGGACAACAAGACATTGAAAGGCGCCCCTTTCAATTCGTTTCGATCATACCCAAAAATCTGTTCGGCCGATTTGTTGAACCGCACAATCCTAAGACTGTCATTCAGCATGACAATGCCGTCAGCAATATTTTCAAGGATCGCGTCTTGTGTCCAAAGGGTCTCCTTGAATATGGCAATGGAGACGGCAACCACCCAAACAACCGCGACCGCCGTCGCAAGATAAGGCCATTCGACACCATGGCCCGCCGTGCCGTCTTTAAGCAAAGCGCCCGAAACACCAAGCAAGGTAACACCCGTTGAAACGATGAAAAGATCAGCCCGGTCCTTGGATTTCATCACAAACAGGAGCGACAACAGATAGAGGCTGTCCATATGATGGCCGGTGACAACAAAGACATCCAATCCCGTCACTAACAGGATGAACAAGGCCGAGACAGCCAATCGCCCAAGCCGCACAAGGATCATATTGCCACGGGCGGAATCACCATCCGAAACAGAATTGGTTTCAATTGCCGGTTCCGTGATGACAGCCAAAGAATCAGACGCCTGCATAACCCATTACTTCTTTTCTAAATCTGACGGCCGTTTGCACCAATAACGGCCTCCCCCACAAAAAAACACGGCGCGAAGCGCAGCTGTTTGGATCAGTCGGGCAAAGCGCACCATGACCCAGATCAATTTCCAAGATTGAATGCTTCGGCCCCAATGAATCGTCAAAACACCCCCTACTCAGTCTCTGACATAACCATGCGTTTAACCGGTTGCAAATTATTCCCGATTTTAGATAGCTCGACAATATCATTCGGAACGGCAAGAATGGACTCTTCAAAACCGTTACCAAAGCTTTGATTTTCCATGTCCGATTTCCCAATGCCCTATCAGATTCTCTCCATCCTGGATTGGGTCTGCATGCTGTATTTCATGGCTCTATGGGTGCTCTACACCCTCTTTGCAGATCATAGCCAATGGGCGCGCAAAAGCCTGACCACCCGTATGAACCAATATCGTGAGATGTGGATGGTGCAGATGGTAAAGCGCGACATGAAGATGATCGACACCACCATTCTCGGCAATTTGATGACTGGCATCGCCTTTTTTGCTTCCACCGCAATGCTGATCCTGGGCGGTACTGTCGCCTTGCTGTCAAACAGCAGCGACGTCTCCCAGGCGATCAGCCATCTGCCTTTCTCCACCGGCAATACAACCGCCCAATGGGAGTTTAAGGTGCTCTTCCTGGCGCTGATATTCGTCTATGCCTTTTTCAAATTTGCCTGGGCCTTCCGACTGACCAACTATTGCAATATCATGGTCGGCAGCTCCCCCAGCCCCGAGGCCCCTTGGGATGAGCTTGAAAAGCATGCCCGGCGTGCCGCAAAAGTGAGCCGCCGATCCGGCTATCATTTCAATCACGGTTTGCGCGCCTATTTCTTTGGATCCGCAGCCTTAGCCTGGTTTTTCAATCCGGTACTGATGATCGCGGCCGCAACTTTGGTGGTTTATGTTCTCTACCGGCGGGAATTCAGTTCAAACGCTCTGCTGGCCCTGAAGGACGACGAATAGGCATAAAAAAAGCGGGACCCGTTTTAAGATCCCGCTTCCGAACCACATTTGGTTGGTGACTGAGTCAAAGGCTGTATTTCCGGTTTGAATGAGTACGGGCCAGGGTCTGCTCACCAAACAGGCTCGATACCAGTTCCACCGCCAGTTCCGCCGTCATGTTCCCGCGATCAAAAGCCGGGTTCAATTCCATGATATCCAGGGAGCAGGTCAGGCCGGAATCATAAATCATCTCCATGCAGAGCTGTGCCTCTCTGTAATTGGGGCCACCCGGCACGGTGGTCGGTACGCCCGGCGCAATGCTGGGGTCCAGGAAATCCACATCAAAGCTGACATGCATATGGCCGCCGGCCTCTGCAGCTTTGGCCAGCGCCATATCCATCACCCGGCGCATGCCATGTTCGTCGATCTGGCGCATGTCATAAACTGTGAGCCCATTTTCCGCGACCAATTCCTTTTCCGCCGCGTCAACGGAGCGGATCCCCACCTGTATCACATTCGTTGGATCAAGGATCGGTACCGCATGCCCCAGACCGGTCAATTCCTTTGGGCCATGCCCGGCCAGGCAGGCAATAGGCATGCCATGGATATTGCCGGAAGGCGACGTATCCGGGGTATTGAAATCCGCATGGGCGTCCAGCCACAGGACAGACAGTGATTTCCCCGCTTCATGACAGTGCTTTGCAACCCCGGCTATTGATCCCACTGCCAGGCAATGATCGCCCCCCATCAGGATCGGAAAATCACCATCTTTAAGGGCTTCATACATCGCATCGCGTACTAAACCATTCCAGGCCGCAACCTCTTTCAGATTCCGATAGCCATTAACCGGTTTTTCCTCCGGATTAAGTGGCCCGATCAGGTCTCCGCGATCCACCACTTCCATCCCAAGCCCGCGCAACATTTTATGCAGCCCCGCCACACGCAGGGCTTCGGGTCCCATGGAACTGCCGCGTCGTCCCGCACCAACATCGGTGGGGGCGCCAATCAAAGAGACACGTTCAGGCGCGGTTTTTTGAGATTTGCTCATGGTCGAATCGTTCCAGAAAACTGTTGAAAACAGAGAATACACGATCTGTTTAACAGATGGAATTATCAGCCACAATTAGGGTTTAGATAATAGCAAAGAGGAACAAAAAACCGCAGAATATGCGGTTTTCCAGTCAGGATTTGAGAATAACTTTCGGGTCGACCCGCGACATGGGCACCACCGCCTCCATCGCAACCTTCACCCCGACATAGGGAGACAGCATTTCCTGCTGTTCACGGATGATTCGGCCAATAGCAAAAGCAGGCACCAAGGCGAAACCGGCAGAAGCCACCCCAAGATCTTCCATCAATGCCCGGGCCTGCCCCCAATGCTGCTGCAACGCCTCTATGGGCAATTCGTCCGGCAGATGACTTTGCGGAAGTTTCGGCACACCATAAACAGCTGTTCCCATAGCAGCCGCTGACCGGCGCACCATATCCTCAAGATCGAGCAATTCTCCGCCGATATCGCGCAGTGGGCGAGACACCAGGGACCAAACGGATAGCGCACCGGAACAGGCATCTCCGAACAAAGCCTCATTTAACTTGTCGCCAGTAAAGAAACGTTCCTCATTTTCGGTTTTAATGGTGATGAACAGCGTCTCTTCAGTCTCGCTGCCATTGTCGATCAAATTCTCGCGCAGGCCGACCTGACAGCCAAACCCCGCCAATGCCCCAAGGGCATTCAGCAGGTTTTCGGTACGGTCCGCCTCTATTTTCCGATAATGACTGCGGATCATGTCGATCAATGCGCTGCAGGCCTGTTCCTCGTCGGCTTCTTCCGGGCCGGGCGCGGCTGTCTCATTCGCAGGTGGGTTTTTTAAGGCATCCTTACAGGTGCCATCCGGACCGATGGAATCCCGGTCTTTTGCCGATTGTGCAAAACCGTCCCGATTCTTCTTCCGGCCAAAAACTCCATGCCCAAACATATCAGCCCCTCACATCTCACGTCATAACGGTTACCATCCTGCTGCCAATCATACCTATCATTTTACGAGATCCAGGGACTGTGACAAGCGTCACAGAAATGTGAATAATTTTATTAATATCAATGACTTCGCAAGTAAATTGCATGCAAATTATGATAAAATGCATACCATTGCCACTTTCGCCAGACAAGAGAGAACCTTAGCGACCCGCCTGCCAACGGAACAGCAGGTCCAGCACTGTTTCAACGGCCTCCCGGCCCACATCAAGATGGGTTACCCAGCGCTGTTTTCCATAAAGCTCGGTATAGCCGATCCCGGCCTCAGCCAAATGGGTGGAGAGATCCGAGGCAATTTCCGGCGCGACATCGACAAACAAAATATTGCTGTCGGGCAGCCCGGCCGTCAGCCCGTCAATGGTATTGAGCCCCTCTGCCAGCAAACGCGCGTTGGCATGATCCTCGGCAAGGCGGTCCACATTATGTTCCAGAGCATAGAGACCGGCCGCTGCCAGAATGCCGACCTGTCGCAAGCCGCCGCCCAGCATTTTCCGGATACGCCGCCCCCTGGCAATAAACGCCCCCTCACCCACCAGGACAGATCCAATGGGCGCGCCTAGCCCCTTTGACAGACAAATGGAAACACTATCAAACGGGTCTGCAAGCGTTGAGATAGGCAAACCGAGTGCGGTCACCGCATTAAAGGCGCGCGCGCCATCCAAATGGCATCTCAGCCCCTCAGAACGGGCCAGGCTGGTTGCCGCAGTAATATAGTCCATGCCCAAAACCTTACCGCCAATGGTATTTTCCAGGGCCAACAGACTGGTCATGGCAAAATGCGGATCATCAGGCTTGATCGCGGCCTTGATATCCGACAGGGCAATGGATCCGTCTGGCTGATTTTCGATCGGCTGGGGCTGGATGCTGCCCAGAACCGCGGCACCGCCACCCTCCCAGCGATAACAATGCGCCTGCTGCCCTACCAGGTATTCCTCCCCGCGCCCGCAATGAGCCATCAATGCCACAAGGTTTGACTGGGTTCCGGAGGTCACAAATAACCCATCTTCCTTCCCCAAACTTTTCGCCATGGCCATTTCAAGCCTCCGGACGGTTGGATCATCCCCGAAAACATCATCCCCGACTTCTGCTTCAGCCATGGCCTGACGCATGCCAGCAGACGGCCTTGTCACGGTGTCGCTCCTGAAATCGAATTTGTAAGTTTTCATCTGGCCCATTGTCTTCTTCCTCCAACCAACGGCGTCATGTCTCTCGCGGCAATAAGGCCCGAAACGCCCGGCCGAGGCAAATGAAGAT
This sequence comes from Aestuariispira insulae, assembly GCF_003385955.1. Taxonomy (GTDB): domain Bacteria; phylum Pseudomonadota; class Alphaproteobacteria; order UBA8366; family Aestuariispiraceae; genus Aestuariispira; species Aestuariispira insulae. The sequence goes on from NZ_QRDW01000001.1 coordinate 221,707, forward strand.
CCCTCAGGCCGGGCATGAGCAATCATTCACATACCGTTCACCATCCCCATGCCGGCAAAGAGCAGCAAAGCCCCGGCCATCAGATAACGGAAAAGCAAATCGAACCTTTGACTTTGATCAAACTTTTCCCGGATCACCGCCCCGGCGGCAAGCCAGATCAATTGTGCGCAGAGCGGCGCCAGGACAAAGATGGTCAAAAAGACCGCCCCTTCCAACAAGGCATCATTCTGCTTTGGAATGACCGACAGCGCTGCAAAGACCAGCATCCAGCTTTTCGGGTTAGCCAATTGAAACAGCATCAAAGGCCAGAAGGCCATGGCCGGCATCTTCACAGACCCGTTTTTTCCGCCCATAAAGATTGAGAATGCCATGATTATCAGCAGCAATGCGCCGCCATAGACCATCAAACGGTCCAGACCAGCAATCAACGCCCCGCCGACCACCCCCAGCCAAACCAGCGCCAGTACCAGAAGGCTGCCGACCTGTATGCCCAGAACAGCAGCAAACGCACGCGACATACCGCCGCTTGTGCCCACATTCAACAGGACCAGATTGTTAGGACCGGGCGACAGCGTGATCAGCAGCAACAAACCGGCCAGACCAGACATCCATTCCCAGCTCATGGCAGTTGCCACCAATCGGCCAGCGGCAGAACCGGTACAATGGCCGGTTGGGCATGACGGGTGTCATTGGCATAGCTGGCTCTGCAGATGGCCCCCCAATCAACAGTGTCGGAAACACCAGGCATCTGATAGATCCTGCGCGCCCAGCGCCAAAGTCGCGGATAATCGACCAAACGCTTCAAACAGCATCGGTGGAGAATATAATAAACCGGATCAAACCGGACCAACGTCACAAAAAGCTGCAGATCAGCATAGGATAGGGCCTTACCCATAAGGAATGAATGATCGCCGAGCCGCTCTTCCAATTCATCCATCATGGTGAAAACCTCTACCACAGCTTCATCATAAGCCTCCTGGCTTTCCGCAAAACCAGCACGGTAGACACCATTATTGAGCGCCTCATGCATGCGCAGCTGCAATTCTTCCTGCGCCGCTGCCGTTGGTGTCGGGAACAGTCTTCCCCGCCCTCCCAAAGCAGCAAGGAAGGCGACAATCTGAGAAGATTCGTTACTGACGATCCTGCAGGTTTCGCGATCCCACAGAACCGGCACCGTTGAACGGCCGGTATAGGCAGGCTCAGAGAGGCTGTATAGCTGGTGCAGATGCCGGGCGGTGTTTCTGGTGCCGGGAATAGGCCATTCTTTTCCGCCATCGAGGGCGTAGCCTTCAACTCGCGGCCCATGGGCCAGATGGATCGGGATCATCCCCTCCAGCCCTTCAACCGCCCGGACCAGAATACATCGATGCGACCAAGGGCAGCTTGCAGAACCGATCAGGACATAGCGCCCCGGCTGATTACGGGCCTGTTTTAGATGTTCACCTTCAATCTCGCCGTCAAAAACACTGACTGGCCGCTGATAGTGTCCATTGATATGCAATTGATCCTCATCGCGCCAGCGACCCTTCACTAACATGCCCATGGCTTCTCTCCCTACTGTTCAATGATCGATGGGCAGATTAGCGGAGGCCCTTTAAAATTAATGGTTCATAATTTGTATTTTTTGGTCTATTTATTAGACCATGAAAAACATCCCCCTCAATGGCTTGCGGGCCTTTGCTGCCATCTACGAAACCGGCGGCATCAGACCGGCGGCCAGATCCCTGTCCATCACGCATTCATCCGTCAGCCGTCATCTGCGCGAATTAGAGGCCTGGTTGGGGGTTACGCTGGTCAGCCACGAAGGGGGGCGGAAAAATCTATCCTTCACGGCCCAGGGGGAAATGCTTGGCCGTGACAGCCTGAAACAACTGCGCGCCCTGGACAGCAGTTGTGCCGCCATCCGTGAAATGACCGGCAGCAATACGGTAACCATCGCAACGACCCCCTCATTTGCCGCACGCTGGCTCCTGCCCCGTCTCGCCCGTTTCAACGAGGATCATCCCGCCATAGAAGTTTCCGTCATCGCCGACCAGAAAATCCACCACCCAAATGATGCACGGGTCGACTTCAACATCAGGATGGGCAAAGGCCCCTGGTCCGGGGTCAATTGTCTGCCCTTGATGGATGAAACTCTTTTTCCCGTTGCAGGACGCGAGTTTTTTGAGTGTCACGGGCCCGATATTGCCCTGGCCGACCATACCCTGCTGCATGACCGGGACCCGCAAACATCCTGGCAAAGCTGGCAATCTGTTTTTCCGCAGGAAATTCCCAATTTAGGGAAAGGGCCGCGTTTTGCATCTTCTGACCTGCTGCTACGGGCGGCCGCACAAAATCTGGGCATCGCCCTAGCCCGGGAGAGACTGGCGGAAGAGGATCTGGCCATTGGCAACCTTAAGCGTCTCTACCCCGAACAAAAGATCCATCTGGCCCGGGCCTATTGGATCATTCAGCCGGAAGGCGGCTCTCCCAGAGGGGCTGTCCAGGTCCTCATTAATTGGCTGCGACAAGAGGCACGCAACAAATCTCTGGCATAAAATGATAATTCCCATCCGATATTGTCACGGAACAAAGCCCACCCTAGGATTTGCCTTCCGATTTCACACAGGCCGTAAGAAAGACCGTGCCCCATGAGTAAGATAATCCTGTCCGGCTGGATCTCTGTTCCCGCAGAAAAAATGGCTGCCATGCCTGAACAGTTAAAAGACCATATCGCCCTGACCCGCGCCGAACCGGGTAACATCATCTTCAATGTTGACCAGGATCCGGACAATCCGCAGCGATATACTGTCTATGAGGAATTTGTTGATCAGGCGGCGTTCGACCGTCATCAGGAACGGGCCAAAACCTCCCCCTGGGGCGCCTTTTCCGTTGGGATTGAACGTGATTACACCATTAGGACAGCCGATTAATACCCCCCTCGATCTCAAGGAGTGACAGCACTGTATCGAATAGGCGCGACAATACCCGTCTGCAGATCCAGATGGCCGGTCCCAGCCATTCTTGCAAGCTCATCAGGCGTCTGTACCTGACCAGCCTGCTCCCCGATCAGCACAACCTCCTCGCCGGCCTGGACTGGTGGTCCTGGAACCTGGGCAACGCTGATCACCGCACTGGACGAACTTATCCCCCCGCGAACCGGGCAGCGGATGCCACGGACCAGGACTTCGCCTGCGCCATCCGCCAACGTTTTTTTCAGGCCATCTGCATAACCGACCGGCAAAGTGGCCAGCCGCTCCTCGCTCTTTGCCACATAGCGGCTGCCATAACCAACACGCGCACCCGGCGGCACATCGCGCACCTGAGCGATCCAGCTGTGCCAGCGCAGGCAGGGCCGGATTCCCTCCGGCAGCGCCACTAAATTGCTTGTCGCCTCACCAAATAGGATCGCTCCGCAACGGACCATGTCATAATCCTCCCGCACCCGATTGAGCCTGAGGGAGGCCGCAGAATTGCCCACATGGGTCATGCACTCATCGGGCAGCCAATGCCGAACCGCCCGGAACGCTTCATCAAAATCATCCAATTCAGCATGTGTCGTCTCCAGCGCTGCCTTGTCCCCATCCGCATTGGCCAAATGGGACATCAGCCCCCGAACCCGGTCCGGTCCCAGCCTGCGCACAGCCTGCACCAGGTCATCCAGATGGCTAGGCACACCAAAACCTTCGCGCCCCATGGAGCAGTCCAGGGTCACGGACACCGGCATCGGCGCGGCAAAGCTCAGCGCCCGTTCGGCATCTTCCAGCGAACCAACAGGCTCAATCACATGCCAGTCCCTTTCAAGCGCCTCTTCAAGCTCCCAAGGCAATGGCGGCCGGATACGCCAGATCCTGGCTTGTTCCAGAAGCCGTCCGCCTTCGTCGCGCAATATGGCTATTTCCCGGTTATTGACGACGGCAAAATCCTCCACTCCCTGGGCGGCGATGACGCGTGCACATTCCAGCAAACCATGGCCATAAGCATTATTCTTCAATACCGCACATAACCTGGCAGGCCGCATCGCCTGAATCAGGCGACGGGTATTTTCCGCAAGGATCTCCAGATCAACGACAATTTCATGGAATGGTGCATATGCGCCAGTCATGCCAGACCGCCCCTTATCAATAAAAACCAAGAAAAAGGGCGCCCGGAAGAACCGGACGCCCCCGTTTCATCAAACTCACGTCAGATCAGTTTTCAACCTTGCCGGTCCAGGCCGTCCGGTCCAGATCAAGATCCGGGAAATCATCCGGATTGAGAACAGGACGGTCGACCCCGGCTTTCAGCTGTTTCCGGAAATCCGCCAGCACCCGCAGGCAGGTTGGCAACAGCATCATGATGACCACCAGGTTGACCAGGGCCAGCAGCCCCATGGCCGGATCGGAGAAGAAGAAGACCGCGGTCGCGCCCGGTGCCACTGCGCCCAGGAAGATGATCCCCATGATCGCGACCCTCAGGCCGTTGATCGCCAGCTTGCTCTTGGTGATCACGCTCAGTGCATTTTCACCCAGATAATAATTGTAGATGATCGAGCTGAAGGCGAAGAGCAGGATGATGAAGGTCAGGAAATAGCGCGTCCAATCGCCCAGATGTGAAGCCAGCGACTGCTGGGTCAGCACCACGCCGTCAATTTCCGCGCCCGGCACATAGACATCGCCCAAAAGGATGACAAATGCCGTGCAGGAGCAAATGACAATGGTGTCAATGAAAACGGAGAAGGATTGCGTGATGCCCTGGCTGATCGGATGGCGCACATGTGCTGTGGCCGCAACGTTCGGGGCGGAACCAAGCCCCGCCTCGTTGGAGAAAAGCCCCCGGCGCAAGCCTTGCGCGATCGCGGCACCCATGCCGCCACCTACAGCTTCTTCCAGACCAAAGGCATTCTGGATGATGGAAACGAATACCGCCGGCAAATCACCTGCATTCATCACGATGACAACCAGCGCCATGAGGATATAGCCCAGTGCCATCACCGGGATGACCACATCGGCCACTTTAGCGATCCGGCGGATACCGCCAAAGACAACGAAACCGGAAATCACCGTCAGGAGGGCACCGGTGATATAGCGGCTGACGCCCAGGCTTTCTTCGGCGGCACCTGCCACCGTGTTGCCCTGAAACGCGTTGAAACCAATGGCAAAAGACGCAATCAGGCAGACAGCGTAAACGATCGCCAGCCATTTATACTGCTGGCCAAGGCCATGGATGATCGCGCGCGCCGGGCCGCCGCGGAAATCGCCGTTTTCCTGGCGGCGCTTGTAGAGCTGAGCCAGCGAGCATTCCACCAGACTGGTGGCCATGCCAACAAGGGCGATCACCCACATCCAGAAAACCGCACCAGGCCCGCCCAGGGTGATCGCAACGGCAACACCGGCGATATTCCCACCGCCAACGCGCCCACCAACGGAGACCAATAGCGCCTCACGGGCGGAAATGGAAGTTGGATCGCCGCTTTGGTTTTTCGACGAGAGAACGCGGAACATGCGTTTGAAGAACTGAAACTGGACAAAGCCAGTCATCAGCGTGATGAAGACACCAAACACAACCAGAATGGGGATCAAAGACCACCCCCATGTCAGATCGCCGATGGCGCCAAAAATCGTTTCTAGGAATCCCATTTTCTATACTTTCCCGTAATGTCCCCAAGAACAAGAATGTGACAGCTCTCCCGAAGGCTTATGAAATGCCTTCGTTAAAGAGCTTAGCCGAGCCCTTGAATAAGGTTGCTACCGAAGCTCGACAAATTGCATAATAAAACCGACAGATTGTGACGGTATCAATCGCGGCGCATTCTTATCAGAAGAGGTATTCAGGAGACAGGCTCAATTTGCGAGAGACATGGGATAGCATCAAGAAAGCAACACAAGCATTTGTATTACAAAACAAATATCATGAATAAACTTAACCCGGCAGCCCTGAAATTATGATCACCAGCCATGAAAAACCGGATTTACATGTCGGTTTTATCTTATGTGATGAATTTCCGCTGCTGTCGCTCAGCGGTTTTATCGAGGCCCTGCGCCATGCCGCCGATATCGGGGATACCAGCCGCAAACTATTCTGCTCCTGGTCGATCATGGAGGAAAACCTAAAGCCTGGCCTGTCCAGCTGTGGCATCCCGGTGCCCGCCACCAGCCGCCTGCTGCCGTCCGAGCAGCTGGATTATGTCGCCGTGGTCGGGCCTTTGCTGCGCAACATCGATCATGTCCCCAGAGCCATCCACGATTATCTGAGAAAAATGCATGATCACCGTATTCCCCTGATCGGACTATGCACCGGGTCCTTTGTATTGGCTGATGCCGGGATCATGGCTAACCGAACCGCCAGCCTGCACCCCTATCATGTGCAGGATTTCCGGTCCCGCCACCCCAACCTGCGCTGCCTGCAGGATCGTGACTATCTGGAGGATAAGGGGATTTTCACCGCCCCCGGCGGCGTTTCCGCCATCGGCCTGGCAACCGATCTGATCGCCCGCCATTGCAGCGATGCGCAGGCCGCCAAGGCGGTTTTCCAGATGACCATGTCACATCAACAGGCCGGAACCATGCGCATCGATGCGCTGGACCGGAAACGCGCAGGGGATTACCGGGTGCGCAAGGCGGTTTCCTATATGGAGCGCAATATCGGCACCCCGGACAAGGTTTCCGGCCTGGCTACCAGGCTCGGCATCTCCGAACGCCAGTTGGAACGGCTGTTCCGCAGTGAGTTTGGCATATCGCCCAAGGTTTATTGGATGGATCTGCGTCTGAATTTCGGTCGCTGGCAATTGCTGCATACCAGCAAGTCAGTCACCCAAATCGCCTATGAAGCAGGCTTCAACGACTGCGCCCATTTCATCCATCATTTCCGAAAGAAATTCGAACAGACGCCGGGGATACTGCGCAGCGCCAACAATAACTGATTATGCGGCTGTTAAAGCACAAAAGAAAAGGGTCGCCGAAGCGACCCTTTTCCTGAACTTTGCAGCTCGAAACGCGATTAACGTTTGGAGAACTGGAAGCTACGACGGGCTTTCGCCTTACCGTATTTCTTACGTTCAACAACGCGGCTGTCGCGGGTCAGGTAGCCACCGGACTTCAGAACCGGGCGCAGGGCCGGCTCGAAGGCAACCAGGGCTTTGGATATGCCATGACGGATGGCACCGGCCTGACCGGACAGGCCACCACCGGTAACGGTGGCGTATACGTCGAACTGGTCAACGCGCTCAGCCTGTTCAAACGGCTGCTTCATGATCATGCGCAGAACCGGACGGGCGAAATAGGTTTCGATTTCGCGACCGTTGATTTCCACTTTACCGGAACCCGGCTTGATCCAAACGCGGGCAATGGCGTTTTTCCGTTTACCGGTTGCATAGGCACGGCCCTGAGCGTCGATTTTCGGCTCGGCCGGTGCAGCAGCTTCAGCAGCAGCGGCAGCCTGACCGGAAACCGCGTCACCCAGCTGGGACAGGTCATTCAAGGTTTCGTCAGCCATGATTAGGCGCTCCGCTTGTTCTTAGAGTTACGGCTGGCAAGGTCCAGCACTTCCGGCTGCTGAGCGTCATGCGGATGCTCGGCACCGGCATAGACTTTCAGGTTGCGCATCTGGTCGCGACCGAGCGGGCCACGCGGGATCATGCGCTGAACGGCTTTCTGGATCACGCGCTCCGGATGCTCACCTTCCAGCAGCTGGCCCATGGTACGGGACTTGATGCCGCCCACGTAACCGGTATGCCAGTAGAATTTCTTGTCGGTCATCTTGCGGCCGGTCAGGGCAACCTTCTCAGCGTTGATGATGATGACATTGTCGCCACAATCCATATGCGGGGTGTAGGTGGCTTTGTGCTTGCCGCGAAGAATCTTGGAAACTTCAGCAGCCAAGCGGCCGAGAACCAGGCCTTCTGCATCGATAAGGATCCATTTCTTATCGATCTCGCCTGCTTTCATCGAGTAGGTTTTCATACCTGTCTCGCCTTTCAGCTAGAATAAAAAAACAAATGCCGCAGAGAGGTTCCCTGCGTCTGGCCGGTGTTCTAAGGGATTGCCGGATTACAGTCAAATGAATTTGAGTCGAAATAACCAATACATATCAAAGGCTTACAAAATAGGTATTATGATACCACACTATTTCACCTCAAATCTCGCTTATTTTCACCCGAATCCCGGGCTCATGATCGCGGTGGTATGGAATAAGTGCCGGTCACATGGGCGCAGGGCTCCACATCCCCTTCCGCCAGCAGCGTCATATCCCCCACCGCCAGGCGCTTGCCGATTTTGATCAATTTGGTATGGCACAGAAGGTCCGTTTCCGACGGTTTGCGCAGGAAATTGATATTCATATTGGTAGTGACCGCCAGCGGCACCTTGCCAACCGCGCTCAACACCGCCAGCCACATGGAAAAATCAGCCAGCGCGAACATGGCCGGGCCGCAGATGGTGCCGCCTGGGCGCACATGCTTGATATCATAGGGCAGCCGGACCACACAGCTGGCATAGCCGATTTCTTCAATCCCGAAATTGTAATATTCGGTGAATGGCGCATCCGCATGCTTGATTTCATTGAATTCCTCTGCGGTGATCAACGGTTTTCTGCTGGACATCTGCCCTCCTCTTCCCTGTAATCCTTCATTATATAAGACTGTCTTTTGCCGTCAGGATAATGCAGATCAGCCGATGACCGAACCGCAAAGCAACCAAGTTGACGCAGAATCTCTGGATAATACAGGCCTTGTGCTGCGCCAGGATGAAGATTCCGTAGCCTTTCTGACCTTGAACCTGCCTGGCGCCTATAACGCGCTCAGCCTGGCGATGATGGAGGCCGTGCTCCAGGAACTGGCCAGGCTTGACCAGGATCCCGGCATTGCCGCCGTTGTGATCAAGGGCAGCGGTAAAGGTTTCTGTGCCGGTCATGACTTGAAGGAAATGCGCGCCAATCCGGATGTGGCCTTCCGGGAAAAGACCTTTGCAACCTGTTCGGCCATGATGATGGCGGTCACCCAGCTGCGCCAGCCCGTAATCGCCCAAATCCACGGCATTGCAACGGCCGCAGGTTGCCAACTGGTGGCAAGCTGTGATCTGGCGATTGCCGCGACCGATGCGAGATTTTCCACCCCCGGCGTGAATATCGGCCTTTTCTGTTCCACGCCGATGGTGGCGCTGTCACGCGCGGTCAGCCGCAAGAAAGCCATGGAGATGCTGTTGACCGGTGACATGATCGGCGCGCCGGAAGCCGCCGGAATCGGGTTGATCAATAAATCCGTGCCCTCCGACTTGCTGGACCGCGCAGTGAAGGAGCTGGCGCAAAAAGTTGCCTCCAAGTCACCGCTGGTCCTGAAAACCGGCAAGGAGGCCTTTTATCAGCAGATCGACATGCCCCTTGCCCAGGCCTATGACCATTGCAGCCGAATCATGGTTGAAAACATGGCCTTCAAGGATGCGGAAGAAGGCATCGATGCCTTTATCGGCAAGCGCCCACCCGTCTGGAAAGGGGAATAATCATGTCCATGCCTCACTTCGACCATGACCAGGATTATTATTCCGACATCTATATCCGCGGCATCCTGCAGGAACGGCCCGTGATCGCCCTGGTCGGTGCCAGTGCCAACTGGAACAGGCCCAGTTTTTTTGTGCAGAAATACCTGCTGGCCAAAGGCTATGACGTTATTCCCGTCAATCCGGGACAGGCGGGCAACGAGATCCTGGGACAAAAGGTTTATGCCAGCTTGAAAGACATCCCGGTCCCGGTGGGCCTGGTTGATATTTTCAGGAATGCGGAAGCTGCAGGACCAATCACCGACGAAGCCATCGAAATTGGCGCAAAGACCGTTTGGATGCAGTTGAGTGTAGTCAATCGGGACGCCGCCGCCCGCGCAGAGGAAGCCGGATTGAAGGTGGTGATGAACCGCTGTCCGAAGATTGAATATGCAAGATTAAGCGGCGAGCTGGGCTGGAACGGTATCAACAGCCGGGTGATCACCGCCAAAAAACGTGTTATCTGATCCGGTCAGTCACTGATCAGATTGGCAAGACTGCCAAAGCGCGGCCGGTATATAGCCATTTTTTCGATGGTGGTCGGCCCGATCACATCCTGTCCGAATGTCGGGACAAATTCGTGGAAGACTTCGGTCGCAATCACATTTTCCCCTTCACGGACATCGAAATTGGTCGGAATTGCTGCCGCTTCCCCTTCCTTGCCAAACCGGCTCTCATGAGAGCCCACGCCCCAATTGCGCTGCCAGCTGACCGTCGCTGCCGCGCCGGTGTTCCGGTTTAACGAGGTCACGATCACCTGGATATTCACTGAATGGTCAAACGGGGCCATCAACTGTTCGGTGATTTCGAAAATGTCCGTCACCTTGGCCTCGGTGATGATCTCTTCCCGGGCCACAAGATCGGAGATGGATGTGCTGACCCGTTCCAGCTTTTGATGCAGGAAGACATAACGCGTCATTTCCAACCCAGTCAGCATCAGCCCCAACAGAATCGGCATCGCCATAGCAAATTCCACAGAGACAATTCCTTCCCGGGATTTAAGAAGATGACGAAGATGGGTGATCAGGCGCTTCATCCGATCACTCCCAAGGCTCGTTTCTGACCGCGATGGAGGCTTCCATCGGGAAGTGCCCGTCGGTGCCGATCAGCGCGCCGATCAGCGGTGTCATGATCGGCCAGTTGTAGCTGATGCGGTAGAGCACAACATCATCCGCGGCGCCGGCGCTGTCCTCGCCCACATCCGCATCCCAGGCACCGTTGCTATTTTCATCGGTAAAGGTTTCCCCCACGTCATAGGCACCGTTGCCGTTGCCATCGATATATGGCTCCCCATCCCCGATCGACCCAAAATCCGAATAGACCAAAGTCTCAAATTTCGCCTTATCCATGTCGACAAAGCCAAGAGTCTGCTCGTCAACAATCTGGCGGATATAGGATTCTCGGCTAATGCCTGAATCCGCCCGTCCGGTTATGCCATAGCGAGAGGATTCGCGCATCGCGCCTTCCATCAGACTGTTGACCAGCATGATGGTGCCCAGTTCGAATATCCCGATAATCATCAAGATCAACAGCGGTGAAATGATCGCAAATTCCTGCGAGACAATACCGCGTTCATCGCCTTTCAACCGATGGGTTGAAGACGAGATAAGGCAATCCTCTGTTTTCTTGAAGATGGAGCACATCGCATTTCACCATAAATAATGGCTTTATCCTGCGCGCGCGGCCAAGCGAACTCAATATATATATTAGAAACCTAATTACATGCATAATTTGATAAAATTGTGTCTTTTTGCCTCTAGCGCTCTGCCGCTATTGTCCGGGCGAATTCCAGAAAATCCTGTTCCGGCATCGGCTTGGCATGAAAATAACCCTGACTGCGGTCACTGTTAAAACTGCGTAGCAATTCATATTGTGCCTGTTCTTCAACCCCTTCCATGATAACGGACATGGAAAGCCGCTTAGCCATCGCGACAATGGAGCGGACGATCACTCTGGTATCGGAATCCGTGCAGATATCACGTACAAAGGATTGGTCGACCTTCAGGGTATCAAATTTCATCCGTTGCAGATAACTGATCGAGGAATAACCGGTCCCAAAATCATCCAGAGACAAATGCACTCCCAAAGCTTTGATTTTCGGCAACAACTCATGGGAATCCAGACTCGGATCAATCAGCACGCCTTCCGTGATCTCCACTTCAAGGCTATCTGCCGGCAGTTCAAATTGCTCAATGCAGCGGGCGATCTGGCGCGGAAGGTCCCTATCCTGGAACTGAACGGGCGATACATTCACCCCCATGCGGAAGCTGTCATCTACCAAATCCAGGCAAGTCCTTGTCACCCTACAGGCTTCGGCCAGAATCCATTTGCCAAGCTCTATGATCAAGCCGGTCTCCTCTGCGATGGGAATAAACTCAGCCGGGGAAACCGGCCCCAGGGTCGCGCTATGCCACCGGATCAACGCTTCCGCCCCACAGATTTGGCCGTTTTGCATGTCGATCTGAGGCTGGAAATACATCTCGAACTCTTGGTTCTGCATGCCCTGCCACAGCAGATGCTCCATATCCAGTCGGCGTGCGATATCATCGGCCATCGCCCGGTTAAACAGACTGACCGAGCTTTTGGACCGTAACCCGCCCGATGCCGCAACCGTTGTAGCCGTATCAACATATTGCAAAAGTGCGTCGGCCGTATCCCCGTCATCCGGGAAAGACGCAACACCGATGCTGGAGGTGAGCGCGACACGTCTTGTCTCCAGTTCCATGGGCAGGCATAGAATAGATTGAATGCGGTGAATACAGGCCTCAACCTCTTTCACTTCGCGAATGCCATCCATGACAATCATGAATTCCCCACCTTCAAGACGGGCCAGCATATAACATTCCGGTACACAGCTTCGAAGCCGCGGGGCCAACATATCAATCAGTTTGTTTTCCGCCCCCACCCCCATGGCATCATAGATCCGCCGGAAATCTTCAATGACCACCTGGATTACATAAACCTTGCTTCCGCGCCGATGGGGGCCGGCACATAACTCCGATAGTTTATCGTGAAGCGATTGCCGGTTCGGCAGTCCGGTTTGCTGATCGAAATATGTCTGCTGGCGGATATAGTCTTCCCGCAGTTTTCTGTTTGTCACATCCTGGATCGTTCCCCGGATCAAGGAGAGCTCACCAGACGCCGTGAATGTGGCCACTGCCCGTTCATGCACCCAATGTTCTTCACCATCGACATCCTTGATCCTGTACTGTTCCGAGAGTTCAACACCCGACTTTTCAAGTTTTTCCAGCGCAGAAAGCAATAACGCCGCATCCTGATCATCAACAACATCGCGGAGCGCATGCATGGTCGGCACCATTTTCGCCGGATCATATCCTAGGATCCGGTACAGCTCATCCGACCAGACCAGATGGTTACAAATCACATCCCATTTATAGCTGCCGATCTTGCCAAGTTTCTGGGCAACCCGGAAATCCGCCTGTTGTTCTTCCAAAACCGCCGTTTGATGCTGCAGGGCTTTTTCCGCCCGTTTGCGCGCGGAAATATCCTTTTCCAGCTCAGTCAGATAAGAAAGATCCTGTATAAAAACCTGGACCAGTTCACCTTCCGCCGATGGCAGCGTCCCCGCTACGAACTGAATAATATTCCGGCCGTTGTCGGCCGCTTTGATTTTAAGACCGGTTTCGCGCAGGGTGTCCCCTCCGTGGAACAGACCCATGAACCGGCTGATCAGACGTTCCCGAACTTTGCCAGATATGAAATCCATACAATGTTTGCCAACCAACTCCTGCTGGCTGCACCCCAGCAAACGAGCAGCTTCACAATTGCTATAAAGAATGGAATGTCGGTTCTGCACCAATAATCCCACCGGCATGATATCCAGTATCTCACCGACTTCCTGCTGGTGGGAGGCAAAACTGATGGCTGTTTTCTGATCATCCCAGAGATCAGAAACTTCCATGACAAAATCTGTCTCAGCAATATCTATACGTCGCATAACCTGTCATTCCAGGCCGCGCAAATCTGCCTGCCCCGTTCAGAGACAGTCCGTCAAACAACACCATTGGATAAGATTCGCAGCCATACCAATCTAAAGCTCCCAAAACGAAGCCTCACGCCACTCTCGCCCCTTACCCCAAGATGAAGAGTCATGGCGTTCATCCACTTCTAGGGGAATCTATCACAAGATGATTAACGGGGACTTAATCGCCCGGTTTCTGCGGCAAAAACATAGTTCTCCTTTTTTCAGGCACTTATGGAAAAAAAATAAAACAAGTCTTGTCAATCGACACAAAACAAGACAGCGTTCCACTGATATATCAGAGAGAAAGAACCAACCAGATGTCGATCTTGCCAGAATTTGAAACCGTCGAAATGCATACCGGCGGTGAACCCGTCCGAATTATCCTAAAAGGCTATCCCGACATACCAGGAACAACGATCCTGGAGAAAAGGCGTTATGCCAAGGAGCATTTGGATCATTTCCGGCAATTTCTGATGTACGAGCCACGCGGCCATTATGATATGTACGGGGTTATCCCGGTCAGCCCCAGCCACCCCGATGCCCATCTTGCCGTTTTGTTCATCCATAATGAAGGCTATAGCACCATGTGCGGCCATGCCACCATCGCACTTGGGCGGTTCGCGGTTGACCAGGGCATTGTGCCGCCCAGCGAGCCTTATACGGATGTGAATATCGAGTGCCCCTGCGGTTTGGTCCAGGTTCGAGTCGAGGTCAAGGAGGGCCGTGCCGGAAATGCCAGCTTCCTGAGTGTTCCCGCCTTTTCCTTTGCCAATGACCTAAGCCTGACTCTTAGTGAATATGGCGAAATCCGGTTTGATATTGGTTATGGTGGCGCCTTTTATGCCTTGGCCGACGCCGGTCAATTCGGCCTGGATATCAGAAACTCCCGAACCCGGGATCTGGTGGATGCAGCCACCGCTTTAACAGAGCGAATAAAGTCTGATATTGCGCTTTCCCATCCTGACGACCCGGACCTCGCTTTCCTGTATGGCACAATTCTGACGGATGGATCAGATTCCTACGGTCTCGAACCTACCGCAAACATCTGCGTTTTTGCCAATGCTCAGGTGGATCGCAGTCCGACCGGGTCCGGTGTGACAGCCCGCATGGCCGTACAATATTCCAAGGACCTGGTCCGGATCGGGCAGGAACGCAGATTTGAGAGTGTCACCGGCGCGTTGTTCACCGCTGCAGTCAACAATGAAACCAGTTGCGGTGACTATCCTGCTGTCCGGGTCCTCGTATCCGGGAAATCCTTCTATTCCGGGAGCTGCCACTTCATTCACGAGACAGATGATACGGTCGGAGCTGGATTTCTTTTGCGCTAACAGCGATAGTCCCTTGTTATCGATTTATGGCGAGCTCCCTCTTGTGCACCGTCGGCATTAAATATATCTGTGATATATGCAATTGTATCAGGTAGGCGAAATGAACAGTAAAACAGAGACCCTGGTTATCGGTGGTGGCATTATTGGTATCTTCAGCGCCCTTCAGCTGTTGCGTTCCGGCCAACGGGTTTCATTATTGGAATCCGGTGATCCGGGGAAAGAAGCCAGCTTCGGCAATGCTGGCTGTCTTGCTGTCTCCGAAGTCGTCCCAATTTCTCTGCCGGGTATGCTGCGTCATGTGCCAGGTTGGCTGATGGATCCGCTTGGCCCACTTTCCATTCGCGCCCGCCATTTCCCCAAACTTGTGCCCTGGTTGATGCGCTTCAACCAAATGGGCAATGATGCCCAGGTTGAAAAAGCCTCCCGCGCGCAGGCGGACCTGATGAAACTCACCGAATCCGAATGGCGTGAAACGTCAAACAACAGCAATTTTGCCGACCAGGTCACCTGGAATGGCAAGCTGATGGTTTATGAAACCCAAAAAGGCATGGAAAACGACCGCGGCTATTGGGAATGGTGCCAGAAAAACGGTGTCGAATTTCATGAACTGAGCGGCGACGAGATCCGCCAAATGGAACCCGCGCTCACCACCCGCTTTGCCGGCGGAATCCTGACCCCCGCCTATGCCCATGTCAGCGACCCCTATGAAATTGCCCGAACGCTTCTTGACCGGTTTGTTGCCGAAGGCGGCACCGTTATTACAGCGCGGGCGCGTCATTTCGCGGACAGCCACAGCCTGCTTTTGGAGAATGGCGGGACAATCGCCTTTGAAAAAGCAGTGATAGCGGCCGGTGTCTGGTCCAAGAAATTGGCCAATGACTTAGGCTATAAAGTGCTGCTGGAGGCGGAGCGCGGTTATAATACCACCCTGCCTAATGCCGGTCTCAAGTTAAACCGACCAATCATGTTTGGTGAACAGCATTTCGTAATCTCTCCGCTTGCCTGCGGTCTGCGCATCGGTGGCGCTGCGGAATTTGCGGGTCTCTCCGCCCCGGCCAATTTCCAGCGATCCAAAAATCTGCTGAAGATTGCAAAAAAGTATCTGCCCGAGCTGGATGAGACGGAAAAACGGGAATGGATGGGGCCGCGCCCCTCAACACCGGATTCGCTTGCCGTGATCGGGCAGGCGCCACGCCATCCCAATATCCTGTTTGCTTTCGGTCATGGTCATCTGGGCCTGACCCAGGCAGCAGGAACCGCGCGCCTGGTTCAGCAATTGGCCAATGGCGAAAAACCGGCTATTGATCTCAGCCCCTTCTCCATCGAGCGATTCAACTAAGGTTTTAATCCGGATCAGCCAAGCTCGCGCATGATGGAGCCCTTGCGGCGTTCCCAATCACGTTTCTTGATACTGTCGCGCTTGTCGACTGTCTTTTTGCCCTTGGCCAGCCCCAGAGACAATTTCAAGATGCCCCGGTCATTGAAATAAAGTGACATGGGAACCAGCGTCATGCCATCACGGGTCACCGCCCCCAACAACCTTGCCAGTTCTTTCTTGTGAACCAGCACTTTGCGAGGCCGTTTTGGCTCATGCTGCTGTTTGATATGGGCATGGGGATATTCGCCGATATGCACATTAAACAAATACAGCTCGCCGTTTTTCGGCCCGGCATAAGCATCGCTTAAGCTGATCGTCCCCATTCGCAAGGATTTAACCTCGGTTCCGGTCAGAACCAGCCCCGCCTCAAGGGTTTCAATGATTTCATAATCATAGCGCGCACGGCGGTTCGTTGCCACGCGTCCCGTTTCCAGCGCGGTTTTATTCTTTTTCGTGTTCTTGTTCTTACCAGCCATCAGAAATCGTCTTTGCTTACAGCAGACCTGCTTGTTCCAGAGCGGCCTTCACCTGCGCCTTACCCGCATCGGTGATTTCTACAACCGGCAGACGACCATTGGCGTTGGCTTTGCCCAACAGACTGGCAGCATATTTAACCGGACCGGGCGAGCTTTCACAGAACATGGCCTCATGGATCGGCATCAATTGGTCTCGCAAGCGGGCAAACTCATCCCAATCCTTGTTCTGCCACGCCACATGTAGGCGCGAGCAGAGGCCGGGCGCGACGTTGGAGCTGACCGAAATACAGCCGTGACCACCCTGTGCCAGAAAACCGGCAATGGTCGCATCCTCGCCAGAGAGCTGACAGAAATCCTCACCGATCGCCAACCGGGTTGCCAGCGGGCGTGAGAGGTCGGCAGTTGCATCTTTGACTCCGACAATGTTGGAGAAATCCTTCGCCAGACGCGCCATGGTCGCAACCGACATATCAATCACGCTGCGGCCCGGAATGTTATAGATGATGATCGGAATATCGGTTGCTTCAGCAATGGCCTTGTAATGCTGATAAAGGCCTTCCTGGCTTGGTTTGTTGTAATAAGGGGTAACGACCAGCGCCGCATCGGCACCGACCTCAGCCGCATGGCGGGTGAGCGAAATGGCTTCCGCAGTATTGTTGGAGCCAGTTCCCGCAATCACCGGAATATTCCGCGGCTTGGCAACTTCCAGGCAAAGATCAATCACACGCTCATGCTCATCATGGCTGAGAGTGGGAGATTCTCCGGTGGTTCCCACCGGGATCAAACCGTGCGTGCCTTCGTCGATCTGCCATTTGACAAAATCCTGAAATGCCTTTTCATCAACGGCACCATCCGCCTTCATCGGCGTGATCAGGGCTGTCAGTGATCCATTAAACATTGCTGGCATTTCAACGACTCCTATTGGTCAAACGTCTTGTCGTCCCTAAATCCTTTTAAGGCAGGCGGGACAATACCCATAGCCGGGCCGAGACACAAGCGGTTCCACGCATCCGCGCGGTCAAACCCAACCTTTGTCAAGAGGAAGAAATGAAAAGCTATCCCTTGCTGATAAAATGCCCTGCCCTTACACTTGGGCTCGACCGGACACAGGAACAGGACGGCTGGACAGGTTTCGGGGGCTCAGCAATTTGACGGGGTTGAACAACCAGATGGGCATTGGCAGAAAACTGCCGCATGTGCGGTTCGCATTTTTACTGGTTTTCCTATCCTTCTTGGCCGGAACGGCCCATGGCACCCCTCCCAAATTGTTGTCTGTGAAAGATCAGAAGGAATACCAGGCAGCCTTTTTGGCAGCCGACAAGAAAAAGTGGCAGGCGGCCTTCCGCCATGCCGGCCGCACAACGGAGAAGCTGCCGTTAAAAGCCCTGCAGTTTCAATATTATCTGGACCGAGGTACCCAGGCCTCTTTTGAAGAGATTACCTCTTTTATTGATGCCAATCCGAACTGGCCCCTACTTACAAGCCTGCAGCGCAACGCCGAACAGCAGATCACAGAAAAGACGCCCCGGAAATTACTGCTTGGCTGGTTTACCAACAATCCACCGGTCAGCGCACGCGGCATGCTGCATTACGCGAATGCACTGATACAGATTGGACGCCAACAGGATGCCAAGGCACTGATCCGCACCAGTTGGGTCAAAATGGACCTGACCACAACAGATGAAAAAACCCTGCGAGCCCGCCACCGCAAATGGATCTCCGCGGAGGATAACCTGGCCCGGCTGGAACGTCTGTTATGGGAAGGAAAAACCAGGGCGGCCCTGCGTCAGGCACGATTGGTGTCCAAAGATTATCGCGCCCTCGCCGAGGCTCGGGTGACATTGCGGCGGATGGGATATGGCGTGGATCGTGCGGTCAACAGGGTCCCGGCCAAGTTGAAAAACCATCCGGGACTGGTTTATGAAAGGCTGCGCTGGCGGGTCCGCAAGGACCGCTACCCGGACGCTATTGACCTGGTTTTAAACAGCAGGGCTGACGAAAGCGCTTATCCTCACCTTTGGTGGCGGCAGCGATCGATCCTGGCGCGTTGGGCGTTGAAAGAAGGGCGGATCAGCCAGGCATACCGATTGGCCGCCGGTCATGCGGCCAAGGGCGGTTACGCTTTTGCCGATGCGGAATGGACCGCCGGCTGGATCGCCCTTCGTTTTCTGCGCGACCCCTCCATGGCGCTGGGCCATTTCAAACGCATGCATGCAGCCGTTTCATACCCCGTTTCGCTCTCAAGAGGTGCCTATTGGACCGGCCTTGCCTATGAGAGCATGAATAACAAACATGAAGCCCGCCTGTGGTTTGAAAAAGCCGCGGCCTATCCGACGCGGTTTTACGGGCAAATGGCCGCAAACCATCTTCCATCGTCATTGCGTCCCGTCCTACCCGCAGAATACCGGCCAGGTGCCGCTGAGGTCTCAGCCTTCAATAAATCCGAGATTGTGCGTTTGATCCGGATGCTGGATCAGGCAAAGGCAGAGGATCAGACCAAACGCATGATTCGCCATTTGGCACAGACAGTTGAAGATGAAGGCTCATTCGTGCTGATCGCCAGGCTTTCCCATGACTTGGACCGGCCCGATCTCGGCGTCTATACCGCCCGCAAAGCCAACCAAAAACTGTTTGCGCTGACTGAGACCGGCTTCCCGACATTATCTTTGAAATCAGGCAACATCCTGGACCAGGCCGTTACGCTGGCGATCATCCGGCAGGAAAGCGCCTTTGATGTGGCTGCGCGCAGTTCGGCTGGGGCCCGGGGTCTCATGCAGCTTATGCCCGCAACCGCCAAGCAGGTCGCCCGCCAGAATAAACTGAAATACAGCCGCGACCGGTTAACGGTCGATGGTGCCTACAATGTCACACTGGGACAGAGTTACCTGGCCGGTTTGATCGACCGGTTTGATGGTTCTCTGCCCATGGCATTCGCTGGATATAATGCAGGCCCGCATCGGGTTAAACGCTGGCTGAGAGATTACGGTGATCCACGCAATTCTGCCGATGAGGCCCTGGATTGGATCGAGTTCATTCCTTACGAGGAAACCCGGAATTATGTACAGCGTGTTCTGGAAAATGTTGTGGTGTACCGCCAACGGGAACAGGGGCGCCACGTGGCGCTGAATTGGGAATTGATCAACAGCCTTCAGCCCTATCCCTCCAACTGAGGACAATCATGGAAACGCTCTCTGGGATCAAAGCCTGTGTTTTTGACGCCTATGGCACATTGTTCGATGTCCATGCCGCTGCGGCAAATTGCAAACCATTGTTGGGGGAGAAATCCGACCAACTGTCCTCGCTTTGGCGTCAAAAACAGTTGGAATATACCTGGCTGAGAAGCCTGATGGGCGAGTATGCCGATTTTTGGGACATCACCCGGGACGCCCTGGATTATGCAATGGCAGGTGTCAAATTGGCTGATCCGGATATTCGTGCGCGGCTGCTGGATCTTTATTGGGAGCTGGATGCCTATCCCGAAGTGCCTGAAATGCTCACAGAGTTGAAATCAAATGACTTAAAAACTGCCATTCTTTCAAATGGTTCCCCTGACATGCTGACAGCCGCTGTTAACTCGGCCGGATTACCAAGCCTTTTGGATCAAGTGCATTCTGTAGCGGATATTGGCATATTCAAACCTGCACCGATTGTCTATCAGATGTCTGTTGATCGCCTCGGAGTTTCAGCGGACGAGATCTGCTTCATGTCTTCGAACGCTTGGGATGCGGCCGGGGCCGCGCATTTCGGATTTCAAGTCGTTTGGGTCAATCGTTTCAACCAGCCGCCGGAACGCCTGCCCGGCAAACCAAAGGCTGTCCTGCCGGACCTCACCAAACTTTCCGAACTTCTGCGGGAGGCACGTCGGTAATGCAGGAATTCAGTGAGCATTTGTTTCGCGCTCAGGACGGAACCCGTCTCTATTACCGGGAATATGGTGAGCCGATCCCCCATCAGCCAAGCATTTTATGCCTGTCCGGACTGGCCCGGAATTCCAAGGACTATCATCGTGTGGCCCTGCGCCTGAAAAGCCAGGGTTTTCATTTGGTCGTGCTCGATTATCGCGGACGTGGCCGCTCTGACTATTGCGCGGATCCTACCAAATATAATCCAACCGTTTATCTGGATGATATCCGGCATTTGCTCACCCTGCGAAACCTCCATAAAATCATATTGCTGGGCACCTCACTCGGCGGCTTGTTAGGCATGGGGCTTGGGGCCGCCCTGCCATCCGTTCTGGAAGCGGTCATCTTGAATGATGTCGGCCCGGACCTGAAACCTGACGGGTTGGATCGCATCATCGGCTACCTGTCCCAACGTCCGGTTTTCGAAAGCTGGGAAAAGGCAGTCAGCCACATCAAATCGGTTTTTCCCCAGGTCGGTTATGAGCGTGAGGAAGATTGGCGCTGGCTCACGGAAAACAGTTGCAAGGAATGTGATGACGGCATGATCCGGTATGATTGGGATCCGAATATTGTGATGCCGATGCGCATTAAGGCGCCCTTACCGGATCTATGGGCACTTTTCCGATCTCTTAGCCATGTTCCCGTGCTTTCTTTCCGTGGTGGCACATCTGATATCCTGACCGAAGAAACCTTTGCACGCATGCACAGAAGCCATAATAATATCACCTGTGTGACCGTGCCTGATGTCGGGCATGTGCCATCCTTACAAGAACCGGAATCCGTTGAGGCTTTGGATGAATTTCTTCTCCCCTACCGCAGAAGCGCGGCCGCAATTCAGTGACATTCTTCAAGCTGCTGAACGTATCAAAGGCAAAGCCGTAAGAACGCCTCTGCTGGAGTCTCCCATTCTCAATGAGCAATTGGGAGCAAGGGTTCTTTTCAAACCGGAAAACCTTCAGCGAACCGGTTCGTTCAAATACAGGGGTGCAACCAATACCATCCAGGCTTTGAGTGATGAGCAAAGACGCAATGGTGTCACGGCTTTTTCTTCAGGAAATCATGCCCAGGGCGTTGCCGCAGCAGCAAAAGAAGCGGGCATACCCGCAACCATCGTCATGCCCAAGGATGCCCCCTCGATCAAGATCAGGAATACCAGGGCCTACGGTGCCGACATTATCCTTTATGACCGTTACACAGAAGATCGGGAGGCCATTGGCCAGCGGGTTAGCGAAGAGACCGGCGCAACCTTGATCAAGCCTTATGACGCCTCTCTCACCATTACCGGCCAGGGAACGATCGGCCTGGAGATCGCCGAACAGGCTGCGGAAATGTCGTTGCAACCGGATATCATCCTCGCTCCCTGCGGCGGCGGCGGCCTTATGTCTGGGATTGCCCTTGCCAGTGAGGAGCTTTTGCCAAAAACCGAGCTTTATGCGGTGGAACCAGCTGGCTTTGATGATACCGTGCGTTCACTGGCGAGCGGCACACGTGAGACCAACAGTGCCGGTGCACGGTCATTCTGCGACGCCCTGCTGTCGCCGTCGCCGGGTGAAATCACCTTCCCGATCAATCAGAAACTGCTCAAAGGTGCCGTTTCGGTGACAGATGAAGAGGTCACCGAAGCCGTCAAGTTAGCCTTTGGTCAAATGAAATTGGTTGTCGAACCGGGCGGCGCCGTCGGTTTGGCCGCTGTGTTGGCCGGGAAGATCGATATTCGGCAAAAAACCATCATCGTCGTCCTATCCGGGGGCAATGTGGATGCGGAATTGTTCCGCACCATCCTAGCGGCGTAAGCAATATTATTCTGCGGCACTGGCTCCGGAGGCACCTGTTGTCTGCGGACCGGAGGACACAGTGGCACCGGGCGCGCCGGTGTTTTCCCGCGTTGCCTGAGCTGAGTCCGCAGGATTATTTTCCGGTTGATCTGTATTCATGGCTTGCTTCAACTGGTCCGGCTCAACCCGTTTGCAAAGGCCCTGCACATAGGCCCCGGCTTCAATGGAAAGACTGTCATGACGAATGTCGCCAGTCACCCGGGCCGTTGCCGTCAAAACGACAACGCGGGCTACGATCTCGCCCTTAACAGTGCCGGCAATCCGAATGTGGTCACCATAGATCGTGCCTGTCACAATTGCGGTTTCCCCCACAGTCAGCTTGCTGCTGCGAACATCGCCATCAACCTTGCCGTCTATCTGTATATCACCGTCACTGACCAGGTTGCCGACTATGGCCAGATCCTGTGCGAGCACCGAAAGCTGATTATGATGAACCGGCTTTTTCTCCGCCTCTGTTGTCGGAGATGATTTAGCCCTTGTAAACATGGCGCCCCGCTTCAATGAACAACACCGGATCCACGGGCTTGCCATCCACCCGGATCTCATAATGGACATGAGGGCCGGTACTGCGCCCCGTGCTGCCCAGTTTACCGATCACTGCACGATGTCCGATTTCCTGCCCCCGCTTGACCAGCACTTTTTTCAGATGGCCATAGCGTGTGATGATGCCACAACCATGATCAATTTCCACCATGCGACCATACTGATTGCTATTACCTGCCTTGGTGACTTTGCCAGGCGCAGTTGAGAAGACTTTTGTACCCGGCCAACCACCCATATCGACACCTTTATGCATGGCCCGTTTGCCGGTGAAGGGATCCTTGCGCTTTCCGAATTTGCTGGTCAAATGATAATAGTCAACCGGTGAGACAAGCGGGGTACAGCCCAGCACTTTTCGCAGGGCCTGCCAGCGCTGCACCTTGTTTTCAAGATGCCCGACATTCATCGCCAGATCCGCCGAGCTGCCGGTAATACTGCCGCCTTCTTGTTCCAAAGGCCCGCCCTGGCCGCTTGCAAAGCCGGTCAGCGCCAGCATGCGTTCCACATCCAAGCCCGTGGAGGCAATCACCTTCTCAGACTGTGCGATATTTGCCGACGTATCATCGGTGAGCTGTTCCACCAGCGCCATTTGGGTGTCGTGAAGGCTTTCGATCTCACCGAGCAAAGCCAAAGCGCGTTCCGGTTCACCAGCCCCCGTGCGATCGTGCGATGTTGGTTCGTGACCGGCCACCCTGCTCAGCCCGTCCAACACCGTATCCAGGGCGCGGTTGGCCTTAACAGCCGCATCCCGGCTTTTCTCCAGCTTCGTAATCACACTGGCACTGCCGGTTTCCAGCAAGGCAAGCTGTGCCATACCGCGAAATTCTCCGGTTTCGTCAGAGAGATCCGCCAATTGCGCTGTCGGTGCCACTTTTTGCAGCCGCTCGTTCACGGCCGCAATACGCCTCTCAATTTCAACCTGGTCGCGGTTCAATTGGTCCAGCCGGTCGCGGGTGGCAGCCAGTTCAACGGTCAAAAGTGCCTTGTCGCGCTCCAGCTTTTGTGTGCTGCCTTGGGACTGGGTCAATTGCGCGTTCAAGGTTTCAACTTCAGAGATCAGGCGCACGCTGTTATTCCGCGAGCGGCTAATGGAATCTTTCAAACTGTCGACCCGGCTTTCAAGCTGAGTCCGCAACAGGATCAAATCCTCATTCTCCTGGCGTGCATCACTCAGGGACACATCCTTTCGCCGGGCATCCCGTTCCAGAGACCGGATCGAATCATGCGCATCCGCCAGGGTTGCCTCCAACTCCTTGATCTTGTCATGCAAGACATCCCGCGACGCAATCAGGCGATGCCGCTCATCCGGAGGCACATCCAGATCGATATAGGCTTGATTCAGGGTCCGCGTCAGCGCCCGACCGATATCGACAAAGGCGGTCATCTCTTCGGTTAAGTCAGACGAATCCGCAGCAACCAGTTGTCCATTGACGAGCCGCTCGGATATCTCGTTCGAGATCGTCTTAAGCTGTTTCTGATAGGCACCCAGCTCTCCCAGCACGCTGTCATAAGCCAGCTTTGCCTCGGCAATTTCAACACGTCGCTGATCCAGAAGATTATCCTGATAAAGGCTTGCCACGGTTGCGCCGGTCGCCCAGGTCAACCCAATTAATGCGATCGCCGCACTGCCGGCCTGGAATGCTGTGGTCAACCGGATATGGCGAACCCGGTCTTCACTGCGGAGCAAAAGCTCCCGCTCACGGAAAAGGCGCTGAAACCAGGTTTTCCGTTTCTTTTGTGACAACAGCGACTTACCCAATGCGCTGCCTGACGATTTTCTATCAGCCATTCCTGTTCTCACAGGTCCCCATCCGAATGTCCAAGCCCCGGGGGCCTAACGACCCCCTCCATGCAGTGAAACTGCGGTTGCAGTAGAGAATCTTCAGCGCCCAGAGTCAAACGATTAGCTTAGAATAACCGATTCGTCGGCATTCACCTAATCTGCCGACAGCCACAGCTGTCACTAATAAGATTATGAGATTCTTTTGGAAAGCCGGTTCAAGCCCGGTCCCGGTCGTCCTGAACCACAGGCTGTTCATCATAATTGAGCCGGTCTTTCGGGAAGATTGCAAAGACCGTCGTTCCCTTGCCCGGTATGGAATCAATCTTCAGTTTGCCCCCATGCGCGTCCATCAGCATGTCGGATAGCGGCAGGCCGAGCCCGGTTCCTTCTTCCGATTGAGTCCAAGGGCTATCCAAGCGGCCAAAAGGCTGCATAACGGTCTCAATGTCTGTTCCAGACATGCCTAACCCCGTGTCGGAAACATAAAGCTCAAGCTCCTGCGCCTCGTTGACCTGGGCACCAACCACCACCTTCCCCTCTTCGGGTGTGAATTTGATAGCGTTTGTGACCAGATTGAGAAGAACCTGTTTCACCGCCCTTTTATCTGCGCGCAAGACCGGTATACCATTGGTCAATGCCTTGCCGAGTTCAATACGCTTATTGCGCGCCCGGTATTCCACAAACCGTGTGCAATCCGATAGCAGAGCCGGCAAGTCGATAATGTCATCGCGTGGGGTAAAGGCACCGGCCTCAATCTTTGAAACATCCAGAATATCGTTGATCAAATCAAGCAGGTGGCTGCCGCTGGTGAAAATATCGTCGGCATATTCCTTGTATTTAACCCGGCCAACCTGCCCCAGCATCTCCATCCGGATGATATCCGAGAAACCGAGAATGGCGTTTAGCGGGGTTCGCAATTCGTGGCTCATATTCGCCAGGAACCGGGATTTGGCCTGGTTGGCCGCATCCGCGTCCTCCTTGGCCATCTGTAATTCCATCTCACGTTTTTTCAGCTCGGTGATATCAGTCCTGACCGCAACCGTGCCACCCGCGCTGGTCCCATGCTCGGTGCACAAAATCCACCGCCCGTCATCCAAGCGAAGCACTTTTTGCTCGTTGTATTTTCGATGCGCTTCCAGCTGCTCGGCCACAAAGACATCCTCGCGCCCCTCCGCTCCGGGGAAGTGGTTCGCCGCCACCCCCGCCCGGACGATATCCTCGAAATAAGCCCCTTCCTGGACCACCTGGGCAACCCTGGGAGTCAAACTGACAAATTTCTTGTTGTAGAGCACCAGACGGTCATTCTCATCGAACAGGGCAAATCCGTCCGACATGGAATTCACTGCGTCGCGCAGCCTCGCTTCGGATTCACGGGCGCGCTCTTCACTCTCACGCATGGCGTTTTCCGCATTCGCCTGCAGCTTGAGCATTTCGTTATAAGCTTTCACCACCTCGCCCAGCTCATCGGTCGAGGTCCATTCCACCGGCGTGCGGATATCGCTGTTTTTGACCAACTCGATGGAGTTCATTAATTCCCGAAGGGGATAACCGATGGTCCGCTCGGTCGCGATAACCGTCGCAGCCACAATCACCGCCGTCAAAATGATAAGGATCAGCGCATTTCGCTGCAGCCGGCTGAAAACCTCTTGACGCATCCGCTCTCCATGCAGGGCGACAGTCACAGAACCGATGATCTCCTCATGGTCGCTCGCGCTATAGACAATCGGCAAGGTTTTGGAGACGGATACCGGGACATCGCCGACACCGCTTGCCCGCAATGACGCCACTTCCTCGCCCGTGAAATCACGCACGGTCACATAGAGAAAATCCGGATCCTGTTCGAGGGCCAGCAAAATCGGGCTGATCGCACGGATATCATAGTTCCAGAGCGGACTGGCCAGAGCCAGGGCCTGAACCTTGGTGTTTTGCACCAAGCGCTGCTGGAGGTTCTCCTGCGCCGAAGTGATCCCGGCATATTCCAACAGCGCAAACAGCGAAATCATGCTGATTGCAATCAACGGCAGGACGACAGACAACAGTTTCGCCCGAATTGAGTTGATCAAATTAAACATACAGAGGAACCGTCAGCCATCCATCCTTGCACTGCTACCTGCTTGCCTTGGTGCCGGGCAAGAATATGACATTTGTCTATAGCTGGCCACAAGATATCCAACTAAGCGCATAAAATGTCTTCAAAATCCGAATCTCTGGCGATCTGTTTCACCAACCAATTCTGAAACCTCTTGATACTGGGATCGTTGCGTCGATCCTTGCGATAGACAAGACACCAGCCTTCTGGTTTGCGGATTTCACACTCAAAAGGCTTAACCAGTCGCCCCTTACGCAATTCCTCCATGGCCCAGGGGCCATTGACCAGCGCTATCCCCTGCCCCTCGATCGCGGCTTTCATGGAGAGGATATAGCTGTCAAATGTCGGCCCCGGTGCCTCAGCCAACTCCGGCACACCCGCCGCCGCGAGCCAGTCATCCCATTCCTCTGGCGCGGTATAGACCCGCAACAGGGAATGGCGGCCCAGATCCTGCGGGGATTTAATTCCCTCATCGCCGTCAACCAGTGCCGGGGCGCAAACGGGATAAAGCACACCGTCGAACAAGGGGACATATTGAAGGTCCTGCTGTTTCTTGCGCACATAGAGAATCGCCAGGTCCGCATCATTCCGATCAAATTCCCAATCCAGATAGGACGTGGAAAGGCGCACCTGCATGCCAGGCTCCGCCTGCTGAAAGTCATGCAGCCGCGGCACCAGCCAGTTCATCGCAACCGTGATATAGACCTGCAACGCCAGCACATCCGGCGAGCCTGTTGCGGTCAGGAAACGGGTGCCGTCACTGATCCGGTCAAAGGCATCCCGCAAAATCGGATAATAGAAGGCGCCTTCTTCCGTCAACATGACAGAGCGCGCCGAGCGGTTGAACAGAACTACGCCCAACTGTTCCTCAAGCCCCTTGACCTGATGGGAGACTGCAGAATGGGTGACGTTCAACTCCTCCGCAGCTTTGCGGAAGCTTAAATGCCGTGCCGCCGCTTCAAAAGCCCTGAGCGCACTAAGACTGGGAATTTTACGGGCCATGGACCAATATCACTCTTTGGTTACTTGAGCTCAACTAACGGTGAAAAGCAATCATTTGCTAGCACCCCCACTTTACAGGCAAAAAGCGCATAATAACAATATCGATGTTGGGAGAGCGTCATGAGTGAGGTTCAACAGGTATCACGCCGAAGGGGCGGAAGGCAAGCCCGCCAGGCATTGAGGGCCGCGCCAAAGACCGAGGACGCCCGTCCTGTCCGTGCTGGCCTCGATGGCGGTAGTTTTAAACCGCTGAAAGAATCGGATATCTTCCGCATTCATGAAGCAGCCTTAACCGTGCTCGAAACCGTGGGCATGGCTGATGCCCCCCCCAGCTGTATCGATTACATCACCAAGGCGGGCGGAATACTCGCTGACAATGGCCGACTGCTCTTCCCCCGTGCCCTAGTCGAAGACACCCTTGCGAAGGCTGCGCGCAAATTTGTGTTGCATGGCCAGTCGCCGGAACATGATCTGGAACCTTGGGGCAGCAAGGTCCATTTTGGCACCGCCGGTGCCGCGGTCAGCATTGTCGATCCCTTTACCAAGCAATACCGCCATTCCAACATTCAGGATCTTTACGACCTGTCCCGACTGGCGGATCGGATGGACAATATCCATTTCTTCCAGCGCATGGTTGTGCCTCGCGACCTGCCGGAACCGGCAGATATGGATTTCAACACCTGTTATGCTTCTGTCAGCGGCACGACCAAACATGTGGGATCCAGCTGGGTCAACCCGAAGCATCTGGAGAAATCACTGGAGATGCTTCACTACATCGCCGGCGGTGAGGGTAAATGGCGCGCACGCCCCTTTGTCAGCCAATCCAACTGTTTCGTGGTGCCACCGCTGAAATTCACCGAGGATGCCTGTGCCTGCCTGGAGGTTGCCGTGCGCGGCGGCATGCCGGTGCTGCTGCTTTCCGCCGGACAGGCCGGGGCCACCAGCCCAGCCGCCCTTGCAGGCTGCATCGTACAGGAAGTGGCCGAGGTCCTGGCGGGGTTGGTTTATGTTAATGCGATCAAACCGGGCCATCCGGCAATTTTCGGCACCTGGCCCTTTGTTTCCGATTTGCGCACCGGTGCTATGTCCGGTGGCTCGGGCGAGCAGGCCCTGCTTTCGGCCGCATGCGGGCAGATGGCACAATTCTACGATCTGACCGGCGGTGCGCCGGCCGGCATGACCGATTCAAAACTGCCGGATGCCCAGGGCGGCTATGAAAAAGGCTATAACCACGCGCTGGCTGCCAATTCCGGCCTCAACATGATCTATGAATCGGCCGGGATGCATGCAAGCCTTTTGGGGGCCTGTTTCGAAAGCCTGGTCATTGACAATGACTCCATCGGCGCGGTGCTGCGCACGGTTCGCGGAATCGAAATTAGCGAAGATTCGCTCTCGGTCGAGGCCATCCGCCAGGTCTGCACGCAGGGCCCCGGCCACTTCCTGGGCCATGACCAGACCCTGAGCCTGATGGAAACGGAATATGTCTATCCACAGGTCGGGGACCGGACCAGCCCGAAGGAATGGGTTGAACAGGGTGAAACCGATGCGGTCGAAAAAGCCCATAAAAAGGTCCGGGAGGTGCTTTCCACCCACTATCCCCGGCATATTTCCGATAAGATGGACGAGGAAATCCGGGCCAGGTTTGACATCAAGATCGACCGCGCGGACATGACCGCGGGCAATGGTCGCTGGGAGCGTTCAGCCTGAACGAACCGGCAGCAGGACAAGAACAGGCGAAGAGTAGAAGGATAAAGAACCCATGCAATCACATGCACGTGTAGTTATCATCGGTGGCGGGATCGTCGGCTGCAGCGCTCTCTATCATCTGGCAAAAATGGGGGAAACCGATGTGGTCCTGCTGGAGATGGATGAGCTGACATCCGGTTCCACCTGGCACGCGGCGGGCAATATCCCGACCTATGCCGGCAGTTGGAATATCATGAAATACCAGCGCTATTCCTCCAAGCTCTATGAAACGCTGGCGGAAGAGGTCGATTATCCGATCAACTATCATGTGACCGGCTCCATCCGGCTTGCCAATAACAAGGACCGGATGGATGAGTTTCATCATGTAACATCCATGGCCCGCAAGCAGGGCATGGAATATGAAATGCTTTCGCCCTCGGAAATGAAGGACCGCTATCCCTTCCTCGAGTTGCATAATATGGAAGGCGGCCTCTGGGACCCCTATGACGGCGATATCGACCCCTCGCAGGTGACCCAGGCGTTGGCCAAGGGTGCCCGTGATCTGGGCGCGGTGATCCACCGCTTCACACCTGTCACCGGCATTTCCAAGCTGCAAAACGGCGAATGGAAGGTGTCCACGCCCGAAGGAGACATCACCTGCGAGATCGTGGTGAATGCCGCAGGCTATCGGGGGGCGGAGGTCGCAGCCATGGTCGGCCAGTTCCTGCCCATCGCCACCATGTCGCATCAGTATCTGGTGACCGAAAGTGTGCCGGAACTGTCCAACCGGGACACGCCACTGCCGCTGCTGCGCGACCCCGATGACAGCTATTATCTGCGTCAAGAACGCGATGGCCTGATCCTGGGCCCCTATGAATGGAAAGCCACGCCAATGTGGCAGGACGGCATTCCGGAAAACTTCGCCTATCAGCTCTGGTCTGATGATCTGGAACGGCTGGAATGGTATATCGAGCAGGCCATGGGCCGCGTGCCGATCCTGGCAAGCGCCGGGATCCAGAAAGTGATCAACGGCCCGATCCCTTATTCCCCCGACGGCTATCCTTACATCGGCCCGGCCCATGGTTTGAAAAATTTCTACCATTGCTGCTCGTTCAGCTTCGGAATTTGTCAGGGTGGCGGGGCTGGCAAGACCATCGCCGAATATATCGTCGAAGGCGAGCCGGAATGGGACATGTGGGGCCTGGACCCCAGACGGTACACTGATTACGCCAACCAGAAATATGTCACCGACAAAGCGGTCGAACTTTACCAGCATGAATATGCCATCGGTTACCCGCATGAAGAACGCGAGGCCGGCCGCCCGGCCAAGACCACACCGGTCTATGAAAAACTGAAAGCCAAGGGCGCCATGTTCGGCGCCAGGGGCGGCTGGGAACGGGCGACCTGGTTTGTGCCGGAAGGGCAAGAGGCCAAACAGGACCTGTCTTTCCGCCGGTCAGACGTCAATTGGACCGAAGCGGTCGCGCAGGAATGCAAAACTGTGCGTGAAAAGGCCGGCATCCTGGATTTGGGCGGTTTCTCCCGCTACATCGTCAAAGGCGACGGAGCGGAAGCGTGGCTCGACCGCATGATCTGCGGCAAACTGCCGAAAACCGGTCGTTTATCCCTCTCCTACATGCTGGGCGAAGCAGGCGGAGTGATGTGCGAATTCACCATTCTGCGCAATCCGGATGACAGTTTCCTGTTGATCTCTGCAGCTGCCGGGCTGTGGCATGACGAGGACTGGCTCAATTTCCACAAACCGGAAGATGGCTCTGTCACAATCGAGAATGTCACCGCGCGCTATGGCTGCCTGGTACTGGCCGGGCCGGAATCAAGGGATATCCTGGGCAAGATCACCTCTGCCTCGCTGGAAAACAAGGATTTCCCCTGGCTGTCCGCGCAGACAATCGATATCGGCTTTTCTTCCGTGTTGGCCATGCGGGTCAACTATGTGGGTGAGCTTGGTTGGGAATTGCATGTGCCAATGGAATATCTGGGCGCGGTCTATGACTTGGTCTGGGACGCGGGCCAGGAGCATGGCCTGATTGATTTTGGCATGTATGCCATGGACAGCCTGCGCCTGGAGAAATGCTATCGCGGCTGGAAGTCGGACCTGGGCCATGAATATTCCCCGCTGAAATCCAGCCTGGACCGGTTCATGGACCTGGACAAGGCGGCATTCAAAGGCAAGGCCGCCCTGGAAAAAGAACTGCGGGAAGGGGTCAAGGAACGGTTCGTTCCCCTGCTGGTCGAAGCCGACGGTGCCGATGCCCCCTTCTGTTCCTCAGTGTTTGATGGTGACGACAATATCGGTCTGGTGACCTCCGGCGGTTATGGCCATACGATCGGCAAATCCATCGCTCTGGCCTATATCCGCACTGATCTTGCAAAACCCGGCACTAAGCTGGAAGTTGAGATCCTCGGCAAACGCTATCCGGCAGCGGTCGCCCAGGAACCTTTATTCGACCCGGATAACGAACGCCCACGCGCTTAAAGCGACATGATTAAGAAAATAAGGGTCAGGAACCAACGTTCCTGACCCTTTGTCATTCTCTACCCGAGCCGTCAAACGGCTTGCGGCGCCAGCTTCTTCCGTGAAATGCCGAGGAAGATCATGGCGGAGGCAAACATGATCAGGCTGTAGATCGCCGCCGGGATCACATAAGCCCCGCCACCATATAGCAGAACCCCGACCGCGATGGCCAAGGTGCCATTCTGGAGCCCGCATTCCACACAGATCGAAATCCTTTGCGCCATGCCGCTGCCCAGCATTTTAGCGCCGAGGAAAGCCAACAGCATCATGGTCAGGTTCAACGCCAGCGTGACCCCGCCCGCTTCGGCAAAATAGGCCACCACATTGTCCCGTTGCTGGAACACTGCTCCGGCCAGAACCAGCACAAAGAAAATGGTGGAAACGGTGCGTGCGATCGGCTCCGCCTTCAAAGCAAATCTCTCTGCCAGCCTGCGTACCAGCATGCCCAGCAGAACCGGCGCGGTGACAATGGCAAAGATTTTAATCGCCGTGCCGGCCAAGGTCACTTCCCCGCTCATGGCCTCACCCAAAATCCATTCGTGGGAAAAAGCCAGAACCAGGGGAATGGTCACAATGCAAAGCAGGCTGGCCACCGCCGTCAGGGAGACGGACAGCGCAACATCGCCCCGGGCCAATGCGGTCAGATAATTTGACGTGACCCCGCCCGGCGCCACCGCAATCAGCATGACCCCCATGGCAATCTCTGGGGCCAGCGGCCAGAGGGAGACCAAGGCAAAGCCCACCGCCGGCAACAGAACGATCTGAAACAACAGCCCGACCAGCATATCCTTCGGCCTTGTGGCCAGCCTGGCAAAATCTGGAAAGGTCAGGCCCAGGCCCAACGTGAACATCATGAAGGCCAGCACCAGCGGCAGGACCACGTCCGTGACAATACCCATTTCTCAAGAACCCGTTTCATTGTTATAGTTTCAGATAAGCTACCCCCAGCGGGCAGCAAATTGGAACGATCCAGACTACTCTTCATGCCAGAACAGTTTTACTTATCGCTCCATCAGATTAGCCTAAAAATGCGCCGACATGCCGCCATCGACCGTGATAGTCTCACCGGTGATATAGCTGGCGGCATCGGATGTCAAAAAGACAGCGGCACCCGCTATCTCTTCCGGACGGCCCCATCGCTCCAGCGAAACCCGTGTTTTCAACCAGTCAAGCAGCGCCTCATCTTCGGCCATGGCCGCATTGGTTTCGGTCGCGAAATAGCCGGGTGCAATGGCATTGACCGTGATCCCGCAGGGGCCCAGCTCCGCCGCCAATGCCCGTGTCATGGCGGATAACCCGCCTTTGGCCGTGGTATAGGCGGCATCTTTCGCACGTGACATCGGCCCCGCAATTGAGGTGATGTTGATGATCCGCCCCCTGCCCCTCTTTTTCATCAAGGAGGCGGCACGACGACAAAGATCGAACGGTGCCACCAGATCCACCTCCAGCAGGCGGCGCAGATCTTCCAGATCAAATTCATCGAGCGCGCGGCGATCCCGAACCCCGACATTATTGACCAGGATGTCCAGCTCGTCGGCCTGATCAAAAAAACACGCCACCGCTTCCGGATCAGAAACGTCAAACAAGGCCGGTTTTGCCGGATACCCCTGATTGACCAGCAGCTGCACCGCATCACCCACTTTTTGTGCGTCACGGCCATTAATCCAGACACATGCACCGGCCTTGGCCATGCCCCGTGCCATTTCAAGGCCAAGCCCCTGCGTCGCCCCCGTGACCAGGGCCTGACGGCCCCTAAGAGAGAACAAATCCAAATCCAGGCCTCCCACCAATTTTTCCCGAACGCACATTAAGGGGAATGGGATGAAAAGGGAACAGGCAGCGGGCGTTTCCGCCAACCGCCTTTCCCTGATACTGACCTGTTTACTGCGCCGCACCAGCAAAATAATAGGTATGGTCATTCAGGTGGGCGTCATTAAATGCTTCGATCGCCTCCAGAATATCCGGATTGTTTTCCCGGAACCGTTCGCCGTGAAGGGGCGAATCATAAAACAGAAGAACCGCTTCATCCGGTGTTTCCATGCCTGATGCCGCCTGCACCCGCATGAAACTCTCCCGGCGATAACGGTCTTTCCGGTCCAGCGTCCAATTGCGGATCTGTTCCAGGTCCTTGCGTCGCCGAGGCGGCTTGTCGTTATTAAAGTGGCTGACTTTCAGGATATAGGCTCGGTTCCGATAATCAGAAGCACTGTCATCTTCCGGAAAATCCGTTTGCCGCCCAACGAGCAATACAGGCCGCCGGTCAGGTCCATTCACCAATCCCGCGAAACCAGCCGCCTCCAGATCAACCGCCTGATCACAGGTGAGCCAGATGAACTGCTCCGGTTGGTCGAGATTGATCGCACCCGCCTCTCCCAGAACCGGCCCCATACGCTTGACGACACAGTCATTTTCCACCACTGCAGTGGCCAATTGCTCTGCGATACTGCCGCCATCCTCACCATAGACCAAAGCCAATAAGGCATGGCTCGCCGCCCCCCCGGTTTGTGGCGCACCAAGAAGGCAGATCATTGCAACCGCTGCCGCGGCAGCCATCTTATTTTGTTCCATCACATCCCCTCCCTCATTCCGCCAGGTTGAAAGAGACCTGATGGTCGTAGAAAACATCCGTCGGCAGCTTATGCCGCTCCGTTTTCATTGCCTGAATAGCCTCCAGTGGTTTAGCCACAAAAGCGATGGGGTGGGCCGGTACCGGCATACTGGGAGCGTGACCGATGAAACGGGCAGTGAAATGCTCATCATTCCAGTCATAGGAGACCTGAGCCGCTTCCCGGCCGTCCATGCAGATTCCCAACCGCATCTTGCCCTTCATGGCATGCTCGATCTGCGCGTCAATCAGGCTAACGTCATACTTCATAGGAACAATTCCTTCGATAATGGTTGATGACCTCTTGATCGCACAAAGCCTTTGGATCTAAAATTCACCATTATTGAAACATAGCGGTGCAATAATTATCCATGTTTGATTGGGATGATATCCGCCTGTTCCTGGCCGTCAGCCGGACCGGTACGGTCAGGGGGGCCGCCAAACAACTTTCACTGACCCATGCCACCGTCTCCAGGCGCCTGCATCAGTTGGAAGAAAAACTGGGCACCACCCTGTTCGATCGTACCAGTACCCGGCATATCCTGACCGAAGCTGGACAGAATATCCTGGAAACGGCCCAAGAGGTTGAGGCCGGCATGGCCAGAATTGATCGTATGGCTTTTGCCCGCGATAGCCGCCTGGCGGGACTGGTGCGCCTTTCCATGCTCGACAGCCTGTATCTTGCGATTGTGCAGCCTTTCCTCGGCCGCTTTCAGGCACGCCACCCTATGATCGAGATCGAGCTGATCACAACCGATTATCTCAGCAATCTGGCCCAGCGCGAAGCGGACATTGTGGTGCGGATCACAAAAACCCCACCCGACAGTGCCCTTGGTCGCAAACTGGCCGACAGCCCCCTGGCCTGTTATGCGGCCGAAGGCTATCTCGCCGACCGGCCAAAGCTGGATCGATGGATTGCCCTGACCCATGAACCCGCCCGCCAGCCTATTTTGTCAGCCCGGACCGTGCTGACGGCAAATTCTCTGATTATTGCGCGCGATCATATCCGTGACGGGTTGGGAATCGGCTTGCTGCCCTGTTTTCTGGGCGATCAAACGGAAGGGGTAACGCGCATGCCCGGAATCGACCCGATCCCAGATATGGAAATCTGGGCTTTGATGCATCCGGATATAAAAAATGTGCCACGCATTCGGTCCGCTATGGACTTTCTCTATGAGATTTTTGACGAACAGCGGGTCTTGATTGAGGGGTCAGCTTATTGATTCCAGCCAATGGGCGGCTTTTTCAAGCTGATCTTCACTAAAAACCCGGATTCCGTTCTTTCTCAGCGTCCGCGCCGCCATGCCCTGGCCCGAAATTTTTGTGCCTGTAAATTGGCCGTCATAAATGAAGGTTGACCCGCAAGACGGGCTATTCTCCTTTAACACCGCCAATTTTATCCCCTGGTTCAGGCACAGTTTCAGGGCCAGTTCAGCACCACGGCTAAAGTCATCCGTAAAGTCCTCACCGGACGGCGTCATAACCCGTCCATTTAGGATTTCTGCGGGCTCTCTGGGTGTTGGAAGGCCTGCCGCACATTCCGGGCAGAACGGCACAATCCGACCCTCGGACTGCCAATGTGCCAGCATGCGGTGATTATTCAAAGCATGGCCGCCGTCAGAGCGGACCTCTTGGCCCAGCAGACAGGCACTCACCAGTATTCTCTGTTTCTTTGTCAAATCAACCTAACCCGCCCTTGCATTGGACAGCAACCCTAGGCATGTTGCGAAAAAAAGCAAGATCGGTGCGGGATATGCAGCCAGATTACCAGGCAGTTCTTCAAGAGATCGAACAGGAAATCCAGCCCTATTTCGGCATGGGCAGGGTCGCGGACTATATTCCAGCCCTCGCCCGCGTGCCCGGCCGCCAATTCGGCATGGCGGTGCGCACGGTCGATGGCGATGAATTCACTATTGGTGATGCCGATAGCCCTTTTTCCATCCAGAGCGTTTCCAAGCTGTTTTCGCTAATGCTGGCGCTCGATATTATGGGCGATGATCTGTGGCTGCGTGTCGGGCGCGAACCTTCCGGCACGGCCTTCAATTCTCTGGTGCAGTTGGAGCATGAGGCCGGCATTCCCAGAAACCCCTTCATCAATGCCGGCGCCATCGTGGTAACAGACGTGGTCACCAGCCGAAGTGCGGGCGCTCAGCGCCGCATTGCCGACTTTATTCGTATGCTGACCGGGAATCAGGACAACCGGGTGGATGAGGAAGTGGCGCTGTCTGAAAAAGAGCATGGCTACCGCAATGCCGCTCTTGCCAATCTGATGAAAAGCTTTGGCAATATCGAGAGCGATATCCCCACCCTGCTGGACGTCTATTTCCGGCAATGTGCCATCACCATTTCCTGCCGCGACCTGGCGCGGGCCGCCACCCCCCTGGCCCAGGGCGGCTATTCCCCGATCAACGGCCAACAGATTCTGGACCGCCGAGATGCCAAACGACTGAATGCACTGATGCTCACCTGCGGACTTTATGATGCGGTTGGCAATTTCGCCTATCGGGTCGGCCTGCCCGCCAAAAGCGGTGTTGGCGGCGGTATTATCGCCGTTCTGCCCGGCCAGTTCGCCGTTTCCGTCTGGTCGCCGGAGCTGGATGCAAACGGCAATTCCCTGGTCGGTACGAAAGCGCTTGAACTCTTCACCACGAAGACAGGCTTATCGATATTCTGATCGGACTTTAGGGGAAAGTTGGTAACAATTACCGCCATTTGCCAACAAAACCGTCATCAGGGATTAACATTCCCAAGGCAACTTGCGCTTGGATATTCCTGCGTCTTTGTTAACGTCCTATAAAGAACTGTCAGGCAGGATAAGCACGTTGGCACGAACAGCATGCCTGTCCGGCGAACATGGCTGCAATATAGTATTCGTAGGCTTGGGACCTTTAGTTGTATGAAACGGAATTATCTCATCGCATTCACAATATTGAGCGCGGCACTTTTCCTGCTGGGCATGGCCATTATGTTCCAAAAAGAAATCCGCCAGGCCGTGCGGACCCCGATTGATAAATCCGACGCCCAGGCGGTTTGCACCTCGGCCGAAAAGCCCGATATGAACTGGCGCTGGTATACCAAGAATTTTCCCTCGCCATCGGTGGAGTGGAAAATTTTCACCACCGACACATCCCTTTGCCTGCGAATCAATAACAAATGGAAGATGTTCACCATCAAATCCCATGCGGTCCGGCAATATGGTTGCTTTGATACGGATTCCGGCCTCTTCTGCACCGCCAGCGCCGACCCCCAGCGTCATCCACGCGCCGATGACTTTCTGAACTGATCTGATTTGAGAGAGTTGAATTGCCGCCTTTCACAGAGCTGTGAAAAAGCGTGTAATGCAGCCGCGGGCTTTCCATTCCATCTTTCGGTCAATGAAACTGATAATCGACCGGGAAACAAGATCATGACGCTGTTGAAGCCCCTTTTCATAGCCGGTGCGCTTTTGCTTACGTTCGCGCCCGTTGTCGGTTTGGCCGACGAGATTCTTGGTCAGGGCCAATTCAGCGGAAAATCCAGCCATGAAACCCGCGGCGGCGTCACCCTTGAAAAAGGCGCAAATGGTTTTTCCGTCATTTTGCAGGATGATTTTTTCCACGATGGCGCGCCTGATCCCAAGGTTGTTATCGGCCGGACCGACAATGGCGAGCGGGTTCAACTGTCCCATCTCAAGGCCAACAGCGGTCGGCAGGTTTACCCAATCCCGGCGGACCTTGATGTCAGCGCCTATGACGAGGTCTGGATCTGGTGCAAACGCTATGCGGTGCCCTTGGGACATGCGCCACTAGGCAAATAACTCAGCCGGCCTTTCGATTCCGGGATTGTCTATTCCCCTCCACGCCGGTTAGTTCTTTCCCATTCGATTTGATTGGAAGGATACCCAGCGATATGCCCCTGGAACTTGTTCTTGGCCCGGACCCGATTTTCAGAAAGAAGGCCGAAACGGTCACACTTTTTGATGAAGAATTGGGAAAAACCGCTCAAGCCATGCTCGAGGCCCTGTATCGGGAACAGGGGCTGGGCCTCGGGGCCAATATGCTGGGTTTGCTGCAGAGGATCATCGTGGTTGATTTGCAGGAAGGTGGTACAAAAGCGCCAATGATCCTAGTCAATCCGGCGGTAACTGAAAAATCGGCTGAAACCCAGACCTTCACCGAAGCATCTCTGTCCTTCCCCGGCCTTTCGGCGGAGATTACCCGTCCCCGTTCTGTCACAGTCACTTTTCAGGATATCAACGGAGAAAGTCATTCAATCTCTGCAGACGGCTGGCTGGCAACGATCCTGCAGCATGAAATAGACTATCTCGACGGCATTCTCTATTTCGATTATCTCTCGGCAACCAAACGCAATATGCTGTTGCGCAAGGCCAAAAAACTCAAAAAATCCGGCTGAGACGAGGCAGGCTTGCCCAATCACCCCGCCAGCGCCCGCCGTTTCACCACATAAGTGCCCGCCGCCATATCATGAAGCCCCTGTTTGTGTCGGGTCAATCCGATCACAATGAAGGGCAACCAGAATGGCAAACTTATCCATTTGATGAGATTGCGGATCACCGTCTGCACCAATGATGGCTTTTCACCATTTTTATCGGTCAATGTCAGGCCCAACAGCGCCTTGCCCGGTGTCGCCCGTAAAGGCGACAATTCCGCCCCCAGCCAATAAAAAACAAACAGCGCCAGCAGAATCAGGTCACCGGCAGAATCGAACCGGCCCTCTGTCCGGCCGCTAGCGGAAAGCATCTCACGCGCCGTATCCGTTTCCGTGCTGAGGAAACCCCTCTCATCCCTGTTCTGCCACCGGCGCTCTATCACCCGCCAGACCGCCGTATCCCCCCAGCCATATTGCCGGACCTCCCGCGAGACCGTGACATCGATATCGGCACCGGTTTCCGGATCCCGTTCCGTCACCTCTCTAAATATCTCGGTTTCCAGGATCACCGGGCTGGCAAAGCCAAACTCACCGGAAAACAGCGCATCATCGGCCATTCCCAACCCGAAAGTCACGACCCCGAACAGGACCAAATCCAGCATGAAAGCCAGCCAGCGCCGCCAAAAACCGGCATAGGGGCTCTCATCCGGCATATCGCCAAACATCACCACTCTTTCATTCCCCCCCTTAAAAACAATGACTTGCCCCCGCTGATAATAGAACAGCGCCGCCATTAATGCCATCGACAATTATTCGCATTTTTCGATAACAAAAAGGACATAAATCAATTTCACTCATTAAAACCGATCACGTAAGCTGATCGTAGTTCAAGACAAACTTAACCGGAACCAAACAAGGAGAAGATCCATGGCCGAAGGTAAATGCCCCGTCATGCATGATGCCAACACCCCCAAAGCGGGCGGTGGCACCCGCAACCGCGACTGGTGGCCCAATCAACTGAAACTGCATATCCTGCACCAGCATTCCAACCTGTCCGATCCGCTGGAAAACGATTTCAACTATGCAGAAGCCTTCAAAAGCCTGGATCTGGATGCGGTAAAAGCCGACCTGACCCATCTGATGACCGATAGCCAGGAATGGTGGCCGGCCGATTACGGCCATTACGGCCCGCTGTTCATCCGCATGGCCTGGCATAGTGCCGGGACATACCGCACGGGTGATGGCCGCGGTGGTGGCGGGACCGGCAACCAGCGTTTTGCCCCGCTGAACAGCTGGCCCGACAATGGTAATCTGGACAAGGCGCGCATGCTGCTCTGGCCCATCAAACAAAAATACGGCCAGAAAATCTCCTGGGCGGATCTGATGATCCTGGCAGGCAATGTGGCCTTGGAATCCATGGGTTTCAAAACCTTTGGTTTTGCCGGTGGACGCGCCGACATTTGGGAGCCGGAAGAGGATATCTATTGGGGCACCGAAACCGAATGGCTCGATGACAAACGCTATTCCGGTGATCGCGACCTGGAAAATCCGCTGGCCGCAGTCCAAATGGGCCTGATCTATGTGAATCCGGAAGGCCCCAATGGCAATCCGGACCCGGTGGCCTCCGGCCGCGATATCCGCGAAACCTTCGCCCGCATGGCCATGAATGATGAAGAAACCGTAGCCCTGGTGGCCGGCGGCCATACTTTCGGGAAGGCCCATGGCGCAGGCGACGCAGCCCAGGTCGGCCCGGAACCGGAAGCCGCCCCGATCGAGGCCATGGGCCAGGGCTGGCTTTCCAGCCACAAAAGCGGCAAGGGTGTTGATACCATCACCAGCGGCATCGAAGGCGCCTGGACACCGACCCCAACCCAATGGGACATGTCCTATTTCGACGTGTTGTTTAAATATGAATGGGAATTGACCAAAAGCCCGGCGGGCGCGCATCAATGGCAGCCCAAAGACCTGGCCGAGGCGGATCACGCCCCCGATGTC
The DNA here is from genome assembly GCF_003385955.1 of Aestuariispira insulae. GTDB lineage: Bacteria > Pseudomonadota > Alphaproteobacteria > UBA8366 > Aestuariispiraceae > Aestuariispira > Aestuariispira insulae. The sequence goes on from NZ_QRDW01000001.1 coordinate 262,703, forward strand.
GACGAGTCCGGCAAACGGGTCAAAATCATGATGACCACCGCCGATATGGCGCTGCGTTACGATCCGGCTTATGAGAAAATCGCGCGTCGGTTCCAGGCCAATCCGGATGAGTTTGCCGATGCCTTTGCCCGCGCCTGGTTCAAACTGACCCACCGTGACATGGGCCCGAAAGCCCGTTATCTGGGCAAGGAAGTGCCAGCGGAAGACCTGATCTGGCAGGATCCGATCCCGGCGGTTGACCATGAATTGGTCGATGAGGCGGATATCATTAAGCTGAAGGAACAGATCCTCGGCTCTGGCTTGACGGTTTCAGACCTTGTTTCAACCGCCTGGGCATCGGCCTCGACCTTCCGGGGATCGGATATGCGCGGCGGTGCCAATGGCGCACGCATCCGTCTGGCTCCGCAAAGGGATTGGGCGGTGAACCAGCCCGAACAGCTGGCCCATGTGCTTAACATCCTGGAGGATATCCAGCAGGGTTTCAATAACAGCCAGACCGGTGGCAAACGCATCTCGCTGGCCGACCTCATTGTGCTCGGCGGCGCGGCCGCCGTCGAAAAAGCGGCCAAAGAGGCGGGACAGGATATTGCCGTTCCCTTCACCCCCGGCCGGACAGATGCCAGCCAGGATCAGACCGATATCGACTCTTTTGCCGTGCTGGAACCGCTGGCCGATGGTTTCCGCAACTATCAAAAAGCCAAATTCACGGTATCAGCCGAAGAGATGCTGGTCGACCGGGCGCAATTACTGTCCCTGACCGCGCCGGAAATGACCGTGCTGATCGGCGGCATGAGGGTTCTGGGCACCAATGCCGATGGGTCCAGCCATGGCGTCTTCACCGACCGCAAAGGCGTGCTCAGCAACGACTTCTTCGTCAACATCCTCGATCTGGGCACCGGTTGGAGCGCCATTTCCGACGATGACAGTGTCTTTGAAGGCCGCGACCGGAAAACCGGGGTGCTGAAATGGACCGGCACCCGCGCCGATCTGATCTTCGGCTCCAACAGCCAACTGCGCGCCCTCTCGGAGGTCTATGGCACCAAAGACGCCCTGCCCCGCTTTACACGAGATTTTGTGAAAGCCTGGAGCAAGGTAATGGAGCTGGACCGGTTTGATTTGAAGTAAAGCTAACCCTGGAAATGAAAAAGGCCAGCGCTCTAAGCGCTGGCCTTTTCGAAATCTGGCGGAGAGACCGGGAAGCTCTCACAAAACTGAGAAACCCAGTGTTTCTGCCGCATTCAGCCCATTGCTTCCGTTGCCACTGTAGCGGTTCACTGTAACAGTTTCAAGGTATCAATCAGAATACCTCCCAGCTCTTCAGCCATACTATTCCTCAGCGCACCAAAAGCTTCGATAACTCCGCAACAAGCTCTCGTTTAGACTCATCTTTAACCAACCAGAACTCACCAAATCCTTGTCTATCAACTCCATATTCCCGAAGTTCAAATGGAGGTTCAGCATCTTCAAACAAGTCAAACGTTTTTGGCTTACGACCGGTTTGTCCATCACGATACTTCCGGTTCTTGAAATAGAGGCTGATAATTACGTCATCCAACCAAAAGTCTGTTCGGAACAAAACGTCTGCAAGCAAATGATACTTAACCGGAACATCATTTGAGTGAAGATGTGCAATCAGATCAACCTCACGAATGGCTGAATAGTAGAACTTTCCCAGCCTCCACCGAACAGCCCTTTTGATCCTGTCCCAGCAGCCATACTGCCTAAATAACTTATGCAGAGTAGGTGCTAATGGTGTTAACCAAAGCGACCTTGCATCTTCCGTCATCCATAGCCAGAAATCCTGCCACGTTGGGATCTTCTGATTCTTCTCAAGATAGTCATGAAATATGTGCTGAAGGGCGAATGGGCAGGTGTAATTCTCTATTTCAGCCAATTGCTCTTTGGATTTTACATCCCCTAAAGCATGTTCGCTATCATTTATCACCTTTTGAATATCATGTGGTGTAATAGCGAAGAGATATTCATGCCTGAACCCTGTCACAAACGTCACAACATCTTGATAGCCCCTCCTCTGGGTCCAGGAACTGTATACGCTCCTCGCCTTCGCTCCACCTCTATCTAGAAGCTCTCTTTGACATTGTTCGAATGTTACTTGCATTCTTAACTATACAGCCAAGTCCAAGGGTAGATCCGAGATATCCTTCAGTCTCTTCCCCTCTATCATCATATCCAGAGTATCCAAGGATTCCTCTTTACCCAATTGCAGAAGGGTCTCCCGCAGTTCATATAGAGCAAAGTGATAAGTGCAATCCAAATCCCCAGTACCAAGTGCGAGAGAGACAATCCTGTTTGGGATGGGTTCCGCAGTCACAGCAACAATATGGGGAGTCCTCCCTTTTCTGGCTCTAATGAGATTCAACGCTTCAGTTCTCGTATTCTGAGCACGATCAGACCTCATGGTATACTTACAAGATATACTGGCATGTAAAATACTGGTCTCAGTCTCAGAATATTGGTTCTCTTTCCTTAGGACAGCTTGCTTAGCAGATGAGCCATCAACGAGTTCAGTCCTCAGATTTATCTCTGCGTCTTCTTCTGGCAAACGAGCAATGATTACATCTGGTGCAATCGCATAGCCCTCACCTAGGAACGACCGCAATTCTGTGTACTTATCCATCAGACCATTCAATTCGGACAAATGCGAGTATTGTGCGTACCTACCAATCAAGCTTTCCTTGCGGCTAGAGACTTTTTCAACAATCCACTTCCCCGGTCGCAAGTGGCTGAGTTCAAGAAAGGTTTCTCGCACAAAATCAGCACATGCGTCTTCAAACTCGTTGCCAAGCGTTTGTCCGTCCTTTTTCTTACTTCGCCTCACTAGTGGGAGATCCACTTTATCGGCTATGACCTCCGCAAGCCTGTTCGATACTTCGGCACTAAGCTTTTGGCCAACATCTCCAAAACTGGCAATCTCTGTAATACCGCCAAGTTTTTTGTGGTTCTTCTCAGGAACAGGTGAGTAAGCAAGTGTTTCATCCTGAATCAGCTTCTTATGCAGATTGAGGCGACCAGCAGAAAACGCAGCGGAGGACATATTATTCGGCAGCCTCAACAAAGTAATCGGTATCAACATTAATCTTCGAAAGGACCGACTTTATTTGTCTTCCTACAGCTTCCGCAACGGGAGGCGGAAAAGCGTTACCAATCTGTCGATAAGCATGGGTCTTAGAACCAGCGAACTCCCAATAGTCTGGGAAACCTTGCAGTCTGGCCACCATTCTAAGTGTGAGGAGAGGCATATTTTCATGTCCCTCCCTGATAGTCCCATCTTTCGACAGTACGCCACGGAAGGATTTATCAGGAACCTCATCGTTCTTACCAATACGATGACCGTTAACGTGCATTGAGTGCCACTTCCGCTTTGCTCTTGTTGGTCCCAAATCAGGACCGCCATGCTTCTTAGAGCCACCGACGATAGTTGGAGCAACATCATTTGCTAGGCTCGCCCAATTTGCGGCGCCTTCCCACCCCTTAGACTCCATCAAATCTAACAAGGTTTCTCCAACTGATTTTGGTTTTTCCTTAGAATGTTCAGGCCACTCGAACAACGGGAAGTATTGCTTAGGTAAAGCAACTAATACAGCACGAGGACGCAATTGAGATACACCGAAGTCACTAGCTTGTAATTCCGCCCACTCAGACTCATACCCAAGGGACAGTAGCCTTGCTTTAAGCTCTTTTCTATAGGCTGCGAACTTAGGCTCCAATAACCCAGGTACATTCTCAAGCATAACAGCAGTTGGACGAACGATCTCCACCAGCTTCAACGCCGCAGGGAACAAATCTCGCTCGTCATCTCCGCCCAGTTGCTTCCCAGCCTTACTGAAAGGTGGACAAGGAACACCGCCAGCAACCAAGTCTATCTGACCACGATAGCTCTCAGCCTGCTTCTCTACAAACTCTTCCAGATCCCCACAGATAACTTCACCCCAGTTCAGCTTATGGGTACGATTGTTATTCTCAAGAGTTTCACAAGCATGACGATCATTCTCTACCAACACAACATGTTCTGCTCCGGCCATGTGCAGCCCAATCGCTTGCCCGCCAGCTCCAGCACAAATCTCTATGGTTCTCATGATGACTCCAAGCAAAAATCGTTACTTTAAGAAAGATCGCACCCTGCGAATTACAGGTCAGATTACTATGTGAAAATCAATATACGGTAGGTAACAATCATAAGAAACACTAAAAATAGGTCTAAAGATCGAGACCAATCAGTCTTGGCGGACACTCGAGGAAACAATCCAGTCGAGCCGCCCCTTTCACAAACTTACGTAACACAATAAGGCTGCACGCCAAATCTGTTCACGGTTTGTTTCCAAGTTCAATACGGTACAATAAACTCTTACATAATCCAAGCTGTATTCGCTATCGTATTAGCCTAGACCCCATCAACCCTGCGAACACTAATACTCGTCGGAGCTTCTGACTTCAGCTTTGAAGAGATACCCAGCGGAACAACCTCATACTTTTCCACCAAACTCGACAATTCTGGAAATGAGTTATTATAGCTCAACACACCTTCGATCAGGCCCGCCTCTTGCGCAGACAGCTTAGAACTAACCAAATCGGCGTAGAGTTGCTTGCCCGCAACATCACTGTTCTCAATGAAAGAGAGTATCTTCTGGAACTGCTTAAAATACGGAAGCAGGTCATTCATTGCGTAAGACCAAAACTGATTGAACCTAGCAAGTTCCTCCACTTCGATATCACTGGGCGCGTTGGCGGGAATTTTTTCATGCATAACATCATCAAAGTATTGCCTGTAAACCTTGATACACTCTCGGCCCAAATACTTCGAATGTTTGTATGTCGCTTGCATCGAATCGATGGTATCGCTGTGGAAACGTAACATCTGAAAGAAAGTGGCTTCGAAGTTCTGCTGTTGAGAGGCTTCAACTTGACGGGCCATTTCCTCGCGAGACAGCATTAACTCCTTTCGAGTTAGTGCAAGTTCTTCTCTTTGATATCCAAGCTCCTGTTTTTGCAACAATATCGTATAAACGATTCCGACAAAAGCGAGTCCTGAGAATAGAGAATTGAGTATCCCAAAGCTGTCACCAAACAGCCCCGCCTTTCCGATATCATCAAATACCCACGCGCGCTCTCCAAAGATCAACGCAAATGCGTAACCAAGTATTAGGCATAATACAAATGCTACAGCAACTAGAACTAAGACGTTCAAACTACTGCGTCTTGGCACTTCGTTCGGCGTTATCGTCATCCTTCAAGTCTCTTCTCTTCCGGCATCCAGATATCAATCTGAAACGACCTTGCATTGCTTCACATGAATCCAAAGCCTGTCACGAGCATCATCAGATGGAATGTCAGTAAGTTTCTCTACCACAATACAGGAGGTATCACCCGCCCTAGCAAGAACCTCACCCTTCCACGTCAGGGTCTCAAGGTACCTTGTTGCAATAATATGATTCGCAGTCAGAGACCGGTCCTTAACCGATATCACATCTCCAAGTCTGATCCTTGCAGGAATACCGGTCTTTCCAACCGGACCAGTACTCACTGTCACAAACCAGTCTTTCTCGGCGAACATGGTTGCACTATCATTCTCAACAGCAATCGTCCCCACTTTGGTTTCCACTGTTTTTGGTCCCGCAGTAGCAGAGTTAGAAACAACAATGCTGGTAACAATCACCATTAAAGTCGAAAACTTCAAAACAGCCCCTCCACAGAAACACTTAGGTTGAATAATCCAGATTAGATACCCCCCTAAAATTGCCATCGACAAGAGAGTTATGCTGAGGAGTTACATATCCCAAATGTTATAGGCTTTTCATACCCTTTAACTCTGGTAGACTAGGGTTAAGCAGCACTTGAATACCTTCTTTTGGATGGAAATCATGACCGACCCTGAACTCGTACAATCCCCTCTGTCCCGTACAATTGAGGATGATGGCACATATGTCAGAATCGATATCTACCGTATGGAAACAGATAACGAATGGTCTTTGGAAGTTGTTGACGAGGAAAATGCTTCTACTGTGTGGGATGACCTATTCCCATCCGACCAAGCCGCTTTGGACGAAGCATTGAAGACCATTGAGGTTGAAGGGATCAGAACTTTCTTGGCGACCCGACACTGAAGCCAAACCCATTCGAAAAACCCGGCTGTTTACCGGCAAAAATGTGAGAGGGTTATCGTTAGGGCGAGACCCGGAGGTTCCCCCGGTAGGGGGCGGGACCGACCCGTCCCAGTCTTGATAGTTGCCCCCCCTCCCGTCTGCATCTGTGTTTTTCAGGAGACTGAATAAAAGACGCCCCATAGAGACAAGGCAACCGACCTGTAAAGCTACTTTACTGTCAATCAGCCCTCACCCACTGTTGAGAATGCGATGGATGGACATACGGCTTACCCCTAGCTCGTTTGCAATTGCGGTTGGCCCAAGCCCTTCTGCCTTCATGGCGATGACCTGATCCCGTTTGATGGATCTTTTCCGACCTTTGTACTTCCCGGCTTCCTTCGCTTTGGCTATGCCTTCACGTTGGCGCTCCTTGATCATGGATCTTTCAAACTGGGCCACAGCACCGATAACCTGTAGCTGAAGCGTCTGGAATGGATTGTTTTCACCGTTGAAGGTCAGCTTCTCTTTATGGAATGTGACTGATACGCCGTTTCCTGTGAGCTGTTCCAACAATTGGAGAAGGTCATTCAGGTTTCGCGCAAGGCGGTCGATACTGTGAACATGGACCGTATCCCCTTCCCTAACATACTCGATAAGAGCTTCAAGGGCTGGACGGCTTGCAGTTGCCCCACTGCATTTGTCTTCAAAGATCTTGGTAAACTTGAAGCCCGTATCGGACAGTTGGCGTTCTGTGTTCTGATCAGTGGTAGACACCCTCAAGTAGGCGACATGCTCCCCCATTCGGTCAAACTCCATTCAGTGACAAGAAGTAACATTAGACTTTAGAGTCTTTGACTGTGGCGTAACATATAACCAATGTCAATTCTATTGTTACATATCTGACGTAACATGATGACGCAACCAAAGGGTACACTCTATTGTTACATCGAACCTTACTTGGTCCACTCTAATTCGCGCCCCCAAGGATCTTTCCCCCTTCTCAAAACAGTTAATGCTGCTTCACGTAAGGCGGCGAACTCCGGGCTGTCTTGAAAGCTCCTAACAAGCAAATAGATTTTATCCGAGTTGTTGATACCAAAATGTTTCCACGAGCCTGTAAAAGGCCGCTGATCGACCTTAATGAGGCAACTGAAACCAGGGAAGCAAAAGCGGTAACAGTTAAAGTAGTCATTCCGTTCGCGAATTGGACATAGAAATCCCGAGGTCATCTCTGTTGCGAAGATTGTGAGCAGAACATCGACCTCTTTTGCCTTGTTAGGGTCATTTGTGAGAAGCGCCTCTGCTATTGATGCACTGTGCGGACCGACATCCACAGCAGAAAAGAAATCTTGATCACTAGCGTGCGCCCTCCAAAGCAATGATAGGAAGAACATCCTCAGCTTGTGCCGGTCAAAGTTTGAATAATATAGTGTCAACTGATCGGTATTAGTCCCCGTCTTTCCGTCAGGGATGTTCCTGAAAAGCAAACCAGATACATAGTCATCCCAAGGGCCGAAGAGCCTTTCGCAATCTATGCAAACAATCCGATCATACACCCCAGTCCGTGAGGTCTTAGGGAACACATTTGCATCATCCGACAAAAGTTTGAATGGCCGATCAGGGTTGGTAATATCCCTATAGAAAGCTCTTGGAATCACGTGCGATTCAACCAGCTTGACGCCTTTCTTGCCACACAGACCACACTGCTGTTTTGCCAATCTTCGACTCCATCTTCATTCGCTTGATTTCGCGTATCATTAGGTTCTTCGCCTCAATAATAAAAGGCCCACCATAGGGGAATAAAACACACCCCATAGAGGTAACCTCACAGAATTTTCAGGTGCTCATGCCTGAATCCATGATTTAATAAACTTGAAGGAAACCTATGCCCCTTACGACAAACCAATCAGATGGCCGTCCAGTCATCCACTAATCCCAGTCAACAAACCTCCCCATACTGCCCGTCACTTTCCGACCGCCTCATACCGCCCAAAGCTGAGTATAACTATCAGGTCAGCACCGGTCTGGGCCGCGACCTTCACACATTCCAAGCAGTCAAACACCTCGGATGGAATGAGCCGTCCGTCACGAATGAGATACATTTCCTAACCTTCCCTGATGGACCACCAAAGCGTTACCGCCAGAAATACGAACATGCAGTCCAGCTAGTCCTCTACAACTGCTTCTGTATCCACGTCCATGAACAACGATCAGGCAAAGAAACCTTGGCACTGATCAGCAGGCACAAAGCCTCATGCAAGATGGCCTCAGAATACCGCTCCAACGATATCGGACATCCGGTTTTAATGAAGGTGCTAGACCGATTGGAAGACCTGAGGTTCATACAACAGAACATCGGCACCAGATCAGCTCTCCATGCCCATGGGATATCCAGCAGTTTCGGACTTACAGATAGATCTCGGGACTGGCTGAACCGGAACGGCAACCTATTCACTTGCGGGCGTTTCACGCACAATACCGAGTTGATCCGCTTGAAAGAAACCAAGGCGGAAGCGAGGAACAGAGGTACCGGTCCAGAGATACAGCTGTACATTCCTTATCAAGATCGGTCACACCCAACAGTCAGACTGAAACGACAGGCAGTAAAGTCACTTAACCGGATCAATAGCCAGCATGTCTTCACTTACAGGCCATGCCTTCAACGCCGGTACGAATGGGATGGACTGAACCGTATCAGGCATGCTCACTTCTCCGCCTGCTATCACACGGTCCCGACAGAACAGATCCAATACCACAGGGTCTTTCATGGGAACTTCCAGCAGACCGGCAGGTTCCACTGTGATGCTCAGGGCCTCATGAAGGAAGAACGTGAGACTCTTCTGATCGACGGCCTGCCTACCGTTGAGCTGGACTTCAAGAGCCTCCACCCTCGCATGCTTTATCACCTTCAAGGATTGGATGCCCCTGAGGACTGTCACCAAGCCAATGGTGATTACCCTCGTGAGGTCATCAAGGGTCTGTGCATGAGGGTCTTGAATACCACCGACAGATCAGCCTGCATCAAGTCCATAGACAAGATGTTCACTGAGGAGTTCGACGGGGTACTGAAGGGGCAATACAACCCCAAACAGCTCTTGTCCGACTATGAGGACTTCCATGAGCCGATAAGAAACCTGTTCTATTCCGAGCAATGGTTAAGGCTTCAGCACCTCGATAGCGTCATGGCTCAGAAGATCATGTCAGCCTTCACCCGAAGAGGACTTCCCATTCTGGGCATTCATGACAGCTTCATCGTCCAGGACCGCTATGAAGAGGACCTTAGAAGGGAGATGTCCCTTGCCTATCAATCCATCCTACAGAGGGAACCTTTGATCACACCGTATAGATAGCTGTTAAGTCACTTTACCTATCAGTCTAGACCTTCCAGTCCCCACCCTCCTCTCCTCATAATGAGGCAGCTAATCCGCTTCCTTAACCAGCGGGACTGACACTCAACTATCACAACCCGACAGCCGGCCGATTTCGCTTCACCTAGAAGCCACGGTCCTACATGTCCCAAACCTATGAAAGGACGCATATGTCCAACACACACGAAATCCCAACAGTCATCTACATTGATGGCGCCTGTAGAGGTAATCCCGGCCCCGGTGGTTGGGGTGTATTCCTCACCAGAGGCAGCAATACCAAAGTGATGCATGGTGGAGATCCAGATACCACGAATAACCGAATGGAGATGACCGCTGCTATCAAGGCCTTGGAGTCACTGAAGCAAGGCAACCATCCCCGTACCATCGTTACCGACAGCGCCTACCTAAGAAATGGCATCACCAAGCATATCATCAAATGGAAGGAAAACGGCTGGCGTGGGTCGAACAAGAAACCTGTGAAGAACCAGGACCTATGGATGAGACTAGATGAACTAGTCCAAATCCATCAGGTAGACTGGAAATGGGTGAAAGGCCACTCGGGCAACCCCGGCAATGAAAGATCTGATGCGTTGGCTCACAAAGGCTTGCTCAGTATCTTGGACTAAGCAGGACATAGAGAGATGACGGCCTCCCACAAACAACATGAGAGGCCCCACCGGCGCTAGCCCTTCTTGAGGTTATTCCTCCGGTTCAGTCGGTTGATTGCATCAAGATACAAACTTCCGTGGATCTTTGCGTACTTGGCGGTCTGCTCCAGAGTTTTATGACCCATTAGTTCCTGAATTACCTTGATGTGAACATTCTCCCGGACCAATCTTGTAGCAAATGTATGGCGGCAGGCGTGAAGCACAAACTCCTTGTCTCCAGACAGCCTAAGAGCTTTTCGGCCTTCATCCCATTTGTATCGAACAGCCGTCTTGAGCATACCGAAGATCTTCCCATCTCTAGCCCGATCTAACTTCCTACGGAGCAAAGCCTCTTTGGCGCGGTCAGTTGTTGGAAGTGACCTTGAGATCGAGTTCTTTGTTCTCCATAGGTGGAGAAAACCGTGTTCATCATAATGGTTCCATTTCAATCTAAGGAGTTCACTTCGTCGCATACCGGTATCAAGGGCAAGGATTACGAAATCGTGCATCTCTTCCCAGCCCATATCGAGGAAGTAGGTTAACAGCCATTTTTCCTCTTCGTCGGTCAGCCAGCGAAGACGTTCCTGATTGGGCTTGAAATGGGTGAACTTTGGCAGCTTTTCGATGTATCCTCGCGCCTCAGCAAACTTAAGCGCCACATTCAGTGCGCATTGCTTCTTGTTAATGGTACCTCCGCAGTTCCCTTTCTTGCGCCAATGGACCACTAACCGGTCAATGGTTTCAGTATCTATATCAGCGACGGGAAAGTCTGGGCCAAGCACATCAATTATTTCTAGCCAATAGCTTTGAACGGTAACCTCTGAAGCCTTTCCGGCCCATATCATGGCAATAGACCTCTCCATCAACTGTCTGAGCGTCATTGAACGAGGCATTGAAGGCGGCATAGCCAACACGGTAACGGACATCTTTGTCTCCTAACTACAATGAAATACCGAGGAAACACCGCCTTCATCCCAACCAGCAGTGTTACCCCCAAGGAATACCCAAGAGGCAACACCCCAATTGACTATCAGCTTACTTCCAGGCCCATACCTTTGGCCCAGCAGCACTCCCAGCGGCCCACCTTGAGCCACAGCATCTTAAAGGGGGTAATCGCCAATTCGAACGAATAGAGCTGAATGGAAATTGGGCTCATGTCTTCCTCACTTTCTGTGTTTGTCGCCTTGTTAAGAGCGAATATGACCGGGAGTTAACAACATGGTCACAGAGCCATGCCCTTACGCCTTTGGGTTTAAACCTTGGACATATGCGTAAGGCTCCCGGTCGATAACTGACATGAATGAAAAACTGTCTGTGATCGGTTTGCTAAGCCCGCCAAGACCGGACCATAAAGCCATCCAAAATCACGAGTCAATTCAATTAAGTGTTTGATATTGTTGACAATGTGGGACATCCCACAAGTGAGACACCTAATATGACTTAGACATCAATCACTTCTCATCCCCGACCTAGCAATCACTGTCTGAAAACAATTGAATGAAAGAACTTGAACAACAACCTACATATCCGCATCGCACTCCCTGAAGATGCGTTCCAACTCGCTCCCAATCTCCGGGAAGCAGACAAACAAGAAGTCATCACCTCAACAGGCAAAGATCCATTGAAGGTTATCCAGGAGTCCCTAGAGATCTCCTCAGAGGCATACTCAATCGTTAGCCCTGAAGGTCAGGTGATCGGTATCTTTGGCCTCTGTGCCGTCCCTGATGGCTCTCTGGGTATCCCCTGGCTACTAGCCTCTCCTGAGATCCTCAAACATCGACGTCATTTCCTGAGTGAGTGCCGGGGCTGGATCGAACGGTTCCAAGACAAGCATAATGTCCTGGCCAACTGTGTTGATGCCCGAAACACTATCAGCATTCGGTGGCTTGAATGGTGTGGCTTCCAAAAGGTTCAAACCCATCAGTCATGGGGCCTGAGCAACCTACCATTCCATGAATACGCAAAGGTTCGCGCCCATGTGTGAAGCCTCTTCACTGTTCGCGGCCTCCCTGGCTCTCTCTGCTGCGACGTCAGCGGTCAGTTATTCAGCCCAGAAGCAACAGACCGATGCGATTAACGCCCAGAAGGCATACAACAGGGAACAGTCCACCAAGAACTACAACTCCAAGATAGCCCAGTTGCAGGCCCAAGAGATCGAGGCTCAGGACGCGGCCTTGGTGGACAAGATGCAGAACAAGACGATGACCCTTCAAGAACAAGCATCCGCTGAGGTTGCCGCCCTAGAGTCTGGTGCCGGTGGGTCGGTCTATGATGTCCTCATGGCAGACTTCGACCGCTCAATGGGTAACTTCGACCGTATGACAGACGCGAACGTCCAACGAGAGGTCCTGGGTCTTCAGAACCAGAAAGAAGCCGCCTATGCCCAACACCAGTCCGAATACATGGCTAACGCTCCGGTTTCTGGACCGTCTGCCGCTGGTGCAGTCCTTCAAGTCGCTGTTGATGGGTTTGGGGCATACAACCAATACCTCAAGGCTCCGACCAAGAAGACCACTAGCACGTTGACCGGCTCCCAGAAGAAATACGGGGTTGGTTACGGACATCATGGTGAGATGGGGTTCTAAGCCGAACGCCAAAGCCTGACCGAGATGAAGGGACCAATAGGAAGGTAAATCCCGTTGGTCCCTTCCCGTCAGATGCTCAAGCTTGTTATGACACCGACAAAGCCAATCGCAACGGTGACTATCAGTGTAACGAAAAGGTACCGATTGATCCTGGCAGTATGAGCGATACCGTCAGCTATTAGGTTTAACTGAGCGGTCTTCTGTTCAAGTAAACTAATCACATGAGTAACAAGCAACCTAGCTGTTTCGGATCTATTATTCGATCACTAATAAGATTCTCTGCTACTCTCATGTATTTCCAGAAGCTCCTTGAGGTTTTCAATCCCTTTGGCTGTGAAAGCCGGAGTATATTTATCATTACAGCCGTGAACATGTATGAAACCATCTTCCGGTTCTAGTTCGAGACTAGTTTCCGCAATCCTGTCAGGGTGTTGGTTCAGGAGTTCTGCTACATAGGCAAGCGTAAACACAGATGTAACAGCGGCCATAATCGTTTATTCTCCCCGTATTTTCTCGTTCACCGTGACCGGACCAGCGCCTTACATCAGGTGTGCCAGATCCAGTCCAGCATAGCTGATCTTCTTCATGTTTTCATTTAGTACCTTCAGCGAATGCCCAGAACCATATCGCCCGGACATACCAGTTTCCACATGACCTTGAATGGCGTCCATCACATCCTTTGAAACCCCGCCTTCCCTACAAGCATCCTCAAAGTTATGCCTGAAGGAATGGAATGATATCTTGTTATGTTTCAGTTTGTGGACCGTAAGGAATCTTGAGAAGTGCTTGGAAAACGGTGAAGACCAGTACCCATCATTCCCTTTCTTGATCTCTGGGAACAATCGGTCATTTTTGGCTTTCCTCATCTTTTCAACATGCTTCAAGAAACCCAGCTCAATGAGTGTCGGATGAACAGGAATCTTGCGTTTGCTCCCCGCCGTTTTCAGGGTCTTGTCATCGCTATCCGTATTCATATCAAGATATAGGATACCGTCCTGTTCCCTCACATCGTTCACATGTAACTGGATGATCTCACCCGCCCTAGCCCCTGTGAACAGACCTATGAGGGGAATCCAGTAGATCCCTTTGTCATTTGGTATCAACGAACCCGGATCTTTCCATGACGATTGCGACTTGCAGCCGGTATATATGGGAGTCTTGAAGATCGTGTTGAGTTCATTGACGGTAAACGGTAATCGCTCGTCTCGAATATTCCGTTTGTTCTTCACCTTCAGTCCTTTAAACGGACTCGGGGTACAATCATCATAGTTCGCCTCCCCCCATGTCCAGAAAGACCCAATGAACCCCATAAGCTTGTTGGCGTTGGTGTCAGACATTGGTGTCATATTCGACTCCCTAGCCTTCTCAGCAGCTTCCTGAATGGTCAGAGACTTCAAAGCGGGGTGCTTCACCCAATTAGCCGGTAATGCCGTCAGGATGGCCTTAAAAGCACGCCCATCAGCCTTGGAATAGTCAGAGATAGGCTTATCTCCAATGACCTCAAGGAAGTGCCCCATCCAAATCGTATGCTCCCGCTCAATTTTTGGCCTCCATGCGCCCCGAGACTTTTCCGCTATCCATTCCTTGGAAGCCTGAGACAAAAGAGGCAGATTGTTATTTGAAACAGGTTGGCTATCAGGAAATTCAGGAGTCTCAATTATATCGCCCTTGTTCCTTGCCCTACGTATTTCATTGGCTTTGATGTACCCCGCCTGAAGCTTGCGGGCCAGTTGTCTAATACTGGGGGAATCGGGGTCGATCTCAATTCCCATACCACCAATCCAGTCTTCCGCCTCTGCCAGATAGAAGCTGTCCACCTTGCCTCTCGCATGGTAATGACGGGCATTCATATCCCATTCGTCGATTTCTTCCTCGTATTCCTCAAAGGTAGGAACGGGTAGTTCTGGCAGTTCATCGTCATCAGGATCAAAGAACCCACCCTCTCGAACGTCATCATCTTCCGCCAACATACTCGCATAGTACAACTCAGCAGCTTGCGCCATTTGTTCAGCCGTCAGCTCCTTTACGGGCGGGTTCTTCTTTCGGTGCAACCCCAAACGATGGGACTCAAACAAAGCATCTACCCTTGCGGCCTCAATACGAACCAACCGCATTGCTTCGGCCCTATCTTTTGTCCTGAGTGAGGAGACCTCTTCGGTCTTTGGGTACGAATCCTTGATATCAATCGGCACGGCGGCACGGTGATAATAGGTTGCTCCACGGCGATATAAACGGGGGTGTCCAGTCATCTTCTCCATGTCCTCACTGTAACAGTCCAATGGAACAACGGGAAGAAAAAAGCCCCGGAAACCAGCTAGTTACTGACTTCACAGGGCTTTTCGAAATCTGGCGGAGAGACCGGGACTCGAACCCGGGCATGATTGTTACACCATGACGGATTAGCAATCCGCTGCATTACCGCTCTGCCACCTCTCCAGATGGCCAAGGGATATTCCCTCGGTGCAGGCGCGTTAGTATCGCTCACGGGGGCTGCTGTCAATGGCCAGATTTGATCTTATTGCGATTTTATGACTGCGGATCAACAACAGGCTCTGTTTCCCGGCATTCAGTCCGGAACGGCCATTCCCTGAACCACCGCCGGGCGGGTGCCGACCACCTCGAACCAGCGCCTGGCATTGGGATAATCGGCCCAGTCGATTCCCTGCCATTCCCAACGCGCGATCCAGGGATAAGTGGCGATATCCGCAATCGTATAATCCCGGCCCGCCAGATAATCCGTTTCGGCAAGCCGTTGATCGAGAACGGAATAAAGCCGCTTTGCCTCATTGCTGTAGCGCTCGATCGCGTAAGGGATCTCTTCTTTAGCAAATTTCCGGAAATGATGGGCCTGGCCCAGAAACGGACCGATACCGCCCATCTGCCACATCAACCATTGCATCACTTCAAAGCGAGACCGGGGCGTGACCGGCATGAAGCGGCCGGTTTTTTCCGCCAGGTAAAACAGGATCGCCCCACTTTCAAACAGGGAGAGCGGCTCGCCGCCGGGGCCCGCGGGATCGATAATTGCCGGGATCTTGTTATTGGGGCTGATTTTCAGGAAAGCCGGGCCGAACTGTTCGTCCTTGAGAATATCAACCGAATGCACCTCGTAAGGGAGGCCGCATTCCTCCAGCATGATGGAAACCTTGCGACCATTGGGGGTTCCCCATGTATAGAGCTGAATCGGCTCACGTTGCCCCATCTTACTTATCCTCCCCATTCGGTCAGGTCGCTGTCCACTATCAAGAATTTAGCGGTTGGGCGCGACTATATCCCAAGCTTCGCCCAGAGTGATAGCTAAGTTTGAAAAAAAGGTTAACCGCGCGAATTGGATAAAAACCTGGCGCATTTTCGTTGACGCCCACCGCCTTTTTCCTGCTAAAGGGCTAGGAGACCGGCAATACCGTCGGCCATACAGACAGTCCTCCCGCCCGGAGGGAGCGGAGCACCAGCATGTTAAGAGCGTATCAGGCCGTCCTGACCATCATCCTCAGCGCCGCCATCGTTGCCTGCGGCAATGGCATGATGGGCACCTATGTGCCGATCCGCCTGAAGGAAGGCGGGTATGGTCCAGAACAGGTGATGATTGCTGTGATCTGTTTTGCGGCTGGCATGCTGGCCTCATGCCTGCTGAGCGGTTATCTGATCCGCCGGGTCGGCCATATAAGGGCGTTCGCCGCCTTTGCCAGCATTTCCGGGTTGGTCATGCTGGCCATGTCCTGGCAGATCAGTCTGGAGGGCTGGGCCGGACTGCGCTTTGTTCACGGCTTTACCTCTAACGCCATATTCATGATCGTGCAAAGCTGGTTGAATGAGCGGACAGAAAGCCGGTTCCGCGGCCAGATCATGGCCTTCTTCTATGTGATGTACACTCTCTCATATGGCGGTGGCGCCCTGATCCTGACCGGGGTCGATGTCACCACCACCGGGCCGTTGATGATCGGCTGTGCGCTTTATCTCGCCGCCATAGTACCCATGTCGACCACACGGGTCGAAGCCCCCAGTCTGCCCAGCCGGATCTCCATCGATCTGGTCAAGGTTTACCGATTGTCGCCGGTCGGCCTGGTCGGTGCCTTTGTTTCCGGCGCGGTCGGTATGGGCCTGCAAGGGTCCGGCGCGGTTTACGCCGGGCTTCTGGGCCTGGCACCTGCCGCCATCTCTCTCTTGATGTTCAGCACCCAGGCCGGCAACCTGGTCATCCAGTGGCCGCTGGGGTTTCTCTCTGACAGGTTGGACCGCCGGTATGTGTTGGTCGGCACTGGCCTGGCGGTTTCGGCCCTGACCATCTTCATCAGCGGCCTGAGCGGCGAGACCTTCCTCATTCTGGCCATCGCCTTTGCCGCGCTTGGCGGCTGCTCAGAGTCGATTTATTCCATCTCCGCCGCCCACGCCAATGACTGGGCCGATGAAGATGATTATGTGACCCTGTCCAGCACGATCCTGATTGTCTGGTCGGTCGGCGCGCTCAGCGGACCGATTGCCATCACCCCGCTGCTCGGCTGGTTGGGACCGGTCGGCCTTCCGCTCTATTGTGGTGTCGTTGCCGCTGCCTTCGCACTCTTTGCCCTTTGGCGCCTGACCGCCCGCGCCCAACCGCCCGAGGCCGATCAGGAACAGTTCCAAGCCCTTGCCCCCGCCCCGGCCAGTACTGATCTGGCCTGGAACGAGGAAGAAACGCCTGAACCGGTGATTGAATCAGAACCGGCTATTGAATCAGCTGATAAACCGTGAGCGCCTGATAAGTGCCGTCTTCTTTCATCGCACGCAAAGTCGCATCCACCCGGTCGCGCAGGTTGGCAAGGCGGTTTTTCTTTGAAAAGGCGATATAGCTCGGCACACTCTGCAAAGGCGGCTGCAATTCCCGCACCTGATCGGAAACACCCAGACTACGGAAGCGATAGATTCCGCCCAGACGGTTGAACACCACAACATCCGCCCGGCCATTCATCAAAAGGCGGATCACCGTATCGCCATCGCTGACCCGGTGAATATTGGCAATGGTCCCGTCTGTGACCGCCCGGTCAAAGGCCTGGCCATAGCTGACCCCATGCCGGGCAGCAAATTGTTGGTCGGCCAGGTCCGCCAGGGTGGCATAAGTTTCGATCTTAGAAGTATTGCGCACAAATAAGGAGACTTCCTGCGGCATCAGCACTTCGGAGGAATAATCCAGAAAAGCTTCCCGCTCCGACGTGCGATAGGCGGTGAAAATGGCATCGGCATTGCCCAACTCCACCATTTTCAGTGATCGCGCCCAGGGAAAAGACTGGATTTCAATATCCTCGTCGAGACGCCGAAACACCTCACGCACCACATTAACAGCAAGTCCCCGGGCTTCACCATCTTCCATATATTCATAAGGCGGATAATCAAGCGTCACCAGCAGAAGCCTGGCGGAAACGGGTGACATGCAGCCGATCCAGACGGCCAGAAAGAGCAAAAAAGTCTTCATGCAATCCATCATAACGCATTCGTTGCCGGAGCCAACCACCTGTTCGAATTCCCTAGCATAATCAATTTACCGTCTGTTTTCACCATTTGAATGTCACGCCCGGGCAGAAAAATGCAGTTCGCCCCGATTTCGCACGCTATGAACTCAAAAAAACAGCATTATCGTGAATTTTGTAACGCGATTTTCACATAAACTCGATTTTCAGCATAAAAAATGCAAGGTCAAACACAACAAACCTTGTTTGTTGGCAAAAATTGCATATAGTCGCCGCAACATAACCTCTTCCATAAAGGATTCCCGGCCATGACCATCCGTGAAGCTTTCACGTTCGATGACGTTCTCCTGCAACCCGCACGCTCGTCCGTGCTGCCGCACGAGACCGATACATCCACGATGCTGACCAAATCCATCAAGCTGGGTATCCCACTTATGGCTGCGGCCATGGACACGGTATCGGAAGCAAGACTCGCGATTGCCATGGCCCAGCAGGGCGGCATTGCCGTTATCCATAAAAACCTGGATGTGGAAGCGCAGGCGGAAGAGGTCCGGCGGGTGAAACGGTTCGAATCCGGCATGGTCGTCAACCCGATCACCATCACCCCGGAACGGACCCTGGCCGATGCGCTGGAAATCATGCGCCGCAATTCCATTTCCGGCATTCCGGTCATTTCCAAACGCAAGGGCCACCTGGTCGGCATCTTGACCAACCGCGATGTCCGCTTTGCCAATGACATGGCAACCCCGATCCGCGATCTGATGACCAGGCGCGGCCTGATCACGGTCAAGGAAGGTGTCGGACCCGAGGAAGCAAAACAACTTTTGCACAAACACCGCATTGAAAAACTGTTGGTGGTGAATGAGGAAAAACACTGTGTCGGCCTGATCACGGTGAAGGATATCGAGAAATCCCAGGTTCACCCCAATGCCTGTAAGGATGAAAATGGCAGCCTGCGCGTCGCCGCCGCCACCGGCACCGGCCCCAACGGCATTGCCCGCGCTGAAGCCCTGATTGATGCCGGTGTGGATGTCATCGTGGTGGATACCGCCCATGGCCATTCCGAAGGCGTGCTTGACCAGGTTGGTATGGTTAAAAAGCTATCCAGCAACGTCCAGGTGATCGCCGGCAACATCGCCACCCCGGAGGGGGCCAAGGCGCTGATCGATGCGGGTGCGGATGCGGTGAAGGTTGGCATTGGGCCGGGTTCCATCTGCACCACCCGCATCGTCGCCGGTGTCGGTGTCCCGCAATTGACCGCCGTCATGGAATGCGCCGAGATTTGTGAACAGGCTGGCGTGACCGCCATTGCCGATGGTGGCATCAAATTCTCCGGTGATCTGGCCAAAGCCATTGCAGCCGGTGCCGGTGTCGCCATGGTCGGTTCCCTGCTGGCCGGCACGGAAGAGGCCCCGGGCGAGACCTTCCTCTATCAGGGCCGGTCCTATAAATCCTATCGCGGCATGGGCTCCGCCGGTGCCATGGCAAAAGGTTCCGCCGACCGCTATTTCCAGGAAGAAGTGGACAGCACCAATAAATTCGTCCCCGAAGGCGTCGAAGGCCGCGTTCCATACAAAGGTCCGGTCGCAGGTGTCATTCATCAACTGATCGGCGGACTGAAGGCCTCCATGGGTTATACCGGCAATGGCAGTATCCAGGAAATGCAAAAAAACTGCACCTTCCGCCGGATCACATCGGCTGGCTTGCGCGAAAGCCATGTCCATGACATTACGGTGACCAAGGAAGCCCCCAACTATCAGATGGGGAGCTGATCATCCGGCCATATTGACAAGGGGGCATCTATGACATTACCGACTTTGGAGACCGAGCGTTTCTTCATCAGGCCATTGCAGGAAAGCGACCTGGACCTGATGCTTGAGATGGATACGGATCCAGAGATCATGAAGCATGTCGGCGGGGCCATGACCGAGGAAGAAGTCCGGTCCCGCCTGCCCAATTATCTACACCGGGATGAAGAGAAAATTCATGGCCAATGGTGTATTGTTTCCAAGACCGATGGGGAACGCCACGGATTGGTCCTGGTGAAGCCGATGCCGGTGGAAGAGCCCAATGGAAGGCTGTTTGATACCATTGAGGCCAGCGGGATCGAGATCGGGTACCGACTGCGCAAAACCTCCTGGGGCAAAGGCATTGCGACCGAAGCCTCGGAACCGTTCCTGGCCCTGCAATTTGATGAAGTCGGTCTGGACCGGTTGATCGCCTGCATCGATCCGGAGAATAACGGATCACAGAATGTATTGAAGAAACTGGGCATGCGCTATATCGGAGAGACTCCGGCCTATGGGCTGATCTTGCCGACCTTTGAAATCACCGCCGCCGAATGGCGCGCGGCCCGGAACAGTTAGGATTATAAATGAAACCAGCTGCCAGAACCCTCGCAGCAATCGACCTTCTCGACCGGCTGGATGAACCGGACAATATTCCGGTCGATAAACTGCTCGCCGACTGGGGCCGCCAGAACCGTTTTGCCGGCTCCAAAGACCGCAGCGCCATCGCCACCAAGGTCTATGGCGTGCTGCGCCGACGGGCCCAGTTGGATTGGTGGCTGCAGCGCGCCGGCGGCGACATCTCCAACCGGTCACGCCTGCTGGTCTGGTACAAGTTCCGCCGGGATATGCCGATGGAGCGGATTGAGGAAAATTTCGACGGCACCAACTATGCCCCCGAAAAATTAACCGAACGGGAAAAGCGTGTCCTGATTGAACTGGATGGCCAGCAACTGATGCATGGCTGCCAGCCGATCGCTGCGAAAGGCAACATCCCGGACTGGCTCGAAGAAAAAATGACCAAGCTTTATGGCAACAAGGTCATCGAGCATCTGGCCGCTTTCAACCAGGAAGCGCCTGTTGATTTGCGTGTAAATACACTAAAATCCAGCCGCAGTGCCGCGATCAAGGCGTTGGAGGCCGAAGAGATTATTGTCGATCCGACCCGCCTCTCCCCCATCGGCCTGCGTTTGGAAAAGCGCCAGCCTTTGAGCGGCACCAAAAGTTTCCGCGATGGTCTGGTCGAGGTTCAGGACGAAGGTTCCCAACTGGCCGCATTACTGGCCGATACCAAACCCGGCCATAAGGTTGTGGATTTCTGCTGTGGTGCCGGCGGCAAGTCGCTGGCCATGGCCGCCGAGATGGAAAACAAAGGCCGGATCATCGCCTGCGACGTTTCCGAAGCCCGGTTGAAACGCGCAACCCAGCGGTTCAAGCGCGCCGGTGTCTTCACTGTTGAGACCCGCACATTGTCTTCTGAACGCGATAAATGGATCAAACGCCGGGCCGGCAAGCTGGATGGCGGGTTTAACCGCGTCCTGGTCGACGCCCCCTGCTCCGGCAGCGGCACCTGGCGCCGGAACCCGGACCAGAAATGGCGCACCACCGAACAGGATCTGGAAGAGCTGAGCAAATTGCAGGCCTCGATCCTGGATTCATCGGCCCGCCTGGTCAGCCCCGGCGGCCGGCTGATTTATGTGACCTGCTCGATCTTTGAAGAGGAAAATGAGGCCCAGGTCGAACATTTCCTGAAAGAAAACAGCAGCTTTTTCCTGCATCCCATTGCCAAGATCTGGGGCGAGAAATTCCCCTCCCCCTGCCCGACCGACGCCGACACATTGCGTCTCAACCCGCTCGATCACGGCACAGACGGTTTCTTCGTCGCCGTGATGGAACGTAAATTGTAAAGGATCCGCCTATGACCGATCGCATCCTGATCATCGATTTCGGCAGCCAGGTGACCCAGCTCATCGCCCGGCGCGTGCGCGAAAGCGGGGTCTATTCCGAAATCCACCCGTTCAACAGCGTAACCGACCAACTGTTGGAAGAATATGCACCCAAGGCGATCATCCTGTCCGGCGGCCCGGCTTCTGTCACCTGGGAGGAAAGCCCGCGTGCTCCGGCCAAGGTCTTTGAAATGGGCGTACCGGTCCTGGGCATCTGCTATGGCCAGCAGACCATGATGGAACAGCTGGGCGGCAAGGTGGAGACCTCGGATCATCGGGAATTTGGCCGCGCCTATGTTGAGATCAACAAAAACTGCGCGCTGTTCGATGGCGTGTGGGAGGTCGGCACCTCCGAACAAGTCTGGATGAGCCACGGCGACCGCGTGGGCAAACTGGCCCCCGGTTTTGAAGTGGTCGCCACTTCTGAGGGCGCGCCCTATGCGGCCGTCGCCAACGAAGAGAAAAAGTTCTACGCGGTCCAGTTCCACCCGGAAGTAGTCCACACCCCCCATGGCGCGCAGCTGCTGAAAAACTTCACCCATAATGTGGCGGGCTGTTCCGGTGATTGGACCATGGCGGCCTTTAAGGAACAGGCGCTGGATGCCATCCGCAAACAGGTGGGTGACGGCAAGGTGATCTGCGGACTATCCGGTGGCGTCGACAGCTCTGTTGTGGCGGTCCTGCTGCATGAGGCCATCGGTGAACAGCTCACTTGCGTCTTTGTCGATACCGGCTTCATGCGGGCCGGTGAGTCGGAACAGGTGGTTTCCATGTTCCGCGACAATTACAATATTCAGTTGGTGCATCGCGATGCGTCCGACGATTTCCTGGGCGCCATCGGCGACAGCATCGATCCGGAAGTGAAGCGCAAAGCGATCGGCAAGCTTTTCATCGATGTGTTCGAAGAAGAAGCCAAAAAAGTTGGCGGCGCTGACTTCCTGGCCCAGGGCACGCTTTATCCCGACGTGATCGAAAGCGTTTCCTTCACCGGCGGCCCGTCGGTCACGATCAAATCGCACCATAATGTGGGCGGCCTGCCGGAACGGATGAACATGCAGCTGGTCGAGCCGCTGCGCGAACTGTTCAAGGATGAGGTCCGTGACCTGGGTCGCGAACTGGGCCTGCCGGACAGCTTTGTTGACCGCCACCCCTTCCCCGGCCCTGGGCTGGCGATCCGTATCCCGGGCCAGCCAATCAACCGAGAGAAACTGGACATCCTGCGCAAAGCCGACAGCATTTATCTGGAAGAAATCCGCAATGCTGGCCTCTACAACACCATCTGGCAGGCCTTTGCGGTGCTGCTGCCGGTGAAGACGGTCGGCGTGATGGGTGATGCCCGGACCCATGACTATGCCTGCGCGCTGCGGGCGGTGACCTCTACCGACGGGATGACGGCGGATTATTATCATTTCGACCATGATTTCCTGAGCCGGGTCGCCAACCGGATCATCAATGAATGCCGCGGCATCAACCGGGTGACCTATGACATCACCTCAAAGCCGCCGGGCACCATTGAGTGGGAATAAGCAAAAACGAGAAAAGCGGCTTGATTTTCAGGCCGCTTTTTTCTTGTCATGCCGGGTGTAAACCTGCCAATTTTGCCCCTCATCCATCGCAATAGCCGAAAACCATGACTTCGCTACAGAAAACCATCATCGCCGCCACCCTGACCTTGTTTTTCCTCTATCATGCGGTCACCGACACCGCCGCCGGGCATGGCCTGATGCCGATGAATGCGGAAAATGCGCTTTTGACCAATCTCAGCTATACGGTGCCGGTCTTCCTTTCTCTGATCTGGCTGTTGCGATCCTTGCGCGAACTGGCCCATGACCGGGCCAAAAAATGAAATATTCTCTCGCCGCGCTTTTTCTCTCCGCCATCGCCCTATCCAAGACCGGTTGGTCTGCGGATCCCGACATGGAATGGGTGCAGGCTTTGAGCTGGGAACCGGCATTTTGTGAAACCGTCAGCCACCGTCCGGTCGAATGCAAGACTGCACGCGAGGATGATTATGCCGCCAGCAACCTTGTGCTTCACGGGCTCTGGCCGGAAACCGGGCAATATTGCGGCGTTTCGGAAAAAAACCAACAGTTGGACAAGGACCGGCAATGGGCAAAATTACCGGAAACGGAACTGCCCTTGCCCCTTCGGGATGAACTGGCCCAGAAAATGCCAGGGGTGGCTTCCCATCTGGACCGGCATGAATGGATAAAACATGGTACCTGTTCAGGGTTGAACGCCGGGGGTTATTACCGGCTGTCCCTCGATTTGGTGGACGCCGCCGAAAAGTTGGAAACCACACGCCTGTTACGGGACAATATCGGCAAGACCATCGCCTATCGGGATCTGTGTAACAGCCTGACCCATGATTTCGGTCCTGTCGGGCCACAAGCGGTCAAAGTCCGGCAAAAGAAAAGCGGTTCCCGTTTCAACCTTGTAGAGCTTCAATTCGCGCTGAAAACAGGCCCGGATGGTAAACTTAGGCTTTCGCGTGAAGATCTGCGCCCAATCCAGCCGATCAAATGCGATAACCGCAAATTGCATATCGATCCCAGCGGCCCGTGATATCATCAGGCCTCCGGCCATGTAAGGAAGACGCCACATGCGAATGAAACGGAAAATCTCACGTCGCCAATTTAACCGCTTTGCGCTGGCCGGATGTGCCGCCGCCTTGACGAAGGGGGCCACCATTTCCGACGCAACAACAAACGATCTTGATTTGACCGGTTTCTATGTGCCGGAGGAACGAGAAGACCACCTGCGCACCTTCATGCAATGGCCGGTCAGCAAGCGGGTCCATCCCGACCCCGTTTTCCGCGAGATGATCCAGCAAACCATAGCCGATATTGCCAATACGATCGTTGATTTTGAACCTGTGGTTCTGATGATGGATCGGAAATATGCCATGGATGCCAGACGCAAACTGGATCCAAAAATTGAGATCTGGGATATTCCGACAGATGATCTATGGTGCCGGGATTCCGGCCCTCTCTTCCTGATTCATGAAGATGGCCGCCAGATGATCAGCCATATGAACTTCAACGGCTGGGGCAATAAGCAGACTCATGGCAATGACGGCAAAATCGCCCGCCGTGTCGCCGAGCGGCTGGGCCTGCCGCTCTTTGACAATGGCATTGTCGGGGAACCCGGCGGTATTGAAGCCGATGGTGAAGGCACCTTGATCGCCAATGAAAGCTGTTGGGTGAATCCCAACCGCAACAGCCAGTCCCGTGATGTCATCGAAGCCAAACTGTTGGAAGCCTATGGTGCGGATAAGATGATCTGGGCCCCCGGTGTCAAAGGCATGGACATTACCGATGACCATATCGATGCCACGGCCCGCTTTGTGGCGCCCGGCCATGTGCTGATCCAACTGCCGGAAGGGCCGGATGTCTTCCCGCCCTTCAGTCAATCCATATACAGAACATTGGAAATTCTAGAGAACGCGACGGATGCCAAGGGCCGCAGACTGGAAATCACCAAAATACCCGAACCCGTGAATGTGCGGGTCGAATCCGAGGATTTTCTGGCATCCTATGTAAACTATTATGTTTGCAACGGAGCGGTTGTCTGCTCCCAGTTCGGCGACCCAGAAACCGATGAAATTGCCCGACAGGCTCTCGGCGATCTTTACCCGGACCGGGAGGTGATCGCACTCAATGTCGATCCGCTGGGCGAAACGGGGGGAGGCATCCATTGCGCCACCCAACAACAGCCAGCCAGCTGACACCGCCCCTATTCCGTTTCATCAAGATCGCGCCGTATCCATGACGATGGTCACCGGCCCGTCATTGAGCAGCTGCACCTTCATATCCGCACCAAAGCGCCCCTTCTCAACCGGCAACCCCAAACGGGACAGCTCCGCACAAAGTGCCTCATAGAGCTGTTCCCCCTTCTCGGGCGGGGCCGCCTTGGAAAAGCCGGGCCGGTTTCCCTTGCGCCATTCCCCAGCCAGGGTAAACTGGCTGACCACCAGGGCCGATCCGCCGATATCCTGGATCGACCGGTTCATCTTGCCCTGATCATCTTCAAAGATCCGCATTTTAGCGATCTTGCCGGCGAGATAACTCACTTCCTGGTCGCTATCATCTGGTTCGCCGCAAACCAGGATCAGCAGACCGGCGCCGATGGCGCCGGTTGTCTCCCCCTCTACTGTGACCGAAGCTTCCGCCACGCGTTGCAATACGATCTTCACGCCTCAGCTCCCCTTCTTCACACCTTCAAACATGCTTTTCAACAGCTCAGGCTTGACCGCCAGCGGATCGCCAGGGCTGGCCTCGAACTCAAGCAACTCCCCTGGCTGGCATTTCAACACCTGGCAAATCTTTGCCAGGGTGTCGAACCGGACCCCTTTGACCTTGCCGGATTTCAGCATGGACAGATTTTGCTCACTAATGCCGATCTTTTCCGCCAAGTCTTTGGATTTCATTTTGCGCTGAGCCAGCATCACATCAAGCCTGACGATAATTCTCATCAGACAATCTCCCGGTTTTCACGCACGGCTTTTGCCCCTTCATTCAAGGTCCAGGCCACCACCAGCATGACCGCACCCAGCAGCACCTGGAACAGATCATCAGAACTGACATCAATCTCCAACACACGCTGCCCGACAGGATTATTCATCGTCAACAAAACCGTAATGACCCCGCCCACAAGCGGCTTGGCCAGCATGTAGATCAAAAGACTAATGCTGAAAGCCCTCAGGTGAGCGGTCGTCTCAACCTCAAACATCTCGCCACGCTGATAGGCCGCAAACAATTTTTGCAGCCGCCAGATGCCATACAACAAGATACCCTGGCTTACCATGGTCACCAGAAAACAGCTAATTTTCTGCCAGATATCCAAAGTTGCCATATCAACCAACCCCATGCCTTCGACTTCGGCGATCACAGACATCTTTTCCGGCATGATCCAAAAAACCCCAATGAAAACCGGACTGACAATGATGACCAACCAACAAAGCACCATCAAGACAGTACTGACCCGCTTGATCTTGCTCAAATTTTCCTGCATCGGCTCCACTTTCAAAATTTAATTTATTAATGCTTTACATTAATTTTTTCGCGTGGCAACAAAAAAAATCGGCTGCCGAAGCAGCCGATCCGCTAAGCCGGTGGATCTATAAGAGTCAGACGTTGCCATCCCCTTTGAACCCAGTGGCTACAACATACATTTCCGCCGATTCCTTGCGGCTGGATTTTGGCTTAAAATGCGCCACTTTGGTGAAATTCTGTTTTAGCAGGTTCAACAAACTCTGTTCCGTGCCACCAGCAAAAACCTTGGCAGAGAAACTGCCACCGGGCTTTAAAACCTCCAGCGCAAAATGTATGGCCAGCTCAACCAGGCCAACAATACGCAAGTGATCGGTTGGCGAATGACCGGTCGTGGCGGGGGCCATATCAGACAACACAACATCCACAGGCCCGCCCAATTCCGCCTTCAGGCGTTCGGGGGCATCATCATCATTGAAATCCCCAACCAAAAGGGTGGCACCGGGGATAGGTTCCACTTCAAGCAAATCGATCCCAACCACATCCCCCTTACCGCCGATGCGTTCCTGGGCAACCTGGACCCAGCCGCCGGGCGCACAGCCCAGATCCACGACAGTCTGACCCGGTCGAAGGAAATCATATTTATCATCAATTTCGATCAGTTTGAACGCCGCCCGGCTCCGGTACCCCAGTCGTTTGGCCTCCGAGACATAGGGGTCATTCAATTGACGATCCAGCCACCGGGTGGAAGAAATTTTCCTCTTTTTGGCCGTTTTTACGCGCACCCTTGTATAGCGGCTGTCCGTGATATGCTCCACGACACCGGCATTTTTCTTGCCCGACGGTTTTTTCGCACCCGTCTTTTTTCCGCGCTTGTCACTGGCCATGGTATTTCTTTCTCGATTCCCGATCCGCCTCAAACATCAGATCCTGCAGGATTCCTTCCCGAATTCCGCGGTCCGCAACACTTAATGAACCAACCGGCCAACATTTGCAAATCGCGGAAAAGATAATACAGCCTGCCAATACTAAATCCGCGCGATCCCGACCGATGCAGGGATGCTTGATCCGTTCATCCAGCGGCATCTGGCGCAACCGGTCGCTGATCGCCTGCGCAGCCTCGAAGGAAAGGCGGCTGCCATCTACATCAGCACGGTTATAGCGTGGCAAGGCCTGGTGGATGCCGCTCAGTGTCGTAACCGTCCCGGAGGTGCCAACCATCTGAACCCGCCCTTGCTCAATCCGATCAGAAATATCATTGCGTTTGCAAAAATCGGAAAAAGCATCCGCAACAGACATCACCCATTGATCATAAGCCTGCTGCCCTAACTCGCCGGGCCCAATCTTTTCTCCCAGAGTGACGACACCATATGGGATCGAGAGGCTGTCAATGATCGACGGTATCTCCGCTTTTGCATCCAGAAAAATCACCTGTGTGCTGCCGCCGCCGATATCAAAAATCAGCGCATAGTCATCCCGCCGGTTCAATAGTGGCACACAGCCACTGATGGCCAACCTGGCCTCTTCAACGGGATCAATGACTTCCAGTAAAAGACCAGTCTCATCCAGGACACGGTCCAGAAACTGCTGCTGATTGGTTGCCAGGCGGCAGGCCTGTGTTGCAATGGCCCTGAAACGATCCACTCCGCGCTTTTTCATCTTGGCCGCACAAGCGCCAAGCGTCTTAATCGCCCGCAATTGGGCCGCCTCAGACAGACGCCCTGTTTGGCCGACCCCCTCGCCCAACCGGACCACTCGGGAAAAAGAATCGATTACCCGGAAGCTCCCTGCGGTCGGCCGCGCCACCAGCAAACGACAGTTATGGGTGCCAAGATCCAGTGCCGCATATGTATGCGCCCAACGCCCTGTGGAGGGCATGAAACGTGACCTCGGCGAAATGCGCCGCTGCTTGATGCGGTTGCTCATAGGCGTTCCAAACGATCCAATTTAGGCAATTGCACCGAACGCCCTTCAATTTTACCAATCATCAGCAAAGATTAGTGCATGGGATGCCCCGGTGCAAAAGATTGCTGCAACATAACCGTGGATGGTCCTCGTCACCGCCCGTTTCGCGACTTACACCCTCACGCATGCGGCACAGACAAAAAAAGTCCGGCAAAAAGCAATTTTCTTTTGTTTTCACTCTTGACCCCGCTGGCCTGGAAAGCTAAAAACCGGCCACCCGATGATCGGGACCTACTGTTGGGAGATCGTCTAATGGTAGGACTACGGACTCTGACTCCGTCAATCGTGGTTCGAATCCACGTCTCCCAGCCAACAAGCCCTTGAAAACATCACGTTTTCAAGGGCTTTTATTTTTCAACTGCGTTCCGGGATTCTTGAGCCTGTCGTTACAGGGCCTTAACCATCAGCAAGCGCCCTTCGTTACGATAACCATGACGCTGATAAAACCGTTCCAGCCCTTGCTCCTTCCGCCCCGTCGCAGTCAAAACAACTTGTATATCAGCGATCCCTCGGTCCCGGCACCAGTCTTCCGCTGCAGCCAAGAGAATATACGATATCCCCCTGCCCCGCATTTCCGGCCGTATATAAAGATCTTCGATCTCGGCAGCCCAGCCATATTCCAGGCCATGAGTCGCTGTCGCTGTAACAAATCCGAAAATTTGGCCTTCACCTTCGCAAACCAGGAATGTTGCCCGTTCATCAGCCAACATCACCATTAGGTTTCGCGTGATCTGCTTGACGGCGACATCTATCCCTTCTTCCTCAAAGAACTGCGACACCAAGTGAACGAGCTCTTCCCTATCTTCGTCCCGGGCCTCCCGAACAGCCCGTTCAGACATGATCATCACGTCCAAGCATAGGGATCAGCAGATCAATCAGTTTATAGGAATTTTGGCAAACCAGTTTCAAATTGGCATCAAAATCCTTGCGAGCGGTATCTCCCGCTGTATCAGACAGGCCGCGTATGACAACAAAGGGAACCCCATTGAGGCGACAGGTATAACCAACAGCCGCCCCTTCCATCTCTGTCGCCACAGCTGCAAATTCCCGTTGCAGCCAGCGCAGTGTTTCCTGATCGGAAATAAATTTATCGCCGGAAACAACCGTGCCGACCATCAGATTGGGAACGGCCGGTCCGGGCGTAAAAGCCTGATCATAGGCATCACTGGCCAAATTGACCATGGCAGGATCACTTTCAATCATCCTGTCCTCGCCAGGTAACTCTCCAGGCCTTCGTCCAAATACGGTGAGATTGATATCATACTGGATCAGATGGCTGGCAATGACCAAGTCCCCCACCCGCATGTTGGGCAGCAAGCCCCCCGCAACCCCGCTGAACAACAACCGGTCCGGTTCAAAACGGTCGATCAGCATCTGGGTACAAATCGCAGCATTCACCTTACCGATGCCACATTTTGCCAACACGATAGGACAGTCCCGGAACAGCCCAGAGGAAACAGTGATCCCGGCATGGCGGTAATCGCTCACCGCCTCCATACTGGAGTGGATCCACTCGATTTCCTCATCCAGAGCACCAATCACGGCAAGCAAAGGACCACCTCCACCAATTTAATTTACAGACCGCATAGAATTTGGTTCCATGCCAATGATAGCATTCTGTTTATTCACAAACGCTTAATTAACATGACTATATATTTGCAGTTAACATTCGGGAAACCGAAAACTGATAAATTAATGACCTTTAGAACTATTTTGGCTGTGCCGGAAACGTGACTGAAGAAGACGACATACTGACCTTCGAAGAAGAATTGGAAGACGAAACACCCGACGGGATATCGGAGGGTGAATGGAAGGTGTTGGTCGTTGATGATGATGAAGCAGTGTTTCAGGCAACCCGCCTAGCCTTGTCCGATCAAAATTTCGATGGACGGAAAATCCAGTTTCTTTATGCAGAATCCGGCGCAAGAGCCAGGGAAATACTCGCCGATACCTCCGACATTGCCGTCGTGTTGCTGGATGTGGTCATGGAGACTGAACATGAAGGTCTGGAAGTTGCAGACTGGATCCGGAACAAACAAAAAAACCCCTATATCCGGATCGTGCTCAGAACCGGACAACCCGGCTATGCACCGGAAAAAGATGTCATCCAAAATTACGATATCAATGATTACAAAAGCAAAACCGAGCTAACTGCCACCAAGCTCTATACCCTGTTAATCACCAATCTCCGCACTTACCGGGACCTGACCCTTTCGGAATTCAGCCGGGTCCGTTCGGTGAATGAACTACTCAAAGCCGAAATCAATGAACGCATCCAGGCGGAGCAAAAACTCAAAGACAGCGAAGAAAAACTGCTAATCGCCATGAATAACATGGCCGGCGGTATAATCTTGGTCGATGAGAAGCTGGAGGTACGCTCTTTTAATCCACAACTTGTCAAAATGTTTGCCCTGCCGCCACATCTGATGAAGATCGGGCTCGCTTTTGAGGAAATCATACGTTTTCGTGCCGGCCGGGGCGATTTTGGCGACGGCGACCCGGAACAGCTTGTCGACAAAATGATGGCTTATTACCGGAATCCCGGCGGAACTGGCCGGCAGCAGGAAAACGCACCGGATGGATTGGTTCTCGAAGTGCATCACGGCACGGTGGAATCCGGTGGTTTTGTTGCCGTCTATACCGACATCACCGAACGGAAAAAAGCCGAACAGCAATTGGCAGCGGCCAATGACCATCTCCAGGCCTTCCATGACCGCATTGGCAGCGAGCTTGTAACGGCGCAGGAAATGCAGTTGGACCTGTTGCCGACCAGAGATGAAATCGCCGCCCTGGAACAGCGCTATGGGATCAGCCTTGGTGCCCATTTCGAAACATCTTCAGAGCTAGGCGGCGACATTTGGGGCCTGCATCCGATTGATGACGATCGTTTTGGGCTCTATACCGTCGATTTTTCCGGCCACGGGGTCGGCGCCGCCCTGAACACATTCCGTTGCCATACCTTCCTCGCCGACAAACCGCTCTCCGAAGGCCAAACGCCCGCGGACTATCTTTCAGAACTCAGCGCTGAAATGGCCGCACATCTGAAGACAGGTCATTACGCGACCATGATTTATGCGATCATCGATGTCGCCCAGAACACGCTGACCTATTCCGGCGCCTGTAATCCAGCTCCCATTTTTGGAAGCCTCACTGAGAAAAGTTATGCGTTGGGGGATGGCTCAGGACTGCCGATCGGCCTCACGAAAACCCAAACCTATGAAAATCATCAGATCGATTTCCCGGCAAATTCATTCCTCTTCCTCTATAGCGACGCCCTCTTCGAAGCGGACCTACCCGATGGCGGGCGCATGGATATGGATCATGTGAAATCATGGATAACCGCCGCCCTGGAGGAGAAAAGCCAGGAAGGTGGATATCTGGAATATGTCCGAAACCGGTTTAAAGAAAACGCCAAACCGCCCCTGAATGACGACCTGACCATGGTTTGGCTCTCTCGGTGAGTTGAAAACAGATCGAACCGACCAAAAATCAATGCGTTCAATCTGTTATTCGGGGCTGTTGGCTTCCGCCTTTTTCGTCCAGCCGCCCTGATCCGTCTGCTGCCAATAGGTCAGACGGTGCCCTGCATCCTTTTGAGCCTTCCAAAATTTCCGGGCATCAGCAACCGCCAGATCATCGTTGCCATCAAACAGGCGACAAACCAGTTCATATTGTTCAAGATCGGCGCTATCCGCGCCATCGACCAAGAATAATACATTGGAATTATTTGGATTTTCTTCTTCCGACGTGAGCCAAACCGGCTGTAGCTCGGCCTCCCCATCCTCTGCGGCCCCATGGGGAATGAAGCTGCGGTCATTAAATGTCCACAGGTGTCGGTTCAGGAATTCGACCCGTTCCGGAGACCCCACCATCACCACCGCACGCCAGTTCCGCTCCAGGGTCATCTGAAGCAGCTGGGGCAGGATCTGCTCCAGTGTCTTGCGTTGCAGGTGGTAATAGCGGGTTTCCATTTCAGGTTATGACTCCGGCAGCCTTATTCGTAATTATCCGCCACAAAACGGTCCAGCAAACGGACCCCATATCCTGTACCGCCTTTCGGCACTGTCGGACTGTCCTTGGAGGACCATGTGGTGCCGGCAATATCGATATGAGCCCATTTGGTATTATTGACGAAACGCTGCAGGAACTGAGCCGCGGTAATAGCACCGGCGTAACGGCCACCGATATTCTTCATATCAGCAACATCAGAGCGCAGAAGTTTATCATAATTGTCATGCAGCGGCATGCGCCAGGTTTTCTCACCAACATCCTTTCCGGCCAGGAAAAGCTGGTCGGCGATAGTGTCGTCGTTAGCGAAGAAGCCGGCATGTTCGGTCCCCAGGCTGACCATCATGGCCCCGGTCAAGGTCGCCAGGTCAATCATCAACTGCGGCCTGAACTTGTCCTGGCAATACCAGAGCGCATCCGCCAGCACCAACCGGCCTTCCGCATCGGTATTCAGAATTTCAATGGTCTGGCCGGACATGCTGGTGACGATATCACCCGGGCGCTGTGCGTTACCGTCCGGCATATTTTCGACCAAACCAACAATCCCAACGACATTGACTTTCGCCTTGCGCCCGGCCAGCGCCTTCATCAGGCCGATAACGACACCGGAACCGCCCATGTCCCATTTCATGTCTTCCATGCCGGGCCCCGGCTTCAGGGAAATGCCGCCGGTGTCAAAAGTCACGCCCTTGCCGACAAATGCCAGAGGCGCCTTTTTCTTCGCGCCCCCTTGCCAATGCATCACGACAAGTTTGCTTTCGCGTTCAGACCCTTGACCAACGCCCAACAGGGCACCCATGCCAAGTTTCTTCATTTCCTTTTCGCCGAGAACCTCAACCTTCACACCAAGGGCTTCCAACTCGGCGGCACGCTCAGCCAGGGTTGCAGGATAGAGGATGTTGGGCGGCTCGGAAACCAGATCACGGGTGAAGAACACACCTTCGGCAACGGCTTCCAGATCCTTGAAGAGTTTCTTAGCCTCCGTCAGCTCCGCGGTCACCACGGCCAGCTTGGCCAGCTTAACTTTGTCCGACGGCTTGTCTTTGGTTTTGTATTTGTCGAAGCGATAGCTGCGCAGTTTCAAACCATAAGCCAGCTGGGCGCTTTCTTCCGCACCAAAATCAAGCGCGACGGCTGCATCCTTCTCACCTGACGTTGAGAGTTTCTGATACAGTGCACCACCCAAATTCTGCAATGCGACCGGCGCAAGCTCTTTGCCCAGGCCCGCCAGCAAAACCCGGTTCCATTCACAAGAGGCCGGCGCGACCAGTTCCAGGAACTGATTGGCCTTGCCTTTGAATTCACTTGTTTTCAGCGCCCGGGACAACATGCCGCCGGTTTGCTCGTCAATCGCTTGGGCTGTTTCCCGGAAGCGTTTACCCTCTTCAACCCCGACGACAAGGACACCCCCCTTGGCCGGTTGAGATTTACTGAAAGAAATTTTCATGTTTTTTCCCTTTTAAGACCCGGCTCGGCGCAGCTTCCATCAGCAGTCCACTCACCGGCCCCCTCGATTTTTTTACTTTTATGCGGCTTATGCCTTCCCAAAAGTGATAGGCACAGGCAGGGTAAATGGCAACGGGAAAAAACACAGAATTGGCCCAAAAACGGCTTCCTTTGCTTCTTATATGTGTGTTTCGCATGCTGGCCCCTGGCTTAGCTTGTCCATTCAATTCGACGCCAGAATGAGCGCTAAAAATCCGTGCATCATGAACCATGGTTTGATAACAAAGACCTGCTAAGAAAATAAGTAAAGGCAGGCACAAAGCCTCATGTCCATGGTAACCCGATATATATCGCGCCAGATTACGGTCGTTACGATCGTGGCAACATTGTCGATGTGCATGTTGATCACGTTGGTTCAGTCCGTCCGTTTCATTGAACTGATTGTTAATAACGGGCTGCCACTATCCGAGTTTTTGCGTATCAATATCCTGGCGGCACCGCGTTATCTGGTTTACCTGCTGCCTATCGTTCTGTTTGGCGCTACATTGTTTACCTATAACCGGATGATCAACGATAGCGAATTGATTGTTCTCCGGGCAGCCGGTTTCAGCCGGGGACGCCTCTCTCGGCCCGGATTGTTGCTCGGGGTCATCATCACCGCCATACTCTATTCGCAAACGCTCTATTTTTTGCCGGCCAGCCAGAGCGAATTGCGCACCATTCTGCTTCAGGCTCGATCAGAATGGGGGGCTGCTTTCCTGAGAGAGGGCCGCTTTACCAGCATCGGCGATAATGTAACTATTTTCATTCGGGAACGGACCGCATCAGGTGAGTTGGTCGACCTTTTGTATCATAATCAAAAGGACCAACTCACTATCATAGCGGAACGCGGAGCCATCATCGACCGCCCGGATGGCCCTCGCATTATTGTCAAAAATGGGTCAAAGCAATTTTTCAAGGATGGCCGATTGCACCTGTTGAGTTTTGAACAATCCTCCCTTGATGTCGGCCTTAGTAAAAAATCCAAAGAGTTGCGTTGGATTGAACCGCAGGAGCGTTTCCTGCCAGATCTCCTGAACCCGGATCTCAGCGACCCTTCTGTTCAGCAGTTCATTTTGAAAATCAAAGCCGAGGCGCATAACCGTATTCTCTCACCCGTTATCGCCCTGACTCTTGCCAGCGTCGCGATTGCGATCATTCTTGGCGGGGGATTCAGTCGTCGGGGACAGACAAAGACGATCCTTTCAGCCATTGGCGTCATGCTTACCATTTATATAGGAAATATTTCGCTCGTGAATGCGGCCGGAGGCAATGCTGCATTCGTACCGGCAATCTATGCCAATGCCCTGCTGCCCCTGGCTGCAAGTCTCATTTTCATCTTAATGCCAAAACAATATAGAAAACGCCCGGCAGAAGCCCGGCCCCAATCCTGACGAGGCGCTTTCAATGACTCTTGGCGTATTATTTTCCTATCTCTCGCGATCCTTCCTATTCTGGTTGCTATCCGTATTTCTGTCCCTGGCCGGCCTGTTCGAGATTTTTGACCTTGTTGAACTGCTGCGGCGCTCGTCAGGCAAAGAGGGGCTGACCTTTGCCATCGTCCTTCAGATGAATCTTCTGAAGCTGCCGCATCTGATCCAGGATATCTTCCCGTTCATCATGCTGTTCGGCGCTTTGATCTGTTTTTGGAGACTGGCCAAATCAAATGAACTGGTGGTTATCCGTGCTGCGGGTATTTCAGCCTGGCAGATCCTGTTTCCGACCCTGGTGATCGCATTCTTGGTTGGCATTCTCCAGATCACGACCTACAGCTCACTTGCCGCAAGCTTACGATCAAAATATGAAGCGCTGGAAGCCAAATACCTGGCCTCTCAGCGAAACGAACTGGCCATTTCAAAAACAGGTCTCTGGTTGCGCCAAAGTCATCAGGACGGCCAAGCAGTTATCCATTCAAATCGCCTTTCGGCCAATGGTCGCAATATGGAACAGGTCGTGGTTTATCTGTTTGACACCAGCGGTAAATTCCACGCCCGCATTGACGCGGAAGAAGCCGCGCTCAGATCCAACTACTGGGAGCTGATCAATGCAGTGCATTCCGATTTACAGGGCAAGACTGAACGATTTGACCGGTACGCGCTGCCGACGAACCTGACCATGGAAAAAATCCAGGAAAGTTTCTCCTCGCCCGATACACTTTCCTTTTGGGAGCTACCGGAATTCATCAAGGCGCTCGATGAAGCGGGATTCGATTCTTCGGCCCATCGGCTTCGATTTCATTCCATGCTTTCTACGCCAATTTTGTTTTGCGCAATGGTTTTGATCGCAGCTATTTTTTCCTTCGGTGCAAGCCGCCGGGCAAGCACCTCCTATATGATACTAGGCGGAATCACGAGCGGGTTTTTGCTTTACTTATTAACTAATGTGGTTCATGCACTTGGATTAACGACAAATATTCCCGTTGCGCTCGCAGCGTGGATGCCAGCAGGTGTAAGCGTCATGTTGGGGGTTACCGCCCTTCTCCATATGGAGGACGGATAAGGAAAAAATGGGGAAAAATACTCGAATTTGCTCAATCGCACTATGCGCTGCCTTGGCGGTTCCACCGCCCGCGTTCCCTCAAACTTTGGGTTCGGACGGTAATGAACCGGTTGTCTTGCGTGCAGGGCAGATCAATCACGATGAAGAACTGGGAATCATTGTCGCCACCGGTGGTGTCGAAATCGCGCAGGGAGAGCGTTTTCTTCTCGCTGATACACTGAGCTACAACCAAAAGACAGATACGGTCACGGCATCCGGCAATATCAAGATCCTCGAACCCAGCGGAGAGGTTATCTTCGCGGAATATCTGGAACTTCATGACCAGATGCGGGATGGCGCGATCCGCGAGATCCGCATCTTGATGGACGACAATGCCAGAATCGCCGCCAATGGCGCCCGCCGGGTCGGCGGCACGGTTTCTATCATGAGCAAAGGTGTCTATTCCCCTTGTGACGTCTGCAAGGACACACCGGACGAAGCACCGCTTTGGCAGGTCAAGGCAGACCGCATCATTCATGACCAGGAAGCCAAGACAGTCGAGTATCATGATGCCACGTTGGAGTTTTTCGGCGTGCCGGTGGTTTATACCCCCTATCTGACGCATCCGGATCCCAGTGTGAGACGGAAAAGTGGTTTCCTTGCCCCGTCTTTCGGCACAACCTCCAGTGCCGTCGGAACCTTTGTCCGGACCCCCTATTTCTGGGCGTTGTCTGACGATAAAGACATTACTTTTGATCCTATCATCACCACAGATACCAGCCCTATTATCGCGGCTGAATATCGTCAGGCTTTTGACAATGGTGAAATGGAACTGTCCGGCAGTGTCGTGGTAGCGGACCGAAAGGCCGGCGATGAAAATGATACCTACACCAAGGAAGACCGGGTACGCGGACATATTTTTGGCACTGGCCGGTTCGATATCGATGATACGTATAGATGGGGATTCGATATTGAACGCACCTTTGACAAAACCTATCTCTCGAAGTTCAACTTCTTTGAAAATCCCGGAAATTCACTGACTTCCAGTGCATTTATCGAAGGGTTCCGCCAGCGCAATTACATGGCGGCAAGTGTATATGACTTCCAAGACCTTCGGGATGATTCTACCGCGCCCACTCCAGTCATTTTCCCTAACCTCGAATATACCGGGTTTGGGGAAGCGGATAGATATGGTGGCCGTTGGGATGCGACCGCAGGCTTCAGGGGCCTGAGCGAGAGAGACGAAAGCGATAACATACGGCTTTCCTTCGACATTGGCTATTCTTTGCCGATTGCCTCAAGCCTCGGTTATATCACGACCTTATCGGCAAAATTGAACAGCGATCTCTATTTCGTCGATCATTCAACGTCAACCAATTCCCTGGGCCAAACCGAAGAGGATGGTGTCACCGGCAGGCTTGTCCCCCAATTGGCAGCGGAGTGGCAATATCCTTTCTATCGTCCGCTGGAAGATCTCGGTCATCAAATGATCGAACCTGTCGCCGGTGTCTTCATTGCACCAAATGGCGGCAACAGTTCGAATATTAACAATGACGACAGTACCGTCGTCGAAGAAGATGATACCAATCTGTTCAGTATGGATCGGATTGCCGGACGTGACCGTATGGAAACCGGCAGTCGTGTTGCCTATGGCGTCAAGGCCGGTCACTATTTCAATGCCACCGATCATGTGGAGTTTTTTCTGGGCCAAAGCTATCGCCTGACCGACAATAACGCGTTGGAAGCCGAGACCGGATTGCAAAATGGCGCTTCGGACTATTTTGGCTGGATCAACATTTCGCCCCATAAATATGCACAGCTGAATTATCGTTTTGCCATGGATGAAAGCGATTTCAACACCACGAGGAACGAAGTGAGCCTCTCCGGTGGCACCGACGCATTTGGTTTCACTCTGACCTACACGGATATTGAAAAGGCCTCCGCTTCAAGCTCTGAGATTCAAGAAATCCAAGCATCGGCAAGGGCCAAGTTTGACGATGAATGGTCTGGCCGGCTGTTCGGCAAACGTAATCTGCAGGACAATACAGATGGTGGCTCTATCAACAGCGGCTTTGGAATCAAATATGAAGATGAATGTTTCATTTTCGACAGTTCTTTTACACGCTCGTTTGTGCACCAAACCGACGTGAATGCGAATGATACACTCTTCTTCCGATTGACGTTTAAAACCCTGGGCGAAGTTACCATCTGATTTGCCCCTATATTGCTGGTATCGTTTTTCTATGATGACAAAAAAAACACGCGCAATTTCATCATTCCTTTTGTTGGCGACCATGGCATTGTCAAGCTTGGCCATACTGAACACCGCACGGGCGCAATCGCTGAAAATAGTCGCCGTCGTCAATGACGAAATCATCTCCTATTACGACCTTGAGTCGCGGATCAGAATGACCATTCAATCCTCGCAGATGCAGGATACTCCCGCCACCAGGCAGAGGCTCGCCCGCGAAGTTCTTAAGGTCATGATCGACGAAAGTTTGAAACGGCAGGCCGGGGAAGAAAAAAACATCCAGGTTCGGGAAAAAGAAATCGACGAACAGATCAGCTATATTGAAAAAAACAATGGCATGACCCCCGGCTCTTTGATGAAGTTCTTTCAGGCGAGCCGCATTGATCCGGAAACATTGAAATCCCAGATACGCGCACAAATAATCTGGAACAAGTTAATCGGGCGTACCATGCGGCGCAGGGTCAATGTTGGCGAGGAAGAGATCGACGAACAGCTCGCCGTTCTGGAGAGCAAATCTGAACTGATCCAGAAACGTGTGTTTGAAATCTATCTCTCCATGGATACGCCAGATGATGAAAGCCAGGTAAAGGAGGAGATTGAACGGATCCGCAACCAGCTCGCGGCAGGTGCAAATTTCACGGAAATCGCTCGGAACTTCTCCCAGGCCCAGACTGCGGCTTTGGGGGGAGATAAAGGTTGGGTCCTTCCCTCCGAATTGCCAGACGAGTTGCAGCAAGCCGTGGCAAACCTCAAAGCAGGTGAAGTCTCCCGTCCCATTGAGACTCTCACAGGCATGTATCTTTTGAAAGTCACCGGCGAACGGCGTCTTGGCGGGGAAGAGAAAGATGCCAGCATTGAGTTGGCACAGATTAGCCTGCCTCTAAACCAAGACCAAGGAGCCCGCGACACAATCCTGGCCCAGCTAAATGGGTTGCGCGATAAAATCGACAGTTGCGACGCCTCTCCTGCAGCCGCGAAAACTCTGGAAGGGGCTTCCAGTTCCCGAACAGGCATGGTCAAGGTATCCAATCTTGCCGGAAATATTCAAAAAGTTGTTGCCGATCTCGAAATTGGTCAAACATCAGAGCCCGTGGCCCTGTCAAAAGCTGCAATGATTTTTACACTCTGCCGCAAGCAGGAAGCTAAATCCAATCTGCCCAGCCGCCGCGATATTCGGGAACAATTGACACAGGCACGGTTGGAATTATTAGCACGCCAGTATCTGCGTGACCTTCGCCATAGCGCGTTCATTGATGTGCGTTTGTAACGGCTACTGATCGGGGATCTGGAGATGACCCATCCTCCCTCACCACTTGCAGTCACCATGGGGGAACCGGCAGGAATCGGAGGGGAGCTGACGCTTCGAGCCTGGCAGGATAGAGAAATGGCCGGTTTGCCGCAATTTTTCTGCCTGGATTGCCCGGATCGCCTGCGCAGCCTTGCCAATACCCTTAGATGGACGGTTCCAATCGCTGAGATTTCAGCCCCTGGCGAGGCCGCGGCCTTGTTCGACAAGGCTCTGCCAGTCCTGCCTTTATCTCTCCCCGAAACGGTCGAGCCTGGCATTTTGAATGTGGCGAACGCGGCCAAAGTGCTTTCCTCCATAGAAATGGCAGTGGATTTTGTCATCAAGGGCGATGCCTCGGCCGTGGTGACCAATCCGATCCATAAATCAGTGCTGTATGAAGCCGGCTTCCGTCATCCCGGCCACACCGAGTTCCTCGCCGAATTGGCCGGTGCCGCCCACCGTTCAGTGATGATGTTGGCCTGTGATCAATTACGGGTGGTCCCGATCACGGTTCATGTTTCCTTGCGCCGTGCCACGGAAATCCTGACCCGGGATCTCATATTGGAAACCGCACGCATCACTCATGCCGGACTGAAACAGGATTTCGGCATTCCCCAACCACGGCTGGCCTTTGCCGGGCTCAATCCTCATGCTGGTGAAGATGGCAGTATGGGAGATGAGGAATTAAAGATCATTGGCCCGGCAATGGAAGAGTTGCGCTCCGAGGGCATTGAGTGCATCGGCCCGCTCTCAGCCGACACCATGTTCCATGAAGAAGCCCGCGCGCAATATGACGTCGCCTTGTGCATGTATCATGACCAGGCGCTAATACCGATCAAGACCCTGGATTTCCACGGCGGGACGAATATAACGATCGGCTTGCCCTTTATCCGGACATCGCCGGACCACGGCACCGCCCTGGGCCTCGCCGGCAGTGGGAATGCCAATCCCACCAGTTTTTTCAATGCCTTGAAGCAAGCTGCCAGCATGGCGGCACAGCGCAACGGGAAATAACCATGTCGGATTCTGTTGCAAACCTTCCTCCGCTGCGTGAAATCATCGCCGAACATGGGTTGAACGCCCAAAAAAAGCTGGGGCAAAATTTCCTGCTGGACCTAAATCTAACCTGCAAGATTGCCCGCCGCGCAGGCGATATCCGCCATGGTACAGTCATCGAGGTCGGTCCCGGTCCCGGCGGTCTGACGAGGGCTTTGCTGATGGAAGGTGCAGCAAATGTTGTTGCCATCGAAAAAGACCCCCGCTGCCGTCCCATTCTTGATCAAATCAGTGCTGCTTCCGGCGGCAGGCTCACCATGTTTGAGGGCGATGCACTGACCGTGGACGTCACCAAACTTGGAGACGCCCCCAGACGTATCGTCGCCAACCTTCCCTATAATGTGGCGACCCCGTTACTCGTTGGCTGGCTCAAACAGGCATCCGAAATCACATCCATGACCTTGATGTTCCAAAAAGAAGTGGCGGAAAGGATCGTCGCGGTGCCAGGTGATAGTGCTTATTCAAGGCTCGCCGTCCTGGCCAACTGGCGCTGTGACACTAAGATGGAAATGGTTCTACCGCCTCGCGCCTTCACGCCGCCGCCGAAGGTGGAATCCGCTGTCGTGACCCTACGACCGTTGGAAACACCACGATTTGATTGCATGCTTGAAGATTTGGAAGCGGTAACAGCCGCGGCTTTTGGTCAGCGCCGCAAGATGCTGCGCCGATCCCTGAAGGGCCTGGGTGTCGATACAGATGCTTTGATCGATGCGGCTGGCATCACAGCCACCGATCGAGCAGAAAATCTCTCTGTTGAAGAATTTGCCACCATCGCCAAGCTGTATCGGGAAATGCGCAAAGACCAATCCTGACCGTCTCGGAGAAATACTCTCTCGCTTAGTCTTCTTCGACCCAAATGAAACCGATATTTTCACCAACGGTAGCCAGCTCTTCCAACTTCCGTTTCAAACGGGCATTGATCACCACACCCTCACCGATCAGTAC
Organism: Aestuariispira insulae; assembly: GCF_003385955.1. Taxonomy (GTDB): domain Bacteria; phylum Pseudomonadota; class Alphaproteobacteria; order UBA8366; family Aestuariispiraceae; genus Aestuariispira; species Aestuariispira insulae. The sequence continues at coordinate 305,048 of NZ_QRDW01000001.1, forward strand.
CTGGCCGGTGGAGGTATAAATCGGTTCCGAGACAATGCTGCCGATTGGCACATCCGAGCGCGGATAACGCCGTCCCTTTTTCACACTTTCATCATCCTTGATGACCTTGCCGGTAACCGGTTTGTCCTCTTTGTTTCCGGTTTTCAACCTAAGCGCGGAACCAATATCCACCGACAGATAATCATCCGCCGGCTTAATCGTCCGCATCTCTTCCGACAAAGCATGGATCCGGTTAGCCAGGGATGCTTTTGAAACCGGCTTGGCAAGAAAGGAATCCGCATCCAAAGCCATGGCGGCACTCACCAGTTCCCGGTCCGTGTTTCCGGTCAGCATTATGACAGGAATATCTCGCTCGCATTCGATCGCGCCGGTCCGGACCATTTTCAGCACCTGGAGGCCGTTCATCTTGGGCATATTGATGTCGAGCAAGATCAGTGACACCTCGTTATTGAAATCATTTTCAAGGAGTTGCACACATTCACGACCATCGGCCGCCCGCAGGATTAATTCTGCTCCGATTTCCTTGACCTGGCGCACAATGATCGATTGAGAAAACATCTCATCATCGGCTACGACAACTTTACCTTTAATAATCTTAGACATTCACCACCTTCATTTGCTGTCTTCAGCCATCTGACGGATCTGCGCCAATGTACCTTCCGCATCATTTTGAGCATCCTGCCACAAGGCATCAAGTCTTTCTTCTCCCAAATCCGGCGCTCCTTTCTCAATCTGTTCAAGGATTTCCGCCAGTCGTGACGCACCGGCATTCCGACAGGCTCCTTTGGCCGCATGGGCTGCATCCCTTATGGCTTCACGATCTCGGGCACTCAAAGCTTCTGACAATGTATTCATTAATCCCGGCAGCAATTCCGCAAAATATTCAAGGATGGACACCAGTTCCGCCTCATCCTCCAAGCCCAAAATCTCGGAAAGAACAGCCAGATCAACAAAACCTCCTTTACCATCAGGAAGGGTCTCTGCGCGCTCCTGCGATGATGGCTTTTCAGTGTCCGGGGTCGGCCGCTGTAACCAGATGCCCAAATTTTCTGACAATTTTTGTAATTTCAATGGCTTGGACAAATACACATCCAGGCCCGCCGTCAAACAGCGTTCTTCTTCTTCCGCCATGGCATTGGCGGTAAGCGCCAGCATCGGCATTCGCGCCGTACCTGTTTCTTTTTCTTGGGCGCGGATCTGACGGGCCAGCTCATAGCCGTCCATCTGTGGCATGCGGATATCCGTCAATATCAAGCCATAACGGGTCTCGCCCACCTTTTCCAAAGCATCGACGCCATTCACAGCCGTATCAAACGCATATCCCAGATGGGTCAGCTGTTTGCCGATCACCAGCCGGTTAACCTCGTTATCATCGACCAGCAGTATCAGCCCGCCTTGCCGAATGGCTTCTTCACGGGTCGGCGGCTCCACTTTCGGCGTTTCCACCTGCCGGGTCTCCGTCACCAGCACCCGGCCCGCCACTTCGGCCACGGAATTCAAAATTTTCTGACGCCGGATCGGCTTCATCAACCGGACAGCGAAACGTTCATCCTTGATCCGCTGTGTGACTGCTTCCCGACTGCTGGGCACCGTGATGATCACCCGGTCCCGGCTCACCTGTCCCGCCTCTGACAGCCTGACTGCGATCTCACAGCCGTCCGGTCCATGATTCTCATAATCGATCACTGCAACGTCAAACGGCCCCTGGCCGTCGAGATCCCGGACCAGGCCGTCAATATCCTCACCGGCGCCCCCCCCGACAACAGCCGCACCCGCTGCTTCCATCTGGCCAGCCAGAACCAGTTGGGCTTTTTCATGCTGCTGGATCAACAGCACCTTCAACCCTTCCAGGATTGGATCACTTATTCGGGCTGGCTCCTCGCTGCCGTCCAAAGGCACATCAAACCAGAAGGTTGCCCCTTCCCCCTCCCGGCTGACAACACCGATCTGGCCTCCCATCAGTTCCACCAGAGCCCGGCAGATAGAAAGCCCAAGCCCACTGCCGCCAAATTCGCGGGCAGTTGAAGATTCCGCCTGAATAAAGGGCTGGAACAAATGTTTCTGTTTTTTCTCCGTGATCCCGATTCCCTGATCAATCACTTCAAACCGCAATCGGTCGGCGTCTCCCTCATCATTGCCGGATAGCCGAGATAGTCGCGTGATGATGATACCTTTGGCCGTGAATTTCACCGCGTTGGAAACAAGGTTCAATATCACCTGTCGGAGACGCACCGGATCGCCTGTGATCTGGCGCGGCACATCCGTAGCGATGAAGGCCACCAGTTCAACGCCTTTTTCACGGGCCTTGCCGGCCATGATATCCAGCGCCCCTTCCACCACATTTTCCGGATCGGTGGCAATGGATTCAAGCTCCAGCTTTCCGGCTTCAATCTTGGAGAAGTCGAGAATATCATCAATGATCGTGAGCAGGGACTTGGCCGAATCAGAAATAATATCAAGGGCTTCCTGTTGTTCATCATCCAGTTCCATCAACTGCATCAGGCCGATCATGCCCAGCATGCCATTCATGGGGGTGCGGATCTCATGGCTCATGGTCGACAGGAAACTTGATTTCTGATTGGTGGCGTTTTCCGCTTCTTCCTTCGCTTCGCTGAGCGCTTGCTCCACCTCCTTGCGCACGGTGATATCATTCATGCCGATCAGGACGATATCCTCATCCTCCATATGCAACAGCTGGATCGAAATCAGCACCCACATGGATTCGCCATAAACAGATGTGAAATTCAATTCCAGATCATCGACAAAACCACCGGACTTAACCTTCTCCATCAATTGCAGGGCATTTTCATCACCAAAAAACTGCCCCAGGAAGGTTTCCGACCCCTCCAGGTCGTCCTGTGACAGGAACAGCTCGGAGGCACGCTTGTTGAGCTGCAAGACCTGACGGTTCTCCACCCGCACCGACATCATAGGCATGGGGGCTGCCTCAAAGAACCGCTTCAGGGTATTTTCCGCGGCTTTTTGCTGGGTGATATCCGAAATATAGATCAGCGCCATTAGCTGGCCGTTGACCAGAACCTGGCGACCGTTCAGCAGGCAATCGATCTGTTCGTCATAAACCGTGATTAACTGGGCTTCAAACTCCCCCACATAACCGTGCGATTTAATCCGGTCGAGAACATGCCTAGCCGGTTTACTGCCGATATATTCCCGCAACCGAACGGTCTTGGTTGAGAGGGTTGCGCTGGGGTCGAACAGTTCCATCGCCCGGTTATTCAACCGTTTCACCTGGCCATCCAGACGGGATGCCAGCAACATGGGCATCGGCGCGCTATCAAAGAAATCTTCGTAGGCGGTGCCATCCTGGCCTTCCTGAACGGTAAGCGCCATCATGACTCTGGTTCCGCTCCTGCCTTCAAACGGCGTCGCGCTGACCTTAGCCCGGCATTGACCATGGTCATTGCGCCGCCAGAGCGTATCGATGTCATGCTGGCTGCCCGATGCCACCACTTTTTGCAGCAATTGCAGTGGATCGCCACCGACCAGGAGCTGTTGCAACATCAGTCCGTTACCCGGTGAAAAATCAGCGATTTTAAGCAGATGCAATAAATCACCGCTCATGGAGAGGATTGCACCATTGAGCGGGTCGCAAACCAGTGTTGGCATCGGTGCACTGTCGAGAATCTCGCTCAATGCAGCGCTGACACCGGCATCCCCTTTATCTTGCGGGAGAAAACAGATCGCAACGCAGGCAATATCATGAAAAGACAGGGCACGCGCCGTCAGAAGGGATTGATGGCTGTCATCTTTTCCATCGATCAACCCAGCGCGAAACTGAGACAGACTGCCATCATGATCGATGATCCCGATCAGGCTGTTCCAGTCATCCGGATTCAGATAATCCTCAATCCGGTCAGGTTTGCTGCGGGAACCGGACAGGCTAAAATATACCTTGGCCGCATCATTGGCCCTAAGGATCCGTCCGTCCGCCCGGGAGACAATCAGCTGAGGCTGGTCAGATTGGGTGAATATCTCCTGAAACGCCTGAGCTGTCTTATCCTTGCCTGGCTGCTCGTCAAACCAGAGCAGAAGGCTATCTTTTCCAATCCCGTTTCCCTTTGTCGCCGTCAATCGGCACCGGAATTCACGGCCTTTGACAGAGCGCATGGGAATGACAATCTCGCTCTGCCCCTTCGCCCCCGCGAATCCCTTGAGCAAAACCGTCATTTGCTCCGGCTTGACCAAAATTTCAGCCAGAGACAATTTGACCTGATCCGAGGAGATGGCAAAGAGGTGACGGGCCGGGCTGTTCAACCGCTCCAGCACGCCCGATGCGGAAACAAGGCACGCCGCATGGGGGGTTACGTCCAACAGGTCATGAAGAGAATCCATTCACACCTACAGTCACAGTCTTGACCACCGACAAAAGCGGCGGCTCCTGCCTCACCCCTTGGTAACTATGCCCCAAATCCTATTCGAATATCAATGATTTACACTTGGCCCAAATTCATTGCGTCATAGCCGATACTCCCGCTCATTCATCCATCATGGTAGTATCAGAATACGGAAATCGACTATATGGAGTAGACAAATGACCATAGAAGAGGCCTCTAGCGGCAGCGAGGGTGAAGAAGCCCGGAAAAAGGAAAAGGCCTGGGAACATGCCCTACGGCGGGATGCGATGTATGACGGTGCGGTCAAGGCATTGCTGACCCTCAACGGCGGTGGAACCGTCACCCTGCTGGCTTTTCTGCAGGCAATCTGGGTCAAACAATCGATGACCGGTTTATCGGCCTGGGTTGTGATTGGAATGGCCTTCATGGCCGCCGGTGCCGCGTTTGCGGGCATCATCCCCTATCTGAGATACCATACGTCCATGAAATATCAGAATGAGGGAATAACCGCAGGCCGTTGTTGGACAAAATGCTGCCAAAGGGTGACAGAAATCTCGTTTGGCATGTTCGTTGTCGGTATTGGCACCGTCATAGCAGGTGCCTTTTCCAACCTTCCGGACTAGATATTACTGGCCGTCGCGCAAATGTTTGACAAATTCGCCCAGCCCAAGCTGGCGGCTGCGACGCAGACGTTCGGACGTCAGGATCGAGCGCACCTGATGCACACTCTCATTGACGTCATTGTTGACGATCACCCAGTCATATTCCGGATAATGGCTCATTTCATCGGCCGCTTTGGCCATGCGTTTCGCGACCACATCCGCCGGGTCCTGCGCACGCCGTTTCAACCGTTCTTCCAATTCCTTGGTCGAAGGTGGCAGGATGAAGATACGCACCAGATCATCCTTGGCCTCTTCCGCCAATTGCTGGGTGCCCTGCCAGTCAATGTCAAACAGAACATCCCGGCCGCCGGCCAGGGCATCCATCACCGGCTTGCGCGGGGTGCCGTAATAATTGTCGAAAACCTTGGCATGTTCCAGCATCTCGCCCCGGTTCACCATCAGGTTAAATTCTGAGGTATCGACAAAATGATAGTCCAGCCCGGCCACTTCACCCGGGCGTTTGGGCCGGGTGGTGGCGGAAACGGAAAGCGTGATATTGGGATCGGTCGCCAGGATTTCCCGGGCTATCGTGGATTTGCCAGCACCTGACGGCGACGACAAAACCAGCATCAGCCCCCGGCGTTTGATGTTGAACGGATCCACTTTATCACCCGACATAATCTTCTTCCTGCTTATAACTCACTGGCCCTCACAAGGGGCAATTATTCAATATTGGCAATCTGCTCGCGCAGCTGATCAATGCTGGATTTCAGCGCCAGGCCGATCCGGGTCAGTTCCAGATCCGCAGATTTCGAACAAAGCGTATTGGCTTCCCGGTTAAATTCCTGGCACAGAAATTCAAGTTTCCGGCCAATTGCACCGCCCTTACCAAGATGGCTGCGGGCCGCTTGTACGTGGCCTTTTAGCCGGTCCAGTTCTTCCCGGACATCCGCCTTCACCGCCAAAAGGGCCGCTTCTTGCGCCAGTTTTTCCTCCGGCAGTGCCGGACTTGCCTCTAACAGCAGGGCAACTTGGTTCTTGATGCGATTCTTAAGCGCTTCCGGCTGGGTCACCGCCAGCTTTTCGGCCTCATTCACCAGGGCTTCAATTTCATCAAGCCGTTCATTCAGGATCTGAGCCGTCTGCGCGCCTTCTTCCAGTCTGGCGGCATGCAACGCCTTCAATGTATGATCCAGGCAGGACAGGATGGCATTGACCCGGGCTTCGTCACTGACCGCATCATCCCGATCATCACTTTGCTCGACCACGCCGCGCACCGCCAAGAGCTGGTCAATCTTGGGCGTATCACCCATTTTGCGGCACAAAGTGGTCAATTGATCGAGAAGCTCATTATTGACCCGCATCGAGGACTGATTTTCGGAAGAGCGCAGAGTCAACCCGATATTAAGCGAACCGCGCTTGAAATAGGATTGGATGGCATGGCGTACCTTGGGATCCAGCCGTTCCCAGCCGGGCGGCATGCGTAGGCGCATATCCAGGCCCTTGCCGTTGACACTGCGCACTTCCCAGGCCCAGCTATACTGGTCATCATGGCCTTCGGATCGGGCAAAGCCGGTCATGCTGGCAATGGTCATATCAGGCCCTCTTGTTAAAACAGTGCTGTCAAACGACTGGTAGAACGCACTATACATACATCAATATCCTGTGTGTTTGTATAACGAAGCCCAATGCGGACAACAACCGGCAATTCACCTGCGAATGGAGTGGCCCCGCCCGTGAAACCACCGAAATCCATCTTGATCACCGGTGCCTCAAGCGGCATCGGGCGCGCACTCGCGCAGGCCTATGCCGCACCCGGCGTCATTTTGTTTCTGTCCGGCCGTAATCTTGAACGATTGCAGGAAACGGTTGCAGACTGTCTGGACAGGGGCGCGGATGTGCACCCAAAGTCGCTGGATGTCACCGATCGTGCCGCCATGGAGGCCTGGATCCGGGAAAGCGATTCGCTTAGCCCCCTTGATCTGGTAATCGCTAATGCCGGTATCTCGGGTGGTGTGGCCGGCAAAGACAAATCGGGGGAAACCGAAGCGCAGGCCCGCCAGATTTTTGATATTAATTTCAATGGTGTGCTGAACAGTATCTATCCGGCAATCGAACTGTACAAACTCCGCCAACGCGGCCAGATCGCCATTGTCAGTTCTCTGGCCGGGTATCGGGGCCTGCCCGGCGCGCCGGCCTATTCTGCCTCCAAGGCTGCGGTGAAAGCCTATGGCGAGGCCTTAAGAGGCGCGCTGAAACGCGATGGCATCGCCGTCAATGTAATCTGCCCCGGTTTTGTAGTATCCCGCATCACCGATGCCAACCGTTTCCCCATGCCCTTCCTGATGAAGGCCGACCGGGCAGCAATCCTGATCAAAAAGGGGCTTAGCGTGAACCGTGCCGTGATCGCCTTCCCCTGGCCGACCCGCTTCGTCAGTTGGATTTTCAGGATTTTGCCGGGCCGCCTGGCGGTGCCGCTGCTCAGCGGCCTGCCCGCCAAGGAGTGAACCTAGTTCCCCTGCTGCTGCTTTTTGAATTTTCGCCAGCGCGCCACATTGCGGTTATGTTCTTTCAATGTGCGGGCAAAAGCATGACCGCCACTGCCGTCCGCCACGAAATAGAGGTCTTTGGTCTGCAACGGGTTCAACACGGCCTTGATGGATGCCAGCCCGGGATTGGCGATAGCGCCGGGCGGCAATCCCGGGATCACATAAGTGTTATAGGGATGGACCAACTTCCAATCCTGGCGGGTAAGCGCGCGGCCAAGCGGCTTCTTGCCGTCGGTCAGCGCATACCGCACGGTCGGATCGGACTGAAGCCGCATCCCCTTATTCAACCGGTTCACAAAAACCGACGCCACATGCGGGCGCTCGGCGGCCAGGCCGGTTTCTTTTTCGACGATTGAGGCCAGGATCACCGCCTCATGCCAGGTTTTGACCGGCAGGCCCGCCTGTCGGCCAGCCCACAAATCCTGCCTGGCCTGATCCATCGCCTTTTGCATGCGGGCCACCAGCCCCATGCGATCGTCATTCAGGGTGAAATGGTAGGTTTCGGGGAGCAGGCTGCCCTCTGCCGGGACAGGCCCCGTCACCTGGCCGGACAAGCCATCCATTTCCTCGATAAGCGCCACCACTTCCAGACTGGTCAGGCCTTCGGGAATGGTGATGGAACGGACCACCACCTCCTGGCGCTGGATCTTATCCAATGCTTCGGCGGGGCTGATCCCCGCTTCAAACCGGTATTCCCCAGCCGCCAATGTCAGATGCTGCTCACGTAAGCGTACCATCCCGGCAAACAGCCAGTCATATTCGATGACCCCCGCCTGCTGCAGGCTTCTGGCAATCTGGCGCACGCCCTGCCCCCGTTTCACCACCACCGTGGTATCCGTGATCAGGGGCCCCGGTTTCACAAATTGTTCCTGCGCCCACATGATTGCGCCGCCGGCAGTGAGCACGGCGGCGACAATCAAAACAGATAAGGCAATCAGGGCTTTTTTCATCCCCGGATCAACTCCTTCAGGAAACCTTCCCCATGACCAGGCTGGCATTGGTGCCGCCAAAGCCGAAGGAATTGGACAACGCGTAATTCACAGAACGTTCCTGAGCCTCATGGGCCACCAAGTTCAAATCACAGCTGTCGGACGGGTTATCCAGGTTCAAGGTCGGCGGCAGAATACCGGTTTCAATGGCCTTGATGCTGAAGATCGCCTCGATGGCACCAGCGGCACCCAACAGATGGCCGACCGCCGATTTGGTGGAAGACATGGCCAGCTTATGGGCATGATCACCAAACAGGCGTTTAACCGCGCCCAGCTCAATCTCGTCGCCCAGCGGGGTCGAGGTGCCATGGGCGTTCACATAATCGATCTTATCCGCGTCAATCTTGGCACTGCGCAGGGCAGCCCGCATGGCGCGGAAACCGCCATTGCCGTCTTCGGCAGGCGCTGTCACATGATGCGCGTCACCGCTCATGCCATAGCCCAGAACCTCGCCATAAATCTTGGCGCCACGGGCTTTGGCATGCTCATATTCTTCCAGGACAACCACACCGGCACCCTCGCCCATGACAAAGCCGTCGCGGTCCTTGTCCCATGGGCGGGACGCTTTTTCCGGTGTATCGTTATAGCCGGTGGACAGTGCACGCGCAGCGGCAAATCCGGCCATGCCAATGCGGCAGACCGCGGCTTCGGCACCACCGGCCACCATGACCTTGGCATCGCCCAGCGCCACCATGCGGGCCGCATCACCAATAGCATGGGTACCGGTTGCACAGGCGGTGACCACGGAATGGTTGGGGCCGCGGAAACCGTATTTAATCGACAGGAAGCCACTGGCCAGGTTGATCAAATTGGCCGGGATGAAAAACGGGCTCAAACGGCGGGGTCCGCGATCCTTCAGGGTCAGCGTGCCTTCCGAAATGCCCGGCAGACCGCCAATGCCGGAACCGATCATGACACCGGTTTCGTCCTGATCCTCTTCCGTTTCCGGCTTCCAGCCGGAATCCTCAACAGCCTGGATACCGGCCGCCATCGCATAAGTGATGAAGGTATCCATCTTCTTCTGGTCCTTCTTATCGACATAATCATCGATATTGAGGGTTCCATCAGAACCATCGCCCCGCGGGACCATACCGGCAATCCGGGCCGGCAGATCGGAGACATCAATATGGGTGATGGGCACAATGCCGGAATGGGCATTGGTCAGACGGTTCCAAACATGGTCAATGCCGTTCCCCAGCGGGGAAACAATGCCAAGACCAGTAACAACGACACGCTTCATGGAAATGATCTTCTCAGCCTGTTGAACGATGGCAATTTGATTATATGATTCACGCATTTTCTGCGGCGTCAGCCAAAACGCGCTCAGAATCATTGGGTATAAAAGCGAAAGGCGCGCGAATCGTCAACCGACCGCGCGCCTTTCACAAAAAAACCGGCAGGATTAGCCCTGGTTCGCTTCGATGAAATCGATAGCGTTCTTCACGGTCTGGATTTTCTCAGCCGCGTCGTCCGGGATTTCACAGCCAAACTCTTCTTCGAAGGCCATGACCAGTTCAACGGTGTCCAGGCTGTCTGCGCCCAGATCGTCAATGAAGCTGGCGGTTTCGGTTACTTTGGCTTCGTCAACACCCAGGTGATCGATAACGATCTTTTTAACGCGATCCGCAACGTCGCTCATTTTCAAAATCCTTTGTCAATTTCTTTGGGCACAATCCCAAGGTTCAGAACTTTTGCTCCGTTTTCGCGCGAAAATTCAGCACGGAACCACGGAGGCGAGGTTTCCTAACATAGTTCACCCCGGCTGGCCAGAGCCAACTAGCATGCTCTCCCAGCCGGTGGCAAGACTATGTATCAGAATTAGATCATGGCCATCCCGCCATTCACATGCAGGGTCTGGCCGGTCATATAGGACGCTTCGTCGGAAGCAAGATAAACGACCGCCCCGGCAATATCATCGACAGACCCCATACGGCCCGCAGGAATAGAGGCGTTCAGCTTCTCATGCTGGGCATCGTCCAATACATCGGTCATGGCCGTGGCGATGAAACCAGGGGCCACGCAATTCACGGTGATACCGCGGCTGGCCACTTCCTGGGCCAGTGATTTGCTCATCCCGATCATGCCAGCCTTGGAGGCGCAATAGTTGGCCTGGCCGGGGTTACCGGTCACACCGACGATGGAGGTGATGCCGATGATTCGCCCGGTTTTGCGTTTCATCATGCCGCGCAAGACCGCCTGGGACAGTTTAAAAGCAGCCTTCAGGTTCACATTGATCACGGTGTCCCAGTCTTCTTCCTTCATGCGCATGGCCAGGCCATCCCGGGTCAGGCCCGCATTATTGACCAGAATATCGATCTGGCCCATAGCCGCCTCGGCATCTTTGATCAGTTGTACGCAGCTATCCATGTCGCTCAGGTTCGCCGGGGTCACGAAAGCGCGCTCACCCAGTTCTGCTTTCAATTTTTCCAGCGGCTCGGTCCGGGTGCCGGACAGGGCGACAGTCGCCCCCCGCGCGTGCAGCGCTTTGGCAATGGCGTTCCCGATATCCCCGGACGCCCCGGTAACAAGCGCGCATTTCCCGCTCAGATCAAACATGTCTATTCCCTTTGTTTCTCTGGATTCTATTATTGGCTTACAGGCTTCCGAGGAAGCTCTCAACGTCGGCGGGGGTATTGACGGCCACACCACTCATGTCACGGTCGATACGACGCACCAGCCCGGACAGCACCTTACCCGTCCCAACCTCAACCAGGGTATCCACATCCTGGGACTTCATATAAAGGACGGATTCACGCCAGCGCACCCGGCCGCATACCTGTTCCACCAGAAGTTCGCGGATCCGTACCGGATCGACAATTTTCTCAGCAACCACATTGGCCACCAGCGGCAGCGAGGGCGCATTGATCTCCGCTTTTGCCAGCGCATCCGCCATCGCATCAGCAGCCGGCTGCATCAGCGCGCAATGAAACGGTGCGGATACCGGCAACAGGACGGCACGTTTGGCCCCCTTTGCCTTCGCCAGTTCAACAGCACGCTCCACCGCCGCCCGGGCACCTGAAATCACCACCTGGCCCGGCGCATTGTCGTTGGCTGCTGTGCAAACTTCGCCCTGAGCCGCCTCGGCGGCAACCGCTTCGGCATCAGCAAGGTCCAGCCCCAACAAAGCCGCCATGGCCCCCTCGCCCACCGGCACGGCCGCCTGCATGCTTTTGCCGCGCAATTTCAAAAGGCGGGCTGCATCGGCCAGGCTGAGGGCACGGGCCGCCGCCAGCGCGGAATATTCACCAAGCGAATGACCTGCAACAAGGCTGGCCATATCGGACAGCGATTTACCGCCCTCTGATTCCAACACACGCGCGGTCGCCAGAGAAACCGCCATCAGGGCGGGCTGCGCATTTTCGGTTAAGGTCAACTCGTCCGCGTCGCCTTCGGTCATCAGACGGAACAGATTCTGTTCCAGCGCCTCATCCACTTCCTGGAACACCTCACGGGCGGTTGCGTATGCTTCGGCCAGTTCCTTGCCCATTCCAATCGCCTGGGACCCCTGTCCGGGAAACACAAAAGCGCGTGCCATATGATTGACCTCTCCGATATTAATCTATGTGTGGATCCGGGATGCAGGATAGCACCTCGGAAAGATTCGTCGAGTTGATAGTCGACCATACCGCTAAGTCAAGGCCGGGCAGCCCTGGGCCAACAGAATGGCATATTCCGTTCATGGCGTGACCGGGATCTCACGGCGGATCATTGTCAGGCCATAAGATCTGTATTTTTCAAAGACTTCATCGGTCCCGCCCGGATTCTCAACCATGGCATAAAACTGGCTGGAGATTTCTTCAGACGGCTGATCGAAAGACAGCGCGGTCACGGTGTAATTGAGATCCCCACTGCGGAACAACGGCAGACGGATCGGCAACACGACGGATTCGCCGCTTTCCAACTCGCCGGTGAAAAGCTGCATGGTTTCCTGTTTATCCCGGAAGCGGGAATTACTCATCTGAGGGATCACGCTGGACCAGATCTGCCGGGTTGCGCCCGACCGATTGGTCAATTCAAATTCCAGACGGCACAATCGGTCCGGGCGGGTCAAACGCAGGTTGTTCTCCCCCTGGACCTTAAGGGTTTCCGCCTTAAGGGAAGTGTTGCGAAACCGCATGCCCGCACAGCTTTTACCATCGGCGGGACGTAGGCCACGAACGCTGAGCGCCAGCGACACAGCCTGCGGCGACCGCTGCAGCTTTTCACGATATGTTTCCGCAAGCCATGGCCAGGCATGATCATTCAGCGCAGCCTCCAAGCGCTCAATCTGCCCTTTTTCCGCCATTTCCTGCCATTGCCGCGGCCCTTCATCCCAAAGGCGATAACCAAAGGCAGCCAACGAAAAGATGAGAATCAATCCAAGTCCCAGCAAAACCCGGTACCGGGTAATACTGCTCGATGGCGAGGTTGTGTCAGCAGGTGGTTCTGTTGCCTTTTCCTCTTCGGAATGATCCACAGAACTTGGCATGGGTGATGTCTGCACCTCTTCCCTATCAGGTGCGGCAGTCTTTTCCGGCACGCCCATCTGCAGGGCATCCAGGGCCTCGGACACATTTTCAATGGCAAACACATCCACATTCGGCGGCAGTTTGCCAATCAACGCCTGATCCAGGTCCGCTTTCGGTAAAAAGATGGTCAAGGGCAGGCCTTCACCGGCCGTTTCCATCATCAACTGGCCGGTATGATCCAGTTTTTCTACCATATGGCCGACCTTCTCCACCCCAAGGTCGCGCGCATTGACAGCACCGGTAACAAAAAGAACCCCGTTGGCCGGTTCCCCTCGCTGCGCCAGGCGCCCCTCTGCCGCCAACGCATGGGCCAGATATACCCCCAGCTGCCAGCTTTCGCCATTGGTGATGGGATCGGAAACATCCAGCCGGTAAACCCTGTGGCCTGTCATCCGTTCGATCACCCCCGTCGGCTTGCGGACAAAGGCATCATAACCGGGGGTAATCGGCAGGGACTGGGTGGTACCGTTCAGGCAGACCACCGACGAAATATCAGGATCTTCCTCTACGAGGCTCTGGATTTCGGAGGGGCCGTTTGTTGTCGCAATATAGATGCGCAGCTTCATCACTGGAGATAGAGCTCCGTTTTCACATCCCTGAGCGCACGGACCAGATCCGACCCTTCTTCCTCTATCAACTGAATTCTGCCATTCACCGGTGCCGGCAGCGGCTGTTTCAGATAGAGCCCCTCCGCATCCTTCAGCACAAGAGCCCCCGGTTCCTGCTGGGTATAATCCCCCAGCTCAAGAATGATATAGAGTTGATTCTGCCCGCTGCGCGATGCTTTGAGGCGCAGGGTAAAGCCTTCGCCCTCACGCTGATCCACCATACCGCTGCTGGCGGCGGCAACACGCGGAAACTGATAAATCGCGGTCCGCGACATCAGGGCATCCAGATCCCGTCGCAAACGCGCGCTTTCTTTCAAGGCCCGGCTGATTTCCGGTGTCATCAGCGCATGCGGATCATTGGCAAAAGCATAAATCTGGGCAAACCCTATTGCGGGGACTGCATCAGAGCGGTGTATTGCCCGGCTGATCTGGTCCATATTGCTGAGTGCGTCAAAAAGGCGCTCTGCGGCCTGTTTTTCTTCAACGGTTTTCCCGTTCCAGGATGTCGTCATGCCGACTCTCCATAAATACGTCTGAACTGGTTCGCAAATAACGGCCGGTCCATTTCATAGATCTTACCCCAGTCCTCGCTGTCTTGCAGCAATTCCAGGATCGATTGGAACCTGCCATTGACCGGGGCCAGACAATCCGCAGCCTGTTCAAACGCCTCTGCGGTTTCCGGTTCATCCAGAAGCTCTTCCTGGAATCCCTGTCGGGAAATGCTATGAAAGGCCTTGCGGGCTTTTCCCATAACGGCAAAATCAATCGTGCTGGTTTCATTGTCCCGTTCCTGGGCGCGCCCGACCACATAAAGCGCCGCCAGCATCAGTTTATCCAGATACCCCGCGACCTTTTCCATGGCCGACAGCCGATCCTGATAATTCTCCACCGCCGCGTTTTCCAAAAGCGACATGAACTCATCCGCCAGCATCTTGTTGCGCAGCGCTTGAGAAATCCGGGCCTGGCCGCGGCCGAACACCTCGGCACGCATATAGGATATCCGCCATCGCCGGACCTCTTCCAGGCGGGGCAATAGGTAGGATAATGTTTCCGTTTCCCGCTTGTTCAGGAATTTGATCCGGTCGAGCGGCGGTTCCATCAGGCGTTCCAGGGGATCCATTGCCTCATCGACGACAAAATCGCTGAGCTGGTGGGCTGAATCCGGATCGATCTCGCCCATTTCCCGATCATTGCCAATCACGCCTGCACGCCCAGCCGCCTGAAGCATCTTGCCATGATCGAGCGACTGAACGAAACGCACAAATCCATCGAACACAGTAGGAAAGGCCGTGAAATTCCCGCTCTCCTCGCCCGGCAGATGGGAATATTCCCGCCAGAAGGCTAGCAAACAGGCGTCATCAATTTCAGAACCGTCAAAGGATGGACCGTACTGTTCCTCGAGGAAAGTTACGATCTGTCGGAATTTCTTCTGGTTTTGCACAGTGGGCAGATGATCTTCCAGGAAACGATAGACCAGGCGCGCCATTTCCTTTGCCCCGTCAGAGACCGCCTTCTGGCTACAATCCGGTGATAGCACAGGCTGGAAAACCTCGGCGCATTCCACATAGCCCAACGCATTTACCAGAAAATCCATCAAAATGGCCAGAAATGGCATACGGCCAAATTTTATCGAAAAATCTTCGGCCCCCGGATAGTGCAATGTGATCCCGTCGGTGCGCACGCTGACATATTCCTGCGCCACACGTCCAGACGACGCTTTGGCGCAGATCACATCGCGGAAATTGGTGGGCGTCGCCGGAATAACTTCCCAGAACAGAGTCTCAAAAGCCCCTTTTCGGTCCATCAAGGCCGCAGCCCGCACCAGATGCAAAAGTTCCAGCATGGGCTTGGCATAGATTCGGCAGGCGATCACGCGCCCCAGTTCCATACATTCTTTTTCCCGGAAACGCGGCCTGCCGTCGAAATCCTGATCCGCGATGGCATGAAAAATCTGTTCCAGCACCGGGCTTTTACCCGCCTGGAGCAGAAAAAATTCAGCAGGAGAATCCGACATAATCACCCAGGTCCGTCTTGTCACCGATAAAACCGGCTAACGCGCTGATCAGCCAACTCTTTAGAACCTGATTATTGCATCAACCAGCCGCGGCGCAAGCCCTGAAAACGCGAATATCCCCGGCCTTGGGTGAAAGCCGGGGATAAGGGGAAGGAAGGTTAAATCTGACAGTTGATCACATGAAACGGGCGCTGCCTTTTGCCTTCAAGCGGTTTTCGGAGCGACTAAGGCTCTGGCGAAAGCGGCTGCGCAACTCCGGTTCCGGATCCTCGCCCATGGCTTCATACCATGCCGGAACAGACGGTTCCTGCATACTTGTCTGCTGGCTTGTGACCGCTTCGCCGACAAGATCCTTACCTTCCAGGATCCGGTCCGCTTCAGCCAGATAGTCGCGCCAGCCCTTTTCCACACCGTCCTCTTCCAGCAGCCAATAGGCGTCCGGATCAACCGGGGCATGCGTCAGCTTTTGTTTCTGTTTGGCATAGTCTCGCGAGGCCTCGGTCGCGGCCAACACAACACGAGAGCGGGTGAAGCGACGCCAATGACGGGTCACATCCGCCACATATTTCCGGGTATAGCCATGGGCGCGGGCACGAGCCCCCTTGCCGCCTTTCAGCGTGCCGCCATTATAATGCGACAGGGCCAGGTCCCAGCGGTTGCCATATTGCCGATAGAGTTTTTCAAGAAACGCGATGCCCAGCTGGATATTTAGCCTCGGGTTCCATAAACGCTTTGGTGCGACACCAAATTCCCCCCGCGCCGTTGCAGGCATAATCTGCATCACACCTCTCGCTCCGGCGTGGCTTTCCACATGGGCCTGAAAATCGGATTCAACCTTGGCTACCGCCAGGGCCAGCGCCGGCGGAACCACTCCGTTTTTCCTGGCTTCTTCAACCACCATCCGCTGGATGGTCTCACGGCTGTACCCCTGATCCTGGCGGGTGGCAAAGCTGCTGCCCGATGTCGCCACAAGAATGCCAAGCGTGGTGGCAAAGACCGTGAAGGATACGAATATTGCAAACAGGAATCGCGATAAGAAAAGCTCAGTCATGCGTTTTGTCATGGTCATTTCCTTCCAAGGGCTTCCATCCACCGGGCATCCAGGGTGGAAACAATCAAATTGTCGCGGTTGAACCGAGACCGGATTTCCAGCGCCTCCACCATGGGCAGACTGGGCGGCATGGCCAGAATCACCCGGCCATCCGGCGGCAGGTCCATTGGATCCAGATCCTTAAGATCCGCATCGAAGAAACTGCCTTCGTGATAGATAACGATGATGTCTTCCGCGGCAGGTTCGGCCTTGCCGCTATTTTCCGATGCGTCGGGTTTGGCGGGGGCCAATTCCACAGACATGACAGCCTGCGCCGCAGCTTTTTCCTGACCGCTGCCAGCGCCCATGGAAACCATGGTCAGCACCATGATGGAGAAAAACCCCATGGCCAGGGCTAATGCGATCTCTGTCATGGCACTGTCGGCCGAATAGCTGTGATGTCCGTGATCCATTCTCTTCACCGCTTGACTTGTCATTAAAACGGCAGGCTTGTCCGCCGGTGAAAAACGCTATGGAAGGGGGAAGCGACTTTTCCCGGGCCCAATCCCAAGAGAATCTGAAAAACCTTTGGACCGATAGGGGGATATGATCCCTGCTGCACATATGATATCATTGAATTTATTCGGGAAATATACTTCTATTGGCCATCAGGTTTTCTTTGAAAAAAGATCGAACCAATCGCGGTTTTGAACCGGCATTTGCAAAAAACCGCCAGGGCCTTTCATTACGGTGACCAGCATAGACAGCGCCGGTGACAACCGCGCAAACAAAATGGAGAACCAGGTTATGATGGTATTCGGGAAAAAACTAAGGCATGGCCTTGCAGCGATTGCGGCGCTGGGCCTGGCTGGAACCGTAATGACCGGCATGGCACATACGGCCGCCGCTCAATCACACAGCACGCGTTTGCCGGTGCTCGTGATGGGGGAGGATTCGGACCCGTCTTCCGTGAAACGATCCAGCGATATCTTCAAGCGCGTTCTTGCCGGTTTGAAAGGCAGCATGCAGCGCTATGGTTTCCGTATGGTCGATGAAGAATTCATGGCCGTGGATCTTGGCTGGAAAAGCACCGACCGTCGGCCAAAAACCGAACTGATCGAAGCGGCAAAACTTGCCAACAATGCCGCCCAAGGCAATCTGCGCAGCCGGGTGATGGTTTTGTTCCGCATTCATGCGACGTCCAAAAACCTCAGCTTTTCCAACAAAGTGACCACCCGCATCGATGGCGAGATCTATGATATCGCCAGCAACAGCTTCATCGACAGTTTTGAATTGGCCCCGGCGGCCTATGCCGCCCCTGCGGACTGCAATTCGATCTGTATTAACGAGGTTGTCGGTGGCAAAGCCCGAGAGATCGCCCAAAACCTGGGGGATATCCTGGCAAAGAAACTGGAATATGTTGCCTATGACCAGCCGGAAGGCATGGCCAATGCCGGTTCCGCCGGAACCGCCCAGGCCGAGAGCCAGATGCTGGTGCCTTACACGGTGACATTGAATTATTTCGACACACGCGAAGCACTCTCAATCATCGGGGTGATGGCTGATGAATTCCCGGGCTATTCCTCCCATGACCTATTGGAAAAGGGCGCAGTGACCCGCAAATATGAATATGTCACCAATGCCAAGGTGAGCAAACTGGAAGAATGGTTGAATATCCTGATGATCGATATGGGCTATGATGTGGACAAACAGATCAACATTGATGTCCAGGCCGGCCGGATCATCATCGACAAGATCGTACCGACCCCGGACCGACCCCGGTCGGATGACGAAACCTCCCGGTTTAACTGACCCGGACGTTCCTTCCCAACCATCACAGAAAGGCCCCTTTATCAAAGGGGCCTTTCTTATTTTGTCAGGAATCTCTCCAACAAGAGGTGCCCTATGTGCCGCTGATCCTTGCCAGCGCACGGCGTCGGAAAAGATCCGCTTCATCCGGGCCGACTAATATCTCTTTCAAATGGGCAGCCATGATCACATAGGATTTGGCTCGTTTCCGGTATTCCGGCGGCACATTGGCCATTTGATCCAGCAGGGTCTCCCCATAGGTGTCCAATTCCTTGTTCAGGTTGCTGACCACTGCGCGGGCCGCACTGCTGACACCAATCCGCTCACCAATACGGACCGTTTCCCGCACTGCCTTGGCCCTTTCTTCCGCCTTACGATATTCAGCCGGATCGATATCAGACCTGAGATCCGCCACTCCGGTGGTGGTGCGGCCAATCTTTTTCCGCCGCATTTTCAGCGACCCCAACACCTGTTCCTTGGCCGATTGCAAAACAACTTTGTCGATGGTGCCGCTGATCCGCTTGCGTGTTTCCAGCAACCGCTGGCCCCACTCCCCTTCGCGTTTGATATTCAAATTATCAGTCACCGCCTTGAAGGAGCCAACATATTCCTGGGCCAGCTTCATCACTTCCTGCGCGCCGCCCGGCCGCCCGGCCACGGCTTCGATCGTGTCGGCGAAGGCTTCCACATTCTGCAACACAACATCGCCAACAAGGGAGAGGTCCGTCATGCTGGCCAGGGTGTCATCGCCTTTGGGGCTAAGCGAACGCACCACCTTCAGGATATCCGCATCCCGCAGGAGACGCCGCATGATTCCGATTACCAGCCAGGATTCATTCCCCGGCTTGGAACCCGCAATCTTATGATAGGCCTCCTTAATCTCACCCACATGATTGCTGTCCAGCTTCATGATCGGTTTCATTGGCAGCCGCAGTTTCAACCGTTCAATTTCGGCCCCGATCCGTAGGAAAGGCAGCATTTCCCGCAGATCATCCAAACGGTTCACGCCACCGATGTCTGCCGCCAGTTTCTTGCCGCTCTCGGCATCTGCATAGGCCTGTTCGACCGGTGCCTCAATCACCTCAACAGCGGTTTCCCAAATTGCAACCTGGGCTTCCCAAATCGCTTCCTTATCCCCACGCTCAGCTACCTTGTCATAGATCGCACAGACCCGGGACATATCCGCGCCACCGGCACGCAACAGCCATTCCCAGACCGGCTGCAATGAAGCCCTGGCAATCAAGGCCTTTTCCTTGACCCGGGGATCCATCGGGGTCAGCAGATCCTCAAACGGGTTACAGAAAATCCGTTGTGGCGTATTGCGCCTTGGCGGTTTGACGAATTGTAATGAAGGTCGCAGCAAGGACATGATCAAATCATGGGGTATGCCGGTATCGCCGGCCTGCCTTGCTTTATCCAGCAAGGTCACCAGTTCTGAGACCCGGTGGGACGGCATCCGGGAAAAAAGTGCCTGAAGCGCTTCTTTTTTTTCAGCTTTCAGCAACAATCCTCACCCCTCTTCAACCGGAAATGCATCCAACATTTCCTGCAAATCCGGATCAATTTCCTCCGGCGCACCGTGCAAAGACAAAGTCGCCCAGTTTTTCTGGTTCTTTCGGTAATTAGCCCATAGCACCATCTGATTGCTGCTCAAGGCTTCCTGTGGCAGCACAGGCAGGTTCTGTATCAGATGTGCCACCAATTCCCTCTGTCGGAAGCGTGGCGCTTCCGCTTCACGCTGCCACTGATCCAGCAAGCGCGGCCAGCCATCAAGAAGCCAGCAGCACCAATGCACCAGATGCCGGATCATCTTGCGGGTCTCAGGCCAATTTTTCAGACTGGCCCGGATATTCTGTTCCGGCATATGCAGTTTCTCAGCGGTTTCCATAGCCAGACGCCCGCTCATGGAAACCGCATCGCTTATCTGGCCAGCCATGGCAGCGGTGCTGGATGATTCCTCACTCGCCCATTCCTGCAACTCCGCTGTGAAAGCAGCAATTGCCTGCAACTGGTCCATAACATAGCCATTGACCTGAGGCTGATCCAAGCCAATCGGCAGGATAACGTCGGACCAATCCCGCAGGGTCGCGACCACATGCTCTCCAATCATGCCGATCTGTCCCTTGGCAACATCCAGGGATTGATGCGCACACGCCATGACATTGGGATCGGAAAGCTGGTCCGCCGTGATTGACCGATCAGAATCCGAGCCAAATTGCTTCAAAGCCCGTTCAATCAAAATGTAATGAATTTCCCGACCTGCTTCCTCTTCCCGGTCGAGTGAATCCTGTGCGGCCAAGGCGCGATCCGGCCCGTCATATCCTTCCGCCTGAACAGAAAGAAGATGACGCCGCAGTTGAGGAGGCTGGATATCGGCTGGGGTTTTCACCAAGTCAAAAAGCGCCCGGTCATGCAAACTGAAGCTGACCATCTCGGGTAGACTGAACCAGGGAAGAATATAGGTTCCCATACTGCCCGACAGCCCCGGCAGCATGGCTTCCCAATTGCCGGAAGCCGTTATCCTAAGACGCGCATATTTGAGTGCCGGCGTGGTAAAAGCGACAGCCACTCCACGCTGCAAAAAGGTTTTTGGGAGCGAGATTTTTGCTTCTTTATTCACAATTTTGCCTGCCCTGCACAAAAAGCCGGCAAACCGACCTTACCACAACACTCATTTTCATTCCCTGTTTCCCGGCTTTTTACCGGAATTTATTCTTATTCCCATCTCTTCAAAAAAATAAGCATTCCTGACAAGCGGGCAAGATAATTCGGCCGCTAACACAGTTCTCCAATCCACCTCCCTCCTGTAGCGCTTTACTCAAAATTAATGAACTCCGTGCACCCTTATTCCATGATGATACGGTCCTACAAATCTCTAAATGCTTGGCTTTTCATGCTGATGCTCTTTTTAACCGGCATTGCCAGCTCCCCCCTGGTGGCCGCAGATTGTAGTAAAAAAATAACAATTGCCTGGAGTGAGTGGGCGCCATATCAGTTTCAAAATGACACCGGAGAACCCGCCGGGATTGATATCGATTTCATCCGGGCGATTCTAGACCAAGCCGGTTGCCAATATGATTTCAGGAAAATGCCCTGGAAACGTGTCCTTGTGGAAGTGAAAGCCGGAAGCGTGGACCTTGCTTTGGGGGCTTCCAAAACGGCCGAGCGTGAGACATTCGCCCGTTTCAGCAACCCCTACCGGAGGGAATATATGGTACTGTTCATGCGCCATAACGATATTCCGTTGCGCCCCTTGAGCAGCCTGAACGAAATCACCCGTCATTCATCGATGAAAATCGGGGTTCTGCGCGGCAGTTGGTATGGCGCTGAATTTGACCGGTTGCAAAAAAACGATGCCGTCTTTCAAAGGCAATTACATCTGAACAGTGACTATATCCTGCTATTCAAATGGCTGGCCATTGGTCGCATGGATGTGGTCGTCAATGATCTATACAACGGCCTCAGCCTAATCCGGTTGTTGGCAAAAGAACAAGTGATTGGGGTACACCCTTTGATCGTGAACGACAATTACGTGCATTTCATGTTGTCGCGTGCTTCCTTGTCGCAAAAGGACCTAGATCTCATCAACGCCACAGATGCTCAATTGCGGCTATCCGGTTTTCAGCAACAGATATTCAGCCGCTACATTCCCGAGAATTATTCCAACTTCTTTCCACAATAAAAATGATGGGACTGGACTCTCAGTAAAACCTGCCTACATTTAGAATGATCATTCCAAACATGACAGGGTGGGGCAATATGATGAAACTTTATGAATTGGCGGGACAGCAGGACAATAACCTGTTCAGTCCTTATTGCTGGCGGATCCGGATGGCGCTGGCTCACAAAGGGCTGGATGCCAGCTATATTCCATGCCGTTTCACCGAAAAGGAATTGATCCGGGAATCAGGTCAGAAATTGGTGCCTGTTCTCCAGGATGGTGAAAAAATCATGCATGATTCCTGGGGCATCGCGCGCTATCTGGAAGAAACCTACCCGGAAAATCCACTCTTTCCCGGTAAGAGTGCCGTGGCACAGACCCTGTTTTTCCGCCATTGGGTGGAAGGCACACTCCAGCCCCTGATTTTACCCGTCATCATCATGGATATCTTTAATCATATCCATGAAAAGGACCGCGACTATTTCCGAATCACCCGGGAAAAACGTTTCGGCATGCCCCTTGAACAGCGCGAGGATAAAAGCCCCGAACAGATAGAACGCCTTGCCACGGCCCTGTCTCCTGTCCGCGCGGTTTTCGCAGATAACGACTTCCTTTGCGGCACACAACCGGGCTTCGCGGATTATATCCTGTTCGGTGCCTTCCAATGGGCCAGAGGGGTTTCCGAAACCAAACTGCTGGACCAGAGCGACCCGGTTTTCCAATGGCGCGACCGCTTACTGCAACTGTTCGATGGCATGCCCTTGAAAACGGCCGGCTATCCCGTTTAACGCTGGAACAAAGGAGAACCAAAATATGTTGGACCTTTATTACTGGACCACGCCAAACGGCCATAAAATAACGATCTTCCTTGAAGAAGCCGGTCTTCCCTATACCATCAAGCCGGTCAATATTGGCACAGGGGAACAGTTTGAACCGGCATTCCTGGCAATCGCCCCCAACAACCGCATACCGGCCCTGGTCGATCATGAACCGCAAGATGGCGACGGGCCGATCAGCCTGTTTGAATCCGGTGCGATCCTTCAATATCTGGCACGCAAAGCGGGTCAGTTTGGTGGCAAAACACTGCGCGAGGAGACAGAGATCACGCAATGGCTGATGTGGCAGATGGGCGGTCTGGGGCCGATGCTTGGCCAAAACCATCATTTCAAGACCTATGCGCCAGAAACAATTCCCTACGCCATTGATCGTTATGTTGGCGAAACCGCAAGGCTTTACGCCGTGCTAAACCGTCGCCTTGCCGACCGGGAATATGTAGCAGGCCCCTACTCCATTGCCGATATGGCCTGTTATCCCTGGATAGTTAACCACAAAGGGCAAGGTCAGGAACTGGCGGATTTTCCGAATTTGAAGACTTGGTTTGAACGGGTCGGCAAGCGAACCGCAGTCAGAAAAGCCTATGACATCGCCAACAACATCAATCAGGTCCCAACCGTGACGGATGACGCGAGGAAGGTTTTGTTCGGCCAGAACGCCAATACCGTAAGGAATTGAAACCAACCACTCTTTGGACACAGCTTCTGATTGCATCGTGAAAATGTGCACTGACGTAAAACTGACGCAAGAATTCAGTGTTAAGGGTTGCGTTCGTGAACTGTTCAGTTCTAAGCTACCGCACCTGGCAGATGTCAGTTGGCTGCGAGAGAGATTAGTTGGAGCATCAGATTCCCATGGATAGACGACTACCACCGGGCTTGGTATTTGAGAAAGCGCCCGCTGTCGTAAAGTGGTTCAATACTGAAAAAGGGTACGGTTTTGTAACACCGCAAGACTCCGAGCGTGACGCATTGCTGCACGCATCAGTACTGATTAAAACCGGATTGCAGGGGTTACCGGAGAAAGCATCCGTCGTTTGCGATATCGCTGAGGGCCGCAAAGGATGGCAGGTCACCGAAATTCACGAAGTGGATTTGGAATCCGCCCCAAGCCCGGTTGAAGAGAATGATTCAGCCGCGCTTCAGGTTGGATCTGTTAAATTTTACAACAGTGCCAAGGGGTTTGGCTTTGTCACGCCGGATGTGGGCGGCCGTGATGTTTTCATTTCAATCCGCACGCTTGAGCGAAGTGGATTGATGTCGCTGGAAACCGACCAGCGTGTCAAACTGACCGTGCGAGACAGCCCGAAAGGGCCCCAGGCCACCAGCGTCGAACTGGTCTGAACCGTCCGTGACAGAGCAGGCAACACCGATTGTGCCTGATCACGCCGCCGCCCAGTCTTACTGGGCGGGGAAAGCGGGTGATTGGGTTCAATGGGCCGATCCTGTTGCCAGGCTGGCCGAAAAAATCAACATACCTTTCCTGGAATCTATAGACCTGGCACCGGGCCATCGTTTGTTGGACCTGGCATCCGGCGCGGGTGAGCCCGCCATGAGCGCGCTATCGATCGCAGGAGAAAACGGCCTGGTGGTCGCCACGGATTTCGTGCCCGGCATGCTGACGGGCCTCCAGAAACGGCCTGGTGCGGATCAAATGAAACTGGCCGCCGCCGATATGCAGGCCCTGCCCTTTGCCGATACTGTTTTCGACAGGATCAGTTGCCGGTTCGGTATCATGTTTGTACCTGATCCCGCCGCGGTCGCTCGCGAATGCAGACGTATTTTGTCAACAGACGGTGTATGCGGTTTCATGATCTGGGGACCGCAAGAAGATCAGACCCTGTTCAGCATTCTGTCTCAGGCTGTCTTTGATATTCTGGGACAGGAACCGGACAGCCATCACCAATCAATCTTTCGCTTCGGCAGAAAAGGTGATCTGCAGGATATTTTCCTTGATGCCGGCTTCCATTCCGTGGTCGAAACGGATCAATATCACAAGGCCCGTGCGCACTTGGACCGCCCCTTCTGGCAGGCACAACTCCATATGACTTACGGGCATCTCCTGACCGATCTGGACCAAGCTGCACTCGATCACCTGAATAATCACATCCTTTGTCTTTTCAAAGATTTACCAAGAGACGAACAGGGATCAACGATCCTCAACAGCCACACCCGGATACTGATCGCCCAAAAAGGTTAAGCCATCCCTTCCCCTTGATTGTGGTACAATTTTTCCACCTGACCATTTCATAACTCGGCCCAACTGAGAGAAATACATATTTCAAGTGAGGAAATGCCGTGTTTTACCGACTGAAAACCCAGTGCTGGAAACTCATGATCCTGGTTCCCCTGGCAATGCTGGGCGCATGTGCCAGCCAGCCAGGTGAGTTTTCCGGACGATCCAAAACCACCATCCTGGTGATGGCGGATGATTCTGATCCCACCACCCTGGCCCGTTCCAACAGCACCCATTACCGGGTCAATGCTGGCCTGAAAGGGGCCATGTCCCGCCAGGGTTTTCGATTGCTGGACGAAAATTTTGCCGAAGCCCAGCTGGGATGGCGGTTCCATGATCGCCAGCCGGAATCCGATCTGATCCAGGCAGCAAAACTGATGCGGCAGTCCGGGCAGGCCAATCTGCAGCCCGAAATCCTGGTTCTCTACCGCCTGCACAGTCGGCACCGTGACAATGGTTATGCAACGGTTGTACGCACAAGGCTGGCCGGTGCGATCTTTGACATCGCCGGGAACCGATTCCTAGATGAATTTGAATTACCGGTCGCGGAATATTCCGCCCCCGCCGATTGCAATCAACGCTGCATGGACAGAGTGGTTGGGTCCAAGGCAAAAGATATATCCAATCGCCTTGGGACCGTTCTTGGCCGAAAACTTGCCGCTTACAGCCCCGGCGGCAAAGACCGGAAATATGAAGATGACCGGGATGATTTTGATAATGAAGACAGTTTCAAGCTGACTCTGGAAGGTTTCAATTCCGAGGAATCTCGGGAAATCATCCGGGTCATGACAAATGAATTTCCAGGCTACCAGGATCTTGAGCTGATCAGCAGGAACCGCACAACAAGACTTTATCGCTATGACAGCAAAGCAAGCCGGGCGAAACTTGAAAAATGGATCGTCATCCTTCTGAGCGATATGGGTTTCAACCCGGATCACGAGGTGGACATCACAGTTGCGGGCAATCGGATTTCGGTCACGCGCCTGGATATCCTGGATCCCTATCCCCCGAAAAAAAAGCAGAACAAAAAATCGCCAAGATTTCAGTAAAACCTCCTACCACCGAACCCCGCCAGCCGGCGGGGTTCTTTCTTTTCAATATCTTACCAAGCTGTTCAAAAAAATGCGGCTGACCTTTTCATAGATCGTTCCAGCGCTTCGAAAGGCGCATGAAACGGATGAATAAGGAATGCCACTATGACCAAGCAATTCAACAGCCCTGTAAAAGCCACCGGCCTGGCGCGCCTTGGTCGCGCGGCCATTCTGGGCACCGCCCTCGCCTCTCTTGCCGCCTGTAACGGCATGTATGGTGCTAAACAACCCACCGGCGAAGGGATCGGTTATCATGATGCCCGTTATCAGGAAATCGCCGCAATGCGCGAATATCGCGCCTGCCGTGACGAGGCCCTGGAATTGGACGCCCAGGCACGCCAGACCAAGTCGGCCGCAAAATATATCGCCAGCGCCAAGCTGATCGACGGCTGTGAGGCCAACCTTGGCCCGGAAGCGCGCGGCGTTGCCGTTGTAGAGCGGATGCGGGCCTACGGCCTGAGCATTCAGAATTATCTGAAAGGCGGCGAGATCGCGAACGCCCAGAATAATTTCGAGCGTTTCCAGCAGGAATTTGCCGGCAAGGACCTCTATTACGCCGACGGTAGCTCTTTCACAGAAACCATGAGTGCGTTGCTCTCGCGTGAGGAAACCACCTCTTACGGCCAGTTCTCCCTGCTGAATGTGAATAGTGATCTGAAGGCCGAAATGCGCCGTGTCAATTATTGGCAACAGAATTGATCAGGCCCAAAACGGAGGATTGAACCATGAACAGTTCCCATAAAAAACACTTCCGTCAGGCCGTTTTATGCGGCGCGGCTTTGGCCATCTTCATCGGTTTTGGCTCTCCCGCCATTACTTTTGCCGATGTGCCGAACTGGTCGCCGAAGGCCAGTGAACGCCTGGTGAAACTGCCCGGCAATTACTTGAAAAAGGCGATCGACCGAGATTTTGCCGGGTCTGAGCTTGCGGGTGCCATCAACGATATCGGCAGCCAGGTCAACCTGAAGAAACAAAGCATCAAGGACCTGGAGGAAGCCGCCGAGATGGCAGATGGTGACGTCCGGATCGAGCTTCGCCACCAGCATCTAGCCGAAAAGCAGGAGTTCATCAAACTGATGGGCGAGCGCCAGGATTTGCAGCGCAAGCAAGTACAGACCCGGATCACCCTTTATAAACGTCTGTTGAATAAACTGCAGCGCGAAAACCGGGGCACGGACCCGGAAACGCAACAACTGGTTCAACAGCAGGAAGAAGCCCGCCAGCGGTTTGAAACGGTTGCCGATCAGCTGGATCTGGAACTCTTCGGCGAGCCCGGTGTCAAACAGAGCAAATATTCCGTGGAATATGCCAAGAACTATGCCGCCATCCAGCAGTTGAGCGCCGCAATCAACAGCCACCCAATGAACCAGCAGCCGGAAATGAACGGCGAGCCGATCAGCAAGCAGGATTACCTGCGCCAGTTGATCCAGACCGCAGAATCCGAAAAAGCCCTGCTGGATCAACAGGACAGCATTCTTGGCTACATGGCCAAACTGGTGGCGCTGGATGCGCTGGCCCTGGCAGAAGACGTCCAGGACGAACAGTTGGGCTTCGACCCGGATGATGAAGAACAGGAAGATCCGCTGGCAGTTGCCAACAATGTCGATCTTTTCCTGAACTGACCCTGATGAAGCCCTTGAATAGACTTAAGGAGACTTGAACCATGAATATCTTACTCAAAAGCACCATTTTGTCCGTGGCCCTGGCCGCAGCCGGCATTACCACCGCTCAGGCGGGCACGCTTGAAAACCTGGAACGGGAGCGTGCGGAGACCATTCAGGTGATCCTGGATCCCAGCATCAGCGCGGAAGAGCGCCAGCAACGTTTGAACCAGTCCCGCCACCGACTGGTGGATATGGAGCGTATGGTCCTGCGCGATAAGGATCTAAAAGGCAAAAACACGCCCGTTGTGCGGGTTGCCTTCCGCAATTACGACCTGACCTTCCTGGCCCATGCCGCAACCGAAAAGCAGGTCACCATGACCGAACAATGGCTGGAACAGGTGGGGGTCACCACCAATACCCTGATGAATGCGCGTGTGGGGCGGAAATAATGAAACAGCTTGCTCCAACCCTTGGGAACGCCTCCCGGACGCTGAGTTATCTGTTGGGTGGGGTGGTTGTGACCCTGGCGATTGCCGCCATGACCACCTCGCTCAGCATCCAGGACATTGCCCAATGGATGGGGCAGGTCCTGGGACCGACCTTCGTCACCCTGCTCACGATCATGGTTGCCGGCACCTTGTTTTGTTGGGTGAATATCCTGCGCCGCACCGGTGAGACCGCCGTCTGGCTGGAAGCGGGCATGCATGCCGCCAATGGCATTACCACGCTGGCACTGACATTCACCCTTCTTGGGATCAGCTTAGGCATCGGCACTCTGGCAGACCAGACCCTGACACCGGAAACCGTTCAAGAGGTAATCCGGGGGCTGACCGCGCAATTTTCACTGGCCTTTCTGACAACCGTGATCGGCCTGCCACTGGCCGCTCTGCTGCGTGCACTGATCCTGGTTACCTATACCAATATCCGGGCGAAACAGGCCCGCATGCCCCTGCTGACAGGAGGACAATGAGATGAAATACATTATCTTCAATATCGTGGTCGCCGGCGCCCTGGTTTATCTGGTGGCGGGAGATGATCTGCAACTGCCGACCAGCCCGACCGAAGCGATTGAAAACACGGAAGTTCGGCTGGATGAAACGATCAATAAAATCCGACCAGAAGTAGAGAAGACCGCCTCTAAGGTCGCGGAAGAGGTCGCCGAAAAGGTGGCCGCCCGGGTGGCCGATGAAATTGCCGCGCGCCTTGAGCAGGAGCGGGTGTCCTCCCTGCAAATCGCAGCCCGAAGCACTGCACCGATCGCACCCGGGCCGGACCATGTCCCGGCGCAGGCCGACCCGGTCACCGCGGCCATGCTGGACCCGGAAGATACGCTGTATCAGGATCCCGCCATCGGCCTGCCGGAGGAGACCGCCATCGCCGAAACCCTGCCGCCGATCGAAGAGGTTCAGATTGCCCCTGTCACCACCTATAAACCGATCGATGGCCTGGAGGAAGCAGTCGGTCAATCCCGCGAAATGGCCGGAGACTTCAGCCCGCCAACGCCGGACAGCATCCAGATCGCGGAAGGCGAGCAGATGATGGCACCGCGCGATCGCCAGCGGGAGCTGGATGCGCTCGCCCAGAATATGGAAATGATGTTTTTGAACCGGGCCGGCCAATAAGCCCCATGTGATTCGAAAACGCTGTTGAGGAGAGACAGGATCATGAAACGGACCGGAAATTTTGCATCCATTGCCTTGATGCTGGCCGTTGCCCTGTCTCTCGCCTGGCTTAAATGGCCGCAGGATCGGGCCGAACAACGGGAAGAGACGGTTCAGAAGAAACAGAGCCCGGCTCAAATGTCTGAGACTGAAATCCGGAAAGAACTGGAACGAGCCCTGCAGGAACAGGCGCAGATGAACACGGTCACCCTGCCCGCACCGCCGCCGGCACCAGCGATGGAAACGAACGCCGCAGTTGTGCCGGATACCGCTGCTAAAACCCCAAAGCCGGCGGAGAAACCGCTCAAAACCAGGTCCGTCTTGAAACCGGAAGCGCAAAAGCCGACCCCGGTCAGGGCGGTGCAGCCCCTGAAACAGGCTGCCCCGCAAGATCCGCCGACCACAAAGAAGAGAAAGACGATTGAGCCGATCAAGCCCCGGAAACGGACTAAGATTGTAGAGGTTACCCGGACACCGATCCAAACATTTGCCCCCACCAGGCCTGAAACAATGAGACCGGTCATTGAGCCAATAAAACCCATCAAGGCCGAGTTGCCCCAGGATAATCAGGAACAGCCGGATCCCCAAGACCGCCCGGAAAAAACACATGAGAACTATCCGACAAATGACAATGCCGACCTGGTTGCAGATGCGCGCGGGCAAGCGCTCTCCGCGGCAAAAGAACTCCCCGCCGCCAAGGCCGAACTGGATGACTGGCGTAAACAGGCGGATCAGGTACTCCATGTCTCTGCCAGCCAGTCAAAATCGGAGGTACAGGCCGGGCGCAGCCTCTTGCGTTTGCTGGAACATGGCTCCGGCCCGGCCATCGAGATCGCCTGGCCGTCGAGCAACCGGGAGCGTATGGCCCTATTCGACAGTTTCAACGCTTGTTTCGGCATGGTGACCGCCGTCATGGACCGCTCCGGCATGCTCTATCGGGAAGGCGGCCGCTCCGGTAAACCCTGGCAGGTTAGCATGGATGCCTATAGCGGATTCGTCCGCCAGCCATCCGGCGCCGTCATCCAGGCGGAAGAGAAAAAGGCCGCCCTGATTCGCCGCCAGCACCGCCTCGCCGGGCCATCCACCATGGTCCGGGTTTTCCCCCGGTCTGTCGATGCAGTCATATTGGGCGGCTTGAGCCGACTGATAGGGCATCGCTACAAGCAAGCCCGCGTCATTCATGCGCGCTATCAAAAATCCGGCCGCGGGCTGGAGATCCGTTCTATCATGGTAGATGGCACCCCTGTTTCCGGAACAATTTCCGTGGAAGCCTATCGTCATTGCGGAGGGCTAACATGAAGATATCCTTCAAACCCAAGAGCCCCCTGATCCTGGCCACAGCCGGGTTAGGCCTAAGCCTGTTGTCGGCTTGCGTCACCACCGAGCATGTACCCTATGGAGCACGGGATGAAAAACCGCTCACTCTGGGCCGCACGGTCGAATATGAGATCAACGACCGGTTCTACCAGGATGCACCGGAATGCGTGACCATTCTGCCGGTGGATACAGGCGGAGACGCGCAGACGACGATCCACCTAGCAGTTGAAGATGCAGTTTCGCGCTATATGCGTATGAAGATGACCCGGGTGATCGATCGCACGGACCGTCGCCTGCTGGAACGCCGACTGGCGGTCGATCTGTCTCACTCATCCGACCGCTCAGCCTACGCCCGGACCAGCCGTTGTCGCCATTTTGTCCGCATCCGCCCCTGGGGCGGCGGCAATCAATATCTGGTCTTCTGGTCACGGGAGAGCATCGGCGCGGAGGTTTCCATTGTGCGCGCCGATGACAACACCCCGCTCTGGAAAGCACGCCATGTGGCGTCACGATCCGATGGTGGGCTTCCGCTCAACCCGTTTTCCGCTGTTTTCAGCGCCTATGAGGCAAATGCCCTGTCCAGTGATTCTGAAATACCGCTTTCGTTGGCCGATGATGTGGCCCGCAATATCGTGGCGACTATTCCCACCATGCGGCGCAGCACCATCACCCAATACAGCTACACCCCCACAAAGCCCTTTGGTACGAATTGACCGACAATCAGCAAAAATTTAAACTGTACAAATATTTAGAGGATGACGCTGATGACCGAGCACAAATGTAAAACTCTCCGGAAATGTCTGCATTTCATTGTCTCAGCGGGAATTGTCCTCACAGCCATTGCCGCCCATGCCCAACAGGATAACAACATCATCGACAGCCGCGATCTGATTGGCCAGTTGACGCCTGTCACCGGCGAGGTCGCCATTGTCAATCTTTCCATCCCCTTCAAAATCGGCTCTGCCGACCTGACCGCCCAAGCTCGGGATCAATTGAACCAATTGGGTCAGGCTTTGCAGTCGGAAGCTCTCAGCTTGATGGATGTCGGCCTGTTCGGCCATACCGATGCCTCCGGATCGGCGGGTTACAATCTGACCCTTTCGGATAAAAGGGCTCAGATGGTGCGCGACTATCTGATCGAACACTTTAAGATTGATCCGGAAAAATTAACGGCACGGGGATATGGCGAGGAACGCCTGTTGCACCCAGAAGCGCCACTGGCGGCGGAAAATCGCCGTGTAGAAGTGGTGACCACCCGACCGATCACCGGCACCCCACCGCCGGAAGGCGACACACAGGCCATCAACTGACCGCCGACCCCGGGACAGGATATTGTATAGGATTATGATCGCTTTCACGCCTTTTGCCAGAAAACTTCTTACCGCCCTGGTGCTGCCGCTTATTCTGCTCAGCTTCAAGGGGGCTGCCATGGCTGCGGATGCGGACCGCACCCTTCGCAAGCTGGCCATCGAGATCATTTACGACGTGCCTCGGGGCAAGAAGCTTGCGATCCGGCCGTTCTTCGACCAGGAAACTGATCTGCCGCGTGATATCGCCGACAGCCTCTACGATTCGCTCTTCACCGCCTTTTTCCGGGTGAGCGCCGGGGACCATGTCTTCGTCGAGCGCCAGAACCTGATCAAAATCATGCGGTCCCGTGAAGAGTTTTATGCCGAAGATCTGGAGCAATTGCTGCGGTCAGCAAAGGCAGATGTGGAAATCATCTGTACCCCGACCCCCCATGTTGACGGCGTGCTGCTTGCCTGCAATGCCAGCGACCTGCTGCATGCCACCACTCTGGGCCGGGCACAGGCGGTGATTCCGCTTGATGCCAAGAAAAGCGGCGCACAACCTTATGAGCTTGCGCTGTCAGACATTGCCTTCCAGGTCGCGCCTAAGCTGGGGGATCTGAAGGCCATAGACCGGATCGCCATCCGGGACCAGAATAAGGGCAGCCAGACCGACCTTGGCGCTTGGCTTGGAAAACAGCTAGCAACACAGGTGGAAAGCCGGGTTTCCCAGAAACAGCGGCAGGATCAGGAACAGTATGAACGCCAGCGGGAGTTGGATGAAACCGCACAGGAAACCATGCAACCCACCGGCCATTATTCCCTGACCGGCACGCTCTATCGGTTGGACGAAACAACCCTGCAATTGCTGGTCAGTTTCGATCATCGCGGCCAGACCGCAGCCAAAGGCAGTGCCAAACTGACCTTGGCATCGCTCCCCGAGTCCCATCAGGAATCCCAGAATATCAGGGAGCGCGTCTTCAGTGCGGTTGGAGAGGCCATAGTATCCGCAAAACTGGACCAGGATGCCGCGCGCCGCGCCGCGCAGAACCTGGCCCGCGCGCGCGTGGTTGCCCAGGCGCTAGGCATTCCGGGGCCCGCAGTCAAGGAGATTGTCAGCGAGGCCGATGCCGCCCATGCCCTGACCAAGACCCTGAGCGCCGGTATCCCGATCGAGGAACGCTTCATCGACATCAATCCCACCGGACCCGGTGAGCGGATCGCGGTTGAAATCCGCGCCAGGGTCCTCCCCGTTGGAACCGTTCTGGTGCCGGACGTGAAAGCCCGGCTCAGCAAAGGAACCTATCGTGCGATGGAGCCGATCTATCTGGATGTTTCCAGCACAGCCACCGCCTTTATCGGTGTCTATTCCTGGGGGGCCGATAATCGTGTCGTGCGAATATTCCCGAACCCGCGCCGCCCGTCCCTGGCGGTTGAGCCAGACAGCCCACTTTTGTTGCCGGGTGAAAAGGATGGCCGTTTCATGTCCATGCCGCTGCCGGGCTATGACAATCCCGAGGATCACGAGGCCCTGATCGTAATTGCCAGCAACAAACCCACCGATTTTAAAAGCCTGGCCCCGGAAGTCGGACAAACCCTCTCGGAAACGATGAAACGATCAACCGACGGCAGCCAGTTTTTCAATGCCTTGAGCAAGCTGGATGTCAGCCGGATCTCTATTCATATTCTCCCCTATCAGGTTCGGCGCTGATAACAACCAGTCAAGCTGGCCTGGACAGGTTCCATACGCATGCGTATGGTATCGAAGTTTTCATCCGACGGCGGCACTATCCGTCGTCACTGGACAGACCTTGTCCCGGTCATTATAAACGGCAGGCTAAACAAGGGGGACCTTAAGGTCTCTCGCACAGGTACAGGACGGTGATTTCTCATGGAATTGATTCACACACGCATTCGGCATGACTGGACGCTGGAAGAGGTAGAAGCGATGTTCGCAATGCCCTTCATGGATCTGCTGCATAAGGCCCAGTGCATTCATCGTGAGAATTTCGATCCCAATGAGGTCCAGGTTTCCACCCTGCTGTCCATCAAGACCGGTTCCTGCCCGGAAGATTGCGCCTATTGCCCGCAGAGCGCGCATCACAATGCCGAGCTTGATAAAGAAAAGCTCATGGAAGTGGAAAAGGTCCTGACCCAGGCCCGCGCCGCCAAGGATAAAGGAGCGACCCGATTTTGCATGGGTGCCGCCTGGAAAAACCCCAATGGCCGTGATTTCCCGTATGTCCTGAAAATGATCGAGGGGGTTAGGGATCTGGGTATGGAAAGTTGCATGACCCTGGGGATGCTGTCGCCCGAACAGACCATCGCTCTGAAAGAAGCCGGCCTGGATTATTACAACCATAATCTGGATACCAGCCGGGAATATTACGAGAAGATCATCTCGACCCGGACCTATGACGACCGGTTGAACACATTGGAAAATGTCCGCAATGCCGGGATCAATGTCTGCTCCGGTGGCATCATGGGCATGGGAGAAACCGAAACCGACCGGGCGAATTTGTTCCGGGAGCTGGCCAATCTGCCTGAGCATCCGCAAAGCGTGCCGGTTAACCTGCTGATTAAGGTCAAAGGCACCCCACTGGAAAATGTCGAGGACCTGGATCCGTTTGATTTTGTCCGTGCCGTGGCTGTCGCACGGATCATGATGCCGAAATCCCACGTTCGCCTGAGCGCCGGCCGCGAGATCATGGATGACGCCACCCAGGCACTGTGTTTCCATGCCGGCGCCAATTCGATTTTCTATGGTGACAAGCTGCTGACCACCGCCAATCCGGCTGCCGACAAGGACCGGGAACTGTTTGAACGTCTGGGTTTGCGCCCGGAAGGGGCGAAATGCAATGGCCGACATCAGTCCGTACAGGAAGACGCTGCAGCAGCTCAGCACGCTTGAACGCAGGCGCTCCCTGAAACCAACAGCGGGGTTCGATTTCAGCTCCAATGATTTTCTGGGTCTGAAAAACCATCCCGCCGTCCGGATGGCCGTTGAACACGCCCTGTCCGACGGCATGGACCTTGGGTCCGGCGGTTCGCGCCTGCTGCGCGGCAATCACAAAGCGTTTGAAGCGCTGGAACAGGATGCTGCCAGTTTTTTTGGGGCGGGTGCCGCGCTTTACATGGCGTCAGGCTTCATGGCCAATTTCGCCCTTTTCAGCACTCTGCCCCAGCGCGGTGATGTGATTTTGATGGATGAATTGATCCATGCCAGCGCCAAGGAAGGCATCCGCGCTTCCTTCGCGAAATCATCCAAGATCGCCCATAACGATGCGAACGCCTTTGAGGCTGAGATCAAACGCTGGCGGGAAAAAGGGGCTAAAAATATCTGGCTGGCGGTTGAAAGCGTCTACAGCATGGATGGCGACAAAGCGCCAATTGCGGAATTGATGGCCATTGCCGACCAATATGGCTGTTTCCTGGTCGTCGATGAAGCCCACGCCACCGGCATACAAGGGCCAAACGGTCGCGGGCTTGCCGAACCGTTTGAAGGCCGGGAAAACCTGATCTCCATGCATACATGCGGCAAGGCTCTTGGTGTTTCCGGTGCCCTGATCACCATGGATGCCACCCTCTGCGATTTCATGGTCAACGCATCACGTGCCTTCATCTACACAACCGCCCCCTCACCCGTGATGGCGGTAGCAGTCCGCGAGGCCCTTGCCCTGGTGGACCGCGAACCGGAGAGACGCAAAGAATTGCTCGCGCTCGCTGCAAAGGCCAAAAGCCGCTTGGTTGATTACCTCCCGCCATCAAAAGATGGCAGCCAGATCCTGCCCGTCATTTTAGGGACTGATGAAAAAGCAGTGAAAGCAGCGGACTATATGCAAGCGGCGGGGTTTGATGTCCGGGCCGTGCGTCCGCCAACCGTACCGGAAGGGTCTGCGCGATTAAGGGTTTCCATCACCTTGAATATCGACGAACAGATCCTAGATGCCTTCTGCGGCAAACTAGCCGACGCGCTTTGACGACCATCATAAGAACAAAGATATGGGAGGGTTGGATTTGACCAACGGCTTCATCGTAAGTGGCACAGATACCGAGATCGGCAAGACCGTTTTTTCCGCCATGCTGACATTGGCGCTGAAAGGTGTTTATTGGAAACCGATCCAGTCAGGCCTGGAGGAATTGTCAGATACAGAAACTGTCCGCCGTATGACCGGCCTCAGCCTCGGCCATTTCCTGCCTGAGGCCTATCGCCTCAACACCCCCGCCTCACCCCACTATTCCGCCGAGCTGGATGATGTCGAGATTGATGTCAGCCGTCTGGATCCGGCCAAGCTGGAACCGGAAATTGCCAATGCACCGATGATCATCGAAGGGGCCGGCGGCCTTCTGGTGCCGATCACAAGGGAACTGCTAACGATCGATCTGTTCAAAAGCTGGAATATGCCGGTGATTTTATGTGCCCGCACCAGTCTTGGCACCATCAACCACAGCCTGCTTTCTGTGGAAGCCTTGAAGGCGCGGGATATGGAAATCGCCGGGATCGTCTTTATCGGAGATGAAAATCCGGACAATGAACGCACCATCACGGAATTTGCCGGGGTGACAAATCTGGGCCGCCTGCCCCGCCTGCCGGAGCTGGACGCCAAGAACCTGCGCGAGACCTTTAACAATCATTTCAAACTGGGTGAATTCGGAGCCTTCCTATGAGCGATATCAAGAAAAAATCACCAATCTGGCACCCGTTCACCCAGCATGCGCTTTTCCCCGAAATGACCCATATCGCACGCGGGGATGGTGCCTATCTTTATACCAAGGACGGGCATCGGCTGATCGACGGTATCTCCTCCTGGTGGGTGGTGACCCACGGCCATTGCCACCCAAGGCTCCAGGCCGCAGCAAAAGCCCAGATGGAAAAGCTCGATCAGGTGATTTTTGCCGGCTACACCCACGACCCAGCGGAAGAAGTTGCCCGCGGCATGGTAGACCTGACCCCGGACGGGCTCGACTATGTCTTTTTCTCCGACAGCGGCTCCACCAGTGTTGAAGTTGCTCTGAAGATGGCGCTTGGCTACTGGTATCATATCGGGTCCAAACGCTCGAAAATCCTGGTGATGGAAAACAGCTATCACGGAGACACCATCGGCACCATGTCGGTTGGCGAGCGCGGAGTTTATAACAATCCTTATAATTCCCTGCTTTTCACCGTGGACTGCCTGCCCTTCCCAGCCAAGGGCGCAGAACAGGAAACCCTGGATCAGCTGGAAGCCAAGATCAAAGCCGATCCTGACGGCGTTGCCGCCTTCATCGTCGAGCCCCTTATTCAGGGTGCCGGTGGCATGATGATGTATTCCGCCGAAACGCTGCGCGAAATGCACCGGATCTGCCAAGAGCATGACGTTCTTTTCATCGCGGATGAGGTTATGACCGGCTGGGGCCGGACCGGCACCCTGTTTGCCTGCGAGCAGGCCGGCATTGTGCCCGATATCGCCTGTTATTCCAAAGGCATCACTGGCGGTTTCCTGCCCCTGGCAGTGACCATGTGCCACGAGCGGATCTTTAACGCCCATTATTCCGAAGACCGGTCAAAAACCTTCTTCCACAGCAGCTCCTATACCGCCAACCCGATCGCCTGCGCCGTTGCGGCGGAGAATATCAGGATGTGGCAGGATGAACCTGTGATGGAGCGGGTGAGCCGCCTGGCCAGCTCCCATGCAAATTGGCTGGAGGCGCTGGCCCGGGATGACCGGGTCGAAAATCTGCGCCAGTGCGGCACGATCGCAGCCTTTGACATAAAGGTGACCGATGGCGGCTACCTGAGCGATATCGCCCCCAGGCTCTACCGGTATTTCCAGGAAAACGGTATTTTGCTCCGCCCGCTCGGCAATACGGTTTATCTGATGACCCCATATTGTCTGAGTGATGATGATTTGTCCCACCTGTACGGCACCATCGGACGGGCCTTGGACGATTTAAGCTGATCATCGCACACCGAGGATATTCGCCGATCTCATATGATCCAGGTCAATGACAGTTGCCTGCTGCAAGTGAATTGTGGCAGGTAACGACAACTATGTTTCAGGACCAACGGACATGACATGCACCTGCCAGGAAGCGGCCATCACCGCTTATGCCCAGCTCCGCGCCAAGGGCATCCTCCATGAAGACGCGTTGCAGGCAGCCAAAACCATCATCAAGCTGCGTCATCGTGATTTCAGCCAGCCCGAAATCGACCGCTTGGCCCATGAATGGACAAGCAACGGGGCCATCTGATCCGGGTCACCATCGTCAAATCCTTCATTCCTCTTGCTTTTGCCGGTTGAAAACCTTATAACCCGGCCATCGTTCAAGGCTTGTCCCTGCCGGGGCAGGCCTTAGTTTGTGAAACTGCTCCTTGCCGGGGAATCTATTTCAAGTCCTCGGCTAGGGTCAGGCGGCAGATGAGAAAGCCTATGTTTTCAAAAGGTTGCGCTGACCCAACAAGAGCCAAAGGGAGTGGCATATATGCCCAACTATGAAACTGTTTTGATCGCGCGTCAGGACGTTTCTGCTACTCAGGCAGAAACCCTTGCCGATCAGTTCCAGGGTTACCTGACCGCTGAAGGCGGTGAAGTTGCCCGTCGCGAATACTGGGGTCTGCGGAACCTGGCCTATCGCATCAAGAAAAACCGCAAAGGTCACTACATCCTGCTGAACTACACCGCGCCTGCGTCTGCTGTTCAGGAGATGGAGCGCAACATGCGTCTGTCTGACGACGTTCTGCGTTACATGACCGTTCGCACCGAAGAACTGCCGAGCGACGCCAGCGTTGTTATGCAGCGCAAGGACGAACGTGGTGGTCCGCGCGGTGATCGTGGCGACCGCGGTGACCGTGGCCCGCGCGGCCCGCGTCCTGAAAAAACTGAAGGGGGAGCAGAATAATGGCTGTTCGTCGTCCTTTCTTCCGTCGTAAGAAGACTTGTCCGTTCTCTGGTGAAAATGCACCGGCGATCGACTATAAAGACGTGAAACTGCTTCAGCGTTTCATGTCCGAACGCGGCAAAATCGTTCCTTCCCGAATCACAGCTGTATCCGGTAAGAAACAGCGCCTGCTGGCTCAGGCCATCAAGCGTGCCCGTTTCCTGGGCCTGCTGCCCTACGTGATCAAGTAAGGGGAGATTGACCAATGGAAATCATTCTTCTCCAACGCGTTGAGAAACTGGGTCAGATGGGTGACGTTGTTAACGTTAAACCCGGCTTTGCCCGTAACTTCCTGCTGCCGCAGAAAATGGCCATCCGCGCCAACAAGGACAACCTGGCCCGCTTCGAAGCTGAAAAAGCTCAGCTGGAAGCTGCCAACCTTGAGCGCAAGAGTGAAGCCCAGGCTGTAGCCGAGAAAATGGAAGGCCTGCGCGTCGTCCTGATCCGTGCTGCTTCCGAAGGCGGCCAGCTCTACGGTTCCGTCACCAGCCGCGACATTGCCGCTGCTGTCACCGAAGCCGGGTTCTCCGTATCCCGGAACCAGGTTCTGATGGAAAAGCCGGTTAAAACCCTCGGTATCTTCGATTTCCGCGTGCGCCTGCACCCGGAAGTAGACGTGACTGTCTCCATCAACGTTGCACAGTCCGACGAAGAAGCCCAGGCACAGGCAGACCGCGTTGCCCGTGGTGAGCCCGCTGTTCTGACCGCTGCTGAACTGGACGCCCAGATCGCAGCAGAGGTTGCTAAAGAACAGGCTGATGCCATTGCTGTTGCAGCGGCAGAAGTTGAAGCCGAAGAAGAAGCTGAAGCTGCTTCCGAACAGGCTGAAGAAGCTACCGAGGAATAAGCCGCAAGGCTGGTTTTTCGAACCGCATCTTGGGAAAACGGCGCAACATCAGTTGCGCCGTTTTTCTTTTACACCCCTTCCAGACCCGTCCCGCGGCGCAACGCGATCTTTTCCGCCAAAGCGCCTGATGGCGTGATGAAGTCATGCAAACGGTACCCGTCAGGCTCATTCATCAGACTGACCACATCTTCACCGATCTGTTCGCGCGCCCAATGCCACATGCTCAGCAATGCGGTCTGGTCAAAAAACCACGCCATATCCGACAAGTGATGACGGATCAAATGGCACAGGACCTCCAGATAAAGCTCAGCCTCCTTTGATTGACCAAAATAGATGCTGGTGGCCCACTGACGCAGCCAGGGCACAGTTGTGCTGTCCTGGAACAGGCTGATCTTGTCAGTTCGCGCGCGATGAAGATAGCGATCAAAATCATTCACCTCCGCCACATCGATATCCATGCATAGAATATCAGCCGTTCCCGCTTTTAAGAGGCGCTGCACGTGTAAAAACCGGCTGCTCGCACAATAGGGCGCAAGATTTTCGCCCTCAAATGGCTCAACGGTAGCCGTGACCCGCTCCCCAAAGCGGGCCAGAACCGCCTCTATCTTCGTTTCATCACCATCCATCACATGGATATGGACCGGTGCAATACCTCCCACTGCCTGGATAAACCCCTCGCCAAACCGTTCAAAATAGCTTTGGTCGGCAAGCGTAAAAATGTGAAGCGGACCCGACAATACCGGCCGCTTCCCACTAACGGATGAAATATCGGGATCCCAGGCGGGCGCGGCCTCCGCCCTCATGGCCTCTATTTCCGAGGGGCTGAAAAACATCTCAATAATCCTGCCGGAACGCTGAACCTGCGGCAGGCGATCCAGCTGACAGCGGATTTTGTCCGGCATGTCATTTAACCGGCGCAGGATGGCACGCCCCTGTTCTACAGGACCAAGACAGGTCCGGGCGGCACCAACACCAAAGACGGTGACCGCATCAAACATATCCCTGATGTCCGGTACCGGAATAGCCGCCACCTGGGCCAGCAAATGCGGACTGTCGGCTACGATATTGGATACCAGGGTCGAAAAATAGAGCGCGGCCCCGTCCCCGAACAGCTCCTCCCGCTTTTCAAACAGTGGTCGGCACTGCCCATGCAGGCCAGCCATCACAGCATAGAGGCCCAACATGATCCAATTGTCCTTGTTTTCCGGTTCGGCATGGATCGCAGCCTGCAACTTTCCAATCCGCTCTTCTATCTCCAAACCGGTAACCTCTCATCTTATCCACAGGGAAAGCACGTTATCCCCAGCCTATACATAACCTTCCCCAGTGACCCTAGCCCAGTGAAATGCTATTTTCAAACCAGTAGCAATGGGTCTTTGGATAACAAAACAGATGGCTGACAACGTCGCTTCCCACGGAAACGTCACCCCACTTAACGAAGCCACCGCCGACGGCAAGCTGGTCCGCCAGCCACCGCGCAACGAGGAAATCGAAGCCGCGCTTCTGGGTGCGCTTTTGCGCAACAACCGGGCTTTTGAAAAAGTCGGTGATATCCTTAAGGCGGATTATTTCTTCGCACCGGAACATCAATGCATCTATCTGATGATCAAGAATCTGGTGGATGCAGGTCAGGAAGCCAGGCCCACCACGCTTGCCCATATTGCCGATGCGGAACCTATTTTACGGGAAGTAGGCGGTTCGGAATATCTTTACGAGCTGGCCGCCAACGTGGTCACCGTCATCAATGCGGCCGACTATGCCCAGACCATTGCGGATCTCTATTTGAAACGCGAATTGATCGGGCTTGGCGAGGATGTGGTCAATGACGCCTATGACCTGACGCTTGATGAAGATGCCGCTCGCCAGATCGAAAAAGTCGAACACCGGCTCTACAACCTGGCCACCAGCGGCGAGCTGGACCGCGGGGTCACCTCGCTGAAAGACGCGGCTTTCAAGGCATTGGAACATGCGGAAGAAGCCTATAAGCGCGATTCACATGTGGTCGGCGTCACCTCGGGCTTCCGTGATATCGACAATATGCTGGGCGGCCTCCATGGTTCGGATTTGATCATCCTGGCGGGGCGCCCCGCGATGGGTAAAACGGCGTTGGTGACCACCATGGCCTATAACGCCGCCAAGGCCTATCGCCAGTGGGAGGATGAACAGGGCAACATCCGCGAGGAAGGCGGCAAGGTTCTGTTCTTCAGCCTGGAGATGTCCGCCGACCAGCTGGCCGGCCGTATTCTTTCCGGTGAAGCCGGTGTGTCGGGTGACAAGATCCGCCGCGGCGATATCGACCAGGAAGATTTCACCAAAATCGCCAAGGCCGCCAATGTCCTGGCCAAGGCCCCCTTGTTTATCGATGACACCCCGGCCCTTTCCATTACCGGGATGCGCCAGAGGGCCCGGCGCGTGAAACGCCAGATGGGCCTGCATATGGTGATCGTCGATTACCTGCAGCTGCTGCAGGGGCCGCCGGACAAGAAGATCGACAACCGCGTGCAGGAGGTTTCCGAGATTACCAGGGGCCTGAAGACGCTCGCAAAAGAGCTGGAAATCCCCGTGATCGCCCTTTCCCAGCTGTCCCGTCAGGTGGAAAACCGCGAAGACAAACGCCCACAGCTTTCCGACCTTCGTGAATCGGGTTCCATTGAGCAGGATGCGGACGTGGTGAGTTTCGTTTACCGCCCGGAATATTACCTGCAAAAGGAACATCCGGAACAAAGGCCGTCGGAACCGCAGGACAAATTCCTGGAACGGCTGGCCCAGCATGAGTCCCGATTGGCCGAATCCCGCAATGTGGCCGAATATATTATCGCCAAACAACGTCATGGCCCTGTCGGTACGGTTGAGCTGTTCTTCGACAACGACTACGCTCGCTTCGGAGACCTTGACCGACATCATAACGACGACGAATTCTGATATGAATCTTAGCCATGCCCCCTGCCAACTTTCAATCGACCTCAATGCGCTTCGTGAAAATTACCGCCTGATTGATCGGGAAACCGGGAACGCACGGGTTTCGGCCGTGGTCAAATACAATGCCTATGGCCTTGGCATCGAAGCGGTGGTGCGAACATTGTGGGATGAAGGCTGTAAAACCTTCCTCACAGCCCAGTTGGATGAAGCCCTGCAGGTGCGATCCGTCCTGGCCGATGCCGAAGTCATAGCCCTGAACGGCTTAATGTCTGGTGAAGAACAAGTTTATCTCGAAAACAACCTGTTGCCGACGTTGAATGATCCGGGCCAGTTGCAGCGCTGGGCGGATTTTTGCCGCGCATATGACCGTACCCTGCCCGCCGCCCTGCATTTTGACACCGGCATGTCGCGCCTGGGATTTGCTCCGGCAGAATATCGGGAACTTGCCGAGAAGACGGATCGTCTCAACGGGATCGATTGCCGCTATCTATTTAGCCATCTTGCCTGTGCCGAACAGGCCGACCACCCGATGAATATCGCGCAGCGTGATGAATTTGCCCGTGTGATTCGCGCCTTTCCGGCCATGACCCATGCCCTGGCCGCTTCCAGCGGTGTTTTTTTGGGGCCGGAGTGGCATTTCGGGATGGTCCGGACCGGTTTGGCGCTCTATGGCGGCAATCCTAATTTGAAGATGACCAACCCCATGCGGCAAGTCGTTAAATTAAAAGGGAAAATCCTGCAAATCCGCGAGATTGACGCCCCCGAAACCGTTGGCTATGGTGCGCTATACACCGCGCCAGGCAAACAAAAAATCGCGACGATCGGTGCCGGATATGCCGATGGCTATCCAAGGCGATTGAGCGATCAGGCTGTCGTGATGTATCAAGGACAGGCATTGCCGGTGGTTGGTCGCGTTTCCATGGATTTGACCACGGTGGATGTCACCGATGTGCCGGGGGTTGTGGCAGGCGACATGCTGGACCTGATAGGTCCAGGCCAGGATATTAATGATCTGGCGGTTCAGGCCGACACCATCCCCTATGAGATCTTGACCAGTCTGGGCGCGCGTTATCCGCGCGTCTATGAGGGAGAATGACTGAATGAACCCGCTCCGGCCGCTGGGCGCCGCCTTCCTGAACTTCCTTGAAGCCGCGGGCCGCCTGACCCTGTTTGCGCTCAATGGCCTCTCCCATTGTTTCCGCCCGCCTTTCTACCCGCGCCTGATCGGTCGACAGATGATCGATATTGGCTACTATTCCCTGCCTGTTGTGGGTTTGACCACCCTGTTTGCCGGAATGGTGCTGGCGCTGCAAAGCTATACCGGCTTTGCCCGTTTTTCCGCGGAAGGCGCAATTCCCAACGTTGTTGTCCTCTCCTTGACCCGTGAATTAGGCCCTGTCCTTGCCGGCTTGATGATTGCAGGACGCATCGGGGCCGCCATGGCCGCCGAGATTGGCACCATGCGTGTGACCGAGCAGATTGACGCGCTGGAGACGCTTTCCACCAACCCGTTTAAATATCTGGTGGCGCCACGCCTGATCGCCGGCACCACCATGATGCCCCTGCTGGTCCTGATCGGGGATGTGATCGGGGTGTTCGGCGGCTATCTGGTCAGTGTCTACAAACTGGGTTTCAACCAGATCACCTATATCCAGAACACCTGGAACTTCCTGGAGTTCCAGGATGTGTTCTCCGGTCTGGTGAAAGCGGCGGTCTTTGGACTACTGGTGGCTTTGATGGGCTGTTATCACGGTTATAACAGCCGCGGCGGCGCACAAGGTGTTGGCACCGCAACCACCAACGCGGTTGTTTCGGCGTCGATCCTGATCCTGATCGCAAACTATATGATCACCGAGCTGTTTTTCGCACAATGACCAGGACCGCCACAGCCCCAGTTCAGGCTTCGCCCAAAATCGCCATGCGCAACGTGAAAAAGGCGTTCGGTTCCAAAGTAGTGCTCGACGGTTTTGACCTTGATGTCATGCCCGGAGAATCCGTCGTCATTATCGGCGGGTCCGGGACGGGAAAATCTGTCTCGCTTAAATGTATCCTGGGACTCCTCAACCCCGACAGTGGCGAGATTGATATCGACGGCCAGCCGATCCTGGGCCTTTCAAAACAAGACCGGGATGC
The DNA here is from genome assembly GCF_003385955.1 of Aestuariispira insulae. Taxonomy (GTDB): domain Bacteria; phylum Pseudomonadota; class Alphaproteobacteria; order UBA8366; family Aestuariispiraceae; genus Aestuariispira; species Aestuariispira insulae. Next base: position 350,021 of record NZ_QRDW01000001.1, read on the forward strand.
GGTGAATGCCAAGATCGGCATGCTGTTCCAGAATGCCGCCTTATTTGATTCCATTTCCGTGTGGGAAAATGTCGCTTTCACCCTGGTCCAGGGCGAAGGCATGGCGCGGAGCAAAGCCCGTGACATTGCCATGGAAAAACTGGGTCAGGTCGGGTTGAGCGCCGAGATCGGCGAACGCAACCCGGCACAACTCTCCGGCGGGATGCGCAAGCGTGTGGGCCTGGCCCGCGCCATCGCCGGCGACCCGGATATTATTTTCTTCGACGAGCCCACCACCGGCCTGGATCCGATCATGGGCCATATTATTGACAAACTGATTGTTAAATGTGTGCGCGAGGTGGGCGCGACGGCTCTCACCATCACCCATGACATGGCAAGCGCCCGGCGCATCGCCGATCGGGTGACCATGCTGTATAAGGGCAAGAATATCTGGACCGACCGGATTGAGAAGCTGGATTCCTCCGGCAATCCCTATGTCCACCAATTCGTCAATGGTCTGGCGGAAGGTCCGATCGATCTGCCAATTTTAAAGAACTGAGGTCATTTCATCCGTGGCAAAGGCTAAGACCCGATATGTCTGTCAGTCCTGCGGGTCGGTCTACACCCGCTGGGCCGGGCGCTGTGACGCCTGTGGCGAATGGAACTCCATTTCCGAAGAGATTGTCGAGGCCGAAGCCCCCATTGGCGGCAAGGCTTCAACCCAGAAATCGAACCGCGGCCGCGCCCTTGAATTTGTCAGCCTTCAGGGCGAGAGCGCCCAGGCGCCGCGCCTGGTTACTGGCATCACCGAGTTTGACCGGGTCACCGGTGGCGGACTGGTCGATGGTTCCGCCATCCTGATCGGCGGCGATCCCGGCATCGGTAAATCCACCCTGCTTTTGCAGGTGACTGCGGCCGTCGCCAGAAAAGTCCCCTGCGCCTATGTTTCCGGCGAGGAAGCCATTGATCAGGTGCGCATGCGCGCCGCCCGCCTGGGCGTCGCCGACAGTCCGGTTCAACTGGCATCGGCGACCAACCTGCGCAATATCATCGCCACGATGGAATCTGAGAATAAACCGCGTGTGGTGGTGGTTGATTCAATCCAGACCATGTTCATAGATGCGCTGGAATCTGCCCCCGGCACGGTCGGACAGGTCCGCGCCTGTGCCCAGGAACTGATCCGGGTGGCCAAAAAACAGGGCGTGACCGTCCTGATTGTCGGCCATGTCACCAAAGAGGGGAATATCGCCGGCCCCCGCATTCTCGAGCATATGGTTGATACCGTCCTATATTTCGAAGGCGAGCGCGGCCATCAGTTCCGGATTTTGCGCGGGGTGAAAAACCGGTTCGGCGCGACCGATGAAATCGGCGTCTTTGATATGACCGAACAGGGCCTGATGGAGGTTCCCAACCCGTCTGAACTGTTCCTGGCCGACCGCCAGGACGGTGTTGCCGGTGCCGCGGTCTTTGCCGGCATGGAAGGCACCAGGCCGGTCCTGGTGGAAATCCAGGCCCTGGTCGCCCCCTCCCCTCTGGCGACGCCAAGGCGCGCTGTGATCGGCTGGGACAGCAACCGGCTCGCCATGGTTTTGGCGGTCCTGGAAGCCCGGGCGGGCTTCACGCTTTCCGGCAATGATGTTTATCTCAATGTCGCGGGCGGCCTGCGGATCAATGAACCGGCAGCCGATCTTGCGATCGCCGCGGCCTTGGTCTCTTCCCTGACCCAGACCCCGGTCCCCAGCGACATGGTGATCTTTGGCGAGATCGGCCTCTCTGGCGAGGTGCGCTCGGTCAGCCAGATGGACGCCCGGTTGAAAGAGGCGGAAAAACTGGGCTTTGCCCAGGCCATGATGCCCAGACGCCGATCCAAGACAAAATTAAAGAAAAGCGGGATCCGCCTGATCGAAATGCCGGATCTATTGGGCCTGGATACATTATTTGGCGAAAATGCGGCCAAAGGCACCGGACAGCGGCTGCAAAGCCTGGCGGGAGAGTAACTGTTGGAAAATTTGTCCCTCAACTATGTTGATTTGTTCATCCTGATCCTAGCTTTACTATCCGCGGTATTGGCCGCAACACGGGGTTTCGTTCGGGAAGTCCTGGCAATCGGTGCCTGGGTAGGAGCAGGAGCTGCAACTTTCTTCGGCCTACCGCTTGCTCAGCCCTACGCCCGCCAGTTTATCGAAAACGAAATTAGCAGCCTAATTATTTGCGGCGTACTAATTTTCCTGACCACTCTTGTGCTGTTGAGCATTGCCAGTCATTCCTTTTCAACGCGGGTCAAGGAAAGTGCTGTTGGCTCGTTGGATCGATCCCTGGGATTTGTCTTTGGAATCGCTAGGGTTTTTCTTCTTGTCTGCGGGGTGTATTTCTTGACGAGCCTGTTTCTGGAGTCTGATGATGATTTTCCGGATGCCGTCACCAGCGCGGGAAGCTTTAAATACGTAAAAGTAAGCACCGAGAAATTCTTGAGTTTATTCTCCAAAAGTTATACATCCGGGGCGGAAGACTTTGGACGAGACTCTCGGCAGTTTATTGATGATGCCGCAGAGACACAGCGCCAACTTGAGCAACTTAACAAGTTAAGACCTTCCGGTGATGGCGATCAAAGCGAAACACCGGCATATGATCAGGATGAGCGCTCGGACTTGGAAAACCTGATCGAGGACAATCAGTAAGGCCCGTACCCATGATGCTGACCACCAATCCCTTCGACGACGATAAACTTCACGAGGAATGCGCGATTTTCGGCATCCGCGGCACAAAGGATGCTGCCGCCCATACGGTGCTGGGTCTCCATGCCCAGCAGCACCGCGGGCAGGAAGCCACCGGGATCGTGTCCACCGATGGCGACGAATTCAAGGTGCACCGGGCCATGGGCCATGTGGGCGATGTCTTCGGCAAGCCCCAGGTGATGGAGACATTGGAGGGGATCGCCGCCATCGGCCATAACCGCTATTCCACCACCGGAGAAAGCGGCCTGCGCAATGTCCAACCCATTTATGCGGATTTCGAGTTTGGCGGCCTGGCCCTTGCCCATAACGGCAACCTGACCAACGCGCTGCAGCTGCGCAAGGAACTGGTTCATCGCGGATCAATCTTCCAGTCCACCACCGATACCGAAGTGATCGTCCATCTGCTGGCGACCTCGCGCGGGCCGGTTACCGAGCGCCTGATCACCGCGCTCCGCCTGGTGGAAGGGGCCTATTCCCTGGTCCTGCTGACCAAGCGCAAACTGATCGGCGTGCGCGACCCGCGCGGTGTGCGCCCGCTGGTGCTGGGCAAACTGGGGGACGCCTATATCTTTGCTTCTGAATCGGTTGCCCTGGACATCATCGGCGCGGAGAAAGTCCGCGACGTGGAACCCGGCGAGATGATCACAATTGACGAGAATGGCATCAACAGCCAGTTCCCGTTCAACCGCCAGGAAAAACGTTTCTGCATCTTCGAATATGTTTATTTCGCGCGGCCCGACAGCGTCCTGGAAAACAAATCCGTTTATGAAGCACGCAAGCGGATCGGCGAAGAGCTGGCCCGTGAAAACCCGGTCGAAGCCGATGTGGTCGTGCCGATCCCGGACAGCGGCGTGCCAAGTGCCGTCGGCTATGCCCAGGAATCCGGCATTCCCTTTGAATATGGCATTATCCGGAACCATTACGTTGGCCGGACCTTCATTGAACCGACCGACGAAATCCGCCATCTGGGCGTTAAGCTGAAACATAATGCCAACCGGCATTATATCGAGGGCAAGCGGGTTATCCTGGTCGACGATTCCATCGTGCGCGGCACCACATCGCGCAAGATTGTGGAAATGGTCCGTGAAGCGGGCGCGACCGAGGTGCATATGCGCATCACCAGCCCGCCGACCGCCCATTCCTGCTATTACGGTGTCGACACACCGGAACGGCAGAGCCTGCTGGCCGCACAACATAATATCAAGGAAATGTGCAAGCTGATTGGCGCGGACAGCCTTGGTTTTGTCTCCATCGACGGCCTGTATCGTGCAATGGGCGAAGCCAACCGTGATAAAGAGCATCCGCAATATTGCGACGCCTGCTTCACCGGTGACTATCCAATTGAAAATGTCGATGCCAATTCCGGCGACAGCGCCAAGCTGACCCTTCTGCGTGAGCAGGTGCGCTGACATATGGCTGAGAAAAAACTGGAAGGCCGGATTGCCCTAGTCACCGGGGCCAGCCGCGGAATTGGTTTTGCCGTGGCACGGCGCATGGCGGAAGAAGGTGCCCATGTGGTCGCCCTGGCCCGCACTGTTGGTGGCCTGGAAGAATTGGATGACATCATCACGGAAAAGGGTGGCAAATGCACCCTGGTGCCGCTGGACCTGCGCGATGGTGACAAGATTGATGCGCTCGGCGCCTCACTCTATGAGCGGTTCGGCCGTCTCGATATTCTGGTCGGCAATGCCGGGATCCTGGGTGAATTATCACCCGTCGGCCATCTGCCGCCGAAGCTTTGGGAAGAGACGTTCAGCGTCAATACACATGCCAATTTCCGTCTGATCCGCAGCCTGGATCCCCTGCTGCGCCAGAGTGATGCCGGTCGTGCGATATTTGTTTCCAGCGAGATTGCCCAGGAACAGCGCCCTTTCTGGTCACTGTATGCCGCCAGTAAAGCGGCACTGGAAGCACTTGTGCAAGGCTATGCGGCGGAAATCGGTAATATCACCAATATCCGGGCCAATATTATCCATCCCGGGCCCGTGGCCACAGCCATGCGTGCAAAGGCCTATCCCGGAGAGGATCAGAAGAAGTTGAATCGGCCTTGGGATATCACCGACAGATTCATCGAGATGGCTTCAAGCAATTTCAACGAAAACGGCACCATTGTCCGGTTATAAAAAAAGCCTCCGCAAGGAGGCTTTTTATTAACTTTGCCCTGTACTGACGCGGCGCAACGTCCATTTGCCCTGACAGCGCTTATTCTGCCATGTACCGCTGCCATTGATTTGGGTGAATGTGCCTTCCATGACGCCTTCATTGCCATATTCACGCTGGATGAACTGACCGCGAACGAGATTGCCGTCATCATCAACGCGACCTGAATATCGAATGATGCTCTTTCCCTCTTCGACGCTGCCACTCATGCGTCCATTCACCACCTCTGCGGACATATTGATCCGGCGCAAACATCTCTTCTCGCCGATTGAAAGCGTGAAACGACCGACCCAGCGACCATCATAGGGACCAGGCTCTCCACCAAGATCAAGCGCCTGACAACCGCCAAGGAACAGGACCGCTCCAAGCAAGGCGCCCGCTTTGCCACACAATATACGTGTCATTCTAAACCCCTTGATCTTATTTTATGACTTTGGCGCAAACGGATTCTTGCGCTTACGCATCATCACGCGCAAAGGAATGCCGGGCATATCAAAATCCTCGCGCAATCGGTTGACCATATAGCGCGTGTATGAATCCGGCAGATCCTCGGGCACAGAGGCAAAAACAGCGAAGGTCGGTGGCCGGGTCTTTGCCTGAGTCATATACCGCAGTTTGATGCGCCGACCATGGGCCAACGGCGGCGGGTGAGCTTCCGTCAATTCCGCCAGCCATTCATTCAGACGCGATGTCGGTATCCGGCGGTTCCAGGTTCCATACACGGTCAACACCGCTTCCAGCATGCGGCTCAGGTTACGCCCCTTGAGCGCGGAAATGGTCACCACAGGAATGCCCTTCACTTGCGGCAGGGATGTCTGAATCCGATCGCTCAGCTTTTGCAGCGCCTCGCCCTTATCATTGATGATGTCCCACTTGTTGGCGACAATCACCAGGGCACGGCCTTCGTCGATCACCTGTCGTGCGATGGTCAGGTCCTGCTTTTCCAGCATATCATTCGCATCAAGCACCAGAGCCACGACCTGTGCAAACCGGATCGCCCGCCGGGTATCCGCAGAGGAAAGCTTCTCGACTTTGTCCGTAATTCGGCCACGCCGGCGCAGTCCGGCCGTATCCACCAGTTTGATCTGACGGCCGCGCCATTCCCACTCGAGTGCGATGGAATCACGTGTCAGGCCGGCTTCCGGCCCGGTCAGCAAACGGTCTTCACCGACAAGCCGGTTCACCAGGGTTGATTTTCCTACATTCGGACGTCCGACAATGGCAAGCTGGATCGGCTTTTCGGGATCATCATCTTCCAGGACAGCCTCTTCGCCTTCTTCCAGCTCAATCTCGTCACCGGTTTGCTTGTCATCAGATTTCCGGTCTTCAAAGGCGGCGGCCTGTTGGTCCGCCTCCGCCTTTTCCTCGTAAGGCAACAATGCTTGATACAGGTCCAGCATGCCTTCACCATGCTCTGCAGAAAGCGGGATCGGGTCGCCCAGACCGAGAGAATAAGCCTCCATCAGGCCCGGTTGACCGGCAGCCCCTTCGCATTTATTCGCGACCAGGATGACGGGTGTCGAATGTTTGCGCAGGAATTTCGCAAAATGTGCATCAAGTGGCATAACCCCGGCCCTGGCATCAATCAGCAAGACCGCAACATCCGCTTCCTCCAGCGCCATTTCCGTCTGACGGCGCATGCGACCTTCCATGCTTTCATCAAACGCCTCTTCCAGACCGGCAGTATCGATCACACGGAACCGGAGATCGGAAAGCCTGGCGTCGCCCTCCCGCCGGTCACGAGTCACCCCAGGCTGGTCATCGACGATGGCCAGCCGTTTGCCGACAAGACGGTTGAAAAGGGTTGATTTCCCAACATTGGGCCGACCAATGACGGCGAGTGTGAATCCCATAATAAGTACAGTCTATTTGAAGGCGATCAATCGACCGCCATCGGTTTGAATAAAGATTTTGCCATCAGCAACGACAGGCGGCACACGGATCGCGTCCCCGACATCCTCCCGGCCCAGCGCAGAGCCATCATAGGGCGAGAATGTCCATAATTCACCAATGGAATTGCCCAGCAGCAGTCGGTCCCCCACCAAAACCGGCCCGACCCAGTTAATGGGATCCTCACGGTCCTCAGGGTCTTCCCAGATCGGCAGGCTCGACAGCCAACGTACGCGTCCGCCACGGCGGGTTAATGCCGCCAAATGCCCATCGGATGCAAGCACAAATACGAAATTACCGGCCACCCATGGGGTGTTAATGCCGCCAATCCTGCGATCCCACACACGGGCACCGCTTTTCTGGTCAAATGCCGCCATGCGCCCGGCATGGGAGATGGCAAAGACGACCCCACGATCAACCACCGGTCCGCCACGGATATCAGCCAGGCTGGAAAGGGTATCCACACGGCGCAGGCTCGCCAGAGACCCGCTCCAGGCCACGCGTCCATTGGTCAGTCGCAGAGCAAACAGTTCTCCGGAGGAATAGGGAATATAGGCCATGGAATTGTGGATCGCGGGGCTGCTGCCACCAATCAGACCGGCAGATTCCGCAAAGCCCGTATGGGTCCACAATTTCTCGCCAGTGCTGGCGCTGTAGGCCGTGCTCTGGTTGTCCACGGCTGTGACAAGGACAATATCCTTACTGACCGCCGGTGCCGAGCGGATCGGTCCGCTGGCAATCTTGCGCCAGATTTCTTGGCCATTTTCCGTGGACATCGCAATCACACGGGCATATCCGGTACTCAGGAACAAACGATCTCCGTCAACGGCAAGCCCACCGCCAAAGGCATCATCATCCTCATCGGGTATTTCGATTTCCCGGCTCCAGAGCAAGCGGCCGGTTTCCACATCATGCGCCCTGACTTCATAGTCAATATCGACGGTAAAAATACGTCCATTGGAAATAACAGGCGCATTCAGCAACCGGTTTTCATCATCACCGCCATCACCGATGCTGACGGACCAAGCTTCCGTCAGCGCATCACCGGCCTGGAGATGGTGCATCGCATGATCGGAATATCCGCCATATTGTGGCCAGTCCTTATTCACATAAGGCTTGGGCAGCCTGACCTCCAAGTCTGCAAGCCTCGGATCCGGCTCGAGATCACTCTCAAGCAGAATGATGGAAACACGATCCCCCGGCAACGGCGGAGCTTCATCTTCACCAAACCAGCTGCACCCAGCCAGAATTCCGCCGGCGAGGCTTAACGTCAGGGCATTTCTGGACAGGGTCCGGATCGACATTCGCATAAATTACCCCTCCAATGCCCGAAGCAACTCGGTGGCACGCGCCCGGACACCTTCAGGTGCTTCCGCAGCATCCACAATCGTCTTGATATGACCAATCGCCTGATCTTTGTCACCTGCCCGCAGAGCCAGCCCTGCCGCAAGTTCAAGCGCCGTATAACGCCAAGTCGCTCCGGCTTCCAACTGCGGCGCCAGCTTTTCCATTAACACGGCCGTGTCACTGGTTTCGTCAGCATGCATCACCGCAAGCACGGTACCAAGCCCACGATAAATCGGATCGATTTTGTCGTCAGAGGCAATCCGCTCGTAAATTGCAACAGCCTTGGCCGTCTGGTTTTCGTCCAGCAAAAGCGACGCCTGGCGCAACTCCGCCAGCAGCCGGTAACCGGCATCCGATTCGCTTGAAACCTGTTCCAATGCCGCCAGAGCCGTATCAACCTCGCCACTGCGGGCTGTTACCAACGCCTGATCCAGTTGGTTTGCCTGTTCGACCATTCTGGTTTTGTTATGATAGTCCCAATATTTGTAACCGGCGGTAACAGCGATGATCAGCGCAATCGCAACATAGACATAATTGCCGTATTTTTTCCACGCATCCCCCATCCGGTCGCGCTTAAGATCTTCTTCAATTTCGTCAAAAATGTCGGCCACGGTCGGTTTCCTTGAATTTACTGCGAAAGCTCGCCATCCACTAAAAAAAGATGAATGCGTTACAAAGCCTGACTGAACGGTTCCGTCAAGTGTTCTCACGCCATTTAATGCTGCATCCCATGCTCGCAACCTGTTGCTTTGGCCCCTGGCCGGTCATGGCAATTTGCCTCATGGCCTCGAGCAGTTCCGGGCGCACCCCATCCATGGCCTGGGTACGCGATTCATCAAGGCGCCCCCGATACTGCAACTCAAGCGCTTGATTAAAGCCGAAAAAATCGGGTGTACAAACAGCACCATATGCTCTGGCCACGGCCTGGCTCTCATCCACCAGATAGGGAAAATGGATCTTATGGGCCTTTACAAATTCAATCATCTTTTCAGGAGCATCTTCCGGATAGCGCGTCCAGTCATTGGCATTTATTGCCACTGTGGCAATCCCGGCTTCTTCCAGAAGGTATGCCGTTTCAGCCAATCGGTCGATGATGCCCCGCACATAAGGACAATGATTGCACATGAAAATGATCAAAGTTCCCGCCCTACCCCGATAATCATCCAGCCGGTGCAATTGCCCTAAAGCATCCGGGAGTTCAAATGACGGCGCCTGCCATCCAAAATCACAAATCGGTGTATTTTCCGCCATCCATCTTCCCCTGTTAGCTCTTTTCCCAAAATGTAGGGATTTCACGATTTGCCCGCAATATCATTTGGGCATCTTCATATTTTCTATGTCCATGACGCTTTTGGCCCGCTGCTTGCATGCTCACCTGTGATAACTTTGACGCCGATGACCGGTTCAACAGTCCGGCATTCGGCAAGACCATAAAGAGAAAGCGTATGAAGAATTCTAAGCGCCAGCTCCCTGTTTCCTACAGCACGGTAAAAATTGCCGCCATAACATTGGTTGCGGTTTCGATCAGCGCTTGCGGCGTTGATCAGCCCTTCGGCCTCGCGGCCACGGCCACAACAGGCTTCATCATGGAAGACAAGCTCCCGACCGATTATGTGGCTGAAGCCATAACCGGCAAGGATTGCAGCTATATCCGTCGTCTTGATGACGGCGGCCCCCTCTGCCGGAGCCAGGACTATGGGCAGGTCATTGAACAGCCGATCTATTGCTACAAATCGCTGGGCAATGTAAGCTGCTACAGAAAGCCCAATCCTTACGGGGATGGCGTCCTGCCGGTGCAATGAGTCATAGCAGATAACATCGCCACCAGCACCGGCACTGCCTGGAGGAATGACCGCCGCCGATGAATAATCTGGTTGATCTGTCGAATTATCGCCAAAAAGGCTCGAAACACCGGGCCGTTTTCTTTTCCAAAGAGGAGCTGCGATCAATTCTGGATCTATATTCCAGACATGTGGCGGATGGAGAGTGGAAAGATTATGCCATTGACCACCAGGGACCTGTCGCCGGGTTTTCCGTCTTCCGCCATAGTTTTGACCGTCCGCTTCTCACCATCGGAAAACGCCGCAATGGCAAGCATGAAGAGTTTTTCTTAACCAGCAACGGCCGCACTATAAAGCGCAGCCGCCACCTGGGAGATCTCTTAAAATATCTTTCGAAACCGATGAAGCTGATCAAGCTGCCCTGACCTTCGGGAACGGGCCTGCATCAAGGCAGCTCAATCCACTCGGTTTTTTACGCGCCAACCAGCTCTTTTTCGCTGCTTAGCACTTTGCCAATCGCATTGGCGGTATCCAGCATGCGGTTGGAGAAACCCCATTCATTGTCATACCAGCTCATCACGCGTACCAGCTTGCCGCCGACAACCTGCGTTTCCGTCAGATCAAAGACGGAGCTTGCCGGGTTGTGATTATAATCGATGGAGACAAGTGGTGCCTGATTCACCGCCAGAACACCTTTCAAAGCGGGGCTATTGGCCGCTGCTACAATCGCCGCATTCACGGTTTCTGCATCGGTTTCCGTCTTGGCGGTAAAGGTCAGGTCGATCACAGAGACATTCGGTGTCGGCACACGAAGCGCGGTGCCATCCAGTTTGCCCGCCAGCTCCGGCAGGACCAAACCAACCGCACGGGCAGCACCCGTCGAGGTCGGGATGATGGACTGGGCGGCCGCACGGGCACGACGCAGGTCTTTATGAACACTGTCGACCACATTCTGGTCACCGGTATAGGCGTGAACCGTGGTCATATAGCCGACTTCGATGCCAATCGCCTCGTTGAGGACCTTGGCAACCGGCGCCAGGCAGTTGGTGGTGCAGGAAGCATTGGAAATGACCATATCCTCGGCGGTCAACTCTTCATGGTTGATGCCGAAAACAACGGTTTTGTCTGCATCCTTGCAGGGGGCGGAAACAAGCACCCGTTTGGCACCGGATGCGATATGGGCGGAGGCGGAATCACGATCAACAAACCGACCGGTACATTCCAGCACCACATCGATATCCAACTCTTTCCACGGCAGCTTTGTCACGTCGGGTTCACTCAGCGCCTTGATCCGCCCCGAACCGGCATCCATCCAATCCTCGCCAGAGGTAACCTCATGCGGAAACCGGCCATGCACGCTGTCGAAGGAGAACAGATGCGCGTTGGTCGCAACCGGCGCGAGGTCATTGATCGCGACCACTTCAATATCCTTGCGACCGCTTTCCAAAGCAGCCCGCAATACCAACCGGCCAATGCGGCCAAAACCGTTGATAGCAACCCGAGTAGTCATATTTCCGCCTCCTTAAAGGACAAATCCTGTTTTATTATCTTCCAGGATTATAGGCGAGAAACCTTAATAATCTGACACCTGACCGGGTGGCAGGCCGTCTCTTTGCAGGGGTAAAAAAACAGCCCTTTCGGGTAGGTTTTATTCTGGAGGTGAGCCGTAAGGCCGGATGCAGACCTAGCTGTCGCCACGCGACAGGGCCGTTGCCACCGCCTGCGCGCGGTTTTTGACCCCCAGTTTCAGGAATAAGTTTTTAAGATGAAACTTCACGGTGTTCTCGGTAATACCTATATCAACTGCGATCTGCTTGTTGGAGCGGCCGGTTTTCAACGCATCCAGCAGTTCGATTTCACGCCGCGTCAGGGTTTCCCACGGATCATCCGCCAGACGCCGCAGATCCGTGAAAGGAAAACTCATGCGCCCTTCCGCCACCGAACCAACAACATCCAGGAGGGCTTCATTGGAATCCCCCTTGTGGCAAAAGCCCGCCGCGCCATAGAGCATGGCCTCACGGACCACCCTTGTCCCCGGCACGCCGGTATAAATGACGATCCTGGGAGCATCTGGGCGCTCTGCAACCGCATCAAGAACGGCCCGCCCATCACAGCCGGGCATTTCCCAGCCAATCACACCAACATCGCATTTCACATTAGCGATCACATCCAGGAATTCCAGACCGTCTGCCGCCGTGCCAACAACGCGCAACCCCTCCTCAGCTTCCAGCAGGCTTTTCAAGCCGGCGAGCACAAGCGGGTTTTTATCGGTCACGACAATATCGGCAGTCATTCAAACAGTTCCGGATCTAAAATGAAGTTTTTATTGGGTTCTCACCTGTCCCCGAGAAGATAGACAGATCAAGGAGGATTCCGCAATTTCTTTCGCGCATCCCAACATCATACTCGGGCGTCTTGTGATCTTCCTCCCGTGGCGAAAACCACAAGTTGGATGAGCTATTCCGTCAAACGCTAAAACATTGCAAAATCGAGACAAAAGACTGCAAATGAAGTTTTGATGAATTATCCACAACACCAACCTGTTGGAAATACTGTTGCGACTCGGCGGCATGATTGCCGTGAAACGTCGTCATGCGGGTATTTCACAGCCCTATTGCGGAAATTGCCAAAAACCCCGAGTCGCCCAGAATCCAACGGCTCAGCCTGGGGATAAAATATTTCTTCCGAAAGTCCTTGAGACTCGAAATCACGCCGTATATTGTGTTCTTCAGAGGGGCTCTATACCACATGTATGTAGTACACATATATGTAGATACAAGAGCCAGGGAGTGCGTCCAAACATGAATAAGGGCGATTTCCTTATACGCATCACCTCTGGTCAAGCGGTGCCGGCGACGGTACCACAGAAGATGAAACCAATAGGTTATGAGGTCGTATCATGGAGTGGACTGAAGAGCGCGTCGCAACCTTGAAGGCTCTGTGGCAAAATGGATATTCCGCGCGTCAGATCGCCGAACGTCTGGGGGGAGTAACCCGCAACGCCGTCATCGGCAAAGCGCACCGGATGGGGCTTTCATCCCGCCCGTCCCCGATTAAGAAAACACAAAAGCCGGCGGCTCCGGCTGTGAAAGAGCGAAGCTGCCAATGGCCAATCGGCCATCCCGGATCAGATGATTTCCATTTCTGCGGCGAAGCGGCAGAGGCTGGTCGGCCCTATTGTTCGACCCATTGCGAAGTCGCCTACCGTCGGTCCAGTGGCAGCAGTGAAAACGCCGCCTGATATCATAGGCCGTTTTTGTTGTTGAAAAACCATCAGGCAGCTCTGTGAGGAGCTGCCTGATTTTGTTCATACCCTTTTCCTCCGCCCTCAAAAGTCGAAGAAGCCAATCCTTGCGATTGGCATTTTATTTACGTAACAACAATAATTTAGGTTGGTAATTTCCCTTAACCCTAGTTTAAACTCTTTCCCGATAACAGCTGAACGGTTACCGGTCCGACCATTCTGACCGGTTTTGGTATTGCAGGGCCGAAATTTGCGCGTGACTATTACAAATACCGCCCATTGGGAAACACCTTGTTTCCCAGCTCCCCCAAGGGAGACAATCGGCTGATGCGATTCCGTGAAAAAATTGCCTTTCAGCAAGCACGCTGGGTCCTTGTGACCGCATTCATCCTGGGCATTCTGCTCAGTTCCTTGCAAATCGCCTGGGATCTGCGCAATGAGCAGGAGGAAATCAACAACACGGTCAATCAGGTTCTTGGCACTGTAAAAGCATCCGCAGCACAAGCCGCCTATGGCCTCAACAATCAGTTGGCACAACAGGTCTTGAACGGCCTGCTGGAATATCGACCGGTCACCAGCGGTGCTATTTTTGCCCGCATCGACAATGAAATCATCGAAAAACTGGCCAGCATCGACCGGTCCCATCCTCAAAGCGAATTGCAGTGGCTCGCCAACATCCTGGTGCCACAGCGCAAGCATTATCAGGTTGAACTTCTCAATCCGGATAATGGCCAGGTGATCGGTGAATTACAGGTTTCCATCGACCCCAATGTTGTTGCGGAGAGTTTTCTGGACCGCTTGTTGCTGGTCGTTTTAACGACCATTATCTGGACGGTTGTGATTTCCGTATTGTTATTGGTCCTGTTCTACTTTTCCCTGACACGGGCCTTGCTTCAAACTGCCGACAGCCTATCAGCGATTGATCCCGCCAACCCGGGCAAATCCCAGATCCCGACCCCATACGGCCATCGATCCAATGAATTTGGCAAACTGATCAATGACATCAACAGGATGCTGAACCGTTTCGGCAAGGCCATTGAACAGCGGGGGGAAATTGAGAACCGACTGCGGGAGAGCGAAGAGAAATTCCGGACCTTGTTCAGCAAATCCCCAGCCGCCATGTCCCTGAAAGATTCAGAGGGACGCTTTGTCATGGTCAACCAAGCTTTTGAGGAACTGTATTCCAAATCAGCCTCAGACGTGATCGGCCATGAAAGCCAATTGATCAGCGGACTGCCCGAACCGGACAAATGCCGTCAGATGGAACTGGCGGTTTTAAATGAGAACCGCACGATCGACAGCGAACTGGAATATTCTATCGGCAATAATCAAAACAAAACCATTTTAATGGTGATGTTCCCGATCAATATCGTTCAGGGCATGCCAAGCTATGTCGGCTGTATCAGCCTGGATATTTCCGCCAGAAAAAACCTGGAGCGCGCATTGCGCAGCGCTAAGGAAGAAGCCGAATTTGCCAACCGCGCCAAAAGTACTTTCCTGGCCAATATGAGTCATGAGCTGCGTACCCCGCTCAATTCAATCATCGGCTATTCCAATCTTATGCAGGAACAGTTGTTTGGCACGGTCTCCAACCCCCGTTATGAAGAATATATCGACTATATACATCAGTCCGGTGTCCATCTGTTAGAGGTCATCAACGACATCCTGGATCTTTCTAAGATTGAGGCCGGTGCAATGGAGCTGTCCGAAGAAACGATCGATCTCACAAAATTGGTGGATGACTGTTTGCGCATGGTCGCAGCAAAAGCCCAAGCCGGAAATCTAAAGATCTCGAACCATGTGGCTGACGATTGCCCACATTTGATGGGTGACAAATTGAGGATCAAGCAAATCCTGCTCAACCTATTGTCAAATGCCATCAAATTCACGCCGGCGGGCGGAGAGATCTCCATCGAAACCGAGGTAAAGGACGGGACCATCAGCCTGAATGTCACCGATACCGGCATTGGCATCAGTGAAGGCGATTTGGAAAAAGTGCTCGACCCCTTCGTGCAGGTCGATGACATCCTGTCGCGTAGCCATGAAGGAAGCGGTCTGGGTCTGGCCCTTGTGCGGAATTTCATGGAACAACATCACGGCAGCGTTCGCATCGAAAGCGCCATTCACCAGGGAACCAAGGTAATCCTCTCCTTCCCAGCCAACAGAACAATTACGGATCAATAGGATAGTGTTAATCTTTGGGAAAGAATAAATGATTAGACTTTCCACACCAGCGCGTTAACGGGATAGCGCATGACCAAAGGGCGATTTCAAACTCAGACTCTGACCGGCAAGTTTCTCTTGCTGGCCCTGCCGCCTATGATTTTCAGCGCGGCAATTTATCTGGTCGCGTTGAGTTGGTTCCAGGCCCGTACGATCCACGAAACAGAACGTCAAATCACTGTCGCCATGGCCCAGCGCTATGCGGATATCCTGTCCCGTCCCATCTGGAACCTGGAAGAGGAAACCACCTCGGAAATTTTGGACTCTCTCGTCAATGAACCGGAAACATTGTGCATCCAATTGGCGGAAGTGATTGGATTGGAAGGCCCGGCCGAACGCGGCGAGTGTGGCAATGAAAGCGAGTTGCAGACGATCAGCGCCTCTGCCTCGATCGTGTTCACCCAGGGACGGGTGCGCGAGAATATCGGATCCCTCTACCTGGTCCGGGAATTCAAAGGACAACCGGTCAATATTCTGAAATTGATCGCGCCGCAGATCATTCTGACGGTGATCGTAATTGGCGTCCTGATTATCTTTGCTTTCTACGGTTTCCGCCGTTCGGTGACAGCGCCCCTGGATGAAATCCAGCATTCCCTGCTAGCCTATGAGGAGACCGGTAAACGCGAAGCCGTAAAATGGAGCAGCACGGATGAACTGGGCCGGTTCGTAGAAGCTTATAACGCTTCGCTCGCGCGGCAGGAAGCCAGTGAGATGGCTCTGCGCAAACAGCTGACTTTGACCCGCACCCTATTAAACACGGTGCCCAACCCTGTCGCGTTCCTGAACCCCGATTTCACCCTGCGCGGTTGCAACGAGAGCTTTACAGCCTTGTTTGGCATTCAGGATGAACATGATATCGGCCTGCCGATCAGTGACCTGATGCAAACCAACCCCTGGGCCTCTCTGCCGGAGGATATAGACCAGGCATTTTCCTCCAACACCGAGCGGACACCGGTATACAGCCTTGAAACTATGGTTAAGGATCGGCTCGGTAAGGAACGGTTTGTGATTTTCTCCACAAGTGCCTTGCGCGGCCAGGACGGCCGGATCAACAGCCTGGTTTCGGTTATGCAGGACATTACCGAGCGAAAAGATTCCGAGGTTGAATTGCAGAGGGCAAAAGAATCCGCAGAAAGCGCCCTTGCCGAACTGAAGGTTGCTCAGGATAACCTGATCCAAAGTGAAAAAATGGCAAGTTTGGGCAGCCTCGTGGCCGGTATCTCACATGAAATCAATACGCCGGTGGGAAGCTCGATCACCGTTGCCTCATCGATCAGTGAGAAAACGAGCGATTTCAAAACCCTCTTGGAAACAGGGAAGGTCCGAAAATCAGATCTGACGCAATATCTCAATATGATGGCGGAAGCCTCGGAAATTTTGAATAACAGCCTGACAACCGCAGCAGAACTGGTCCATAGTTTTAAACAGGTCGCGGTTGATCAGACCACATCGAAAAGACGCCGTTTCAACCTGCGCCAGGTCCTGTCTGAAGTCACCGCCACCCTTCAGCCCGCAATCAAGAAAACGCCTCACAGCTTGGAGCTGGATCTGGACGAAAACATCGCCATGGACAGCTATCCCGGCCCCTTGGGACAGGTTTTGACCAATATTGTGAACAACGCGCTGCTGCACGCATTCGAAAGCAAGGATCGCGGCAATATCTTGGTCCAGAGCCGTATGGAAGGCGACAAACATGTGATGATCGAAATCCGCGACGATGGCTGTGGCATCCCCACAAACCATATCAAACGGATCTTTGATCCCTTCTTCACCACCAAAATGGGAACCGGTGGTACCGGGCTTGGCCTCAACGTCACATATAATATCGTCACCAATCTTCTTGGCGGCAGTATCTCCGTGACCAGCCACGAAAACGAAGGCAGTCAGTTCCAGATCAAGATTCCCATCACAGCCCCTGTCCGATCCGATGAGGAAGAGGCGCAATATAACATCTGACCGCCAGCCCAGGACCGACGGTCAGCACAAATCCAATGTGAAACAAGAAATAGTGAACCCGCTCCCGGAACTCAGTTGGGGGCTATCCGTCTCGCGGCCATATTACTCTGAAGCTCCAGCTTTTCTTCCCGGGAAAGATATTGATCTGCCAGTGGCAGGACAACGGCCTCTTCCCAATTCGAATGGCGACGCAGCCCTTCGCTGAAGGCCCGTATATTGATCACCAGCCTTGTCGGGTTCGGTAGAGAATGCCCCCGTGCCAATACTTCCAGATCCGACAGGATGAAGGAAACAAGGTCATCATCAAACTCATGTTCCTTGCGAAGCTGCTTGATGACCTTGCGGATCTGCGGAGCATAGTCTTCATGGCGTTCCAGCAGAGGAAAAAGACTGTCTTCCTCATCCCGGATATGGCGCGGTAATTCATCGCGGAAAAAAGACATGGCCGACAGAAGCATCGCAGGCTCATTACCGGACGCAAAATCCTCAACCCTTTCAACCAGCGCATCACAGATTTTCATATGCCGCGCGTGATCCTCCCTGAACAGATCCAACGGTTCTATTAGATTTTGCCTTACGGCATGAGATGAAGGTTTCACAATGTTCATATTCGTCATGACCGGCTTTTCCCCATTTCTATTGGAGCAATTTGGCAAATTTATGCCGGTCTAAAACGAAGCGCCATGATCTATCTCAATACCCCAGACCTGTTCTCGTCCGGCCTTCCCCCTTACTTTTTGTCGAGTACCGTAGAAGTTCGGCATCTAGGAAATTGAAGAAAAACGTTTTTTTTCTCAATTAAGAATGATTTTCACTTGCACCCGCAATTGAGAACGATTATTAATATCCCTGGTTGGAGGCGAACGCACCTTATGAGTCCCCTCTTTGGCTGCTGTGCCCTCCCACCGTCTTTGTCCTGATGCCACATCGCAGTTTTCTGAGTTGTTTTGTGGCTTCGATCCTGATCCAACTAACCCCCTGGCTTTTGCCAGGGGGCTTTTTTTCAATAAAACGGATCATTGCGAGCGCCTGTGGCGCTCCATCCCCAATTCATCCAGCTCCTGCTGTTCCTTGTTTTTTTGATCCTGCATTTCCTGCTCTCGCCGGTTATCCCGCGTGATTTCTGCCTTCTTCAGTTCGGCAAAGGCTTCTGCTAGTTTATCGCGGGCATGTTCCAACAGTGGCTGCAGGGCACCGATCTTGCCATGGATCCTGACTTTCTCTGCCCTGGCCCAGTTTAGAAACCGAACATAGGCAACAGCATATTCCGGTTGCTGACGAGCTGTATTTTTTTCCTCTTCGATCCTAAGATCGAGAGAAGCAATTTCAGCTATCAACCGGTCTTCTTCTTCCTGGATCACCTTTAGTTCGCGCCGCCGTTCGTCGACATCGAACTGATTGAGACGCACAAGGGTGTCGAGGGTTTTGCTCACGGATAGCTCATCCCGAGGATGTCAGACAATTCCTGATACCCCTGCTCCAACTCGGATCTCTCATTCACGCCTTGCCCAACAAAACCGTCAATCATCGGGAAGAAATGGATTGCTTCATCCACCAACGGATCTGAACCGCGGCGATAGGCCCCCAAACGAATTAGCTCGGCCATATCCTCATAGGCCGACAGCAATTGCCGGGCGCGATTAACGATTTCATTTTGGGTTTCGCTGTTGCAGTCCGGCATGCTTCTGGAAACACTGCGTAAAATATTGACCGCCGGATATCGATTTCGCTGCGCAATCGTCCGGTCCAGCACAATATGCCCGTCCAAAATCCCGCGCACCGCATCAGAAATCGGTTCGTTATGATCGTCACCTTCCACAAGAACGGTGAACAACCCGGTAATGCTGCCCTCAGCCGTTCCAGGCCCTGCCCGCTCCAGCAGTCTCGGCAGTTCGGAAAAGACGGTTGGGGTATACCCTTTGGTCGCTGGCGGCTCACCCGCGCTCAAACCAATCTCACGCTGCGCCATGGCAAAGCGGGTCACCGAATCCATCAGGCACAAGACATCGTTCCCGCGATCCCGGAAATATTCCGCCACCGCCATAGTCATATAAGCCGCTTCACGCCGCACCAAAGAGGATTCATCCGATGTCGACACCACAACCACACTGCGGGCCAACCCCTCTTCTCCTAGATCGTCCTGGATGAATTCCTGAACCTCGCGGCCACGCTCGCCGATCAGACCAATCACAATGACAGGTGCGCTGGAATAACGGGCCAGCATGGACATCAAAATAGATTTGCCGACACCGGATCCCGCGAAAATCCCCATTCTCTGTCCTCGGCAACAGGTCAGGAACGTATTAAGAGCCCGGATTCCAAGATCAATCTTTTCGCCAACACGGTTTCGGGCATGGGCCGGCGGCGGGGAACTGCGCACCGGGTAGGCAAGATCACCCTGGCGCAAGGGCCCAGCATTATCAATCGGCTCACCAAAGGCATTGATCACACGCCCCAACCAACTGGGATCCGGCCGGATCACCGCTTCGCTTTCGGTCACTTCCACCCGTGCGCCAAGACCAACACCATCCAGCGTCCCATATGGCATGGCCAGGGCGGCACCTTCGCGGAACCCGACCACTTCGCAAGGAACAAAGCGGGATTCACGCGCCCGGATGAAACAACGATCTCCGATGGAAAGATGACCTTGAATGCCGCTGATCTGCACCAGCATGCCCTGAATGGCCGAAACCTTGCCATAGGTATATTGGTGGGGAACACGCTTAATATCCGCGCTGAGCTGATCAAGAATAGATACCATAGTCATCCATTATCACGTGGTTGATCCGCATTCAAATCCCCATGCAAAATTCACGAATTGATTGCGCAAAAATCGCCGAAACATCCATAGGTGACAGACTTGTGATGATAATAAAGCATTTTTCTTTTAACCTTTATTAACAGAATGTGCTTTAATAGAGATGGGTAACTTAAGGTACAGGGGAACCAGCTATGCGGATACTGCTAGTAGAAGACGACCAGGCGACCGCTCAAAGCATACGCCTTACCCTGAAGTCGGAAGGATATGTTGTCGACACCGCAGAACTTGGTGAAGACGGCCTGGAGATCGGAAAAATATATGATTACGATCTCATTATCCTCGACCTCATTCTACCGGATATCGACGGTTACGAAGTGTTACGGCGACTTCGTGATGCACGGGTTGAGACGCCTATTCTTATTCTCTCAGGCCTGACTGAGCTGGACAACAAGGTCAAAGGGCTCGGTTTCGGCGCGGATGATTATCTGACGAAGCCATTTCATAAGCAGGAACTTCTGGCCCGCATTCAGGCAATCATCAGGCGCTCCAAAGGCCATTCACAATCCATGATTAAAACCGGTGACCTGATGGTCAACCTGGACACCCGTTCTGTGGATGTCTGCGGCAAGCCGGTCCATCTGACCGGCAAGGAATACGGGATTCTTGAGTTGCTGGCGCTGCGCAAAGGCACCACCTTGACCAAGGAAATGTTCCTAAACCACCTGTATGGTGGCATGGACGAACCCGAAGCCAAGATTATTGATGTTTTTGTCTGTAAGCTGCGCAAAAAACTGGCCAATGCGGCCGGTGGCACCAATTATATTGAAACCGTCTGGGGACGCGGCTACGTGTTGCGCGATCCACATGACGGCAGTATGGAACATTCAGCTGCAGCAAGCTGACGAAACAAAAAACCGCCGGATCATCCGGCGGTTTTTTTTGGGGAAATCCATCCGGTCAGAATTCAACGTCACTGTTGCTCAGCTGATAAACGCCACGGCGACCTTGGACCGGCTTGAAACTGTCGGTAACGCCCAGAACCGTTTCTGCGCCCCCCAACAACAATGCGCCATCCTTCGGCATCTGGCGGGCAACCCCGTCCAATACCTTTTTCTTGGTTTCCTGATCAAAATAGATCAAGACGTTGCGACAAAAGACAACATCGAACGTCCCCAAAGCCGAGGGCGATTCAAGCAAATTGAATTCACGGAATTGCACCATTGAGCGAATCCCCGCATCCAACTGCCATTTGTCCCCTGTTTGGCGGAAATACTTCACCAAAATGGTAATCGGCAGGCCGCGCTGCACCTCAAACTGGGTATAGAGCCCGGTCTTGGCCTTATCCAACATTTCCACGGAAATGTCAGTCGCAAGGATCTCAATCCGCCAGCCCATCAGTTTCGATCCCAATTCCTTCAGGATCATGGCCAGGGAATAAGGCTCCTGTCCGCCGGAACAAGCCGCACACCAGATACGGATTCGCTTACTGTCCTGGCGCCCTTCCATCAATTTCGGCAAAAGCACATCCCGGAACAGATCAAAAGGCTTTTGATCCCGGAAAAAAAGCGTCTCGTTGGTGGTCATGGCCTCGGTAATGTCGCCCATGACATTTTCGTCACGCTTTCTGCGCACCACATCCGCCAGTTCTTCCAGGCCTTTCAAACCATGTTTCCTGGCAACAGGCATCAGCCGGGTTTCCAGCAGATACGCCTTATCCTTGCCAAGGACCAGGCCCGAGCGATCTTTCAACATGCTGGCAAGCAGGTCAAAATCCTCTACCTTCATGCTGAGCCTCCCAGTGCAATCGATTTGATTTTACTACCGATATCATTGATTGGCAGGATATCACTGCACAATCCGGCATTGGCGACCGCCCCAGGCATTCCCCAGACGACACTGGTTTCTTCGTCTTGGGCCAGAACACGCCCACCGGCGTCAACCACAACCTTTGCCCCGGCGCAACCATCAGCGCCCATCCCGGTCAAAATGATGGTCAGCACCTTGTTGCCGCCATAAGCCGAAACGATGCTACGCAACATGGGATCAACTGCCGGACGGCAGAAATTTTCAGGCGGGTCTTGCGTCAGATGAATCTTTTTCTGACCACCTTCCGCTTTGACCAGCATGTGATAATCGCCAGGTGCAATGTAAACACGGCCGCTTTGCACCACTTCACCGTCAACGGCTTCCTTGGCAACCCGGCCCGACGCCTTTGTTACATGTTCTGCCAGAATCGTCGTGAATGTTGGTGGCATATGTTGTGTTATGAAAATCGGCTGTTGGCTTTCCGTGCCAAGATCTTTCAGCACCTGGAACAATGCCTGAGGGCCACCGGTGGAACTGCCAATCGCGATAACATCCGGCTGGACTTTACCAGCCGCCATAGACCGCAATTGCGGCGCTGGTTTCGCAGCCTTAAAAGCTGCGGTTCCCGCTGACTGACCCGCGGACCGCTTGGCGGCAAGGGCCGCTGCACTGGTGCCAGCAGCTGGTGCCGTGCCGTTCGCCATTTGCTGGCGACGCAGGCGGCGACGCCGTCCGATCCGGCCCAGCGTTCGAACTTTTTCGGTCAATTCACGTTTGAAATCTTCCCGTCCGCCGATTTCGCTGCTGGTGGTGGGTTTTGGCACATAGTCAGCCGCCCCCAAAGACAGCGCTTTCAAGGAGATTTCCGCATTATGAAGCGTCAAGGTCGACGCCATGATGATCTGAATGCCGGGTGCCTTCTTCAACAGCTGCGGCAATGCCGTCAGGCCGTCCATGCGAGGCATCTCGATATCGAGCACAATCACATCGACATCATGCCGCTCCAAAGCGGCCAGCGCGCGCTCTCCGTCCCCCACGGAAACCACAACCGAAAGATCATCACTCTCTTCCAGGAAGCGAGTCACCATCCCCCGGACAACAAGGGCGTCATCGACGACCATTACATTTATTTGGTCAGTATTGGACATATTGGTCTCTTGCATACGGACTGGGGACGCGATCTGCATTAAAGAAGGCCTACTTGAAGAAACTTGCTTTGTATGATCTCGCTATCAAACGGCTTCATGATATATTCGTTGGCACCGGCTGCGATGGCTTCTTGAATATGCGACAGGTCGTTTTCTGTCGTGCAGAAGACCACTTTCACTTCTTCACCGTCTGGCAGTGCCCGCATTGCCAGCAAGAACTCCATGCCATCCATGTTCGGCATGTTCCAGTCAAGCAAAACACCGTCGGGCATTTTTTCCTTACATTTGTCGAGAGCTTCTTTCCCGTCTTCCGCCTCAATGACCTCGAAGCTCAATTCCTCGAGAATTTTGCGGGCCACCATCCGGATTACCCGGGAGTCATCCACTACGAGACAGGACTTCATACTTTTGCTCCATTTCACACTGGTTCAAGACCAAGTTTCTGTGGTTGTTTATTATTATTTTCAGCAACCGCCCGCCCTGGCGGGAGGGCGGCCCCATTCAATCAATCATCTGTCCAGGCCGATTCCGCCAGCGCCTGCAACAGGCCGTCCCTGTCATGTTTCGCAACATAATCCGTAAAACCAACCTCACGTCCCTGCTCCAGATCACTGGGTGTGGTATGGGACGTCATCGCGACAATGGGAAGGTTGGACCAGCGGGAACCCGCCCGGATCGTCCGGCAGAATTCAAAGCCGTTCATGCCAGGCATTTCAATGTCGCTGACGATGGCATCCACCTTGAACCCTTTTTCACAGAGTTTCATCGCGTCACCGGCGCTTTCCACAGCCGTCACTTCATAGCCGGCCACAGACAGGATCGGCGTTAGCAGGTTCCTGAAGAAGGCACTGTCATCGACCAGCAGGACACGTTTACGCAGGGTGATCCCGCCGGATGTGCTGTCGGTTGCGGCACCGAACCAGTCGCTGAAGGCTTCCGTCAGGTAATAGCCAGCATCGATAATCTCAGTCGCATGACCAGAGATAATCGCACTGCCCACCAGACCGGTACGTTCCGTTCCAAGCTCGACCTTCATGCGATCTTCGACGATGTCCAAGATCTCATCAACCACTAGGCCCATAGACCTGTCGCGGTCAGAAAAGACCAGGGTCGGCCGTTTACCGGTTTCCGGGAATTGATAATCCGCATTGATCGGCACCAGCGGCATCAAACTGCCGCGATACTGAACAAGCGCCTGACCATTGGTATATTCCACCTTGTCAAAATCAATTTCCTCAAGCCGCGCAACCAAAGCCAGCGGAACCGCCTTGGGCGTCTCACTGCCCGCCCGGAACAGCAACATCGCGACCTGTTCGTCATCGCCCTGGGCTTTGAGCGCCTGAGCCTCTTCCGCCGCCTGGGCGTCTTTCGCCGCGGTTGCCATATCGCCGATATTCTTCGCAATGCCGTTCAGATCGAGAATAAGGATAACACTACCGTCACCGAGAATGGTGTTGCCGGAGAAGATATCGATATTGCGCAAAATGGACGATACCGGTTTCACCACGATCTCTTCAGAATCGAAGATCTTGTCGACAATGATCCCGAAAGATTGCGTGCCAACCTGTGCAACAACAATGAAATGTTCACGTGACACGTCGGCAGCCGGATCTTCCTGTACGCCCAAAAGCTTGCGCAGGCTGATCAGCGGCAAAAGAACCTCACGCAGCCTCAAGACCGGGGTTCCATGAATATTTTCAATGGTATGCTCGGAATCATCACTGCTTCGAACCAGTTCAACCACGCTGATTTGCGGGATGGCGAAACGTTCATCCGCGCATTCCACAATCAGGGCGGAGACAATGGCCAGCGTCAGCGGGATCTTGATCAGGAAGGTGGAGCCTTTGCCCTCAACGGACTTCAATTCCACATTGCCACCGATCTTATCAATGTTGGTTTTCACCACATCCATGCCGACCCCGCGCCCGGAAACGCTGGTCACCTGGGCTGCGGTAGAAAAACCGGGCGCAAAGATGAACTGCTGGATCTGGTGATCCGTCATATTCTCAAGTTCGGATTCGGTTGCCAGGCCATTCTTGACGCATTTATCCCGGATACGCTCCATATTGAGGCCGGCACCGTCATCGGCAATCTCGATATGGATATGCCCGCCTTCATGATAGGCATTCAACGTAATCGTCCCGGTTTCCGGCTTACCCTTGCCAGCGCGAGCATCGGGCATCTCAATGCCATGATCCGCGGAGTTGCGCACCATATGGGTCAGCGGATCCTTGATGATGTCCAAGACCTGACGGTCCAGTTCGGTTTCCGCACCGATCATCTGCAGGTCGATTTTCTTATCCAATTCAATAGACAAGTCACGCACAATTCGCGGTAACTTCGCCCAGGCGTTGCCGATCGGCTGCATCCGGGTTTTCATCACCCCTTCCTGCAACTCGCTGGTCACATGGCTGAGGCGTTGCAACGGTGCGTTGAATTCGCTGTCGCCCTGGCCGCGTAAAATCTGCAGCAATTGGTTTCTGGTCAGAACCAGCTCTGACACCATGGTCATCAGGTTTTCCAGCAAGTCCACATTCACGCGGATTGTCTGCTGGATACCACCGCCACCACCGCCTTTTTTCTCGGCAGCCATGGTGGTCTTGCGTTCTCCGCCCGCATCTTCTTCCGCTGCAACCGGCGCTGTTTCCGGTGCGGCAACGGGAACCTGGGGCTCTGCTTCCGCAGGCTCGGCGGCATCGTCACTGCCGTCATCCCCGCCATCCTGCAGAGCAGCCATCGGAGCACCCGGTCCCTTATAAACGGCATTGTCAAATGCCGCCTGCAACTCCGGAGAATCTTCTGCCACCTCGTCGGAATTCAGCATGGCATCGAATGCCGCGGATCCTGTTACCGGCTTGGCAGCTTCTTCTTCCATGGCGGCCGCAGCAGCGGCATCCTCTTCATCCGCGGACGCTCCAGCATCCGCCTCAGGCGCGGCGGCAGCTGCATCGGCACCTTCCACCGTCCCGGTTTCCGCCAGATGGTTCAGGCGCTTGATCAGCTCAACATCATCCCCGGCAGGCTCCGCTTCGGTATTTTCCAGGACATCCAGAATTTCCTTAATCTGGTCGAGAGATTCCAGAATCAATGTCACTGCCGCCGGCTCGACATTTACCTGCCCTTCACGAAACTGCCCCAGGACGTTCTCGGATGCGTGCGCTACGGCCTCAAGTCGTGGCAGTCCCAGAAAGCCGCAAGTTCCCTTGATCGTATGCACGAGACGGAAAATATTACTGAGAATGGCTTCGTCATTGGGATTTTGTTCGAGTTTGACGAGCTCAACATCAAGTGTCTCCATGCTCTCCGCGGTCTCCGTGAGGAATTCGCTAAGCAGATCATCCATGTCTTACGTCCCTATTTCATTCGTGCCAGGCAAGGCGGAGAAATCAAAAAACACAATGAACCTGCCGTTTCCCGCAACCCATCCGTCCCGTCTTTTCCTGACGGCCCCGGAAGAGCACCTGCCCCCGGCTGATTCATCTTTGACTATGCTACTCTATTGCCATTGATTTTCAAAGAAAAGTCCGGCTATCACAAGATTTTCATGGAAAGGTTAAGAAAGCTTTAGGAAAGCCGCTCTCTCCAACAATGTCCGACATCTCCTTTTCCAACGTTACACTCCCCCTCAATCAACCAGGCTTGCCTGGATCACCAGCCGGTTGGCCGAAGGGGCACCAATTTCAATACGGCGGCCGGCCTTGTCTGCCAGCAGAGCCGTCCAGAAACCATGCACGGTACGCGCTGTCAGTGTATCCACCGGCGCAGCAATGTCTGTGGCCGCCTGAAGATCCTGATGCAAATTGCAATCGTCACCTGTCAGGGTCAAAATCAGTGCAGTTTCGTCCATGACAACCTCGATCTCACCCCCGCGCGGCAAGCCCTCCACCGCCATGGCAATCAGATTTAGGACAAGCTTGCCATCGCCATCGCGCAGATCCGGTACAATCGGAGGCAATGGCCAGGAAAGCCTGACCTTACCATCGCCGACAAAGGATTGGGCGATTGATCGCAACTCGGCAATATTGCTCGCTTGATGCCCGGCAAAACCATAGGCCATACGGTAAAATTTCAGACGGCTGATCACCTGCTGGGCGCTTTGCTCCACCAGCTTCAAGGCATCCAGCTGCATCTCGTCATCCGGGCCAATCGTGCCGTTTAGGCCTTCGCGATCCTCAAGGCTGTCCTGGATCAACTCAATCCCGTTGCCAATCGCGCCCGCAGATCCGACAAGTTCATGGCATAACCGTGAGGACAGCAATTCTGCGACCTTGAGATCTATGGCATGGGTCAACGGACTTCACTCCCCCAGATGTGAAAAAATATTGTATTCTTACATAGGCATGAAGAACTTAATGGGCCATTAACAGATGAACAACAATGACGGATAATATTTTCACCCCGGGCCAGTTTGTGGTTTTGCAAAACCGCCCGCATTGGGGCACCGGCCAGGTTCAATCGATGATCGACGGCCGGATCACGGTAAATTTCGAACATGCGGGCAAACAGGTGATCATGGCGGGGCAGACGATGCTGGTCGCGGTCAGCGCAGAGGATGGCGTTGAGACAGCAGAGATCCTGGCCCCGGATCGGTAATGTCCAGATTAATCATTGCTTTGATTGTCACCATCCGACAAAAAGCAGCCACAAACAAATAAGACAAACCGCAAGGTTCAGGTAAG
This sequence comes from Aestuariispira insulae, assembly GCF_003385955.1. Lineage (GTDB taxonomy): Bacteria > Pseudomonadota > Alphaproteobacteria > UBA8366 > Aestuariispiraceae > Aestuariispira > Aestuariispira insulae. The sequence goes on from NZ_QRDW01000001.1 coordinate 377,730, forward strand.
GAGCGTATCAGGTCATGGGTCAACCTGCAGGAGAGGTAAAGCAGTTCCGCAATCCGGGTTTTGGCCGCCGCAAGGCCGTCCCCCACCCCAAAGGCCGTCAAACCGACGTAAAGGCCCAGGATGAGGTTCTCGAACTGCTTGGCGACAAACCGAGGGACAAGGATCTGCTGATCGAGCATCTGCACCTGATCCAGGATAAATTTGGCCATCTTTCCGCCGGCCATATGCATGCCCTGGCCCAGGAAATGAGGTTGTCCCAGACCGAGGTCTACGAAGTGGCTTCCTTTTACGCCCATTTCGATCTGGTCCTGGAAGGCGACACCCCGCCACCGCCGCTGACCATCCGTGTTTGCGACAGCATCGGTTGTGAAATGGCCGGAGCCCAGCAACTTCTTAAAGATCTGCCGGAAGCCGTTGGCCGCGACGTGCGTGTCCTGCGCGCGCCCTGCATGGGCCGCTGCCATCAGGCCCCTGTGGCTGAGGTTGGCCACAAGCATATCGGCCATGCCACCGTTGAGAACCTGACAGAAGCCGCTACATCCGGAGACACCCACCCCGTGGCCCCGGATTACCAGGATCTCGCCGCTTACCAGGCAGAAGGCGGTTATAAGCTTTTGAACGCCTGTCTGGATGGGTCCCGTTCAGTTGAAGAAATCATTGAGGCCCTTGAAGGCTCTGGCCTGCGCGGGCTCGGCGGGGCCGGTTTCCCAACCGGACGCAAATGGAAATTTGTCCGCATGGAGCCTAAGCCGCGCCTGATGGCGGTCAATGGTGACGAGGGTGAGCCCGGCACCATCAAGGATCATCACTACCTGATCCGCCGTCCGCATCAGTTCCTGGAAGGGATGCTGATCGGGGCCTGGGCTGTCGAAGCGGAAGCCGTCTATATCTATATCCGTGATGAATATCCCGACGTGATCAAGCTGTTGAAGGACGAGATCGCAAAGATCGAAGCGGCCGGCCTTTCGCCGCATACCAAGATTCATCTGCGCCGCGGCGCCGGTGCCTATATCTGTGGCGAGGAATCGGCAATGATCGAATCGATCGAGGGCAAGCGTGGCCTGCCGCGCCACCGGCCGCCCTTCGTTGCGCAAAAAGGTATCTTCGACCGACCGACCCTGGTTAATAACGTGGAAAGCCTTTATTGGGTGCCGGAAATCGTGAATAAGGGTGACGAAGCCTTTGCCGATCACGGTGCTAACGGTCGCAAGGGCCTGCGCAGCTATTCCGTTTCTGGTCGTGTCAAAGAGCCCGGTGTCAAACTGGCCCCCGCCGGTGTTACCATCCGCGAGCTGATCGACGATTATTGCGGCGGCATGCAAGACGGCCAGAGCTTGAAAGCCTATTTGCCGGGCGGCGCGTCGGGCGGCATCCTGCCCGCTTCCATGGATGATATCCCGCTGGATTTTGACACACTCCAACCCTTTGGTTGCTTCATTGGCTCAGCCGCGGTTGTTGTCCTCTCCGACCAGGATAATATTGCCGATGCCGCACTGAATCTGATGAAGTTTTTCGAGGATGAAAGCTGTGGCCAATGCACCCCCTGCCGGGTCGGTACCGAAAAAGCCGTCAAGCTGATGGAGCGGGACAGCTGGGACAAGGAACTGCTGGAGGAATTGTGCGACACCATGGCCGATGCCTCCATTTGTGGCCTGGGCCAGGCAGCGCCTAACCCGATTCGCTGTGTGCTGAAATATTTCCCGGACGAAGTGCCGTCCTGAAGACAAAGCTATCGGTAAAGAAAAAGCCCCGGAAACCTTCCGGGGCTTTTTTTATTATAGCTAAATCCAAGAGAGGGATTTTTCCAGGAACGCCCGACCATTTTCCCGCTGCCAGGCACCATGTGCCATGATCACCTGGCGCGGTCCCCAGGAAAGAACCTTTTCGCGCGCCGCCCGTGCCTGTTTCTTGTTGAACCAACTGAGTCGCCATTCCAGAGGGGCCTTGCCCCCGCTCTCGACGGTGATACCCCAGAAATGAGCAAATTTGTGCGTCCATTTGGACCAGTTATTTTTTATAAATTCGCAATCAAAATTCTCCGACAGGTCAGCCAGGATCACGGTGTCGCTCTCCACATGGTGGAAAACCAACTCATCCATAAAGACCGATCCGGTGAAGCGGACAAGATCTAGCGCGCCCTGCCAGTCGACCGGAGCAGTTTGATCCAATGGTGCCATACCGGCGAAACTCCGCTCGAATTCCGCGTCGCCATGCATTTTACGCAATTTATCTAGGGTCGATTGAGGTCCCCATAGCTGCGCCTCCGGCCAAGCCGCCTTCCAGTCTTTCAGAAACAGGTAATGGATTTTGTTCGGGCTGATCAAATGCTTCACCGATCCCAGGCTTTCCACTTCGGCCTTCAACTCCGGGGTCAAAGCAATTGGGGACCAGATCCAGAGCCCGCCATCCGGCAGCCGTATGATCACCGACCGGGTCGGATAGGGAAAGCCGTAGAAATCGACATTGCCCCCTTCAACAATCCAGATATTTTCGCCAATCCGTTCCATTTTTTGCCCCCGCAATGAATGCCCGTTTGCCTCAGCTATTGCTCCGTTTGCAGATCCTTGCAATCAAATACCTGAAGATCATGATCGTCTATATTATGCGGCCCATGCTCCGCATCCACTTCCGATTCAAAATCATAGATCGACATGCCCAGGATTTGGCGCACCGCCCCTTCACTATCGCCCAACGGCAGCATCAGCCGCTCTGAGCGCAGAATCCGACCGCCGCCCGGACTGACCGCCGTGCCATAGATAACAGCGGGTTTGTCCCGGACCGTGTCCCAGTAACCTTTTACAAATGCCGCTATATCAGGGGTATATATTTCATCAATCAGCAGATCCGCGAGCCGCTTTCTGTGCGTATCCTGGATATGTTCTCCCGCGAGGCGGCAACGGTAATTGTCATCCACCGGCAGGTAATCATATAACCAGACATATTTAAGGTCCGGCCCGATCACAACGGGATCCAGCTGTGACCGCAAGGGAACCATCCGCTCCCCTTTTATTTCCATCCAATGATCAAAGAACCTACGCAGGCTCGGATGTTTTATTCTGCTGCCAAACGTCACTATTACCCCCGTGTGAGGCAACTACTCACATAACCGCTATAGCGCAAAAGTATTTGCTCTGAAAGAGAAAACGGGCGGCCTGTTTCCAGGCCGCCCGTTTTCGAACGGATTGATGAGATTTTTCTGGGCCGGGATCAGCCGCGGCGGCCTTCAAAAACGCCACGTGCCACAGCCGGAATATCGGAACGGTAAATACCAATGTCGCGGAGCTGCGCGTTAGTCAGCTGCTCCAGCTCATGGCGGGTTTTGCGCTCTTCATTCCATACACTCAGGCGCGCTGCCAGTTTTGCAAACAGGGAGCCGAATTGGGAAACAGCACCATCCTGATCTTTTGCATAACCGTTGATCGTTACATTCTGAACCGTCGCCATCGTCTTGTTCTTTCCGTCTTTTTGCAGGTAACAGGGGTATAAATACGGCGGCTGTGACCATGTGGGAGTATGGGAGAGGGAGGGTTATGGTCACCGCCGCCGTCTGAAATAAAATTACTCACCGAGGCCGGATTTTTCACGCGGGAATATTGCATCGCAACATTGCATTTTTTGCATAGCTACCGCCCCCAATGCCACCCCTTAAAATCAAGTCATTGAAATATATATAATTTTCCATTCAGGCTGCATTCAGATTCATATATTAGTTTAATAATACTGTAAGATATATTTCATTTCGATATATTAAAACTTGATATTTATCGAAAGTGAGTCATTTTGGAATGCAGGATGGAACAGCTGCAAATTGTTGCGCTTCGGGGGAAGGCAAAAAAACCCTACAGCGATAAAGGCCGATAGTATGGACATTAAAACGTCATGCCTGGGCGTCCTCAGTATTTGCGACGCCAGTGGTTACGAAATTCGGAAAGCTTTTGAAGATGGCCCCTTCAGCCATTTTGCAGAAGGCGGATTCGGTTCCATTTACCCAGCTTTGAACAAGATGGAGGCCGATGGTCTTGTCACCTGCACCACCCAGGCGCAGGACAAGCGCCCCGCAAAGAAAGTCTATTCCATCACGACCAAAGGGCGGCTGGCCCTGATGGATGCATTGGCCAAGGACCCGGCCGATGACAAGTATAAATCCGATTTCCTGTTTTCAATGTTCTTCGCCGATTTCCAGTCGGCGCGCCGAATTGAGCGCCTGATTGATGACCGGATCTCTCAGTTTGAAAAAGAGATCAGCCACCTTGGCGACCCGGACAATGAATGCATGGGCGTTCCCAAAATGACCGAAGGTGCCGATTTTGTGCGCCGGTTCGGCCTGCATATGCATCAGGCCGCTGTGGAATTCCTAAAAGAAGAAAAATTTCGAGCTGTCAGCGCCGCCCTGAAAGGCGAGTCGCTGGTTAACCAATCATCAGAAGCAGCAGAGTAGCACCATGAAAAAGCATCCTTTCGGATTTCGTCCGTCGATCTATATCTCCGCTGGAATGGCGGCGATAATCGGTGTCTGGCTATGGTCCGGGCAATGGTCCAATGCCGATGAAACCGGCATTGAGCCGGGCCAGGAACAGACTGTCGCCGCGATTGAACAGGCCGAAATAAAAGCGAAGGATGTAACGGTACAGACCACCCGGAGCCAGGCCGAGATGCATCAGGCCAAGCTGTCGGTGAACGGCCAGACTGATTTTGATCGCGAAGTGATTGTCCGATCCGAAGCCATTGGCCAGATCACGGCTGTGAAGATGGAAGAACATCATCCGGTCCAGAAAGGCGACATCATCGCCCGGATCGCCATTGATGACCGTCAGGCGAAATTGGAAGAGGCAAAGGCCCTGCTGGAACAGCGCAGAATAGAATATTCCGCCGCTCAAAAACTGGCCAAACGCGGGTTCCAGTCAGAAGTCAAACATGCCGAAGCCGCCGCCAATCTCAGTGCGGCGAAATCCTATCTGCGCCAAGCTGAAATCAACCTGCGCAATACGGCGATCAAGGCACCTTTTGACGGTATCGTCCAGGTCAAGTCCGTGGAAATCGGCGATTATGTGGAAGCCAACACCGAGATCGCGACCATCATCGACATGGACCCAATCTATGTGAAAGGTCAGGTTTCAGAGCGTGAGATTGGCGCGGTCGAGCTCGGTGCGGTTTCCGAAGTTACCCTGATCAACGGACGGGTTGTCAACGGCATTGTCAGCCGGGTTGCCGCGGCCGCCAACACTGAAACCCGCACATTTGAAGTCGCAGTCGAAGTGCCCAATACCGACGGCCGGATCCCGGCGGGCATTACGGCCTCACTGCTGCTGCCGTCGAAACATATTATGGCGCACCGGCTGTCCCCTGCCCTGTTGACTTTGAATGACGAAGGCTTGGTCGGCGTGAAAATTGTCGATGCCACCGGCACGGTCCAGTTCCTGCCGGTCACCATCATCGAAGACACCAAACAGGGCATGTGGGTGTCCGGCCTGCCGCAGGAGGCCGATATCATTACGGTCGGGCAGGAATATGTTCAGCATGGCCAGCATGTAAAAACCTCTCAGGATGTCAGAACCAACTGACCCGGGACATGAATACCGGCGGCAATTCCACCGCCGTTGAGCCAAAGCGATAGAGACAAGACTTTAGGGAACAGTCATGAGTATCATCGACGCTTCATTAAACCGCTCCAGAACGGTGATCGCCCTTCTGGTATTCATCCTGATTTCCGGGGCGGTCGCTTACATCAGCATACCAAAAGAATCCGATCCGGATGTGAATATTCCGATCATCTATGTCTCTATCAATCATGACGGGATATCGCCGGAAGATGCCGAACGTCTGCTGGTCAGGCCGGTCGAAAAGGAAGTGCGCACCATCGAAGGGGTGAAGGAGATGCGCTCCTCCGCCTATGAGGGCGGCGCCAATGTGCTGCTGGAATTTGAAGCGGGTTTCGATGTCGACAAGGCCATGGACGATGTCCGGGAAAAAGTGGACCTCGCCAAGCCGGAACTGCCCAACGACAGTGATGAACCCACCGTCAATGAGGTGAATCTGAGCCTGTTCCCGGTTCTGGTCGTCAATCTCTCTGGCAGCGTGCCGGAACGCAGCCTGTTGAAGATCGCCCGTTCCCTGCAGGATGATATCGAGGGTCTGCCCTCTGTACTGGAAGCAAAAATCCAGGGCGACCGGGAAGAAGTGGTGGAGATCATTATTGATCCGATGCGCGTGGATTCCTACGGCCTGCAGCCGTCGAAAATTTTCTCTGCTTTGGAAAACTCCAACATTCTGATTGCCGCCGGTGCCATGGATACAGGCAAAGGCCGTTTCTCGATCAAGGTTCCCGGCCTGTTCGAGAATATCGATGACATCATGAGCATGCCGGTCAAGTCCGAAGGTGATGCGGTTGTCACCCTGGGCGACCTGGCCGAAGTCCGGAAAACCTTTAAAGACCCGGAAATATTTGCCCGCGTCAATGGCGAGCCCGCCATCACGCTGGAAGTGTCGAAACGGACCGGCGAAAACATTATCGAGACTATTGAAAAGACCCGTGAAGTTGTCGCGGCCGCAGCCGAAGACTGGCCGGAAGGTGTACAAGTCAGCTTCAGTCAGGATAAATCCGGAGATATCCGGGTCATGCTGGTGGATCTGCAGAATAACGTGACCAGTGCCATCCTGCTGGTCATGGTGATTGTCGTGGCCGCCCTTGGCCTGCGCGGCGGTCTGCTGGTCGGTGTTGCCATTCCCGGTTCCTTCCTGGCCGGTATCCTGGTTCTCTACACCGCCGGTTTCACGGTGAATATCGTGGTGCTCTTCTCACTGATCCTGGCGGTTGGCATGCTGGTTGATGGCGCGATCGTGGTCACCGAATATGCGGACCGGAAACTGGCGGAAGGCGAAAGCAAGGAAGTGGCCTATGGGCTGGCGGCCAAGCGCATGGCCTGGCCGATCATTGCCTCCACCGCGACCACATTGGCCGCCTTCATGCCGCTTATCTTCTGGCCCGGCGTGGTTGGCGAATTCATGAAATATATGCCGATCACCCTGATTGCGACCCTGACGGCCTCACTGGCCATGGCACTGGTCTTCATCCCGGTTCTTGGGGCGAATCTGACTACCGTGATGCGGATTGTGTTCTTTGGCCTGATCGGCGCGATGGCCGGCGGCACCATCATGTCGCTGTTCGGTGAGATGCTCGGCGGCTTTGCCATGCTCCTGGCCGTAATCCTCGGAATTGTCGGCGCACTCTTCGGCTGGCGCATTGGCGGCTGGATCGGGCGTATCCTCGATCAGACCAACGTGGATCCAGAAGACGCCAAGATGTTGGGCTCCAACCATGACGGCCATATCGAGGATAACGTCACCGGCCTGACCAAGGCCTATGTCAAAACGCTCAATTTCACCCTGAAGGCCCCCTTCACGATGATGATGGCCAGCCTGTCGATCATGATCATCACCTATTTCGTCTATATCTTCGGCTTTGGGAAGGGCGTGGAATTCTTCCCCGATATCGAACCGGAAGTCGCCTTCGTGAATGTTCATGCCCGCGGCAACCTGTCAGTGGAGGAAAAAGATTCTATCGTACGCCAAGTCGAGGAACAGGTCCTTGCCATCCAGCGTGAGCGCGGTGAATTCAAGACCATCTATACCACCAGCGGCATGATCGAACATCAAGATGGCGATGCGGAAGATGTGATCGGCAAGGTTTTGCTGGAATTCAACGATTGGGACACGCGACGGCCTGCCAAGGAGATTCAGGTGGAGATCCGGGAACGGACCAGTGGCCTTGCCGGGATCTGGGTTGAGTTTCGCCAGGAAGAAGGCGGCCCGCCGGTTGGCAAGCCGATCCAACTGCAACTGGCATCGATCCATCCCGAACAGCTGCCGCCGCTGGTGGACCAGATCCGCGCTAAATTGGAAAATATGAACGGTCTTGTCGATGTGGAAGACAGCCGCCCTATCCCCGGCATTGAATGGGTCCTGACCGTGGACCGTGCGCAAGCGGCCAAATTCGGAACCGATGTGGTTTCCATCGGTAATGTCATCCAGCTGGTGACAAAGGGGCTGAAAATCAGCGATTACCGCCCCAATGACGCTGATGATGAGGTGGATATCGTTGCCCGATATCCGGTTCATGACCGCACCATCAACCAACTGGACAGCGTCAGAATCAACACAGATCTTGGCCTGGCGCCGCTGAGCAGCTTCGTTAAACGCGAAGCGGAGCAGAAAACCGGCACGATCAACCGTGTGGACGGCAAACGTGTCCTGACCGTGAAATCCGAGGTTTTGCCCGATGTCAATGTGGACGCCAAGGTTCAGGAAATCCAGGCCTGGCTCAAAACCATCGAAATCCCGGACGATGTCACCATCACTTTCAAGGGTGAGGATGAAGAACAGCAAAAGGCGCAGGCATTCCTGGTTCAGGCCTTTGGTGTGGCGCTCTTCCTGATGGCAGTGATCCTGGTGACCCAGTTCAACAGCTTCTATTCCGCCTTCCTGATCCTGTTTGCGGTGATCATGTCGACCGCGGGCGTACTGATCGGCCTGATGGTGATCCAACAGCCGTTCGGGATTGTGATGTCCGGTGTCGGGGTGATCGCCTTGGCCGGGATTGTGGTGAATAACAATATCGTCCTGATCGACACATTCGACCGGCTGAAGGAAACAGGGCTGGATGTGCGCCATGCGATCCTGCAAACCGGGGCTCAGCGTATGCGTCCGGTGATGCTGACCACCATCACCACCATTCTGGGCCTGATCCCGATGGTGCTGCAGATCAACATCGACTTCGCGACCCGCGAAATCACTGTTGGCGCCCCCTCCACACAATGGTGGGTCCAGCTTTCCACGGCGATCGTGGCAGGCCTGGCTTTTGCGACCGTTCTGACCCTGATCCTGACGCCATGCGCGCTCATGGTACGGGCCAATTTTGCCGCCTGGCGGGAGCGCCGCCGGAACCGGAAGTCCGGTGGCGACCAGGCGGATAATGACAGCAACAAGCCCGATCATATCGAGGCTGTAGCATTAAGCGCGGCGGACTGACCTCCCTCACTCCCCAGACCTCCAGTCCCCGCGACTGAAAAAGGCGGCCCTTCCCCTGGGCCGCCTTTTTACGCATCTCTTCCCCCTTTAAACCGGCGTAAGAGGGTTTATCACTTCAACTTTCCGCGCCAAAGGCAACTGTCGCCGCCCAGATCCGCGTTACCGTCGTGATCCAGCAAAGACTGCCGAAGACCCAGGCCAAGATATTGAAATGTTGCGGTAACAGGCAGAGCAGAATGAAAAAGGCGATGGTCTCGCCGCCTTCGGTCAGGCCACCCAGGTAATAAAAGCTTTTCAAGCCCCGGATGTCCGTCGTGATCTTGCGTTTCTCGGCAACAATGGCATAGGCCAGGAAACTGCTGCCGGTACCGATGAAGGAAAAAATGAGAAAAGCGGCACTGAGCGCAAATTCCGGCATCATCAGCGCAAAACCGAACGGCACCGCACCATAGAACAGGAAATCCAGGACAATATCCAGATAGCCGCCGATATCCGTTGGTCCGGCCTGTCGGGCGATGGCACCATCCAATCCATCCATCAATCGATTCAGCAAAATACAGATCAACGCAATGTCTGGCCGCCCCAATGCCAGAGCCGGCAGTGCCCCCATCCCAACAAAGAAGCCCGCCACAGTAATGGTATTAGCACTGATTCCCTGTCGATGAAAAAAAAGACCCGCCCTGTTCAAGGGCGGATCTATCAACCGTCTCAAAGCCGCATCAAACAAGGATGAAGCTCCTAATCCACAGAACGCAGTTGCACGGGATTGCCGTCCCCACCATCGGCATCTCCGGAATCCCCCGGTCCTTGGCCACCCTCTTCATCATCAAGCCCCTGAATATGCTCGGCTTCAGCCTTCAGGCGCATATAGCTGCGATAGGAGAATGGGAAGGTTGCCAGATAACCGATCAGAACAACCGACATGGTCGCCCAGGTCTTGCCCACCAGCAGGGCCAGGGCCAGCGCAAACAAAGCCAATCCCGGGATCATCATATGCGGCGGGATCTTCATTTTCTTGAAGGAATAGGTTGGCAGGGAACTGACCAGCAGCAGCGCCGCGCCCAACAGCCAGACCGCAATCAATTCCGGGGCCATATATTCCTTCACTTCCGGCAGGACAAAGGTCAGCAGCATCGGCAGAAGGGCAAGCCCCGCGCCAGCCGGAGCCGGAACACCCTGGAAATAGTTGTAGGCATAAGGCGGCAGCTTATCGAGGGAGCTGTTGAAGCGGGCCAGACGCAAGCCCATGCAGATGGCAAAGAAAAGCGCCACGGCCCAACCAATGCCGCCCAGGCCGTTAAGCAGCCAATAATACATGATCATGGCCGGAGCCGCGCCGAATGACACGAAATCCGAGAGCGAATCCAACTCCGCTCCAAATTCGCTGGAGGCTTTGAGCAGACGGGCCATCCGGCCGTCCAGCGCATCTAGGACTGCCGCAATCAAAATTGCCGCCGCTGCATATTCCCAGCGCCCTTCAATGGCAAACCGTATCCCGGTTAACCCGGCACAGGTCGCGCTCACCGTAATCGCATTCGGGATCACCTTATTGATGGACAACCCTCGAAAACGGGGCTGCCTGCGGGTCCGGCGTTGCCTTCTGCGCAGCATCTAACGTACCTCTCCTTCGCGGGCGCCTTCCTTGCCGCCTTGACCGCGACCAAGATCGGCAATCACGGTTTCACCCGCTACCGTCAATTGGTTTTCACAGACCAAGGGTACCACGCCCTTGGGCAAATAGACATCAACCCGGCTACCAAAACGGATCATGCCAAAACGTTCACCTGCTTTCAGTTCATCCCCCAACTCCACATTGCAAAGGATGCGGCGGGCAACAAGGCCGGCAATCTGAACAAAAGCAATGCGTTTGTCCTTCGGACCATCCACAACCAGGGACATACGTTCGTTATGGATGCTGGCTTTATCCAGGGAAGCATTCAAGAAAGCGCCCTTGTGATACGCCATTTTGGTGATCGTACCATCAATCGGCATGCGGTTCACATGAACATTAAAAACATTCATGAAGATACTGATACGGGTCAGCGGGGTATCCCCCATCTCCAGTTCAGGCGGCGGCGCGCATTCGCGAATCATCTGGACCACGCCATCGGCAGGCGCGATCACAAGACCTGGCCGGGTTGGTGTCACCCGATCCGGATCACGGAAGAAATAGGCACACCAGGCCGTCAGGACCAAACCGACAAAGAAAAGCGGCTCCCAGATAATGCCCAGGATCACCGTGCCAATGGCAAAGATCGTGATAAAGGCATAGCCTTCTTTATTGATCGGCACCATGACCGGTTTGATGATGTCTCGAATGGATGACATATCCTAATAACTCCGAATATTTGCGGGACCCCTGACGGTCCAGAAGATTTTCTTTTACCTTTCGCGTCCGGAAAAGAACAGCCCGCCTGAGGTGCATTTTTTTCAAAAACGGCAAGAGATTACCGCTTCTTCGCCAAGCAAAATCAGTTTGCGGGCATTTCAAAGACTTGTCCGGGATAAATCAAATTTGGATCCCGGATCTGGTCCTGATTGGCAAGATAAATATCGGTATATTGAACTCCGGAACCAAGGGTCCTGCGGGCAATCCGCCACAGGCTGTTGCCGGGCTGGACAATCACAAAGGCTTCACCGACAAAATCCTTCAAGGGTTCGGCCCGACTGAAGGGAATTTCCACCCGACCGATCATGGTGTCGTCTTTGACCTGATCAATACGCAGTTGATAAACACCGGGTTCCACCTGTTCTTCCGGCTTGAGCTGCCAATTGCCCGATTCGACCACCGGTGCCCTGCCAATCACTTTATTATCCAGAAAGACCTGGACTTCGGCACCCGGCTGGCCGCGCCCTCCCAAAGTCACATTCCCGGCTTCATCATAATCAACGCTATCCAGCACCAAACCGCCGACTTTCGAAGAGACACCCTCTTCTTCCGTTGGCTTCTGCAATACCTTGCTGGCCCCCTGGCCGCTGCGCGGGACAAGAACCGCAAGCGGTTTACCGCCATCGGCCTGACCTGCCGCATCGCCCTCAGGCACTGACAGGACAACCACATTCTCCGATTCAATGGTCTTCCCATCTACGGTTTCCGCGCTCAGTGACAATTCCCGATTGCCGGAAGTGAGCGGCTCACTGGGCAACACAACCCATTCACCACGCTCATCGGCAACCGCAGAGCCAATGGGCTTGTCCCCGTCCATGACAGTGACACGCGCGCCTTCGGGCGCGCGCCCGGCAATCACCGTGTCGCCTTCTTCGGAAACCCGAACGACATCAAAGGCCGGAGATTTAGGATTTTGCTCAGTATCAACTGTCGCGCTGGGCGTTCCGGATACCGGGGGGGCCGCCTGTTCCGTCTTGGCATTGCCTGTCTCTGCAACTGCGGGCGTTTCCGGCACCGGATCGGTATTATCCGTCAGCCACACACTCAAGCCAACGGCCGCCACCGCTATGATGGCGCCTATACTGCCTATTGCCACCGACCGATTCACAACCGTCCTCGCTTTCCACAGAAGCCATTGAAGGACCTGTCACAATTATCCAACCCCGGACTTCAACTGCCATTTGACTTTATCTCGTTCAGGCTAATGTACTCCCTGCCCCCAATTCACGCAATGCGTTGTCGAGATCCCCGCCGCAAGCTGGGAAATAAAATGGCATAAAGGCATAAAAATACTCCAGCCACACCCATTTAGCAGGTAAAGTACAACTTGATTCTCATCCCTTGAGAAGACTTCACCCTCAGGTGCGAAAAACCACCTTGTCCGCCATTTGATCTTGCCTTAAGGCCATTCTCTGGTCCGGTTTCGGCCTTTTCTCCCAGCCAGGATACTACACGCATGTTTCTTCCGGATTTTGACTTCTCTTTCGCCATCGCGTTGATCTGCGTTTTTTTTGCCGGCATCATTCGTGGGTTTTCCGGCTTTGGTTCCGCCCTGGTCATGGCCCCGGTGCTGGCCCTGCTCTATGGGCCGGTCACATCAGCCGTCTCAATCCTTGTGATCGATTTCAGTGCGGTTTTGCAATTGATGCGGACAGCCGTCAGGCATGCGGATCGCAAACTGGTCGTGACCTTGGGAGTTGGCGCTGTCGCCGGTATCCCGACAGGTGCCTATTTCCTGGTCAGTCTTGATCCCGATATCGTCCGTGCCATCATCTCGATCATCATTCTCTTCTTTGTCATTATCCTGGCCACCGGCTGGCGTTATGGCGGTCCACGCCCGCTGCCAATGACCATGGCGACGGGATTTACGTCCGGCGTCATGGGCGGCCTGGCGGGTTTTGCCGGGCCACCGGTTATTCTTTACTTCCTGTCTGGCGGAGCCAGTGCCCTGACCATCCGGGCCAGCATTGCCGGATTTTTTACCTTCACCAGCCTCTGCTCCATTCTCTCCTACCATTGGCTGGGCATTTTCACCGCCGATATTGTGGTGCGCGGGCTTTGGCTTATTCCCGGCTTCATGATCGGCGTCTGGCTGGGCGGGGAATTTTTCAAGAAAGCCTCGGAGAAGACCTTCCGCCATGTCGTGTTACTTGTGCTCGCCTGCGTCGCCGCCGTTGGTCTGTTGAAATAGCCGTTAAACCGGCTTTTTCTCACAATCCCGGTGTGGACAGGTCCGGTCGAACACGGTAAGGCGATAAATTACGGGAGCCGGCAAAGGGCTGCCCCGGTCAGTGATGTAAGGAAAGTCAGTTCATGCCCAATATCAAAAGTGTTTGTGTCTATTGCGGGTCCAGCAGCAATGTACGCGAAAGCTATCGCCAATGCGCCATTGATTTCGGCCGCCAACTTGCCGAAAGCGGGCGCTCACTGGTCTATGGCGGCGGCAAGGTCGGACTGATGGGACTGGTCGCAGATTCCACCATCAACAATGGCGGCGAGGTCCTGGGCGTGATTCCCGAATTCCTGCGCGATCTTGAAGTTGGACATGGCGGCGTCACCGAACTTGTCATCACAGAAAACATGCATGAACGCAAAATGATCATGGCGGAACGTGCCGATGCGTTTGTTGCCCTGCCCGGTGGGCTTGGCACCCTGGATGAGACCTTTGAAATCCTCACCTGGAAACAGCTGAAGCTGCATGACAAACCGGTCATCATCCTCAATATCGACGGCTATTGGGACTCGCTGATTGAGCTGATCCACAAACAAGTTGCCGAGAATTTCGCCAAGGAAGCCAACCTGGAGCTGTTTCAGGTGGTCACGTCGGTGGAGGAAGCAATCGAGGCATTGGAGAAAAGTCCGGCACCAACCCATGATATTGAAAGTAAATGGACTTGAGCCGGTAATTCTTTCGCTGGCTGCGTATCCGGGGGGCATGAAAATTAGCATATCTTTAAAGGATATATTCTATAAAGAGTCTCATGGGTCATACCGCAACACATACAAAAACCTACCGAAAGTTGGTCGAGGGGACGACGATCAACACCACGACTCTGCTGTCGACGGACTATCTGAATCATTTCAATGAGCTGGTGATGCTGTTGGAAATGGTGCCCGATATGCCGGATATGATGATGGAGGTGCGTGAGTGGCTGCCTAAGACTTATCAGGAACATTTTCATGACAGCGCCTTCACCCACAAGGATCTCGCGGTCATGGCTTATGAGCATGCCCCGCCGGAATTCAGGCAACCTTTTGACAGCACAGTCAAATCCATCAATCTGAAAATTATCGAGGGGCTTAAATCCATCGAAGAAGTCCTGCCTGCCAACGACCCGGAGCAGATCCGGGCGGTGACCCTTGGCGTCTCCAGCGAGCTTCAAGTCCTAATGGATCGGGCCAGCGGGATTATCAACGGTGTTGATCATCAGGCCAATATTGCTTCCGAAGATCTTGTGCATGAGGCCGATGCGGAGGAAAATGTCATGAACCAATCCGCGATCGACGACCTGTTTGGCTGAACGGCCGGGGCTTGGCGAATAAGTTCAAATTATTTGACCGTATACAATTGCATACTGTGGACAGTATGGTTATGTTGCACGGCAACAATACCGGGAAGGATCCGGTCGGGCGCATCAAGACGCCAACATTAAGAATATGCCGGATCCTGGCCGATTCCACCTGCCTATAAAAATCAAGGAGCGGTATCGACCATGTCGAAAATTCAAGTGAAAAACCCCGTTGTCGAGCTGGACGGCGACGAAATGACCCGCATTATGTGGGATTTCATCAAAAACAAACTGATCCTGCCCTATCTGGATGTAGACCTGAAATATTACGATCTCAGCGTTCAGAAACGTGATGAGACCGATGACCAGATCACCATCGATTCCGCCAATGCGATCAAGGAACATGGTGTGGGCGTGAAATGCGCCACCATCACCCCTGATGAAGATCGTGTTGAGGAGTTTGGCCTGAAACAGATGTGGCGTTCCCCGAACGGCACCATCCGTAACATCCTGGGCGGCACCGTTTTCCGCGAGCCGATTGTCTGCTCCAACGTGCCGCGCCTTGTGCCGGGCTGGAACAAGCCGATCATCATTGCCCGCCATGCGTTCGGTGATCAATATCGCGCCACCGATTTCACCGTGCCGGGCGCTGGTCTGCTCTCCATAACCTTTAGTCCGGAAGATCCGGAAGGCGAAACCATCCGCCACCAGGTCTTCAACTTTGAAGGTCCGGGTGTGGCCATGGCCATGTATAACCTGGATGATTCCATCCGCGGTTTTGCCCGTGCCTGCATGAATTACGGCCTGATGCGCGGCATGCCCGTCTATCTCTCCACCAAAAACACCATCCTGAAAGCCTATGACGGCCGCTTCAAGGATCTGTTCCAGGAAACCTATGAAACTGAGTTTGAACAGAAGTTCAAGGATGCCGGTGTCTGGTACGAGCATCGCCTGATTGATGACATGGTTGCCTTCTCGCTTAAAGCCCATGGTGACTTCCTCTGGGCGTGCAAAAACTATGATGGTGACGTTCAGTCCGACACGGTTGCCCAGGGCTTTGGCTCCCTTGGCCTGATGACCTCCGTTCTGATGACCCCGGATGGGAAAACGGTGGAAGCCGAAGCCGCACATGGCACGGTGACCCGCCATTACCGCCAGCATCAGGAAGGCAAGGAAACCTCCACCAACCCAATCGCGTCCATCTTTGCCTGGACGCAGGGCCTGAAATACCGCGGCAAGTTCGATGGTACCCCGGATGTGGTGAAGTTCGCCGAAACCCTGGAAAAAGTCTGCGTCGATACCGTCGAAGGCGGCAAAATGACCAAAGACCTGGCGCTCTTGGTAGGTGCCAACCAGGAGTGGCTGACCACTAATCAGTTCCTCGACGAACTGGATGGCAACCTGAAGGATGCCATGAGCAAATGGTAAGCCCTCTGGACTGACCTGTTATGAGAAGCCCGGCCTTTTTGGCCGGGCTTTTTTCTTTTGTTGCGCTATCTTCGTCCAAATTCACGTTTCTGTAATTTGTCGTCTATATGGAAGTGATCGGAAAACCACCGGATAAAGAAATGCCAGAAAAACAAATTGCAGATGAAACAGCGCCTTCCCGTTCTTCCTGGACTGGATTATGGGAGATGGTCACTGTCTGGGCCCGGATCGGTTTTCTGTCCTTTGGCGGCCCTGCGGCACAGATCGCCTTGATGCATAAGATCATTGTCGAAGAACGCCGATGGCTGAGCGAGCGGCAATATCTTAATGCGCTTTCATTTTGCATGCTGTTGCCCGGACCAGAAGCCATGCAATTGGCAACCTATACCGGATGGCGGCATCGCGGCACATTGGGGGGATTAATTGCCGGCCTGCTGTTCGTATTGCCAGGCGCAGCCGTAATCCTCGGACTTGCGATGCTTTATGTGAGCTTTGGGGAAACCCCTGCTTTCACCACAATCTTCCTCGGCATCAAAGCCGCGGTTCTGGTCATCGTGCTTGAAGCCCTGTTGCGCGTCGCCCGCAAGGGACTGAAACGGCGCGACCACTGGATATTGGCTGGATTGGCCTTCATAGCGCTTTTCTTCTTCTCCCTGCCTTTTCCCCTGGTCATCCTGGCTGCCGCTGTTTACGGCTTTTCCTTCGGACGGTTGACAGACGAAGAGCCCCTCACCCCAGACAGCCGCTATCCAATAGGCAAGACCATACGCACGATTTGTCTCTGGCTGGCCATTTGGTGGGGGCCGATCGGTCTTATGGCTCTCTTTGACCCCGGTGGCATCCTGGGATCGGTCGGACTATTTTTCTCCAAACTGGCGACGGTCACTTTTGGCGGGGCCTATGCCGTGCTGGCCTATATGGCACAGGAGGCAGTACAGGATCTTGGCTGGTTGAGCGCTGCAGAAATGCTTGATGGCCTGGGCTTGGCGGAAACCACTCCTGGCCCCCTGATCCTGGTTACGGAATTTGTCGGTTTCCTGGCCGGTGCCCGCGGGCCGGACGGAATTGATCTGACATATGGTTTTCTCGCGGCGCTGGTCACTCTATGGGCAACCTTTGCGCCCTGCTTCCTCTGGGTCTTTGCCGGCGCCCCCTATATCGAATGGCTCTCCACAAGACCAAGACTGAGCGGCGCACTCTCGGCCATATCTGCGGCTGTTGTTGGCGTCATCATGAATCTGTCCGTCTGGTTTTCAATGCAGGTCTTGTTCAATGAGGTAACCAGGTCCGATACAGGCCCTCTCACACTCTGGATACCAACCTTGTCCAGCCTGGATGCCGTTGCCGCGCTGATTGCGGCCCTGGCCAGTTATCTGATTTTGGTGCGAAAATGGGGTATCATGCGCACCCTCACGATTTGCGCTTTGGGCGCGGTAGGCATGTCCGCTCTGGTTAGCTGAAGTCTGGCCATAACTGACAGATTGTGAACATCATTCCGCAGTTACTGGATAACCATGGCATTCGAAAGTCACCCGGTTTTTCTTTGAGAGCGGGCATTGATTGAGCAAGGTATTATGACCGGCAACAGAAATGCCCGTTGTCCCGGCCGGACAGGATTTGGCGGCCAGGTTTTCGATCTCCTGACGCGTCGTATTGGTCGCCGAATAACAGACAGAAACCAAAAGATTGCCGCCAGGAGAGTCGACCCCGTAACTTTCCGTGATGCTGGGTTCATTCGCACAAGATGAGAGAATCAGTCCAAGCGATAGGGGCACAGCTAATCTAATTTTCATTACCGGTTCAATTCTCACATTATCTTTGATTATTCTCTGTCGGCAGGTCGTGGCAGATCATAGCAGCGCACGCATCGCCTCATCAATGCCCTGCAATGTCAGAGGGTACATCCGCCCTTCCATAAGATTATTCATAATCCGGATGGATTCATGATAGTCCCAGACCACGGATAGTTGAGGATTGATCCAAACCGCCTTGGGATAATTATCCAACAGACGGCGCATCCAGACATCCCCCGCCTCTTCATTCCAATGTTCCACACTGCCACCGGGATACATGATTTCATAGGGGCCCATGGTCGCGTCACCAACAATGATCACTTTATAGTCATGGCCATAGGTGCGCAGCACCTCCATGGTCGGAATCTTGTTGCGCCAACGGTTGCGGCTGTCTTTCCAGACATGTTCGTACAAACAGTTATGGAAATAGAAATATTCCATATGTTTGAACTCGGACCGGGCGGCGGAAAACAACTCCTCGCAAGTCTGGATATGATCATCCATTGAACCACCGACATCAAAAAACAGCAGGACCTTGATGCTATTATGCCGTTCCGGCACCATCTGCAGATCCAGCATGCCGCCCTTTTCAGCCGTTGAACGAATGGTTCCCCCCAGATCCAGCTCCGTAGCCGCGCCGGACCGGGCGAACCGCCGCAGCTTTCGCAATGCGATCTTTAGATTCCTTGTGCCCAGTTCCACATCGTCAGACAGGTTCTTAAAAGAGCGCTTGTCCCAGACCTTAACTGCCCTGCGGTGACGCGATTCATGCTGACCGATCCGCACCCCTTCGGGGTTATAGCCATAGGCGCCGAAAGGAGATGTTCCGGCGGTGCCGATCCATTTCGATCCTCCCTGATGGCGGCCTTCCTGCTCTTTCAGGCGCTGTTGTAGGGTCTCCAGAATTTTTTCAAACCCGCCAAGCGCCTCGATTTTTTCCTTTTCCTCCTCCGACAGGAATTTCTCCGCCAGCTTTTTCAGCCAGTCTTCCGGAACATCATGGGGGTCGCCATCTTCAATATGTTCCAATCCCTTGAAGACCTCGCCAAAAACCTGATCAAAACGATCAAGATGGCGCTCATCTTTAACCAGGGCGGATCGGCCCAGATAATAAAACCCATCCACATCAAAGGCGCAGACACCTTTTTCCATTGCTTCCATGAGCGTCAGATACTCCCGAAGGGATACCGGGATTCCAGCAGCACGAAGTTGATAGAAGAGTGATTCAAACATGAATTGGATTTTATGTAATATTCGACAATTGTTTTATGAAATCACTTCCGGCACAATTACTTAACTGCACCTTCTCTTGTCATGATTCCAGAACAGTATTATTTTAGGGATCAGTATCGAGAGGGGCAATTCTAATTCACGGCTCCGGATCAACTGCATCGCTGCATCCGGCATCTAGGGAGCAATCCGTTGGCTGACACCGACGCCCTCAAGGATATGGTCCGCGTGGCCCGCGACGGCACACCCGAAGCACGCGCCAAGTTGATGGAAACCCTGAATGCGGTTTGCCTTTCCTCCTCCAAAACACTGACCGATCGGGAACGTGATCTGGTTTTCGAGATTTTGACCACCATCGTCAAGCAGGTGGAGGTCAATGTACGCCAGGCTTTGTCCAAAGAATTGGCCGAACGGGACAATGTTCCAAAAGAACTGATCCTGACCCTGGCCAGCGATGTCTTTGATGTCGCCCAGCCGGTCTTGATGAAAAGTCGGCTGCTGGAGGATTCCGATCTGATCCAGTTGGTCCTGGATCAGGCCGAACATCATCATATCGCGATTGCCCAGCGCAGGAACCTGACCGGGGATGTATCCGAAAGCCTGGTTGGCACCAGCAATCGCCGGGTGGTGACCAGCCTGCTGAAGAACAAATCCGCCGAAATCCACGAACAGACCATGCATAGCCTGGTTCGGGATGCTGAGAAGATAGAGGAATATCATGAGCCGCTGTTGGAACGGCATGAGCTGGATGCCGACATGGCGCGGAAAATGTACGGCTTCGTCGGCGAGGCTCTCCGGAATTACATCGTCGACCGGTTTGAGGAATTGGATCCTGAGTTGGATGATGCCGTCAGCCGGGCCGTCAATGACGCCCTGCAGGATGATATTTATGGTGGGGACGAACTGGATTATGATCCGGATAATGTTCATGCCACCGGGTACCGGCCCCATCCCCGAACCCTGCTGAAAGCCCTGAAACTGGGCGATGTTTTCAGGTTTGAGGAATTATTCCGTGACCTGACCGACCTCACGGAAACATCCGTGACCCGGGTTCTTTATGATTCCGGGCCGGAAACCCTTGCCATTGTCTGCAAGGCAAGCGGCATCGACACATTCACTTTCGGCGATATGATTTGTTATCTTCATGGAGGCGGTGAGGCCGAATCCTATCGGAAATCATCGCAATATCTGAAGACCATCGATTATTTTGAGCGAATCGACAGCGCAGGCGCGGAAAAGGTATTGAGGGCCTGGCGCGAGGCCCCCGCGGAATCCTGGTAACAATAAATTCTAGATTTTGTCAGAATTCGCCCGTTTGATCCCGGCTGCCGCCATAGCCTCCCAGGCGGCATTCAAAGATCCTTCCAGATCAATCGCCCGGCAGGCATCTTCGATAACGGTAACCTCCAGCCCCAATTTCCGCGCATCCATGGCGGAATAGAAGACACAGAAATCCGTCGCCAGTCCGGACAGGAAAACATGTTTCACCCCCCGGTCCCTTACATAGCCCGATAGCCCGGTCGGCGTCTTTTGATCATTTTCAAAAAATGCCGAATAGGAATCGATCCCGCGGCGATAGCCTTTCCGGATAATCATGTTGGCATGCACGGTCTCAAGGTCTGAATGGAAGGCCGCTCCGATACTGTCCTGCACACAATGATCCGGCCATAAAACCTGTGTCCCGTAGTCGAGATCAACTGTTTCAAACGGACCTTTCCCTGAATGGCTGGAGGCAAATGACCGATGCCCGGCCGGATGCCAGTCCTGGGTCAACGCAATATGGGAAAATTCTCTCTGAAGCCCATTGATCACCGGCACCACCGCATTGCCATCCGGAACCGCCAACGCGCCGCCAGGACAGAAATCATTCTGCACATCAATCACCAGCAGCAGGTCTTCTTCACTTCGCGGCAATTGCGCCATATCACGATCCTTAAAACGCTCCATTCGATAGAAAGCCATTCTATTCAGTCACGGGGTCGGATCAATTCCCAGCTTCCGGCAAAAGTGACAGTTTTTCCATCGCCCCTTGACCGAAGGTGACATAAAGCCCGTTATTCCACTCATCCAGAAGGCTCGCAAACCACGGTGATAACGGATGACCGGACTGTCCCCCCGCCAGGGCATAGCGGCTGTTGGCCAGATTACTCAGATCATAAATCGCACGATAGCCGGCCCCATGGACGTGATCATAGGACCGTCTTACACCGCCCCCGCCGGTTTGGCCCCGATCCACGGTTTCATCGCCACCGGCCGTCGCAATTCTCCGCCCGAAAACGCGGTCGGCCACGGGGATATGTTTAAATATGTCGTGATCAAACCGCCCCTGATGCAGATCGCCCCAGCGCCAGTGACGCCAGTCTTCACCCAGCCAGTCCTCCAGATCATCCATTGCGGCCTCCAGCGCCAGATCCGACATGGCGGCGCAATCTTCCCGGTCGTCCGTGGATCCCTTGTCACACCAGGCGCTTTCTTCGCGCATCAGCCTCTCCAGCAGCCGGGGCCGACTGCGCCAGAAACGCCCGAACTCTTCCTCCAATTCATCCGCCAGAATGGTCTGGAGCAACCGCCGCTCCCAAACCGCATAAAGAGCGGCTTCCGGCCTGTCAGCCGCCATCCGGAAATCCCAACCATCCATCAGGCCAACCAGTTCTTCCCGGCCGGACCGGGCCAGGCTTGCCACCAAATGGCCATTCAGCGCCTTGGCCGGCAAAGCAACTACATCATTTTGCAGGGACGCCGAAAGCGCCAGATCTGCCCCCTCCCGCGCGCCTTCAAGAACGCCAACGATTCTGTCCGCCCGATAGGAGGCCGGCCAAACAGCCGTAATAAGATAGGGATAGTCCTTTGGAACCAATCGGTTATTGGCATTCACAATCAGGCCCGACGGCGGATTGATCACCCGCGGCAGCTGATCCTGCGGGATATAGCCATTCCATTGGCTGGCGGGGTTCTCACCTTGAGCAGGATAGGTTCCGTCCCCATTTCTCACCGGAATACGCCCGGGCACAAAAAGCGCAATATTGCCGCGCCGATCCGCGTAGTGGATGTTTTGAATAGGGCTGTGAAACCGGCCCAAGGCCTGCTGAAAGGCAGATAAATCTTTTGCCCGGTTCATGGCCAGCACTGCCGAAACCGTTTCATCATCTTCCAGAAAGCCGGGCCAAACCAGGCGGGCAATCTGATGATCCGGCAAAGCGGCTTTCAATTCATCCAACACATCTGAAATCACCACCGCCCCAGGCATAGACCAGACCGCGTGCCGGACCGGTGCTTCTCCCTTGATGTTGATCACCTCCTCGCGCCGTGTCAGGACCCCGCGTTCCCGTGTGAGCGTGATGCTGTTTGATCCGCGCTCCGGGACCTCTTCAAAAACGATATCCTGAGTATCCGCATGGGTTGTGGTCAAGCCCCAGGCCAAATGGCCATTATGCCCAAGAACATGGATCGGTACCCCCGGCACCGTCACGCCGGTCATTTCCCAATCCGGCGTCTCAAGTCGCGCCAAATACCAGAGAATCGGGGAAGAGAACCGCAAATGGGGATCATTGGCCAGCACCGGCAAGCCGCTCTCCGTGCGGCTGCCATCAAGGATCCAGGCATTGGATGCGCTATGGGATTGCAGGCTTTGCGGTAATTCATCCAACAACCGACGGGCAAAATCGATGGCCGAACGCGCCGCCCCTGTAATTACCGCCGGCTCATCCCGCCCCGGAAACAGGGATTGCAATTCCTGTACGGGCAATTTCCGTGACAGCGCCAGATTCAGCAGCTCTGAACGCCAGTTGTTGGACAATTGAAACGCCATCAATTTCGACCAGACAATGGAATCCGCCAGCTGCCAGGGTTCGGGTTCATGCCCCAGGATCAGAAATTCCGGTGGCAGCACCAACCCATCCTGATCCAGGTAGGCATTCACTCCGGAAGCATAAGCCGATAGTGCCAGTTTGGTCTCGCCACTGACACCGCTTGCCTGCCGTTCGGCCAAAGCATAGAACCCCATGGTTCGCATAAAGCGATCCATGCCCAGCGTCTCACCGCCAATGATCTCGGAAAGCCGCCCGGCACCGACCCGCCGGGTCATTTCCATCTGCCACAACCGATCCTGCGCATGAACGAATCCCAGCGCAAAATAGGCGTCCCGACTATTTCCCGACCGGATGGTTGGCACACCATTTTCATCCCGCGCAACCGTGACCGGCCCCTGCAAACCGGCAAGGGTTATTTCACCTACCGACTTCGGCAAGCTCAGCCAGGCAACACCAAAGCCGGCACCGCCCGCCAGCAGGATGGCAAAAAGCAGGAAGAGAAAGAAACGTTTAACCCATTTCATGTCACACTGGCCCCTGTTGTGTTTTTCACCAGATCGGATATTGTGATCACAAAATACTACGGCTGTATGACAGCTTTCTGTTTCGGTGATGACTATAACGGATAAAGACCATGAGTGTGGAAGACTATCTGAACCACGGTGACCAGGCCTTCCGGAAGGAAGAACTATATGGGCGGGATCGGGAACTGACCTATGCTGGCGCGCAAAGTTTCTTGCGCCGCAAATACACCCGTGACCTCACCGGTGTGGATGTGGCCGTTACCGGCATTCCGCTGGATCTTGCCACCACCTACCGGCCCGGTGCCCGGCAGGGCCCGCAGGCGGTACGGGCCGGTTCCGTGCAATTGGCGGAACTGGATGCCTTCCCTTTTGGCTTTGATCCGTTCGATTATCTGGCCGTGGTGGATTACGGCGATTGTTATTTCGACCATGGTTTCCAGCATGAAATTCCCGATGCCATCACCAACCATGTCCGCCAGATTTTGGACAGTGGCGCCAGCAGCCTTTGCATCGGGGGGGATCATTTTGTCACCTATCCGATCCTCCGGGCCTATGTTGAAAAACACGGGCCACTGAGTCTCATTCATTTCGATGCCCATGCCGATACCTGGCCAGACGACGGCCAGCCAATGAATCACGGCACTATGTTCACGCGCGCCGTAAAGGAAGGGTTGGTGATTCCGGAAAATTCCGTGCAAATCGGCATCCGCACCATTGCCGATGATGTCGGATTCAACATCCTGCATGCCCCCTGGGTCCACGAAAATGGGGTGCAGGCCGTCCTGGACCGGGTTTCCGAAATTGTTGGCGATCGCAAGGCCTATCTGACCTTTGATATTGATTGCCTGGACCCCGCCTATGCGCCCGGAACCGGCACACCGGTGGCGGGCGGTCTGACTTCGCATCAGGCGTTGAGCATTGTGCGCGGGTTCGGCGACCTAAATCTGGTCGGCATGGATATTGTCGAGGTTGCACCGGCCTATGACCATGCGGAAATCACCGCCATTGCCGCTGCAACACTGGCTCATGATTATCTCTGTTTGCAGGCTGATAAAAAGCGAAAGGAAAAAAGCTGAGAGACAAATATTCCTTTTCAATCTACTGTTTTTGTCATGACTGACAGGGACAACAGAAACACCCCGCCGCGGCGCGACACGCCGCGGCATATGGCTTCTTTCCAAGCCATGGTGGAAACCGTGGATGGCGGCCATGTCTGCACAGTGGTCAATCTTTCCAGGGATGGCGCCATGGTAAAAGGTGCCATTGACAATGAAGCCGGCAGCCTCGTCATCATTGATATTCCCAAAATCGGACGCCTGAAGGCTATGGTGGCCTGGAATGACGGGGAAACATTCGGCCTGTCATTTGATTTCAAACGGTCACCCAGCCCGATTGCACCAGAAAACGTTGAGGAAACCGTGCGCGAACTGCCTCCACAAAGCGACCGCAGAAAGAATTAGCGCCAAAGGACGGAAAAATAGTCCCCGGGGCTCATCGCGCTCATCCGTTTGAAATCCCGCGCCATATGATGGCGATCACTAAAACCTGCCTCAAAAGCGATTTCTTCCTGGCATTCCATGCCGCCCGCCATGAAAGAGCATGCCGCACGAAACCGGAATCCTCTGGCAAGATCGCGCCACGTAACGCCCGATAACGACAATTCCCTTGAGAGGCTTCGCGCCGATCGCCCTGCCGCCGTGGCAATCTGCTCAAGGGAAATATGCCCACCCAAAGCGGCCTCGCTTTTCATCAGCGCGTACCAATGATCTTCCAGACGCTTTACGAGACGTCCATTTTGAGCGAGATACCCCAGGCTCTGCCCGGTCACATGCTGGGCGATGCCGCGTGGGGCGGAATATTCAAAACACCAGAGGCTGCCCGTATCCGCCATATCAATTTGATCCACAGCTCCTTCCCTGCGCCAAACAGCCATCCGCCCGCCTGTTTCCGGCATCTGCCAGACCGTTTCAATCGGCCAGCCATGGCGGTTCAGTAATCCCAACGTCGCCGCGGCAAGTATCGGCGGTCCCAGGGGGGAACCAGATGCCTGAACAGAGGCGGCCGGCAACAAATAGAAACAATTTTCCCCGCGCCGAATCAAGTCCCGGGGCAGCCGGCGGCCATGCATCTCCAGCATTCCGTGCCAGCGATTAATGAAGGCCTTGTCATCCGGCGCATGGAGAAGCGCAAAGGACATGGGTTCAAAGGCCGGCAATACCGCAAGCCTATATGCCTCGCGAAACAAACGGTCCGGTCCATGCACCTCACAAAAGCGCATAAGGCGAATGATCGGATCATCTGCTTGTTCGCCTTCCTCATCCCGAGGACTGGCCATACCACTCAGCCGTCCGCTCAGTTCCTCAAGCCAGACGGCCCAGAAGCGGGTATAAAGCTCTCCCAGCGGATATTCCTCGCCCATCCCCCTCCCCTGTTGTTTTTGGCGTCAATATTCACAGGCCAACCGAGCTTAGCGCGATAGCATGCGCAAGCGAAGTGATAACAGGAGCTTGAATAAAAAATGTCAAAACTGAAAACCGGTTTTCGGGCAGGGGCCATCGCGTTCGGTATGCTGGCCCTTTCCAGTGGCTTTGCCGCGGCAAATGACTTCATGAATGCCAAAGAGATCCAGACCCTGATGGCCGGAAATTCCATCTCCGGCGTGCATAAAGGCACCCCTTATAAACAAAATAACCACGCCGATGGCATAGCGGTCGTCTGGATGAAGGGGGACAAGGTGCGCAACATTCCCTGGCATGTGAATGACAAGGATCAATATTGCGAGGATTGGGGCGAATGGGGCGTTATCTGCTTCAATTTCATGAAGCTGCCCGACGACAAAATCAAGTCGGTGCGCACTGACGGTGTCGAAGGTGTTGCCAACTGGCATAAAGGGTTCATTGACCTCAATCACGAATAATAATCCCTTTGCTCGCGGTGCAGAGCAGTCCGGGTCGCCTTTGATGAAAGGGCGGCCCGGTTCTTATTCCCAGGTGCCGCAAAAAGGGGCGCATCCGACGCTTTTGAGGTATAGTGGGTTGGCCCGTCTCTATATGGTGCGAGGCTAAATGGACCTATCTGTCCAACGGCACAAATCAAGAAGAAGCGTCAAAGCTTTAAGGGAATAGAGGATCATGTCGGTCGCGCAGGAAAAAGCAGTCACTTTCACCCTGGATGGCAAGCAGGTTGAGGCCCAGCCGGGCGAATCCATCTGGCAGGTCGCCACCCGCATTGGTACCGAGATCCCGCATCTCTGCCATTCGCCGGAACCGGGCTATCGGTCCGACGGTAACTGCCGGGCCTGTATGGTCGAGGTGGAGGGTGAACGCACCCTGACCGCCTCATGCGTACGCACCCCGGCCGAGGGCATGGTGGTCAATACAGCCTCCGAGCGCGCGAAAAAATCCCGCCAGATGGTGTTTGAGCTCCTAATGGCTGACCAGCCAAAACGAGAAGAAGCCCATGACGCCGATTCCCGTTTCTGGAAATGGTCCACCGATATTGGCATTGAAGACAGCCGTTTCCCGGCCAAGGAAACACCCCTACTGGATGCCAGCCATCCGGCCATGCGGGTCAATCTCGATGCTTGTATCAACTGTAACCTCTGCGTGCGCGCCTGCCGCGAAGTCCAAGTTAATGACGTGATCGGCATGGCCGGACGCGGTGCCAATTCCAAGATTGTCTTCGACATGGACGATCCCATGGGCGAGAGCACCTGTGTCGCCTGCGGTGAATGTGTCCAGGCCTGCCCGACAGGAGCTTTGATGCCGACCACCATGGTTGACGAAGAACAGGTCTATAAAGGCAAGCCGGACAAGATCATCAATTCCAGTTGTCCGTTCTGTGGTGTCGGCTGCCTGACCGAGATCCATGTCAAAGACAATAAGATCATGCAGGTCAAAGGCCGCAACGGCCCCGCCAACCAGAACCGGCTTTGTGTCAAAGGCCGCTTTGGTATGGATTACGCAACCCATGAAGGCCGCCTGACCAAACCGCTGATCCGTAAGGAAGGCGTTGAAAAACGCTGGGATGACGAGGTTGATCCCAACAACCCCTTCACCCATTTCCGCGAAGCCACCTGGGAAGAGGCGCTTGAAAAAACCGCTGAGGGCTTCAAAAAAGCACTCGCGGAAAAAGGCCCGAAAGGGCTTAGTGGTTTCGGTTCCGCCAAAGGCTCCAACGAAGAAGCCTATCTGTTCCAGAAATTGGTGCGTGCCGGTTTCGGCACCAACAATGTGGATCACTGCACCCGTCTGTGTCACGCCTCATCCGTGGCGGCCCTGATCGAGGGCATCAGCTCAGGTGCTGTTTCCGCACCGTTCCGTGCGGCGGAAGAATCCGATTGCATCATCATGATCGGCTGTCGCCCGAACTGGAACCACCCTGTTGCAGCTTCCTATTTCAAACAGGCGGCCAAACGCGGCGCAAAACTGATCATCATGGATCCGCGCGGCCAGAATATGGCGCGCCATGCCTGGAAGCATCTTCAGTTCAAGCCGGGCGCGGATGTCCCCATGCTCAATGCCATGATCCATACCATCATCGAAGAAGGCCTGACTGATGAGCAATTCATCCAGGCCCGCGTAGATGATTACGAAGAGCTGAAAGCCAAGGTGAAGGAATTCAGCCCGGAGAAAATGGCCGATGCCTGCGGTATTGATGCACAAACCCTGCGCGAGGTTGCAAGGGCCTATGCCAAGGCTGACAAATCCATCATTTTCTGGGGCATGGGTGTTTCCCAGCATGTTCACGGTACCGACAATGCACGTTGCCTGATTGCGCTGTCCCTGATCACCGGCCAGGTCGGCCGCACCGGCACCGGCCTGCATCCCCTGCGTGGCCAGAACAATGTCCAGGGCGCATCCGATGTCGGCCTGATCCCAATGTTCTATCCGGACTATAAATCGGTCGAAAACCCGGAGATTCACGCGAAATACGAGGAATTTTGGGGTGCCAAGCTGGATAACAAGCGTGGCCTGACCGTCGTGGAGATCATGAATGCCATCATCGCCGACGAAATCCAAGCCATGTATATCATGGGTGAAAACCCTGCCATGTCTGACCCGGATGTGCATCATGCCAGATCCGCGCTGGCCAAACTGGATCATCTGGTGGTCCAGGATATCTTCATGACCGAAACCGCCTTCCATGCGGATGTGGTGCTGCCCGCCAGCGCCTTCCAGGAAAAATGGGGCACCTTCTCCAACACCGACCGTAAGGTGCAGATGGTCCGTCCGGCCCTTGATATGCCGGGTGATGCCCGCCAGGATTGGTGGATCATCCAGGAGATTGCCAAACGGATCGGCCTGGATTGGTCCTATAGCCATCCGAAAGATGTGTTTGGCGAAATGACCCAGGTAATGGATAGCATCAAAGGCATGACCTGGGAGCGGGTGGATCGCGAAGATTCCATCACCTATCCCTGCACCAGCCCGGAAGACCCCGGCCAGCCTTACGTCTTTATTGACGACTTCCCGACCCCGACCGGCCGTGCCCGCCTGGTGCCGACCGACCTGGTGCCGCCGGCGGAAACCCCGGATGCGGAGTATCCGATGGTCTTGACCACCGGTCGCCTGCTGGAACATTGGCATACCGGTTCCATGACAAGACGTTCTGCGGTTCTCGATTCCATTGAGCCGGAAGCGGTTGCCCATCTGCATCCGAAATACCTGGCGGA
Source organism: Aestuariispira insulae (assembly GCF_003385955.1). GTDB lineage: Bacteria > Pseudomonadota > Alphaproteobacteria > UBA8366 > Aestuariispiraceae > Aestuariispira > Aestuariispira insulae. The sequence goes on from NZ_QRDW01000001.1 coordinate 407,110, forward strand.
GCTTGGTATCCAGCCCGGCGAGTTTGTCGATGTGCATACCCGCCGTGGATCGATCCATGTGAAGGCGCGTGCGGACCGGGATGTATCGGAAGGCATGGTCTTCATCCCCTTCTGCTTTGCCGAAGGCCCGGCCAATATGCTGACCAACCCGCAGTTGGATCCTTTCGGGAAGATCCCGGAATTCAAATATTGCGCCGCCAAGGTGGAGAAATCCCCGAAACAGGCGCCGATGGCGGCGGAGTAAGCCATCCCTAACAGATTGAAGAAGGCGGCCCGTTTAGCGGCCGCCTTCTTTGCTTTCAAACAATCGTTTTCACTTGCCGCCCGGTCAATCCTGGCAGTAAGGAATATATATGATGGGCCAAGGCCCGCTCTGTTTCAGTTACTTACTTTCTGGAAGGTTCCCTTGATGAAACAAATCCTGTTTGCCGCCGCTTTCTTGGCCATGCCCCTTGGCATGATGCAGCCGGCCAGTGCCGAAAAATTGGCCTGTGATGAATTGTTGGAAGTGGTGGACGCGCTTGATGCGATTGCTGACGCGCTGGACGCCGGTGCCGATGTGGATGCCGGGGATGACGAGATGCTGCTGGATCTGACCGTGATTCTGGAAGATATCGCCAATGCCGAAGGCGATAGCAGCCTGATCGGCGCTTCCAATGCCATGAATGAGGCCTGGGTCAATAATGACCGGGATGCCTTCATCAATGCCAGCGACCGGATCGCCAACACACTGGAAAATCTGCGGATCCGCGACTGCGAATAATCGGGATCAATCCGGATTAAGAAAGGGCGCCATGCGGTGCCCTTTTTTTTAAATCTCAATCGTCCCAGCCGCCATCGCGGTAAAAATGTTCCAGCCTGTCCAGATGCGGTTTCAAATCAAATCCGTTCCCGCTCAGCCATTCTTCATTGTAATATGTGTGCAGATAGCGGTCACCCGGATCACAGATCAGCGAAACCACCGACCCTGCCTGTCCCGCCGCTTTCATTTCCGCCATCAGCTTAAACGCCCCGATCAGGTTTGTGCCCGTCGAGCCGCCACATTTCCGCCCGATCAGCTTTTCCAGGAAATGGATCGCCGCATAGCTGGCCGCATCCTCCACCTGGATCATCCGGTCAATCACCTCCGGCTGGAATGAAGGTTCAACCCGGGGGCGCCCGATACCTTCAATCCGCGAGCCCTCGTCCCCGGTCAGGGTCTTATCCCCCGTGACATAAGCATCGAAAAAGACGGAATTTTCCGGATCAACCACACAAAGGCGGCTATCCAACTGGCAATAGCGGATATAGCGCCCGATCGTGGCCGAGGTACCGCCGGTGCCCGCCCCACAGACGATCCAATCCGGTACCGGATATTCTTCCGCTTCCATCTGATCAAACAGGGATTGCGCGATATTGTTATTGCCGCGCCAATCCGTGGCACGCTCGGCATAGGTGAACTGGTCCATGAAATGGCCGCCGGTTTCCTGGGCCAAGCGGTTGGAAACCTCGTAAATCGATTTCGGATCATCCACCAGATGACATTTGCCGTCGTAAAACTCGATCTGGGCGATCTTCTCCGGCGATGTGGTTTTCGGCATAACCGCAATGAACGGCAGTTTCAAAAGCCTGGCGAAATAAGCCTCCGACACCGCAGTTGATCCGGAGGATGCTTCAATGACCGTGGTTTTGGGACCGATCCAGCCATTGCAGATCCCATAAAGAAACAGTGAGCGGGCCAGGCGATGTTTCAGGGAACCCGTCAGATGGGTTGATTCATCCTTGAGATAAAGCGAGATATCCGGCGTGCCCGGCACTTCCACACGCAGCAAATGGGTATCCGCCGAACGGTTGAAATCCGCCTCGATGCGCCGAACAGCCTCTTGAACCCAATCCCGGTTCACGCAAATGGTCTTATCCGTCATGTTCCCTCATCCCCGAAACAAGCCTATTTCACAGTTGGCAACTGGCTTATCTCATCAAGGCATCACGGGCAAGCCATTGAACATGTTTTGAGCGTGAATATGTCTCAAAATATTGTCTTCATTCAATTTTTCCGTTTTGAATGAAGGCTTTCCAATGTCGGTCTGCCGCCTGGATCTGGGCCTCAATGCCGGTTTGTTCCCATCGGTTCCGGCCTGCCTCATGACCAAAGAGATAAAGCTTGCCATCTTGGATCAGCCAGACGTGAGGGTCTGTATCGCTCAAACGACCCAAACTCATCTGGTTGGAACAATAGCCGCCATATTGCGGGGCAAAGGCTTCGGGATTAGCCGCAAACAGATTTCGATCCGCTTCTCTGGCAAAAAGCCAAACAGCACCTTTCCATTCGAATGAAATGCGCTCATCCCCGCTTTGCGCTTTTCCCTGACTGAAATAGGCGGTGCTGTCATAGCCTTTCAGCGCCAAATCGTTGAAATAGCCGGTATTGATTTCATCCGCTGCCATGAGCGGTTTCACCACGCAGAAATGCAGCGATGCTCCAATAAGCAGCATCCACAGCCTTTTACGCCAATCCTGCCCGATGAATTCCATATTTTCGACCCATTCTTCTTAGACTCTCTCCCTGCACTAGATGACAGCAAGAGAGGCATTCAACTGTGAAACAGGTTGCCGCCGCCGGCCAAACCAGGCAACCCATTCCCTGGGTCTACCTAATCATTTATTCGTTATTCCTGGCCGGTTTCTATAAGCTGCCAACCGTTGAAAGCATGGCACAGGTCCATACCACCAGCCTGTTGCTGGATTTGTTCAAGTCGGGCTATCACTTCATTCACCTCGCTCCAGCCGGATATCTGTTGATACGTGCTGTTACATCCCTGACAGATCACAGCGCTGCCGGAAAATGCCTCGAGGCCATCCGCGGCCTGATCCTTCTGGCGACCGCCCTTCTCTTCCCCCTATTTCTCTTGTCCGAAACGTTTGCCGGCCCGGCGACAGATGTGATGTTGATCCAGTATTTCTGTGCCTTGTCGCTGGCGGCGGGACTGCCCCCTCAGGTCGGCAAGAACCATTGGATGCGCGGCTATATTACCCTGTCCTTTCCCGTAATCGCCACAGGCTGGTCACTGGGTTCCCGGATTGTGATGATGATGCAGCCTTAGTCTGTCCCATAGGAAAACGGGCCGCACAATCGTGCGGCCCGTTCCCTAACATGCTGTTGCCAGAGATCTGTTCTTAGAACAGGCCCTGGACCAGGCCTTCGTCATCCAGGTGGATGGAGTTGGCCGCCGGCACACGCGGCAGACCCGGCATGGTCATGATCTCGCCGCAGATTGCGACGATGAAACCAGCACCGGCAGAGAGGCGAACCTCACGGACCGGAACCACATGACCGGTCGGCGCGCCACGCAGGTTCGGGTCGGTGGAGAAGCTGTACTGGGTTTTAGCCATGCAAACCGGCAGGTTGCCATAGCCGTCTTTTTCCCACTGATGCAGCTGGTCACGAACCTTCTTGTCAGCGATCGCTTCGTCCGCACCATAGATGTTGCGGGCGATGGTGTTGATTTTGTCGAACAGCGGCATGTCGTCTTCGTAAAGGGTGCGGAACTGAGCGCCGCCGCCTTCAACGATTTCAACAACCTTGTTCGCCAGGTCGATGGTGCCTTTGGACCCTTCGGCCCAGTGGTTGCACTCGATCGCCTCAACACCGAACTGCTCGGTATATTCCTTGACCGCTGCCAGCTCGGCATCGGTATCCAGGGTGAAGCGGTTGATACCAACAACAGCCGGAACGCCGAACTGGCCAACGTTGCGGATGTGACGGCCCAGGTTCTCGAGGCCCTTCTTAACAGCTTCGACATTTTCAGCAGCCAGGTCGTCTTTCGCGACACCGCCGTGCATTTTCAGCGCGCGCACGGTGGCGACGATAACAACGGCTTTCGGGTCGAGGCCAGCCTTGCGGCATTTGATGTCGAAGAATTTCTCAGCACCCAGATCGGCACCGAAACCAGCTTCAGTCACGACATAGTCACCCAGTTTCAGGGCGGCACGGGTGGCGGAAACGGTGTTACAGCCATGGGCGATGTTCGCGAACGGACCGCCATGGATGAAGGCCGGGTTGTTTTCCAGGGTCTGGACCAGGTTCGGCATCAGGGCGTCTTTGAGCAGAACGGTCATCGGGCCCTGGGCCTTCAGGTCGCGAGCGTAAATGGCTTCACGGCTGCGGGTGTAACCAACAACGATGTTGCCCAGGCGCTCTTCCAGGTCTTTCAGATCCTTGGACAGGCAGAAGATCGCCATCACTTCGGAAGCAACGGTGATGTCAAAACCGGTCTGACGCGGGAAACCGTTGGAAACGCCGCCCAGAGAGCAGACAATGTCACGAAGCGCGCGGTCGTTCATGTCAACCACACGGCGCCATGCAACACGGCGCTCGTCAAAGCCCAGCTCGTTACCCCAGTAAATGTGGTTGTCGATCAGGGCGCTCAGCAGGTTATGAGCGGCACCGATCGCGTGGAAATCGCCGGTGAAATGCAGGTTGATGTCTTCCATCGGGACAACCTGGGCATAACCGCCACCAGCAGCGCCGCCTTTAACACCAAAGCACGGACCCAGGCTCGGCTCACGCAGCGCCATAACGGCTTTTTTGCCGATGGCGTTAAGGCCGTCACCCAGACCAACGGTGGTGGTGGTCTTGCCTTCACCAGCCGGGGTCGGAGACAGGGCGGTCACCAGGATCAGGTTGCCGTCTTTCCGGTCTTCCAGGGAATCCAGATAATCAAAGCTAACCTTCGCTTTGTCCGGGCCGTACTGACGCAGCGCATCAGCCGGAATGTCCAGTTTGGCACCAACTTCGGTAATCGGCTTTACGTCCGCTTCCCGCGCAATATCGATATCGGATTTTGCCATTTTCGGCTCCTCTATGCTCTCCGACGCTTCACACAATCCAGCCGTTTACCCCACGAAAACCCGCAGGCCTCAGCCGGTATTCTCATTTGGCTGCACGCTAACGGAAGAGACGGTAGAGGTGATCTTCCCACGCGACTTTTTCTGCTTGGATCACGACACAGGCAACATTTTTTCGTGCGCTAATGTTGCGCCAGCGCCCTCTCCGGGCCGGGTGGAAAATTTCCTGTCGCAATTAAACAAATATTGATTTGTGTCAGGGACATATGGATCAGGCCCCTCTTATATGCCTAGATGCTAGAACAGACATCAAAGGCGTTTACAATGGATCCACCAAAATTCGCTTTTGCTGCACTATCTGCATGGCCGAATATATCACATCGATAAAAACGATAATATAGAAACTAAAACAGGTGGTTAGGAGATGTTGCTTTCCCGTGCTGTGGTTTTGCCACTTGCCGGAGTTATGATATGTCCCCGCAAAAGACCGCCCCTTCCATGCGCCAGCCGGAAAGGGGACCCTCCCCACGTCCTCCTCTGCCGGAGGGACCGGTGACCAAAATGAACATGCATGGCAAATCACTGCTGTGCCTGCTTGCTGTAATCCTTTTGCTTGTTGGCATCGCGATCCAGTCCGCCGTTCAACAGGACTGGATGGCAATCGGGCTCTCCTCTGCCGCCCTATCCGTGCTTTCCCTTTACGGCTTCAGCAACCATCAAGCCTGCCATGCTCTGGAGAAACTCTCCGAGCCACTCAATCGCGCCACCCAAGGCGAATTGGGGGAACGGGTTCTCTTCACCAAGCGCGCGGGCCAATACCAATCGGTCTTGGATAACCTGAACAGTCTATTGGATACGATTGAAGCCTATGCCCGCGAATCCGCCGCAGCCCTGGAATATGCCAGCCGTGACCAGTATTTCCGCAAGATTCAACTGCGTGGCATGCCGGGTGATTTTGCCACCTATTCCGAAATCGTCAATCACGGGCTTGAGAGTATGGACCGCAAATCCCGGGAATTTTCCCAGTCCGCCGCATCGGTCGGTGCCAATATTCTGAAATTGGTCGAATCGGTCTCCTCCACCGCCACACAGCTGCAAGCCTCCGCCGGGGAACTGACCGCGGTCGCCAGCCAGACAAGCAGCCAGTCATGCACGGTTTCCAAGGCCGCCAATTCCGCTTCAGGTAATGTCAATGATGTTGCCGATGCCGCCGAGGCCCTTTCCAACTCCATGGGAACAGTCACCACCAGCCTGGATGAGGCCGCCATGCGCGCCTCCCGCGCCGCCGACCAGGCCCGGCAGACCGAAGCCACCATCGACAGCCTGTCCGGCGCCTCGGCCAAGATCGGCGAGGTCGTCCAGATGATCAATGATATTGCCGAACAAACCAATCTGCTGGCGCTCAATGCCACCATTGAGGCAGCGCGCGCCGGCGACGCGGGCAAGGGGTTTGCCGTGGTCGCCAGCGAGGTGAAGGGCCTTGCCGGGCAAACCGCCCGGGCGACAGAAGAGATCGTCACCCAGATCAGCAGCATGCAAACAGTCACGCGAGAAGCCATCAACGCCATGCATGCCATCGCCGAAACCATCCATGATGTCGACACCACCAATGCCCGGATCGCCCAAACTGTGCGAGAACAGCATGGCACCGTTACTGAAATCAGCCGCAATATCGGCCAGGTTGCCCGCGGGGTGAAAACAGTGGCCAATTCCATAAATGACGTGGCGGAAGGAACCGACAGCACTGGGTCGGCCGTGGAACAGATCACCCAGGCCGCAGGAGAACTGTCACAACGCACATCCGGCCTGCAAAGTGATATCGGTGCTTTTGTGCGTCAATTCTCAGCTTCTGGCTGATTATTGAGTTTTGTTCAAAAATTCTAAGCGATTATGCACCATTCCCGACGGTGTGGAACCAATCCTATAGTCTGCCTCCCTTGGACACAGACCGGATGGCCCCCATGCCCGTTGAAAGTTGGTTATTATTTGTCGTGATAACTTTGGTTCCCGTGGTTAGCCCCGGCCCCGCGATCATGCTTGCCATTTCCAACGCGCTGCGCTTTGGCACCAAAGCCGCCCTGATCTCCGGTGCCGGAAACGCAACTGGTGTCTTCCTGTTGGGCTATGCGGTCACGTCCGGCCTTGGCGCACTTATGGCAACCTCCGCCATCGCCTTCACGGTGGTAAAGCTGATTGGGGCAGCTTACTTGCTGTATCTCGGTATCAAGGTTTTGCGGGACCGCTCCGCTTTCCGGATCGAGGATAATCCCGTGGCCGCCCGAAATTCCGGTATCCGCCTGTTTGGCACCGCCTTGATTGTCTCCCTAACCAATCCGAAAGCCGTCTTCCTGATCGCAGCCCTGTTCCCGCAATTCATCAACACGCAAGCGTCCGTCTTCCTGCAGATCAGCATCCTGAGCGCCACTTTTGCCGGGCTCTGTTTCCTCAACCATGCCTTCCTGGCGGTGTTCGGCGGGCGCATGCGCCGTTATCTGCAATCGGAAAAGATCATGAACCGGGTGCGGCGCGGCCTTGGCGGCACCTTCATCGCCTTTGGCGCGGCGCTCGCGGGTTTCACCCGTTAGTCCATACAGGCACTTTACCGGTCGCGATTATCATCTGACGAAAAACCTTGCTTCAGCTGGAAATCAAGATCAGCTCAACATCGTCAAACCGGCCCTGCTCCAGATCATCGGCGGCAATCCAGAATTGCAGCACACAATCCCCCAGTTCATCGCTCAAAAAACTATCCCGCCCTGCCAGTTGCAACAAAAGGATTTTCTCTAGAATGGCTGAGTCTTGACCACTGGTGCCATAACCGCCGAACTGAAGAGTGTAATCTGACACCCCAACCTCTGCATAATGAGCTTCCGTCTGCTGCCGAAGCGCCTGATTAAGATCATCAGTCCTTTCTGCCGACCAGGGCGCCCAAAGATCTTTTCCCGGCACCATCGAGATCCCGGCTTTCGGCAAGCACTGCTCCGCTACAGGCAGAGATTTCAATGCCGCAATTTCATGCCACATCAGGTCTGTATTGACCGCAACCATCGGATCACGCTCAACCGCGTCTGCCAGATATGCTGATTGCGGTGTAAACAGGACACTCGCCGCCAGATATTTTTCGGTATCCGCACGATAAAATTCCGGCTTGGCTTCATTGAGGTCATGCGGAATCATTCCCGCATCAAAGACAATATTGTCGAGAAAAAAGAACAGGACACCATCTCGTGGAACATTCAGGCCCGCAACAGTTGGAAAACCGGTTAAATCCAGTTGGGCCAGAAAGGGTTTCGCCTTACCGCTTTGCACATCTATAGGCCACTCCATCCCTTCCGGCAGTTGTGGCTTGCCACCGAGATAGGAGGTTTCTTTAGATCCCTCACCCTTTTCCAGAAAATAGATGCAATCACGTGTAAACTTCGCCGTGTACTCCTGAACCTGTTGCTTCAAGAGTTGGGGGGCGACGGGCTTGGATCTCTCTTCCAGATATTTTTTCTCGTCAAAAAGCTCCCTTGTTTCGGGCACCAACTGATAGCGGGATGCAAAAACCCATGTGCCCATTTCCTGACGGTATTTTTTCACAGAGAAATAAAGAGCAGCCCCTGTTATCGCCAGGAATACATTCACTCCCAGTTGCAAATAAGCATAGAGCTGATAAGAGCCAGCCGTGAGAATGCCCTGAGAATCAACACCGGATAATGCTGCCATATTTTCCCGCCATTCCATGACGTAGACTGCAATAACAGCGAGTGGCATCAAGGCGAAGCTGGTGGCGAACCGGCGATTGTTTTCAAGCATCCGCAACCAGGCATAACGATAGGGAAACGAATGGCGTTTTTTTTTCATCGGCCCGAGGGCATTTCGCGTTATCCGGAAATTATGCCAATCAATTCCAACAATCAGCATCACACACAATGCTGCAGATAAAATCATAATCGCAACCAATAGGTGGGGCCGGCTCCCCCCGATCACAAATGCTCCGAAAAAACAGGTTATAGCCAGTGACAAAAGGCTTTTTCGAGCGCCAGAGAAACTGTTTTGCACTTTCTGGCCTTCTTGACCATTGAGCGCATAGCCCTGAGCGAGAAAACCGAAGGGATAATAGGCAAATCCGGCATATCGATAGCTCATCATCTTGGGCGTGCGCATAAGGTCACTTTCTTAGCAATGTCCGTTTTGGAAGAAGGTTCAGCGCCCTTCAAATTGCCCAGGCCGCTTATCAAAAAATGCCCGGATCGCCTCGTCATGATCCCTTGTGTGGTGGGCGATGGCCTGATAGGCGGCGCACATTTCCAGATGCGGCTCCAGCCTTGTGAACTGGCCCTCGCGCATCAGTTTCTTGGTGAGCTTCACTGCGACCGGCGCGTTGGCGGCGATCTTGGCGGCTACCGATTTTGCTTCCGTGAGCAGGTCCTCCGACGGCACGATCCGGCCGATCAGGCCGGTTTCCACAGCCTTTTCCGCATTGACCGACTCACCCGTCAGCAGCATTTCCGCCGCATTGGCCTGGCCGATGATCCGGGGCAGGAACCAGGCTGCACCGTCACCCGGCGCGATGCCGATCTTCACGAAAGGCGCGCCAAAGGTGGCTTCCGGCGATCCGATCCGGATATCGCACATGCAGACCAGATCTAGCGCCGCACCAAAGGCAGGGCCGTTGACGGCGGCAATGGTCGGTACATCAAGATGATAGAAGGCGGGCGGCACGCGCAAAATGCCATGGCGGTAGGCCTCGCGGATCTCCGCCGGGGTGCCGGCAAACATATCGGTTTTATCCCGCATATGTTTGACATTGCCGCCAGCGGAAAAGGCGCGCCCCGCCCCGGTCAAGATCACGGCGCGCACCTCCGGGTTTTCCCGGATCTCATCAATCCGGGCCAAAAAGGCCTCGATCATGTCCGGTTCGGAAAAGGCATTCAGCTCTTCCGGGCGGTTAAGCGTCAGGGTGGCGACGCCTTCTTCAATCTCACAAAGAACCAGGTCGGAACCATCTGACATGATCAAGATCCTCCCGCTTACAGAATTTCGAGGACCGATTCCGGCGGGCGGCCAATTTTCGCCTTGCCGTTGGCCAGGACAATCGGACGTTCGATCAGGATCGGATTGTCGGCCATGGCCTGGATGAGCGCCTGATCATCATCCACATCCTTGAGCCCCATTTCCTTGTAGACCGCTTCGCCCTTGCGCATCATCTCACGCGGGGCAACGCCCAGCTTAGCGGCAATATCTTTAATCTCGGCCATGCTCGGCGCGGCTTTCAGATATTCGACAATCTCGGGAGTGACGCCTTTTTCCACCAACAGCGCCAGGGTCTGGCGAGATTTGGAACAGCGCGGATTATGCAGGATTTTGACGGACATGGACGGCCCCTGTTTCTGAAATGATCGTTCAGAAAGATTTAGCCGCCCTGCCCCATGACTTCAATATGCCAATCGCCGATATCCCCATCTGTGATGGTCAATCGCTGCCCAGCGGCGGCATCCGATTCCAGGCATCCAAGGCGGCCACCTTGTAAGCTTCCGCCAGGGTCGGATAGTTGAAGGTATTTTCCACAAAGTATTCCATGGTGCCTTTCAGGTTCAATACCGCCTGGCCGATATGGATCAGTTCGGTCGCACCCTCACCCACAATATGACAGCCCAGCAGACGCCTGGTCTTCATGGAAAAGATCAGCTTCATCATGCCATCTTCCAGGCCCATGATCTGGCCCCTGGAGGTTTCGCGGAACCGGCAGATCCCACATTCATAAGCGATACCGCGTTCCTGGACCTCTTCCTCGCTCATGCCGCAGGTGGACATTTCCGGCACGCTGTAGATGCCATAGGGGAAATATTCCGGCGCGTCATAGACATCGTCGCGCTCAAAAGCGTGGAAAGCGGCGATGCGCCCCTGCTCCATGGAGGTGGAGGCCAGGCTTGGGAAGCCGATCACATCGCCCGCGGCATAGATATGGTCCACCTCTGTCTGGAAAGTATCCTTGTCCCGGATGGTCAACCGACCGCGATGATCGCTGGACAGGCCCGCCTTATCCAAGTTCAGGCTGCCGGTATTGCCCATGCGCCCGGCCGCAAACAGCACCATGTCACATCGGATGACCCGCTTGTTTTCCAACTCGACAAAACAGGTATTCCCCTCGCGGGAGACTTTGGTCACTTTCTGGCCAAAGCGCAGGTTCATGCCCCGGTCCCGCAATTGATGGGTAAAATCCTCGATCAATTCCCGGTCGACAAAATCCAGCATGGAATTGCGCGGTTCCACCAGGGTGACATTCACATCGAGCGCACTGAAAATTGTGGCATATTCGACCCCGATCACGCCCGCACCAATGACACAAAGCGACTTCGGCACGTCATCGATATCCAGGATCTCATCGCTATCCAACACGCGCTCACCGTCAAACGGGATATATTCCGGGCGGAACGGATGCGTTCCGGTCGCGATCAGGACGCGATGGGCCTTATATTGCTGTTTTTCACCATCAGAGGCCTCAACTTCCACCACATGGGGATCAACAAAACTGGCGCAGCCATAGGTGATATGCACCTTGTTGCGGTTAAACTGATGCTCCAGCGTGTCCACTTCCTGACTGAGCGTAAGGTCCATCCGCTGTTTCAGATCAGCGGCGGTGATCTCTTCCTTCACCCGGTAGGACCGACCGTAAAAAGCACGTTCCCGCCAGCCGGAAAGGTTCAATACGGTCTCGCGCAAAGTCTTGGACGGGATGGTGCCGGTATGAACCGTGACACCGCCAACGGCCTTGTGTTTTTCCACCACATAGACGTTTTTGCCCCATTTGGCGGCCTGGATTGCCGCCCGTTTTCCGGCCGGCCCGCTGCCAATCACAAGCAGATCGCACTCAATCATCTGACTTTATCCCTAAGCACCTTATGCCGGTACGACATCCCGCCCGGCAATTCCGCAGTTTCCCACAGGATACCTGCCAAGACCTTAACAGGCCTTTTTCTTTTTTTGATGAGCCGGTATCCAACTGCATACAACCTAACGAAAACGGCCCCCTTTTGGGAGGCCGTTATAAGGCGAATGCATGTCTATTTGCGACATTCGATATATCAAACAGAAATAGATTACCGTCCCTTCGCAACCGCCCTGATTTCGCTCAGACTCGCATTCGGTGTTAGCGCCTCCGGATCCACCCGGATCTCGATCAGAGCCGGTTTTCCAGAAGCCTGGGCACGCTCGAAAGCGAGAGCAAACTGATCGGTGGCAGTGACCAGTTCGCCATGGGCGCCATAGGCCTTGGCCAGCGCGCAGAAATCAGGGTTTTTCAGCTGGGTACCGCTTATCCGTTCGGGATATTCCCGTTCCTGATGCATGCGGATCGTGCCGAACATGCCATTATTCACCACGATGAAAATAACCGGCAGGTCATATTGCACAGCCGTCGCCAGTTCCTGGCCATGCATCATATAGCAACCGTCACCGGCCAGCGCGACCACGGTGCGGTCAGGATGCACATGCTTGGCCGCGATGGCCGCCGGCACACCATAACCCATGGAACCGCTGGTCGGGGCCAACTGGGTCCGGTAGCTGCGATATTGATAAAAGCGGTGCAGCCAGATGGCATAATTTCCAGCCCCGTTACACAGGATCGAATCCTCGTCCAGATGGGCGCGCAGCCAGAGCATCACCTCGCCCATCTGGACATCACCCGGCACCTTGGCCGGGACACAATGATCCTGATAATCCCGGTGGCCCTCGGCCGTGCTATCGGACCAGGCATCGCTGGCCACCCGCTCGAGGGCTGCCGCCGCCTTCGCAAAAGACCTGGGATCCGCATGGATCGCCAAACTTGCCGCATAGACCCTGTTCAGCTCGGACGCATCCGCGTGTATATGCACCAGTTTCTGTTGCGGCACCGGGATATCCAGCAAGCTGTAGCCGCTGGTGGTCATTTCGCCCAGCCTGGCCCCCGCGACGATCAGGAGATCCGCCTCCTTCACCCGCTGAGCCAGTTTCGGATTCACGCCGATCCCCACATGGCCGACATAACAGGGATGGAGATTGTCAAAATAATCCTGGCAGCGGAAAGAAGCACCGGTCGCAAGATGGTTGGCTTGTGCAAAGGCCATAATGTCGCGGCAGGCATCCGCGTTCCAACCGCCACCGCCGACAATCATCATCGGCCGCCTAGCTTGGGAGAGCATCTCGCGCAATTCCGCCATCCGTTCCATCGGCGGCGCGCTATCGATCCGGCGGTAACCCGGTGCATCCATACAGGTCGCATAATCAGTCAGCATGTCTTCCGGCAGGGCCAGCACCACCGGTCCCGGTCGCCCCGAGGTCGCGGTATGGAAGGCCCGGTTCAGATATTCCGGAATACGCGCGGCATCATCGATCTGGGCGATCCATTTGGCCATCTGGCCGAACATACGCCGGTAATCGATCTCCTGAAAGGCCTCGCGCTCGACCATATCGCGCCCGACCTGCCCGATCAGCAGGATCATCGGCGTGGAATCCTGATAGGCGATATGCACGCCCGCGCTGGCATTGGTGGCGCCTGGTCCTCTGGTCACCATACAAATGCCGGGTTCCCCGGTCAGTTTGCCATAGGCATCGGCCATCATCGCAGCCCCACCTTCCTGGCGGCAGATCACATAATCAATGTCGGTGTCATGCAGCGCATCCAGCACCGCCAGATAGCTTTCCCCCGGCACGCCAAATGCCGTTTTCACCCCATTTGCCTTCAACGCATCGACAAGAATTTCCCCGCCGGCACGACGCTGCAGATTTGCTGACATGCTGATCGCCATTCGTTGTTTTTATCCAGTTTTCAGGGGGTTATTTTTTAAGTTTTACCACACCCCAGCCTGGATTATGAACGGCTCCACCGCCACTTCAAGTGCGGTTTGCGCATGAAGTCACAACGAAGCGTTCCAGATACAATCCGTGAAACCGGATCAGGCGACCTCGGCATCCGGGGTCATATTCTGCTTTTCCAGCAGCAGAATATCGGGAACACCAAGGCGTTCCGCCATTTCATTATATTCGTCAATCTTAGCCTGCGCATCCCGATGCAGCGATTTCAAATAGGCCATGGGACTGCGTAATTCCCAATGTTCTGGCGACCAGATCAACCGGCCTTTTTCATGCATATGGCGCAGATACTTCGGCGAGGCCCAAACCTCACCCGCATCTTTGGATTCATGATAGAACCACAGACCTTCTTCATCCGCTTTTTGAAACATCGGCTCAAGGGCGGCGAGAATCGCTTGATTCTGGACGAGTTTGCTCATGAAGGCGGCCTCCCGTTATTTGGTTATCGTCAAATGGGATTATCCGCCGAAAATGTTCGCCCGTAAATGAATCTCACGTTTTTTCTTGATGCAAAGCGGTTTACGCACCCCTTTGTGATCACATAATATAAAGGCTCGCGTTCCCGGTGCTTAGGGTGGGACGCCTATCAAAGTAGGGAGACAGCGGATGCCATCATTGGCGGAATCCATTTCATTGATCAGTGGGGACAGACCTGACCATCTAACCTTGCAGGAACAGGTTTACCAAAGGATCCGCCTGGACATCATGACCGGGAAATTTATTCCCGGGAAATCCGTTACCATACGCGGCCTGGCGGAAACGCTGGGCACCAGCCCGATGCCGGTGCGTGAGGCGCTGCGCCGTCTGGTGGCGGAACGCGCGCTGCAACTGCTGCCCAACCGCCGGGTCTCAGTGCCAGCCATGACCATTGAGAAATACAGCGAACTAACCGCCGCGCGCGTGGCGTTGGAACCGCTGGCCGCGGAGCGTGCCCTTCCCCACATGGATGACGCGATGGTGGCCAAGCTCACCCGGCTGGATGCAGAAGTGGATGAAGGCATCCGCCTGGGCGATGTGGAACTGTATCTTTCCAAGAACCTGGAATTTCATTTCACCATGTATCGATGCGGGGAATCCCAGGTCATCATGCCAATGATTGAAAGCCTGTGGCTGCAGATGGTGCCGTTCCTCTATCTCGCCATGAAACGCAAGGGGCTTGGTGCGATCGTCGACCAGCATCAAGAGGCCCTAAGCGCGATCCGCAACCGCGATGCCGCCGCCCTGGCACAAAGCATCCGGCTCGATATTCTTGACGGCGTCAACCGCATGCCCGAGTCCGAATTCGTCGAAGAGTCTTAAACATGCTTTTCAAGAGGCTGGCCGGTCTGGCAAAAGCCACCGGCCACGCGATATTTGGACACAAAAAAACCGCCTTGCGGCGGTTTCTTTTTTGGGTTCCAGTCAGACTGGAATGGCGTCCCCTACGGGATTCGAACCCGTGTTGCCGCCGTGAAAGGGCGGTGTCCTAGGCCTCTAGACGAAGGGGACGCAGTGCCCTTCAGGCAGGCGGGTTTGTACTGGCTCCCCCGCCCCCTTGCAAGTCCTATTTTTCAATTTTTTTACTTTTTTCCGACCGCTGCGGCCAGAAGGGCGGAAACATGGGATTTTTCCGTGCTCCAGGCTGTGACAAAGCGGTAGCAGTCCGGCCCGCCCAGCGGCCAGTCATAAAATTCAAAGCCTTGCGCGCGGAGATTTTTGAAAATTGATTCCGGCAGACGGACAAAAACTTCGTTCGCCTGGACCTGATGAACAAGATCCACGCCATCCAACTGCGCCAGGCCGTTTCCAAGCTCACTCGCCATCTGATTGGCGTGACCGGCATTGCGCAGCCACAAATCATCACTCAGATAAGCCTCCAGTTGAGCGGAAAGAAAACGCATTTTGGAAAAAAGATGCCCGCCGCGTTTACGCCGGAAATGCATTTCCTGCTCGCGACTGCGGTCAAACAGAATCACCGCTTCCGCGCCCAGCGCCCCATTCTTGGTCGCCCCGAAAGACAGAATATCTACGCCTGCACGCCAGGTGATGTCGGCCGGTGCACAGTCAAGCCCGACCAGCGCATTGGCAAAACGCGCGCCATCCATATGAAGCGAGAGCTCAAATCGGTCGCAAACAGCCTTCATCGCTTTGACCTCATCAACCGTGTAGGCCAGCCCATATTCAGTTGCCTGCGTCAGGGACATACAAGCGGGCTGCACATGGTGGGCAACACCGCGCCAGTCCCAGTCCAGTGCCGCTGTCACGGCATCGGGTGTCAGCTTGGCCCCAGCCCCTGCCAGACCAATCAGCTTGGCCCCGTGGGTGAAAAATTCCGGCGCGCCGCATTCATCCACATTAATATGGCTTTCCTCGTGACAGATCACCGCCCCATGGGGCGGGGTCAGCAGGGACAGCGAGAGCACATTGGCAGCCGTACCGGTGGCAACGGGAAAAATCGCCAGATCCGTCTCAAAGATCTCGCAGAGTTTTAAGCGCACCCTTTCAGTGACATCGTCGGCACCGTAGGGCATTTGCAGCCCCTGGTTAACCTTGGCCAGATGTTCGATGACTTCCGGATTGGCCGGCGTGGCATTGTCTGAACAGAAATTCATTCTCGGCTATTCCCTTGAAACTAACCTGGCAACATTGGTTGCCCGAAAACCTTATGGCTGGGCCTGCAATGTCAGCACACCGCGCTTTTTCCCGGCTTCCATATCAAAGACCAAGATGGCTTCGCCATCCGCGGACTGATACCGGACCAGCAAAAGCGCACCAGACACATGGGTGGACAGGACCCTGCTGCCCGCCGGCAATTTTTCCGTCACATCTCCGAAATGGCCGCCTGGCCCGGAAACCTGAACTGACGGCGTGGGAATATCGCCCGCTTCCTGCATCACCACGGCAGGGGTCTCTTCCTCCCCCATCCGGTTGAATTTCTTGACCATCAAAATGGCGAGCGCCGTGGTCCCGGCCACGATCAGAACCCCCATGAAGATAACCAGCGCCTTAAGTCCTTGCATTGCTTACACCTGACTTGTATAGCCCATGCCACCATGGATGAGATCGAAACATACGAAATCGCGGTATTGCCGGAACATAAGGGCAAACGGCTGGACAAGGTCCTGGCCGATGCCCTGCCCGATTTTTCACGCAATCGTCTCAAATCCCTGATCATTGATGGCGGGGCAGTGGTAGAAGGCCGGACGATAGCCGACCCGTCCCACCGGGTCAAACCCGGCAAGACCGTGATCTTGTCTGTGCCGCATGCCGAAGAATTGGACCTGGTGCCGCAGGATATTCCCCTCACCATCGCCTATGAAGACGAACATCTGATCGTCGTCGACAAACCCGCCGGCATGGTGGTTCATCCGGCCCCGGGCAATGAAGACGGCACCCTGGTCAATGCGATCCTGCATCATTGCGGTGACAGCCTGCTGGGCATTGGCGGGGTCAAGCGCCCCGGTATCGTTCACCGGATCGACAAAGATACCAGTGGCCTGATCGTGATCGCCAAGGATGACCAGACTCACACGGCGCTCTCTGCCAAATTCAAGGCCAAGGATATGGAACGGCGCTATCAGGCGGTTGTCTGGGGCCTGCCCAATCCCACGTCCGGTCGGATTGAGGGCAATATCGGCCGCCATCCGGTTCACAGGAAACTGATGGCTGTGGTCAAAGCCGCCCAGGGTAAGCATGCGGTTACCCATTACAAGACATTGGAGGCTTTCGGCACCGGGGCCGCCCTGGTTGAATGCCAGCTGGAAACTGGTCGGACCCATCAGATTCGCGTTCATATGACCCATATCGGCCACCCTTTGATGGGGGATCCGGTCTATGGCCGGAGCTCAAAAACCCGGCGTGGCGGCATATCCACGGCGGCACAAGACTATCTCAGCACCTTTAATCGACAGGCATTGCACGCGAAAATTCTTGGCTTTGATCATCCGATCAGCGGTGAAAAACTCTCCTTTGAGAGCGATTTACCTAATGATATCAAAGATTTAATGATATCGTTGCGCCACAGTTCATAGTCTTGTGACTGGCCAGTGCCCCAAAAATACCTTATTTTAGAATGATCATTCAGGTATTGAAAAGTGATCTGCGGATCCCAATCTATCGTAATGTAAAACAGGCTGTTCGTCTTAGGGGAGAAATTTAATGGCTGGCATTGCCAACGTACCCGTGCTTACCCCCGAGGGTAATTTGCAGAGATATCTTGATGATATCCGCAAGTTTCCCATGCTGGAACCGGATGAGGAATTCATGCTGGCCAAGAGCTGGCGTGAACATGAGGATCGCGAAGCGGCTCAGAAACTGGTGACCAGCCATCTGCGTCTCGTGGCGAAAATTGCCATGGGATATCGCGGATATGGCCTGCCGGTGGCAGAACTGATTTCCGAGGGCAATGTCGGCATGATGCAAGCGGTCAAACGCTTTGATCCCGATCGCGGCTTCCGCCTGGCCACCTATGCAATGTGGTGGATCCGCGCATCGATCCAGGAATATATCCTGCATTCCTGGTCCTTGGTGAAGATGGGCACCACCGCCGCACAAAAGAAACTTTTCTTCAATCTGCGCAAAATCAAAGGTCGCCTCCAGGCCTTTGATGAAGGCGACCTGTCGCCCGAGCATGTCAAACAGATTGCTGAGGAATTGAGCGTGCCGGAACAGGATGTGGTCAACATGAACCGCCGCCTGGCCGGGTCCGACAACTCCCTGAATGCTCCGTTGAAAGCAGATGGCGATGGCGAATGGCAGGACTGGCTGGAAGATGATACCGACAACCAGGAAACCATGCTGGCTGAATCGGAGGAGTTGACCCTGCGCCGTGAAATGCTGCAGGACGCGATCAAACATCTCAACCCGCGCGAACAGGCGATTTTGACCGAGCGCCGCCTGAGTGAGCCGGCCAAGACGCTTGAGGAGTTGAGCCAGGAATACAATATCAGCCGCGAGCGTGTGCGTCAGATTGAGGTTCGCGCGTTCGAAAAACTGCAAAAAGCCATGAAGAATGCCGCTGTAGAACGCAAACTGGCATTACCGAGTTAATTCGGCCGGGCAACCAGCGCGGAATAACAAAAAAGGGGGAGCTTCACTAAGCTCCCCCTTTTCCGTTCCATTCGCCAGGATCCGGCGTTAACTCTCGGCAACCTGGTCCTTATCCTTGTCTTCTTCAGTCCGCTTCCGTTGTTCTCCCGGTGCTTTCATCGCCTCTTCAGCGTCAGCAATAAGATCTTCCGGGATCAGCGGCGCGGTATCGGCCACTTCCAAGCCCCATTCCTTGGTCAATTCAAGCTGGCGCTGCTTCAATTTTTTCATCTGCACGTCGTTGGAAATGGTTTTCACCGAGAGGACCAATGGCGGCAATGTGTAATAAATCGCCCAACCAAGCCCCGCCAGGCCAAACATGATTCCCCAGTTGATCGGATCCCCAAGCATCTCGGCAGCCCGTTGGAGGCTGTCATCGCCGCTTTGCCACATATCCATGGCAACTATGAAGGTTCCCGCCATATTCAGATAGGCAACAGTTCTTGTCGCATGTCGGCGTGGGTGGTTATCGACAATGAATGCCACCAGTGTCGGCACCATGCCGCTGACGATCAACAGCATCGTCGCCGGAAACAGGACGCCTGCGACAATGATAATCAGCAGCCAGACCAATGGCGAGCGCATCGGGGATTTCTTGGCCACCGCCGGTTTTGCTTTTGCTGATTTTTTAGCTGGCTTCTTTGCCATTGCCTCTCCGATTACCGACTAGAAAAACTTGAAGATGGATGTGATTGAGACAATCAACCCCGCCAGGATCCCGGCAATCGCGGCGGCGATCTGTCCACCTATCTGCTGTGCAATGGCCCGGCGGTTCACAATATCACGATAGAGCTGGATCTGATTGGAAACGCTATTGAAATACTCATGCGTCGCCGCCATAAAAGACCGCTTGTCCATCTCGACATCTTCCTTGCGGTCAATCACCTCCAGCAGATCCTTGAGCTTGCCCGAAGCACTGGCTTTCATCAGCTTCGAGAGCACCTCCTGACGGTGACTGTGGGAATGAAACCGTTCAATAGCGGGCGTCAGCAGGGTTACGGCGGCCACCGCCAGTTCCGGCAGCGGCACTTTCGGCGCAATTAGCTCCTGCACCTTTGCCAGCACGGACACTTGAGCAATGCGGCCGATATAGGGCGGATCAGCCGCGTCCATATCCCGAAACTCATCCCCAAGGCTGCGTTTGAAATGAACTGACAGGAATGCAGCGATCTGGCGGTCAACTAAATATTCCACTTCATTGCCCATACGGGCCGCCGCGCGGTTCATGGCCGGTAGGAAATAATCAATATCCGGTACAAAATCCTTTTCAAACAGGGAAGATTGGCAGGGAAGATGCTGATTGAACTGATAGATGATGGCATTTAGCCCGGCACCGATCCGGGTTTGACCCAGGATATGTTTCAATTTCTCCAGCTTTGCCAGAATCCGCAAATGCTCGGGATCCGTCTTCGATTGCATTTCCAGCCAAAATGGCATCAGGCCCATTGCGACCACCTGTTCAAAGGCGGATCGCATTTCAGGATCCTGAGAATGCACCCCGACAAGCTGGAAAATGCCATCCACGGTACCGGCAAATTCCTTCAACTGAATGGGCCGATCGGGAGATAGTGCAATCAGGGTACGGGCCATCATGCGATCACTGCCTTCCGCATTGGATTCCGCATCCACCCCTTTGGCAACATTGACCGCCTCCGTACGATCCTCGTCGGAAAGGGACCGGCGCAACCAGGTATCCAAGGTGCCATCCTGCACCAGTGTCTTGGCCTGCTCCCAATTCCTGGCAAAGCAATAGGCCACCTCGCGAGCCATATTCAGATCCTCGCCGGCAAATTTGAGCGCCCGGGACCCTTTGTCCGGCAAAGAATGCTGTTTGGGGGACAGACGCCGCCCGTCCAGCCAGAGCGCCACATCATCCAGCACCCAGCGTTCGTCCGGATCGTCAGACAACAAGCCGCGAAGGGGCTCCATCAACCCTGTGGACACCCGGTGCGAGCCAACCAATGCCGAATAAGTACCGTAACTCAGTTTCGCCTGGATCGCTGCTTCTTCCGTTTCAAATTTCGCTGCCGGATCCATGCCCGTTGAGGCGGCCAGAATGGTCACGCCCAAAGCATAGAAATCATCCAGCGCCGACCCGCTTCCCCGGCCTGCCGGGCTGCATTGGCAGGCTGGAATGGTCAGGTATGTGGCGGACTGGAACATAGCTTGCGGGGCGGTGCAACATTCGCCCAACAGGAATTCATCCCCCGCTTCATTATCAAAATAGATATTCTCCGGCCGAATCCGGCCATGGAAAACACCCTGATTGTGAATATCCCGCAGGACATTCACAATCGGTTGAATGAAGGCGCGGATCAAAACCTCTTCACTGAGCGGCTGGCCGGTCTCAAAAATCGAGGAAAGCGGTTTGCCCTTGGGCCGCTCACAGATGATCGCCGGATAACGACGCCCCTCGGCACCTGGCCATTCAACAATATCCCAGTCGACCACCCGCATATAATTGCGATGGTCAACCCGGTGCAGGGCACTGACCGCGCCAAGCCTGGGTGGATAGCGCGGATCACAGATGAAAGCGATCAGATTGCGGGTTTTGTCCCGCACATGGACAGTCTTGTAGGCTCGCGCCGTCGGTGCATCATAAGCCGCGTCCGGATTGCTGCATTGAATGACATAGCGGTTCTTGACCAGAATCTCCCCGGATCCCACCTGCTGCTCATCACCACCACTGGAAAACTTAACCGCCATCAGCCTTTTGCCCCGGCCCCGGAAAACCGGGTTAACCCATTAAAATAAAAAGGATCCAGTCGATTGAACTAGATCCTTTTCAATGTAACATGATTCCTGTTTGCACAAGAATGCTTTTATGGTCAGCCTTCGAAGGGATCGCGCACCAGAATGGTGTCTTCCCGTTCCGGACTGGTGGACAGCAAAGCCACCGGCGTTTCGATTAATTCTTCGATCCGGCGCACATATTTGATCATATTGGCCGGCAGTTCTGCCCAGGAACGCGCACCGGCGGTGCTTTCCGACCAGCCTTCCAGGGTTTCATAAATCGGCTCTACCTTGTCCTGCAGGCCGGTGGCTGCCGGCAGATGGTCAAAGGTTTTATCACCAACTTTATAGCCAACACAGATTTTCAACTCATCCATGCCATCCAGCACATCCACTTTGGTCAACGCAATACCGTCCATGCCGCTGACCTTGGCGGCCTGGCGGACCATGACGGCATCAAACCAGCCACAACGGCGTTTCCGGCCCGTGGTAGTACCAAACTCATGGCCACGCTGACCAAGGCCCTCACCAACCTCATCATGCAATTCTGTCGGGAACGGGCCAGAACCCACACGTGTGGTGTAGGCTTTGGTGATCCCAAGCACATATCCGGTGGATTTCGGACCGCAACCGGCACCACTGCCGGCTTGGCCCGCTGCAGTGTTGGAAGAGGTAACATAGGGATAGGTGCCATGATCGATATCCAGCATCACACCCTGAGCACCTTCAAACAAGACCCACTGGCCTTCATGGCGGGCTTCATCCAGAACCTTCCAGACCACGCCTGCATAAGGCAGGATCTTTGGCGCGATTTCCAGCAAGGTTTCAATCAGTTCTTCCCGGTCAACCGGCTCTTCGCCAAGGCCTTTCAGTAGGGCATTGTGATGTTCCAGGAGCGCATCGACCCGGCCTTCAAGCAGGCTGCGGTCGGCGAGATCACAAACCCGGACCGCACGGCGTGCGACTTTATCCTCATAGGCCGGGCCGATGCCGCGGCCTGTGGTGCCGATCTTGGCATCGCCACGGGCTTTTTCACGCACTTTGTCCAAACGCTGGTGAACCGGCAGGATCAGCGGCGCATTTTCCGCGATCAACAGATTTTCCGGGGTGATGGCAACTCCCTGTGCCTTCACGGTTTCGATCTCGTTCATCAACGCCCAGGGATCAATGACCACACCGTTGCCGATAACGGATTTCTTGCCCTCGCGCACAATGCCGGACGGCAGCAGGTGAAGCTTATAGACCTTGCCATCGATCACCAGGGTATGGCCGGCATTATGACCGCCCTGGAAGCGGACAACCACATCGGCACGTTCAGACAACCAGTCGACAATCTTGCCTTTTCCTTCATCTCCCCACTGGGAGCCAATGACAACTACGTTGGTCATCCGTTCATTCCTTTTCTACAGCGACGATACCGTCAAGCGTCAATACATGGCTGCATCGCAGACGCGCAGCCTCCGTCAAAACATCCTTTTCCGGCGCCAATCCGCTGACTGTGATCCAGCCTGCAGTCCGTTCGCGTCGGGCAATATCCAAATCCGTGCCGTGCGGCAGATAGAGCCTGGACCGGCGTTCCCGCTTAGGTACCGCCCGCAGGACCGTATCCATATAGAGTGAGAACCCGGTGGCCGCTTCATCAGCGGCACCGGCCAAATAACGGCCGCCCCGGCCCAATTCGCCGCGCACATCACGGTCAAAAAGAGTGAAGCTGAGGCCAGTTTGATATTCAAATCCACGATGTTCCACCGGATCAACGGTGACCATCAGGCCCAGCGCCATATCGGAAAGGCGCTCCACAACCAGTATCAACCGGTCCCGTTCCGCGGCCGCGGCTTCCGGCAGGGTTAATTCATTAAGGGCAGCGATCGCCTTGTCCGCCAGGCCGCTTGCCTGCAACAGACCGCCAAAAATTCCGGCAACCGGTCCAGCCATCGCGGCAATTGCGGCGGCATCTTTACGATCAAGGGCAGAGCGCACATCTTCCTTGGCATCCCGGTCCAGCCCCAGATCATCACAAATGGCCCGGACAATGGTCGGCAGAGAGATATCAACGGAGAGATTTTCAACACCAAGCGTTTGAAGCGCCTCGTAAGCCAGCGCGATCACCTCGGCATCCGCCTCAGGGCTGTCCGCGCCAATCAATTCGACCCCGGCCTGCGCCACCTGTCGTTCGGGGCGCAGCTGGCTGCCTTTCACACGCAGAACCTGACCGCCATAGAACAAACGCAGCGGCCGTTCCATCGCCGCCAGGCGCGAGGTCGCAATCCGGGCAACCTGAGGGGTCATATCCGCGCGCACACCCATCATGCGCTGGCTGACAGGATCCATCAGGCGGAAGGTATGCGGGGCCATTGCCTCGCCCGCCCCATCCAGCAGGTTTTCCTCAAACTCCACCAGCGGCGGCTCGACACGCTCATAGCCATGAATGGAAAAGGCTTCCAGCAGGCCGTCCATCACGGACGCTTCATGGATCGCCTCGGGCGGCAAAAGGTCTCTGAGCCCCTGCGGCAGCAGGGATTTCTTCACGCCACTATTCATGGAAATTGCGCGCTTTCCTAAAGTCGTTGGAAACTTCGGTTTTTACGGTCAGCTTGATAGAGGTTTTTAACCTCTCCGGCAAGCCCGCACGCGCCGAAAACCCTGATTTTTAGCGGCTTGCTTGTCTATACAGGCAACGGGCTCGACAAAAAACAAAGGGCCGGCAACCGCCAGCCCTCTTCCAAACCCGACCAATCATCTCTGATCAGATATCTTCAGGAACCGAGAATGTGATCCCGTCCATGTCATCGGTCACGGAAATCTGGCAGGACAGGCGCGAGGTCGGAGTCAGGCCAAATGCCAGGTCCAGCATATCGGTTTCATCTTCACCGGCCGGTTCGATCTTGCCGAACCAGTCGGGATCTACCACCAGGTGACAGGTTGCGCAGGCAAGCGAGCCTTCGCAGGCGGATTCGATGTCGATCTCGTTATCCATGGCGACTTCCATGACCGATTTGCCGACTTCGGCCTCTACCTCGGTTCTGCTGCCATCGCGATTGACAAAATTGATTTTTGGCATCTCTCACCTAGCCTATGTTCACAATCCTAACCATGCCGGGGCAATTCGCTTCTGAGCCCTCTTAGCCCGGCTTTCTGTCAAAGCCAACCGCAAAAGTCAAAGAAGATCTAAGCCAGACACGTCATTTTCCACCCCTGATGCGTCCTAGCGCCTCCAGCAGCATGGTGGCCGCAGCCGTCACCTCCTCTTCCGTGGTGAAACGGCCAAACCCGATCCGGATTGAGGCCGAAACTACCGACGGAGACTGGCCAAGGGCTTCCAGTACATGGGAATAATTGCCACCACCGGACGAACAGGCCGAGCCGGTTGAAACCGAAAGACCATCCAGGGCCGCCAGCAATTCTGTCCCTTCAACCCCTTCAAAGGTAAGATTAAGATTGCCGGCAATCCGCTTATCCAAATCACCATTGACGATCACATCAGGCCGCCCGGCCCTGATTTTTTCCAGGAAACTCTCGCGGTAGCGCAGCAGCCGGGCCCCTTCATCCGCCATTTCCAGGGATGCGATACGGCAGGCCTCACCAAAGCCAACACAAAGCGGCGGTGCCAACGTGCCGGATCGCAGTCCCTTTTCCTGCCCCCCGCCATCCATCATGGGCTCGACCGCAACTTTGGGCCGCCGCCGGACATAAAGCGCACCAATCCCCTTGGGTCCATAAATCTTATGGGCGCTGATACTCATCAAATCAATCTGCATGGCCTGGACATCCAGCGGGACTTTGCCCACCGCCTGGGCGCAGTCGGAATGAAACAGCGCTCCTTTTTCATGGGCTATCCGCCCAATGTCCGCCAGGGGGTGGATAACGCCAATCTCGTTATTCACCGCCATCACCGAAACCAGGGCGGTCTGCTGCGTCACCGCTGCTTCCAACCGAGCAAGATCTAAGCTGCCATCCGGTTCAACGGGCAGGATCGTCAGGTCAAACCCTTCTTCCGCCAGCCGGGCAACGCTTTCCAAGACACATTTATGCTCCGTGGCTACCGTCACAACATGGCTGCGCTCCATGCGTTTCCGGGTCGCGCGGGCCGCTCCTTTGATCGCAAGGTTATTGGACTCGGTTGCGCCGGAAGTGAAGGTGATTTCCTTGCCTTTGGCCCCGATTAGCCGGGCAATCCGTTCCCGAGCATGATCCACCGCCTCGGCCGCTTCCCAGCCATGACGGTGATCGGCGGAATGGGGATTGCCGAATTTTTCCGTGAACCAGGGCAGCATCGCATCAACAGCCCGGGGATCGGTAGGCGTGGTCGCCTGATAATCAAGATAGATCGGATTGCTCTGCCGGTTGCGCATGGTCTCTGCCGGAAAATTCTTAATGGACAATGATTTAGTTGTTAATGCGTTGTTTTTCAATAAAGGCGCAGTAAGCTTCGAAAAAGGCATCGATATCCGAAACTTCCGTTGCCCATCCCAGGCTGACCCGTATGGCGGAACCGGCCACCTCCGGCGGATAACCCATGGCCGAAAGAACATGGCTCTGCCGGACTTTGCCCGAAGAGCAGGCCGAGCCTGCACTGACCGCAATCCCTGCCAGATCCATCGCCATGACCTGTTTTTCCGCCCCAATTCCCGGGCTGGCGATGCAGGTGACATGGCCTGCCCGCGGGGCCTCAGCGCCAGCAATAACCAGATCGGGCAGCCGTTCGGTCAAACGCGTTTCCAGGCGATCACGCAACACGCTGATCCGGTCCAATTCCCCGGCATCTTCCGTCACCGCCCGACAGGCAGCACCAAAACCGGCCGCTCCGGCGACATTCTCAGTCCCCGCCCGGCGGCCTTTTTCCTGGCCACCGCCCTTGATTTCAGCCATCAAATGATTACGCGGGTTAACGATTAAGGCGCCGACCCCTTTCGGCCCACCGAATTTATGAGCGCTGATGCTCATCAGGTCGATCTGCATGTCGTCAAAAGAAAGCGGCAGTTTTCCCGCTGCCTGAACCGCATCCACATGGATCAGCGCCCCATGTTTCTTGGCAAGATCATTGATTTCTGCCAATGGCTGGATCACGCCGGTTTCGTTATTGACCAGAATAATGGAGAGCAATTGCCGCCCTTCTCCACCAGCGGCCAAAATATCCTCCAGTGCTCCAAGATCAATCAGACCGGCCCGGCCCACCGGCACGCGCGAGCCCTCCACCGCCTCCAGGACAGATGGATGCTCAGCCGCACTGGTGATGACCTTAACATCCGGGCCAAAGCCCTTTAGCGCAAGATTGTTGGACTCAGTTGCCCCGCCGGTGAAAACAACATTGGCCGGGACTGTGCCACAGAGCCGTGCAACATCCCGACGTGCATCTTCCAGCACCCGTCTGGCGGCCCGGCCCGATGTGTGGACGGAGGAGGGATTGCCCGCAACCGCCATGGCCTCAATGACCGCGTGGCGCGCGTCGGGGCGCATCGGCGCGGTTGCGTTATAATCCAGATAAATCTGATCAGCCATCACACGGCCCAACTTGGTTCATAAATCAAAAACGGTCCCAAAGGCATATCCTTTGCGACCGTTTTTCTAGAACGTTGCCTAAAGGCATTCAACCGCAATTCAGGCCTGTTTCTGTTTCTTGCCCTCGGCTTTATCGATCGCCGGCTTGTAAGGCAACGACCCGGAAGTTTTAGTCGCCTCATCCAATCGGCTTTCCAGGTCCTTGATCCGGGCATTGAGGGTGGAGACATGCTCCATCAAACCGTCCATGGCACGCGCCACGGGATCCGGCAGTTCGCCAAGCGGTGTGCCATATGGTGCAAATTCACCATCGGCCGATTTGGCCCGCGCAATCACCCTGGCCGGAATGCCGACCACGGTCGCCCGTTCCGGCACATCCTTGATCACCACGGCATTTGCGCCGACCCGGGCGCAAGCGCCCACCGTGATGGGGCCGAGAATCTGCGCCCCCGATCCGACAATCACATTGTCATTCAAGGTGGGGTGACGTTTGGTGCAGCGCTGCTGGTCGGAATCTTCCGACGGTGAAACGCCGCCCAGCGTCACATCATGATACAGGGTCACATTATTGCCGATTTCAGCCGTCTCCCCGATCACCACGCCCATGCCATGGTCAATGAAGAAACCTTCACCGATCGTGGCCCCGGGGTGAATTTCAATGCCGGTGATGAACCGTGCGGTCTGGGATAAGAAGCGCGGGGCCAGACGCCAGCCGCGTTTCCACATCCAGTTGGTCCCACGATACATCAAGATCGCATGGAAGGCCGGGTAACAAAGAGCGATTTCAATCCGTGAACGCGCCGCCGGGTCGCGTTTGATCATGCCATCTATTTCACGGATGATTTTGTTCAACATTCCTTCGCCCTCCTGATTGTCAGTCGCGGCCCTGGCATCCTGTCTCGCCTGCGATATTGACATATAGGCTGATTTGCCTCTTATGTCAGTGCAGTCTCACAAGGACCCTTAAACTATTCAATTATCGCTTAGATATAGGGGATATGCGAATCGCGTCAAGGTATAGCCAAGGAATACAGTTGTTCCAAAGCGTAACAGACCTTTGATCGATTCCGCCACATGCCACAGCCTAGGTTCAAGGAAACACCATGCCAGAAGTGATCATCAACGGACCGGAAGGCCGCCTGGAAGCACGCTACACAAAGGGTAAGTCGGACACTGCGCCGATCGCTCTTTTCCTGCATCCGCATCCGCAACATGGCGGCACCATGAACAACAAAGTGGTCTATGCCATGTACCACAGTTTCATGCAGCGCGGCTTTTCCTGCCTTCGGTTCAATTTCCGCGGCGTCGGCCGCTCCCAGGGCGTCTATGACAAAGGCGAAGGCGAGCTTTCCGATGCGGCATCCGCGCTTGATTGGCTGCAGGCCCAGAACGAAAATGCCAGCCAATGCTGGATCGCAGGTTTCTCCTTTGGTGCCTGGATCGGTATGCAGCTTTTGATGCGCCGCCCGGAAATCAACGGTTTCATCTCCATTGCGCCTCCGGCCAACATGTATGATTTCAGCTTCCTAGCCCCCTGCCCGTCTTCCGGCCTCGTGCTGCATGGCGACAAGGATGAAATTGTCACCGGCGATTCCATCGAGAAACTGGTGAACAAGGTCAATCAGCAAACCAATATCGACGTCGACTTGCGCAATATTGCGGGTGCCGATCATTTCTTCACCGGTCTTCTCGACCAAGTGACGGACAATGTTCACGACTATCTGGACCAGCACGGTCCGGATCGTCTTTCCGGCGCGGAATAAGTCGAACTCAAATCCAATCGGGTTTGACCAAATGCCCTCCAGCCAGTGGCCGGGGGGCATTTGTCGTCTTGGGGAAGCTGATAGGCAGACCACGCGCCGAACGGACTGCCATCAGGGCAAAGGCCTGTGCTTCGATCATGTCGCCATCCAGACCCAGCAGATCCACCGGTTCCACCGTGCCGGGCAGTTTTCGACGCATCATCCCCATCAGGGTCGCGTTATGACGGCCCCCACCGCAGATCAGCCAGGTTCTCGGCCGTTCCGGCAGATAATCCATAGCACGCAAAATAGCGGTTTTTGTGAAGGCTGCCAGGGTTGCCATCGCATCTTCGAGTGCCAGCCCTTCCACCGGATCTTTGCTGAAATCATGACGATCCAGAGATTTGGGCGGCTTCCGCCGGAAATAAGGGTGATCCATCAGTTCTGAGAGAACCGCCCGATCCACTTGACCCTTTGCCGCTGTCTTCCCGGCCTCGTCATAGGCCTGGCCGGCCACCTCCAGCATCAGATCATCCATCAAACCATTGCCCGGACCGGTATCAAAAGCAATCAGCCCACCGTCCGACCCTACATAGGTGATGTTCGAAACCCCACCGATATTCACGAAAACCACCGGTTTTTCCAAGCCTAGCGCCAGAGCACCATGATAGACCGGCGCCAGCGGTGCCCCTTCGCCACCGGCCGCGACATCTTGCGATCTGAAATCATAGACCACTGGGATCCCGGTTTCCCGGGCCAACAGCGCGCCTTTGCCCAGCTGCCATGTGAAACGGTCCGACGGCACATGATTGATCGTTTGGCCATGAAATCCAATGTAAGCAACCTCCGCCGCCGAGATCCCTGCTTTTTCCAGCAAGGCTTTGACCGCATCAGCATGTTTCAGGGTGATTTCCTCTTCCAGGGCGTTAACCGTATCATTGGTCTCCCGCAGGCCCAACACAGCGCGGATGCGGTCCTGGAACGGCTGTTCATACGCAATGGATAGCGCCGGGCCGAAATCGAATACCTTTTCACCATCCGTACGGATCAAAGCCGCGTCAATCCCGTCCATGGAGGTGCCGCTCATCAGTCCGATTGCCCATACAATATCTGCCATCTCGCCCCTCTTACTCTCAAATCAGCCCTCGCCATACAACAGCTTGCCAGGTTTTGTACCCCGGCTGCGAGTTGTCGGTCCCGACCAACTGTGCTAAATGCTGCGCCGCTTAATCTCATATGTGATTCGCATAGATAGAAACATAGGACCGATCTGCCATGACGTCACCACGTTCCAATTTCCTGAAAGCCGTTGTTGAACGCGGCTATCTACATCAGTGCACCGATATGGATGCCTTGGATGACAGCATGGGTAAAGGAACGATTTCAGCCTATATCGGCTTTGACGCCACGGCGGATTCCCTGCATGCCGGTTCCCTGGTTCCGATCATGTTGCTGCGCTTACTCCAGAAATCCGGTCACAAACCGATTGTTCTCATGGGCGGCGGTACCACCCGGGTTGGTGATCCCAGCGGCAAGGATGAATCCCGACAGCTTCTGACCGAAGAAAAAATCGAAGAAAACCTGGCCGGCATCAAACGTGTCTTTTCAAAATTCCTGACATTTGGCGATGGTCCAACCGATGCGGTGATGGTCAATAATGCCGACTGGCTAATGGGTTTGAACTATATCGATTTCCTGCGCGATTATGGCCGTCATTTCTCGGTCAACCGGATGCTGGGCTTTGAATCCGTCAAGATGCGCTTGGAACGCGAGCAGCCGCTGTCCTTCCTGGAATTCAACTATATGATCCTTCAGGCCTATGATTTCATGGAACTGTCGCGGCGCAATGGCTGTGTGTTGCAGATGGGCGGTTCCGATCAGTGGGGTAATATTGTCAACGGCATCGATCTGACCCGGCGTGTGGATGAAAAACAGCTGTTCGGCCTGACCGTGCCGCTGCTGACCACGGCCTCGGGTGCCAAGATGGGCAAAACCGCCGGTGGCGCGGTCTGGCTCAACGAAGACAAGCTGCCCTCCTATGATTACTGGCAATATTGGCGCAATACCGAAGATGCTGATGTTGGAAAATTCCTGCGTCTCTTCACCGAGCTGCCGATCGAGGAAATCGAAAGGCTTGAAAAGCTGGAAGGTGCCGAGATCAACGAAGCCAAGAAAGTTCTGGCTCATGAAGCAACCAAATTATGCCACGGCGAAGAGGCTGCTTTGCGGGCGGCAGAGACCGCACAAAAAACATTTGAACAAGGCGCTTTCGGCGGAGACCTGCCCAGCATTGAAATTGATCGTGGTGAACTGGAAGGCGGAATTGGCCTGCTGGACGCCCTAACCCGGGCCGGCCTGACCGCCACCAATGGTGAGGCACGACGTTTCGTTCAGCAAAGCGCGGTCAAGGTCAATGATGAAAAGGTTGATGATCCACGAGCACAGCTCAACACCGCCATGTTGAATGCCGAAGGCATTATCAAGCTGTCGGTCGGCAAGAAAAAACACGCTTTGGTTAAACTGACCTGATCACCAGGGCAGCACAAACTGGAAATCTGAAAGCGGCGGAAATACTAGTTTCCGCCGCTCTTGCTTCCTTCTCCCGGTGCCGAAGACTCACCATCCGGGAAAATATCAAAGATCTTCCGCAAGGCGCCCGGTGCCAGCGCAGACAGTGGATTGACCGTAATTTCCGGCTTATCCATCGGGCCTGACACTTCGTAATTCGCTCCCAGAAAACCGCTATCCTCGCCCCCGGTCAACAACCATCCCACGACGGGGATGATGTTCAAGACACGGTTAATGGCATAGGCAGGGGCCACTGTCCCTTTTGCATCGATCCGATCTTCATCAAGATTATAGCTGCCCTTGATACTGATCCCGATAGAGGGGCTGAATGCCCGGGCCTTGGCAAAGGACAAAACAGCTTCATCAAGGGAATAATCGGCTTCAAACCGGGAAAAAGGCAGTCCCTTGTCTGTGAGGGAAGTCAATATTCCCGTCAAGGACATGAATTCCAGAACCTTCGCCATCACCGGCGCCTTGACCAACGTATATTCATCCATCTCGACATGTCCGACCAACGGTTCATCGGCGGATACTCTATGTCCGGTGACTTTCAGATTTCCGCCTTCAATACGATCAAACAGGTTCAAATTCCGGAAAGCCGTTCCTGCGTTATCCGCCGTTGCCAGCAACCGATAACCTCCGCCTTCCGGGCCATAGTCAATTTCCAATTCGGAAAGATCATCCAGTACCGAAGAGAGATGGAACCGCCGAACGTTTTGGCCGTCATGACGAATTTCCAGGCTCGAAGGACCAAGGCGGCGTTTGGGGATCGCCGTCAATTCTGTAAATGTGGCACGGATCGAAAACGGCGTGGATGCCTGTTGTTCTTCCGATAGTTTTTCAAGTTCCAATTCTCCCAGCGCCTGATCGATGATTCCTGTCAGATCAAATCTGTCCCCTTCCAGAACCACTTCGTAGGCCCCCTTTTCCGTCAAGGAGAGCTTGCCCGTGGTCCTGCCGCCATCAAGGACCATCTCCTTCATATCAACCGACTGGATTACCGACATATCCTCAGAGAGAACCATGTCGAAATCCGTTTCCAGTGTTTCGTCTTTAAACCGTATCTTATTCAGTCGGACCGGCTGGCCATCTTCCAGCAGCATGATGAGGGAAAGGCTTGCCGGAAAAGTTCTCGGCTTCATCCAGTTCAGGGGGGCAATCACCATGCCTGAATCCGTTAAATCAGCATCCAGAAGCAGTTTTTGACTACCATCCCGGAACTCCTGGCTAATCAGTTTGACCTGGGCCGGACCTTCAATAACCGGCGCAACCGTATGGCCGAATTTTTTCAACAGATGTTCATCCACCTGACCACTCGCCGTCAGCTCTTTACGCAGGGTCTCGTCATCGCCAAAGCGCTCTTTCCAAGTCACCCGAAGCGGCGTTTCCTCCAGGACCACATCACCGGCAATTTCAAAACCGTCATTATCGACAGCCATCTCCAGATCCTGCCCTTGGACCGGTCTTCCCTGGAAGGCATCCTCCATTTTGAGATTTGTCAGTTTGGCGCTGGCTGTCACATTAATGCTCTTGGCCTCCAGGTCATTGATCAGAGGAAAAGCAAGCCTTACCGCGCCAACAGCATCTGCATTTACTGTTGCCGGATCAAAACCGATTCCGGAAACCAGCTTCAGCGGCTCGTGATCGACCAATTCCAGGGTCTCCCGGAAGGGGCCTTTAATCTGCAGGTTAATATCAATGGTTTCATCAACCCCGATCCCAAGGATATTGATCTTACCACCGGTTAGATGAAGATTGCCCACATGGCCTGTCGCGACATCAATATCAAATGTGCTTTCGTCAAAGACTGCCCGGCCGGAAACCCCGCGTGCAGGCGGCAACGGATTGAGATAATCCACCACCGAGTCCTGCATCAGAATTTCCCCTCCCATGCGGGTTAACTCAAAAGTCCCTTCGTCCCCCAGCAAACCCGCTATGGAAATGGTTGCCTCAGGCACAAAAGCTTCCGGAATATTGGGAACAACCCAGGCCCTGGCATCGCTGCCGAGATTTTCAGGCCAATATTTGTCCAGACTGGCAAAGTTGAAATCCGTCAATTTGCCATCCAGTTCCACCGAACGTCCGGTTTCTGTCTGGACGATATGGGCATTGGCGCTCAGCGCACCATCCGGCAGATCAATTTCGAGGGTTTCGAGCACGACGTGGCGGCCGGAATCTGAAATTGCCGCGCTCATTCGCAGAGCATCGAATTGCAGTGCTTCATGATAGAGACTGGGCACGGCAACCGTTCCGGGATCCATTGCCAGGGAGATACCGACATCCCCAAAGGTGACGTTTTGACTGTGACCATTGACGGAAAACTCGATCTCAGCCGTTGCATCCGCCTTGGCCAGAATGTCAGCTTTTCGCAACTCTTCTGGCAGGTAGGCACCCCACAGTCCCAACTGAGCACCTTCCAAGGTCAACCCGGCACGATAATGCCGTTCGCCTGATCCTGACGGATCGCCTGAAACCTGGCCCAGCTTCACCGAAAGCCCCCCGGCTTCCGAAGAAACCAGCAAATTTGCAGCCCGTGGCCAGCCGTCCTCGCCGATATCAGCGTCGCCGCTTGTCACCAGTTTCGGTAACTCTGTGGATAGCAACGCCACATCAGGGAAAAAGCCGCTAAGGATAGCCGGATCCATATATGGACTGTCAAAAGTCACATGAAAAATGTCTTCTCCAAAATCCTTGGTCGCGATCAACGAGAGATCCACTGAAATGCCATCAAGCTGAAGCAATCCATCAAATTCAAGGGCAACTCCAAAGCCCGTGCGTTCGATATCAAGCTTGGCGATACTGGCATCCCATTTCCGCCCGGTCTTCTGGTCATCGATGGTCACCAGCGCATCGGCGAATGTGATGTGATTGAGATAACCGAACCGGCCCTGATCTTCTGCCGCACCAGCCGAGCTGAAACCAGTCAGCAAATCCATCAACCCTTTTCCGTCATCAGCGGGCGCGACCTCCCCCTGGCCGACATCCATTACAATGCCCCAGTCGCCAAGATGATTTCTCTTCAAGGAGAATTTCGGGTGCAGGAATTCCAGCATGGTCGGCGCGATGGTACCCTCGCGCAGCGCCTTGAGAGAAAATCCGACGGAAATCTCGGGTAAAACCGCAACAGGTGCATGTCCTTTCTGGCGCGGGCTGATCATCACATCCTGGGCGACAATATCAACCGCACGGTCCCATCCGCCCCAGGTTAAAACAGTTGTACCAACATCAAAGGTAAAAGGAGTGTCTTGAGAATTCAGCGCCTCTTCCAGGGAGGGCGTAATGAAATCCAGCTCCACAGGCCCGCTGGACAATTTCCAGACCGCAGCGGCAATCAGAATGAACAGCCCGGCAAGAAGGCCGGCACAAACCTCGACAAAAAAACGTAAGGATCGGGCTGTCACGTCTTTTCGGCTTTCCTTAACCAAGCAATTTGAACATCATACCGGGCAGCAGTATTTTGGAGCCACAACCGTCCAAGACCCGATAATGCAAGATTTTTTTTCGTCTTTCGCCACCTCCGCCCTGCCTGTTCCGTCAGACATGACCAGAGCCCGTATCGGGATGGAGCGCTTCCTGGAGGCAACCCAACCTGACGAGGCACTAAACCGCTTCGCCACTGAGTTTGCAAGTCACAATCAAGGCCAACTTCTTCTGGACGGTGTCTTTGGAAACAGCCCATTTCTGACCCAATGCATGATCCGGGAACCGGGGATCTTACTGAAACTGGTCGAAACCGGCCCAAACGCGTATCTTAAAGAGGTTTTAGACCAGGTTAAAGGCCTGCCCCAGCGTGAACTGGACGAAGCAGGATTGATGCGTGAATTGCGGATCGCCAAACGCCGGGTTGCCGTAACCACAGCATTGTGTGATCTCACGGGCATTTGGTCCCTGCCGCAGGTTACCGGCGCACTCAGTGACCTGGCGGATTTCTCATTGGACGCCTGCATTTCCCATGTGTTGCGTCGACTGCATGCAAGCGGGGAAATCACGCTGTCCCATCCGGATGATGCCTGCCGCGATTCCGGTTTTGTCATCCTGGCCATGGGCAAACATGGATCCCGGGAATTAAACTATTCCTCCGACATTGATCTGATTGTGCTTTACGACCTGGCCCGATTAAACCCAACCGACCCGGAGGCCATCCGGCAGTCCTGTGTCCGGGCGACCAGGGACATCATGCGACTGATGGAATCGCGCACCGCCGATGGCTATGTTTTCCGCACGGATCTCCGGCTCCGGCCGGATCCCGGCGCAACACCCTTGGCCATGTCGGTGGGCGCCGCGGAAACCTATTACGAGAGCCTGGGCCAGAATTGGGAGCGTGCTGCCATGATCAAGGCCCGCCCGGCGGCTGGTGACAAGGCGCTCGGCCAGGATTTCCTGGCCCATATCAAGCCCTTCATATGGCGCAAACACCTGGATTTCGCTGCGATCAACGACATCCATTCCATCAAACGCCAGATCAATGCCCATCGGGGCAGCCGGCAAATCGCGGTGAATGAACATGATATCAAGATCGGCCGGGGCGGCATCCGGGAGATCGAGTTTTTCGCCCAGACCCAGCAATTGATCTGGGGTGGTCGGCTGCCCGCACTACGGCTGCGCCGCACCTGCGAGACCATCGAGGCCCTCAACCAGGTCGGCCAAGTAAGTGACACCGCCCTCCGGGACATGGTCGCCTCCTATCATTATCTGCGAAAGCTGGAACACCGGCTGCAGATGATTGATGATAAACAAACCCAGAAACTGCCCAAATCGGACGAGGATGTGGACAATATAGCCCGCTTCATGGGCTACCAAAGCCCGGAGGATTTCAGAACAGATCTGCTGGAGCATCTGGGACGGGTCGAATCCCATTATGCCCGCCTGTTCGAGGATGAACCGGATCTGGGCGGCGGCGGTTCACTGGTCTTCACCGGCATGGAAGATGATCCCGACACCGTTGTGACCCTGCAAAATATGGGTTTCAGGGAAGCCTCCAGGGTTTCCGGCATTATCCGGGCCTGGCATCACGGCCGGTATCGTGCCACCCGAAGCGAGCGGGCCCGCCAGATCCTCACCGAGCTGATGCCCCAAATCCTGACCTCACTGGCCGACACCGCCAACCCGGATGAGGCATTTATCAACTTCGACACGTTCCTGTCAGGCCTCCCGGCCGGGGTCCAGCTTTTCTCGATGTTCAATGCCAATCCGAAACTGCTGAACCTGGTGGCCGAACTGATGGGCAACGCACCACGACTTTCCAGACAGTTAGCCCGACGACCGGAATTGCTGGATTCCATGATCACACCGGGATTCCTCAAGGCTGAATTGTCGCCGGAGAACCTGAATCTGGCACTCGGCACCGTCTTGTCCGAAGCTGCAGATTATCAGGATGTGCTGGATGGCACGAGGCGCTGGTCAAACGACACAAAATTCAAGGTCGGTGTACAATTGCTGGATGGCACCCTCAATGGTGAAACCGTTGGTCCCATCCTCTCATCGCTAGCGGAAACACTCTTATGCCATTTGGTACCACGGGTGGAGCAGGAGTTCGCGGAAAGTCACGGAGTTATCCCCGGTGGCGGTCTGGCCATTATCGCCTTTGGAAAGCTGGGTGGTGGCGAGCTGTTGCCAGGTTCCGACCTGGATCTGGTCTATATCTATGATGGCGGTCAGGAGGAAGCTTCCGATGGCGAAAAAGCCCTAATGCCGACCGTCTATAACATCAGGCTCTGCCAGCGGATTGGTACGGCGGTCACCTCGCAGACAGGCGAAGGACGGCTTTACGACATTGATAACCGGCTAAGACCTGCAGGCAATGCCGGGGCGCTGGCCACCCAACTGCAGGGGTTCGAGAGCTATTATGATCTGGCCAATGGGGGCGATGCCTGGACATGGGAGCATATGGCACTGACCCGTGCGCGGGCAGTCTATGGTCCGGATCATCTCTGCCAACATCTACAAGACGCTATTCACCGGCTCCTGATCCAAAAAAGGGATGCTAACAGGATATTGATCGATGTTGCCGCCATGCGCGAGCGGATCGCACGCCAGTATCCCGGCAACAGCCTATGGAGCATCAAATATCAACCGGGCGGGCTGGTGGATATCGAATTCACCGCTCAAACCCTGCAATTGATTCATGCCCATAAACATCCGGAGGTTCTGTCCCCCAACACCGCCCGGGCACTTGAAAAAATGCACAAGGCCGGCTTGATAAGCGCGGTTGATTTCAAGAGGCTTCGCGAGGCCTTGGGCCTGTGGCGGTGCCTGCAGGCTGTCCTGCGCCTGACCGTCGACAAAGATTTTGATGAGACCCGCGCGCCACTGGGTCAAAAACAGGCATTGATGCGGGCTGCCAGGGCAGATAGTTTCAATCATCTGAAGGAGATGGTCCAAGAAACCGCTGACGCGGCACGCGAGGTTTTTGAACGCCTGATCCTGTCACCCGCCGCCCAGGCGGCGGACGGACAAGAAGAATAACGTTTGATTGCATTTGGAGGATAGATACGTGTCTTTGGAAACCGGCCAGGCCGCGCCTGATTTTACCATGAAAACCGACAGCGAGGGCGAAATCAGCCTCTCAGCGCTGAAAGGCAAACCGGTCGTGTTATACTTCTATCCCAAGGACGATACCCCGGGCTGTACCAAAGAGGCCTGCGGCTTTCGCGATTCCATGCCGGATTTTTCCGCCATCGATGCCGTCATTGTCGGTGTTTCCAAGGATACTGTTGCGAAACATGATAAATTCAAGGCCAAATATGAACTGCCCTTCACCCTGGCCAGCGACGAAGACGGTAGCGTTTGCGAGGCCTATGGCACATGGGTGGAAAAAAACATGTATGGCCGGAAATATATGGGCATCGAACGGGCGACCTTCCTGATCGATGCTGAAGGCAAACTGGCCCGCATCTGGCGCAAGGTGAAGGTCAAAGGGCATGTTGAAGACGTTCTTGAGGCCGTAAAGGCGCTATAATCGACTTTGTACCCACGGGTTGAAAGGTAACCAGAATATGGCGATCGAAACATATGACGATCAAGTGGAAGCGGAATATCTCGAAGAAACCCGGGATGTCCTCTCTGAGATGGATGTAATCCTTGAACAGCTTGCCAACGGCTCCGAGGAAGGCCGCCGCCGGTTTGATGTCTTGATCGGCAAACTGCAGGCTCTTTGTGTCACCGGCCGCCATACCCGGCACGCCCTCTTGAATGTCACCATGCATCGTTTGATGAACTATCTGGATGGTATCTCCAAACCCAGCAAAGAGCAGATGCAGGATGTGCAAATTTTCTCCGATACCATGACCGGTATCCTGGATGGGTCCATCCAGCATGATGGATGGGATTTCAGTGAGTTTGTCCGTTCCCTGCCCGTGCGCCGCCCCATGGATATCGAAGATCTGGAGCATCTGGATATCGAAGTAATGCTGGTGGAAGGCAAACGCAGTGCCGCGCGCCTGTTTGAGCGTGAGTTAAGGGCCTGTGGGTATCGCGTGACCTCTGTTCGTAATCCCCTGGAAGCCATCAGCCTGGCGGTGCGCATGCGGCCAGACTTGATCATCGCTTCAGCTGAACTGGACGATATCGGCGGAGTCGATCTTGGCTGTGCAATCGCCGCCATGCCCAGTACCAAAAACATTCCCTTTGCAGTGCTTACCAGTTATGACCGCAATCACAAGGCGCTGGCCGATCTGCCTGAGAATGCAGCCGTGATGAACAAGGGCTCACGCTTTGGCGAGGATCTGGCGGACGTGCTGGAACAATTCAAGATCACATGACACTTGTAAATGCGGCGCTGGAGGCCTTGGGAACGTCGGATGCCCGTGCCAAGGCCATGCGCAGTCGTGAGCTCGCAACAGAGTGGTTCAGCGGCAGGATTGCCGAGATTGGCTCCGCCCCCATTCCCGAGCGTCCCGCACGGCCTGAAGCCCCGATATTAATGCCCCCTGCGGATGTCCCAAAACGCAAGATAACCCGTGGCCTGCCGGGACGAATCGCGCTTTTACATGCGCTGTCCCATATCGAATTAAACGCTATCGACCTGGCCTGGGATATCGCGGCGCGTTTCACCCATGAAAAGCTGCCGAGGGAATTTTACGACGATTGGGTGAAAGTGGCCGATGACGAAGCCCGCCATTTCCTGATGCTGGATGACATCCTGCGCGAGATGGGGTCCCATTATGGTGCCCTGCCCGCCCATGACGGTTTGTGGGAAGCTGCCATGAAAACCGCCGATGATCTGTTCGGGCGGTTGGCCATCGTTCCCCTGGTGCTCGAAGCCAGGGGCCTGGATGTCACCCCGGCCATGATAGAGAAACTGAAAAAGGCCGAGGATGAAACCAGCGCCGCCGCCCTGCAGGTAATTCATGATGACGAGATCACCCATGTGGCGGCGGGAAAGCGATGGTTTGAATATCTATGCCAGCGGGACGGGCTGCCTGAAATTGAAACATGGCAGAATCTTGTACAGACCCTGTTCCGAGGCATTTTAAAACGCCCTTTCAACGTGGTCAGCCGGGAACGGGCCGGGTTCTCCGCTGCCTTTTATGACCCTATTGCGTCTTGAATGCGCCTAAAAAGCGCGGCTACCAACCAGTTGAACCTGCTGATCACGGCCATAGTAGCGGCGGGCATAGTAGGTAACCGTCTGGTCCAGATAGGCCGATAATTCTGCAAAGGAAACCTTGCCGTCCGCGTTGCCAGTAGGCTTTTTATCTGCTTCGCCTGCCATCCCAAGCAGGAAGTATTTTGTAAAGAGACCATGGGACTTATCTTCCTCCCACGAGGCGATCTGCCGCCCGCTGCCGGCGGAAATCACCGTTAGCCCATCAGGGATTGAGACTGGTTTGGTCTTCATAAAGACCGGTGAGGCGTTTGAAATCACGCTGCCATCAGCGCTGGCACCGGAAAAACAGGCCTCCAACACGACCAAAACAGACTTCGCCCGGACCTTGGACAGGTTGGCATAAAGATGATCCAGCCGATATCCGTTGAGATGCAGGGCGGCCGGGTCCGCATCCGACGGCACCAGATAGGCGGTGCCATCCTGGCCCGGCGCACCATGGCCTGCGAAATAAATCACGACCCGGGACTGTTTTGGGCGCACCCAGTTATAAAGCCGCCCCTTGTGATCACTGGGCGTGCCGAATACGGAAATAAATTCCGCCTGGGTCGCATCACGGAGATCAATCACATTGCCGGGCCGGATTCCCAAAGCCTGGATGGCGTAGCGT
This sequence comes from Aestuariispira insulae, assembly GCF_003385955.1. Classification (GTDB taxonomy): domain Bacteria; phylum Pseudomonadota; class Alphaproteobacteria; order UBA8366; family Aestuariispiraceae; genus Aestuariispira; species Aestuariispira insulae. The sequence goes on from NZ_QRDW01000001.1 coordinate 447,596, forward strand.
TTGAACCCCTCCGCATCCGCATAGGCCGGGACCACATCGGGAATATCCTTGCCCGCATTGCTGTAATCCGCATTGCCGATGATAACCGCTATATCATCAGGATGCTCACCCCCTTTGGCAAAGGCCACATTCAGCGGCTGGCTGGGAAATTCCACCTTGCCCCCAACCCTGTTTCCGGCAACCGTTCTGGTGCCTTCAGGTGCCAAGGCAGAACTATAAACCCAACCAATGGGCTTGCCTTCCCGGGCGGCCTGCATCCAGCCATCAGGAAGGCTGCCGGTGATATCCACCAGTCCGCCCTGGCCAATCCGATCCAGTATCTTGGCGTTGGCATCAGGCAATGTCCGGATTAATGCTTCCCCGGCGACCACCCGGTATACAGCGTTTTCCCGGGTCAATTGCTGGCGCACATTAGCCATGAGCACCCGTTCCTGTTCCTTGGCCGCCAGATAGGCCGGAATATCACTGCGCAGATAGCGCAGAAATTCCACCAAATTGGCCTTGAGTGCACGCTCCGTCCCGGCCACAACCCTATCGGCACCGACAAAATATTCGCCAACGGTTGCAATGCCTTTGGTCACGATCTCCCGGTCAAACACCACTTCACCCTCCGGATCAGTCAACCGGTAGCGCATGCCAAAATTGAGATCCATGTCATAGCCGTTGGAACTGTCGATCATTTCCACCAATTCTGCATCCAGCCGCAGCTTCCGGGATGCGCCAGGGGTAAAGATTCCGGACTGACGGACCGACTGTTCCACCGGCGTGGCGACATTGACATTCCAGCCATAGGAAAAGTCATTGAGCAGATTGTAATACATCCATGGTTCGCCCCAGCTGGTCGGAACCGAACGCTCGGGACTTGATACATCCACATGAATTATCCCGATATCCGCATCAATCAGGGGTGCCTGGACCGTCTGGCTGGTAATCTCAGGCGACTGTGCCACCGTCAATCCGCCGGTCTGGGGCACACAGCCTGCCACCAGCACAGCAAGTATCGCCACGGCTGTTCCAAACTTCTTCATGATCCCGCCTCCACAATCTGGGCCTGCTGGTCGCGCCCATAATAGCGGCGGGCAAAATAAGTCAGCGTTTGTTGGAGATAACGGTCCAACTCGTCATAAGTGACCCGGCCATTGGCATTACCATGGGGCGGTTTATCCGCCTCCCCCGACATGCCTTTGAGGAAATAAGTGGTAAACAGGGAATGCTGGCGATCCTGATCCCAGGAGGCCATCTGATTGCTACCGCCCGCCGCGATCACCGACAGCCCTTTGGGAATACTCACCTGTTTGACATTCAAAAAGACCGGGGAGGCATTATTGATGACGGCACCGCCTTCCGCGCTACCTGAAAAACACGCTTCCAAAACCACGGTCACCGAACGCGCCCGGCTTTTCGAGAGATTTCTATAGAGATTGCTGAGCCGATAGCCGTTCAAATGCAGGGTTGATGGATTGGCATCGGTCGGCACCAGATAGGCACTGCCGTCACTGCCCGGCGCCCCATGGCCGGCATAATAGACATAGACCCGCGACACGCCCGGCTTCACCCAGTTATAGAGCCTGGCCCGGTGATCCTGATCCGTGCCAAACACAGAAATCAAGTCCGCCTGGGTCGCATCCTTAAGCTCGATGATATTGCCGGGCCGCACACCCAGGGCCTGGGTCGCATAGAGCCGGAAACCAGCGGCATCCGCATAGGCCGGTTCGACCGCCGGTATGTCCCGGCCCGCCCTGGCATAATCCGCATTGGCAATGATCACCGCAATATCGTCAGGACGGGAAGGTACGGCGGAAAACCGAACATCGACAGGATTTTGGGGAAAACGCCTGGCTATGGCGACCGCCTGCTGGCTTTCCATCGCAAGGGCCGAGCCATGGACCCAGCCAAAGGGTTTTCCTTCCCGCGCCACCTGCATCCAGCCATCGGGAAGCTGTCCCAGTATATGTAAAAGCCCGCCTTGCGCCACCCGGTCACGAGCATCGGATTCAACATTTGGAAACTGGCGAATAATCGCCTCCCCTGCCTTGACTCGGAAGGTGCCGTTCATCAGCTCCATTTCGTGGCCCATCCGCTGTTCCAGTTCCTTGGCCGCAATCTGTTTCATCAGGGGCGCATCGACCTTGAAACCAAGGGACTGACCCAGCGCGGCAAGGTTCAGCGGCGCTGTCTTGAGCGTGCCGCCCTCCAGATGCTCCAAAAAGGCCGGCTGCTTCAACATGTCGCGTGATGCGATCACCAGTGCTTTGACATAGGCGTCTTCCAGGGTCATTTCCTGTCCGATCATGCTACCTGCCACCAGACTCCGGCCCTGGGCCGAACCGATTAGTGTGCCATCCGGTTCAAAATAGCGAATTGTGGCAGTAACATTGAAAGTCAGCCAGAATGTGTCGATCTGGCTCGAACCGGTCACAACGAAGATCATCTGTGGCTCATGGGACAAGGCGTCACGTTCCACATTGGCAAAAATCCGGCCCAGGACTTTTTCACCTGCATTGCTGATCGCGCGACCTTCACGCAGGGGCACCTGGGTACCCTGAAAATTCTGGATGGTGATCGTCTTTGAACGGTTTCTCTCATCGGGCATCATCAGCAAGAGCGCCTGAGCCTGCAACGGCAGGTTTGGAACCTTGTCGCTGCTGAAATCCACCTGCTGGACATTGGTGGCAACTGTCTGACAGCCCAACAGCCCCCCGGAAACGCAAAGCAGGATCAAACAGGAACGGAAAAACGAAACAAACGCGGAAAAGGACATGATGTACCTCCATCCCGGCCAAGCCATGCCGGTGGAAAGCGAATTCCTTTATTTTAACGCCAAGCTGTTAACATTTCGCAAACTAACCGCCGGCCAGCCAGCCTTCCCGGCTCCGGCTCCGGATCCAGTCCCGCACGGCAAAAGCGGCCACCGACAGCATAACAAGACTGCCCCCCGCCAGGCTTTGCAGCGGCGGCCATTCCGCCAGGATCAGCCCGGCAAACAATATCGCAAACGGTGTTTCCGCCGCCCCAAGCAGTCCCGATTCCGAGGCTGCAATCCTTTTCGTGCCTTCTATCAGGAAGACCGAGGCCATCGCAAAGACCAGCCCGAACAGGATCAACAACCCTATGTCCCGCCCCCCCACCTGCAGCGGAGAAACCAACAACCAGCCCACCAAAAACAGCTGAAGTCCCGACACCCCGCCAGCCAGTACCACCGGCGTGTCCCTGAAGACCCTGACCAGCACCATGAAAAGCGCCATGCCGATCGTCATCAAGACCGCCATGCCGTCTCCCGCCAATCGGTCAAAACTCCCGCTGCCATCTGCCATGATGATAATGCCAACGATCGAGACCGCCGCCGCCAACATCACAGAGGGCCGCATGGTTCTTCTCAATAGCCCCCATTCCAGAAGTCCCGCGATGAATGGCGCGGTTGCATAGATGATCGCCACATTGGCAACATAGGTCATCTTGAAGGCGGAAATGAAAGCCAGACTGGCCAGGGCCCCGACCGTCGCCAGGCACCAGCCGCGCCAGCCCAGCGCCCGCATCGATTTAACCGGATTTCTGCCGGTCCGGATCCACAGGAACATCACGATCGCCAGGAAACCAAACAGGCCCCGCCAGCAAGCGATAGTGATGGAATCCGCCTCAATAAGCTTGGTGAATATGCCAGCCAGGCTGAAAGCCAACGCTGATAACAGCACCAGAACCACCCCCAGGCCATGATGATTTTCCGTTCCTGCCATTCATCCATCCCCCGCAATAAATTGAACCTTGCTGAGGATAGAGCGCGCCTACTGACAACATACTGTCAGCAAGCAACGGAGGTGGACGGGATATAGTTCTATGCCAACGCGGACATAGCGCATGCTATTCTTTCGGGATAAACCGGAGGCATGACAGACATCACAAGAAATACCGACCGGGAACAAAGTGACCAGCGCCTTGGGCAGCTGCTTTTGTTTATCCTGCCCATCTTGATGTGCTCCAACATGCTGGCGGCAAAGGTCGGTACGGATATCATACCGCCGATTGCCATGGCTTTCTGGCGTTGGACAATCGCTTTTGCCCTCATGTGCCTGATTGCCGGACGCCCGATTTGGCAAGCCCGCCATCAGATCCTCAAAGAATGGAAGGATCTGACGATCCTGGGCGCCCTTGGCATGGGGATTTGCGGTGCTTTTGTCTATCTTGGTGCGGCCAGCACCACAGCCACGAATATCGGATTGATCTATTCCGCCTCACCCGTTTTGATCATCCTTCTCTCCCGGTTTTTTTACGGAGAGCGGATGTTCGGACGCCAGGTGGCCGGTGTTGCGCTTGGGCTGGCCGGGGTCATGATCATCATTGCCAAGGGCAGTTTGCAGATCCTGGCCGAACTGCAATTCACGGCCGGGGATTTATGGATCGTCGCGGCAACAACCGGCTGGGCGGTCTATTCCATCCTGCTGCGCCACCGTCCGACCGAACTGGGCCTGCGCACCCGGTTCAGCGGCACGATCCTGTTCGGCATGCTCTGCCTTTTGCCCTTTACCATTTGGGAGGGGATTACGATCGGCACGGCGGACCTGACCTGGAAAACGGTCTTGCTGATTTCTTTCGTCGCCTGCCTGTCCAGCGTCGCGGCCTATATGATGTATGCCAAGGTGCAATTGCTTTTGGGGGCATCCAAAGCAGGGCTGGTGCTCTATCTGGCCCCGCTCTACAATTCCGTGCTGGCTTATCTTTTGTTGGGTGAAAAATTTGAGCCGCACCATATTGCGGGCGCGGCTCTCATTCTTCCAGGATTGTGGCTGGCCACAAAATCCCCGTCTAAGCGGAAATAGCAGGGCTGCCGGTTAGTCGATATCCTCGACCTCGCCATCCAGCCCGCCCTCAAACTTCATGGCCAATGCCGCTTCCAGATAATCCTGGATATCGCCATCCAGAACCGCCTGGGCATTGCCTTTTTCCACACCCGTACGCAGATCTTTTACCATCTGATAAGGCTGCAGGACATAAGAGCGTAGCTGGCGACCCCAACCGATTTCGGTCTTGGCTTCATATTCGCCCTTGGCTTCCGCTTCGCGCTGGGCCAGTTCACGCTCATAGAGGCGCGATTGCAGCATCTTCATCGCAGTTGCCCGGTTTTTATGCTGCGAGCGGTCATTCTGACATTGTACCACGATGCCGGTGGGCACATGGGTGATGCGTACCGCACTGTCGGTGGTGTTAACATGCTGGCCACCGGCGCCGGACGCGCGATAGGTATCCACCCTAAGATCGCTGTCGACAATGTCGATTTCAAAATCATCATCAATCTCAGGTGAAACCGTGACGGATGAAAAGCTGGTATGGCGGCGCGCATTGGAATCAAACGGCGAAATCCGCACCAGACGGTGGACCCCGGCCTCCGTCTTGAGCCAGCCATAGGCGTTGTGACCAGCCACTTTGATCGTGGTCGATTTGATGCCCGCTTCTTCTCCCGGGCTTTCTTCCAACAATTCCGTCTTGAAGCCCTGTTTGTCGCAATAACGCATATACATGCGCAACAGCATAGAGGCCCAATCCTGGGATTCCGTGCCGCCGGCACCGGCATGCACTTCCAGGAAACAGTTATTGCTGTCGGCTTCACCGGACAACAGGCTTTCCAGCTGTAGTTTGGCAGCTTTTTCCTGCAAGGCGGCGATGGCGGCTTCCGCTTCAGCGACCATGTCACCGTCATCTTCCATCTCGGCCAGTTCGATCAGTTCGATATTATCGTCAACGCCGCCGGAAATCTCGCGATAGCCACTGAGCGCCGATTCCAATGCGGACCGTTCCTGCATGATCTTCTGCGCCTTGGTGGAATCATTCCACAGATCGGGATCCTCCACCCGCGCATTCAATTCCGCCAGGCGTTTCTCAGACGCATCAAGATCGATATGTTTGGCCAGCAACTGCAGGGACTGACGGATCTCGTCGACCATGGCCTGAACTTCGGCACGCAAGGGAAAATCCTCCTGAAGAATGAAAATTTCGGGCCTGCCGAATCATCCAATGACAGGAATATGACAGGCGGCCTTTGGATGTACGCCATGGCAGCCAGAGGCGCAAGGATATAGTAGCCCGCCCCTATCTCGAGGACGGGCCAAGATGAAAACAAGGCCGAATTAGTAAACGCCGCGCTGCGTTCCGCTTTTCGCTCTCATTGGCGCCGTTTCACTGTCTTCATCTTCGTCACTGCCGTCGATGAAGACAGCCTGGGAACCGATCCCCGGTTCCGTTCCCGGTTTGAAAGCTTCCGAGATAATCCGCTGACTGCCACTGGTAGCCAACTTGCCGGTTTCCGCGTCAATCCGCACCATGCGAATGCCCTCGGGCGTACGGAACGGGATCGCCGGTTTGTCGGCCAGGGCTTCCTGCATGAAAGCCTTAAAGACCGGTGCCGCGACAGAAGAACCGGTTTCCTGGCCGCCCCAAGGATTGCGGCCCAGCGGGATCGGCGTATCAAAGCCAATGAAGACACCAACCGCCAAATCGGGCGAGAATCCCACAAACCAGGTATCCCGACTGTCGTTGGTTGTGCCTGTCTTACCGCCCAGCGGTTTGCCCACCTCACGGATGCGCCGCCCGGTGCCGCGCTGAACAACGCCTTCCAGCATGGTCACCACCTGATAGGCGCTGGCCGGGTCCGTCAACTGCGAGCGATTGTCACGAATACGCGGCACATCCTGCCCCTCCCAATGCAAAACGGTGCAATTGGTGCAGTCTCGCGGATCATGCTTATAAATTGTTCGGCCCAGACGGTCCTGAACCCGGTCAATCACAGTCGGGGTGATCTCTTTGCCGCCATTAACCAGCATACCATAGGCCGCGGTCATATCGATCAGACTGACCGAAGCCGCCCCTAGCGCCATGGACAGCTGTTCCGGCATATCCTCGGCGATGTGGAACCGTTCGGCATAATCGGCGACCGTATCCATGCCGATTGCCTGGGCCAGACGGACTGTCATCAGGTTCCTGGATTTCTCAATCCCCACCCGCATGGGGCTGGGGCCATAAAATTTCTTGGAAAAGTTCGCCGGTTTCCATTTCGGCAGGCCCGGCCCCTGATCCAGCACAAAGGGCGCATCCAGGATCATGGTTGCCGGGGTATATCCCTTATCCAGCGCCGCCAGGTAAACAAACGGTTTGAACGCGGAACCCGGTTGGCGTTTTGCCTGGGTAGCCCGGTTAAACTCACTACGCTCATAGCTCCAGCCGCCCGCCATAGCATAAACGCGGCCCGTATGCGGATCGAGCGCCACCAGCGCACCATCTACCTCGGGGATCTGGCGCAACGCATAGCTGTTCTCCGGATATAGAACCGGCGGCTCACCTTTTTTCGGCGGCGGCCCTTCCGTGACCGTTTCCACCAGAACCACATCGCCGGGCTGATAGACATCGCCAGGCTTTTTCACCGTGCCGCCGACCCGCTGGTCTTCCAGCGCCTTGCGTGCCCAACGAATTTCCGCAAAGGGAATTGTCCCGATCCGGCCATCGGCCAGGGTGATATTGGTGGTCTTACCTTCATAGCCATTCACCACCGCCAGGTCCCAGCCTCGGACACCATCCGGCAGCTTGACCTCTTTCAGGGCACCGGCCCAGTTTCCTGTCATATCCAGCTGGGTTACCGGTCCGCGATAGCCATGGCGGCGGTCATAGTCCTCCAACCCCTGGCGCAAGCTTTTCTGTGCTAGACTCTGCAACGCCGGATCCAGGGTTGTGCGCACCGACAATCCACCTTCGGTCACCCCGCGCTCACCATAGTGGTCCGCCAGTTCCCGCCGTACTTCTTCAACAAAATATTTTGCATCCACCGGCTGGATATCAGAACGCGGCTGCACCACCAGGTCCTCCGCCCTGGCCCGGGCGGCCGAAAGCTTGGTGATATAGCCTTCTTCCTCCATCCGGCTGATCACCCAATTCCGACGTTCAATCGCCTCACGGGTCCGGCGGATCGGGTGATAGTTATTTGGCGCTTTTGGCAGCGCCGCCAAATAGGCAATTTCCGCCGTGGTCAGCTCGCTTAAGGATTTGTCGAAATAGTTCAGGGCAGCCGCCGCAACACCGAAAGATCCATACCCCAGGTAAATTTCATTGAGATAAAGTTCCAGAATACGGTCTTTGCTGAGTGCGCGCTCGATCCGGAATGCCAGAATCGCTTCTTTGGCTTTCCTGGTGATCGAGACTTCATTGGTCAACAGGAAGTTTTTCGCCACCTGCTGGGTGATGGTGGATGCACCGATAAACCTGCGATTCTCGAAATAGTAGACAACATTGGTGGCCACGGCCCGGGCCAACGCAAGCGGGTCCACGCCATAATGCCAGAAGAAATTTTGATCCTCGGCCGCAACGAAACCGTGGATAATCTCCTTTGGTATCGATTGGATCGGCACAAAGACCCGCTGTTCACGGGCATATTCCTTGATCAATTGCCCATCGCCGGCATGAATGCGGGTGGCTGTCGGCGGTTGATAATCCGCCAGTTGCTTATAGTCCGGCAATCCCTTGCCGTAATACCAAAGCGCATAAAGGCCGCCGCCGACACCGACGATGCCGGCAAGCACGGCCATGGAGAAAAGGAATATAAAGAACTTTAACAGAAATCGCATGCTGCAGCGCTGACCACCATGGTTAATCCTCGCGCATACCAAACCCACAAAGCAGGTGCGCGGCTTACTCTATAAAGTAGGTTATGTCATTAATTCGGCAATGTGGCCAGTTTATGTCAGGCAATCTAATTTTTAAAAAGCACATCAAGACCGGCTGAGGCGGTTTTGCCGTCGGAAATATGCATCGACCGCCCGCAGCAAAGCACTACCAATTTTTCGGTGATGCACCGGATCGCGCAGCAGTTTTTCATCCTTGCGGTTCGACAGATAACCAAGCTCAATCAGAACCGATGGTACCGTCGGTGATTTCAAAACCGCAAAGCCAGCAAACCGGTGGGTATTGCGTAGCAACCGGATTTCCTGCCCCAGATCCTTCACCAGCATTTCCGCAAAATGCCAGGATTGTTCCATCGTCGCTCGCTGTTCAAAATCCAGCAATGTCCTGGCCACAACCTCGTCATAGCCAGAGAGATCCACGCCCGCAATCAAATCGGATTTGTTTTCCTTGGCCGCCAGCTTGGCCGCCTCTTTATCCGACGCATTTTCAGAGAGCGTGTAGACGGACGCGCCCCGCACGTTGCGCCGATCGATTTTATCCGCATGAAGCGAAACGAACAGATCTGCCTCATGTTTTTCGGCCACTTGATAACGTTGGCGCAGTGGAATGTAAAAATCGCGATCGCGGGTCAGACGCACCCGGTACCGACCCGATTTCTCCAGAGCAGCCTTGACGGCTTTGGCCACCGACAGGGTCACTTTTTTCTCATAGGTGCCCATGCTGCCAATGGCCCCCGGATCCGGCCCTCCATGGCCCGGATCAAGAATGATCATCGGCTTTCTTTTTTCCGGTGCCGGGGTTGGGGCCGGCGTCGAATTGACCACGTCACGCTGTTGATGCCGTTTGATATAGTCCGGCCAATCCGGCGAAGTCACTTTACGTGAGGTTGCCGCAAAGGTCTGATCAGTGACAGGAATGATATCAATCACCACCCTGTGGCCACTCTTGCCACCGGGCGCGATCCGGAAATGTTTCTTGATGGCGACCGGCTTTTTCGTATCGATCACGATACGGCTCACCCCCGGCCGGAACAGGCCGTAGCGGTAGCCGGCCACAAGGCCCAGCGGTTTGCTCTTTTTCTGGGCCCAGTTCAATTCCGGCAGATCAATTACCACCCGATAAGGTCCGGAAAGCGTGAAAATTTCGTAGGGGACCTGACTATTCATATCGACGACAAAGCGGGTATAACCGGCATGTTCACCGATTCGCACTTCGTTGACCTGAATATCCTTGGCAGCAAAGGCTTTGCCTGACAGATTGACCACCAGCATCAGCAGACACAAAAACAGGCCGGCCATGCCCCGGGCTGTCCCTTTCATCAATCCTGTAGTCGGTTTTTCTGTCACTGGACCTCACAGCTTCTCATCAGCTTCCGCTAACACTATATCTATGGTGGCGCTCGCTGGAAACCACAACAAACATGATTTTTTCATGCAAATTCGGTTCCTCTTGGGGCATGCCGCCCTGTCCGACCGAAGGATATTGGACATATCGTTTTACAGCTATTCAAAAAAAACGACGGCGCGACGGTAAAAGCGATTGTTATTTCCGGCCATACAGGATTAATTATGAGATGCGATAAAAGGTTTCGTAGCTGAAACTGCCACTGATCCGGCAGACCTTCTCGGGATGCTATCCGTATTGTTTCAGCTTTCGACAGCGTTTCAAAGAGCCGTACCGGCTGCCGGCCGATTTGCCTGGCACCACGGCGAAAGCAACGCACAATACGCAGTCCGGCCGACAAGCCAATCCTTGCCGTCGGACTTGGAACTAAATTTTTTTATGAGCGAACTGGCTCAGGTAGCTGAACAGTTTGATGTTGATGAAGCAAGGTCGAACAGAGATCGGGACAGAAACAGGCACCGCCGCGCATTTTATGCCGCTGGCGGCATTTGCCGTTTCGCCGGGGAGCACCCCGGGCGACTCCTGCCCCTTTATTAAGACTGCACACGCCCTTGCCTCAAATAATAATAACCCGCGCCCCTCCCAGGGGCATCGGTCCGTTCGACCGTTAACGCGGGCTGGAGACTATTTGCATGGCAAAGAGAATGTTAATCGATGCGACCCACCCGGAAGAAACCCGGGTTACGGTCGTAAGCGGCAACCGGCTTGAGGAATTTGACTACGAAACAGAAACCCGCAGACAATTAAAAGGCAATATCTACCTGGCAAAAGTAACCCGGGTGGAACCGTCTCTGCAGGCTGCGTTCGTTGAATATGGCGGCAACCGCCATGGCTTCCTCGCTTTCAGTGAAATCCATCCCGACTATTACCGCATTCCCGTCGGCGACCGTGAAGAACTGGTCGAAGAGGATCAAATCGACGACGATGAAAATGGTGATGATACCGAATCCGATAAACCGGTTGAGGAACTGGGCGGCGACGAAGCCGTGGATGAAGTTGAAGAGAATGCACACCGCCGCCCCCGCCTGAAACGGCAATATAAAATTCAGGAAGTCATCAAACGCCGCCAGGTCCTGCTGGTCCAGGTCGTTAAGGAAGAACGTGGCAACAAGGGCGCGGCTCTGACCACCTATCTCTCCCTTGCTGGCCGCTATTGTGTCTTGATGCCGAACACCTCCCGTGGTGGCGGTGTCAGCCGCAAGATCGTCAATCCCGCCGACCGCAAGCGCCTGAAGAAAATTCTGGCGGAACTGACCATGCCGCAGGGAATGGCAGTGATTGTGCGGACTGCAGGTGCCGAACGGTCACGTGCGGAAATCAAACGCGACTTCGACTATATTTTCAAACTGTGGGACGATATCCGCACGCGCACTCTGGAAGCATCTGCCCCGGCCCTCATCCACGAAGAGGCCAATCTGATCAAGCGGGCGTTGCGCGATCTGTACGCCAAGGACATGGAAGAAATTCTGGTCGCCGGTGACGAAGGATACCGAACCGCCAAGAATTTCATGAAATCGCTGATCCCCAGTCACGCAAAGAAGGTTCAACCCTATCGTGACCAGGCTATTCCGTTGTTCCAACGTTATCAGGTTGAAAGCCAGTTGGCCGCGATCCATGAACCAACCGTAATGCTGCGCTCCGGCGGCTCCATTGTGATGCACCAGACCGAAGCCCTGGTCTCGATCGACGTGAACTCCGGCAAGGCGACCCGTGAGCGCCATATCGAAGAAACAGCGCTCAAGACCAACCTGGAAGCGGCCGAGGAAATCGCCCGCCAGCTGCGCTTGCGTGATATGGCCGGCCTCATCGTGATCGATTTCATCGACATGGAGGAAGGTCGTAACGACCAGGCGGTTGAGCGGAAACTGAAAGAGACTTTGAAAAAGGATCGGGCCCGCATCCAAGTCGGACGCATCAGCCCATTCGGCCTTTTGGAAATGTCCCGTCAGCGCCTACGGCCCAGCCTGTTGGAAGCGATCACCCAGTCTTGCCCGCATTGCGGCGGCACCGGCTACATCCAGTCCACCGACTCTGCGGCGCTTTCTGTGCTGCGCGCCATAGAAGAAGAAGGCCTGCGCCGCAGGTCTTCCGAAATCACGGTCACAGTCAATCCTGATGTCGCTCTTTACATCCTGAACAACAAACGCGGTGTTCTGGGTGAAATGGAAGCCAACTACGGCTTTGAACTGACCATCCTTACCAAACATGACATGCTGCCTGCGCAGTTTGACATGTCCCGCGTCGAAAGCGGTGACGGTCGTGTGGTGGAAGTCACTGAGCAGCCGCAACAGCAGCCCCAGGCCGCTAAGAGCGAAGACAGCGACGAGCAGCAGGAAGGCAAAGGCCGCCGCCGCCGTCGTCGTCGTCGCGGTCGCAAGCGCCCCGAAGATCAGGCCAATGCGGATAATGAGAATCAGTCTGCGGAAGAAACAGACCTGCAAGCGTCTGAATCAGAGGATGAGGCTAGGACCGATGGTGATGATGACGGCCAGAAGAAGCGCCGTAAGCGCGGCCGTCGCGGCGGTCGCCGCCGTGGCCGGGGCCGCGATCAGGACCAGCAGAACCTGAATCAAGACGGCGACGCAGAAGAGAGCCGGGATGAAAATTCCGACACTCAGCCGGCTGAGAATAACGATCAGCCCGCTGCTGCCGCTACCAACGAGGAAGAAGGAAAATCCAAGCGTCCGCGCCGCCGTCGTGGTCGTGGCAAGGATAACGCCGAGAACCAGGCGCAGGAAACGGTCGAAACCGCCGGCTCCACCGAGCATGCAGCGGATGCCGCACCGGAAGCCGCCGCGACATCGGAAGCCGCCAATGACGCAACAGCAGAGGCCAAGCCGCAGCGCCGGAGCCGCCGCAGCCGGAAGCCTGCTGTGCCAGAGGAAAGCCCTGCAGCAGCAGAGACAGCCGATGGCTCGGAAGCTTCTTCTATAGAGGCTGCAGCTGTCGAAGCAACCGCATCCGAGTCGGATGCGGCCGCTCCGGCAGAAGCCGAGGCAAAGCCTGCGAAGAAAACCCGGGCGAAAAAAGCACGGGCCAAGAAAGCCAGCGCCAAGAAAACCACGGCGAAAAAGGCAACTGCCAAAAAAGCACGGGCCAAGAAAGCCGCAGCCAAGGCACCTGAAGCCAAGGAAGCACCGGCAGAAACCGCTCCGGCGGCACAAACACCGACCGCGACCGAAAGCCAGGCCTCTCCGGCCCCGGCGCCTGCGGCTCAACCGGCACCGGTTGCCGCACAGCCTGCCGCATCCACACCGGAACCAGCCAAGGAAGAGGCCCCGTCCGGGCCGAAGCGCAAAGGCTGGTGGAGCCGGGTTCTCGGCAGCTAACCCGCTGAGATCATTAAAAACAGCAAACCCCCTGGCGGTTTTACCCCAGGGGGTTTCTTTTTCCGGCAGCGATCAGGACCGTGCGGACAGTGAAAATTTGCACCGCCATTGGATTGTTTCTGCCGCCCAAGCCTGTTATAGCACGCCTGAAATTTCCTGGAATGACGGCATAATGCCGTGACATCCAGCTTGCTCAGAGACAATCGCGGAATGGCCAGACGCTCGAAAATATACGAAGGCAAGGCAAAAGATCTTTTTGCCGGGCCCGAGCCTGAAACCCTTATCCAGTATTTCAAGGATGATGCCGCCTGTCGCACGCCTGAAAAAACCGGCACCATCAACGGCAAGGGTGTTCTCAATAATCTGATTTCAGAACATCTGATGGGACTGCTGCACGAGATCGGCATCCCAACCCATCTGATCCGCCGCATTAACATGCGCGAGCAGCTGGTGCGCCAGGTGGAGACCATTCCCGTTCGTGTGATTGTGCGCAACATTTCCGCAGGCTCCCTGGTGAGCCGGCTGGGCATTCCCGAAGGCACTTTGCTGCCGCGATCGATTGTTGAATATTGCTATAAATCCGAAGAGCTGGGCTGTCCGGTGATTTCGGAAGAGCATATCACCGCCTTTGGCTGGGCCAGTCCGCAGGATATTGACGATTTCCTGGCCATGGCGCTGCGCATCAATGACTATCTGGGTGGCCTGTTCCGCGGTATCGGCATCAAACTGGTGGATCTCAACCTGGAATTTGGCCGCATCTATGACGAGAACGGCGAGATGCGGATCGTTCTGATTGATGAAATCAGCCCCGACAGCTGCCGTCTGTGGGATATCAAGGATGGCCGCAAACTGGATCTCGACCGGTTCCGTCAGGATCTGGGCGGCATGGAAGAGGCCTATCAGGAAGTCGCCCGCCGTCTCGGTGTTTTGCCTGAAGGCGGGGTAAAGGAATTATCGCTCTAGAAAAAGAGCTTTGTTGCAACAATTAAGTTCAAGACCGTAACCGGAGGACAAGACGTGAAAGCCAAGGTTTACATTACGCTGAAGAATGGTGTGCTCGACCCCCAGGGGAAAGCCATCGAACATGCGCTGGGCGCGCTGGACTTTGGCGGCGTCAATGAAGTGCGTCAGGGCAAAATGATCGAACTGGACATCGCTGAGTCCGACGAAGCGAAAGCCAAGAGCCAGATTGAGGCCATGTGCGAGAAACTTTTGGCCAATACGGTCATCGAAAACTACGCGATCGAACTGATCGGTTGATGAATATGCCCGCGCTTGCGGGCGTTTTTCGTTTAAAGGACGGGTAAATTATGAAATCCGCTGTCATTTTGTTTCCCGGCACCAACCGGGAAAATGATGCCATCGCCGCCCTGGAACAGGCCAGCGGCTCCAAACCACAACTGGTCTGGCATGGCGAAACCGAACTGCCGAAGGTCGATCTGATCATGATCCCTGGCGGTTTCTCCTATGGTGATTATCTGCGCTCCGGCGCAATGGCCGGCAAGTCCCCGGTCATGCGTGCGGTTGCCGACCAGGCCAAAGCCGGTGTTTCCATCATCGGGGTCTGCAATGGCTTCCAGATCCTGACCGAAACCCATCTCCTGCCGGGTGCTTTGATGCGCAACGCACATCTCAAATTCATCTGCAAACGCGCGGCCCTGAAAATTGAGAATGCGGAAACCCGCTTCACGTCGAAATACGACGCAGGCCAGGTGGTGAAATATCCGGTCGCCCATCATGACGGCAACTATTTTGCCGACAGCGAGACCCTGGACCGCCTGGAAGGCGAAGGCCGCGTGGCGCTCCGCTATTGCGACGATGACGGTGTGGTAGCGCCTGAGACCAACCTCAATGGGTCCCAACGCAATATCGCGGGTATCCTGAATGAAAAAGGCAACGTGCTGGGCATGATGCCGCATCCCGAAAATGCCATCGATCCGCTGCATGGCGGCATTGACGGCCGTGGTCTGTTCTCCAGCATGGTAGAGGCGCTGTCATGAGCAACGATTTCAACGCAATCGAGATCACTCCGGAACTGATCGCCGAACATGGCATCACCGAGGAAGAGCGCGAAGTGCTCATGAATATCATGGGCCGCATGCCGACCTATACGGAGTTGGGTATCTTCTCCGTCATGTGGTCCGAGCACTGTTCTTATAAGTCCAGCCGTTTTTGGCTGAAAACCCTGCCGACCGAAGGCCCCCAGGTCATTTGCGGCCCCGGCGAGAATGCCGGCGTGGTTGATATTGGTGACGGTCAGGCCGCCATCTTCAAAATGGAAAGCCATAACCACCCCAGCTATATCGAACCCTATCAGGGCGCGGCCACTGGTGTTGGCGGTATCATGCGCGATGTCTTTACCATGGGCGCGCGCCCCATCGCCAACCTGAACGCGCTGCGCTTTGGGTCGCCCGATCATCCCAAAACCCGCCATCTGGTAAGTGGCGTTGTTGCGGGTATCGGTGGCTATGGCAACTGCATGGGTGTGCCGACCGTTGGCGGTGAAACCACTTTCCACCCCAGCTATAACGGCAATATCCTGGTCAATGCCATGACCATCGGCCTGGCCAATGCGGATAAGATTTTCTATTCCAAGGCCAGCGGTATCGGAAACCCTGTCGTCTATGTCGGTTCCAAAACCGGTCGCGACGGTATCCATGGCGCGACCATGGCATCCGCTGAGTTTGACGATAATTCCGATGAGAAGCGCCCAACCGTCCAGGTTGGCGACCCGTTTGCGGAGAAATTGCTGCTGGAAGCCTGCCTGGAACTGATGGCCGGCGATTCGATCATCTCGATCCAGGATATGGGGGCCGCGGGCCTCACCTCCTCCTCCGTTGAAATGGCGGATAAGGGCGAGGTTGGCATCGAGCTGTGGCTGGACAAAGTGCCTATGCGCGAAGAGGGCATGACCCCTTACGAGCTGATGCTGTCCGAGTCCCAGGAACGCATGTTGATGGTCCTAAAACCGGGCCGCGAGGAAGAAGCACGCAAGATCTTCGAAAAATGGGAGCTGGATTTTGCGGTGATCGGCACCGTCACCGACACCCGTCATCTGGTCCTCAAATGGGACGGCGAAGTGGTCGGTGACATTCCGGTACCCCCACTGGTGGATGCCAGCCCGATGTATGAGCGCCCCTGGGAACCGACCCCGAAAGCGGTTGAGATCGACGCTGCTTCCGTTGCAGCGCCATCCAGCCTTACCGGCGCCCTAAAACAGATGATCGGCTCGCCCAACATGGCGTCCAAACGCTGGATCTGGGAACAATATGACCATCTGGTCATGGGGGAAACCATCCAGAGCCCCGGCGGAGACGCCGCCGTTGTCCGAATTCCGGGCAAGACCAAGGGGATTGCCACTTCCTCAGACTGCAACCCGGTCTATGTGAAGGCAGATCCGATCGAGGGCGGCAAACAGGCAGTGGCCGAATGCTGGCGCAACATCACCGCCACCGGTGCCAAGCCGCTGGCGATCACCAACAACATGAATTTCGGCAACCCGGAACGCCCCAACATCATGGGTCAGTTTGTCGGCGCTATCAAAGGCATGAGCGAAGCCTGTATCGCGCTTGATTTCCCGGTCGTGTCCGGCAACGTGTCCCTCTATAACGAGACCAAAGGCGAAGGCATCCTGCCGACCCCGGTGATCGGTGGGATCGGTGTCATTGCCGATGTGGCGAAATCCATGAATATGGCCCTGAAAAACGCGGATGAGGAACTGGTCCTGATCGGCGAGACCAAAGGCCATATGGGTTCAACCCTCTATCTGCGTGAGATTGAGGGCCGCGAGGAAGGCACCCCGCCTGTGGTTGATCTGGCCGTGGAACGCCGTAATGGCGATTTCATCCGCGACCTGATCGATGCCGGACTGGTTTCCGCCTGTCATGACCTTTCTGACGGCGGCCTTGCCTGTGCCGTGACCGATATGGCCATGGCCGGAAAACTGGGCGCGACCTTGTCGCTAACCGACAGCGGCCTTGGCAACCATGTGGCATTGTTTGCTGAGGATCAGGGACGCTATTTGCTGAGCACGGCGAATGCCGATAAGATCCTGGAAAAAGCAGCCGCCAGTGGTGTTCCGGCCACAATTGTCGGCAAGACCGGTGGTGATGCCTTGACGCTGGGCGATGGCGACGCCATATCCCTGGCGGAGCTGGTGGACGCCCATGAGGGCTGGCTGCCCAACTATATGGCGCAGGAAGCGTAAGGAGAGACAAAGACCATGGCGATGAACCAGGCGGATATTGAACGCTTCATCAAGGAAGCCCTTCCCGATGCGGAGGTAAAAATTAATGACCTGCGTGGTGACGGGGATCATTATGCGGCTTATGTGAAATCGGCCGCATTCAAGGGCAAATCCCGCGTTCAGCAGCATCAGATGGTCTATCAGGCACTGCAGGGCCGTATGGGCAATGAGTTGCACGCCCTTGCCCTGCAAACCGCTGTTTTGGAAGACGCATAAGCGAAATGACACATGAGTGCCCCTTACAGGGGCGCCAGAAATGAAGGTTAGAAGAGATGAGTGACAATCCGGTATTTGAACGGATCAATCAGGAAATCGGCGGCAATGACGTGGTGCTGTTCATGAAAGGCACTCCCGTATTCCCGCAATGCGGTTTCTCTGCGGCTGTTGTCCAGGTGCTCAATCACATGGGCGTTCCGTTCAAAGGCATCAACGTGCTGGAAGATATGGAAATCCGCGAAGGCATCAAGGAATTTTCCAATTGGCCGACCATTCCGCAGCTCTATATCAAATCCGAATTTGTCGGCGGCTGTGACATTGTCCGCGAGATGTTTGAGACAGGTGAACTGGCCCAGGCCTTCGCCGATAAGGGCATCGAGCTTCAGGACGCCTGACGCACAACCAAATCGATAAAGAAAAGCCGCTCTCCGGAGCGGCTTTTTTTTGTTTGTAACTGCTTAGACACGAAATGATTTCTTAACCGAATTCCAACTATCATGGCCGACATGCGACTGATTAAAGAAACAATGGTCTGCCTGACATTTATTTGCCTGCTGTTCGGGCCCGGCAAGCCGTATGCAGACGCAATTGAGATTCATACAACCCACTACCCGCCTTTTGAGATTGAAAATGCCACTGATGGCCGGCCGGGTTTTGATGTCGAGGTCGTTGCTGAAGCCTTCCGGCGCATGCAGATTAAAACCGACATTCGCTACACTCCCTGGAAACGGGTCGTGGTATTGGCAGAGGCAGGATCTATTCCCGCTTTCTTCTCCTGCACCTATTCGATTGGCAGAGCACATTTTTCTGTTCTATCAATCCCGATCAGCCAGCTGACACCTGTCATAGCCCTGCGCAAGGACCAACCGGGCGGCCCCTTTAACACGCTCGATAGCATCCGGGAACTGCGGGTGGTCGGGCTGCGCGGCTACAGCTATGAGCAGGAATTGACCAATCTGGGGATCCCTCATTCGGTCCTAACGGCCGATGACCAGGCCCTGAAACATCTCACCATCGACCGGGCTGACGCTTTTTACACCGCCCTTGAAAATGCCGCTTACCTGGCCAAGCAGCTAGGCCTTTCGGATCAACTGCGCTACGACCGGCTGGAGGACAGGGAACAAACCCTGTTCCATTTATGCTTCAGCAATCGCTGGCCCGGTTATGAACGGCTGTTGGCTGGGTTCAACAGCAGCCTGAAAGGCATGCTGAAGGATGGCACCGTGCAAACAATCCACGACCGCTACCGTTAGAAATCCAGCCCCAGGTCAAAGTTTGGCGCACTATGCGTCAATCGCCCAACCGAGATCAGATCCACACCGGTCTCCGCAATCGAAGCCACCCGGTCCAGGGACACAGAACCGGAAGCCTCAACCTTCGCACGCCCGGCAATGATCGCAATGCCTTCGCGCAAGTCATCATTACCCATATTGTCCAGCATGATGATGTCGGGATGATGGGCCAAAGCCTCCTCCAAGTCCGCAAGGCGATCAATCTCTACCTCAATCTTGACCATATGACCGATCTGTTCGCGGGCCCGGTCGATGGCCGCACCGATGCCGCCACAGGCCGCGATATGATTGTCCTTGATCATCACCGCGTCATAGAGGCCGAACCGATGGTTCATCCCCCCGCCGCATTTAACCGCAAATTTCTCCAGCGCCCGTAAACCCGGGGTGGTTTTGCGCGTGCAGCAGATTTTGGCCGTCGTATGGGCGACCTGTGCCACATAGTCTGCGGTGAGAGTGGCAATGCCCGACAACCGTCCGGAAAAATTCAACGCGACCCGCTCCGCCGTCAGGATCGATCGCGCACTGCCGCGGATTTCCATCAGGCAATCCTTGGGCGCAATCCGGTCACCATCTTTTTTAAAGAGTGCGATATCCAGCCCTCTATCGACAAAAGCAAAACAATCCGCCGCCAGCGCGACGCCACAGGCGACCCCCTCAGCCCTGGCATTCAAACGTGCGGTCACCACTGCATCAGCCGGAATGGTCGCCAGGGTCGTAATATCCCCGGCATCGCCCAGATCTTCGCGATAAGCCCGCTCGATCAGGTCTCTGGCCAAGATCTCATTCATCTCATACATGGGAAACATCCTTGGATTCATAAGCGGTATCATCCTCTGCGAGGCCAGGAATGGTTTGCCTGTTCAAATAGCAGCGATGGTTAAACCGGCCCAAAGTCAGCGGATATTCACTGCGGAAATGACCGCCTCTGCTTTCCTGCCGGCCAATCGCGCCCGTCACCACGGCAAGAGCCGCCGCGCGGAGATTCCTCTCTGAAGCTTCATCAGGTCGCCAGTCGACCAGTTGTGCATGCAGCGCCTGCATACCCTCTTCCTCACGCACCACGCCAACCCCATCATACATTGCCTGGCGCAGCCAGGCCGGAACGGAAACGGTGATTGCCCCCTCACTCGCCACCCGATCAATCAGGCTCTGTGGCAGCATTGAACGCGGCTTCATGCCCAACGCCTTTACATCCGCCGCAACAAGCGGCGCAAAGACCAAGGCCTCCAAAAGGGAATTGCTGGCCAGCCGATTTGCCCCGTGAAGCCCCGTGGAGGCCACTTCACCGCAGGCCCAAAGCCCGGTCTGGGAAGACCGGCCCCGACGATCAGTGGCAATTCCGCCCATATGATAATGGGCTGCTGGAGCCACCGGTATGGGCGCTGTCACTGGATCAAGGCCATTTTCCAGACATAACCGATGGACGGTTGGGAAATGATCGGGGAATACGTCCCCGACACTGGCTCTGGCATCCAGCCAGGCCCCCCCCTCTTTCACCGCCCGGTATACCGCGCGGGCCACCACATCACGCGGCGCCAGTTCGGCATCCGCATGGATTTGTTTCATGAAACGCTGTCCCCGGTGATCCAGCAGGACTGCGCCTTCACCGCGCAGGGTTTCTGTAGCCAGGGGATTGGGTGATTTGCCGGGGATATCGATCGCGGTCGGATGAAATTGGACAAATTCCATATCCACCAGTTCGGCCCCGGCCCGGAGCGCCAGCCCCAAGCCAAGACCACAAACCCCATCAGGATTTGTGGTCCGGCTGAACAACTGACCAAGCCCGCCCGTCGCCAGGATAACAGCCTCCGATTTCAGGCGGATTTTCCCGGTCCTGCTGGCCAGTTCCACCCCACAGACATGCCCCTGCTCCAAAATCAGCACCTCTGCAACAGCCGGGCTCAGAATCTGGATATGATCTGCCTTATGAACCTGCGCCCACAGGGTTTTGGTCAGCGCCGCCCCGGTGCCGTCACCATGGGCATGCACCACACGGTTCACCTGATGGGCAGCTTCCCGACCACATAGGATTGTCCCATCCTGTCCCCGGTCAAACGGCATGCCGAACCGCTCTAGCAAGGCGATGCGCAAAGCCCCCTCGCCAGTCACCAGATCGACCGTTTCCGGATCACACAGACCGGAAGACGCGCTCAGGGTATCGGCTGCGTGCAATGCCGCATCATCCTCCGGCGCGACCGCCGCTGCAATCCCACCTTGCGCCAGGTCACTGGAGCCTTTTGCCCCGGTTCCGACAAGGACAACCGGCATCGGCGCCAGGGACAAAGCCGTGAGCAGACCCGCCGCTCCGGTGCCGATCACCACTGGCCCGCATTGATATTCATTGATCCGGGCAAGCTTCATGGCCGGCCCTCCCTTTCGGTTATTTGACCGCCAGCATCCGGGTGATGGATGCCCGTGCTTTCTCCGCCACCTCAGGCGCAACGGTCACTTCATTGCTCAAATCCCGCAGGCAATGGATAATCTTGGATAGATTGATCTTCTTCATATGCGGACAGACGGTGCAGGGTTTGACGAATTCCACGTCCGGATGCTCTGCGGAGACATTGTCGCTCATGGAGCATTCAGTCACCATAAAGACCTTTTCCGGTTTCTTGGTCGCCACGAAATCCACCATCTGGGCGGTTGATCCGGCAAAATCCGAAGCTTCGACCACTTCTGGGGTGCATTCCGGATGGGCTATCACCACCACCCCTTCATTCTGGTCCCGGAAATCCTGGATTTGTTCGGGCGTGAATAATTCATGCACCTCACAGCGCCCATCCCAGGTGATCACTTCGACCCCGGTTTGCTTGGCGATATTCTGAGCCAGATATTTATCCGGTGCCATGATCACCCGGTCGACACCCAGACTTTCGATCACTTCCACCGCGTTACCGGATGTGCAGCAGATATCGGTTTCCGCCTTTACCTCAGCCGTGGTGTTTACATAGGTCACCACCGGCACACCGGGATATTGCGCCTTCAGCGAGCGCAGCCCCTCAGCGGTGATTGATTCCGCCAGCGAACAGCCCGCGGTCGGGTCGGGGATCAATACCGTCTTCGCCGGGTTCAGGATTTTGGCGGTTTCCGCCATAAAATGAACACCGCACAACACAATCACATCCGCTTCCACCTCCAGCGCATCTTTCGCCAGTTTCAAGGAATCACCCACAATGTCGGCAACCCCATGGAAAATTTCCGGCGTCTGATAGTTATGGGCCAGAATGACGGCGTTTTTCTCTTTCTTGAGACGGTTGATCTCATCGATCAGCGGGGCAAAATAGGTCCATTCCATTTCGGAGATCTGGCTTTTCAACTTCTGATAGACCGGTTGTGTCCGCGCGCGAACCTCCTCGGTCATGGGCAGAACAATATCCGCACCGGAAAATTCATTATTCTGAATAACTTGTTGTGCCTGAGCCATCAGAATACTCCTTCTTGAACCCATTTTAATACTCGTATGGAGTATTATTTGACGTATATATTCATACAACGAGTATAAATAAAGTCAAGAAAAAGCGCGATGTGAGGCGATGCGCCGCAAAGGGGTTGAGATCAATTGAAGGCTATTGAGAGATCAGGCCGTGACGAATAGCCGGGCCACATAGGCCGTCACCGGATCGTTCAACCGACCCGCCAGACCTTCGGGATAGCCAAGGTCGGCCAGCGGCACCGGATCGATCAATTCCGTCAGCATCGGAGTTGCCGCAAACTCCATCTGCAACAGAAACCGATCCTGATCAACGGGCATCTCGCCCTTATGGATGCCAGCAGTATTCGTAATAAAACTGTCCCCGGCCTTGCCTGTCAGACGAACCCCCGCATTTCCAAAGGCCTTTTCCACATCCTCATCCGTCTTCCGCACGGATTTCAGATACCAGTCCATGAAATCCTTTGGCCCCTCCGGCCAATGATCTCGAGCGTTTCGGACCAGGGCAGCACGATGGCTCCCTTCCACATAAACATGAGGCCCCGCCCCCTCTCCGGCATCACTCAGATAGACAAAAAGCTTACAAAAACGGTAGTCATCCAGGTCAAAGTGAAAAAACTGGGCGCGTTTCGGTGCCGGCAAGCCCGCATGGGAACGCCAGCAGGACAGGTTAATCAAGGTGGGCAACACACCGAGATGCGCCTGGATCAGGGCAATGGTTTCCGGCCTTGTAGCGATCTCGAGCACGTCGGGACAGGCCAGGATATCCGCGCGCTCATAACGCGCCACATTGTGACGGAGGGCCTCTTCATTCGATACCGGATGCCAGATTTCATCCGACTGCATCACGTGAAGAGCCTTCTTTTCGAAATGATCATTCAGCCGCCGGATCACAGATGAGGCCACAGGGGGCATCGGACAATGTCCCAACTGGTCAAGCACCTGCAATTTTTCGCGCCAATCCCGCTCAAGACGGGCCTCACACGGCGCAATTCGATCCACATATTGCCGGAATGCCCGGGATAGCATGATATTCAACTCGTCATTCAAGACACCGTGAATCACACCGATGGCGTTATAGTTGAACTCCACACTGGTATCGTAATCCGCCATTTGTTCAGGTGTGAGTCGGAAGACTGAACGGAGAGGGGCAAATTCCGGCTCGTTCCCCAGGAATTCTTGGAATCCCCTGTACCAGTCAGACGCCAGCGTTGTTGCAATGGCCACCAAGATCCAATTTCCTTTTCTTTGCTGCCAAGCATTTGAAAAAGATTAAAACATGCCCTGGAAAATTTGCAAATTCCACGCGGTCTAAAGCGACAGTTTCACGCCCGGCCGTACCCGTTCGCGCTGTACATCCGCTCGGAAACGGAACAGTTTCGCGGGCCGGCCCCGCCCTTCCTGAAACATGCCCCCGGTTTCCTCCACCAGGCCTTGCGCCTCAATCAAACGCCGGAAATTCTGCTTGTGCAGCCCCTTGCCGGAGAGCGCCTCCACACAAAGCTGTAACTGGTAGAGGGTAAATTCCTCTTCCAGCAGCTCGAATACCACCGGCCTGAATTTAATCTTACCGCGTAACCGGCCAATGGCCGTGGCCAGGATCCGGCGATGGTCATGGACCATGCTTGCCCCCATCCGACGCACATGATCGGGAATGTCACGCGCCATACCCGCATCCCGATAAGCTTCTGCCACCAAATTGGCTTCATACAGGATTTCATAGCGATCCAGGACCCGGTCATTATCCCAAACGCCGCCATCCAAGCCATAAACCGAAAGGATACGCGCTTCACGCTTGTCACGAAGCGCCCGTGTTTCGGCTGAGGCCACCCAGGCACGCAGAGCCGGATAGATTCGCTCCTCCAGGATTGCAGGTTCCCCTTCGCGCCAGTCTTCCCAAGGCAGATAGTCATACCAGGTGGGAAAACGGATTTTCTCGCTACAATTGCCCAGCGGCCGACTTAGCGCCAGATATCCGACCGAAAGCACACGTCCACCCTCGGTAAAAGAGGTTTTGTAACGATCCCGATCGCCAAAGGTATAAAGCTGTTCCACATAGCCCAGCGGATGCTGGGTCAGGTCATGCACCCAAGTGCGAAGCCCCTCTTCCAGGGTCCGGTGTTTTTCAACATCCAGCGGTCCAAATGGCAGGCCGTAGTCAGGCTCAGACGCAATATCGGCAAATTGGCGCACGATCATGACCCGGGGCTCGTTCTCCTCCAGGGTCACCACGACCACATTTAGACCGACAATTACTTGGCTCGCCACTGTTCATGCTTCATGAGATTATCAGGCCGGATAATTAGATTTCTCTCCGGTTGCCTGTCAAGCATACAGCAATCGGGTCAGGCTGCACGATGTTTCCGGATAAATTCTCCGATTTGCGGCTTGATCTGCTCACGCCAGCGGCGCCCATTGAAAATGCCGTAATGACCGACATTTTCCTGCACAATATTCTTATGCTTTGCCTTGGGAAGGCCGGTACACATATCGTGCGCGGCATAAGTTTGGCCCGGCGCGGAGATATCATCAAGTGCCCCTTCCACGGTGAGCAAAGCGGTTTTCGTGATCGCGGACGGGTCAACCGTCTCTCCACGCCATTTAAACAACCCGCGCGGCAAAGTGCGTTCCTTGAAGATCTCGCGGATAGTATCCAGGTAAAATTCAGCAGGCGTATCCATCACCGCCAGATATTCGTCATAAAACTTGCGATGGGCCGCCGCGGATTCACCATCCCCCTCAATGAGATGATTGAACATCTTCATATGGGCGCTGGTATGGCGTGCCGGATTCATTGACAAGAACGCTCGCAATTGCAGGAAACCCGGGTAAACGCGGCGATTGGCCCCGGGGAACCGGCCCGGCACCAAGTGAACACAATGCTGTTCAAACCAGCTCATGGTGCGGTTTTCAGCCAATTGGGTCACAACGGTCGCTTCCGCTGCGGGGTCAATCGGCCCGCCCATCAGGGTCATGGTGCTCGGCTGCGCCGGATCATCATGCTGGGCCAGGAGGCTGACCGCCGCCAGGGTAACCGGGGCCGGCTGGCAAACCGCCATGACATTCAGGTCCGGCGCAAGGAACCTCATGAAATCAAGCAGATAATCTATGTAATCATCCAGACTGAAATGCCCATCCTCAACCGGCACCAGAGCCGCATCAATCCAATCGGTGACATAAACCTCATGGTCTTGGATCAGCGCCTGGACCGTACCGCGCAGCAACGTGGCAAAATGGCCGGACATGGGGGCCACCAGCAGGATCTTGGGATCATTCCGCTTTTCCGCCCCAATGCGTTTGAAATGGATTAATTCGCAAAACGGCCGGCTGCGTACAACATGGCGCTCGACCGGATATTCCTCGTCATCTACGACGGTGAAATCAATGCCCCAAGCGGGTTTGGTTCGCTCCCGCATCACACTTTCCAAAACATCCGACCCGGCCGCCATCGCACGCCCCCAAGGGGTATAAGCCCAAGGATTCCATGGGTTTGTGAAAGACATTCGTGTGGTTTCCGCCAACAACCGAAATGGCGATAAGGCCTGGGTCTTGGCATCATAAAGGCTATAGAGCACCGCGCCCTCTCATGATCTGTTTTGAAGGATTTCTGTGATCCGGTGTCCCATCATAGCCGATTCCCATCCCGCACCGCAACAACACGTTTTCGCGACGCAACATCAATGGTTTAGGCCCGAATTATTAGCAACCCCATCTATTTAAGGCTTATTTAAGGAATGGAAAGCAATATTGGATTGTAGAAATTCACTCATCATCAGCGAGCAGGCCGATGTGCCTGCCAGGTATATTGCTATGAGAAACCTACGCATCAAATCTCAAATCCTGCTGATCAGCATAACCGCCCTGATCGGCTTTATCCTCATTTGCCTGATTTATTTTGCCAATCAGGCTCATATCTCCAGTCTTGAGGAGAAGCTGCAATCCGTGACCAAGCAGCAGGAATTAAACCAGTCTGCTCGATATGGGTTTTTAAACGCCCGGCGCCGGGAAAAGGATTTTTTGATCCGACTGGATAGCAAATACCTGGACCAGCATGCCCAGACCGTTG
Source organism: Aestuariispira insulae (assembly GCF_003385955.1). Lineage (GTDB taxonomy): Bacteria > Pseudomonadota > Alphaproteobacteria > UBA8366 > Aestuariispiraceae > Aestuariispira > Aestuariispira insulae. Next base: position 474,240 of record NZ_QRDW01000001.1, read on the forward strand.
CCAGCATCCGCACCGACCTATCCGAATTGCGGGCGTTTCATGCCAACGACGACATTGGTGGCATCATCGACCAGTTGCAGGGGAAATTCTCAGCCTATGTCACACAATTTGATAAGGTTTCACAATCCTGGCTCGCGATCGGCCTGACTGAGAAAGAAGGGTTGCGTGGCAGCCTGCGTTCGGCGGTTCACGGCGTTGAGGAAAAGCTGAAAGCGGAAAACAATCCGGAACTGATGGTTTTAATGCTGATGATGCGTCGGCATGAAAAAGACTTCATCATCCGCCTGGATGAAAAATATGTTGGTCGCATGACGGACCGCCGCGCTGAGTTTGAAACCGCGCTGGCCGGATCCGGCATTGCGCAAGGGGCTCAAACCGAAATCCTGTCCTTGATGGCGGCTTATCACAGAGATTTCAAAGCGCTTGCCGTTGCCCGATTGAACCTTGTTGAGGATATTTCGGTTTTGAGCGCTATCTTTGCCGAAACAGAACCCCTGACCGAAGAATTAAACACCATCATGTTGAACCAGCTGATGGACACCCGGGTCAGCATTGCAGCGGCCAAAAACCTTGCCAGCATTCTGATGATCGCAACCATTATCATCATATCCGCCCTGGCATTTGGCCTGGCGCTGTTTATCGGCCGTCAGATCACTCTGCCGATCAACAGGATGAGCAGTGCCATGTCGGATCTGGCTGGCGGCAGCCGAAATGTGGAAATCTCCGATACCGAGCGCAAAAACGAAATTGGCATGATGGCGCAGGCATTGCGATATTTCCAAGACAAGCTGATCGAATCCGACCAGATGGCCGCAGAACAGAAACGGGCTCAGGAGGCCCGGGAAGAGCGCGTCCGTATGGTTGAGAAGCTAACCCACGATTTTGATGAGGCAATCAGCGTCACCCTGAAAACAGTGCGTTCCCAGGTGGAAGAGATGAACGAAACGGCGGTGACCATGTCCAACACCGCCAATGAGGCGGATGAAAAGGCGGAGAATGTCTCCAGCATTTCCAACCGCACCTCCAGCAATGTGCAGACCGTGGCCGCCGCGACCGAGGAGTTATCCTCCTCTATCGGCGAGATCAGCAGCCAGGTTTCCAAAGCGTCCCAGGTTGCGGGTAATGCCGTGAGCCAGGCCCGCGACACAACGATCCGCATGCGGGAATTGGAAGAGGCATCGCGGAAAATCGGCGATGTCCTGGCCATGATCACGGAAATTGCCGACCAAACCAACCTGCTTGCGCTTAATGCCACTATCGAGGCGGCGCGCGCTGGCGAAGCGGGCAAGGGCTTTGCGGTCGTGGCATCAGAGGTAAAAAGCCTGGCCCAGCAGACAGCCAAGGCGACCGAAGAAATCGGATTGCAGATCTCCAATATCCAGACCGAAACCAAGGATGCCGTTACCGCCATCGATACCATCAGCAAAGTGATTGATGAGATTGACCAAATATCCAGCGGCATCGCCGCAGCGGTTGAAGAACAGATGGCCGCAACGAAGGAAATTGCCCGCAATATTGAAGAGGCATCCCGCGGCACACAGGAAGTCACCGATAACATCCGTGATGTCTCCAGCGCCGCCAGTGATACCGGTGATGCCTCGCACAAAGTCAAGGAATCCGCAGGAGAGATGGCGCTTCAGACCGACAGGTTGCGCGAGGATGTGGAAAAATTCATTGCCGATATCAAAGTAGCCTAAAACGCTGACCGGCGCTGATTAATCATCATGCCGCATTGACAAAAGGCCTACCTTCCCCCATTGCTCAAATCACATTAATTGGATGTTGAACCATCCATGTGAGCGAAGGGGGGAAGACAAGCCGTGACCAGTACCAATCAGACATCAGGATCCATACTTGGCAGCACCAATCCCGGTGAGACCATGCCAGGCATGAAAAAGAATGTCGCCCTGCTGACCGGCAGCCTAGCGCTTTCCATGACCGGCAATGTCCTGATCGTTGCCATCGCCGCTCTTGCCGGCAAAACCCTGGATCCGGATGGCATTTGGTGGACCTTGCCACTCACCATGCAATTTGTCGGCATGATGCTCTCCACCATCCCGGCCAATTTATTGATGAAACGAATCGGCCGCCGCTGGGGTTTTACCATCGGCCAGTGTTTCGGAATGGCCGGCGGCCTGCTGTCTTGCTATACGATCATTGAACAGGATTTTATCCTGTTCAGCGCCAGCGGTCTTCTGATCGGTGTCCATGCAGCCTTCTGGAATTACATGCGCTTTGCAGCGGCGGATGTTTCCACCCCTGCCTTTCGCAGCCGGGCCATCTCCTATGTGATGGCGGGTGGTGTAGTCGCCGCTATTCTGGGGCCCGAGCTTTCGAAACATACCTATCAACTGTTGGCACCGGCCTCGTTTGCCGGTTGTTATCTGGCCATTGCCGTTTTATGCGCGATCACCATCGTGATCATTCAGTTCCAGACTTTCCCGCCGAAACCGAAAAAAACGGCTGAGCAGCCAGAGGGCCGGAGCATGCTTGAGATTGCCCGCCAGCCCCTGTTCATCATCGCGGTTCTGTCCGCCATGATCGGTTATGGGGCCATGAACCTGGTCATGACCGCAACTCCGCTGGCCATGCAGGCCTGCGGCTTCCTGCCCAATGATTCCAGCTTTGTTATCCAATGGCATGCGCTCGGCATGTTCGCACCCAGCTTTTTCACCGGCCACCTGATCCGGAAATTTGGCAATATCACGATTATTTCCGTTGGTGTCTTTTGCATGTTCCTGACCCTTGCGATCAATCTTTCAGGGATCGAAATGGGCCATTTCCTGAGCGCCCTCATTCTGCTGGGGCTTGGCTGGAACTTCATGTTCATCGGCGGCACCACCCTGCTGACCAATTGTTATCACCCTGAAGAACAGCATAAGGTTCAGGGCTTCAACGATTTCCTGGTCTTTGGCACCATGATCCTGACCAGCCTGTCCGCCGGCCTGTTGCAAAGCCTGGTGGGATGGACCTCGGTCAATTTGAGCGTCGCCCTTCCCCTGCTGATTGTGACGGTTGCCATCGTCTGGCTGAAACTGAACCGGCATACGGGTCAACAGCCCGCCTGATTTGACTCATCTCAATGGCAGGCCGATCAATACAGGTTACTGATCGGCCTTCCTTATTTCCGCCCCATCAGCGAGAGCCCTTCAAATGCCCCATCCAAAATCCTGGTTTTCGGACAAGATAAAAAGACGGGAGAGCTCCAAGCACGGGTTCGGCCAGTTTGCTTTAGAACCTATTGAAGAAGGTGAAGTCCTGTTGGTCAAAGGCGGGCATATATTTGGGCGGGACACATTAAAACGGCTGGAGAAACTGCTGGGGCCGACCGAGTTCCAGATCGCCGATGATCTTTTCATCGGCCCCATGTCCACAACCGAACGCGAAGACTGCATGATGTATCTCAATCACAGCTGTGATCCCAATTGCGGGATCATGGGCCAGATTGTGGTGGTTGCCATGCGCGATATCGCACCAGGCGAGGAAATCTCCATCGATTATGCCATGACCGATGATGACGATTATGAAATGCCCTGTAACTGCGGGAAGGCTCGCTGCCGGGGCACGATCACTGGAAAAGACTGGCAACGTCCGGATCTGCATAACCGATATGCCGGGTATTTTTCCGCTTATCTGGATGTGAAGATCTCGGGCCGGATCTAATCGGGGAAATCAATCAGCGCTTGCCGCAGCCTCGTCCGCTTGCTGATTGACCGAACGGACATAGACCGCAGAAACCAATCCCAAGAGGGTCAGGAACAGCATCATGCCCAACAGGCCCAAAGCACCTGTTTCATGGGTCACGATCACGCCTGTGAAAGCGGTTAGCAAAGCACCGATGCCCACGGTCAGCGCCCCTGCCAGACCGGATGCACTGCCCGCCAGTTCCGGCCGGACCGACATGACACCCGCATTGCAGCTCGGCATGGTGATGCCATTGCCGATTCCCATGAACAAGGTCGCCCCGAACAGAGCCAGCGCGCTGCCCATTCCCAGGCTGAAAATCATCAGCCCGGACGCCAGGCCCGCAATCGCGACAAAGCGCCCGGCAATCATCAGGCTTGTCAATTCACAGCGCTTTGAAAACCGCCCGGATAAAAAGCTGCCAAAGGCAAATCCACCGGTGATCGACCCCAGATAAATCCCGACTTCGGCGGGGTTCAGCCCCAGCAAATCCACCGCCACCAGCGGTGCCCCCGCCAGAAAACCGTAGAAAGCTGCGGTACAACAGGCCATGCAAAGGGAATACCCCCAATACCGGCGTGACCGGAACAGATCGGGATAGCTTGAAAACTGCTGCAGGAAGGAGTTCGAGCGTTTCAAATGGGTTTCGCCAAGATCCCACCAGACCAAGGCGAAAATAACCACGCCTAATCCTGAGAATAAATAAAAGCTGGCGCGCCAACCAAAAAACTCATCCAAAAAACCTCCCACCATCGGGGCCAGCATCGGGGCTATTGCCATCGCCATGGTCATGTATGCGATTCTGCCTCCAGCCTCTTGTGGCGGCAGCATGTCCCGGATCACAGCAAGGGAAAGAACCCACCCTGCAGCAATGACCCCTTGCAATAGCCTGAACAGCAGGAAGAGCATGAAATCATCGGTCATGGCGCAAATGATGGAGGCAGCACTATAGACCGATAGACAGAATAACAGCACCGGCCGTCGCCCGAAGCGGTCGGATACCGGTCCCATTACCAGCATCATCAAAGCGGTGACGGCCAGATAGCCCGCAATGGCAATCGCCATCAAACCGTATTCAACGGCAAAATCCGCAGCCATGTTGCTAAGCGAGGGCAAAAACAGGTTCAGGGTGAGAACGGATAATGCCGTCAACCCGATTAAGGTTATCATGCCGGGTGGACTGGCTGGCTGCCTCATGTCACTCCCCCCTTTCCCAAATGAATCCGGCCCAATGGGCATCACGTTAAGAGCGCCATTGGGCCGGGTCAATCAGTTAGAGAATAGCATTCATTCTATTCAATTTTGACTTTCATTTCTTCTCCCTGATCATCTTCATCCATCGCATGGTTTGTGAGGCCGAAATCGGCAAGAATGGTGTAGAGCACCGGCACGATCAGCAACACCAGAAGGGTTGATGCCATCAGGCCGAAAGAAAGCGAAGTCACCAGGGGAACAAGCACCTGCGCCTGAAAACTGGTTTCGAACAGCAGGGGCAGCATGCCCGCAATGGTGGTCAGGGAAGTCAGCAAAACCGCCCGGAACCGGTCTCGGCTGGCCTGGCGCGCCGCGACAGACAGATCCGTCGTTTCTTTGGCCCGCATCTTGATGAATGTCACCAGCAGGATTGAATCATTCACAACAATCCCCGCCAGCGAGGCAAATCCCAGCATGGACGGCATGGAAAAATCCAGCCCCATGATCACGTGGCCCCAGATGGATCCGATGAAGGCCATTGGGATGGCCAGCATGACCACAATCGGTTCCAAATAACTTCGGAACTGGAAACTCAGCAGCAGGAAAACCCCAAGGATTCCCAGCCCAAAGCCCCGCAGCATGGATGTGGCTGTTTCCGCCTGCTCGGCTGCCTCACCTTCCAACCCCAAGGTCACACTCGGGTATCTCTGCTGCATTTCGGTAAAGAAACCACTGCGTAAATCCGCCATAATCTGGTTCATGTTGGTCAGGGCGGGATCCAGATCACCCTTGACCGTCACCGCACGCAACCCATCAATCCGCGTGATCTGGGAATAGCCGCGACCACGTTCTACATCTGCAATAGAAGTAAACGGCACCTGGGTGCCATCCGGAGCGGTCACGACGAAATAATCCAGATCACCCAGGCTATTTTGGTCATCCTGGGCCAGCCGGACATCAATCTCGTAACTTTCCGATCCCACCTGGATTTCGCTGGCGGTCGTCCCCTGGAAGGCTGCACGCATCTGTCGGGCAATCCGGTCCGCATCCAGGCCAAGTTCTGTTGCGCCCTCTTTCAGGGTGATCAGCAATTCCGGCTTGCCCGGTCGCAGGTCATTTTTCAGATCAAAAACACCCTGGTAGCTCTCCAGCTTGGCCATCAGCTCCAAAGATGCTTTTTCCAATTCGGCCAGATCGCTGCCGTAAAGGCGGATATCAATCGGTGCCCCCGCCGGCCCCAGGGACGGTTCGGCCACGCTGAGCGCGATTGCATCGGGCACAATACCGATTTTTTCACGCCACAGACCGGTGATTTCGTCGATAGAGAGACCGCGCCGTTCGGCGGTCAGCAAATCAACGGTCACGGTCGCCAGATGCGGGCCAACCTCATTCGTGTCCGGATTGCTGTTGAAGGCGACATTGGTATTCACCACCAGTCTTTCACCTTCCGGCATCTGATCAGCAAAGACCGCCTCAGTCTCCTTCAGGGCGTTCAAAATCCGGTCGACCTGTATTTCGGTCTGGGTCAGCGGCGTTCCCTGCGGCAGTAACAGGCGCGCCTGGACAATGTCACCGTCAAGATCCGGAAACGCCTTGAAACGCAGCAAGCCACTGGCCGGCATGGCCACCGAGGCCAGGAACAACATCAACACGATGCCAATTGTGAGATAGCGCCATTCGATCAGCCGGTCGATCGCCCGGCCCAGAAACCGTTCCCGGATACGTTCAAAACCGGAATCGAACCAACGCCGGAACCGATTATCCTGCCGGCGACCGGCGGAATGAAGCATGTGATGCGGTAGGATCAGAAAGGCCTCGATCAGGCTGACTGCCAACGTCATGATCAAGACAATCGGCACCACACGCAGCACTTTGCCAATATCGCCGCTGATAAAGGCCAGTGGCAGGAACACGCTGACCGAGGTTGCAAAGGAGGACAGCACCCCTGGGAAAACCTCCTTGGTGCCGATCACCGCCGCCTCAATTGCCGATTTCCCACGATGTCTATGGGTCGCGATATTTTCCGCAATCACGATGGAATCATCCATAATAATCCCAATCGCGATCAATAGCCCCACCATAGAGAGCATGTTGAGCGTAAAGCCCATGGCCACCATCAAGGCAACCGTGCCCAGGAAAGAAATCGGCAGGCCCATCACCGCCCAGAACGACAGGCGGATATTGAAAAAGGCCCACATCACCAGGAACACCAGCAGAAGCCCCTGAACCGCATTCTTGGTCAGCATACTTAACCGGTCTTCAACAATGCTGGTCACATCCCGGGTCAGGGTGAAATGCACCCCTTCAGGGGCTGACGCCTGAACTTCATTGATGAATGCCTCGATCTCGGCCTTGATGCGTAATGCATCTTCCGACTTGGTCTTGGTAATCTGCAAAATAGCGGCACGCTCACCGTTAAACAGGATCTTATCCTCGTCATCCTCAAAACGGTCAGTCACCCGGGCAATCTGGCCCAGTGTCACCTCAGCCCCGGTCTCGCCGCCGATCACCACCAGGTTTTCCAGTTCCTGAATGCCTTTGCGCTCATCGGCAAACCGCAACAGGACCTCCTTGTCACGCGCTTCAATCGCGCCGGACGGCAGGTCCAGGCTCTGCTTGGCAACAATATCCGCGATCGATGAAATGGTAAGCCCATATTCCCGAAGCGCGCTCTGGCGCGGCTCAATTCGCAACTGCCGGTCCGGAAAACCATCCAGCTCCACCAGACTGACCAGCGATAGACGTAGCAGCCGGTCCTTGATTTCTTCTGCATAGACCTTGAGATGCGGCGCGGACATCGGCCCGGTGATGGCAATTTGGATCACGCTGTCGGTCTTATTGAGCTGCCGAACCGCCGGGTCTTCCGCCAGGTCAGGAAAATTGTCGATGGCTTCCACTTCGGTTTTGATCTCGGCCAGGAAGGTGGCGATATCCCCTTCTTCCTGCATATCGATCGTGACGGCGGCACTGCCCTCACGGGTGAGGCAGCGGATTTCGTCAATAAAGGTAACATTGGCCACCGCATCCTCGACACGCTGGCAGATGGCATCCTCAATCTCTTCGGCTGTGGCACCCGGATAGGCAACCGTCACCTGAACCGAACTTTGGGAAAAATCGGGAAATGTCTGGCGCACCAGTGAGGGCGCACTAACAATCCCGATTACCATCAACAGCAGCATCAAAATATTGGCTGCCGTCGGATGGGCGGTGAAAAAGCGGATCATTTGACTTCCCCTTCACCGGAGGCCGCTTGGCGCAGTTTTTCCGCCGCCGCCTGATCCACCATCGGCTCCAGCAGCATACCTTCAATCGCTGGTATCAAATCGGTCAGCACCAATGCTTCACCGGCCTGCAACCCGTCCAAAACAACCGCCACATCCCCCTGACTGGTACCCAGCTTGACCTCGCGATGGCGCAGGCGGTTGTCGCCATCCGCCACATAAACGATATCCGTGCCATTTTCCGAACGATGAAGCGCGCTGTAGGGAATCACTATTCGGCCCGGCTTTGCCTTGCCACGCAATTCCACCTCAACAAACAGGTTTTTCACCAGCGGCGGCCGCTTTCCGACGATGGCTTTTCGATAAGGCTCGTCGACCGCAACAATGATCCCCAATGTCCGGGTGCCGCTATCAATCGCGTCATTGATCCGGTCAAGACGCGCCTCCCAGACCGGTGCCCCTTCCATATTCACAGCCCGAACCCGTGCTTCGATGCCAAACTCCCGCAAAATCTCCCCCGCTCGGCCGGGATCGAATCCTTCCATGGACCGCTCACCAGCCATCAGGCTGGCAAAATGGGAAAGCGCGAACTGGGCGGTGATTTCGGACACATCAATCCCGTCGGCTTCCAACAATTGCTGGCCCACGGGCACATATTCCCCTTCTTCCACCGCAACACTGGCGATCCTCGCATCAAACGGCAGAATGATCCTTGTCCGGGACAAATCCTCTTCCGCCTGGGCAAGGCGGGTTTCATTCTGACGTTTGGTGGCCTCCAGCACCGCCCGCTGGGCAGGGAGAAGACGGTTCTCGTTCTCCAGGTCCTGTATTTTCTGCCGCTGGGACAAGAGGTTGGTCTCTGCCGTATCCAATGCGGCCTGACTGCCGGCTCCCCGCTTTAACAGTTTGCGTTTCCGCTCCACTTCCTTTTCCGAAAGCTTCTGCAAATCCCGTTCGATCTTCAGGCTTTCCTGCAAGTTGGCGATGGTGGTGTCAATCTCGGAGATCTGGGCCTCAATGCTGATCAGATCCGCTTCCGAGCGTTCCACTTCAAGGATGTAATCAGTCGGGTCAATCTCTACCAGCAACGTGCCGGCCGGCAAGATCCGGCCACGCAGCAGATCCGGGTTGCGATAGGTAATCCGGCCAGCCACTTCCGCCACGGATGCAAGCTGTTTCTTCGGCTCCGCATATCCATATCCCAAAGATTTTGGAACGAAATCCAATGGCTGGACGGGCAGTACCCGCACCGGGCGTGCAGTTTCAGACGCTTCTCGCAATGTCGGCTGCTTTTTATTGGAAACGGCCAGCACCAGGACAACCACACCAACTAACAAAGGCGGTAGAAACAGCAGTTTTTTGTATTTTTTATCGATCTTACTCAACATTCTCTTTTCTCCTCTTCCCCCGCCGTCTGTCCACGGCTGCCCGGAGGATCTGATTTACTGCGCGCCCTTTTGATCGATAAATGTCACAAAAGTGTGCCAAGGTTGCATCAATCTCTATCCAGCCCCAATGAACGCATCACAGTCGGCACTACGACTTCCTGGATTCCGGCGACCTGCCCCTCTTCCACACGCTCCCACCCCATCCGACGCAAAAAGGGTTCTTCCGCCAGCTTAAATGCCAGCCATTGGCCCAAAAGACTATGCGCGCCGATGATCGAAGCTGGGTCATTTTCATCCATACCCCGGATACGGGCATAAAGGCGCGTGATCATGCGATGCATAGGCTCGATGAATTCCGCATAGAAAATCTCGAAGCCAATCCCCGGATTGGCATATTCCCGAAGCAACAGAGCCTGGCCGCTGCGGTTTAAATCATCATGGACAAACCGGGAAATGAAGAGAGCCACAAAAGCCCGAACATCCGCCGACTGTGTGACTGGGTCAAAGCCCGGCTTGTCCAGAATCGCCTGCAGGCTTTCCCGGACCGGTGCCATGCGCGGTTTCATATTGGCCACCACAAACCGGCAGGTTTCTCGATACAGCTCTTCCTTGCCGCCAAAATGGTATCCGATCGCTGCGATATTGGCGTCCACCGCACGTGCCAGGGTTCGGATCGAGACCCCCTCATACCCCTTTTCCGCAAACAGCCCGGCCGCCGATTTCAGCAGAAGGCTGCGGGTATTTTCCAAATCCGTGGCAATCATGAAACGGGCTCCGATCCTATGTAGAACAGCGATATGTTATGCCGCCCAGCCAATTCAATCAAACGATCGTTTGAAAAACTCCTCTCCTCAAGCCAAAATTCCTAAAACAAAGGCATGCGCAGGATCGGCACCATTTTGACCTTATTATTGTCATTTATAGCAATATAAATGTCCATTTCCACATAAAATACTGATTTTATTAACATAATTAAATTGGCTCTTCGTCTGAAAATACAGTAACATTTCTGACATTGCGATTTCTATCCAATCGCAATATCGAATCGCTTGCCTGCAAAAATCTTTGCTGGTAGGTGTGCGATCAACGGTGATCGGTCATCCAAGCGCGATGACGATCTTAATAGGGAACACGGTGAGGCGTACCCAACAGGGACCAAAACCGTGGCTGCCCCCGCAACTGTAAGCGGCGAGCCAGATTTCCAACATGTCACTGGGCCATTGGCCTGGGAAGACGGAAATCAAGCAAAGACCCGCAAGCCAGGAGACCTGCCGTTGACCAGTCTTGGCCATTTGGCCCGGGCAAACTTCGTCCAGACGCCGGGGTGAGCGTCAGATGTCGTCAAAGGTAAAAAATAATTCCCCTTTGCCGCCGTTTTCTCCCCGCGCGTTTCCAATCTTTGGTTCCGGCGCAATTAAACTGTGACATGCACCGGTTCCAGGCAGTATCTTTGGAGACCGCACATGATTCGCAAGACCGTTCTTTCCGCTGTGGCTGCGGCCGCGCTTTTTGCATCCGCCCCGGCAGGTGCCCATTTCCAGCTGATCTACACACCGGAAGTGAACCTGCAAAAAGCAGGCAATGTACCGTTCCGCCTGATCTTCTGGCATCCGTTTGAAAACGGACATGCTATGGATATGGGCCAACCGGAAGAGTTTTACTATATCCACAAAGGTGAAAAGACCGACCTGATCGACAGTTTGAAGAAAATCACCTTCAAGGGCGCCCATAACGAGGCCGCCGCCTATGAAGCGGATGTTAAAATCAAACGCAATGGTGATTACATTCTGGTGGCGACGCCCGCGCCTTATTACGAAGAAAGTGAAGACATCTATATCCAGCAAATCACCAAGAGCTTCGTCAACAAAGGCGAGGTTCCCACCGATTGGATGGAGCCGATCGGCCTGAAAACCGAGATTGTGCCTTTGAACAAACCGACCAATATCCTGGCGGGATCCACTTTCACCGGGCGTCTGCTGTCCGCCGGCAAGCCGGTCGCCGGTGCTGAGATTGAAATTGAATATATGGCCGCTGAACCGGATATGGCGGAGAACAAAGCCGGCACGCCGAAAGCCGAACCGATGCCGGGCGGTGCCATCGTCGCGATCTCTGATGCCAACGGCTATTTCTCCTTCGGCATCCCGAAATCCGGTTTCTGGGGCTTTGCCGCCCTTGGTTCCGGTCCGGATAAGGAACATGAAGGCAAAGAACTGTCCCAGGATGCCGTCCTGTGGGTCCGCGCCTACGATGTTAAATAAGCACGGCGACATCCAGTATAAGGGGTTCATCCCATGCATATTGTAGATGGTGCCCTATCCAATGAAGTGGTCATCGCCGGCGGTGTTCTTGCCGTCGGCGGGATCGCCCTGGGCCTGCGCAAACTGGATATGGAAAAAATACCGGTTGCCGGGGTGCTCAGCGCCACATTCTTTGTTGCCTCCCTGATCAGCGTTCCCGTGCCGCCGACCAGCGTGCATTTGATCATGAACGGTCTGGCCGGAATCATCCTGGGCTGGGCGGCTTTTCCTGCCCTCTTTGTCGGTCTGTTGCTGCAATCGGTTTTCTTCGGTTTCGGGGGCCTGACGGTCCTTGGCATCAACACGGTCAATATCGCGCTCCCCGCTGTGGTGGCATTCTATTTATGCCGTAGCGGCATTCTCACGGCAGCCCCGAAAAAGGCCGCGATCTGGGGCGGTATTGCAGGGGCCCTGGCGATCGCGCTGACCACCGGAGTTGTCGCAATCTCGCTGACTTTGTCCGGTGAAAAATTCTATGAAGCCGCCAAGCTGGTTTTTCTGGCCCATATCCCGGTCATGATTATCGAAGGGTTTGTTTCCGCCGCCGCGGTCTATCTCATTCGAAAGGTCAAACCGGAATTGTTTGATCTCCATAATACCGTTTCCCAAGGGGCGGACTGATGACATTGTTTAAATCCCTCGCTCTGCCCACCCTGTTCGCAGTGGCCCTGTTTTCTGCCACGCCAGCATCCGCCCATAAGGTGATTGCCTCCGCCTTTGCCGAAGGCGACTTGATCGAGGGCGAGATTGGTTTTTCCAATGGCGAAATGGCCACCAACCAGGCGGTTGAGGTTTTTGCTGAAGACGGCCGGAAATTGGGGGACACCCACACCGATGAAGAGGGTTTTTTCACCTTCCAGCCAACAGAGCAGATCGTCCATATCTTCCGCGCCAACCTCGGGGCAGGTCATGTCGCTGAATATCGGATGGAAATTGATGAGCTGCCGGACGGTCTAGCCGGCGGCCAGGCCCCAGCCAGCACCGGTGCTAAAACCGTTTCCGCGCCAGCAACCGCAGTAATCTCTGGCTCTGTCGCACCGGATGCCCTCAAAGAGCTTGTTGCCGAAGCGGTGCGCCGCGAAGTGAAACCGCTCCGGCGGGAAATCGCCGCCTATAAGGAGAAAAACAATCTACAGTCCATCCTGGGCGGCATCGGATATATCATCGGCATTTTTGGCCTGGCCGCCTATCTGGCCGCCCGGAGACGCCAAAAACAGTCCGGCATTGCCGGGCAGGCAGCCGAGTGAGTGCGCTTTTACATAACGGGCCGGAGGCAATAGCCTCTACGCCCAGCGCCGGAGGCTGGAGCGTCCGGGATCTGGATCCGCGCGTCCGGATCCTGGTCGTTTGCGCCTTTGCCGCCACTGTCGTGAACCTGAACGCCTTCCCTATCCTTGGGACAGCGCTCGGCTTTTCTCTGGTCGCCCTCTTTTCTGCCCGCCTTCCGTTAGGCAAAACGCTGAAACGGGTGATGATGATGGACACTTTCGTTGTCTTCATGCTGTTTCTGCTGCCCTTTACCATGCCGGGTGAGACCGCCTTCACCGTGTTTTCCTTTGCCGCCAGCTGGGAAGGGATTTTTGAAGCCTGCCGGATCGCATTAAAGGCCAACGCAATCGTCATGATGGTACTGGCCCTGGTCGGCACCATGGAGGCCGTCACACTGGGGCACGCTCTCTCCCGGCTGCGGGTGCCGGAAATACTGATCCATCTAATGTTGTTTACGATCCGCTATATCGAGGTCCTGAATGACGAACAGAAACGGATGCGGGTCGCAATGAAGGCCAGAGGATTCCGGCCCAGCAACAATATACATACCTACAAGACCTTCGGATATCTTGTCGGCATGCTGCTGGTTCGCGCGCTGGAACGATCCGAACGGATTTTAAAAGCCATGAAATGCCGGGGTTTCCAGGGCAAACTCTATCTGTTGGATGACATGACCTGCAACGCCCGCGACTATATTTTTGCCGGCATGATGATAGCCATCATCGTCGTCCTGCTCAGTTGGGAGTATCTCAATGTCCCCTTTGTTTGATCTTGCCGGCATCCATTATGCTTACCCCGGTCACCGCCCAATTCTGAACGGGGCAGACCTACAGCTATTCACCGGTGAACGCCTGTGCCTTAACGGCCATAACGGTGCCGGAAAAAGCACCCTGTTGCAGATCATGACCGGTTTGTTGAAGCCCTCAGCAGGATCCGTCACGGCCTTTGGCCGGGAACGCAAGGCCGAGGCCGATTTCACGGAAGTGCGCCGTCGTGCGGGCTTTGTCTTCCAGGATCCCGATGACCAGCTTTTTTGCCCCACAGTCGCGGAAGATGTCGCCTTTGGCCCCCTGAATCTTGGCAAATCCAAGGATGAAGCCATGGCGATTGTGGAGGCCACTTTGGACATGCTGAACCTCACAAGCTTCCGGGACCGGATCACCCATAAACTGTCCGGCGGGGAAAAGCGCCTGGTATCTCTGGCGACGGTGCTGGCCATGGAGCCGGATGCACTGCTTCTGGACGAACCAACCACCGCATTGGATGAGCGCACCACCGAGCGCCTGGTGGAAATCTTGCTGGAACTGCCCCAGGCCATGGTTGTGATCTCTCATGACCCGCATTTCCGCCATAAAATCGCTACCCGGACAATCCGTCTGGAAGACGGCGCGGTCCACCGCCCCGCCCCAACCTGCAAACACGCAAAAACCGCTTAAATACCCGTGGCACCCCCCATTGGAAATCACATGTCGATTTTTGCCTTAACATATCCCCTCCTGGGGGATAGGATATGTTCATGATACATGAATCCCACGATAAGGTGCTCAACCGTCTGAAACGGGCGCATGGCCACCTGCACAAGATCCTCGATATGATGGAAAAGGAACGATCCTGTGTGGATATCGCACAGCAACTGCATGCGGTTGAGAGCGCGGTTCAAAAGGCAAAAAAATTGCTGATCCAGGATCATATCGACCATTGCCTGGAAAGTGCGGTTCTCTCGGGCCGGAAGTCCGATGACGTGCTCGCCGAGTTCAAAGAAATCTCCAAATATCTGTAAGGACCGGCCCCGTGGATATTCTTGAACTTTTGAAAAATGGCGACACGTCCTTTGCCGCATTGGCCTTCATTGCGCTGGCTGTCGGCGCCCTGCACGGGCTGGAACCCGGTCATTCCAAAACCATGATGGCCGCCTTCATCATCGCAGTGAAAGGGACAGTTACCCAGGCAATCCAGCTGGGCCTGGCCGCCACGGTGTCCCATTCCCTGATCGTCTGGGTGCTTGGCTTGTCAGCCATCTATTTCGGCAATGAGATGATCGGCGAGGAATTGGAGCCCTGGCTGATCCTGGTGTCAGGCATAGTGATTTTGTTCGTGGCCGCCTGGATATTCTTCCAGACCAGACTCGCCCAGCGGAAACGCAGCCACCATCATCACCACCATTCCCACGGGGGCAGTCATTCCCACGGTGGTGCGCATTCCCATGGCGGCGACCATTCGCACAGCAACAGCCATCACGCCCACAACGGAGACGGCGACGCCCATGCCGCCGCCCATGCCCGCGAAATTGAGACCCGCTTTGCCGGCGGCGCGGCCAGCACCGGCCAAACCATCATGTTCGGCCTGACCGGCGGCTTGATCCCCTGCCCGGCCGCCATCACGGTACTGATTTTATGCATGCAGACGGATCAAATTTGGAAAGGGGTCGGCCTGGTCTCCGCCTTTTCCGTGGGGCTTGCCATCACATTGGTGACCGCGGGCCTTGTTGCCGCCCTGGGCTTGAAATACGCCTCCCGCAAATCCGCAAAGGTGGATGAATGGCTGTCCAAAGCACCTTATCTCTCAGCGGCGCTGATCTTCCTGATCGGGCTTTACATGGCCGGATCTGCATATCTCCATCTCACGGAATCTCACTAACCCGCCGAGCAGGGCTATTCCTATTACTGGATCAATATTTCACGGGAAGCGCGTAGAATCACCTGCGGTTCAGTCTGCCCCTCTTCCATCCTCAGCAATCTATATTGGCCACGATAGCGGCCGGGATCCCAGGTCCGGCCCTTACCTGCCTTGCCGACATACTGAAATTCAAACAGCTTGGATTTCTCATAAACACCACTGGCCTTGACCAATGGTTCTGACGCGCCTTCCCTTGTGATTGAGACCTCCCAGCGGTCTCCGGCGCGCGGTCCCATCACAAACAAGTTCAGGATGAAATTCTTGGCCTTGGCCGGGAATTCGCCTTCATAATCCAGGCCAAATTCCAGAGCGTCCCGGTTCAGCGGATATTCGGAAAACCCCATATGGATCATTCGGACCGGATCATAGGCCAGCTTTTCAACCACCTCCGCCGACCAGAGCGGGTTGGCCTGCTGCGGGCAGCCCTCTTCCAGCGCAGCCCCTGAAAAAGGATCAATCCGTTTACCTCGGCGCACCACTTCGAAATGCAGATGGGGAAACTCGCTCAGCCCCGAGAGGCCGACATCCCCCAATTTCTGCCCCCGGCCCACCCGCTCGCCAGCCTTAACCAGGATACTGCCGCGTTTCAGATGGGCATAAGCGGTCAAAGTGCCATCCTCATGCTCAATCGTGACCAGATTGCCATAGCCCCGGGCGCGCACGGCGTCATAGGAAACCAGCGTGGAGCTAACATCCGGCATGTGATCGCGCACCTCACGCACAACCCCGTCCGCTGCGGCCAGCACCGAAACGCCCTTATCCATGGCCGCCATATCCAGCAGACGGATATCCGTGCCTTTATGGTCATCATTGGTCAGGCGATTACAGCGGAAATCCCGGTAATCCTCTCCTGGTGCCATATCGACATATTTCATGACAAAACAGTCTTTGCCGGGGGCACAATCCACTGGCCAGGACAGCGACAATGCCTGCTGGGCATATCCGCTTGATAAGCAAGCCAGAAAAACCAACCCAGCTGCTGGCGCAAGAAACCTGGACATGATAGCCCCCTTTCCGAAACCTTGTTTCCCGGCAGCATGCAGGCAGGAATAACGCTGTGCAACCGTGCCCAGAAAGAAAAACGGGCGACCAAGAGGCCGCCCGTCAGAGTTTACCGTGTTTACAATGTTAGAAATGCAAAAGCTTGGACTGGCTGACCAGCGGCAAATCCCGGATCTCTTTCAGGATCGCCTCATCAATCGGCGCATCCAGCTGGATCAGCGAGAGCGCGTCGCCCCCCTCTTCCGCCCGGCCCAGGTGGAAGGTCGCGATATTTGCGCCCGCCTTGGCCAGAATGGTGCCCAGCTCACCAATCAGGCCCGGCTTGTCCTGGTTGGTGGTGTAGAGCATATGCTTGGTCAGCTCCGCTTCGATGCCAATGCCCTTGATCTCGACTATCCGTGGCTTGTCGCCGCCAAACAGCGTACCGGAGACCGACCGTTCCATCCGCTCCGTGGTCACCACCAGTCGGATCAGGGTGTGATAATCGCTGGAGCGGTCATTCTTAACTTCCGCCACATCAATGGAGCGTTCCCGGGCTATTACCGGCGCATTGACCATATTCACGCAATCGGTCATCGGCCGAAGCAGCCCCGCCAGCACCGCCTGAACCAGCGGTTTGGTGTTCAAGCCCGCAACCTGGCCTTCAAATTCGATCCGGATCCCTTTGATGCCGCTTTCCGTCAACTGCCCCGCAAAGGAGCCCAGCTGTTCCGCCAGGATCATATAGGGCTTTAACTTCGGCGCGTCTTCTGCGGAAACAGAGGGGATGTTGAGCGCATTGGTCACCGCCCCGGTCAGCAGATAATCCGCCATCTGTTCGGCCACCTGGATCGCCACATTTTCCTGGGCCTCAGTGGAGGCCGCGCCCAGATGCGGGGTGCAGACAACTTTATCGTTGCCAAAAAGCGGGTTGGATTTGGCCGGCTCTTCCTCGAACACGTCGAGCGCCGCACCAGCAACCTTGCCGGCATTCAAGGCTTCGAGCAGGTCCGCCTCGTTGATGATGCCGCCACGCGCACAGTTGATGATCCGGACCCCGTCTTTCATCTTGGCGATCGTGTCCTTGTTGATCATGTTTCGGGTGCCGTCGGTCAGGGGCGTGTGGATGGTGATGAAATCAGCCAGGCTGAGCAACTCATCCATCTCGACCTTCTTCACGCCCATTTCCTTGGCTCGTTCCGGCGACAGGAAGGGATCAAAGGCAACAACCTTCATTTTCAGGCCCTGCGCCCGGTCAGCAACGATGGAACCGATATTACCGGATCCGATCAGGCCGAGCGTCTTGTTGAACAGCTCAACCCCCATGAAACGGGATTTCTCCCATTTACCCTGATGTGTGCTTTCATTGGCCTGAGGGATCTGGCGGGCCACCGCCATCATCATGGCAACGGCATGTTCCGCCGTGGTGATGGAATTGCCGAAAGGCGTGTTCATCACAACGACGCCACGTTGGGTTGCCGCAGGCTTGTCCACATTATCGGTGCCGATGCCGGCCCGACCGACCACTTTCAGATTTTCAGCCGATTCAAGAAGATCGGCGGTCACTGTTGTAGCAGAACGAATCGCCAGGCCGTCATATTGGCCAATGATTTCCTTCAGCTGGGCCGGTTCCAGCCCCACATTCACATCAACCTCAATGCCGCGCTCTTCAAAAATTTCCTTGGCACGCGGCGACAATTTGTCCGAAATCAGTACTTTAACCATTGTTCTGGTCCATAATCCTAATAAGTAAAATTCGTCTGGTTCACTTGATCGGCTGCGGTCTTCAGACGCCTGAGACTTCGCCATAAGCCCAATCAAGCCAGGGCATCAACGCTTCCATGTCGGCCGGTTCTACGGTTGCCCCGCCCCACAGACGAAGCCCCGCCGGTGCATCGCGATATCCGTTTATATCAAAGGCAACGCCCTCTTTATCCAGCAGCTGGGAAATTTTCTTCGGTGCGCCGGACCGCTCTTCACCATCCAACACACATGCATCTGACAGCTTGAGGCAGATCGCGGTATTGGAACGTGTTGCCGGGTCAGCACAGAGGAAATCAATCCACTCGGTCTGCTCGACCCAGTTGGCCACGGCCTTCAGGTTCTTTTCCGAGCGCGCGATCATTTCCTTTAAACCGCCGATGGATTTCGCCCATTCCAGCGCATCCAGAACATCTTCCACCGCCATCATGGACGGGGTATTGATGGTTTCTCCCTTGAAGATGCCATCGATCAGCTTGCCACCCTTAGTCATGCGGAAAATCTTCGGCAGCGGCCAGGAGGGCACATAATTTTCAAGACGTTCAACCGCCCGTGGTGACAAAACGATCATGCCATGCGCACCTTCACCACCCAGCACTTTCTGCCAGGACCAGGTGGTCACATCCAGCTTGTCCCAGGGCAGCTCCATAGCAAAGACCGCGGAGGTCGCATCACAGATGGTCAGGCCCGCCCGGTTCGCGGCGATCCAATCACCGTTGGGAACTTTGACGCCACTGGTGGTGCCGTTCCAGGTGAAAACCACATCGCGATCGCAATCCACTGCCGCCAGATCCGGCAGCAGGCCGTAATCGGCCTCCAGAACGCGCACGTCATCCAGCTTGAGCTGTTTCTGCACATCAGTGACCCAGCCTTTGCCAAAGCTTTCCCAGGCCAGCATGTCCACACCACGTTCGCCCAGAAGCGACCAGAGCGCCATTTCCACCGCGCCCGTGTCACTGGCCGGAACGATCCCGACCCGGTAATCATCGGGAATGCCCAGCAAGGCCTTGGTTTCGTCAATGACAGCTTTCAATTTTGCCTTACCCTCACCGGAACGATGAGATCGACCCAATACAGCACCTTCCAGACAGGACCAGGACCAACCGGGACGTTTGGAGCAGGGACCTGAAGAGAAAAACGGCCGTTCCGGCCGAACTGTCGGCTGGGTCATAACAATATCCTTCCTTGGGTAAACAAACTCTGGGGTTAACCCCTTGTATATACAATCAACAGCAAGCATTTGCTGCGATGCGAGATATACCGTGTGGTCAACCAAACGCAACAGAAATTTGTCGCAAAATTCGATATATTAGTCGCATTTCAAGTATATCAGGCGACTAATTTTTTCCAATGCGCGACAATTGATTTCAACAAAAACAAACTAAATATTTGAAAAATATATAGAAGCACAAGCAACGAGGGCTCATGAACCGTTAAACCGATCGGTCAGTTAAGAACCGTCAGAACAAATCATGGGACAGTTTGGACAAATTGACGCGGCCCGCTATCCGGCACCGGTCAAGACAATATGGCTTAATGCGGGCAGTTGGATTTACCGCAATGGCTGACTGAGCCGACTGAAACAAAGGTCTTGCAGACCGGGCATTCCTGAGTGTCCTCGATCACTTCAGGATCGCGATGGCCGGTGCGTTTACCAGCCGCCCGGCGCATCCGCTCTGATAGGGTCGGCTCACCGGATTTCCGCTGGCCCTTTTCAATATTCTGCAGGCGGCCGACATATTTGAAACCGTACCAAACCGCCGCAATCACGGCGACAAGCACAATCAATTTGCCGAAACTGATACCAAACATGTCTTATCCCACCCGGCCGGAACGACCGGCCTGTCCCTGTTACTGCTTATGATGACAGCCCGTCTCCAGGCACCCGTATCAAAGACCAAGGCGGCTCCACCAGATACGGCTTTCCGCCACCTCCAGGATCTCCTCACCCATTTTAGAGATTTTCCCCTCCAGGCCCAGCCGTTTCTGAATCCAGGATTTGGGCCGACTGACATCCTTGAACTCGACCTTGTCACCGAATTTCTCGCGGCAAACAGCCTTCAATTCGCCAGTCGCATCGACAAGGCCCAGATCAACACCACGCGCACCGGTCCAGAAACTGCCGGAAAACAGCTTTTTTTCTTCTTCCTTCAATCGGCCATCACGGCGGGAACGCACAAAATCTTTGAACTGCTCATGAATATCATTCTGCAGTTCCTTGAGATGTTTTACGTCCGCTGCCTTTTCCGGCGAGAAAGGATCCAATTGGGATTTCGACTCACCCGAGGTATAAACCCGGCGCTCCACACCAATCTTGGAAATCATTTCCGTAAAACCGAAACCGGCGGAAATCACCCCGATCGACCCCACCACACTCGCGGGCTGGGCGTAAATCTCATCCGCTGCACAAGCCAGCCAGTAACCGCCACTGGCCGCGGCATCCTCACAAAAGGCCAGGATCGGTATGTCTTTTTCCTCAGCCAGTTGACGGATACGGGCCGCAATCAGGGCTGATTGCACTGGCGAACCGCCCGGCGAATTGATCGCAAGCGCGACTGCTTTGAGATTCGGCGTCTTGAACGCCTCATCAATGACCGTTTCCAAATCATGCAAATTCAATCCACCACGCCGCAGCGGGCCGCCTGCCTGGCCGATCACACCATAAAGCCTCAGGACCGCGACAGATGGCTTGCCCTTCAACTTCCCGGCCAGCGGTTTGCCGATAACGGGAATTTTGGCCAGCACGGCCTTCCATCCGGTCAGTTGCTGATCAGTTGACATGCTCTTCTTTCCATTCTTTCGCTGAGACTATTCGGGCGGATATACAGACAACAAGTGTGGGTTCGATCCCTCAAGGTCAAGTCTTTTCACCCGCGACTTCCCTGAGTAGCCAGTCATGAAACAACCTAACTGGCGGACGCATTTCGCGCCCCTCCGGTAAAACCAGGAAATAACCGCCATCCCAAACAGCATCGGCACCAAGCGGCATCACCAGACGTCCGGATTCCAGATCGTCCTTGGCCATTTCCTCCACCCCCAGGAACAGGCCATGCCCTTCCAGCGCCGCCTGATAGGCCAGCATGGACATGGTGTGGACCGTGCCTGTTTCCAGGTCCGCCTCCTCGATGCCACGCTGTCGAAACCAGGCTTCCCATTCACTTTGATCAACATCGTGGATAAACGGCAAGGCAAACAAATCTGCCGGTTTTTCCGGCTTTTTACGCCCTTCGAGCAATAAAGGGCTACACATGGGCACCCTGTCTCCCGGTATCAGCATACGAGCCTTCAATCCCGGCCAGCGCCCCGCCCCATAGCGAACACCGATATCGATATTCTCGCGATCATAATCCACCAGCGCTGTTGTCGAATCCAGCTTGATCCTGATCGCAGGATGATCAGTGTTAAACCGGCCCAGCCGCGGCATCAGCCAGCGCGAAGCAAATACAAGGGTTGTCGTGATCTGGACGGGACGATCCTGTTCCAGTCCCAGGGCGCGTTTGGTCGCCTCTTCCAGGATGTCAAAGCCCCTGAGATAGTCCTTTTGCAATCTCTGCCCCGCATCGGTCAGAATCATGCTGCGCCCCTCTTTGCGAAACAACCTGAAGGCAAACCAGTCTTCCAACTGCCGGATCTGCTGACTGATCGCAGCATGGGTCACGTTCAATTCTTCTGCGGCACGGGAATAATTCAAATGCCTGGCGGCGGCTTCAAAGGCCCGCAAAGCTGTTAAAGGCGGCAAACGTCTCATTTCACCATCGATTCTGTAAGATTTACTTACATAATAGAAAATTTTCAGAGTCGCTGCCAACCTCAATTCCCCCTACCTTGCCAAATAAGATTTTAACACCGCTTGTCGGGAAGGAAGCGTCATGATTAACATATTGAATGCACTCGTTACGGAAGCGACTCGCCAACCAAATGAAGACATCGCCCGGCAGCTGGCGCGAAAGAACCATTCAGGCACCGAGCAATCTATCATTAAAGTTGATAACTATTCTTACAGGAATGTCATTGTGACATGGTTCACGAAAATTTGGCGACACCCTCAAATAGGCATTGTTGCCGCTCCAAAACCATGGAACAATGCAGGAACATAGAACGAATTAGGGACGTCTTTGTATGCTGTTTGATTTGGACCAAGCCCGGCGCGAAACGCCGGGCTGCAAGCATGTTACCCACCTGAACAATGCCGGGGCCGCATTGATGCCGCAACCGGTTCTCCACACCCAAATCAGCCATTTGGAATTGGAAGCGACTATCGGCGGCTACGAGGCTGCTGAGCGCGAGCAGGACCGTATCGAAGCTGTTTACGATTCCATCGCGCAGCTGATCAACTGCCATCGGGATGAGATTGCCATCGTAGAGAATGCCACGGTCGGTTGGGACATGGCTTTTTATGCGATCCCGCTTGCGGAAGGTGATCGGATCCTGACGGCCGAGGCCGAATATGGTGCAAATTTTGTCGCCTATCTCCAGCAGGCGAAACGGACCGGCGCAGTGATTGATGTCATCCCCTCCACACCCGATGGCGAGATCTGTCTGGAAAGCCTGAAACAGATGATTGACGACCGGGTGAAACTGATTTCCATCACCCATGTGCCAACCAATGGCGGCCTGGTCAATCCAGCCACCGAGGTGGGCCGGATCGCGCGGGAACATGGCATTCTCTATCTGTTGGACGCCTGCCAGACGGTTGGTCAAATGCCCATAAATATCGCAGAGATCCAATGTGACATGTTGAGCGCCACGGGGCGAAAATTCCTGCGCGGCCCTAGGGGCAGCGGCTTCCTTTACGTCCGCCGGGACCTGATCGCGGATCTGGAGCCGCCGATGCTGGACCACTATGCAGCCAAATGGATGGCGCCGGACCGGTACGAAATGCAGTCCAATGCACGCCGATTCGAAAATTGGGAAAACAACTATGCCGCCAAGCTGGGTTTGGGAGTGGCCGCAGATTACGCCCTGTCCTGGGGCCTGGACCGGACCTGGCAACGCTGCCTTGCCCTGGCCACTCAACTGCGCGATGGCCTTGCCGCGATACCCGGTGCGAGCCTGCGCGATATCGGACAGCAACAATGCGCCATCACAACTTTTACACTGGCGGGGCATGATCCGTTTCAGGTGAAGCAGATCCTGAATTCGCAGGATATAAATGTTTCTGTTTCCGGCCCCAACAGCACCTTGCTGGACGCGCAAAAACGGGATCTGCCACCTCTGATCCGGGCATCCGTCCATTATTATAACAGTGAAGAAGAAATTGATCGGTTCCTGCGAGCCGTTGGATCTTTGAACACTTAATCGCAAGAGGAAGGAATCTAAATCATGGCTGATCTAAAGGGCCGCTGTTTGTGCGGCGGCATTGAAATCTCGCTCACCAGCCCAAAGGATGACGTCTGCCAGTGTCATTGCGCCCAATGCCGGCAATGGGCCGGCCATAACTGGGCCAGTGTCAGCTGTCCTGTCGAGGGTCTGAAATTCGACAAAGGCGAAGACCTGGTCCAATGGTACCGCTCCTCAGAGTGGGCGCGCCGGGGTTTCTGCCGGACATGCGGCTCATCACTGTTTTACCATGCCGATCGGGCGGAAAGTCATAAACACAAAATCGCGGTGGCCGCAGGCTGCCTTGATGCGCCGACAGGGCTGAAAACCGCGGAACATATCTTCTGCGGCACCAAAGGAGACTATTACGAGATTGCGGACGACCTGCCTAAGCTCGACACCCATTAAACCTGGATCAGATCTCGAGCGCCCCGCCATCCCGCAGTATGGCGATTGCTTCCGACGAATAGCGCTGCCCATCATCTGGATGCAGCACCAGTCCGGCGGACAGGCGAGTAGGACCTTTGATCGCCTTGCGGCCGCGGATGATCACACGTTTGGCATCCCGCCCCTGCCGGGGCCAGAGCGGGATGATCGCGAGATCCCCAACCTTGCCCTGCAGATGGCATAGAATTTCATCCACCCGGTCGGCCCGGTGGATCATCACCAGGGTGCCTTTCTGCCTCAACATGCGCAAGCAGAAGGCAATCCATTTTTTCAGATCCGCTGCCCCTTCCACATTCGCCCGGTCTTTGATCGCATTGGGTGGCCGGTCGGCATGCCCTGCGCGAAGATAGGGGGGATTGGTTAATACCAGATCAAACCCGTTTGATGTCAGCGCCGCAGAGCGGCTGTTCAGCAGGTCGCCCTGCAGAAGGGTCGCCCTTTCGGCCAGATTATTCGTATCCGCGTTATGGCGGGCCAAGTCCACCAAAAGCGGGTCAATCTCCAAAGACACCAGTTCCGGCCCCGCGACGCGGGTAAGATAACAAAAGCCCGCGGTGCCAACCCCGGATCCCACATCCAGCACACGCCCTTTTGTCAGCAACGGCGCCGCCGCCGCCAGCAACACAGGATCCATGGCTGCCCTGTAGCCTTCCTTCGGCTGGCGAATGGTCAGTCGATCACCCAGGAACGCATCATCTGTCACAGCCATTTCCATCATGAAGGCCAGCCCTCTCCGACTTCCTGTTCCAACATATCCATTAAACGCCTGGCATGGTCGTAATCATCATCATCCACCATCAGACGGCGCGGCAGGGCACCGATCGAGCCTTCCAAAATGCTGGCATGACGGTCAAGGATGACACTATCAATGCCCTCCCCCCGCAGCATGGCTTGAAGATAAGATAGGCGGATTTCATCAGTTGTGCGGAGAAGTTCTTTCATCGAACCAAAGGAAACCTACTGTTTTCGGGAAAACACGCAAGCAGATTGCTTGACCCGAAGTGATGTTCAACTATGTTGGCAACGGATTGTAGCGTCGTCAAGATCGTCAGGAGCCAAGTTATTGGGCGTCGTCGTTAATATGGATGGAAGCCATCCGGAAAAGAAAGCCCCCAGCGTTGATTTGCTGGTGGAGCTCACCAAAGCGGATATTGCCAAGGTAAATCAGCATATTATTGATAATATGCAAAGCCCCGTTGCATTGATCCCACAGCTTGCCGGACATCTGATCGCGGCAGGCGGCAAACGCCTGCGCCCGATGTTGACGCTGGCGGCGGCCCAAATGTGCCAATATACCGGCAGTCGCCATATCGGCCTGGCCGCCTGTGTCGAATTCATCCATACAGCCACCTTGCTGCATGATGATGTGGTGGATGAAAGCGACCTGCGCCGCGGCCGGGAGAGCGCCAATGCGGTTTGGGGAAACAAACCATCCGTCTTGGTTGGCGACTTTCTGTTTTCCCGCGCTTTTCAGCTGATGGTGGCCGACGGCTCATTGCCGGTCTTAAAGATTCTTTCCGAGGCATCCGCCGTCATCGCCGAAGGCGAGGTTCTGCAGTTAATGACCGCCAACGATCCGGAAGCCACGGAAGAAGCCTACCTGGAGGTGATCCGATCCAAGACGGCAAAGCTTTTTGCCGCTGCCAGCCGGATCGGCGCGGTTGTTGCCGAGCGCAGCCAGAAGGAAGAAACCGCGCTTGACAGTTTCGGCATGAATTTGGGCATTGCGTTCCAACTGATTGATGACGTGTTGGATTATTCGGCCAAACAGGCGGAACTGGGCAAGAATATCGGGGATGATTTTGTCGAGGGCAAAGTCACCTTGCCGATCATTCTGGCCTGGCGTCGCGGCTCTGCTGAAGAGCGCGAGTTTTGGGTGCGAACCATTGAGAATCTGGATCAGAAGGAAGGCGATCTTGAACAGGCAATCGCCCTAATGGAAAAGCACAATACGCTCAGCGATACGATCGACCGGGCAAAACATTATGGATCGATGGCGCGCGATGCCCTGGGTATATTCCCCAACAGTGATGCCAAATCAGCCCTGATTGAACTCATCGAATTTTGCATTCATCGGGCGCATTAGAGCCGGTGCGATAGTAATTTTTAGGAAAGGCGGCCCTTCACGGCCGCCTTTCCTTTTTTCTTTCCCGTTAAAATGAAGAATTCGGCTGGGTGAGGAAGGCCCGCTCTTCTGCTGTTGTCTCACGTCCCAGAACATCATTGCGATGCGGGTAACGGCCAAACCGGTCAATGATGTCTTTATGCAAATGGGCAAATTTTAGCGATTCCGGTTCCTGCAACGTCTCAAATTTCTCAATCGACAAACGCTGATCCGCCGGATCCTCGCTATGCATCAATGGCATATAGAGGAATTTACGCTGTAATTTGGGCAGATCCGCATCCCATCCCTTTTCGAGCGCGTGATACAGGCATTCGCGGGCGATATCGTCCGCCGCAAATGCCTGAGGATCATTGCGGAACATATTGCGGGAAAACTGATCAAGCACGATGATCTCCGCCAGACAGCCCCTGGCGCTGTCCCGCCAATGGGAAAAACATCGGGCGGCCACCTTTTCATAAAGTCCCAGAAAGCTCTCCCGGACCAGTTCGTCAAAGGAATCATCCTTCTTAAACCACTGTTCCGGCGAGCATTCTTCAAACCAGAAATTCAATACATCATCGACTGTCGGATCGTTCATTCCGTCTATCCCTCACTGTTTCCGGGTTAAACTATGACTTAAGTAAAAGTTTTTTGAAAGAGCGCTTGCCAGCCCGGAAATGAGGGGCTATATAGGCGCCCGTCAGGCAAACGGAGTGTAGCTCAGCCTGGTAGAGCACTGTCTTCGGGAGGCAGGGGCCGGGTGTTCGAATCACCCCACTCCGACCAAAATAAAAACGCCATCAAGTCATTGATCTTGGTGGCGTTTTTCTTTTCTCAAACCGCTGATTAATACCATTGCCGCCCGAGGCCGCTTGTTAGCATCTTAGAAAAAACCGCCCCCCATGTTTTTACATTTAGTTTTTTCATAATTTTGATCTGCCTGGACTTCAGGGACGCTTCCGATATGCCGAGGGCTTCAGCCTGTTCCTTTACAGTCATCTGTGGATGGCGCACTACTAAATTAAACAATTTCAACTGATCATAAGTTAACTGAGCATCCATGAAGCGGGGATACTCCCGCATCGAGTCGCTATGCTCCAACAGTCTAAACAGCAGAGCTGCCGCTAAATGCAATTCCGCCCAATAAGTTTCTAAAATACTATCTGCTGGCTGAGCGGTCGCCATAATAACAGTCGCCGGTTGCCGCCCTTTTCCAGAATAAAGCATTATACCATCAACAACACCGCCATTTTCCCAGAAACGTTCAGCCTCCCGATCCATTTCATCACGCCAGAATTTCGAGAGCTGTGATCTCATATCGTGAAAAGTTGCTGTCCCCCAGCGCCTTCGCACCGCCCAAGCAACCGCACAGAACATATCCGCTTCCAGCTCAAAATATTGGTCAAAAAACGTGTCTTGACCATCTTGCCAGACTTGCAGGGTTTCTTCTGTGTAATAAATCCAAGCAAGGCGCGTGACCCCCAAACGCCGAAGACATTTAAAAATGTCATTCGGGCTTGCAGCGTCATAAAGCTCTTTTGCTATTTCTAGACTGCCTTGCATTCCTGCCAACTTTCAGACTTGGTCCAATTAAAAAATCTACTCGCTTCAATACGATGGATTTCATCCTCAGACGGGCCAGTATTAGACAAAGGAAGATCCTTAACCATTTCAAAGTAGGATTTCCCCCCATACGTAACAACGTTCCCTGTTTCCCTCGCCCCGAATGCCTTCCAGTATTTGATTTTTTTTGGGTTTGTCGCGCTACCGTAAGCGCGACGAATTCCCTTGAATTTCGAATATTCCTCAGCCACCTCCGCTAGCAGCCTAAATAACTTAATGTCGCCCCTTGCTCTAGGTGTAATTGCCCATCTTTCCCATATCGCACAGGAATTCCCAAGGTCGCGCCAACGCAACGCAGCCACGGGTTTCCGATTTACATCACGGATGAGAAAATGGGTTGAGCAATAATCGTTGCCATCGATCTCCTCTTCCAAATCTTCATCATGGAATGCTTGACATCTTACAGCCAGAACCATCTGAAATGCCTGAGCATCAGAAACCAGTTCCACTGAATAATCCTTTACCGCGATCGTCATAACAAAACAGTCCTTAGTAGTTGCAGATAAAACTTGTCAATCCCCGGATGTTTGTTCTACATGTACGAAGTAACCGGGTGATTGTTCTGCGCTCATGTCGGTAATACCGAGGCTAGATAGTTAGCTTAGGTCATCACAATTGAATCTGAGTTCTCGTTACAGTGCAGACTGTGGCGATCTACAACATATTGTGATACCGCTCGGTAATCTTCCTTACGTTGCACCAAACGAGGGCTTTCTATTCCTCAAACGTGTACTTAGGAAGGAAAAAGCGAGACATGCCACATCCCACAGATGTATTTGTTGGACGCAAAGTCAGAGAAGCCCGCGCCCTGCGCGGCATGAGCCAGGAACAGCTGGCTGCCCATTTGGGTGTCAGTTTCCAGCAGGTTCAAAAATATGAAAAAGGCACCAACCGGATCGGCAGCAGCCGTCTTTGGGATATTTCCCAAGCCGTTGAACAGCCCATTTCTTTCTTCTTCGACGGTTTGAATGACCGAAGCTTTGACCAGCCGGTTGAGCTGTCTGCTTCCGCCATCAAGCTGGCCAAGAAGATTGCCGACATGCCCAGCGACGCACGTCGGCCCTTGCTCAATTTCCTGAATGTCGTCATGGATTAATCATCGTCACGTCGATGAAATTCAAGGCCCGTTCGGGATCTGAGAATGCCAAAACACCCCTGCCCAGTTGGACAGGGGTTGTTTTTTTTTGCCTCCGCTTCCAGGAACAGCACGGCTTCCATTGCAAGCAGGCGCTTAAATTGCTAGGCAGAAAGCGGGATTGGTTGTGACGGAAAATTCTGTCCAGTTGTCCAAACGGACCGGGAAACCGGACATCATTTTACAGGATGAAAATCATGCGCACTGTTTCATGGGTCAGCGGCCTTGTTGTCGCCGGTGGTCTTGCGGGGGGAATCTATTACGGGGTGCCCGCATTCTATAATCAACAGATCGAAAGTTATCTGGCCTCGGTCCAGGCGGACCTCCCGGAAGGTCATAGCCTGGATTATGACCGGATCCACTATAATTTCTGGGCCGGAACGCTCACGCTGGACAACTTCAAATATGCCTGGCCAGCTCAGGATACCGTCAAGGCGGAACGGCCCTTCTCTGCAGGCGGCACCTTTACACTTGCCCAGATGACGGTAAATGGGCCAAACAGCTCTCTGGACCTCAATTCAGGCAACCCGTCCGAACCGGTTGCCGACAGCCTGTCTTGGAAAGGGATGGCGCTTGCCGGGAACAGCGAAAAGCTCGCCTTGAATATCGATGAAGGAACAGCAACCGGCATTTCCCTGAACAGCCCGGAATTGTTCAAGGAAGGCATTTTCGATGTCACCGGCCTGCGCACCGCACTGGGCCTGGAAAGCCTGAAAACCGGTCCGGTCAGCTACCAGTTCGAAATGATGCCAAAGCCCGGCGAACATCTTGCTTTCGAAGGGCGTAACGAAAGCCTCTCCCTTCAGAATCTTAAAGACGGCATCATTGGCCAAGCCGAGAGTCGTGACAGCAAGATCACCATGCTGATGGCTCTACCCGACCTGCCGGAGGAGGTACAGCTTGCCGTTGACATCTCCGTCAAATCCTCTGCTGTCAACGACATGACGGTTCCCGTTCCCGCACCCGCCATCACCCAGGGTGATGTTCCAGCGCTGGAGCAATGGGCCGGGATGGAAGAACTACTCCTGCTGCTGGTTCAGGTCAAAAACAGCTATGAGCATGCGGAGAAATACCCAGCCAAACTGGCACATGCACAGATCGAGGATATGAATATCGCTTTTGGCCCGGCTGACAGCGACGAACGCATGCCTCTGCATATCAAGAACATCGCCGTGGAAGATTATACAGCCACATCCATGGGCAAAATGGTCGTCACCGATATCCAGAGTGGCGAAGGCTTCCCGGGTAAACTGTCCATTGGGACCCTGCGTTATTCTGATATGGATGTAACTCAATTGGGCGGATATCTGGATAATGTCATCGAAATGGGCCCGGCCAAGATGTTGGCTGCCCTTCAAGGCGAAGACTGGCGATCCGTACTGCCGGAGTTCCGCCTTGGTGAACTGGCATATGAGAACGTCGAAATCAGCCACGAAGACCTTCAGGATTTTAAACTGGGCGCTTTCCGGATCTATGATCTTGGCATCGACCAGGATAAGGCGATCTCCCTTGCCACCGAGGTGAAGGATATCCAGTTGCCCCTCGACCAGTTGAAGCAGTTGCCGCCGCAACAGGCAGTCCTGCTGAAAGCCATGGGACACGATATGCTGACCCTCAGCGCCAATATCGACGTTGATCATTCCACCAGCGGCCAGTCACTGGACATTAACAGCCTCTCTGTTGGCGCCAAAGAACTGGGCGATATCGCACTGAGCGGCCGCCTGCAGAATATCGATATTGCACAGCTGATCAAAAACGCCCCCCTCCATGGCCTTGCCAGCAATCTTGAACAGGTCAAACTGACGGTGAAGGATCGTGACTTTGTTCGTTACGGTTTGAAATCCTTTGCGGAAGGACGCGGCATCAGTGAACAGGAAGCCCTGACCCAGAATCGCATGATGCTTGGCATGATGGCTGGCGGCACAGAAAACGCCGATACCATCGCCTTTTTCACCGCCTTGTCCGAATTCCTGGACGGCTCCAAGGCTCTGGAACTGACAGCAGCCCCCGCTTCTCCAATCCCCGTTGCCCAGCTTTTTGGCGCTGTGCAGCAGGCCGGTCCGGAAGCTCTAATCCAGATCCTGCAGTTGAAGAGCCAGGTAAGCGATCAATAAGCTGCTCTTATAGCATATTCGAATCATTGATCCTGCCCCGCGAAGATGATCTTCGCGGGGCATTTTTTATGTCCTGGCTCCATGATTTCGCCCCAAACCCATGATATTAGAGAATGCAATCGAATAAAATTGGCTGAACAAACTGTGGATCGGTCTCTTCATCAGGGTGGGATTGGATGAAAATCAAAACTCTTTTTGCCGGCACCGCACTGGCGGCGCTGCTCATGGGCTCATCTCTTTGGGCTGCACATGACATTACAACCACTTTGGCCAATGAAGGCCTCAACCATTGGGCTGAGGCCCTGCCGGCAGGCCACACCCTCACATTTGACGGGATAGACTATGACGCCATCTCCGGATTGTTGACATTCGATTCCCTTAGTTACCGATGGGGCAGTGCGGTCAACGGCAGCCAAAATAGCCAGAATGGCGAAATGACTTTCCGCAACCTGGTGATCGAAGCCCCATCAGCAGCCCTCCTCACCGGTAACAGCCGTTCGGGAAGCTCAAGTCCATTGGCAAAATCCATCCATTGGGACGAGGCGAGATTCACACTCAATGACGAAGCACTTGCCGCTATCAGCATTGACGGCAGGATTATCGATCCGGCCCTGGATCTCTCCAGTGACAGACCGCCCCTCCAACGTCTGAATAGCCTAAACGCATCCCATTGGCAGCAAAAATCACTCGACTATGCCGCCTGGTACAAAACCGGCCAGGACACCCAACGGATCAAAATCCAATTCCTTAATAGTGTTCTCAAGGGCCTGTCCAACGGTCGAATTTCCTCCTTTGAGGCAACCGATAGCGCCTATGAGGCGGATAAGACCATTGCACCTTATGTTCACAAGAGCTCGGAAGGGAAGACCGGCCCGCTTTCTCTTCAGGGATTATCATTTACGCCCCCGGAATCCACGGCCGTCATGGCCGACAATTCAGCCCGTTGGAGTGGCGACGAAGAACTTTATTCCGATCTCCGCGCCCTACAAACCATCATCAATGCCGCCATCCGTGGAACCGTGCACATTGAGGCTGGTCATATCGAAACTGTCAACGGCATCCAACATAGGGAAGGCACCAGCAGCACATCCTATTCAATTGCCAGGATCGCCCTGCAAGACATTCACCCGGACAGCGTGGGCAGATTTCGCGCAGATCGCATTGAAGCCCAATACAAGAAGGCACGGGTCACATTTGACCATATTACTCTCACAGACTGGAATCTTAGCGCCTTGCCGGGCCATCTCGAGGCAATTCTAACCGATGGTTCCAAAGCGTTCCGCAAAGAACTATCCGTAAAAGGCGCAAAGGCAGCCATCCCGGCCTTCAAAGCGGGTTCATTATCCCTTAAGGGCTTTAAAGCCACCGATACGAAGAAAATCGGCCCAGACGGAAAACCTTTGGTGGTCTTCCTGGCAAACAATATCGAACTTTCTAATTTTGCATTTGACGGGCAGGACATGTTGCAACTTGAAGCGGAAATTGACGCATTATCCCTTCCCGCCAAGATCTTTGATGATTCCGGTTCAACCACAATCAGCGAATTAATGATGAATAAACATGGCTTGGACCGGCTGCCGCTGAACGCCAGGCTACATATTAACCACAGCATGCAGCAACGGCGCTTGAACCTTCAGAAAGTCATTGTGGGGATGGGTCCGTTAGGTGAAGTCAGTTTGAATGCAGAAATCAATGGTTTTTCAATCCCCACATCCAAGAACTCTGCCGCTCTCACAACATTATTTTCCAAACTGGCTCAAGCAGAACTGAAAATCCTGGATAACGGGTTTATTGACGTCATTTTGCTGCTCCCG
This sequence comes from Aestuariispira insulae, assembly GCF_003385955.1. Taxonomy (GTDB): domain Bacteria; phylum Pseudomonadota; class Alphaproteobacteria; order UBA8366; family Aestuariispiraceae; genus Aestuariispira; species Aestuariispira insulae. The sequence goes on from NZ_QRDW01000001.1 coordinate 507,267, forward strand.
AACCAACATAATCAATCTCCTGCCGCCTTGCGCGCGGAAGGTCGGCAATTGGCAGAAGCCGCCCTGTTGACAGCGCCCAATGCCAGAGCCCGTGAATTCATGGAAGCCAACGTCGCCATTTTGGCAAATGGAGGTCTGTTGACACTTTCGGCGCACCCGGAAAAGCCTGTGACTTTTGCCGAAATAGGCGCCGCCGCGAAACAGGCCAATCTGAGCCACCTCTTCACCCTGCTGGCCCTGTCCAGCCACTACCAAGATTAAGGACCTTTCCAACCGGCAAACAAAAAGGGCGGCCCCAGGGCCGCCCTTTTCAGTCCGACTATATAAGTCGAGGATCTTATTCTTCGGTCGCTTCGAGATCGTCGGCAACCTGAACCGGACCGGAGTCCAGACCCTTGGCGTCTTCGTCGCGGTCAACCAGCTCGATGATAGCCATCGGAGCGGAGTCACCATGACGATAACCTGCTTTCAGAACACGGGCATAACCACCCGGACGCTCTGCATAGCGCTCTGCCAGCGGGCCAAACAGCTTGGCAACCATCGCATCATCGCGAAGCGAAGCAAACGCCTGACGACGACGGTGCAGGCCGCCTTTCTTACCCAGCGTAATCATCTTGTCGATGTAGCGCTTCAGTTCTTTCGCTTTCGGCAATGTGGTCTTGATCTGCTCATGCTTGATCAAGGCATTCGCCATGTTGGAGAACAAAGCTTTACGATGGGAAGCGGTGCGGTTCAGTTTCCGACCAAAATTTCCGTGACGCATGATAATAATCCTTCTTCTTTAAGTTATGCGCCGGTCGCTCAAGGCTACAGCCGGCGCTGGATTTTTGGAGGAACCGATCCTTAGAACGGCTCTTCCAGACGTTTGGCCAACTCTTCGATATTCTCAGGCGGCCATTGGGGAATGTCCATACCCAGGGACAGGCCCATTTGGGACAGGACTTCCTTGATCTCATTCAGGGATTTACGGCCGAAGTTCGGGGTCCGGAGCATTTCGGACTCGGTTTTCAGCACCAAATCGCCGATGTAAACGATGTTGTCGTTCTTAAGGCAGTTTGCGGAACGAACAGACAGCTCAAGCTCATCAACCTTGCGCAGCAGGTTTTTGTTGAACGGCAGTTCGGATTCGACACTCGCCTCTTCTTTGACTTCCGGCTCATCGAAGTTGATGAAGACCTGAAGCTGATCCTGCAGGATGCGGGCGGCAAGCGCGACGGCATCTTCCGGCTCGATGGAACCATCGGTTTCGAGCGACAGGGTCAGTTTGTCATAGTCAGTAACCTGGCCAACACGGGTGTTGTCGACCTTGTAAGATACTTTCCGAACCGGAGAGAAAATGGAATCGACCGGGATCAGGCCGATCGGCGCATCTTCCGGGCGGTTCTGGGCGGCGGGAACATAGCCTTTACCGTTATCAACGGTAAATTCGATGTTCAGGTTCGCGCCTTTATCCAGGGTGCACAGCACCAGGTCCGGGTTCATGATCTCAATGTCATGACCGCATTCGATCATGCCGGCAGTGGCCTCACAGGGGCCCTGCACGGAGAGACGGATCTTCTTCGGGCCTTCACCGTGCATGCGGATGGCCAGAGCCTTCACGTTCAGAACAATGTCTGTCACGTCTTCACGCACGCCCGGGATGGACGAGAACTCATGCAACACGCCGTCGATCTGGATGGCGGTTACTGCAGCGCCCTGCAAAGAGGACAGCAGGATACGGCGCAGGGCGTTGCCCAACGTCAGACCGAGGCCGCGCTCCAGCGGGTCGGCAACAACGGTCGCCAGACGGCGGCCATCAATACCAGGGGTCACATTCAACTTGGTCGGCTTGATCAGAGCCTGCCAGTTTTTCTGCACAACAGCAGAGAGTTCAGTCATGGAATTCCGCCTTCATTCGTTTTTGGTTTCAGTCATTCCAAACAGTTTAGGCCGGTTTGGTTCCCATTCCTTCGGAACCGCATCCGGCTTGGTCTAGAATCCTGCGGGATTAAACATGCATCCCTAGGGTAGACCCACGACCTGATGATAAAAACCACCAGGTCGCGGTATGTCTTATAACAGTATCCAGCCTGCCGATTAAACGCGACGGCGTTTCGGCGGGCGGCAACCGTTGTGCGGGATCGGGGTCACGTCACGGATACCCGTGATCACGAAACCAATCGCCTGAAGCGCACGCAGGGCGGATTCACGACCGGAACCCGGGCCTTTAACGTTAACTTCAAGGTTTTTCACACCATGTTCCTGAGCCTTGCGGCCGGCGTCTTCCGCAGCAACCTGAGCTGCATACGGGGTGGACTTACGGCTGCCTTTGAAGCCCATGGAACCAGCGGAAGACCAGGAAATAGCATTTCCCTGAACGTCCGTGATGGTGATCATGGTGTTGTTGAAGGTTGCTTTCACATGGACGATGCCAGAGGTGATGTTCTTGCGCTCACGGCGCTTACGAATCGGTGCCTTAGCCATTGTTCAAGCCCTACCTTATTTCTTCTTGCCAGCGATGGCTTTAGCCGGGCCCTTACGGGTACGGGCGTTGGTATGGGTACGCTGACCGCGTACCGGCAGGCCTTTACGATGACGCAGGCCGCGCAGGCAACCCAGATCCATCAGACGTTTGATGTTCATGGAGACCTCACGACGGAGATCACCTTCAACCGTGTAGTCGGCGTCGATGGTTTCACGAATGGCGATGACTTCGGCATCGGACAGTTCGTTCACACGACGGGACGCTTCAATTTTATTCTTCTCACAGATATCTTTGGCATGCTTAGGACCAATGCCGTGGATATAGGTGAGTGCAATTAACACCCGCTTGTTTGTCGGGATGTTTACACCAGCGATACGAGCCACGCTGAATCTCCTCTACATAGGAACAAAGAAAGCCTCAGCCCAGGGGGCCAAGCCTTCCTAGTAAAATCATCAATTCATTTTCAAAGATGGTTATCCATCTTCGGGCACCCAGATCATTCCAAGGCCAAACATTAGGAAGGGCAAGGTTTGACGGGCGCGCGGATTATATGCGAAACCGCCTTAGAGTCAACGCCCTTCCTAATATTATTTCAAGCCCCGAGAACGGTCTGAATCTCTTGGGTCACATCATCAATGCCGGCCATGCCATCAACCCCCTTCAGCATCCCCTTCCCTTCATAATAGGGAAGAATGGGCGCTGTCTGGGCATGATAGGCTTCCAGCCTTGATTTGACCGTTTCTGCATTATCATCGGCACGGCGGGTAAAATCGGTTCCGCTGCATTTGTCACAGCTTCCCTCTACCGCCGGCTTTTGAAATTCGTCATGATAGCCCTGGCCACAGGACGCACAAGTATAGCGACCGGTGATGCGCTTGGTCAGCGCTTCGTCATCAACCCGCATTTCCACAACCGCGTCCAGTTTCTTACCCTTGCTGTCCAGCAACTTATCCAACGCTTCGGCCTGGGCGACCGTGCGCGGGAAACCATCCAAAATGAACCCTTTTGCCAGATCCGGCTGATCCAGGCGATCAGAGATAATGCCGATCATGGTCTCGTCATCGACCAATTTCCCGGCATCCATGATTGCCTTGGCTTTCTTACCAACCTCAGTGCCGGCCTTAACAGCCGCACGCAGCATATCCCCGGTGGAGAGTTGAACCAGGCCATGGCTGTCTTCAAGACGTTTGGCCTGTGTTCCCTTACCGGCCCCCGGGGGCCCCAGCAAAATGATGTTCATTGTCTGATTTCCCTGTTCTTGAAGCTGGCCGCTTATTTGCGGCGGCCACGCAGCTTGGATTTCTTAATCAGCCCCTCATATTGATGGGCCAGCAGATGGCTCTGGATCTGGCTGACGGTATCCATCGTCACCGTTACCACGATCAGCAGGCTGGTGCCGCCGAAATAGAACGGCACAGCATATTGTGAGCGCAGGATCTCCGGCAGGATACAGACCGCTGCCAGATAGGCCGCGCCAATCACCGTCAAGCGAGTCAGGACAAAGTCCAGATAGTTTGCCGTATTCTTGCCCGGACGGATCCCTGGAATGAAGCCGCCATGGCGCTTCAGGTTATCGGCCGTATCCTGCACATTGAAAACAACGGCTGTGTAGAAGAAGGCAAAGAAAACGATCATCGAAACATAGATGAACAGGAACAGCGGCTGGCCCGGGCCAAGCAGCGCCGTCACAGTCTGAAGCCAGTCCGGACCGCCCTGGGCAAAGCCCGCAGCCGTGGTCGGCATCAGCAGGAGCGAACTTGCGAAAATCGCCGGGATCACACCTGCGGTGTTCAATTTCAGAGGCAGGTGAGAACTCTCGCCACCAAACATCTTATTCCCATGCTGTCGCTTCGGATACTGGATCAGCAGGCGGCGCTGGGCACGCTCCATGAATACGATAAAGGCGATAACCGCAACGGCCATGACCAGGAAGAACAAAATGAGCCCGGTAGAAAGCGCACCGGTCCGCCCCTGCTCCAGGGTCTGGGCCAACGCGATCGGCAAGTTGGCGACGATACCAGCGAAGATGATCAGCGAGATCCCATTGCCCACACCGCGCTGCGTGATCTGTTCACCGAGCCACATCAGGAACAGCGTACCGCCGGTCAGGGTGATGACGGTGGTCGCCCGGAAATACCAGCCCGGATCAATCACTGCGCTGGAGCCAAGCGAGCTCTGCATGCTCTCAAGACCGACCGCAATACCATAGCCCTGTAAAGCCGCCAGGATCACGGTGCCGTATCGGGTATATTGGTTGATCTTTTTGCGGCCCGCCTCGCCTTCCTTCTTCAAGGCTTCCATCTGCGGAGAAACCGCAGTCATCAACTGCATGATAATGGATGCCGAGATGTAGGGCATGATGTTGAGCGCAAAGATCGTCATCCGGCTCAAGGCGCCACCGGAGAACATGTCAAACATGCCGATGACTCCGCCTTGCTGGCTGGAGAAAATGTCACTCAGGATAACCGGATCAATGCCCGGCAGCGGAATATAGGTGCCGAGCCGATAGATAATCAGCGCGCCCAGTGTGAACCAGATCCGATTCTTCAACTCCGTCGCCTTGCCAAGCGACCCGAAATTAAAGTTAGAGGCAAGTTGTTCGGCGGCTGATGCCATCTATCATTTCCCGTTTTTAAATTTTACCCTATTCACCATCCGTCCAAAGGTGCCAATCTTGACCTTTGGCTGTCCGGATACATATCGATCAGGTCTGAGATCAGACCGGATGGATATAAGCCCGGCGAGATACTTTTTTAAGCCCCTCATACATTGCCCCAAAAGCAATAACGACCCGGCCCGGGATGATCAAGGATATTGATCACCGCGGAACCGGGCCCGTCATTGAAAAGGTGTCGCTTACGCTTTGTTGCGTTTCGCGCGTGCTTCCGCTTCGCGGGCAGCACGTTTACCTTCTTTGCGCGGCTTGGGTTCCGGCAGGGTCACAGACCCGCCAGCAGCCTCAACCGCTGCGATCGCTGCCTTGGAGGCGCGGGCAACCTGAAACTCAACTTTGGTTTTCAGTTCGCCTTTTGCCAACAGGCTGACACCGTCCAGAACTTTGGAGACCAGGCCAGCGGCGATCAGCGCATCAGCGTCAACCGGCTTTTTGGCATCCAATTTCTTGGCGTCGATAGCTTTTTGTACACGACCCAGGTTCACTTCAGCATAATGCTTCATGAACAGGGCGTTGGTGAAACCGCGCTTGGGCAGGCGGCGATAAAGGGGCATCTGGCCGCCTTCAAAGCCGTTAATGGATACGCCAGAGCGGGATTTCTGACCCTTAACACCCCGGCCGCCGGTTTTACCCTTGCCGGAGCCGATGCCACGGCCTACGCGGATGCGATCCTTCGTAGCGCCCTGGTTATCGGACAGTTGGTTCAGTTTCATAACCGTCATTCCTTAATCTAGAGGGTACGGGAAGAGGCTTACGCCTCCTCCACACGCACCATATGACGAACTTTGCGGATCATACCGCGAACGGAAGGGGTATCCTCCAGCTCACGCGTACGGCCCATCTTGTTCAGGCCCAGGCCAACGAGCGTAGCACGCTGGCTCTTTTCACGCCGGATGGGGCTGCCCGTCTGGGTAACAGTAAGAGTTTTCTTAGCCATTATCCTGTTCCTTTGCTACTTCAGCAGCGGCGCTGCCGTCGCGGCGGCCAACCAGGTCAGAGACCTTTTTGCCACGGCGGGAAGCAACCATGCGCGGAGACTGACATTTCTTCAGACCTTCGAACGCAGCGCGGATCATGTTGTACGGATTGGAAGAGCCGATGGACTTGGACACAATGTCCTGAACGCCCAGGGCTTCAAACACCGCACGGGTCGGACCACCCGCGATGATACCGGTACCAACCGGTGCCGTACGCATGTGGACTTTACCAGCGCCGAAGCGGCCAAACATGTCATGGTGCAGGGTACGGCCTTCGCGCAGCGGGATACGGATCATGGTCTTACGAGCCGTTTCCGTTGCCTTGCGAATTGCCTCAGGTACCTCACGAGCTTTACCAGAGCCGAAGCCTACGCGGCCACGGCCATCACCGACGACGACAATCGCGGCGAAGCCGAAGCGACGACCACCTTTAACCACTTTTGCAACGCGGTTAATGGCGACCAGCTTTTCAATCAGTTCCGGCTCTTCGTTTTCGCGCTTTGAGTCGCGACGACGATTTTCTTTCGGTTCACGTGCCATAGTTCTTGGCCCCCGTTAGATCTGCAAGCCGGCTTCACGCGCGGCATCTGCCAACGCCTTGATGCGGCCGTGAAATTTGTAGCCACCACGGTCGAAGATAGCGACTTCTACGCCAGCTTTCTTCGCACGTTCCGCGATTGCTTTGCCAACTGCTGCTGCAGCTTCGATATTGCCACCGTTCTTGATTGCAGAACGAATGTCTTTTTCCAAGGTCGAAGCACTAGCGACGGTTACGCCCTGAACGTCATCGATCAGCTGCACAGAAATCTGGCGAGCGGAACGGAAAACGGAAAGACGGGGTTTGCCACCACCGTGTTTCTTCAGTTTGTAACGCGAACGCTGGGCCCGACGTTTGAAGAGTTCTTTTGACGTCAACATAGTCTTCAGCCCTTACTTCTTCTTGCCTTCCTTACGGATGATCACCTCATCCAGGTAACGCACGCCTTTGCCTTTGTAAGGCTCTGGCGGACGGTAACCGCGGATTTCAGAGGCAATCTGCCCAACGCGCTGCTTGCTCGGACCGGATACAGCAATGATGGTCTGACCACGATCACCTTCGATAGCGATTTTGATGTCGCTGGGGATCGGGAAATCGATATCATGGCTGAAGCCCAGGGACAGTTTCAGGATGGAACCCTGAACCGCCGCACGGTAACCAACGCCCTTGACTTCCATTTTCTTGGTGAAGCCTTCCGACGCACCGATCACAGCATTGTTGATCAGCGCACGGGTAGCACCCCAAGCCTGGCGAGCCTTTTTGATTTTGCTGGTCGGCGTAACAACGACTTCGTTGTCATTGATGGAAACTTCAACGAAGTCCATCAACGGCACGGTTAGCTCGCCGTTTTTGCCTTTAGCAACGAACGCGCCGTCGGTGATGGATACATCAACACCGGCAGGCACAGTAACTGGATATTTTCCTACTCGAGACATGATGCACTCCTTAGAATACGCGGCAGAGAACTTCTCCGCCTACATTTTCTTGACGGGCTTCATGGTCAGAAAGCACACCCTTAGGAGTGGACAAGATGGAAATACCCAGACCGTTATAGAAGCGGCCGAGATCTTTGATCTTGGTGTATACCCGACGTCCCGGCTTGGAGACGCGTGCGATCTCACGGATCACCGGTGTACCTTCGCTATATTTGAGCTCTACATTGAGCTCCTGAATGCCCGGGCGCAGTTCAGCCCAGGAATAACCACGGATGTAGCCTTCACGTTTCAGAACTTCCAGAACGGACGCGCGCAGTTTGCTCGCCGGAACCGGAACAGAATTTTTGCGGGCGCGCTGACCGTTACGAATACGGGTCAGCATATCGCCGAGCGGATCACTCATCGCCATGACGCATGCCCTCCTTACCAGCTAGACTTCACGACACCAGGGATCTGACCCTGGGACGCGAGATCGCGCAGTGCGATACGGGAAATTTTGAACTTGCGGTAGAATGCATGCGGACGACCGGTCAGCTCACAACGGTTGTGAGCCCGGATCGGGCAAGCGTTCTTCGGCAGTTTGTTCAGTTTCATTGCTGCCTGGAAGCGTTCTTCCGGAGACAGCTCGCGGTTATGAAGGACAGCTTTCAACTCAGCACGCTTTGCAGCATGCTTTTTGATCAGCTTTTCGCGCTTCAGGTTCCGCGCAACAGCACTTTTCTTTGCCATCGTTCGGTTCTCCGATTAGTTGCTAAACGGCATGGAGAAGCCAGCCAGCAGGGCTTTAGCTTCTTCATTGTTGTCGGCAGAAGTACAGATAACGATGTCCAGGCCACGAACTTCGTCTACTTGATCGTAGTCAATTTCGGGGAAGACAATCTGTTCTTTCAGGCCCATGGCATAGTTGCCACGGCCATCAAAGCTTTTGCCGTTAACGCCTCGGAAATCTCGAACGCGCGGCAGCGCGATGGTGATCAGGCGGTCCAGAAACTCATACATGCGTTCGCCGCGCAGCGTGACTTTGGCACCAATGGCCATGCCGTCACGCAGTTTGAAGCCCGCGATGGACTTCTTCGCTTTGGTCGCAACAGGTTTCTGACCGGTCAGGGCACCGAGTTCTTCAAGTGCGTTGGTCAGTTTCTTACGGTCGTTAACCGCGCCACCAACACCCATGTTGATGACGATCTTTTCGAGCCGCGGCACCTGCATCGAGTTTTTATACTCGAACTTCTCTACAAGTTGTTGACGCACTACGGAATCGTAGTGCGCCTTCAGCCGCGGGACGTACTTCTCTGAGTTAGCCATAGTAGCCGTATCCCTTGGTTACATTAACTATCGATGACTTCGCCGGAACGCTTCGCAAAGCGGACCTTCTTGCCATCTTCCAGAACTTTAAAGCCCACTTTTGTGGCTTTGCCGTCTTTCGGATCAACGAGTGCGACATTGGAAGCATCAATTGCTGCTTCCTTGGAAACAATGCCGCCAGCGTTGGTCTGTGAAGGACGCGTGTGGCGCTTTACCACATTCACCCCGGAAACTACAACTTTATTTTCCGCGGGAATGACAGAAAGTACTTCGCCTTCCTTGCCCTTGTCGCGACCGGCCAGAACTACGACCTTGTCGCCCTTTTTAACCTTAGCGGCCATTAGATCACCTCCGGCGCCAAAGAAATGATTTTCATGTAACGTTTCGCACGCAGCTCACGAACAACCGGGCCGAAGATACGGGTGCCGATCGGCTCACCGTTCTTGTTGATCAGCACGGCAGCATTGCTGTCGAATTTGATGGTGGAACCGTCCGGACGGGCAATCTCTTTTGCCGTACGAACGATCACCGCGCGATGCACGTCACCTTTCTTAACACGACCCCGCGGGATCGCTTCCTTAACGGAGACGACAATTACGTCGCCTACGCTAGCGGTACGACGGTGTGAACCGCCGAGAACCTTGATGCACTGCACCCGGCGCGCGCCGGAGTTGTCAGCTACATCCAGATTGGTCTGCATTTGGATCATCGGTTTAGTCCTTCCTTACTTCTTTAAGTCCGAACTTACGCCGACGCAGCGTCCGTCAGCACTTCCCAAACTTTACGTTTGGAAAACGGACGGCACTCACGAATGCGAACCACATCGCCTTTTTTAGAGGCGTTAGCTTCGTCATGCGCCATGTACTTTTTGGACTTACGCACAACTTTCTTAAACACCGGGTGTGTCACGCGGCGTTCCACCAGCACAACGACGGATTTGTCGCAGGCGTCGGAAACCACGGTACCCTGAAGAATTCGTTTAGGCATTTCCCTAACTCCAGTTTATGGCTTACGCCGTCGCCTTGCGCTCGTTCAGGAGCGTCTTGATACGTGCAATATCGCGACGCAGCTCCCGAAAACGTGCAGTGTTTTCCAGTTGCCCACTGGCCGCTTGGAAGCGCAGATTGAACTGCTCTTTCCGCCAGTCAATGAGCTGGTCCTTCAATTCGTCGTCGGACTTCTGACGCAGATCAGCAGTTTTGCTCATCGGTCTTATCCTTCTCCACCAATACGGGACACTACCTTGCACTTGATCGGCAATTTGGCAGCGGCCAATTCGAACGCGCGGCGAGCGATATCACCCGGAACGCCGTCCATTTCAAACATGATGCGACCGGGCTTGATACGGGCTGCCCAGAATTCCGGGGAACCTTTACCTTTACCCATACGCACTTCAGCAGGCTTCTTGGAAACAGGCACATCCGGGAATACGCGGATCCATACCTTACCTTGACGCTTTACGTGACGAGTCATCGCACGACGGGCTGCCTCGATCTGGCGGGCAGTAATACGCCCCGGTTCCAGAGCTTTCAAGCCATAACCGCCGAAGTTCAGAGTAAAACCGCCTTTGGCGTCGCCGTGGATACGGCCTTTGTGCGCCTTGCGGAATTTTGTTCTTTTCGGGCTAAGCATTTTCCTAGGCCTCTCTTATTCCCTCCAGGATCAGAACCGCGTTAGCGGTTCTTTTCCTGAAGACGCTTGTCCTGGGCCATCGGGTCATGTTCCATGACCTCGCCCTTGAAGATCCAAACCTTGATACCGCATACGCCGTAGGTGGTGTGACCTTCAGCGGTTGCATAATCAATGTCGGCGCGAAGGGTGTGAAGCGGCACGCGACCTTCACGGTACCATTCGGTCCGTGCGATCTCGGCACCACCCAAACGGCCGGCACAGTTGATGCGGATGCCTTCGGCACCCATGCGGATGGCGCTCTGAACCGCACGCTTCATAGCGCGACGGAAAGCGACACGACGCTCCAGCTGCTGAGCGATATTCTCGGCAACCAGTTTGGCGTCCAGTTCCGGCTTGCGGATCTCGACGATGTTCAACGCAACGTCCTTACCGATGCGATCCTGCAGTTCACGGCGCAGCTTTTCGATATCTGCCCCCTTCTTGCCGATCACAACACCCGGACGTGCAGTGTGAATGGTCACACGGGCACGGCCAGCGGTGCGCTCGATAATGATCCGGGAAACACCAGCCTGCTTCAGGCGGCCTTCCAGGTACTTGCGCAGTTTCAGGTCTTCATGCAGCTGATCTGCATAATTGCGACCGGCATACCAGCGGGAGTCCCAGGTCCGGTTGATCCCGACACGAAGGCCGACAGGATTTACTTTCTGACCCATTATTCAGACTCCTCACGTTCGGACACGACAATGGTCAAGTTGGAAAACGGCTTCATGATCTTCGACGCACGACCACGGGCACGGGCCCGGAAACGCTTCATGGTGAAAGCCTTACCAACGTAAGCTTCTTTCACATAGAGCTGGTCAACGTCGAGCTGATGGTTGTTTTCCGCGTTGGCGATTGCCGCCTGCAGAACTTTCTTCACGTCGCCGGAGATCCGGCGCTTGGAGAAAGTAAGATCTGCCAGCGCTTTGTCAACGTTTTTGCCGCGGATCATGGCGGCTACCAGGTTCAGCTTCTGCGGGCTGACACGAATGGCTTTCTGGAAAGCGCGTACTTCGTTGTCAGCGAGGCTGCGTTCACGTGCTTGTTTACCCATGACGCTTATTTCCTCTTCGCTTTTTTATCCGCGGCATGACCGTAATAGGTACGGGTGGGCGCGAATTCACCAAACTTATGACCAATCATATGTTCGGTAACGAGAACCGGAATGAACTTGCGACCGTTATGGACGCCGAAGGTCAAACCGACGAATTGCGGTAGAATGGTGGAACGGCGAGACCAAGTTTTGATGATCTCTTTCCGACCGGAGTTCGCTGCCGTATCCGCTTTTTTGAGCAGATAGTGATCGACAAACGGACCTTTCCATACTGAACGAGCCATTTATCGACTCCCTTACTTCTTAGCGTGACGGCGACGGATGATGTATTTATCCGTTGCCTTGTTGCTGCGTGTACGTTTGCCTTTGGTCGGCACACCCCAGGGGGTAACCGGATGACGGCCACCAGAGGTACGACCTTCACCACCACCATGCGGATGGTCAACCGGGTTCATGGCAACACCACGAACTTCCGGCTTCTTACCAAGCCAACGGTTACGACCGGCCTTACCCAGCTTGATGTTCTGCTGGTCAGGGTTGGAAACAGCGCCAACCGTTGCCATGCACTCACCGCGCACAACGCGCAGCTCGCCAGACATCAGTTTCAGCTGAGCATAACCCTGGTCACGACCAACCAGTTGCACATAACAACCGGCGGAACGTGCGATCTGGCCGCCTTTACCCGGCTTCAATTCCACATTGTGGATAATGGTACCGATCGGCATTTTGGACAGCGGCATGGCGTTGCCCGGCTTCACGTCGACCTTTTCACCGGCGATGACTTTGTCACCGGCTTTCAGACGCTGCGGAGCCAGAATGTAGGCCTGCTCACCGTCGTCATACTTCAGCAGTGCGATGAAAGCGGTCCGGTTGGGATCGTATTCGATCCGTTCAACAGTCGCCGCAACATCAAACTTGGTACGCTTGAAGTCGATAATACGGTATTTCCGTTTGTGACCGCCACCCTGGCGACGCATGGTGATGCGTCCGGTGTTGTTACGGCCACCCTTTTTCGTCAGACCATCGGTCAGCGCCTTAACAGGGCCGCCTTTATGCAGGTCAGACCGATCTACCAGTACCAGACCACGGGTACCGGGAGTATTCGGCTTATACTTTTTCAAAGCCATGGCTTACAATCCCGTCGTTACGTCGATGGACTGGCCCTCAGCCAGGCGAACAACGGCTTTCTTGTAGCCGCTGCGCTGACCCAGACGGCCGCGGAAGCGTTTAACCTTGCCCTTGGTGTTCAAGGTGTTCACACCTTCAACCTTCACGTCGAACAGACCTTCAACGGCAGCCTTGATTTCCGGCTTGGTTGCGTCTGCAGCGACTTTAAAGGTCACTTGGTTGTGCTCGCTGCCCATGGTCGCTTTCTCGGTAATAACCGGCGCCAGGATAACCTGGTACTTGCGTTCGTTGGACAACGGCTTTTTGTTCAGGAATTTCCAGCTCATTTCAGGCGAGCCTCCAGATTTTCCACAGCGGCTTTGGTCAGGACCAAAGTATCGCGGCGCATAATGTCATAAACATTGGCACCCTGGGACGGGAGAACATCAATGTTCTTCACGTTCCGTGCTGCCAGCGCGAAATTGCCATCCAACTCAGCGCCAGATACGATCAAGGCGTTGGTCAAACCCAGTGCGGAAAGCTTGGTAGCCATCTCACTGGTTTTGGGGGATTTGGCTGTCGCATCATCAATGATGATCAGCTTGCCATCAGCCTGCTTGGCGGAAAGTGCTACTTTCAGCGCAAGCTTGCGGACTTTTTTCGGCAACTGATGACCATGATCGCGGACCACCGGACCAAATGCACGTCCACCACCACGGAACTGCGCTACTTTTGCAGTGCTGTGACGGGCACGACCGGTGCCCTTCTGGCGGAACATTTTGGCGCCCGTGGCGTTGATTTCGCTACGGTTTTTAACCTTATGGGTGCCGGCACGACGTTTGGCGAGCTGATAGTTCACCATACGCGCAAGGAGATCCTTGCGGACCGGAGCACCGAAGACCTCATCGGCGAGTTCAATATCGCCAGCGGCCTTGTTTTCAAGCGTGATAACCTTCGCTTTCATCGGTCAGAGCCCTTCTTAACTTTCGGCGTTTTCTGAAGCGGCTTCCGCTTCAGCAGACGCATCGGATTCAACCGGAGCGGCTTCAGCTGCTGCTTTGCGAATGGCAGCCGGAAGCGGAGCTTCGGCCGGCATTGCTTTTTTCACAGCATCGGAAACCAGTACCCAGCCGTCTTTGGAACCCGGAACCGCACCCTTAACGAGGATGAGGCCGCGATCTGCATCGGTGGAAACAACTTCCAGATTTTGTACAGTCACACGGTGGTCACCCATGTGACCGGCCATTTTCTTACCTTTGAAGACACGACCCGGATCCTGGCACTGGCCAGTGGAACCGTGACTACGGTGAGAGATGGATACACCGTGAGAAGCACGAAGGCCACCAAAGTTATGACGCTTCATGGCACCGGCAAAACCCTTACCGATGGAGGTGCCGACAACATCAACCAGCTGGCCATTCAGGAAATGATCAGCGGTGATTTCGTCACCAACATTCAGCAGGTTTTCCGCGGCAACGCGGAATTCTACCAGTTTCCGCTTCGGCTCAACATTGGCCTTGGCGAAATGCCCGCGCATGGGCTTGGTGGTGTGCTTCACTTTGCGTTTGCCTGCACCCAGCTGTACAGCGCTGTAGCCATTGGACTCATTGGTCCGGGTAGCAACAACCTGACATTCGTCCAGCTGCAGAACGGTCACCGGTACGTTTACGCCTTCGTCCGTCCAGACTCGGCTCATACCGACTTTCTTAGCAATCACTCCAGTTCTCATCGGAATGACTCCTTAAAGCTTGATTTCGACGTCAACGCCAGCAGCGAGGTCGAGCTTCATCAGCGCGTCCACGGTCTGCGGGGTCGGGTCAACAATGTCCAGAACGCGCTTGTGCGTACGAACTTCAAACTGTTCACGGCTTTTCTTATCGATATGCGGAGACCGCAGAACCGTGAATTTCTCGATCCGGGTCGGAAGCGGGATCGGGCCCCGTACTTCCGCGCCGGTGCGCTTCGCCGTATTGACGATCTCCAGGGTGGACTGATCCAGTACCCGATGATCGAACGCCTTCAGGCGAATGCGAATGTTTTGGCTATCCATGCCAACCTCCGGAAAATGGGGACCGGGATCACCGGTCCCCGTTTAATCCACTACTAACTTAAGCGCTGATGCTGGCAACAACGCCAGCGCCAACAGTGCGGCCACCTTCGCGGATTGCGAAACGCAGACCTGCGTCCATGGCGATCGGAGCGATCAGCTCAACGTCCATGGTGATGTTGTCACCCGGCATAACCATCTCGGTGCCTTCCGGCAGAACGACGGAACCGGTAACGTCCGTGGTACGGAAATAGAACTGCGGACGATAGTTCGAGAAGAACGGGGTGTGACGACCACCTTCTTCTTTGGTCAGGATGTAGCACTCGCACTTGAACTTGGTGTGCGGGGTGATAGAACCCGGCTTGGCCAGAACCTGACCACGCTCTACATCTTCACGGCCAACGCCACGCAGCAGCGCGCCGATGTTGTCGCCAGCTTCACCGCTATCCAGCAGCTTACGGAACATTTCAACTCCGATGCAGGTGGTTTTCTGGGTGTCACGGATACCAACGATTTCGATCTCGTCGCCTACGTTCACCTTACCGGTTTCAACACGACCGGTAACAACGGTACCACGACCGGAGATGGAGAACACGTCCTCGATCGGCATCAGGAAGTCCTGGTCAACCGGACGGTCCGGCTGCGGGATGTATTCGTCAACGGCTTTCATCAGCTCGAGGATCTTCTCTTTACCGATGTTGTCGTCGCGACCTTCCAGAGCCGCCAGGGCGGAACCGGCGATGATCGGAATATCGTCACCCGGGAAGTCGTAGGAGCTCAGCAGCTCACGAACTTCCATTTCAACCAGCTCCAGCAGCTCTTCATCGTCAACCTGGTCAACTTTGTTCAGGAAGACAACCAGGGCCGGAACGCCAACCTGGCGCGCCAGAAGGATGTGCTCGCGGGTCTGCGGCATCGGGCCGTCAGCAGCGTTAACAACCAGGATCGCACCATCCATCTGAGCCGCACCGGTGATCATGTTTTTCACATAGTCAGCATGGCCCGGGCAGTCGACGTGCGCATAGTGGCGACCTTCGGTCTCATATTCAACGTGGGCGGTGTTAATGGTGATACCGCGCTCACGCTCTTCCGGTGCTTTGTCGATGTCGGCGAAATCGGTAGCGGCACCGCCACCTGCTTCTGCCAGAACTTTGGTGATTGCAGCGGTCAGCGTGGTTTTACCATGGTCAACGTGACCAACGGTGCCGACGTTACAATGCGGTTTTGTACGCTCAAACTTTTCTTTAGCCATTTTTCAAACTCCACTGAGTATCTTTGTCTGCCTTAGGCCATTTTGGCGCGAACTTCGTCCGCGACAGCCTGGGGCACTTGTTCATAATGATCGAACTGCATGGTGAACTGGGCACGGCCCTGGGACAGGGAACGCAGGTTGTTCACATAGCCGAACATGTTGGCGAGCGGCACCATGGCATTGACCACACGGGCAACGCCGCGCTGATCCATGCTGGATACCTGGCCACGGCGGCTGTTCAGGTCGCCGATGATATCGCCCATGTATTCTTCCGGGGTAACAACCTCAACGGCCATAACCGGCTCAAGCAGCTTCGCACCTGCTTTCTGCATGGCTTCCTTGAACGCTGCACGGGCAGCGATCTCAAACGCCATCACGGAGGAGTCAACATCATGGTAGGCACCGTCGGTCAGGGTGACTTTGAAGTCGATGACCGGGAAACCAGCCAGGATACCGTTGTCCAGGGAGCTATTCAGACCCTTTTCAACACCCGGGATGTATTCCTTCGGTACGGAACCACCAACAATCTTGCTCTCGAATTCGAAACCGGCACCCGGCTCCAACGGCTCGAAAGTCATGTTGACGCGTGCAAACTGACCGGAACCACCGGACTGCTTCTTGTGGGTATAATCCACATCAGCGGCCTTGGAGATGGTTTCACGGTAAGCAACCTGCGGCGCACCAATGTTAGCTTCTACCTTGAACTCACGCTTCATGCGGTCGACGAGGATGTCCAGGTGCAATTCGCCCATACCGGCGATGATGGTCTGGCCGCTCTCTTCGTCGGACTTAACACGGAAGGACGGATCTTCGGCTGCGAGACGTGCCAGAGCCTGACCCATTTTTTCCTGGTCAGCTTTGGTTTTCGGCTCAACAGCGATCTCGATAACCGGATCCGGGAATTCCATGCGTTCCAGGATGATCGGCTTGGAACCGTCACAGAGCGTGTCACCAGTGGTGGTGTTTTTCAGACCCGCGATAGCAACGATGTCGCCCGCCATTGCAACCTTGATATCTTCACGGTCGTTGGCGTGCATCATCAGCATACGACCGACGCGCTCTTTGTTTTCCTTAACGGTGTTCTGAACGTAGGAACCCGCCTCCAGGCTGCCGGAATAGATGCGGCAGAAGGTCAGGGAACCAACGAACGGATCGTTCATGATTTTGAACGCCAGAGCAGAGAAAGGCGCTTCGTCGGTCAGCTCACGGCTGTCTTCGGATTCGTCTTTCGGGTTAACACCCTGTACCGGCGGAATGTCTTTCGGAGACGGCAGGAAGTCGATCACGGCGTCGAGCAGCGGCTGAACACCTTTGTTCTTGAACGCTGTACCGTTCAGAACCGGAATGAAGTCACCGGAAAGAGTACCTTTACGGATACATTTCTTCAGGGTGTCGACGTCCGGCTCGTTGCCTTCCAGGTATGCTTCCATGGCTGCGTCGTCCTGCTCTACAGCAGTCTCAACCAGCTTCTCACGGTATTCAGCAGCCTGGTCAGCCAGGTTTTCCGGAATGTCGATGAATTCGTATTCCGCACCCAGATCTTCACCTTTCCAGCGGATCCATTTCATGGTCAGCAGGTCGATGACACCGTCATATTCAGCTTCGGCGCCAACCGGAAGGTTAACAACCAGCGGGTTTGCAC
The DNA here is from genome assembly GCF_003385955.1 of Aestuariispira insulae. Lineage (GTDB taxonomy): Bacteria > Pseudomonadota > Alphaproteobacteria > UBA8366 > Aestuariispiraceae > Aestuariispira > Aestuariispira insulae. The sequence continues at coordinate 524,933 of NZ_QRDW01000001.1, forward strand.
CCAGACGGTCAACCATCATATCCACGCAACGGAAGAAGTCGGCACCCATACGGTCCATCTTGTTCACGAAACACATACGCGGAACGTTGTATTTGTCAGCCTGACGCCAAACAGTTTCGGACTGCGGCTCAACACCAGCCACAGAGTCAAAAACAGTTACAGCACCGTCGAGCACGCGCAGGGAACGTTCAACCTCAATGGTGAAGTCAACGTGACCCGGGGTGTCGATGATGTTGATCCGGTGATCTTTCCAGAACGCAGTGGTCGCAGCGGAGGTAATGGTGATACCACGCTCCTGCTCCTGCTCCATCCAGTCCATGGTGGCGTTACCATCATGAACTTCACCGATCTTATGGGAGCGACCGGTATAGTACAGGATACGTTCCGTCGTGGTGGTCTTACCGGCGTCAATATGCGCCATAATACCAATATTACGGTAGCGTTCGATCGGGGTTTTACGAGCCATGATCTGTTCCTCTTACCAGCGGTAATGGGCGAACGCGCGGTTGGCTTCGGCCATCTTGTGCGTGTCTTCACGTTTCTTGATGGAGGCACCGCGGTTATTCGCCGCATCCAGCAACTCGCCGGAAAGACGCTCGACCATGGTGTTTTCGGAACGTTTACGCGCCATAGCGATGATCCAGCGGAAAGCCAGAGCCTGAGCACGCTCAGAACGAACCTCAACCGGAACCTGGTAGGTCGCACCACCAACACGGCGGGAGCGGACCTCAACAGCCGGCTTCACGTTTTCCAGGGCTTCGTGGAAGGAAGCGACCGGCTCATTACCGGAACGGCTTTCCATCAGATCGAAGGCACCATATACGATTTTCTCCGCAGTGGACTTGCGACCATCCAGCATGACGGAGTTGATGAACTTGGAAATCACCACATCGCCAAATTTGGCGTCGGGCAGGATTTTCCGTTTTTCTGCTTTATGACGTCGAGACATCTCTTATATCCCTTACTTCGGACGCTTGGCGCCGTACTTGGAGCGACGCTGACGACGATCTTTCACGCCCTGCGTATCCAAGGTACCGCGGATGGTGTGGTAACGGACACCCGGCAAATCTTTCACACGGCCGCCACGGATCAGGACAACACTATGTTCCTGCAGGTTATGGCCTTCACCAGGAATGTAGCTGGTTACTTCGAAACCGTTGGTCAGACGCACACGGCAAACCTTACGAAGAGCGGAGTTCGGCTTCTTCGGGGTCGTGGTGTACACACGAGTGCAAACACCGCGCTTCTGAGGGCAGGCTTCCAGAGCCGGCACCTTGTCGCGCTTCGGTTTGTCTTTCCGCGCCTTGCGGATAAGCTGGTTAATCGTAGGCATTCTTCTTCCTATCGCGACCCGGACCTACATTTGATGCCCGGACCTTTGTTGTGCATCCCATCCCATACAGGATGCAAGTGACCCCGACAGCAAAGCCGTCTGGCTTAGCTAACGGGGTTTTAAATTCCGACAGGCCGCCGAATTCAGCAGCCATTTTTCAAATAACTCTTAAGTTTCGCCGCAAACTGCGTTTAAGCACTTTCCGCTTTCTGGAGGACCAGCACCTAAGGTGCGATCGTCAGGCAAAGCGTCCGGTCAGGCGAGCCGTTCCAGATTGGGCTTACAGTCCAGTTCCTTTAAGAGGCGGGCGGATACTATGCAGAGAGGCGATCCGGGTCAAGTAAAAGATTCCTGCGGGATTTGGCCCCTCAAAATCTGGTATCAATCATGCAAAATCCGCTAAATATTGAAATTTAATTTCACAAAGAAACCAATTTGAATATTTTTTAGCGTTCCATCTTTTCTCAGAGCCGTTATGCGTCATTTGCAAGGATGGATCAAGCCTTGCGCATGCCTACCGGAAACCCGATACCGGGCCAGTGTTTTCTTGCCCTTCGCCCCTGATTCCCGTATCGATTCCCTATCACGATTTAGCGGGGGGATTCGAAATGGCACAAATGGCAGAGCCCGAAGTGGAGAGCCGGTCAAATATCATGAAGGCAGCGGCCTGGATGGCGGGTACCCTGCTCTCCTTCGGGGCAATGGCTGTCGGCGGGCGTGAATTGGCAGGCGAGATCCCCATTTTCCAAACCCTCCTGATCCGGAGCCTGGTCGGCATATTGGTGATTTCCTGCCTGATCAAGTTGCGGGATGTGGCACTCTTTAGAACCCATCAGCCGCTGCGCCACCTGGCCCGGAACGGTTTTCACTATGGCGGCCAATATGCTTGGTTTTACGGGATCGGTGTTTTGCCGCTGGCCGAGGTTTTCGCCATTGAGTTTACCACACCGATCTGGACCGCCCTTTTGGCCGCACTGTTCTTGGGCGAGCGCCTGACCCCGACCCGGATCATTGCCAGTCTGCTCGGTTTTACCGGGATCATGATGATCTTGCGCCCTGGTTTTGAGGCGATCAGCATCGGTTCCATGGTGGTGCTTGGCGCAGCGCTTGCTTTTTCCGCCAGCAACACTGTTACCAAGATGCTGGTCCGGACCGAGGCGGCCGCCACCGTCATTTTCTATATGACGGTGATGCAGGCGGCCTTTTCCCTGATCCCTGCCCTCACCGTCTGGGTACCGGTTGAAATGCATCACTGGCCCTGGCTGGTGGTTGTGGGTGTCACCGCCGTTTCGGCCCATTATTGCCTTTCCCAGGCCTTAAAGGTTGCCGATGCTGCTGTGGTATTGCCGTTTGATTTTCTGCGCCTGCCGCTGATCGCGCTGATTGGTTTTCTGTTCTACCAGGAAGCCATCGATCCCTTCCTGGCTATCGGTGCCGGCCTGATCATCATCGGGAATGTGAACAACATCAGAGCGGAGCGGAAGAAATGAAACAAATTGCAGCCGCAGTAATCCTCACGATGATCGCCTCCTTCCCGGCTAACGGTTTTGCAGAGGAACGAAGAGATTTTTTCACAAGTGAGGAAGTTGCCCGGATCGTAACTTTGGAGGAAAGCATCCCCTGGCAGGAACCAATGACAGCTATGGATGAGAAAGCCTCCATAGAGCCTGTTGGGAAGCTCGTCTACGAGGGCCGAACTGTTTTCGTCTATCACTACATGCGTCCCTATGGCCAGGTAGGCATGACACAAAGAACACTATTCATCACCCATCGCGGAAACTATCTGGGCCAGTATTACGGCCTTCAACCTCCTGAAAAGATTGAAAACAATCTCCTCTATTACGATTTCCCCAAGGAATTTGGTAACACCATCAATGCCCAAAATGGCGTGCCGGAGCGGGTCTGGCTGAACGGCGATATTATCTTACTAGGCGGCTGACAAAGAATGCTGCCCCTGTTGTAGAGGCTGATGTCGTTACAAAAAACCCCCCGGAAGTTTCCTTCCGGGGGGTTTTCATTTTCAAACTTACGCCACCTGTTACTCGGCTGCGGGCTGTTCCTCGGAGCTGTCCTCTTCGGATGCCGGCAGGGCCGTGTTTTTGTTGGCGGACCGTTCGGCCAGAACTTCGCGGTCCCGGTCGGCGGCCAGCTGGCGCATATGCTTCATCACGGAACCGGTACCCGCCGGGATCAGGCGGCCAACGATAACGTTTTCTTTGAGGCCTTCCAAGTTGTCCATCTTGCCATGGCACGCCGCATCGGTGAGGACGCGGGTCGTTTCCTGGAAGGATGCCGCGGAAATGAAGGACTTGGTCTGCAGGCTCGCCTTGGTGATACCCTGCAGGACCGGGCGGAATTTCGCCGGCTCCTTATTCTCGGCTGCGGCCTTTTCGTTGATTTCGCGAATTTCTTCACGGTCCAACTGCTCATCAACCAGAAGGTAGGTTTCACCCGGATCGGTCACTTCAACTTTCTGCAGCATCTGGCGGACGATCACTTCAATATGCTTGTCGTTGATCTTCACACCCTGCAGGCGGTAGACGTCCTGGATCTCTTTGCAGAGATAGTTGGAGAGGGCCTCAACACCCAATACTTCCAGAATGTCATGGGGAACCGGGTTACCGTCCATCAGCATATCGCCCTTGGCGATGAAATCACCTTCCTGAACCGCGATATGCTTGCCTTTCGGCACCAAATATTCGGACGGCTCCAGGCTGTCATCAACCGGACGGATAACGATACGGCGTTTGGTTTTGTAGTCCTTGCCAAACTCAACATAACCGTCCTGGTCCGCAATGATGGAGAAGTCCTTCGGCTTACGCGCCTCGAACAATTCAGCCACACGCGGCAGACCACCGGTAATGTCACGGGTCTTGGAGCTTTCACGCGGGATACGTGCCAGCACGTCACCGGCCTGGACATCTTGGCCGTTGGAAACGGACAGGATCGCGTCCACGGACATGAAATAGCGGGCTTCCATGCCGTTCGGCAGGGTGATCACATCACCATTTTCAGAACGCAGCGTGATGCGCGGCTTGAGGTCGGAACCTTTTGCCTGCTGTTTCCAGTCAATCACGACCTTGCTCGCAATACCCGTGGCTTCATCGACCACGTCACGGACAGAGACACCCTCGGTCAGGTCGACATAATGGGCGACACCGGATTTTTCCGAAATGATCGGAATGGTGTAGGGATCCCACTCTGCAACCGTCTGGCCCTTAACCACGCTGTCGCCTTCGTCGACCCGCAGACGGGTGCCATAAGGCACACGGTGACGGGCACGCTCACGACCAACTTCATCCAACAGAACAACTTCACAGTTCCTGTTCATCACAACCGGACGGCCTTCGGAATCGATAACCACGTTACGGTTATTGATCTTCACGGTACCATCCAGGGAGCTCTCGATGGAGTTCTGTTCCGCACCACGCTGGGCCGCACCACCGATATGGAAGGTACGCATGGTCAGCTGGGTACCCGGCTCACCGATGGACTGGGCCGCAATCACGCCGACCGCCTCGCCACGGTTCACCATGGTGCCGCGGGCCAGGTCACGGCCATAGCAGCGCGCACAGACGCCCTGTTTGGCCTCACAGGTCAAGACGGAGCGGATCAGGACCGCATCAACACCGGCGGTTTCAATGGCATCCGCTTCCGGCTCGGTGATCAGATCACCGGCCTTCAGGATAACCTCGCCGCTGAGCGGGTCTTTCACATCCTCAGCCGCGCAACGGCCAAGGATACGCTCTGCCAAGCCTTCGATCACGTCACCACCGTCGATGACGGCGCGCATGGTCAGGCCTTCTTCGGTGCCGCAATCATCTTCAACGATGATCGCATCCTGGGCCACATCCACCAGACGACGGGTCAGGTAACCGGAGTTCGCTGTTTTCAACGCCGTATCCGCAAGCCCCTTACGGGCACCATGGGTGGAGTTGAAGTATTCGAGAACGTTCAGACCTTCTTTGAAGTTCGCGATGATCGGGGTCTCAATGATGGAGCCATCCGGCTTCGCCATCAGACCGCGCATCCCGGCCAGCTGTTTGATCTGGGCGGCGGAACCACGCGCCCCGGAATGAGCCATCATGTAGACGGAGTTCAAACCGGTGCCCGGTTTCGGCGAGGAAATGACCTTCATCATGTCATCTGCAACCTTATCGGTGCAGGATGCCCAAACGTCGACCACTTTGTTGTATTTCTCACCCTGGGTGATCAGACCGTCCTGATACTGCTGTTCAAATTCCTTCACCTGAACCATCGCCGCATCGATCAGCGTGTTCTTGGTTTCCGGAATGATCAGGTCGTCCTTACCAAAGGAGATGCCGGCCTTACAGGCGGAACCAAAACCGAGAGACATCAGACGGTCACAGAAGATAACGGTCTCTTTCTGGCCGCAATGACGATAGATCACGTCAATGATGTTGGTGATCTCTTTCTTGGTCACAACCTTATTGATCAGGCTGAACGGCACCGCATGATGCTTGGGCAGGATCTGGCTGAGCAGCATACGACCCGGCGTGGTCACAACCTTCTCAACAACCGGGTTGCCTTCGGCATCAACGGTTTCAAACAGAGCCTTGATCTTGGTCTGCAGGGTGATCGCCTTGCTTTCCAACGCCAGATCCAGCTCGGACATGGCAGCAAACAGCGGAACGCGGTAAGCGGTAACCTTGCCGTCTTTAAGCTGTTTGAAAGCTTCCTTGGCATCGATGTCGCCCACTTCCGCGGAACGGTCATCGCCCTTGCGCAGAACGATCTCACCCCGCTCCAGAGCCGCAGTCATCGCTTCTTCGGAATCGATGCTAACGATACCGCCAACCGCATCGGGGCGTTCATGGGTAATGTAGTAGAGACCCAGAATGATATCCTGAGACGGTACAATGATAGGCTTACCGTTTGCGGGCGAGAGGATGTTGTTGGTGGACATCATCAACACGCGTGCTTCAAGCTGTGCTTCGAGGGACAGCGGCACGTGAACGGCCATCTGATCACCGTCAAAGTCAGCGTTGAAAGCCGCACAAACCAGCGGATGCAGCTGGATGGCCTTACCTTCGATCAGAACCGGCTCAAAAGCCTGGATGCCAAGACGGTGAAGGGTCGGCGCACGGTTCAGCATAACCGGATGCTCGCGGATAACCTCTTCCAGGATATCCCAGACCTCGGGGCGCTCTTTTTCCACCATGCGCTTAGCCGCCTTGATGGTCGAGGCCATGCCATAGAGTTCCAGCTTGGAATAGATGAACGGCTTGAACAGTTCCAGCGCCATTTTCTTCGGCAGGCCACACTGATGCAGCATCAGCTCCGGACCAACCACGATCACGGAACGGCCGGAATAGTCAACACGCTTACCGAGCAGGTTCTGACGGAAGCGGCCCTGCTTACCTTTCAGCATATCGGAAAGGGATTTCAGCGGTCGTTTGTTGGTGCCGGTAATAACCCGGCCACGACGACCGTTGTCAAACAGCGCATCAACGGATTCCTGCAACATGCGTTTCTCGTTCCGGACGATGATGTCCGGCGCACGCAGTTCCATCAGACGACGCAGACGGTTGTTACGGTTGATCACACGACGATAGAGATCGTTCAGATCGGAGGTTGCGAAACGGCCGCCATCCAGCGGCACCAGCGGACGCAGTTCCGGCGGAATGACCGGGATCACTTCCATGATCATCCATTCCGGACGGGTGCCGCTTGCCTGGAAACCTTCCAGCAGCTTCAGACGCTTAACCAGCTTCTTGCGCTTGGCTTCGGAACCGGTCTCAGAAAGCTCAGTCCGGGTCAGCTCCAATTCTTCATCGATATCCATCTCTTCGAGAATGGACTGCAATGCTTCAGCACCGATCTTGGCGGAGAAATTTTCATCGCCATATTCGTCCTGGGCATCAAGATATTCTTCTTCCGACATCAGCTGGAACCGTTTCAGCGGGGTCAAACCCGGCTCGGTTACAACATAGTTTTCGAAATAGAGTACGCGTTCCAGATCCTTCAAAGTCATGTCGATCATCAGACCGATGCGGCTGGGAAGGGATTTCAGGAACCAGATATGGGCAACGGGGCTGGCCAGTTCGATATGGCCCATGCGCTCGCGGCGCACTTTGCTCAATGTTACCTCGACACCGCATTTTTCACAGACGATGCCTTTATATTTCATACGCTTGTACTTACCGCACAAGCATTCGTAATCCTTGATCGGACCGAAGATGCGGGCGCAGAACAAACCATCGCGCTCCGGCTTGAATGTCCGGTAGTTGATCGTTTCAGGCTTTTTAATCTCACCATAGGACCACGCGCGGATCTGGTCCGGCGAAGCGATGGAAATACGGATGTGATCGAAGGTGTGCAAACCCTGGTTTTGCCCGAACAGCTGCATCAACTCATTCATTTGGCTCTCCTTCGCGTCTTCATTCGACGCTTGCTTTGTCTTGGTCTCCCAAGACCACACTCACCTTAATGAGGCTTTGTCTTTTTTGTTAACCGGGATGGGCGGCATCAGGTTCACCGATGCCGCCCCTCGCCCTTAAATCTCGTCCTGATGCAGATCCACATTCAGGCCAAGGGACCGAAGTTCCTTGATCAAAACGTTGAAGCTTTCCGGGATACCGGCTTCGAAGTTATCGTCGCCACGGACGATGGATTCGTAAACCTTGGTACGACCGGAGACATCATCGGATTTAACCGTTAACATTTCCTGAAGGGTGTAGGCGGCACCGTAGGCTTCCAGAGCCCAGACCTCCATCTCACCGAAACGCTGACCACCGAACTGTGCCTTACCACCCAGCGGCTGCTGGGTCACCAGGCTGTACGGGCCGATGGAACGTGCATGGATCTTGTCATCGACAAGGTGATGCAGTTTCAGCATGTAGATGTAGCCGACCGTTACCGGACGGTCGAAATATTCGCCCGTACGGCCATCAATCAGGCGGGCCTGGCCACTGGTGTTGAGACCAGCGCGTTCCAACCATTTGTTGATGTCTTCCTCACGCGCACCATCAAATACCGGCGTTGCGATCGGAACCCCTTTGGACAGGTTGGTTGCCAGTTCAACAACGTCTTTCTCTTCATAGCCTTTCAGCTGTTCGGAGATCGCCTCGTCGCTGTAGGCACCGTCGATCACGCCACGCAGGCTTTCCACATTGCCGTCGGTCTTATAAACGCTCAATGCATCGTTGATCTGCAGACCAAGACCGGCACATGCCCAACCCAGATGGGTTTCAAGAATCTGCCCCACGTTCATACGGGACGGAACGCCAAGCGGGTTCAAAACGATGTCAACCGGGGTACCGTCTTCCAGATACGGCATATCCTCGATCGGCATGATGCGGGAGATCACACCTTTGTTCCCGTGACGGCCGGCCATTTTGTCACCCGGCTGCAGCTTACGCTTCACAGCCACGAAGACTTTGACCATTTTCATCACGCCCGGCGGCAACTCGTCACCAGCCTGAACCTTGTCAACCTTATCGTCAAAGCGGTCATTCACACGTGCAATGGAATCGTCGAACTGTTTCTTCAGCAATTCCAGTGCATCGTTAACAGCTTCATCTTCAAGCACGATCTGGCGCCAATGAACGGTGGTGAACTGATCCAGCAGCTCTTCATTCAATTTTGCGCCCTTGTCCATGCCGGACGGGCCGCTGGCGATTTTCTGGCCGTCAACCATTTCCAGGAAACGGTTACGGAAAGAACGTTCCAGGATCGCTTTTTCGTCATCGCGGTCTTTCGCGAGACGTTCGATTTCAGCGCGTTCGATCGCCAACGCACGTTCGTCCTTGTCGATACCCCGGCGGGAGAAGACACGGACCTCAACAACGGTGCCACGGTCGCCCGGCGGAACACGCAAGGAGGTGTCACGTACGTCAGATGCCTTTTCACCGAAAATCGCCCGCAGCAGTTTTTCTTCCGGGGTCATCGGGCTTTCGCCCTTCGGGGTCACCTTACCGACCAGAATGTCACCGGCTTTCACCTCGGCACCGATATAGACAATACCGGCCTCATCGAGGTTTTTCAGCGCTTCTTCACCGACGTTGGGAATGTCACGGGTGATTTCTTCCTGACCCAGCTTGGTATCGCGGGCCATGATTTCAAATTCCTCAATATGGATTGAGGTGAAGACATCGTCTTTCACGATGTTTTCGGAAATCAGGATGGAATCCTCAAAGTTATACCCATTCCACGGCATAAACGCGACCAGCACGTTCCGGCCAAGCGCCAATTCACCAAGCTGGGTAGACGGGCCGTCCGCGATGATGTCGCCCGCTTCGATCCGGTCACCGACTTTCACCAGCGGACGCTGGGTGATGCAGGTATTCTGGTTGGAACGCTGGAACTTCATCAGGTTGTAGATATCAACACCGGATTCATGCGCCTCGGTGGTCTCGGTCATCCGGATCACGATACGGGTACCGTCGATCTGGTCAACCACACCGGAGCGCTTGGCAACGATGGCAACACCGGAATCTTTTGCAACACGCGCTTCCATGCCGGTACCGACCAGCGGAGACTGAGCCTGCAGCAGCGGAACCGCCTGACGCTGCATGTTCGAGCCCATGAGAGCACGGTTCGCGTCATCGTTTTCCAGGAAGGGGATCAGGGCTGCTGCCACGGATACCAGCTGGCGCGGAGAGACGTCAACAAGGTCAATATCTTCGCCACGGGCCACAAGATAGTCACCACGGGCACGGCAGTTTACGAGATCTTCCTCGAAACGCATGTCCTTAGTCACAGGCGCGTTCGCCTGAGCGATTGTGTAGTGGCCTTCGTCCATGGCGGACATGTAGATCACCTCATCGGTCACCTTACCATCAATGACCTTACGGTAGGGTGCTTCGATGAAACCATAGGGATTCACACGCGCAAAGGTCGCAAGGCTGTTGATCAGACCGATGTTCGGACCTTCAGGGGTCTCAATCGGGCAGATACGACCATAATGAGTCGGATGAACGTCACGAACCTCAAAGCCGGCGCGCTCACGGGTCAGACCGCCTGGGCCAAGCGCCGACAGGCGGCGTTTGTGCGTAACCTCAGAAAGCGGATTGGTCTGATCCATGAACTGGCTGAGCTGGGAAGACCCGAAGAACTCACGGATCGCAGCCGCAGCCGGTTTTGCATTGATCAGGTCATGCGGCATGACGCTGTCGATATCAACAGAGCTCATGCGTTCGCGGATCGCACGTTCCATGCGCAGCAGACCGACACGGTACTGGTTTTCCATCAATTCGCCGACTGAACGGACACGACGGTTGCCGAGATGGTCAATGTCGTCGATCTCGCCCTTGCCGTCTTTCAGGTCAATCAGGATGCGCAGGATGGAGAGGATGTCTTCCTTGCGAAGCGTCCGCTGGGTATCCGGCACACCGTCCTGCCCAAAGCCAAGGCGGGAATTCATCTTCACGCGACCAACGGAAGAGAGGTCATAGCGCTCGGAATCAAAGAACAGGCCGTTGAACAGCGCTTCCGCGGTATCCAATGTCGGCGGCTCACCCGGACGCATGACGCGATAGATGTCGATCAGCGCATCGTCACGGTTTTCATTCTTGTCCGCCATAACGGTGTTGCGCAGATACGGACCAACAGCAACATCGTCAATTGCCAGAGTCGTCAGTTTCTTGTGACCGTTATCCAGCAGGGTTTCCAGCAGATCTTCGGTGATTTCGTCACCGGCTTCCGCCAACACCAGACCGGTGGTCTCGTTGATCATGTCTTCTGCCAGATAGCGGCCCAAAAGCTCGCCCTCGGAGGCTACAACATCCTTCAGGCCGGCTTCTTCAAGCTTCTTGATCGTGCGCGGGGTGATCTTGGAGCCGTTTTCGGCAACCACTTCACCAGAGCGCGCATCAATCAGGTCCCGTTCCAGTTTGACGCCTTTAAAGCGTGCTTCGGAGAACGGGGTTTTCCAGCCTTTTGCCGTGTGGGAATAAACCACCTGGCCATAGAAATAGTTCAGGATCTCTTCCGGGGACATGCCAACCGCATTCACCGGATCGAAATCTTGGCCCGCTTCAACAGCTTTCGCGCGCTTCTTGGCTGTCTCTTCATTGTCGAGCGCCATCAGCAGCGTGGTCACCGGCAGTTTCCGGCGACGGTCGATACGGACATACATCAGATCCTTGGCATCAAATTCAAAGTCGAGCCAGGAACCACGGTAAGGAATAACACGGGCGGCAAACAGGTATTTACCAGAAGAATGGGTTTTGCCCTTGTCATGATCAAAGAACACGCCGGGGGACCGGTGCATCTGGGAAACGATTACACGTTCGGTGCCGTTAATCACAAAGGTACCGTGCGCGGTCATCAGCGGCAGGTCGCCCATATAGACGTCCTGCTCCTTGATGTCGCGGATGGAACGGGCACCGGTATCTTCATCAACATCCCAGACGACGAGGCGCAGGGTGACTTTCAGCGGCGCTGCATAGGTGATACCGCGCTGCTGGCATTCTTCAACATCGTATTTCGGCTGTTCAAGATCGTATTTGACGAATTCGAGCTGGCTACGCTCTGAAAAATCCTTGATAGGAAATACGCCTTTGAAAACTTCCTGGAGACCGACATCATTCCGGTCATTGGCAACAACACCTTCCTGAAGAAAAGCGTCGTAGGAAGTCTTTTGAACCTCAATCAGGTTCGGCATTTGGGCAACTTCAGTCAGACGTCCGAAGCTTTTACGAATTTTTTTCCGTCCCGTATACGACTTGGCCATTGTGTTCCTCGTCACCTAACGTCTCGCCCGTTGATCCGGGCTGTCTCACATGGATTTTTGAAGGCCCCATGTAGAAAGCCTAAAACGCCTCCGAAACCAGAGGCGCGTCGAGGGGCAACACCATAACAGGTGCGCCCCTCTTGTACGCTCGCTGCCCTGGGGCAGCAAAGAAACTTACTTGAGCTCGACGGTTGCGCCAGCTTCTTCCAGTTTCTTTTTGATTTCTTCGGCTTCGGCCTTAGCAGCGCCTTCTTTGACCGGGCTCGGAGCGCCTTCGACCAATTCTTTCGCTTCTTTCAGACCCAGACCGGTGATCGCACGAACTTCTTTGATCACGTTGATCTTTTTGTCGCCGGCAGAAGCCAGAACAACATCAAAAGAGTCTTTTTCTTCAGCAGCGGCGCCAGCATCAGCACCACCAGCAACAGCAGCAACAGCTACCGGTGCAGCGGCAGAAACGCCCCACTCTTCTTCCAGTTTCTTAGACAGTTCTGCAGCTTCCAGAACGGTCAGTTTAGACAGCTCTTCAACGAGCTTATCGAGATCAGCCATTGTATTAACTCCTAGGCATAAAAACTAAGTTGGTATCCAAACTGCAAAAAATTAGTTTGAGGAACCGTAGGCACTGAAAACGCGGGCCAACTGGCCAGCCGGTGCCTGAAGAACGCCTGCAACCTTCGTGGCCGGAGCCTGAAGGACGCCAACGATCTTGCCGCGCAGTTCGTCGAGCGACGGCAATTTGGCGAGGGCCTGTACCTGGTCCACGTCAAGTGCCTGTTCGCCCATGCCACCAGCGACGATCTGCAATTTTTCATTCTTCTTGGAGAATTCAGCAGAAACCTTAGCGGCCGCTACCGGATCATCAGAGAATGCAATTGCAGTCGGGCCAGTGAACTGGTCGGCCAGATGCTCAAACTTAGTACCTTTCAGAGCCAGCTGTGCGAGGGTGTTTTTGGTTACCTTGAAACCGGCACCCGCCTCACGCATCTGAGTCCGAAGTTCCGAAACCTCACCAACGGTCAGGCCGGATTGCTGGGTTACAACAACCAGGCTGGCATTGGAGAAAGTTTCGTGCAGCTCGGCGACCAGCTTTTCCTTTTTTGAACGGTCCACTGATCGTCTCCGCTTTTTGGCCGCGCCCCATGAAAGAAGCTAACGGCCGGTTCTAACATTAGACCGGAAACAACCATGTTCCCGATCCGCCTTTCCTGCCCGGAGGAATGGCTCCAGACGGTTGCCCGTCTTGAGAATACCTTTCCACCTATCTACTGGCGGCTCTTCATTTTTAAGCCCCTTGACGGAAATCCGTCTCAAGGTCACCACACAGTCTTGGACAGGTTGCAGGGAATGTTACTTCCCTGCTTGCGGCCGGGCGAACCCGGCCACAAACTCTTGCATGAAACGCTTATGCGGTTTCCAGCGCAGACGCGAGGTCAATTTTGACACCCGGGCCCATGGTGGAAGAAATCGCACCGCGTTTCATGTAGGTGCCTTTGGCGCCGGACGGACGAGCCGCCTGGATCGCTTTAACAAAAGCACGCACATTTTCTACCAACTGCTCTTCAGAGAAGCTGGCCTTGCCGACGCCGGCGTGGATGATGCCGTTCTTTTCCGCACGGAACTGAACTTCACCGCCCTTGGCAGCCTTAACAGCGTCAGCCACATTCGGGGTAACGGTACCCAGCTTCGGGTTCGGCATCAGGTTACGCGGACCGAGCACTTTACCCAGACGACCAACAACCGCCATCATGTCAGGAGACGCGATGCAGCGTTCGAAATCCAGCATACCGCCCTGAACCTGTTCCATCAGGTCTTCCGCACCAACGATGTCGGCACCAGCAGCTTTCGCTTCTTCAGCTTTGTCGCCACGGGCGAACACAGCAACACGAACGGTCTTGCCCGTGCCGTTCGGCAGAGCAACAACGCCGCGGACCTGCTGGTCGGCGTGACGGGGATCGATGCCAAGGTTCAGAGAAACCTCAATGGTTTCATCGAACTTTGCAGTGGCACCGGCTTTAACAGCCTTAACAGCTTCTTCGAGGGCGACCAGGGCGTTGCGGTCGATACCTTCGTAGGCCTTTTTCAGGCGCTTACCGATCTTCGCCATATCCCTTACTCCTCGACTTCCAGACCCATGGAGCGCGCAGAACCAGCAATCGAGTTCATAGCGGCTTCAACGGTCACAGCATTCATGTCCTTCAGCTTGGCTTCTGCGATTTCGCGGATCTGAGCTTGGGTCACTTTACCGATCTTGTTTTTGTTCGGCTCGCCGGAACCTTTTTTCACGCCAGCGGCTTTCTTCAAGAAGAAGGATGCCGGCGGAGTCTTGGTGACGAAGTCGAAGCTGCGATCTTCATAGGCGGTAATCACAACCGGAGTGGGCGTACCAGCATCCAGGCTCTGAGTTGCCGCGTTGAAGGCTTTACAGAATTCCATAATGTTAATACCGCGCTGACCCAGCGCAGGACCAACCGGCGGCGACGGGTTCGCTTGGCCGGCCGGGATTTCGAGCTTAATGTAGCCCGCAATTTTCTTAGCCATATCGCTCTCTTTTCCGAGTACGTTACGCGGTACGATGCCCCAGGTCTTTGAGGATCATCTCCCGCATAAATTTGAAGGTCGTCTTTTACTTGACAAAAACCGAAACGTAAAGTCCTGGTTTCAAACTCCTAAAAATCAGAGTTTATCCACCTGACCGTACTCCAGCTCAACCGGTGTCGCACGACCAAAGATCGACACGGTTACTTTCAAGCGCGCACGCTCTTCATCCACCTCTTCAACAAGACCGTTGAAGGAAGCAAACGGGCCATCACTGACACGAACCTGCTCACCCACTTCAAAGGAGACGGAGGGCTTCGGCCGCTCAACGCCTTCTTGAACTTGATGCAAGATCCGATCGGCCTCTTTCTGGCTGATCGGGCTCGGCTTTTTACCACTCCCCAGGAAACCGGTCACCTTCGGCGTATTGGAAACCAGATGCCAGGACAGGTCATTCATCTCCATATTGGCCAGGATATAGCCCGGGAAGAATTTGCGCTCTGCACTGACTTTTTGCCCGCGGCGCATTTCCGTCACTTCTTCAGTCGGCACAAGAACATCTTCAATCAGGTCTTCCATACCGGCAGCAGCCACCTGCTCCTTGATGGATTCCGCGACTTTTTTCTCAAAGCCGGAATAGACATGAACGACATACCAACGCTTAGCCAACTTAATTCTCCACCCCAAATGGGTTATTCAAAAAACCGGCTAATCTTTTAGCCGATGATCAACTGGACCCCGGAAGAGATCACCCAGTCGACAAAAAGGAAGAAGAGGGACATGAATGTCACCATGACAAACACCATCAGTGTCGCAACACCGGTTTCCTTACGGGTCGGCCAGGTCACTTTTTTAGCTTCCTGACGGACTTCACGAACAAACTTAGCAGGTGATGTTTTTGCCATGTACCTTCGACCTATTACCGCCCAGAGGCAGACACCTCTAAGCGGCTTGACTTCCTAAGTCAACCGGTCAGATTGAAAAATCTGACCGGTCAACCTTGCAGAACTGGCAGGGGCAGTAGGATTCGAACCCACGGCCTACGGTTTTGGAGACCGTCGCTCTACCAACTGAGCTATACCCCTACGTAACCTTCTATAACTTAAGCGCTGATGCTGGCAACAACGCCAGCGCCAACAGTGCGGCCACCTTCGCGGATTGCGAAACGCAGACCTGCGTCCATGGCGATCGGAGCGATCAGCTCAACGTCCATGGTGATGTTGTCACCCGGCATAACCATCTCGGTGCCTTCCGGCAGGACGACGGAACCGGTAACGTCCGTGGTACGGAAATAGAACTGCGGACGATAGTTCGAGAAGAACGGGGTGTGACGACCACCTTCTTCTTTGGTCAGGATGTAGCACTCGCACTTGAACTTGGTGTGCGGGGTGATGGAACCCGGCTTGGCCAGAACCTGGCCACGCTCTACATCTTCACGGCCAACGCCACGCAGCAGCGCGCCGATGTTGTCGCCAGCTTCACCGCTATCCAGCAGCATACGGACCATTTCAACTCCGGTGCAGGTGGTTTTCTGGGTGTCACGGATACCAACGATTTCGATCTCGTCGCCTACGTTCACCTTACCGGTTTCAACACGACCGGTAACAACGGTACCACGACCGGAGATGGAGAACACGTCCTCGATCGGCATCAGGAAGTCCTGGTCAACCGGACGGTCCGGCTGCGGGATGTATTCGTCAACGGCTTTCATCAGCTCGAGGATCTTCTCTTTACCGATGTTGTCGTCGCGACCTTCCAGAGCCGCCAGGGCGGAACCGGCGATGATCGGAATATCGTCACCCGGGAAGTCGTAGGAGCTCAGCAGCTCACGAACTTCCATTTCAACCAGCTCCAGCAGCTCTTCATCGTCAACCTGGTCAACTTTGTTCAGGAAGACAACCAGGGCCGGAACGCCAACCTGGCGCGCCAGAAGGATGTGCTCGCGGGTCTGCGGCATCGGGCCGTCAGCAGCGTTAACAACCAGGATCGCACCATCCATCTGAGCCGCACCGGTGATCATGTTTTTCACATAGTCAGCATGGCCCGGGCAGTCGACGTGCGCATAGTGGCGACCTTCGGTCTCATATTCAACGTGGGCGGTGTTAATGGTGATACCGCGCTCACGCTCTTCCGGTGCTTTGTCGATGTCGGCGAAATCGGTAGCGGCACCGCCACCTGCTTCTGCCAGAACTTTGGTGATTGCAGCGGTCAGCGTGGTTTTACCATGGTCAACGTGACCAACGGTGCCGACGTTACAATGCGGTTTTGTACGCTCAAACTTTTCTTTAGCCATCT
>NZ_QRDW01000001.1:541892-873756 GCF_003385955.1 Aestuariispira insulae
ATTGCAGCGGTCAGCGTGGTTTTACCATGGTCAACGTGACCAACGGTGCCGACGTTACAATGCGGTTTTGTACGCTCAAACTTTTCTTTAGCCATCTTCCGAGTCCTTAGTCAGACCATCAGTCCAAAGCACAGGTCATTCATTCAAATTTTTGGAGCGGGTGATGGGAATCGAACCCACGTAACCAGCTTGGAAGGCTGGGGCTTTACCATTAAGCTACACCCGCAAGCTACGCCGATTTCCAATCCCGCTCTAACGATCGAGCCGCGACAGAAACGCGACATGCCACAACGCAGCAAAATATCAGTGGTGGTGGGAGTTGGATTCGAACCAACGTAGGCATAGCCAGCGGATTTACAGTCCGCCCCCTTTAGCCACTCGGGCATCCCACCACATTTTGACGACCAACTTGTCATCAGTGGAACCACCGATATTCACCGCTTGCGGCGAGAACGGGGTTTATGGCTTGGCGGCCCTATTGTCAACGGCTAACCGAAAAGAAATTTTCAAAAATCGAAAAAAAATTTGCGCCCCTTAGCCGGAACCGCCGGAATCCCTCGAATTCGAAAAACTAACTTGCCTGCAACGCGTTTCCCCCATACTACCAGATCATGAGCAGAAACACTTCCAAACGCGGTTCCGGTCGGAATCATTCTGCCCGTGGAGCCGCATCGACATCGAAAAAATCCGCCACGCCGTCCAAAGGGGCCGGGCGGGGCCAGAATCGAAATAAGGAAAGAAATACCGGTTCGCGTATTCCAGGCGGATCAGGTGACTCTTTCTGGCTATATGGCAACCACCCTGTACAGGCAGCCCTGGCCAATCAGGAGCGCGATATCCAGCGTGTGATATGTACAGGCGGCCAGATTGATGAATACCTCCCCCTCTCCGCCAGGCGGGGGATCCAGGCCGAACGGGTTGACCGGGAGCAGATGGACGGGCTTTTTCCCGACGGCACGGTACATCAGGGTGTTGCCGCCCTTGTGCGGCCACTACGCCAACTGGCCATCGAAGATATCCTGTTTTCCGCCGGGGAAAAATCCGTGCTGGTGGTCTTGGACCAGGTGACCGATCCCCATAATGTCGGCGCCGTCCTTAGATCCGCCGCCGTTTTTGGTGCCGATGCGGTGATTTTGCCGGACCGCAACGCCCCGCCGGAAACAGGCGTCTTGGCAAAAAGTGCGAGCGGCGCTTTGGAATCAGTCCCCCTGATCCGGATCGGCAACCTGGCCCGGACGCTAGAGCAGACCCAGGAAAAAGGCTATTGGTCAGTCGGCCTGGCGGGCGAAGGGGATGTTGAATTACCCGATCTCGCCCTGCCCGACCGCCTGGTGATCGTCATGGGGGCCGAAGGCAGCGGCCTCCGCCGTTTGACCCGGGATCATTGTGATCATCTTGTACGCATCCCGATGGCAGAAAACGCAGTCGGCAGTCTGAATGTATCCAACGCGGCGGCCATTGTGCTTTACGATATCACGGCCAGGCGCGACTGAACGAAATTGACCAATTCAGCCCAACAAAAAACGGCCCTGTATGGAACAGGGCCGTTTTTTTATCTCATTACCGTTGGATCGATCAAAGCGGCTGCATGCTGACCATCATCTGCTCAACATCAGAGCGACCGCGATTGTAGTAATAATCCGTTAGGCCGGAATAGCGCATCAAGCTCAACTTGTCGTCGTGGACAATCCCACGGACAAGAGATTTATATTCCAGGCCGTCTTTATTCTCGAATCGGTACTCAGCAATAAAACCATCGTAGCCACCGGATTTGATGGGTCGGGAATCCAGGATTTCGATATTGTGCTGGTCGGTGGCAACCAAATCCGTCTTGATCATTTCCAGCAGTTCCAGTGTTGTCATACCGTTTTTGTAGACAGCTGCCTTTTCGTGATCAGCGATCTTTTCTCCGTCCTTGATACCGGCCTTAACAGACATCAGCTGCAAACCAATTCCGTCCAATGTCCAAAAATCCGAATCCCCCTGTTTCAGGCGGTTCCATTCCTGGGTGGTCTTGAAGCTGAAAGCATCAGCGATCTTCACTTCTTGCTCTGGCTTGACCAAAGCATAGCCGTTACAGCCGGCCAACAGCGCAAGAGCAGCCGCAGCGACCATTTGTTTCATCATTTTCATATTGCCAATCCTTCCAATCAGGAAATCTGTTCAAGCATCTGGCGGATAAAGGCCGCATCATGGGCATCCGGAGCCAGTTGCAGATATTGTTCAAAATTCATGCGCGCTCGTTCCTGCTCGCCCTCTTTCAGCGAAATCAGACCCAACGCCCGATAAAGACCAGACGGCGCATCCACGTCCCGCTCCTTGGCATACTCTTCGGCTGCGAGATAGGAATCCCTTGCTTTCTCCAGGTCCCCCTCATCGCCGCGTTTGCGATAGAGCTCGCCCTTGAAATAGGCCACTAATACCGGTGCACGGCCCGCCTCTTCCATATCGTGCAAAACCACCTCAAGCGCGCCAAAGTCACCCTGGGCCAACTCGTCTTCAAGGAAAGACTGCAGATACGGCGCAAGCCGCTGACGTAAGGGAGCTTGGGCAATCTCCCGCTCTGGCCCGTTGCGTTTCAGCCATCGCGCGTGATTGTCCAGCGTCTTCTCACGCTGCTGGGCTTCTGGATGTGAGGCAAAGAAACTGTTGCGCATATCGGCATCCTTCGACGCCGCATACTCACGCTTCACCTTGCCCCAAAGCATCGCCGCTTCCGCCGGGTCATAGCCCGCCTGATCCATGAGAACCAGGCCAACAGCATCGGCTTCCGCCTCGTTGGATCGGCTGTAGCTTGAAAGGCCGCCCAATGCGATAATTGTCGCGCCAAGCCCGATAATGCCCGTCCCCAGGGTCAGGAAGGCCATCGCATCCAGCGTATTGCGCTGGGTACGCCAGTTCTTGATGGAATGAAGCTTGTAATAATGGGCAAGTTCATGCCCCAACACCGTTGCCAGTTGCGCTTCATTCTCGACCCGCAACAGCAGACCAGTCCTGACTTCCATCAACCCGTTGGGGGCCATAGACGCGTTAAAGCCTGGCTTCCGGACAACATAAACCCGGATATCCTTGCAATAGTCCTTGGCCAACCGGCACAAGACCCCCCGCACATAGGCGTTCAGATCCTCGTCCCGCACCAAGCTTGCATGCGTTTGAAGACTTTCCTCATACCGGTCCATCTTCATCCACCAACCGCCTTCATCGGTGGTCACTTTAGGCCGATAATTGACATCAAGTTCAGGCGTGGAATTCACCTCCACCGGTTCCAGCTGGTCCAGCGCCGGCATTGACACTTGTCCGCCGTCCGTCGGCAGCGCATTTTGCTGCGGCTGGGTCGAAGCAACACAGGCCGACAGCACAGATAACGCCGTGCCGGCGGCAATCAGGCGTTTCATCTTCATCCACATGAGACACACCCCTGCTTGATCAACCCGGGAAATCTGCCAGCAGACCATCAACAACGCGTGGCGCAGTCTCTTTTTTGCGCAGGTCACCGGTGGAGCTGTAGAGGAAGTTGAACCATTCGATATCACCATCGTTCAGATCAACCAGGGAGGCATGCCCAACCTGCTGGCCGCCCTGGATACCGACGCCCAGAACCATGCCAATGGCAATGATCGCCGCACGACCGGCGCTGGAATAGCTGTCGCGCACAGAAATGAACAGCGCATAATCCGCATCATAATAATCGCGCAGGAAGGCTGCCTTTTCCGCAAGGGTCCAGTCAAATTTATCCTGTTTGGTCGGCAGATTGTTGAAAGCTGCAATTTTGTGATAGCGAATATTATTGCCCACAACCTCGTGGAACTTGATGACCCGCTTTTCCTGGATAGCAAGCTCTTCGCTCTTGGCCAAATCTTCGGATCGCACCACCTGAATGGAATAGGTGCCAAGACGTTCATCAAGAATCTGTTTGATATTGGCTTCCGCCTGTTGGGTCCAATCTGCCCGGGGCTCATTCGCGCCGGCCGCCGAGAGTTCGTAAAGCTCCACATCAAGCGGCATCACCAGAACCTTGCTGCCATTGAGCTGAACCACCCCCTGGTCTGCTTTGTGAACCTTTGTGGTCTGACAGGCAGCAACCGTCAGTCCGAGCAACAAGACAGACATCACCTTAATCGTATTAAATTTATACAAGAGACCCCCCAAAAAATAACATATTGCCCTGCATACAGCAGCGCCGCACGTTATCGATTGCAACGGTAGCTTGCAATCATATTATCTTCCGCTGAATTTCATCTTGCGAAATGCGGATTGACCAGTTAAGAACGCCCGCATCGCCAGCTTAGCTCAGATGGTAGAGCAGTTGATTTGTAATCATCAGGTCGCGAGTTCGAGTCCCGCAGCTGGCACCATAACCCCTCGAAGTGACATCCGCTTCGAGGGGTTTTGTTTATTACCCTCCTGATTTGACGCGAGTTTGACGGAATTGACGATGGCGGTTTCTATACGACTGACCGTCGGGGCGTTACAGCTGAATCTCTTTGTATGAACAATAATAACGGGAGGTTCACCATGGGGCAGATTCTAGATCCCGGTTCCGATTGCAATTTTATCCTGAGCTCTTCCTGGCAGCCGGAAAGGGATACAAACGGGCGCGTCACATTATGTCTGGAAAACAGCGGCAATCATACCATCACCGATTTCGCGCTGCATGTGACCATGATTGTCTTCA
This sequence comes from Aestuariispira insulae, assembly GCF_003385955.1. Lineage (GTDB taxonomy): Bacteria > Pseudomonadota > Alphaproteobacteria > UBA8366 > Aestuariispiraceae > Aestuariispira > Aestuariispira insulae. Next base: position 546,568 of record NZ_QRDW01000001.1, read on the forward strand.
TCACCAGTGAGACAACCATAGTCGGCGCAAATCTGGCCGACGCCTGCTCCACCTATCATGTATTGACCCCTCCCGAAGGCAGTAGTCTGGAACCTGGTGAAAAATGGCAGGTCACGCTGATCAATCCGGGTCATGAACTGCTGCATGCCAATGACGGTCCGAAATCAGCTTTTCTCACACTTCCGGGTGAGGCCGATAAGCCGATACCGGTCAGGATCGAGCCGATGGCCTCTGTCGAGGCTCCGCACGAGCCCAATGGTCTCGGCAATTCAGATAACGCCCCCTCAATTGGCCCCATGCTGGGGGTCCTGCCCTGCCCTCAGCATGCCGACATATCCGACTGGTCCGGAAAGGAAGCCCCGGCTTTTCATCTGAGCCAGGACCTGCCGGATGAGGCGCGCCGGATTATCGACAACATTCTCTCCCTGGCGCAGAGGCTTTATCCCGAACAGCCCTCTTTTCTGGCGGGAGACAGCAGCAATCAGGGGCCAGCTCTGCTGATCAGTTTGGGGGAGGGTCCAAGAGACGAATCATACCGCCTGACCATAGAGTCGGATCATGCGAAGCTGGATGCCGGCACCGAAACCGGGCTGCGGCATGGGTTGATCACCCTGGCTCAAATCTGCATTGCAAGTCACCTTAACCCGGAATTATTCCCTTTCCCCCTGAAAGCCGACATCAGGGACTGGCCACGTTTTTCCTGGCGTGGCGGTCATCTGGACATGGCCCGGCATTTCTTCCCAGCCCCGCAGGTCAGTCGCTTCATCGACATTCTGGCCTGGCAGAAATTCAACAGATTTCATTGCCACCTGACCGATGATGAGGGGTGGCGAATTGAAGTGCCTTCCCTGCCGCACTTGACCGAGATTGGAGCCTATCGCGGGCATGGGCTGGCGATACCGCCACAATTGCACTCCGGCGCGGACAAATATGGCGGATTTTATGACCGAGAAACCATCCGGCAATGGTTGCGCCAGGCCGAAGGGTTGGGCGTGGAGCTTATTCCCGAGGTTGATTTGCCCGGCCATTGTTTTGCCATTTTGCAATCTTATCCCGAACTGGTTGACCCGGCAGACCGCAGCCATGCCAAGAGCGTCCAATATTTCAAGAATAACGTGATCAATCCCGGCATGCCGGAAACCTACCGCTTTCTGGAAACAGCTCTGACGGAGGTCGCCGAGCTTTTTCCAAGCCCCTGGTTTCACATCGGTGGTGATGAGGTGGCGCCAGGATCCTGGGAGCAAAGCCCCGCCTGCCTTAAGTGGAGTGAAGCAAGCGGCATCTCCGGCAAGGACCGGATCCAGGCCCACCTTCTGCAACAAGCCTCCCGGGTCCTTAAAAATCTCGGCAAGCGGATCGGGGGCTGGGAAGAAGCTGCTGCCGAAGGCGGCATTGCCCCTGGCGGCGGCAACTACCTGATCGCCTGGCAGAATGCCGAGATCGGGTTCGAACTGGCCACAAAAGGCCACGATATTGTCATGGCCCCAGCCCAGCATTTCTATCTTGATGTCGCCCAGAGCACAGATTGGTCCAGCCCGGGTACCGGCTGGGCAGGCGTGAACAGCCTGGAAGACGCCTATCGTTATGATGTGATGGAAGACTGGCCGGACCAATCCAGCTCTGGCCGCATGTTGGGGATCCAGGCCTGCCTCTGGACAGAACATGTCCACGATATCGCAGGGTTCAACATGCTGGTCTTTCCTCGGCTATCCGCCCTTGCCGAAGGGGCTTGGATCCTACCCGATAGCAAGGATTACAACCGTTTCCGCGCCATCAGCACTCTCATGCCCACCCTTTGACCGGGGGCTGGCGCTAAGACGGCAGGTATTACACCTGCCGTCTTTGGCGCAGATGGCGCTTCAATTCGGAGAGCTGCGCCGTGAGAAGACGCCGGTCTTCCTCTTCCAGCCCAGCCCTCAACACAAATTCCCCGGTGCGTAAAACGTCGCGCCAGCGCGGTTGTTTTGGCATTGTCTCCACCAACAGATATTTGTCCAACGTCCGGGTCTGATAGGTGCTGCGATCCAGATAGGCCCGCCAGATGCCGCTTTCTTCCGCCAGTTCCACCTTGCCTTTGCCGCAGGCAGAAGCCCAGCAGTCCAGTGCCGTGGTCATGACCGCAACAATGGCCCGGCGGTAATCCAGCTCATCAGTGGGCACCCAACGATCCGCAACCATATCCAGCTCCGGTTCCAGGGTACGGATTTCCTCCACCAGGCGGCCCTTCTGATCCGCCATAGCCGACGCGGCTGTTCCAAGCAAAGCCTCTACCTTGCGCTGCTCTGTGCCATTGCCCCCCTGCCCGGATGCCCAGCCATTCAAAGCCACCACAGCAAAGCCGGAACCTTCATCCTCACCAAAGCGAAACAGGCTGGCGTGACGGGACAGGCCATTTTCCAAAGACAGTTCAATTTCTCGCGGACCACTGTCATCAGATGACTGGTCCAAGATAATCTCGCTTCGGGTCAATTGATCCAGAAGGCTGCCTTCCAGGTTGTTTGAATCCGCCCCCAACCAGGTTTCAGCCGCCGGGTTCGAGTAATGAATAACCCGGTTTTCTGCCGCTAACAGCACCGGCATTGTCGATTCTTCCAACACCCTGAAAAGGCTGCGCCGGGACGCCCGCAGGGCCTCTTCCGCTTTTTCCCGCTTCGCAATCTCTGCCGACAGGCGTTCATTTTCCTTCGCCTTTCGGGAGGCCTGCCGAACCCCCAGCAGATTTTCGAGCCTTGCCAGCAAAACATCTTTATCAAATGGTTTGGTCAGATAATCATTGGCCCCTGACGCAAGGCCTTCACGCATATCCTGTGATCGCGAACGGGCCGTGAGCATAAGAATCGGCAGTTCGGTCAGGTCAAAATCCTGGCGGATCATCCTGGCGACATCAAATCCACTGAGGTCCGGCATCATGACATCCAGCACCACCACATCAGGTGGATCATCCTGGATCTGATCGAGCGCGCTGCGGCCTTCGGATGCAACCTGAACCTGATATCCGGCCAGTTGCAAGGTATTGTGCAAAGCCTGCAGATTGACCGGTTCATCATCAACAATCAAAATCCGCGCCCGCCCCTTGCCTTGCTGAAGCGTCGGCAGAACATCGATCTCTTCTTCCGTGAACATGATTTGCGGCACCATCTGATCCAGTTGTTCTGGAATCAGATTCTCTGCAGGCGAACCGGCAATGGCCAGAGAGAAGCCGAAGCTCGCCCCCAGCCCCTTGGTACTGCCCACATGAAGCTCACTGCCGAAAAACTGGACAATCTGGCGGCTGATGGTAAGCCCAAGCCCGCTTCCCTGGCGGCGCCGGGTCGAAACATTCTCCAACTGCACGAACGGTTCGAATATCCGCTCCATATCCTGATTGGCAATACCGGGTCCGGTATCGTGGACCGCAATGGCCACGCGCCCGCCATCCTTGCGGACTTCCACGGAGACCCTGCCCCGGATGGTATATTTCAACGCATTGCCGATCAGATTGAACAAAACCTGCTCCAACCGGGCCGGGTCTGCCAGCACAGGCGGCAGCTCTTCATCCATGACCAAGGTAATCTCCACGTTGGAGGCAGGCCTTGTATGGTTGATCAGACTGACCACATGCTGCATCAGCACATGAACATCAATAGATTGCAGATCAACACGAAACCGCCCTTCGCGAATACTGTTGAGATCCAACAGGTCATCAATCAGGCGGGACAAACGCTGGCCGCTGGCAATCACCAGTGACAATTGCCGTGCCTGTCCATCGGTCATGTCCCCGGCAATGCCATCCAACATGGTTTGCGCAATGCCAACAATCCCGTTCACGGGCGTACGCAATTCATGGGATGTCGCCGCCAGGAAATCATCTTTCATCCGGTCTGCATTCTGCAATTCCAGGTTCTGGCTTTCGATCAACTGGACTTTTTCTTTCAATTCCGCATTCTTTTGCCGAATCAATCCGATCTGTTCTCGAATAGAATCGCGCATGGAAGAGAAAGCCCGTGCCAATTGGCCCAGTTCATCCTGACGCCCCAGATCACGGATCGGCAGTTCCAGCTCCCCTCGTGACAACCCCTCGGATACAGCCGTCAGGTTTTTCAGTGGCGCGGTAAAGGATCGCGCCAGATAGGCCGTCCCACCCAGGATTCCCAAAATCATAGCGCCAATGATCAAGAACACCGAATTGCGCAATGACAGGCTTTCTGCCATGGCATCCACACGCTTCTGCTCCACGATCAGGGCCCAGTCCAGGTCATCGCGCTGGAACCGGGTGAAGGCGGCAAAAGCCAAATCGCCGTCAAAACTTTCCGCTTCGATTCTGCCGGTCTTTCCCTCAAAGGCAGCCTTAGCAATAGGGCTTTCAATCTGATTGGTGTCAGGCAGCCCGCCCCGGATGCGCCCTTCGCTCCCAACCGCATAGATCCGGGTGCCCAGTTGGTTCTCCTTCGGGACCTTGAACAACTGATCAAAAGGCGTTTGTGGCAATTGGTAGAGGGCGACCCCTTCCACCGAGCCGTGACGGACGATCGGGCGACCGATTATCGCCGCTTGTCCCTGCTCCAGCCCAGCATAGTCCATATAAACATAGACATCATTCAGATCCGGTGTCATCTGGGTCATTGCCATCACACGCCGATAACATTTTCCCAGAATGGAATCGGCCAATGCAGGCTCCGTCAGGTCTTTAGAAAAATATCCATCCTTCTCAGCGGCATAGACAACCCTTGCCGTTCGGTCGACCAAATACAGATTATCGAAATCCGACGTTTCAAGAATACCGGCAAAACCCGCATGGAATCGGTCATGAACCGACAAATATTCATGGACCGAGGCAGCGGCTTCATCTGGGGCAAGCGCTGCGTCCAATTGAAACGCGGCGCGCAATATAGCGGAAGATTGATCCGGATCCGGCGACAGTCGGTGAAAGGCGTGGCTGAAACCGTAAAAGCGACCAACGCTATATTTAACAAAGTCACTGCGCGCAAAGCCATCTGTCTGACGCCGCAAACCGTCAAGATACCGGTTCAGCTCATTTTCCTTGGTGTTGCGAATATTGGCCAGCCGATCCAGTGCATTATTTTCCGAATTGGCCGCCATCATGCTGAGGAAAGCTCCCGCTATGATGACACATGGAAAAAAGCTCAAGGCGAAAAAAGCTAAATAGAGTTTCCTCCGGAAGTCGAATTTTGTTGGCAAAGCTGCCACCCCCGTCATTTCCCTGTTGATGCCGGTCCCGTTCTTTGCCGGTCATTTTTATCATTTCGAACATTAGCAGACGAAACCGTCAAACTTCTAACGTCAAAAGCGTAAAAATCGCCAAATTCGCCGAACCGTTGTTGACCCCGCCGCGCTAACACGCCTCTCATTGCTTAGACGCAAACCTTTCGGGTCTGCGATCAAGAAGCGCGATGGAGCCGGAAAAGGCCCGTTTTCCAAAAAAGGAAATTGCGCTGACAGGGATATTCACTTTTGGGAGGAATAGATGACTTCAGCAAAAACACCCTGACCCGGGCTTGAGAGGGGACATTCATTGTCTTGGCCGCGGGAACAAACGGGACCGGCCATACGGGATATGAATACAACTTCCAACTGACCGAAAACATGCATTGAACCAACCGCGAGACAAGTTCTCGCCACGTTTCTGCATGACCGAATTTTGACACCTGCCCTAACTGATTGGGAGGAACGTATGTATATTGCCTATACCAAATCAACCTTGCTCGCCGGAACCGCCCTTGCGATGCTGGCAGCATCCGCAATCGCCCCGGCTCAGGCCGATGAAGCGACCATCGCCCCCTTGTGGGAAGACAGTCACCTGAACGCAACCCTGTATTACTGGCAGCGCACCCGTGATCGCCGGGCCTCTGCCAACGGAAATTACGAAGCCAACCTTGATCATGTAACCTTAAATGCCGCGCTCGACTTCAATTCGGGCTATGCCGCTGACGCCTTCGGTTTTGACGCCGGGATTTTCGGCGCGACCGATCTTGCCAACAGCAAGGAAGGCAACGGCCATGAAATGTCCTTCCACGGCACACGCATCACCGGCAGAACCTATGACAAGGAAGCCTCGGGGCTGAGCATCTACAAGGCCCACGGGAAATTCAAGCATGAGGAAGAAGATTGGTCCGTCAAAGCAAAGGCCGGTCTGCAACAGATGAATGCCGGCACGCTTGGTGTCAACTGGTCCTATCTGCCCGGCACCTATCGCGGGGTTCAGTTTGACGGGACGGCCGGGAATTTCTCATTCAACTACGGCATTGCGGACCAGTATAAGGCACCCTGGTTCAAACGCACCGCGGAATTCCGCGACCGCAATAGCAAGATCATCGATTACCTGCATAGTGCAGGCGTCAAATATCAGTTTGACGATGGACCGCTTCTCGAAGCCGGGTTCGGGCAGGCTGAAGGGTTCATGAACAGCTACCTGGCGAAGGTTTCGCAGGGGTTTGATGTTCTCGACAATTCCCGGCTGTCCTTGAGCTATCAGTTCTACGGCATGGATGATCATGCGGACGATCGCAGCTCCAACGATGTTTATAACGGGTTGGCATGGACCCAGGCTGCAACAGCCGCTCTGGATTATGGCAACTGGAATTTCAGAACCGAGTTTACCTGGGTTAAGGCGGAAGGTGCCTACGGCTATTTTCTGCCGCGTATGACTCCAAGCTACGGTTCCTCCCAGGGCCGCTTCGACATTTGGTGGGATTCCCGGTCTGACTGGAACCATGACAATGAAAAAGCGATTTTCTTCGGGGCCACCTATGACATGAAGGATCTGGATGCACCGGGATGGAAAGTCGGGGCATCTTACGCCTATGGCTGGGACCTCAAAGGCTGGGGTGGCAACTTTGACGCACCCGTAAAAACCGGGGCCAAGGAATCCGCCTATAACTTCGATGTGATGTACACCGTTCAGGACGGCCGTTTCAAAGGCACACTCTTCAAGATGCATTACACCAACTACGACAACCAGTCCGGCGAACCTTCCTGGACCAACTACGGCAACCTGTTCCAGGACGAGCGGGATGTGAAATTCCAGGTCATCGTACCAATCGAGATTTTCTAACAGGCAGGAAGAAGGGTGCAAAACCGTTAATTATTACGATTTTGACGTCTTTGCACCCTTCACAATCCATCGCCTCGCAGTCGACAAAGTATGAGCAACCCAATTGCGCCCCCTGTCCCAAAACATGATAGGGTCGGCCAAGGAGAAAGAAAAATGACGAACAGGAAGACTCCCTTTAAACAGAAATGGTCCGGCGTCGCACTCGCCGCCCTTGGAACCGCGCTGGTTTCCCTTGCCTCTACCATGCCGGCCAAGGCCGATACAGACGGCAAGGTAACATTGACCGCCGTAGCCCAGCTGACTCAAAGCTTCGTTCGCAACTTCAACCCGTTCAATGAAACGACGAGGCTGCACAGCACACGACATTTCATCTATGAACCGCTGGCGATTTTCAATGAGATGAAGGACGGTCAGCCTGAATTCCGCCTGGCCGAGAGCTTTCAATACTCAGACGACCTGAGCTCTGTCACCTTCAAATTGCGCGAAGGTGTCAAATGGTCCGACGGCGAGGATTTCAATGCCGATGACGTGCTCTACACGTTTCGCCTGGTGCGTGAAAACAAGGCGCTTGACCTGCGCAGCATCTGGGAAGTGATCAGCGAAGTTCGCAAGATAGACGACCATACGGTCGAATTTACCCTGGCAGCTCCAGACACCACGGCAGCCATCGAGTTGGTGAGGGTCTATATCGTTCCGGAACATGTCTGGAGCAAGGTGGACGATCCCGTGTCATTCGCCAATGAAAATCCCGTCGGCACTGGCCCGATGACTCAGGTCGACCGTTTCACCGAACAGGTGTATGTACAATGTGCCAACCCGCATTACTGGGACAAGGCAAACCTGGAAATCGACTGCATGCGCTTTCCGCAGCTGGCCACCAATGACCAGTTGCTGGCGGCCGCGAAGAAAGGTGACCTGGACTGGTTCGGTGCCTTCATTCCCGATATCGAGAAGACCTTTGTTGATGCGGATCCCGCTCACCATAAATACTGGTTCCCGGCGGGTCCGACAGTTGCCTTGAACATCAATTTCCAGTCCCCCAACGACAATAACCGCAAAGCCTTTTCCAACGTCAATTTCCGCCGCGCGGTCAGCATGTCCATGGATCGTCAGGCCATGGTCGATATCGCCGGTTACGGCTATCCCAGCCCCAATGAATATGCCAGCGGTGTCGGCCGGGCATTTGACAGCTGGGCTAGCCAGGATGTGGAACAAAAGTTTGGAAAATTCGCCCGCTACAATCCCGCCGATGCCCGCAAGCTGCTGGCTGCAGGCGGTTTCAAGGATGCCGATGGAGATGGCTTCATTGACAATCCCGATGGCAGCCCGATCACGTTCGACATCATCGTGCCGAACGGCTGGACCGACTGGGTCAATACCTGCCAACTGGCAGCGGAAGGTCTGAATGCAATCGGCATCAATGCCAAGATCAGCACACCGGATGCCTCTGTCTGGCGTCAGAAACTGATTAATGGCGAATATGATATCGGCATCAACGCCTATTTTGCCGGCGTCACCCCCTATCGTCAGTTCAATACCGCATTCCATTCCAGCTATACCGGCAAGAGCCGCTTTGCCGCGACCCGGTTTATGAATGACAGCCTGGATAAGGCATTGGATCAGTATAAGCTGACCGCCAATCGTGACGAGCAGCGCAAGGCATTGCATCAGGTCCAGGCCATTGTCGCCGAAAACCAGGCTTATGTGCCGCTGTTCAACAACCCGACCTGGTACGAATATAATTCCCAGCGGTTCGACGGCTGGTTCAGTGCCGATAACCCGGCGGCGAAGCCTGAAGTCTTTGCTGGCAACCCGTCACGTCTCCTTCACCTTCTCTCTCTAAAACCGCGCTCGTAACGCGGGCCTGGGCCGCCCGATATCCCCTAGCTTCCTTGTGAGGGCGGCCCCTTTTTTTTTCTGATTTCCGGAGGAGTCATGGGATTTCTACTGAGGCGCGTTCTTTTTTATCTAGTTGCATTTCTCTGCGCCGCCACCTTCAATTTTTCCATTCCCCGCATGATGCCGGGCGACCCGATCGCAATGATGTTTTCCCAGGCGGGTACCACCCTGCCGCTCGAAAGTCTCGATGCGCTGCGTGCCACATTCGGTTTCATTGATGCTCCGCTTTTCACCCAATATCTGCATTATCTCAAAAGCGTATTCACCGGTGACCTTGGCCTTTCGATCAAGTTTTTCCCGCTGAGCGTCAATGAGGTTATCGGACGGGCCTTGCCCTGGACCTTGTTCCTGGTCGGCCTGTCTACCCTGATGGCCTTTGCGATCGGCTCCTGGCTTGGCATCCGTTCCGCCTGGCGGCGGGGCGGACGCGTTGACCGGATCGCCACGCCGACTTCCCTGGTCCTGCAATCCGTGCCGCCCGTGGTCGTGGCGTTGATCTTCCTTTACGGCCTTTCTGTTGCCCTGGATCTCTTCCCGTCGGGATATGCCTACTCCCCCGATCTCGATCCGTCCTTTTCCTGGGCTTTCATCGCCAGCGTGGCCGAACATGCGGTTCTGCCGGTGATTTCCCTGACGCTGGTCCAAGTCGGCGGCTATTTGATCACCATGCGGAATAATATGATCAACCTGCTGGGCGAGGATTTCATCACCATGGGTCGTGCAAAGGGCCTTTCCGATGCCCGGCTGCGGTACAATTACGCCGCCAGAAACGCCCTGCTGCCCAGCATCACCAGCTTTGCCATGACGTTAGGCATCGTCTTGGGCGGATCACTGATCACCGAGATTGTCTTTAACTATCCAGGCCTCGGCTATGTCTTGTTCCAGGGCATCCTGGCTCGTGACTATCCCCTGATCCAGGGCCAGTTGATGATTATGACCGCCGCCATGCTGAGCGCGAATTTCATCGCCGATGTCTTGTATGTCTATCTCGATCCCAGGCTCCGGAAGGCTTGAGTTCCATGAATAATATCACCCGAAGCTTTCTTTCAAATCCGCGCGCCTTGGTCGGCCTGGCGATTGTGCTGTTTTTCATGCTGATCGCGCTTTGTGCACCGATCCTCTCCGATCATGGCCCCAATGATCGGGTTGCACGGCCTCATCAACCGCCCAACACCGAGCAAATCATGGGCAGCACGCGCATGGGCCGGGATGTGTTCACCCAACTGGTTCATGGCACACAGACATCCCTGTTGGTTGGGTTTCTCGCCGGTTTCATCGTCACCGCCGTTGGCACATTGGTCGGTATCACCGCCGGATATTTCGGTGGAAAAGTGGATGAGTTTCTCAATTTCCTGACCAATATCGTGCTGGTGATCCCCAACCTGCCGCTCCTGATGGTATTGGCAGCCTTTATTGGCGAGGCAAGCCCGATGGTGATCGCATTCATCATCGGCATTACCTCATGGGGCTGGGGGGCCAGGGTCACGCGGGCGCAGACGCTTTCCCTGCGCCAACGCGATTACATCCAGGCCAGCGAACTGATTGGCGAATCCTCCTGGCGCATCATCCTGGTGGAATTGATGCCCAACCTGCTTTCCATTATCGGCTTCAACTTTATCGGTTCCGTGATTTACACCGTCATCACCGAAGCCACACTCGAATTCCTGGGCCTCGGAGATCCCTCTGCCGTTTCCTGGGGGGTCATGCTCTATCACGCACAGACATCATCAGCGATCAGCGTCGGGGCATGGTGGGAGATCCTGGCCCCGTGCGCGGCACTGGCCCTGTTCGGTGCCGGTCTGTCGCAGTTGAATTTCGCAATAGACGAAATTGCCAACCCGCGCTTACGCACGCTGGGCCGGTTGAAACGCTACCAGAAAAGACTGGCGGGTGATCCGGAAGACAAACCGCCCGTAAATGCCGCTGCAATGGCAGCCGCCACCCGCAATGACACCGTTTTGCAAAAGGAGGGGTCCAAATGAACGGGCAGATGACCGACAGTTTTCCGCGTCCCATCCTCTCAGTTCGGGATCTCTGCGTGGATTATGTAACTGATGCCGCGGATTTCCGGGCTGTCGACCATGTCAGTTTTGATATTCAGCCAGGTGAAATCTTCGGTCTGGCCGGGGAATCTGGTTGCGGAAAAAGCACTATTGCCTATGCGGTTACCCGATTGCATCAGCCCCCTGCCCTGATTTCCAAGGGCAGCATTCATCTGGAAGGACAGGATATCTTGGCGCTGGACGAGAAGGCGCTGTGCCAATGGCGTTGGCGCGAGGTGAGCATGGTTTTCCAGAATGCCATGACCGCACTCAACCCGGTCATCACCGTCGCGGAGCAGTTCCGCGATGTATTCCGGGCCCACACCAATATGCGCCGGGCAGAAATCAAAGAACGGTCGTGCCATCTCATGGATCTGGTCGGCATTCCCCCGGAGAGGCTCAATGATTTCCCACATCAGTTTTCCGGAGGCATGCGTCAGCGCATTGCCATCGCCATCGCGCTGGCGTTGGAACCGAAGCTGATCGTCATGGACGAACCGACCACAGCACTTGACGTGGTCGTTCAGCAGGAGATCCTCTCCGAAGTTATGCGCTTGCGTGAACAACTTGGCTTTTCGGTGCTCTTCATCACCCATGACCTGACTTTGATGTCGCAGTTTTGCGAACGGATCGGGGTCATGCTGCAGGGCCGCCTGGTAGAGCTGAATACAGCTCATGCCATCAGCACAGCGCCGGAACATGACTATACCGCCAGCCTCTGGCGGTCGATCCCGCCCCTGCGCCCCTCCCTGGAACGGCAAAAAGAAATGGAAGTATTGTTATGACCGGTATGGCAGACGAGCATATGTCCAAACCCGATTTTGGCCAGGATGGTTTTTTCGCCGTACAGGGCCTGAGCAAGACCTTCACCAAAAAATCCTGGTTCCAGCCGGCATCCCATATTCATGCATTGCGCAATGTTTCCCTGGCCTTGTCGCCCGGCCGTGCCATGGCCCTGGTCGGTGAATCCGGTTCCGGCAAAAGTACCTGTGCCAAAGTCATGGCCGGGATTTACGGCCCCAGCGAAGGCCGGGTGGTTTATCGCGGACGCAATCTGATTGCCGGCAAACGCCGGGCCGATCGGAAAGTGCTTTCCAGCGCGATCCAGATGGTGTTTCAGGATCCTTTCGCCGCCTTGAACCCGGCTCATACCATTGAACATCATCTAAAGCGGCCGATCCGGCTGCATGGACTGGAACAAAGTGGCCTGGATCAAAAGGACCGCATCAGCGAGTTATTGGAACTGGTCCAGCTGGATCCGGAGATCACCCGGCGGAAATACCCCCATGAGCTGAGCGGTGGTCAGCGCCAGCGAATCAACATCGCCCGGGCACTGGCGGTTGGAGCCGAGGTGATCATTGCGGATGAGCCCACCTCCATGTTGGATGTCTCAATCCGCCTCGACATTCTGAAACTGCTTAAGCAGCTCAAGGAAGAAAAGAATATCGCCCTGCTCTATATCACCCATGATATCGCAACCGCCCGCTATGTGGCGGAGGAAACCGCAGTAATCTATGCCGGCCAATTGGTGGAATGGGGTCCCACGGCAGCGGTTATTGACGACCCGCAACACCCCTATACCCAATTGTTACTGGCTGCTGTGCCGCAAGCAGGTGTGCCCTTCAATCAGTCCGGTGACCGGAGCAATGGCGACAGGGTCAGAGCCGCAGCAGCACTGGACAATGACCGGATTATTGAGATTTCCCCCGGTCATTTTGTCCGTGACTGCAGGATTTGAGCCATGGATATGCTGGTCCGGCTTTATGATCTGGAAGAAATGATCGAAGCCAACAAGAACCTTTCCGATGTGCGCATCCGCCGCGCCCACGCGCCGGAATCACCGGTAATCCTTGGGTGGATAGAAGAACATTTCGGCAAGATCTGGCGAGGAGAGGCCGCTGCCGCCCTTGCCCGGGCGCCGTCGACCCTGCTGGTCGCTCATAAGGGACCGGAAATCCTTGGCTTCGCCTGTTATGATACCACCGCACTTGGCTTTTTTGGCCCGACCGGGGTTGGACAAGCCGCCCGGGGGAAAGGCATCGGATCCGAACTGCTGTACCAAACGCTCAAAGCCATGAGGGGCGCAGGCTATGCCTATGCCATCATCGGCGATGTGGGACCGGTCGAATTTTACCAAAACCGGATCGGCGCCATTCTCATAGAAGGCTCCGATCCGGGAATTTATCGTGACATGCTGTTTTCATCCGACATGCTGCCGATCACGCCGGATTGAACGGCCCCGCATTATTTCACGGCAGCAATCACGCTGATCTCCACTTTCAGCTCCGGCCGCGCCATGGCCGCTTCAACACAGGCTCTGGCCGGTGCGTGGCCTTCCGGAACCCAGGCGTCCCAGACAGCATTCATGGCGGCAAAATCGCCCATGCTACTGACATAGATAGTGGCAGACAACATATGTTCACGCGATGAACCTGCCTCTTCCAGCAGGCTATCCACCTTGGCCAGCATCTGCTGGGTCTGGGCGGTGATATCCGCGCTGGCATCATCACAGACCTGACCGCACAGATAAACTGTCGGGCCGTGTTTTACGATCCGGCTCATGCGCGCGCCGGTGTGCTTTCTTTCTATTGCCTGCTGGGTCATCGGGACACTCCTGAAATTTGTTTGCACCAAACATGGTCCTAGCCGGTTTCCCCGTTACTGGCCAGACCGTGCCCCTTACTTTCTCTGATATTTCATGAAGATATTGTCTGTGCCGACAATTTGTCCGGCTTTCTGTGATCCATTTCGTCACGGGGCCTGGACAACGAACGATGCTAGTTTGCCTGCAGTGAATAAGCTGGCGCGGGCTTTATGCCGATGCCTGCCGGCAGACAGGGCTCAAAAGACTAAGGTGAGTGGGAGACAATAATGCCCCAGGCAATCAGGCTCTATGTGCGATGGGTCGATGCCATCAACCTCCGCATCGGGCGGATGACGATGTATCTGATCTTCGCCATGATGGGCGTTCTTTTATATATTTCTTTTTCCAAGACTGTTCTGAGTGCACCGCCCATCTGGGGCATCGAGATCGCACAATATCTGATGGTTACCTATTACCTGTTGGGCGGCCCCTATTCCATGCAGCAGGATGCCCATGTGCGCATGGACCTGCTCTACGGCCGGTGGTCGCCGCGGAAACAGGGATTGTCCGATACCCTGACCTCTGCCTGCCTCGTCTTTTACCTGGTTGTCCTGCTGATCGGCGCGGTCGGCTCTACGCTTTATTCCATTGAATATGGCCAGCGGAACTATTCCGCCTGGCGGCCCTATGTATGGCCGATAAAATCCATCATGACGCTGGGCATCTTCCTGATGCTGCTGCAGTCCATTTCGCAATTTTTCAAGGACTGGGCAAAGTCCAAAGGTAAGACCCTGGTATGATTGACAGTATTGATCTCAGTTACGAGACCGTCGCCATCCTGATGTTCTCCACGATGGTGTTGATGTTCCTGACAGGCCAACGGGTGTTTGGGGCGATCGGGTTTGTCGGGGCCATGGCCGCCATGTTCTGGGGCACTGGCGGGGTCGATATGGCTTTCGCCCAGAGCACCAAGCTGATGAGCTGGTTCCCGCTCCTGACCCTGCCCTTGTTTATCTTCATGGGTTATATCCTGTCCGAATCCGGCATCGCCAGCGACCTCTACAAAATGTTCCATGTATGGATGGGGCCGCTGCCTGGCGGCCTTGCGGTCGGGACATTGGGCCTGATGGTGGCGATTTCCGCCATGAACGGCCTCTCGGTCGCCGGTATGGCGATCGGTGCGTCCATTGCCCTGCCTGAGTTGTTGCGCCGCGGCTATGACAAAGTCATGGTGACCGGGGTGATCCAGGCGGGAAGCTCGCTTGGGATCCTGGTGCCGCCCAGTGTCGTCCTGGTCCTCTATGGCATGATCGCCCGCCAGCCGGTGACCAAACTCTGGCTTGCCGGTGTGGTGCCGGGCTTGATGTTGGCCGGCATGTTCATCCTCTACACCATTGTCCGCTGCAAGCTTCAGCCCCAAATGGGACCGGCCCTGCCGAAAGAAGAACGCGACATGCCCATGGGGGAAAAGCTGGCACTTTTGAAGGCCGGCATCCTGCCCTTGCTGATTTTCTTCTCCATGACCGGCCTGTTGCTCATGGGCGTGACCGGTTTGGTGGAAAGCTCCGCCTTCGGTGCCACTGCCGCGCTGGTCGCCGCTGCCTGGAAACGCCGCCTGACCAAACAAGTGCTGGAAGATTCCATGCGCAAAAGCCTGACCATCACCTGCATGTTCATGTGGGTGATTCTGGCGGCCCTTTGCTTCAGCTCCGTTTTTGACGGTTTGGGCGCGGTCAAGGCAATTGAAGGCCTGTTCCTGGACAGCTGGGGTCTTGGCCCCTGGGAAGTTTTGTTGCTAATGCAGCTTTCCTACATCCTGCTGGGCATGTTCCTCGATGACACCGCCATGCTGGTGATTGTGGCCCCTCTTTACATCCCGCTGATCATCGCACTTGGTTTTAACCCAATCTGGTACGGCGTCTTATACACCATCACGGTTCAGATCGCCTATATGACACCGCCGTTTGGCTACAACCTGTTCCTGATGAAGGCCATGGCCCCGCCGGAAATTAGCCTGAAAGACATCTATAAATCCGTGACTCCATTCGTGCTGATCATGGTTGCCGCGCTAGGAATTGTAACCCTTTTCCCGGAAATCGCCTTGTGGCTGCCGGAGAATGTGGATCTGCGCGGTCGATAAATAGGCGAGAGGATCCAGTTTAGTAACCGGCCGGAAAACCGGCCAAAACCCGAAGTCTGAAACGTCAAACAGGGAGAAAAATGATGACGCTCAAAAGACGTGATTTCTTGAAAAAAGCCGGTGTTGGTGCTGCTGCCGCCGCCGGTGCCGCAACCCTTGCCGCCCCCGCCGTTCACGGGGCCAACAAGACAATTAAATGGCGTATGCAGACCTATGCCGGCCCGGCATTGGCTGAACATGTGATCAAGCCGGCGATCGACGCCTTCAATAAGGCCGCCAACGGTGAGATGGAAATCGAGCTCTATTTCGCAGATCAGCTGGTCCCGACCGGTGAATTGTTCCGCGCCATGCAGAACGGCACCATCGACGCAGTACAGTCGGACGATGATTCCATCGCCGCGCCGGTCGATGTTTCCGTCTTTGGCGGCTACTTCCCCTTCGCCTGCCGCTACAGCCTGGATGTGCCGGTTCTCTTTAACCAATATGGCCTGAACGAGATCTGGGAAGAAGCCTATGGCGAGATCGAGGGTGTTAAATGGCTGTCCGCCGGTGCCTGGGATCCGTGCCATTTTGCCACCGTTGATCCAATCAACAGCCTGGAAGACCTGAAAGGCAAACGCGTCTTCACCTTCCCGACAGCCGGCCGCTTCCTGACCCGCTTTGGCGTGGTGCCGGTCACCCTCCCCTGGGAGGATATCGAGGTCGCCATGCAAACCGGCGAACTGGACGGCATCGCCTGGTCCGGTATTACCGAGGATTACACCGTCGGTTGGGCCGATGTGACCAACTATTTCCTCACCAATAATATCTCCGGCGCATGGTGCGGTTCCTTCTTTGCCAACGAAGACCGCTGGAACGAGGTTCCGGAGCATCTCAAAACGCTCTTTAAACTCTGCATGGACAGCTCCCATTATTACCGTCAGCACTGGTATTGGGGTGGGGAAGCCCAACTGCGGACCCAGGGCACCAAGATGAAGCTGACCTCCATCCCCGACGAAGAGTGGAAAACCGTCGAGGATGAAGCGATGAAATTCTGGGATGAGATCGCCGAACAGTCCGATCGTAGTGCCCGGGTTGTTAAAATTCTGAAAGAATACCAGGCCACCATGGCAAAAGCCGGTAAGCCGTATCGTTACAGCTAAGCCCCCAAAGCCTGGCTGAAACTGAGAAGGGGCGCCCCACAGCGCCCCTTTTCTTTTGCATCCGATGCCATGGGCAATCAGCGATTCACATCCACCACCACACGCCCCCGGGTTTGGCCTGCCATCTGTTGGTCCGCCGTTTTGATCGCGTCTGAGAGGGAAATTTCCGTCATCATCGCGTCAATCAAACCGATATCCAGATCAACGGCCAGCCGGTTCCAAGCTTCCAGCCGCCGTTCTTTCGGACAATAGACACTATCGATGCCAGCCAAGGTCACACCGCGCAAAATAAAGGGCATCACGGTGGCCGGCAGGTCAAAGCCCTGCGCCAGACCGCAGGCCGTGACGGTACCGCCATATTTGGTCGTGGCGCAGATATTCGCCAATGTGTGGCTGCCGACTGCATCCACCGCACCGGCCCAACGTTCCTTACCCAGCGGACGACCTTTTTCCGACAGTTCATTGCGGTCAATAATATCCGAAGCCCCAAGCCCCTTAAGATATTCCGCTTCGCTGGCCCGACCGGTTGAGGCAACGACCCTATATCCCAGCTTTGCCAAGAGGGCGATTGCCACCGACCCCACCCCGCCGGCAGCCCCGGTCACCAAAATCTCTCCCTTATCAGGAGTCACGCCATGTTTCTCCAGCCCCAACACACAAAGCATGGCTGTATAGCCCGCCGTTCCGATGCCCATGGCCTGACGCGGGGTAAATGCAGCCGGCAACGGCACCAGCCAGTCGGATTTGACCCTAGCCTTTTGCGCCAATCCGCCCCAATGAACTTCACCAACGCCCCAACCATTCAGGATCACCTTGTCGCCCGTTTTGAAGTCATCACTGGCGCTGTCGGTCACCGTGCCGGCAAAATCAATGCCGGGTACCATGGGAAATTGGCGGACCACCGGTGATGTCCCGGTAATTGCCAGGCTGTCTTTGTAATTCAGCGTGGAATAATCAACCGCAACAGTTACCTCGCCATCGGGCAAGCGGGCCTCATCCACTTCCGTCAGGGATGATTGGTATTTTTCATCCGCATTTTCTATCAAAATGGCCTTCATTTCTTTATCCCCGTTCCGTTAGTCGTTTTGGCAAATGATCGAAAAAGACTTGGGCAAATTGCTTCATGGGAGCCAGTGAACGAACCAGTTTGGCCCGGAGTACCGCGCCTTCCCATCCGATCCAGAAAAAGGTGGCAAGTGAATGGCAGTCGGCATCCGCTGCGATCTCTCCTTGGTCACGCGCCTGCTCGAGGCAAACCGCGACCCGGCCTTCCCAATCCTTCAGCGTGTCTTCCAGCACCTCCCGGAAAACATCATGGGTTGCCCCCATTTCCTGACCAAGATTGCCCACCAGGCATCCACGCCGGAAATCATGACGCATCATGCCGTTTTCACCATCTGCAATGAAATTGCGCAGGCGTTGAAGCGGGGAAATATCCGACCGCAGCAAAGAGCGGTCCAAACGTTTGGCAAAATATTCCCCGTAGCCTGCGATCACCGCCAGGCCATAGGCTTCCTTGCTATCAAAATAGTAGTAAAAAGACCCTTTTGGAACACCGGCCCGTTCCAGCAATTCGTCCAGCCCCATACTGGAAAACCCTTTTGCCGTCAGGATTTCTATGCCGCTGCGGACCAGTTGCGCACGGATGTCGTTCTTCTCTGCATCCTGCTTTTTGGGGCGTCCTCGGCCCCTCTTTGGCATTTCCGGCATGATCACGCCCCTTCAAGGAAGGGAATATTAGACCGATCATCTATAAAAATACAGAAGGAAATTTTCGGGACCGGGATCATGGTCCGGGATCAGGTTTTTGCTTCTCGAATTCGATTTAATTCAACATCAATGGCCTGTTCGGTTTCCTGAAGCAGGCCGGACAATTCCTGATAGATCAAATCCAAATCGGCCGGATCAGCACCATTCTGTTCCAGCTGCCCGGTGAATCCGGCCAACCGGTCCGCGGAAATGGTACTGGCAAGCCCCTTGATGGCGTGCAGCGCCTCCCGACAGTGTGCGCCGTCTTTCTGACTGATCCCCACTTTGAGATTCATCATCTCCCGGTCAAAGCTGGTAATCGCAGACGCCAGGATATCTAGCAGGACATCTTTGCTGACAGCCGTTGCGACCCGGGAAAAGCCGGCACGATTGAATATCTCCGAGCCGGCTTGAGATTTATCCTTGTCATCCGGTTCATCCACCATGACTGGTGCTCGTCGGGACAGGAAATGATAGAGGACACGGTCAAGCGCGCGTTCATTCACCGGTTTGGTGAGGACATCATCCATGCCGCCTTGCCGGAAAATACGGTGATTTTCAATGAAGGCATCTGCGGTCAGCCCGACAATCGGGACTGATGATTTTTCCTGGTCATCGAAAGCCCGGATCGCCGCCGTCGCTTCCAAGCCATCCATGACCGGCATATGCACATCCATGAAGATGAGGTCGAAATTTCCGCTGCTCATGGCATCGACCGCTTGTTGGCCATCTTCCACCACGGTCACCAGTTGATTGCGTTTTTTGAGAAAAGCCTCTGCAATCCTGGCATTTACCATATTGTCTTCCGCGACCAGGATACGCCGGTTTTCAGGAATAACGCCGCTGGGTTGATAGCTCTTATCCGTGTCAATCGCCCCAAACCAGCCTTCCTCCATCGGCAGCAGCAGGGTAAAACAGGTACCTTCGCCATCACTGCTTTCAACCGAGATGGTCCCTTCCATCGCCGAAAGAATATTCTTTACCAAAGCAAGCCCAAGCCCCGTCCCTCCATAAGTCCGCGTTGTCGACTTGTCGGCCTGTTGAAAAGGATCAAAGATTTTTTCCTGCATTTCCTCGGCAATGCCAATGCCAGTATCGGAAATCTGCAGCTGTATTTCCAATTTCCCGTCATCACGCTTGGGTCGCAATTCGCAAGCGAGGCGCACTTCCCCGATTTCAGTGAATTTGATCGCATTGCTCAGCAGGTTCCAGACAATCTGACGCAAGCGGGCCGGGTCCCCTTTCAGGGCAAAATCGTCCGGCAGTTGATAATCCAGCTCCAGCTTAATCCCCTTGGTTTCCGCGAGTGTTCTAAACATGGAAACAACCGAGACAATCAAGGAACGCGGCTCAAAATCAACCTTTTCCAGTTCCAATTCGCCCGCTTCGATCTTGCTCATATCCAGAACGTCATTGAGCACAGCCATCAATGTGGAGCCCGACGACAGGATTGTCTCCACCAGTTCTATCTGCGCATTGTTCAATTCACTATCCCTGAGCAGCCGGGTCATGCCCAGCACACCGTTCAAAGGAGTTCGGATCTCATGGCTCATCGCCGCCAGGAATTGTGACTTAGTGAGATTGGCTTCTTCCGCACGAACCCGAGCCTGCCTGAAATCTTCATTCAGCTGCCGCAATTCACGTTCACG
The DNA here is from genome assembly GCF_003385955.1 of Aestuariispira insulae. Classification (GTDB taxonomy): domain Bacteria; phylum Pseudomonadota; class Alphaproteobacteria; order UBA8366; family Aestuariispiraceae; genus Aestuariispira; species Aestuariispira insulae. The sequence goes on from NZ_QRDW01000001.1 coordinate 566,824, forward strand.
GCTGAAGTCGCTGGTCGCATCACGGATCTGCACAAGGGCCGTTCTGGCCCCAGACCCAAGGCGGAACGGCATGATCTGGATTTCCTGTTGCAGTCTTTCGTCCCGGCTGGCACCAGGGGATTTCGAAAATAGGGGAAAAGGCGACTGGTTCAGGGATCGGGACAGATAGGCCGCCATGCCGCTGGCCAAGGTGCCTTTGAGGCTGAAGGCGAATCTCGATTTCTCCAATTCCGGGAAAAGATCAAAAAGGGTCCGGCCTACGGCTTCGGCAGCGCTGATACTGCTATGGTCCGCGAGCCATTGGTTCCAACGGATGATCTTCAACTCCTGAGAGACAAGGCATAGGCCAAACGCCACGGCATCACTCAGCCGGTCCTCGGCTCCCAGTACCGCTTCAGCATCTTTGTCCGGATCACCCATAGCTTTCGACAAGTTTCGAGATCCCCGCATGCAATGTGTCCTGCGACGATTGAGACATGAAAATCACCAGATAACCGGTTGTGCCGGTCTTTTTCATCTGGAAATCGATATGAACGAAGATCCCCTCTTTGCGGTCGCTGTCGGTTTCGTCTATCTTCCAGCTGAGGAAAGCTGGCAGGCTGGTTTCGATTTCATATTCCAGAAGATTACAGATCGTGCCGAGACAGGAATTCAGAATGATATTGCCTATCTCCATCAAGGCTTCCCGGGCGATCTCGGTCAGGTTTTCCTCCAGATCCCCGTTATCCATGATCGCTGCCACCAGAGAGAGGGATTCCTGGGCCGGAAAGATCAAAAGCGCCTCGCCAGCGAAGGATCCTTCAAACATTTCCTGAATCGCCACCAGATCGCCGCCCTCACGCTTACAGATCGTATCATGCACCTCGGCAAGGCTCCCAAATTCCAGCTTTGGCACCTTGAGAATCACCTCTTCCTGAACCATGGAGCTTAAGAGCTCTGAAGCACCGCCGACCGCCATATTCATGACCTCGGACAATGCATCAATCATGATCGGATCCCAATCAGCCATTGGGGATCACTTTCTCTTCCTGAAGAAACTGGCCGATCTTATCCTTGTCCACCGGCTTGAATAAAAAGCGCACATTCAAATCCGAAACCCGTTCCTGAAGTATTTTCTGGGTATTCGCCGTCACCAGGGCAAAAAGAGTTTCCGGATGATCCTTGGAGATTGCCTCGATAGCCTCCAAACCAGTCATTTCCGGCATATTATAATCCATGAACACCAACTGTGCTGGTATTGCCTGCATCTGGCTGACGGCCTCCCGCCCATCTCCGGCTTCATGGATTTCGGCCTCCGGCAAATAGCTTTTCACCACCGCCTTCAACATCTGGCGGGCAAATCTACTGTCATCTACGACCAGAATGGTTTCGACCGGTTCCACGGCTTTCCCTCACATTTATCAATCCAGTGACGCCCCATTATTGCCGTGATCTCTTTAAAAAGGTTTAATTACTAATCCTATTGTTCATTTCGACGATTCAACGAGGAAGAGAAACCTGCTTCGCGGATCACAACTGTCCGCAAGGTCTTATTTCCAGTAATCAGCGGTTGCCGGAACCCAATCATACATACTAAGTTACCCCTATTGCCGGTCGCCTAAAAACGGATCGTCTTTCAGTACCGTTCTCAGTAAAAGCTTGATCACACATGCATTTCCAGCACAGCATTCATCAAAAATTCTATGAATATTGGAACAAGAAACGCGGAAAGCGCGCGGCCCCCAGCCGATCAGACATGGACCCGATTGAGTTTCATAAGCTTTTACCCAATCTGATCATCTACCGGGTTGAGGAAACACCGCGCAATTACCAGATTAGCCTGGTCGGCACTGGTCTGACCGAAGCATTGGGCAAGGATCTGACCGGGCTTTATCTCAATGAATTCATCCATGATGAGCAATTACAACATGCGCGAAATCAATTGGATGATGTGGCAATCAATTTCCAGCCCAGGATTGATGAACTTGATGCCGGATTTGCCGGCAAACCTCATGTCAAATACAGCCGCTTGCTGTTGCCGCTCTCTTCTGATGGGGAACGGGCCGATCGTTTGATTGGCTGTCTGGCTGTCAATCAAAGGCCTGAAAACCGCTAAGGCGTGACTTTCCAGTTCAAAATGCCTATTTGATCCTGATCGCGCATAATTAATCAGGGTCCGGACATTACGATGGAGCCCATCTATTCCCCACCGCAAACGCCCTTCCTGGAGATCCTCCACCAGGATGAGCACATGTTGGCGATCAACAAACAAAGCGGTCTGCTGTCCGTTCCGGGCCGCTTGCCCGAAAAAAAAGACAGCATCCAGCTGCGGGCGCAGAGCCTGCACCCCACCGCGTTAACCGTACACCGCCTGGATATGGAAACATCCGGCGTGATTGTCATGGCTTTGGGCGAAGAGATGCATCGTGCCCTGTCCCGACTGTTCCAGGATCGGGAAACCCAAAAGACCTATCTTGCACGTGTCGGTGGCACGATCAATCAACAGGAAGGAACCATAGACCTGCCGCTTCGCTGCGATTGGCCCAACCGGCCCCGGCAAATCGTCGATCATGATCTGGGCAAGCCCGCCCAGACCCATTGGCGGGTTTTGAACTGTGGCCCTGATGAAACCCTGGTCGAGCTGACCCCCGTTACCGGACGGTCCCATCAATTGCGCGTTCATATGCTCTCCCTGGGTCACCCTATCCTGGGAGACAGCCTCTACGCCCCGGACGAGTTGAAGAAAAAAGTGCCCCATCTGCAATTGCACGCGCACCGTCTTTCTTTCATCCATCCGGCCACAGGTAAAAGGATCGCCTTCACCGCCCCCTGCCCGTTCTAGGCCTGACATCGGCCCTCTTGCACATGCGGGCCGGTCTGGATACACTCGCCGCCATAAGGTGCCCGGGGGTGCCTTGCCCGCCCAAAAGTCGCCTCACCCCGGATTAATATATTTCGTGTTTAATCACCCATAGGGTTCTCTGGAACCGATCGGCGCGGGTAAAAGGTTCCTATCTGGAGAAACGACTATGGTGGATATCATTCTCACCCTGAAGCATCGCGCGCGCCTGTTCCATCGTGAATTGGCAAAAGGCAATCCGATGGATTTGGCCCGACTGAACCGGCGCCTTGCAAAACCTCATACGGACCCGGCTTTGGTCCGTCGCCGCGATTGCCTGACCATGCTGGCCCGGGAACAGGGTTTTCGCAGCTGGTCTCATTTACTGGGCGTCATTCGAGACAAGAGCGTTTCCGATTTCGGCACCCTTCTCTATCCTGATCGATGCTATGCCCATTTCAATATCTGGTCAGCCGATATCAACGAAGCCCGCAGGATTCGGTCAGAAACGAACGGCTATCTATTGGGGTACAAAAAACAGTTTTTTGTTGTTGATCGCGATTATGTCGCCACACTGGGCCTGGATCCGGAAGATCCCGACTGGCAGCCTCTGGAGCGGGATGTGACTCATCCGGCGCACGCCAATGCCAGAGGGCGATTGATCAGCCGGTTGCTGCACAAGAACCTGTCTGTCGCACGGTAGGGTTAGAAATGATCCGCTTCCGCGCATTGTTTGTAGAGCATCAGGAAGCAGCTGCTTAAGGAAACACAAAACGGGACGGCCGCCGAGAGGCCAGCTTTCAGTAAACTGAAACTGGCCGGTCCGGTGACCGCTTCCCATTGATTGATCACTGTCAGGATCGGCCCGACGATTGCGGCAATCATGAATGCCCGTCGCAGCGCCTGCCCATCAAGGCAACCCCTCATTGCCCGTTGTCCGCATTCCCGCATTTTCAGCCTCCCCGCATCCAGAGATCATCCTGGCCGGACCGAACATTCGCATCGGCCAGAAGAGATCCGGCCTATCCGGCGGAATTGTGATCCAGGACTTCGCCACGCCCCGGATAATTATTGGCCAGGACAAAATCGATTGCCCCCAGAATCTCGGCAAAATTGGGCCGGGCAAAGGGCATCGTCTGTACGGTACCAAAATAAAGCTCGCCATCGGGCCGCACCAGGAACAGGCCCGGCTCGGAAAAGAGTGCTGGTTCCTCAATGCCGATGGAGGTCTTGCCACGGCCACTGGAAATATAGAGGCCCCATTCCCGGGCTTTATCCAGTTCCAGCCCATAACCGACCGTCACATTCTCCAGGTTCCAGTCCGCTTTTGCCTGGGTCGCGCGGGCTTCGTCATCCGAGCTAATGACAACCACATCCACACCCTTTTCTTTGAATTGCGCCAGCTTGCGCTCCAGATCCGCAAGATAGCGGCCACATATTGGACAATGCTGGCCGCGATAAAAAACAACCATGGTGAAATTTTCCGGCGTTTGTCCGGAAAGTTTCCAGCGACCGCCGCCGACCGTGGCGACATCAAGATTAGGCACCGGCTGGCGAGGAAAAAGCGGGGTAAGTTTGCTCATGGTTTCGTTCCCGGGAATAGAGAAAAAGATATTGGCAGCAAAAGATAGCGCCATATTCATTCGCTTTATATTGGAACGATCAGTTTAAATGTCAAGATACCTTAATCGCATTCATGGCCACAATCACCATGTCTCGCATCCTGCCTTCATTTGAATCGGCACGAGCCAGAACCCGCAGGCCCTGCACCTGACCGGTCAGGAACCGCGCCAGCGCACGCAGATCCGCGCCGGGACGGATCTCACCCTGCTTTTGCGCCCTGAGCAGCGCCTGATAGAAGTCATCCTCAACTTTATCCAGCACCGGTTTGATATGCGCGCCGATTTCAATATCCAGCGGAGATACCTCGACCAGGGAATTGGTGATCAGACAGCCCAGCTTCCGCCCTTCAGAAAAAGAAAAGGCGACCACATCCTCGAGATAGGATTGGATCGCCTCGATCGCAGAGCCATCTTGCTCCAACGCGCCCACGCGCTTCGCATTGGCCTGTTTCAGGTAATGGTCAACCGCTGCCAGAAACAGCCCCTTCTTATCACCAAAACTGTTATAGATACTGGCCCGGTTGATCCCCGTCACCTCCACCAGATCCTGTACGGATGTCGCCTCATAACCTGCTTTCCAGAATTGGATCATAGCCTGGTTCAGGACTTTTTCTTTGTCATATGTGATCGTTTTTGGCATCTCATCCAACCATACTGGAACAATTGGTCAATTATATAGCCATAGTGATTAAAAAGAAAACCCGGCAAAAAGCCGGGTTCAAGTTGGTATCGAGGGGTAAATAAACACGTCACAGCGGCGGGCGCAGCATGATCAGGCAATCCTGGCCGGTCACCGGTTCTGGTGTCCGGCTCACCAATTCATAACCGAGACGGCCATACACCCGCTCCGCCACCGGATTGAACGTTTCCAAGTAGGTCGGCACCCCCTTCAGATCCGCCGCGCGCAAACCCGGCGCAAGCACCTGCCCGGCCAGTCCGCGCCCCCTGGCCACCGCATCGACCCCCAGGATAGAGAGATACCACAGGGGACCAGCCCCTGGATCCGGGGCAAGGTCTCCCATGAACCCGGTGATGCTTTGATAATTTCCCTTGCCGTCCGGTCCCAGCAAATCCTGTAGGAAGGCCGCCTTCTCCCGCCGGAAGGACGCCAGGCGTCCCTGGTTTTGTTCCGTGACCCAAACGGCGGCACCGCCCTGGTGTTCCCCATCCAGATCGACCCGGCCAATCTCAAACGCCTCTTCTATGGCGAAAATGAAATAGCGCTGCATCCGGCAGGCACGCTCTTCCGGGTGATCGACAAAATCACACATGATCGCCTTGAAAAAGGGATCTTCCCAAAAGGCGTTGCCTAAAGCCTGAGCCGCGCGGGCGCGCAGGATTTCCTCCGGTTTGTTTTCCGTCATGCCCCTATTCCGCCGCCAGGGGTTCAACTTCACCGGCCAACAATCCCTGCTGGCGCAGGCAGCGGAACAAAACCTCCCGGTTATCCGGCTCCATGGCACACATGGGCGGACGGAAGGATTCGATGAGCAACCCCATTTCCGCCAGGGCGGTTTTGACCGGGATCGGATTGCTCTCGACAAAGCAGGTACGGGCCAGCGGCAGCAACCGGTAATGGGCCGCCAATGATGCCGCTTTATCCCCGCGCAGCCCCGCATCGATCATCTCCTTAACCCCTTCGGGCACAAGGTTGGATATGGTGGCAATCGCCCCATTGCCGCCAAGCGCCACCAGGGAATAGGTCAGGCTGTCCGATCCGGATAGCACAGAGAAATCATCCGGTGTCTGGCTGATCACATCCATGATCTGTTCGACATTTTCAGAGGCCTCTTTCACTGCAACGATGTTGGGATGCTCTGAGAGCGCGACGATGGTCTGCGTTTGGATATTCACACCGGTCCGCCCAGCGATATTGTAGATGATTTGCGGCAGGTCCACCGCTTCCGCCACGGCCAGATAATGACCCGCAATCCCGTTCTGGGTCGGTTTGTTGTAATAGGGGCAGGTCACCAGCAAGCCATCAACCCCGGTTGCCGCGGCCTGGCGGGCCTGTTCGATGGTGCGCTGGGTATCATTGCCACCAACACCGGCAATCACCGCGATCTCGCCCGCCGCTTCCTGGACGGCAAAAGACAGAAGCTCCACATATTCGCGGCCTTGCACGGTGGGCGCCTCACCGGTGGTGCCCAGAACCACGACACCGTCCACACCTGCCTTCACCTGCCGTTTGATCAAACCGGCAAAAGCCTTCCAGTCTACCGACAGATCGGCTGTGAACGGGGTGACGATAGCCGTGTAGGTGCCGGTGAAAATCGCAGTCATAAGGGGTCTCCATTGCCCTGAGTTTTTTGAACTTTGGCGGACCTTAACGGCGGAAAAACGGCAAAACAAAAAATTAGATGAAAAAGTTTTATTTTCATCAATTATGTTATAAATATAACAATATGATTTCTATTTCGACTGTTTTGCAGGACATCATCAAAGGGAACCCCTTCCTGGAATTCGGGTTTCATCATGGCTTGTTCAACCTGACCCAGCTGGCGCGCTATCTACAGCCGTTGGTGGAATCGCGTGCCAGAAAAGAAGCCCAAGTCACCGCGATCACCATGAATCTCTCGCGCCTGCAGTCCAGGATCAAATCGGACACGCCCAAACCTGAACGGTTTGTCATCGACGCGGTCAATATCAATTCCGGCCTGTGCGCGGTCACCTACCGCAAAGCGCCGGATCTGCATGGCATTTTGAATCGGCTTTATTCCAGGGTGCATGAGGAAAGCGGTTTTTGCTCTCTTTCCCAGGGCATGCATGAGATTACCATGGTGGTGGAAAACCGCCACCGTGGCTGGCTAGATGACAATTGCCGGCAAAAACCCATCGCCGCCTATGACCATGTGGCCGCGGTCACCGTGCAATTCGCCAAATCCTATGTGGATGTGCCGGGCATGCTCTATATGCTGTTACAGCGGGTGACATTGCAAAACATCAACCTGATCGAGATCGCTTCCACCTATACCGAGATCATGATGTTCATCGATGAAGCCGATACCCGGACCATCTTCGACACCCTGTTCCAGAGCTTTCTGGTGAAGTCAGGCAGCGACAGTCATTTCTAGCCTTCGCATGGTAGCCTGGACAAAGGCATTGACCAGCGGATGGTTCCGCCCGGCCAGAGCCGCGCGTTCCGGCTGGTACCCGGTTCCAAAGAAAAACGGATGGCCCTCCAGTTCAAAACCCCGCGGATCCCCTGCCCCGTCCCGGGCACAGATCACCAACCCTGAGCCGGCCAGCCGCGCTTCATAGTCGGCATTAATTCCGAAACTACAGCGATATCCTTCCTGCACGACCGGACATCCGTGTAATGCGGCCATTCTGCTGCCTGGCAGGAAATGCACGTCCCCCATGACCTCAATCAAAGCGCAGGCAAGCGGAGCAATCACCGGATCGGTGACGGTAGGATCATTTTCCAGGCTATCCGCGCCCATAATTCCGATCTCTGAGCGGAAATACTCGATCAAGGCATGCTGGTATCCGCCGCAGGTCCCAAGGAAAGGCACCCCGCCTTCCCGGGCAAATCGGACCGTTTCCAAAGCCGCCGCCTCATCGTCATAAGGGCTGGCCGGGACAAGCCATATCCCCGCCCAGCCGGCCAGCTTCGCGTCAATGCTGCCCGCAATCTCCGCCGTGCCTATCCAATGACCCTGCACATCACAGTCGAGCGCGTTGCCCGCAAGAGCCAATGCGGCCGGAATGGCTTTGTGGGCGGGAACGTCTGCATTGTAATCCCCGACAAGGGCGATCCTGATCGATTTGCGCATAGAGAGGCCTTTTCCAACTGATGTTTTTGACAAAGGCGGTTTAGCAGGCCAAACATTCATCCATGAAACAGATAATTAATAATACAGATATTGAAGAAATTGATTTCAGGAAGATTGACCTCAATCTTCTGACCGTCTTTGCCGCCTTAATGCGTGAAAATAATGTCACCCGCGCGGCAAAACGCCTGGGCCTGTCCCAATCCGCTGTCAGTTCGGCCCTTGGCCGTTTGCGCGCCCTTTATGACGACCCGCTGCTGACCCGCACTCAGGCCGGCATGAAACCCACCGCCAGGGCGGTCACACTCTATCCCCGGATATTGGCGGCGCTGGATGCCATCGGCCAGACCTTTGATACAGGCACACCTGATCCGGATCACGCATTTCCCCCTCTCCTGAGGTTGGGGCTCTCCGATGATTATGAGCTCGCCTTCGGCCCCGCCCTTGCTAAAGCCTTTAGGCATCACGCGCCCAAAAGCCGACTGGTCTTCCATCAGGTGAACAGCCGGCTTGCCGCAAAAGCCCTGGTGGACGGCCAGGTGGATCTGACCCTGACCGGGGGCGGCCTCACCGGATCGCAGGTTAAGCGCCTAGCCCTCGGCCGGTCGGATTATGCCTGCCTGATAGATCCGGCAAGCCGATCAGAACAGCATTCAGTATCGCTTGAGGAATATCTCGCCCGTCCGCATATCCTGGTGTCCTATGATGGGTTGACCGGCGCGGTCGATGATGTCCTGCAGGAACGAAAACTGAAACGCACGATTGCGCTTTCCACAAGCCATTATGGTGCGCTTTCCTATCTCTTGGCCGGGACCGGTGCCATTGCCACTATTCCCAGGCATGTGGCAAAAGCCATCGCCGGGCAAACCGGCCTGGCCATGATTGCCTGCCCACTGTCCCTGTCAGATTATTCGGTTGATCTGGGATGGCATTTTGCCTCCGCCCGAGCCTCCGGAATTTTACGCGCGCGTGATCTCTTCGCCGGCATCGTTTCTGATGGTCTGACCGCCTAGGGAAGATCATGCCCGGTCTGCCTTGCCGGGCGGAAAATCCTGATCAGTCCCGTGAACCGCTGTCCGATGGCTGAAGTTTGCGGAATTCATCCAGCGAGATGATTTCAGCCTCTTCTTCACGGTCATTGGCCTGATGCGGTTCATAGAATTCCAGATCTTCACTGAAATAATTGCGTCCGCAACCGGAAACATCCGTGATCCGCAGCAAGGTGGGTGCCATTTCCAGGAGCGAGAGGTCCCCTTCCATGATCTGGCGTGTGGTCTTCGCCTTGATACCCCAGAGGGATTCCACATCTTCCGCCGTGAATCCGATGCTATCAAGCAGCCTGGCATAACGTTCGCCAACGGCCTGTTGAATGCTTCTTCTCATGATGATGCGCCACCTGTTTTTTCAGAAATTTCTTTCCACTGTTCCTTGCCATGATTCGCATTGGCAACAACAACGGTTGTCTTTCGATATCATTCTTACAGCAATAACCCTGCCAATTTACGTATAGGTAATTTATATTCCTTATAAGTAATTTTTTGTTGCATTTATTTCACATCCCGTGTGAGTATGCAAAAAAAACAATACACACGCATAAAGGGAGTCACATTCATGAGTATCACGGAGACATCCGAACAGTATGATTTTGCCCGCGGTGTTGAGATGAACAGCCTCGCGGCGGCCGCCTACAATGACGGCAGTGCCTTGGAAGAAAGTGTCAGCGACCTCGGCTGGGACCTTCTGCAGGTGGCTGACAATGGCGGATCCTTTGGCTATGTTGCGGAAAAGGAAGTGGCCGGCGAAAAAAGCCTGGTCCTGTCCTTCCGCGGCACCGACAGCCTGTTGGACGTGTTGCAATATGATCTTCTGGGCCCCAAACCCTTCCGGGACTTGACCGACAAAGTGGCCAGCCTGATCAGCTATGTGATCTCGGTCGCCGGCCAATATGACAATATCATGGTGACCGGCCACAGCCTGGGCGGCGCGATGGCGCAATGGGCTATGAATGACCTTATGGAAGCATTGGGAGACCAGGCGGACAAAGTCAGCGGCTATACGATCGGATCTCCCGGCCTGGGGGCTGCGTCCGTTTTTGGTGGCGTTGAAAGCTATGCCGATCGGCTGTTTCAATATGAGAATAGCAGCGGCTGGCTCGGCGATGCCGTCACGGTTTATCCGGGCCAGATCGGTACCGAGATTGAATGGAATTTCTCTGACAGCATGATGAATTATTATTCCCGCATGCTGGGCTATGTGCCGAGCTTCCTGTCCGGGAATGCGCTGACAGCCCTTCTGGAACAGCATTCCAGCCAGCTCTATGTGGAAAACGGTATCCGCGCGCTGTTACGAGAAGACGGCGTTAGCAATATCGACATGGGCCTGAATAGCGGGGCCAGCACTGGAAATGACCTAATAACCTCGAGCCCCGGCACGATTTTAAACGGCGGGGCCGGCAATGACGTGCTGGTGATTGAAAGTGATTGTGTGGTGGCGGACAACCAGGGCAACAACAGTATTGTCTATTCCGCACCCGGCTATGACGCAATCATTCAGGCAAATGGTACATCCACCCTGTACCTGCCGATCGGGGTCAATCTGGTCAATGTCGCCTATTCGATCATCTCCGACAATCTGGTCCTGGATCTCAATCTGACCGGCAATGGCAGTGACGGCAGCATCACCCTGACTGATTGGGCCTTGGGATCCAACCAGCAGGTGGCCCAGGCCTGTTTCGTACAGGCCGGTGCCGACGGTTTTCTGGAACAATATCTTGTCGACCTGACCGGTCTTGGTGGAACATCCGGCACACTTGGCGAATTGGGCGAGATCAACAATCATGGCTATGTCCTGGATGCCGGCAGCAATGGCAATGACATGATCAACGGCGCGGACAAAGGTGATCGCCTCTATGGTCACGGCGGAAACGATATCCTGCATGGGGGGAACGGCACGGACTGGCTGGATGGTGGCAGCGGCAATGACCTGCTCATCGCCGACAGAGATGCGGATTACCTGACCGGCGGCAGCGGCGCGGATACCTTTGTCATTACCGACAAGGAAGATGTTGCCGTGATCCGTGATTTCAATCAGGCGGAAGGAGATCGCATAGAATTGGGCGGCCTGGTCTCGGCCCATGACGCCAATGGCAATCTGGATGAATATATTTGGGCTTATAAAGATGGCGTCGACACCGTTATTGCCATTGACCAGAATGGCAAGGCTGGCTGGTGGGACCTGGGCCATGTGACCGGCCTGAGTTTCACCGAAGTGGCCCGGCTGGAAAATGTCAGTTTCACCAATGATGATCTCTCCCGGATCATTTCTGTGAGCGCATCCGGCAGCAACATTCAGCAACTGGTGACAGCCATTTCCACATTCGGCGCTGCCGATGCATCCGACATCGCCAATAGCAGCATCCAGGATGAAACCTTCTTCCAGATGACCGCGACCGTCTAACCCAGCGCAATGGAACGGCGGGCTGTTGTCACAATGGCAGCGGCCCGTTTTCCTTCACATTTTCCATCAGAATATGGGACTCGGTTTTCTCCAGCCCCTTGCACAGGCTGAGCTCATTGGCCAGGAAAGTGGCAAAGCGGCCGATATCCGGGCTGACGACGCGCAAGATATAGTCGGCTGGGCCGGTGGTGCCATGGCATTCAATGATTTCCGGATGGCTCTCGACAAACCGGCGCAGCTCCTTAACGCCTTCGTCACTGTTATTGGCCATTTTGACAATGATTAATGCGGTAATTCCCAGTCCCAGATTCTTCAGATTCAGACGGGCGGAATAACCGTCGATCACGCCTTCATCTTCCAATCGCCGCATTCGGCGCAGGCATTGCGCCGCGGAAAGCCCAACCTCCTCCGCCAGCTTGGCATTGGTGATGCGCCCCTCTTTTTGCAGGCATTTCAGTATTCTTTTGTCGATCGCATCCAAGGTGAGAGACATTTTCTATTTTTAGCCCAAAAATGAAACAATCTTGTATTCTCTATAGCATTTCCTTGCGAAAATGCGAGCACATTTCCTAGCCGGATCCCTATAGTGAAAGCCACGGGAAAGTTCAAACCCAATCGAGCCATAACATACAGAATCAAAGGGATACCGGTAAAAAAACCAGGCCGGACCCCTTGCTCTTTCGGGATCGGGAAGCATGGAATATTCGCAACACGGGCAATACAACTATATTGCATCATCCGTCGCCATGGTGCGGCCGCTGGATTTCACTTATGATCCGCAAACGGCGGAAGACAATCATTTTCAGCGCACACCCGGCATTGGCGATATCGCCGAGATTCGCCGCAAGGCCGTTGGCGAGTTCAATGGAGTGGTTGCCGAGCTGCGCAAACATGGGGTTCATGTGATTGTTGTCGACAAGGCCGAGGGTGCACCCAACACACCCAACGCGGTCTTCCCCAACAATTGGTTCGCGACAGAATCCGATGGCCGGATCACCTATTTCCCGATGAAATCGGAAAGTCGCCGGCTGGAGCGCCAGGAATCCCATATCGAAACCGTGCTGGATGATGCCGGCCGCATCATCCGCGAGAGGGTCGAGATTGGCGAAGCCGACGGCAGCCGCGGTATCCTGGAAGGCACTGGCGCCATGGTGATCGACCGCAAGAACCGGATCATTTATGCCGCCCTCTCCAGGCGCTGTGAGCGCGCCCTGCTGGACCAGTTTGCCGACCGTCTCGGCTATCGCCAGGTGATAGCTTTTGAAACCGCCGATGCCAACGGCCTTCCCATCTACCATACCAATGTGATGATGGCGGTTGGCGATACATTTGCCGTCATCTGTGAGCAATGTATTCAGAACGAAGCCTATAAGCGCGAAATCCTGCCCGTCCTCTCTCAGGACAAAGAGGTAATCACCATCACCCGAGAACAGATGGAACAGGGTTTTTGCGGCAACATCCTGCAGCTGGCTGGCACATCTGGTGAAAAGCTGATCGTCCTTTCCGACCGGGCCAGGGCGCATTTCACACCTGACCAACTGGCCAGACTGGAACAGCATGGTCGACTGATCGGCAGCAATATCGACATGATTGAATCCGCCGGCGGCGGCGGCATCCGCTGCATGCTGGCCGAGATTTTCTTGCCATCCGTTCCAGCTGCCGTCTAACGGGTTGGGCCAAGCCTCAATACAAAAAGCGCTTTTTGAGATAAAATCGATTGTAATCCGGAGTATCACCAATGTTGGATCAGAGCATGAGCAGACAAGACCAGTTCACCACCGAAGATTTCATTTCCGTTGAAGCGGAACTGGGCGCTCACAACTATAAACCGCTGGATGTGGTCATCGAAAAAGGTGAAGGCGTCTGGGTCTGGGATACCGAAGGCAATAAATACATGGATTGCCTGGCGGCCTATTCCGCGGTCAACCAGGGCCATTGCCATCCCAAGATCCGGGAGGCGATGATAGAACAGTCGGCAAAGATCTGCCTGACCTCGCGCGCATTCCGCAATGACCAACTGGCCTTCCTTTATCAAGAACTGTGCGACGCCACCAATTCCCACAAGGTCCTGCCGATGAACAGCGGCGCGGAAGCGGTCGAAACCGCCATCAAAGCCGTGCGCAAATGGGGCTACGCGGAAAAAGGCGTGCCAGATGGCAAGGCCGAGATCATCGTCTGCGAGAATAACTTTCACGGCCGGACCATCTCCATTGTCAGCTTCTCCACCGATGAAACCGCACGCGATGGCTTCGGCCCATTCGTGCCCGGCTTCAAGATCGTGCCATTTGGCGATGCCGATGCCCTGGAAGCGGCCATCACGCCCAACACAGTTGCCTTCCTGGTAGAACCGATCCAGGGGGAAGCCGGTGTGATGATCCCGCCGGCGGGTTACCTGACCCGGGTCCGCGAGATCTGCACCAAGCATAATGTCCAGCTTATCCTGGACGAGATCCAGACCGGCCTGGGCCGCACAGGCAAATTGCTGGCGGAAGAGCATGAAGGCATTGAGGCGGACCTGACCCTGGTGGGCAAGGCACTATCCGGTGGCTTCTATCCGGTATCCGCCGTGCTTTCCAATTCCGAGGTTCTGGGCCTTCTGCGCCCTGGCGAACATGGCAGCACATTTGGCGGCAACCCGCTGGCCTGCGCCATCGCCCGTACCGCCCTCAAAGTACTTCTGGAAGAAGGCATGATCGACAATGCCGCCAAGATGGGCGAGCGTTTCCTGAAAGGCCTGAAAGAGATCAAGAACAACCATATCGTTGAGGTGCGCGGACGCGGCCTGATGCTGGCGGTTGAATTTGATCCGGCTGCCGGCGGTGCCCGCCAATATTGTGAGGCCCTGAAGGAAAACGGCATCCTGGCCAAGGAAACCCATGAGAACATCATCCGTTTCGCCCCCCCGTTGGTGATCACGGAAGAGGAAGTGGACTGGGCCCTGGAAAAAATCAAATCTGCCTTGAACGCCTAACAATATTACAAATGTATAATAACGATTGAAAGGGCTCCGGCGGCGGATTATCTTGCGCAACCGGAGCCTTTTTTACGGGGAGTATCAGTCATGAGCCAACAGGGCCGTTCCTACCAATTCACCAACGCCATCTGCCGGGTGCCCGCCCATTCCATCATCGACGGTCTGCGCGCGGAAGATACCGGCACGCCGAGCCCGGACCAGTTCCGTTCAGACCACGGCCTTTACATCGCGGCCCTGGAAAAAGCCGGTATTGAAGTGGAAGTGCTGCCCGCCTTGGAGGAGTTTCCCGATTCCGTCTTTGTCGAAGACCCGGCCCTTTGCCTGCCCGACTTGGCGGTCGTGCTGCGTCCCGGCGCAGAAAGCCGCGAAGGAGAAGCCCAGGCCATCCGCCCCGCCCTCGAAACCTATTATGACACAATCCTCACCATCGAGGACGGGTTTGTGGATGGCGGCGATATTCTGATGACCGATGATTCGATCCTGGTGGGCTTGTCCGCGCGCACGAACCAGGCGGGTTTTGAAGAATTGAAGGGAAAGCTGGCCACACACGGCCATAAGGTCGAGAAAGTGGACACGCCGGAAGGTGTCCTTCATTTCAAGACCGATTGCTCCCTTCTGGATAGCAGTACCATCCTGGCCACTTACCGGTTGAAGGATGCCGCCTGTTTTTCCGGCTTCAAAGTGCTGGAAGTCCCGCGCGGCGAAGAAACCGCCGCCAATTCGATCCGGGTCAATGACCGGGTGATTGTTTCCCAGGGCTTTCCAAAAACGGCACAAATGCTGGAAGATGCAGGCTATCGGGTAGAAATCGTTCCGACACAACAGGCAGCACTGGTTGATGGCGGCCCCAGTTGCATGTCCCTGCGCTTCGCCCCTAATAAATAATTGTTTAGCTCTGGCGCCGGATAACTTAAATATTCATTTAATTTAGATTGCGCCAGACAGACAAGCATTCATCAGGAACAGGATTACGCCATGCTGACCGTCTTTACCGAGAAACACCGCCTGCGCAATGTCAAAACCGAGCTGTCCGGTGGCGAACTGGTACCACCTTTTGAATGCCCGGTGCGAGCGGAACATATTCTCGAACGCGCCAAGACGGTTGAACTGGGCAATATCATCGCACCACAGGAATTCGGCCTGGATCCGATCTATGGCATCCATGATAAGGGTTATGTGGATTTCCTTGAAACATGCTGGGAACGCTGGGTCGCGGACGGTAACAAGGGCGACGCCATCCCCTATATGTGGCCGACCCGGGACCTGCGCCAAGTCATCCCGGATCATGTTGACGGCCAGATGGGCTATTATTCGATTGGCGCAGACACCTCCATTTCCGACGGCACCTATGAAGCGGCCCGGGCCGCGGTGGATGTTGCCCTGACTGCGCAAAAAGCGATCGCGGATGGTGCAGCTTCCGCCTTTGCCCTCTGCCGCCCCCCGGGGCATCATGCCTCCGCCAACCAATATGGCGGCTATTGCTTCTTCAATAATGCGGCCATTGCCGCTCAGGCCTTCCTGAACCAGGGGGCCAAGCGGGTCTCAATCCTGGATGTTGATTTCCATCATGGCAACGGCACCCAACAGATTTTCTATGGCCGCGATGACGTCCAGTTCCTGTCCCTGCATGGCGATCCGATGGATTCCTATCCCTATTTCCTCGGCCATGCGGACGAACAGGGCCAGGGCAAAGGCGGAGGCTTTACCGAAAACTATCCCATGGGGCCCGGCACTGCTTACGATAAATGGGGTGCGGCGATGGATGATGCCTGTCGCAAGATCAATGTTTACGGCCCGGATGCGATAATCGTCTCCCTAGGTGTCGATACCTTCAAGAATGACCCAATTTCATTTTTCAAGTTGGAAAGTGACGATTTCAAACGCTATGGCGCAAGACTTGCGCAATTGAACCGCCCAACCCTGTTTGTCATGGAGGGCGGCTATGCGGTTGAAGAGATCGGGATTAATGCGGTGAATGTGCTAACTGGCTTCGAGGGGCGCTGACAAAAGCGCCTCCTGCCCCCTGCAAAGCGATCAGGCGCGCCCCGTCGGCTCGCCATTGGCAAAAAGCCTATCGCCCTGCTGGTCGATGATCTGGCGCCCTTTTCTCAAGGCAAAATCGATAGCCTCATCCCGGTTGGGAAAGGTATCGGCCCGCAGGAAAAACCGTTCCAGGTCACCGGTCTCGGTCTTCTTGACGATATAACCGGCAAGCCGCCATTGCCCTTCCGCCTTTTCCGGCGCGGCAACAATGGAAAGCCCTTGATAGTCCACCGGCTCTTCCCGCTTGGGCTGATCCGGTTCCTTGGGAGCACCGCCCCCGAACAGTTTTGAAAATATCGACATCATTCCGGCAGCTTATCCATTCCCACCCCGAGATCAAGCCAGCAGACACGCAAAGCCCCTACCCTACGGCTTTTCTTTCGGTTTTTCCTCGGGGCCAATCATGGTTTCCGGTCGTACCAATTGATCGAAACGATCCGCAGTGACATGCCCAAGCCGCAGGGCCTCTTCCCGCAAAGTGGTGCCTCTTTTATGGGCCGCTTTCGCAACCTCCGCCGCTTTATCATAGCCAATCTCGGGCGCAAGTGCCGTCACCAGCATCAAGGATCGCCTGGTCAGTCTTTTCAGCTGTTCCTCATCCGCCTCAATGCCGGCAACACAACGATCGGTGAAGCTGCGGACGCCATCAGCCATAAGGCGGATCGACTGTAGCATGGCATCCGCCATGACGGGTTTGAAGACATTCAGCTCAAAATGCCCCTGGCTTTCGGCGACGTTCATGGTGGTGTGGTTGCCCATGATCCGGGCACACAGCATGGTCAGCGCCTCGCACTGTGTCGGATTGACCTTGCCCGGCATGATCGAGCTGCCCGGTTCGTTTTCCGGCAGCTTCAACTCGCCCAAGCCTGATCGCGGCCCTGAACCCGCCAGACGAATGTCATTAGCGATCTTAAAGAGGCTGCTGGCCAGACCGTTGATCGCCCCATGTGCCGCCAGATAGGCATCGTGACCGGCCAAAGCGGCAAATTTGTTCGAGGCTGGACGGAAGCTGCACCCGGTCAGGGTCGACAGCATGGCAGAAAAGGCATCATCAAAACCGGCAAAGGAATTCAAACCGGTCCCCACCGCTGTCCCCCCCTGCGCAAGCTCCCGAAGATCTTCCAGTGATTGTTCCAGACGTTTGATCCCTTTTCCCATTTGCGCCGCATAACCGGAAAATTCCTGCCCCAATGTGATCGGTGTCGCATCCTGCAGATGGGTGCGGCCGATCTTGATCAAGCCGCCAAAATCATCCGCCTTCTTCTCCAGAGCCGCCAACAGATGCCACAGCGCGGGCAACAGCTTTTCCTCAATCTCCATGACCGCTGCCACATGCATGGCGGTCGGGAAGGTATCGTTAGAAGACTGGCCCATATTCACATGGTCGTTGGGATGTACCGGCGATTTGGTGCCAAGCGGCTGTCCGAGACTCTCATTCGCCCGATTGGCGATCACTTCATTGGCGTTCATGTTGCTCTGGGTGCCGGACCCTGTCTGCCATACCGATAAGGGAAAATGATCGTCAAAGCGCCCGGCCGCCACTTCGCCGGCGGCCTGATCAATGGCGTTCGCCAGATCCGGCGGCAGTTTACCGCATCCGGCATTCACCCGGGCTGCCGCCTGTTTGATATAGCCCAAAGCCCGGATCACCGGCACCGGCATGGTTTCGGTACTGATTGGAAAGCTTTCCAGGGATCGCGCTGTCTGGGCACCGTAATACCGGTCTTCCGGCACCGGCATTTCACCAAAGGAATCCGTTTCCTTACGCATTCCGGGCTTTTCAGAACTGGACATGGCCTTCCCCTATTCCATCTGAATGAGGGGTCATCCTATCACCCACTTAATCAGGATCAACCGCGGACTGGCATCCGGTTCACGGCCCGATCATTTAATGAAACCCCGCCAAGCCCAATCCGCAGCACAGCTTGCTTTCAAACCACCTTACGCACTGCTTCCAGAAACCGATCTACCACAGTGCGCAGAGTCTCGGATTGTGTAGCCAACTCCGCCGCAGCGCCATTAACCTCTCCGGCTGCCCCGCCGGTTTCCTGGGCGGCCATGGTGACATTCGAAATATTCTGAGAAACTTCCGTTGTTCCAGCGGATGCCTGAACAATATTGCGGGCAATCTCACTGGTCGCGGCCGATTGTTCCTCGACCGCTGCTGTGATCGCTCCGTTGGCCTGATCAATCTCCCGCACTTTGCTGGAGATTTTTTCAACCCCTTCAACGGTTGCCCGAGTCGCATCCTGAATGGAATGGACATAATGCCCAATCTGTTCCGTGGCCTGGCTGGTCTGTTGGGCCAAGGCCTTCACTTCATTGGCGACAACCGCGAACCCCTTGCCTGCGGCACCGGCCCGTGCCGCTTCAATAGTGGCATTCAGCGCCAGCATATTTGTCTGATCGGCAATATCATTAATCAGATTGACCGCATTCACTATCAGTTCCGAGGCCTGGCGCAGATCGCCGATCTGGCTGGCAACGGCGTTGGAATCAAGCGACGCCTCGTTCGCCAACTTCGAGGCATGGGAAACCTGGTCGGTAATCTGCCGGATCGATGCGGTGAGCTCTTCCGACGCCGCAGAAACCGTCTCCACATTGCTTGAGGCCTCTTCAGCAGCCGCCGCAACCAAAGTGGCCTGCTGAGTAGTATCCCCGGCAATCCGCGTCATGGTTTCCGAAGAGGAATTCAACTCGGTCGAAGCACTGGCCACCGTATCCACGACATCGCAGACGATCTTCTCAAAATCATTGGCCACATCGCCAAATTCGCCCACCTTGCCCTTAATATGGCCCAGCGCGCCATTGACCTTGCGGCTTCCGCTCAGGAAAGCCCCCAGCATACTGGTTTCGATGATCTGCCGGTAATATTGGTTCTCAGCCACATGTTCCATACATGCAGCCGATTCCCGGACATAGGCGTCACAGCGATCAATCAGGTCATTGATTGAGTTCATCAATTCACCAAGGGTACCCTTGGCGGAAATATTGGTCATCCTGGCCTCGAAATCACCGGCGGCGGCAAGATTCACAATATGAAGCGCATATTTTAGCTGCGCCTCATGCTGCCCAAACATGGTTCATACTCCCAAAGAGAACATAAATTCGTTGAAACCAACCCTGTTCTCCTGCAGCAGATCCATCACGGTCTGCACGGCATTATTCATCCCCTCTTTGGGACTTTCATGGCTCTTTTCGATCTCCAGCAGCTGCGCATAGAGCGGGATGATATGCTCATCAATTACCGCCCTGTTCGGCACCCGCCGATTGGAGTGATAGCCCAAAACCTCGCCATTCGCGCTGAAACTGGGGGTCACATGGGCCAAAACCCAATAATGGTCCCCATTCTTGGAACGGTTGTTAACATAGGCGAATATTTCCTGGCCCGCCTGCAGGGTATCCCACAGCAATTTGAAAACCGAACGCGGCATGTCCGGATGCCGGATCAGATTGTGCTGCACCCCCAGACATTCTTTTTCCTCATACCCCGCCAGCTTCAGGAAGGTCCTGTTGCAATAGGTCATCTTCCCGGCCAGATCCGTCTTGGTCACAATAATCTCACTGGCATCAAAGGTTCGCTCGACACCGGTCAGGATTTTCTTCTGTGTAAGATTAGACATGATCCCCTCTTTCACGGGTGCGTCGGTATATCAGGACCCGCCATCAAGGATCGCAGGACCAAAGAGCAGCAGGAAACCTCCGCAAAAAACACCGTTTCCATTCGATTTGCAGATTGCATTCTATCGCAAAACCAAAATCACCCAATTGATCTAACGCAAGTCATCCAGAATGTTATATCAGCAGAGGTTAATATTACTTGAAGCGCTTTTTAATTCGGAAAAACAATCCTATATATGAGGCCAATGCTAAAAACAGGTTTCCCCTCTGGCTATCAGGGACATCCATGAAGTTTCAGAAACCCCGCATGATCTCGATCAAAACCCTGCTGCAGGTCGGCAATATTGGTCTGTTGATTGTGGCCCTGACTCTCATCTTCGTTTTGGGATTTGGCACCGCCACCCAAAACACCCTGGCCCTGCAGGCTGAGAAAGCCAGAAGCCTGGCCAACGCCGCCCGATTGCATATCTATTTTGAAACCGCCCCCATTGAAGAACAGGCCAGTTGGATCGCCGCCGGTTTTGCGGAAGGATCCTTATCGCTGGAGCGGCCGGTAGAATTGGTGGATATTCTTTCCGGTACGGGGGCAGGCACACCCAATCTCGGTTTCATGGCCGTGGTTGATGACTTTGGCCAAGGTCTGGGCCTGGATTTCGATTCGGGAGACGTCGTTCAGGAAGTCGACTGGTCCCAGGATGAAGATGTCCTGGAGGTATTGTCGCAATCGGCCCATTGGGCAAGCGGGCAATGGCTGGAACCTTATTGGGTTCGGGAGATGGCTGGCGGCTCAGTCATATATGCAACCCCCCTGCGTCGAGAAGGCGTTTTTCTTGGCATGCTGATCCAGGCAAAAAGCGTGCGCGGCGTTTCCGAGAGGCTTGCAAGCCTTGGGGATGGTTATTCCTATGTTCCCTATGTCCTGTATGGGGATTATCAGGTCATCGCCCACAAGGCCCTGGCAGATCTGCCAGTGGTTGGCACCGAGAATGCCCCGCTGCCGTTGATCCGGGAAATCGGCGACCCGATCCTGGCCGGCCGGATCAGTCAACAGCCGATCGGCGCGAGGCTCCCCGGCCTGGGCGATGAATATTCCATTGGCCGGACCCGTTTTGAGGATGTGGAATATGCCTATCTGGAAACCAGGGTTGAAGGCTTCGCGGACAAGCCCTTGACCGTTGGCCTTTATTTCGATGAACGCCTGCAGATTGAAGCTGTTCGCGAGTTGATCGAATCCATTTTTGTCGCATTAATTGTCTTCATCCTGGCGGTAATCGTGGTGTTCATCATCAGCCGCCGCACCGCGAATCCAATTGTTGAATTGGCCGAGGCCTCCCGACAAATTTCAGCCAACAAACTGGAAGAATTCAAACCATTGCGCCATAGTCGTCTGCGCGAAATTGATGATGCCTTCCAGGCCTTCAACGGCATGATCGAAGGCCTGAAGGAAAGAACCCATATCCGCGAGCTTTTTGGCCGGATGGTGCCGGAAAAAGTGGCGGAAAGACTGATCAATGATCCGGACGGTCTCGCCCCGCAATCGACTATCGCAACCGTGCTGTTTTGTGACATCGAGCGTTTTACCGCCATATCGGAAAAGATCCAGCCGGGCGAGATTGTCGGCCTGTTGAATGCTTATTTCAGCGACATGGTTGATGTTATTGAGGCCAACGACGGGATCATCACCCAATTTCAGGGAGATGCGATCCTGGCCGTCTTCAATGTGCCCGTGGCCGACCCGGACCATGCGGTCAAGGCCATCCGTGCCGCCCAGGAGATGCAAAGACGACTGCATCAGAAACGCTATGCGGGCCTGGAGTTACGGAACCGGATTGGGATTAATACCGGCCCGTTGGTCGCTGGTAATGTCGGGGCAGCAAAACGCATGAATTATACAGTTCATGGCGATGCGGTGAATACCGCCGCCCGTCTGGAACAGATGAATAAGGAATATGGCACCAGGATCCTGATTTCCGATGAAACCCGCAAACAAGCTGGCCTCGATCAGTTGAAGTTCGTCGCCGAAACACAATTGCGTGGACGCGAAGGCTTGGTCAGCCTCTTTACCATCGATTATTGAGCCTTTAGTCCCCTTCACATACGCCAGAATTCAGGCGCACGCATCAAGGTGAAGCCAAGCTTCTTGGCTCGTACCGACGGCTCACATTGCTGGAGGAAGTAATCTTCCAGCAGACACAGAATATGATGATTGGCTCCCCGCAAACGATAGGTCGCCATATTCCCAGAAGGGGCCGGCGCAGTTTCGTTATCGTTCGTCATTCAAGGCATCCTTTGCTGTCTGCCAGGCGACGTCAGCCAATGCCGCCGCCCAGGACATTAGAATGCGGAAAGATTGTCTCAGATTTTTGTCACACTGCACAGAAGTTGTAAAAAAATGTGTCAGGCAACAGATTGATGATCCCGCAGGAAATTGAGTATCCATCGGGCCGCAAGATTTGAATCACTTTGGTCCCTGACTGTTTTCAAAGCCTTGTCGGCAACATCCTTAGCCAATAGAACCCCTCGGCGCGCCTTGATCAGGTCTTCGGCATAATCGGCCTGAAATTCCGGATGCCCCTGGAATGATAGCGCCTTGTTGCCATAAACCAGCATGGCGTTCGGGCAGAAATCAGTGCCGGCTAATACCGTTGCGTCCGGTGGCAGATCTACAATCTGATCCTGGTGGTAGGCCTGAATGGAAAGCGCTTCTTTACCCGCTTCCATCCAATCCCGCGTCTCCCGAATGGGATAAGAGTGAACTCCAACGCCCCAGCCCTTATCCGACTTGATCACCTTGCCGCCCAGGGCTTCCGCCAGAATCTGATGGCCAAAGCAGATGCCGATGATCGGCACATCACGGTCATAGGCCTGGCGCAGAAAGCTTTTTAGACGCTCAATCCAATCATGACCTTCATAAACCCCGAATTTTGATCCGGTGATCATCCAGGCATCACATTGCGCAGGGTCCTTCGGAAGCTCCCCATCCAGCACCGCAAACTGCGAAAACTCCAGATCACTGCCCGCTTCTTCCAGAAGACGCTGGCACATATGGGGATAGTCTTTGTGCACCGCCATCAGATCCTCGCTGGGGCGGCCTGTTTCGAGAATTCCAATATGCATCGCAAAGACTTCCTGTAATGTGATCACAATATTTCGCCGCCTTTATGCCATAAGGCAGAAGCGCTGTTCAAGCCTTCTGATCGCCGGATTGGAGGGCCGATCCTGAAAAGGTTCCTTTTGGAGACTGCACGATGGCAAAAATTAATATATTTTAAAGGCTGTTAACCTATGCTCGACCAACCGGGGCACAAAAAGAAAGAAGTAGGGATGAAAGGTGGGGATTGGTATAAAAGCCTGAGCTGGAAACTCGCAGGGGTAACCATCCTTGTGGTGGTCATTGTCGCGGCCGTTTCCGGAGCATTCTTTTTGCGGATCGCAATCAGCCGTACAGTTGAGCAAACGGAGCTTCAACTGACGACCATTGCAACCAACGTAGATAACTCTGTCACCAACTTGCTTTGGTCGCTTAATGAGCAGGGTTTGGATGTTGCCGCGCAGGATCTCATTAACGATCCTCTAATCGGACATGTGGAAGTACGTGATGAAACCGGCACGCCTGTGATCCTGCTTTCCGATTCCCCCTCCGTCGACGAGGCGGGAACAGATGTGATCCGGCATTGGATCGACAGAGAATTAAACGGCCTGCAGATCAGTATCCCGCTGATCCATTCTTCTCTGGAATACGCGGAAAACGGCCAGCAGGAGCAGATTACCACCACCATCGGCGAATTGATCCTGGGCCCGTCCCTCGACACGGTTGATGACCATGTTTCCGACCGGTTTCAGGCGAGCCTGCAGGCCATGCTTCTGACCGGTCTGACTTTCGCCTTGACGGTGTTTTTGCTCTCGGTCCTGAATGTCACAAGGCCGCTGAACCGCCTGTCCCGCATCCTCACCCAGGCCGAAGAAACCGGGCAGGAGGAAAATCTGATCAAAGAGCTGGAGACAATTCGGCGCGATGATGAAATTGGCCTGGTGGCCGGACGTTTCCGGCAAGTCCTGGAGCAGTTCCTGGCAGGCCGCGATCAACTGGCCAGTTCGGAACGCAGTTTCAGGGATCTGATCGAAGGCTCCGTCCAGGCCTGGATCATCAGCCGCGAAGAGAAGGTTCTTTTTTGCAACCGGGCAGCGGCACATCTGTTCGGATACCAACGGGTTGACGATTTTCTCGGCACCAGCATGCTGAACACCTTCCCACTCGACGAACAAGGGCGCGCGCCCCATATCTTCCGCCTGGATGAACTGGCCCCCAAGGAAACCAAAACCCTGACCGAGGAAAAAAGGATCCGTCGGGACGGCCAGGAGATTTTTGTGGAGGGTCTGGTCCGCAGCGTCAACTGGATTGATGGCCCCGCCCTTCAGACCGTATTAGTGGACACCACTGAAAAACGGCGGGTTCAGCGGGAATTGAGGGATATGGCGGTCAAGGATGTCATGACCGGCCTGCCCAACCGGACTCTGTTCCGGGAAGAGGTCGAAAACGAGATCCGCAAGGATACGGAACGTTTCAGCGTCATGGTCATCGGCATCGACCGGTTCAAATCGGTGCGGGATCGATATGGCGCAACGGTTGCAGATGACATTTTGCGCGCGGTCGCAAAACGCCTGCAAAATGCGTTGGAGCCGAGAAAGGTTGTCCTGGCCCGCCTGGGCGAAAACATCTTCGGCGTTCTGGTCCGCCATCAGGGCAGCAATGCGCGGATCGCCTCGATCGGCTATGCGGCGCTTGATTGCTTCAAAAATGTTTTTGATATCCAGGACGGTCATATCACTTTGCAGGCCTCCATCGGTATCGCGGTTTATCCGGGCGACGGCTCACATATTGATGAGCTGCTGAAAAATGCTGAGATTGCCATGGATACGGCACAACCGCTGACCGACAAACGCATCCGCCTGTATGATGCGGTCATCGGTAAATCCATCCTGGATCGCATGGAGATGGAGATCGCCCTGCGCGCAGCGATCAATACCGATGCCATCGAACTTTTCTATCAGCCCAAGGTCGCGGCCAATACTGGTCGGCTGTGCGGGTTTGAAGCCCTGGTGCGCTGGAAGAAAGACGGCGCGTACGTGCCGCCCGACCATTTCATCCCGATTGCCGAAGAAACCGGCCTGATCATGCCACTGGGAGAACAGATTTTAAAAATTGCTGCGGCCCAGGTCAGCGATTGGATCAGCGCCCATAACCTGAATATCCCGGTTGCCGTCAATATGTCGGCATTGCAGCTGGTATCAGAAAAATTCGCGCATTTCTACAAAAGCACCGTCAAACGCTACGATATCCCCGCCGACCTTCTGCAACTGGAACTGACGGAATCGGCCACTGCGGAATATATCGATGACATTCTACCGATCCTCAACTCCCTCCGGGATTTCGGATGCATGATCGCACTGGACGATTTCGGGACTGGATATTCCTCGCTGAGCTATCTGAAGAAAATGCCGATCAGCTATCTCAAACTGGATCGGTCCTTTGTGGAAGACCTGCCAGACAGCGATGCCATGGCTTTGGCACGGATCATTTCGCTGCTGGGGCATGAGTTGGGCATGGAATTGATTGCGGAAGGGGTCGAGGACGAACAAACAGCACAAATACTGGAAGGCATGGGCTACGACCAATTCCAGGGCTACCACTATTCCAAGCCGCTCTCGCCGGATGAAGCCACCGCCTGGATCAGCAGGGCCTACAGGAACGAGGAGGCCGTGTGACATGAAACGGCTGCCTCTCAGTTTCCTGATTGTTGTTGCAGCCATTTTCGGCAAACAGGCCGCTGCCGACGAGATGACACTGCGCATTGCCGACCAGACTGACCGAACGTACGAATTCTATCACATACTGCTGGAACAAGCTTTTGAGCAGGCCGGACACAAGCTTACCCTGATCAAACGGACCGGCCTGCCCCAGAAACGCATTATTGCCCTGTTCGAGCATGGTGAACTGGACATCCACTGGATGCTCGAATCCAAAGAACGAAACGAGAAATACCAAGCAATTCCCGTGGGGCTGACCGGAGGGTTGGCCGGGCATCGTGTGCTGCTGATTTCTCCGGAACAACAAAGCCAATTTGACCCGGTCAAAACCTTGGACGATTTCAGGAATATGAACCTAGCTGGCGGATTTGGAGAAAACTGGTTTGATATCGATGTCTGGCGGCTCAATAAGTTGAGCTACACCGTCGCTCCCGGCGATTGGCGGTCAATCTTCTCCATCCTGCAATCTGAAAAACGCCGCCAGATATCAAACATTCATTATTTTTCGCGGGCGGTCACCGAAGTCGAGCTGGAAATTGCGCAATATCCGGCCCTCGTGGCAGAACAGAACCTAATGTTCATATATGACCGCGATTTCAAGTTTTTCCTCAATAGGAATGACCAGAGCCGCGGCCCTCTGCTGACCGCTGTCATGGAACATGCACAAAAAAGCGGCTTGATTGAAGATCTGGTTAATCGCTATTACGGTGCGTCACTCGAAAATTTGCATCTAGACCAGAGAACGAAATTCATCCTGGAAACCCCGCGCTGACTGTTGCCTCGCCCCTTGTCAGACGATATCCTCGCGCCCTGATAAAAATGCGGGGGAGACAAGGACATGCCGGCGTTGCGCAATAGCGGGATCACAGGCACGGTTGCAGGACTATTCATCAACCACAATCGTGAAACCGGCTTGCAAACGGAAGCGATTGAGGCCGTCACGGTGAATTACGCTGGGTTTGAGGGGAACAGCTATTCCGGCCTGACACGACCATCCTGTTCCCGGGTCCGGCACCAATATGAAGTTGGTACTGAGATCCGAAACACCAGACAGGTCTCCATTCTCTCGCAGGAAGAACTGGCAGAAATCGCGGACCGGCTTGAGATTGAGAAAGTGCAACCGGAGTGGCTGGGCGCCAATCTCTGCCTGACTGGAATTCCCGATTTTACCCATGTCACACCCTCTGCCCGCCTGATCTTTGAAAGCGGCGCCTCACTGGTCGTTGATATGGAAAACCACCCCTGCAAATATCCCGGCGAAGTGATCGAGAAATTTCACCCTGGAAAAGGCAAACGCTTTCCTGCCGCGGCCATTCATCGCCGTGGTGTAACCGCCTGGGTGGAACGGGAAGGACTGATAAAGCACGGCGACCTGGTCAGCCTGCATCTGCCGGACCAGCGCCGTCTTTATAATCCCGAAGGCTGACCTAAATGATGGTCAATGCCACGAATATCTAGACGATTGCGGCATTCGCCCCATCGACCGCAAGTATCAGCATGACACATAAAATCATGAAAAAAGGTGCAAGCACCTTCGTGAAGGCGGGTTTATCCGTTTCAAACATTGCCAATCCCCTATCTCTCCTAACACCTGCCCCCACAGCTGTCGCAGCATCATTCATGCCACACGGAGTTTTAAATTCTATTTCAGTTATTTGACAAATCCTCGACGAATGTTCAAGCAGGGATTTGTCAATTTATCCGACGTTTTTTTTAGTTTCCATCTTCCATTTTTCGGAATTCGCGGCGCAGCTCATATTCTTCAGACGCCACATGCTCTTCCATGGAACCTGCACGTTTCTCCAGATCATCGAACCGGTCTTTCAGATCCTGAAAAAACGGGTCGGATTCTTCCATCTTTTCCGAGAATCGGGGTTCTTCCGTCTCACGATATCCGGAATAAGCTGTGCCGGCCCCCGTCGCGCTGGCGGCAGCCACATGCGGCGCACGGCCAAAATTCCGCATTTGAGACCACCATCCTTCAACCTTGCCCGGATGATCCACCCAGAACCAGGCTACAAGGAATAGGAAAATCGCCAGGGGCGGATTCACCACCAGACAGACGATGAAACCAGCCTCCACCCAATGACGATGCAAACCGAAATGATGGCCAAGGCCACCGGTTACCCGGCGGATCACGCCGCCTTTGGGACGCTTGTGCCCCGTCTTCCGCTTATTCGAATGGCATTTCATTTTTCCCTCCATCCCGGGGCTTCAGCATCCAGGAGCTTTTCCAGAGTCCGGACCCTGTCATCCAACCGTTCCGCCCGTTCCAGAAGCCGTTTCAACTCGACAGCCTCAACGACGGTTTCACCATCCTTCAACTGCACTGATTTCATCTGTTTCCATCGTGTGATGAAATGAAAGATGATCCAGAGGGGTGCCACCACCACCAGGAACAGGATCATCAGAACAAATCCGAAAGCGCCGGAGAACATGAAGGATGCGCCTTTCTGCGTGTTTATTATAGATATTGATCATTCTTGAAGGTGCAAGATCACATGGCTCACTTTTTCTTGTCAGCCATTTTCTTTTTCAGGGCCGCCAATTCTTCCTCGACACCATTCTCAGCCTCAAGATCAGCAAGTTCCTGCTCCAGAGAACGAGCAGCGCTGTGATCTTTGGCCCCACCTTTGCCCAGGTCGTAGGATTCCGCATCCGCTTCCAACTCATCAATACGCCGTTCCAGATTCTCATAGCGGCTGAAGGCCTCCTCCATCCTCCCGTCATTCAGGGTCTGGCGGATTTTCACCCGTTTTTGCGCAGACTTCATCCGGATCTCGATCGATTTCCGTTTGGCGCGGGCCTCTTCCAGCTTCGCCTGTAATTTAGACATGTCATCGTTATATTTCGCCAGTGCCTGTTCCACATGGCCAAGTTCCGCGCTCAGGGCATCTGCCTGATCCGCCAGTTTGCGTTTGGCAACCAATGCCCCTTTGGCCAGGTCCTCCCGTCCTTTGGAAATGGCAAACTCAGCCTTTTCCGACCATTCCGTTTGACCGTCTTTCAGCTCCGCAAGGCGACGCTCGATCTCTTTTTTATCCGCAATGGACTTCACCGCAGAGGATCGAACTTCCACCAGGGTTTCTTCCATCTCCTGAATCATGAGACGCGCCATCTTTTCCGGATCTTCAGCCCGGTCCATCAGCGCATTCAGATTGGCATTCATAATGTCGGTAAAACGAGAGAAAATACCCATTCGTCTATATCCTTGATCAGGTCGTTGAACTCTGCCCTCTACATGGCAAGAGCCGTGCCAGACATTAAGCCTTTGATTTAGTGTGATTTTTTTCTTTCTCCTTGAAAATATACTGTCGATTTACGACATTACTTTTCGATATTCGATAGCAGAAAGCGATAAATGGCTCATTCACAAAATATCATCGGCGAAGATCCTGTTTTCCTGCAGATGCTGGAACAGATCTCCTCCCTGGCCCCGCTCAACAAACCGACCCTGGTGATCGGGGAACGCGGTTCGGGCAAGGAGATGATTGCTGAGCGGCTGCATTTCCTCTCCGCACGCTGGCAGGCCCCAGTGATCAAGGTGAATTGTGCCGCACTGACCAGCAGTTTGCTGGACACCGAACTGTTCGGCCATGAAGCCGGTGCCTTCACCGGTGCGGAACGGCGTCATCGCGGCCGGTTCGAACGGGCCGACGGCGGCACCCTGATCCTGGATGAGATCGCCACCGCCGCACCGGAAACTCAGGATAAAATCCTGCGTGTGCTGGAATATGGTGAATTTGAGCGGGTCGGCGGCTCGGAAACCCTGTCGGTCGATGTGCGCGTGGTTGGTGTCACCAATGTGGATCTTCCAGCCCTGGCCAGGCAGGGAAAATTCCGGGAAGACCTGCTCGACCGGTTGGCCTTTGATGTGGTGAATGTACCGCCTTTGCGGGCGCGCCCCCTGGATATCATGCTGTTAGCCGACCTTTTCGCACGGGACATGTCCCGTGAATTGGATCATCCCCATTTTTCCGGCTTCACCAAACAGGCAGAGCTTGCCCTGACCGCTCATAATTGGCCGGGCAATGTGCGTGAGTTGAAAAATGTGATCGAGCGCAGCGTGCATCGCCATCGGGATCCAGACAACCCACTGGACAGTCTGATTTTCGATGCATTCGTCTGCCCCTGGCGGATTAGTCAACCATCCCCAGAAGCCCCCCCCTCCTCTGGGAAAACGCCATTGCCCCCCAGTTTTCATCAGGCCGTGGCCGATTTCGAAAAGGATATTCTGGAAACAAGCCTCCGGAAATGCCGTCACAATCAAACCGAGGCAGCCCGGCAGCTTGACCTCAGCTACCACCAATTCAGACGGCTGTTAAAGAAACACGCAATCTCGGGCTGATTTCAGTAACCCTGGAGGATTTCCCCGTCCCATGGGTAGGATTGGTATTACAAACCCACCCTTTCATGCCTTTGTCCTACATGGAAAGGCTGGCAGAAACCTACCCCTTATGACAGGTTGCAGGCTTAACCAGAACCGGCGATCATAGCAACTTCAGACAGTCTATTTCAGGAAGGAAGACCCGGCCATGAGCTTTGCAGGCAAAAAAGCCCTGACCTTTGGATCGGCGACCATTGATGTGATTGCAGCCGTTGACGATCACGACATTGAGCGCATGACCATGAGCAACGCCGCCTCTTCCTTCCTATTGTTGGAAGAAGGCCGCAAGATCGATGTTGCTTCCGTCAACAGCTCAGTCGGCGGTGGCGCCACCAATACTGCCGTCTCCATTGCAAGGCTCGGCTATGATGCCGCCTGCGTGGTCAGGATTGGCGAGGATAACGAGGGTGACACGGTACTGGAGACACTCAGGGCGGAAAATATCGATACCCGCCTGGTCATTCGCGACACAAGCCTGCCGACCGGCAAGACGATCATGGTTTCCTCCCATGTGCGCAACCCGACCATTTTCACCAGCCGCGGTGCCAATGTCGCCCTGACGGAAACAGAAGTCACCGACAGCCTATTTGCCGGGCGTGACCTGGTTTATGTGGCGGGATTGTCCGGGGATTCTGCCGCCTGCTTCCCCAAGATCGTGAAACTGGCCAAACAGGCCGGCGCCTTTGTCGCCGTCAATCCCGGCATCCGTCAATTGACCTATTGGGCGGGCGATGTGCGCGAGGCACTGGCCCATGTGGATCTGCTCTCTATCAATGCGGTTGAGGCGGAACAGCTTGCCCTGACCCTAATCCCGAAAGGTCAGCCAAAGCGCGGCAAACAGCAACCTCCCAAAGACGGGCCGAAGCTTCTACGCACAGGCCTTGCCGGACGCACATTGGAAAAGCTGGTGGAACGCGTTTGCGAGGAAGGCCCCAAGATCATTCTGATCACCAACGGCTCTGAAGGGGCCTATGCCGGCACCAAGGATGGCATCACATTCTTTCCCGCCGACAAGATCAAGGTTGGCAGCACCGCCGGCGCGGGTGATGCCTTTGCCAGCACCTTTGCCGCCTTTGCGGCCAGCGGCGCAGACATGACCACCTGCCTGAAGGCCGCCACCCGAAATGCGGCCTCGGTCATCAAGGTCAGCGATACCCATTCTGGCCTGATGGGATTTGATGCTCTTGTCACCGCCATGGAAAATTGAGTTTGACAGTCGATGCTGATGCCCCCTATATGGAACACATGACTGAAATGATGCACATCACCGCTGTTTATTTTGCGCGTCTCCCATAGGGGCGGCGCGGACGAGTGATATGCAAACACAAGCCGCCGCCAGGGCGGCTTTTGTTATTTCGGACAGGTCTCCCTGGCTCCGGCCGATTTGGAGACCGAAAAAGATGAATAACACCCAAAACTCTTGGCCGGACTGGCAACCCCGTTCCATCGCAATCAAGCGATTGCGCCCGCGCACCTTCATTCATCAATGCACCGATATTGAGGGATTGGACAATGCCCTGACAGAAGGGCCCGCCCCAATCTATCTCGGTTTTGATGCCACGGCCGACAGTTTGCATGTGGGCAGCCTGGTGCCGGTCATGATGATGCGCAACCTGCAGCGTGCCGGGCATAAACCGATCATCCTGGTGGGCGGCGGCACCAGCCGCATTGGCGATCCCAGCTTTCGGAAAGACAGCCGACCAATGCTTTCCGACGCAGATATTCAACGCAATATTGACGGCATCCGGAAAGTGTTCGGAAAATTCCTCACCTTCGGGGACGGGCCGACCGATGCTGTTCTGGTCAATAATGCCGAATGGTTGGATGAATTAAACTACATTGACATGCTGCGCGATATCGGCCGCCATTTTTCCATCAACCGGATGATCGGGTTCGACAATGTTAAAACCCGCCTGGAAAATCAGCAAAATCTCAGCTTCCTGGAATTCAACTACATGATTTTGCAGGCCTACGATTTCCTGGAACTGCACCGCCGGTTCGGCTGTGTGGCACAGCTTGGCGGGTCGGACCAATGGGCCAATATCATCAACGGGGTTGATCTGGTGCGCAAGATCACCGGCAAGACAGTCTTTGGACTGACCACCCCTTTGCTGACCACCGCCACGGGTGCCAAAATGGGCAAGACAGCCGATGGGGCTGTCTGGGTCAATGACGACCGGCTGCCAGCCTTTGATTATTGGCAGTTCTGGCGCAATTGCGCCGATGAGGATGTTGGCCGATTCCTGCGCATCTTCACGGATCTCAATCTGGAAACCATTGAAGATCTTGAAGCCCTGAGAGGGAGCGAAATCAACAGCGCGAAAAAGGTGCTGGCCAGCCACGCCACTGCCCTCAATCACGGCATGGAGGCAGCCTTGAAGGCCGAACGTGCCGCCCAGGATGTGTTTGAAGGCAGCGCCACCGGCAACGATCTGCCCGTCATCAATATTGATCTTGATGACAGCCGCAACGGTCTATCCCTGGCCGATCTCTTGGTGCTCAGCGGCCTAAGCAAAACGAAAAGCGAGGGAAGACGGCTGATCCGGGGAGGCGGCGCCCGGCTTGACGGTTCGGTGATCTCTGATGAAAAAGCTGTTCTTGGTCCCGATATCCTGTTTGCAGGAAGCTCTTTGCGGCTGTCGGCGGGACGAAAGCGCCATGCGCTTATTCAGGTTGGTTAAACAAAACCGGGGCAGAATTCCCTGCCCCGGTCGCCCTGCCCCCGGTTCGTGCTCCAGATATGTTCTTCACTCAGATGATTCGTTGTACATATTGACAATAATCCCGGACATCATCGTCTCCTGCGCGCATGTCATCAAACCGGGCTACGATCCAGCCACTGATCCTGCGATTCGCCTGGCCGAATTCAAAGCTGGCCGCCAACACTCCATAATCATTTGCGGACCGGTAAAGCCGGAATGCCTGGGAACGCCTCTGCCTCGGCAGATAAACCGGGCATTGGGACACAAAATAATAGCGGCTGTCCGCTTCAATGATCTGGCCCGGATCAAAGCCATAGCCCCGGGCAATCACCGCGCATTTGCTGCGCCCCAACAGATTGACAGCGATCAGAAAGCTGCCCGTGCCATCATCATATTTCCAGGCCTCAGAACGGGTCAGATAAAGGCCTTGCTCTGCGGCCTTTTCTTTAGCTGACATATGGGGACGCCCGGTCAGTTTCTCCGCGCTATCACGCATCAATGCCATCGTCTGCCCCTCAGCGTCCAATCCCGGTACACAGACCGTATTCAACGCCGACCAGGCCTTCAGATCCATCGATATCGCCACAGGCTCATGACGAGCGCCCTGGCTCATGCCACAGCCCGATAGGAGTGAAATAAGGATAATTGCCAGTATGATTTGCGGCATCCACCCGCCCCTGCCTTGCGCATTCAACCCTTAAGCCTGCCTTCAAGCCTACCCCTCAAAGGTTAAGGATCTGCAAAGATTCCGGGCGGGTGGCTGTCACCCCTGCCTCAAACGAAAGTGGACAACTCCTCTAAGCTCTTCTTTTCCAGAGCATGTGCCGGCACTTCCGCCCCCTCAGCCGGATAGCCAACCACCAACAGGATATAGGGCCGCTCGCTGTCCGGACGTTCCAAGATCTCATTGAGGAATTTCATCGGCTTTGGTGTATGGGTGAGGGTCGCCAAACCACTGTGATGCAGGGCATTGATCAGAAAGCCCGTCGCGATCCCGACCGATTCAGGCACATAATAATTCTTGCGCCGGTCTCCCTCTTCGGTTTCGCCATTCCTCTGGGCGAAAATCGCGATCAACCAAGGAGCATGTTCCAGAAAAGGTTTATGGGCATCCGTACCGATCTTTTGCAGATCATCCAGCCATTCCTGGCCGGCACGACCACCATAAAACCCGTTTTCTTCAATTTCCGCCGCGCCCCGGATCCGTTGTTTGATCCCGCTATCCGAAACACAAACAAAATGCCAGGGCTGGTGATTGGCACCACTGGGGGCCGTGCCAGCCGCCAGCAAACAGCGCTCGATGATATCACGCGGGACCGGTCGGTCCGAAAAATGCCGAACGGAATGACGTCGTTTTATCTCAGCATAAAACGCATCGGCCCTCTGGCGCATTTCCTCTTCCGGATATTCGCGATAATCCGGCAAAGGGGTCGGGTTATAGGTCTCGATCAAATCTCTGAATCCCCGTTCATGAATCTTCCGATTTGATAGAACATATTATAGTTGAAATTTCAACTATAATTCTGGCCATCCACCTGAACCATCACCAAACAGTTACCTGAATACCTTTGACCCAATTCCATTAGCGTGTATAACGATTACCAGGAGGGGCTCGCTAATGTCCGGGGACAGACATGAACGACCGCGATGCCTACATCACCGCGGCCACGCTATTGAAAGAGCATGGTGAGCTGGCTTGGTTACACGCGACAACCAAAGCCGAAACATTGTTGGAAGAAGGTGACATCAGAGGCCAACGGGTCTGGCTGAAGATTATTCGTGCCATCGACGACCTTCAGCGCCAAGATAGCGGCAGCCTGCACTGAGTGATGCTAATACTGGGATTTTTTCTGAATCAAGATCATGACGAACCGCTATCGTCGGCGGGGTATTACCCTCTCGCCCTCAGACCATCTGCGGTTCAAAAGGCAGCAATTCGCAGTTGCTCATGATCTTGCCAGTGATTGCCTTGAAAACCAGGCCATGACCGACAATCGCTACTGTCTTTCCCGAAAGCGTTTGCAGACTTCTTTCAAACGCCCGCACCCGGGCGAAGAAATGATCGTCCGGCTCCTCCTCAAACCCATCACGTCCGGCAGGCGTTTGATACCACCATTTTTCAGGCAAATGCCCAAAGGACAGCCCGGGAAAGTCACGGGCAAGCGCCGCCGGGGACCGCCCCATATCACAAGGACTGCACAGCTTTTCATGATGCCCGGATGCAATGGTGATCGGGGCGACATCTTCAAACGCACATAAAGCAGTCTGGATCGCCCGGGTCAGAGGTGAGCAGATCACATGGTCAATGTCCAATTCTTTAACTTGCGTCTTGAGATCCCTGGCCTGCTGGCGCCCTTCACCGGTGAGCGGCACATCCACAATATCGGGGATAGGCTCACCATTGAGCGAGGCCGCATTAAACACGGATTGACCATGTCGGATAAAATAGATGGCCATCTCTTCCTCGGGGTAGACTAATCATACAAATCCGATGACAACCTACGCACGATCATCGGGATTTCAACCCCATCCGCCTCAACAAATCGGCGGGGAACGGAAAATCACTGTAGTTTCCCACCAAGCGCGAGATCCAGGCCTTGCAGTTTGTCCATGGCATGCCGCCCACGCGGGGAGAGAAGCCCTTGCTGCTTCTGCTCGTCTTTCAACCGGCCAATGACCCTTTCCTGATCATCCAGCATGAACATTGCCCGGCGAATGAGATCCGCTTCGGCACTGTCCTCGGCAAAAACCCGTTTAAGGTCAGCGAGCTCTTCAATCAGTGTTTTTGACATTCGTTCCACCCTAAAATCTACGTTAAGGGTAACGAGAATGAGACATCAATGGCAAGGCCAGGCCAGCGTTTTGCGCCGCCAAAGCATGTCAGCTCAGATGCCATATCCAGGAAAAGCGATTGCCTATCAGCACGATATCCGTCACTTGGCGTGATGACTTTTTTTTTGCCGACCAGGCGTTCAGTGAAGCTGGACCAGCTCGTGGCAGAACTTTATCCCCCGGGCAGCGACAATCGATTCGGCCTGTCGGACGAAATCAAGCGCTGCATCCGGCAAAGCATATTTGCCAACGATCGTGATCACTGGCTCTCGGCCTTCCGCTTCTGGAAATTCCGCCAGGATATCGCCGCTTTCGATAAAACCGACATAGGTATTTATCTTTTCCTGCAAAAGAAACAGATGATCATCTTCCCGGCCTTCCCAGGGCAAGCTGTCGGTGATGGTCAACACAACTTCGTCTGTCTCCTGATCGATCCCGATGAGATCGATGATGTCGGTCTGCTCAACTGCCATTACTGTTTACCGGTCTGTCATGTTCAAATGAAGCTCTCATATTTTTCAGCATCATTTACTCGCTTGCAACCCATGATCCGTTTAATACGGATGAGAAGCACCATATGTTCTTTTCGCCACTGAATGGATAACAATGAAGAAACCATGCCTGATCATTCTGCTATTGCTGTTCCCAAATCTATCATTGGCTGCGCCAAAGGCTGATCTATGGCCTTTCTGGGAAAAACATGATCCTACCGCCACCTTGAGAATAGATCACAGTGGATGGAATGGCCTTCTGCAGCGCTATCTCTCCAATACTGCCGATGGTATTTCAAGATTTTCCTATGGCAGGGTCACCGCCATGGATCGGGCGTCGCTTGATCGATATCTTGCCGCAATGAGCCGGGTTGAAATTGGCCGCTATTCGCGTCCCCAGCAAATGGCCTATTGGATCAATCTTTATAATGCGCTGACTGTCAGAACCATCCTGGATCATTATCCGGTTGAAACCATCCGTGACATTGATATATCCCCCGGATGGTTCTCCGACGGTCCCTGGGGTGCCAAACTGATCACGGTATCCATGCAGGCCCTCAGCCTTGATGATATCGAGCATCGGATACTCCGCCCGATCTGGCAGGATCCGCGCCTGCATTACGCGGTTAACTGTGCCTCCCTTGGCTGTCCGGATCTATTTAGGGAAGCCTTTGATGCCGACAGGCTCGACGAACAGTTGGACCGGGCCGCCAGCAATTTCATCAACCATCCCCGCGCTGTTCACCTTGAGGGAGGCGATCTGGTGGTCTCCAGCATCTATCACTGGTTTTCGGAAGATTTCGGCGCCAGTCAACAAGAGGTCATACGTCATATCAGGACCTATGCCGCGCCGGCCCTTAAAAACAGCCTGGCGGCCTATGAACGATGGAACCGGCATCAATATGACTGGCGTTTGAACGACTCTTCCCCCCAGCCCTGACGGTCATTCCTTCGCACTATTTTAATAAATAGCCCCCTATAATTTGACCATGTTGACCTCACAGACGATCAATCATTCCGGACAATTGGCAGATGACAAACTTCGCCTGCTCTACGATTATTGGCAGAGCCTGGCGACCAATTTCAGCTTGCCGCGCGCAGACCATTTCGATGTTTTCGAAGTGCCCGCCGCTGTTTTTCCAAAGATTTTCTATGCCGATATCCTGCGCGGCCCGAAGGATGGACAATTGGATTTCCTGCAGCGGCTGACCGGCATAGAGCTGGATCGAGCCTACGGAAAATCACTGAATAACAAACGCCTGACCGAATTGACCGATCTGGGAACGGCTCCCCTGATACAGGAACTCAGGCGTGTTGTTTTCTCTGCCACGCCGCGCTATTCTGAGGGGGCATCCCTCGC
This sequence comes from Aestuariispira insulae, assembly GCF_003385955.1. Lineage (GTDB taxonomy): Bacteria > Pseudomonadota > Alphaproteobacteria > UBA8366 > Aestuariispiraceae > Aestuariispira > Aestuariispira insulae. Next base: position 604,711 of record NZ_QRDW01000001.1, read on the forward strand.
ACCCGATCATCATTATGACCGGGCCTGCCGGATTGTCTGTCCCCTTGTCAATGCCGAGGGGGCCGTGACCCAGTTGATTGGCGCCGTCCGCTATTATTGGAACGGCACCGTTCTTCCCCCCTCACAATCCGCTTCGTCATACATCACTGCCACCGCTTGACAGCGCCCCGGTCAAACAGGTTAAATTCTCCTGGGGATTGAGATTGGCCTGACCAAGTCTACTAAAACTCCTGATCAAGAAGAGTCGGTTGGACAAATGGGGGCCCAAATGACCGTAAGATATATTGGCGTCATATTCATGACTGCCTTGCTGCTGGCACGGCTGCCGGTTTCCAACGCTAAGGCTGGGGATAGCAGATCCCATTTCGTACCGCCGAATGGCTGGAATGAGATTTCTCACAGCAACAAAGATGATCGGCAGGAAACACTTTACCTGCCGGAAGGGCAAACGCCCGGCAATTGGTCACAGATGATTACCCTGATCAAATTGAAAGATAACAGTGAAGAAGCCATGCACAGCCTGGTCGATCAAACCATGCGCCAGGCCATGCTGCTCTGTAAGGAACCACCTTTGACCCGTGGTCGCTTCCGCAACGGAACAGGACTGGAAGATGGCTATATTGCAGAAACCGCCTGCGATAAAACCGGGGCAGATATCAATGACAAAAACCCCGCTCTGAACAGGGAATTACTGAGGATTTTCGTCGATCAGCGCAAAGATGGCATCATCATGCTCAAATACAATTGGCGACATGCGAGAATTTCCGCTCGAAAACGTTTTGACGACCCTGCCCAACTCAACAGTTTTTCCAATGTCATTGAGGATTTGCGCTGACCCCGTTATCGGTGACAGCACTATCAGAAACTGAAACCTCTGGGAATTAACACCACATCCTTGTCACCAAGCTTTTCCCATACCTCCCAGGATAATCGATAGGTGGTGTGGCAATGGGTGCAGCGCCAATCGGTTTCTTGCACGTCCGGATCACTGCTGATGGGTTCGCTTGGCATCCCGCAAATCCGACAACGCAACATTTTTTCCAGCCCACGCAGATTGTTTTTTCGGATCTGCATTCCCTGTTCTCCTTGCATTAGGGCACCTTATTTTGGCGCAATACTCCTCCAATTATTGCAAGCAAACCGCATGCCAAATGAAGCATATCGACAAAAACACCCCCGCCATGCTGCACCATGGCGGGGGATCAAGCTAACCAAGGAATTTCGGGAGCATTCCAAACCCACAGAGCCCCCACTAGACTGAATGATAGTCTAGGATTGGATTGGTTAAAAAAGAGATAACGATTAGTGGAATTGATGGATTAAAAATCTACCAATGGTTAATCCGTGGACGGCAACACCATTTCAAACTGTTGCTTATCAAAAAGGCCGGGACCAACCAGGGAGACGTTCGCTTCGGTCGGTACGGACCTCAACAAGCGACGCGCAGCATTGGCAAGGCCCGCCGTCGACGAAGGTTCAGCTTCACCAAGCCTTTTTTCCAATTCCCGCAGCACCGCTGCCGCATCCTCTATCCAGAGCTGTGTTTGTATATCCATGAACCCAAAATAGAACATTAAATGAACAATTCAAATCTTTTTTCGAACACCGCCTAAAATATCCTCATGTTGGAAACCAGATATTAACCCGGTTGACGGACAATGATCGAAAAAACAGGACATGGCAGTTCCGGGCATAAACACTGATGAATTTGACCCGCTTTGCGACGGGGGGAAGCACACAGGCACCAAAACCGTATGGTATTTGGTTATGCCAATTCCTTTTGGCTGGATTTATCCTATTCGCCTCCGGGCAGGCCCAGGCTGCCTCGCCGAAAGTTTTCGACGAAACCAGGGAAACGGGTTGGTCACAGCTGGTATTGGACCTGCAACGTGAATTTTCGGAAATGGGTCTTTATTCCGGTCAGGTAAATGGCTTTCCCGACACACAGCTATTAGATGTCATCGTTAATTATCAGGAACAACACCGCCTGCCCGTTGATGGCCGCCCCAGCCCGGACTTATTGGACCATATTCGTACTCGAGGACGCCCGGAAAACCTGCTCAGCAACCTGAAAAAACAAAAAACCGAGGATCAGGAGTGGGCCCGCACAGCCCTCTTGAAGAACGAGGCAACGCGGGATCTCGTTTCGCTGCCAGTCCCACGGGAAGTTGCCGACCCGACACGTAATCTCGATCGGTGCCTGACAAAGCCAACGGTAAACTGCTTGATCAATGAAGCGCTCGAAAGCGCCAAAGCGGTTAACAAACCGGAAATGCGCCAGTGGGTTTTCCGGGACATCATGAAAGCGCAATCCTATTCAGGACGGTTTGACGAGGCCCGCCTCACGATAAGACGCCTTGAGGATCCTCGTCTCATGCTTGTTGCCCTTCAGGAACAGGTCGCGGTTCTGGCCCATGCAAACCGTCTGGATGATGCCCACAAACTGGCCCACCAGATTCCCGACACCGCCACCCGGCTGAAAGCCCTTGCCGAATTGCTTGTCGCCACACCGGGAAATCGCGCCTTGACCTCGGAAATTCTGAAAACGGCAAATGCCCTGCCCGATCACCTCGATCGGATCAACATTCTAACAACGCTCGCACCACGGATTTGGCGGGAACGCGAACCGGAAAATGCAATGATCATTCTGGATCACGCCCTCTCGGAGAGCCATTCCCTACAGGATGGCAGCGAACGTGAAAATGCACTGATCATGATTGCCGGTGCAAAAGCAGCCATGGGTGATGAAGGTGCTCTGGAACAGGCGATTTTCCGGCACGAAAAGAAAAAATCACTTCGCTATCTCGCTGTCGCACTTTGTGATCTAGCCATTCATCGTAGTCGGAATGGCAACCTGCCCTCTGCAACGGCCTTGCTCAAACGTGCACGCGATTACCAGTCTGAAACCAAAGGATTTTCGTCCCAGTATATCCTGGCCCGGCTTGCCGAAACCGAAGCCCATTTAGGGGCGTTTCCCGCAGCCCTGACCACTGCAGGCAGCATTGAGAAAGCAAACATGAAAGCCAGAACTTATTGGTCAATTGCCATGATCATCCGAAATGGCCAGGCCAAAGGTGATCATGATATGCAGGTCGAGATTGACCGGCTTGCGCTAGATGCGATGGCAGCAATCAAAAACGATTTTGACCGCATCACATTACTCAGCAGCATGGCGATCCAGCTTATGACCCAAGGCGACCCAATTGAAGCGACAAGGCGATTCAAAAAGGCACTTGGATTAGCGGGTAAGGTGACAAACAATTGGTGGCGTGCGCGCGCCTTTGGTCGGCTCGCACTGGTGAAAGCTAAACTCTCAGAAATAACTTTGAAATAGGCCGTCAGGTTGCCGTAGCCGTCCGGATCACATCAGGCAACGTATCCATACGGCTGTTTTTATTCACCCGGTACTTCGCCCCATAGCGGAAACAATCATCAACGATGTCTGTTTGATCCTCGGCGGTCAGCAAAATAACAATCGGCATATCACCACTTTCAAACAGGTTTTTGAGTGTCCGGATGCCGCTAAACCCCGGCATGTGAATGTCCAAAAGCAAGACATCCGGCTTCAACTGTTTGCACATGGTGAGGGCTTCTGCACCATCTGCCGCAACGCCAACAAGCTCAAACTCAGTTTGTTCAATCAGGGCGGATACAAGCTTCCTGATGACCAATTCGTCATCTGCCAAAACTATCCGAACCTTATCATTTTCCATGGATATTCCTGCCACCAACAACCTAAAGTTTCACGATCAAGAATAGTCCGGGAACCTTAACAACTTCTCAAGATAGGACCCGTTCGAACCAGTTTTCCAAACCCGTCCGGTAATCCGGCCCTTTTTCCAGGAAAGATGTGTTGTCCGGCCTTGAAAGAGCATCCAGTTCTTTTTGCGGCCTGGACGCCAGAATCAAGATCCTCGTATCTCCGATCATGGCCAAGGTCTTGAAGATCTCAGCCAATTCTATGCCCGTCATACGGTGCAGTTGCATGCTGGTCACAAACAACGCCGGCTTTAACGTCAGTCCACAATCAATGGCTTCTATAGGGGTCGAAGCGTTTGAGATGCGCAGGCCAAGCCGCGACAACTCCTCCGACATGATTTTTGACCAGACTTTTTCGGGAATATGCAGTAAAGCCACCGATCTTTCAGGCCCGTCTTCGTCCGTGTCGGCTGCATGGGTCGGCAGTTTCCGGATCAATGCAACCGCTTTTTCCTCTCCGAGATCACGACCTGACTCAATGATCTCAGACAACACCTTGAGATAATGACCGGCTTCGGTGGATGGAATCGGACTATCGGTGCCTAAGGGGGCAATATAATCCTCGAGGGCATGGGCAATATGGGAGACAGAGGCGAAACCGAAACTGCCAGCACTGCCCTTGAGAGAATGGACCAGCAGCTTGAAATCAGAAACCAACTGGGACGTCTCACCGTCCCCACTGTCAAATCGGCAAAGAATTTCATCCAAACTATAGAGTTTTTCCCGACAGTCCTGAAGGAATTCTCCTTTTAATTCCTCTCGGATCCGTTCCAAATCCGGCAGCATTTTTTTTCCTTGTACGTTGCATTCCGGCTGCTAGGCCGGCCCCTAGGATCCATCGAATGCTTCATGATAACAAACTTCGGCCTGCTGTTCGACAGCCACTCAAAAAAATAATCAGCTTCCAAACTGAATATCCACCGCATTCTCTATGATGGAATCCGAGAGGCCATAGCGTTGAAAAATGCGCGCGACTTCACCTTCGGCAAGAAGCTTTCCGTAGCTAAGGTCAAAAGCCCTGCATACCTCCGGATCCCAAAAGCTGGCCATTTTCGGAGAGGGCTGGAACAGAGGATGCACCCGGATCGGCATTGTAGGATCGATCTTATTCTCGTTTCCCAAAATCAAGGCATACCACCGGAAAATATTGATGTCACTGACGACCAGATCAACCCGTTTCCGGTAAAGCATCTGCACTTGGTTCAATTGGTTGGGAAGCGCCATATAGGCATCATGCTCTTCTGCCATGCGCGCAAATTCCGGACTGATCACCTTGTGGGCCGTTTGAAAAGCCGCGATGCTGTAACCGCGCATATCATTGATCCCACCAAGCTCGATATCCTGCTCCGCCAGTGAAGCAACAACATTCTGATAATGGATGTATGGCCGGGTCAGGCAGGCATTGGCAACCACTGGACGGGTCACAGTCAAGATGCCGTCCAGTTGCTGACGATCGAACTCATGGACCCGTCGGTTCATAGATACAAAGCGCGATCGCATCCGGTAACCCGCATCCTCCAGAACCGCCGCAACCAGTTCAAATTCCGCGCCTCTCTTTTCCCCCTGAAAGATATAGGGTGAGAGTGAAAACCCTATGCCAATATTCAAGGTCAACGGATCTTTTCCAGGGTCTTCTGCATTAGCAGCCGATCCCGCCACAGCCAAGAGCCACAATATGGTGCAAACGCTACGGAGCATCATGTTCGGATTAGTCACTTCCCCCCCATATTCGAAGAATGTGTCAGGTATAGAAAGTCTAGCAACAGCCTGTGACAGTCTATCGGGAACATGAGAAAAACGAAAGGAAACAAAACGTTCCATGATTTTGGCTGGTGGCTGGGCACAGATTTATCTCTCCTGCGCGTCCGCGCTCACTTCAGCCAATTGCCGTTTAAACTCGATGGCCGCCCGCCAAAAACCACCATCCGCCCCATCAATGAAATGAACATGCTCGCTGGCCGCCAGGGAAAAGACCAAACATGTCATCAGCGCCTCATCTGATTCATGGGTACCAAAACAAATCTGCCCTTCGGCCCGTTCCTTTTCCAGCATGGACCGAATTTGTATGACCTGGGCCGGACTACAATCGAATACAAGGCGCAACATGTCATCAAATCGCCGGAAATCGGAATTTTCCTTCAGCTCCTGTCGATAGGCATGACCACGATAATCACCAGCTTTCAGATCAAGGAGATTACAGGCCCACTGGATCGCGCTTTCCAACAGCAATTTGAAATATCGTCGTCGATAGGATTGATGGCCGCGGGTTGCCCGTGCTTCTGCGGCCAGGCCCTTCGGCGGCCAGCGAAAAGACAGGCTTTCATCCGTGACCGGACTGGCATTCCGGGCATCCTCTCCCAGGATATCCTGCAAGGCCTCCATGATCCTGCGATAGACCCTGGATCTCTGTTCCGGGTCACCCTCTGCCATCGCCCGCACCAGCAGCACCAGCATCCTGCCGTTTCGGGCCTTCAGGGGCTCCCACCGGCAGGATATTCCGGTGAGATCCGGTGGACCGTCGGCCGCGCGCTCCATCACCTGGTAGCCCTGGCGACCATCATCCTCTTTGACCAATTGATCTGCAAGCTCCACCCCGCCTCCGGAAAACATGGCGAGCGGATTACCCCGGCTCAACTCGAAGCGCGCGACCATGGCATCGGCACCACGGCGGCGAATTTCCTCCACCGGCACGAAACCGATCCTGAGTGAAAGCTTGAATTGCTCTTCAGACATGGCGCTGGTCCGGATCAGTGCCTCGCGCGCAGCGGAAACAAAGTCCGAAGGGATGATCAAAGTCGCGCCATCACCACCAAAGACATAGGGTATTTCACACCCCTTGATCACATTCAGCACCGCGGTGATACAACAGGCGCCGACCATGTTTACATCCTTATAGCGGCCTTCTTGAACCGCTATGGTGGATTTGCGGATATCCGCCACGGCGACAACCCAATCATCCGGCACAGGGTGATAAAGCTCAGGATCGGCAACTTTTCTGAAATCGGTGAAAGCCTGCAAATCCTGATAAAAATTTTTACTGTCCGCCACAACCGATCCCTTGGACATTCTCAAGCTCATCCCTCTTGAATTCCCCATAACTATAACCGGACAAACCACGTGCTGACATATAAAGCTTTGAATTCGCAGAACAATTCGTTAACAACCCCCTAACACTCTACCATTAGTAGACATTAATCTCCCAATAATACCTGTCTGATGATCCAACGATTTTTGCAGAAAACTCACCTATAAACCGCGCAAATCATAGCATTCCAAATGTGAAATAGATAAAATTCGAGCAAAATTATTTAAATTGACCCGCTCTTTGAATCGGAGGAGCATTTAATCCAATGGTTGCAACAGCGGTTAATAATGACGGCCCGCGCAGCGTTAAGAATATGAAATGCCCACCTTTTCCCTGGCAGAAAGAAATGGGCGTCCTGATAGGAAAATCGGACGGGGGTTATGGTTGGAGTAAACTTGTATCGCCAGTTGATCAAAGCAAGCTTCTTTTGGCTGCCACTTTTCGGCGCGGCCTTTCTTGCGTTCGGCATGCTGACGGAAGCCAGAACAGGCATCGTCGCGCTGGAAAGCGCTGGTTTGGCACCGGCAATGATCACAATCGAAAAGACCGAACAGAGCTGGTTTAGAAAAAGCGGTCTCGGTCGGCAGGCCGGTGGCACAGCCATGGTCAGGATCATCCTCCCTTCAAACAACCATTCCATCCAGCCAGGGGACATTGTAACGGCCTATGGCCGCAAAGGTATCGATCCGGTTTTCATACATTCGGATCTGGTGAACAAATATCGCGCCAGCCCAGATTTGGCCGGTTTGGCCATCACACCGGAATTCCTGGCCTATGGCATGGCATCCCTCTGGTGCGCGCTATTTGCTTATTGTTTTCAGATATTCGTCGCCCGGAAACGCTATCGGGCGGGCTGTTGGACCGCAGACAGTCCGGAATTACGCGAAATCCGGGATGAGGCAGCAAGTCTGTATGAAAACCATCCCCTGCTCTACCGTGCGAAAGTTGTGTCCGCCGGTTTTTTGGGACTCATTTTCTTTCCAACCCTGCTCATATTGCTGGTTCTTTCCCTCGGCTATATCCTGTTTATCTTGGTCCTATCGCTTCCCGCCACCAGCATTCAGGCGGATATAGCGTTGCCAGCCCTCATCCTGAGTGCCAGCCTCACCTTGTTGGCCGTCGCCCGATTGATTCAGTCCAGCCTGCCCAAAACCACCGGGGTTCCGCTCCCCCCCGGAGATACTCCGGCATTGGAACAGATGATCCAGGAAAGCTGTTTGAAGACCGGCAATAAACCCATCAAAAATCTGCTTATCACCGGCGACTACCAGCTTGAATTTCTACCGCTTGGTTCAGCGGGTTTCTGGCCGGTTCCCCGGTTCACACTGGTCATCGGCCTGCCTTTACTGCAATCCCTGTCTCCCCTGGAATTCCAGTCGGCTCTGATCGGAGAACTGGCACGGCATAATCAGCATGGCAACCGCTTGGGGGCTTGGCTCTATCGATGGCAGCAGATTTTCCAACATATGCGGGCGCGCAAGAAGAATGACAAAGCCTTTGCTGATGCCATTTTACGCCCCTTCCTGGATCAATTTGCGCCGTCCTTCAATGCATTGGCACGATTTCTCGTAACCGAACAGATCCAGACCGCCGACAAGGTTGCAGTAAAAGAAACCGGACCTGATGCAACAGCCCAGAGCATCACCAGCACCTATGTCAGCCACAAGCAATATGAAACCGTCTTTTGGGACGATTTCTACAGGCGCAGTTACCAGAACCGGTATCCTAAAGAGCTGCCCTATGATATCAGCAGCCGCTTCTTTGCCTCCAAGGCCGTCCGGAAACATATGGCAGAATTGGCCGGCGGCAAAATACCGCAGCCACGCGGGCATATCGAATTTGCGTTCCGTGATCTTCGAGGGCGGCTGCGGGATCTACGCCTTCACCCGCAAATCCCCGACCGCCTCAATCTTTCCGCGGATAAATCTTTGCTGGGCGACGCCGAGCCAGGCATCAGAGATGCATTGAATATGATCTGGTGGCAGCAATCCCAACCGGTCTGGGACGCCTGCCATAGCCATTACCGCACATTATCAGAGCGGCAAAAAGAGCTTGATACGCTCTATGAAGACGGCCAACTCACAGAAGAACAATGGCTTGAATGGGCTGATATCGCCCGATATCTGGATGGATGGGACGCGGCAGCGGATATCTATGAAACCATGTTGATCCAGTTTCCGCGCAATCCGGAAGCCAATTATACAGCCGGCTGGTTCCGACTGCATGATCGCAATCTAAGCGGCCTGCAAATGCTGGAGATCGCGATCGAAGAAACCCCGGCACTCAGTATTGATATCTGCGCAGATGCCGTCGAGCTCCTGGAAGAGATGGACGATTCGGCATTGTTGGGGATTTGGCGCCAGAAACTGCAGCACGAAAAGGCTAATTTCCGGCTCGATCTTGCGGAACGTGGGCGTCTGCTTGACTCCGACATCCTGATTGAACATGATCTGGGCTCACAAGAAATGAAGGATCTGATCCAAGCGATCGCAAAGATCCCGGAAGTTGAACAGGCTTTCCTAGCCCGAAAACAGATTACCGCCCGCCCGGATTCCCCGCTCTATGTGCTGGGAGTAAATGGTCCAAATAGCAAATGGCCTTCATTTGGCCATGATGCCGTAAGCGCCCTCAGGGGAAAGTTGGACCTGCAGTTCGAAGCCTTTGTTGTTCCACTGAACAATAAGTTCAAAAAACTGCAACGACAATTTGAGACAATGGAACATGCCCTGATTTTCAACCGATCGGGGCGAGCACACCATAATACGGGAGAAGGCCACACCTGAACCGGCAGGTAGCAGAGAGGAACTGACGACGATGAAACTGATTGAAAACGACCCGCTCGACCTTGAAATGCTGAAAAAGATGCTGACGGCAAAAGAAGACCTGAACTTGGTCTGGCCTTCGGCGGATTATCCGTTTTGTCCGATCCAGTGGTCGGAACGGTTGAATCCAGATCGCGGATCTCTTTCTTTCTGGGTCATGGAAGAAGACTCGATCATCGGCCATGCCTGCCTGTCGCCGTCAACTGCGCCGGGTCGGTGGACTGTCAATCATCTCTATCTGATTTCCGACAAACGCGGGGATGGCCGGGGCAAAAAAATCCTGGAATTGCTGGAAGAATATGCAAGAGAAAACCTGGATGCCCGCAGCCTATTGTTGCGTGTTCGGGATGAAAACTTGCCCGCGATCCGGACATCCGTCGCCCATGGCTTTACCGAAATCGGCCGCAACGACACCCACGTAAAAATGTCCAAAGCCTTGAACTGATTCAATTCCCCGTTTAACCCCTGGTGGCATTGTGATAGAATATTTCCCGCCTGCCCATGTCAGAAGACAAAGCAGCAGGCGGAATGCTCAATCCCAATTCATCCACCAGAAGGGAGGTTGTCATGGGGAATCTGGAAGGCGTGAACAGCCACGCCTATGTGAACATGCGTCCCGGGCAGGATACAAATGGCGGACGAACAAAGCCTGACTCCAATGCCGGCCCCAAAACTCCGTTATCCTCATTGGCTGATGAGCTGGATCTTCTGGAACAATCCGCCGCGCTGACTATTGAATTGACGGATGCCGCTCGAAACGCGCTGGGATATGCCCAAACCGCCGCGCAGATGGCAAAGCGTTTCACCATGGATAACCTGTTCAATCATCTGACGCGGACCTTCGAACATAAATTGAAGGCGACCTTCGGCCCCATGGCAGGCCAGGCATCCGATATTGATCAAAATGCCATGAGGATCGCCAATCAGCTGGGCGAAGCCACCGCGCTGAAAGCCTCAAATGGCGCAAAAGAACTGTCGGTGGACTCGCTTACAGTTTCAGTTGCCATAGAAAAAATTGATCTCAGCATCCGTCAGGAGGATCAGGTTACACACATCAACCTTCAGCGGGTCGAGATCAATATCGAATATTATGCCATGGATATTACCGGAAAAATCCGACCGGAAACTATCATGCAAGATCCCCTGGTCTTTGACATGGATGGTAATGGCATTGACACCCTGCCCCTGGAAGATGGCGTATTATTTGACCTCAACGCCGACGGATCAAAGGAAAAATCCGCCTGGATCAGCGCAAATGACGCATTCCTTGCCTATGACAGGAACGGCAACGGTCGGATCGATCATGGCGGGGAATTGTTCGGCGACCAGCATGGTGCCAGGGATGGGCTGGCGGAGTTGGCAAGGTTCGACGACAATCAAGATGGCGTCATTGACAGCCAAGATGCCATTTTTGACAAATTGAAACTCTCTTTTGGCGATGGCCGCGTGGACAACCTCTCCGACAGCGGTATCGTACGGATCACTCTGAATGAGGCCGTCTATAATGACCGCCCCCTGGCAGGTGGACGGGAAATTGCCCGGTTCAACTTTGACTACGATGATGGCCGACAAGGCCGGGGCGCCGAGATCCTCTTAAGAACCATCGCCTGATCGTTCGCCTGTTGATCACGGAGATAGGCACGTCTATCCTGGTGGTGACCATATATCCTGGGAGTGAGATGACATGGACAAAGGCCACCGCTAAAGCGGCTCATGCCAGTTTTATTCGCTGATACCTGCGGGATCAGTCTGTCCATTCTTCATTCTATCCAGGACCCATCATGAAAAAACTTGAGAACAAGCGCTGCCTGATTACCGGCGCGGCCCGCGGCATCGGACAAGCTATCGCCACCGCTTTTTCAGAGGCAGGGGCCGAGGTCATTCTGACCGACAAAAACATCCAAGCCGGTTCTCTACTGGCCCAACAGCTGGGATGCATCTTTGAACCCCTGGATGTGCGGCTTGAGGCCGATTGGGATCGCATTGCTTTCACCTATCCTGACATGGATGTGGTCGTGAATAATGTCGGTATCACCGGTTTTGAAGAAGAAGCACACCCCCATGATCCCGAACAGGCCAGCCTGGAACACTGGCGGGCCGTCCATGCAGTGAACCTGGACGGGGTATTTCTGGGGTGCCGTTACGCCATCCGCGCCATGCGGCCATCAGGTCGCGGATCCATCATCAATATCTCGTCGCGATCCGGCATGGTCGGCATTCCCCTAGCGGCGGCCTATGCCTCCTCAAAGGCGGCGGTGCGCAATCACAGTAAATCCGTCGCCCTTTATTGTGCGCAACAGGGGTTGGATATCCGGTGCAATTCCATCCATCCCGGGGCCATCCTGACGCCCATGTGGGAAGCCATGTTGGGAGAGGGCGAAGAACGGGAAAAAAATCTCAGAACTTTCACCAAAGACGTGCCGGCAGGCCGGTTCGGCCAGCCGGAAGAGGTAGCCGCCCTCGCCCTGCTGCTGGCATCAGATGACGCCTGTTATATGACCGGAGCCGAGTTGACGCTTGACGGCGGCTTGCTGGCCGGTACCGCAGCGTCCCCCGGATAGTAGGTTCACATCATTGTCCCCGTCAGGATGGCCTGTTCAAAACTGGCCCCCTGGCGGACTGTCTCACGCAAATCCGCTCCACTGAGGTTTGCTCCGTTGAAAGAGGCTTCCGATAGGTCCGCGCCACGGAAATCGGCCCCGCGGAAGTCCGAACCGTCAAGATTGGCCCCAACCAGCTTCGTCGCCCACCGCCGGCCCGTATCATTTCCTTCCGCATTATGCAGTCGGATATGGCCAAGATTGGCGTTGCGACCATGGGCACCGCGCAGGTCCACCTGGCTAAGATCCGCCCCGCTCAAATTCGCAAAATCAAGATCTGCCCCTTTCAGTCGCGCCTTCTTCAATTCCGTCAACAACAGAAGACTGTTACACAATACAGATTCGGAGAGATCGCATTCCACCATCAACGCACCGCTTAAATCTGAGTTCGCCAGATTGTCATGGGCAAGTTGCACCCCCGTGAAATCAGCCCGGTTGCCATTCTCACCATTGGTGCGCACCCATTGAGCATGTTTCGCCAGGATCTGTGCCAGCCAGGGTTCTATGCGCTGATCCTGCGTGAAATAGATCGCCCCATCCAGATTGGCCCCGGACAGATCAACCGTGGCCAGATCCACATTGCGTAAATTAGCCCCCCGGAGATCCGCATGGCACAAACTGGCATGGGACAGGCTGGCTCCGGCCAATATCGCGCCTTTCAGCTTTGCCCCTTCCAGATCGCAATGGCTCAGCTCCGCACCGCTCAGATTGGCCCCGAACAGGGTGGCGCCGGAAAAGTTGGCGCTGGCCGCCTGAATATCCGCCAAATTGGCGCATTCCAGGTCGGCATGGCTAAGATCCGCATGTTCCAAATTAGCATTTTCCAGATTGGTCGGGATCAGCTCCATCCCCTGGGTCGGGTTTGCGCGCGTGACCGAGGCCAACTGTCCCGGCCTAAGATCCGCCTCCCGGAGATTAACCCCGGCCAACTTACAGTTATTCAGATTGGCCCCGCGCAAATCAACCCGGAAAAGCCGTGATCCTGTCAGGTCACTGTGAAACAGATTCACCGCGAAGAGATCCGCCCCTTCCAGATTGACATTGCGGAAAATACTGCGCGCCATATCCGATCCCGCCAACACTGCGTAACGCAAATCCACGCTGTCCAGTTCCAATTCACGTAATATTGCGTTCTTGATGGTTAATAGCTTACCACCCCGGCCTGAGGTGTAGCGCTCATGCGGGCCAAGCGCCTTCAGGAATTCTTCCCGGTTGTCCGTCATCAAATTTCCCCCTCACGATCAGAAAATCCCCCGATGCCGCCATGGGCAATGGGTGACTATCCTTCCCGAGTTTTGCCGGAAACAGCCAATCCAGCGACCATTAGGATACAATATTCCATCATTCTAAATCAATCATATCGGGAATTAGGGTCGAAAACACGCCCGTTCAGTGCGTTCGATTGCGGGTTAAATTCCTGAAATACCGTTTTAAATCGGGATTCATTCTTTTTTGATGTATTTTTTGCTATCCTATTGGGGTTGGCATGCAAAAAAAATGGGGGACCGTACTCGATTGTCTTAGGCAATCAGGAGAAAAACCTTGGCTGTTTCGGAAAATCTCCGGCGTTTTCTCAGTGATCGGCAGGCACAGTATCGTGTTGTGCAGCATCCGCGCACTTTTTCAGCCTCACACACAGCTCAGGCGGCCAAGATTTCCGCAAAACAATTGGCAAAAGCGGTTTTGTTAAAATCCCGTTCTGACTATCTTGTTGCTGTCGTTCCCGCCAGCAGCCATGTGAAAATGCGCCATTTGCGTCGCTGCCTGCAAGACCGGGTCCGCGTCGCAAAGGAACAGGAAATTCCCTCCATTTTCAAAGATTGCGATCCGGGTGCCATCCCCGCGCTTGGCACCGCCTATGGCCTTGAAACCCTGGTGGATGAGCAATTGAACCGGGAAGCGGATGTCTATTTCGAAGCCGGCGACCATGAGAGCCTTGTCCATATGTCCGGCGCAGAGTTCCGCCGGGTCACCGCCGATATGCTGCATGCCGATGTCGGTGTGCAAAACTGGAAAGCACTATAATCCTTCCCCTGACATCCTACTGACAGAATGCTGTCAGTATGCCTGTTTTATGACTTCTGTCGACGGCAATGAAGGCCGCTTTTTTTTTACTCTTTTGACAGGTTAGACAGATGTACGTGCTTTACCATTTTCCCTATTCCCAACATGCCCGTCGGGTTCATTCCCTGCTGGAGGAAGCCCGACTGGTTTATCGCCTGGAACATGTGGCCATGGATCAAGGGGATTATTTGACCGCGAATTATCTGGCGGTTAATCCCAATCACCAAGTCCCCAGCCTGGTGGATGAAGAAACCGGCGTAAAAATCCATGAATCCAATGCCATTCTCCGGTATCTCTGTGTTAAACATGCCTTGGATAATTGGTATCCAAGCGATCTCGTTCAACGGGCACGGGTCGAACAATGGCTGGACTGGAATCAATGCCGCCTCAGCCCTCATGTGGTCGGCATCGTCCTGAACAGTGTGTTCATGGGTGAGGATGGTGACAAGGATGCCATTGCCAGAAGCCATGAGGCCATGAAGGAACTCAGCGAAATTCTGGATGCAGGGCTGGCCGACAGGCCCTATCTCGCGGGAGACCGAGCCACCATTGCTGATCTTTCCGTGGCCAGCAATATTTTCCAGCTTTGCCTGGCCGATGCCATGCCGAAACAGGCCAACATCAATGACTGGTATGCCCGTATCAGCCAGTTCGACGGTTTTCAAAAATCCCTGCCCACCTGAACCAGGGGGTGCCCTCCCGCCGCGATTTTTTTGGTCGCGGCGGGCCTTTTCCGTTCTTGCCCTTCTGTTAATTCAATGATTTAACAAATGCGTTAAATAACAATCGGTGGCATAGATGGAAGAAATCACAGCGAACATCAATTGGCTGGCTGTCGGGATTGGCGCGGCAATCGCCTATCTGTTGGGGTGGCTCTGGTATTCTCCGGTCCTGTTTCTCGACCGTTGGCTTGATGGCATCGGCAAGAAAAAGGAAGAGGCCGCCGCCCCGCCGGCGATCGCCATGATGATCCAGGCCGGCGGCACATTTCTCTTGGCCTGGCTGGTCGGCATAACCGCAGCAAGCAATAGTCTTTTCACCTGCCTGCTGGTCGTGGCCATGGTAATGGCCTTGATGGCTTCGGGTGGTCTTTATGCACAAAAAAAAGTAACCGCGATCCTGATTGAGATCGGCTATGTCGCGGTCATGGCAGCCATCATGATCGCAGCACAGGCTCTGCTCTAAGCAATTCTGTTATCCAGTCTGCGGTGGCTTGAAAAAATCGCCGCCGCCGTTCCTGCATATTCTGGCTCAAAGCGGCAACCTTAGCCGCCTTGAACCCGGCCAAATCATCTTGCGGCGGGAAATAATCGACTGCCGGGGCAGCCAGGACCGTATCTCCTGCGCCATCCCAGCAATCATTGACTGGAAAGCCAAAGGGTTTCAGCCCGTCATGCCAAGTGGCATCCAGTTTCAACACTCTTTCCCCAATATGCAGTTCAACATAATGGTGATAGTCCGGCACCTTCCCGACGGTTAACATCGCACGTATTTCATCCGGCATGGCGGGGTGGTTCGGGATGCCCAGATCAAACCAGGTGAAAATTGTCACGACCTCAGCCCGATACCCCGCCTGTCTCAGTCGTTTTTGCAGCAAGAGATGTTTGCCGGAACAAGATCCGCGCCCGTTCACCAAGACATCCTCCACACGGCGCTGGCCGATCCCGCCATAGGGAATATTTCGTACTTGATGGTAAATCGGCACCGCGGCTAAGACATCATTCACAGTTGGCAACCCGGCCTGACGTGATCAATCCCTGAACGTCATGACCGCTTTCCTTGATAGCCGACGCCTGGATCACGACCGAAACCGAGCCGAAAGGCCCGCAATATTCTCGGTTAAGAATCATCGGTTCCGATTGATCCGGCTCAGCCCGTTTCAACGGAGATTCCTGACTGTCAAACCAGCTGTCCAACTGCTGCATCAGGGCTTCGGGTTCCACCTCGCGGGCAAATACCTGGCACACTGCCACATCCTGCAAGGCCGCCAACACAACTTCCGGGCCACCCCCAACCAGCCAGGCATCCCCCGCTTGGCCATTCAAAAAAGCTTCGCTTGATCTTTCCTTCAAGCGCAGCAGTCGTTTCCCGTTGGGGGATAGTTTAACCAGTTCATGGACCGGTTGGCCTGAGACCAGGGAGGGCAGGCAATAATCCAGCAGTTGACCGACCATTACCTTTTCCGCGCGCTCTTCCTCTGCCCAGGCCTGGCCATGAAGGATGAACAGCATGGCCACGGCGATCAAACTTCTCGTGATTATCCTGGACATCTGCTCTCCCCTGGTTGATTGCGTTTCAACCGTTATCGGTCTGAAACACCCTTCATGCAAAGAAAAAAGCCGGAATGCGAACATTCCGGCCAGTTTTGCTTCGGGAAAGTAAGCACTAAGGTGAAGCAACCTTAGCACCCAAGGAAATCCACTGACCGAGCAGTTGACGCTCTTCTTCGGTCATCTCTGTCATATTGCCAAGCGGCATGGCATCCGTATCCACCGCCTGCTGTTTAATGGCGTCCAAGTGGGCCAGTACATCATCGATCGTGTCGAATGTGACCCCGCCCGGTGCCTCGTCGAAATCCTCATGAGTCGGCAACGAGGAATGGCACGCGACACAGCGTTGCTGGACAACAGCGAAAGCCTGTTTCGCAGTAACGGCATCAGCTCCTTCCGCCAGGGTTTCATTGCCACCCGGCTTAAAGGAAACAAACAGAATCAACGCGAGCATCAAGGCACCTGCCGTCGGATAAAGGAACTTCATCCAACCCGCTTCAATACCTGCATTCTTGGAATTATAGTAATGGCGCACCAGCCCGCCGATCACCAGGATCATGGCAAAGATCAGCCAACTGTAATCATGCCCATAGGTCATCGGATAATGATTCGAAATCATCATCAGCAGGACCGGAAGAGTCAGATAGTTGTTATGCATGGAACGCTGTTTAGCCTGCTTGCCCAGGATCGCCGCCGGCTCCTCACCAGCTGTCAGCGCTTTTACAACCTTCTTCTGGTTCGGAATGATCACGAAGAAAACGTTCCCGACCATCATGGAGCCGATGAGGGCCCCCGCATGGACATAGGCCGCACGCCCGGCAAAAACCTGGGTAAAGGCAAAGCCAGCCCCCACCACCAGCAGGAAAACCAACAGCGCCAGAAGACCTAAATTGTCCCCCAGCGGAGAGCGACAGAGCAGGTCATAGAGGATCCAGCCTCCGGCCAACATGGCGATGGAAATCATGATGCCCTGGCTCGCGGTAATATCCAGCTTCGAACTGTCGATCAGGAAAGCATCGGCACCCAGATAGTAAATAACGCTCAACAGCAGGAAACCCGACAACCAGGTGAAATAGGCTTCGAATTTGAACCAATGCAGTTCGGTCGGCATCTTGTCCGGCGCCACCAGATATTTCTGGATATGGTAAAAGCCGCCGCCATGGACCTGCCAGGTTTCCCCATGGGCCTTCTTGTTCAGCGCCTTGTTCGGGCGCAAGCTGGCATCGGTGAAGACAAAATAGAAGGACGACCCGATCCAGGCGATCCCGGTGATGATATGAACCCAGCGCAAAAGCAGGTTCAGCCATTCGGCGACATTCACGTCAAACATGGTTTTACTTTCTCCCCTCAGGCGACCGCTTTTTGCGGTTCTGCCTGTTTACTTTCCCGATAGTATTTCTGTGCGGCGACCACACCACTGCCCAGTGTCACGTTGATGCCGACATCATTCAGTACCATTTCCGTGGTAGCGAGCGCGCCCAACAGCATCAACTCATCCACCGCCCCCATATGACCGATGCGGAACACCTTGCCCGCCACCTTGGACAGGCCCGCCGCCAAAGACAGGTTATAATCATTATAAGCTGTTTTCAGCACATCATTGCTGTCAAAACCTTCCGGCACCAGGATGGCGGTCACCGTATCGGAATGAACCTCCGGCCGGCGTGAACATAATTCCAGGCCCCAGGCTTGAACCGCGCGGCGCACGCCTTCGGCCAGTCGGAATTGGCGAGCATGGACATTATCCAGCCCTTCTTCCAGGATCATCAGGCAGGATTGGGCCAGCCCGTGCAGCAGAGTGGTTGCCGGTGTATAGGGGAAATAGCCGCCCTTATATTGGTTTAACAACCCCTTGAAATCAAAGAAACCGCGCGGATTTTCTGCCACTTCAGAAGCCTTTAGCGCCTTTTGGCTGACCCCCAGGATGCAAAGGCCTGTTGGCATCATGAAGCCCTTTTGCGAGCCGCAGACCGCCAGATCCACGCCCCAGTCATCCATCCGGAATTCCAGCGCGCCAATGGAACTGACACCATCCACCATCAACAGGGCGGAGTGGTTCACCTTATCCATGGCCGCCCTTAAAGCAGCCACATCGCTGGTGACACCGGTCGCTGTCTCATTGTGGCAGACCAGGACCGCCTTAATCTCATGATTGGTATCCGCCGCCAGGCGTTTGGCATATTCGGCGATCGGGGCGGCCTCTCCCCAGGCGCCCTCGATCACCTCGACCTCAAGCTTGTGCTGTTTGCACATGGCAATCCAGAGGTCGGAAAAATGGCCATAAGAAGCGGTCAGCACCTTGTCGCCCGGTGACAGGCAGTTGGCGAGGGACGCATCCCAGCCGCTGGTGCCGGAACCGGCAAAAAGCAGTATTTCGCCACTCTCTGTCCGAAAGATTTTTTTCAAATCCTCCTGCAGCGGCAGAACCAGTTTATGAAAATCCGGTGCCCGGTGGTCCTGCAGCGGCACATCAATGGCGCGCCGGACCGCTTCGGGCATATGGGTAGGTCCCGGTGTGAAAAGATGAGTTGTCACCAACATGTGGTCGCTCCCGCTTTTTCTCTTTTTTACTGTCCGACCCATCGTCGGATACCACGCCATTGGGATCCTGGGATCCGTGGCGGGGCTCGAATTTTTACCGGGTTGCAATATCGCAGTAAATCATCAATTATAGAATAATATAAAATATATATTTACTTTCAAATTTTACTTGATAAAAGGTGCGGTCATGCATGATGTGAACGATATGGCGGTCTTTGTCCGCGTGGCGGAATTGGGGTCTCTTTCAGGGGCCGGCCATGATTTGCGCTTGTCGCCAGCCGTGGTCTCAAACCGCATTGCCAAGCTGGAAGACAGGCTTGGCGTGCGTCTGTTGAACCGGACCACCCGCAAGGTGCAGATGACCGAAGAAGGCCAAGTCTATTTCGATCATTGTGTCCATATCCTGCAACAGATCGAAGAAGTGGAAAGCACACTTTCGGAAAAAAAACAGGCTCCGAAAGGTGTTCTGAAGGTCACCATGCCCACCTCTTTTGGCAAAATGCATGTTTCCCCCATCATTCCGGATTTTATGGAAAACTATCCGGATGTGGAGGTCCGCCTGCAATTGACCGAACGCATGGTCAGCCTGGTCGAGGAAGGGATGGATATCGGCATCCGTGTCGGCAAGCTTGATAATTCCAGCATGATTGCCAGGACCCTGGCTCCCGATACACGCTATATCTGCGGGGCCCCGGACTATCTGAAAAAACACGGCATCCCCAAAACACCCGCCGATCTGGCGGATCATAACTGCCTGCTGCTGCGGTTTCCCGGCTCGCGCCAGTTCAAATGGACCTTTTTGGAAAATGGCGAGGCGGTGCAATATTCCGTTGCGGGAAACATGGATTCAAACAATAGCGAAGTATTGCTGCAATGGGCGCTGGCCGGCCAGGGATTGGTGATGAAATCAACCTGGGAAACATCGGAACATCTCCAGAGCGGTGCCCTCGTCCCGGTCCTAACCGACTATATGCCGCAGGATCTTTCGGTCAGCGCAATCTATCCGCATAGCCGGTATCTGCCACCAAAAGTACGTGTTTTCATCGACTTCCTGGCTGAGAGATTTGGCCCCCGGCCCTATTGGGACGCAAACCTCTCGCTCTGACAGAGTCAGATTGATAGCATTCTTAGTAATGGATTAACCTCGTACGACTACACTCATCGCAAGAACCTTATTGGGGGGATGTGAGAAACTTGCGAGGATCTGCCTGTGCGTCCGTCCCGAAGACTCTTTCCCGCCGCCAGCCCCTTTCTTTTCATCGGTTTGTTGCTCCTTCCCCTGCCGGCCCTGGCAGAGCAGGTGGCTGCGGCAGATCGTGTGCAAAGCAACCTGGATCATGTCTGGACCATGGTTGCTGCGGCCCTGGTCCTGAGCATGCAAGGGGGCTTCCTCCTGCTGGAAGCAGGCTTGGTCCGGTCGAAAAACTCTATCAATGTGGCCCAGAAGAACATGGCAGATCTGATTGTATCCGGCATGGTTTTTGGCGGGGTTGGGTTCATGTTGATGTTCGGCGACAGTATGGGCGGCTTCATCGGGCTGGAATGGGATCTGTTTGCGTTTGACACCTTACCTGACTGGACGCTGACTTTCTTCATCTTCCAGGTCACATTTTGCGGCACGGCCGCCACCATTGTTTCGGGCGCGGTGGCGGAACGGATGAATTACGTGGGCTATCTGGTCGCCACCTTGCTTATCGCTCTTATCATCTATCCGGTCTTCGGCCATTGGTCATGGGGCAATCTGCTGAATGGCGATAATCCGGCCTTCCTTGCCGATCAGGGTTTCATCGATTTTGCCGGCTCCACTGTGGTCCATTCCACCGGGGCCTGGGTGGCGCTGGCCGCGATCATTGTGCTGGGCCCGCGCCTGGGCCGATTTGACGAAAATGGCAAGCCGATCCGCTTCATTGGCCATAATCCGGTGCTGGCGATTTTTGGCGCGATTATCCTGCTGATCGGCTGGTTCGGCTTTAATGGCGGCAGCACAACGGCAGGCACTCCCGCCTTTGCCCATATCATCGTGAATACCTTTGTTTCAGCAGTCGCCGGCGGATTGGTTGGCATGTTGCTGGGCCGTTATCTCGATTACACCCTGCCTGCCGAATATGACTATCTTCAAGAATCCGCCAGTCCCTTCCGCCGGGTCCGCACCAATTGGGAACATGGCTATTTCCGACCCGAGCGCATGGCCAACGGCCTGCTGGGCGGATTGGTGGCCATCACCGCAGGCTGCGATGCCGTCACCACCCATGGTGCCCTTTGGATCGGGATGATCGGAGCCGCCATCACCACACTGGGCGGTGAATGGCTGGAACGGCAGTTCAAGCTGGACGATGTTGTCGGCGCGGTTTCGGTTCATGGCTTTGCCGGTGTCTGGGGAACGCTTTGCATTCCCATTTTCGCCTCAGCGGAAGCCATGCTGGCCGGTGATCGTTTCACCCAGTTTCTGGTACAGCTTGAGGGGGTCGCCCTCAATTTTGTCTGGGCGTTCGGTATTTCGTTCCTCGCTTTCAAGATTCTCGACAGCACCAATATTGGCGGCGGCATGCGGGTCAAGGAAAAGGATGAATCCGTCGGGCTGAATGTCGCCGAGCACCAGACCCAACTCGGCACCGGAGAAGTGGTCTCGGCCTTGCGCCGCCTGGCGGAAGGGCGCGCGGAATTTGGCCATCGCCTGGATGAAACGGCGGGCGATGAATCCGGTGAACTGGCGCGTTACTACAATCAGGTGATGGATGACCTGATCCAGGGCGTCGCGACCGGCACAAGGGACTTGGCCGCCATGAGTGACCGTCTGGCCAAAATTTCTTCAGATCTGAGTGGCCAATCCTCGACCGCTGCCAAGCGTATCCATACCGCGCGGGATGAAACAAGCCAGGTCAACGACGGTGTCCAGGCCATCGAAAATGCCGCGTCCGAGGTGAAGGACAGCGCGGACGCGATCCATGAAAGCGCGCGGGAGGTTTCCGAACAGGTGGATTCTGCCAAGGATAATGCAAGACGGGTGGCCAACCGCATCCAGGATATCCGCAATCAGGCTGGCGGCGCACTGCAGATCGCCAGTGACGCCCGAACGGATGCCACCCAGGCCGGCACATCGGTCACAGGGCTTAATGATGCCACCAACCGGATTGCCGCCGTGCTGGATCTGGTCAAGGATATCGCCGGGCAGACCAATCTGTTGGCCTTGAATGCCACCATCGAGGCAGCGCGTGCCGGTGAGGCCGGCAAGGGATTTGCGGTCGTCGCCAACGAGGTTAAAAGCCTGGCGGCGCAAACCGCAAAGGCCGTTGACGAGATTGCCGGTATGATCACCGAAATTCAGTCCAAGACCGGCGACACGAGGGGCATCGTCGAGCGGGTTGCCGGCATCATCGAAGAAATGCATTCCGAGATCGGCCATATCGCGCAGTCGGTCGATGAACAGGAAGGCTTTACTCACCAGATCGCGGAGAGCTTTGATCTGATATCCGAGCGCAGCAACATGGTCACGGACAAGATCGGGGCCGTTCTCACTGCCGCTGACGGCGTTGCAGAAAAATCCTCTATCGCCGCCGAAAGCACCACACGGGTTGCCGATAGCATGGAGGATCTGCAGCATCAGGCTGACAACAACCTGAGCCTTGCCGAACAGTTAACCGCAATCACCGAGGGCATTTCTACGATAACCGGTAAGCTGGAGGCCCTGGTTGGTGGCAAATCCGGTTCCATTACCGACGAAGGGGGCGAAGCACCGCAGACAGCTTGAAATAGCTGGCGCTCGCGCCCTGAAATCGTCCTAATTCATCTCATCATCGCCCCTTTTCCGGTGCGATCCGGCCATGTTGCCCAGGCCCAATAGCTTCCTCATCAGCGCATCGAGGAGGTGGATCATGTCTGTTGGCAAGGTGAATAGAAAAATCATCACTATCTTATGCAGCCCACGGCTCAGCCGGATCATATGCGGCATGGCAACCGGCATGTCCTTGGGCGTCATCCTGCTGGTCTTATGGAGCATGACCGCCCTGGGGGCCTCTCCAACCGACAACAAACAGGAATTCGGTCTGTTTTTCCGTGAAACCGGCCAGGATGCGCCCCTTACGCCCGCCCTCACCCAGTCAAGCGATATGACAGTGGATATCGCAGGCATCGTTCTACGCGGAACGGTTCAACAGACTTTCCGCAATGACAGTGGCAATTGGGTTGAAGGGATCTACCTATTCCCCTTACCCGATGATGCTGCGGTCGACGGCATGACCCTGATCATCGGGGAAAGGCGCATTGAAGGTGAGATCCAGGAAAAGGAACAGGCCAAACGAACCTATGCCCGCGCGGTCGCTGAAGGCAAACGCGCCAGCCTGCTCAGCCAGAACCGCCCCAATGTCTTCACAACCAAAATCGCCAATATCGGACCGGGCGAGGAAATCTCTGTCGAGATCCGCTTTCAATCCCTGGTGAAACGCACTGGCCTGGAATTCAGCGCCACCTTGCCGACAGTTGTCCTCCCCCGCTTTTTCCCGAGGCCGGACGCCGAACATATGGCGACCGTCATCGCCGACAGGAACGCAATGGAACAGCCCATCACAGGCCCGGCAACCGGCGTCTATGATGCCAAACCGGTCAACCCGACACGGATGACCGTCAATCTGGATGCGGGAACGGAGTTATCCCTGCTGGAAAGCCCCAGTCACCAATTTAACAGCCTGCATCTCGAAGGCGGCCGTTACCGGATCACCCTCAAGGATGGCGAAATGCCGGCAGACCGGGATTTCGTTCTGCGCTGGAAAATGGCATTGAGCTCCAGTCCCCAAACCTTGGTCTTCAGCGAAACCGCTGGCCAGGAAGAATACATCCTGACCATGGTGATGCCGCCGGCAGAAGCCCAGAGGGATAAAACAACCTTGCCCCGTGACATCACTTTTATCATCGACACTTCTGGCTCCATGGCGGGGGATTCCATCCGCCAGGCAAAGGCCTCCCTGCAAAAGGCCGTCTCGCAACTGCGCCCGGAGGATCACTTTGACATTATCCGGTTTGATGATTCCATGACGCGCCTATTTGGCGAATCCCGCCCGGCAGGTCCGGAGAACCTGCGCTATGCCCGCAGTTTCATCGACCGGCTGGAAGCCAATAACGGCACGGTCATGTATCCGCCCCTGGCCAGCGCGCTTGGGGATAAACAGCCCGAAAATGCCCTGCGCCAAATCCTGTTCCTGACTGACGGTGCCGTTGGCAACGAAACAGAACTGTTCCAGCTGGTTCATGAAAATCTGGGATCGGCACGCCTCTTTACCGTCGGCCTGGGCCCCGCGCCCAATGGCTGGTTCATGCGCAAGGCGGCAGAATTCGGCCGGGGCAGCTATACACTGATCACCAATCTTGGCGAAGCGGAGAACCGGATGGATGCTCTGTTTAGCCGGATGCAATTTCCATCAATGACGGATGTCACAATGGAAAACGCAGACGCATCCCCCGCCGAGAGCTTTCCACCTCAAATTCCGGATCTCTATGACGGAGAGCCTGTGGTTTTTGTCAGCCGTCGGGAAGTAACAGACGCCGATTTTAACCTACAGGGACGTTTCAAGAACCGGGATTGGAAAGAATACCTGTCTGTAAAGCATGCTCAAAAAAGCTCCGGCATCGCTAAATTATGGGCAAGACGCAAAGTAGAAGCTTTGATGGATTTGAAAGCACATGGACTATCTGAAGAGACCATTCGGCTCTCTGTTCTGGATGTTGCTCTCAGCCATGCGATTTTGAGCCCCTATACCAGTTTCGTTGCCGTGGATAAAACCCCGGTTCGGCCGCATCTGACAGACCTGAAAACAGAAAAGCTCTCGGCCAATGCGGCAAAGGGATTGGATATGTTCAAGCAGCAACGCCAACTGGCGGGTCCTGCCACGGCAACGCCTATGACCCTGAACCTGATTTTGGGATTTGCCGCCTTGTTTACCGCACTGATTACATTCCTCATTCTGGGTCGGAGAACCGCCCGATGAAACAGCGTTTCTGGCTTTGGTCGGTCCTTGCCCTGCTCGGAGGTATCGGCGTTTGGCAGCTTGGCAATGCCGCCCTGATCGCCGGCAAGGCCTGGCTCGCGCCCATTTTGATCCATCAGGCCTGGGACAAACAGATTGATACTGGAGAGCAGCAGCGCCCCTGGCCCTGGGCCGACTTTCATCCCGGTGCCAGACTGACCATGGCTAGGTTGGACATCGACCAATTCATATTGGATGACCCTTCTGCCCGCAGCCTGGCGTTCGGACCGGTTGCCAGTGGTTTAGATAACGCGCCGGTTCTTTTTGGCCATCGAGATACGCATTTCCGCTTTCTGCGGGATATCAGAAAGGATGATCTGCTGCGGCTCGAAACTGCCGGCGGGAACGTGCGGCATTATCAGGTAACCGAGATGATCAGCGGGAATGTGAAAGACATCATGCTGTCCCCATCCGAAGACGGATCCCAGCTGGTCCTGGTCACCTGTTATCCATTTGACGCCCTTCTCGCCGGCGGCCCCGGCCGATATGTGGTCCTGGCCAGTGAAGTCATAGAGAGGGTTTCGATGCAGCATTAACGCAAGACGGGACCGGCGGCCCAAAGGCAAGACGGTCCCGTTTCTGCAGGACCTTCGTTCAATCTGCCGCCAAGGGGGCCTGTTGAGCGGTTTTATGCTGCACGATCCGGCCGATCACATTGCTCGCCACCCATTCCTGCTGTTCTTGCGGACCAACAAATGCCACATGGCTGCGCCGTTCCGACTGATCAATCACACGGGTATCCAGCGACATTTCATGCCCTGACAAGGTCACCTTGAACTCCTGGCCGATCGGAATATCAAGTGGTGGCTCAAGGCCGAGCCCATGGGGCGACAAATCATGGATACGGAATTCTTCCACCCTTCCATCAGCCAGTGTGGCCTTGCCGGCCATATCCACTTTCAGCCGTTCGGAAGAACGCCGGTTTCCGGCAGAGGACTCGCGCAAAATCACGGTCAGGTTCTGCTTCAGATCCGTCATTCGGCCGGCGATCTCGCCAATGGATTGCCGGACACTGTCAGATAATTCACCGACGCTTGCAGTTTCCCCAGAGATATCGCCGATGATAGCCGACACTTCATTGGTATTGGCAGATGTTTCCTGGGCATTGCGGCTGATCTCCTCTGTGGCGACATTCTGTTGCTCTACGCTGCTTTCGATCATCGAGATACTCTTGTTGATCTCACTAATCGTATCGCCAATGGAAGCAATCGCCTGAACTGCAGAAGAGGTTTCCGTCTGGATCGTGCTGACCTGCTGCGCGATTTCCTCGGTTGCCTTGCCGGTCTGAGTTGCCAGGCTTTTGACCTCGTTGGCGACGACCGCAAAGCCCTTCCCGGCATCCCCTGCACGTGCAGCCTCAATGGTCGCATTCAGAGCCAGCAGATTGGTTTGTTCCGCGATGTCGGTAATCAACGAGACCACATCGCCAATCCGCTGGGAAGCATCATCCAGCTCCCGGACAGTGCCGTTGGTCCGTTCTGCCTCCTCCATGGCCTTGGCAGCAATGGACGCGGACCGTTTGGCCTGACGGGTGATTTCAGTGATGGACGCCACCATTTCCTCTGCCGCAGCCGCAACGGCAGAAACACCATGTGTGGCCTGCTGTGCCGAGGAATTGACCGATGTCATCTGGCTGTTGGTATTTTTCGCAACCGAATTCATATTCCGGGCAACTTCTTGAACACTGCCGGTCTTCTCTTCTATTCGGCTGACGGCCTCTTGGACTTCACTATCCAAACTGTCCGCCATTTGCAGCATTTTCTCCCGAGTTTCCTGATTCAGGCGCTCCTTTTCCCGGTTTTGTGCCTCCCGCATATTCTGGGCTTCCATCGCATTATCACGGAAAACCTTCATCGCTGAGGCCATGTCACCAATCTCGTCTTCCCGCGACTGAGCCGGGATTCTGACATCCAGATCGCCAGATGCCAGCTCCTTCATCGCGCCGGTCATATGTGAAAGCGGACTTGTGATATTGCGGCCTACAAAGATGCCGGCTATCGCGGTTACGATCAGGACCCCTACCGCTATCAATGCAACTTGAATTTGGAGTTGCTCAATCGGATTGAGCACCTCTCTTTCATCTATTTCCGCCAGTATCGCCCAATTCGCCCCCATGAATTCTAGACTGGTGAAGGCTGAAAAAACCATCTCTCCACGATAGTCTGCCGCGACATGCACTCCCGTTTCACCGGACAGCGCCCGGCTGACCGAATCTGTATCGACGCGAGTTTTTAAAATCGTGCTTTCTTCGCTGAAACGCGAAGCGCTGCGCATCAGTTTGTCACTGCCGACCAGATAGGTCTCTCCGGTTTCCCCCATGCCCGCAGTTTGCTGCATCACGCCGTTGATTTTATCAATCGGCATCTGGAAAACCAAAACTCCGGCCAGTTTGCCATCGGAGAATAATGGCGTTGAGATAAAACTGGCAGCCGCGCCTGCACTGGGCCCATAGGGTTGAAAATCAAAGAATGCCTGAAAGCCTGGTTGCGGATTGGCCGCAGCCGCCCGGAACGCATTCCCCAAGTCCGTATCACGCCACTGACCACTATTCAGGTTCGTGGCATAATCCAGCTCCTTAAAAACCGTATAGATCAGATTGCCATCCAGATCGAAAAGGAAAATGTCATAATACCCGCGCTCCCGAAGAAACGTCCTGAACCAGGGATGATATTGCGCATGTACGGCTGAATAGCCGGATCCGTCATTGGCAAAATCCAGCTCTTCCTTGGCACCGGTGGGATGCGGGTTTTCCTCAATATACAGTCTCTGGAGGGTTGCGGTCCGATCACCTTCCATCACATCCCAAGCTCCCTCAAACGCCAGCAGCGCTTCGGTGGTATTGGGCGTGGCCGCCATGATCTCCAGATCACTATTGATCGTCCCTAGATAGTCGGAAATCGCCTTATGGCGGGACTGCATAAGTGCCATCAGCTTTGATTGCGAAGACTCCACCAAAAACTGTTTTGACTGGTAATCAGCAAATAAAGCAGTGGCCAAAGTCCCCAAAGCCACCAGACCAACAATGGCCAACGGTAGCTTCTTGGAAAGCCTGAATCGGTTTAACAGCATCGAAAATTCCCCCCGATAAAAATCTGGTCCCGCACAAACCTTCTAGAAAGCCAATCTCACATCTCCTTTCTGTATTATTGCATGCTAATCATTAACAAATCCCTGATTACGATATTGATGTTTTTCAGTCTCTTATCCGGATTATTATTAGTTGGTTTGCTACATATTTATGTTTTTCAAGGCAATTCCCGGTGTCCTGGATTTTTTGGGGAGCTGGTGATGGGAATCGAATTCCTTAACAAAAGATGCGCCATTTCTACCATGTCGATAATCCTGACAGAATGTTGTCAGTAGCTTTCGGCTATGGTCCAGACCATCATGAGTTCGGTCCAAAATAGGAACTGACGGTGCCGGAGATATTCAACAGGAAAACAAAGAAGGAAATTGAACCGATGACAATGACAGGAGAATGCCTCTGCGGCGCAGTAAAATTCGAAGCGGAGGATGTCGAAACCCATTATCATGCCTGTCACTGCGATACCTGCCGACATTGGTCCGGTCCGGCCATGGCAGTCGCAGTCGGCAAAGTAACCTTCCAGGGCGAAGAGAATATAAAAGCCTATCAGTCTTCTGAATGGGCCGAGCGGGGATTCTGTCAGGAATGTGGCACGCATTTGTTTTATCGGCTTAAGGAAACAGGCCAGACCATCGTATGGGTTGGTGCCTTTGATGATAAAAGCCCCTTTAAGCTCTCTGGCGAGATCTATGTGGATAGCAAGCCGGATGGATACGCCTTCCAGGGGGACCACCCCCGGTTAACGCAAAGAGAATTTCTGGAATCGATTGGGGCGATTGTGGAGACCTGATCCGCCCACACCCATTTTTTCCGGGCTGGCCGGGGGCCGGCAACCGCCCCCGCCGACCCTCATTTATAGCAAAAATACAATCTTCAACATCTGAACAGTTGCAGTGACCTTCAATTAAACTACACTGGTAGTAACGATTCATTTGGGGGAATGAATTTCATTGGGGGAAGAATGAGTTTGCTAAATGATTTGGCTGCGCAATCCGCCAGCACAACCTATCCAGACAATAAATGGGATCTGATCCTCGAGGGCCTTGAAAGCCTGGATCACGGTATCACGATTTTCAGTCCGGATAATCGGCTGGCCTATAGCAATGACCGTGTCCTGGAGATCCTTGACCTGCCGGAATGGCTGGTCCAGCCGGGCACCACTCTGGAAAGCCTGCTCCGGTACAATGCCGAACGCGGGGATTACGGGCCTGGAGAAACCGAAAATCTGGTCCGGGAACGATTGGACCTGGCCGGCAAAGGACTGCCCCATTGCTTTGAACGCACTCTGGGGTCGGGGCGCGTTATTGAAATTTCAGGAAATCCGCTGGAATGTGGTGGGTTCATAACCACCTACAAAGATGTCAGCGACCGGAGATCCGCCTTGGCCCTCAAAGAGATGCTGGGCGATATCGTCGACAAATCCTTGAACGAGATCTATGTTTTTGATGCACGAACCTACCGGTTTGTCGAGGTCAACCATGGGGCGCGGCGCAATCTTGGGTATGATCTGCAAAGCCTGAAACGCATGACCCCTCTGGAGATCATGCCTGAGATGCAACGCCAGGATTTTGATTTCCTGCTCGAACCCTTGCAGCATCGACGCCAGGAAAAGCAGACATTTGAGACCGTTCAGCAACGCTCCAATGGCAGCCTATATGATGTGGAGGTCCATCTGCAGATGATGAACGTGGATGGGAAACCTGTCTTCGTTGCGATCATGCAGGATATCACCGCCCGCAAGCGGGCCGAGCGTGAAACGATCAGATCCCGTGACGACGCCTTATTGGCGAACCGGTCGAAATCGGAATTTCTGGCAAATATGAGCCATGAGTTGCGTACGCCGCTCAACGCCATTCTCGGATTTTCCGAAGCAATGAGGGACTGTTTGCTCGGGCCGCATTCAAATCCAAAATATCAGGATTATGCAGCCTCTATCCATCAATCCGGTGCCCTGCTGCTGGGCATCATCAATGACATATTGGATGTGTCCAAGATCGAATCCGGCAACATGGAGTTGGAAGAATGCCCTGTCTGCCTTAATGAAACGGTCTTTTCGAGCCTTGCAATGATACAGGGGCGCGCTAAGGACAAACGGATAAAGCTGATTACTCAAACTTGTGACAGCCTGCCTCTGGTGCTTGCCGATGAAAGGCGGATGAAACAGATCATCATCAATCTTTTATCCAATGCCGTTAAATTCACGGGCATTGACGGTGAGATCCGGGTCACCACCGGCACCGGACCGAACGGCGCAACAATCATATCCGTCCAGGATAATGGCATCGGCATCCCGCCTGACAAGCAATCGACCATCTTCCAGCCCTTTACCAAGGTGGAGACCAGCAGCGCGCGTGAGCATGAAGGCATTGGCCTGGGACTTTCCATCGTCAAGGCCATGATCGAACAGCATGGTGGCAGGATTGATCTGAAGAGCAGCCTGGGCCAGGGCACTGTTGTCACTGTCTCCCTGCCTGCCGAGCGATCCCTGGAGGATTGACCCTTTATGAGAAATCCCCGGAAGCTTGGGGGTGCTCCCGGGGATTTCCACTGGCCAGTTCCGAATGCGCGCTCAGAACTGGTACATTACGCCGACCATAGAGATGAATTGGTTTTCGCTCCCTTTCTGGTCGACGATTGGACTGTCGGCTGCATCTCCGGAAAGCCGGGTATAACCGGTATTGGCAATAACGGCCCAATCTTCGGCAAACATCCAGTTCAACGTCAGATCAACCCCCGCGGATTTGAGACCTGAACCGGCACTGTAACGACTGTAAATAGAATTAGAGGCCTGCCGGTCAGAGATGCCGAAATAGGCCTGCATATGATCATCATCGGCCCAGACCACGTTTGCCGCGGTGGTCAAAGTAATATTGTCTGCCACCGGGAAGGTGTAACCGACATAACCGGTAAGGGTCGAACCGCTGGTTTCACCACTCAAATCCTGTGACAAAGTCAGCCCACCATTCCAGGCTTCATCCGGACTGAAATATTCCAGTGTGAGAGCCCCTTCCGCGTAGTCATCGATATCGCCAAGGCCGCGCAGGTCGTTATTATCGCTGGCCTCTCGACCGCCGCCATATCCAAGCCCCAGGCCCATGCGATACATGCCTTCCGGCCGATAGAGCCGGGCAATACCCAGATCAAGTCCGTTATTCAGACTCAGGGATGCATCCTGCAGTCCGAAGAAATAATCTGTCTCGCCCTCCTTCGGATCAAGTTCGCGTTCGTAACCAACACCAAGCTCGGCCATGATCCCGCCTTCATATTCGTCGGAGCCTTCATAATCGGGCGCCACAAACATCCCTCCCCCCACGGTATAGGAAAATTCACCGGCATATGCCCCGTTAACAGACCCGATCGCCAAAAGCGCGATCCCACCCAATGCATTCAGTTTCATAACATTGTCCTTTTCCACTTTCTTTTTCCACTTTCGAAAAAATTTCGACAAAGAGATCCCGTCGTGGAAAGCCGGTTTCCCCGTTACTGCTAACTAACTCACTTGATGATTTTTAAGCCCGGTCGGGGGCTATCAGCCTTTACTAAACGGTAAGTTCATATTCGGATTTCATCTCCATCACCGTTTCGACAATCTTGGAAATCAACCAGAATAGAACCCCAACCAGGAAGATATCCGCCCTGAGAACTGACAGGATCTGTCCTGGCACCGGTTCCGGTATCGCCGGCAATACATCCCGGTTATACAGATAAACGATCAACAGCGGCACAACAGCGGTCTGCGCCAGGGCAACCATCACCAGCGCGATCGAAAACCGCTTAAAAGACTGCACGGCATCCAGAGAAAAGATCATGCCTGCTTCAAACAATTTACATAGCAGCGCAATCTGGCTAACCCCCCAGAGAAACACTGCAACCGGCATCACTAGAACGGTCGATACAAAAAGCTGATCCGCCGCATTCAGGGTAGAAATACGTTGGGACCAGATACCATCCGCCATCACAAAATAGATTTTGTCATCAGATAAAAACAGTGTTGCCACCGTACCGATCTGAACAATGACCACCAGATACACCATCCAGCGCAAAATGCTGACCAATTGTGCAATTTTCTGTTCACGCATCGGAGAATGACCCAGTTTCGTTGATCGTTGAAACTTCAATAAGCTGAGTTCGTTCGACGGTCAATATTTTTTTATCGTTTTTCGATAAAAAAATATTGGTAAACAAATTTATTCGTTTCAGTTGAAAGGATATTCAGGGCCTGGATTGATCATAAGATTCGCATATAACTGCGCACCTGAAGAATAAGTGTCATTCTTCTTCAGAAAATTCCAGGATATCTCCCGGTTGACATTCCAAGGCACGGCATATCGCATCCAGCGTGGAAAACCGGACCGCCTTGGCTTTACCATTCTTGAGGATCGATAGATTGGCGTTGGTCACGCCAATCATATCCGACAGTTCGCCCAGTTTCATCTTGCGCCGGGCGAGCATAACATCAAGATTTACAACAATTGCCATATATAAAATCCTATACGGTCAGTTCCATTTCATCTTTCATGGCGAGCCCTGTTTCCATAATGCGGGCAATGACAAAGAACAAAACCCCGACCATCACCACTTCCAATGAGAGAAGGTCGAGCACCAGCGACAAATCCACATCCGGCCAAGCAGGTGTGATATCGACCAGTTTCAAGTAACCAATCAACAAG
This sequence comes from Aestuariispira insulae, assembly GCF_003385955.1. Lineage (GTDB taxonomy): Bacteria > Pseudomonadota > Alphaproteobacteria > UBA8366 > Aestuariispiraceae > Aestuariispira > Aestuariispira insulae. The sequence goes on from NZ_QRDW01000001.1 coordinate 637,624, forward strand.
GGCGTTATCAACATATCCACCATGCCCAGAAGCACTAATGCCATGGCAAAACGTTTGAAATTCCGAACCGTCTCAGAGGAAAAAATCACGCCCGCCGCAAAGTGATTGCATAGGCCCGCAATCTGCAAAAGCCCTCCGATCAAAATGGCGGAGGGGATAAACATGTAAATCCCAATCACAATCTGATGCGGGATCGACAGCCCCAGAATACGCTGTTCCCAGATTTCACCATCGATCTTGAGATAAATCTTCTCATCCGCGAGATAAGTCGAAGCGAACCCGACCAATTGAAGCAGGATGACCAGATAGACCAGCACCCTTAAAATCAAAATGAGCTGACGCAGCTTCTGCGATGGCATGAAAGATCCCCCAAGATCGTTGAATATCTCTGCCCTGATTAGCGTCGAGATGATCTTGGGTCAATTTTTTTATCGTTTTTCGATAAATTTACATCAAAAAACGGTCCTGCATAATCTCTTCAAATTTATCATACAGGCCGGCTTCCAGCTTCTTCCCCCGCATCTCCCGCATAATTTCCAGGGCTCCGCCAATGGACCGTCCGCTGCGGTAGGGAACCGATTCCGTGATCGCGGCAAACACATCGGCTATGCCTGTCACCAGACTGAGTTCATCTATTTCTGCACCGCGCAGCCCATAGGGATAACCGCTGCCGTCAATGCGCTCATGATGGCGCTCGGCCACCCGCGCAGCTTCCTCTCTCAGTCCTTTCGAATCCCGGATGAACCGGGCAGACCATAGCGGATGCTCACGTATCAGTTCCACCTCTTTGGGGTTCAGCGCTCCTGGCTTGTCCAGGATATTTTTCGGAATCTGGATTTTGCCGAGGTCGTGCAGCAGACCGCCTTCCGCCAGGATCGACATTTCATCTTTGGAAAAGCCCATCGCAGCCCCCATAATCGCCATCAAGGCACAGGACCGAATGGAGTGGACATAGGTATGCTGATGATAATTCCAGAGCAGATCGAGTATCCCAAAGATACTGTCATTCAATGTGGCATTGATGACTTCTGCTTTGGTATCGTTAACTGCCTTAGCCTCAAAACACCCCTCCCGGACGACATTGCGGGATATGCCGTCAAAGTAATCCTTGGTACGTTTCAGGAATAATCTCTGCTGTTCAGGCAGTTGGTCCCAGGTCATCTCGGTTATCAGATCGCTTAACTGCCAGAATTTCGACAGGAACGAACCGGTATCATAGGGCGCGAGAATATAGTCATCACAAAGCCCCTCCTCCACGGCGGCACAGGCTTTGGTCACCTCTTCGCGGACAATCATGATCAGACCGGAACGGCGTTTTTGCAACTGTCCCCTCAGTTTCCTGGCCAGAGCATAACCGCCCATTCCCTGAACATGACTGTCGACCACGATTAGAAAAAAACGATGCTTCTCCGCCAGATCGAGGGCTTCCCAGCCTTCTTCTGCGACAAAAATATCATAGTTATGTTTGAGAAACGGCCGCACCTTGTCAAATTGTCGACGATCGCCGCCTGCCAACAATACCGGCTTCCTGCCTAAGGTCTCACACTCAATTTCAGCCAACATTCAATAACTGTTCCCTTCAGGCCCGGAATGGAACCCGCCCCAGGTCAATATACCTTGGATGGTAGACAGTAAGAGCTAATAAATCGTGAACAGGCTACTTATTTTACCTGATCCGGCCACAGATCCCTCTGTTCCTGCAACCAGTTTGCCAATACCGCATGATTGTTGGATTGGGCGATTGCAATCGCTTCCAGCAATGCTTTGCCGGTCGCCGGACAAATGGTTTCCGCTTCTTTTGCTGGCAAGATGGTTTTTAAGGCACCGCCTCGGTTCAATTCCGCAGCCATCACGACCGCGGGCGCAAGGATCGTTTCCGCCTGACATCCCTGTTTCCGCTCACGAATATGGCTGACCAATAAATCGAGAATATCGACGTGATCGGCCAGCAATGCCAGGCGCAGGCTCGCATTCAACGATTCTGGACCTATCAGCAATCGCGCGGGCTGGCTCTCACCGGCAAAATTGAAATCCGCTTTATGGGCCAGAAGCACCGAGACGATATCTTTTCTGCCCCGGCCACTAGCCCAGTTCAAAGGCGATAGTCCCCAGGCATCGATCTGGTCCGGATCTTCCCCGCGCTTCAGGAAAGCTTCGACTTTCTGCAGATGACCAAAACGGGCGGCACGCAGTAAATTGCTGCCCTCACCAACACGGCCAGGGTCGCCTTTCCAGCCTAAAAACTCCGCCAGTTCGGAAGGCGAAGAACGACCACTGACCCAGCCTTCATCAGCCGGATAGCAGATATCATAGTCGGGATAGCTTTCGTCGCTGATCACAGCGTGGTTGTAGCGTCGGCTGAAATCCGCAACCTGCGCCCGATAGGTTCTGTTTTCTGCGGTTTCCTGTGAGCTCAGATGAAAAACATGGCGGATCCCGGATCTCGAGAGCGGATAAACAGCACAATTCACCCCTGGAGATGTCTCGTACCAGCCATATCCCACATGGATCAAACGGAAATCTCCGTTTTTTAGAGCCTCAGCAGCCAGTTCCTCCGGACGATTATCCAGCAATGCCCCCGCAGGCAATGGCTCCCGGACAATTTTATCAGCCCTCGAATTCTTCCCATCCGTTTGCCCTGCCATATGCAGGCCACAGCCGGTCAGGAAGAAAAAGAAGGATATTGTTGCGATGAAACGGATCGACCTGGACACGCGCATTCTCATGAATTTGTGAAACGCCCTGAAGCAATGAGCGAAATGGCGGAGAACCAGCACATAGCCCAAAAGTTTGAGTTTGGCCAGACAACAACGGTATCTGGACACTTATCCGCCGGTTTTGCGACGCCGGTGATACGTGAGAGCCAAAGCGATACAGTGTCTAAGTTCCTCTTCTGCCAGCCTGTCCCTGCAGTCGAGGAGAATAGCGCGATTGCCGTCAAAGGCCAGCTGATCACCATAAAGAGCGCGAAACTCACCTAAGAGGCTGGTTTGGCAATTGACGTACAGTCCCAGACCACCTTCCCGTTTTTTATCGCGGTTGATCCGTATCGTGGTCCCGCTGCCGGATTCTTCTGTCAAATAACTGGGTTCGCCCCATTTCAAGGTTTCCGTCAACGGTCCCACCTCAGGTATACCGGCCGCCACCTGATAAATGAGGGCGCGCAATTCCATCAAGCGATCCCGAACAGGTGGTTCTGCCTGGTCAAATGCGTCCTGCACCTTCGGGTCCCTGATGGCCGGCGGCGGCTGAACTCTCGTCATTGTAACGGGTGGCCCTTCATGTGAATTTAAGGCTGCATTCCTCCATGATCAGGAAACGTCCTGAGGTCGTTTCCTGAAGGATCATGTAATAACCGTGATCCGTGTATCCGCCAAGCGTGGAATAACGATCCGCCCGGATATGCACACGATTGCCGCGCAGGCTGTAACTGATATCGGAATAGAGATTGCCATCGCCCAGAGCCTTTGCTTGCTCTAGCCGTTGCGACAGGCGCCATTTCCATTGACAGCCGGAAAACACCTGCCGACTCTCGACCCCTCTGGCAGAGGTCGTGGACAAAATCACACGTGCCTCGTCGGCATATAGCGCCGCCAGGGCCGGATCAAAGCACTCCTCCAGCACCATGAATTTTTCAAAAAAGCGTTGCGCTTGATCTGCCAGACTGAACCGGGTCGCGCCTGCCAGAATGCTGTCCCTGCGCCCGAAGGGTGCTACCTGGTTTACAACGCGGCTGGCGAGTTTGATCCGCACACCCTTGTCCTTCGCGACATGGTTGAAAGGCCTGAACGACCATCATCCTCTGGAATCGGTGGTCCGGTCAAAACCTATTGTCCGGTATTTTATGCAATCAAAGCGCCAGGCCATAGAAGCGGATCGGCTCTTCCCCTTCCTCATAGACAAACATGCGTTCAAAGATGAACCCGCATTTTTCCAGCAGCCGGATCGAGGGTTCATTATCCGGCGAGACAATCCCCACGACACGGTTCATGCCCAATCGGTCACGGGCTTCATCCAGAACATAAGCCGCCGCTTCCGCCGCATAGCCCATGCCCAAGTAGTCAGGTAAAAAAGCATATCCCAGATCTGCATTCTCAAAGTTGTCCCGCTTAACCAAACCGCAAACGCCAATGGGCGTATCGTCGCCCTTGCGTGAGATCCGATACATGCCAAAGCCGTTGGTTTCATGGCCGGGCAGGATCACATTGCGAACCTCTTCCAATGCCTGATCCAGGGTTCGGATTTTCTTGTCACGGATATTTTTAATGAAGCCCGGATCATTCCACAATTCCAGCAGGAAGGCCGCGTCTTCCTCACCCAATAGCCGCAGGTTCAGGCGCTCAGTTTCGAACTCCGGATAAGCTATTGTCATCGTCATCCCCCCAACTTTGCCCCGAGCTTCCCATTGATCACTTCACTGTTCTGAGCGATCTCGTCACGCAAGGCGACAAAATTTGCAATTGCAGCGTTCCTTTGGGCCATGTTTTTAAGTTGTGCTTCAATAATTCCGTCTTCCGGGAAAACAGTCTCAGCGTCTGTTCTTATATTGGTTGAAAACACGACCTCACCATCTAGGGTGCGCAGCTCATAAGCCCCCTTGGCATATGCGGGGAAATGCCCGAAATCTGCCTTAACAGGCTTCAAATGCAGGGATAAACTCACAACATGCAACAAGAGTTTTTGGTCAGAACTGGTCAAAAACAAACTCTCATTTTTCAGGATTGCCCCCATATCAACAACCATTTGGTCCGCATCTTTTTGGTCAAAGCCGGAGAACCCTCCCTTGCTGTACAACACCATTGAAATGTTCCGCCGGCCCTCCTCAATCTCAAGAGCGGCCTGCACAGGCTCGCCATCAAGTTTTAAAGGCGTGACAACTTCCATTTCCTCAATGGGGGTCATCGGCACACAAGCCGTGGCAAACATGGAGATACCAACGATCACCGCTCCAAATACCAAACGCATTTTTTAATTTTCTCCCCAACAAAAAACAGGCGGCTGAGAATAGCCGCCTGTTTCAAGTGGAACAAGTTTGTCTGTGAACGGGTCAGCCCGCCATTTCAGCAACCTGGGCATCAATTAAATCATGCCAGCCTCGAATGTCAGACGCCTCCAGGAAAGATCCGGTAAAACTGTTCTTGGCCAGGGCCACCGCCTCTTCCACGCACATGTCCAGGGCGTCATGCAGGGCTTTGAAATTATCATTCACATAGCCGCCGAAATAGGAGGGGTCATCGGAGTTGAGCGTGACCAGCAGGCCCTTTTCCAGCATCACCCGCATCGGGTGGTTTTTCATATCCTGGACCACGCACAGCTTGAGATTGGAAAGCGGGCAGACGGTCAATGCCATCTGCCGGTCGGCGAGATGCACCACCAGTTCCGGATCATCAAGCGAGCGGTTGCCATGATCCAGGCGGTCCACTTTAAGGATGTTGAGCGCACTCCAGACATAGTCCGCCGGGCCTTCTTCACCCGCATGGGCCACCAGTTTCAAACCAAGACCGCGGCAATCCTCATAAACCCGCGCGAACTTTTCCGGCGGATTGCCTTTTTCAGAGGAATCCAGACCGATGCCGTCGATCCATTTCAGGAAGGGTTTTGCCTGCTCCAGGCAATCAAAAGCATCTTCCTCGCTCAAATGGCGCAGGAAGGACATGATCAGTTTATAGGAAATTCCCAGTTGGCTCTTGCCATCCTCAAGCGCAGCACGAATTCCGGTGATCACCGTCTCAAATGGCACACCGCGTTCGGTATGTCCCTGGGGATCGAAAAAAATTTCCACATGGCGGACATTATCCTCGTTCACACGCTCCAGATAGGCCCAGGTCAGATCGTAATAATCCTGTTCGGTCTGCAACACATTCATGCCCTGGTAATAGATATCCAGGAAATCCTGCAGGTTTGAAAAATCATAGGCCTTACGCAATTCCTCCACTGTCGCGAAGGGAATATCGATTTCATTGCGCCGGGCAATCTCAAACATCAATTCCGGTTCAAAACTGCCCTCAATATGGAGATGCAGTTCCGCCTTGGGAAGCTTGGCGAACAATTCATAGGCATCGATCATGTCTGACCCTTTATATCGTCTCTTTTATGATTGTTTTCAGCCCGTTGGGATGATCAGTCCCGCGCATGCACCAACCGACCGTTTGCGTAGGTCGCCAGTATGGCGCGGTCATCCGCCATTGTCATCTGCACAAACAGTGTTTCTTCGATATCCTTCACCGTATTCATGCGAAAATCGATCAACGGCGTGGAGCGCAGGTCCATGACAATCAGATCGGCCTCCATACCGGTTTCCAAACTGCCGATCTTGTCCCCCAGATAGAGGCTCTCCGCCGCGCCTCTGGTCGCCAGATAATAGGCCCTGATGGCGTTCAGCGAAAACTTGTTCAACTGGGTGACCTTATAAAACTCATTCAAGGTTTGCAGCATGGAAAGGCTGGTCCCGCCGCCCACATCGGTGGACATGCCAACCTTGACCGGTTTGCCCTGCATCTTGGCCTTGTCCAGGTCAAACAGACCGGATCCAAGAAACAGGTTAGAGGTTGGACAGGCCGCAATCGCCGTACCACTTTCATGGATCAGTCCCCATTCATCCTCGGTCAGGTGAATGCAATGGCCATACACGGTTTTTTCCCCGATCAGGCCGTAATGGTCATACACATCAAGATAGCCCTTGCGACCCGGGAACAGATCCTTCACCCAGGCAATCTCATCGGTGTTTTCTGAAAGATGCGACTGCACATAGACCCCCTCATGCTCCCGGCGCAGGGCACCGGTCGCTTCCAACTGCTCAGGGGTGCTGGTCGGTGCAAAGCGTGGCGTCAGCGCGTAAAGCGCACGGCCGTTGCCATGCCATTTTTCAATCAGGGCCTTGGATTGGTCATAGCCGCTTTGCGCGGTATCGGTCAGGGCTTCTGGTGCATGTCGATCCATCATCACCTTGCCCGCGACCATACGCAGATCCAACTTGGCCGCTTCCGAGAAGAACGCATCCACCGACTGCGGATGCACGGTACAAAAAGCCGCCGCTGTCGTGGTGCCCGCCCTCAGCAACTCTTTGAAAAAGACTTCGGCCACCGCCTTGGCATAATCTATATCCGAATAGGCCTGCTCGGCGACAAAGGTGTATTTATTCAGCCAGTCCAGCAGCTGGGTACCGTAGGCCCCGATGATCGGCAATTGCGGGTAATGGACATGGCAATCGACGAACCCCGGCATAATCAATTTGTCAGAGCCACTGTAATCGGTCAGCTCATAGTCGAGCTCCGCCAGTTCCGGTTCGATCAGACTGCGCGTGCCAATCATCTCCACTTTGCCATCCTTCAAAACGACCAGGCCATCGCTTTCATAGAGGTAGCAATCCGCCGGATCCGTCTTGAACGGATCGCCGGTGAAGGTCAGATAGGCGCCCTTCAAAACCTGGCGTTTGGCGTTGGAGGGAAGATCGTCTCGCACAGTCATTTTCGTCTCCGATACTTGCATATTGTGCCAGAAAAACTCTGAATTTGGCACAAAAACAGCCCCGCCCGAGCATCGAGCGGGGCTGATTAAGGCGGTGTTAAGTGAGAGCTTGTGCCTTACTGCGGCAGCTCGCCCTGAACACCTTCAACATAAAAATTCATGCCCAGCAGCGTCTTGTCGTCAGCGACCTCGCCTTCAGGCACGATCACTTCACCAGCCTGGTTCTTGATCGGACCGGCAAAGGGATGAATGGAACCATCGGTGATACCGACCCGCACTTCTTCTGCGAGCTTCACAACGTCAGCCGGGATGGCTTCGTTATAATCCGCCAATTGAACCATGCCGGATTTGAAGCCGCCCCAGGTGTCTTCGCTTTTCCAGGAACCGTCCATGGCAGCCTTGGCGCGGGCCACATAATAGGGAGCCCAGTTATCAATGATCGCAGTCAGCTGCGATTTCGGCGCAAAGGTTTTCATGTCGGATGCCTGGCCCACGGCCCAAACACCACGGTTCTGGGCAACCTGCAGCGGAGACGGGGAATCCGTATGCTGCATGATCACATCCGCGCCCTGGTCGATCAGGGCCTTGGCTGCGTCGCCTTCCTTGCCCGGGTCAACCCAGGTATTCACCCAGACAACCTTGATCTGGACATCCGGGTTCACCTTACGCGCGCCCAGGATGGTGGCGTTGATGCCGCGGATCACTTCCGGGATCGGGAAGGAAGCGATATAGCCGATGGTGTTGGTCTTGGTCATTTTACCGACAATGTGACCCACCACATAACGCCCTTCATAGAAGCGGGCGGAATAGGTGGATACGTTATCGCTGCGACGGAAACCGGTCGCATGTTCGAACTTCACATTCGGGAAACGTTTCGCCACTTTCAGGGTCTGGTTCATGAAACCGAAGGACGTGGTGAAAATCAGGTTATGGCCATCCTTGGCCAGCTTTGTGATAACACGTTCAGCATCCGGGCCCTCATTGACGCTTTCCACATAGGTGGTTGTCAGGCCCAGTTCCTTTTCGATGGCTTCGCGGCCAACGTTATGCATGTAAGACCAGCCATGATCGCTGATCGGGCCGACATAAACGAAACCGACCTTGGTATCTTCGGCGGCGGCCTGCCCGGCGGCAGCCATGCCGGTTGCAACGGCCAGTGCGCCGATGGTTTTTTTCCAAGTTGATCCGAACATTAATACACTCCCTTGTTAAAGCTCATTTCCTGTTCAACTACTGTCATTGGAACCGGCCCAGACCCCTGCCATCGGCAGGGATCACGAGCCCGTTCGGTTTAGTGAGATGCATGGAACAACTTGCCGAGGCAGGCTGGCGCATTCATTTTCACCAAATACTTATCCCTGGAGATCACAACCAGGACCACAATGGTCGCAAGATATGGCAGCATGGACAGGAACTGGGCTGGAATGTTTATGCCATATCCCTGAATAATCAACTGAATGATCGTCACACCACCGAACAGATAGGCCCCCAGGAACGCCCGCCAGGGCTTCCAGGTCGCAAAGACCACCAGTGCCAATGCGATCCAGCCACGACCCGCGGTCATGCCTTCCGCCCAGAGCGGTGAATAAGCCAGCGAGATATAAGCCCCGCCCAAACCGGCCATGGCCCCGCCAAAGAGAATCGCCATGTAGCGGATCTTGATCACGGAATAGCCGATGGAATGGGCCGCATCATGATTGTCGCCAACCGCACGCAGGATCATGCCGGCCCGAGTCTTGGTCAGGAACCAGGCCACAGCCCCAGTCGCAACAATTGAGAAATACACCAGGATATCATGGCCGAACAATAGCGGTCCGATCACCGGAATATCGCTCAAGCCCGGAATGCCTTTGGGCAGCGGGTCCAGCTTCTGACCGGCAAACCCATCGCCAATCAGGGCGCTCAGGCCGATGCCGAAGATGGTCAGGGCCAAGCCGGTGGCCACATGGTTTGCCATCAGATTCTGGGTCAGGATCGCAAACAGCAGGGACAAACCCGCACCTGCCAGCATCCCGACAATAATCCCCAGGAAGGCACTGCCGGAAGTCACGGCGGTGGCAAAGGCGCAAATCGCGCCCACAATCATCATGCCTTCCACACCCAGGTTCAAGACACCTGATTTCTCAACAATCAATTCGCCAAGGGCTGCAAAAACCAGCGGGGTTGCCGCAGTCATGATGGTCAGTACCGAAGCGATTACAATTGCACTATCCATTATTCTTTCTCCCCGTCCTGATTACGCATTCGCGCTTTTGGCGACCGCCGAGCCGATGCGAACCCGGTAACGGATCAAGACATCGGTTGCCAGCAGGTAGAACAGCAGCATGCCCTGGAACACCCCGGTCACGGATTTGGGCATGCCCAGCATAATCTGCGCGTTTTCCCCGCCAAGATAGGTCAGCGCCATCAAGAGCCCGGCCATGAAGATGCCAACGGGGTGAAGACGCCCAAGGAAAGCAACAATGATCGCGGTAAAGCCATAGCCTTGCGGGAAGGTCGGCACCAGTTGCTCTGCCGGCCCCGCCGCTTCCAGGATGCCGGCAAAACCAGCCAGACCACCAGAGACCAGCAGGGTCAGCCAGATTAGTTTCTTTTCCTTGAAACCGGCATAGCTTGCCGCCTTGGGCGCCATGCCGATCACACGGATCTGGAAACCGATCAGATGCCGGCTGATGATCAGCCAGGCCGCCAGCACGACCAGCAGCATCAGGGCCGCACCCAAATGCAGACGTGTGCCTTCCCAGATGATCGGCAACAGTGCCGAATCGTGGAACAGTCGGGTCTGCGGGAAGTTAAAGCCATCCGGGTCGATCATCGGGCCATGAACCGCCCAGGAAAGAACCAGGACCGCCACATAGGTCAACATCAGGCTGACCAGGATCTCGTTGGTGTTGAACCGGGTCCGAAGGAACGCCGGGATCGCCGCCCAGGCCATGCCGCCCAGGGTGCCCGCAACCATCATCATCGGCAGGATGAAGACACTTTCAACATCATAGAAAGCCAGCACAACAATCGTGCCGGTGATCGCGCCGATCACGAACTGGCCTTCGGCACCGATATTCCAGACATTGGCCCGGAAACCCATGGACAAACCGATCGCACAAAGAATGATCGGCGTTGCCTTGACCAGCAATTCGGCGATACCGCCGCTGGCAATCACCGGATCCACAAAGAATGTATAGAGCGCATCAAAGGCACTGGCATTCTTGGACGGATCCAAAAGAAATACAAAGAGGAAAAACCCGGTAATCAATGTCAGGACCACCGCGATCAGCGGGGTCGCATAGAGCATTGAGCGCGAAATCTCGCCGCGCGATTCTAACTTAAGCAACACGTTTCTGGCCTCCCTCATCCGGCATACCATGCAGGCCGCCCATCATCAGACCGATCTGCTCCACAGTCAGGTCTTCCACGGGTTTTGCCGGGGACAATTTACCTTCGGCGATAACCGCAATGCGGGAAGACACCGCAAACAGTTCATCCAGATCCTGGGAAATCACCAGGACAGCCGCCCCCTTTTTCGCCAGGTCAAACAGCGCCTGGTGAATGGCGGCGGCAGCACCGGCATCCACGCCCCAGGTGGGCTGCAGCGCAATCATCACGGTCGGATCCTGCATGATCTCGCGGCCCATGATAAATTTCTGCAAATTCCCGCCTGACAGGGAGGAAGCGTTATGGTCAACGCCCGAAGTTTTCACTTTGAAATTCTTGACGATTTTTTCCGCATAATCGACGGTCTTCACCACATCCATGAAGCCCTTGATCAAGAGATCCTTGCGCTTCATGCCGCTCAAGAACGCATTCTCCCAAAGGCTCATATCAGGCACCGCACCATGGCCCAGGCGTTCCTCCGGCACGAAACCGACACCCAAATCACGGCGTTCGCCGGCGCCCATGCGGCCGGCCAGTTCACCATTGATCAAGACCACATTTTCATGATCCGCCAGCACCTCGCCGGAAAGCGCATCCATCAGTTCGGTCTGGCCATTACCGGCGATACCGGCAATACCCAAAATCTCGCCGGAGCGTACCTCCATACTGATATTCTTGAGGCTGGTGCCGTGCTCGTCCTCGGCTTCCATGGAAAGCCCGTCAACCACCAGCAGGGCATCGCCTTCTACCATGGTTTCATCACGTTGCGGGGCCACCAGATGGGTGCCGATCATCATTTCCGCCATTGTTTTTGGCGTTTCGACCTGCGGGTCACAATCGCCGACAACCTTGCCCGCACGCATGATGGTTGCGTTGTGGCAGAGCGCTTTGATCTCATCCAGCTTATGGCTGATATAGAGGATGGAGACGCCTTCATCGCTCAACCGGCGCAGGGTAACGAACATGCGCTCCACTTCCTGCGGGGTCAGGACCGAGGTCGGCTCATCCATGATCAGCAATTTCGGATCCTGCAGCAGGCAGCGCACAATCTCGATCCGCTGGCGTTCACCCACGGAAAGCGAGAAAACATGGCGCTTGGGATCCAGCGGCAGGCCATATTGCTCGGAAACCTCGCGGATCCGTTTGTCCAGGCCGGGCCCGGCCAACTCCGGCGCGATGCCCAGCGCGATATTCTCTTCCACGGTCATGGAATCAAACAGCGAGAAATGCTGGAACACCATGCCAACACCGAGGCGGCGGGCAAAGTTTGGATTGACCACATCAACCAATTCACCGTTCCAGCGCATCTCACCGGCGTCGGCCTTGACCACACCATAGATATATTTCACCAGCGTTGACTTGCCTGCGCCATTCTCCCCCAACAGGGCATGAATTTCGCCCGGCATGATCGTCAGGTCGACGCTGTCATTGGCCAGACATCCGGGATATTGTTTGGTCACGCCTTTCAGTGCCAGGCGCGGCACGGAACCGGCGTTATGCACAGAATTGCTCATTCCGTGATCTCCCTGTTCGATTCGCATTCGTCCTCCCTGTTGCCGGCAGAAAGGGCCTCATAGGTGATCTGCATTTCCGCAGCCACTGCCAGGGCAACTTCTACCGGTCTCTTGCCTGTAATGCCATCAATTCCGATGGGACAGACCAGATTGTCTATTTTATTCAGATTGATACCGCGCTCTTTCAGGCGCTTTTCAAAACGGGCCCGCTTTGTATCGGACCCGATAACCCCGGCATAGGCAGCATCACCCCGTTCCAGGATGGCTGCCGTGATTTCGAGATCCTGGCCATGATCATGTGTCATGACCAGATAGAACGCCCCCTTAGGCGCTTTTGCCACTGCGGTTTCCGGCTGTTCGGCCACCAGGGTTTCTATCCCCTGCAAAGCCTCCGGGAACTGATCGGCACGGCTGTCGACCCAGGTGATTCGGAAGGGAAGCCCTTCCAGCATGTGCACCAGAGCCCGGCCCACATGACCGGCACCGAACAGAAACAGCGGCTGGCGTTGATCTTCCATGGTTTCAACAAGATAGCGTTTACCGGTCTTGTCTTCCACGATCAGATTATTCTTTTCCACCGGGTTGGATTGCATCACCCGGTAGGCTGTTTTCATGATGGAGGGCTCCATCATGATCGAAACTTTGTCTTTGGCGGAACTGTCGGCCGGCACCGCCTGTCGACCGCGATGGCCGTCCAGGTCCACCACAGAGATAAATTTCCGCCCCTCGGCCACAAGCGCCTCATGGCTGACCAGCCATCCGGTACCGCTGGCACGGACCGGTTCATAGGTGAGCGTAACCACCCCACCGCAGCATTGGCCCAGCGCCGGTCCAAGCGGATAATCCTTCACACAAACGGCATCACCGATGGAGCCCAGGATTTCACGAGCCTTGTCGATCGCCTTGAATTCCAGATTGCCGCCGCCAATGGTTTCCAGAATGCGTGTCTTCGTAACGATTATATGGGCCCCGGCCTCTCGCGGGGCGGAACCGCGGACATGGGCGACAGTCACCAGAACGGCATCTTCGCCCGCCCCGGTCACCTCACTCAATTTGTCCAGCCATTCTGCCATGATCGTTCCTTAACTATTCCTTCTGGTCGGGAAATTATCCCGCGGCGGCTTCCCGCACCCGGTCCACCGCATCCAGCACCCGTTCCGGGGTTGCCGGTGCATTCAGACCCGGATGGATCTTGTATCCTCCAACAGAAGCCACCGCATCAGAAAGCGCCATCAGGGCGGAAACACCCAGCATCAACGGCGGTTCACCCACCGCCTTGGACCGGTAAATGGTTTCCTCGGCATTCTTGCCCTTGTCCCACAATCTAACATTAAATTCGGGTGCCCGGTCAGAGCAGGCCGGAATTTTGTAGGTCGAAGGCGCATGGGTCCACAATTTGCCGCTGGGGTGCCAGACCAATTCTTCCGTGGTCAGCCAGCCAACCCCCTGGATATAGGCTCCTTCCACCTGCCCCAGATCAATGGTCGGGTTCAGGCTTTTGCCCACATCGTGCAGAATGTCCGTGCGCATGACTTTATATTCACCGGTCAGGGTATCGACCTCAACCTCGGTCACCGCCGCGCCATATGCAAAATAATAGAAGGGACGACCCTGCATCTTTTGCGCATCATAATGGATCTTCGGGGTGGCGTAATAACCGGTCGAAGAAAGCGAGATGCGCGCTAGATAGGCCTGTTTCACAAGGTCGGGGAAAGTCATCTCTTCCGCGCCAACCTGGATACGGCCGGGCAGCCACCGCACCTCGTCTGCCTTCACCTGGAACTTCTGCGCCGCAAAATCGGTCAGACGGTTCCTGATCGTGCGGGCAGCAGCCTGAGCGGCCATACCGTTCATGTCGGCCCCGCTGGAAGCGGCCGTTGCTGAGGTGTTGGGGACTTTGCCGGTATTGGTCGCAGTGATCTTGACCCGGTTATTGTCGATCTGGAATTCCTCGGCAACCACTTGCGCCACCTTGGTATAGAGCCCCTGCCCCATCTCAGTCCCGCCATGATTCAGATGGACCGAACCATCTGTATAGACATGGACCAAAGCACCGGCCTGGTTCAGGAAAGTGGTGGTGAAGGAAATGCCAAATTTCACCGGTGTCAGCGCGATACCCTTCTTGACGAAGGGGCTGTTCTCGTTGAATGCCCGGATATCGGCGCGCCGCGCCGCATAATCAGCATCCGCTTCCAGTTCGACCACCAGTTCGTGGATCACGTTATCTTCGACCGTCATGTAATAAGGCGTCACGTTGCGATCGGTCGTGCCGTAGAAATTCACCTTGCGGATCTCCAGCGGATCCTTGCCCAGATGATTGGCGATCGCATCAATCACACGCTCGATCCCGACCACGCCCTGCGGGCCGCCGAAACCGCGGAATGCGGTGTTGGAAACCGTATTGGTCTTGCAGCGATAGGATTTGATCGTCACATTTTCGAGATAATAGGCATTATCCGCATGGAACATGGCGCGGTCGGCAATGGCCCCGGTCAGATCGGCAGAGTTGCCAGCCCGGCAGGCCTGGATGAACTCAATACCCTCGATCCGGCCAGATGCATCAAACCCCACATCATAATCCATGATGAAATCATGGCGCTTGCCGGTCATTTCCATATCGTCATCCCGGTCCAGGCGAACCTTTGCCGCCTTGCCGGTTTTCTTGGCCACCATGGCCGCAACACTTGCAAACAGCGCAGGCTGGCTTTCCTTGCCGCCGAAACCGCCGCCCATGCGCCGGATTTCAATAGTGACGCAATGATCAGAAACACCAAGCGCCTTGGCCACATTATGCTGCACTTCGGACGGATGCTGGGTCGAGCTGTGGACCAGCACGTCATCATCCTCACCCGGGATCGCCAGCGCGATATGGCCTTCCAGATAGAAATGATCCTGGCCGCCGATCAGGATTCGATCCTTCAGACGGTTTTCAGCCCGTTCCAGGGCAGTGGCGGAATCCCCGCGCTTCATCTCATTGGGAGACAACACATAGGATTCCTTTTCCAAAGCCTCTTCAATGGTGAGGATCGCAGGCAATTCTTCATAATCGACCTTGACCAGGCTGGCTGCCGCGCGGGCATTATCAATGCTATCAGCGGCGACCGCGAACATGCTTTGCCCGACATATTCCACCAGTTCATTGGCAAAAATCGGATCATCGCCCATAACCGGGCTGTAATCATTAATCCCGGGGATGTCATCCGCCGTCAGCACACAGGCAACCCCTTCGGCCTTGCGGGCGGCACTGACATCAATGGATTTGATTTTGGCATGCGGCTTTTCCGACATGCCGATATAAACCTGCAAACAACCCGGCAGTTCCGGCAGATCATCAATATAGATCGCGGTGCCGCTGACATGCTTGTGCGCGCTGTCATGCAGATGGTTCTGATGCACGCCGCCCTGGATGATGCCGGCATTGTTTTTTTCATTTGCCATAGTGCGATCAGACATGCGCCAGCTCCCTGTCCCCGACAACGCGGGTATTCACTTTTTCCCCAACCTGCGACGTCTCTACAAAAAACTTGTAAAGAAGGTTGCGGGCGACCTTGGCACGATAGGCTTCACTCGCCCGCATGTCAGTTAGAGGGTTGTAATCCTTGACCATTTCCGCCATGGCGGTCTTAACGGTCTCTTCGTCCCAGGTTTTGCCGATCAGGGCTGCTTCGGTATGTTTGGCGCGCGCCGGCGTGCCCGCCATGCCACCAAAACAGATCCGGATATCCTTGACCTGGCCTTTTTCGATATCGGCCATAAAAGCCCCGCAGGCGGCGGAAATATCCTGGTCGAACCGTTTGGAAATCTTATAGGAACGGAATTTCGATCCCGCCTTGGGCAGCGGCAGCTTCACCATCTCGACAAATTCGCCGATCCCCCGGTCCTGCTTGCCATAGTCGATGAAAAAGCTTTCCAGATCGATCTCACGGCGCTCTTCGCCTTTGCGCAACACCAGCCTGGCGCCCGCAGCGATCAGAGCCGGCGGCGTGTCACCAATGGGAGAGCCGTTGGCCACGTTGCCGCCGATGGTGCCCGCATTGCGCACCTGGGTGGAACCGATCCGGCGGATCAGCTCGCCAAAATCCGGGTAATGCTTTTTGATCTCATCCCAGGCATCGGTATAGGAAACACCTGCGCCGATTTCCAAATAGCCTGACGCTACCCTCATCTCTTTCAGCTCTTTGACCCGGCCCAGATAAATCACCGTGCCCAGATCCTTGTGCATCTTGGTGACCCACAGGCCGACATCGGTGGCACCCGCCACGATAACCGCATCCGGATTGTCCGTGTAAACCCGTGCCAGATCATCCACACGGGCCGGCGCAAAGTACCGTCGGCCTTTATCCGCTGTCTCAACCATTGCGTCGGAACTCAGCCCCTCCAACAGGGCGACAACGCGCTTTTCCTCTTCCAAAAAGGCCGTTTCGGGGCCCGCGTCATACATTTTTTCCGACGCCTCGATAATCGGGCCATAGCCGGTGCAGCGGCACAGGTTCCCCGCCAGTACGTCATTGATCCGGTCGCGGCTGGGGCGGCCCTCACTCACCTTCATGGCGAACATGGACATCACAAAACCTGGGGTACAGAACCCGCATTGCGAGCCGCTGGTCTCCACCATCGCCTTTTGAACCGGGTGCAGCGCGCCATCGGGGCTCGCCAGATCCTCAACGGTGATCAGCTGCTTGCCATGCAGGGTCGGCATGAACTGGATGCAGGCATTGACCGCGCGATATTGCATGGAGCCGTCCACCAGTTCGCCCAGCACCACGGTGCAGGCACCACAATCGCCTTCGGCACAGCCTTCCTTGGTGCCGCTGGCCCCCTCGACCTCGCGCAGCCAGCGCAGCACGGACAGGGTCGGATCAATCTTGTCAATTTCCCGCACTTCTCCGCGGAAGACGAAACGAATTCCTTCACTCATGATCTACTGCCTCTGCCTGTTCAAGAGCCGCGATAGGTGGAAAAGCTGAAGGGCGACAGCAAAAGCGGCACATGGTAATGCTCACCCGCTTGTGCGATGCCGAACCGGAGAGAGACCTCATCCAGGAATTTAGGCTCCGGCAGGTCATAACCCTGTGCGTCGAAATAGCTGCCCGCGTGGAACACCAGCTCATATTTACCGGCGGTGAAGGCCTCACCTTCCAGGATGGGTGCGTCACAGCGGCCATCATCATTGGTCACGGCTTCCGTCACCAGCTCACGCCCGCTATCCAGTCGGAAAAGCTCGATTTTGATGCCCTGGCCGGGACAGCCGCGCGCGGTATCAAGCACATGCGTGGTTAAACGCCCCATCTCTTCCTCTCCTATCCACCGCTTTTCGCGGCATACATTATTATCTCAAACGCACATGGCGCTTTTATCACGATGGCATTATGTCATATTGCACACATGAATGTACACAATTTTTTTCCATTTTTGTGTTCAATTAAATTATATAATGCTTTTCAACAAATTAGAGAAAAGCGACCCATTGAGAGCCAACACCTTATATATAGGCAGCACCTTCTTCCCGCTCTCCGCGTAATTTTCTTTCACAAATCCGCAAGAAATCAGCTCTTCTTTTCAGAAAAATATCCGGTACAATTTTTTGCCCGGTGAATTGGATACATTGTTGCAATATACTGGATACAATTGTATGATGCAGACAACGGATACAAAAATCACCACAGGGATTGTAAGGGCATGACCAGCCGCAAGCCGAAACGCAACCAGGATGAATGGATTTACCAAGAGGTGTTCGACGCCATCCTGGAACAGCGCCTGGCCCCCGGCACCAAGCTGGCCGAAGACGCCATGGGCGAGATCTTCAATGTCAGCCGCACGGTAATCCGCAAGGTTCTGCAGCGCCTGTCCCATGAACGGGTGGTCGAGATCCGCCCCAACCGGGGCGCAGTGGTTTCCGCCCCCTCGGTCGATGAGGCACGCGACATCTTCGCCGCAAGAAGGCTGATCGAGGCCGGGATCACAAGGCTTGCCTGTGCCAATATCACCGACGAGTCGGCGGATGAGCTGGAAGAGCTGATCCGCGAGGAAGACCGCCATTATCATCAAGGCGACCGTTCCGGCGGCATCCGCCTTTCCGGCGAATTCCATATGCGGCTTGCGGAGATTGCAGGCAATGACACGCTGAAAGGCTACCTTAAAGAACTGGTCACCCGCACATCCCTGATCATTGCGCAATATGAAGCGCCGGGGAACACCATCTGTACCCACAATGACCATCAGGAGCTGGTGGATGCGATCCGGGCCGGTGACGCGGAAACCGCCGTGCCGTTGATGGACCGGCATATCCAGGCTTGCGAGGACAAATTGAACCTGGATGGCGGCGAGGCAGCACCGGATTTGAAGGCCATCTTCTCCCGGGTCAGCCTGGAACGCACCGACGCGGCCTGAGAATACAGAATAATGAAGAACAACAAAAACAAGCGAGTATCCAACCCATGACCACCCAGCCCTATCAGCGCGACCTGATCGGATATGGTGCCAACCCGCCCAAGGCCAATTGGCCGGGTGGCGCGCGTATCGCCGTCCAATTCGTGCTCAATTACGAAGAAGGCGGCGAAAACTGTATCCTGCATGGCGACAAGGCCAGTGAAGCCTTCCTGTCAGAGATCGTCGGCGCGGATATGCGCGAAGGCGTGCGCCATATGAGCATGGAATCGATCTATGAATATGGCAGCCGGGTCGGTGTCTGGCGGATCCTGAAGCTGTTCAAGGATTACGACATTCCGTTGACCATTTTCGGTGTCGCCATGGCGCTGGAACGGCACCCGCAGGCGGTCGATGCCTTCCTGGCCGCCGGTCATGAGATCTGCAGCCACGGCTATCGCTGGATCGATTATCAATATGTGCCGGAAGAGATTGAACGCGAGCATATGCACAAGGCGATCGAGATCATAAAATCGATGACCGGGGAACGGCCGCTGGGCTGGTATACCGGCCGAACCAGCCCCAACACCCGCAATCTGGTGATGGAGGAAGGCGGCTTCCTTTATGATGCCGATGATTATAACGACGACCTGCCTTTCTGGGTAACCAGGCCTGACGGCAAGCCGCATCTGGTGGTGCCTTACACGCTTGATACCAATGACATGCGCTTTGCCGCATTTCAGGGTTTCAATTCCGGCGACCAGTTCTTTGCCTATCTGCGCGACGCCTTCGACACGCTTTATGACGAAGGGATCGATACCCCGCGTTTGCTCAATATCGGCTTGCATTGCCGCCTGATCGGGCGGCCGGGCCGGTTCCAGGCGCTCAAGCGCTTTGTCGATTACGCCGCAAAGAAACAGGATGTCTGGTTCTGCCGCCGCATTGATATCGCCCGCCATTGGCATGAACAGCACGCGCCTAGAGGATAAAGATCATGAGCGGCACACAGTTTAAATGCGAGCCAAGCAACATGGACCGGGACCAGTTCCTGGCCCAATTCGGCGGCGTTTACGAACATTCCCCCTGGGTCGCAGACCGCGCCTATGAACAGGGCCTTAGCGATTCCGACAATCAGGTGGAAAACCTGTCCGACCGCATGGCCGCCGTGCTGGCCGATGCCTCCCCCCAGGAACAGCTGGACCTGATCAACGCGCATCCGGATCTGGCGGGCAAGGCGGCGCTGGCCGGCGAGCTAACCGACAGTTCCACCGATGAACAGTCCCGGGCGGGCCTGTCCCAATGCACGCCGGAGGAACTGGCCCGGTTTCACGAGTTGAATAACGCTTACAAGGAAAAGTTCGGCTTCCCCTTCATCATGGCAGTACGCAATGCCAACAAGGCCCTGATCCTGGAAGGATTTGAGACGCGCATCCACAATGACACGGACACCGAGTTTGCGACCGCGCTGGCTGAGATCAACAAGATCGCCCGGCTGCGCATGATGGAGATGTAAGGGGGCAATACCCCATAGATCCCCGGATTAAGTCCGGGGATGACGCTTAGATGAAATTGAGAAACGGTGCTTCCCCTTCCCGTCATTTCCGGGCTTGCCCTGGTAATCCGCCGATTAGAAGCCCCCTGCATGAAAGAACGACCATGACCCTAGACACTAACGCCCCCGCCTTCACCAAGCGCTATATTGACCTGGCCCAGCCGCGCCTGGGCACCAAGGCCACCTTCGTCACCGATGATTTCTTTGCCGAAGTCAGCCGCATGCTGAACCCGGAACCCGCAGTCTTCATCGATGGCAAATATGACGAAAATGGTAAATGGATGGATGGCTGGGAAAGCCGCCGAAAGCGTGGCGAAGGCTATGACTATGCCATCGTCAAACTGGGCCTGGCGGGCGTGATCAAAGGGTTTGACATCGACACCTCCCATTTCACCGGCAACTATGCCCCGGCCTGCTCGATCGATGCCTGCATCTCCGATGCCGACGTGCCCGCCGAAGCCGCCAAATGGGTCGAGATCCTGCCCGCCACCAACCTGTCCGGCGACACCCACCATTATCTCGAGATCGCGGATGATGCCGCCTATACCCATCTGCGCCTGAATATCTATCCCGATGGCGGAGTGGCGCGTCTGCGCGTTTACGGCGTACCTCAAGTGGATTGGTCGGCCAAAGAAACCGGTGGCCTGGTGGATCTGGCGGCAACCGTCAATGGCGGCCGGGCGATTGCCTGCAATGACGCGCATTTCGGCGTGCCGGACAATTTGCTGGCGCCGGGTCGGGGCGTGAATATGGGCGATGGCTGGGAAACCAGGCGGCGGCGCGAGCCGGGCCATGACTGGTGCATCATTGCGCTGGGCGCGCCGGGCGAAATTGAAAAGATCGAGATCGACACCGCCCATTTCAAAGGCAACTTCCCAGACGAATGCTCCATCCAGGCGGCCTTTGTCGACTGGGGCACGGAAGATGCGCTGACCAGCCAGTCCATCTATTGGAAAACCCTGCTGCCAAAACAGAAAATGTCCATGGATGCGATCCATGAATATTCCGATCAGGTCCAGAAGATCGGCAAGGTGAATTATGTGCGCCTGAACATCCATCCGGACGGCGGGGTGAGCCGCCTGCGCCTCTTTGGCAAACCGGCGAAATAAGTAACGAGAGATCCCCGGATCAAGGCCGGGGATGACGGGCCTGGAAAGGCCTGATCAAAAACCACGTCATCCCCGGGCCGGGACCCGGGGATCCGTGACAGGGAAGCTCAATCATGGACAATGTGGCCTACATCACCCTCGACATCGCCCCGCTGACCCGCGAGGCCTTCGAGCCATTTGGCGATGTGATCGAAACCGAAGGGGCGAAGCATTTCACCATCAATAACGGCAATACCGAACGTTATCACGATCTGGCTCGGGTCGATGTCAGCCCGGATGTGGGCCATGGCCGCACGCTGATCAACATCTTCGCGGCCCAGCCCCTGGAATATCCGTTGGATGTTAAAATGGTTGAGCGCCACCCGCTGGGCAGCCAGGCCTTCATCCCGCTGGAAGGCCGCCCCTATCTGGTCCTGGTCGCTGAAGCCGGCGATGAACCGGTCGATCCGAAAAACCTGCGCGCCTTCCTGGCCCAGGGCAACCAGGGGGTAAACTACCTGAAAGGCACCTGGCACCACCCGGTCCTGGCCCTCAATGAGGCTCAAAACTTCCTGGTCGTCGACCGCGGCGGCGAGGGGAACAACTGTGATGAGTTTTATTTTGGGGAGGATGGGGGGATTGTTTTGGCAAAACCAAACGAGTTGACCAATAAGTAATACTGTTGCCCAAAACACCCGACATTGGGACCAACATCAGCGGCAACAGGTGGCATTCCCCAATTATTCATAACGCTGGCACTACCCTCATTCTCGCGCTATTGAGTTTTCTATCTACTCAATCAATAGCGCTGCGGGGGAAACGTGACTACGGTAATGGAAAACTGGGTAGCCAAGGATTGTGTTTGCCCGGATTGTGGAAGTCAGATTCATGCGGTGAAGGAATTCAGGCAATGGTATCCGACATGCGAATGGAATATCGGTAAATTTGACCCGGCAGATGGCGACAGTTGGATAGAACGGATTTTCCGGGATCAGGGGGTATCACATGGGAACCGTCTGTATGAGGAAATTCGAACCAGCAGCCCAGAAGCCTTACGGCCGAAATGGACAGCATCACGTATTCTCGCCACGATCCTTTCTTTATCCGTCCATCTCTTAACAGCGGCCCTGGCCCTTGCTGGTGGTTATTTTTTAATATTTGGCTGGCCGTCAATTCCCCAGATATTGTTGGGCCTCACCTGCCTAGTTCTTTTCTTTCTCATGCGCCCCCGCTTTGGAAAAGCGCCCGAAAATGGCCTGTCGCGACATCAAGCCCCCAGCCTATTCAGTCTTTGTGATCGGATCGCTGATCAAGTTGGTAGCCCCAGACCAGATCTCATCATTGTCGACGAAGATTTTAACGCAGCTTTTGGCCAGGTTGGTTTTCCACGGAAAACTGTTTTGTGGATCGGTCTGCCTTTGTGGGAAGTCTTGGATTGGGAAGAACGTGTTGCCGTCCTTGCACATGAGTTTTCCCACGGTGCCAACGGCGATGCAACGCGCGGCTTCTTTATGCACTCAGCCCTTTTGGCACTTGCTGCCCTTCTCGACTACCTGCGTCAGCCATATGATCCCGATGCGACCATTTTCGAAATGGTGACCCATTACTTTCTGTGGGGACTTTCCTGGCTCGTGCTTCCGCTTTTATGGCTCATGTTAATCTTGCTCTGGCGGGACAGCCAACGCGCCGAATTTCTCGCTGACTACCTGGCGACATCTGCGTCAGGCACCCAAGCCATGAAAACCAGCCTTTCGAAACTGGCCCTATCTGACCAATTTCATCATTTCGCTTCAAAGAATATCGTAAGCACCCGGCAATCGGGACGGGAAATCCTGAAACGCTCGCTTTCCCATCTTCAGAATCTTCCTGCCTGTGAGCTGGATCGCCTTTCCCGCTTGTCACAAAAGGAAGACGCCCGTCTGGATGCAACACATCCACCAACCTGCCAACGTATCGGTTTCATCCAATCCCATTTCGTCGACAATCCCACCATTCGAATAGAGGATGAAGAACGCAATGCCATCACAGCAGAATTTGAAGCGCAAAAGGACCATGTTGGGACCAGCCTCATTCAACTCTGGGCACCGGATCGATAACTCCCGACCACTACAATGCCAAACATAACCTCCAAACACCCAAAGGGAAAATCGCAGTTACAAGGCGCCGCTTATCGTTTTGTTGGGCAAACTGTCGATATTTTTGACAACTCTCAATCGCGCTCCACACACTCTCCCGTCCCATCCCAAGCAAACAGTGCCTTTCCGTATATGATACAAATTTTGCGTATGGGTCAGCTCTTGTGTCCTAATTGAGACTTACAATTCGTGGGGGGAATATCATGAAAAATTTCATGAAAGTTTTTGCTATGCTCGCCGGCTTCGCGCTGGGCGGAATCAGCCTGGCCGAGACGGCCCAGGCGACTTTGATCCTTGATTTCAAATTTGAAGATCCGAACCAGATCGCCGGGCCTAATGACACGATCGAAATGTGGGCGACATTCAGCAACAGCAGCACATCCGACCAAACCTTCCTCAGTGACGGCCAGCCGATCGGCCTTAGCATTTACTGGGGCGATCTGGTTCAGGTTGGCGCCGGTTATGAATGGAATACCCCGATCAGCACGGTTGAATCGTTTCTCGACCTCGTCCTGACACCGGGTGAGAGCATTCGGTTCCTGTTTGGCTACCTCAATCCGGTAAGCGGCCCGGTCGCGCCCGGCACCTATAGCAGCAACGGTGGTGACATCACCGTTAACGGCGTTTTGTATGGCGGCTGGATGGAGAATATCTTCACCGTGACCGTTGTGGACAGCAGCGATGTTCCGGCGCCGGGCATGCTGGGCCTGATCGCGCTAGGCCTTGTCATGGTCGGCTTTGGCCGCCGCCGCGCCTGACCGCATCCATTAAGCCATTATTTCCCCGAGGCGCATCCCGCCTCCGGGGATAAAAAAATTCATCTTCAAATTGGAGGGGTCCGATGAAGAAAATTGCTCAGAAAATCACCCTGTTGGCCGGTCTCGCCCTTGGTGGCATCGCCCTAGCCTCACCGGCCCAGGCAGCTTTGATTGTCGACTTCAGTATCGATAATCCGGCGCAGACGGTCAGCACCACCGACACAGTCGAATTCTGGGCGACGCTCAGCAATGACGCCAGCTCCACCGGGAGCCTGATCGGCAACACCATTTCCGCGGTCAACATCTATCTCGGCTCGCTGGTCGAGGATGCCGACTACAGCTGGGATCATGGCACAATGTGGCAGGATATCGAAAAGATCATCCTGGCACCGGGCGAAAGCTACAGTTTCTTGTTCGTCACTCTGACACCGAAAAACGGCTCTGTCGCTCCGGATGTATATGAAAGCCCTGGTGCATGGCTGGAATTCAACAAGATCGGCTATGGGAATGGCTGGGAAGAAAATAAAATGACACTCACCGTCACAGCGGGAACGGACGTACCGGCCCCCGCAACCCTTGGGCTATTGCTGATCGGTTTGGCGGGAGTGGCCGGACTGCGCGCCCGCCACCGCGGCTAACGCCCCAGTTCCGGTCTGAACCAACAGAGCTCCCTTTAGGAAAAGCCCCCCGCATCAGCGGGGGGCTTTTTGCTTTGCCAAAAAGGCTTGGTCAGATACGCGCCTTTTGCACCAGATCCCCGCCGCGCCAAAAATAGACCGCCACCAGAGGACCGTTTCCGGTCCGTAAACCATGGGGCTGATTGGCGGTGAAATGCGCGATATCCATGGCTTTGAGCCGTGTCCAGTCCCCCTCTTCGATCCGGACCCAATGGGACGGCGCCGAGAGGGGGATGAATATCTCTTCAGCTGCATGCCAATGACGCGGATATTCCGTGTCCGGCCCCAACATCAGGAAACCGCAGGCTATCTGATCGCTCTCCACCACCCCGCGCTGCCCGACGATTTCGCACCAGGCATAGCGGTCCAGAAACTGCTCGCCAAAATCAGCGATGCTGTATGTCTGGCTCCAGAAAAGCTCGTCGGCATGATTGCACAGGAACTGCACCACCGGGCTGGCTTCGGGCGCGGCATTGCGCCGGGCCTCCTCCAGCCAGGAAAGGACCGGCAGCGGGCGCGTCGCCAACTCCCGGACCATTGGCCGCTCTTCCGGCCAGCTCTGCATGAATTGCTGTAACACCGGATGATCGATGCCCGCCAGCAGCGCCTTCAAGGAACGGAATAACGACTGACCGGCCTGGATGGTCATTCAGGTTAATCTCCAGAAAACTAGCCCCAAGTTCGGCCAGCTTATCCGAAAGGCTGCCGACGCGTAAACGGAACCGAGGCAATTTTTGATACATCACTATCTTTACCGGGCCGCCGAAGCAGGGTAAGGAGCAGATCCTTCCGCACTCACTGCCCCCATCACCTTTTGCTATGTCAGACGACAAACAGAAAACCCCAAAAACAAGCACCCAACCGTTCAGCGCAACCGCTCGCCAGCTATTGTCCGGCGCGGGCTATTCCATGATCGCCGCCGGCGCGGGTGCCGCCTTCCTAACCGCCATTGATTCCTGGGTCCTGGCCTACAACTAATCCGCCTGTCATCTGCGGAACAGGCAACGCTGATCAGAGCATTCCATCGAAAACGCCAAAAAAAAGAAAAGCCCGCAGAAAACTGCGGGCCTTGCCAATTCAAACCGGTAAAATCCGATCAGGTCGCTTTCCTGCGACGGCGCGCAATCGCCAGGCCGCCCAGCCCGAAGGCCAGAAGCCCCAGAGCCGCCGGAGCCGGAACATCGATCCGGGTCAGGGTCACATTATCCAGGAAACCGCCCAGGGTATTGGCCTTGCCGCCAGCGGCAAAGGTCAGCGCATAATCGTTATCGGTCCCATCCACTTCAAACGTGATGGTTTGAAGGATCCAGTCGGTATTGCGGGTGCGTTGCCCATCGGAAGAACCGATCATATTGCTCATCAGCCCGTCTGACGCACCATCCAGATAGACATTGATCAGATTGTCATTCTTGCGGCCGGTGCGCGGTGCATAATAATATTCCAGGCTATAGGTGCCTGCCACCAGGGCCATGACCCGGGTCATCGCGCTGTTGGAACTATGGCCCCGGCCCTTCCCGCCATATTTTCTGTCGCTGTCCAACTCGATATATTGATTGCCGTCTTGGGCATCAATCCAGCTGAGCGTGCGGTTGGTCTGGACTTCAATCCCCTTACCGCTGGACGCATGCCAATCGCCAAAATCTTGGTAAACCTGCCAGCTGCGGGTATTGGCAGTGCCCTCAAAACTGTCGGAGAAAATCACAGCGGCATTCGCACTGCCGACCATGCCGGCAAAACATGCCGCTGCCGCAATTCCGTATTTCGTCATTTTGCCTGCCATGTGAACCCCTGGGGTGACACTCGTGCCCCCCTCAAACAATTAATTGGCAATCTAACCGCAAACAATGTGCCAACCCAAGAGGAACTCGGTTTTTCAACAATTTGGTATAAAACCCAACAACCGCAAGAATAGCTGCTGTCAATTTTTCCGACACCCCCAACCCGTGCGGTAGCGGTATCTAACCCATCGTACCGCGAACCGGCAAGGCAATATCACATTTTTTAAATGGTGTTTAATTTAAATTATAACCAAATACAAAAATTCAGTAATTCTGCAACCAGGACCGCATCAGGCTGTCAATCGACGCCTTGGCTTTTTGGTTCCACTGTCCCGCCGGTACGGCATTCTGCCCGCCAACATCGGCTACGGAACGCTCTTCCAGATCACTGACGAAAACCGCGAAGAGAACCGGCCGCTCGGATTGACCAAAAAACCGGCCTGCCAAAGCAACACCATAATTCATGGTCCCCGTCTTCGCCCAGACACGAAGCGCCGTTTCGGGACGGTCCAACCGGTCCTTAAGCCAGCCTTTCCACCCGGAAACCGCAAGCCTTGGAAAAAATGCCCGCTTCAGGGCGGGTTTCCGCGCAACATATTCCAAAACCGCCAACATCTGACGGGCGGTCATGCGTCCTTCGCTATCCAAACCAGAATGATTATTCAGGGCCATCCCGGACCAATCCATGCCAGAAACTTTCTGCGCCCACCAATCCCGCAGCCGTGCGGAAGACTGGGCCAGGTTTGCAGGCTGATCGCCCAATGCACGGCTGACAGCAAGGCCGATCAATTCCGCCTGGATATTGCTGCTGGTTTCCAGCATGTTTTCCACCAAATCGATCATTGGTGCGCTTTCATGGCGGGCAATTTCCTGACATTCTTTATCTGGCGCATTGCCGCGCACGGGTTCCGGCAGCTCTAGCCCCTGGGCGACCGCCAATTGCTGAAAAACCGCCCCGGCATGAAGTCCTGGATCTTTGACGGGATAGCGGGCATCGCCTTTCGAACCCGACGGCAGTTCCAATAGCCAGTCGGTGGGCACCTCGGTTAAACCGGTATCGGGGGATTGATAGAGGGAAACAGCATTACCGCCCTCCGGCTGCCAATGGATATAGACGAGCGCATCGCGAATGGTGAGCGCACCGACCTCCGGATTATAATAGGCGCTTTTAGGCTGGTCCGCGCTGACATATTCCCGGGGAGCCAAGCTGTCATCAATGATGAAGGAAGCAGGCATCTCCACGCTGGCCAGGAAACCGGCCGCGTCATCCGCCATTTCTGCCAGATCCCCAATATCAAGATCAGGATCCCCGCCACCGACAAGATAGAGGTGGTCGCCGGCCTGACAAAGCTTGGTGACAAACCGGTGCCCGGGCCCAAGCACTTCCAACGCCGCAACGGCCGTGAGCAGCTTCGCGGTGGATGCCGGGATCAGGGCCTTGTCCGCGTGAAAGGCGGAAAGGATCTCGCCGCTATCCTGGTCAATCAGTAAGTATCCCGCCTGTGCACCATCCAGCCCCTGCTGGGCAAAAGCCTCGGCAGCATCCTGTGCGATTGCAGGCGCGGATGGGGTTACAACTTCCTGATAGGTCGGCGAGCAGGCCCCAAGGCCGATCATCCCAGCCAAAGCCAGTCCTCTTGTCACCCTTTGTGCGCTTAACATGCCCAATTCACTCCCGGCCAGCCATTATCATCCCCAATTTCTGACGCAGATTCGCGGCCACTAAAAGACGAATATGAAGAAAATTCTCACCCCTTGGCCCGTTTCGGGGATAATGGATGAAATTGCGCCTCCCAATTCCGGGCGTTTGCTGTATATACAGCGCCAACATGAGCAATAAGAAGAAATGGTGCCTCCATGGTAGAAAAGAACTTTATCACCGCCCAGGAACTGCTGGATGATTCCTTCCGCCTCGCACGGCAGATTTTCGAGGACGGTTTCCGTCCTAATTATATTGTTGGTGTCTGGCGCGGCGGCACCCCGGTCGGCATCGCGGTCCAGGAGGCTCTGGAGCATCTAGGCGTCACCGCGGACCATATCGCCATCCGCACCTCTTCCTATGACGGCATCGACAATCAGCGCGATGAAGTGCGCGTTCACGGGCTGCATTACATCATCGACAATGTGAATGCGGAGGATTCCCTGCTGATCATTGATGATGTGTTTGATTCCGGCCGCAGCGTGCAGGCGGTGATTGACAAAATCCACAAGGAATCGCGCCGCAACGCCCCGGAAACCATCAAGATCGCAACGGTCTATTACAAACCCTCCCGGCGCAAGGTTGACTGCACGCCTGACTATTTCATCCATGAGACCGAAGAATGGCTGGTCTTCCCCCATGAACTGGTCGGATTGAGCGAAGAAGAGATCGCCAAGCATAAACCTGTCGCCGCCCGGTCAAAGGCGCGCCAGGAATGACAATACAGTCATAAATCCGTTGAAATCAAAGGCCCCGATCCGGGGCCTTTTTCCATTGAAGCGCGTTTGGATTTCTGTTGGATACGGACAGCCACATCTTACACGCAATTTAACTAAAATTGTCGCTTGTGGTGATGGAATTTGCCGGATAGGCTGCATCCATAGGTAAAGAATTACCAATACAATCTCTAGAATTGGGGGAGCAATCAAATGAATAAATTCAAGGGCATCCGCTGGATATCCGCATTGGCGGTCTGCTTTGGCCTTGCCGGCAACGCACAAGCCGCGATCATCACTTACCATTTTGAAGGTGTTATCGACCGGATCGATGATTATTCCTACGATCCCAGCACCATCATGGACCGGAATTTCGCGCTTGGCGACACGGTGAGCGGTACCATTTCCTTCTCCACGGACAATGTCTTTGACCAATCACCCAGCAACCCAGATTCAGGTTTGTATCTGGTCGATGGACAGATGGACATGTCCCATAATTCAGGAAATTACAACGCGGACGATATAGGACCCGGAATTATGTACCGCCATCCGATTTCCACGATCACGCGACAATTCATTTCCATGAATTTCCAGTCAACCAGCCCGAATCAGCTGGAAGGCAAGGACGTCCATGTCAGTGGGTTCATCGGCTTTATATCGGAGGCAGGCAATGTGCTGCCCAATGATTCATTCGACAATCTCCTCGATATCGCAATGGACGATTGGGAAAAAGCCTTCATCAACATGGATTTCAGCGACGGTTTTCCCTGGGGAGAGCGCCTTGGCGGCATCTATGCCTCCTTCACCTCCTGGACGAAAGAGGGCGATATCGGCGATGTAAACGCCCCGGCCACACTGGCATTGATGCTGTTCGGCCTGGCTGGTCTGGGTATCACACGCCGGAAAAAACAGGCTGCTTAACGGAAGCAAACATTGGACAGAAGAAAAAAGCGCCCCGCCTTTGATTCACGGCCAACATACCCTTATCCCGAAACAGAAAAATGCGGTCCATTCTGGGCCGCATTTTCTATCAGGCCGGCATTCCCTCGCTACGCTCAATAAAAATTTTAACAAAATTCCCCTAAAATTGAATATTGCTGAACAGGGCAGGCAGGAATAGAATCTCCCTGCAATCAATAGAAATCTCATGACTAGCCATTCTTTGATTCGGGGGGATCCAGATTATGAAGACCTTATTGAAAGGCATCCAATGGATGTCTGCGCTGGCCATGTGCCTGGGGATAACCCAGTTCGCACAAGCGGCAAGCGTAACCTATACCTACAAAGGGAATATCGATAGCCAAGGCATCATCGGCTATCATTCTTCAGCCAGCCTTATCCGGGTTGGCGATCCGTTTTCGGGCACCCTTTCGTTTGAGACGGAAGATGTATCAGACCTAAATGATATGACACCTGATTCCGGCGTCTACAGGGTCAATGGAACCCATCAATTTCATCAGGAATATATTGGTACCAGCTCAAGCGAGTTTTCTATCGAAATCTACGCTAAACATCCGCTGACGCAGGATTTTTCAAATATCTTCCAAGGTATCTACTTCAACTTGCAGCCCAGCATCCCTGCCTCCCCAAACGATAGGGGCATAAAACATGGGGGGCTGCTGGCATTTTATGCTGATTCATATGGCTCTCCCGCACTGCCTTTAAGCGATGATTCCCTCGAACAGGCTCTGGATATCGTGCTGGAAGACTGGGTGGCCGCCAGCTTGGAACTGTTTTTTGATCATCAAATTTCGCCTGATGGAGGCATGTTTTCCGGCGGGCTGTTCGGTTACATCACCGAATTCACAAAAACCAGCCATGATGTTCCTAGCCCAAATGCCCTGGGACTTATCGCTATTGGCCTGACGGCTGCTGGCTTTGCTTGGCGGCGGCGGAAGGCCGGTCAGGATTGGTACTCCGGTTAGTCGGCAGCAGAAATTCCTCCCCATCTGGACGCTTAGGCCCCTGGCCGATCGGTTTCATTCCGCCCCGACTAAGCTCTCCTCAGACAAATGCCAGTTGGTCGCATTCACGACAACCAGCGGCGTTTTTTCTTGAATTTTTAAATCAGATATGGCTTATAAGCCCACTAGGTGTCCGGGTCGCAAGGCCCATGCTATGGGGGGTTCAAGGGAAGAGGCGGCGCAATGCCGTTTACCTGATCCTGTGATACATGAACCGGTTGCGGTATTTTGCCGCGGCATGATGGCATTGGATGGTTCGCGCCATTTAAACCAGTCATAGCAGACACTATATATTTTTTAGGTGCCAGTTAGTGCCCGTCATATTCTGCAATGTCAGCTATGCAATTTTTGCAAGCCCGATTTGCGAAATAGGCTCGTTTCTTTTGAATCTAGTTAGGCTATTTCAGCAGCAGAAACGTTACGGGTTTATGACAATAAGAAAGGGATTATCGTGAGCGATTCCGAAAAGAATAAAAAGCCGCAATCCGATCGCAATTACGAAAGTAAGCCGCGTAAATGCCTGATGTGCCGGAATGAATTCAAAAGCTCCTGGCCGGGCGAACGCGTATGCTCCAACTGTAAACAGACCAGCGCCTGGAATGATTCCTCGCTCGCTGCCTGATCGGGTTGCACGCTAATACCGACCTTCAAATGCCCGCCGCAACGCTATTCAATGCTTCGGCGGGCTTTTGATTCCTGCAATCCCAGCTCCACCAACTCCCGCAACTCCCGGCTGGCAGAGGCATAGCCCTGCATCGCCGCCTTATAACGGTCAGCATATTCCGACGCCTCCCGAAACTCTTCTGTCGCCTCCTGATAACTGGGCAGTTTTTCCCGGGCAAGGTTATTGCGGGCCATCGTAAACCAGCGATTGGCATTGGCGGCATTGCGGTCGATGCCAACCCCTTCAAGATAACAGAGCCCCAGATTATATTGCGCCGCCGGATAGCCCTGGCGGGCTGCCTCCAGAAACCAACGAAAGGCTTCGCGTGAAAGCGTTTCATCCTCTGGATTGACCTGGGCCAGCCGCTTGAGATGATAGCCGACAAGATTTTGCGCCTCGCCCACCCCATTGCGCGCCAGGCGGGTCAGCACAGGCACCACATCATAGCGCCGCTGGTTATAGGCCCGGCGTAAATCCGCATAATCCCATCCAATTTCCGCCCCTACCTTGGCGATTTCTTCCTCTTCCGCCTTTTTACGGTCAAGATCGCTGGTATCCACATTGCCAAGAAGAGCTCTCGCTTCCGACAATTGCGCGGGTGTAAGGTCGGGTAAAACCAGTTTACGCTGGTCTTTGGCATCCACATGCCCCTGCCGGGCAGCCCTCTCAAACCAAAGGAAGGCATTCAGCTTATCTGTCTCCACGCCATATCCGTTGGCATAGAGCCAGCCCAGATAAAACTGTCCCTCGGCATTGCCGGCCTTTGCCGCCCGCTCGATCCACATAAAAGCCGATTTGTCATCTTGTTGAACTTGTTCGCCAGCTTCGTAGACGAGGCCCAGCTCCACCTGGGCCGCGGCATCCCCCCCTTCAGCCCGTTCAATCAAACCAGCCAGATCATCAGCCAGCGCACCAGCAGCCATCATCACAAGGCCCGCCAATCCGCCTAAGACATTTTCTGTCAGGCGAAATCGCTTTTGTTCTTTTGCCAAGGTTTTTGACAATTCCCGTGCCCCTGTTTCAATTCTGTAATCCAAGAGTAGCGGGCAGGCTCCACCACGGCAATCCAGAGACGCCCAAATCACAAAAATGCCCAATTGGCCCATAATCTGCATCATCGGACTCGTACGCCCAGACAGGGCAAACCATTGGACAGTTGCCGGAATCACGGTCACAATGGGTTGATTCAATAACAGTATTTTCAGTTGGACCTTGCCATGATTGACGATGACGACTTTGATGAAAATGACATGATGGCAGCCATCGAAGCCGAACAGGCGGAGAAAGCGGCCGCCGGCGGTGACGATGAAGAGTTCGACGAGAATGATATGATGGCCGCCATTGAAGCCGAACAGGCCGAACGGGGCGCTGACGGCGGGGATGACGGCGACGAATTCGACGAAAATGATATGATGGCCGCCATTGCTGCCGAGCAAGCTGAACGCGCTGGCGGTGGCGATGCAGGCGGTGGTGGCGGCGGTGGCGACGATGTCCGGCTTTCTCTCGCGGTGAGTGCCGTTGAAAATATCGGTGTCGATATTACTGCCGTCTTGGGTGTTGCCGATATGAAGGTTTCAAACCTGTTGAAAATCGGCCGTGGTGCGGTCATCGAATTGAACCGGCGCGTGGGTGATGCGGTTGAACTGCGTGTGGCAGGGCGGCCGATTGCCAAAGGTGATGTGGTCGTCGTTGAGGACCATCTGGCGGTATCGGTAACAGAGGTCTTCAAGCGCAGCACAGTGCCACAGGATTGAGGCCAGTTGCCTATTTGGAAAAAGAAAAAGCCCTGCAAATCCTGCAGGGCTTTTTCTTTTTCCGGCGGATGCCGTCCTATCTCACTCAAACCCGGTCGGTCGGAATGTCGAAGGCCGCACGCTTCAAGAGATCTTCAATCTCACGGCTGGTACGGGTTTCACGATAGTCGCGAAGGGTCAGTGCCTTTTTGCGCCCCAGCGCATTGATCAGCCGCTTAACCATCTTTCCAATTCCTTCTTACAGGCGCATCCCGCGCATCATGTCGTCACCCGGCTTGCCGAGAGTTTCTGTCGCTCATATACGGTTGTCACGATCGGAGCACAATGACGGAAAACGACCAGGGCATGCTGGAAATCGACCAAACCGAGCCAGCCATGCAGGGACTGCATCATTATCGCCAGAACCCATGCAAAAACCACAGGTCCTGGCGGAAAAATAAGAACTATCTCATGATTTGATTCTAACCAGCTCCCAGCATTAGGCTATCAAAAAAAGGAAAAATCCGCCTGTTGTTTCAAGTCAAACGAGGATCACATCATGACCGGCCCTATCATCGCCAGCTGTGAGGACATGCTGGCCAGCACAGTCGAGCTTGCCGGTTTGCGGGTCATTGATGTTGGCTGCGGCGACGGGCGTTTCACCCGGTTCATGGCGTCTGAAGGGGCCGATGTGACGGGCATAGAATGCAATGCAGAACAATTGGCCGCGGCAGGCCGCCATCCCCCGGTCGCCGAAGAGCGCTATGTAGGTGGTACCGGCGAAAACCTGCCGGCTGCGCCCGCTTCGGTCGATCTCATTACATTTTTTTCATCCCTGCATCACGTGCCGGTCGGCTCCCAGATGAAGGCGCTGATGGATGCTGCTATTGCCCTGCGTCCTGGCGGACTGCTGTATATTTCGGAACCCCTTGCCAGTGGCCCCAGCTTCGAAATGTTCCAGCCGATCGATGATGAAACGGAAATACGGGCCGCCGCCTATGACGTGATTCGGGACGCGGCCACCACCGGGTTGCGTGCCCGCCAGGAAATCATCCATCAAACCGAAGATAAATATCCGGACCTTGAAAGCCTGGAAGCGGAAGTGATCCGGATCGATCCCGCCAGGGCCGCTATTTTCGAGCAAAAACGCCCGTTTCTGAAGGCCCGTTTTCATCAGTTTGCCCGTGAGACGCATAATGGCGATTACGCCTTTGCCCAGCCCATGCGGGTTAACCTGTTGATGAAGCCCTAGGCAAAAAGCCATTCCCCGCAGGCCCGACATTATAAAACATGCTGGTCCATGACCAAATGGCGCTTGGGCGGCACAACAGGAATGGGCACCAAAACACCGATAATGTGGCTGACAGTTCCATCCCTGGCAAAAAGGGGGCAATCAACGGATTCAAACCGTTTGACCAAATCATAACGATTCACAAGCTGCCCCAGGCAGATATGACAGCGCCCCGTTTCAACGATGGTCTGATAATAGTGCGCCAGACGCACATATTCCCGGCCGTCCGAGTCATTTTGCGGTCCCATGGTGCTGATCACGCGCCCCATGTTATTTGTTCCGATCACTTCCGAAACCGCTTCACCGCAAAGCCGGATCTCAAATCGTGTCGGGCTGCAAACCTGAACCAAAAAAATATTGTCGGCCAGCGACAAATGATCGGCGATGTCAAAATCACGATAGCCCGGTTTACCGCCCTTGAATCCCGTCCACCATTCCAGCAAATGCCGGCTGAGCGCCGAGAGAAGCTCCGCCGTCTCGCCGTCCCGGACATGGTCAATAACCTGTAGATCATAATCCTGGATATGCATCTCACCCCCCGGAATACAAAATTAATCCAGCCCCATTTCCGAGATTAAAACATATCAACTGACAGTTTAAATATGGTTAATTATTCGCGTAAAAATTATGAAGCTAGCGTTTTTATTCAGGCGCCTCCTTCCAAGGCCGTCCCCCGTAACAGCTTTCTCACGCTCTGTTGATTTATATAAAGCGCAGAAAATCCTTTATCTTGGCTGGGTTATGCAGCAGACAATCAAACGGCAACCAAACCACATCCACCAAAGGCGCATATTACAATGATGCAAAAGGATCTGGCTGAATATCTCTTCGGCAGGAAAGCTCCGTCCCACCTGCCCAGCCGGGTTTATCAATCCATTGCGGACCAGCAGGCACAAAGTGAACGCCTGATCAGCTGGTTTCAGCTGCTCTTGGTCAGTTTTTTCGGCCTTCTTTATGCGATCGCTCCTAAACCGCCTGCCCAGATGGAGCTTCATCCGGTTCCCTGGATTCTGAGCATCTATCTTGCATTCACCATGGTCAGGCTGATCATCGCCAGCCGCGGTCGCCTGCCTGAATGGCTGTTGCGGATCTCACTTGCCATGGACATGAGCTTGTTGATGGTGTTGATCTGGAGTTTCCATATCCAATATGACCAGCCCCCGGCCTTTTATCTTAAAGCGCCGACCATGGTTTATGTCTTCATCTTCATTGCCCTCCGCACACTGAGGTTTGACCCCCGCCATATCCTATTGGCCGGCTTCGCCGCGGCGATCGGCTGGGCCACCCTGGTCGGCTATGTGATCTATATGGATAACGGGATGATGGTGATCACCCGGGACTACATCAAATACATGACCTCAAATGCCATCCTGATCGGCGCCGAAATAGACAAGATCATCTCGATCCTGATGGTGACCATCATTCTTGCAGTCGCCGTTGCGCGGGCAAAGCGTGTATTTGAAAGAAACGTATTTGACAGCATGGCGGCACAGGATCTGTCACGATTTGTCTCGCCGGAAATCGCAGACCGCATCACCCATGCGGATGAAGAGATAAAGCGCGGCGATGCAGAGGAAAAATTCTGCACAGTGATGTTCACCGATATCGAGGGCTTTTCAACCGTGGCGGAAAAGGTTTCCGCCATTGAGCTTTCCAATATGCTTAACGACTATTTCGATGCCATGTCGGAAATTATCTCTCGCCACGGCGGAGTGATCACCCAATATCAGGGCGATTTGATGTTGATCACCTTCAATGCGGTCACCGCCAATGAGAAACATGCCCAAAATGCAGTTCAAACCGCCCTGGAAATTCAGGAAGCCACCAAAAACAGGCTTTTTGGCCCAGGATATGCGTTGCGCACCCGTTGCGGCATCAACAGCGGCGATATAGCGATCGGGGCAATCGGGGCTCAGGACAGGCTGGTCTTTACCGTGCATGGGGATGATGTGAATGTAGCCGCCCGCCTGGAAGGGATGAACAAGGAATTCGGCAGTTACATCCTCGTCGGAGAAAACACGGTCCAATCCTGTGCGACGCAATTTAATTTCAGCGAAATCGGTCATATCCAGGTACGTGGCCGCACCGGTAAAACCGGTATTTATTCACCCGACATCGCCACAGGTTTCTCCAATGATCATGATCGTGGTGAGGAACAATAAGCCTATGCGCCGCCCGCCGCTTTGCGGATGCGGAAAACCAGCTTCCCCCCTTCCTTGCGGCATTCTTCCAACAGATGGCCCTGCGCCCGGCAAAAGGCCGGGAAGTCCTTCTCCGCGCCGGGATCAGTCGCATAAACTTCCAACAGATCTCCGTCCGCCATTGTTTTCAGCTTCTTCCGGGCCTTCAAAACCGGCAATGGGCATAGCAGCCCCGATGCATCCAAAAAATCGTCGGCCATACGATATTCTCCACCAACCAAAGCACATTGTGCCCCCGTTTTCTGGAAAGACAGCGAAAAAGACAAGCTGCTTTATTGACGTGGGGTTTGAAAAAGCCAATCATTGCGATGTAATGGCTTGGAATCCAATCATGTTTACCAGCCAAACCGCAATTTTGTTTCCCGGATGCGCCTCAACATGAAAACCGGATCATTATGAGCATCTATCTTCCGATTGCCGAAATCTCGGTCAATATCTTCGTTATCCTGGGACTGGGCGTCGGGGTAGGTATGCTATCGGGGATTTTCGGTGTCGGTGGCGGCTTTTTGATGACCCCCCTGCTCTTCTTCCTTGGCATCCCGGCACCGGTGGCCGTCGGCACCGAGGCCAATCAGATTGTGGCCTCCTCGGTTTCGGGCGTGCTGGCCCATTGGCGGCGCGGCAATGTTGACGTGAAAATGGGGATTTTCCTGTTGATCGGCGGCCTGATCGGTTCGACTGCCGGTGTTTATCTCTTTGCCTGGCTGCGCACCCTTGGCCAGATTGACCTGGTCATCAAGCTCTCTTATGTCGTCTTCTTGGGCATCATCGGCACCCTGATGATGATCGAGAGCATCAAAGCCATGTTCCAAAGCCGCAGCGGCGCCGTTCTGACCGCATCAAAACGCAATCAGCATAACTGGCTGCATGGATTGCCCTTCAAAGTGCGGTTCCGACGGTCCAAGCTTTATATCAGCGCCCTGCTGCCGATCGGGGTCGGTATCGTGGTCGGTGTGTTGAGTGCGATCATGGGGGTTGGCGGCGGTTTTGTCATGGTGCCCGCCATGATCTATCTGCTGGGCATGCCGACATCTGTTGTGGTGGGAACATCCCTGTTCCAGATCATTTTTGTCACAGCCAATGCCACATTCTTCCAAGCCTATCTGAACCAAACCGTTGACATTGCCCTGGCCATACTTTTGTTAGTCGGCGGCGTGGTCGGCGCGCAGATTGGCACCCGGATGGGATCCAAATTACGGGGTGAACAGCTGCGCGGTCTGCTGGCCGCCATGGTGCTGCTGGTATGCGGCAAACTATTGTTCGACCTTTTGATTGAGCCGGAGGACATCTATTCCATCGGCCTGATCGGAGGGCATTAAGGATGTTGATGTACCGGTTCCTGCTCGCACTCACTCTGATGCTGTTTTTGCCGCTGAGCGCCCGTGCAGAAAGCCTGGTTGCCGATTTGTCCGAGCATATGGTTGCCATCACGACCGGCTTTACCGGGACCGAGCTGTTGCTGTTCGGCGCTGTTGACGGGGATGGTGATATTGTCGTGGTCACACACGGCCCCACCGAAGAGGTTGTCGTCCGTAAGAAGGACAGGGTCGCCGGCATCTGGATGAATACCCAGGCTGTGACCTTTGAACATGTACCCTCCTTCTACCAGATCGCGGAGACGGAGGGTGCGGTGAACGCCATGGCGCTTTCCATGAAACGGCGCCATAAGGTCGGTGTCCGCCATCTGAGAATGGATTATCAGGAAACGCCCTTGGAAGACTATCAGATTCGCCCGTTCCGCGAGGCCTTGATCCGTAACAAGCAACGGATGGAGCTCTATAGTGAAGAGCCGGGCCTGATAGAACGGCGCGGAAAAAACCTTTTCAGGACCGAAGTGTTTTTCCCCACCAACATTCCAACCGGCACCTACATCATCGAAACCCTTCTGGTGAAAGATGGTGAAGTGGTCAGCGCCCAGACCACCCCGCTTTTCATCAATAAACTTGGCCTTGGCGCGCGAATTTTTCGCTTTGCCAATGTTTACCCCGCCTCATACGGGATCGCCGCCATTCTGATCGCGGTACTTGCGGGCCTGTTTGCCAACTGGATCTTCCGGAAACTGAGCTAAGCCCTTTTCTGAGCCCACTCCGACCTCTTGACCTTTGTGCCAACTCCATTATATTAGAATAATCTTATATTTAGTCGAGGAACTGAAATGTCCCAACTGTCTCCGGAAATGGCGGCCCCGCTGCTTTCTTCACAGGAGTGCATTTTCCTGGATGTGCGCGAGCCGGATGAATTTGCCCGCAGTCATATTCCCGGCAGTCTCAAGGCACCGTTATCCCAGCTGACGGCACAGAGCTTGCCGGATATCCAGGGTCGCAAAGTTATCCTGCTTTGCCAGTCGGGCATGCGCAGCGAGCAGGCACGCCAGTTCTTTCTCCAACATGGTGTGGAAGCGAACTGCATCGAGGGTGGCTTAACTGCCTGGCAAAAAGCCGGCCTGCCGGTTAATGAAAACAAGGCAGCCCCCATCAGCATCATGCGCCAGGTGCAAATCATTGCGGGCAGCCTGACTTTGGCGGGGGTTTTGCTCGGCAGCTTCGTCACCCCTTCTTTTTATTGGCTTTCGGCTGCGGTCGGGGCTGGGCTGGCATTTGCCGGGCTGTCCGGCACATGCATGATGGCGTCCTTGCTCTCCAAACTGCCCTACAACAAAGTCAAAGCTTGATAGAGACCTTTTACAGGGGCAGGATGCGGGCGGCCAATTCATGGACCGCCCTCTTCCAATTCCAGGATCTGAATTTTATGAGTTTTTCGCTTCATCCCCGCCTGGACGCCGATACCTTTCTGCTCGGCGACCTGCCGCTTTGCCGCGCGCTCCTCATGAATGACAGCCGCTTTCCCTGGCTGGTATTAGTGCCCCGGCGAGCGGATATCCGAGAGATCCACCAATTGCCAGAAACAGATCAGTTCCAACTGTTGCGGGAGATCACCCAGGTTTCCGCCGCAATGGAAACTGCCTTTTCCGCGGAAAAGATGAATGTGGCCGCCCTCGGCAATATGGTGCCCCAACTCCATATCCATATAATCGCGCGCTTTGAGGCTGATGAAGCCTGGCCCGGCCCAATCTGGGGTGTCGGGCAGACAATTCCCTATGCTGATGAGACAGATCCCGCCGTCATGCGGTTTAAAACCCTAATGTCCAACGTCGGCGGACAATAGGGCCTGACGCGACCTTCCTTCTTTTTAATTGACCACAGCAAGCATCTGGCGTGAAGATTAAAACATGCTCGATCTGCCTTTTGACGATCCGATCCTTTTAGGACTGCATACATACTGGTCTTCTAAGAGGGATGGCCAGAGCCTTCCCACACGCGCGGACATTGATCCTGCCGATATCCCAAGATTGCTGCCGCATATCATGCTGCTCGAAATGCGCGGCCAGGATCAGCGTTTCTTTGTGAGGCTTGTCGGCACCAAAGTAGCCTTTGGCCAGGACCCGACCGGCACCTTCATGGAAGAGAGTGCCCCGGTCGGCAGTTACGGATCTCACATAATTGCGCTCTTCCGAAAGGCTGCCGAAACTCCTCACGCGCTTTATGCGGAGCATGAATACGGCCATCCCGACCAGGGGGCTTCCCGAGTGGCCAAAAGACTCTTCATGCCCTTGGTTAACGAAGCTGGCACAATCTCAATGCTTCTAATCGGCCAGCGCATCATAGCGCCCGAGTTTGTACAGCGCTCCCTCTGGCAACTGAACCCGGATCAAATACAGGAAGTCCGGATGTGCGAAATACCGTGAGACATGCATGGCTCCCCCCGCCGGTCATGCATAAATAAAGAAACTGTCATCGAATAGTTACATCCCACGGCTAATTCTAGTTTTGCTATGGCGTGGTTTGGTGCCCTCCGCAACAACACCCAACCACGCGCCGATTGAACTGCACCTGACCGCGTGTCTCCCCAGAGCAACCACGCGGTCATTTTTTTGCGTCAGCCGGTGGTAAAATGAACGGACTGACCGCTCCGCTCCATTATATTTCTATCGAATATTAAAAGCTCACTTGCTCCACAAACAGAGCGGAGCAAGTAAATAGATTTCAATCCTAAGACTATGCAAAATAAACAAAATACTTTATTATAAATTAAACGCCGTGTTCTGGATAAAGATGTTGGAAGGAATACTGTAGTGCGATTACAAACAACTGCTTTCATCAATAACCAGAGCTTGCCTGAGAGATTTGCCTTTTGCCGTATCTCGCCGGAAAACCATGTAACCCTGAGCGAGAATATCAATCCAGATTTTCAATGGGCCAACCTACCGGTTGAAACACGGTCGCTCGCCCTTGTCTGCCATGACCCGGATGTTCCTTCCCGACCAGATGATGTGAATAAGGAAGGACGCACCGTCTCAAAAGATCTGGCACGGGTGGATTTTTACCATTGGGTTTTAGTCGATATCCCCCCTGATCTGGGCGGCATTACCGAAGGATCAGCATCCAGCGGTGTTGTACCGCGGGGGAAACCGTTGGGCCGAACTCTGCATGGCCGCGCAGGCCTGAACAACTATACTGACTGGTTTGCCGGAGATGCCAACATGGCTGGTGATTACGGCGGCTATGACGGCCCCTGCCCGCCCTGGAATGATGAGATCATGCATCATTATCACTTCACGCTTTATGCCTTGTCGGTGGACCGCCTGGAGCTTCCAGATAGATTTGGCGGCCCCGAAGCCCTAGCCGCCATGAACGGGGTCATCCTGGACCAGACCAGCCTAATGGCTACCTTCTCATTAAACCCGGATCTTCAGGGAGAATGACCGAACGGCAGGGAATAAATCTCCGGGCGCATTCGCGCCTCCCCTCTCTGCAAGCATGGATTTTGGCCTTTCTCCTGTTGATGATTTTCATCACAATCAGTCAAGCCTCATTCAGGATTGGCGGCACCGGTGCGGACCTAGGCACCATGCGACAGCTCGCAAAAGCCTACAGCACAGCCACCAATGACACTGTCATAAAAATTGTACCGAAACCCAGCCTGGAATCATGCGTGAAAGCCCTGCTGGCCGATGACATCCAGATCGCCATCAGCGACCGCCCGCCCACGGATGAAGAAAGCAAAGCGGGCATTCTCTCCCTGCCATACGCCAGGACCGCCCTGGTTTTTGCCACAGGCTCAGACCAGGCCGGTCACGAGCTTACTCCTACATTGCTCAAGCGGATCTATAGTGGCCAGCTCAACAAATGGCCCGGTGGCGGCCCCATCAGCTTGATCATGCACGACCAATCCTCTCCCGTGACGGATCTGCTGCTATCCCAATATCCCGAATTGTGGCTGTCCATGAAAGATGCCTACAATCGGCCCGGCACCATCATCGCAACGTCCAACCAGGATATGGCCAGCCGGCTGGAACGCCTGCCCGGTTCCATCGGCACCATAAGCCTTTCGGCCATCTTAGGCGAACAACGTGGATTACATCCTCTCCCTCTTAATGGCATCGCAGCAACCCCCGCCAGCATCGCCAATAACAGCTATCCCGTTATTCTCACCCTCTATTTCCTGCTCGGGCCGGAGAAGCCGAATAATACCGCTCGGCCAGAGGCACTGAATTTCATCCGCTTCGTACATAGCCCGCGAGGCCGAATCATCCTTGGCAATACAGGCCATCAATCCCTTTCATCCAAGCCCTCTGCATCGCAACAAAATTAATATATTATTCAATACCTTACGAAAACCTCCATACGCATGCGTATGTTTTTATCTTGAAACAGACCGAAGGCTCGGCTATTAAAATTCAAAACACCATACGCCAACGTATGTTTCTTGCATTAGGAACCTGTTTTCCGGCAAGATTATAAGAAAAAGTTAGGAACGAAGGGACAATGGATCGGTAAGGCACATAATCCTTCCGGCCAGGGCCAAATCCCAAAACCGAGACAACCGAACCGGGAGACAGGCATGAACCAGTTGGACAGAATTTATCAGCACAGCTTAAGCGATCGCGAAGGCTTCTGGGCGGAAGCGGCGGACGAAATCGACTGGCAGGCCCCATGGAACAAGGTCCTGGATACTTCCGGCGCGCCACATTTTTACC
The DNA here is from genome assembly GCF_003385955.1 of Aestuariispira insulae. Lineage (GTDB taxonomy): Bacteria > Pseudomonadota > Alphaproteobacteria > UBA8366 > Aestuariispiraceae > Aestuariispira > Aestuariispira insulae. The sequence goes on from NZ_QRDW01000001.1 coordinate 680,636, forward strand.
GTTGGTTCGAGGGAGCGCGCTGCAACACCTGCTACAATGCTGTCGACCGGCATGTGGAACAGGGCCGCGGGGACCAGGCCGCCCTGATCTATGACAGCCCGATCACCAACCAACAAAAAACCCTCAGCTATTCGGAATTGAAGGATAAGGTCGCCCATTGCGCCGGCATGATGCGCGCCCTGGGTATCGAAAAAGGCGACCGGGTCCTGATCTATATGCCGATGATCCCACAGGCCGCCGTCGCCATGCTGGCCTGCGCGCGCCTTGGTGCCATTCATTCTGTTGTGTTCGGCGGGTTTGCCGCGCATGAACTGGCCACAAGGATCAAGGATGCGACCCCACGGCTGATCCTGACCGCATCTTGCGGCATTGAACCCGGCCGCGTCATTCCCTACCAGCCTCTCATTGAAGATGCACTAAAAGAGGCCCCCGGTATTGTTGAGAATATTGTCGTGACCCAGCGGGAACAGGCCGCCTGGGATCTTACGGCCGGGCGTGACCATGACTGGAAAGCCGGCATGGAACAGGCTGAACCGGCCGAATGCGTATCCGTTACCGCCACCGACCCACTCTATATCCTCTACACCTCCGGCACCACGGGCCAGCCTAAAGGAGTCATGCGCGATAATGGCGGCCATATGGTGGCCCTCAAATGGTCGATGAAGCATGTCTACGACATGGAGCCAGGAGAGGTCTATTGGGCGGCAAGCGACGTCGGATGGGTCGTCGGTCACTCCTATATCGTTTATGCACCACTGTTGCATGGCTGCACGACGGTGCTGTTTGAAGGCAAGCCGGTGGGTACGCCTGATGCGGGCACATTCTGGCGGGTGATCGCCGAGCATAAGGTCAAAGCCCTGTTCACCGCCCCCACCGCCTTCCGCGCCATAAAGAAGGAAGACCCCGACGGCAAGCTCATCGGGCAATATGATCTATCGCATTTTAAAACCCTGTTCCTGGCCGGAGAGCGATGCGATCCGGATACCCTGAACTGGGCGCAGGAAAAGCTGGGCGTGCCGGTCATCGACCATTGGTGGCAGACCGAAACCGGCTGGGCGATGGCTGCCAACTGCATGGGCATCGAGCCACTTCCCATCATTCCGGGCTCTCCCACCCGTGCGGTTCCCGGTTATGAGATCCAGGTGCTCGACCATGATGGCCACGAAGTAAAACGCGGCGAGATGGGCGCGATTTGCGTCAAGCTGCCGCTGCCGCCCGGCTGCCTGCCGACCCTTTGGAAGGCGGACCAACGGTTCATTGACGCCTATCTTTCGGAATATCCGGGCTACTACCAAACCGGGGATGCCGGTTACATGGATGAAAACGGCTATGTTTTTGTCATGGCCCGCACTGATGACATCATCAATGTTGCCGGCCATCGCCTGTCCACAGGCGCCATGGAAGAGGTCCTGGCCTCCCATCCGGATGTGGCTGAATGCGCGGTGATTGGCGCCGCAGACAGCCTCAAGGGCCAGCTGCCGCTGGGATTCTTGGTCTTGAAATCCGGTGTAGCCCGAGATGACGCGGACATCATCTCAGAGGTGGTGGCCCTGGTCCGCAAGCAGATCGGTCCGGTTGCCGCCTTCAAGAAAGCCACCGTCGTTCAACGCCTGCCGAAAACCCGTTCGGGCAAGATTTTGCGCGGCACCATGCGTGCCATTGCCGATGGCACAGATTGGAAAATGCCCGCCACTATAGATGACCCGGCAATTTTGGACGAAATCAAGGAACGCCTGCAATCAATCGGATATGCGCAAAACTGAACCGCGATTCCGCTTGAAAAACCTACTCCAGCAAAATCCCCCTTGAGACCTCAGCGCCCGACAAAACGGGCGCTTTTTCTTGCGATAGCGCGATTCACCTATCCGTGATATTAATTAGTACTATAACAAAAATTCGTTTTTGTGATATGATAGGCACAACTCAGGGTGAAGGATGGAAATCATGCCGCATACCTATCGTGAGATTGGTGCCTTGATACATGAGTCGCCATTTTTTGATCATTTACAGCATCTCCATGGGATGCTGTTGAATGATGTGAAAATTGCCGCGATGGTCCTGCATAACAGGGACCATGAAGAACGTAGCACCGACCCGGTTGAGGTTATCCAGCGCTTCGATCTGGATAATATCGAATATGAAGAGGCTGTTCTGAGACTGGAGATGTCCGGCTACATCAACCAGACCGGTGACGGATCTGTCATCCCAGGCCCCCGCCTGAGCGACCAGAAGGATCCCCTGGCGGAATTTCTGAAAAATTTTGACATCACCAACTGAAACTGTCCGACGGGGCCCGATCATTCCTGATCGTCCGGCAGGGAATGCGTTGCCGGCATATCCCGGTAGGTGAGCTTGAGCGATAACAATTCCTCCATCGCCCCTTTCAGGCTGTCATACCAAATCGGCTTTTCCAGAAATCGGTCCACCTGTTGAAATTCCTGTAGTTCCTGGTGTGAAAACCGCCCCGGCGTCACCAGGCCGATAATTATCGGCAGGTCGTTTTCCGGCGGCCTATCGGCCAATTCCCGTAAGAGAAGCGCCCCACCCAGCTCCGGACGGTCCAAATCCACGATCAACATCGAGAGCACATGGGACTGCAAGAAATGCAACGCCGTTTTGGCATCCGTCTCAAAGGTCACCCGGCCACAGCCGAGGGTCATGAGACGCAGCCAATGATATTTACGCTCCCGCCAGCGTATTCCCGTCACCAATACATGAAAAGACGATGAAGGCATCATTCCACATCCTGAGAAAGAGAAGCCCATTCATGCTATCATCCTCCCGGAACAGCGCATAGAGGCAGCCTTGTCAAATCCGCCTTCAGGGAAAAGCCTGCGGCAGCGTGCGGGACTGCGCCGCCAGCACAGCCCTCAGCCGGTCCGGATAATCCGTTATGATACCGTCCACACCACGCAAGACCAGATCACGCATGTCATCTGGATCATTCACAGTCCAAACCACCACAAGAAGCCCTAATTGATGCGCTTCTTTCAAGGCCTCATCGGTCAAGTCCCCATGGAAGGGAGACCAAACCATACCGCCACGTTCATGAATTGCCCGCGGCACCGATGAGCGGGACCAGTCGGGCACCCGCTCGCCAAGCCAGGCATTTGTCCCGTCCGGCCCGCGCCCCAGATTATCCAGCCATTTTCGCTCTGCCGTGAGATAAACCCGTGACAGGTCCGGGGCTTTTTCGGCGACCAGGTCCAGCACGCCCCAATCAAAGGACTGAATGGCGGCGCGTTCTTCAAGCGCATTAGATCGGATCACCTGTATCAGAGCACGAACCACCTTCGTGGGGTTCACCGTCTCTGTGGGAGAAAGAGGCGAATGTTTGATCTCTATATTATACCGGATACGGCCCTGGCTTCTCTTTTCTGCCATGCTGATCACTTGCTGCAAGCTGGGGATGGAGACCGCCTCAAGACCCTGTTGATTTGGGAAACGATCCCGAACCCGGCTACCGGGCCTGAGATAACCGATTTCATAGGCAGCCAATTGATTCAGGGTCAGATCCCGGATCAACATCCCCTCACCGGCCAGCCATTCGCCCGCTAAACGAGTCCGGTCCGGGTCCAGCCGACGGTCATGATGCACCACCAGCACATCATCGGCTGTCATGACCAAATCCATTTCCAATGTATCCACCCCGATGGCGAGCGCTTTTTCAAACCCGGGCAGGCTGTTTTCCGGCACAAGCCCACGGGCCCCGCGATGTCCCTGCAGATCAAAGACATGAGTGCCATCCGCCCCCCCTACATGCGGGGTGGCGACTCCCATCACCAAAAAAATGGCACCAAACAGCCAACCACCCACCCAAAACCGTCCCAGTCGCATCAAGTCCACCCTCCCGCGTTAGTTTCACTTGAAAGGTATAACTGCTTCATTTTCGATAATATACGGAAATTGACCTTTTCATATGAAACTTCACCATCATGAAACAATTTCGTCATAAATCGCTGCAATACTGCGACTCATACTTCAGTTGAATAGCAACATCGTCGCAAAAAAAGACATAAAACCGAAACTATTGAGTTTCAAATTTGAAACCTATAAAGTTCATTTGAAACTTATCGTTTTGCCGATCATGGGAAGGGAATTTTGATCATGGCCGCCATTGAGGAAGGCATCATTGCGCATCGGGGCGGCGCGGCAACCGCGCCGGAAAATACCATGGCAAGCTTCCGTCAGGCCGCTTCCAACGGCATCAAATGGATCGAAACCGATATTTCCCTTCTGGCCGATAAACAACTGATCATCTGCCATGATCCCAGCGTCGACCGATGCAGCAACGGCAGCGGCCAATTAGCGGATATGACGCTTAATGACATAGCCAAACTGGATAATGGCGGCTGGTTTGGCCCGGAATTTACCGGTGAGACCTTTCCCCTTCTGGCCCCTGCGTTACGGGAAGTTGATGCCCTGGGTCTTTCTGTGAATCTCGAATTCAAGATCCACGCAAATGAAGCCGCGGACCTTGTTCCCCGTATGATGGAGTGTCTTCGGAACAACTGGAGCAACCCGGAACGGCTGTTGATTTCAAGCTTTCATTGGGATGGCTTGCGCATGGTCCGCGATATGGATCCTGATGTGCGTATCGGCCTTTTGATGCATGCCCTGGAACCTGGCTGGCAGGAACTCTCTCAGGAGATCAATGCCTACAGCATCCATGCCGACCATAAATGCCTGAATGCTGCCGATGTGGCCGCGGTTAAGGATGCCGGCCTCGCCCTTTATATCTTTACCCCTAATGACCCGGAGGCCGTTTCCAAATTCTGGGACTTGGGCATTGATGCCGTGATCACCGATGATCCTTTGGCATTCCGCCAGGCACATGCCAGTGCACCTGCCCTGGCCTGAGCAAACAGAGTCTTTCCCATGCAATTGAACGACAGACAAAACGACATACTGAATTGGGTCCGGGACCAGGGTTTCCTGGCAATCGACAATCTTGCCGACCATTACCGTGTTTCCACACAAACCATCCGCAAGGATATCAACGGTTTGTGCGAGCATGGCCTGGCCCGGCGGGTTCATGGCGGTATAAGCCGGTCTTCCAGTTCACAAAACCTGTCTTTTTTCGCCCGCCAAACATTGAATGCCAATGCCAAACAGGTAATTGCCAAACGGGCTGTCGCGGATATTCCCGATGGCGCCTCTCTTTTTATGGGCATCGGCACCACCGTGGAATTTGTCGCCAAGGAACTACTGGGAAAACCCGGCTTAAAGGTCAAGACCAACAATTTGAATGTTGCAGCCATTCTTTGTGCGGACAGTGACATTGATGTCCAGGTTTCCGGCGGACGCTTGCGCCATAACGACCGGGATCTGGTCGGACAGGAAACCACAGAATTTTTCGAGCGTTTCCGGGTCGATATCGGCCTGATCGGCGCCGGTGGCCTGGAAACGGATTACGGCATGCTGGATTTCCAGGAAGAGGAAGCCAATGTCACCCGATCCATCCTGGCAAATGCCCGCCACCGGATCTTGCTATGTGACAGCACCAAATGGGGACGGCCCGCCATGGTGAAGGTTGGTGGCTTTGAACAGATCGATGCTTTCTACACCGATAATTTGCCGCGGGAACAGGACCTGTCTCTCTTGCGCAGGCCCGGTCTCGCCATCGTAGAAACCGGCGCGGAGGACATATCGTGACCACGCTTGCTCTGCCGTCGGAGGCAGCCCGAAAAATCCGCTATCTGCTAACCGATGTCGATGACACGATCACGACCGGCGGCAAGTTGCTGCCGGAAACCTTTCAGGCCCTTCACAGGCTCCATGGCGCTGGCATTCAGATTGTCCCCGTAACCGGCGGCTGTGCCGGTTGGTGCGATCAGATTGCGCGGACCTGGCCGGTGGCTGCGGTGATTGGGGAGAATGGTGCTTTTCACATCACCAAAGATGCCGGAAACCGTCTGATTTACCACCGCTGGCAGGAAGAAGAGACGCAAAGCGCCAACCAGGGCAAGATCCTGGAAACCGCTTTCGAAATCCTCGCACAATGCCCATCCCTGCAGTTGGCCAAAGACCAGTCCTTCCGACTGGCGGATGTCGCGATCGATTATAACCAGGATGTCAGCCGCGCCCCCCAGGAAGAAGTGGATTTTGCTTTGGGTGCCTTCCGGCGCGCCGGCATCAATGCCAAGGCCAGCTCCATTCACATCAATGCCTGGATCGGCGATTTCAACAAGGCAAAAGCCGCCAGAAAATTACTGGGTGATAAGTTTGGCCTGCAAGAACAGGCCATGCACGAGATGGTTCTCTATGCGGGTGATGCCCCCAATGACGAACCGATGTTCGCGTTTTTTCCAAACAGTGTCGGCATGGCCAACATCAGGCCTCATTGGAACAGCCTGTCCCATCATCCGGCCTTTGTGACCGAGGCCGAAAGCGGGTTGGGTTTTGTCGAAATGGCAGACGCGCTATTGACCGCGCAAACAGAACAAGAGGGAGGGGAATCAATAAAAAATTCAATCGGTAAACCCGCCAAAAGAGCAGGTAATTCAGTAAGTTAAACCAAGACTATCGATAACGGAGAGAGAAATGAAAACGAAATTGATCGCAGGGGCTCTTGGCCTTTCAGTCACCATGACCTCCACCGCGGCCCTGGCCGCAACCGAAATTCAGTGGTGGCATGCCATGGGTGGCGCCAATGGTGAGCGGGTGAATAAGATCGCCGCCGATTTCAACGCCAGCCAGGATGAGTTTGAAGTCGTTCCTGCCTACAAAGGCAATTATTCCGAGACGATGACCGCCGCTGTCGCTGCCTTCCGTGCCAAGAAGCAGCCGCATATCGTCCAGGTTTTTGAAGTCGGCACCGCCACCATGATGGCCGCTGAAGGCGCTGTCTACCCGATCGAACAGCTGATGAATGATGTGGGCGAGCCGTTTGATTCAAACAGCTATCTGCCGGCCGTAATCAGCTATTACACCGCCTCAAATGGCAAATTGCTGTCCATGCCGTTCAACAGCTCTACCCCGGTGCTTTGGTATAACAAAGACATGCTGGACAAGGCTGGCGTCACCAAGATTCCGACCACCTGGACCGAAATGGAAGATGCATCCAAGAAGGTTCTGGCCAGCGGCGAGAAATGCGGCTTTTCTTTTGGCTGGCAGTCCTGGGTGATGATTGAAAACTTCACCGCCTGGCACAATATGCCGACCGGCACCAAATCCAATGGTTTCGACGGGTTCGACACCGAGCTGACCTTCAACAACGACACCGTCAAGCGTCATATCGCAAACCTGGGCGCATGGCAGAAAGAAGGCCTGTTCCAATATGCCGGTCGACGCGGTGACTCCCTGCCGAAATTCACCAATGGTGAATGCGCCATGTGGATGAACAGCTCTGCCTATTACGGCTCCATCAAGGAACAGGCGAAGTTTAACTTCGGCCAATCCATGCTGCCTTATTACGAAGATGTCGTTGATGGTCCGCAAAACTCCATCATCGGCGGCGCCACCTTGTGGACTCTCAAAGGCCATGACCAGGAAGATTATAAAGGTGTGGCCAAATTCATGACCTACCTGTCTTCCCCGGAAGTCCAGGCCTGGTGGCATCAGGAAACCGGTTATGTGCCGATCACCAAAGCCGCGCATGAACTGTCCCAGAAACAGGGTTTCTACGAGAGCAACCCGGGCACCGACACCGCCATCAAACAGCTGAGCCTGAACGCACCGACCAAAAACTCCTCCGGTCTGCGCTACGGCAACTTCGTCCAGATCCGCGACATCATTAATGAAGAGCTGGAAGCCGTCTGGAACGGTTCCAAATCTGCCGATGCCGCCATGGATGAAGCGGTTGAGCGTGGTAACAAGCTGCTGCGGAAATTTGAAAAAGCGAACATGTAAGTCTCGCTAATTCCCAGTAACTGGGCCGGTCGCCTCGATCCATCCGGGCGGCCGGCCTCTCTTCGTTTTCCCATTCTTTAGTTTCTATTGCAGGATTGCCATGCTGAAACGGGTACATTACCGGGGCTCTCTTTTGCCCTTCCTGCTGGTGGCGCCACAGATTGCCGTGACGCTGATTTTCTTCATCTGGCCGGCCGGTCAGGCGGTCTATCAGTCCTTTCTGGTTGAAGACGCCTTCGGCATGAGCACGGAATTCGTCTGGTTCGAGAATTTTGCCGAATTGTCGGAAGACCCCTACTATTTAGACTCTTTTTTGAAGACCATTGTCTTCTCCGTGCTGGTTGCAGGCCTTTCCATGGGACTTTCCCTGGTCATGGCCGCCATGGCAGATCGCGTGATCAAAGGCAAAACCGCCTATCAAACCCTTTTGATCTGGCCCTATGCAGTGGCACCGGCCATCGCGGGGGCACTCTGGGTCTTCATCTTTGACCCAACCCTCGGCATCATGACCTATGCGCTGGGTTTCCTGGGGTATGACTGGAACCATAAGCTCAATGGCGGTGAAGCCATGACCCTGGTGGTGGTTGCCGCCGCCTGGAAGCAGATCAGCTATAATTTCCTGTTCTTCCTGGCCGCCATGCAGTCCATCCCGAAATCCCTGATCGAGGCCGCCGCCATTGATGGTGCAGGTCCCGCCAAACGGTTTTGGACCATCATCCTGCCGCTGATCTCTCCCACGACATTCTTCCTGTTGGTGATCAATGTGGTTTATGCGTTTTTTGAAACCTTCGGCATCATCCATTCCGTCACCCAAGGTGGCCCGGCCAAGGCGACGGAAATCCTGGTTTACAAAGTGTTTAATGACGGTTTTGTCGGTCTGGACCTTGGCGGGTCGGCGGCACAATCTGTCATTTTGATGGGGATTGTGATCGGCCTGACGGTTATTCAGTTCCGCTATGTGGAAAAGAAGGTGGAGTATTGATCCATGATTGAAAACCGGCCTGTCTCGCTGTTCTTTTCCCATCTGGTTCTGGTTCTCGGGGTTGCTGTTGTGGCGTTCCCGCTTTGGATCACTTTTGTGGCATCCAGCCATGAAGCGGTGCGCATGACCCAGGTGCCCCTGCCTCTGCTGCCTGGCGACCAGTTCTTCACGAACCTGAAACTGGTTCTGTTTCAGGGGCTGGAGGGATCAGGCAGCCCACCCGTGGGCATGATGTTGTTCAATTCCCTGATCATGGCGATCATGATCGCATTCGGAAAGATCGCCATCTCGCTGCTTTCGGCCTTTGCGATCGTCTATTTCAAATTCCGCTTCCGGATGTTCTTTTTCTGGATGATCTTCATCACCCTGATGTTGCCGGTCGAGGTCCGTATCATCCCAACCTTTGAAGTGGTCGCCAATCTGGGGCTGTTGGACAGCTATTGGGGCCTCTCGGTCCCTCTGATTGCCTCCGCAACCGCAACTTTCATGTTCCGCCAGACCTTCCTGACCATCCCGGATGAAATGCTGGAAGCGGCCAGGATTGATGGCGCATCGCCCATGCGGTTCTTCTTTGACATCCTCCTGCCCATGTCGCGCACCAATATCGCGGCGCTCTTTGTGATCCTCTTCATTTATGGCTGGAACCAATATCTCTGGCCGCTGCTGATCACAACCGACCGGGACATGTACACGGTGGTCATGGGTATCACCCAAATGCTGGAGGCCGCTGAACAGGCGCCGGACTGGCATCTCATTATGATGACGGCCCTGATGGCCATGCTGCCGCCGGCGCTGGTTGTTCTGGGCATGCAAAAACTGTTCGTCAAAGGCCTGACGGAAACGGAGAAATAAGATGGCTGAAGTTCAGATTTCCAATGTCACCAAAGCCTATGGCGAGACCCAGGTCATCCATGGCATTGATATGAATATCGAGCATGGTGAATTTATCGTTATTGTCGGCCCCAGCGGCTGTGGCAAATCCACGCTTTTGCGCATGGTGGCCGGGTTAGAGGAAATCACCGGCGGCGAAATGTTGATCAAGGGCAAACTGGTCAATCGCCTGGAACCCAAAGACCGTGATATCGCCATGGTATTCCAGAATTATGCGCTCTATCCGCATATGTCGGTGTTTGAAAACATGGCCTATGGGCTCAAGATCAAGAAGATCGCACGCGGCGAGATAGAGAAGCGAGTGCGTGAAGCCGCCAAATTGTTGCAGTTGGAGGAATATCTGGAACGCAAACCGCGCCAGCTTTCCGGCGGCCAGCGCCAGCGCGTTGCCATGGGCCGCGCCATCGTGCGCGAGCCGGCGGTCTTCCTGTTCGACGAGCCACTTTCAAACCTGGATGCCAAGCTGCGTGTGCAAATGCGCCTGGAGATCCGCAAGCTTCAAAAACGCCTGAATGTCACCAGTCTTTATGTCACCCATGACCAGGTTGAGGCCATGACCATGGCCGACCGCCTGATCGTTCTGAATGGCGGTGTCGCGGAACAGATCGGCACACCGATGGAAATCTATAATGATCCGGCCAGCCAGTTTGTGGCCGGTTTCATTGGCTCGCCTTCCATGAATTTCATCCCTGCTGACCTCTCCGGCGACAAGATCAGCCTTGGCCAGGCGTTAAGTCTCCCGCGCCCTGGGCATCTCACCCATAATGGCAAGGCCGCCCTTGGCATCCGGCCAGAACATTTTGACCTTGCCGCCGAGAATGAACAAGGATTGGCCTTTGAGGTTGATGTCGTTGAGCCGCTGGGCTCCGAAACATTGGTTCATGGCCGTCTACACGGAGTCGACGAAGATGTGGTGGTGCGCCTGCCCGACAGTCCCCCGCTAGAAAACGGCCAGCAAATCTCGCTGACCGTCCGGCCGGACAGGCTTTATCTGTTTGATGCGGATCACGGCAAGCGTCTGCGCTGATACAAAAAGGGGATGATGCGCTCAAACTGGAATGCACGCATTTCTTTAATCTTTATCCGATATAATCCTATGAAAATTTAGGTGAGTATATGATTAGGCGCATCATCCTCTTCTGTCTTTGTTTTCTCTGTTCGGCTTTTCCTGCCCAAGCGGAAGGAACGGTTGTGCGCATCACGGCCGCGGAATTTGCCCCTTACATTGGTGCCGAATTGCCGGAAAAAGGCTGGGCATGGGAGGTTGCATCACTTGTCCTGAATGAACAGGGCTATCGGCCCGAGCTTCACATCATGCCCTGGGCCCGGGCCGTGGAATTGACACGGATCGGCAAAATGGACGGCCTTTACATGGCCAACCGCAACCCGGAACGGGAAGAATGGGCGGTTTTCACCAATCCGGTCGGCCAGGAGGTTTCCGTCCTGTTCAAGCTGCGCGACCGCCCGATAGATTATGTCCATCTTTCCGACCTTGGCCCATACAGCATCGGCACCCATCGCGGCGCCAGCATCATCGGTTTGTTGGAAGATGAAGGTCTGACAGTTCGCCCATTGCGCGGCTTCTCACAGGGCATCAAGGAACTGGAGCGCCAGCAACTGGATTTATTCGTCGGTGACCGTATGGTCACGACCCATATCCTGAAAACCCAGTTCCCCCCAGACTATGCCACTATGATCGATTTTCTGCCCAAGGCGATCTTGAAGGCCGACCTGCATTTGGCTCTTTCCCGAAAAACCCGGGATCATGAAAAGATCCGGTCCGAATTTAACCGGGGACTGAAACAGATCCGTGATGATGGCCGTTATGAAGCGATTTTGGAACGCCACGGTTTTTCCACCACGCTGACAAATTGAACCGGGAGGCTGAAGCAAATACCCTCGGATAACCAAGCATTAACCAGTAATATGCTAATTTCCTGATGAATGCAGTTGACTGCCGTTCCGGCAGACCGATTAGGAAGGCTGTTCCCTATGAAGCGATTGCTGGCATTATATCTGTTGTTGTTGCTGTTGGTGCCCATGACACCAACCTGGGGCAAGGAGCTGGTCGTCGGTGTCAGCGAAACTGATTACAGCCCCTTCTATTTTGAAGAAGAAGGCATGTTCAAGGGTGCTGCTGCCGAGATTGCGCAAAATCTGGCCACTGCGCTGGGACACACCCTGACGTTTCAGCGATTTCCCTGGAAACGGGTCCAGCATAATTTGGCCACAGGCCGGATCGACATGGTAATTCTTTATTTCAAAACAGACGAACGCGCGGAACATGCACTCTATGTGGAAATACCCCATCTTTATGAGTCCAGTTCCCTGGTGGTCACCACGGACAGCACTCTTCAGTTTGATGGCAAGCTGAATAACCTCAAGGACGCTCAATTTGGTAATGTGACTGGCTATTGGCACGGAGAGGCTTACAGCGCAAATGATCAATTAAACAAGACGCAGCTGAATTCCACCCGAACCCTGCTGGCAACCCTCATCCGTGGTAAGATTGATATAGCCGTTGGCAATAAACCCGTCATGCTGTCGCTGGCGCGCAAAATGAAAATCGCGGGCAACCTCAGGTTCCTTGAACCAAAAATCGATTATGCGCCCGATTATATCGCATTTTCCAAGGCTAAGGATCACAGCGCCGACCTGGCGCGGCAATTCACAATCGCACTCAAAGAATTCATGCGCGGCGCGCAATACCGGGATATCCTCACCCATTATGGATTTGAAATCCCGGCCGTGCCCGCCGGCTGACCGCACCCTGTTTTACAACGTGCTGTTAAAACCACCACCGTCTAACAGAATATTTTGTCCCGTCATATAACCGCTCTGACGAGAACATAGGAAAGCGCAAGCGGCACCAAATTCCTCAGGATTGCCAAACCGCCTACACGGGTTGTTTTGCATGCGGGTGGCTTTTTCGGTTTCAAAATCAACACCCTTTTTATCCGCTGCGGCCTGAATGTTGGATGCAAGGCGGTCCGTCTCAAAAGGTCCTGGCAGCAGGTTATTGATCGTCACATTATGGGCCGCTGTCTCCCGCGAGAGCCCGGCCACAAAGCCGGTCAAACCGGCCCGGGCACCGTTGGACAGTCCCAGGATCGGAATCGGGGATTTCACCGCCGCCGAGGTGATATTGACGATCCGGCCAAAGCCGCGATCAATCATCCCGTCCACCACCGCCTTAATCAGGAAAATCGGTGCCAGCATGTTGGCATCCACCGCCTTGTGCCAATCTTCCTGGTCCCAGTCCCGGAAATTGCCCGGCGGCGGACCGCCCGCGTTATTCACCAGAATGTCCGGTGCAGAACAGGCGGCCAACAGTTCAGCACGCCCTTCCTCCGTGGTGACGTCACAGGCAACGGCCTTGACCTCCACACCTGTTGCCTCCACTATTTCCTTTGCGGTTTGCGCCAGGGGCTCACGCGTCCGGCCATTGATCACAAGATTGACCCCCTCCTCCGCCAGCGCGCGCGCACAAGCCTTGCCCAGCCCTTTTGACGAGGCACAAACAATCGCCCATTTTCCGGCAATACCCATATCCATTTTCTGACAGTCTCCCAGATCAACAATATTATTTGTTTAGATAGGTATTCATCGGGCTGATTTGAACCCGCGCGCCCAACTATAGCTCCGGTAATTCCCCGGCAGAACGTATGGGATGCACCTGCAATGGTTCCTTGCGCCCGCGCACGGCCATTTCAACCGCCGGGAAAATGCCAAGGTCAATGCCGACATCCCTTCCGACGCGGTCGGATACCATCAACTGAACATCATGTTCCTTAGCCAGGGATTCCAACCGTGCCGCCGTATTGACCGTATCCCCGATCGCCGTCACCTGCGTTGCCTGGCCATGCCCCATAGTGCCGACAATGGCCGGTCCCGAATGCACGCCCATCACCAACTTCAAAGGCTGACCCAGTTCATTTTTCAGCCGCTCATTCAAAATTTCCAGCTGGGCCGCCATTTGCCGCGCCGCAATCAAGGCTGACCGCTTACCAGCCATCGGGTCGCCATCTATGCCGAACAGCGCCATGATTCCGTCACCAATGAATTTGTCGACCCGCCCGCCCGCATCCTCAATGGCGGTTCCCATGAACCTGAAATATTGGTTCAACAGAAACACCACATCAAAGGGAAGCTTGCTTTCCGATAATTTGGTAAATCCACGCAAGTCTGCAAACATCACCGCGATATCCAGCTCTTGGCCAAGCCTGTAGCGCCCGCCGGAAAGGGCGTCCCGCGCCGTCACGTCAGCCGGCAACAAGGGTTCACAGCGCAAATCCCCTGTTGGCCGCACCCGGCAGGCCAGTCGGACATTTTCCGGCATATTCAAATTCGCCAACACCTTTTCCTCAAGCGGATCAGGCGGGGCAAGGGCTTGATCCGCCCCAGCCAGGATCAGGACACGACAGGTGGAACAGCGTCCCCGCCCCCCACAGACCGAAGCATGGGGAATCCCCCCGGCCCGGCTGGTTTCCAGCAGGGTTGCACCCGGCGGCACCAGCACCCGGCGGCCGCTGGGATAGGTCACCCGTACCCCCTTGCGTCTGGTATAAAGGGCGATACGCATATAGCGTCCTGCAAAGACCAACAGGATCAGCAAAGCATATCCCCACAGCCAATAGTCCCGCATACGGGCAACGAAGAGATCCGCCTCCCCGCCCGGATAGGCAATTTCCTGGAGCATATCAAAGGACCAGATCGGATCCTGGACCAGGGCACGCACTTCGAAACCGGCTGAGATGACACCGGCAATCGCCGCGGTCGGAATGATGAGGCATAGGGCATAAAGATGGGCCTGAATACGGGGATACCAGTCCCGGATTTTAAGCCAATGATGAAGCCCGATACATCCATGCCCCCAGGCCACCACAAGCAAACTCAGCTGCCCAATCAGTTTTTCAGGGGCAAAATGAAAGAAAATCGCCAGGACATATCGATAATCCGGATCCATGCCATATTGGAGCCGCACCCCGGCGGTTGCCATGGCATGTTCAATCAAGAGTGCCGGTATCAAGAGGCCCAGCAACAGCTGGCTCCATTGCCAAAGCGGCATGCGCAGGCTGCGGCGAATGAAGGTGACCCACAATGCCGACCCCAAATGGAACAGCACCGCCGCACTCAGCAGGAGAATGCCACCAATCGTTGTCCAGAGTTCGATCAGATATTCTTCCGCCAGATTGGCGCTATCCACCGAAACAACGCCCGCGGCATGATTGATTAAATGACAGGTGACATAGAAAAACATCACCAACCCGGCGGAAAGATGCCAGAAACGGCGGTTAGTGAGCTGCTTGAAATCCCAATCCGTCACCATCCGTCACTCCGCCTGCCTGACCCGGGATCTGGTGCCTGACCAGCCAATCAATCCGCATATTTTCCGGAAAGGCCGCTTTCAATCCGCTCTTTCAATTGCAGAAATTCCGGACATTTCACCGCACATGCTTTGCCCAACAGATCCAAATTGGCCCGTGCCTTTTCCGGCTGACCGGTTTCCATATAGAGATGCCCCTGATAGTTCAGCGCACCGAGATGGGCGGGGTTCACTTTGAGGGCGCGTTCATAATAGCTGGCTGCTTTTTCAACATCACCATCCTTGCGCGCCATGAACCCTAGAAGATTCCAGGCGCTGGCATGGGTCGGATAGCGCCTAAGCGTTTCGAGCAACAGGGGCATTGCCTTTTCGAACGCGCCCGCTTTGACAAAAACTTCGGCCTGGTCATATTCCGGCACCGGGATCATCTTGCCATCCGGCGTCATGGCAGCCGTCGCCGGGCCGGCCAAAGCCAGAGACAGAAACGCGGCAAGGATTACAGTCTTGGTCATGGAATGGGCTGTCCTTCTATCGGAATTGGGTCGCCAACCGGTTGGTCGTCGCTCAGTGTCTTCAAAAACGCGAGTAATTTCAACTTGTCATTCCGATCCAGCGCTACCTGCCAGGATTGTTTTTCCGCCATGCCGCATTGGCAATCATAATGGTCCAGCACCTGTTCAAGACTGGTAAATGCACCGTCGTGCATGAAGGAACTCCGCTCGGCCACATTACGCAGGCCGGGCGTTCTGAAAGCGCCTACCATTAGCGGGTCATTGCGATCATACCGCCCCCGCCCGGGATTCCCCTTGGCGGTGCCGATATTATGAAACCCGCCATCGCTGAACCGCCACCCGGAATGACAATGTGAACAAGCGGCGCGTCCGGTGAAAAGATAAAATCCCTGTTCGGCCTCTTTCGATATGGCGTCAGCATCCCCTGCAATCCACCGGTCAAACGCGCTTGGCCCGGTACGAAGGGTGCGCAGGAAAGCCGCTATCGAAAGGCTGATACCGCCGAGGCTTACTCCTTCGTCGGGGAAGGCGCGTTCAAACAGCCTTTGATAGCCAGGCACTTCCATAAGTTCATCAACCAGCAAATCCAGATCCTGCGCCATCTCCTTGGGATGAGCGACGGGCTGTAAGACAAACCCCTCAAGGGTGTCCACCCGGCCATCCCAGGTCAGCGACCGCTGCCAGCCCACATCCAGCAAGCTCGGCGTTCGCCTGGGTCTCGGCCTGCCATCTGATCCGGATGACACTCCCTTCGGGTCTGCCCAAAAATACTCCGGCTGATGGCAGGAAGCGCATGCCATATCATTTCTCGCCGACAAGCGCGGATCGAAGAACAGGTGCCTGCCTAACAGGATTTTATCCGCGCTGGCGGGATTGAAGGCCGAAACCGGATCAAACTGGGGCCGCGCAAACACCGTTGACAGCTCCTGTGCCATCAAGACCGCCGGAATGGCGAATAAGCCGATAAATACTGCAGCTGCTGCCAGAACGAACCGCCTAATAACCATATTTTCCGGTTTCCCGCCCTGCATGATGACAATTGAAGCCGATGTCGATGAATTTTACAAATTGTCCTGGAACCAAATCCGCTCTTTTCCCTAACAGTATGATCGCACTCTTTATTCCGCATATGGCATATCAATTGCTGGTTCGCCATATATCTTTGAGGATGCAGCCCCCGCTGTCTTATGATCGTTTAATGCCTGTTTGCGGAAGCTTATGAGGCCGTCTTAGAGAGTATGTTACCTTGATCATTAGATCTGCACATGAAATTCCGGGCAAAGATCGTTTTGCCCGCATTTCAGCTACGGCCAGTTGGTTCAGCAATTTTGTGTCCAAAGCCGGCAAGCTTCCTTCCCGCCGAGATCTGGATCCGACTGAGTTTCCAGATATTCTGGGCCATCAGATGATTTCCGAGCTGCATCGGGACCGGGAAGATGGACGAATCAGGATGCTGGGTACTGTGGCTGAACAGTTTACCGGCCTTGGCGGCAACGCCTCCGGGCGCTGGTTCAGCGAAATCCTTGATTCCGAAAGCACCCGCGCAGCCGTCGGGGTTCACATCCAGGCATTGGACAGCAAAAAGGCCGTTTTCGGCATCTCCAACTATCTTCGCCAAGATGGTCAAAGGGTCAGCTATGCAAGGCTTCTATGCCCGCTAGCCACGCTGGAGGGCGAACCGGAAACCGTTTTCAGCGTCTTTGAACTGGCCAAGGGAGATCCCGCGATGAAGGCGGTTATGCATAAGGCCGGGCGCCGCTCACCGTGATACAAACAAAAAACCCGCCGGTTTCGGCGGGTTTTCTTAGAATATACCATCAGGCAACAATGCCAGATCAGGAAAGACCTTCCCAGGTCGGTTCCTGCATGGTTTCTTTGACTTCCTCTTCCACCACAGGTTCTTCAAGCGGCTGACGGCCGGCCTTGATCGCTTTTTGAATTTCAGTGGAAAGATCCTGCTGGGAACACAGGCCCAGCTCAACAGGCGAGCGCGGACGCAGGTTTTCAGTGTTCCAATGCGTTTTATCCCGGATCGCGACAATAGTCGGCTTGGTCGTGCCGATCAGCCGGCTGATCTGGGAATCATTCAGCTCCGGATGATGTTTGATCAGCCAGGCAATGCCATCGGGCTTGTCCGCACGTTTGGAAACCGGCGTATAACGCGGTCCCTTGTGACGGACAACTGGCTGCGGGATGTCACTTTTTGCCATCTTGAGCATTGCGGTCGCATCGGCTTCACAGCGTTTGATTTCCTCGGTCGTCAGCTGGCCATTCTGGACCGGATCCATGCCTTGCATGCCCGGTGCGACTTCCGCATCCGCCAGCGCCTGGATCTCGAGGCTATGCAGGCCGACAAAAGCACCAATCTGCTTGAAGGTCAGGGTGGTATTGTCAATCAGCCATACTGCGGTGGCTTTGGGCATTAGAAGTTTGGTCATCCCAAATTCCTTCGATCAATAAAACATGTCATTCCCATAGCTGTAGACCGCGCCGTCCGCGGCACGGGAATACGACTAATTTGTCGGGATTGAACGGTTTATAACATGGGCCAGCAGGGGCGGCAAAGGAAAATACCGAAACTCCCAATCCTTCAAAGCCTCAGGAATCGCTGGTATTCGCCAAAAATAATACGGGGCCCCCAAAAGGGAGCCCCGCGCAGCCATCGATGAAGGCGGCAATCAATCAGGCAGCAGCCGGCTTGAGCGCTTTCTCGATATTCGCATTGAAACGGTCCTGCAGCGGCTGAATGGTTTCATTCGCCAGTTTGAAGGACATTTCAGAAAGTTTGGTACCTTCTGCAACAACCGCATCCACATTATTGCGAACCATGTCAACCTGCAGGTCGACAACTTCGGTAACGGTTTTAGCAGCCATCAGCGACTTGCTGGCTTCAACGGAAGATTCAACGGCGGTCTGAGCAAAAGCAAAATAAGCTTTGCCCAACTCTTCAAAACCTTTGGAGAAAACATTCGCGGATTCAACGATTGCATTCATGTTTTCTTTGTTCAGAGCCGCAAAGTCATCATAACCTTTCAAGGTGGCGTCAGATGCTTTTTCAACCTGTTCTTTGGTCACGGCAACAGCTTTGGCAACGGTCTCTTTACCGTTGGCAACAACTTCTTCAACTTGCTTAACGCCGGCTTTAACAGCGTTGTCACTTTTCGCTTTAGCGGTGGTCATTTCCATAACTCCGGTATGAAAGACAATTTCTAATCGGCCGGGGCCTCAACTGGGCTCAACGTCGGCCGCACGTGCATTTGTGCACTGCAACTAAACTCTATATCCGTAATATGTGGAATCTAGATTACAATTGCAAGAAAAATATTGTGCATCGCAACAAATTATCTTTTGCAACGCACAATACTCCGCTAATTCAATTTGTTAGAACTTGTCCCGGTTGCGGTAACTCGCCCCCATGGAAACCCCATCCGACTGCACGATGAAATCATAATGATTGAAACCGGACCGTTCAAAATTCACATCACGCAAATTCAGCTCAGTTATTCTTTCATCCCCACGTGGGAAAACGATCTTGACCGGATCATCATCCCGGGCAAACAGCATGTTGGGGAAGTTAAGCCCCTTAAAACTGTCATCGGGATATTCCCAGGCATTGAAATGGAACTGGCCATTCACACATCCGGAAACCAACCAAAAATAGCTCCCCGAAAACAGACGGCGGCCAACCGGCGCCGGCGCAGCCAGGCCATCAGTTGCAAAAAGCTTCTCGATCTGAGCGACATCTGCCACCGGCAAAGGCGTGCTATTGTCAGAGGGATCCAACAAAGTGTTTTTTTCCAACGGCCAGATGGTGGAATTCTGGCTGATCGCATGCTCCAATACACGGGTGCGCAACACCCCGCCCCCCGCATTGGTGGCAACATCATAAATACGGACCTGATCTGCCCGATTGGCATTATAGACCGCACGGTAACGGTTGGCCGCACCTGGAACACAGGCCGCTTTGATGTCACCCCCACTGACAAAATCCGTCCAGGTGGTCTTTCTTTGGAAAATATTGCCGACCTCACCATCGCTGGCACAGCCGGACAACAGTGCCCCGGCAACAGAAATGGCAGCCAATATACGCAAGTGCATTTTTTTCACCCCTTTTGGAATTTGCAGCCTCATCACTTCATAACGATGGATCAAGTCTTCATATGGAAGGGACAGACAAAGAAATGGGACTTATTGCCTATCCGGTCAATATGGCATTTTTTGGTCCTGAACTTGCATAGAAGAATCCGCACATGAAATGAGCCTGAATCATCGGATTTTCGTTAGACCTTCCAGATGAAATCCTTTAGAATCGGCTTCGATTCCATGTTTTGGTCGGTTAAGGCTTTATTTAAGGTATTCAGGGTTATTATTTAGGCATGCGAAAGATTCAACTTCGAATTATTACCGCATTATTGATTCTGCTTATTTCCTTGCCTGGTGTTGCCTTGGCAAAATATGCGTCATTTGTGATCGACGCCGACAGCGGTGAGATCTATCATGCGGTAAATGAAGACACCCGCAATTATCCTGCCTCCCTCACCAAAATCATGACCCTTTACATGGTATTCGAGGCCCTGGAAAACAAGCGGCTTCGCCTCCATCAGAAGCTTCCCGTTTCCCGTGCCGCCACCCGCGCGCGCCCGTCGAAACTCAACCTTCGCAAAGGCGACCGGATCAAAGTGGAAGATGCCATTCTTGCCCTCGTCACCAAATCGGCAAATGACGTTGCCATTGTCGTGGCGGAGGGACTGGCGGGCAGTGAAAAGGAATTTGCCCGGCGCATGACCGCCCGTGCCAGGGCCCTGGGCATGACCAACACTACCTTCAAAAATGCGTCAGGCCTGCCCAACCGGGGACAGATGTCAACCGCCCGCGACATGGCGATCCTGGGCATGAAGATCCGAGAGGACTTCCCGCAATATTACCGGTATTTCAATACCTGGAAATTCTCTTATCAGGGCCGGAAATACTATAATCATAATAAACTCCTGAAATCCTATGACGGCACCGATGGCATCAAGACCGGATTCATCAATGCCAGTGGCTTCAACCTTGTTGCTTCTGTGGAACGTAATGGCCGTCGGGTTGTCGGTGTGGTCTTTGGTGGTCGTACCGGCAAAAGCCGCAATGCCCATATGAAAAAGCTGATGAATAAGGCTTTCCGGAAAATTTTGATCGCCAGCATCCGCCCCGCGATCCGGCCGACCTTGGTAAATGGTGAATTGCCCATTGCCCTGAATGGCGAACCGGCCAAAGAAAATCCCTTTGAACAGATCGCAACAAGCGCCTCTTCCGAAACCGCAGCTATCATCGGCGAGAATTCTGTTGCCGCCGTGACATCTCCCCGGCTTCCAACCACAGAAGATCCTTCACCGGAAAAAGGGGCAAACAACCTTGTTTCCTGGGGCATTCAAGTCGGTGCATTCACTCAGAAATTCCGCGCCCAACAGGCAGCGAGAAAAGCCGCGGTCCAGGTGCGTGACATTGCCAGCAATATCCAAATCGTTATCGCCAAGGAGCGGGCCGAGAAACAGAAGCAGGGACTCTATAAAGCACGTCTCGTGGGCTTTACCGAACCCCAGGCCCGCCATGCCTGCAATGTGGTGATCCAGGCCAAGCTGGCTTGCCTGCCGTTGGTGCTTGAACATCCAGACCGGCTCGCCATGCGTTTTGAATGAACGCGAGGATCTGCCCCCTAACCGTCTTCGGCCTGCCTGCCCCCGATGTTTCTCTCGGGTGATATTGGCTGGTACCACAATTTCACAAAGACTGAAATCAACACCCATTCCATCAAGAATGGCATGGTCCCTTAGCCCAGCTCAGCTGGCTCCTGGATATCGTTGGCGATGATCGTGTCGTCACTTTGATCAAAGCCTGGAAGATCGATGAAGAACTCGGTGCCAGCACCAATTTCACTGACAAAATCGATGGTGCCGCCCATCATTTCCACCAATCGGCGGGTGATATTCAAGCCAATGCCGGTGCCCTCACCATTGCCCCTTGTCTCATCGAGCCTGTAAAAGGCCTTAAAGACATTCTCACGATCTCTCTCGGAGATCCCGGGTCCTTCATCGCGGACGCTGATCCGGATCCAGCCACCGGCTGTTTCCAGACAACTCACGACAACAGACTTATTTTTCCCGCCATATAAAATCGCATTGGACAGGATATGCTGAACCGATTGCACCAATGCGGGACGGTCAACATAAACCGTGCGCTCAGTGGTACCGACCAGATCCAGCTCCAGTGTAACCTCATTCGCCTTTGCCATCGGACGGACAAATTCGAGGCTTTGATCGATGATATCCTTGATACTCGCATATTCCGTGTTCAAGGAATAATGACCCGCCTCAATCTTCGCCAGATCCAGGACCTGGTTAATCAGGTGGATCATATGCGTTCCAGCCTTCAAGATCGTTCCCACCTGCTCGGACTGCCGTTCGGATAATTTTTCCGTCTCACTGGAATAAAGCAGCTGGCCAAAACCCAGAATAGCATTCATCGGGGTACGCAGTTCATGAGATAGCGCGGAAAGGAACTCGGATTTGGCACGACTTGCCCGATCTGCTCGAACCATGGCCTTTTGCAACCGTTTTTCCGCACGGCGACGTTCAACGACACGACCGAGCTGCACACCAACATCCCGCATGATTTCAAACAAATCGCTCTCGGGTTTTCGGCTGGATGTGGTGTAAAACTCTAGAACAGCGACCACCTCACGGCCCACCATTACCGGGAAGGCAAAACCCGCCGCCAACCCACATTCGTCCGCTGCCTTTTCACGCGGGGTCTGGACACGGTTGCCACCGGTGATCCAAACCGGGCTGCCGCTCCGCAAGACCCGCCCCGGCAAGCCTTCACCCAGCACAACCCGGTCCTTTTCGGTGGCCTTTTTAAACTGGTTGAATTGGATCTCATCCTCGAGATGCCATATATCGGCACACTCCAATTCGCCCGATCCATCTTCACGCACCCGGTAGACATGCCCGATCGGCCAGCCAAAATGATTACAGACAGCATCCAAGCATACCTGCAATGCATCATCCACCGTTGCAGACTCGTTTGCCGCAACGGTAATACGCTGCAACAGCCGCACGATCGAGCTTTGACGACGGAAAGCCCTCCCCGTCAACTTATGCCCCTCGACTTCGCGTTCCAGCTGATCAATAGCCTCCCGCAGCTGTTTGGTGCGTTCCTCCACCCGGTTTTCCAGCGTTTCATTGGCCTCGCGCAAACGGGCATTGGCCAGGTCACGTTCCTGTTTCTGTCGCGCCAGCTCAATGGCCATGCTGTTGAGCGCCCCTTCCAGCCCCCCCAGTTCATCCGAGCTCACCTGACGCAAACGCGCCCCGAAATCGCCGTCCCGGACACGCCTGGCAAATCTGGCCGTGCGGCGAATGCGGCGCAGGATCAGTTTGTTGAAACTGATGAAGATGATAATGGTTGTCAGGATCACACAGATTAGAGAGCCATAGAGAACCCGATCCCGAACTTCATTCTTCTGAAGAACGCTTTTTTGCGTATTCACACGGACATAGGCAAACAGAAAGGGCTTATTGCTGTCAAACGTGAAAAGCGGTGTAATACCGATCAAATGGCTGCCCAACTCATCCTCTGTCGCGATGATCTGCTGCTCTACCTGATCGGATGCAAACCAGCGGCTGTCGAGATCCTCAATCTGGGAAACCGCCCGCCCCAGGTTGGCCGGGTCCAGTGCATGAAAGACATTCCCGGTCGCGCCAATCACCATGCCGTCTTCCAACTCTTCGCCGACCAGTTCGGTCATCACCTGGCGGTCCGCGACCGAGGAATATTTCAGATGCGCTTCTTGTAACAATGCGCCCACCGCATGCAGCCTGCTGGCCGCCGCGTTGTCGATTTCTTTATTCAGATGACTGACGTAATAGGTGCCAAGGGCAGACAGCACGATGATTTCGGCCAAGACTATCGCCAGCCCGACCTTCACCGCCAAACCGTTGAGCATGTTTTTCAATGAGCCGTCAATGCTATCCAACCTGTCGCCCGTACTGTCACTACTCCTGGTCTCGACAGACATCCACCCTCCTGCCCCGGACCTAACGGAAGAAATATTGCGCCGGGTTTGTGGGCGCCGGAGTTGGATAACTCCAGGCCGCCGGCATCACAGCCGGTACATTACCCACATTTTGCTGATAAATGCCATAGCGTACCGGTGGTAGGCTAATACCGAAAACCAAAAATTCCTCGGCTGCAATATCCAAAATCTCACTCATAAGCTGAGATCTTACATCAGGCTCGCCCTGGGCAACAAGCTGCCTGTACAGTGTCATCTGCCGCAATACCTTGGCAGGGGGTTTTTCGCCACGGCTGTCGTTGGGATCCTGGAACCAGCGCGCCCATTTCACCGCAAATAGTGATTCATAGGTGAAGGGGAAATAATAAATTGGCGACTGCATCACAGCGATACCACCATCACCGCCCCAGATTGAGGCGTCATGCTCATTCACTTCCCGGTTATCGTAAAACGCATTCCGGTCGAGATGGCGGGGCGTAACATCAATGCCCACCGCCTGCCAATATCGGGCGATTTCCTCTACAATGGCCGCCCTGGCATCGCCAACTGCGTCGATGAAGAAGGATAGCGGCTTTCCGTCCGGCCGCCTGCGAATGCCATCCGCCCCTTTTTCAAGGCCCAGTCGGTCCAGCAGGGCACGAGCATTATCCACATCATATTCCGTAAATTGCTTGGCCAGTTTTTCATTATACAGTGCCGATTCCGGACGCGGTCCCGCCTGGTACGGCTCTCCCCGGTTATCCAGCACCCGCCGGATGATGGCGGACCTGTTGATGGCCACGGACAGTGCCACCCGGAAAGCCTTATCCTGGAACAATCCACGCAACACGGGATCTTTATGGTTGAGATTGAGGGAGATAACCGCAGAATTCATATCTGTGTCGATCGCTTCAAAGGTCCGGATCTGCGGCCATTTCGAACCATCCTGCACCACCTCAGCTGCGAAATTACCTATATGGCGAACCTGCATGTCGATACGACCTTCCCGGGCAACCTGCCGGGCATCCTTCTTCGATTCAACCACCTCATAAGTGATCTGATCGATATAAGGCAGTTGCTGGCCCGCCGTATCCACCTTCCAATAATAGGGATTGCGCACCGCCACCAAAGGCTCGTCTTTGGTATATTCTCCGTCCAACGTCCAGGCATAAAGCACCGGCAGTTCTGAATTCAGCCAGCGGCTGCGGTCATCGATGGTGCCGGGCTTGCCGAATTTGGCAAAAAACTGTTCACGCCAGTCTGCAAAGCCGGCGGCTTTGGCCTCGCTATCCGCATCAGGGTTATATTTGATATGATATTTCTTCAGATAATGCGCAGGATAACTGGTCGGTTCCGCACCTTCTGGCGCAGCCATGTTGTCCAGGAAAAGACCGTGGGGCTCTTGGAAAACAAAACGCACTGTAAAATCATCCACCTTCTGAACAGCAAAATATTTGCCGCCGAAAATGCGCCAGGCATTCATGTCAGTTGACAGGGTCTCATTCTGCAGCACGTCCTCGTACCAGAACATGATATCGTCAGCGGTAAAAGGTTCCCCGTCTGACCAGCGCAGACCGCGGCGCAGCGAAAAGGTATATTCAGTGGCCTTGTCATTCACATTGAAGGATTGTGCAAGATTGGGAATGACCTGGGTCCATTCCGGGTTCCAGCGCACCAGATTCTCATAACCAATAGTCCGGATAAGCAAAGCATGGTCGCGCCCCCGGCGCATTGCCATACGCCAATTGCCGCCATATCTCCCGATCTCTTCAACCGGCTGTACCAACATCGGGTTGGATGGCAGCCGGGCATCGACATCTGGCAGACTGCCCTCGGCCACCTTGGCTTCCAGCATGGGCGCCTGGCGGTAGATCCCGGCCCAGGCCACAGAAGATGAGCAGATGATCATCGCTGATAGTGCCAGCGCCATAAACGCCGCATTCATCCAGGTGAAAGACAAATGCCCCAGGCAATTTGTCTGCGTTCTTGGCTGCCGATTGGAGCTCCGGATATACATTTCTATCTTCTCCCTGAAGCTTCGCCGTCCCCCAGACTAGCCCCGGCAGAGACACGGGTTTGACCCGTATCTTTCTGATACCGTCTAAAGGTGCTTACACCGATTACATATTGAATGCCAATCTCTCTATCCCAGGTAGCTTGATTTTCACAGCAAAACACAGCTAAAGGATGAATTCATTATGCAGTTTTGCTAGTTAACAAATCGTTCACGGCAAATCCTATTGGTGTTCTGGCATCGGATTCTTCAACTCCTAAGGATATGGAGATTGCGATCAAAGTTTTGAAAAATTTGATAAAACCAGGCTTCTCCCGAGAGCCCGTCATCCAAATGAACATGGCAAAAAGAAAAAGGCTTCCGGAATGTTCCGGAAGCCTTTTCTTGAATACACGGCCCATATAAGGCGGCCGCCCCCTCCCGACTTAACGGGAGTAGAATTCGATCACCAGATTCGGTTCCATCTGTACCGGATACGGAATGTCTTCCAGTTTCGGTACGCGAACGAAGGTGGCGGACAGTTTGTTATGGTCGGCGTCGATGTAATCGGGAATCTCACGCTCGGCACTTGCAACAGCTTCGAGAACCATCGGGATCTCTTTGCTCTTGGTGCGAACGGTGACAACGTCGCCTTCTTTAACGATATAGGACGGAATGTTCACGCGCTTGCCGTTCACTTCCACATGGCCGTGGTTCACGAACTGGCGCGCAGCAAACACGGTCGGAACAAACTTGGCGCGGTAAACAACCGCATCCAGACGCTGTTCCAGCAGGCCAACCAGGTTCTCACCGGTATCGCCTTTGCGGCGGGTGGCTTCTGCGAAATATTTGCGGAACTGTTTCTCACCGATGTTGCCGTAGTAGCCTTTCAGCTTCTGTTTGGCCATCAGCTGGATGCCGAAGTCAGACGGCTTTTTGCGACGCTGGCCGTGCTGGCCCGGACCGTATTCACGGTTGTTGATCGGGCTTTTCGGGCGACCCCAAAGGTTCACGCCCAAACGGCGGTCAATCTTGTACTTAGAGCTAAGACGCTTACTCATAATAATATATCCCGTATAAAAGTCGGTGTCATTTTTGGCCCGGTAGTCCGGCAATTCCATCAACTGTTTCAAAGAAACATGTGTTGACTTCATGACGGCGGGACGGCACGACAGGCCATCCGCATTCCCGGGAAGCGGGCGCATCATATGTATTTTTAGATGGTTGTCAAACCCCGATATCGCCTTTTTTCAAGGATATCTGCGGTTTTTCTGGAGGGTCTTTATGTCATTTAGTTCCGATCATGCCAAAGGTTTCCTGATCACCTTCCTCGGCATCCTGATCCTGACCCCAGACAGTTTGTTGATTCGATTGGTGAATCTGGATCCATGGAGCACTTCCTTTTGGCGCGGAATCCTAATGGGGCTGTCCCTTCTGGCCTGGAGCGGCCTGCAATATCGATCCGGCGTTTTTGCCAAATATCGCGCTATTGGCCGGTCCGGCCTGATCATCAGCCTTCTTTATGCCACCAGCTCGCTTTGCTTCGTGTGGTCGATCACCAACACGACCGTTGCCAACACATTGATCATCATTGCCACCGCGCCTATGTTTGCCGCATTGCTCAGCTGGCTGGTGCTGAAAGAGACGGTCTCCAGGGCCACCTTGATCGCCATTGCCAGCGCTTTCGTCGGCATCCTCATCGTCATCGGGGAGGATCTGGGCGGCGGTCATATGGTGGGGGATCTCTTTGCCCTGGGCACAGCGATCGCCATGGCAGCCGTCTTCACCATGATCCGCCGGTCAAAAAACGTGGACATGGTTCCCGCCACCTCCCTTTCCGGTTTCCTGGTCGCCGCGATCATGTTCCCATTGATGATCGGCCAGGCCGGCAGCTTTGACTACCCCCCCCAGCAATGGGGCTATATTCTGGTCATGGGTATTCTCGTCCAGGCCATCCCCTTTGGCATGCTGACCATCGGCCCGCGCTATATACCCGCGCCGGAGGTGAGCCTGCTCCTGCTGCTTGAAACCGTGCTTGGCCCCTTCTGGGTCTGGCTGGTCCTCACCGAAGAACCCGGCGGTAATGCCCTTGTCGGTGGCGGCATTGTGATTGCAACCCTGCTGATTCATTCCCTGCGCAGGCTGCGCAAAGCCAAAAGCAACCAGCCTCTGGGGCCTGGCTGATTAAAAGAAATGACGGGTTGGCGAGAGTTTGGCTCTACCCTTGCGGCCCGGCATTCCTGAGGGCTTTTATGATCCCGTGCAGCGTCCTGACATCCTGTTCGGTCAGTTCAGCCCGTTGGAACAGGTTTCGGATGTTGCGCAGGGTGACCGGGCGCATCTCAGGCGATTTAAAAAAACGCCCCTCGTCCAGGCCGGCACCAAGGCGGCTCATAAAATTATCCAGTTCCGCCATGCTGGCCGGGGGATTTTCGTTGGCCTCCAGCTGGGTGGGCGGCGTATCATCCACCGAAATCAGCCATTCATAGGCAACCAGCAGCACGGCCTGAGCCAGGTTCAGGGACTTGAAATCGGGATTGAGCGGCACCGAAATCACGGCGTCCGCCAGCGCGACATCGTCATTGACCAAACCGGAACGCTCACCGCCAAACAGGATGCCGCAATTCACGTCACGGCCAATTTCCTCACGCAGCTCACCCGCCGCATGCCGGGGCGTCACCACGCGGGTCACCATGCCGCGCGGCCGACCGGTGGTGGCATAGACCCGCTGCAGGTCCGCAACGGCATCTTGCGTGGTGTCATACAGTTTCACGCCATCAATCACGATATCCGCACCGGCCGCATTATCCCTGGCCGGCTGGGACGGCCAGCCGTCTCTAGGACGTACCACACGCAATTCCGTCAGGCCGCAATTCAGCATCGCGCGGGCGACCATGCCAATATTTTCTCCCATCTGGGGATCGACCAGGATGATGACGGGCTGTTTTGACATTTTGCTCTGTTTCCTCAAGATTTCCTGCGGGCTTCTACCATAATTCACCATTCACTTGTCAAATGAAACGGCGCGCACTATCAACGGCAGACCAGCCAACAATCAGCTAGGAAAGTCGGATCATGAGCAAACATGTGTTGGGGATCATCGGCGGCAGCGGCCTCTATGACATCGAGGGCCTGACCGGTGCCGAATGGGTGACGGTGGAAAGCCCCTGGGGCGAACCGTCCGACGACCTTCTGGTCGGCGAGATCAGCGGCACCAAAGTTGTCTTCCTGCCGCGCCATGGCCGCGGACATGCGGTCTCGCCGTCAGACATCAACTATCACGCCAATATTGATGCCCTGAAGCGCTTGGGCGTTACCGACATTTTCTCGCTTTCCGCCTGCGGCTCGCTCAAGGAAGAGCTGCCACCCGGCACCTTTGTCATCGTGGACCAGTTCATCGATCGCACCTTTGCCCGCAAAAAAAGCTTCTTCGGCAAGGGCCTGGTCGCCCATGTTCCCCTGTCGCACCCGGTTTCCTCCTGGCTGGGTGACATCGCCGAAGACGGTTTGAAAGCACAGAAAGTTCCTTATGCCCGCGGCGGCAGCTATCTGGTGATGGAAGGGCCGCAATTCTCGACACTGGCTGAATCGGAGCTTTACCGCAGTTGGGGCTGCTCGGTGATCGGCATGACGAATATGCCCGAAGCCAAGCTCGCCCGAGAGGCCGAAATCCGTTATGCCACAGTCGCCATGGTCACCGATTTCGACTGCTGGCATCCCGACCATGACAGCGTCGATGTGCAGATGGTCATCAAGACCCTGCTGGATAATGCGGACAAAGCCAAAGCACTGGTCAAATTCCTTGCGGACAATATCAACAACCGGGACAGCGAACCCAACTGTGGCACCGACACGATCCTGGATATGGCGATCATGACCGCCCCGGAAAAACGCGACCCCGCGTTGGTCGCCAAAATGGATGCCATTGCCGGACGCGTGCTTAAAGGCTGAAATTCAGGCTTCCGGCGGAGATGACCGTTTCTGTCGGTTATCCTCCTTCTCCTCATACATGCGCTGATCGGCGATCCGGATGAACTGATCCGGGTCGCCGTCCGCTTCTGAAATGGCGGAGATTCCGAAACTGGCCCCGGCATCCGGGAAGC
Source organism: Aestuariispira insulae (assembly GCF_003385955.1). Classification (GTDB taxonomy): domain Bacteria; phylum Pseudomonadota; class Alphaproteobacteria; order UBA8366; family Aestuariispiraceae; genus Aestuariispira; species Aestuariispira insulae. The sequence continues at coordinate 710,326 of NZ_QRDW01000001.1, forward strand.
CCGCTCCCGGCAAAATCTTTGCTGCGGTTGCCACCCGGTTGGCCAGCTGCGCCGCATTCATGCCAGGCGTGCCCGGCCAGAGCACTGCGAACTCATCACCGCCGATCCGATAAACCCGGTCGTCGCCGCGCATCTCCTCGATCAGGGACTGGGCAAAGAGACAGAGCAGTTCATCCCCCGCAATATGGCCACGGCTGTCATTCACATTTTTCAACCCATCAATATCAATATAAGCCATCAGGCAATCCGGCATGCGGCCATCGCGCACTTGGTCCGCGATCCGGCGCACATCATGGTCAAAGGCCGATCGGTTCAGCGCATTGGTCAGCCCATCCTGGCGAGCCACCCGTTTTTGATGCGACAGATCGCGCTTCAAACGCCGATATTCCAGTGCCCAGGAAACCTGACGCGAGACATGATAGGCAACCTCCTGGGCCGTTAAGCGGTCAAAATCCGGATGATCGTTAATGGCAAAGACATGCCCCAAGGGCTCACCATCCGCACCGAAATACATCTGACCCACATAGGCTTCACCGCCCATATCCACCAATGGTTTGTCTTTTGCGTAAAACTCCGCAAGCCGGGTGGAAATGAAGGTAAATTCCCGGTTTTGCACCACCAGTTCGCAGGGTGTGTGTCTCACCGCATAGACTTGGCCGATCATCTGGTCGCCATCATGGGCCCCGATCACCTGGCAATGATTGCCCTGTGGCAGGAACCGGGTCACCCAGGCCCAGCGGTACCCCAAGCCATCCGCCAGCGCCTTGGCGGCGAGATCGTAAAAATCCGGATCCGAGATATCCGCCCGGCATAAGTTCGCCAGAGCCCGGTCACGCAGCATATTCTGGGACGCATCCTGGAACACAAATACCGAACCCTGGCCCGCCGATGACGGGGTGTTGCGGACCTCAACCCAGCGACCGGAACAAAACCGCAAAAGGATGCTGCCGGGTGTCTCCTTGAACAATCGCTGTACCGGGCAGCACCCTTCATCATCCAGGAACCAGGCCCGGTCATCCAGCCCCGCCAGCGTTGATTTGAGATTAACCCCCGGCCGGATGGGGATTTCCAATTCTGAAAAAAAGCTTTCCCCGGACTGATTGATCGCATCAACCGTCCCCTCGGCATTGGTCCGCACTGCGGCAATGGGAAATTGAAGAACCGCGCCTTCCTGCATGGCCTGTCATTCCTTCCAAACAGGTATCCCCGCCCGCACCTGGGTTTCCGGCATCATCAAAAACCCGTCAACGCTCGCCCCGAGGCCATCCTTATTCCTGCCCCTCGGAACCCGGGTCCAGCTTGTTTGGGTCCTGACGGAAGCGGCCCCGGCAAGAGGCCATTCATCCGGCAGACAGATCATAGCAGATAAATAGGTGCCTCGCTATAAGGCTGAGGGCTTAATGGCCCAGAAACTGGCCGATCATGACATAGAGCACAATCGCGACGGTCATGAGCGCCAATGTGCCGTTCACCATGATCCTGGTACGCTCCTGCTGAATCGCACCGATGATCCGGTCTCCTGCCCAGGTCCAGACCATATTCACCGGAATACCGATGGACACGAATATGGCGCCAAGAATCATGGATTGCACCATCAGGGGGGACAATTCCGGGTCGGTGAACTGAGTCATGGCTGTGGTCACTGTCGCCCAGGTTTTCGGATTGAACACATGGGTCAACACGCCCTTGAAAAAGCCGGCCTGCCCCTGGTCCAGCTGTGCCGAATTATCCGTCTGCGGCGGTTTGGACCGGGCAATTTTCCAGGCAAGATACAAAAGATACACCCCACTCAACAGGATGAAGACCATACGCATGCCGGGCATAACCGCGAACAAGGCCCCGATCCCCAACCCCACCAGGGACAATACCACCAGGAAGCCGCAATTGACCCCGATAATGAACTGCATTGACCGGCGCACCCCGAAATGCGCCCCCATGGTCAACAGGATCATATTGGTCGGCCCCGGCGTTGAAATCATCATCAGGGCAAACAGGCTGGCCGGGATCAGCGCTTCAATGGGGAAAAGAACAGGCATTGTACATCTCCAACGGATCGGATTTGGTCTGCCATATTATTTGCGCCTTGATTGTTCATTGAACAATATTTAAATTGTTCTAATGACAATAATGGAAATGATCCGGGACAATGCGCCCGAAACCGGCCCGAAATATCCCCATCTGGAACAATTGTTCCGCCGGGCGATCGAGGATGGTACGCTGACACCCGGTGACAAACTGCCGCCGTTGCGCCAGGCCTCCTGGGAGGCCGGTTGCTCGCTTGGTACCATGGCGCGCGTCTACTCCGCGCTGGAACGCCAGGGGCTGGTCACCTCGGAAGTGGGCCGCGGCACCTTCGTCAAGGAACCGGACAGTCTTACCGCCAATGTGATCCTGCCGCCCGGCAGCGGCGGGTCGGCGGACCTCTCCATGATCAATCTGGTGCAAAATGAGATTCATCATTCGCAAGCCGAGAACCTGGTGCGTCAGGCCATGGCACGTGCAGCGGAAAAACTGCCCAGCGTGATGATCACAGGCTATGGCGACGGCAGCGGCCATCATGAGATGAAACCTCGCCTCATGCCCCTGCTTGATCCGTCATTGCAGGATCTGAATCCCGGCGACTTGATCCTAACCCATGGGGTCCAGCATGCGCTCTACACTATTCTCAGCCGAATGGCCGGCAAAGGCGACGGGGTTGCGGTCGAACCGCTTTCCTATCCCGGCATCCGCGCTATCATCGCCCAGCATGGCCTGACCTGCCATTCGGTGGAAACGGACGAAGACGGTATCCTGCCGGATTCGCTGGACATGGTTTGCCGCGATGGGCGTGTGCGGTTGCTCCTCACCTCACCGACCGGCCAGAATCCCACCGGCATCACCACAAGCCTGGAACGGCGGCAGGCGATCTGCGAGGTCGCGCGTCGGCGGGATCTTCTGATCGTGGAGGATGATATCTATGGCCATCTCTACCCCGAAAGCCCGCCGCCCTATGCCGCCCTGCTGCCCGAGCAATCCATTTACCTGACCGGTCTGTCCAAGCGGGTCGCACCGGCACTCAGGGTCGGGCTTGCCCTGGTGCCGACCCGTCAAAACCTGCTGATGGCCCAGACCATCACCACCCAATGCTGGATGGTGTCCCCTTTGCTGGCCGCTGCCGCCGCCGACATCGCGGAACGCGATGACCAGCTGTCAAAGATGGCGGATGACTGCATCGCGCGGTCCAAAGCCCGCGCCGCCACCCTCAGCAAACGCCTGGGCGGTCTGGTTCAGGGGATTGAGGCCTGCCGCCCCCATGCCTGGATCACCCTGCCCGAAGGTGTCACGGATGAAATGCTGGAACCCATAGCCAAAAGCCATGGGGTTTTGATCACTGAAGGTTACCGCTTTTCAAACCGCATCATCGCCGATCATGGCCATATCCGTGTCGCCCTGCTCTCCTGCCCGACAGACCGGCAGTTTGAATTGGGTATTGAACGGCTGGCCCTGGCGCTCGAACAAATCCGGCAGCAGGCCGAGCCCGCGCCGGACATGTCCTTCGTCTGATTGTTTCGGTTAGGCGCGGTCGATCCGCGCGCTGTAGCAGTTATTCAGGGTGGAGCGCACATGGATATAGGCGATATCCGGATTACCGCTGAACAATTCCTTTGCATAGGCTTCAATCCCGTCCGGCTCCACATTCCGGCCCGTGCCATAGACAATCCGGTCATTGGCGTAATAGCCCTTCATTAGATAGCTGGGGCGCTTCTTGAAGCTTTCCGGGGTCTGGTCGGTTTCCCCATGGCGCTGGCAGGATTTCGCATGCAGGAAGATCGGGCCGGTTTCCGCATAGGGCTGGTCTTCGGCAAAGGGCTTGTAAGCCAGGATCAGGAAAGGCTCGTCCTTGCCCACATCCTCCAGACAGTGGCGGCACGGAACCCCCTCTCCATCCGAGATCTGGGTTTCCGGCTTCATGCCATAAGCATCTTCGCCCCCGGCCCAAAACTTCATCGCATCTTCAGTCGGCATCGCGGAAAATTTAATGTCGGTCATCGCTCTAGGCTCCTGTCAGTTTGTGTGTCTGACAGGAGAATGCCAAGCCTGGATTTTCAAACCCACCCGATACTTGCGATTCGATTTTTTTTGAGCCTATTTCCGAATTTGTCTATCAATCCAGACTATGAAGACTCCTCTCGGTGACAAGACAATGGTTGGTAATGAAGCTTAAAAAAATGAATGCGGAATCGATAAATCCTATTCGCGTAATTCTGATTGCAGCCATGATATTAAACCTCATCATCACTGCATATCTTGTACAAACGAACTATCGGTCGGTGATCTGCGAAACCGGCATATTGTCAACTTCGGTTCCCTTCCAAATGATTGCATGGCTCCTGCTAGCGATTTCACTGCCTTTTGTCCGCCACAGAGCATTCCCACGAAAACTTGGAGTATTCACAGTCTGCGTAAACCTTTGGACGATCGGTGTTACCGTGTATTTGGGCTACTGTTTCAGTTGCTCATCCGAATGTATCTGACCTTACGGAAAGAGTCAGAAACTAAGCCGCAGCTAAATCCGGAAACGCCTCGGCCAGGGCCGCCTCATCGGCCTTGACCACGCCGCGCTCGGTGATCAGAGCAGTGACATATTTCGCCGGGGTCACATCAAAGGCAGGGTTTCCGGCCTGGGTGGTTTCCGGCGTGATCAGGATGGTCTCGACCCGGCCGTCGGCGGTTTTGCCGGTCAGATGGGTCACCTCTTCCCCGCCGCGCTCTTCAATCGGGATTTCCTTCACCCCGTCCATCACCGTCCAGTCGATGGTGGTGGAAGGCAGCGCCACATAAAATGGCACATCATTATCATGCGCTGCCAGGGCTTTCAGATAGGTGCCGATCTTGTTGCAGACATCGCCCTTCGCGGTCGTGCGGTCGGTGCCGACAATGCACATATCCACCTGCCCATGCTGCATCAGATGACCACCGGCATTGTCGACGATTAGGGTATGCGGCACTCCATGATGGCCCAGTTCATAGGCGGTCAGGCTGGCGCCCTGATTGCGCGGCCGGGTCTCATCGACCCAGACATGGACATTGATGCCCTCTTCATGGGCCATATATACCGGCGCGGTTGCCGTGCCCCAATCAACGGTGGCCAGCCAGCCCGCATTGCAATGAGTCAGGATATTGACCGGCTCACCATCCTTCTTGGTCTTTGCGATCTCGCGGATGATTTCCAGGCCGCTACGGCCGATCCCTTCCGAGATCATCACATCCTCATCACAGATCAGCGCCGCCTCGCGATAAGCAAAATCCTCGCGCTCTTTCGGTGCCAGATAGCGCAGCTTGCCGCGCATCCGGTCCAGCGCCCAGCGCAGATTGACCGCCGTCGGGCGGGTTGCCAGCAGATGGTCATAGGCCTTGCCCAGGTTCATGTCGCTGGGGTCCTCCCGCATGGCCAGTGCCATGCCGTAAGCCGCCGTCGCACCGATCAGGGGCGCGCCGCGCACCAGCATATCCTTAATCGCAACACCGGCTTCTTCCATGGACCACAGGGTCACAGTCTCAAACGCGTAGGGCAGCTTGGTCTGGTCGATGATCTCCACGCCCCAGCCGTCTTCCGCCAGCCAGATGGTACGATAATGGGTGCCATTGATTTTCATGCCGCTTATCCCTTATTCGGCTGCTTGCCGTAAGTTTTGAATTTTTCCAGGACCTCAGCCATCTGATCGTCGCTCAGAATGACTGGCTCGCCCATCTGGAGGGCGGTGTAATATTGCTTGGCCAGCCCCTCGACTTCAACCGCCAGCGCCAGCGCCTTGCAAAGATCCGCGCCAAAACCAATATAGCCATGATTGGCCAGCAGGCAGGCTTTGCGTCCTTCCATGGCTTTCAACATCGTTTCGGAAAGCTCGGCAGATCCAAAGGTGGCATAATCGGAGCAACGGATATCCGTGCCGCCTGCCACCGCGATCATATAATGAAAGCAAGGGATGCCGCGGCGCAATGTAGCCAGCGCGGTCGCGTGGGCCGAATGGGTATGGACCACCGCACCAGCCTCTGCCCTGGAAGCATAAATGTCCCGGTGCATGCGCCACTCACTCGAGGGCAGCAGATCGCCCTTGTGACCGCCGTTCAAATCCATCTCGACAATTTTCTCCGGCGTCAAATCCTCATAGGGCACCCCCGATGGTGTCACCAGGAAACCCTCGCCAAAACGCGCGGAGACATTGCCTGATGTGCCATGGTTGATGCCGCTGGCATTCATTGACAAGCATGTGTCGATGATTTGCTGGGAGAGACTATACTTATTCTCAGTCACCCTTTGGCTGCTCCTTTGATCGAGAAGAACTGTCCGGATCCCGTGCCGCAAAGGTCAATGCCATCGGATCGCCTGAGAGAAGAGCAGCGTTTCGAATTTCATCTTCATGTCCCGGCATTTCGGCATGGTTCATTTGTGCCGAAGTCCAGGTCAGCGCCAACAGCAGATCCATCATTATGAACAGGCCCAGCGCGCTCGCCCAATTAGTTGCAAGCAACAGCGGAAGCAGGGAGAGGCCTGTGCCAACAAACCAGACGCGTCGCAAGACGATCATCTTGCGGTCCGGCGCTTTTAACAAAAGCGGGTGAAAAATAATCATGCCCCAAACGAATGTGGAAACGACCCGGAAAAAGAGCGAAGCCAACAGCCAAGCGACCCAAAGAAGACACACCAGATAAATCTGAGTCTTGCCAAATCCAAATCCGAAAAAAATGATGCCTGAGATCACCAGCAAAAACCCGAGTAAACTGACCAGCTTTTGCGTTAAGCTCGGTTTATTTCGCATCGAGAGGATCCAATTGCCATAAAGGCCTGACGCCTGCTTCTTTGCATCGGGTTCCATTTTGTCCTCAGTAACCATCAATCCCCCCAAGATCGCTTACCGGCTGTGCGAATCAGCGAACACCCTCGCGATATAGCATATAAGTATAGGCATCGCGCAAAGCCACATAGGATGCATCGATGATGTTGGCGGAAACCCCGACGGTTGACCAGCGGTGGCCTTCCGCATCGGCGCTTTCAATGACCACACGGGTCACCGCGTCGGTGCCGGTGCCGTCGGCCCGGGGCGGCATGATGCGCACCTTATAATCCACCAGATGCATATGCTGCAGGGTCGGATAGCATTCGACCAAGGCCTGGCGCAGGGCGACATCCAGCGCGTTGACCGGGCCATTGCCCATGGCAACGCGCATGACTTCCTCTTCCTTGACCTTTACCGTGACGGTGGCCTCGGATTCGGTGACCAGCTCGCCCCTGGCGGACCAGCGACGATCATCCATCACCCGGAAACGGGACAGGCGGAAATAGACCGGCACCTCGCCCATGGCCTTTCTCGCCAGAAGCTCAAAGCTGGCTTCCGCACCGTCATAGGCATAACCCTTGAATTCCTGCTGTTTCAGGCTGTCCAGCAACAGACGAATTTTATCCTCGCCCGGCATCTCGATCCCCAGATCATCCAAACGGGCCAGCAGGTTCGACCGGCCCGCCTGGTCGGACACCACGATATGGCGGCGGTTGCCGACGCATTCCGGTTCCACATGCTCATAGGTTTTTGGATCTTTCGCCACGGCGGAAACATGCAGCCCGCCCTTATGGGCAAAGGCGCTCTCGCCCACATAGGCCTGATGGCGGTTGGGCGCGCGATTGAGCCGCTCGTCCAGCATACGCGACAGATGGGTAAGTTTTTTCAGGTTGACCGGACTGATACCGGTGTCAAAACCCATCTTAATCATCAGGCTGGGAATCAGCGACATCATATTGGCATTGCCGCAACGTTCGCCCAGTCCGTTGATGGTGCCTTGAACCTGGCGCGCACCGCCCCGCACGGCGGCCAGAGAATTCGCAACCGCCTGCTCAGTGTCGTTATGGGCGTGGATGCCCAGATGGTCGCCCGGCACATGTTTGCTCACTTCGCGCACGATCCGCTCTACCTCGTCGGGCATGGTGCCGCCATTGGTGTCACATAAAACAATCCAGCGCGCGCCCGCTTCATAAGCGGCGGTTATGCATTTCAACGCGAACTGCGGGTTGGCCTTATACCCGTCGAAAAAATGTTCCGCGTCATACATGGCTTCACCCTTGCGGGCATGGCCAAAGGCAATGGAATCGCGGATCATGGCGACATTCTCGTCATGCTCGATTTCCAACGCCACATCCACGTGGAAATCCCACGCCTTGCCGACCAGACAGAGCGCATTGGCCTTGGAATTGACCAGCGGGGCCAGTCCCGGATCATTTTCCGCGCTGCGGCCGGGCCGACGCGTCATGCCAAAAGCCACCAGCTTGGCGCCTTTCAGCTTAGGCGGCTCAGTGAAAAACGTGTCGTCGGTCGGGTTTGCGCCCGGCCAGCCGCCTTCCACATAATCGATGCCGATCTCGTCCAATGCTTCTGCGATGGCGATCTTGTCCGCCACAGAGAAATCAACGCCGGTGGTCTGCGCACCATCCCGCAGGGTGGTATCGAACAAATAAATGCGATCGGCCATGGATCAGCCCTCCCTTAACTACGGCGCCATTCGGTTTTGCCGCCGGGCTTGTCTTCCAGCACGATACCACGGGCGGTCAATTCATCGCGCACCGCATCGGCGGTGGCAAAATCTTTTGCCGCCTTCGCGTCAGCCCGTTTTTGAATCAAAGCCTCGATCTCGCCCGCATCATCATCCCCGGCATCGCCCTTGAACCAGGCTTCCGGATCCTGTTGCAGGATCCCCAGCAAACGTCCGGCCAGTTCGACCCGACCTTTTGCCGCCGCTTTATCGGCATCTGTTGCTGCTTTATTCAGATCACCGACAGCCTCATGCAAGGCCGCCATGGCTTTGGCGGTATTCACATCATCCGTCAGGGCATCCAGCACCGGATCACTGTCGGTTATGACCGCTTCCACATCCGCCACCTCACGAAGCGCGCCATACATGCGGTCCAGCATGGCTTTGGCCTCGCGCAGTTTGTCCTTGGAGAAATCCAGCGGCTGGCGGTAATGGGTCTGCAGGATAACCAACCGCAATGCTTCGCCAGGGAAATCTTCCAGCAATTCATGGACGGTGTAGAAATTGCCAAGCGACTTGGACATTTTCTCGCCTTCCGACATCAGATAGCCGTTATGCATCCAGTATTTGGCAAAACCGCGATCGGCCTCATTCCCACAGCAGGATTGCGCCACCTCATTCTGGTGATGCGGGAAAATCAGATCGAGCCCGCCGCCATGAATGTCGAAACTCTCACCCAGATGCTTGGCAGACATGGCCGAGCATTCGATATGCCAACCCGGACGGCCACGGCCCCAGGGGCTATCCCAGCCGGGGGTATCGTCATCTGAGGGTTTCCACAGCACAAAGTCGGCAGCGTTCTTTTTGTAAGGGGCAACCTCGACACGCGCGCCCGCTTCCAATTCTTCCAGATCCTTATTGGCAAATTTGCCGTAATCATCCCAGGATTTGGTGTCGAACAGGACATGGCCTTCCGCCGCATAGGCGTGGCCGCGCGCGATCAGGCGAGCAATGATATCCTGCATTTCTTGGATATGCTCTGTCGCCCTGGGCTGGACATCCGGCTCAAGGCAACCAATCGCCTTGGCATCGCTTTGGAACTGATCATTGGTGCGTTCGGTCAGATCGCGGATGCTTTCGCCATTCTCTCTGGCGCGCGCGTTGATCTTGTCATCCACATCCGTGATGTTGCGGACATATTTGACCGACGGATAGCTGGCCTTCAGCAGGCGATAGAGGACATCGAACACCACCAGCGGGCGTGCATTGCCGATATGGATATAGTCATAGACCGTCGGTCCGCAGACATACAGACGCACATCGTTAGCATCGATGGGTTCAAACGCCACCTTTTCACGGCGCGCGGTATCATAAATTTTCAAAGACATGGTCTCTCAGGTCCGGTGTCAGCACAGCTTACTCAAATCTCAGGCGTGTTTAGCCCAAAGAGAGCTGCTTATTCAAGCAAATGACGGATTTTACGGGACCTGGACGGCGTCAATGGCCGGATACGACTGTTGACGGGTCCCGTTATCTGGACCGGCGACAACAGTCGCGTCTAATTTTCACGGGTTTTGCCTGCATATTTGCAGACATGGTCTGGATAGCCAATGCAGCCAACACAATCGCAGCACCAAGGAAGGGTGCAACTTCGATCAGTTGAGAAAATACCTGCATTATAGTCCCCGTTACTTTGTTGCTGTTGCGAGGACTATAGCCGTGCCCAACTGGGCTTACAACAGTCCTTTGCAGAAATATGTCAGAATCTTCTTAACCTTTTGAGAAATGGGTCATTTTCTTACCCACCGCACACCATTTTCAGCCCTTCGGACAGGATTGGAGCGCATCCTCCATCGCACGCGCCAGATGGCGTGACCGCCCCCCGAACCCGTCAATGCCCTGTTTCAGAGAAACCAGTTTTTCCTGATAAACCGTGACACCAGCCCCCAGTCCCGCCATCGCTTTTTTCAAGTCCTTCAGCGTCGCCCGATAGTCGGCAAGATTCTTTTGCAACTGCCGCTGGGCCTGTTCCAGGTTTGTAGTGACCCGTTGCAAACGGGTACCATCGGGATCATCGTTATCATTGGCCGTTGATGCATTGATTGGGGACAGGGCGTTTTTCAAACGGGCGAATGGTCTCTGTTCCATGGATGGCTCCTATGTGCTGCAAGGTTAATAGTCGTTTCCCGTTCCATCGCAAAATCTGGTTGCGCTTCCCATCACCCTTCTCTTTTACGCCCTCTGCCCTTCACCGGATCACCCCATCATCCGGCATATGTCCAAAACAAAAGACACAGTATTTTATCGCTTATTAACCTGGGTATCGTATAATCAAATCAAACCGCTATTGCTGATGGGATGATCATGTTCAGTCAGTTGCTCAAATTAACCGGTTGCTGTTTCCTGTTCCTCCTCGCAGGAATATCTGCCAAGGCAGATACCCTGATCGTTGCGGTAAATCACGCGCCTCCCTATCGCATTATCAGCGGATACACATCAAAACCGGCCTATTCCGGTATTTACATCGATATCTTCCGTGAAGTGGCCAAACGGGCCAAGATCACCATTACCTATAAGGAAGTCCCGTTCAAACGGGCGCTCAGCATGATGGAAGCGGGCACGGCCGATATCATGCTGGGACCGAACCGCACCCCCGAACGCGAAGCCTATATGATCTATCTGGATGCAGAACTGCCGAGGGAAACCAAGGCTTTTTACCTGCATCCCGATGCGCCGGATATCAAATCCTATGATGGATTGTCCGGCTTCTCCGTTTATGTCCTGCGGGGCGCGCGCTATTTCGACCCGTTTGATCAAGACCAGGCGATGAAAAAAATCGCCGTCAATGATTATGCGGTCGCCCTGCGCAGTCTGCGCCGCCATAAAGATCGGACCAGCATCATTCCCGAACAGCAGGGCGATTACCTGATGCGGGAGCTGGGTTTTCCGTTAAAAAAAGCCAGCTATCACGCCCCTGGTAAAATCTCCTATATCGCCCTGTCGCGGCAATCCGCCTTCCTTGATGAAAAGGTTCGGTTCGAACGGTTGCTGACAGAGATGGAGAAAAGCGGCGCTATCGATCAGATCGTTGCCCAATATCGCTGACGATTGGGAGAGAGGGGCGGTTTTACCCGCCCCTTTTTATCAGGCAGGCATCGCTTCGGACATCTGTTTTTCCATAGCTTTGGGATCCGCCCTGAAACCGGCATACATTTCCTGCGAGGCCTGATCCGGGAAAGTATCCTCTTCTCCGGCCAGGAAACCTTCCAAAACACGACGGGCCACCACCGCCGGCGCTGTTTTTTCCATATCCACCGCTGCGGTCATGTCCGTCTCTATCGGTCCAGGATAAACGCCCACCACGTGGGTTCCCTGTTTCTCCAACTCCGACCGCGCTCCTTGGGTCAGGAAATGTGTCGCCGCTTTCGAAGCGCTATAACTGCCCAGGGCCGGAAAATTGAAATAGGAGGCAATGGAAGCAATATTGATGATGCCCCCTCCGCCATTTTCCCGAAGCGCCGACGCAAATGCACGGATCATCATCAGCGGGGCAAAATAGTTAACCTCCATTTCATCACGCGCAACCTTGATATCCTCCGGCTTCAGGAAGCCGGAGAAACCCGCAATGCCCGCGTTATTGATCAGCAAGGAGACATCCTTCAAATCAGCCGCAAGCGCATTAATTGCCACATGGTCCGTGACATCCAGGCGCACCGGCACGACCCGATCATCCTGGAAATCCGCCTGGAGTGTCTCAATCGACCGGGCTGCCGCGTAAACCTTTTTAACGCCCATTTCCAGCAGGGTTTCAACAAATGCCTTGCCAAGCCCGCGGTTGGCACCCGTCACCAAGGCCACTTGATTTTCAATCTTCGCCATCTTTCTTCCTTTCCTGGAAAGCAGTTCAATATTTAAATACCGATTGGTATTAAATTATCTGCTTGCGGAAAGAATGCAAGAGAATAAAATACTGATCGGTAATTTAATTTGGAAAGAACCCCCATGCCCCGTGGCAGACCAAGAAAAACGGATCCCGAAGAAGCCCTGGAAGCCGCGATGACCCTTTTCTGGGAAAAGGGGTTTGACGGCACATCCATGAGTGACCTGACCGAGGCGACAGGTATGGCCAAGCCGGGTCTGTATGCCAATTTCGGTGACAAGGAAGCGCTCTATGCAAAAGCGCTGGATCATTATTTCAATGCGCTCGGAAAACCCTTATTGGATGATTTTTGCAATCATCCGGGAGATTACAGAGCCGCGATCCGGTCAATCCTCGAAACCGTCGCCGATGCAGTCACCGGCGGAGATTATCCCTGTGGGTGTTTTGTCGCCAATTCCCTGGTGGAGAATAGTCATTTACCTGAAAGCCTGGGCAATCTCGGCAAGGATCTGGATGGCCGACGCAGGGATGCGTTTCACCAGCGACTGTCACTGGCAAAGACCAAGGGGGAGCTATCCCAAGATGCGGAGATTGACAGCCTGGCCGACTATTTTTCCGGACAGGTTCTTGCACTTGCGGTCATGGGTCGGGCGGGGACCGACCGGGCGGTATTGCAGAATTTCGTCAACACCGCCCTATCCGTTCTGCCTGAAAGAGGCTGAGTTTAACCCTTCAAACGCTCAGTTGCCCTCTCACGCCCCATCAAGGGCAGCAGGTCTTTCAATTCCGGCCCGTTATCCCGCCCGGTGAGCGCCTTGCGGATCGGCAGGAATAGTTGCTTGCCTTTGCGGCCTGACGCCTCTTTCACTTTTGAGATCCAGTCCTTGTAGACATCCTGCGGCCAATCCCCTTCCGGCAGCAGATCCGCTGCATCGTTCAAGAAAGGCCGGTCTTCACCATCAGCCACCGGCGCAATATCGCCAAAACAGACATCATGCCAATAGAGGGCATCACTAATCACTTCGATATTGCCACGGATCGCGAGCCAAAATTCTTCACTGACCGTGCCCAGCCCCAGTCGGCCAAGGCGGCTCTGCACCTCGTCCAGCGGCAGATGATGCAAGACCTTGGCATTCAGAGCAGCCAGTTCGGTCGGCTCATAGCGCGGGCTGGACCGGCCAAAAGCGCCGATATCAAAATCGCGCGCCAGATCAGCCGACGTTTCCGAGCCATCGGGGGCATGCGGTGTGCCCAGCTTCGCCAGATAGGCCATGACCGCGCGCGGTTCCGTGCCCGCCTCACGCATTTCACGCAAAGACAAACTGCCCAGCCGTTTTGACAGTCCCTTGCCATCCGCCCCCATCATCAGCGGGGTGTGGGCAAAGGCCGGCACGGCAAAACCCAGCGCCTCGAACAACTGCACTTGGACGGCTGTATTGGCCACATGGTCTTCCCCCCGGATAACATGAGTGATGCCAAGTTCACCATCATCAATCACAGAGGAAAGCGTATAGAGCGGACGACCATCCTCGCGAATCAGCACCGGATCAGAGAGGTGGCCAGGTTCAAAATGCACCGATCCCCGGCCCAGATCATCCCATTCCACGGCGACATCATTCAGCTTGAAACGCCAGTGAGGTTTGCGACCCTCCGCTTCCAGCTTGGCCCGTTCCTCGTCACCCAGCGTAAAACCGGCCCGGTCGTATACCGGTGCCTGCCCTTTACCCAACTGGATCTTGCGTTTCAGCTCCAGTTCCTCCGGGGTTTCATAACAGGCATACAGCCGGCCATCGGCCTTCAATTTTTCAACGCCGGCGTCATAGCGGCCATAGCGGTCGGATTGGCGGGCGAATTCATCATGATCCATGCCAAGCCATTCCAGATCAGCCATGATCCCTTCTTCATAGGCCTTGGTGCTGCGGGCTTCATCCGTATCATCCATACGCAGCAGGAACTGCCCGCCGGAATGCCGGGCAAACAGCCAGTTCATGATGGCGACGCGGGCATTGCCAACATGCATCTCACCGGTGGGGCTGGGGGCGAAACGAACTTTCACAGACATGGAAAAAACCTGTTTTCTAATATGTTAATCAAATGATTTTTCGAAAGGCATTGGTGATCGGATAACGCCGGTCCTTGCCAAAGGCCCGGCTGGTCACCTTAACACCCGGCGGGGCCTGGCGGCGTTTATATTCCGCTAGGTCCAGCAGTTTCCAGACCCGTTGAACGGTTTCCGGCGCATGCCCCCGGGCGGTAATCTCGCCAACACCCATCTCATGCTCGATCAGGCATTCCAGGATATCGTCCAGCACCTCATAGGGCGGCAGGCTATCCTCATCCTTCTGGTCGGGCCTCAATTCCGCCGATGGCGGCTTGGTGATGATCCGTTCCGGCATGACCGGCCCGTCGGGCCCTTTGAGAATTTCCGCCCAGGCCTGCGGCTTGCCCTCATTGCGCCAGCGGCACAGACGGAAGACATCCATCTTGTAGATATCCTTCAAAACCGAATAACCGCCGCACATGTCACCATAGAGTGTGGCATAGCCGACTGACATCTCAGACTTGTTGCCGGTGGTCAGCACCATCTTGCCAAATTTGTTGGAGATAGCCATCAAGGTCAGGCCACGCGCACGAGACTGGATATTTTCTTCCGTGATATCCGCGTTCCGGTCGCCGAACAGCGGCTTCAGCATTTCATCAAAGGCTGTCATCGCCGGACCGATATTGATCTCATCCAGACGGCAACCCAGCAGTTTCACCGCTTCCGCCGCATCTTCCAGGCTCTCATGGCTGGTATAGGGCGACGGCATCATTACACAATGCACCTTGTCCGCACCCAACGCATCCACCGCAACCGCTGCCGACAGGGCGGAATCAATGCCACCGCTCATGCCCAGAACCACACCTGGGAAACCATTCTTGGTCACATAATCACGCAGGCCCACCACCATCGCCCGATATATAGTCTCCATGTCCTCCGGCGGTTTGATCATCTCGCCTGCAGCGGCCTGCCAACCTTCGGCCCCGCGCTGCCAATCGCTGATGGCAAAGCCCGCTTCGAAGGACGGCAACTGCAGCACCAGCCCCCTATCTGCGTTCAAGACAAAAGACGCGCCGTCAAAGACCAACTCATCCTGACCGCCGACCTGATTAACATACACCATCGGCAGGCCGGATTCCGTTACCCTTGCGACTGCCGATTGCATCCGGCTTTCCACATTGCGTCGGTCAAAGGGCGAGCCGTTGGACACCAGCAGGATGTCCGCGCCGCATTCCTGCTGGCATTCGGTCACGTCCGGATACCACATATCTTCACAAATCATCAGGCCCAGCGCCACACCACGGAACACCACCGGGCCGGTCAAATCACCCGCATCAAACAGGCGTTTTTCATCAAACACCCCATAATTAGGCAGCTCATGCTTGGCCCGCACCGCCGCTATCTCACCGCCATCGAGCAACAGCGCCGCGTTAAAGAGCTTGCCCTCAACCCGCCAGGGCGCACCGACAATCATCGCTGTGTCATTTTTGTAGGTCAATTCCGCCAGGCGATGCACAACAGCTTCAACCTTATCCAGGAAAAATGGTTTCTTGACCAGATCTTCCGGAGGGTAGCCGGCCACAACCATTTCGCTGAACAAAACCAGGTCGGCCCCCGCCTTCGCCGCGCGCGCATGCACATCCCGGATCAGGGCGAAATTGCCTTCAAGATCACCTACGGTCGGGTTTGTCTGGGCAAGGGCGATGGTCAACCTGTCGGTCATTTAAAGGCATCCATGTTGTGAAACCTGATTTTCATCATACCAATGTTCAGCTTGGCATTTCAGCAATTGCCGGACTATCCTTAATCAGGCGACAAATCAAGTCCTGCGCCCGGTTGTTTACCATGCAAGAAGGGAAGCCAACACTTGTCAGATACCGAAGACACCGCCCCACCCAACGATAACGCCCTGCCCTATGGCCCATCCAAACTGGCCCAACTGACCGCGCGGATCCTGGATCTGGTGGAAGACCGTGTGGCCTCGAGAGCCGCCCGAGACAGCGGAGAGTTGACCCAGCAGGACTTTGGCGAAGTGATCACGGACCTGCAATCACTCAACGATCCTGAATTGCTTCAACTGATCAATGATGGTTGGGAAGAGATGGTCCGGGCGGCAGAAGAAGCCCAATGGCGGGACGAACGGCGCTATCCGCTGGAACGACTGATCATTCATCATTTTGAGCCCTATCTGGCACCGCGCGGATCGAACGCGGTCTCCGGCCAGAACCTGTCACGACGGGTGATCCCGGCTTTTCTAGCGGCCCTTTCCCAGATGATCGGCAAGGAATTGCTGCAAGATTACGAAAGCCGTTGCCGGGAGATTGTGGATCAAATCCAAAACAAGGCCGGTAACAATTTTGATTGGGAACTGGTTTACAATGATCCCAACGCCAATATCTTGGCCCAGGATATCATCGTCTATATCGCGCAATATTTCCGCGATGTGCCGAAAAGGCGTGTCTGGATGATTGATATCTTTCTGCGCAACATGCCACCCGCCACCACCGCCGGCGAGATGGAATGGAGCTTTGGGAATGAGGAATTTCATATCCTGGTCAATGCGCTCTATGCAGACCTCTTTCACATGCTCAAAGACAAGGATGCGCTGGCAGGCCTGCGTATGCGCTATGGAGACCAACGCCTGACCGCGCTTGAGGATGTCGAAAAGGCCCTGCTGGATGATATGGGGGCGGTTCTTTGACCGCCCCTCAATAATCTTAGCTCAGCTTTTTCGCAGCAGGAACTCACGCCCCACTTTCACGGATTGCTTGCCACCATATTCGATGATATCGGCCGTCGCATAGGTTTCCGACCATTTTTCCGGCAGATAGCTGCCCGTACCGACCACATTAACCGGGGTCTTGGCCAAGGCCATGGTGCGGCACTTATTCGGGCTGAAGCCACTGCTGGCGACGATGCGAACCTTTTTGAAACCGGCCCGGTCCAAATTTTCCCGCATATGCCAGATCGCGGCGGAAGAAACGCCAGGCCCGATCAGGTAGTTTAGCTCACTCTCGGTGCGATAGCCGCGGATCGCATCCGGGCAATGCCGTTCCAGCACCGCATAGCTTGCCGCAGGGTCCAGCCCCTCGCAGAAACGCCCGCCCAAAGTATCAAGCCGCATAGCCAGCTTGCCATCTTCGGCCAGTTCCGGGAAACGGTCACAAACGGCCAAGGCATCGGTGATTTCCTGACCAAAATAGTCGACCAGGACCGTTACCGGTTCGTCCGGGAAGGTTTCGTGATACATCTCGGCGGCGCGCACGGTGGAACCGGCATAGCCGATCAGGGCATGTGGCATGGTGCCTAGACCGCGTGGCTGGCCAAAATATTGTGCTGTTGCATCTGTCGCATTACCGATAAAGCCAACAGCGCCCCCTTTGCGCTGGGCCCGTTCCGAGCCGACGGAAGCCGCATAGGCCATAATTTCTGCCATTTCCAGCCCGGCACAATGTCTGGCATCCATGGCCAGGAAAGCAGTCTCACGCAATTCCATACACATGGAAAAGGCGTTATAGGCCGCAACACAGGCAGGCCCGATCCGCTGCAGGAACAGGGTTTCCAATTCCACCAAGTTAAAGAAAGACCCGGTCAGATACATCAGCGGCTCACCGGCCCCGACCCAACGGCCTTCGTCAAAACGCAGATCAACCTCATAGTCGAACCCACGTTCCTTTGCCACCCGATCCAGCCATTCCAGGGCCAGGCGCGGCGCGGAAATCACCGGCCTGCGCATGAAGATGGCATAGGTTACTGGCTTGTCGCCAAAACGACCGATAATTTCACGGGTGCGCCTGAAATAGGCATCCGTCCAGTTTGGAATATCCGGCGTCGCAGCCATTTTCCCCTCATGAACCGCTAGATCGTTATTGTCTTATCGGGCCGGAACCCGGTGGATTGGAGACGGCTTCCCGATCAGGAAGCCGCCGCCAGTTCAGAGACTCCGCCTTCACGCGCCGCTTTCAGCTCTTCTGCCAGCAGGAAGGCCAGTTCGAGCGCCTGGGCACCGTTGAGACGCGGATCACAATGGGTGTGGTAACGCATGGACAAATCATTTTCCGTGATTTCCTGGGCTCCGCCCAGGCATTCGGTCACGTCCTTGCCGGTCATCTCAAAATGAACACCACCCGCGTGGCTGCCTTCCGCACGGTGCACATCAAAGAAGCCACGCACCTCGGTCAGGATCCGCTCAACCGGGCGGGTCTTGAAACCATTGTCCGCCTTGATGGTATTGCCATGCATCGGATCACAGGACCAGACGACCTTGCGGCCTTCGCTCTGTACCTTGCGCACCAGGGCAGGCAGATGTTTTTCCACCTTATCATGGCCCATGCGCGCTATCAGGGTCAGTCGACCGGCTTCGTTGGTCGGGTTGAGCATATCGATCAGGCGGATCAGTTCGTCCGGGTCCATGGTCGGCCCGCATTTCATGCCGATCGGGTTATCAACACCGCGCAGGAATTCAACATGGGCACTGTCCGGCTGACGGGTCCGGTCGCCGATCCACAGCATATGTGACGAGCAATCATAGAACTTCCCGGTCAGGCTGTCGCGGCGGGTCAGCGCCTCTTCATACCAAAGCAACAGTGCCTCATGGGAGGTATAGAAGTTTGTTTCCTGGAATTGCGGGACATTTTCGTCGCTGACGCCACAGGCTTCCATGAAGCTCAAGGCTTCATCCACGCGCTTGGCCAGTTCCTGGAACCGCTCGCCCTGCGGGCTATTGATCACGAAATCCAGGTTCCACTGGTTCACTTTGTGCAGGTTGGCAAAGCCGCCCTGGGCAAAGGCACGCAACAAATTCAGGGAAGAGGCCGCCTGGTTATAGGCGCGCATCATCCGTTCCGGATCGGGAATGCGGGCGTCAGCAGTGAAGTCGATACCGTTGATAATATCACCGCGGTAGCTGGGCAGTTCCACACCGTCGATCACTTCGTTGGGGGCAGAGCGCGGCTTGGCGAATTGACCGGCCATTCGGCCGACCTTGACCACCGGGCAGGATGCGCCAAAGGTCAGAACCAGGGCCATCTGCAGCATCACCTTAAAGGTATCGCGAATGCTGTCGGCGGAGAATTCGGCAAAGCTTTCCGCGCAATCGCCGCCCTGCAGCAGGAAGGCATTGCCCTCCGCCACGGCACCCAATTCACGCTTCAGGCGGCGGGCCTCCCCGGCAAATACCAGCGGCGGACAGGAACGAAGCCCATCCTCGACAGCTTCCAGCTTTGCCTGATCAGGATACTCGGGCACCTGCTGGATCTGTTTTGTCCTCCAACTCTGCGGCGTCCATTCTCCGGCCATTTTCTCTCTCCAACGATTACAAAATTTCAGTCCCAAATGTACATATAGTGCGTCTTGCTGCACATTTCGGGAACAAGCGTTCTAGCGGTCTTTTCCAGCCTTGACCACCGGAAATCGCATGCTCCACCCATAAAGATAGCAAATTTCCCCGCCAGTTCAGCCCCTTTCCTACCCGGCTGGGCAGCCGAAGCATTTTTTTCCACTTTCCAAAATCTCGTAAGGTTGCCGTCAGCTTCATGCCGCATTTTCCGTCTCATCCAAAACGTACCCCTCAGACGACGGAGATCAGAAATGAAGAAAAACCACACAAGCCTGCTAACCCTTTCCGCCATGGCCGCTGTTTTCGGCCTGGCCACCGGGGCCGCCATTTACAGTGTTACGGACGCCCGCGCGAATGACAGCATTTCCTGCGCTGCCAATGCCCCGGCCCTAGCCGACGAAAAAATCGCCGCCATGCTCGAAGGCGAAGGCTACAAGGTCATGGAAATTGAGCGCGAAGACAATTGCCTGGAAGTTGAAGTCAGCGACGCCCAGGGCAAGGAATGGGAGCTTTCCATCGACCCGGCATCAGGTCGGATCCTCGCACAGAAAGAGGACGACTAAACCATGCGAAGCTCCCGGCACATGAATAACCAGAACGGGGAACCAGGCATCAAGGTCTGGGATCCTCTGATCCGGGTCTTCCATTGGACCCTGGTCATCATGGTTCTGTTCAACCTGATGAATGACGAAGAAGGACAGTTGCATCAATTGGCCGGTTATTCCGTGCTGGGATTGCTGACCTTCCGGATTTTATGGGGATTTGTTGGTCCGCATCATGCCCGGTTCAAAAACTTCGTGGCCCGCCCGACGGAAGTGAAGGCCTATCTGAAAGGCTTCATTTATGGCCATGACAGTCACTATCTGGGTCATAACCCAGCCGGAGGCTGGATGGTTTTGCTCTTGCTGGGCTGGCTTGCCGTGACGGCTGGCACCGGCAGCATGCTGGCGCTGCCCTCATTTGCAGGACAGGGACTGTTTGAAGGCATTCATGAGGCTTTTGCCGAAACATTGCCGCTCATTATCACTGTCCATGTCTGCGGCGTGATCGTCTCTGGACTTTGGCACCGGGAAAACCTGGTCAAGGCCATGGTTACCGGCCGCAAACCCTATCCGCGTAAAGCAAGTTCCTGAGATTGATCTGACACCCCCGCAGATCACTTAGGATGCTGCTGGAGAGGGCGGGAAGGTCAAGGTAAAGACCGCCCCGCCCTCCGCTGCGTTTTTTGCGCTGGCCCGCCCGCCATGCAATTCCATGATCCGGGCGACGATGGAAAGCCCCAGGCCCGCCCCGGAACCGCCCATGCGATCCTTGCGCCAAAAGCGCTGGAACAGTTTGTCCTCGATCCCCGCTGCAAGCCCTTCGCCACGGTCCTGCACTTCGATAACCGGTTGGCCATTCTCCCGCAAAATGACCGAGACAACGCCAGCCGCCGGGCTGTGCCGTAGCGCATTTTCAACCAAGTTGCGGACCGCCTGGTACAGCGCCTCCTCCAAACCCGGCACGATCATCGGATTTTCCGCTCCGATCAATTCCACAGATTTCCCTTCCGCAATAGCAAGAACGGCCATATCCGTTACCACGCGTGCCGCAATGGCCGATAGATCAGTTTGGTCATTCTCATGCAAAATCAGGGTTTCCACCTGCGAGGCTTTGAGCATCTGTCCGATCAGCCGGTCCAAGGAATCCAGATCATGGATGAAGGGTTCAGCCGCGCGTGGATCAATATCCGCCTCAAACCGGGCGCGCAGCACCGCCAATGGCGTACGCAATTCATGCGCGACATCCGCAGTAAAGGCCTTTTGCTGCTTATAACCCGCTTCCATCCGGTCCAAGGCCTCATTCACCCGATCAACCAGCGGCCGGATTTCCCTCGGAACACCGTTGGTGCTCAGGCGCTGATCCATGTTTTCCGGCCCCAGTTTTTCCGCCTCTTCCGACACAGCCATGAGTGGCTTCAAGCTGCTGCGCACGGTTAGGATGATCACGCCGAAACCGGCCGCTATGGTCGCAACCATGACCCAGCCAAATTCCTCGATGAATTCGATCATCAATTCATCGGCAATCCGGTCCGCCCCTTCGGAACCATCAAGAATTTCCTGATATTCATGCAGCATGATGGCGGAAATGATCACCAACACCGCCAGCGCGATCAGCGAAAGCCGTTTTAGAAGGGTAATGGTGATCGACCGCCCTTTATCCGTCATGCGCCCTCTCCGCCGGTTGCCAAATAACCAACACCGCGCACGGTATGGATCGTGATCCCGGTGCCCGCCTTTTCCAGATTCTTGCGCAGGCGGGACATATTCACCTCCACCGCATTGGACGACAATTCATCATCAAAGCCATAGAGCCGGTCTTCTATCACCGCCTTTGGCACAACCTGGCCCGCCCGACGCATCAGGGTTTCCAGGATATCCAATTCCCGGCGCGGCAATTTTAGGGAAACACCATTCACCGACGCATCCCGTGCAACCGTATCCAGAGTAACAGCCGCCAGGTTTAACGTAACACCCAGAACCCCGCCCGGCCGGCGCAACAGCGCACGAATCCTGGCCACCAGCTCTTCCAGAGCAAAAGGTTTGATCAGATAATCATCTGCACCGCTATTCAGCCCGGTCAGGCGGTCTTCCAGGCCGTCGCGGGCTGTCAGGATCAGAACCGGGGCTTCCCCGCCGCCCCCTCTCAGCCGGCGCAGCACGTCCAGCCCCTCACCATCCGGCAGCCCCAGGTCCAGGATCAGGGCATCATAACGGGTGGTTTCCAGCGCTGCATAGGCGTCTTCCACCCCGGCCACATGATCAACGGTAAAACCTTCCCGTGAGAGCCCTTTGGGCACCAGTTCCATCAGATCCGGATTATCTTCAACGAATAAAAGCCGCATTTTCCCGCTATATCTCTTCATCTTAAGTTTTTCAGATATAGCAGGAAACGCGGTGACATTCACGCCGCTTTGATCAGACCGGCCAAACGCCGGATGCCGTCATCAATCTGAGCAGCGCTACAGGTGGAGAAACAGAGCCGGATGGTGTTGGCGCCGCTGCCATCCGCATGGAAGGCGCCGCCCGGGACAAAGGCCAGCTTTTCCTCATTCAGCGCGCGTTTCAGCAGTTCTACACCGCTTAATCCTTCCGGCAGTTCCAGCCAGACAAACATCCCGCCGCCCGGCCTGGTATAGCGCACTGTGTCCGGCATCCATTGGTCAAGAGCCGCCATCATGGCATCGCGCCGCTGACCATAGGCATGGCGCAAACCGCTCATATGCTGGGCCAGAATGGTGGAGGCCAGTTCATGGCCCACAATCTGATTCATGGTCGAGGTGTGGAGATCATCCGCCTGTTTCAGGATCACCAGCTTCTCAATCAAAGCGACCGGTGCCAGGGTCCAGCCTACCCGCAAAGCCGGCATCAATGTCTTGGAAAAAGTGCCAAGCTGGACCACAAGACGGTCCTCCGCCCCCCAATCGCCCTGACATTCAAGTTGAAACAGGCTTGGCGGCGGCGGCGCATCGAAATAGAGCGCGCTATAGGCCGTATCCTCAATGACAATGACAGAATATTCATGAGCCAACGCCAGAATTTCATGACGACGTTCCTCGGATAGTGTGAAGCCGCCCGGATTTTGAAAATCCGGTATGGTATAGAGGATCTTGGCCCCCGCCTTGAACGCCTCTTCAACCGCCTCAGGGATTAACCCGTTCTGATCGGTTGCAACCGTCAAATAATCCGGACGGCGGCTGCCAAAAACCTGAAGCGCGCCCAGATAGGTCGGATTGGCCACCGACAGCCTGTCGCCCGGATTGATCAATGCTTTGGCCAGCAACGACAGGGATTGCTGTGCGCCGTTGGTGACAAGGGTATTGGCTGTGCCAATGCCCGAAGCCTCGCCGCCAGCCTGATCGGCAATCCAGCTGCGCAGGGGCGTATAACCCTCGGTCTGGGAATATTGGAAACTCGCACGGAAGGCCTTTTCATCCTGCTGCAGCCGGGACTGGATCGCGGTGCATTCCTCCAACGGGAACAAAGCCGGATCCGGAATGCCGCCAGCAAAGGAGAGGATCTGCGGATCGGCCAGCACTTTCAAGAGCTCGCGGATTTCAGAACCACGTACCGCCGCCGCATCCATTGAAAATGATTTTGCCCAATCCATGACTCGCTCCATTTACGTCAGCATTATTGACCTTTATTTCCGCAAGAATGATGGCTTTCTTAGTCAGGGTCAATCAGATTTTTACCGAAATTTCGTGGTGACGCGCATATTTTTGCATTTATTACAAAACCAAAATGATCTTGCCGGCAAAAAAACGCTCCCTTATCATTGATTTAATCGTTTGAAATCAATTTGTTGACTACCAAATCATGCAGCCTTCACTGACAACTGAGCGCCTCATTCTGACACCGCGGACCCTGGATGATCTAGATGATTGCATCGCCATGGATCGTGATCAGGAAGTCCGGCGGCATATTACTCCGGAATTCAGGGATAATTTTGTGGAAGCCGATTATCGTCAAACGCTTCGGGATCGTATCAGCAACTCGCACTATCCGGATGGCCTGGGATGTTGGACGATCCGGAAACGTGCCCCCGGCCAGGCATTTGTCGGAATAATCCTGCTGCTGCCGGTGGGAGATATCGGCCCGGAAACCGAAATCGGCTGGCGCCTGCGCAAAGATCAATGGGGATTGGGCTTTGCGACCGAAGCCGCAAAAGCCCTTCTACACCACGCGTTCATGGAATTGGCGCTTAATAAGATCCTTTGCCTGATCACCCCGGAGAACAAGCGGTCCCTCTCCGTTGCCCGGAAACTGGGTTTCACAGCTGATGGGACAAGACAAGCCTGGGGCAGTCAATTTGATCAGTTCACTCTGAGTAATCTTTAATACCGACGCGCACGCCAAAAATCAGTTGGCCGGCGTGCGCATGGTGACAAACTCCTCCGCACTGGTCGGATGGATGCCGATAGTGGCATCAAAATCCGCCTTGGTCGCGCCCATTTTCATGGCGATCCCGATCCCCTGCATAATTTCGCCCGCATCCGGCCCAACCATGTGGGCCCCGACCACCTTGTCGCTAGCCTTATCCACGATCAGCTTCATGAAGGTGCGTTCATCGCTGCCTGAAAGGGTGTGTTTCAACGCGCGGAACTCGGATTTATAGAGTGTGACTTCGCCATATTGCGCCCGCGCCTCTTCCTCGGTCAGGCCGCAGGTGCCGATATTCGGCTGGCTGAAAACGGCGGTTGGAATAAACTGATAATCCATCTTCCGCGCTTCGCCATTATAGTTATTGTGGCTGAACACCATGCCTTCCGCCAGGGCAACCGGGGTCAGCGCCACCCGGTCGATCACATCGCCGATGGCATAAATACTGGGGACCGAAGTCCGGAAATCCTCATCCACCTTGATCGCGCCCTTGCGATCCAGCTCAACGCCGGCCTGCTCCAGGCCGAGCCCCTCGGTTTTCGGCACCCGGCCCGTGGCATACATGATGAAATCCGCTTCCAGCACGGAACCGTCTTCCAACGTCGCGCGCAGGCCTTTTTCAAACTTTTCAATACTGGCAATATTGCTGTCGAATTTAAGATCGACGCCTTTCTTGCGCATCTCTCCGGCCAGATGATGACGCACATCCTCGTCAAAGCCGCGCAGGAACAAAGGCCCGCGATAAAGCTGGGTCACCTGCGACCCCAGACCTTTGAAGATCCCGGCAAATTCCACGGCGATATAACCGCCGCCGACCACGATCACCCGTTCCGGGCGCTCTTCCAGGTAAAAGGCCTCATTGGATGTGGCTGCAAATTCCTTGCCCGGGATATCCGGCACCATCGGCCAGCCTCCGACCGCCACCAGAATCCGTTCCGCCGTGAATGTCCGTTCGCCCACCTCAACCGTATGGGCATCCACAATCGTCGCCCGGCCATCAATCAGCTCGACACCGGCATTTTTTAAGAGATTGCCGTAAATCCCGTTCAGCCGCTCAATTTCATTGTTTTTATTGCCGATCAGGGTCGGCCAATGATGGTCGCGCGCGCCCACGGACCAGCCAAACCCTTTGGCGTCATGAAACTCTTCCGCATAATGGGAGGCATAAACGAATAACTTCTTGGGCACGCAGCCGACATTCACACAGGTGCCGCCCAGAAACATATCTTCTGCAACCGCCACACGCGCCCCGAAGGATGCCGCCATCCGGCTAGCGCGGACCCCGCCAGAACCTGCCCCAATGACAAAAAGATCATAATCAAAGCTGGTCATCACAATTCCTTCGAATAACTGGTATAATGGTTAGGTTAGCACTCTGTCGGTTGACGTGCGCCCTAACATGGGGTTCCGTGAGGCAAGCTGCAAGACTGAATTGGTTTGACGTTATCGTGATGAGCCGCCCGATGAAACCCTATACAAAGCTGCGCCTGTGCATCAATTGGCGGGCCGGCGACGTTTTGCCCTCCTGCGGGCAAAATGGTAGCCGCGGCCTCATTGATCCGCTCGAAAAGGGCCTTGCCGCCGGAACCAGCGATTTGGAGCTGGAAACCGTGCATTGCATGGGCAAATGCCATATCGGCCCGATACTGCAGTTGATCCCACAGGGCCCGATGCTGTTCGGGGTCCAGGAAAACGACATCGACACCATTCTCGATTTGCTGGAAAAAGGCCGTTATGAAGATCTGGCGAACCGGTTTGCAGAACCATCGACAACCAAGAAAGCGGAGGTTTCGTGATGAAGCGCGCCCTTTTCCTTGTGACTGCGGCAACCATCTTGATCGGCGCGGCATCCGGCTTTGCGCAATCCAACCGCAAGGATTGGATCCCGCTGGGCGGACTGGGTAAAGCACTTTACCCCAGCGAAACGCGAAAACCGCAATTCCGGCGCGGCGGCAAAAGAATTGAATTTTTTGTCGCGCAAGGCCAGTTGCCCAACATTCTCTCCCAGAACCTGTCGACCGCCTGCGCACATGGGCGCTTCAACCAGAGAAAAGACAAACGATATTATGTCATCGTCAATTTGGATGACGGTCGCAAAAAACGATTTGGTTATGCGGATTCCACCGGTTTCAACCTGCATGACCCGGACCGGAGGGTGGGCCTGAATCAGGTTTATCTGTTTGATTTCGACAATACGTCCGAATGCCGGGTCTATGCGGTTGAAAGCAACCTCTGACCCGGCGTCACCAACCTAATCTGACTTCGCCTTATTGGGCGTTGGCGTTGAACAGCTTCTCGCCGTTGATGGTAAAGCCATCAATCAACGCCTGGCCTTCATCGGAACGCAGCCAATCAATGAAAGCCTGGCTTTCTGCGACCTTTACATGACCATGGCGGTCCGGGTTCACCAGGATTACGCCATATTGATTGAACAGGCGTGTATCCCCCGCCACCTGGATCCCAAGGGTACCGCGGTTCTTGAAGCTGAGCCAGGTGCCGCGGTCAGAGAGCGCATAGGCATCTTTCGCTGCCGCCACATTCAAGGTCGCCCCCATGCCGGAACCGGTTTCGTTGTACCAATTGCCTGAGCTGGCCGTCGGATCGACACCGGCTTCCTTCCAGAGACCCAGTTCCTTCTTGTGGGTGCCGCTGTCATCACCGCGCGAAGCGAATGCCGCGCCTTGGTCAGCAACTTGTGCAAGCGCAGCCGTGACATCCGTCATCCCCTTGATGCCGGCCGGATCTGCTTTCGGGCCAACGATGATGAAATCGTTATACATGACATCGAATCGCTCAACCCCATATCCCTCGGCAACAAACTGCTCTTCCGACGGCTTGTGATGTACAAACAAAACGTCCGCATCGCCATTCTTCGCCAGTTTGATCGCGGCCCCCGTACCAACAGCGACCACCCGGACCTCAATCCCGGTTTTTTCCGTGAAGGCCGGCAGAATATGATCAAACAGGCCGGAATTTTGTGTTGAGGTGGTGGATGCAACCGTGATGAATTCGGCAGCAATCGCTATCTGGGCATTTAGCGCGAGAAAAAGGCCACCCAAGATGGTCAGCGCACGACAAAACATAGAAACCTCTATTTTTCTTATGAAAATCAATGCTGTCTTCTAACGTGGCTTCAAAAAAAATACCGCCGGAATCACGTCCTGTTTGGTTTGTTTTGCGTCTGAACGCAATCTTCTTCCGGGCGCCTTTTCCACCAGAGCAGATCACCCTTTAAATAGGCCTGCGCCAGATCGTTTTCCGGCCCGGCAAAAAAACGCTCCGCCTCCGAAAACTCCTTGAGCCGCCCGCGAAACATAAACAGGACATCCTGCGCCAGACGCCGCGCCTGCCCCAGATCATGGGTGGTCATAATCAAGGTCGTGCCCGCCGCCGATATTTCCATCAACAGCTTTTCTATCGAATGTGTCGCGGGCGGATCCAGACTGGCACAAGGTTCATCCAGGAACAAAACCTCTGGCCGCAACGCCCAGGCCCTGGCAATGGAAAGGCGCTGTTGCTCCCCCAGGGACAAGACCCGGGCCGGTCGATCAGCCACCCGCGTCAGGCCAGTCTGGAACAAGGCCTGCTCGACTCTTTCCCGGCGCTCCGCCTTCGCCACATTCCGGGCAGCGAGCGCAAATGCGATGTTTTCCGCCGCCGAACGGCGCATCATGACCGAGCGTTGAAAGACCATGGCCTGGCCCTTGATGACCCGACGTTTGTCCTTTTCCTGCCAACGCACCTGTCCAGCCGCCGGTTTGAGCAGGCCGTGGCACAGCCGGAGCAACAGGGTCTTTCCCGCGCCATTCGGGCCAATCACCATATAGCGGTGTCCGGCCTGAAACTGACAGGTAACATCCTTGACCAGGCGTTTATCCCCCGCCTGGTATGAGACATTCCTAAGCTCAAGCGGCAAAATCCCGCGCGACACTGCTGTCAGGGGCTGGTCCGTCATGCGCCATATCGCCTTTCACCAAATTCCTTGACCAGATAGCCCGCCAGGCTGGTCGCCAGCGACAGCAGGATCAGCACCAGTCCCAAGCCCAACGCCAGCGCCAGATCGCCTTTGCTCACCTCCAGGGCGATGGCCGTTGTCATCACACGGGTCACATGATCGATATTCCCTCCAACGATCATGACTGCACCCACCTCGGCTATGGCGCGCCCGAACCCTGCCAGTTCGGCAGTCAGCAGGGAAAACCGGCCATCCCAGATCAGCGCACGAACCGTGCGCCAGGGCCCCACCCCAAGAGAGCGGAACTGTTCGTGATATTCCCGCCAGAGTTCTTCCATCACCTGCCGGGATAGGGAGGCGATGATCGGCACCACCAGCAACACCTGAGCGATAATCATGGCGGTCGGGCTGAAAAGCAGACCGAATACACCAAACGGCCCCGAGCGCGACAAAAGGATATAGACCAGAAGACCGATCACCACCGGCGGCATGCCCATCAAGGCATTCAGCACAATGATCAAAACCCGGCGGCCCGGAAAACGTGCCATCGCCAGCAAACTGCCTAAAGGCAGGCCGATCAGAGAAGCGATCAACAAGGCGGTCAGGCTGACATTGAGGGATAGGCCCGCAATCTCCACCAGATCCGCATCCATTGTCAAAATCAGGGAAAATGCCGTCATCACGGCATCAAGAAGCGCATCCATTTGCGGTCAGACCACTGCCTCAAGACGATATCAATATCCTGCTTTGACCAGCAATCGAACACACTGTCAAGAAATGCAGGCAGATACAGATTAACACAAGTCTTCCGAAACATTGCCGTCTTGAGGCATAATAAAGAGGTTGTGATCCTCAAACATTAACCAAAAGGCACTTGATAGATGACTTCCAATGAGGAAACAGAAGAGAAATTTGAACTTCAGCCATCCGAGTTGGAAGAAAAGACACATGCGGAAATGCTGATGATGTATGAAGAAGCGGCCAATTCCATCCGATTTGCCAAGGGCATGCAGTGGAAGACCCTGGGCATTGGCATGCTGGTCATCATTGGATTGCTGATCTTTGGGGAATATGTCGCACCGCGGGTCAAGACATTGGTGCCCGTCACCATAATCGCCAGCTGTGTTGTCACCGCTGGCACTATTTATATCCTGCTGGTTTTTCAGCTGTTGCAGAATATGGAGCGCCAGAAACTGCGGGCGATCGGGGCGGAAATGTCCAACCTGTTCCGGCTGGTCCGTTCCCTGCGGATGCCGCTGGAAGCGGCGTTTCACCGCTACACTCTGTTGATTTTCATGGGGATCGGCCTGGTGGGTACTTGTGCTTTTGCCATCAGCCTGCTCAGCCGCCATCTCTAGGAACTTTGCCGTTTCGGATGATCAATGGTTCAACACATTCATGATCAAAACATCGGTCACCTGACCCCGGCCAAGAGTCTTGTTGGAAACAGTCTTGATGATCTGCTTCACCGGGTTGTCATTGATCTTTTTATTTTTGTCCAGATATCTGGAAACGGCAGCATAGAGATCCGCCATGATCCGCGGTGAATAGGCCGTCACCCGCTCTATATGCTTGGCATCTGCCAATTGCAACTGCGCCTCGATGACCACCGTCCGATAACCGCAATTCTTGCTCTCATATTGTACCGCAAGCCCCGGCAACGGATAATATGTGGGAAGTGCTTCGCCATCATCATCTTCAGCATAAGCGGCATGCCCGCCCATATAGCCGAGCGCAAGCATCAGACACGCCAGGGACAGCAGGCGTTTTAATTTCTGGACCATCGGCGGCATCACGATTTCTTCCCTATCTTGTCTCTGTGTCGGCGGCTTCTATTCCATGGTGACGATCCACGATGTCAGGCCGCCGGTCAAAATTGATCCTGTCGATCTACAATCACATAAAAACGATACTAATCGAACTCTCTGACCGAATTGTTAATGCCAGGGACTTTCTCCGGGCCCGGTCTTGGCACATGCGGTCTATTCGTCAGGCCGTGTCATCTGGAAAATATCGGTAACGCGCCCATAATCCCGATAGCCAAGGCGGCTGATCAGTCCAATTTTTGCCATATCCAGCAGGCCATCCGTCAAGACACCATCATCGATATGAATACCAACAACTTGCCCAAACACCGCCAGATTGGGTGTATCAGGATCAGCAGATTTCAATGGCACGATCTGCGTCATACGACATTCCAAACGCACCGGTGACGCCGCCACACCCGGCACCGCCACCACCTTTGACGGCACTTTTTCGAGCCCTGCCAACAAAAATTCATCCTGCCCGGCCTCGGCGCTCACCGACGTTTTGTTCATCGCCTCACGCAGGTCCCAAGTCACCAGATTAACCACAAACTCGCCGGTCTTTTCGATATTGCAGACCGTATCTTTCACCGCACGGCCATCCTTCATCTTGCCGGCCGGCGCAGCCGTGGAGGCATACATTACCTGGGGCGGCTCATAAGCCACCGCATTGAAAAAGGAATAGGGCGCCAGGTTTGCGGATCCTGTCTCATCCAGACTGGAGATCCAGCCAATGGGCCGGGGTGCCACAATGGCGTTGAAGGGATTATGCGGCAGGCCATGGCCGTCTTCTGGTCGATAGAACAAGGTTTCTCACTTTTTTCAAAAAAGCCGCTCGGAGATGAAGCGATCCTGCCGGAGCAGCAACAGGTGCAAGTTACCGGAAAGGCAGAAGATTCCGATAAAAAAGATTCCGGGAAAAAGATTCCCAGTGATTCGCTTTTGCCTAAAATCCGAATGAAGGCACTGCATTTCCAAGACAGGAATCAAAACCGCGCCCTCCAAACATGGAAAGCGCGGCTGGGATTTCTGGCGATGTCAGAGCGCGTTTCAGGCGGCGCTGGCTGAATCGGCCTGATCTGTGCGCATGCTGAGAATCTGATGGCACATATTCAGATTCAGACGAACCAGCTTGTCGACCAGTTCCGTATCCGGATTGTCCGGCATGGCCATTGATGCCCGGGTCATGAAATCAGCAATCATTTCAAGCATTGCGCCGCCACGGGCCGGCACTTCCCGGTCGAAATTCTTCGGCAGAAAGTTTGCTATGAACCGCCAAAGGAAGATGTTGGTCTCCATGATTGCGGTCCAGGTGGCCTTGTCGGCCCCGTTCAGGCGGGCGGCTTCCAGTTTCTCGGCCAGATCGAGGAATGGCAGTGCCATTTCATCAATCATATCCGCGACGTCTTTGCCCGCCAGGGCATTCATCTTAATTTCGAATTCATCATTCATCGTCCAGTTCTCCCGGCGAAAAAATAAAACCAAGCAGTAGTTTTTTTTACCGGTATTTTTGATCCGGCAGTTGTTTGTGCCGAATGCTATGCGAATGCCGTGCCAAAACCTGCATCAGTTATAAATTATCCTTCATTAACAATTATTTAAAATGCTGTTGATTTTTGAAATTTTTCACACCCATTCGCCAAAGGGCTGAAATGAACATACTTTTTCCTGTCGCTGGAATACCAATATCGTGACCGAAAAGGTCAAAAAGAAGTGGAAAGACCGGCCCGAACCTGTCACTGTGAGGCCGTGACCGTTCGACCAATAATAACAAGGTTTACAGAATGAGCGGGAAGCAGTTTTGTGAACTGGTGGAACAGGTCACTTGACTCAACGGAAGCAGGGAGGCACTAATTTCACTGTCTCCGTTTGGGACGACTTAAGAGAGCTGTGCGAAACAGCCATTATGGGAGTACATCTTGAGGGAGTGTAATCCTGAGGGAGCATAAGGCTGATGACGAGCAGCGCCTCACAACAACCGAAGCAATAGGGGTATAATACCAATGAAGTTTAAAACACTTCTGGCCGCAGGTGCGGCAATTGCGTTCAGCACCACCATGGCATCCGCTGCCACGCTGGACGATGTTAAAGCCGCCGGCAAAATCAAATGTGGCGTAAGCCAGGGCCTGCCGGGTTTCTCTAACCCGGATGACGAAGGCAACTGGTCCGGTCTGGATGTAGCATTCTGCCGTGCGATGGCTGCTGCTGTTCTGGGCGATTCCAATGCCGTTGAATTCACCCCGCTGTCCGCTAAAGTGCGTTTCACCGCGCTGCAGTCCGGCGAGATCGACGTTCTGTCCCGTAACACCACCTGGACCGCGACCCGCGACAACAGCTTGGGTCTGGAATTCGTTGGTGTGAACTATTATGACGGTCAGGGCTTCATGGTTCGTAAGGACCTGGGTGTGAAGAGCGCCACTGAACTGTCCGGCGCAGCTGTCTGCACCAACACCGGCACCACCACCGAGCTGAACGTTGCTGACTATTTCCGTGCCCAGGGCATGGACTACACCGTCGTTGCGTTCGAAAAAGCAGACGAAGTTGTGGCCGCTTATGACGCCGGCCGTTGCGACGTTTACACCACCGACCGTTCTGGTCTGGCTGCTCAGCGTGTGAAACTGGCTGATCCGGAAGCCCATGTGGTTCTGCCGGAAATCATTTCCAAAGAACCGCTTGGCCCGGCTGTCCGTCACGGCGACAACCAGTGGGGCGACATTGCCCGCTGGACCCTGAATGCCATGATCAATGCCGAAGAACTGGGCATCACCTCTGCAAACGTTGATGAAATGAAGGGTTCCGACAACCCGTCCATCAAGCGTCTGCTGGGCACAGAAGGCAGCGTTGGCGCTGACCTGGGCCTGGGCGCTGACTGGGCTTACAACATCGTTAAGCAGGTTGGTAACTACGGTGAAGTTTATGATGCAACCGTAGGTCCGAACACTCCGCTGAAACTGGACCGTGGCGTGAACGCGCTGTGGACCCAGGGCGGTATCCTGTACGCGGCTCCGGTTCGCTAAGGATGTAGTTTAAGGGAAAAGGCGGCCGTGTTCTTCACGCGCCGCCTTTTCTCAATTTTAACCATTACTGTCGAATATGCTGTGGGGAAGGACAGTAATGGCTGTGCTGTACGGGAAACCGTACATGGTCACGCGTCAGGGATAGGGGGCTATTTAACATGACGCTAGGTTCAGAGGCCGCTCCGGCCAAGTCATCAATAATAAACGACCCACAAATAAGGGCGATTTTTTATCAGATTGTTGCATTGATCGCCGTTCTTTGGTTCGGCTGGTCCATTTGGGACAATACACAAACAAATATGGAAGCCCGCGGCATCGCGTCCGGCTTTGGCTTCCTGGAATCCACCGCCGGTTTCGGCATCATCCAGACGGCAGGCCTCGAATATTCCGAGGAATCCACCTATGGACAGGCCTTCCTGGTCTCGCTGATCAATACCATCATCATCGCCTTTACCGGTGTGGTGGCAGCAACCATCCTGGGTTTCATCATGGGGGTTGCCCGGTTGTCGCATAACTGGCTGATCCAGAAATTGGCGACAGCCTATATCGAAACCTTCCGGAACATCCCGCTGCTATTGCAGATCTTCTTCTGGTATCATGCGGTCTTGAAACCGCTGCCAAGCCCGCGTTCCATCTATGAACGTGGTGAGGAAATCGCCTTTGGCATCAACAACCGCGGCGCCTACATGCCGGATCCGGTTTTCGGGGACGGTTCCAACTTGATCTGGATCGGCCTGATCGTCGGCATCATCGCCACCATCGTGATCGATAAATGGGCCGTCAAACGCCAGATGAATACCGGCGAACAATTCCCGGTCTTTTATACCGGCCTTGGTCTGATCATCGGCCTGCCGATCTTGGGCTACCTCATGGCTACCGTCTTCATGGGATCCTCTCCGGTTACCTTTGAATATGCGGTCATGAAAGGCTTCCAGCTGGATGGCGGCTTTGTGATTATCCCGGAATTCATCGCCCTTTTCATCGCATTGTCGGTCTATACGGCTGCCTTTATTGCGGAGAATGTGCGTTCGGGTATCCAGGCGGTCAGCCACGGCCAGACAGAGGCAGCCCATGCATTGGGTCTGCGCAACGGCCCGACGCTTCGTCTGATCGTGATCCCGCAGGCTTTGCGCGTAATCATTCCGCCCCTGACCAGCCAATATCTCAACCTGACGAAAAACAGCTCCCTTGCGACCGCGATCGCTTATCCGGATCTGGTTTCCGTCTTTGCAGGTACGGTTTTGAACCAGACGGGTCAGGCAGTGGAGATCATTGCCATTACCATGGCTGTCTACCTCTCCTTGAGTGTCGGCACCTCGATCTTCATGAACTGGTATAACGCCAAAATGGCCCTGGTGGAGCGGTAATCATGTCTAAAGCTTATGTAAACGACGAAAGACATCCGGATCTTCCGCCTCCGGCCAGCACGGTTGGCGCGGTCGGCTGGATGCGCGAGCATCTTTTCTCGTCCCCGGCCAACATCCTGATGACCGTGGTCTCCATTGGTTTGCTGGCCTATGTGGTACCGCCCATGGTCAGTTGGCTCTTCACCAGTGCGGTCTGGAGCGGCGGGGCCGATGCCTGCCGGGCCAACCCAGACGCAGCCTGCTGGACCTTTGTCGGGGCCCGTTTCGACCAGTTTGTCTATGGTTTCTACGAGAAAACCGAGCGCTGGCGGGTCGATATCATGCTGATCCTGCTGTTTGCCGGCATTGCCGCCCTGGTGTACGAAAAAACACCGGGACGGAAATGGATCGGCATGTTCATGCTGATCGGCTACCCGATCCTGTCCTGGATCATGCTTTTGGGTGGAGACTGGGGTACTCCGAATATCTCGTTGTACAACGTCATCGTTGTTTTGCTTCCTATCGTCGGAATAGCCCTGCTATCTTATGATAGGTTGCCCTCCGCACGCACAATCGGAATAGTGCTGACTGCTTTCTACCTGCTTGCCATTGCACTGCTGCTAGGATTGACAGCAGCAGGCAAAACAGAGCTATGGATAGGCTCCACCGTCATCTATTCGCTTGTGCGCCTAGACACAATCATCATCACATTAATTCCGTTCCTTGGCCTCTTTGCTTTGACAAAAAGTGGTGAGATGGAACGCCGAGGTACAATCGGTATTGCGATGCTTGTTGTTTTCGCAATCCTCGTTCTTGGTTTCTTCTTCGATTTACCGGCACCATCTTCACTTGATATGACGTTGGTAGATCGAGTAGTTGTCGTGTCTATGGTCGAAGTCCCCACCAAACAGTGGGGCGGTTTCATGCTGACCCTGGTCATCGCCCTGACCGGCATCGTGGCCTCCCTGCCTTTGGGTGTCTTGCTGGCACTGGGCCGCCGGTCCAACATGCCGGCGATCCGGGTTCTCTGTGTGGTCTTCATTGAGTTCTGGCGCGGTGTGCCGCTGATCACGGTCTTGTTCATGGCCTCCGTGATGCTGCCGCTGTTCCTGCCGCCCGGCGTCAGCTTCGACCAGCTGCTGCGTGCGCTGATCGGGGTGGCCCTCTTCTCTGCTGCTTATATGGCGGAAGTTGTGCGCGGTGGCCTGCAGGCCATTCCAAAAGGCCAATATGAAGGCGCTGACTCGCTCGGCCTCACCTATTGGCAGAAAATGCGCCTGATCATCCTGCCGCAGGCTTTGAAGATCGTGATTCCCGGCATCGTGAACACCTTCATCGGCCTGTTCAAGGACACCACCCTGGTTCTGATCATCGGCTTGTTCGATCTGCTCGGCGCTGTTCAGGCATCCATCGCGGATCCCAACTGGAATGCCAAGAGCGTGGCCTATACCGGCTATGTCTTCACCGCATTCGTGTTCTGGGTCTGCTGCTATGGCATGTCGCAATACAGCCGCTATCTCGAACGCAAGTTGCATACTGGTCATAAACGTTAAGATATGGGAGCCTGAATAATGGCGAACGCAAATCCCAACGGCGCACAGATTACCGACGAAATCGCCGTTCAAATCAATGGCATGCACAAATGGTATGGTGAGTTCCATGTGCTGAAAGACATCAACCTCACCGTCAACCGCGGCGAGCGTATCGTGATCTGCGGCCCCTCCGGGTCCGGCAAATCCACCATGATCCGCTGCATCAACCGCCTGGAAGAGCATCAGCAGGGCCAGATCATCGTCAACGGCACCGAACTGACCAGCGATTTGAAACAGATCGACGCGGTCCGCCGCGAGGTTGGCATGTGCTTCCAGCATTTCAACCTGTTCCCGCACCTCACCATCATGGAAAACTGCACCCTCGCCCCGATCTGGGTCCGCAAGGTCCCGAAGAAAGAGGCCGAGGAAACCGCCATGAAATATCTGGAGCGGGTGAAAATCCCTGAGCAGGCCCATAAATATCCGGGCCAGTTGTCCGGTGGCCAGCAGCAGCGTGTGGCGATCGCCCGCTCGCTTTGCATGAACCCGGAAATCATGCTGTTTGACGAGCCGACCTCCGCCCTGGATCCGGAAATGATCTCCGAGGTTCTGGACGTGATGATCGATCTGGCGCAGGAAGGCATGACCATGCTTTGCGTCACCCATGAGATGGGCTTTGCCCGCAAGGTGGCCAACCGGGTCATCTTCATGGATGGCGGCCAGATCATTGAGCAGAATGAGCCAGAGGAATTCTTCAACAATCCGCAGTCCGAGCGGACGCAGCTGTTCCTCAGCCAGATCCTGAACCACTAAGGTCCGGATCACGCATAAGGCAATCATCTGATTGTGAAAGGGGTGGGCCTGGTGTCCGCCCCTTTTTTCTTGCCCGCCTCCCCCAGCAGGCGTAGAAATGAATGTAAGCAAACAATAATTTCGCCAAATCACAGGCCAATGAAACAATCGATCCGGATCGCCCTGCTCTCCCTTTTCATGACCATTGCGGGCCAGACCGGACAGGCTTTGGCCGGTGAGCCGCGCCTGACTTTTTTCAG
The DNA here is from genome assembly GCF_003385955.1 of Aestuariispira insulae. Taxonomy (GTDB): domain Bacteria; phylum Pseudomonadota; class Alphaproteobacteria; order UBA8366; family Aestuariispiraceae; genus Aestuariispira; species Aestuariispira insulae. The sequence goes on from NZ_QRDW01000001.1 coordinate 747,716, forward strand.
GATCGGGGCCGGGCCGACCACAGAAACCCTCTATGCTCTTTCGACAGCCATTTCGGCCGGTATCAGCCGCCCGCCGGGCAGCCTGCCCTGCAATGAAGGCGGTGTGTGCGGCGTGCCTGGATTGATTGCGGTCGCACAATCGCGCTCGGGCTCGATCGACAATCTGTTTGCCATGATGCGTGGTGAATTGGAATCCGCCCTGGTTCGCGCCGATGTGGCGTTCCAGGCCTATCACGGCGGCGGCCCGTTCAAATATGAAGGGGCCCAGGAAAACCTGCGGGTGATTGCTAATCTGACACCGGTCTCGCTCCATATCGTGGTGCCCGCTGGTTCCGATATTAACTCGGTTCGGGATCTGCGCGGCAAAAGGATATCCGTTGGCGCCAGGGGGTCCGGCACCAGGGACCTGTCCCTGATTGTATTGCGGACCAACAGCCTTGCACCGCGTGACCTTTCACTGCGCTACATGAAACCAGGCCCGGCTTCCGACGCGCTGTATCGAGGGGATCTGGACGCACTTTTCCTGGTCGGCGCGGCCCCCGTTGACGCCATTGCCGATCTAGCCGAACGGATGGAACTGCGCCTTCTGCCTTTGGAAGGTTATCCCCGGCGTCAGCTGTTCAGCCTCTTCCCCTTCATTGAGACCGACGCCATCATCGGCGGCACCTATGAAGGCATCAAGGAAACCCAAACCGTGAAAATGGGTGTCCAGTGGGTTGTCTGGCAAGATACGGACGAAACGCTGATCGAACAGATCACCCAGGCCCTGTGGCAAAGCGATACCAGCGCGCTTTTCAACCGCAACAACCCGCGCCACACCTTCCCCGACCCGCGCTATGGCGTGCCGGAAAAGAGCATTCCGATGCATCCTGGCGCCACCCGCTATTACCAGCAGGCGGGCCTGCTGGCGCCCTAAATCAGTTCAGCCAAACAGGTTAAACTGCCCTGCCTCGCCGCCCTTGCGCGGATCTGTCTCCAACTCAATGGGTTCAATCAGGCCGGGCCCTTCGTTCCGGGCGTTGGAGACCGCCTTGGCGACCGGAAAGTACGTCATTTCCCGATAGCCCTGATAGGGTTTCATCAGTCTTGTCGCCTGATCTGCACTGCCACGTAGCCAGGTGGGAAAATCCTCAGCATCCAAAATCACCGGCATTCTATGATGCACCGGTGTCACTATGCGGTTGGCCGTGGTCGTGACAATGGTACAGGTCTCCACCTCGGAGCCGTCCGCCCCCATCCAGTATTCCCATAGCCCGGCAAAGGCAAAGGGGTCGCCATCCTCCATGGTGATGAAATAGGGTTGCTTGCCTTTGCCCTCTGTGCGCCATTCATAAAATCCATCCACCGGGATCAGGCAGCGCCGCCGTTTGAACGGCGTGCGGAAAGACGGCTTATCCGCAATCGTCTCTGCCCTGGCATTAATCATTTTCGCCCCCATGGCCGGATCCTTGGACCAGTTGGGGATCAACCCCCAGCGGAAGCTGGTCAGGTTCAAAGGCCCCGGATTGATATGATCAAGATCCTCTCCCATGCCCGGTCGCAGGCCCAGGACCGCCTGGGTCGGCGCAATATTGTAGCGCGCCGGGATATTCGGCATCTGCCCGGCATCCGACGCGGACAGGCCAAACAGTTTCCGGATCGCTTCCAAAGGGGACATAAGAGCAAAACGGCCGCACATGGTTTCCTGCCTTCGATAAAAAAAGGGTGCCCGCTTCCGGGCACCCTATCATAAGCCAGCCTTTTGGAAAGGTCAGGCCGAACCGGCATCAGTCCGCTTCGGGCAGCGCCTTGCCATTGTTCTTGATCCCGCCTTCCTTGATCGCACCGACCAGGGAATCCAGATCACCACCGGACAGGCCAACTTCCTGCATCAGACTGTCGATCAACGGGGCCTGGCCACGGTAGCGCAGCGCGCTGTTCACGACCTGGTCCGCCAGGTTGCCGCTGCCTTCGCCACCGGTCGCGGCCGCCGCAGCCGATCCACCATTCAGGCCATCCACCTGGATGATCTTGATGCCGTCGATCTGCTCCATCGGCTTGACGGATTCGCGGATGATATTCTGCAGGTTCTCGATCAGCGCCAATTTCACCTTCATATTGACGATCTCGGCTCCCAGCAGGTTATCCGCTTTGTTGAGCGCCTCACGACCGGCCGCTTCCGCGGCATAGGTTGCTTCCTTCGCCGCCGCCAACTGGCGTTCTGCTTCCGCGCGTGCAGTCGCCTCAATGGTTTCTTTCTCAGCGGCCGCATTGGCCATAATGCGGGTGGCTTCCGCCTCATCCTCGGAGGCCTGTTTATAGGCTTCCGCACGATAGGTCACTTCAATCGCCGCCTTTTCCGCCGCCTGGCGGGCTTCGATCAACTCAACCTGCTTGCGGCGTTCGGCAATTTCCGCTTCCCGGGTCGTGATCACCTGTTCGTCTGCCTTGACCGCCAATGCGCGAGCGGCAGCCGCTTCCGCCTCGGCTTCGGATTTTGCCCGCGAGCGTTCCGCAATCGCGATCTCACGTTCCTGGTTATTCAGCTCAACGGTTTTTTCGCGCTCGATATCCGCTGATTCAATGGAACGCTGCTTGACAATCTCACGCTCGCGAACCTGCTGTTCCTTGCCCAGACGCTCTTCCTCGACCTTGCGTTCGGCAATCAGTTTCGCCAGGGCCACTTCCTGCTCCGCTTCGATCTGGGCGGATTCGGCTTCCTTCTTACGCGCCGCCTGCTGGGCCGCGATTTCGGATGCCTGGGCGGCTTTGCGCACCTCAACCTCGCGCTGCTGGGACAGCCTGGCATATTCGGCATCCCTGGCAATCTCGAGCTTGCGCTGTTCCGCTTCCAGGTTTTTGGCATCAATATCAACCTGAGAATCCTGCTCAATCTCGTTGCGGCGCTTGCGGCGCTGCTCGATCTCGTCAGTCAACTTGGTCAAACCGGCGGCGTCAAACGCGTTATTGGGATTGAAGAAGTCACGGTCGGTCTGATCCAGGCCGGTCAGGGAAACCGATTCCAACTCCAGACCGTTTTTCAGCAGATCCTCGGAAACCGCAGCCTGCACCTTCTGGACAAATTCAACGCGCTGTTCATGCAGCTCTTCCATGGTCATTTCCGCCGCCACCGCACGCAGTGCGTCGACAAACTTACCTTCCACCAGCTCCTTCAGGGCATCGGGATACATGGTCCGTTTACCCAATGTCTGGGCCGCATTGGCAATGGATTCAATGGTCGGCTGAACACGGACATAAAATTCCGCCAGCACATCGACCCGCATACGATCGCGTGTGATCAGGGCCTGCTGGTTATGGCGCTGCACTTCCAGGCGCAGGGTATTCATATTGACCGGAATGGTTTCATGCATCACCGGCAGAACGACCGCACCGCCGTTCATCACAACCTTCTGGCCGCCAAGACCGGTACGCACAAAGGAAATCTCCTTCGAGGCTCGTGTATACATGCGCGCCCAGATCAAGCCGAATGTGACCAGCGCAACCACAACCGCCGCCACGGCGATCAGAATGAATGTCGTGTCCGACATATAATTAGAAGTATAGTTCATATCTTCCCCCAAAAAAGTGGATTACTGAGGCTCGGCCAAAGCCGGGCCGGAGAGTGTTAAAGGTTTAGGATCAATCAGCCAGGGATGGCCGATCGTTTTTAATCGCCCGGAACAAGCCGCCGGCTTTTCTCACCAGGATCACGTCCGTTCCCGCTGGAAAGGCATCTCCATCCATATCCGGCTCCAACATGACATAATGGGTCTGGCCATGCTGGTCCGTCAGCCGTGCCTGAGCAGGTTTGCCTGATCGGGCGACCCCCAGGGTTACGGTTGCCGTGCGCCCGATGAAGGAGACCGATGAAACGGCAGAGCTTTCATCATTAGGCACCAGTTTGGATAAACCGAGCCCCATCAGCCTTGTCGGTGGAAGGGAGATCGCCAATGCCGGTGCCCAGGCAATCCAGGCAGGCAGCAAGCCCAGACCGAATCCAGCCAGCAGCCGCTGCATCATAAGACCGGTCAGACCGAACACGGTCAGGAATCCGACCAGCCAGATAAGCGCCGGTACCCGGCCAAAACAGAGCCAGCCCAGGAACTGGGAAAGGGCGGACGGTCCTACCCCGTCCAATCCTTCCGCCGCATCTGCATCCAGATCCAGCTCGATATCTGGGCCGCCATCCAGATCCGGGATGAGGCTGTCGATCACGTCGGAAAGCCCGGCCCCCAACAAGGTCATCGTGCCTTCCAGCACCGCAATCGCCAACATCACCCCCAATGAAATAGTGAAGGGCATGTTTTCCGGACTGAGGAAAAAGGCAAACACCGATCAGCTCCCGTCCCGGAACTGGGACAACCGGTCTTTGATTTTCTGTTCCCGCGCCAGCTCTTCCAATTCCGCCATCTGTTTAGCGGTTTTCAGATCCGGCGACTGTCCAGGCATGCCACCGGCATTTTCCAGCACACGGTTGAAGGCCGTTTCCGCACGGCCCACAGCCGCTTCTACCCGGTTGCCGGTAATCGCGGTTGGATTCGCTTCGCCTATCATGGCCGGCTCGGCGACAGATCTGCGGTATTGTTGCAATTCCTCCTGCATTTCCGCACGTCGGCCTTTCAGCGCAGCGACAAAGCCTTCCAGTTCCACCTCACGCGCTTTGGCCTGGGCAATGGTATTTTCCAGCACCGGAATCTGCGCCTCGATATCCAATACCTGGCTCACCGCCGCTTCGGCCAGATCTTCCCGACCTTCATTCAGGGCCAGCTTGATTTTGGCCCCCAGTTCTTCATGCTTTTGATTTTCACTGGCCAGGCGATTTGTTGCCAGATGGGTTTCGGCGATCACGCGGCCCAATTCGGTGCGCACATCATCAATGGCTTTTTCCATCTCCCGGAGCGCCTGCTCCATCACCATATCCGGACTCACGCCTTCCGCCATATCAACGATCCGGTTCACGGTACCACTGATCAGCCGGCCAACCCGGTTGGACAAATTATCTCTCATGACTTCCCCCTTTGAAATTGGATAGAGATTTAATCTTTCTGCAGCAGGCGGCTCAACTCCAAAATTTCCACCATGCGGCTCGAAATCACCTTAGGATCATAATTCCTGCTGTTTTCCGTTAATCCCTGACGCATGACCAGATCCATCAGCAGGAAGATCTGATCGGCCATACGCCGCTCATACGCGATAATCGATTCGTGCCGGACAGCCTTTTTTGATGATGGGCGCGAGCCCTTAGCTTCCTTCCCACCCTCGCGCTCCTTCGACTTAGACTGTCCGGCCGCCTCCGCCCCCTCCAGAAACAGGATATGTGTATCCATGAGCCATCGGGAGAACTGGGACAACAATTCGGAATGGGCTTCCTCTTGTCGTTCCACCTCACGGCGTCGGCTGTCCTGCGCGCTGTGGATGTCTTCCAGCACCCGCAGTGCCTCGTCCAGATGGCCTTGATTTTCCCGCCGGCGCCGCGCTTCAGCGATCAAGGCCCGTGTTTTTTCACTCAAACTGGCAGCTCCGTCATAACTGAGCGTGGCCAGGAAGGCGGCATCGTCCTCCGTAATCCGAACGCTCAACGGAATCATCTTGTTCGGCATAATTCTCACACATATGTGGTTATTGTCATGACATATGTACTATTTAGTATGCATTTGCATACTTTCAAGTATTAGGAAGCAGATTTTTGTGAAATTCGCGTAAAAACTGTCCTTGGCAGCGGCGTCGGAATCGTTCCGCATGCGAATAGATGGCGGTTTTCCCCGGATTCGCCTCATCCTGACCGAACGGTCGAACCAGTTTGGTTTTGACAGTTTTATGAACACGCTATATCTTGTTACACAGCTCGGAGGGAACACGAGATATGGTAAGCTCTCCCGGCTTTTCAGAACATAAAAATCCACAGCTGTGGGTAAATCGCGTAACAGCTTGTGGTGCAGTACTCTCAGAGCTGAGCGCCTGTGGATAAACAGGTGGAAGAAGGGGAAAAGAAACGTGCCTGAAGGTATGATGGATGCCGCCTTGGACGCGGATGGAAAAGGGCTAGAAAGCCTCGAAGCGATGCTGGCAGGACAGTCCGGCGAAGCCAATCTGGATACGGAAACGCGGGATCATGCGCAAAATGAGCGCGGGATCAGCGTGGTCATGGACCGGACCCGCGATGCCCTGCTGACCGAGTTTGGCAAGGCAACCCTGAAAGACCGGTATCTGATGCCGGGCGAAAGCTATCAGGATATGTTTGCCCGCGTAGCCATGCATTTTGCCGATGATTCCGCCCATGCCCAGCGGCTTTATGACGCCATTTCCAAACTCTGGTTCATGCCGGCCACCCCGGTTCTTTCCAACGGCGGCACCAAACGCGGCCTGCCCATTTCCTGTTTCCTGAATGAATGCAACGACAGCCTGGAAGGCATCGTTGATATGTGGAACGAAAATGTGTGGTTGGCGGCCCGTGGCGGCGGCATCGGCTCCTACTGGGGGAACCTGCGCTCGATCGGAGAAAAAGTCGGTGCCAACGGCAAAACATCCGGCGTGGTCCCCTTCATCCGCGTCATGGACAGCCTCACGCTGGCCATTTCTCAGGGCAGCCTGCGCCGCGGTTCCGCTGCCTGCTATCTGCCGGTATGGCATCCCGAGATCGAGGAATTTGTCGAGATCCGGCGCCCGACCGGTGGTGATCCGAACCGGAAAGCGCTGAACCTGCATCATGGCATCCTTATTTCCGATGATTTCATGCGTGCGGTCGAGGAAGGCGGCGAATGGGCGCTGACCAGCCCGAAAGACAAATCCGTTATTCGCAAGATCAATGCCCGTGAGCTCTGGATCCGGATCCTGACCGCCAGGATTGAGACCGGCGAGCCCTATATCATCAATATCGATCACGTGAACCGGGCAATCCCGGAACATCAAAAATTGATGGGCCTCACTGTCAAGACGTCCAACCTGTGTGCGGAAATCACCCTGCCCACCGGTATTGATAAGGATGGTGTCGACAGAACCGCAGTTTGCTGCCTTTCTTCGCTCAACCTGGAAAAATACCAGGAATGGGAAGGCGACGAGATGTTCCTGGAAGATGTCATGCGCTTCCTGGACAATGTCCTGCAGGATTTTATCGACAACGCACCAGACGAGTTTGCCCGGGCGAAATATTCCGCCGCCCGCGAACGTTCCGTCGGCTTGGGCGTCATGGGTTTCCATTCCTTCCTGCAGGCCAATAACATGCCGGTGGAAAGTGTCATGGCGAAGGTTTGGAACAAACGAATGTTTGCCCATATCCGCAAAGGGGCCGATGCGGCTTCCGTCAAGCTGGCGGAAGAAAAAGGCGCCTGCCCGGATGCTGCCGAATTTGGCATCATGGAGCGTTTCTCCAACAAGATGGCCGTTGCTCCGACCGCGTCCATCTCGATCATTTGCGGCGGCACCTCGCCTGGGATCGAACCGATCGCGGCCAACAGTTTCACGCACAAGACCCTCAGCGGTTCCTTCAACGTGCGAAACCGGCACCTGAAGAAACTGCTGGAAGAAAAAGGCATGGACAACGACGATGTCTGGTCCTCCATTACGGTCAATGAAGGGTCTGTCCAACATCTGGACTTCCTGAGTGATGACGAAAAAGACACCTTCAAGACCGCCTTTGAAATTGACCAGCGGTGGCTGATTGACCATGCGGCGGATCGAGCGCCGATGATTTGTCAGGCACAGTCGCTTAACATCTTCCTGCCGGCCGACGTGCATAAGCGTGATCTCCATCAGATCCACTACCAAGCCTGGAAGAAGGGTGTGAAGAGCCTCTATTACTGCCGCTCGAAATCAATCCAGCGCGCAGAAGCCGGTGCCGAACACCGTCCCGCCGCCGTGGCCGTCCCCCATATGGGCAAGGTCAATGGCAGCGAAGCACCGGCCAGCACCGATTATGAAGAATGCCTCGCCTGCCAATAAGGCCCTGCTGCTTTCAAGCAATAGAACCGGTTTCTTAGAGTGAAAGCCCCCGGAATCCAATAAGGGTCCGGGGGTTTTTCTTGGCCCCCCGGTGCCGTTGCCGCCCCTTATGAATTCACCCATCGCCATCCGTATTTTCACGTATCAAGCCATAGTATTTTTACATGCTAATCCGATCAGCCATAGCATTATGCAAATGACTGATTTTCTTGAATTTTCTCTCATTTCGCGAAAAACAGCACCAGACACAAAAGCCAATTCGCTTGAAATTACAACAATCTTGCTTGATTCAGCGCCGCAATCCCACTACCGTTCTCAGCTATAAACAAGCGGCGGAACAGTCGCGGGGGAGACAACCACAACGATAATCGGAAACTGATAGCCACAGGTCAGTGAACCGTGAACCGTCTTCCCATGGGTTACCATAATAAAACATAGGTTTTAACCGAGGGAACTGTGATGAAAGCAATCAACAAATTGAAAGGGATCTCTGCCCTGACCGCAATCGCGATCGGTGCCAGCGTTTCCTTTAGCGCCATGCCGAGTGCGGCATGGGCTGAAAAAGTCCTGAACATTGCCCCGATGGGCGAGCCGGCCTCCATGGATCCGCATTATGTTAGCGGTACCTGGGAAAACAACATTGTCGGTGAAATGTTCCTGGGCCTCATGACCGAGGATCCGAAAGCCGAGCCGATCCTGGGTGCAGCCGAAAGCTATAATGTCAGCAATGACGGCCGGGTCTATACCTTTAAAATTCGTGACCACAAATGGTCCGATGGTACCCCGGTCACGGCGGCTGATTTCGAATTTTCCTTCCAGCGCTTGCTGGATCCGGCATCCGCCACCGAATACGCCTACCTGATGTATATCATCAAGAATGGCGAAGAGGTGAACACCGGTAAAGCGAAGCCGGAAGAGCTGGCGGTTAAAGCCATCGACGACAAGACGCTGGAAATCACCCTGAATGAACCGGCGCCTTATTTCCTGGCCGCCCTCACCCACTACACCGCCTATCCGGTGCCGAAACATGTTGTTGAAAAACATGGCAAGGACTGGTCCAAGCCGGACAATATCGTGGTGAACGGTCCTTACACCCTGGCGAGCTGGGTGCCGAACGCAACCGTTAAGCTGGTGAAAAACCCGGAATATTTTGACAAGGAAAGCCTGGATCTCGACACCCTGGTCTTCCACACCCAGGAAGATCGTGTCGCCATCCAGAAGCGCTTCCGCGCCGGTGAAATCGATGTTGCCCGCGACTTTGCCTCCGACCAGATCGGTTGGCTGCAAGAAAACCTGCCGGCGGAAACCAAGATCGCACCGTATCTGGGCATCTACTATTATCCGATGAACACCCAGATCGAGCCGTTCAACGATATCCGCGTCCGCAAAGCGCTTTCCATGGCAATCAACCGGGAAGCCATCGTAAACAAAGTGCTGAAAACCGGTGAAATCGCAGCATACAGCTTTGTACCCCCGGGCATCGGTAACTATGACGAGCCGTCCTATGTGTCCTGGAAAGGCATGAGTTACAAGGAACGCCTGGACAAAGCCAAGGAACTGCTGGCCGAAGCTGGCTTCACCAAAGACAACCCGTTGAAATTCACTCTGCGCTACAACACCTCTGAAAACCACAAACGTGTTGCCATTGCTGCCGCCGGTATGTGGAAACAGATCGGTGTAGAAGCAGAATTGTTCAACGCGGAAGTCAAAGTTCACTATGCCGACCTGAAACAGGCGGATTTCCAGATCGCCCGCGCGGCCTGGATCGGTGACTATAACGATCCGCAGAACTTCCTGTCCCTGTTGGAAAAACGGACCGGCGCCAATAACTATGGCCGGTATGACAATGACAAGTTCAACCAACTGATGATGGATGCTGAAAAGGAAGGCGACATCAAGAAGCGTGCGGAGATCATGGCCAAGGCTGAAGCCATCGCCATGGAAGATCAACCGATCATTCCGATCTACTACTACGTATCCAAAAACCTCGTTTCCCAGAAGGTCGACGGTTGGGTGGACAACGCCCAGGATATCCATCGCTGGCGCTATATTTCCATCAAGGAATAAGCGTCTGGTTTCCGGCGGGATGAGTGCGCTTCATGCGCCTCATCCCGGCCTTTTTAAACTTCTGGACAACAGATAATGTTAAGTTTTCTTTCAAAACGCTTTTTGAGCGCGATCCCGACGTTGCTCATCGTCATCACCATTTCTTTCTTTATGATGCGGGCCGCCCCTGGTGGGCCTTTCGACAAGGAGCGCAACCTGCCGCCCGAAATCGAGGCCAACATCCTGCGCGCCTATAATCTGGATAAACCACTGGTCGAACAATATATCGACTATGTCGGCAACCTGTTGGTTCTGGATTTCGGCCCTTCTTATAAATTTCGTGATTTCACCGTAACCGACCTGATTTTTGAAGGCTTCCCCGCAAGCCTCCAGATCGGCGGAATGGCCATTATTCTGGCTGTATTGATCGGGGTCAGCCTGGGTGCGCTGGCCGCACTTAAACAAAATTCAGGAACCGATTACGCAGTCATGGGAATCGCCATGACCGGAATTGCGATACCAAACTTTGTCATGGCCCCCTTCCTGACCCTGGTTTTCGGGGTCTATCTCTCCTGGTTGCCGGTGGCAGGCTGGGGAGAAGGTTCCTTTTACAACAAAGTCCTGCCGGTCATTGCCCTGGCTCTGCCCCAGATCGCCTATATCGCCCGCCTGACCAGGGGATCCATGGTCGAGGTTCTGAACTCCAACTATATCCGGACCGCGCGGGCCAAGGGCTTGAAGGAAAAGCTGGTCGTCAACCGCCATGCCCTGAAAGGCGCGCTGTTGCCGGTAGTATCCTACCTGGGCCCGGCAACAGCGGCTGTCGTGACCGGTTCGGTTGTGATCGAAACCATTTTTGATGTACCGGGCATTGGCCGGTATTTCGTCAATGGCGCCTTGAACCGGGACTATCCGGTGGTGATGGGCGTGGTGGTTTTCTACGCAACCCTGATCATCTCTTTGAACCTGATTGTCGACGTGATCTACAGCTTCCTCGATCCGAAACTGAAAGTAAGCTGATATGATAAATATTGGTGCAAATGCTGACCGTCTGGCCCCTCTGCAGGCCCAGACGGAAATCAAAGGCCGCAGCCTGTGGCAGGATGCCCGGGCGCGTCTGCTCAAGAACAAAGCCGCCGTCACAGCAATGATCCTGCTCTCCATCATCACGCTGATGGCGATCCTGGCGCCCTATCTTTCGCAATGGGCATTGGATGATATCGACTGGGAGGCCGACTTTCCTGGCGCTCCCAATGCCGCTCATTGGTTCGGTACCGACAATAACGGCCGCGACATGTTTGTGCGCACCCTTTATGGCGCACAGATCTCACTGATGGTCGGCATCCTGGCGACCTCGGTCTCTTTGGTGATCGGTGTGACCTATGGTGCAGTGGCCGGCTATTTCGGCGGCCGGGTGGACAATATCATGATGCGTTTCGTCGACATCATGTATTCCCTGCCCTTCATGTTTTTCGTGATCCTGTTGATGGTCATTTTCGGCCGTAACATCTTCCTGATCTTCATCGCGCTGGGTGCCGTTGAATGGCTGACCATGGCCCGAATCGTACGTGGCCAGACCATGGCGGTCAAAAAGAAGGAATTCATTGAGGCAGCCCAGGCGGGCGGCGTATCCAACCGGACCATCATCTTCCGCCATATCATCCCGAATATCTTAGGACCCGTGATCGTCTATATGACGCTCACGATCCCCCAGGTTATCCTGACCGAGAGCTTCCTTTCTTTCCTGGGGCTTGGTGTACAAGAACCCCTGACAAGCTGGGGGGTGCTGATTTCCGAAGGGGCGAAACAGATGGAAACCGCAAGCTGGATGCTGATTTATCCGGCGGCGTTCTTGGCCGTGACGCTATTCTGCTTTAACTTTATCGGTGACGGGTTGCGTGACGCGCTTGACCCGAAGGATCGGTGATCCATGTCTCCTATTCTAAACGTTAAAAATCTCGAAACCCGCTTCCAGACCCTGGATGGTGAAGTAAGCGCGGTAAACGGAATCGATTTCCATCTGCATAAAGGCGAAAGCCTCGGTGTGGTGGGTGAATCCGGATCGGGCAAGACCCAGATTTTTCTTTCCATCATGGGCCTTCTGGCCAAAAACGGTCGCTCCACCGGTTCGGTTAAATTCAAGGGCCAGGAACTGATCGGCATGAAAACCGGGGAGTTGAACAAAATCCGCGGTGTTACCATGTCGATGATCTTCCAGGACCCGATGACCTCGCTCAATCCCTACCTCAAAATCTCCAAACAGATGAATGAGGTATTGATCGAGCATCAGGGCCGCACGGAAGAGGAAGCCCTGAAGGAAAGCATTCAGATGCTGGATCTGGTCGGCATTCCGGAAGCCAGGAAACGCGTTCATATGTATCCGCATGAATTTTCCGGCGGCATGCGCCAGCGGGTCATGATCGCTATGGCACTCCTTTGCAAACCGGATCTTTTGATCGCGGATGAACCGACCACCGCGCTCGATGTGACCGTACAGGCACAGATCCTTGATCTGATGCGCAATCTGAAAAAAGAATTGGATACCGCCATCGTCATGATCACCCATGATCTGGGTGTGGTGGCCGGCCTGTGTGATCGGGTGATGGTCATGTATGGTGGCCGGATCGTGGAAAAAGGGGATGTCCGGAACATTTTCTATGATGCCCAGCATCCCTATACCCAAGGGCTGCTCGAATCCATGCCGCGCCTGGACGAAGCCAAGGCCAGCAAGCTGCATGCCATTCCGGGTCAGCCACCCAACCTGCAAAACCTGCCGGTGGGCTGTGCATTCCAGGACCGCTGTGAATATCGCAAGGATCAATGCCTCAGCAGCATCCCCAACTTGATTGAATTTGCCGAAGGCCGTGCCAAGGCCTGTTTCCGGGAGGCCTCGTAATGTCCGACACGATTTTGAATGTGGAAGACCTCAAGGTCCATTTCCAGGTGCCGCGCGGCGGCTTTTTCGGCGGCAGAGTGCCGCTGAAGGCGGTCGACGGTGTCAGCTTCGAGCTGAAGTCCGGTGAAACCCTCGGGATCGTTGGTGAATCCGGCTGTGGCAAATCCACGCTTGGCCGGGCAGTTCTGCAACTGATCGAACCGACAGGTGGCAATGTCGCCTGGCTGGGATCCAACATTACCGGCCTGGATGCCAAAACCATGCGGCCTTATCGCAAGGACATGCAGATCATTTTCCAGGATCCGCTGGCCAGCCTGAACCCGCGCATGACCATCGGTGAGATTATCGGCGAACCGCTCAAAACCCATTATCCGGAAATCAGCCGCAAGGATCGGCGTGAAAAAGTCCGCCAGATGATGGATAAAGTCGGCCTGCTACCGCAAATGATCAACCGTTATCCCCATGAGTTTTCCGGGGGCCAGTGCCAGCGTATCGGCATTGCGCGTGCTATGATCCTGGAACCCAAGGTTATTGTCTGTGACGAGCCGGTTTCAGCGCTGGATGTTTCCATCCAGGCACAGGTGGTCAACCTGCTGCAGGATCTGCAAAAAGAGTTCGGCCTGTCACTGTTGTTCATCAGCCATGACCTCTCCGTGGTGCGCCATATCAGCCACCGCATCATGGTTTTGTATCTGGGCAAGGTGATGGAAATCGCGCCGAAAGATGCGATCTATGCCGATCCACGCCACCCTTACACCAAGGCGCTGATTTCTGCGGTTCCCATTCCCGATCCGGACCGGGAACGCAATAAGGAGATCGTGGTCTTACAGGGGGACCTACCCTCGCCGATCGCGCCGCCATCGGGCTGTGTGTTCCGGACCAGGTGTCCCTTTGCCGATGATGAGTGCGCCAAAACCGCACCGCAGCCGGAAAGCGTTGAGGCCGGGCATACTGTATCCTGTCTGCATTGGCAAAAGCTCGGCGGGTAACTGGAATATATCTGGTATAAGGAACTTTCACACACCCACTAGATATGGTATAAGATGATTTGCCGAGGCACAGGCCATTCTGGGAATTTCCCAAGTCATTGAATTTATTCCGTGACGGATTGGTTCCCCGCCTTGGCAAATCATTTAGAACAGGATAATCACGCGCCTCAGGATCCAGAATTCAGGCCGTGAACAGTAAGGGTGTGTCCATGTCACTTCTCGACGCCAGTCCAGTTTATAAACCTTTTAAATATCCCTGGGCTTATGATGCCTGGCTGACCCAGCAGCGCATTCACTGGCTGCCGGAGGAAGTGCCGCTGGCCGATGATGTGAAAGACTGGCACAAGACGCTCTCCGAAGCCGAGCGCAACCTGCTGACCCAGATTTTCCGTTTCTTCACCCAGGCGGATGTGGAAGTGAATAACTGTTATATGAAACAGTATTCCCGGATCTTCCAGCCCACCGAAGTTCAAATGATGCTGGCGGCTTTCTCCAATATGGAAACCGTCCATATTGCTGCCTACAGCCATTTGCTGGACACCATCGGCATGCCCGAGACCGAGTATGAAGCCTTCCTCAAATATAAGGAGATGAAGGACAAATACGATTACATGCAGGTCTGGGGGGTGGATACCAAACGCGATATTGCCAAGACCATGGCCGTGTTTGGCGCCTTCACCGAGGGGCTCCAGCTATTCGCCTCTTTCGCCATGCTGATGAATTTCCCGCGCTTCAACAAAATGAAGGGCATGGGCCAGATCGTCACCTGGTCGGTGCGCGATGAATCGCTGCACACCCAATCCATCATCCAGCTGTTCAGGACCTTCATTTCTGAAAACCCGGAGATCTGGGATGAGGATTTGCAGCGCGACCTCTACAAGGCCTGCGAGACCATTGTTGATCACGAAGATGCCTTCATCGATCTTTCATTTGAGATGGGGCCGATTGAAGGGCTGACCGCGCAGGAAGTGAAGGACTATATCCGCTATATTGCCGACCGCCGCCTGACCCAGTTGGGCCTGCAGCCGATCTACAAGACCGAGAAAAACCCGCTGCGCTGGATGGATGAGATCCTGAACGGGGTCGAGCATGCCAACTTCTTTGAAAACCGGGCAACCGAATATTCCAGGGCCTCCACGCAAGGCTCCTGGGAAGAAGCGTTCGACTGAACCGGATCCAGGACAGACGTTCAATGAAACACCCCCGCCAATGGCGGGGGTGTTTTTCTTTGTGGAAGATGGCCTTGTCAGGCTGCCGCAGGTTGGAACCTGGCATTCTCCCGAACCGGCAGATGGATGATCGCCGAGAAGGCCCCGACCCCCACGCCAACCCACCAGACCATGTCATAGGACCCATAGCCGTCATACATAACACCCCCCAGCCATACGCCTATGAAAGAGCCCAGTTGATGAGAGAAGAAAATAATCCCATAGAGAGTTCCCATATACTGCAGGCCGTAAATCTGGGCGACCAGGCCAGAGGTTAACGGCACGGTCGCCAGCCAGAGCGCACCCATCACGATGGAAAAGAGCACCACCGTGGTCGGTGTCATCGGAAACAGGATGAAGAGGGCCGCGGCAATGGTGCGCCCGGTATAAATCGCGGACAGTAAATATTTCTTGGAAAAATTCTTACCCAACGCACCGGCCACCACAGCTCCAATGATATTGGCCAGGCCGATCAAGGCGATGGAAAAGGCACCAAGCGCCGTCGTCGTACTGACCCCCATGCTGCGAAGCACGCTATTGGGTGGAATTGCGGAGCAGACTTCTGCGATATAGGCCGGGAAATGGGCTGTCACGAAGGCCAATTGAAAGCCGCAGGAGAAGAAGCCTGCAAAGATCATCAGGTAGGATGGGTCTTTAAGCGCCTTCAGCAGGACCTCACCCAGGTTTTGCTTCTGTTGTGCCTGGGCACCCGTCTCATCCGCCCGCAGGAAAGGCAGAGCCAGCAACACGGCAATGATCGCCACAGCAAAGACAATGAAAACAGAACTCCAAGGCATGACTTCCAGCAAGGCCGCTGCCACCGGCGGTCCGACCACCTGGCCGGCGGAACCAGCCGCCGTCGTGATACCCAGCGCCAGAGATCTGTTATCCGCACTGGCACTGCGCCCGACCACCGCCAAAATCACGCCAAAACCGGTTCCCGCAATGCCGAACCCCACCAGGATCTCTAGAAATTGATGCGCCTCGGGCGTGACGGCGAAACTGCTCAAAACCAGTCCCAAAGCGTAAGTGATCGCCCCCAGGAAAATCGCCTTGCGATCCCCAAATTTTTCAGCAATCGCACTGAAAATCGGTTGGCCCACGCCCCAGGCCAGGTTCTGGATCGCAATCGCCATGGAAAATTCAATCCGAAGCCAGCCGAACTGTTCTGCGATGGGAATTTGGAAAACGCCGAAACTGGCCCGGATCGCAAATCCGGTCAGCAAGATCAGGCAACCGGCAATCAGAACCGGCGAAAACAAGCGGGTACCCGCCACGTTGGGGTTAACTGAGGACATTGGCCATGCCTTCTTTTATCAATTTCAGGGGTCGTTATATCAGGAAAAGGCTATCGCCGCCTTCCGATTAAACCTAGTGCAGCCACTAAAATTCTGGAAATGGATATTAGAAATAATGTATTATTCACATCATGAATTTATCTGGCATTGATCTCAATCTTCTTCTCGTTTTTGAAGCCATCTATACTGAGCGTAATCTGAGCAAGGCGGGAGAACGTCTTTCGCTGAGCCAGCCGGCGGTGAGCAACGCATTGCGCCGTCTGCGTGAAACTCTGAACAATCCTCTGTTTGTTCGCACCGCCGAAGGCATGGTGCCCACCAATCATGCTGTTGCAATCCAACCAACAATCGCAAAGGCCCTGGATGATTTGCGATCCTGCCTGACGCCGGATTTAAGCTTTGATCCTGCCCAGGCCAAGAACCACTTCCGGATCTCGCTTAGCGACATCATCGGTTCCCTGATCCTGCCCGAACTGATTGCAAAGCTTCAGGATAATGCCCCCCATGTGGATCTCACCTTCCGCCATGTGGACCGGAAAGGGGCATACGAGATGCTGCGGACCGGGCGACATGACCTGGTGATTTCAACGGAGCTGGACGGGCCTGGCATGTATCAACAGCTTTTGTTCAAGGATCCCTATGTCACTCTGGTCTCTAATTCCCACAGCACGATCCGGGATGACTTGACCCTGAAGCAATTTTGCCAGGCCAAACATATTCTTTTTTCCTTGGAGGGCCAGGGACCGGGCCTTGTTGACACTGCACTTGCCCGGCAATCACTCAAACGTCATGTTGCCCTGCGCCTGCCCCATGTGTCGGTCATTCCCAAGATTGTCGAGGAATCCGATATGATCGTCACACTCCCCTTACGCATGGCCCGGATTCACAGCGAGGCACTCAACATCAAAACCTTCAAACCCCCGGTCGAAGTACCTGACCTAGCTGTTTACCAGTATTGGCATAGCCGCAGCCATCATGATCCGGCCTGCGGATGGATCCGTTCGCAAATTTTAGAAACATGCCGTGCACGGGTACAATGAACCACCTGTCTGCAGAGATTAGTCTGGTGCAGGCGCATAAAGTCCCTGACGAGATTCCAGAAGATAGTCATCATAAAGGCCGCTTGCCTTCAATTCCGCCAGGCCTTCGTTAAAGAGCTTGATCAAGCGTTCGGAATCTTCAATCTGTCGCGACAATAACAGATGCGTGCTGGCCTGGAAAAAGGGCTTGGGATGCTGGGTCACCAGGGCCACCGTCTCCCTCGGGAAGTTTTGGTGCAGGATATACATGCCGATATCAATTACTTCCGGCACCGCCTCAATCCGCCCGATCAGCAGTTTTTTGTAATTCTGGGTATCTTCCGGCACAAACTCGACATGCAAGAGGCCTTTTTCAATCGCCTCATAGAAGGCCGCGTTATAGGTATATCCCTGCACCGCGCCGACCCGGTATTTACCGACATCCTCCAACTCATTCCAGTCAAACTGGGTTGCCTTTAAATGGAACCAAACCACGGTTTCATCTAGAATATTGTCGCTGTAAAAATGATCCTCGCGGCGTTCTGCAGAATCATACCAATGGGCTGTGCCATTGACCTTACCATGTTTCGACAATTCATAAGCCCGCGCCCAGGGATAAAAACGGAACTGGACCTCGATCCCGCGCAGGCGGAAAGCCTCGGAAATCAACCGCGGCATCAAACCATAATGTTTGAAATCAGGTGAGTTGTAGGGCGCGTATTCACCGGTGGTGATAATAACCTTTTCCGCACGGGCCTGTGAAATCCCGGCCAATGCTGCCAAAAGCCATATACCGAAAAGCCCAACTTTCACCCGCACCTCCCTGACAAGCCTCAGTTAATGTATCCTAGTCTATTTTCCTCCTTAGCTCATTAACAATTGTTTAAACTGCAAATCTGCGTTCGAGCTTTATCCAAAAGCAAGAACGTCGGCGGTTATTCCGCCGACGCTTCGAATGGACCTGTTCGGTCACAAGTATCAGTTCGTGTTTTCGCCTTTCAAAACACGCAGGCGGCTCCAGGCATCGTCGCAATCCACATAACAGCCCTGCAGCTTACGCCGCCCGGAATTGGGGTCAAAAGCCGAGCGTCCATGCAGAACCCGGCGGTTATGGAACACGATAACATCGCCCGGCCCCATCTTGAGACGAATCTCATGCGCCGGATCCCGCAGGATCTGCGTGAAGCTCCTGAGCGCTGCGTAGACCGGCTCCACCAGATCATGGGGCAGATCGAAGGGCGCGCACAGAGCCGCATGATACCGGATCTCCCGGAAATCCCCTTGCAGGCTGAGCGAAATGGTCGGCGCATGCCAGCGCAGATCCCAATGCTTGTCGATGAAACGGAAAGGCAGTTCCACCTCGCTCAACAGGCGGAAAGCCTCCGGGTCGCGCTGGCGAAGCATTTCTGCAGCGGCAAACCCGTCAACCAGAACACTTTCCCCGCCCTCGGCAGAGTTATCCAGACAATGCAGGAACTGGATACCCGGCGGGCTTTCCCAGTTGGCCAAATCCGTATGCGCCTTCAGCTCGATCGCGGTATAGGCCACATTATTGGGATCCGGCTTGGATTCCACATCAAAGCCCACGCCATAATTAGTCTGGCGCAGATAGGAAATCCGACCCGCCAGCTTTTCCACCATGCCTTCCGTGCAATCCAGATTGCGGACCACCGCCAAGCCGTAATCCCGGATCTTCTGGATAAAATCCTGCAGGCCCTCATCGGTTTCAAGCGCATCACCGGCTTGAACCTCGGGCAGATTTTTCAGGATTTCCGAGCCCCAGAGTGTCGGCCTGACACGACGTTCTTCCCGTGCGGCCTCACTATAGCAACGCAGGCGCAGCCAGTTGCCCGGCAGGTCGGTCTGATGCCCGTCGGGCCAGGTCAGGGACAGTTGATGGCCCTCATCAGTAATAGAAACCGCTTCCGGGCGGATATTGGGATCAATACCATAAGTATCGTGAATGCGTTCCCGTGTCTGCACATGCAGGCAGGACGGGCAGCGGCAGTTATCCCGCAGCCAGATATGGTGAAAACGGCTGACATGGCCATCGGCCCAGGTCACGCGCAAATCTCGGGTATCACTCTCAACCGTTGAAAGGATGGTACCGGCATTGATGTTGGTCATGGTGGATAGCCTCCGCAAAACTGTCTCTGCATTCCATACGCCCGGCACGGCCTCAGCGTAAACTGAGAATTCCTCACATCCGCTGCAATAAAACTCAACCAAACCCGCCCGACCCCGGTTGAGCTTGCCCGGCTAGGGGGCTATATCCTTTGACCATGGATATTTATCATTTCTCATCTGGCGACAGCCCACTTCTGATCTCTGTCCCTCATGCGGGCACCCATCTGCCCGTGGATATCGCGGACCGCATGACGGAAAACGCAAAGACCACGCCCGACACGGATTGGCATGTGGACCGGCTCTATGATTTTGCCGACGAAGTTGGTGCCAGCCTTCTGGTGGCGACCCATTCCCGGTTTGTGGTTGATTTGAACCGGCCTGCCGATGACAAGAACCTGTATCCCGGTCAGAACACAACCGGCCTTTGCCCGGTCGACTGTTTCGACGAAAGGCCGATCTATCTGAATGAGACGGATCAGCCGAATCCGGCTGAAATCGCCCGGCGCGTGCCGCTATACTGGCAACCCTACCATGACAAATTGCGGGAAACGCTGGATCGCTTGCGGGAAAAACATGGCTATGCCCTATTATGGGATGCCCATTCCATCCGCAGCCAGGTGCCGCGCTTTTTTAGTGGCCGCCTGCCAGACCTGAATATCGGCACCGCCAATGGCAAAAGCTGTGCCGCCTCCCTGGCTGACAAGCTGCTTTCCAGAGCCTGCGAAACCAATGACTACACATCAATCCTGAATGGACGGTTCAAGGGCGGGCATATCACCCGGCATTACGGACAACCGGATGAAAACATTCATGCGGTTCAGCTGGAGCTTTCCCAGATCACCTATATGAATGAGGAACCGCCCTTTGCCTATCGGGAAGATCTGGCTGCAGGCATCAAGCCCGTGTTGCGCAACTTGATTGAGGAAATGATCAGGTTCAAACCCTGAACTAAACAAAACCGTCGGAAAACAGAGGCCAAAGAATCACCGCCCAGATAATGGCTGCATAGACCAGCGCCAGGAACACAATGGCGCTGCCAATATCTTTCGCCTTTTTTGAAAGTTCATGGCGCTCGAACGAAACCCGGTCCACCACCGCCTCGATCGCTGAATTGATCAATTCGGCAAACAAGACCAAAAACAGGCTTCCGGCCAGCATTAATTTCGATTTCGCCGTGACATCAAGAAACAAAATCACCGGCACCAAAGCCAGTGACAAGACCACTTCCTGGCGGAATGCGGTTTCCGTGCGAAAGGCCGATTTAAACCCCTCAATGGAATAACCCACCGCGTTCCAGATCCGCTTTACGGAAAAAATACTGGTGCTTCCCTTCATTCCAATCCAGCCTTTTCAAAATCTGACAGCGCGCTCAACATAGGAACCCCAAATTCCACATACAACCAAAACCAGATTTCAAATATATGACAATCGTTTATCCAGTATACCACTGACAGACCAAAGGCAGAGATCGACCAGCATTGTCTCTTTATTTTCTCTGATATAGAGATAATCTGTCAAAATTTCGCCAATTGCCTGCGTTTGAGGGACTATGGATAAAATTGACTGTATGCGTGTGTTTGTTGCCGTGGCTGCCGAGCAATCCTTTACCCAGGGCGGGCGGCGAATCGGCATATCGAACAAACAGGCCAGCAAGATGATCCAACGGTTGGAGCAGGAACTGGGATGCCAGCTGTTCAACCGGACCACCCGATCCGTCGCGCTGACAGATATCGGGCGGGCCTATTATGAGCGCTGCCAGCCCTTGCTGGATCAGTTTGACGAAGTTGAAGAAGCCGTCAAAAACCGCCATCGCACACCCGGTGGTGTTATCCGGGTGACCGCGCCAACCGGTTTTGGCGAACAGATTCTCACCCCGGCGCTGGCCCCGTTCCTGCGGCAATATCCGGAAATCCAAGTCAATCTCAACCTGACGAATGTGCCGCTATCCCTTGTAGATGAGGGCCTTGATCTGGCCATTCGGGTGGGGTCGCCCGGCGATTCAACCATGATGGCCCGGAAACTGGCCCCGATGCGGCTGGTCTTTTGCGCTGCCCCCTCCTATCTCGTGGAACATGGCCGACCGCAGAGCCCGGAAGATCTTGGCCGTCATAAATGCTTGATCGACAGCAATTTTCACAGCGGCAATCTCTGGCCGTATCAGGTTAATGGCGATATTCGTCGGGTCCGGGTCAGCGGACCTTTTGCCGCTAATACGCCAAAAGCCGCATGCGACATGGCCGTGGCCGGGCTCGGCATCTCCCTGACACCGCTTTATGCCGCAGGGCCCATGGTAGCTCGAGGAGAATTGGAATTGCTATTTGAAGAGAATGAGTTGGAAGGGGTCGGGGTCTATGCGCTCTATCCTCATAACCGTCATCTCAGCGCGCGCGTGCGTGTGCTGGTAGATTATCTGGCCGATTATTGCCGCGATTTGCCCCAATGAAACTATCTCCATTTTGGAGACATTAATTCGCCAAATAACTCAATTATCTTCCCGCTTGCCCCATAGTATCTTCCTTGCAGATCATTCATCAGGAAGGAGAGAGACCATGGCGGAAAAGCTCAAAATCTATGAGCATCCTTTGTCGGGCCATGCCCATCGGGTCGTATTATTTACCGGTTTGGTCGGCATAGAACATGAGCGGATCACAATTGATCTTCTGGCAGGGGAGCATAAGCAGGATCCCTATCTCACCGTCAATCCGACCGGTCAGGTGCCAGCGATCCGGGATGGCGATGTGATCCTGTCGGATTCCAACGCAATCCTGGTGTATCTGGCCCGCAGCTATGCCCCTGATTGGCTGCCAGACGATCCGCTGACCATGGCCCGGATCCAACGCTATCTGTCGCTGGCGGCAGGGGAACTCAGGAACGGTCCGGCACAGGCACGCATTGCAAACCTATTCGGGCTGGAAATTGACCGGGAAAAAGCTTCGGAAACCGCAATCTGGCTCTTTTGCCTATTGGAGGAAGAGCTCAAAGACCGGACCTGGCTGGTCCAGGAACGCCCGACCATTGCTGATGTGGCGCTTTATGGATACATCGCCCATGCCCCCGAAGGCGGCATTGCAATCGATCCCTATCCCGCCATGTGCCAGTGGCTGAAACGGGTTGAGGCGCTGCCAGGCTTCACCCCGATCCCGGCCTCAAAAATCGGGTTGGCCGCATGAAATCCTCCCCCTTTCATGCGGGCGAGCGCGCCCTGCAGGAGAGCCTAGATGTTGCCGATAGGATGGCGGAGATCGGCCGCAAAGTGATCCGGGACCA
This sequence comes from Aestuariispira insulae, assembly GCF_003385955.1. Lineage (GTDB taxonomy): Bacteria > Pseudomonadota > Alphaproteobacteria > UBA8366 > Aestuariispiraceae > Aestuariispira > Aestuariispira insulae. Next base: position 770,483 of record NZ_QRDW01000001.1, read on the forward strand.
TATGCCGGACCAACATCGGCAGTTTTTCGCGCAACTGCCCATGCTCGTGACCGGTCATCTGGATGCACAGGGACATGCCTGGGCATCGATCGTTGGTGGGCCATCAGGTTTCATTTCAAGCCCCACGGACAATAGTTTAGTGCTTGATAGCAACATCCCCCCCGGTGATCCGCTCTCAAATTCACTGGCACCGGGCCTGGAAGTAGGGCTGCTGGGCCTGGAATTCCCGACAAGACGGCGCAACCGGGCCAACGGTCAGGTTCACAGCATCTGTGCCAATGGCATTACCATCGAGATCCGGGAAAGCTTCGGCAATTGCCCGAAATATATTGAACCGTGGCATTGGGAAGAACAGGCTCTATACCATCACCCTGCCGCCCCCCTTATCGGGTTCGATGCAAAAGCCTGTCGCCTGATCGATCGGGCCACCTGCTTCTTTGTCGCAACGGCGGGGCCAGGAACGTCAGATCATCTGACCGTTGATGTGTCCCACCGCGGCGGGCCGCCCGGTTTTGTCACCCGCCACGAGGATACCCTGCTGATCCCTGACTATTCAGGGAACCGTTTTTTCAACACATTGGGCAATATCATGACCTATCCCCAAACCGGATTGACCTTTCCGGATTTCCGGACCGGTGATGTTTTACAGATGACAGGGACAGCCAGGATCATGCCAGCCGACGGCCGAGAAAGCCCCGCCACCGGCGTGGAGCGGGTCTGGCAATTCAAACCCGAGACAAAACACTGGCTGCGCGGGGCCTTGCCGGTCAGGCGTGTTGACTGAGCCGAAAAATTACCGGGCGATATGCCCGGACCGGATGACCCCGGCACAGGGATTATGGCCGATTCGATAGGCCAGTTCCGCCGGTTCCTCGATATCCCAGAGCACAAAATCCGCGCGCTTGCCCACCGTCAGGCTACCGACCCGGTCGGCCAGTCCCAATGCCCTTGCGCCATGAATGGTGATACCAGCCAGCGCCTCCGCCGGGGTCATCCGGAAGAGCGTGCAGGCCATATTCATCATCAACAAAAGAGATGTCACCGGCGCGGAGCCCGGATTGCTGTCCGTGGCAAGCGCAATCGGCACCCCATGTTCGCGGAAGGCCTCCATCGGTGGCATCTTGGTTTCGCGCAGGAAATAGAATGCCCCGGGCAGCAGCACCGCCACCGTTCCGGCCCGCGCCATGGCCTTGACCGCCTTTTCGTTGGTATATTCCAGGTGATCGGCGGAAAGACCATTATGCTTGGCCGCCAGTGCTGCCCCATCCAGGTCAGACAGTTGGTCCGCATGCAGTTTCACCGGCAGGCTATAGCGTTCCGCCGCCTGAAAGACTTTTTCCGTCTGTGCCGGCGTGAAACCGATCCCCTCACAAAAAGCATCCACCGCATCGGCCAGCCCCTGTTCCGCCACTTTGGGCAGCATCTCGGAACAGACCAGATCGATATATTCATCGGGTCTATCCTTAAATTCAGGCGGCAGCGCATGGGCGCCCAGGAAGGTGGTGCGGATGGTGATGGAATGCTGATCGGCCAATTTCCGGGCAACCCGCAGCATCTTGCATTCGGTTTCCGTATCCAGGCCATAGCCGGATTTGATCTCAACCGTGGTGACACCTTCTTCCATCAGCCGTTCCAGCCGGACCGAGGCGCTTTCCAACAACTCCTGCTCGCTGGCGGCACGGGTTGCCTGGACAGTGGAAACAATCCCGCCGCCGGCCCGGGCAATCTCTTCATAGCTGGCACCGGTCAGGCGCAATTCAAACTCTTTGGCGCGGTTACCGCCATAAACCAGATGGGTGTGGCAATCCACCAGGCCCGGCGTGATCCAGCGCCCGCCAGCATCCCGCACGTGGGTTGCCAGGGCTTCCGGCCGGTCTGGCAGTTCGCGCATGCGCCCGACCCAGGCAATCCGGTCGCCTTCAATAGCGATGGCACCATCTGGAATCGCACCATATCCATCGCCGTTGGCCATATGGCGCGCGTCCATGGTTGCCAGTTTGCCGTTGATCCAGATCGTATCCCACATGGGCCTGCCTCTCGAAAATGAAACTGCTTGAATTGCCTATTGTCCTGATTGGCATTCAAGTTGTATATACAAGCTAGATTAATCATAATGCGCCGGGCATTAAAAGCGCAATTCTAACCGCCGGGAACGAAAAATGGCCAATCGTCTTTTTGCAAAATCCGCCCTGCTGGCCGATGGCTGGGCCGAAAATATCCTGCTGGAATGGGATTGCGATGGCGATCTGACCGTTGTTCAAAGCGCTTTAGCCCCTGATGAGATTCCGGATGCGGAAATAGCCGACGGCCCAGTATTGCCCGGCATGACCAACCTGCACAGCCACGCCTTTCAGCGCGCCATGGCGGGCCTTGCCGAGCGCCAGGGCGACCCACAGGACAGTTTCTGGACCTGGCGCGAGGTGATGTATGGTTTCCTGGCCCGCATCACCCCGGAAGACGCCCAGGCCATCGCCGCCCAGCTTTACCTGGAATGCCTGAAACGCGGCTATACTGCGATCGGTGAGTTCCATTATCTCCACCATGGGCCCGGCGGCGCCCATTACGACAATATCGCGGAAATGTCCTGCCGGGTGATGCAGGCCGCCCAGGCGACCGGGATCGCGGCAACCCACCTGCCGGTGCTTTATGCCTATGGCGGTTTCGGTGCCACGCCGCTTGGCACCGCTCAACAGCGTTTCAAGAATGATCCGGACGGCATAATAGAGATCATTTCCGCCACCAGGCAGGCCTTTGCAGATAATCCCAACATCCGGGTCGGCCTGGCGCCGCACAGCCTGCGCGCTGTGGATGAGGCCTATCTAACCCAGGCAGTCACCAGCCTGCATGAGGAAGACCACACTGCGCCGGTCCATATCCATATTGCGGAACAGGTCCGCGAGGTGGAGGATTGCCTTGCCTGGTCCGGACAGCGCCCGGTGGAATGGCTCTATGACAAGATCGAGGTGGACGGGCGTTGGTGCCTGGTCCATGCCACCCATCTGACCGACGGGGAATGTGATCGGATCGCCGCATCAAAGGCCGTAGCCGGGATCTGTCCAACGACGGAGGCCAATCTGGGCGACGGCCTGTTCCCCTTCCTGCGCTTCCGGGAACAGAAAGGTATCTGGGGCATCGGGTCCGATAGCCATGTCAGCCAATGCCCGGTGGAAGAGCTGCGCCTGCTGGAATATGGCCAGCGCCTGACCCACCGTCGGCGCAATCTGGCGGCCAGTGAGACCCAACCATCCGTGGGGGCCACCCTCTGGACCGAGGCGGCACATGGTGGCGCGCAAGCCCTGGCCCGCAATGCAGGAACCATCGCTGTTGGCAAACGGGCCGATCTGATCGTGCTGGACGCGGATCATGTGAACCTGCATGGCAAAAACGGGGATCAGATCCTGGATGCCCTGGTCTTTTCCGGGAATGATAATCTCATCCGGGATGTCATGGTCGGCGGCCATTGGCGCATCCGGGAGCGGACCCATCCGCTGGAATCAGAGATCCGCACCCGTTTCAAGGCGGTGCTTGAGCGGCTGACCGCCTGATCCGAAGGCCGCCCGGTAGGCCAGCGGGGCAATCCCCACCTGTTTGCGGAAATGATGGCGCAGGGTTTCCGGCGTGTTCAACCCGCTGAGCTGCGCAATCTGCTCCACATTGAAATCTGTGGTCTCCAATAATTCCCGCGCATAGGCCACACGCTCCGCCGTTAGCCAGGCCAGCGGGCTTTGACCGGTCCCGTCCTTGAACCGGCGAATGAGCGTACGCAGGCTAAAGCCCGCTTCCCCAGCCATGCGTGTGACAGTCCATTCCTGATCCAGCTGACGGCGGACCCGGTCCATCAGTCCCGACAGATCCCCGCCGCCGGACCTGGCCACGGGCTTTGGCACGAACTGCGCCTGACCGCCCTCCCGATGGGCTGGCAGGACCAAGCGCCTTGCAACGGAATTGGCGACCTCCACACCAAAGCGCCGCCGCACGATATGCAGACAGAGATCCAGCCCGGCCGCCGAGCCTGCGGAGGTAAGCACCTGCCCCTCATCCACATACAGCACATCCGGTTCCAGGGTGATCTCGGGAAAGCGCCGATGGAAAGCATCGGTGTATCGCCAATGGGTTGTCGCCCGCCGCCCCGCCAACAGCCCCGCTTCCGCCAGCACAAAGACACCGGAACAGATGGAGGCGACCATGGCCCCGCGCGCCACCGCCCGCTGCAACAGGCCAATCACCGCCGGATCCACCGGTGCATCCGGCGAGGGCCAGCCCGGCACAATGATCAAATCCGCCTCTTCCCCCATTTCCAGATCGTGCGAAGCCTGGACCATCAATCCGCCATCCATGGCAAAGGGGCCCTTTTCCCGGGCAATCACCGCAAAACGATACCAATCTACATCCAGCTCCGGGCGCTTGCGGCCAAACACCTCGACACAGATGCCGAACTCAAAAGTGCAAAGGCCGTCATAGGCCAATATGCAGGCCAAGGGGCCGTTTTGGTCAATGTTTCTCATAATGGCACTTTATTAACGCATATTGTCATTCACGCCAATAGACGAAATATGCGCCGGTACCTATCCTCCAGGAACCAAACAACATCCGCCGAAAGGAATGATAAAAATGGCCAGTCCGGTTACCGAAACACCCGCCGCCCCCTCCGATAAGGCACTTGACCATTTCAAGGCGCGCCTTGGGTTCGAGGCGGATTGCTGGGACACCCATGAAGCCATGGCGACCGGCAATCATGATTTCATCCTGCTGGATGTGCGCCCGCCCGATTGTTATGAGGCAGCTCATGTGCCCGGTGCCATCAACCTGCCCCACCGCAAGATCATCCAACGCAAGATGGCGGAATTTCCGGCCAACACCCTGTTTGTGGTCTATTGCGAGGGGCCCCATTGCAACGGGGCCAACAAGGCGGCGATCCGCCTGGCCGAATTGGGCCTGCCGGTCAAGGAAATGATCGGCGGCATGACCGGCTGGGCCGATGAGGGCTTTGACTTTGCAAACGGTCCAGAACCGGGCCATGTGCGGCAAAAATGATCAGTTTGTCGCCGCATCCATGGGCGGGACCAGAAGGCTGGCATCGATCCGTTTGTCGAACCAGTTGACCCGCCAGTCGAGATGCGCGCCGGTCGAGCGGCCGGTCGACCCCACGGTGCCGAGCCGCTCGCCCTTTTTCACGAACTGCCCGACCGCCACCTCAACCTTGTCCAGATGCAGGAAACCGGAGGCCAGCCCATGGCCGTGATCCAACAGGATCGTGCCGCCGGAATAATAAAGGTCCGGTTCCGCCAATGTGACTATGCCGGAGGCCGGAGCCAGGACCGGTGTTCCCTTGGGCGCTGCGATATCAATGCCGTAATGGGGCTGTTTCGGCTGGCCGTTCAGCACCCGCTGTGATCCGTAAACACCGGAGATGCGGCCCTTGGCCGGCCAGATGAAACCCTCCAGGAACCAGGTCGTATCCCGGTCGATTTTCCTGGTTTCCCTTACCTTCGCTGCCTCCGCACGGATGCGTTTCAGCAGGCTCTCCGGCGGCGTCACCTTTTTGGGCGGCAGACCGTCAATGCGCTGAATCTGATAGTCCCGTATGACGATGGAAAGCGGACGTGTTTCCGCACTGCCGTCGGGATAACGGATTTCCAGCGCCATGGCCGTTGGATCATCCCGGTGAAAGCCGATGATGAAGTCACCGTTTTTTGAGACCCGCACCTGCCGACCGTCAAACTGAATGGTCGTACCTGGCAAGGTCTTGCCAATCACCAAACCACCCTGAGTGAAATTCCCGTCCAATTGCGTGCGGTCATCAGCCCTGGCTGTGCCAAGCGCCAGCATCAGCCCCAGGAAAACACCCATCCATTTCATAACAAGCTTCCCTGTCTGTTTTCCGGCTTGGCTTCCGCCTCGTCCGGTTTTGCCGCTTCCGTTTTCTTGGCCTTGGCTTTCGGTTTCGGCTGGGTCCTTTTTGTGATGACATCGGCAAAGCTGCCCGCGCCAAAAACCACATCCACACCGCCATCCTGGAAACCGACCGAGCCATTGCCCGCCGCATGGGCCGCTTCCGCGGTGCTGATCACCTGCCCGTTTTCATCCCGGACCACGGCATAACCGCGCTTCAGGACATTTTGATAGGATAGTGCCTCCAACTGCGCATCCAGCCGTTCCAGATGACGGTTCCCATCGGTTGCGATCCGGCCAAAGGCCTGATCCAGCCGCTCGCCCAGCCGCCGGTCCTCATAACGCCGTTCCGCCTGCCGCCTGGCTTGATTAAGGGCGGTATTCAGTCGCTCGCCCAACCCAGCCAGCCGTTCGGCCTTATGGTCCAGCACTTCACGCGGGGAACGCAACCGGCTGCCGGCCAGCGCCGTGCGCTGTTCTAGGCTGCGCAGGCCCGCCTGCCAGCCAAGGCCCAGCCGCTCCGCATAATCATCCAATCGCTGGGACGCCACCTGCAGCAGACTATCCGGTTTCGGCAGGCCGCGGCCCAACCCTTCCAGATGGCGGGCGGTTTCCTGCAGTTGACGATTGAGGCCGCTGATCGCCCGCCGGTCCATATCCTTAACCATGGCAATGAGGTCGGTGCGCACCGGTACGGCCATTTCCGCCGCCGCCGTCGGGGTCGGCGCGCGCCGGTCGGACGCAAAATCGATCAAGGTGGTATCGGTTTCATGGCCAACTGCGGAGATCAGCGGAATTTCGCTTGCCGCCGCCGCGCGCACCACCACTTCCTCGTTAAAGGCCCAAAGATCTTCCAGGCTGCCGCCGCCCCTGGCGACGATCAACAGATCGGGCCTTGGCACCTTGCCGCCATCGGGCAGCCGGTTGAACCCTGCAATGGCGCGCGCCACCTGTTCCGCCGCACCTTCCCCCTGGACCATGACCGGCCAGAGCAATACATGGCGCGGGAAGCGGTCTTTCAGCCGGTGCAGGATATCGCGGATGACAGCCCCTGTGGGCGAGGTCACAACGCCGATCACCTGGGGCAGGAAAGGAAGCGGACGCTTGCGTTCCTCCGCAAACAGGCCTTCGGCGGCCAGTTTCTTGCGCCGTTCTTCCAGCAGTTTCAGGAGCGCGCCCTCCCCCGCCAGTTCCATGCTCTCGATCACGATCTGGTATTTCGAGCGACCGGGATAGGTGGTCAATTTGCCGGTCACCACCACTTCCAGCCCGTCTTCCGGCAACACCGACAGTTTCGAGGCCTGCCCGCGCCAGCAGATCCCATCAATGACCGAATCGGTATCTTTCAGCGCCATATACATGTGGCCGGAGGCCGCCCGCTTGAAACCGGAAATCTCACCCCTCAGCCGGACATAGGAAAAGGCATCCTCGACCGTGCGTTTCAGCACGAGAGAGAGCTCTGTCACCGTCAATTCGGGCAGGTTGCTGGCAGGCTTTTTTTCCGCCTTGGGTTCCGGCGGTGCGTCAAACAAATCCATCATAACAGTATTCTATTGCTCATCGTCGCTATGGCAAAGGCCAATGGAACGGTCGTCATGCACCATCACCAGACGCATTCCACTCCGCATGAACCTTATAAAGCGCCAGGATCTTCTGGATAGTTTCATGGTCACAGCCCATATCCTGGATATTAGCGGTGACATTCTGTCTCAGCATCTGGCGCCGTGCCTCGATAATGGCCTGGCGTTGTTTCTTATCCAGATCCTCGCGCATCTCGGCCAGCTGTTTATAGACGGCCGGCATCAGGGCCATGAAGTTGGCCTGGTATTTCTGCACGGTCTCTTCATTCATCTGGCCGCATCTTGTGGCGACGATCTCGGCGGTGACGAACCGGTCAAAGATTTTCAGGACATCCTGATCCTCCGCACCCGCTTGGGAGAGCAGGATCGGCAGAACCGCACAGCTAAGCGCAAAAGACCGGACAGCACGCAACAACATTTGATACCTCAAGACTGGTTCCCTAAATTTCGACGGACCCGCAAACCTAAAGAGACAAGCCCTGTTTCACAATATCGCGTTTGAAAGGTCGTCAATTGGGGTGAGCCATGCTAAAACCCCGCCCAGAAGAAACCATCTTTGCAATTTTCATCGCTAGAGAGACTGAATTCCCATGAAAATTCTCGTCGTTGGTTCCGGTGGCCGGGAACATGCCCTTTGCTGGGCGATCGCCAAATCCGATCAGTGCGAGCAGCTGTTTTGCGCGCCCGGCAATGCCGGCATCCGGGATGTGGCCGAATGCGTTGCCATCAAGGCCGAGGATGTGGAAGGGATTGTCCAGTTTTCCATGGACCAGAGCATCGATTTGGTCGTGATCGGCCCCGAAGCGCCGCTGGTGCTGGGCCTGGCCGACAAGCTGGATGCGGTCGGGATTAAATCCTTCGGCCCCAGTGCAGCGGCAGCCGAATTGGAAGGCTCCAAAGGCTTCATGAAGGATATCCTGGCGAAATATGAAATCCCCACCGCCGAATATCAGCGCTTCACCGATGTGGAAGCCGCCCGCGCCTATGTGAAAGAAAAGGGCGCGCCCATCGTGGTCAAAACCGACGGCCTGGCCGCCGGTAAAGGGGTCACCGTCGCCCAGAGCCTGGAAGAAGCCCTGAAAGCCGTGGATGATGCCATGGTCGGCGGCACCTTTGGCGATGCGGGCGCGGAAGTGGTGATCGAGGAATGCATGGTCGGCGAAGAGCTTTCCTTCTTTGCGATCTGTGACGGGATGACCGCCCGCGCCTTTGGTTCCGCCCAAGATCACAAAGCGGTTTTCGACGGCGACAAAGGCCCCAATACCGGCGGCATGGGCGCCTACAGCCCCGCCCCGGTCTGCACGCCTGAAATCGAAGCCCAGATCATGGAAACCATTATCACGCCCTTGATGATCGGCATGGCCAATGAGGGCAAACCCTATAAAGGGGTTTTGTTCGCAGGCCTGATGATTACGGTTCAGGGCCCGAAGGTGATCGAATTTAATGTGCGTTTCGGCGATCCGGAATGCCAGGTCCTGATGATGCGCCTGGGCAACGACATCCTGGCGCTGCTGGACGCTTCCGCCAGCGGCGCGCTGGACCAGGCGCGTCCCGCTTGGAAGGATGAAACCGCCCTGACCGTGGTCATGGCCGCCGACGGCTATCCGGGTGCTTATGAGAAAAACACCGTGATCCGAAATCTGGATGCCGCGCAAGCGGATGAAGCGGTCACTATTTTCCATGCAGGCACCGCGCTTGGCGAAAATGGCGATCTGCTGGCCACCGGAGGCCGGGTCTTGAATGTGACCGCACGCGCAGATTCCGTCACCGATGCACAAGCCAAGGCCTATGAGGCCGTCAATAAGGTGAATTGGCCTCACGGCTATTTTCGCACCGATATCGGCTGGCGCGCGGTCGGGCGGGAAAAAGCGGAAAACTGACGGCAGGGAAGGATAGGACTGCCATGACCTCAGCGGATTTCATTCGCGAACATAGCTGGCTGGTGGCAGCCTTCATCCTCTTTATCGTGGTTCTGTTCGGCCTGCTCCGGCGGGTTGCCAAAGGCCGATCAGGCAAAGCCGGGCGTGAAAATTCAGCAGACCGCCATCACCCGGATGAACTGCCCGATCTCACGGAAAATTTGCGGCGGGTGAAGATCGTCACCATATTCGCCGGAGGCTGCATTATCGGCTTTACCCTGTGGGCCGTGTTCAATAGCCTGTCACAATAAACGCAATACCAACGGAGCGCCTGTTTCATGGACACCCAAACCCTGCTCAACGATCTGGTTAAAAAGGCTCTGGCAAAAGGGGCCGATGCCGCAGACGCGCTGGGCGCCACCGCCATTTCCGTCTCCCATGCCCAACGGCTTGGCAAGATGGAGAAGCTGGAGCGGTCGGAGGCCCATGATCTGGGTTTGAGAGTTCTCGTGGGCCAGCGCCAAGCCATGGTTTCCAGCAATGACTGGGACACCGCCTCGCTCGATACCCTGGTGGATCAGGCGATCGCCATGGCCAAGGCCGTTCCGGAAGATCAATATGTCGGCTTGGCTGATCCGGATCAGTTGTTCACCGGCCAACCCAAGGATCTGGATCTCTATGATGCCCAGGAGCCGGATGCGGAGACCCTGATCGAGCGTGCGCGCATTGTCGAGGAAGCGGCCCTGGCCGTAGACGGCATCACCAATTCGGAGGGTGCAGAGGCAGACTGGAACCAGTGGGAAGTCAATCTGGTCGCGTCCAACGGTTTTTCCGGCACTTATCGCAACAGCCGCCACGGGGTGGGCGTGTCTGTTCTGGCGGGCAGCGGTGTCGAGATGGAAACCGATTATGATTTCAAAAATGTGATCCACGGGTCTGATCTCGGCAATCTGGACGAGATCGGCCGGACCGCTGGCAACAAGGCGGTTGCCAAGCTGGGGCCAAAAAAGATTGGCACCGCTGCCATGCCGATGATTTTTGATCCGCGCATATCAAACGGCCTTGCCCGGCATCTGACCAGCGCGATCAACGGGGCCTCCATCGCACGCGGCACCAGCTTCCTGAAGGACAAACTGGGCCAGGCCGTCATGGCCAGCAGCATCACCATTGTCGAGGACCCGCACCGCCTGCGCGGCCTGGGTTCCAAACCTTTTGATGCGGAAGGCCTGGCCAACCATGCCAAGAAACTGGTGGATGCCGGTCAGTTGACCACCTGGGTCCTGGATCTGCGGACCGCGCGCCAGCTGGGCATGGAAAGCACCGGCAACGCGGCACGCGGTGTCGGCTCACCGCCCTCGCCCGCCACCACCAATGTACATATTGAAGCAGGCCAGCTCTCGCCGGAAGACTTGATGGCGGATATCAAGCAGGGTTTCTATATCACCAGCCTGATGGGCATGGGGGTGAATGGCGTTACCGGCGACTATAGCCGGGGCGCTTCCGGTTTCGCCATCATCGATGGCAAGATTGCCTATCCGGTCAGCGAAGTGACCATCGCGGGCAATCTGAAAGACATGTTCATGGAAATGACGGCGGCCAGCGACCTTGAGTTTAAATATAGCTGCAATGCGCCCACTATCCGCATCGATGGCATGACCCTGGCCGGGATGTGACGGTCCGGCTGCCCGCAGTGATCACAGCGCCTGAAAAGCCAGGGCGATTCCATGGGTATTACCAGGCTGAACCAGAATAGAACCATCCCCATGGCGTAGATGCCCGACACCATTGCAGGAAAGCACCGCTTCCGTCCGATCAGTATCCTCCACCGCGATACTGGCAGCCAGGATCGTGCCATCCTCCAGAGGCCCCACCCATTCCAGGCCGGGATAGAGCTGATCCATCTGATCGGGGTGAATGAAGACCAATTTGCCGCCACCAGTTTCAACGATCAACCGGCCCGGCTGGCGGACCACCGGTTCTTGAAAGAAGCTTTCATAGACCGCGGCCAGGCTCTCTGGATCCTGATGCAGGATCACATAGGCATGAACAGCCTTTGCGCCATTTTCATGGGCCATCCATTCCGGCCGCCAGACCAAATCCGGTGTCAGATGCTGGCATAGGAAACCGGAAAAGCCTGGCAGGTTTCCGTCTTTGGGATGCATCAGCTTGAAGGCTGGTTTGACATCGCCTTCCGGCATTTCCAACAATCTGGCCAGATCCTGAACCGGCTGCATGTCAAACCCGGCGGCTTTCAGATGCCGGGCGGTCATATCCGCATCATCACTGCGCAGAACCAGTTTCAAAAACCCTTCCCGTATGCGGATGAAATCATTCAGCCCCGCATCAAATTGGGTGGGGTCAACAATGCCCAGGATCTCCAGATAATCCGGCCCGAACATGATGCAATAGTTGGCGGTGCCCCAGCCGATATGGCGGCCCCTGCGGGTCACGGTGAACCCCAGTTTCAAATAGGTCTCCCGGGCCGCCTCCAGATCACGCACCCCAATGATGGAATGATCAATTCCCGCAATCGCTGTCTTGGATGACATGATACATTCCCCCTGAAAAATGGATGTTGATCGCTCAGACGGCTGTTTCACGCAGTCGGCGGGCATGACGCTGCCGCTCGAAAGTGAACAGGATCAGCCCGGCCCAGATGAAACCAAAGGTTATCATATCCGACACCGTCACCGTTTCGCCATACAGGGTGGTCGCCAGGATGAAAAGGCCGCTGGGCGTAATATAAAACAGCATTCCCACGGTCGAGATCGGCAGGCGTCTTGCGGCTGCTACATAACAAAGCAACGGCACCGCAGTCATGATCCCAGCCCCCAAGAGTAACAGATCCGTTGACAGATCCCCGACCAGGAACTGGCCCGTCCCGGTCTGATACAGCCACAGCATATAACCCAGAGCAAATGGCAGGATAAGCAACGTTTCCACAAACAGGCCCGGCACCGCAGAAACAGTCACCATCTTGCGAAGCGCACCATAGGCCCCAAAAGTGACCGCTAGGCTGACCCCGATCCAGGGGAAGGTATCAAATGCAAAACCGGCATAAACAACCCCTGTCGCCGCCAAACCGACCGCGAACCATTGGCCCAGGCGCAATTTCTCCCGAAACAAGGTGAGACCGGCTAGAACATTCACGAGAGGATTGAGGAAATAGCCCATGCTGGCCTGAAGAACCTCGCCATGGGTAACCGACCAAATATAGACACCCCAGTTAAAGCTGATCATCGCCATAGAAAGGGCCAGCAGGGCCAGGGTGCGCGGCTGCCGGAACACCTTGAAGGCCTCACGCAGCTCCCGATTATAGGCCAGCACCAGGGCGCAGATGGGCGCCGTCCATAAAGCGCGATGGGCCAGTATTTCCACCGCATCCACATGATCAAGCCGTTCCCAATAAAGCGGGAACAGTGCCCAGATGCCAAACGCGGTCAGCCCGAAAAACAGGCCTGCCCGGTTCTCATCGCCTGTTACGGCGGAAGGTGAAATCTTGTCCATCCCCAGTCATTGGCATCAATTTGTTTGATGCTCAAGCGTCCTTTTCGCTGCAGCTATTGTGAAAGAATGGAAACAGTCCGGTCTGGACGGACCGCTAAAACCTCCTTTTGCGACAACAGGAAAGCCAGACCATCGCCATCGGTGGAAAGCGCCAGGTGCGGCAGCATGCGATAGGTTCTGGAGACAGAGAAATCCATTTCCGTTTCCGCCACCTTTGCCAACAGGGCCTGCTGTGCCTGCTCAATGGCCTTGGGCGTATCACCCGCCGGATAGCCAGCGATATCCAACTCAACCACGACCGGGATTTTTTCCGCCGCCAAGTCAGCGCTTTCGTCCTGGCAAGCCGATAGAAAGAAAATAGCTCCCAGTAGAAAGACAGAAAAATGAGCCTGTTTCAGAAAGGTCATTGCGCTTCTTTTCCTATTGAATAATGGCGGTCACGCCATCTTGATCGGAGGATAATCCGCCATCGACCGGCATGGTTCCCGTTTCCGTCTTTTTCGGTACCGGTTTTGGTTTCGGCGTGATGATTGGGTCTAGGACCGGCGGCGATTTTTCACTGGTGCTGGGTTTCTGCCCAGGCCCCGGCAGCTCCACCATCGGAATGCCGGTATTTCCAACAAGCCTGTTTGAACGCAGCGAGGCCAACAGCTGATCAACCGTCATCTCCGGGGAACGCCCCCGAATCAGGGCGATGGCCCCGCTCACGTGGGGAGCCGCCATCGAGGTGCCGCTCAAATACCAATAGCCACGCATATCCGCCGACGACATGATCTGCACCCCGGGCGCAAAGAAGTCCAAATAAGGAGACCAGTTCGAAAACTCCGCGACCGCATAATGGTCATCAACCGCCCCGACACTGACAATCGATGGCGCGCAGGCGGGCAGGCTCAGGAAATTCTCCTTGCCGGCATTGCCCGACGCCGACACCAGAATGATGCCTTTCGCCCGGAACAAACGGGCGAAAGCCTCAAAAGGATTATCCGCGCAAAGGCTGTTCGACCCTTCCGAAGCCCCCAGGCTGAGATTGACCGCGGCCAGGGAAACACCCTCGTTCAAGACCAGATGCATCAGATAATCCAGCCCGGCCAGGATATCAGACGCATGGCCCATGCCATCTTCCTTCAGGACTTTCAGGGCAATGATGCTTGCTTTTGGCGCCACCCCACGCAAACCCGGTTCGGAACCGGCCGCGATCCCGGCCACATGGGTGCCGTGCTTGTTATCCGTCTGCGCCGCTCCTGCGCCATACATGCTGTCGCCGCCATTGGGGCAGGCTTTCCTGGTAAAGCAGGCTTCTCGGATCACACGACCGCCAAAAAACCGATGGCCCGCATCCACGCCCGCATCAAGGACGGCAATGGTCTGCCCATGGCCTTCCCCATGGCTGGCCCAAAAGGCCGGCGCGGAAATCATCGGCACACTGTCGGTAAGGGAAACCCCCATCGGCACATCCGACCAGACACGCATATTTTCTGAATAATCCCTGAGCGCTGCCAGCCCTTTGGCATCCACTGAATAGGCCGCGACGGGAAGATAACGATACTGGCGCAAGGCACGGGCATCCCCACCGAACTTTTCAACATGGCTCAACAGAGAGGCAATTTCCTTTTCCCGGTCGGCGGTTCCTGTGATGGCGCTTTCCAGATCCTCCGGCCGGATCTCACCGGTAATCGGCTGCCACTCACCGGCCAGGACGGTTACCCGCCCGCTCTCCGCAGCCCGTTCCGTCAATTGGGCAAAATCATCCGCATGAACCGATGGCAAATTGGCCATTGATCCGATCAACAGCATTACGATGCCGTTGATCCCTCCAGACAATCCGTTTGATAAGTATCGGGCCATAACCATATCCTGCAACAGGAATGAAACTCGTCCGGCATTATGAAAAGGCGGCACCCTTTTTTCAGCCGGTTACTGCCGCAACCCCATCATACACCGAATTACAGGAAAATTCTCTTTATCCAGTCCATTGTTATCGTTGAAAAATATACGCACTCCACCCCATTAAATTGCAAAATTATTGATTTGAAGCCTATCAAATGCCATACTGGCTCTGCGTTCGGGATGGTTTTGGGAGGCGGATGAACGCATTTCAATACGCCTTTCCCCGCATGTTCCGAACGGATTTGGGGAAGAAGACCTATGACGAGCCCGTATTTGGACAAGCCACGCAGGCCCATCCTGCAGGCCCTCAAAGACCGAGGCATGTCTCCGGAAGATATCGGCTGGAGACTGGGGACTGAAGATTCCTCTTCATCACGATCACCACCCGCAAGGCCCGGCCGCTTTCAAGGTTGGGGCTTCAACATATTGGCCTGCCTTCTGATCATTGCCGGTGGTCTTGCCGTCACCTTTTCCCTGATTCAGCACGAAGCGGAAATCGCCCAAAAAGACAATCTGATCCCACTCTCTCCTACCGAGGAAATTGACCTGGACAAAATCATGCCGGCTGCCGGACCGCCTGAGCGGCACCGCCCTGCCCGACAGGAAACGGCCCCGGATGACATAGAGCCGCAAATGCTGGACCCTACCGCCCCGCTGGACAGCCTAGACATAAAATAAAAAAGGCGCCGGTTTCCCAGCGCCTTTTGAAAATCGGAAAGAAACAAGGAATCAGCCCAACTTCAATTCCTTGAAGAAATCGTTGCCTTTATTGTCAATCACGACAAAGGCTGGGAAATCCTCCACATGGATCTTGCGGATCGCCTCCATACCCAATTCCTCATATTCCACCAACTCGATGGATTTGATGCAATCCTGGGCCAGCCTTGCCGCCGGACCACCAATGGAACCCAAATAGAAACCACCATGTTTCTGACAGGCCTCACGCACCTGCGGGCTGCGGTTGCCCTTGGCCAACATCACCATGGAGCCGCCCGCCGCCTGGAACTGATCGACAAAGCTGTCCATTCTTCCGGCCGTGGTCGGGCCGAAGGAACCGGAGGCAAAACCTTCCGGTGTCTTGGCGGGACCGGCATAATAAATCGGGTGATCCTTGAAATACTGCGGCAGTGCTTCGCCCCGATCCAGGCGCTCGCGCAGTTTGTTATGCGCCGCATCACGCGCCACGATGATGGTGCCGGTCAGAGAGAGCCTGGTCTTCACCGGACAACCATCCAGGATCTTGAGGACCTCGGACATGGGCTGGTTGAGGTCGATCTTGACCACGTCGCCTTCCAGATGATCATCGGTCACCTCCGGCAGATAATTTGCCGGATTGGTTTCCAATTCCTCCAGGAAGATCCCGTCCTTTGTAATCTTGCCCAGTGCCTGACGGTCTGCGGAACAGGAAACCGCCAGCCCGATCGGCAGGCTGGCCCCATGGCGCGGCAGGCGGATCACCCGCACGTCATGGCAGAAATATTTCCCGCCAAACTGTGCGCCAATCCCCATATTACGGGTCATTTCATGAACGATCTCTTCCATCTCAAGATCCCGGAAAGCCTGGCCCTTGTCACCACCGCTGGTCGGCAGGTTATCCAGATAGCGCGCACTGGCCAGTTTCGCCGTCTTCAAATTCATCTCAGCACTGGTGCCGCCAATGACGATGGCCAGATGATAGGGCGGGCATGCGGCCGTACCCAATGTCCGGATCTTCTCTTCCAGGAAACCGATCATCCGGTCTTTTTGAAGATAACTGGGGGTTGCCTGGAACAGGAATGTCTTGTTGGCCGAGCCGCCGCCTTTGGCCATGAACAGGAATTTATAGGCATCTTCGCCCTCGGCAAAGAGGTCGATCTGGGCGGGCAGGTTGTTCTTGGTATTGGTTTCTTCGAACATGGAGACGGGCGAGACCTGGCTGTAGCGCAGATTGCGCTTGGCATAGGCGTCCAGCACCCCCTGCCCCAGCGCCGCATCATCCGCGCCTTTAGTCCAGATCCGTCGGCCCTTCTTGCCCATAATGATCGCGGTGCCGGTATCCTGGCACATGGGTAGCACCCCGCCCGCCGCGATATTGGCGTTTTTCAAAAGATCCAGGGCCACGAAGTGATCGTTGGGCGAGGCATCCTTGTCATCCAGGATATTGCGCAACTGTTGCAGATGACCGGGACGCAGCAGATGGTTGATATCCATGAAAGCCTGTTCACAGAGCAGGCGGATACCCTCCGGATCAACCTTGATGATCTCTTCACCGTCGAATTCGGTGGTGGTCACATAATCACTGCTGAGTTTTTTATAGCGGGTATTGTCCGGTCCCAACGGAAACAGACCATCCTGAGGTGTAGCCGTCATTTTATCCTCTGACCTTGCCGGTCATTCCTGATGTTTTAGCCGGCTGGCAGGCGCCCCCGGCATATAAAAAAGCCCGGAAAAAGGGTCCGGGCTGATTTGAGCATACGCTCGTTATTTGTTTTTGCGGAAGGCGTCCAGGGCAACCACATTGTTGCCGCCACCCGAATCATCCCCGTCACCATCAGAATCGCCTTCCGGAGAAGCCTCCTCCTGGCGCACATCATCCTGGGCAAAGGACGGTTCGGCACCAAGCTGGTCGGCACCATAAGAATCATCTTCCGGATCCACATGGAACTGCAGGCCGAAATTGACCGACGGATCGGCAAAGGTGATCAACGCGTCAAAGGGAATGCGCAGATGCTCCAGTTTCTGATTGAAACTGAGATCGACTTCGAAGCCTTCGGCATCCGATTGCAGGCCCCAATATTGGTGCTGCAACACGATGGTCATTTCCTCGGGATAACGCTCGCGCAGATTCGCGGGCATGATCACGTCAGGATGATCGGTACGGAAGGTGATGTAGAAATGATGTTCGCCTGCCAGTCCGTCTTTCGCCGCCTTTTCCAAGGCCTGGCGCACCACGGACCGCATTGCGGTTTCGACCATCTCGTTATACCCGAGTAAATCTTCCGTCATACCCTCTCGCTACCTATCTGCCTTCAGGTTTTTGATCATCCAATTTGAACAATCTGTCCGGCAGGACTTTAGCGCCTTGATTTCCGGCCATCAACCTGAGTTTTACCAATACTCTGTCGGTTAGCAGAATGCTGGGACTTCCGCAACACGACAATCGCCACAATACCACCGTCACAGCCTTACACCGTCACTATAGGATCGAAACCCTTAACAATTCGTGCATGATTGGCGGCCTGCGGATCAATGGGGGATTCTGTTGCCAGGCTCCCCCGAGCCCCGCCTGAAGTGATCAGACCTCAGGACTTAAATTCGGTCTTAGAAGACTGCTTACGCAGCAACTGCAACCTGATCATTGTTGTCGTTTGCAACTATAATCTGGCCCGATAACGGCGGTACCATGCCGAGTGCAGACAAAATCTTTACCACGCGCGTCGATCCTAATTCGCCCCCACTGACACCATCTGATCAGGATGGTTGTGTCGTTGGTGGAGGCGCCGGGTACCGCCCCCGGGTCCGCTGCGCTTATTCCATTAGGCCCTGTAACACCATAGTCGGTTGCCCGACATCCCTTATATAGGGGTTCGGACCTGGGATGAAAAGGCCGAATGGCGTAACTGTTTGGTATCATCCCCTGCGGGCCGGTTGCTTATTTACCCGCTATCATCTCACTGCGGGCCTTGTGACCGAGCAACGCCGGAAATGCGATGGCGTCCAAGCCCAGTTTCATCACCAGCATCAATGTACCGGTCACCAGCGCATCCAAGAACCAGGCCAGATAGGGCCCCGCACTGCCCCAGAATTCCGGCAGATCCATCAGGACCGGTAGGGTCCAAAGCCCGGTTGCGGCATGCAGGCCAAGCCCGATCCAAAAGCCCACGCAATAAGGGCAGCGCCATTGTTCATAGAGGGTTTGCAACGGCTGGGGCAGCAGGCCGAGCAGGCGGTTGAACCAGCTGCCCCATTCCGGCAGCTTCATCCAGATCAGAATATAAAGTGCCCATCCGATCAAGGCGTTGGTAAAATCCAGTTCCATCGCTCAGATCCTTTCGATTTTGATGGCCTCAACCAAATTCATGCGACTGTCGGGGGTCTCCAGTATCTCAGCCGTGCGAATCCCAAAACCGGCCCTGGTCAGGCAAGCGGCCAGCGCGCCACCCGTCATCCCCCGTCCGTCTTCTTCGAAAATCTCTTCCACTGCCAGGAACCGGCCGCCGGTTTTTAAAACCCTGGTCACCTCTGCGAGACCCGCCGGGATGTCCGACCAATGATGCAGGGAATTGACCGCCCAGGCGACCGACACTGTCTCCCGGTCGAGGGGTAGATTTTCTGCGGTTGCTTCGACAAAACGTGTCCGCTCAGCGCCTGTTAGACCGTCTGTTTGCTCTATCGCCGCCGCAATCATGGTCGCCGAGGGGTCGACCCCGATCAGCTCCCCCACAGTCACGTCGGCCAAAGCCGCGCGCAGGGCCGATCCGCTACCGCAGCCGATATCCAGCACTGTGTCGACAGGCTTCAGTTGCGCGCGCTGCGCCGTGATCCCGTTAATGGGATGTTCGCCATAGTTCCGGATGTACCAAAGGGCATTTTCCTCCGTCCATTGCCCTCTTTCTTCCACACCGGTATGTCGGCTCTTATGGTCTGTCATGATTCATTCCTTTTGTTCGTCTAACTAACTTATTAAGTTTAAAAATGGGGCAGGTCGGAACCTGCCCTGCCCGAAGATGCTTCGGCCTATGTTTAGCGTGCCCTTCCGGTGATTTTGTCCAGGCAGATCGCAAGTTGTGCCTGTTCTTCCGGGGTCAAGGTCGCATTGATACGATCAACTGCCTCCTGATATACCACTTCTTCCTGGGTCAGGCAGGCCCTGGCCAATGGCGTCAGGACAATATGCTGCGCCCTGGCATCGAACTGGCACGGAAAACGCTGAACCAGCCCTTTTTTCTCCAGTTTGGCGACGGCCACACTGGCGGAGGCCTTATTCACCCCCAAGACCGCTACAAGATCCTGCAAATGGTGGCCATCATCCGAGACATCACTATGTGATCCGGTTTTAGCGATCTTGTCCCCATCCAGGCGTTCGATCCCCCGAAGATACTCATATTCGCTGTGAGAGAGCTTACCCGGCCGTTTGGCTGGGTCATTCCAAAGGCGCCCCAAATACCGGTAAAGCTGATCGAGAGACTGTTCCAGAGACATGGTCCATCCAACTTAGTTCGTCTGGCGAACCATATAAGGTGACCGCTCTTCCTTGTCAATAAAATACAGCCCGCATCTGTCAATTCGGCTGAATTCACCCGGATCGCGCCCCAACTGGTTTTAGAGCTGGCAAGACCCGGCGATTCATTCATAATCCGGAAAATTGCCTGGAAATAAGAACAACAACAGAGCCATTCCTATCCATGACCGACCAGAGTTCCTCCCTGCCCTTTGATCGCAGTATTTTGCGCGCCTCCGACATCCGGGGCATTGTCGGGAAAAATCTGGATGAAGGGGTGGTGCATCGGATCGGGCGCGCCTTTGGCACATATGTCCGCGGGCAGGGCGGCAAGACGGTGGCCGTCAGCTTTGATGGCCGTCTCTCCTCCCCCGCGCTGGAACAGGCCCTGGTCGGCGGCCTGATGAAAAGCGGCATGACCGTGCGGCGTGTCGGTCGAGGGCCAAGCCCCATGCTCTATTTCGCAACCCATCACCTGGGCACCGATGCCGGGATGATGATCACCGGCTCCCACAACCCGCCGGAATATAACGGCATTAAGATGATGCTGAACGGACAGTCTTTCCATGGCGACGATATCCAGCGGCTGGGGACATTGATAGAGGCAGAAAATTTTGAAGAAGTCGCCGGCGCGCAAGAAAACGCGCCTGTTGCCCAGGCCTATGTGAACCGCCTCATGGAGGATTTTTCTCCCGCCACCCCGCTGACCGTCGCCTGGGACGCCGGAAACGGTGCAGCGGGCGAGATCATGCAGGAACTGGCAGCCCGGCTGCCTGGCACCCATTATCTGCTCAATGAAGAAATAGATGGCCGTTTCCCCAATCACCACCCGGATCCGACGATTGAGGAAAATCTGGAACAGTTGAAAGCCCATGTCATCACGCGGAAATGTGATCTCGGGATTGCCTTTGACGGCGATGGCGACCGGATTGGTGTCGTCGATCAAAAAGGGCGCGTGGTCTGGGGAGATCAGATGATGATCCTGTTCGCCCGGGAGATTTTACGCGAGCATCCCGGCGCCACCATTATTGGCGATGTGAAATGCAGCCAGACCTTCTTTGACGAGGTGGCAAAGCTTGGCGGCAAACCGATCATGTGGAAAAGCGGCCATGCCATGGTAAAGGCCAAGATGGTCGAGACCGGCGCCCTGCTGGCGGGCGAGATGAGTGCGCATATTTTCTTCAAACACCGTTATTACGGATTTGATGATGCGCTTTATGCGGCTGTGCGCCTGCTTTCGATCCTCGGCCGGGGAGAAAAACCCCTGGCCGACATCCTGGATGCCATGCCCACCACCGTGAATACGCCCGAATTGCGCTTTGATTGTGATGAAAACCGCAAGTTTGAGGTGGTCAGGGAAGTCGCCGAAAGACTGGCCACCGAGCCGGAGGCCGAGATTTCCACGCTCGATGGTGTCCGGGTCAGCACAAAGCATGGCTGGTGGCTGCTACGTGCCTCCAATACCCAGGCGGTTTTGGTGGCCCGTTGCGAATCGACCAGCCATGAAGGGCTGGAATATCTGAAAGACACCCTGAGAAGACAGCTGAGACTGTCCGGTCTTGATTTGCCCTAGGCACAACCCTGACTGGGTTCCTGCCTCGATTTGACCGCAATTCCGCCTCTTTGCCGGCACAAGCGAACCTTATCCCTCGATCCTGAAATTTTTTCCGAGGGGAAGTGTTATGAAAAATTCTGTAATTTCCGGTCTCCTGTTAAGGACCGCCCTGGCCGGCGGCCTTGTCCTGCTGGCGGCTTGTGACGTTCAGCAGCAAAATGAACAACGTTCGACCGGTGCCACTGTGTCTGAAGCCAACGCTAAGGCAAGCTCCGGCCTCTATGAGGCACCGGCCTCGATGGGCGCGCCGATGGAAACCCGGGAAAGAAAAACTCAGATCATCCTACCCGGACTGGAAGACCGTGAAAACTACGCGGATCTGGATGAAAGCCCGGTCCATCTGGTGAGCCAGGCCCCGGTCTCAACCTTCAGCGTGGATGTGGATACCGGCTCCTACACCAATATGCGCCGCTATCTTAACGAAGGCCAACTGCCGCCCAAGGAAGCGGTCCGGATTGAAGAATTCGTCAATTATTTCGACTATGATTATCCAATACCTTCTGATCAGGACGCGCCTTTCACTGTCACGACCGAAGTTGCCCCGACACCTTGGAACGGCAACACCAAATTGCTTCATATCGGCATAAAGGCCTATGACGAACCCCATGCAGAACGGCCGCCGGCCAACCTGGTATTCCTGGTCGATGTCTCCGGTTCCATGCAGGCCCGGGACAAGTTGCCCCTGCTGCAATCCTCGCTGAAGCTGTTGGTCAACCGCATGCGCGAACAGGACCGGATCGCCCTTGTCACCTATGCCGGGAATACCCAGCTTGTGCTGGAACCGACCGCAGGCGATGAAAAGGCCAAAATTATCCGCGCCATCGATAATCTCACCGCCGGTGGCAGCACCAACGGCGAAGCCGGGATTAATCTGGCCTATGACCAGGCGGAAGAGACAATGATCGAGGATGGAATCAACCGGGTGATTCTGGCCACCGACGGTGACTTGAATGTGGGTCTCAGTAATGTCGACAAACTGCGCGACTTGATTAAGGAGAAACGCAAGTCCGGCGTATCCCTGAGCGTTCTTGGCTTTGGCACCGGCAATCTGAACGATCATCTGCTGGAACAGGTGGCCGATTTCGGCAATGGCAATTACGCCTATATCGACACGCTTTCCGAAGCCCGGAAAGTTCTGGTGGAGGAGATTTCCTCCACTTTGATGACGGTCGCGAAGGATGTGAAGCTGCAGGTGGAGTTTAATCCCGGCATCGTCGCAGAATATCGCCTGATCGGCTACGAAAATCGCGCGCTCAAACGTGAGGACTTCAACAATGACAAGGTTGATGCCGGCGAGATTGGAGCCGGCCATACGGTAACCGCGCTTTATGAGGTTGCCCTGGTCGGATCCAACGGCACCAAGGTGGACCCGCTTCGCTATTCAGACCCGGCGGTGCTCACGGCAAGCCAGAATGAACTGGCCTTCATCAAGGTCCGCTACAAGGAGCCGGAAGGCAAAAAGAGCAAGCTGCTGGAATATCCAGTTATGGTGGCCGACATGCATGATGACCTGCGCGAAACCGGCAACCGTTTCCGCTTCTCCGCAGCTGTTGCAGCCTTTGGACACTATTTGCGGGACAGCGACTATCTTGGCGAAATGAGCCTCCTTGATATCCAGGAGCTGGCGGAAAGCAGCCTGGGTGAGGATATCCAAGGCTATCGCCGGGAGTTTGTCACCCTGCTGGAACTGGCCGACGGGTTGAACCTCGCATCGCGCTGAACTTCTCGTCCTTGACCTAGACCATCACGACGGGCGGCTTCTGTCGCCCGTCTTTTTGTATCATGGAATAACTAACCCTTGTCCGAATCGGGTATGATATGGGATGTAACGGCCAATCATTATCCGTCGGGCGATTTTCATGCAGCAATATCTGGATCTTTTGCGCCAAGTGCGCGACTTTGGCACCGACCGGGGCGATCGCACCGGAACAGGCACCCGCTCCGTTTTCGGCCACCAAATGCGCTTTGATCTCAGCGCCGGCTTCCCGGTCACCACGACCAAGAAGCTGCATCTGAAAAGCATCATTCACGAGCTTCTCTGGTTCTTGGCGGGCGATACCAACATCAAATATTTGAAGGATAACGGTGTCCGCATTTGGGATGAATGGGCCGATGAAAAAGGCGACCTTGGACCGGTTTACGGCCATCAATGGCGATCCTGGCCAACCCCTGACGGCGGTACGGTCGACCAGATCCAGGGTTTGCTCGACCAGATCCGCAACAGCCCGGAATCACGTCGCCTGATCGTCAGCGCCTGGAATGTGGCCGATGTGGATAAGATGGCGCTGCCGCCCTGCCATTGCCTGTTCCAGTTTTATGTGGCGAATGGGAAACTCAGCTGCCAGCTTTACCAGCGCAGCGCGGATCTGTTCCTGGGCGTGCCGTTCAATATCGCCTCCTATTCCCTACTGACTATGATGATGGCACAGGTCTGTGACCTAGAGCCCGGCGATTTTGTCCATACCTTCGGTGACGCCCATCTCTATCACAATCATTTCGATCAGGTGGATGAACAGCTCAGCCGCACACCCGGCGACCTGCCGCATATGCATATCAACCCTGATGTGAAGGATCTGTTCGCTTTCACCTTTGAGGATTTTGAGCTGCAGGATTACGTGGCTCAGCCCCATATTCCCGCGCCCGTCGCCGTTTAAGTTCCAAGAGTAACAAGCCATGCGTATCAGCCAAATTGTCGCCATGGGGCGCAACCATGTGATTGGCCGCGAAGGCGGCCTGCCCTGGCATCTGTCAGGTGATTTGAAATTCTTCAAAGCCACCACCATGGGCAAACCGATTGTCATGGGCCGGAAGACCTTTGAATCGATCGGCCGTCCCTTGCCGGGCCGCCCGAATATCGTCATCACCCGCCAACAGGATTACGCGCCCGAGGGCGTCTCGGTCTGTGCGACATTGGAAGAGGCGCTGGACAAGGCAAAAACCGAAGCAGAACGCCTTGGCGTGGAAGATGTGATGATCATCGGCGGCGCGCAGATTTATGCAAGCTCGCTGAATCTGACCGACCGGCTCTATATCACGGAAGTGGATCTGGCACCGGATGGTGACGCCCATTTTCCTGAGTTTGACCGAAACAACTGGCAGGAAATATCCCGCGAAACCGTGGAAGCGGTTGATGATATTCCGGAATTTGCCTTTGTTATTTATGACCGGCGGTCATAACAGAATGGCGCGGCGCGCAAATCCGGCGGCAATTGCCGCTTACGCCCTTGCGATTTGGGCCGCCATGCCTATTTTCAGGAACCAGGCCAGCTTAAGAGCAGTGGCCGCCCGTTGATTGTTGAGATGTGAAAGGTGCAGCGAAATGAGCGCGCAACATAGCAAAGTTCTGATTATCGGCTCCGGCCCGGCCGGCTATACCGCCGCCATCTATGCCGCGCGCGCCAATATGCAACCGACCATGGTGGCGGGCCTGCAGCCCGGCGGCCAGTTGACCATCACCACGGAAGTTGAAAACTATCCGGGTTTCGCCGATGTCATCCAAGGCCCCTGGTTGATGGAACAGATGCGCGGTCAGGCGGAAAATGTCGGCACCAATATCGTCTATGACATCATCATGGACGTTGATTTTACCACGCGCCCTTTCCGTGCAACCGGCGACAGCGGCACGGTCTATACCGCCGACAGCGTGATCATTTCCACCGGTGCCCAGGCCCGCTGGCTGGGTCTCGATTCCGAGCAGAAATTCCAGGGTTTCGGTGTGAGCGCCTGCGCCACCTGTGACGGCTTCTTTTATCGCGGCAAGGAAGTGGCCGTGATCGGTGGTGGCAATACCGCCGTGGAAGAGGCTATCTATCTCACCAACCATGCGGACAAGGTCACTCTGATCCACCGCCGGGACGAGCTGCGTTCTGAGAAGATCCTGCAGGACCGTCTGTTCAAAAACCCGAAAATCGAAGTGATCTGGGACACGGTCCTGGAAGAGATTGTCGGCGACGAAAACCCGCTGGGTGTAACCGGCCTGCGCCTGAAAAATGTCAAATCCGGCGAGGAGAGCCTGTTGAATGTCGACGGTGTCTTCATTGCCATCGGCCATAAACCTTCCACCGAGGTTTTCCAGGGCAAGATCGACATGGATGATGATAACTACATCCTGGTTAAACCCGGCACCACCAGCACCAATATCCCCGGTGTTTTTGCCGCCGGAGATGTGACCGACAAAGTCTATCGCCAGGCCGTGACCGCAGCCGGCATGGGCTGTATGGCAGCCCTGGAAGCGGAAAAATTCATTGCCGCTCTGGAAGCCGGTGAAATGGCCGCAGCCGAGTAATCATCCGGCTTTCCAACCCGACAATTCGATAGATACCTTCCTCCGGTCTTGACAGCCCGGAGGAATCAGTTGTGCTCAACATCTACATGGCGTAGCATGCCTCTCGGTGAAGGGGACAGCCGTGATCATTCCGGCTGCACGATCTCATGGAGGAAAGGTTGTTCGGTTCGTCAGACAACAAGGATCCTGCTCCGGCAAAGTCCGATCCAGGGTCCGTGATCGCCAAGGGCATGCAGCTTGCCGGAGAGTTTTCCGGTGACGGCGATGTGCTGCTGCAGGGCCAATATAATGGCTCGATCCGATGCCGAACCCTGACCATTGGTGAAACCGGCCGCATGGAAGGCAAAATCCGCGCTCAAAGAGTTGTTGTCAAAGGCTCTGTCCAGGGCGAAATCCGTGCCAAGCAGGTCGTTTTGCACAATACCGCCCATGTCACCGGAGACGTCTATCACGAAATTCTCGAAGTTGCTGCCGGGGCTAAAGTCGAAGGCCGCTATAGCCGCAAACTTCAGGAAAAGGCGCAGGTCGGTGCAAAACTGCTGGACAATCAAAAGGAAATGCCGCCACGCGCGCCCATGTCTGCCGCTCTTGGCAGTCCATCGGCTAAACCCGCCCCCGCGGGCAGTTCCAACGGCAGTGGACAGAAACTGCCAGCGGCGGAATAAGGATTATCCCACAGATATTTCTGCGGGCAATTCCACCGTCTCTCCACGCTCTGCTATTGATTTCCCACGCTTGTGCGCCTATTACAGGCGCGATCAGATGGCTGGATGGCCGCGGCCCGCACGGGAAACCAGCGGGTTCGAGGAAAGTCCGGGCTCCATGGGAACACGGTGCCAGGTAACGCCTGGCGGGGGCAACCCTAGGGAAAGTGCCACAGAAAGCAAACCGCTTCGCTGTTGCGGAGTAAGGGTGAAAGGGTGCGGTAAGAGCGCACCGCCGGCCTGGCGACAGGGCGGGCATGGTAAACCCCACCGGGAGCAAAACCGAATAGGGATGGTCGCCGGGTAAGGCCGGCAGGCGGGTTTTCACGCCACCGTCCGGGTAGGTTGCAGGAGGTTGTCGGCGACGGCAGCCCAAGATGAATGGCCATCCAACGCTTAGGCGTGGACAGAACCCGGCTTACAGGCCATCTGATCGACTATTCCCGTCCCATCGAGCTCTAAGTCTTCACACAGCCTTGATTTGGCTGTGATCGATCTTCCCGCAATGATAGGCTATGCAAAAGCCCAAACGACATTTTCAATCCCTCCTCCTGGCGGTTATTTTCAGCTGTTTCATGGCACCGGCTCTGGCCTCCCCCGAGCGCTGGCAGCGGGAATGGCCGCAAACGGATTTCTCGAAAACCAGCGTGGATTTTGGTGAGATCAAATCCGGCGGCCCGCCGAAAGACGGCATCCCCCCGATCGACCATCCTGTTTTTAAGCCCATCGCCGACGTAACCGATATCGAGGATACCGAACCGGTGATCGGGCTGGTAATGGATGGTATCGCACGGGCCTATCCGATCAGGATTTTGATGTGGCATGAAATTGTGAATGACCGGATCGGTGAGGTGCCGATTGCCGTCACTTTCTGCCCGCTCTGTAACGCTGCGATTGTCTTTGACCGCAGGATTGACGGAATGACATTGGATTTCGGCACAACCGGCAAATTGCGCAATTCGGACCTGGTTATGTGGGACCGGCAGACTGAAAGCTGGTGGCAGCAATTCACCGGCGAAGCCATTGTCGGGACCCTGACCGGCAAGCGGTTGGAAGTGCTCCCCGCCCGGCTGGAAAGTCTCGCCAGTTTCCGACAACGAACCGACCAAAGCGCGCAGATTTTGATCCCAAACAATTCCCGCATGAGGGCCTATGGTTCAAACCCCTATCGCGGCTATGACAGCGGTTATCCGTTTCTTTATGACGGCGAACTGCCGAAAGATATCGACGCTTTGCAAAGGGTGATCTCCCTTGCCGGGAAAGAAGAGGCCTGGTCCCTGGCGTTGCTCAGGGAAAAAGGCAGCATTATCACCTCTGATGGAACAGTTCTCAGCTGGCAAGCGGGCCAAAATTCAGCGTTGGATCACGGCCGCATTGCCGAAGGACGCGATGTGGGCACGGTCACCGCCCGGAAAGATGGCCAGGATGTGGTCTATTTCGTGGATTTCGCCTTTGCCTTTCACGCCTTTAGGCCGGATGCACCGATCCACACACTGCCCTAGAATGGCACTCAATCAGCTTCCTGGCTGGCCACGTTACGTTTTTCCGCCGCAGGCGGCTCCGGCTGACCATCTTTTTCCACTGCCTGAACATGCTCACGCAGCAGGCGATAATCATTCGCACTCATCAATTCAAGCTGTTGTTGCACCTGCTCGCGCGGGATCCCGATGGAGCGCAGCACGCGCGCGCCCAGCCTCAGACTGGCCTCAATAGTTTCAGGGATTGCCTCAGCCGCGCCAAGCCGCTCAAGCCGCTCGCTGTTGGCCAGATCGCGCGCACGGGCATAGATTGGCAAATCGGGCCAGCGTTGATGCAACACAGTCACCAGAACCTCCGCCGCCTTATGCTGGTCCAGCGTGATCACCGCAGCCTTCGCGCGACCAATCCCCGCTGCCGCCAGCACATGGGCATTGCCCGCGTTACCATAATAGACCGGCAGATTGCGCCGCCGACCTTCGGCAACCAACGCCCGGTCTAATTCCAGCGCTACATAGGGAATATGCATTTCCGCCAGCAAATCCGCCACTGTCTGACCAACCCGACCAAACCCCGCAATCACCACATGATTACGAAGATCGAGGGTCTCATCTTCGAGCATGGGGGCTTCCGGCTCTTCCTTTTCCTTGAACCAGAGCGAGACCTTCTCGCCCAATGAAATCAGGAAAGGTGTTGCCACAATCCCCATCACCACAACAAGGAAGACGATTTGCTCGATTTCACCTTGCAGGACGCCTTCATTGACCGCCAACCCGATCAGCACAAAAGCAAACTCGCCGCCCTGAGCCAGTGTGATACCGGCGCGGCTTGCCACTGACCAACGCAGGCCAAACAGCCTTGCACAAAAGGCCATAATCAGGGCTTTGCCCACCAACAGCGCCACCAGCAACGACATGATCAATGCACCATGATCAAAGATCAAGCCGCCATCCACGATCATGCCGACCGTCATGAAGAAAAGCCCCAGGAACAATCCGCGGAACGGTGAAATATCCGCCTCCACTTGATGTCGATATTCGGAATCCGCCATCAATATGCCCGCGAGAAACGCCCCCAACGCCATGGAAAGCCCGGCAGCGGCCGTCAGGAAACTGGTGCCAATCACCAAAAACAGGCTGGTCGCGGTGAAAAGCTCCGGCATTTTTACCGATACCACCACTGCAAATAGCGGACGAAACACATAGCGGCCCAGCAAAGCCACAAAACCCAGCGCCGCAAGCCCCTGCACGGCTTTCAGGATCAACGCCTGGCTGTTGGGGATATCATCGCCCAGCAAGGGGATCATCGCCAACAGAGGCGCCACCGCCAGATCCTGCATCAAGAGCACCGCCAACGAGACCCTGCCAAAACGCTGGACCAATTCTCCGCGCTCAGACAATTCTCCAAGAACTGTGGCCGTTGACGACAAGGCCAGGCCAAAGCCGATCACAATCGCTGCAGATATATCCAGCCCCAGATTGATCGACACTACGAAAATGATGAAGGCAGTCACCAGCACCTGCGCCGACCCCAGGCCGAAAACATAGCGCCGCATGGCCCGCAGCCGGTCAATTGGCAACTCCAGACCGATCATGAAGAGCAGGAACAAGACACCGAATTCGGCCAGAATCTCGATCACATGCCCTTTGGGCACCAGGTCAAAGCCATGGGGACCGATCAGCATGCCGGCGACCAAATAGCCGAGTATCGGTGAAAGCCGGAGACGCTTGAACAACGGCACGATCAAAATCGCTCCTGCGAGGATGATCAAGCCATAGACCAAGCTGATATGTTCATTCATGAATCAATACTGCCGAAGGAGCCCGGGGAGGCTTTTAGAATAGCCGAATCGGGGCGCACTGAAAAGATGTTAAGTTATTGTCTTTGTTAATTTATGTTAACAACTCAATTTGATATTCATGCCTCGGCAGTGCTTCTCCACTTTTAAACACATCCCCAGACATTGCCGATGATCAATCATCTTTGGCCCCCTCTTCTGGCAGGATTTGAGGGCTTTCTGTCATTCACAATGATGCCGGATTGGATATTTTCTGGTTCCAGCTTCAATAGATACCGGAGAACAATCATGCCAGAACTGAATATCGAAGACTGCATCAATGACACCTGCCCCTGGTCCGGCAAGCCGGTCAAAGCAGATTCCTTGACCCGACTCGGGGAGCAGATCGTCGGTTTCTGCAATCCCGGCTGTCGGGATAAATTTGCCAAAGCAATTGATCATTTCCGGCTTGCCGCCAATGGGCGAAGCGCGTGAGACCTTCGCAAAATTTCAGAAGATATCTTTAGATCGTTTTCAAGACCGGTTGTGTCAGCGCCCATCCTTCCCTGACACAACCACAGATTTTCAATCGATTCTGATTGCTAAGCCCGTCTGATGACAGAGGTCACCGTGCGGGTGTAATCAGGAATCAAATTCTTCCGTCACGGCGACCGGATCTTCTATCCGCTCCCAATCGCCACCAGCGGCCATCAGGCATGTTACGCCATCCGGGCGGGTATACATGAATGTCCATGTTCCCTTATCCTTGGAAATGAACAATTCCACCAAGGTACCATTACCCGCCAAGCCAACACCGGCGCGTTTCTCCTGATACCCACTTTCCAGTCGCTTGACGATTTCCTCGTGCGGCCCACAGATATTTTGCGAAGACGCAGGGGAGGCGACGGCGCACATAAGACCGAATACGGCACCTAGAAACAGGCCTTTCTTCATGTCGTCCTCCTTCTCAGATCATTCTGATCGGTTAGTTTTCTGCCTGTGAGCGCACAATAATCATGTCAACTCACCTTGATAAATACGAAATAGTTCTTTGAATTTTTATGAATGATATAAATATCATTTTAATTACTAGAAGCTATTTATCGTAATATTTAAATTAGCACAATTTTGTTAATATGATCCTAATGCGTTTGTTAACAAATGATTACTAACAAAAGGCAATTTTTTAGTTAATTAAAACTTTACGAATGAGGAAATCTCACTTGGAATAATTTTTAGATTCTTAAACTGATTAGAATTCTATGTTTTTTTTCAATTGCTTTGCCCATTTCAGCCTTCTAGCGTTGCGATCGGTCCAGGCGGTCAAAAACGGCTTCACTGCGACGACGGCGCCGTCACCGAGCCTTCTATCGCCCCAGTAGATTGCAGTAACCGGAAAGCCGGAAAGACCAGAGTAACCTGGGTGCCGGCCCCTGGCTCGCTTTGTACCTCCAGACGGCCGCCGTGCAGTTCCATCATGTTCTTGGCCAACGGCAAACCAAGCCCAGTCCCCCTATGGCGGCTATCATAGGCGTTTTGAACCATGCCAAATGGTGTCAGTGCAGTGGCGATACCATCTTCATCCATGCCGATACCGGTATCTGTAACCTGCAAAATGAAGCCGCCATCCGGCAAACGCTCGAACCCGACACTAACCACACCGCCATCTTGCGTGAATTTCACCGCATTACTGAGCAGATTGACGATAATCTGCCGTATCAGACGCTGATCGGCATAGATGGGTAATGCCTCTTCAACCATGTCATTGCGCAGGATGATTCCCGCCTCTCGCGCCTGTATCAGAACCATCTGCAAGGCATCATTAACGGCAGCCGCTAGGTCAAATTCCGTTTCGGTGATCTCAAACTTGCCAGCTTCAATAGAGGAAACATCAAGAATATCGTCAATAATCTCCAATAGATGGCGGCCTGAGAGATGAATATCCTCTACATATTCCACATATTTGGAGGATCCGAGCGGGCCAAAAGCCTTTTGGCGCATCATTTCGGAAAAACCAATGATTGCGTTTAGTGGTGTCCTGAGCTCATGACTCATGGACGCGAGGAATTTACCTTTCACTTCATTGGAGGTTTCCGCTTCTCGGCGCAGTTTAGCCAGCAAATCGACCTGTTGTGAGATACCCCGGAAGATTAGCCCGATCAGGAAAAGGAAAAACACCACCCCCACCATGCTAAGCAGGAAAACATAAAGCCAGGTTTCAGAGAGATCTCCCTGAAGCCGGTTTTCACGATCTTCCAAACGCCCCTGCACATCCTGAAGCAACAAAGAAAAATCTTGTTCAAATCCCAGGACCAACAGGTCCAGTTCTCTTTCCATCTCCCTTTCTTCATGCACCAGATCCAGATAGGAACGGCGTAAATTATACAAACCGCCTTCACCCATTTGGATCGTTTGATGATCTTGATCAATCACATAACCAATTCCGAACAGGGCGGTTCGCAGAGCTTCCAACTCTGCCTGAACAATCCGTGCGCTTTCCGGATTTACCTTTGCAAGCAAACGATTATCCCGATCCAGTCGCTCAAAATTCGGTTTCAACTGGTTATCCCGAATATCGGACAGGCGATCATGGGAGGTTTCTTTTCCCAATATTTCAACCAAGCGCTGCAAATCAGCCATCTCGCGTTGGAAATCAGCAATGAAGCTTTTCAGCATATTGCGATGCGTCAGGATGACCGAATTGGCCAAACTGTCACGGAACCGTTCCGGTGCCTCATCAAAACGGCGCAATTCCTGTGCAGCCCGCAATCTCTCGCGCCCGGTCAAACGGCTGATTTCCTCATGGACCGTAAAAAAATGGCCCCGGGCCCTTTCCAGCGTTTTCTCCAAGGAAACATCCGCATATACCCGCTCAAATGACCGGCGCCAGGCAATTGATTTTTGCGTAAGCTTTTCCAATTCAAGCGCCATTTGAACCAACGTTGCTCCATGCCCATCCTTTTTCTCTTCTGGAAAGGTGTTTAACAGGACATCAATGGCATGTTTAAGGGAGGCGCTGAATTGAAGCCCCGAAGCCCCTTCCATATTCCGGTTCGGGTCCAAGGTTATTCTGACAGTGCTGACATTCAGTCCCTGGAATTTACGGATCTCAGCCTCCCGATCCGCAAGGGTTATTTTCTCCTGAAATATTCTTCGCTGGCTGTCGCGTTGATTGAGGATTCCCCAGCCTAGCGCAAAATTGACAACAATCGCGATAGCCAGGGTCAGGCCGACCAAAATCCACAACAGCCGGATAATCCGTTTTGACTCCCGGTGATCCCCCATGGCCATTCAGCCCTTCCCCAGATATAGGTGGATCTGATCCCATCGAAATGGTTGAAATTCACCATCCTTCAAAATGGTAGGCCAGATCCGGTGGCTTGCTTGATGCTCCTGCCTGCTGAACTCGAGGGGAAAACCGAGGCCGATATCAAAACGCCCCAACCCCTCCACGGCCTCTACAAGCCCTTCCCTGGTCAGGGGATCAGATGCACCCGCCATAGCGCGCAAAAGGATTTTGGCGGCGATGTACCCTTCCAGACTGCCAAAGGAGAGTTCTGCCGACGGTGCGTAGATGGCCATATCCTCACGATATTCCCTGACAATCGGCAAAGAGGTATCGTTTGGATGCGGCACGACCTGGGTGACAACCACGCCATCGACCTCTCCCTCCAGCGCATTGGCCAGCGGCGCCCCTCCCACAAAGGAAATATTCAGCATCAAGGAGGAAACACCGTTTTGTCGAGCCAGCCGCATGAAACGGGCGCTTGGACCATAGGCTCCGACAAGAATCACCGCCTTCGGCAGACGCTCTGCCACCAGCATATCCGCCAAAGCGTTTTCAACAGCGAGGGTATTGCGCTCATAGCGCGCGTGAATGATCGCCGTGTCATCGGCAAGGCCATGCCGCCTTAATGCGGCAATCCCGCCAGCATATCCCGCATCGCCATAACCGTCCCGTTGAGTGAAAAAGGCAATATCCTCCGGAACCAGACCGCCATGGGTAATAAGGGCATCCACCATGGCCGCCATTTCTTCCACATAACTTGCCCGGTAATTGATGACATAGCGATCCGGCGGCCCCCGCCGCAATGCGCCCGCACCTGTAAAGGGAGCAAAGAAGAGCGTTCTTTCTTCATTGGCAATCGGCAGGGCGGCAATAGCGGTAGGCGTGCCGACATTGCCAATCACGGCAAGCACCTGATCCTGCTCGATCAACTGACGCATATTGGGTGCCGTTCTTGATGGCTCATAACCATCATCCAGGACTTTCAGAGCAACCAGCCTGTTATGAATGCCGTGGTCCGCATTCCGTCGTGCAAGCCGGACATTGACCCCCAACATCATATTCTGCCCCAGTTCCGACGCCGGACCGGTCAGGGCCGTGGACATGCCCAACAGATAGGGTTCAGTCGCAAAAGATCGACTGGCCCCGCAAAAAATCACGGCCAGGATGGCAACCCAAATCATTGCCCCGCTGCGGCATGCGGATAAATTTGGCAGACGCATCGCTCCTCTCCGCATCGCGACCGGCACCAAAACCGGTTCTTACCCGCCTTCCAACCTAGGGGAGGAGTTGTTAATTTTCTTTTAGCAAGAATAAATTAAAGGGCGGGAAAGTTACCCTCCCCGCCCTTGGACTAGAACCGTTTGATCGTACGGTTATTCCATCGCCTTCACGATGCCTTCGCACATATGTTTAGCATCGCCGAACAGCATCATGGTGTTATCCCGGAAGAACAATTCGTTCTGTACACCGGCATAGCCTGCGGCCATGCCGCGTTTGACGAACAAGACCTGCTGCGCCTTTTCCACATCCAGGATCGGCATCCCGTAGATCGGGCTTGCCTTGTCTGTCTTGGCCGCCGGATTGGTCACATCATTCGCGCCGATGACAAAAACAACCTCGGTCTGGGCAAAGTCACGGTTGATCTCTTCCAATTCCAGGACCTCGTCATAAGGCACGCTGGCTTCCGCGAGCAGCACATTCATATGGCCCGGCATGCGTCCCGCCACCGGGTGGATCGCATACCGCACCTTGACGCCCTCTTCCTTCAGCAGATCCGCCATCTCGCGTAATGCATGCTGGGCCTGAGCCACCGCCATGCCGTATCCCGGCACGATGATGACAGAGCTGGCATTTTTCATGATGAAGGCCGCATCCGCCGCAGAACCGGATTTGACCGGCCGGTCCTCGACCTGGCCGCCAGCCCCACCGGCAGAACTGTCTTCACCACCAAAACCGCCCAGGATCACATTGATAATCGACCGGTTCATCCCCTTACACATGATATAAGAGAGGATCGCACCAGATGCGCCAACCAAGGCCCCGGTCACGATCAAAGCCGTATTGGCAAGCGTGAAGCCGATGCCGCAGGCCGCCCAGCCGGAATAACTGTTCAGCATGGAAACCACCACGGGCATATCCGCACCACCAATCGGGATGATCAGCAGGAAGCCCAGAACGGTTGCCAGAATGACAATCATCCAGAATGTGCTGGGGTTCTGGTCCATGCAGAACCAGACCAGCAATACCGCCATAAGGAGACCCAGCAATGCATTCAGCTTATGCTGGCCGGCAAAGGTCACAGGCGCCGAGCGGAAAATGCCCTGCAGCTTGCCAAAGGCAACCAGGGAACCGGAGAAGGTGATGGCACCAATGGCCGTTCCCAGCCCCATTTCCAGCAAGCTGGCTACCGCGATGTTACCACTTTCGCCAATATTATAGGCTTCCGGTGCATAGAAGGCAGCGCCTGCAACAAAAACCGCGGCCGCACCGACCAGGGAATGGAAGGCCGCCACAAGTTGCGGCAGGGCCGTCATCTCAATTTTGCGGGCAATCACGGTGCCGATCCCGCCACCGATCACGATCCCCGCCAGGATCAATTCGTAAGAGAGCACATTGGGCATGGCCAGCGTGGTCAACACGGCAATCACCATCCCGATGATGCCCAGCATGTTACCGCGCCTCGCTGTTTCCGGTGAAGACAGGCCCCTCAAGGCCATAATGAAGCAAATCGCCGCTGCCAGATAGGCGAAGGCTGATAGATTTTCCATGGGTTCTTTCCCCCTTCCCTAATCAGGCTTTGGGTTTCTTCTTGAACATCGAAAGCATTCGGTTGGTCACAACGAAGCCGCCAAAGATATTCACGCTGGCCAGGACCACAGCAATGAAGCCGAAGATCTTGGACAGGTTCATATCCGCAGGACCCGCTGCAATCAGTGCGCCGACAATGATCACGGAGGAAATGGCGTTGGTGACGCCCATCAGGGGCGAATGCAAGGCCGGTGTCACCGACCAGACCACGTAATAGCCCACAAAGCAGGCCAGCACGAAGGCGGTGAAAAGATAGATAAAGGGCGTGCCGCCACTGGCTTCCGCTGCCTGGGCAACGGCCGGGACGATCTCTGTGGACTGTGCGGCAACGGCCTCAGCCAGTTCTTTCGCCTGGTTGGCCAGATTTTCCGCCTTTTCAATCAGTTCCTGTTTTTCCATCGGGCTTTACTCCCCTTTCTTCGGCGCGGATTTTTTGGCCGCAGCCTTCTTGGCGGATGTCTTTTTCGCCGCCGATTTCTTTGCCGCGGCTTTCTTTGCCGAGGCTTTTTTGGCGGAGGCCTTTTTCGCCGCTGTTTTCTTCGCAGCCGCCTTCGGCGCTTCTGTGGCTGCCGGTTTTACCGTTTTGCCAGCCTTTGCCGGCGCCGATCCGACTGCATCCTTGACCCGCGCATTCACAATGGCACCGTCCCGGGTGACCAGCGAGCCCGTGACAACCTCATCTTCCATATCAAAGGTCAGCTGCCCTTTTTCCTGATCGATCATCGGTGTCAGGAAATTCAGCAAGTTTTTGGCAAACAGCTGGCTGGCGGTTTCCGCCAGGCGGCTCGGCACATTGGCATGGCCGATCAGGGTCACCCCATGCTTTGTAACCACTTTGCCAAACTCACTCAGGGGACAGTTGCCACCGGCCTCAACCGCCAAATCGACAATCACGGAACCGGGCTTCATGCTTTTCAACATATCCTCGGTCACAAGAACCGGTGCCGGTCGGCCCGGGATCAGGGCCGTGGTGATCACGATATCCTGCTGGGCAATGGTCTTGGCGATCAATTCCGCCTGTTTCTTTTTGTAACCGTCGGACATTTCCTTGGCATATCCGCCGTCGGTCTGCGCCTGGAGGAATTCCTCATCCTTAACCGCGACAAATTCGCCGCCCAGACTTTGGACCTGCTCTTCGGTAGCCGGGCGAACATCGGTCGCGCTGACAACGGCTCCCAACCGTTTGGCGGTCGCGATGGCCTGCAGGCCGGCAACACCGACCCCCATGATGAAAACCTTGGCCGGTTTGATGGTGCCGGCTGCGGTCATCATCAGCGGCATGGCGCGGCCAAAATGCTCCTGGGCATCCAACACCGCTTTATAGCCAGACAGGTTCGCCTGGGAGGAGAGCACGTCCATGCTTTGTGCCCGGCTGATGCGCGGCACCAGTTCCATGGCAAACAGAGACACCCCCTTTTCCGC
Organism: Aestuariispira insulae; assembly: GCF_003385955.1. Lineage (GTDB taxonomy): Bacteria > Pseudomonadota > Alphaproteobacteria > UBA8366 > Aestuariispiraceae > Aestuariispira > Aestuariispira insulae. Next base: position 807,784 of record NZ_QRDW01000001.1, read on the forward strand.
CAGCTGGCCAACCAGATCCCCTTCGGTCAGGGCATTGGCGACACAAGCCAGAGACTGGCCCTTGGAGAATAAAGCGATCTCGTCATGGCCTTCCGCCGCCGTCATAGGCCGCTGCACCTTCAGGACAATATCGGCCCCCTTACAGGTTTCGGCTGCGGTCTTGGCGATGCTGGCACCGGCCTGGACAAAGATGTCGTCCGACAGGCTGGCCGCATCTCCGGCCCCTGTTTCCACAATGACCGAGGCGCCAAGCGAGATGAATTTCGAGACAGATTCAGGTGACGCAGCCACACGTTTCTCATGCGGCCGCCGTTCCTTGAGAATGGCGATCTTCATAAAATATAAGCCCCACTGTTCAATCTTTGTTGCATTGCATTATCACAACACAACATTTTACACGCAATAGGGTGCCGCCCGTCTTTTTCATACAGTTCGCGCACCAGGTCTCCGCAAAACCCCGGACGACTGTTATACACTGATTTTCCTCTTTGAATAGGGTTCCACAGTGAATTTTTGGCGGTGCGGCAAAATCACACAGGAATCATGTCACTACCGATCCATTCAGTCGCAATATTATTATGGCAGCGCACAAATGTGATCACATAGAGCCAATTGGCTTGATAAATTGATCCAGACCGGCACTTGCATGGAGCCATTTTGAGCATTACCTCAGGAAGCAGACTGGAAATCCGTGCGCAGCTGAAGATCGTGCGGCCAAGAGAAACGGGAATTTAGAGACATGATTGAAAAACGCGACTTTTACATCAACGGGAAATGGGTCAAGCCGCAAACGCCGCGCGACCTGGATGTGATCAACCCCTCCACGGAAGAAGTATGCGCCGTTATTTCTCTGGGCGACCAACCAGATACCGATGCCGCCGTTGTGGCCGCCCGCGCGGCCTTTGACAGCTGGAGCCAGACCCCGGCTGAAGAGCGCCTGGCCCTGATTGAGAAGCTGGCCGACATTTATGAGCGTCGCAATGATGAGATGGGCGAAGCAATCTCGCTGGAAATGGGTGCGCCGATTTCCATGTCCCGCGAGGATCAGGCCGGATCCGGCAGCTATCACATCCGCAACTTTATCCGGGCATTCAAGAATTTCACCTTCGAGAAAACGCTCGGTGACCATGCCCCGGACAATAAAATCCTGATGGAGCCGATCGGGGTTTGCGGTCTGATCACACCGTGGAACTGGCCGATGAATCAAGTGACACTAAAAGTGGTACCCGCTGTAGCCGTCGGCTGCACTGTGGTGTTGAAACCCTCCGAGATCGCGCCGCTATCTTCCATGCTGTTTGCGGAATTCATGGATGAAGCCGGTTTCCCGGCCGGGGTCTTTAACCTGGTCAATGGCGATGGTCCTGGGGTCGGTTCCCAACTGTCCGGCCACCGGGATGTGGATATGATCTCCTTCACCGGCTCCACACGCGCCGGCTCTGCCATCACCAAGAATGCGGCCGACACGGTCAAGCGCGTCAGCCTGGAATTGGGCGGCAAGGGTGCCAATATCATCTTTGAAGATGCCGATGAGAATGCGGTAAAACGCGGCGCACGCCATTGTTTCTACAATACCGGCCAATCCTGCAACGCGCCGACACGCATGCTGGTGCATCGCTCCCGCTATGACGAGGCGGTTAAAATTGCAGGCGAGATCGCAGCCTCCACCCAGGTCAACCGCGCCTCCGAAGAGGGCCGTCATGTGGGTCCGGTCGTCTCCCAGCTGCAATATGACAAGATCCAGGCCCTGATCGAAAAAGGCATTGAAGAAGGTGCGGAACTTGTCGCCGGCGGCCCCGGCAAGCCGGACGGGCTGGAAAATGGCTATTATGTCAAACCGACCGTCTTTGCCGGTGTTAATAACGATATGACCATCGCGCGCGAGGAAATCTTCGGCCCGGTCCTCTCGATCATCCCGTTCGACAGCGAAGAGGAAGCCATCGCCATCGCCAATGACACGGTGTACGGCCTGACCAACTACATCCAGACCACTGATGCGGAAAGGGCCAACCGGGTGGCGCGCCGCCTGCGTTCCGGCATGGTGGAGATCAATGGCAAAGGCCGTGGGCCTGGCGCACCCTTTGGCGGCTACAAACAATCCGGCAACGGCCGCGAAGGCGGCATCTGGGGCCTGGAGGACTTCCTGGAAGTGAAATCGGTGAGCGGCCTGGCCATTGACTGATCCTTGTGCGTGAACGAATTAGGAAAAAGGCGGAAACTTCCTCAGTTTCCGCCTTTTCTCTTAGTTTCCTCTCCATTCCCCAGCCACAAATTCGAGAAAAACAATCTTAATTTCGCCATAATATTGCATTCAAGTAGAACAAAATAAGTACTTACCCCAATCAAGACCGCCCGCTCAAAAAGGGAACTTCTCATGAAAAACCTGCTGCTCGTTGCCTTGTTCATGATGTCACACCTCCTATCATCCACTGCCACCGCTCGCGATGCCTCAGAAGGTTTCCAAGCCTATCAGGCGGGTGATTTTGATCGGGCACTGGCTATATGGCACCCTTTGGCAGAAAACGGTTCCCCGGATGCCCAGTTCGGCCTGGGGCTTCTATACCGGCATGGCCAGGGGGTTGAGAAGAATTTCGATCAATCAATCGAGTGGTTGGAAAAAGCGGCTGAACAGGGACAAGCAGATGCCCTGCTGGAACTGGGACTTTCCTATGCCATGGGTATTGGCCGCCGCCCTGATGAGCAAAAGGCCCAAGAATATTTCCTCGCCTCTGCCCGTAAAGGCCAAGTTCATGCCCAGATCAACACCGGCTATAGCTATCTGCATGGTATCGGCACTGATCAGAATTATGAGCAAGCCGTCCATTGGTTTCAGACAGCGGCCGACCGGGGCAACGCAAATGCGCAATATGAACTAGCCATGCTCTATGCTCACGGCAAGGGCACGGCCATTGATCTCCCAAAGGCCAACGCCCTTTTCCAGGAAGCCGCGCAGCAGGGGCATCGCGAAGCCCAATATAATATCGGTTACAGCTATCTGAGCGGCAAAGGTATTGAAAAAAACTACGGCGCTGCATTGAAATGGTTTGCCGCCGCCAGCCAGCAAGGTTCCGTTGACGCCCTATTTGCAATGGGAACCATGGCAAATGCCGGCCTTGGCGTTAAGGCTGACAAAATCCAGGCCCATAACTGGTGGACCATCGCTGCTATTGAAGGCCACCCGGAAGCCCCCAATGCCCTAAAGCGGTTGGAGGCAGAGATGACAGCAGAAGAATTGGAAGCGGCAAAGCGGGAAGAAGAGCGCTGGAACCCGCCCGCAAAGAACTAAGAATTCCGCAGCGACAGGAAGCACTCCCCTTTCATCGGATCAGGCTTCCTTTTCCAACTCATCAATGAAGCCCGCAATCACATCCAGCCCCTTGGACCAAAAGGCCGGGTCGGAGGCATCCAGGCCGAAAGGCGCCAACAGTTCCTTGTGCCGCAGGGTGCCGCCGGCGCGCAGCATGTCGAAATATTTTTCCACAAAGCCTTCATCGGCATTTTCATAAAGCGCATAGAGGCTGTTCACCAGACAATCACCAAAGGCATAGGCATAGACATAGAATGGCGAATGGATGAAATGCGGGATATAGGACCAGAAGGTCCGGTATCCTTCATCAAAGCATAAGGCATCGCCCAGGCTTTCCTCAGAGACCTTCATCCAGATATCGCCCAGCTGATCCGCTGTCAGTTCTCCTTGAAGACGGGCATCATGCACCTGGCGCTCAAAATCAAAGAAAGCCACCTGCCGCACGACGGTATTGAGCATATCTTCAACCTTGGCCGCCAGCATGGCCCGGCGTTTCTTCGGATCGTCCTCCTGGGACAGCATGCCTTTGAAGGTCAACATCTCGCCGAAGACGGATGCGGTTTCGGCCAGCGTCAAAGGCGTGTCGGACATCAAATGCCCCTGATCACCTGCCAGCACCTGATGCACCCCATGACCCAATTCATGGGCCAGGGTCATCACATCGCGGGTCTTGCCCTGGTAATTGAGCAAAAGATAGGGATGTGCGCTAGGCACAGTCGGATGGGCAAAGGCCCCGGACGCTTTACCAGGTCGTGCCGGGACATCAATCCATGCATTGTCGAAAAATTTCTGGCCAATCGCCGCCAAATCCGGAGAAAAGCGACCATAGGCTGACAGCACAGTCTCCTGAGCCTGATCCCAGGAAATAACGCCGTCATCCTCATCCGGCAACGGAGCCAGACGGTCCCAGTAATCCAACCTTTCCTGGCCCAGCCATTTGGCTTTCAGGCGGTAATAGCGGTGCGACAGGCGCGGATAGGCATCCTTCACGGCCGAGACCAGCGCATCCACCACCTCATCTTCCACATAGTTGGACAGGTTGCGTGCGGAAACCGGCCGGTCAAAACCGCGCCAGCTATCCTCAACCGACTTGTCTTTTGCCAATGTGTTGGTGATATGTGTGAAGATGCGGATATTGGCTCCCAACACTTTGCCGACGGTCTGCGCCGCCTCTTTGCGGACAGTGGCATCCTGATCATGCATCAGGTTGAGCGCTTCGGTGGCCGTCATCTCGCGCCCCTGGCAGGGAAATCGCAGCGAGGCCAATGTCTCATCAAACAAACGGATCCAGGCCGCTTTACCACTGACCGATTTTTCATGCAGCAGCTTTTCCAGCTCATCACTCAGCTGATGATCGCGCAAGGCGCGCACGTCACGCAGCCAGGGGCGATAATGGGCAAGCTCCGCCGCTTCATCCAGCATGCTGTTGAGGATGGCTTCATCCAGCCGGTTGATCTCCAGGGTGAAGAACAGAAGATGGCTGGAAATATCATTCACCTTTTCCTGGCAATTCTGGAAAAACCGCCCGATCTCCGAATCGGTCACGTCACCGGCGTAAACCAGATAGGCATAGCTCATGACCCTTGAGAGCGTTTCATCGAGATTTTCATATTCCCGGATCGCTTTTGCCAGGGCGGCGGCATCCAGCCCTGCAACCTTACCTTGATAGCGTGATGAAAATTCTTCTGCCTTTTCAAAGGATTGCACCATATCGTGGTCCAGCTCGGGGCTGTCCATTCCAGGATAGAGATCGCTCAAATCCCATTCCGGCAGATTGTCCAAAGTTTTTTCCATCACGACCTCTTTGCCCATCCGTCTTTACTCCATACGGTTTTGACAAGTATATGAATGGTTTCAGACAAGAGAACAAGCATCCGGCGCGAAGAAACCGAACCATCGGGAGCCGCACCGGCCAGCGGGTAATAAAACAGGACAGGAAAACAGCGTGCTGAATTACGACACGATCAAAAACTTGCCGGACATGTTTTTCACACAGGCCGAGAAATTTGGCGATGCGCCTTTCCTGTGGACCAAGAGAGACGGCAGCTGGCAAAGCCAGAGCTGGTCGGAGATCGCCGCGCGCGTATCAGCACTCAGCCGCGGGCTGCGGGCCAATGGCGTGAAACCAGGTGATCGGGTGATCATCCTCTCGGAGAACCGTCCCGCCTGGTTCATCAGCGATCTGGCTATCATGTCCACCGGCGCCATCACAGTGCCGGCCTATACCACCAACACGGTGGAAGACCATGTTCATGTCCTGAGCGATTCCGGCGCCAAAGTAGCCATCATTTCCGGCAAGCGCATGGCCAAGAATTTCATCCCGGCTGCCGTTCAGGCCGGCCTTGACCTGGTCATCACCATGGAGCCGATCGATCAAAAACCGGCCCAGTCGGTGGAGGTCCGTGAACTGGATGAGGTCACCGCACAGGGCCGCACCCAGCCGGATGATGTCCTTGAGATCGTCAGCGGGTTGAAACGAACCGATACCTGCTGCCTGATCTATACCTCCGGCACAAGCGGCACCCCCAACGGCGTAATGCAAAGCCATGGATCCATTCTGTGCAACTGCAAGGGCGCGGAGGATGTGCTCAAACACCTGCCGCGCTATGGCCAGGAAACCGAAGTGTTTCTATCCTTCCTGCCACTCAGCCATTCCTATGAACATTCCGCCGGGCAATTCGTACCGATCGGATTTGGCGCGCAAATCTATTATGCGGAAAGCATTGATAAGCTGGTCGCGAATATCGAGGAAGTACGGCCGACAATCATGGTTTCCGTGCCCAGGCTCTATGAAACCATCCGAGGGCGGATCCTGCGCGGCGCAGAACAGGCTGGCGGCCTGAAACAGAAGATGCTGTTAAAAGCTATCGCCCTTGGCCGCAAACGCTATGAAGATCCCAAATCCCTGTCCTTCATTGACCGGATTTTAGATGCTGTCCTGGAAAAACTGGTGCGCAAAAAGGTGCAAAACCGCTTTGGCGGCCGATTGAAAACCTTTGTTTCCGGCGGTGCGCCACTGAATTTTGATGTCGGCGTCTTTTTCCTCTCTATCGGCTTACGGGTTCTTCAGGGGTATGGCCAGACGGAATCAGGACCGGTGATTGCCGTCAACCGCTGCGAGTTGAACAATCTGCGCACCGTCGGCCCGCCGATGACCGATGTCGAGGTGAAGATCGCAGAGGATGGCGAAATCCTCTGCCGGGGCGAGTTGGTCATGAACGGCTACTGGAACAATCCGGAAAAATCAGCAGAAACCGTTGTCGATGGCTGGCTGCATACCGGTGATGTCGGTCACCTGAATGACGATGGCTATCTGGTCATCACCGACCGGAAAAAAGATATCATCGTCAATTCCGGCGGTGACAATGTTTCGCCCCAGCGGGTCGAAGGCATTCTCTGCCTGGAACCCGAGATCGGCCAATGCATGGTCTATGGAGACCAAAAGCCCCACTTGGTGGCCGCCATCGTGCCCGACGAAGAATTTATGGCAACCTGGCGCAAGGAAAGCGGCGCGCTTGATGACCAGCCCCTGGCCGAAGATCCGGCTTTCCGCCGGGCGATAAATGATGCGATCGAACGCACCCGCGCCCGGCTCTCCGTGATTGAACGGGTTCGGAAATTCATCATCATCGAAGAACCCTTCTCTGTTGAAAATGCCATGATGACCCCATCTCTGAAAATCAGGCGGCATATCGTCAAAGAAAATTACGGCGACCTCCTGGAAGCGCTTTACAAGAAATAACGCCGTCCCTGCGCGGCCTGTAACGAGAGTAGAATTTTATGAAGACACGTGTGCAATGGATCGACAATAACCGCTGGCTGGCCAATAACGAGTCTGGCCACGGCCTGGTGCTGGATGCTTCCATGGGTGAAGGGGATCCGCTGGGCCGGCTGGGCCCGAGCCCTATGGAACTGTTGTTGATGGGTGTTGGTGGCTGCTCCGGGATCGACGTCATCCACATCCTGAAAAAATCCCGCGAGCCGGTAACCGATTGCGTGGTCGAAATTGTAGGGACGCGGGCCGATACCGATCCCAAAGTCTTCACCGACATTCATATGATCTATACCGTGACCGGCAAAGGTCTCACCCCGGCCAAAGTAGAGCGCGCGGTTGACCTGTCCAAGGAGAAATACTGCTCTGCGTCTGTGATGATGGGCAAAGCCGCCAAAATCACACGCGAGATCAAGATCCTGGAAGCCGGGGAATGATACGCCGATGACGACAGACAGGGATATGGGGGGCAGTTCTCTTTCCGTGGGGTTGATCCCACTGGAAAAATTCACCCTCTCTCCCTTCTCAGCCTTTCTTGACGTCTTGCGTCTGGCGGCGGACAAAGGCGATAGAAGCGAACAGCGCAACTGCCACTGGTCGGTGATGGCCCCTGGCCATTCGCAGGTAACCGCCAGCTGCGGCGTAACCATTGCGACCGACCGTCAGCCCGCGAGCCCTGAGCGTTATGACTATATCGCCGTCTTCGGCGGCCTTTTACAGCCGCATTTTTCACTCGACGAACATACCCTGCTCTATCTTCGCAAGGCTGATGAGCTGGGCATCCCTCTAATCAGTGTCTGCAACGGCACCTTTGCGCTGATTGAAGCCGGATTGATGAAGGGACGGCGCAGCTGCATCAGCTGGTACCATCACCGGGATTATGTGGAAGCATTCGGGGAGATCCCCCTGGAAACCGACCAGCTCTATCTGGAAGATGGCAACCGGATCACCTGTGCCGGGGGCGCGGGGGCGGCTGATCTGGCGCTCTGGCTGGTCAACCGGCATATCGGGGATCGCTGGGCCCGGAAATGCCAGCGCATTCTCATGCTGGAAGAGGCCCGCCCGCCAACCCGTTCACAACCCCTGCCAGCCCTTTCAGCCAGGGTCAATGACCCCGCAGTGCGCCAGGTGGTTTTGACTATCGAGCGCACCTTATCCGAACCGATCACAACCGCCGATCTCGCCAGTGCGGTCAATATGAGCCGACGTCACCTTGAGCGGCGTTTCCGCCAGGAGATGAAAATCGGCGTGCAGGAATTTGTGCGCGATATGCGCCTGCGCATGGCCCATGACCTGTTGACCAATACCGGGCAAACGGTGACTGAGATCGCCTATGAATGCGGATTCAAGCACCACACCTATTTCACCGCGCTCTTTAAGAAGAAATTCGGTTTCTCGCCCAAAGAGTTCCGGGAACAGAATGCTGAACAGGAATAAAGCCTAGAAAAAAGGGCTCCCGTGTTGAACAGCAGCCCTTCTCTTTCCGTTGATCGCGCCAGGGCGCGAAATCAAACTCCGTGATACTCTTTGTACCAGTTCACGAAATTCGGAATGCCCTTTGAAATCGGGGTCGACGGCTCAAAGCCGAAATCATTCCGGATCGCCTCGATATCCGCATAGGTCGCGGGCACATCGCCAGCCTGCATCGGCTGGAAATCGCAATCGGCCTTGACCCCGGTCGCCTTTTCGATCTCACCGATCATATCCATAAGCTTTTCGGAGTTATTGTTGCCGATGTTATAGACCCGGTGAGGCGCCTTGCCCTCGGTTGCTTCCGGCGGATTATCCAAACAGGCAATCACCCCTTTGACGATATCGTCGACATAGGTGAAGTCGCGCATCATTTCGCCATTGTTGAAAACCGGAATCTTCTCGCCCTTCAACATTTTCGAGGTGAAAATATAGGCAGCCATATCCGGGCGGCCCCAGGGGCCATAAACGGTGAAGAAACGCAGGCCGGTCTGGGGAATCCCGTAGAGATGGGAATAGGCATGGCCCATCATCTCATCACTTTTCTTGGTTGCGGCATAAAGTGAAACGGGGGTATCCACCCGGTCATCCACGGAAAACGGCATTTTGGTATTGCCGCCATAAACGGAAGAGGAAGATGCATATACCATATGCTTAACACCGCCTTCCTTATGGCGGGCCAGTTCCAGGATATTCAGATGCCCTAGAATATTGGTCTCGATATAGGCGTGCGGGTTTTCCAGGCTGTATCGAACACCGGCCTGTGCCGCCAAATGAACGATCCGGTCAATATCCGGTCGTTCCTCAACCATCTTTTTCAGCGCATCCCGGTCAGTGATATCAACCTGGCGGAATTCAAAGCCGTTGCGCCCCACCAGGCGGTCACGCCGGGCATATTTGAGATTCACATCATAATAGTCATTCAGATTATCAATCCCGACGACCTTTTCTCCCCGGTCGAGCAGAAATTGTGAGACATGCATGCCGATAAAGCCGGCCGCTCCGGTAACGAGAACAGTCATGTGATTTGATACCCAACCATCTGTTTTGCGGCCCCGCGATTCGCGACGCCAGGAAATCGCGCGGCGAAGATATAACCCGTGATCCCGGCCTCTGACAAGGATCTAGGCCGCCTTTCAAAACGCAATTCAGAAGACTGAAACTGACTTTTACGTCAACGGAAAGTATGTTGACGCGGATTTTCCCGATTTATTCTGAAAGGCTTACCGCATTGCAGCAATAAAATTACCCGTCCTTGTAATAATATTTCTTGCAGTTTAGGTCAGTAATGCTACCCTATTATTGAGTACGAAACAACGCATGGCTCCGCTATAATTCCAAGACAGGTGCATAGAAACATAAGGAAAAGCACCGGTTGGCCAACGGCCGCCATGACATCGGGAGAAGACGGGATGAAACTCACCTCTGTTAGCCTGGAAGACAAATACACTCTGGAATCCGGACGGATTTTCACCACCGGTATCCAGGCACTGGTCCGGCTGCCGTTGATGCAACGCGCACGCGATATCAAGGCAGGCCTCAATACCGCCGGCTTTATCTCCGGCTATCGGGGATCGCCGTTGGGCGGCGTCGACCAGCAGCTTTGGAAAGCACGGAAATATCTCGAAGAGAAAAATATCCTGTTCCAACCGGGCATCAACGAGGATCTCGCCGCCACCGCCGTATGGGGCTCCCAGCAAAGTCAGCTGTTTAATGACAGTGAAGTCGACGGCATCTTCGGCATCTGGTACGGCAAGGCTCCCGGTGTCGACCGAACCGGAGACGTGTTCAAACATGGTAATGCGGCAGGTTCTTCCAAACATGGCGGTGTCCTGGTCCTGGCCGGTGACGATCATACCTGCAAATCCTCCACACTTCCCAGCCAGACCGAATATGCCTTCATGGATGCCATGATGCCGGTCCTGGCCCCGGCCGGCGTGCAGGAATATCTGGACATGGGCATTCACGGGATTGCGCTATCGCGCTATTCAGGCCTCTGGATCGCCTTCAAGACCCTGGCGGAAACGGTGGAGACCAGTGCCAGTGTTTACGTGGATCCGCACCGTTTGCAGATCACCATGCCAACCGATTTCGAGATGCCCGAGGGCGGTTTGAATATCCGATATCCGTTCCCGCCACTGGAGCAGGAGCAGATGCTGCATAAATACCGTCTTTATGCCGCACTGGCTTATGCACGGGCCAACAAACTGAACCAGACGGTCATTGACGGCCCGAACCGGCGCCTTGGGATTGTTACCACCGGCAAAAGCTATCTGGATGTGCGCCAAGCCCTGGAAGACCTGCAGATCTCTGAAGAATATGCCAAGGAAATCGGCATCAGCGTCTATAAGGTCGGCATGGTCTGGCCGCTGGAACGCGAAGGCATCCGCAAATTTGCCGAAGGCCTGGAAGAGATCATCGTGGTGGAGGAAAAACGCGCGGTCATCGAAAACCAGCTCAAAGAACAGCTGTACAACTGGCGCGAAGATGTGCGCCCCCGCGTTGTCGGCAAATTTTCCGAAAAAGGCGAATGGATTTTGCCCTCCGCCGACGAACTGACCCCGGCAAGGATCGCACGTGTCCTGGTTGACCGCCTGCGTGGTATGAAAGACGGCACAACGGCGGAGATGGAATCCCATTTCGGCAACCGCCTTGGCTTCCTGGAGAGCAAGGAACAGCAGCTGTCCAAACGCTCCGCCTCAATCAGCCGCCTCCCCTTCTTTTGTTCCGGCTGCCCGCACAACACTTCAACCAAGGTACCGGAAGGGTCACGGGCCCTGGCCGGTATCGGCTGCCATTACATGGTTCAATGGATGGACAGGGACACAAACACCTTTACCCAGATGGGCGGCGAGGGTGTGACCTGGGTCGGCCAGGCCAATTTCTCAAAAACAAAACATGTCTTTGCCAACCTGGGTGACGGCACCTATTTCCATTCCGGCCTGCTGGCCATCCGCCAGGCAGTTTCCGCCAAGGTCAATATCACCTACAAGATCCTTTATAACGACGCAGTCGCCATGACCGGCGGCCAACCGTTCGACGGGCCGTTGACCCCGTGGGACATCGCCCGCCAGGTTCATGCCGAGGGCATCTCGAAACTGGTGGTGGTGACAGACGAACCGGAAAAATACGGTTCAGGCGATTTGTTCCCGCCCCAGACCACGATCCATCACCGGCGCGAACTGGAAAAGATCCAGAAGGACCTGCGCGAAGTGCCCGGTACCAGCATCCTGATCTATGACCAGACCTGTGCGGCGGAAAAACGCCGCCGCCGCAAGCGGGGCCAGTTCCCAGACCCGGCTAAGCGCGCCTTCATCAATGACGCGGTCTGCGAGGGCTGCGGCGATTGTGGCGAGGTTTCCAACTGTGTCTCCATCGAGCCCAAGGAAACCGAATTTGGCCGCAAGCGCAAAATCGACCAGTCTTCCTGCAACAAGGATTATTCCTGCGTGGACGGTTTCTGCCCAAGCTTTGTCACTGTCCATGGCGGCAAACCACGCAAGGGCAGCGGTGCCGCCCAGGGGGCAGCCGACAAGGCCGGTGTGACCGATGTCTTTGAAACCCTGCCGGATCCGGTTCTGCCGAAACTGTCCAAACCCTACGGCATCATGCTGACCGGGGTTGGCGGCACCGGGGTTGTCACCATCGGCGCGATCCTGGGCATGGCCGCCCATCTGGAAAACAAAGGCATCTCCATCCTCGACATGGCAGGCCTGGCCCAAAAAGGCGGCGCGGTCGCCAGCCATATCCGGATTGCCGCCAACCCGGAAGACATCAATGCGGTCCGCCTGGCCGCCGGTGGCGCCAATCTGTTGCTAGGGTGTGACATGGTGGTCTCTGCCGGTTTTGATGCCATGGCCAAGACCGACCGGGAATTCACCAAGGCCGTGATCAACACCCATGAGGTGCTGACCGGGGCTTTCACCACCAATCCGGACATGAAATATCCCGGCCAGGAATTGCGGGAAATCATCACCGATGGCGTCGGATCGGAAAACACCCATTTTGTTGCCGGAACCGAACTGGCCACCGCGTTGATGGGCGACACAATCGCCACCAACATGTTCATGCTGGGATATGCCTATCAGAAAGGCTTCATTCCGGTATCAGAAGAGGCCATAACCGAAGCCGTCAAATTGAACGGAGTGGCTGTGGATTCCAACCTGCGCGCCTTCCTCTGGGGCCGCCGGGCTGCCCATGACCAGGAAGCCGTCCGCAAGATCATCGCCGTTGGCAAGAAACCAAAAACCGTCATCGCCAAAGCAGACAGCCTGGAGGAGATCGTCGATCGCCGGGTTGCGGAGCTGACAGAGTATCAGAATGCCGCCTATGCCAAACGCTATGCCGGCCTGGTGGAGCGGGTAAAAGAGGCTGAAACCAAGCTTCGCCCCAACAGCGACATCTTGGCCAAAGCCGTCGCCCGATACTACTTCAAACTGATGGCCTACAAAGATGAATATGAAGTGGCGCGCCTCTTCACCAAGCCGGAATTCATGGAACAGGTGAAGGAAGCCTTTGAAGGTGATTTCAAACTGCGTTTCCATTTGGCCGCCCCGCTGTTGGCGGAACGCGATCCCAATACCGGCGCGCCGGTGAAACGGGAATACGGGGCCTGGATGCTCGGTGCCATGAAAATACTGGCGAAGCTGAAGGGATTGCGCGGCACCGCCTTCGATATCTTCGGCTATACACAAGAACGCCGGCATGAGCGTCAATTGATTGACAGCTATGAGCAAACCATCACCAAACTGCTGGACCATCTCAAACGGGACAATATCGACCTGGCCGCCGAGATCGCTGCTCTGCCGGAACAAATCCGAGGATTTGGTCATGTGAAGGAACGCCATATCCAGGATGTGAAGGCCAATGAAGAGGCATTGATGGCGCGCTTCCTCAACCCTGAAAAGAATATCGCCCGCGCCGCAGAATAGGGCCATCGTGTATTGAGACCCCGACAGGGAGGTCTTCAAGGGGAAACAAACCCGGGAACGTCATACTCCGTTCCCGGGTTTGTTTTTTTTGGAAAATCCGTCATGGGCGCTCCGTCATGCCGCTGCATGGTGGCAGCCGATCCGGAACCGGCCTGTGTCAGGCTTTCGCTCCCAAAAATGATCATGGATGGCAAAGACCCCGGTCTGCACCATCGGTTCTATGATCCCAATGCCCAGCGCCAGCATCAGATCCCCGGTCAGGGCATAGGCAACACCGGTCGCCACCGCCAGATGGGTGACGCCATAACTCACTGTTTTGGCCAGAAGGCGCATGATCTCACCCCTCCCGCGCCGGCACGGTTTCCAGGAAAGGACGGTCAATGCCGCCCGGTATCGCACCATAGCCCTGTTCGCTAAGATATCCGAGGCATCCACAGGCGATATCATCCATCAATTGGCGCGATCCGGCCGCCGCCTCTCGCAATTTTGTCAGGCAAAAAAGATCATATTGGTCATTCATGTCGGCTCTCCTTTCAACGCAAAGGTAAGCCGCCCCCATTAATCCTCAAAATTGATTTTAATGAGGGTTGTTTTCGTTTTTTCCGATTAATGATAATAACCAGGAAACCATTTTGTCGATGGCCGGGATTAATAGCTTCCCGAAGCGTCGGCACTGGCCCGCGGAAGATAACGCCGGATAATCTGTTCTCGGCGGCCTGTTGCCCTGACCTGTTCGAAAGCATCCTGCCAGCTGGCGACGATTTGTGGATCGGCAGTTTTGGCAAAAACAAGATACAATTCGGCCTTTTTCAATCGGAAGACCGGTTTAATCTTATCGGACGCCATGCCGTTAATCCGTAATTGATAATAGGCGGACAGATCCGACAGATAAATTAGATCGACCCGCCCCATTGTCAGCATGACCAGTTGTTTGTCCGTTACGGTATAGGGCTGCAAATTTTGGAACCCGAGCGATTTCAAATAAACATGGGATCCGCCGCCATTTTGCACCAATATTGATCCAACATCCCGGGCCTCATCCAGGTTGTTGATCTCCATAGCAAACTGATCATTGCCGAACAGATAGTCCTGAACCTCAAACAACGGCCCGACCCATTGAAAATCTTCCTCACGGGTTGGAAGACGGGTGGTCGAAAAAAGCGCAGTATCCGGATCGGTCAGCGCCTGTTGATAAGCCCGTTTCCAAGGCAGGATTCTGGCTTTGAACGGTATCCCTAACATTTCTGACATGGCCCGGACCATGTCAGCGCCTATCCCCGTCAAACGCCCATCTTCCAGATAGTTGAATGGCGCATATTCTTCGGTCAGAAGATTCACCCTGACTTGCGCTTGTGCAGGGGTTGCAATAGACAAACATACGGCAAAGAGGATGAACAAACGCGGCATCGGCTTCCATCGGTCACAATTCGACAATTACGCCGTGATCATACTCTCCAAGCTGCAAAGAAATGCTTAACCGGTATGCCGGATCAAGCACCAGTCGTAATCTAATCATCCAGCCAGCGCATATGATGGATCATGTCGGACCGGACAAAACGCCGGCCGCCAATCACCAGATCGCGAATGCCGGATGGCTCGAGGGAATACCGCCCTTCTTCTACGTATCTCTTCAATTCCGGCCAGCTCCCGGCCCCTGTTTCAATTTGGCTGTCCGTTTCCTGATTGAACAGCTCCATATCAGAACCAAACTCCCATTTTCCAGAGCGTGTCCGAAGATAGACACTGGCCTCTGCCCCAGTGCCTGAATTGAAAAGAACCATATCCTCGGCGCCGTCTTCATTCATATCTTCCAGAAGGATGGCGCATCTGGTCTCAGTCGTCCCCTGTCGGACATAACAGTCTTCAAAACGCCATCCATGATAATCCAGCCACGCCCGGGCATCTTCTTCGGCAACAACCGCGTCTTTGGGGTAGATATCGATATAGTCGCTGACGAACAGCAAATCTTTTCGGCCCTTCCCATCCATGTCGGCAGGATGGTCCATCCTCATCCCGCCGAAATGGTTTTTAGTTTCTTCCGCCAGTGCCAGTTTTCTTTGAATGCGTTCGTTCGCCATCAGTTCCGGATCATCCTTGATCGATTGGAAGGCGGTTTGTCCCTCGGTCCCTAAATCAGTCAACAGATGTTCGAAATCAAATTCCTCCGGAATCACTTCGCCGTTTTTCAACCGGGCCAGCTGATCACGCGCGCTCAGTCCATAAGGCTCTATCACCGGCAGATGAACCACCAGGGCCACCAATGCCGTTCCCGCCGCCAGCAGCGGATTGAACCGGCAGACTGCGGTCATCCAATCCTGCTTTTTCCAAAGCACCGCCCCGGCATAGGCCAGCCCGTACACAAACCCGCAGATTGCCAGCGCCATCATATAAAAACGGGCCGGGGTCCAGCCATGCTGTCCAACCCGCTCGCTCAGGGCCAGAACCGCCAGGATGCCCAGAACCGGCAACAGGATGTTGGCCAGCATGACCAACCACCCGGCCGGACGCCAGAACCGGTTTTCCTCTTGGCCGGTCTGGATCGCCGCATTTTCAAACAGAATCAGAAGAAACAGGGCCGATAGGAGGATCCGGGAAGCAAACTGGGTATCCCAAAGCCCCATAACGCCGGTGAAGGGAAGAGCACTGAGAAACAGCAGAATCATCCCGGCCAGCAAAGGGGTTAAGAAGCCGGACAGGATCGTAACCAGCTTCAGCATCACCTGAATGATGCCGGATTTTTCCCGGGCCATGGCCAGCCCCAGCGCAAAAAAAGCAGTGGAGAAAGGCAATCCGAACCAGGCTTCATCGATCAGATCACCAAAAAACGAAATACCGATCATCCCAAACAGCGCAGCCAGCAAGGCCAGCAACAACCAACCCAAGCCGAGGAAGAACCCGGCAATCAATAATGTCAGCACATTGGTCCAGGCATGAAGGAACAACGGTGCATAGGAAAAACGTGCAGGGCCTTTTTCCTGCTGTCTTTGAAAAAATGGCAGTGAGATCGCCGCCACCGCCAGGCAGGAGAGATAATAGGCAAACTGAAATGTGCTGCCACCGTGGCTGCCGCGATAGGTGGCATTGGATATCAGGCTATCAAGACCGATCCAGGAAACCGAGAGATAATAGAGCCCCCCTAACAGCAATCCCATCCCTCCTGAGAAGGCCATGGCACTTTTCCAGGTTTTTCCATCCAGCACCAGCATGCAAACTGTCGGCGTGATCAGGAGGAACAGGAAGGCTGTATCCTCCAGCAGGCGCATGGCAGGGTCGATCAGTCCACTTTCCCGCACCAGATAGATCGCAACCCCCTGTAGCAGGCCAAGCCCAGCCAGATAGAAACGGATCCCGCTGTCTGCATGATTGGTCATTTGGCTTCCCCCCGCAAAACACGTTAATTTCTGGCAACCTACTGTTGGAAGATGGCAAAATCCAGGCAGAAGGTCCGCTGGGACTCACCTGTTATTTTTTTGTAAAATGAAACTTTGTCACCCTATGGTATCCTTTCCAGATTGGACGGTTATCTGAGATTTCTCTGATGATGAAGAATTCCTTGAGATGCTTCTTAATGTGTCTAAGTATTTTGGTCGCGACTGCCGCCCAAGGGGCCGACCAAGCGCGGACGATCACCATATCAACTGGTGAATACCCGCCCTATGCCTCAAAGGAATTCGTCCATTTCGGATTGGTCCCCCGCATCGTCAGTGAAGCCTTTGCGTCCGAAAATATCGAGGTCGAGTATCGATTTTTCCCCTGGGCCCGATCCTATGAATTGTCCCGGGACGGCATGGTGGATGCCACTGCCTATTGGTACTATTCCAAGGAGCGCCAGGCAGACCATATCTACAGTGATCCCCTGTTCGAAGACGTGATTGTCTGGTTTCACCGCAAGGATCTGGATTTTCAGTGGAAGAAGTTAGGAGATTTGACCGACTACCGGATCGGTGCAGTAAATGGCTACACTTATACACCCGAATTCTATGCCTTGATCAAACAGGGAATCCTATCCGTGGAATTCGTCAACCGGGACCAATTGAATTACCGGAAACTGGTGGGCGACCGGATCGATGCCTTTCCGGAAACCCTGGATACCGGGCTTTATTACATCCAGTCCAACCTGACACCGGCCCAGGCCGCGCACATCACCTATCACCCACAGCCATTTTCGAAAAAACGCACCTTTCTGCTGGCCCCACGGATAAAGCCAGAATCGGCTGAATTGATCCGTGCCTTCAACCGCGGCCTGGCCCGCCTTATAGCCGATGGCCGCTTCCAGCAATTCATCTCGGAATCACGTCTGGGCGGGTCTCTGCCGCCAATAAACTAAGATGGCCTCAGCTAAGATTCTGATTTTAAACATGAAAAACTGCGATATGATTATTTGAAAAAGAGCCATTGCCAGGAAGATGAGCGGCCTTGACGAAACTTAGTAAAAAACAACGGGAAAAACTGTTGGAGGCAGGCCGCCTGCTTCGGGAAGCGGAAAAACCCGTGCGGGTGCTTCGCACGGTTGGCTGGCCGCCGGAAGTCGCGGCAAAATTCTTCACCGACGGGGCAAAGGAGCTTCCGCGCCATGACTATGTTCCGGTCGATGACAGTCCGGTACAGGAAAAACTGGCAGCGGCGCGGAAACTGATCGATGGCGACAGTCCGGCCCATCTCTGGCTCACCCGTGCCGCCCAATCCCTGGAGACCGGGGCGCGCATGCTTTCCGCCGTCGGCACCAAGGCTTTCCATGACCATTCAGCAAGCCTGTATAAGACACCGGCTGCCCCCATGCTGGATGGCGAAAGCCGCCCATTGGACCTGGCCCTCCAGTTGGATGAAACTTTAGAGGCCTTCCGCCCCACCGATGGGCAGCCGCTGGGCACGCCGGAACCTTCCGAGGTGATGGGGGCTGATGAGCTGGCTGCGCGCATGCGCCCGGTAATTGAGCGTTTTTTTGGCGAAGAAGCTCCCGAAGTCACGGTGGTGGACAGCCTCTCCGCCAACGCGCTGGCCGGGCCCCGTGCCATCCGGCTGCGCCGTGGTGCGGCCTTTACGCCGCATGATCTGCAGCAATTGATCCAACATGAAGCCTTCATCCATGTAGCCACCTCGCTGAATGGCAAAGCCCAGGAAGACCTTCCGCTGCTGGCGGGCGGCCATCCGGGAACAACCCGGACCCAGGAAGGTCTTGCAGTCTTTTCGGAGATGATCACAGGTGCCATGGACCCAGCTCGGCTGCGCCGTCTGGCCGATCGGGTCATTGCGATCCAGATGTCCATTGAAGGCGCCGACTTCCTTGAGCTTTACCAGTTTTTCCGGGAACGCGGCAATGGCGAAGGGCAGGCTTTTGAATCCGCCAGACGGGTCGTGCGCGGCGGCCTGGTCACCGGTGGCGCCCCCTTTACCAAGGATGTGGTTTATCTGGAGGGCCTGTTGCAGGTCCATAATTTCCTGCGCGCCACGGTTCAGTTCGGTCGGCTGGATTGCTTGCACCTGCTTTTTGCCGGAAAGCTGGATGTTCAGGACCTGCCCGCATTGATCATGCTGGCGGAAAACGGCCTGTGCCGTTTCCCCCGCTTTTTGCCGCCCTGGGTGGTGGATTCTGGCTTCCTGATATCCTATCTCGCCTATTCATCCTTCCTAAATCGGGTGAACCTGACGAAGGTGCGCCAGCATTATCATGACATGCTG
Organism: Aestuariispira insulae; assembly: GCF_003385955.1. Taxonomy (GTDB): domain Bacteria; phylum Pseudomonadota; class Alphaproteobacteria; order UBA8366; family Aestuariispiraceae; genus Aestuariispira; species Aestuariispira insulae. Next base: position 826,940 of record NZ_QRDW01000001.1, read on the forward strand.
GCCCATATCCCAAAACTGGATATCCCGGTCCGGGAGAGCGACCCCTTCGTCCATGTAACCGTCGCAAGCACCAACGGCATGGATCTGGATTAACCGCCAAGCCCACTCATCACCATCCGTTACATGGTGAAAACCAACGGGGCGCACCCAACACCCGAAACAGAACGGCCCGTATGACCTCAGACGCATTTGAAAATTCGCAAAAAAAGGGAGCGAATAGTTTCGCTCCCTTGACATAAGCCTTAGTTTTTTGCGCTGACGGATCAGGCCATGCCAAGCGCCGACATATAGGTTTCCAGCAGGGCTTCCTGCTCGGCGCGGTCATTCTGGTCCATCTTGCGGATCTTGATGATCTGGCGAATGGTCTTCACGTCAAAACCGTCCCCCTTCGCCTCGGCATAGACTTCCTTCACATCTTCGGCCAATGCTGCCTTTTCTTCTTCCAGGCGTTCAATGCGCTCGATAATGGAACGCAGGCGCTCCCCGGTCACACCGGTGGCACCGGCGGTGCTTTCCACCTCGGCAATGGCTTCGGCAACATTCGGCTGGAAACCTTCGGTATCGGACATGCGTCACCCCTGTAATCAATCGGTCAATTCAATGTGCGGCCTTTGCCGCGAGGGGCGCACCTTAGCGAATGGCGGGTACCGGTTCAAACGGTTTCAAAAGGCCAAATGAGGCTTTTTTTGGCCCAAAGGGCGAATGATTGACCGAGGTCAATGCCTTGGCACCGTTTTGATGACAAATCATAACCATGACCGATACACAGCTCATCGCCAAATATTCCGGCCCCGTGCCCCGCTATACCAGCTATCCGACCGCACCGCAGTTCCATGACGGTGTGAAGGAAGCCGACTATCGCACCTGGCTGGCCGATATCCCGAGCGAGCGGCCCCTGTCGCTCTATTTCCACATCCCCTATTGCGATACGCTCTGCTGGTTCTGCGGCTGCATGACCAAAATAACCGAGCGCTATCTGCCGGTGACCAATTATCTGGCCAGGCTATTGCGCGAGATTGAGTTAACCGCAGAGGCACTGGGCACCAAACGCCTGGTCGAGCACATCCATTGGGGCGGCGGGTCGCCTACCATCCTGAAACCCGGTGACGTCCTGCGGCTGGCGGAACAGACCGCAAAGCATTTTGATCTGATGGACCGAACGGATTTTGCCGTGGAAATTGATCCGCGCGGTGTTACGCTGGACATGGCCCGGGCCCTGGCCGATGCCGGGGTCAGCCGGGCCAGCATCGGTATCCAGGATTTCAATCCCCTGATCCAGAAACTGATCAACCGGGTCCAGCCGTTTGATGAGACCAAGGAGGTTGTTATCAACCTGCGCCGGGAAGGGATTGCCAATATCAATCTGGACCTGATGTATGGCCTGCCTCACCAAAAGGTTTCCCATGTGGCGCGCACAGTGGAACTGGCGCTCAGCCTCACACCGTCGCGCTTGGCGTTGTTCGGCTATGCCCATGTGCCTTGGATGAAAAAGCATCAGCGCCTGATCAACGAAGAGCACCTGCCCGACGCAGCCCTGAGGCTGGAACAATCGGAATATGCCGCGCAGATGATCCTGGATGCAGGCTATGTGCGGATCGGGTTGGACCATTTTGCCCATCCGGAAGACGAAATGGCCATCGCCTATCAGGCAGGACGCCTGAAACGGAACTTCCAGGGTTACACCACCGACCAAGCGGAAAACCTGATTGGGTTCGGTGCCTCCGCCATCGGGGTCAGCGACGGCGGCTATGTGCAAAACCACACCGCGATCCACGAATATGAACGCAGCATTGATCACGGAAGATTGCCAATCGCCCGCGGGGTCGCGGTCAGCGGTGAAGACCACCTCCGCCGGTCAGTCATCCAGGAGTTGATGTGTCACTATGCTGTGGATCTGGATCTGCTGCTCAACCAGCATGACCCTGCATCCCCGGACGCACAGGAATTTTTCGAAAGCGAGCTTGCCGGAATGACCGATTTGATTGCTGACGGCCTGATGGAACTGGAAGATTCTATCATCACGGTGACAGAGGCCGGAAAACCATTCGTGCGTGTCATCTGCGCCCGCTTCGATCAATATCTCGGCAATGAAAAGGGGCGTCATTCCGCAGCGGTTTGACACAACCCTTGCCGGATGTGCCAAACCGAAAGGCTTCCCCCGCCTGAACAATAGGGGTAAGCTCCTGAAACAGTTTTATTTTCAGGGGTTCTCATGGCTTATTTTCAGGGATCTTTTGGGCTTGTCGTCATTTGCCTTCTGGCCTGGGCGATAAGTGAAAACAGACGTGCGGTTTCGTGGAAACTGCCGTTGGCAGGGATCGGGCTGCAACTTGTTATTGCTGCGTTGCTGTTGAAACTGCCCGTCTCGCGCGAGCTGTTTCTATGGATGAATTCCCTGGTGCTTGCCATTGAACAGGCCACCGAGGCCGGCACCAAACTTGTCTTTGGCTATCTGGGCGGCGGCCCCCTTCCCTTCGAAGAACCTTTCCCCGGTGCGGCCTGGATCCTGGCCTTTCGCGGCCTGCCGATCATCCTGGTGATGAGCGCACTTTCCGGCCTGCTTTTCTATTGGAAAATCCTGCCACTGATTGTGCGCGGATTTTCCTGGCTGCTGCGCCGTTCGCTCGGAATTGGCGGTGCGGTCGGTGTCAGTGCCGCAGCCAATGTCTTTGTCGGCATGGTCGAAGCCCCGCTTTTTGTGAAACCCTATCTCCTGCGCCTGACAAGGGCGGAGCTGTTCATGGTCATGTCAGTGGGCCTGTCCACGGTCGCGGGAACGGTCATGGTGCTGTATGCAACGATCCTGGGCCATGTCATCCCCGGTGTCCTGGGCCATATCCTGACCGCATCGATCATCAGTGCGCCCGCCGCATTGTTGATCGCACGCCTGATGGTCCCCGATAACGGCGAGGCCACCGAAGCGGACCGTATGACACCACCGGCGGAAGCCGACAGTGCCATGGAAGCGATAGTCAACAGCACCGGCATGGGGATCAAACTGATCGCCAATATCATTGCCATGCTGATTGTCATCGTGGCCCTGGTCTATCTGGTCAACCAACTATTCGCTTTCCTGCCCAATGTTGATGATACCCCGCTGACCATCCAGCGCATCACCGGTTGGATCTTCGCGCCGCTGGCCTGGCTAATGGGCATGAGTTGGAACGAGGCCCTCGTCAGCGGGGAGCTGTTTGGAACCCGTTTGGTGTTGACCGAATTTGTTGCTTATCTGGATATGAGCAAGCTGCCGATGGGAACCCTATCGGAACGCGCCAATGTCATCATGCTGTATGGATTATGTGGCTTTGCCAGCCTGCCCAGCCTCGGCATCATGATCGGCGGTTTGGGCGCCATGGTACCGGAAAGACGGGCGGAAATCCTGGAACTGGGTTTTAAATCCGTCCTGGCCGCCACCCTGGCAACCGCCATGACCGGCACCGTGGCCGGGTTGCTCAGTTTCTAGAGGATATAGGTAACTGCCAGATACAGACCACCGAATAAGATCGGCTGGTGCAGCATATAAATCAGCAGGCTGTGCCGGCCGGCCAGACCGCAGAGACGGAAGATCGCCTGATCAGTGCGCCAGCCGAGAATCCAAGGATGGGCCAACATCCAGCGCCCCAGGATCACCCCTGACAAGGATAGACCGAACCATGGAAAAACCGGCACATAATCTGAGGGCTGCCCAACCGGCCACCAGAGACCCAGCCAGGAAAGCCAGGGGGCGGCGAAAGCCTCTGAAAACAGCCAGAAAGGCCCCGACAGGAAGAAGGCTGTCAGACACAATATCAGGATCGACGGCAGACGCCCGAGCAACAACAAAAGCAAACTGGCCAACGCGATATGGTGCAGGATGCCAAAGTAAATGAAACTGCCTGGGTCCATCTGATAGGTTCCCAAGGAAATCACAGCGGCACAGGCTGCCACCTTTAACCATCGCAAGACAAAGGGTTTCGGCAGAATTCCCCTGGTTTGGACCAGCACAAAGGCAATGCCGGAAACCAGCAATATGGTCCCGGCGATGCTTCTAGCGAACCAGACCCAGAACGGATCTGACGTGATCTGAATATCAGCCAGCCCGAAAAAGCTGAGATCCCAGGAAAAATGGAAGACAATCATGGCCAGAATGGCCAGACCGCGTACCGCATCAACCAGATCATATCGGATGGTTGGCACCCGCCTCTCCCCTTTTCCCAGGCTCACAAGCGAGGCTTATCCTTCACCATGAGTTTTGGCGTGGGAGATCTCAAATTGGGCCAATTGCTCCGCACTGGCCTCTTTCTGGTATTTGGCCTTCCAATCGTCATAGGGCATGCCATAAATGATCTCGCGCGCATCATCATAAGTCATGTCCAGCCCTTTATCCTCAGCCGCCTTTCTGTACCATTTCGAGAGGCAGTTCCGACAAAAGCCAGCCAGATTCATCATGTCGATATTCTGCACATCCGTGCGTTCGCGGAAATGCGCCACCAGTGTGCGGAAAGCAGCCGCTTCCAGTTCAATGCGTGTCTGGTCATCCATGGACGCCATCTCTATCTCTCCCAAGAGTTCAATCAAACATCGGTTATATCTAATCAGATCCCAGCGGTTTTAAACCGGGATGTCATGCACGGTCTCGTCAATGAGCCAATCCACCACGTCATCCAGCGCCTGTTGCTCGGTTTTATTGGCCGCCAAGGCCTCGTTATAGACACGCACCTGATTGTCAGCACTGCTGCCGCGATGGAGGATTTCCCGCGCCTGCGCCACTTCCCTCACGCAACCCAGGATTTCCTGGTCTTCCGCCGTCAACTCGATCAACTCTTCCAGCAGATCCGCATAATCAATGATCTGAGCCTTGCCGAAATCAATCAGCCCCTGGGAAAAGCCATAGCGTTGCGCCCGCCAACGGTTTTCGTTGATCAACATATCGGAATACATGCGCCAGCGCTGGTTAGAGCGGCGCAACCGTTGCAGCATGGACAGCAGACAGGCATAGAGTGCTGCCACGGTGATGCCATCCTCCAGCCGGGTGCAGATGTCGGCGATCCGCATTTCCAGGGTCGGGAATTTGCAATGGGGCCGAATATCCCACCACATCTTGGACCCATCTTCGATCACACCCGCCTTGATCAGCATATTTAAGTGGCGCTGATATTCTGACCAGCTTTCAAACCGTTCCGGCAGGCCGGTGCGCGGCAATTCGTCAAACACCGCCAGACGGTAACATTTCAGGCCGGTATTATGGCCGCGCCAGAAAGGCGAGGATGTGGTCAGTACCAACAGATGAGGCAAAAAATAGGATACCTGGTTCAACAGATCGATGCGAGTATCATCATCATCAAAACCCACATGAACATGCATGCCGCAGATCACCAGACGCTGGGCCACCGCCTTCAGATCGTTGGCCAGCATGTTATAGCGTTCTTTATCCGTATGCTGCAGCTGCTGCCAATTGGCAGTCGGGTGGGTTGAGGCGGCAATCGGCGCAAGGCCATGGCGCCTGGCAGACCGGGCGACGGCACCGCGCATATGCACCAGTTTTTCCCGTGCCTCCCCGATCGAACGGCAGACTGCGGTGCCGACCTCCACCTGCGCCTTGAGGAATTCAGGCGTGGCAAAACCGATGGTTTCATCCACTTCCTTCAATACATCATTGATAACCGCTTCCTGGACACCGGTATCGCTGGTTAGCTGGCGCGTCTCGGGATCAACCAGAAGATATTCCTCTTCAATGCCGATGGTCAGACTGCTGATCTTCTTGGCCATGAAAGCGCCCCCTTAATCCGCCAAACGGGCTTCCCCCTGATAGGCGGTATAGACATGCGGGTCGGCCAGCACCTCTTCCAGGGCGTCACCGACTATTTCTCCCCATTCCTGCTGGCCCGCTTCGGTCCGGATCAGATCCTGGCGGATCTCCAGCAACACATTGGGCAATCCGCCCGGAAGTGCATGGGTTTCAATAGTATAGCCGTAAGGGTCCATGCCGGAATAGGGTTTGTTATCGCCAATGCACAAATCCGGACGCTGTTTGGCCAGAACCTTCATTAATGCCTCGCCCATGCGCCGGTCCCGGTTCATCAGGACACCGATATGCCAGGGGCGTTTGGCGCCGCGCATCTGGTCCGTGCAGCTATGCACCGAAATAATCGCCGGCAAGCGGCCATGTTCATGCCGGGAGGCAATGGCATCGGCCACACGTTCATGATAGGGCCAGTAGATCTCGTCCTGGCGCGCTTTGCGCTGTTCGGCGGAAATATTCCGGTTGCCCGGAACAATGTCACCATCGGATATTTCCCGGATACTGGTAAAATCATCAACTGGTCGGTTGATATCGATTACCAGCCGGGAATAACCGCCGATCACAGCCGGTGCATCCAGACGGCGTGACAGATAATCTGCAACACCTTGTGCGCCAATATCATAAGCAATATGCCGTTCCATGATACCTGGTTGCACGCCAAGGCCGAACAGGGCCTCCGGCACCGCCTGACCCGCATGGTCACAGACGATCACAACCGGCGCGCGCCCGTCTGGATTGCTCACGGTTACCGGGGCCGGATCATTGGCGGTCAAAAGGCGGGATTGGGTCATTACTTCAGTCATCACTTAGCCGGATAATGTCTCTGGTCACGGACTATACAGATTTCTGTCCCGTAATAAAGGCTTGAGCCCAAACCACCGCCGGCATCCCCCGGCAAGGGAACGATCTGGCAAAATTGTTCCGGGTGTAACTTTACAACTGATAGCCAACAACGTTCAGAAAAACATCACGCAGGAATAATCATATGATCACAAACCGGGAATGAAATACCTGCCGACCACGGGTCTTACCTTAATCAATCCCCGGAGCAGGATATGACAATGAAATTCTCACGACGCGGCTTTTTGACCTCCGCTTCCGCAACCGGCTTTGCCATGGCCACCGGCTTTGCCATGCCGAGCCTTTCCCGGGCCGCCTCCCGGCCACAGATCACTCACGGCTTGCAGTCCGGTGATGTCACCACCGATTCCGGTATGATCTGGGCGCGCACCGACCGCCCGGCCCGGATGATGGTTGAATATGACGTCACCGACAGTTTCCGTAACCCGGTCCGGATGGCACCGATCAACGCCCTTCCCGAGAGCGATCTGGCCGCCAAGCGCCTGATCGAAAACCTGCCGTCCGACCAGGATATCTTCTATCGGGTTCAGTTCGCCGACCTCAATGACATCAATGCGCTTTCCGAGCCGATGGTCGGCCATTTCCGGACCGCACCGGCATCGCGGCGAAACATCCGCTTTGCCTGGTCCGGTGACACCGCCGGTCAGGGCTGGGGCATCGACAAGGACCGGGGCGGCATGAAAACCTATACCACCATGGCCAAGCATCAGCCTGACTTTTTCATCCATTCCGGCGACACCGTCTATGCCGATGGCCCGCTGAAGGATGAAGTTGCCCTGAAGGACGGCACGGTTTGGAAAAACCTGATGACCCAGGAAAAATCCAAAGTGGCGGAAACCCTGGCGGAATATCGCGGCCAGTGGAAATACAATCTGATGGATGACAATGTTCGTGACTTCAACGCCCAGGTACCCACCTTCTTCCAGTGGGACGACCATGAAGTTGTCAACAACTGGTCCGACGCCAAGAACCTGATGGCCGATGATCGTTACAGCGAAAAGAATGTCCATGTTTTGGCCGCCCGTGCCAGCCGGGCTTTCCATGAAATGACCCCGATCCGCCAAACGCCGTCCGAGCCGGGCCGTGTTTACCGCCAGATCAGCTATGGGCCGATGCTGGACGTCTTCTTCCTGGATTTGCGTTCCTATCGCGGCCCCAACGGCGCGTCCATGGAAGCGGAGATGAACCCGGCCTCCCGAATTTTGGGCGCTGAACAGCTGGCCTGGTTGAAGAAATCCCTGGCCGCCTCCAAAGCCACCTGGAAAGTGATCGCCTGTGACATGCCGATCGGCCTGATCGTTTGGGACAACTGGAAAGAAAAAGCCGGTGCGGAAGCGGTTTCCAACGGCGACCACGGCGCCGCCAAGGGCCGAGAGCTGGAATTTGCCGATCTGCTGCGCTTCATCAAGAATGCCGACATTGAAAACATCGTCTGGCTGACTGCTGATGTGCATTACACCGCAGCTCACTACTATAACCCGGACAAAGCCAGTTTCCAGGATTTCAAACCTTTCTGGGAATTTGTCTCCGGCCCGATCCATGCAGGCACCTTTGGGCCGAACGACCTGGACAAAACCTTTGGCCCCGAAGTCAAATTCGTCAAGGCACCGACCAAGGAACAGGGGGCAAACCTGCCGCCGTCCATGGGGCTTCAATTCTTTGGCCTTGTGGATATCGACGGCCAAACCGAACAGCTCACTGTGCGCCTGATGGATCGCGACGATTCGGAGTTGCACAAAATCACGCTCGATCCGGTCCGCCGTAGCTGACCGGCGGCAGGACACGCCCGGACCTCCGGGCGTGTCCACCACCGCTCGCGAACTGTTTACCCATAGCCCCCTTGTGGTGATCGCTCTCCTGACTGATCCTGTTCAGCCATCTTCGGGAAAACAACCAGGGAACGCCAAGCCATGAAACGGGGTGACAGCCACAAGATCACTTTCACCAACCGCCAGGGGCAGACATTGGCGGCCAGGCTGGATCTGCCGTTGGAAACGCCTAGGGCTTATGCGCTTTTTGCCCATTGCTTTACCTGTTCTAAAGATATTTTCGCCGCCAGCCGGATCGCCCAGGGCCTAACAAATAATGACATTGCTGTGCTGCGATTTGATTTCACAGGACTTGGTGCCAGCGAAGGAGAATTTGCCAATTCAAATTTCAGTTCCAATGTGGAAGACCTAGAGGATGCCGCCCGGTTTCTCGCAGAGGAATATGAGTCCCCCGCACTCTTGATCGGCCATAGCCTGGGCGGGGCAGCAGTCCTGGTGGCAGCCCCCAGATTGGAAAGCGTGCAGGCGGTTGCCACCATCAATGCGCCGGCCGATCCAGATCATGTGAAAGAGAATTTCCATTATGCCCTGCCGGAAATTCAGGAATCCGGTGCCGCGCAGGTAACCCTGGCTGGCCGCCCCTTCACAATCAAACGGCAGTTTCTGGAAGATATAGCCCAACAACGGCTGGCCGATGAAATTGCCACCATGAAAAAAGCACTGCTGGTGTTCCATGCTCCACTGGATCAGCAGGTCGGCATTGAAAATGCAGCTAAGATTTTTAAGGCCGCCAAACATCCCAAAAGCTTCATCTCCCTGGACCAGGCGGATCATCTGCTCAGCGACCGGCAGGATGCGATCTATGTGGCCGATCTTCTCGGATCCTGGGCACGGCGCTACCTTCCCGCCCCTGACTCTGCCATCCATCCAGAAGATCTGTCAGAAGGCGAAGTTTTGGTTCAGGAAAACGGTGTCGGCCGGTTCTCCCAAACCATATCGGTCGGCGGACGCCATAAACTTCTTGCGGATGAGCCGCCGCGGATCGGCGGCACTGATACAGGCCCCACCCCCTATGATCTGCTGTTAAGCGGTCTTGGTGCCTGCACGACGATGACCATGCGCATGTATGCACAACGCAAGGGGCTTTCCCTTGATCGTGCCAAGGTCACATTACGCCATGAGAAGATTCATGCCGATGACTGCGAAAGCTGCGAGTCGCAGGGCGGCAAAATAGACAGGATCGAGCGCAGAATAGAGCTTATCGGCGATCTCAGTAACAAAGAGCGGGCAAAACTGCTGGAGATTGCCGACAAATGCCCGGTTCACAGAACCCTGCATTCCGAAGTCCAGATCAACAGCCGCCTTGCAGATGACGAATAGGGCGCGCTGGAATTAGCTCAGCTATTTTCAGGCAGATCCCGCAATTTACGCCGCATCACTTTACCCGTCGTCGTCATCGGCAATTCCCGGACATAGGCAATAGCGCGCGGATATTCATGGGCCGCCAGTTTGGTTTTCACATAAGTCTGGATCTCACGGGTCAGTGTTTCATCTTCTGAAAAACCGTCCCGCAGAACGATATAGGCTTTCACCGACTGCGTCCTGATCGGATCTGGAACGCCAATCACCGCCGCCAACTGAACGGCCGGATGGTTGATCAGGCAATCCTCAATCTCGCCCGGTCCAACGCGATAGCCCGCCGTCGTGATTACGTCATCGTCGCGCCCGATATACCAGAGATAGCCATCTTCATCTTTCTTGCCAGTATCCCCGGTCAGCAGCCAGTCACCAATGAATTTTTCCGCCGTCGCCTGCTCATTTTGCCAATAGCGCAAAAACATGACCGGATCCGGACGGCGCACTGCAATCAGACCTTGTTCACCGGCGGGCAAAACATTGCCATCTGCATCAATGACCTCAACCTGGTGTCCCGGGATCGGTTTGCCCATGGAACCCGGCCGGATATCCATTGCCTGCTCACAACAGCCCACCACCAGATTACATTCCGTCTGGCCGTAAAACTCATTGATATTGATGCCGAATGTCTCCCGTCCCCAATCAAGCAGGCCAGCCCCCAGGCTTTCCCCGCCGGATCCGATGGAACGCAAATCATGGGAGAAACGCTCCCTTGGCTTTTCCACCTGACGCATCAGTTTCAAAGCGGTCGGGGGCATAAAAACATTACGGACCTTGAAATCCGCCATCAGGCGGAAGGCCTCTTCCGGGTCAAATTTTGCGGCGCGATAAGCCAGAACCGGCTTACCATGATGCAAACTGGGCAACAGGACATCGATCAAGCCCCCGATCCAGGCCCAGTCTGCCGGTGTCCAGAAAAGGTCCTGATCCTGGGGAAAGAAATTATGCGGAAATTCAACGCCCGGCAGATGGCCCAGCAGAACCCGGTGCGCATGCAGAGCGCCTTTGGGATTCCCCGTTGTGCCGGACGTAAAGATGATCAGTGCCGGATCATCGGCTTTGGTCGGAACCGGTTCAAACCGGTCGGACGAGCGTTCCAGTAGAGCATGGAAATCCTGCGCGTCTTCCATACTGCCATCAATGCAGAAAACCGCTTCCAATGCCGGCAACCTGTCCCGGATTGTGGCGATCTTCTCCACCCCGGACTTGTCCGTCACCAAGAAACGGGCACCGCTGGCAGATAACCTGTATTCCAGCGCCTCTTCCCCAAACAGCACAAAGAGTGGCACCGCGATCATGCCCGATTTATACGCCGCGATATGCGCGATCGCCGTTTCCGGCGCCTGGGGCAGTAATATGGCTAATCTGTCCTCACGCATGGCCCCATGGGCCGACAGCAGATTGGCGAAACGGTTGGATAGCGCTTTCAGGTCGCCAAAGCTATAATCGCGGACCTGACCGTCCTGGTCCCGGAAAATGATGGCTTTTGCGGCCGGGTTTTGACGGTCACAAATATCGACCCCGATATTGTAATATTCAGGTATCTGCCATTGGAAGCTGTCATAGACTTCCCCGTACTGTCCAGCGGCTTTCAGCATCACGCACCCTTCTTTCATTGCGCGTGCCTTATATCACGATGCAGAATCCCGCTCCCAGAAAAATCAACGTAAACCCCGTGACAATTACTGGGTATCCGAAATGAAAAAACCGGCTGAGGGGGCAGCCGGTTTTTCAACTTCATATCACAGCAATAGTAACTGCTGCCCGCCTTACATCGTGAAGGAGATCGCGTTTTTCTGGCGGTCTTCCCCCTCACCGGAAACGCGTACCTTTCCTTCATCACCTTGATACAGTTTCAGGCGGCCTTCTGCGGCCTGTCCGGCGCTGCATTCAATATTCCAGCTTCCTTTGGCCAGATCGCCACGCTTCATCTGATCAAGGGCTTTATCAAGAATGAAGTCCCCTTTGCATGTACCGGTTTTCGGATCTTCAAATGAAATCACGCCATCATAACTGGTATACATACGGCTGTTGATATCAAGCTTCTGCTTATCAAAAACGCCGTTCCAGATAATCTCTACACGATCCGCCTTAAACCCGGTCATGGTGCTGGTTTGCCCCGCGGAACCGGAAGCCTTTTTCGGCTTCTCGCTGTTTGCAACCTTGATCACTTCCCCTTCATTGAGGACTTGAACGCTTTTGATCACCTTTTCCGCCTTAGCGCTATCGATCTGGCTCTGATCACAAAACAGGCCATTCAATTCCCTGTTCCCCCCTCTGCTGGACAGATGGCCACCCCATTTAACAACGAAAAACATGCAATGCCCGCCATTGTCTTCAAAGGTGACATAATCTGCACGGCCCTCTGTGTAGACAACAAAAGCAGGTTCGCTGTGGTTCGGCGGGGTATCGAAAAACACTGTCATCTGTTCATCGATCGAACGTTTCGGATAATAATACTCCACATCGGTCAGCTTCCAAAAAAGCAGGACGAGTGACGGGAAGGCACCACTTTTGGGCCCATAATTGGCCTGGAGATATTTCTGGCGATAATCAACCGAACGCCCGGCGAGGAATTTTCTATACCCTCCCTCAATGCCCGGATAATCAAATACCAGAGGACTTTCCGCCTCTGTCAGCGCACGGTTGCGAACCCCCAGATCAGAATCTGACACACAGGCAGACAAGGCCGCCAGGGTGCCAAACAGCATCGTCAGCTGTAAAACTCGTTTTTTCATAAATACCTCTTAACTTGCAGCCAAAATTAACAACAATTCCTGCTCGGCGCGTTTAAGCGCCTCTTCACGCTTCATACCAGGTTCGAGATTAGGGCTATAGAGCGCCTTGAGCAGCATCTCGTCCCACTTGGTCATTTCATTTTCCGAGACAAAAGACGACATCGTTGATCGGATCCGCTGGGTATGTCCCCAAAACCCAAATACATGGAGTATTTCATGCTCCAAACAGGCAGTCATCACCCTTGGGCGCATACCGGGCAGATAGATGGACGCTTTTTTCAGCTTGCCACCATCTTCAGACTGGTTTCCCGGTTTAAAAATCTCGTCAATATTCGCATAACAACTGGCCCGTTCCGCACCATTGATCCGATAATCGCGATCAGTGGCATTCAACGTAAACGTAATGTTTGTTTCCGTCAGTTTTTCAGCCCGAGAGACTTTTCTGCCGGCCACCGCACCAACCCTGGCCATCGCCCTGTCGATCTGTTCCAGCATGCCCGGTTCTGGTGAACCTTCCACCTGGACAAAATACCGAACCTCGCCTTCCCAACGGACAAGATAGGGGTTCCATTGCCGAACCTCAGCCCCCTGCCGGTCAGGTGCGACAAAAAACACCAGATCGTCAAAGGCCTGGACCAGGCGCTGATTCACTTCTTCAGGACTGTTGCAGGAGACGAGAAGAAGACAGGAAACAATCAAAGAAATAACTCGCATGGCGCAAGTTATGGCGATGATACCGAACCTGTCAATCTTCTGGGTTTTTCTGAACTCAAGACCAAGCCGAACATTCGGCCGGTGGTCTTAATTCACCTTATGTCGCGGCAGATAAACACCGCCGCACGATCCATCAAAATATTCCACAATAGCGGGATGATTGATCTCGTCCCCGGGCGCAACCTGTTTCAGATTTTGTTCAGAAACATAGGCGATATAGGGGGAATCACTGTCGGAAGAAACTGCAAACAGATGATAAAACGGCTGTTTCTTGTCTGGACGCACATCGGAAGGAATAGATTGATACCATTCTTCCGTATTCGCGAATTCCGGATCCACGTCAAAAATGACGCCTTTGAACCCATAGCGTTTATGCTCCACAGGCGTTCCGATTGAAAATTTGGCCATTCGATAGTCGTACATGGTGACCTCACCATCTTTGTCTTTGTTGTTATGCCTGTAATTGTAATCGGGAAACCTTACTCGACATTTAAAAAAAGATTACTCGAACCTTAAGAAGACAGCCCGAAACGTCAAATACTGGCACAGACAAGCCAAACGGCCCCGGCCCCCAAGCTCACCAAAAAGCCGGATCATTTGAGCAACCGCCTAAAATCACGTTTTTGATTGAACCCGCGTCAGATGGCACCACGGGTATCATGAGGTCCATCTTCCAGAATGACACTCAGGAAGGCCAGAAAAGGTCGTCTGGCTTCACCCGGCATGTCCGAGATTTTTTTTGCCAATCTCAATAACACCGGTGAAATATCACTGTGCACTTCATGGTGCTCTCCTTCCAGACCATTGAAAAAGAAGGTCACCGGTGTTTCAAGGACGACACTGATATCCCAAAGCCTGCTGCATCCGATCCGATTGCTGCCTTTTTCATATTTCTGGACTTGCTGGAAACTGATCCCGAGCCTCTCCGCCAGTCTTTCCTGGCTGAACCCTTTCAGCATCCGGGCCTCGCGAACCTTCGCGCCCACGTAAATATCCGTTGGATGTGCCATATCCCCCCCTACTTAACCAATCAACAAGCAACCACCGCAAGCAGCAAAAATTATCACCGCCAATGAGCCAGAGAAATCGTCAAAACGATTTATTTATTTAAAAAAACTTAATAAGTTTTGGGCAACAGGAACGGACCAACAGGATCAGAGCCATCAGCCCCCCGATCAAAATACCAAGCATTCAGGCCATCTACGCCTTTATGGCGGCTGCGGACAACATCACCCTGCAGGACGCGGCACAAAGCCTGGGCAAATCTGTCGCCGCCCTTTCCATCCAAATTAAAGCGTTGGAAGACATCGCCGGCCAGCCTCTGTTTGAAAGGGCCGTGCGCGGAAAGCGATCCAAGCTGACCGATGCCGGAAAGCTTTATTACAGCCGCCTGCAATCCTCGCTCAACAATCTCTCTCCCGCGGATTTGAACCGGTCCTTGCCCACAGAGGTGATCGAGCTGGATTTCAACAGGGAAATCGACAACCAGTCACCCAAACTCAAAAAATTCTGGCAAGATCTTTCCAGCATCGATTTCGATCTGCGCAACGATCCGGACAAGGCCTATGCCCTGAAAAACGTCTCACTCTCCTTCCGGGAGGAAAATGGCCAATGGATCTACCACCATATTGGCCGCCGGAATGACTATGCGGAATATAAGGGATGGGATTATTGCCGAAATGCCATTGGCAAAGTTGCCATGCTCCGGCAACCAACAGGCCTGTTTCACCCATACGACTGGACCGTGACGAAAAATTATAACAAGGTCTTTGTCACTGGAGAGCCGAGCCTGTCACGGGTTCAAGGCTGGCTCGACGATGCCAACAACACCTATCGGCATGTCACCTATCACCGGATCGTGGTGCGGGTCGCCTCAAAAGACGGGCCGCTTATCATGGTCAAAGGCCTGATACAGAATTTCGATCTGCCTGAACCTTCCCTGAGGCCGAAGCTGATCTCTCTGGATGTTGAGCAGGTGGAAAGTTACAGTCCCTTCCTGGCCCGGTTCTACAAGGCGTGGCAGAAAAACCCCCTGTGGAATTCATCAGAGATCCGCGCCCTGCATCCGGAGCTTATGATGTGCAGGCCGCTTCGCCCCCATTATGAGACATTGGTCGCCGCCCATATTGGCGAGCGCCATAATGCTACCTTATATTTTGGCAATGCCTGGCGGGAAACGGCGATTGGTGTCTCGATCAGTGACCGGGATATCTGGGGGGAGTTCGACGAGAAAATCAATGACGGATATTATTCGACATTGAATACAGGCATCCCGAGCTTTGAGCTGTTACGGGCAGCTTACCCGCATAAGAGTGGCCGCATCATGCACGCTGTCTATTTCCGATTGATGCTGCGTCTGTTCCTGTCCGACGGGTCACCGGTACTGGTCAATATGCTGGAACAGCATGGAATGGAGGAAACATCCGCGGCCGCAACCGTCTTAGCGCAAAAGCTTCTTTCCAGGCTCTCCCCCTGAAAAACCGGGCATGATCGCCCTCTACCAGGTGTTTCATTGATTGCATCCGGGCGCACATTCGGTTACATCGGGCGCTAGATTATCCAGATTTCGCGAGGAGAAGGTCCGACATGGCATCCTATCAGTATGTCTATTCCATGCAGAATGTTTCCAAGACCTATCCGGGCGGACGGGAAGTTCTCAAGAATATCCACCTGTCCTTCCTGCCCGGCGCCAAGATCGGCGTGCTTGGTTACAACGGTGCCGGTAAATCCACGCTGCTTAAGATCATGGCAGGCGAGGACAAGGAATTCAACGGTGAGGCGCGTGCCGCTGACGGCGTTAAAATCGGCTATCTGAAACAGGAACCGGAGCTCGATGACAGCAAGACGGTCGCCGAAAACGTCATGGACGCGCTGGGCGAGATCAAGGCCGTTGTCGACCGGTTCAACGAAGTCAGCATGAAGCTGGGTGAAGTGACCGACGATGACGAGATGATGGCTCTGATCGGCGAACAGTCCGAATTGCAGGAAAAAATAGACGCCGCCGACGCCTGGGACCTGGAGCGCCATGTGGAAATTGCCATGGACGCGCTGCGCTGCCCGCCTGCCGACTGGCCGGTCAAAGACCTCTCTGGTGGTGAGCGCCGCCGCGTGGCGTTGTGCCATCTGCTGCTCTCCAAACCCGACATGTTGCTGCTCGACGAGCCGACCAACCATCTGGATGCTGAATCGGTTTCCTGGCTGCAGCGCTTCCTGGGGGACTATCCGGGCACCGTCGTCATGGTCACCCATGATCGCTACTTCCTCGACAATGTGACGGGTTGGATTTTGGAATTGGACCGCGGCCAAGGGATCCCTTACGAAGGCAACTATTCCTCCTGGCTGGAACAGAAGGAAAAACGCCTGGTTCAGGAAGGCAAGGAAGATGCCGCCCGCGCCAAGGTTTTGGCCCGCGAACGCGAATGGGCCAGCGCCAGCCCGAAGGCCCGCCAGGCCAAGTCCAAGGCCCGTATTCAGGCTTACGAAAAACTGTTGGAAGACTCCAACCGCGAAGAAACCGGCAATGCCAAGATTACCATCCCCGCCGGCCCGCGTCTGGGCGGTGTCGTGATCGAGGCGGAGAACATCAAAAAAGCCTATAATGATAAGCTGCTTTACGATGATCTCAGCTTCCGCCTGCCTCCGGGCGGCATCGTTGGTGTCATTGGCCCGAACGGTGCCGGTAAAACCACCATGTTCCGCATGATCACCGGCAATGAACAGCCGGATGAAGGCACGCTGCGCCTGGGTGAAACCGTCAAGCTTGGCTATGTGGACCAGTCCCGCGACACGCTCAACGACAATGCCACTGTCTGGGAAGAGATTTCCGACGGTCTGGATATTATCGAGCTGGGCAAGCGTAAGGTTCAGTCACGTGCCTATGTGGGCAGCTTCAACTTCAAAGGCGGCGACCAGCAGAAAAAGGTCGGCCAATTGTCCGGTGGTGAGCGCAACCGTGTTCATCTCGCCAAGATGCTGAAAAGCGGTGCCAATGTGCTGCTGCTCGATGAGCCGACCAACGATCTGGATGTGGATACCCTGCGCTCACTCGAAGAAGCCTTGCTGGAATTTGCCGGCTGCGCCGTGGTCATCAGCCATGATCGCTGGTTCCTCGACCGCATCGCCACCCATATCCTGGCCTTTGAAGGCGATAGTCAGGTCGTCTGGTATGAAGGCAACTATGAAGATTATGAGGCCGACCGCAAACGCCGCCTGGGCGCGGAAGCGGACCAGCCGCACCGGATCAAATACAAGCCGATCAGCCGCTAACTGGTCTGTTGGGACTAAAAGGGAAAAGGCCGCGAAACTCGCGGCCCTTTCTTTTTGCAAGTGGTGCAGGAGAATTCAGCCCAAGATCCCCGGATCAAGTCCGGGGATGACGTCTTTCTATGGGATCGTATCTCTGATCGCCATTACCGGACTTGATCCGGTAATCCAGCACCAATAGCCTCACGCCTCACGGTTCAACAGATAGACCCGGGCCACTTCGTTTGTGGACACGTCAGCCAATTCCGCCACACGCCGCAAAGGCAGGCCATCCTTCAAAAGCACGGTGATCAGCCGGAAGGTATCCGTCGGCGAGACTTTGGCATTGGAGTGAAAATTGCGGGCCCGGGGCTTGGCATTGCTGTTGGCGGCATTCTTTTCCCGCTCATCCAACCCCCGTTGCCGGGCCTGTCTTTTGGCCTGCTCGAAAGCGTATTTCTCCTGGGCTTCCTTGTTGCGCATCATGCGCATGGTACCTGTTTCCCAGGCCTCATAAGCACTCTGACGCCGTGCGGTGCGCTCCCGCTCGGCATAGCGGTCGCCATAAATCTCCGGATGGGTTTCCTCGATCGCCTCTTCCAATGTCATATCCCATTGCGCAGCCATACGAGTCGCGGCCATGCTGGCCGCGTCACGCTCACCGTCAATGGTGGCAGACTTCATGACCAGAATGATCTTGCGAAACCGGTCACGGTCCTTGGGCGAAATCTTTTGTTCCATAGCTAGAGAATATCAGGATCAAAGAGGCAATCACAGACTTGACAGGTCAGATAACACACCCTTTGCAAGCATGAAAGTCACCGGCCCAGCAAAACATCCTTCGCTTCATTGATTTTCGCCGCCAGATACCCCGAACCGCCGCGGTCAGGATGCATCTGTTTCATCAATTCCCGATGGGCCTTGCGGATCTCTTCTTCGCCGGCCCCCTCCGATAGACCGAGGATCTTGAACGCTTCTTGGCGCGACATTGCGCCCGCCGCCTGGCCAGCGTGCCGGTCGGAACTGTCGAATCCATCGCGCCAATCCGGGCCGTGGGTCTTATCCAGATAGCTCTCCAAAAGCTGGACCGACCGGGCATCCCCGTCAATCTCGCGCCTCAGCGCCATGCAATCCGCCAGATCCATCTGGTTCAGGTAGCGCCCTTCAAACGCACCTTTCAACACATAACCGTCCATCTCCCCCTGCACCTGATCAAGGCGCATGTGCAGATAGTCGCTTTTTACCTCGGCAAACTGTCCCGCGCTGGGCCCTTTCATTCCCTTAAAGATATTGCGCAACCGCCCGATCCAGGGCAGCAGGCCGAACATCAGCAGCCAGACCAGATGAAACCCGCCGCGCACAACCAGAGTCAGCACCAACAACACCAGCAATGTCACGAAGACCCATTTTGCGATCCGAGCCAGTTTTTCAGGATCCGCATTGGCAATTGCCCACAGGCCGGCCAACAGGAAAAACAGTACAGCGACCCCCATCAAGAACCAAGACATAGGCTCAGCGCTCCCGGATCTGCTGGGTCAGTTGCTTCAAATCTGATCGATCCCGGGCAAAATCGAGCATGGCTTGCCGGCCTCCGGACGCATAGACCGCCACAGCGGACAAAAGATCCCGCAACTGTTTGGCGCTGTCGGCATCAA
This sequence comes from Aestuariispira insulae, assembly GCF_003385955.1. Taxonomy (GTDB): domain Bacteria; phylum Pseudomonadota; class Alphaproteobacteria; order UBA8366; family Aestuariispiraceae; genus Aestuariispira; species Aestuariispira insulae. The sequence goes on from NZ_QRDW01000001.1 coordinate 846,117, forward strand.
AGGGACACCATGCCCCGCCGGTCAGTTTGGCAATCTGTTTGAAAGCCCGCTCGGCAACCGGATCCCGCCCTTCCTGGAACAGGAATACGGGGATGCCGACCAGTCCCAATTGCCCCGCATCATGACAGACCGCGTCGATATCCTCTTCAAAGGCATCACCGACAAAAACCAGTGCATCCACCTTGCCCTTGTCATTGGCATTCAGCCCATGGCGCAAGACCCGCCCGATCTGGGTATGCCCCCCCAGACAGGTGACCCCGGACATGATCCGGGCCAGGCCTTTGCCATCCTGCTGCCAGCGGCTTGCCTTGCATTCGTTGAAACCTCGGTAATAAACCAGTTGAATACTCAGCCCCCCAATGTTGGCCGTTTCACGGAACATGTCCGCCTGCAAATGACAAGCATGATCCCACATGGGCTGGCGGCTCGCGGTCGCGTCCATGGCAAAGATCAGCCGCCCCGGCCGGTCGCTGGCGGACCGCTGGGCCGGTACGGCCTTCTCAACCTTCGCCAGGAAGGCATTCACATCCGCCTGACTGGACTGAGGCGCTTGCTTTTCTTTATCTGTCGGTAACTTGGCCATAACCTGAATATAAGAAGAAACGGGGCTGCCTCCTAGAGGCAACCCAGACTTTCTGAAGATCATGCGCTAATATTGATCAAAATGGCTGCTTGATGCTGCCCGGTCATCCGATCACGGGCAAACCGATGGATTGCAAAAGGCCGCGCACCTCCTGCCTGGCCGCCACATGGGACATGCTCATGCGGATTCCCGTATCTGCCGCCCGAAGATCCAACAGGGTCAATCCATCCAGGAACAGCTCCCTGAAAATCACACGCTCGGAAAATCCGGGCGCGACCCGGAAGCCTATCCGTTTGGCAAGCGTGGTGATCGCCTGGTCCATGGCTTGCTGGTTTTTGGATTCCAGATGCCCCATGCGATTTCGCATCACAACCCAGTCAAAGGTTTTATGCAGGCCTTCCCGCTTGGCCCGGGCCATTTTCTGTTCAAACACCATCTGCGCATATTGGCTGGGCCGGATAACATTGTGATTATCCGGGTCGATCTTGGCCAGAACATCCAGATCGACAAAACTGTCATTCAGCGGGGTGACCAGGATGTCCGCATAGGAATGGCCGATCCGGCTCAGGAAATTATCCGACCCTGGCGTATCAATCACCAGAAAGTCGTTTTCCGCGCGTAGCCGCTGGACCGCCTCTTCCACCCGGTCCTCATCTTCCTGGCGCGCTTCATCGCGGCTGACTTTGTCACTGGGCAGGATTGCATGATATTCCGGCATCGGCAGATTCAGCCCCTTGCGCGCCATGAGGTCGCGCCGGTTTTCCAGATAATGGCTCAAGGTCGCCTGACGGGCATCCAGATCCAGGGCCGCCACCTTGTATCCCGCATGCAGCAAGGCCGTCATCAAATGCATGACCGTGGTCGACTTGCCTGAGCCGCCTTTTTCATTGCCGACCACAATCACCTTTGAGTGCCCCTCAAGGGACATTGCTTCCGGATTGGGGGCTTGGCCATTCTTTGGTGCGACGGTATTACTCATTCACGGTTCCTAAAAAAAACTTCCCGACCCTATGGCGGCCTTAATCACGCCTCTCCGGGTCATATTACTTTCGACATGCTTTCAATATCCGGTTCGGGAGAGAATTCAACCATGGAAATCAAACGGTCCCCGATAGGCCTGACACTGGCAATTCTGGCAGCAGGACTGGGATTGTCCGCCTGCGCCGAGCTGGATTGGAACCCGCTGGATCCCGCCTTCGTGCCGGAAAAAATCAAGGCCAGAATGCCTTCCCCTGTTGAGTTGTCCCTCGATCTTGAGACTTTACAGGAGATTCGGCCCATCAACCAAGAGCGCTTGTTGCGAGATCCCTTCCGTCTGCGCCGCGAAGCCAATTGGAACCGCAGCACCAGCCTGGAGGCGTCGGGCGCATTGATCCTGATTCAGCCGCTGGATGATGCCTCCGGCACAATGCCCGATGACCCGAAGGAAACCCTGGCGCTCTGGCCAGACCTGGCCTGGCGTGAAACCACCTTCCTGGATTACTTTAAAACGAACAATGAGATCGGCACCGCCACCTGGCGGCGTTTTTCCTCCGGCGGCCAGCTTTGCGTGGTTTTCAGCCAGGCAGTCCCCGCTCTAAAAACCCCGCAGGGATCTACCAGCCTGGCCGGTTATTACTGTTCCGCGGCCGGAGAACCCCTGACGCCGGGACAGGCTGAAACGGTGGTACAATCAGCCAAGGTGCAATAGCCCCCGGTTTCTGACATAATTCCCTCATGGAGTAGCCACAATTCCTTGCACAATGTCAGTTTGTGCCCATTTAGGAGGGATGGCGAAAATGAGCGACAAAAAACGATCCGGCCGGTCAGCAAAGCGTCTCACATGGTTGGCTGTGGGACTTGGTCTCCTCTCGGTTGCCGGTTTCGCAACGGCCAATGCCATTGGGGCCGACTGGCGCAATGCCCGGCGTGATTCTGCCGGGATTGCCCCGGATCCAAAAGTCAAAACGGAAGCTGTGGTCCAGATCTATGCGGCGCGGGCATTCAGCTGGCGCGGCACTTTTGCGGTCCATCCCTGGATCTCTGTCAAACGGGCCGGAGCGGACAGCTATTCCATCTACCAGATCTTAGGATGGCGTGCCCGGCGCGGCCTGCCCGCACTTACGGTTCAAGAGGGCGTGCCCGACCGCCATTGGTTTGGATCCAGGCCTGACCTGCTGGTGGATATCCAGGGTGGCAAAGCTGAATTAATCATCGACAAGATCGAAGCCGCCGCCAAACGCTATCCCTTCGCCAATGAATACACGCTTTTTCCCGGCCCCAACTCCAACACCTTTGTCGCCTGGATCGGTCGCCAAGTGCCGGAACTGCGCCTGGACCTCCCGCCCACCGCCATCGGCAAGGACTATCTCGGGCCCGACCGCTTTTTCGACGATGCCATCAGCGGCACGGGTTACCAGCTCTCCCTGGCCGGATTGCTGGGCCTAACCATCGCGAAGGAAGAAGGCTTGGAGATCAATCTCGCCGGTTTGGGCTTTGGCATTGATCCGGGTGATCTGAACCTGCGCCTACCTTTCATCGGCACCCTCGGGCCGAAGACGGATACCCGTCGGTAGGCGCCTCAGTTTCGACCTTGACTAACTTCCTTCGCCAGGCGAGAGATTGCAAAGTCTGCAAAAAAGGGGGAAATTCATGGTTTCAGATCATGTTCGGGTCAGCAAATTCTTAAGCTTTATCCTGCGCCACAAACCAGGTGAAATCGGTCTTGAACTGGATGCCGAGGGATGGGCCGTTGTCGACGAACTGATCGAAAAAGCGACAATTCCGCTTAGCCGCGCCTTGATCGAGGAAGTCGTGGCCACCAATGAGAAAAAACGGTTTGCCTTGTCAGAAGATGGCCAACTGATCCGAGCGAACCAGAGCCATTCTATTCAGGTGAATCTCGGTCTATTGCCGACAGAGCCCCCAGAAACACTTTTTCACGGCACCGCAGAAAGGTTTTTGGAAACGATACTCAAAGAAGGTTTAAAACCCATGTCGCGTCAGTATGTGCATCTTTCTGCCGATGCCGAAACGGCCCGAATGGTCGGCAGCAGACATGGTAAACCAATAATCCTGGCACTCCCTGCACTAGAGATGCACCAAACCGGTCATCAGTTCTTTTTGGCGAAAAATGGCGTTTGGCTCTCCGGCCTCATCGGGCCGTCCCACCTGAACCGCCTATAAAAAAGGAGGCTATGGCCTCCTTTTAAATTCAAACAGAAAACTCGGAACGAAGCGGCTTATTTGCCTTTTTCCATGTCTTCCAGCTTTTTCTGCATCATCTGCATCTGTTTTTGCAATTCATCAAGCGCATTGCCGGCGGGCGCTTCCTCAGCACCATCACGCTGTTCCGGCGCGGCGGGCTTGGCACCAAAGCCAGCGCCATTAAAGGGGGAAAACATCTGCATGGCCTGCTCAAACATGGCCATATTCTGTTTGCCCATTTCCTCCAGATTGCCAAATGGGAAAACATTACCAAAGGTCTGGTTCATGTAATCCTGGATCTGATCCTTGTTTTGGGTGAAGGACTGCATGGACATATCCAGATATTGCGGCAACAGCATCTGTTGAACATTATCACCGTAAAAGCTGATCAACTGCCGCAGGAAGCTGATCGGCAAGAGATTTTGGTCCCCCTTGCTTTCTTCCTCGACAATAATCTGGGTCAGGACCGAACGGGTAATATCCTCGCCCGTCTTGGCGTCAAAAACCTCAAACTCAACACCGTCCTTAACCATCTGGCAGAGGTGATCCAATGTCACATAACTGCTGGTCGCGGTATTATAGAGCCGCCGGTTTGCGTATTTCTTGATCGTAATCGGGCCGACCTTGCCCGTGGAATTATCCGACATATCTGCCGTCCGCCTTCAGTTGCATCCCCTGGTCACGCCATAGCCCACCTGCACATGTCATCTGGAGCCTGCGTAACCCTATTCTTTTGAGTTCACTCATTTTTATTGTGCAACGCATAACAGATAACAGGCCTTACGCCAAGGCTTTGCTGCATCGCATCACTCTTTCTGGCCAAACCCTTCCGGGCTCTGGCAGTTTTGGGACCGCCCCCCTATAGTAACAGACATGAGCGAAACCAACGACTATCAAAAATTGGCCATCCGCCTGCTGGACCTTTGGCAGGAACAGATGACATTGGTGGCCCAAGACCCGGAATATCAGGTAATTTTCAAAAACTGGCAGGACCGGTTTAATAGCTTTGCGACCGCTGACGGTCCGTCTTTCCCCTTTCCCGGACAGGGTCTGACATATGAAAGAAACTCCACAGCCTTCCAACAGCCCGCCGGGGCCGGGAAAGAGAATGGGGCCCCGCCCCCTACCGCAGCATCTAACAGCCGCGATGACACTCTTCGCGAGCTCGCCCGCACTCTTGAGATGCTTAACCAGCGGCTCGACCGACTGGAACAGCGGGATGATCCATCCAAGCCTTCGGGAAGCGGTTGACGGTCTCCAACAAGACCTGCAGGCAATCCGGACCGGGCGGGAACAAGACGCGGACAAAACCCTGCTCGAAGCCCTGGAATTAGTGAGCCAAAAACGGTTCAACCTATTCCTGGATGGTATCCAACGCTATCGTTCGCACCCTTATCAAAGAACCGCGCAAAACCGGCCCATTGCCGCGCAGTCCGGCAATACATGCCTGCTTGATTTCTCAGATGGCCGACAGGGTGCAGAACCGGTTTTGGTGATTCCCTCGCTGGTCAACCGTGCCTATATCCTGGATCTTACGCCGGAAAACAGTTTTATGCTCTGGCTTCGGGATCAAGGTTTGACCCCCTACATGGTTGATTGGGGCAGTCCAGGACAGGACGAACACGGTTTTTCATTAAGTGACTATACCGGACGACTAGCCGATTTCATCGATGAAATCGGTGATCGCCATGGGCGTCCAGTCTCGGTGATTGGCTATTGCATGGGGGGCCTTCTGGCACTGGGCGCAGCCATTCATAGACAGGAAAAAACCGCCACGCTCACCCTGCTGGCCACCCCATGGGACTTTCACAGCGATGGCGGTCGGCAGTCCGCGCTTCTGGGCATGATGATGCCAATGATCCATCAGACAATAGAAACGGTCGGATTCCTGCCGACCGATGCTCTTCAGATGTTTTTCACCGGGTTGGATCCCCTTCTAGCGCTTCGGAAATTCACGAAATTCGCCAGTACCGCCCCGGATGGAGAGTTTGCAAAATCCTTTGTAGCCCTGGAAGACTGGCTCAATGATGGCGTGCCGTTGGTTGGCCCTGCGGCTCTTGATTGTTTGGAAGGATGGTATCAACAAAACCGAACCCATCAGAAAAACTGGCACCTGTTCGGAGAGCCCGTGGATCCTCAGCAGTTAGAGATACCCTCACTGGCGCTGATCCCGCAGGGGGACAGGATTGTCCCGCCAGCCTCCGCCGAAGCCCTGGCCCAGCAATTGCCAATTTGCCGTAGCCGGTCGATCAATGCCGGTCATATCGGTATGATGGCCGGCCGACGCGCGGCATCCAGCACCTGGCCGCTGATTGGCGAGTTTATCCGAAAATCCGGATGACCGCTCATTAAACCGTCATAATCGGTCCATAAGGTGCAGGTGAGGATGTATAGTTGTATTGCATCGCCACAGGCATTATATTGCAATGCAGCAACACAAGCAGATGCGGCCTGGGTCGAGGCACGCAGATCACGCAAATATGAGGGAGACATTCCATGACCGATGTGGTGATTACCGGTGCAGCCCGCACCCCGATCGGCGCTTTTAATGGCGCTCTGAGTTCCGTACCCGCTTCTTATCTCGGCGCGATCGCGATCAAGGAAGCCCTCAACCGTTCCAAAGTGGACGGCACCGACGTGGATGAAGCCATCCTCGGCCAGATCCTGATTGCCGCCCAGGGCCAGAACCCCGCGCGCCAAGCCGCAGTGGAAGCCGGCATCCCTGTTGAAAAAACCGCTTTCCAAATCAACCAACTTTGCGGGTCCGGTCTGCGTGCGGTCGCACTCGGCCTTCAGGCCATCAAAAACGGTGACAGCAAAATTGTAGTGGCCGGTGGCCAGGAAAGCATGAGCCAGGCTCCCCACGCGGCCCATCTGCGTGACGGTCAAAAAATGGGCGATGTACAATTCATTGATACCATGATCCGCGATGGCTTGTGGTGTGCTTTCAATGGCTATCATATGGGTAACACCGCAGAAAACATCGCCGAGAAATGGCAGCTCAGCCGCGAAACGCAAGACGAATATGCCGCCCACTCCCAGCAGAAGGCCGAAGCGGCCCAGAATGCTGGCCGTTTCGATGACGAGATCGTGCAGGTCACCATCAAAACCCGCAAAGGCGAGATTGTGGTCGATCGCGATGAATACCCGAAAGCCGGTGTCACAGCAGACGGCTTGGCAAAGTTGCGCCCGGCCTTTGACCGGGAAGGCACCGTGACGGCTGGCAATGCATCAGGCATTAATGATGGTGCCGCCGCCCTGGTCCTGATGTCCGCAGACGAAGCAAAATCCCGCGGTATCGCCCCGATGGCGCGCATCGTTTCCTGGGCCACCGCCGGTGTTGACCCCGCCATCATGGGAACCGGCCCGATCCCGGCCACCCAGGTCGCGTTAGAAAAGGCTGGCTGGAAAGCCGAGGATCTCGACCTGATTGAGGCAAATGAAGCTTTTGCCGCTCAGGCCCTGTCTGTTGTGCATGAGCTGGGTTTGAACCCGGATATCGTCAATGTAAACGGCGGCGCCATCGCACTTGGCCACCCAATTGGGGCTTCCGGTGCCCGCGTGCTGGTGACCCTGCTGCATGAAATGGAAAAACGCGACGCGAAAAAGGGTCTGGCCACCCTTTGCATCGGTGGCGGCATGGGCATTTCCATGTGTGTTGCCCGCGATTGATCAGAAACCACGACATATTGAAAAAGGGCTGCCTATCAGGCAGCCCTTTCTTTTTTTACGCACCAACGCATATCCACTCCTCAGAGCATCACCCAGTCGCCTGTTGCTGTGCGGCACGCGGTCCGCTCACCTTCTCGGGGTGTGCCATCAACATCCAATGTCACGACAAAATCCCTGCAAATCCGCCCTTTGGCATCCAGGAAGGTTCGCACAGGCGTGAAACTGCCGGAATTGCCGGAATCCTGATTGGCCCAGGTCAGGGTCTGGCCACTGCTGGATTCATTCAGTCCCTGAAACGCTGTATCATTCATGGCGGATTTATCCCAACGGGTCAGTCGGTCCGTTGCCCAATAACCGGCAACACCGCCGGCACCGGCACCAACCAGCATCCCGATGATCGGTGCTGTATCGCCGCCGCCCATGCTATAGCCCAACAAGCCGCCGGCCAGCATTCCAAGACCCGTCCCGGATGCGAGACGGTCTTCCCGGCTCAGATTTGAATCCGTCACACAGCCCGATAGCGGGGCCACGACCAGCATCGCTGCAACCATCATTCGACTATTGGACATTGCCTTCATAAACCTCTCCGACTAACAATCAACGACAGACGCCTTGATCAGTATCTCCTAACCGCAAACGGCATAATCTTCCCACATCATGCGATTACCATCTCAAGAAGCAAGATATGTTCCAAAATTCCGGAACCCGCCGATAATCAAACAACGATTCTTCGGACGCGCGTTCGGCTTGATGGCAACCGTCATGGCGCTATCTGGCTGTATCTCCCAAGATATCATGAATGCGCCCTGGGAACATCCCAAGCGATCAGTGGAACAAACCGCCCAGGACCGGTACCGTTGTATCCGCCTGGCCGACAAACGGGCCAGCCAACAATTGAGCCATGAAATCAATTCTTCGAATGCCGTGACGGATCCTGGTTCCACAGCCAATGAAAGTCTGGACACTCAGTTTCGTTATCTGGATGCCCGTGCGCGGAAAGCTGAAGAGTTTGAAAACTGCATGACCGCTTTGGGATACCGGCTAAAACAATCCGAAGATTGATTGCCGATCGGGAAGAGACAGGCTCAAACTTCGGTACCGCTGGCGGCCGGTCCAGCAGCACTGGTTGTTCCTGATTTTGCATGATATAAGCAGCCCGCCGGCTGGCTCACATACCAAAAAGAAACACAACGATAATCAGGGGACGGGATGAAGCTCTCCAGGGTCTTCAAAAAAATGATAAAATCCGATGGAGCGCATCGTTTGGCCTGCTGGCTGATTGCGCAATATATCCGTCTGGTTTTTGTCACCAGTCGCTGGTCTTATGTCGGCTTTGACAAAAGAGATCGCCATATCGAAGACGGTCAAACCTACCTGGTCCTGATGTGGCACAATCGCATTGCCCTGACCGCCTATTCCTGGGATTGCAAAAAACGTCCCATGGCCGTGTTGGCATCGGGTCATCGTGACGGTCAGTTGGTTTCCCGCACACTTTCCTATTTTTCTGTGGATTCCGTCATCGGTTCTTCTGCAAAGGGGGCGGTTGGCGCAACGAAAACGGTTGTCCGGAAAATTAAGCAAGGCACGGCCATATCCATCTCTCCGGATGGACCGCGCGGCCCCCGTCAAAGAATGAAAGACGGCCCAATCATCATCGCGCGGCTCGCCAATGCCCGAATCACCTTCACAACCTATTCCGTCAAACGGCGAATCATCTTGAAGAGCTGGGACCGGTTCAACGTTCCTCTCCCTTTTAACAAAGGTGTCTTCATCTGGAGCGATCAGACCGACATCCCCGGCTTCTCAACCGATCTGGACAAAGAGGAACTGCGGCAAAAACTCGAAGATCATCTACGCGAATTGACCGATGAAGCCGATCGCATGATGGGACATGCGCCCATACCGCCAGGCGCTCCCTTGCCCGCTGACGGAGCAAAAGCATGATCCTTGGCGCCTATAGAAGCCTGACCTGGCTCTCGGGCCCCTTGCTGGAACGCCTGATCAAAAAACGCCTCGCGCGTGGCAAGGAAGACCCTGCCCGCGTCAACGAGCGCAAGGGCATCGCGTCAGCCGCACGGCCAAAAGGACCTGTCATCTGGATTCATGCGGCAAGCGTCGGGGAAGCGGTATCTTCCCTGCCGCTGATTGATCGGTTGCTGGCGGACCATCCACAGGCCACCATATTGCAGACCACCGGCACCGTCACATCTGCCCAGATGATGGAAAAACGACTTGCCCATCGGGCCATTCATCAGTTTATTCCCTTGGATCATCCCGCCTGGGTCCGGCGCTTTCTGGACCATTGGCAGCCCGATCTCGCTTTGTGGATGGAATCGGAGTTATGGCCAAACCTGCTAGCCCAAACACGCCGGCGGAACATTCCCATGATCCTGGTCAATGCGCGCCTTTCCGATCGATCTTTCCGTCGGTGGCAGAAATTTCCGGGAATAGCCGACAGCCTGCTGTCCGGCTTTCAAGAGATCATGGTTCAGTCCGAGCGTGATCGGGAGAAGTTTGCAACATTGGGCTTCCCCCGTGCACAACACCCGGGCAACCTGAAATTCGCCGGTCTCCCCCGTTCAGTGCCTGGCGCGGAGAATTCAGAGCTTGGACTGTCCATCGCCGGTCGTCCCTGCTGGTTGGCTGCCAGCACCCATCAGGGCGAAGAAAACATTGTCGCCTCGGCTCAACAGCGTTTACGGAAAAAATATCCAGACCTTCTGTTAATCCTGGCGCCCAGACATCCCGAAAGGGGAGAAACGGTCAAACGCGCGTTGATCGAACAGGGATTTATCACAGCCCAGCGCAGCCAGGGTGAAACCCCAACGCATGAAACCAGCATCTATTTAGCCGACACATTGGGTGAAATGGATCTGTTCTACAGCCTGTCCCGTATCACAGCAGTTTGCGGCTCCCTTATTCCAGGCATCGGCGGCCATAATCCGCTGGAACCCGCACGCTGGGGCAATGCTATCCTGTTTGGGAGCCATATGGCCAACTGTCGGGATCTGGCCGATGCCATGCTGGCGACAAAATCGGCAGTTGAAGTGAAGGATGCAAACCAGCTTGCCGACGCGCTAGACGGATATCTGACAGCCCCTGAAAAACTGTCCATTGCAGGCTCTCTTGCTGCTGCATTTGTTGAAAAAGAGGCGGAAGTCGTGGACCGCATGATTAAGATCATCACTCCCTATCTTCCAGTGGGAGCCAGCGATTAATCATGCGGCAACCGAGATATTGGACATGGGATCAAAAACATAGTTTGCCGGCAAGATTGCTGGCTCCTCTGGGCTGTGTCTATTGGGGAATTTCCCAACTGCGCAATCGCCTGACCACGCCCTACCACTCACAGGTCCCCGTCATCTGTGTCGGCAATGCGGTCGCAGGTGGTGCCGGGAAAACCCCCGTAGCACAAAGCATTGCCCGAATGCTTCAAAGCCGCGGTAAAAAAACTCATTTCCTGAGCCGTGGATATGGCGGCAGCCTCCCGGGGCCGGTCCTGGTTGATCCCAACCGGCACAACGCCGGGCAGATTGGCGATGAGCCTCTGTTGCTGGCAAAAGAGGCTCCGGTGACCGTTTCAAGAGACAGGGTCAAAGGCATAAAGGAGATCGAGAAAGCTGGATGCGATCTTGTGATAATGGATGACGGTTATCAAAATCCCAGCCTCAAAAAAAACTTGTCCCTGCTTGTCATCGACGCCGGATTTGGATTTGGCAATGAACGGCTCATCCCTGCCGGGCCACTGCGGGAACCGATCACAAATGCGATAAAAAAAGCCGATGCGATACTGCTTTTAGGAGATGGGGAAGCTGTGGATGCAACCAGCTTCAAACCGGACAAACCGGTCTTTCGGGGCCAGATCATTTCTGACCTGACCGGCATGGATAAACAGGCCCGTTATCTGGCCTTTGCCGGTATCGGCAGACCAGAGAAATTTCGGGATAGCCTGCAGTCTCTTGAAATCAATCTGTCTTCATTTCATGCCTTTGCGGACCATCACAGCTATCATGAGAGCGATCTCGAAAAATTGGTTGATATTGCAGGTTCCCAGCAGGCAGAATTGCTGACGACTGAAAAGGATTACGTTCGTCTGCCGGAATCTTACAAAGATAAAGTAAAATTTGTCCCGATTTCAATTCGATGGGATAACGAATTGAAATTATTGGGTTTGTTGGAGTCCATAGTTTAAACATGGCGCATTATTCGCAGAAAACACGCTGGATCAAATCCGCAGTGATCTATCCGGTACAGGCAGCCTTGATTTATCTTGGCCTTATCATTTGCCGGGCTGTGCCCTTGCGTTGGGCTGCTGGATTAGGCGCCTTCATGTTTCGGACATTCGGCCCTCTGTTGCGCGCTGACAAAGTCGCCCGGCGAAATCTTAAGCGGTTTTATCCGGACAAAAGCCAGGAGGAAATTGACGAGATCGTTAAAGGCGTTTGGGACAATCTAGGCCGCGGTGCCGGCGAATGGCCCCAAATGGACAAAGTGCCAACAACCGGCCCCAATAGCCGTGTAGAAGTGGTGGGCGAGGCGTATCTCCTGGATGCTATCAAGAGCGGTACCAGTTTCATCGTCTTTACCGGCCATCTGGGAAATTGGGAGATCGCCACCACCGTCATTGCCGACCGTGGCACTAAGATGGTGAGTGTCTATCGCAAGGCATCCAATCCCTGGATCGAAAAACTGTTTCAGAAAGTCCGCGGCAAAGCCAGTGCGGAACTTATTCCAAAAGGCCGCGAAGGGGCCAAGCGTCTTTTGCAAGTCTTGAAAGAAGGAAAACCCTTGGGTGTCCTGGTGGACCAGAAATTAAACGAGGGCATTCCCGTCCCCTTTTTCGGGGTCGATGCTATGACCGCCACCGCACCGGCCGATTTTGCGTTGCGGCTTAAATGCCCACTGATCCCTATGCAGGTGATCCGATTGCCCGGTTCCCGGTTCAAGGTGATCTTCCACCCACCCATGGATTTGCCCGACGGAGCTGACAAAAAAGAAAATATCCGCCGGCTGCTGACCGAGATAAATGCAACACTGGAGGGCTGGATCCGTGAGCGACCGGAACAATGGTTCTGGGTTCATAACCGCTGGCCCAAAGACTAAATCCACCTTTTCACTAGGCTCACCAGCCGTTTACCCGCTCCCACAACGCCACCAGTTTTCCGGAATGCAATACATGATAGTGCGGATAGGCAGCGGCGGTCATGCAGGCATGGATGGGCAGGATGCGGATTTTGGCCCCGATCGGCAGGCGAACATAATCCCGTTCATCCGAGACCTTCACATGGCCATGCTCCTGACTGACAGCAGTGACCGATAGGCCATCCAGCCGTCTCCCGCTTTCCAGGTCACAAACCAACCCATAGCCCGCCTGCGCCATATTGCTGTCTGCGCTCCGATCTTTTGACAAGGCCAGACCTCCGGCATCCAGAAGGATCTTACCCGCCGCCCGGTTATGACCGATCACAGTACTGACCACACTGAGTGCAAGATCGCTGATGTTGCAAACCCCGCGCGCCATCTGATCGACATCAAAAAACATATAAACCCCGGCCCGGATCTCGGTTACGCCGTCTAGCTCCCCCAAAGCCAGCGCCGTGGGGGTTGAGCCAATGGAAACGATCCCTGGTTCGAACCCGGCATTTGTCACCATTGCGACGGCCCGGCGCGCGCAGTCGGATTCTTCATTGGCGATTTTTTCAATCCCCGCAGGCGTGTTTTCCCCATAGGAATGGCCCGCATGGGTCAACACCCCGGCAAACCCACCCTTCCCCTGGCTTTCCAACATCGCCGCGATTTGCGGAAGATCCGGATCTTCAGGCAAGAGCCCGGCACGATGATCACCGCAATCCAGCTCTATCAGGGTCTTATGGCAATGCCCATGCCGATGACCATGATCTGCAATAGCCTGTGCGACAACCAGGTTATCGGTCATGATTTTCAGATCAGCCCCCCGGCGTACAAGATCCATCGCCCGGTCCAGCTTGTCCGCAGTCATGCCCACCGCATAGATAATATCGGCGATGCCACCGTCAAAAAAATACTCCGCTTCCAACAGGGTCGAAACCGTGATCCCCTTTGCGCCGCGCGCCATTGCCTTTTCAGCCACCGCAAGGGATTTTGCGGTTTTAAGATGCGGCCTGAGCAACACAGATTTTCCGTTTGCCGCCTGTTGCATTCGGTCCAAATTCGCCTCCAGTTTCTGCTGATCGAGGAGGAGAAATGGGGTGTTGGGAAGCATGTCCATCAGTCTTAAACCTAAATTTTGTTTTGAGGTTTCCAGCTTCTCTTGCCGGCAGGATGAAAATTCAGTTTCGTGCTTACCTTATGCGATTTTATCGTGCAAACGAAGCCTGCACCCTCTGGCGCGGGGCCGGATGGCCCGCTAGGATCAATCTGACGTAAGATTTCCGAAGCCTGAAAGAAAAATCATGAGCCTCCAGCCTCTTAGCGGTGTCCGCATCCTTGATCTCAGCCGCATCCTTGCCGGCCCTACCTGCACACAACTGCTTGGAGATCTTGGGGCGGATGTCATCAAGGTCGAGCGGCCAAAGGCTGGGGATGACACTCGGAAATGGGGGCCGCCCTATGTGAAAGGCAAGGATGGAGAGGATAGCAGCGAGAGCGCCTATTATCTGTGCGCCAACCGTAACAAGCGATCCATTGAGATCGATATTGCCCGGCCCGAAGGTCAGGCCCTGATCCGCCAACTGTTGGCCCATTGCGATATCCTGGTCGAGAATTACAAGGTCGGCGGGTTGGATAAATATGGCCTGTCTTATGAGAAACTTCGCCAGGAATTCCCCAGTTTGATTTATTGTTCCATTACCGGTTTTGGACAGGATGGCCCCTATGCCAACCGCGGCGGATACGATTATCTGGCCCAGGGCATGGGCGGAATCATGAGTGTTACAGGCCCTGTGGACGGTCTGCCTATGAAGGTAGGCGTCGCTGTTGCCGATGTGATGTGCGGCATGTATGCCTCTACCGCGATCCTGGCGGCTCTTCGCCACCGCGATCATACCGGAAAGGGCCAGCATATCGATTGCTGTCTTCTCGATACTCAGGTTGCCTGGTTGGTCAATCAGGCAACCAACTATCTGGTCTCAGGCACATCACCGGAGCGGCAGGGGAATGAACATCCTAATATCGTTCCCTATCGCACTTTTGAAGTTAGCGACGGACATATCATCCTGGCCGTAGGCAATGACGGCCAATTCCGAAAATGGTGCGAATTTTCCGGCTGTGGCGAAATCGCAGATGACCCGCGCTTTGCCACAAATGAAGCCCGGGTGAAGAACCGGGCTGCCCTGCATGCTTTGATGGAACCGATCCTGGCTGGGAAATCAATGCAGGATTGGCTTGATGGTTTGGAAAAAGCAGGCGTCCCCTGCGGCCCTGTCAACACGATCGAGCAGGTGTTTCAGGATCCGCAGGTGCAACATCGCGGCATGCGCATCGAAATGGATCACCCTTTATCGGAAACAGGCAAGGTGCCTTTGGTTGGCAACCCGGTGAAATTCTCCGAAACCCCAGTGCAATACCGGAACGCACCACCAACCTTGGGTCAACATACGGACGAGATCCTGCGTGAGATCCTGCAGGCCGACGATGGGGAAATCAAGCGGTTGCGGGAAACCGGCATTATCTGATCTAGGACGGTTTCTGGCGCCTTGCCACCGGTTCCATAGGCAGGTCCGCCTCTTTCCAGGCACCAAAACCTCCACGGATATGGGCAACCGGGGTCAATCCCATATCCTGAAGAGCCTTGGTCGCCAGAGCCGATCGCCATCCGGCCGCACAAAAAAACACATATTTCGCCTTCTGGGAAAACTCCGACTTGTGATAGGGGCTCTGCGGATCAACCCAAAATTCCAGCATGCCGCGTGGGGCATGCAGCGCCCCCGGTATCGTGCCTTCATGCCACAATTCCCGGATGTCACGGATATCCACAAACAACACATCCCCATCGTCCAGCAGGACCCTGGCCGCCTCCAGATCAAGGGTTTCAATTTCTTGTTCCGCGTCCTCAACCAGCTGCTTGACCGGTTTTATTGCCATCACTCTTCCCCTATCTGTTTTCGCGCAATGTCTGCCGATAGGTGAGCTTTTCCTGGTCATCCTGGATCTTTGCCGGCCAATGGCTTTTGATGTAAGCGAGCGACGCCAGTATTTCCTGGTCGGATAAAATTCCTTCAAAGGCAGGCATGTTGCTAACCGCACCTTCCCCGGCAACAGACGCGCCGCCGAACTTCGTCACCTGAAACAGCATTTGGTCAGGATGATGCCAGGTATGGCCGGTTTCATCATGCGGAGGAGCAGGAAAGCCGCCGCTCGCTAACGGTTGACGCCAATTCGGCTGCCCCTCCAGCCCGGCCCCATGGCAAATCGCACAATTCGCCTCGTAGACCTGTTCGCCGAGCGCAACCATTTCCGCATTCCGGAAATCCGCAAAATGAGGACTGCGTTTTTTCTGGTTATTGACCACATAAAGCACCGCGCCTGTGACAAATGCGACTGCAACCAAACCTAAAATCAGCCCGAGCCCTCTGGTTTTTTTGACTTCACTCACCTGATATTCCTGTTCTGTTTTTGCTATTTATTATTTGGCTCACTTCCGGCCAAGTCCTTCAGGATCGGACAGTTGGGCCTTTCATCACCATGGCATTTGTCCACCAGGGTTTCCAGTGTATCCTTCATCGCCTGTAATTCTTTGATCTTTTCGCTGATTTCATGAACATGGCCCAGCGCGATCGCCTTCACATCCCCACTGGCCCGGTTACGATCCTTGTAGAGCGACAGCAACTCCCGGCATTGTTTCACCGAAAACCCCAAGGACCGCGCGCGGTGCAGGAATTGCAACAAATGCACATCATCTTCTGAATAATCCCGATACCCACTCTCACGGCGGTTTGCCGGCGCGATCAGTCCGATATCCTCATAATACCGGATTGTCTTGGCCGACATCCCGGATTTGCTTGCTGCTGTGCCGATATTCATGACCGCTCCCCTTCTGTCAGTAAGAGACCGGGCTTCCAACGCCGCAACAACAGGGAGTTGCTGACAACCGCCACACTGCTGAAGGCCATGGCACCGCCAGCAATCATGGGATTAAGCAGGCCAAAAGCGGCAAGCGGAATACCGATGATGTTGAATATGAAGGCCCAGAACAGATTCTGGCGAATCTTCCAAATCACCCGGCGGGAAATATCAAACACCGCAGGAACAAGGCGTAAATCCGCCCGCATCAGAGTGACCGGCGCAGTTTCCTTGGCAATGTCGGACCCCGCCCCCATGGCGATTCCCACATCGGCGACAGCCAGCGCCGGGGCATCGTTAATGCCGTCCCCCACCATAGCCACGACTCCATTGGTTTGTCGGATTGTCTCCAACGCCCGGGCCTTGCCCTCGGGCCGCACATCGCCCATGGCCTGATCCACGCCAACCTGCCGGCCGACCGCATCGGCCACCAATTGGGCATCCCCGGAAATCAAGTGGCTGGTGATCCCTCTTTGTCTTAAAATCCCTATGGTCGCTGCGGCGCTGTCTCGAATTTTGTCCCGGACATTCACCACTGCCGCCAAGCGGCCATCCAATGCCACAAAGAGTTGGGTCTCGCCTTCAATAGCCGGGGGATTCCCGGCAGTTTCCGGCAAAGCGATCTCCTGCGTCACCATTAAAGATCGGTTACCGATAACAACCCGGCTGCCTGAAACGCACCCATAAAGCCCTTGCCCCGGCTGTATTTCGACTTCCTCCACTGGCTCCAGCGCCAGCCCCAGTTTCTTGGCGTGATCGAGAAACGCCAGGGCAAGAGGATGATTGCTATCTTGCTGTAAAGACGCCGCCAAAGTCATGACCTCATCTGCGGTGCGGTCCCCCACAGCCGCAATCGCGCTGATTTCGGGCTCCCCTTCGGTCAGTGTGCCTGTCTTGTCAAACGCGACGGCATTGACATTGAAAGCCCGCTCCAAAGCTTCGATGTCACGGAACAGAATGCCCGCACGCGCGCCTGCCCCGGTCCCGACCACAACAGCGGTCGGGGTCGCCAGGCCCAAGGCACAGGGGCATGCAATCACCAGGACAGAGACAGCCGCCATCAGGGCCTGTTCGAGAGATACGCCCACCGTCAGCCAGCCGGTCAGGCTCAGCAGGGAAATCACCAGGACAATCGGCACGAACCAGGCGGAAACGCGATCCACCAGTCTCTGGACCGGCGCTTTTCCCTGCTGGGCATTGGTCACGATATCAACAATCCGGGAAAGGCGGCTATCGCCCGCCGCAGCGGTGACGTTCAGCTCAAGCACACCCAACCCGTTCATCGTACCGGCAAAGACCGGATCACCTGTTTTCTTTCCAACCGGCAGGCTTTCGCCTGTTAACATGCGCTCGTCAATTTCACTGGCACCGGCCTGGATCTGACCGTCCACCGGGATCCGATCAGCGGACAGAACTTTCACCCGGTCTCCGGGCCGGACAAAATCCGCCGGAAGTTCGGTCCACTCGCCGTCCCGAAACACTGTTACACGATCAGGCTGCAAATCCATCAGCAAACGGATGGCCTCGGTGGTTCGCTTTTTGGCACGTTCTTCCAGATAACGTCCCAACAGGACCAGCGTGACGACCACCGCGCCCGATTCAAAATACAGATGCCCGTCACCGGACAGCAGCAGCAATTGCGCCAAACTGTATCCGTAAGCAGCGGTCGTCCCCAGTACGACAAGCAAATCCATGCCCCAGTTCCCATGCCGCAGCGCAGCCCAGCTACCGCGATAGAAGCGCCAACCGGCAACAAACTGGACCGGGGTCGCCAACAACAATTCCGTCCAGCCCGACGGGGCCAAAACATGGCCTGTAGGCAGGAACATCTTCAATACCAACGGAATTGTCAGCAGGAATGCCGCCAACACCAGCCAGCCGTCATAGGATTGTTTCCCATCATCCGACCCTATCTTTTCCGCCGGTGCCGCTGAATATCCCGCACGATCAACCGCCCTGATCACCTGATCGATATCGATCTTGGAATCCGCAGTCAAAACCGTTGCCTTGGCCAGGGCGAAGTTAACCAGGGCATCGGCGATACCGGGTTCCGCCTTCAGCTTTCTTTCCAGGCCGCTGGCACAGCCGGCGCATGTCATGCCACTAACGGCGAGGGAAAATCTGCGTTCCATGTTTTTTTCTGCGACTTTCTGCATTGGGCAACTTTCAATCATTTCGATAAGACCAACATAACCCTTCCAGTAACTGTAAGGTCAAGAGAGATGGAAATGGCGGTATTCATGGCAATGGCCGACATGGATAAATACGCGCGACCCTGACTAAAATTTATTACTTTTTCTCATTTTAGATGTATTATTGACTATCGCTCGCGAGGATTGGTTAGTATCAAAATATTCCGAGCCAGATGGGGGAAGCTTGACCAAAAAGCATGTTTTGCTTGTTGAGCCGGATGACAACAACCGGCAGTTTGCCAGCCAGGCCTTGGAAAACGGTGGCTATTCCGTAACCGCCCTGAAGGAACCCGAACGCCTGCTGGAGCAGATGACAACCGGCCAGGACAATTTTGGCGTGATCATCCTTCCCAATATTGAAAAACTGCCGGAACTTGCAAGTTGCCTGGAAAGCATTCAATCCGATTCCTCCCTGCGGCATACACCGATCATCATGCGCGCCCAATTGGACGACGACAGTATTGATCGCAATCTCAAATCAGGAATGATTTTCCACCATCTGCCCGTAAAAGCCTCTGCCAGTCGCCTGATTGCCATAACGGAAGCGGCCTTCCTGAGCTACGAACAGTTTGATCGCTTGACCCGCGAAGTGGAAACCCAGTCTGCGGTCATTAAAATTTTGAAATCCGGCCGATTTGAATTGCGGACGCTGGAAGAAGTCGCCCCTTTGGCAACAGTTTTGTCACAGGCGGGGCCGGACCCCCGCGCCATGGCCCTTGGACTGTCGGAACTGATGGTTAATGCCATAGAGCATGGCAATCTGGGCATCAATTACGAAGTCAAAACAAAGCTGTTGGAGGACGGCACCTGGAAACAGGAGGTGGATCGGCGTCTGGCTCTGCCCGAAAATGCCAACAAAAGAGTCCGGATTGAGTTTTTGCGCGGCGCCCATTCTGTGACCGTCACCATCCGTGACGAGGGCTCCGGCTTTGACTGGCAGAAATATCTAACGCTTGATCCGGGACGCCTACTAGCAGCTCATGGCAGGGGGATCGCCATTGCCGCCGCTTCTGCATTTGATGAAATGAGTTATATCGGGAATGGCAATACCGTGGTTGTCACCATTTTTTCCAGCACATCCCATTAACGCCGGAAAGGCGGCCTGAGATCAGACCTCTCTGACAAAAGCAAGCAGCGTGAGATCATCCGGCAATGGTCGCCGGTCTTTGCCGGGATAAATATCCAGAATGCCGTTGATCAAAACATCAGGGTCCATTTCACTGGACCGTTCCTGTGCCATCGCAAGAACAGCCTCACTCTCCAGGACCTCACCATCCTCACCTTCAGTTTCAATCAGCGCATCACTGTAGAGCAACGTATAAGCGCCAGGCGCAAACGGATATTCTTTTTGCTCATATTTTGCATCCGTGGAGATACCTAGCGGCAGGCCGGATGTATCGATCAATTCACCATCACCCGCCTTGGTCCCAATCACCACCGGCGGCGAAGCAGCTGCGGAATAATGCAGGGTGCTATTCGTCGGATCAAGCACACCATAAAAGACTGTTGCAAAATGTTCGACCGACAAAACCCGGCAAAGATGTTCGTTCACACCCTGCATCCAAAGCTTGGGATGGTCCCAGTCCAGGTCGGCCTGGTTCAATAGGGTATGTAATCGGAAGGTGTTAAGCGCCGACACGACACCATGGCCGGAAAAATCCGCCATGAAAAAGGCGAGGCGACCGCCTTCAAGTAATCGCATTCCCCAGAAATCTCCGCCAAGCTCGGACGATGCCTCGTAAAACGCCAGCATCCGAAAACCTGTCTTTTCCCTGGCTTGACGCATTTGATCCTTGGACGGCAGCAAACTGGATTGGATTTTGCTCGCCGCGGCAAGCTCGCTGGCCATACGCTGGTGATATAGGGCCTGTCGTCGCTGCATGAAGACATTTTGCAAATGCACTTTCACCCGGGCAACCAACTCTGCGCCGTTGATTGGCTTCAAAACCAGGTCTGTCGCGCCGACTTTGAAGACTTCAAGCCTGTCTTCGCTCTCTTCGACACCAGTCTGCACCAGGATCGGTATTTGTGAAAAATCCGGACTGGCTCTGATTTGACGGCAGACTTCAAATCCATTCATTTCCGGCATAAGAATATCGAGGATCAGGATATCAGGCCGTATTTCCCGGACTTTTTCCAAAGCCTCGACACCATTTTCAGCCGTATAAAGATTCTTGAACCCCTCATTCGAGAGATAATTTTTGATTAATTCACGCAAGAGTAGCAAATCATCGACGATAAGAATTTTTGCATCAGAGATATCTTCTGAGGCGGCTTTCTGTTTCACATCGTTCTGTAGAACCATTTCGTCCATTTGCTATCCATGGAAAACCAAACCGCCCCCAGGATTCGCCTTTTATCGAATGTCATGCAGCCAGATAGATATGGGAAAAAATCGATCATTTAGGATCGGATGGTTACCACCTGTCCCAATTTGGCCAGCTCAAGCATTTTCTGGACCTGCCCCTGCGGTTTGTCGATCGCCAGGGACCAGCCTTCGCTTTGTGATCTCTCCTGAGCCACCAGCAGCATTCCCATACCAGCAGAATCGATGAATTCCAACTTGCTGAGATCCAGCACAATCTCCCCACTTGCCTGAGCGACAGCATCATCCAGCATGGCACGAAAGGCTTCGTGGTCGTTGAAGGTCAGATCCGCGCTTAAGTGACAGACTGTGCCCGAACCATTTGCGCCAATATCATATTCCATTCCGAGTAGACTCCTTTTCCGGTCCTCACCTTTCCGATAGAATATATTATATCCGTGTCAGATATTTATATATCCTTAAAATAATTCGATATCATCAGAGGCGGAAGCATGTTCAACGCCCCGGCCTGTTGAATTATCCACATCATCAAAAGTGCCGTCCATCAGAACGTGACTGATGAAACGCTGTTTGACCTCATCCAACAAAAACCGATCCAAAAGACCGCGCACCCAGGCTTCATCCAGCTCCACTGTTTTCAAGTCAGGGCATTCATTGCGGGTTGTCTCAGACAAGTCCGCAGAGGCACCAGCCAGAACCTCAAGGATATCAACTATATGCTCCATGCGCTGTTTTGTGCGGTCCTGAAACTGCATCGTCGTCGTCAATTCACCAATACTCTTGGTGATGGTCTCCGTCTCATTCAGCGATCCTTTGACGGTTTCATTAAGCTTGTCATTCTGATCCAACAATACATGTAATACTTTCTCTATTTTCTCCTTGAGCACAATATTGTCGGACATATCGATTGCATTTAATTCGCGAACCAGATCACGCCCTTTGTCCAGGCCATCAACCACGCCTGACATCCGTGTACGGATATCCTCCGACAGCGAATTAATGCTTTTGGACATGCTGGCAATTTCACCAGCGACAACGGAAAAGCCTTTTCCAGCTTCACCTGCTTTTGCCGCCTCCAATTTGGCATTCACGGCAAGATAGTTTGTCTGGCGGGTGAAATCCTCGATCCGGTTGATGGAATCATCCACCGCATCAATATGCCCGACCAGATCCTGCAGGGAATTGGTCACATGAATACCTTGTTTGGATATGAAGAGGACTTTCTCGACCATATTCTCCAGGTCGCCCAGCATCTGCTCCATCAGGGCCCGAACCGCAATTTCCTTTCCATCGACCTCAGTCCGGCTTGCCTTCTCGATCACTTCCGCGAGATTAGTCGCCTGAGAGCGTGTCACGCCAGCCAACTTTTGAAACTCTCCCGAGAGCGTGTCGGCGCTGGCCTCCACCAGGTCACTGGTGGTCCGCACTTCGTTCACCAGGGCGGAAAAGGTTCGGCGCTGCATCTCCGACAGTCCCAGCCACTGATCCAACAAGGCCCTTATTTGCGGATCTTCAGTCATTGATCCATCCAACAAACTCTTCATATCGACGGCATCCAATCATGCGTATCTTTCGATTGCCCCTCAAACCCGGATGTTGCCGGCCCCCTTGACGGCACATTTCTGCAAGATGGCCTCCGCGATCTTGCGGATATCCATCTGCTCTTCCACCCCCCCCATCTCAAACGCCACCTTTGGCATGCCATATACAACGCTGGAGGGCTCATCCTGTCCAATGGTGGCGGCACCGGCATCGCGCATATTCTTCAGGCCCGACGCGCCGTCCTTACCCATGCCGGTCAGGATCACCCCCACAGCATTCGCCCCGACGACTTCGGCAACGGAATCAAACAAAACATCTACCGAAGGCTTATGCCCCGTCACCGGGTCTTCGTCCGACAGTTGGCAGACATAGTTGGCACCGGACCGCTTCACCTTAAGATGATAGCTACCGGGCGCGATATAGACATGCCCTGGCAGAATGCGTTGCTGGTTCTGGGCTTCGCTGACCGTCACATTGCTGATCCCGTTCATCCGTTGGGCAAAGGTGCCGGTAAAATTGGCCGGCATATGCTGGGCAACCAGGATTCCCGGACAGTTTGCCGGCATACGCGGGATGACCTCACGCAGAGCCTCTACCCCGCCGGTGGAGGAACCGATTGCGATGATTTTCTCAGTAGTCGAGAATTTATATCCCTGCAGCGCGCCTGGCCCCTCTGTGCCTGTGCGGCTGCGCGGCGCAACCTTCGCGCGCGCCGCAGCCTTGACTTTGGCGATCAGCTGCCGGGATCTTTCCTCCATGCCACGTTCCAGATCGATGCTGGGTTTGCCAAAGAAATCCACCGCGCCCAATTCCAGGGCATGCAGTGTGACCTCAGCCCCGGCCCGGGTCAGCGAGGACACCATGATCACCGGCATCGGCCGCAGAGTCATGATCTTTTCCAGGAAGGCCAGCCCGTCCATTTTAGGCATTTCAATATCCAGGGTGATCACATCCGGATTGGTTTCCTTGATGATGGTCCTTGCCTGATAGGGATCCGCCGCAGTCCCCACCACCTTGATCTCCGGATCCTTTTCCAAAAGACTGCTGAGCAGACGCCGGATCAGCGCCGAATCATCCACCACAACAACTTTGATCGGCTCACTCACAGGTCCACCTCTCCATCCCCTAAATCAAAACAATTCAGCATCATTGCCAAAGCCGCTTTTCTTCCGCTCCGACAGTTTCGAACCGAATGCATTCTCATCCGCCAGGATTTCATTGTCGCGGCTGTGATCCAGCAGTTTCATCCGCACGCGACCGCTGTCGGGGAAATAACAGATGCTGCGCGCCTGCTTGCCCCCCAGATGCTGCACGGCCGTCGCCAGATGCTCATTTTTCATATAGCGCAGAATGAATTTGATATTCCGTTCTCCCACATCGGAAAGCGATTTGACCACTGAACCGCCGCCAAAAAGCTTGATCTCGAGCCGGTTGCGCGCCGCGCCCATTTTCAGCAAATCATTGATCAAAACCTCCATGGCATGGTTGCCATAGCGCAGTGCAGCCGACGCCCCGCCCCATAACCCTGTCTCGCTTTCTGGAAGCATAAAATGGTTCATGCCGCCAATACCTGCAGCCGTATCGCGAATACAGGCGGATATGCAGGACCCAAGCGTAGTGACGATCACTTCCGATTGGCGGGACGTCACATAATGGGTCCCGGGCCGCACCTTCACAGCCGTCCGTTTTAGTTTGGGATCAAAATAGGAATGCAGCGGAGATTCTTGGGGGTGCTCCGGGTCCAGATCATCCGCATAACGCGATCCTGTTACTTTATCCATTTTTTGTACCGCCAACATTCACTTAGTTCTTTCTTCGATAAACAGTGCGCCCCTGCAATTCCAAATCACCAGCATTGGAGAGTAAGGATTCCGAATGGCCAATATAGAGCCAGCCCCGTGGTTTCAGCAGGGCCGACAAGCGCCGGACCAGTTCGGCCTTGGTTTCATTGTCGAAATAGATCATGACATTCCGACAGAAAATCGCGTCAAACGGCCCTTTCATCGGCCACTTCCCCATCAGGTTCAGCTGTTTGAAGGCAATCAATTTTTTTAGCTTATCCCCCATCATCACCACCGTGCCTTCCTCGGGGTCGTTCCCCGTCTGGCAATATTTCTTGAGACAGTCCGAAGGAATACCGTCCGCCTGTTTCATCGGATAGATCCCGGAGCGACCTCGATCCAAGCAGTTGGTATCCAAATCCGTTGCCAGAATGCGTGCGTCATATTGGGCTAACGCCGGTATGTGCTCCCACAAGGTCATGGCGATTGTGTAGGGTTCCTGACCCGAGGAACATCCGGCCGACCAGACCCTGAAACGGCGGGTGCCCTGCTCGCGCATCGCCTCTATCGCCTCCGGCACCACCGTCTTGCCCAAATGTTCGAAATGGTGGGCCTCTCGATAGAAATTTGTCAGATTGGTGGTGATCGCATTGACGAAATTCACGATCTCTGCCGCACCACCCTGCCCTTCCAACAAACTCAGATAGTCTTTGAACTGATCCAAATCCAACTGGCGCAGCCGCCGTGATATCCGGCCATAGACCATATTTTTTTTATGATCTTTCAACACAATACCGGTTCTTTCATAAACCATCTTGCTCAGCTTATGAAAATCCGCATCCGTGAAATGGAATTCGCGGTCTGTCTCCAAGGCTTTCTTTTCCTTCAGCGTGGCCATGCCTGGTACATCCTGTGATTTGATGAGGGGCACCCACTTCACGCCGCAAGTATCGGCGCGAAGCGGGAATCTCCATCATCGCTGCTTAGAATTCCTCCCAATCATCATCCACGGGCGCCGCACTTGCAGCTGCAGCTTTCTTGGGTTTCGCCGGTTTCCCGGATTTCTCCGGCGCCCGGTTTTCCGCCTTGGCTTTTTTCGCTGCAGGCTTTGCCCCGTTATGGACGCCGTTATTGGCCGGTATCCGCTCCGCAGGTTCTGTCTGGGCGCCATCGATATTGAAGAAGCCCATCATCTCCAGCATATGTTCAGACTGCTCTTCCAGAGAACGGGCATTGGCGGAACTTTCTTCCACCAACGCCGCATTCTGCTGGGTCATCTCATCCATATTGGTGATGGCAGTGTTGATTTCTTCAACCCCGGTTGCCTGCTCGCCGCTGGCCGCCGCAATCTCGGAAACGATGTCCGCCACCCGTTTGATGCTGTCGACAATTTCAGAGAGCGATTCACCGGTCTGATTGACCAGTTGCACGCCGTCTTTGACCTGGGCGTCACTGTCCAGGATCAGCCCCTTGATATCCTTGGCCGCCTCGCTGGACCGCTGGGCCAGCGTCCTGACCTCACTGGCGACAACGGCAAAGCCTTTCCCGGCCTCTCCAGCACGGGCCGCCTCAACCGCGGCATTGAGTGCCAGCAAATTGGTCTGGAACGCGATCTCGTCGATCACACCGATGATGTCGGAAACCTTTTGCGAGGATTCCTCGATCCCGGCCATGGCTGTTACTGCCTTGCTGACCACATCACCACCGCCTTCGGCTGTTTGCCGGGCGGTGATAGAAAGCTGATTGGCCTGCTGGGCGTTTTCGGCATTCTGTTTCACCGTGGTCGCCATTTCTTCCATGGAGGCTGCGGTTTCTTCCAGATTGGATGCCTGTTGTTCGGTCCGCTGTGACAGATCGGTACCGCCTGCAGCAATCTCGGAGGAAGCATTGCTGATCTCATTGGCGGCGGTGATGATATCCGACACCGTTTTCGCCAGCCGCTCGGTCGTCTGGTTCACATCCTGTTTCAAGGTCTCATAGGTACCTTGATAATCGGCAGTAATCTGGTTGGTCAGATCACCACGCGCCAGGGAAGCCAGGGCTTCGGCCACATCATTCAGGACATTTTCAATATTGTCCTTCAATCCATTGATCGCCTGGCTCAGGCTGAGCATGAAGCCGTCTTTGCCTTCCAGGGCCAGCGATTTGGTGAAATCACCGGACACCACCGCCTGGACCACTTCGTCCACTTCCTCCTGGATGGCCAGTTCCTGGGTAACATCATTCCATTCCACGACGGTGCCCAGTCGTTCCCCCGCTTCAGAGACAATCGGATTGGCGATCAGATCGAAGGTGCGACCTCCGACCTTGATCGAGGTTTCATAAATGGAATCAAGCTTTTCCAACATGCCGCGTTGATGCGCGGGATTTTTATGGAAATTGTCGATCGAGTTCCCGATCAGATTATTAGCATCAAAGCTCGGCAGATCTTTCTTCAGATCGGCTTCCGCATTTTTCATCATTTTTAGGACAGCTTGGTTCATATAAATGATGTCATAACTATTGTCCGCCACCATCACATTGGCCGCACAGTTATCCAACGCCACACGCACCCGCATGTTTTCATTGGCCACCCGTGTTGCTTCGCGTTCGGTCGCCAGTTTTTCCGTCACATCCGCCCATTCCACGACCGTCCCCAGACGGTTCCCGTTTTCATCAACAACCGGGCTGGCAATCAGATCAAATGTGCGCCCGCCAACCTCGATCGTGGTCTCATAGGCACTCGACAGAGCTTCGATCATGCCGCGTTGATGGCTCGGGTTCTTGTGGAAGACATCCACACAGGTCCCGATCAATTTGGAGGTATCCAGGTTCGGCAGATCCTTCTTCAGATCCGCCTCCGCATTTTTCATCATCGCCACCATGGTATTATTCATATAGACGATATTGAGGTCAGGGTCGGCTAACATCACATTGGCCTGACAATTATCAAGCGCGATCCGGATACGTTGGTTTTCGTCTGCTGTCCGCTTGGCCGCCGTCTCACGGGCCAGCTTCTCTGTAACATCATCCCATTCAACAACAGTACCAATGCGCTCACCTCTCGAGTCTTTTACCGGGCTAGCAATCAACTCAAAAGTCCGGCCACCAACATTGATGGAGGTTTCATATGCGCTTGTCAGCCCTTCGATCATGCCGCGTTGATGGGCGGGATTCTTATGGAAAACATCCACACAAGTTCCCAACAAACTCTCCGTATCCAGATTTGGCAGATCCTTCTTCAGATCCGCCTCCGCATTTTTCATCATCGCCACCATGGTATTATTCATATAGACGATATTGAGGTCAGGGTCGGCTAACATCACATTGGCCTGACAGT
>NZ_QRDW01000001.1:873853-1224612 GCF_003385955.1 Aestuariispira insulae
CAGATCCGCCTCCGCATTTTTCATCATCGCCACCATGGTATTATTCATATAGACGATATTGAGGTCAGGGTCGGCTAACATCACATTGGCCTGACAGTTATCCAACGCATTGCGGATGCGCATGTTTTCATTGGCCGAAAGGCGAATGCTTTCGACACCGCGGGCCATATCACCAATCTCATCTGATTGTTCCAGGCAAGGGATGGCAACCCGTGTATCCCCACCGGAAAGCAAGCGGATCGCCTCTACAAAGCTATCGATCGGCTTGGAAATACCTTTAGTGACAATGATCGAGAATCCAATACCAATTGCCAAAGCAATCACACCGAGAACCACCATAACTGTCAGGGCCGTCGATTCGTGTGCTTCAACCGAAAGGAGCGCATTTTCCGTAAAGTCTCCAATCTTCACTAGCAGGGCGGTCAGTTCATTATTAAGCGCTAACTGCTCTTCTTCGATATCTGCTTCCAGACGCTCCGCTTCTGAGAACAGTCCTCTGGAAATCAAATTGAAAACCTCGTCCACATGCTCTTCATATTTCTGATGATTGGCCTTAACCCCTTCCATCCGATTAAGGATATCTGTCAGTTCCGCTTTGGCCTTATCACTGCCGGCCGACACCACCGCGTCATTCAGCATTCCTTGCAGTTCGATAATTTCCTGATCCGCCTTCGTGGACAGTTCAGAAAAACGTTTTTCTGCATTTTCAAATTTTTCCCGGGCCTGACTGCTGCCTCCGCTAGCCATCCGCAGTGCCCGTTCATACTCGATGGCTTGTTCCAGTTGATGGGTTGTCAGCTGCGTCAGCTTTTCCGTGATCGGAATATCTTTATGCGCGACCTCTTTCAGCTCATTCCCAATCTGGATCATAAAGACTGACGCTGCGATTGCCGTGATGACAAGCAGGGCGAGGTTCACGCCGGTAAGGACACCAAGCTTGGCGCCGATTTTAAGGTTATTTAAAGCACTTAGCATAGGTTCGTCCCCCAGTTATCCTGGTCCTCTATTAAAATCTCAGTTGTCCGCGCTCTGGGCCGCGGCAAAGCCGTCATTCAATTCCTGGCTTCTAAACAGGCGCTCCACATCCAGCAGCGCCACCATACGATCCTTCACATTGACCAACCCGGTTAGATACTGGTCATCAATACGCCGATCCATTTTCGGAACTGCCCGGATTTCAGACGATGTAATCGACAAAATGTCGGACACCGTATCCACAAGGATGCCGATCATCCGGTCGCCGACCGCTACAATGATGATCACATGAAGCGGGGTAACCTCGGTAAAGCGGCCCGAGAACCGGCATCGTAAATCGAAGATCGGTACAATCAGGCCACGTAGGTTCAAAACACCCCGCATATATTCCGGGGTGTTCGGCAGCTGCGTTGTGTCCGACCAGCCCTTGATTTCGCGAACGGCCATGATATCGACGCCATATTCCTCCTTGCCGATGGTGAAGGTCACAAACTGCGCCATTTCACCCGACAGATCCGTCGGTTCCAGCGCGCCTTCCCCCCCCTTGGCAATTCCTTGTTCCGGCTGCTGGGGTGCCAGCGCCGTATTGCTCGCTTCAGACATCATACCTGCTCCGTTGTCATCACTGAGGCATCTTCAAGCTCTAGGGGCGGCAAATTCCGCGCCTCGGTCCCCATACTGTATAGCCCGTCCAAATCCAGGATCAGCGCCACACGCCCATTGCCCAGGATCGTCGCCGCAGAGACGCCGGCAACCGGGTCATAATTGGTTTCCAGGGATTTGATCACCACCTGCTGCTGGCCCAGCAATTCATCAACCATGATCCCCACATGCTGACCGCCTTCCACCTCGACCAAAACCACCAAGCCTTTACAGGGATCGGTGATATCGGTTTTCAGGCCAAAGACCCTGTGCAGATGGACAATGGGAATATAATCGCCCCGCACCGACACCACTTGCGCGCCCGTGGAGAGATGTTTCAACGAATCCCGGGTCGGGCGGATGCTTTCCACAATCGAGGTCAGCGGAATGACGAATTTCTCGGTGCCCACCGCCGTGATCATGCCGTCAAGAACCGCCAGGGTCAGCGGCAGTGACATGGTGAAGCGCGATCCCTGCCCCGGCTGTGAGGTAACCGAAATCCTACCGCCCAAATTAGTGACATTACGCCGGACCACATCCATGCCGACCCCGCGACCAGACAGATCTGTAACCGCCTCGGCCGTCGAGAAACCGGGCATGAAGATCAATTCGTCAATCTGTTCCGGCGTCAGATTGGTATCCGCCTGGATGACACCGTTTTCAACGGCCTTGGCATAGACCCGGTCGCGGTTGATACCGCGCCCGTCATCCGCCACATCAATCAGAATGCGCCCGCTTCTATGTTCGGCGGAAAGATGGATTTTGGCCCGTTCCGGCTTATCGGTTTGTGCACGCTCAGAAGGGGTTTCAATGCCATGGTCCAGTGAATTGCGGATCATATGGGTCAGCGGATCGGCCAGCAGTTCGATGACGGTCTTGTCCACTTCGGTATTCTCACCGCTGGTCACCAGATCCACCTTCTTGCCAAGCTTGGTGGAGACCTCGCGTACCAAACGGGGCATGCGGGCAAAAACGGATTTCACCGGCTGCATCCGGATCGCCATGACACTTTCCTGCAGCTCTCTGGTATGCATGCCGAGATCTTCAAAACCGCGGGCCATGATCTGGCTGAATTCCGCCGGCAGGTCCGCGGATTGCTGGTGCAGCATGGCTTGGGTGATTACCAGCTCACCCACCATGTTCACCAGACGATCGACCCGTTCCAGATCCACCCGGATCGAAGAGATTTTAGCCGATGCGGTGGCGGCGCCCCCGGCGGGTGCCGCTGCAGCTGCAGTTGCCGGAGCCTGGGCCGGTTTCGCCTTTTCAGGGACGCCAGCGGGCTTGTCCGGGACAGCGGCCGGTGCCTGAGCAACGCTTTCATCGGACGCCTCATCAGAGACCGGGGCGTCACTGATTTCCTGTTCAACATCATCCGCTTTCAAAAGGGTGACGGTGATCTCGCAATCATCTTCGACAAACTCAAAGACCTCACGAATATCCGCCTCCCCCTTTTCGGTGGTCAGGACAAATCGCCAGGAAAGATAAATCTCATCCGGCTTCAATTTATCCAGGGTCGGCAGCTTGGAGAGATCGATCTCGGTCTCCAACTCACCCAGGCTGGATAATTCCCGGATCAGCAGCAACGGTTCATTGGCATATTGCAGAAGATGAACATCCGGCTTCAACAGCACTTCAAACTGTTTCAGCCCGCTTTCCGCACCGTCATCCCCCTCCGGTTCGTCATCACCGCCATGGTCTTCATCATCGCCATCTTCGGATGGGGTGACGCCGGAAAGCGCCTCCAGTTCAACCGCAATATCCGCCCAGGCTTCTTCTGGCAGGTCATGGCCCTCGCGGGCGGCATTGACCAGATTGTTCAAAACATCCGTGGCCGAGAGCATCAGGCTCACCACCTCGTCGGTGACGGCCACATGGCCTTCGCGCATCAGATCCAGAAGCGTTTCATAAATATGGGCAAAATTGACAAGCTGGGTAAAATTAAAGGCGCCGCCGCCGCCCTTAACGGAATGCACCGCGCGAAAGATCGCGTGCAGATCTTCCACATCCACATTGCCGATGCTTTGCTGAACGTTATTCAGGCGTGTTTCCGCGTCGGCCAAAAGCTCGACGCATTCTTCGAAATAGGTGATCTTGAATTGTTCAAGATCGAAATCACCCGCATCAGACAAAATAATGCCTCCTGCAACTGGATTTATTTCACGACCTACATTCCACCCATCCCAATTGAAGAATTTACTTTTGTGCCCTGTTCATTAATCATCCGGCCCCTGAATTCCGGACATCATCTCGGTCAGTGACAGACTTTGGCCACGACCTGTAGCAGTTTTTCCGGACTGAACGGTTTCACGATCCAGCCGGTCGCGCCGGCTTCCCGGCCTTCGTTCTTTTTCGCCCCGTCCGCTTCTGTGGTCAGCACCAGAATCGGTGTGGACCGATAGGACGGGTTGGACCGCAAATTCCGGATCAAGGTCAGGCCGTCCATATTCGGCATATTCACATCGGTGATGATCAGATCGACCGCACCGCCGCCCAGGACCGAAATTGCGTGCTGCCCGTCATGCGCCTCGATGACTTCGTGACCGGCATTTCTCAAGGTGAAGGAAACCATGTCCCGCATGGTTTTAGAGTCATCCACGGCAAGTACTCGCAAGCCCATTACTTCGCACTCCATTTTTCCAGCATTTCAGCAAGTCCAAGATCTTCAAGGCCCTTACGGACCGCTTCGGAAGGATTGGAGAGAGACAGTGTCATCCCTCCGGCTTCGAGGGTTTTCGCTGCAGACAGCATCACCTGCGCACAGCCTGTGGTCAGCCGTTCAACATCTGAGCCATCAAGGTCAAGATTTAGTCCACGTTCGTGAGCGTTAGCGCAGGCGGTCCAGAATTTTTCCGCGGCGGCAAGGTCAAGGACAGCAGGCAGCGCAATACGCGCCAATTCACCATCCTGATGAAGCTCAAAACCCTCTTCCAACTTAACTCCCCCCTATTTTTCGAAACACCCAAGCCGACCAACAGGGAAATACTCGCTAAGTAAACAACGTGACCCGTTAACAAGAGGTTAAGTTCTTTTGG
This sequence comes from Aestuariispira insulae, assembly GCF_003385955.1. Lineage (GTDB taxonomy): Bacteria > Pseudomonadota > Alphaproteobacteria > UBA8366 > Aestuariispiraceae > Aestuariispira > Aestuariispira insulae. The sequence continues at coordinate 878,506 of NZ_QRDW01000001.1, forward strand.
AAATAGTATTTCAGCCAATAGATTGAAATCTAATGGTTATAAAGACTTCTCCAATTAGTGGCATAACATTCAACCGACTCATGGCATACATGTTCAAACCAAACTCAATAGCATTCTCAGGTAGATTGACTGCGTTCTTTTTCTAGTATTTTCGAGTGCCCCATCTTGCGTTCGATCGATGGCAGCCAGAGGGCTTTCATCAGATCCCTGGCTTCCTGGCGGGCCGCCAGCTGTGACATGGTCAAGGGGGTTTCCAGCGCAGTTTCTTCCGCAAGGTCCAAAACCGTCAGGCCGTTCAAGAACAATTCTCGGAAAATGACCCGTTCGGTAATTCCTGGGACAATCCTGAACCCCATTTGGGCAGACAGATCCTCAAGATGCCGTGCCATATTCCGATTATTCTTCGATCGCAATGTCGGGATTCGGTTGCGCAGGATGATCCAGTCCATACCCGATTTTAATTGCTGAAACCGTTTTTTCCGCTGAGCCATGACCAGGTTGGCATAACTGCTGGGGCGCGCTTCCCCGATGGAACCATTTTTGAGCCGCACCAGCAGATCCAGATCCAGGAAACTGTCATTCACGGGGGTGACCAGGGTGTCGGCCATGCCATGGCCCACCCGGGACAGGAGATTATCCGCGCCCGGGGTATCTATGACGATGAAATCAAATTGGCCACGCAACAGGTCAATTTGATCCCGCAGGCGTTTTTCCAACTCTTGCCGACGCTGTTTCCGATCATCCAGCGCCACCGGCTCCATTAGGATATGGGTCGGCATGGGCAACCAGACCCCATGCTTTTCCAACTCCCGACTCCGGTTTTCCAGATAATGGGTCAGGCTTTGCTGGCGGGCATCAAGATCAATACTGGCAACGCGGAAACCCAGCCGCAGAAGACCGACAATCAAATGCATCGCGGCCGTGGACTTTCCCGAACCGCCTTTTTGATTGCCGAACAGGATGATATGCGCCTGCTTCCCCAAGGGATGCTCGCCCCCCGAAATCAATGGCTTCCGGGGGAGAGCATAGAGGGATTCGCCGAGCGCGCAAAACCCTGTTTATCAGCCTTTCTTATTCTTCGCAGCGGCAAAGGCCGCCGCCAGGGCCCCGGCCCCTTGTGATCCACCGCCAAAACCGCCGCTGCCCCCCTTGTTGGAGGCACCGCCCGACCGGGGCGGCTTGCCGCCACGCCCCTTGCCGCCGGATTTCTGCCCCGGTTTCCCCTGGTTGGGGCGGTCCTGACCGGAACGGGATTGCGCCCCGCCAGCCTGTTCCGCCTTATCTCCCATGCGCATGGAAAGACCGATCCTTTTACGGGCAACATCCACTTCCAATACCTTGACCTTGACCACATCGCCCGGTTTCACCACCTCGCGCGGGTCCTTGACGAACCGGTCCGCCAATGCTGACACATGCACCAAACCGTCCTGATGCACGCCCACATCCACAAAGGCACCGAAATTGGCCACATTGGTCACAACCCCTTCCAGGACCATATCCGGCTTAAGATCGGTGATTTTCTCAACGCCATCCTTAAAGGTGGCGGTCTTGAATTCCGGACGCGGGTCGCGACCGGGCTTTTCCAATTCGGCCAGAATGTCACGCACGGTCGGCTCACCAAAATGCTCATCGGTGAATTGGGCCGGTTTCAGGCCGCGAAGGACCTTCACATCGCCGATCAACTGTTCAATATTTTCGTTGGCCGCTGTCAGGATCCGCTGGACCACCGGATAGGCTTCCGGGTGAACCGCCGATCGGTCCAATGGGTTGCTGCCGCCATTGACGCGCAGGAAGCCCGCGCATTGCTCGAACACTTTCGGCCCCAGGCGCGGCACGTTCTTCAAGGCCTCGCGATCCGGGAAGGCACCATTCTGGTCCCGATAGCTGACGATCGCCTCTGCCAGGCCGGGCCCTACCCCGGAAACCCGCGCCAGCAGGGGGGCGGAGGCCATATTGAGATCGACGCCGACTCCGTTCACACAATCTTCCACCACAGCATCGAGCGCCTTGCCCAGTTTGAAAGCTGAGATATCATGCTGATACTGGCCGACCCCGATGGATTTCGGGTCAATTTTGACCAGTTCCGCCAACGGGTCCTGCAAACGCCGCCCGATGGAAGCCGCCCCGCGCAGGGAGACATCCACATTCGGCAGCTCCTTTGAGGCATATTCCGAGGCCGAATAAACGGAAGCGCCCGCCTCTGAAACCATAATCTTGGTCAGCTTCAACTCTGGATGTTTCGCGATCACTTCCGCCGCCAATTGATCGGTTTCGCGCGAGGCCGTGCCGTTGCCGATCGCGATCAGTTCCGCCTTGTGGCGCAGGGCCAGCGCCGCAATGGCCGCGACCGATTGATCCCATTGGTTCTGCGGCTGATGCGGATAGATCGTATGTGTGTCCACCAATTTGCCCGTGGCATCCACCACCGCCACCTTGACCCCGGTTCGGAACCCCGGATCCAGCGCCAGGGTCGGGCGGCTTCCCGCCGGGGCCGCCAGCAGCAGATCACGCAGGTTTTCGGCAAAGACCTTGATCGCCTCATCTTCGGCATCTTCCCAAAGCCTGCGCATCAGCTCCATTTCGATGAACAAAGACAGTTTAACCCGCCATGCCCATCGCGCCGTATCCGCCAGCCATTTATCCGACGCGCGCCCTTCATCCCTGATGCCGAAATGATGGGCAACTTTCAATTCGCAAGGATGCGGCGTGGTGCGGTCTTCCGCATCGCCGACCACCAGACTTGCCTGCAGCACTTCTTCCTTGCGGCCACGGAAGATCGCCAGCGCCCGGTGGGATGGCACCTTTTTCAGCGGTTCGGAATAATCAAAATAGTCGGCGAATTTTGCGCCATCCTGTTCCTTGCCCTCGATAACCTTGGAAACCAGCCTGGCTTCTTCCCAGACATAGTCGCGCAAGGCCCCGACCAGGGCCGCATCCTCGGCAAAACGTTCCACCAGGATCTGGCGCGCACCATCCAGGGCCGCTTTGATATCCTCGACTCCCTTTTCCACATCCACGAATGCCGCTGCCTCTTTTTCCGGATCTTTCGTCGGATCACCAAACAGCATGTCGGCCAGCGGCTCCAAACCTGCCTCACGGGCAATCTGGGCTTTGGTTCGGCGTTTCGGTTTGTAAGGAAGATAGAGATCCTCCAGTCGTGCCTTGGTATCCGCCGACATGATCTTAACCATCAGATCATCGGTCATCTTGCCCTGTTCATCGATGCTTTTGACAATGGCTTCGCGCCGTTCTTCCATCTCACGAAGATAGGTCAGGCGGGTCTCCAAGGTGCGCAACTGCGCGTCGTCCAGGCCGCCGGTCACTTCTTTACGATAGCGTGCGATAAACGGTACCGTCGCGCCTCCGTCCAACAGTTCGATGGCCGATTTAATCTGGCTTTCCTGGGCATTGATTTCCGCAGCGATCTTTCCGGGGATGGCGGCAACGGTCATGGGCATGGGTACTTTCTTGTGATTGTCTTGCTTATCAATTGTCTCTAAATCCTAGCCGAAAAGTTGGACGTGATTCTCACGCCTCGGGCAAGCATTCCGGCTTGCTAAAAATGCCCGCTCACACCATCCTGCGCAACCATGTTTGAACTGCCGATCGATCCTCTGCTGCCGGACATCACCAAGTCCCTGGAAAGCAATGCCAACCTGGTTTTGCAAGCACCTCCCGGTGCCGGAAAGACCACCCGTGTCCCTCTGGCGCTGCTGGCGGCCTCCTGGCGGGGAAATGGCACTATCCTGATGTTGGAACCAAGACGCCTGGCGGCTCGCGCCGCCGCAATCCGCATGGCGCAAACGCTGGGTGAGCCGGTCGGCAAAACCGTTGGTTACCGCATCCAGCTGGATAACAAAGTCAGCACGGATACCCGGATCGAAGTGGTCACTGAAGGTATCCTGACCAGACGTTTGCAGCAGGACCCGGAACTGGACGGCGTCGCCGCGGTCATTTTTGACGAGTTTCACGAACGCAGCTTGCAGGCGGATCTGGGTCTGGCGTTATGTCTGGATGCCCAGGAAGGGTTGCGCGAGGATCTGCGCCTGATTGTCATGTCGGCAACGCTTGATGGCAAACCGGTGGCGGAACTGATGGGCAATGCCCCCATCCTGACCAGTGAAGGCCGGGCTTTTCCGGTCGAAACCCGGTATCTGGGCAAGCCCCCGGCCGCACGGTTCGGCGACAGTTTCACCCCGGCCATGACCGAGGCCATCAAACAGGCGCTGCGCGAAGAGACCGGCAGCATTCTCTGTTTCCTGCCCGGCGAAGGCGAAATTCGCCGCCTTCAGGGCCGGCTGGAAAGTGCCTCGCTTGGCAATGATATCGTCATTGCCCCGCTGTTTGGCGCGCTGTCCCAAAAAGAACAGGACTTGGCGATCGCGCCATGCTCCACCGGCAAACGCAAAGTGGTGCTGGCAACCTCCATCGCCGAAACCAGCCTGACCATCGAGGGTATCCGCATCGTCATTGATGGCGGCCTCTCACGCCAGCCCCGCTTCGATCCGCAAAGCGGCATGGGCAAGTTGGTGACAGAACCGGTGTCGCTTGCCGCCGCCTCCCAGCGTGCGGGCCGTGCGGGCCGCCTGGAACCCGGCATTTGTTATCGCCTCTGGAACAAAGCCGGTGAAGGCGCAATGCGAAAATTCACACCGCCGGAGATATTGGATGCGGATCTGGCCCCCCTGGCGCTGGATTTGGCTAATTGGGGTGTTCTGGATGCCAACAGCCTGAAATGGCTGACGCCACCTCCAGAAGTTCCTATGCAACAGGGGCGCGCGCTGCTGCAATGGCTTGGCGCGCTGGATCACGAATTCAGGATCACCGCCCATGGGAAAGCCATAGCCAAAAAACCGATGCATCCGCGCTTTGCCCATATGATCGTGCGGGGCGATGAAATGGGCCTGGGCAGGCAGGCCTGCCAGGTCGCGGCCCTGCTGGGCGAACGGGACATTGTTTTGCGCGATGGCGCGCAGAGCGCTCCGGTCGATATGGCCCCCAGGCTGCAATCGCTGACACCGGCAGGGGGGCCGCTGAAGATCCACAAGGGCGCGCTCAGCCGGGTAAAAACCCTCTCCAAACAATGGGAAAAGCGCCTGGATTTAAAAATTCCGGAAACCGACCTGGACGATCAGGAGGCCCCCGGCGCGCTTATCGCGCTTGCCTATCCGGACCGGGTCGCGGAGCGGCGGCCGGGCAAACAGGCGCGCTATCGGATGAGCAACGGCAAGGGGGCCACCCTGCCCATCGATGATTCGTTGCAGGATGCCCCCTTCCTGGCCATTGCCTCTGTAACCGGGGCTGGCCGTGACGCCCAGATCCGCTTGGCCGCCCGTCTGGAAGCCGATCTGATTGAAAGATTGTTTTCTGACCAGTTGGAAACGGGAGAGACCGCTGCCTGGGACAGCCGGACCAAATCAGTGCAGGCCAGACTGCAGAAGAAGTTCCATGCGGTTGTGCTGGCCGATGCTCCCGCCAAAACCATCCCGCCCGAGAAAATTACCGAAGGGCTGGTTCAGGGCATCCGGGAGACCGGCCTGCAGTGCCTGCCCTGGTCTGTTGAGGCCACGAGCCTGCGTGACAGGATCGCCTGCCTGCGGCTATTGGATGGAGAGTCATCATATTGGCCGGACCTTTCCGACGACATACTGGCCGATACAATGGAAGACTGGCTTTTGCCCTATCTGGCGGGCAAAAGCAGGCTGGAACATTTACAGGATTTGGATCTGGTGCAGATCCTGAAATCGGGTCTGGACTGGGAAAAGCAGCAGGAGATGGACCGCCTCGCCCCCAGCCATTGGACCGTGCCGAGCGGCTCTTCTATCCGGCTCGATTACAGCAATCCGGAGGCCCCCGTTCTACCGGTCAAATTGCAGGAAATGTTTGGTGCCATCGAGACGCCGACCATTGCCGACGGTCGCCTGGCCCTTACCATTCATCTGCTATCGCCTGCCGGGCGGCCGCTGCAGGTCACACAGGACCTGCCCGCCTTCTGGGAAAACGGCTATAAACATGTGAAAGCTGAAATGAAGGGACGCTATCCGAAGCATCCCTGGCCCGATAACCCCTTGACGGCAGAACCGTCCCGGCACACTAAGAAGCGCATGGGTCAATAATCAACAATCATTTGGGTGGGGGAATTCCGTTGAGCATCCTCGATATCGCGTCCCTGTTGATCGTCCTGGCGGCGATTGCGGGTTTCATTAATCATCGTTTCATTCATCTGCCCCATACCATCGGCTTGGTGATCATTGCCATGGTCTCGTCCCTTGGCGTGCTGGGGCTGAATTTTGCGGCGCCCGGCCTTGGGATCGGTGAAGCGGTCACCGGCCTGCTGGCGCAGATCGATTTCAACGAAGCCCTGATGAAGGGCATGCTGAGTTTCCTTCTGTTTGCCGGGGCCATGCATGTGGATCTGGATAAGCTGGCGGATAAGAAATGGGCGGTCGGGCTGATGGCAACCATGGGGGTCATCACCTCCACCTTCCTGATCGGCACGGCCATGTGGTGGATTTTAAACGCACTCGGCCAGCCCATCCCCTATTTATATGCCCTGCTGCTTGGTTCCCTGATCAGCCCGACAGATCCGGTCGCGGTGCTCTCGATCCTGAAGACCGTTTCCATTCCAAAGTCACTGGAAATCAAGATTGCCGGAGAATCTCTCTTCAATGACGGTGTCGGTGTGGTGGTCTTCCTGGTGATCCTGGCCCTGGCCACGGGCGCCGGCGGCCATGGCGGTGAGATGGGACCGACAGAGGTTGCCAAACTGTTTGCCCTGGAAGCCTTCGGCGGCGCGGCATTGGGCCTGATTGCCGGTTATATCGCCTATCTGGCATTAAGCGCGCTCGACGAATTTTCCCTGGAAGTGCTGATCACCCTGGCCCTGGTCATGGGATCCTATGCGCTGGCCTACCATCTCCATGTCAGCGGTCCGATCGCCGTCGTGGTCGCAGGCCTGCTGATCGGTAACAAGGGGATGAAAAACGCCATGAGCGAAAATACCCGCGATCATGTGGAGAAATTCTGGATCCTGCTGGACGAGATCTTTAATTCCGTGCTGTTCCTGTTGATCGGCATGGAGGTGTTGGTGGTCGGTTTCGGCACCGATCATATGCTGGCCGGCCTGATCGCCATTCCGGTGGTACTGGCCGCCCGCATGATCGCGGTTTCCATTCCCATCCGCGGGCTGGGCCTGATGGGGCGTCAATTCACCAAGGGGGCAGTGCCGGTCTTAACCTGGGGCGGTCTTCGGGGCGGCATTTCAGTCGCGCTGGCGCTCTCCCTCCCGGAAAGTGACTATAAGCCGGTGATCCTGACCATCACCTATATCGTTGTGGTTTTCTCAATCATTGTGCAGGGGCTCAGTATCAAGCATGTGATCGCCCGTTTCGTGAAGGATTGATTTCCCCTGAATGCGAGAACCGGACCTGTAAACCAGGTCCGGTCATGCAATCTCTTTCGAGAGAGAGGGGAGTATAAGAGCGGGTTCCGGGAGGGGAGTAGAACCCGTTTACTAGGGTATCTTCCGCTATGAAAAGACCAGGCGTTTTTTCCCATCTTCAACAGAAATAATCATTCATCCCAAAGATCACTCGAAGCCTAACATTAGACTTTCACGATTTATCAAGATTTTCCCGCCATGATGCCTTCTTAGGGACGGTGACATGAGTGCTTGAGGAACGGACCAAAACCGGAAATCAAGTTTCAGGAGGGAAATAATGGGAAAGCTCAGCACCCTTATTACCTTAGTAACATCATTCCTATTCATGTCCGGCGCAGTATCGGCGCAATCACCCGCGCCCATCCTTATCGGCCTGGATGCCGACATGAGTTCAGGCTCCGCTCAATCCGGAGAAGCGATCCGGCGCGGCATCGTCCTGGCCATTGAAGACATCAATGCAACAGGCGGCGTCCTGGACAGGCCTGTCAAGCTTGTGGTGAGGGATCATCGCGGCAATCCGGCACGCGGCAATGACAATCTGCTGGAACTGGCGGACATGCCGGACATGGTGGCAGTATTCAGTGGCATCCATACGCCTGTCGTGCTCAAAGAACTGAAGACCATTCACGAAAAGAAGCTTTTGTTCCTGGTGCCCTGGGCCGCAGGAACGCCCATCATCGACAATGACTATCAGCCGAATTTCGTCTTCCGCGTTTCCGTCAGGGATCAATATGCCGGGGCCTTCCTGGTCGATCATGCCATGTCGCGCGGGTTTAAAAAACTGGGCCTGCTGTTCGAACAGACCGGTTGGGGGCGCTCGAACGAGCGCGCCGTTTCAACCGCTCTGACGGACAAAAATACGGACTATGCCGGCATTGAATGGTTCAGTTGGGGAATAACGGACCTGAGCCCCCATATTGAAAGACTGCGTCAGAAAGGCGCCGACGCCATCCTGTTGGTCGCCAATCCGAAGGAAGGGGGGGTTGCCGTGCACAGCATGGCGGCATTGGACCAGGAAAGTTCCCTGCCAATCATTTCCCATTGGGGCATCAGTGGCGGCAACTTTTTCCAGAACAATCAAGAGGCCTTGTCCAGGATCGATTTCCAATTCCTGCAAACCTTTTCCTTCTTTGACCCACCGGATAATGAAATGGCGGATCGCCTTTGGCAGGCCTATCAAAACCATTTCCCGGAAACACGCACCATCGGCGATGTTCCCTCCCCGGTTGGCACCGCACACGCATATGACCTCATGAAATTGCTGGCTGTTGCTATCCGGCAGGCCGGAACCACGGATCGAGCAAGCATCAGGGATGCCATGGAAAACTTGCCGGCCGTCGGCGGGGTAATGAAACATTATGATCCACCTTTCACCCCCGCAAAACACGATGCCCTTGGGCCGGACAGCTTTATCATGGCCCGATATGACGACAACGGCAGCATCATCCCCGCAGGTGTCAAGCCGTGATCAGATTGCTCAAACATCTGTTTCTCCCGGATCGCGGTTCTCTTTTTTCGATCCTGCTGAAACGGACCATGCCGGTCTCACTGCTGGCGTTGGGTCTTGCCGGCTATATTATTTTGGAACGCGCCGACAATACCCGCCTGAAAAAAGTGGACGCAGAACTGGAGGAACTGGATGTTTTTGGCTCCGCCCTTTTGGAAACGAGGCTCAACAGCATCATCGACCAGGCACGGAACTTGTCAGAGAGTTCGTTAATCATCAACGGGCTGATCGACCATGAGGGCCGTGATTTCTACATGCCGCCGTTTTTCCGTTCGCTGAAAATCGCCTCACCGGCCGATGTAGAGGTCAGCCTCACCGATTACAAAGGGCGGATCCTCTATCAGAATAGCGGTCAGGCCGAACCGATGCTGCCGACAAATGAATGGCTGGAAACGGTAGTGGACGAAGGCACCCCGTATTTTGCAACCGACCCAAGCCAGCTTTTCATGGCGTTTCCGGTCCATTATGCCGGATTACCGGAAGGGGCACTGATCGCCCGTATCGGGCATTCGCAAATGGAAAACCTGTTCCGGCTCAATCTGGCCGGTGCCGATTCCTATGTTTCAATCCCGGGTTCATTCTTGATGGCAGGGTCCGGCCGATATCAGCGCTGGAACAGCGACACACCACCAAGCCTGGATAGTAGCGCATTCTTCAGCCGCAGAACCGCCCTTTCCGAGCATTTCGACCTCGCGCTTACCATCACTTTGCCCCGGGAGGCGGGGATTGCTGAATTGAAATGGGTTTATGATTTCCTGATTGCTGCCCTGGTAATTGCTGTGATCACCTCCATCGCCTCCATCATCCTGTCGGCAACATTGGCGGGCAAGCAACTGGCACCACTGATCCGCTCAATCGAAAGCATCCAAAGCATGCAGGACACCCGGATCAGAATGCCCGCCACAGGTGCCGATGAAATCCGACAGGTCGGCAAACGGCTCAACCGCATGCTCGACAAGCTTCACAGAACATCAACCTCCCGGGATTATCTGGACAGTATCTTTTCCGGCATATTGGACGGTATCATCACCATCGACCTGGACGGCACGATCGAAACCGTCAATCAAGCCTCGCTCCAGTTGTTCGGGTATGAAGAGGCGGAGTTGATTGGCAAGGATGTTTCGATCCTCTTGCCCAAAGACGAACGTTCCGCCCATAAAAAATATGTCCGGCAATCAGAATTATACGGAACCCGCATCATCAGCCGCAGCCGTAATCTGAAAGGATTGCGCAAAGATCAAACCACTTTTGATCTGGAATTGATGGTCACGCCTTTAGGACAGGAAAAACCGCGAGGGTTTGTCGGGGTCTGCCGGGATATCACCGATCGTCTCAAAGCGGCCCAACGTCTGGCCGACAGTGAAGTGAGATACCGCAGCATTCTTGAGTCCGCATCGGATGGATATCTCTATCTGGATCCGGCGCTGGGCATCATTGTCGATACCAATGATGCGCTTTTGCACATGTGTGGTTATCAAAAAGATGATGTTGTCGGACGGTCACCATCATTTTTGTTCACGCGCGACAGTCACTCGACCTTGGCAAATCACGGCGGTGAGAATATCAACGGTCAGCCCAAACCGATCGAGATTTCCCTAAAATGCAAGGATGGGTCCATCCGGCATGTCCGGTATAACCTGAACAGCGCACAGGACAATCACGGAAAAATTCTTGCACAATTTGCCATTCTGACCGACCTCACCCACGAAGTGCAGCTGCGCCAAACCCTCGAGCTGGCCCGGCAGGAAGCAGAGAATATCGCCCGCATGAAATCCGATTTCCTCGCCAATATGAGTCATGAAATCAGAACACCGATGAACGGCGTCATCGGGATGCTGGAACTGCTGGCAGACACGCGCCTGACCAAAACGCAAAAGAACTATATCGAAACCGCCCTGAAATCCGCCGATATGCAGCTAAGCGTGATCAACGACATCCTGGATTATTCCAAGATTGAGGCCGGTAAGCTGTCTTTAGAAGAAACCGAATTCAACTTGCGCGAGCTATTTAAAGACGTCATCACCCTCCATCGCGCCAGTGCCGAGACCAAAGAGCTTGTCCTGACCTGCCAACTGCCGGAAGACCTGCCGGAACGCTACATGGGGGATCCGACCCGATTGCGCCAGGTCGTGGTTAATCTGGTTGGCAACGCCATCAAATTCACCGATCAGGGGTCGGTCACCATCACTTGCCGGGAGAAACAACATCGACCAGATCGATCCACGCTCGAGATCCGCGTCATTGATACCGGCATCGGCATTGAAGCAGAAAAGATCGACCAGCTCTTCCAGCCATTCAGCCAAGCTGACAGTTCGACCACACGCAAATTTGGCGGCACCGGGTTAGGCTTGATGATTTCAAAAAGCATCCTTGATGCGATGCAGGGAACCATCGGGGTCGAGAGCACTCTTGGCCAGGGAACAGAGTTTTGGCTGGAACTGCAACTGCCGCTCGCAACGGGCGAACAGACGCCTCCCCCTGTCAGCGTATCCGCTGTGATGGACCAATCGGCAGGCCCGCTTCGTTTGGATGACTGCCGCATCCTGCTGGTCGAGGATACGCTGATCAATCAGAAGGTCGCCCATGGCATTTTGAAAACATATGGTTGTTCAATAGACTTGGCCGAAGATGGCTTGCAAGCCGTCGACCAGTATAAAAATCAGGACTATGACCTGGTGCTAATGGATGTTCAAATGCCGAAGCTAGACGGTTTCGGGGCAACAAAACGCATTCGCCAATTTGAAAAAGAAGTCGGTAAAGCAAGGGTGCCGATCGTGGCACTGACCGCCCATGCCCTGAAAAGCGACCGGGAATTGTCCCTGCAAAACGACATGGACGATCATCTGGCCAAACCTTTTCGCAAAGAGGATCTGGAGCTTATCCTGCGGCAATGGCTGAAGAATGGCGTTTCCACTGACACCAGCCCCATTGAAGCCACCGACGAGGAAGGTCAGCCGGACGCCATCTCGCTCGATCTCTCTGTATTGCAGCAGCTACAGGTTAATCTCGATCACAATACGGCAATGTTGGGCGAAATTATCCTGGAGTTTGAGAAGATGCTGCCGGATCTGTGCACGAATATGTATGACGCGATCAAAAGCGACGATAAGGCCGGCCGCATCCGATCCGCGCACAGCCTGAAAGCCTGTGCCGCCTCGCTTGGTGCTATGGGCATATCAGAAACCGCGCGCCGGATAGAACAGGCCGATGAAATTGCATCCCAACAGGATCTGATCGCCCAGGTCCAGGAGATTGAGACCGAGTTCCAGGCAATAAAACCCCGGTTGAATGAATTTCTGGAACAGCAATCCTCTTAGCCATGACTGGCGGATGACACAAAAAAGGGCGGTGAATTTAATCCACCGCCCCTTAATGCACTAGGCCTTGCTGGCCTTACTTTTCATCCAAAACCCCGCGGCGGATCTGGTCCAGCTCAATGGATTCGAAGAGCGCCTTGAAGTTGCCTTCCCCAAAACCCTCATTGCCCTTGCGCTGGATGATTTCAAAGAAGATCGGCCCGATCACCGTGTCGGTGAAGATCTGCAGCAACAGGCCCTGGCCGTCGGTCGGCGCGCCATCCACCAGGATGCGGTTCTTGCGCAGGCGGTCCAGGTCCTCGCCATGGTTCGGGACACGGGTATCCACTTTCTCATAATAGGTGTCCGGTGTGTCCATGAAGGAGATATTGCCCTGACGCAGCTTTTCCACCGTTTCATAAATATCGTCGGTGCCAAGGGCGATATGCTGAACGCCTTCACCTTTATATTCATTCAGATATTCAACGATCTGACTCTTGTCGTCAGAGGATTCGTTGATGGGAATGCGGATTTTTCCGCAGGGGCTGGTCATCGCCTTGGATTTCAGGCCGGTCAATTTGCCCTCAATGTCGAAATAGCGGATTTCTTTGAAATTGAAGAATTTCTCATAATATTCCGCCCATTCATCCATGTTGCCCTTGAAAACATTATGGGTGAGATGGTCGATATAGGTGAGGCCAGCCCCCTTCGGCTTGCTGTCAACGCCTTCGATCGCTTTGAAATCCACATCATAAATGCTGCTGTCGCCATAACGGTCGACCAGATAAACCGACGCCCCGCCGATCCCTTCGATGGCCGGGATGTTCAGCTCCATCGGCCCCGCTCCGCTTTCAACCGGTTTCGCACCCAGTTCAACCGCGCGCTTCATGGCAAAGGTCGCATCCTTAACCCTAAAGGCGATCGCGCAGACGCAGGGGCCGTGATCCGCGGAGAACCGATCGGCATGGCTGTTAGGTTCATCATTGAGGATAAAATTGATATCGCCCTGGCGGTACAGCGTGACCTTCTTGCTGCGATGGCGGGCAACGGCGATGAAACCGAGGCTTTCAAACAAAGCCGCCAGTTTTTCCGGTTCCGGAGAAGAATATTCAACAAATTCAAACCCGTCGGTAGCCATCGGGTTTTCCCAGAGATCATTGCCGTCAAATTCGGTTTTCGTCGCCAGCGCGGTCATGGTCCTACTTCCTGTCATAGGGTTACAAGATTTTTCCACCAAACCCTTATCATTCGGTGTTTCCTGTATTCTAATGAAGTATCAGCGCATAATCCTTGCGAAGATGCCCCTCATGAACAATAATCATGCATGATTATTGCAACATGACCGGACAAATTGAGAAATTCATGTTCACAACCACATTGGAGCCGCAGGATCTCCGTCTTTTAAACGCCTTGCAGGAAAATGCGCGCGCCACCAATGTGGAGCTTTCGGAAGCGGTCAACCTATCGCCCTCGCAATGCTATCGGCGGCTCAAAAGACTTGAGGAAAAAGGCTATATCAAACGCTATGCCGCCCAGCTCAGCCGCCGGGCGGTCGGCCTGGATGTGATGGCCTTTGTCAGTGTTACTTTGGAAAAACATGGCGAAGATCCCGCGCGGGCCTTCAACAGCGCGGTCCAGCGCTTTCCAGAGATCCTGGAATGCTGGGCAGTATCAGGTGAATCTGATTATCTGTTGCGGGTGGTCTCCACGGACCTGCGCACTTTTTCAAATTTCCTGATGCGCGATCTTCTGGGCCTGCCGATGGTATCCGGGGTCAAATCAACCATCCTGCTGGAAGAGGAAAAAAGCACCACCGCCTATCCATTGGGGCATTTGGCGGGTAAGCGCTGAGCGCATGGCAAGCGGCGTTAGCCGCCCTTGACATGGCTCCCGGTGCCATCACCAGCAGGCTTCCAGCGGCGCGACCGGTTAACCACCATTTTCCGGTCCACTGCCTCCATCAAATCAAAGCCCGATAATTCCGCATAGCGGAATAGCAGGATGAGAATATCCGCCGCTTCCAACGCGGCTTCTTCATCCTGCCCGGCTCTGGCCGCTTCCAGCAGTTCATCCATCTCCAATTCGGCCCGTTCCAGCAATCTGACCGGATCGGCCGCCGGGCCGAATGTTTCCTCGCCCCAGGCGGCAAGGCTGGCCTGGTTTTCCATACGGTTGCTCATGCCCCTTGTCCCACCTCCACAGCCTGATGATGGGCAGCAATGGACTGAGCTTCGATGAAGACCCGGCGAATCTGGGGATGCTTTTCCTTGATTGCTGTCTCCATCCGGGAAACGGCTTCTTCCACATCATCCGCTGTGGCATCACTGGAAAAATCCAGGCTCATGGTCATGAGGATATCTTCCGGCCCCAGATGCATGGATAGCGCCTCATTGACATCCGTCACCTGCGGATGACTGAGCACCAATGTCCTAACGCTTTCCACCATCGACATATCAGCCGATTCACCAATCAAGAGGCCCTTGGTTTCAATCGCGAGGATAATCGCCGCCACAGTCAACACCACCCCGATCCCGATCGAAGCCATGCCATCCAGGACCGGCATATTCAAAACCTGGCCCAGGAAGATGCCCGTGAAAGCCACCATCAGGCCGATCATGGCCGCGCTGTCTTCCAACAGAACCGCCATCACAGCAGGATCCTTCGTCTTGCGGATAGCTTCAAACATGCCCCGGTCACCACGTGCCCGGTTGAACTCCTTAAACGCCACCCACCAGGCAAAGCCTTCAATCACAAAAGCAACCGCAAGGACGATATAGTTGACGGTCGGATCATGAACAGCAACCGGATGCAGAACCTTTTCCACCCCTTCATAGAAGGAAACACCGGCCCCGACCGCAAAGATCAGAATCGCCACCACAAAGGACCAAAAATAAAGCTCCATGGAATAACCAAAGGGATGGCGTTTATCCGCGGGCCTTGCCGCCCGTCCCATACCATAGAGCAGCAAAGCCTGGTTGCCGGTATCCACCAGGGAATGGATTCCTTCCGAAAACATAGCGGCAGAGCCGGTAAAGGCTGACGCCACGAATTTTGCCACTGCGATCAGGAAATTTGCCGTAATCCCGGCAAGGATCACTTTTTTAGAACCGCTGGCCACCCCTTACACTCCCCCATAATTTGTTCCGGCAGATGGTTTTCATCTGCCCGAACGTTAGAGGGCAAAGACTGGTCAGACAACCTGGAATCCGCGCGCATAGGGATCCCGGTCATCAATGAAGATGGTGTTATAGCCAGTAACCCGCGCCCAGCCGCGGATTGATGGGATAATCGCCGGCATGCCCGACAGTTCGGTCACGGCCTCAACCCGGCCATGGAACTGGCTGCCTATGATGCTTTCATGGACAAAGTCATCACCTTCCTTCAACTTGCCCTTGGCCGCCAGTTGCGCCATACGGGCCGAGGTTCCAGTCCCGCAAGGAGAACGGTCGATGGCCTTGTCCCCATAGAAAACAGCATTGCGGGCGTGTGATCCCTCGGTTTTTGGCTCACCGGTCCATTGAATATGCGACAGGCCGCGGATGGTGGGATTTTCGGGGTGAACAAATTCATAGGCGTCATTCATCGCCGCGCGCAGTTTGAGGGACATGCGGATCAGGTCTCCGGCGGCGAAATCATCCATGTCGCGGAAATTTTCCTGTGGTTCGACAATGCAATAAAAATTTCCGCCATAAGCCACATCAACCGACAGCCGTCCCAATTCCGGACAATCGATCTCCAGCCCTTCCGCATCCAGATATGACGCCACATTACGGATCCGCACCCATTCAACAAAACCGTCCTGCATCTCATATTCGGCGACAACTTTGCCCGCCGGCGTATCCAGGTTCAAAACACCAGGTGTCCCCGGCTGCACCAGATCATTTTCCAGCGCGATCGTTACCGTGCCGATGGTGCCATGGCCACACATAGGCAAGCATCCGCTGGTTTCGATAAAGAGGATTCCGACATCACAATCTTCACGGGTTGGCGGATAGAGGATGGAGCCCGACATCATATCGTGGCCGCGGGGTTCGAACATCAACCCGGTCCGGATCCAGTCATATTCGCGCAGGAAATGCTGTCGGCGCTCGCTCATGCTGTCGCCTGTCAGGTCCGGCCCGCCCTCGCGCACCACCCGGACCGGGTTGCCGCATGTATGACCGTCAATGCAATCGAAACGATGGGAATTCATTCTACTCTTTCCTTCACTGAAGAATAACAAATCACAAATGGTGCCAGATCGCTATCGGCGGCCATGGGCCAGTTTCAGGGATTCCGGCATAGCCCTCAGCCGCGCCATGGCCACAACACCGATGACTGGCCCTATCACCAGGGGCATAAAGGCAAATGACCATCCCACCCAAGCCACCAGTGGCGGGATCATATGGATGGTGATGATGGTCAGCAAAAAACCGATACAGGTCTGGATGGTCACCATGGTTCCAGTCAAAGTGGGATCGGATAACTCAATGACGCTGGCTGAGAATTGTGCTGAATCCGCCACAATGCTGATCCCCCAGACAAGGCAAAGTGACACCAAAAGCCAGGGGCTGGCACCAAACAGGAAGCCGGCGGCCAACGCACAGCTGCCGCTGATGGAGAGCGCCCCGATCGTCAGGGTTGTCCGGCCCATCCGATCCGCGAAATATCCCCCGTAAAGGCTGCCCAGCGCCCCGGCTGCGATGATTGCAAAGCTGGCAATGCGCGCCCAGAAAGCCGCCTCCGGTCCGCCGGGGTTGAGCGCAAAGCTTGCTTGAAGAAACACCCCGATCCAGGCCCACATGGCATAAAGCTCCCACATATGGCCGAAATACCCCAGATTGGCATAACGCAAAGGCCGGTTTTTCCAGGCATCAAACATGTGGGTCAGCTTGAAGGGCGGGGTGCGGCCCATATTCGGGCCCAAGGCAAAGGCAGCGATCAACAGGGCCCCGGTTCCAGCAGCGACGGAAGCGGCCGCAATAGTCAATCGCCAGTCAAGCCCGCCAAAGGCATCGATCATATGCGGTGCCGCCGAACCGAAGGTCAAGGCCGCTACCAGGATGCCGACCAAAAGCCCCATATCCGCCTTGGCCCATGATGACGCCATCTTCATACCCACTGGATAGATACCGGCCATGCAGATTCCGACCAGGAACCGCAATAAAGGTAACAGGATCGACGTCGGATCGACCATCAGGATCAGGCTGTTGGCCGCCGCCGCCACGAAGGTCGAAACGGCAAAAAACCATTTCAAATTCAGCCGGTCCGCCAGCCCCAACATAGCGCTGAGTATGGTGCCCACTACGAAACCCACATTCACACTGCTGCTGATCAGGGAGGCTTGCAGATCGGTCAGCGCAAATTCAGCTCGGAGGGCCGGAATGGTTGCCGACGAGGAAAACCATAGGGTCATTGCCAGAACCTCGCACAGGACGAGTATGGAGATAGACCGCCATTTCAAGGACATGAACAAGACTCCATCAAGGCTCACGGGAGCATATATTTTAGACACATATGCCATGAGGGTGCACGAAGTCCGCCATTAAATCAGTCGCCAATTCACTCTGATGCAGATTTATCCGTTGTAAGGCCGCATCTTTGGCAACTTTCAGAAAATTTCTACTAATATATCTACAATATACTAATTCGCAAAACAAGCTTGATGATGCAGGCAAACCTACTTCTTCATGACGCTTCCGGTTTGACACAGAAATGATTCGACTCGTTTCCGGAAATATTGTACCTACTAGTATGTACATTTCCCCCTTCAATCATCAGAGATCCCATCATGCAGCTGTTATGCTCCCCCTCCTCGCCCTATGTCCGAAAAGCCCGGATTGTCCGATTGGAAAAGAAACTCACCCCTGACATTTCCGAAACCATGGTTGTTGCCATGGAAAGCCCACCCCAACTGCTGGACGCCAACCCGCTTTCCAAAATTCCGGCGTTGGTTCGCCCCGGCCTTCCCCCTTTATTCGACAGCCCCGTCATTTGCGAATATCTGGACAGCCTCCCCTCACCGGTCCCGGCCCTGCTGGTGGAAAAGGGCGAAGCCCGCTGGCAGGCACTACGATTGCAGGCCATGGCCGACGGTGCCATAGACGCCTGTTTTAACATGGTCACGGAACGCCGCCGGGATGAAGAAAAGCGATCCCCCCTTTGGCAGGACCGTTGGATGAATGCCGTGATGCGGTCCCTGGACCGGATGGAACAGGAATGCGGCACCTGGCAGACGGATCTTGATCTCGGCCAAATCGCAACCGGTTGCCTTCTGGGCTATCTCGGTTTCCGCTTTGAGAGCCTCGACTGGCGGGCAAACCGGCCTCATCTGGCGAAAAAGTTTGACGAATGGATGGCCAGACCTTCCTTTAGAGAAACTATCCCCTTTGACCCCACCTGATCCTTGTGGAGCCAATATGTCGAAAAAAGAGGCCCTGATCGACGCCACCAAACAGCTGTTATGGGAAAAAGGCTATGAAGCCACCAGTCCCCGTGACATCCAGGCATTAAGCGCCACCGGTCAGGGCAGCTTTTATCATCATTTCGACGGCAAAAAGGATCTGGCCATTGCCGCGCTCGAAGAAATCAGCCGTGAAATGCTCGATATCATGCGCGACAATCTGGCGGCAAAGGGGCCGGCACAGCAACGCTTGGAATCCTATCTTTGCAAGCCGCGGGAAAGCCTGAAAGGCTGCCGGGTCGGGCGGCTTGCCAATGAAATCTCCATGCAAGACCCTCAACTTGGCCAGCCGATGCGTGCCTATTTCGAAGAACTGACTGAGCTACTGAAGCATGCAATCCGCGAAGCACAGGAAGATGGCAGCCTTCCGGCCCATCTCGATGCCGGGGACCTGGCCACGACCCTCCTGGCTGTGGTCCAAGGCGGCTTCGTTCTCTCCAGGGCACAAGACCGCACGGACATTCATCAGTCCATCGCCCGCAGCATGATCAATCTGCTTTTCGGCGGAGAGGCCCGCTAAAGACCCTCAAATCACCTTGCGTGCCGCCGCTTCCAGATAATCCATGAGTTTATCTGAAGCATCCGCCGCCTTCTCCGGCTCACCATCGGCCACTGCCAACATGATCTGGGTGTGAAGATCAGCCGCGATGGAAAGCTCTGCCTCACCCTGGTGATAATACCAGAAACGTCGCGACAGGCTTTGCAACGGCTGGCAGGATTGCGAAGCAAAAGGATTTCGGGCTGCCTGCCCCAGGATCCGGTCAAACTCCTTGTCCTGGCGCATGAATTCGTCAATGTCCCCCTGATCTGCAGCGGTGCGGATTGCCTCGGCACAATCGCGCAGTTGCTCGCGCTCCTGCTTATCTGCCCGTTTCGCAGCGGAAGCGGCAATCAAGCGTTCCAGAACGCGCCTTGTCTCCAGCACGATGAGATGCTCTGAGGCATGTACCTCACTGACAATCATCGCCCGGCGCGGCTGAATTGTGACCAAACGTTCCGCCGCCAGTTTCTGCAACGCCTCGCGCATGGGAGTGCGCCCGATTTCCAACGCACTGCATAAATCCGGCTCGTTCAGGATACTGCCCGGCCGCAGGCGCAGGGTGATGATTAATTCTTCCAATTCCCGGTAGGCCCGGTCTGCAAGTTTTTCCCGCTGTGCACCGATCTGAATACTCATCGTGTCTCGTCTTTGCCCTGGTGAATTCGTTTATTATGCCCGATTCCCGCAATCTGGAAATCAGGTAATCGGCCGCCCCAGGACAACCACCATCGTCGCCCTTGCGGGTGTGGATCCCGGATTACTGACCACATGCCGTTCATCCGCCGGATAACGCAGCGTCTCACCTTTTGAGATGCGCTCACTGCTCTCACCTGTTGCAACCTCCAGCTCCCCTTCCAGAACCGTCAGATTTTCCAGGGTTCCCGGATCGTGTGGATCGGAAACCAGACGCCCGCCCGGATCCACTTCTATATCATACCATTGCAGCCAGTTGACCGTTGTGATCGGTCCTAGGATGCGGAGGTTGCAGCGCCCGTCATCACTGCGGATCACTGGTGTGGAATGTTCAGTCAACTTGTCGAAAATCCTGGGATCGGTGTCTTCCCGCACGATCTCTTCCACCGTGATATGCAGCGCTTTGCAGATTCGGTAAATCGTCGACAGAGTCGGGTTATTCTGGTCCCGCTCGATCTGGGAAAGCACGGATTTCGATACACCCGATTTTGCCGCAAGATCGTCCAGGCTCATCTTATAGGCCTGGCGTAGACGCAAGACCTTGCGCCCGATTTTCGGCATTTCTCCGCCATCAACCATGTTAAACTATCCCAATCATCAAGGTCTGACACCATTTTCCGCTCTTTATGGCACAGGTTGGACAATTCTTGCAACGGAACATTTTTGATTGACAGAACATTTGTTCGTTTTATTGTACGAGACAGTTATTTCATGGGGAAAAGTCCCGGCTGAGGATTCAGGTTATGAGTAAAGATTTCGCCGATTGGCATCCGGAAACAGCATTGATCCAGGGCGGCCTGGAACGGTCACAGCACATGGAAACCGCAGAGGCGATTTATATGACCTCCGGTTATGTCTATTCCTCTGCCGAGGAAGCCGAGCATGCTTTCAAGACCGACGGCGCGCGCTATGTCTACAGCCGCTATGCCAACCCGACCGTAACCACCCTGCAAGAGCGCCTGCGCCTTCTGGAAGGGGCGGAAGCCTGTGTCACCACATCCAGCGGCATGTCGGCTGTTTATAATGCGCTGATCGCCCTGTTGAAAGCCGGGGACCGGGTGGTCGCCTCCAAGGCGCTGTTCGGGTCCTGCCAATATATCATCAATGAAATCCTGCCGCGCTATGGAGTTGAATCCGAATTTGTCGACGGTACCGACCTCGCCCAGTGGGAAGCGGCCCTATCCAAACCGACCCAGGCGGTGTTTTTGGAAACCCCTTCAAACCCGACCCTGGAAATCATCGACTTGCCGGCTGTGGCCGAACTTGCCCACAAGGCCGGCGCGACCGTAGTGGTCGACAATGTCTTTGCTACACCGGGCAACCAAAAGCCGCTGGAACTGGGCGCGGATGTGGTGATTTATTCCGCGACCAAACATATTGACGGCCAGGGCCGCTGTATGGGCGGGGCAATCTTGGGCACCCAGGAATATTGCAAGGAGAAGGTCACCCCCTTCATCCGCCATACCGGTCCGTCGTTGAGCCCGTTCAATGCCTGGATCCTGTTAAAGGGGCTCGAGACCCTGCCGCTCCGGATCGAACGCCAATGTGAGACGGCCTTGAAAATCGCCAAGTATTTCGAGGGCAATGACGCTTTTGAAAAGGTGCTTTACCCCCATTTAGAAAGTCATCCGCAGGTGGAACTTGCCCGCAAGCAGATGCGCCTGGGCGGCTCTATGGTCACTTTTGATCTGAAGGGCGGCAAGGACAAAGCGTTCAAATTCCTAAACGCGCTCAAAGTCGCAACCATCTCCAATAATCTAGGGGATTCAAAAACCCTGGCCACCCATCCCGCCACCACCACGCACCAGCGCCTGAGTGACGAGGAGCGCGCTGAAATGGGGATCACGGACGGCATGCTGCGCCTGTCGGTCGGGCTGGAGAATGCCGACGATCTGATCCGGGACTTGGATCAGGCCATCGCAACCCTTTGAAAACAGAAAATAACTGAGTTGGGAAATCTGGGTGATGAGTGACGTAATTGTAAATGGCATCAATGTTGATGAGGCAAAGTCCCTGCTCGACAACGGGGAAGCCGTCCTGATTGATGTCCGCGAGAGCAATGAGTGGGATAGCATGAATATTCCGGGGGCCACTCTGGTACCGCTTTCCGCTTTCGACCCGGCCCTCATCCCCCATGATCCGGCCAAAGTCGGTATCTTCCATTGCCGTAGCGGTCGACGGACCGCCGACAATTTCGGGCTGTTCCAACAGGGCCGATTCAAACAAATCGTCCATATGGAAGGGGGCATCCTGGATTGGCAGGCAAAAGGTTACCCGACCCAGAGCGGCAGCTAAGCACCAACAGCCTGGTCAATTATCCAGCTTGACCATCAATCCCAGAATATGGGTAACAACGCCATCCTTGCCGGCCATCGGGCAGTCGATGGATTCAAAGCGCATCCAATCCTTACCCAGATGCGCCATAGATCCGCCACAGGTCCAGGGCACCCGGCTCGATATCACTTCCCCCAGATAATCTGCGAGGATCTGTGCCTCCTCATCCGAATCTTCAAGGCTGAAAATGCGACCGGACTGGCTTGCCCCGGTTAATGAGACAACGGCTTCACCATTGAGGCGGTATTGATATTTACCTGGCTCAAGAATTTTGTAGAGAAACAGGTTGGGTGCCAGGGAGCGGTGTTCAACAATGTCAAAAGCATCCATCGCCGGCATCATTGGGTGGAATTCCAGCCACCAGTCATACAGGCTTTTTATCTGGCTAGAGACAAAACTGGCAGGTCCGGTAACCGGACGCCTGTAAAGATCAACAAATTCTGGGCTGATGGTACTGTTCATGAATTGAGGGTGGAGATCCGGCTGAATAACAACATTACGAAAGAAGAATAGACATTGTTGTCTCCGGCTGCATCACCAATTTTGGGCCGGCGATGTTTTTCTCACTTCAACGCCTTTTCCAGCAATGCGGTTAATTCATCCTCCATTCGCGCGATCACATCAATGAAACAGTCGCAAAAGATCTCCAGGAAATGTGTTTTCTGGTTTGCCCCATCCAGACGCCTCAATAGAAAATGCCCCGTTTGTACAATCATGATCACAGTGCCATTGGCCACAACCCGGGCCGCCGCATCTGTGCCGTGAGCCAGTTCTTCCTGACCCTGTTGCAGAAGGGGCCGGATCTCATCATACATCTCACGGAAAACCACATCCGCATCGGCATTCGCCCGCGCCTTATGACGCGCTAGTATGGTTTTTAAGGTCGCGAAAATCTCACGCAGGCGAGCACCAAATTCGTCGATACGCTCATCAGAAACTATGGCGCCCGGTTCATAGGCCGGCATTTCATCCAGGATCGCTTTTTTCAACACATCCTTTTCCACCAGACCCGCCGTAATATTCACCGCTTTTGGGTCCACCGGCTGCGTGCCCAAAATCCGGACCCCATCCGAACAGTTATAGACTTTCAGATGATTTGAACTTGTAAACAGTTTTTCAAAAAACATCCGGGCCAGGATCATGATCCGACTGGTGTAAACCCGATCCCGCCGATTGCCGGCAACCGGTATATTCTGCGGATCGGCCAAGGCCACTTCCTGCATGGTCTGGCCGGTGGCTTCCAGCATCCTGTTTTTCGAATATTCGTAAATCGAATCCTTGGAATGATGGGTCTCCGGATTAGGACCGCCAAGGTCAATGCCATAGAGCAGAAATTCGGTGATCCCAAAGGAAATACCAGCCCTGCAAGCAAGGTTAGTCACCGTTGGCCCGCTTAGGGGCACCATATCCGCCATCTCCACAAACAGCTTGGTCGGACAGAGCGAATCCCTGAAATAGAAAATGGTTTCCTTGAATAGTCCCGGGATGCGCGGATCGACTGTTGTTGGCGCAATCAGGATGGTATTTTTCAAACCCACCTCTTCCTCAATCGCCTCAAGCACATCCACATTCATCGCGACATTTTCGAACTGGGTGTGAAAATCCGGTTCAATCCCATTCCGTTTCATGATCGTGATGGCGGTTCCGCCGGATATGACGATCGTCTTGTCTGCGTTACGCTGAATGCTGTCGATGGATTGATCAATGGAGGGACCACTGCCGACAATCAGTGCCGGTATGGTCTTCGGACTGACGGCTGACGGCCCCATCAACCGGAAATGATGGCGTTTCAGATTGGCCACCGTGTTGGCAAACATCAGGCATTCATCTTCAAAAAAGCCCATGGATGCCGCCAAGGTGGTCAGGTTCACCCGGAAATGATCCCCCGCCTGGTCGATCAGATCATCCCCGTCCCGTTCCCGGAAGATGTAGCTGCCGTCGACAAGGGTATGATCAACACCGCGCAATGCCTGAAGCGCCCAATTGGCCGCTGCCTCCGGATCTTCCTCCAGAATAATGCGGACGGTCCCGCCGCGCGCTTCCAGTTTTTGAAACAGTCCGTCAAATGGCAGGATATTCAGACAGGCCCATAAACGATCCGGATCCGTTTCCACCAAGACCAGATTGCGCACGTCCAACCGGTCGAGCAGCAGCAAAGCGGCAATCCCACTCCCGGCACCGAAACTGACGAGATACCCAGCATCCGAAGACGGTTCGGCAGATAGCTCCCAGCCATCCAGGGCACCGTAGAGCGCCTTGCGAAAATCGCTGTGCACGGTTCCCGGATCCTGCCGGGCCGATGGCCGATCCAGCATGTATCGTTCCGGTGATTGGAGATATTCATCCACCTGGACCGCCGCAGAAGTCAGCGCGTCGGGTTGATAGAACGGCACACCCGCCCGCACCAGATTCAAAGTACCGGCTTCTGCCTCCCCCACAAGTGAGAAATCCGTCGGCCGAAAATTCCGGAAACGTGCCGCCAACCGCCGGCCATCCGCTTCTTTTTCCTTGATCACATCCAGATTGGAATCATACAGCGACCGGTTCATTGACATCTCCAAACCCTACCAACCAAGGAACCGTTCCAACAGGTCCAGCCCCGCTTCCGCGCTTTTTTCCGGATGGAATTGTGTGCCGACCACATTGTCTTTCGCCACGGCCGCGCAGATCGCCTGCCCTCCATAACGTGTTTCCGCCAGGCGATCATCACTGTTGGCAGGCCGGGCCGCATAAGAATGAACAAAATACACCTGAGAACCACCCCGCAGCCCGCCATCCAATAGGGTCTTGTCCCAACGGCCCGCAATCGGCTCCCCCAGGGCGTTCCATCCAATATGCGGCACTTTCAGGCGCCCGCCATCGCCATCCAGGGTAGGAATGGGCTCCACCATGCCGTCGATCAGGCCCAGCCCCGCATGTTTGCCAAATTCATGCCCTTCGGTCATCAGAATCTGCATGCCGACACAGATCCCAAGGAAGGGATTGCCCCGCGCTGCAACCTCCTTCAGCGGGTCCAGCAAATCCAAGCCACGCAAAAGCGCCATACAATGAGCAAAAGCGCCAACCCCCGGCAGGACCAGACGATCCGCATGACGCACCTGTTCCGGCGTCTGTGCCAGTGTCACCTCGCCCGCACAACATTCCAATGCCCGCCGCACACTGAGCAGGTTGCCGGAACCGTAATCAACAATCGTGACCCTCCGGTTCATGGCTCGATCTCCCGCACCCGCAATCCCGCCTGCTTCAGTTCGGCTTTCATTTCCACCAAACCAATCCGCTCATAATGGAGAATATCCGCCATGGAAACCGCATCTGGAACGGCCTGTTCCACCAATTTTGTCAGATCCGATACAGATCCCATTCCACCGCTTGCAATGACCGGCAGATCCACAGCCTGCGTCACCGCCGCGACCAGCTCGATATCATATCCTTTGCGGGTTCCTTCCTGATCGACGGAGGTGATCAGCAATTCACCAGCCCCGAACTCCGCCCCTTGGCGGACCCAATCAATCACATCCCGTCCGCTATGCTCACGCCCATTGTCATAATAGGCCTCCCATCCGCCGCTGGGCTTGCGTTTGGCTTCGACACTCAAAACCATGCATTGCGCGCCGAAAGTTTCCGCCATTTCCCGGACCAGTTCCGGACGTTTCAAAGCTGCCGTATTGATAGCGACCTTATCCGCGCCCGCACGCAGCAAGGTTTTAGCATCCTCTACCGAGCGAACACCGCCGCCCACCGTCATAGGGATAAAAACATCCCGGCTCGCTTTCTCCACGATATTTGCCAGGTTGTTTCGGTCATAAAGGCTGGCGACAATATCCATGTAGAGCAGTTCATCGGCACCGGCCTTATAGTATTTGACCGCATATTCCTGTGGATCGCCGATCACGCGCAGACCTTCCAGCCGAACGCCCTTGATCAGGTTCGGCGCTTTCACATCCAGGCGGGGAATGATCCTCAACATACCGCTTATCCTAGAGGTCATCGAACACGGTCCGGCGCAGTTTCCACACACCATCTTCATGTTTCCAGATATGCGGGGACCGGAACCGGTCTGTCAGGGCATCGAAATAGGACCGGTCCATGATCGGCTGCTCGAACAGTTTTGAGGCTTTGGGAAATTCTGCTTCCGGCAGGCTCAGATACTGGAAAATCTCTTCGGCGAAGCGCTCGGGAAATTCCCCGTCGAACTTACGGACCAGCATCTGTCCCTCTTCCCGGGTAATGTCGCCGGAACGAACTTCCTGAGCCGCGTCATAGGTGGCCCGGCCGATGCCGAATTTGATATAGGTGCAGTAATAATGGAAATCATCAATCCTGTCGTCGATGGAGTTATATTTTGAATAGGTGCCCGGCGTGCGTTCCGGAGACGCTTCAAACCCGCCATGTTCGGCGGCAAAATAATAACAACTCTGCGGATGCCATTTCAGATAGTAGCCAAGATAATGAACGGTGGTCCCGACCTCGGCCAGGCCCTTGGGGTCCGCCGGTAGATAAGGATCAACATCACTTCGGACCATATCAAAATCGGCCAACAGTTCCGGCACGGAAACACCCCCCAGATACATTTCGCTCAAATCATCGGCGGCAAAATAATCCGTTGATCGGGTCGCCCCCTTCATATCGCCCTTGGGATTTCCATATTCCGCTTCATTTTCACCATAAAAAACCAACGGGATCTTATGTAGGACTGACATTTTCGGTGCCAGATTCTTCTGGCCCAGAATAAAGGCCTGGAAGGGATGGAATAAATTTTCCACTGCCAGACGGGTCAACAATCGATGGGCTCGCCCGTTCGGGGTCATCAGATAATTGTCGAACCCGCTATGGATCCAACGCTCGAAATTTCGCCAACCCCATTCGGTATAAACATGCGGCGCCCAAGTCACGGTGAGCGGATGCATGCCGTATTTATATTTCAACATGTAGGAGGCATAAAAGCTGTCCTTGCCGCCCGAGCCAGGCACCACGCAATCGTATGAACCGTTGCGGCTGCGATATTTGTCACAAAGCGCGACCAATTCACGCTCGCGCGCCTCCCAGTCAATCTCCGCCTTCTTCTGTTCCGCAACATGACAGGCGTCACAGACACCGGCCTCATCCAGATGAATGGTGCCTTTCTTACTGTCGGCTTTATGTTTGAATTCAACGGCGGAATTGGGCCGCTGATTGGAAATCACGCATTTGCTGCAATAGGTAATATCCTGCGGCAGGCCATAATAACATTCAGGGTTATTGACCGCGCCGGAATAGGCCGACAAATCCGGCTGAAAACGACCCATATCCGGATATTTAAAGGGGCTCTTCATAGATCAGTCTTCCTTTGTCACATCAACCACGCCGGTTTCCAGTCCCATCCGTCTTGCCATCAGAAAAGAGACAATCTCCAGATCCAGGGGATTGTCGATGTCCAATGACCGGTCATCAGGCATTTCAAACAGTTTTGTATCCTCGTAAAACACTTTGGGTTCCGGGAAAAAGCTCTCCCGTTTCCAAACGTAAATCGAAGCATTCATATCAAAGCAACGAGGCGCATCCTGTCTGCGGGTCACCGCTTGTTCCAACGGTTTCGACAGGTGGACAAAATCATCCGATCCCCGTTCCACCAGATTGAAATAAGGCGACCGGCGACTGACAGCACCAGTAATCACATTGGAACAGCCACCGTCCTCCAGCAGGGCCACCGCACCGGTGATATCCTTGCGCAGTCGCAGGGGGGAGGTGACATCCATATCCACCATGATATCAAAAGCCATGCCGGTTTTCTGTTCCGCGGCCTCGACACAATGTTTTACCACCGGCAATTTGGCGGAGTTATCGGTGGCCAACGCATCCGGACGGCGGATCAGCAACTCAACACCATATTCCTCTGCAGCCTGCAGGATGGCCGCAGAATCACTGCTGACGGCAATGGCATCAAACATGGCGCTTTCCTGCGCCTGGACAATGGTGTGGGCAATCAGCGGCCGCCCCAGAACCGGCGCCAGATTTTTAACCGGCACCCCCTTGGAACCGCCGCGCGCACAAATCGTACAAATCCGCTTCATACCGCGCCCTCCCTCTGGACCCAGGTTCCCGTCCGATCGGCCCGCTCCACATCCCGGATCATTGCCATCACCGCCATGCCGGTCGACAAATCACATAGCCTGTTGTGACCGGGACCGCCCATGAAGGCTTCCAGTTGGTCTTTGTAACTTTGCAGATCCTCACGGTGAATATGTTCTAATTCACCATTCACACAAAGACGGCCTGCGATCAGGTCCGCTTCTAACGTTGTATGGGTTCCGTTGACCAGAATGCTCCGGCGCGCCGGTCGGTCAAAATAATTCATCCGGATGGACAGTTGCGGACAATTGCTCATTGAGGCCATGATCGTCCAGCTGTCGTCACTGGTGATCTCAAACCCGCCAAGCCGACCGCCGAGTGCCGTCAGGCTGTTCCAGGGACCGCATAACAGCATGGCCAGATCCAGTTCGTGGCTGAGATCCCGTAACACGCCACCACCGGCAGCGGACGATGCGGAATAGGTTTCCTTCACATCTCTTGAGCGCCGCCAATCCGGCAGATATTGTCCCACTTCGATCCGCACGGAAACCAAAGGTTCTTCCAATTCAGCCAGCCGCGCCTGCAGATGCCGGATCACCGGATCAAATCGCAGATTATATCCGACAAAGATCTCCGATCCGATGGATAGATCAGCTCCATCCGACCAATCCCGAAAAAGCGGTTTTTCCATCAGGACAGGTCCGTGAAAACCCGCCTCCCAAAGCTCTTGCAAATGTTCCAGATGCGCCGCGGTTTCGCTGGCAACCACGGTGTAGCCGGGTCGCCTGTCCAAGACTGCGTCTCTGATCACGGCATAATCACCGGCACCCGGCCGCCGGCTGACCGTGATCACATCATGTCCTTGCGTTTTCAATATTTCCGCGTGGCGCATCCCCGCACTGCCCAGGCCAATTACCAGCACCCGGCCCATCAGATATTTTCCTCGATCATCTGGTCAGGCAGATACAATTTTGTCGCCTTGCGCCCCAGGATGTGCCAATAGAGCGCGGGCGAAAGGCCGCCCGACGGCCGTTTAACCGTCAGATTTTCCTCAGTAAAGACATCCCCCGGTTTGATGGAAGTGGCGGCAACCAGGCTTCGCCTTGCCGCTGTGACATTTTCCAACTCGCCTACGGATGGCTTCTTTTCACCTGTCCCCATCGCCCGCACCATAGCGTGCAGCCGCTCGACGAAATCCGTCAGCTCCACCGGTTCCAGTGAAGCCGAGTGATCCGGCCCCGCGGCCCCTTTGTCCAAGGTGAAATGTTTTTCGATGACACGAGCCCCAAGGGCAACGGCCGCGACCGCCGCATCCGCACCAAGGGTATGATCGGAATAACCGACCGGAAGGCCGAATTGGTCACGCAATGTTTCAAGGGCTCGAAGATTCACCTCCGCCATGGGGGTCGGATAGGCGGTGGTACAATGCAGCAGGGTGACTTTTTCAAACAGGATCTGCTGCGCATCGGCGGTTGCGCGAAGGGCCTTGAAATCCGTCGCCGCCGCCGGAATCTCAGACGTCAAATATCCATGGGCCAGAACACCCAGTGCCAGCGCCACCTCATCCGGCATCCCCATGCCTGTGGACAGGATAACCTCACGGCCCGTGCGAGCCGCCGCGTGAAGAAGCGGGGCGTTGGTCAAATCACCGGAGCCGATCTTTATAAAAGGCGGATCCAACTCTCGATCCAAAAAGGCAAGATTGCCAAGATCAAACGGTGTTGCCGTAAATGCGATACCGAGGCTATCGCAATAGGCTTTGACCTCCAGCACTTCATCCCGGGTCAGACTAAGCGCACGCAACATCTCCTGCTGACCGTGACCATAGGTGCCTTTTTCTGCGCCGTAGGCCTGCTGATACGGAGCCAACGGTGCCTGGGCACTGGTCAACTGACCAGGATCAAAAAGCTGGAACTTGATATAATCAGCCTTAGCAGTCAGAGCGGTATCCACCAGTGCTAACGCTTTTTTCACATCACCATCGTGATTGACGCCTGCTTCCGCGATTATCCGAAGCTCACTCATCAAGCGGCCCTTCATAGAATTGTTTCGCCATCAAGGCGGTGAAATCTTCCACTTGTGTCAGCCTATCGACGAAACGGACCGATGAACAGCCGTCACCATAGGGATTTTTCACGTCTGAGAAATCAGCCTGAAACCCCTTTTCCATCGCAGCTACAACCTCTTCCGCCAAACTGCCGCAGTCGATCACGGATGCGGCCTTCAACCGGCCATCCTGCCGGGAACCGATATTCACGGTTGCGATGCCGAAACTTGGCACCTCATAAAGTCCGCTGGAAGAATTGCCCACAACCATATCCACCTGGTTCAGAAGGTTGAGATAGAGGTCAGTACCCAGATTGGCGCGAAACGCGGCATTCGGTCTCTCATCCGCATAGTGCGAAAACCGCCCTGAAATCGCCTGGCCGCCCGTATCCGCATTACTGCCGGTCAGGACGATAGAGAGATCCTGACCAAAATGATCCAGGGCTTCGAGAAGATTTTGCGCCTGCCCCAGAGGGTCCCCCTGCTCCAGGGTGGCGGGATGCAGGGTCACCATCAGATTTTTCTTTCCCGGCGCAAGTCCAATGGCCTGGAACACTTCATCACGGGGCTTAAAAGCCATATGGCGGATCTGGTCCAGGCCGGGGCTGCCGATCATATGAATGCGGTCCGGCTGTTCGCCCATGCGCATCAGCCGATCCGCCGCCTCGTCGTTGCTCGGAAAATGGAGGTGGGAAAGCTTGGTGATTGCATGGCGCATGGCATCATCGATCGCGCCCAATGTCAGATCGCCGCCACAAAGATGTGCAATAGGAAAGCCACACATGCTGGCTGCCGTGGCGGCGGCAAAAATCTCAAACCGATCGCCGAGCACAACCACCAGATCCGGATCCAGCTGAGGCAGGGCTTGTGAAAAACCGGCTATCCCCAGAGCCATCGCCTGGCAGATATCCGTTGGGCTATCCTTGCCCGGTATCAGCATTTCAATGCGAGCATCCACAGGAAATCCATCCTGCTCAATGATTTTCCAGGTCTCATCATGCGCATCTGAAAGATGCATGCCGGTCACGGCGACTTGTAGATGGAAGGCAGGGTGATCCTGCAATAGACGCATCGGCCAATGAAGCAGGCCATAATCGGCCCTGCTGCCGGTCACCACAAGAATGCGGCGCGGTCCTACGACTCGTTCAGACATTGTCATATCCGGGCATTCTGGCCATGTGCTTTCAATCCCTTCTGGATGGAGATCATATTAACCCGTTGTAAAGGCAAAGCAAAGCGCGTGCCGTTTATTAATTCACCATAATCCCACGATTTCCCGCAATTCACCTCAAGCCAACCTGTTTCCCATAATTTCCCATTCCAGAAGATTTTTCAGTTTCTGAAAATGACGATCTTCAACTTATCTTTTACTTGAACAAAATGTGAACAAAATAAATATCCATAAAATCATTATCCAATAACAACTGGTTAGAAAAGCCATGTTTTTAGCCAGCCCCACCGTCTTTACTCAAATTACTGCCCAAGACTACTTGAACAGCAGTAAATCCATACTCACGTTACTGTCGTTCCCATTGACCGACCTAGCTTTCCCATGATATCCCATAATAACCCAGTAGTGTATTTGTGGGGTGAAGTGCATCTGCCTTCATCCGGCTCCACTGGGACAGAGGTTCGGCATACCGCCGGGCATGACAGTTAAACCGGGGAAGAAATAGTCGCGATGGCCTTGTTTACAGGGACATTTGAAAACAAAGTGGACCAGAAGGGGCGCGTTTCCCTTCCGGCCGATTACCGCGACCTGCTTTCCGATAACGGCAACCGCAGCTTCTATATTTTCCCTTCTCCCAATGCGGACTGTCTGGAAGCCTGCGATGAAACCTTCATGCAGCGTGTCGCCGACAGCATCGAAGAACAGGCCGCCATGTTCTCTGAAGAGGAGCAGGGGCTCAGCTACATCATCTCGAACGCCAGGCGCGTTTCCTATGACAGCACTGGCCGTTTCGTCCTGCCGGCTGAATTTGCCGACTATGCCGGTATCAGCAACCTGGCAGTCTTTGTCGGCATGGCAGCCCGTTTCCAGATCTGGCAGCCCGATGCCCATAAAGCCAGCCTGCCCGACCGACGCAATCAGGCGCGCGGCCTGACATTGAAATTGAAACGGCCGGGAGCGGATCAATGAGTGACACCCAGATCCACAAACCGGTGATGTTACGTGAGGTCCTGGAAACCCTTGCCCCCACAGCAGGCGAGCGATATCTCGACGGCACTTTCGGTGCCGGTGGTTATTCCCGCGCCATTCTGGAGTGCGCAGATTGCCAATTAATGGCAATCGACCGCGATCCCGAAGCGCTCGCGCGGGCAAAACCGTTCCATGATGATTTTGCCAGCCGCTTTTCCATCCACGAAGGCTGCTTTGGCGACATGGCCGATATTGTCGATGACACCGGTGTCGGAAAACTGGATGGCATCGTGCTCGATATCGGTGTCTCCTCACCGCAGCTGGATGATGCCGATCGCGGATTTTCATTCCGGGAAGACGGTCCGCTGGACATGCGCATGAGCCGGGATGGCCTTAGCGCCGCCGATATCGTGAACAGTTGGAGCGAAGACGAGCTGACCCGGATCATCAAGGAATTCGGCGAAGAGCGTTTTGCCCGCAAAGTGGCGCGCGCGATCGTCCATGACAGGGAAGAAACCCCTTTCGCCACGACCCTGCAACTGGCTGGCCTGATCCGCCGCCTGGTACCGAAATCAAAGGACGGCATTGATCCGGCTACCCGCACATTCCAGGGCTTGCGGATTGCCGTCAATGACGAATTGGGTGAGCTGGACCGCGCGCTACAGGCCGCTGAAAACCTCTTGAAACCGGGTGGACGGCTGGTTGTGGTCTCTTTCCACAGCCTTGAAGACCGCCGGGTAAAAAACTTCCTGAAAGACCGCTCCAGCCGGGGCAGCGGGGTTTCCCGCTATGCGCCGATCACAGCAGATGAAGGAAAGCCCCCCTCATTCAAGCTGATCAACCGTAAGCCGATGAAGGCCGCCGAAGACGAGCTGAAGGAAAATCCCCGCGCGCGCTCCGCGCTGCTGCGGGCGGCTGTTCGCACAGACGCCCCCTCCAAAAACCCGGAGGGGACAGCATGAAGATCATCGCTTTTGCCATTTGGAGCCTGGCTGCTGCCACCGCCGGATACGCGCTATTTTATGTCAGCTATCAGGTGGAGGCGCTGGAACAGGAACTGGCGATACTGAACCGCCAGATCCTCAAGGAACAGGAATCCCTGCATGTGTTGGAAGCGGAATGGAGCTACCTTACCCGCCCGGACCGTTTGCAGAAACTGACCCATGAATTACTGCCGGAACTGACTCCGGTCACGGCGGAACAGTTTACATCCCTGGATGCCCTGCCCTACCGGACCAATACCAAGGAAAGCCCGCGCACCCGGGACGGCATGCCGATCCCGCCCATCGCCACGCCGGAACAAAAATCCCGCCGGGCCTCATATAAGGGGGGACAATGATGCGACGACTTTTGCAATCCATGGAAAACGCACGCTCCCGTCGGCAGGAACCGGTTGAATTCCGCACCCCCGCAGAACATGCGCTGCATGAAGAGGGCCTGTTCAAACAGGCCATCGAGACCGGCCGGACCCGCGTCCTGATCACCGGGGCTGTGATGGCACTTGCCTTTGCGGTCGTCGGGATTCGCCTGATTGACGTGACCGCCTTCAACAATCCAAGTGAACCACGCGTGACCCACGCGGTGAGTGCCAGTACGGTCAAGAAGGAACGGGCCGATATTGTTGATCGCAACGGCACGCTTGTGGCGACCGCCTTGAAAACGGTTGGCCTGTCGGCGGATCCAAAAAAAATCATGGATATTCAGGAAGCGGCCAGCAAACTGGCCGCTGTTCTGCCGGATCTTTCCGCCGCCGATATCGCACGCAAGCTTTCTTCGGACAGCCGCTTTGTCTGGCTGCACCGGAAACTGACACCTTATCAGCAATGGGAAGTGAACCGGCTTGGCATTCCGGGACTGGATTTCCGCACTCAGGAAACCCGTGTATACCCCCAGGGCAACCTAATGTCCCATGTGCTCGGCTTCACCAGCATTGACAATAATGGCCTTGCCGGCATTGAGAAAAAACTCGATCAGACCCTACGCAGCAGTACCCAGCCGTTAAAGCTCAGCGTTGATGTCCGCCTGCAGCATATCATGCGCCAGGAATTGCAGGCAGCGGTCACAGAGTTTGACGCCATCGGCGCGACCGGCATCATCATGGATGTTAATAACGGCGAAATCCTGTCCATGGTCTCGTTGCCGGATTTTGATCCAAACGACGCTGGTAAAGCGACAGATGATTCGCGCTTCAACCGCGCGACCTTGGGTGTTTACGAGCTCGGATCGACCTTCAAAATCTTTAATACGGCAGTCGCTTTGGACACCGGTACCGCCAAATTGTCTAGCCAGTTTGATGCAACCAAACCATTGCGTGTGGGACGCTTTGCAATTCGGGACTATCATGCCAAAAATCGCTGGCTTTCGGTCTCCGAGATCTTTATCTACTCCTCCAACATCGGTTCTGCGCGGATAGCGAACGAACTTGGCACAGCCAGCCAACGGGAGTTTCTCGCAAAACTGGGTTTCCTCACGCCTTCTTCGATCGAACTGCCGGAAGTCGGGCAACCGCTGTATCCGAAGGTTTGGCGGCCGGTCAACACCATGACCATTTCCTATGGCCATGGTCTGGCGGTGAGTCCTATTCAACTGGTCAGCGGTGTTTCTGCAATGGTTAACGGCGGCACTTTTTACCAGCCCACGCTGGTGCGATCCGATACAGACAGAAATGGCGAACGGATCATTTCTGAAAGCACTTCGAATGCCATACGGAAACTGATGCGTCTGAACAATATCGAAGGATCCGGCAAGGCATCCAATGCCAAGGGCTATCTGGTGGGGGGCAAGACAGGTACCGCAGAGAAAGTTGGCGCACGCGGCACCTATCGCAAAAAAGATCTTATTTCATCCTATGTCGCCGCCTTCCCAATGAACGCGCCGCGCTATGTGGTGTATGTCAATCTCGACGAACCGCGCGGGACAAAGAAAACCTTTGGTTATGCCACCGGCGGCTGGGTTGCCGCCCCGGCTGTCTCGCAAGTGATTAAGCAAATGGCCCCGATGCTCGGCATTCCGCCCCAGGATCCGGAATCGCCTGAAATTCGTCAGGCCCTTGCCATCAAATTGCCCAATCAGGGCAAAACACTGGCCTCCTTCTAAGAGGCCCGGAAAGACAGAAAAGAGAAATGAACGCGCAAAAGATCATAAATAATGTCCCCCTGACCGGGCTGACCGCAGACAGCCGCCAGGTACAGCCTGGCTATCTGTTTGCTGCGATCCCGGGCACTGTGGCGGATGGCGCGCGTTTCATCCCTGACGCAATCAAGGCCGGCGCACGGGCTGTTTTGGCGCCGCCCAGTGTTACACAAGAAGATGTCGGCCCCGATGTCGCTTTGTTCCATGATTCGAACCCACGCCGCAGGCTCGCCTTGCTGGCGGCTGAATTTTACGCGCCTCAGCCTGAAACCATGGTTGCTGTCACCGGAACCAACGGCAAAACATCTGTCGCCGACTTCACCCGCCAGCTCTGGCAAGCCATGAAGATCAATGCCGCCAGCATCGGCACACTTGGCATCCGCTATGCGGGATCCGACGGTGGGTCGGGCCTGACCACACCGGATCCGGTCGATCTGCACCGTGAATTGGGGGCGATGAAAGCCAAGGGCATCGATCATGTAGCCATGGAGGCTTCCAGCCACGGGCTGGATATGTACCGGTTGGATGGCGCGAAATTCGCCGCTGCCGCCTTCACCAACCTGACCCAGGACCACCTGGATTATCATGGGTCCATGGAAATTTACCGGGCCGCCAAGCTACGCCTGTTTGAAGAATTGCTGGCCAGCGGCGGCACCGCCGTGGTCAACAGCGCCGCCGCCGAGTTTGACCAGATCAGCAATATTGCCGCCGAACGCAAGCAACGCGTGATTGCCTACGGCCTGACCAACGGCCAGATCCGTTGCATCAAAATGGACCACCGCACCGATGGGTTCGACCTGGAACTGGATGTGATGGGTGAACGTTTCACAGTGGATTTCCCAATCCCCGGCACCTTCCAGGTGGAAAATGCGCTCTGTTCGCTGGGCCTGTTGATCGGCTGTGGGGAAAACCCGAAACATGCGGTCAGTCATCTAAGCCAGCTTTCCGGCGTGCGTGGCCGGATGGAACGGGTCGGCCGACTGAAAAATGGCGCCTCCATTTACGTGGATTACGCCCATACGCCGGATGCGCTGGCGACAGTTTTGAAGGCGCTGCGCCCCCATGTCGGCAATCGTCTGCATGCGGTTTTTGGCTGCGGCGGCGACCGCGACCGTGGCAAACGCCCCCTGATGGGGGCCGTCGCAGCCGAATTGGCCGACATGCAGATCCTGACCGACGACAACCCGCGTACAGAAGATCCTGCCGCGATCCGGGCCGATGTGATGCCGGCCTGCCCCGATGCCCTGAATATCGGTGACCGCGCCCAGGCGATTCATCAGGCTATCGCCGGGTTGGAACCGGGCGATGTGCTGGTCATTGCCGGGAAGGGCCACGAGCAGGGCCAAACCGTTGGAGACAAAATACTGCCCTTTGACGATGCCGACGTGGCACGTGCCGCCATCGCTGATTTGCAAGGAGGTGGCGGATGACGAGCCTCTGGACCGCGAAAAAGGCAGAAAAGGCAACGAATGGCAAAAGCACCGCCCGCTGGAAAGCTGGCGGTGTCAGCATTGACAGCCGGTCGATTACCAAAGGCGATCTGTTCGTTGCCATCGTCGGCCCCAACCATGACGGCCATGACTATCTGAAAGCCGCCGCCAAGGCTGGTGCGGCCGCGGCCATGGTGGATAAGGCGCATGCGAAAAAGCTGAAAAAAGCGCCCCTGCCCCTGCTGGTGGTCAAGGATACCCTGAAAGGCCTCGTAGATCTGGCCGCTGCCGCACGCAAACGGACAAAGGCGCGAGTCATTGCCGTGACCGGCAGTGTCGGAAAGACCGGCACCAAGGAAAGCCTGGCCAAGGCCCTGTCGTCCTTTGGACGCACCCATGCGACCCTCGGCAATCTGAATAATGATATCGGCTTGCCGCTGACCATGGCGCGCATGCCGAAGGATACCGAATTCGCGGTCCTGGAAATGGGGATGAACCATCCGGGAGAGATCGCTCCCTTAAGCGAACTGGCGCGTCCGCATATCGCCGTCATCACCACGGTTCAGGCGGTTCATCTCGAGTTTTTTGACAGCGTGCATGACATTGCCGATGCCAAGGCAGAGATCTTCCAGGGGTTGGGCAAAAAAGGAACGGTCCTGCTGCCGCGTGATCACCCGCTCTTTCATTATCTCCGCTCACAGGCGCTTTGTGATGGCGTGTCGGAAAAAAGCATCCTCGGTTTCGGCGCACATTGGGAGGCGGATATCCGGCTGGCTGATTTCGAAGCCAACACGGAAAAAAGCCATGTCGAGGCGGTTATCGGCTCGGACAGCTACAAATATGACCTCGCCATGCCCGGCCGTCATTGGGCGGTCAACAGCCTGATCGTGCTGGGTGTGGCCGAACGGTTCGGGCTTTCCGTCCAGCAGGCCGCCGATGCGTTGATCGAATTGAAGCCGAGCAAAGGCCGGGGCGCCCGCGCGCAAGTGACGTTGCCAAAAGGGGGCAGTTTCACCCTGATCGACGAAAGCTACAATGCCAGCCCGGCCGCCATGAAAGCGGCCTTCAAGGTGCTGGGCGAAAGTCATACCGGCGACGGTGGTCGCCGTATCGCGATCCTGGGCGACATGCTGGAACTGGGCGAAGCGGCCGCCGAATTGCATGCAGGCCTCGCACGCGACCTGGCTGCAGACAAGATTGATCGGGTCTATACGGTCGGCCCGGTCATGGCCCATTTGCGTGACGCCCTGCCCAAAACCAGGCGTGCCGCCTATGCGGAACGCAGCACAGAGATCATCAATACCGTTCTCCGCGCGATCCGTCATGGCGATGTCGTCATGATCAAAGGATCGCTTGGCACAAACATGGCCCCGATCGTCCAGGCGCTGCTCGCGCTGAACGAGACCGGCAAGAATAAGAAGAAGGACACAGCCGATGCTGTATAACCTGCTCACCCCGCTTGTTGATGATTATGGTTTCCTGAACCTGTTCCGGTATCTGACCTTTCGCACCGGCGGTTCCGTGATGACTGCGCTGGTCATCAGCTTCATCCTGGGCCCGAAAGTGATCAATTGGTTGAAAGCCAAGCAATGCGGTGCCTCGAACGTGCGTGAGGATGTTCCCGAAGGTCATCTGGTGAAGGCCGGGACCCCGACCATGGGCGGATTCCTGATCCTGTTGGCTGTCAGCATCTCCACCCTGCTCTGGGCGGATTTGCGTAATGGTTATGTCTGGATTGTCCTGCTGGTCACCATGGGTTTTGGCACCATCGGCTTTGTCGACGACTATCTGAAGCTCACCAAGAAAAATTCCAAAGGCCTGCCCGGCAAGATGAAGCTGATCTCCCAGATCGCCATCGGCGGGACAGCCGCCATCTGGTACAGCCAGATCACCCAGGATCCCATGGCAACCGGTCTGGCGCTGCCTTTCTTCAAGGATCTGCTGGTCAATTTGGGCTGGTTCTTCGTGCCTTTCGCCATTTTTGTCATGGTCGGTGCCTCCAATTCGGTCAACCTGACAGACGGGCTGGACGGCCTGGCCATCGTGCCGGTGATGATCGCCGCCACCTGTTTTGCATTGATTTCCTATCTGGTGGGCAACAGCATCTATTCTGGATATCTGCAGCTCCACTATGTTCCGGGCGCTGGTGAACTCACGGTTTTCTGCGGGGCGCTTGTTGGTGCGGGCCTGGGCTTCCTGTGGTTCAATGCGCCACCGGCCATGGTGTTCATGGGCGATACCGGATCGCTGTCCATGGGCGGTGCGCTGGGTGCCATTTCCATCGTCACCAAACATGAGATCGTGCTGGCGATCATCGGCGGGCTGTTTGTGTTGGAAACGGTTTCCGTGATTGTTCAGGTGGTTTCGTTCAAGACCACCGGCAAACGGGTTTTTGCCATGGCACCGCTGCACCATCATTTTGAAAAGAAAGGCTGGAAAGAGCCGACCATCGTCATCCGTTTCTGGATCATCGCCACCATCCTGGCCCTAATCGGGCTGGCCACCTTGAAGCTGAGGTAAGCGATTATGCAGGCCGCCCGGACATATAAAGATAAGAAAATCGCCGTGATGGGCCTGGGACGCGCAGGCCTTGGAGCCGTGCATGCTTTGTTGAAAGATGGCGCAGAGGTTCTGGCCTGGGACGACAATGAGCATTCCAGGGACCGCGCGCAAACCTTGGGGGCCACTGTCACCCCTCTGGCTCAGGCTGGTGCCTTTGACGATGTAGAAGCACTGGTTCTGAGCCCCGGCATCCCCCATACCCATCCCGCGCCCCACCCGGTGGCCGCCGCTGCCAAAGCAGCCGGCGTGCCGATCATTGGTGAGGTCGCTCTGCTGGCAGGCTATGCACCGAAAGCAAACTATATCGGCATTACCGGCACCAACGGGAAATCCACCACCACCGCCCTCATCGGCCATATCCTGCATCGGGCAGGAAAAAATGCTGAAGTCGGCGGCAACCTGGGCGTTCCCGCGACCGACCTGAAACGCCTAGACGCCGATGGTGCTTACGTGATCG
The DNA here is from genome assembly GCF_003385955.1 of Aestuariispira insulae. Lineage (GTDB taxonomy): Bacteria > Pseudomonadota > Alphaproteobacteria > UBA8366 > Aestuariispiraceae > Aestuariispira > Aestuariispira insulae. The sequence goes on from NZ_QRDW01000001.1 coordinate 918,575, forward strand.
AAATGTCTTCCTATCAGTTGGAATTATCCCCGATCCATTTCAAAATCGCTGTTCTGCTGAACATCACGCCCGATCATCTGCCCCGCCATGGCGGCATGGACGGTTATGTTGCGGCCAAGGCCCGCATTTTCGACGGCCAGGGTCCCGGCGATATCGCTGTAATCAGTGTTGATGACGACCGTTGCGCCGGTGTGGCGGAGGCCCTGACCCTGGGACAGCGCCGTGTGGTGCCGATTTCCTGCCATCATACCGTCGCAGGCGGGGTCTATGTGGACGGCGAAAAACTGATTGATGATTTGGACGGTGATACCAAACATGTGCTGGACCTATCCACCGTCACGACCATGCCCGGCAGCCATAACTGGCAAAATATGGCGGCGGCCTATGCGGTGGCGCGCCTGTATGGCGTCTCCGCGCGTCAGGCGACTGATGCCATTCTCGATTTCCCGGGCCTGCCGCACCGCCAGCAGATGATCGCCATCCTGGACCGGGTCGCCTATGTCAATGACAGCAAGGCCACCAATGCCGAGGCCGCCGCCAAGGCTCTTTCCTGTTATCCCGCAATCTATTGGATTGCCGGTGGCCAGGAAAAGGACGGCGGCTATGACATTCTGACCCCGCACCTCAAGAATGTGCGTCATGCCTTTCTGATCGGTGAAGGGGCGAAAAATATGGGTGCAAGCCTGTCGCCCCATATCACCGTCAGCCAGTGCGGTACCCTGGATACCGCCTTGAACGCCGCCCATGAAATGGCGCGTGAAAATGGCGAACGCGGCGCGGTTGTCCTGCTCTCGCCCGCCTGTGCCTCCTTTGATCAGTTTGCCAGTTTTGAAGACCGAGGCGCGTTTTTCTGTGATCTGGTACGCAAACTGCCCTGCCAGAACCGGCAAATGCTCGTTGAAGGGATCGGATCATGATCAATATCGCGCGCAATGACACATCGATCCTGGGCCGCTGGTGGTGGGAGGTCGATCGCTGGACATTGATGGCCATCGTGACCCTGGCCGGCTTCGGCGTCATGCTCACGCTGTTCGCCAGCCCCAGCGTTGCGGAACGGATCGGTGCGGACCCGCTCTTATTCGTGCGTAAACAAGCGACATTGATTGTACCGGCCCTGGTGATCATGGTCTCTGTCTCCTTGCTGAATCTGAGGAATATCCGCCGGCTTGCCATCGGTCTGTTGGGCATCACCGTGCTTTTGCTGTTGGCCACTTTGGCCTTTGGTGCGGAGATCAAGGGGGCCACCCGTTGGATCTCGGTCGGCGGGGTTACCATCCAGCCTTCTGAATTAGCCAAACCGGCCTTTGCCGTTGTTGCGGCCACGTTTTTCAGTGCCAGCCGCCTGGGAGAGGATATTCCCGGCTACACCATGGCGGGCGGCCTTTACATGGTCTTGCTCACCCTGTTGTTGTTACAGCCCGATGTTGGCCAGGCCTTCGTGCTTTCCGCCATCTGGTTCACCCAGTTTTTCCTGGCCGGGCTGCCAATGGTGCTGGTGATCGTTCTGGCCATCATCAGTGTTCTAGGCCTGATCAGTGCCTATTTTGTCTTCCCTCATGTGCAAAGCCGCATCGACCGGTTCCTGGATCCGGCGTCCGGCGATAACTATCAGGTCGAACAGGCCATGGAAGCCTTTCAAAATGGCGGCATCATGGGAACGGGCCCCGGCGAGGGCGTTGTCAAAAACAGCCTTCCTGATGGCCATGCGGATTTCATCCTGGCAGTGGCCGGCGAAGAATTCGGCCTGCTTTTCTGCCTGTTGATTGTCGGCATCTATGCCTTTGTTGTCTTACGCGGCTTTGCCCGGGTTCTTAACCGCAATGATCTGTTCGTTGTCCTGGCCGCGACAGGCCTTTTGGTGCAATTCGGATTACAGGCCCTGGTCAATATGGCATCAACCCTAAACCTTATCCCGACCAAGGGCATGACCCTGCCGTTTCTTTCTTATGGCGGTTCCTCCCTGATCGCGTTGGCGCTTGGCATGGGGATGTTGTTGGCCATCACCCGCACCAGACCGGGAGGCCAACGATGAGCAAATTAATCGCACTGGCGACCGGCGGCACCGGCGGGCATGTTTTCCCGGCCCAGGCCCTCGCGGAAGAGATGCAGGGCCGTGGCCACAGACTGATCCTGATCACCGATACCAGGGGCGGTGCCTATCAGGGACCGTTAGGCAACCTGGAAACCCATATTATCAGTGCCGCCGGCGTCTCCGGCCGTGGCAAGCTTGGCATTGTGAAATCCATTGCCAAACTGGGTATCGGTTTCTTCCAGGCCCGCAAGCTCCTAAAGCAGTTGCGCCCCGATGCTGTCGTCGGCTTTGGCGGTTACCCGTCCGTTCCGACCATGTATGCGGCAACATTGCTGGGCCAGCGGACGGTCATTCACGAACAGAACGCCGTTTTGGGGCGGGCCAACCGACTGCTGGCACCGCGAGTGGATCGGATCGCGACCTCTTTCGAATATACCTCCGCCTTGCGCGGGGCCGATCAGTCCAAAACCATCTGGACCGGCAATCCGATCCGGCCGGAGATTGCCGGCATTGAAAAAACACCCTATCTGCGCCCTGAACAGGATCAGCCGATTCATATCCTGGTCACCGGCGGCAGCCAGGGTGCAGCCATTTTTGGTGAAACCATTCCTCTGGCGGTTGGCAGCCTGCCGCCGGAGCTGAGGAGCCGTATCCGGATCACGCAGCAGGTTCGCCAGGAACAGTTGGATGAGGTCACTCAGCGCTACCGCGATCTTGGGATCCAGGCCGACCTGAAATCCTTCCTGGATGATATGCCGGATCAGTTAGCCAAAAGCCATCTTGTGATTTGCCGGGCCGGTGCCTCCACCATGGCCGAGTTAACCACAGCAGGGCGCCCTGCAATCCTGGTCCCCTACCCCTATGCGGTTGATGACCATCAAGCGGCCAATGCCGCACGGCTGTGCGATGCGGCCGGTGCCTGGATGATCCCGCAGGCGGATCTGACCGTCGAAACCCTTTCCAACCGATTGAACCAGCTGTTGGGCACGCCCCATACCCTGGCCAATGCCGCCCAGGCCGCCAAGCGCCTGGCCATGCCCGATGCCACACGGCAGTTGGCAGATCTGGTGGAAAGCCTATTGAAGAGCAACGGCCATGGCCCCGACAGCCATGACAGTAACAAAGTGAAAGAAGCCGCATGATGCAGATGCCCCTTACCATTGGACGTATTCATTTTGTTGGGATCGGCGGCATTGGCATGTCCGGGATCGCAGAGGTTCTGCATACGCTCGGCCATAAGGTCAGCGGTTCCGACATGAGTGACAATGCCAATGTGAAACGTCTGCGCGGACTGGGCATCGAGGTGATCGTCGGCCATGAGGCTGCCAATGTGGAAGGGGCGGCCGTTGTCGTGGTGTCCACCGCCATCCGCCAGGATAATCCGGAGTTGGTTGCCGCCCGGGAAAGCCTGATCCCGGTCGTGCGCCGCGCTGAAATGCTCGCTGAGTTGATGCGCTTGAAATGGTCGGTCGCCGTAGGCGGCACCCATGGCAAAACCACCACCACTTCACTGATCGCCCAGATGTTTGAAACCGCAGAAATGGATCCGACCGTGATCAATGGCGGCATCATCAATACCTATGGCACAAATGCGCGTCTTGGCCAGGGTGACTGGATGGTGGTGGAGGCCGATGAATCAGATGGTTCCTTCATCAAACTGCCGGCCACGATTACGGTTGTGACCAATATTGATCCAGAGCATCTGGATTTCTATGGCTCCTTCGACACCTTGCGCCAGGCCTTCCAGACCTATGTCCAGAATATTCCCTTCTACGGGTTTGCCGCTTTGTGCATCGACCATCCGGAGGTCCAGGCCTTGATTGGCAAAATATCCGACCGACGCCTGATTTCTTATGGTTTCAGCCCGCAGGCGGATGTTCGCGCCACCAATCTGCAATCTGATCCCTCCGGTGTAACATTCGATGTGACCGCTTCTGTTCGCGGCGAAGCGCCCCGCGAGTTCAAGGGCCTGCATCTGCCGATGCATGGTGACCATAATGTTCAAAACAGCCTGGCCGCGATCGTGGTAGCCATCGAAATGGGCCTGAGTGATGAGCAAATTGCCAAAGGCCTGGCCAGCTTCGGCGGGGTTAAACGCCGCTTCACCAAAACCGGAGAAGTGAACGGGGTCACCATCATCGATGATTATGGCCATCACCCGGTTGAGATCACCGCCGTTTTGAAGGCGGCCCGCGCTGCCACCCGGCGCAATGTGGTCGCCGTGGTCCAGCCGCACCGCTATACCCGGCTAATGAGTCTGTTCGAAGAGTTTTGCGCCTGCTTCAATGACGCGGATTCCGTGATTGTCGCAAATGTCTATGAAGCCGGTGAAAAGCCGATCGAGGGGATCAACCGGGATACTTTGGTTCAGGGGTTGAAAACCCGTGGGCACCGGAATGCCTTTGCGCTTCAGTCCGAAGACGACCTGCCGGAAATGATCCGCGACATGACGGAAGAAGGCGACCTTGTGGTCTTTCTGGGTGCCGGCACCATCACCAATTGGGCCCATGCCCTGCCCCAGCAGCTGGAAGAGCTCGCCAAGGGAGGAGACGCATCCTGATGGCCGCCCTAAAACAGAATGACAATGCCCGCCTGATTGAACGCCTACCGAAGGTGCGCGGCCGCTATGCGGAAGCAGCGCCCCTTTCCAAGGTCACCTGGTTCCGTGTCGGTGGACCGGCAGATATTCTGTTTAAGCCTGCCGATCTTGAGGATTTGCAGAATTTTTTGCGCAACAGGCCCACTGACATCCCCGTCACCGTCATTGGCGTCGGCTCGAACCTACTGGTACGTGACGGCGGCGTGCGCGGCGTGGTGATCAAGATGGGTGGCGATTTCGCCCGGATCACCGTGGATGGTGATGTGGTAACCGCCGGTGCGGCGGCCCTCGATCTCAATGTCGCCAAGACCGCAGCCAAGGAAGGCCGCGCAGGCCTGGAATTTCTGAGCGGCATTCCGGGCACGATCGGCGGTGCACTTCGTATGAATGCAGGTGCCTATGGCGCCGAAACCAAGGATGTACTGGAAACCGCCTTTGCCCTGGACCCGTCCGGGGAAATGCATGAACTGAGTGCCGCTGACATGGGCTTTTCCTATCGCAAAAGCAGCATTCCCGCCGACTGGATCTTTGTGAAAGCCAGTTTCCGCACCCAGCACGGTGACAAGGACCAGATCCTGACCCGAATGGAAGAAATCCAGAAAAGCCGTTCGGAAAGCCAGCCGATCCGCAGCCAGACCGGCGGCTCAACCTTCAAGAATCCGGAAGGTCATAAATCCTGGCAGCTGATTGATGATGCCGGTTGCCGGGGACTGATGGTGGGCGGTGCACAAATGTCGGAGATGCATTGCAATTTCATGATCAATACCGGTAACGCCACCGCCGCCGATCTGGAAGGATTGGGTGAAGAGGTCCGCACCCGCGTCAAAGCCAAAAGCGGTGTTGAGTTGCAGTGGGAAATCAAACGGATCGGGGAGGCCAGCCAATGACCAAACATGTTGCTGTCATCCTGGGCGGCTGGTCCGAGGAACGTGAGGTTTCCCTGGTATCCGGCGAGGCCTGCGCCAAGGGCTTGGAGGAAAAAGGCTATGAGGTCACCAGGATCGACCTAACCCGTGATCTGAAGGAAACGCTGGAAGCGCTCGACCCGAAGCCGGATGTGGTCTTCAACGCCCTGCACGGCCGTTACGGTGAAGATGGCACGATTCAGGCGGTCTTGGATTTGCTGCAGATCCCCTATACCCATTCCGGCCTGCTGGCTTCCGCCGTGGCCATGGATAAACCCATGGCACTGCGTCTGTTCCGTGCGGCCGGCATCCCTACGGCCGAGGGCATGATCGTTAAGCCCGAGGATCTGGGTCGCGGCGATCCCATGCCTCGCCCCTATGTGGTCAAACCGGCGCGCGAAGGCTCTTCGGTCGGTGTCTATATCGTGCAGGAAGGTGATAACGGCCCCGATTACAGCAGTTGGACCCTGGGTGACGCCCTTGTAGAAGAGTTCATTCCCGGCCTGGAATTGACCACCGCGGTCATGGGTGACAAGGCGCTGGCAGTGACAGAGCTGCGTCCGCTTGAGGGTTTCTACAGCTATGAGGCCAAATATACCGACGGCAAGACAACCCATCTCTGCCCGGCGCCGATCCCGGACGATGTGGCGAAACGCTGTCAGGACTATGCGTTGCGCGCGCACCGGATCCTGGGATGTCGCGGTGTCAGCCGGGCCGACTTCCGCTATGACGCGGCAAAGGACCGCCTGATCATCCTGGAAGTGAACACCCAGCCGGGCATGACGCCTTTGTCATTGGTCCCTGAACAGGCGGCCTACAAGGGGATTTCCTTCCCGGATCTGATGAAATGGATGGTGGAGAATGCCCAATGCGATGGCTGACCGATAAATTCTCACGCACCAAATCCAAGGCGTCTGCGAAAAAAGGTGGCCCCCGGAAAACTGCCGCAGGGGCCGCGAAAGGCCGCAAGCAGGTCCGCCGCCGGAATCAGCCAAAATGGCGCAAGCCTCTGATGATCGGCGCATCCATGAGCCTTCTGTTCGGCCTGACTGTCGGCGGATCAGCCTGGCTCTGGACCAGCGGTATCATTTCGGAAACCTGGAATGACACAATGGACGGCCTGCATGAGGCCAGTATCGATTCCGGCCTGTTCATTCGCGAGGTCTATGTGGTCAATCGGCAGCGCACCAGCCGCAAGGCCATCTTGCGCGCGCTCAATGTCCAGATTGGCGATTCCATCCTGGATTTTGACCCCGAAACCGCCCGGCGGGATATCGAGGCGCTGGGCTGGGTCCGAACGGCTACCGTTGAACGCCGCATGCCGGACAGAATTGTCGTCCAGGTGGAAGAACGAAAACCAGCGGCCATCTGGCAAAAGCATGATCAGTATTTCCTGGTGGATCTGGAAGGGGCCCTGATCAGCCAGCGAGATGTGAAACTGTTCCCGGACCTGAAGGTCATTACCGGTGACGATGCCCCGAAACATACCGCCCAACTGTTGCAGGTGCTCGCACAGGCCCCGCAGCTGGAAAAGCAAGTGGTTGGTGCGGTGTGGGTCGGTAACCGCCGCTGGAACATCCAGCTTGAAAATGATGTTTCCGTCAGGCTCCCGGAACAAGACCCCCATGCCGCTTGGAAACGGCTATCGGTCCTGATCAAGGAACATGAATTGTTAAACCGTGAAATCCGCGCCATCGACATGCGCCAACCGGATCGGCTTGTGATCCGGATGACCGATGTCGGGGCACAAAGACTAATGGCACCAGAAGAGGATACTTAATTTCCCGGCATTGCGCGAAGGGCAGGATGCGCAATGCCGGTTAAGTGGGAAAACAAAAGAGTGGCAACACAAAGAAGCATAGCAGCACTAGATATCGGCAGTTCCAAGATCTGCTGTTTCATTGGTGAGGTATCGGGCGGCGGCCAGCTCCGCGTGACCGGTATGAGCCACCAGGCCAGTGCGGGCGTCAAAAACGGTGTGATCGTCGACATGGAATCTGCCTACCAGTCGATCCTCGCCGCCGTGCATTCGGCCGAACAGATGGCCGGCACCACCATCAATGCGGTGACCGTCAGCCTGGCGGGCGGTCAGCCGGTCAGCCAGATCATCCGGCGGGAACTGACCATCGGCGGCGGTGCAATCCGCGAGGCCGATGTCCGCCGCATGCTCAATGACGGACGCCAGGCGGCCGACTTGCGCGACCGTACCCTTCTGCATGCGATTCCCCTTGGGTTTGACGTGGATGATGCCACCGGCATCGACCATCCGACAGGCATGCATGCCCAAAAATTGGTGATGCGCATGCATCTGGTGACCGGCAATGCCGCCAGTGTCCAGAATATCAGCTATTGCGTGAACCGGTGCCATCTGGCGGTCCAGAATGTGGTCGCGGCCCCCTATGCCGCGGGCTTAGCCAGCCTGGTCGAGGACGAACGGGACCTGGGCTCCATCGTGGTCGATATGGGCGGCGGGACCACCTCCATCGCAGTCTTTTACGAAGGCGACCTGATCTATACCGACTCTATTCCCGTGGGCGGCCAGCATGTGACCTCGGATATCGCGCGTGGGCTGTCCACGTCACTGGCCGAGGCGGAGAAACTTAAAACCCGTCACGGGTCCGCCCTGCCCGCCAGCTCAGACGACCGCGAGATGCTGGAAGTACCACAGGTCGGTGAGGAAGAGGATGCCCCCAACATCATTCCCAAAAGCTACCTGGTTTCCATCATTGCACCGCGCATAGAAGAAACACTGGAAATGGTCGGCGACCGGCTTGATGCATCAGGCATCGCAGGCGTCGCGGGCCAGCGTGTGGTTTTGACCGGGGGCGCCTGTCAATTGACCGGCGTACGCGAGCTGGCGACCCAGATGCTCGATAAACAAATCCGGATCGGCCGTCCGCTGGGCGTGACCGGCTTGGCGGAAGCAACGGGAGGCGCGGCCTTTGCCGCCGCTGCGGGCCTGTTGCATTACGCGGTCGACGACCGCGGGGAAGCAAGAACAATGGAGGCCGCAGCCGCCGCAAAAACCGGTGGTGGCCTGCTTTCCAGAGTCGGAGGTTGGTTCCGTGAAACCTTCTGATATGGCTCTGATTAGGAATTCTTCTTCGGGTTGTATTGACCCGAAAAGAATCGTCGTTCTAGAAACGGCGCTGCACCGGCAAAAGTTCATGGACATCCGGTGCGAATATGGCAATGATAACTTGGGATTAATGGAGGCGTAGATGGCTTTGAATCTGAGCACGCCCCAGGCCATCACCGAACTGAAACCACGCATTGTGGTTGTCGGTGTTGGCGGGGCCGGTGGCAACGCAGTAGACAACATGATCCATTCCAATCTGGAAGGGGTCGAATTTTTCGTGGCCAACACGGATGCACAGGCACTGGAACATAGCAGTGCCGAGCGCAAGATCCAGTTGGGCACCAACATCACCCAGGGGCTGGGTGCCGGTGCACGTCCGGAAATCGGGCGCGCCGCGGCTGAAGAAGCCCTGGAAGAGGTCATGGCCCAGTTGGACGGTGCCAACATGGTCTTCATTACCGCCGGCATGGGCGGCGGCACCGGCACCGGTGCGGCCCCTGTGATTGCAGAAGCCGCCCGCAAGGCCGGCATCCTGACGGTCGGTGTTATTACGAAACCGTTCCATTTTGAGGGATCCCAGCGCATGCGCCTGGCGGAAGCCGGGATTGAGGAGCTGCAACAGTTCGTCGACACGCTGATCATTATCCCAAACCAGAATCTGTTCCGGGTGGCCAATGAAAAAACCACTTTTGCAGATGCCTTCAAAATGGCGGATGACGTTCTCCATTCCGGTGTGCGCGGCGTGACCGACCTGATGATCATGCCGGGTCTCATCAACCTGGACTTTGCCGATATCCGTACCGTTATGGGCGAGATGGGCAAAGCCATGATGGGTACCGGCGAAGCGGAAGGCGAAACCCGCGCCATCACCGCCGCGGAAGCCGCCATCGCCAACCCGCTGCTGGAAGATGTCACCATGAAGGGCGCCCGTGGCGTCCTGATCAACATCACCGGTGGCGCGGATATGACCCTCTTTGAAGTGGACGAAGCGGCCAACCGCATCCGTGAAGAAGTGGATCAGAATGCCAACATCATCTTCGGTTCCACTTTCGATGAGAATCTGAACGGTTCCATGCGGGTTTCCGTTGTGGCCACAGGCATTGAAGCTGAAGTCGGCGTTATGCCGCGCCCGGCCGCCGTTGGCTTCAACCAACCAAAATCCTCTCCCGTCGTGCAGGCTGCCGTGGAAGCCGCAACCCGCCGGCATGAGGAGGAATCCGCTGCCGAGGTTGCCCTTGACGTGGAAACATCCCTGGAAACCGATCAACCGGCCGACGCCGCCCCCCTGGATACAGCGGCTGAATTGAACGAGGAAGCAGCGCAAGACTTCCCGGTGGAAGAAATCGTGGCAGAGGACACCGCCGCGCCGGTCGAAACAGTGGAAAACACCCTGTTCGACCTCGGCGAACCGACCCCTGCTCCCGAGGCCGCTCCAACCGCGGAAGATACGCGTCCTGCTCCGCGACCGGCACCGGTTGCAACCCGGGATGCCTTCATTCCGCCGAGCCCGGTTCAGGCTGCCGAAACCCGTGAATTTGACGGGGAGCAACCCGACCCTTTCGCCGAAGCTGACTACGCCAATGCCGGTCGTGATCAGGCGCAGCAGAAAGCTCCGAAGCGGTCCAACCTGTTTCGTCGCATGACCGGCCTTGTCAGCGGTCGCGAGAATATGGGTGGCAAGCCCGAAACAGTCTCCCAGTTCCGCGAGGAGCCGGGCCTGAGCGCGATCCCGCAACCGGAAGAAAAGCCGGCACAAAGCAGTGCCGATGAAGAAATGTTGGAAATCCCGGCATTCCTTCGCAGACAAGCCAACTAGGCCCGTCTGAAAGATATCATTGCCAGAGAAACGCAGCCCGCTTTTGCGGCGGGCTGCGCTTTCTTTTAACTAATTGTAATTTAAAAGAAATTTTTAATGTTTCAATTTGTTACAGCATGCAACATTCCGTAACACTAATTGATTTGAGAGATTTACCAGCGCTTGCTAGACAAATAGGTATGAAAGAAGGGTTCGTATCCTTCTCATAGAAATGAACAAAGTATCCGGTGGTCTTGTTTTAATAGAGTGCTTTCCGAGATACCGATAGAAATCATGGCGTAGCGGCTGACTGAAGCTGCAAGGTAGGAAAAGAATGCTCGACAGCATTAGTGGCAGTGGACAGTTTTCGGAAGCGATGCAGGCAGATGACGCATTGCCGGTCCTGAACCAGCGCACGCTCAAGAACACCATTCATTGCAACGGCGTCGGCCTGCATAGCGGCAAGAATGTCTCGCTGGCCTTGATACCCGCCGCACCGAACAGCGGCATCACCTTCCACCGGACAGACGTCGAAGGCGACAAGGGTATCATCTCCGCCCGCTTTGACAATGTAACGGATACACGTCTGTGCACCAAAATTTCCAACGAACATGATGTCTCCGTTGGCACGATCGAACATTTGATGGCGGCCCTGGCCGGTTGCGGCATCGACAATCTGGTGATTGAGCTGAACGGACCTGAAGTCCCGGTCATGGATGGCAGTTCCGAACCGTTTGTCTTCCTGATCGAATGCGCCGGTATTGAGGACCAGAACGCGCCGCGCATGGCCGTTGCCGTTAAGCGTGAAGTCAGCGTCGATGTGAATGGCGCGACCGCGACTTTGAGCCCGGCCATTGATTTTACCATCGCCATGTCAATTGATTTTGACAGCAAAGTGATTGGCCGCCAGGAATTGTTCCTGGAAGTTTCGTCCGACAATTTCAGGCACGAAATCAGCCGCGCACGCACCTTCGGCTTCATGCATGAAGTCGAGGCTTTGCAGAAAATGGGCCTGGCCCAGGGCGCAAGCTTGGATAATGCTGTTGGCATTTCCGGCGACAAAGTTCTCAACGACGAGGGCCTGCGCTACGATGACGAGGCTGTTCGTCATAAAGTTCTGGATTGCATCGGAGACCTGGCATTGGCCGGTGCCCCGCTGGCAGGGCATTATCGTGGCTGCCGCGCAGGCCATGCCATCAACAACGCACTGCTGCGCGAGCTGTTCTCCAACGATGAAAACTGGGAATTGGTGGAAGTCGCCAAATTGCAGAAAATGCCGGAATTCGGCATCGCCGCCAGCGCCTGATATTGATCTTCTTGGGTTTAAGAAGTCCGCTTTTGGCGGACTTTTTTATTGCCATTTGCCCCTCTACTGCCGGAAAGCATGATCTGCCCCTCTTTGCCCCTTGGTTCCCTCCCTTTTTGGGTGCTATAACCTGTCCCCAGATTGGTAATAGTCGGAGTCCCAATGTCTGTATCAACTGATGCCCTGCGGCGTTCCTTTCGGGGAATCATCTTGGCCGCCGCAGCCATGACGCTTCTTGCTGCCTGCTCGTCCAATGATGAGCCGGCGCCATATGTCGAGCGTCCCGTTGAAGAGCTCTATAACGAAGCCATGGATCTCTTCGAACAAAAGGAATATTCAGAAGCCGCCACGGCATTCGACGAGGTTGACCGGCAGCACCCTTATTCCATCTGGGCAACAAAAGCCCAGTTGATGACGGCATATGTGCATTATCTGTCAGACAAATATGACGAGGCCATCATCGCGCTCGATCGATTTATCGAGCTGCATCCCGGGAACCCCGATACGCCTTATGCCTATTATTTGCGTGCGATTGCCTATTATGAGCAGATCACAGATGTCCAGCGGGACCAAAAAATCACCCGCTTGGCGCTGAATGCTCTCCAGGATGTAGCCCAACGCTATCCCGACACCACCTATGCCCGCGATGCGCTTTTAAAGATCGACCTGGCGCGCGACCATCTGGCCGGTAAAGAGATGGCCATTGGCCGGTTCTATTTGAAACGTGGCGAGCATCTGGCGGCCATCAACCGATTCCGCACCGTGATCCAGAATTATCAGACGACCACCCACGTGCCGGAAGCCCTGCATCGACTGGTGGAATCCTATCTTTCCCTCGGCATTTCGGATGAGGCGCAGATGGCGGCCGCTGTATTAGGGCATAATTTCCCGGCCAGCCAGTGGTATGCGGATTCCTATCAGCTGTTGGAAGGAAAAGATTTGGCGCCTGAGGAGAATCAGGGTTGGCTAAGTCAGATGTGGGACTGGGTATTCTAACAGGCGTTCTGGAACTTTCATGCTGACGGATCTGTCCATTCGCGATGTTGTATTGATTGACCGGCTGGATCTTGATCTCACGCCGGGCCTATCAGTGCTGACGGGTGAGACAGGTGCCGGTAAATCCATCCTGCTGGATGCACTAGGCCTCGCCCTTGGCGCCCGTGCAGAGGCCCGTCTTGTCCGCCATGGCTGCGACCAGGCGGTTGTCATTGCAAGCTTCGAGATTGCCGATGACCACCCCGCCCATGAGATGCTGCATGAACAGGGGCTTGAGAGCGATAGCCACCTGATCCTGCGCCGCTTGCTCAGTGCCGACGGCCGAAGCCGCGCCTTTATCAATGATCAACCCGTCGGCGTCACCCTGCTGCGCCAGTTGGGCGAAACCTTGGTCGAGATTCAAGGCCAGTTCGACCAGCATGGCCTGCTCAACCCCGCCACCCATATCGATGTGCTCGATTCCTATGCCCAACTGATGCGGGAACGAAAGGCCTGCGGCAATGCTTTCCAGGCCTGGCAAAATGCGGAAACAGCGCTGAAAGATGCGATCCGGGCCGCGGATCAGGCCAAGGAAGATGAAGAATATTTACGCCACAGCCTGGACGAGCTGGAGAAATTCGGCCCGGATGATAATGAGGAAGACACTCTTTCCGCTGAGCGCAGCCTCCTGCAAAATGCCGAAAAACTGACCGAAGCCATCAGCACTGCCTTTGACAAGCTGAACGGTGCCAGAGGGGCAGATGACTGCCTGCGCCAGGCGCAAAAAGCGTTGGAGCGCCTGATCGACAAGGCTGAAGGGCATCTTGACGGGGCCTTGGGGGCACTCGACCGGGCTTCGGTTGAGATCCAGGAGGCCATCTCCCAGTTGAACAGCGCCGCCAGCGAAGTCAGTGCGAACGATCAGCATCTGGAACATGTGGAAGAACGACTGTTTGCCTTGCGGGATCTCGCGCGCAAACATAACGTCCATCCCGATGCGCTGCCCGCCCTGATCGAGAAATTCCGTCAGGATATCGCGCTGATCAATGACAGCGAAGAAGCGCTTTTACGCCTTCAGCAGGAGGCAAAAGCCGCTCGGGAAAACTACATCGCCAAGGCCGAGGCCCTCTCGAAAAAACGCCAAACTGCTGCCAAGCGCCTGAACCAGGCGGTCAATACGGAACTGCCACCGCTCAAGATGGACAAGGCCACCTTCATCACCACCGTCCAGCCACTGGAAGACGGCCATTGGAATGCCAATGGCATGGATCAGGTCGCTTTTCAGGTCATGACCAACCCCGGCGCACCGGCCGGCCCGCTTTCCAAGATTGCATCGGGCGGCGAGTTAAGCCGTTTCCTGCTGGCCTTGAAAGTATCGCTGGCGGAAATCGGATCGGTTCCGACCCTGGTCTTTGATGAAATCGACAGCGGCGTTGGCGGAGCAACCGCCGCCGCCATCGGGGACCGGCTGGGCCGCCTTGCCGGCAATGTACAGCTGCTGGTGATCACCCATTCCCCGCAGGTCGCCGCCGCCGGGCGCGATCATTGGAATGTGGCGAAATCCATGAATGGTAAATCCATGGTAACATCGGTCAACCGGCTGATGGGGCAGGAACGCCGCGAGGAAGTCGCACGCATGCTGTCCGGCTCGGAGATCACAGAAGAAGCCAGAGCCGCCGCAGATCGTCTCTTAGGGCCGGTCCCGGCCTGATTTCAGTTCAAGTATTCGTGTTTTAGAAGGAATATCCGCATGAGCAACGGCAAGAATCTTGCCCTCATCGCTGTCGAGGAATTGTCGGAGGCGGATGCCCGCCTGGAACTGGCCCGGCTGGCGCAGGATATCATATATCATGACCGCCTGTATCATGAGAAAGACGAACCGGCGATTTCGGATGGCGCCTATGACGCCCTGCGCCAGCGCAACGAGGCGATCGAAGCCCGCTTTCCCGAATTGCAACGGAAAGACAGCCCCAGCCTCCGGGTTGGTGCCGCTCCGGCCAGCGGCTTTGCCAAGGTTATCCATGCCCGGCCTATGCTGTCGCTTGGCAACGCCTTTGCCGATGAGGATGTCTCTGAATTCATCACCCGCGTGCGCCGCTTCCTGGGCCTGAATGAAAATGAACCGGTCGGCATTATGGCGGAACCGAAGATCGACGGGCTGTCCGCCTCCATCCGCTATGAAAACCGCAAACTGACGGTGGGGGCCACCCGTGGCGATGGTGCCGTGGGTGAGGATATCACCCGCAATCTATTGACATTGAACAGCATCCCGAAAGAGCTGCCGGCCGATGCACCCGATATCGTTGAGGTTCGCGGCGAGGTTTATATGGCCCGGGACGACTTCTTCGCGCTAAACCGTCGCCAGGAAGCGGAAGGCCGGAAGGTTTTTGCCAACCCCAGGAATGCCGCCGCCGGCAGCCTGCGCCAACTGGACCCCACCATCACCGCCCAACGGCCCCTGCATTTCTTTGGTTACTCCGTAGGCGAGCTGTCCGCCCCCATTTCCGATACAGTCCAGGGCATGCGCGAGACATTTTCCCGCTGGGGCTTCCACCTCAATGAGCCGGCAAAACTCTGCACAGGGTTGGAAGAAATCCTCGCCCATTACCGCCATATCGGTGAAATCCGTTCGGATTTGGATTTCGACATCGACGGCGTGGTTTATAAGGTGAACCGGCTGGACTGGCAGGAACGGTTGGGCACGGTCAGCCGGGCCCCGCGCTGGGCGATTGCCCATAAATTCCCGGCCGAACAGGCCGAAACCACCTTAAACGAAATCACTATCCAGGTGGGACGCACCGGTGCGCTGACCCCGGTGGCCAACCTGGAGCCGATCACGGTGGGCGGCGTGGTGGTCAGCCGCGCCACCTTGCATAACGAAGATGAACTGGCGCGCAAGGATGTCCGCCCCGGCGACCGGGTTATCATCCAGCGCGCAGGCGATGTAATACCGCAGGTGGTGCGCGCAGTTGTTGAGAAACGGGCTGTCGGGTTGGAGCCCTTCACCTTCCCCGATCATTGCCCGGAATGCGGCTCTGCTGCCATGCGCGAAGAGGGCGAGGCGGTGCGCCGTTGCACGGGCGGCCTGATCTGTCCCGCCCAGCGTCTGGAGCGGATGAAGCATTTTGTCTCCCGCAACGCCATGGATATTGACGGCCTCGGTGCCAAACAGGTTGAATTTTTCCTGGAAAAAGGCTGGATCCAAACGCCCGCAGACATTTTCCGCCTCGACCGTCACCGCGATGATTTGCGCGGCGAAGAAGGCTGGGGAGCACTCTCGGTCCGGAACCTGATGAAGGCAATCGAGGAGCGGCGCACCATTTCCATGGACCGGTTTGTCTATGCGTTGGGCATCCGCCAGGTTGGCCAGGCTTCCGCCAAATTGCTGGCCCGCCACTATGGAACCATGACCGCCCTTCGCACCGCCATGGTGGAAGCGGTCGACCGGGAGGGGGCCGCCTATGCGGACTTGTTGAATATTGACCAGATCGGTCCCGCCATGGCCGAGGACCTGGTGAATTTCTTTTCCGAGCCCCATAACGGCGAGATGCTCGACGATCTATTGGGCAATGTCACGGTGGAAGAGTTCGTGGTGAAGGAAACCGCCTCACCCGTGACAGGCAAGACCGTGGTCTTCACCGGCACGTTGAGCCTGATGACCCGGAACGAAGCCAAAGCGCGCGCGGAGTCACTGGGCGCGAAGGTATCTGGTTCCGTCTCGAAGAAAACCGACTATGTCATCGCCGGCGCCGACGCTGGCTCCAAGGCCAGAAAGGCGCAGGAACTGGGCGTTTCCATTCTCAGTGAAGAAGAATGGCTCGCCCTTATTGACGGCGACAGCACGGCGGCTGACAATGATGATCAGGACGGACAAAAAGGCATCTCTGAAAACGACCATGACAGTTCGGATTCCAGTAACGAGCAAGGCAGTCTCCTTTAACGTAAAACAGGCAATCGCCCCTTTTTCCGGGCTGATCCTGCTGGTTTCCCTTCTCTGCCTGGCTGGCCCTCCGGCGGTCGCGCAAAGCTGTTGGTCGGTGCTGACCTATGACAAGCGCGGCGTCGCAAAATCCGAAGATAGATGTGGCAACCGTGAAGCGGACAAACAGCAAAAAGGCAACAGCCTGGAAAAGGAGATCGAGGCGGGGGAACTGTTGATCGCCGACCCGCCGATCGGCACCGAAACCAAGCTTGAACGGCTTGGTTACAAGGTTATTGAGAAAATGACCTTCGGTCGGCTGGACACCAAGATCTGGCTGGTGAAATCCCCGGACGGCCTTCCCATCAGCGAAGCGCTGAAAGAACTGGCCCGCGAACTTCCCGGTGTTCAGCTTGACACCAATGACCTGATGGACCTTGGCGCCGGCCCGACAAACAACGCCCCTCTCCCCTTTGACCGGCGCGCAGTCGGCTGGGGACTGGTCCCCAATTCCTGTGGCCAGGGTTTAAAGCTGGGCATGATAGACGGTTCGGTTGACATCAATCATCCGGCCTTGAAAAACCAACGAATCCATTACCAGACCTTCATTAAGAAAGGGCGTAAGGAAGCCGCTTTCGACCATGGCACGGCAGTTGCCGTCATGCTGGTGGGCGAACCGGGCATTCAGGGCTATCCGGGCGGCCTGCTGCCCGGCGCGGAACTTTATGCCGCCGGTATCTTCGAGTATCGCAAGGGCAAGGAAAAAGGCAACCTTGCCGCCATGTTGCGGGCGATCAACTGGCTGGCCGAAAAGAATGTGCAGTTGGTCAACCTGTCCATCGCCGGGGCCCAAAACAAAATCATGAAGCTGATTTTGACCCGCCTGACCGAAAAAAAGATACTGGCTGTTGCCGCCGCCGGTAATAATGGAGCCAATGCGCAGCCTGCTTGGCCGGCGGCCCATCCCAATGTTTTGGCCGTGACCGCTATCAATCAGCGCCTGGGCGTCTATCAATGGGCAAACCAAGGGAACTATATTGACTTCGCCGCCCCCGGTGTCGATATCGAAACCTTGACCCGCACCGGTCGCAAGGCGCAATCAGGCACCTCCTTTGCCGCCCCCTATATCACCGGGATTACCGCCCTGCATCTGCTGGCCGGCTATCCCCCCGATGTAAAGAGAATTCGCGCTTCCATGCAGCGCTATTCCAAGGATCTGGGACAGGAAGGCAAGGATCTTACCTATGGCTGGGGCCTGGTCCGGCTGAAACCCAACTGCTGATCCGCTGGATGCTCGCTTAAAAACCGTAGATGGATTTGGCCATCCGGTAGGTGTTCACATAACAGGCGACCGATTGTTCTATCGGGTCGGCATAACCACCGCCAATCGCTATGCAAACCGGCACGTCTGCTTCCCGGCAAGCCAGCAAAACCATTTGGTCACGGGCCACCAACCCTTCCTCGGTCAAGGCGAGCCGCCCGAGCCGGTCTTGCGCCAAAGCATCCACCCCGGCCTGGTATAAGACCAGATCCGGTGAAAAACGCATCACACGCGGTAGGTTTTCCTCCAATATCTGGAGATAGGCATCATCCGCCATGCCATCTTCGAGCGGGATATCAATATCGGAATGCTGTTTGCGGAATGGGAAGTTTTTCTCACCATGCATGGAAAAAACAAGGGTGCCCGGATTACCTTTCAGGATCGCCGCCGTGCCATCGCCCTGATGTACATCCAGATCGATGACGGCCACCTTGGACACCCCCGGCTGCTGCAAGGCCCAAAGGGCCGCGACCGCCTGGTCGTTAAAGATGCAATAGCCCGAACCAAAATCCCGATGGGCATGATGGGTGCCGCCAGCCAACTGCCCGGAAAGGCCGGTTTCAAGCGCGCAGGCGGCCGAGGCCACGGCCCCGCCCATGGTGGCCCGGACACGCCGCACCAGCCCCTCGCTCCAGGGAACACCGATACGCCGCATGGCCACTTCATCCAAAGTCCCCTGCTCAAAGGCATCCACATAATCTTGGTCATGGGCGCGCAGAATATCAACCGGATCGGCTTGCGGCGCCGGCAGCAGTTGTTCCGGGCGCACGATACCGGCCGCCAGCAGACCTTCGTATAACAGGCGGTATTTCCCACCTGGGAAACGGTGTCCCGGCGGCAGGGGGATCGGATGATTATCGTTATGGAAAAACCGGATCCCCATGAGCCGCCCCCGGATCAGATTGCCGCTGTGGCCTTTTCCAACCACGCCAGCTCATCGCCATCTACCAACGGACCGATCTCTTTCAGAACCTTGGCGTGATAGGCATTCAGCCAGTCGCGCTCAGCTTCGCTCAACAGATCCACCTTGATCAGGGAAGGTTCAATGGGGGCCAGGGTGATGGTTTCAAAACCGAAGACCTTTTTCCCTTCCGGCAGGCCGCCATCCAACTCTGTGACAATCACCAGGTTTTCAATCCGGATGCCATAATCCCCGTCTTTATAATATCCAGGTTCGTTGGACAGGATCATGCCCGGACGCAACGGCACCGGATTTCCTGCGGACGCGATGCGTTGCGGACCTTCATGGACATTCAGATAGCTGCCAACCCCATGGCCGGTGCCATGGTCATAATCCAGGCCCAGCGACCAGAGCGGCGCGCGTGCCAGGGTATCCAGCCGTTGGCCCGGAATACCTTCCGGAAAACGGGCCATAGCCAGCTGGATATGCCCCTTCAGCACCAGGGTGAAACGTTCCTTCATCTCTTCACTGGGCGTGCCATGGGTCGGCATGGTTCGGGTGATGTCGGTGGTGCCATCGGGATATTGCGCCCCGGAATCCACCAGCAACAGGGAGTCTTTATCCAGCCGCCGGTTGGTTTTTTCTGTGGCCCGGTAATGGATCACCGCGCCATTGGGGCCGGAACCGGCAATGGTATCAAAACTGGCGTCCGTGCAGGTCGGGTCCTCATTCCTGAAGGCCGCCAGCTGCTCAATCACATCCAGTTCACTCAAGCCTTCATCGCCTTTATGGGCATCGAACCAGGCCAGGAATTTAACAATCGCGGCGCCGTCACGTTTATGGGCTGCACGCATGCCGGCCAGCTCTACATCATTCTTGCAGGCCCGCGGCAGCAGGCAGGGGTCTTCCCCTTCCACCAATTTGGCACCGCTCTCATTCAGCCGGTCAAAAACATAGCTGGGGCTGCCTGCCGGATCGGCCAAAACCGTGCGGCCCTCAAGGCCCAAGGCCTCCAGGCGGGTACCAAAGGTGCCCGGCGCCTGAACGGAAACCGCGTTGCCGAAACTTTCGCGGGCCTCCTGGGTCAGCTTCCGGTCATCAATGAAAAGCTCCACCGCGCCATCTGCATGCAGGATTGCCGCGCTAAGGGGCAGCGGGCAATTAGGCACATCCCGGCCCCGGATATTCAGCAGCCAGGCGATCGAATCGGTCGCGGTGATCACCGCGCTGTCGATCTGTTTTTCCGAGAGCAAAGCGCCCAGGCGTTCGCGCTTTGAAACCGCGCTTTCCCCGGCCTTGTCCAGGGCATGGGGCCGTACCGGGGAAACCGGCTCTTCCGGCTGGCCCTGCCAGATCAGGTCAATGGGGTTTTCATCCAGCGGCTCCAGGATCGCGCCAATCTTCTGCACAGCCGCCTGCAGACGCTTGAGGCCGTGCGCGCTATGCAGCCAGGGATCATAGGCGATCCGGTCACCGGCTTTGAAGGTTTCTGCGATCCAGTCCCAGGCGGGTTCGGTGATCAGGTGGCGATATTCAAACAATGCCTCTTCCGTCTGCTGGCGCACCTGCAGGGTATAGCGGCCATCAACAAACATCGCGGCTTTTTCCTGGCCGATCACCGCCAGACCGGCAGAGCCGGAATAGCCGGTCAGCCACAAGAGACGGTCAAACCGGGCCGGGACATATTCGCCCTGATAGCGGTCGGTGCGCGGAACGATGAAGGCGGCCAGGCCTTTTTCCTTCATATATGCACGCAGCGCATCAATGCGCGTACGCGGCGCGGGGCCATCGGTAAAGCCCGCGTCGCATTCCCGCTCGATTTCGGACCGGAGCGCCGACAGCTCTGTCTTGAGCGCGTCATTGGCCGCAGGCGCGATCAGATCAAACCAGCCATCGCCAAAATTTGGCGCTGCCAGCACACCGCGGATCAGATTCCGCACCTCTCCGGCATCCATGGCCGCGCTGTTTTCCAATAGCAATTGATTGAGCCGGGAATCGCCCTGATAGGTCACAATGGCACCTCTGATAGGAATTGATATATCTGCGTCTCTTATTTGCGGTTTTTGACCACGCAAAACAAGAGAAAAGCGACACTTATTTTTCCGGGGAAGTCATGCGCGAATCGCATGTCAGCCCTGCAAAATCCTCACTTATTTTTTCCCGATTTTGGGCGCATATGACGCTCAGAAACGGTGTTCAGACACCATGATATTTGTTCATTCGGGCCGTGGTAGCCCAGGCATTTGAAAGTAACCGCCATGACAACAGCAACCCAAACCACTTACGTATATGCAGCTCCCCTGTCCCAGCATTCTCTGTGGGACCTGATGGTCAATACGATGGCCAAGGTGAAGGCCCATGTACAGTATAAGCGCGCTGTTGCGAAACTGGCGGATCTGAATGACCACCAGTTGAACGACATCGGCCTGACCCGCGCTGAAGTCCGTGGCCTGACCCGCAACAACCGGGTTGAGACCTCCTGCATGCGCGCCCTGCGCCATGGCAGCGCCGACCTGATGAACCTGTCCTACCCTTCCTAAGGCGCATTTACCTGCCGCTGGCCGGATGGTTCCCTCCCCGGATCCAACCGGACACAGGAATGATATAATGACCCGCCTGCCCTCCCCGGCAGGCGGGTTGTTTTTTGCCGGTTGGCGACGACGGAATCTCCTGTTAGTTTCCTCCCCGACACCATGGCGAGGGGCATCTCACATGGGAGTGAAACAGGGTGTATCATCATAGCGGGACTGCGCCTGGAGCCGTGCTAAAGCATATTTCAGACCGGCGCGACGGCAGCATTGGCCGGGTCACCGGCGAGGCCGGATTGATCGACTATGCCGCCGAAAAATGCGATCTGACCGAATTTCCCCACACCCTGCTCAGAGAAGAAACGCTCCGGCGGTTGTTCCTTGGCCGCAACCGCATGGAAACATTACCCGACAATATTAACCGGCTCATTAGTCTTGAAGAGCTATATGTTTATGCCAACCGCCTGGAACAGTTACCCGAAAGCCTGTGCGAGCTCACCCGGTTGCGCATTCTTGATCTCAGCCACCAGGGCCTGACCCGGCTGCCCTCCAATATCGGCGCGCTGAAACAACTGGAGATCCTCTATTGCAGCAACGCCCGGCTGACCCATCTGCCGGAAAGCCTCTGGTCGCTCAATAATCTCATCTACCTCAATCTGACGGATAATCTCCTTGATCATCTGCCGGAGGATATCGGAAACCTCGCCAGCCTCAGGGAATTGCGGCTTTACAACAACCGTTTCCATAAACTGCCGGATGATCTCTGCGATTTGTCCAACTTGCGCGAGCTGCATCTAAAGGGCAACCAGTTGGCCGCCTTGCCGGATCAGCTGGGTAACCTCGAGAGCCTGGAGGTCCTGGATTTGCGAAGCAACCGCATTGGCCGGATCCCCGACAGCATCGGAAACCTGCGGCAATTAATCCATCTTGATTTGCGCGCCAATCGCTTCACCAGCCTGCCGGACAGTATCGCAACATTGCCAAACCTCCGGAAGCTGGATCTGCGCTGGACCCGCTTCCGGGACGAACCCGCCTGGCTCAAAAACCTGGAAGAACGGGGCTGCGCGATCTACCGCTAACTGCGGATCCCCTTGCCGACGTTCAGAAGATGGAGCGCAAAGGCAAACAGAAGGCCGGTGAAGCCCAGGATCATGGCAAAGGCAAAGCCAACATCGATATCCGTGATGCCCAGGAAACCGTAGCGGAAGGCGTTGACCATATAGAGGATCGGATTTGCCTTTGAGACCCCCTGCCAGAAATCCGGCAGCAGGCTGATGGAATAGAAAACACCGCCCAGATAGGTGAGCGGGGTGAGCACAAAGGTCGGCACGATCGAGACATCGTCAAAGCTGCGGGCAAAGACCGCATTGATGAAGCCGCCCAGGGAAAACAGCACAGACGTGCAAAGAACCACCGCCACAATGATCAGCGGGTTATGAAGCTGCAGATCAGTGAAACCCAGCGACAGCAGCGTCACGATCAACCCTACCGCCAGGCCCCGGGCCACGCCGCCGGTGACATAGCCTGCCAGGATCACCCAGTTCGGCACGGGCGAGACCAGCAATTCCTCGATGGAATGCTGGAATTTCTGGCTGAAAAAGCTGGAGACCACATTGGAATAGCTGTTGGTGATCACAGACATCATGATCAGGCCCGGCACGATGAAATCCATATAGTCATGCCCGTCCATGGAACCGATCCGCGGGCCGATCAGATTGCCGAATATGACAAAATAAAGCGACATGGTGATCGCTGGCGGCAGGATGGTCTGGCCCCAGATCCGGGTGAAGCGGCGAATTTCGCGCACCGTGATCGTGCGATAGGCAACAAGGATCTCCGAGGCCTTCATGACAGGGTTCCTTCCACCATATTAATGAACAGCTCTTCCAGCCGGTTGGAGGTCGGGCGCATGCTGCTGGCCTTGATACCCGCTGCGTTCAATCGCTCAAACACCGCATTCAGGCTGCGGCCCTTGGCCACCTCCACCACCAGGTTGCCCTGGTCATCCAAATGGCAGCTGAAGGGATCCAGGTCCGGCAGCTCGGTGATGGCCTCACTTAATTCGATGACGAAGCTCTCGGTCTGCAGATTTTGCAACAATTCCCGCTTGGAGGTATGGGCCAGGATCGTGCCCTTATCAATGATCGCGATGTTGCGGCACAAGGCCTCCGCCTCTTCCAGATAATGGGTGGTCAGGATGATGGTTGTGCCCTGGGCATTGATCTCTTTCAGGAAGTCCCACATGGAGCGGCGCAGCTCAATATCGACACCCGCCGTCGGTTCATCCAGGATCAGCAATTTGGGTTCATGGATCAGGGCACGCGCAATCATCAGCCTGCGCTTCATACCCCCGGACAGGGTGCGCGACACGGTATCCCGCTTTTCCCAGAGCCCCAGCTTTTTGAGATATTTTTCCGCATTCACCTTCGCCACATGGGGCGGAATGCCGTAATAGCCGGCCTGGGTGATGACAATGTCCCAGACCTTTTCAAACATATTGAAATTAAATTCCTGCGGCACGACGCCCAGGCACATCTTGGCACTCACCAGATCCGTATCCAGGTCATGGCCATAGATTTCAACTCTGCCCGCACTTTTATTAACCAGGGACGACACAATCCCCAATGTCGTGGATTTCCCGGCCCCATTGGGGCCAAGCAAAGCGAAGAAATCCCCGCTATCCACGGTCATGGAAATCCCTTTCAGGGCTTCAGGACCATTGGCATAGACCTTTTTCAGGTCCGTGATCTTCAAGGCAGCAGTCATGGAATATGTCTCTTTACCAGGCACGCAGATGCAGGGTCATCCAGCGGTCGATGGGATAGCGCCGGTGCAGTTTCAGGCCCTGTTCGCGATAGGCCTGCAATACGGCCGCCTGTTGCGTTTCCAGCAGGCCCGACAGGATCAGATCCCCGCCAGGCACCAGGTTAGTTGCAATATCACGCGCCATTTTGCGGAGCGGATTGGCCAGAATATTGGCCACGATCAGGTCATAGGGACCGCTATCCTTCAAAGTTCGGTCACGGAAACCGGCACTTTCAATGGCATAAATACGCCCGCGCATGCCGTTCAGCACCGCATTATAATCGGTCACTTTGACCGCTTCCGGATCAATGTCGGACGCGACCACACCGACCGGCCAGGCCTTGGCGATGCCCATGGCCAGAATGCCGGTCCCGGTGCCAAGATCCAGGGGCCGGCGGATCTCACGGGATTTGGCCAGTTGATCAATCGCCAGCAGGCATCCGCGGGTCGTGGCATGCTCGCCAGTGCCAAAGGCAGTAGCCGCATCCACCTTTAATGCCCAACTGCCCGCCGGGACCACGCCTTCAAAATGGGAAGGGTGCACGAAGAAACGCCCGGCCCGGATCGGGCGAAAGCTCTTCTGGTTTTCCGCGACCCAATTCACATCCGGCAGCGGCTCGCATTTGTAATCTGGTTCGGATATGCCCGCTTGCAGGCTGGCCAGGGCCAGGGCGACGCCCAGCGCACTCGCGTCCGGCTCGCCATCGCAATAGCATTCCAGCCGCCAGGGGCCCACATCCGGCACCATCTCAAAGGCAGCCGCCGCAAAATGCATATCGTCCAGTGCTGCACCAAACAGTTCCGCCGCCTCCGCGTCGGGCAGGATGATTTCCAGTTTCCATACTGCCTGAGCCGTCATGGTTGCTTCCTAATTTGATTAAGTGTCATCAAGGTTTTTCGACAAAGGCGGCCACAACCTTCTTCGTACCCGCCTTGTCAAACTGAATGGTCAGATGGTCCCCGTCAATGGAGACCACATCGCCCATGCCAAACTTCTGGTGAAAACAGCGGTCGCCCACCTTGAACGGATTGACCGGTGCCGGTTTGCGGGTGGCACGGCCTTCCAAGGTCACCGGTTTCTTGCGCGTCTGCATACGCTGCCAGCCAGGGCCGCCCTGGGTCTGGCGACGCTGGGCACCGTAACCGGCATTGCCATAGCTGCCGCTGTCATAGCCATTGTCAAAGCCGCTGAAACCGTATTGCGAACGTTCTTCCGCCCGGCCGCCGCCAGATCCGGCATAAAGGCCGCGGTCGGTGCGCTCTTCCAGATGTTCCGGCGAAAGCTCATCAACAAAACGTGACGGGATAGCCGACTGCCACTGGCCATGGATGCGCCGGTTGGCGGAAAACAGAATATGCAGCTTCTTCTTCGCCCTTGTCATGCCCACATAGGCCAGACGCCGTTCCTCTTCCAGGCCTGCCATGCCGCTTTCATCCATGGATCGCTGATGGGGGAACAGCCCTTCTTCCCAGCCGGGCAGAAAGACAAGGTCAAACTCCAGGCCTTTGGCCGCATGCAGGGTCATGATGCTGATCATTTCCGCCCCTGCCTCCGCCTGGGCATCCACATCCATCACCAGGCTGACATGCTCCATGAATTCATCGAGATTCTCAAACTCCTCCATGGCAACCAGTAATTCCTTGAGGTTTTCCAGCTTGCCCGGCGCTTCCGGCTTTTTGGAGTTTTTCCAGAAATCCGTATAGCCGGATTCATCGAGCACCGTTTCCGCCAATTCGATATGGCTGACCACTCCGGCCATCTCGCGCCAGCGGCGGAAATCCTCCATGATCCGGCCAAGCGCACGTTTGCCAGCCGGTTTCAATTCATCCGTTTCCAGCAGGCGCAGTGCTGCCAGCGACAAGGGGCAGTTTTCCAATCGCGCCACCTGATGCATGGCTTGCAGGGTCGTTTTTCCGACTCCTCTGGTCGGCTTGTTAATAATGCGCTCCAGTGCCAGATCGTCTGCCGGTTGGCGGATCACGCGCAAATAGGCCAGCGCATCGCGGATTTCCTCGCGCTCGTAAAAGCGCGCGCCGCCGATCACCTTGTAAGGCAGGCCCAGCGTGATCAGCCTTTCCTCAAACTCACGGGTCTGGAAACCGGCCCGGACCAGGATCGCCATCTCGTTCAGGCTGACTTTCTTTTTCTGGGCAGCCTCGATCTCATCCCCGACAATGCGGGCTTCCTCTTCCCCGTCCCAGACACCATGGACGGTGACCAATTCGCCGCCTTCCTGATCGGTCCAGAGGGTTTTACCCAGCCGACCCTCATTATTCTGGATCAGTTTTGAAGCCGCGCCCAGGATATGGGAGGTGGATCGATAGTTCTTTTCCAGCCGGACCACCTGGGCGCCGGGGAAATCCTTCTCGAATTTGAGAATGTTGCCCACCTCGGCCCCGCGCCAGCCATAAATCGATTGGTCATCATCGCCGACACAGCAGATATTCTTGTTCTTCTGCGCCAGCAGCCGCAGCCAGAGATATTGAGAAACGTTGGTATCCTGATATTCGTCCACCAGGATATAGCGGAACATTTCCTGATATTTCTGCAAGACATCCGGGTGGTTCGTGAAGAGCGTCAGGTTATGCATCAAAAGGTCGCCGAAATCCGCCGCGTTCAGCGTGGTCAGACGTTCCTGATACTGGCGATAGATCGCAACCGCCCGGCCATTGGCGATGTCGCCCGCCTCGCCCGCACCCACTTTTTCCGGCGGCAGGCCTTTATCCTTCCAGCGCTGGATCACATGGATCAGCGTACGCGCAGGCCATCTTTTCTCGTCAATATGCTCCGCTTCCATCACTTGCTTGAGCAGGCGGATCTGGTCATCTGTGTCAAGGATGGTGAAATTGGACTGCAAGCCCACCAATTCCGCGTGCCGTCGCAAAATCTTGGTTGCCAGCGCATGGAAGGTGCCAAGCCACAAACCTTCCGCCATGGGACCAACCAGATTGGTCACGCGTTCCTGCATTTCGCGAGCGGCCTTGTTGGTGAAGGTCACCACCAGCATTTGGAACGGTCGCGCCCGCCCCGATGAGAGAATATTGGCGAGCCTGGTGGTCAGCACCCGTGTCTTACCGGTCCCGGCACCGGCCAGCACCAACAGGGGCCCGTCCATATTCTCCACCGCTTCCCGTTGGGCCTCGTTCAACCCCTCCAGGAAACCGGTCGGGCGCGGCGCCCCAAAACGGGACGGCGGCGCAGGCGGCACCGGACCATTGGGCAGGTCGGGAAACGGGATATCATCATCGAAATCGAGTGGATCAGACATAAGGGCACTATATAGAGTTACAGGAACAAAGCCAGCACAAGCTGGCAGATTCGGGCCGTTTGGCCAATGCAAAAAAAGCCCGGATCCGCCATCGAAGTCGGTTATAGACGTTCCGACGCCCTGGTTTCCAGCACCGCGTGATGATAGGCCGCCATAATGTCACGTTCATGAAGCACACCGACCAGCCGTTTGCTTTCTTTATTGTCGACCACGGCAACATGTTCCTCGCCACAGGTTTCCAGCAGGGTCATGGCGTTTTCCATATCCTCATCGATGGCAATCACCGGCGGGTTCATCCGCGCCACATCCTGTGCCTTGACGATCTCATCCTTGCTGTGGTCGAAGGCGGCATCTGAGAGGTCCTGCAGCATAATGGTCCCGAGCAAAGTATGCTTCTCATCCACCAGGAAAATCTCGCCATAGCGGCATTGCATCAGTTTTTGCCGGATCTCATTGATCGGCGCATCCGGTGAAATGGTGATGAAATCATGCCGCATCACGGACCGGGTTCGCCTGGAACGCATGATGCGGCTCTCACGCCCGCCGGAGAGATTGACCCCCCATTGCTTGAGCTGCCAATGGAAGAAGGAGTGCCCCAGCCCCTGGATCACGATCTGGGATGCAATAACGGTCGAAATCATCACCGCGACGGTAAGCGTATAATCCCCCGTCAGCTCAAACACCATGAGGATCGTGGAAATCGGTGCCCCCAACACAGCCCCCGCCACCGCGCCCATGCCGACGATCGTATAGGCGCCGTGCCCGGATGACAGCGTTGGGAACACCTCGGTTGCAATCAAACCAAAGGCACCGCCAACCATCGCCCCCAGAAACAGGGACGGGGAAAAAACGCCGCCGCCGAACCCACTGCCCAAAGTAATGGCCGTGGCGGCGGTCTTGACCACCACCAATGTGATCAGCAGGGCCAGGGTCAATTCTTCATTCAAAGCTTGGTCGGTTGCTTCATAGCCCACCCCCAAGACCTGCGGGAACAACAGGGCGATCATACCCACCGCCAAACCACCCAGCGCAGGACGCCCCCATTTGGGCACCGGCACCATGACCATGGTTTTCTTGACCACCCCAACCGACCAAATGAAAGAGGCCGCCACCACAGCGCTGACAATCCCGAGGATCGCGAAGGCGGGGAATTCCCAAAAGGAAGCGATCGCATGTTCCGGAATCACAAAGGCCGTCACATCGCCATAATAGGCGCGGCTGACCAATGTCCCCGCCACGGCGGAGATGACCACCGGCGTGAAGCTGGCTATGGCATAGTTGCCGGTAACCACTTCCAGGGCGAAAAAGATCCCCGCGAAAGGCGCATTGAAAGAGGCCGCAACCCCAGCCGCCACACCACAGCCCAGCAGGGTCTGGCCCATGGACCGGCCCATTTTCATCTGCTCAGAGATAAAGGATGTGAAGCTTGCCGCCAGATGCACCACCGGTCCTTCACGACCGGCCGAACCGCCAAAGCCCAGGGTAAGCGCGCTGACCAAAGCCGCGCCCAGACCTGTTCGTAGGCGCATCCGCCCGCCTCTGAGCGCGCTATTTCGGATCACATCAGCAACACCATGGGGCCTGCGCCCAGGCATGAAAAAGAAGGTGATGGTGCCCACCAGCAGCCCACCGAGCGCCGGCGCCAGCATGACCTGCCACCAGGGCACATGATCGCGAATATGACTAGCCAAGCGCTCATCTCCATACCCATAGATGAATTCCTGGATCAAAGAGATCGCTTCCCGAAAAAGAATGGCCGCGCCACCGCCCATCAAACCAACTGCGATCGCGACAATCGCAAGCACGACTTGCTCATGGCGTAATACCCGGCGGATGTTTCGCAATAATTCACGAAAGGATGTTTTCATTCTAATGACTATCTCCGGGTGACCATTTCCGGGCCTTGAAACTGCAGCCGCCCCGCCCCTTTCCCGGCAACGCTACCATACCCGTCATCAGTTTACCGTCGCTTTGAGCATATCCTGGGATATGACCTGGTTTCGTCCGTTTCCTTTCGCCTGATACAGGCACCGGTCAACACGCTCGACAAAGCCGCTCAACCGCTCACCGGGATCAAAAATTCCGACCCCGACCGAGATTGTGATCCTGCCATAATCCTCGGATGATTGCTTGGAGCGCAAAACCTTATCCGCCACGGTCCCGCGGATCTGGTCGCAGAGCTGGATAGCATCTTCCAGCTCCGTCTGTGGCAGCATCAGCACAAATTCCTCTCCGCCATACCGGGCAGCCAGATCCCGCCCTTTAATGTTTTTGGACAGCATATCCGCCACCAGCTTCAAAACACGATCCCCCACCGGATGGCCATATTTGTCATTGAACAGCTTGAAATGATCGATATCCACGAAAGCCAGACACAGGGATGCCCCGCTTTCCATCGCATGCATCGCTTCATTACGGAGCGACATATCAAATTGTTTTCTGTTGGCAATGCCGGTCAGGGGATCCGTTAATGCCTCTTTTTGCACTGATTCAACTTTTTCCCGCAGAGAATGGATCTCTGAGCTGGTCTCTTCCAGTTTGGCCCTCAATCGCTGGTTATTGTGATATGCTTTTTTGCTTTCTTCCAGCAAGGTCTCCATGATGTTTCGGAGATTCTTCAAACCTTCCGGCTGCGTCAATTCCCCCATATTCGATTTCAGCGAAACATCAAACTCGGCAGTGCCGTCCGCCACATCATCAATCCATTGGATAACCCTGCCCACTTCATGTTCCAGCCGCATGCCCGCGTCCTGGATCACCAAACCGTCATCCATATGACTGAAATATCGACCATATAATTCGGCGCACAAATCTTCGGTCAACACGCGCTTGTTGCTGATCAGGACATCCATCATTTGGCGCAGGCCAGGCACGCTGTTGCTGACATACCCATACCAGACGGCATAGTTGATCGGTGTCGGGGGTATTTCATACTCAGTCATCCGCGCCAGCGCTTCTTGAGAAAAGGATTGGCTCTGCAACTGAAAATCGCCCGACATATCCAACGCTGCTCCCCGTAACAACCTGCTGAAACCATACCGGTATCCAACACGCAACTCGCAGACTTTTTCAGCGCCGTTACGGTCAAACCGACTTTATATGAAATTTTCTCTAAATTTAGTCCTTAATTATCGGATCAATATACAAAAAGCCAGTGTCAAATCTCTGCCGCCAACACGCGATCAGTCCTGTTTCCGGAGAATGATCCCCCGGGACCCGAATGGGGAGAAATCTGTGAGCGGTAGAGACATTTTTGCAACACCATCTAAAACCTTACGGAAATCAGGCCCCTCCGGGTTAGGCTACTGTTAACCTCCGCAATAGTATGCTGATACAAACACGCAACAGGGACATACAGGGACATTAAGAACTTGCAGCTTTTCGAATCTAACCTTAATACCTCAATTTGAGTGTGGTGTCTTATGGATTGCGGCCACCCATTCACTGGTCAGGTAAGGGGCATTATGGGTAACGGGAACGGAAATTGTGTTGATGAATTCTGTATTAAATAAACCGGCATCAAAGATCGGTCAGCTTGCAGCTGCTGCGATTCTGGCGCTGGGCCTTTCTGGCTGCGCGACGCCTCCGACAGATCCTGAAGCGTTGAAGGCCTATGAAGAGGCGAATGATCCTCTGGAGCCTTTCAACCGGGCTATGTTTGGCTTGAACAATACGATCGATACCATTGCTGTAAAGCCGACAGCATCGGCCTATGACAAGGTCATGCCCGAATTCATCAAAAACATGGTCACCAATTTCCTGACCAACCTGAAACAGCCGGTGATCGCCGCCAACTCCCTGCTTCAAGGCAATCCTGAAGCCATGGGCGACAGCCTCGGCCGCTTCTTCTTCAATACTTTAGCCGGCGCGGGAGGTCTGTTCGATCCTGCCAGCGGTGCCGGTGTCCCGAAACATCAAGAAGATTTCGGCCAGACGCTTGCCGTCTGGGGAGTCGAAGAAGGCGCCTACCTTGTGCTGCCGATCTTCGGGCCGACCACAGTTCGCGATGGCGCAGGCCGCCTTGTCGATTATGCCGCTGATCCGGTCAATTACTGGATCCGCCACAATGACCGGGATTCCCTGGTAACCGCACGCGCCGGTGCAGAATTCATGGATTTCCGAGCCCGCAATCTGGATGAGATTGATCGGCTGGAAGAAACCTCCATCGATTTCTATGCGACCATTCGCAGTATTTATCGCCAGCAGCGCCGTCAGTTGATTAACAACGAAGAGTTGGATCTCCAGGATCCTGAACTTGGCACCCAGGGTACAGATCTGAGCATTGACGAAGATCTATATGACGATCCCGCAAGCGACGAATCGCTCTCTGCAG
Organism: Aestuariispira insulae; assembly: GCF_003385955.1. Classification (GTDB taxonomy): domain Bacteria; phylum Pseudomonadota; class Alphaproteobacteria; order UBA8366; family Aestuariispiraceae; genus Aestuariispira; species Aestuariispira insulae. The sequence continues at coordinate 950,342 of NZ_QRDW01000001.1, forward strand.
CAGATGCGCCGGAAAATGCAGGCTGACCCAGCGCCAACCATCGAGATTTAGAAAACATCCAAAGGAGCAAGCCTTATCGCTTGCTCCTTTTTATTTTGAACCGTCCCCTCTAAATCGCGGCCTGAACCAGGGTTTCAAAATAGCCGCGCTCTTCCCCGCCAACCCGGATGGCTGCAGCTGACGCATAGCGGCTTAGATTGCCCCTGATCACCCCTGCCCGGTCCGCTAGCCTGGCATCCTTGCCAGGCAATTCCTCAAGCGCCTGAAACAGCATATCCTGCTGCATGCGTTCCGTGGCCAATTCCAATTCCTTAATTCCCTGGCGGACCCTTTCCGCGTCGTCACGATCAATACCCGCCACCGGCTCTTTGAGGCTTTGACGCAATTGCCGCAGAGGCAAAACCGCCTGCAAATGCCAGCCGCTGGAAAGGCCTACCAGTTTTTGCATGCTTTCCTTTTGCAGACTAACCCCCTTGGTTCCCAACCAAACGCAGAGCAAAATCAGGTTCACATCAAGGCCCCGGCTGTTTTGCAGCGCCAGCAATGTTTCCTCAACGCGGACCTTGCCATAGAAATCGAGCGAGAAGGCCCAGAATGGATGACTGGGCTTATCCTGAAAAAACGTCATGCCTCTTTCCCATCCCCAAAACAAATGCCAAGACCGCGCGCTGTAGACACCAACGGCCCTGCAACATCAACATTGGCAAAGGCAGCAATCGCATCCCTGATCGGCAATTCCGTCACCTGACGGTTGACCCAGGCGACCATATGGCCCGCCTTTCCTTGGGCGAGAAGATCAACCGCGCGCACCCCAAAGACGCTCGCCATAAGACGATCCCGGGGGGTCGGCACACCGCCGCGCTGAATATGCCCCAGAACGGTCACCCGGACTTCCGCCCCGGTCCGCTGGGCAATTTCCTGTCCGACCCAATGGCCGACCCCGCCATAACGGACCTGCCCGTCTTCCATGGTACGCGTCACCTGATGGGATGCCGGTCCGGGGGTCGCCTCCGCCACTACAACGAGCGCAAAATTCCGGCCCCGGTCATAAATCCCCCGGATATGGGTTGCGACATTCTCAAGGTCATAGGATATTTCCGGGATCAGGATCACGTCGGCCCCGCCGGCAATCCCTGCATTCAAGGCGATATGCCCTGCATCCCGCCCCATTACTTCCAAGACCATAACGCGGTCATGGCTGGCTGCCGTAGGCTGCAATTTGTCCAATGCATCCGTTGCCACCTGCATCGCGGTATCATAGCCTACCGCCACCTCAGTCGCGCCAATATCGTTATCTATCGTTTTCGGAATACAGACCAGCGGGATACCGCCCTTCTCAGCGAGTTTTAGCAAAATTGCCTGGCTGCCATCACCGCCAACACCTATCAGAGCATCCAGCCCGGCCAGCTGAAACCCCTCGATCAATTCGTCCGACCGATCAGATGTCGATCCATCTTCCATGGGATAAGCGAAGGGATCACCTTTATTCGTGGTCCCCAAAATCGTCCCGGCCTGACGTAAAAGCGCCCCGTTAAACATACCAGGACGCAAGCGTCGAAGCAGCGGTGGCCGCGCGTAAAGCCCATGGGTACCTTTTTCAATACCATAGACTTCCCAGCCATAACCGCCTTCCGCGCGCTTGACCACAGCCCGCAATATTGCATTTAACCCGGCGCAATCGCCGCCACTGGTCAAAATCCCGATTTTCTTTATTTTTTTCATAAACTTATGAAATTCCTATCTAAATCACCGCTGATCAGTTATAACACTCTGATCGGCATCATCCCGGCGGGATATGATGGACCGATTCTCCAACGGTTTTCACATTCTATATAGCAGCAATCGCCCATGGATGAGCAGGAAGAACTGGTCCTTCTTCACCAGATCGAAGAATTAAAATCCGAACATCGGGATCTGGACGATGTCATTGACCGACTGACGGAACGCATTCCCTATGACCAATTGCAGATGCAGCGGCTCAAAAAACGTAAGCTAGCGATCAAGGATGAGATCGCCCGGATAGAAGCCTTGCTGATTCCCGATATCATCGCCTGAGTGGCGTTAATCGCCTCTTGCGAAAATAGCCTATATTCCTATACTCCCGGCTTTCCGGCGATCAGGAGCATCCATCATGACCGACAAACCGCAGGTGGGCATCATCATGGGCAGCCAGTCCGACTGGCCGACGATGAAACATGCCGCCGAGACACTTGAAGCCCTCGGCATCCCCTTTGAGGCGAAGATTGTGTCCGCCCACCGCACGCCTGGCCGACTGGTCGAGTATGCGGAAAGCGCGCGTAACCGCGGCTTGAAAGTCATTATCGCCGGTGCCGGCGGTGCCGCCCATTTGCCGGGCATGACAGCCGCCATGACCCCCCTGCCGGTTTTCGGCGTTCCGATCGAATCCAAAACATTGAAGGGCCAGGACAGCCTGCTTTCCATCGTCCAGATGCCGGGCGGCGTGCCCGTCGGCACCCTGGCCATCGGCAAGGCCGGTGCCATCAATGCCGCTTTGCTGGCCGGGTCTGTTCTGGCCTTGAATGACAATGCCATTGCAACCGCCCTGGATGAATGGCGTGCCCGACAGACCGCCTCTGTTGCCGAGGAGCCCAGCGACGATGCATAAGGCAATCATCCCCCCCGGCAGCAATATCGGCATTCTGGGCGGTGGCCAGCTTGGCCGGATGACCGCCCTGGCCGCCGCCAACTTGGGCTATCGCTGCCACATTTTCGAACCGGAAAGAAACTGCCCGGCCTCTCTCGTTTCCGCCAGCCATCTTTCTGCGGATTATGAGAGCGAAGCGGCGTTGTTGAAATTTGTCTCCAAGGTGGATGTCGTCACCCTGGAATTTGAAAATGTCCCGGTCAAAACCCTGCAGATCCTGGAACGCTATGTCCCGGTCCATCCAGGCCCGAAAGTGCTGGAAGTCTCCCAGGACCGCATTCTGGAAAAAAGTTTTCTGAATGACTGCGGCATTGAAACCGCACCCTGGGCATCGGCCAGCAATGCGGAAGAGCTGGATATTGCACTGGAAAAACTGGGCCGCCCGTCCGTATTGAAAACCGCCCGTTTCGGCTATGATGGCAAGGGCCAGGCCAAGATTGAAAAGGGTGTTGACCCGATTGCCGCCTGGCGCGAACTGGGCAGCACCCGCTGCATCCTGGAAGGCTTTGTGTCCTTCAGCAAGGAAATATCGGTGATTGTCGCGCGCAGTGTTTCCGGCGAGGTCAAAGCCTATGAGCCGGTGGAAAACCAGCATCGCAATCATATCCTGGACAAGACGATCGTACCCGCCGGCATCACGCCCGAGCAGTCGGAAAAAGCTGTGGAAATCGCCGTCACGGCTGCGGAGAACCTTAATCTGGTCGGCCTGCTCGCCGTTGAGATGTTTGTTGCAGAGGATGGCCGGATTCTGGTCAATGAAGTCGCCCCGCGCCCGCATAATTCCGGCCATTGGACCCAGGACGCCTGTGTCACCTCACAGTTTGAACAACTGGTGCGCGCCGTATGCGGCCTGCCGCTCGGTTCCGTAGAGCGCCTCGGACGCGCTGAGATGCAGAATCTGCTGGGCAATGATATCAATCGCTGGATGGATTACCTGAAGGAACCCGGTGCCCACCTGCATCTTTATGGCAAGACCGCCATCAAGGCCGGCCGCAAGATGGGGCATGTGAACCGGCTTTTCACCGACCAGGATTAAGGCCGTTCGGGTTCCTTCAAGCCCAGCTTAGGAACCGCCCAATGAAATACACAAGATTTACAACAGGCAGAACCGCCAGGACAGAGGATATCCGATATCCTCCCCGGCGGTGAATGCTGAGCGCCAGCAGCAAAAGCCCGGCCGACAGGAAGGGATGGAGAAGCGCGCTGGCCCACAGATCCGACGGCAGATCCGGAACGGATTTCCAAACAATCATCGTGATAATCAGCATGATCACCGATAACGGGATCATCACCACGGCCGAACCGATGATCACATTGCGCGCCTGTAACCGGGCCGCCATGCGCGGATCATCTGCTTCCGCCTCGTGAAATTCCGGCTCAAAAGGAGAGCGCTGGCCCATCAATCGGCCCCGTCAGGCAAACCGCCCGCGGCCGCGCATTTCGGACCGCGCGCCCGCACGGAAAGCCTTTACCGCCCCAAAACGCCGGGGAAGCCAACAGGCGACCTTGCTTACCGCACCCGTCAGTTTCGGTACCTGCATCACATTCTCGATCCGCCGATCCAGAAACGCCCAGGTGTCTTTATGATCTTCGGAATGATCCGCCAGCCAATATAACAGAGTGGAGCTGTATACACCCGACAGCAAGCTGCGCTTGGTATAGAAATTCCAGTCCGTGGAGGTATCCCCCGCCGCGAACCACATATCATCCACCGTCCGGTACAAGAGCTTGGTTGCCAGCACCGTATTGCCCGGCATGCTCAAGAAACTCAGCGCCTTGCGGATTGCTTCTTTCTGTTCCTGATTTTGATCCAGCCGCGTCTTGACCGCGCATTTAATCCGGTCCCGGATTTTCATCTCTTTCAGTCCGCCGGCCTCTAGCGCAGCCAGCATACGGCGGTCGGCCATCTGACTGTGCCAGGAAATCATATCGCGCGCACCGCCCGGGAAATGCCGGCTGGCAGTATCAAGATCAATCCCGATATCGTCGGCTGCAAGGGCCAGTGCTTCGCGCCCCCAGCCATCAAACGGCACATGCTCAACCGCGGCATCTATCAGCCGGTCCCGAAGGGCCGCTATCTCATCCACCTGCCGATCCGTTTTCGTGGCCATTATTCTTCTCCTGCAGACTTAGCCTCCAAAAGCTGCTTCGCTTTTTCCGGCATCCCATGTTTCATTTCTTCTGAATACATCAATAAAGAGAGATCATCCATACGCTGGGGATATAAAACCCCGTCCAGATGATCATATTCATGCTGGATCACACGCGCATGAAAACCACTTAAATCCTCTTCGATCCGGTTACCTTCCAGATCGATCGCCTCGAGACGAATGCGCTTGTACCGGGGCACAAGCCCTGTCAAACCGGGGACGGACAGACATCCCTCCCAATCATAATCCATCTCATCATCAAGTGGTGTCACAACCGGATTGACCAGCACGGTCAGGGGCACATCCTCGGCCGCGGGGCCACGCCCGCGACCTTTTGCCACAAAATACACCAGGACCCGCAACGGCACATGCACCTGGGGAGCCGCCAGGCCCGTTCCGCCGGCATCCAGCATGGTTTCAACCATGTCCGAGACCAATTGTCTGATCTCTAGTACATCGGGATCCTCAACCGGATCCGCCGGCCGGTTGAGGACAGGGTGGCCCATACGGGCGATTTTCAAAATAGCCATGGGAAGCAATATGATATCGAAGCCCCCGCGCAGCAAGGCCAAAGGACCCGAAATCGCTTAGGATTCTGCCCCTTCCCTTTTGCCGCCAACCGTGCTATACAGTGGCCAGCCCGCAGGACAAGCTTGCGGGATAACCCTTTTCTTTTCTAGAAAGTAGGTGAGTGCAAGTGCAGGTTGTCGTACGCGATAACAATGTGGACCAGGCTCTGCGTGCATTGAAGAAAAAAATGCAGCGTGAAGGCATTTTCCGCGAGATGAAGCTTCGTCGTCATTTCGAAAAGCCGTCTGAGAAGAAGGCCCGCGAAAAAGCTGAAGCCCAGCGTCGCCATCGCAAGCTTCTGCGGAAGCGTCTTGAGCGCGAAGGTTACTAAGGCCACAAGCCAAGCACACAAACTTAATTGTTTGTCGCAAACGTCCTCGGAAAGCTTCGGGGGCGTTTTTGCGTTTCAGGGACCCGTTTTTTTCCGAAATGGCCCCTTTCCTTTCATCACAAATGGTCCTTTTGCCCTGCCTTTCCACAAAGGCATCCTCCCGCCAAGCAGGATCAGTCAGGAAACAGGAAGATGAGCAGTAAAAGCACCAGACCCGAATGGGAGATTTCCGGCGATGATTATGGACGGTCCCTGCGTGGGTTCGGCATCAATCTCCTGGTGAGTGATATTGAACGCACTATTGCTTTTTGCGAGCAAGTCCTGCAGGCGCATACCCGTTACTGGAATGAGGATATCGCCATCTTCCAGGCATCGGGCTTTGAATGGATGGTTCATGCAGACCATACTTATGGCGACCATCCGCTCAGCGGCTTTGTCAAAGACCTGGATGGCCGGGGGGCGGGCATAGAATTGCGGCTCTACGATCGCGCCCCCGATCACGCCGAGGCAATCGCGCGTGACCGGGGCGATATCATTCTTGCCGGCTCCATGGACAAGCCCCACGGCATGCGGGAATGTTTCATTCTGGATCCGGACGGCTATTGCTGGGTTCCAAGCCAACCGATTGGGTGATCAGAATTTATAGCTGGCACCAAAACCGGTGAAAAACTGGTTTTCATCCTTGACCAGGGGGCTGTCCGCCGCATCTCCCACCAAACGGCTGTAACCGACCGTCCCGGTCAGGACCCAATCCTGGTTCAGCTCATATCGGGCATTCATGGCAAGCGTGACATCCTTGAAACCGCCCTCCGGGTCATATTCGGCATTGCCAGAAGAGGCCGCCTGACTGGCGCTGACACCGAAATAGGTACTGGCATAGTCATCGCTGAGATAGCTGGTGGACACAAACGGGGTCAGGGTGATTTTGTCCGCTGCCTTCAACGGGGCCGCCAGTTTAAAATCCGCGCGCATGCCGGCATCATCCTCACCGGTGAATTGATGACTCAACTTTCCCGACAGGGTGACAGGCCCGAGATCGTACCCACCCAGCAGGGACGCCGTCGCCCCGCCATCAATATCGCCCATGCCCTGCAGGTAGTCGGAATCATCCTCATCCCGGCCAAGCTTATAGCCCAGAGCCATCCCCAGGCGGTAATTTTCACCAACTAACGGGTTAACCCCTAAGCCATCCTGCATATTCAGGAAAACGTGATCGCCATAGCGCACATCGATATTGGGCAGAGGACTTAGTTCATATTCATCACTGCCCTCATATTCAGGGGCTACCATGCCCATCATTCCGACGGAACCTTGGAGTTCCTCTCCGCTTAATGCCTTGCCGTCTTTGCCATTTGATATAGGGGCGTTTTCCTGAGCCTGGGCCACGCCGACACCTGCCGTTCCAATCAGCATAACCAGCCCGCAGCCCAGCAACAGTCTTTCAAATCTCTCAGTCATTTTACAATCTCGATCATCTTCATTTTGGATGATCGAGATATAGCGGCCGGTTGTCGCAAAACTTTCCCCGCCGCAGGCCTATTTTGTATCAGACTGTACCACAGCCACAAAACTGCCCAATTCTGTGGAATGTTGGGGCCGGATCAGGTCGAGGACAATTGCCGGGTATCGCCCCCGCGAAGCCCTAGATAAAGCAATAGAGCCACGAGCGAAAATCCACCGACCCCAACGGCCAGGGGCCAGTCCGTGCCATCATTCAATAGCCCGACTGTCAGCGAACCAAGCCCCGCGCCGCCCATCTCCAATGCCCCCAGCATCGCCGCAGACGGCCCGCGCCCGGTCGGCGCACAATCCATTGCCCGGATCGGGGCAGAGGCAAAGACCAACCCCAATCCGATTGCAAAGATCGTCATGCCCCCGGCAATCAACATGGGGGTCAAATCGATCAACCGAGCCATCATCATCAACAATATGCCCCCGCCGGCCACCAGACATAGCCCCCCCTGGGTCAGCTTTTCCACCCCGACCTTTTTAACCGCCCCGCTTGCCGCGAGGCTGCCCAGGAAATAGGCGACCACGATCACTGCCTGGTAATATCCGAAAGACTGCGTGGGAACCCCCATCAAATCAATCAACACAAAGGGGGCCTCGGTGATGAAGGCAAACAACCCGCCCATCACAGCCCCTAACGGAATGGCATAGGACAGATATTCCCGGCAGCAGAGCAGTTTCGTGTAATCCCGCAAAATCCTGCCCGGGCGGGCTGCCCCCTTTTCTCTTGTCCCGGTTTCCGGCAGATAAATCAGGATCAAGGCGGTGACAACCAAGGCCAATCCCGTCAGAAGATAGAAATTGGCACGCCAGCCGAGCCAGACATGGACATAGCCGCCGATGATCGGCCCGACCGCAGGAGCCAGACTGATGGTCATGCCATAAAAGCCCATCAGTTTGACGCTGTCATCCTCGTCATAAAGATCCCGGATCACCAGCAAGGCAACCACTGCCTCCGCACAGGCGGTCAGCCCCTGCAACACCCGTGCAGCAATCAGAAACTCAATGGAATCGGCGAGCGCACAGGCCAGGCTGAACAGAATAAAACCCGCCATGCCGGCCAGCATGACCGGGCGCCGGCCGAACCGGTCTGCAAGCGGGCCATAGAATAGCTGTGCCACCGCATAGCCCATCACATTCAATGACATGGTGAGTTTCACCATGTCATTGTCGGTTTGAAAAAATTCCGGGAGATGCGGCAGGCTGGGCGCATAGAGATCCGTCGCCAGGATGCTCGTCGCGCTGGCCATCATCAATAACGCCGGTATGATCCAGGAGGCTCCTGAAAGTTGGATCTTCATGCCTATTGTTCCGTATGAGCGTTTTTATCTTGTCCGCATCCGTTCTGACAAACAGAACAATGACCGCAACATCGTTTCACTTTCAACCATTCAGACCGGTTCGGCAAGCGGCAGTTCGATTGCAACCACCAGCCCCTTACCGCCTTTTGCACCCCTCAACCGGACAGCCCCGCCATGACGGGCAGCAATCTCACGCACAATTGCAAGTCCCAGCCCGCAGCCATCTTCGGCCTGTGGTCGATCCAACCGATAAAACCGCTCGAATATCCGGTCATATTCTTTTTCGGGAATGCCGGGTCCGTTGTCTTCAACTTCCAGAAACACCCGGCCTTCCCTCACCGCGACCCTTACCGTGACATGACTGCCCGACGGGCAATAGGTCAGTGCATTATCGATCAGGTTGACCAGCATCTCCTCCAACAGGGCTGGCATACCGCGCACATTGATTTCACCCTCCGATGCTTCGAATCCCAGATCTGTGGATTTTTCAAGCGCACGCGGCACGCAATTTCTGGTCACCGCCTCGCATAGTTGGCGGAAATCCAGCTCCAGGAAGTCGCCCATACGCTCGTTCGGCTCGGCCCGGGCCAAGGTGAGCAGCTGCGAAACCAGTCTTGCGGTCTGGCGGGTGCCATCCTGAACATGGGTCAGTCGCTGATTCAGCTTTTTTGGGTCATCCTCGCGGCTGGCCAATTCAACCTGGGTCATAATCGCCGAGAGCGGGGTGCGCAATTGATGGGCCGCGTTGGACGTAAAACGCTGCATGGCGGCAATACTGTCTCCAAGGCGCGTCATCAGCGCGTTTATCGCGCCCACCAGATGCAGCACTTCATAGGGCACATCATGTTCAATCGGCCTAAGATCGCCCGGACTTCGCCGGTTCAGCGCCTCCTGCAGGCGGGCCAGCGGACGCAGCCCCCAACCGATACCAAACCAGGTGATCACACCAGCAATACAGATCAAGGCCAGTTGGCGCAGGGCCGCGCTGGCGGTCAGTTCCGCGATCAGGTTACCCCGGGCATCCACGGTTTCCGCGACCATCACACGGTAACGGGTGGACAGGCCAGGACTGGTGACAAATCGCGAGACCACGCCGATCCGGACCGTTTCACCATTGTAAACGGCATCATAGAAAACCGGGTCATCCCCCAGCGGCAGAAAACGTTCGGGCGGCAGCGGCAGGTTATCATATCCTGTGACAAAGCCACTGCTGCCATCATCCACCCGATAAAAAACCCGGTCCTGCGCCGCATTGGTCAGCATTTCCAGCGCTACATAGGGAATATCCACATCCAACTGGCCGTCACGCACCAGCACACGTTCGGTAATCGCCAACGCCGCGCCCAGCAACACACGATCATAGGCCTCATTGGCAGCCTTGCTGGCGCTGGTATGCACTTCGATCATCATCACCGCGCTGACCAGGGCCAAAGGCCCCAGCAGCCAAAGCAGCAGACGCCGCCGGAGGGATCGGTCACGCCAGCTCATTCAGCTATTGATCTCCATAAGGTAACCGAGCCCGCGTACTGTTTTGATGTTGATATCATGGTCATGGAATCGTTTGCGCAGCCGACTGATGTAAATCTCAACCGCATTGGGGCTGATTTCCTCGTCAAAACTAGCCAGTCGCTCGGCGATATGATCCTTGCTGATCACATGACCGGCCCTGGAAAGCAGCACTTCCAACAGGCACAATTCCCGCCGGGGCAGATCCAGCAGAGCCCCCCCCAGGCTGGCCTGTCTCGCCACCGTGTCATAGCTGAGTGCGCCGCATTGGATCACCGGTGATTTTTGCCCGCTGCCGCGACGCATCAGGGCCCGGACCCGGGCTTCCAGTTCCTGCAGTTCGAAAGGCTTGGTCAGATAGTCATCGGCCCCGATATCCAGCCCCCGAACCCGGTCATCCACCGAATCCCTGGCCGTCAGGATCATGACCTGCGCCCGCCCGCCCCTGGCACGATAGTTTTTGAGGATCGACAGGCCGTCCTGGCCCGGTAGATTAAGATCCAGCACAATCAGGTCATAATCCTGGACCAGCAGGATATCGGCCGCCTCATTGCCATCGGTGACAAGGTCCACCGCATATCCGTCATCGCGGAGCGCCTTGCTGACACCATCGGCCAGGGCCGCATTATCTTCCACCACCAACAGTCTCATTGCTTATTGCCTGCCCTCGCTTATGCGCCGCCTGGCCGCTGCTTTTTCCCTTTGCGGCAGAAAGATATCATAACCCGATCCGGAGTGAATTGGGAAACCGGCATCTTATTGTGATGATAGAGAAAAGAACTTTCGCCATCCTGTCATCCGATGATCTTTCACCGCTGACAGGTCCACGAAAGGTTCCGCCCCTAGCCTGCAACGGTCCGGATTGTTTGGCTTGGTGAAAACACCCCCCCAAAAAAACACCCATTTTGGAGACCGACACCGGTTGGGACACAACTTGTCCGCACAGAAAACCGCCTGGGAGCAGTATAATCATGCGTTGGTTGAACAATTTTCCGGTGAGCATCAAGCTCTTCATCGCACCCGTTTTCCTTCTATTGGTGATATCAGGCATGTGGCTGTCATCCAGCCTGATTTTCTCAGCGGAAAAGCGGACATTGCAGACCCTGGAGTCCAGCGCCTTCGCCCAAGCAGCCGCAACCCAGTCCCTGCGGGCGACCCTGATCCGGGTGCATGGCAATCTTTTCCGGATCCTGACCTGGGATTCTAACGGTATCAATGCCGGTCAGGTGGACAGCCTGCTGCAATCCCTGGCAACAGACCTGGAAGAATCACGCACTTTCCTGGCCTTGATGGATTCCAGCCGCACCAACAGCCTGGAACAGGCCTTCAACCATTATGTCGAAGCAGTCGGCGCATTCGAGCAAGCCTTCAATTTCGGCCAGGCACTTTCGGTCATCACCAGCGTGGACGAAGCCTATACTGCCCTGGCTCCCGAGCTTGAAAACGCCAAAGCCCGGACTGATAGCTCCGCCAAAGATAATGTCGCCACCGCCGTAGAGCGGATCAACGCGGCCAATACCGCCTATACTATCGCTGTTGTTATCGCGATCCTGGTGGCAGTTTTGGTCACGTTCCTGATTTCCCGCCTAATCGCCCGGCCGCTTATCCGCACATCCCATAATATCGAGAAAATTGCCAATGGTGATTATACTGCCGCCTTCAAGGATGCTGAGCGGACAGATGAAGTTGGGCAGATGGTCAGATCCCTCAAGGTTTTACAGGAAAAATCCCAGGCCGCCGACAATTTGCAGGCTAGCCAGGAACAGCAGGCCGAACGAACCCGCAAACGCCACCAGCAGCTGACAGAGGCAGTCAAAGCGTTCAATTTGTCGGTGACCGAAACCCTGGAGGCCTTTGAAGGCAATTTCAACATCATGCGCCAGGCCTCTGGTGAAATGAACCAGTCCGCCAAGGAAACCACCACCCAGACGGCCGAGGCGGATGCCGGAATCCGGCAGGTCTCCCAAAATCTCAATTCCGTGTCCGAAGCGTCCCAGGGGCTGTCCCAGGCGATCCGGGAGATCAGCGGCCAGCTGGCGCAGGCGACCGTTGTTTCAAGCCGTGCGCGTAACGCCAGCGAACATAGCGCCGCCCAGGTCAACACACTGGCAGCCACCGCGGAAAAAATCGGTGATGTGGTCACCATGATCACCGAGATCGCCGACCAGACCAATCTGCTGGCGCTGAACGCAACCATTGAAGCGGCGCGCGCCGGGGATGCGGGCAAAGGCTTTGCCGTGGTCGCCAACGAAGTCAAATCCCTGGCCACCCAGACCGCCAAAGCGACCGAGGATATCACCACGCAGGTCAATCAGATACGGGGCCATACCAGTGATGTGGTTGACGCCTTGACCTCCGTAACGGAAACCATCAACGAAGTGGATTCCATCTCCACCGCCATCGCATCTGCCGTCGAACAGCAAGGGGCCGCGACAAGCGGCATTTCCGATAACATTCAACAGGCCAACAGCAGCGCCGGCAATGTGGCCTCCATGGTTTCCGTGGTCGACCGGCGCGCCGGTGATAATGTCCAGGGCACGGAAAAAGTCGTCACCGCAACAAGAGCGGTAGAAACACAGGTGGCCGCTTTGCGACAGGCCATCAACGGGTTCATCTCTGTCGTTCAGGAAGCCAGTTGAATGAAGCAAACATGCGGAAAGGCGTTAACCCGCCTTCAAGGCATTTCCTGGCCGAAGCTGGCTCTGGCATTGGCCCTTGGCGGCATGGGCGGCGGCTTGGCCCATGCTATCGAGCTGCCACTTGCCTGGATGATCGGTGCCATGGCTGCAACCATCACCGCCAGCATGATGAATTCACCGATCTTCGTCCCGACCGGGCTTAGATCCGGCATGCTGATCATTTTGGGCACTTTTCTGGGTAGCACCTTCACGCCGGATATGCTCAATCAGGTTCATCTCTGGCCAGCAAGCCTCGTCTCTGTGATTGTATTTGTCATCGCGGCATCGGGCTTTTCCTATCTCTATTACCGCATGGTATCGGGCATGGACCGGATCACCGCCTTGTTTTCCGCGACACCGGGCGGGCTCACGCCGATGACGGTGCTGGGGGCCGCCTGCGGCGGGGTCGAACAGCAGATCGCTCTTGTTCAAGGGCTGAGGGTGGTACTGGTGGTCTTCTTCACCCCCGTGCTGGTCTACGGCATTCTGGATATGTCACCGGCGAGCCAGGCGGTCCTGGAGATCAACCCGCTCGATCCCATGGACAGCCTGATCCTGATTGGCGGAGCGTTGGCAGGCCTGTTTGTCGCGAGGGCTCTTCGCATACCAGCCCCCCAGATGACCGGCCCAATGTTGGTCAGCGCAGCCCTTCATATTTTTGGTTTTGTTGAAAACGGCCTGCCACCGATTTTGCTGGATATCACCCTCTGGGTGCTCGGTTCAGCAATCGGCAGCCGTTTTGCCGGAATGCCGCTGCGCAGCCTCACCCCCTTCATCCTGCATGCATTTGCCAACATCATCCTGCTTTTTGCCGTCACCTATCTGGCAAGCCTGTTGGTGGCAAATCTTCTGGATCTGGAGTTGCTGGCGGTCCTGCTGGCCTTCGCCCCCGGTGGTGTGGCGGAAATGTGTCTGATCGCGCTATCATTGAATGTCGACCCCAGCTTCGTGGCGCTGCATCACCTGGCCCGTATCACATTGATTCTGGTTTCTGCGCCATTATTGGGGAAAATGTTTGCCGGAAGCCCGGAGAGAGCCCCTTAAAGGGCGTTATAGAAAGTCGCGTCCGATTGCCGATTGTCATCCCCGAGCGCACCGCCGTCCTTTTCAGGCCCATTCACTGAGGTGCCGTCCGCAGCAACAGTCTCAACCTCTTCCATCAGCCGCTGTTTGCGCTCCAACTGTCTTGGCATCAGGCGCTTTTCAATACATTCGGCATAATCAACCATGCCAACGATCTTGTTCACGGTTATTCCGTCATCAGACAGTGGCAGAGCCAGGACCGGCAGATGGCTGACGGTGATATCCCCGGCGGAATAGGAGAAATGGATCAGGCGCGGAACACGGTCATTCACGGTGTTGCGCAATAAGGCCCAAACCGGGCTGGGGTCACGGTGACGATCCAGTGCGCTGGCCCATTGACCCATAAGATTTTGTCCGGAGAACCGAATGATGGTTTCACCGACAATCCTGTAGTGGAAATCCAGTGGTTCCTGCTGCACATCAAGCAGGAATACATAGGGCAGCAGTTTCGGCACATCCAGCGGTTCAAAATCACTTCTGGAGGGCATGGCCCGCGCCCCGCGGATGGTTTCCCAATAAGCATAGAGGGAACGACACAGGATACTCATCCTGTCAGTCGGAACGTGCGTCTGGCCCATATCAGAAAGTCTCACCCACCCAATTGTTGATCATCCACCCCGGTCGCAGATACAGAAAGCTCTGCATTGCCTGACCAGGTCCCGTGGCTCAACCCTGCTTCCGCGGGACCCGACCGGATTCAATAGCGTGAATCCCTTAACAACATGTTAAGAAATCGGAGGAGAATGGGATATTTGACTCTTTCAAGGGAAGAAACATTTTAAAAGAGAACCTGAGGGGCTCATTTCCGCCGTTTCAGCTGATTCAACAATTCCAAATTTTCCGAGCCCGGCAACGCTTCCAGAATCCCTTCCATTTGGTCAATCAGCCCCATCAGCGCATCCCGGGCAGGGTTATCATCCCCATCCGCCGAGGTTTCGGCCAATTCCCGGATGGAATCATGCAAAATCCCCATCAACTCAATCGGGAAAGCAACATTATCACCGCTCCATTGCGCGGCGGATTTCTGTTCAGCCGCGTCGTCGCCGGCCTCGTCGTCATTTTTCGATTTCTGGGGCTTGTTGACAGCCTGATCCACGCCCCTGCCCGGTCGCGACAGGCTGTGCCCTTCCACAACCTCCCCTTCCGGCAGTTCGTTGGCCAGCGGCACCATTGGCGCAGGCGAAACCGGCGCAACCGTTTTTTCACCCCAACCGCCTTTGATCAACACGGTATCCACCGCCTCCAGCAAGGCATGGCATTCTTCGGGCAGCTCTTTCCTGTCCCGCAATCTCGAAGCCGCCTGCTTCAGGGTCTCGATATCCTTATCCGAGACCAAATGCAGACCGACCACATCGGGTTCGTCGACCCGCCCGACAGCAGGGGCCGGCTGGCTTAACATAATCAGGTCACGATCCTCATCGGTCATGCCGGACATAGTACCCCACCTCTAATGAATGGCAATGGCATCCATGGATTGATAATGGGTAATCGCCTCTATGAAAGTTGGTGCGAAATCTCGCAATTTCGCCTCACCCACCCCATGCACTTTGGCAAAATCACCTGTGCTTTGCGGGCGTTTATTCGCCATATCAATCAAGGTCCGATCCGTGAAGATCACGTAGGCCGGCACATTGCGCTCGCGGGCGAATTGCAGGCGCAATTCCTTTAGATGCTGTAACAATCCTTCCGCCTCACGATTGACTTCTATCGCCGGTCGCGATGCCCTGGCCACACGGGAGGTCTTCGCACGATCCTGCACCACATCCAGCCGATAGCGAAAGGCGGTGTCGCCTTTGACCAGAGCGCGCCCCTTATCCGTGATCACAAGGGCCCCATAGCCCCGAATGTCGATCGCCAGGAAGCCCGCCGCCACCAATTGGCGGATGATGCCGCGCCATTGCGGGGCCTTATGGGCTTTTCCCGATCCATAGGCGGACAGGGAATCATGCCCCATCTGCAGGATTTTCTCATTCGACTTGCCGGTGATCACATCAACAATATGCCCGGCACCATAGCGCTGGCCTGTGGCCTCGACCACCCCCAGGATCACTCGGCCAACTTCATCCCCCTCAACGGTTTCCGCCGGATTGTTGCAGCAGTCGCATTTGCCGCAGGCCTCGATCTGTTCACCAAAATAATCGAGCAATGTCCGGCGGCGGCATTCCGGCGCTTCGCAATAGGCCAACAATGCGTCCAGGCGTTGATGCTCGCGACGGGCGCGCTCTTCGCCGCCGCCTTCATTTTCAATAAAAGTCCGGCGCATGCGGATGTCATCAAGCCCATAGAGCATATGGACAACCGCTTCATTGCGGTCACGCCCCGCACGGCCGATTTCCTGGTAATAGGCCTCCGGACTGCCCGGCAGGTCGGTATGGAAGACAAAGCGGATATCCGGTTTGTCGATCCCCATGCCAAAGGCAATGGTCGCCACCATGATGATGCCCGGCTCGGTGATAAACCGGTCCTGGTTCACCGTCCGGCTCTCCTGGTCCATGCCCGCATGATAGGCCAGCGCGTTATAACCCTGGTCCTGCAGCATCTGCGCGGTTTCTTCGGTTTTCTTACGCGACAGGCAATAAATGATCCCGCTTTCATTGTCCCGGCCTTCCAGGAAATTCAGCAGCTGTTTTTTCCAATTCACCTTCATCTCGACGGTGAGATGGAGGTTCGGCCGGTCAAAACCGGTGACAATGATTTCCGCATCCCGGTCAAACAGCTTGTCCGCGATATGCTCTCGTGTCAGTGGATCCGCCGTCGCGGTCAGAGCAATGATCGGTATATCGGGAAACAGGTTTTTAAGATGTTTCAGATCTTCATATTCCGGTCGGAAAGCCGGGCCCCATTGGGATATGCAGTGGGCCTCGTCGATGGCAATCAACCCTGGCGACAGCTTTTTCAGAGCCGCGATCATCCGTTCCGTCATCAGACGCTCTGGCGAAAGGTACAGCAAATTGGCCTCGCCAGACGCCGCCGCCCGCCAGGCCGCCACATTCTCATCCCGGCTTTGCCCGGAATTGATTGTAACCGCCTTAACACCGGAAAGTTTCAGGATCGCCACTTGGTTCTGCATTAGGGCAACCAAGGGGGAAATAACAACCGTCAATCCCCCTTTGACCAGGGCAGGCACCTGAAAACATAGGGATTTACCGGCACCTGTTGGCATTACCGCCAGAACATGGCGATCATCCAACACAGCTTCGATGGCCTGATCCTGCCCTTCGCGGAACCCCGGAAAGCCAAAAACCGATTGCAGGATTTCTATGGCGCGCTGGCCGGACATAATGGAATTTCCCCTGTGGATTACGGTGCGGGAGGTAGATTGCGGTGCAGTAAGACCGCCCGCGAACAGTCTCTGTTTTACCCGGTGATTCTGCGCTCCGGCAAGCCTTGCCCGGCCAGATATCGACGCAGAAATCTGGATGACAGCAAGGCGCGCATTGGGTATGGAGGGGCCATGCTTGATTATGACGAACCGCTTTACCGCCCGCCTTCCGAAGGCCGCAACCTGATTATCCAGGCAACCCTCGGCTGTTCCTTCAATCAATGCAGCTTTTGTTCGATGTATCATTCAAAAACCTATCAGGCCCGCCCCCTGGACCTGGTTTTTGACGATATCGACCGCGCGGCACAGGCCTGGCCTGACGCCTCCCGGGTCTTTCTCGCCGATGGTGACGCCTATATCCTGGAGACGGACCATCTGCAACGAATCCTCGAGAAACTGGGCCACAGCTTTCCCAACCTGACCCGGGTATCCGCCTATGCCACCCCCATGTCCCTGCTGCGGAAATCGACAACCGAAATGGCGGAACTGATCGCGCAGAAGCTCTCGCTGGTCTATTTCGGCATTGAATCCGGCTCTCCGGACATCCTGAAACGGATCACCAAGGGGGCCAGCCCAAAAGGCATGATCAAGGGATTGCAAAAAGCCCGCAATGCTGGGGTCAAAGTCTCCGCTACCGTGATTTTGGGGCTGGGCGGAAAAACCTTGTGGCAGGACCATATTGACGGAACCATCGCACTCCTGAACGAAGCACCGGTGAACTATCTCTCCACTCTGCAACTGCATCTGGACCGCGCCGCCTATCCAGGCTTCCTGGAAAAATTCGAAGACCCGTTCGAGTTTCAGGATGACCATGCCATATTGCGAGAACAGGAAAGGCTCATTCAAGGGCTCAAACCGCCCTCACCAGTCATCTACCGGTCCAATCATGCCTCCAACGCCCTGGCGCTTGCCGGTAACCTGCCCAAAGATCGGGAAAAGCTATTGGACCAGATCAAGGCTGCCCAGGCCGGAGAACAGCAATTGCGGCCCTGGTTCCTGCGCAGTACCTGAAATAAAAAAATACGCGGTATCTAATTACCTCTTCCCTTTTATTTGCGATCTATCTATCCTGAATGAAAACAGGCTGGGCTCTCTGAGTCCCGCCGCAATAACAAATGGGTTTAGACAGTAATGGGGAGAGATCGTCTTGTCAGACATCTCAAGCAGGGCCATCGCAGAAGATGGCACGGTTTCATTTGCTGATCAGCTATCTGATGACACAGCAACAAAGCACAATCACCCGATGGCAATCCAGCAAACTGACGACGGTTTCCCCGCCGGTTTTCAGCCTGGTCCATATCGGGCATGGCTTTTTCCAACAATTGCGAGTATCCTTATTTTATTTATTGGAATCATAGCTGTAGCCTGTATCAGCAATTTGGTTCTTATTTGATTCATTCTTACCGGCAATTAAAAGCCACCGGAAGGACGTGATTTTTTGGCCAGAACGCCCCAAGAAATACAGACCGAGTTCCAGCGCCTGAAAACCGTATTGAATTCACTGCCGCCGGAAAAGAAGGGCATGGCAGGCGAACTCAAGAAAAACATGCGCGGACTTCAAGAAGAGATGAAAGCTCTGGAAGCTGGTGGCCAGCCCGGTAAGAAAAAGAAAAAACGCGGTTCCTCCGCAGTGTTGGCCAATATGATTGTTTTGGTCCTGTTGCTGGTGATTGGTGTGTTTGCGCTGAGCTATTTCGGCGGCAAGCTGGCTTCCATGTGATTTTTCACCGCAGCTCCCGTTCAAAAAGAGCGTCCAGCCAATCCCAAACCGCCCGGACCCGTTTTTGCCGGTTCAGCAATTCCGCATGGGATACCAGCCAATAGTCATACCGTAATTCCGATACCGGTGGACTGACCAGTTCAAGCCTAGGGTTGTCTTTCAAATAGGCGATGGTGCCCATGCACAATCCCGCACCATGTTCCGCCGCGCTGTGGACATGGGCGGCAGTCGCACAACGGATCCGGGGTCGACGTCCATCCATTTTCCGGGTCAGCCAATCCACGGACCGTGCGGACACATCCCGCTGCAGCGCCACCCATTCGCATTTGGTGAACCGTTCCTCGGACCGAGCTTCCGGATGGGCCGCCACATATTCCGGGCTGCCGAAAATACCGATCTCGACACTGTAGGCATGCTTGACCCGCAGATCCCCGCTCTGCGGCATTTCCGTCCGCAAGGCAATATCAGCTTCACGACGGGCCATATTCACGAAATCATTCTTGGCCTCCAACTCAATTTCAATGCCCGGAAGTTCCGCCAGCATATCGTGCAGAAACCGGGTCAGATAGCTGCTGGTCACCTGGGGAACCGCCAACCGGACTAAACCATGTATCTGGTTTTCACTATTCCCCCCATGATCCATGACTGCCAGTGCCGCGCGCTCCATATTATAAATATGGGGCAGTAATTCGCGTCCCTGTTCGGTCAGGCTGTATCCACGGGGCCCGCGGTCAAACAGGCGGCTGTCCAATGCCCTTTCCAAGGCTTCCACATGTCGACCAACCGTTGGCTGGCTCATTCCCAATTGACGTGCCGCCGCAGAGAGGGATCCGCAACTTGCCACCACGGAAAAAACCTTGGCGTCATTCCAGTCCATTTAGTTCCTAAAATTTTGAATAGATATCCACAGATATAGGTAATTTTATTTCCAACTCAATCCCTGTCAAATGTCGCCAACGCAATACATCCCTTATGTCGAGGAAACTACTATGATCAGGCATTGGTTCATCAGGATGCTTAAAAACCTCTTTCAGCCGGAGCGATCCTTATCCTCTCATCTTCGCGACGATATGGCTGCGCCTGTTGGTGCCGTATCAGGCAGAGAGATTCCTGGTATGGAGAAAGAGGCATGGTCAAAATATAACGGGATGCCCCGCTGTTGAAACTCATTGGCCCCACCGGCGGGAATCATTGCCTCTCCCTTTCTGCTGGTCTAGGGTTGGACCGGGTAAGATCGCCGAAAAACAAGGGGTTGCCGCCGTGGATATGGACGTCGATATCGAAACCATCCAGAAATTGATGGACAAGCTGATTGAATTTGTAATCGCTTATGGTTTCCAGATTTTGGGCGCTCTCATTTTTCTGTTCATCGGGCTGAAGGTCGCCGGCTGGCTCGGGCGGAAAGTTTTCGCCCTATGCACCCGTAAGAAACTGGATGAAACACTTGCCAAATTTATCGGCAATCTGGTCAAACTGGTCCTGATCGGTTTTGTCGCGATCATCACCTTGAGTAATTTTGGGATCGATATCGCGCCTCTGATCGCCCTGGCAGGGGCATCTGCTTTCGGTCTTACCTTGGCAATCCAAGGTCCCCTTTCCAATTATGGCGCAGGTCTGTCCATAATCCTGAGCCGCCCGTTCATCGTCGGCAATACCATCACTGTCAACGATGTAAGCGGCGTGGTCGAGGAGGTAACCCTGGCCCATACGGTTCTGGTCGGTGAAGATGGTGAAAAAATCACCATTCCGAACAAACAGATCGTTGGTGAAGTGATCGTCAATTCCCATGATTACCGGATCGTGGAAACCCGCATACCCGTCGCCCAAACGACCGACATGGAACAGGCCATCACTATTTTGCGGGCATGCCTTGCCGATCATCCGGATATTGCCGGTGACCCCGCCCCGCAGATCGGTGTCCATGATTTTACCTATGGCGGCACCATACTGGGATTGCGCTATTGGGTGGCCTCTAAGCGATATTACCAAACCCGCTATAAGGTGAATGAAGAATTGATGGCGTCACTTCAATCTCAGGACATAAACTTATTGAGTGTCCCCGGCCTCGCTTTGGAGGCCGCGTCTTTAAGCGCGGATCAGGAAGGGCGCTGACTAGCGATTCCGGCCGGTAAACTCTCGCTGACGCACTTCGGCAATAAAGCGTTTTGTGCAATCACGGCATTGCAGCACCTGACGCCCGTTAATCATGTTGATCTTGTAATCACTGATTGCCCCACAATTGGGACAGAATGTCGAATCCGCAGGCATGAAGGCTCCTGATACTCTTCGTTCCTCGGGGATTGAGGAAACAACCGCCTGCATTTTGCCTGATCATCCGATAAAATTTGGTTAACCGCCTGATGGAAAACTCTGTTTATGTTCAAGGGTCTCGTCGAAGGCCTCCCGCCAACCATCCGACCAGGAACCAAAGGCCATGCTGTCCGCACGATGGGGATTTTCCGTATAATCAAGCCCCTCGCCGAACGCCCTATAACCCGCAGCATACCGATCCTTCATGTCACCACTGCCAGCCGGTTTGCCCAGGGAATGGATATAGTTGATAAATTCCGGGCAAACCGCCAGGATCGATTGATCCAGACCCGTTGGATACCGGTCCAACATCTCCCGGCCGCGCACGGTGAGCCGGAAGGTCCCTTCCGCTAAATCGGCGACCAACCCGGCAACGGTAAGATACCGTTTTGCCAGCCGGACCTTTTCCGCAATGAACGTCATCTGCAACGGCTCCCGGCTTTCCCGGCAGGTGATGCCATCCACAGCGTTGATCTTGCAACATAGCTGTTGGATGCAGTCTCGCTTTGTGACGGCTCCGCAGGCCGAAGCCTTCAAAATCAGGTTCATCACAGCCGCATCATGCAATACCGGATGTTCGTAATATTCCGGGTAATCGTAGCTTTCCATCAAGCGGCCCTCCCTGCCCGAAGCGGTAACAGTATAGCCCGATTTTCGCATTTCAATCCATCCGTTGGTGATTTGACGACCGGGAGACCAGCGCATATGCTGCATTGCACAATCAAAATAAAAATGGGGAAGTCAGAATGTTAGCAGAAATCAACTTCGGAAAAACCGCGCAGGATTATGCAACGCATCGTGCTGGCTTTCCCCCAGTTCTGATGGACCGCCTGCGTCCCTTTAACATTGGTATCGCTAATCAGACTATCCTGGATATCGGCACCGGCACCGGCACCCTGGCCAGGCTTTTTGCTCTGCAGGGATGCCGGGTGAGCGCCATTGATCCCGCACCGGAATTGCTGGACCAGGCACGGCTTCTCGATCAAGAAGCCGGTGTCACAATCGACTATACGGTTGGACAATCAGAATGCACCGGACTGAGAGAAAACAAGCAATTCGATGTGGTCGCCGCCGGACAGTGCTGGCACTGGTTTGACGCGGGTCGGGCCTGCCGGGAGATCGAAAGGCTTCTGAAACCGGGCGGCAAGATCCTGATCACCCATTTCGACTGGCTGCCGCTGGATGGCAATCTGGTCGCCAAAACCGAGGAGTTGATCCTGCAGCATAACCCCGCCTGGCATATGGGCGGCGGCAGCGGTGTTTATCCGCAATGGTTTAAGGATCTCGGCAATGCTGGCTTCCGCAATCTGGAAAGCTTTTCCCTGGAAATGCCGGTCGCCTACAGCCATGACGCCTGGCGCGGACGGATCCGGGCCAGCGCCGGCATTTCTGCCAGCCTGGCGCCAGACCAGGTTCAGGCCTTCGACACGGCCCACCAGGAGATGCTCGAAAAGTATTTTCCCGAAGATCCCTTAATGGTGCCGCATCGCTTATGGGCCTTGATCGGCGAAGCGCCGCTCCGGTCGGCCTGACTTTGCCCGGAGCGACGCCCCCCTTACAGATAAAAATCCGTCCAATGTTCCCGTCTTAAGTAATGATCCCGGGTGGGCAGTCTGGTACCCGGTTCATAACCGATATCCTTGAGCAGACGGTCATTGAGCTCATACCAATGGACCCGGCCTGTACGATAAAAGAGATAATTCACGAGACGACGAAAGATTTCGAGCAGCATTTGCCTGACTCCTGTTGATGAAATTATTGAGAAGGTGAAGGAATGCCGGATGCCGCAAAGCAACCGGAGCGATAGGGCCGGGCGAGGAAAAAAGCTCAGCTGCAGCGCATAAAACGAAACAGCCCGAGATCAAACCTCAGCCGGGTATCTTCCTGATTTTGGTGAAATTGGCTTAGAGCCGGAATACTGCCTTAGTGACAGCGCAGAACCGGTCGATCATCAGCCTCACCCAGGGGAGATACCATGGCCCACGGACGGCGTGCGATATGATGGGTCATCTTGGGTGTCCTCCTCTGTTTTTTAGGTGAGTGATTAGGTTCAGGCATTTGGTATACCGAACAGAGCATCAAGCGACAATGACCGAAATTGCGCTTTTGCGGCAAATCCGTCCAGCGTTGCAGTTTGGCAACAAACCGAAAGCAGGCGATCTATTTTCAGCCGGCATGTGCCCTGCGGGAATCCTCCGGCGCCTGGTCCCGTTCGTTCAAACCATAATCCCGCATGACGGCCGCAACCCGAAGCCGGTAATCGCGGAAAACGCCCTGCCGCCCCTTTCCCTGGGTTTCCCGATGATCTGCCTGACGACGCCAGGCGGCAACGGCCGCCTCATCGCGCCAAAAGGACAGTGACAAAAGCTTGCCCGGCTCCGCCAGGCTTTCAAAACGCTCGATCGAAATAAATCCATCCATGGTTTCCAGAACCGGTTTCAACCCCGCAGCCAAATCCAGATATTCGGCCCCGCGGCCTTCAGCCGGCCAGACCTCAAAAATCACGGCAATCATCAGCATCATCCTCTTCTTTTTTTTCTGATCATTAGAATGCCCCCAGAGAGGTAATCTTGTCACCCCACAACAGTTCGACTAACATCGAACCATGATCGAAGGACCTTATATTGCTGAAATCGCCAGTTTGATCGGTGATCCCGCCCGGGCCAATATGCTTTCCGCCCTGATGGACGGGCGCGCCCTGACCGCAACAGAGCTTTCCCTGATTGCCGGGGTCACGCCACAAACCGCCAGCAGCCATCTGGGCAAAATGCAGACAGCCGGACTGCTCTCCCTGGAAAAACAAGGCCGGCATCGTTATTTCCGCCTGTCGGGCCAGGATGTGGCAGATGCTCTGGAGGCCCTGATGGTCCTGTCCAGCCAAACAAACCCGCGCAAGCGCCATACCGGCCCGAAAGACCAGGCGATGCGGCATGCCAGAACATGCTATGATCATCTTGCCGGATGTGTTGGGGTCGCCCTAACCGACGCGTTGATCGAACGTGGCCTGATCCGTGATCAGGATCACGGCCTGGCGATTACCGAAGCGGGCAGCCGCTATTTCGAACAGATAGGCATTGATATCCCGCAATTGAAAACGGGCAAACGTGCCGTCACACGCCCATGCCTGGATTGGAGTGAACGTCGGCCTCATCTGGGCGGTGCCTTGGGGGCAGCCATCTTGGACCGTTTTTTGGAAAAAGGCTGGCTCAATCGCCGGAAAAACAGCCGCACCATTCAGATTACCCCGCCCGGCTATCAGGCCCTGCGCGAGGAATTTGGCATCCCGGCAGATCTGCTGGCCGCGAACGTCTGATCCGATGCGGCGGTTTCTATGCCGCTTCGTAATTTTCCCGTGTCATACGGGCCTCGCGCGGGCTCATGCCAAACTGCATCTTGAAGCGGGCGGAGAAATGCGAGTTTGATGAGAACCCGCTGGCGAAGGCGACTTCCGTTATGGTCATGCCTGTGCCCATCACCAGGTCACGCGCCCGCCAAAGGCGCAATTCCTGGCGGTAGGCCATGGGAGATTTACCGAGGAACCGTCGAAACAAACGTTCCAGTTGCCTTCGGGAACTGCCGACCATATTCGCCAGCTCTTCCGCGGTAAGGTCTTCCTCCAGATTATTCTGGATCATCGCCATTGCGCGTTTCAATTTCAGATTATTGCCAGTCGTGCAGGGGCTGCCCGGCACACGCTGCGGCTCATTGCCGGCCCGATGCCGATCCTGATTGAAATAATTCAGGCAATGCGTCGCGATATCCTCACTCATTTCCTGTGCGATCAATTCCAGCATCATATCCAGCCCGGCCACGCCACCGGAACAGGTGAAACGGTCACGATCAATTTCAAACAAGCTGCTCTCGAACTGGAGATGGGGAAATTTCTCGCTCAAAGAGCTCATGAAACGCCAATGGGCAGTCGCCCGGTAGCCTTTCAAATAGCCAAGCCGGGCCAAGAGAACACAGCCCGATTCAATCGCCCCGATATGTTTGCCGCGGCTCGCGGCCTGGCGCAGCCAGACACCCAGTTTTGTCGGGATGATATCCGGCTCATGTTCGCCGCCGCACAAAACCAGATAGTCGAAATCTTCAACTTCATCCGGCCCGCAATCCACCAGGCAGATCGACCCATCCCCGGATTTCACCGGCTCGCCATCCAACGAAACCAGGCGGCTGGCGCCACGCGACACCCCGCGATAAGCCTGGGCTTGCTGCAGGGGTTCCCGCAGTGCCTGCAGGGAAAAATTGGAAAACCCGGGCAACAACAGGAACACAAACCGCAATTCACGCGGCTCTGCCCCCCCTACCTGCAGTACGGGCGCCTCTCCAATCAGGGCGGCGGTTTCTTCGTCTCCCCCCTGATCCGATAGTTTTTCCATCAGCATCGACAAGACATCTCCTTCGCTTGGCGCTTTGTGGCTGCAATCCCGAAAACCGACTCCAAAACTACAAGCACCAACAAAAATCCCAACCGACAGTCAAATTCGGTCAAAAAATAAAGATTTTGTCAACAATATTTTGGTTTATTGTGGTTTTTTGTTGTTTTTTGACCGATTGATCATTAGCGTCATCATGCTGGGAATGAATATAAATCCATGGGAACAAGGGTATGGGCGCAATGACCCCGAAGAGACAGGCCGCAATTTTGAACGAATTGGGCCTATGCGGTTCGGCCAGTATCGCGGATCTGGCCGGGAAGCTGGATGTTTCGGAAGAAACCGTGCGGCGTGATTTGAAACTCATGTCGGCCAACGGCCTGGTGCTGCGCCACCATGGCGGCGCTTCCCTGCCCGATGTGATGCATGAACCGGCCTTCCAGCAGCGCCTGATGGCCAATCGCGCGGTCAAGGAACGCATTGCCGCAAAAGCAGCCGCCATGATCAGCAATGGTGACACCATCTTTCTGGATATCGGCTCCACCACCGCCCTGGTCGCCCATGCGCTGAAAGACCACAAGGACCTGCAGGTCATCACCAATTCCGCCTTCATCGCCAATATCCTGATTTCGCGCAACAATAACCGTGTCTTCATGGCTGGCGGCGAACTGCGCGACCATGACGGCGGGGCCTTTGGCCTGGAAGCCAAAACATTCCTGGAAAAATTCAACTATCACCATGCCATCCTCTCTGCCGGGGCCATCGATTCCCGGAACGGTTTCACCTGCCATTATCTCTGCGAAGCCGAGCTTTATGCAGGGGTGATCGAACGGGCGGACGATGTGGTGATCTGCCTGGACCAGAGCAAGCATGGTCGGCGGGCACCGGTGAATTTATGCCCGATGGATCAGGTGGATATGCTGGTCACCGACCGGACACCGCCACAAGAGATTGTCAGCGCCATGACCCAGGCACAGCTTGCCCTGACCGTTGCCTGAATTGCCCAACAACCTACAGATACCCGGAAACGCCATGGAAACCGCATTAACCCTGCCGACTTTGGAAGAACTGGCCAATCTTGCTGAAAAGGCCGCCAACACCGCCGCCGAAGTAAGCCTCAGCCATTTCCGAAATCCGCTGCAGATTGATTTCAAGGGGGATGATTCTCCCGTCACCCGGGCTGACCGGGAAACGGAACAGGTTCTGCGTGACATCATCCTGAAACAGTATCCGGACCACGGCATTTTTGGTGAAGAACACGGTTGTGAAGGGTTGGACCGGGACATCGTTTGGGTGCTCGACCCCATCGACGGCACCAAATCCTTCATTTCGGGCAATCCGATGTTCGGCATGCTGATTGCCGTTCTGGTGAAAGGAAAACCCGCGATCGGTTTGATCCATATGCCGGCGCTTGGCGAAACCTTTATCGGCCAGGTCAACCGCCCCAGCTTATGGAACAGCAGGCCACTGAAAACCAGCGCGATAACCGAATTGGCGGAGGCGACATGCTTTATCGGCGAAGCGGATAAGATGCTGTCCGCCCGCCCCGATATTTATCAATCCATGACCGATCATTGTCGCCTCACCCGTTTTGGTTATGACTGTTATACCTATGGCCAACTGGCCGCCGGGCATATCGACATTGCCATTGAACGCGGTCTGCATCCTTATGATTTCTGCGCCCTGATCCCGGTGATCGAAGGGGCCGGCGGCGTCATCACCGATTGGCAGGGCCAGCCTCTGGCCCCCGATTCCAAAGGCGATGTCCTGGCCTGCAGCACGGCGGAACTGCATCAAAAAGCGCTGGAAATCATTCACCAATAATTCTCATTCCGGGCCTGAAACATGCAGGTCCGAAAATGGCTAGTTTGTCCGGGCCGGGCTGATATAGTCCGGCTTATGACAAATCTTGACCAAGACATATGCTATCAGGCACTCAAAACCAAAGATGCCCGTTTTGACGGGCGGTTCTTCACCGCCGTCACCTCCACCGGTGTTTTTTGCCGCACCATCTGCCCCGCCACGGTGCCGAAACGGGCCAATTGCGTCTTTTACCCTTCCGCCGCTGCGGCGATGAATGCCGGGTATCGCCCTTGCCTGCGCTGCCGACCGGAAACCGCTCCCGGCAGTCCGGCCTGGAAAGGGGTTTCCACCACAGTGAACCGCGCCTTGAAGCTGATCAATGAAGGGGCCCTGGACGAGGGCGGAGTAGAAGAACTGGCCAGCCGCCTGGGCATTGGCGAACGCTATTTGCGCCGGTTATTCCTGGACCATCTGGGAGCATCGCCCAAGGCCGTTGCCCAAACCAGACGACTGCTTTTTGCCAAGAAGCTGGTGACTGAAAGCCACCTGCCCCTGACCGAGATCGCCTTTGCCGCAGGCTTTGGCAGCATCCGCCGGTTCAATGATGCCTTTGTCAAACTCTATAAGCGCGCGCCCCGCGATCTGCGTCGTGAAACATTGACCGAGGTTCCCGCCAATGAGGGGACAATCAGCCTGAAACTCTCCTACCGGCCGCCCTATGACTGGGACCGGATCATCGGTTTCCTTGCCGCCCGCGCCATCACCGGCCTGGAGGCGGTAAGCGATGGCCGTTATCACCGGGCGATCCAGCTGGAGGAAAAGACCGGCCTGGTTTCCGTCAAGCACGACCCGCAACGGCATCAACTGATCGCCGAATTCTCCCTGCCGGACATCACCCTCTTGCGGCCGGCCATAGATCGGATCCGTCGGCTGTTTGATCTGGATACCGACATTGGTGAAATCACCAGCCAATTGGGCAAGGACCCCCATCTCTCGCCCTTGATCAAAGCCTATCCGGGTTTGCGCGTCCCAGGTGCCTGGGATTTGTTCGAGCTATCCGTGCGGGCAGTTCTAGGCCAGCAGATCACTGTGGCCGCAGCCGCCACATTCGCCAAACGGATCGTCAGCCATTTCGGCACATCGCTCGACATTGGTGACCGGCATGGCATCACCCACACATTCCCGAGCCCGGAAATCCTGGCCAAAGCCGACCTGACCAGCATCGGGCTCACCCAGCGGCGTTCGGATACGATTAACGGCCTGGCCCGCGCCTTTGCCGAAGACCAACTGAAACTGGAAGAAGCCGGTGATTTGGCAGATATCCACGACAGGCTTTGCCAATTGAAGGGGATCGGTCCCTGGACCGCGCAATATATCGCCTTGCGCGCCCTGAAAGAGCCGGATGCCTTTCCGGAAAGCGATTTGGGCCTCATTCGCGCCATTCCCAACGGCGAAGAGAGAATCTGCCCCAAAGATCTGCTGGCAATGGCCGAAAACTGGCGCCCCTGGCGGGCCTATGCCGCGCAATTGTTATGGAGTGCCGATCCAGGCGGCCCAGAATTGAAGAAAAACCGAACCTCCGGCCAAACTGATAAAAATGATGAAGGATGATGATCATGGAACTGGCTGTGGATATTGTCGAAACCCCGATCGGAAAACTCTCTGTCGTGGCGGAGGGCGATCAGCTTTGCCATCTCGATTTCGAAAATGGCGATGTGCGGATGGCAACCTTGCTGAAAAGGCGCTATGGCGCATATCAGCTGACACCTAAAGAGAATGCCGCAAAAATGAGGGATCGCCTGGCCGCCTATTTCAACGGCGACTGGTCCAGTCTCATGGATTTGAAGTGCAAAACCGGAGGCACTGAGTTTCAGAAAACCGTTTGGAACGCCCTATGTGAAATCCCACGGGGCGAAACCTGGTCCTATGCGGAACTGGCTGACCATATCGGCAATCCATCGGCAGTGCGCGCGGTGGCGCGGGCCAACGCACTCAACCCCATCTCAATCTTCATTCCCTGCCACCGGGTGATTGGCAAGGATGGCACTTTAACCGGCTATGCGGGGGGGCTCGATCGCAAGGAATATCTGCTAAGGCATGAAGGGGCTTTGCTGGTATGAACGGCTGGGTTCACCGACGGGATTTGTCATAGCGCCGAAAATGTTTGAGCACGACCGGCACATTCCGGTTCAGCTTTTCCCATTGACCAAGTCCCGCCCGGTCATGTTGGCGCAGATAGCCAACAAACCCCTCGCATTGACGGGAAAGCTGCTTATGGAAGCGGATCATGTCTCCTGACATCCGGTCGATGCCAAAAGATTGATAGGCCAGGCTTTCATAGAGCCAGGCCTCGCATTCCATGTCCCGCAGGCGTTTTGGTGCCCAGCGGCCTTCCAGATGCTGGATCCCATGTCCAACCAGTTCATGCACCAAAATGGCTGATAACTGTGGCAATGGCCATTTGATCCCATGGCGCCCCACCACTGCCATGAAGGCGGCTCCGCCGGGTGCCTTTTGATCCGGCAACGGATAATCCTTTGAGAAGGCGGCAACCTTTACCTGCCCCAGCCCTTGGCCCTTCTTCGGGTAATCCGGGTCATAAATCAAAAACACCCGTCCGCCTTTTTGCAGACGCCCGATCTCTGAGCGCGCAAAGACCGACTTTCCCCGGATCAATTCCATGGCGGCCCGCAATTTCGCCGCAGCCTCACCCGCAGGCAGGATGGAAACATCGTAATGCCGGTCCGGATCCGGTGCGAACAGGACCAGAAGGGTGCCGGACAAGTCCTCCGAACCGACGATTTCATTACCGGATGCAGTTACCGGTACGCCCAGAATGCACCAGGCCAGAAAAAGCCAAAGACCGCGACCAATCCGTGTTGCTTTGAATCTCATTTTTGCCGGTCCGCTTCATGCTTCATCACCGCGCCAAGACATTGTCGTTTCTGACTTTATTCCGGATTGGTCACGGTTTGTTAGGAATTTTCGGTAATCCTGATGTTTAAAACCATCATTCATCATACCCAAATCCTACATTTGGGGGGAGGCCCGGATGCAGAAGGAATCACGATGACACCTTCCCTGGAAGCCGTGTTATATTCCAGCCCGACCGTTTCGCTGAACATCAACAAGCTCTCGAAAGAACTGGATTCGGGCGAGAGGATGTTCCGTAACGAGACCATGAATGCGACGGTCATCTTCAAATATCCCAATTTCGACACCACCCAGAATAACATATTCACCGACAAGGATATCCCCACCGGCCTGGAAGCCGTGCGCACCGCCATCTATATTCCTAAAGATGCCCAGGATATGCCGCTTGGCGGCTATGGCATCTTTCTGGATGACCCGTTGATGCCGGAACATCTCAAACGCCATGTCGGCCTGGATCTGGAAAACGAGGACACCCAGCCGGACCGCAAGACCCTGGATGTGCTGCAAAAGATTCCGTCCTTGGATCCATTCCTGCTCAATGAGAGTTTCAAACTGGCCAGCATCACAATCAATCCAAACTATATCTCGATCACGGAAAACGAAACCGCCGCCATCCGGCATCTGATCGGCAATAAGGTCGAACCGATCATCGCCAAGGCGCTGAATGTCGAACAAGGGGTTGGCACCTCATCCAAAACCCAGGAGTTTGTTGATGCCATCTGGAACCCATCCAATAGTACCGCACGGATTTTCATTCAGGCTTTCGGCATCAAGGAAAGCGAAGCCCCCATGGTGTTCGAGGCCTGGAAAGGCATTACTTTCTTTTACAATGAATTTGCCAACAGCCGCAGCGACATCGCCCGCATGATGGATTGGCTGGTCTCAGACGATTCCCTACCATCTGAATATCTGCGCATGGGCCGCAGTGAAAAAGAAACCGTCCAGATGATGCGCAAATCCATCATTGAACGGATCCAGAATGTCATCAACAACAACACCAGCGTTTTCCGGAATTATGAAACCAGCTATCGCCGTTTCATCCAGAAAGACGACCCGACCAATTTCCGGCGCTTTCTCAAGAAAGCCAGCCAGTTTTATTGGAAAATCGGCGCCTGCAACGGCGTGCTTGCCCAATGTGCCATCACCTGGCAGCGCTATCATGAACGCAGCGGCGGCAAGCGGCTGGACTATGAAATGCTTCAACGTCTGTTCAAAATCTGTGAAGCCATCCTGCGGGCGAGAACCCAGGATAGCGGCGCATCCGCCTTGGAATAGCCCCCTTTCCGATAAGATTAAGACTGCTCTCTCCCTTCTTTGTTGGCAGCGCAGCGAGAATCGGATTAACTGACCCATGGGGTTTGGTCCCGATCAAAGGACCTTGATGAAACAGGGAGGCTGGTATCCAAGTGATTTTTGGTGACTATCGCCCGGATCGACACGCTCATCCATCCAGAACCAAAAACCAGTCCACGTTACGGCGACGGCTTTTGGTTTCCTGTTTCGGCCTCGGGCTGATGCTGCCTGCCGCAGGGTCTGCGGAAGATTTGAGCGCTATTTTACCGACTTTGGTGAGCAACCATAATTTGATCGAAGCGGCACGTTCGGATTTGAGCGCTGCGCAGGAACGTTATCAAGTGGCGCGCGGCGGCTATTACCCGGAGTTTGAAACCACCAGCAACTGGGGCCACGAGTATCAGACCAAACCGGCAGATGACAATACCAGCCTCGCTTTCTCCGAAGCCGATTTCTCCATCACCCAGCGTCTGTATGATTTCGGCGCAACCGACGCCACAATCGACGCCGCAAAACTGACAGTACGGCAATATGAAGCCCAACTGACATCCACCGAGCAAACACTCCTGTTGCGGGGCCTCACCGCCTACACCAATGTGGCCCGTGCGAAAGAGGCCATCGGTTATGCCGAGCGCGCGGAAAACAACATTAAAAAACAAGCTGAGCTGGAAGATATCCGCGTACAGAAAGGCGGCGGTTATTCATCCGACGTTCTGCAAGCCAAAACACAACTGGCTGGTGCCCAGGCCCGCCTGGTTGCCGCCCAGGGTACATTGAAGGTCGCACGTAACAGTTTCAAAGGTGTGTTTGGACGTTTTCCTGAAAATGAAGCCGACATGTCCAGGCCCGCCCTGCCCCTGCATTTGATCCCGGCCAATGTAGAAGATGCCGTGGCCATCGCGTTGGATAACAATCCCCAATTGACCGCCGCGCAACTGTCTGCCGACATTGCCGATGAAACGCGCAAGAATGCCGAAGCCAGCGGTTTCCGTCCTACCATCGATGTGGTCGCCGATGTGAAATACAAAAAAAATGTCTCCGGCACGGTCGGTTTCAAGCGTGAAGCCCTGGGCAAGGTGGAGATCAATTTCCCGTTCAATCTGGGGCTGACCGCCATCAATACCCTGAAAGCTGCCGAACAGGATCATACCAGCGTCCTGCGGCGTTTCCGTGATGCCCGCGATCAGGTCGAGGAACAGGTGCGCAATTCCTGGGCACAGTTGGAAGTGGCACGGCTCAATTCCGAATTGCTGCGCAGCCAGGCCGAACTGGCAGAGGCTTTTTTGGATCAGGCCCGGCGCGAACGCGAACTGGGGCAAAGATCGCTTTTGGAAGTGACTCAGGCGGAAACCAATCTCTTGAACGCCAGCAGCGACGCCGCATCGGCTGAAGCAGACGTTGCCATTGCCGGTTTTTCCCTGCTCAACGCCATGGGTCAGCTTTCGCTCGATGCCGCACTGAACCAATAAACACCGGGACAATGACGGCTGGTAAAACTGATAATTGCCCGAAACAGTAACCAAGGATTAAACTATTCTCTGGTATAGTTAATGCATGGGGCATGGATGCATTGTGATTTCGGGGAGTAACGTACCATCGCTTATCGGACCTTCGATCAAGCCGGCAATCCGCTTATCCATGATTTAACCGGCGGCCCTTTTGGCAGCAGCGCGGAAAAGGCGGCTTCTGTCCATGCCATCAGCCAGCAGGCCGGTCATCTTGTCATTCCCGGCGGAGACTGGCTGTTGCGTGCGGATTTCATCCGCGACGGGCAGGATCTCATTTTACGCGGTAAAGGCGGCGAAAAGGCCCAGCTCACCAATTATTTCAATGACCCGATAGATCTCGTCACGCCGAATGGCGCGGTTGTTTCTGCAAAATTGGCGGGCCAACTGGCCGGGTCCCAGGCCCCCGGACAATATGCCCAGGCCGGGGGCGCCGTTTCCGGGGACAGCATCGGACAGGTGGAAACCATCATCGGCACCGTGACCGCGACCCGCGCCGACGGCAGCAAGGTGCCCCTGTCGGCGGGGGCGCCCGTATTCCAGGGCGATGTGATTGAAACCGGCCCCGGTTCGGTCGGTATCGTCTTTCTTGACAATACCACCATGTCCCTGACCAATAACGGGCGCATGGTTCTTGATGAGCTGGTCTATGACCCGGCCAGCAATTCGGGATCAATGAATCTTGAGGTGGTCCAGGGCGTCTTTTCCTTTGTCAGCGGCAAAATCGCCAAGACCGGCGATGATGCCATGACCGTGGTCACCCCGGTCGCCACCATTGGCGTGCGCGGCACCACCGTTGCCGGCCAGGCTGCGGCAGAAGGTTCACAAAACACCATCACCCTCATGCCGGATTTGGATGGCGGTGTCGGACAGGTTTTCGTTTCCAACACTGCCGGTGGCCAGCTTTTGGGCACCCCCGGCGCCACCACCATCGTCAGCAGTGCTTTCCAGGCCCCGCCCCCGCCTATCACCTTGTCCGACATACAGATCCAGAACCAATATGGCGCGGCATTGAACGCACGCCCGCCCTCCCCGCCGAGCGATCCGGATGACGACGCGGATGAGGATGGCGACGAAGACGCAAGTGGCGAGGCAGCTGGCCCCGAAGGTGAAGCGGAAGAAGAGGTGCCGGAAGAAGGCGTGGCCGAAGGCGATGCCCCGCCGGAAGGCGAGCCTGTAGATGAAGAGGCGCTTGCTGAAGGCGAACTGCCAGAAGAACCGTTACCGGAAGAACCTTTGCCGGAAGGTCCCGCTGAAGAGGGTCTGGAGGATGGTCCGCCCGAAGGCGAAGAGGACCTGGCAGCCCTGGAAGACGCCCCCATTGAAGGCGAGCGAACTGAAGGCGGCCTGGAGGAAGGGGATCCCCTGCCAGTGACTGAAGCTCTCGCCGAAGGCCAAGAAGGTCCCGCGCCAACCCCGCCACCTGAAACCACGACGGAAGCAGACGGCGAAGCGGAGAATGAAGAACAACTCGCCGATGCCGGCGACACGCCCGAAAGTGAAGGCGGCAATGATCAGCCCCCTCCGGCCGACGGCGAGGGAGAAGCAGAGCCAGGCACTTCAAGCGACGGCGAACTTACGGAAGAAGAGCTCATCCAGCAGGCCGTTGACCAGGCCGTGGCCGAGGCCGAAGCCAATGGCGCCAGCCCGGAAGAGATCGAAGCGGTTCGCGCCGCGGCCACACAGGCCGCCCAGCAGGCAGTTGCCAATGGCGCCACTAGCCTGGCCGAGGTTCAATCAGCCGCCTTGAGTGCAGCTTTCAATGCGTCGCCAGCTTCCTTCAACAATACCCCGCCACCGCCTGTGACAGACACGATCCAAACCATCCCGATCACGAAAACGATAATTGATATCATCGTAGCACCGCCTCCCCCGCCACCGCCGCCACCGCCACCGCCGCCACCACCGCCGCCAGACAATCCGCCGGAAGATGCGGTGACAGAGTTTGACAGTCAGATTTTCGGCACCATTGGCAACGACAACAAGACAGGCGATGCCGGCAACAATAACTTCATCATGACCCTAGGCACTAGCCTGGCACTGAGCGATACTGATGTTTTCAATGGGCAGGGCGGAATAGACCAGCTGACCTTGCTCGGCCTGGAAAATGTGGCGGCGATCGCCACCATCACCTCGGCCACCACGGCCATGAGCATCGACATGGGAACCCTGGCTGCCGGCAGCGCCAGCGGCTCTATCACCACCAGCGCCATCGAACAGCTGCTGGCCAGCGATGGGACAAGCGCCGTGCAATTGGCAGATGTGACCTCGGACAATGGTGTTGGCCTGTTGATAGCAGGCAACAACGGCACCGCCGACACCATCAATCTTTCCACCGGCACGATCTTGGGCCAGACAACCAATGGCACCACCATTGGCGGTGGCACCATAGTCGGTGCCCTGGTCTTTGGCCTCAGCGGCAATGACAGTATCACCGGTACCAATGCAGGTGACATCATTTACGGCGGCCTCGGCGACGACAGCATTGATGGCAGCAATGGCAGCGACGACCTCTATGGCGGGGATGGCAATGACATCATCACCGGCGGGGATGGCAATGACCGCCTGTATGGCGGCAATGGTGACGATATTTTCAAGATCGACACCGATACCCAGGCCACAGGCACCGAGATCTATGACGGCGGCACGCATTCAACGATGGACAAGATCGAAACCGCCGCCGCGGTAACCACGGTAGATTTCAGCCAATCCTCTATCACTGGTGTTGAAAAGCTGGATCTTTCATTAAGCACCTCCGTTACCGCAAAACTGAGCAATAGTAATAGTTTCGGTTTATCCATCATCTACGGAAGCTCTGGTGGTACCCAGAAAATCCATTTCAATGACAGCGGCACTTTCGACAACACCGATTTCTTTAATATCAATGAAATCCAGATCGATCTC
The DNA here is from genome assembly GCF_003385955.1 of Aestuariispira insulae. Lineage (GTDB taxonomy): Bacteria > Pseudomonadota > Alphaproteobacteria > UBA8366 > Aestuariispiraceae > Aestuariispira > Aestuariispira insulae. The sequence continues at coordinate 986,302 of NZ_QRDW01000001.1, forward strand.
CTGAATGGTGGCGTCCGGGCGCTCAACCTCACCAACAATACCAACCTGACCGCCGGAACCACTGGTATCACGCTGAAAGGCACCGGCGGTGATGACGTGATCGCCTTCGGCGGGGCCACGGGCGGCAGCCTGGATTTTGCCGGCGTCACCCTGAACACCATCGCCAGTTTTAATTTCAGCACCACGGCCAGCAACCAGACCTTGCGCCTGGACGGGGCCAGTAATTTGGGCGGGGCAACCATCAAAAACTTCGATCCAACTTCCGACAAGCTGGCCTTTGACAGCGGGTCTTTCACCAACACCGCCAATCTGGGAGCGGCCGCCCATTATCAGGCGGTTGATATCAGTTCGACCCCCGCTGTCACCATGGCGAGCGGCGAGGCGGTGATTGAATTTCAGAACGGCACCCTGTCTTCCTTTACCGCTGCCAATCTGCTCGCCGCAGTATCCAGCCTGCAAACCTCCACCGCCAACGATTCTTTCCTGGTGGTTGCCTATGATGCAGGCGGCAAGGCCGCCATATTCAAAGCCGATGATACATCCGGCGATTCAACCATCCAAAGCGGGGAGGTCACTCTGATCGCGGAGCTCGATAATATCACCGCCGACAGTTTCACCGAAAACAGCTTTTCCACCTGATTGCCGCGCCGATGCTCTATCTCTTGAACCATTTTCGCGTGCATCCCCTGGCTTCCCTGGAGATGCTGGTAGCGTCCCTGTTCATCAACCTGCTGGCCCTTGTAGGGCCGGTCTTTGTGATCCAGGTCCTGAACCGCTATGTCGCCTTTGGCGTGGATGCGACCCTTGTCACACTGGTGGCGGGGGCCGCCATGGCTCTGGTTTTTGAGTTTCTGTTCCGCCAGGTCAGAAACCGTCTGGCCATTGCCGTAACCGAACCGAGGGATGAGGAAACCCGCCGTGCCCTGATGCTGCAGATGGCAGGCGTGACCAACCAGGCACTCAGCGCCATTCCTGCCGGCATGCGCCGCCAGATTTTGGCCGCGGGCGAAACCCTGCGCCTGGTTTACAGCCCGGCCCTGCTTGCGGGTGTGATGGACCTGCCCTTCCTGATCCTGTTCCTGGCGGGGATCTATCTCTTGAGCCCGCCGCTGGCTTTGGTGGCGACCACTCTCATTGCCGCCGTCTTGCTGCTATCCTATGTCGGCTATCTTCTGCTGCAAAAACCGACGGCCGCCTTGATGAAAAAACGCGCCCGCATGGACGAATTGACCGACAGTCTGACCAATCGTCCGGACACCGTTCGCGCCTTCAATGCCGTCGGGTATGTTGCCGGTCTGTGGGACAGCCTCAATCAGGAGATGGCTTTCCTGACCCGCCGGATCACGGCGACCAAATCACGACAGCAAGGCCTGTCCTTGGCGGCCCAGGGGGTCATGACCATTGCCATCATCAGCCTCGGGGCCACCATGGTGGTCCAAGCCGAACTCGCGCTGGGCACCCTTATTGGGATCAATATCCTAGCCGCCCGCGCACTTGCTGAAGCCAACCGCTTTGCTGCCCAGGCCGACAGCCTTGCCCGGGCACGCCAGGCCCGAAACCTGGTTGCGGAATTGGCAAAACTGCCGCTGGAACGCCAACAGGGCAGCACACTAAGCCCCTTTTCCGGTCAGATCGGCTTTGCCGACATGGCCTACCGCCATCCCAACCAGGCGTCCCCCCTGTTCGAAGGCGTCAACCTGACCTTGGAGCCGGGCAGCATTTTAATCCTGCAGGGCGACAACGGTGCGGGAAAAACCACCTTCCTGCGGCTGGTGGCCGGGCTTTTGCCGCCGGAACGGGGCCGGATCACCGCCGATGGCATGGATTTACGGCAGGTAATGCCGGAATGGTGGCACCGCCAGATCTGCTATATGCCACAGGAACCGGCATTCCTGGATGCCTCTATCACCGACAATTTGCGCCTGCATGCCCCGGAGGCAGATCCCGCTCGCCTCTCTATGATCATAGATACGGTCGGCCTGCGTCCCTTCATCGAGCAAAGCCCGGAAGGGTTGGCGACCCGGCTGGAACAGGGGGGCCGAAACCTGTCGCGCGGCACCCGGAAACGCCTGGCACTGGCCCGCGCCCTGATGGCCGATGGCCCCTTAGTCTTGTTTGATGAACCGGATGAAGGCCTGGATGCAAAAGGACGTGAAGCGCTCTACCTGGTCCTCAACCATCTGACGTCTGCAGGAAAAACCATTCTGATTGCCAGCCAGGATGAAAAGATTACCCAGGCCGCCCATTACCATCTGGACCTGAATAATAAGCCAACCCCGATCCTGAGGGCTACGGCGGGCAAAAAACTGCTCCGCCCGGCCGCCAACGAGGCCAGCCGGTCATGAGCAAAAAACAGACAACAGCATCATTGCCGACCCATCTGTTGCTCTGGCTCTTGGTTGCCGCCATCTCTGCCGCAGTTTTCTGGGCCTCCACCGGGCGGCTGGATATTGTCGCCCTCGCCAGCGGCGAAGTGATCCCCAGCAGCCAGCTCAAACAAGTCCAGCATCTGGAAGGCGGGGTCCTGAAGGAAATCATGGTGCGGGAAGGTGAAGCGGTGAAAGCGGGCCAGGTTCTGGCTGTTTTGGAATCCTCCGCGACCGATGCAGATCTTGGCGAACTACAGGTGCGGCTGACCGCTTTGGAAGCGGAGATCATCCGCCTGGATGCGGAGCTGTCCCAGGAAGCTTCTCCCGCTTTTCCAGACATCATGCGCGCCGCCTATCCCCAACTGATCGAACGGCAGATGGCGCTGTTTCAATCGCGCCTGCGCAACCGGCAGGATGAGATTACCGTTCTCAATGAATTGATCCGGCAACGCCAGTTGGAAGCCGATCAGATCCGCGCGCGGTTGAACGACCAGGCGGCTCAGCTGAAACTGGTCGAGGAACAGGTGCGGATTTCCGATGAATTGCTGGCCGAAGCCTTATCCAACCGCTACCAGCATCTGAGCCTATTGAAGGAAGCCCAGGAATTACGCGGCCGTATCACCCAGGATCAGGTGGCCCGCCAGAAAGCACTGGCCGGTGCCAAGGAAGCCCAGGCCCGTCTGGCCGCGGTTAAAAGCGGCTTTGAAAAAGATGCCCGCGAGACTCGGGCGCTTGCCCAGCGTAATTTCAACGAACTGTCCCAACGACTACAGAAATTCCAGGCCAGCCAACAGCGAACGGTCTTGCGTTCGCCGGTCGACGGTATTGTCAAAACCCTCTATCGGGTCACCGTTGGCGGTGTTTTGAAGCCCGGTGATCCGCTGGCTGATATCGTGCCGGCCGGTGATCGGCTGGTCATTGAGGCAGCCCTGCCGACCGGCGATATCGGCTATGTCCGCACCGGTCAGGCGGCCAAGGTACGCCTAGCATCAGGTGACGCCATGCGCTTTGCCGCCCTGAACGGCACCGTGACCACCATCAGCCCCGATACCTGGATCACGGAAGCGGGCCAGCCCTTTTACAAAGTGCGTATCCAGACCGATGCCGACCATTTCCGGCGCGATGAGATCACCTACCGGCTTTATCCCGGCATGACGGTCAATGTGGGTATCCAGACCGGCACCCGCACCGTCATGGATTACCTGCTGGAACCCTTTCTCGGGGTCGGCGGCCAGGCGTTCCGGGAACGCTGATTGAACCGGCTTACTTCTTAAAAAAGCGTTCCGGGTCTACCGTGGCTTTGGGAGAGGGCTTCGATTGCCGGTCCGTAGCTGATTTGAAACTATCCGCCGCCCGGTCCATGGCGGCACCGGCCCCATCCATCATGTCCGATGCGGTTTCCGCCAGTTCCTCCACCCCGTCCGAGAGGGTTCGGCGAAAACGCGCAGTCCATCGGAACAGAAGCAGGGCCAACCCGACCAGCAGCAGATAGGCAATCGTTTTGGCAATGGGGAAGGTAAAGGCCGCATGGTCGGATTCCCGGATCGTTATCACATTCGGGAACATCGACAATACCTCAATCCGCCAGCCGTAGGTGCGCACCACCGCATAGCGCTGCGCATCACCCGCACCGCGGTTGGAGAGAGCGGACGCCTTGGACGCGACCGAACCTGAATCAAACTTGAAATACCAGGGGAACGCCCAGCCGGTATCCTCATTCCGGTAAACCCGCGTGCCACCGTCGATCGTTTCGGCATAGATGAAACGCACATCCCGGGTTTTGCCGACGTCAATACGGTCATTCTCGTTGATGCCCTTGATCCGGTCCATGGCACCTTCATTGAATTTGCGATCCATGCGTTTGACGTCGGTACCGGTAATTTTCACCAGCTCCGGCCGGGGCAGGTAGAAATCCACCGCCACAAACAGTCCGCTGAACAGCAGCACAAACAGCCCGATCCAAAAAAACCTGGAATTTTTCATCTCGCTTCAAGCTCCCTCATTCAAACAGGATCGCCGCAGTTCCCGTGCGGTTCTCAAGCCAGTGCTGTTTGATATAGCCGACTAAAATCGACTTCCGGCTCTCGGGCCAAGTCTCATACAAGCTGTAAAAAAGTGGTTTATTGGTCGCGAACAGGAATAGCGGGTCCAGCTCGCAATGATGGCTGAGCATCTGATTGACCAGATCCTCAAAAACGCCTTTCCTCGCGCGCAGAAAATAGCTGCGATGGGCCCTGGGCACATCCCAAACCCAGAACCGCCGACCGGATTCCAACTGTTTGATAGCCAGAACCAACGAGCTGACCTCCGCCGGCATCGCCTCTGCATGCTCCACCAGATGCCGCCGCAGATCCGTTTCATCAATGGTCGCATAATCATCCACCACGCCCATATCCGCCATATGCAGCAGAACCATCATGTCACGGCGGCGTTCCAGGAAACGGAGGTCCGCTTCCGCGGTCCTCTCACGACTGGATGTCGCGCCAATCTGCTCTACCAGGTCATGATCCCGGAGGAATTTGAACACGTCGTCCCGATTCTGCATGGAAATATGGACCACATCCGAACCGCTGACGGATTTAGGTGGCTCAAATGCCGGATCCAAGCTGAAGAGGCTATAGCCGCCATCGATGCGGAAGACATAGAGGCCGCCGAAATGCTGGGTATAGAAATGCCCTTTTTCAAACACAAGCTCAGATGGTACCAGCGGCTGGCGTCGAATGTCTCCAACCAGGCGCGCCTGATCACACATTTCCTCCACCAACCCGTCATCCAGCCAAGCATCGCTTACGGTTACGAATTTGTCGATATTCCGTTCCAGTGCCCCTGCCGTATCGATCAAATCATCCGGCGTATCCAATTCAAACCGAACGGTGTTGATTGCCAACAGATCTTCAGGCGCATTCACTCGATAAGTGTTGTTCTGGATCATCCCCTGCACCGCAGTCAGGGTGGTCAGCGTGAAGAGCGAGGCAAAATTTGCATCCCAAAACGCTTTCATGATCGCTTCATAGGCCGAGAACCAGCCCCGCACGACCGGCAGGTTGCGCTGTTTGGTGGAGATCAGGATGAAATGCGGGTTGATTCCATGCCGGTCCAGATAATCCTCATCCTCAAATTCCTCGGCCAGTTGCGGGGAATACCCCATAGCATCAAGGTCAAAGGCTTCAAGCTCGGTTCGACGGCCGCAGATCGCCTCCAATGCCGCGTTATAGCGCTCGATCAAATGGGCCTGGTCCACACGGAACAGACCACCGAAACGAAGCCTGTTTTCAATAAGCCTGTGCATGAACGCCTCTAGACCCCATCACTATTGTGATTGCCCGCATATTGCCGGGCGGCCCGATCACGCAGCCCCATATCCCGAACCATTTGCGATACAGCCGCATCGTCACTGGAAGCCCCATAGCGGAATTCCGAGTCCGCATAGCGGTTGATTTCCTGGATCACCATTTCCGGAGTAATCGGCACCATCATCTCCTTGATCATCGCCAGTTTGCGATCATAGTCCTGGCGCATGAACAAATCGGGGTTTTCCATCCATTCATCCGGCAGCTCCACATCCATCGACCGGATTTTCACGGCATCGGTGATATTCTTGATCGCCCGGCCGGTGAAACGCTCATCCGCTTCACGAATCGCATTCAGATAGGTGCCCATTTTGGCAAGCGTATCCAGTTCACCGACCTGGCCGCGCACCGTCTCAAAGACATCGGACAGTTTCGCTTCCTGCGGTTTTGCATGCTGAGCATAGGATTTTTCAACGGCCTTCTTCAGCACCTGATTCTCGTAGAGATTATGCTCACCTACGGGAATGTCATGGTTCTTGCCCAATAGCAGGGCCAGGATATCAATATAATCCTCGCGGTCCTGCGGACCGTCCACCAGATACCGTCCACCCGCCCTTTGGCGCAGGGCATCATCGACATTTTCCGGATAGTTCGAGAACATTCCGAAAGTACAGTTCCCGCGCACGACCGTATTGGCACCGGCAAAGCTCTCCATCAGAACCGCGGTCACTTCCTGCTGGCCCGCTGAAGACTGCTTGTCACCGCGTTTACCCGCGATCTGATCAATATCATCAATGGTGCCAAAACCAATCACTGTCGGATCCAGAACCGCGCGCACAAAATCGCGAGCATTCTGTCCGGATTTGCCCTGATAGCTGTCGATCTGATCAATTGAGAAATTCTGATAGACAAAAGGATAACCGGCATTCTCACAATAGCCGCTCATTAACCCTGCCGCCATTTGGATCAAGGTGGTTTTCCCGGTTCCTGGTTTGCCATCCCCCATGAACGTGAAGACAAAGCCGCCCAGTTCCGCAAAGGGATTCATCTGCCGGGTAAAATCATAGGCCATCAGCATCTTGGCCAGCTTCATCATCTGATGTTTGGCCACATGGTTCCCAATCACTTCTTCCGGCTTCTTGAATGCCATTGTGAGCGGTGCCTGGCCCTTATTTTCGGCCACCCGGAACCCCTGGATTTCAAACTTGTCCGCTTCGAGCCGGTAACAGCTTCCCTCGAACTGGTCGAGCCCTTTCAGCCCGTCCCGGCGCATACGGATATCATCAGCCACTTTGAGCAGAAAATCCTCGACCACCCGGACCAGGGTCACATCATCCTTGGCCGCTTTACGGATTGCGCCATCGAGCGCCCCCAGAACCGTCTCCAGCGTCTCGATAGGGGTGGCCAGGCTGATACCATCCGGATGATTCACCTGCACTTGAACAGACTTGGAATCGGGCAGATAATCCGTCAATTGATGGCGGGCAAAGGCACAGAGCGTAAAACCGCTGATCGCCGCAGCGGACGACAGGCGCGCCCGATAGTCCGTGCGTTCCGCATCGGTCAAACGGCCCAATTTATTCGTGTCTTTAAGGCGGTCCAGACCGGTCGCCTTACCATACATGTCGTTCATGGCCAGTGCCAAAGCAGTACCACGACGCAAAACTCTCAGGACATGATTTTGCACTTCGGAATGAAGCGGGTCTTCCGCCTCCAGGCCAGAAATCGTCTCCAGCAGGTTGGCCGTTACATCCCGGCTACCGCCCGATGACGTGCGGTTCGGCATCCCGGCAACCGGGCTACGCAAACGCCGGAACGGATAGCCCCCGTCAGAGCCTGTCTCGCCCGCTTTACCTGTTTCTCCTGCGAATGCAGCCGATTTCAGCAAACCATAAGCGGTTTCGTAATGCTCGTGCACATCATCTTCGCGGATTTCAACAAGGTTTTTCGCTGTCATATTTCAATTCCCCCGTCAGCCCCGCGTCACAGACGCAGGACAATGTTGTCTTCGCCCACCACATAAACCTGGGCGTTATCCAGAACGCGCCATTCTTCCGACCCAAGGGACTGCCGCACCTCGTAAGGCATGATCACGCGCCGGTCCACGCGGGTTGCCCCGGATGCGCTGGCCGCAAGGTCTTCCGTAGGGATGTGATAGATTTCCTTCGGCTGGCTGCCGAACAATCCGGATTTGCTCATCTCGGAGCGTTCAGATATCAGCGTTTCCACGGTCCAGCTCATCAACCAGCTGTTGCCCCCAAAATCTGATTTCCCCAGGAAATGGGACAAACGATCGCCATGCGTGGTAAAGGCGTTTGAATAGATTGGCCCGATAAACAGGCGTTTCATCATCTTGGGATGCAGATCGGCAAAATCTTTATCCACCCCCTGCGCAATGGTCAGCAGTTTCAGGGTCGACATTGATTGGTTCATGATATGAGCCTTGAAGGCCGCCAGCCGTTCCTCATCCTCCAGAATCGGTTTTTTGCCGCTGTCATCCAGAACCATCAGATAGATCACCGGCTGATTTCGGCTTGAATCATAAACCGACCATGTCACCAGGTATAACGCCCCGCGCAATTCACCTGATGGCAGGCAATCCGGGTTGATCCGCTGAATTGTTGGTTGATTCCGGCAATAAAAATGCCCGCCCCCGGCCAAATTCTGGAAATAGGCCCGTTTGGCCATGGCCGCTCGCAGGTCATGGGGCGTGGATTTATATTTCAGGATGAAATCCACCATATCCTGGCGCAGCGTACCGGCGTCCGGCATTTCTTCCAGCACTTTACGCGCCTGCACCCGGTCATTTTCCATCTCCAGAATTTCCGTGAAAAAGGGAAATCCGGAATCCTTAACATCCAGGCTCAGTGGTTTTTCCACCCAGCAGGCATCCAAACCGGCAAACAGGTATTTCAGGGTCAGCGCGTCAAACGTCTTGGAGAGGCGCTTAAGGCAATCCAGAATGGCCAGATCAAACCCGTCATCCTGACCTTCCTCATTTTCCCGGGCCGCCATGTCGATCAAATGATCGACAATCTGCCCGAACTTGAAGAAATAGGCCCTGACCTGCCGGTTATCCGAGAGCTTTTCCAGAGTCATTCCGCCGCCCCCCGGCGGGATGGCGCCATGGCACAGCCCCGCCGATCAGCATATATTGGCAGCTGCATCAGTAGCTGTTGGTCGCGTGTTTTTCCAAAACCGCCGACATGCGACGCATGAAAGCGTCATCCGCACGGCGTTTACGCTCCAGGATCTCCTGGTTGGTTGCCATGGTGCCCGCATGAGCTTCCAACATGCTGGCCATGCGCTGGTTGCTGGCCGCGCCGACCGCAGCCATCGTAACCGTTGCTTCATTATCAACCGCCGTGCCGATATCATTCAGCTTATGCGCAATATCCTGCTGCTGTGCGGTCCGCAGGGAAGTCGCCAGATCATCATAGAGGATCGAACGCTGTTCCGTGTCGATCCGAATCTTGGAAATCATCACCGAGACATTGCTCAACTGATCCTGAAGGCTGTTCACGCCGACCTGGAACTTACGGATATAATTATCCAGGCTCTGGGAAACCGCGATCAGCTCCTTTTCCTTGTTCACTAGCGTGTTGTATTTCTCGTTCAGCGCCTGCTGTTCGGATTCCAGCGCGGTACGCTCCGCCGGGTCGGTGGCTGCGGCCACTTTTTCATCCATACGGGTCAGCTGCGGTTCCAGATCCCGAATTTCCGCACCGACATTCTTCAGTTCAACCTCGCGCTCCTCGCGGGTCTGCATGATGGTTTTCAGGTTTTCCGACGCCCGGTTCAAACGCGTATCCAGAACGTCGCGCTGATTGACCAGAATACTCTCAATGCGGTTCGACTTATCGATCAGGTCATTGAGGTTGCTCTGGATATCCGTGGTGCGGATCCGCTTTTCCCGCATGGAATCAGAAGCGTTCTTGCTGAAGAAACCAACAAATTTCTCGGAAAAAGTTTTAGCCTTCATATCCGAGAAGGTATCACCGAATTTGTTAGTCACCTTATCAAGATGAACAATCAGTTCCGCGATATTGGCATTCAAAACGTCCTGATTGGTATGCACGTCATCCAGGGTCGCCTGTTCAATATCAATATTGATGCCCAAACCCTGGTCGACCTTGTTGGCAACCTGTTCCAAGGCGTCGTCCACCTTGGTCTGTTTATCGACATAGGTATTAAATTCAGATTCGATTTTAGAAATGATTTGCTGATTGATCTGGCTCATCACCATCCCCCCAAAAAAGTGTCTCACCCTCATTCCCGGCTCATGGAGCCAGTCAAAAAAGCCGCCGAAAATGCCCGGATCGTTCTTTCAGCAGAATCGGCATACCGATTATGCAAGCAGCCTAGCGAACATCAAGCAAATTCAATGAATGCAACCTTTCCGACCCTTTTTATATGGAAAGACAGCTTATCAGTTTCAAGATTGGGGCCGTCATTCGGCCATTGATATGATTGCAAATTTCCCCACAGCCATAAATTCAATTGATAGCATCATAGCTGCTGTTTCGATTTCTTTACCAAAGCTTCACTGCCGCGCCACAGAAAATTCGCCCAAGCGTCACGCATCTGTCTCGGACTCCACATAAAAACCGGCGCAGGGGTTTTATGACATAATTCAAACGGAGTATCCGAAATGACCTTCACCCGACGCACCGTCCTGAAAGGGGCCGCCGCCGCCGTTGCCATGCCGGCAGTCCTGCGCGCCCATGATGCCCTGGCCTCTTCCGGCCAGGTCAATGTTTTCGCCTGGGGCGATTATGTTCAGGACAATATGATCCAGAAATTCGAAGCCGCCACCGGCATCAAGGTGAACCTGTCCACTTTCGGTTCCAACGACGAAGCCGAAAACAAGCTGCGCGCTGCCGGCGGCAAGGGTTTCGACGTGATTTTCCCCTCGGTGACCAACGGCCCCAGCTATTACCCGGACCAGTTGCTGGCCCCGCTGGATGAGAGCAAGGTCAACATGGACAATATCATCCCGTCCATGGTGCGCGATTCCATCAATCTGGGCGCCCAGTATCGCGGCAAGCGCTATCTGCTGCCATTCGATTGGGGCACCGAGGCGATCACCTTCGATTCCGCCAAAATGCCGATGGCCGATGGCGATGTGTCCTTCGGTTCCATGTGGGCACCGGACGCAACGGGCGCTGCCGCCTTCCGTCAGAAATCCGTGATCATGGGCGTTGGCCTGTATCTGGATGCCATCGGTGAGGTCCCCTCCAACCGCATGCTCGACGTCTATAAATCCGAAGATGATGCCCGCCGTGTCTGGGGTGCCTGCACCAAGTTCATCCTGGAGCGCAAACAGAATATTGCCGCTTTCTGGAACAACGCGACCGAAGCCACCGCCGCCTTCACCGATGCGGGAGCCACCATCGGCCAGACCTGGGACACCACCGGCCTGCTGCTGAACCGGGAAGATTCCAAATGGAAATACCGCATGCCGAAAGAAGGCGGCATCACCTGGATGGACAGCATGGGTGTGACCAGTGGCGCGGAAAACGTTGATCAGGCCTATGCCTTCATCAACGCCATGCTGGAGCCGCGCATGGCCGGCATGTTCGCCGCCAACACCGGCTATAATTCCGCTGTCAAAGGCGCCGCCGACTTTGCCGGTGCTGAATATAAGAAACAGTTCAACGAAGTCTACAATGCCGACACCCTGTCCAATCTGTGGTGGTGGCAGGCGGATACCCCGTTCTTCGCGCCGGTCCGTCAGGAATTTGTTGAGAAGATCACCAACGCCTAACCGGGCTTGGATCTCATGGGAAATGGGTGGGGCCTCCGGGTCCCGCCCATTTTGATTAATCTTTCTCATTTCTTTCTTTTATTCATTTATCGATAGAGGCCAGGCATGCGCGGCAAGAATGTTCAGCTGGAAAATGTGGTGATGCGCTTTGGCGATTTTACCGCCGTTCACCAAACCAACCTGGAGGTCAATGCAGGCGAATTTTTCTCGGTCCTTGGACCGTCCGGCTGCGGCAAGACCACTATCTTGCGCATGGTTTCCGGCTTCATGGAGCCCAGCGAAGGCCGCGTCCTGATCGGGGGCGAGGATATGACCGGCAAGGGACCGAACAAACGGCCGACCGCGCTGATCTTCCAGAATCTGGCTTTGTTCCCCCTGATGTCCAACTGGGAAAATGTCGCTTTTGGCCTGGAAGCCCGTGGCATTGACAAGAAAACCCGCCGGAATAAGGCCTATGAATTGCTGGCGCTCGTTGGCCTCAGCGGCCAGGAAATGAAAAAACCCTCCGAATTATCCGGTGGCCAGCGCCAGCGCGTCGCCATCGCCAGGGCCTTGGCGGTGGAGCCTTCCGTGCTGCTGCTGGACGAGCCGCTATCCGCTCTGGATCTGAAGCTTCGGCAGCATATGCGCGCGGAGTTGAAGGAAATCCAGCGCAAAACCGGCGTTACTTTCATCTTCATCACCCATGACCAGGGCGAGGCCTTGACCATGTCCGACCGGATTGCGGTAATGAAAAACGGCGTGATCGAACAGGTTGGACGCACCGATGACATCTATTCCAAGCCATTGACCCCATTTGTCGCCACCTTTGTCGGCGAAAACAATGTCCTGCCCGGGCGTGTCACCAATGCGGATAAGGATTTTGCCCAGATCGAAACCGCCCATGGCATTTTCCGGGGCCGCAACCAGGACAGCCTGAAACCCGGCAACAGCGCCATGCTATTCGTGCGCCCGGAGCGGGCCGCCATCGTCAACGGCACCACACCCGACAATGCCTTTGATGCCCGGTTTGAACGGCGTGACCTGGAAGGGGCCTTCGTCAACCTGCATTTCCGCCTGGGCGACAACCCCTTCATCGTTCATGAAGCGAACCTGCGGCTGCATAACGGCTTCGATGGACCGATCCAACTGGGTTTCAATGCCGATGACGCCGTTGTCATGGCCAGTGGCGAGGTGAATGACGATGCATAGTCTGATCCGATCCTACGGCAAGCCACTCACCAGCCTGTTCGTCTGCCTGACCGCTTTCTGGCTGTTGGTGATGATCGCGCTGCCGCAGGCCTTCATGATCGAGCATTCGCTCTGGCATATCGACCGGGATGACCAGTTGGGCATGAAGATCGACCGGGCCTATTCGGAGATGGGGCTGGTGGAATATGACCTGAAAGCCGCCAAGACCGAGAAAGTCCGTGCAGAATTCCAGACCCGCATTGACGCACTGAAAGCGCAGATCGCGGCCCTGGAAGCGCAAGAGACCGAACCGCCTAAGATCTATGGCATCCACAATTACACCAAGATGTCGGAGCTGCATTTCACCATCTTCCTGAAAAGCATCGTCTTTGCGCTGATGGTGACCGTGCTGGCGCTGGTCGTCTGCTATCCGATGGCCTTCACCATCGCCAAACTGGCCACCCCATACAAGGCCGCTCTAATGATGCTGGGCCTGATCATTCCCTATGCCATTAACGAGCTGTTGCGGGTTTATGCCTGGCTGATGATCCTCGACTATCAAGGGGTTATCAACAGCGCGCTTGCCTGGCTGGGCCTGGTCAGTTTCGAGGCCAAGACCTGGGTTCCCTTCCTGGAAAACCCTGGATCGGTCTTTGTCGCGCTGATTTATGCCTATGTATTGTTCATGATTTTCCCGATCTACAACACGGTCGAGACGCTGGACAAAAACCAGTTGGAAGCCGCCAAAGATCTAGGTGCTTCCACCTGGAAAACCCATATGCGTATCGTGATCCCCCATGCCAAACCCGGCATTGCGGTCGGCTGCATCATGACCTTCATGCTGTCCGTCGGCTCCTATTCCGTTCCTCAGATCATGACCCGGGGCAAATCCGGTGACTGGTTCAGCCAGCTGATCTACCGGCAGTTTTTCGAGAGCCAGAATTGGAATACAGGGGCCGCCTATTCCTTCAGCCTGGTGATCGTCTGCCTGGCCTTCATTCTGATTATGATGAAGAGCTTCAAAGTCGGCATCCGCGATATTGCGAAATAAGCGCGAGGGGAGGAGAAGAAAATGACCAAATCCCGCAGCCTTTCCGACATCATTTTGAATGTCTATATCGGCTTCTTTTTCCTGTATCTCTTTGCACCTCTGCTAGTGATGTCGCTTGCCGCCTTCAACGCCTATGACTATCCCTCGGTCACCCAATGGAAGGGCTGGACGCTCAAATGGTTTGGCGAGCTGGCCAATGACGACCGCATTCTGAAGGGGATTGCAAATTCCATCATTGTGGCGTTGGGCGTGATTGTGCTGTCGCTGCCCTTGGGACTGGCCGGTGCCTTCGTCCTGACCCGATTGGAAGGGCGCTATAACAACCTGCTTTATGCCTTGCTCGTGTCGCCCTTGCTGATGCCGGGCATCATCCTGGGCATTTCCACCCTGATCTTCTGGGGTCGGTTTAACGTGCCGGGCGGCCTGTTGCTGACCATCATCGCGCAATCCAGCTTCATCGCCAGTTATTCCATGTTGATGTTCATGGCAAGATTGCAGCGCCAGGACCGGGTCCTGGAAGAAGCCGCCCTGGATCTGGGGGCATCCAACTTCATGGTCTTCCGACGGATCACCATCCCCTTCCTGATGCCGACCATCATCACAGCGGCCGTGATCGCCTTCCTGCAATCCATTGAAAACTACAACACCACTGTCTTTGCCATTGGCGGGGACTGGACCCTGGTGACAGAGATCGGATCGCGCTTCCGCTTTGGCCTCAGCCCGGTGATCAATGTGATCGGGGTGATCTTCGTGATCTTTACAGTGATTGCTGCCAGCCTCTATGTTCTGCAAAAGGAAAAAGAGCGCCAGCGCAAGCTGGCCACCGCCTGATCAAAACCGGAGCCAACCTTGCCCCTGACCATCACTTTCCGCTGCCCCCCGGAATGGGCGGATATTTTGCCCCGTCCCCTTCCGGCCGCCAAAGGCCTGCCAGAGTGGTTGAAAGAAATGCCGGCGAACGCCAAGAGCGCGCTGATTGGGGAGGAGGTGCGCACCGTCAAACAATGCCCGCCCTTCCTAGATGCCATGGGATCGGGCTGGTTGATGCCGCTGATGGCCGATATTGAAGTAAAAGATGGGCATTTTTCCTGGGACTGGGACTTGCCGCCAACCCGGTTTGAACAGCTGCATCGATCCCCTTTGGGGCTGCATGTCAGCGCCCAGGCCACGGGATCACCGCTGGCTCAGGATGGCGAGGCTTATCTGAAATTTTCCAACTTCTGGGCCGTGGAAGCGCCGGAGGGTTTCTCCATTCTGTTTTCCCATCCGGCCAACCGGCCGGATCTGCCCTTTCAAACCTTAACCGGGCTGGTGGATGCCGATCATTTTACCCATGGCCTGACCCATTTTCCGGCCGTCTGGAAAGACCAGGCATTTTCCGGCAAATTGCCCAAAGGCACACCGGTTGCCCATATCTGGCTGGTGCCGCGCGCCGTGGAGGCGGCATTTGGCACATTGACCGATGGAGATGCCTGCCGGTTTGAAGAGACGCTGGAAATCTTGTCATCCGCCCCTGGCGGCTATCGTAAAAAATTCCGCGCTAAGAAACGCTGATCCCCAGCTCGTTTGCCAGTTTTTCCTCATTCAGGGAAAAACCACCCCGCGCCCGGCGGGTGACCGCCTTCAACAGGTCACCGGCAAGGGCCGGACGGGCTTGCCCCAGCATTGTTACAAGCGAGCGGGCCTGATCCGCCCTGCCAGTCTCCAACAACGCTCGAATACGGATCAATTGCGCTTCTTCCCCAAGCCCTGTTTGACGCGCCAGATTTTCATACCCCGCCACAGAGCGCTCCCAGTCTCCGGCCTGAAAGGCGGATTGCGCAAGGCCTGCCAGGGCGTCCGGGTCCTCAGGCGATATCTCCAGCGCCTGGGAAAACAGGCCGACGGCAAGTTCGATATCACTTAGGGACAAGCGCGCAAAGCCGCTCTCAACCAACGCGCCCAGATGATCGGGGCTGGCGGTCAAAACCTTGTTGAACGCTGCAAGGGCTTCGCGGGGTTTACCGGCCTGGCGTAAGAACACACCCAGGTTATAAAGCGCCTGGGGCTGCGGTGGCTTCATGGCAGCCGCTTTCCGGAACAGGCGTTCCGCCTTGTCGGATTGCCCGGCCTGATGGGCCTCGACAGCCTGGGCCGTGACCTTCGCCAGTTTTTCCAAAGTCCCAGCCATTGGGGTCAGGCCAAGGGATCCGACCAGCGGCGTGAGATTTTAACCTCACGATGAATATAGACATTCATTATCAGGCCAAAGGCAATCAGGACCGTCATCATCGCCGTACCACCGTTGGAGACCAGCGGCAGCGGCACCCCCACCACCGGGATCACCCCCATCACCATGGCGATATTGATGAACACATAAAGCGACACCGTCGTGGTCAGCCCCAACGCCACCAGCCGCCCGTACTGGCTTCGGCTCTGCACCGCAATGGCAAGCCCGTAGACCATCAATAGAAAATAGAGGCCCATCAGCGTCACACCGCCCACAAGGCCAAACTCTTCCGCCAGCATGGTGAAGATGAAATCCGTTTGTTTTTCCGGCAGGAAACTCAAATGGCTTTGCGTGCCCTGAATGAAACCTTTGCCAAAAACCCCGCCCGATCCCATGGCAATTTTCGACTGAGTGATATGATACCCGGCTCCCAGCGGGTCTCTCTCAGGGTCCATGAATGTAAGCACGCGCTGTTTTTGATAATCGCGCAGGAATTGCCAGGCAACCGGCAGGGATCCAAGCGCCGCCGCGATCACAAGCGCAAATTTCCACCAGCGCACACCGGCCAGGAAAAATACCACACCACTGCCGATCACCAGCATCAGGGCCGTGCCCAGATCCGGTTGGCGCAGGATCAGCAACACGGGCAGGATCACCATCAAAATGGGCATGATCAATCGGCTGGGTCGACCGATTTCCTCTTGCGCGACCCCATGGAAATAGCGCGCCAGCGCCAAAACCATGGCAATTTTCATCACTTCGGAAGGCTGAACACGGAAAACCGCGAAATCAAGCCAGCGTTTAGCCCCCATTCCCTGGGTCCCAAAAAACTCCACCCCGATCAGCAGGACAAAACCAACCGCATAAAGCAGATAGGCAAAACGCAACCAATGGCGGATATCAATCAAGGCAATGACCAGCATCAGGACCAGCCCAACGCCAAACCGCAGCATCTGACGGCTCGCCCACGGGTCCCAACTTCCATTGGCCGCGGAATAGAGCATGCCGAAACCGACACAGGCAATCATAGTGATCAGCAGCAACAAGCCCCAATTCACCTGCCACAATTTCTGTGAGAGGGACATCTCCTGCTGTCGATAGTCGCCGAGCGAGCCAGCCATCACCCTTCCTTCTTATTGAGATAATGCGGCCGTGGTTCTGCTTCACTGGATTGTGCGCTTCCCATCAGGCGCTGAACTTCAACCATCACATCCTTTGCTATGGGGATGGCCGCCTTGGATCCGCCGCCATGCTCCACCACCACGGAAATCGCAAAGCGCGGATTGTCCACCGGCGCAAATCCGACAAATAAACCATGGTCGCGCAACCGCCAGGAAATATCCTCCCCTTTCAGGATGCCCGATTTCCGCTCCGCCTCGCTGATCCTGCGGACCTGGGCCGTGCCGGTTTTGCCGCCCATTTCAGTGCCGTCTTCTTTAATGGCCGCCGAATTGGCGGTGCCGCGCGGATGGTTGACCACTTCATCCATGCCGCGCAAGACGATATCAAGATGCTTCTTAGGTATGCCCAGATCTTCAAATTCAGGCACCCAGTTGGAATCGAGCAAATCCCGGCCTTCAAACTTCTGCTTGGTCAAGTGCGGCACAACCGCCTTGCCACCATTCACCATGCGGGCGGTCATGACCGCCAGCTGCAACGGTGTGGTCAGGACATAGCCCTGGCCGATGGCGGCAATCACGGTTTCCCCGCCCTGCCAGCGTTCACCGATCGCACGCTCTTTCCACGCTTTGTCCGGGATCAAACCCGCCCGCTCACCATGCAGATCCAGACCTGTTTTATCGCCAAGCCCCAGCTTGCGGGCCATGGCCGCGATTTTTTCAATCCCGACCTTCATGCCCACTTCATAAAACCATACGTCACAGGATTCCCGGATCGCATCGGTCATATTCATCCAACCGTGGCCATGGCGTTTCCAGCAATGGAACCGATGGTTGCCAAGATCCATATGACCCGGACAGAAAACCCGATGATCCGGACTGATGCCATGATCCAGCGCCGCCAGCGCAACCGACATCTTGAAAGTGGAACCGGGCGCATATTGGCCGGCGATGGTTTTGTTGGACAGCGGCTTATAAGGGTTATTCTGCAGCGCTTTCCATTCTTCTGTGCTCAACCCCTCACTAAAGGCGTTAGGGTTAAAGGATGGCGTTGAAACCAGGCCCAACACTTCACCATTATGGACATCCATAACGACCACAGAGGCCGCCTTCTCGTCCGCAACCCGATTGCCGATATAATCCTGCAGGCGCATATCCAGGCTTAACCGTAGCTCATGGCCCGGCTGACCTTCATTGCGTTCCAGCTCCCGGATGACACGGCCCAAGGCATTGACCTCAACCTTGCTGGTACCGCCCTGACCGCGCAATGCCAGATCATAATAGCGTTCCACACCGCGCTTGCCGACTTTGAATCCCGGCAGCTGCAACAGGGGGTCGTCCCGGTTGTCTTTTTCCGAAACCGCGGCAACATAGCCCAGCACATGCGCCATGGTCGGGCCATAGGGATAGTGACGTGTCTGGCCAACATCTATCGTAACACCGGGCAGCTCAGGCGTATTCACGCCAATACGGCTCACCTCTTCCCAGGACAGGTTTTCACGCACCGTTACCGGCACAAAGGCCCGCCGGCGCTCAACCTCCTTCAGCACCCGCCGGTATTCATGATCCTCCAGATCAATCAATTGGCCCAGCCTGGCCAGGACTTCCGGCACAGAGGAGGCATTTTCCGCCTGCTCACGTACCAGGATGATCCGGTAGTTTTGGATATTGATCGCCAGATAGTCGCCGTTCCGGTCCAGGATAAAACCGCGGGGCGGCGGCAGCAGGCGCAGATTGATCCGATTGTCATCGGCCATCATTTTGTAGCGGTCGGTTTCTATCACCTGAAGATAATACATGCGGGCCGCAAGGCCGCTCATCAGCACGAATTTCCCGCCCAGCAGCAATGCCGCCCGTCGATTAAACTGTCTGGCGCGATCTTTTTCGCGCTTCATGATTCCACCCTTATCCATGGCTGGGCAGCAATCTGTGAAGCATCAGCATGGGAACGGCCAAGATCGGGAATGCCGCCATGCTGAAGAGATAGGAAAAAATCGCTGGGGATGGTGACAGGAACTGCTGCCCGATCAAACATGCCAACAGCCATTCCAGAAAGGCGATGATCGCACAGACCAGCATGAAGCCCCACCAAACGATACCAAAGGAGTTACCCAGGAAAAAGCGGCGCTGGGAACCGACCAACGCATATCCGATCAAAAACAGGAAGGAATGCATGCCCAACGGTGAGCCCGCCAGAATGTCCTGCAGCAGCCCCAACAGGAAAACCATAATCATCGGCATCAGATCCGGTCGGTAGATCGACCAATAATATATCGAGATCAATGCCAACATGGGCATCATGCGGTCAAAACCGGCAATATGGTTGGGCACCTGTCCCAGCACCACAAGCGTCAATGTCAGCATGAAGGGGATCAGGCTGCGCGCTATGATATCGATCCGGATCCAGAACCCATACATGTCAAAATACAATCAGGAAAATGTTGTTTACTCCGGCAGGGCACGTCTGTTTTATACCATGCCAGCCGTCTGTCCATCATACCCGGGCACCGGGGGCTGCTCAATATTCGCTTATTGTCCCTCGGCCGAAGATTCAAGCACCCCGCGAAGACCGAAATCCATCAACCGGATATATTCCTGGGAATCCGCCTCGGCAAATAGCTTGACCCGCACCCCCGCATCGCCAACGGAAGCCACCACACCAACAGGGATGCCTGGCGGGAATGCGCCGCCATGGCCGGAGGTCACAATGCGCTGGCCTTCCTTAATTTCCGAATCCGCCGACAGATAAACAATTTGAGGCTGGAGGCTGTTATCACCGGCCAAAACCGCCCGCACCCGGGTTTCTTCAACAATCACAGGGATCCGGCTGTTCAGGTCCGACACCAGCAGGACCCGGGAACTGAATTTCCCGGTTTCAGCCACGCGGCCGATCAAGCCTTCACCAACCACCGCCACCTGACCGGTGCGCACCCCGTCATTGGTGCCGATATTCAACAAAACTGAGCGAACGAATGTCCCGCCAAGACCGACCACCCGGCCCGTCACATAACGCATGGCGTCCTTGCGGTCATAGGCCAGCAGTGCCTGCAACTCACGATTTTCAACATCCAGGATGCGTGCCGCCGCCTGCCATTGCAAAAGCCTGGCGTTTTCTTCACGCAGACGCTGGTTTTCTTCCCGCAGGCTCACCAGTGCCTTTACTTCCGCGACCCAGTGATTGACGGTTGCTGTCGGCCTTGAAAGCACATCAAGGATTGGCGTGGTTGCATCCGTTACAACGGTTCTTGCCTGTTGAAACGCTTCCGGATTGGTTCGGCCCATCACCATGATCGCCGCCGCACTTCCAAGCAACAGCATGAAAGCAAAGCGTTGCAGCACCGTCCGCAGTGCCGCAATCCTTGTCATGGTTCCAGGTCGTTGTTTCACGTCAACCCTCTTCTACATTGCCGCTGGTGCCGAAGGGATAAAGCCACCGGCACCAGCCCGCTTGATCAATACATACTGATCAATACGTTGCGCAGGGTGCGCATTTCTTCCAGGCAGCGTCCTGTGCCGAGCGCCACGCAGGACAGCGCGTCATCGGCGATGGAAACCGGAAGGCCGGTTGCCTGGCGCAGCACAGAATCCAAATTCCGCAGCATGCCGCCACCGCCGGTCAAGACGATGCCCTTATCCACAATATCCGCCGCCAGTTCCGGCGGGGTCTGCTCCAGGGCCACTTTCACAGCCTCGACAATCGCGCCAACCGGCTCTGCCAGGCTTTCCGCGATCTGTCGTTCGGTGATTTTGAGCTCTTTCGGCACGCCATTCATCAGATCGCGGCCTTTGATTTCCATCTGTTCGCCGTCACCATCTTCCGGCGGACAGGCCGATCCGATCTCTTTCTTGATCCGTTCAGCGGAACCTTCACCCACAAGCAGGTTATGGTTGCGGCGGATATAGGCGATGATCGCCTCATCCATCTTGTCGCCACCGACACGGACCGAACGTGAATATACGATACCACCCAGCGAGAGAACTGCAACCTCAGTGGTACCGCCGCCCACATCCACAACCATGGAGCCGGTTGGTTCGGTCACCGGCAACTGGGCGCCAATGGCCGCTGCCATCGGTTCTTCAATCAGGAAGACACGACGGGCGCCAGCACTTTCAGCCGATTCCTGGATCGCGCGGCGCTCAACGGCAGTGGAGCCGGACGGCACACAAACAATAACCTGGGGCCGGGCAAAACTGCGCCTGTTGTGAACCTTGCGAATGAAATGTTTGATCATTTCTTCCGCAACATCAAAGTCCGCAATGACACCGTCGCGCAGAGGCCGGATCGCCTGAATATTGCCTGGCGTACGGCCCAGCATCATCTTCGCTTCGTCACCGACAGAAAGAACCTGTTTCTTTCCTTTGATTTCAACAATCGCAACAACCGACGGCTCATTCAGGACGATCCCACGCCCCTTTACATAGACCAGCGTGTTGGCAGTGCCCAGGTCGATCGCCATATCGGCAGAGAGAAATCCAAGAAGTCGCGAAATCATGTCGAGCGACAGCCTCCAAGTTTTAATTCCGGCAGCTTCACCAGACCGATCCATGTAACCAACTGAAAAAAATCAATGATCACATGGTCAGCAGGAGAGCCGCTCCATGCACTTTATTTCCATGGCCGGATGGCCGTAATCACAAAATTACTATACGCGCCGATATCTTTACTTAATTTCCATCCCTTGAAAACTGCAAATTCACAGAAAACATCAGAATAAACCCACATTGAATACTTTAACGCAGTTGTATTCAGAGTTCAAATTCTTGACCGGATGGGAACCGAAAGGACAGAAACATGCAGAAACCGACGCATGTCTTAGGGTTTACGAGTTTTAGGCCCGATCTGCAATTTCTTTTTTCCGCCACAATTTAAGTGGAAATTGTGTCTTTTGCGGACCGGCGTTCGGTGCTTTCATGGCTTTTTCTATTTTGTGGCAAAACAATTCTCCCGGCATTTCATGGTGGAACAGATAACTCCGATCACCGCCTCGGCAGCGCTTTCCGAATTCGATGCCCTGTTGCGGCAAACCGATCCTTTGGCAGCCTCTCACTCGCCTGGCATCGCTGAAGGGCGATGTTTTGGTATTTGGCGTGACAAAAAACTGACAACCGCGATTTTTCTCAATCCGGAATATGAAGGGTTGGCCGAAACCGCCTGCTATATCTGTTGCCATCCCGAAAGAGATGCAGTTTTCCCGATGGCGGAATTCAGGCGATGGCTCCAACGGATCGGCCAGGAACAATCACACCCCAACGGCTTTGTCCTCATTCTCTCCAACAGGAACGAGGGATTGATCTCGCACCTATCCGGAAAAGATTACAATCTCGGTTTCACTTTGGAAAATTACCGCATAGACCAGCAGTTTTTCTCACCTGCCGCCTGCTCAGTGACAAGAAGGCCGTTTGAAGCAGCCCATAAGTACCGGTATCTATCACTGTGGGCCCACGGCTTCGAAGCTCTAAGGCGCAGGATCGGGTTACAACCCTTCCTTTGGGCATCGGAGTATCCGGAACAGGCCTTGGAAGAAATCACGCCATACATCGATAAGGGCAGCTTTCACGCCTATTGGCTGGATGACGAGCCTGTAGGCCTAGCCTGGCACGACAAGAATTACATCGCCAATATCGTGGTCACTCCAGCACGCCAGAACCGGGGAATAGGCGGACAGATTCTCGGCCATCTCCTGCCCTATATCTTCACTGAAACCGGCATGGACCACGCCGTATTGGAGGTGGTTGGCGACAACCATGCCGCCCTCCGCTTTTATGAGCGATACGGTTTCCAAAAACAGAGCAGCCTTAGTCTGCTTTGGCCTATCTGACCCCTCCCCCCCCTGATCACAGCATGGCATCCTCGGATAATGCTATACTGCCATAAAGCCTGCGGTAGGCATCGGTCTTAATCAGCTTGAGAATGGCGGCATCAATCTGTTTGACCAAAGCGGGTGATACGGTTTTACGCGAATACATGAAATGAACCGGTTCCGACATCAGAATGAAGGGATGTTCCGCCAGCCGGTCTTCCACTCCCATATCGCGGGCCTGGGCCATGACAGCCGCCGGCATCTCCACCAGCGCGTCAATCCGGTTATTGACCAGCATTTTGATCCCCTGGCTAGTGTAGGTAACGTTGAAAATCACACCGTCCGCTTCCGCTTGGCTGGCAAACTCCTTGAAGGCCTCCCCCCGCCATGTGCCTCTTGTATGCCCGAGACGCATGCCAAGTGTCATCACATCATCCAATGATTTGATCCGATATTTACCCCTATCTTCGCGCCGGATAATCAGGCCCGCCGTTTCCTTGCGGTAGGGTACCGAAAAATGCGCAAACAGTTTTCGCTCCGGCGTGACAGACGCAAACGGGATCATGTCAATCTGACCGTATTCCAGTTGGAGCACCGCCCGTTTCCAGGGCTGCAGAACCATTTTATGAGGACACCCGATTTCATCCATCACCATCTTGATGAAGGTGACATCAATGCCCGTCACCTCCTCGCCCTTCTGCATGCTGAATGGCAAGTAATCCTCAGACAGCCGGATCACCATGCTGCCGACACAGTCGGCGGCCTGTGCGCCAACGGAAGATATCAAGAAAATCAACGGGCCAAACAGCAATAAGCCCAGCTTTTTTACTCCGATCATTTCGCCCCCCCACGTCATGATTAAACTTTAGAGATGCAAACCTACCACCCTTCTTGACAGAAATCAGGCCGAAAAGAAAAAGCCCCGCCATATGGCGGGGCTTTCCTGATCGAGCAAGACCGGAACAAGGATTAGTTCTTTTCCTTGTCCACTTTCTTGTTTTCCTGGATCCAGGGCATCATGGCACGCAGCTTGGAACCCACTTCCTCAATCGGATGGGCATCGTTCAAACGGCGGGTCGCCTTAAAGGAAGCCTGGTTCACTTTGTTTTCCAGCATCCAGTCACGGGTGAATTTACCGGTCTGAATGTCTTCCAGAACGCGTTTCATCTCGGCTTTGGTTTCCGGGGTGATGATGCGCGGACCGGTGACATATTCACCATATTCAGCGGTGTTGGAGATGGAATAATTCATGTTGGCAATACCGCCTTCGTAGATCAGATCCACGATCAGCTTGGTTTCATGCAAACATTCGAAATACGCCATTTCCGGCGCGTAACCAGCTTCAACCAGGGTTTCGAAACCGGCACGGATCAGTTCAACCAAACCGCCGCACAGGACAACCTGCTCACCGAAGAGGTCGGTTTCGCACTCTTCCTTGAAGGTGGTTTCGATAATGCCGGCACGGCCGCCGCCATTGGCAGAAGCATAGGACAGGGCCAATTCCATGGCATTGCCGGATTTGTTAGCATGGATCGCAACCAGGGTCGGCACGCCGCCGCCACGCTGATATTCGGAGCGGACCGTGTGGCCCGGACCTTTCGGAGCGATCATGAATACGTCCAGATCAGCACGCGGCTCGATCAGGTTGAAATGAACGTTCAGGCCATGAGCGAAGGCCAGTGCGGCACCTTCCTTCATGTTGCCATGCAGGTCGTTCGCGTAGATATCGCCCTGAAGTTCATCCGGGGTCAGCATCATGACCAGATCGGCCCAGGCAGCGCCTTCAGCCGGGGTCATGCAGGTGAAGCCTGCGCCTTCGACTTTCTTGCGGGTCGCAGAACCTTCGCGCAGCGCGATCCGGACATTTTCCACACCGCTGTCACGCAGGTTCATGGCATGGGCATGGCCCTGGCTGCCGTAACCAACGATCAGAACATTTTTGGACTTAATCAGATTAACGTCCGCATCACGGTCATAATAGACGCGCATACTGGCGCTCCTTCTTTAAAATTCAATCCCAACGGAATCTCTCAAAACCGCCGTCTTTCTATAAGGCTTGAGCCACCGGCGCAATGACACTTACGGCATTTTCGGCACAAAATTCGTCAAAATGCCTTTTCCGGAGGCTCACAAGCACGATTATTTCAATTTTGAGAGCGCTTTCTTGCAGAAGCATCTAAAAGCGGTGCTTTTGCTTACTCCAGCCCGCGCGGGCGGTATTCCAGGATCAGATCCGTATATTGCTCGGAAGACATAAATCGTGAAAGCGCCTTATTGAAACTGTCCACATCGCTACCAGACATAGTCTTCCGGCTCAGCATGAAATGAACCGGATCCGCATTAAGAGCGTGTGGCAGTTCAATGATCCGGTTTCGGGCGTCAAGCTCACCCGCATGGTAATATCCCACATAGAGATCCGCTAGAACCAGTTGAACCCGACCGGTGATCAACTGGCGGATCCGAGCGCGGGTGCTGTTATTGAGCACCAGCGAATTTTTCGCCGCCTCGGTATCTTTCAATTCCCCATATTCCGACCCGTACCAGCCGCCGATCCCAGCTGCAACCGTCAGATTTTGAGCGAAAGCCCCTTTGAGGTCCAGAGTTTGATAATTGGGTGCATCCTCCACCCTGGCAAACATGACGATCTTTTCATCTCTATAGGGCAGGCTGAAATGGGCATATTGATGGCGTTCAGCGGTGATTGAGGCGGCTGCCATAACATCCATCTCACCTTCCCGCAGCATCAGTTGGGCCCGACGCGGAGGCAGTTTCTTCAGCTCATACCCACAGCCCATTTCCCGCATGATTCCCGCCAGGATATCGACATCCAGACCGATCAGGACACCATCCTCAGACATATATTGATAAGGTACATAGTCACCGGAATGCGCCATCAGATAGGTTCGTTCACAATGGGCGTGCGCCTCTTGTTGCCACCCAAGACCAATTGTCATCACCATCCCGGCCACAAACAGGGATGCATGCCGAAGGAAATGGTCAAACAATCGTGGGAATTTCATCATTACTCTTTCACCCGGCATCGATAATACCAAAAAACGCGAACCGGCCAGTAACTGTAGAGCAAGGTTATTTACAATCTCTTTAAATAGATAAAATGGCAAACAGCACATCACATTTTGTTAAGGTTTCCACCTTATCGTGGTCGGACAGACCTTAAAGCCACGTTAAGATGCAGAGACAATGATCCAGGACTGGACCAAAAATATTCTGTTATTTTTTGCACTCTTCCTTGGGAGCTTCTCCGCGGCATCGGGACAGGCTGCCAAGGGCGACAATGTCATCCGCCTGGGATTTCCAAAAGTCGGTTATCCGCCTTATCTGATGCCTCAGGGGGCCGATCAACCCGGCATCATGACAGCCATCTTGGCCCGACTTGCGGGAAAACAGGGCTATTCGGTCCAGATCGAATATATGCCGGACAACCGCGCCCTGGCCTTGCAATTGGTTGGTAACTTGGAAGCATCCGCCCAAGCCCAGGAATGGGTGAGTGGACCGGAACGTTTCCTTTGGACAGTCCCCATCATCACCGTGGCCGATCATATCATCATTCGGAAGGATAACCCTATCGCCATCAGCCGGGTGGAGGATTTGCATGGAAAATCACTGGCCGCCATGATCGGGTATAGTTATCCCTCTTTTGATACTGGCTTTGCCAATGGTATTATCATCCGTCGCAACACACAAAACTTCAGTTCTCTGCTCAAGATGGTGATGCTGGAACGCACGGATGGCGCCATCCTGGACCGTAATGTTGCGCTTTGGCTGTTCCGCACCAAAACCGAGCTGCAGCTGGATCAGTTCGATGTCAGCGCAAAGGGCTTTGATCCGGTCGGTTTCCGTTTTCGTTTTGCCCTACGCGATGACCTTGTCCCTTTTGTGGAAGCCTTTGACCGCCATTTCGCTGCCTTCCAGGCATCCGGGGAATTTGACGACCTGTTGACCCAGTATCGCTGAACCGTGAAGGCCTCAAATCCGCAAATAGAAAAGGGCCGCGATTGCGGCCCTTTTTCATAGCATCATATATTCCGCCATGATCAGACAGGTGTGATCGTGCTACCGCGGCTGATGGCAACAACGCCGGACCGGGCCACTTCCACCTCGCCCAGCGCCCGCATCATTTCGATGAAACTGTCGACCTTTTCCGCTTCACCATCAATCAGGAAGACAAAGCTCTCCAACGTGGTATCGGCAACCCGCGCCTTATAGATATCCGCAATTCGAAGGCTCTCGCGGCGCTGATGGTCGGTTGCTTTCACCTTGACCAATGCCAGCTCTTTTTCAACATGCGGGCCTTCTATGGTCAAGTCATGCACGTTATGAACCGGCACGAGGCGTTCCAGCTGAGCCTTAATCTGTTCGATCACCATGGCGGTGCCGATGGTCACAATATTGATGCGACTGGTGCTTTCATCTTCGGTGACGGTGGAAACCGTCAGGCTTTCAATATTGTAACCGCGCCCGGAAAACAGGCCGATCACACGGGCCAGAACACCGGGTTCGTTATCGACGATCACCGCAAAAGTATGGCGGCGCTTGTCTTCGGTATTGCTGATAAATTCATAAGCAGCGCCCGGCTGCTTGGCGTTTTTTTCACTCGGTCCGGAAATGGCCATGATCTTTAATTCCTCTAGTCTCTTTTTCTATCGGCTCCTGTGATCTTCATCGATCAGACCAGGACCTTTCCTTTTTCATCGATGGCTTCTTCGCCTTCCTGCACCGGCCCCAGCAGCATTTCGTTATGCGCCGCGCCCGACGGGATCATCGGATAGCAGTTTTCCGACTGATCCACGGCAATTTCACAGAATACCGGCCCGTCATGGTCGATCATCTCCTGAATACCCGCATCCAGATCCGCCGGATCGGTGACACGCACCCCTTTCCAGCCATAGGCCTCGGCCAGCTTCAGGAAGTCCGGCAGAGCTTCGGAATAGCTTTCAGAATAACGGCTGCCATGCAGCAGTTCCTGCCACTGGCGCACCATGCCCATATACTGGTTATTCAAGACGAACACCTTGACCGGCAGGCGATACTGAACCGCGGTCGACATTTCCTGGATATTCATCAGGATCGAGGCTTCACCCGCGATATCAATGACCAGTTTCTCCGGATGGGCCAGCTGGGCACCGATGGCTGCCGGCATGCCGTAGCCCATAGTCCCCAGTCCACCCGAGGTCATCCAGCGGTTCGGTTTTTCAAACTGGAAATACTGCGCCGCCCACATCTGATGCTGGCCAACTTCCGTGGTGATCAGCGGATCCCGGTCTTTGGTCAATTCATACAGGCGCTTGATCGCATGCTGCGGCTTAATGGTCTCGCCTTCCGGATCATAAGCCAGGCAGTCCTTGGAACGCCATTCCTCAATCTGTTTCCACCATGCGGCAAGGGCTGCTTCGGACGGTTTTTTATGCTTGGATTTCCAAACCTTGATCAGGTCTTCCATCGCATGGGCCGCGTCCGCCACGATCGGCAAATCCACCCGGACGTTTTTATTGATCGAGCTTGGATCAATATCGATATGGATCTTTTTGGAATTGGGGGCGAAAGCGTCAACCCGGCCGGTGATCCGATCGTCAAAGCGCGCGCCCAGGCACAGCATTACATCACAATCGTGCATCGCCCAGTTGGCTTCATAGGTGCCGTGCATACCCAGCATACCAAGGAATTGCGGATCCTGCGCCGGGAAAGCCCCCAGGCCCATCAGGGTCAGGGTGACCGGGAAATTGGTCATGCGGACGAAATCGGTCAGTAACTGGCTGGCTGCAGGACCGGAATTGATTACCCCGCCACCGGCATAAATGACCGGTTTCTTGGCATTCATTAAAAGCTCAACCGCTTCCTCGATCCGGGCATGGTCCGCCTTGACCTGCGGGCGGTAGGTCTTGTGATGGCCGTTGGTCTTGCCCTGATAGTCATGAGAGGCAAATTGGACATCTTTCGGAATGTCGATAACAACCGGCCCCGGGCGACCGGAGGTCGCCACATAAAAAGCCTCATGCATCGTTTTTTCAAGATCATCGACCCGTTTGACCAGATAGTTATGCTTGGTACAGGGGCGGGTGATGCCGGTGGTGTCACATTCCTGGAATGCGTCATTCCCGATCAAATGGGTCGGCACCTGGCCGGTCAGGCAGACCAGAGGGATGGAATCAAGAAGCGCATCGGTCAGACCGGTCACCGCATTGGTGGCACCGGGACCGGAAGTCACCAGAACAACACCCGGCTTGCCGGTGGAACGGGCATAGCCTTCGGCCGCGTGAACCGCGCCCTGCTCGTGCCGGACCAGAATATGGCGGATGTGGTTCTGTTTGAACAGCGCGTCATAGATCGGTAGCACCGCGCCGCCCGGATACCCGAACACGACATCCACACCCTGGTCCGCCAGGGCTTTGATGACGATTTCCGCTCCGCTTATGGCGTCAGTACTCATGACTCCTATTCCTCTTGATTTTACGACCGCACCATCGGTCTTGGTTTCAAAATGTCACGCAACATGGTTGTGGCGAGCATTCCGCATAACATGGCCACATTCCTCCCGCCAGCTTGTTTCGATGGCAATTGTCTCTGCAAGCCAGGGTTTTCGCCACCTCCGCAGCTGTTGCACCTGCGAAAGCCGGCGCACAATAGGGGGCTATCTTGGGGTGGTCAAGACTGTTTGTCGAATTATTGCAAAAATTGAGGGAAGCAAACTTTCTGAATATTTCGAATGAATGGCATTTTTTGTAATTATCTGATTCGACAACCAGGTATTCTGCCTTTTGGCATAGCGCCGGGTCCCTTGTGAGGCCTGGCGCTCCGCCTCTTCCAGGTCTATCTCGCCGGCCAGATAGGCCATCAGTTCCGGCACACCGAGCGCCCGCATCACCGGCAGGCTGCGATCCAGGCCGCGTGCCGCCAGCGCCTGCACCTCTTCAATTGCGCCCTCTTCCAGCATCTTGGAAAACCGTTTGTTGCAACGGTCATAAAGTTCTTCGCGCGGCGGAATCAAAGCTATGGTCGTAAATTTCCATCCTTCCGGCGGCTCGATCACCGGCGCTTGCGTCTGCCACCAAGTGATCGATTTACCGGTGGCACGCAAGACCTCCACCGCCCGTGCCACCCGTTGGCTGTCGCCCGGTTCCAGACGTTCGGCCGTTTCCGGGTCGCCCACCTTCAACTCTTCATGCAGGAAAGGGCTGCCCTTTTCCTCCAGGTCGGCGCGCACCCGAGCACGCACATCATCGGGAATGGCCGGCATCTCATTCAAGCCATCCGTTAGGGCCTTGATGTAAAGACCCGTGCCGCCGCAGATAATCGGCAGCCTGCCTTCGGCCAGCGTCTCCCGGATTGCCTGGACCGCCAATTCCCGCCAGCGCGCTGCCGAGCACACCTCGGAACCGTCCAGAACTCCATACAGGCGGTGCGGTACCCTGGCCTCGTCCGCTTCCGACGGCCTGGCAGACAATACCCTGAGATCAGCGTAGATCTGCATGCTGTCCGCATTGATCACACAACCGTCAAATTCCTCGGCAACGGCCATGGCCATCGCGGATTTCCCCGAGGCAGTCGGACCGGCAATGATCAGGATTGATGCTTCTTCAGACAAATTGACGCTCCCTTGGCTTGTCTGCCTGTAATAGCGATGATTTCACCCCACGGCCAGCATCGATAATATATCTTATCAGATGATTGCTAAGCCGGGGTTCACCCGATTATAAAAAGCGCGCCACCTATTTCACATTTTGCGCCGCAACAAAGATGGGAAACCTTCATGCCGATCATCCTGACCCTGGTTTCGCCAGTCGCTGACACCGGATTTGCCGACATGGTTGGCATGATCGCCGATCGCCTGCAGCAACAAGGCGGGATCGTTGGCGAGCCCAGATGGCTATCCCCCGACCGCGCCGGCGACCTGGAAATCCAGGGACTGGATCAGGCCACGGTCAGGCATCTGGCCCATGCGCAGGCCGAAGGCCTGGATTATGCCGTCCAGACCGATCAGAACCGCCGCAAAAAACTGCTGCTGGCGGATATGGATTCGACCATGATCCAATTAGAAAGTCTGGACAGCCTGGCGGCGGAACTGGGCTTTGGACAACAGGTTGAGGAAATTACCGAGCGCGGCATGCGCGGCGAGCTGGATTTCCGGGAATCCCTGCGCACCCGCGTCGCGCTTCTGGAAGGCCAGCCCACCACCGCCATGGCAAAAGTCATGGAGAATATTCCCTATACGCCGGGCGCCGAAGTCACTGTAAAAACCATGGTCGCCCACGGCTGCCATACCGCGTTGGTCTCCGGCGGTTTCACTTTCACCACCGACGTGGTGCATGCAAAGCTGGGTTTCCATGAACATCGTGCCAACCGGCTCGAGATTATCGACGGGTATCTCACCGGCAAAGTGATCGAACCGATCCTGGGCCGCGACAGCAAGCGTCTGGCTCTTGAAGAACTGTCAAACCGGTTGGGCATCCCCCAGGAACTGACCTGTGCGATCGGTGATGGCGCGAACGATCTCGACATGCTGGAAACGGCGGGCATGGGGGTCGGCTATCATGGAAAACCGATCGTGCTGGAACGCGCGCCTTTCAACATCCGCCATGGCGATATGACCACCCTGCTCTATTTCCAGGGTTATGCGGATATCGAATTCGTCAGCCTTTGACGCTGTCTTGTTTCGGCAGGGCAAACACCATGGCATTGGCCACCAGCATACCCGCCCCAAGGAAATAGAAGGCGGCAATCAGACCATATTGATCCGCCAGCCAGCCGCCGGCCACCGGCGCGATCATCGCCAGCAGGGACTGCACACCGAACATCAGGCTGGTCGCCGATCCCCCCATATGGGACGGCGCGATATCCATCAACCAGCTATGCACCACCGGGCGGATCGCAAACAATGCAAAACCCAGCACAGAAATACCCGCGACAAAAACCGGCCCGCTCTCCACGAAACTAAGGCCTGCCAGGACAAGCGTTGACAGGCTGAGCCCCGCCATCACAACCGGCCGCCGTCCGATCCGGTCGGACAGGTGGCCAGCCACCGGTGCCGCGACCATGCCGCAGATCTGGAAGGCAAACATGGCCGCCCCCGCCGCCCAAACGGAAAAGCCGATTTCACGCAACAGATAAAAAGGCAGAAAGACCAGCAACCCCGCCTGCGCCAGATTGCGGAAACCCGACATCAGACACATGGCCAGCACCGCCCGATTGCCGACCAGAGACTTCAATCCGGCCAGGAAATCCGCCTTTCCGGCCTTGCCTTCCGACGCCGATACAGCCCCGCCCGCACTTGTTCGCTTCAGAAAAAACAAGAGCGCCAGCGCGGTCAGAACCGGCACAATCACCGAAATTGATGCTGATTCCCGCCAGCCAAACACCGCAATCACCAGCCCCAGCACCAGCGGTGCCACAGCATCCCCCAGGTTAGCCCCCAGCGCATGGATGGAAAGTGCCAATCCACGCCGGCCCGGATAGCGCTGAGAGAGATAGGAAATCGCCGCCGGGTGCCAGAGGTTATTAGAGGCCCCAATGGCCGACACCGCCAGCACAGCCAGCCATAAAGCCGGAGAGAAGGCAAAAACCACAAGCCCCGCAGCGCCGATCGTCAAAGACACCACCTGCCAGAGAACCCTGCGGCCGGTCATATCCACCACCGGGCCGCTGCCCAAATTGGCCAGGAAGGACGCAATATGAAAAACCGACGCCAGGAAACCCGCCTCAACAATGCCAATGCCGGTTTCCTCGGACAGAAACGGTAGACAGAAAAGAAAGACAGCTGCCACCCAATGGGTCGCCCCATGGCCAAGCCCAACCAGACCGGCCGGCATCATACGCGAGAATAATCCCTGTTCCTTTTCATTGGTGATCGCCATCTGCTTCCCGGCTCCTCTGACACAATCTGCCCGCCACTATTGTGGGATTGATGCGCCATGCCAAGGATTACATTGCCTCCAAACAATTCCCTAATCCAGATCAATGCATATGGTTACGATCGGCATTATTCTACACACAGCTTTGTCCAATAGAACGGTGTGTTTCGATGACATCCTACTATCACCAACAAACCGCCGCAGACCTGATGACACGGGAATGCGTTACAATCAGGGAAGATGAAAACCTGGAAACTGCCGCCAGTCGGATTCTGGGGCAGGGCGTTTCCAACGTCCCGGTAATCCGTGAGGAAAGTGGTAAGAGGATCCTGCTGGGGTTTCTGTCTGAAAAAGACCTGCTGGAATGCTTTTTCGACAGCACTCTTTACCAATCGCCCGATGTCCCCATTGCCCGAAAAGCACGCATGAATCCGGTATGCGTCAGAGCTGATACCGACCTGCCGACACTTTCATGCATCTTTCTTCAACACAAATTCCGGCATATGCCAGTGGTAGAAGATGGGGAATTCCTCGGAATGGTCAGCCGACGGGATATTCTCAGGGGATTTTTAAAGCATTACCAGGAGCAGTTAAAAAAGGAACCGGCTGAACGAAAAACACCGGAAATGGATGACACATACAATTCCCGGTTCATTGTAGGCTGATAAAAAAAGAGGGCTGAACAAGCCAACCCTCTTTTTAATGCCACAGGCCTATCCAGGCCTTCAGCCTTCCTTATTGTCGAACCGAATGGCGACAAAGCTCAGCTCACCATCGATACTGACATGCAAGAGCACGCTGCGTCGTCCGTCTTCGTGGGCTTTTTCAACGCGCTGGCGCAATTCAGCAACCGATTTGACCGGCCCTTTGGCATCGCCGACAATCACCATGCCCGGGCGCAGTCGCTTGGCTTCGGCACCACTGCCCTGGCGGACATCTGTGATTACCACGCCCTGGACATCATCACGCAGGTTGAATTCCTGGCGCAGGACATCCGATACCGGGGCAATTTCCAGGCCCAGACTGTCCAGCGCCTGGGAGGTAACCGGCTTTTCCGGGACAGGATCACCACCGCTCAGGGCTGCGATATTCACTTTTTCCCGCTCTCCCAGGACCACGGTTTTGTTAATCTTGGACCCGTCGCGCCACACCACCACCGGCACTTCCGCGCCAACCGTTGTGGCCGCTACCATCCGGCGCAGCCTGGCCGAATTATCGACCCGCCGGTCATTGAAGCTCAAGATCACATCGCGGGCTTCCAGTCCGGCCCGGCTGGCCGGGCTGTTGTCATAAACGGTCGAAACCATAGCGCCAAAGGGTTCGTCCAGGCCGACACTCTCCGCAATATCCGGCGACACATTCTGGATGGAGACCCCCAACCAGCCGCGCCGGGTCGTGCCAAATTCACGCAACTGCTTAGCAACAGCTTTAGCCCGGTTCGATGGAATGGCAAAGCCAAGACCGATCGATCCGCCGGTGGGCGTAAAGATTGCGGTGTTTACGCCGATCACTTCGCCTTTCATGTTAAATAGCGGTCCGCCGGAGTTGCCCTGGTTGATCGGGGTGTCTGTCTGCAGGAATTCCGTGAAGGAATCCCGGTCAATGTCACGCGCCCGGCCTGAGATGATGCCGGCGGTCACACTGCCGCCCAAGCCCCAGGGATTGCCGATAGCCAAGGTCCATTCACCGACACGCGCCTTATCGGAATCGCCGAATTTCACGGCTTTCATCTTACGGTCGGCCTTGACCTTCAAAACCGCTAGATCAACCCCTTCATCCCGGCCCAGGATCTCGGCGGGATACTCCTTGGGGTCATCATCATTGAAAATCACATAAATCTCGTCGGCATTTTCAATCACATGATTATTGGTGACGATGATGCCATCCGAATCGATAACAAAGCCGGAGCCAGCCGCCTCTCGGCGTCTCGGGCCCTGATTTCCTTCGCCATGACGTCGGAAACGCTCAAACAGATCGCCAAACGGGCTATCCGGCGGAAAAGGTGATTCCGCCTGCGGCTGATTAGGAGCATCCGCCGTCCGGGCATTTTGGATCGCCCGAATATCCACCACAGACGGCAGCAGCTCTTCTGCCAGATCGGCAAAACCGTCCGGTGTGCCACGGCCATAGGCCGGGCTGTTCAAGAGGGCGGCAATCATGGAGATCACCAGCAATGCCGGGAGGATCATGCCTTCCCGCATGGGCGTCAAAGCCCGCGCAGCAATCCTGAAGGTCTGAGTCATTGAACCGTTCTCCATCAATCAGTTAACCCACGATACAAATGCGCATATTGGATTTAGGGGAGTTTACCGCTCCGTTCAACCTGCAGCCCCGCCTGGAGCGTAGAAATCACAAAATTGCCCCATTGCGCCGGTCCAATGCGACAAGTTTGCCATATCGCGCGGTTTCATCCTACCGGACAATCAACCCTAAGCACCAAAGAAAAAGGCGAAAGCAACCGCTTCCGCCTTTTTATTTAATTCCGTCTGCATCCTTAATTCATAGGATGCGGGGCAATCCTTAGAGCTGGCTTGCCACGAATTCCCAGTTCACCAGGTGATCCAGGAAGGTATCGACGTAATCCGGACGACGGTTGCGGAAATCGATGTAATAGGCATGTTCCCAAACATCGCAGGTCAGCAGGGCTTTGTTGCCATGAGCCATCGGCAGATCGGCGCCAAGGGTCTTCTGGATGGCCATTTTGCCGTCCTTCAGCACCAGCCAGCCCCAGCCGCTGCCGAACTGGGTCAGACATGCGGTTTTAAACTCTTCACGGAATTTTTCGTAGGAGCCAAAAGCATCCTCGATCATTTCCAGAACTTTGCCTTCCGGCTTGCCGCCGCCATTCGGGGTCATGCAGTTCCAGTAGAAGGTATGGTTCCAGATCTGGGCGGCATTGTTAAACAGGCCAGCCTTGGAAGCGTCACCGGCGGAATCCATGATGATCTCTTCAAGGCTTTTGCTTGCATTCTCGGTGCCATCAACCAGGCCGTTCAGGTTCACAACATAGGTGTTGTGATGTTTGCCATGATGGAAATCCAGAGTTTCTTCGGAAATATGCGGCTCCAGAGCGTTTTTCGCGTAGGGCAGCGCCGGCAGTTCGAAAGCCATGATGCGTCCTCAATCCTGATAAAATGGTTGCAATAGATATGTAATCCTGATCGTGGGCGAAATATAGTCATCCATTCCAAATTGTTAAACCCCAATTTGGAAAGAATACAAAATCAGGATCCGGTATGCCCGATTGTTTTCCGTCTCATGATCCCCCCGTAGGCCCTCACCGCCGGGCAAAGACCCGCAGCCCTACCTCCATCTCGTTAACATCCCCGGCCACCCTTGCCCAAAGTTTCTTTTTGTTGACCTTGATAATGGTCAGAAAAATCATCCGCCCGTCCCGCGTCATGGTCACCAGACGGCCTCTGGGGCGAAGCGGCTGGGCACGGACATCGCCGTTGAGCGCAATGACCACATTGCCTTTCTTGAAATCCAGGCGGTTCACCTGTCCGATCTGGACCGGGTTGCGGCGGATCGGCTGTGATTGTTGCAGATCGCCCGGAATGGGACGCCAGAAATTCTCCGGTCTCGGCGGGCGCGCGGCAGCCGCGGGCGGCGGCAGGAACAGCTCTTCATCCTCCGGCACCTCTTCAATGATCGGACGCGGTGTTTCCGGACGGCCGGGCGGTTCCTGTCGCAAGAACTGGCCGAAAACGTAACCTTTCTGACCGCCCGTCAGCGACACCCTGAGCCAATCGCTATCGCCGGCGCGCGACAATACCTGCAATCGGGTATTGGGCGACAGCACCGCCAGTTTTTCGTATATCGTGCCGGGACCAGCGCGCAAATTCAGATATTCCGGTCCGACATAAAGATAGCCGCTGGCCGGGATTTCCACATGATAGCCCTCTTCATCGAGAGCTTCATCCTCTTCCGGAAAACCATCCTCGCCGGGCCGGGACAGAACCCGGGTACCATCCCCGGTCAAGCTGGCCACCTGGTCGCGCAGGAAACGCCGCCTGGCCGCGCGGGTCATTTCCGCATCCAGATAGGCCTTCACCTCTGCCGCCGTGATCTCGCCATCATCATTGCCATCGGCCTCGCCATACAGCCCCTCCATCAGGTAGCCGGTGAACAGGCCATGTTCTTCCTCTTCATCCCAGCTGGCCAGCTGGCTGCCACTGGCGGCGGTAAGAACTGTCATCTTGGCCGCCTCTTCCGGCAGGGCCACCTGCATCAGACCGGGAGAGGCCGCACGGATCAGCACGCCATTGGGACTGTCGCCGGAAAAACAGGCATCCAGAAACACTGTCACCGACGCGGTTTCCAGCCGCCCCAGGTTCTGATACAGCAAATCAAGGGGATATCCATTGATTTCCGCCAGGTTTGGATCCGCATCCACCGGCAGCAGATATCCACGGCCATCCCGGATGCCGGGGACCCCGTGACCGGAATAATAAATCACCACATCCGATTTCCCCGCCGGATCAAGATAGCTCCACAGCTTGCCCTGATGTGACCGCTCGGACCCGAAGACCGCCAGCATCTCCGCCTGGCTGGCATCCCGGAGGTCGATGATGTTTTCTTCCTCCATTTTCAGGACATCAACCACATAATCCCGGAAAGCGTCCGCATCCCGGTGCGCATAGAGGACTTTCGGCACATCCGCGCCATAGCTCTTGTTGCCGATGATGATAGCCACGCCAATGTCATCCTGCGCCCTTGCAGGGGCTAGTGCTGGCAATGTCACTGCCAGAAAGATAAGACCAATGCGGAACCAATGCGGCATTTTTCTCTTTCCCGTTCCTTAAATCCCCGCCCCTGGCGGCAAGGCACTATAACCGCTATGAAAATATCAGGAGCAAGAGTCGGGCCAGCTCCATTATATCATGCCCGATTTTTCCGGTCAGCCGCGTACAAACCAGACGATGGCCGCTCCGATCACCGCCGCCACCAACCCGGCCCGGCGCAACACATCCGGCGGCACATAGGACATCTGGCTCATCATCCGTTTCATGCCATCAGGAAACAGCGCATAGATCGCCCCTTCCAGGACCAGCACCAGCCCCACCGCCGTTATCAGCGCAATAAAAAACTCATTCATAAACTTGATGCCTCCTACCGGCAGGGCTTCAAAAGCGCAAAGAACCGGTAACAGCCTGACAAATACAGCTCTTGCAAAAAAACGGAGGGCAGCCGGAATGACCGACCGCCCTCAATCTAGTGTCTTACAACGCCAAAGGCATGGCGAAACTTACTGTTTCACGCCGCCATCAGTGCTGAAATATCGGAAAAACTCACCGGACGGCGGACCGACATAGGTTGTTTTTTCAGAGCTTAATCCTTTTTCCAGGGCTTGCATGGAGCGCCAGAAATCAAAGAATTCCGCATCCTGGCCATAGGCATCGTTATAGATTGCCTGGGCCTGGGCGTCGCCCTCACCGCGCAGGATTTCAGCTTTCTTAGCCGCCTCTGCCTCGATGATACGTTTCTGCTTGTCGGCATCCGCCTTGATCCGACGGGAGGCTTTTTCACCTTCCGCGCGGAAGAGGCGCGCCTCTTTCTCGCGCTCGGTGGACATCCGGCGATAGATCGCCTGACTGTTGGCTTCCGGCAAATCGATGCGTTTGATGCGGACATCAACCACTTCAACACCAAAACCTGTCGCCTGGCTTTCGACCAACTGGGTGAAATCCCGCATCATCTGGGCCCGCTTCGGGGTCAGGACGTCGGCCAACTGCACATCACCCAGCACATCACGCAGGGAATTATCGATGATCGCATCCAGACGTTGCTGGAGACTGATTTCATTATTGACCGCAGTATAGAAACCGAGCGGATTGTTGATCCGGTACCGGGTAAAGGCATCCACGACGACCTGTTTCTGGTCGGCGGTGGGGATCTCCTTGGCGCTGGCATCATAATCCAGCACGCGTTTATCAAAATACCGGACTTCCTGGATGAAGGGGATCTTGAAGTTCAGACCTGTTTCAACCTTCTTTTCAACCGGTTTACCCAGCTCAAACACCAAGGCCTGCTCTGTTTCACGGACCGTGAACATTGAAGAATAGGCCACAGCCGCCACAGCGATTGTGCCAATGAGAAGAAAAGTGCTGCTTTTAAACATTAATTCGCCCTCAATTCTTCTTGTTGGTCAGTTCGTTAAGCGGAAGATAAGGAAGAACACCGGAACCGTTTTCCCCTTCCTCGATCAGAACCTTGTCCATGCCACCCAGAACTTTTTCCATGGTTTCCAGATAAATACGGCGCTTGGTAATATCCTTGGCCTTCCGATATTCCTCATAAACCTGGAGGAAACGGGAAGCATCACCGCTGGCAATAGCGATCTTTTCGCCTTTATAACCCTCTGCCGCCTGGATCAGCTGTTCTGCGCGACCCTGGGCTTTTTCGGTCACCTCGTTACGATAGGCCTGGGCCTCGTTGATTACACGCTCCTGGTCGGCACGGGCCGCCTGGACATCGCGGAATGCTTCGATAACGGCGCTCGGCGGATCCACCTTCTGCACGTTGACATTGGTGATCTCAATACCGGCACCATAGTCATCCAGGATCGACTGGATCAGGGTTTTGGTCTGCTGCGCGATCTCTCCACGGCCGCTGGTACGGGCATATTCAAAACCGGATTTACCGATAATCTCACGCATGGCCGCCTCGGCCGCGTCCTTCACCGTGGGTTCCGGGTTTCGGATGTTAAACACATATTTCTGTGCATCCGCGATGCGCCAGAAAACCGCGAACTGAACATCGATGATATTCTCATCCCCTGTCAGCATCAGGCTTTCTTTGGCAAAGTTGGTGCCGGCACCACTGCGCCCAACACCAGAGCGGAAACCGACTTCCACCTGGTTTACACGGGTCACCTGCGGCTTAATCACCTCGCCAATCGGGGCCGGGAAATTGTAATGCAGACCCGGGGATGTGCGTTCGGAAAACTTACCAAAAACCAGCTCAACACCCAGCTCTTCCGGCTGCACCCGGTAAATGCCGGTCAGCATCCAGATGGCGGCCGCGGCCAGAACCAGCACCAAAATCCCCATGCCACCCATATCACCGGGCAACATTTTCTTGATCTTTTCCTGGCCTTCGCGCACCAGTTTCTCGACGTCGGGCGGCTGTTGACCACCGCCGCCACCGCTGCCGCCGCCGGAGCCCCAAGGGCTCTGACCGCCGCCATTTCCACGATTACCGCCACCGCCCCAAGGGCCGCCGCCGCCGGAATTGCTTTGCCAAGGCATGTATTATTTCCCGTTGTTCTCAGATTTATCTGGTTTACGTCGTTGCGTATTAAAACGCGCTTTTATCAACCCCTCAACCGAATTGCCATTCATGCCACCCGGTTATAACTGCTTCCGGGATAGCCTAATGGATGAATAAACGCAAATTTTCCTGTCCATTGCCCTTTATTCATCTTTTCGGAACGCATATTCCTCCATATATGAATGCTTCACTGATAATACCAGCCCTCGGACGGGATGGATCAGTGATTGATAAAATTATTATCCTTGGAGACCCCCATGTCAGACATCAACCGCGCCCAGATCCTGGACATCCTCGCCAGCATCAATGATCCGGTCAGCCATAAAAACCTGGTCGCCGCCGACATGATTTCCGGCCTCGCCATCAAGGATAGCATGGTCCAGTTTTCCATCGAGATCGGCGACCCGTCCCGCGCGGACCAGATGGAACCGATCCGCAAACAGGCCGAAGAGGCCGTGCGCAACCTGCCCGGCGTCATTTCCGTGACCGCCATTTTGACCGCGGAGCGCGCCGCCCAGAAAAAACCGGCCCAGCCGCAGCCGCAAAAAAAGGAAACCGGCACCGGTGCCGCCGAAATACGCCATATCATTGCCGTTGCCAGCGGCAAGGGCGGGGTCGGCAAATCCACCACCGCGGTCAATCTGGCCCTGGCGCTGAAATCGCTTGGCCTCGCGGTCGGCATGATGGATGCCGATGTTTTCGGCCCCAGCCAGCCGCGCATGATGGGCATTTCCGGCCGTCCCGCCAGTGACGACGGCAAAACCCTGGAGCCAATGGAGAATTTCGGCGTCAAATCCATGTCCATGGGGTTCCTGGTCGCCGAAGACCAGCCCGTTGTCTGGCGCGGCCCGATGGTCATGGGCGCTTTGCAGCAGATGCTCAATGACGTGAATTGGGGGCCGCTGGATGTGCTGGTGGTCGATATGCCGCCAGGCACTGGCGACGCACAGCTTTCCATGTCGCAAAATGTGCCGCTGGCCGGTGCTGTGATTGTTTCCACGCCTCAGGATATTGCCCTGCTGGATGCCAGGAAGGGTTTGAACATGTTTAAGAAAGTGGATGTGCCGGTCCTGGGATTGATCGAAAATATGAGCTACTTCCTCTGCCCGAAATGCGGTGAGCAGTCCGATATTTTCGGCCATGGCGGTGCCCGGGACGAAGCGGAGCGGATCGGGGCCGATTTCCTGGGCGAGATTCCACTGCATATGGATATCCGGACCACGTCCGACGGCGGCAATCCCATCGTGGTCAGCGATCCGGAAAGCGCCCATGCCAAGGCCTATATGGCCATCGCGGAAAAGGTCTGGGGCAAGCTTTCCAGCGGCGAAGGCCAGCCCGCCGGTCCGAAGATCTCTTTTTCCTGAAAGCACCGGCTGAAACGCCTGTTCACAAAGAACTGATGAGAAAACCTGCTACACTCTGTGGCAGGTTTTTTCTTGAACCATCCACGACCGGAGAATGCCCCATTTGAGATATCGCCCTCTAATCCTGTTATTAGGCCTATGGTCTGCGATAGTCAGCCTGGCCGGCCAGGGGCTGGCCGACCTGTCCCGAGAGACATTGGTGGATGTGAACCGCTATCGCAGCGCCCGGATCCTGCCAAACCATCAGGCAGAGCCGCGCCTGGCCCGCGCCGCCCGCAATGTGGCCCGCTATCTCGCGGAACGGGGGCCCGAATCTTACCATAGCGGCTTGATGGCGCGTGAGGTGTCCGCCGTCAGATATCCGTCGCGTGAAACCGCGATGATTGTGGATTTCAACTACCGGAATCAGCGCGAATTTCTCAAAGCCCTGCAAAAAAGCGAGCTGGGCCGCACCTTGATGGGCACAAAAAAGGCCTATGAGATCGGCATTGCTGTGTTGGATGCCAACAGCGCAAGACTGCCCCGTAACATCCGGTCCATCTGGGTCGTGATTGCCGCCCAGCACGATACCATGGCAGATGCGGGCTGGCGCGAAGGCATTGTGAAATACGTCAATCTGTTCCGACGGCAACATGGCCTGCCCCCCCTGACGATCAATCCGGTTTTAAACCGGGCGGCGCAATATCACGCAGACGATATGGCCGTGAAGGATTACTTCGACCATACCTCTCCCTTGGGAACTGGCCCTGGTGAACGGGCAAAATCTTTCAATTACCGGTTTTACATGGTCAGCGAAAATCTGGCAGGCGGTGCCCGGGATCCGCGGGAAACCGTTGAACAATGGAAAGCATCAAAAGACGGCCACCGGGAAGCGATGCTGGACAAGCGGGTGAGCGAGATCGGGGTCGGCTATCGCTATCTGCCCGATGACCGCGGTCGGGTGCGTCTCAGCCATTACTGGGCCATCACCATGGGACAACCTTATCCATAACCAACCGGACAGGCAATCTGACGACAAACTTGCACTATGCCAGATGGCGGCTTGCAATCTGCCAGGGCAGAATGAAACTGCTGATCAGGAAAAACCGGCGTTCAGACCGGGGAAATGGGTGAGGACAGAACAAAGATGGTATTGGTGGATTGCACATTGGGATGGTTCCAGAGATGCTCGCAAATCTCCTGGATGCGTTCCGGCGTCGCCTGTTCCACCACCAGAATTAAATCTCCGTCGCCGCTGACATTATGGCATTCACGCACTTCCGGGATCTTTTTCATCACCGCCACAATCGGCGCATATTTCATCCGCTCTTTCAGCCGGATTTCAATGAAGGCCCCTGTTGGTTTCGGTTTCTCGATGGCCGATTCGGCCAGTTCCACACGATATCCCCGGATCATGCCATCCCGCTCCATCCGGTCGATGCGCAGTTGCACAGCCGTCCTCGACAAACCGACCCTGGCCGCCAGTTTGGTTACCGGCAGCCGGGCATTGGCGGATAGTTCCGCGATGATTTTCCGGTCGGTTCCGTCCAGTCCCGCCATGAATTTTGCCTCCCGCTTTTTCAGGATTAGTGAAATATTCAACCACCAGCGTCAATCAGGAATAAAACCATGAATGATCAGGCCATTCGCGCGAAGATTCAGTCCATGCCCGCAAGCCGCATCCGCGAGGTCGCCGATGCGGGCATGGGGCTTGATGGCGTGATCCCGCTTTGGTTCGGGGAATCCGACCGCCCGACACCGGCCGTGATCAAACAGGCCGCCGTCGAGGCCCTGGACCGGGATGAAACCTTTTATGCCGCCAATGTGGGCCTGACCGGCCTGCGCGAAGCTATTCGGACTTATTCAAATAATCTCTATAGCTGCGCGCTGGATCTGGACCAGATCGCCGTGACCGGGTCCGGGATGCAGGCGGTCATGCTCTCCATCCAGATGCTGCTGGAACCGGGCGATAATATGGTGACCACTGGCCCGACCTGGCCAAACATCCCCGGAACGGTCGATATCATGGGTGCCGAGCCGCGCATTGTGCCCCTGGATGAGCATGGCGGGGTCTGGAGCCTGGATCTCGACAAGCTGATGGCCAGGGTCGATCAACATACACGAGTGATTTTCATCAATTCCCCGGGCAATCCGACCGGCTGGGTCATGCCGCGCGAACAACAGGAAACCCTATTGGCATTCGCCCGGGAACGCGGAGTCTGGCTCTTGTCCGACGATGTTTATTCCAGGATCACTTATCATGGCCGTCACGCGCCCTCCTTCCTGGAACTGGTTGAACCCGGTGATCGGTTCATTTCCATCAACAGCTTTTCCAAGGCCTGGCGCATGACCGGCTGGCGGCTGGGATGGGTGGTCGCACCGCCGGAACTATTGAACCAATATGCCAAACTGACCGAATTCAACACCTCCTGCCAGCCACCCTTCGTTCAACATGCCGGCATCACCGCCCTAGAAAAAGGCGAAGATGCCCTGGCCGAGATGATGGCGGAACTGAAAACCAACCGGCAATTGGTCATGGATAGGCTGGGCGGATGCACCCGGCTGCGGATCAGCCCGCCGGATGCCGCCTTTTATGCCTTCTTTGCCGTTGAAGGCATGTCTGATTCCGTTGCGACCGCCAAGGATATCCTGGCCCAGACAAGGGTCGGGCTTGCGCCCGGGGCCGCCTTTGGTCCGGAAGGGGAAGGCTATCTCCGGATCTGTTTTGCCAACCGGACCGATCGGATGGCAGAGGCGCTGGACCGTCTTGCCGACTATTTTGACCGTTAGGAAAGAGAAATACATGAAAGCGAACAAACTGCTTACTCTGTTGAAAAACGGCGGCACCGGCATCGGCCTCTTTGCCGATATCGACAGCAGCATCGTCGCCGAAGGCCTGGCCGGTCTCGGGTTCGATTTCATCTTTGTCGACCAGCAGCATGGCCTGATCGGGGACAAGGATATGCTGGGCATGATCACCGCCATCAACACCACCGAATGCACCCCGATCGTGCGGGTATCCTCCAACGAACCGGGTGCCATCATGCGCGCCCTGGATTATGGTGCACTGGGCGTGGTCTGCCCGCTGGTCAATACCGGAGAGGAGGCCGCCCGCTTTGTCGAAGCCACCCGCTACCCCCCGGAAGGCGGCCGCAGCTGGGGACCGATGCGGCCAAACATTCATTACGGCAGTGACTACACATTGGAAGCCAACAACCAGATCCTGGCCATTGCCCAGATTGAAACCAGAGAAGCCATCGACAATCTGGACGACATCCTGGCGACACCGCATCTGGACGGCATCCTGGTCGGCCCCAATGACCTGGGTTTCACCTATGGCAACTGGCCCAAAGCCATGCCCGATGACAAGCAAGTGGTCGAGGCGATGAAGCGAGTGGCCAAAGCCTGCGCCGAAAAGGGGATATTTGCCGGCATTCATTGCGGCGACACCGCTATGGCACGGGAGATGTTTGACTGGGGCTATCG
The DNA here is from genome assembly GCF_003385955.1 of Aestuariispira insulae. Taxonomy (GTDB): domain Bacteria; phylum Pseudomonadota; class Alphaproteobacteria; order UBA8366; family Aestuariispiraceae; genus Aestuariispira; species Aestuariispira insulae. The sequence goes on from NZ_QRDW01000001.1 coordinate 1,031,044, forward strand.
CTTTGCATCCGTCTCCACTGATATCGGCTATCTACTGAAGGCCGCATCCGAGACCCTGGAAACTCTTCGTGGCGGTAAAGAAAGCCTGCCTGGATACTGACACTCCTCGGCCTGATTAGCGCGAACCATCCATCGCCGCCAGATCTTTTGCCACCCGGCTCAAGACCTGGCGCCAGGACATGTCATGATCGCGGCCATAGATTTTCAATTTTGGGAGAAATGGCAGATTCCCGGTGCCAAACTGGCTCCATTCCGGCTGGCGCAACAAGGCCCAGCAAGGGGTTCCCAAAGCACCTGCCATGGCGGCGACGGAGGTCCCGACAGTAATCACCAAATCTAGATTGGCCATCAGCGCCAGCACATCTTCAATATCATCGCGCAGATCGAGATCCTGCCAGCGGTGCAACGTGAAACCGTGCTCTTCTTCCGCCCGTTTGATTTCCGCCTCGCGGTCGCCATGCTGGAGGTTGACCAGCTTGATCCCCTCAAGCCGGAAAATATCCGCCCAGTCAGACAGGTCCGTCAGCGCCCGATTGCGCTTGGCATTCACCAGACCGCTTCCCCAGGCAATCCCGATATTGAGCCCCTGCCCTAACGCGCCGATACGCGCGCGCCATTTTTCCGCCAATGCAGGATCAGCGGTCAGATATCCCTGATGTCTGGGGAATGACGCAGGATCTTTGCGCAGGATTCCGCAAAGGGACATGAGCGGTATCTGCGCTTGTGCCTGTTCTTCATCGAAATCGCCGCATGCAACAATTTCCGCCCAGGGATAGGCCCGTTCAAAAACCCGCTGAAGACGCCGGTCACATTCAATCACCACCCGTTTCGCCAGGGATCTCCCCCGCACCTCTTCATACATGGAAGCGGCGATCAATTCATCTCCGATGCCCTGTTCCGGCCAGATATGCAGACATTCCCCCGGCATGGCCTGCCCCTGCCAGCGCGGGGCCGGGTGAGTCTGGCACCGGTTCGGACTGCGCTCACCGCATTCAAACCCCGCCTCATATAGCGGCCAGGCCTGTTCCAGATCGCCCACGATCAGTCGCTGCATGGCCAATTGAAACGTATGACGGGGGTTTTGGGGGTGTATTTCTATGGCCTTGCGATAGCTTTGCTCGGCGTCTTCCAGACGGTTGGTTACCTTCAGCAAGTTCGCCAGATTGCCATGGGCATCCGCATTGCCGGGGTCCAGGTTCAGAGCCTTGCGAAAGGCGCATTCCGCATCGCCAAACTGTTCCAGCGCAGATTGCGCATTCCCCAGGTTGTTCCAGGCTTCTGCCAGGTTGGGGGCCTGTTTGACAGCACGGGCGGCCGCATCCGCCGCCTGTTCCATCCGGTTGGTTTCATAGTAGATCGACGCCAGATTGGCCAGCGCGCCCGGATTTTCCGGAAGTGCCTCCAGGACACCCAATTGCGCCGCTTCGGCATCGTCCAGCCGCTTTAGTTTCTTGAGCGCGACCCCGTAGCTGATCAGTAGCTCCGGATGACCGGGTTCATGCGCCAACCCCTGCTCAAAGACCGGCAGGGACTGGTCAAATTGTCCCGCATTCATCAGGGTCACGGCAAGGTTATAGATCGCCTGCATATAGCCGGCCTGGATATCAACCGCCCGGCCAAAGGCCTTGATCGCCTCCTCCACCCGGCCGCAGGCGGACAGAAAAGTCCCGTAGTTATTCCAGGCTTCCGCATGATCCGGGGCAAATTTCACCGCCTTGGCATAGGCGCTTTCCGCCGCTTTTCGATTGCCGACCTTTTCTTCGACCACCGCCAGGCTGGACCAGAAGATCCCTTCTTTCGGTGCCAGTTTGATCGCCCGTTTGATAAATTTCCGGGCGTTATCCGGCTGACCGGCCTGGAAATAAAGATTTCCGCGCAGATGCCACCCATCCCGGCTTTTTGGAAAAGCCTCCACCACGCGCTTGTAGATCTGCTCGGCTTCTGCCAGTCGACCGGCCTGATGCAGATGAGCCGCCTGTTGAAGCCAGGCCCCTTCCTGTGCCGGTGAAACCGCTGCAGCGCCCGTGGAATGTTTCCGGCTCATGTATCCTGGTCGTGCTTAATGGAAAGCGAATTGATACAATAACGCTGGCCCGTTGGAGCCGGCCCATCGGGAAAGACATGTCCCAGATGACAGCCGCATTTATGACAGGTGACCTCGACCCGGCGCATGCCGAAACTGAGATCCTCATGCTCGTCAACGACCCCGTCCTTCAATGGCGCATTGAAACTGGGCCAACCGCAGCCTGCGTCAAATTTGGTCTCCGCATCAAACAGCGGCTCGCCACACCCGGTGCAATGATACTGGCCCGGTTCCCAGTGATCCCAATAGGCCCCGGTGAAGGCCCGCTCCGTGCCTTTTTCCCGGCAGACATGATATTCATCCGCCGTCATCTGCTCGCGCCATTGCGCATCGGTTTTTGTAACCTTGTCAGACATGGGCGGTTCCTCCTCCTGACTTTTTCTGCAAATTTTCCACTCGTTCCCATAAACGATGCATGGGGCCGTCAGCAATGCCCAGCTGATCAAGCGCGATCACAGTTTGTTCAAGATAGTCGGAACATTTGCCAAGCGGCCCTTCCGCGGTCGCGATCAGCCGGGCGGTTTCCGCCTCACCAAGCCCGCGCACATAGCGTTCATAATCCCGGTTCATCAAGAAGGTCAGCGCGGTAAGCGGCCCCTTATCGGATGCCAGCGTAACCCAGGCCGGTCGATAGGCACCAGTCACCATTTCCCGGGACCAAACCACATCCAGTTCTTCTTCAACATTTTCAGGATCAACCTTCAAGGCCAGTCCCAGGCAGGATCCGCCATGTTCCAGCCCTAGCAACAGTCCCGGGTAATCCATGGTGCCGCGTCCGATCACCGCCTTAAGGCAGAAAGCGCGATGATAACCGAACAGTTTGGCCCGGCAGCTGTCCACATGATGAAAGGCTGGGTTCCACATCAAGGAACCATAGGCAAAAACCCAGATATCCCGGACATGGTCCGGTTTGCGGGCCAGGGTTGCCTCCCGACTGGCCACCCGCTCTTCCACGGAGAGGCGCTTGACCAGGCCAAGCCGCTCTCCCTCTTCAGCGATTTTCTGTACGAAGCCGTTTTTGATACTGTCTCGATTGAGGACCGACATCTTTCACCGGGTGGTTTGTTACCCGTTCACTATCCCAACGGAGAAAGCGCCGGTCAATCAAAGATAAACCCCTTCATCGAGAGGATGCGGTAGGCATAGCTCTCCGAAAAGGACCGCCCCGGACCGCCGGACGTGCCCGCTGCCACAAGAAGCGGCAGGATATGTTCCACCGTTGGATGATTGCGCCGATAGTCCGGGGCATAGTCCAGATGCATCAGGCAATCCCAGCTGGCCGCTTCAACCTTTTCTGTCACCCAGTCTTCGAAACGTTGAACATAATCAAGCGGCGGCCCATCCCTGTCGTGCTGATAGTGCCTGAAATCCGCCAGATTATGGGTCAATGCACCGGACGCCAGAATCAAAGTTCCCTGTTGGCGCAAAGGTGCCAGGATCCGCCCTAGGGTGAAATGATGGTCCAGGCCAAGCGCCGGCTGGACCGAAAGCTGGGCCACCGGAATATCCGCGTCGGGAAACATCTGCATCAAGGGCACCCAGGCGCCGTGATCCACCCCCCGGTCCTGGTCAACAGCAACATCCAAACCACCACCGTCGATCAGGTCCCGGACCCTTCCGGCCAGGTCGGGTGCCCCTGGTGCTGGATAGTCCATTTCATACATGGCAGCAGGAAAGCCGTAAAAATCGTGAATGGTCTCCGGCTTTTCCGTGATTGAGACCGTCGGCCTTTCCGCTTCCCAATGGGCAGAGATGACCAAGATGCCTTCGGGTTTGGGAAAACCGCCGGCAACCGCCCGCCAGTTTTCACCAACAATACCAGGGTCCAATGCCAATGTGGGCGCGCCATGGGATACAAACAGCGATGGTATCCGTTTCATGTTTCGTTACCTCCGACCATGCGGTGCCCAGAGATCGATTTCCGGGCCGACCGGCACGATGCCGGTTGGATTGATGCCCCCATGGCTTTCATAATAATGGCGCTTGATATGCTCCATATTCACTGTCCCGGCCACACCCGGCACCTGATACAGCTCACGCAGATACCCCATCAGGTTAGGATAATCCGCAATCCGGCGGATATTGCATTTGAAATGGCCCACATAAACCGGATCGAAGCGGATCAATGTGGTAAACAGCCGCCAATCGGCCTCCGTGATCCGATCCCCTGCCAGATAGCGGTTGGTCTCCAGATGTTTTTCCAGCCGGTCCAACTCGGCAAAAAGATCGGTAACCGCCGTTTCATAGGCCTCTTGCGTGGTGGCAAAGCCCGCCTTATAGACCCCATTATTCACATGGTCATAAATGGGCTGATTGATCGCATCGATTTCCTCACGCAAATCAAGAGGATAGAAATCCCCTTCCCGGGCGCCCACCTGGTCAAATGCCTGATTGAACATACGGATAATCTCAGCAGACTCATTGGAAACGATGGTGTTTCGTTCCTTGTCCCAGAGCACCGGCACCGTGACCCGGCCGGAATAATGGGAATCGGCGGCCGTATAGATTTCATGCATCCGGGTCATGCCGTTAACGTGGTCGGGTATGACATCCTCACCCGCAGCAAAATGCCAGCCTTCCGGTCCCATATGCCAGTGGACCACCGAGATATCGATCATTTCCTCCAACCCTTTGAGCACCCGGAAAATCAGGGTCCGGTGCGCCCAGGGACAGGCATAGGAAACATAAAGGTGATAGCGGCCCGGCTCCGCCTTGAAACCCGCGTCACCACTGGGGCCTGCCGCCCCGTCCGCCGTTACCCAGTTTCGGAAATGGGACTGTTTCCGGACAAATTTTCCTCCGGTTTTGGCCGTGTCATACCATTCATCGACCCATTTGCCGTCAACCAATTTGCCCATGTCCCAATTCCTTCCCAAATACTCGTTCACTATGGATGATAACTTATGCCGCCAGGTCGGATACCGCTGTTTCAATGGCCGTGCTGGCAGATTGGATCGCCTGTTCGCGCACCTCGTCCCCCATATTCAGGCCCTGGCTGTGGATGAAGGTCACATCAGTCAGACCGATGAAGCCCAGAACCGTGCGGATATAGGGGGCCTGGATATCCATCGGTGCCGCCGGCGCGCCTTCCGCGTAATTGCCGCCGCGCGCGGTGATCACAAAAACCTTCTTATTCTTCAACAGGCCTTCCGGGCCGTTTTCCGTATAGCGGAAGGTTTCCCCCACACGGGCCACATGGTCGAACCAGGTTTTCAGCGAAGAGGGGCTGCCAAAGTTATGCATCGGCGCGCCGATCACGATCACATCAGCCTCACGCAACTCCGCAATCAAAGTCTCCGACAGGGCAATCGCCAATTTCTGTTCGGCAGAGCGCTGTTCCGGCATCGTATAGAAGCTGCCGATGGTCGCCTGATCCAGATGCGGCGGCGGGTTTTGTCCGATATCGCGATGAACCACCTTCGGGTCGTCAATTTTCGATGTCCAGGCCTCCACGAATTCCGCTGTCAGGCCACGGGTGACGGATTGTTCCGGGTTCGGGCTGCTATTCACAATTAAAAGATTTCTCATGTCAGTCTCCTTAAGCGCTACAGGCCAGAGCCTGGTTTTGAATTCTTGCGTTACGGAGAAGATATATTGTAGACGATTGATGCATAAACCCATATATTGGAAATTGATTGTTTCCAATTTTAAACCAATAGAGAAGCACCCTTCCCATGGATATCCTGAATGGCATGGCTGTTTTTGCCGCCGTCGTGGAGGCGGGCAGCTTCACCGCCGCCGCCCAGAATCTTGGCCAGTCCAAATCCTCGATCAGCAAGCAGATCACCAAACTGGAGGACCGGCTGGGCGCGAGGCTGCTGAACCGGACCACCCGCAAGCTGAAACTGACCGATGTGGGCCAGGATTATTACGAGCGTTGCCGTCGGATCGTCGAAGAAGCGGAGGAAGCGGAGCTGGCGGTCACCACCATGCAGGACAGTCCGCGCGGGCTTCTCAAGATCAGCACCTCTCACAGTTTCGGGAGCCGTCATATCGCCCCGCTCTTGCCTGAATTCATGAAGAAATATGGCGATATTTCACTGGAAATTCACTTGTCCGGGCAAATGGTTGATTTGGTGGAGCAAGGGTTCGATCTGGCGATCCGGGTCGGCAACCTGCGTGATTCCAGCCTGATTGCACGCAAACTGGCCGATGTGCATTTTGCCGTCGCCGCCAGTCCGGAATATTGGGACCGGCATGGCCGACCGGAACATCCCCGGGAACTGAGCCAGCATAACTGTTTCACCTATGCCTATGCCCCCTCACCCAGAAGCTGGCAGTTTCAGGATAAAAACGGCCGGGATCTTTGGGTGCCGGTCCAGGGCAACCTGCATGGCAACAGCGGTGATTTCGCCCTGAAGGCGGCCCTGGACGGGCTTGGGGTTGCGGCCCTACCCACCTTCTTTGCGCCCGACGCTTATGAAGATGGCCGGCTGGAAACGGTGCTGGATGACTTTAACCGCCCGCCATCAGGGGTTTATGCGGTCTATCCCCATTCCCGGCATCTCTCCACCAAGGTTCGGGTCTTTGTGGATTTCCTGGTAGAGCGGTTGAAACATGCCAGCTTTTAGCCGCCTGTTTTCACAATGGCACAAGATCTTTTCCTGAAAGACACTTCCGCAATCCTGATCATGCGGTTAATCTCTTTCTTCTGATATATTGATGGGCCCGTCCGATCCTGGACGCAATCCCAGAAAATTCGAAAGCCGGAACATGACAGGAATGACCAGCCAGGCGGTGCAAGACCCGCGGGATACCTTGCGTGGCATGGCCCATATGATGGCCAGCATGCTGACCTTTGCCGTGATGGATGCCCTGATCAAGCATCTGGGGCATGATTACCCGGTCACCCAGATTGTTTTCTTTCGCTGCCTGGCCGCCATGATCCCGGTCGGTATTCTGCTCTATCGGGCGGGTGGCCTGAAAATCCTGAAAACCGAGCAGCCGGGCCTGCATCTGCTGCGCGCGCTTTTTGGCATGACGGCCATGTATTGTGTGTTCACCTCCTTCACCCTGATGCCGCTGGCCGATGCGATCGCGATTAATTTCTCCGCGCCGCTTTTCATGACCCTGCTCTCCATCCCGTTACTGGGCGAAAAAGTTGGGCTGCACCGGCTTGGCGCGGTCCTGGCTGGCTTTGCCGGTGTGGTGATCATCATGGCCCCCGGTGCAGAGGTGATCGGCGATGGCACCTGGATCGCCCTGACAGGTGCCTTTTTCATCGCCCTTGCCATGATCACCGTACGCAAGCTTTCGCGCAAAGATCATGTGGTCGCCATCACCACCTATTTCACCTTGGCGGGGATAATTGTCGGGGCCATCGGCGTTGGCATCCAGGGCTGGCGCACCCCGCCGCTGGAGGATTTCATCCTGCTGATGATGGTCGGGATCCTGGGCGGCATTGCGCAATTTTCCATGACCAGCGCCTTCCGTCTGGCCGAATTGAGCGTGGTCGCCCCCTTTGAATACACCCAGATCCTCTGGGGAGCGATCATCGCCTATCTCTTCTGGCAGGAAGCCCCCGATACCAGGCTTTATGCCGGCGCGGTATTCATCGCCGCCAGCGGCCTTTACATCATGCATCGTGAAACCCGCAACTACGCGCCGGGCCAGCGCCGCAAATGGCCGCGCCTCTGGCCAAAATAAATCCCACACAGATTTGTGCATGACCGTGATTGGTGGATCGCCCCGGCCTGGTCCATAAATCGGCCATGAAAAAGCTCACCTTCCTATTGGCTATTCTTCTACTTCCACTGCATCCCGCGCAGGCGGGCCCCACGCTGGATGCGGACGGCTACAGCTACCTGCAAAACCTCAGCCCCATTGGGGACAGTGACATTCGGCCCTTGTCCGGCAAACCGCTGGTGGTGGCTTTTTTTGCCAGCTGGTGCCCACCCTGCACAGCCGAATTTCGGGAACTGAACCGATTGCAGGCTAAACGGGGCCCGCAGGAGGTGAACATCCTGGCGATAAATCTGTTTGAGGATTTTTTCCCCGACCCTGCGGGCAAACGCCTCGCGCGTTTCCTGGCCCGTACCAAGCCACAATTCCCGCTGTTTTCATCATCGGGAAAACCTGGCCTGACAGCGCTCTTCGGGAAAATAGAGCGCATTCCCTCCGTTCTTATTTTCGATCAAACCGGCAAGAATGTTTATCGCTTTATCCATGAGGAAGGCGCTGCCAAACAACATTCCAACATGGAAGAAATGTTGAACAATCTCCGATGACACGCTTGCCAATTCGCTGGGCCTTTATATCCTCGCAGTCCACATCATTTCTTTCCACAGGTATCAGACATGACAGACAGGCAGGGCCCCTCCATCCAGGCGATCCGGGACGCCGCAGAGCAATTGCGCGGTCGTATTATTGAAACCCCGGTCACTATGCTGGCCTCTGATCGCATCAAACCTTATCTGCCGGAAAGTGCCGAGGTATCGATTAAGTTGGAACTTTTCCAGCATGCCGGCTCCTTCAAAGCCCGTGGCGCGCTCTTGAATGTCTCCGCCCTTACAGATGAGGAACGCAAACGCGGTGTGACCACCGTCAGCGCCGGCAATCATGCGCTCGCACTGTCCTGGGCCGCAGCCCAGGAAAAGGTGCATGCCAAAGTCGTCATGCCCGAAGCCAGTGATCCCGTCCGGGTGGAGGGCTGCCGTAAAATGGGGGCGGAGGTTATCTTGACCCGTGATGTCCATGCCGCCTTTGCCGAGATGGAACGGATTCGCGATGATGAGGGCCGAACCGTCGTCCATCCGTTCGAGGGCCCGCGAACAACCCTTGGCACTGCGACCTGTGGCCTGGAATTCGCAACCGCTGTCCCGGATCTGGATGCAGTCATCATTCCGGTCGGCGGCGGCGGATTGATTTCCGGCATGGCCTGTGCCTTCCGCCAAATGAACCCGAATATCGAGATTATCGGCGTGGAACCGTTTGGTGCCGACAGCATGTATCGCAGTTTCGAGACCGGCCAGCCGGAAAAGCTGGAAAAGGTCCATACCATCGCTGACAGCCTGGGCTCTCCTCTTGCCATGCCCTACAGCTTTGCCGTAACCAAAGACAATGTGGACCGGATCATCCGGGTCGAGGATGACAGCCTGAGAAAATACATGGCACTGTTGTTTGATGCGCTGAAAATTGCCGTGGAACCGGCAGGCGCTGCCTCCACTGCCGCCCTAGGCACTGTCCTTCGGGAAGAAATGCGGGGCAGGAAGGTCGGTGTGATCGCCTGCGGCTCCAACATCAGTGAAGAAAAATTCGGGAAACTCGCCGGTGAAGGCCGCGCCCTCTTCTAGAGCGAATATTCCATCCGGATAAAGGTCTCTTCGTCATAGCCTTCATGGCAATGGCGGGAGACCTCGCGGAAACCGGCGGATTGGAACAAACGCTGGTTATCGACCAAGGGAATGCGCACATTCAGCGCAACAAATTCCCGGCCTTCGACCCTCGCCTGGTCCACCACATGGGCAATCAGGCGTTTCGCAACACCTTTGCCCTGATGAAAGGGGCTGACTGCCAGACGGTATAGATAAAGACCGTTGCCATCGGGTTTGAAAAAGACACAGCCGACAATGGTTTCACCCAGGACACAGACTGCAATACCAACCCGACCGAAGGATTTGGACAGGCTTTCCACCGTTTGTGATTTTGCACTGGTCGGGGGATCGATCCGCCCTTCCAACTGTTCAAACGCCTTTTGATAGACCTCAAAGATCTCAGCCGCCTCCCAGAGCACAGCCGGTCGTACAATGAATGGATCCGCCAGAGATGCGCTGTGATCAGGCATGTCAGCCCCGGCGGCGGCGGCGCGGGCGCAGGTCGCTCTCGCTGATGCGGCCCGCGGCCATGCGACGCTTTTTCAGTTCCTGAAGGATCGCCAGCCTCGCCTCATTATCCGATTTGCCCCAGATGCGGATTTCATCCCGGCTGCGCAAGCAGCCTTTGCACAGCCCGCTTTGTTTATCCAGCGTGCATACCCCAGTGCAAGGGGATGGAATATCCGGCAATGACGACATCAGGCAATCGCCCCTTAGATTTCATTTATCTCCTTCGCAATTAGGTCAGATTGCTCAGGCTTTCAAGCGCCGGATGCGACATATTCTGTCCAAACTATTATTTCGATAATTCTAGTATTATAGTTGACAATTCACTTTTGCGACCTCATATTGCTGGCATGATTGAATTGGACCTCGCCGCAAACCGCCTGGATGCTCTGGGCAATCCAACCCGCCTCGCGCTGTATCGCTATCTTGTGCGCGCAGGGGGAGATGGTCGCCCCGTGGGCAAGATTCAAGAGGCGCTGGATATCCCGGCAAGCACACTGACCCACCATCTGAAACATCTGGAACAGGTCGGGTTGGTGAAGCGGGAAAAACACGGCACCACCCATACCTGCCGTGCAGACTATCATGCGATGGATGCGCTGCTGGTCTTTTTGACGGAAAACTGCTGTCAGGACGCAAATTGCGGCTGACATAACCCCAGACTGTAAGGATCGGGCCATGAGCACGGAAAGCACCACTGGATCTTGCTCGGATAGTAATTTCGATAATTCTAGAAATTACAGAATTATGACAAAATTGAAGAAGGTCGATCGGGTCTTGATCGCATTCCTGCTGATCCTGGCCGCGCTTTTTGTGCTGAGCCCTGATCGGTTGATGCCCAATCTGGCCTTTGTCGGCGGCAATATCCTGGAGATCGCCATTTTCTTGGGCCTCTCAGTACTGTTGGCTGCCAGCATTAAAGCCAGCGGCGCGGACCGGTTGATCGGCGCCGCCTTCAGGAGCCACGCGGGCAAAGCCGTTCTGGTGGCATCCCTGCTCGGGGCTTTTTCGCCCTTTTGTTCCTGCGGCGTCATCCCCTTGATCGCGGCCCTGCTGGCGGCTGGCGTGCCGCTGGCGCCGGTAATGGCTTTCTGGCTGGCCTCCCCGGTGATTGATCCTGAAATGATGATCCTGACCGGCGCGGCATTGGGGACGGAATTTGCTATCGCAAAAACCTTCTCCGCCATAGCGCTAGGGCTTATGGGCGGCGGCCTGGTCATGCTGATCCAGAAAGCCGGGGGCTTTTCCGATCCTTTGAAAAATCACGCTATTTCCACCTGTGGCGCCGGTGCCATCACTAGGGATGAAAAACCGGTCTGGCGTTTTTGGCTCCAGGCCGAACGCCGTGTCGCTTTTCTGCGCGAAATACGTTCCAACGGCTGGTTCCTGTTGAAATGGCTGTCGCTCGCTTTCCTGCTGGAGGCAATCATGCTGGATCACGCCCCCATGGAAGCCATCGGCGAATGGTTGACCACCATCGGTTTCTGGTCGGTGCCGCTGGCGGCCGTTGTTGGCGTCCCCGCCTATCTCAACGGTTATGCCGCAATTCCACTGGCTGACATGCTGATCACCATGGGCCTGTCGCCCGCGGCCGCCCTTAGTTTCATGGTGGCAGGCGGCGTGACCAGCATTCCCGCCGCCATCGCGGTCCAGGCCCTGGCGCGCTGGCCGGTTTTCCTGACCTATTTGGCGGTCTCCCTGCTCGGATCCATGGCGGTAGGATTCGCCTATCTTGGCTGGATCACCCAACTTTCCTGAACATACATTCAAAAACGGGTTTGAAATTCCGGGCGCGCAAAACCATATTTGCTGGAGAGTTTAACAGATAGCTACCGGACAATAATGGCGCGCCCCAAGGCATTCGATCCCGATCAAGTACTGGACAAGGCAATGGAGATGTTCTGGTCCAGGGGATATAAAAACACATCCATGCAGGATCTGGTCGATTGCATGTGCATCAACCGGGGCAGTCTCTATGACACGTTCGGTGACAAACATGCGCTCTATCTGAAGGCCCTGAATCGCTATATGGAAAAAAACTCGATCCGGATGCTCGCCGCCGATGACGACGGCCATCCGGCACGGGAGGTGATCCGCGGCCTGCTCTATCATCTGGCAGAGGAAAAAAACTGCGATTCCGATCAACGGGGCTGTTTCATCACCAACACCATCTGCGAGCTTTGTTCCTGTGATTCCGATGTCGCACAAACCATGCAACAGGGCCTGGCCCGCATGCAGGGCGCGTTGGAGGAAATTCTGGAAGGTGGCCGACGGTCGGGCGAATTTGCCGCCGATCTGGATTGTCATGCGGCCGCCGGCTTCTTCCTCAATACCATTCATGGCATGCAGGTCATGCGCAAGGTCCAGCCCGACCCAGCCATTTTGAAATCCATTGCCGATCAGGCGGTCGGGATCTTGCGCTAATTCTCAAAACACGCTTTCATTAAGTTAACCGATATGTTATTTAATTAATAGGTTAATTTTATGTTAGAGATATCATGGACCCATTAAGCGCGACATTTTCCGCCCTGGCCGACCCGACCCGGCGTGCCATTCTGGCCCGCCTGGCGGAAGGCAGCGCCACCGTCAATGAGCTGGCCGAACCGTTTGACATTTCCCTGCCTGCTGTTTCACGGCATTTGAAAGTTCTGGAAAGCGCCAACCTGATACGGCGTGAAGTGGAAAAACAGAAACGCCGCTGCTTCCTGCAGCCGCAAGCCCTCAAGACCGCCTCTGACTGGGTTGATCTCTATAGCCGCATGTGGACCGAAAGCCTGGATGGGCTGGAAAAATACCTGGATGATTTGAAACAAGCCAAGGATTGATGCCATGAGTGATGCCGCCCTTGAAACAGACCAGGCGCCGCTGAGCCTGACCATAGAACGCAATTTCAAACATCCGGTTGAAGCTGTTTTCCGCGCCTGGACAGAAACCGATGCGCTTCGCCAATGGATGGGCCCGACCGGGTACAGCTGCGAGGATGCCGAGATGGAAGCCAGGGCCGGTGGTCGTTACGCCTTCCCGATCAAGGATCCCGAAGGCTCCATCCATACCGCCCAGGGCGAGGTGCTGGCCATTGTCCCGAACGAATTGCTGCATATCAGCTGGTCCTGGAAACAGGATGATGGATCACAAGGCCAACAGATGGATGTGCGGCTGGAATTTCATCCGACCCCGAATGGCACAAGGCTTGTCCTCACCCACAGCAACTTCATTGATGAAGCCGCACGGGACAATCATATGGGCGGCTGGTCCGGTTGCCTGGCCTCGCTGGAGGAATTCCTCGGCTGAGCCTTTTCCCAATGGCAATGAAAAGCCCCGGCGTCCGCCGGGGCTTTTCTGCTTCAGCCTTCCGCCCGGACAAAATTCAGTGACTGTTTCGCGGTGCGCAAGGCATGCCGCCGCTTCATGGGCGAATGCAGATAGCGGTTCACCGCCGCAAAGGCCAATTGGACCCAATCCGCCCCGGGATTGTGTTCATATTCGGCCCGCAATGCCGCTGTCACTTTGACCTTGTGGCAGGAGATGATGAATTCAAATTCCCCATGGTCGAACAACCCTTCTTCCTCAAGGCGCAAGAAGGCATCCGGGTCATTCACCAACCAGGGTTCGGCATTAAAATCCTTATCCAGATAAGCGGCATTGCGTCCGGCGAAGCAGGCCATCTGCAACAGGCCCTGGGGCCAGAGTTCCGGATAGCGCCCACAAATCCCGCGTACCGCATTGGCAAAGGTAAGACCATGGGTGAAATCCAGCCAGTTCACATTATAGGTCACGGATTTTTCCGTCTGTATGCCAAGAGATTCGTCAAAATACAGCATATTCCATGACAGCACGCCCAGCAGTGCGTCATATAGAGCGGCGACATTGCTGGATGCCTGATTACATTGATCAAGCGCCCGGTTGACCGAAAGACCGACAAAATCCTGCCAATGGGCACGTTCCACCCCCTTTCCGTCCCAGGCTTTCAGCGCAGGTGCATAGCCCCGGAATTCCGGAATCAGATCCTCCCGGCTGCTGTAAACCAGAAGGCGGGTCAGGGAGAGCAGCAAAGGTTCCAGCACCCCGCCTCCCAATTGCGCCACCAATTGCCCGACCTTCATGACATAGATCGCCGCATGGCCAAAACCGGCATAATGGGCCAGCGCGGCCCGGGCCAATGGAGCCTCGAACGCATCCCAACCAAGGCCGTGCGCCAGACCGCCACGGACAATGGCAATGGCAGCCTTTTCGTCTTCTTCCTCGATGGCCTCAACCAAAGCCTCGGCATCAAAGGGACGCACTTCATTGGGATAGGGATAAGCCGGATGGCGCAGGCCGTCCCAGGCCATATGGCCCACCGGTTCCAAAACCGAGACCAGCCCAAAGGCCGGATCAACCCCGCCATAGCGGGTCCGCAGATCAATCCAGTCCGCCGTCGCCGCATAGGCGTGGCCCATGCCATATTCCAGATGATCATGGGTCCAATGGATCGACCGGCGGACTGCTTCCAGCGGATCACCGCCGGATTTCTCAAGCCGGGCAATTTCGCGGGCCATGCGGTCATATTGATGCAGCCGGAAACTGTCTTTCAAATTTGTCAGCGCTTTTTCAATGCCTTCCTCCGCCGGTGGATCAGTCAGATCCAGCAAAATGGCATCGCCATCCAGCTTTACGGGATAGCGGCGAAGACTGTCCCCACCGACCAGGGTATCGCCGCTTTCCAGATCAAATTTCCAATTGTGCCAATTGCAGGTCAGCACACAATGCCCGGTGTCATGATCTTCCGAGATCTTTCCCTCCACCAGAGGATAACCTTCATGGGGACAGCGATTGTTGCAGGCATGGACACCCTGCTCCCCCTTGAACAGGACGATCTGCTTGCCATCAAGCTTCACCACCATTCGCCCACGCGTTTCAAGCTCACTCAAGCTCGCGACTTTCTGAAACCGAACCCGCTCCATGTCCACTTCCTTTTATAAATTAATTTCTTTAGAAACCATGCGCCCGGCGACCCATTTAATCAAGTTTTTTCTTTATTAAATAATTTCCCTTGAATGATTAGGGCAAATGTCCTAATTACATTTTTATAGGACAATTGTCCTACTCCTATCACAAGAGGTGTCACTGTGGAAAAGCCCGATACACGTTCCATTATCATCGGAGAGGCGGACAGGCTGTTTTACCAGCAAGGATTCGAACCGACCTCCTTTTCCGACATTGCCAGCTCGGTCGGCATCTCGCGTGGAAATTTCTATTACCATTTCAAAACCAAGGATGAGATCTTGGAAGCGGTCATCGATCTGCGCTTGCGCAATACTGTCGGCATGCTGGCGGCTTGGGAAAAACAAGGGGAAACACCGGCAGATCGGCTGAAATGCTTCATCAAGATCCTGATCCGGAACCAGGCCAAGATCATGGCCTATGGCTGCCCGGTCGGCACGCTCTCCAACGAGCTTTCTAAGCTGGACCATCCTTCCAAAGCTGATGCTGCCCGGATCTTCTCCCTTTTCAAGGACTGGCTTGCCCGCCAGTTCAAGGCCATGGGGCGCAAAACAGATGCCGAAACACTGGCGCTGCATATCCTGGGCCGCAGCCAGGGGGTGGCGTCATTGGCCACCGCCTTCAAGGATAAAGACTATGTTCACTCGGAGGTGGACCAGATTTGCCGATGGATCGACAGCATCGAACACGCCAGGGACTCAAACAGCGAATATTCAAACAGGGGAAGTTAATGTTCATTATTCTGCTTAAATTCTCGGCCAACCGGGAGAATGCCGGCACCTATATGGAGGCCCATAAAGCCTGGCTGAAACAGGGATTTGACGACGGGGTTTTCCTGCTTGCGGGCAGTTTGCAGCCGGGCCTCGGCGGCGGCATCCTGGCGCAGGCGGGATCCCTGGACGATATTGCCGCCCGGGTGAAAGAAGACCCCTTTGTCGAAGAAGATGTGGTTAAACCCGAGATAATCGAAATGACTCCGGCCCTGGCCGGTGAGCGGCTGAAATTTTTGGTTGGTTGAAACAAGGATAATAATGAGATGCCCAAAACCGTTGAGGGGCCGGATGGCCGCCCCCGCTGTGGCTGGTGCGCCGCTGCACCTGAATTCTTCGCCTATCACGACCGTGAATGGGGTTTTCCTGTCGATGATGACCGGCGGCTGTTTGAAAAAATCTGCCTGGAAAGCTTCCAATCAGGCCTGAGCTGGCGCACGATCCTGGCCAAGCGGGATAATTTCCGCGCCGCTTTTGATAATTTCGATTTCCGCAAAGTCGCCAACTACACGCAAGCTGATGTCGAACGTCTGCTCGCCGACCCGGGCATTGTCCGTCACCGCGGCAAGATTGAAGCCGTGATCAACAATGCCAAACGCGCCAAAGAGCTGGTGGCGGAAGCAGGCTCGATCGCCGCCTTTGTCTGGTCTTACGAACCGGATGAGAAGGAATTGGCGGAACCCCAAACCGCCTCAACCTCAGAGGCCTCAATCCAGCTATCAAAGGATCTGAAAAAACGGGGCTGGAAATTTGTCGGCCCGACCACCGTCTATGCCTTCATGCAGGCCATGGGTCTGATCAATGACCACGCGGCGGGCTGCGCGATGCGCATAGAGGCAGCAAAGGCCAGAGCGGCATTTACCCGCCCTCAGATAGTTTAAAAAGAAGTTGTTAATCCCCCTGGATCCCGACCCGTGCGTCAGAATCCAGGGCTGTAAACGCCAACGGTATAGGGCCCGACTCCGGATCCCCGATCACATTGGGGATGACAAAACGATAAGAAACGTATCTTGATTTTCTAAATTTTTCTCTTTAGTAATTTTGACATGAGCAAAGAAACAGTCCGTGACCGGGATGTCCGCAGCCGTCGGCGCATCCAGCAGATTCTCAAGACCGAAGGCCCGAAGGAAGCCGCCGAGTTGGGTGAGACGCTGGGCGTTTCCGCCATGGCGGTGCGCCAGCATCTTTATGCCCTGGAAGCAGAAAAACTGGTCACATACGAACTGGAGCCACGTCCGAAAGGACGGCCGGCCAAACTTTGGCAGCTGACCGAGGCGGCCAACAGCCTGTTCCCGGATGCCCATGCCGAGCTCACCATCTCCCTGATCGACGCCATGGCCGAAAGCTTTGGCGATGATGGTGTGCAAAAGCTGTTGGGCATCCGGGCAACAAAGCAGAGTGCGGATTATTGTGCACGGTTGTCCGATTACAAAAGCTTGGAAGACCGATTGAAAGGCCTGATGGCACTGCGCACGGCGGAAGGCTATATGGCAGCGCTGGAAAAATCTCCGGAAGGTGATTTTCTGTTGGTGGAAAACCATTGTCCAATCTGTGTTGCCGCCAAAAGCTGCAGCGGACTATGCGCTCTGGAATTATCCGTTTTCCAGGAGGTGATCGGCGATCTGGCAACCGTTGAGCGCACCGATCACATCCTGGCGGGTGCGCGACGCTGCGCCTATCGGGTGACCCCTCCGCCACCTGATACCTCCACAAAACCAAATACGCCATAAAGCCAAATACCCCATAAAGCCAAATACCCCATAAAGATTGACGATTCGGTCAAAATCCGTATAACCCGCCCATTCGGTTTTTGGGGGCAGGTCTATTATGCCTGCTTACGTACGCCCTTTAACAAAGGACATGATAATGACTTTCCTGACCCAGCCGGTCATCCGGCTGATACTGCCCGTGTTCGCTATGGGCGCTGTTATCCTCAGCTCCAATGAATTGGTTCAACATCCGGTCGAAATGACCGTTGGCGGCATTGATCTGGCAGATCTTCTGACCTGGGGCGCCTTCACCTATCCCATCGCCTTCCTGGTGACCGACACCACCAACCGCCTGTTTGGTGCCCACAAAGCCCGTTTGGTGGTTTATATCGGCTTTGCGCTGGGTGTCTTCCTGACCGGTGTCGCCGCCCTTGGCCTGGCCACCACCGCTGCGGTTGCCAAAAATTCAGACATCCTGACCATGCTGATGGAGGATGAAGAGGCTTTTGCCATGCTGCGTACGGCTGTCGCATCCGGCACCGCCTTCCTGATCGCGCAGTTGCTTGATATCGCCATTTTTGATCGCCTGCGCCGCTTGACCTGGTGGAAAGCGCCGATCTTTTCTTCTTTCGCAGGCTCTATGATCGATACCGCAATCTTCTTTTCCATCGCCTTCGCAGGAACCGGACTGCCCTGGATGAGCTGGGCGGCAGGCGATTTCTGCGCCAAACTGGTGATGATCGCATTGCTGCTTTATCCGTTCAAACTGCTGGTCGCTCTGTACCCATCCAATTTGCGCGAAGCGTGATTTTTAGAGGAAACTGTACCCATGCATGTTGATCTCTTCGACTTCGAGCTACCGCAGGAAACCATCGCCCAGCACCCGGCAAGCCCTCGGGATTCCGCCCGCATGCTGGACCTGACCGGGAACGGTTTTGCCGACCGCATCGTGCGCGACCTGCCGGATGTCCTCCAGCCCGGAGATCTATTGGTCTGCAACGACACCAAGGTGATCCCGACCCGGATCACCGGCAAGCGCGGTGACGCCACAGTGGAAGTGACCCTGCATAAGCAGGAAGCCCCCAACAAATGGTGGGCCTTTGCCAGACCGGCCAAGAAGCTGCGCGTCGGCGAGACCTTCACCGTGACCGACGGTTTCCATGCGGAGGTTCAGGAAAAGCGCGACGGCGGCGAAGTGTTGCTGGCCTTCAATCTCAGCGGCAACGAGCTGATCACCGAGCTTTGGAGCCATGGCATCATGCCGCTGCCGCCCTATATCCGCCGGACCAAGGGCGGTGATGCAGCGGAAGAAGCCGAAGACCGCAATGATTACCAGACCCTGTTCGCCAAGGAAGAAGGCGCTGTCGCCGCCCCCACAGCCGGTCTGCATTTCACCGACGAATTGCGGTCCCGCCTGGAGGCCAAGGGCATTTCCTTCCAGACCATCACCTTGCATGTTGGCGCCGGCACCTTCCTGCCGATGAAAGTGGAGGATACCCGCCATCATGTGATGCATTCCGAATTTGGGGTGATCACACAGGAAGAAGCCGACATCATCAACAAGGCCAAGGCGGAAGGCCGCCGGATCGTCTCGGTCGGCACAACCTCCATGCGCCTGCTGGAGAGCGCCGCCACGGCAGAGGGCATCATCAAACCGTTCGAGGGCGAGACCGATATCTTCATCACGCCGGGTTACCGGTTCAAGGCGGTTGACCTGCTGATGACCAATTTCCACCTGCCGAAATCCACCCTCTTCATGCTGGTCAGCGCCTTTTCCGGTCTGGACCAAATGCAAGCCGCCTATAAACATGCCATCGAGACCGGCTATCGCTTTTATTCCTATGGCGATTGCTGTCTTTTAAAATGCGAGGCCGATCATGCCTGATTTTGGATTTGACCTGCTGGGCACCGACGGCCAGGCCCGTCGCGGCCGCGTCACCACCGCCCATGGGACCATCGAAACCCCAGCCTTCATGCCGGTCGGCACCGCCGCCACGGTAAAGGCCATGTTCCCCGAAGATGTGGCCAAGACCGGGGCCGAGATCGTTCTGGGCAACACCTATCACCTGATGCTGCGCCCCACCGCCGAGCGCATCGCCGAGCTGGGCGGGCTGCATAAATTCATGAATTGGTCCAAGCCTATCCTGACCGATTCCGGCGGATACCAGGTGATGAGCCTGACCGAGCTGCGCAAACTGACCGAAGAAGGGGTGCGTTTCCGTTCCCATATCGACGGCAGCTATCACATGCTGACCCCGGAACGCTCGACCGAAATCCAGCATCTGCTGGGATCCACCATCACCATGGCCTTTGACGAATGCACGCCCTATCCCTGCACCAAGGAAGAGGCGGAGAAATCCATGGAGCTGTCCATGCGCTGGGCCGTGCGCTCCCGGGATGCCTTCGTCAAACGCGAAGGTTATGGCCAGTTCGGCATCGTCCAGGGCAGCGTGCATGAGGATCTGCGCCTGCGTTCGATCGAGGCCCTGAACGGCATCGATTTTGAAGGCTATGCGGTTGGCGGCCTGGCGGTTGGCGAAGGCCAGGAACTGATGTTCTCGACGCTTGATTTCACCACGCCAGCCATGAAGACGGACAAGCCGCGCTATCTGATGGGCGTTGGCAAGCCGACAGACCTGGTGGGCGCGGTCGCACGCGGCATCGACATGTTTGATTGCGTGCTTCCCACCCGGTCCGGGCGCAATGCCCAGGCTTTCACCAGGCGCGGGCCGGTCAATATGAAAAACGCCCGCCATGCGACCGACCATCGGCCGCTGGACGAAGAATGCCCCTGCCCGGCCTGCACACAATATAGCCGCGCCTATCTGCATCATCTGATCAAGGCCGGTGAAATTCTGGGCATGATGCTGCTCAGCTGGCATAATATTCAATATTATCAACAGCTGATGCAGGGGATGCGCGATGCTATCGAAGCTGGCAGCTTTGAGGATTTCCAGGCCGCCTTTTTGGAAGAATATAACGGCGGGGATATCGCGCCGCTCTAGAGAGTATCCATGACGGACCTGAAGGCCGCCATCATTGAAAAAGCGAAGGAAGCGGGATTTGATTCCGTTTCCTTCGCGCCCGTCACCATCCCCCAGCGCAATCTGGATCGCTACCAGGAATTCCTGGAAGCCGGCCAATATGGCGACATGGACTGGATGCAGGAAAAAAATGACTGGCGCAGGGGCCCGAATTCACTCTGGGAAGAGTGTCGCACCGTCATTGTGCTGGGCATGAATTACGGCCCCAATCAGGACCCGATGCTGAAATTACAGTTTCAGGAACGGGCCAATATCTCTGTCTATGCCCAGAATAAAGACTATCATGACCTGGTGAAGAAGAAGCTGAAGCAGGTGGCGCGCTGGCTTGTGGAGACACATTCCGGCCAGGTGAAGGTCTTTGTCGACACCGCTCCGGTGATGGAAAAGGCGGTTGCCGCCCAAAGCGGCCTTGGCTGGCAGGGCAAACATACCAATCTGGTCAGCCGGGACTTCGGCTCCTGGCTGTTTCTTGGTGAGATTTTCACCACCCTTGAGATCGCACCGGACAAGGCGGTGAAAGACAGCTGCGGCAATTGCCAGGCCTGCCTTGATATCTGCCCGACCCAGGCCATGCCGGGACCCTACAAACTGGATGCCAGCCGTTGTATCTCCTATCTCACCATCGAACATAAAAGCCATATCCCCGTTGAATTTCGCAACCCCATGGGCAACCGGATTTATGGCTGTGACGATTGCCTGGCCGTCTGCCCCTGGAACAAATTCGCGCAAATGTCCGACAAGATGGATTTCTGGCCACGCGCCGAGCTTTCGGCGCCGCGCCTGGTGGATTTCCTGGACCTGGATGATGCAGGCTTCCGCAAGTTTTTTTCCAGCTCACCAATCAAGCGGATCGGACGCAACAAATTCCTGCGCAATGTGTTGATCGCGCTGGGCAACGCCCGAAATCCGGACCTTGCGGAAAAGATCATTCCCAGCCTACGAGATGAGTCGCCCCTGGTTCGCGCCATGGCGGTCTGGGCGTTGGGCCAACTGCTCGACAGCTCAACGTTCCAAGCCCTAAGACAGCAGTATCTTCCTCATGAGGCCGACACTGACGTTGCCCGGGAATGGGGATGACATCCGCGGTTCAGGACGGATCGATCGAAAAATCCTTGGAAGCCCTCACAAGAGCCTGAGTGGTTGAAGCATAGCCATAGGCTTCACGTGCCTCAATGATGTAATGACGCACGGTACGCGCACTGATCCCCAGAATAATCGATATCTCTTCGTAGGTCTTTCCCTTGATTGCCCATTTCAAACAATCTAGCTGCCGTCCTTTCACGCCCACTTCTGCTTCTTCCGAGGGACTGGCAGCCGTTTCATCAGTGCCCTCAAGCATTCTTTTATAGACCTGCTCCAGAAGCGCGCGTTCCTTCATCCGGCTATCATAAAGATCAATCGCTTCCTCAATCGTCGTCATAAGCAATTCCATGGAACATGGCTTGTTGAGGAATCGGAATATATTACCCCGGTTAACCGCATCAACCGCCGTCTTCTGTTCCTCGCTGCCCGTCAGCATAATTCGAACTGCGTAGGGGGAGCATTCAATGGTTTTTTCAAGGAATTCCACCCCATTGAGACCCGGCATCATCATATCGGTGATAATCACCGACACATCCTTATGCCGCTCCAATACGGTCAGTCCCTCTGTCGCATCATTGGCAGACAGAACGTTAAAGCTATCCTTGAATTTTCTGACAAATGCCGACTGGAAAAGCTTGTCATCCTCAACAAGCAAAATGGTATTTGGCATCATTCCCTCTGTTCGATTCAGATTATGCGATGCAGAGGCACGTCTGGTGGCACCGAAAACTGCTCATGCTTGTTCCATGGGCATTTGAACGGAACCATGTTTCAGTGTGCTGGCCCCTGACAACAATTATTACATTAGAATTTAGTAGGATACATGTCGAGTGTTCAATCCAAATGTCTAGGATCGCAATATCTCATCATCCCGAAATGAGCAGTTTATGAACCGTTTCACCACTGGTTTCCTCGACACTATTGGGGCTTGCTTCAACATTCAAGATATCGATCACACCATCACGGGCAAACATCACATATCGGTTGGATCGTTTGCCAAGCCCCATTTCCGACAGGTCAATGGCAAGCCCTAACTTCTCGGCGAATGCCGCATTCACATCCGTCAGCATCCTGATCTCCCCCTTGGGATCCATCTCCCGAGACCAGGCCCGCATGACAAACGGATCGACCGCCGAAACGCAAACAACTTCATCTGTCAGTCCCAGTTCCCTCAGTTCACTCTGGTAAGGCATGAAATCCGGCAGATGTTTTTGTGTGCAGACAGGCGTAAAAGCCCCCACCACACCGATCAGCAGAACATTTCGTCCGGAAAACAATGTCTCTGTAGTGACCGTTTCCACCCCTTCCGGCCCGATGAATTTGAACGCACCTGAAGGTACGGGATCGCCAACTTTCAAGTTAGACATTACCGCTCTCCCTGACGATCGGTTGCACCTCTTCAAATTGGGAAAACAATCCGTCGATCGTTGAGACCACCTCAGCCAGTCGGAACGGTTTCTTGATATAGTCCTGAATTTCCAATTTTTTCAAAAAAGAAGTATCCTGCATCTCCGTATCATCAACAATTGCAAGAAGTTTGGCGCTGCATCGGTTTTTCAGCCGAACCAGACGGGAGACGGTACCATCCAGCTCCCCTTGCAGCATGTTGACATCCACGAGAACAATTTCAGGATTTAGGGTGTCTATCATATCAAGACCGCCCCCCACCGTTTCCGAGCGGTGCAACTCACAACGATCAATGCGCCTGGCGATCATCTCCATAAGAACGCCATTCACAACAACGTCTTCAATATAGACAATGACTTTTTTTTCGCGAGAACCAGCTACCATCATCCGAGCGACCCTTCAGCGTCTATTTTTTGCCTCCGCCCCAGATTACCGGCATAGTTACAAGAGTATACTACTCTGATACTAAACGCTCCTCTCCTATCTGGAAAGAAATGCAATAACCAGGTTCGCACGCCTTTGTACGTGCGTTCTTTCATTTGTATTATATTACGCACAATCACGAAATGCACGAAAAGGTAATTGACAGATCTGACAACTTGACCATCACAGAGCAGGTCAGCGACACTGAGCAGGAGAGAAACCGGGTTTCCCGGCCTTTCGAGATGAGCAGGAAAAACCAGCATTGCAGCAGAAGCAGCATCCTTCGAATAACAGGTCCCTATCATCGGCTGTTGGCCAATGGTGGCAGTCCATTCGTCCGGTTTTCCGCTCCCGCATCGCAAAAAAAGTAACCACTGCGGTTTTCCTGACCATCCTGGTCGTCGAAGCCGCAATTCTATTACCATCCTACATCAAGCGGGAAAAAGACCTGATCAGTGCGCTCCGGCGGGAAGGAGAAAGCTGGATCCTGGCCGCTGCCACGACGCATCAACTGAATAGCAGCGGATCCGGCCAGGAAGGGAACGGCAAAAAACACAATTACATGTCTGAGCTGATCGGCAAACAGGGCAAGATTGTTGGGTTTGCTTTTGTTGATGATGACGGTGTTCATCTGGCTGCGCGCGGCGAAAGCTTATCCTCAGGTCACAGTGACCTCATTCACCCCGTATCCACCGGCATGTATGACCGGTCGGAAAACCGTTTGGAAATAGGCCTTCATCGCGGAGAGACCAATCTCAACCACCATGTCCTTTTGCGCATGGACACCACTGAAGTTACCGAGGAACTAGCCGCATTCGTGTTGCGGATCAGCGGCCTGGTGCTGCTGATCGCCGGTCTGCTGACCCTGACGACTATGATAACCATCAGTCAAGTGGTGCTGCGCCCTCTCGTCCGGATGCGTGAAAATCTTGTTGATCGTGATATTGAGGAATGGGGCCGCCTTAACTTCCTGGAACTATCCCGCACAGATGAAATTGGGGAATTGTCCCGGGCCATGTCCGATGTCTTTAAACAAGCTTTTGATGCCCATTATAAATTGGAGACACGGGTTGCGGAGCGCACTGAGGAACTGCAGGACGCAAACATCAGGATCAGTGTCAGTGAGAAAAAATTCCAGGATTTTGCTGCCTCCAGCGCAGATTGGTTCTGGGAGATGGACCGTAACCTCCATTTCTGTTTCTTCTCCCACCGCTTTCATGAAATGCTGAATATCGATTCCCGGATTTTGATCGGGAAGGATTTGCGGGAGGCGGAACAGGTCGGTTTCCGCCCTGTCGCCCATGGACATATTGGCGAAACACTCTCCAATCACCAATCTTTCCGGAATTTCATCTGCACCTACCAGCAGGAGAATGGCGACACCCTCTATCTCTCAATTAACGGCACGCCCCATTTTGATGAGGTCGGAAATTTCCAGGGCTATCGCGGCACCGGCAGGGACATCACGGAAAAATGGAAGATTGAAGACCGGGTTCACCAGCAGCAGGCCATCACCCAGGCGGTCCTGAAAGTGATTGATCAAGGAATCACCATGATCAGTTCTGAGGGCCGTTACATTTTGCATAATAAGAAATTTTGCGAATTGTCCGGTATTCCAGAGGATTTGCTGCTCACCCAGCCCGATCACCAGCAGTTGTTGGACTACCAGAAAATACATGGGGATTTCGAGCATTCGATAGAAACCGACCGTGTCACCTTTCATCAGCAAATGCCGTTGCTTTCAGAGTTAAAGGAGACCTTTGGTTACCAGGTTAAAACCACCACCGGCGCCTATCTGGATGTCCGGAACTACCCGACAACCAACGGAGCCTGGGTTCGTGTTCTCACCGATATTTCACAGCAGAAAATTTCGGAAGATGAGCAGAATGACCGCATGAATCAGTTGGAGCTCACCCTGGAGAATATGGGACAGGGCCTGACGGTCTATGATTCATACTGGCGTCTTGTTTCTTACAATCATCGATACCAGGACCAATTCGACCTGCCCCAGGAAATGATGCAGAGCCATCCCACATTCGACGAATTGATGGACTATGTTTTCGAGCGGGATTTCGGCGAAGACTGGCTGCAACAGAAGCAAAATGTTTTCAGGTCCATTAAGGATCAGCAGATCTGGCGCCGGGCCATCATCCGCCCCAATGGCCATGGCATCGACATGTTGAGTGTACCCATCCCCTCAGGTGGGCACGTGGTGACGACCACTGACATCACAGCCAGCCTCCAATCCGCTGATGAATTGCGCAAGGCAAAGGAAAACGCCGAGCGATTACTGAAATCGAAAGGCGATTTTGTCGCTGTCGTCAGTCATGAAGTGCGGACACCCATGAACGGAGTCCTGGGGATGGCCAGCCTGTTGCAGTCCATGGAGCTGGATGGCGAAGCTGCGGAATATGTCAATAATATCGTTATCTCCGGCCAGGCTCTCCTGACAATCGTTGACGATCTCTTAGATATTTCCAAGCTGGAAGCAGGTCGGCTTCAATTGGAGAATATTTCCTTCAATATTCAGGATATTGTCGAAAATACCCTCGCGACAATGGCATCCAGAGCCGATGAAAAAGGACTGGAATTAACGAGCCAGTGCTCGGACAAACTACCCGAAGTTGTGATTGGAGATTCTTTGCGCCTTCGTCAGGTTTTGCTGAACCTGCTGAGCAACGCCATCAAATTCACCAATAGCGGCCGGGTAACCCTTGAGACATCACTGGAAGCCCGCAAGAATAACCGTGTCCGCCTGGGCTTTAAGGTGACCGACACCGGCCAGGGCATATCACAATCTGTTCAAGACAGACTGTTCAATGCTTATTCTCAAGGGGATGTGGAGACCGCCCGAAAATATGGCGGAACAGGCCTGGGCCTCTCCATCTGCAAAAGCCTCGTGGAAATGATGGGTGGAAAAATCTCGGTGGAAAGCCGTCCAGGGGAAGGCAGCTGCTTCAGTTTCACCATCTGCTGTGAGGAAGATCTCGAAACAACACTCGAAGATCTGCGCCTTGAGCAACAGCCCGTCACGTTGAAAAAGCCCGTCCGAAAACTGAAAGTCCTGCATGTTGATGATAATGAGATCAACCTGGAGGTTATTGAAAAAATGCTATCGCGTGCCGGCCACGAAGTCATCAATGCCATGAATGGGGTCGATGCCATCAAACAGGTACAGTCCCAGCCTTTCGACATCGTCCTCATGGACCGTCATATGCCGGGTATGGATGGCATTGAAGCCACCCACCGCCTAAGAGAGATGCCACCCGAAATCTTCAAAGGGCCTATCTTGGGACTGACTGCCGGTGCCACACAGACCGAGCTTGACGAATGCCGACAGGCCGGGATGGATGACGTCCTGACGAAACCGATCAATGAAGCTGTGCTGCTCAATCGGATGGAGGACCTGACACGTCCGGGCGCGCAGCGTGCCAACCTGGAAGACCGCCCCCGGATCCTGGTTGTGGATGACACGCACATGAATTTGATTGTTGCGGAAAAACTTCTGACAACCCTTCACTACCAATGCGAAACCCTCTCCGACCCCATTCATGCATTGGACAGAGTGAAGAGAAATGAATTCGCAGCTATTTTGGTCGATGTCCAGATGCCAGAGTTGGACGGGCTGGAATTCACCCGCCAGCTTAGGCTGTGGGAACGGGAAACCCGACGCAAAAGACCCAATTTTATCATAGGGGTATCCGGAAGGGTCGGCCAACAGGACCGCCGTGCCGGTGCCGAGGCCGGCATGGATGAATATCTCCCCAAACCTCTGGTCTTGGATCATTTGAATGCTGTGTTATCCGCCCATTTCAATTCCCTGGACAGCCTGGGGAGCGCAACTCTTCATAATTTCGATTTCCTGGATGAAGAAGATTGGTTCACCGGCAATGTCCCTGCGGAAGAAAAAAAGAGACCTGAGCCAACGAACGCGCCAGATCCGGACCCCCCCCCCTGCATAGATCCCGACATGCTGAATGACATCGCCGGAACGCAAGCCGAGGACCAAAAAGCCCATCTCTCTCTTTTCCTGGAGATTTTCCCGGAATTGCTGGATGAACTGGAGGCGGCTATCAACATGAAAGAGGATCGCCGGATCGAAACCTCCGCCCACGCCGCCAAAAGCGCCGCCGGATCAGCGGCCGCCATGCCGATGTGGCATTGCCTGAATGATCTTGAGGATTTGGCACGCGGTGATGGTGTGGGGGATTCGGGCGGTCAGTACCTCACCCGGGTCCGAAGCGAACTCAGTCGAATAACTGAGTTCAATCAATCTATCTGATCACTGTCACAGGAGCCACCATGTCATTGGATCTATCAAATCACGCCATTCTGATTGCTGATGACGAAAAATTCACCTTACAGACCGTGATGCGGATGCTGGAGGATCTCAACGGTCCCGAAATCACAGCCGTCGAAAACGGCGCCGTTGCTCTTGCCCATATGCGCTCCACGGACAAATTGATTGACCTGATTATCTCCGATTTCGACATGCCGGAGACAAACGGCCTAGAGCTTCTAAAAGCGGTCAGGTCCGGTGCGGCAGGTATTGACCGGGCGACCCCCTTTGCCATGCTGACAGGCAAGGCCGATCAGGATCTTGTGGACGACGCCCTGGCACTTGATGTCAGCGCCTTCCTGATTAAGCCGATCACGTCATCCAAACTGCAATCGAGGCTCCAGCGGATATTGGATACACGCGATGATACCGGCTGGCTGCTGCCCGGACCAGTTTATGATGCCATCGGACTAGGATCTTCTGTCAGCTCATCATTTCCTTTGGAGCTTGCCCCTCAGGGCGGCGATTTCCTGACGGATCTCGATAAGAGCGATAGCACCGAAACCTTATGTGCTTTCCACACCATTCCCGATAACGCGGTTTTGGCCAGGGATTTGAAAACCAAGGACGGCGCAATCTTCATCAAAAAAGGCATAACCATCACCCATTTAATCGCTCTGGTGCTGTCCTACCTTTATAAAGACAATATCCTGCTTCCCCATCGGGACCATCAAGGCAATTACGGCTTGTTTGTGCGAGCACCGGGCTCGGACAAACCGGATGCGGGGATTGCCTCCAGCAATGAGGAGGTCTTTGAAAAGGCTCCAGAGGAAAAAGAGACAGATATCTATTCGGTTTCCGAGGGCAACATCATCAGTCGGGATATCATGACCAACCGGGGGCGCCTCTATCTCGGCGAAGGCACCGAGCTCAGCCCCAAGATGATCACCATGCTGCGTGACCTGCACAAAGTCGGGAAAATTGAGGAGAGTCTCTGGGTCCGGGCTTCGGGGGATTGAAGTCCCGAACAGGGCGTAACACCGGCGATAGCGAGCGAAAGTGAAGAATAGGTCTCTTGCCCCCGCCTTGCGACAGACAGCAAGAATGCAACCGCCCGCCCGTTGTAGACTTTGGTGATATGCCAAAAAGAAAAGGCCCGCTACAATCAGCGGGCCCAGTCGAATCATTTAAATTCTTAAATCTTCTTAGAAATTCTTATTCAGCAGCCGCAGCAGCTTTCTTCTGGATGCGGCGCTTCAGACGGCGCGCTTCCTCAGGCAGCTTGCGGTTCGGGGTGGAAAGCAGGAAGCCGTCCAGGCCGCCTTTTACTTCCACGGTGCGCAGCGCGCGGGTGGACAGACGCAGGCGAACCGGCTCACCCAGGATGTCGCTGATCAGGCGGGTGGTCTGCAGGTTCGGCAGGAACCGACGACGGGTGCGGTTCACAGCGTGGGAAACGTTGTTACCGGTGCGGACACCCTTACCGGTGAGCATGCATACGCGAGACATAATCTCTAATCCTTATGTTTCGGCATCTTTTGACGCCTTTTCTTGCTTAAAAATAAAGGGCTTAGCGCCCTACCCCTGTCCAGATGACTATCAAATATCACTGGGCAGGCGCGCTCTTTTATGCGTTTGACGGCCTCCCGTCAAGCGAAAAAGCCAAGAAAACCGCCATTTCCAGACTTTTCCCGCCCATAGTATGTTGCACAAATATCACAAAAATGTGGCAGAGCACCTTGTGACCGCAATCACAGCTTTGCCACATTTTGAATCCCCTCTATAAACGGGGGCGAAGTCGCAGCAAATGCATATGTCGCGTTGCCTGCGAGAGGGGAATATCTAGAACTGGGGTAATATCCGAAATGAACCGGATCATCTTTGTAATGGTTGCCATGGTCATGGCAATGGGGTCTCAAATCGCAAGAGCGGAAGAAGACCCGGCCTATTTGCGCGTTGGTGCAGGCTATTATGACCTGAATGACGACAAAGATGCCGGCGAGTTTCATGTGGAATATATCTCGGATTCAAAATGGTGGGTTTTCAAGCCGTTTGGCGGTGTGATGGCGACAACCGACTCGGCCTTTTATGGCTATGCCGGCATTCGCCTGGACATTTATCTCGGTGACCGCTGGGTTTTCACCCCGCAGTTTGCACCGGGCCTTTACCACGATGGGGATGGTAAAGACCTGGGACATGCCATTGAATTCCGCAGCGCACTGGAATTGGCATACCGATTTGATGACCGCTCCCGCCTGGGTGTATCCATCTACCATCTGTCAAACGCTTCCATCTCGGACAACAACCCGGGCACGGAAGTCCTGACGGTCCACTATTCCTATCCGTTCAACAAGCTGTTCTAATTTGCAGTGACAACGGGTAGAGGTCATTGAAAAGCGGGGGGCGACCTCCGCTTTTTCATTTGTGGGTCGTCTCATCCCCCATGTGGCCTGCTTCTGCCTCTGGATAATCGGACCGCAGCTGTTAAAGTGACGGCCTGACAGATAACTAACAGGGTCGTACAGCATGCAAGAAAACGGGATGACAGAAGATGTCAGGCGCAGTTGGGGCGAGTCTCTGCGAGCCTTCTTTCACCCCCGCGTGATTACCATGCTGTTTCTCGGTTTTTCAGCCGGTATCCCAATTCTGCTGGTTTTTTCCACCCTATCGGTCTGGTTGCGGGAAGCCGGTGTGGAACGGGCTGCAATCGGCTTCTTCAGCTGGGCGGCACTGGGCTACGGTTTCAAATTTGTTTGGGCCCCGATCATCGACAAAATGCCGCTCCCGCTAATAACCGCTTTGATGGGGCAACGGCGATCCTGGCTCTTATTGTCGCAACTTTCCGTTATTGCCGCATTGGCGTTGATGGCCATGATTGATCCGGTTGAGAACCTTGTCGGCATGGCTGTCGCAGCCGTCGCGCTCGGTTTTGCATCCGCCACACAGGATATCGTGATCGACGCCTATCGAATTGATTCTGCCGATGAAGACCTACAGGGCATGATGTCAGCCACATACATCGCAGGTTACCGGATCGGCATGTTGGTTGCCGGTGCCGGTGCGCTTGAATTGGCCGGCATGATCGATGTGATTGAAGGATATGATTACGGTGCCTGGCAGATAACCTATTTTTCAATGGCGGCAGTCATGGTCGCAGGCATCATCACAACCTTTCTGATACCCGAACCAAACCGCCCGGATGGTAAATCCGCGCATTTAAACAGCCTGCTCGACTATCTTCAGTTCCTTGGGCTCTTTATCGCCGTTGCATTTGCTTTTGCCATGACCTTCTTCCTCAGCAGTGATCTGGCCAATTTGGTGCGTTCCGTTTTAGTGGAAACTGGTATGGCCGAGAGCCTGGCAGGCTTCCTGATTGGTACCGGGCGCCTGGTTACCGCAGTTTCTGCGGCCGCACTATTGGCCGTCCTGCTGACCAAGACCCATCTGGTCCCCAGGGAAATGGTCAGGGAAACCTATGTCGCGCCTTTTGCGGATTTCTTTGATCGATTTGGGCGAATCGCCATGGTCATCCTGTTTTTGATTGCCACTTACAGAATTGCCGACGTTGTCATGGGCGTCATGGCCAACGTATTCTATGTCGACCTCGGCTTTGAAAAGCAGGAAATCGGGCGAATCTCAAAAGGATTTGGACTGGCCATGACCCTGGCTGGCGGATTTTTGGGTGGTCTGTTGATCATGCGTTTCGGCGTGATGCGGATATTGTTCCTGGGTGGCATATTAGCTGCCGGTACAAACATCCTGTTCGCGGTTATGGCGGGCCTGGGCAATCAGTTATGGATGCTGATGGTGGTCATCTCCGCCGACAATCTGTCCGCCGGGATCGCATCCGCAGCCTTTGTCGCTTATCTGTCCTCCCTGACGTCGAAATCCTTTACCGCAACACAATATGCGCTTTTTTCATCGATGATGCTGCTGCTGCCAAAACTGATCGCCGGCTATTCCGGCGTCGCGGTAGAGGCGCTTGGCTATGCCTCTTTCTTCATTGGCACAGCGTTTCTTGGGATTGTTCCATTGGCCTTGATTTTGTATCTGGGCTTCAGAAAACCGCGCCTGTCGCAAGCGACCTGAGAAAGGGCCCCGTTTTGCCCGGCCTTAAGACCAGCATTGCCCTGACCCTCATGTTCCTGATAGCTGCCGTCGCGTCAATGGCCTGTCTTTTGACAGACCTGTCCTTGCTGGCCGATTGGCCGGTGGCAATACCTGTTGCCTGCCTGGCGGGGGGCTTTTTCCTAGCCCACCACGCCTTCATTCTTTGGGCATCCCGCCAGAAATGATGCCTGTCAGGGTGTCAGAAGTACACGGGCGCGTTCCAAGTCCGCGGGGGTATCCACACCCAACGGCACGGTTTTGGCCAGGCTGACATCGATGCGCATGCCATTTTCCAGCGCGCGCAGCTGTTCCAGCTTCTCCCGCTGTTCCAGCACGCCCTGCGGCAGGGCGACAAACCGTTCCAGCGCGGCACGGCGATAGGCATAAAGCCCGATATGATGATAGAGCGGGCCATCGCCATAAGGCGCGGTCGCGCGGGTGAAGGTCAGCGCCCGGGTGACCGTCTCACCGGCTTTGAAACCGGCATAGGCCTTGACCACGTTCGGATTGGTGCATTCCTCGGCTTCCGTGATTTCACAAACCAGGGTCGCGATATCCACGCCCGGGTCTTTCAGCGGTGCCAGGGAGGCCTGGATCAGAGACGGGTCCAGGGTCGGCAGATCGCCCTGCACATTGACGATCACATCATGATCGCCATTGGGATCCATGCGCTGAACCGCCTCCCAGACGCGGTCGGAACCGCTGGGATGGTTCGGGTCGGTCAAAACGGCCTTGCCGCCAACCTTTTCGATCGCCTCTACAATCTCCGGGTCCCCTGCCGCAATCACCACCTCGCCTGCCTGCGACTCTATGGCGCGGCGCCAGCAATGAACAATCATGGGCTCGCCGCCAATATCCGCCAGCGGTTTGTTCGGCAGGCGTGACGCGGCCAGCCGTGCCGGAATCACAATCAGGGATTTCAAGATCTCGACCTCATATTTGAACAGACAGCCCAAATTCTGCCCTTTTGGCATCATCCGGGCGTTGATTTGACCAGGGCGAGAGGATATACCGCTCCTCGGGTGGAGCAACCGGAAACTCATTCTTTGCCGATAGCGACCACCTCAGAGAGATATATACAGGTTCGAAAAGGCATAGGGCTATGAACAACCCGTTGGTGAAACAAATTCTCGGCGCGATCGTCCTGGCAGTCGCCGTTGCCGCCTTCTCCGGTGTGTATGGCAGCTTCCTGCACCAGACCGACGAGATTGAAAAACCCGCATTCGACATTGCCGCAGCCGGCGGTTCCGGTGGCGGGGATGACAAGCCCAAGAAAGCCTCCGGCCCCGAGCCGATCCTGGATCTGTTGGCCAGCGCCAATATTGAAGACGGCGCCAAAACCGCCCAGAAAAAATGCGGTGCCTGTCACAGCCTGGAAGATGGCGGCGGCCACAAGGTCGGCCCGAACCTTTACGACGTGGTCAACAGCGCCAAGGCCCATCATGATGACTTTAAATATTCCGACGCCATGGCCTCTTTCGGCGGCGACTGGTCCTATGAAGAGCTGAACCTGTTCCTGTTCAAGCCCAAGGCCCATGTGCCCGGCACCAAGATGGGCTTTGCCGGTTTCAAGAAAACCGAAGATCGTGTCAATGTGATCGCCTTCCTGCGGACCTTGGCCAGCGATCCGGCGCCGCTGCCGTAAGGCCGCGCCATATCATCCAATAAAGGGCGGTTGACCGAACGGTTGCCGCCCTTTTTTATGTCTCTAATTCCTGTGTATCATCAGCCGGACCCGACATCATGCCGAACGACTTTTCTGCCTGGACCGAACTCGCCAACCGCCTCGCAGATGTGGCGGGTGCCGAATCGCGCAAATACTTCCGCCAGCCGCTGGATGTGATCGCCAAAGGTGACGCCAGTCCGGTCACCATCGCCGACCGGGATGCGGAAGCCGCCATGCGTCAGTTGATCAAAGAAACCGCCCCCGATCATGGTATTTTCGGGGAAGAGCATGGCGTGGAGAATATCGACGCAAAACATGTCTGGGTGCTGGACCCCATTGACGGCACTGCCGCTTTCATCACCGGCCTGCCCACCTTCGGCAACCTGATCTCGCTGGCCGAGAATGGTGCGCCGGTGCTGGGCGTCATCAACCAGCCGATCTCAGGCGAACGCTGGTCCGGTGTCACGGGTCAGGGGGCCCGTTTCAATGGCCAGCCGATCAAAACCCGGGATTGCGGCGGGCTTTCCAACGCCGCCATGTTCATCACCACGCCGGAGATGCTGACCACCGAGGCGGAATTAGAAACGTTCAGCCGCTTGAGGCAGGCGGTGCGCCTGACCCGTTATGGCGGGGATTGTTATTCCTACGGCCTGCTGGCCAGCGGCCATGCGGACCTGGTGTTTGAATCAGATCTCAAACCCTATGATTTCATGGCCCTGGTGCCCGTGGTCGAAGAAGCGGGCGGCATCATGAGCGACTGGCAGGGCAATCCGCTGACCCTCTCTTCCGGCCCGCAGGTGATTGCGGCGGCCAACAAGCGCCTCCATGAGGAGGCGCTGGAATTGATCAACCGCTGACCATCAACGGCTAAACCGCGTCGCGGCCCAGCATGTCGACCAGCAGCACCACCGCTACCTGATCCGTCCGGTTATGGATCTCGTGATGCACATCCGCCGCATAGCGCGCGGTCTCGCCCTTGGTCAGCGGTGAGACATTATCAGCCGAGACCACCTCTACCGCGCCCTGCAGTACGGTCAGATGTTCCACGGTCCGCTCCGAATGCGGATCCGAGATCAGTGAGCCGCCCGGCTGGATCGTCAGCTCATACCATTCAATCTCATTGGCCAGGCTGGCCGGGCCCAGGACCTTCGCCGTATAGGATCCGTCCTGGCCATGCATCAGGGGATGGGCCGATTCCGAGATAACCGACATCTGGCTGCCCTGCTCACCATGGCGCAGCAGGCTGTCGATGGTTTGCCCCAGGGCCTCCGCCAGCCGCCAGATGGTGGCCAGGGTCGGATTAGTCTCGTCCCGTTCGATCTGGGAAAGCATGGATTTCGATACCCCGCTGACCGAGGCCAGCTGATCCAGGGTCATCTGGCGCTCTTTACGCAGTTTATTGATGGTCTTACCGACTGAGGGGGGATTGGAAGGAATTTTGCTCATGAAATCCACTTGACTGGAAAATATTCCGCTATATCGTATTTCCAGTTTAGCGGATATATATCCGTCGCTCAAAATCTAAATCAGACAAAATGAACCCAGCAGGAAAACCGTCATGACCAATCCCGTGCTTGCCCGCATCGCAGGCGAAGTGGAAGCCGCCCGCCAGGATGGCACCCTGAAACTGCTCAAGACCATGGAAACCCCCATCGGCGCCGAGGTCGACCTGAAAGAGGCCGGTCATGTGATCCTGATGTCTTCCAACGATTATCTGGGCCTGTCCAATCATCCAGAAATCGTTGAATCTGCGAAACAGGCTCTGTTGAAATACGGGGCGAGCACCGCGTCGGTCCGATTCATATGCGGCACCCAGACCATCCACCAGGAATTGGAAGAGGCCCTGGCCGACCTGCACGGGACCGAGGCGGCGCTCACCTATTCATCCTGCTGGGCCGCCAATACCGGCCTGATGCCGATCATCGCCGGGCCGGGTGACGTGCTGATCTCGGACGAGCTCAATCACGCCAGCATTATCGACGGCTGCCGGGCCAGCGCCAAGAATGTGGTGCGCACGGTCTATAAACATTCCGATATGGCCTCGCTTAAGGCCAAGTTGGAAGAGCATCGCGACGCCCCCGGCCGGATAATCGTGACCGATGGCGTGTTTTCCATGGAGGGCGATATCGCGCCGCTGCCGGAGATCGTCGCGCTGGCGGAAGAGTTTGATGCCCTGATCGTCTTGGATGATTCCCATGGTCTCGGCGTATTGGGGCCGAACGGCCTTGGCACCGCAGACCATTTCGGTGTCCTGGACAAGATTGATATCTTCACCGGTACTTTGGGCAAGGCGCTGGGCGCCGGGACAGGCGGCTTTGTCGCCGGGCCGAAAGCGGTGCGCGAGCTGTTGATCCACAAGTCCCGACCGCATCTCTTCTCCAACGCATTGCCTGCCAGTGTCGCAGGCGCAGCGATCAAATCCGTGGAACTGTTGAAAACCCATCCTGAATGGGCGCGCGATACCATTGAAAAGGCGCAGTATTTCCGCGAATTGCTGCAGCGTCACGGGTTGAAGGCATTGGACGGTGACAGCGCGGTCGTGCCGGTCATCATCGGTGAGACGGCGGCGGCCATCGCGCTTTCATCCAAACTGTTGAAGGACGGGATCTTTGTCACCGGCTTTGGTTTCCCGGTCGTGCCGGAAGGCGAAGCGCGCCTGCGCTTCCAGATCTCCCATGCCCATAGCCGTGAACAGCTGGAAAAAGTGGCACAGGCGGTCGCCAACGCCATCGGCGGCTAAACAATATGTTCCGGTTTGCCGGGGAGGGCCAATTTGGCCTTCCCTAACCGGCCGGGTTCAGGAAAAAGCGCTCTACGATCCGGTCAATCTGACCATCTGCCTTCATTTGGCGCAAAACCTCATTCAATTGACGGACCAGGGCATCCTTGTATGCAAACCTGCCATTGTCTCGATCTGTGAATCCCACATACCCCCATTCTCCGGATGCTATGGCCCCCTGGATGATCCTGACTTGGACCGGGTCATATTCTCCTCGGCTTTGTAGACGGGCCAGCTCCCATCGGATCGCCTGAGCATCATTGATGTAACAATCCACCCGCCCCTGGATCAGCATTTTCAAACCGTGCACCGCACTGGTCACCTCATTCAGCTCTATATTTCCCTGTTCGACCGCATCGAAAAATACCGGTCCCGGCGAGAGATACCCGCGGTTATTGGCAATGCGAAGCCCGAAATAGTCATCCGGCCAGGCCGATTTATCCTGTTGCAAGTGCGATGCCCTGCAGAAAACCGCCACCTTTTCCAGCAGGATCGGCTCGGAATAGGGTTTCATGAAGGGCCGTTCTTCCGGCTTGTAATAGGGCGGGATGATCGCCAAGGCATCTCCCGATTCAATCAGCGCAATGGCCCGTTTCCACGGCAACATGCGAAAGGAGACGTCGAAATCCGTCATCTTGGCAAAGGCTGCGGTCAGGATTCTGACATAAATGCCTTTGGGCAATCCACCTTCCAGATAGGAATAGGGGCGATAGTTTTCCTCGGCCACAAATTCGACAATGACAGGTTCCGCCGAAGCAGAGTGCCCCGCGAAGATGAACAGCATGCCCGCCAGAATTTTTTTCCAGTTTTCTGCCATGCGGGCCATGATAGAACCCTTATGTTAAAAAATCGTTCTCTTGTTAAACGGCCTCATATAAAATTTGACAAGAATAGCAGGCTAAGGTCTTATATTTAACGCTTTTTTTAGAAAAACCGGGCCATACTGGCGATCCAGTCCAGAATGAACAAAACAGCCTATATGACAGGGGTGAAATGCGGGCCTTCGCAACTTTCCTGACGTCCAGCATCCTATTCATGCTGGCACCGTTCGCTCTCGCAGCCGACATGATAGACGGCGTTCCCGGCCGCCATGCCATCGCGATGCATGGCATTCCGAAATATCCACCTGGCTTTACCCATTTCGACTATGTGAACCCGGATGCGCCCAAGGGCGGCAGCATGAAACAGGCAACGATCAGCGACGGCTTCGACAGTTTTAACCCTATCATTCCCAAAGGCCATACGGCGGTCGGCCTCTCTTTGATCTATAGCGGCCTGATGACAAAATCAGGTGATGAACCTTTCACCATGTATGGGGAACTGGCGGAACTGATCTATCTCCCCGCCGACAGATCCTGGGTGGCTTTCAGGCTTCGCGAAACAGCCAGGTGGCATGACGGCCAGCCCATCACCGCCGATGACGTGATCTGGTCATTTGAAACCATTCTTGAGCACGGCTCCCCTCAGGAGAGGCAGTATTATGCGGATGTCGACCGACTGGAAAAGCTCGATGAACGGACCGTCCGTTTCCTCTTCAAGACAAACACCAATAAAGAACTGCCCCTGATCCTTGGTGATCTGACCATTTTGCCCAAACATTACTGGACCAGCGAAGACAGGGACATCACCAAAACAACGCTCACTCCCCCCTTGGGAAGCGGCCCCTACAAGATTGAGAAATTCGAGGTCAACCGAAGCATCAGCTACAAGCGCGTGGAGACCTATTGGGGCCGTGACATTCCCGTCCATAAGGGCCGCTATAATTTTGACCGCCTGCAATATGACTATTACCAGGAGCACAATATCGCCCTGGAAGCCCTGAAGGCTGGCGAGCTGGATTACCGCTGGGAGAATACATCCAAGAACTGGGCCCGCGAATATGAGATTCCGGCTGTCAAAGAAGGCCGCCTGATCAAGTTACGGACTGACGACATCACAACCCAGGTCATGCTGGGCCTGATCTTCAATCAGAGGAAAGATCTTTTCCAGGATCGAAAGGTTCGACAGGCCCTGTCGTATGTTTTTGATTTCACCTGGGCCAACGAGAATATTTTCTTCGGACAATACAGCCGTTTGAGAAGCTTTTTCGGTAAAGGGGACCTCGCCGCCACAGGTATCCCGACGGGTCGGGAACTGGAAATCCTCAATCAATATCGTGACCGCCTGCCCCCCGAGCTTTTCACCCGGGAATATTCCCCCCCCTCCACCGACAAGCCTGGCGATCAGCGGCGAAATCTTCTAGAGGCGGCCCGGTTGCTGAAAGAAGCGGGGTGGGTCATTGATCCCGATACATTGATGCTGGTTCACGGTGAAACGGGAAAACCATTTAAATTTGACATTATGATGTCCGGCAAGACCCTTGAAGCGGTCATGCTGACCATACGGCGCAGTCTGAAGCGGCTCGGCATTGCCGTGGAGCTCAAAATCGTTGATTCCGCA
This sequence comes from Aestuariispira insulae, assembly GCF_003385955.1. Lineage (GTDB taxonomy): Bacteria > Pseudomonadota > Alphaproteobacteria > UBA8366 > Aestuariispiraceae > Aestuariispira > Aestuariispira insulae. The sequence goes on from NZ_QRDW01000001.1 coordinate 1,069,639, forward strand.
CAGTACGGCCAAAGGGTCCGTAATTATGATTATGACGTCATTTACCTGGGATGGGCCCAGGCGCAGTCCCCCGGCAATGAACAGCGCTTCTATTGGGGCAGCGCGGCCGCAGACCAGCCGGGGACCCGGAATTACATGGGGCTCAAGGATCCCATTGTCGACGAGTTGATTGAATTGGTCGTCAATGCCCCTGACCGGCAGGAACTGGAAGCGAGGACCCGAGCACTCGACCGGGTTCTGCAATGGCATTATCTTCTTATTCCAACCTATTATGGCGATTTTGACCGCCACGCCTTTTGGAATAAATACCGTTATCCGGAAACTGCGCCCACGATGGGGTATGATCTAACCACCTGGTGGTATGATCCGGACTTGGCCCGCCAAAACGGGCTGTCAGCAACCGACACGGCAGGAGGGTGACCATGTCTGCCTATATCATCCGCCGTCTTTTCCTTATTGTTCCCACGCTCTTTTTGATCGTCCTGATCAATTTCGCCATTGTCCAATTTGCCCCTGGCGGCCCGGTCGAACAGGCAATCGCCGAGATTGAAGGGCTCTCAACCTCTGCGACCGCACGCCTCGGCGGCGGTGTGCAGCAAGCGGAACAGGGAACTCTTCCCGTTGCCAGAGGCAGCGACAGCGAAAGCAGTTATCGCGGGTCACGGGGACTGGATCCGGAAATCATTGCCGAGATTGAAAAACGTTTCGGTTTTGACAAACCCGCCCATGAACGCTTCTGGATGATGCTGCGGGATTATCTCACTTTCAATTTCGGCGAGAGCTATTACCAGGATCGCAAAGTGGTCGATCTGGTCCTGGAAAAAATGCCCGTCTCAATCTCGCTTGGTCTTTGGACCATGCTGATTACCTATCTGGTCTCGATCCCGCTGGGCATTGCCAAGGCGGTGCGCGACGGCACCCCGTTCGATGTCTGGACCAGCGGCATCGTCATCATCGGTGCGGCAATCCCATCCTTTCTGTTTGCCGTACTGTTGATCGTCCTATTTGCAGGCGGCCGCTATCTGGACTGGTTCCCCTTGCGGGACCTGGTATCCGACAACTGGGACATGATGAGCTGGCCGGAGAGGATCGTTGATTATTTCTGGCATCTGGCGTTACCGATCACCGCCATGGTGATTGGCGGTTTCGCCGGTCTAACCATGCTGACAAAAAATTCCTTCCTGGATCAGATCAATATGCAATATGTCGTGACCGCCAGGGCGAAGGGCTTGACCGAAAGAAGAGTTTTATACGGCCATGTGTTCCGCAACGGTATGCTGATCGTCATTGCCGGTTTCCCGGCGGCATTTATCGGCATTCTCTTCACCGGTGCCTTGCTGATCGAGATTATCTTTTCGCTCGACGGGCTGGGGCGCCTGGGTTGGGAAGCCGTCATCAACCGGGATTATCCGGTCATGTTTGCCAGCCTCTATTTCTTCACCCTGCTGGGGCTGGTCATGGGAATCGTCAACGATGTGATGTATATGCTGATCGATCCCCGCATCGATTTCGAAGCGCAGGGAGACCGATGATGGCGACAATCACGAAGCCCCTCCGGCACAGGGTCCTGGGTCTTTCCGTTTCGCCGGTGACCTGGCGCCGGGTCCAGCGTTTCAAGGCCAACAAAAGAGCTTATTGGTCCCTCTGGATTTTCCTGGCCCTGTTTTTCATCAGCCTGTTTGCAGATTTCATTGCCAATGACCGCCCTTTGGTTGTCTATCACAATGATCAGCTGTTTTTTCCTGCCGTTAAAGCCTATCCGGAAACCGCCTATGGAGGCGCGTTTGAAACGGAGGCCGATTACAACGACCCCTACCTGATTGATCTGATTCAACAGGATGGCTGGATGATCCGGCCAATCATCCCCCATCGTTATGACAGCTATGTCGTCGGACTTGAAACCCCATCGCCTTCCCCACCGACCCTGAAAAACTGGCTTGGAACCGATGATCAGGCCCGTGATGTTGTCGCCCGCCTAATTTATGGATTTCGGATTTCCGTGCTGTTCGGCCTGATCCTGACCCTGCTCAGCTCCGTTGTCGGGATCGCGGCCGGTTTGATCCAGGGATATTTCGGCGGCTACACGGACCTTCTGGGCCAGCGTTTCATCGAAGTCTGGGGCAGTCTGCCGCAATTGTTCATTCTGATGATCCTCGCCAGCATGATCACACCAACTTTCTGGTGGCTGCTTGGCCTGCTGTTGCTGTTTAGCTGGACCGCGCTGACCGGAGTGGTCCGGGCAGAGACCCTGCGGGCCAGAAATCTGGAATATGTCCGCGCGGCCCGCGCGCTGGGCGTGCGCAATCAGGTTTTGATGTTCCGCCATATCCTACCCAATGCAATGGTCGCGACCGTCACCTATCTGCCTTTCATTGCCTCAGGCTCTCTGGTCGCGCTAACCTCCTTGGATTTCCTGGGCTTCGGCCTGCCGCCGGGCTCTCCCTCGCTTGGTGAAATGTTGCAACAGGGGCGTTCCAACCTGTTCGCGCCCTGGCTCACTTTCACTGCATTCTTTACGGTGGCAATCATGCTGTCACTGCTGGTTTTTATTGGCGAAGGCGTCCGCGATGCGTTCGATCCCCGCAAATCCGTGATGGAGGGATGATCCATGTCCGACACTCTGCTTGACGTTCAAAACCTCTCTGTCGATTTCCGCAGTCCTGCCGGTATCAACCGCGCGGTCGATAATGTCAGCTTTTCCATCAGGAAGGGGGAGACACTGGCCCTTGTGGGAGAGTCCGGATCGGGCAAATCCGTGACCGCACTTTCGATCCTGCAACTTCTGCCCTACCCCACGGCCATGCATCCCCAAAGCAGCTCGATCCGGTATCAAGGCGAGGAAATGATCGGCGCGCCTGAGCGCAAATTACGCGGTATGCGCGGCAACAAGGCCGCCATGATCTTCCAAGAGCCGATGACCTCACTCAACCCGCTCCACAGCATTGAAAAACAGGTTCGGGAAGCCCTGATCATCCATAAGGGTATGACGGTGTCCCAGGCCCGCCCGCGGGTGCTGGAACTGCTCCGCCTGGTCGGCATCCGCGCGCCGGAGAAGCGCCTGAACGCCTATCCCCATGAATTATCCGGCGGCCAGCGCCAGCGGGTGATGATTGCCATGGCCCTGGCAAATGAACCAGACCTTTTGATCGCGGACGAGCCGACAACCGCGCTGGATGTCACGATCCAGGCGCAGATTCTAAAATTGCTGAAAGAATTGCAGGAAAAGTTCGGCATGGCGATTTTGTTTATCACCCATGACCTTGGCATCGTTCGGAAAATGGCCGACCGGGTTTGCGTTATGCAACAGGGTCGCATTGTTGAAGCGGATGAAACCGCCGCCCTATTTGCCAACCCCACCCATGACTATACCCGACGCCTTCTGGCCGCCGAACCCAAAGGTCTGAAAGAGCCGGCACCGGCCGGATCTCCGGTGGTTATGGAAGGACGCGATATCAAGGTATGGTTCCCGATCAAGCGCGGCGTTTTCCGGCGCACAGTGGATCATATCAAGGCCGTCAACGGCATCACACTGGAAATCCGCGAGGGCCAGACTGTCGGTGTGGTGGGTGAATCCGGGTCCGGCAAGACCACGTTGGGCATGGCATTGCTGCGGTTGCTGCCATCAAACGGGCCGATCCTGTTCCAGGGACAGGCCATTGACGCGATGAATGAACGAAGCCTCCGGCCCCTACGTAATGAGATGCAGGTGGTGTTTCAGGACCCGTTTGGCAGCCTGAGCCCGCGCATGCCGGTGGGGGAGATTATCGGCGAGGGTCTGCGTGTCCATGAAAGCGCGCTGGATGCCGGTGCCCGGGATGCTCGGGTGGTCGAAGCCCTGCAAGAGGTTCAATTGGATCCGGAATGCCGGTTCCGCTACCCTCATGAATTTTCCGGCGGCCAGCGCCAGCGCATTGCCATTGCCCGGGCCTTGATTTTAAAACCGCGCTTCATCGTGCTGGATGAACCCACCTCCGCGCTGGATATGTCGGTTCAGGTCGAGATTGTTGATCTGCTGCGGGACCTTCAAAAGAAACACAAGCTGGCCTATCTGTTCATCAGCCATGACCTGAAGGTGGTCCGCGCCATGTCCGACCAGGTTATTGTTATGCAACATGGTGAAGTCGTGGAACAGGGCAGCGCCCAGGAAATATTCGAATCCCCCGCCCAGGAATACACCAAGGCCCTGATGGCTGCCGCCTTTGACCTGGAGGCCGATGGAAGCGGTACAGTCGCCGTTTAACGCGGCCTATTCCGCCTTGGCACCGGCCTGGATAATCAATTCTGCAAATTCGGAGAGATAAACCGAGCCTTTGACCGTGCGCTGGACATTGACCGAACGCCGGTCTTTTTCATCCGGCTTGCGCCGGATCATGCCAAGCTCGGACAGACGGTCCAATGCCCGCGTGATCGCAGGCTTGGACACTTTCAGCTGATCCGCCAGACCGCGCACCGTGTGCGGCGGCTGGGTGAGATAGACTGTGGTCAGAACAGCCATCTGGCGCGCCGACAGGTCCGGTGCATCGCCCCGGACACTTTCAGTGATGGCCTCTTGCCAGATAGTAAGAGCCTGATTTTGAGATAATTTTACAGTCATATCGATTGCGTTATGAAACCCAGAAAAACTTAAAGACTATCCTTTGGGCTTTCAAGACGCTTTGCCGAACCGACTGCGCAAATAGCTGTAAACAGCGCGGATTCCCTGGGCTTCACCGCCTTCCGGTCGACCATTCTTGGTCGCCGTGTTCCAGGCCATTACATCCAAATGACACCAGCTCTGCCCCTTGGGGAGGAACTCTTTCAGGAACAGGGCAGCGGTGATCGCCCCCCCATAACCGGATGTGGAACAGTTTGAAATATCAGCGATTTTACTGTCCAGCATCGACCTGTAAGGCTTGTGCAACGGCATCCGCCAGACCAGGTCCGAATCGATGGTGGAAAAATCAAACAGACCATCGGCCAACTCATCATCATCGGTGAAGAAGGATGGAACATCGGTCCCAAGGGCCACGCGCGATGCCCCGGTCAGGGTCGCGAAATCAAAAATCACTTCCGGTTTTTCCTCACCCGCCAGGTCCAGCGCATCGGCCAGCACCAGGCGCCCCTCGGCATCGGTATTACCGATCTCAACGGTCATGCCGTTGCGCGCCTTGATGATATCCATCGGCCGGAAGGCATTGCCTGCAACCGAGTTTTCCACCGCAGGCACCAAGACACGCAGGCGCACATCCAGCCCTGTGCCCATGATCATGCTCGCCAGACCCAGCACCTGGGCAGCACCGCCCATGTCCTTTTTCATCATCAGCATGTTATTAGAGGGTTTCAGATCCAACCCGCCCGTATCAAAGCAGACCCCTTTGCCGACCAGGGTCACCTTCGGCGCATCCTCACGGCCCCAGACCAGGTCTATCAGGCGCGGAGCCCGGTCACTGGCACGGCCCACCGCATGGATCAGTGGGAAATTGTCTTTCAACAGATCCTCGCCCACGGTCACTTTGACAGAGGCATTGAAATTCTGTGCCAGCGCCTGTGCGGCGGAAGCCAGCTCCTCCGGCCCCATATCGCTGGCCGGTGTGGTCGTCAGGTCACGGGTCAGGTAAATTCCCTCCGCCATTGCCTGAACCGTGCCTTGATCGGCCTTTTCCGGCCAGATCAGAGCCCTTACATCAGTTTCGTCCTGCTCTTTCTTGTAGCGGATAAAACGGTATGCGCCCATGGCCCAACCCAATGCAGCCTGATGCGCCTCTTCCGGATCCAAATCGCCAGCAATCCGATAGCTGCCGGCCGGCAGTTTCATCGCCGCCCCGCCCCAGGACCAGAGCAATTCATCCCGGTCCGTGCCGACCAGCGCCGCCTCAATCCCGTCGCTGCCGGGTAACAGCAAAACCGTGCCGGATGCCGCCTTGAAATCCTGTGCCTTGACCCAATTCTGATGCGCAGACCCATCTCCCTCGAGCCAATCCGAAAGCCCCTCGCTATCCACAGGAATCAGGGTAACGGTCTTATCGTCGGCTTTATCCAGGAAGCAGTTCATCATCAGTCTCATTTGTTGAAAATCAGTGCGAGGAATTTAGTTATAAGCGCTGCCGGGTGATTTGCAATCACCCTGCCTCAGGTACCGTTGCAATCCGGTTTGGCGATCTCTTCCACATGGGTCAGCGTACCGACCAGTTTCATTTCCGGCGAATCAAACTGGACCCGGGTCGTCACGCCGTTGGACAAAAGATCATATTCAATTCCCATGAAGGGTTCCTGGTCCTGGCCATCCAGTTTGAAATAGCTGCTGAGCATTCTCTTTGGCCTGCCTTCCGCAAGACCAGTGTCACCAGCCGGATAGGACCCCGGTTCCGGCAATTCCTTCATCACCATCTCGGTCACCAGATAAGGTTCCTCACCATCACCATCATAGATTTTATGGGATAGGAATTTTTCACCTGCGTCCAAGCCGTCCAGAACCCGGCGCATCGCGGTCACGGGAAAAATCACGTCCTTGGCGATCTTGATCTTTTTCTGTTCCGGTGCCGTCAGATCAATCTCACCGGTGACCGCTGTACCGGCCACTTCCTCGGTCACCTGGCCATTCAGGATCTGCTGGGTGCGAAACTGCATGCGCCGGCCGGCCAGGTCTTCCTGAAAGACAGAGATATTCTGGGTATGGATTTCCGGCATGCCCTGCCCCGCCATCAAAATATCCACACGCACAAACTGGGTCCAGCTGTTGCACCCCTTTTCCAGGCGGGAGATCAACTCGCCCTCCACCTGGCTGACACCGGGAATATTGATCTGTTCTGCCACCATCCGGTAGCGCGCGGAATGGGAGACAGGATCCGCCAGCGCCGACGCACCGCCCACCAACAACAGCAATAGAATATTTCCAAACACCCTCATGATATGCCCCTTCCTGGATGATCTTTCATTGTCTCAATCTTCGCCCATCAGATGCAGCACCACCTGGCGGTCATGGCGCCGATGGCGATGCTCGAACAGATAAATGCCCTGCCAGGTTCCCAACAGCGCCTGGCCCCGGTCAACCGGCACCGACAGGCTAACATCTGTCAGAGCGGCTTTTATATGGGCCGGCATGTCATCGGGACCTTCCATGGTATGACGCAGCCATTCCATGCCTTCCGGCACCAAGCGTTTGAAGAATTCCGAAAGATCCCGCTGCACATCCGGATCGGCATTTTCCTGGATGGTCAAGGAACAGCTGGTATGTCGGCAAAAAACCGTCAGCAGCCCCTGTTCAATGCCGGTTCCACGTATCCAGGACTGAACCTGGCGGGTCATTTCATAAAGCCTCTGTCCGTCGGTCTGGAGGGAGATGGTGGTTTGCGCCTGACGCATGATGATCCTTCCGCCTAGAGCAAATCATCCTGGTCGGCCACCAGGTTGGACAGCGTGGAGAGGTTGGAACGCAGCTTTTGTCGGCCGGTCAACTTACGTTGTGCCGGCAACGGCAGATCGGTGAAATTGATGATATTCTTCGAAATCAGCACGTCGATCAAATCCTCGATGATCCTCGCCATGGCCAAATCACTCTCGAGCAGCTCTTCTTGAGCCGACTTCGAATGACGTGCATTCCGCCGAAAGGCGACGACATCCGGGTGATCATCGGGCAGAAGTTCAGGCTTGGCACCGACCGGTTCCACTGACAGGCCGATGATCTCATTGGACCCATCCCGAATCACATAAGGCATACATATCTCCCAGCGTTACCGTTCCGTCCCGTAATCTAGTGCCAAAGAGAGCCCGGAACAATCACCGAGAGTGGCAAATGCCTGACAGGCAGACAAAAAGAAAAGGACCGGCGAACCGGTCCTTTTCAAATCTTCGGCTGTTTGACAGCGCTTCTTAGTGAAGCTTGCCAGACAGATCCGCAATCGCGGCATCCACAACCTTATCACCGTCACGGCCGGACAGTTTATCGGTCAGGACCTGGGTCGTGGCCGCCATCGCCAGATCAACGGCGAGGTTGCGCACTTCCTGGATTGCGTGGGCTTCCGCCTGGGCGATTTTGTCAGTCGCCTGGGCTTCACGCCGCTTAATATTTTCTTCCAGCTTCGCCTGGGCTTCAGCCTTCAGATGTGCCACTTCGGCTTTCGCGTTGGCAACAATGTCCTTGGCCTGAGCCGTGGCATCGCGCTGCTGACGCTGGATTTCGGCCAAAGCCGCCTGGGCCTGGTCACGCAGGTTTTCCGCGTTTTCCAGTTCCTGGCGAATGGCTTCCGGACGGGCGTTTACCGCAGAGGCAACCGCACTCCGGAATTTCCAGACAACCAACAGGACAAAGAGGACAAAAGCCAGCGCGGTCCAGAAGGAGGTATCGTGAATCAAAGCGTCCATATCATGCCTCCCCTTAACCGTTAGCCTTGGAAGCCGCGTCAAGCGCCTTGGTCACCGCGGCCTGATCGGCAGCATCGCCGGACAGTTTTTCCACAGCGGCCAGAGCCACTTCGCCAGCTACATCCTTGACGCTTTTCAAAGCGGCCTCACGGGCGGCAGAGATACGTTTCTCCGCCTCTTCCGCTTTGACAGCCATGTCGGCATCAAAAGCTTCCAGACGTTTGGCCTGTTCAGCGGCAATCTCTTCGGAAGCCTTGCGCAGGACGGCCTGGGCTTCGGCACGGGCGGATGCCAGTGCTTCTTCCAGATCGGCCTGGGCCTTTTCGGCCTCTTCCTTGAGATCAGCAGCTTTCTGCAGGTCTCCGGACAGCTTCTGCTGACGGTTGGAGAGCGTTTCGCTCACCCGCGGCAGAGCCACTTTCCACATCAGCAGGAACAGGACGGCAAAAGTGACGACAAGCCAGAAGACCTGGGTCGGGTAGCTGACAGGATTCAGCTGCGGCAGACCACCCTCTGCGAGGGCGACGCCGGGCATCATGGCTGCAGCGGCTGCCGCAATCATCATACCTTTTCGTGTCTTAGCCATTTGCCGGCTCCCTAGATCAAATAGTCGTAAAAACGATTCGGGAAGCGGTCCCGTAAGAGACCGCGCCCCGGAAAATCATTCTTATCCGTACAGAACCAGGAAAGCGATCAGCAGGGCGTAGAGAGCAACTGCTTCCACCAGTGCGAAGCCGAGCATGGCTTTCGGGAAGACGGACTTTTCAGAAGCCGGGTTGCGGGCGATGGCCGCAATCATGGAGGAGAAGATGTTACCGATACCGATACCAACACCGGAAAGACCGATAACAGCGAGACCAGCACCAATCAGCTTTGCAGCTTCGAGTTCCATTTTACTATCCTTTTCAGATCTGTTTGACCGGCGGGGGATGGTTTATGGCCCACCGGTCAGGTTGAACTTTTTAATAACGGATTACGTTACTTAGTGGAGATGCAGTGCATCATTGAGATACAGGCACGTCAGTACGGTAAATACATAGGCCTGCAGGAAGGCTACCAGGACTTCAAACCCTGTCAGCGCAACATCCATGATCAGCGGGGCAACACCGAAGAAGCCCAGCGGAACGATAAACCCGGCAAACACCTTCATCATGGTGTGGCCTGCCATCATGTTCGCAAACAGACGAATGGACATGGAGACAGGGCGGGAGAGGTAAGAGATGATTTCGATCGGCACCATGATCGGGATCATGAAGGCCGGAACGCCGGAGGGCACGAAGAAGCTGAAGAAATGCAGCCCGTGCTTGGCGATGCCGACCAGGGTCACGCCCACAAACACAAACACCGCCATCACAGCCGTCACAATGATGTGGCTGGTGAAGGTGAAGCTGTAGGGCAGCAGACCCATCAGGTTGCCGAACAGAACAAACATGAAGAGCGAGAAGATGAACGGGAAGAAGCGGCGGCCTTCGTCGCCTGCATTATCCCGGATCATGCCGCTGATGAATTCGTAAGAGGCTTCGGCCATGGACTGCCAGGCGCCGGGCACCATTTCCCGTTTGCGCATGCCCAACACCATGAAAATGGTGATGGCTGCAACCGTGATCACCATCCAAAGCGCGGAGTTGGTGAAAACGTAGGGAGATTGCTCGGCCAGCGAAACACCTGCTTCACCACCGATTGCTTTAATTTCAAACTGAGCTAATGGACCAGCCACGCTAAACCCCACCTCAAGTAATAGTTCACAGATAAGACCCCGACCAGCTTAACGCCGGTTGGGATCGCTCTCGTCTTTGTCGCCTTCTTCCCCGTCGGCCGGGTGATATCCGACTGCGCTATCGTAGCCAAGGGCCGCGCGATAGACATTCATGATACCTGAGGCCGCCCCCAGGAAGAAAAAGGCGATCATGAACCACGGGCCGGTCTCCAGCCAGCGATCCAGGAAATACCCTATTCCAACACCGATCATCAAAGCCGCGACAAGTTCCGTCCCAAGACGGATGGCAAATGAAAGCCCCCGGGCCTGGTCACCGTTTCCGCGATCCTTGCCGAGTTTTTGACGCTGGCTCAGCCCGGCATGATCTTTTGCCGCCCTGATTTTTGCGTCCAACTCGTCCAAGGAGGGCTTTTTTCCGCCCTCGGTCATGGTTCCCCGTGCACTCCTGCCTGCCGCGCCGTAAAAGCGCTGAAATTCGCCGCGCACATTAAAGAGGCGCTTGCCGCAAGTCAAGCTGACTCACACTGCCAATTTCACTCTGCTGCCGAAGCCGTGCCGGAGGGTCCAAAGTCCCGGTTCGTCCGATTGTCCGGCATTAAATTTTTGGTAGCAAATATCCTCTATGCTGGAAGATGTTATGGGCGGGTGCGCCCGCCTGTCAGGGAAGAAAAAGACGGTCCGGTAGATGCTCAGGACGATCCTGTTGGTTTTGGAAGATACAGCGGCACGTGAGCGGTTGAACAAGCTGATCACGGAGTGGGGCTATTTTGTGATTCCCGTCTTTGTGCCGGGTGAACTGCCGACCTTCATCGAAAAATGCAATCCGGATGCCGTGCTGGCCAACGGATTTCTGGTCAATAAAGAGCCAGATTGCCTCGCCCGCCTGACCAGGCTATGGGAACGACAAAATCTAAAAGCGGATTTCATCTATCTGGAGGGGCATCAATGCGCGCCCGCCTACCCCCCCAATAACCTGCCGCCTTTTTTTACCGGGCGCGCCTTCATCGATGACGACAAAAGCCTGCTGCGCGCCTTGAGCGAGGTATTCTCTCTGGCCCCCCTGCCCAAACGGCGCACCGGCGCGGAACTGACCCAGATATTCAGGATGCTGCAAACCCCCGACGGTGAAAACTTCCTGGATTTCGATCTGGAACAGGATGTGACGGAAGGGTTGGAGCGGGTCGGCAAACTGATCGAAAATCCGACCGACCGGCTGAACGAACAGGATCAGGCGGAATTCAAGGTTCAGACCCTCTCCGAGGCCGAAAATGTTGCCTCGGCGATCGCCAATGTTTGTCCCGATCCGGTCATGGCAGGTCTCGGGCTCCGGGAATTGATGATCAATGCGATCGAACATGGCAATCTGGGCATCAGCCATGCTGAGAAAGCCCAGCTGGTGCGGGAAGCGACCTGGGAGCAGGAAATAAAGCGCAGGCTGGGTCTGGCTGAAAACCGCGAAAAATATGTCCAGGTGGAATTTGAGCGCCGGAACGACCGGATCATTGTTGAAATCCGGGATCAGGGCAAAGGCTTTGATTGGCGGATCTATATGGATTCCGTCATGAACCCGTCATTAAAACCTCATGGGCGCGGCATTTCCATTGCAACCCTCATCGCATTTGATAGTGTGGAATATAAAGGCCGGGGCAATGAGGTCCAGGTCATGATAAAATGTTGAATTTCCAGTTCAAATATCATGAGCACAGCAAATATTAGACGCGTGTTTCTCGGCCTTGCCGCCGCCGTTTTCCTGCAGGCACCGGGCCTGGCCCAGGCCAAGCTGTTCCTGTCCCAGGGGACCGATCCGCGCACCAAGAAAGAATATAGCGGGGTTGCGATCCTCTCGGAAGACAAGCGCGCGCAGCTGCATTTCCAGTGCAATCCGACCAATTCGGTGCCGCGAATCATCTTCAACAACCTGGAACCGCTGGCCGAGCTTTCCCTACCCTTCAAATTTTTCTACCAGATCGATGACAACGATGTTTATTGGCATTATTTCCTGGTGGAAAACGATCCCAAACGCGGCACTTTTTATGTCCGCCACACCGAGATTTACAACGAGCGCTTCGGGGTCGCACCGGAATTCATCGACCAGCAGACAGGCCTGGTTTCCCTCGCTTTTCGCGGCTGGGTCGATGCCATCCATCATTCATTGGTGGAGGAATTCATGGAAGGCAGCTTTGCCAAGGTCCAGGTGGTCGATGACAAGGACCAACCCCATGACTTCACCTTCGACCTAAAAGGGTTCGGCAAGCTGGCCAAAGAGCGTATGGATTGTTTGGAGCCGTGACGGCGACTGAACCCATCCATTGATTTTTATTTCCGGCAACGTTGCTTACTGCCCGGGATCCAGGGCAACGGAACTCCGCTTGCCGGACAATAAAACGTTAACCCGCGTCCCGGAAGGCCACAGCCTGCCTGAGATCGACCGAAACCAGCTGGCTGACGCCGCGTTCGGCCATGGTGACACCGAACAGGCGGTCAACGCGTGCCATGGTCATGCGATGATGAGTGACCACCAGGAACCTTGTGGTGCCGGCATTGGACATTTCTTCCAGCATGCGGCAGAAGCGATCCACATTGGCGTCATCCAGCGGCGCATCCACCTCATCGAGCACGCAGATCGGGGCCGGATTGGTCAGAAAGACCGCAAAGAGGAGGGACAGCGCGGTCAGCGCCTGCTCCCCGCCAGAGAGCAGCGACATGATCTGCATGCGCTTGCCCGGCGGGGATGCCATGATCTCCAGCCCCGCCTGCAGCGGATCCTCCGCCTCGGTCAGCTTCAATTCCGCCTCGCCGCCGCCGAACAGTTTCACGAACAATTCCTTGAAATGCTCGTTCACTTCCTCAAACGCCTTCAACAGGCGTTCGCGCCCTTCACGATTGAGCGCCGAAATGCCCTGGCGCAGGCGCTGGATCGCGTTGATCAGGTCATCCCGCTCGGTATTCATCGAGGTGATTTTCTCTTCCAGCTCGGCCGCTTCCTGTTCGGCACGCAGGTTGACCGCCCCCATATTCTCCCGCTCGCGGGACAGGCGTTCCAGCCTCGCTTCCACCTCGCCCTTGGGCGGCAGTTCCTCGCCTTCCTCTATGCCGCCTTCGTGCAAAACATCCTTCGGAAAACAGCCCAGCTTTTCCTTGATCCGCTCGGTCACATTGTCGGCGGCCTGCTGGGCCTGTTCCACCTCGGCCTGGCGGCGCACGCGCAATTCCCGGGCCTCCGCCAGCAGATGCTCGGCATCTTTCAGCGCCCGGTCCGCATCCATCTGGGTGCGTTCCGCCTCCGACAATTTGTCGGCAACCGTGTTGCGCTTCACCTCCGCTTCCTGGATCGCATCCAGTAGCACCATGCGCTGTTCGGCGATTTCCTCGGGCCGCGCCTCCAGCCGTTCCTTTTCCTCCGCCGCCTCTTCCATGCGCTGGCTCAGTTCTTCTGTGCGGTTCCCCGCGCCCCCGGCCCGGTCGCGCCAGGATTGCTCTTCAACCTCAATGGCACTCAGGCGCATCTGGCGGGTTTCCGCCTCCCGGTGTACCCTGTCATAGGCGCTGCGCCGCTCCACCTCGATGGTACGCAATTCTGCCAGATTGGCGCGCAGCTGATTCAACCGGTCCCAGGCCGCCTGGGTATCTTCCAACCCTTCCAGCCCTTCTCGTGCGGATACTGCCTGTTCCTCGGTTTCCTCGATCTCCGCCTTAGTGCGCTCGGTATTTTCCTCCACCGCGACCACCCGGGACTTTGCCGCCGCCGCCCGGCTGGCAAGGGCGGAATAGGCCTGACGGGCTTCATTCACCTTGGCAAAGCTTTCCTGCTGGCGCAGGCGGATCTCGCGCAGCCCTTCTTCGGAGGCGGCCTCAACCTCGCCGGCAGCCTGAAATGCTTGCTGCGCCTCCTCAACTTCGGCTTCAGCCTGCAGGCGGATCTCTTCCTGGCGGTTTTCCATTTCCGCCTTCAAACCTTCAAGCTCTTCTTCCGCACTAGCCTTTTTCTGTTCCAGGCCCTCCGCCGCCGCGCCAAGCTCCAGTCTCAACTCACTCAGCCGGTTCTGCTGTTCCAGTCGCTGGGCCGCACTGGTTGGCGCACCTTCCTGAATGACAAACCCATCCCAGCGCCACAGGCCGCCATCCCGGCTGACCAAACGCTGGCCCTGGCCCAGATCGCCCTGCAGTTTTGCTGCCTCTTTCGCGCCGGCCACCACCCCGATCTGGGCCAGCCTCCGGTTCAGCGCCGCCGGGCCATGGACAAATTTCGTCAGCGGCTCAGCCCCCTTGGGCAGCCCCATCGCCCCATTTTGCGGCGGCAGTTCGGTCCAATACATGGGATCAGCCGCATCCATCGACGCCGTCAGATCATCCCCCAGCGCCACACCCAGCGCTTTTTCATAACCAGGCTCCACATCCAGAATATCCGTGATCGGGCTATTGCTGGTGAGGTCGGCCCCTTCTACCAAGGCTGCCAGGGCTTTTTCTTCCGCAGCCAGGGCGGAATATTGGTTTTCCACCGCCCGGATTTCCTCGCGGATACGTTCTTCATTGACCCGGAACTGGTCCCTTGCCGCCCGGGTTTGACGCTCGGCATTGACCCGCGAAGCATTTTCCACCTGCTGGAAGGTTATACGCGCCTGTTTTTCCGCTGCTGCCGCCTGGCTATGCGCTTCCTCCATTTCATCCAGCTGCGCCTGAACATGGGCCAGGGCTTCTTCCGCTGCGGCCACCGCCTCTTCGGCGATCTCCAATTCGGATACCGCATCCATATCGGCAGCCAGCCCCTGCTTCTCTTCGGCCAGCTCCGCCAGCCGCGCCTGTAGGCGCTCCATCCGCGAAACCGCCTGTTCAGCCTGGCGCTGATAGGCGGTGCGCTGAGCCTCCAGGCCCGCCACCTCTTCGGTCAGCCGGTTCAATTCCTCTTCCCGGGTCGCCACCTCCTCGGATGCGGTTTGCATCTGCTCGCGCAATTCCTCAACCATATCCTGCTGACTGTCCTGGTTGGCCGCCAGGTCCTCGCGTTCCGCCACCAGACGTTCCAGGGCAATGGCCGCATCATGGGCCAGCGCCTGTTCGCGTTCCCTATCCATTGCCATCTGGCGCAGCCGGTTTTCCAGATCCAGTTTGGCCTGCTGGATACGGCTTTCTTCGTTGGTCAGCTCGCGCTCGGCCAGCATCAGCCGCTGCAACTCCGCCGCGGCTTCCGCTTCGGCCCGGCGCATTTCAGGGAGGATTTCTGATGTTTTCACCTGAGCGGCAGAGCCACTGGCCACGACCCGGGTGCGCTCCTCGACGATGCCTTCCACTTCACCAAGCGCAGTGCCTGCCTGTGCCAGCGCTTCTTTTGCCTCTTGCCAGCGCTGATGCAGCAGGATCGCATCAAATCGACGAATCTGTTCAGAGAGACGGCGATAGCGGTTGGCTTGCCTGGCCTGGCGCTGCAGGCCCTGATTCTGGGTATCCAGCGCCCGGATCACATCTTCCAGCCGCTCCAGGTTGGTTTCCGCGGCGCGCAGGCGCAATTCCGCCTCATGGCGCCTGGAATGCAGGCCACGGATGCCGGCGGCCTCTTCCAACAGGGTTCGGCGTTCCGCCGGTTTCGCACCAATCAGGGCCCCGACGCGCCCCTGGCTGACAATGGCGGTTGAGTTGGCGCCGCTGGCCATGTCGGCAAACAGCAATTGCACGTCGCGCGCCCTGACATCCCGGCCGTTGATCCGGTAGGCCGAGCCCCGGCCCCGTTCGATCCGGCGGGTGATTTCCAATTCATCGGCATCATTGAAGGCGGGTGGCGCAGTCCGGTCGCCATTGTCGAGGACCACTGACACTTCGGCCAGGTTGCGCGCGGGCCGGTTAGAGGATCCGCCAAAGATGACATCATCCATATCCTTGCCACGCATGCGCTTGGCAGAGGTTTCCCCCATTACCCAACGCAGGCTTTCAATCACATTGGATTTGCCGCAGCCGTTCGGCCCGACGACGCCCGTGAGTCCCGGATCGATCAGAAGCTCGCTCTGATCTGCAAAGGATTTAAATCCGGAAACCTTCAGCTTTTTGAACTGCACGGGCGTCCCATATGTGGTTGCGGTTTACTCTTCCAAGTATTTTTCCAAGATCTCGTCAAAGGCCTCAATGCCTTCGGCACCGGAAATCTTGTCTTCGCCGTTGATGATGAAGGACGGGGTTGCATCCACTTTGTAAACCCGGCTGCCTTCAACATAGGATTTCAGCACCCCATCGCGAACAGCCTTGTCATCCACACAGGCGGCAAATTTGCTTTCACTGACCCCGGCCAGTTTTCCAAGCTTAATCAGATAAGCATCCGGATTTTCTTCCCATGCCCAGCTTTCCTGCTGTTTGAAAAGGACGTCCAGGAACTGGAAATAGCGGCTCGGTGCCACACAGCGCGCCAACATGGCCGCCCGCAGAGCTTTGCCACCGATGGGATAATCCTTGTAAACAAGCTTTACCTTGCCGGTGTCGATATATTTCTCTTTCAGCAGGGGCAGCGTGTTTTTATGGAAACTTGCACAATGCGGGCATGTCAGCGACGAAAATTCCATTATCGTCACCGGCGCATTGGGATCCCCCAAAACCCGGTCACCCGGCACCGCCAGAGGCGTTTCGGTTTCCTGAGCCTGTGCCATGGCACCGATCAGACAGAAAAACAGAACAGACAAGATACGTCGCATAATAGTCCCCATTTTGAGGTTCTGGATAAAAGTTTGCTGGGTAGGCTTTCAGAGAGTCAAGGATTGCCACTACATTTGAAGTTAATGACCATCCTTTGTGGCTTTTTTGCGGCGCAGGACACTTTCCCCCAGACGTCGCAAAATCTCACGGAATTCAGGGTCTTCCACATCCCCAAGCTCTTCGTCAAGGACTTTGAGGTCGGTTTTTGAGGCCGGTGGCAGATTTCGGCGCCGCGGCGGCAATTTCACCTCGTCTTTGCGAATCGGTGCCTGGATCAATTTGATTTTTGAAACCGCCCCATATCCGAAATGGCCGTTGATCCGGTCCAGAACGACCGGCTCCATATGCTGCATTTCTGTGGCCAGCGGCCCGGTCACACGGACATAGAGCGTCCCCCCCATCCGCTGCCCTTTCGGAAAGACAAGGCGCACCGGCTGGGACTGATCCGCCAGCCCCTGGCCGACAATTTTTTCCCAATCCGTGATCACGGATGTATGCGCAAACCCATGCTTGCCCAGCGCCCGGCGTGTCAGCCCCGGAATCATTGAACCAATGGTTTTCATGCCCCCGCCACGGCGCTGTTTCTGGCCTTTTTGCGAAGATCCGGGTTTTCTGGCTGCCGCCATGACAAGAACTCTTTTCGAAGAATAGAAGTCCCTATATGTAAATCAGCATGACGGCAATTAAGCAAATCGAATCCCATCTCGCGACCCGCATGCTGGATTGGTATGACCAGCACCGGCGCAGCCTGCCCTGGCGCGCGGAACCCGGCATACGTCCCGATCCCTACCATGTCTGGCTGAGCGAGATCATGCTGCAGCAGACAACCGTTGCCACGGTCCGGGATTATTACCGGAAATTTCTGTCCCTCTGGCCTGATGTGCGCGAAATGGCCGCCGCGCCGCTGGATGATATTCTGGCCGCCTGGGCCGGACTTGGCTATTACGCCCGGGCCAGGAACCTCCATAAATGCGCACAAACTGTCGCCAACGAGCATAGTGGCCGTTTTCCCGAGACCGAAGCGGAGCTGATAAAACTGCCAGGGATCGGGCGTTATACCGCCGCCGCCGTCGCCTCCATCGCCTTTGAAGAACCGGCAACCGTGGTCGACGGCAACATAGAGCGGGTCATGGCAAGGCTGTTTGCCTGTCATGCGGAAATCCCGAAAGAGCGGGAACAGCACTATCAGCTGGCCAAAAGCTGCACCCCGGAATTGCGCCCCGGTGATTATGCCCAATCCCTGATGGATCTGGGCGCGACCGTCTGCACCCCCAGATCACCGAAATGTACACTATGCCCGGCATTGGATCTTTGCCTGGGACGGATGGAGGCGGAAAGCCTGCCTCGCAAGGCCCCGAAAAAAAACAAACCCACCAGACGCGGGACCTGTTTTTGGATTGAGCGCGCCGATGGCCACGTCCTGTTGGAGAAGCGGCCGGAAAAAGGCCTGTTGGGCGGCATGACTGGCTTTCCAGGCAGTCCCTGGCAGGAAGAGGATCAGCCGCTGCCCCAGCCACCGCTGCCCCATCTTGCACCCACTCTCCTTGAAGGGCATGTGAAACATACCTTTACCCATTTTCACTTGGAACTGTCGGTGGCAACGGCAACCCTGGCCGAAAGCCACCTGCCCAACCAGATGGAAGACCAGTTTTTCTGGGCGGCGGAAGAGAAACTGGACAGTCTCGCCCTGCCGACGGTGATGAAAAAAGTACGCCTGCTTGCCAAACAGGGCGGCAGCAGAAAGAATGGCGAAAATTCGGACTAATCGGGGTATCCGGGGGTATCGGTGGAACATTTGATAGCATTTTGGGACATTGTCGTTGATGTCTGGCAACATGGATTTATGGGATTTGATTTTGGCCGGGTCTTTACCGCCATCGGCATTTTCCTGGCTTTCCTATTCATCCGGCGTATCTTCTCCCGACTTGTCCTGAACCGAATCGCCAGGCTCACGGCCAAGACAAAGACAGAAGCGGATGACCGGATTATCCGGGCGCTGAAAAACCCGATCCGTCTCGTGCCGATTGTGTTCGGCCTTTTTCTGTCTTTCGAATATCTGCAATTGGAAGGCGATATGTCGATTATCGCCAACAATCTGATCCGCACCCTGGTCGTTTTCACGCTGTTCTGGACCCTTTTCCGTGCCTGTAACGAATTTTCCTACATGCTGGAAAAATTGGATCAGGTCTTTCCCCCCGCCCTCGTCGACTGGCTTGGCAAAACGCTGAAAGTGATTGTTGTGATCATCGGCGGTGCCACCGTCCTGGAGATCTGGGGGGTCAATGTCGGCGCCCTGATTGCCGGTCTTGGCCTGTTCGGTGTGGCGGTCGCCCTTGGGGCGCAGGACCTGTTCAAGAATTTGATTGCCGGCATTCTGGTCATTGCGGAAAACCGCTTTGGCGTCGGTGATTGGGTCCGGGTCGACGGCGTGGTTGAGGGCACCGTGGAAAGCATCGGTTTCCGGTCCACCAGGATCCGTCAGTTCGATAAGGCGCCGGTCTTTGTCCCCAACACCAAATTGGCCGACAATGCCGTCACCAATTTCTCTGCCATGACCCATCGGCGAATCTATTGGATGATCGGGGTTGAATACCGCACCACCGTGGAACAGTTGCATCAGATTCGCGACGGTATTGACGCGCTGATCACCGACAATCCGGATTTTGCGCAGCCGCCGGAAGTATCTTCCTTTGTCCGGATCGATAAATTCGCCGCCTCCTCGATCGACATCATGCTCTATTGCTTCACCAAGACCACCAATTGGGGGGAATGGCTGGAAATCAAGGAAAGACTGGCCTGTGACATTAAGGAAGTGGTCGAAGGTGCCGGCAGCGGCTTTGCCTTCCCGAGCCAGTCAATCTATCTCGAAAGCATGCCAGAGGGCGCGGATACACCGGAAATATTTGTTCCACCGGAAGAGGCTGCAAAAGCCTGACAATGGATATTTGCCATACGGCCCTGTCAGTTATCTGCCGGGGCCGTTTCTTTCCCCGGTTTTCCGCCATGATTGAAAACGCCGGAAAACCCGCTTCCGCTTGACTCCGATAGCATTCATAGAGACACTCCGCCCCGCGCCGAGGGCATACCAGGGTAGGCAGGTCGGACTTTTTTAAAGGCCTGAAGGGTGCATTCTCGGCAAGGTGTCAGCGGGGTACCGTAAAATATATGTTCAGTTATCGGAATCTGGTCTTCATCGTTGTGGTGGTGGTCACCTTCATCCCTATTGCCATTTTCACACTGTGGCCGCATTCGCGCGCGCTCGATAATGCCATCGCCGAGGTCTCGGAACGCCATCTGGTGATTGCGCGCAATCTGGGAACCGCGCTGGAACGCTATCACAAGGATCTCAGGATCGGTTTTGAGTTCGTCTCCGGCAATATGGTTTCCGGCAATGAGATTGACGGTTCGGTCCCCTTATTAGCCGGCCTGCATTATCAATCTGTCTGCCTGATTGATCCGGGATCGGGGGCTGTTTCCCAAGCCTTGCTCCAGCCGGGACGCGCTTGTCCGGATCAAACCGAGCTCAATCGCATCGCGGTCGAAATCGCACAAACCCGCGCTGATGCAACCCGAATGACAGGTGTGATCCTGGCCGCCTCCGGCGAGCCTGTCCTTTATGCGCTGCGCCGATATGGTGACCTGTTGGCGATCGGCACTTTGACAACGGATTATTTTACCCAGTTAGGCAAATCCGTTTCCTTTGGCAAAAAAGGACATGCAGCCATTGTTGACCAAACCGGCGCGATCCTGGCCCACCCGCTGGAAAGTTGGCGGCTTTCCGCCCGCAATATCAATCAGATCGAACCGGTCAGACATATGATGAAGGGCCAGACCGGGGTCGCGCAATTCTATTCCCCCGCCCTCAAAGGAGACATGATCGCGGGATTCACCTCTGTTGCAGGCCCCGGCTGGGGCGTGATGATTCCACAGCCGTTTTCCGAGCTTGTTGAAGAAGCAAACTCGGTCCGCTGGGACAGCCTTCTGGTGATTTTGTGGGGCGCCTTGCTGGCGTTATTTGCAAGCTGGATCCTCGCATCTTTTCTAACCCGGCCGATCTCTCGCTTCCTGGCCATTGTCAAACAGGTCAAGGAAGGCAACCCCGGTCGCCGGGTTCGTTTGAATGATATCTTTACAGCGCGCGAGCTTAACGAGCTGGAACAGGAGTTCAACAGCATGCTGGATGTGCTGGAGGACCATTCCCATAAACAGCTTCATCTGCTCGACAAGGCGGAAACCGCCAATGCGCTGAAATCCAAATTTCTGGCCAATATGAGCCATGAAATCAGAACGCCGCTCAATGCGATCATCGGTTTCTCAGAAGTGCTGGGCAGCCAGTATTTCGGCCCGATGAATGAAAAATATGTCAGCTATTCAAACGACATCCACAACAGTGGCAAACATATGTTGGCCTTGATCAACGATATCCTGGATCTGTCCAAAATAGAATCCGGCCATGAAGAGCTGGAATTGGAGGAAATCGATATCATCGCGCTGATCGACACCACGATACAGATGGTGACCCCACAAGCCACCGCCGGCCAGCTGAGCATTGCCCGCAATGTCAGCCATGACTGCATCCTGTTGCAGGCGGACGAACGCAAGATACGCCAGGTGCTGCTGAACCTGCTATCAAACGCAGTGAAATTCACCCCGGCGGGCGGCACCATATCGGTCCATGCCGACATGCAGGCGGATGGCGGCCTAAGGGTTGAGATTTGTGATAGCGGCATCGGGGTCAGTCCCAAGGATATCGAAACCATCTTCGAACCCTTCGGCCAGGTGAAGAACCCCATGGTCAGCCAACAGGGTACCGGCACCGGGCTGGGCCTGCCGCTGGCCCGCGCGCTCTGCACGCTCCATGGCGGCCGCCTGGAATTCTACAGCACATTGGGCCAGGGATCATCTGTGGTGTTTTATCTCTCCGGGGCAATGGCCCCGGATACCGCCGCCCGGATCGCCTGATACGAACTGACAAAAGTCAGCCGGGCCGGGCCACCATGAGATAAAAAATTGTGATCAGCGCGATAAAGGCCGGCCATCCCAGCCAGAACCAGCGACGCATATAGCGGAAATAGGCCTCTGGCAACGGCTGGCCTTCGACAACGGCCCGTTCTGCCATGCGGCAGGCCCGAAGTTGCAGCCAGACCACCGGCAACCAGCAACAAAGCGCCAATAGATAAAGGCCATAGGTCGCCAGCAACCAACCCTCATTCCAATCATAACCCGCCTGCCAGATCAGCACTGCGCCTGAGAGCGGCTGAAAGATGCCGCTGGGCGTGGTGAACCACCAATCCGCCCGGACCACGTTGCGCGCGGTCACCGCAATCGCCTTTTCGTTCCCGGTCAGATGGGTCAGCCACATGTGAAGTGCCGTGCCAAGCCCGGTGCCAAACAGAATCGTGCTGCTCAGGATATGGGCCCATTTCGCGATCAGATAAAGATCCATCAGCGTTCATCCTCCAACACCATCCAGATCAGGATCAAAACCAGGATCGGAATGTTTTTCAGCAAGGACCCGAAAGGATCCAGCCAGATATCCGGCTGGGCAAAGGTGATCCCGGCGGTATAGGCAGCGATTGTCGCCAATTGCAGCGCGCCGGTCCGGACCACTTTATATCGGGCCAGAACCAATCCAGCCAACACCAGGTCCCACAGGCCCGTCACCGGGCCCACCCAGGGGATAATTTCCGCGCCCAGGCCCAATGCATCGCCATAGCGGGCCACGAAAGCGTCATCCGTCAGGAAACCGAGCATGCCGGACCAAAGCCAAAGCACAATAAGCGAAATCCAGACCAAGGGCCGCAGATTATAAAGCCTCGCATGAAGGCGATCCTGCACCTGGGCCGGGTTTTGGGCCAGCGCATCATCCAGGCGCCGGCCTTCCCAACCGATGGTCTCGCGGAAAGCTCTGGGGTCCGCATCAGTACCGAAATCCAGCTGCGCCAGAGAGGTGCTGGTCAGCGGCCCGACACCGACCCTGTCACCAAACCAGGCACCAAGGCCGACCAGCCATCGCGGCACACGCAGAATATGGCCGCCACGGATGCCCAGCCACCGGCGCAGGCGCATGACCAGATCGGCCAATTCAATATTCTCCGGACCACAGGGTTCAATGATCCGCCTGTCCAGACCATCGGTTTCAAGCGCCTGCACCACAAGGCGGGCCAGGTCATCGGCATGGATTGGTGTGAAACATTGCTCACCGCTGCCAATGACCGGCACGAAAAAAGGCATAACCGCCAGAGCGCGCAACATGCTGGTGCCACCATAGGACCCTTGCGCATAAACCAGGGACGGGCGCAGGATGACCCAGTTTTGTGAACCGGCCTGAAGATAATCATCCGCTGCCTTTTTGCTGGCGGCATAATCGGTGGCGGCCTCTGTGCCGATGGCCGATATCTGGATCACCTTACCAATACCGGCTTCGTCGCATGCTTTGAACAGCGCCACCGGCGCATCCCGGTGGATGGCCCAGATCGATTGGCCGTGACGCTGTTGCAGGATGCCTGCGCAGTTGATCACCGCGTCAACCCCGTCCAATCGCCCGGCCCAGTCAGCGGGGGAAACATCCCGGTTCATATCAGCCCGGATCACAGTTACTTTTTCCAGCCTCGGGAAACGGTCGGGGTTGCGCACAGCCGCAACAACCTCATGGCCTGCCACTCGCAATGCCGATAGGATATGACCGCCAATAAAGCCATTGGCACCGGTCAGAAGTATTTTCACGTCTTATCCCCCCATGAATATGACAAGGGCGGCCCGTATGCCGGCGGGCCGCCCCTGAAAACTCATCCCATAAGAACCATCCGGTTACTGCATGCGCGGCTGCATGTCGGACCGGATCTTCTGGCGCAGCAAGTCAATCGGCACCTTGCGCTTACCATCGGACTGCAGATTCCAATAGGTCCAGCCATTGCAGCTGGGCGCGTTCTGAATCGCAGCGCCCACCTGATGGATTGAGCCGGTATGTTTCGGCGTCATGATGGTACCGTCGGCACGCACCTTGGCGACATATTTCTTGCACGGGCTGACCAGTTTGTCGCCCGGATGCAACAGGCCTTCTTCAATCAGGCGGCCGAAGGGAACGCGCGGTTCCTTGCGTTTGGACTGCATCACCTGCAAGGCTTCCTTATCTGCCAGGTCGGTGATCTGACGCAGGCGCTCACGGCTTGCCGCCGCATAGGTTTCATCCCGCTCAAGGCCGATGAATTTCCGGCCCAGGCGCTTGGCGACCGCCGCGGTCGTACCGGTGCCGGAGAAAGGATCGAGAACCACATCTCCCGGATTGGTGGACGACAACAGCACCCGGAACAAAAGGCTTTCCGGCTTCTGGGTCGGGTGGACCTTTTGCCCGTCCTCGCCCTTCAGACGCTCATGACCGGTGCAGATCGGCAGCACCCAGTCGGAGCGCATCTGCAGATCGTCATTGCTGGCCTTCATGGCTTCATAATTAAAGGTATATTTGCTCTTTTCCGTTTTTGAGGCCCAGATCAGGGTCTCATGGGCGTTGGTGAAACGCTTGCCCTTGAAATTGGGCATCGGGTTGGTCTTGACCCATACCACATCATTCAACAGCCAGAAGCCCTGGTTCTGCAGCTCGTTCCCCACACGGAAGATATTATGGTAGCTGCCGATCACCCAGATGGTGCCGTTGGGTTTCAAAATGCGCCGTGCTGCCGACATCCAGGCCTTCGTAAACTGGTCGTAGGCAGCAAAATCATCGAATTGGTCCCAGGCGTCATCCACCGCGTCCACTTTGGAATTGTTCGGACGGTGCAGGTCGCCGCGCAGCTGAAGATTGTAGGGCGGGTCCGCAAAGACAACGTCAACAGAATTTTCGGGCAACTGATTCATTAATTCTATGCAGTCGCCAACTAAAATTTCATTAGTCGGAAGTTGTTTCATGATTCTACTTATTTTTAGTTTGCCAGGGTTAGTAAAAGAATCATGATTCACCACGGATTCGCCGTCAATAACTTAAATTTCAGACGCTATATATAGAGTCCTTCCGCCGATTACATTCACCAGATCTTGATTTACATGTGGTGCGCGTGAAATTACACACCTGTTTTCCATGCTGTTTCCACAACAGCCTGTGGATAACTTTTCAGGTTTCACACAGAACGCGCGTCAAATGGATGGCTGGGCCGGATGATTTCATCCTGAGCCTCGATCAGGGCCAACTCACGCTCGCCCCGCTGCCAGCTGGCTTCGAACAGCCCGTAAACCGTGGCTGTGGTCTGCTCCAGAGCCCGTTTCAAATCGCGGTTTTTCAGGAAATGACCGGTGAAAAGCGCCGCGCAAATGTCACCCGCGCCATTGGGCATAATGGGGAAATCCAGGCGCGGCGTGTTAACCAGCCAGGCTTCGTCACCGGAAACCGCCAGCATCTCAATCTGGCCCGCCGGCAGATCGTCGCGCTCCAGGCTGGTCACCAGAAGGGCCGTCACCCCGCGCGCAACAAGATCACGCGCCGCCGCGATGGAACTATTCAGATCTTTTACTTTATGTCCGGACAGTAATTCCAACTCAAATTGGTTGGGCGTTAATAGATCCGCCTCCGGCAACAGCTTTTCTTCAATAAAGGACGGAATGGTTTTTTTGACATAAACATCCTTGCCCACATCCCCCATCACCGGATCACAGCAATAAAGGGTGTTGGGGTTTTCCGCCCGGGCCCTCTGCACCGCTTCCAACACCACTTCCCCCAGCGCGGCGGAGCCCAGATATCCCGACAATACAGCCCGGCATTTGGCAAAGCATCCGCGTTCGCCCATGCCGGATAGAACCGCGCGTAAATCATCGGGTGCCAGAACCGGTCCCTTGAAACTGTCATAGCCCGCATGGTTGGAAAACATCACCGTATGGACCGGCCAGACCTCGAACCCCAGACGCTGGAGCGGAAAGACGGCGGCGGAGTTGCCCACATGGCCATAACTGACGTGACTTTGAATGGAGAGGATCGACATGATGACGCTTTTGAGGTTGTTTTCCCAATCGGGATAGGATTTTACATTATTGAAGAAGTATAACCGGGCAGGCCCTGCCGCCAGAAAATTATTGAAAAAGAATTCGATCGAGAACCAGAGCATGACCACCGCCATCCGCCCCCGCCGCTCCGCCCTTTATATGCCCGGCTCCAATCCGCGCGCGCTGGAAAAGGGCCGCAGCCTGGCCGCCGACATACTGATCATGGATCTGGAGGATTCTGTCACGCCGGACAAAAAACAGGCAGCACGCGACAATATTAAGGCCGCCCTGGGTGAAGGCGGTTACGGTGCGCGGGAAATTATGGTGCGGGTCAATCATCTGGATACGGATCATGGCGCGGAGGATATCCGGCAGATGGCGGCCTGTGGCGCGGATGCTCTTTTGATGCCCAAAACCGAAGATGCCGCAACCCTGCGATCCGCCCTTGATCTGATGATGGAAGCTGGCGCGCCTGATCACATGAAGCTTTGGTTCATGATTGAAACCCCGAAAGGGATCCTGCGCGCGGAGGAAATTGCCGGTGCCAGCGACCGGTTGGGCGGCATAGTACTGGGAACGGCCGATCTTACCAAGGAACTGCATTGCCTGAAAACCGCCGACCGCCTGCCCTATCTCTACAGTCTCGGCCATTGCATCGTGGTGGCCCGCGCCTATGGGTTGGCCATCATCGACGGGCCGTTCGAGGATCTCAACGATGATGCGGGCTTTGCCGCCATCTGCCAACAGAGCTTGGAATGGGGCTTTGACGGCAAGAGCCTGATCCATCCGAAAACCATAGCCACAGCCAATGAAACCTTTGGCCCTAGCCCGGCCGATATTGAGCGCGCCAAGCGGGTAATCAGCGCCTTCGCGGAAGCGGAAGCCAAAAGCCAGGGCGTTACCCTGCTGGACGGCCAGCTGGTCGAGCGGCTGCATGTTGAAGATGCCAGGCGGGTCCTGGCCCTGGCAGAGAAAGCGGCGGAGATTGCTGCCCAGTCAGAATAAGCCGGGCGCTCACCCCACCGGCAGCGGCTCATTCAAGGGCTGAGCCCCTTGCATGGAGACCACATGCATGCCGAAAAACATATCCGGCTTTTTGCCCTCTTCCCCGAGAGGCGCCAGAATCCGTTCATAAACGGCGGTCGTCACCTCGCTAAGCTGTTTGGTGCGCCGGTCATAATGCGGTTCCAACCGCTCTGCGATCCATTGGTAATTTGCCGCCATCATTTCCACTGTCGGCGGGTCAAATACATCATCGATGAATTTGCCGGTCACATCATGGCCGACCATATCGCGGATCCGGGTTCCCGCCAGGCGGAACCGCACTTTGCAGGCGGGCCGGTCAAGAGCCTCCACATCCAGAAGGCAGATGCCC
Organism: Aestuariispira insulae; assembly: GCF_003385955.1. Classification (GTDB taxonomy): domain Bacteria; phylum Pseudomonadota; class Alphaproteobacteria; order UBA8366; family Aestuariispiraceae; genus Aestuariispira; species Aestuariispira insulae. The sequence continues at coordinate 1,096,716 of NZ_QRDW01000001.1, forward strand.
GGCAGCAGATCGGGTATATCCAAGGGATCAATGTCGGATCGCGACGGCATGTCCCGTCCCGCGGATTTCTCAATCCAATAGGAAATAAATCGCATCAAATCCGGATGCAGCGGATCAGGAAAGGTGGAAAACCCGGATAAATCATTCATCCGGTGAAGATAGCATGAAAAATATGGCCTGATTAGGGCTTGAATGCCTGCGCCCTTGAAAAAAAACGAGATGAAGCGTCGGTGGCGGCATGACAGGGGTTGAGACTGTCTTGCAACCAAATGTCCCGGGCAACCCTGGGGACATTCCCGACGCTTCATGAAGAACGCTTTGGTTCCTCGCACAAGTCAAAGGGCTGTCTCGCGCACTCAGCCGGGCATTCCGGTCACCCTGGCAAAGCACCTCGACCCGGGCGGAGCGGCATTCGGACACACAGGATATGGGGATCCCTGGCCCTAAAGACTGAAAAGCGGTGTCAATGTCGACAATATCCAGGAAATCCGGGCCACACAGACGAGGGAGATCGCCTACAACCCAGCACCCTACACCCCTGGTCTAACCATCCAATCAGAAACCGGTCTGGCTATACCGATCGTGAAAGCAAAAGGCCCAACCTGCTCCGTGAATACACGCAACCATCCCACTTGAACCTTTGGACATCCTCTCAAAGACAGAGCAACTTTCCCGCGCTTCGTTCCTGAAGGCATATCTGAACAAAAGCGCCAACCTGGAGTAAAAACACTGCAGAAAGCAGTATTTCCACCCACCGAAGCCATCTATTCACATTCAAAACCCAGTAATACTGGAATTATATTGAATGATAACTTTGAATTCGGCTTTAACTTGTAACAGAAATTTTCACCGGAATCGCTTCGGGAGTCGAGTCAAAAGTAATCGAAAAATACAAAAATCTGTGCAAAACTTTTTTACTACCACACAACAGACACACATCTTTTCCACAGAATTATCCACAAGTATTTATATGCCAAACAGGAGTATAAAGCCCTAATTTAGTTTTTTTTACTGTGAATGCAGTTATTTCTTGCAGTGCAACACAAAAGCCCTTTACACGCGACGGGCATTGAGTAGTTTAGGAAACTGCATAAAGGCGGTGCGTAATTCACTAATTGCGACACGCTAAGAAAAGAAATGCTTCGGCGCGGAAAACTATCTCGCGATCATTTTCGTATCCCCGGTATCAAAACCGGCGGCGTTGAAAATGGTAAAGGACAAGGACTAATGGCGGACACATCCGCTTGTTGCGTATCTAAGGGGCGGTCATGAGCGCAAAAAACAGACCTCTATCCCCGCATCTGCAAGTCTATCGCTGGCAATGGACGATGGCCTACTCGATTCTGCATCGGGCCACGGGCGTTGCTTTGTCGGTCGGCGCACTGTTTCTGGTGTGCTGGCTGGTGGCGCTGGCAGGCGGAGCGGCGGAGTTTACACTCGTACAGGATTTCTCGGCTTCCATCATCGGCAAGATCATGCTGCTGGGCTGGACCTGGTCACTCTTTTATCATCTGGCGAACGGTATCCGGCACATGGTGTGGGACAGCGGTCGCTGGCTGGAGCTGAAGCCGGCTGAACTGTCCGGCCATATTTCGCTGGCCTCATCGGTGGTGCTGACACTGCTGGTGTGGGTCCTGGCTTATTCATCCTGATCGGGAGGCAGATATCATGACATTGAGAACGCCGCTCGCCCAGGTCCGTGGCCTGGGCTCTGCCAAAGAAGGGGTTCACCACTGGTGGCTTCAGCGCCTTTCGGGTGCCGCCCTGGTGCCGCTGACCCTCTGGTTCATTTTTTCCATCGCCGGGATGTCCGGTGCCGATCATGCGGCCTTTGCCGCCTGGGCGGCCGATCCCTTCAACGCTGTGCTGCTGATCCTGTTGGTCGCAGCCACCTTCCAGCATGTCCATCTGGGCCTGCAGGTCGTGATCGAGGACTATATTCATGGCGGCGCGGCCAAACTGATCCTGCTGGTCGGTTCAAAATTCGGCTGCTTCATCCTGGCGACTGCGGGGATCTTCGCGATTCTCAAGGTTGCTTTCGGAGGATAACAGATAATGAGCGAATCCTATTCCATCATTGACCACACTTATGATGTTGTGGTCGTCGGTGCCGGTGGCGCCGGCCTGCGGGCGACCTTTGGCCTTGCCGAAGCAGGCTTGAAGACCGCCTGCATCACCAAAGTCTTTCCGACCCGCAGCCATACCGTGGCCGCCCAGGGCGGTATCTCCGCCTCACTGGGCAATATGGGCCCGGATGACTGGCGCTGGCATATGTATGACACCATCAAAGGGTCTGATTGGCTCGGCGACCAGGATGCCATTGAATATATGGTGCGCGAAGCCGTTCCTGCCGTCATTGAACTGGAACATTACGGCGTCCCCTTCAGCCGCACCGAAGAGGGCAAGATTTACCAGCGCCCGTTTGGCGGTATGACCACCCAGTTTGGCGAAGGCCCCCCGGCCCAGCGCACCTGCGCGGCAGCCGACCGGACCGGGCATGCCATGCTGCACACCCTTTACCAGCAGGCTCTGAAAAACCAGGCGGAATTCTATATCGAATATTTCGCGCTGGATCTGATCATGAATGACGAAGGTGCCTGTGTCGGCGTCATGGCCTGGAATCTGGATGATGGCACCATTCACCGGTTCCGCGCCCAGAAAGTGATCCTGGCCACCGGCGGTTATGGCCGGGCCTATTTCTCGGCAACCTCTGCCCATACCTGCACCGGTGACGGTGGCGGCATGGTGTTGAGGGCCGGCCTGCCGGCCCAGGATCTGGAATTTGTCCAGTTCCACCCGACCGGCATCTATGGCGCGGGCTGCCTGATCACCGAGGGTGTCCGCGGCGAAGGTGGTTATCTGACCAACTCGGAAGGCGAACGTTTCATGGAACGTTATGCGCCCTCTGCAAAAGACCTGGCCAGCCGCGATGTGGTCAGCCGGTCCATGACCATGGAGATTAACGAAGGCCGTGGCGTCGGTGCGGAAGGCGATCATATCCATCTGCATATCGAACATCTGGATCCCAGCCTGATCGACGAACGCCTGCCTGGCATCGCCGAGTCCGCCCGGATCTTTGCCGGTGTTGATGTAACCAAGGAGCCGATCCCGGTCATCCCGACCTGTCATTACAATATGGGTGGCATCCCGACCAATTATCATGGCGAGGTTTTGACCAAGCGCGATGGTGATCCGGATGCGGTCGTGCCTGGTCTGATGGCGGTTGGCGAAGCGGCCTGTGTGTCGGTCCATGGCGCAAACCGCCTTGGTTCCAACTCCCTGCTGGATCTTGTTGTGTTCGGCCGTGCAGCGGCAATCCGCTGCAAGGATAGCCTGACTGCTGGAGCCACCCAGCCGGAACTGCCGAAAGGGGCTGGCGACGAATGCCTGGCACGCCTGGACCGGTTGCGTCATGCGGACGGCGAACATTCAACGGCGTCCCTGCGCCTGGAAATGCAGAAAGCCATGCAGCAGCATTGCGCGGTCTTCCGGACCGGCGAGAGCATGAATGAAGGCATCGCCAAGCTGAAAGCCACCTGGGAGAAGAAGGAAAGCATCAAGGTTTCCGACCGCTCCATGATCTGGAACTCTGATCTGGTGGAAACGCTGGAATTGGAGAACCTGATGGCTCAGGCCATGGTGACCATCGTTGGCGCGGAAAGCCGCAAGGAATCCCGCGGCGCCCAGGCCCGTGATGATTACCCGGACCGGGATGATGAAAACTGGATGCATCACACCATCGCCTGGTGTGACGAGAAGGGCAATGTGAAGCTGGACAAACGTCCGGTCCATATGCAGCCCATGACCAATGACGTCCAGAGCGTTCCGCCCAAGGCACGCGTCTATTAAGGATCGGGAAGAGGATTTAAGGACAATGGCTGAATTCCGACTGCCCGCAAATTCCAAAATCCGTGAGGGCAAAAAATGGCCCAAAGCGGAGGGCAAGAACGTTAAAACCTTCAAGATCTACCGCTGGAGCCCGGATTCCGGGGAAACCCCGCAGGTGGATACCTATGAGATCAACCTGGACGAATGCGGTCCGATGGTGCTGGATGCGCTGATCAAGATCAAAAACGAGATTGATCCCACCCTCACCTTCCGCCGGTCCTGCCGCGAAGGGATCTGCGGATCCTGCGCCATGAATATCGGCGACGGCAAAAAGGGCGGCACCAACACGCTCGCCTGCACCAAATATATATCCGACATGGGCAGCGATGTTGTGATCAACCCACTGCCCCACATGGAAGTGGTGAAGGATCTGGTCCCGGATTTGAACAAGGCTTATGCCCAGCTGGCCTCGATCGAACCCTGGATGAAAACCCAGACCCCGCCGCCGCCGGATCAGGAACGCCTGCAATCGCCGGAGGAACGCAAAAAGCTGGATGGGCTTTATGAATGCATCCTGTGCTTCAGCTGCTCCACATCCTGCCCCAGCTATTGGTGGAACGGTGACCGGTATCTCGGCCCGGCCGTCCTGCTGCAGGCTTACCGCTGGATCGCGGACAGTCGCGACGAATATACCGGTGAGCGCCTGGATAATCTGGAAGATCCGTTCCGGCTGTATCGTTGCCATACAATCATGAACTGCTCCAACACCTGCCCGAAAGGCCTGAACCCGGCCAAGGCGATTGCGGAGATCAAGAAACTGATGATTGAACGCCAGGGATAACTCGCACTTTTTCCGGCGGGAATATGATCAAAAAAGGGGTGGAGCCGTCGGCTTCACCTTTTTTTTTGAAAGATTCCAAAGAAAAGCCCTAAGCCTTAACCGCCAGTTAATCTCTTCATGAAATCATTTTTCCGTGAAGGGTTAAGAAGAGATCCTCCCCTATTAACAGCGGCCAGGCAGATATCACACAGATGATCACCCATGACGATATATGGGAAGAGGCGCGCGTTTCAGCGCTTCATAACCTCCAGCTTCTGGATACCCCAGCAGAAGCCCGCTTTGACCGGGTCGTTCAATTGGCACGCACGATCTTCCAAGTCCCCATAGCTCTGGTATCCCTGGTTGACAGTGACCGGCAATGGTTCAAAGCCCATTGCGGGCTGGAAGCGCGGCAGACGCCCCGGAAGGTTTCCTTTTGCAATCATGCCATCAAGACCCCTTCCCAGATTTTTATCGTAGAGAATGCGTTGGAAGACCCCCGTTTCTGTGACAATCCCCTGGTCTTGGGGCCACCAGACATCCGCTTTTATGCCGGCGCTGTTCTCAGCACGATCGACGGTTTTCCCATCGGCACCCTGTGCATCATTGACACCAAACCAAGAATATTTGATGAAAATGACCAAACGAAACTGCGCGAAATGGCGGGTTTCATCAGTGCCGAATTGATCATGACCCCAGAGACCGAAGCCGGTCGCCAGCTGGCCCGGGTCACCTCCGGCCTGGATCCGGTCACCAGCCTCTATGATTCCGACAGTTTCAAACGCCAACTGGCCAATCTGCGGGAGGTGATGGATACCAACAGCCAATTCAACCTGATTGCCATTCAATTGCCGTTCTTATTCTCACTGAAACAGCGGTTTAATGTGCAGACGGCGGATCTGGTCTTGATCGAACTTTGTTCGCGCATCCAAAAAGAGCTTGCCGCCTATGGCTATGTTGCCGGGCGGATCGGGCCCGACACTTTGGCCTTTCTAATTTCCGGCGGCACCGCCGTGGAAGAAGGCCTGATGGACCTGATCAATGAAAAGTTGTTGGATCCCGTCTCCACATCCACCGGCCAGATAGCGCCGAAAGCCAGGGTGGAACTGTTCGAATACCACCCTTATCACCAGGATGCCAACGACCTGATGTTGATGGTCGACAAAGTCTTTTCCCAATCAGAAGAGACGTATTCCTCGCTTCCCGCTTCGCTGCAGGTCCATTCCGCGCTCAAACTGGCGCGGACCCTGGAACAGGCGATGGCTGAGGGCCAGATCAAGATGTATTACCAGCCCAAGGTCTGTATCGAGACCGACCGAGTCCGCGGTTTCGAAGCCCTGATCCGCTGGTGGGATGAGGATGGCAGCCCCATCCCGCCCCCCGCCACGATCCAGGCGGCGGAAGATAGCGGCCTCTTGGAGGAGCTGACCCTCTGGACACTGAAGGAAACAATGGGCGCATTGCATCGGTGGGTCGAGCGCTTCTCGCCCCCTGAACCCTTTTCCGTCGCGGTCAATATTCCGCCACGCTTCATTCAATCGGAGCAGTTTGTTGATACCGCGATCGATCTTCGGGAACGTTATGAGCTTCCTTTCGGCTATCTGGAGTTTGAAATCCTGGAAAACCGCCTGATCAATGATGATCCCATCACCATCCGAAATATCGACCGGTTGGTTGAGGCCGGAATCGACCTGGCCGTGGATGATTTCGGCACCGGTTACGGCAGCCTCACCTATCTCTCAAAACTGCCGCTCAAAACTCTTAAAATCGACCGCAGCTTCATCAAAACCCTCTCCGGGGATCCCACCTCCGATTTCCTGACCCGATCCGTGATCGGGATGGCCCTAAATGCCGATCTCAATGCTGTTGCCGAAGGGGTGGAGACGCTTGAACAACTGACCCTCCTCAAGGAAATGGGCTGTCAGATCGCCCAAGGGTTCCTTTATGCCCCGGCTGTTTCCGAAGAAGTCGCCACCACCTTCCTGGAACATGGCATACAACCAGGCGCCGAAACGTCTTAAAAAACAGCCGGATAAGATCATCCCTGCCATTTCCGTCAAGGATCGCACCGGTTTGGCTCTGTTGCCGCCGCCATGCAGCGTCTAGCATCGCCGTCCTTTTGCATCAGGGTAAATCATGTACACACCAAAGCATTTCAACGAGCCAAACCGGGATCTGTTGCGGCAGGTCATACACGATCATCCTTTCGCGACCCTGGTTACACCAAGCCCCGATCAGGAAGAACCCGTCCAGATCACCCATCTGCCGATGATCCTGGATGGGCAGGATCGCCTGGTGGGTCATATGGCGCGGATCAATCCCCATTGGAAAATCTTTCCGGACGCCCCCAGCACCGCCATTTTCCATGGTCCCCATGGCTATGTCTCCCCGACCTGGTACGGTGTGGGAAATCAGGTCCCGACCTGGAACTATCTTTCCGTCCATGTCACCGGCCGGCCGGAGCCCGTCAATACCCTCGGCCAGAGCAGGGAAATCCTGGATAAGCTGACAGCCATATATGAAGCGGGCCAGGCTTCCCCTTGGTCCACCGAGACCCTGCCGGAAGTTTTCCTATCCGGCATGATGCGCGGCATTGTGGCCTTTGAAATGACGATCACCGGCTGGCAGGGGAAGTTTAAACTGGGCCAGAACAAGCCGGAAACAGCAAAAGCAAACCTGAAAAAAGCAATGGCGCAATCCCCCTTCCCGGACGATCGCGCCATGCTAAATTGGATGGAAAGGCTGGAAGATTGATCCAGCCCGCCCCTTAAACGTTGAAACGGAAGTGGAAAACGTCCCCATCCTTGACCAGATAGTCACGCCCTTCCAGACGCATCTTGCCGGCATCCTTTAGCGCCGCTTCGCTGCCAGCCGCTGCATAATCGTCATAGGCCGCCGTTTCCGCCGCGATGAAGCCGCGCTCAAAATCCGTGTGGATAACACCCGCAGCCTGTGGAGCCTTGGCCCCTTTCTTCACATTCCAGGCCCGGGCTTCTTTCGGGCCGACGGTGAAGAAGGTGATCTGGTCCAGCAGCTCATAGCCGGCGCGGATCACGCGGGCCAGGCCGGTTTCTTCAAGACCGAGATCGGCCAGGAATTCCTGTTTTTCCTCTTCATCTTCCAACTGCGCCACTTCCGCTTCAATGGCGGCTGAGATATGAACGCTGCCCGCACCCTGGGCCGCTGCCATTTCAGCAACCTTTTGAGAGAGCGCATTGCCGGTGGCCGCATCATCTTCGGAAACATTGCAGATATAGAGAACCGGCTTGGACGTCAGCAATTGCAGGCTGCGGAACCGCGGGCGCTCTTCTGCGGAGACATCCAGCATCCGGGCAGGCTTGCCGTCCTGTAGCAGTTTCAGAGCCGCTTCCATCAGCTCCATCTCTGCCTTGGCATCCTTATCACCACCGCGCAGACGCTTGCCCATGTTGGCAATGCGTTTTTCCAGGCTTTCCATGTCGGAAATCATTAATTCGGTTTCGATGGTCTCTGCGTCCCGGATGGGATCCACCGATCCTTCCACATGTGTAATGTCGCCATCTTCAAAACAGCGCAGCACATGGCAGATGGCATCGACCTCACGGATATTGCCGAGAAACTGGTTGCCCAGCCCTTCACCTTTGGACGCGCCTTTGACCAGACCGGCAATATCAACAAATTCCAGCTGAGTCGGGATAGTCTTCTGCGAGCCCGCCAATTCGGCCAGCTTGAACAGGCGCGGATCCGGCACGGAAACCTTACCGGTATTCGGCTCGATCGTGCAGAAGGGATAGTTCGCACTCTCGGCCGCCTGTGTCTGGGTCAAGGCATTGAACAGGGTGGATTTGCCCACATTCGGCAGGCCGACAATACCACAGTTAAAACCCATCTTCTCTTTTCCCTATCTGCATCGGCCCGGATCATCCGGCCGGAATAACATTAATCACTTATCCAGCTTTTCGCGCGCCTTGGCAAAGGCTGCTGCGAAGGCCGAAGACATGTCTTTTGCGCCGCCCGCTTTGTCTGCCGGCTTTTTCGCTGTCGCCGGCACCTGATCCGGTTCTGCTGCCGCTTTTTCACGCTTCTGGTTTTGCGGCGGTTTCAAAATCAGGCCAATCTTCGACATGAACTGGCTCATGCCATCCACCAGCAAATCCGGAATTGCTTTGGAAACCGCATCAATCATGTTTTCAATTGTCGGCCATTCGGCCTTGGAAAAATCCCCCAGCACATGGCTGTGGACCTTTGATTTGTCGCCGGGATGGCCGATGCCAATCCGGACCCGCCAATAATCCTTGCCAATATGGGCATCGAGCGAGCGCAGGCCGTTATGTCCGCCATGACCGCCGCCCTGTTTGGTTTTGATTTTCCCCACCGCCACATCCAGCTCGTCATAAATGACGGTGACATCAGCCGGCTCGAGCTTAAAAAAGCGCATCGCTTCGCCAACGGCGCGGCCTGATTCATTCATGTAAGTTGTGGGTTTGATCGCCAGAACCTTTTCGGTTCCGATCCGCCCCTCGGCGACAAGCGCCTGAAAGCGCGCTTTCCAGGGGCCAAAGGAATGGCGGCGGACAATCTCGTCCACCGCCATAAAGCCTACATTATGCCGGTTCTTTTCGTATTTGGGGCCTGGATTGCCCAATCCGACAAGCAACAGCATCGATCTGACTTTTTATTCCTCGGTTGCCTCTTCAGCTGCTTCTTCAGCTGCAGCTTCTTCAGCACCGTCTTCTTCATCCTCAGAAGCTTCAGCAGAAGCCGTCTTCGGCGGAACAACGTTCACAACAACCGGGTCACGGTCGGTGATCGCGGACTCAACGCCTTTCGGCAGTTCGATATCGGAGATACGAACCGTGTCGCCGATGGCGATTTTGGTCATATCAAATTCGATCTCGGCCGGGATGTTGCCTGCGGAGCAGACCAGTTCCAGCTCGTGACGGATCACGTTGATGATGCCGCCTTCTTTCGCGCCAACGCAGTCTTCTTCATTCACGAAAACAACCGGAACATTCACATGAACCTGGGTTTTCGCGGAAACGCGGACAAAGTCCACATGCAACGGCTGGTCGGTGACCGGGTGGAACTGAACATCACGTGCCAGAACCTGCTCCTTGGAACCGCCTTCAACCTCAATGGTGTAAACGGTGGAGAAGAAATGGCCGCTTTCCAGGCTTTTCCAAATGACCCGCGGGTCCATGGAAATCATGTTCGGCTCTTTGTTGGCACCATAGACAATGCACGGAACCAGGCCTTCACGGCGCGTGGCCCGAGCTGCCCCCTTACCGGCCCGGTCCCGCTGTTTAGCGGGGATCGTAGAAGTTTCGCTCATTTTAAGCTCCTAATTTTGGTATCAAACCGAGGTGACCTCCAGGGGTGTCACCTCATCAAAACGGCAGGGCCCCGATCTTGTTCAGATCAGAGCCTCTCACCGAATTCGCGCGCCTCTATACACCTATTCAAAGAGGCAGGAAACAGATTTTTCTTCCGAAATGCGTTTAATCGCCTCCGCCAACAGCGGCGCGATGGAAACCTGACGGATGTTTTGGCACACCCGGATCGCCTCGGTGGCCATGATGGAATCGGTGGTGACCAGCATTTCAAGCGGGGAAGAAGCCACCCGCGCAACCGCGCCACCGGAGAGCACCCCGTGGCTGATATAGGCGCTGACAGAGCTTGCGCCACTGTCGATCAGGGCCTGCGCCGCATTGCACAGCGTGCCACCGGAATCGACAATGTCGTCAACCAGCACACAACGTCGGCCTTCCGGCTCACCAATGATGTTCATCACTTCCGAAACACCAGCACGTTCCCGGCGCTTATCGATGATTGCCAGATCCGCATCCAGGCGTTTCGCCATGGCACGCGCCCGGACAACACCACCCACATCGGGGGAAACCACCAGCAGCTTGTCATCCTTGTTCACATGCTTTTTGAAATCCTCGCAGAGGACGGGCAAAGCGAACAAATTGTCGGTTGGAATATCGAAGAAGCCCTGAATCTGACCCGCATGCAGGTCGATGGTCAGCACGCGGTCCGCTCCGGCCGTTTCCAGCAGGTTCGCCACCAACTTGGCCGAGATCGGCGTACGCGGGCCGGTTTTACGGTCCTGACGGGCATAACCGAAATAAGGCATCACGCAGGTGATCCGACGGGCCGAGCCGCGCTTGAGCGCGTCGATCATCACCAAGAGTTCCATCAGATTGTCGTTGGTCGGGAAACTGGTCGGCTGAACGATGAAGACATCTTCGCCGCGGACATTTTCCAGGACCTCAACGAAAATCTCCATATCGGAGAACCGGCGGATCGCCGCTTTGGTGAGGGGTACGTTCAAATAGGCCGAAATGGCCTCTGCCAACGGCTGGTTTGCATTACCGGAAAGGATTTTCATTTCGACCGCTCTTTATATAGTAGCTGTATCGCAAGTGGACCCCTCACATCAGGGTCAATCTCAATATATTAAGGGGCCAAAGATAGTTCCGGCACCCTTGAAACGCGCTTTCTATAACAGGGGTCTTTGTCCCTGTAAACGGACTTGGGACCGATTCCGTCAAGAATCTGTCATATTGCTAATCTTATCGTTTCACCGATCACTTTTATCACAAATACCAGTCAATTTCCTGCCGTGAGATGGTCGCCATGAATTTTTCCCGTTCCGCTTCCTTGATCGCGCAATAAACCGGCAGGTAATCGGCACCCAGATACTCTTTCATAACGGTGCTTTGGCCAAGGATTTCCAGCGCGTCACGCCAATTCAACGGCAGGCCTGTATCCGTGGCTTCCCCGGCATTGCCCGTAACCGGCACGCCAGGGTCACATTGATGGGCCAATCCATAATCGATTCCTGCCAACACTGCGGCCAGAACCATATAGGGATTGGCATCAGCACCGGCCACGCGATGTTCCAGCCGCATGGACGAATCTTCACAAAGCGGCACCCGCACCGCCACCGACCGGTTGTTATGGCCCCAACTGCGCCCGACCGGCGCCGTGGCATTGGGCTGGAACCGGCGGAATGCATTCAGGTTGGGGGCAAAAATCCCCATGCCGTCGGCCATGGTATCGAGCAAGCCCCCCGCCGCATGGGCCAGGGATGCCTTGGCCGTTTCCGGAAAGGCCGAGGGGTCAAAAAGATTGCGCCCCTGGCCGTCGGGCAGGCTGATATGCAGATGCATGCCGCTGCCGATCTGGTCGATAAAAGGTTTCGAGAGAAAGCTGGCCTGCAGCCCGTGCTTCCGTGCCACCATTTTCACCAGATGACGAAACAGGCTGCATTGGTCTGCCGCCACCAGCGCGTCGGCGTGATGGGCCAGGTTGACCTCGAACTGGCCCGGTGCAAATTCACAGATCGTCACCGTCGCCGGGATGCCCATCCCCTCGCAGGAACGATAGAGATCGGAAAAAAACGGCTGGTAACGGTCCAACTCCATGATGTCATACACCTGCGGCAGCCATTTCCGACCCGCCCCTCCCGGAATATCGGGCAGGTGCGGCATGCCCTCCGCGTCCCGTTCTTCATCAAACAGGAAAAATTCCAGCTCAAACGCCACCATCGGGGTCATGCCGGTTTTTTCCGTGAATTTTTCCAACGCACCGGCCGCCACCTGGCGGGGTTCCAGGCGGTTCACCCGGCCATCGCGGTGAAAGGAGGTCATCAGAACCATGCCTGAACGCCCGTGCGCTCCGTCCAGGACCCCCAAAGTGCCAGGAACCGGCAGCGCCACTCCATCGGGATCGCCGTCGGAAAACCCGTTGCCCAGCGGGTCGGCGCAATCTCCGGTCACATCCAGAGTGAAAGCGGCGGTCGGATAATTCATCCCCTCCGAGAGTAGCTTGGCCGCCTGGTCCATGGGATAGCGCTTTCCCCGGACGATGCCATTGAGATCAACCACCACCGCATCCAGATGGCCAAGCTCCGCCCCATGATCCTTCAGGAATTCGTTGATTTCTTGGTCCGACAGTCCGGAAGACATGTTGTATCACCTTGCACCTGATTACCGATATTTGCGCCATACGCTTTTCAGAGACTAGGCCATGCCTCCGCGGACGGACAAGCCCCTCACATCACCAGCAGGCAACCTATAAGACTTCCCAAGAAAAATATGATACTATCGATAATTGTCCACAGCATGCCACGAGGTGATCATGGGCAGAAAAAATGCACCCCAAAAACTGTCTGAAGAGGGCAGGAATCTTCTGCGGGAGCTGCGCTGGCCCCAAGGCCACGAAAACAAATACCTGAACCAGTTCCAATTGCAGCACCGGCCGCATCTGGCCGCACCGGAAAGTGCCTATGATGGCTGCACCCTGATCCGGATGCAGGATCACCCCATTTTGAACCGGCACCGGCTGTGACCTCATGACCGACCGACCGGAAAACAAGGAAACCGACAGCCGCATCACCCTGGAAGGCATCGAGGGTAAGATGGAGGCCTCCACCTGGCGGAAGATTCACCGCCTGCTGGACAAACATCCGGAACGGTTCACCGCCGTCTTACGCAATTGGATGAATGAAAAACGGCGCTGACTTGACAGCCATTCACTGATTTTCAGATGTTATCGAGAAAGACTGGATTGCTCATGCAGCATAACCAAGGTCTGGCGCACCGCAGCTACCAGGGCTGAAGTCACTTCGAACGCCGTATCGCCCCAGCGCCCGTCCAGGGAACCGTGCGGGATCTGGTTGGACTGGTTGATCCGGGCCAGTTCTCCACCTTCCGGTTTGGAAAAAATCCAGGTCAGCGTGATCGCATCGGTTCGACCATCCAGCGGCTCCAGGGAAACCATGCCTGAGACATGCACCGCGGCCTGGCCGCTATCCTCGGTGAAGGGCAGTCCCGCCGTTCGCAGGTGATGCCGCAGGGAGCGCGCCAGCGACAAGTTGCCATCACCCGGCGCGCCAATAACCTCGGTCACGGCGACCCGCGCCTGTTTAACCTCAACCGCCTTGCTGGCCGCCTCATAGGCGGCCGGTTTTAAGATCTGTGCCACCTTGGCAGCCACCTGACCGGACAAGTCCTCCAGAAGGCCCTCGCGGCCCTGCCGCCAATCCGCATCACCAGCCTTGGCCGCCACCACACCTTTACCACGGGTGATGTCATTATAGTCGCGTAGAACCCAGGCCAGGCGCACGGTCTGACCATCATGGTCCAAAAGACCGCTCAGGATCAGATTATGAACCTTTTCCGCATCGGTGCTGGCCAGAACATCCAGGCGGTGCAAACCCTCTTTTAGATCTTCCGCCAGCCCCTGGGCCACGAGATCATCAGGCGCACCTTCCGGCACGGCCACCAAAACCCCTCGCCCGGACCGAATGGCCAGAAGATTATTGGCCTGCTTTTCCTCTAGTTCCTGTGTTTGAAAGGGCCTGGGAAGCTTACCGCATCCCGACTGCATCAACACCGCCAGCAACAGCAGTGCCACAATCCGCCAATTACAAAAGAACGACACAGCCGACCAACAGCCCCAGCAACATAATAGCGAATAATTGAATGAGATGCGGCATGGCAACCGTTTCCTATCTGACGATCAATTCCGGATTGCTATGGCAAACGGGTTCGGATTTCAAGTCCCCGACAATAGAGGTACGCCCCAACGTCTGGGCCAGGCCGGTTTCAGAATTCACAATGATGATATGAATGAAAAACACCATGCCAGGCATCGCCACAACCGGATTGCCTTCATACAACATCGGCCAATCCATCCAGTTTGGCGAGAATGTGGTGCCTTGTGAATAACCACAGGCATTGAGCCGGTGTTTCTGATAGCCCGCATGATCGAGGATCCGGGCATGGGCATCAAACACCTCGCCGATCGGACGGCCGGGCGTCAACGCCGCTTCGCACCCCTGTAACGCGTCATGGGCGACCTGGAACATCTCTTCATGGGCGGGGTCCGGCTGACCGATGATCAGGGTATTCATGGCCGCCGCATGATAATGCCGGTAGACCCCGGCATATTCCAAGGTCAGTTGGTCCTGCGCGGACAAGACCCGCCGGCCGCTTTTATACCGGCAGAGCAAGGCATCACGGTCAGAGCCGATGATAAATTCGTTGGCGGGATAATCCCCGCCCCCGGCAAATATCGCCCCCTGCATGGCCGCCAGGATATCCCCCTCATCAACACCGGCACCGGCCAGACGCTTCGCCTCACCCAGCGCCGCATCACTCAATTCACCGGCGCGGCGCACATAGGCCAGTTCCGCCTCGCTCTTGACCAGCCGGAAACCACTGATGAGGTGAGAGGCATCCTTAAGAGTGACGAATCCATCCAGCGCCGCCTCCAACCTGCGGCCGTTATTGGCGGTCAGGCCATAAGCCTCCCACTCAATGCCGATTGATTTGCCGGACAGCCCCTTGTCCGCCAGCATATCCTTCAGCTCTGCCACTGGATCAGCCCCCTGCCGATCGACCCAGATACGGATATCCTGGATAACGGAGGTCTGTTGGGCCTGGCGCAGATCCGGCGCCCGTGTCAACAGAAAGAACTCGCCGTCCGTCCCCAAATAGAGACATTGGAACCAGACATAACCGAATGTGTCATAGCCGGTCAGGTAATACATGCTTTCCTGGCGGAAGATCAAAAGCCCGTCCAGGCCATCGGCTGCCAACTGCTCGCATACGCGCGCGCGTCTGGCCGCCAGCTCCGATTCCGTAAAATGAATGGCCATAACCTATCCCTCCAACATGATGGCTGAAATCTGCCGGCCATAATCCGGCTCGCCCGCCAGCGTGGTCCTGCGATAGCTGAAGAACAGTTCCGGTGCCTCTCTGGTATCCCGGTTGAGAGCCTCAACCTGACCGATGCCATCCGCCTGAAGGCGGCTGACAATATAGCCTGCCATGTCAAACATATGATGGCCCGCCCGGGAGGACGATTTGAAAAAACGGGCGTTATCGGGATCCTGTTCCAGAAACGGCAGGGGGAAATCCGGCCCAACCTCATAAGACTCCTGCGCGATACAGGGGCCCAGCACGGCCACAATATTCTCCCGCGCCGCGCCCAGCGTCTCCATCGCGTCAATGGTGGCACCACCGACCCCGCCCAGCGCGCCCTTCCAACCCGCATGGGCTGCGCCCACCACACCCGCCTTCCGGTCGGCGAATAGCAGCGGCCCGCAGTCAGCCGTCAGGATTCCCAATAAAATACCCGGCCTGTCGGTCACCATGGCATCAGCCCTGGGCGCATCCACGCGGTCCCAGACCGTATCGACAGTAACAACATCCGCGCTATGAATTTGATAAAGAGTGGCAAGATCACCGGGGTCCGCCTGCATCGCCCGGGCGACACGGGCGCGGTTCTCCCGCACATGGTCCGGATCATCATCAGAACCCGGTCCGCAATTAAGGCCCTGGTAAATGCCTTCGCTCACGCCTCCTTTGCGGGTGAAAAACCCATGGCGAACGCCTTCGCATTCCTGCAGGTTGGTTTCAGTCAGAAAATGCGCATGGGTTGCGGTCATCAGAGCGGCCTTTTCAAGTCTGGGTTATCACCAGCAGCCTGCCCATTCATCCGCGTGTGATCAAGCCCTGTTATGAGGCCCTGTTATCAGGCCCGGGCAATGCTGCTCAGTCAAAGCCCGGCAGATCCGGATGATCCCGGCTCCCCACACCCAGCACCTTGAAAAGCTCGCCCATCTGTTCCGGCCCGACCAGGCGGTCATAAGCCGCCTGTAAGTTTTCAATCCGGGCCGCATCCGCATTGCGGGCCAGCGACTGCGCCCGCATGGCAAGCCCCAGCCGGCCAAGGAACTCCCCCTGGGTCAGGACCGGTGCCGGGCGTGCGCCCGTCAGCCGGAAAGACAGGCCCAGATTTTCAAAATCCACATGGGCGGTCAGGTCGGCCTCCCCCGGTTCCGCCAGGGGATCTGTATATTGATGGCCTTTCAGGGCCTGCAGGCTGTCGCCACAGGCGGATTTTACATACCCATAATCAATAAACAGACCGACCCCATCAGTTTCGTTGATCCGCCGCCCCAGTTCGCGCGCCAATCCCAGGCCCGCCGGACAAATCTCTGCTATATCGCCGGGATTTGCCTCGCCGGAAAGACGCGGATTCATCTGGGCGATCAATCCCGGCACGCCGGGCGACAGCCCCCAGACCAACCGGCTCCGCTCGGTATCCAGCCCGATCATGCGTTCGCGCCAGCCCGTCTCTGTCATCATCAGCTGATGGATCGGCAGGGCGTCGAACAGCTCATTGGCCACGGCAAATAGCACGCCTTCCTGCGGCACGCTGTCCATGCTGTCATGCCAGGTGACTGTATGGTTTTTCAGCGTTTTTTCCTGATGCCCGCGCAGAACCGGGCTGGTTTCCACCAAATGGATCGTGAGGGCCTCGAGGAAATCAGGGGCCATGCGGGCCGCGCGCAGCATATCCGCCATCAAGGTGCCCCGGCCCGGCCCCAGTTCGACCAACGTGATATTGCCCGGACAATCGCGCTGTTTCCAGCATTCCACCAGCCACAGGCCGAGCAATTCACCAAACATCTGGCTGACTTCCGGGGCTGTGATGAAATCGCCAGCCACACCAAACGGGTCCCGGGTCATGTAATAGCCATGCTCCGGATGGCCCAGGCATTCGGCCATGTAATCCGCAAGCGACATAGGACCGTCCAGGGTGATCCTGCGTCTAATCAGGTCCATCAGGCCCGTCATCAGGCTTTTTTCTCCACCAAACGCGGCTGCTTCAACGCCCAGCCGATCAGGAACAATCCAAAGAGCAGCATCGGCAGGCTGAGCAATTGGCCGTAGGTCATGAAGGGCAGGAAATCGATCGGGATCTCTTCTTCCCGGAAGGTTTCACCGGTTATCCTGGCCAGCCCATAAAGGGCACAGAAAGTACCGGTCAAAAGCCCCGGCCGGAAACGTGCCTTGAAGACATGCGTCAGAATGAACAGCACCACGAAGGGGATCAAACCTTCCATGACGGCTTCGTAAAGCTGGCTTGGGTGGCGCGGCAGGCCGCCCGCGTTGGGATGAGTGAAAATCACCGCCCATGGCACATCGGTGACCCGGCCCCATAATTCCTGATTGATGAAATTGGCAATCCTGCCAAAGAAAATTCCCACCGGCACCGCGGCGGACACCAGATCGGACAACGCAAAGACACTGAATTTATTTTTCCGGGCAAAGACCAGCATCGCCACGATCACCCCCAGCAAACCGCCATGGAAGGCCATGCCGCCCTCCCAGACCTTGAAGATCTCGATCGGATTGGCGAGATAGTGCCCTGGATAATAGAAGAATACATGACCCAGCCGTCCGCCCAGGATCACGCCCAGCACCGCCCAAACCATGAAATCATCCACCTGTTTGACGGTGATGTTATTGGGCACTGAGCGGGCTAGCCGCATACAGTACCACCAGCCGAAAACCAGCCCGGATATATAAGCCAGCGCATACCAGCGGATTTGGAAAAAACCCAGATCCAGCAGGACGGGATCAATATTCGGGAAAGTGAAATAGTCCATGGATGCAGCCTGTCTGGAACTCGGTTTGACAAAAAATACCGGATTACCGGAAACGGTCTTCCTGCATTAAATAATCGCGCACGTAACGTTCAACCCCCTCTTCCAGGGAAACGCCATTGGCGGCATAGCCGGCCTGCTGGATCTTGGCCATATTGGCTTCCGTAAAATACTGATAATGCTTGCGAATGTTTTCCGGCGTCTCCCGGAAGGAGATATTTTCCTGCTCTCCCATGGCGGCAAAAGTCGCCTTGGCCAGATCCAGGAAGCTGCGGGCCTTGCCACTGCCACAGTTGAACACCCCGCTGACAGTTTCATTATCCGCCAGCCAAAGCATCATATTCACACAATCACCGACCCAGACAAAATCGCGCATCTGGCCACCATCCGCGTAATCGGGGTGATGGGATTGGAACAGTTTGGCACCGCCGGTTTCACGGATCTGATCAAACAACTGGGCCACCACGGAACGCTGGCCACCTTTGTGATACTCGTTGGGACCATAAACATTGAAAAACTTCAGGCCCGCCCATTGTTTTGGTGCCTTGCCTTCTCCCGCCAGCCGCACCGCCTGGCAATCCACCACCTGTTTCGACCAACCATAGGGGTTAAGCGGCCGCAAGCCATCAAGCGTCGCCAGATCCTGATTGTCATCAAACCCCTGTTTGCCGTCACCATAGGTCGCAGCCGAAGACGCATAAATCAAACGGCGGCCGTTTTCCGCGCACCAATGCCACAGCTTCATGGTGAAATCGACATTATTGCGCCAGATGAAATCCGCATCGGTTTCCGTGGTCGACGAACAGGCCCCCATATGGAAAATTACCTGGGTATCCCTGCCCTCGCCCGCAAGCCAATCCATGACATGATCCGGATCCACCAGGGCGCAGATCGGGTGTTTGGCAAGGTTCCGCCATTTTTCCCCCGACCGAAGCCGGTCGGATACGGCAACCGGGCCAAGCCCCCGGGCATGCAGCTCTGCAACAATGTTTGAACCGATAAAGCCCGCGCCGCCGGTCACCAGATACATGGAAAGCCCCTTTCAGGTCTCGCAAAGATCTCAAAAGAAAATATCAAACCAAAGAGACCTTCTTATAGGCGGCGTTGATATCAATCGCAACCGTTGCACTGCACTATGAGAAAGCCTATATCAGGGGCAGAGCCATTCCGTTTCCAGGAGATCCCTTATGCAGACCCGAAACCGCTTGCTTGATGATGTTGCCCGTGTCGCCAACGGTGCCACCGGCGTTTTTTCCGGCCTGAAAGGCGAAGTGGAAGGCCTGGTCAAGGACCGGCTGGAAAAGATCCTGGTTGAAATGGACCTGGTGCCGCGCGAGGAATTTGAGGTTGTGAAGGCCATGGCCATCAAGGCACGGGCTGAAAATGAGGCCCTGCTTGCGCGAATCGAGGCGTTGGAAACCGCCCAGAAGAAACCGACCGCCAAGAAAACACGGGCCGCCAAGCCGGCAAAAGCGGACTGACCCGCTCCCGGCGCAAAACGCCTATATTCCCTAAAAGCCACGCATTACAAGGCGTTCGGACATCCATCCGGACGCCATGTCGTTTTTCGAAAAGTTTAATACGAATTGCAGAAAAAGCCGCTTGTTCCCGATTCAGGCCTGTGGCATGCTAATTCTTGTATTGAAAAACGGCCCGCACACCAGATCTCGGGTCTGGCACTAGAATTAGTTGCGTGGCCGCTTCACAGGCGGGACCGGTCGTAAACAGACCAAGTAGGGGAAAAACAAATGTCCTTTGCGCAACTCGACACCATCCACTCCGTCCCTAATCCACTGGATATTCTCGAAGCGATGTTCATGGCGAATGACTGGCCTTTCGACCGGTCCGAAACCGACGAAATCGTGGTAGAAACGACCGGTGGCTGGTGTGACTACCGGCTTTTCTTCGCCTGGCGCGAGGATCTGCACGCGCTCTATTTCACATGCTCTTTCGACATGAAGATCCCGCGTGAGAAACGCACAGGCCTGGCCGATCTTCTGGCCCTCATCAATGAAAAGATGTGGATGGGCCATTTCGACCGCTGTTCGGAGGAAGGCACCCCGATTTACCGCCAGACCATCCCGACCCGGGGCCTGCAATCCTTGAGTGTCGAATTGCTCGAGGATATGATGGACATCGCCCTGGCGGAGTGCGAGCGTTTTTATCCGGCCTTCCAATTCCTGCTCTGGGGCGGACATAGCCCGGAAGAAGCCGTGTCCGCCGCGCTGTTGGATTGCGTCGGAGAAGCCTGATCCTTCATCCGGGGTGAATGGTACATTCATAACGGAGAATAATCACATGACGGGGACGGTTTCCCGCCCACTGGTGCTTGTCGGATGCGGCAAGATGGGCGGCGCGATGCTTGATGGCTGGCTGAAAAGCGGCATCACCAAAGGGGGCGTTGTCATTGTCGACCCCTATGGCGGCGGCGATTTCCTGGACAAGGGACATGATGTTAGCCGTTTTGCAACAGTTGATGACCTGCCCGACGATCTGAACCCCGAAGTCATCATTCTGGCGGTCAAACCCCAGCAGATGGATGACACCATCGATTCTTACAAACGTTTCGCCGGACCGGACACCATTTTCCTATCGATCGCCGCCGGCAAGACCATCGGCTTTTTTGAAAACCATCTAGGCGGAGCGGCCGCTGTCGTGCGCGCCATGCCCAATACTCCGGCCGCGATTTCCCAAGGCATAACGGTTTGCTGTCCGAACCGGAATATTACCGCCGACCAGCTCGCCCTCTGTCTTGCCCTGCTGGAAAGTGTGGGCGAGGCCATGTCGGTTCAGGATGAGGGGCTGATCGATGCAGTCACGGCCCTTTCCGGCGGCGGGCCCGCCTATGTTTTCCTATTGATCGAAGCCATGACCAAGGCGGGGATTGCCGCTGGCCTGTCGGACGATATGGCCGCCAGGTTGGCCCTGGTAACGGTTGCCGGTGCGGGACAGTTGGCCCTGGCCAGCGAGGATGACCCCGCACAGCTGCGCAAGAATGTCACCAGCCCCAATGGCACGACCCAGGAGGCCCTCGCAGTTCTGATGCGCCAAGGGGACGGCCTGCCCGACCTGATGGTCGAAGCCATCGCCGCAGCCACGGCCCGGTCAAAGGAATTGGCCGGCTGAAGGGCTGAGAAACAGCCGACATATTGCTGTCATATTGCTTTTTTAAGATGCGGGATGTGCCCTAAAGGTACATCCCGCTTTCTATTGTATCTCAGCAAGTCCTGACAATTTCATTATGCTGCAACGCAATATAGTTGTTGACGCAGCGCAACATACCACCTACATTACAGGTACCGGTTTCGTATATTGGCTAACCGATGCACGCCACGGAGGTCCAAAATGGCGCAATCCAACCCATTCTTTGATGTAAAAAATAACCCGTTCCTGAATACCGAGCTGAACCCGTTCATGCCGAAAAATTTCGGCGACATGATGAATGGCTATAATGTACCGACGTTTGACTTTGGAGAATATGCCGAAGCACAGCGCAAAAATATGGAAGCTCTTGCCGAAGCACAGAGCAAAGCTTTCAACGGCATGAAAGACGCCATGGACCAGCAGGTTGGTGTGATCCGTGAAATGATCAGTGAAACCACCGACGCCTGGAAAGCCCTGGCTGAAACGGAAGCTCCCCAAGATAAATTGGGCAAACAGGCCGATCTGGCCAAGAAAAGCATCGAGCGTGCCGCCACCTCCATGCAAAAAGCGTCCGACACGGTGATCAAATCCCAGAAGGAAGCCATGAACATCCTGCAGGCCCGTACCGGTGCCAACATTGATGCCTTCAAGGCCAGCCTGAAAGTATCCAAGTAACCATCACGGTTAGTACCCTCCGTTGCACCCTCCCAGTTTTTCCCGCTTCGGAGTTCTTACAGGCCGGTTTCCAACCGGCCTTTTTCTTTCCAACTATCCTGGGGCCGGTTTCCAACCGGCCTTTTCTTTTGTCCTATCGCCGGGCAAGATGCCACCCCACAGAAGCTTGCAACCGGCGAGAGGCAAAAATGACCATAACTTTTGATGATTTTTTGAAAGTGGATATTCGGGTCGGTACCGTGATCAGGGCCGAACCTTATCCGGAAGCCCGCAAGCCAGCACTTAAGCTCTGGATCGATTTCGGACCAGAGATCGGCGAACGCAAAACATCCGCCCAGATCACCGATCACTATGATGTGGACAGCCTGGTTGGCCGGCAGGTTTGTGCCGTGGTCAATTTCCCGCCCAAACAGATCGGCAAATTCATGTCCGAATGCCTGACCCTGGGCTTTGCCGACGAAGCCGGTGCCATCTCCCTGATCGCGCCGGGCCATAAAGTGCCAAACGGCCAGAGGCTTCATTAAGCCACTGGCCGTTCCGGTCATTTAGTTCTGATCTTATATGCAGAAGGCGCTTAGCGCGCACCTTCGCCAAACAACACAACACGCACGGTCTGTACCAGGATCACCAGATCCAGAAAAATGCTGATGTTTTTCAGGTAATAGAGATCATAGGAATGTTTCTGCCGGGCATCCTCGATGGTTGCTCCATAGGGATAATTGATCTGAGCCCAACCCGTGATGCCCGGTTTCACCCGATGGCGCTCACTGTAATAGGGCACTTCACGCTCCAACTCTTCCATGAAATCCGGGCGTTCGGGACGCGGCCCGACAAAGCTCATCTCGCCACGGAAGACATTGAGGATCTGCGGAATCTCATCAATGCGGGTCTTGCGGATGAATTTACCGACACGGGTCACGCGCGAGTCGGATTTTGACGCCCATTGCGCACCGTTCTTTTCTGCATCTGTACGCATGGAACGGAATTTCAGCACCGGGAACAGATTGCCATTCAGGCCCACACGTTTCTGGCTGTAGAAAACCGGACCGGCGCTGTCCAGCTTGATCGCAAGAGCCGTCAGCAGCAGGACCGGCAGGGTCGCCAGCAAGAACAGAGAAGAAAACAGAAGATCAAACGCACGCTTCATGACGCGCTTGACGGCACTCACCTGGAAACCGTCGGAGAAAATAATCCAACTGGGGCGGATCGTGCTCAGTTCAACCTTGCCAAACTCCCGCTCCCAGAAGCAATCAAACTCCGTGATCTGGATGCCGCGCAATTTGCAGTCCATCATTTCCCAAACCGGCAGACCGCCGCCAAGGCCGCCTTCCGGACGCCGGCGGTCCGCCAGCGTAACCACAATCTCGTCAATGTTATTTTCCTGCGCATAATCAGCCAACGCATAGCGGCTGTTATGCAGCAGATCGGGTAGAAGAGGCCGGACCGGGCCACTATCCTGGCCGTCCAGGCCGACAAAGCCGACAACATTCACATTGGCTTTTTTGTCTTCAAGGCTGCCCCGGAAAATCTTCTGCGCTTGCGGACCGGTGCCCAGCACCACAACACGTTTACGGAAAATCTCGCTATCACGGAAAACCTGGGAAAAGGCAAAACGCAGGCCCAAACCAATCCCGCTATACATTGCAACAGTGGCCGCCCAGAAAGAAAACGGAAAACGCTCTTCCGGCATGAAGGACCACCAGAAAACAAACAGGCCGATCCCCAGAACGCCCGACATCAGGGCAAAAACCGTGACCCACTGACTGGCTTGAAAACCGTTATGGAAGATCACCCGGCGCGAATATAGTCCGACAGAGCAGACAACAAGGAAGACAGCCAAGGGTAGACTGGCGACCAGCACTTCGCCCCCGTCATTCACCAAAGACGCCCCCACATGAATTGGCATCAGTTCCATCAGCAGGAACCCACCCACAATCAGCAAAGCGACCTCGGTTGCAGCCAGCAGAATCGCATGCAATGAAATATGGTGGTTGAATAGTTTTATCATCTCACAGCCTATCTCATGTCCCGTAGACTGCCCCTTCATATATAATATGAAGACGAAAATTTTATTGCACCGCACACAAATTCCTTAGCCCAATTAGGCTAGAACCTACAAGCGGCCCTTAATCGCAATAAAATGGATCCCCATCCGGGTGGAGTTATAGCACAGTCCGAATGGAAAAAAATAGATGTAATTTTAGCTAAACTGCAAATTTTTCAACTGAAACCGATGTGTTTCGTTTTTTATCAACGACTTATTGCTTAACGAATTTTAACTAAATCGGTAATCTGACCCTAGCCCTTAAGCCTCCATGCGGTGAATCCTCCAGCAGAAGATCCCCTCCATGAACGCGCACCACATCGCGTGAAATCGCCAGCCCCAATCCGGTGCCGCCGGTTTTTGGATTGCGCGACCGGTCCAGCCGATAGAAAGGCCGGAAGACTTTTTCGCGTTCATCTTCCGGAATGCCAGGACCATCATCATCAACCGTCACCTCGATGAAGTCGCCGCGCCTGCCCGTTGTCACCCAAATATTCCCGGCATAACGATTCGCGTTTGAAATCAGATTGTCGATACACCGACTGAAGGCTTCAGGCTTCAGCCAAACCATGATCGATCCTTCCACATGACAGTCTATACTCACACCGCCCATTTTCCACTTATGCGCGATTTCAGAAACCAATGCAGTAATTTCCGTTTCAACCGAGGGCTCTCCCCCTTCCCCCCGAGCAAAAGTAAGATAGCCTTCAATCATTTTTTCCATTTCCGAGACATTTCCCTTGATGGCTTCGGTCTCGGGGCTCTGTTCCAGAAGAGCCAGCTGCAGCTTGATCCGGGTCAGGGGCGTTTTCAGGTCATGGCTAACGCCAGACAGCATATCCGTGCGCTGTCGGATCTGGCGCCGGATTCGGTGCATCATCCGGTTGAAGGCTGCCGCAGCCAGCCGGACCTCAGCCGCCCCTTCGGGCTTAAAATCGCTGCCGGGGTCCCGGCCCTTGCCAAACCGGTCCACCGCATCAGACAAACGCCGGATCGGCTTGACCTGGTTCCGCATGAAGATGGAAGCCACTGCAAACAGCACCAAAGAAGTGCCGATCATCCACATCAGGAAGATGTAAGTCGTGGAACTGAACAGGCGTTTGCCCGGTACAACAACGGTCAAAACCGAATCCGCCAGCTGGATATCGATGATCACCTCTTCCTGGAAAGAGGAGCTGTCGATCTGAAACGGGCGTTTTATACGCTCTTCCAGAGCCTGTGCCAGCATGCGGTCGATCAGTCCATCATCCATCAGCCGTTCGTTGGGCAGGATCTCACCCGGCT
This sequence comes from Aestuariispira insulae, assembly GCF_003385955.1. Lineage (GTDB taxonomy): Bacteria > Pseudomonadota > Alphaproteobacteria > UBA8366 > Aestuariispiraceae > Aestuariispira > Aestuariispira insulae. The sequence continues at coordinate 1,121,958 of NZ_QRDW01000001.1, forward strand.
GCAGAATCAAACTCAGTCCCATGGAGTGCTGGGCCTGGGCAAATATCTCGGGAATCTTGTCCGGCGCATCCCGCATCTGCTCGGTGATATATTGCAGATCGCCGGCGATGGTTGTGGCCAGCCGCCAGGTGATTCGGTCCCAATGGCGATCATAGAAAATCCAGGCTGACACCAACTGCAGCAGCACCAGCGGCATCACAATGATCAAGAGCGACCGCCCGTAAAAACTGCGGGGCAACACGCGCTTCACATAATGCCTGACTTTCATTGCCCTGCCACCCTATCCGTCCGGCCGCAAAACGTAGCCGCGCCCGCGCACGGTATGCAAATATCTTGGAACCTTTGGGTCCTCTTCAATCTTGCGGCGAAGCCGGGTTACCTGGACATCCACGGTCCGGTCTCCCCCATCGATCTGACAGGTCTCAGTCAATTCCTCGCGACTCATGATCCTCCCGGCTGCGGTTGCCAGAGCCTTCAGCAAGGCTGTTTCTGTGGTGGTCAGCTTGACCGGCAGATCCCCGCGCAACAGCATTTCCCGCGTCAGGTCGAATTCCGCATTGCCAAGCCTGATTGTATCCGCCTGCTCCACATCATCCGATGCAGGCTGCGCCCGGCGCAGAATGCTTTGAATACGCAGCACCAGTTCCAATGGCTCAAACGGCTTGGGGAGATAGTCATCCGCCCCGGCCTGCAACCCTTCGATCCGGGCTTCCGTCTCGGTCATGGCCGTCAGCATCAAAATGGGGACGGCGCTGTTTGCGCGCAGTGAACGGGTGAATTCCAGGCCACTTTCACCAGGCATCATCACATCCACAACCATCAGGTCGAATTGAAAGGCGCGCATTTTCTCCCGCGCTTCCTGCGTATCCGCCGCCGTGGTGACCCGAAAACCCTCTTTACTCAGAAACCGTTGCAGAAGATCACGGATTTCCGTGTCATCATCCACAACCAGAATATGTACCTCATCCATCATAGAGAGCAGTATATCCCGCAAAAAATTCTTTTAAATCTGTAACTTCACTAAAAAGAACACCGTCAGCGGCGTTTTCGTATGGCCGCATCAAAACGATCGCGATCCTCCGCCGCGTTGACGATCCCCAGCATCACCTTGCGAAAGCCATCCACCGCTTCGGCGCCCGCATCCCGAAAGGCGCGTTCGATCCGCTGCCTCTGGTTCTCGGTAAGCTCTTTTTCCAACTGTGCGCCCTTGTCCGTCAGCCGAAGTAGACGCTGGCGCCGGTCTTCCACGCCCTGATCCTGGTGAATATAGCCTTCCCGGACCAACTGGCTGAGCACCCGGCTCAGCGATTGTTTTGTGATTTTCAGGATGCTCAGCAAATCAGAAACCGTCATGCCGGGATAACGGCCAACAAAATAAATCACCCGGTGATGGGCGCGGCCCAAGCCCCGCTCGGCGAGGATCGCATCCGGCTCCGCGGTAAAGTCCCGATAGGCAAAGAACAGCATTTCTATGCCCTGCCGCAATTCTTCATCACGGAGAAACAAGGGATTGGCGCCGGATTTCATCAAGGTCATGGATCTGCTCTAACGTAACTGCAAAAAAAACGGGTATGAAGAAACTATGTCAGTTATATTGACATATATACCTCACGATGTTACACCGCAACCGGGTCTCGATTGACATATTGTGTTTTTTGAACCCTTGTTTTGGTAATATTATTTCCGAGTCTTTTATAAGGCTCTGATTCCATTACCGTTTGATTAGAGAGTTATACCAGCTTTAACTGGCATAATGATAGCAACTTGTTAACCGGAGCACGCGACCATGGCGCTCATTCCTTTCGATGACCGGGACGGCTTTATCTGGCTGAACGGTGAAATGGTTCCCTGGCGGGATACGAAACTGCATATGCTGAGCCACGCGCTGCATTATGCATCCGCAGTATTCGAAGGCGAGCGGGTCTATCTCAATCATATTTTCAAGCTACGCGAACATACCGACCGCCTGATCAAATCCGCCAAGATCCTGGATTTCGAAGTGCCCTATAGCGCGGATGAGCTGGACCAGGCCACCCGGGATGTGGTTACCAAAAACGGCATCGTCGACGGCTATGTGCGCCCGATCGCCTGGCGCGGTTCTGAAATGATGGGGGTTTCCGCCCAGCAGTCCAAGATCAATGTCGCCATTGCCGCCTGGGAATGGCCGGCATATTTCACGCCGGAAGCCCGCATGAAGGGACTGCGGATGGCAATATCCGACTGGGCACGCCCGGCACCGAACACCGCGCCGACCGATTCGAAAGCGGCCGGCCTCTATATGATCTGCACGCTTTCCAAACATAAGGCCGAGCGCGAAGGCTTTGACGATGCGCTGATGCTGGACTATCGCGGCTATGTTGCCGAGGCCACCGGCGCCAACATTTTCTTCCTGATGGAAGACGGCAAGCTGCACACGCCGAAACCGGATTGCTTCCTCGACGGCATCACCCGACGCACCGTTATTGATCTGGCCCGTGCCAACGGTTACGAGATCGTCGAGCGCCATATCAAGCCGGAAGAAATGGCCGGGGCTTCCGAAGCCTTCCTGACCGGTACCGCTGTGGAGGTAACCCCGATTCAGTCGATCGGCGACTATAGATTTACCCCAGCCACCTGCTGCAAAACCTTGATGGAAGCCTATGACGCGGAGGTCCGCAAAGCGGGTCGCACCGCCCAGGCGGCTGAATAAGCCCCATTAAGATCAATCCGTTGCAAATGACAACACCGGCCCTATCATGGGCCGGTGTTTTTCTTAATTGCTGAGCCGACATTCTATGAAGCATATCCTAAAACTGCGTTATCTAAGCCTGCTGGCATCGATCTGTTCCTTTGCCGGGTCAGCCTTCCTTTTCTATCTGGGCGCATTCAAGACCTATAAGGCGATCAGCAATTTCTTCCATCAGACGCCCCCGCCGGAGCATTTCTCGCATCTGGCTGATGGCGAACGCGCCTTGGTTGGCATTGTCGAAGCGGTCGATACTTTTCTGTTTGCCCTGGTATTGCTCATTTTCGCGGTCGGAATCATCCGGATCTTCATTCTCGAACCCGACGCGGAAGAAGAACATAATGGCGCAAAGCCCTGGTGGCATGTGGGCAATACCACGGAATTGAAAGCCACCCTGCTGGAAATCATTGTGGTGATGCTGGCCGTGATCTTCCTGAAGGTCATCCTGATCGACCAGATCAATTGGGAATTGCTGGTGATTCCGATCGGCGCCGCCATCCTGGCCGGGGTTTATTGGATCTTCCGCAAGGCGGGGCATTAAGCCCCGACTTGGATCTCCGGTGCATGACTGACCGGGAAATTCACCGAATTGGCGATAAAGCATTTGGCATGGGCTTCCTTATGGAGGTCCATTGCTTTTTGCGGGTCTCCCCCTTCCTTAATCGTCACGGAAGGATGCAGGACCACAGCGGTGAAATGGCCGCCCCCGTCCGACGTTTCAGCCATTGTGCCTTCCGCCCGATCCACATAGTCAAGAATTTCAATACCATTCACCGTGCAAAGATGCAGATACCACAGCAAGTGGCAGGTCGAGAGCGAGACGACCAACATCTCTTCGGGGTTATGCAACGTCGGATCGCCCAGGAAACTCGGGTCGGACGCTCCGCGAATCGGGGCCTTGCCCTCAATCTCGATAAGATGCTCCCGGGAATAGCTGCGGTAATCGCGCTTTTCCGGATGGGTCCAGCCCCCGGTCCAGGTTACCTGTGCCTGATAATTGTGAGTTTTTCCCATGGATCGTGCTCCTTAATTTGTGAACCGGGGCTACAGGTACCAGAAACTCAACATCAAAGAAATTCGTAGATTTTGCATTCTTTTCATGCATATTTGCATGAATGGACAATTGGGATGATCTTCGCATATTTCGCACGATTGCCGAACAGGGCAATCTGACCGCCGCCAGCCGGGTTCTTGGCCTGACCCAACCCAGCGTCGGCAGGCGTCTTGCCGCCTTGGAGCATAATCTGGGGCAGGATCTTTTCCTGCGGCTAGGGCGGCAGTGGAAATTGACCGAACTGGGCCAGGCCTTGATGAAGGACACAGGCCGCATGGCCGAAGCGGCCCAGGCCATTAAGAGGCGGATCGCCGCCCATGACAATCAGTTGAGCGGCACCGTGACCATCACCAGCACCGAAGGCCTGGGCGCTTTCTGGTTACCGCAGCGGCTGGCTGCCCTGGCCAAAGACTATCCCAGCCTGACCATTGAAATCCGGCCGGAAAACCGATTGGTGGATTTGGCGGACCTCCAGGCAGATCTGGCTTTGCGGTTCAACCGGACGGAAGATCCGTCCGCGATCGCCCGTCCGTTCGGGAAACTGCGTTACGGTCTTTTTGCCAGTCCGGGTTATCTGAAATCAAACGGTGAACCGGTCCGGGAAAGCGATTTGAGCAAACATGCCTTTGCCGGCCATACCGACCGCTACGCCCATATGCCTGATATGCAGTGGATGCTGGATCGGCTGCCTAATACTGTCTTCCGGATGCGCAGCGATTCCGCCCTGACACAGGCGTCTGCTGTGAAAGCCGGTCTGGGCATCGCCGCCCTGCCTTGTTACCTGGCGGAGGCGATCGGCGGCATCGAACGCGTCCTGCCTCAAACAGAGCTGCCGGGCAGGCCGCTTTATCTGACCGCCCATATGGATTTGCGCCACAGCGCCAAAGTGGATCTGGCCTGGCGTTTCCTGCTCTCACAGGCGGAAGCAGACCCCCATATCGCCTAATGTTACAGATTAAGCCGCATCATCGGGCCGATTTCCTGAAAGCCCTGGCGCACATAAAAATTGGTCGCCCGTTTGCCACTCTCCCCGCCCGGTGAGTTTAATTCCAGACAAGACCAGCCCCGACGTTTGGCCAATGCACGCGCCTCTTCAATCATGCATTCCCCCACCCCTTGCGAGCGGCAAGCGGGATCGACGAAAAACTCCATAATCAGGCCAAAACGCCCCTTGGCAAACAGAGCCATGATCTCCGTGACCGTGACCATCGCCACCAGCTTGTTGCCGGGCCCATAGCCCAGAAGGGCGGTAAAGGTCGGGTCTTCCTCAAACAGCTGATGACAGGTCTGGCGCACTTCTTCATCGGTCACAGGCGGCTTGCCCTGATAAAGCTCGTCCAGCAATTCATAAGCTTTGATCGCCACCAGATCCGCATGATGGGGACCGGCCTCGACTATCTTCAAATCCAACATGTCTATTTATTCCATCGCTCCGCGGCGCTATCATCGCTCGCGCGCGCTTGAACCCAGTTTTCCTCGCCTGAACGGTCTTCTTCCACCTTCCAGAAAGGCGCTTTGGTCTTCAGCCAGTCGATCAGAAAATGGCAGGCCTCAAACGCCGCCTCCCGATGGGCGCTGGCCGCCGCAACCAGCACAATTCTGTCGCCGGGCAATAATCGCCCATAACGGTGAATGATCAGGGTCTGTTCCAGAGGCCAGCGTTGATTGGCTTCCGCTTCGATCTCGAGCAGCATTTTTTCCGTCATGCCCGGATAATGTTCCAAAGTCATGGCGGAAACACCCGCATCCCCATGGATATCCCGCACCAACCCGGTAAAGGAACAAAGCCCGCCGATTCCCGGATTGCCTTCTGTTAAGGCATCCAGTTCCCTGCCGATATTGAAATCCTCACGCTGCACCCGGACCGCCATTGCTTCATCAGCCCCCGGTCACCGGTGGGAAGAACGCCACTTCATCACCCGCAGTTACCGCCGCATCCCAATCGGCGAATTCCTGGTTCACTGCTACCTTGATGGCAGTCATGTCCTGGAAGGCATCGGCATAGCCCTGGCCGCGAGCCACCAGCCAGTCCACCAGTTGCCCCGCAGTGGCCACCGTATCCGGCACATCCAGCTGCTCTTCGCCAACGCCGATTTTCTGACGCAGCCAGGCAAAATAGAGAACTTTCATGCTAATAGCTCCTTAAACGGCAGGAAACGGACCATGTCTCCCTCCTTTACGTGGGTAATCTCTTCGCTTAAGTCAATGAAACCATCCGCGCCAGACAGGGAAGAGAGGATTGCAGCCCCGCTGCCACCATATCGATGGACAGCAATCACCTGGTCGTGCGCATCACGCACCAACCGTGCCCGGATAAACTCCCGGCGCCCCTCTTTTTTCTTATAGTCAAACCCCGCCGGTGCCTTGAACCGCGGCATTGCCGTCTGCGCCCGGCCGGAAAGGCCGAAAATAACCGCGCGGCCGAGCAGAAGCAGTGTTGTAAATGCCGCAACCGGATTACCCGGCAGTCCGATCACCGGCACATGACGGTTCCCCGGCGCCCGAATCTGGCCCAGCCCCACCGGACGGCCCGGTTTGATCGCCAGGCGCCAGAAATCCAAACGGCCCAACTCTTCAATCACCGAACAGAAATGATCTTCCTCACCGACAGACATGCCGCCCGAACTCACCAGCAGATCATGCGTTTGCGCCGCGCCGGACAAAGCGTCCCGGATTTTTTCCGGCTGATCGGGCAGAATGCCCAGATCCGTAACCGCACAGCCAAAGGATGACAGGATCGCCATCACCATATGGCGGTTGGCATCAAAGATGCCGCCTTCCGGCAGTTCCGAACCGGGATCAAAGACTTCATCCCCACTGGAGACAACCGCGACCTTCAAAGGTTTATAAAGCGTCACCGATGTCAGGCCCTGTGCCGCAAGCAAAGCGATCTCTGCCGGCCCGATCTTCATGCCCTTGGCCAGGATGACCTGACCGGCCTGAACATCTTCTCCAGCCGATCGCCGGTTCGCGTCCTTCTTGATGCCGGGACGAATGCGGACAAATCCTTCCGCCTCGTCACAATCCTCCTGCATCATGACGGTATCAGGCCCCAAGGGCATAGGGGCCCCGGTGAAGATCCTTACCGCCTGGCCCGGACACGCCGCTCCTTCAAGAGGGTGACCGGCTGTAACCCGCCCGACAACCGGCAGCCGGGTTTCTTCATCCGCGTTCAGGTCTGCATGATAAACCGCATAGCCATCCACGGCGGAATTATCCACGGGCGGCACATTGCGTACCGCGATCACATCTTCGGCAAGGGTTCGCCCCTGAGCTGCCAGAAGTTCCGCCGTTTCCACCGCCACCACACTCTCAAGTCCTGCCGACAGCCGCGCCAGCGCCTGATCCAGCGGCTGAAGCGCGTCACCAGCCTGAAAGCAATCGTCACTCAGCTGCGCCACGATTTCCGTCCTCGGCCTGCAAGGCCATATGGTCCATGATAAAATCCGCGATCGTCGGCACATCATTCAGATCCAGCACCGGCCGGCCATCCACTTGGCAGTCCTCGTCGGATGCCACCGCAACAATATGGGGGTCCTTTTCCGCCAGTATCGATTTGCCGGTGCTGGGCCGGTAAACCTCCAGTTTCGGATGGCTACCGAATTTAAACCCTTCGACCAGCAACAGATCCACGGGTTTCATCACCGCGATCAATTCCTCCAGGCTCGGTTCCGGCGCGCCGCGCAATTCCCGCATCAGGGCAAAGCGATTCGCTGAGGAAACCATGACCTCCGACGCGCCCGCCTGGCGATGCTCAAAAGAATCCTTTCCCGGTTTATCCACATCAAAATTATGATGGGCATGTTTGACGGTGGAGACCTCCAGGCCACGGGATATCAATTCCTGGATCAATTTCACCGCCAGGGTGGTTTTTCCGCTGCCGCTCCATCCGGCCAGGCCAAACACTTTCATGCCATGCTTCTCCGATCACCGGCCGGGCCACACTGCCCGCCCTTTCTTCATTTCATGTGCCGCAAACCGGCCCAAAGATAATCCATGCCCGTCACCACCGTGAGAACGGCCGCCACCCAAAGCAGGGACAAGCCGATCAGCGGGGCATGCAGGGTTGCGGGCGCGGCCGATCCGACCACCAGGAAGCCGAGTGCCACCAGTTGGATGGTGGTTTTCCATTTGGCCAGTTTGGTCACCGGCACACCGACCTGAACCTCGGCCAGAAACTCACGCAGGCCTGAAACAGTAATTTCCCGCAACAGGATCACAAGGGCGGCCACCACATGATAGCTGGCGATATCGCCCTTAAAGACCAACATCAGAATAATGGATGCCACCAACAATTTGTCGGCGATGGGATCCAGGAACCGCCCCAGTTTCGAAACCTGATTCATTGAGCGTGCGGCCAGCCCGTCAAAATAATCCGTAATCCCGGCCAGAACATACAGCCCAAATATCGTCCAGCGCACCAGGGGACCGTCATAAAAAAACAGAATGACGATCGGCAGGATGACGATTATCCGCATCAATGTCAGCAGATTGGGCAGGCTGGTCAGCATATAACTTCGGTCCCGGATACAGTAATTCCTGTGTTTTGTAGCGGTTGACTGTGGCTGTTGCAACGGCCTGATCAACTGTCCGGGTGGAAAAAGCCATAGATTTTCTTCGCCACCGCCTGGGAGATCCCCTCCACTTTTTCCAAATCCGCCAGCCCCGCGCGCGTGACCGCCTTGGCTGAACCAAAATGCATCAACAGGGCCTTCTTGCGCTTGGCTCCGATACCGGGGATCTCATCAAGCGGATTGACCGCCATATCTTTCTTGCGTTTGGTCCTGTGCGTGCCGATGGCAAAGCGATGGGATTCATCGCGCAGCCGCTGGATGAAATAGAGAACCGGGTCACGCGGCTCCAGCATGAACGGCGCCTTTCCCGGCAGGTGCAGGCGTTCGCGCCCTGCATTGCGCTCCGGTCCCTTGGCCACCCCCAGCAAGGCAATCTCACCGGTCAGGCCCAGCTCTTCAAATACCTCTTCAGCAACCGCCAACTGACCGGCTCCGCCATCCACAATCACCAGCTCCGGCCAGCTGCCATCATCCCGGTCGGGATTTTCCTTGATCGCGCGTGAGAACCGGCGGGTCAGCACTTCACGCATCATCTGATAATCATCGCCGCCATGCTCACCCACCGCCTTGCCAGCGGTTTTGATATTGAATTTTCGATAGGCGTTTTTCATGAATCCATCAGGTCCGGCCACAATCATCGCGCCAATGGCACTGCTGCCCTGATTATGGCTGTTATCATAGACCTCGACCCGGTTGAGCACGGTATCAAGCCGGAGTTTTTCCGCCAAACCGTCCAGCAATTTCCGCTGGGAGGCGCTTTCCGCCAGCTTCCGGCCCAACGCGTCCCTGGCGTTGTTCAGCGCATGATCAAGCATCTTGCGTTTGTCACCGCGTGCCGGCTTGATGATCTGGACCTTCCGGCCAACCCGCTGCGACAGCGCCTCTTCCAACAATGCCTGCTCATCTGGGAGCACATTTGTCAGGATCAGCGGCGGCGACGGTTTGTTATCGTAAAACTGCCCGATGAAAGAAGCCAGAACCGTGCCCGGCTCCACCTGCTTGTCGTGGCTTGGAAAATAGGACCGGTTGCCGTTGTTGCGCCCGCCCCGGAAAAAGAAAACCTGGATACAGGTCTGGCCGCCCTCGAAATAAAGCGCCATCACATCCGCATCGCTGACCCCTGCCATATTGATATCCTGATGGGACTGGATCTGGGCCAGCGCCTGGATACGATCACGATATTCCGCCGCCTTTTCAAAATTGAGATCATCGCTGGCTTCCTGCATTTTCTTGGCCAGTCCCGCATGGATTTCCGAACCGCGTCCCTGCAGGAAGGCCTTGGCCTGGGCCACGGTGACCGCATAATCCTCGCGGCTGATGAAATCCACACAGGGCGCGGAACAGCGTTTGATCTGATATTGCAGACAGGGTCTGGTCCGATGGGCAAAAACACCATCGGAACAATTGCGTAACAGGAAGGTCCGCTGCAGGGCGGTGATCGTCCTGTTCACAGCCGCCGCCGAGGCAAAGGGCCCGAAATAATCCCCTTTTTGATCGCGGCTTCCCCGATGCTTAATCACCTGGGGATAATCATGGTCTCCGGTGATCAGGATATCCGCAAAGGTTTTGTCATCGCGCAGCAGCACATTGTAGCGTGGCTTCAGCTTCTTGATCAGATTGTTTTCCAGCAGCAGCGCCTCAACCTCGGTATGGGTCACGATGAATTCCATCGTTTCGGTCTGGGCGATCATGCGCTGGATCCGGATCGGCAGCTTGGCGGGCCGGGTGTAGCTGGCCACCCGGTTGCGCAGATTATTGGCCTTGCCGACATATAAAACGTCACCGGCATGGGTCAGCATGCGATAGACCCCGGGCGAGGTTCCAAGCTTGGCTAAATAGCGTTTGATAACCTCAACCCCGGTGGCTAGCCGTCCTCCGGCGGGGGGTTGGGTACGCATGGTGATTTGATCTTCATTCATTCGAATTACGGAACGTGCCTTACCTAAATAGGAGCGCTTCTCACTGTGAATCCTGTCAAGTATATTCTACCGGAATAACAATCCACCATCTCTGTGGATAACCTTATGGAAAACGGGGTGACAAACATCCGACTCCAAGGGATTCCTTGCCTTTAAAGCAAACTGCCTAAATTTTAACCACTTTTTTCTAAGTTATTGAAAATAAACATTTTAAATAAATTTCAAGATGACGATTATGTTAAACGACCTCTCAATTTATACTCAGCGGCACTAAAATAGAACGGAAGGAGCACGTTGTGCAAAAGTGAGACGGGATTCTTCTTAAACCCCTTGGAATCACAGGGGTCTATCCTGTCAATATGGATCAGGGAATTTTTTCTGCACCCCCGTTTCATGATCATTCCTTGGGGACAAAACCATTCTCCGGCTGTGCCCATCCCAGATGTTCTCCGCCATCAACTGCTATCATCTGCCCGGTCATCGATCCGGCCCCGGCCAGAAACCGGACCGCCTGGCAAATATCCGACAGCTCGGTCTTCCGCTGCAACGGCAAATGGCGCCATTGTTCATCAAAATCATCCCCGATCTGACGGACATTCGGCAGGGTCGGTCCCGGCCCGACCGCATTCACCCGGATCTTGGGTGCCAGCGCCAAAGCCATGGTCCGGGTCAGGGTCCACAGGCCCGATTTCGCCAGGGTGTAGGACATGTAATTGGGCGTGAGATTCCAGACCCGCTGGTCAATGATATTCACGATCGCACCGGGCAAATCTTTGCCAAGTGCTTCGGCAAAGGCCTGCATCAGGAAAAACGGCGCTTTCAAATTGGCCGTCATATGCCGGTCCCAGCTTTCCGGGCTCACCGTGTCCCAGTGATCATCCTCAAACAAAGAGGCATTATTGACCAAAAGCGTGACCGCCCCCATCGCCGAGGTTGCCTGCTCTAACAGCGTGCCCGCACTGTCCTCGGCCAAAAAGTCGGCTTGAAAGGCCAAAGCTTCACCGCCCTGGTCACGAATAGCGGTGACAGTTTTTTCCGCCCCTTCCGCCGAACCGTTATAATGAACCGCCACCCGATATCCGGCCGTTGCCAGATCCAGGGCAATCGCCTGCCCGATACGGCATCCGGCCCCGGTCACAAGTGCGCATTTCTTTTCAGTCATTCGGCTTCATCTTTTATTCAGTGCAACTGGCCGGCAGCAAAACAGGATTCGCCGGCTCTGTCCCGGCATTATTTCCGCGGTTATCTACGCCGGCCCTTCCCGTGCGGTTTACGGCCTTTGGATTTTTTGCCCCGGGGCAGCACTCCGGTCGGCATATTGCCGATCTTGACCGCAATCGAGCTTTCAATCGGTGCCGCATCGGCTGGCATGTCCAGATCATAGGCTTCCAGCCGCTTGAGCTCATCGCGCATGGCGGCTGCGGTTTCAAATTCCAAATCCGCCGCCGCTTCCTTCATGCGTTTTTCCAGCTCTTCCAGATAGGTCTTCAGATTCATGCCCACCAGATGGCCCAGCTCCGGATTGCCGGTTTCAACCGTCATATGATCCTTTTCATAGACACTATCCAGAATATCGCCGATGGATTTCTTGACGCTTTCGGGGGTGATGCCATGTTCGGCATTATAGGCCTGCTGCTTTTCCCGGCGGCGGTTGGTTTCGCCAATGGCATATTCCAGCGAATCCGTCATTTTGTCCGCATAAAGGATCACCCGCCCTTCGACATTCCGCGCTGCGCGGCCAATGGTCTGGACCAGCGATGTCTTGGACCGCAGGAACCCTTCCTTATCTGCATCCAAGATGGCAACAAGCGCGCATTCAGGAATATCCAGCCCTTCACGCAGAAGGTTGATCCCGATCAGAATATCAAACGCACCCAACCGTAAATCCCGGATAATTTCGATCCGCTCCAGCGTATCCACATCGGAATGGAGATAGCGCACCCGCAGGCCCGCCTCGGTCATATATTCAGTGAGATCCTCTGCCATACGCTTGGTCAGGGTCGTGACCAGCACCCGGTTATTCTTGGCCGCCATCTGATGGCATTCTTCCAACAGGTCATCCACCTGGCTGGCAGTTGGCCGGATCACACAGACTGGATCGATCAGGCCGGTCGGGCGCACAAGCTGTTCGGTGAAGACACCACCCGTCCGGTCCATTTCCCAATCACCCGGCGTGGCGGAAACAAAAACCGTCTGCGGGCGCATGGCTTCCCATTCCTCAAACTTCAGCGGCCTGTTATCCATGCAGGACGGCAGGCGGAAGCCATAATCGGACAAGGTCGACTTTCGGGCAAAGTCACCGCGGTACATGCCCCCCACCTGCGGCACGGTCACATGGCTCTCATCCACAATCAGCAACGCGTCATCGGGCAGATATTCAAACAGGGTCGGCGGCGGCTCCCCTGGATTGCGGCCTGTCAGGTAACGGGAATAGTTTTCAATGCCGGCACAGACACCGGTTGCCTCCAGCATCTCCAGATCAAACATGGTGCGCTGTTCCAGGCGCTGTGCCTCCAGCAGCTTGCCCTGGTCATTTAACTCCGCCAACCGCAGCTTCAATTCCTGTTTGATCAGTTTGCCTGCCTGCTGAAGGGTCGGACGCGGTGTTACATAATGGCTGTTGGCATAAATCCGCACCTCCTCCAGGCCGGCGGCGCGCTCCCCTGTCAGGGGATCAAATTCATCAATGGCATCCACTTCATCGCCAAAGAAGGAGATGCGCCAGGCGCGGTCTTCCTGATGGACCGGAAAAACTTCCAGCGTATCGCCGCGCACCCGAAAGGTGCCACGCACGAAATTATTGTCATTGCGCTTATATTGCAGTTCCACCAGCTGACGCATCATGTCGCGGGTTTCCACCTCGTCTCCGACCGAAAGCGGGATCACCATCTGGCTGTAGGATTCCGGCGAACCGATACCGTAAATGCAGGAAACCGAGGCCACCAGGATCACATCATCCCGCTCCAACAGGGCGCGGGTGGCGGAATGGCGCATCCGGTCGATCTGTTCGTTGAGAGAGGATTCCTTTTCCACATAGGTATCCGTGCGCGGCACATAGGCTTCCGGCTGGTAATAGTCGTAATAGGAGACGAAATATTCCACCGCGTTATTGGGAAAGAAGGATTTCATCTCGCCATAAAGCTGGGCCGCAAGCGTCTTGTTCGGTGCCAGGATCACCGCCGGGCGCTGCACCGTCTGGATCACATGGGCCATGGTGAAGGTCTTGCCCGACCCCGTCACCCCCAGCAGCACCTGATCGCGCTCACCATTGCCAAGGCCTGCCACCAATTCCTTGATCGCATTGGGCTGGTCGCCGGCCGGTTTAAAATCCGACTGCAGGTCAAAGGCCTTGCCACCTTCGGTCAGTGGCCGTTCCAGTTTGGTTGGGATAAGGATTTCGCCTGTGGCGGTCATGGTTTCTTTCCTGCTGGTGCGGTCCGGGCGGAAACGATACTGTCTCTTTTCAGTTAATGGCACCCTCGCCCGGTGGCAACCCCAAAATGTTATCCAAATGTTCTCAAAAATTCAAACCCCATGAGTGAAGCCCATCTGCTCTTCGTTCTCTTGGCGGCAGCCGGCTCCCTGATTTCCGCCGTCTTCGGTTTTGGAACAGCCATCATCCTGCTTGCAGGGGGCGCACTGTTTTTGCCGATACAGGAATGTATTGCCCTTTCGACAATCATCTTTGCCGCCAATACATTGAACAAAAGCTGGATCCACCGCCGCCACATCGATTGGCGCCTCACCATCCAGATGTCCCTGGTCAGTCTGCCCTTTGCCTGGCTTGGGGCTGAATTAATGGTCCAAGTGCCCGTTGACTGGTTGCGGCGCGGACTGGCAGCCATTGTGATCCTGCATATCCTGCTGCAGTTTCTGAAAAGCCGGCCGTCCTTCACCCCTAAACTGCCCGCCGTGATCGGTATTTCGGGTCTTTATGGATTTCTGTCCGGGCTGATCGGCACCGGCAATATCATCAAGGCCCTGTTCCTGGACCGCGCCGGTTTCGAACGGCAATCCTTTGTCGGCGTGATGGCCGCGACCTCCGTTCTCGCCAATGCGGGAAAGCTGTATTCCTATAGCCTGTCGGGCCTGTTCGGCCCACAGCATTTGCTACCCGCATTCGCCCTCTTGGCGGTCAGCGTGGTCACGACCCTTGCCGGACGCCATCTGCTGACACGGATATCTGGACAGCAATTCAAGATCGGCCTGCGCCTGATTTTGTTGGTCGTTGCCGTTAGCCTTTTGGTAACATAGAAAAAATATGATCATTTCCCGGTTTTGGCACGGATGGGGAACCGGCCGACCGGATGGGAAAGATACCATTCCCAGAAATATGTCGGTCCAATACAATTATTTGACGCAAATTGGACCAAGCACCGCTAGGATATGTCCGAGGGTGATAAGAAGGCCTTAAAAAGGTCATGAATAAAGGAGGCAAGCACCGCCGTAGCGGTCGCTGAAGGGAAACAGTATGAACGCAGAATCGAGCCGCGCCGAGGCGGAAGAGTCTCTTGGCACCAATGAGCAACCTGATCCGGTGACAAACGAACAAGCCGAAACAGAGCTCCGTTTGGGGGATTCTTTCACAGACGAAGAAGCCGTAATGGCACCTTCCGGAAATGAAGAAACCAAGGCCTCCGGAAACAGCGCATTTTGGCACCGGATCCAATTCAAGCTGATGGCAGCCATGGCCGTCATCGCCGGCCTTGCGGTCTTGACCAGCCTGTTTGGCATCACTTCTTTTAACGATATCGAAGACGGTTTGCTGAGCGTGACCCGCGACGGGGTCCCGACCATGTCGGTTGCCCAGGAACTGTCCCGCGACAGCTTGGCCCTCGCGTCAGCCGCCCCGGAACTGAATGCCGCGCAAAACCAGTCCCAACGCGAAGCGGTCTACAACGACATGACCACACGCCTGGGCGTGTTGCAAGGGTTGCTGAACCAACTGCTGGACCGCGAGGTCAATCCCGAAAAAACCGCCTCCCTGCAAAAACTGCTGGATGAAGTCGGCGGCAACCTGGAAAACCAGAATAACCTGGTTCAGGCCCGGATTGATGAAGGCCAGAAACGGCGCAGCCTCTCGCTCGAAATTGAAAAGACCCGTGTGGAGCTGCAAAAGCTGTTGCAACCGATGATTAATGAACGTGGTGAATGGATGGCCAAGACCGCCACCGAACTGGCGGAAAGCTCAGGCAACGAAACCATGCAGCTGACCACTGGCACATCGGCCATCCTGACCGAGACCTTCTCGCTCAAGGATAAGGCAACCAACGCCTATTATGTGTTGCTGCTCGCTGCCGAGGCTCCGGACATCACGGCGTTGGAAGCCCACGAAATCAATTACATGATTTCCAGCCTGTCGCTGTCTTCCGCCCTGCTCACCATTCAGGACGAAGCGCTGAAGGAGAGCCTGAAACGGCTGGTGGACCTGGGCAGTGAAAGCGAAAGCATCCTATCCATTAAACGCAGAATTCTCGAAACCCAGGCCAATGGCGGCAATACGGACGAAGACGAAAAGGCGATCGCAAACCTTTTGGAAGAGCTGAATGCGCTCAAACCCAAACTGATGGGCGCACTGGATGAACAGATCCGTGTTTCCCGAGGCGCCCTCCTGAGCGGCGGACGCGATCTTAGGACCGCGCTCGACAACGGCCTGACCACTCTGGTCCTCAACGGCGCGGAACAGACCCGTGATTTGATGGAGGCCGCCGCGGCAGCGGATAATATGGCCTCGCTGCTGTTGAAAGAGGGAAAAGCCGAAACCGGCGACGAAATTGAAGCTTTTTCAACAGAGTTCGATCAGGCTTGGAAAGACGCGCAGGAAAATCTCAACGAAATGCGCGATAAGGATGCGGCAAGCAAGGTCAAACCCCTCTTTGACAAACTGGCCGCCTACCGGGCCGGTGACAACAGCATCGGTAGTGTCCGCAAATCCGAACTGGCCGCTGTCGCCGATGCGGAAGCGATCCTGACCCAGAATGCCGAATTGTCCAACCGGATCGTGGCAGAGCTGGAAGATTTTGTTTCCACCTCTCTGCAGGATACCAATGTCCTGTCTCAGGAAGCTGAGAGTGTGTTGAATTCAGGCCGCCAGAAACTGATCATCGCGGCCATCGTCAGCGTAGTGGTCTCCGTTCTGATCGCCTGGCTTTATGTCGGGCGCAATGTGGCCGCCCGTCTGATCCGCCTGACCGGTATCACCCAGACCATCGCCGATGGCGACCTGACCGTGCGCCTGCCACGCGGAGGCCGGGATGAGATCACTCAATTGGCCGATGCGGTCCGTGTTTTCCGCGACAATGGCCGGGAGATGGAGCAAATGCGGGCCGAACAGGCCGAGGCAGAGGCCCGGACCGAAGCCGAGAAACAAGCCGCCATGCGCAAACTGGCCGATGATTTCGAAGGTAGCGTGAAAGGCATTGTCGACCAGGTGGCCAGCGCCACAGGCAATATGCGCAAAGCCGCTCAGGCCATGTCGGACCTGGCCAACAATACCTCCAGCCATGCGACCACAGTGGCAGCGGCCGCAGAAGAAACCTCGGTTAATGTGGAGACAGTCGCTTCCACCACGGAAGAACTGATCAATACCAGCCAGACCATCGAACAGCGCGTCAGCCATTCCAGCGATGTGGCCAAACGGGCGGGCGAAGAGGCCGAGCATACCTCCAATCAGGTATCCAGCCTGGCGGAGGCCGCCCAGAAGATCGGCGAGGTCGTGAACTTGATTTCCGACATTGCCGAACAGACCAATCTGCTGGCCTTGAACGCCACCATTGAGGCAGCGCGGGCCGGGGACGCGGGCAAAGGCTTTGCGGTTGTGGCCAACGAAGTGAAAAGCCTGGCCAACCAAACAGCCAAAGCGACTGAGGAAATCTCGCAACAGGTGAGCAGCATCCAGCGGGCCACCGGGGATGCGGTCAATGCGATCCAGGAGATCACTGTGACCGTCAAGGAAGTGTCCGACATGTCGCTGGAAATCACCCGGTCCGTCCAGGAGCAGAATTCTGCTACCCAGGAAATCGGCCATAACGTGCGCCAGGCCGCCGCCGGTACTCAGGAAGTGTCCGAAACCATCACCACCGTGACAAAGGCGGCCGGTGAAACCGGCGGTTTTGCCAATGACCTGTTGAACACGGCCGAGGAACTGGCCGGTCAGGCCAGCGCCCTTGGCCAGGAAGTAGACCGGTTCCTTTCCAATGTACGCGGTTCCAACTAAGCCGTTCCAACAATATCGTGACCAAAGCCGGGAAGATTTCTTCCCGGCTTTTTCTTTTCCTGGATGTTCGCTAGGCTGGCCAACTCAGGATCACGATGCCAACCACCACAATCACCGATGCCGCGATCCGGCGCGTCCCCATGGGCTCGCCCATCAACAGGGTTCCGATCAGGGCGGCAAACACGACCGAACTTTCCCGGATCGCGGAAACCCCGCCCATATTAGCCTGCCCCAGCCCCCAGAGTACCCCGCCATAGGCAAGCCCGGCAATGGCCCCAGCCGGCACCGCCTTTGGCAGCAGGTCCCGGCAAAGCCCCGGCAGTTTTCGGCCATGAAAATAAAACCCCAAGGCCACGGTACCAAGGCCATCGCCCAGCAATACCCATGCGGCAAAAGTCGCCGCCTGTTCCACCGCGCGCACGCCCATGCCGTCAAATACCGTGTAGGCCGCGATGATCAAACCGGTCAGGGCCGCATAGCCAAGTCCGCGGATCGTGGCATTTGCCTTGCGGCTGATGAACCCCATCAGGCCGATGCAGACCAGGCCGACCCCGATCAGCTGATTAGCGGTCGGCTCCTCACCCGCCAGCAGCAGCGCCAGGATCAGAACCGCTACCGGGGCCACACCGCGAGCCACGGGATAGGCCAGGCTGAGATCGCCATGCTCATACATTTTGATCAGGCCCAGCTTGTAAACCACATGAAGCAAAGCCGCCGGCACCAACCAGGCCCAGGCCGCCGCCGTCATTGGCGCGGTGAATGGAATGATCGCCGCACAGATGACACCCATCGTGCCATACATGACCGCCAGCATGGCGACCCGATCACCATTGACCTTCAACAAGGCGTTCCAGGAGGCATGCACAACCGCGGAAATGAGCAGTATCAGGGTGACGGTCAGGGTCATTTATGCGCTTTCCAGGGTGAACTGATGCCTGATCAGCATAGAAATTGTGCCGAAAATGGCGAAATAGCGGGCGTTGCTGCGTTGAACCGCTGCGGGCGGGACTGTATTGTTGCGCCGCCTCTCCGACAACCGTTCTTGCACAAGAATGCCCGAGAAAAAGGAAACGTCATGTCCATTCTGGCCGACCGCCTGTCCAATGTTAGTCCTTCCCCCACTGTCGCCATCACGGCCAAAGTCGCTGAGCTGAAAGCCGCCGGACGCGATGTTATCGGCCTGAGCGCCGGCGAGCCGGATTTCGACACCCCCGCCCATATCACCGCGGCCGCGAAAAAGGCCCTGGACGAGGGTAAGACACGCTATGTGGCCCCGGCCGGCATCCCGGAACTGCGTAAGGCCATTTGTGACAAGCTGAAGCGCGACAATGGCCTGGATTACACGCCGGACATGGTTTCCGTCGGCTGCGGCGGCAAACAGACCATCTATCACGCGCTGACCGCCACCATGAATGATGGCGACGAAGTTCTGATCCCCGCCCCCTATTGGGTCAGCTATCCCGATATCGTCGCGCTGTTTGGCGGCAAGCCGGTCATCATCAACTGCGCCCAGGATAATAACTTCAAATTGACCCCGGACCAGCTGCGCGCCGCAATCACGCCGAAAACCAAATGGCTGATCCTGAACAGCCCGTCGAACCCTACCGGTTCCACCTATTCCGCGGACGAGTTGAAGGCTTTGGCCGCCGTCCTGCTGGAACCGGGGCATGAACATGTCTGGGTCATGACCGATGATATGTATGAATTTCTGGTCTATGACGGTTTTGAATTTACCACCATCGCCCAGGCCGAGACGCGCCTGTTTGACCGGACCCTGACCCTGAACGGACTGTCCAAAGCCTATTGCATGACCGGCTGGCGCCTGGGCTATGCGGCAGGTCCCAAAGACCTGATCAAGGCGATGAGCATGCTGCAGAGCCAGTCCGCGACCTCCGCCACAACTTTTGTGCAATGGGCGGGTGTCGCCGCCTTGAACGGTGACCATGGTTTCATCGCGGAACATAACAAGGTTTTTGTCCAGCGCCGCGACCTGGTGGTGGAAAAGCTGAATGCGATTGAAGGCATCACCTGCCTGAAACCGGAAGGGGCCTTTTATGTCTATCCCTGCGTTGAAGGCCTGTTGGGCAAGAAGACACCGGATGGCAAAGTGATTGAAACGGATGAGGATTTTGTCTCCTACATCCTGGAAGCGGAAGGCGTTGCCGCCGTTCAGGGGGCGGCTTTCGGCCTTTCCCCGCATTTCCGCATTTCCTACGCAACCGCTACAGATCTGCTGGAAGAAGCCTGTGCCCGCATTAAACGGGCGGTCGACGCGCTGACCTGATTGCGGCACTGGCAAAACTGACATTTGGCGATCCGTCGCATGTCCTGTTATGAAGAAGGAGGTCCATTCGGGCCTCCTTCTTTTTTGTCCCGACAGCGAGTATTAAGATCCGATGTTTGACGCCCTACTGATGTCCTTCCTGAATGGCTTGCCAAATCTGTTGATGCATTATGGCACCACCTTGGCCATCTTGGCCGCCGGTATCGCCATCTATGTCCGGGTTACACCCTATCCGGAAATCAAGCTGGTCAAGGAAGGCAATATGGCGGCCGCCATCTCATTGAGCGGCGGCATTCTTGGCATCGCCATCCCGCTGGCCGCCGCCATGTCGCCCAGCGTGCATCCGGTGGAGATCCTGATGTGGGGCGCGGTTGCCCTGCTGGTCACCCTGACCGTTTATTGGATTGCCGATCATCTGTTCAAGGAAATCCCCAAACGGATTGAGGAGGGAGACTGCGCCGCCGCCCTGGTGATGAGCGCCATCAAGCTTGCCACCGCCATCATCCTGGCCCCGGCTGTGGCCGGCTGATCCGCACCGCAACCGGGGAACTCCAGATCAGATGAAACGCAATTCCTTTTTGATCATTGGTGCATGGGGCCTGATTGGTATCGGCTATCTTTATTTCCTGCCGCAAATGCCGGAAACGTCACAGCCCATGCCCCATGGCCCGCTGCCCAAGCCCCGGGTGGTCAACCCGGCCCCTATACCGCCGCCCTCGTCGGAAACGGGCCGGGAAACCTGGCCGGCCCTGGATGACATGGGCGAGGTGGCCGTGCGGGTCGGACCGCGTCAAAATGCGGTCGGCACCGCTTTTGCCGTGGGCGAGGACGGGGTCTGGATCACCGCCCGGCATGTGATCGACGGCTGCAGCAAGGTCGGCCTGGCCATCGGCAGGGATGTGCCTGGCCAGCAACGCCGTTTCACCCGCGCCGACGATTTCAAATGGCACCCCAATGCGGACATCGGCATCATAACCAGCAAATCCAGCGGCCCCCGGCTGGAAATCAAGGATGGTCGCTTTGATGCAGGCCTGAGCGGTTATCACTTCGGCTACCCCCAAGGCAAACCGGCGGCGGTGCGCTCTCTTCTGATCGGCCAGACCCGTCTGCGCAGTGACGGGCGCTACAGCACCCGGGAAAAGGCCCTGGTTTGGGCATCGAGCGAACGCCGACCTGCCTTTACCGGCACATTGGGCGGGATCAGCGGCGGGCCCGTTCTGGATGGAAACGGCCAGGTGATCGGTGTCACAGTGGCCAGCTCCAAACGCCGGGGACGCATCATCACCACGACCCCCGACACAATGCGTGACATGTTGGCCAGAGGCCGTCATCCGACACATCCCGGCAGCAGCAGAAAGCTCTGGCAGGCCAGCATCGACAAAATTAATTTTGATGCGGTCGGACAACAGGCCCGGGATGAAATGGCCGTCACCCAAGTGGCCTGCGTCGCTGAATGAAAATAGGGAAAAGCATGACACCGGAAGAAATCGCCCAGGCACAGCTGGATGCCTACAATGCCCACGACCTTGAGGCTTTCTGTGCCTGCTTCCATGAACACGTCACCGCGGAATTATTGGTCAGTGGCACGCAGATGCTCAGCGGCATGGAAGAATTCCGCAAACTTTATGCAAGGCGCTTTTCCAATCCCAAGCTAAAAGCCTGGGTGAAACATCGGATCACGATTGGCAATGTGGTCGTGGATCATGAGGAGATCCTCGGCCTGTCTGATGACGGACCAGTCGAGGTGATCGCCATTTATGAAACCGAAGGCACTAAGATCCGCAAGGTCCGCTTCATTCGCGAGGATATCTGAAAACCGCCCCCGACTGATCTATTCAAGCGTATGATTTTGCGATATTCTTTTATCAAGATCGATTAAACACCAACAATCATGCGGGTGACCGGTGTCTGATATCCTTCCCCAGCAGCGCCTTCTTCTCGAGCTTCTCGTCATGTCCGGCGATATCGCCGTTGCCGATGATCTGGACGGCACTATCCTGGAACGCACCCTGCAGGAATGTGAGCGAAAAGGCTGGGTTACGCATAAACGCTTCGGGGCCGGCTTTAACAAAACCAGCATCACATCTGCCGGGCGCGACGTGATTAGACGTTAATAGCGCCACCCGCCTCATCTTGGCCGATTCTTTTTTCTTGCGATTCAGCCCATCCCTTGCAACGATTAATTCCCCGGTCGGCATCCAGTGCCACCGGATATGAATCGCCCGATCAAGAGGCGCGACCGACTGTCATATCAACCGATGGTGCGTGTCGCCGGACAGGGCCCGCAAGTACCGGCCGTTAACAGATATCGTTCTATGAACGGTATCAGCCGCCAGCCCGTAAAACGGGGCTGACCAGAAAAACCCAGTATCGTCACGCCGGTAAAACGGACCAGGAACCGACCACGGACCATCCTTAAGGAAGGAGGTCCTCATGCCGGGAAGTGCTCTCACCAGCCCCCGGGTCGTCACACTTGTCGGCCCGTATCTCTCCGGAAAAACAACTTTGATGGAATCCATGCTGCATGCCAGTGGCAGTCTTCACCGACGCGGATCCGTCAAGGATGGCAACAGCGTCGGTGACCCCGCCCCGGAAGCACGCGCCCACGGTATGAGCATCGAGATGAATCTGGCGCGCACCAACCATATGGGCCAGGACTGGACCATCATCGACTGTCCCGGCTCCATCGAGTTTTCCTATGAAGCGCAATGCGCCTTGATGGTGACCGACATGGCCATCGTCGTCTGCGAGGCCCAGCCGGACAAGGTGATGACCCTGGCCCCGCTGCTGCATTTCCTGGATGCCAACCGCATCCCCCATGCCATTTTCCTAAACAAATTGGATCACACCACCCTACCGATCGCCGAGATCCTGGAAGGGTTACAGGCGGTCTCTGAACGGCCGCTGGTCCTGCGCGAAGTCCCGATCCGGGAGAATGAAGAAATCACCGGCTATGTGGACCTGGTCTCAGAACGCGCCTACGCCTTTCAAGAAGGCAAGCCCTCGAAACTGATCCAGATGCCGGATTCAATGCTCGACCGCGAAGCCGATGCCCGTCAGGAGATGCTGGAAAAGCTCGCTGATTTCGACGATGGCCTGCTGGAAAAACTACTGGAGGATGTCACCCCCTCACCGGAAGAGATTTTTCAACAGTTTGAACAGGATCTGGGCAATGACCTGATCGTGCCGGTCTTCCTCGGGTCCGCAGAACATAACAACGGCATCATCCGCCTAATGAAGATGCTGCGCCATGATTGTCCGGGGGTGGAAGCCACCGCCGATCGGCTGGGCGCATCCAAGGAACAGCCTTTGGCCCAGGTCTTCAAGACCCACCATCTGCCCCATATGGGCAAGATCTCGCTTGCTCGGATTTGGCGCGGGACGCTCAAAGAGGGCGACATGATGGGCGATTTGAAAATGGCCGGGCTTGCCCTTATGACCGGCCATGACCTGGACAAAACCACCCAGGCCAGGGCCGGTGATATTGTCGCCATCGCCAAACTGGACCCGGTCCGGACCGGCGATGTGATCGGGGCAAGCGGCGTCCTGAAGGATGCCATGCTCTGGCCCGACGCGCCCAAACCGGTCTATGCCACCGCCATCGCCACATCCAAACATGAAGATGAGGTCAAACTATCCACCGGCCTTTCCAAACTGGCGGAAGAAGATCCCAGCCTGGCCACCGAAACGGAAGACAGTACCCACCAGCTGTTGGTCTGGGGCCAGGGCGAACAGCATCTGAAGATTCAGCTGGAAAAGCTGGTCCGGCAATATCACCTGGAAATTGATCAGGAAAAGCCGGAGGTGGCCTATAAGGAAACCATACGTGCATCCATCTCCCAGCATGCGCGGCACAAGAAACAATCGGGCGGCCATGGAGAATTTGGCGATGTGCATCTGGAGATCAAACCCCAGCCGCGCGGCAGCGGCTTTTCCTTCGACAACCGGATCGTCGGCGGTTCAGTACCCAAGCAATATATCCCCGCAGTCGAACATGGGGTGAAGGATTTCCTTATTCGGGGCCCTTTGGGTTTTCCGGTGGTTGACATCGCCGTCACTCTGACCGACGGCCAGCATCATAATGTGGACAGTTCCGATATGTCCTTCCGCAAGGCCGCCGCCCAGGCCATGCGCCAGGGCACCCCGCAATGCGACCCGGTCCTGCTGGAACCGATCTATGAGGTCAAAATTTCCGTTCCCAATGATTTCACCTCCAACGCGCAGACGATCCTGTCCAAACGGCGCGGCCAGATACTGGGCTTTGACGCCAAATCCGGCTGGACCGGCTGGGATGAGGTCACGGCCTATCTGCCGCAAAGCGAGATGCAGGACCTGATCATCGAGATCCGCTCCCAAACCCAGGGGGTCGGCTGGTTCGACTGGGATTTCGCCCATTTGAGCGAACTGACCGGCCGCCTGGCCGATCAGGCGATCACGGAGCGGCAGGGGGATTGAACATCATCAGCCGGGCAGGAAATCCTGTCCGGCTGTTTCAAGATAGCGCTCCAACAGCCGGACATTCTTGAGATTGGCCTTCCAGGCGATATCGAAAAAGTCACCTACCAAGGGGATAAGGCCGATCAGCCAGTCGATCGCGATATTGATCGCCATGCGAAAAATTAACCATAAAGGCGCACCGGCCCGGCGCGACTGGTAGAGGATCCAGAGCGAACAGGCCAGCATGGCCGTATCCCCAAAACCGGGTATCAAGCCGATCAAACCGTCCATGCCAATATGGAACGGGGTCAGCGGAATGCGGAACCGCCGGTCGAGCCATTCCGCCACCGCCCGGGTTCTTTCAAGCCGTTTCAACTGGGATGCCATGCCGCCCCTTCCATCATTTTTCCCACCACAGTTAGATTGGGATGATCCTCTCCGGATGCAATGGCATCTGCGACCAGCCTTGTTTGGCCGCCCTCCGCTATGCCCCGGCTGACCGCTCAACCAACTCGACCAGAGCGCCATCCGTCATTGTTTCCAGTGTTAACAGGGATTGATAGGGGTCACCCGCCAATCGTAACCGATCGGCAAAGGCGGGCTCGGTCTTCTGGCCCGACAATTTCCGTTCCCGGATTTCCGCCCGAAGGCCTGGCACCAGATCCAGCAGACGCTGTTCAATCCGGAAATGCCGCACGCCCATCTGCCGGTCTGTTGGCAAGGACTGGCAGAATAACTCGATTTCCCAGTCACGGACGATGAAAGTGGCCACCACCGCGGGCGGATCAATATGCCCTGGCGTTCGAATGGCAAAACCGGCCTCTGAGGAAAACACATCTGTCACGTAGTCCGAAAAGGCCGACAGGGAGCCGGAGGAGCAGGCAACATCAATATCACTGCCCGGGATATCAATGCCCAGCGGCGGAGTGCCGATCAGGACCGGTGAAAACCGGGCCAGCCGGTCAAGCAGGCGAGTCTCCTGCAATACAAGGATATGGGGCTGTTTCATTCTTCAACGAAGGCGCGCGTTCTGTCAGTCCATCTTTTCATAAACACGCTGATAGAGCTTTTCGATCATGGCGTTGGCGATATTCAGTTCCGCCTTGAGGGATTCCAGGTTGATCTCGTTATAAATGTCATATTCACCGACCAGGTCAAAGCCGGTTTCATTCAGCGCTGCCAGCATGGCATCCTGCTGCCATTCGCTCAAGGTGCGTCCGCCCTGAAACTCGTCATAAAGGGAGGGGTCGGCCACCGCGGAGATGATGACATCAATTAACTGAGCGCTGGTATCACCGCTGTCATAGAGCCCCAGTTTCAGAGGCGACTGATCGATGATGCGCGTGCATTGTTCCAGCGCTTTTTCCAGGCAATCCCGGATCACATCGGCGCGGTCACTGGAGATATCCGCCGCCAGCAGGCTTTCCACCAGTTTCTGAATGATCCGGGTTTCGGTTTTCTGCACGCGGAGCATCTGCCTTGTATCGTCCTTCTGGCGGTCAAATTCCAGCTCGATCGCCCGGACGCAATGATCCAGGGTGAAAAGCTCGTTCAACTCCGCCGGTTTTCCCAACACCTTTTCATAAAGCGCCAGTACAGATCGCTCGAGATCTGGATTGTCCGTGGTCATGCTGCCTCCCCGGGGCGCTGCCCCCTGGATTGATGCCTGTTGAGAAGGTTCTTTGTCATTTCATGATCTCCAGCCGGATCATCTTGGCTTCCTGCTCCTGCAGACTTTTCAGCCGGTCAAAATGATGGGTTGCCTGTTCATTCAGAAACTTCTTGGACGCGCTGTCCATGCTGCGGTCCTGGAACAGCTTCGTGGCCTTGCCCCAGCCGTTGGTGATGCGGGTCTGATAGTCACGGGTGATATTCTTGGTGCCGATCACCTTCAACCCGCATTCTTCAAGGATTTTTTTATAAAACCGTGCCGAGAGAACCGGTGCCAGGAACCCGTCGAGGCGCGCCATATAGGGCGCATGGCCTTCCGAGGATTGTGTCAGCGCATCCACCAGAACCATCTTGCCGCCCACTTTCATGGAATTGGCGATCGCCTGGAGCACTTTTTGTTTTTCCTCAATATCCTGCATGCCTTCCGCCGCACAGACATAGTCATATTGCTCTTCACCGAAATTGGCACGGTTCGGATCAAAATGCCGGACCTTGCCGCTGGATTTGTCGACCAGATTCTGGCTTACCTCATAACCGGTGCAATCCGCCTGATGATAGGTTTCCAGGAATTTATTCAGCCGCCCGTCACCGGCAAACACATCCAAGACCTTTTTATGCGGGTCCATGCCCTGAATGATCGGCTCTAAGATCTCGATCGCCCCATTGATGCCGCCCGGCGTGCGCGAGGCCGCCCCCCACAGATGCGTCATCAAGGCGCCATCATCAAGATTTTGAATGGGTGACTTGTCATCCTTGAGGCCTTCTTCCGCCTCCCCCAGTTCCTTGGGCGTCAGGCGTCTGGCCTTGGGCAGGTTGGGGTCGGGTCTAGGCGCTGCACCGCCGGAACCTTTGACCTTGGCTGAAGGACCGCCGGAAGCCTTCGCACTTTGTCCCTGTTTCGCGGTTCCCCCCTTGCCGCCCGGTGGCGGTTCCTTGCCAACCGGCTTCCGGATCTTGACCTTGCGCGCCCGATCCTCGCCACTGCGAACCACCAGATCCGCCCCGCGCCACCAGGCCATCAGCTTCTTGCGCACGCCGATGGAACCGCCTTCAACGACCATTTCCGATCGTTCGGTTTTCAGCTTAGAAGCCATTTTCCCCAGGATCTTTTTCATGGAATGTGCTGTTGATCCATTTCTCTCGGGCGTGCCGCCAGGCGGCTGGAAGCCAAGCATAACATGGTCTTCAAATATTTGAAATCATTTGCCCAATCCTCTGCTCGCGCCCAAAATTAGACGTCTGGAAAAACAATTTCAGGCCAGCTTTCCGTCACTCCGGCCTGGTTTGGCCGTTCCAGATAGGTGGAGAGGACAACAAAGGTGCTGGTGGAAACCACCTGCGGCGTCATATAGAGCTGCCCCAGCAACGATTCCAATGCTTGGGAGTCCCGGGTGCGCACCTTCATTAGCAAACAGGTACTGCCCGCAACCGCATGGATTTCCTCCACTTCCGGAAAGCGGGTCAACGCCATCAGGCGCTGGCTTTTACCCCAACCACGGGTGCTGACCTGAACAAAAGACAAAAGCGGCTTTTCCACCGCGTCACCGCTCAGCCGGACGGTGGTGCCCAGGATCACACCATCTTTTTTCATACGCTTGACGCGTTCATGCACCGCTGGCGCCGATAACCCCACCTGTTCCCCCATCTGGGCATAGCTCTGGCTGGCATCCTCAACCAACGCACTTAATATTTTTCGGTCAAAATCGTCCAAGGGACGCATTTTCCACCCTTTCTGCTGAATAGCATCTGTATTTAACAAAGATCGGCTTATCACCCTTTATATCAAAATTAAATTAATCATAATCGGAAAAATACTGAACATAATTCCATGAATATGAGAGTGAATATGCTATCTCTTCGTGCCACGACCATTATATTGACCGCTTCAGTCGGTATTATCGGTGCCAATTCATTGGCTCTGGGGCCTATCGCCCCCAGCATCGCGGCGGATTTGGGCGGATCGACTTCCACCACCCTCTATGCCGCCGGTGGCTATGGTCTGGGCACAGCGCTTGGGGCGTTGACCCTTTCCCCACTGATCGACCGCATCGGAGTCCAGCGCGCACTTTTCGGCGCTTTGATCGCGCTCGCAAGCTGTTTTACCGCAAGCGCCGTTACACCGGGCATATCCGGCCTGATCATCGCCCAGAGCCTGGCCGGGCTGGCCGCTGGAATCGGATTGCCCGCCATCTATGCCTATGCTGCCGAAATTGCGCCCAAAGGTCAGGAAAGCAAAATCCTCGGCCGGGTTTTGGTGGGTTGGACATTGAGCCTGGTGGCCGGCGTATCACTCTCGTCTCTTCTGGCCGATCTGATCCATTGGCGCCTCGTTTTCGGCTTGTTGAGCATTTTAGCCTTGCTCTGCGGCCTGATTGTCTTCCTGTCCCGCCCCCCCAAGTCCGAGCGATCCGATATTGGCCTGCAATTTCCCCTCCGGGCCTTTGGCCTGCCTGGTGTGCCGGCATTGTTGACGATCTGCTTTTTCTTCATGGTCACTTTTTACGGTACCTATGCATTCATCGGCGACCACATTCACCATACACTCAACCTGCCATTGCGAGCCGGCGGGTTGATTGCGATCACCTATGGTACCGGTTTTGCCCTGGCCAGCCTGGGCGACAGCCTGATCGACCGTCATGGCACCCGAAGTCTAATGCCCTGGGTTATGGGGATGGTGACCCTGACCTATGCCCTGATGGCCGGTTTTTCAGGATCCTTCGCCGCTCTTTTGATCCTGACAGCGCTCTGGGGCGCGGCCAATCATTTCGGTCTTAATCTGGTGGTCGGCAGCCTGTCCGCCCTGCATCCTTCCAAGCGGGGCATCGTGCTCGGCCTCAATAGCGCGGTCACCTATCTGGCTGCCAGCGCCGGGGCCTTTGCCTTTGGTCCACTCTATGAAACTCAGGGGTTTGCCATGCTCTGCGGGCTCGCCACTGTGCTGATGGTTTTGCCGGTGCTGATCGGCTTTGCCCTTCGGCTTCGCCCCTCCATACCATCGGCATTGAATAGCGCGGATTAACCTGGCCAACAAAACTGCCTGCCCAACCTCACGGAGCTTTGAGTTGGGGAAACGCACTCTTCCGTTCTAAAACCTAGTGTCAGACGACATTAGGAAGGATTGGATGTAATGCTGACCAGTTGCCCCCCCAGCTGGTATCTGCCAGAACATTGCGCAACCGATGAAACGGTCTTCCATAACCGACGCCGGATCATCAAAACACTCGGGCTCGGCACGGCCTTGCTGCCCGCCGCCGGCTTGATCGCCCCCCTGGCCCGGGCAGCGGCCCCTTCCCCCAGCGCGGATCTCTACCCCGCCAAACGCAATAGCAGCTATGCGCTGGACCGGCCGCTGACAGACGAGAAACATGCGCTCAATTACGTGAATTTCTATGAATTTGGCAGCAGCAAGGATGTGGCCCCACTCGCGCAAAGCTTGGAAATCGCCCCTTGGCAATTGCGGATCGACGGCCTGGTCGAGCAGGAAATCACCGTCGATGCCCATGACCTGATCCGCAAAATGCCGTTGGAGGAGAGGCTCTATCGCCATCGCTGTGTCGAAGCCTGGTCCATGGCAGTGCCCTGGTCCGGTTTTGCCATGAAAGCGTTGCTGGATTTCGCCAAACCGCTGAGCAGTGCCAGATATGTGGTGATGGAAACTTTGGCAGACGAGGAAACCATGCCGGGCCTAAGCGCTTTCTGGTATCCCTGGCCCTATGTTGAAGGGCTGACCATTGAAGAAGCCACCAATGAGCTTGCCTTTATCGGGACCGGAATTTACGGCAAGGCCATGCCGAAACAAAATGGCGCGCCGATCCGCCTGGTGGTGCCATGGAAATATGGTTTCAAATCCATCAAATCCATCAACCGGATCACCTTTTCAGACCAACGGCCAAAAAGCTTCTGGGAACAGATCCAGGGCCGCGAGTATGGTTTCTGGGCCAATGTGAACCCGGAGGTTTCCCACCCACGGTGGAGCCAGGCCAGCGAGCGGGTCCTGGGCACGAACGAGCGTGTGCCAACCCTGCTTTACAACGGCTATGGCGATCAGGTCGCCCATCTATACACAGGCCTCAAAGACGAGCGACTGTTTATGTAGCATTGTTGAACAAGTGTAATATATTTGCCTTCACGGCACGGGGGGAAACCGCTAAAATAACGCCGCATATCACATTCTGGGGACAATAAGTGCCACAAAACCGGCAAGCCGACGCCCGGCAAACGCTGTCCGGCGACCTCAAACAAGAGAAACCGTTCCGCCCGCCCTTGCAGGAACCGCTCATCAGGGATGAAAGCCTTTGGGAAACCGCACGAAGCCTGGCATCGGGCGATATGGCCGCCTGCGATGACCTTTTGAAAAAACTGGGCAGTCCGCCACCGAAACTGATCTGGAATCCCGACCCCGACGAACTGCCACACCCGGAATTTTCCCTTTTGATGCAATGGTGGCAAGAGACCAAAGGTGACAGACCGGCCCCGTCACCAGAGGATGTGGACCCTCTACATTTGGTCAAATTATTAGGCCATTTAATCCTGACCGATGTATGCGATGAGGGTGAGAATTTTCACGTCCGGCTCTACGGCTCCCAAATCGGCAAGACCGTTGAAGATTTGACCGGAAAGGATCTGAAAACGATCTGGACCCCGCTCAGGCATTATTTCATCGCCAATTACCGGGCAATCTGCCTACGGCCGGAACCGCTCTATTCCCTGCATACCCCCGCCCTGAACATCAATCTCAGCGCCTGGGACCGCCTGATCCTGCCCCTGATGGAAGGGGATAAAGTCAAGCG
The DNA here is from genome assembly GCF_003385955.1 of Aestuariispira insulae. Taxonomy (GTDB): domain Bacteria; phylum Pseudomonadota; class Alphaproteobacteria; order UBA8366; family Aestuariispiraceae; genus Aestuariispira; species Aestuariispira insulae. Next base: position 1,152,628 of record NZ_QRDW01000001.1, read on the forward strand.
GATCATGATCGGGATTTTTGCCACCGACCGCCAGCCCCTGGACGGTTAAAACGACATCCAGACAGCCTCTAAACACGCGGCGAGGATTGCGGCCAAAAGGGAATGCGCCAAACTCTTTTCGCCGGTTTCAAGGCCCCAATGCCTTCCCGTTCCAGGCGCCGTACCACCCCGAACATCATAAAGATCGCCACCATAGCCACCAGGCTGCCCCCCAATGCCTGACCAACAAGAATACCCTGCGGCCCCCATATCAGCCCCCCCGCATACACAAAGGGAATGGTCCCAATGGTCGCCTTTGCAAAATTGAACAGGGTCGACAACATGGGTCGGCCCAGATTGTTGAACGCCGCATTCGCGACAAATTGCGCGCCGTTGAAGAAAAAGCTGCCCGCAATCCCCAGACAGAAAAGCCGCACCACGTCGGCTGAAACACCTGTGGCGCTGAAAAATGTCACCGCCAGGTCGGCCAAAAGCGCCAGGATCAGCCAGACCACCGCCACATATCCCGCGATGAAGATCAACGAATCCTTCAAGGTGGAGCGTACCCGGTCAATCCGCTCCGCCCCAATATTCTGCCCCACAATCGGCCCGATCGAACCGGAAAGCGCGAAAGTCGCGGCAAAGGCAAAGGGGATGATGCGCCCGACAATGGACATGCCCGCAACCGCCGAATCGCCAAAATCCGCTGCCGCCGCCATCACATAGATATTGCCGATAGGTGTTGCCACATTGGTCAGAACAGCCGGCCCCGCAATCCGGGCAATGTCACGCATATCCCCGAAAAATCCCGCGGGGTTCCAGGCCCGCATCAGGTCGGTCGCGCGCCAGACGGCAACAATCGCAACCGCGAACATGACAAAGCGAGCAATCGCTGACGCCAGGGCCGCCCCTTCGATCCCCAAGCCGGCGGTGAAGATCAGCAGCGGATCCAGGACCGCATTGGCCAGTGCCCCCAGCAAGGTCGAATACATGGCAAATTTCGGCAGACCGGACGACCGCAGCAACGCCCCGCCCATCATCGCCGCCACCATCAGGGGCATGGACGGGATCAGGATATTCAGATAACGCCGGGCATAATCGGCTGTGCGCCCCGATGCCCCCAGCATCTCCAGCAGGACCGGCACCAGCAGCCAGGTGACGATGGCCAGCAGGACCAACAGGAGAACACCCAGCACCAAACCGCTGACGGTATATTGGCCAGCTTTTGCGCTATCTCCCGCGCCGAGCATACGCGACACCATCACGCTCACCCCGATGGCCAGGCCGATACTGACCGACATGGTGAAGAACAGGATAGAACCGGCAAACCCGATGGCCGCCGCCAACTCCGCCTCGCCCAACAGGCTCAGAAAAAACATGTCGATGAAATCAACGGCAAAGATCGCCAGCATGCCAATCGACCCTGTGCCGGTCATCCGGATCACATGGCCCATGGTGGACCCGGATACAAAAACGCCCCCCGGCGTTCCATCCGTCTTCTTTTCCGCCATCTCGTTATGTCCCCTGTTTCATCCCCGACCGGGTAAATGGGGCCGTAAACCAGCCCCTTCAAGCCTGTCTTTTCTACACAACCGTGAGCTCGATGGTCCCAATCCCCGCCACCCCGCCAGACAGGACATCCCCAGGCTGCACCGGGCCGACACCCGCCGGTGTACCCGTGAAAATCAGGTCCCCCGGCCTCAGCGGGAACAGGCTGGACAATTCGGCAATCACTTCCGGCAGTTTCCAGATCAACTGGTTTAGATCACCGGTCTGACGTCGCTCGCCATTGACATCCAGCCAGATCTCACCCGCTTCGGGATGATCGCACATCTCCACGGGCACTATCTCGGAACAGGGGGCGGAATGGGCAAAAGACTTGCCTGCTTCCCAGGGGCGCCCGGCTTTCTTCGCCTGGCCCTGCAGATCACGCCGAGTCATATCCAGCCCGACCGCATAGCCAAAAACATGATCCAGCGCTTCATCAACCGGAATGTCGGTGCCGCCGCCATCCAGTGCGATCACTAATTCCATTTCATGATGCACATCCGCGCTTTGCGGCGGATAGGGAAAATCCTCACCCGGCAGCAAAATACAATCGGCCTGTTTCAGGAAAAAAAATGGCGGCTCCCGATCCGGGTCATGGCCCATTTCAATGGCATGGGCGGCATAATTGCGCCCCACACAATAGACCGTATGAACCGGGAACATCCCGTCCTGGCCGCGCACCGGCAAAACAGTCGGCTCCGCCGGTTCCACTACATATTGCATGTTAACACTCCTGCCTGAACAATCTGATCCCTTTGGTTTAGGACCAGGACCGGCCGGAGACAAGACGCAAACTTTCTTCCAGCCCCGTCAGGAAGCGATCGCAATCGCCTGCATTGAAACAGATGGGCGGCTTGATCTTGACGACATTATGCAATGGCCCGTCAGTGGAGAGCAGAATGCCCCGCTTTTTCATCTCTTCCACCACAGCGGAGGCTTCCCGGTCGGCCGGTTCCAGGCTGCCGCGGTCGCGCACCAGCTCCATTCCCTGAAACAGGCCAACACCGCGTACATCGCCCACCAAATCAAACGACTGCGCCATGGCCTGCATTCCGACAAGCATCTGCTCTCCCACATCCAGGGCGTTGCGGCGCAACCGCTCGTCCCGGACCACATCCAAAACCGCTAGCCCGATGGCGGATGAAACCGGATTGCCACCAAAGGTGTTGAAATATTCCATGCCGGTGACAAAGGCATTGGCCACCTCCGGGGTGGTGATCACAGCCGCCATGGGATGGCCATTGCCGATCGGCTTGCCCAGCGTCACGATATCAGGCACCACGCCTTGCAGCTCGAAACCCCACATATGATGACCGACCCGGCCAAATCCGACCTGGACCTCATCGGCGATGCAAAGCCCGCCTTCGGCCCGGACCGCGGCATATACGTCCTTCAAATAGCCGTCGGGCAGCATCACCTGACCACCGCAGCCCAGGATCGATTCCGCGATGAAGGCGGCGGGTTTCCTGCCTTGGACGCGCAATTTTTCCAGATGTCGGTGGGCGTCCGCCGCATATGCTTCCGCCATGCCCGGTGCGCTGTATTTATAGGCCCCGCGATAACCATCGGGCATGGTGCAGATATGAGTCTGATCCGGGCAGCCTTCCCCGCCCCGTCCATTGAATTTATAGGGGCTGATATCGATCAGGGATGACAGGTTGCCATGATAGGCATGGTCCACGATCAGCATCTCGCGCGATCCGGTGTAATTGCGTGCCAGGCGGATCGCCAGGTCATTGGCCTCGCTGCCGGAATTGACCAGAAAACAGACATTTAAAGGATCCGGGAAGGTGGCAGTCAATCGCTTGGCATAGCGTACGATATTGTCATGCAGATAGCGGGTATTGGTATTCAATTCAGCCATCTGTTCCTGGCCCGCCTTGACGACGCGGGGATGGCAATGGCCCACATGGCAGACATTGTTGACCATATCCAGCCATTCATTCCCCGCTTCATCGTAAAGATACTGGCCCCGGCCTTTCACTATTTTCAACGGATCAGCATAGGATAAGCTGAGATTGCGGCTTAAATGCCGTTTGCGCTTGTCGATGAGATAATCATCGGCCCGGGCCACCCGTCCGGCACAATCCTCGCTGATCCCCAGGATCAGGTTGGCATCGGGGGCGATGCTCTCCCAGATATCCAGGGTGGATTTTGGCGCAACGCCGAAAACATCCGTGCCCATATCCAACAGATGAGTCAGGATCTGGAAATGCAGATGCGGCGGCCAGTTGCCATTTTCCGGGAACGGCCCGATCCGGGCGAAGGCCTCGCCTTTCTCAAGCCTCTGGCCCAGGGCAAGCCCCGGCAGGCTGTCGCGGGTGAGATGACCGTATTTGGTCCAAAATTTTGCACCTGTATCCGTCTCATGCTCCAGAATGATGACCGGCCCGTAATCCAACTCCTCCACATTGTCATTAAAATGGACCACCTTGCCCGCCAGCGGGACAAAAACCGGGGTGCCGGGCGGCATGAAGATATCGATCCCCATATGGACGGTACGCCGTTCCCTGCCGTCGGCGGCAAAATTGTCCGAGGTATAGACAGACCGGTCCTCCAGATAGCGACCAATAGCCGCCTTGGCACCACGCAGCTTCATTTCGCGTTCAATCTGCGCCCACCACCCGGCGGGGTCGTGGCTCTGGGATGTGGATGATTGGCCGGGATCCAAATCAAAGATCCACAGCGGGTCCTTGCCCGGGATCAACGGACAGACCAGTGCACAATCGCCACCGTTCAATTCCAGCCAGTCCCGGACAGCACGGCTGCCCGGTACCGGTTCCAGCCCGCAGGCATCCCGCAGGCGGAAATGCACCAGATGGGGGTTTACATCTTTCAAGCGGCGCAGCAGTTCATACACATCTTTCTGGCTGATCAGCAGATAATCATTATCCGGGTTTTCCGCGATCTGCTTGGCCGCCATACAGACCGACATGGCAAGCCGGACCCGCATCAGGGCATAGAGGATCTCCAACTCACCATCATTAAGCGCATTGGTTTCATGAAATCCGGCAACCAAAGGCAGAACCGCCGCAATGGGATCATCACGGCCCAGCATGCCATAGGCCCCTGCCACCGCCAGTTCGGCAATCCTGACCGAATGAACCGCATCGCCAAAATCGATCAGACCCGCCACCGCACCGTCTGGCGCCATCAAGACATTATAATCATTGGCATCATTATGGATCACTTGATGCGGGCAGTTTTTCAGCAACGGCGATACGCGTCCCTCAAAATCATTCAGGATGTCCGAAACAATCGCCCGGATCTCGTCATCCCCGATCATTGATACATGTTTTTTATGGACTGCCGCCCCGGTCATTTCCCATAAAAATTTCCGCTTTAGTGCCGGATGATCGAATTCGGCCAGGGCTTGGTCCAACTGCCCCATGAACCGGCCCAGCGGATACAGGGTTAAACCACCCTTTTTGGCCACATGATTCCAGGTTTCGCCCGCCAGCCAGGTCAGCAAACGGACAACCCGCTCATGCCCCTCACTGTCGCACATCATGCCCCCATCAGAGCCATCCAAAGACGGCACCAGGCGCGGCAGGGCAAGATCGGGTTTTTGGGCATCCAAATGGCGGATCATCGCATTTTGCGCCTCCAGGAAATCACGGTCCGCTGCCGGGTTGTGGATCTTCAGCACATAGCTTTGCCCCGCGCCATCAGTCAGCCGGAAATTCAGGTCCAGCTCTCCCTCCAATCGCTCGGCCTCGCCGGAAATGCCAAACAGCGCTTCCGTGATGATCCCGGCTTCCTGTTCTCCGATTTTGTCCGATTGCAATTGAAACATCAGTTCTAACCCTGTGCGGTTTTATTGAAGAAAAATAATATAACCGATCCACCTGGCCTGCTCTTTCGCCATTATGAACAGGAAGATTGTTTTTTTGGACGCCCCGGATTAGCGTTCCGGCCATGTCACAGTTAGATGAAACAGATCGGAAGATCATCGCGATCCTGCGTGAAAACGGCCGCGAGCCGGTGAAGGGAATCGCCACCAAAACCGGGATCGCCAGATCCACCGTGCGCCATCGCCTGGAACGGCTGGAAACAAGCGGCATCATTGCCGGTTACCAGGCGGTGATCCAAGACCCATCCTCCAGCAAGGTCGGTGCGGTCTTACTGGCCAGACTGCACCACACCCCCGCTTATGACCTGATCGAAGACCTCTCCGCCCTGACGGAGGTTAGGCGCTGTTATTCGCTGTCCGGGGAAATTGACCTGATCATCGAGATTGAAGCCGCCAATGCGGAGCAGCTCAATAGCGTGCGGGACCGGATCGCCAACCACGCAGCGGTCGCCGACATCACCACATCCATCATTTTGAAAAAAAATCTGGAAAATGGCGGCGCGACAGGCTGAATAAAAGCGTTTCTCAGATGCCGTACAAAAAAAATTGCCGGAAGCAGAGCTTCCGGCAAGTTGAACAGGGAGGCTTCACGTCTGGGAGACGTATGTCCAGAGCGACTGCACAATCGGCTAGGGCGCCGCAGCGATCACTCCGGGGTTGTTGCATCGCAACAACTGAAGCACGGGTTATGTATGATTTCCGGATGCGATTTTAAAGAGCCATTTTCGCAACGGGGGTATGCATTTAATGCATGGCTCTTTCAACTTATTGAAATACCGCGCTTAAATGACCGAATCATTCCTGACTTCTTGGTCGAAATAACTTGAAGATCCCGGCCTGATCCAACTCACCCAAACCGGCATCCACGGCAGAATTCCATATCTCGCGGCTTTTTTCCAACCCCGGCAGATCCACCCCCACGGCATCAGCCAGCGCTGCCGCCTGAACCATGTCCTTGCGCTGGACCGTGATGCGCCCTCCGGGGTCAAAAGCGCCGTCGATCATGCGCTGCCCATGAAGATCCAATATACGGCTGCCGGCAAAGCCGCCGATCAAGGCCTCGCGCACCTTCGCCGGATCAACTCCTGCCGCCGCTGCCAGGCTCAGGGCTTCGGCCACCGCATCCAGGGTCATGCCGACAATCATCTGGTTGGCGGATTTCGCGACCTGGCCAGCACCGATCCCGCCAACCCGCGTAACCCGGCTGCCCAATGTTTGGAACATCGGCAACATTTTCTGGAAATCCTCTTCCGCCGCACCGACCATAATGCTGAGTGTCGCTTCTTCTGCCCCCAGCTGGCCACCGGAAACCGGCGCATCCAGATAATACCCGCCCCGGTCCGTCACCTTGGCCGCCAGATCCCTGGTATCCATGACCTGGGTCGTACCCATGTCAATCACGCTCTTCCCATCCAGGTTTCCAGTTAGCAGGCCCTCTGGTCCCTCCAGAACTGTACGGCAGGCAACCGTATCAGTCACCATGATGAGAATGATGCCGCCAGTTTCCACAGCATCGGCCATAGCCGCAGGGCTCTCGCAGGCGGTCATGCCCTCATCGGCCAGTTTTTCCGCCGGGCCGGGGCTGCGGCTGGTGACAAACACATCCGCGCCCGCCTGATGCAGGTTGCGCGCCATCGGCATTCCCATCAGGCCAAGCCCAATGACACCAATCTTCCATCCCTTGAGGGATTGCCCGGACATTATTTTCGCACGCCGGTGATCAGGAAACGGAATAGCGCGCCCGTGCGCCCCGCTCGATCCCAGCCGCAATCAACCGGTCGATATCCAACTTGTGGCGGATCATCTGCAATAGGTTCAGCTCTTCCTCGCCCGCATGCAGATCGGCCGCAGCCACTTCCACTGCCAGCGCATAGGCGGTTTCACGCAGGCTGACCGGAAGGGATTCACGGATCAGGTCCAGGGCTTTGTCAAAGCCATCCTCGTCCAACAGGACCTCGGCGCATTTCCCGGCATCATCCGCCAGGTCGCCCGGATCATAACCGGTGAAAACCGGCAGGAAAGAGACAATCTGCTGCATGGTCATCAATTCAACATCGGTCATGTCGCTGTCGGCGGCGGACATAACAACCATACAATAGACGAGGGATTGATGCTTGTTCAGCATGGGAACTCCAATAAGGCAGATACAAATTGATATGTCTTGAACAGACCCTAATAGAATAGGAACTGTCACCGGCCCTTGCCACCTTTTTCATGGTTTTAACCGGCCATAAATTTGTAACAAAAGTGTCTCGACAAGGCCCGCCCTGCTGGTTAGGGTCCGGCAAACAGGCATCCGAGCCATACTGGTTTCCCTATCCATCTCAGGAAGATACCGCCCATGCATGCCCTGCTCAATGTTGCGATCCCCGTCTTTGCCATCATGTTGACCGGCTTTCTGTGCGGGCGTTTCCGGATCCTGGGCCAGGACAGCACGGCGGCATTGAACGGCTTTGTCTATTATGTGGCGCTGCCCGCCCTCTTCTTCATTTCCATGGCCCGCGCGCCAATGGATGACATTTTCAACTGGCCCTATCTGGCCGTGGTATTCGGCGGCCAGTTGGCCACTTTCGGCATTGCCCTGATCATTGCCACCTTCGTCTTTCCCGGACGCCTCTCCCAACTCAGCCAGCATGGCATGTGTGCGGTCTTTTCCAATACCGGCTATATGGGCATCCCCCTGCTGATGACCGCCTTTGGCGAAGACGGCGCGCTGCCCGCCATCACCGCGACGATCCTCAATGGCGCGGTTGTCATGCCCCTTGGCATGGCGATCATGGAAATGGAGCGGGTCGAAGCTGGACGGGTTCTGATCGGTATTCGCGATGTTTTCACCAGCGTCGCCAAAAGCCCGCTGGTCATGTCAGCCTTTGCCGGGCTGCTGGTTTCCGCCCTGGGCCTGCCGCTGCCTTCCGCCATCGAAACTTTCTGTGATCTGCTGGGGGCTGCTGCCGGCCCATCCGCACTGTTTGCCATCGGCCTCTTCCTGATCACCGGGGCGGCGCGTTCCAATAAGCTGGAAATTGCCTGGGTCAGCGCGCTGAAATTGTTGCTGATGCCGTTGATCACCTGGTGGCTGGCGACCTTCCTGTTCGAGCTGTCGCCGCTGGACACCGCCGCCGCCGTCATCCTAGCGGCCCTGCCGACCGGCGGCCTGGTCTTCCTCTTGTCCCAGCAATATCAGGTCTATCTGAAACGCTCCGCCGCAATCATCCTGATCACCACGGTGGGCTCCCTGCTGACCGTGTCTGCAATCCTGGCTAATTACGTGCCGGGCTGATCGGGGTCCACTTCACCCGTCCCGAAAAAGGCACGTACCTCCGCCACTGCCTCAGCCAGGCCGATGCGCTGGACCTTTACGCCTTCGGGAAAGGCCCCGCTCAGCCGGCTCGGCATCATGGAATCGAGCATGACAAAGACGCCGCGGTCATCCTTGCGCCGGACCAGGCGGCCAAAGGCCTGTTTCAGTTTCAGCCGGGTTAGACTGTCGTCAAAGAAGCGCTTGCCGAACTGGTCGCGCCGAGCTTTGTGCAAAATGGTCGGCCTTGGCCAGGGCACCCGGTCGAAGACGATCATGCGCAGGCTCTCGCCCGGCACATCGACACCATCTCGCACCGCATCCGTGCCCAGCAGGCAGGCATCTTTCTCGGCCCGGAAAATATCAATCAGGGTCGGCAGGTTGAGCGCATCCACATGCTGGCTGTAAAGCGGGATATCCATGCTCTCCAGCGGAGCCACAATCCGTTCATGCACCGCGCGCAACCGTGAGATCGCGGTGAACAGGCCCAGCGCCCCGCCGTTTGAGGCCAGCATCAATTCCCGATAGGCCGACGCCACCTGGGCCAGGTCATCCTTGCGCACGTCATTGACCACGATCACCCGCGTCTGTTCGGGATAGTTGAAGGGCGATTTGACCTTGGTATGGGTCGCGCCAAATTTCAGATGCTCCGCCCCGGTACGCTGGGCCGCCGCTTTCCAATCCTGTTCCTCATCCCCCGACCCGTCGGTCAGGGTCGCCGAGGTCACCACCACCCCATGGGCCTGCTCAGAGACCACCTGGGTGAAAGGCAGAGTGGGGTCGATCCAGTGGCGCAGGAAGCCAAGATCCAACTCGCGCCCGTCCGCCCGCTCCACCGCCAGCCAGTCGACAAAAGCCGGTGGCGTACCATCATGCAGGCCTTTCAGCATCTCGCGCCAGGCGGTCACCAGCTGTTTGCAGCGATGTTCCAGGCTGCGGCTGACCAGTTCGATCCGCGCCCGGACCGCGCCTTCCAAACTGTCCGCCTCTTCATCCAGCCGCCGCATCAGCAACGTCTGCAGGCGGCTTGCCGGTTTTTCCATGGCGGCCAGCGCCATTTCCAGTTTCTGCGCCAGTTCCAGGAAGGTTTCATCCAGCTCCACCGCCGGCACTTCCAGGCCGAACGGCCCGTTCCGGCCGGGCGCACGCGCCATCACGATGGAGCGCAGATGATAAAGGAATTCCTCCGCCGGGCCGGTCGGCCTGCCATCGTTCAGACGCTGGCGCCAGCCATCGGCCACCAGGATGGTGGAGGCCCGCAGCAAATCATCCAGCGCCTTCATGGCGTCTTCCGAGCCGACCAGATCCTCGGCCCGGGCGCGAAGCCCCCTGGCTCGGCCGCGGGCCTTGCCTTCATGGCCACGCAGCCAGCGGCGCAGCTCAAACATTTCCAATGCGGTCAAATGGGCGGAAAAAGCACCATCCGCCGCATCAAAGACATGATGCCCCTCGTCAAAGACCAACCGGGTCGTGCGCCCGCCCAGATCCAGGTTTCCCCGTGCGGCCTGGACCATGACCAGCGCATGGTTGGCCACCACCAGATCGGCGCGCCTGGACCGGCGGATGCCGTTTTCAATGAAACAGCGGTTATAGTGGGCACAGGCCGTATATATGCATTCACCGCGCCGGTCGCTCAGCCCCACCGTATAGGCCCCGCCCACCAAATCGGAGAGCCAGGATGGAAAATCCCCGCCGCTCAAATCCCCGTTCCGGGTGTAGGCGATCCAGCGCGCCATCAGGCCCAGTGCCACCGCCCGGCCACCCGGCATACCCGCCCCTTTGACCGCGTCTTCGTAATTCAACAGGCAGAGATAATTTTCCCGCCCTTTGCGCACCACCACCCGTTCCTGCTTTTCCAACGGGTTTGGAAAGACCCGATCCAGTTCCTGGTCGATCTGATGCTGCAGGTTGCGGGTATAGGTGGAGAGCCAGACCGGAGCTTCGTTCTTTTCTGCCCAGACGCTGGCCGGGGCGATGTAACCTAATGTCTTGCCAACGCCGGTTCCCGCCTCTGCCAGGATCACATTGGCCTGGCCTTCCTGTTCGGGATTGATGAAGGCCTTTGACACCGCAACCGCATAATCACTTTGCTCCGGACGATCTTCCGCCGCCTGGCCCAGCAGGTCTTTTAACCGCATGCGGGTTTCATTGGAACTGATGGTAAAGCCACCGGGCGGCGGCGGCGGAGCTACCTCTTCCCATTCCGGCAGGCGTTTCCAGGCATCCAGGCCCGAGGTTCCGGCCCGCACACCGTCATCTTCCTCCGCTCCGATCGCCGCCAGCAGGAAGGGTGTCCATTGCCAGCCGCCCCGCCCCATGGACCAGAGCAGGCGGCGCAGATCGCTGGTCTGATCAAGATCCGCCGCACGGCCCAGCAAAATCTGCATCACATGAAACAGCGCCAGTGGCTCATCTTCCAACTTTTCCGGCAGGGTAAGGCCACAAGCCTCCGCCAGGCCTTTTGGGGTCGGCAGGCAAAAAGTTGCCGGATGCACAAAGGCAAACAGTTCCAGCAAGTCGAAAGCGGGAAAAGGTTTTCCCCCCGCCCGTCTGGCCGTGGCCGGCATATGGCAGATGACCGGTGGCCGGTCCGTTGACAGAAACTTCCGCGCTTCCGTGACTGGGCCTTGTAACATCTCGCCATCAGTGGTCAGCACCGCATAATGCGCGGCACCCGTAACCAGGATATCGGCATCGGGAAACAGGATTTCTGCCGGGTTGTGGGAGACGGAATTACTCATGCCTGCATCATACAGCCGCGCCGGGTTGGAACAATCAGATTACGCAAGAGAAGCCGATTTAGCACACCGCCGGACCGTCAGTCCGCTGCGGTGATGATCCGGACCAGTTCCGCCGGAAAAGTGATGGTCGCTTCCGTGCCCTGTTCCGGTGCGGTCAGGATGGAAAAGACGCCGCCCATGCGCTCCACCAGGTTATGGGCAATCGGCAGCCCCAGCCCCATGCCTTCATATTTGCGGGTGAGCGACGAATCCACCTGCATGAACGGAGTCAGGGCCCGCACTACATCTTCCTGCCGGAAACCGATGCCCGTATCGGTGATCCGGATGATCAATTCCCCCTGTGCGCCGAAATGGACCGAGATCTCCACCTCGCCATCATAAGGGGTGAATTTGACCGCATTGGACATCAGGATTTCCAAAATCCGCTTCATGGCCCGCTCATCGGCGCGCAACGCCGGGGTCTCCCGGCAGATATCGATGACAAGGTTCAGCCCATGGCGTTCCATTTCCGGCCGGAAGCGGCGATCAATGGAATAGATCAACGAGACCACATCCACCTCATCAAATTTCTGGCGATGCAGGCCCGCATTAATCTGACTGAATTCCAGCAGATCATTGATGATCTGCAGCAATTGGTTGGCGCTGCCCTTGATCTCGCGGCTGTAGGTCGACAGCTCATCCTCAAGATCATTTTCCTCAGAATATTTCTGGATGATCTCGGAAAAGCCGATGATGGAATTCAACGGCGTACGCAATTCATGGCCGACATTATTCAGCAATTCCGTCTTCACCCGATCCGCCGTGACCGCTTGTTGGCGCGCCTGGCGCAATTCCTGCTCGGTCTCTTTCAGCTTGGTGATATCCTCCACCACACCTTCAACGCCCAGCAGGGTTCCGTCTTTGTCATAATAGCCACGCCCGCTTTCCAACATCCAGAAGGTGGAACCATCCTTGCGCCAGGCCAGGCATTCAAAGGTCTTAAGCACATTATGCGTACGGATCTGCTCAATCAGGTATCTGCGGTCTTCCGGATTGACATAGACGGTCCGCTTGGCACCAAAGAAGGACATGAATTCATCGACATTTTCACAGCCATGTATGCGCGCCAGCGCGGGGTTGACGATCACATAATCGCCATTGAGCACGGTCCGGTACATACCCTCGACCGCATTCTCAAACATGGATTGGTACAATTCGACGGTATTGTCCGTCATTTCAATTCCTGCCTCGGCCCCGCCCCGCTGGCAGAACCTCCCCAAAAAAAACTACAAATCATTTCTAGAGGGAATTTATTCGGAATTAAACCCTGTTGGCCAACAATGGTGAATATCGCGGGAAAGATTGACGCCGCGCCGGGTTAGGCCTAATTTCCGGCACCGCGGCATATCGGTCATCACCGATCTCCGGCCCGGCCCGCCGCACGGGCGAATAACAGACTATTTTGGAAAGCATATATCATGTCTGACACTCAATTGCGCGAATTGGCAACGATGGCAAAAGCTTGGCCTTTCGAGGAAGCACGAAAGGTGCTTGCGCGCGTGGGTGGCAAGAAACCGGAAAAGGGATATGTGCTGTTTGAAACCGGCTATGGCCCATCGGGCCTGCCGCATATCGGCACCTTTGGCGAAGTGCTGCGCACCACCATGGTCCGTCGCGCCTTCGAGATGATCAGCGATATCCCGACCAAGCTGATCGCTTTTTCCGACGATATGGACGGTCTGCGCAAGGTTCCGACCAACCTGCCAAACCAAGACATGCTGGCCGGCTACCTGAACAAGCCGCTGACCCAGGTGCCGGATCCGTTCGGCACCCATGACAGTTTCGGCGCCCATAATAATGCGCGCCTCTGTGCCTTCCTGGATGATTTCGGGTTCGAATATGAGTTCCGCAGCTCCACCGAATGTTACAAATCCGGCATGTTCGATGACGCGCTGCTGACGCTGCTGCGCAATTATGACAAGATCCAGTCAATCATGCTGCCGACCCTGGGTGAAGAGCGCCAGAAAACCTACAGCCCGTTCCTGCCGGTCTGTGAAGAAACCGGCGATGTTTTGCAGGCGCCGGTGATTGAAACCAACCCGGAAGCCGGCACCATTGTTTATGAGCGTGCCGACGGCAAGAAGATCGAAACCCTGGTCACCGGCGGCCGGACCAAGCTGCAATGGAAGCCGGATTGGGCCATGCGCTGGTATGCGCTGGATGTGGATTACGAAATGTCCGGGAAGGACCTGAGCGAGTCCGTGAAACTGTCCGCCAAGATCACCCGCGCCCTGGGCGGCCGCCCGCCGGAGAACCTCACCTATGAGCTGTTCCTGGATGATAAGGGCGAAAAGATCTCCAAATCCAAAGGCAATGGCCTTTCCATGGAGGAATGGCTGCGCTATGCGCCGCCGGAAAGCCTGTCGCTCTTCATGTATGGCAAGCCGAAAACTGCCAAGCGGCTCTATTTCGATGTCATCCCGAAAAATGTCGATGAATATTTCGCCCATGCCAAGAGCTGTGCGGAGCAGGAACCGGCCAAACAGTTGGAAAACCCGGCCTATCATATCCATGGCGGCGTGCCGGACGGGGGCGAAATGCCGCTTACCTTCTCAATCCTGCTGAACCTGGCCAGCGTCTGCAACACGGAAGACAAATCCGTCCTTTGGGGGTTTGTCAGCCGCTATGTGCCGGGCGCGACGGCGGAAAACAATCCGAAGCTGGATGATTTGATCGGCTATGCGATCCGCTATTACACCGACTTTGTGAAGCCGACCAAAAATTTCAAAGCCCCGGATGATACCGACCGGGCGGCCCTGGGCGATCTGCGTGCTCGCCTGGAAGGGCTGGACGCGGACGCCGATGGCGAAGCAATCCAGACTGCCGTTTACGAAGTGGGCAAGGCCCATGAGGAATATGCGTCTCTGCGGGACTGGTTCAAAGCCTGCTACCAAGTGCTGTTGGGTCAGGATCAGGGGCCGCGTATGGGATCCTTCATCGGCCTTTATGGCATCCAGGAAACCATCGCGCTCATCGACAAGGCACTGTCTGGCGAAGACATGACCGCATAATCGGATCGTTCAGGTTTAGAATAATAAAAGGCGGCAGTGAAAAACTGCCGCCTTTTTTTATTTCTACCCTGCCTTATAACGGTTCAGTCATCGGCTTTGGATGCTATCAGGCCTCGGCTTTCATCGCTTTGACCCGGCTTCGGGATTCGGGGAAGGTCACGGTCACACAGGTGCCGACCCCTTCTTCACTTTCCAACACCAGATTACCGCCATGCAATTCCATCAAAGCCTTGGTCAGGGACAATCCCAGACCGATCCCTTCATGAGTCCGTGACAGCACATTATCTACCTGACCGAACGGTTCCAGAACACGAGTCAGTTTATCCGCGGGGATGCCGATTCCGGTATCGCGGACCGCGATAATGACTTCCTGCTTGGGACCGGATGTGATGGTCAGGGTGATCGCGCCGCCTACCTCGGTGAATTTCACCGCGTTGGACAAAAGGTTCAATAATACCTGCCGAACCCGCAGCGGATCGGCAAATAACTGCGGCAGAAAATCATCAAAAGCCCGGACGATCTTCAGTTTCTTGTTGTCAATCGAGGTCTCCAGGGTTTTGAGGCAGGTATCGGCAATGGTATCAACATCGCTGACTTCCTCCTTAAGGGTTAGTTCACCCACCTCAACCTTGGAAATATCCAGAATATCGCCGATCAACTGGAGCAGATGTGTACTGGACCGGTAGATATCATGGCAATATTCCTTATATTTTGGATTGCCAATCTCCCCGAACATTTCTTCATTCATGATCGTGGAAAAACCGATCACCGCGTTCAGAGGTGTGCGTAATTCATGACTCATATTGGCCAGGAACTCGCTTTTCGTCCGGTTGGCCAACTCGGCATTCTCCTTGGCCGCGATCAATTCCCGCTCAGCCTTCTTACGCTCCGAAATTTCCGCCATCAGCGAAGATGTCCGCTCTTCTACCCGCTCTTCCAGATGCTGGTTTGCCTGCTTCAATGCTTCCTGGGCATTGCGGCGCTCAAAAATCTCATATTGCAGTTCTTTAGTGCGTTCCAGCACACGCATTTCCAACTGATCGCGCGCCGCGATCAGGGCTTTTTCCGCCTCTGCGCGCTCTTTGAGCAAGTCACGCACGGACTTCATGAGCCGATTGGTCATATCCGCCACCTGGCCCAACTCATCCTGCTGATGCCGGGGGGCCACCTCGACCAGGCCGCCGCTGGGATTTTTGGCGTCAATGACCCCGATGGAATGGGCCAGCTGGTTAAGCGGCTTGGTCAACAGCCAATAAAAAGCCACGAACAACAGCAGCACCAGCAGCATGTTGCGCACAATCCCCGAACCCAGAACCAGAAGGGAACGTCCGAAGAAATCCGCCAGCGCCCGGTCCCGGTCAATGGTCACCGATAATCTCCCCGGTGCCACATCCAATAGATCCTCGGACAATAGCGATATAGTATGTTCTTCAAATTCCCGGGTGATGTTGCGCGTGATCCAGCGGGTAGAGCTGTTCTCTTCCGGCTTTTCCTTGCTGGCAAGTTCAATGCCCAAATCGTCAAAAATCTCGGCCTTGCGCACGAACCGATATTTCAACAGCCCGTCAACCACCTCCGCAGCCAGATCCTCGTCCAGGATATGCACCGCCCGGCTGGCAGGCGGCTGGGCGACCGATAGGATACGGTCAATGATGGCCTGCAGGGCGGTATCTTCCTCACGATAATCCCAATAAAGCTGGAAACTGCTCAGCAGCAACCCAACCAGGAAGGCCAGAACCACCCCGGTACGGGCCAGCTTGAAGGAGATACGATCCCGAAAACGCAAGCCCATGAGACAAACCGCCTACCAAAGATCCTGACAGATTTTACCGGCAACATACATGGACTATGCAATCCTCACTCATGATGTCTTATGGGCAAATTCCCAATAGAGCTCTCGGGCCAATGCAGCGACCGGCCCCGGTTGCAGATCCCGGCTCTGATAGCGAATGACCGGCATGACTTTGCTATAGTTGCCGGTATTGAAAATTTCATCCGCCTGCTCCAGTTCCTCAGGCGTGATCTGGCGTTCCTGAACCTCGATATCGCGGCCTCGCAGCAGGGCAATCACACGCTGACGGGTGATCCCGTTCAGGAAACAGCCATTGGGCACCGGGGTGGAGACAACGCCATCCTTAACCATGAAGATATTGGCTGTGGCAAATTCAGCCACAAAACCGATCGGATCCAGCATTACCGCATTGTCATAGCCCGCGGCCTGGGCTTCCTGCAGTGCACGGCCCGCATTGGGATAAAGGCAGGAAGCCTTGGCCTGGGTGGGTGCCACCTCGGGTGACGGTCGACGATAGGAGGACAGGCAGGCACTGAATCCAGCGGCGGTCGGCAATGGTGCCTCGCTAATCGAAAGGGCGAACCGGGTGCTATCCGGATCCGGCGCGACAAATCCGCTTTCGGCCCAATAGAGCGGCTTGATATATAATTCGGCTCCTGACGGGTATTTCTTGATCCCCTCCCATGCGAGATCAAAAATTTCACCGGCGCTCATCAAGGGCTTAAGGCCCAGCACGGCCGCAGAGCGATTCAAGCGCTGGCAATGAAGATCCAGATCCGGTGCAACATTCTCGAATGCACGCGCGCCGTCAAAAACCGAAGAAGCAAGCCAAACACCATTGGCATTTACGCTCAGCAATGGTTCCGCGCCATCCCGCCAGGCACCGTCATTCCAGACTACACTGCTCATTTATTCCCTCTCCCTCAAGACTGGCTGGCCGGATTTCGAGCCGCGGGAGGATTTCTTCCTTTTTCTCCAACGGCTTTACCGGTCCGATTATGATTCATTCTTCAGTAAACCATATATCTTAAAATAGTGGAAAGATAGAAAGGAGGCCAACGGGGGCAAATCCAACCTGAGACATTGATCAGATCCCTTGGCTTTATTGCTGAATCAAGACATATTTCTTTGATGAACAAAGATTTACTGCAGTCCAATCTCAAACTTCTTGAGGCCAGTCTCCCTCCGGGCCTGGCGGCGCAGTTGGCCGAACTTTCCCCCGGCTTTTCCATTACCGGATCGGTCGAGACAGGTGACCTCAATCTGATGGCGGGCGGGCGCCCTCTTTTTGAGCCGAATGCGATCCAACATTCACGTGAACAAATCACTCGTTACCTGGAAAACCCCAACCGTTTTTATGCCCGTCTCGGTGGCCTGGATCCAAAAGCCACCGGCGTCGCCGACCGGATGATGCAGGAGATCCTGAAATCCCATCAGGGGCTTGAGCTTTCCACCCTACCGGAAGCCGGCGGCGGTTATCTCTTCATGTTTGGCCTGGGCATTGGCCTCGCTCTGTCCCCGCTGGTGGAACAACTGGATTTCCGGGATCTAATCGTCATCGAGGAAAGTCCCGAGTTTCTGAAACTGGCATTGTCCCTGGTTGACTGGTCTCCAATTGTTGATCGCATCACCGCACGCGGCGGCCAGATCCATTTCATCTTGAATGACAGCCCCGATGCGGCGATCAACCTGCTTGTACATGTGATACGCGGCCCCCATCACAGCCTGCTCGACGGGTCCTATGTCTTCCAGACCTATGGCAGCCCGTTCCTGAACGGGGCCGTGGCAAAACTGGCGGAGGTCCGGCCGCTTTTGTTCGGCCCCAAAGGGTTTGTCGAAGACGAGATGACCATGATGCGCAACAGCCTGGCCAATCTCAGCCAGGGCCCATACGGTTTTCTGGAAGACAAGACCGACCGATCGATCAAAAATGTTCCCGCCTTTATCATCGGCAGCGGCCCTTCCATTGACGGCCAGTTCGACCTGATCCGGCAATGGCGCGACCGCGTTGTTATTTTTAGCGGCGGAACCGGGCTGAACGGATTGTTGGATAATGGCATCCGCCCCGATTTCCATTGCGAAATGGAAAACACCACCAATATTTTCGACGGCCTGACCCAGACCGCCGCCCGCCACGACCTGTCGGGCATCCGCCTGATCGCCAGCACATCAGTGGATCCGCGTGTGCCGGACATGTTTGATGATGTGATCTATTTCTTCCGCGACACCATATCTTCCACACGGGCATTCGCGGGCCAGCACCAGCCTATGGCCTATGCGGTGCCGTCCGTCACCAACCTGGCCAGCCGTTCGGCGATAGCACTGGGCTATCCCCAGCATTGCTTGTTCGGAATCGATCTTGGCAGCAAGAAACCGGATCAGCACCATTCCGCCCATTCCATCTATACCCTCTCGGAAAAGCCTTCCTGGAACCGCGGCAATGACATGGACCCGCTGGCCATCCCGGTGAAAGGCGCACGTGGCGGTACGGTTTATTCCATCGCGTCCTTCATGCTGAGCCGGTCTTATTTCGAGCAATTGTTCCTGAGTTTCCCGCAATGCCAGTTTATTAATTGCAGTGATGGCGCTGACATCGCCGGAACCACCGCCATGGATCCTACGGACATGACAATTCCTGCATCCCAGCGACCGGTGGCCGAGATCGTGGCACAAACCCGCGCGGAAATTCCCGATATCGGGCCGGAATATTTCCAGATCACCGAGCGTTTCCAGGAATATCGAAATGCCGCACATCAATGGCTGGACCAGGCCGAACAGGCGCTGTCCAAAACACCACCAGACCGTTTTGCCCCTCTCTATGAGGCGCTCTGGCCCCTGATCAACGAAGCAACCACGCAACAGGTGAACAGCCCGGACAAAGCAGCGAGATGGACATTCCTGGGGGGGATCGGCCGGGTTCTGCAATTGGGCCATTTCCTGTCCCGGCGCATTGATCCCAAGGACCGGTCGGATTTCTGCCGAACCCTGCATCGCAGCATCGTTGAGCATCTTCCCGATATGCGCCGGCAATTAAACGACCTGGAACAGTCTCAGGGACAGGGCTGATGTGCGGTATAGCCGGATATTTTGGCCCCGACGCCATTTCCCCCGACCGCCTGCAGGCAACCTTGACGGCCATGCATCACCGTGGCCCCGATGGCAGTGGTCAGGCAAGCCTGGCGGTTGGGGATAATCATCTGCATTTGCTGCATACGCGCCTGGCCATCATTGATCCGGAAGCACGCTCGGACCAGCCCTTTGACGCGGATGACTGCCTGCTGGTTTTCAATGGCGAGATCTATAATTTCGTTGAATTGCGTGAAGAGCTGGCGCAGCTGGGGCACCAGTTTGAAACAACCGGCGATACCGAAGTCATCATCAAGGCCTATCGAGCCTGGGGCCTGGATTGCATCAGCCGGTTTGAAGGCATGTTCGCCTTTGCGATTTTTGACCGGCAGGAACACTGCCTGATCCTTGCCAGGGACGGCTTTGGGGAAAAACCGCTTTTCATTCACCAGGATGGGCGAGGTCTCTATTTCGCGTCCGAGATCAAGCTTCTCCGGCAGATGGGTGTGCAGGCGGGCGACATCAATCAGGATCGCATGGAACGGTTCCTGATCCATGGATACCGCGCACTAAATGGCCGTGCGGATTCATTTTACGAAAATATCACGCCTTTCCCACCAGGCCATCATGCCCGCCTGTCCTCCCCCGCCGATTATCAGCCCCGTTCCTATTGGCAGCTTACGCACGATCCTCAGCCCATGAATTGGATGGAGGCGGTAGAAGGTACCAAACATCATCTGAAAAATGCCATCAAGCTTCGGCTCCGGGCAGATACCAACGTGGCGATCACCTTAAGCGGCGGCATCGACTCCAACGTTCTGGCGGCCATTGCCGCCCATGAGTTTGACCAGACCATTCACAGTTTTTCCATGCTTGAGGCCGAGATCGGCTATAACGAGGAACCCCTGATCAACCGGGCCGTGGAAGCCCTTCAATGCGATCACCATATCATGCGGGTTCATGGCCATGATTTCATGGACCGCCTGGCGCGCATCGTGCACCAGCAAGACGCGCCGGTGCCCACCATCGCCATGTATTTGGACGCCTGGCTGGCCGAATCGGTAAGCGAAGCGGGCTATAAGGTCGCGCTCAATGGCATGGGTTCCGACGAGCTGTTCAGCGGCTATTACGATCACTACCTTTATTATCTGGCTGGTTTTGACGGCACGCCTGCCTATGAGGAAAAGGTGTCAGAATGGCGCGCTTCCATGGGGCAATGGATCCGGAACCCGTTGCTGAAAGACCCGCACCGGTTTTCCAGGGAGCCCGGCTTCCGGGATCATCTCTATCTCAGCATGCCGGATATCGGGGAATTCACCTGCCGCCCACCGGGTGCCTACGGCCTGGAACGGGATTACAGCCGGGATCTGTTACGCAACCGGATGCTCAACGAGTTGCATCATGAGGCGGTGCCGGTCTATTTGCTGGCCGGGGACCATAACTGGATGGCGCAATCCGTTGAATCCAGAAGCGCTTATCTCGACCGGGACCTGGCCCGGTTCCTCTATAGCGTCCCCAGTGAGTTATTGTTCCGCGACGGGCGGGCCAAGGCGTTGCTGCGCGAGGCTGGACGCGGCCTGGTGCCGCCGGAGATCCTGGATATGTCGCGCAAGGTCGGCTTCAATGCCCGGATCACATCCCTGCTTTACCGGGACAATCCGGATGTTGTGGAACGCCTGATGAGCGACACCCCAGTTTTCGACATCTTGCGCCGGGACCGGATCGAACAGCTGATGAAACCAGACACCCCGCTGGAAGGCTATGACAATTTCCTCTTTGCCTTTGCCTCCGCACAGCTTTTCTACCTGAACGAGGCCTGATTTAGAAAACCCGCCCTTCGAACGGGTTAATGCCACTGCGGTCTTCCACTTCCACGACCCAAAGATCGGGATCACGTTTCAGGGACCGCTCGATATAGGCATCCGCCTCAGTTTCCTGTACAGTCCCGCCTTTCAGCGCCGCCATCCAGCCCATGACCCCATCCATGTCCCGGGCCTGGCTGAAAACCCTGAAACCATCGCCCAGCAGGTTCATCTTCACGATGACCAACCCGCTATTGGCCTCTCCCTTATGCAAAATCGCAACCGGCACAGCTTCAGCGCTCAGGCGTCGGATCTGTGCGCCGATCCAGATATGGGTGGGCAGGCGTTCTTCGAACATTGTTTTTTATTCCTGTGCAGGGCTAAAGCCCCGCCTTAGATGAATGGATTGAGTTTGGAAAGGGAAAACCGGCTCAGGCGTGACCCGCCTCACCGGACAAAAGGGAAAGGTCAATTCCGATCTTGCTGATGGCACGCTGCCATTTGGAACCCAGATCCTCATCAAAGACCAGCTGTTCATCCGCCGGGCAATGCAGCCAGGCATTTTCCTGGATTTCCTCATCAAGCTGCCCGGCACCCCAGCCGGCATACCCCAGCGCCAGCAGGCTTTCACGCGGGCCATCCCCGGTGGCAATATCGCGCAGGATATCAATGGTGGCGGTCAATCCGACCCCATTGCCCATCTGGACGGTGCCTTCCCGGAAATAATCGCTGGAATGAAGCACGAACCCACGCCCGGCTTCGACCGGCCCGCCAAAATGCACCAGGATTTCCTGTCCCTGGTCCGGCGGCGGCAGGCGCAACTGTTCCAGAAGTTCGTTAAAGGTCAGGGTATCGATCAAACGATTCACAACAAGGCCCATGGCCCCGTCTTCGTTATGGACACAGACATAGATTACGGTGCGTTCGAACCGCGGATCCGTCATGCTTGGCATGGCCACCAGCAGTTGCCCCGCAAGATACCCCTTGTTGTCGTCCATGTCAGAAACCATGAATTATTGATCCGATCTGCGTCATTTGGTCCGCTGTAATATCCTCTTCCGACATAGTAATCCAGAGCAGGAAGTGCATCGCAGACAGAAGCCAAGTGTATCCCAATACAGTTTAAAAAGTGTAACCAAAGCTATTCCGTCCCGTTGACCGGCACACGGAATTTTGAAAAACCCGGATCGGAAATGGGCTGGATCTCCGGCTTTGCGGGATTATATTTAGCTCAACTTGCCCGTTATAATTATCGAGACCGGTTTTGATCAGACATCCGTTTCCCACGCCTTCCCTGCTTTTTGGCTTCCTGGCCCTTTTTTTCGCTCCGCCCCATTCCGCCCAGGCGGGATCCGGCGAATGGGATCGCAATGAGCATGCGGCCGTGCGGTTGATCTCGGCCATTGAGGGCACCGGGGAAAGAGACGCCTTGCCGTTAGGTCTCGAGTTCCAGTTGCAGCCGGGCTGGAAAATTTATTGGCGCACACCGGGCGATGCCGGCTTCCCCCCCATTCCGGACTGGAGCCCATCGGCCAATGTCTCCAATGTCGAGATGCGCTGGCCACGCCCGGACCGGTTTGAAATCTTTGATCTTGAAACCCTGGGCTATAAGGATGAAGTGGTTTTTCCGCTGACCGTCATCCCGGAAACACCGGGTGCGCCGCTGCAATTGGCCGCGAAGATCCCCTATCTGGCCTGTAGTGAGGTCTGCATTCCCTATGAGGCCAATCTTTCCCTGAACCTGCCCGCAGGTGCGGATACCGCCTCGCCGGACGCCCATTTAATCAGCCGTTATGACGGGGCCGTGCCGGTGCCGGCCGATCAAGCCGGTATCACTTTTCCACAGGCCGGTTTCGACATCAAAGAGGATGTCATCACACTGCAGATTCAAGCAACCAGTCGCGTTGGATTTGATCAGCCGGATCTGATCGTCGAAGGGCCGGAAGGCAGCTATTTTCATAAACCTAAAGTCCAGTTGGCGGCGGCGAATGATCAAGCGGTCTTCACGGTTCAAGGCGGAGGCGTAAAAGAAGACGCGATGCTGGCGGACGCCATTACAGTCACTCTTTGGGATGGCACCCGATCTGTTGAGGCCCCCGTCTCCCTCTCCACCGGGTTGCCGTTTATTGCCTCCGCGACAAATGCACCCGCCGATTCCGGCCTCTGGACCATCCTGGGTTTTGCCCTTCTTGGCGGTTTGATCCTCAATCTGATGCCCTGTGTCTTGCCGGTGCTTTCACTGAAGTTGCTGTCCGTACTGAGCCATGGCGGCAGTGCGCGCCGGACCGTCCGCGTCGGATTCCTGGCCTCCGCAGCCGGGATCCTGACCGCATTCCTGATCCTGGGTGGCGCGCTGGCCCTGATGAAACAGGCCGGCATTGCCGTCGGCTGGGGCATCCAGTTCCAGAACCCGCTGTTCATCACCGTAATGATCCTGGTGGTAATTCTGTTTGCCGCTAACTTAATGGGCCTGTTCCAATTGCGCCTGCCCGGATCCCTCTCCAACTATGCCGCCAATGCCGGGCGCGGCCAAAAAGGGCTTGGCGGACATTTCATCACCGGCATGTTTGCAACCCTACTGGCAACCCCCTGTTCCGCACCGTTTCTTGGCCCCGCCGTGGGATTTGCTCTGAGCCGGGACACAGCCGATATCCTGATGGTTTTCACAATGCTGGGCCTCGGCCTTGCGCTGCCCTATCTCATGATTGCCGCTCTACCGGGCCTGGTCTCTTTTCTGCCGCGCCCCGGCAATTGGATGAACAAGATGAAACTGGTGCTGTCATTGGCGCTGATCGGCACCGCCGCCTGGCTGCTGACCGTGCTGGATGGGATCGCGGGCAGCGAACTGGTCACGATCATTGCCGCCTTCACAGCGCTGATACTGGCGGTTCTTCTGGTGCGCAGCAAGCTGCCGGCGGCGCGCGTGGCGCGTATGGCCCCCTTGCTGGTCCTGCTGCTGGCAGGCAGTGCCGTTACCGCGGTCACCCTCAAGGCCCCCAGCCCAGCGCCGATCCGTCCGGCCAGCCCGGATAACTGGATTTCCTTTGACGAAACCGCCATCCCGGCTCTGGTCGGCCAGGGGCAGGTTGTTTTTGTCGATGTTACCGCCGACTGGTGCATCACCTGCCTGTTCAACAAGAAAAATGTCTTGGAAGCTGAACCGGTCGCCAGCCTTCTTGCCAGTGGGAACGTCACCCTGATGCGGGCCGACTGGACCCGGCCCGACCCGGCAATCGCCGATTATCTGAACCGGCACGGCCGCTATGGCATCCCCTTCAACATGATCTATGGCCCGGGCCAGCCGGACGGAATCGCCCTGTCCGAGTTCCTGATCAGCGGTGAAGTGGTCGAGGCCCTGGACCAGGCCGCTGGGGCAAAAGGCCTGGCGAACGCAGATTCATTCAATTGACACTGGTAAAATCCCTCAGATGTCTTACCTATGTAGATTGATGGGGAATAATCCCGGAACAAATACAATCACTGATGGAGTGGGAAAATGGTCAAGGTAGGCGATAAGATTTCTGACGTTGGCTTCAAGGTCATGGGTGCCGACGGCCCCCAGGATATGAGCGCATCAGACCTGTTTGACGGCAAAAAAGTTGTTGTCTTCTCGGTGCCGGGTGCCTTCACCCCCACTTGCTCCGCCAAGCATCTGCCGGGCTTTATCGAGCAGCATGACGCCCTGAAATCCAAAGGGGTCGACACCATTGCCTGTGTCGCGGTGAATGATGCCTTCGTCATGGACGCCTGGGGCAAATCCCAGGGGGCTGGTGACAAGGTGGTCATGCTGGCCGATGGCAGCGGCGACTGGACCAAATCCGTTGATCTGGAACTGGATCTGACCGCTGCGGGCCTTGGCAAACGCGGCCAGCGTTTCGCCATGATCGTCGATAACGGCACCATCAGTCATCTGGCAGTCGAAGAAGGCGGTGCCTTTGACGTTTCCTCTGCGGAAAAAATCCTCGAAGCGCTCTAATTGTCTGCTGAGAATGATTTTTGCAACGGCCCGCATATCCTGCGGGCCGTCTTCATTTGATCAGAAGGCGGAACTGACGTTCCGTTTCCTCGCCCGTATCAGATAACTGCGGCACCAGATCGGACAACAGCTTACGCTCTTCCCGTCGGGCGGCCTTTTCAACATCCTTGGCCAGTAAATGCAGCTTGGTTGCGCCGAAACTGCCTGCACTGCTTTTCAGAGCATGGGCTTCCTTGGCAATGGTTTCCGAATCACCATCAGGCTCCGCTTCGTTAATGCGTGACACCCGCCCGACCAGCTCATTCAGGAAAACATCAATCAGTTGGGGCACAACCTCCGGGCCGGCATCTTCCTGCAACTGCCGAAAAACAATCTCATCCACCACAGGTGACATCTCAATTTTCGGACTTGGACCGGCCTTGGCCTCCGTATCGTTCGAAACAGCCAAGACCGGGCTGGCAGCTTGCGGACTGGCCGACACCGTCTGGGCCTGGATTGGGGCTTGCAGCGGTTCCGACGGTGCAACAGAAGCCCCCTCCACCTTCTCCTGTGCCGACAGGTCCTCCGGTGATTTGGGCGGACAAAATTCCGATATCGCTTTCAGCAGTTCCTCACCACGCAGGGGTTTGGTCAAATAATCATCCATGCCGGCAGAGAGGAACCGTTCGCGGTCACCCGGCATGGCATGGGCGGTCAATGCTATGATCGGCACAGTCGCACCGGCCACGTCCAGGGACCGAATCGCCTTGGTGGCCTCCACGCCGTCCATATTGGGCATAGAGATATCCATCAAAACCAGATCATAGGAAAGACGCTTGATCGCCTCGACCGCCTCAACGCCGTCTTTGACCCAATCGACCCGGAAACCCGCCCGGCGTAAAATGACCGAGGCGACCATACGGTTGGTCGGGCTGTCTTCCGCCAGCAGCAGCCGATAGCCCGCACCAATCGTCCTGGCCGCCTGATCTGCTTCAGTCGGGCCCTGTTCGGTCTGGATGATTTCCCCGCTCAGCGTCTCCAATGCCGACTTCAGCATCTCTTTTTGCAGAGGCTTGGCCAGGATCCCGGTGATCGCATCTGTTGGCAACTCACCTTCATTGCGCAACTGAATGCTGCCCGGCCGCAGCAGGAAGACCGGGGTATCAATGTTGAGATCCCGCAATTTGCTGGCCAGGTAAAAACCGGTTTCATCCTGCGGGCGACAATCAATCATGACCACATCAAAATCACTGCCGGTCAGGCGTGCGACCGCATCATTTTCGGTCTGTACATTCACCACTTTATGCCCGTCACCGCGCAGGCATTTAATCGTCAGATCGGACGTGATTCCCTCATCCGACCAGAACAGAATCTTGCGGGCCACAGGCGCTTTCCTGGGCGCAATGACCGCTTCCGCCGGATCCCGTTTCAACTGCACTGAAAAACTGAAAACGCTGCCTTTTCCCGGTTCACTATTCACCCAGACAGCCCCTTTCATCGCCTCAACCAACCGCCGGGTGATGGTCAGCCCCAGGCCTGTGCCGCCAAAACGTCTGGAATAGGAAGCATCCAACTGGATAAATTCGGCAAAAAGCGTTTCCTGGGCTTCGTAGGGAATGCCGATCCCCGTATCCGTAACGGCCCCACTGAGGACAACGGTTTCACCATCTTCGGCGGCCAGGGCCAATTCGACGGTAACACCGCCACGTTCGGTGAATTTGACCGCGTTGCCTGCCAGGTTGAAGATGATCTGGCGTAAGCGCCCGGGATCCCCCAGCAGATGCCCGGGCACCGACGGATCCACGTAAGAAAGTACTTCAATGCCTTTGGCATGCGCCCTGGGGGCCAGGACCTCGACCACGCCGGATACCAGGTCAGAGGGATCAAAGGCGGTTTCCTCCAGTTCCAGCTTGCCCGCTTCGATCTTGGAGAAATCAAGCACATCTTCAATGAGTGAAAGCAGCATCTCCCCGGATTCCCGCGCCGTCATCACATAACCGCGCTGTTCGGGATCCAGTTTACTGTCCAGCATAAGCCCCAAGAGGCCGATCACCCCATTGAGCGGCGTGCGCATCTCGTGACTCATGATTGCCAGGAATTCCGATTTTGCCTTGGTGGCGATCCGGGCCTCGCTCAGGGCATCGCGCAATTTGAGCTCGGCCTGTTTCCGGTCCGTAATGTCGCTGCGGATCCCGACCATCCCACCGCTTTCAATGCGCTGATCCCGGGCCAGGATCCAGCGCCCGTCGGACAGTTCCTCTTCAAAGGGTGCCTCGCCGAGATGGGCCGCCAGGCGCCGGGCGATCCATTCTTTTTCCCGCCCGGCCGCATCGGCGTGAATGCCCTTTTTCACAGCCGACCGACACATATCCTCAAACTGGATGCCGGCGGCAAAATCTTCTTCATCGCCCTGATAAATCTCGCGGTAAACGCTGTTGGCCATCAACAGACGATCCGAGGCGTCAAAGAGGGCAAATCCCTCGCTCACCCCTTCAATCGCCTGAGCCAGGGCTTCTTTGGCCTCATCGGCCTCACGCCTGGTCAATTCAACAACATTGATTTGGCGGGCCAGCAAAAACACCACCACCGCGACACTCAGCCCCAGCGCAATCAGGTCGATTGCCAGGCGGTTCAGGATTTCGTCAATCCGGGTTTCCGAATCCGCGATCATACTGGTTTCAAAACGCAACCCATCTAAAGCAAGCTGATGAACACGCGAGCGCATCAAGACCAGCCCTTCATAAGTCTGAGTCAAAGCCTCCCGATCCCCTTCCTGCAGGGAGGCCATCCGTTCATCTATATGAACCAGGGCTTCACGCAGCTCATCAAAGGTTTCCCGATGGGCTAACAGGATCCTGGAACGCGGATCCGGGGCATTTTCCTGAAACAGGTTCAATCGGCTCCAGAGCACATCCACCCGCTGACTGAGCTGCTCATCCGCGCCAGCCCGGATACCGGCTTTTGTCATCAAGAGGCTCTCCAATACCTGCTGATAGGCAAGCTCCAGCTGGCTGGCGTGCCAAAGTCCGCTTTCCGGCTGGGTATTGGTGATATATTGCTGGTGATCATTCAGGCGCAGAAAGCCGCCGATGGCGCTGATCCCGAATAGGACGAGGGCCGAAAACAAGACCAGGTAGAGGGCTCTTTTACGCAGATGGATCATCTAATTTCCAATGACTTAAGCTGCCAGATCCAGCGGTAATTGACCTCCACCGAAGACAGTTCGGGATGATCATCCAGCGGATAGACAATCCATAGTGGGCCTTTGTCGCGCGGTGTCAACGGCACACCATTCATCTCGAAGGCCAACAAAACATCATAATTTGCAATATCTTCCGCAGGAATTTCCGTTGAATAGCCGTCAATAGCCGTAGCGATCACCTTGCTGTGCCCTGAGGCATCCAGCCTGGTCAGAAGATCGCGCAGCAAAACCCCTTTGAAGCGCGCGCGCCCACTGATCCAGGGGGAAGAGGTGGTGATGATGGCAGTGCCAATCTCAGTCAGTCCGGCAAGATTGTAGCTTTTGCCTTCCTGGCGGTCCCGATCTCCGATTTTACCGCTGACCGTCAGGATGATATCTTTGGGTTGTGCCAAACCGGTCTGTGCCGCAACCGGCATCAGTCCCAACAACAGTAATAGGGCAAGATTACGCAATAACATGACTTTCCCCCCGAAAGTTCTTGACCGAAAACTTGTCGAACAATCAATACTTTCGATTAACGGGTGAATTATAACATAGTGATTATTAACAGAATGATTACGCTCTACACCGATTTCGGCTGGCATGGTCCCTATGTAGGACAGATGAAGACGGTACTCAACAAATTGGCACCGGACCATGACATCGTCGATCTGATGCATGACGCCCCGGCCTTCGATCCAAAAGCCGCCGGCTATCTGTTGGCGGCCATGGCCCCCCATCTTCCGGAAAAAGGCATCCAGCTTTGTGTGATCGACCCCGGTGTCGGCAGCGACCGCCTGCCGGTCTGCCTTCATGCAGATGGCCGTTGGTTCGTCGGGCCCCATAATGGATTGCTGGAATTGATACGCCGCCGCGCAGATCAAGCCGCCCTTTATCGAATTGATTGGCGGCCAGAGACCTTATCAAACAGCTTTCACGGCCGGGATCTGTTTGCCCCCGTTGCCGCGATGCTCGCAACCGGCACCGACTTTCCGCGATCGAAATTGACAGATAAGGACGCCATCGGTCCCTGGCTGGACTGGCCCGATGATCTCGATGAAATCATCTATATTGATGATTATGGCAACTGCATGACCGGCCTTCGGGCCAGCACCATGCCGGAGGGGGCCGCCATCGGCTATGAAGCCACCAGCCTGCCAAACGTACGTACTTTTTCCGACACTGACGCGGGCCGGCTCTTCTGGTACGAGAATTCGCAGGGGCTGGTGGAGATCGCCGCCAACAGGGGCCATGCCGCCCGGATCCTAAAAGCCGGGATCGGCGCAAAGGTCCGCATTCAGGACTAACGGGTTCCGCCCAGCTCCCGGTGGTGATGAGGCCAACCGGCATAGGCATAGGGCGAAAGACCACGCACATTTTCATCCACCCGGAAACGCTGATGTACCGGTGGCGATGCGCGCTGGCCGCAATCCATCCGGTCACAGATCCGGCAATGGACCCCGATCCCAAATGCACGATCGCGATTATCCAGATCGATACCGTCGGAATAGATCATCTCGCCCGCATAAAGCGCACTGCAGCCAAGCCCGATGGAAAAGACCGAACTTTGCACCCCGAAACCTATACCCCCCTTGCGCACCGTGCGCGCAATGCAGAAAAATCCGGCACCATCTGGCAGATAAGACATTTGCGCCTGGATCACGCCCGGATTCATGAAGGCGGAATAGACATTCCAACGTGAGCAGGCCCCCCCGTGGCGCGGAATCGGCAGGCCGGAAAGCGAAAAGCGTTTGGAGATATTGCCCGCGATATCCACGCGCAGGAAATGCAGCGGTATCCCTTTGTTGCCGGGTTTATTGAGCGAGGTCAGCCGCTGCGCTGTCTGCTCGAAACTAACACCATATTGATGCTGTAGCAGCTCAATGTCATAGCGCACTGCACGCGCCGAATCCAAAAATGCCTGGTAGGGCATCAACAGGGCCGCGGCAAAATAATTGGCCAGGGCCACCCGGCCCAGATTGCGCACATCCCCTTCCCGGATGCGCCCCTCGGTCAGCAGCATGTCAATCACCGGCGCAGCGGAAAGCAGACCGATCTGATGCGCCAGCTGGAAGTTACGCCGGGCATGATCCACCCGGGGTGAGAGCTGCAACAGTTTCTGCGCCGGGTCATAGCGGCGCTGGAACCCTTCCCCTGCCTCATGAGACACTGTCTGGACCGTCACCCCATGGGCGGTCTTCAGGTAATCCACCAGGGAATCGTTGCTCTGGGTTTCGATAATGCCGATCTCACGCCGGACGCGGTCGGCCTCATCCTCCAGGTCCTGGAAATAGTTGGAATGGTTTTGCAGGAAATCCGACACCATATCCGCCGGGGCCACCGTGCCGCCAAGGGGAAAGCTTTCGTCTCCGGTCTCTTCCGACAATTGAAAGGCCAGGCCGCGCGCATCATCCAGGGATTTCCGGTAGGTGTCATGCAGCATCAACAACGCCTTGGCCGCATTGGGGCTGGTGGATACCAGCTCACGCACATCCGTGTTGGTCAAATCCAGCTCTTCAAACAGGTCATCACTCAGAACCGCCATCAGATCCGCCATCAGCTGGCTTTCATCGCCTTCCGCCAGATCCTTCAGGTCGAGCTGAAACAGCTCTGAAAGCTTCAACAGCATATCCACCGTCACCTTGCGGTGGTTATGTTCGATCAGATTGAGATAGCTGGCGCTCACTCCCAACTGATCCGCCAGCTGCGCCTGGGTCTTCCCCTGATCCCGCCGCAATCGCCGGATCTTGGCCCCCAATTTGGGATTGCCGCCAGCCGTCGCCCCTTTTGCCATCGGATTTCCTCACGATTTTTACATGATTATTTACAATATTTACATTTAGTAAAAAATCAACAAAAACCAGTGACAGATTAGTAATGTCAGAAAGCGTTGCTGCATCGACCAGCTATTCGCTATCACTATCTCAACAAGCCAATCCCGCAATAGACGGGCCAAATCCAGGCCAATCATATGCAAACAGGGGCGGCGATCACATTCTGTTTATCTTGTAAAGATAACTGTAAAGGATTGACTGAGATGACTGACAGCATGAATATCGATTTCGCCTGGGACGAAGGCAGCAACAACGACAATACCGATTGGCCGACCCCGGATTATGCACCGGACCGCTGGGCCACCACGCGCCGTGACTATACCCTGGCCGATGTGGAAAAACTGCGCGGCTCCATCCAGATCCGCCATACTCTGGCTGAGATGGGCGCCAAGAAACTCTGGAAGCTGATCACGGAAACCCCTTATGTAAACACCCTCGGCGCCTTCACCGGCTGCCAAGCGACCCAGCATGTGCGCGCTGGGCTGAAAGCGATCTATCTTTCCGGCTGGCAGGTCGCGGCCGACGCCAACAATGCGGGCCAGATGTATCCCGATCAGAGCCTCTATCCGGTCAGCTCCGTTCCGCAGGTGATCGAACGGATCAACAATGCCTTCATTCGCCAGGACCAGATCCAGACCATGGAGCGCCTGGGCGGCGAGGAAACCACCGATATCGACTGGTTTGCGCCGATCGTAGCCGATGCCGAAGCCGGTTTCGGCGGCCCGCTGAACGTCTTTGAACTGATGAAGGCCATGATCAAGGCCGGTGCCGCAGGTGTTCATTTCGAAGACCAGCTGGCCTCGGAGAAGAAGTGCGGCCATCTGGGCGGCAAGGTCCTGCTGCCGACCCAACAGGCGGTCCGCAACCTGAACAGCGCCCGTCTCGCTGCCGACGTCATGGGTACGCCGACCATCATCATGGCCCGGACGGACGCGGAAAGCGCTCGCCTGATCACCTCCGACATTGACGAGCGCGATCATGAATTCCTGACCGGCGAGCGCACCGCTGATGGCTTCTATCGGATCACCGGTGGCCTGGAGATGGGCATTGCCCGAGGCCTGGCCTACGCGCCTTACGCAGACCTGCTGTGGATGGAAACTTCCACGCCAGACCTGGAACAGGCCCGGACCTTCGCTGAAGCGATCCGCAAGGAATATCCCGATCAGATGCTGGCCTATAACTGCTCGCCCTCCTTCAACTGGGCTAAGCACCTGGATGTCGCCACCATGGAGAAATTCCAGCGTGAATTGGGCGCCATGGGCTACAAATTCCAGTTCATCACACTCGCAGGCTTCCACAGCTTGAACTATGCCACCTTTGAGTTGGCACGGGCCTATAACGAACGCGGTATGGCTGGTTATTCCGAACTGCAACAGGCTGAATTTGCCGCTGAACAGCACGGTTTTTCCGCCACCCGCCACCAGCATGAAGTTGGCACCAGCTACTTTGATACGGTGAACAACACCACCGCCGGCGGCGAGGCATCCACCACCGCCATGGGTGAAAGCACCGAAAAGGCCCAGTTCTAAGCAACGGGCCAACCCAAGATACCGGGGGCTGGCTGACGTGACCGGGCAGCCAGCCCCACCCGGGCTTATCCAGATTTGTCAAACGGCCCGGAACGGTTCTCCCCGGTTTTGGTACCGCACCGACCCCAACTATTGCACCTGCCGGATTCCCGGCAGGTCTTTTTTTGCCCGCAAGGATAGTGAATTTTCTTCATCCCCCCTTGAGAAATCGTCGTTTCCCAATGTCTTAGACTTCGCGCTATCATCCTGATTGCCGGTAACCCCGGCAGTTTTCCGCAGCAATAACTCTCAATTGAGCCTGCCCTATCAAGGCAGGTTCCTTTTTTGGTTCAGGTCCGAAAATGGCCATTGTTTTCGGGCTGCCCGGGATAGGAATCGCGACAGCATCAACCAACCACGCGGAGAGATCCCATGAACCAGGCCGAACAAGCCCGCACCTTTGCCAGCCTACATCAAAAGGGCTCGCCTTTGACCCTTTACAATATCTGGGATGCCGGCAGCGCTGCCGCCCTAGAGGATGCGGGGGCGACTGCCCTGGCCACCGGCAGTTGGTCCCTGGCGGCGGCCCAGGGCTATCCCGATGGCGAAGCCCTGCCCTTTGACAGCCTGCTGAAAACCATAGATCGGATTGCCTCAAACACGGAAAAACCGTTGAGCGTCGATTTTGAAAGCGGTTTCAGTGAAGACCCTGCCGCGCTTCAGGCCAATTTCCAAGCCCTCATCAAAACCGGCGTGATCGGTGTCAATTTTGAAGACCAGCTGATCCGGGCTGGCGGCATCCGGCCCACAGAAGAGCAAGCAGAACGGATTTCGCTTTTGCGTCTTTGCGCCGTTGAGATGGAGATCCCCGTCTTCATCAATGCGCGCACCGATTTCTTTCTACAGGAAGCGGATCAGGAGAAACATGCGGCCCTGCTGGACCCCGTTCTAGAACGGGCTGAAGCCTATAAACAAGCCGGGGCAGACGGTTTGTTCGTGCCGGGCCTTCAATCTCCGGAT
The DNA here is from genome assembly GCF_003385955.1 of Aestuariispira insulae. Lineage (GTDB taxonomy): Bacteria > Pseudomonadota > Alphaproteobacteria > UBA8366 > Aestuariispiraceae > Aestuariispira > Aestuariispira insulae. Next base: position 1,186,255 of record NZ_QRDW01000001.1, read on the forward strand.
TTAATTGAGGCCATCTGCAAATGCACCGACCTGCCGGTCAATATCATGATCATGGAAGGCATGCCGCCACTCCAGGAACTGGCCACTCTTGGCATTGCGCGCGCAAGCTTTGGTCCGCTGCCCTATTTGCGCCTGATAGCCGCCTTGCGAGATCATTATCGGTCGATCACCGGGGCGGCATAGCCGTCATTCATCCCGATGGGTTTCGATCACCACATGGGACTGGATCCGGTCCACCACCGGATGATCACTGATCATCTCTGTGATTTCCTGGAGGCGCGCCATATCCGGCACCTGCAGGATCAGGCAGGCATCCACGTCGCCTGCCAAAGACCAGAATTTGCGGATTTCGGTCAGGTGGCCGATATCGGCAAACAATGCCTTGCAGCGCGACCCGGTCAGCCGCAATGACATGACCACGGTTGTCTTGTTATCCGCCGCCAGGGGGGGCCGCCGGATGGTGTAACCGGCAATCTCACCATCCCGTTCCAACCGGGCGAGGCGCTGGCGCACGGCGGTCGGCGACAGGTTGACCGCCCGGGCAAGGTCGCTGATCGGCAGGCGCGCATCTGCTTCCAACAGGGAGAGCAGTTTCAAATCTCGTGGATCAAGTACTTTTCGGGACATGTTCGTTTTGGGACATGAGCGGTTAGTGGATTCGACATGAAAACAGGTCAAATTTGGCGGCATCATCATATTGAGGCGTCGCCGATTCCCGCCGATCTTAAGGGCCTGAACCCGATTAACCAAGGATGTTTCGGCATGACCAAAACAAATAGAACCGCCCTTATCATGATCGACTGGCAGGTGGGCTTTGACGACTGGGATTATTGGGGCGGCAACCGCAACAATCCCGCGGCGGAAGAAAATGCCAAAATGCTGCTGGATCACTGGCGCACGGAAGATTTGCCGGTGATTTATGTCAGCCATCACAGCCTGAACCCGGAAAGCCCCTTGAACATGGAGAAATCCGGTGGCCAGATCATTCCCCTGCTGGCCCCGCGCGAAGGTGAAATCCAGCTGGCCAAACGCATGAATAGCGGCTTTATCGGCACCGATCTGGACGGCTGCCTGCGCCGGGCAAAGATCAATGATCTGGTGATTTGCGGTCTGACCACAAACCATTGCGTTTCCACCACCACCCGTATGGCTGGCAATATGGGCTTTGACGTGCAGCTGGCCGGAGATGCCTGCGCAACCTTCGACCGGACCGGTCTGGATGGCCGGGTCTTTGACTCTCAGCTGATCCACGACACTTCCCTTACCAATCTTCACGAAGAATTCTGCATTGTGCGAAACAGCCGGGATATTATCGCCCCGCCTGATAATCTTGTATAATCCGGTATCCTTCATTATATTAGTTTTATCTAATTAAATGGCATTTCCTTCCAGGGACCGGGTGATGACAAACAGCGTTTCAACCGATTTAATGATCCAGCCAGAGGTCAAACCTTTCTTTGACCCGGCCACACATACCGTCAGTTACGTGGTGCGGGATCCAGAAAGCTCGGCCTGCGCCATCATCGACCCGGTCCTGGATTTCGACTATGCCGCGGGCCGCCTTTCCTTTGAAAACGCAGATAAGATCATCCGCCATATCCGTGCAGAAGGCCTCAGCCTTGAATGGCTGATCGAAACCCATGTCCATGCCGACCACCTGTCGGCCGCGCCCTACATCCAGCAACAGCTGGGCGGCAGGCTCGGCATCGGGCAAAACATCACCGTCATTCAGGCAACCTTTGGTCGGGTTTTTAACGAAGGCACGGAATTTCAGCGGGATGGCAGCCAGTTTGACCATCTCTTCGAACCAGGCGAGCGTTATAAGATCGGAAGCATGACCGGCCTCGCCCTTTCCACGCCGGGGCATACACCGGCCTGCATGACCCATATCATCGGCGATGCGGCCTTTGTTGGGGATACGCTCTTCATGCCCGACAGCGGCTCCGCCAGAGCGGATTTCCCCGGTGGTGATGCCGGAACTCTCTATGATTCGATCCAGCGGATCTTCACCCTGCCCGACCAGACGCGCCTATTCATATGCCATGATTATGGCACTGATGAGAGGGGTTTTGCCTGGGAAAGCACGGTTGCAGAGGAAAAAGCCAACAACATCCACGCTGGTGCCGGCAACAGCCGCGACGATTTCATCAAGAAACGCACCGAGCGCGACCGGGAGCTGGATATGCCGGACCTGATCATCCCCTCGCTCCAGGTCAATATGCGCGCGGGGCATTTCCCGCCCGCCGATGATCAGGGCAACCGCTATCTCAAAGTGCCGATCGACATTCTCTAGGTGAACCGGATCCGCCCTCACCCCACCGACAGGGACAGGAGGCGGCTGATATGGGCCAGCGGCAGGCCGCTCTCCCGCTGCCAACCGTTGAATGCGTCTTGAACTGCGGCCAGCGCCTTTTGTGAGGTCGGCTCCTTCTCGATCACGCTTTCGCGGATCAAGGCACGCACCACATCCTGGCTCAGGATGAAAGTATCCTTGCCGATGAAACGCAGGAAATACTGGCCCGTATTGCCCCCCAGCCGCGTGCCCCTTTTCTTAAGCAGCGCCCAGAGCCCGACGATATCCTCCCCCGGCCAGTCGGCGATGAATTTGGCGGCGGAACCATGCTCACCGGCCAGTTCCATCAGGAATTGCGCTTTTTTGACCACCGCGACAATCTTCTGCCCGTTGCGGATGATCTCCTTGTTCGAGAGAAGCTGCTCAATCTCTTCATCATTGAGCGAGGCCACGCGGCCCACATGGAACCCATCAAAGGCCTTTTCAAAGCCCGGCCATTTCGCCTCCACCACTTTCCAGACGAATCCGGACTGGAAAATCCGCTTGGCCATTTCAGCAAGCAAACGGTCATCACCGAGGGCAGCAATCTCTTCCGCTGTCCGCCCCTCCGGCATAAGGGCCTCCACCGCCGCGTCACTGCCCTTGTGGGCAACCGCCATGTCCCTGATTTCCTGAAGACTGCGCATCACATTCCATCCCTGCTTCTGATCCGATCCCGCCCCGGATTTGACAGGAGCGCGGAAAAAACTTCAACAACTGTTCTCATTCCCGATTGCCCCATGGAAAAGATCACCGCATGATTTCGCAAACAGTAAAATACCAGCAGACAGGGCAGCCCATGCAAACCATCACCGATTTCCAACACGAGGTGGAGGAATTTGAAAATATCTGGATCCCCATGCCCGATGGTGTGCAACTCGCCGCAAGGCTATGGAAACCGAAAGGATCTGAACAAGCGCCTGTCCCAGCGATCCTGGAACATCTGCCCTATCGCAAGGGCGATGGCACAAGGGCCAGGGACAATCTGACCCATCCCTATATGGCCGGCCATGGCTATGCCTGCATCCGGGTCGATATGCGTGGAAACGGCAATTCCGACGGCCTGATGGAAGATGAATACAGCCAGCAGGAGCTGGATGATGCGGTATCAGTGATCAATTGGCTGTGCGACCAGGTATGGTGCGATGGCAATGTCGGCATGATGGGCATTTCATGGGGCGGCTTCAACGGCCTGCAGGTGGCCGCAATGCAGCCGCCAGCCTTGAAAGCGGTAATCACGCTCTGCTCCACCGACGACCGCTATGCCGATGACATCCATTACAAAGGCGGCTGCCTACTGAATGAAAATCTGGGCTGGGGCGCAACCATGCTGTCTTACAGTTCTCGACCGCCCGACCCGGCCCATGTCGGGGAAAAATGGCGCGAGATCTGGCTGGAGCGGCTGGAGAATCAGCCCCTGCTGAGCGATCTGTGGCTGCGCCACCAGACTCGCGACGATTATTGGAAACACGGATCCGTCTGTGAGGATTATGCCAAGATCACCGCTGCCGTTCTGGCGGTTGGCGGCTGGGCCGACGCCTATTCCAATGCGATCCCGCGCCTGCTGTCCAACCTGAAAAGCCCGGCCCGCGGCATCATTGGCCCCTGGATCCATAAATACCCGCATTTCGCAACGCCCGAACCCCGGATCGGCTTTCTGCAGGAAGCACTGCGCTGGTGGGACAAATGGCTGAAAGGCATTGAGACCGGCGTCATGCATGATGCCACCTACACCGCCTATATGATGGACGGAATCGCGCCCAAAACCTCTTATTCCGAACGGCCCGGCCATTGGGTCACGGAACCGGAATGGCCATCCGATAATATCCAGATGCTGCCCTTCTTCCTCAATCACGGCCTGCTGCAGCAGACCGCCGATCCCTGGCGGGACATGCATTACCGATCCCCGCAGGATACCGGCCAGGCCAGCGGCGAGTTTTGCCCAATCTGGATGGGCGCCGACATGCCGGGCGACCAGAGGGTGGATGATGCGGGATCGCTTTGCTTTGACGGTGCGCCGGCGGTTGAGGATATCGAGCTGTTCGGCGCGCCGGTGCTGGATCTGGAAGTGGCCGTGGATCAACCAAAGGCCCTCATTGCCGCCAGGCTCTGTGATGTTGGTCCTGACGGCGCTTCAAGCCGGATCACTTACGGCCTACTGAACCTGTGCCACCGACAGGGCCATGACCGGCCGGAGGATATGCCGGTGGGTAAGCCGGTCCGGCTGCGCCTTCAGTTGGACGACATCGCCTACCGCCTGCCCAAGGGGCATCATCTGCGCCTATCGCTTTCCACCGCCTATTGGCCGATGGTCTGGCCATCGCCCAAACCGGTCACCATCACCATTGAACCTGGCAAAAGCATCCTGGAACTGCCCATGCGCATGGAGACCCGGACCGACAATGTGGATTTCCCGCCGCCGGAAGGGGCCAGCCCGCAGCAGCGCGAAACCCTGCGGGAAGCCAGCAACAGCCGGACCGTGATGAAGGATATGGAATCCGGAGTCAGCATCCTGACCATCGAGGATGATTTCGGCCTGGGCCGGGACTTGGATACAGGCCTTGCCACCGGTTCCACCGCACGGGAGGTTTACCGGATCCATCCCGACAATCCGCTTTCCGCCAATATGGAGACCAGCTGGACCCAGGAATTGATCCGGGAGGGCTGGCATGTGCGCACCGCCACCGAACTTGGTATGTGGAGTGACGAGACCCATTTCCATATCAGCGCCAGCCTGGAAGCTTTCGAGGATGATAAGCGCATCTTCGAAAAACACTGGAAGGAAACCATCCCGCGGGATTGGCTTTGACCCGTTTCAGGCAGATTGCCGGGTCAGGCCCGGCAATGACGAAAATAGGTAAAGATACATGTCATCCCCGGGCTTGACCCGGGGATCCGCCAATCCATCCATTTACACCAGGAACGGTTGTTCCTTCATGCTGTCCGGCACCGGCACGCCAAGACGGCTCAAAATGGTCGGGGCCAGGGCGCGCTGGCTGATCACCGCGTCCTGTTGCGGCCCTTCGGCCTGGCCGAAATAATAGATCGCGATATCGCGCATCAGATCCTCGGTGCCGCCATGATGGCCGCGCCCGGACTGGCCATGGTCGGCGGTGATAAAAACCTCATAGCCCTGTTCCAGCCAGTGGGGCAGATAGGTCGAAATCGCGCCGTCAATGGTATAGGCGGTCTGGTCCATCTGGATACTGTCCGCACCATAGGCATGGCCGATTGAATCGGTCGTGCTGGAATGGAACAGGATGTAATCAGGCGCCTTGCGCTTGATCATCATTGTCATCAGCGCCATCAGGTCATAATCGCTGGGAATGGCCAGGTTTCCCCCGCCTTCGCCGGCCATGGTGTAAAAACGGGCATGCTGGATTGGTGCGTTTTCGTCATCCACTTCCAAATCTTCCAGCGGGTCGAACGGACTGCGCTGGAAATAGTCTGAAAAATAGGAATGCGCGATCGCGCCGGTTCGCAAGCCCGCCTTGCGCGCCTCGGAAAAGATATCGGGCTGTGCCACCCGGCCGGTATGGCCATTGGTCAAAACCCCATGATCCTGCGGATCCAGGCCGGTATGGATGCTGGCATAACAGGGCCCCGATGTGCTGGGCAGAACCGACTGGCCTTTCCAGACCCGGGCGTCACCGCGCGCAACCCAGCCTTCCACATTGCCCAGCAAACGACGGCAATAGGAATAGCCCAGCCCGTCAATGATCATCAATATCGCCTTGCCCATCCCGAAAACCCTTTTAAATTATTCTGACCCTAAGGCGTCAGATTCTTTGTGAGCGACCCCCTTTGAAAATTGGATCGCAAGCGCATAATAGAGGCCCCTATCTAATCGGGTTGAAAAAAACAAGAATGAAACCCGAGCGACGCAAAGATGACACTACGCGACGTAAAACTAAAAGTATGCTGATCATTAGCAACGCAGTTTTTTAAGGCTGGGGAAAAGGCCTATAAAAAAAAATCAGGGCCGAACAGAGACGCTACAACAGGCACGGGAGACGTTTTTAGAAAAGTCTGAATGACAAACCGACCTTGCTTCGGTTATTCTTAATCATACGTTCAATAAAAAAACCGGTAGGGAGCATTACTACAATGTCGAAAGAACTCGATTATCTCAGCAAGATGGTTGCCAAGGGCCGCCTGTCACGCCGCGACTTTCTCGGTCGCGCGGCAGCGTTGGGCGTCGCCGCGCCTTTCGCAACCTCGCTGATGAACAGCGCCGTTCAGGCGGCTGGCCCGAAAAAGGGCGGCACCCTGAAACTGGGTCTTGTCGGCGGCGGCACCACCGACAGCCTGGACCCGGCGACCCTGACATCCGACATGGGCACCGCCTTCTCCAAATCCTGGGGTGAATTGTTGGTCACCACCAACCCGGACGGTTCCATCCAGCCAATGCTGGCCGAATCTTTCGAAGGGTCCGCGGACGCAAAGACCTGGACCTTCCAACTGCGCCAGGGTGTTGAATTCCACAATGGCAAGACCCTGGAAGCGGAAGACGTCGTTAAAACCCTGCAGCGCCATTCCGGCGAAGAAACCAAATCCGGTGCCGGTGGCATTGTGAAAGGGATCGACAGCATCAAGGCTGACGGCAAGAACACCGTCGTCATCACCATGAAGGAAGGCAATGCCGACACCCCTTACCTGATGGCGGATTACCATCTGGTGATCCAGCCCAATGGCGGCATGGACAAGCCGGATGCCGGTATCGGCACCGGTCCTTACAAAGTTGAAGAAGCCGATCATGGCGTGCGCTATGCCGCCACCAAATTCGCCAACCACTGGAACCCGGAAGTGGGTCATGTGGACAGCATGGAAATCCTGTTGATGGCGGACAGCACCGCGCGTATGTCCGCGCTGCAATCCGGCCAGATCCACATGATGAACCGTGTTGAGCCGAAAATTGTGAAGCTGGTTGAGCGCATCCCGAACGTCACGGTGGAAAACACCGCGGGCCGCGGCCATTATGTCTTTATCATGCATTGCAACACCGCGCCGTTCGACAACCGCGACCTGCGCCTGGCGTTGAAGTATGCCATCGACCGTGAAGACATGGTGAAACGTATCCTGAACGGTTACGGTTCCGTCGGTAACGATATGCCGATCAACAGCGCCTACAGCTTCTTCTCCGATGACATCGAACAGCGGACCTATGATCCGGACAAAGCAGCGCATCACTTTAAGAAATCCGGCCATTCCGGCAAGGTTCTGCTGCGCACCTCCGATGCCGCCTTCCCGGGCGCGGTCGATGCCTCGATCCTGTTCCAGCAAAGCGCCGCAAAAGCCGGCATTGAGTTGGAAATCCAGCGTGAGCCGGCCGATGGTTACTGGTCCAACGTCTGGAACGTGCAGCCCTTCTGCGCTTCCTATTGGGGCGGCCGTCCGGTTCAGGATCAGATGTATTCCACCGCCTATGTTTCCAGCGCGGATTGGAACGACACCCGCTTCTTCAACGAACAGTTCGACGGCCTCATCAAACAGGCCCGGACCGAGCTGGACAAAGGCAAGCGTACCCAGCTTTACAAAGAGGCCGGCATGCTGGTCCGCGACGAAGGCGGCTTGATCTGCCCGATGTTCAACGACTTCATCGACGCCGTTTCCAACAATGTCGGCGGTTATGTACGCGATCCCTCCGGTCCGTCCCCGCTGTCCAACGGCTATGCAGCGATCCGCTGCTGGTTGGAAGCCTGATCGGTCAGGCATAATGTTGTCCAACCCGTTGATTCGGATGATTGCCCAGCGCCTAGCGCTGGGCATCGTCCTGTTGTTCGCCATCTCGCTCGTGATCTTCATCGGCACTGAAATGCTGCCGGGCGATGTGGCGCAAAGTATTCTCGGCCAGTCCGCCACCGAGCAGTCCCTGGCCAACCTGAGGGAGGAATTAGGACTTAATCAACCGGCATATGTTCGCTATCTCGACTGGGTTGGCGGGATCCTGCAAGGCGATCTCGGCACCTCTTTGACGAATAAACAAGATATTGGCTCCATGATCGGAACCCGGCTTGGCAATACTTTCTTCCTTGCCAGTGTCGCCGCAGTCATGTCCGTGCCTTTGGCGGTTTTGCTTGGCATGATCGCCGTGCATTACAAAGACGGATTCATCGACAAGGCGATCTCCATGTCCACCTTGGGCGCGATCAGCCTGCCGGAGTTTTTTATCGGTTATCTGTTGATTTATTTTGTGGCTGTGCAGCTGGGCTGGTTCCCGTCCAATGCCCTTGTGCATTCCGGGATGAGCCTCATGGAAAAACTCTATGCAGTTGCCCTGCCGGCCACCACGCTGACCCTGGTGGTGCTGGCACATATGATGCGCATGACCCGGGCTGCGATTTTGAACGTCATGTCCTCTGCCTATGTGGAAACAGCGGAATTGAAGGGGTTGAGCTCCTTCAAGATCATTTTCCACCATGCCTTCCCCAACGCCATTGCCCCAATCATCACCGTGGTGATGCTGAACCTGGGTTATCTGGTTGTCGGGGTTGTCGTCGTTGAGGTGATCTTCGTTTATCCGGGCATGGGCCAATTGATGGTCGACCATGTGATCAAACGGGACATGCCGGTTGTTCAGGCCTGTGGCCTGATCTTTGCCGCCACTTACATCCTGCTCAATATGACTGCGGATATCCTGGCTATTATCGCCAACCCGCGTCTCAGACATCCTAAGTGAGGCGGGCCCATGAAATTTATTAAATCCCTGTCATTCGGCGCGAAAATTGGCCTGATCGGATTCCTGGTCTTTGCCCTGTCCGCCGTGTTTGCCCCCATCATCGCTCCGTATGGAGAAACTGAAATTGTCGGCGAAGGCTGGGAGCCTGTTTCCGCGCAGTTTCTGTTCGGCACCGATCAACTGGGCCGTGATCTCCTAACCCGTCTGATCTATGGCGCACGCAACACCTTCTTCATCGCCGGTGCGGCAACCGTCATCTCTTTTTGCATGGGCACCTTCCTCGGTTTCTTTGCCGCGGTGATGAAAGGCTGGATCGATCAGCTTTTGAGCCGTTTCAACGATATGATGATGTCCTTCCCGACATTGATTTTCGCTCTGGTGGTCTTGTCGGTCCTGCCGGCCAATATCATCACCCTGATCCTGGTGATGGCCGTTCTTGATTCCACCCGCGTTTACCGCCTCTCCAGGGCGGTTGCGGTTGATATCGAGGTGATGGAGTTTGTCGAGGCGGCACGGCTGCGCGGTGAAAAACAAATGTGGGTGATCTTCCGGGAAATCCTGCCCAATGCACTCTCCCCGCTGTTTGCGGAATTCGGGCTTCGCTTTGCTTTTGCGGTCCTCTTCCTGGCAACGCTCAGCTTCCTGGGGCTGGGCATTCAGCCGCCGGAAGCGGATTGGGGTTCCATGGTGAAGGAAAATAAAGACGGTATCGTCTTTGGCATTCCCGCCGCCCTGATCCCCGCCGCCGCCATCGCGACACTCACCATCTGCGTCAACCTGGTGGTGGACAGCATCCTGCAGCGAACCACAAGCCTGAAGGGAGGACGCGGCTGATGGCTGACAATAATCTTCTTCTGGATGTACGCGACCTCAAGATTGGTGCCACCATCCAGGTGCCGGGCGAAAAACCCTATGACATTGAGATCGTCCATGGGGTTTCCTTCACCCTGGAAAAGGGCAAGGTCTTGGGCCTGATCGGGGAGTCGGGTGCCGGAAAATCCACCATCGGTCTTTCCTCCATGGCCTATGGCCGTGGCAGTGTGGAGATCACCGGTGGCGAAGTGTGGCTGGATGGGGAACAGATCCTCGGCCATTCCCATGACCAAATCCGCAAGGTGCGCGGCCGCAAGGTGGCCTATGTTTCGCAATCGGCAGCGGCCTCCTTCAACCCGGCCCACCGGTTGGGCGACCAGGTGATCGAAGCCGCCATGGAACATGGCCTCAGCTCAAGATCCGAGGCCAAGGCCTTTGCCGATCATCTCTTTGCCAAGCTGGGCCTGCCGGACCCGGATAATTTCGGGCGGCGTTATCCCCATCAGGTGTCGGGGGGTCAGCTGCAACGTGCCATGACCGCCATGGCACTTTGTTCCAAGCCGGATCTCATCGTCTTTGACGAACCGACAACCGCGTTGGATGTGACCACTCAGATCGATGTTCTGGCGGCGATCAAGGATGCCATTCACGATACCGGCACCGCAGCGCTTTATATCACTCATGATCTGGCGGTCGTCGCCCAGATCTCGGATGATATCATGGTGCTGCGCAATGGTGAGATGGTGGAATATGGTTCCGTTGACCAGATTATCAACAACCCGCAGGAGGACTATACCAAGAGCCTGGTCTCGGTGCGTTCGATCCTGAAGGAAGAAGGCGGAGAGCTGGATGCGGAGCCGGTTTTGAACTGCCGGAACATCACGGCCTCCTATTCCAATTCCATCCGGGTGTTGCATGATGTTTCCATGCATTTGCACAAGGGCCAGACCTTGGCAATCGTGGGGGAATCCGGTTCCGGAAAATCCACCATGGCCCGGGTGATCACCGGCCTCTTGCCCCAGGAAACCGGGGATATCTATTTCAAGGGCCAACAGCTCCCAAGAGAGCTGAAACAACGCTCGAAAGAAGAATTGCGGTCTTTGCAGATGATCTACCAGATGGCGGACACGGCCATGAACCCGCGTCAAACCATCGGTCAGATCATCGGTCGCCCGATCGAGTTTTATTTCGGTGTTACAGGCCGCGAGAAACGCAAGCAGGTGATCGAACTGCTCAAGAAGATCGAGTTGGACGAGAACTTTTATGATCGTTATCCGGCCGAATTGTCCGGTGGCCAGAAACAGCGTGTCTGTATCGCACGCGCCCTTGCCGCCAAACCGGACCTGATCATCTGTGACGAGGTGACATCCGCCCTCGATCCGCTGGTCGCCGACGGCATCTTGAAGCTTCTGTTGAAGCTGCAAAAGGAAACTGGAGTTGCCTATCTTTTCATCACCCATGATATCGCCACGGTTCGGGCGATCTCCGATTCCATTGCGGTGATGTATATGGGCAAGCTGGTCCGGTTCGGACCGAAATCCCAGGTGCTGGAACCGCCGTTTGATGATTATACCGACCTGCTGCTCTCTTCCGTGCCGGAAATGGAGCTTGGCTGGCTGGAAAATGTCCTCAAACACAGAAAAATGGAATCAGCCGGCCATTAACGGTCCGCGCTGCAAACTCGTTGGAGAAAGCCCCGGATTTTCCGGGGCTTTTTCTTATTCATCAGCGTTTTTTCAGTGCTTCCAGGCTGTCACCCGCGGCCAAAATTTCAATACCGTGGCAGATATCGTCAAAGCTTTTTGCCGCCTTCGCGCTCATGCGCCTGGCCCGCAGATGGCCATGGATCAGCCCCTGATCCACCTGGGCATGCACCGGCACACCGGCTTCCGCCAGCCGACCGGCATAGAGGACGCAATCATCGCAGAGCGGGTCCACTTCCGCGGCCATCATGATGGTTGGCGGCACCCCGGAAAAATCCTCTGCCGCCATCGGACAGAATGTCGGATCCTCCAACGGCGGTTCGCCACCCGCGCGCATTTTGAAATAATAAGCGACATCCGCCGTGCTCAGACCCGGTGCCTCCGACTGGCTGATCATGGATCCCGTTTCAAGATCACTGCCGAGTGAGGGGTAGATCAAAACCTGACCGAATAGCGCTGTGCCAGTATGGGCCTTCCTGGCCTGAGCAACAGACGCGCAAAGCGTGCCACCGGCGCTGTCCCCGACCAGGATGATCGGCTTCCCCAGCGCCACCACATGGTCAAAGGCGGCAAGCGCATCATCAAAAGCTGCTGGATGGGTGAATTCCGGCGAGAGCCGGTAATCCACCGCGACAATATCCAGGCCCGTTCGATCACAGATCTCATTGCAATGATCATCATGGCTTTCCAAACCACCCAGGACAAAACCGCCGCCATGGAGGAACAGGATCACCGCACAGTCATTCGGATCCTCGCGCCGATAGCGGCGCAGCCCGATCTGGCGGCCCGGCAGGGATAGGATCTCATCTTGCGCGCTTACCCGTTTGGGCCGGGGGGTTGCAAATTCACGGCACAGAGCATCATACCAGCGCCGTTGTTCCGGGATCGAATGATTGACCGCATCCGCCGGGTAAAACGCATCGGTTTTTTCTATGAAACCCTGAATTTCCTGATCAAGCATTGCCGCTCATCCCGCCATTGACTACACAAACTGTTTAACTGCCTACAATAAAACCGAAAATGCCGCTATGATAAAATCCCCGCAGCAAAAAAGTCAGACAGGCCGATGATCTATTCCAACCTGCGCCTCTATAGTGGCCTGATCCTGTTTCTCTTTGTCATCTGCCATCTGGGCAACCATATGCTTGGGCTGCATTCGGTCGCCGCCATGGATAAGGCCCGCCTGATCTTCCTGGCACCCTGGCAAAATCTGCTGGGCGGTTTCCTTCTGCTGGCTTCCTTGCTGACCCATGCGGTCCTGGCGCTCCATTCGCTTTACTCCCGGCGCACGCTGAGACTTTCCGGCTGGGAATGGACACAGCTGGCCATGGGATTATCCATTCCAATCCTGCTGGCGGAACATGTGGTCGCCATGGGGCTGTCCGAACCGCTATACGACACCGAACCCAGCTATTATTGGGTTCTGATGGCCCTGTGGGTTGCGGCTCCGGGCAAAAGCATACTGCAATTCGCCGCCACATTGGTGGTCTGGACCCATGCCTGCATCGGCCTTCATTATTGGCTGCGCACCAAGGAAGGCTACGCCAAATGGCGGCGTCTTCTGGGCCTTCTGGCGGTGGCCTATCCAACCCTCTCACTTTCCGGCTATATCGCATCAGGCCTTGAAACCAGAGAAGCGACCTTGATGCCGGGCTATGTAGAATCCATTCTGGCCGTATCCAAACTCACGCCGGATACCATTGCCGCGCTGACGGATCTCGCCTTTCAAACCCGGATGGTTCTGATCGGGGTAATCCTGTTGCCGTTCGTCGCCCGCTTCGCCCGACAGGTGACGGTCAATCTTAAAAGCGCCCCCCGGCTATCCCTGCCGGACGGGCGGGCCTATCGCATTGAAAACGGCGCTAGCATCCTGGAGGTCCTGCGTGACCATTCGGTCGACCATGCCGCTATTTGCGGTGGCCGTGGCCGCTGCACCACCTGCCGGATCCGGGTGATCAAAGGCGGGGATAATCTGCCGCCCCCGGACGAGGTGGAAGGCCGGGCGCTAACCCGCATCCATGCATTGGAATCAGTCCGATTGGCCTGCCAGTTGCGGCCAACCTCCAATCTGACCATCGCGCCCCTGCTGCCGCCCAATGCCAGCGCCCGCGATGGCCGCCGTCCGGGCGGGTTGGAGGGCCGGGAAACCCGGGTTGCCTGCATGTTTATCGATCTGCGCGGTTCAACTAAGCTGGGCGAAAACAAGCTCCCCTATGATGTGCTTTTCATCCTGAACCAGTTTTTCGCCGAAATGACATTGGCGATCCAGGAAACCAATGGCCACTATGCCCAGTTCAACGGGGACGGCCTGATGGCGCTCTATGGGCTTGAGGAAGATAAGGATGACACCCAGGTGAAAGTGGCGATCCGCAATGCGGTTCGTGGCGCAAAACGCATGCTGGAGCGCCTGGAAGGATTGAACCAACAATTATCGAGCGAATTGCCCGAGCCATTGAAAATGGGCATCGGCATTCATTTCGGTGAAGCCATCGTCGGCCCCATGGGCCCACCCAACAACCAGCTTTTGACCGCCATTGGCGACAATATCAACCTGACTGCAAGGTTGGAGAGCCTGACCAAGGAATATGGGGTGCCTTTCATCCTCTCCGACAAGGCAGCCCAGGCGGGCGGGATCAACGTTTCGGAAGGGGATCAGCATGAAGTCGTGGTGCGGGGCAAGACCCAGCCCGTCCAGTTCCATGCCCTCAATACCGCACCTGAAATTGGCCCCAATAGTTGATTGGAATTGGATCTGGCTTTCAGGGCCAATTTTACTGATCTTCCGCTGTGTATCCCTTGACAGTGAAGAGTATTCTTATGGCCTATGAGACAAATGAATTGGGACAACCCCTGGATGCACCGGTGCCCGGCTGGAAAGCCTGTCCCCGCCCCACAGATGAAGCCTTTGAAGGTAGCTGGTGTCGGTTGGAGCCCCTGCGCCCGGATCATGCGACCGGTCTTTTTCAGGCAAATGCCAGTGATGAAGACGGAGCGATCTGGACCTATCTACCCTATGGTCCTTTTGAGAGCGAGGCCGCCTATGCCGATTGGATTGCCTCCGTCAGTGGCGGCACAGATCCTTTCTTTTATGCCATCATTGATCTCGGCACTGGAAAAGTGACTGGTGTGGCCAGCTATCTTCGGATCAATCCCGCCATGGGATCCATTGAGGTGGGCCACATCAATTACAGCCCGCTGATGCAGAAAACCCCGGCCGGGACCGAGGCTATGTATCTGATGATGCGCCAGGCCTTTTCCCTGGGTTATCGCCGCTATGAATGGAAATGCAACGCGCTGAATGAAAAATCCTGCAAGGCCGCACGCCGCCTGGGCTTCACCCCGGAGGGGATCCACCGCCAGGCAGGCATTTATAAGGGTCGCAACCGGGACACCGCCTGGTTCTCAATCCTGGACAGCGAATGGCCCGCGATCCAAGCCGAAATGGAACGGTGGCTGCGGTCCGATAATTTCGATGCAACCGGTGCTCAGAAAAGCAGGCTCAATTGCCCTTGACCCGCCCCCGCGTGGCCATGCTGTCCGCCAGCAGGCAGAGAATTTCAAACATCATGGTCACGCCAACCAGGGCGGTCGCCCCGCTGGGATCGAAGGGCGGGGAAACTTCCACCACATCGGCGCCGACCAGATCCAGCCCCTGCAGCCCGCGCAGGATGCGCTGCGCGTCATGGGTGGTGAGCCCGCCGATCTCCGGCGTGCCCGTACCCGGCGCATAGACCGGATCCAGGGCATCTACATCAAAACTGATATAGGTCGGGCCATCGCCGACCACGCGCCTGGCCTCGGCGATGATGGCCTCGGGGCCGAGGTCAAAACATTCTTCAATTTCCATCACCCGGATGCCCTGCTCCAGCCCCCAATCCTTGTCTTCGGGCGTATAGAGTGACCCGCGAATACCGATCTGGATCGTGCGGTTGGGATCCAGCAACCCTTCTTCAATCGCCCGCCGGAACGGTGTGCCATGGGTATATTGGCTGTCCCCGAAATATCGGTCCCAAGTATCGGTATGGGCATCAAAATGCACCATGCCCAATGGCGTGCCGTCATAAATGCCGCGCATCACCGGCAGGGAGATCAGATGATCCCCCCCTGCGGTAAGCGGGGTGATGCCCGACGCCTTCACCGATTTATAGAAATTCTCCACCCGCTCAATCGTGTCCATGATCTCGATTGGATTGACCGGACTGTCGCCTAGATCCGCACAGCGAACCAGGTCAAAAGGTTTGATGCCGCTGACATGATGCACATTACGCATCATGGTGGAGAGATCCCTCATCTGGCGCGGCCCGTGGCGCGCGCCCGGACGGTTGGTGGTGCCGCCATCCCAGGGCACGCCGATTATGCCCACATCCACATGGTCCCTGGCCAGGGCGTCGGTCGGTTTCACATGGGTCAACCGCATGAAGGTCGGGATACCAGCAAAGCGCGGTAAATCCATGCCCGATTGTGGTTTGAAAACTGGAATATCCGTCATGCCCTGTCCCGCATCTGTTGTTTTTCATTGCCGGAACTTTGACAGTCTTTTTTGCCCCCGTCCATCCCATGCCAGCAACCTTTATCCAGGCCCGTCATATTTGCCTTGGTTTCCCGCAAGAAATTATTTATACAATGTATAATTTTTAGAGAAAGATTGGTTCATGTGCACTGGTTTCGTTTTTATGGCATGCAGCCTGGATGGCTTTGTTGCCCGCCCCGACCACAGTTTGGACTGGCTGATGCCGTTTAACAGCGCCCATGAAGATCACGGATATGATGATTTCATCAGCCGGATGGATGGGATCGTCTTGGGCAGGGCAACCTTTGAAAAAGTGCTCGGTTTTGGTGACTGGCCCTATCGCCTGCCGGTCATGGTGATGAGCGGAAACCTGACAATCGACAGCATTCCGCCGGAATTGCGTGACCGGGTCCAAATTGGCCGGCAATCCCCGGCCGGGACCATGGCCACCCTTGCGGAAAAAGGCTGGCGGCAGGTTTATGTGGATGGCGGCCGGTTGGTGCGTTCTTTCCTGCGGGACGGGCTGATCTCAGAGATCACTCTCACCATCGCACCGCTCCTCATCGGATCAGGCCTGCCGCTGTTTGGCCATGATGGCGACGATATCATCCTTGAATTGTTGGATAGCCGGACGTTCAAATCCGGGCTGGTACAGCACCACTACCGGTTGGATAACGCCAGCCGGAAGGAAGATTGATATGGCACGCCCGGAAAAAGGCAGATCTGACCTCTCCGCCCGCAAAATCACCGATCTGGCCCTGCGGCAGATCGAGGCAGAGGGACCCCAGGGGATTTCCTTCCGATCCCTCGCAAAGCAGCTGTCCGTCACACCCATGGCGCTTGCCCATCACATCGGTACCCGTGAAGATCTCCTGAAGGCGATGGTCCTTTCAGTCTTTCATCAGATGGAAGAAATCAATCCCAACCAGTCCCCATCAGAGAGAATACTGGCCTTGATGTCGGATTATTGCCGCCGGGTTCTCGCCCATCCCAGGCTGGTTCAGATCGTATTTTCCGATCCTCTGCGTTACTATCCTGGCCCCCTGGAACAGCTGACCGTGCAATTGCAATCCCTCCTCACTTTGGCGGGCAAAGGACAGCTTGTGCGCGATGTGATCGTTGATTACACCCATGGCTTCGCCCTCTCTGCCGCCGCTGCAAGATCGGCAGGCTTGGCAAACGCCCCCGGCCTTGATCAATACAGGCAGGGCCTGGCCTGGATCCTCCAAAGCCCTGCCTGAAACACCGTCAAGCCGCCAGGTCCCGCGCGATCAGACCTAACTGGGTGGGTTTGCGTTGTAAAAAAGCCAACAGCAGTTGCGGATAGTCCTGCCGCACCGCACCGATAACAGATGGGCGCTCAGACAATGCCTTGCGCCAGGCCTGTGTCCGGTCCAGCCCGTCCAGAATGCCATGATCGTATAGGCCGTCGATCACGTCGAAATAACGGAAAACCGGCGCAAAGGCCGCATCCACCATCCGGAACGCTGCCCCCGAAAAAAGTGGCCCCTTGATTTCACCCTCCAGCCTGGTGAATTTCTCCCGCAAGGCCGCCGCTTTTTGATCCAGCAATTGCCCGTTCGCCGCGTTGTAGAGGCTTCCAATATCATTCAGCGTGCTGGAGGCATATTCCATCCAGCCTCGATGCCGGGCTTTTTCCAGCGGGTTTTCCGGATGCAGGCTGCCCGCCGTCACCTCATCGAGATATTCACAAATGACCGAGGATTCAAATAAGACCGCCCCCCGATGGCGCAGCAGCGGCACTTTGCCAAGCGGCGATATCTCCTGGAACCAGGCCGGTTTGTCCGACAAATCAATATCCGTGCGGCGAAAGGCAATAGCTTTTTCCGCCAGCACGATGGCTGAGCGCTGCACATACGGGCAAAGCGGAAAGCTGACCAGTTCAATCTCTTCTTGCATCTCTTCCTCCTGAAAGTTCATGCAGAAGATATATGCTTGCGTGATTACAAATAATATCTGTATATTTTCAACATTGATTTGCACAAATGCAAAGAATATACCCATGTTCCAATCAAAAGATCTGCACCTGGTCAGGACCCTCGCGGAAAGCGGCCGCATGGCGGACGCAGCCGAAAAGCTGGGCCTGCATCATTCCACCATCTTTCGACAGCTGCGCGACCTGGAAGAGAGCCTGGGTTATCCGCTTTTCACCAAGGCGGACCAGCGCTATCACCCGACCCCGGCAGCCGAGCAGATCGCCAGCCTGGCAGACGATATCGATCGGCAGCTGGCAGGGCTGGAACGCAAACTGGCCGGAGCGGAGCTTGCCCCGGAAGGGCGGGTGCGCCTGACCACCACCGACAGCCTGTTTTATGACCGGCTCATGCCGCTGCTGGCGGATTTCCACCAGGTCTATCCCCGGATCCAGCTGGAGATCCTGGTGGATTGCCGGGCCATGATGCTGAACCGGCGCGAGGCGGATATCGCGCTGCGCCCGACCAACAGCCCGCCGGAAACCCTGGTCGGACGCAGGCTAGGCCTGATCCAGACGGCAATCTACGCGGCGGAGCAACGGCTGAAGCGGAATGACTGGATCAACCTGGAAGACCTGCCCTGGATCGGATTTGAGGATTCGCTGGGTCATTTGCGGTCCGCGCGCTGGCTCAGCCAGACCTGCCCCAACATTGAGCCGGTCATCCGGGTGAACAGTCTGCATGCCGCCTTCCATCTGGCCAGATCGGGTTTGGGGCTGGCGCTGCTGCCAACCTTTTTGGGCGACCCCTGCAAAGAGCTGGCCCGCCTGGAAAAACCCAATGCCGACTGGAACACGGATCTTTGGCTGCTCACCCATCCGGACCTGCGCCACAGTCCGCGCATCCGAGCGGTGCTGGATTTCCTGGCAGACCATCTAACGGTTGGTTGAACTGCGTGATTGGCGTTGTGTGATCCGGCCATTTCGGGAATGGTGGGACAAGTTCCCCCCTAAACCAATCCGGTGTTCTCCATGACCGCTCGCCCGACCCTGCTTTTCGACCTTGATGGCACCTTGATCGACAGCCATCCAGACATTTTTAATGCGCTGAATGCGACCTTGAAAAAACATGGCCGGGAACCGGTCGGCGCGGCAGAATCCAAGCAGTTGGTCGGCGATGGCAGCCGCAAACTGGTTGAGCGCGCGTTCGAGGCGACCGGGGGGCTGGTCGGCGACCTGGATCGCCTGCTGGCGGATTTCCTCGAGATTTATTCGGCCTGTGCAACAGATAAGACAGCTCCTTATCCCGGTGTCGTTGGAACATTGGATCGCCTGCTGGCGGACGGCTATGCAATGGCGGTTTGCACCAATAAACCGATCAAACCCACCTTACAGATCCTCGATGCAATGGATCTCAGCCGGTATTTCAAGGATGTGGCAGGCGGCGACAGTTTCGCCGTCCGCAAACCCGATCCCGGCCACCTGACCGGCCTGCTGGACCGTATGGGCAAATCCTCATCCAACGCCATCATGATTGGTGACAGCGAAAATGACATCCTGGCCGGGCAAGCGGCAAATCTGCCCACCATCCTGCTCACATTCGGCTATTGCCGGGTGCCTCTGGAAAGCCTGAGTCCCAGCCATCAGCTGGATGATTTCCGCGACATACCAGATGTGCTTGCCCGCTATTGATCATAGCGGTCATGATGCCTGAGCCAGCTGGACGGATTTTCCGGATCCTCATCCCGGCCTTTGGGCGTGAGATCCATCAGGTGATAGGCGGTGTTCAGAATATCCAAACCGCGGGAATAGGTGGAATAGGTGTGATAGAGCCCGCCTTTGCCATCTTTGGCAAAGACACTGGCACCCGGTGCCTGATCCACCGGGAATGATGTCTCCCGATAGTTATAATAAACCGGATCGGATTTGTCCGCGCGGTCGGTGAACCCCACCTGATAATCAGCGTTGAACCGGCTGCCCGCGGACGAGACCCAGGGGAAGGTCCAGCCCATACGCTCTTTAAAAGGCAGGATCTTTTCCATCGGCGCTTCGGATACCACGACAAAAGCGATATCCCGGGCTGCCAGATGCACAATCAAACCTTCAAAATGATCGCACCAGAAAGAACAGCCACCACAGCCCGTCTGCCAATCCGGCCCGAACATGAAATGATAAATGATCAGCTGGCTTTTTCCGTTGAACAATCCGGATAAAGCCTCCGGTCCATTCTCGGTCTCAAAGCGATAATCCTCCTTCACGGCAACCCAGGGCAGCTCCCGGCGCAGGCGGCTGATCTCATCCCGGTCACGGGTAAGCTGTTTTTCCTTTTCCAGCAAGGCCAGCCTTGCTTTCAGCCATTCCTGTTGTTCGGCAATGACGGGAACAGACATAACATCACCCTCCTTCATTTATTTAACACAAGCGTTAAATAATCTAGGAATAATGTTCGTGTCAATTTAATTTAACCGTTTTGTTAAATTAATCCTGACCGACCTTCAAACAGTCGAGTTGTTTCCGAACCGTTTCAGGGAATTCCGACAGATCAGGCTGGATTTCTTCTATCAGATGCTTAAGGACCCCTCGATATCGGATGGTTGGCCCATCCGCCAATTCTGACGAGCATGCCCGTGACCGGCCAAGAATATGCTTAAAGGCATGGTCTGGAACCATCGCGGCAAAGGATTGGTCCTGACGGTGGTCCGCCTTCATGAAACGCACCAGAACACTGGCCGCCACCAGGTCGCCTTGGTCGGCCACCAGCGCGTAAAACAGACGCCTATCCACCCGGAGCCCCCCTTGCAACAGCATTTCCAACATGCGCATCCGCTCGCCATCGTCGGGCGACCGCCGACCATAGACCGGCTCCGGATTATAGCCGATCCTGAAGGCGATCGTCTCGCGCATGACATCCCCGCCCTTTTCCAGCAGGGCGCGGTTTTCCGACACCAACCGGTCTTTTTCGGTTCCGCGTGCCGCAACAAATTCTTCAATGAAGGTCCGGGCCTTTCCCTCGCCATGATGTGCCAGGAAGGTACTGATCCCCCAATAAACGCCGGAAATCAGTACCAACCCTGGAATAACCATGGCGGGCCAGCTGCTGGCCTGGAAACCGTCCCGCATTAGGATCCAGCTGGAATAACCGACCATCACCACAGTCCAGGCAATCGCCGTATAGCCCATCAGGATCAGATATCCCAATGCCTTCCAGGGGCCGTCACCTGTGGTCTTGCCCAGGAGGAAGAAAACCGATCCAACCAGCAGGAAAGGGATGGTCAGATAGAGCATGATCAACAGTTCGCGTTTCATGATCCCTCTCCCTGATCCATCACCAGCCACCGCCGCCACCACCGCCGCCGCCACCGCCGGAAGATCCGCCGCCAGACGAGCTGCCAGAGCTGCTCGATGGTCGGGATCCGGCCTTCGAGGCCGCCCCGGTCAGGCTGCTGGACAGGCCGCCGCCCAGACTGGACCGCCAGGGTCTGTTGTCCCCTTTGTACCAGCGGGGTTGATAGCTGCCTGCCGCCGCCGGGTCATGCCCGCTGCGGGCCAGACTTTCCGAAAACCGCTCGGTCCAGGCATCTTCCGCATCCATGGCCATGGCATAGGGCAAGTGTTTTTCAAAAAGCGCCTCCGTGATTTCCTGACCTTCGCCCGCCATATTCAGACGGTCTTCCTCCGCGACGGTCAGATAAAGTCGATATCCTTCCAATTGATCCAGCATATCGCGCCCGGCCAGCGTTGGGGCCTTCATCCAGTGATAAAAGGCCACCGTGACCGGCACAGGCAACAGCGCCACGATCATGGCAAGAGGCGATACCGTATCTGATACAAAATAGAAAATCGCGCCGACCGGCCCCAGAAAGGCAAAAGCAATCAGCAGCATGAAGATCATGGCGAACCAGCTGCCGACACTGCCGCGCCGGATCATGGGCGGTATGCCCTGGACCAGCCGCACCAGGATAAACAGGCTCGGGATCGAGAAAACCGCCCCGAACGGCACCATGAAGGCAACCATCGCCCGGTTATTGGAATCGGTAACATCCAGCATCAGGGTCGCCAGGGAAACAATGGCGGTCATGATCGCCCCCACCAGCCACTGTTTCCAGTTGTTCCGGAAATAGAGCTTTTCAAACTCCTTGCCAAAGCTGCTGCCCAAGGCATCCTGCGCAAGACTGATCCGGGCATCATATTTCTTGCCAAAAGTGATTTTTCTACCGCTGGGAAACATATTTTCGGCAACGGCCCGTTCACCGTCCGGCAAACCATGCGGCTCCAAAAGCTTGCGGGCCTCATAACGTCCACCGCCCAGCGCTTCCAAGGTTATCACCCCTTTGGTCGCAAGACTGGTCAGGGCAACAGAAAAAGCGCGGCCAGAAGGGAAGCGGTCGCCGTTGCCCCGGTACCAGATCGTGCCCGCCCCAACCGGCGACAAACCTTCTGGCGGCTCGAAACGCGCGATGATCGTGCCTTTTTCCGGATCCCGGCCAACCCGGCGCCAGACCAACCAATAATAGAGGACCAAGAAACCAGACAGGACGATCCCAATGATCGGCCCACGGTTATCCTGCACAACCCAGGCAAATTCCTGGCTTGCGTCCGGACGGCTGATCCGACCGGCTGGCCAGCCGAGCGCGATGCTGAAGCCTTCCCAGCTCTCCAACCGCCGGGTGGTTTTCAGCGCCATTTCATTGTCGCCTTGGAAAACCAGGGCAAAATCCTGGCCCTGTTCCCCCATGTAACCGGTATAGGCCGCATGCTGGCGAATCGTAATCCCGCCCGGCAAAGTCACACGAATGGAGGCCTGGTCGATGGGGAAGGCCCAATCGTTACCCGTGACATTCCAATAAAGTTCGTCAAGATCCGAACCATGAATCAGTTGCCGGTCGGTCAGATAACGGATCCGATAACGATGGCGGCCCGGTTTCAAGAAAACACTTTCTTCCCCCATGTAAATGCGTATGCCCGCCGCCAGATCCTGGGTGAAATAGGGTTCAGGCACCCCGTCACGCCAGACATCCAACAGCTCGAAACCGGCAACATGGTTCAATCCGGCCGCCGTGATCGTACGCAAGGGAATGTCGCGATAGATCCCCCGCTTGATTTCCCGGCCTTCCGAGAGAACCTCAATCTCTTCAGTTACCTGAAGGGTGCCATCCGCCTGGACTACAACCTCAACCGCAAAATCAGTGATCCGCTCTTCCGCCCGCGCGCCGAGGGAAAGCAGGGCCGCGAAGAAGAAAACCGCAAGGAAACGCATCATCATTCGCCCCCCTTGAAATCCACCTGGGGCACGGCACGCTCGGCGGCATGTTCCACCTCATAATAATCCGCCGCTACAAACCCGAAACGCTGGGCCAGCAGGTTGGCCGGAAAGCTCTCGATCAGGATGTTCAGATTCCGGACCGTGCCGTTGTAATAGCGGCGGGCCATCTGGATCTGGTCTTCCAATTCCCCCAAGGCCTGTTGCAATTCCAGGAAGGTGCTGTCGGCTTTCAGATCCGGATAGTTTTCCGCCACGGCAAAAAGACGGATCAACGCGGTCGACATCTCCCCTTCAATCGCCTGGCGATCTTTCGGACCGGTATCTGCCTCGACACATTGCGCCCGCAACTTGGTGATATCTTCCAACAACCCCTTTTCATGGGCCATGTAACCTTTCACCGCCGCTATCAGGTTGGGCACAAGGTTCGACCGGCGCTTCAGTTGCACATCAATGCCGCTCCAGCCTTCCAGGACACGCTGGCGGAGGGAGACCAGCTTGTTATAGAGAAAAATCACCGCCAGCAGGGCGGCAATGCCTCCCAGGACGATGATCCCAAACACTAATCCTAAACCTGACATCATAAATCCCCTGAACTTTTACGAACCGATGCAGCCTGTCAGAGCCACCCTCAACAGGTTAGTCGGATTCCCTCCAAGAAGGGTTCAATTATTTTCGCTGATAAAACCGGCCGGATCACAAATTGGCCCCTCTCCCTAGTACATTGATATATATCACTTTAATTTGGAGAATACCGTAATTCAGGGGAGCTATGCTTTTTTGCATGGCTCCTTTGCAAAAATCGCTCTAGCCAATCGCGGCTGTGGTACCTATATACAACCTGCTTCAGTTGTTGCGTTGCAACAACCCCGGCAGACGCTGCGGCCCCCAGCCGATTGTGCCGTCCGCCGGACATACGTCTCCCAGACGTGAAGCCTCCCTGTTCAACTTGCCGGAAGCCTTGCTTCCGGCAATTTTTTTTGTGCTCACTCCGTGTTATTATCGTCCATGATGTTGGAACGGTTTACAGCGAGGATCACCGCAGGCCTGATAGCCATGGCTGTGGTTTTCCTGTTCATTTGGATTTCAATAACCGGCGCGGAGGCCAGGGAGGTTCACGTCGTGGTCGGCTTTGACCATGACAGCCGGCCCTTCAGTTTTTCAGACAATGGCAAAGCGACCGGCCTATATCCGGCGATTGTGCGCGAGGTTTTCAACCGTATCCATCAGCCTGTATCCCTGAAGGCCTACCCCTGGCGGCGGGTCCTGGCGGGCCTGGAAACCGGTCAGCTGGCGGCAGGCGGCATCTATAGAACGGCTGAGCGTGATCAGGTGTTTGCTTTCAGCCGCCCCTTTCACAGTGATGCCATCCTGTTATTCGTGCCGACCGAGCGTCCTAAAAACAACAAGTTCACCTTGTCCGATCTGACCGGTATGACCATTGGAGCCATCCAGGGGTGGAGCTACGGTGATCGTTTTGACCACCTGCGCCAGCAGGGCCTGTTCAGGGTCGAAGAGGTTAGAAACGATGCGAGCAACCTGCGCAAGCTGCAGGCAGGAAAGCTGGATGCCTTTCTGGCGGTCGAAATCGCCGGATGGAACCTGCTGGCGGAAACAGACAACCTGGATAGCGTCCGGTCGATCCGTCCCCCCGTTGCCGTCAATAACGTCCATCTCGCTTTCAGCAATGGGGATCCCAATGTCCAGCTGCTGCCCGCCATCAATCAGGCCATTGCCGACATGGCGGAAGACGGTACCCTGGAAGATATCTTCGATCGCTACATCGATCCCAGCTATCGCGCCCATATGCCAGAGGCCCTTTCCCCGCCGGCAGCCCTCAATTAGTGAAAAAAAACGACCGGTTGCACCTGCAACCGGCCGCTTCCCCCATCCCCCGACCGAAACCGGGCGGATTAGGGCATCAGACTGAATTGGGCAGCCCTTCGGTGAAGGGCAGTTTGCGGATGCGTTTTCCTGTCGCCTGATACACCGCATTGGCAACTGCCGGCCCCACCGGCGGTACCCCGGGCTCACCAACACCGGTCGGGGCCGCATCGCTTGGCACGATAAAGACCTCGACATCCGGCATGTCGGTTAAGCGCAGCGGCTCGTAATCATGGAAGTTGGATTGATCCACAACACCGCCATCCAAAGTGATCTGGTTGCGCAGGATCGCCCCAAGCCCATAACCGATGCCCCCTTCCATCTGGGCGGCAACCACATCCGGATTGATCACCGTGCCACAATCGACCGCACACCAGATCTTTTCCACCTTGATGGTGGCATCGGCCCGGAGGCTGACTTCCGCGACCTGGGCCACCACGGAATTGAAGCTTTCATGGACCGCAACACCGCGATACCGCCCCGGGGCGGGTTCTTTACCCCATTCCGCTTTCTCCGCCACCAGTTTCAGCGCCGCCAGATGACGCGGATGATCCTTCATCAATTCCAAGCGCCATTCCACCGGATCCCGGCCCGCCGCTTCGGCCAACTCATCCAGGAAGGTTTCCGTGGAATAAGCGGTATGGGTGGAACCAACCGAGCGCCACCAGAGCACCGGCACACCAATGTCACTGGTCACCAGGCTGACATCCATGTTCGGGATGGCATAGGGCAGGTTATGCGCGCCTTCCACCGAGGTGGCATCAACGCCATCCTTCACCAGGAAGGGTTCAAATGCCGTGCCTTTGGCAATGGACTGGCCAACAATCTTATGTTGCCAGCCAATCAGGTTGCCCTGTTCATCCAGCGCCGCTTTCAGCCGGTGATGATAGGCCGGACGATAACGCCCACCCCGCACATCATCCTCGCGGGTCCAAATCAGTTTTACCGGTGCGCGGCCCTCAATGGCCTTGGCGATCATCGCCGCCTCGGACACCATGTCGGAATCCGGGGTTGCGCGACGACCGAAACTGCCACCTGCCAGCAGGGTGTTGACCTTTACCTGTTCAGGCTTAAGCCCGAGGATTCCCGCGGCCCAGGCCTGATCGCCGGTCTGAATCTGACTGCCGGTCCAGATCTCCGCCCCCTGGTCGGTCACTTCAATCACCGCGTCCAGCGGCTCCATCGGTGCGTGGGCGAGATAGGGGAAATCAAAACTGGCTTCCAGGGTTTTGACGGCCCCGGCGATGGCCCCATCGGCATCACCATTCTTCACTGCAGTCGCGCCGGGCTGATCCGCCAGTTCATGGTAATGGGCCATGATTTCGGCAGAGCTGCGCTGTTCGGCCTGGCTATTATCCCATTCCACTGCCAGCGCGTCCGCCCCCTGGATCGCCGCCCAGGTGTTTTTGGCCAGCACCGCCACGCCGCGCGGAGTGGCCACCACGCCGACAACGCCTTTGATTTCTTTTGTGGCCGCATCATCAAAGCTTTTTGCCACGCCACCAAATTTCGGCGAACGCTTCAACACCGCGTAGAGCATGCCCGGTCGTTTGACATCCATGGTGAAGATAGCCGTGCCATCGGTCTTACCCGGGATATCCTTCCGTTTGCCTGTGCCGCCAATCAGGGTGAATTGATCCGCCGTTTTCAAGGTGACCGTTTCCGGCACCGGCTGCATGGCCGCCTTTTCCGCCAGTTCCCCGAAGCTCAGGCTTTTCCCGCCATGGGAAACCATCCCCTTTGAGACCTGGATCTGGCTGGCTGCCACGTTCCATTCGGCGGCGGCTGCCTGGACCAGCATAGCACGGGCTTTAGCCCCGGCTTCGCGCAGTTGCATCCAGGAATTGGCGATGGCGGTCGATCCGCCGGTCCCTTGGCTAGGCCCCCAAAAGAGATTGTTATATTTGGTGGCATCGGCGGGGGCTGCTTCGACCCGCACCTGTGCCCAATCCGCATCCAATTCATCTGCCAGGATCGTTGCCAGGCCGCTATGGCTGCCCTGGCCAAACTCAATATGTTTGGCGATCACGGTAACCGAATTGTCTTTGGCAATCCTAACAAACGCATTGGCTTCAAAGGCTTTTTCATGATGGGCCGCTTTGGCACCACGCCCCGTGAGCTGGAAACCGACCACAAGCCCGGTAGCCGCCGTGCCCGCGCCTTTCAAAAAGCCGCGTCGGCTGGTTTCAATGGTTTTAATCTGGTTCATGATCAGGCCTCCATCAGTTCGGATGCATGATGGATCGCCTTGCGGATCCGCACATAGGTGGCACAACGGCAGACATTGCCATTCATCGCTTCGTCAATCTCCGCGTCGCTCGGCTTGGCATTCTCGGTCAAAAGGGCTGTCGCCTGCATGATCTGGCCCGATTGGCAATAACCGCATTGCGGCACTTCCAGCGACTGCCAGGCGGTTTGGACAGCCTTGGCCGCCTTGCTTCCAATACCTTCGATGGTGGTCACGGAGAGGCCTTCCACATCACCGACAAAGGTCTGGCAGGAGCGCACGGCCTCGCCGTCAAGATGCACTGTGCAGGCACCGCACAGGCCCTGGCCACAGCCAAATTTTGTCCCCGTCAGGCCGATCTCGTCCCGGATCACCCAAAGCAGCGGAGTATCCGGGTCGGCATCCACCGTCCGTTCTTCGTTATTTAATTTGAATTTGATCATTGTCCTGATCCCAACCTGATTCTGGTTAAGTTGCCCGTTTTCAACCAAATCACGCGGTTAATAAAAACCGGTTGGTCTTACGGGTCGTTCCGATCCTAATAAAACGATACAGCTTGAAGATAAGGCAGGGAGCCATCCCCCGTTAGGCCGGATCTTGGGGAAGTTTATCAAATTCTTGGGGTTCTGGCCTGCCGCGCGCGAAATTGTGATCGCGGCCCCTATGCCACCCCCCCCGCCACCGTCAGGCCAAAGCCGTACGATATCCGATCGGGGTCACGCCGGTCAGCCGCCGGAAAGTGGCGGAAAAATTGCTCTGGCTGCCATAGCCTACCTGAAAAGCAATTTCAGATGCCGGGAGGTTTGACCCCGCCAGAAGCCTCTTGGCGCGTTCAATCCGCCGTTCCGCCACATAGCGGTGCGGCGGCATGTTGGTATGGTCTTTGAACGTCTTGGCAAAATGATAACGGCTCATGGCAGCCACGCCCGCCAATTCATCCAGGCTCAGAGGATCGGCCAGATGGTCTTCGATATAATCCATCACCCGCTTGATCCGGGGATCACGGCTTGATGCCGCCGGATCTTCCAGGCGGCCATAAGCCCGGAAGAGATGCGCCGCCAACGCCAATGTCATGGTATCGCGATACAGCGCGGAATAGGCGTCATCGGTCAGAGAGGCCTCATAAATATTCATCACCATCTGCTGGATCACCGGATCATCCAGCTGCTGGTGGCTGATCGCCGGGGACTGAACGCCTTCCGGCAAAACTTCCCGCAAGGTCTCTTCAGGCAGGGTGATGCCGATCCTGCCACCGGCGGTTTCATAACCGCATTCTATGCGCATATCGGGCGGCAAAAGCCAGCCCGCGCCCGCGCGCACTTCCAATCGATTACGATTTTGGTGGCGTTTGGTGGTGTCGCGCAGCAAGTAACAGACAACCATCTGTTCAGTCAGATAAACCATGTCGCCCGGCGCGAAAAAGTCCACGCCCAATGTCCCCGTGCGCCAGTTGCGCGCCACGGGCCCGGCCTGTTCAAGGCGGTTGATGAATCCGGTATCCAACATTCGGTCTATTCCTTGGCCAAGCCCCCGATATGGGAGGCAGAAAACCATTCTACAATAGCAAGCGCCCCTCTTCCTACCAGAAGTTGGCTATTCGCCGGGGATTTAACCAATTATCAACATCAACGGGTGACAATATTCCTGGTTGCAAGATCAGTTTTTCACATCGTCCGCCTTTGACGGATGATTCTTTGGGGGCAAACCGCTGAACCGGCAAATCGATTTCTATTCAAGCCTCTTCAGGTTGCTTGATCTCGGCATTGTCATTGTTGATCGCAATATGGTCATCCGGTCCTGGAACCCGTGGATGGAAGCCCATGGCCATATCCCGGAAACCGAAGCGATCGGCACTAAACTCTCCGTCCTTTTTCCTGATCATGAGGCACAAGGCCTTTGCGGGATCATCGACCAGGTCATCGAAAAAGGCAAAGAGGTAACCCTCCCGGACAATTTGCAGGGGGTGGGCCTGCCACTCTTTACCAAACAATCCTGTGATCCGCGCAACGGCCGTATGCGACAGAAAATCCACCTATCGCCCTGTGGTGCGCCGCAGACCGATCCGGAAGATCGCGGACAGGACAGCCGATCGGAGCCAGGTGAATATTGCCTTATTCAGATCCATGACATGGGAGCGCCGCTTACGGACAACAAGCCTCCAGTCGATGAGGAGGAGCCCGATCGCTATCAAACTATCCTGAGCGACCAACCAACCATTATTTTCCGGTTCGACCGGCATGGCACCATCAGCTACGCCAATCGCAATTTCGCGGATTTTGTCGGTCGGCCGCTGTCTGAACTGCACAATGCCCGGCTGGAAGATGTACTCCCCCGTGAGTTTTCTGAACGCCTGACCGGCTCGCTCGCCAAGCTTCATTGGCAGCACCCGATTACCATAGAGGAATTCTGCCATATCGAACAGGATGGGCGGCGCCAGTGGTATCAGTGGGTCGACCGATGCCTGTGCGACGAACATGGCGAAATCATCGAGTATCAGTCAGTGGGGGAAGATATTTCAGATCTGAAGGAAACTCACCGCGCCCTGGAGGAAAGCCGCCTGCAGATAGAAGAACAGGCCGATCTTCTACGCACATTGAACAAGAAATACCTGGCAGAAAAAATTGCCGCCGAAGAGGCCAATAAATCAAAAACCCATTTCCTCGCCCATATGAGCCACGAATTAAGGACCCCGCTGAATGCGATCATCGGATTCTCTGAATTGCTGAAACAACAGGCACTGGGGCCACTGACCCCGCCTGAT
Source organism: Aestuariispira insulae (assembly GCF_003385955.1). Classification (GTDB taxonomy): domain Bacteria; phylum Pseudomonadota; class Alphaproteobacteria; order UBA8366; family Aestuariispiraceae; genus Aestuariispira; species Aestuariispira insulae. The sequence continues at coordinate 1,216,357 of NZ_QRDW01000001.1, forward strand.
TACCAGGAATATGCCACGATCATTCATGATAGTGGCAATGACCTGTTAACCCTGGTGAATAATATTTTGGACCTGTCCCGGTTGGAAGCCAACCGCATGGCACTCGACATTCATCCCGTGGATCTGCAAAACACCGTGGAATCCGCGATGAAGATGCTGGCCGGCCTGGCAAACGAAAATAAGATCACTCTTGATTTCACGATCAAGAATCCAATCGAATCCCTGATGGCTGATGGCCCCGCCCTCAAACGGATGATCGTCAATCTGCTATCCAATGCCATTAAATTCACCGCTGAAGGCGGCACCGTTGAGCTGGCCTATGACCGGGATGAGGATAATGTCACCTACATTTCCGTATCCGATACCGGTGTCGGAATGACCGAGGAGGATATCCGCCAGGCATTGCAACCCTTCCGCCAGGTGTCCCACGGTCTTTCCCGGAAATATGATGGCAGCGGTTTGGGACTGCCTCTCGTGCGCTCCCTCGCGGAGATGCATCAGGGAAAAATGACCATCGAAAGCGAGAAGGGGAAAGGCACCAGGGTCACATTGATCTTTCCGCCCTATCAGCCACCGAAACCGGATTCTCATATTCCCCGGCCTAAACTACAGCAAGGGCCGAAACCACCGGAAGAGGCGGAATCACAAGAAGAGGCGGAACCATCAAAACAAACCAGGCATTCTTCTTTCTTCTAAATAATTACATATCAAATCATTCCTTCCGTTTTACCCCTGAAACGGCTAGAATTTCGATGGTGCAGACTTGATCAGGGGAAAATGGATTTGAGGCCATGCATGATCAAGCCCCAGGCATAACAGCCCGGACAGACAGCAATCAGCGAATGAAACGATACTTGATCTCTCTGGTTGGGTTGATGTTTCTTTTTGCCGCCCTGGTGCTGGGTGTTTCCGCCTGGCAGGCCATACAGCATATCAATCAACGCGCCGCCGAAAACACCTTCCGCATGATGGACGTGGTGTTGGACCGGGAGTTGAACTGGTTGGCCGCCCAGAGTTTTGCCGACGGCATGGCCGATGACCGGTTGAAGGTTTTTCTGGCGGGCGAAGATGGAAACCTGATCCAATCCGCCGACGGTGCTCCTGACATCAATAGCGAATTCCAGTTGCAGATCCGTTCCATTTTGGCGCGCGACACACTTGCCCCACGCTCCAGAAGTGCTGGCTTCGTCGCCTTGGAAGGTAGACTCTATCTCTATGCCCTTCACCTGGAATATGCTAAACCTGATGCAGTCGTTATTCTGCTCAGGCCACTGGATGAGGCCTATCTGGCCGCATTATCCAAACGATACAGTTTGCCCGGCCTGGACTTGACCACATCGGCCACGATCCCCGAACAAGCCCGCTATCTGATTACGGATCCAATCGGGACAGTAATCGCCTCCCTCTCCTGGGACCCGCCGTCCCCTGCCTCCTCCCTGATCGGCGAGATCGCGGTATTTTCCGGCATCCTGTCCGCCATCTGCCTGTTTCCACTGGCCTATCTGATCAACCGACTGAAAAACCATGCGCTCAACTACCAGAACCAGGCAGAGGTCCTGCTGGGACAGAGCCGCGAGATCGCAAAATTCCGCGCCAACCTCCAATCAGTTCTGGACGGCCTGCCCGATGGTGTGATTGCGATCGATGACCAGTTGCAGATCGCCTATTTCAACCGAACAGCAGCCAGCCTGACCGGACTGTCCAGAGACCTGGTGGTCGGCCTTCCTGCGGACTGGCTGGAACAGGAGATGAAGCTTGCTGAGTTCAATGCGGGCTATCAAAGCCTGGCAACCATTCTCAACCGGTCCGACAATGGTTCCCGGCAGCAGGAAGTTTGGGCCAGTTTGAAAAACAGCAAACGGTCCCTTCTGGCGTTTACCACCACCCCCTGCCGGATCAATGCGGACCTGTCCACGATCATCAGTTTCCGCGACATTACGAATCGGCGGCGCAGCGACCGGATGCTCGACCTTCTTTCCGCCTCCTTCATCATGCTGGATCAGGATTGCCGTGTATTGCATCTCAATGATGGGGCAAGACGGCTTGTGAATCATTCCGAACTGCTGCAGATCCAAGGGGGAGTCCTCACTTCCCGCCAGGAACAGGAAGCCACCCTGTTGAAGCAGACGGTCCGGCAGGTGATCAAGGAGGCACGCAACGACCGCCAAACCCATACCCAGGGCATTTTGCTCTCATCAAGTCCCGGTGGCGATCCCATGGCAGGGCTGATCACTTCCATGGCAACCAGAAGTCAGGACGGACAGATTTTCGCCCTGCTGACATTGGGGGACCGGCGCAGCCTGGGTTCCAGGATGGACCCGGCATTACTGGCCGATATGCTCGGACTGACCGAAGCGGAATCCAAAGTCGCAACCCTGTTGATCCAAGGCCACAGGCCAGCTGAAATCGCCGGTATTCTGGGCACCAGCCCCAATACAGTGCGCAATCAGATCAAATCGGTTTTCGCAAAGACCAACTGTCCCGGACAGGTGGAATTCATCTCCATGGTATTGTCCAGCCTGCCGCCGGCCCTGATAACAACGGACCGGGACAGTGGCACTGTCCCGGTCCGGGATTCATCTTTGCATTGATTGCCTTATTCCAAGATCAGGATGTCGGCGGCTCAACACTCTCAACCTTGATTTCAATATCCTTGCCGTCAAAGTTGAAGTTATAGGTGTCCGGACTGCTGATATCCTGGCCATTCACATTAATGACCGCATTTTCATCATGGAGAATGGTCAGTGAATTGCCGTCATCGGTCATGGAAACCACATCCTCCAATGTCAGCGATGCATTCACATCCCCTTCGACACCAGAAAGGTCCAAAATCTCGACATTATGGACCGCCGAAAGGGAATCATGATCCAGACTGACCGGATCGCCGCCTTCGGAAATCACCCGCAAGGTATCGATGCCATCCCCCCCGTCCAAACCGGATTTCTGGAAATCGGACAGGCTGGTCTCACCCGGATCAAAGGCACCGGCTTCGGCCAGGGCCTCCGCCACCTCACGGTCATATTCCTGGGACGAACCCCATTCTTCGCTATTGAGGTCTTCCGCCTTCATGATGAAGGTATCATCACCGTCACCACCAAACATCAGGTCGTTGCCACCGGAGGCGATCAGAGTATCATCACCCTCACCGCCGGCCAGAATGTTGGCCTCTTCATTGCCGGTCAGAACATCGTCGCCGTCACCGCCAATGGCATGTTCAAAATTGGCCAGGACATCACCACCGAGATTCAGCTCTGCATCCGCGTCGCCATCCATGATCGCCCAATCCTGTCCGGCACCGGCATCGACCGAGTTGAAATCCTCACCCAGGTCATCCTCACCAAGAACACCGCTCTCGCCGCCACTTTCCACGGCCCACATGTCGGTATCCCGGGTCAGTTCCTCATCCTGGACGTCGGTGACGGTGACCCCATCACCATCCGCCTGAGAGAGATAAACCAGATCGGCCTGATCATCGGCCGTGGAAACAAGGGACTGGTCCGAAGTCGGCAGTTCGACCGCTACATTGACCGAATGCACATTGCTGAGATTACCGCCAGTATCGGTCACCTGGGCCGTGATGGTCCGGGTGCCGTCACCAAGGGATGTGCCGTCGTTCACCAGCACAATCGCCCCGATGATCGCCGCATATTGAGCAAGGGACGCATCACCGGACAGAACCAGGCGGAAGGTATTCGTCCCCTCCACCTTGCCTTCGGATTCTATTTCCACACCGGCCGCATCCAGCACATCCTGTGGCACGTTCAGCCCGTCGCCTTCGCGATAGCCATCATTGATTTCAATGACCGCCATCATCAGTTCTTCACTGTCCATATCGGCAAGCGAGAAATTATTGAAGATGACAAGCCCATCATCCAGGGCGTCGGACTCGGCGTTCACCGCATCGTCGCCTTCGACGACGGGGGCAAACTCATGCAACTCACCATCCACATAGATCTCGAGTTCTTCAACATTCTCTGCATCAATGCCGAGCGTTTCGATCTCGAAATCGTTGTTATGTTTTGAGAGGCCTGACTGGATATCATACAGCTCGGCAATCACCGCATCGAGATTATCGATCGAGCTGGAGAGATCAATCCGAAGCATGTCGGTGCCGCTGCCACCGTCAATTTCGGTGCCATCAACCGCATCCGCCACTGTCATGATGATATCGTCATGACCGGAGCCGGCATCGACTGTATCACCGCCGCCGCCGATATAGATATCATCCTCGCCATGATCACCATAGATGATGTCTTTCTCCACATCACCGCTCTGGTCCGTGCTTTCCTCACCGGCATAAATCACATCATGGCCACTGTCGCCGTCAATGATATCTTCACCGGTGCCGCCGACCAGCAGATCGTCGCCGGAATCCCCGTCTATGATATCATCCCCGGCGCCGCCAAGAACAATATCATCATCAGAACCGGCATAAATGGTGTCATTTCCGGTGCCGCCATCCAGGTAATCTTCCTGCGAGTCGCCACGCAGGTTATCGTCCCCAGACCCGCCAAAGAGCGTATCAGAACCGGAATCGCCGCGAAGGTAATCATCGCCGCCACCACCATAGGCAATGTCATCACCGCTATTCATACGGATCCAGTCATCGCCATCGCCGTCATTCTCACCGCTGTCGGAAGCATCGATATTGACCGTGATGGTCGCCTCGCTCTCGGCGGAGGTGTCACTCAGGTTACCGAGCGTGTCCGTGCTGCTGGCACTCACAGTCAGCTCGAAACTTTCCGTGCCTTCCGGTGCCGTGACGGTCAGGCCGTCCAAATCACCGGAAGTCAGGCTCCAACTGCCATTACCCAGGTCTTCACCGGCATTGAGGCTGGCCCCTTCCGGCAGGCCGGAAATAACGATGGTGGCACTTTCGGAACCGTCCTGATCACCCAGGGCGGCCTGGATATTGAGCGCTGCCGACACCGGTCCGCCGGTGGCAACCGCATCGTCACCATAAACAACATCATCGCCGCTGGAGGTATAGACCACATCATCACCGGCACCGGCGGCTACGGTGTCATCCTCCCAACTGGTGCGGATAAAATCGTCATATTCAGTTCCATTGACATCGACGTCTGCCGACTGGGTCGGGGTCGCCGTCACATCCGCATCCACCGTCAGGGAAACCCCGTCCGCATCCGGCGTCACATCAATGACGGCCGTTGCGTTATCACTCGCCTCACCATCGGAAACCGTGAAGCTGATCGGGACATCCAGGCTGGACAGATCTTCCGCAGGGGTAAAGATCCAGCCGCCTTCACCATCTTCTGAGATCGATCCATATTGTGGATCAACCGATACCCCAGTCACGCTTAGATCATCGCCATCAGCATCCGTACTGTTGGCCAAAAGCATCTCTGCAGAAATAGCAAAACTGCCATCTTCCACCATGCTGCCCAGATCCACATCCTCTGCTTCCGGACCGGTATTCGGGGCCTCATTGCCTGGAATAGTGATGCTGGCATCAATCGACGCCGACGTGCCATCTTCCGACGAGGTCGCGGTAACGGTCAGGCCGAAATCCGTGGTGACATCGGCCGGCACATGAATGCTCAACCCGTCCAGTTCCGCCGAGGTCAGAGTCCAACTGCCATCCGGGTTTTCCGTGCCATTCGAGAGAGTCACGCCATCCGGCAGATCGGAAACGGTGATGGTCAGGCTCTCCGACCCATCGGTGTCAGTGAGCGCTGCCGTGATATTCAGCGGATAATCCGTGCTGCCATCATCCTGCATTGGTGTCGCGGTCACACTTTCGATCGCGAAATCGCTGGCCTGATAACCGGTGGATCCGTCCGAGAAACTGTCTCCTGCTTTGATGACCAACTGGTCAAAACCCAATCCGTCATCAGCACTGACATCAACGGTCGCGCTGGCGCCGCTGCCGCCCTCGAAGGAGCCGCTGCCCACCAGTTGCCCGTCACGATAGAGGAGATATTCCCCTGTTTCATCCGCGCCCCAGCCATTTTCATTCTCATAAAGATAGGAGATATCGACCGAAGCTTCGGACATGGTGTCTTCAAAGCTGACTGTCAGGGTCTCGGAAACATCATGCTGGTTGCTGTAGCCGATCTGGCCGGAGGGACCACTGTTTGCACCATTGGCCCCAAAGCCATTGCCATAGCTGCTAACGTTATCCGACTCGCTGTCACTCAGGCTGCCGTCACTATTGATGACCTGGGCGGTCACGGAATAACCGCGATCGGTATCGTCAAAATTATGTTTGGTGATGGTGACCGGATCACCGGCCTCACCACCGGACTGGCCCGCCCCCAGGCTGACCGTCAGGTCCGGGGTATCCGCCACACCACTGACCGCAATGACACCACTGGCGGCAACGCTTTCCTCGCCGTCACTGACATCATAGGTCAGGTTGATGGTGCCGCTGAAATCATCCGCCGGTTCGAAGGTCCATGTGCCATCACCATTGCTGGTCAGCGTACCGCCATCAGCCGCCAGATTCTCAACCGACAAGGCGTCATTGTCCGACGCATTGGCCAGAAGCTGGGCCTCCGTGATGGTGATCGCGCCATCCTCGGCCATGGAAAATTCGGTGGGGCCGCTCACCACCGGCGCTTCGTTGGTGCCATTGATAGTGATGGTTACGGTCTCTTCCGTGCCGTCGGCACTGAGAACGGTGAAGCTGTCTGTCAGGCTCTCACCATCACCAAGCCCTGCAACATCGCCATTAGCCGAATCCACCTGATAGGTCCAGGCACCGTTCGCATCCACCGTGAAGCTGCCGTAGCTGCCGGCAGTATCGGTCTGGGCAACAAAGAAGGCCTCGCCATCATCCACATCGCTGACGGTCAGTTGGCCATCAACCGAGCCACCCTCACCTTGTTCAATATCAGTGTCGACGTTGGCATCGTCGAAATCATTATCGCCACCGCCATAAAGGTCTTCAAACCCAATGGTACCGTCTTCATCCACCTGAACATGCACGATACCGTCAGGGTTCAGATCTGCCGAGCCGGAGAAATAGGCCGGGCTGTCCTGGCCATTCAGCGCCTCGCCATCCGCATAAGCAACCCAATTACCGTCCTCGTCCTGGGCAAAGGTAACTTCCGTGCCATTTTCCAGATCCGGGTTTTTCGTCCCACCATTGGGGATCAGGAAATAGACGATATTGCTCGCATCAACACCTTCCAGCGGTATCTCAACCGAACTGCCATTCCCAACTTCATGCAAATTCGACCAGACCACTTCACCACTGGTCGGATTGCCGTTTTCATCCAGGATCGCATAGCCCATGGAATTGGAGTATCCGGCCGAGCCCCCACCATAGGTCATGGTCAGCACATCATCGCCACCGGCAGAGACCGTGCCCGAATTGTCACCGCCAATCACAGCCGCATCATTGGTACCGGTAATATCAACCGTGATATCCTGTGTGGTGCCGTCGCTAGCCGTCAGGGTGATCGTATCCGTGACCTGATCGCCTTCATTCAGATTCTGAACGGCGGCCTGATCCAGGGTATAAGTCCAATTGCCGTCAGTATCCAGAGACAACGAGCCATAAGCACCATCCACCTCGGTGGCCTCAAAGACCGGATTGTCGCCGGCATCGGCATCGCTGATCGCAATGGTGCCGGTGGCGGTGGCCACATCGCCTTCATCGCCTTCCGTCACCGCGCCGGTGAAGCTGCCCGACAGTTCGGGCGCATCGTCGGTGCCGTTGATAGTGATGGTCACGGTTTCTTCCGTGCCGTCACCGGTCAGAACCGTGAAGCTTTCGGTCAGGCTGTCGCCTGCGCCCAATGCCTGAACATCTGTGGCGTCATTAGCCAGGTCATAGGACCAGTTGCCATCCGCATCGATCGAGAAGGAACCATAGGAACCCGCCGTATCACTCTGCGCCTGGAAGCCGCTTTCACCCGCATCCGCATCGGTCGCGGTCAGCGAACCGCTGGCGGTCAGGGTGGTGTCCTCGGTCACAGCACCACTGTCATCACCGGAAATTTCCGGCGCATCATCGGTGCCGTTGATGGTGATGGTCACGGTTTCTTCCGTGCCGTCGCCGGTCAGGACCGTGAAGCTTTCGGTCAGGCTGTCGCCTGCGCCAAGCGCCTGAACATCAGTGGCATCATTTGCCAGGTCATAAGACCAGTTGCCATCCGCATCGATGGAGAAGGAACCATAGGAACCCGCCGTATCGCTCTGCGCCTGGAAGCCGCTTTCGCCCGCATCCGCATCGGTCGCGGTCAGGCTGCCGCTGGCGGTCAGGGTGGTATCCTCGGTCACGGCACCACT
>NZ_QRDW01000002.1 GCF_003385955.1 Aestuariispira insulae
ATGACACGCCGGTCAAAGTCCAGGCTCCAGGCCAAGGCAAAACCAAGACCGGCCGGCTCTGGACCTATGTTCGTGATGAGCGGGATTGGGGCAGCCATACCGCCCCGGCGGCTTATTACCGCTATTCCCCGGATCGAAAGGGCGAGCGTCCCCGGGAGCATCTGAAAAGTTACAGCGGCTACCTGCATGCGGATGGATACTCCGGCTACGAACATCTCTATCGCAGCGGCAACATCACCGAAGTTGCCTGTCTGGCGCATATCAGGCGCAAGTTCTACGATATTCACCAGGCGACTAAATCACCGATTGCAGAAGAAGCGCTGAAGCGAATTGCCGGCCTTTATGCCGTGGAAAAGGAAATCCGCAGTAAACCGCCGGACCTCAAAAAGGCCGTTCGTGAGGAAAAAGCGAAGCCTCAGTTCGAAGACCTTCAGGGCTGGTTGCAGGGTCAGCTCACCCGTTTGCCTGCGCGTTCCGCCCTGGCGGGAGCAATCCGCTATGCCGTCACCCGGATGAAGCGGCTGGAGATCTATCTCCAGGATGGCCGGCTGGCCATCGACAATAACGCGGCGGAAAGATCCATCCGTGGCATCGCCCTTGGCCGCAAGAACTGGCTGTTTGCCGGATCTGATGCCGGTGGCGAACGCGCCGCCAACATCTATACACTGATCGAAACAGCCAAACTCAATGGTGTGGATCCGCAAGCCTGGCTGACCCACGTTCTGACCATCATCGCAGATCATCCGATCAATCGGATTGATGAACTGTTGCCCTGGAACTTCAGGGTCAGTCAGGAAAAACTGGCCGCTTGATCAGCCGACCGGGCGCTTACGGATCTGGCAGACCGCCTTGGCGCGGTTGTTCGAGGCGATGAAGGTGAAGAATACCAATAGCCTCTTCCATCTGGTGAGTTGCCGAAATCCGGTTCTATGGGATTTTTGGAACCGGAGTTGAAGATATGTCAGGAATGCACTGTGCTGGGGCGTGGGCTGATCAATGCTAAAATAGCCCCCATTGCCAACGCGATCCAGCCTGCCTGGAACAGCGGGAAATAGCTGGCGGTTACATCAAACAGCCAGGCCATGAAAAAGCCGCTCACCGCTTGCAGGATGGCAAACGCAAAGGTCATCCAGCCCCAGACCTGGCGGTTTTTCTCCGGTCCGACCAGAACGGCGGTGAAGCCGGACACCAGCGCCACCATGCCAGGAATGATCGCGCCCACCACAAGGGAAGAGACAGTCAGCAGGGGCAGGGAGGTGTCAATCAGGGGCAGGGAGACGGCGGCTGCCTTCATTCCAAATGCCAGGGTCATGGCCCATTTGAAACCGATCTTATCGGCGCTCCACCCGGCCAGGACCGGGCCGAAGACCGCACCCAGGCCGACCAGCATCCAGAAGAACCCGCCCAATTCTTTTCCATGGCCCAGGCCGCGGGCGATGAAATCGACCCAGAAAACCGTGTGCGGCACGAAGCCGAAGGCGTCCAGCGCATAGGCGCCCAGCAGCAGGATCACCGGCCAGGTGAGCAGCTTGGCCGCGGGGGCGGCGCTGGCGGTTTGGATGGTTTGGGGCTTGGCCTCCCACGGGGACCAGGCCAAAGCGGAAAAAAACACGCAGACCAGGCCTAGAATCAGCCAGGTTTCCACCACGCCCAGTTCCGCCAGCTGTGGCATGGCCAGGCCGGAAAAGATGATGCCAAAGCCGATCCCGGAAAAAACAATGCCGCTGGCCCGGCCCTTGCGGCTGGGCGGGATGGCGGAAAGGACGGCGGGGACGGCCACCACCATCAACTGTGCACCGGTCACACCGGCGACCAGACGCCAAAAGGCCAGCCATTCAAAGCCCAAGGGCCAGGCGCAGGCGGCGAAGCTGATGATTGAGATCAGCATATTGGCGCGGACCACTGAACGCACGCCGAATTTTAAAGCGGTAGCATTGGCGCTCAGTGCGCCCAACAGATAGCCCAGCAGATTGGCCGCCCCCAGATATCCTGCCTGTTCCGGTGTCAGCCAGTTGGCGGTGATCAGGATTGGGATGAAGGCGATATAGGAAAACCGGTTGAGGCCGATCCCGATAATGATTGCGGAAAACCCTGCCAGGATGCGGGGCGCGATGCTCTCATTGTCGATGACGGGCAGGCTGGACGGGGTCATTGCCGGGTCAGAAGGCCGGTAATGGTTTTCAGCGGTTTGCTGTCCTTGATCCGTTTGAAGATCACATCCAGATTGCCGTCTGCCCGCAAGGTGCGGTCATATTGCTGCATCTCATAGCCACCCTCATCGGGGATGATCAGGGCGTAAACGCTTAATGTGTCACCTGCCAGAGTCGCCCAGACATAGGGATCGCCCTTCAGGGGGTTAAGTGGGATCCATTTACCAAACATGTTTTTCTTCATGGCCGAACTGAAGGTGCCATCCTGCTCGGTTTCCTGGAAATGGATTGAGTAGGAGACCTTTTTCACCCGGCCATCCTTCTTGGTGATGATCGTGGTCCAGTTCAGCCGGAACCCCTTATCTTCTTCGATAATATCAACGGCGGTCTTGCGTTCGTTGCCGCCTTCTTCGCCCTCAACTTCCTGATCGAGCACGACGGAACCTTCGTAATGGCCGTAGAATTCTTCAAGATCAGCGGCTTGTGCCATGCTGGCAGTGGCCAGGATCATTCCGGCGGCAAGGGGGCCGCCCAGGCATTTCAGCATTTTGCGCAAGGCTGTCATGTTTCTCAATTCTCCCGGTGTTCTGCTGGCTTTTTCGCCTGCCAGTTTCCTGGCATTATTCTTAACTAATTCAAATATAGGTGTCATTGCCGGTTTTTGCATCTCTCCTATTTGTGATATTCCACCAATCGCGCGGCAAAACCTTCGCTGCTTGCAGGATCAGGGCATGAGCCCTATCTTTCGCGGGCGAAAAGAATTGAACAACCGGAATTGCCGTTATGCCGCTGAAAGCCTGCATCATCCCCGTGACTGCCTTTGCCCAGAATTGTTCGTTGATCTGGTGTGATGAAACCATGAAGGGGGCCTTTGTTGATCCGGGCGGTGAGGCGGAACGCCTGTTGGCGGCGGCGGAAGAGAATGGGGTCGAGATCGAAAAGATCCTGGTTACCCACGCCCATCTGGATCATGCGGGCGCGGTGGCGGACTTGGCGGAAAAACTGGGTGTGCCGATCGAAGGGCCACATCGCGATGATCAATTCCTGATCGAGAGCCTGCCCCAGCAATGTGAGATGTACGGCTTTCCGCCTTCTAGAAGTTTCGAACCCAGCCGCTGGCTGGATGGCGGTGACGAGGTTAGCGTTGGCAAACTGACCCTGACTGTGCGCCATTGTCCGGGCCATACGCCGGGCCATGTGGTGTTTTATGAAAAAGAGACCGGCCTGGCCTTTGTCGGCGATGTTTTGTTCCGGGGATCGATCGGGCGGACCGATTTCCCACGCGGCAATCATGCTGACCTGTTGAATTCCATCCAACAGCAGCTCTGGCCGCTGGGCAGCGAAACGGTCTTCGTGCCGGGCCATGGCGATACCTCGACTTTTGGCGAGGAACGGCAATCCAACCCCTTTGTCAGTGACCGTGCATTGGCGGGCTAGCCCCCGCCCATATCAGGTTGCGCGCCTGACCACGGCAGTTAGCAGGCCAGCCCCCATCAGGAAGGATCCTCCGATCCGATTAACCCATTTGAGAGTGGTTGGTTTCCGGAACTTAGCCCGTAAACCGCCCGCCACCATTGCCCAGCAGGTCACCACCAGGGTTGCTAGGCCGACAAAAGTGAATTCCAGCAGAGCGAATTGTGCCAGCGCCGGGGCGGCCGGATCAACAAACTGCGGCACAAAGGCGATGAAAAAGACAATGCCTTTTGGGTTGAGGGCGGTCACTAGGAACGCATTCCAGAACATCTTACGCGTATTGTTGGTCAGGACGTCCTGGTCCGGCTCCGTCGGTTCCAGATGGTTTTCCGCGGGGGCAGAGCGCCAGAGTTGAACACCCAGAAACAGAAGATAGGCACCGCCTATCAGTTTCAGCACGGTAAATAAGGTGGCTGAAGCCGCCAGAACCGCACCTGCACCGGCCAGAGAAATGGTCATCGCGGTCAGATCGCCCAGGGCAACCCCCGGAACCGTTGCCAGCGCGCTTTTGCGCCCACGGCCCAGGACGTAAGAGATCACCAGCATCACCGTCGGCCCCGGTATCACCAGAAGGGCCAGCGACGCCACAACAAAAGACAGCCAGAGTTCCAACGACATTCCTACCTCCATAAGCCATGATACTGTGACTAAAGACAGCCGTTCTTTCAGGAGGCAAGGGGTAATTTACAGCAATCCTTCGGCCCGGAAGCTGAAATGGCGGTCCCGTCCGATGATCAAATGGTCATGCAGGATGATATTGAGGGCAGCCCCCGCATCGCGCACCGCCTGCGTCATGCGCTTATCGGCGTCTGACGGGGCCGGGTTCCCGCTGGGGTGGTTATGGACCATGATCAGGGCTGAGGCGGACAGCTCCAGCGCCCTTTTGACCACTTCCCGGGGATAGATGGCGGTATGGTTGATTGTGCCGGTCTGCTGAACCTCGTCCGTGATCAGCTGATTCTGGGCATCAAGGAAAAGCAGCCTTGCCTGTTCGACCTTTTCCCGGGCCATAGTTGCGTGGCAATAGTCCAGCAGTTGGTGCCAGCTGGAGAGAACCGGCTGGTCGAGTGCCTCGTGGCGCAGCAGGCGCTGGGCGCTGGCCTGGGCCAGTTTCAAGGCAACCAGGGCGGCGTCTTTGATACCGGGAACGCGGGTAAGGGCTTCCCGGTCGGCGGAGATGACATTGGCATAGGATCCAAACGCCGCCAGCAGGTTTTTCGCCAGCGGTTTCACATCCCCACGCGGCAGGGCCTGGGTCAGCAGCAGCTCCAGGATTTCGTAATCCTCCATGGAAGCGCCCATATCGCGCAAAAATCGTTTGCGCAGACGTTGCCGATGGCCGTGATAATGTGGTTTTTCTGCATCCTTCATGCCGGATGATCCACTCCCTTTCCCCCTGAACGGGCAAAGTCTGCGTGAATTCCAGTGAAAAGGCCAGTTGCTTTTACCTCATCATGCGTAAGGCGGACAGGTGAAGCCTTTGGGGGATTTGGTGAAAATCTCGACCCCATCGGCGGTCACGCCGATGGTATGTTCGAACTGGGCGGACAGGGATTTGTCCTTGGTAACTGCGGTCCAGCCGTCCTGCAGGACTTTGACCCCGTATTTGCCGGCATTGACCATGGGTTCGATGGTGAAGAACATGCCTTCCTGCAGGGTGACGCCGGTATTGGGCTTGCCGTAATGCAGGACGCTGGGCGCATCATGGAACACCCGGCCAATGCCATGGCCGCAGAAATCGCGGACAACGGAATAGCGGTTTTTCTCGGCATGTTGCTGGATCGCATGGCCGATATCGCCCAAGCGCACGCCCGGTTTGACCATCTCGACACCGATCATCAGACATTCATAGGTGGTCTGGACCAATTTGCGCGCCTTGACCGGGATCTTATCACCGACCAGGAACATGCGGCTGGTATCGCCGTGCCAGCCGTCGACAATGACGGTGACGTCGATATTGATCGCGTCGCCTTCCTTGAGCTTCTTGGTGTCGTCGGGAATGCCGTGACAGACCACATGATTGATGCTGGTGCAGATGGATTTCGGGAAACCACGGTAATTGAGCGGCGCGGAAACCGCCCCTTTGGAAGCGGTATATTCCGCGCACAGGCGGTCCAGCTCTCCGGTGCTGATGCCCGGCACCACATGGGGGGTGATGTAATCGAGAACCTCGGCGGCCAGGCTTCCGGCCTTGCGCATGCCTTCAAAATCCTCCGGACCATGCAGTTTGATTTTTCCAGCTTCGGGATCAAAGGCTTCGTTCATCGCGATTACGTCTTTCTGTCTTAGGTCCTGGTCTTTGAAACATCAGTCTGAAATCCGGATCGGCAGCGGCTTTCGGATATGGATGCCGTCGGCACTGACGTCACAATCATAGCACAGAGCCTCCACACCGGCGTTTCGGGCGGCCCTGAAGGCGCTGATATACGCGGGATCAATGTCTTCCGCCAGCCCAAAATCCAAACAGTCAGGGCGCTGGACCAGATAAAACATGACCGCGCGGTGCCCTTCGGCCACCATATCGGCCAGCTCATTCAAATGTTTGGCGCCCCTGGCGGTGACGGCATCGGGAAATTCCGCACGTTCCGGATGGGGGCCATCGGGGCGGCGCAGGGTCACATTCTTGACCTCTACATAGGTCTTCCGACCGTCTTTTTCCAGCAGGATGTCTATCCGGCTGTTCTGGCCGTATTTGACTTCCCGCCGCAGGCTGTCATGGCCGGTCAGCTCCGGAATTCTCCCGGCTTCGATGGCGTCGGCGACAATGGCATTGGGTCGGCTGGTGTTGATCCCGACCGGCACGCCGCCTTGGGAGGCGAGCTCCCAGCGCCAGTCCAGCTTGGCCTTGGGATTGCTGTTCGGTGAAAGCCAGACCTGGGACCCTTCATCCTTCAACCCCATCATGGAACCGGAATTGGCGCAATGGGCTGTGACGAGCCGGCCGTCGGGCAAGGTAACATCGGCAAGAAACCGTTTGTAACGCTTGATCAGGCGGCCCGGTTGCAGGGCGGTCTCAAATTCCATGATGCTGCTTCCCAGATCCCTTCGACGGCTCAGCTGCCCTTGCGGGCATTGGCAATCATTTCTTCCATGGCGGCCTTGTCGATTGCGCCGGGGGCCAGCTCTGAACCGATCAGGAAGGCGGGAGTGCCGCGGATGCCGAGGGCGCTCGCCAATTCCTGGTTCCTGGCAATATGACTAGAAATCTCATCCGAGGCCATGTCTTTTTGCAACTGGTCCGCATCAAGGCCGACCTCTTCTGCTGTCTCAAGAATGACCTTTTCACTCAGCCGGCCCCGATAGCCCATCAGCGCCACATGGTATTCCATGTATTTGCCCTGGTTTCGGGCGGCGAGGGCAGCCTTCGCCGCGTATTCGGAAACCGGCCCAAGGACCGGGAATTCAACCATCACCACATCCAATTTGCCGTCTTCTTCCATGATGTCCATCACCTGGGGAAAGACCTTTTTGCAATAGCCGCATTGGTAGTCGAAAAATTCAACCATTTGAACATCGCCTTCGGCATTGCCGGTCCGGGGGAAATCCTTGGCATTGGCAAAGAATGCGGCGGCCCCTTTCAGTGCCCCTGCCTGCTGTACCCGTTCTGCTTCTTCCTGCGCCGCACGGTGCTTCATGGCTGCTTCGATGACGATCTCCGGATGTTCCAGCAGATAATCACGGATCATCTGTTCGATTTCACTACGCTGCTGGTTGGAAAAACTGTCCGCGTGGGCCGGCGCGATGGCGGCGGGAAGAGATATCCCGGCGGTCATTGCGGCGCCAAGAAAGAGGGCCTTCAGGGAGTTTGCGCGGTTAGACATGGTTAATCCTTGGTCAATGAGGTTCTCATTCGGTTCCGTCAGCAGACGGTTTACCGATGCTTATATGGTCTGGGGGAAGCAAAAGGGCAAATCACGAAGGCATGATCACAGCAGGATGCGGTTGGCTTCTTCATCCTGCGGACTTGTTTTCATCCACATCGTTGATTTCGCCTTTGTTGGCTTCAAATTCGATATCCTGGGCACGCAACCAATCCGGTGAGCCTTTTGGCAGCAGTTCCATGGCTTCGCGTGCCTTGAATTTCGCTTTTTCATGATTGCGGGTCAAAATGGCATATTCTGCCTCGGCCAGCTTTGCCTTTGGCTGGTTGCCGAGGCGATAATAGGCCGTGCCTTTCAGCTGCCAGCTGAACGCAGATGTCGGCGCATAGCGCTGTGCGGCATCAAGATGGGTGATCGCGGCTTTCAGGTGCTTTTCGGTTTCCGAATCCGAAACGGAACGGTTCGATGCCTCGATATGGGCCCGTGCGGCGGAAACACGGATCTGATCCGCCCATTCTAAAATTTGGACGGCACGCTCAAAAAAGGGAATGGATTCCTCGATCCGACCCGCCCGGAACAGGATGTCGCCTTTAACTTCCTGAAAATAGGGGTCGTCCGGCAGTTTATTGATCAACCCGTCAACAATCTGAATGGCCTCTTCGGTCTTGTGCCGCTGCATCAGGCTGAAGACCCGGGCATATTGGGCATAAAAACCGGTATCGCTGGGGTCGTAATACCGGTCTACTGAATCCGCCATGAAATACCCGATCAACTTCGCTTTCATCCGTTGATGCAATTCATTATACAGCGGATCCAGCTTATTTTCGCTGAACCGGGATATCTGGACATGGTGATCAACAAAAGCGATACGATCCGCGGTCAGGGGATGTGAACGAGTGTATGGGTTCTGACTGGCGCTATAAAGGGCCTCGTTCTTTTGCAGTTTTCCGAAAAACTCGAGCATCCCTTCGGCGGAAATGCCCGCATCATCCAGAAAACCAACAGCGGCCTGATCGGCGGCTTGCTCCATGGAGCGGGTGAATTTCAGGAAACTGCGGTTTCCGATTTGTTGGGAGGCGGATTGTCCGGCAACAACGAACTCTCCTTTGCCGGTTGCAATGGCCAGCGGGATCGACAGCAGAAGCGTTGCGATTGACCGGGCCTGGGCATTGCGGATGCCTTCGTCAAATTGCGATAGGTGACCGCCGGTGATGTGGCCGGTCTCATGGGCCATGACCCCTATCACCTGGTCAGCATTGTCGGCGGCCATCAACAATCCGGTATTGAAGAACATATGCTGGCCGCCGGATACAAAGGCGTTCAGCCGGGGATCATTGATCAAATGGATCCTGACGGTGTTGATGTCCAGTCCGGCGGCTTCGAATATCGGCCTTGCATAATAGCGCAGCGTGTTTTCAATTTCGGTGTCCCGAATAGTGCTTGCCTGTGCCGAAGCGGCTGTGGCAAGACCTATGGTCAGTGTTATCAGGGACATGAAAACTTTAAGAAGACGCATTATATGATGCTCAGCCAGAGAAACGTTTTGACTAACATAATGAGTGCTTTCCGCGGGCGCAATTGCCTCGCGGCAGTTTTCGCCGCCGGCCTGTTGCTGTCCGGCTGTGAAACCGGCGAGGAATTGGAACCTGGAACCATCGGGTATGTCGGCGGTTTCTTTGGCGGTGTCGCCGGGGATGAACCCAATGCCGTGCTGCTGGCGCGCGATGTGCTGACGGCAGGTGGCACGGCGGCGGATGCGGCTGTCGCCATGTCCTTTGCCATGACGGCAACGGCGCCGGGCAATGTCAGCCTGGGTGGCGGCGGTGTCTGTATGGTGCATGATTCCACTGCCGGCATTACGGAAATGCTGGATTTCACGGCAGTTTCCGCCACAGGAAAAACCGGCCCGGTCGCGGTTGGCGTGCCGGCATTCACCCGTGGCATGGTTGCGCTTCATGCCCGCTATGGCAGCCTGGACTGGCGATTGTTGCTGGCGCAGCCGGAGCGGATCGCCCGGATTGGTCATCGTTTGTCCCGGGCAACCGCGACCGATCTCAAACGGGTTTATTCCGCGTTGTCCCGAGATCCGGAATTCCGGAAAATCTTCACCAGTCCGGAAGGCCGGTCTTATGAAGAAAGTCAGGCTTTGCGCCAGATTGATTTGGCGACCTTGCTGGGCCGTATCCGCGTTCAGGGCGGTGGGGTGATCTATTCAGGCAATACAGCCCGCCAGATTGTTGCCGCCGTGGGCGAGGTGGGAGGAAACCTTACGCTTCAGGATCTGCAGGATTACAGGCCGCAGTGGCGCAACACGCTGACGGTGGAACTGGGAGATGACGCAGCACATTTCCCGATGCCGGATGTCGGGGGCGGTGCGCTTTTGGCTCAGGCATTTGCACAGCTTGCCTATGATGACCGTTATGCCGAAGCCGGTGCCGACGAAAGGCCGCATATGATTCTTGAGGCATTGAAGCGGGCCTATATCGAGCGCGGGCGTTATCTGGATCAGGATTGGCAGGACGATACCTCTGCACAGGGGATTCTGCTGTCCGAGGAAAAAATAGAAGGGTTGATTGCCAGCTATGATCCGTCAAAGGCGACAGCCCTCAGCCGTCTCGGCCCTGTTCCCAGCAAAACGGAACCCCCCGCCGGTACCGGTATCCTGGTAGTTGATCCATCGGGGATGGCGGTGGCTTGTGAATTTGGCCTCAACAACCTGTTTGGGATTGGGCGGATTGCGCCCGGGACTGGTTCTTTTATCGCCGCGGCACCCGATGCCCGGAACCGCAACAGCTTGAATCTCGGAGCCTTCATGGTTTCCAACCGGGCCAATTTCAAATTTCGCTATGCGGCGGCAGGTGGCGGCGGCATCACCAAGGATGCGGCGGTCCTGTCCATTGCGGCTGAGACCCTATTGGGGAATACACCGCTGGAAGAAGCTGTGCGCCAGGCCCGGCTTTCCGCAGGGCCCAACCTGACCAACAGCTATGTTGAAAATGAAAATGGGGCGAATCTGAAGGCCTCGCTGATGAAGCGCGGCCATAAGGTGGAAGGGGCTGGGCGTTTCGGCCGGGTGAACGTGATGTATTGCCCCAGTGGCCTGCCGCAAAGTGATCCGGGCCGGATTGCCTGTGCGATTGAAGAAGACACGCGTGGCCATGGCCTCGGGATCATGTCGAAGTAGCCTTGGGAGCCAATGGGCCATGTCTGGTTTGAAACAGTCCCTGCGGGGCAAAATTCCGCCTTTTATTGTCATGGAAGTGATGCGGGCGGCCGCGCTTCGGGAATATGAAGATAAGGCCGTATATCATCTGGAGGTTGGCCAGCCGGGAACCGGGGCGCCAAGAGGTGTGATCACCGCGGCGAAAGAGGCGCTGGATAGCAACCGGATCGGTTATACCGTCGCACTTGGCGTGCCGGAATTACGTGAAGCAATCGCGAAACATTATTCAACGGTTTATGGTGTTGAGGTGCCGGCGGATAATGTGGTGGCGACCACTGGTTCCTCCGCCGGGTTCCTGTTGTCTTTCCTGGCCTGTTTTGATCCGGGCGACAGGGTTGCGCTGGCTGCGCCCGGTTATCCCTGTTACCGGCATATCCTGAATGTGCTGGGGGTTGAGCCTGTCAGCCTGGAAACCGGTCCGGCGGAGCGGTATCAGCCGACACCGGCATTGCTCGAAAAAGCCCTGCAGGATGGGCCGATCCATGGTTTGATTGTGGCCAGCCCTTCCAATCCCAGCGGCACAATGCTGGGGGATGAGGAAATGAAGGCCCTGGCGGATTTCTGCCGTGACCATGGCATTCGCATCATCAGTGATGAAATTTACCAGGGCATCAGCTATGGCAAGCCGACAAGATCCATGCTCTCTTTTGAGCCTGAATGTCTGGTGATTAATAGTTTTTCAAAATATTTCTCCATGACCGGCTGGCGATTGGGCTGGATGGTGGTGCCGGACGGGCTGATGCGCTCTGTGGAAAGCCTGGCGCAAAATCTATTCATATCGCCGCCGACCTTGAGCCAGGTTGCGGCGGTGGCCGCCTTTGATTGCGAAGAGGAATTGCAGGCGAATGTGGCCAATTATGCCCGCAGCCGTGAAATGTTGTTGAATGAACTACCGGGCATGGGATTTGATCGGCTGGCACCATCCGACGGCGCGTTTTACGTCTATGCGGACGTGGCCAATCTCACGAATGACTCACAGACATTTTGTCGTCGGATTCTGAATGAGACCGGGGTGGCGGTGACGCCCGGGCTGGACTTTGATTCAGGCCGCGGCCATCACACAATGCGCTTTTCCTTTGCTGGAAGCCCGGATGAGATCCACGGTGCGATCAAGGCGTTAAAGGGCTGGCACGGACTGAGATGAGTGTTCTGGTGCCGAGGCGCTCAGATTTTCAGGCACCAGAAAACATACATGGACCCGAAAGCGTTGGGATATGCCTCTTCAAAGTCGGCCCAGCGTTCCAGGTCCCGCAATAACGCCGGATCGTGGTTCTGATCCAAAAAGCGCTGTCGCTGCCAGCGGCTGGGGAATTGGAAGCCCAAAAACCGAAGGCCCAGCATCTGGAGGGCGGATTGTATTTCCGCAATGGTGAACTGATGTTCCTGCACATGAAAGACCAGGTCCCGGCAGGCGGAGAGGGTGTAAAAGTCACTGCTTTTCAGGATTTCGCGTTCCGGAGCATTTTCCGGCAGGGCTAGGATCTCCGCGCGATAGGCACGAATATCATCCAGGGTCGCAGTATAGCCTTTTTGTTTTATCTGGTTCCTGGCGTCGCGGATAGCGCTGCGGGCAGACCGGCTGTAGAGGCCGATTTTCATAAAACCGCCCGTTTCCAGGAGGTCGGTCAGGATGCGCCAGCCCGCCATCGGATCCGCCAAATGGTGCAAGACACCGGTGGATTCAATGATATCAAACCGGCGGTCCCAATCCTTCAGGGACAAAATGTCGGCCTGCATGAACTCTATATTCTCCAGTCCGGCATTGTGGCATTTCCGGATGGCATAGGAAAGCGAGCGCCGGGAAAGATCCAGGGCGGTAATATCCGCCTGGGCAAGCGCGTCCGCTGCCAGAACGCATTGTCGGCCGGTACCGCATCCGGCCAACAGCATGCGGGGAGTCTCCAGGAGTTCAGCCTCTGCCGGCAGGTCATGGTAGGGGAGCTGGGCATGAAGCAGGTCAGAAAAGTTCCCAGCGGTGCCGCGGCCGACAAGATTCCAACGCGGATAGGGGGATTCCTCGTATTGTGCGCGGACCTGTTCGGAAACGCCTGCCTGAATGGTCCCAAAAGTTGGAATATTCCGGGCAATCTCTGCTTCGGCTAGGGGATGCTCGAGATGGCGTTCCATCAGTGCGGCAAAAAGCGGTCCTTTGGCCTCTTTTCCCAATGTGAGAATCTTATCCTGGAGCGGATGGCCGAACAGGGGCCTGAAGCATGCCAAACAGCAAACTAACCCTGTCATTGGACCGAGAGCGTCTGAGGTGGCTTCCTCGATCAGGTGCTCGATCTGATCAACTAGCGCATGATCGTCTGTTTGTTCCTGATAGGCATATTCCGTCAGCAGGCATTGCTGGGCAAGTGCAATGGCCACCGGCTGCGCGGCTTCAAAGTTTTCCGGATCGGCCAGCAGGTGACGTGCCAGTGCCGAACGCAGACTGATCAGTTGGCTTTCCAGCCCGGGATCGGTCATGGGGCATTCGCGCAGGAAGAACAGTAACAGCATCTCCCCGGCCAGCAGCTTAAAGTCGTCGGCGGTGAAATCAACGCGGTTCAAGATGGTTTGCAGGGTGGGTTTTGCGGCCAAAAGCGCTTGAACATTCGGGCGCAACGGCACTGGATTGATCTCGCCGGTTTGGATGACTTGCATTGCCAGCCTTTCCAACGGCTCAATATAGCGGTCGGGTCGGAAATCAGCCAGATAGCGATTCACTTCGGACCGGGCCTTGGGGCTGCTGGCCGGATGGGCAAGCGCCACAGAAAACGACTGGATCGCCGTGGCGTGATCAGGCATGTCCCGAGCCGCGATGGCGAGCAGGAAGTGACTTTCGCCATAGGCAGGATCGGTTGGTGTTGTGATCAGGGAAAGCGCTGCACGATGGGACTGCATCGCCTCTTCGGGACGGCCCAGCTGACAGAGTAACTCTCCCAGCGCGTTCAGGATCAGCGGGCTTGGCGATGCTTTGGCCGCCGTCAGGTAGTAATCCACTGCCTGTTCGGATTTGTTGGTTTTTTGCAGGAAGACCGCATAGGCGACATTCACACGCGGATCGTCCGGGACCTGTTGCAGGATTGCCTGATAGGCGCGGTCGGCCTCGGACAGTTTGCCTTCATGAACCAGAACATGGGCATCATACATTCTTGCAGGAATATCGAATTCTTGCCCTGTCATATTAATCTGAAGCCTCCGAGACCTCATTGAGCAGTGATTTTGCGATGAGGTCGAAACCCTCCATGTCCGACATGGTTCGGGCGACAATCATGGCCCCTTCCAGGGTCGCTAAGGTTCTCATGGCCCAGATAGCAGGAGACATTAATCGCCTGTCTTCCGCAACCCCGCGATAAAGGGCTTCCAGCCAACCTTTATTCATTTGGAAAAAGCGTTCAACCTCGGTGTTGACCTGTTTGGGTAGCGATGCGCTCTCCGCCCCGAGCATGCCGCAAAGGCACATTTTGCCATCCTGCATCAGCGCATTGCGGAAAGCGGAGACGTAGAGAGTCAGCTTTTCCAAGGGCTGGATAGAGCTATCTTCACTGTCGGGCATGCCTTGCAGAAAGCGGTCTGTATAGCGTTTCGCAAGGGCCGAGCCCAAAGCTGCTTTTGTTGGGTAATGATAATGCACGCTGGCGCTTTTGATGCCCACTGTCTCGGCAATATCCCGGAAACTGAAGCCGTTATAACCCTGGCGCTGGACCATATCCTCTGCCACATCGAGTATTTCGTTGGCTTTGCTCATACCTGTATCCTTTTCTTCCCTATCGATAGATAGGGGTTGAAAGCAGTTTAGGGAAGCCCAAATATTGTTGATGAAAACTATCTAGTGATAGATAGAATGATGAGCAAAGCTCTGAGAGGCGCTGTGGATATGGACATTCAAAGAGGGATATTGGAACCATGATGATCAATGCGGATTTTTCCAAGCGGGTTGCGATATTGCCCGACCAGATGCAGTGGGAGGCCTCGCCAGCCGGCGGGGTGGAGCGTATCAAGCTGGATCGGATCGGCGTGGAAAGTGGTCATGCCACATCCATCGTCCGCTTTGCGCCCGGGGCGGCCTTTCCGGAACATGAGCATCCGGGCGGAGAGGAGTTTTATGTGTTGGAAGGTGTCTTTTCCGATGACAGCGGTGATTATCCGGCTGGCAGCTATATCCGCAATCCCATCGGCACCCGGCACAGCCCGCACAGTAAAGATGGGTGCACCATCTTCGTGAAGCTCTGGCAGTTTGAGGATGAGGACCAGACGCAGCTTGCGATAGATAGCCGCGCATCACGATGGATGCCGGGGCTGGTGGAGGGGCTCAGTGTCTTACCACTGCATCAGTTTAGCACCGAGCATGTAGCCCTGGTCCGTTGGGAGCCAGGCACGGTATTTATGCCGCATTACCATCCGGGCGGTGAGGAAATCCTAGTTCTGGAGGGGACCCTCTCAGATGAAAAGGGGGATTATCCAAAGGGCAGTTGGATTCGGAATCCACCTGGCAGTCACCATGCGCCTTTCAGCCATGAAGGATGCCTGATACTGGTGAAAACAGGGCATCTTTCCCGGACAGCTTAAGGGCAGGCTTAAAATGTCAGAGGGTTTTTTCCATGAAAAGGGAATAGGGATCTTCCCGGTAGTCGCCGAACGGGCCGGTTTCGGCAAAGCCGAGGGATTGATACAAGGCCTCGGCTTCCGGCTGGGAAGGCCCCATTTCCAGTTTCAGACAGGGCAGCTTGGCCTGTTGGGCATGATCAATGATGGCCTGCATCAAAAGTCGACCGACTTTTCGCCCGCGGCCCTCGGAACCGACAAACAGACGTTTGATCTCGCCATATTGGCCCTTGTTAAGATACCCGCCACATCCGACGGCACGACCGCTGATCCTGGCCACAAAGAAAGTGACGTCGGCGGCTTCAAGGGCGGAAACATCAACCAGATGATTGCTTTCCGGTGGATAGAGATCTGCGAAAAAGGCGTCACTGGCATCCAGTAGCGCTTTGACCTCTGGCGCGATTTTTTCTTCAATCGCGATTGTGATACCGGTCTCAGTCATTGCGATGCCGGAAACGCTGATAGCGTTTTGCCAGCACCAGGGCGAGCCAATAGCCGAGCGCTCCAAAGCCGATGGCATAGGGCAGGCAACCGACCACCAGGGCCAGGCCGATATCCTGGATCATGGTCCAGAGAAACAGCATGGAATCGCTGAAAGTGTCGATATTGGACAGGCCTTCGTTGATATAGCTGCGGAAACTATCCTCATCCAAGTCGCTGCCGTTGGACGGCAGGATCGCCTTGCCCGTGACATAAAAGACGTAATAGAGCGGCACCATGGTTGCGCCATTGGATAGCCAGGACCAGGCAATTGCCATGATCAGGCTGAAATGGAAATCAAAACGCCGGGCGGCATACCAAAGCAAGATGACAAAGGGAATCTGGATGCCAACGGTCGGAGTCATGCCGACAAACAGACCAATGGCAGCCCCCCAGGCTATCACTTGCGGGCCGCGTTTCTCCCGAATGATCGGCACCACCAGGCGGAAATAGAGCAGCCGCACAAATCGGGTCAGGAATTTATGCTTGTTGTCGCGATGCCGCACCTCGTCAAACCAGTGCAGCGCTTCACCGTTCGGGCCTTTCATCGCGTTATCATTTTCTCTTTTGTTGTTCTCGTTACCGGTGGTCACGCGTGCGGCCCTCAAGGCTGAAATGCCGGTGAATTCGGATCAGTGCGTGGAGAATATAGAAGATGTAGTAGACGGAGAAAACCATCATCAGCAGGTTTGGCAGATCATAGGCGCTAAAGCCCTTGATTTGATAGGCCGGACCGATCAGCGATGCCAGGCAATAATTGAAGTAAAAGAAATACTTAACTCGCAAGAAGCCCCAAAGCCTTACCCCACGCCCATTGGCATAAATCGCCAGCGCGATGAAGGAGAGATAAGCGCTTGAAAAGAGAGTGGCGAAGACCGGGCTCGCGCCATAATGGAATGTAGCGGCGGCAGCCACCACGGCCACCCCAACCTGGTCCGCGGCAATATCAAGCATGGCCCCGCCTTCATGGGCCTGTCCCGTGCGCCGGGCCAGCGGGCCATCAAAACCATCCAGCACACAATAGAAAAACAGGCAGAAGGAGAGATAGAACCAATTCCCGGTTACCGGAAGGTTGCCCTGAACGGGAATGAAAACCCCGATCACTAACAGGATGACGGCGAAAAGCGTTATATGCCAGGGGCGGATACAGGCCTTGATGAAAAAGCCGGTGACCGGCTCCAGGGCGCGGTCCCGCCAACGGGCAAATTCTTTTTGTTTGGCCCGTTCTTCTTCGTTGAAATAATCCATATGTCCTGTACCAGCCAATCCGGAGACTTGTAACTTTAAAAGCCTTCTACAGGATCACAGGCCCGGCGGCAATTGCCGCGCTCAGGAAACTGGTTTTCTTGCCACGATGAATCTCTTGGGCTTGTTTGCTGGATGATTGACGGCTTCGACCAGCTCAAATCCTGCGTTCGCGATGATGTTTTCCAAATCCCGGATGGTCAAAAACCGCACAAAGGGCCAACCCCGCAAGCGCTGCATGATCCAAAGGACCGGTTTGAACCAGCGATAATCCTCTTCCAGGCAGGCGGTTTTTGAGATGAAAAGCCCGCCTGGCAGGACATGGTCATGGACCAGAGCCAGATAACTTTCCAAATCGTCAACAAGATGCAGCAGGTTAAAGGCCAGAACCCGGTCATATTTTTGGCCATCCAGGTGGCCGTCCCGCAAGGATGTTTGAACGAAATCCATATTGTCAGCCTTTTGTTCCCGGGCTTTCTCGACGGCGATATCCAGCATGGATTGTGAAAAATCACTGGCGGTGATGTGACCGACCAGCTTTGCCAGTCTGAGGGCGGTTGTACCGGTGCCGCAACCGATTTCCAGCACACTGTCCGTTTTGTTAAGATGGCGTGCGGTGCTTGCCAGGGTGTTTTCGTAACTGTCCGGGTCGGCGACAGGACGTTTGGCATATTTCCGCGCAATCTTGTCCCAGAATGTGAATGGTTTGGTCATATTTGAGCCCCGATAGAAAATTCTTTGCTGAAAAGCTTATATATGCAGAGAAGACGGATAAATTGACAAAATTCTCCGATCCATTATGCAAATATGCATGAATTGGCGATCAATAAAATTTGACTGGAACCGGGCCCGCGCCTTCCTAGTGACCGCGGAAGAAGGGTCCTTATCCGCTGCGGCAAGGGCTCTGGGGATGGTGCAATCCACGCTGGGTCGACAGGTCGAGGCGTTGGAGGCGGAGCTTGGCGTTACCCTGTTTGAACGGGCTGGGCGGCGTTTGGTCTTGACCCGGAATGGCCGTGATCTGCTGGAACATGTACGCGCCATGGGGGAAGCTGCCGGCCAGGTCTCCATGTCCGCCTCCGGGCAGTCAGAGTTGATCGAAGGCACGATCCGTATCTCTGCAACGGAAACCTTTGCCGCCAAACGGCTGCCGCCGGTAATCGCCAAACTTCGGAAGTTTCAGCCGGAGATCACTGTGGAGGTTTGCGCAACGAACAAGGCGGTGGATCTCAACCGCCGGGAGGCGGATATTGCGCTCCGGCATTTCCGACCGACCCAAACCGAGCTGATTGCGCGCAAACTCTCGGATGATAATGCATTTCTTTATGCTGCGCCGGACTATCTGGCCCAGATCGGCGACCCGTCAACACCAGCGGCACTAGGGGACGCCGATTTCATCGGTTTTGAAAATAACGATGTTTATCTCAAGGGCCTTAAGCAAATGGGGGTAGAGATCACGGAAGGAAATTTCCGACTCATCACAGACAGTCACAATGTTCATTGGGAGCTGGTCAAGGCCGGTGCCGGCATCGGCGTGACAATGGATCTGATCGGCGATGCGGAGCCACAGGTCAAAAGGGTGCTGCCGGATTTGGCACCGGTGCCGGTCAGCACCTGGCTCGTCACCCATAGGGAGTTGAATACCAGCCGCCGGGTGCGGATTGTGTTTGATTTTCTGGCGGAAGAACTATCCTGATCAGGCAGCATCCGGATGGGTATGTTTAGCCCCGGCGGTCAACCCGGCGCGCTGTGCCTTTTTCTCAACAGCCTCGCCAAAAGTGCAATAGCTGCTCTCGATGCCATGCCATAGTTTGAGCAGGTTCCGGTTGCCGTGATTGCGAACCTCGGTTTCCTTGAAATGATGGCGCTGTTTCAGAAAACTGAACCAGTCTGATGGGCGCTGGCCATCTGCTGTTTCAATGCCGCCGACAATGGTCTGGTGGCTGGGGAAATGAGCGTCAGAGCTGACGGCCCAGCCGATCTGGTTCAGACGGAGTTCATCCGGCAGACGATAGGTATATTCCACAGATTTCTGCAACTTGGGCGGGGTGACCGCCTTGCCGCCGCGCATGCCGTTTTCCAGGAAATGCAGGCTCAAGCCATTATGGACCTCGATATAGTCGACCTCTTCCTGCAACTGCATGAATGTCTCGCTGCCCAAAACATTGGCGGTGCCGGTGCGCCCCGGCGTGAACGGATGCGGGATAACGACAATCGCGCCGGTATCCCGACCGAGGCGGCCCATATCCTGGGCTTTCCATTTAAAGGGCTGGATCACGCGCAAGGCGGAACGTAGCGCATCTTCATCGGGATAGATGAAGATGATATCGACCCCTTCTTCGGAAATGGCCTCGACGGCTGGCAGAATCTCGGTGGGCAGGTCCAGGACCGCATCTCGCAGATATAGATAGGCGTCGAGCGGTGCTTTATAGGCATGTTCGGTGGAGGCAACATAATCCACACCCGTTTCACCCAAACATTTGCGGTGTTGGGCCAGGCGGCGATCCCGGTTCCAGCGCTGCATGCGATAGACATTGGTGTGATAATGCAGATCAAACGTTACCCGACCGTTTATCATATCCGCTGATACCTGTGACTTGATCCATAAAGGGTTGCGCTGTTGGCTCCATGCCTAATCTAACACGCCATACCACCCTTTGCATCTTCGGGAAAGGGGGGAGAGGGACATCTGAGGTGGTCAGGGGCGGAAACCCGATCTTATTCTTTCCAGTTTAATCATAATTATTCTAAACTGTTCGGGGACATAGCGGTCGGCATATTGTCGGCGGGATCGGCGTCAGGGAGCCGGTATGGTCATCAGTCAGAAAAACCTGGACCTGATTTCGGGTATATATGAAATTGCGCTCGATCCTCTGGCCTGGCGGCCGGTGCTGGATCAACTCTGTCTGGAAACGGGGGCAGTTGCGATCAACACGGTTCTAGTGGATCACACGATCCCGGAAATCAGAATCAATGCCACCAGTGCGAAATTCACCGAAGCGGTTTTGCGCGAATTCAACGCCCATCATCTGGAAAATGAAGCCCCGGCCATCATGGCCCTGACAAAATATCGCCCCGGAGAGTTCATTTCCGAGACCCAGATCTACAGCGATATCGGTCGGAACCGGGAAGAGGTTTCGACCACAGGATGGCTGCGTGAGCGGTTCAACATCGATTACCGGGTGGCGACCCGGTTGAATACCGACCCGGCTTGGCTGGATTGCCTGACTTTCCACTATTCCGCCGAACGTCCCTTCATCCGGGAAGAGGAAAAACGGGTGATTGATCTGTATCGCCAGCATTTTGCAAGGGTAATTGAAATCAATAGGCCATTTACCCTGCTTCAATCACGCTTCCGGGCGGTATTGTCGGTTTTGGATCGGTTTCAGATTGGTACATTCATTCTGTCCGAGCAGGGCAATATTGTTGTTTGCAACCGGGAGGCTGAGAGGATCCTGAGCCTGGATGACGGGCTGGCCCGGACCCGGGACCAGCAACTGGTTTGCCGGGATGAGAAAGATCGTCTCAAACTTGCGCAAACGGTTGAGAAAGTTTGTAAAACCGCTAAGGCCGAGCGGGATGATAAGGGGCGGCTGCTAACCATCGGCAGGCACTCGGAGGAAGATCCGTTCCTGGTGGATATCGCCCCGTTGCGTGGTTCGGACATGGTGTTGGGTAACCGGTTCCGGGGAGCGCTGGTGTTGGTCTCTGATCCGGGCAATCATCGCGAGCTATCGGCGGACGGCCTCCGGTTGCTATATGGTTTGAGCGAAGCGGAAGAGGCCATATGCCGGATGGTGATCGAGGGGTTGCGCAATGATGAGATTGCGGAAAGCCGGAATGTGTCGCTTGATACAGTAAAGACCCAGTTGAAATCGCTTTATGCTAAAACCCGAACCAGCCATAGGATCGATTTGCTGCGCCTGGCGCAGAATGTGAACATACCGGTGGACCCGCCAGATCAGTCACCGGAAACTGATGAAACGTAATTTTTTGCGAAAAGTGACAGCTTATCCCCCATAGGGGTGATGCGGTGGTATCCGGGGCTGGATAATATTTTTTCACGTCGAGACTTCCATGGGGGGAAGCTTGAGACGGCAGAGTTTCATAGTCTTTGGATCGAACCCCGCACCGATCCAATTCAGAAGCCAGAGGCCGGCACAGCCTCTGGCTTCGCCCTTTCTGGGGCTTTAGAGATTCTGGGACTTTAGAGATATTGTCCGTCGCGCAAATCGTTGAGATAACGGTCATACAGACCGATTTCGCGGTAGATACGCAAACGATTGTTGAATTTCTCCATCAGGATTACGCTGTCGGCACTTTTCTTTGGGAACAGAAGATAACTTAGATTGTTCAGCAGCGGCGTTTTGTGGTGGGTGATCCGTCTCTGTTCTTCGGCGGTGAAATGATCACGCAGCGATGCATACCCCACATTCACCTCCTCCGGGAAAATATCAATCCGGCCCAGCAGCAGTTTGGAGATATTCTGCCGGACGGCTGGCACCCGCTCCATATGCAGTAGGCCTGTTTCCAGTGCTTGGTCAAAGATCGGGCCATAGCTGTATTTCACGCCGCCCCCGATCCTAAGACCGGACAGATCCTCCAGGCTTTTCCAATGGAATTCTCTATCCTTGCGATGGAAAAAGACGAATTGTTCGGTCAGCACCGGATCGCTGTAATGGAAGTCCGCTTCCCGCTCGTCTTTATGCATCCAGACTCCGGTTGCCTGATATTTGCCATCTGCGGTTTCCGCATAGGCCCGGCCCCAGGGGAGGAACTGGATCTCCGCCTCAATGCCTTCATCGGTAAATATATCCCGGATTAAATGGGCGATGGCGCCATCATGTTTCTGCTTTTGGGAGATATATGGTGGCCAGTCACCCACCGCGACAGTGATTTTTCTGTCTTCCGCCCGTGAGCCGTTGCTGTCGAAGCACCAGCCTAACAAGCAAAAAATCATGATCAAGAAGCGCATACCAGCCGGACCGATCCCAATGTTATTCCATTCCCTAACGGGAAGAGCATACCGTGATCCGGTCAATCATTGGTTAATGGCCGCGCCGCCTGCGATGGCATCCGGCGCGGCCAAAGACCAAGACTATCGTCTCTCCTGAAACCGCCGGGCGGCTCGTTCGATGGAATCCGCATCGATATTGTAGGTGGCATAAAGATCGGGGAGATCCCCGCACTGGCCGAAACCTTCGATGCCTAGAGGTGCGACCGAATGGCCGCGCACGGCGCCCATCCAGGCGAGCGCCGCCGGATGGCCGTCGATCACGCTGCAAAAGCGTGCTTTTGCGCCAAGCGGTTCAAACAGATCCTCCACATGGGCCATTTCAACTTGGTCCAGGCCATTCAGCCGCGCACGTTCCAGCCGCTGCCAGTCATTATAGAGCCGGTCGGCAGAGGTGATGCATAAAAGACCTGCATCCGGATAATCCGTGACCAGCCGGTCATAGGCTTCAATCGCCTGTGGGGCGACGGCCCCCATAAAGACGATGGCCAGGGTCGATCCGGCTGCTGGCTTTTTCAACCAGTAGCCGCCCTTGATGATCTGATTTTTCAGATCCTCGTCCATGTCACGCTGCGGTTGGTTCAGGTTTCGGGTGGAAAGTCGCAAATAGAGCGAGCCGCCATTTTCCCGGTCCTGCATATGATCGAACCCCCAACGCATGATGACCGAAAGCTCATCCGCGAAGGCTGGCTCGTAAGAGGTCAGGCCCGGCTGGCCCATGCCGATCATTGGGGTTGAAATGGACTGATGTGCGCCGCCTTCCGGCCCGAGCGTCACACCGCTTGGGGTGGCTACCAGCATGAATCTGGCATCCTGGTAACAGGCGTAATTCAGTGCATCCAGGCCGCGCGAGATGAAGGGGTCATAAAGCGTGCCGATGGGCAGTAATCGTGCGCCAAAAAGGCTTTCAGACAGACCCAGCGCCGCCAGGTTCAAAAACAGGTTGTTTTCCGCGATGCCCAGCTCGATATGCTGGCCTTGGGGGCTGCGGATCCATTTCTGGGCAGAGGGCACCTTGCGGTCTCGGAACTCATCGCCGCGTTCGAACCGTTCAAACAATCCCTGCTGGTTGATCCAGCCGCCCAGGTTGGTGGAAACGGAAACATCCGGGCTGGTGGTGACGATCCGTTCGGCCAAGGGCCCGCCTTCCTTGGCGATGTTGTTCAGGATCTTGCCGAATGCCATTTGCGTGGAGGTTTGTTTTTCAACCGCATAGGGCAGGGCGGCCGGTACCGGGATGGGTGCTTCCGAAAGGCGGCGCTGCTTCAATATATTGAAGGGCACATGGTCCAGATAGGCCTGCAGATTCTCCGCGCTGGACTCAAGCCCTGCGAATTTTTCCCATTCGGATCCCTGGGTCACGTTATTGTCGGCACGGAAGGCTGCCATCTGTTGCGGGTTCATCAGGCCGGCGTGATTGTCCTTATGACCGGCCAGCGGCAGGCCGAAACCTTTGATGGTATAGGCGATGAAACAGGTGGGTTTGTCATTGGGGACATTTTCAAACGCGTCCAGCAAGGCTT
Organism: Aestuariispira insulae; assembly: GCF_003385955.1. Classification (GTDB taxonomy): domain Bacteria; phylum Pseudomonadota; class Alphaproteobacteria; order UBA8366; family Aestuariispiraceae; genus Aestuariispira; species Aestuariispira insulae. Next base: position 23,520 of record NZ_QRDW01000002.1, read on the forward strand.
CCATGCAATGACCGCCCAGATTGGTCATCAGATCCTGCAATCCGTCATCGTCATAGGATCCGATCAGGGTGGCCAGGTCGGCATCACCCGGATTGTCTTCCAGGATCTGCTTGCGCCAGGCGGCTGCCCCCTGGAACGCCAGGGCGGAATAGATATCGTTGGGGCAGGCATTCACCCATTTTTTCAAGGCGCTTCCGCCGGGGCGTTGGAAGGCCTCGTAAAGCTTGCGGCCATATTTCAAGGTGATCACGTTCCAGCCGACCGCCCGGAAAAATCGCCCGATCAGACGGAACAGATGTTCGTTCACCATGCCGTCCAGGCTCTGGCGGTTGTAATCAATCACCCACCAGACATTGCGGATGTCATGTTTCCAAGTATCCAGCAGTGCTTCATAGACGTTGCCCTCATCCAATTCCGCATCACCGACCAAGGCGACCATGCGGCCGGGAACGTCGTTGGTCGGCACCAGGTCCTTCATCCGCAGATAATCCTGGGTGAGTGCTGCAAAGTTGGTGACGGCCGCGCCCAGGCCGACAGACCCGGTGGAAAAATCCACGAAAGAGCCGTCTTTGGTGCGGCTGGGATAGGATTGCATGCCGCCCAGCGCCCGGAATTTCTCCATCTTATCGCGCGTTTGGTTGCCCAGCAGATATTGGATCGCATGAAAAACCGGGCTGGCATGGGGCTTGACCGCGACACGGTCCTGCGGGCGCAACACTTTCAGATAGAGCGCGGTCATGATCGCGGTGATCGAGGCGCAACTGGCCTGATGGCCGCCGACTTTCAGCCCGTCCCGGCTTTCCCGAAGGTGGTTTGCATTATGGATGGTCCAGGCGCTCAGCCACAGGATTTTTTTCTCAAGCTCTTTCAGCAGGGTGAGCTCTGCGGCATCAACGCCGCGGGTGATGCGGGTTTGTTCCGGCAGGGCTTCATGCTGGTTTGCCACGGGGGCCTCCTTCGGCCAGTTGGGATCATTGAGGTCGGGGCGCAGATTGGATCTGTTGAACGGCATTATAACGGTCCTGGACTGGGTGGGGAGGGGGCGGTGATGGATCCCCGGGTCAAACCCGGGGGTGACGGATTGTTTCTCGCTTCGTCATTGCCGGGCCTGACCCGGCAATCCATGACAGAGACTCACGCGCTCTTTTTCAGGGGCTGTACATCCGCGCTGCCCGCCAGGCCATCCAGCGCACGCAGGATATCCGCCTTGATATCATCCAGGGTTTCCAGACCGGCGCTTAAGCGCACCAGGCCGTCGGTAATGTCATGTTCCAGCCGCTCTTCGGGGCTGTAGGTGGAATGGGTCATGCTTGCCGGGTGCTGAACCAGAGTTTCGGCATCGCCAAGGGATACCGCGCGGATCACCAGTTCCAGGGCATTCATGAAGCGGATGCCCGCTTCCAGGCCACCTTTCAGTTCAAAGGCGATCATGCCGCCGGGCTGGGTCATCTGTTTCTTGGCGATTTCATGACCAGGGCAACCTTCAAGGCCCGGATAGAAAACGGTTTCCACCTGAGGGTGGACATCTAACATTTCGGCCAGGGCCTGGGCGTTTTGGCAATGGCGGTCCATGCGCAGTTCCAGTGTTTTTAACCCGCGCAGGATCAGCATGGCATCCATGGGGGAAAGCACGGCTCCGGTCATGTCTTTCAGGCCGAAGAAACGGATCTGGTCCATGTCTTCCTTGGTGCCGGTGATTACGCCGGCAATGATGTCGCCATGGCCACCCAGATATTTGGTTGCGGAATGCACGGTCAGGTCCGCGCCCAGTTCCAGCGGCCGGGTGAGATAGGGGGTGGAATAGGTATTGTCGACGACCACCCGGATGTCGGCGTTGAAGTCATGGGTGATGTCGGCAATTGCTTCGATATCCACCAGCCGCATGTTCGGATTGGCCGGGGTCTCGAAATAAACAATCTTTGTCTTGTCGCCCAGCGCCGGTTTCAAATTGGCCGGATCGGTCAGATCCACGGTGGTGACGGTGACGCCGAATTTGGCCAGGCCATGCTGGAAGAAGGCGAAGGTGCAGCCGTAAAGGGTTTTGTCGACGATAATCTCGTCGCCCGGCTCCAGCAGGGTCCAGATGGCCGATGTGATCGCGCCCATGCCCGATGCGGTTACGATCGCCGCTTCCGCGTTCTCCAGGGTCGCCATGCGCTGTTCCAGAAGATCCAGGGTCGGGTTGCCGAGGCGGGTATAAATATACCCCTCACGCTCGCCGGCAAACATCTCGCCGCCCTGCTCCGCGGTTTCGAAAGCAAAGGTGGAAGACATATAGACCGGCGGGTTCAAGGAGCCGTTGGCTTCGCTTGGGTGATAGCCGTGATGGATGGCGCGTGTGGCAAAACCCTGGGTGTTTTTCTTATCGGACATAACCATTCCCTATTCTGATCGACAAGTCGAATTGACGTTTCTGTGTCACTATCAGCAAAGGGTATGCCAAGATATATTATACAATTAAAACAACATGTTAATTCAGCTTTAAGATTTGTGCTTTTCATCGAATGTAAGGATAAGTATACATTATTCTAAGGAAAATTTCAGTATTTGTATTAATATGCTGATATTAAACAATAAAAATACATGTAAGAAAAAACTTCCAATGTAAGGAAAAACGTACAAATCATGAAGCTGGATATCCGGGGCGAAAACAGGGTCGGCATCACGCAGGAAGTCTTGGCGGTGCTCTCCGCCGAAGGGCTGGATGTGGCCCAGGTAGAGGTGATCACCCATCATATCTATTGCGAGATCAAGGGCGTGCGAAAACGTGATCTGCCTCGGTTGAATATAAAACTGCGCCAGGTGCCGGGGATCGAACAGGCTGAAGAGATCGACCTGCTGCCGGGAGAACGCCGTAGGATGCAACTGCATACTATCTTGGAGGCGCTGGATGTGCCCGTCCTGGCGGTGGACGGCACCGGCAAGATCATTCAGGCCAATCGCAGCGCAGTTGCTGCAGCGGGGTTAGAGGAAGACCGCTTACGCACTTTTCAGTTGGACCATCTGCTGGAGGATCCGGGCCTGATGGGGGACCTGCAGGCCAATGAATTCACCCTGCCGGACCGGGAAGTTAGCCTGGCGGGTCAGGCCTATCTGCTGCAGGCGACCCCCTTGCGCGAGCGGGACCATTCGGAAGACGCACCCAGCGGCTGCGTGATCCTGCTGCAGTCGCCGGGCCGGCTGGGGGTGGTGCTTTCCGCCATGCAGCGGCGCGAAGTCCAGGGGCTGGAGGCAATCATCGGCAGCTCGCGCCCGATGAAACGTCTGAAGCAACAGGCCGCACGGGTGGGCGCGGTCGAAGCACCGCTGCTGATCTTAGGCGAGACCGGCGTGGGCAAGGAATTGCTGGCCCGGGCCTGTCATGAGGTGAGCCCGCGCCGGGGCAGTGCTTTCCTTGCGCTGAACTGTGCCTCCCTGCCGGAAGGTTTGGCGGAATCGGAATTGTTCGGCTATGTGCCGGGTGCCTTCACCAGCGCCAGCCGGTCGGGCAAACCGGGCCTGTTGGAGCTTGCCGATGGCGGTACGCTGTTTTTGGATGAAGTGGGGGAGCTGACCCCATACTTGCAGGCAAAGCTGTTGCGGTTCCTGCAGGATGGCACTTTCCGCCGGGTCGGCGGCGCGAAGGAAATCTCCGTGGATGTGCGGGTGATATCCGCCACCAACCGGGACCTGGAAAAAATGGCGAGCCAGGGTGCTTTTCGCGAGGATTTGTTTTATCGCCTGAATGTGCTGAGTTTGACCGCGCCGCCGTTGCGTGATCGCGCCGAGGATATCCCGCTGCTGGCGCAGACTTTTCTGGAGCGGGCTGCCGCCCAGGTCGGGCGCGACCCAGCCCCCAGATTGACCGGCCAGGCAACCGCCCGTTTGGCCTCTGCCCCCTGGCCCGGCAATGTGCGCCAGCTGGAAAATGTGATTTTCCGGGCGGTCTCACTGACCGATGGGCCTTTTATCGAGGCGGATGATTTGGAGATCGGTCCGGTTGGCGGCCCGGCCACGGACATGAAGGTCGAGCCGGACAGCTATGCCGATGCCCATGAGGCTTTTGAACGCGACCTGTTCCGCAGGCTCTATCCGAAATACCCCAGTTCGCGAAAACTGGCGGACCGGCTAGGGGTTTCCCACACCACCGTTGCGCAGAAACTGAAGCGTTATGGTTTGGGGCGGTAACCGGCGTTAGAATGCTTCGCAAATGTAATTTGCATATTCCCGCGCCGGTCTTCCATCAGTTGGCAAAATCGCTACACCCTGTTTATCGGTATCTTCCAAAACAAAGATCATGTCCGGGTGGTTCCCGGATTGAAAAAAAGGGGAGGAATCACAACGGCGGATAAAATCCAGATTAAAGCTGTTGATCATGACGCTTTTGAAATTCGGATCCATGCGATGGGATTCCATCGCGCAGTTGGTGTCTAAATCGCGGTTGCTCATGATGAAAAAACCATCGCCTTCCTGGGCAAAGTCGGCGGATCGAAATTCGTCCGCGTTTTTTTCACTGCCCGTCAATGCCAAATCATCTTGAACGAATTTGCCGGCAAGTTCGGAAAACCAGACAGGATCATCAGCATCTCCGTTTAGGTAGGGCAGGCACACCTCTTCGACAGCTCTATGCACCAGACCTGTTTGGGTAACTGATTTGTTCTGGCTCTGGCATGCGGATAAACCCAGCAGAAGAAAAAAGAGGGTAGTTATTGTTTTCATTTTTTAGTCCTGAATTTCAGCAATGACGGCCAGTTCAATCGAGATGTTTTTCGGCAGGATCCGGGGGCCGAAAGCGGTGCGGGCATGGCCGGCGCGATCGTCCAAAACCGCGTTGAACAGATCGGAAACACCGTCGATAACGCCTGGCTGATCAAAAAAATCGTCGGCGCTGGCCACATGGCCGTCAATCCGGACAATCTGTTTGAGCGCGTTGAAGTCCCCCAGTTCGGCCCGGATGCGCGCCAATGTGTTCAGGCCTGCGATCTTGGCCGCCGCGTAACCTTCTTCCGGGGTCAGGTCCAGGCCGACCCGCCCGGGATAAACCACCTTGCCATCCTGGATCGGCATCTGGGCCGACAGGAACAGCAAATTGCCGGAACGGGCGGCAGGCAGATAGGAGCCTGCTGGCGCGCTTGGTTCCGGCAGCTCGAGCCCCATCCTTTCCAGGCAGGCCAAGACGGTGGCGTCAAAATCAACGGTCATTCAAAGATTTCCCCCGGCAGATTAAATTGCCGGGGGAGTATTGAGGAATAGAAAGCGTAAAGCAATCAATTGGTTCAGCTTTCCCGGAAGGCGCGGTTAAACCCTTTGCTGATCGGTTCAAACAGATATTCCAGCATTGTTTTCCGTCCGGCATGAATGAAGGTTTCCGCCTCCATGCCCGGCACCAGTTCCACTGTTGCAATGCTGTCATCTGTTTTCAGCAGGGACAATTCCGCCTGATAAAATTCCTCGCCCGTTTTTTCATCAACCAGCCGGTCGGCGGAGATGGAAAGCAGTTGCGCGTCCAGCGGCTTTGCGGTGCGCTGGTTGAAGGCCGATATGCGGACCTGGGCATTCTGGCCGATCCGGACAATGTCGATATCCTTGGGCGCGATCCGGGCCTGAATGATCAGGTTCCCCTGGTTGGGGACGATATCCATCAGGTTGCTGCCCGGTGCCACGACACCGTTTTTGGAATGGATCTGCAGCCCGACCACGGTCCCGGAAATGGGCGCGCGAACCTCGGTGCGCTCCAGAACATCCAGGGAAGCATGAATGCGCTCATTCAGGTCCCGCAATTCCGCCTGGGTGAGCTTTAGCTGCTCCATCACCTCCTTAACGCTCTGATTGGAAAGCTCGGTGATGCGAAGGTCGGTTTCCCCGATGCTTTGCTGGGCGCGGGCGATCTGGGCATGATGCATATTCTTGCTGCCCAGGATCTGGGCGGCCTGGCGCTGCAACTGCAGCAGGCGCGGCACCCGGGCCAGGCCTTTGTCCACCATGCTTTGCACATTCTTGATCTCACGATCGATCAATTCCAACTGGCGGGTCTCGGCGGCCATTTGCCCTTGGATGCCCTTGATTTCCTCGCGGTATTGGGCATTACGCTGCCGCAGGATGGCTATCTGGCCTTTCAGTGAGGCCTGGCGGGACTGGAAAATGATTTTCTGGTTCTGAACGATATCGGCGATGGTCGGATCACTGGCAAGTTTGAGCAAATCGTCGGGGAAACGGATTTGTCCGAGGCTGTCGCGCTCGGCCCGAAGCCTGGCTTCCACGGCCAGGGCCTCCATTCTGCGGCCCGATAACAGGCCCAGCATGGCTTTGGCCTTGGTATCATCCAACCGGACCAGGGGACGGCCCTCTTCCACATAATCGCCATCACGGACCAGAATTTCGGCAATGATGCCGCCTTCCAAATGCTGCACGGTCTTGCGCTGGCCTTCGACGACAATCTTACCCGGCGCCACGGCGGCACTGTCCAGTGGCGCCAGGGATGACCATGCAATCAGACCGCCAAAGAAAAGGGCGGTGACCGCCGCGCCGGCAAGGGCGGGCCGGGTGATCGCGGGAGCATCCGGTTTTTGAAGAGTCGGGGTATCAGTCATTTTTCACCTCCCGCAGCATGCCAAGATGCTTGCGATTTTCAGGTTCGGTAATCTTTTGGAGCATGTCGTTGCGGGCGCCGGTTTCGGCATGGCCGTCGGCATGCAGCACCATGATCCTGTCCACATGGCGCAGGATGCTGGGTCGGTGCGTGATGACCACAGTGGTGATCGTTTCATCCTTGAGGGTCTTCAGGGATCGGATCAGGGCGGCATCCCCCTTGAAATCCAGGCTGGCATTCGGTTCATCCAAAATCACCAGATGGGGGTCGCCAAACAGGGCCCGGGCCAGGGCGATACGCTGGCGCTGACCGCCGGACAGGGCGGCACCGCCGGCACCGATCTGGGTTTCATAGCCCTGGGGCAGATGCAGGATCATGTCATGAACCTGGGCGCGCTGGGCGGCTTTCACCACCTGGGCTGCGTCCGCGTCGCCAAAACGGGCGATGTTTTCGCGCACCGTGCCCTCAAACAGGACGACCTCCTGCGGGAGATACCCGATATGCTGGCCCAACGTGTCTGCGGGCCATTGCGCCATATCGGCGCTATCCAGCCGGACATGCCCTGCCTGCGGGTGGGTCAGGCCGACCATCAGCCGGGCCAGGGTAGTTTTGCCGACTGCGGTCGGTCCGGCAATGCCCAGACTTTCCCCGGCTTTCAGGGAAAAGCTGATGTTTTTCAGCAGGGATTCGCATCCTTCATGGGCATAATAGAGGCTTTCCACATCCACACGGCCCTCTGGCGCGGGCAGTTCCATGATCTCTGCATCCAGGACGGGAATGGGGCTGAGCAGGGCTTTCAAGCGCTGGTACGCACCTTTTGCCGCGACGGCTGCCTTCCAGAAGGATATCGCCTGGTCCGCCGGGCCAAGCGCTTTGCCCAGCAGGATGGAGGAGGCGATCATGCCCCCGGCAGTCAGCTCACCGCCCAGCACCAGCCAGGCGCCAGCCCCGGTCATCGAGATCTGTAAGGCAAGCCGGGAGAATTTGGATAGTGCCGCCACCAGGCCGGACCGGCTGCTGGCCACGGCCATATCCTTCAACGCCGCTTCATTGGTCCGGGCCCAGCGCTGTACCAGATTGCCGGCAAATCCCATGGAGACGATGGTGTCGGCATGGCGCACTGCGGTTTCCGCATTATGCAGACCGGTGATGGAATAGGCGCTGGAATTTTTCATGGGCTCATCGGTCAGCCAGTTATTCAGCAAGGCCAACAGGATCAGCATGACGGCACCGCCCACAGCCATGAAACCGAGCAGGGGATGCAAAAGAAAAATCACCGCCAGGAAAACCGGCATCCAAGGGGCGTCCAGCATGGGAAACACGGTCGGACCGGTCAGGAAATTACGGATGATGGCAATATCCCGAAGCCCCTGGGCATTCCGGCCGCTCGCCGTTGCCGCCGCTATATTGATATGGCGTTCCAGGGTAACATCTGAAAGCTTGCGTTCCAGCCAGGTGCCGATGGAGATCATCATTCGGCTGCGTAAAAATTCCAGGCAGGCCATGGCAACAAAGGCGATCACGACAATCAGGGTGAGATAGGTCAGGGTCTCAACACTGCCGCCACCAAGTACCCGGTCAAAAACCTGGAGCATATAAAGCGGTGCAGCAAGCATCAGCAGGTTGATTCCGAAACTGAAGGCGGTAATGGCAAAAAGGCCTTTGCGGCAGCGGCTAATAGTGGCTGTCAGACGGTTGTCATTCTGGATTTGGGTCTCATTATTATTGGTCATTTCCCGATGTCCCCGTTTGAATTGGTCTGAAAAACGAACCGGCGATGGATGTGCCATCGCCGGTTTGCCATGAAATCAGAAGATGAAGTTGTCTTCCGTCAGGTCATCCGTTTGAACCCCATAGAGGGAAACTGTTTCCCCGGTTCCGAAATCAAGGATGACCCGGGTATCGGTCTCGATTGCGCCGGCAATCACTTCGCTGAAATTGCTGACCGAGGCGACGTTTCGCAGATCCACGCGATCTTCATCAGCGTTAAAGTCAAAGATGCGATCATTGCCGTCGCCATCACTAAAGACGAAGGTATCACTGCCTTCTCCGCCCCAGATGATGTCGCTGCCACCGCCGCCTTCAATGACGTCGTCGCCGCCTTCACCATGAATTTCGTCATTGCCGGTGCCGCCGTAGATATCGTTGGGCAAGGCATCCCCAATCAGGATATCGCCGGAGGCACTACCCTCCACATCAACGGACTCGATGGTGATATCGAGGGCGATATCGCCATAACCCGGGATCGATACGCTGAGGCTGTCATTTTCGTAACTATCCAGCCCTTCGGGCAATTCCAGCGTGATATCAAAGGTATAATCACCCGGCCCGGCATCTTCATAAACCGACGGGGTGACGCCTGCGACATAGCCGAAATCATCGTCAGTGATATCCAGGGTCAGATCGACCGTGGCATCCTTGAGGCCGCTGGTGATCGCGTCGGTGATGTTGGAGCTGTCGGAGGCAAGCTCCGTCACGGTGCCAAAACCCCAGCTGTCCACCAGTTCCTGATAGGTGTCGATCTGGTCTGCGGTCACGGCGAATACCGGTACGATGCCTGCCGCTTCCAGAAGCGCGCCCACATCGGCGGGATCGGGATAATCCTCATCCTCCAGATCGGTGTCCAGATCATTGGGCGCGGCGTCGGCATAGTCGCCTGCCTGATGGAAGGGGGCGTCTGTTGCCAGTACCACAAACTTTTGGGCGCCGTCGCGGAAGCCGATTTCTTCCCCGCGCAGGGCAACCTGCACCAGCGCTTCCAATTGGGCTTCGTGCCAATCCGCGCCGTAATTGGTGAACAGGTCCATCAGACTCTGTGTTGAGGCATCAATATCTGTCGTGACCGCCTGATGGGTCTGATAGACATAATCCCCATAGGTCTCGCTGCCGAACGGTTCAACGGGTTTGTCCACGAAGCTGCCGACCCCAAACGCGGCGTCATATTCCGCCGACAGGCTTTCGATGATGCCCGGGAACTGTTCTTGCACATTGGGCAGATCGTCCCAGAAGGATCCGGACAGATCCTGGACCATGAAGACGTCAAATTTGTCGGGCAGTTCGGTGACGGTAACATCGACGGAAACGGTCACAGTTGAATCTGCTGACAGGGTTACAGAGATGGGGACGGTTTCGCCATTGCTGTCGCCCAGATCCACCTCGATGACATCAACCGGTTCAGGCTCTGGCTCAGGCTCTGGCTCCGGTTCGGGTTCCGGCGGATCCAGGATTTCAATTTCCATATGCTCCAGGTTTCGGACGTTCAGGCCGAAGGAGGTTTCATAGACTGGATGTTGGCCGCCCCGGTCGCTGGCGTCGTTGAAGGCATGGCCGGACGAGTTCTTAACGTCGGCATTTTCCGCGATCCAGGCTTCCAGGTCCGCCAGTTCCTCCTGATAGGTTTCGTATTCTTCCTGGGTCAGCCGCAGGACCAGGGTGTCAGAACCTTTGCCGCCGTCATACCAATCCAGATTGCCTGTATTTTCAGACATTGTGTAAATGAGCCGGTCGTCGCCCTTCTCCCCATCCACCACATCTTCACCAGCGCCGCCATCAAGCGTGTCGTCGCCATGGCCGCCGCGCAGCCAGTCATCATTGCCGCCGCCGCTGACATCATCATCGCCTTTCTTACCGCTGATGATATCGACACCGTCATCGCCCGCGATCACCTCATCCTGGCCTTTGCCGGTGACCCGGCTGTCGGCACGGGTTGTGTAATCAGAGGGGGAGGGGCGGTCGGGCTTGCCACGATCGGGCTCTTCAATCACTTCATCCACGAAAGAGACTGGGTCGGTTGTGGGAGAATCCGCCAGCACATCTTCGTCACCCGTGCCGGTTTCCGTCCCGTCGGAAACGGCTGCCGGTGGAGCTGCAGGGCTGCTGTCAGAAGAATCACGCCCAAGGCCTTCATCGCGTTCGGACCGGCCGCGGCCACGGCCTGGCGCGTCACCGGAACGTCCTGGCGCACTGGCATAGGTGGGGCTATCGTCACCGCCGGCGGAAATGTCGCCGCCGGAACTTTCTGTGCCATCATCGCCAGATTCATCATCCTCGTCAGAATAGCTGCCACCACCTTCTGTCGTGCCGGACGCGGCCCCGGCACCTACATAAGAGGCGTCGCCGCTTGAATCGGGGGGGAATTCGTCAGATAGGATATCCGATCCCAAATCCGACGGGAGAATGTCTTCGTCAATAAGGTCCGAACCCGCAATATCACTGCCAGGGAATGGGCCAGGCTTAATGTCTGTTGGACGTGCCATGGTCTGGGCTCCTTGCTCTAACTTGTTTCCTGCCCCAAGCTCCAGCAAAGACGACAATTCCACATGAATTAACCAAGCCTGTGAAACTGCCGCTCCCGTTTTAAGAGAAGGCTAATGATTAGGTGGATAACTGGGCAATAAGTTAAACAAGACGCTGTTTCACGCCGAAATGCGGGAGATTTCGCGTAGTTTTTCCATAAAATGCCTTACAGGGGGCAAGGCTTTGTTTCTTTGGGTGAATTTAAAGTTATTGGAATGAAACTAAAGAACAGACGGGGCTGATCCCCCACTTTTGCGGCAATTCCTCTCGGACTTCTCACATCCATGTGATTGGCTGTGAGACCAGCAATTCTCATTGGCCCTGTTCATCCGTGGAAAATGGCCCTGATGAAGGGGAGGTCGATCCGGCTATTGTGGGGTCTATTCAAAGACTTCACGGAACCTCTCATGGAATTCACACCCCTACTCATTTTTGCCCTGGCCCTCCTGGTATCCGCCGGATCACCCGGCCCCAGCATCGCCGCCCTGGTGACCCGTGTCCTGGTCAAGGGCTGGCGAGATGTCATGCCTTTTCTGGCCGCTATGTGGCTGGGTGAGGCGATCTGGCTCACATGCGCAGTGGCGGGGTTGGTGGTGTTGATGGACACGTTTTATTGGGCGTTCCAGATTCTGAAATATTGCGGGGTGGCCTATCTGATCTATCTGGCCTGGCGCATGTGGACCGCCCCGGTCAGCGCAGAACCCACGGCAGAAGACGCGCCCAGGGGGCGGGACGGGCTGCGCATGTTCCTGGCGGGCATGGCCGTGACTTTGGGCAATCCGAAAATCATGGTTTTCTATCTGGCGCTGTTGCCGACCATCATCGATCTTCAGGCAATCAGTCTGATCGGTTGGGTCGAGTTGACCTTCACCATGTTGCTGGTCCTGATTGCGGTGGATTGCGCCTATGTGATTGTGGCGGCCCGGGCGCGTCTGATGCTGAAAAATCCGCGCGCGATGAGAATTGCCAATCGAGTGAGCGCCGGTGTTATGGGGGGGGCGGCGGCGGCCATTGCCACGCGCTGATGCGCTGCCTATAAAGGCCCGGAAACAGGAACCCTGACCGGAGCCGCAGCTTGGCCATTCCCGACCACCAGTTTGATTTCCCACTCGCCTGTCCCATCGATGGCAGCAGCCTTTGCCTGGACGGCGGATCGCTTGCCTGCGGGGAAGGGCACCGGTTTGATGTCGCCAAAGAAGGTTATGCCAACCTTCTGCCGGTCCAGTTCAAGAATTCCAGGGATCCGGGCGACAGTAAGGAAATGGTCCAGGCCCGCCGCAAGACGTTGGAAAGCGGTGCTTTTGCGCATGTGGCAGATGCCTTGGCCGGGGTTGCGGCTCAGCATGCCGGGCGGGTCGAACGACCTATTAATCTGCTCGATGCCGGATGCGGCGAAGGGTATTATTTGGGGCAGGTTTCAAAGCATCTGGAACCGGGGGTGGCCAATTGCATCGGGCTCGATATTTCCAAATGGGCGGTGCGCGCGGCGGCCAAGCGCTATAAGCCCCTGTGCTGGCTGGTGGCGACCAACCGTCGCCTGCCTGTCCGGGCCGGTGATATTGACATGATCGCCTGTCTGTTCGGTTTTCCCGTCTGGTCTCATTGGGCTGAACTGCAGCGGCCCGGCCAGCAGGTGGTAATGATTGATCCTGCACGTGATCATTTGAAGGAACTGCGCGAAATCATCTATGAGGATGTGCGCTATCATGATGCCCCGGCACTGGATGGAGCCTTTGATGCCGGGTATCGCCTGGAAGCTTCGGAGATTGTTTCCCGGCAGGTTCTGCTGGATGGCATGGAGCTTATTGCCAGCCTGGTTTCCATGACCCCCCATGCCCACCGGATGGGAGAGGCCGGTGCGGCGGCCCTGGCCGGGTTGGAGCGGCTGGAGGTGACCGTCGCGGTAGAGTTGCGCCGACTGGAACGAATTTGAACAACCGGCCGGCAAAAGATCTGTGCCCGGCGATGCGGCAATCGGGATCAGTCTCTTGTTGAACAGGAGGGGCCGGGCCGTTTAACCTGCTGAAACCGGTAAAAAATTAATTTCACCAATTGGGCAGGGTCGAAGTAATGGGCGGGATTTCCGACAATATCAAGGGTGCGCTATTGATGGCGGTCAGCATGCTGGCCTTCGTGCTTAATGATACCATGGTCAAAATGGCCGCGGATCACCTCAGCCTGTTCCAAACGATCTTTTTGCGTGGCGTAATGACCGTTGTTCTGGTCGGGATTTTTGCCTGGTATAAAAAACAGCTTTTTTATCGCTTTGACCGGCGGGATTGGGGCGTGGTCGCCCTGCGCCTCATGGGGGAGGTGGGCGCGACCCTCTGTTTCCTGACTGCGCTTTTCAATATGCCGCTGGCCAATGCAACCGCGATCATGCAGGCGCTGCCCCTGGCGATAACCCTGGCGGCGGCGATTTTTCTGGGCGAGCCGGTCGGCTGGCGTCGCTATGGTGCGATCCTGGCCGGATTTGTTGGTGTTCTGGTGATTGTGCGGCCGGGGGCGGAAGGGTTTAACGACTATTCGCTCTGGGCGCTGGGCGCCGTTTTTTGTGTGGTGCTGCGTGATCTCGCCACCAGCCGTTTGTCCCGCAACGTGCCATCCCTTTATGTTTCCTTCCTGACCACGATCATTGTCACGGTCTTTGGCGCGGTCATGCTGCCGACTGAAAGCTGGCAGCCGGTGACGACCCCGGCCCTGGTCCAGCTTCTCGGTGCGGCGGTCTTCATTATCTTCGGTTATCAGACATCGATCATGACCATGCGTATCGGTGAGATCAGCTTTTCTTCACCCTTCCGTTATACGGTTCTGATCTGGGCGATGTTGCTGGGGATTTTCGTTTTTGGTGATATTCCGGATGTCTGGACCATCATCGGCAGTGCCATCGTGGTGCTGGCCGGGATTTATACCTTCTACCGGGAACGGCAGGTGGGACGGCAGGAAATTGCCAGCCAGGAACAGTCGCCCAGGCCGGAGATTGATGGCATGATCGAAGAAGAAAAAATATCCTGACGTCCGGAGGGCTTCGCTTTGCCGGGGAAACTGGATTAGGATGGAAGCATGAAGACAAGATTAATCCCGGTCCTGCTGTCATCCCTGATTGCGATACTGTCGGCAAGTGCCTCTGTTCGGGGGGAAGAAGCCGAGAAACAAAAGATTGTCTGGCTGGCGGCGGAATGGGTGCCGAGCTGGATCAAGGAAGGTCCTGAAAAAGGCACAGGATATTCAGACCGAATGGAAAAACTGTTGAAAGCCGCTTTGCCCGGTTTTCAGCATCAGGAGAAATTTACCAGCGTTCCCAGGGTGGTCCGCGAGCTGTTTGGCGAAGAGGAAACCTGTTTTTCGGCAGGGTTCTACGAATGGATCGATCCGGAAACCGGCGAACCCCATACGGATACTATCTGGTCTGCGCCGATCTATCTTTTTTATTGGCATGGTCTGGTCATGCTGAAGGAAACCCGTGATAGGTTGCCAGGCGGGGAGAAGATCTATCTTTCCGATGTTATTGGTGATGGCTCCCTTCGTCTCGGGCTGGATCGGGGGCGGGTTTACGGACCAGCCCTGGATCCGATCCTTCTGGATTACCAGGAAGCCGATCATGTGTTGATGAGCGGCGGCAATAAGGACGCGACCGCAAACCAATACCGGCTGTTAAGCCGGGGCCGGATCGACTATATGGTCGACTATTCCTTCATGATGGAATATGCGGCGCGTTTGCTGAAAACGCCTGACAGGTTCGTCTTTGTGCCGCTGGCGGACCATGAAACACCTCACGGATTGGGGGCGGTAGCCTGCAATAACTCGGAAAAAGGTCGACGGGTGATCGCCGCTGTGAACAAAGCTCTTGTCGATCTTCGGTCCAGCCAGGAATTCCGGGACATCAATTCGGAATGGTTCATGCTGGAAGGGCGCGAAGAAGAGTTTTGGCGCCTTTGGGAAGAAGAGCTTTTGAGCCGATCGGAATGAGAGGCATCATGCGTCCGCAACAAGGAGGCCGCTGGCAATCTCAAGACATTGCTGGAATGTGTGCCGGATCCAGGCGGCGTCTTCCGGGCAGACCGGCCCATTGTCCAGAGCGGTCCGGAGACAGCGTCCTTCCGCTTCGGCAATTCCCATAAGCAATTTGCAAGCGATTTGCTCTGCACTATCGCCCGACTGATAAATATAGTCGGTCATTCCCCACACTCACCTGAATAAGGTGTCTTAGCCACAATCCAGTAGCGTAGTATATTACCGTTTTGAGGTCAATTGCGGGTTTCCGGCGGGGCTTAGGCCCGCAGTAGGACAGGTTTTGCGCCAAAACCGATAAAAATGATCCCGGTCAGAAGTCGGCAGGGTCGTTGTGAACAGCATGTCCTTGGGAACGGGTGACATTACCAATAGGCACGCCACCAGCATGAAGTCAGAATATCGGCGATCGGCATGGTCCCGGTCCTTTTCATTGGTCTTGAAAATGAATATCTAGGAAAGAGAATGCCGGTCAACGGGAGTATTGTCCGGGTTCAATCCAGAGAACCGAAGCTTTTTCCTATATGTGGTGTTGGGACAGCGAATGCTGGCATGGGATGGCTTGTCCGAAGGAGCATTGAAACTGTGAGTGGGGTCGTGATCGACAGTTTGCTGGAACGCCGGTTCCCGGGGTTTGCGCATTTCGTCCAGGAGCAACTGTCCGGGCGGCTGCGCAAGTTGGAACCGGACCGGCGAGCCTGGCTGGACAGGCGGAGGAAGGCAGCGTTGCTGGGGTGGGCGGCGGGCCTGGCGCTGGCGGTCTGGGTTGCCCAGGGACGTGAGACACTGCTTGAAGTCATTTCAATTTTCACCCTGACGGGCGGACTGGCCGGATTCATCTGTGCTTGGCTGGCCAAGCGGTATCTGACCAAAGCCTTTGAAGGTGATGTCCAGGCGGAAATGTTGGGGCCGCTTTGTTATTTCATGAAGCTCGGTTTTGAGCGTCGCCCGGATGATTTCCATCTTTATGGCTATCAGAAACAGGGGTTGGTGCCGGATTATGACGGCCATGACCTACGCAACCGGATTTATGGGACCTATGATGGGGTTGATTTCGAATGTGTGGAATTGGCGCTCACGGAATTGGGGGTGACCAGGCGGCTGCGGGACCGTCGCTATTATGGTGTGTTGTTCCGTTTGTCGGCGGGGCGGCGCTTCGAAGGGCGTACAGTGATCCTGGATCGATCGGTCAGGCTGGACTCGCTCTCTGCCGATTTTCGCGAATATAAGGAGCAGGACCACCCCAACAGCGGCTTCACCCGGATCTATCAGACCCTGGGCACGGACCCTGCGGAGGCGGGTCAGCTGCTGCCCGATGACGTGGTGTCGGGTTTGGTGGCGATCCGCCATAAAAGCGGGGTCAAATCCGTGCGCGGGGCCTTTGTGAACGGCAATTTCCTGCTGGCGGTGGAATATGCAAAAAGGCCGTTTGATGTGGATGTGGAGAAAACCGCCTTCCGATCGAAGCGATTGATCGAGACGTTTCAGGGCGGATTTGAGGATCTGTTTGATATTCTGGAAAAAATACGCCCGATCTCGCTTTAATCGCGAACGGTAGCCGTTTCTCGCACCATGTAATCGACAAAGGCGCGGATCCGGGGCGAAACCAGCCTCCGGTCCAGCCAGACCAGCAGCATCGGCGTGCCGGTCGGACGGAAGGGGCTAAGAATTTCCACCAGACGCCCGGCCTCCAAGCTCTTGCGCACAGCCAGGCTGGGCTGTTGAGCGATGCCCAGGCCGGTTTCGGCCGCATGGGTGATCTCTTCCCCGTCATTGATGGTCATCGGGCCCTTGAAGCGGCATTTTTCCACCTGGCCGTTGATGGTGAAGGTCCAGGGCATATGCTGGCCGGTGCGCGGGTTGCGGAAATTAAGACAGGCATGATGTTCCAGATCCTCGACCGTCTGCGGGATGCCATGGCGTTCCAGATAATCGGGGGCTGCACAAGTGACCAGCGGGTCGACCAGCAGCTGCCGGGAAATCAGGTTTGTTTTCGGTGTCGCACCAAAGACCCGGATCGCGCGGATCGCCACATCAACTCCCTCGGCGGCCAGATCAATCTCGCGCTCGTCATAGGTCAGTTCGATTGATATTTCCGGGTTTTCCAATGCAAAGCCGGAAATCAGCCGGGTCAGCCAGGGCCGGTTATAGGCGGCAGGTGCCGAGATGGAGAGCCGCCCGTGGGGGTGCTCGCGTTGGTCCGATATTTCTCGGGCGAGGGTGGAAAATTCATCCAGCAGCCGTCTGGCCCCGTCATAAAAGCGCTCTCCCTCGGCGGTCATGCTGACCGACCGTGTGGTGCGGTGAAACAGCTTTACCCCCATGCCTTCCTCCAACCGGGCAATGGCCTTGCTGGTGGCTGAGGTGGACAGGCCCAGTTTATGGGCGGCGGCGGCGAAATTGCCTTGTTCGGCGACCGCAACAAAGGCGCTGATGTTTCGTTGGCTCCACATGGTCTCTATTAAGGACAAAAAGTTAATAGTAAGGCGATAATAACTCTCTTCATCGGATTGAAAAACAAATTGTAGAATAAAGATCAATAACGGGTGGTTTTGCGAGGGAGAATGACATGACCATTGTAACCGGAGCGGTGATCCAGGCGGGTACATGCCTGTTTGATAAGGAAAGAACCTTCCAGAAACTGGCCGATCTGGTGCATGACGCGGCAAAGCAAGGGGCAGAGCTTGTGGTTTTGCCGGAGGCCTTTATCGGCGGCTATCCCAAAGGCCTGGATTTCGGTGTCCGGCTGGGCATGCGTTCGGACGAAGGCCGTGACGATTTTCGGCGCTATTTTGAGCAATCCATAGCCGTGCCGGGACCGGATGCGGATAGGATCAGCGAGATAGCGGCCAATGCCGGGGTACATCTGGTGGTCGGCGTGGTGGAACGCGACGGCGCCACCATGCATTGCGCCCAGCTCTATTACGATGCAGCAGGCCATTTGATCGGCAAACACCGCAAGGTGATGCCGACTGCCCTGGAACGGGTGGTTTGGGGATTTGGCGACGGCACCGGCATTGTGGCCCCAAAAACCGGGCTTGGTGTGTTGGGCGGGGCGATTTGTTGGGAAAATTATCTGCCGCAGCTGCGCCTGGCGCTGTATCAGAAAGGGGTGGAGTTTTATTGCGTCTCCACTGTAGATGACCGGGAAGTCTGGTTGCCGACGATGCAGACGGTGGCATTGGAAGGCCGCTGTTTTGTCCTGTCCGCGCATCAGTATTTTACCCGCGGTGACGGGCCGGCGGATTATAACCCGATCCAGGGCGACGACCCGGAAACAAAACTGATCCGCGGCGGCAGCTGCATCATCTCGCCGCTGGGCAAGGTGCTGGCCGGGCCGGTCTTTGATGAAGAGGCGATTTTGACAGCAGAGCTGGACAAAGATGAAATTGTACGGGGAAAATACGATCTGGATGTGGTTGGTCATTATGCCAGGCCGGATCTGTTCACTCTGCTGGTGAATGAAACACCGCAGCGGCCGGTTGAGTTTGTGGGAGAAGAATGAGGCATGAGTTTTCGTATTGGTCTGCTTGAATCCGGCCGGGTCACCTCTGATCTGGTGGAGCGTCACGGGCGCTATGCGGACATGTTCAAGCAATTGTTCGGCGAGCTGGATGACAGCCTCATCTTTGTGGATTATGCGGTTCTGGATGGTGAGTTGCCGGGGAAAGTTGATGATTGTGATGCTTATATCGTGACCGGCAGCGCCAATGGCGTTTATGAACGCCTGCCCTGGATGGCGGATCTGCAGGATTTCCTGCGATCTGCCCACAAGGCGGGCAAGCGGTTGCTGGGTATCTGTTTCGGTCATCAGCTGATCGCCGATGCTTTTGGCGGCCAGGTTGAGAAGGTGGATCGGGGCTGGGCGGTGGGGCTGCATGATTACCGGGTCCATCATCCGCTGCCCGGCATGCCGGACGGCCGCGAAAGCTTCACGGTTTTTGCCACGCATCAGGATCAGGTGGTGGCCCCGCCGCCCGACGCTTTGGTCCTGGCGGGCAGTGATTTCTGCCCCAATGCGGTCTTGAAGATCGGGGATCATGTGCTCACCATGCAATGCCATCCGGAAATCCCCCATGCCTTTGCCCATGATCTGCTGGAAACCAGGCGGCCCCGGATTGGGGATGATCTGGCGGACCAGGCGCAATCAACCCTGTTTGGTGATTGTGATCGCTGGCATGTGGCCGGCTGGCTGCTGGATTTTCTGAAAAGCAAAGAGGCCGGACAGGTCCGGCCTCAATGAGAAGGAATTGACGGAACAAGACGAGGGGCTGCCGAAGGTCAGGCTTCAGCCGTCTTATTTGTCTCCTTCCGGGAAGAGGGCAACAGTTTCCAGCCCATATTGACCCCGGCGGCGGCAATGAGGATCAGCGCGATCCCTGCCATCTGATAGAGGCTGAGATCCTGGTCATAGACCAGATAATCCACCAGGATGGCCACTGCCGGGTAGACAAAGGCCAGAATGGCGATGGCGGCGGTTTTCAGCTTCTGGAAAGCGGAATAGAGCAGGATATACATGATGCAGGTATGGATCAGACCCAGGCCGACCAGGAATCCCCAGGCCCGTCCATCCTGGGGAGCGGCTTGGAAATCCACCAGGGGTGCCAGCATGAAACAGCCGAGAATAACCTGGATCAGCGCAATCAGATGCGGGGCCATGCCCTGCTGGCGCTTGATCACCAAAGTGGCGATTGCATAAAGCACCGCGGCGCCCAGGGCCAGGCCCAGCCCCTGGATCATGGCCATGTCACCGGTGAAGCTGGCGCTGTCCAATTCCAGGATCAAGACCAGCCCGCCAAAGGCGATGGCCAGCCAACCGAGCTTGGATCCGCCGATCTTCTCACGCAGGAATAGCGCGCTCAGCAACACCAGGAAAAATGGCTGTGTGTGATAGGCGGCGGTACTGATCGATATGCTGGCCAGGCTGAAGGAGGAAAACAGTAAAATCCAGTTGGAAACCAGCGCAACCCCGCCAACGAGCGCCAGGATCACATTGCGCCGGTTGAAGGAGGCGGGGCGGAGCAATCCGCGCCACCAGCAAAAAGCGGCAAGGCCGAGCGCGCCAAACAGGCAACGGAAGAAAACAGCATTAAAGGCCGACTGGCCGGATTCCAGAACAAAAAGCCCAATGGTGCCGGAAAGCGCCATGGCGATGATCATTTCGATCATGCCGGGCTGAAAACGGTGTATTTGCATAATAATGGTTTTCCTACTCAAAATGGTTCTGACATCAATTTGAGTTGCAATGGCGCCGCGGTAAATTTAGAACTTCTGAAACAGATGAAGAAAATCTAATGCTAGAGTCAAGGAACCGTCACCTGCCGCCGCTGAATTCTATCCGCGCTTTTGAAGCCTGTGCGCGGCTTGGCAGCGTTTCCAAAGCCAGTCAGGAATTGTCGGTTTCACCCTCCGCAGTGAGCCAGCAGCTGAAATTGCTGGAAGACTGGTTGTCGGTTTCGTTGGTCTTGCGACAGCCCAACCGGATCGGCCTGACCGAGGCGGGTAAACGCTATCTGTTGGAACTGACCGATCTTCTGGATCAACTGGATGCCGCGACCGACCGTTTGATGGGGGATGGGATTGAAAACCGCCTGCGGATATCGGTTGTGTCCTCCTTTGCCAGTGAATGGCTGATGCCTCGGCTGCGATCCTTCCGCAGTGCCTATCCGAAGGTTCAGCTGGAATTGTTGACCTCTGATCATTTTGCGGAATTTGCCAGGGACAGGATCGATATGGCGATCCGCTATGGCGGGGGCGACTGGCCCGGCGTCACAGCGGAACGGCTGATGCCGGAATGGCTGGGGCCGGTGTGCCATCCGGAGGTCGTTACTGCCGGTGTCCCGGTCCCCATGCTGGTCGATAGCGGCAGCCCCACGGGGATGCGGGTTTCGGAGGAAAAGACGATCCTGGAACAGCTGGATGATCTGCCACTTTCCGGGGATAGCATCGGTTTCAGTGATGCGCATCTGATGTTTGCTGCCGCCCGCCAGGGTGAGGGAGTGTCGCTTGGCCGCTCAGCCCTGGTGGCGGAAGACCTGGCGGCGGGACGTCTGGTGCCGCTGGTGAAACCCTGGAAACAGTCGCCCTATGCCTATTATCTGGTTTTTCCGGAGCGCCGGGAACCGGGTCCGGCGGCGCGTCTGTTCCGCCGCTGGATGCAAAAACAGGCGGCGGTTTCCCTGGCCGGCTTGCCGGAATGGATGACCGGCACGGGACAGGATAACTGAAACACGCTTCGGAGATATGTCCGGTCCCGGCATGTTCTGGTCGCTGCGCTATTGGTATTCAGCTAATCTTTGGGGTAGAACTATCTCATCAGGTGCTGTTAAACACCTGAGGTGCGGGGAACAGGCAACTTGGGAAGAATCCCATGGGATGGCGTATTGCCATAGCAAACTGGATCAGGCGGGTTTCGAACGGTCTGGCAAATGGAATAGCGGGTGACGAACATGCTATCCCGCCAGACGATTATGAGTTGTATCTGGCGCTGATCGACGGGATCGAATCCCTGGCCGAAGCCTTCATCGTCTGTGATGACCAAGGCAAGATCACCTATTTCAACGAACAATATCGCCGTATTTTCCCGGAACTCAGTGATGTTGTGCGGGTCGGGCTGCCTTTCACCGAATTGGTAGAAGCGGCGGTTCAGCGCAATCTCTATTCCGATGCCATGGGGCCTGATGCCGGGTCGGTGCGGCTGGCGGCGATTGATTCCAGTGACGATGTGCCGTTTTTGCAGCGGATGCGGGACGGCCGCACGATCCAGACCCGCGAAAGACGGACAAAAACCGGCGGGTTTGTTGGTGTGCGCACTGATGTAACGGCGGTCCAGCGCGGTCGGGACATGCTGCAATCCCTGATCGACAATATACCGGAACTGGTCACTCTGAAGGACAAGGACGGTCGCTATTTCTTCGTCAATAAATGCTTTGAAACCTGGACCGGCACATCGCGCGAAAGCATCATCGGGAAAACCGTATTTGATGTCTATGACGCAAAAGACGCCCTGGGGTATGAGGAGCGCGACCGGCGGTTGGCCAAGACCCTGGCGCCGGAAGTGGATGAGATGGAGATCCGTTTCCCCGATGGCCTGAGCCGGGCGATCCTGATGATCGCTTTTCCGGTGCTGGACAAGGAGGGCGGATATGGCGGATCCGGTGTGATCTGCATTGATATTTCCGAACGTAAGCGGGCCGAACAGGAATTGGCGGAGAAAGAGGCACAATTGCGGGCTGCGCTGGATAACATGCCAAGCGGCCTGTTGATGGTGGATGAAGATTTGGTGATCCGCGCAATCAACCGGCGCATGGTGACGCTTTATGATTTACCGCGGCCGGTGGCGACTGTTGGCACCCATATCCGGGAATTGATTGAATTCCGTGCCCGGCGCGGGGACTACGGTTCGGGATTGCCCGAACGTCAGGCCGAAGCGCGGCTGGGGTTTTGGCGGTCGGGCGAAAAGAGACATTACGAGGACCAAGTGCCGGGAGACCGAACGATTGATGTGCGGCTGAGCCCCTGTCCGGATGGCGGATGCATCGCGATTTGCAGCGAGGTGACCGAGGCCAAGCGGGCCGAGATGGAGTTGGTGGAACAATCCCTGCTGTTGCAATTGACCCGCAATGCCATTCGTGTGGCCAATGAAGCCAGGGATTTCAATCAGGCGCTGCAGAAAACCGTTGATCTGGTCTGCCGTCAAATGGATTGGCCGGTCGGCCATGTGTATTTGGTGGACAGGGCTAACCGGGATCGCCTTGTGCCGTCCGGTATCTGGTCAATTGGCGCTGATGAACGATTCCTCAAATTCAAGAAAGTCACTTCCAAGACAGTATTCCGGGCCGGGATTGGCCTGCCGGGACGGGTGTTGGAAAGCGGATGTCCGGTCTGGCTGCGTGATGTGCATCAGGACGACAATTTCCCGCGTGCCCAGGTCGTCCCGGAAATATCCATCCGGGCGGGCGTGGGCATTCCGGTGCGTGCCGGCGCACGGATTGTTGCGGTCATAGAGATTTTCTGTGAACAGCTCGTGGAGCGGGATCAGGCCCTGTTAGATACCCTGGAACAGATTGGTGTGCAACTGGGCCGTGTCGCAGAGCGTGATGAGATCGCAAAAGCCACGAAATTGAATGCGGAACGGCTGCGGCTGGCTATGGAAACCATGACCGGCGGCATATTGATGTTTGACCGGGATTTGAAGATCCTGATGGCCAGCTCCAGCTTTGCCGAGATTTATAACATTCCGCCCGAATTAATGGAGGTCGGATCCTCGGCGATCGAGGTTATTCGTTTCCGGGCCGAACGGGGGGATTACGGGCCGGGCGAACCAAAAGAACTGGTCCGCGAGCGGATCGAAGGCTATTACAGTGACGAGGCCGTAACCGTCATCGAGGATCATATTCCTGGTGGCCGGATCGTGGAGCTTTTCCGCACCCGCACCAATAACGGTGATACAGTCGCGGTCTTCAATGATGTGACCGAGCGCAAACATACCGAGCAGAAAATTCAGCAGCAGCGGGATGAACTGGAGCGGTTGAACCAGCAGAAGAATAAATTTTTCTCCATCATTGCCCATGATCTGAAAGACCCGTTCGGCAATATGCTGAGCTATCTTGAATTGATGAAGATCCAGGCGGAAGGCGGCCAGTTTGAAAAAATGGCCGGTTATGTGGGCAATGCTCTGCAGTCGGGCCAGCAGGTTTTCGATCTGTTGGAAAATCTGCTGGAATGGTCCTGGCTGCAGATGGACCGGGTGGAATTCAAGCCGGATGTTATCGGGATCGAGCCGATCCTGGAAAAGAATATCGCCCTATTTCAGCCGGTGGCCGATGCCAAGGGGATCGAGCTGATCGTTGATCTGGAGACTTTGGAGCATATTTATGCTGATCCCCGGATGGTGGATACGGTAATCCGTAACCTGATTAACAATGCAATTAAATTTACGGAAAGCGGTGGCATGGTCACTGCCGGTGTCCGCCGTGATGGCCGGATGATAGAGGTTTTCATCCGAGATACCGGCCTTGGCATGAGCGGGGAGAAACTGGCGCGCCTGTTCAAGCCTGAGGAAAAAGTATCGACCAGCGGCACGGCGGGTGAAGCCGGGACCGGCCTTGGCCTGATCCTGTGCAAGGAGCTGGTGGAAAATAATGGCGGTACCATCACGGTGGAGAGCCAGCCTGGTGACGGCAGCACGTTCAAGGTGGCTTTCCCTTCCGGGGAAGCCCTGAATGAAGCTCTGCCGGTCAAGCGGGAGAGCGCCTCAAAGGCGGTGTGATGAATCCAACTGATCCCTCATCCCGGCTCTGAGGCCGGGATGACGGGATTGGTTAAAGTGCCTACCGGTCCTTGAACTGGGCCTTACGCTTTTCCACGAAGGCATTCATGCCTTCTTTCTGGTCTTCGGTTGCGAACATGGCGTGGAACAGACGGCGCTCGAACCGGATGCCCTCACTCAAGGTCATCTCATAGGACCGGTTCACGGTTTCCTTGGTCATGGCGACAATCGGCTGGGAGAAGCCGGCGATGGTGCGGGCGGCCTGTTTTGCCTCTTCGATCAGCTGGTCGGCGGCGACCACGCGGGCAACCAGGCCCGTCTGTTTGGCTTCGGCTGCATCCATCATCCGTCCGGTCAGGCACATATCCATGGCGACTGATTTGCCGACAAAGCGCGTGAGTCGCTGCGAGCCGCCCATGCCGGGCATGACGCCCAGCTTGATCTCCGGCTGGCCAAACTTCGCGGTCTCTGCCGCGATGATGAAATCACACATCATGGCCAGCTCACAGCCGCCGCCAAGGGCATAGCCCGCGACCGCCGCGATCACCGGCTTGCGCGCATGCGTGAAACGTTCCCAGACGGCAAAGAAATCCTCGCCATACATCTCCATGTAGGATTTGGTTTCCATCTCGGAGATATCGGCCCCTGCGGCAAAGGCTTTTTCCGAACCGGTGATCACCGAACAGCCCACTTCCGGATCGCGATCGATCAGACCGACCAGTTCAACCAGTTCACGGGCCACGGTGGAATTGAGCGCATTCAGGACGTCGGGACGGTTCAGGCGGATCAGGGCAACACCGTCCGCCTTTTCCACGATCAGGGTTTCAAAATCGCCATAAGACATTATTCGTCCCCTTTGAGCATGTTGATGATGCCGGAGAAATCCACGCCGCCCTGACCGGCCGCGTCAAACAGGCCATAGAGCTGGGTTGCCTGAGCGCCAAGCGGGGTGTTGGCGCCCACAGACGCTGCTGCTTCCTGGGCCAGTTTCAGATCTTTGAGCATCAAGGCGGTGGCAAAGCCTGGCTTGTAATCGTTATTGGCCGGGCTGGTCGGCACGGGGCCGGGCACCGGGCAATAGGAATTGATCGACCAGCACTGGCCGGAGGAGGTGGAGGCCACATCAAATAGTGCCTGATGGCTCAGGCCCAGTTTTTCCGCAAGGTTAAAGGCTTCACCAACACCGATCATGGAGATCCCTAAGATCATGTTGTTGCAGATCTTGGCGGCCTGCCCGGCACCATTGTCGCCGCAATGGACCTGTTTGCCGCCCATGATCTCCAGATAGGGCAGGGCAGATGCAAAAGCCTCATCCGAACCGCCGGCCATGAAGGTCAATGTGCCGGCCGCGGCTCCGCCAACCCCGCCGGACACCGGTGCGTCCAGGGATTTCAGGCCTGCCTGCGCCGCCAGGTCATGGGCCTCACGGGCCGAGGCCACATCAACGGTGGAGCTGTCGATCAACAAGGCTCCGGTGCTGATCAGCGGCACAACCTGGTTATAAACAGCCAGCAGATGCTTGCCGGAAGGCAGCATGGTGACGATCACTTCGGCATCCTGCACGGCGGTTTCAACCGCGCTTTTGCATTCGATGCCATTGGCGGCGGCGGTTTCAAGGGCGGCTTCGGACAGATCGAAGCCTTTGACCATATGGCCCGCTTTCACAAGATTGGCGGCCATCGGACCACCCATATTGCCAAGACCGATGAAGGCGATGGTTGTCATGATTGCAAATCCCCGTTTGTTTCATCTTTTTAAAGCCGTCATCCCGGATCAAGTCCGGGATGACATTTGTCTTAATGTTTCCAAATCAATCCATGGTCGGAATGACAAACTCGGCGCCTTCCTTCATGCCGCCCTGCCAGCGGGATGTTACCGTTTTGGTTTTGGTGTAAAAGCGGATGCTGTCCGGGCCATGCTGGTTCAGATCACCAAAGCCGGAGCGTTTCCAGCCACCAAAGGTGTGATAGGCCAGCGGCACCGGGATCGGCACATTGACGCCGACCATGCCCACATTCACACGGCTGGTGAAATCGCGTGCCGCATCACCGTCACGGGTATAGATGGCAACGCCATTGCCATATTCATGCTCGCTGGGCAGGCGCAGTGCCTCTTCGTAATTGGCGGCGCGCACGATGGACAAGACCGGGCCGAAGATCTCTTCCTTGTAGATCGACATGTCCGGGGTCACATGGTCAAACAGGCAGCCGCCCATGAAATTGCCGCTCTCATAGCCCTGCAGGGTGAAATCACGGCCATCAACCACCAGCTTCGCACCCTCATTCACACCCTGGTCCACATAGTTTTTCACCCGGTTGAGCGCATCCTTGGTGACAAGCGGGCCATAATCAGCCTCCATATCGTGGGAGGGGCCGATCTTGAGCGCTTCCACCCGCGGGGCCAGCTTTTCCACCAGCAGGTTGGCGGTGGCTTCACCGACCGGCACCGCGACCGAGATCGCCATGCAGCGCTCGCCCGCCGACCCGTAACCGGCCCCGACTAGGGCGTCGACCGCGCGGTCGATATCCGCGTCCGGCATGATCACCATATGGTTTTTCGCGCCGCCGAAACATTGGACCCGTTTGCCGTTGGCACAGCCGGTTGAATAGATATATTCCGCGATCGGGGTGGAACCGACAAAGCCGATGGCTTTCACTTCCGGATGGTGCAGGATCGCGTCGACCGCTTCCTTGTCGCCATTGACCACGTTCAAGACCCCTTCCGGCAGGCCCGCTTCGATCATCAGCTCCGCCAGACGCATAGGAACAGAGGGATCGCGCTCGCTGGGTTTCATGATGAAGGCATTGCCGCAGGCGATGGCCGGGGCAAATTTCCACATCGGGATCATGGCCGGGAAGTTAAAGGGCGTGATGCCCGCCACCACGCCAAGAGGCTGGCGCAGGGAATACATGTCGATATTGGGTCCGGCGCCTTCGGAAAACTCACCCTTTTGCAGATGCGGGATGCCGCAGGCAAATTCCACAACCTCGATGCCGCGCTGGATATCGCCATGGGCATCCGGGATGGTCTTGCCATGCTCGGAAGAGAGCAGGCGGGCCAGGTTATCCTTGTCCTGTTCAACCAGTTGCAGGAATTTGAACATCACGCGGGCGCGCACCTGCGGGTTTTTCGCCGCCCAGCCGCGCTGGGCCACGGCCGCATTTTCAATGGCTGCATTCACCTCGTCCGTGGAGGCCAGCGCCACCTTGCCCTGCACCTCGCCGGTATTGGGGTCAAAGATGTCGGCGGTGCGGCCGCTGGTGCCATCCTGGCGCTTGCCTCCGATGAGATGCCCGATGTGATAGGTCATGATGAAGTCTCCTGTTCAGGTCTGAAATTCTCTGTCCAGGAGTTTATTGTGCGAAAAATCCAGTATATATAGGAAAGAAATCCCAATCATTGTGCGGAAATACACATGCTGGATTTCAACTGGAATGATCTGCGCTTCTTTCTGGCGGTGGCGCGCACCGGAAAACTGACCGAGGCGGCACGGCAATTGGCCACCGACCATGCCACGGTAAGCCGCCATATCAACGCGCTGGAAGCCAGCCTGGAAGCGAAACTGTTCGAGCGCAGCCCGCGCGGCTATCGCCTGACCGAAACGGGCGAGAGCTTCCTCAATCGTGCCAAACAGATGGAGGCGGTGGCGCTGGAGGCGCAGGCGGAAGTCTCGGAAAGCCTGCATGCTATCGCAGGCTCGGTCCGGGTCGGCGCGCCCGACGGGTTCGGCAGCCTGTTCCTGGCCTCCAGGCTGGGCCATTTCTGCCGGGAAAACACCCGGCTGGATATCCAGCTGGTCGCCATGCCCAGGGCCTTTTCGCTGTCAAAGCGCGAGGCCGATATCGCCATCAGCCTGACCCGCCCGATCGAGGGGCGCCTGACCTTCCGCAAGCTGACCGATTATCGCCTGCGGCTTTATGGCTCAAAAGACTATCTGAAAGGCGCGCCGCGCCTGAAGGCGGTGAGGGATCTTAATAATCACAGCCTGATCGGCTATATCGAGGATCTGATCTTCACGCCCGAGCTGGATTACCTGCCCCAGATCGCGCCAGACCTGCGCCCCGCTTTTTCCTCCTCCAACCTTTTGGCCCAGATGCAGGCCACATTGGATGGCGTCGGCCTTTGTGTGCTGCCGGATTTCATGGCCACCAAACATGCCGCGCTGACCCCGGTCCTGACCGGCCCGGTCAGCCTGACCCGCAGCCTCTGGCTGGTCATGCATGCGGACATGAAGGACCTGGCCCGGATCCGCCTGGTCGCGGATTTTATTGCCAAAGAGACGCATGCGGCGAAAGGGGTGTTTTTGCCGGGGTGAGGGGGATGTTTCAGCGCACTTAGCGCGATTCCCAGAAATCCTCAGTATCTCGCCAGATGCATTGTGTTTTGATGCTAGTGTTAATAAGACGTATCCCAACCTCTCATAGTGAATAAGAGAATAGTGCTCCCAGCACCAATGGTGCATTCTACTCGGGCCAATGAGGATCGAGTTTTAGGTGTGAGGCTAGCGATGTACCATCCTTCCAAACATATTTACCGTCTTGCACAATGACGTGATTGAAACATTTCAAATAGTCGGGAACTGGGAGCGCTGCAAATGGATTCATATAAAGATAGTTTCTTCTTGATGTTATCGACCAAGGACAAAGATTTTTGAAGACCCATGCACCAGATACTCTGGTGTAAATTGGTCCGTCTCGACCTATCCAAGCTCCATTAGGAACTCTATTCATTTCTTTTATGGGTTTATTTGGATTTTGGAAGTTGATGATGAATTGTTCTTGACCAAAAAGAGCCTCCATTTCGTCTATACTATCCATGGTTATTGAATCCACGTTCACAGCAATGACCAAAGGCTTTTCCAATTTACCATATTTTTTCCTTTGTCTTTTATCGCATTTCTCAGCGGTTCTCTTATGTTTACCCATCGCGCTCCATCTGAATAACTGCCAACGTTTCTAACTGAATTTCCTCGTTTTTCTGGGGATTTTGGTAGCGCAGTTATGGTCAGAGACCAATCTTCGTGTGTCCAAGTCAATTGGGGAAAATCACTGATTTGTGTATGGTTAGCTTTCAATAATTCATCTGGATCAAGTTTATTAATCCAGTTTTGGACTTTTTCTCTGAGCTTTTTTGATGGAGGTGAAGTGTTTGAAGATCCATTTGAAGAGATAAGCAAGAAGAAGTCAGGGATTTTGTCGTTTTCTAGCGCCTCTAGTACAACATTTTTCCGTTTCTGTGCCGCTATTTCTTCTGCAGTTAAGTCGGAGGCCAGAACGGCTTCGACATAAACTTCTTCTCCGTCAGGCAAGGTCACCAGGAAATCTGGATGTTTGTTGCTTCCATTTTCTAATTCTGGGTGATGAATAACCTTACAACCTGCCTGTTTGAACACAGAAAATAGAAAAATCTCGAATGATGCAGATGAAAAATCACTCTGTTCGCCAGATTGAATTCTAGCCCGTATCTCATTTGATTCATCTTCGGGAAATTCCTTGATCCATGTTTCTAGAAAATCCCGGACACGCTGAGCAGCTTCTGTACCGGAACGATCAAGATACTCAAATTCGGTCTCTGTCAGTTTTTTTGGACCCAAGTCTGATCTATTAGAATTAGCGAAAATCATTTTGCTTTTAGTTTATCCCTGAAAATTCTACTAAAGTCGTTTTTCGATTGCTGGGGAAGGTTAGGAAGATCTTACTCTAACTGAAAGTCATTTGAAGGCGGGAGAAGGTTTAATTGTTGTTGCAGTTAGGCGCGCTGTTTTTAGGGGGCGTGCTTGTCGTGTTGACGATACTGACCGTTTTGCGGGGGCATGCCATTCGGAGAGCCGATCTCCAGGAAGGGCGGATCAACAGCATTTGGCGGTTTTTGTTGCTGCATATCTTTATGATCATCTTCTGTGCTTTCGGCACCATGCTTGTTTGGGCATCAATATCGTATTTCCTGTAAACCAGTTCAAAAGCACACCCATTCCTGTCCACCCCGTCAAGAATCTTTCCCTTTACGTCACTTCGGCCTTTTCCCGGGCGGTAATCGTGGTAAAATCCCGCAACCGGTGAGGGATGCCGGGAGAAAAATAAACCCCCAGGGGAGAGATATGATACTCAGCTTCAAACGTGCTGCCACGGCGGTTGCCGGTGGTGTGATAGCGGCCTCCTTGATGGTGTCGGCGGCGATGGCCGAACCCACCAGGATCACCTTCCTTCATTTCAACGATCTTGACCGGATCGCGCCGAAAGATGCCAAGGGCGGCTTTGCGCCCCTGATGACCCTGTTGGCGCAGGAACGGGCCAGGGCGGAACATTCCGTCACCACTTTTGGCGGCGATCTGATCTCGCCGTCGCTCATGTCGGGCCTGACCAAGGGCAGCCAGATGGTCGAGCTGATGAATGCGGTTGGCACCGATGTGGCCGTGGTCGGCAATCATGAATTTGATTTCGGGCCCGAGGTTGCGGCCAAGCGCATTGCGGAATCCAACTTCCCCTGGCTTGGCACCAACGTGCTGACCCAGGATGGCGGCCAGGCGGTCGGCACCAAGCCTTATCACATCATGGAAGCGGGCGGGTTCAAGATCGGCTTTTTCGGCCTGGTCACCCCGGAAACCCCTTTCCTGTCTTCGCCGGGCGAGGGGATCAAATTCCCGGAACTGGTCGCGACCGCCAAGAAAGCGGTAGAGGATCTCAAAGCCCAGGGCGCGGAGATCATTGTCGGCATCAACCATATCGATTTTGCCGATGACCGGAAATTGGCGGCGGAAGTGCCGGGCATTCATCTGCTGTTGGGCGGCCATGATCATATTCCGGTCAACCTGGTCGAGCATGACGTCACCCTGGCCGAAGCCGGCAGCCAGGCCCATTATCTGAATGTGGTCCAGCTGGATGTGGAATGGGTCGAAAAGCGCGGTAAGAAAAAGCTGGATGTGTTGCCGACCTGGTCGGTGATCTCCACCCGTGGCGTGGTCGGTGAGCCCACTGTCCAGAAGATCGTGGATGGCCATATGAACAAGCTGGACCAGGAAATGAATGTGGAGATCGGTGTCTCCGAGACCGAGCTGGATACAAGGCGTTCCACCGTGCGTTCCACCGAATCCAACTTTGCCAACCTGATCGCGGATGCGTTGAAAGACGAGACCAAAGCGGACGTGGCCATGACCAATGGCGGCGGCATCCGGGGCGACAAGACCTATGATGCGGGCCATAAGCTGACCCGCAAGGATGTCTTGTCCGAGCTGCCCTTTGGCAATGTCACGGTCAAGCTGGAGCTGACCGGCGACCAGCTGTGGCAGGCGGTGGAGCATGCGGTTTCCAAGGTCGAGGATGGTGCTGGCCGGTTCAGCCATTATTCCGGCATGACCATGACATATGACCCGGCCAAGCCGGCGGGCGAGCGGGTGAGTGAAATCCTGGTCGGCGGCAAGCCGCTGGACAAGGCGAAGCTCTATACCCTGGCGACCAATGATTATGTCGCCAATGGCGGTGACGGCTTTAAGATGTTCAAGGAATCCAAACATCTGATCGACAAGGCGGCGGCCACGTTGATGGCAACCACCGTGATCAACTATATCAGTGAAAAAGGCACGATCGCGCCCAAGGTGGAAGGACGCATTTCCGCCCAGTGATCCTCGGTTTTCTGGAGTTATGATGTCCCGGCCACCCTGTTCAGGTGGCCGGGTCTTTTTTGAGTTTTGTGTGAATGGTAAGAGCGGGGGAAACGGGCATGTCCTATTGGCGGCCAAAAGAAATGATCAGTATGAAGGTTTTGGGGCTGGTGATGCGGGGCGATGCCCTGCTGGCCATGGAGGTGCCGGATGATGACGGCCGCCTGAAAGGTGTGCGCCCGCCGGGCGGCTCTATCGAGTTTGGCGAAAGCCGCGAGCAGGCGCTGCATCGGGAATTCCAGGAAGAGTTTGGCTGCCGGATCAGCATCGACGGCCCCTGGAAAGTGGTGGAAAACATCTATGACCATCATGGGGCGGCCGGGCACGAATATCTCTTTATCGCGCCGGTCACCCTGTTGGAGGCGGGCCTTTATCATCAGGATCGATTTGATATTCCGGGCGAAGGCCAGGCATCCTGGTTTTCGCGCAAGGATTTCACCGACGGCGGAATTGCCTTGTTCCCGGAAGTGCTGCTGCCGGAACTGAGCGAGGGCTGATCATCATGGCGGACAATCCTCTCCCCGATGGCCGAGACGAGCCGGGTGTGCGTATTCCGCCGCCGCTGATCTTTACATCCTTCCTGCTGGCAGGATTGTGGTTTGATTCTCCTTGGTTTACGGGTGAGATGACCGCCGCCTGGCAGATGGGGGCTGGCGGAATCTGGGCCGGTCTCTGGCTCGGGCTGATCATTGTCTGTTTCCTTGATCATCTGGCCAGCGGCACCAATGTGGAGCCCTGGCGGCCGACCACCAAGGTGATCCAGTCCGGCCCCTATGCCTGGTCGCGCAACCCGATCTATCTGGGCATGGCGGGCTTTTGCGAAGGCATTGCCCTGATGGGGGCCAGCTGGGGCGCGTTGATAGCCGTGATCCCGGCCATGCTGGTGATCCATTTCCATATCATCAAAAAGGAAGAACGCTATCTGGCGGCCAAATTCGGGGATGAATATCTGGATTACAAGGCACGGGTAAGGCCCTGGCTCTAATTTAAGGCGGTTCTGATTTCGGGGACACTGAATTTGCCCGTCCGGGCTGGATTTTCGGTTGCTCCGCCTGCCATGATATTCCAGTCTGGCAAAAAGCAGGCTAACGGGACGGGGGCGTCATGAAGATTTGCGTGCTGGGCGGTGGCGTGGTTGGCACCACGGCAGCCTGGATGTTGTCGGAAGCGGGCCATGACATTGTTTTGGTGGAACAAAGCAAGCGCATGGCGGCGGCCACCAGCCATGCTAACGCCTCGCTGCTGACCCCGGGCCATTCCATGGCCTGGAATTCCCCCCGCGCCCCGATTGATTTCCTGAAATCCTGGCTGGACCGTGATCCGGTCATGAAAATGCGGCTGAAAAGCCTTTGGAAATCCTTTCCCTGGATCTGGCATTTCCTGCGACGCTGTCCGCCGCAGGCGGTGGAGCGGCTGAACGGCCTGCTCTTGCGCCTGTCCCTGGAAAGCACGGAAAAAACCGAGGCGCTGACCCAGTCGCTGGGGCTGGATGTTTCATTGGATTCAAAAGGCCTGCTCTATTGGCATGGCAGTGAAGCGGGTTTGGAACAAGACCGCAAACATGCGGATTGGGTCAGCCGTCAGGGGTTGGATGCCCGGATCATATCGGCGGACGAGGTGCTGCGCCTGCAACCGGCTCTGGCGGACCGGCGCAATCCGGTGGTCGGCGGCTATTATGTTAGGGAAGACCGGGTGGCCGACGCCAGGGCGCTGACCCATCAGCTGGGAATCCAGCTGTTGCTGCATGGCCAGGAGATCCTTTGCGAGCATGAATTGCAGGGCTTCGTCAAAGAAGGGGGGCGTATTTGCGCCGTGCGTACGAACCGAGGCGAGATTGAGGCTGATGCCTTCGTTCTGGCGCTGGGCCCCTGGACGGGCCAGGCCCTGCGGCAGTTGAAGGTGGGGTTTCCGATCAATCCGGCCAAGGGCTATTCCATGACGCTTTCGCTGCATGAAGAAGTGGCGCCCTTGCAGATCAGTGGCATGGATGCGGATGAATATGTCACCTTTGCCATGCTGGGTGACCGTCTGCGGGTTACATCCTATGCGCATTTTGACGGTTTTGACCTGTCCACGCCGGAAGGGCGCTTTGCCCGCCACCGGCGCGCGGTGGATGACAATTTCCCGGGGCTGGTGGACTGGACCGCGGAAACCAAGAAATGGTGCGGCCTGCGCCCCATGTCCCCGGACGGCCTGCCGACCATTGACCGGGTGCCGGGCCATGACAATCTTTGGCTGAATGCCGGCCATGGCTATCTGGGCTGGACGCTTGCGGTCTTGAGCGCCGAGATGCTGCGGGACCGAATGGACGGGGTGACCGGGGCGACGCCGGACGGCCTCGGCTGGCGCTGGTAAGTCTTCTTTGGAAACTGTCTGATTCTTTTACAGGTCTCATTTTTGGCGCGGATTGGTATTTTGATAAGTTGTTGAAATAAAATGAATTAACCATATTGGCATTATGCTTGCTAATAAGAAGGTGAAAAATTAGTTCAGTGATCGAAAGTCTGCACTCCATGAAGAATATCCTGTCCCTGCTGGCGGTTGCCGCCCTGACGGTTATGACGGCACCCCAGGCAGCTGATGCGGCCCTGGCCGACAGCTGCTCTGTTGCGACGGATCTGCCCTGCCGCGGTGCCGGGAATGATAAGAAGCAAGCGGTTGAAGACGCGCTCTATGATGTGGTCGGCATGGATTACGACCTTGATTATGTGTCCACCGGCAATGCCAATGACATCATGATTGACGGCTTTCAATTCACCTTCACCGTTGACCGCAAGGGCAAGATCAACGGCGGCAATTGGGTTGATACGCTGGGCCGGGGCATGGTGGATTTCCTGACCGTGAAATCCGGCCGTGAATTCCTGCTCCAGGAAGTGGCCAATCCCAATGGCGGCAGCTTTACCTTTTTTGAGAGCATCAATGGCGGCGGAAAATCCTATTTCCCCAGCATCTCCCATGTCCGTCTCTGGTGGGACGAGGCGGTTGATGTGCCGCTCGGCGGCATGTTGGGCCTGACCCTGGTCGGTCTGGCCGGCCTTGCGGCCCGCCGCAAATATTGAGTTCACAAGAAAACCGGATCCCGTCTTGGCCAAGGGCGGGGTCTTAGGATGAGAAACCCCGGTGGAATTGCACCGGGGGTTTGTTTTGTTCAATTCATTGAATTCGTTGATCAGTCCGTGATCAGCAGACGCAGGCCTGCGGCGGTAAACAAGCCGCCCAGGGCCGTTTCGATCCAGGATTTGGCCCGCGCATAGACCCCCACCATAACCGGGGTGGAAAAGACCAGCGCATAGCCGCCAAAAATAACCAGCCCCAGCAGGAAACAGCCCAAAAGGATCACAACCGGCAGGATGGCCGGGGCCTCGGCCGGCAGGGCCAGGGTGAAAATGGCAGCCCAGGATAAAACCGCCTTGGGGTTGGTCAGATGGATCGCCAGGCCGCGCCGGTAAAACGTACCGTGGCCGGTTTCCCTTTTGTTAAATCCGGCGACGGCTGCATCGGCGTGCAGGCCCTTTCTGGCCGATTGGAAGGATTTCCAGGCCAGCCAGAGAAGATAGCAGCCGCCTAACAGCCGCATGATTTCAAACGCGCCTTCGAAACGGGCCAGCAATCCGCCAAGCCCGAACGCGGCCAATGAACCCCAGAAGACTGAGCCGGATATCACCCCGGCGGCAAGAGACAGGCCGGCGGACCGTCCCGCCCGCATGGCTGTGCCCATGATCGCCAATGTGGCGGGGCCGGGACTGGCGGTGGCCACGATGTAGGTGCCAAAGGCCAGCAGAAATTGCGGCCAGTAAATCTGGATCATCTCGACCATGATCAATGCTCCTTTGTTACAAAGGCCATTGAAACCATCGTCAGGGGGAACAGGAAGCGAAGAATTGTTCCAAAGACAATTCTTTGTTTCAGCGCAAAAAAAAAGGGAGGATATCCTCCCGATTTTAACTGTGAAAAAATTTAAAGAACCTTCCCCCCGGCGCGGATATCGAGGGAGGATATCCTTTTGCGTCGCCGGACCCTGCCAGTGGTGCAGGGAAGTTATTTGCCGCGGCCTTTTGGGTCCTAGAGGCTTGGGTGATTTGGGATGGTGAGGAACCCAAACGGCCGCGGCAAAGAGGGTCAACATGTTGCGTGTTGACGGTGGGCCGGTGACCTGTCAGGGCATTTGATTGGTCATCAACCCGTAAAACAACAGTAGCCGGGCTGGCGGAGGATTTCTATCGAAGGAAAGTAAACCCAGAGATTACAATGTAAACGAGCGTTACAATGATTAAGATCTGTTAACCAACGCTCCCCATTAACAACAGGTCTCTTCACTATAGCGAGCTGTCGAAACGATAGCCCACCGGGCGCACGGTGATGATATGCTTGGGATCGTTGGGCTGCTCTTCCAGTTTTTTGCGCAGGCGGTTGATCAGAACATCAATGCTTCTGTCGCCCGGCTGCCATTCCCGTTTCAGGGCCATCTCGCACAGCTGGTCGCGGCTCAGGGTCGCGCCGGCATTCTGTATCAGGATGGAAAGCAAATCACATTCGGTCTGGGTCAGTGTGGTTGCCTCACCCTTGTCATCTATCAGGGACTGGCGACCGGGATCAAACTGCCAGGGGCCGATTGTAACCGTGTCACCGGATATCTCGGCCCCGTCCGATTGGGATTGCCGCCGTTTCAGAGCCTTCCGGATTCGGGCGCGCAGCACCTGGTGGTCAAAGGGCTTTCGCAGATAATCGTCGGCACCCAGCTCCAGGCTTAAGACCTCATCGGATTCTGTATCACGCGCGGTGAGCACGATTAGCGCACAACTCACTTTGGAAAAAACCGGCACCAGATCAAATCCGGATACATCCGGCAGGCCCAGATCCAGCAAGACCAGATCATAGGAATGTAATTGGAATTGCTTTTGGGCGGCCGCACCGTCCCCGGCAAAATCGATCCGATACCCCTCTTCCTTGAGGACGGCCTGGATCATTCTCTGGATTAGTGGGTCATCCTCCACCACGAGGATCCGTGATGAACCTACCTGCAACATTTCACCCGTTCTGTGCCCGTTAAAACTCATCAGTCCATATTATCGAATTCAGTGCCATTGTCCCACTAAAAACCTTAATAATTTGCAAATGCTTATGCATCTTATGCGATTAATTATTCAAGATAAATGCACTCCATAAGTGCTTACGTTATATTGCGCGTTTTGGATCAGTTTTTTTGTTTTTCCCCGGCAATTTCGGACCTGCGTCAATTTAGACCTTGGTGAAGGCAGGGGGGAGTCATTACCCTGTGGTGGCCGGAACCTTCGGCATGAAAAAAAACATAAAAAACAAAATAGAACAGAGGGAGCGCTGTCCCGTGAATATCTGGTTTCTCATCCTGGTGCTGGCCACGCCGGTGCCGCTGTATTTTGCCCAGTCCCGTCCGACCCTGGGCCAGAAGGTCTTCCTGATCTTCATTGGTATTCTGATTGCCAATATCTTACTGAATCTGGCTCTGGGGAGCATGTGGTCGGAGATCATCGCCGAAGTGAATGCCACGGCCGAGCCCAGTGCCGAACAAATCGCCGCCCGGGATCTGGCCCAGGTGCGCAAGACGACCCTGATGTTCGGCGGCTGGCTGCCGGCGGGCATGCTGGTCGGGATCTGGTGGTTGATCCTTAAGGTGGCGCGCCGGGCGAGTGGCCAGGCGGCCTGACGATTACCTAAAAAAACGGCCGGGAAAAATCCCGGCCGGGAAGGCTATTGATTACTCTTCGCGCAAAATGACAGGGGAATTCAAAGCCCGAACAAGGCATACCAGACGAGGCCACCGCTCAGGCCGAGGAAAACCGAAATGGCCAGCAGCGTGGAAACGATCTGTGTGACGTTAAGCGTTTTTTCCATTGGTCCCTCCCAATAAAACGGGTTAACGAGAACGGATGCGTTTTTTACAACCTATGCGCTTTATGTTAACAGAGCGAATGCGGGAGTCAAACGACAAAAAAACTAAGTAAACTCATTTCGCAGGGCAGCAAAAAACACATTGTCGGGATTCAATAACTTCCCGCGCTGCAACATATAAATGGGTTTATTACGATTAAATCTCCGCAACTATCGCCGGAACTGTTCGATTTAACCAACAGGGAATACCGGTTTGGGGAAGTGGGGCAAATATTCAACCGGGGCGAGTTTTGCCCGTAAAAGCGGAAAATCAATAAAAGCGAGGCCGCTCAACCCTTGCGGGGAGCGGCCTCAAGCTTTGGTGGCGGATCAGGGATTTGAACCCCGGACACATGGATTATGATTCCACTGCTCTAACCACTGAGCTAATCCGCCGTTTGTGTGCGCCCTGCACGGCCAATCGCCTGCTGCCGGGTGCGGGGCGGTTTTTACGTCTCAGGCGGGCTGGTGTCAAGCGGCGAGATCATAAAAATGTCACTTTTTTTCAAGTGCCCATTTCACACGAGAAGACGCGCTGGACGAATGCCGGGATCAGTCACGTGGTGAGAGGATCCAGCCGCCGCCCAGCATCCGGTTATCCTGGTAGAAAACACAAGCCTGGCCGGGGGATACGCCGTAGAGCGGATCATCGAAAGTAACCTTCACATCGCCCAGCGGCGTTGCTTCCACGCTGGCGGCGACCGGCTTCATGGAAGAGCGTACTTTTGCCATCACCTTGACCGAACCTTCAGAAAGCTTCGAATCGCCGATCCAGTTCACTTCCGTCAGCAGGATGGATTTCACCGCAAGCGCCTCGCGCGGGCCGACGATGACGCGCTGGTTTGCCGGGTCCAGCTTGATCACATAAAGCGGGTCGGTATCATCAATGCGTCCGCCGATGCCAAGGCCCCGGCGCTGGCCGATGGTATATTTGATAATGCCGTTATGGCGCCCAAGAACCGTGCCGTCCATATGGACGATTTCACCATCTTCGACCGCTTCGGGGCGCAGTTTTTCCACGATCGAGACATAAGACCCGTCGGGTACGAAACAGATATCCTGGCTATCGGGCTTGTCCGCCACTTCCAGGCCGAACCGGGCCGCATGCTCTCTGGTTTCGGCCTTTTCCATGCCGCCCAGCGGAAAGCGCAGGAAATCCAGCTGTTCCTGGGTGGTGGCAAAGAGGAAATAGCTCTGGTCCTTGTTCGGATCAGCACCGCGATGCATCTCCGCCTTTAGCGGTCCTTGCATCTGCTGGACATAGTGACCGGTCGCCATCACATCAGCGCCCAGGTCCTTAGCCGTTGCCAACAGATCGCGGAATTTCACCGTTTGGTTACAGCGCACACAGGGGATGGGTGTTTCACCGCGCGCGTAGGAATCAGCAAATTCCTGGATGACACTGTCTTTGAACTTGCTTTCATAATCCAGGACATAATGCGGAAAGCCCAATGTGTCGGCAACATTGCGCGCGTCATATATATCCTGACCGGCACAACAGGCCCCGGTTTTCTGGATCATCTCACCATGGTCATAAAGCTGCAGGGTAATGCCGACCACATCATAGCCCTGTTCATGCAAAAGGGCCGCGGTGACAGACGAATCAACGCCGCCCGACATGGCCACGACCACACGGGTGTCTTTTGGTTCTTTGTCGATTCCCAGCGAGTTCATGTTCCGTCTTCCAACTGTCTTGAGACCGGCCATCATACCGGATGTGGCCGGGTATATAGGTTTTCTGCGGTGAATGGCAAGGGGCTGTGGAAAAGTCGCCATTGGCGCTGTTAAGGCTTTCTTCGCCAAATGCTGGTATTCTTGCACTCTTTCAAGGCTGTAGGTTTATTCGGAGAATGGGGACATGATCTGTTTCCGGCGGATCGCATTCGTGATTATTGCAGGATTGTTTGGCGGTGTTGCCGGGGGGCCGGT
The DNA here is from genome assembly GCF_003385955.1 of Aestuariispira insulae. Taxonomy (GTDB): domain Bacteria; phylum Pseudomonadota; class Alphaproteobacteria; order UBA8366; family Aestuariispiraceae; genus Aestuariispira; species Aestuariispira insulae. The sequence continues at coordinate 63,159 of NZ_QRDW01000002.1, forward strand.
CGGCCAGGGCTTTGCAGCCGACAAACCAGTCATCCATTGGATTTCCGGGCCGATCCCCGAGGCGGTCATAGAAGAAAACGGCCAGATGTCCGGGGGGTTCCTGTTTGAAACCGTACGCTGGTTTGCCAGCCGTATGCCGGGCTATACCCACCGTTACCAACTGGTGCCGCTGAAACGCACCCATCAATTGCTGCAAAATGCGGATAGGATTTATTGCGGCTTTTCCCTGCTGCGCAATGCCGCGCGCGCCAGGCTCTATCATTTCAGCGAGCCGATCCATTGGGCACAAGGTTTTCGTGCCGGATACCGGGCCGGGAACGAAGATGTGGAACATTCCCTGATTGAGGGTAAGGGGCTTGATATGGCCCAGTTCCTGGCTGGTACCGGCAAGGCAGGGCGGATATTGGGGCGGAGCTATAATCCGCAGCTGGATCTCTTCCTGGAAGAATTGAAAGGCCAGGGGCGCTTGCTGGAGGTGCCGGAACAGGCGGGCCTGATGGAGATGCTGGGGCGCGACCGGATCGATCTTCTGATCGATTACCCGCGCATGTTCCTGGGCACGGAAAAGCTGTCCACAGTATCGGTGATCGGGGTGAAACCGTATAACGCCATCCATTTTGCCTGTGCCATGACGACGGAAGGCCGGGCAGTGATTGACCGGGTTGACGGCATTATCGCGGATGAGCCGGCTTTGCCCGGCTATGCCGCTTTTCGCCTGCGCATGCTGCCGCCGGACCATGCCAGGGCGCTGGCCGATCAATTCGTGCGCTATCGTGAGGATAATAACCCTCAATCTTCTGACGAAGCGGGCTGAAGTCATTAATTCTTTATTGGCATTCGTCGGTTAGTCTTAAAAGGGCGGCCGGGGGGACAAGACGGTGCCATGGAGATGAAAGTTAAACTTGCCCCTTTTCAATTGGTCTTTGGCCTGATTCTTGGGATTGCCATTCTTTTGGGGCGGCCGGTTTCAGCAGCGGATCCACCGGTCATTCGATGGATTGCCGGGTTGGTGCCGGGGGCAATCACGGAAACCGACGGGTCCATGAGCGGCGGTTTCATGTATGAGACATCACTTTGGTTCGTGGACCGTATGAACGAATATGACCACCGGTTTCAGATCGTACCCTGGAAGCGCACTCATGCGCTTCTGGCCGGCGCAGATGAACTCTATTGCAGCTTTGCTTTGTTAAAGACTGCGGATCGGGCGCAACTCTATTATTACAGTGAACCGGTGCAGTGGGCCCTGGGCTTTCGGGCGGCGTTCCAGACCGGGAATGAGACAGTGGAGCGTGCGTTGTCGAAGGAAGATCATTTGGCAACGGACCTTTTTCTGGCAGGGAAGGGGCTGACCGGACGGGTCTTGGGCCGGACCTACAATCAGGTTGTGGATCAGTTTTTCACCCACATGAAGGATGAGGACCGTCTTATGGAAGTCAGTGAGCGTGCCAAGCTGTTGGAGATGCTTCAAAAGGGTCGCATTGACCTGATGATAGATTATCCCAGGGTGTTCCTGGCGGGAGATGGTTTAAGGACCGTATCCATTACGGGCGTGAAACGGTATAATTCGGTGCATTTTGCCCGTGTCCGAACGCCGGAGGGAAAAGAAGTGATCAGGCAGGTTGACGCTCTGATAGCTAAACAGCCGGTGCCGCCTGTCTATGCTGGGTTCCGTTTCCGGATGCTGCCGGATGATCATGCAAGAGAGCTTGAACAACAATTTCTGAATTATTCGAAACGGCCTTGAAGTCGGCGTCAGGAGGGGGAATATGAATGACCGTGAGTTGCTGCGCATCGCACGATTTTATGCGGAGAGCTTTCTGGAAATTGCACGGGAACCGCTACCAGACATAGCGGATTGCCTGGCTGGCATTGTCGGCGAAGAGGATGATATCGGCCTGTTGACGGCGGCGACCCTCTATACGCCGGTGATCCATTTAATGCCCAGCGAGGATTTCATCGCAAAAACCTATGGCAAGGATGTGTTCAACCTCCTGATGGAGACCACCTATGACCCGGGCCTGAATTTGGCCCGGCGCCACCGCGCGATCAAGGCGAGGGTCCGGGATATGGATGCGCGGACGAAGATTTTACAGCTTGCGGTGCTCCGGGGATATGCGCCGCTGGAGCTGTCGCTGATGCGATCGGCCGGCATCAACGCCAGGGATTATGTCCAATCGCTGGAATCCGTGGCCGCGTCACTGCGCGATACCTGTCCGGCCCTGTATGATCAATTCCTGGAAGATTTGGATAACGTGGCTTTGTGAATGCTGATTGCGTCCTGGCCTGGCTGTCGGCTGTTTCTGGCCATGGGCATGGTTTTTCGTGTAGAATTTAGAAATTGAAAACCGGATAGATCCGGAAAACCGGCCGCCATGCAAAAAGGATCGGCCAATGATGGGTTTAACAGAGACACCGGCACCGGAGGCCGGTTCGGCTGACCGGCTCCGCAACGCGCGCTATGTCGCGACATGTTACCTGGAACATCATCCGGGTGTTTATCATGATGTTTTTGACGAAATGCGCGGCCTGTTCCCGAAAGAGGCGGACCCGGGGCTGCTGGCCGCCGCGGCGCTCTATACACCGGTTGTTCATGTCCGACCCGCCGAATGGCGGATTGAGCGAGGGTTTGGACATGATGTTTTTCGCTTGCTGATGGAAACCACCTATGATCCGGCACTTGGGCCGCAAGACCGTTTGGCCGCCATGACAGAGCGCCTGCCCATGTTGAGCGATCGCGGTTTGATTTTACAGGTGGCGGCGCTGAAGGCCTATTTCGAACAGGATGTCTACCTCCACAGTCGGGTCTGCCCCGATGGGGATCTTGATTATTGCCGATGGCTGGAAGGGGTGCTGACTTCGCTGTCGGATATCTGTCCGGAATTGGCGGCAAGAACCGGCCGCATGTTGGCCTTTTATCTGCGCCGACGGGCGGATGCACCTTTCGGTGGGGAGCGAAGCGCCGGTATGGCGGGCTGGGTACGCTCGATTTTTACCCCCGGTAACTGATTGAAGAATTTTCGCGTATTTGTGGTACCATCCCCCCGACTATAATCATTATTGGTTGGTGGCAGCATGCTGTCACCGGCAGTCAGATCTTCTTATAGGGGGAAAGATGGAGCGTCAGGTAACGCCGGAAACGGCCCGCGAAGTTTTGAAAAACATCGAACCGGGTGATCATGTGCGGTTTGAAAAAGGCCATTACAAACAATCGCTGTTCATTCGCCTGGGCAACCTGCATGAGGAGGGGGCACCACAGACAATCTTCGACGCCGAAAAAGGTGTGGTGATCGGCGCAGGGGTTTCGGCCGATGATTTCCGGGAAGAGGGCAATGAGCGATCCATCCCCGACGGGACACCGGAGCATAGTTTCCCCGGGCTTTATCCCTTCATTGATGAGGCCCATGTGACGATACGCGAAAGCCGCGGCCTGGAATGGCGCGGCTTTCATTTTGAGGAGAGCTGGCCCACCCATATATTCCTGGATCGTGTGCGGGATGTGCGGTTGGTGGATTGCCATTTCCTGGATGCCACCTTTGCCATTGGCGCGACGGGCCGGGAAACCTATGGCATCGAGATCGAAGATTGCAGCTGGTTGCAGGACCGGGTGCCGGGCCGGATCTGGCGCAAGATCCCCTGGTGGCGAATGCATGGGGCGGAGGGTGACGGCTATCCGCCGGTGGATGTGAAGGGCGACTGGCGGATGTTTGACGGGGATTTCTTCCGCAGCCTCAACATCCGGGGCGGGGTGGCCATGCGGCGTTGCCGGATCGGTCAGGCTTTTAACGCCTTTCATATGTATAACGACGATTATGAGCCGGATGTCAGCCTGGATGTGGAAATTCATGACTGTGATTTCTTCGAGATCCGCGACAATGTGCTGGAGGCGGAACAGGCCTGCACCAACTGGTGGTTCCATAACAACCGGGTCTGGAACACCCATAAACCGCTCTCATTGGAAATCAGGGGCGGCGGCGGTCTGTTCCTGTTTGCCAACCGGTTCTGGTTCGATTCCGTGCAGGGGCCGCAGGGCTATGATGCCAACCGCGGCGGCGGCATGTTCAAATTTGGCAAAAAACCGCCGAAATCCCCGATGCAGCCCAGCTATTTCTTTCACAATTCCATCGCCAGCCGGTCCGATTATGCCCGCAAAGGCAGGCTGGCCGGATTGCAGCATTTCAATAATGCGTTGCGCTTCGTACGGCGCGGCACGGACTATTCCCATTTCATTGAGGATCTGCCGGAAATTTTTGGCAACCTTTCCGCCGATCCCAGCCTGCCGGAATATATTCGCGATCGTTTTGCGATTGATTGGGCGGAATATGACATTTCTTTTCGCAATGATGTGGTGTTCCATGAAGCCTGGCCGGGCATCCTGATGGACAATGGTTATAACGAGATTGCCTCCGCCTCATCCCAGGAACCGGGCTTTGCCGACTGGCTGACCGGGGATTTCCGCCTATCCGAAGGCTCGCCCTGCCGGGTCGGCAGCATGGCGCGCAGCCTGGCCCTGCCGGCCGGTGGCCATTGGACCCTGGCAGGCGGCCAGGATATTGGCGCCCTACAGGGCGAAAAACTGACCGAGGGACCGCCTTTCAAGGCGGTGGGGAATGACGGCTAAGATCAGGAACGGCCAGTGCTGGTGAAGCCGAGATGGTGTTCATACAAACCCAGCCAGACCTTTGATGCCTCCCGTGCGGCTGTTAGATCGGCGGGTGATGCGCCAGCTTCGTATTTCGCTTTTTTGGAAAGGACCTCCTCGCGTTCACGATCCCAGCTGGACGGGTCTTTTTTCTGGTGCAGCTCAATGGCGATATAGAGCCATTTCAAATAGTCGATCGGGTCCGGTTCACCGGTTTTTCCTTCAAAGCTCAAGTTGCTGACGGAATAGGCTGACGCTATGGCCCCTTTTCTCGCGGCTCTGATAAAGGAACGGCGTGCCTTTCGGTAACTTTGATCAATGCCAAAGCCGGTTTCGTAGAAAATTCCAAGATTGTTTGACGCACTTGCATGGCCAAGCTCGGCAGCTTTCTTGGTCCATTTTACCGAATTGGCGGGATCATTCTGTGTGTAGTAATAGGTGCCAAGATAGAACATCGAATGCATGTTGCCCTGATCAGCGGCTTCAGTCAGGTAAGGAACAGCTTTGGTGATGTTTTTTACAACACCGTTGCCGACATAGTAGGATTCCCCGACAAAGGCGGCGGCAGGCTTATAACCATTCTCGAACGCCTTTTTGGACCATTCAAAGGCCTGCTTTGAGTTTTGTTCAATGCCCAGGCCGCTGTTAAGATGGATGGACAAAGCATACATGGCTTCCGGGAAGCCTTCCTCCGCCAGCTTGAGATAGCCCTGGACTGCCTCTTCGGACTGATCGTTTCGATACATCTCCACATATCGGTCAAGCTCTGCCTGATGGTGGGGGGACGGCTCTGTTTTTGCTGTCGGCTGAACCTGGGACTGACAAGCCGCTATCATCAGAGACAGGGCCAATGCGGCCAGTTTTAGTCGGTTTTCCATGGTCCCTGATCCCTTAAAGCAATATGTCCGCGATCAAGGTAGTTTGCGATTAAGTGACCGGCAACCGAATTCCTGGAAACAATTGGCCGGGGCGATGTTACGCCCCGGCCATGATTTGTTTATTCAGTTACGAGCCGGCTGTGAGGATCGATGAAAACCCATCGGCTTTTTCGGAAACATATCCGGCGTCTTCGCCCGCCTGGCTGCCGGCAAAGCCCGCCATGGCGCTGACCAGATTGCCAACATCGGTGACCGGCAGGCGGGTGCCGTCATTCAGCTCGAACGCTTTCAGGTTCGGTCGGTTGCCCGCATACCAGTCGGCGATGGTAATGCTGTCGCCGCCGTCCAGACTGGCCACCAGATTATCGCCATCCTGCGCGAAACTGACCTGATCTGCGGTGATCCCGGTGCCAAAGCGCACGATATCCCGGCGGTCGGCATTGACCACCAGATCCTCGCCATCGCCATAGCCAAAGAGATAGACATCGCGGCCCTTGCCGCCGATCAGTATGTCATTGCCAGCTCCGCCGATGAGCGTGTCATTGCCTTTGCCGCCATTCAACAGGTCGTCCCCGGCCCCGCCCAGCAGCAGATCTTTGCCCTTGCCGCCGATCAGGGTGTCGTCGCCATCGCCGCCGAACAGGTCATCCCGGCCTTTGCCGCCCTCAATATAATCAGCACCGCCATTGCCGATCAGCAGATCGTCCCCCTTGTTGCCAAGGATGATATCGTCGGCAGCTCCGCCTTCCAGGATATCGTCGCGGCGTGTGCCGACCAAAACCATGGGATCGGCCTTAGGAATGGTGATCCGCGCCAGGATCGGTTCATGGTCGCTGGCGGCGTCGGCGAAATCCACATTGGTGTGGACCACATCAAATTCGGTGACATCGCGCAGGCTCTCCGACACCAGAAGATGATCCAGATTTTGCGAGCTGCCCTGATAATTATAGGTATAGACGCTGTCATCCCCGGCATCGATCAGGGCCTGGATCTGGTTATAGAGCACCTGGTTATCCTCTGACTCGCCCGAAAGATGGTCGATGGGGGTGGAGAAATCGAAATCATTCATATCGCCCAGCACGACGATCTTGGCGTCCGGATCGTCGTCCAGCATGGCATCGACCGCGGCATTAATGGCCTGGGCCTGGGCGATGCGATCTTCTTCACCCGCATTGATGAAGGGCTGGGTGTCGCCAAAGATCGGTGTGGAGCCGAATTTTGAGGAGAGGTGATTGTTGATCACGGTCACGGTTTCGCCATTGAACTCAAACTGCGCCTGCAGCGGAATTCGCGAGCCGTCGAAGGCCGGGTCATCCAGCCGCTGAACCGAATCCTCAACCAAGGTGACCCGCTCTGGATTATAGAGATAGGCGACCCGGATATTGCCGCCGGGCTGGCCGCCCTGGGTCTTGTCCTCGGGGTCGATATCAAAGAACTGGTATTCCGGCCCGCCCAGCGCCTTGATCGCATCGGCAAGCGCCTGCAGGGTCTGGTCGGCATCCACGGTACCATCATCGGTAGCGCCGGAATTATCTTGGACTTCCTGAAGCGCCAGGACATCGGGGTTGAGCAGATTATCGACAATCTGCTGGGCGATGGCCTGGATCTGGTCAGTGTCGGACGGGTCCAGGTTCAAGACATTATAGCTGGCCACCGTCATCTGGTCGTCATTGCCGGTGAGGCTGGTGATTTCCTGTTCGGTCAGGCCCGCTGCGGCATTGAGCGCTTCGGTGGCGAGGATCTCATAATTGCCATAGCTGTAGCTCATCACGCCGGTGACATCGCCCAGGCTGTCGCCGACATTGACATTGATCGATCCGCCCGGTGTCAGGGTGTTGTCGATCTGGATCTGGATGCGTTCGGGGTTGGTATCAGTCTCGCCCAGATGGATACCGCCTCGCTCATGCATGCCGGTGGCATTGTCACCGTTATCGGCCACGGTCCAGATTTCGCCATAGCGGTTGGTGGCGCCGACCACCTGGGTATCGGGCACGGTGACCCGCATGCCTTCCAGGCTTTCATAAAAATCAATGCCGTCGCTTTCCGGGTCATAACTGCCAAAGGCATCATCCTCGACAACGTCGGTCGGGGCCATGCGGCCGCCTTCGCCCAGGATCACCGCCGCGGGCAGATCATTGCCGGAAGAAAGCACATTGCCGTTGACATTGGTCAGCTGGGTGATGCTCAGGTTATGGGAGGAGGCACCGCCCGGCTGATATTCCTCAACCGTGCCGGATACCTCCACGGCGTCACCAACCGCCACGGTGGGGGCACTGCCGGTGAAGATGAAAATGGCGTCAGACGTGCCGATATTGCCATCGCCGGAGGCGTCTTGCAGGTAATAGCCGTTGCTGTCGACCGCGGTCACGATGCCGCTGGTTTTAACCGCCTGGCCGGTATAGGCGGATTGATGGGAAAGCCCCTGGATGTCGTAGATCGCCACAAAATCCGGATCGCCGCCACCATTGTTGCCATCGGTGCTGTTGGCGGCATTGGGGGTGTTGACCGCGGTACCGGCATCATGGCTGTCGGTGGAGCCGGGCAGGCCGTGGCCGCCATAGTCATTTTCGATAAAATCACCGGCGCTGTCGGTATCCTGGCCATCCACCAGGCGCGAGGCGCCGCCCATATCACCCAGAACCACGTCGGAAAAGACTGTGTCGGAGGCGCTGTCCTGGATCGCGACAGAATCGGCGATGGCCGAGAAGGGGCCGGTGACGGCCCCGCTGTCCGGGTCCAGGCTGACCATATCCCCGACAGAACCGGTGAAGTTTTCCACCAGCAAAAGGGTCACCGTGCCGTTTTCAAACCGGTTGGATGAAAAATCCAGGGTGAAAAAGCCTTCGGCATTGGTTTGTCCCAAGGTGTCGACACTGTCGATACGGCCGACACTGTTGCTGGCATCACCCTCGATCTGGATCAGGGTATATTGGCTGTAATCGGTGTCCGGCGTGCCGAAAAATTCGACAAACTCAAAAAGATCGCTGCCGGAATGGTCGAGCACGAATTCATTAATGACGGGTGATGGCATATGTCTTGTTCCCTCAATTTTTTTCTGACATTGGGGCGGGGATCAGGCAAAGCGCATCCATTGGCCCGCCGATGGTTGGCGGCACCTCAAAGAGGAACGATCCTGAAACTACCCCAGGTTTAAATCCCTGTTCTTGTCGGGATGGTCAGGATCTCTTTATAGTAGAATGATGTCAATTATATTAAGTAATAATGGGCGGTATTATGGGGTGCTTTTTTGAGGATCTTGAACGGTTGGCGAAATGGTGTTCTTCAAAAAATAATTAAATAACAAAAAGATATAATAAATTCATGGCAAGGGGGACGCCAACGGACAAAAGGATGAAAATGATTGGGGGAGAGACAATAAGGGCAGGAGGGCGATGCAATTTTTACGCGGCCCCGCCCTTCATCAAAAATCGAATCTCTTCCTGGGTCAGCAGCGGCTTGCGGCTTTCCCGGCGCGGAAATGGACCGGGCTTTTGCGACCGGCGATCCGATTTGCGGCGGTCGGGCTGATGGCGTTCCACCTCTTCCAGATGCAGCAGCCGGGTCCGGATCAGACGATATATCCGCATGCCGAGATGATCGTCGCGGCCGGTCCGGCGGTCTGCCTTCCGGCGGTCGCCCTGTCGGCGCTCCACCCCCCATTGATCATAAGGGGTGATGTCCTGGATATCCTCAATCGCCTCTTGCTTTGCTTCTTTCATGGCCGTGCCCTGTCATGATCCCGCTCTGCCTGCGGCTGTTCCCCATATGGTTGGTCTAGATAGAGATGGTTCAACCATGCGAATAGCATGCCAATATGGCGTGAATGGGGCGGTATTTCACATTCGATCAGATGGTGGCTGAGGCGGGCTTGCACCTTTCCGGTTGGCGGTTACAATCGCGGCGTGGAATGCCTGCATCGGGGGAAAGATATATGAAATTCAAACCTATGGCCCTGTCAATTGCGCTGGCGGGATTGTTATCCGCCTGTGTGACGGCCAAGCCGGTTGAGAACAGCCGGGGGCTTGAGGATCTGGTGAGCTGTCGGACACAAACAGCGGCGGCGGTTGATTTTGAATTGGAGGCAAACCGGGAATCCTTTGCCCGGCCGGATGAGGAAGCCGGCAATTTCCGCATTCCCAACGATCCGCTTTTCGCATTTGGTCAGCGGGTCCGGTTTTTTGGTTTCAAGGGTGTCGGCCAGGCGGCGGGCCCGAATATGTTCCTGGAAGCGGAAACGGCGACTGTGAAACCCCTGCTGGAGGAACGTCTGGGGCAGGCGCTGACCTATAATGAGGAGCATGAGCGCTATTATCATGCCATCAAGGACAAAAGCGGCCGCCGAACCCTGGGCTTTGTGATGCTGTTTGAAGAAAAAGAACAAGGCCTGGCGGTGGTTATGTGCGCCATCGTGCCGCGCTATTAACGGGGGAAGAAACATTATGATCCGTGAAGAATTTGATCGATTTTGCGGCTCCCTGCCGGGAACCAGCAATGTGATTCAATGGGGCAATGCCTCGGTCTGGAAAGTGGGGGGCAAGATTTTTGCTATCTGTTCCCATTGGGGCCCGGGCGAGGATCAGAAGATCAGCTTCAAATGTTCCGACATGTCCTATCAGGTTTTGATCGAACAGCCGGATATCATCCCGGCCCCCTATCTGGCGCGCGCAAAATGGGTGCAGCTGGCTGAGATGGACGCCATGACGGAAGAGGAAATCCGCGCCTATGTCACCCAGGCGCATAAAATCATCGCGGGCAAACTGACCCGGGCCAAACGGCGTGAGCTGGGCCTGGAGGAACTGGTGGCCGGATAAATTACAGTGACGGGAAAATTCTTGGCTGATAGCATTGATATCAATGTTTTATGGGTTCCAGAAACCGGGTGGGAGAGCAACAGATGAAAAGACGCCAATTCCTGAAAAATGCCGGGGCTTTTGCCGCCGGCGGTGCCGCCGCCAGCAGCCTGGCCGCACCGGCGATCGCGAAGAATAAAATCGAATGGAAAATGGTCATGCCCTGGCCCAAGGGCGCACCGGGAGTTGGTGTCAATGCCCAGCGCATCGCCGACATGATCACCAGCGCCAGTGACGGCCGCCTGACGGTGACCCTTTATGGTGGGGGTGAGTTGGTGCCGCCGTTTGAATGTTTTGACGCGGTTCAGAACGGATCGGCAGATATCGCCCATGGCACGCCTTATTACTGGTCTGGCAAAAACAGCGCATTCCATTATTTCACGACCTTGCCCTTTGGTATGACAGCCACCGAAATGGCCAGCTGGATCCGATTTGGCGACGGTCAGGCGCTTTGGGACGAAACCTATGGCAGCTTTGGCCTGAAAGGCTTTTATGCCGGCAGCAGCGGGGTTCAGACTGCGGGCTGGTTCAATCGCGAGATCGGTTCGCTCAATGACCTCAAAGGTCTGAAGATGCGCATTGCGGGTCTGGGGGGGGAGGCCATGCGTCGGTTGGGCGTGTCGGTTGTCATGATGCCACCGGGCGAGATTTACGGTGCCATGCAGTCGGGTGCGGTGGATGCCGCCGAATGGGTCGGTCCGTGGAATGATCTGGCCTTCGGCCTTTATAAGACCGCGAAATATTATTACATGCCGGCCTTCCATGAGCCGGGCCCGGCGCTTGAGGTTTTCCTGAAACAGGAAACCTATGAAGCGCTGCCCCAGGATCTGCAGGCGATTGTGAAAATGGCTGTGACGGCGGGTGCGATGGATACGCTCTCTGATTTCACCTATCACAATATCACCAGCCTCAAGCCGCTGGTGGAGGGTAAGGGCGTTGCCGTCCGGTCGTTCCCGGATGAGGTGGTTTCCGCCCTGGGTGAGAAATCCATGGAGATCATCGCCGAAACGGCGGGCAAGGATGATCTCTCGAAACGGATTGATGCCAGTGTGCGCGACTTTGTCGGTCAGGCGGTGGATTATGCCGACCTGATCGAGCGGCCGATGCTGCGCCAGCGCTCCATGGTCTGGAAACAGGGCTGATCTTCGTTTCAGGCTGTGCCACGACGCATGAATGGATGGCTTTCTCCGCTGTTGGCAGAGCCTGAATGGCCTGTTGCCGCGGGGAAACTCCGGCCTTATTGAGGCCGGGGTGGGAATCGCCATACTGAGTAGGAGCAAAACTATGCACCGTGTTTTGCGTGCTGCGGTTTTCCTAGCCGGATTGGCCAGCAGCTTTGGGACAGCGGCTGATGAGCTGCCCTTGATCGACGGCCATATCCATTACAGCCATGATGCCTGGGAAGAGACCCCGCCGGAACAGGCGATCGAAATCCTGCGGGCCGCCGGGCTTTGGAAAGCCTTGGTTTCCTCCTCTTCTGATGAGGGCACGCAAAAGCTCTATCAGTTGGCCCCCGATCTGGTGGTGCCGGTTTTGCGTCCCTATCGCAAACGCGGTGAGCTCGGCCGCTGGTTTCGGGATGAAACCGTGCCGGACATGCTGGCCGAACGGATCGCCCAATATCATTATCTGGGCATTGGGGAATTTCACGTCAGCGGCGCGGATGCGGACAGCCAGGTGATGCGGGCCGTGGTTCAACTGGCAAAGAAACATGACCTCTTCCTGCATGCCCATAGCGACGCCGACGCGGTGGACCGGATTTTCAAACAGGACTCGACCGCCCGCGTGCTGTGGGCCCATGCGGGCTTTGAACCGGTCGAGGTGATCCGGGCCATGATGGGAAAACATAAAAAATTATGGGCGGATCTTTCCTTCCGTACCCCGGAAACCGGTGATGGCGGGGTACGGCCCGAATGGCGGGCTTTGTTCGAAGAATTTCCGGATCGGTTCCTGATCGGCACCGATACCTATACCCCGGAACGCTGGTCCTATGTGGGGGCCTATGCGGATCAGGTGCGCAGCTGGCTGGCCGCCTTGCCGGAGGATCAGGCCATCGCGATCGCCCATGGCAACGCGGAACGCCTGCTGGCGGCGACAAGGACGCCTTGATCAGAGTGCGGTTTCTTCAACAGACGGTTTGAAAATCAACGGTGAACCGCAGAAAAACTATGTTGGCTCACTTATTAGAACGGGATTGGCTCATGGACTGGTCTTTCGAAGAGAGGCTTGATTTATAACCTCTGATGGAACAAGAGCTTTGAACTCTTGAGATATATCCGAAAACCGCTGGAAATTCAGGTGATCCTGTGCCAGAAAGGCCGCGCTTTTCTGTCCCCTTGGCGGGGGATTTATCTTGTCACCGATGGAGAGTGAGCGTTGAGCGCGGAAAACAACCTGGTACTGGCGGTACCGAAAGGCCGGATTTTGGATCAGCTGCGTCCCCTGATGGACAAGGCCGGCATCCATCCGGAGCCCGCTTTTGACGACCCCAAGGCGCGCCAGCTGCAGTTTGGCACCAATGTGCCGGGCCTTTCCATCGTGCGTGTGCGCTCCTTTGATGTTGCGACCTTTGTTGCCTTTGGCGCGGCCCATATGGGCGTTGCCGGCAATGATGTCCTGATGGAGTTCGACTATCCGGAGATCTATGCCCCGGTCGACCTTAATATCGGCCATTGCCGCATTTCGGTGGCCGAGCCGACCGCGCTGTCCCAGGAAGACGATCCCCGGCAGTGGAGCCATGTGCGTGTGGCCACCAAATATCCGGAAGTGACCCGCAAGCATTTCGCGGCCAGGGGCGTTCAGGCGGAATGTATCAAGCTGAACGGCGCGATGGAGCTGGCGCCGAAAATGGGGCTTTGCCGCCGTATTGTTGATTTGGTCTCCACCGGCACCACCTTGAAGGAAAACGGCCTGGTGGAGATCGAAGAGATCGCCCAGATCACCAGCCGGCTGATCGTCAACCGCACGGCGCTGAAAACCCAGCCCGATGAAATTGGCGGCTGGATCGAGAAGTTCCAGGAGGTGGTCAATGCCGGTTAATTTCTCAACCAAGGACGCTGATTTCGAGGCACAGTTCGACGCGCTGCTCAATTCCAAGCGCGAGATGGACGAGGATGTCGATAAAATCGTTTCCGACATTATCGCCGATGTGCGCAAACGCGGCGATGCGGCCGTGCTGGATTACACTACGAAATTTGACCGGCTGGAACTGACCGCTGAAACCATGCGGATCGGTGCCGAAGAATTAGCGGCGGCGGTTGATAAATGCGAGCCGCATGTGATCGAGGCGCTGAAGCTGGCTGCGGACCGGATCGAAAAATTCCATGCCAAGACTCTGCCGGACAATCTGGATTACCGGGATGAGCAGGGGGTGCGTTTGGGCTCCCGCTGGACCGCAGTTCAGGCGGCGGGCCTTTATGTGCCGGGCGGCACGGCGGCTTATCCCTCTTCCGTATTGATGAATGCGATCCCGGCCAAGGTGGCCGGTGTCGAACGTCTGGTGATGGTCGTGCCGACACCCGATGGGGTGCGCAATCCCCTGGTTCTGGCGGCGGCTCATATCTGCGGCATTGACGAGGTTTATGCCATTGGTGGCGCGCAGGCGGTGGCCGCACTGGCTTACGGTACCGAGACTATCGAACCGGTTGATAAGATCACCGGGCCGGGCAATGCCTTTGTGGCGGCGGCCAAACGCCGGGTCTTCGGCCAGGTGGGCATCGATATGATCGCCGGGCCATCCGAGATCTTGGTGGTGGCGGATCACGCCAATGATCCCGACTGGATCGCCATGGATCTGTTGAGCCAGGCCGAGCATGATACCTCCGCGCAATCGATCCTGATCACCGATGACGCGGGTTTTGCCACCCAGGTGGCGCAGGCAGTGGATAAAGCGTTGGAAACCCTGCCGCGCACCGAAATAGCGGGCCAGAGCTGGCGTGACCATGGTGCGGTCATTGTAGTGGAAAATATGGATGAGGCGGTGCCGCTGATCGATCGGATCGCGCCCGAGCATCTGGAACTGGCGGTGTCTGACCCGGATGCGCTTTCTAACAAGGTCACCAATGCTGGTGCGATCTTCCTGGGCCGTTACACGCCGGAAGCCATCGGCGATTATGTGGCCGGCCCCAACCATGTGCTGCCGACGGCGCGGAGCGCGCGTTTCTCCAGCGGTCTTGGTGTTCTGGATTTCATGAAGCGCACAACCTTTGTCGGCTGTGACGCGGAAAACCTGCGTGCCATTGGCCCGGCGGCTGTGGACTTGGCGGTGACGGAAGGCCTTGGCGCCCATGCCAGGTCTGTGGCGATCCGTTTAAACCTGCCGGTTGAGGATTGAATGCTGAAATAAAAAAAAGGCGCTCGGTTCCGGGCGCCTTTTCTTTTTGGCATGAATTCTCTTTGAAATCCAAAGGCCTTACGGGCAGGGGACAATAGGTGACGATTCATTCAGGATCTGTTTGACCAGACTGTCTTCGGCTTTGGTCCCTTCATGAAGCCACCAGCCGTTCTTGACATTGGAACAACGGTTTTCGACCGGAATTCCGGCTAGATCGTATTTCTTCTTGATTTCAGCTAGATCACTCTCAAAATCGTTATCGATCCGCAAAGACATGCTCAGGGCTACCGCCTGGATGTGACCGATATAAGTGGCCTTGCCGGCTTCGACAGTGAACGTCGGATAAGAATCCAGTTTTAGACTGTCTCCGCGATAATATCTGTAGCGCCATTGGTCAATTTGATAGGTGCCTGCAGGTACTTCCAGAACAAAATACCGGCCTGTTCTATTGCGGCTTTTATAATCGGTGTTCCGGGCCGGCAGCAACAAGCTGGCCCCACGGGAGGCAGTGTCGACTGATGCCTTGATTTTGCTGTCGCCGTCGCCGGCTATCTGGGACATTCCAACATTAAGATGATGTGGCTGGGTTAAAAAACGCTCTTCGACATGGCCGATGATCAAGCCCATTGTTTGTGCACGGGTCGCTTCGAAACCGGCATCTGCTTGTGAAATACCTGTGCTGGTTGTCATGCAACCGGACAAGAAGAGAGAAATGGCTGCAACGCCCATGGCTTTTACAGCCAGAGAAAGTCTAAAAGCGTGTCTTATCATCGAACATATCACTTAAGAAGGTTATTGATGGCGCGGATCTTACTGATTGGGCGTGCAAGATCAATTTCGGGTTGTTTAATAAAATTGTCTGAAAATCCGAGCATTTTTTTCCGGCAGGAATTGTTGCCTCAAATAAATGCATATCATTGACAAGCTATTGATTGTTTGACTGTTTTTGCACTGTGCAATTAGCTCTTGCCCCAGTGATAACTGTTTTTGAGCGGGAGAGGTTGATATGCCGTTCTCAATTTCCGGAAAGAAGGTTCTGATCACTGGCGGCACCGCCGGGATCGGTTTGGCGACGGCGGCGCATTTTGTGGCCCAGGGCGCGGATGTGGTGATCTGTGGACGCCGTGAAAGCGGAGAAGAGGTTGCCCGGGAGATCGGCTGTCATTTTGTTCGGGCGGATATGACGGTTCCTGCCGAGATCGATGAGTTGTTTCAACAAACACTCGCCCTGCTGGGCGGGCTGGATGTGGTGATCAGTAATGCGGGCGGCGGCCTGGACGATCTGATCACGGATATTCCATTGGAAGATCATGATTTCACGGTCGCGCTGAATATGCGATCCGCTTTCAAGGTGCTGCAACTGGCGGCGCGTCATGTGACGGATGGCGGTGCTATCATCAATACCGCCTCTATCCATGGAATGCGCGGGGTGGCTGGGGTTTCCAGCTATGCCGCTACCAAGGCAGCGCTGATCAATCTGACGCAAAGTGCTGCATTGGAGCTGGGCGCGCGCAATATCCGCGTCAATGCCGTCAGTCCAGGCCTGATAAATTCAGAGATTTGGGACGGGGAAGCACCGGTTGAAAAAGCAAAGATTGTGACCGCCCTCGGGCGGATGGGTGAGGCAGCCGAGATTGCGACCGTCTTTCATTTTCTGGCCAGCGGCGCCGCGAGCTATATCACCGGGGCGAACCTGTCGGTTGATGCCGGTGTGACCGCTGGCACACCGCTTTCCCTGTCGGCGTTGCTCGAAGATAAGTTGCTCGAAGAATAAAGGAAATTTTGTTTCTGAGAACGGGTAGGTAGTAATTAAGGCCCAATTGAACAACCTAATATTTTGTTAATGAAATCCGTGATACTGTTCCAGCAGAGCTTTCCATACCGGAAAGCGCCGTTTTCGGGGTTCGGAATAAGCAATGGCTGTGCAGACACGAACTTTGAGGACTGATGGGGGAATTCTCGATTCAAGCTTTCTCGCTGTCTTTTCTCTGGTCTCCCTCCTGATTGTTGTGGTCAGTCTGCTTTGGGCAAAAAGCGATGAGCAGGCGGAGATTGATCGGATCGGGAGCACGGGCGTGGAAAAGAGCCTAAGGACGGCTCAATACTTTATGGCCAATCTTGAATCTGCAATCGTCGAGTTGGGCATTTTTAGCCGGCTGCCGGGGTTTTCACTTTATCTCTCCACCATGAAACCGGAAGACCGTCAGGCGGCACAGGCGGAGTTAGCCGCCCTTGCCCAGGCCTGGCCTGCCATAGACCAAGTCCGGTTCCTGGATCTCTCTGGACAGGAAAGAATCCGGGTGGATCGTCGTGAAGGTCGGATCGAGATCATTTCCGAGGATCTGTTGCAGGATAAATCTGCGAGGGAGTATTTCAACGAGACGATGAAATTGTCCGATGGTCGTTTCTATCTCTCGAGGCTGGATCTCAATGTCGAACATGAGGAGATTGAAACACCCTGGAAACCAGTGGTTCGGATTGCCCGCCAGGTGAAAGACCTGAGCGGCGCGGTTGTCGGGATGGTGATCATCAATCTGCATGCGGATTTCATTCTGGATGAGATCGCGCGTTATGATGCCGGGGATGAACTGCGCCCCGAGGTTATGTTGTTGGCGGAAGACGGATCCTGGCTGGTTGGGGGGGCACCCGAAAAAAGCTGGGGCTTTGTCTTTGGCAACGGCGAGGGGTTTGGAAAAGATTATCCGGATTTATGGCAGAAGATGCAGGAGAAGGATCAGGGCTATCTGATCCAGGATGGGGATCTGTACGCCTTTGCGACGCTTCAACCCGATGATGGCATCATGCTCAGACCTTCGCTCAAAGGACGTCTGCAGGGTTTTTCCAGCCCGGTCGGTTTTTGGAAGGTCGTTTACAGGTTAAAATCCCCGAGCCTACCTTTTTATACCCGGCCGCTCTGGTGGGGTGGTATGTTCTTGGCACTAATCCTGGCAGCGTGGGCCGTCTGGGGGGTGCGCAAGCTGGTCGCCGACCGGCGGGAGGCGCTGGCCCGTGAAAAAACAGCCATCACCCGCAATCGCCATGTGATGGACTTTGCGGATGCCATGATCTGGATCACCAGCTTGGACGGCACGCTGGCCTTTGCCAATCAGACCTATTGTGAATTACTGGATCGCGAGGCCGATGATTTGCTCGGGAAGCGGCATGACGACAGAATTTCTGCGGCCCTGAAGAAAGCGAAGCATGCGCGCAGGATGGGACAGTATCAGGGGGTGATGCCGGATGATGAGGAATTGACGATCGAGTTTCAGGCCAAAGGCCGAAAGCGGATATTCCTGGTCAGCATGCTTGCCCTGCATAATAGCAGGGGGCAGGTGGATTCGCATTGCGCCATCGGGCTCGATATCACCCAACTCAAAGAAACCGAGGAATCGCTGTTGAACGCACGCGGTGAGGCTCTGGAGGCCAGCGCATCAAAATCCAAGTTCCTGGCCAGCATGAGCCATGAATTGCGGACGCCGCTGAATGCCATTGTCGGCTATACAGAGCTTTTGGATGAGGAGGCGGAGGAAGACGGCCTGGAAGGGTACAGGAAAGATCTGCGACGGATCCTGGATGCCAGTAATCATCTGTTGTCATTGATCAACGATATCTTAGACCTGTCCAAGATTGAAGCGGGTCAGCTTGAATTGAATGTTGACGAGTTTCCGCTTGGAACCCTGTTGGAAAATATCGAAAACACAGCCTCACCGCTGATGGCTAAGAACAGCAATCGATTCCGCGTTGACTGTCCCGACCGGGCCTTGACGCTTGTCGGGGATCAAACCCGTCTTCGCCAGATCCTTTTGAATTTGCTTAGCAATGCCGCCAAATTCACCGACAAGGGAGAGGTTATCCTGTCCTGTCAGTTCAAGGGAATCAATGGCCCCGATGCCCGGATCCTTTTTGAAGTCGCGGATTCAGGTATTGGAATGAACCCGGAGCAGATGGCGCGTTTGTTTGAGGATTTTCATCAGGCGGATGCCTCCATTGCCGGCCGGTTTGCAGGCACGGGGCTGGGGCTCTCCATCAGTCGTCAATTGGCCCGAAAGATGGACGGGGATATCCGGGTGGCAAGCGAGGAAGGGAAGGGGGCGGTCTTCACCGTGGAAATTCCCCGTATTCTTGAGGAGGGGTTGGGCATTTCCCTGTCTGAACCGGTTGAGTTGAAAATAGAGGACGAGAGCGATGCGGTTGTCCTGGTCATAGATGATGATCCGGATGCACGCGAATTGCTGGTGCGCCATATCACTTCCGCTGGCATGGGGGTGATGACCGCCTCCAATGGTCGGGATGGTCTGAAACGTGCCTTCCAAGTGAAACCTGATGTGATTTCGCTGGACCTGGTGATGGATGCGACTGATGGCTTTCAGATTCTTGAACTGCTGAAAGACGCCGAGGAACTGAGGGATATTCCGGTGGTCATGTGCTCAATCTCCGATGAAGCGGAGAAATGTATGTCGATCGGCGCGGTGGAGGTGCTGCGCAAACCGGTCAACCGCAATGAATATCTGGATGTGTTGCGCCGGCATGTCCGTCCCGCCCCGAAGGCTCCGATTATGCTCATCGATGACGATCCTGTGATCCGGGAAATGATCAGCCGCCAACTCAGCGGAGACGGTTATGCAACGGTTGAAGCGCAAAACGGGCGTGATGCATTGGAAATGCTGGCGCAGGATTGCAGGCCGCAATGTATCTTGCTTGATTTGATGATGCCGGAAATGAACGGCTTTGAATTTTTGGAAAAACTTCGGTTGAAAGAGGAATGGCAGGAGATACCGGTCTTTGTTGTGAGCGCGATGGAGCTCAATGATGGTGAACGGCAGTTATTGAAGAATTCGGCGGCAGGCGTCATTGAGCGTGGCGGTCGGCGGATTGCGGAGATTTTGAGGGAGGTGCGACAAGGAGTTGAACACGGGATGGAGAAAATGGAATGACGGAAACCGAGTATTCGGCGCAAGTGTTGATCTTGTTGGTAGAGGATAACGAAATGAATCGGGATATGTTGTCCCGGCGGTTGCGCAAGCGCGGCTATGAGGTCGTTCTGGCGGAAGATGCCGAAAAAGCGCTGGAATACCTGTCCAAAACCCTCCCCGACATTGTATTGATGGATATCAGCCTGCCTGGTATGGATGGGCTGGAGGCGACCCGCCGGATCCGGACTTTCGCCAGCAGGAACGAGTTGCCCATCATTGCCCTTACCGCCCATGCTACGATCATGGATCGCGAAGTGGCCATGCAGGCCGGATGCAATGCGTTCGAGACTAAGCCCATCAAGCTGGCCAATGTGTTGTTGAAAATGTCCGATTGCCTTGCGGCGCGAACACGCTTCAGGGAGCAGAATCTATGACGCCTCAAGGGCAATGGAAATCCTGTCGGCAGCAAATCTCGCGTTTGCTGCAGAAAATCCATGCCCGAACTTGGTCTTTGCGAAAGATCATGAAATCCGCAAAGCGGGAGGCGTATCTGCCCGATCTTTTCCGGGTGGTCGAAGCCCTGGAAAAATTGAAAAATCAGATGGGGGACCGAACCTTATCGGGCCAGCAGAACAAGGCTTCCCAGTCACAGATTGTGCGGGACGATTATGTCATTCTTCGGGACCAGGGGCATGATCTTAGAAATACCGTGACAGCCCTGCACGGTTTTGCCGAGCTGATTGGGGAGGAAATCACGGAGAATGACGAAGCGGTTCTTTTGCCACCGATCCAGGAATTGATCACCCTGACGGGGCGGCTGGAGCAGGCGGTGGAAAGCTATGTAAGGCAATTGATGGAGGAACAGGAAACCGTTGCGCCTGATGAAGCCCCTGTTGCCACCGTTGGGAAGACCGGCCGCCAGGAAAGCAGAAAGAAGACAGAAAAAGACCTGCATTGACCAGGGATTGGTATCGCAGACGGGGCGTCTCCCGAAACAAAAAAGGCGTGGGATATTCCCACGCCTTTTTTTGATAATGTCCGATCTCGGATCATGCAGCCTGACGGCGGCGACGATAGAGACCCATGCCGGCGAGGCCAAACAGAACCAGGCCAGCCGCAAACGGCTCCGGCACGTCCGGGATAGAACCGATATCCAGGGTGGCATAGCGAATGACGCTGCCTGCAACCAGATATTCACCTACGCCGTCACCGTAGAAGGTTACGGTGGTGAAGGTTGCGGAAGTATCGATACCGGCGACAAAGTTGGTGAAGACACCGTCTTTGGCAAAACCCGGGTTGTCGTTGGCGTTGTTTGCAACAGCCACCTGGCGGGTAGCGCCGCCGTCAAACGCGATATAGAGCGCGGACGGGAAGCAACAGGTTGCCCAGTCACCAACTTCCAGACCAAAAGCGTTGATCGCGGTGTTGAAGGTGAAGGTCAGGCCGGAACCGGCAGCATTATTCGTCGGGTTGATGCCGATGGAGTTGCCGGTCAGGTTGCCATTATAATTGTTGTCGATAGGACGATTGGTGCCATTGGTGGAAGAGATGGTGTAGTCACCACGGTTCCAGGTATTGCCGTTGGACAGGTTGGAGAGCGTGTCGGTCTGGACAACGCCGCCAACACCGGTCACAGCATTATCAAATGCGGCGGTGCCATCAGCAATGGAGTCATTGTAGATTACAGGCGCTGCGGACGCGGAGAACGCGAAAAGAGCAACGGTACCAGCAGCTGCCAGAGACAGGCCTGCTTTTTTGATAACATTCAACATGTTTACCCCCAGGAAAACAAAAAAAGAATAAGTGCGATACTGCCCCACACGGCCTGCTATGTGCAGCTTCCGTGCCAATAAATTAAGTTGTTGTTTTTAAAGTATAAAAAATTAGGTCCTTTGATTTTTTTGAGATGATTGTAAAACTTTCTGACAGTATTTACGGGGGATGGCTAAGAATATAATTGAATAATAAAATAATAGATAACTAATAAATAAATATACGAGTTACGGTGGCAGCATTCGGAAAATGTCGGATTGTGGGGAATCCATGTTTCCCCCACCGTGCCAAGCAGCTAAACTCGCCCGAAAGTGTGGTCGCGAATAGGGAGTAGGTCATGTCCGACTGGGATAGTGAAAAGGACAGAATCACGGATATCAAGCTTGAGGAAGGCTCTGTGGTCCGACGGTCTCCCGAGGTGGAGCATGAGCGCGCAGTCGCCATGTATGACCTGTTGGATATGAACCGGTTCAGGCCCGTCGGCGCGGAAATCAGCGGTCCTTATAAAGTGATGCTGGCGATTGAGGACGGCAAGCGGCTGCATTTCAAGATTAACAATGAGGCGGATGAATTATTGTCCCAGGTGATCCTGGCCATGTCGCCCTTTCGCCGGTTGATCCGGGACTATTTCCAGATCTGCGAAAGCTATTATGATGCCATCAAACGGCTGTCCCCCTCTCAGATCGAAACCATCGATATGGCCCGGCGCGGCCTGCATAATGAGGGATCGGATCTGCTCCGCGAACGCCTTCAGGGCAAGCTGGAGATGGATCAAGCTACCAGCCGCCGCCTTTTTACACTGATTTGCGTGCTGCATATCCGGGCGTGAAGATTTGAAGCGGTCCTCTAAAAACATCAATAAGCGAGCGGGGTCACGTCATGGCCCCGACTGATGTGGGTTTCATACCGGGCGCGCCTGGGCTTGATGATGATTTTGAGATGCCCGATGCGGTATTATTCTGCTGCACGCTCAATGCCATACGCTCACCCATGGCCGAGGGGATCCTGAAAAAGTTATTGGGCACAAAGATCTATGTGGATTCGGTCGGTGCCCGCTCTTCGGATTATGCTGATGGATTTATGGTTGAGGTCATGCAGGAAATCGGTGTGGATATGTCCGATCATGCACCGAAGATCTTTGACGAACTGGAAGATGGCTATTATGACCTGATCATCGCGCTCTCACCGGAAGCACAGCATCATGCGGTGGAGATGACCCGGACCATGGCCTGCGATGTGGAATTCTGGAACACCCTGGATCCTTCCATTATCGAAGGCAGCCGGGATGTCCGGCTTCAGGCCTATCGGCAGGTGCGTGACCAGTTGATGAAAAAGATCAAACAGCGTTTTCGGATCGAAGACGACTGACAATACGAGAAAGTCTTAAATGACCAGATTTGTTTTGGCTTCGGCCAGCCCGCGCCGCCTGGATTTGCTGGCGCAGATCGGCATCAAGCCGGACCAGGTGGATCCGGCGGATGTGGATGAAACGCCCCTGAAAGATGAAAGCCCGCGCAATTTGGCCCTGCGCCTTGCGAAGCTGAAGGCCGAAGCGGTGCATGCCAGTCATGCGGGTGCGGTCATTCTGGCCAGTGATACGGTTGTTGCCCTGGGCCACCGTTCGCTTGCCAAAGCCTCTGACGAAGGGGAGGCGCGGAAATTCCTGGGCCAGTTGTCAGGACGGCGCCACCGTGTTTATACCGCGGTAGCGGTGATTGATGGTGAAAACAACATGCATGCCCGCGTGGTACGCACCGATGTGAAGCTAAAACGCCTGAGCCCGTCGGAGATTGACGCCTATATCGATAGCGGCGAATGGCGCGGCAAGGCGGGTGCATACGGTATCCAGGGTCTGGCGGCGGCCTATGTTAATTTTATCAGCGGCAGCTATTCCAGTGTGGTTGGCCTGCCGCTATTTGAGGTTTCCCAGATCCTGAGCGGGATCGGATATAAAGGATTGAAATCCGCATGAGCAAAGCAGTGTTTGATACCCTGATTGAGGTTTCACCGGGTGAGGTGCGAGCCGCCAGGGTCGGTGAAGATGGCAAGCTGCATGAATTGATCATTGAGCGCATTCATGAAAAATCCCTGGTTGGTGGTATTTATGCAGGCCGGGTGAAGCGCGTTGAAAAGGGCATGGACGCGGCTTTTGTCGATATCGGGGAAGGGGAGCTTGCGCTTCTGAACCGGGCCAAGGGCATCTCGGAAGGTCAAAACCTGATCGTGCAGGTAACCCGGGATGGGCGCGATGGCAAAGGCCCGGCAGTCACCCGCAATCCCAGCCTGTTGGACCGCTATCTGGCCCTGGTGCCGGGACGCAAGGGACTTAACTGGGCGCGCGCGGTCGGCAAGGGGCGCGATCGCGCGCGGCTGGAAGATTTCATGACCGAGTTCCTGGATGGCCGCGAAGGCTATTCCGTGCGCGGGGCCGCCGTCGCGGCCAGCGGCGGTGCCCTGGAGGCCGCGGTCGAGGGGCTGGAAAAGCGTTGGAACGATCTGCAGGCGGCCCACAAAGCGGATCAGTCACCGCGCTGCCTGGAAGAGCCCATGGATCTGATCGCGCGTCTGATGCGCGATGCCGGGGCCAATGCCCGATTTGCCATCGATGATCGCCAGGCCTATCTAAAGGCGGAAAAGGAAGCCAAAGCCACCATGACCGACCTGGTGGAAGGGCTAATGTTCTTCAACGGCAAAACGCCTTTGTTTGATGAGCAGGAAGTGGAAGAGCAGATTGATGAAGCGCTTAGCCGCGAGGTGTATCTGCCCGGCGGCGGCAATATGGTCTTCGATGCGACAGAAGCGCTGACCGTGATTGATGTCAACATGGCCGAAGGGGCCAAACAGGGCGATGATGCCATCTTCCAGGTCAACCGGCGTGCGGCGGAGGCAATCGCCCGGCAGGTGACTTTGCGCAATGTCTCCGGCCTGATTGTGATTGACTTCATCTCGATGAAAAACAAGGGCCGTGCCAAGAAACTGGTGGAGATCCTGCGTGGCCTTTTCCGCGATGACAGCCGCCATACGGATGTGTTGGGCCTGACAGCGGCGGGATTGATGGAAATCACCCGCCAGCGTGAGGGCCGCAGTCTGGAAACGCAGATGCTGAACCCCCGCTGGCCGGCGATAGAGCCGAAGCCGGCGGCACAGGCCTGTGCGGTGATGCGCGCGGCCCTGCGATTGACCGGGGCCGGCAAGCCGGTGGCTTATGCATCCTCGGAAGTCCAGGCGGTTCTCAATGGCGAGATGGCGGATGCGATGGCGGATGTGAACCGGCGGCTGGGCCAGCCCTTGATCCTGAAAGAGGGCGAGGATCTGGTGCCGCCACAGGTGGAGATGGAATAAGGCAATGGGGCAGGCAAAGAGTGAAACCGGCCAATGTAGCATCTGCGGCAAGCCGTCCGAGGAGAAATACAAACCCTTTTGCTCGCGCCGCTGCGCGGATGTGGACCTGCATCGCTGGATGGGCGGAACCTACCGGATTCCCACCGAAGAACCGGGTTTCATCAATGATAATGATGAAGAGCAGGAATACTGATCCGGGCCTTTTAAAAAAAACTTTAACAAAGTTGAAATTCGGGCTGGACAGACCCGGTCAAACTCTCTAAATCAGTCCCCGCACCGAACGATGGCCCGGCCATCCGGTCCGGCGCCCAGGTAGCTCAGTTGGTAGAGCAGCGGATTGAAAATCCGCGTGTCGGCAGTTCGATTCTGTCCCTGGGCACCACTCCAAAACCCCGCTAAGCCCCTGCGCTGGCGGGGTTTTCGATTTTTTCGTCTGAAACGGAAAATCCGGGCCAACAAAAGTTTTACACTGCGGTTTTACAATCATGACCGATTCTCCCATTTTCGCATGGCAGATTGGGCGAGCAATTTTCGCTGAGCGTCACGGGTGTAATGCTGAACCATTGCCATGGTTTTATGGCCCGTGATCGCCATGATTTCTTTTTCGGTACAGCCCGCCTCGGCGAGCGCCGTTGATGCGTTTTTCCTCAGCCCATGGATTGTGCAGCCATCATTAGACGTTCTCCCGCCCAGGCCGCAGGCGTTTATTTCTTTGTGGAATACGGACCGGAATCCATCAGCGGTGTAAGCCTTGCCTTTCTGGTTTACGATAATGAAATACCCGAGCTTGTCGCCCATGGCGTGCTTGTATGCCCGAATCTCGTCCTGGAGTGTGGGATGCAGGGGAATCCAGGTTGTTGTTCCTGTTTTCTCCTGAACGACTTCGATCACGTTGCCTTTGATATGTTTCCAGGTCATTTTCAACACATCAGAAATTCGCTGCCCGGTGTACAGAGCCAAAAAATAGACCATTCTGCATACTGGATGGGCCACAGTACCCTCAAACCAAAGAAGCTCCTCTGGCTCCCAGGTTTTATACCCCGGCCCTTTCTTGGAGAAAAAGAAGCCTGTAAACCAGTGGTAGTTTATTCCTAATTGAATGAGAGCTTGAATGCTGGCTAATCTGAAAACACTCTTGATGTCTGTTTTGGCAGTCGTTTTTCTGAGCCAGGTGGCGTGGGGGCAAACGCCAACGGCCTTGCTGCCAAAGAATGAACTATTGTCTCTCTATCAAGATGAAGACGGAATAGAGAGGGAAGTTCAACAGCTTCATAAGGGGCAACTGTTGGACCTGGCTAAGGGGGGTGATGCGGAGGCGCGTTTTCTGCTCCATTCGCTCTACGGATCGGAGAATTCTGTTTTTGGGTTTGATGGGGGGAAATCGGAACACTGGCTTCACGCAGCCGCCGAAGCGGGGCATGTGGAAGCCATGCTGCTGACCGGGCTTTATGCATTCACCAGCAGTAAAGAGAATTTTTTTAATGCGCAGAAATGGCTGCTTGTGGCCTCAGCTATCGGAAATGAAGAACAGGCGGTACGCGCGAACCAGAATCTTAACAACATGCTTGTATTCACACCGCTGGAACGACAAAAGGAGATCCGGGCTGGTGCAGCACAATGGCTGACGCAGAGGGGCAGCAAAATACCGGATCTCTGGGCATGTTATGGTCGGGATAATTTCTCAGAATGCTGGGTGGGGCTTATTAATTGCCTGACGGCAGCCGGTTCGAATGAGGCGATGCGTGCGGTTTGTATTCACGAAATTCAGCCGTGATTCAGAATGATCGATTTGCCTGCCTCATCGGTTCACCATCTTCCGGACGATGCGGATTTTTAGCCGGTTGATCGGGTTCCGGTTGCCCATGAGATTATAAGTCTTGTGATAGCGGTTTTCATACATATCGAACTGTTTGACCCAGGGGGCGGCATTGATGGTGCCACGGTTCAGGAGGATCTTCAGTGCCTCGCCGCCGATCACCGCCGCACAGGCCATGCAGGCCGGGGCCAGCGAGGGGCCTTTCTGGGCCATCAGGTCGACATAGGTCATGTCGACAATATGGTGGCGGTGGCGCAGCTTGGGGGATAATCCCACCAGGAATCGGACCGCCTTGTCGAGATCGCTTCGCCCGCAGAGTTGGAAATATTCCTCGAACGCCATGCCTTGTGGATCGAAGACCAGCAGGGCTGTGGAAAGGCCGATCGGGCCCGCAGTGATCGCAAAGATCCCTTTTTCGCGGCATCTTTCAAACAGTTTTGCCCGCAGGTCCAGCACGAAGAAATCAAGCCCGTCGGCATAAAGATCAACATCGTCCAGAAAAGCATCCAGATTTTCCTCTGTGACGCCATCATTGAAAACCGTCACGTCCGCTTCCGGATTGATTGCCAGGATATCCTGTTTGATGACCTCGACCTTGCTCTGGCCGATGGTGTTCATCCGGGCACCGACCTGTCGGTTGAAATTGGCCAGTTCAAAAACGTCCATATCCGCCAGATGGAATTTTTCAATACCCATGCGCGCCAATGTCTGGGCGTAGAGGCCCCCGACACCGCCAACACCGGCGATCGCCACTTTCTTGCTTTTCAGGATGTTTTGTTCCGCCACTGTCACCAGGCCGAGATTTCTGGAAAAGGCGGAGTCATATTGGAAGGTCATGATCCATTCACTGTCGATGATTTTAAATAAATTTTTCTAATAAGCTATTTTGCATATGAATAAAATTAAATCATTTGCAAGAAATAACTCGTTTTAATACCTACAAAAATATCGTGATAAAGAAAAGATATTGGTTGCGTAATAATATATAAATAACTAATTATTACGTTAGGAGAGTTTAATATTTATAGAATGCACATGATTACATGCATTCAATTCGTGTTGATTGCGAATTTTGGAGGAATGATGACAAGTAAATCACTTGGAACTATGGAAGACGCCTATGACTCACCGCCTTGGTGGTATGATATCCGGGGCCTGTTTATCCTGACCTTTGCTTATAACGACACTTTGTGGCGTCAGGTGCGTTTCTTTTCAGGCCATATCGGCGACAATCATCTGGATGTCGCCTGCGGAACCGGATCTCTGTTGGATCTGGCCTACCGTTATCGGCAGATGTCCGGGCGCGTCAACAACAGGATCACGGGCATTGACTATGCCCAGGCCATGTTGGTCGGTGCTGTGCGGCGATTCCGGAAACGCGGGAATGTGGCGTTTCATCAGGCGGATGCCGCCGCCATGCCGTTTGACGATTGCGCCTTTGATGCCGCAACCATTCTCAATTCCCTCCATGCATTGCCGGATCCGGCGGGCGCGCTTCGGGATATTCACCGGGTGCTGAAACCCCAAGGAACCCTGGCGGCCAATATCCTGCTGCAGCCCGAAGGCACAGGGCTGCTTGCCCGATTTGCCAACCGTATCAACCGGTGGGGCCAGAAGAAGGGGATATTGAACCGGGCTTATAGGATAGACGAGGTGGAAAGGCTGCTGTTGGACGCCGGTTTTGCCATTCGCGAAAGTTTCCGTAAGGGCAATTGTTTCTACGTCCTGTCAGATAAACCATAACAAAAAAATGCACTGTCGGAGGGAGCCGATCTGATGACTATTTTGAACCCAGTCCTGTATGGCGAGGGGGGCCCGGTGGCATCCTTTCACGAGCCGCCTTTCATCGAGCGGGAGCGTGCATTGGTGATGTTCAGGCTGTTTTACAAGATTTTCGATGTAGTCCATGCCGACAGCCCCGCGTTGCTGGAACAGGCGAGGCGCCTGCGTTATCGCGTTTTTTGTGAGGAATTTGACGGTTATGAGAATCCGGACGACCATCCGGATGGCCTGGAGCGGGACAGCTTTGACGCTCATGCGGAGCATATTCTATTGGTCTATAAGCCAACGGGAACGGCGATCGGCACGGTCAGGCTGATCAAGCCCCGTCCGGACAATTGGCAGCGGTCTTTCCCTGTGCAGGGGCTTTGTGACTTTGAACATCTCCGGGATGCGGAATTCATCCGGGGGGCTTGTGAGTTTTCACGATTATGCATCTCAGGTAGCCTTCGGGCCGAAGCAAAGGATCATTTGCAAAATGTCTATGCCAGGTCACGCCATCTGGCGTCTTACGAGAGGCCGCTGGTAAGGAATATCATCTCGATGACCATGTTGGGAATCATCGGTGTTGCCTTTGAGCGCGCCTTGAAAAACGGCCTGACCAATATTCTGGGTATCATGGAACCCTATCACATCAACCGGCTTCACCGCAGCGGCATGATCTTTCACCCCATCGGACCACGGATCGATTATCACGGCACCCGCCAGCCGTTTGTAACCAACATCCTTGAAACATTTCGCCATGCCGTTGAGCATCACAATGATATCTGGGCCGTGGTTAGCCAGCTTGGACGCATTCACAGTCTGGCGTTGGAGGTGGAGCAGTTGCATCGTGAAAAAGGCTCGGGAACGTTTGTTCCGGAAATCGACTATTCCCTGCCGACGCAATGGCGTCGGCGGTGTGGTGATGTCCTGCCGTCACATCTGGCCTGGTTGTTAGCCATGTAATCAATTGAATTATATTGCCAATTTCCTCGATTTGGCCTAGCGTTTGCGCCAACAATCAATCGTTCATTGGGAATGAGTACCCGCCATGCGCACCAGAATGCTGACCACTTCTGCCTT
The DNA here is from genome assembly GCF_003385955.1 of Aestuariispira insulae. GTDB lineage: Bacteria > Pseudomonadota > Alphaproteobacteria > UBA8366 > Aestuariispiraceae > Aestuariispira > Aestuariispira insulae. Next base: position 92,547 of record NZ_QRDW01000002.1, read on the forward strand.
AACATTGATCCTGCTGACCGGCGCAAGCCTGAGCCAGGGGATGGCGCAATCATCCGGCAGTTATCTCGCGCTGGGGGCGGGCTTTGACTTTCAAAACGAAGCCGATCTTGATGGCAGCGGCATAGACAGCACGATGGACATCGATACCGGTTGGGCCGGGCTGTTTGCCTATGGGTACCGCTATGATCCTAACTGGCGCGCCGAGATCGAGTTTTCTTATGCCAATGCGGACGTGGATTCGATCAGTGGCGGCACGGATCCGGCTGGGGATGTTGCGATTTTCGCCGGCATGGCAAATGCGCTTTATGATTTCCAGACTGACAGCAAATTCACCCCCTATGTCGGGCTGGGTCTCGGTCTCGCGCAGGTCGATTATTCCGGCGTCACACCAGTAGGCGGCAGCCGGATAGATGATCGGGATACGGCATTCGCTTTTCAGGGGATCCTGGGGGTTGCTTATGACATGGGCGACGGTGTCTCTCTGACCGCCGATTACCGGCATCTGAGAACCACGGATCTGGATCTCCGCAGTGATAACGGCACCAGGGTCGACAGTGACTATGCTGACAATCGTTTCATGATCGGCTTCCGCTGGTCGCTTGGGGTGCCGGATGCGCCCGCAGCGGAGCCGGCACCAACGCCGGTGGTACAGGCCCAACCGGCACCGGAACCCGCGCCGGAACCTGCCCCTGAGCCAGTGGTGGTGCCCAATACCTATCTGGTTTTCTTTGACTGGGACAGCGCCTCGCTGCTGCCGGGCTCGGCCGCTGTGGTTGAAGAGGCCGCGGCCAATGCGGGCAGGGCCAATATCACGCGCATCGTTACCACCGGCCATGCAGACAGTTCCGGTTCTGATGCTTATAACTTACGGCTCAGCAAACGCCGGGCGGAGGCTGTCAAAGCAGCCCTGGTCGGTCTGGGAATTCCGGAAAGCGAGATTGACGTTCAATGGAAAGGGGAGCGTGAACCCCTGGTGCCGACAGAAGATGGCATCCGCGAGCCGCAGAACCGGCGTGTGGTGATTGATTTCAGCGGAAGCTGAGACCAGAATCGTTTTCCCCTTAGGAAAATCAACCGGGCCCCGTTCATCAAAATGGGGTTAATTGGATTGGGAGATCAGCAGTTCCGTGCCACAGACGGCGACGCCGTGTTGCTGGCTGAAGGGGTGTGCGGCGGCAAAGTCGGATAATTCACCTTCGGGCAAGGCTATGGTCTGACTGATCAGGCTGGTGGCGTTGTCGCAATAGTCTGCGTTACGCAGACTGCGCATGGAAGCTTCGTTGGCCAGGCGGGTGATAAACCGGTTCAAGCGCTTTTCCGCATTCTTGCCATGTATCCGGTTGAATGTGCGTTTCAGCTCTTTGCCCTGATCGACAAATTCATCTTTGAATTTGCTGATGATCTTGTTGTAGCCCGCGCGTTCTTTACAGGTGAGTGCCGCGACCATCAATTCTGTCTGGAACAGACGGGTTTGCAAGGCAGGAAGCTCCGTCTGCTTGACGCAGATCTCAGCCAGAGCCGTACTGAAGGGCAGGCAGGACATCAACAGGACCGCGCAACCTCTGGAAAAGGAGGCAGAGTTTTCCAAAACAGCACGGAATGCCAAGACCTTCTCCCTCCTGATTGCTGTGTGAAAATCAAGTTCTCTTACTATCTCACGCCTGGAAACGCGAGGCAATATAATGCGTGCAGGCATATTAGGGAAGAGAAACGGTCGTTTCAACCGGGGCAGCGGTTGAGGCTGGCCGGTTCCAGATCGTCCGGGAACTGAAACCGGTCCAGAATCCGGGCGATGGTGCCGTCTTCCAGCATTGCCTTATGATGCCGGTTGATTTGCTCAACCAAGGCGGCCCCGTCCTTGATCGCCCGGGAAATTGGTAAATGCAGGATGTTGCAGCTATGGGCCGGCTCCGCAATGGTCAGGTCATTCGCAAACCCGGCGATATCCGGATCGCTGATGACCAGATGCCGCAGCATCAGGCGGTCGATCAGAATGGCATCGACCCGGCCAAAAAACGCCATTTTCAGGCCGCGGGGATAATCATTGAACGGATCGACCTGATAGCCTTTTTCCGTCAAGGAATCCTGGAGGGAGGTGCCGCGCAATGCGCCGACCAGATTGTTGTCCGTCTTCGGAAAGGCTGTGTCCTGTTTGTGGACAAAGACCATCTCCAGCCTTCCGATGGCTTCGGTATAATGATAGTCACCTTCACGCTCTGCGGTCTTGAAGGCCCCCAAAATACCGGTGTAGGAGCCGACTTTGGTGCCTTCCAATGCCCGTCTCCAGGGCACATAGGCAATTTTTAACTGATGACCCGACCGGTGCAGGGCCTCGCGTGTGATGGCGGCCAGTAATCCGTCTTCCGGCATGTGGGCAGAGGCATAAGGGATATAATCGACACTGGCAAAAACGAGGGTCTCCGCCTTGGCAGCGAAGGAAACCAAACAGAAGACGAAAGTTGTCAAAATCCGTTTCTTCATGATCCCGGCCCGGTCTGTTACGGTCTCAGGATAGTTGAAAAGGATATTGGATGCCAATGATTTAGCCGATTGGTGCAAAAGAAAAGCCGCCGGAATATTCCCATTCCGGCGGCCTTGCTTTTCTGCGCTTAAGAAATCCGGATCTTAGGATTTCATGCGTGCGTTGGTCGGGTCGTAGAGTGCTTTCATGCCAACGCCTTCGACAATGATCGGGAATTTCTGGTTGAAATACTCGATCTCCAGGGTGCGGCCTTCCTCACAGTAATCGTGCGGCAGGTAACCCATCGCGATGTTTTTGCCGACGGACGGGCCATAGGCAAAGGAGGTGGTGTAGGAACGACGGCCCTTGCCATCGATCAAAACCTCATTGGTTTTCGGATCGATGATCGGACAGTTGCCCATCATGAAGCGGGCGACGCCGTCTTTATCGATATTGTCGGTGACCGACATGGTGCAGAGCATGGCAACCTGGTTGTCCAGCGCGCGCTGGGCAATGTTGGCTTCCTTGCCGCGGAAGTCAGCGGCCTTAACCTTCGGACGGGCCAGGCCGGCTTCCAGAAGGTTGTAGTGGCTGAGCAGGTCCGCATTCTGCAGACGCAGGCTTTTCTCCAGACGGCGGCTGTTGGCATAGGTTTCAACACCAATGGGCGTGATGCCGACTTCGCGGAACATATCCCACAGCGCCAGGCCGTAAGACATGGAGAAGTGCAGCTCCCAGCCCTGCTCACCTACGTAGGAGATGCGGAAACCTTTGACCGGAATGCCGCGCAGGGTGAAGTCCTTGCAGGCACCAAAGCCGAAATTGTCGATATCCAGGAATTCCGGACGATCGGCCAGTTTCTGCAGGGTCGCACGGGCATTGGGGCCCCAGACACCGATACAGCCGTAATGGTCGGTCCGGTCCTCAACAAAGACATCCCAGCCCTTGTCCTGGGCCATGCGGCGCAGATAGGTGGCGTCACGGTTGCCCGCGTCCCCGCCGTCGATCATCTGGAAGCGGTTTTCGCCCAGACGCAGCACGGTCAGATCCGCGATCACGCCGCCCTGGTCATTGAGGAAGTTGGTGTAGACCCCTTTGCCGATGGCGGTGTCACCAGCGACTTTGGAGGAGGATACATATTCCATCAGGTCGGCCGCATTGGAACCGGTGATGTCATAGATGGCAAAGTGAGACAGGTTCACCATGCCGACATTCTCGGACAATTCCAGATGCTCGGCATTGGAAACACGCCAGAAATGACGGTTGTCCCATTCGTTCAGACGCTCTGGGATGCGGTCAGCGTATTTTTCCAGCAGATGATCGTTGCAGGCATAGCCGTGCGCGCGTTCCCAACCGGCGATTTCCATGAAATGCCCGCCCAGTTCCTTTTCACGCAGGTAATAGGGCGCGGTCCGCAGGTTACGGCCAAGGCCATAGGGCTCGCGGGCATGGACCGGCGGGTTGTAGATCTTGAACGCGGTCTCATAGCAGCGGTCATAGATGTATTTTTCCGATTTCTGGATCGGATAATAGCGGGCATAGTCGATTGGCGCATGGTCGATTTCGGTCTCACCGTCGGTCATCCAGTCGGCGATCACCTTACCGGTGCCGGGGCCGTCTTTGACCCAGACGGATACGCCGTACCACAGGCCGCGCACATCCGGGGATTCGCCGATGGACGGGCCGCCGTCAGCGGTCACCTGCAGCAGGCCGTTGAAGGAATGCTTTTCGTTGTACCCAAGCTCCGCGAGGATCGGGGTCAGCTCCATGGCGCGTTCCAAAGGCTCGATGACCTGTTCCATTTCCAAATCGCGCTGGGACGGGGAGAGGCGTGCCTCTTCCTTTTCCAGGATGTCGCGCGGATGAACCAGGCGGGGTTCTTTTTCTTCGTAATAACCCCATTCGATCTGGCCGCCCTCGGTGGTGCCGGCGGCACCGGTATCACGCAGGTAAGCGGAGTTGCCCTGGTCACGGAGCAGCGGATAACCGATTTCCTTGCCGGTGCCTTCGAACTCGTCGTAGGGCCCGAAGAAGGTCAGCGGATGGTCAACCGGCATGACCGGCAGATCTTCGCCGGCCATTTCGGCGATCAGGCGGCCCCACAGGCCGGCGCAGACCACGACATATTCACAGGCGATATAGCCTTTTTCGGTGTGAACGCCCTTGATGCGGCCGTCTTCGATGTCGAGGCCGGTGCAGGAGCAGTTCGGAATGGTTTCCAGCTTGCCGGTGGCTTCGGCTTCCAGGATCATCTCGCCGGAGACGGTCTGGGACCGCGGGGTGACAAGGCCGGCGTCCGGGTCGTACAGCGCGCCCTGGATGACGGTCTCGTCGATCAGGGGCATCATTTCCTTGGCTTCTTCCGGGGTGATCATGCGCACGTTGGAGCCGAAAGCCCGGCCGGAGCTGACACGGCGCTCAAGCTCGCCCATGCGCTCGTCATCATCCTTGCGCGCAACCTCGATGCCACCGATCCGCTCATAGCGGCCGCGGGCTTCGAAGAAGTCGATGGAATATTTCGTGGTGTAGACCGTCATCTGGTCATGGGCGGTCATGAAGCAGAAGTCGGATGCATGACCGGTGGAACCGATATCGGTGGGGATCGCAGATTTGTCGATCCCGATGATGTTGTCCCAACCCCGTTCGATCAGGTGATGGGCAACTGACGCCCCGACGATGCCGCCCTGTCCGATGATAACGACCTTCGCGCTTTTGTTAAACTGCGCCATAGATACCGTCTCCGTATTAGAAGATTTATTTGAATAGTTTGCCGCAACGATTGACGTCGGCGTCCCGCCCGGTGCGGGGTTTCCCGCTTGAATATCCGACACGCTGCGTCATCTGACCCAGAAAACTATACTGGCGATTGTCTCAAGACTTAAAGCCTGACGACATTTTCTTTTGATTGAGCGGACTCGGGTGATCCGGTGCGGAGCTGTTTTGCTTCCCGGCTTCGCCTGAAGCTCAGCCGGATCTGTTTTTCCCCTTCAATGACGACAAACAACAGAATACCGGTCAATAGGATAAGCAATCCATCAACAAGGGGAACCGATTGCGTGCCGAAGAGCTTTTGCAGCGGCGGCAGATAGGTCATGGCAAACTGGGCTGCCGTGACGGTCAGCACAGCGATCCATACCGCCCTGGTGCCCTTGATCGCATCCAGGGACAGCGAGCTGCCATGGATGTTGCGGATGAAAAAGAGGTTGAAGATCTCCATCACGACCAATGTGTTCAATGCCATGGTTCGGGCCAGTTCCAGGGAATAGCCCTGTGCCAGTGCGTAATTATAGATGCCAAAAACGCCGCCCAGAAACAGCAGGGATACCAGAATGATATACCAGGCCAGTTCTGCACTGAGGATGGATTCCCCTTTGGGGCGGGGCGGGCGGCGCATGGTGTTTTTTTCGGTCGGCTCAAAGGCCAGCGCCACTCCCAATGTCACTGCCGTGATGAGATTGACCCAGAGGATCTGGATCGGGGTGATCGGCAGGGTCATGCCAAAGAGAAGGGCGACGATGATGGTCATGGCCTCGCCCGCGTTGGTGGGCAGGGTCCAGCTGATGACCTTTTTGATATTGTCGTAAACCGTGCGGCCTTCGCGCACGGCGGCAGCGATGGAGACGAAATTATCATCCGCCAACACGAATTCGGCGGCTTCCTTGGCAGCCTCACTGCCTTTCAGGCCCATGGCGATCCCGGCATCGGCCCGTTTGAGCGCCGGGGCGTCATTCACGCCATCCCCGGTCATCGCCACCGTCATGCCCCGTGACTGGAGCGCCATCACCAGGCGCAGTTTATGTTCCGGACTGGTCCGGGCGAAAATGTCGGTTTCTGCCACGGCGGCCGACAGAGCCTGATCGTCCATCCGGTCCAGGTCCGCACCGGTCAGAACCCTGTCGGGATTGTTCAGGCCGACCTGGCGGCCAATGGCGGCGGCGGTGCCCTGATGATCGCCGGTGATCATTTTCACTCTGATTCCGGCCCGATGGCATTCTGCCACCGCGTCGATCGCATCCTGCCGGGGCGGATCAATCAACCCGACCAGGCCGATCAGCGTTAGTTCCTGCTCCACATCCGCATAGTCGAGAGTGGTCTTGGTCTTGTCGACCGGCTTCACCGCCAGGGCCAAGACCCGCTGGCCACGTGAGGCGATGGCCTCAGCCTCCTGTTGCCAATAGCCCAGATCCAACGGGCCTTTGCCATCACCGGCAATGCGCTGATGACTGCACATGGACAGGATTTTTTCCGGTGCGCCCTTTACGGCGATGAATGCGTTTCGTTCATGATCGTGATGGAGGGTTGCCATGAAACGATGTTTGGCATCAAAGGGGATGGTGTCGGTCCGGGGCAAGCCTGATAACTCCCTTTTGGGATCCATGCCAAGTTTGCCGGTCAGCGCCAGCAAAGCGCCTTCCATGGGGTCACCCTCCACGATCCAGGTTTCATCCCGTTTTTGCAGGACGGCATCATTGCATAAGGTGGCGATGCGGCCGATTTCGCGTAAGGGGTCATGTTCGCTGAGGCTGACTTCGGTATTGTCCAGGTGGATTGTGCCGCGCGGCTCATAGCCGCGCCCCCGGAGAGAAAACAGATGCTGGTCGGTCACGACAGAAACCACCATCATCTCGTTGCGGGTGAGGGTGCCGGTTTTATCGGAACAGATGACCGAAACCGATCCGAGTGTTTCTATAGCGGGTAAGCGGCGCACGATGGCATTACGCCGGGCCATGGCCTGAACCCCGAGTGCCAGTGTGATGGTAAGGACAGCAGGCAGACCCTCGGGAATGGCGGCGACAGACAAACCAACCACTGCCATGAAAATCTCTGCAAAGGGCAGGTTTACAACCACATGGCCATAAACGAGCAGAAGCATGGCAATCGCCAGGATCACCCCGGTCAGCCATTTTGCAAACCGATCCATCTGCAAGATCAGCGGTGTTTTCAGGGTTTCGACCCTGGCCAACAGGCGACTGATACGGCCAATTTCCGTCTCTGCGCCCGTTGCGGTGACGACACCGCGGCCCAGTCCGCTAGAGACAAGCGTGCCGCTGAACGCCATGCAGGTCCGGTCCCCCAGGGCAGCATCCGGGTCAACAGAGGAAACCTGCTTGTCGACCGGCAGGGATTCACCGGTCAAGACAGCCTCCTGAACCTGCAGGCCATGAGCGACCGTGAGCCGCAGGTCAGCCGGGATTTTCTCTCCGGCTTCCAGCAGGACGATATCGCCGGGCACAAGCGTTTCGGCATCGACGGTATGGCGCTCACCATCACGCAGAACCGATGCCCTGGGGGCCAGCATCTGACGGATGGCGTCCATTGCCCTTTCCGCCTTGCCTTCCTGCAGATAGCCAATCACGGCATTGATCAGGACCACAGCGGCTATGACCGATGTGTCGAACAGATGGCCCAGCAGGCTTGTGATGGCGGCGGATGCCAAGAGCACATAAATCAGAATATTGTGGAATTGCGACAGGAAACGCCGCCAGGCCGGACGTTTTGGCGGGGCGGGAAGCCGGTTTGGGCCAAATTTACCAAGGCGGATGGATGCGGTCTCCTCCGCCAAACCGGCGGGGGTGGATTGTAGTTTCACCAAGGCGGCTTCCGCTGGATCGCAATGCCAGCGAGCTGTCCGGTTGTGTTCCTGCATGCCCGTCATCTCTTTTGCCCCGCAGCCGATCTCACACAATCACAGAGGGAGAATAGTAGGAGGACGGGCGCTTTTATAAGCTGACCTGGATCAATCTTTTATGAAAATATTTTGACCCGCCTTGGCCCATGCATGACAGCCGACCGCCAGATTCGGTCCAAAGGAAGATCTAGGGGTCGATCCCAAAATCCTTCGCGACCCGAACCAGCGTCTGCTGGACCGTCGCATAGCCGTAATGGTCTCGTATCTTGTAGAGATAATATCGGATTGACCGGACGGGAATGGCGGTGATGATGGAAATTTCTTCCATGGTCTTACCGGCGATCGCCCATTTCAGGGTTTCCATTTCCTTGTCGCGGAATTTGGGTTTGGGCGGCGACATTTTCGGATGGCTGTCGTCATTGGCTCTGTCCGGCCGGCGCCAGAGGCTGGATAGCAGGCTGGCCAATTGCACGAAAACACCCATCTCCCGCTCCCGGACCTTGCGTCCCAGGGCGAAATTGATGGTCGAGATGATCTTGTTAGGATCGCTGACCGGCAGTGGCACGCAGACCGAATCCTGGTTGACTATGCCCGCCACATTGGCATTTTCCGAATAAAGGAATTCCAGGAAAGGGCGCTCGTCGCGCGGTAATTGCGAATAGGCATAGGGTTGTCCCATGCGCAGGGCGGTGCCGGAAAAACTGGTGTCATCCTCATAGGGGGGCGTTAGCGGGCTGCTTTTATGCGCTGCCCCCAGATCATCCAAGACCGCCCGGCTGTATTCATCGGTAAGGAAAATTTTGTTGACCCGGACCTCGTCCCTGTCCTTGCCGTTATGCGGGGCCAGAAGACGGTCTTTCCAGGTGACGGCCTGAATGCCGTGACGCTGGAAGAAAGAGCGTATTTTCGCGTCCGTTTCGGGGCCCTGTTCAAGGGCTGCCAGTGATTTCCAGAGAATGCTGTAGGCTTCGAAAAACTGCCCAGGCACAAATTGACCGGGCAGGAGCTGATTATAAACCGCACCCATACTAACCATCCAAATTCTAACACCTACCGCCCAGGACACTATAATCGGATTTGGGGGGGAATTACCACCAGTGAAACAGCGGAAACAAAACTCTGTGCATGGTTGCCTGCCTGGTCAAAGCCGACTAGCCTTTCAAAATCGGTAAAAAAGACGGTGTGATCAGATGCTTACCATTATCTCCTGGTTGGATATCATCGGGGTGGCCATCTTTGCGGTCACCGGTGCTCTGGTCGCGTCCAGAAAGCAGATGGACATTGTCGGCTTTGTCCTGATTGCCACCTTCACCGGCATTGGCGGTGGCACGATCCGGGACCTTTTGGTCGGGGCAACCCCGGTTTTCTGGGTGAAGGAGCCGCTCTATCCGCTGACCTGCCTGGCCAGTGCGGTGATCGTTTATTTTACCGCCCATTTCTTTGAAAGCCGCTATCGAGTGCTGCTGTGGCTGGATGCGTTGGGTCTGGCCATGTTCTGCATCACGGGGGCTGCCAAGGCCCTGTCTTTGGGGGTGCATCCGGGCATTGCCATGGTTCTGGGCATGATTTCGGCAACCTTTGGCGGGCTGGTGCGGGATGTGGTTTGCAACGAGATCCCCTTGATCATGCGGCGCGAGATCTATGCGATTGCCGCCGCGCTCGGCGCCGTGCTCTATGTTGGGCTGGTACAGCTGGATCTCCCGGTCGGTATTCCGGCCCTGATCGCCTTCCTGGCGGCGTTCGGCCTGCGCGCTTCCGCCCTGGTCTGGGGCTGGGGCTTTCCGGTCTATAAAGCACGACCGGGCCGGGATTATCCAAACGAATAAAAAAGCCCCGCCGGCGAACCAGCGGGGCTCCAAGTGGTGGGAGAGCAGGGATCATTCCATCCGGCTGACGGCGTAGGTTGACCGTTCAAGCCAAGCGGGGTTGATCTCCACCCCCCAGCCGGGGGTTTCTGTCACGGTGGCCATGCCATCGGTGATTTTGTAGGGGTCTTCGGTAAAGAGGCCATATTGCCAGGGGTAATAATCCTCAACCTCGATGTTGAATTCGAGATATTTGCCGGCATTGGGAATCGCGCGCAGCAGATGCATGGTAAACAAGGTCACCATGGACCAGTTGGCGGCGTGCGGTGTGCAGGGCATGCCCGCTTCCTCGGCCATTTTTGCGACTTTGAGCGTGCGCGACAGCCCACCCAGGTAACAGATATCGGGCTGCACGATATCAACCACTTTGGTTTCGATCATCTGTTTCCAGACCGCCAGCTCACAATCCTGCTCACCGCCAGTGACATCGATATCCAGCGCGGCCGTTACTTCTCTGGTCTGGTCATGCTCCCAATAGGGGCAGGGTTCTTCATAATGGCTGATGCCCCATTCCTGAAGCATATGGCCTACGTCAATGGCCTTTTTCGGGGAATAACAGCTATTGGCATCCACCAATAGGGCGATCTTGTCGCCCATCGCCCGGCGCATGGTCGGCACGATCTCTTCCGTGCGGCCCGGCCATTCATCCCGGTCGCGGCCAACCTCTGCCCCGATGCGGAATTTGAAAGCGTCAAAACCCTTTTCATCGCGCAGCCGCACCAGGCGGTCCGCCTCATCCTTTGGCGTGATGTCGCGCTTCATGGAAGACCCGTAGGCACGGACCTGTCCCGGTGTGCCGCCGATCAGTTCGCAAACCGGCTTTTCTTCCATCCGGCCACGCAGATCCCACAGCGCGGTCTCCACACCGCCCAGCGCCCGGTAAATATAGGAACCTGGGAATTTATGCTCGCGCTCGGGAATCAACCGGATCAGTTCCTCTATATCCAGGACATCCAGGCCCAACGCATGGGGCGCCACCTGGCGGTGCAGCACCTGGGCGGTGATGTCGGCATGATAAGGGGCGGTCTGGCCCCAGCCGTGGCGGCCGTCATCGCTGGTGACACGGACGAAGCAGACGTCCCGTGTGGTGAAGGTTTCAATGCAGGAGATTTTCATTGCAGGCCACTCATTCGGTTACCGGCTTGGCGGGATAGGGGCACAAGCCTCATTGTTTCCAGAATATGAAATATTGGTTTCAAAAATAGATCCATTGTGACAAATCGACGATACCAATTATAATTAGGCATAGATTGTATTCGGTTTTAAGGTCATCCCCATGAAATATTCCGGCGGTGCGCTGCTTTCTTCCATCCGGCTCGAACACGGGGCGGATAAAAACCTGAACGCCCAACTTTACATGGCGATCCGGGATGTGATTTTGTCCGGCGGGGTGAAGGCTGGGGAACGCCTGCCGGCCAGCCGGACGCTGGCCAATGAATTGGGCATATCCCGGACCACGGTGATTAATGCGCTGGACCGGCTGATGGCGGAGGGCCTTTTGGAGGCCAGGCAGGGGGCCGGTACCTATGTCAGCGAGGCAATGAATGCCGAACGCCCGGCACCGGGGCCGACGCCACAACGTACCATCGCGGACAAGGAGCCGCGCCTGTCCCATACGGCGCACCATTTCACCAAACATTTCACCCCGCGCAACCAACTGCCGACACAGGCACGTGCCTTTGTTACCGGTTTGCCGTCCTTTGATACCTTCCCGATGGCGCAATGGTCGAAACTGGCCGCTAAACATTGGCGCAATGACCGTAATCTGGTCATGGGCTATGGCGACCCACGGGGCGATCCGGCCCTGCGCCGGGCCATTGCGTCGCACGTCAATGCCAGCCGTGGGATCCAATGTGACCCGGATCAGATCTTCATCACAGGTGGCGCACAGCAGGCCTTCCAGATGATCGGCGCGATGCTGTTGAATCCGGGAGACCGGGTCTGGTTCGAAAATCCCGGTGCGATCGGGGCGAAAAATTCCCTGCTGTCCTGTGGGGCGGATCTGGTGCCGGTGGATGTGGATGACGAAGGGATATCCGTGGCGGACGGGCTGGAAAAAGCCCCGCATTTCCGCATGGCCTTTGTCACACCGTCCCATCAGCAGCCGCTGTCCATGGTGATGAGCCTGCGCCGTCGCTTTGCCTTGCTGCAGGCGGTAGAAGAAGCGGATGCCTGGGTCATCGAGGATGATTATGACAGCGAGTTTTATTTTGGTGGTCAGCCCCTGCCGACCCTGAAAAGCGTCGATACCACCGGCCGTGTGATCTATGTCGGCACCTTTTCGAAATCCCTGTTCCCCGCCTTGCGCGTGGGGTTCATTCTCTCTCCGCCCAGCCTGGTGGAGATGTTCGAGCGGGTATCAATTTCGTCGCAATCAGGAATCGCCAACAGTTTGCAGGCGACCATTGCCGATTTCATGGATGAAGGTTTTTTTGCAACCCATATCCGGCGCATGCGCCAGGTTTATGCGGAACGGCATGAGGCCCTGATCACGGCGGCCCGGGACAAACTGGACGGGCTTTTGGATGTGCGGCGGACCTTGAGCGGCCTCCATACGGTGGGTTATCTGGCCGAAGGCCTGGATGAGGGCGAGGGAGCCCGCCTGCTGGATGAGGCCGGGATCGCGGTTTCCCCCTTCGCCCGCTATTGCCTGTCCCCGATCGACAGACAGGGCTTTGCCCTTGGCTTTGGGGCGGTCAATCCCCAGGAAATCGGGAGCGGTGTCGCCCGGCTAGCGGAAACCCTCAGGACTCTGCAACGCAACAAATCCTTACGTTAAGCGGAAAAATAAATTGGTATCGTCATTTATCTAGAATGGATATATTTTAGAAACCAATGAAGTAATAGGCTTCTAATAGGGATCAAAAATACCGGCCCGGAATGCGGACGATCCGAAAACAAGAAACCGGTAAACCGGGCAAAAAACAAGCGTTTAACAGGGAGTGAATCAAATGAAGAGAACAGTTCTGAGCGGCGTGGTTGCGGCCGCGCTGCTGGCTGCGGGTACATCCGCCAATGCGGAAACCCTGCGTCTTCTGACCTGGGGCAGTTATGCGCCGGAAAAAGTCATCGAGATGTTCGAGGAGAAATATCCCGACATCGAAGTGGAAGTGACCTTCTCCAACAATGAAGAGATGATTTCCAAGCTGCGGGCCACCGGCGGTGCCGGTTTCGACCTGGCCCAGCCCAGCCATGACCGCGTTCATGCGGCGCAGTTGGAATACAATATCTACAAGCCGTTGGATATTTCAAAGATCAACACCGCCAATATGGACCAGACCCTGTTGGCCGGCGTGAAAACCAACACCACCATTGAAGGCGATCTTTTCTCGGTCCCGCATCAATGGGGAACCTCTGGCCTAATGGCGGATAAATCCAAAGCGCCGAATTTCTCCAGCTGGGCGGATCTTTGTAACCCGGAATATCAGGGCAAGACCTCTATGCGCCTGAAGCGCACGATCCTGCTGGGTACCGCCTTTGCCATGGGCGAAGATCCGTTTGCCGCCTATTCAGACCTGAAGAAATATCAGTCCATCCTGGACCGGGTGGCCGACAAGCTGATCGAGTGTAAATCGAATATCAAGGCCTATTGGAAAGGCGGGGATGATCTTTCCAGCATGATGCTGTCCGGCGAGATCGTGGCGTCTGAAACCTGGGATTCCACCGCATATAAGTTGTTTGACCAGAATAAGAACATCGTCTTCATTCCGCCGAAGGAAGGCGCATTGGCCTGGATCGACACCTTCACCCTGCCACGCAAGGGCAAGGCGGATGACGCGGCCTATAAATGGATTAATTTTGTCATGCAGCCGGACATCGTGCCGCTGGTTTCCGGCAGTTCCGGTGCCATTGCCGCAGTCAACGGTGGTGTTGATTTGATGCCGGAAGACAAACGCGCCGCCGTTAAGGCCGCCTTTGATGACGCGGCCATCGCGAACCTGAAATTCTTCGCCAATATCCCGCCGGGCATCGAAGATATGGAAGGCAAGACCCTGGAGAAAATCAAGGCAGCCACCGGCGGCTGACACCCCTGATCCCAGTCAATTACCTGCAGGGGAGGTCGCTTCGGTCCTCCCCTCCCTTTTTTCTGTCTTGAGTAAGGTGCCATGGAATACGATCTCACCTGCGAATCCGTCTGCAAAAAATTCGGTGAATTTACTGCTGTCGACGATGTCTCTTTCCAGATCCCGAGCGGGTCCTTCTTTTCAATCCTCGGCCCGTCGGGATGTGGCAAGACCACATTGATGCGTATGATCGCAGGCTTTGAGAGCACCACCAGCGGGGATATCAAGATCAAGGGTAATTCCGTGCTTTCCCTGCCGCCGAACAAGCGCAATGTGAAGATGGTGTTCCAGCATCTGGCATTGTTCCCGATGATGAATGTGTTTGAAAATATCGCTTATGGCCTGCGCTGTCAGGGCGTTGGCAAGGAAGAGATCAAGCGCAAGGTCCAGGATGTGTTGGAACGGGTCAGCCTGCCGGATGTGGGGAGCAAGGAAATCAGCCAGCTTTCCGGTGGCCAGAAACAACGTATTGCCATTGCACGCTGCATGGTTCTGGACCCGGATGTCCTGTTGCTGGATGAACCGCTGGGCGCGCTGGACCTGAAATTGCGCGAAAGCATGAAGATCGAGCTGAAGCTCTTGCAGCATCAGTTCAACACCACCTTTATCTATATCACCCATGACCAGTCGGAAGCCCTGGTCATGTCGGATAATGTGGCGGTGATGAACCAGGGCCGGTTCGAACAGATCGGCACCCCGCAGGCGCTGTATCACAAGCCGGCCTCCGCCTTTGTTGCGGGTTTTGTCGGTGATGCCAACCGCTGGTCCGGGCGAGTGGTAGAAGGTGCTGACGGCGCGGTGAAGGTCCAAACCGATGGGGGCCTTTCACTGGTCGGCACAGCTGCCGGCGGCAGTCTTTCCGGCAGCGGCACCGATGTTGAGATTTTTGTGCGTCCGGAATTTATCACGGTTGCGCGCGCGAAAGGCGATGCCCCGGCCCAGGTTAACGGCCAGAACCATCAGCGTGGCGTGGTGGACAGCCTTTTGTTCAACGGTGCCAACAGCCGGGTCCTGGTGCGTTCTACCAACAACCAGCTGATCGAGGCGGATTTCCTGCTGACCGGAGGCACGGACGATCTGAAACCGGGCGATGCGGTGGACCTTTCCTGGTCGATTGAGCGCAGTGCCTGTTTCCAGGCGGCCAGAGGCTGACGGGGGTTCCATGGACAAGGATATCAAAAGGCTCAGCCTGATCCTGCTGATGGCGCCCTTTGCGCTGTGGATCCTGCTGCTGATTATCATTCCCCATGTGGGCATTTTCCTTCTCTCGCTCCGGGAGAAGATATCCTACAAGGAATTCACCTATGGCCTGGGGAACTATATCGAATTCCTGAACGAGCCGATTTATTGGAACACCCTTTTGCGCACCGGCTCCATGTCGCTGCTGGTGACCATTTTGGCGCTGCTGATCGGCTTCCCGGTCGCTTATTACATTGCCAAAGTGGCCCGTAAGAAAAGCAAGGGCGCCTTGTTCCTGCTCTGCCTGCTGCCCCTGTGGGTCAGCGAGTTGATCCGCACCTTTGGCTGGATCCTGCTGCTACGCGAGACCGGGGTGGTCTCCGGGTTCCTGCAAACAATCGGCATCATCGATCAACCGGTGGAATTCCTCTATAACGATGTCACTGTGATCATGGGGCTGGTATACACCGTCATGCTGTTCATGATCGTGCCGCTGGTCTCCACCCTGGACGGCATGGATGATGCCATGGTCGAGGCGGGTTATAACCTGGGCGGCAGCGGTTTCACTGTCTTGCGCCGGATCATCATTCCCTATGCCATGCCGGGCATTGTGGCCGGTTCCATTGTGGTCTTCATGCTGGCGGCAGGTAGCTACCTGACACCGATCCTGCTGGGCGGCAAGAATAGCAGCTGGTTCACCGAACAGATCTATGACCAGTTCATCACCCGCTATAACTGGGAATCGGGCGCAGCCTTCGGTTTCCTGCTGCTGGCATTCACCTCCATCGTTGTCTGGTTGGGCCTACGGCTCACCGGCCAGTCTCTGGCAACTACCGTGGCGAAGGACTGAGGCTATGATCAAGAATCCTGTATTTACCCTGGCCTATCGCTGCTACATCCTGGCCTTTTTCCTCTTCCTGGCGGCCCCGTTGGCGGCGGCGGGCATGTTTGCCTTCAATGATTCCCTGTTTCCGGCATTGCCCTGGCAGGGGTTCACGCTCGACTGGTTCTTTAATGACACCGAACCGAAACTGGGCATGTTCCATGATCGCAGATTGCTGCGCGGGCTCTATTATTCCTTCATTATTGCGAGTTGTGTCTCCCTGATGTCGGTTTTTGTCGGCACCTGCAACGCCTTCCTCTTCACCAGGGGCCAGTTTCCGGGCAAAGGCGTTCTTTACATCCTGATGGTGGTGCCGCTGGTGATCCCCGGTGTGATCCTGGGTATTTCCATCCTGGTGCTGGCCAGCACCATCGCCAATGGTGTGGAAGAAGCCTATGGCTGGGAATGGGATTTCCTGCGGCCGGGCCTGCCGCTGGTGGTTTTGGGACAGTTTTCCTTTGTCACCACGATCACCTCCCTGGTGATCACGGCGCGCCTGCAAAAGCTGGATTTCTCGCTGGAAGAGGCGGCCTTTAACCTAGGGGCCAAGCGGCTGCGCGTCTTGCGCACCATCACCCTTCCCTTCCTGAAACCGGCTCTGATCGCCAGCGGCCTGGTGGCTTTTCTGGTCAGTTTCGAAAACTTCAACACCACATTGATGGTGGTGGGATCCGAAGCACCGCTGACCGTCACCATGTTTGACCGCATGGTGAAGGTAGGCTCGACACCGGTTTTGAATGCGGTTTCCTTCTTCCTGATGATCGGCTCAGGGATCCTGGCGTTGGCCATGGTCTTTGCCCAGCGGAACAGCAAGTCGGAATAGGGGCAGATGGGTCAGTTTGACTTTGTTATTGTCGGGGCGGGCTCGGCCGGCTGTGTGCTGGCCAGCCGCCTGAGCGAGAATGGCAAATATTCAGTCTGTCTGTTGGAGGCGGGGGGATCGGATCTCAATTTCTGGATCCAGATGCCGATCGGTTATGGCAAGGCGTTTTATGATAAACGCATCAACTGGATGTACCAGACCGAGCCTGAACCCAATCTGGACAACCGGCGCAGCTATTGGCCCCGGGGCAAAGTGCTGGGCGGATCCAGTTCCATCAATGCCATGGTCTTCATCCGCGGCCAGGACCGTGATTATGATGAATGGCGTGATCGGGGCAATCCGGGCTGGGGCTATTCCGATCTTCTGCCCTATTTCAAGAAAATGGAAACGGCGGGCGATGGCGCGGATGATTGGCGCGGCGGCGACGGGCCATTGCATGTGACCGATCCCAGTGCCGATACCCACCCTATTTGTGAGGCCTTCATCAAGGCGGGCGGGGCGCTTGGCCTGCGCCATACCCCGGATTTCAACGGCGCGGATCAGGAAGGGGTCGGCCGGTATCAGATTACGGCCAAGGGCGGCATCCGTATGTCGGCCAGCCGGGCCTATCTCTGGCCGGCCAAAGGGCGCAAGAACCTGACCGTCATTAAGCATGCGCGGGCCAGGCGCATCCTGCTTGAAGGTAGACGGGCGGTTGGCATTGAATATGACTGCAAGGGCAAGCGGCAGGAAGTGCGTGCCGGGCGAGAGGTCATCCTATCGGCGGGCGCAATCAATTCACCGCAGCTTCTGATGCTTTCAGGCATCGGGGCGGGCGCGGTGTTAAAAGAACCGGGCCTGGATGTGCAGCTGGATAATCCAGCCGTCGGGCAGAATCTACAGGACCATCTGGCGCTGGATTATCTCTATAAGGCGAAAGTGCCGACCCTGAATGATCAGTTGCGGCCCTGGTGGGGCAAGCTGATGCATGGTATCCGCTATGTCCTGGCGCGACGCGGGCCGCTCTCTTTGAGCGTCAACCAGGCAGGCGGCTTCTATCGCAGCCGGGAGGGCCTCGACCGCCCGAACCAACAGCTGTTTTTCTCGCCCTTGAGCTATACCAAGGCCCCACCGGGTAGGCGTCCGCTGATGAACCCCGATCCTTTCTCGGGTTTCCTGTTGGCGACACAGCCAACCCGGCCGACCAGCCGGGGCCATCTGACCCTGGCCAGCGCCGATCCGGATGCGGCTCCAAGGATTTATCCCAATTATCTTTCCACGGATTTCGATATCCAGGAGATGTTGGAGGGCGCGGCTTTCCTGCGCAGGCTCGCGGCAGCACCGGGCCTGGCCGATGTGATTGAGGCGGAAATGGCACCGGGGCCGCATATTCAATCGGAAGAAGATCTTCTGGCCGATATCCGCGCGCGCAGCGGTACCGTCTTCCACCCGGTCAGCACATGCCGCATGGGACCGGCGGATCAGGGCAATGTGGTGGATGCGCGCCTGCGGGTGCATGGTCTTGGTAGTCTTCGGGTGGTGGATGCCTCCATCTTTCCCACATTGATCGCAGGCAATACCAATGCGCCCGCCATTATGGTGGGCGAAAAGGGTGCGGATTTGGTCCTGGAGGACCAGGCAGAGTGTAGGTTTTAAGCTCAGAAGGCTATGCCGGTGCTCTGTCATTTGTGACAATTGGATAACTTTCCAACCGCCGCTAAAATACGATTATGTGAAGAAAGGACAAAGCTATCCCAGAACGTTAGCCGAAGTCAGTTGATTGAGGGTGTCTTGAGATGAAACAGCAGGTCATTTTTCCCCCGTTGCGGCCGGGCCAAGGGATCGGAACCTTGGAAGAAATGGATTTCGATCGCCGTTCAGGCCCTGACCGGCGCGGTAACCGGCATGATCGGCGTGGCGAGCGGCCGCAGCCGTCCATTCAGGACCATGCTCAGAATGAACAGATCCGTGATTTTGGTGACCGCCGCCAGCCGATGAAAGAGGAACCGGCGATGATGGCACCTACTGCACTTATTGAGGCAGAGGCATCAATGAGTGCACGGGAACCACAAGATATCGATCACTTGCCGCCGCTTAGCCAGTTAGTGAAAATGATACTCGTTTCCGCTAATGATGACAGCATTTCCAACCATGACCTGAAGGTGGAGAACAACCTGTTGAAGGGGCTGATCAAACAGCTGATCACGGAACTTGATAACCGTCGTTCTGGTTGAACCTGTCTAATCAGAAAATATTGGGTAGGATCGCTCAGTTGCCTGCGATGTGAAAACCCTTTTCCGGGGCATAAGCCATATCCATATTCAGGATCGCGCTCCATTTCCGCGCGGCCTTTTCAAAAAAATCGCTGTTTTGCATATTCTGGAAGGTGTGCCGCCAGTTTTCGATTATTGCCTGTTCGGTGCCTTTAGACAGCATGATGAAGCTGGGCGCTTCGCGAAAAACCAGAGCGGGTTCGATGGAACCGGGATCGATGGCAAGCTCGCGGGTTATTGCCGGCATTTCAATGTCGGAAGAAATCCATAAATCAGTGCGGCCAAGACTGAGCTGTTTCAGGCCGAGCGGAAAACTGCTGGTTTGTGAGACCTCTGCGCCCTCCGCCAGGAACAGACGGGTGCGCCAATCCTCACGCATGCCGGAAATCATCAGACGCCGCTGCACCACATCGTCAATGGACCGGATATCAAAGTCGGATTCACGCCGTTTCCATAATATATGCTTCCGGCTGATGATGGGGCCGATGAAATGAAAGCCAAGATCAATGCGTTCCTGCGTGTGGCCTGCGGTGAAAATCACCACATTGGGGGTGGTTTTGGCAATCAGGAAGGCCCGTGGCCAGGGTCTCAGTTCTATTTTGACATCCAGGCCCTGGCGGTTGAGAATTTCCCGGATGATATCGATGGTGGTGCCGATCAGCTCGCCATTTTCCAGGTAATTGGCAGGCGGTTCCTCCGCCGTGACGATCCGGAGGCCGGTTTGATCCTGGGCCTGGGCCGGTAGATGTTGCGCGGTGTATAGGGCCAGACCAAGGATCATCTTGGCCAGCCAACCGGCTCGGCCGACGCTGAACTTGAAAATCACACCAAAGGCCATATTCAAGATAACATCCGTATATCCTTAAAAAAACACTCCCATATTTGATGAAGTTATAACTGATCGCAATGAAATAGTCCGGCAAAATAGAACGGAACCCGCAGCTCGCTGCTGCGGGTTCCTTGCCAGATAGTAAAAATGACTTTTCAGAATAACGGGTGGATCGAAAGCCCGGACCAAACAGTCAGCCGGGATAGGCGGTTTCCGGATCGATGCCGCAGGCTGTGATAAAATGTTTGACCTGTTGGACCTCTTCTTTGGGCAGGCTGTGTTTGGGCATGGCGAAGTTCACAGTGCGACCGTTTAAGGTGACATGAACCTTGCCGGCATGGCTGGTGCTGATATCCGCGCCCAGATCCCGCAACAGGCTTTCAACATCTTTCATTTTGATATTGGCACTGACCGGATGGGCAAAAAGCGCTTGCATGGTTTTTTTGTGGTGATGGTTCATGGCAGACCCCTTTATCTGGAAGTTTGTTTCTGGAATCAGGGTAGGGCGGACCAGGCGCGCAGGCCTTGATCCAGATCATCAGCGAGCGGGTTTTGCCAAAAATTTTGCCGGGCGATCGGGAAAAAATAAATCAAGGTATCTGGGTAAGAAACCGCTTGACATGGAAAATTGGTGCTTTTGCGCCGATTTCTGGTTAATTAGTTGTTATTGTTAAGGAAATAAGTCATGAAAAGGACATAATTGGTCGCAGATTTTGCCACATTGCGGCGAGAAAACAGCCACCGCCGGACGGGGCAGGATTATTCAAGTCCGCGAGACCGGCAATGAACCACAATGATCCAAATTCAAGGACCTAGAAAATGACCATGAAAACCTTCTTTGCTGTTTCCGCTGCTGCCATGATCGCTTCCTCCGCTGCTCTGGCGGGCGGTCTGGATTTCGAAACCACCGATCAGAATGCCGATGGTTTTGTCAGCTTCAAGGAAATCCAGGCTGTTGCAAAAGACATTACCGCTGAATCCTTCCTGGAAGCCGATGGCGACAAGGACGGGGTCCTGAGCACAGAGGAATTCTCTGCTCTGGTGAAATAAGGGCGCTCCCTCCCTTATTACCCATTACGATACCCCTTCCGGACCGGGACGTGCCTATTGACGCGTCCCGGTTCGTCTATTGGGCCGTTACCCGTAATTGCGGGGATAGATGCGCCGACTGTTCCTTGCCTGATGTCTGGGAATCCAGGATGCGCAGCTCGCCTACCACCATGGTGGTGAATTCATCCGGCGTGAGGCCGGCAAGCCCCCGCTGGCGCGACAGCTCATCAACCGGATCGCCAGGGCCTTCCGCCGTCAGCGGGAAGGTGCCCCAATGCATGCCGATTGATTTTTTCGCGCCAATATCCCGGTGCAGTTTGACCGCTTCCTCTGGATTGACGTGATAAAGCTTCATGAAAGATCGGGGCGCATAGGCACCGATCGGGATCAGCGCCAGATCAATCCCATCGGCTTTCTCACCGATTTCCTTGAATTGCTTGTCATTGTAACCGGTATCCCCGGCAAACCAGATCTTCTTTTCATCAAAGGTCATCAGCCAACTGGCCCAAAGCGTGGTGCGCCGGTCGAACAATCCTCTGGCCGACCAATGCTGGGACGGCATGGCCTGAAATGTGACATGGTCAAAACCGGCCTGGTCCCACCAATCAAATTCCCGGACACGTTCTCTCGGCACGCCTTCATCGGCGAACCAATCGGCCAGGCCCAGCGGCACCAGATAGACCGGTCTGTCGCCCAGGACTTCCACCGCCTTGTCATCCAGATGGTCATAATGGTTATGGCTGATCACCACATAATCGATTTTCGGCAGCTTTGCGTAATCGATCACATGGGGGACATAGCGTTCCGGCCCGGAAAAGGAAAAGGGTGAGGCCCGGTCGGAAAAGATGGGGTCGGTCAGGATATTGATGCCATTCACCTGGATCAGGAAGGTGGAATGGCCGAGCCAACTGATCTGGGGCGGGGCATCGGGGCCGATATCCAGCTTTTCCGGGGACAGGCGGGTGACAGGCACCTCGCCGGCACGTGCGGCATGATCGGCCCATTTTGTATCGCCAAAGGCGCGCATGGCCAGGAAATGGAAAAAGGTCTTATTGGGATCGGTGATCTCGGTATTGCGAAATCCACCCTCCACATGATGGGCTGGGCCGATGGGTTCAGTGCCAACCGAGCTGCAACCCGATAGCAGTGCCACAAACGCCAATCCGGCCAGACAGGTACCGCGTTTTGCCAAGGTCATCAGGCAACACCCGCCAACTGCCGTTCGCGTTCACCGCGCAGGGAAAAATCACCGCCGTCAAATTCAGCCGCCTTCTCGGAACAAAGGAAGGCAATGGCGCGCCCCGCCCATTCCGCCGGGATATGATCCTCCCATTCCAGCTCACTCACCGGGTTGATACCGGATTTCTTGATTTCACGCTGCATGTCGGTGGCCACGGTTCCGGGGCTCATGCCAACAACCCGGATGCCTTTATCGGCATATTCAAGATGGGACGCCCGGGTTAGGGACAAAACCGCGGCCTTGCTGGCGCAATAAGCGCTCCAGCCTTCCAGAACCTTGGTGGCGGCTCCGGAGCTGACATTGACGATGACACCGGATCCCAGTTTTTCCATGATCGGCAGGGCGGCGCGCATGCCGTGATAAACCCCTTTGACATTAATGTCGATCAGCCGGCCCCAGTCCTCGGGGTCACTGTCGCCCAACCGGTCGATAGGATCGATGACACCAGCATTATTGATCAGGAAATCCAAACGGCCGAATGTATTCACACAGGCATGGACCGCGTCCGAGACCTGGTCGAAATCGGCGACATCACATGCAATGGCATCTGCCTGATGGCCCGCTTCGCGCAGGGTGTCGGCCAGTGCCTGCAGAGCGTCCCCGGATCGGGCCGCCAGCATGACGGAAGCCCCGGCCTGGGCCAGGACAATGGCGGCGGCGGCCCCGATGCCGCGGCTGGCCCCGGTGATCAGCGCGGTTTTGCCGGTAAAATCCTGCATGATGATAGTCTCCCCTGTGTCGAGTATGGCTGATCCCTATTTAGGGATCTTGCGGGGAAGTTGCACGGGGCTATTGGCAAATAATTTCAATATCCTGTGCTTCATAGGCGCGGGATGTTGCTGATGAAGCGGGGGCGGCAATTGATGGCATGCGGCGCGGCCTTCTATTGCCTTGGAGTGCCTGCGATATAGATGGTCTGGGTAAACTCGTTATGCTGTAGGGGGTTATGAAAGGTCACCTCTTCCGCGCGGGCGGTTTCAAACACCTGGGCCAAGCGCTCGGTGAAACCCGGGTCGGCCCGGTCGTTGGACCAAAGGGCAAAGACGCCCTGCGGTTTTAGATGATGAGCCATTTTTGCCAAACCGTCCGGCGTGTAAAAAGGCGCATTGCCGGGATCTAGCAGAAACTCCGGGGAATGGTCGATATCCAACAGGATCGCATCAAACTGTCGCCCCGGCTGGTCCGGGTCATAGCCATCCGTGCCCGCCGAAAGTTTGAAAAAGTCGCCTAGCACAAACCGGCAGCGGTCATCGCCGGTGAGTTCCGGCCCCAGTGGCAAAAGGCCGCTTTCATGCCAGTCGATAACAGCCTCCATGGCATCCACAACCAGCATGGCCCCGACCGTGTCATGATCAAGGGCTGCCTTGGCGGTGTAGCCGAGGCCCAGCCCGCCGACCACGACCTCCAGATTGTCGCCTGCCAGGTCCGCCAGGCCCAGATTGGCAAGGGCAATTTCGGATTCCGTGAACAGGTCGGACATCAAAAACTCGTCACCCAGCTTAATTTCGATGACGTCAACGTCCAGCGACAATTCCCGGCGGCGGCGCAGGCTCAACAGCCCGATGGGGGTATGCCGGTAATCCAGTTCCTTGAAAAGCAGGCTCATCCGGCAATTCCTTGATCCATGAAACAAAAGCGGCTGCAAGGGTGACAGCTGCCGCCCGCCAGATCAACCGTCATCCGCCATAGCGGTAATGGCCGGTGATGCGGTAATCGAACAGCATGTTTTCCAGCATCGGGCCAAAGCCGATATTGTGGATGATCAGGGGGGTGCCGTTTTCTGCATGCTGATCGGAGACGATCCCGATATGGGGCAGGTTGCCGCGATCGCGCAGGTTCCATGTGACAATGTCGCCCGGCCGGTAATCTGAGGCGTGGCGGCTGGGCGTGAGGGCCTGGCCGTGGCGTTCGAAAAAGACCCGCAAATTTGGCACACGGCGATGATCGATATTGGCGTCGGGGCGTTTCAGCCCCCAGAAATTGGGGTAGGCGCTGAAATGCCGGGACATGTCCTCATGGACACGCTCTTGCAGATCAATGCCAAGCGCCCGGTAGGACCGGACCACAACATCGCTGCATACCCCCAGATAATCCGGGACATCGCCATTGGGATAGGCGATTTTGCGATAGGAGCCATCATAAATCACCCGGTGGTCGGTCCGGTCCATGGCGGCTTTCGCCAGGGCGGCGGGAAAGGCATCGTCAGCCTTGGCAGGGGACAAGGCATTGACCAACAGCATCAACAGCGTGACAAAGAAGATATACAGCATGACATAATCTCCCCTCGAAAAAGCAGCGTCAGGCTGATGGTGAGGGTATCGTCAGGCTTTGCCGGCATTGGGGCCGGTTTGGGGCGAAAATAGGGCAGGGAGAATTTGGAATATGACCAACACATTCCGGATGATTGAAATGGGCGACCGCGCGCAGATGCGGGATATGGCGGGCGAGGTCTATGCCTATTTCCGGGGAATCGCCGGGAACGGGGATATTGCGGCAACGGAAAGAGAGCGGGACGATTTTGCCGATCTCAGCCTGGGCGATGATCCGCTTTGTAACTGCCTGCTGGCGCTGAATGGGGATCGGATCGTCGGGTATATGGCCTATTATTATGGGACGTTTGACACCGATCGTGCCTTTTATATTGCCGGGCTTTTCGTCCGGGAGAAGGCCAGGGGACAGGGGCTGGGCCGCCAGTTCATGGATCTGGCATATGGCCTTGCCGAAAAACGTCGGGCGCAGCGCATTGTCTGGCAGGTCTGGGTGGAGAACGACCCGGCCTTGCGTTTTTATGAGGGCCTGGGGGCTGAATACATCCCGGAAGAAAAGCTGATGACGATCCGGCTCTGATACCGGGGTCATATCAATCCCCGTTCCCGCGCCCGGGCCGAGAGATCATCGCGGAAATCCGGATGGGCGATGTTAATCAGCGCACGGGCGCGTTCGCCAAGGGATTTGCCCTTCATATCCACCGCGCCAAATTCGGTCACCACATAATGGGTATCCATCCGGGGATCGGTCACAGTGCTTTCCGCCAGATGGGGCACGATCCTGGAAATCGACCCGCCTTTGGCGGTGGAATGCAGTGCGATGAAGGATTTCCCGCCAGGGCTTTCAAAAGCTCCGCGCACAAAATCCAGCTGGCCGCCGGTGCCGCTAAACTCCCGGCCATTGATGCTTTCCGAATTGACCTGGCCCGAGAGATCCACCTGGATCGCGGCATTCACCGAAATCAGGTTCTTATTCTTGCGGATGACCGCCGGGTTGTTAACCCAGCTCACCGGGTAGCCGGTGATCGACGGATTGTCATCCATGAAATCGAACATCTCGCGGTCGCCCAGTGCCAGGGTGAAGACATGCTTGTGCGGCAACAGGGTCTTGGTCGCGCCATTCATGACACCTTTCTTGATCAGGCGCACCATGGGCGGCGAAAACAGTTCCGAATGCAGGCCCAGATCCTTATGCCCTTCCAGCCGCTCCATCACCGCGTTCGGCACCGCGCCCACCCCCATCTGGATGGTCGCGCCATCGGGGATCTCGGCGGCGATCAGATCGGCGATGGCCAGATCCTCCGCACAGGCCTGACGGTTGCCAATTTCCATCAAGGGCGTGTCATGCTCAATCACATGATCGACGGCGGACACATGCAGCAGGCACTCGCCAAAGGTACGCGGCATCTGGGGATTGACCTCGACAATCACGCGCTTGGCCTTGCGCACCACACTGGCGGAATAATCCGCATTGGTGCCCAGTGAAAAATGCCCGGATTTATCCATCGGCGAGACCGTGATGGCGATACAGTCGGGGGTGATCTGTTCGGAGAGCAAACGCCCGGCCTGGAAAAAGACGCAGGGCACGAACTGGACCCAATCCTGGCCCGCTTTATGGCCCGCCTCCGCCAGCGCCCGGTCGTGGGAGGACATGAACAGCGGATGGGGTTTGATCACCTCCATCAATTCCGGCACCAGCAGGGTTTCCGCCGCCGCCGGAGTGGAATGCATGTAATAAAGCTTCAGCAGGCTCAGATCGCCCGCATGGGCGCGTTTGGCCAGCGCCGCCATGAAGGCGGGCGGCATGGCAACCCCCATGCCAAGGATCAGATTGGACCGGTCGGGCACGCGGGCGGCGGCCTCGTCATGGCTGACCAGTTTTTGTTGGTAAAGGCTTTCCACTTCGGTCATGGTGTCGATCCGTTTGAGACAGGGGCTTGAAACTGACGCTTGAGTCTAACTATTTTGCGCTGCACAAAAATTGAATTTTTAATGACAATGGGGGAGGGGATCAATGCTGGTGATTTTTGATTGCGACGGCGTTCTGGTGAACAGCGAAGCGATCTATATCCAGGCGGAGCTGGACCATCTGGCGGCGGCCGGGCTGAATTTTGACCGGCGCGATTACATGACCGCTTTTACCGGCATGCCGATGGATGCCTGGGAGCGCAAATTGACCGAGCTGGCCATGACACGGTTCCAGGTGGAGCTGGCCAGCGATTTCTTCGACCGGCTGGCCCGCCAGGTGAAAGATCAGATCGAGCGCGATCTGGCCATGGTGCCGGGGGCCAGGGACCATATTGAGGCGCTGGAGCGGCCGGTCTGCGTGGCGTCCAGCACGGGCCTGGAAAAGCTGCATTGGAAACTGAACCATACGGGACTTGCCCCGCTGTTTGGCGAAGGGATCTATTCCGCCGACATGGTGACCCACGGCAAGCCGGAACCGGACCTGTTCCTGCATGCGGCGCGCGAGATGGGCGCGAAGCCGAAGGATTGCATCGTGGTGGAGGATAGCAGCAACGGCGTGCTGGCCGGCAAGGCGGCCGGCATGACCGTGATCGGCTTCACCGGCGGCGCCCATTGCCTGGACGCTCATGACGCAGACCTTATCAAGGCCGGGGCCGACCATGTGGCGGCGGATTACCCGGCGCTGCAGGAGATGTTGGGGTATTTGTGAGAAGAGTTTTTACTTGTATTAGTTCCGATCTAATCTGACACAGGTCAACCCAGTCAGTAAGAGATCACCCTGAATTCTTCTTCGCGATTCCATTGATCACGAATCTCAATAATCCCATCCTCCATTGTCAGGAAAAGCCGCACCAATTCCGGGTCAAAATGCCGCCCGGCCCCTTCTCGGATCGCACTAAATGCTTCTTCTATCGACCATGGTTCCTTATAGGGTCGTTTCATGGTCAGGGCATCAAACACATCCGCGATCGCCACAATCCTAGCGGATTCCGGTATATCTGTTCCAGATAAACCGCCCGGATAGCCGCTGCCATCCCATTTTTCGTGATGACATTGCGCGATCTCAGATGCCAGATAGAAAAGCGGACTGTCGCTTTTTCGGAGGATTTGCGCACCGATCTCCGCATGGCGCTTCATGATCTCCCATTCCTCCCTGTCCAGTTTCCCGGGTTTCTTCAGGACGGAATCCGGAATACCGATTTTACCGGTATCATGGAGGGGGGCTGCCAGTTCCAGGAGGCGGCTGTCCTCCTCGGACCAGCCGGCGGCGGTAGCCAGAGCCTTGGCATAGGCCGCCATCCGCCAGATATGGACACCTGTGTCCGTGTCGTTATAGTGCCCGGCCTCTCCCAGCATTTCGATGGCTGTTTCCAAAAGGCGCTGATGCTGGTCCACCTGCTGATGTACTGATTTTCGCAAGCTGATATTCATGCGTGGCAGCTTCAACTGGGTCTGCACCCTTGCCATCACCAGGGCAGGACTGACCGGTTTGGCGATGTAATCCACCGCCCCAACCATGAACCCTTCTGCCTCGTCGGAAATATCCGACATCGCGGTTACAAAAATGACGGCAATATCCAGGGGCCGGCAATCTTTCTTTAATGCCGTGCAAACCTCATATCCGTTCATTCCGGGCATCATGATGTCCAACAAGGCTATATCAGGCGCATGTTCCTGAGCCAGTTCAATAGCTCGTATACCCTCTTTGGCAAAAAACAGTTCGAAATCCTCTTCCAGAATACCCTTCAGCAAGGCGAGATTGGCTGGTTCATCATCCACCAATAGTATTTTGCCTAACTTCATGGCAATCCTCCTCAATGTTCGCCCCGTTTTGGCCTGCCAGATCGAATATCAGGGCCGCCGCTTTCTCAAATTCGAACTCATCCACATATTCGGCCAGGGCCCGCCGGTCCTTCAGGCAACCCGCGTGTTCCAATATTGACAACACCTCTTTCAAGGATTGTCCGTTCACTTGGCCTGAAGATAACTCATTGGAAAGGTTGAGCAGTTTCTCCTTTTCCCGAGCGAGCTCCGCATAGGTAGGCATAGTATTGGTCGGGACTTCGGGCACCGGCTTGATCGAGTTTTCAAGCAGTTCAATGGACTTCAGAACCTGTTCAAGGGATATTGTCAGTTCCGCCGAGGCCTGACGAATAGCGCCAGGCAGGATTTCTTTGTTTTTCAGTAAATCCTCATATTGCTCAAACTGGTCCCAAAGCTTATCAAGCGCCAGATTGCCAGCAAGGCCTTTTAGCGCATGTGCCTTGGCCAACGCCTCACCCCGGTCCCCGCCAATCGCTGCACTCAGCAGGCCGAAGCCCGACAGGGCATGGTTGTTTTTAAATCCGACAAGTGCCTTTAAATAAGCTGCCCTGTTGCGCCACCTCTTGAGGCCCACAGCCACATCGGCAACCCCATCCAGCAGGGCCCAGTTGTGGTCATCGGATATCTCCAATGTCCTGCCTATTGTCTTGCGTGTCCGCCCCTTGCTTTCTTCGACCAGTTCCTCCATCAGGGATGAAACTCGTTCAAAATCCACCGGTTTTGCCGCGACAACATCCATCCCGGCCTCAAGGCACAGGCTCCTTTCCTCCTCCATCACCGAGGCGGTCAAGGCGATGACAGGTGTTCTCGGCAGATTGTTGTCATCCTCGTAGGAGCGGATTTCCCGGGTGGCTTGCATGCCATCCATGACCGGCATCTGCACATCCATTAAAATCACGTCCGGCTTCTGTTCGACATAAGCCCTGATGGCCAATTGTCCATTCTCGGCGGTCAGGACGCGATGCCCTTCCTCATTCAGATTCAAAATGCATAGATCCAAGTTTTCCTGGATATCGTCCACAACCAAAACCAGGAATTCCCGTCCAGGCTGATTGGCGGCGGGCGCCGGGGCAAGCCCTGCATCCTGCCTTAGACAGACCTCACAAGTCGCATCGTCAAAACTGATGGTGAAGAAAAAGGAACTGCCGATGCCCGGCTGACTTTCCAGCCAGATACTGCCCCCCATCAGTTCCACAAGCTCCTTGCTGATTGCGGTTCCAAGACCCGTACCGTTGTAATGCCTGGTGGATGCGTCATCGACCTGCGAAAAACTATCGAATATGGTCGCCTGCTTATCCGTTGGAATGCCAATTCCGGTATCGCGCACCTCAAAAGAGATCAGGTTCATAATCTCTGTTCCGCCCGCGTAGACGGAAATGCCGCCCGTTTCCGTGAATTTGATGGCATTGCCGATCAGATTGTTCAGGACTTGGCGAATACGGTCGGCATCCCCGACAAAGCAGCTTGGCAGATTGGCCGCCATTTCATATTGCAGGGTCAGGCCTTTTTGCTGTGCGGCATATTCAAATCCCTGCATGACCTCTTCCAGTAGGGTCGGCAGGTGTAGACGGAAATGCCGCCCGTTTCCGTGAATTTGATGGCATTGCCGATCAGATTGTTCAGGACTTGGCGAATACGGTCGGCATCCCCGACAAAGCAGCTTGGCAGATTGGCCGCCATTTCATATTGCAGGGTCAGGCCTTTTTGCTGTGCGGCATATTCAAATCCCTGCATGACCTCTTCCAGTAGGGTCGGCAGGTGGAAACATTCCCGGATCAGTTTCCATTGCCCGCTTTCAAGCTTGCTGTAGTCGAGTATGTCATTGATGACGGTCAGAAGATTGCGCGCGGACTGGTTGGCCGTTTTCAAATGCTTGACGACTGTTTCCGGCAAGCCCTCGGATCGTAGGGACACGTCCAGGAATCCAAGCACTGAGTTCATCGGTGTGCGTATTTCGTGGCTCATATTGGCAAGGAAGCGTGATTTTGCCAGGGCCGCATCCTCAGCCCGTTTTTTTGCCGCTTCCAGATCCGCAGTTTTTTCGCGAACCATGTTTTCAAGATTATCACGGTGATTGCGCAGCTGTTTTTCCCGGTCTATTACCTTGTCGGCCATATCTCCCAATGTTGCAGTCAGTGAAGAGATTTCATCCTTTCGTTCATCTACCAGGATTTCGACTTCTCGGCCGACCGAGACTTCCTCAGCCAATGTTGCCAATCTGCTCAGCCGGAGAAGCATCAATTTGCTCAGGTAAAAATAAAGAAACAGAACCAGCACAACCAACACTGCAAGAATTGTTCCTCCAAGAATCCGGACCGTCTTGGTTTCAATTCTTGTGAGCGCTTCCCGATCCAGCGCCAAGCTCATTCTGGCGAGCGGTGCCGCCGCACTTCCGATCAGGACCTCCAAGGGTTCTTGCTCGGGGGAACTGCCGACTTCGCTCATCATCGGATAAAGTATGATGCCCTGGGGATTTTGAACGACGACCCTGCTCCAGTTTTCCCGTTCCTTTTCAATCTGCGCTAAAGTCTCCTGGATTTTGGCCAGATCCATGGCGATCACATCCGGCTCCAGCGCCAAGGCAAGGATCCTGAGGAAAGATTTTTCCTGTTCCAGTTGCCCCTCAACACGTTTGGTCACATAAAGTGGGGACACCACAGTTTCCCATAACAGAGCAATCAGGACTGTTACGATACAGATTGGAACCAGGATTTTACTGCGCAGCCCTCTGATCATGAGCGGACAAAATAATTTTCGAGGGACAGGGTTTCCAATGTCTTCAGGTCACCTAAACCTGCAGTGCCATTTTTCTTCATTGGAATTTTGGAAAGCATATTCTGACCCGCCGGTGTTTTTCCCAGCTCCAAAAGGTGACTTTGTATCTTCTGCCTGACTTCCGCGTTCAGTCGCGGGTGCGCAATAACGGGATGTGGGGGAACCGCAACGGTCGTATGGATAATCGTCAAGGCGTTTCGAACGGATTCCGGCTGCGCTTCAAAGGTTTTTTTCACCCCGCCCCCTGCCGCAACAAAGCCGCTCATTACATTAAGATAAACCGAACTGTGGCTCTTGACGTATCTTGGCTCAATCTCAATGGAAAACGTGCGGTCAAATTCCGCCCGCGGTATCAAGGCAGCCCCGAGCGCGTTTGGTGCGGGAAATGCAACTTTGCGGCCGTTGAGTTCCTTGATGGATCGAATCCCGCTATCTTTGCGGACAACAATAATCCCGGAAAGGGATCTACCAATATCCCTGACTACCGGCAGATATCCGTTTTCGCGATGCGCGACCAGGGCATGGTATGGGTTCGCGTAGGCCAAATCATAATGGCCTGCCGCCAGCTTCTTCTCAAAATCCGGGATATCCTTAGCATTTTGCAGCGTGACTAAAACACCGCTCTCTTGAGATAGGCTTTCTGCAATAGGAGCCCATATCTGCTGGATTTTCCGGGCGTCAAACTGGGGGACAACCCCAAGAATCAGTGTTTCGGATTTTGCTGTATTTCCGGAAATGGCTAACGCAAAGAGACAGCTGATCGTTCCCAAACGCTTTATTAATGACATGGCATACTCCCACGGCCACCACCGCCCGGACCGCCCTTGGTCCACCATCCCATGCCTGAATTAAAATGCTTATTGCTCCCCAATTCATCAATTGAGTTCCTCTATATTAGCAACCAATAATTAACAAAAATTTAGAGATACTCACTTTTTTGTAAACGCAATGTAACATCAGGTAACCGAGCCATTTACATTCGTTCTTGGTGCCCTAGAACTTTCCAAAATTGACGTCGCAATCCCCAACATTTTCTGGATGTCTCACTAGTTTGAGATTTTTCATTTATAAATCAGTATCTTAAGATGCTAAGTCTCAAGGCCTGCTCTTTGCTATTCTTTCAATAGCGCCCTGTTGGCGGCCGCAGACCCTAAATGGCACCATTTCATCGACAGCCTTTCTTCGGCCAGGGTTGCGGACATGGATGATGGCGGCATGGGGAGCCTGCTGTTTGATCCCGATTGCCCGGAAGAGCGGCGTCTCGGTGAGCAGATCAGCGAAGGTGTTTTTTTCGACATCGACGGGGTCGAGGTCTCGGTGGCGCTGAATGTGGACAACCTTGGCGCGCTGTATGAGTTGGATGTTTGGAAAGTCACCTTCGAAAAGACAATCCAGTTGCCGGATGACATTCGTGAATTCAAGGTGACTGGCCCCGTTCGCTAGCCCTGCGCGGCCTTCTTATCCTTCAATTCCTGTTTCAGGGCCTGGGCCATTTCCTCCACTTCCGGGCTGAGCGGCGGGGAGGAGAGATCGACGCCGCGTTTCAAACGCCGGATCACCGCTTTCAGGATGGCTATCCTGGCATATTTCTTCTGTTCGGAAGAGATTAATATCCAGGGAGCCTTGCGGGTCGAGGTCTCCTTGAGCATCTGTTCGATGGCGGCCTCATAGTCCGCGCGCTTGGCCCGGTTGCGGAAATCCTCGGTCGAGAGCTTCCAGCGTTTGACCGGGTCATCCATGCGCGAAACAAAGCGCTTCGCCTGTTCCTTTTCCGAGACATGCAGGAAAAACTTCATCACCGTGATGCCGTCATCGGCCAGCATGCGCTCAAATTCGTTGATTTCGCGGTAGGCGCGTTTCCATTCCGACGGCTGGGCCAGGCCCTCAACCCGCTCGACCATCACGCGCCCGTACCAGGACCGGTCGAAAATGGCGGTGGCGCCCGCTTCCGGCAGGCGGCGCCAGAAACGGTAGAGATAATGGTTGTCCTTTTCATGGGGCAGGGGCGCGGCAATGGGCCAAACCCGGCACATTCGGGGGTCAAGGTGATGGACAAGCCGCTTGATCGCGCCGCCCTTGCCTGCGGCATCCCAGCCTTCAAACACGATCACTGTGCGCAGCCCGGCCCGGAACCTGGCCTGCTGGACCACCATCAATTCGCCCTGCAGCCGGCGCAATTCGCCCAG
The DNA here is from genome assembly GCF_003385955.1 of Aestuariispira insulae. Taxonomy (GTDB): domain Bacteria; phylum Pseudomonadota; class Alphaproteobacteria; order UBA8366; family Aestuariispiraceae; genus Aestuariispira; species Aestuariispira insulae. Next base: position 125,842 of record NZ_QRDW01000002.1, read on the forward strand.
ATAGTCGTCGCCGTTATAGAGCTGTTTCAAATTGACAGTTTCCAGCATCGGTTTCTTGGCCATCGGATTTTCCCTGTTGATATTCTTGGCGACAGCAGTTTGATCTGTTGCCGGCTGCAAGGCAAATTATAGAGCGGCATGAAAGGGGTGGCATTGATGGAAATCAGGAAGACCGGCATTGGGGACCTGAAGCGGCTGCAGGATCTGCTGGGACGGGCGGTACTGAATAATATCCGCTGGTGTGAAGCGGTTTGCCGAGCCCATGGCACAGGCGCTGATATGGAAGCGGGCTGGTGGCGGTTGCGTGGATCACCGCCGCCTTTTTATCCTCATGCCATCAGCCTGAAGAAGGATATTTCGGTGCCGCTGGATCTGCCGCCCGGTGCAGCGGTCAAGGACAGTTATGACCAATTGGCGTTTGATCCGGCCCAATGGACCCGCCTTTTCGGCGCGCAATGGTATGGCTGTGAATGGGGGCCGCTGCAGGCAGATGCCGGTGAGGTCATCCGGGCAGATGGACCGGAGGGGCTGGCGGTCTGGCTGTCGGCTTGGGGCGGCACACCGGAGGGGCAGGTGATCTTTCGTGATGAATTGCTGCGTAACCCAGCCGTCCGGTTCCTGATGACGGCGGATGGTCTGGCCGGTCTGGCGGCCTATCGCGAAGGGGAAGAAGGTGCGCGCCTGGTCGGGATTTCCAATCTTTTTGGGGTGATAGAGGGGATTGCCGCCTGCCTGAATGCCCTGGCGAGGCCGGGAGATCAATTGGTCGGTTATGGTGATGCGGAGGAATTGGCCCTTTTGGAACCATACGGTTTCCGCGCATTAGGGCCTTTGTCGGTCTGGCTGCGCAAGGCAGGCTGACCGGCAGATCAAAAAAGGACGGGGAGGTTATCCCCGTCCAGGTCTGCCGGTGTTATTCTTGTATCCGTCAGGCGGCCAGATCCATGCCGGCTTCATCTGTTTTGCCGGTCAGGCTGTCGAGCAGCATATCCATGTCGGTTGGGGCATTGCTTTCTTCCTGGATATCAAGCAGGGCGCGCATCATCTCGCCGCGCATGGCCATGCGTTCCTGATGCGACAGTTCACCATCGCCATCCAGGTCTGCCTGATCTTCAAACCCTTTGCGGAAGCCCAGACGTTCTTCGCGACTGATCTCGCCATCCTGGTCGGTATCCAGGCTATAGAGGATCTGTGCCTGGATATCGGTGCGCGCCGCCGAGATATCTTCCGGCGTTAATTTGCCGTCTTCATCCTGGTCCAGCTTGGAAAACAGCTGGGTCATGACCGCGTCCTTATCATCGGCTCCGGCGGTCAGGCGGGCTTCCAAAGGCGTGCCTTTGATCCCTTCCATAAACTCGGCCTCGGTCAGGAAGCCATCCCGGTTGGCATCCATAGCCTCCAGCGCTTTCAGGGAAAGCGGGGCGGAATGGTAGGCCTGGGTCTGTTGGTCGGTCTCACGCATCAACTGGGCAAAAGATGACCCGTTGCCGCTGACATTCTTCCTGTCATATCCGGCACGGCCATAATCGCCGATCCCTTGCCCCATCAGGCGGTTTACAAGGGATTGCATGTTATTTTCATTCAGCATCCTCAGGTCTCCTTACAAGAAAAGAGCGGTTGAAAATGCGTTCTCGGTGGGATTTTTTTGCCGTTCTGGCGCCCGGAATTGAGTTGCTGGCTATAGAGAAGCAAGTCCCATACCAGTTTTCTGGGAGCCGGTTTAAGGAAGTTCAGAAAACTTCCAAATTGGCCATGTTGAGGAAGGTATGGCCGGTGAAGACCCGGGAGGGCACCGGTTCACCCTGGCGGATGCGGTTGGCCAGCATGACACTTTGATACCCCATTTGATAGGGATCCTGGATCACGGCACCAAACAGGGCCTCATTTTTGATGGCGGCCCTGATTTTCGGGCTGTCATCGAACCCCACATGGATCGGCCGGTCCTGGGTGAGAATGCTCAGCGCCTCGATCACGCCTTCTGTTGTGGATTCGTTGGAGGTGAAAACGCCGTTGATTGGCGGGCCTTCATATTGTCCAAACAGCTCCTGCGCGCGCCAGAGCGCCTCTTCATGGGTGGTGCCCAGATAGGCCTCGATCTGAATGGGCCGCCCTTTTTCAATCATGAAATCGCGAAAACCATTCTCCCTGGCATCGGTAGAGGTCACGCCTTTCTGCAGTCCCAATAGCGCGATAACGGCATCCGGGGGCAAAATGGCATCCAATTCCCGTGCGGCATCACGCCCGGCCTGGTAATTATTGGTCATCACCAGGCTGGTGATGCGGGATTGGCCAAAGGCCGGACGGTCAACATAGATGGTCGGCACATTATCTCGGTCCCAGTTGTTGACCAGGGCGTTGATGCTGCGGTCAACCGGCGCGATGACAAAGGCGTTGCAGCCATATTTGCGGATCGAGAGCATTAGTTTGATCTGCTGGGCGGTCTCGCCTTCCTGGCGCGGGGCGCGGAAAACCAGTTTCTGGCCCAGCTCCCGTGCGGCTTCCTGCCCTCCCTCAACCAGGCTGTGCCAGAAATTATGGTGCCATCCGGCGGTGATCAGACCGATGCATTTGGCCTGGGCCGAAGACAGCGTCCAGGTGGCAAAAAACAGGCTCAATCCCGCGAGAAAAAATCGGTTCATTATCCTTCTCCGTCAGGCGGCAATGCTAGTATTCTTCAGCAGGCTATCAACAGAGAATTGATAATTAACTAATATGCAATTGGCTTGCGAAACGACCGGGCGCCGCGTTGACGGCCGGGACAGCTGGCGCTTTATCGAGGCGTGAGCAAAAAAAAGAGGGGGAAGCATGAAGCTTCCCCCTTGATCGAGGTGAAACAAGTTGGGGTTGGGGATTACAGTTCGCCATCCATGGCCAGCCGGTCGCGAAGGCGTTTTGCCCGCATTTCCCGGAAGGTGCCGATCAACGGCGCCATCAGAAGGAGAATGGTTACAATCAGAATGGAAAGCGTGATCGGGCGCTCCCACAGGAAGGAGATGCTTTCGTCATTGATGGTGATCGCCCGTCGGAAGTTTTCTTCCATCATGCCGCCCAGGATGAAACCCATCAGCATCGGGGCCAGCGGGAAATCCATCAGGCGGATCACGATCGCCACCACGGCTACAATCACCATAAGATGGATGTCAAAGGTGTTGTTGGACAGGAGATAGACCCCCATTAAGGAGAAGAACAGGATCAACGGGGTCAGGATCTGCCGCGGCAGGGCCAGCAGGCGCGCGATATAGGGAATCAACGGCAGATTCAGGATCAGCAGGATCACATTGCCGATATACATGGAAATGATCACAGACCAGAAAACGGTCGGGTTTTCCACAAACAGGCGCGGGCCTGGCTGGACACCATAGGAAATCAGTGCGCCCAGCATGATGGCCGTGGTGCCGGATCCGGGAATGCCCAGGGTGAGCAGCGGCACGAAAGAGCCGGAGCAGGCGGCGTTATTCGCGGTTTCCGGCGCGGCCAGGCCCCGCAGGGATCCTTTGCCGAATTTCTCTTTTTCTTTTTTCGGGGCCAGGTTGCGTTCCATCCCATAGGCCAGGAAGGAAGCAATGGTCGCCCCGGCACCCGGCAGCACGCCGACAAAGAAGCCGAGCAGGGAGCTGCGCCCGACAGTGGGGGCAAGGTCCTTGGCCTCATCCCTGGTGATTTTCATGCTGCCCAGCTTGCCCTTCGCGGCAGCCTCGGATTCCTTGGTGTCTGATTGCGGTTTCAAAACCACCATCAGAGCTTCGGACAGGGCAAATGTCGCCATGGCCAACAGCAGAAAATCAAGCCCGTCATAGAGGTCGGCGATACCGAAATGGAAGCGCGGCACGCCGGTCTGGTCCTGGCCGATGGTGGAGAGCATCAATCCCAGCAGGGTCATCAGGATCGCCAGCAGGAATTTGCCTTTGCCGGCGAATGCGGAAACCGCCGTCAGGCCCATGATCATCAGCGCAAAATAGTCTGATGATTGGAAGCTTTTGGAGACACTGGCCAGGGCAGGGGCCGCGATCAAAAGCAGGATCGCCGAAATGGTTCCGCCGGAGAAAGAGGCATAGGCTGCCAGCGCCAACGCCTTGCCCGCATGGCCCTGCTTGGCCAGGGGATAGCCGTCAAAGGCGGTGGCGACGGTCCCCGCCACGCCCGGCGCATTGATCAGGATCGATGATGTGGAGCCGCCGAAAATCGCGCCGTAATAGACGCCTGCCATCAGGATCAAGGCGGTGGAAGGCTCGAAACTATAGGTGATGGGGATCATCAGCGCGATGGCCGAGATCGGCCCCAGGCCAGGGAGCATGCCGATGAAGGTGCCGGCAAAACAGCCGATGAAGACCATCATCAAATTGACCGGGGTTGCCGCCGTGGTGATCCCCTGCAAAATTCCTTCAAGCATCAGTAGATCCCCAGTTTGTAGAGCAGTTCACCCTTGGCCAGCCCGCTGTCGAAAACCTCGTTCATCAGAAACCAGGTTCCACCGGATGCCGCCAGGGAAATGCCGGTGATCAGCAACAGGCGGCGCTCACCCAGCGCATAGATCGCGGCAAAGAGGAAAAATGCGGTCGAGAGCAGGAAGCCCAATTGATCCAGCACCAGGCCATAGAGCGCCATCAAGGCGATCAGCAGGATGGCCCGGGGCCAGTTCAGCCCGCGGAAGGCGGCAATGAAATCGCCGCTGCTATTCTTGTTTGGCAGGATCAGGATGAGGGCCGATACAATGCCCGTGGCCCAGGCCAGGATCAAAGGCATGGTTCTGGCGGTCAGCAATTCCTCTTCAAAACCGAATGGCAATCGGATATTGCGGGCTGCCATCCCGTAGGCGATGGCCAGGACGAGGAAGAATAACGCCCCGGCCTTTTCCTTGCTGATAGTCATCGTATCGGTTCCCTCTCCTAGATCTTCTTATTTGTCTGTTGAGCCGGGCTTACAGGAAGCCCAGTTCCTTCATCAGGTCGCCGATGACCTGTTCCTGGCCTTCCAGGAAGGAGACGAATTTGTCGCCCGGATTGTAGATCTCAACCCAGCCGTTACGCTTGCGCACTTCTTCCCATTCCGGGGTGGCATACATTTTTTCCAGGGCGGCCTGGAAGGCAGCGACCTTATCGGCGGAAATGCCGGGGGCCGCAAAGAAACCGCGCCAGTTCACGAAGGTGGCGTCCACACCCTGTTCCTTCAGGGTCGGCACTTCCGGCGCGTCCTTGATGCGTTCTTCGCCGGTCATGGCCAGGATCCGCACTTCACCGGCACGGGCCAGGTCGAGCGCCTCGGACAGGCCGGTGGAGAGCATGGAGGTCTCACCGGAAAGCAGGCCGGCCATGGCTTTGCCGCCCGCGTCATAGGGAATGTATTTCACTTTTTTCGGATCACCGCCCGCCGCCTTGAAGGCATAGGCCGCGACCAGATGGTCCATTGAGCCGCGCGCGGAACCGCCGGCCACCTTGACCGAGCTGGGGTCGGCCATGAAGTCAGCAATCACTTCGGAGAAATTCTGATATTTGGAATTGTTGGGTACCACGAAAGCGGCATAATCACCGATGGTGCCGGCAACAGGGGTCAGGTCCCGGAAGGATTGCGGGAAGACCTTGGTCAGCGAGCGGATGACGATCGGGGTGGAATTGACCATCAAAGTGTCATCCTGGCGGCCCGCGGTTTCGATCAAATGGGCAATGGCCTTGCCACCGCCGCCCCCGGACATGTTTTCATAGGATGCCTGGCCGACGATACCGGCCTTGGTCAGCGCCTCGCCGGTGCCGCGGGCGGTGCCGTCCCAGCCGCCGCCGGCGCCGCCGGGGATCAGGAAATGGATCTTTTCAACATCGGCCGCCTGGGCGGATGCCATGCCGACAGTCGCGCTGAGGCCGACAGCGGCCATGGTCGCAACAAAAGAGCGGCGGGAAAGAGTAAACATCGAGTGAGCCTCCAGTTAGAAAATTCATTCAAAGCGGGGCATCGCGAATTCGGGCAGGTCTGACTTTGGCCGACAGCGGACGGACCGGTGCCGGATGATTGCTTCTTAGTCTCCCTGACCGCTTGAATTGTTGTTTTTGCGATGCGGCCACAGTGCCACCTTAGGGGGGGAGCCTGTCGTGAACCTGTCACAGGGAAAAAAAGTTGGCTTGCGAATGAAATTCAGCTCAGCGCGGAGACAGCGCGCGCTGCCATTGTTCCAGGATGCGCCGCCGTTTGGCCTGATCCAGATAGACCAGAAGGCCTGGGCCGACCTTGATCGGGCGCAGGTTGTTCCGGTTCATGCCCTGAAGGCCCTGGGCGGTATGCGGCCCCTGGACTGCCGGGTGGATCGCATTGAATTGTGCGGTATCGGCCATGACCCGCTGACCATGCTCGGACATGAGATATTCCAGGAAGAGCCGGCCGGCCTCTGGTGCGCGCGCGCCTTTTGGCACCAAGGCAATGCGGGAGAAAACCACGGTGTAATCTTCGGGCAGGATAATGCCGAGATCCGGGTGATTGTCGATCTGGGAGGCGGCATAGGATCCCAACACATTATAGCCAAGGATGGCTTTCCCGCTGGCGACCTGATTGATGATCTGGGAACTGCTGGGAAAGAGTGCGACCTGGGTCAGCCCCATCGCCCGGACCAATTCCCATGTGGCGCTGAACTGGCGGTCGTCACGGGCCAGGAACAGATAGCCCAGGCCGCTTTTTTCAATATCGTAGGTCGCGATCCTGCCCTGAAGCTCTGATCGGTTTTCCAGCAGGAAATCAATCAGCTCGGTCCGGTTCTTCGGCAACGGACGGTTCTGGAAGGATGGCCGGTGGTAGAGGATGACCGAAGGTTCAAAGGTGATGCCGAAGGCTTCGTTGCGCCACACCGCCCATTCCGGCATGGAAGAGGCGGAAGGGACATTGACCCGTTGGGCGAGACCATCATTGGCGAGCTTCATCTGCAGATCCATGGCGGAACTGATGGCGAGGTCGGCGGTCGGCACCTCGCGTTCGATCTCGCGCAGGATCCGGTTATAGAGCTCCAGGCTCTGCAATTCGTGGTAATGGACCGCGATGGTCGGGTTGAGGGATTGAAAATCCAGGATCAATTCGCGCACGGCGGAATGATCCGCAGTGCTGTAGACGACAATCCGTTCCGGTCGCTCGTTACCGGCATCCTCGCCTTCGCCAACCGGGATTTTCGGGTTGAGCGGGGCATGGCGGAATTCCCGCGCCGCCACCTGGAATGAAGAAACAGTGAAACATAGAAAAGCAATAAAACTGAGAACCAAACGCATTCTACTTTTTCCGGTGTTTCCTCAGCTTTTGATGTCCAAAGACAGCCACCCCGCATCTAATCGGAAAATGAAGGCAGTCAGGCTGGCTTACAGTGATCAGCTTTTGTGTTTCTGTCAAATGGCGGTATGATAGGGTGTCGCTGCGGTCTTTGGGGAGGCCTGCATGTCAATTGCCCTCTCGGGCGCAAGATTAATGCAGAGTATTGGAAAGATGGCGAAAAGACGTATGAAATGGATGGCGCTGCTGTTACTGATGCCGGTTCTGACCGGCTGCGATACCATCAATTGGAAGGATTGGGTGGGGAATACCCTGGAAAATCTCTGTGATGAAGCCCGTGAATGCAAACCGGGCAAGCAGGATCCGGATGAAATTTCCCGACTGGATTAGGGATAGGCATATTTGCGGGCATAAAGCGCCGCCACCGTGCCATCGGCATGCATTTCATTGATCGCGCTGTTGATGCGCGTCATCAGGGTGGCATGCGCGGTGTTTTGGGCGGTTGCCAGATACATGGCGCTCTCACCGACTTTGCGCGGCAGGACGGTTAGATCTTCAATGTTGGTGTTAAAAAGCTCCGGAAAATAAGCGATCATGGATTGCGCGAAAATAGCGCCATCCAGCCGCCCCATCATTAATTTCTGAATTCGGCGTGAGGTCTGGGTGTCGGGATCCGGATTGAAATATCGTTTGAGATTTTCAAACTCCGGACCAAAGGTGCTGCCATTGAGATATCCGATCTGCCGGCCCGTCAGGTCCTCGGCCCGGTCAAAGGGAATTTCATGCCCGTTACGGGTGACGAGGATCATGTTTTCATTCACCAACAAATCAGAATAGGCGAAGTCATGGGCCCGGGTTTCGGTATAGGAAAACCCGGTGATGAAAGCGTCGCCATGTTTGGCGATCGCCACTGCCCGTGCCCAGGGATACAGCTTGACCTCCACCTCCAGCCCGGCCCGTTCCATGGCGGTCCGGGCGATTTCGATGGCAAAGCCGGTGGGGCCGGCTTTGCTTTCATACATGACAGGGATCACATTATGGCCGCCGGTCAAAACAACCTTCTGTGCCTTGGCGGGCAGGCTGGCCAGGGCCAGCAGCAGCATGGTGAACAGAAGGACGATCAGTCTCATCTTTTTCATATTGCGCCTTTCCATGGTTGTTATTCAGGCTCAATACAATTCTAACGAAAGCTGATTAACAGCCGGTAAAGGTCGTAAAAAGCAAGTTCTTGCGAGTTGTTTGCATATTTGTAATCGCTAATTGATGTGCGTCAAATACATGTATTTCGTTTCGATCTAATTTGGGGCAAACCGGCGGCAAAATGAAAATCCCGCCGAGAGGGACAAACAGGATCGAACAATGACCGACCAGCATAACGACACACGAAAAACGGAAGAAACCAGGGCCTTTTTGTTTCTGACGGTATTTCTGGCTCCAATTTTGTCCGTCGCCCTTGTTGGTGGATACGGACTGCTGGTCTGGCTGGCCCAATCGATTTGAAGAGCAGCTGTAGGAGGCCTGGGCTGGAAAGTCCGGCTGCAGGGCTTTGGTGCAATTGGCAATCTGTCCAATTAGCCTGGAGAGAGAGATGACAGCAGGAGAAATGGATCAGTCCAGAAGATCATTCCTGCGTGGGAGAGTCAGGGCTGATGTGCTGAGCAGGAAACACGCTGCGCCTAAGATGCCCTGGGCAGATCCATTAGCGTTTTTTAAGGATTGCACCCGGTGCGGCCGCTGCGTGGATGCCTGTCCGGAACAAATTCTCAAGCTTGGTGATGGCGGCTTTCCGGAAGTGGATTTTCTACGTGGGGAATGCACGTTTTGCACCCATTGCCGAGCGGCCTGCCCTGAAGGGGTGCTACGGCGTCCCTTGGACCAGCCTTGGGATTTCACCGCGAGCGTATCCGGCAACTGCCTCTCGGTGCAGGGGATCAGTTGCCAAAGCTGCTGCGATAGTTGCGGCCAGTCGGCGATCCGGTTTCGCCCACAATTGGGGGGGCGGACAATTCCAGAGGTGGATGAACTGAAATGCAATGGCTGTGGTGCCTGTCAGGCCCCCTGTCCAGTGAGCGCGATAACCGTAGGCCTTCCGGATCATAGGGCAGGGGAGGTTTTAGCTGAAACATCGAATGTCGGAGGAACGCACAATGGCTGGGGATGACAGCCTCGACGAATATCACATTGCCAGTCTGGTCGTGCATGCCCGACCAGACCAATTGGCGCAGGTCCGTTGGGCGATCGCGGAGCTCGCTGGGGCTGAACCGCATGATGAAAGTGATGATGGTAAAATCATCGCGACCATTGAGGCGGCAACAGAACAGCATGTCTTGGATAGAATTAAAGAAATTCAATTAATTAACGGCGTTTTGTCAGCTGTCATGGTGTATCACCAAGTGGATGGGTCCGGGCAACGCGAAATGACAGAGCAAGCTTGAGGAGGCTTAAAATGAAACTGAACCGACGGGAAGCCATCAAAGCCAGTGCCATAGCAACGGCCGCCGCTGCGGCGGGCATGCAGTCGGCATCTGCCACTAACATTCTAACGGCGTCCGATGCCACCAATCTGAAATGGTCCAAAGCGCCCTGCCGGTTTTGCGGCACCGGCTGTTCGGTCATGGTTGCCACAAGGGACAATCGGGTCGTCGCCACGCATGGTGACACCAAAGCCCCGGTCAATCGGGGATTAAATTGTGTGAAGGGGTATTTCCTCTCCAAAATCATGTATGGCAAGGATCGACTGACAAAACCGCTATTGCGTATGAAGGACGGCCGTTTTGACAAGAACGGCGATTTTCATGAAATCACCTGGGATCAGGCCTTTGATATCATGGAGGAGAAATACAAGGCCGCGTTGAAGGATAAAGGACCAACATCGGTTGGTATGTTCGGATCGGGCCAATGGACGGTCTGGGAAGGGTATGCGGCGGTCAAGCTGATGAAGGCCGGGTTTCGGTCCAATAATATCGATCCCAATGCCCGCCATTGCATGGCTTCCGCCGTTGGCGGGTTTATGCGCACTTTCGGCATAGATGAACCCATGGGCTGTTACGACGATTTTGAGCATGCGGATGCTTTTGTCCTTTGGGGGTCCAACATGGCGGAGATGCACCCCATCCTATGGACACGTTTGACCGACCGCAGATTGAGCGCACCCCATGTGAAGGTGGCGGTGATGTCGACTTTTGAGCATCGCAGTTTCGATCTGGCTGATATACCGGTTGTCTTCACGCCGCAAACGGATTTGGCGATTGCGAATTACATCGCCAATTACATTATCCAAAATGGTGCGGTGAACGAGGAATTCGTCTCAAAACATGTGAATTTCAGGATCGGCAATGACGATATTGGTTATGGTCTCCGCCCCGATCATGACTTGGAGAAGAAGGCCAAAAATGCTGGAAAGGCAGGCGGTTCCAGGGAGTATAGTTTCGAGGAATATGCTCATTTCGTGAGCGGCTATACGGCTGAATATGTTTCCGAACTGTCCGGCGTCCCGGTGGCGCGCCTCGAGGAGCTGGCCAAACTCTATGCCGATCCCGACATTAAGGTGATGTCTTTATGGACGATGGGGGCCAACCAGCATACCCGCGGCGTCTGGCAGAATAACCTGATGTATAATATCCATCTGCTGACGGGAAAGATTTCGGAGCCTGGCAACAGTCCGTTCTCTCTGACCGGGCAGCCGTCGGCCTGCGGTACTGCCCGTGAAGTTGGCACCTTTGCCCACCGGTTGCCGGCGGACATGGTTGTGATGAAAAAAGAACATCGCGACTATGCGGAAAAGACCTGGAACCTTCCTGCGGGAACGATCCCGGAAAAACCCGGTTTCCACGCGGTCCTGCAGAACCGGATGCTCAAAGACGGCAAGCTGAATGTCTACTGGGTACAGTGCAATAACAATATGCAGGCGGCACCCAACATGAATGAGGAGGGGTATCCCGGCTACAGGAACCCGGATAACTTCATCATTGTTTCCGACGCCTATCCGACAGTCACGGCCCAGGCGGCTGACCTCATTCTACCCACGGCCATGTGGGTCGAAAAAGAGGGGGCCTATGGCAATGCGGAACGCCGGACCCAGATGTGGCACCAGTTGGTCGATGCGCCGGGCGAGGCAAAATCCGATGTCTGGCAATTGGTTGAATTTTCCAAACGGTTCAAAGTCGAAGATGTCTGGCCGGAAGAACTGTTGGCCAAGAAACCTGAGCATCGTGGCAAGAGCCTTTATGACGTGCTTTACGCCAACGGCGTGGTGGACAAATTCCCGCTTTCTGAGACCGCACCGGATTATAACAATCAGGAATCGAAGGATTTCGGCTTTTATCTGCAAAAAGGCCTGTTCGAAGAATATGCCTCCTTCGGCCGGGGGCACGCCCATGACCTGGCACCTTTTGACCGTTATCACGAAGAGCGCGGCCTGCGCTGGCCGGTGGTGAACGGTCAGGAAACCCGATGGCGCTTCCGGGAAGGCTATGATCCCTACGTGAAAAAGGGGACTGGCGTACAGTTTTACGGTAAGCCGGATGGCCGCGCCGTGATCTGGGCATTGCCCTACGAACCGCCGGCAGAAGCCCCGGATGACGAATTTGATCTTTGGCTTTCCACTGGTCGTGTTTTGGAGCATTGGCATTCCGGATCTATGACCCAACGTGTGCCGGAACTTTATAAGGCGGTGCCGCATGCAGTCTGTTACATGCATCCCGATGACGCGGAGAAACGCGGCCTTCGTCGCGGTGATGAAATCAAGGTGATTTCGCGCCGCGGTGAGATCCGGACCCGTGTGGAAACGCGGGGTCGTAACAAACCGCCCAAGGGGCTTGTTTTTGTGCCCTGGTTCGACGCCAGCCAACTGATCAACAAGGTCACGCTGGATGCCACGGATCCGCTTTCCAAACAGACGGATTTCAAGAAATGCGCCGTCAAAATTGAAGCTGTGTGAGGTGCGTCATGACGAAAAAGACAAGCATTAAACTGATGATTGGCATGCTTTTCCTGGCGGGGGCGACGTCGCCGCTCGTTGCGGGCGATATTGGGGACGGATATGCCACGCTGCGTTCCGGGACAGAGCTTACCGTGGAAGAGGCGGCACCGGAAATGGCGAAAGTCGAAAATTCCGACAAGCGTAAGGCGCGGAACTATCCGGAACAGCCGCCGACCATTCCTCATCAGATCCGCGACTACCAGGTGGATTTAAACGCCAATAAATGCCTGTCCTGTCACAGCCGGACCCAGGTTGAAGAAAGCCAGGCTCCGATGGTTTCTGTGACTCATTTCATGGATCGGGATGGCCAGGTGCTCAGTCAGGTTTCACCACGACGATATTTTTGCACCCAATGTCATGTGCCCCAGGAAAATGTGACACCGCAGGTGGAGAACGAATTCATTGACGTGGATTCCCTGCTGAAGAAAGCGGGACAGTAAGGGAGCATGACATGAAACTGCTGAAACGTTATCTCAAACAACTGATGCGGCCCAGCGTCCATTACAGCTTGGGGTTCCTGACCATTGGCGGGTTTATCGCCGGGATCATCTTCTGGGGCGGGTTCAATACGGCCTTGGAATATACCAACACGGAGCAGTTTTGCATTGGCTGTCACGAAATGCGTGAAAATGTTTTTGCGGAGCTGAAGCCAACGATTCACTATTCAAATCGTTCCGGGGTTCGGGCAACCTGCCCGGATTGCCATGTGCCACATAACTGGACAGATAAAATTGGCCGCAAGATGCAGGCTTCCAAGGAAGTTTGGGGCAAAATCTTTGGCACGATCGACACACGGGAGAAATTCCAGGCCCATCGGCGGCAGTTGGCGGAAAACGAATGGGCGCGGATGAAAGAGAACGACTCGCTTGAATGTCGCAACTGCCATGCTGAAAAATCAATGGACTTTACCTTGCAGTCCGCACGGGCCAGTGAAGCCCATAGCAGTCTTCTTTCAACCGGGGAAAAGACCTGTATCGACTGCCATAAGGGGATTGCCCATGAGCTGCCGGACATGGAGGGGGTTGAAGGCTGGCAGTGACCGCTTCTTCTTTTGATGAATAAAAGTGGGCGGCTGGAAATCACAGCCGCCCTCCTTGTTGATCGACAGGGCGGTTATTCGATAAAGGAATATTCCGGATGCCGGATCGGTTGGGTGAGCGGCCGGCTTGGGGCGAGCAGGGGGCCTTTGAACTGCTGGCCGACGATCCGAACGAAATGGCCGTCATAGGTACCATCGGTTTTATCAAAATAGTCCGGCAGCTGACGCCAGGGCACCGATGGATATTGGTGATGTACCCGGTGCAGGTTGAAGTTCAACCAAAGACGGGCGGTTTTTCCCGAGAGGCCTAAATTATAGGAAAAGCCGGTATCGTTCATCGGGGTGCCGTAATGGGGGGCATTGTCGAGAATGGAGATCAGCAAGCCGCGACCGACAAGGGCCGCCAGCAACATCGGCCACCAGGCGCCATAAAGATAGAAGGCCAGTGCGAAGAGCAGAACCGTGCCCAGACAATCCAGGCGCTGTTCCCGAAGGTTTTTATGTTCGCAGATGGCTTTTTCAGCCATGGCACCGGTATCGACCGATTTTTCAGCGCTGCCAAACAAATGGCGCGCCAGTGGGCGCACATAACGTTCCGGCAGCCAAAGAAGGATCAGGGCGGAGAGTTCGCTGACATACATGCCCATCAATAGATTGGGATAATATTTCAGAGCAGCCTTGCCCCAACTGGTTTTATTCGGGTCATAGACTTCGACACAATCATAGCTGGTTCGGCTCATTTTGTGATGCATCAGATGGGCAAAGCGCAACAGTCGCCAGGGCGAGCCGAAGAAAATGCACAAGATGCGCCCCAAAACACGGTTGGTTTTGACATCGGGATGCATCAGCCCGTGAAAGCTCTCGTGGACCAGCGCCCAAAACGTTGGAGTTGTCAGGGCGATCGGCACCAGAATCAAGCCCCACATCGGATCCAGCGGCAAAAGGAATGCCGGCAGTACCAGGAACTGGACAATATTCAATGTAAGAAAAAATACCACCAGTGCCAGATTCACCCGAACCGGGATCACTTTCGCAGCCCGCAACATCCTCTTTGACTCCCAAGTCTCACTTATGCAGCGGCCGGAGTGTAGGTCAGCCGTATAAAAGTTTCATGACAGTCTGTCATATTTCAATCGCCTCTGAAAAGAGGTTGAAAAAGATTTTTGATATTAAAGGGATACGTGTCAGGGCTTGAGGATAAGATGTGCGGGCTTTTGTTGGAATATGTAAGAAATGTTACAAATTGTAATGTTGGGCGCACCGATTCTGTTTTTCAGTGCGCCTAATGTTATGGAAATTTGACCTTATTCAGGCGGCCGCTTGGCGGGTCAGGAAATGATCAATTGCGGCACAGGCGACATCCATGTCCTGTTGCGGAGTGCCGGAAGAGATACCGATCCCGCCGACGACATTGCCGTCAACGATCACCGGGTATCCGCCGCCAACAACACAGAGCCTGCCGCTAAGGGCGGTATGGATGCCAAATGCCAGGCTGCCCGGTTGGCAGGCTTGGTTATATTCATGGGTCGCCTTGCGCGCGGCTGCTGCGGTGAAGGCTTTGTCGGTGGCAATGGTGATGCTGGTGATTTTGCCACCATCCATTCGGTCAAAGGCAATCAGATTGCCGGACTCGTCAACAATGGCAATGCACATGGCTACGTTGATTTCTTCGGCGCGGCGGGTTGCGCCGTCAATCAGGATCTTGGCATCGGCCAGGGACAGGCGGGGTATGGACAGCATGTATATTGGCTCCCAAAAAAAGACATTTCAAAGAACCTCCCGAAGATTTCGGGCGATCTTATTTTGCCGCCCGTTTGTAATTTTGCCTGCAAATTAACGCCAAATCCCGGTGCCGGTCAAAAACCAAAAGCATCAAAAAACTTAATTCTGTTTTCGGATTGTAGGAATTGCATAAAAAAACACGCAAAAAGAGTATCAAGCGGCTTGGCAAAGGAATTCGGGTTATGCTTATATGATGATCAGGATACCGCATCACAGTATGCGGGCCGCTGCAGGTATGGGGACCGCGCCGGTTAGGGAAAACACATCTGGCGTTTTTGAGGGGAAGACGAATGATCCGAGATATCGGACGGGGCAATGAGCAGGCCTTTGATCGCAATTTCTGGCGTGTTGTTGAGGGGGTAGCCTTCACGATGGTTGTGTTTTTAGCAGGGCTTCTTGGTGTCGTGACACTGGCCTAGGGCCTATTGGGCGGGGTGACCGCCGAAAAGGGTGCCGGTCAAAGGGCATTAACGCTTCTTTCGCATTATTGTTTGATACTGGGTTGGCCTCTCTGACAGGGGATGGCCAGGTTATGTTCGAATGCCGTCTTGGGCGAAGGAGCAGACATGCGCGTCGATGAATTGCTGGATATTAATCTCGCCATTTTTGATCTTGGAGCCCATACCATTGGCCTGACAAAAAAAGCCCTGTCCGACACGGGCTTTCGCCATATCACCCTGTTTCAGGATCCGGACGGCCTGCTGGATCAATGCCGGCTGGAAAAGGTGGATCTCATCATTATTGATGATACCCATGAAACCCAGCAGGCCCTGTCGGTGATACGCCGGTTGCGTGACCCTGCCGAAGGGATGGTGACCAACAGCAAGATTGTCGCCCTGTTGGCAGAACGGTCGGAGAAAAGTGTCGGCAATGCCATTGCGTGTGGCGTCGACAACATACTGGTCAAGCCGTTGCAAGCCGACAAAGTGCGGGCAAGCCTGCTGCAAGTAATGCGGGATGATCGGCCCTATATGACGTTTGACGGCTATATCGGACCGGACCGGAGGCGGCGGGCGTCCCAGCTGGATTATACCGGGTCGGACCGCCGCTTAGGCGTTTAGGAAATATAGCCTTATCTGTTGTTATTTCGGCGGCGGGGGCGGCAGAGTGGCCCGGGCGCTGTCGCGTTCACCGATGCGTTCCATATACCCTGACAGATGATTGCTGTCTGCGATCATGGCCGACGATTCCGGTGTTTGTGACAGGTAAAAGAGGATCGGGAATAGGGCGAGGTCAGCATAGGACAGCTCTTCCCGGGCCAGATGCCCATAGGCCCCGATGGATTTATCCGCCAGATTCAGACATTTTTCGACGCTTTCCAGGGCTGTGTCGATCCTGGCGCGGTCCGGCTGGCCATCCTCGGTCTTGGGGAAAATATAGCCAAACAGATAATCCAGAATACAGGGGCGGTAATATTCGGTGTTAATCCGGGAGATCCACTGATCGACACTGGCCGCTGCCATGGGATCTGTTGGCAGGAAGGCCGGGCCTTGGGGGAAACTTTTTTCCAGGTAACGGGCGATGGCCTCCGATTCTGCGAGCTTGAAATCGCCATGGCGCATGACGGGGACTCGACCGAATGGATTGATGGCGGTGACCGCATCGCTGTGCGGCATGGCCGGTTCATGGATATGTTCGATGCCTTTTTCCAGGCACAGCATGCGGATGGAGCGCACATAGGTGGATTGCGGTATGCCGATGATCGTCAGATCTGTCATGAGGGCCGAAACTCCCTGGAATGTTATTTATTTAACAATATAGTTAAATAAATATAGAAGAAAAAAAACTGCGAGGCAAGGGTGAGTTGGTTTTTGATGAAGTTATGGTTGGAAACTGTCAGATTTTCCACTGGTCACCCCGGCGCTGTTCGATGATATGATCAAGGTCGCATGGATTTGCCTTCCGAGTTTTCCATAAGGAAACGGATCAGGCGCATGATGCCTTTGGGGCAGGCTTTTCAAGTCAAAGGACCAGTGACATAACGATGAAATTAATTGGTAAAATTGCCGCTTTCCGCCGGCGGCGGGGACGATTGTTGGTGGGGATGGTGATCCCGGCGGCGCTGATGGCGGGTGCATCCGGCCAGGGGATGGCCCACGGTATCAAGGAGACAGGCAATCATTATGAAGGGGCAACCAAACCCGAACCGATGATTGATATCCTCAACCTGCTGTTTTCCACGGCCGAGGCAGAGGCCCGCATGCGGATCGATGAGGCCGGTGGTTATCGCTATATCGAGGCGGACGGGTTGCCGGATCACGACACCGGCAGTTTTCCCAACAGGTCCAATCCCAACCGCATCACCGCGCAGGAATATAAATTCCGCATGACATTGCGGCCGGAGCAAAGCGGCCGGGTGGAATGGATCGGGCATATGCCCTTTGGAATCGCGATCAATGGCGTGGTGTTTGATCCGTTGACCGCGGAATATTGGAACCGCGACCGGCGCTCAGGCTGGAATATCGATGCCCTGAGCGGCGTGATGCTGGGGCTGGACCAGAATAACGCCCATGTCCAGCCGGACGGTAGCTATCATTATCATGCGGTGCCCACCGGCCTGATCAATCAGTTCGACCGGTCCAGGCCGGTCTTGCTGGGCTATGCGGCTGACGGCTTTCCGATTTATGGCCCGGAGGGCTATGCCAGTGGCAAAATCGGGCCGGTCCATGAATTGAAATCCAGCTGGCGTCTGAAGGATGGCAACCGGCCGGGCGGCAGCGAGGGGCCGGGCGGGCGCTATGACGGCACCTACACCCGGGATTTCGAATATGTCGCCGGGCTAGGGGATCTGGATGAATGCAATGGCCGCTTTGCGCCGACCCCGGAACATCCCGATGGCATTTACCATTATGTGCTGACCAACAGCTACCCCTATATCCCGCGCTGTTTTTCCGGCACCCCCGACAGCAGTTTCCGGCGCAAGCCCGGCGGAGGCGGCCAGGGGGGGATTGCCAATATGCCCGGTGAAAAGGTTCGCGGTGTCCGCGACCGGCAGGGAGGGCCGCGGATGGGCGGAATGCCGCAGGGCGGCGGCGGTCGCCCGGATCTGAATGCCGCGGCTCAGCGCCTTGGCATCAGCATGAATGAATTGCGCGCGGCCCTCGGCCCTCCGCCGCCCAATTTTGAACAGGCGGCGCGAACCCTCGGCATTCCAGTGGAGGATCTGATGCGGGCGCTGCATCCGGATCGCTATTGATTGTTTTTGCCAGCTGATTAAAAGGAGGGGCAGCGGGCTGATGGTTGCCGCCGGTCACGATATGGGGAATGAAATTGAGCAGGCTGTTTTTTGTGGTGCCGCTGATCTTTTTGGTGGCGGCTGGCGCGCAGGCCCAGGAAAAAGACTCTCCCCAGCAAGAATATATGCATGACGCCATTGAGATGGTGAAGTTGGGCTATGGTGAATATCATGGCACGCATCTCAGAATGTCGCATTTCATGACCGAGGAAGTGACGGTTGCCCAGGCCCAGGCACTTGTCCGGTTGGTTCCGTCATACAACGCCTTTGTCGGCGATCTGGTCGCCACCGGATTGGCGCGGTTTGACGGGCGGGTGCGTGGGGTCAGATTTGGCCGGCGCGGCTCACCCGTACTGGAAATCCTATTGCCCCATACTCAGCCTGGAAACGGTTTTCCAGCGGACAAAACTGGGCAAGAGACAGCGGGCGCTCGGCGCTCGGCTGACGATTTGCTGATCGGGTTTTCCAAGGATGATGTCAGGGAAGGCAAGGCGCTTCGTGTGCAGGACGCACTGCTGGTCGCGGAGTTGCGCCAAATGTTTGAGGGGCGTTTGCTGGCGGATGGTTTTGCCTATTCCGCCAGGCTGCGAAAGGTGGTGGTCCGCTGGGACTGAGAGGGCGGGCGCACAGAATTTGGCGGGATAATAATTAGGGGCCGCTTGATGCTACGCCAGCTTTGCGGCCCCTCCAGCCACACAGTCAAACGGCAATATGGTTTTCCCAGTCGATGATGCTGTAGCATTCATATTTGTCGCTGGCCCCCAGCAGGGTTAGGTGGCGGGCGCCCGAAAATTCAAGCAGCAGATTGGCCTCATCCACCGGTTTTGCCTGCTCGATCTTCTGGTCGAGCAAAAGCGCAAGCTCTTTGCTTTCCGCCGGATTGTTGGCGGAGATCGCTTTCAGGTCCGCACCGATGCTCAAAAGGCAGTCTTCTTCGACGGTGATGGTTAGGTCCTGGTCAAAATTCAAAAGCACCTGATGGGATTCCACGCAGACCTGTCGCAGGGTGCGGCCGATCAGGAAGCTCAGGTCGATATTCTTTTCCAAGGGGTACATGGATGTGACCTCTCATTTATGCAGGTAAGTCGTTCAAGCGGTTATTGTCTGGTTCAAACCTCAGCCATAGCGTCGGAGCAGGGAGACCGTTTCTTCCAGGCCTTCCTGACTAATGGTGCCGCTGTTCAGGGCGGCGAACAAAAGTTTTAATGCATCCTCACTGGTGCGGCAGGTGGCCATCATCAGCTTGGCTTCCATCAATGCATTATCGCCATCGATCGTGATTTGCGGCGGTGAAACAGATTGCGGATCGTCAACCGGGACATTTGACATGTCACCCGTTCCTCCTTCGTGCAGCCGCAAGTCTCTTTTCCGCTGCCATCGGAAGACTTGCAGTATTCAACGATACCCATCCACGAAAGTGAAGCTAACGCCGAAGCAAGGGGTTGTAAACGATTATAGATTGCAATTTAGCTAAATTTTTCGGGAAAACTTCACGCAATTTCAAATGGTTGGATAACTAATTGCGACACGGGTAGGGGAGTCGGCTTGTTCTGCTGTAAGCTTAAAGATGTGCCATTTTCTGTGGTGGATTGCCTGGTGGCGAGGGCTTGAGAAAAATGGGAAATCAAACCGGATCAAAGGGTTTTGCCGGGCTTGTTGACGCGGATAGGTGGTCTGGGTAAGGGCCTATGCCACCTTAGTGCTGCGAAAAAAGCCGGTAATGGGAATCACAAAAATCTAGGGGGGAGGCGGGCTGGAATCAGTCCTCGAACCTCAGATACTGATGGCGGCCGGCACGGATGGTGGTGATGGTGCGATAACCTTTTCGTTCCGGCATGGGTTTGGCCTGGACGCCTGCGGCGATCCGGTTGCGAATTTTTGCCATCGAAGGCCTCGCCAGCAGGCTGCGCTGCAAAACGCCGCCCTTGCGGTTCTGGTTTTCCGGTTCCGGCGCGCGCACCAGATAAAGATGATCCGGATTGACGCAATTGGGATTGCTGCAGCGGTGATGAATGGTCATGCCGTCTTGGACCGGGCCATTGAACAATTCATAGGCGCGTTTATAGGCGGTAACGATCGGTGCACCCGGATGCAGACCGATGGCGGCGACCAGCCCTTCGTGGCCAAGGACCTGCCGGCCTTTCCAGACCCAACAATCCTCTGGGTCCTGATCCGGGACATCGACAAATTCCAGGAAGGACTGCTGTGGGTCGGGCTGATAGCTTTCGTCTTGCATCGTGCGTTTCAATATATGCCAGGGTCAAAAAAAGGCCGGTCCGCCGTCCGTATTCATGAAAAATGCGTTTGGCGGATAAGCTGCGACTCCTAGGGGAATCGCGACCGAATCGAGTATCACCTTGAAGTGATTTGATTCCTCGGTCAAGAGTCCCCTTGACTCTTTTCGGAATCGGACGGAATCGGAAATCAAACCGGTTCCGCAACCGTCCTTGCTAAGCCCCACGCTCACGGCATCCGGTGTCGGGAATTTTTTTTGAGAAATCGCCGTCAGGGGGCCTGGGAAGACCGGAGCAGGGCTTGTTCCTGGCGCTGCCAGCGCGACTCGGCACGACCCGCCTGTTCAAGGCGCTCATTTTCGCAGGTGATGTTCGGGCCGAAGGCTTCATCAACCCCATCGGACAGATAGCTTTCCAACTCATCGTGATCCAGGTCCGGTTCACGGGCGCAGGCAAAGGCCATCAGCCCCTGTTTCAACCGGTTCTTCCGGTCTGCAATGTCCTGGCAATGCAGCATTTTTCCCCCATGTGATGTTGGATATTCATCATAATGATGAATATATACATCGTCAAGAGTCAGATACCCATCAGTTCGTTTAACGGCAGGATACGGTGGATGGCGCGTACGTCACCCAGGGGAAGTTCCAGATTGGTCTTGGGGTTAAACTGTTCCAGATAGAGGGTCTCGTCACTTTTGCGGATCAGTTTTTTACAATAGGACTGGATTTCGGCATGCAGGCCGTTTTGCATCTGGATGACGACAAAATCGCCGGGCCGGGCGGGGCGGTGCGGGTTCACATAAACCAGCTCGCCCGGATAGAAACGCGGTTCCATGCTGTCGCCTTCGATATAGACCGCATAGACATCGGCGGCATTGGCAATGCCGGGCGGGCGTCGAACATAGTCGACCGCGGTCATTTCCAGGGAAAAGGCCCCTTCACCCAGAGAGCCCGCAGCGGTCCCGAAAACCGGGACATTCAAAGGCATTTCATGGCGTGGGGGAAAAGCGGATCCACCTGCCGGGCGCGCGGCTATGATCTCAGAAGATGCAGGATGACCGGCGGGTGCAGCAGGAGAAGGCCCGGCGCCGGAAACCAGCCATTCAAAGGTGCAATCGAGCACGTGGGCCAGTTTCAGCAATGTATCCGCCCGCGGGTTTTTCGAACGTCCGTCTAATATGGATTTCAGGCTGGTCCGGTCGAGGCCGGCGCGGCTGGAGGCGGCATTGGCGCTGATCCCCAAGGTTTCCAGCCGCTGGCGGATCCGGCCAGGCAGATCCTCGGCGGCGATGTCGGCCGGGTCGGAATGGGTGATGGATTGCGGTGTATTATCCTCTGGCATGGCGGGGTCTCTTCTTCCCGTAGGAGTGGAAAATTTTCCTTGACGATGATGTATAAAATCATCATAGTGGAAAACATTCAGGAAATCAACAGCCAGACATTGCCATAGGCACAGCGCCACCGTTTTCGGGGAAAGGATCCTTCATGACCTATTGCCGGAAGCCGGATTACGATCCGGCAACCTTAAAAAAGAACAAAACAGAAACAAAAGAAAGAAAACTGCGCCGCTGCCTGGCCGGCGGCTGTGGGCGGATGTTCCCCAGCAGCTGGGCGGGGGAACGGATCTGCCCGGACTGCCGGCGCGGTGATGCCTATCAGGCCGGGGAAAACCCGTTCGAGGAAATCGTGCAGTTTGGCCATCACTGAAGCGGGAGGCAGGGGGAATATGACGGACAAGAGAAGCCAGCGGTTGCGCCGGGATGTGATGGAAAAGCTGGAGGCGACGGGACGGCTGAAATCCGATCAGCTGATGGCGGTGGAGGATATCCGCCGCATCTGGCATGCCTTTGGGCGCGGATTGTTTCCGGCGGCTCGTGATATTTCCAGCCCACGGGTGGACGGGACAAGGCGCTTTGTCGATCCCATTGCCCGAATGCGGGATGGCGAGGCGGCGCTTTATCGCAACCGTTACAAGGCTTGGGCCGATTGGGCGGGCAGACAGGAAATTGCGAACCGGGGTGGGAAGCGGCTGACCCTGCTGCAGCTCACCTATGACATGGTGATCGACAATTGGGGGCCGCGGCAATGGGAGGATTGCCATAAGGTGCGCCATGGCACAGCAACCAGGCAGCTGGCATTGGCGCTGGATCGGTATCTCGACGGGTTTGATTGATGAGTATTCTCCTGTGTTAAGCGGGATTGGGGAGGGGCCGACGGCCCCTCTTTTTTTGTACCGATAGTTTGATGCGCGTCATTGACGGTTGCCGGATCGGGAGGCATCTTTTGGCAGGTTTTTTACAACGAGTGCGGGTGACGGGATGAAACATCGGGCACAGGTGTTTCCGCAGGGGCAGGCTTTGTTTCTGGAAGGGGACCCATCAGACAGTGTGATGGTGATCGTGCGTGGGCGGATTGCCCTGCAACGTCATTTGGAGGGGGTGGAAAAGACCATCGCCCATCTGGGTGCGGGCGAAATCCTGGGTGAGGGGGCGGTTTTCGGTCAGCATCGCCATACGGTGACCGCCAAGGCGGTGGAGGAAACCGAGGTGCTGACGCTGTCCTCCCGGGAGGCACGCAAGCAATTTGAGAAGGCCCCGCAATTCGTGCGCAAAATGGTGGCTTCCTTGTCTGACCGGCTGCGTAACGCCTATGAGTTTCCTGACGGCACCGGTCAGGAGGTGCCTCATGCCCATCTGCTCAATGGTTGGGGCGGCGAGGGGGTCGAACTGCCCTATGGCATCCGCATTGAGGCGGCCACGCCGGAAGTGGCCGAACAACTGCATGAAGGTATTGATGCGGAGGTCCTGCCATTCACGGTGGCCAATGCACGCGGTAACGGGGCGGCAGCCTTTAACCGCAATTCGCTGAAACTGTCGCTGCCGACCTGCGGTGATTTTGCCAGCCCGCATTTTGAGTTGATCTACCGTCATGACAGAATTTGTGTGCGCGATCTGGGCGGGCGCGCCGGAACCCGGGTCAATGGCAAGAAAATAAGCCGCTTTGACCGGGCGGCGGTGGAAAAGCTCAGCCCCGGCCCGAACCGGGTGATGGCAGGCGGTGATGATAGCGCGGTCGGTTTCATCATCACGCTGAGTGAGTAGTAAAACCATCAGCTTTAACGGGGGAAGTGTATCAATGGATTATCAAAACTATTATGAGGCGAACCGGCGACATTGGGATGAGAGTGCCGATATCCATGTAAAATCGACCACCGGGGTCTACCGGGTGGATGATTTTAAAAAGGGCGCGGATATTCTGCTGCCGATCGAGGCGCGGGAGTTGCCGGATATCACGGGCAAGAGGATCCTGCATCTGCAATGTCATTTCGGGCTGGATACCCTGAGTCTGGCCCGGCGCGGTGCGCGTGTGACCGGGGTGGATTTTTCGCCCAGCGCGATTGGTCACGCCCGTGCACTCTCTGAGGAAACCGGGGTGCCCGGCACCTTCGTTGAATGCAATCTCTATGACGCACGGGATCACGTGGATGGTTTGTTTGACGGTGTGTTTGTCAGCTGGGGCGCGATTTGCTGGCTGCCGGACATTCCGCGCTGGGCGGAGATCATCGCTGAATTTCTGAAACCCGGTGGGTTCTTCTATATGGTGGAAGGCCATCCGGCGGCGCTGGCGCTTGATGAGGTGGAGGGACGCTATGTGCCGAGCTTTGATTATTTCCAGGGATCAGAGCCGGTGGCCTTTGACGAGGCGCATACCTATACGGGTGACGAGGATGTGCTGGAAAACCAACGCGGTTATTTCTGGATCCATCCCCTGTCGCGCATCTTGAACAGTTTAATGGCGGCGGGTCTGGCCATAGAGATGTTTAATGAGCATGACACGCTCTGCTGGTCCCTTTTTCCCTCCATGGTCGATGCGGGCGAGGGCATGCTGCGCCTGCCTGACGGCGTGAGCGGTTTTCCGCTTTCATTTTCCCTGAAGGCGGTCAAGGCCTGACGGATCCTATTGGGCGGATTAATAAAAAGGCAGCCCCGGCGGATCACCGGGGCTGCCACGCATTCCGGGCAAGGGAGGGGGCAGGTTAGGCCGCCCGGGAATGCCAGCTGGAGGCGAGGATCACCTCATGGGCACCACTGGCCGCCTGCATGCCGGTTGCCATGGCAGAGGAAACCGCACCGGCTGCGCCAAAGCCGGATATGGCCTGTACCAACAGGCTGATATTCTCGGAAGACAGCAGATAGAAACCGGCTTCACCATTGCGGTTGGTGTCGATCTGGACTTCCTCAATGGCGCTGTCCAGTGACAAGGTGGACCCGTTGGAGAAGGTGAATTCCAGTGCGCCATCATCCAGGCCGGCCATGAGGCTGTCGCCGCTGTCGGTTACAATTACCCGGTCGAACCCTTCTGAATCGACAATGGTGACACTGCTGCCGGACGACAGGTTGCCATATTCATAAATGTCGTTCCCGGCACCGCCATCCAGATAGTCGGCCCCGTCGCCGCCCACCAGGGTGTCATTGCCGTTGCCGCCATAAAGATCATCATTGCCGGCCCCGCCATAAAGGATATCGTCGCCATCTTCGCCATAGAGCCAGTCAACGCCGTCATTGCCGTAGAGCGTATCGTTGCCGGCCCCGCCGAACAGGTCATTATCCACATCATTGCCGGTCAGGGTATCATCGCCGGATCCGCCGCGTGCGGCCTCGATGGTCGCGCCATAGGCGATGGCGATATTGTTGATCCCGCCGATCGAGCTGAACTGCCCGTCGCCCAGGTTGATTTGCACGCTCTGGCTATGATTGGAGGCATCGAAGGTATCCCAGCCGCCGGCGTCCCAGATGGCCTTCAACTCTGTTTCGGTAGAGAAGCTATAGGTATCGTTGCCGGTGCGGGTGGTCATGTTGGCACCATAGAGCCTCTGGATCGCCGCGATGTCATAGAGCATTGGCGTGACCGGCGATTCATCCCGGCCATATTCCGGGTGGCTGTGATAGGACATGACCGAATATTGGTGGCTGTCCTCATTTTCCGGCAGGTAGGGGCCAGGGGTGCCGCCACCGCCCGCGTTATAATCGCCCGGATGTTTCAGGCCCAGCGCATGGCCGATTTCATGGATCAGGGTGAGGTGGCTCCATTCGCCCTCAACGGGGGTGAAATTGGCCTCCCGGTCGGCATTGACCCAGATATCGCCGCTCAGCGGGGCGATCTGCGGGTCGTATTTGCGTTCCAGGCTGGGATAATAGGCATAGGCGCCAACCCCTTCGCCCATGGAATGGTTGCCAAAGGTCATATCGCCAACACCGGTCGAATCCTCGATGAAGGTGATGTTGGCGATCTCGGAATACATTTGCAGAATATCCCGCACCGCATCGCGTTGCGCGGTGGTGAAGGCCGAGAAGTTATTGGACGGATCTTCCGCCCCCAGCGGGATCAGATCGTCATAGTAACCGGGGATAGAACTCAGAAAGCTGTAGGTCACTGTGGCACCGGAGCCAATCCGTCGGCGGCCCCATTTCAGATTGTCCGGATTTGTGACCGCATCCAGGCGGTCTTGCGGTGCAGTTGCCATCTTTCACTCCTTGTTTAGGCTTGATTTATAGTTGTTACCTATTCGGCGTTATGTTTACCTATAGGTGAGTGAAGGCAGCATGAAAAATACAACCTGTAAATAGTAAAAAATATTCGAAACATATTTATGAGGGTGCTTTTGGTTGCGGTTTTTGGCTTCCCGCCAGGGGTTGGGGCAAGCGCGCGATATTAAAATTTTTTCAGAATTCAGGTGGCGAGCATAGAGAGCCAATTGGCGAGTTCACGGCTGCGCATGGCGGGTTCCAAGTCATCTTCGGATGCACCCAGTCGCCGGGCAGCGTCGCCTTGCGGAGCCGAATCGGCGACCCGCAAATCATCAACCAGATCCCCGCCTTCGGCAAAAATGCAGCCGGGGAGCGAGATCAGGTCCGCAAATTCCCGTAAGGTGGCTTCGGGGTGATATTGCATGCCCCAATAGGTGACGCCGCCCGTTTCATAGACCATGGCCTGGACCGGTGTGTGCTTGTTCCAGGCGGTGAGGACGGCCCCATCCGGCAATCTTCTGACCTCATCACGATGGACACAGGGACAGGCAAAGACCGGCCGCCTGCCGGAATGCAACGGATGGCTGCGGCCTTCTTCCGTCAGAGTGATGCCACGGGCAATGCCCAACTCCATGCCGTTTGGTGATTCCGCAACCTCCCCCCCCAGCAACAGGGCGGCCATCTGCATGCCGTTGCAGGACCCGAGCACGGGCGTTCCGCTGCGAAAAGCCGTTTCCATCGTGACACGCAAGGGGCGCGCATCCGGTGCGGCCACGGACCAAGGGACGTTGGATCCGGTAAAAACAATGCCGTCAAACGCGTCCGGCAGGAATGCCTGCAGATCGAAGCCGGCGGCATAGGGTTCCACCACACTGATCTTCAGGTTTGGGTCAATGGCCAGCAGGCTGCGGGCATAGATACCGGCATTGCCGGGCAGGCCATGACGCGCCGCCCGATCCAGCAGATCGGGTGTGTCCCCTTCGACGATCAGAATTCTGGGCATGGTCTTATCCGTTTGTTGGCGATTAGGCTGGTGAAATTGTCACCTCCTCCCATCTCGCCAATAATACAAACGGACAAAAAACCCTGTCCCGGAAACGACGCCTTTTATACCTGATCCTGCAGCCGGGTGCGCAGTTGGTCGCGTCGCTGGATCATCTCTTCTAGATCGCCGCAATTCCAAGCATCCTGACATGCGGAGGCAAACGCGCGGCTTTCCTCGCTTTTCTTCCGAAGGCGCTTGAATTTCTGATCAGATAGCTCCCAGCTTTCCTCCAGTTTCTCAATGGCGCCGGCGATGCGTTCAAGATGGTCGTAATTGGCCTGGATGGTTTGGTTGGCCTGTTTCAGCCTCTCCACATTGGTCTGGGTCTCCAGACCGGAGATTTCCGGTTGGGTTGCTTTGGATTTCAACATAATATTCCCCCATATGTTGCAGCCAGATTCCATCATTAACGTATGACGGTTAAAGTTTGATTAAGTGGAATGGGGAAGCTAGCGCGCAGGAAGAAAATGCCTGCCATCTTCACCCGGTCAAACACCGGAGCCCAAGATCTTCTGCCAGGCGAGCACCCTTATAGCGTTGATTAGTATGCATATCATTGATTTTTAAGGGAAAAATCTCCTTTCTTCCTTATGGTTCGCAGGTTAAACGGGTGTGGTTAAAAGCCATTTTAACCATGGCGGGATGGCTGCCCGTCTTGTTCAACAAAAGTTGGAATGAAATAAGCGGCTCAGCCGTCTTATGGGTATTCACAACGGAATCACTGGAGAGACTTAATGTCCGAAATCAGCAATGTGCCCGTGGATAGGGAGGAAAAAGGAGATCAGTTGCAGGGAGCGGGGAGACGCCGCTTTCTCAAAACAGCAGGCGGCGTGTCGCTGGGCGCGCTATTGGGGATGTCGGTGCCGTTTGCCCGCAATATGCCGTCCGGCATCATGCCGGTGGCTCTGGCGGAAGACATGGATGTTCTTGCCGGGAAAGACGGCCTGACCCTGCTCAATGACCGGCCGGTTAATGCGGAAACCCCGCCGCATCTTCTGGATGATGCGATCACGCCGACCAACCGCCATTTCATCCGTAATAACGGTCTGCCGCCGGAAGAGATGGATGCGGATAGCTGGACCCTGACCATTGACGGTCTGGTGGAAAAGCCGATGACGCTGAGCATCGCCGATCTGAAAAAGAAATTCCCGGTCCATACCATGGCGCTGACCATTGAATGTGGTGGTAACGGCCGGGCGGCCTTTGACCCGCCGGCCAAAGGCAACCAATGGACCCTGGGCGCGGTGGCCTGTTCCAACTGGACCGGGGTGCGCCTGCGGGATGTGTTGGAGGCGGCCGGTGTTCAGGATGGTGTTGTTTACACCGCCCATGAAGGGGCTGACAGTCATCTTTCCGGCGACCCGGACAAGCTGCCAATCTCCAGGGGGCTGCCCATTGCCAAGGCGATGAGCGACAATATCCTGATCGCCTTTGAGATGAATGGCGAACCGCTGCATCCGATGAATGGTGCGCCCTTGCGCCTGGTGGTGCCGGGCTGGCCCGGCAGTTGTTCCCAGAAATGGCTGAAGCGGATCTATCTGCGCGATATCGTGCATGATGGTCCGAAAATGACCGGCACCGCCTATCGCGTACCGAACCGTCCGGTGGCGCCAGGTGAAAAGGTCGATAAAAAGGATTTTGTGATCATCGAGCGCATGCCGGTGAAATCCCTGATCACCTATCCGGCCACAGGCGCTGAAACCAAGGATCGGGCCATTGAGATACGCGGTCATGCCTGGTCCGGGGATCGATTGGTCGATCATGTGGAAGTGTCCTTTGATTTTGGCGCGACCTGGCAGCGGGCAGAGCTTGACCTGCCGGTGAATGTGGGGGCCTGGCAGAATTGGCGCGCCACGATCCAACTGCCGCAGGCGGGGTATTATGAGGTCTGGGCCCGTGCGGTGGATGATGCGGGCGAGGGCCAGCCCCATGCCATCAAATGGAACCCGAAAGGCTATCTCAATAACAGCATGCACCGGGTGGCGGTTAAGGTTGTCTGATCCAGGTGGAAGCCGGTGAACCGGGTGCGGCAGGGTCCAATGACCGGGCCGGCCGCATCCGTCACTTTTTAATGTGAGGGTATCAATGAAAAAGACTGTTCTTGGTTTCAGCGCATTCCTGCTGACGGGATTATTTTCTCTGCCTGCCGGTGCCTCTGAATATGGTATTCTGGTGGAAGATACCGGGGTTGAAGAGGTTTATGGCTATTGCAGCGCCTGCCATTCCGAGCGCATCGTCGCCCAGCAGGGATTGAGCCGGGAGAGCTGGATCGAATTACTGGACTGGATGGTGGAGGAACAGGGCATGGCCGAGATTGAGGAGCCAGATTTTTCCCTGGTGATCGATTATCTCAGCAAAAACTATAATACCGACCGGCCAAATTTCCCGAACTGATGTAATGTCAGGCGCAGGGCGGATAATCCTGCACCGGCAATTGCGCGATCAGGTTGTCGTCGCGCCGGAACCATTGAGACAGGCTTTGCCGGACCGCGCGGCTGGCATCGCGGAATTTGTCATCTGCCATTCCCTTGGACAGGGTTGCGATCAGATAACCGCTTTCCTGCCAGAGGGTGCGGGTAAGGTCGGGGTCTTCAGCCTCCGGCCAGGCTGTGGCGGCTTCGGTTCGATACAAAAAGACCGTCAGGCTGCATCCGTTGCGCCCGCGATAGTGAAACCCGATCCGGGTTTTTTGCCCGACGGTTTCATAAAGATGATCCACAAGCGCCAGGCCGGCAAAGGTGAGGTCTGGGGCGGTTGGCAGGGCCGGATCGGACGGCCGGGCGGCATTTTTCAAGCCTGCCGCAAAGGGCGTATAACCCCGCTGCATGAAGGTTTCATGCAGACCGTCAGCGAGCGCGATTGGCCCGGTTTCAATTTGCTCGGGCGATAGGATCGCCGCTCCCGCGATCAACGCGGCCAGCCCTGCGGCTAACGCCACCTTGTGGAAACGCTGCTGCCCGGCAGCTGTTCGGGTTGTCTTCCGGACGGGATCGGCAGCAGGTTGATATTGGTCGCCCACGTATAGCGCACGCATTTTGGCCTTGCTCGCCAGGATTTTCGCTAAGGCTTCAGAGAATGCCGGGTCCCGGGCAAGGCGCTGATCAATTTGCAGGCGGTCTTCGACCGAGAGCGCGTCATCGGCATAGCCATTCAGCAAAATCCAGTCCTGCTCGCTCACCGCCGCCATGTTTGGTTGCTCGTCATTGTTCTTGCCTGGGGCCATCATTTTGACTTTCCGTCGTCACAAAGCGCAATCAGAGCGGCTCTGGCCCGGCTGATCCGGCTCATCACCGTGCCGCCGGGAATGCCCATGACCTGGGCGGTTTCTTCGTATGTCATCCCGGCGATATCGACAAGATAGAGAATTTCACGATGGGCCAGGGTCAGTTTTTCAAAGGCCCGGCGGAAGGCGATCATGTCTTCCGGACAGATGGCCGGGCTTTGCACCTCTTCATTGAGACGGCTGCGAGCCTCAAAATATTCCCGGCGCACCGCTCGTTTGCGCACCAGATCCAGATGCAGGTTACGGATGATGCGAAACATCCAGGACCTGATCTTGGTCAGATCCTTTGGCGGGCTGGAGGTTGTCATAGCCCGCACAAAGGCGTTTTGAACCAGGTCGCGGGCATCGTCCCGGTTGCGGCAAACTGCCAGCGCATAGGCCTGACATTCCGGCTGCAATTCGGCCAGGATCGTTCTGTATGACATGGCTTCAATGGCTCCCGATAGGATGTCAGGATCGGTTTATATTAGAATATTGTCAAGAACACGCCCGTTCAGGGGGCGTGGCGAAAACGGGATGTCAGTGGGTATCTTCCTCTTTCTGGCCGGAATCGGAAAGCGCTGCGGTATAGAGCTGTTTGCTGGAGGTGCCCATGGAGCCAAGAGGCAGAAAGGGGGCCTTTGGCCGGACCGCCCGGCGACGCTGGGTCATGCGCACCAGGATGAATAAGGCCAGGAAGCAATAGATCCCGGTCAGGAAATAGAGAAAGCCGTCGGCACCGAAACGCGCCATGGCCTGGGCGGCCAGGATCGGGCCCATGCTGGCGCCGATCCCATAGGCGATCAGCAAGCCGGACGCTACCTGTACCAACCGGTCGGGATCGGCCAGGTCATTTACCTGTGAGGAAGAAATTGGATAAACCACAAAGGCAAAACCGCCATAAGCGGTGATGATCAGCACCAGGATGATAAAGGGCTGGTCGGTGGCCCAAAGGGCTGCCTGGGCCAAAAGGGCGGTGAAGACAGAAGCCCCGATCAAAACACTACGCCGGTCAAACCGGTCGGACAGCCGTCCGATGGGAAACTGGAGCGCGATGCCGCCCAGAATGGTCATGGCCATGAAGGTGGAAACCTGGGCGACGGACAGTCCGATTTCCCGGGCAAAGACCGCCCCCATGCCATTGAGCGAGGCATTGGCGACCCCGGCACAGATGGTGCCCATCACACCGACGGGCGACGTCAGGAATAGATCCTTAAAGGGCATGCGCTGGGGCGAGCTGGGTTTCGGCGCGCTGGCCCTGGAGAGCAGGACCGGCACCAAGGCAAAGGAATAGACCATGGAGGCAATGATGAAGAGCTGGTATTCGGCCGGATCACCGATCAGCATCATGAACTGGCCAAGGCCCGCACCCAGATAGTTGGTAATCATGTAAAGTGACAAGATGCGCCCGCGCATGGCATTGGTGGAGCGTTCATTGACCCAGCTTTCCACCACCATCACCATGCCGGACATGCAAAAACCGGCCATGACGCGCAGGACAAACCAGGCGACAGGATCAACAATCAGCACATGGGCCAGGACCGCCACCGATAAAAGCGAGGCCAGGGCGGCAAAGGCGCGGACATGGCCGACAGTTGCGATCACCCGGACCGCAAACAGCGCGCCCACCAGCATGCCGATGAAATAGCCTGACATGATCAGGCCGGTGATCTCGGTTGAAAATCCCTCAATCCGGCTGCGCAGGCCCAGCAGAATGCCCATCATGCCGTTGCCCAGCAACAGCAAACCGTAGCTCAGCAGGAGGGAGGAAATTGATTTGATCGCGGTCCACATGCCCGATGCCCCGGTTACAAGAATTGTTTGGCTGGAACAGCTTAACGGTCCTAAGATCAACAGGCGAGAGTAAAATCGGGTTTGTTCTAGACGTTGAAAACGAGTCTCCGACAGAATAGTAGAAGTAGATACGAACACTGGGGGAAATGAATTGGGGCTTGAGGAGTTGAAGGGGGCACCTGAGGAGCGGGAAACATTGTTCCGTCTCTTTGTGGGGGATAATTCCGATCGTGTGATTGAGATTTTCCGGGCTCAGGAAAAAGGGGAGATTGGGATCTTCCTGAACTGGGCGGTTATCCTGTTTGGGTCGGTTTGGTTCTTTTACCGGAAAATGCCCTTCATGGGGGGCCTCTATTTTGTTATTCCAATCTTGGTATTCATCATTTTTCCCAGGAATTCGGTGATTTTTTTCCTGTTGTATAACCCGATGGTCGCTGGCGTTGCCGACGCATTGTTTGTGTGGAAGGCGAGACGCTGCATCAACCGGTCAGAAGTGATGTTTTCTGATCAGGAGCAACGTGAAGCGTGGATAGAACGTAAAGGCGGCTATTCGATGCTTGGTCTGTTGTTGGGTGTGGGCGTGGAGGGGGGCATGCTGCTGTTGGCAACTTAACAGAAGGGTTGGAAAGAATTTCGCTGACCTGGTTTCAACCGACGGGGCCGGGACTTAACCCTAATTTCACCATTATCCGTCATAAATTCTATCGAGTGCCTCATTTGACTCCAGCGGAGGTTGGATGACGTCGTGAACCAAACAAGATGGTGCGGGATTGGCGCTTGTCTGCCTGTTTCGCGTAGTCTAGTGGGATCTGGCAAAAGTTTAGGAGTGGTGTTTGAGATCTCTTTCTCCGGATAACTCGGCCGAAGAGGCATCGGATCCGTTGGCCTCTAAGACGGATCGAGCCTTCAGGATAATGGCCGACCGGTCCAGCGCGGGGATTCTGATCCATCGTGATCTGGTGCCGCTTTATGCCAATCTGTCCTGTGCCC
Organism: Aestuariispira insulae; assembly: GCF_003385955.1. GTDB lineage: Bacteria > Pseudomonadota > Alphaproteobacteria > UBA8366 > Aestuariispiraceae > Aestuariispira > Aestuariispira insulae. Next base: position 158,967 of record NZ_QRDW01000002.1, read on the forward strand.
GCTTGCTCGGGTTCGAGGGGCCGGCGGATATCCTGGCGCTTGGCCATTTGGGGGAATTGCTGTCTGAGGCGGAACAGGCCCGTTTGCGGGCCTATCAGGAGCCGGGGGCGGACAACAATCTTGCCGACGAATATTCCATGGAGATCCATGCCTGTGAAGGACAGGTCATACGGCTGAAAAATGCCTCGCACCGTTTTGAGTGGGACGGTGAGCCCGCAGTCTGCACCAGCCTGTTGAAAGGGGCGGATGTGGGACCGGATCCTGAAGCGCTGGCGGAAAAAGCCGATCTTCTGGAAATGACCATGGAGGCCATGGAAGACGGTATTGCGGTCTTTGATCATGATGGCCGCCTGATGCATTGGAACGAAGCCTATTTCGAGATGTTTGGATTTCCGGATCGATTCCGGAAAGTGGGCATCGATGGAGATGTTTTTTTCAAATATGACCTGGAACGCGGGATTTTTCCGGAGCGGGATCTGGAGGCCTATGGCGCCGAGATCACGGCCTGTTTGGAACGCGGGCAGGTCCATCGCGAGGAAGTGCCTCTGACGGATGGGCGGGTGATCCTGATCCAGCGCAATCCGATGCCGGGTGGCGGGCGGCTGAATATGTTCCGGGACATCACCCATCAATGCCAGATGGAGCAGGCGCTTAAGCAATCGGAAGAGCGGTTCCGGGATATCGCCGAAGCGACGACCGACTGGTATTGGGAGACTGATGACGAATTGCGCTTTACGTTCGTTTCGCGCCGTTTCTTCGAGGTGATGAATGTGGATCCAGCCGATGTGATCGGTCACACCCGTCAGGAATTTGTGACGGAGGAACAGATTGCCGAAGATCCTAAAAAATGGCTCGGCCATTTTGCCGATCTGGAGGCGCGCCTGCCGTTCCGGGACCTGGATTATGCCATCACAGGCCAGGATGGTGAAATACGCTATCTGCGGGTCAATGGCATCCCGGTTTTCGAAAATGGCCGGTTTTTGGGCTATCGCGGCGCTGACACGGATATCACCAGTCAGAAAGAGGCGGAGCTGGTTCTGCAGGAACAAAACAAAGTCATCCAGGTGACCTTTGAAAATATGTCCCAGGGCATCTCCATGATCGATGATGACCTTAACATGCGATTCTGCAACCGGCGCTTTTTGGAATTACTGGATTTCCCCGAAGAACTGGCGGCCACCGGCACCCCGTTGGAGGCTTTTTTCCGCTATAACGCCGAGCGTGGCGAATATGGCGAGGGCGATGCCGACGAACAGGTGCGCGAACGCCTGGAATTGGCTGCCAAATTTGATGAGCATAAGTTCGAGCGTATCCGCCCGAATGGAAGGATCCTCGAGATTGAGGGCCGCGCGGTGAATGGGGTTGGATTTGTCAGCACCTATACCGACATTACCGAGCGACGGTTGGCGGAACAGGGGTTGGAGCGGCAATCAGGCCTGATCCGTTTCCTGAACCGGATTGCCCGGGTCACCAACAGTGCGCGCAATCTCAGTCAGACCATGGCGGAATGCCTGGAGGAGACCTGCACGTTTTTCGGCTGGCCGGCGGGGCATGCCTATCTCTGGCCGACGGGGGCAGAGGACCGGCTGGTTTCGGACGGTGTCTGGCATGTGGATGATGAAGAGGCGCGCTGGCCATTGATGGAAATCACCGTGCGCTCTGAATATCTGCCGGGCCAGGGCATCACCGGTCGGGTGATGGAAAGCCGCCAGGTGGAACATGGCGAGATTGGCCAGGGATATCTGGGCGCCCGGGAACAGCTGCTGCTTGACGATGGCTTGCGCTATTTGTTCGCGGTGCCTGTGTTGGTTCGCGATAAGGTGACTGCGGTCCTTGAATTGTTCTGTCCTGAGGTTGAAAACCCGGATGAACAGACCCTTCAAACCTTGCTGGATATGGGCATGCAGCTGGGTCGTGTGGCCGAACGCAAGGAGGCAGAACGTTCCTTGTGGATTGCCAAGAATAAGGCAACCATCGCCAATGATGCCAAGTCGGTCTTCCTGGCGACCATGAGCCATGAGATTCGAACCCCGATGAATGGGGTGATGGCGATCGCGGAAATCCTGGAACAGACGGAGTTGAGCGAGGATCAGCGCCATCTGTGCAGCACCATTCGAAATTCGGCTAACAGCCTATTGAACATCATCAACGACATCCTGGATTTTTCCAAGATCGAGGCCGGAAAGCTGGAGCTGGAATATCTTGGTTTCTCGCTTGTCGAGACGGTTGAAAGCGTGATGGACCTGTTGGCGGCGAGGACAACCGGCAAAAATATCCAGCTCTATGGTTTCGTGGACCCGAACCTGCCGGATCATCTGCGTTCTGACCCGACGAGACTGCGCCAGGTTCTGCTCAATCTATTGGGCAATGCGGTGAAATTCACTGAAAATGGCTCGGTGACGCTGCAGGTAAATGGCCGGAACGAAGGCGGTGACAAGGCGGTTCTTGAGGTTTCGATCACCGATACCGGCATCGGCATGACCCCGGAACAAGTGGATGGCTTATTCCAGCAGTTCAAACAGGCGGACAGCAGCACGGCGCGGAAATATGGCGGTACGGGCCTGGGGCTGGCGATATGCAAGCATCTGATCACCATGATGGGGGGCGAAATCGGGGTGGACAGCACGCCGGGTCAAGGATCGCGTTTCTGGTTTACCCTGCCGGTGGATGTCCTGGAGGAACGCCGGCAGAGCGAGCCGCCTGATTTACGGGGGCTGAATATCCTTCTGATTTCTCCTTGTGCGCAGGCGGAACCGTTGATCGGCGGCTATCTTACTCATTTTGGCGCGAATGTGACCCAGGTGAATGACCCGGCTGATGCCGGAAACTGGCATGAGGCAGATGAACGTGAGCTACCGGGTTACGACCTTGCGATCATTGATGATCTGATGCCGGAAGCGGATGAAATCGCCGGGCTGATCGAAGCACGAAACGAGCAATATCCAGAGCGCTTTACCGCCATATTGGGGTTGAGCGGGCTGGAAGGCGTCGGTGAACAAGAGGATGCGCTACGCAAGGTCAAGAAGCCCTGTCACCGGGAAGCCTTGGTGATGGCGGCGGCTGCGGCGACCGGACGTATCCGGGAAGAGGATATCCCAATCCGGGAAGGAAAGGCGCGGGAACGCTATCAGGCACCAAGCGTGGAAGAGGCACTGGAGGCGGGCTGCCTGATCCTGGTGGCGGAAGACAATATCACCAACCAGGTGGTGATCCAGCGGCAGATGGCGCAGCTGGGTTTTGCCATTGAAGTGGTTTCAGGCGGCAAGGAAGCACTGGAGCGGATCATAACTGATCCCCGCTATGGCATGCTGTTTACCGACTGCCATATGCCGGATATGGACGGATTTGCGCTGACCCGGGAAATCCGTCATCTGGAGGAAAGCGGCAGCCTGCGCCGAAAGGGTGGCGAGGCGCTTCCGGTGGTGGCGTTAACTGCAGATGCGCTGAAAGACTCCGAAGAAGCCTGTTTCAAGGCCGGCATGAGCGATTTCATGACCAAACCGACAGACTTGGTCAGCCTGGAAAAGCGGGTGCGCCAATGGTTGCCAAAAGCGGTGGAGATGCGAGTTGCCGACGGTGAGGCTCCAGTGGGACCGGCATTGGCGGCGGGCGTTGTGGAAACCGGGGGCGACGGTTTCTCCAGGCCATCGGAAACCGCAAAAAATGAAGGCGAGCCTGCCCTGTTTGATTTCAGCAGCCTGACAGCGGCCTTTGGCGCGATCGACGATACCGCCATCAGCTTTCTGGATGATTTTGTCTTTACCATGCGTGATCAATTGGCCGGACTGCGAGACGCTTCTGCCAGGCAGGACCGCAGGGGTTTGTTTACTGCCGCGCACGCGATCAAGGGGGCGTCATCTTCCGTTGGTGCCTTCCGCCTGGCGGCGCAGGCGGCCAAAGTGGAGGATTTGTCCAAAGCGGCCGGGTTTGATGAGATTGAAGAAATGATCGATCTGCTGGAAGATACTTTGGAGGAAACCGATGCGGCGATCCCGGATCAGGGACAGGGGGCAAATGCCAGCTGAACGATATGTCGGTGCAAGCGATCGGTTTGTCAGGGGGCAGCCTTGCAGGGGCGCTTGTTCCAATTCTCCAGATATTTGGTAACAATCTGCTCCCGGACCCCGTCCCGATTCAGACGGGAGAGGGCATTTGATACATGCTGGGCCGTTTCGGCCGGGGTTGGCAAGCTCATCACCAGCCAGAGCGGCCGAGCAAGTTCAGTGATGGGCAGGACCGGTTCCAACTGATCCCCATCCAAACCCATGCTGCAAACAGAAGAACGGGCAATGAATCCAGTGAGCGGGATCATATCAAGACGCCTGGCAAACAGCATCTTCACCCCCTGATGATAATCGGTATAGGTAACAATGTTGTTGGTTGAGGCAAGATCCAGGCTTTCCATCAATCGCTGAAGGCTCGAACCGGATTGCAGGCCAATTCGATGATGGCCGTTTCTGAGGTCGGACAGACGGGAGACGGTGATGGCTGGATGGGATTTCAATTTAAAGAAAAACTGGCCGTAGGGCGAAACTTCTCCGATCCAATGAAACCAGGATTCACGTTCGGCCGTCCGTGAAACGGAGAAAAAAAGCACATTCGGTTTGGTTTTGGCGATCTCCATGGCGCGCTTCCAGGGCAGGAACTCGACGGGCAGAAAACGGATCGGGCTGTCTTGCTCTAGAATGCGGGCCATTTGGTGGAGTGTTTCAACCACATACCCGCGGGCCCGGCCGTCTTGCGGATATTGCAATGGAGCAAAGCTCTGGGTCACCAACCGGATTTCGAGAGATTTGCCGTCACGCTCTTCCGCATGTGCTATAAAAACAGGCATGAGCATTGAAAAAAACAAGGTCGCCAAGGAAACGACCAAATGGTGGCGGGCGCCAATCCAACAGTCCAAATATGCATTAAAGATATAGCGCAATAAAACAGCCCCCCCCCACAGGTATTTTGCCGCCGATCCGGCTAGGCCCCTATAACCCCCACCGATCCATGGATTAGGGTGACGAGCAGGCGGGCGCTATCGTAACAAGCCGATCCAACATCCTATCTGCCGGATGGTAATCTCGGTCGATCATCGGAAGTTGATGATTTCGCAGGTCCCAAATTCACCTCTCTAGAATATGCCTAATCCCATTGTAGGGAAACGATTATTTCGGTTGGTGGGTAAACCTTGCCGGTCCTGTTTAAACGGTGGCGTGGCGGTATCGAGCACGCTGATGACTAGAAAGCTTCTCTTCCCGGCTTCATAAATTTCGTCAGCCATGTATAATCTTGCCAAAGAAACATTCATGGGTAAGGGGAACAACGGGCGGATCCGGAAGGAAAGTTACGCTGCCATGAAATATTTTGCTGCCCTGTTGAGCCTGTTGCTGATGCCCATGGCGGTATTGGCGGAAGAGCTGATGGTCGTGACGGAAGAGTTTCCGCCATACAATTATCAGGATCATGGTGTTGCCAAAGGACTGTCGACCGAGATGGTTCAAGCTGTCTTGGATGAGGCGGGTTTATCAGCCGAGTTTAACTTCATGCCCTGGGCCAGAGCCTATAAGACAGCGGAAATCCGCAAAAATACGCTGATTTTCTCCATTGCCCGCATTCCTGAGCGTGAGGATTCGTTTATCTGGGTTGGTGAAATCGCGCCCTATCGCACATCGCTCTATAAATTGCGCGAGGCTGATCATGTTCAGATCGGTTCGCTTGAAGAGGCGGCCCGGCACCGGGTCGGGGTGTCCATCGAAGATGTGATCTACACCTATCTCAAGCGGGTCGGGTTCGAGCAACTGGAACTGGTGGGCAGCGATACCGGGAACATCCGTAAGCTGGCGGGCAAAAGGATCGATGTGATTGCCTATGACGAAGCCTCTTTCGGGCATGTGGTGCGCGAATTGGGGTTGGATATCAATCAGTTCGAACGGGCGTTGCGGTTGGATGAGCTATCAGGATCCCTTTACATGGCAATGAATAGTCAATCGGATCCGGATTTGGCCGACCGGTTGAAAGATGCGCTGGTCAGGGTTCATGAAAAAGGGATCTATGAAGAGATCCAGTCCCGTTATCTGCTGTTGAACTGAGCCTGGATATTGGTTCAGTCCATTTCATCGCAAGGCCAAAACGGCATATTGTGTTTTTCCATGATAGCGGCGAAGTTGCCGTCTTCCCGGTTTTTCCGGATGATGGCGCGGAATTTTTCGATCTGGTCTTGCAGATTTGATTGGCGCGACAGGGTGACCTCGACCCGATATAAGGCATGTACAACCGGCTCGCCGAGCTTGTCACGCCAGTTGCCCGGATAGCGTTCCGGCGTGCCGGTGGACCGCAACAATCTTGCGTAATGCCCGGAATGGACAACGGCCAGATCAATGCGATCCCTGGCCAGCAGTCGCAATACGGTCACGGTATCCTGGACGGGAAGCTTTTCAAAGCGGTTATCGTCTCGGGTGGCGCGGTCGAAAACGGCGTTTTTGAGAAAACCGACCCGCAAGCCAGCCAGGGAATCCAGGTTGCTGACTTTTATTCCCTGCCGGGGAATGAAAAGATCGGCCAGACAGCCCATGAGCCCCAGATAGTGGAGCTTGGGTTCCAGCGATGAGAGATGGAAAAAATAGGCTATGTCATATTGATTGGTGCCGACACCGGCCATGATCCGCGGCCAGTTGCTGACCTCCAACTGGAACGGTTGGCCGTAATCCTGCTCGAGAAGCCGTGTGAAATCGACCAAGGTGCCCTGCAAATCCCCGGCTTGATCCCGATAGGCTTCGGGAAAAGCCTCCCAAACCACGACACGCGGTGCCTCCCCGGCTTTGGTTTGATGGGGAAAAGGCAGCCAAACAGCCAGCAGCCATGCGGCAAAAAGACCGGATCTGTAGGTGTTTATTTTCATGACGGCCTCAAGGATCTGATGCTTTGGACAGAATCGAGAGATTGTAAACCATCAGGAATAAAGAAAATCTTAGCATTGCCCCTTGTCTTCGGCAAAAATGAAGGCTGTCTAAGTTATTGTAGTGTGGCGGTTTTTCACCAAGCATTAAGATTTATAACCTATCATGCGATTTCTATCTTCTATGATCGGGGCTGGATTTCATGAGATTGGGGCAGCATTCCCAGACGATATTGAGCAGGGGATTATTGACCGCTCTGGCCATCTTGTTTTCCGTGGCGGCGCAGGCCGCCATGTGTGAACGTGCCTACACGATCCGGGTCACCAAGAATTTCCCGCCATATTACATGACCGACGAGTCCGGGACGCATAGCGGACTGGAAGTGCAGTTTGCGCGCATGGTCATGAAGGCGGCTGGCTGTGAATTCCGTTTGGTTATCCGGCCTTGGCGACGGGCCCTGTTGCAGTTGGAAATGGGAGATCTCGATATTTTGGGCGTTGCGTCCAGAACCCCGGAACGGGAAGTCTATTCTCATTTCTCAACCCCCTATCGGCGCGAGGTGGTCGGTTTGGCGGTGCGCCGCATGGATCTGAATCGTGAGATCAAATCACTGGAGGATCTGGCACGGATGAATCTATCCGCGGTTTATCTGCGCGGGGCCTATCACGGGCCTAACTTTGCTAATTTTGAAAAGACCGAGGCCCATGACAAGGCCTTTCGTCCGGTGACAACGGTGTTTGATTCTGTGATCGCCCTGCAAAAGGAGCGGATCGACGCGATCCTGACCGATATGATCGCCATGTCGATTTATTTTGATGATCAGGGATTGGACGATGTTCTGGCGGTGCATGATTATGTGGAATATGAAAATAACGTGCATTTCATGTTGAGCCGGAAATCAGTATCGGATGGAGAGGTTCACATGATCAATGCGGCTATTCAGCAGGTGCTGGCCAATCCTGAAAATCCGTTCGCGCGCTGGCTGCCGAAATAAAAATTTCAAATATTTCCCCAAATTGTAACCGTGGCGGGCTATGCTCGGACGATTCCTGACGAAAGGGACAGGAATGCCTGAACGGGCAGATGGTTGAACTGGCGGGGGCAAATGTTCGCCGCATGATTGGGGAAGATCTATGAGAAAAACGCTGGGTAAGGGACTTGCGGCGGGGACCGCGCTTTGGGCGTTGGCTGCGGCAGGTGCCGCCTGGGCCGATCCGACGGTGGAATTGCGGATCCTGGAAACGACCGACATCCATGTCCATCTGGTGGATTATGATTATTACCGGGACGCTCCATCGGATACGGTGGGGCTGGCCAAGGTGGCGAGCCTGTTGAAGCAGGCACGTGCCGAAGTCCAAAACAGCCTGCTGTTTGACAATGGTGACCTGATCCAGGGCAATCCGCTGGGTGATTACATGGCCAAGCGCAAAGGCTTGAAGGATGGCGAGGTGCATCCGGTTTACAAGGCGATGAACCTGTTGGGCTATGATGCGGCCAATATCGGCAATCATGAATTTAACTATGGCCTGGATTTCCTGGAGAAATCGCTGAAGGGTGCGGATTTTCCCTATGTCAGTGCCAATGTGATGGTTGATGACGGCGACGATGATGCCAGCAATGACAAACCCTATTTCACCCCCTATCTGATCCTGGACCGGCAGGTCAGCGATACCGATGGCAATAAACATGATCTTAAAGTGGGGGTGATCGGCTTCACCCCGCCTCAGATCATGCAGTGGGACAAGGCAAACCTGGAAGGCCGGGTTGTGGCCCATGACATTATCGAGACCGCCAAACGCTATGTGCCGGAGATGAAGGCAAAAGGGGCCGATATTGTGATCGCGATTCCGCATTCCGGTCTCTCCACGGTTAAACGTGAAGGCATGGAGGAGAATGTGACCTCTTATTTGGCCACGGTGGACGGGATCGACGCGATCCTGTTCGGCCATGCCCATACAGTTTTTCCATCCGACAAATATGAGGGGTTCCCCGGTGCGGATCTGGAAAAAGGCACGTTGAACGGTGTGGCCGCGGTCATGCCCGGTTTCTGGGGCAGCCATCTGGGCCTGATCGATCTGACCCTGGTGAAAGAGGGCGAGGGCTGGACTGTGGCCGACAGCCAAAGTGCGGTGCGGGCCATTTACAAGCGTGACGGCCGCAAGAAGGTCCCGCTGGTGGAAGCTGATCCGGCTGTTGTTCGGGCGGTGAAGGCAGAGCATGACGCGACCATCGATTATATGCGCGAAGCTGTTGGTCAGAGTTCTGCCCCGATCAACAGTTTCTTTGCGTTGGTGGCGGATGATCCCTCGATCCAGATCGTGACCAATGCGCAGAAATGGTATCTGGAAAAGATCCTGGAAGGCACCGAATTTAACGGTCTGCCAATCCTCTCCGCCGGTGCGCCGTTCAAGGCCGGTGGCCGGGGCGGACCGGACTATTTCACCGATATCCCCAAAGGCGAGATCGCGCTGAAAAACGTGGCGGACCTCTATATCTATCCCAATACCCTGCGCGCGGTCCTGCTGGATGGGGCCCAGGTACGGGAATGGCTGGAAATGTCGGCGGGCCAGTTCAATATGATCGATCCGGCAAAAGGCGGCGATCAGGCGCTGATCAACACGGATTTCCCAACCTATAATTTCGATGTGATCGATGGGGTCGGCTATCAGGTCGATGTGACCAAGCCCGCGCGTTATAACAAAGAAGGCCAGATCGTGGCCCCTGACAGCCATCGGATCGTCAATCTGACCTATCAGGGCAAGCCGATTGACGAGACGCAAAAATTTATTGTCGCCACCAATAATTACCGCGCCGGGGGCGGCGGCAAGTTTCCGGGGCTGGATGGATCGACCGTCATTCTGGAAGCGCCGGACGAGAACCGCACGGTACTGGCCAATTACATCCTGGATTTGAAACAGGTGGACCCGGCGGCGGATGGCAACTGGTCCTTTGCCCCGATCAAGGGGGATGTGAATGTGACCTTCACCTCAAGCCCGAAAGCGGCCCAGTGGGCCGGCAAGGAAAAGGGTTTTGTGGAGGATGGCCTGACGGAAGACGGCTTTGCAAAATTCAAACTGATCTTCGAATAACATGATCAGGTCAGATGATGCTTTAGGGTTAGGCGGGGCATGTGCCCCGCCTTTTCTTTTGAGATGATCCGGCAGGGCCTGGGAGGATATTCTCCAAAATCTGAAATATTACGGTTTTCCGTATTTTTTGACTTTATACGAAAAAACGAATAAAAAGTTTTTATTCGGATAACCGTAAATATTCGGATAACCGGAAAAAAACGGATAACCGGAAAAATCGTGAAATGAGTGAAATTGTCAGAAATCAGAAACAACTGGGCCAGGTCTTACGGTTCCATAGGCAGAAAAAAGGTTTGAATCAGGCGGATGTTGCAACAAAAGCTAATCTGCGCCAGTCGACCATCTCTGACATTGAAAATGGGATTGGCGGCACGATCACGACCATCTGCGAGATCATGAGGGTGCTGGATATAGAGATGGAAATCCGCCCCAGAAGCAAACTGACCTCCGATGATCTTCTGGACATGCTGTGATGGGCCGGCGGCGTATCCACAGGCCGTTGAACGTGTTTCAGAACAACCGGCATGTGGGCCGTTTGGAAATGCTTCCGAACGGCGCGACCAGTTTTGAATATGACCGTGCGTGGCTTGATCGTGAAAACGCGTTTCCGATCTCCCTTTCCCTGCCGCTGCAACATAGGAAATTCACCGGCAGGACAGTTCGGGCTGTTTTCGAAAACCTGTTGCCTGACAATGAACGGATCCTGACCCGGATTGCGGAGCGGGTCGGGGCCGGGGGACTTGATCCTTATCACCTGCTTTCCAGGATCGGCAGAGACTGTGTGGGGGCCCTTCAGTTCCTGCCTGATGGGGAGGATCCGGGACCGTTAAGGCCCCCTCAGGGTGAAGCGGTCAGTGAGGAAGACGTGGCCCGGATGATCCGAGACCTGGCCTTGCGTCCCCTGGGAATGGGGCCGGATGAACAGTTTCGCATATCGGTTGCCGGCGCCCAGGAAAAAACATCATTATTGAAGATGGATGGGAAATGGTACCGCCCGTTGGGGGCATCCCCCACCACGCATATTCTAAAACCGCCCATTGGCAGATGGGATAACGGAATAGATTTAAGCCATAGTGTGGAAAATGAGCATTTTTGCCTGACGGTTCTTGGGAAACTGGGCCTGCCGGTTGCAAAAACCGAAATCCAGTTCTTTGAAGATCAAAAAGTGCTGTCGGTCGAGCGTTTTGACCGGAAATATCGGGGGGATGGTACATTAATGCGGCTTCCGCAGGAAGATTGCTGCCAGGCTTTGGAGACACCGCCGACCAATAAATATCAGGTGGATGGCGGGCCAGGGGTTCCGGAAATCATGGAACTTTTGAAAGGAGGAGACGAGCCGGAAGGGGACCGGGCGGCATTCTTCCGCGCCATTCTTCTATTCTGGCTGATGGGGGCAACGGATGGACATGCAAAAAATTTCAGTATTTTTCTCATGCCGGGCGGGCGGTATCACCTGACACCGCTCTATGATGTGATATCGGTCCAACCCACCTTCGACCGTGGTGAGATTGAACGGCGGCATTTCCGGATGGCCATGCGATATGGGGAAAATAACCATTACCGTATGGATGAGATCGTGGGCCGTCATTTGATCCAGACTGGGGAATCAGCCGGTCTGGGGAGGCTGGCCGCTTCGATCCTCGAAGAGGTCAAAGATCGTTTTGCAGGGGCGGTTGATGCCGCTATGAATGAGATGCCGAAAGGTTTTCCGGAGGAGATCCACAGATCGATCCGCCGGGGGGCGCTGGTTCGGCTGCAAACAGCCTAAGCCCATCTCTGGCCGTTACGGCAGATCAAGAACGAATTTTGATAAATGGGAATCTTCGTCCCGCTCGCCGGGTTATGACCGGGCGGAACAGCGTTCTGGCCGGATAATTGTTTGTGCCGACTTTAAGGGGATGTCAGGCTGGCGACAATGCGAGTGGAGAAGTTATGACAGTCCCCCATCACAATGCGGCGCGCCGGTCTCAATTGACCTTGCCCGAGTTCATCGCGCTCTTTGCGCTGATCACCTCACTGACCGCACTCAGTATCGATACCATGCTTCCGGCTTTGCCGGTGATTGGCGAGGCGCTGGGTCTGGTTGATATGCGTGATACCCAGCTGATCGTTTCCATGGTGATCCTGGGCATGGTGGCAGGCGAGCTTTTTGCCGGTCCTTTGTCCGATGCGCTGGGGCGGCGACCGGTGATCCTGGCCGGGATCGCGGTTTATTGCCTGGGCGCGGTGCTGGCCATGGTTGCCCAGTCGATCGAGATGCTTTTGTTTGCGCGCTTCATCCAGGGGATCGGGGTGTCGGGGCCGAAGATAGCCTCGCGCGCCCTGATCCGGGACCGGTTTGAAGGTGACGGCATGGCGCGGATCATGTCGCTGATCATCATGATTTTTATCCTGGTCCCGGCCATTGCCCCGGCCCTGGGTCAGGTGATTCTGCTGGTGGCGGACTGGCGGGCGATCTTTCTGGTATTCCTGATCCTGGGCGCGGTCGTGGCCGTCTGGTTCGGCCTGCGCCAGGAAGAGACTTTGCCACAGTCGGCTAGGCGGCCGTTTCGACCTATGACGATCCTGAAGGATGCAGGCGGATTGCTGGGGCATCGCATTGTTATGGCCTATACGCTGTCTGCGGGCCTGATCTTCGGCTCCCTGCTTTTGTTTTTAAGCACCGCTCCCCATGTTTTCCGGGATCTATACGGGATAGAGGAAAATTTCCCCATCTATTTTGCCGCCCTGGCGCTGGGTATCGGTTTTGCCGGCATGGTGAACAGCAAGCTGGTCCTGCGCGTAGGCGCGAGACGGCTGAGCCTGATCGCGCTCGTCAATCAGATCATATGCGGTTCCGTCCTGCTCTGGCTGGGCCAGGCCCATGGCGGGGTGCCGCCGCTTTCAGCCTTCATGATCCTGATGTTCCTGCTGTTTGCCGGGTTGGGCTGCCTGTTTGGCAATCTCAACGCGTTGGCCATGCGGCCATTGGGTCACATGGCAGGATTGGGCGCATCTTTCATCGCCAGTTTTTCCAGCATCATGGCTTTTTTGACCGCGACCCTGATCGGGCGGTTTTATGACGGCACGGTTTGGCCCTTGGCGGCCGGGTTCCTGGGAACATCAATCCTGGCCCTGATTGCCATGCGGGTCGGCCGGCATTCCTGAATGGTCGAAGATTTCCCCCGAGGTCTAACCCCGGGGGAAGCGATGATTTTTATGCGCCGGTGCTTTGTTGGCGCGGGCGGCGTTTCTTATTGGCATTATTCAGCATGCGGGAAAGACCCGCGCTGTCGCCTTCGGAACCGGGGCGCTGTTCGCCCTGGTGCTTTTGGTTCCGGTTGCGGCGCGGCTTGCTGCCGGCCGGTTTCTGGGGCTTGTTGCCGCCGCTGTCAGGGCGTGCAGCCTGGTTGCGCGCGCCTTGGCCCTGTGTTTTCTGACCCTGTGCGCTCTGGCCCTGGCCATTTTGGCCACCGCGGCTGTTGCGCTTGCGGCCACGGCTGCGGCGGCGTTTTGGTTGCTGGCCATCTTCTTGGGGTTTGGACTCCGCACCCGTTTCGTTCGCGGCGGGGGCAGAACGGGCCGGCAGATCCGCCAGGTCAATCTGGGAAACGGTCAGGCCGATGCCGGTGAGGCGTTCAATCCGCTTTAGCAAGTCTTTTTCCGTCGGATCACAAAGGGTGAATGCAATGCCGCTCTTGCCCGCCCGGGCGGTACGGCCAATGCGGTGGACATAAACTTCCGGCACGTCCGGCAGGTCGAAATTCACCACATGGGAGACATCGTCGATATCGATGCCGCGGGCGGCGATATCGGTGGCCACCAGGATATTCAGCTTGCCGTCACGGAAGCCATTGATGGTGTTCTGTCGCGCATTCTGGCTTTTGTTGCCATGAATAGCGGCGGATTTCAGGCCGGCTTTTTCCAGGAATTGCGACAGTTTGCTGGCACCATGTTTGGTGCGGGAAAAAACAATCGCGCGTTCGAGGTCATCATCACCCAGCAGGCTGAGCAGCGCGCGTTTCTTATCCGCTTTCGGCAGATGGATCACTTTCTGGTCGATCCGCTCGATCGGTTTGGAAACCGGAGCCACGGCAATTTCCACCGGGTTTTTTACAAACTGGTTTGCCAGTTTGCGGATCTCTTCCGGCATGGTGGCTGACAACAGCACGGTCTGGCGGCGCTGCGGCAGTTTTTTCAGGATGCGGCGGATGGCCGGCACAAAACCGAAATCCAGCATCTGGTCGGCTTCGTCCAGCACCACGCAGCGGGTTTCATCCAGGCGGATGTCGCCCGAGGACTGGAGGTCTTCCAGGCGGCCGGGGGTGGCGACCAGGATGTCGACACCTTTTTTCATCTGCTGGATCTGGGGATTGGCGGAAACCCCGCCGATCACCATGGCAACGCTGGCCTTCATATGACGGCTGTAGATCTTGATATTGTCGACAATCTGGACCGCCAGCTCACGGGTCGGAACCAGGATCAGCGTGCCACAGGCCTTGGCACTTGGACGCGCCGCGCCGTTGGCAATCTGCTGCAGCAAGGGCAGCACGAAAGAGGCGGTTTTGCCGGTGCCGGTCTGAGCGGTGCCCAGGATATTGCGGCCCTGGCTCATAGGCGGCACAACTTCAGCCTGGATCGGGGTCGGATTCTCATAGCCCGCTTCATTCAGGGCGCGCAGGATGTCGGCGTTGAGGCCGAGGTCTTTGAATGTGGTCAATCGATATCTCTTATAAAATCAGGTCGGCGGCCGCAAAAAGCGCGGTCTTGCCTGCACCAGGCGGCGGGCCGATGGTTTTCAACGTTTGTGTTGAGGAATGGCGAGCCAGCGGAGATCAGCTTCCGGGGTTCATGTTTCCCTGGCCGGTTCGGCCCAATCGGGAGACTTGTCGTTCGGCAACGATCCATCCGGACGGTCGCTCGCGTCAGGGCCTGCTAACGGGTTTGCCATTATCTACGCACAGGCTGCCTGTAAAGCGCAAAGACCATATCTGTTGTTGGAAAGCAAGATAATAATATTTCAAGGGGGTCAGTCCTGGCTGGTGGTGCTGCCATCCGCCCCACCAGGTTGGTCACTGGCATGGGATTGGATATAGGATTCCAGATCTTTCTGCGCCACCCGCCATTCACGGCCGAATTTATAGGCACGCAACTGACCGTTATTGATCCAGCTGCGGATTGTGCTTTCCTTGATCTTCAAAAGCTCTGCCACTTCGTGCAGGGTGAGCATGGGTTTGGATAACATGGTAATATACGCTTTTATGTCGGTTTTTATCGGTTTGAAGCGGTTGAAATCTGTTTCCGAGGGTTTATATAGGCATAAATTGATTTGACTTCAATAAAAGCCAAATAGTTAGGGAAAAGAATGCTGGGCAAATTGAAACTGAGCGGCGATACGGTCGCCGGCATGGCGCTAATGCTGGCGGCGGTAGCGGCCATGCTTATGGAAAATTCACCCTTTTCCGGACTGTATGACAAATTTCTGAGCACGGTGGTTAATGTGTCCGCAGGTGGTGCCGGAATCGAAAAGCCCCTGCTGCTTTGGATCAATGACGGCATGATGGCGGTTTTCTTCCTACTGGTCGCGCTTGAGATCAAGCGGGAGTTTCTGGAAGGCAAACTGTCGACGGTGAAAGATGCCATGCTGCCGGCGATTGCTGCTGTCGGCGGTATGGTTGTGCCAGCATTGATCTATTATGGACTGAACTCGGGCAATCCGGATGTCATCAATGGCTGGGCCATTCCTGCGGCGACGGATATTGCCTTCGTGGTCGGGATTCTGGCCCTATTTGGCAAACGGGTCCCACCGGCCCTAAAGATTTTCCTGCTGGCGCTGGCGATCCTGGATGACCTGGGCGCGATTGTCATTATTGCCCTGTTTTACACCGCCAACCTGTCGCCGGTTGCGCTGGGCCTGGCCGGGCTGGGCCTGCTGATCCTGCTGGCCTTCAACCGGTTTGGGGTGACACGGATCTCGCCCTATGTCCTGGTCGGTGTGGTGGTCTGGGTCTGTGTTCTGAAATCCGGTGTGCATGCCACGCTGGCCGGGGTAATGGTCGGGCTGTGCATTCCGCTGCGCCGGACCAACCGGTACGAGGCCTCGCCCCTGAAGGTTATGGAGCACGGCCTGCACCCATATGTGATGTTCCTGATCATGCCGGTCTTTGCCTTTGCCAATGCGGGTGTGTCGCTGGAAGGCTTTACCCTGGACCGTTTGGCAGACCCGATTCCGCTGGGCATCTCAGCCGGCCTGTTCCTGGGCAAGCAGATCGGTATTTTTGGCGCAGTGGCCATTGCGGTGATGCTGGGTGTTGCCAGCCTGCCGAAAGATGTGAACTGGGCCCAGCTCTATGGTGCCTCCCTGCTGGCGGGTATCGGTTTCACCATGAGTCTCTTCATCGGCACTTTGGCCTTCAGTGACATTTCCTATCAGGCGGATGTCAGGATCGGGGTATTGGGCGGGTCGATCCTGTCCGCGGTGATCGGCTATCTGGTACTGCATTTCACCCTGCCGAAAAAAGCGACGCTGGAGGCCACCAAGCCAGCGTGACTGTGACGGCGGGAAAGCTGTCGAAGAATCTTACAAATATGTTACGAATGCCAGCGGGTTTCCTAATAAGCATCTGATGTTTATCGAGGAAATTCGCTGGCATACTCGTTGCAATTATTCCCCTAATGAATTTTTTCGTGGGATTTCCATGAAGAAACTGACGGCGTTATGTGCCTTGTTCGGGCTGCTGTTGTTTGCATCCGCCGCACAGGCCCGGCAACGTCGGAAGTAAACCAGTCGATAGCGCCCTGCATTGCATGCTGGTTTCTGAGGGGCAGAAACGGCAGGAAAACCCCCGCGGTCCAGGATCGCGGGGGTTTTTTGCGATCTAGTGCGTGATCAGGAGATTTCCGAGGTCACAATCGCCGGGGCGGGCGTGTCTGTGGTCAGCTTGTCGGCGGCGTCAAAGGCATTGGCACTGCTTTGTGCAGTGATGCTGCCATCCTCATAAGGGGTGGGGCCGGCAAACTGGACCGCGGTATTGGAGGGAACGCGGCGGGTTTCCTCACCGGAAGCGGACGCGTTCTGAGCCTCGTTGCGAGCCTTTGCCTCGGCACGGCTTTCCGCCAACTTGGCGTCGGCCTCCTCACGGTTCGCCTCGGCGCGTTCCTGCAACTGCTGGGCCCGCAGCTGGGCTTGCGCCTGGGTGATGCCGTTGGAGGCTTTACTGGCAATGGCGCGGTCCTGGGTGGAAGGTTCGGCAGGGGCCAGCGCCGCATTTTTCACGATGGATAACTTGCGGATGGTGGCTTCAGGATTGCCGGCAATAGGCGTATCGTTGAAGGAAACTTCGCCGCTGATCGCATATTGGCGGTTATCGGGGCCGGTCTCAAATTCATAAGAAGGGCTGCCGGCATATTGGCCGCCGACCCGCACATGAGCCTCTTCATTCAAGCGTACCTGACTATCCTGCAGGCTAAGCTGTCGGATGCGGGCGAGATCCGCTTCTGTCAATTGAGCGAGATCGGTTGGCGCATTGTCTTTCTTGCCATCCTCTTGAGCGTCTGATTTGGCATCTTGCGCATCTGCGGTGCTGCCGCCTTCCGCCGCCTCGGGATCTTTCGGCTGGTTTTCTTCCAAGCTGGCCAGAAGCGTATCGAGTGACAGCAGGGCAGTATTGGTCGACTGGCTGGCGGTTTGCAGCTTTGTGGTTTCGGCGGAGGTACTGACACCGCTGCTGGTGTTTTTTTCGGTGGTTTTGTCCTGGCTGGTCCGGCTTGAGGTCGCACCTGTAGTCGCCGCCACGGTTTGTGACGCCGACGAAATCAAATTCGTGCTGCCGATCGCTTCTGTCACGGTTCCGGCCTTCTGCCGCTTGTTCTTCTGTTGCAAGCCCCGATTATTCATTGCGGAACCGGTTCTGCTTCTGCAGGGGCATCCGCGTAAATCAATGGCTTAACTGCATATGAAGATAGCATATCCTGGTTGGGATTTTAAGAACTGAATCCCCGTAAAGCGGATGAGAAGCGGGAAAAAGCATCCGGCTATTACCTTATAAATAGAAACTGGTTTCCTGGATAAACTCTATGGTGGATTTGAAGTCCGGCCTTGACCTTCCATCAGGGGGAAGCTGTAGGAGAGGTGGCATTGTAAGACGAGATCGGATAAATGGGATATGGCACGGAAAATTCACCTGGCGCTGGCGCTGTCCTTTGGCGTGCTGTTCACGGTTTTGGGGCTGAGCGGGACAATATTGGTGTTTCGCGCCGAAATCCGGCAGTCGGCCGAGCCGCATATGCCGGAAGATTATCTGGATCGCAATGAACAGTCCTTATCCGCCATCTTAGACGCGTTGGCATCGGACTATCCCGAATTGGCGCTACGCAGCCTGACACTGCCGGGCAACCCCCGATCCTATTACCGCGTGGTCATCCGTTATCAAGATGGGACGGAAAAGCGGCAAGCCCGTCTGTTCCTGGACCCGTTGAGTGGCAAAGCGATGGAACAGGACCCATTTCACAGCGGTTTTGAACGTGCGGTCTATGCACTCCATGCCACCTATTTCTGGTCCGGCGGCGGGGTTTATCTGGTCGGTTTCACCGGGCTCGGGATCCTGGCACTGATCGGGGCCGGCCTGTTCCTGGCCTCGCCGAAGCGGGGTGGTTTCCATAAAGTCTTTGTGCTTTCAAGCCGGTTGCGTGGGCGCGCATTCAGCAACGGCCTGCACCGGGTGTCGGGGATGTATCTGGGCCTGTTTTTTCTGCTGGTGACGGTGACGGGCATCCTGCTGGCATTCCGGGCCGATCTGTTGGATCCGTTCCAGGAAGAGATGATGCAAAACCAGGTCTTGGAATCAGACCAGCTGACGGGCCGTTGTTTTGCCGCCGGGAGCCCGGAACGCATCCTGATGCAGGCGGAAGCCGTTTTCCCGGAGGCCGAGGTGACTTTTGTGCATTGGCCTAGACGGGCGGCGCAACCGGTTTTGGTTACGCTGCGTCACAAGGCAGAACTGGCGTCACCGTTGGGGTTGAGCCAAGTAGCCCTGGATCAGGATTGTCTGCGGCCCGTTTGGTGGCGGGACGGGCGGGAGGCCTCGGTCCGGCAGCTGCTGACCGAATGGGTCATGGCACTGCATAACGGCCAGGCCTTTGGCATGGCTGGAAGGCTTATATATGCGGTTCTGGCGGCCAGCCCGCTGCTGTTCCTGGTGACGGGGGTGGTATGCTGGCGCGGCCGACCGAGGCGGCGCTGACGTCATTCAGGCGTGGGAAGCGGCCCGGCCGGGACGCCGGCTCCGATATCGATGAATTTCAAATCCAGGATATTGTTGGTCGGCTGGTGACCTGGTTTTTTATGGAGAAACTGCGGTTTTGACACCGCATGGCGCAGGAACAGGACCAACGGGCCGCTGATGCCATCGCCATCTAGGGGCAGGCCGAGCATTTCAGAGCGAACGGCCTTGCCTTCGGGATAATGTTGTTCGGTCAGCGCCCAGACCCCACAGGGCTGACGGTGGGTGGTCCAGATGTTCATGGAGGCCAGATGGCGGCGGCTCTGGTCGACGAAATCAAGGTAATTCACACCTTTGGGGTCGAAACCAAAATTCTCGACCACTTGGGAGCCTGCCAGGCGGGTCAGGATCTCGTCATCGGAAATCAGCTCAACCAGGATGAAGCTGCCGAGCAGTTGCGGGATTTCCTCCGGCAGGAAACTGCGGCGCGACGGGACCAAGGAATCATCACGCAAACCATTCCAATAGTTGAAAAATTCAAGGCAAACCGGATGGCAATCCCGACTTTTGCACGGGTCGGCCTGCAATCTATTCTGATATCCTGTTTCCATTTGGTCTTCCCGCTGACACCTGGAACACAAACATGCCGCCGGGGCACAGCCGGCTGCTTTCCCCTACCTCCCTACCGTATTTTGGTCGGTTAAAAAAGTGTCGAATAAGACGGTAGACCGAGAAACTGCGCCAATTTTGCTGCTTTTGCGGGAGCGCGTCGGAGAAACAGCCTGGGAAATCATGTACATGCTTGAGATTTGAAAGGCAGACCGGAATAGTGCATCGGCGCTCTTGGAGTTGGGATTCTGGAGGGATAGATCCTATGCATATTCTGCTGGGGATTGCTGCCGCCGTCGTTGCCGACATCTTTTTTCTGTACCGTTTGGACATAGCGGCCAATGCGGCCCCGAACTTGGGTTGTTTTGGGTGAATTTGGGCTTGCGCCCGGATAATTGATCCTTACATAAGAGCTGGTCCATAGCATTAAACCGGTAAAGACCATGACCAGCATACAGGAAAGTCGCAACGGCACCCGGCAGGGGCCGGTGGAACGAGTGGGGCGCTTTGTCGAGAGCGAGCCCGTGCAGAAAGTGATTATAGCCCTGGTGGTGATCAATGCGATCATCTTGGGGTTGGAGACCGTGCCGCCGGTCTTTGAAGCCTATGGCCGGATCCTGGTTTTCCTGGATCAGACGATCCTGGCCGTGTTCGTGGCGGAAATCCTGGCCAAGCTGGCCTGGCGGCGGCATCGGTTCTTCCTGAATGGTTGGAACCTGTTTGATTTTGTGATTGTCGGGATCGCCCTGGTACCGGCGTCCGGCGGGTTGAGTGTTCTGCGCGCGTTGCGCATTCTCCGGGCCTTCCGCCTGATCAGCGCGGTGCCGCAGATGCGCCGGGTGGTTGGCGCGTTGTTCAGCGCGATTCCCGGCATCATGTCGGTTGGCGCGATCATCATGCTGATTTTCTATGTCTCTGCTGTGCTGGCGACCAGTTTCTTCGGGCCGAAATTCCCGGAATGGTTCGGTGGCCTGGGCGAGAGCTTTTATACCCTGTTCCAGGTCATGACCCTGGAAAGCTGGTCCATGGGGATCGTGCGGCCGGTGATGGCAGAATATCCGCTGGCCTGGGTCTTCTTCGTGCCTTTCATTCTGATCACCAGCTTTGCGGTTTTGAACCTGTTTATCGGGATCATCGTGGATGCGATGCAAAGCCAGCATGAAGAAGAGGAAGAGCATATCCAGCAGGGCATGGAGAAATTGCTGCGCGAACAGCGCGACGAGATCCGAGCGCTCCGCGAGGATATGGCGAAACTGCGTGAGGCGGTGGAAGAGCGCCGGGCCAATGGCAGGGCAGATTAGTCGCGTGGCGGGCTAATAGCGGGGCAGACTAATAGCGGGGCAGACTAATAGCGGGGCAGGCTGGGATCGATCTGGACCGACCATTGGTCGATACCGCCGTCCAAGTTCAAGACATGTTCAAACCCCTGGCCCAGCAGGAACTGGGTCACCTGCATGGACCGGCCGCCATGGTGGCACATCACCACGATGGTCCGGTCCCTTGGCAGCTCGGCGACCCGTTGCGGCACCTGCATCATCGGGATATCCAGGCTGCCGTCCAGGCGGCAGGTTGCCAGTTCTTGAGGCTCTCTGACATCCAACAGGATATGGTCGTCTCCGCGTTCGCGCAGGGCGGCATAATCGGTGATGGAGATCTGCATGGAAAAGCCTCTGTTCCTGTAGGATTGGATGATTGAGGCCTATTCAGCCCGATCAGGGGACCCGTGTCCAGATCTGTTCCTTGCAGATGAATAAAACACAGCCTTCCACCTTCAGATTGCCATCCTCTAGCAGAGCCATTTCGGAACTGTAACTGTTGCCGTCCGAAGGGTTGTAGATGGTCCCGTCATCGAAATGGTTGTTGTCGTCGCCGGGCACAAAACCATTCAGCATCGTCAGCCCGAGCAGGGGCCTGGTTTTCAGCTTGTCATCCTTGTTCAGCCGATCGAGCTTGGGCTGCCCGTCTTCTGTCGTCGGCTCTTTCAGCCAGACGATCTTGCCGCAGATACCATCTTCGCAATTTTCAATTTTGACATGGCTTTTGCCATCTTTGGTTTCCCAGGTGCCAAAGACGGCACTGTCGTCGGCCCTTGCATCGGTCATGCCCATCATCAAGATGGCGGCGGCCACCCCGATCAGGGTGCCAAGCCCCATAATCAGCGCCGTTTGTTCCAGCGCATTCGCCCGTGATTTCCGTTTCATTGCCTGTCATTCCCTCTCGTTTACCGCGCCTGTTCGCCGAGATCGGCTAGTTTTTACGCATAAGTTATATTAATTACCTATAGGTAATCAAGAGGGATGGGTCAGTGATCTCGCGGGGTCATCAATTCCATGGCGATCTTTTCCGGGGCCGCCTTGGCGCGTTTTTTCAAAACCGCGATGGCCTTGACCAGGCGATCATGATCAAGCGCGTCCGCCACCGGCGGCAGGGCGATCAGGGCCGCCGCGCAGGACAGCATGGGGAACTGGCGGGTTTCGCCGTCCCGTCCGGTGGTTTCGATATAGCCGCGCTCCCGGTCGGTGGCTTCATAGAAGCTTTCGATATCGTTGGCGAAGGAGTTGAGCACGCCCTGGACCCGGCGGCGTACTTCTTCCAGGTCGGTCTGGGCGAAGGCGGCAAAGAAATCGTCTCCGCCCACATGGCCCAGGAAAATACCCGGATCGGTCAGGTGGCGCTGCATGATCTCGGCAAAAAGCAGGATCGCACGGTCACCCTGGCGGAAACCATAATAATCGTTGAAAGGCTTGAAGTCATTGAAGTCGAAATAAACAAAGATGTTCGATTCCGGTTTTGGTGCGGCCAGGCAGGCGGCGACGTGATCGCTGATGGAATGGTTGCCGGGCAGCTTTGTCAGCGGGTTCTGGTCACGGGCCTGTTCCAGGCGCTTTTCATAGACCATATGCAACAAAGACTGTGCCGAGAGGAAACCCAGATAGCGAAACTCATCGACGACCAGGATCCCTTCCGGGTTGCGGGCCTGTGCATAGATTTCCAGGATTTCGTCGATGGAGCTGCTGACCTCGGCGATCGGGCATTTGCGGATGAACCGGTCCTGGGGATTGCCCAGGGCCTTGTTGGTCAACAGGGCATGGCCGAACCGGTTATAGATGATCGATTTCAGATCCTTTTCCTGGATGATGCCGCGTGGGTAACCGGAATGGTCAATCACCGGCAAAAGGGAGAGATCGGCCTTGCCACCGAAAATCTCCAGCACTTTTTCCATGCTCTCAGATTCCCGGACGGTCGGCAGCTTTTCCACATGTTCGCGCACCAGGTTGAGGTCATCTTTTTGTTTCTTGCGCCGTCGGTCGCCTTCATTGATCAGCTGGACCTGGTCATAAACCTCCTGCAGCTGGGTCATGTCCAGCAGTGGCCGCTCGACCAGATAGCCCTGGACCAGATCACAGCCCATATTCTTACAGGTGAGGAAGTCCGCTTCGTTTTCAACACCTTCCGCGATCACGGTAATGCCCAGCATATGCGCCATCTTGACGATGGTGGAAATCATCAGGGCTTTTTTATTATCGGTTGCGACCCCATCAATGAAGAAACGGTCGATCTTGAGATAATCGGGCTGATGTTCGTAGAGCATATGAAGCTGGGAAAAACCCATGCCATAATCATCAATGGCGATCCGAACCGATTGCTGTCGATAGCGGTCGAGCAGTTCGGTCACATGGACGGCGTTGTGATTGTCATGGCGCTCCGACAATTCCAGGCAAAAGGCGCTGGCCGGGATTTTATATTTCTTGAGAATGCCCCGGGTACCTTCGGGATGATAGTCGGGTGATTCAAAACAGCGGCCATCAAGATTGTAGAACAGACGCTTTGTCGCTGCCTTATGCAGCTTGGAAAACATGGAAAGCGCCAGTTCGCGCAGGTAGAGATCCGCCTGATGCAGCACACCGAGCGAGAAGGCGGTGTCAAAAACATCCTGGATGGTTTCAAGCCCCATGTCGCGATGTCCGCGCAACAGGGCTTCATAGCCATAGATCGTGCCGGTATGGGCATTCACGATCGGCTGGAAAGCATAGCGGGTATGTTCATACAGACTGGCCAGAAAGGTCTGGTCCGCTGCCAGGTTTTGCGCCTTCATCATGAGTTTTATGTCTTTTCACTGCCACTTCCCAAGGCGGGCATCCTTTCACAGGCCAAGACAGTTAGCAGTATATTTTTTGTGAAGTTCCTATGACAAAAAACACGGGATTTTAGGTATTTAGCCCAAACCGTTTTAACCCTTGAATCATTTTTTCTATTGACAGCGGGGACGAAAATGTTTATGTTTTGTTCACAATACGAAACATGGGCCCGCACCGAATGGTGGCGGGCCTTTTTCATTGGTGCCGGTGCAGGCCCATTCCAGAAATCAGCAAGAAGAAACTCACTGTATCCGGCGACGGATAGAGCCGGTTTTCTTCATGCGCTTGGAAAGAGAGGGGACGTGGCGGAAATGGAGCGGAAGAGGGGCCGCCCGAAAGGGGCGCGCAATAAGGTGACCGCCGCGATGCGGTCAGCCGCGAGGAACCACAGCAGCGAAGCGCTGGAAACCCTGCTGGCCTTGATGCGCGGCGGTGATAAGCGGGTCAGCCTGTCGGCGGCGCAGGAAATATTGAACCGGGCCTGGGGCCGGCCGGGGCCGCTGGCGGAACCGGTAGAGGGCATGGAAGAGGGCATGGCAGACAGGCTCTCGATATTGAGCGACGGGGCTTTGGATGAACGGATCAGGCGATTGCTCGACGAAACCGGATTTGATCCGGCTGTTGGAAGAAAAGAGAAAGAGGATCCGGCAGCGGCGGATTGAGGCTTATTTCCCGGACAGTGGTCCGCTGCGCCGGGCGCTCTATAAGAAGCATCTGGCGTTTTTCGAAGCCGGTGCGACCAGGCGCGAACGCTGTTTCATGGCGGCAAACCGGGTCGGCAAGACGGAAAGCGCCGGGGGCTATGAAACGGTTTTGCATATGACCGGGCGCTATCCCGCCTGGTGGGTGGGGCGGCGGTTTGACAGACCGGTCAAGGCCTGGGCGGCAGGCGACACGGCCGAAACGGTGCGCGATATTCTGCAAGGTAAGCTTTTGGGGCCGCAGGGTGCGATCGGCACGGGTCTGATCCCGGCAGATACCTTGGTGCGGACCACCAGGCGCACCGGGGTCAGTGACGCGGTGATGGATATCCATGTCCGCCATGAAAGCGGCGGAATCAGCCAGTTGACCTTCAAATCCTATGACCAGGGGCGCAAAAAATTTCAGGGAACCGAAATTGATCTTGTCTGGCTGGATGAGGAGCCGCCGGCGGATATTTACGGCGAATGCCTGGTGCGGACCATGACCACGGGCGGGCTGGTGATGCTGACCTTCACACCGCTTATGGGTGTTTCGGCGGTGGTGGAGGGATTTATGAAAGAAACAGAAGGCACCAAGGCGCTGATTCAGGCGGGATGGGATGATGTACCCCATCTGGACCAGGCGGCGCGGGAGGAATTGAAGAAAGGGTTGCCGGATCATGAGGTTGAAGCACGCTCTCAAGGCATCCCGTCGCTGGGGTCGGGCCGGGTCTTTCCGGTGGAAGAGGCGGCGGTTGCGGTGCCGCCCTTTGTCCTGCCGGATCATTGGCCGCGGATCTGCGGTATCGATTTCGGTTGGGACCATCCGACCGCTGCCGTCGAACTGGCGTGGGACCGTGACCATGACGCGCTGTATGTCACAAGGGCCTATCGCCGGGCGCACGCAACCCCTGCCGAACATGCCGCAGCATTGACCCGTTGGGGGGGCTGGCTGCCCTGGGCCTGGCCCCATGACGGCTACCAGCATGACAAGGGGTCGGGCCGGACCTTGCGCGACCAATATGCCCAGGCCGGACTTAATATGCTCGATTGCATGGCGACCCATGCCGATGGCGGCAACGGGGTCGAGGCCGGGATCATGGAGATGCTCACTGCCATGCGCGAAGGGCGGTTCAAAGTTTTTTCCAACCTGGCGGAATGGTTCGGGGAGTTCCGCCTCTATCACCGCAGGCAAGGGCAGATCGTCAAGCTCAAGGACGACCTGATGAGCGCCACCCGATACGCCATGATGATGCGGCGTGAGGCGGTGACAAAGCCGCGATTGGCAAAAGGGGATCTCTATCAGGCGGAAATGCAGTATCCGCCGGAATTTTGACAAGGGAAGAGGGTAAAACGGACATGAGCGATCAGCGACAGAATTTCACCTATTATGACCCGAAGACCGGGCGGTTCACCGGCGGCCGGATTGGCGCGGTGGAGGGCTATCCTGAAAAGGGCTCGACCGCCTGGCGGGCGTCCAATGACCGGATCTTCATCAAGGCGGTCAATGATTATAACCGATCCTTCGGTTACCGGCCCGGCGATGACGGGTTTTGGACGCCGCATCTTTTGAAAACACAGGCGATGATCGAGGCAGGCGGATCCCACCATAAAGAGGCCTTTTTGAGTGATCCGCTGCAGGTGAATAAGCCGCTGGACTGGGTGCCGCGCAAAGCCAGCCTACTGGGATTGGAACGCGGCGATAAGATGACCCCGGAAACCAGTGCCAAGGCTGCGCTTCTCTGGCTGGATTACAAAGGCTGGCAGCATGACGGCAACGGGGACAAGACCCGGTGGGAAGGCAATGCCAAGGCGTTGTTTGATTATAACGGCAACCGGGCAATCCACCCCAAAACCGGCGGCGAGCACCGGCAATGGTATGCGGACCGGATCAGCGAGATGGCGGGCAATATGCTGGCCGCGCAGGGGCTGGACCCTCACGGCCGCCATAATTCGGCCTCATGGAGCGCAGACGGACAGAGCCTTGATTTGATGGCGCGGGAGGGGGATGATCCGTCCGGTTTTTGATGCAATCTCCTTAGACAGGGTGGGAATTCGTGAAAAAGAGTGTGGTGATCGCGGGCGGGATGGCCCTTGGGGTGGCGGTGCTGTTGGGGGTGCATTTCGGCGGACAGCAGCTGTTTTCGGCCTGTGAGCGGATTGAGCGCGGGGCGTTTCCGTCCCCCAACGGCCAGTTTGAAGCGCGGCTGATCGAGGTGGATTGCGGCGGAACCACGCCGCTTGGCACCCATGTGACCGTGAGTGACCGGACAGCGCAAGAGACCATGACGGTCCTGATCGCCAAAGACAGGCAGGATCTGCGCCTCGAGTGGGACAGCAATGAAACACTGGATATCGGCCTGCCGGCATTGCCGGATGAGGCCCTGGTGCGCCAGCTTGGCAGCTGGAACGGGATCACGGTTCGCTATCAACCGGCCGAATAAGGATTTTCACCTTTTATCATGGGAAACGGAAAGCCGCCTTTTGGGCGGCTTTTTTTGTGATCTTTTTTGAGCGCTTTGTTCAGCGGCGCAACCAATTGAAGGAGCGGAGAGACATGCCAGATTTTGGACGGGGCGGCCCAGCCGGGGCCATGGCGGGCGAGCGGCCCGACGGCAGCCATACGGGCGGCAATAATGGCGGTCCGGGGACCGGCGGCAATGGTGGCGGCGACCGGGATAAACGGACACCGACCGCCGCGGATTTTCGGGAAATTACGCTGAATAGCGGCACCTATCGGGTGGGCAATGCACCGCCGACCGACCGCGAGAATAAGAATGCGGCCGGCCATTCCATTGCGCTGGCCATTAACAGCGGTATGTTCACCGAGCGCAAAAAAGGGTTCGGTGAGCAGCTGGGCGATTGGCTGGGCTTCAAGACCTCCAAATTCACCTATGATGAAGAGGATGAGGATTTGGAACGGGAGGTTGAATTCGACTGGAGCGACAGCGCGCTGGTCGGCGGGGCGCTCAGCCTGGCCAATCCTTTTGCCGGGCTGGCCTATGGGGTGGGGACTAGCATCTATCACGGCCGCCCGCTCTCGGCGGCGGCGTCATTGATGACCTTGGGCCGCGCCGCACCGATCGGCTATAGCCTGCAAACCGGGATCGGCGTGCATGACCTGATTGCCGATGAAAAGCTAGATGAGAAGGTGGTGGGGGTGATTGAGGGGAGTGGTAACTCATACTCAGCGTCAAAAAAGGATGCCCTTTTCGGCGTGCACCAAACCACAGGGAATTTGACTGCGCCTCCAGAAAAAGAAGGGCCGAAAGAGTTCTTTGTTGCCCGTCAAAACAATTCTGCCGTTACTAATGAACCAGTCAAGGCCGCGAAGGATAACTCTGAACAGACGGATCGTTATGTGCAGACCAGGACATTGGGGGCCGCCAATATCCGGCGGGCGGAATATGCCGGTCTGCCGCTGATGGGGTTTCTAGAGGCTTTAGGCTATGGTTGATATTATAAGGAAAATAATCCATTGAATTGTAATGTGATTTGCGCCACGTTTTATGCGTGTGCCGAATAAAGTCTTGGGGGAAAGAATGAGGAAAATACTGTCGGTCATCCTGTTACTATTGCCGATTTCAGCATTGGCAGAGGTTGACTATGAGACTGAGCCAGGCTGGCAGGCGTTCCAGCGTGTTTGCTTGGAGCAGGTTGGTGATGTCAAAGAAGCGATGATCAGTATTCCTAAGCTTGCTCAGGAGTTAACGGGAGGCACAAAGATTACAGATGTTGCATATCGTAAAGAGCAACTAATTCCTGATGGAGATGATGCGTGGTCATATAATGATGGTGTACGCTGGTACATGATTATTACCGATTATGGTTCATGCGCTGTCAGGGTCCCAGGGAAGTTTAAAGGTGCGGACGAAGCACTATCTGCTATGGGGTATAGCCGTTTTGGTTCGGTCAGTAGTAAGTGGACAGAACATGAGTTTTATTACTCGATAGATCCGGGGGCTCCAGTAGTAAATTTGATACACGCCGTTCGAAATGGTGAGGCGCGGTTAGCACTTATCGCGATCAACAGGCAAGCTTATCAAATAGCTGTAGAAAAACATCCCGAAGACAATCCCCCGCTGCCTGACAGCGATTGAATTCATCACAGCTCCAAGCCAAACCCCGTGTCCGCGGGGTTTTTTTATGCGCTGAATTTGCCTGTGCCGGTTGTGTGCGGGCTGTTTTGCTTGGCCGCCTGCTGGCGGTGAGAAAGGTTATCCATGACAACAAAGAAGGTCAGCCAGCCGGAGCCATTGACGGTTTCGGAGATGGGTTTTTTGCAGAAACTGGCGGAAAGCAAGGATCCCAATGCGCGCGTGCACTATTATCAATTCCTGAGCGATAAGGGCTATGCTTATGGGGCCATGGCGCTTGGGGTGGCCCGCAATGACACGGTCCTTGGCAGGACAGCCAACAACTTCATGAAGGATTTTGCCGTGGATATGGGGAAACCGGTCAGTGCCTTGCGGGAAAGGGCGATAGGCCGGGATTTGATGCGCGCGGATTTTGAAGCCCGCAAAGCGCTTTGGGAGCAGGATCCAAAGGCGGTTATCAAACTGAAGGTCCGGGATATCCGGGATTATCATTCCCGGATTTTCAAGAACCATGGATTGGCGCCAGAAGCCTGGACCGCATATCTGCCGACGAAATTGGCCGGTCATGAAGGGGAGGAGGCGCTTTGGCAGGAGATGCTGAGCAATGCCCGGGGAGACGCCTGGGATCAGGCCAAAGACGGCGTGGGTTTGCTTTTCGATCCCTTTAGGCTGGATCGCCCATGGAAAGAGCAGGAGGCCTATGCGGGTTGGTTCGGCGACGCCGGTTGGGCCGGCACCAAGGCTGCGTGGGAGACTGCGTGGGACGCGCAGTAAAGCCGATTTGACTGAGACTGACCCGTTTTGCTGCGGCCAATATAGGCCCGCATGCGCTTCCGACCCAAACCGCCCCAATGTCCGGGCGGTTTTTTTCATGGAGAGAAAAATATGACAGTTGCACAGGATGTGCTGGACACGGTTTCAGCCATGAAGGTTGAGCGCGCCCGGTTTGAGCCGGTCTGGGCCCAGGTGGCGGAGCGGATGGACCCCTATGGGGCGGCCATGGAGGGGCGGATGGGCGATATGTCGCGGATTTTTGGCGCCAGGCCGCTGCTGCTGCCGGATATGTTTGCCGCCGTCTTCACCTCCCTTCTGATGCCGCGCGGCACCTTCTGGCATGCGCTCTCCCCTTTGGATGAGGGCTTGCGGGAAAACGGCCAGGTGAAAGCCTGGGCGGCCAAGATGACCAGGCTTTTATTCCGCTATCGCTATGCGCCGCTTTCGGGTTTTGCCGGACTGCCCCGACGCATGGGGCGCTCGCTGGCGCTCTATGGCGCGCAATGCCTGTTGGTGAAGGAGGAAATGGCCGGGGAGGAGGGCGGCAAGCCGCTGCCGCCGATCCTTTATGAATTTGTGCCGATCAACCAGGTCTGCCTGGCGCGGAACCATCGCGGGCAATATGACCGGGCGGCGCGCGAGCATGAGATGACCGCCCGCCAGATGGCCCAGGCCTATGGCGAGGCCGCCCTGCCGCCCGCAGTGCGCGACGCGCTCAACAGAAGCGGGGAGCAGGAGCGGTGTTTCACGGTGGTGCATCTGGTCCAGCCCGCAAGCGGTGCCAAGGCCGGCCATGCCTTTGAGAGCCTGCATGTGGAGCGTGACAGCCGGACTATGTTGAAACGCTCAGGCTTTCATGAATTTCCCTTCATCGCCTCGGTGATGAATGAGGTGCCGGATAGCGCCTATGGCTGGGGACCCGCCATGTCGGCCCTGCCGGATGTGAAGCAATATTACGCCATGGCGCGCACCACCACGCGGGCCATGGAAAAGGCGGTCGACCCGCCCATGGGCATCCGGGGCAAGCTGGAGCGGCGGATCAATTTGAATGCGGGCGCGTTCAACCCGGACCTGATCGACGAGCAGGGGCGGCCGAAATTCGCGCCCTTGCAATCGGGCGCGCAGCCGGTTCTGGGCCTGGAGGGGATGGAGCGCAAATCCGCTGAGATCGGCGCCAGTTTCTCGGAAAACCTGTGGCAGGTCCTGGCCAACAAGCCGGGCATGACCGCCTATGAAGCGGCGATCCGCGCCCAGGAAAAAGGCGACCTGATCGGTCCGCCCTTTGCGCCGCAGGAGGAAATGCTGGGATTGCTGGTGGAGCGGGAGCTGGCGATTTTGGAACGTAAGGCGCGCTATGGCGAGATCCGCCTGCCGGAACGGCCGCCTGTGCTGGAAGGCCAGCCGGTCACCCTGGAATTCACCTCGCCCATGGCCAGGCTGCGCAAGGCGGGCGAGACCACGGGTCTCTACCGCGCGCTGGAATTTGTCCAGGCGGCGGGCCAGATGGATGCCAAGGTGCCGCGCATGATCGACTGGGACAAGGCGGCGCGCATGGTGGCCGATAATGAAGGGGTGCCGGCGGACCTGATCGTGCCGGCGGAAGAGCTGTCGCGCCAGATGCGAGACGAGGAGGCAGAGCGCCAGCAGCAGGCGCAGATGATGCTGATGCAGCAGATGGCGGCCCAGCAGCCAGGCGCGGTGCCGGAAACGGGCCCCGCCCTCGAAATGCCTTAATTATGTTCTTTAAATGTTCTCGGTATTGTGATTGCATTGCAGCTAAAGGGAGAAAGATGGATGGCACATTCTGGGATGGGAAAGGCAATGGCGGCTTGGTTCTGGCGTGTCGCCAAATGGGCGGGCGGGGTGGTGATAACCCTGGTCGCGGTTGGTTCCGCTTACGACTATTTTTTTAATCCTTGGGGGGGGATTTTCTGCCCAACCCATGAGGGCAGGGCAGAATATAAGATAGAATCCGCCTACTGTGAGGCCAATTCGCCCCTGCCCGCTACCCACTTGGAATATTCCGGAATGTATCACATGGCTCTTCTGAAGTTTGGCGATGGATTCTATCCACGTTGCCTCTGGGTCAATGTGAATGACTATGACATTGATGCCCGCCCCGTGGTGGATAGACCGAAAGACGATCCGATCCTGACGGACAGTGGCCTGCAGCATAGCTGCATGGAACCCAGCCAAGTTACCATCACTTATCACGGGCGGGGACCGCAGCGCCTTAACAGCCCAGACATGCGGGATACCCCTGATAACCAGGAATAGGCCGCCGGCATCAGATCAGCCGGGCGGCTGTCTGGAGGAGCGGCATAACTGTAATTTTTGGATCTAAGGAAGAGACGGATGAGCGACTATTGGAAATTGTTCCAAGGTTGGAACGCTGTTGATCAAACCATGCAGCAAAGAGTGATTGATTGGTACAACAGTATTCATGAGGTTCCGATATCAGATCTCCGGGGCAAAGGGGATCCGAACGCCCGGGTTGGCGATCAGATTGATGCTTGGCGCCATACCGGCATTGCTGCGCTGCTGGCATATGAGCACGGGTACGGTCATACTATCGAGCTCGGCAATGCCTTGGAAGATCACTATCCTGGAACGCCGGAAGAGAACGTTCAAGATTACCATAATAACGCACTAGGCGCACGGATCGGCAATGCTGCGCGTGTTTTAGGATTGAGTGAAGAAGAACTCGGCGCCGTACTTAAAAAAGCCTACGCGGATGGTCTGTTCATCAAAGATGCTTATCAGCCAAAATTTAAGCCTTCGGCAGATATTGATATCCATGATGGCATCATTCTGCGTTTCAATAATGAACTCCTGCTAAAAAATGGTGTTACCATTGATGCAACCCAAGATATTGATTTTGATGATGGCAAAGCATCAATCATCGGCGTTGATACGAATGATGAAGAAATTGAAGTCATCCTTGATCAGGGGAATGTAAGGCGGTTTATCCTTCCCGATCAGGAAGGTCGTTTGGATCAAGACATCAACAAGAAGAGATATGCTTCAAACGTCACAATTTCGAATATGAACGGTCATGCCGTGCCTCTGACTGCAACCGACATGGGCAAGTTGCAGCGTATCGTCGACCGAGGCGATCACTCGACGGCGAAGGATTACCAAAATTTGTTGCAAGAAAGAGGTTATGGCTTTGGCCCATGTAAAAGCCGATTTTGCTGCGCGCAAAGCAAGGTGGGATGAAGATCCTAAACAGAGTTTGGAGCTGACGGACCTTGGCTCAGGGATTCTTGCAGGACGGACAACTGATTCTGTTATGCCGCAGGAAACTGGATTGAATATGCGACGTTTGTTCCAGTCTGACCCGAACCAAGAACTCGCGGAAATCGAACAGGCCATGGAGTTTTATGGTGATCGACCGGAATTCCAAAAACGGTTGGAGCAGAAATACGATACTGGGCGAGAGGGCTCCACAAATGCAGGCGGCATCCGTCGTCCGGTTTTAGGCATGTGGGGCAATATCATTCGTGATCAGTTGGATGATCCCTTTGCGATCAGAATGTTTGAAAGATACTGGCGCGGTTTTGGTGATTACCAAATGGGGGACCAAGAGTTTGCGGCGTTGCTGGAGAGCCTGAAAGACGAAAGCGGCAATCTGAAAACCCGACCGTCAACCGATGGCATTGGTAAAAGCACCGAGCCTAAATTTTTTACGCAAAACGGTAGAATATACCGGGCGGAAAAGACCGAGTTTTATGATTCACAAGCGGAAAGGGCGTTGGGGGATGCCTGGCTGATCTATGAGCAAGGCGATGACGCCAAGAAGCCAGTCGGTCTCTATGATGAATATGATTTCAACTGGAAACCGTTTTTCGGAGAAGGC
This sequence comes from Aestuariispira insulae, assembly GCF_003385955.1. Taxonomy (GTDB): domain Bacteria; phylum Pseudomonadota; class Alphaproteobacteria; order UBA8366; family Aestuariispiraceae; genus Aestuariispira; species Aestuariispira insulae. The sequence continues at coordinate 192,298 of NZ_QRDW01000002.1, forward strand.
AGTCGACGAAAATTCAAAAGCGAAATCGATACCAGGCTTGTAAGTATGGCAAGCCTAGCTGAACCGAAGACCCGCGACTTTGTCATTCGATACGGTGTTTCTCCAGAGAAATTGCCATGATTGAAGAAAATCATACAAAGAAAAAGGGCCTTTGGCAGTTGATGGGCACCTCTACCTATTGGATCCAGATCCTGTTCTATGGACTGCTCTTGATGCTGATCACCATTGTTGGAGATTTTGTTCCAGATTTTGACCTGGATTTGCTGTCCTGGATCGATCCCTATTATGACTGGGTCATCCTGGCCGAGGTTCGGGAACACTATCCGGTTGAGGGGCCGTTTCCGGAACAGACCCTGGGGCCAGTGGAACGCTATGCCGGGGTTATCAGGGACATTGGCTATTATCAGGCGTTTCAGATAGATGACGGGCTGAGCTATTGCGGAACATCTGGAATAGGCACCGTTGTCCCGGCTCTGAATGGCCTGGAAATTGCCCAGGACGCGGCGGCCTGTCACTATGATTATTCGGAACCCGGTGGTGTTTTCATTCGCTATCGTTTTACGGAGAACAGCCTTCTTACCTATTACCTGACGGATGATTAAGGCCATGTTCTTGCGCTTAAAAGAGAACCCGTTTTCTGCTGATCTGACGATAACAATCGGCTTTCTGGTTCATATTCTTCTAGCTGCCTTTGCGTGGTTTTTCCTCTTGCTTGTCATCATGATCGGGCCCGGAGAAAGCGATCGTTATCAGGAGATCCTGGAAGAGGCTTCCGTGCAACTGCCTGAATTGGAACCTAATTCCTTCCTGCTGATGACACGAACACAAAGCAGGCCCGGTTTTGAAAATATCAAAGGATACAAGCTGCCTTCTGGATTTAACGGGCTGTCTTTTTGCGGGCAGAACGGTTTTGAAACCGTGAGCGGAATGCCTCTTTCCAACCATAGCCTCCGGCTTGTCCAGGGGTGCAGGAAATGGGTCAAGAAAGACTTTTTCAACGAGATATCGGTCATCGTGACCCGCGACAAGGCATTCATCACAGAATATTACCGATGATGGGGGTGTCGAGACACCCATCAACCCGATGGGATCTGCCATCGAGGCCCGTGGGTGTCTGAGGAGAAAGGACAAGGATAAACATCATGAAATCTGGAGACGGGAACAGGTTTGGCGGCTGGCGGTCCTTCACCCGTGCGGGCCGCGCGGTGGCGGCGACGGCGGGGGCCTATAAGCGGGTGTTTGCCAGCCCGGACGGCAAACAGGTGCTGGACGATCTGGCGCGGGCAACACGCTATTTTGAAATTGCCGACAGCGGCAGTGCCGCTGAACATAACGCCATGCGCAGCGTCTATCAGCATGTTTTATCCATGCTGGCCTTCACGGAAGCGGATTTGCGCCAGCTGGCAGAAGCGGATTATGCGGAACAATTGGAGATGAGCCATGAATGAAGACGATATTCAGCCAGTCCCCGGCATAGAGGGGGGAGAAGAAAACGCCGTCCAGCCGCTGGGCGGCGTTTTTGATTCAAGCGTGGAAATTGATGCAGCCCCCGAGAACCGGGACGGGGGAGAGGACTATACCCTGCCCGAAGGCATGGATGATACGGCAGGGGCACCCTTCCTGGAACTGGCGCAGGATCTTGGCCTGAGCGGGGAGCAGTTTGAGCGCCTGTTATCGGTCCGGGACAAACGCCTGGCGGGCCATGATGAGGCCATGCGGGCCGAAACGGACAACCAGATTGCGGAGGCAACGGTTGCCCTGCGCGAAAAATGGGGCCGCAATTTTGCCGCCAACGGCCGCCTGGCGGAACGGGCGCTGTCCCACTTTGCCGGGCCGGAGCTGATGGCGGATTTGCAGGCGGGCGGCTGGACCCGTGCGCCGGCTTTCATTGAGTTTCTGCATGCGGTGGGCGCGCGGCTGGGTGAGGATGACCTGACCCGGCCCGCAGGCGGACCGGGTGGCAACCCCTGGCGCACGGACAATCCCAACCTGACCGAGCAGGGCCGGTTGATGCGCGAAAACCCCGCCCTGGCCCGGAGCCTGGCGGCGCAGGCGGGGATCAGCCTGGGTTAGTTCGTTTGCCTGAGACTTGGAGTGCCGGGTCATGCCCGGCAATGACGATGCTTGGGCTGAGTATAAATATCACGTCGTTCCCGGTCTTTATCCCGGGTTCCGCCGGCAGGGATTTCCCTGCCGGTTTTTTTCCAAAACCTGAAACAGGAGCAGCCACATGGCAGAAACCCGTTTGGCGGACATCATCGAACCGAAGGTGTTCACCCCTTATATGTATTCCAAGACCAAAGAACTGTCGGCCTTTTTCCAATCCGGGGTGATGGTCACCTCCAAGGAGCTGGATGCGAAGGCAAAAAGCGGCGGCAACACGGTTACCATGCCGTCCTTCAAAGACCTCTCCAATACGGAATCACGGATCGGCAGTGACGACCCATCCGACAAGGCAACCCATGAAAAGATCGAAAGCTTTGCCGACCAGGCGATTGTGCACCGGCGCAACCAGTCCTGGTCCGGCATGGATCTGTCGGTCGATGTGGCGGGGGCCGATCCCATGGGCAATATCGCCGACCGGGTGGCGCGCTATTGGAACCGGGACCACCAGCGCACTTTGGTAGCCAGCCTGCGCGGTGTGCTGGCGGCCAATATCGCCAATAACGGCGCGGATATGGTCTACAGCCTCTATGACGATGTGGCAGCCCCGGGGGATGCAACCCTGATCAGCGGACCGGCGGTGATCCGGGCGGCCCAGACATTGGGCGACGCCAAGAATGACCTGGCGGCCATTGCCATGCATTCGGTGGTTCATGCCAGGCTGCAGGAACAGAACCTGATCCAATTCACCGAAACTTCGGACGGCAAGATCGGGTTCGAGACCTATTTGGGATACCGGGTGATTGTGGATGACGGCCTGCCGGTGGTGGCGGGGGCGAACAGCCCGAAATATGTCACCATCCTGTTTGGCAAAGGCGCGGTCGGCTACGGCGAGGGCGCGATGAAAACCCCGACCGAAGTGGACCGCATCCCGGAAGCGGGCAACGGCCAGGGCCAGGAGGTCCTCTATTCCCGGCGCAATTTCGTGATCCATCCCATGGGTATCAAATATACCGGCGCGAGCCAGGCCGGGGTCAGCCCGACCAATACGGAACTGGCGCTGGGCGGCAACTGGACCCGTGTCCGGCCCGAACGCAAGCAGGTGCCGATTGTCTTCCTGGAAACCAATGGCTGACGTGGGCGGCCCTAACCCCTGAACAGCGTTCCCGGATCCCCCTATCCGCCCTGCGGTGCGGCGGGGATCCGGGGCGCACAATTTTCACAGCGGAATTGGAGGCGGCCATGAAAGGCAAGCACAGGACGAAGCGGTGTGATCGTATTCTCAGCCTGGCGGAAGCCAACCGGGTCTTTTTCGAGCAGATGCGGCGGCGCGATGCGGAAGAGGAGTCAAAGGACAGCACACATGAAAAAGGGGAGAATCAATGACCTCGATTGTGGATGTCTGGAACCTGGCGCTGGCGATGCTGGCCCAGGATGAGGAAATGACCGACCCCCAGGACCGGTCGACCAAAGCCGGCCGCCTGTGCGGCCGTTTCTGGCCGCAGGTCCGTGACGAGGTTTTGCAGGCGGGTGCCTGGGCCTGTGTGACCAAGCGCGCCAGCCTGGCGGCGGACGGCAATCCCGTGGCGTTTCAACATAGCGGCAGGACCCGTTTTCCCTTGCCGTCTGATTGTGTGCGGCCGTTGGCACTCAGTCAGGATGGGGAAGCAACCGGGGCACCGGTTCCTTTCGAACGGGAGGGGCGGAGCCTTCTGGTGGCGGCTCAGGCCCCGCTCTTTATCCGCTATATCTCGCGTGATGTGCCGGTGAATGCCTGGGATGCGGAACTGATCCATGCGGCGTCAAGCCTGCTGGCGAAATATCTGGCGGTACCGCTGACGGGTAAAAATTCCGAGCGCGACCGGATGGAGGTGGAGGCGCAAAAAGCGCTGATCCTGGCCGAGGTCAGGGATGCGAAATCGGCCCAGCCGCCAGACGTGATGCCGGGCGGCTGGCTGGATGCCAGGGGGGAGCGCTGATATGGCGGTGATCAAATCCATCCTACCTGCTTTCAGCCGGGGTGAAATCTCACCTCTGGTGCAGAGCCGGGTTGACCTGGAGAGCTATCGCACGGGTCTTTCTGTCTGTGAAAATTTCCAGGTCATGGCTCATGGCGTTTTGATGCGCCGTCCCGGCACCCGCTTTATCGCATCGGCCAAACATGCGGATAAGGCCGTGCGCCTGATCGCATTCGAATATTCCGTGAATGACACCTATATTCTCGAATTCGGCGATCTTTACATGCGCGTCTATCGGGATGGCGGGCAGATCCTGACGGATGAGGACGAGATTTACGAGCTGGCCACCGGCTTTGGCGAGGATCAGCTTTTTGAATTGGACTACGCCCAGGATGAGCGCACGCTCTATATCGTGCACAAAGATCACGCGCCCAAAAAACTGGTGCGCAACGACCATGATGATTGGACGATTGCCGATGTCAGCTTCACCTCAAAACCGTCGCAATGGACGGCAGGGAACTATCCACAGCGGATCGGTTTTTTCGAACAGCGCATGGTTCTGTGCGCGACCCCAGGCCAGCCTTCGACCTATTGGCTCTCCAAATCGCCGACCGGCACCGCGCAAGATCTGCGCCTGACCAATTTCGGTCTGGGCACCAATGCGGATGACGCGCTGAAATTCACCACCACGTCGGGCATGGCCCAGGAAATTCAATGGGTGGTCGAGGATAAGCATTTGATCAGCGGCACAACGGGCGGAATACGATCCGTTGGCGGTGCCGGTTTCAACACGCCATTGTCGATCACTTCGATTCAGAACCGGATGCAGACCAAGGAAGGATCCGCCCCGGTCCGGCCGGTCAAGGCGGGCGATGCGGTGCTGTTTTTATCGCGCAATCGCAAACAGTTGCACGAGACCCGCTTCACCTTTGAAAAAGAGGGCTGGCTGAGTCCGCCGATCTCCCGGGCCTCGGAACATGTGACAGGTCCCGGCATCCGCGAAATGGCCTTTGCCGATGAGCCGGATGCGGTTTTGTGGATGCTGCGCGATGACGGGCAATTGGTCGGTGTTACCTATGAGCCCCATGAACAGGTATTGGCCTATCACCGGCATCTGATCGGCGGGCGCGGCATGGATCAGGATTGGGCCGAAGTGGAGAGCATTGCCTGTGTCTTTGAAGGCCAGCGCCGAGCGCTTTACCTGGCGGTACGCCGCAAAATCAACGGTGAGGCGCGGCGTTTCATCGAACGGCTCGACCCGCTGTTTCGCACCTCTGAAAACCAGACAAGGGCGGATGCGTTTTTTGTTGATGCGGGTGGCAGCTATCAGGGCGAGAGCACCGGCCAGGTCACCGGGTTCGGGCATCTGGCGGGGGAGCAGGTGGATATCCTGGCGGATGGCGCGGTCCTGCCAAGGGTGACGGTGGCCGAAGACGGTTCGGTGACCCTGCCCAATGGGGCCACAGCATCGACCATCCAGGTAGGCCTTCCGGCGCCGGCGCGGGTGGTGCCGCTGGAGCCGCTTTACCAGACCAGGGAAGGGGCCAGCAAAGGCGATCTGAAACGGCCGGTTTCGGTCACGGTGGATCTGTTTGAAAGCGGGGCGATCGAGGTCGGTGTGGAAGGTAAGGGGCGCGAGCGCAAGCCGCTGCGGCCATCAGAACTGCCGTTTGGGGCGGCGGAGCCGCTCTACAGCGCGCTGGTGAAAGTCAAATTTCCCAGCGGCCATGACCTGGTGCCCCGGGTGGAGATCGCCGCGCGCGAACCGCTGCCCTGCACGATCCGAGCAATCATTCCGGAAATGGGAGTTTAGACAATGAGCTGGGGCGATATCGCCAAATTGCTGAGTGTCGGCGCCACCGCCCTGCAGGCGGGCGCGTCGATCTATCAGGCCCGGGCCAGCCGCAAGGCGGCCAAACGGCAGGCCAGTTATGAGCGCAAGGCCGCAGGTCAGGAGGCAGAGAACCGCCGCCGGGACCTGCGGCGCAGGATCGGCCTGCAACGGGCCAGTTTCGCGGCCCAGGGCATTGATCTGGAGGGGTCGCCGGGGCTTCTGATCGACGAGACCGAGCGCTATGGCCAGCAGGATATCGACGACATCTTGTCCATGGGGGAGATGCGGGCCGGGATGGCGCGCCGCCGGGGCCGGTCAGCAGCCATAGGTGGCGGCATCAATGCGGCGGGATCCCTGCTGGGCGGGGCCTTTGATTATTACAAGACATTTGAATGGGATCCCACAGATTGATCCCGGGAAAGGAATGACATGGGCAATATACCGGACAGCAACCGGGCATTTCGCATGCCGGGTATGGATCTGGGCAGTGACGGCAGCGGCTTCATTGCCAAGTCGGTGCATAACCTGGGCGAAACCTTTGGCCGGGCTGCACCGTTTATCCAGCAGGCGCATTTGCTGGATCTGAAGAACCGCCAGATGGAGGCGCTGCAATCCTTCCATGAATATGCCGGTGCCCGCCTGGCGGAAGCTGGTCAAGAAGGGGGCAGCGGTGTTTCGGCAATTGGTGAAGAAGAAAAGCAGCGCCTGCTGATGCAGGACCTGGAGAATGAACGTGATCGCCTGTTGGAGGGGATTGAGTTTTACCGTGCGGAAGAACGGGAGGCCTTTCTCGAGGAAACAGATGAGGCGATTGAGACCACGGGTCTGATGATGGGCAAGGCGCGTGAGGAGGAAATCCGAAACCAAACCCTGCGCCAGCTGTCCAAGGAGCTGTCCGGTATGGCATCGGCGATCCAGTCGGGCGACCTGGGCCCCGATGATGGCCTGGCCGGGGCGGTCCGGATGCTCAATCGCCTGGAACCCGCGGTAGACCCGGGCAATCTGGAGCAAACAAAGCGGATGATCGGCCGACGGTTCCTGATGGCATACCGGAACCATCTGATCGGCACGGGCGATTTTGAGCAGGCTGCAAGCCTGTTTCGCGATCCGGATGAAAAGGGGCTGGTTCCGGCACTTTTTAGTGAACAGGAACGGGCGGCCCAGGCGGACAAGATCGAGGCTGGCCGGGACCGGTTCGGTGCTGTCAAACAAGTCCAGAACGGCCATGCCCTGCGCCAGGCGACGCGTCATATTTCCACGCCGGAAGAAGCGGCGGAATTACGCGCGGTGGTGGATGAAGGGGTGGCAAGCGGGAAGGTGTCCGAAGCGGCCGCAAGCCGGGTTCATGCCAAGTTGGACCGCCGGGAACCGGCTTTACAGGCCAAGGCAAAGGCCAGGGCACGGGTATTTTCCGTGCTGGAAGGGGCCGAAAACACCCTGTCGGTGGAAAAACCGGAAGACCGGCGCGCCGTGGATCAAGTTTATGGTGAGTGGCTGGAGGCACGCAGGGGCCGGTTCGGCATGGAACTGGCGGAAACAGATCTAGCCATCGATCTTTTTGACGAAACCGGCATTTTGCCGCGCCAGGCGGCGATGCGCGTGCGCAAGGCGCTGTCCGGTAGACGGGGCAGTGAAATCCTCTATGCCATGGACTGGATTGAAACGCTGGAGGCGGAAGGCCAACTGGGTCAATTGGAGTTGAGCGACGAAGAATATGCCCTGGCGGTGCTCGCAAGGCAGGAAAGTTTCCAGGAGAGTTTCTCGGAAGAGGATGTTTTGCGGCTTCGCGCCACCACCAGGCCTGACGAGGGGGAGCTGAAGGCAAGGCAGGAACAGTTACAGGCCATGCAGCCAACATTGCAGGAATGGTCAGGCAGAGCCTTGTCAAAAATTTTCGAGCGCCACCGCCAGCCCATGCGCTTTGCGCAATATCTTTCCGATGATTTCAACCGGAGTTATGCCAACTGGTATCTGAAGACAGGCGATGCAGAGCTTGCCCGTGACATGGGCACACGCGAGATGCTGGCGGTGTGGAGCGGTAACGGTGCCGGGCCGGATGACGCCGAAGGCCCGTCCATCATGGCCCGGATCGGTGCTGATATCGCGCAGTTTTTTACCTCCGAAGATCCGCTTCGGCTGATCACCCATTCCATTCCCGAAGCCGGGAAGCAAATGCTGCACAGCATCAATGATCTTAGCGATTGGCTGGGCGAGAAAATGGGTGTCGAGGATACCCGTGGCAGTGACTATTGGGCCCGTTTGCAAGGCATTCGTGAAGAGGATTTGCCCGCCTATCGTGAGCAGATGAAACAGCGCTATGCCGAAGTGATAGAGGCCATTCCGCAAGGGGAAGAACCGGAAACCGGCACCGGTAAGCTGGTGGGGGCAGCTGTCCAATTCCTTGCGGGTTACGGAGCGGCGCGCAAAGCCCTGGCAATGGCGGGAGGCTCTGGCGGCCTGCTGGAAGCTGGCGCGGCGGGGATGCTGTCAGAGGCGACCGCATTTGATCCCCTGGAAAACCCGGTCAATGCTTTGGTCGAGGCATATCCCACCTTGGATTCTCCGGTGACTGACTTCCTGGCGGCGGACCCGGACGACCCGATGGCGGAGAACCGCTTGAAAAATGCCTTGGTTGGCGCTGGTTTTGGCCTGATCACCGAAGGCCTGATGCGAGCATTCAGGCAGATGCGTTCGCTAAAGCGAAGAACTTCAACGGAAGATGGCCGGTTTGAGGAAACGGACCGTTCGGCAGCCTTAGAGGATGCTGCGGATGAAAAGCTTGAACAGATTGCCGATGCCCTGGAACAGGCGCAGTTTTCTGCTGATGGGCGTCAGATCCTGGATGTTCAGGACACGGAACAAATCTCCCGTTTTGGAGATGTCCTGAACGCAGGTGCAGATGCCGTTTTCGACAGGCAGGTCGTGAAGGAAGGGGCAGTCCTTCCAAGCGACCAGATTGTTCCTTATGTTGAGAGGCTGACAAAGAATTCTGACGGATATGTCGATATACCGAGATTCCTGTTTGAACTTCCGCCACTGCCGGATGAAGTCCGTTCACATGCGGCCTTGTTAAGGCCGGAATTTGATTCAGTGAACAGCGCCCGGATGGTTGTGTCCAATGAAGTGATTGATAAGCTTTATCGGAAAAACGGTCCAGATGCGGACCGGATCCTGCATTATCTGCCGGAGTTGCTGAAAGGGGCGGACGAGTTGCTGCCCGATCATCAAAATAATAGCAAGGTTTTGCTGGCCAAGGAGATATCCAAGCGCCCGGGCAGTAAAAGCAAAGATAGGAAAAGTGCGGTCATTGTTATTGAAGTGGCCAAAACCAAGGAGGGCTATGAAATAGCCAGCATCCACAAAAGCCCGTTTAGAACATTACGTCAGGCAAGGGAAAAACTGCGAGAGATCCTGGCGGACCTTCTGTCGTTGAAGTGAGACCATGCCTGAGGGGCCGCGGGTCCTCATACGGCAGGTGCAAAACACCCCGGTGGCAGCGGCATCCGTGTATCCGGACTTTCCAACCATCGACATGATCTCAAGGCCAACATAACGGGTGGCAAAACGACTTGTCAATAGTTGTTCTTGTATTGTTCTTATTTCGAAATCAACCGAACCAGGCGGCCCAGTGCCGCTTTTTATTTTGAGGCGGCCTTTCAGCTGCCTTTTCTTTTGCGAGGTGTCATGACTGTTGAAACCGAAAACTCGACCCAGGTCTATCACGGCGATGGCGAGAGTGTGAGCTTTGCCATCCCGTTCTATTTTCTGGACAAGGCCGATTTGAAAATTGTCCGGCGGCTGGATGACGGCACGGAAACGACCGAGGTGCCGCAGTCGGTCACCGGCGATGGCGTGGCGGATGGCGGCAGCCTGACCCTGTCGTCACCACTGGCGGCAGGGCAAGAGCTGCATATCATCCGTTGGCCGGCAAAGACCCAGCTGACGCGGCTGGTCAATGCCAACAACCTGCCGCCCGAAACGGTTGAGCGGCTGGCTGATCGATTGCTGATGCTGCATCAGGCCAATTGGAAGCAGATCGAGAAAGCCGTGCGCCTGCCTGAAACTTATTCCGGTGATGCATTAACCATACCGGAACCACCGGGGGAAGAAGCCCTGATCGGCTATGATGCGGCGGGAAAGCTGGTGGCCAGCACGGGATTTGCCGATACCGCCAATGCAGCGCACGCAGCGGCGGCGGAGGCGGTGGCTGCGGCGTCATCGGTAAACAACCCTCTGGATAAGACACAGAACCTTGCGGATTTGCCGGACAAGGAAGCGGCGGTTGCCAACTTGTTTTCCGGTGGTCTTACCAGCGGGGTGATCCTGGCCCCGAAGAAGAATGGAGACAGTAATGCTAGTTTTATGATCGATCACAGCGTCAATGGGTTACAGACTCTGACGATCACACAAAACCTGTCGATCACTCCTGATCTTGTGCATGAAGGAATCACGGAGCTGCTGTTCACCAATGACGGTACCGGCGGTTACACAATCGACAGCAGCACCTTCACCCATTCTCTGGAAGGAGACTACAACAACGCGGCGAACGCACGCCATCACCTAGTGGCCTATTCGGTCAAGGATGATGCGGGTGTGATGGTGACCTGGGGCTATATCAAGGAATTGGGGGCATGAGCCTGATTAGACATTATCCCGTTGGTATGGGGGACAACGGTTTTAGCCATAACCTTTATAACCGGTCCGGCCTGTTCGACGGGGCCACCGGCTATCTGAGCAAGAGCCTGACGGGCGGCACGTCGAATGATCACAAGACCTGGACGGTGGCCGCCTGGCTGAAACTGGGAAATCTGAGCGGGAGTGAGTATGTATTCGCCCGCACGGTCAATGGCTTTAATGATAGGGCTGGCATCTACATCAACGCTCCTACGGGGGATCTTTACTACCAGAACCGGGTCGGCAATTCTCCGGCGCAATCCTTGCAGGCCCCCATCGGCTTGACCGATCCAACCTCATGGTTTCACCTGGTGGTGCGGGTGGATACCACCCAGGCCACAGAGGCGGACCGGATCCGGATGTATGTAAACGGGATCCAACTGACCGGTTTTTCAGCCGCGACTTACCCGGCCCAGGATGCCTTGATGTATATCGGGGGGGATGACGCCCACTATATCGGGGCCTTGAACAATACCCCATACCAGCCCTGGTCCGGGTATATGGCCGATTTCCATTATGTTTCCGGCCAGTCTCTAGGACCGGAGGCTTTTGGTTCGGTTGACCCGAAAACCGGGTGGTTTGTGGCCGGCAATGTGGGGGCGCTTGATGGCGGGCGCGGTGCCTATGTCCTGGACCCGGCCAGCCCGCCGAGCGATTGGGCTAAGTCCGGCGCGATCACCTCAAGCCAGGATTCGCCCAGCAATAACCGCCCGGTTTTGAACCCGGCCACCAGCCTTCATGATTTTAGCGCGGGGAACCTTCGGGCCACGGTTTCCGGTAGCTCGGACCATTTTGTCTTAGGGTCTCTTGCAGTCAGCACAGGCCGGTATTTTTACACGGTGACGGTCCATTCATCGGCCCATGCGGAATATGTCGGCTGGGCGGATGTTGGCCGGGTTAAACCAACCGCCAGTTCCGAGGCATTTCGGGCGGGGTCCGGCGTTTACGCCATGCCGACGGGTATAAATAATCAATACCGTGAGGATGGCGGGGCGGGGGCCAGCCAGTCGGAAAGCTCTGTTGGCGGCGGTAACAGCCTGGCGGTCGCGATTGATCTTGATGTCGGCAATATCTGGTACGGGACAATTACCGGCGGTGCGGTGACCTGGTGGGGAGGCGGTGATCCTGTGACAGGGGCCAATCCCGGCTCAAGCTTCACGCCGGGCGGCCGTTTCAAGCCCTTCCTGGAAATGCGCAATGCGGCCAGCGATGTGACCTTTGCTTTCACAGAGGCTGACTGGGCCGCCCCGGTCCCTAAGGGTTTCAAGGCCCTTTGCACGGCGCATATGCCGAAAGTGGGCCTGCTGCCAAAAGGGCAGATTGCCCAGGGGAGCTATGATGGCAATGGAACCAACTTGCAGGTGACAGGACTGGGGTTTCCTCCGGGGCTATTGTTCATCAAGAAAGATCAGCCATCCTCATCCTGGCAGGTGGTGGACAGCCTGCGCGGGCCGGGCAAGGAATTGGACAGCTCTTCAACAGCGGCGGAAACGACCCATGGAGAGCTTGTTTCCTTTGATGCGGATGGTTTTACGCTCACCCATGCCGGGGGCTATCTGAATGCCAACGGGGTGACGCATCATTTCCTGGCCCTGAAATTCGGGCCGGTTTGCCAGGCGGTGACCTACACCGGTGACGGCGCGGCCAGCCAGACGGTTCATCATCCTCTGGGTGATATCCCGGCCCTGGTGATCGTGAAGCCGCGCAACGGCATTGGCAGCTGGTATTGCTGGACCAACAATATCGGCATGTCCCTGGCGGCGGGCCATTATCTGGCGTTGGATCTGCCCAACGGTTTGTTCACGGACGGGCTGAATATCCATGGCGGCCAAGCGCCCACAGTGGAGGCGGTCGAGATCTTTGCGCCGCTCAATCAGGCCGGGGTCGATTATCTCATGATCGTCATGCCGAATGTTCCGGGGCTGTTGGATATCCGCGCCCGCACCGGGGCCGGGGTGCCGCAATTCGCCTATAAGGGCGGGCGACCGCTGGTGGAGATCATCAAGGGAACCAATTTTTCCTTTGATTGGCATATGTGGACCGATGCCATGAACCCGGACGGGAAATGGGTCAACAAGGTGGAACCCAACACGACGGAAGCGGTAACAGCGTTGGCGACCAGCGAGCATTATCCGCACACGACCGGGGCTTATCTCAAAGGCACTTCCGGCGCGCATAACGGCAATACCAGCTCGGATTATCTGGATATCGTCTTCCTGACTGGACCGCCCGGTGGCGCGAATATCCCGCCCGCTTTGGCCGGGCCTGTGCCTGTTTCAACAATCGTGACATCCTGATTGGAGACATAAATGGAAATCGTCATTACACAGGGGGACCGGATTGTATCCGGCCCGCGACCGGTCAGTCATGGCCAGCGTCTGGAACTGCCGGGCGGCAATGTTGTCTCGGGCCTGCCCAAACTGCCGTTCGAATACCATGGGCAACAGGATGCGCAAGCATATATGATCCGCCGGGTTATTCGCAAAACACCCCCCTATGATCGCCGCACCCAGCGACCGGGTGGGCTATCAATCCAGATATCGGGAGAGATTTGTGAGATCACGCAAACAGCTGCCGACAGGCCGGTTGAGGAAATCCGGGCGGAATTGACGAAAACGGTTAAGGCGATCGCTCAGGCGAAGATCCTGGCCATCATCCCAATTTGGAAACAAATCAATCTGACGGCAAGAGCGGCTCAACTGGCCATGAAAGGGAGCTTGTCGCCGGAGGAACAGGCAGAATGGGATGCGGGAGAAGCGATCTGGAACCGGGTTGCCCCGATCCGGGCGGCATCTGATTTGATCGAAGCAGAGATTGCGGCGGCGAATATCCCGCAAATGCGGGACATTGTGCTGGAGAGTGATCACAGGTGGCCGCAATGAAAGAGAATATCGTGCATAAGGTGACGGAAAACGGCATGGCCGTCAGCACCGTCAGTGGCGGTGGCTGGCTGACCTATGAAGCGGTGACACAGGGCATGAATTTGTTTGCGGCGCTGTTGGGGGTGATCTCTGCCTGTCTGGCCATCTGGTGGTGGCTGATCAAAATCGGTAAGGAAAGACATGATGCCGGCGGAGGGAAGCGTGACTGATGCATTGATTCTTGTACCCGGATATAACCATGATCCTGATGATCCCCATCATAGCCCGTCGCGTATTCCGGACGGGCATTTTTATCTCTGGCAGACCGGCGCTTTTTCCGGCCGGCCGGTCATTCCGTTCCCCTGGTATAGCGGGCGGCAGTTCCGGGATGTCCTGCGGGCCTGGCGGGCGGGATATTGGGACACCTATAAATGGGCCTATGGGGATTTGTCTGTTGCGGCGGCCAAAAGGCTGAGCCGGATGCCGCCGGGGCATCCGGTCTTTGCCCACAGCCTCGGCAGTCGGGTCGTTATGAAAGCCCTGGAATTTACGCCAGGGCTTTTTTGCAGGGTCATACTGTGCAATGGCGCGGTTCACCAAAAAGAGGCCCTGGCGGTAATGGAGTCCAATCCCGGTGTCGAATTTTTGAATGTCGCCGTCAAAACTGACCATGTTTTATCCCTTGCCGGTGCCTGGTTCGGTCCGGCACTGGGACGCGAGGCAACGGTCGGTACAGGCATCGCAAAATATCCAGGTAACGTCCGGCAGGTTGTGCTGGATGATCCCGAGAACCAAGCCTGGTACAAGGATCATTATGGATGGTCTCTGCAAGGGGATGATCCGAATAGTGTTGGCGATCATAGCTATTCGTTCCAGTGGCCCGGGAATTGGCCATTGTTTCACGCTTTCCTGCAAGACGGCTTGTGATGCCGGTCGTGCTACTCTTTCCAGTTTATGTAAAAGAGGTTAGTCTGCTATTCAGGTTGGGTGGGTGACTGTGCCGGAAGGATTGAATGGATAAACCGGATTTCGGAGAGCTGGAGAGAGAGCGGCTCGATGGTGATGCTGTTTTTGCTTCGGCCATCAATAAACGTCTGTTCACCTGGTGGCATGGCTACCAACCGGCTCTGCCGACCCGATCCGATTTCGATATTCTCGATCACATCCCGATTGCAGAATATATTTATCTTTATCAGAGGCTTGCGCCGGGCGTCTTTCAATATCGGTTGCATGGTGAGCAGGTACAGATTCTCACAGGCGAGCGGCCGGACGATCTGGTGTTCAGCATTGATGATGGGGTTGCGGTCTTTGCGGCCCTTGCGGAATATCTGGAAATGATTGTGCAAACCGGCCATCCACATCGTTGCCGCGGCAGTTTACTGCATCTGGGCAAGGGGCATGTTGCATTTGAATCGATCGACTTGCCGCTCGCTGATGAGAATGGTGGCATCAGCCATGTTATCGGCACGATCAAGGATGTTCCCAAGCCTTGATTAGGTCCATTAAGGGCTTTGGGAAATACAATTAAAGGTTTTTGCTTCCTTTTTGAAATTTGTGGAATTCCTAACCGTCTCTCCTGAAGGGGCTGAGCTTCCGGTGGCGATAGACAGTTATGATTGCATGGAAGTCGAAACCTGCCTCATCAGTGGGATCGGTTTTATCCATCTGATTTTCAGTCATAAAACTTCTAAATCCTTGTTGGGAAACCGGGCTGGCGATTAACGTTAAAATCGTTTTTGCTGTTCATTTTTACCTTTTTTGCTTGTGAGCGGAGGGGGATGATAATATGGACATAGAATGGAAAGGGTGATTGGTTTTGCCCTTTCTGCGAGTGGTGTCTGGGTCGTGAATATGGGGAAATCTTTATGCCGCATCCTACCGATGTTCATGTGGGGCAGAAGATCCGCGAGGTGCGTATTGAACGGGGGCTTAGCCAGGATCAGCTGGCCGGCATGCTGGGCATCAGCTTTCAACAGATCCAGAAATATGAAAAAGGCACCAACCGGATCGGCAGCAGCCGCCTTTACGCGATTTGTCAGGCCCTAGAGATCCCGGTGAATTATCTGTTTGATGATTTGAGACGCGGAGACGGTGACCCGTCCATGCCATCGCTCCGGTCTATTCAGGTGGCGCGTGACCTGGAGGCGATCCCGGATATGGAAGTCCGGAACCGATTGCTTAGCCTGATCCGGGCGATCCAAGAAGATTTGACAGACCTGAAATAATAACCCAGTCGGCTGGGGTTCCCATTTGTCCCGGGCTTCCGTTTCTTGTTATTCTCAGAAGAGAGATAACAAATGCCCCCTATGGCATTTTGTCAGGGGGCCGCAGCGCAATGGCTGTGCCTGTTGCGCAAAAAGAGAAGAACAGAGGGAGACATCGCATGAACGAAGATATCTTCAATATGAGCACACGAAAATTCCTCAAGAAAGTGGGCATCACCACCCAGCGGGAATTGGAAAAAGCGGTCTGGAAGGCGGAAGAGGAAGGTGCCTTGGGGGAAGGGCCGCTTAAAGTGGAAATGAAGTTGAGCGTGAATGGGGTCGCGTTGGATCTTGCGATCCAGGGCGAGATTGAATTGAGCTGATCGGTCGGTGCGGGAACAGGATTTATACCCTCCGGTGAAAGCCTTCCTGGAGGCGCAGGGATACGCGGTCAAGGGCGAGGTCGGTGCCTGTGATGTCATGGCGGTCCGGGATGGAGAACCGCCGGTCGTGGTGGAGTTGAAACTGCGCTTCAATTTGGATGTAATCCTGCAGGCGGTGGATCGTTTGAACATTGCCGACAATGTCTATATCGCCGTGCCGAAACCCAAGGGGCCTGCCTGGAAGAAAAACCGTAAACGCATCCTGAAGCTTTGCCGGATGTTGGGGCTGGGCCTGATCATGGTGCGCGCAGATGGGGCGGAGGCGGTTTTGGATCCAGGTCCCTATCAACCGCGGATTAACCCTAAGAAAAACGGGCGTTTGCTCAAAGAGTTTTCCGAACGGGTGGGCGATCCCAACCAGGGCGGCACCACCGGTGTCAAACGCATCACCGCTTATCGACAGGATGCTTTGCGCCTGATCGCCATACTGGATCAAAAAGGCGAAATGAGCCCGGCCGGTTTGAAGATGGAAACAGGCGTGGACCGGGCGGCGGCCATCCTGCAGGCCAACCATTACGGCTGGTTCGAACGGGTTCGGCGTGGGGTTTATGTGCTGAGCCCAAAAGGTAAAGAAGCGCAGATATCGTATCGGTCCGAGATTGATCTACTGATCGGGTAGTCTAGCCCTCACCAGATCCGCCATGGCGATATCCTGGGCCGCGAGGCCGGTCAGGTCGGCAATGGTGATCTGATCAGGGGCCGTGCGCCCTGCTGTTTGCCTGGAAAGGATATGGCCCAGTTCGGTGGCCTTTGTTTCAGGCACATGGCCCGCCCGGACCGCATGGCCGAAATCCCCATGGTCCAGGCATTGATCCAGGCTGTCGCACAGGACCGTGTCTGCACGGGCGAAGAGGGTTGGATCCAGCTCCTGTTTTCCGGGGCTGTCAGCGCCCATGGCGACGATGTGGCTGCCGGGCCGGACTTCGCTTGCGGGGAAAAGAGGGGCTTTTGCCGGGGTGCAGGTGATCACGAGATTGCAGCTCTGTAAAAGATCCGCAGTGTTGGGCGAGGCTTTGGCCTGAAAGCCTTCTTGACTGAGCTGTTGGGATAGAGCGCCTGCTTGCTCGGGACGTCTGGCCCAAACGTGGATATTCTCAATGCCCATCAGCCTTGCAGTCCATCTGGCTTGCAGATACGCCTGCTCCCCCGCTCCGATGATGCCGAGCGCGGAAATTTGGGCCGGAGCGGCGGCATGGGCTGCCAGCGCACCGGCGGCAGCGGTGCGCATATTGGTCAGCCAGCCTTCGTCATCCAGCAGGAGGAGCGGGCGGCCGGTCCTGGCATCCATCACCAGGATCAGGCCGCAGGTGACTGGCAATCCCTGGCCCGGATTATCATAAAAACCGGTGGCGACCTTGATCGCAAAAGTATCCGCGCCCTGGATCGCGCCATATTTGATATGGCAGTCGCCATTGGCGGCCTCGAACATCAATTGGCCCGGCGGTGGGGCCTTTACATGACCTTCAGCCTGGGCGATCAGGGCCTGCCTTGTGGCTTCCAGGATGTCCTTTTCGCGCAAAACTGCGGTGATGCGGTCTTTCGGGATGACGGCCAGGGCCATGGTCAAACAGGCCCGTTGGTCATGATATGAGCGCGCCAGGCGGCCAGGCCCTCATCGATATTGGCCCGGCCAAAACCGACCCGGAAACGGTCATATTTCACCGGCAGCAGGTCAGAATGATAGAGCCGGGGGGGTAACAGCAGGACGCCGCTTTTTTCCACCAATCGGTCACAGAATTCATCGGTGCTGCCGGGACCTTTGTAGCGCGGGAAGGCGACACAGCCGCCATCGGGCCGCTGCCAGTCGAACAGGTCGGGGAACTCCGCGAAAAAGGCGTCCAGCTTTTCCACATTGCCCGCCAGCAGGGCGCAGTTGCGTTCCAAAATGCGGTCGCGTGCTTTCAAGGCGATCAAGGCCAGCCGTTCGCTGGGCGCGGAATTGCAGATGGAGAGATAATGTTTGTAGCGTTCGATCTCTTTCAGCATCCCCCGGTCGCGGCAGGCGATCCACCCGACCCGTAGGCCCGGCAGGCCATAAGCCTTGGACATGACATTCAAGGACAGGCCCTTTTCATAAACATCGGCCACCTGGGGCAGGCGGATCGCGGGATCGCGCTCAACCCCGCGGTAAACCTCGTCACTGAACAGCCACAGGCCATGGTCGCGGCAAAGATCGATCAAGGCGTCAAACCGGTCGCGCGCCAGGACCGCGCCGGTGGGGTTTTGCGGGAAATTGATCGAGACCAGCTTGGTATTGGGCCGGATCGCAGCGCGGACCGCATCGATATCCAGGGACCAATTGTCATCTTCATCCAGCGCCACGCCGGTCACATCGCAAATTTCCAGCGGCACAGTTTCGGCGGCCTGGTAATTGGGCACGACCACAATGGCATGATCGCCCTTTTCCAGCATAACCCGCATGGCGGCATAGACGCCCTCTTCAGCCCCGGCCAGACAGAGAATATCTTCCGCCTGGCAATTGTCATAGGTGTTGGCGATTTCTGTGCGCAGGGCCGGAAGGCCGAAGGTTTCCGTATAGCCCAGATACAGGTTTTTAAAGGCGGCACGATCCTCGTCACTGGCCATGGCCAGCAGTTCCGGGATGGCGAAGCTCTGCATGTCGGAGGCAGTCATATGGTATTTGGCGGAAAACTCCCATTTGGCAAAATGGTCTTCCAGTTCAAACTTGCGCATGGGGTTATTCCTCGTTGATGACAGATTGGAAGGTGGAGAGACTGATATTGCGGCCACATAAGATGACGGCGATCCGGGCCCCTTTGTAATCGTGCGCGGTTTTCAGGGCTGCGGCCACGGCAACGGCGGCTGCCCCTTCAATGATATAGCGTTCATGTTCTGCCACCCGGCGCATGGCGGATTTGATTTCTTCTTCGGTGACGAGAACCTTTCGGGAGATCACTTGCTGGCAGATCGGGAAGGTGGGCGTGCCGACCTCCACACCGCCGGCGGAACCGTCGGAGAGGGTGTCGGTTTCCGGCACATCCCAAATCTCGCCCCGTTCCAGGCAGTGATACATGGCAGCCGCCTTTTCCGGCCAGCAGCCGATGATTTCGCAATCAGGCCTGGCGGTTTGCAGATAGCTGCCGATACCGGAAATCAGGCCGCCGCCGCCGACACAGGCATAGACCGCGTCAAAATCATCCAGCTGATAGGTCAGCTCCAGCCCGATGGTGCCCTGGCCTGCGATCACATCCATGTCGCCATAGGGCGAGATGTAATAGCGGCCTTCCGCTTGCGCGGCCTGATGAGCAGCACGTTCCGCATCAACACAGTTGCCCGGCACCAAAACGGGTGTCGCGCCAAGCCGTTTGATATTGGCCAGTTTCAACGGTGATACGGTTTCCGGCAGGTATATGGTGGCTTCCGTTCCGCCCAGCTTGGCCGCGCGCGCCGTCGCCATGCCGTGATTTCCGGACGAAGCGGTGATGATACCCTGCTGCTTTTGCTTTTCCGTTAAGCAGAGCACTTTGTTCATGGCCCCACGCATCTTGAAGGAACCGGTCAGTTGCAGATGCTCACCTTTGAGCAGAAATTCGGTACCGGTCTCGTCCGAAAAGATCCCGGCAGTCTCCAGCGGCGTGGTTTGCACCCCATAGAGTTTGATCCGTTCATCGGCTGCCTGTATCGCCTTGAATAGCCCGTTGGTCATGCGCGCAGTTCTTTCAGATATTTATAGATGGTGGCCCGGCCGAGGCCGAGGCAGCGGGCCACATAATTGGCGGAACCCTGTCCGGCAAAAGCGCCCTTTTCCTCCAGCGCGCTGACCAGGTTGCGCTTGTCCTCGCGGCTGAGCGCCTGCAGGCTCAAGCCTCTGTCATGCAGCCATTCCTGCATGGAGAGATTGATCCGCTCATGCCAGTCATCCTTGAACAGGGCATCAACCGCCTGGTTTTCCTGAGGCGCGTCCAGCATCAGGCCCAGCACTTTATGCATCCGGTCCATGTCTGACATGTCCATATTGATGCACAAAAGCGCCTCCGGCCTGCCATCGGCCCCATTCATCACGATGGAGATGGATTTCAGAACCCGGCCATCCCAATTGATCTTGCGATAGGGGCCAATGACGGTTTCGCCCTCGGCAAAATCAATCTCTTCCAACAGGGAGGGGGAGCCTACTTCCCGATTGGAGTAGTTATTGGCCAGATAGGCGATCTGCTGGCTTGAAAGATCATGCACCACCACTTCCGCATGGGGATGCATGAGGGCGGCAATGCCGTCGGCGGTGCGTTTATATGTGTCTAGATAGTCCATAAGTAGACGAATAGTCTAAAAATGGATCAAGAGTCTAGAATTATTTAGAGCTGGAACAGTTTTGCCAGATCCCCCTTGGCCGGTTTGCCGCTGGGGGTGCGGGGCATATCCGCCAGAATTGTCAGGCCGGTGGGTTGCATGAAGCGGCTCATCCTGCCCTGACAGAATTGGGCGAGCGCCTCGATGGTGAGGCTGGTGCCTGGGCGCAGGGTGGCAAAGACATGCACGGCTTCTTCGCCATAATCGTCCGGTCGGCCCAGAACGGCGCAATCCTCGACCGATGGGTGGGTTAGGACCACCTCTTCGATCTCATAGGCGGAGACCATTTCGCCTTTGACCCGGATGCGTTCGGAAATGCGCGCGACCCAATAAAGATCGCCTTCGTCATCCAGGCGGGCCAGGTCACCGGTATGGAACCAGAGATTGCGCCAGGCCTCGACCGTCTTTTCCGGCATGGCGAAATAACCGCTGGCCATGATGGCGGGTTCCTTTGGCCGTATCACCAGCTCGCCAACCTGGCCGGCGGGCAGGGGATGGTCATGTTCATCGACGATGGCGACCTCATAGCGATCGAGCACTTTGCCTGCGCCCTTTTTGTCAAACAGCGGGAGCGCGACCGAACCCGCGTCGGTCGAGCCATAGCCGCCCCCACGGGCCAGCCTGACATTGAACCGTTTTTCAAAGGCATCATGATCAACCGGCAGCGGCGTACCCCAGATGAAGCGCATTTTGTGGGCCGTTTTTTCCGCACAGGGTGGCGCGGCCCAGAGAAGCTGCTGAACTGAGCCCAGGCACATGAACCAGGTGGCACCAAATCGGGCCACATCGGGCCAGAAATTGCTGACACTAAAGCATTCCCTCATCACCGCACGACCGCCAACCATCAGGGCGGGCAGAATATCGTAATGGGCGGCGCCCACATGGAACAGGGGATAGGGGCTATAAACACAATCATCGGCGGTCAGGTCAAATGCCTCCAGCATGGATTCCGCCGCCCGGATGGCACAGCGGTCCGGCAACAGGCAGCCCTTTGAAACCCCGGTTGTGCCGGAAGTGAACATGATAACCGAGGATACGTCATCAGGATGATCGCCCGCACAGTCGCTGTCGTCGTTTGAGAGCATCTCTTCAAATTCCATCCGTTCCAGATGGGGCAGCAGGCGTGCGGCTTCCGCCATACCATCGATCAGGATCAGGCGTTTCAGGCTGGTCAGGTCGCCTGCAATCTCGGCAAGGGCCTCAAGATAGGATCGGGACGTGATCAATGTTTCCAGGCCGGTCAGATTGATCATCCGGGACAGGGAAATACCCCGGAAGGTGG
The DNA here is from genome assembly GCF_003385955.1 of Aestuariispira insulae. GTDB lineage: Bacteria > Pseudomonadota > Alphaproteobacteria > UBA8366 > Aestuariispiraceae > Aestuariispira > Aestuariispira insulae. Next base: position 213,965 of record NZ_QRDW01000002.1, read on the forward strand.
CGTTGATCGCCACCTCGACAGCACCCATTTTTTTCAGGGCATAGGAACTGGCCAGAAAATCCGGGCTGTTGGACAGCATGATGCCCAGATATTGGCCTGGCCGGGCTCCAGCCGCTTTCAGCCCATGGGCGATGCGGTTGGTACGGGCGTTGAAGGCACGATAACTCAGTTGCGCGTCTGTTTCCGCCTGGGTCAGGAACAGGTTGTCACCATGAAGGGCGGCCTGCCGTTCCAGCAGTTGGCCCAGGTTTTCCTGGCGGGTTTGATAGGCTGAATGGTTATGCAGCATGTTCATGAATTTGGCTCCTGATCCATTATTTTCACAAAATATGAAGGATCTGGGGCCTCGGTCAATTTGCATAATACTGCCTTTTCGCATATCAATTTTGTTATGGTAAATTTGCGAAAGAAAATCCCGCCCCTGAGTGCGCTGATTGCCTTTGAGGCCTGTGCAAGGCATCTAAGTTTCACCCGGGCCGCGGATGAGTTGGGCGTGACCCAGGTGGCGATCAGCCGCCAGATTAAAGCCCTCGAGGATCATGTCGGGGTGAAGCTGTTCGACCGGCTGCACCGGGCGATCCGGCTGAATGCGCAGGGCCAGGAATTCCGCGATGTTCTGGTGCCGGGCCTGACCCGGATTGCTGATTGTGTCGACGGCCTGCAAAAAGGCGGGGGCGGCAACCGCCTCACGGTCGGGACTACCACGGGATTTTCCGCCTATTGGCTGATGCCGCGCATCGCCAAATTCAGTAGCCTCCATCCGGAGGTGGAGCTGCGTTTCGCGGTGGCGGATCAATGTGTGGATTTGAAAGCGTCAGGCATTGATCTTTCAATCCGCTATGGCAACGGGGCCTGGCCGGGGCTGGATAGCCAGTTCTTCTGCGCCAGCCATGTGCGCCCGCTCTGCGCGCCCAGCTATTGGGGAGACCGGCCGGTGACCGATGATCCACGGGATCTCCTGGGCGAAACCCTGATTGATTTCGACTATGTGGTGGATTCCAGCTGGGCAAATTGGTTTGCCCATATGGGGGTGGATCTGGAGAAAGATCCGGCCACGATTACGACCAACGCCTATACCTCCATGGTGCAGGCTGTGCAAAATGGGCAGGGTATCGCGCTTTTGAGTGCGCCCCTAATCCAGGATCTGATCAATTCGGACGCATTGATGGAACCGAGCAGCCTGCCGCCGCAGGAACTGCCGGGCGGCTATTATCTGGTCCAGCCGAGGGGGGCGGGGGAATGTGTTGCCAGAGAGACGTTTATTGAGTGGATTAAGGCCGAGATGAATGACTGACAAGTTATCTGAGCTTTTTCCCGATATGTCTTGCGAAGGCTCCCTGTTTTATTACTGGCCCATTGGCATACGATTTGAGATTGCAGATCCTGAAATGCCCTACCTGCTTGAAACAGGGACATATAACTCAGACTATTTTTCCCGTGCTTTGGCCCGTGCCGAAGCGGTATTCGATGCAGCCTTTTCGGCAGATGATGAGATCACTGTCATTTACGATCTGTTTTCTTATGGTCGCAGGCGAATCAAAAAGAGATGTCTGGTATTCCAGCAAATAGCAGAGCCATCATCAGCCGATTATCTGTATCAGGATCTGGACTCTATCTGGTTAGATGAAAATGATCCCAAATGTTATTGCCTGAAGAGAGTGCAGATCAGTACTTCTGTCCGAAATGTCCATCGCACTAAGTTGATTGAAGCGTCCCTGCACACAGATTTTCCAGATAGAAAGCCTAATTTCTCAGGTCGGTGCTATTTCCTCAATCGGACGCGTGGAATTATCTATTGTCTTTATGACGACCGGGGGCTGGACCTCATCGCTACTGAAAAAAGCAGTCTTGCAGATATCTATCGGAATCTCGGTCACTGGATACTGGAGCATGACCGAGAACGCATTGATGAATGTTTCCGGGAGGAAGAGAACTAACCTATCGATAATGAAAGTTCCGGCCCCGATGCCAGCGCGTCATAGACCGACGGCCGATCCGCGCTGCTAAGGATGAGTGTACAGCGGGCCTGGATTGAGCGGGCCTGGTCCAGGCCCAGCGCATAGGCCGGTTCCAGTATATCCAGTTCGTCAAAGGCTAGATCCAGCTTGGCCTTGCCGAACTGGATCGTGGCGCGCTGCGGTTCCGGGTCGATATCCTTGCAAATGCCGATCTCGCCTTCCGCAATGCCACTCGCCAATTGATCGATCTTCAGAATCAATTTATCCCCCACCCGGAAGCGCCAGCCATAGCGGTCGGCATGCAGGTGGTCCGCCTTCATATTGAGCTGTTGCGATAGGATCGGGTTAAGTTTGGCTGGCGACAGCGGGCCGCTTTCATCCATGGTGATTACCTGGATGTCTGTTACCGGATCCAGCTTAAACTTCTTCGGCAAGCGGTTCTTTGCCACTTCAATCAGTTTCCTGATCGTATCTTCGGGGCCATTGGCGGCAATGGCGAAGAAATCTGCCTCTATGCCTTCCGGTGTTTCGATGGCCAGCGCCTCACCCGCTTTCACCCGCGCGGCATTGGCCAGCACCAGGCTTTTTTCCCGGCCGGGCCGGATGGATTTTAACGTGATGGTATGGAGTGTGCCGTCATTGCACAGGTCGATCAGGCTGTGGCCCGCGCGGGGGGCTGGTCTTTGGTCCAGATCCTCCACCAGCACCAGATGGCCGCCTTCGGGCAGGGCTTTCAGCGCGGCATTCATCACCGCCCGGTCGATTTTTGCCGGATCGCGCAGGATCAGGACCTTACCGTCCAGCGGTTTTTTGGCCGTGCGCTTGAATTTGCCGGTCTTATCGTTCCATTCCAGCAGCTTGTGCAGCGAGGCGGCCTCTTCATCAGTGGCGTCGCCCAAGGCCTTGGCGGCGGTATTGTCCGCGCCCGCCAGTTGGAAGGTAACCTTCTTCGCTTTCAGAATGCCGGCCAGGGCCTGTATGGCGGTGTCACGGCCGGTGCCGGGCCCGCCATTGATCACCAGAAGCCGGGTGGAAAGGGCGGAGCCCACGGCCTGTTTCTGGTCATTGGTGAGGGTAAGCTTCATCTGGCCTTCGATCCAGCCCAGCGCCTTGTCAATCTCCATTTCCGGCAGGGCGGAAGCTTCCTTGGCCATGGCTTTCAATTGCCGGACCAGGCTGTCCTCTTCCTTTTTCATCGCCGTCACATGGACGATTTCCACCGATCCCTTTTTCTTGACGCTCAATGTACCGCTGTCGCATTCGCTGTCCAGGGCAGTCTCCAATGCGGCGGGCGAAAGGCTATGGGCCTCGGCCAACTGGTTGAGCAAAATATCCTTGCCGCGAGCACCGCCAACATGGATGAGGCGGTGGAAGAGCATCGCGCCCAGCCGGTCCTGGCCCCGGTTCAGGTTGCGGGCCAATTGATCCGCCAGGCCAAAGGGCAGATGCGGCAGTTGCCGTGCGATTAGATAGGGATTTTCGCTGATGGTCTTAAGTGTTTCCTCGCCAAAGGCCTGATACAGCCTGGCGGCATAAACCGGGGCGACCCCGTTTTTCTGCAGGAATGCTGCGATCTGGCGGCAGGCGGCCTTTTCAGCAACTGCATCGGTGATGGCAGTGACGATTTTGGCGCTGATGCCTTTGACACTTTTCAGCTTTTCCGGCTCATCCTTGATGATTTTATAAACATCCGCGCCAAAGGCCTCCACCAGCAGCTTGGCCTGTTTGGGGCCAACGCCCTTGATCACGCCGCTGCCCAGTTTCTTTTCAATCGCGACCAGTGGATCGGCGGGTTTGCCGCCCAGATGTTCATCCAGGAATTCCCGGCAGGTATCAAAGTTGCTGCCAATCCCCTTGGGCAGTTTCAGGCCTTTGCGTTCGGCAACCGACTTGGCGGTGGCCAGCATCTTTTCGGTCGGCTTGCCGCCTTTCATCTTATCCTTGGGCGCTTTCACGCCGGTCGGGATCTTGGGCGATTTCGGGCCATTGACCTTGATGATCTCAATCAGGCGTCGGGTTGCCTCGCCGATACCGTCCCAGACCTCCCGGGCGGTCTGGTTGCCCATCAGGATATCATCCAGCTTCATTTCCCAGACGGCTGTGACACCGGGATCGACCAGTTCGGGCGCGGCGATTTTCAAGGTGTTATACAAGGTCATGCCGGAATCGGTCGGCACGATATTCTTGCCCTTCTGGACCAGGAAATTTTGGTGTTTCAGGCCGGAAATAATGGCGGCCCGTGTTGCCGGCGTGCCGATCCCCTTGGCCTCTTTCAGCTTTTCCTGCTGTTCCTTATCCTCGATGAAACGCCAGGCATTTTGCATGGCATCAATAAGGGTTCCCTCGTTGAAGCGCGGCGGGGCTTTGGTTTTCTTGGTGTCCACCTCAACGGGATTAAGGGTGGCCATGTCGCCATCCTTAACGGGGGGAAGCTCGCCCGCATCCTCCTCCTTCTTTTCCATCTCATCGGTATAGACCGCTTTCCAGCCCAGCTCTTTCGGGATGTTACCGGTGATCTTGAAATCCAGTTCCTGGCCGTCGGGGCCCGGCACCTTCATGGAGACGGTGGTATTTTCATAGACATAATCGGGCATCAGGATCGCCAGATAGGAACTGGCGACCAGGTCGAACATCTTCTTTTCATCCTGCGTCAGGCGCGGATAGATGTCCCGGATCTTGTCCATGGTGTTTTTGTTCGGGATGATCGCGTGATGGGAGACGCCTTTCAGGGCAGCATCGGAGAAATGCCCCGCCTTGCCCTTGCGCACTTCCGGCTTGTCCAGTGGCACATCTGCATAATGGGACAGGCCTTTCAGACCCTTGACGATCTCGCTGATATCGGCGATCTGGTTTTCCGCCAGATAGCGTGATTCCGCGCGCGGATAGGTCTGGATCTTTTTCCCATCCCCATCATAAAGCTCCTGCGCCACTTCCAGGGTTTTGTCCGCGGTCCAGCCCCATTTGCGTGCGCAGATTTTTTGCAGTTCCGGCAAATCCAGAAGTTTTGGCGGCTTGGTCCGCTTCATCTTCTTGACCGCACTTAGCGGTCCTTCATGGCCTTCCACATGGGCGCGCAACGTTTCGGCGTTGGCGGGATCGAGGATCTTTTCCTTCGGCGCATGCTTCAGGGGCAACTGGCCCGCCTCGGTATTGGCGGTGGCGACGATATGGTAATAATCCTGCGGCTCGAAATTGAGGATTTCCAATTCCCGGATACAGACGATGGCGAGCGTCGGTGTTTTCACCCGGCCAATGCCGATCACGCCATAGTCGCCCGGCTGTTTGAGTGCCACGGTGGCTGCCCGGGTGAGGGAAAGGTTATAGACCTGGTCCGCCTGCTGGCGTGCCAAGGCCGCCTGGCCCAGGTTATTGTAGCTGTCGTTGGGCTGCAGGTTTTCAAATGCCTCGCGCAGGGTTTTTTCATCCTGGGCGGTGAACATGGCGCGGCTGACCTTGCCGCCAAACCGGTAATGGCGCAGCAATTCCTCGCCGATCAGCTGTCCTTCGCGATCACAGTCGGTGGCAATGATGACCTCTTCCGCTGTTTTCAATGCCGCCTCAATGGCAGCCAGTTTGGCAATCGCCGAGGGTGAGGCATCCTTGGCCGGGCAGGTGGGATAGAAATCGTCGGGTTTTAGCAGGTCAAAGGACCATTTGCCCCAGCCGTTATTGACCTCATGGGGCTCCTGTAAACTCAGCAGATGTCCTTCCGCCGGCAGGATTTGGCCATAGCGGTTGCCGATCGCGGCAAAGAGGTCTTTCTTCTGCGAGGTTTTTTCCGTGATGATGATGCGGTTCACGGGCGTATCTCTACAAGCTTCATGGCAGACGGCATCATGGTTGGGTACAGGTACTTCATTGTTCTTGTCATTCTGGGCAAGCTATGACGATTCTCACCCGCTGGTCCAGATGGTGGTTTCACACAACTGTGATGGTAGATTTTGTTGATCGTTAGCAATTATTTGTGGCAAAGTTTAGTGACTGGTTATGTTTAGTCACCCTAACTAGTAGCAGTTTTAGTTCCGGCCGGGCCGGACAGGGAGCCCCTCTCTGTCCGGCCCGGCTTTTTTGCGTTTCCTGTCAGGCTGTGATGATTAGGTGCTGTTCGCTGTCATATTCCGCTGCTAAGAAGGAAGGAGTGTTTCTTTAGCCCTTGAGGATTTCCCGCCGATGCAACTTGCCCCCTTTCAAGCCTGGTCCGGTGTGCCGACCACAGACAGCCGCCGGGCGTTGGCCCGAAACCTGATGGATACGGGCAAGGCTGCGACGGAAGAGATCCTGAAAGGCTTTGAAGAGATCCTTGCCGTCGAGGGGCCGATGCTTTCCAACCGCCTGTTTTCGCTCTACAGCAAGCAGGGCGGGCTTTCCAAGCTCACTCCCCAGGCCAAGAAACGGTTTTCCCAGGCCCTGAAGGAAGGCGGGCTCAATGGCCGCTTTGGCTTTGAACAGGATCCCGGCCATGACGGTGTGGTGATCCTGCTTTGGCTGCCGAAGGCGGAAAAAGTAAGCCCTCGTGAGCTTGGCAACCGGTCCATCATGGATGTGCCGTTGAATGAGCTGACTGAGGTGATGTTCGAAGTCTCGACCGAGATCAATTCGGAAACCGAAAAGCAGTTGATCAATGCCATGGCGGCGCTCTACAAAATCAACCGGCTCTCGGCGGATGCGGAGAGCCGGTTGCAGCGGGCCTATGACCAGCTTTTCAGCTGAGCGGCATTAAGCGTCCGATTTCGGGCCTTTGCGTTTTAAGGTCGCCATGCCGGACAGATTGCCGGATTTTCCCTTAGCGGCTCTGGCGGCCTTTGTGCGCTGATCCTTCTTGCCTTTGTCCCAACGCTGTTTCTTGCCATCGGGGCCCTTTTTTCCCTTGGGCGCTTTCGAGCCTTTGGCAAAGGCTTCGCGTTTTTTCTCGCGGAATTCTTTCTTGCTGCGCGGCTTTTCCCACAGGCGGTCGCTGCCGATCAGATCGTCCGAAGGTGCAGCCGGTGCCTGTTCGGCGGCGGGTTCCTGCTTGCGCGGGGCTTCTCGCCGGGGCTTTTCCGTCCGTTCGGATCGCTTGTTATCCTCGAAGCGGGCCGGTTTGCCGTCGCGGCGGTCGCGGGATTTGTCATCTGGGCGTCCGCCATCGCGCGGGCCGCGATCCTGGAAACCACCTTCACGCGGTGCACGATCTTTGGAACCACGATCACGGGGAGCGCGATCCCGGGGGCCACGGTCTCGGCTGTCTCGATCCCTCGAGGGCGGGCCGCGGCGCTCGCGCTTGTCTTCCGGCACGCCCTCCAGGCGGTCAACGGTGACGGTTTTTTCGATCTTGCGCGAAGGGCCGATCGCTTCCAGGAACTGATCCACCACATGGGGCGACAATTCCACATGGGTATTGTCCTGGTTGATGCGGATCGCACCAATGCCGTTCTTGGTCACATGTCCATTGCGGCAGAGCATGGGGATGATCCAGCGGGGTTCCGCATTATGCTTGCGGCCGACTGACAGCTGGAACCAGACGCCATCTTCGAAATCCTGGGATTTGCCGCGCTGCTTGCGCTCGCCCCGTTCCCCACGGTCCTGGTCCGGGCGGCCCGCAGGCCCCTGGTCCAGCAATTCTTCCGGTGCCGGACGTTTGGACTGATGCTGGCGGATCAAAGCCGCAGCCACCTGTTCCGGGCTGTGGCTGTCCAGCAATTCACGGACGGCGGTCATTTCCTCATCACTGATGGGCTCGGCCAGGGCCGGGCTGGCGAGGAAGCGCTCGCGGTCACGCTGGGCGATTTCTTCAACCGAAGGCGGCTTGCCCCAATTGGCCTGGACCTTGGCGGCTTGCAGCAGCCGTTCGGTCCGCTTGCGCCAGTTATAAGGCACCACCAGCGCGCTCACCCCTTTGCGGCCGGCACGGCCTGTGCGGCCTGAGCGGTGCAGCAGGGGCTCCGGGCTTTTCGGGATATCCGCATGGATCACCAGTTCCAGTTTCGGCAGGTCGATACCGCGGGCGGCGACATCGGTGGCGACACAGACCTGGGCGCGGCAGTCGCGCATGGCCTGCAGCGCGTTGATTCGCTCTTTCTGGCTTAATTCGCCAGACAGCGCCACCACGGAAAAACCCCGGTTGTTCAACCGGCTGGTCAGGTGATTAACGGTGGCTCTAGTGCCGCAAAAGACGATCGAATTGGTCGGTTCGTAATAGCGCAGCAGGTTGATGATTGCGTTTTCCTTGTCATTAGGCGCGACCGAAAGGGCGCGATATTCAATATCGCTGTGCTGTTCTTTTTCAGCCTTGGTGGAGACCCGAACCGCGTCTTGCTGATAGCGCCTGGCTAGGGCTGCGATGGATTTCGGAACCGTCGCGGAAAACAGCAGGGTGCGGCGGTCGGGGGGCGTGGTGTCCAGGATATATTCCAGGTCATCCCGGAAGCCCATATCCAGCATCTCGTCCGCTTCATCGAGAACAACAGCGCGCAGGAAGGTAACGTCCAGTGAACCGCGCTCGATATGGTCGCGCAGGCGGCCCGGTGTGCCGACCACGATATGCGCCCCGCGTTTTAGCGCCCGGCGCTCGCCGCCCATATCCATGCCGCCAACACAGCTGGCCAATTGCGCGCCGGTCTCACGATAGAGCCATTCCAGCTCGCGCATCACCTGCAGGGCCAGCTCGCGGGTCGGGGCAATGATCAGGCCCATGGGCACATCGGCCCGGCCGAAGCGGTCTTCGCCCAGCAGCAGGTCCGGGGCCATGGCCAGGCCAAAGGCAACGGTTTTACCGGAACCGGTCTGGGCGGATACCAGGGTATCCTTGCCGGCAAGGTCCGGGGCGATCACCGCCTGCTGGACCGGGGTCAGGGATTCATAGCCGCGATTGGCCAACGCCTGATTGAGCGCCGGGAGGACGCCTTCGAAATCTGTCATAGAGTATCTGTCTTTCGGATAGTCTTAAGTCCGTGCGCGTCAACCGCCATCGGGAGTTCCGTTTTGACCTTGGTCTGCACGGGGCGCACATCGCCATCAACATAATGGCGGGACGGGTTGTTTCTCCGCCCCTTTTAAGCGTTACTGTCACGGAATGCAAAGGAAACAGTGATCAGCCCGGATAATGGATCAGGTTGAGGATGCGCGCGGGGTGGTCTGTCAGGTTCCGGTAGCCATGCTCGCGGTCGGCGGCGAAACGCAGGGACTGGCCGCTTTTCAGCTGATACCAGATGCCATCGGCCAGGATCTCCAGCTCCCCTTCGATCACGGTGATATGTTCGACCACGCCATGATCATGGGGATCTGATATCCGGTTGCAACCGGGTTCAAAGACAATATCAAACTGCTCAAAGCCAAATTGTGGTTCAAAGGGGAACAGGGTGGCGGCGGCCAGACCGCTATCATCGGCCGGCTGGCGGAGATCCTCCGCATCTCGTTTCACGGTCCGGTCCAGCCGGGGCAGGGGGCGTTCCAGAAAGGCGGAAAGCGGCAGGCCGCTGCCGGTGGCGATCTTCCACAGCGTGGCTACGGTCGGGCTGGATTCGCCGCGCTCGATCTGGCCCAGCATGGCCTTACTGACCCCGGTCTCCTTAGACGTGCGGTCCAGGCTCCAACCCAGGTCGGCCCGGCGCTGTTTCAGGGTTTGCGCGATATGCGGCCCCGGATCTTTCATGTTTCTATCTCCATAAAAATCACTTGTGCGTTATAGCGCACGCTGTTACGGTCGTCCAGTTCGTGCGTTATAGCGCACAATTGAGATGTTGAGGGAGTGACGGACATGTTCAGGCATCTTGTACCGGGCCATATATCGGCAGGGTTTGTTTCGGTCCTGGTCGGCTATACCGGTGCGGCGGCGATTGTTTTTCAGGCGGCGCAGGCGGCAGGCGCGACACCCGACCAGGTTGGATCCTGGATGCTGGCTCTGGGCCTCGGGATGGGGCTGTGCGGCATTGGCCTGACGCTTTGGTTCAAACAGCCGGTCCTGATTGCCTGGTCGACACCGGGCGCGGCCCTCCTTACGGTTAGCTTGGCAGGGGTGAGTATGGCCGAGGCGGTGGGCGCTTTTCTCTTCTGTTCGGCATTGATCACGATTTGCGGGCTCACGGGCCTGTTTGACCGGTTGGTGAATTTGATCCCGAAGACACTGGCCAGCGCCATGCTGGCGGGGGTTTTGCTGCAATTCGGTCTGAAGGCCTTCCTGGCCCTGGAAACCGGCTTTGCCATAGCGGGCGGCATGATGGCCGCCTATCTGGCCGGGCGGCTGTTCTGGAACCGCTATGCGATACCGGTCACCTTCCTGGCGGGTATATTGCTCTCAATGGCGGGGGGCATGGGGGATGGCCTCACCCTGCCGGTGGCGCTGACCATGCCGGTCTTTGTGATACCGGAATTTAACCCGGCGGTCCTGATCGGGGTTGGGATTCCGCTGTTCATCGTGACCATGGCCGGCCAGAACCTGCCGGGCATCGCGGTGATGCGGGCCCATGGCTATGACGCTCCGGCCTCCCCCCTGATCACCTGGAGTGGGATCACGGGGCTGGTTCTGGCACCAATCGGCGGCTTTGCCTTTAATCTGGCGGCGATTACGGCGGCGATCTGTATGGGGCGTGATGTGGATGAAAAACCGGAACGCTGTTACCTGGCTGCCGTTTGGTGCGGGGGCATCCATGTCTTTGTCGGTCTTTTTGGTGCGACCATTGCCGCTCTTTTTGCTGCTTTCCCACAGGAAATGGTCCTGGCCATAGCGGGGTTGGCCCTGCTGGGCACTATCGGCGGCAGTTTGAAAACGGCGATGGCGGAGGATGGCGAGCGCGAAGCCGCCATGATTTGTTTTACCATCACTGCATCTGGCCTAAGTCTGTTTTCCATCGGGGCTGCTTTCTGGGGGATTGCGGCCGGCATGGCCGTGCATGGCCTGATGTCCTGGCGGACAAACCGGTCTTTAGCCCGGCGTGAGCAGGCCTGACCCCATAGGCCTGTCTCCGGCCCTCTGCCGGGTTGGGCGGCCATCCCGAAGTGGATTGGCCGCCCTTTTTTATGCCTGGCATGGATATAAGAAAAAACCCGGCCAGGGGCCGGGCATTTTAGTTGGTCTTGCCGTATCTCTTATGATGGGGTCAATCAGCGGCGGCGATGATCCCAATCTCGACCTTGAATTCGGGGCGCGCCAGTCGCGCCTCGACACAGGCGCGCGCCGGTGCGTCGCCTTGCGGCACCCAGTCATCCCAAATGCTGTTCATTTCTTCGAAATCATCCATATCAGCCAGCCAGATCGTGGCTGAAAGGATCTTGGTTTTGTCCGTGCCGGCGCCAGCCAGAAGGCTGTCGATCCGGGCAAGGATCTGTGCGGTCTGTCCCGCCGTTGACTGGGTTGCGTCATCGGCCACCTGGCCTGCCAGATAAACGGTGCCGCCATGCATCACAACCTGGCTCATCCGGGCACCGGTTTTCATCCGCACAATTTTCATCTTGTCCTAGTCTCCCTATCAAACACTCTTGAGCGCCGGGTGTTGTTCATCCGGTCATTCTTCTTGTTCAACTGCCAGGCAGAAGAGTGTGTGGAAATTATGACAAAGACCATTGCCGATTTTGCATGGCAGGCATGCATGATCGAAAATACGGCGGTCCAGGTTCCGGAATCCCTTAAGGTCGGACAAATCTATCCCCCAGCCAGTGTGATGGCTTTGGCAAGCTGGGGATCTGTCTGAAAACTATAATCATGTTTGACCTGAACGTCCGGCTGGACGCCATCAAGCAGTTCGCGGCCATCCATACGATTGATCCGGGCGATTGGCACCAGGGCGGTTCCGCCGGCAGCTGTCTCGATAGATTCCAGCAGGGATACGCCGCCGGCTGTCACACCGCCGATCAATGTCGCCCGTTCATTGTCCCGCAAGCTGAACGCGAGCAGCTCAGCCATCTGGCTGGTTTGCTTATTCACCACCAGATAGACCGGGTTGGCATATTGGCGTTCGCCGAGGCTGTAGAGTGTTTTGTAGTCGTTGCGATAATATAACCTGGCGAGCGGGGTGTCCCTGGGCAGGAACAAACCTGCAATCTTGGCTGTTTCGGTAGGTGTGCCTGAAACCGGGCCGCGCAGGTCCAGGATGATCGGCCTGGGTGTCTGGCCAGAAACCTGACCGGCGAGGATCAGCTCGAGGCTGTTCAGGGCATGGAGATCAAAACGCTGAAACTTGAAGACCAAGGCATTGCTGCCAGCGTCGGTCATCTTCAAATTTTTTGCTTTAAGGGCGGCTCTTTCCAGGGAGAAAGCCTGGGCGGGCTGATTTTGCCGGGGCTTCAGAAGGATGTCGGCCTTGGTACCGATCAGGCCTTCCTGCCAGCCCGATTTCTCAGAGATCATCATACGTTCGACAGATTTCCCGTCGATGCTGGCGATAAAAAATCCGCGCGGGACTCCGGCCACTTCAGCGGGCGAGCCTGGAATGACATCTGCAATATAGAGCGATTTACCGATCTTCCAGGTGACAATCCCCAATGTCCCGGTCCTGCCTTCGCGGGAGCGCTTGCTGGCGGCCGGTGGCCGATAGCTTGAATCCCACATGGCCCGGGCCAGTCCTTCCAGCAGCAGCTGGGACAGCTGCTCTCGGGAGCCGGGTGGGGAAGACAACACCAGCATTTCAACCTGTTGATGGGTTTTCCCAATGATTTTCTGACGGTCCCACTTTACATAATTATTGCGGGCAAAGGTGTCGAGCAGGCTAAAGACTTCCCTGACATCTCCCGCCAGAACATCGGGTGCCTGGATGCCGTAGGTCTCGAGATAGGGACTATAAAGCGCGGCGATGATTGCGGGGTCTGGTTTCATGGCCTTGGTCGTACGCCCGCCATCTTCTGTGGTCTTGCACGCCACGAGCAGTAACAGGGCAGCCATGGCCCCGATCAGATTTGGTCTCATCCCGCTTGTTCCCTTCCCAATTCATGTGTTGCGGAGCAAGTTAGGGGAAGCAGGGGCATGATCCAAGTGTGATCTTCCCTATTCAGACCAAGCCGCACTCAATCGCATATTTGGTCAGGCCTGCGGTGGTGGAAATTTTGAGCTTGCGCTTGATATTGCGGCGGTGGGTTTCTGCGGTTCGGACAGAGATATCCAGTTCTCTTGCCACATGCTTGTTGCTTTTGCCCTGGGCTAGCAGGATGAGGATTGTCTGCTCGCGTGTGGTCAGCGGGTTGGCATTGTCGGAATCCATGGAATTGAGCAGGATGTCGGACACGCCGGAGGAAAAATAGGTGCCGCCTTGATGGACCGAGCGGATCGCGGTCACCAGTTCCTGGGACGGCACATCTTTCAAGACAAAGCCACGGGCCCCGGAATTCAGCGCACTGGTGATATACTCCCGGTTGTCATGCATGGAGAGCATCAACAGCTTGATGGCTGGATAACGTTCCCGGAAAACCTCGGTCGCGTCCAGGCCGTTCAACTCCGGCATGTTGATATCCATCAGCACAATATCCGGCTGGCTTTCCGCCGCCCGCTCCAGGGCTTCGCGTCCGGTTCCCGCGGTGGCCACCACCTCAATATCCTCATTGATTTCCAGGCAGGCGCGAATGCCGTCCAGGACCAGGGGATGGTCATCGGCCAGCAGGACACGGATCGGTTTGTCGGCGGGATTACCCATTATATGGCCTCTTTGATCTTGGAGGTTTCTTCTGATTTGAAATCGGGCAGGTCGGCGGGTTCCGGCGGGATATCACCCTGATCCGGGCGACGCAGGATATCGCGCGGCAGATGGGCGATGATCGTGGTGCCGCGGCTGCCGGAGGATATTTTCAAGGAACCGTCATGATATTCCAGCCGTTCCTGCATATTGCGCAGCCCCATGCCGCGATGCGGGTTGCGCGTGGTTTCCAGTTCCTGCAAATCAAAACCGACTCCGTCATCGGAAATTTTCAGCTCAACCCCTTTGTTGGAAGAAGATAGGCTGATATCGACATTCGCCGCATCCGCATGGCGCTCGATATTGGTCAGGGTCTCCTGGGCGATGCGGAAGAGGGTGGTCTTCACGTCATTGGGCAGCAGGTTGCGGAACACCACGGTTGAAATGGCAACATTGATGCCTGTTCGTTCGGAAAACTCGTTGGCCAGGCTTTTCAAGGCCGGTGACAGGCCGAGATCATCCAGCATGCTGGGCCGTAGATCACGGGAGATGCGCCGGACTTCCTTGATCGCGGTATTCAGACCGTCGGAGCCCTTTTCAATGGCTGGCAGTGCGTCGGCCGAGGATTTGGAGGCATGGCTCTTGGCCAGCTCCAGCGCATATTTCACCGACACCAGAAGCTGGCTGATACCGTCATGCAGCTCGCGCGCAACGCGGCCGCGCTCTTCTTCCTGGGTGGCAACGATCCTCTGGGTCAGTTTTTTAAGCTTGAGATCCGCCAGTTTCTGTTCGCGCAGATTAATGATGATCCCAATCACAAAAACAATGGTGAGGGCTGCCAGGGTGATGCCGGCGATCAAAAAGAAGGTCTGTATCCGGCGGTTGGAAACCTCGCGTTCAATGGTCTGCATCTGGTCGACCACGTCATCGATATAGATGCCGGTGCCCAGCATCCAGCCCCATTTTTCAAGGGCGACGACATAGGAGATCTTGTCCGCCATTTTGCCGGTGGAGGGTTTCTCCCATTTATAGCGGTGATAGCCACCGCCTTCGCGTGCGGTCCTGATCAGGTTCTGTACCACTTTATCGCCGTTGGCATCCTCCAAATCCCACCAAATCAAGCCAACCCGGTAGGGCTGGGCGGGGTGGACCAGCCCTTCGCCGTCAAAGTCATAGACAAAGAAATAGCCATCGGTACCAAAGGTAATGTCATTCAAGATGGTCTTGGCTTCCGCCTTGGCGATTTGATCATCGGGAGTGGCGTTGCTGTAAATATGATCAATGGAGGTCAGGGCAAGCTGGATGTAGTTTTTCAGTTCCGATTTTTTGGTATCCAGCAGGCTGCGCTCAAAAGTTCGAACCTCCGCTTCCGAGAGATAATGCTCCTGATAGGTAACCCATAGGGTGATCGCGGAAACGGCAATCACCAGGGGCACGGTGGCGAGCAATATGATCTTTTGCCTGAGATTCATGAATGTCCTTTGCAAGGGCCGCTTGGCCGGTCAGGCGATTTTATCACCGGCTCCCGGAAAAAGCCCTACCCATTAATCGGTAGGGCTATCCGGCTGACTGGGGGGAATGGGGGCCAGTTGCATCCGGAAATTGCGTAATATCTGGCCGCGTAGTGGAACGTCCTGTGCTTTTATCACCTTGAAACCGGCATGTTCAAAAAAGGGCTTTGCGGTAATGCTGACATGGGCATCAATGGCGTCCAGGCCCTGCTGGCGGGCTTGATCGAGGATGCGTTGCATGAGTTTACCGCCAATGCCTCGACCCTGATGATTGCAGGAAACGAAGAACATATCCAAGAGGCCCTCATCGGAAAGATCGGCAAAGCCCAGCATCTCTCCATTTTCCTCTATCTTGAAACCGGTTTTTCCGGCCATGGCCATGTGCCAGTCCTGCGGGGCTAGATCAGCCGGTGCCCAGGCGTCCAACTGGGCTTGACTGTAATCCCGACAGTTCACCCGATGAATGGTGTTGCGGAACAGGGTCAGGGCCGCCGGCAGGTCTGCCGACAATAATGGTTCGGTTTTCATAGGCTTGTTCCATCGTGCGGCGTAGGAGGGGCGGATATAGCCGTTTCGCGGGGAATTGTCACTCTTGGCGCGTATTCTTTTCCTCGAAAGCGGCGCATGTGCCGCCGCCTCTGCTTTTGGCGTCGGCCAGGGCCGTTTCTGCTGCGACCATCAGGGCGGTGCTGTTGTTTTTTTGAGCAGGGTAAAAGGCGGCTCCAATGGAGAGACTTATGGTGATCTGATGCTCGTCTATTGTGATCGGTTTTTGCAGCGCATCCAAAATCCGGTCTGCGGGCGTATGTTCGAGCCCTTGCCGGTCCAGTGTCGTGACAATGACCGCAAATTCGTCGCCGCCGGTCCTGGCCACGGTGTCAATGGTCCGGCATTTTTCCCGCATCCGGCTGGCGATTTCACGGAGGACCTTGTCGCCAGTTGTATGGTCGAACAGGTCATTCACCTGGCCAAACCGGTCAAGATCAATCACCAGCAACCCGAACGCTTGGCCGGTCCGCTTGGACAGCTCAATGGCCTCATTCAGGCGGATTTCGAAATGCTGCCGGTTGGCCAAACCGGTCAGTTGATCGGTCATGGCCAGTGACTGGGCCCGCCGCTCGGCGGCGCGGCGGATCTGGATCTCGTGCTGTAACTCCTGGTTCAGCGCTTTGATCTCTTCTTTTTCCGCCATGACCTCCTGCAGCAGGTCCGCATTTTCGTGGCGCAATTGCAGACTGGCCATCAACTGGGCATGGCTGCGTCGGAAGGCGATCAACAGGAACAGGAAATAACAGGCCACAATCATGGCCAGCGTGATCTGTTCAACATCGCCTAAAATGGCAAATCGGAAAGAAAGTGGCAGCAAGATTGGACAGATGAAGCTGAAATAACTGGCAGGGTCAGCCGCCATGCTGGTCATGGCGGCGGCACAGACCCCCCCCAAAAGAAAGATGGTGATCAACTGATGGGATGGCAGGTCCAGGGGAAGAAAGCCGAAAGCGGCTGCCCCCCATCCGGCACCTTGCAAAAATGTTCCCAACACATAGAGATGATGCCATTTGCGCAGATAGGAAAGATCAGCCTGCTGTTTATCGAAAAGGCTTACCAGGACCACGCGCAGCAAGCTGATGATGACCATGTAAAACAGCCATGGCCAGATGAAGCCTTCCTCCGTGTTGTCATATTGCAGGAACACAATGACAGCCATGACCACCAGGGTGGATATGGTGGATGTGACCTGGGCCGAAAAGAGGATTTGCAGACGCTCGGCAAAACGGGCACCAGCCATTTTGTCGATAAACGGTGTTCTGTCAGTTTTCCTGACTGGCTCTGCGGCGTTTTCTGGCTGCATGGGGTCCCGGGGCTTGATCCTTCGAGAATGGCGTAAAACGCTGTTCCAGCCTAAAGCCTGCTGGTTAATTTTTTGGAAAAACCCCGGTCCTTTGTGAACGAGGGCGGGTATATGAAAAAGGGCGGCACCTGGGGATGCCGCCCTTTTACCGAACCGGAACGCAATGCGCCTCGGAAAAGATTAGTTGGCCTGATGGCGGCGTCGGCGACGCACAGCCCCCATGCCGATCAGAGAGAGGCCGATCAGCCCCGCCATGGCGGGCTCCGGAACATCCGTCCCGGTGCCGGGCCGGTTGGTGCCGGAAACGAAAGTTTCATTGGAAATATCCACGATTATCTCGTCGCTGCCGAAGGCCCGGGCTGACATATCGAAAAAGACCTTGTGGCTGCTTTGAGGGTCGTAGGAAAGCGCGCTGGATTGGCCGGAACTGGCCAGAACGCCATTGATGAAGACATCGATCATGTCGGTGGCATAGTCGATCCCGATGGCGATCTGGTTCGTGACCGATCCAAAGTCGAACTGCGCATAGCTGCTTTCGCCATTGAACCCGAAATGGCCGATTTCACTGTCGGTGATGTGGAAATAGGACAAGACCATGGAACTGCCGGCAAAATTTCCGCTATACCCTAGATAGAGATGGGGGTTGCTGCCGGCATCATTGTCATAGTTCTGAATGGTCATATCAAAGGTCAGTAGGAACTGGTCCGAGGACATGCGGTTCTCGCTGGGAACTTCCAGGCTGTTGGGAACATTTGAATCCAGGATGGCCGCCTGGCCGGTACCAAAGGACAGCAGCATTATGGATGCCGCGAAAGCAAGTTTCTTGAACATGGTCTAAGACTCCAGATTAATGCAGGTTTTAATGCGCACCCATGGCCAATCACATCGATGCGCAAGATGCGTTTTTGTCTACTGCTGGAGACGTAAAGGCGGAACGGAGAAGCGTCATACCCCAATTGGTGTATGGGACGGGGATTAGCTGACATTTTATTGAATTTTGAGGGAAAATTTTCCTATGTCTTCAGCTGGCATTCAGATTGATCGCGTTTGAATTTCCTCACGAAATCGATTATCAGCGAATTGGGTATTTAATCGGGAGATGGCAGGGGTAATGGCAGATCGCAGTTTTAACTATGTCAGACGGAAGCTCGCGCGTCATTTGATTGCGGTGGTTTGTGTCGGGGCAACAATTTATTTCCTGCCCTATCTCATCCCGGTTTATGCCATTTTCGGGCTTCTGGATATTTCGCGCCATGAACGGATCGATTATGTCACCTTCAAACGCTATTTCTGGGGCAACGGCTTTCCGACCCTGCTGCTAGCGCCGTTTAACCTGTTGATCGACCTGATTTCGAAGCGGAATCACTATGTGTTCCGGATGCAGGATCTGCCCGAGGATTACCAGGCGGAAATCACCCATGCGATCACGAACCTCAAGGATCGCCGGGAAGAATTGATTGATGCCATTGACCAGCGCCTGGCCGACAACCGCCGCGGCATGCTGTTTTTGAAATGGTATGACAAAAAAATGGATCAATCGGTCTTCGAATTTGACCAGGATTATCGTTATATCAAAACCGTCGCGGTGTCTGTCTTTAACAAACATCAGCAGACAAAGCTGCATTTCGGCCCGCTGCGCCTGACATACAGGGTGCTGTATAATCTAACGCCGGTGGACAGCGATCAGGTCTATATCCAGGTGGGTCAGAAAAAGCATTTTTGGAAAGATGACCCCTTATTCATCTTTGATGATACTTTGATCCATAAATCGGCAAATCTGACCGACAATGTGCGCTATTGCCTGTTCATGGATATTGTCCGTCCCAGCCGTTTTCCGGCCATTCTGGAATTTCTGCTCCACCGGGTGAATTTTGTGATGCAGGGCATCAAGACCGTTTTTTATAAAAACTGGGCGGTGATCCGCTGAGGCGCTTCCCGGTTGGATGATCAAGAAAAACCCCCGGCGCATATCGCGCCGGGGGTTTTTCAGATCCGGTGCCCGGTGAGGGGGATCAATACCAGATGTCGGTGCCCGCCGTCAGCTGGTTCGCATCGACATTTTCCAACGTCGTGATGATGAAGTCACCGGAGGTCGGATCATTCATCCAGATCTCGGCCCCGGTTTCACCCTGCCGGATGGCAACATCGGCGTTTTCACCTGCCGCCAGCATCAAATGACGCAAATCCAGCACATCCTTGCCGGTGTCAAAGCCCGCAATCTGGCTGCCCGTTTGCGCCACGTCCCGGTAAATGAACATGTCTGCCCCTTCCATGTTATCCTGTTCACCCTGTATTGCGGTAACGATATACCCCGGATCCGGATTCGAGGAAAGCGAAACTGCATCAGTAACATTTCCCGGATTGCGGGTTTCTGTGCTGCCGTCGGAAAAGGTGACAATCTCGGTGCCATCGGCGGCGATCATGCCGCTATTGCCCCATTCATCCTGCCACTGTTCGGACCCATCCGAATACCAGGTCCTGACATTGCCGTTGCCGTCATACCAGGTTCGGCTACCGTCGGCAGCAGTCGACCCGCCAGACCCATCCGGCATCTGATAATCATAGCTGCCGTCCGCATAATGGTTTTCAATTTTGCCGTCGGCATGGGTGGTGGTGGCATTGCCCTGGCCGTCCCAACTGTGGCTGCCGCCGTCAGCCCATTCGGTCCAGCCGCTGCCATCATTATTGTGATGTTCAACCGTGCCGTCAGACAGTGTGCGAACCTCATTGCCGTCGGCGTCTTTCCAGCCCGAGACGCCCCATTCGCTGGTCCAGGATTCGGAACCGTCTGCGTACCAGGTGCGGCTGTTGCCATCCAGGCCGATCCAGCCGTGGTCGCCATCGGGGTTTTCCCAGCCACCGGTGCCGTCCGGCATATACCAGCTATGCCGACCATCCAGCTCAAACACCTCATGCTTGCCATTGTCATGGATCAGGGTGCGTTGGCCTTCCGCGCTTTCATATTCGGTGATTCCCCAGGGATAGTCCCGGGAGATGGTGCCATCGGCATAGGTGGTGACAATGGTGCCGTTGTCGAGGGTTTCGACCACGGGGCCGGCAGGATTTTCCCCCGGATCTTCCCCCGGATCTTCCCCCGGATCTTCCCCCGGATCTTCTCCTGGATCTTCTCCGGGATCCTCTCCCGGGCCTTCAACGGGGTCTTGATTAACCAATTCCGAAACCGGTACCGCGTCCTGACCGGCGAAATTGATGGTTTCCACATTGGTGACCATTACGGGGCGGCCGTCATGGGTGATGCGGATGGCTCCCCCCTCCAACAATTCAATCCCATAGGCTTCCCGGTTTTCAGGCAAAAGCAGCACATCGTCACCGGCGCCGCCGTCAATGGTTTCGGAATCCTGGCTCAAACGGTAAATGAGGTCATCCATTTCAGACCCGTTAAGTGCACTCATGCCGTCGCGTCCGACAATCACCTGGCCATTGGTAAAGACATCTCCATCCCGGTCATCCCACCAGACGTCACCATTTGCATTGAATGCCAGAATGGTTTCCGATTTCGGTGTCTCCGTTTCCTGAAACCGGTTTTCCCAAATGCCCCAGTTGCCATAGCGGCTGGATTCGGAGATGCCTTTGTAATACATCAGCTCGCCGCCACCGGCGGCTTCCCAGGCAGTGAACATCTCGTCAATGAGGCTGGCCATTTCCGGGTGATTGTTGATCGCTTGGTAAAAGGCGGTCAGTTCCGGATCATCGGCACCAAATAAATCAACCACGATATGCGGGCCGCCTTCATAGGCGACCATGCGTAATCCATGTTCGGCGGCAACCTGACCATGATAGGTCATGGCGTCGGCCAGGCCTTCAAGACTATCCCCGGTCTCAAGATGGCGGCCATCGCGGATCTGTTCGAAGGCCCGTTCAAAGCCGCCGTCGGGATCGTTCATCCATTCGCGGACCGTATCGTAATTCTCCGGGCTGTAGAGGCCGCCGGAGAAATAGGTCGTGGTGGCATAAAGGTCGAAAACTTCGCTGACCTCGCCTTCAATCACCTCGAACATATATTGTTCCAGCCCCAGCCAGCCGGGATGGGTGGCTAGAACAGTCTGTATGCCCGGCCCGTCCGGCGCTTGGGAAAACTCCTCTTTCCAGATATTGGCCACTTCCTCCGACCGGTGGGCGTAATATTTGACCCATCCACCCTGGACATCCTCGCCCCAGATCCCGACCGCTTTTTCCTGCGCATAGTGTGACTGCTCGAAACTCCAGTTCCAAACCTCGTTGGAATACTCGATGGAGGCGGTGAGTTCGGGATCGAGATTGTCCCGGACCAGCTTTGCCATCTCCCGGACATATTCGTCCGTTGCGTCATGGGGGATGTTGAACCAGGGATCTAGTTTCAATTCGTTCGCCAGTTGGATCTGGGCCTCGATCGGCACACCATAGGGGGATGTATAGGTGGCGTCCTCCAGAGTCGGCCTGTCTTCCCATTCGGAAAGGTCATTGCCGTTGGTGGATCCCCAATTCATGAAGCGAATGGAACGGAAATCCTCCATTTTGTCCAAATAATCCGCATCAAAGGCCTGCCCGGCATCCAATAGGGGCTCATAATCCTCGCGCACCACCTGGACATCGCGCACATAGTTGCCGGTGCCATTGGGGTCGGTCTCCCGGATCTGCAGATGCATCCAGCCGGTGTCCGTATCGGCCAGTTCCACCACCAGCCGTCCCGGTTTCGATGAAATGACGGTGACACCCGACATGGTGACGTCACCTTCGCCGTCATACCGGATCACATAGCGACCGGGGGCAAAGCTGCCTTCGTCCTGGGCCATGACGATGGCTCCCAGATAATCGGTGTTTTCTGGGATTTCCAGGGGCCAGCCATGGTCGTCGGACAGATGGTCAATGCCCGGATCCCAATGGTCCAGGTCATCGGGAGACCAATCCCGCTGGGCCATGAAGGGGCGGGCCATTTTGAACATATCCAGGAATGGGGCGTTGGATGTCCAGTCATTGACGAAATTGGTGTTAACACCCAGGGCAGGGCCGTTTTCTGTTTGCGGCATGGTCTCTTCCTCGGTCCGGGCCGGCAAATGCGCGGCCAAAATCTAATTCAAGAGATGCCGTTTCCGGGAAAAGATGGCTGGATGGGATCAGAATAGGCTGGCGTCCAATGGCCCCTGGCCATGAAAAACAGCATGCATTCCAAACCCGTCCGGGCTGATCACCCGTCAGCGGCATATGCATGCCCTGTCCCCAATGGTGCCTATATACCGCGTGAAATAGGCGCTGCCAAGAATTTAAAGATAGTAATTCATCTAAATTTTATTGATAATTCAACTGGTTACATTTTTTTGGTGAAACGGCATTTATTGCTTTGTCATACCCCAAATGGGGCATGACGGTTGGGATGCCGGCTCATAATTTCCGAGGCAGGGCGGAAGAAATCGGACCCGATTGCATGAAATCTATGCTCTGTCCCCAAATGACCATCGTTTCATGTGCCGGGTCGCCACTGATTGTGGTGTATTTCTTCCGCCCGACCTTCCTTCGAGCGTTTCTTAACAAATTATTAATCATGCTGTGATCGTGGTCACAGACTCTCTGGACAAGATCCCGGAAATAGGGCGCAACCAGGAAATCGGTACGCGCGGATCTCGTCGTGGCGGGTCATCGGATAAAATGTCTGCTGGCCCCAATGGGCTTTTTGAAGCTAATATTCACGAGATTGGCTGGGGGATTGGACCGGATTTCCAGGTTTGCCGCTGTTCCGCCAAAGCGGATGCGGCAGGAATTGAAGCAGGTTCCGGCCAAAGGGGCCTGTATGTAATATGGCTGCAGACTGAAGTTCTTGATAAATGAAGATTACGCAGGAAATGCTGGATCTGATTGGGGGCATCTATGATGTCACCATGGAACCTGAGGCGTGGAACGGCAACCTTGGTCGGCTGGCTCAGGTTGTCGGGGCGAAAGCTGCGACCATCTCATCCATTGATGAGGCGGATCCCTTCCTGAAAATCTGGGGTCGCAGCTATGATATCGGTGCAGACGCGGTGCGCCAATACCGGGATAATTTCAAGGATCAGGAAGCTGAACTTTATGCCAAGGTCGGGCGACTGCCGGCCGGCGTATTTATGCCTGAGCAGGCCTTGCGGGAAACCATCCCTGCCCTGAGTGGTCGGGAAAGCGGTTCCCAGCAATGGAAAAAGGAATGCCTGGGACTGGGGGAACGTGTTCATGCCCGCTTGAAGGCTGATGACGGGGCGCCAGAAATACTGTCCTTCTCATTTGGCGTCGGTGAGGGCGGCTTGACCCGTGCCGGCCAAGAACTCGCGTCTGTCTTTTTGCCGCATCTTGAGCGTGCGGTACGTATTTGTCAGCCAATGTCCAGGCTCAAGGCCTATTACAGCTCGCTTATGGATGCGCTCAATCATCTGCCGATTGGGGTCATGTTCCTCGCCGGCGACGGCTCTGTTGTGGCGCGCAATGAAGAAGCGGACCGGGTTCTTGAATTGAAAGACGGTCTGGTCCTCAGCAATCGGGAAGGGTTGGTTGCGATCAATAGCCGGGATCAGAGCAAACTTGGCGCTGCCCTGAGCGAGGCCATTGCCACAGCCCAGGGAGAGGCCATCGGCGCCGGATCGGTTTTCACCGTGGAACGCCGTTCGGGCCTTGACCCGTTTTTGTTGGAGGTGGTGCCGCTGATCCATCCGGATCTGACCGGCAGTGATGCCTATCGCGGCTGTCTGTTATTTGTGATCGATCCGGAAAACAGGTCGGTGATTTCGGTGGAAGGGATGCGCAACCTTTATGGGCTGACAAATGCGGAAGCCGAAATCTGCCGATTGATTGTTGAATGTCACAGTACCCAGGAAATTGCCGACATTCGGAAGGTCTCGGTAGCAACCGTGCGGACCCAGATGAAATCGGTTTTTTCCAAAACCGGTCTGCATCGGAAATCCGATCTTGTGCGTCTGGCTCTGAATGTGAATTTGCCCTTGGCATCGAACTGACAATCTGATGGCCAATCGAGGTCAATAGGCATCAATTTGAAATTATAGGTTGTATCGGGTATCATCACTGCCTTGTCAGGGCTTAGAGATTCTGTAATTCCGGGGGGAAAAATGCAGACACTCACCATTGCCTGTATCGGTGAAGCCATGCTGGAAATCTCCGAAGACCCGAAGGATCCGGGGCATTTGGACCGGCATGCGGCGGGCGATGCGCTCTTCACCGCCCTTTATCTGGCGCGGTTGCTGAAGGGCCAGGCCCGGGTCATGTTCGTGACCCAGGTCGGCGATGATACGCAAACAAAAACGATGATTGAGAGCTGGCGCCAGGCTGGCCTGGATGTCAGTATGGTGCATCAAGTGCCGGATGGCATGACCGGTCGATATGCTGTCGAAACGGACGAAGATGGCAGTCGCCATTGCAGTTTTTGGCCAGGCAGCGATCCTTTCCGCGATTTCTTTCGTAACGAAACCACCTTGTCCTGGCTGGACCGTCTGCGACGGGTGGATCTGTTGTATTTTTCCGGAGCCACTTTGGCCGCCCTTCATCAGGAGGGCCGGGAGACCCTGATGTCTTTGGCCGCGAGAGTGCGTGCCGCCGACGGAAAAGTTGCTTTTGACGGCAGTTTCCGTCCGGGCAAATGGGAGCATGCGGATATCGCTGCGGATTGGGTGGGGCAGGCGTATAAACGCTCTGACATTGCCTTGCCGACCTATGATGATGACAGCGAGCTGGCCATTTTGGAAAGCGGAGGCGTCATGCTGAACCGCTTCTTACTGATGGGCTGCAGCGAAGTGGTGATCAAGCGGGAAGCAGAGCCCTATTTTGTCGCTTGCGATGGTGAGCGGCA
Organism: Aestuariispira insulae; assembly: GCF_003385955.1. Classification (GTDB taxonomy): domain Bacteria; phylum Pseudomonadota; class Alphaproteobacteria; order UBA8366; family Aestuariispiraceae; genus Aestuariispira; species Aestuariispira insulae. The sequence continues at coordinate 238,684 of NZ_QRDW01000002.1, forward strand.
TATTGTGGAAGCTGGATATTTGCCCGAAATGATGCAGACCCCGTCAACCTGTGATTCCTTCAATGCTGGATATCTGGCGGCGCGCCTGGTTGGTTGGGGAGGGCGCCAGGCAGCGCTTTTAGGCCATGAGGTGGCGGACCGTGTGAATGAAGGCGGTGGATCGTTCCTGGCACCGGGGGCCATTTCCGATTTGCGGCCGCGTGATCTTCGCGCCCTAGGCCAGCATCCGGTCGACTTTTTCCAGCAGCGCCCCTAATCGGTCACTAATCCCCCTAATCGGGGAACTGATGTTTCAGTGCAACAAAATCGCCAAACCGGTTTAGCAGCAATTCAACAAGGTCGGGATCGAAATGCCGGCCTCTCTGTTCAATGATATAGGCATGTACTTTTTTGTCTGTCCAGGCATCCCGATACGGCTGTCGGGAGGTGAGAGAGTCAAAAACATCGACGATGGCGACAATACGCGCAGCGATATGGATCGCGCCCCCTTCTAGCCCGACCGGATAGCCGCTGCCGTCGAATTTTTCATGATGCTGTAGCGCGATTGTTGCCCCCAGCTGCATCACCGGGCTGGGAAATCCGCGTAACAACTCATATCCGATATTGGGATGGTTCTTCACCAGTGACCATTCATCCGCGGTCAGTCGGTCCGGCTTGATCAGGATATCCGATGGGATGGCGCATTGGCCGATATCGTGCAACGGTGCCGCTTGTTTCAGATATTCGGCTTCGCGGATATCCATGCCATAGTCCAGCGCAAGCCATTTCGTATATTCCGCAATCCGTCTGATATGTCCCGCCTTATCACAGTTGCGAAGTTCAATGGCGCTTGCCAGGGCGGATGAAACCTCCAGCTGTGTATCATCCATGCTCTGGGCCATCAGCAGATGTTTGAAGGCGGCATCCAGGTTTTTGACATGCAGATTGAGAAGGGAGCGGCTCTCGGTGGACAGTTTCTGGACATTCTTCACAAAAATCAGGTTCCGAATGCCAGGACGGCCCTCGAAAACGATGATCAAGTCGCCCTGATCTTCGAACATGGCCGCAGTGTCTATAGGGCCGCGCATATAGTCCAGGGCCCGGCCCGGGATCACATAATTGGGGTCTTTTCCGATGAAGGGGGCATAATCACCGGTGGCGGCTACAATCCGGGTCTGATTGCCTTTTTCCATGGCGGTCAGGGAGGAGTATTTTACATAGGCGCTGTCTGAATCCTGTAGGAAGGATGCCAAAAGCTCCAGCGAGCCGCTGGCGAATTCCTCCAGAAAATGGGTGGCAAAAATTTCACTGCTGGCGGCAATGATTCGTTCCAGGCCTTTTCGGTTCCGTTGCAGGGCCATAATGTCGCGATAGGCCCTGACTGCGCTCATGCAAATAGTGCGCAGTTTCTGGGCCGTCAGTTCCGTCTTGTCCTGATAATCATTGATCTCGTAAGCCTGGATCACCTTATCTGGTGGCGCATAACCCGGCTGACCGGTGCGCAGGATGATGCGGATATTCTGATTGTTGAGTTCTTCGCGGATCCAGCGTGCGATATCCAACCCTTCATGGGTGGTTTCCATCACAACATCGAGGAACACGGCCGCGAGATCTTCATTTTGTTCCAATAATTCCCGGCCTCTTGCGCCGGAATGGGCGCTCAAGATCTCAATCGGTCGCCGGTCAATCAGGAAATCCTGAAACGCGACCTGGGTTGCCCGGTGTACGCTGTCTTCGTCATCAACCACCAGGATGCGCCAGGGGGCCCTGGGGATAAGCGGCTCTTGCAGCTCATCTTCTTCCAGGAAGACCAGCTCTTCATCTTCTTCCTTCTTGCCCATGCTTTCCTTATCCGAGGACTATTTGGTTAGCATGATAACATTTAGAAGGTTAACAAATTAGAACCGGATAGTCGGTATTTTAGGCCTGATACAGATGTTTGTATTCCTGTCGCAGGGCAGCTTTTTGAACCTTGCCCATGCTGTTGCGTGGCAATGCGTCCCGGATGATCATTCTTTTGGGTTGTTTGAAACGGGCCAAAGCCTCGCTCAGGGCCCGGATCAGGTCCGCTTCCACAAGCTCATCACTGCCGTCGGGCACGATAATGGCGGTGACCGCTTCGCCGAAATCCCGGTGCGGCAGGCCTATCACAGCGGATTCCAATATACCTGGCAGGCCGTCGACCGCCAGCTCAACCTCCTTGGGATAGACATTATAACCGCCGCTGATAATCAGATCCTTGGCCCTTCCGATGATCGAGACCCGTCCTTCCTGATCCATGCAGGCGATATCCCCGGTGATGAACCAGCCACCGGGCCGAAATTCACCCGCGGTTTTTTCCGGCATCTGCCAATAGCCTTGGAATAGATTGGGTCCTCTGATTTCCAAGATACCGTTTTCGCCTGGTGGCAGCAGCTTTCCGTTTTCATCGGCGATCCTGGCCTCTACATCGGGCAGCGGGAAACCAACTGTGCCGGCTATCCGAGCGCCCTCAAGCGGGTTTGAAGTGATCATTCCGGCCTCGCTCATGCCGTAACGTTCGAGAATTCGCATGCCGGTCCGTTTTTCAAAATCATGGAAAGTCTGCTCCAACAATGGGGCGGAACCGGAAATGAAAAGGCGCATGCCGGTGCAGGCCTCTTTGGTGAAGGAAGGCTCATCCAGCAAACGGGTATAAAAAGTCGGAACCCCCATCAGAACCGTGGCGTGTTTCATCAATCCGGTGATCGCCTTGGCGTCGAATGCTGGTAAAAACCACATGGCGGCACCGGCAACGAGCACGCAATGGATTGCCACAAACAAGCCGTGGACATGGAAGATGGGCAGGGCATGGATCAACATGTCATCCCCGCTCCAACCCCATATCCTGTGCAAGGTCATGGCATTGCTGGCCAGGTTTCTATGGCTCAGCATCGCCCCCTTGGACCGGCCCGTGGTACCGGAAGTATAAAGGATTGCGGCCAAATCATCGGGATCGCAGACTTCAACCGCGGGGGCCGGGCTGCATTCCGCTAAGGCCTCGATCAGGCTGCCTTTACCGTCGGCATCCAGGGTCATCAACAGGTTGACAGCATGTTTCTCACAGACCGGAGCAAGCGTTGCCTGAACGTCGGAGGCACAGACAAAGATGCTTGGGCCGGCATCACCGATGAAGTAATCAAGTTCGGCGGCGGTATAGCCTGTATTCAGGGGCAAATAGATGGCTCCGACCCGCAGGCATCCCAGATATAAGAAGACTGCTTCGACGGATTTCTCCACCTGGACGGCCACCCGGTCTCCCTTGCGGATGCCGGCTTGGCGCAGCCATCCTGCATATTGCGCGCTTAACTCATCTATTGCCTGGTAGCTCAGATCCGGGCGGCCTGGTTGTTTGATACAGGGGCGGCTCAAGTCTTTTGGAAAGCGGGATTGAAAAAGCGCATAGAGATTTCCGGACATATCGGCCCCTGTGATGATGTTTTAGACCATCATAGTTTTCCGCCCGGGCCTGGAAAAGTTCCAAATGCGTCAAGATGATGGGGAAGGCGTCGGGCCGCTGTGACATAAACGTCATTTGTCTGATCGGCCAGGATGGGTAGAATGGTCGGATGACTGTTCTCCCTGAAAGGATCTTCCATGAAATTCAGAAATTTTCTTGTGGCCCTGCTGGCGGTGGCCGTAATGCCTGTTATGGGGATGGCTGAGGAGACCGTCACCGAATTGCAGATTGAAGATACCCTGGTCGGCACGGGGGAGGAAGCGGTGCTGCATTCCCAGGTTCAAGTGCATTATACGGGCACTTTAATGGACGGAACCAAATTTGATTCCAGCCTGGACCGGCAGCAGCCGTTTGAATTCCTGATCGGTTTTCAGCAGGTGATTGCCGGCTGGGAACAAGGGGTCCAGGGCATGAAAGTCGGCGGCAAGCGCGTGCTGGTGATCCCGCCGCAGTTGGCCTATGGCGAACGAGGCGCAGGAGAGGCGATCCCACCCAACGCGACCTTGCGGTTTGAGATTGAGTTGCTGGCCGTTGAAGGACCGGGCTATACCAATGTGGATGCGGCTACCATGCGCGGCCTGATCAATAAGGGAGCCAAAATGGTGGATATCCGCGGTTCTTCCGAGTGGACGGTTACTGGTGTGATTGAAGGGGCCAGCCTGCTGACCGCCTTTGGAGATAACGGGCGGATCCAACCGGGATTTCCGGAATCCTTCGAGGCGGCGGTTACCCGCGAAGACAAGGTGGTCCTGATTGGTTCCGAGGATGAGCGTTCCTCCCTTCTGGCGCTGATCCTGGTTCGGCAGGCCGGTTATCCGGATGTCTATAATCTAACGGGCGGGGTTTCCACCTGGCGTCGGGATGGCGGAGATCTGATTGCACCACCGGCCACCGCAGAGCCGGAAGCCGGTTCACAATAACGCCTTTAGCTCCATGAAAACACGGCGACCCGATCCAGCAGGCTTCAACCGGCCTGGAACGGGTTGCCGATCAAGACCCGGTAATAACCGCTGCCCGCGTCATAGCCCGAAAGCTTCAGATGAATGAAGATCGGCACGCTCTGATCCTTGTCTGACCAGTAATTATAATAAGCCCCGGTGTTGCTGCCCGGCTGCAGGCTGGTGAAGAAATTCGGCCCATCCATGGCCTGGCGGGCCTGGTGCGGTTGTGCGGATCCCGGCAGGCGTTTTTGAATTTCCAGCGCCACTTCTTCAAATCTCTCTTTTGCGGTCTCCGGGCTCTGCATCAGGGTGCTATCCACCTGGATCGAAGCGAGGGTGCCACCGGCCCGGTTGTCAAATTGCACGATCACCCGACCATCGGGCAGCCAGTCCGCATCATTCAAGAGACAGGCAGTGAAGCCTTCGGCAACCGTCTGGCAGCGGCTCACCCGATCCTGGACATCCGCCAGCCGGTCACGCCAGCTCAGGCCGAACATGACCGGTCGGAATTTTTCTTCGTGGTAAGCAACGGATATGCGTTCCAGGATATCGGTCCGTCCGGCCCCTTTGGCGAAATCCAACACCGTTTCGCCTTTGTCTGTTTTGAACGTGATATCCGCGCCCCTGGCCAGCAACCGGTCAACCGCTTTCAAGTCGGCCCGGATCACGGCCCGGATCAGGGGCGTCATGCCCTTGACCACGCTGTTGACCTTGGCACCGTTATTCAAAAGGAAATTCGTGACGGCGGCAAACTGGGGATTGCCATACTGATCCAGCGCCAGATGCAGCAACTGGTCTGTCGGCTGGAATCCGGCGGCAGACAGGTCCTTGGCGGCTTCCAACTGGCCCTGCATCAAGGCGTAATCCATGATCGGCCGCTGGTTGCTGCCCCATTGATCGCTGGCGGCGACCCTGATGTCCGATGGCGCAATATTATCCGGCCATTCCTGGAGCATATGACGCAGGGAATGGAGGTCCTGGCGGTCGATGGCATGCTTGAGATAGTCGGATAGTTTCGCGGCATCCAGAATTGGTTGGGCGGCAACCTCCGGCACTGCAGGCCGTTCCGGCGGTCGGATGGCCAGTTTATCCCGATCCGGATCCACATTCGGTTCACCCTCAGCCACAGTGGCAGGCGCGCTGTCCAGAATTGATGAGGGGGATAGAAACTGATCAGTGCTCACGTCCTGATTGTCCGCCGGTTCCGGAAGGCTGGCCGGTTTCTCCAGCCTGTCGGAGGGGATCATGTTTCTGGCGATGGCGGTCGGCAAATCTGAGGCAGCTGAAGAATCGGTCTCTTGGGTTTCTGACGTCTCCTCATCAATGCTGACGAGCTGTCTGTTTCCTTCTCTGATCGTTTTTTGCCGGGATTGATCCTGGGCCAGCACGGCATTCCTGTCGGCCTGAAGGGCGGATAGACGGTCGAAAATATCGGGATGGGAAGCCGCCAGGTCCATGGGCCCCAGGTCGCAGCCGGGCATTGCCTCCAGGGATGCCCCGCCGCGGGCGAGTGCCAGGCTGCTGCGCAAGCGGCCATGGGCGATTGCGGTTGCGAGCGGGGACAGGCATTTTTCGGTGATCCGACCGGAATCGGGGCGTGCTCCGCTGGCCAAAACTTGTTTGATCGCCCCGACATCCCCGTCCTTAGCCCAGGTATGCAGGATGCTGCCTCCCGGTTGGCGTTGATGAGGGTCAGCGCCAGCTGCCAGCAACAGATCCAAAATGGCATAGGCCTGCCGGTCGGTGGCAATCATCATGACAGGCCGGCCATCCCAATCCCGCATATTCGGATCGGCCCCCTGTGCCAGGGCCCGGGCCACGCCATCCGTATCTTTGGCGCGGATCAGGCTCGGTAGGGCCGGGTTGGGCAACATCAACTGGATCTGGTCGTAAAGATCCATGGCTAGATGCTTGCTTTGACCGGGATGGGCATAAATGGCGGCGCTGCCGACGGCAACGATGCCAAACAGCAAACTTGCCGCCAACAGCTGTTTGGCCCAGGACGGCTTTAACCGTGCCCGGCGTTCCGGGGCAGGGGATATTTCCGGAGGAAACGGGGGGCTGAGCGGTGGTTTATCCCGCCAGCGGTCCTGTTGCGGGATAAAACTGGTCCGATAGGCCTCATCAAGACTGCGGGGCGCTGGTGGTGGGTCCGGGGGCGTTTCGGCCACCATTGGCCATTCGGGGCGGGGGGCCGTTCCCATGGATCGGCCTGCCTTTTCGGGGGCGACATTTCTCTGATGAAGATCCTGCATATCCAACAGGGGAACCTGTTCGGCAGCAGGACTTTCCGGTTCGAATAGTGGGATCTGGGCGTCAGGTTCCGTATCATGATCCGGATCCCAGGGCCGGGTCTGCTCCAAGACCTCGGCCAATTCCTCCGCATCCGGATTTCTGGTGCCGCCGCCCTCGAAGGATGCCATATGACTGTATTCAACTTCACCGGTAATGGCCGAAGTCCTGGCCATGATCAGGCGCAGCTCGTCATGTTGGTCATTGATGATTAATAACTGGAGATGCCGGACGGCGCGCAGGGGGTCTTTATGGCTTTCAATATTCCGCCATTTTTGTCCTTGCCGACCTTGAATCCAATAGCTGGACAGGTTCAATAATGTATCGTCCGGCTCATATTCGTCCATGGCGCCCAGATCGCCTTCTGATATTTCCCTGATCACATGTGATCCCTCATCGGGCTGATTACAGCCCGATTCGATCTCTCATGCCAAGAAAAACTGCCGGTTCAAACTGGGGAAGCCAGGGAGATGGCTCAGGCCCCGTTGGCTTCCAGCCAGGCCCGGTCGCGGCTGATCTCGACCCCGACCGTATGGGCGTTTTTGAGCGCTTCCGGTTTTTCAATCCGCACGGTGGCAGAGCGGACCCGTTCATCCTCCAGGCAAAGCAACGCCACTTTATGGGCGAGGGTCTCAACCAGTTTGATATGGCCTTCGGCGGCCAGCACACGGATGCGTTCGGCGATATCGGCGTAACAGACGACCTGTTCATAATCATCGGCGTTGGGATCGAGCATTTCGGTCGCCTGCAGATCCAGGTTGATCCGCACGATCTGCACCCGCTCATATTCATGATCAAAGACGCCGATCGACCAGGCCACATCCAGATCACGCACCAAAATGCGATAGAGAGGCCTGTCGGCCAGGGCCGGTTCAGGCTGATGATCGTTCAGATTTTCAACCACATTTGAACTTGCGGCGGACATGGTGCGTCTCCTCGAAATTGGCCAGCCCAGATCTGATTGGGCTTGGCAAAGCGCTGCACGGGCGTTATCGACTGCGGCCAGAAGCTATCCTAACATAGATCATTGGCCAATCGGCAGGGCGACACTGATATGCGACTGAACGACCATTTTCAATGGGGATCCCGCTGCTTTGTGATGGGAATCCTGAATGTGACCCCGGATTCTTTTTCCGGTGACGGCCTGATTGCCACCAGCGATGTGGTGGCGGGGGCGCTGGAACAGGCGGAACGGTTTTTGGCGGATGGTGCCGATGTTCTCGATATCGGCGGTGAGAGCACCAGGCCCGGTGCCGCCCTTGTGGCGGAACAGGAAGAGCTGGATCGGGTCGTGCCGGTGGTTGAGGCGATTTCCAGGAAATTCCCGCAGGCGGTCATCTCGCTTGATACCTACAAGGCCCGCGTGGCCGAAGCTGGCCTGAAAGCGGGCGGTCATATCATCAACGATGTCTGGGGTTTTAAGGCTGATGCCGATATGGGGCCGCTGGCGGCAGAAACCGGCGCGCCGGTGATCCTGATGCATAACCGCTCCAAACCCGGCCATGCGGAGATTGACCGGCGTTTGGGCGGGTCCTATGTGGCCCCCGATTACAAGGATTTCCTGGCCGAAGTGCTGGCGGAAACCGAGGCATTGGCGCAAAACGCGCTGGCTTGCGGCGTGGCGAAGGATCAGATCATGCTCGATCCCGGTGTCGGTTTCGGCAAAACGGTGGAACAGAATATGGCCCTGATCAATCATCTGGATGCGTTTAAGAAATTGGGCTATCCGGTGCTGCTGGGGGCCAGCCGCAAAAGCTTTATCGGCAAATATCTGGATGTTCCGGCCGATGAGCGGCTGGAAGGAACGGCCGCGACCACCGCACTTGGTGTGGTGCGCGGCGCGGATATGATCCGGGTCCATGACGTCCGCCATATGGCCCGCATCGTGCGCATGACCGATGGCATGATTCGCGCCCACGGTTGAATGAGAAGGTATTGAAAAATGACGGATAAGCCGATCGACGTCTTTGTGGCGCTGGGCACCAATATGGGCGAACGCGCGGAAAATCTGGAAACCGGAATCGAACGCCTGGGGGAGTTGATGACTGTTACCGGGCGATCCAGGCTGTATCAGTCTGCGCCCATGTATGTGACCGACCAGCCCGCCTTTTTGAATATGGCGGTCAGGGGCACAACCGCCCTGACGCCGGAAGAATTTCTGGACGGGTTAAAGCGCCTGGAGCATGAGATCGGCCGTCGCCCGACCTTCCGCAACGGCCCCAGGGTCATTGATCTGGACATTCTCTATTACGGCGATCTGCTGATGGATACGGAACGGCTGAACATTCCGCATCCGCGCATCGCAGAGCGCGGTTTCGTGCTCGAACCCCTGCGCGACCTGGCCCCTGAATGGCACGATGTGCGCATGGGCAAAACCATCGCGCAAATGGCCGATGATTACGGCCCGGAAGACGGGTTGGAGGTTTTTGAGGGTTGAATTCGCAGCCCTGGCCCCCGGCGCGAGGGCCGGGGTGGCGCTTTGCTGATTTGCCGGCCCTTTGCGGCACGGACCCAATGAGGTCGGAAATTGTGAGTGTTGCCCCTGAAATGCATGGCTGACCCATGATTTTTTCGTTAGCCATGCACATAGTGCATCGCTGATATGCAGAAACTGAAATTGCCCCGAAACCTCATGCTGGTAAGGTGGGGTTATTCACAAATTCGTAACATAACGAAGCCGGTTGCTTCCCTGAAGGAATGAGCCGGGTGAGGCACTTTTGCGGTTTTCGTTATGGTAAAAAAAACAGATAAGAAGGAATGGGTTCATGGCGGGACTGAAAGAAATTACCGGCGGTGTTTGGCTAAAAGAGCTGCGCGAGGAATGGCAGATCACCCGGGCCGAACTGGCCGAGCAGGTTGGTGCCTCCGCGGAGTGGCTGGCGCGCGCCGAAGCGGGTGAGGAATCCGTTGCGGCGAACTTCTTCAAGGATTTTGCCCGCAGCTTCAACATGACTGTTGCTGAATTTGCAAACCGTTATGCCCGTGCCTTTGGCGCGGAGCATGAACAGGCGGCCTGATCTCGATCAGGAAGACCTGTTTCAATTCGTGCGGAACGGCCCGTGAGTGTTTCACTCACGGGCCGTTTTGCTTTTAATTTCCGGGGCCGCGAGTGTTGCACTCACGGGCCGTTTTGCGTTTGAAATTAGGTTTCATGCTCAGCGGTAGGAATCCCAGATCTTCTGGTAGCGGCCATCATAGCGCAGCTGGCGCAGGCCACGGTTGAAATCCCGGATCAGCTGTTCGGCATTGGCCGTCTGGCGCGACATGCACAGATAATAAGGCTGGCTGTTGATCTCGAAATAATGGATGTCGCCCTTGGCGCCGGAGAGCGCATAATTATACAGCAGGATATCCCGGTAGGTGTAGACCGCATCCACGCGCCCGGCCAACAGCATGCGCAGAAGCTGCCGGTCATCATTAGCTTCGAAAACCTCGATATTGCGATTTTGCAGGTCCTTGACCACGGCATAGCCCCGGACAGCGGCAACCCGCAAGCCGGCCAAATCATCCAGGCTGGCAATCTGGCGGTTCATGGCCTGGTTGGCTAAAAAGACCCCCTGGCTGTGAATGCCCAGGATATCGGAAAAGACAAATCCGGCCTCCCGTTCCGGCAGGTAGGAACAGCCGCATAAACCGTTCACTTCGCCTAATTCCGCCATCTTGAGTGTGCGTTTCCAGGGAAAGAAGCCAAAGCTGGCGGAATATCCCACTTCCTTGAAGGCCTCGCGGGTGACTTCAACATCAATGCCCAGGCGACTGCCGGTTTCATCTTGGATCTTGAAAGGGGGGAAAGAGGTGCAAGCAAGGCTGATCGGGTCGGCGGCAAAGGCCTGGCCCCATCCAGTGAGAAAGATAATCCCGCATATCAGCATGCGGAAGCCAGTTAATCGTGAAAACATACATTGTCCCCGGCTGATTGACCTGTTCATCCTACGGACCTGTGCATAATAAGCAATCAATTGTCTTGGAAATAGTATCGTCAGACCATTGGCCGACGGCCGCAGGTATCGATGATGGTGGCGATGGCGTCCGCCGTGCCATGGCCGGAATTCTGGACCTTGGCAAACAGGCCCCCGGTGATCAGCGCATAATCACGCATGATATCCTCAACCCGGGGAATGAGGCCGTAAAAGCTGGTCGGCACATAAATGGATGAAATCAGGATATCCCGTTTGAAGGCGGCATCGGCGACCTCTGCCGCGGCGCGGTCATCCTCACCATCCTTGAAGGTATCATCAAAACCGCCGGGCAGATTGTCCGTGATAAGCACGATGATCTTGGTCCTGGCGGTGAATTTCCCCTGGAAATCGCCTGTCTGTTCCCGGCCCTGGGCGGGCAGGCCGAAAATCACCGTGCGCAGGGCTTCATCCGAGGCTTCCGGTCCGGCGGCCCCGGCGCTGGCGGCAAGGTCATGGATGATCCGGCGCACGACCTCTTTTTTCTCGCCGGGGGTCGGCGCAGCGTTCAGATCGGCATCCACTTCAACGAAATCCTTGAAGGTGACCAGGCCGATCTGGAAATCCCCGCCGGACACCTCGTCCAATAGATCCAGCAGGCGCTGGGATTCCAGCTTCATGTCATAGATCGCGCCTTTCAGACTGAAGGTGTCATCGATCACAAAGACCAGATCGGTGGATTTGCATTTGCCGCGCCGATCGTTAACCGCATCTTGTGCCTGAAGGGAGAAGGGGGTGAAGAAGGCAATGAGGACACAGATCGCCATGCCCGCTGTGACACGGCACCAGACTCGCGGACGCGCCCGCAAAATATAAACTGTCAAACGAGCCAGCTGCGCTGTCATGTTGATCCCTATAAAGCCTTTAAAAGACTACCATATGGATCAAGTTTACCGGAATACCCTATAACGGCTGGTTAACAAATAAAGCGAACGAATAAATCTTTTGTGAGGGAAAACAGGCCCGCCTGGAAGTCCCGGCGGGCCTATGGATTCTGTTATAGTATCTCTTCGTCGATGGCGGCCAATGTCTTGTGGCCTTCGGTGATCGGGATCAGCAGGGCCGGGGCCTGGCTGAGGACATTTTCCGCATAAAAGCGCGCGGTTGCCAGTTTTGCGGCGTAAAACTTTTGGTCGCCTTCACCGCTTTCCAGCTTGGCGCAGGCCACCACGGCGGCTTTCGCCAGCATGATGCCACCCGCCACCGTGCCGAACAGGCGCAACAGATAGGCTGCGGCCCCGCCGGCCGCGTCCGGGTCTTTTTTGCCCTCTTCCAACAGCCAGTCACCGGCTTGTTCCAGAGTATCGATCCCGGCGGCCAGATATTTGCGGATCACCGCGATGTCGTCGTTGCTGAGCCCGTTCAGCCGGTTGATGAAACTATGGGCCTCGTCCAAATATTCATCCAGCGCCTTGCCGTCATCAAACATTATCTTGCGCCCGACCAGATCCATGGCCTGGATGCCGTTGGTGCCTTCATAAATTGGCAGGATGCGCGAATCGCGGAAATGCTGGGCTGCGCCGGTTTCCTCGATGAAGCCCATGCCGCCATGAACCTGCACGCCCATAGAGGTCAGCTCGACCGCCAGATCCGTGAACCAGCCCTTGATCACCGGCGTCATCAAGCCGACGCGCCTGGTCGCCCAGGCATACCAGCTTTCTTCGCCATGGCGTTTGGAGATATCCATCAGGCACATGGTGTCGGTGATGACCGCGCGCATGGCCTCCGTATAGGCGCGCATGGTCATAAGCATGCGCCTGACATCGGCATGTTCGATGATCGGGGCGGCGCCGGCCTTGGGATCATGGCCGCGGCCCTGGCGGCGTTCCCGGGCAAAATCGGCGGCCTGCTGATAGGCACGTTCAGCCACGGAAAGCCCCTGCTGGCCGACGGCGAGCCGGGCATTGTTCATCATGGTGAACATGCAGGCCAGGCCCTTATTCTCTTCCCCGACCAGATAGCCGATCGCGCCCTCATTATCGCCATAAGACATGACACAGGTCGGGCTGCCATGGATGCCAAGCTTATGTTCGATCGAGACACAGCGCAGGTCATTGCGCTCACCCGGCGTGCCGTCGTTGTTCAGCAGAAATTTCGGCACCAGGAAGAGTGAGATCCCTTTCACCCCTTCGGGCGCGTCGGGCAACCTGGCCAGCACCAGATGGATGATGTTGCCGGTCATCTCATGCTCACCATAGGTGATGAAAATCTTCTGTCCCTTGATCCGGTAATGGTCGCCGTCCCGCTCGGCGCGTGATTTGACCAGGGACAGATCCGATCCGGCCTGCGGCTCGGTCAGGTTCATGGTGCCGGACCATTCGCCTGAAATCATCTTTTCCAGATATTGGGCTTTGAGATCATCACTGGCATGGGCGGTGATCGCCTCGACCGCGCCCTGGTTCAGCAGCGGGCAGAGCGCCCAGGCCAGATTGGCGGACTGCCACATTTCCTGGATCGAGGAAGAAAGCGCCCAGGGCAGGCCCTGGCCACCGTAATCAGGCTCAAAAGGAACCGAATTCCAGCCGCCTTCCACATAGGCTTTATAGGCCTCTTCAAACCCGTCGGGCACCCGTACAACGCCGTTGTCCCATTGCGCGCCCTGGCGATCGCCTGGGCCGTTGGTCGGCGCGATCACGTCGGTGGCAAGTTTGGAGGCCTCATCCAGCACCGCATCCAGCAGGTCGGCAGTGACCTCTTCACAGCCGGGCAGGCCCTGGAGCTGTTCCAGGATGCCCATTTCCTTATAGATGAACTGCAGATCTTTCAGCGGTGCGTTATAGACGGTCATGGCCTGTTCTCTCTTATGGGTTTCTTGTCGTTATCGTTTGTTTCGGTCGGCAATAATATGCCGGGATTCATGATATTGTCGGGATCGAGCGCTTTCTTGATAGCACGCATCAGATCCAGGCTCACCGGATCGCCATAGCGGGCCAGGTCATCGCGTTTTTTCCGGCCGATTCCGTGTTCCGCGCTGATCGATCCGCCAAGGCTTTGGGTGATGTCATACACGATCCGGTGCAAATCCTCTTCTCTCGCTTTGAATGCGGCGGGGGCCATGCCCTCGGGCTGGCTCAGATTATAATGGATGTTGCCATCGCCCACATGGCCGAAAGGATAGGGGCGGATGCCGGGGCAGGCCTCGGTGACGGCCTCATTGGCCTGGCGGATGAAGGCGGGAACGGCCTGGACCGGGACAGAAATATCATGCTTGATCGAGGCGCCTTCCGGCTTTTGCGCGGCCACAATGGCTTCGCGCAGACGCCAGAGGTCCGACCGCTGGCCTTCATTCTGTGCGATCATGGCATCCGTGATCAGGCCTGCCTCAAACGCGCCCTCCAAGAAGCTCTCCAGATCCTTGTTCGTGGATGGGGCCGCGCCGCTGCCGGAAAATTCCAGCAGCACACACCAGTCGGGAATATCATCGAGCGGCGGCCGGGTGTTTGGCACATGACGGGAGGCGAATTCGACCGCCCGGGCCGGGATCAACTCAAAAGAGGATACGGCATCACCGCTGTCGGCACGGGCACGGCCCAGAAGGTCAACGGCAGAGTCCAGGCTGTCCAGCGCGCAAAAGGCGGTCGCCTGGCTGGTCGGGCGGGGGAACAGCCGCAGGACCGCTTTGGTGATAATGCCAAGCGTGCCTTCGGATCCAATCAGAAGATGTTTAAGATCATAGCCGGTATTGTCCTTGCGCAGCGCGGTGAGTGCGTTCATGACCCGTCCGTCCGGCATGACCGCTTCCAGTCCAAGAACCAGATCACGGGTATTGCCATAGCGCAGGACGTTGATACCGCCCGCATTGCTGGCCAGGTTGCCACCAATCTGGCAGGAACCCTCCGCGCCCAGGCTGAGGGGGAAGAAACGGTCGGCATCCGCTGCCGCCTGCTGGATATTTTGCAGGATACAGCCTGCCTCCACCGTGATGGCATGGCCCTCGGGATCGATCTCCAGGATATTATTCATCCGGGAAAGATTGATCAGCAGGGCGGTGCCCGTTTCGTCCGGGGTCGCACCGCCAACCCGGCCCGTATTGCCGCCCTGGGGCACGATCGGGATCCGGTGATGGGCGCATAGGGTGACGATCCGGGAAACTTCTTCCGTCGTGGCGGGCAGGGCCAGACCGAGACAGCGGCCCTGATAACTGCCTCTGGAATCCACCAGATGCGGCGCAAGCATGCCATCTTCGTCGGCCCAGCCTTTGGACCCCAGAATCTGTTTGATTTGTTCAATCGCCGGATGCGGCGGCATGATCATCTCCCTGTATTCTCATGGAGATGTACCGCATCGCACAAAAACAGGCAAGCATGTTAACCTATAGGTAAGATGCACGACGTATGCGATCATTTATCGCCAGGCCCAATCCGGTTTCCGGGATTGGCGCGATGGCAATGGCGGAAAAGCGCGGATTGTCCAGCTGATGCAGCATGATGAATAGGTTGGCTGCCGCTTCGCGCAGATCCCCCGAGGGGCTGAGATTAAGGGTCGCGCTGGGGCAATCACCCAGGCCCAACCAGGCTTCGCCAGCGTTTGGTTCGGTCACATTCAGCCTGACCGGTAGGCCCGGTGCATAATGGGATGACAGCATGCCGGGCGATTTCGGCGCGTGATCGTCGCTGGCTGCCCGCAAGAGGGTGACCCCCAAGCAATCCTCAATCGCCTCAACCGCGATGCCGCCCGGCCGCAGCAGGGTGGGCCTGTCGCCGGATGCATCAATAATGGTGCTTTCAACCCCAACCTTGCAGGGGCCGCCATCCAGGATCATGGTGACCTTTTCACCAAGGGATGCCGCCACATGGGCTGCTTCCGTCGGGGACAGCCTGCCGCTGGCATTGGCGCTGGGCGCGGCAATGGGCCTGTCGGCCACGCGTAAGAGATCACGCGCCCCGCCATGGGCGGGCACCCGGACCGCGACCGTATCCAGACCGGCACTGACCAGCTTTGACAATCGGTCCTTTTTCAGACGCGGCAGCACCAGGGTCAGGGCCCCCGGCCAGAAACGGTCGGCCAGTTTATGCCCGATCTCGGTCATCTCCGCATAGCGGGCAACCTCCCGGGCGCTGGGCAGATGCACGATCAGAGGATTGAAGCTGGGCCGCCCCTTGGCCTCATAAATCCCGGCCACCGCATGATCATTGGTGGCATCCGCCCCAAGGCCGTAAACGGTCTCGGTCGGAAAGGCCACCAGCTCGCCCGCCCGCAGCGCCTTAGCCGCAGCGGCAATGCCTTTGTCATCCATGGGTGTGATCATGCTCATGAAACGCCTTTGATCACAAAAACAGGGGTTTTGGCAAGTGCGATGGCGGATGGATCAATCATCGAAAATGCCGGTGGGTCTGCCGTCCACGCTTGTTTGGTTTTTCCGCCGCCAATAAACCATGACCCGATCCGGACCCATTTTGGCATAGAAGGGCTCTAATTCCTCAGGCCCACGCTGCCCCTGGTAATCAAACAGCGGCACGCCGGTGCCACAGGAAACCTGGACCAGATCGATTGTCAGGTCAAAGATCTGCCGGGCACCTGCCATGGCGGGGAATAGTCCGGCCAATTCCTCCCACGCATCATCGCGTGGGTGAATGGTTTTTGCCTGCCCATAGACCCGGATGATTTTGGCCATCCCCTCAAAGGCGCAGAACATCAGGGTCATCCGATCCGATTCAAGAATGTGGGCCGCTGTTTCATTGCCACTGCCCGACAGGTTGAGCCAGACGAGACGACCTGGCGACAGGACTTTCAGGCTGTCCATGCCCTTGGGCGAAAGATTGACCCGTCCGGTGGGCGCGGCGGTGGCGACGAAAAACATATGCTGGGCTTCGATGAAACGGATGAAACTGGCGCGCAGTTCCGTTGGTTTCTTGGCCATGGCGGATTGCCTCCCCTGTTATGATGCCGTTCTTTTCTAAGCCCAGACTGCTGACAGCCTCATGTCAGCATGTGACGCTGATCGCGGCCATGATTAACAGGAACAGGGAGGGCCGTTTCGTCTTATCTCACTGGCTTTTTTAGAATCAGTCCAGATACCGGGAGATTATTTCGGCAATTTCATGCTCCGCCCACATGGTTTTGAGCGCCTGGTCGATCCGGTCCCGCAATGCGGGCATGCCTTCGGCCGCCTTGCTGTAGCCGATAAAGGCCGGTGTGCGGTTCAGGGGCGGTTCCAGGATGGTGACTTGGCCCCGGTGGCCGGTTGTCTTCAACAGATAGCGGATGGTCAGGCGGTCGGATGCCATGGTGGCAATGCGGTTACGCGCCAACATGCGTATACCGGTAACACTGTCCGGCACGTCGATCTTTCTCAGCATGCCATCGGTGAAGGCCTGATCGATATTCTTGCCGAGGCTGAATCCCATGGGGGTGCCGATATCCTGATCCGCAAGCGATTGCAATGTTCCGTCATAGCGGATGGGCTTGCCCCGCGGTACCGCAAGCACGATCTCCTCATAGGAGAGCGGTTGCTTGGCATAATGCATGTAGGTGGCGCGCTCTTCGGTATAAAACAGGGTGAACATCAGGTGCGATTTGCCCGACCGGATTTCAGTCAGGGCCCGTTTCTGCGGCACATGGAACAGCTCAAGCGGTTCACCAGCCCTACGGAAGGCCGCGCGAACAATATCGGTGACAATCCCGGTGATTTCCTGGTTTTGCACAATCATATAGGGTGGATAATGCACGGTGACGCCGCGATAGGCCTCTTGGGCCTGTCCGGGCGGGGAGATCGCGGCTATCCCCAGGGCTGCCGCGAAAATTACTGGGAATCGCATGGGTTTCGGGCCTAAGCTTGGGATAAGAATATCCGGATGATAAACCGGAACTATTAAATTTAGCTGAATGGGGAGAGGGGATGCATTCCAAATATCTTGATGAGTTTGAAGCGGGGCAGGCCTACACAACCGCCAAGGCCAGCCTGTCGGAAGGCCAGATCCTGGATTTTGCCATGATGTATGATCCCCAGCATATGCATATCGATCATCAGGCGGCGGAAACCGGGCCTTTTGGCGGGGTAATCGCCAGCGGCTTCCAGACCCTCTCACTCTCGTTCCGCCTGTTTTACGATTTGGGCCTGATCCGGCAGACCAATATCATCGGGGTTGGCATGGATGAATTGCGCTGGACTGCGCCGGTCTATCCGAAAGATGCACTGCAGGTGATGGCCCGGGTGACAGAGGTGCGCCCCAGCGCGTCAAAGCCGGACCGCGGCACATTGAAATGGTATTTGGAAACCATCAATCACAAGGGTGACATGGTAATGCATGTGGATCTGATCATGATTTTGCGCCGGGATCCATCGCAGGCCTAGGGGAGGTGCAGCAATTTGGAAATTGTTTTTATTTCCAAGGGCCGTGCTAAGGTGCTAATCAAGCGGAAGGAACCGGGACCGTAGAATTCCGGCGCGTAGGGAAATTTAAGGGAGCAGCCGTTTACATGCACTTTGGCGATTTGGCCATGTTCCAGATGGGCGCGGTCTATGTACTGATTTTGATCACGCTCGTGCTTTATGCGACCGAAGCCATGCCACTGGAACTGACATCCTTTTGGGTGATCTGTTCACTGCTGGTTCTTTTCCATCTTTTTCCGGTGCCCGATGCCTATGGCAACAACCAGTTATCCGCCAAGGTGCTGTTGTCGGGTTTTGCCAATCCGGCTCTGCTGACGGTCCTGGCGCTATTGGTGCTGGGTGAGGGGCTGGCCCGCACCGGGGTTCTGGATTCCGTTGCCGTCTTTGTTCATACCGTCGCCAAGGGGCGGCCTGGCCTGGCGATTGCCATTGCGCTGCTGGTGGTGGTGGTGGTTTCCGCTTTCCTCAATAACATTCCAGTGGTTGTGATCTTCGTGCCGATCATGCAGGCTCTGGCGTCCAAGATCGGCAAGCCGTCCAGCCGCTATATGATGTCGCTCAGTTTCGCGGCCATCCTGGGGGGCATGACCACCCTGATCGGGTCTTCGACCAACCTTCTGGTCTCTTCCGCGCTGATTAAGCTGGGTGAGCCCGGTTTTGAGTTTTTCTCTTTCACGATTCCAGGGCTGGTGGTGGCCGGTGTCGGCCTGATCTATGTGATGTTCGTTCAGCCGCTGATCCTGCCGGACCGGGTGACTTATGACGGCGAGGCCAGTGGCACCAGCGCCAAACAGTTCCAGGCCCAGGTTAAGGTGATTGCCGGATCGAAGCTGGATGGCATGGCCTCGGTTAGCGGGTTTTTCCCGGACCTGAAGGGAATCACCGTCTTGATGGTGATCCGCAATGATGAACAGTTTTTCCCGCCCTATGACGATATCGTCCTGAATGAAAGCGATATCCTGGTGGTGGCGGCGACCCGGGAATTGCTGGCGGAATTGCTGGGTGAGGATCCGGCCCTGCTGCGCCCGGATCTTGCCAATGCCAAGGAATATGAGCGCAAGCAGATTGCCCAGGCCTGGCACAAGGGCGAGCAGACCATGGCCGAAGCCATGGTCAAGCCGCATTCCCATTATGTGGGCAAGACCATCAAGCAGATCGACTTCAAGCGCGCCTCCAACACCATGATCATCGGGATCGAGCGCCGGTCCTCCATGAAGCGCACGCGGGTGACGGAAACGCCGCTGGAGGCGGGTGATATCCTGCTGATCCAGGGTGAGGAACAGCGCATGGATGACCTGCGCAACAATAAAGACATTTTGTTGATGGAATGGTCTTCCTCCAACCTGCCAAAACCTTATCATGCCAAGCGCGCGGCCCTGATTTTTGCGGGTGTCGTCGGATGCGCCGGCTCCGGCATCCTGCCGACCGAGATTGCGGCCCTGGCCGGGGCGGCGGTGATGGTCCTGGGCGGGGCTTTGTCATTGGAACGGGCCTTTAAGGCGATTGATCCGCAGATCATCATGCTGATCGCGGCGGCCTTGTCCCTGGGCGTTGCCATGGAAGTGACCGGCGGCGCGGCCTTCTTGTCGCACAGCATGATCGTTGCCTTGGGCGGGGCCAGCGGCCCGATCATCCTGTCGGCCTTTTTCCTGCTGGTGGCGATCCTGGCCAATGTCATGTCGACCAAGGCAACCGCAGTCCTGTTCACGCCCATTGCCGTGGCGGTGGCGCGCGAATTGAACCTGCCGGTGGAACCTTTTGCCGTGGCGGTGGTCTTTGCCGCCAACTGTTCCTTCGCCAGTCCCGTGGGTTACCAGACCAACCTGCTGGTCATGGCACCCGGCCATTACCGTTTCGTCGACTATATCAAATACGGCACGCCGCTGATCCTCATCTGCTGGCTCGCCTTCAGTCTCTTTGCCCCCTGGTGGTATGGACTCTGATGTCTGGCTGGTGACTTGGATTGCCGGGTCAGGCCTGGCAATGACGAAACTGTAAAACTGTCATCCCCGGGCGTGACCCGGGGATCTCTATGGCAAAGCCGCGGAAGGGCCATTTGCGACTTTTCAAATGACGACAATGGACCAGGGGGGGCCGGATCGGCGATATATCCAACGAAAAGGGCGGCTTTGCGCGATTCCGCCGTTGACCTGAAAGGGGGCGCTGGTTATTTTGCGCCGCACATTTTCCAATAATGCAGGCGGGAAACCTCCCGCTTTGTTTGATACGGGCGGAAGGCCCCAAGGCATAGCACAGTGGCAACCGACAATAGTCTTCAATCGATTATTCTAAATCTCCATAAATACTGGTCTGACCAGGGCTGCGCGATCCTGCAGCCTTATGACATGGAGGTCGGTGCCGGCACCTTCCATTGGGGTACCACCCTCCGGTCCCTGGGGCCGGAGAACTGGAAAGCCGCTTACGTTCAGCCGTCCCGGCGTCCGACCGACGGGCGCTATGGTGAAAACCCCATGCGCTTGCAGCATTATTACCAGTATCAGGTGCTGATGAAGCCCTCGCCGGAAAACAGCCAGGAGCTGTATCTGGGCAGCCTGGAAGCCATCGGCATCGATCTGAATAACCACGATATCCGCTTTGTTGAGGATGACTGGGAAAGCCCGACGCTTGGCGCCTGGGGCCTTGGCTGGGAAATCTGGTGTGACGGCATGGAAGTGAGCCAGTTCACTTATTTCCAGCAGGTCTGTGGCTTTGACTGCAACCCGGTCTCGACCGAGCTGACCTACGGGCTGGAGCGTCTGGCCATGTATGTCCAGGGTGTTGAGAATATCTATGATCTGAAATTCAACGACACCTATTCCTATGGCGATGTCTATCACCAGGCGGAAGTGGAATATTCCAAGCATAATTTCGAGCTGGCCGATACCGACATGGTTCTGCGCCATTTCGAGGATGCGGAACGTGAATGTGCCAGACTGGTCGAGGGCGGTGTTTCGCTGCCCGCCTATGACCAATGCCTGAAAGCCAGCCATCTCTTCAACCTGCTGGATGCCCGTGGCGTGATTTCCGTCACCGAGCGCCAGGCCTATATCGGTCGGGTGCGCGCCCTGGCCCGGATGTGCGGGGAGGCCTATTTGAAGGCCCGCGGCCATCTGGATGAAAACGCGTGAGCGGGGGGAAAGAGACAATGACTGAATTGCTGATTGAACTGTTCTCCGAAGAGATTCCGGCGGGCATGCAGACCCGCGCGGCGGATGATTTCAAAGGCCTGGTGGAAACCGGGCTGAAGGCGGAAAACCTAACCTTCGACGCGGTCCGCGCCTATTCAACCCCGCGCCGCCTGACCCTGGTGGTCGAGGGCCTGCCGCTGGCCCAGCCGGATGTCAGGGATGAACGCAAAGGCCCGAAAGTGGGCGCGCCCGAACAAGCGGTTGCCGGTTTCCTGCGCGGCGCCGGTCTGGAAAGCCTGGACCAGTGTGAGCAGCGCGAAACGCCGAAGGGCGCTGTCTGGTTCGCGGTGATCGAGCGCAAGGGACGTGCGACTACCGAAGTGCTGCCGGGTATCATTCTGGACGCCATTAATAAGCTGCCCTGGGCCAAGAGCATGCGTTTCGCCGATCAGGCCTTCCGCTGGGTCCGGCCCTTGCGCCGGGTGAATGTGGTCTTCAATGGAGCGGTTCTGGACGGCAGCCTGGATATGGGCGGCCGGGTGATGGCATTTGGCAATGAGACCGAAGGCCACCGTTTCCTGTCACATGGCACGGTTACTTTCACCAGCTTTGACGACTATGAAAAAGGCCTGCTGGAAAAGCAGGTGGTGCTCGACCCGGCCAAGCGCCGCGAGATGATCGCCTCTGCGCTCGACATGGCGGTGCGCGCCGAAGGATTGACCGTCAAGGATGATCCAAAATTGCTTGATGAAGTGACCGGCCTGGTGGAATATCCGGTGGTCCTGATCGGGAATATCGATCCGGAATTTATGGAAGTGCCGCGCGAGGTGCTGACCTCATCCATGCGCGCCAACCAGAAATATTTCACGCTTGAAAATCCCGATGGCTCCATGGCGACCAAATTTGCGCTGGTCTCCAACATGGTGGCGAAAGACGGCGGGGCGGCTATTGCCAACGGCAATGAGCGCGTGCTGCGTGCGCGCTTGGCCGATGCCAAGTTTTTCTGGGATCAGGACCGTAAAAAGCGTCTGGAAGACAACCTGCCCAAACTGGACAAGGTGATTTTCCATGCCAAGCTGGGCTCTGTCGCCGAGCGCGTGGCCCGGATGGAAGAGCTGGCGGAAACGCTGTGTGATCATATCGAGGGCGCGAACAAGGCCGAGGCCCGCCGTGCGGCCCAGCTGTCCAAAGCCGACCTGGTTTCCGAGATGGTTTATGAATTCCCGGAAGTGCAGGGGATCATGGGCCGCTATTACGCGATCCACCAGGGTGAGAATGAGGCGGTCGCCAATGCCATCGCCGACCATTATTCCCCGGCCGGTCCCAATGATGCCTGCCCGACCGCGCCGGTCTCGGTCGCTGTGGCGCTGGCGGAAAAGCTGGATACGCTCTCCGGCTTCTGGGCTATGGATGAAAAGCCGACCGGGTCCAAGGACCCTTATGCGCTGCGTCGTGCGGCATTGGGCATTATCCGCCTGATCCTGGAAAATGGCGTCCGGGTCAATCTGGCACCGGTCCTGCGCCGCCAGATCGGCCTGTATAGTGAAATGTATAAGATGGGCCTGGGGCCGGAGGGCGAACATGCCGCAGCCGATGACCTGCTGGCTTTCTTCGCCGACCGCCTCAAGGTCCATTTGAAATCCGACGGTGTGGCCCATGACCATATCCAGGCGGTCTTTGCCCTGGGCGGTGAGGATGACCTGGTGCGCCTGCTGGCCCGCGTGAAGGCGCTGGGCGCGTTCCTGGGCAGTGACGATGGTGCCAATCTGCTGACCGCCTATCGCCGGGCCGCCAACATCCTGAAAGCTGAAGAGAAAAAAGACGGCCGCAGCTTTGACGGTGAGGCCGATGCGGCGCTCTGCCAGCAGGATGAGGAAACCGCGCTGGTCAAGGCGCTGGAAGGGGTCGAGGTCTATAAGGACCTGCTGGCCAAGGAAGATTTTGAAGCGGCCATGTCGGCGCTCGCGACCTTGCGGGCCCCGGTTGATGCCTTCTTCGATCAGGTGACCGTCAATGCCGATGACCCGGCCTTGCGGGAAAACCGCCTGAAACTGTTGAGTCGCATCCGCGACATCATGGGATCTGTTGCCGATTTCGGCCAGATTGAAGGATGAAAAGGGGCGGAACTTTCGGGTTCCGCCCTTTCTCTTTCGAAAAAGAAAAACGTGCGTAATAGTTCATTCGTTAATAGACGGAACATACAAATGACTAAATGGGTTTACAGTTTTGGTGACGGCACGGCGGAAGGCCAGGCCGACATGCGCAACCTGCTCGGCGGCAAGGGCGCGAACCTGGCCGAGATGAGCAATATCGGCCTGCCGGTGCCGCCCGGTTTCACCGTGACCACCGAAGTCTGCACCCATTATTACGCCAATGAAAAAAGCTATCCGGGTGAGCTTTCCGGCCAGGTGGATGAGGCGCTGGCCAAGATTGAAGATATTGTCGGTGCCAAGTTCGGCGATACCGCAAACCCGCTGCTGGTTTCTGTGCGCTCCGGCGCGCGGGCATCCATGCCGGGCATGATGGATACGGTTCTGAACCTGGGCCTGAATGACGAAACGGTTGAAGGTCTGGCGGTGAAATCCGGCGATGCCCGTTTTGCCTATGACAGCTACCGCCGTTTCATCCAGATGTATTCCAACGTGGTGCTGGAAGTTGAGCATCACCTGTTTGAGGAATTGCTGGAAAACAAAAAGGAAGAGGTCGGCGCGGTTCTCGATACCGACCTGACCGCCGATGATCTGAAAGCCCTGCTGGCGGATTATAAGAAACTGGTCCGGGACGAGCTGGATGAGGATTTCCCGCAAGATCCCAAGGAACAGCTCTGGGGCGCGGTCGGCGCGGTCTTTTCCAGTTGGATGACCCACCGGGCGGTGGTCTATCGCAAGCTGCACAAAATCCCGGAAGAATGGGGTACGGCGGTCAATGTCCAGGCCATGGTATTCGGCAATATGGGTGACGATTGCGCCACCGGGGTTGCCTTCACCCGTGACCCTTCCACCGGCGAGAACATCTTCTACGGCGAATATCTGGTCAACGCCCAGGGTGAAGACGTGGTGGCAGGCATCCGCACGCCGCAATTGCTCACCATCGCCGCCAAGGAAGGCCAGGGGTCCGACCTGCCGGCCATGGAAGAGGTGATGCCGGAAGTCTTTAATCAGCTGAATGATGTGCGGCTCAAGCTGGAACGCCATTATGTGGACATGCAGGATATCGAGTTCACCGTCCAGCAGGGCAAGCTCTTCATGCTGCAAACCCGGAACGGCAAACGCACCAGCCAGGCGGCGATCAAGATCGCCTGTGACATGGTGACCGAAGGCCTGATCAGCCAGGAACAGGCGGTGATGCGCATTGAGCCGCAGTCGCTCGACCAGATCCTGCACCCCAGGCTTGACCCCAGTGCCGAGCGCAAGGTGATCGCCAAAGGCCTGCCGGCCAGCCCCGGTGCCGCCAGCGGCATCGTGGTCTTCACTGCTGATGATGCGGAACGCCGCGCCAATGACGGTGAAAAGGTGATGATGGTCCGCATTGAGACCTCGCCGGAAGATATTCACGGCATGCATGCGGCCCAGGGCATCCTGACCACCCGTGGCGGCATGACCAGCCACGCCGCCGTTGTGGCGCGTGGCATGGGCCGTCCCTGTGTCTCCGGTGCCGGTTCCATCCAGGTGGATTACAAGGCCAAAACCTTCACCGTCTCCGGCGTCACCGTCAAGGAAGGCGACTGGATCACCATTGATGGCGGTTCGGGTGAGATCATGCTGGGCCAGGTGCCGACCGTGCAGCCGGAGCTTTCCGGTGATTTCGGCCGCATCATGGAATGGGCCGATGGCGCGCGCCGCCTGAAGGTTCGCGCTAATGCGGAAACCCCGGAAGATGCCGCGACCGCGCGCAATTTCGGCGCGGAAGGCATCGGCCTGTGCCGGACCGAACATATGTTCTTTGAAGGCGACCGTATCGTCGCCATGCGTGAGATGATCCTGGCAGAAGATGAAGACGGCCGCCGCAAGGCGCTGGCCAAGATCCTGCCGATGCAGAAGGCGGATTTTGTCGAGCTCTTTAAGATCATGGCCGGCCTGCCGGTGACCGTGCGCCTGCTTGATCCGCCGCTGCATGAATTCCTGCCCCGTGAAAAGGCGGATTTCGACCAGCTGGCCCAGGATCTGGGCGTGCCGGCGGAAAAAATCCAACAGCGCGCTGCCCAGCTGCATGAATTCAACCCCATGCTGGGCCATCGCGGCTGCCGCCTGCTGAACAGCTATCCGGAAATCTGCGAAATGCAGGCCCGGGCCATTTTCGAAGCCGCCATCCAGGTCGGCGAAGAAACCGGGGATCAGCCGGTCTGTGAAGTGATGGTCCCGTTGGTCGGTATCCAGAAAGAGCTGGAGCTGATGCGCGCCGTCATCGAGCGTGTGGCGGAAGATGTTGAGCGTGAAACCGGCAAGAAACCGGTCTATCAGATCGGCACCATGATCGAGCTGCCGCGCGCGGCGCTGCGTGCCACCACCATCGCGGAAGCGGCTGAGTTTTTCAGCTTCGGCACCAACGATCTGACCCAGACCACCTTCGGCCTGTCCCGCGACGACGCCACCAGCTTCCTAGGGAGTTACGAAAAACGCGGCATCCTCAAACATGACCCGTTCGCGACCCTGGACAAGGAAGGCGTTGGCGAGCTGATCGAAATCGCCGCGGAACGCGGTCGCAAAACCCGGCCCGGCATCAAGCTGGGCATCTGCGGCGAACATGGCGGCGATCCGGCCTCGATCGATTTCTGCGAGGAAACCGGCCTGGATTACGTCTCCTGCTCACCCTTCCGCGTGCCGATCGCAAGACTTGCGGCGGCCCAGGCATCGATTGCCCGTAAGGGGTGATTTGAGGGCTTTTAGGAGCCTTATGAAATGGGAAAGCCCCGCCGATTTTGGCGGGGCTTTTTCATTTAATTCTTTGCAGCTTGCTTATAACAGTATCATTTTGGCGGAATTAGGTTTTGTAAGTCATGAACAACTTCGTCAATTTTGTTGGCAAGGGAGCGAAGATCTGCTGGCGAAAGCTCATAGTGCTCGCAAGCGTGCTCGCAAGTTACCTTCTCTACTGAACGGACGAATGACCATCTTCCATGGACAATAATGTTCCGCCAATCCGATAGTCCTTTGTGCTCGGTGCCTTCCGTTGGAACTATTTTTTCTAAGCATTTATTAATAAGGCGACCTAGTTTTGAACCGTTTACGTCATCTGTGAATGCATCTAATACCGCCGCTTTTAGTTCGGACATTCTTTTCTTTTTGTGAAGCTTTGTCATGTCATCGGCAAAGTTCCCTTTTATTTCGGGATCTTTTAGCCGTTTGATGATCAATTTAAGCATATATTCTAGTTGTCCATGCGCAGCTACAACCGCACCAATTTCCCTCAAAAATTCATCAGGAAGATGTTTAATTCCTATGTGCCAAAAGCTAGGGGTTTGAACTGATGAATATACTGAAACGTCTCTGTCTGAGGATAAAGTTGTAGAGGCCGCGGTCGCAGTCGAGCAATATATAATTGTTTCAATCATTTAATAGTCATCCAGCCAGGGTTAAAATCTCATCTTACACTGATTCGGTGTATTTTCTTGCGAGATAACTTCACACAAACTCTGCCCCACGCCCCTGGACCCCGGATCAAGTCCGGGGTGACGGTTGAGAAGGGGGAACGGTTGTGTGGGTAGGCGAGGGGCTGGGGGCGTCAAATATCCCCGCCGTCATGCCGGACTTGATCCGGCATCCAGGGCTGTAGGCGCTGGGTCTGACAGGTTCAAGTAGCTGTCGTGATAGCGCGAGGATCTCGCCCCTGCCAAAGGCACGGCGGCACAGCGGCTAGCGCCGAACCGGTTCTTTTCAGCTGTTTCATGGTGAGGGCGGCAATGCCAATAAAAAAGCAGGCGGTCCGTGAGAATGACGCCTGCTTGATACGGTCAGTCAGTCAATTTGCTGACGGTCCAATTGGTCAGATGACCTGGACCAGGGCTTTGCTCTGATACATCTCGCGGATAATGTCGCGCGCATGTTGGATCATCTTATGGCTCATGAGGCCATCGATGGAGAAAATGTTCCGGCCGTTGGACTTTGAAAAAGTCACATAGTGATGCAGGCCGTAACGGGTCAGTAAAACTGTTTCTAAGGTCATGTAGTTCCTTGTTTCTGTTGGTCCTTGTCGCGGCAATAAAAAAGGCGGTCAAAAGACCGCCTTTTTCAAGGATCAGTCTTCGACAGTCAAATTGTCGGCTGACATCTTGCCATCCCGGCCGGAGACCAGTTCATAGCTGACATTCTGGCCTTCATTCAGTTTGGAGAGGCCGGCGCGCTCAACAGCGCTGATATGGACGAATGCGTCCTTGGAGCCGTCCTCGGGCTGAATGAAGCCGAAACCCTTGTCAGGGTTGAACCATTTTACGGTGCCTTTGGTCATGATCTATTCCTTTCACGACAAGTTTAAGATGTTCCGCTGCCCTATGCTGCGGAACCTGGGTAACGCTCAAATTGTCGGGGAAGAAAAATCAAAATCCGCCTTCGCGGGATAGAAATAGTGCATCTGCGACGTCCAAACGTGAAGCGACCCTAGGCTTATTTTCGGAAGAAAACAAGTAATTTTATTTCTCGGCCTGGCCTGGCGGTATCATCCTGTTGGTTTCCCTCGGCATTCCGTGATTGCGCAAAGTTTAAATCTCTGCCATGAGAGAGATTAAGGCTGTCCCACTTTTATGCGTTACCGGGGCCGCCGGGCCTTTTCGACAAACTGAACCCTCCGGCCGTGAAACCGTTTTGACCTGGTTTCCGGCGGATCGCCCTGTCCGGCTTTTTCCGCCGGATGCGGGCCAGGACCCTTTGATGCCGATAGAGAACAAAAATAAAACAAATATCACGCTATCGATGCCTGTGGCCTATAAGGCGGGCACGGTGGCCGATGCCCTTGTCCATCGGGGGTTTGCCCATGTGACCGGCCTGTTGGAAGAGGCGCTGTTTCATCAGCTGCGCGCCGAGCTGATCGCGCTAGACGCACAGGATCAATTGGACCGGGCGGGGATTGGCCGCGGCGATGATTTCACGGTGAAAACAGCGGTGCGCGGTGATTACACCAAATGGATCGATGGCGATACCTTGGCGGAATGTTTGCTGCTGGAGCGGCTGGAACAGGTGCGCCTTGAGATGAATGAACAGCTGATGTTGGGCCTGTTCGAGGTGGAGGCGCATTATGCCGCCTATCCGCCGGGCAGCTTCTACGCCCGCCATACAGACAGTTTTCGCGGCGCGAAAAACCGTATCCTCTCGCTGGTGATGTATCTCAATCCCGATTGGCGGGCGGAGGAGGGTGGCCTGCTCACCCTCTTTGCCGATGAGGCGGCGCAACGCCCCTTCACGGCGGTTCGCCCGGAACTGGGCCATGCGGTCTTGTTTCTGAGCGAGGAAATGCCTCATGAGGTGACAAAGGCACAGCGCAGCCGCTACAGCATTGCCGCCTGGTATCATTGTCATCAGCCTTTGTGATTTTTCCTAGCCATGCCGATTTAAATATGTTCTATAAATGTTCTCAAATAATTTTCATTCAGGGGACATGACACATGATCGAAGGCAGCTGTTATTGCGGGGCGGTGAAATTTGCGCTGAAGGCGGAGCCATCCATGATGGGCACTTGCCATTGCTCGCGTTGCCGCAAGGCTGGGGCCAGCACCATTATCTTTGTCAAACGCGACGATCTTTTCTGGCATCAGGGCCGGGACAATGTGGCGCTGTATCATCCGGAACCGCCCCATAAATATGGCCGCTGTTTCTGCAAAAGCTGTGGCACGTCATTGGGAGAGATTTTGTCTGATGAAGAGACATTCCCCATTGCCGCCCATGCGATTGATACGCCCATGGTCATCCGCAATCAGTTTCACGAACATGTGGCGGACAAGCCCGACTGGTATGAGATTGCTGATCAGGCCGGGCAGTCGGAAGGTGATCCCGCCTGAGGCGTAAGCGCACGGTTCAATTCGCCAATCAACAGATCATAGCCGGGCCTGTTCAGATGGATCCGGTCCGGCTCCAGATAGTCCGGGCGATAGTTCCGCATGGGGGGCGGCGTGATCATTCGGCAATTGGTGCGGGCCTCACAAAGACTGGCGATGCGTCGGTTCCATAGGGCGATATCGGGCGGACTGTCCAGGCCTTCAATAGGCCCCACATGCTGGTGCGCGAGCATCAGAATCGGTTTCTCCCGGGGCAGGCTGTCCAGAATTTTTACCAGGGTGGTTTCCAGGCCATCTGTCCGGCCCTGCAACAGGTTATTAAGACCGGTTTGGACGATGATGGCGGCGGCCTGATCGATAGAATGGTAATGGGACAGGCGGGCCATCAATTCTTCTGCGGTCTCGCCGCCAATGCCGAAATTGCTGGCCGGGCAGGACAGGCGGGCCGTATCGATCCCCTGGATCGTGCTGGCCCCGAATAGCAGCACCCGGCCCGGAGGCAGGTTGCGGTCCTGACGCAGTTGATGCGCGGTCAGGATTTCGCGATAACCGTCCTGGCGGAGGCTGCCCTGGAATTCATGCCAAAGCGGTCGTCCCGCCATCAGGCCGATGCCCGCCAGCAGGAGGGCGATCAGCAAGAGCAGGCCCCAGCCCCTGCGGGTCATGACGCACCGGTTTCTTTCAGTACGGGCTTTGGCTTGGCAATGGAGCGCGGCGTGCCGGTCTGGCCGTTGATGATGAAGCGCATGATGGTGGACGGCTTGACCAGGAACAGATGGATCGCCATGGCGGCACTGACCGAGGCTGTCACGATGATGGCCCATTCGATGAAGACAGGCCAATGGATGGAAACGAAGAAATCACCCAGCAGATAGACAAAAACATGGTGGAAGACATAAACGGTCATGGTGGCATCCGACATATGCAGCAAGGTTTTGCTGGGCTTGTCCCGGAAATAATGATGGAACAGCTTCAAGGTGGTCAGGATGGTGATCCATTTCAGAGCCAGATGCAGGCCGAAGACAGCATTTTCCAGGGCGGTCGGCAGCTCGAAAAACTCCGGCTTGATCTGCAGCGCCAGGCTGACGAGCGCCAGCGGCACCATCCAGATCTCCCATTTGAAGACAGTTTCATACAGCCGGTTGTTCCAATAAAGGCACAGACCGGCCAGGAAATAGACGAAATAAAAGGCGAAATTATAAGGGCTGATGATGCCGATCCCGGCCACCTGGAAAGGGCTATAGGGCGCCGGCAAAAGGGTGCTCAGGGTGATCGCGGCAAATTGCAGGCCGGTCAGGCAGAGGATCAGGGTCAGCACCGGCACCGGGCCGAAGGTGGCGATCCGCACCAATCGATCCAGGATTTTCAGGAAAAAATCGCCTTTGAGCTTCAACTGCTGGAAAATTGCGCAGCCGGTGATCACCACCAGGAATGAAAGCGCCAGTTGGACCAGGAACCAGATATGCAGCCATTCGCCCTGGGCAAAAACCTTTGCCAGATGATCGGACGAAAGGTAGGCCCAGAAATCAAGCGCGCCATCCCGGGGCGCGAAATGGTCCCGGTAGCGCAAGAAATGTTCCA
Organism: Aestuariispira insulae; assembly: GCF_003385955.1. Classification (GTDB taxonomy): domain Bacteria; phylum Pseudomonadota; class Alphaproteobacteria; order UBA8366; family Aestuariispiraceae; genus Aestuariispira; species Aestuariispira insulae. The sequence continues at coordinate 269,356 of NZ_QRDW01000002.1, forward strand.
GCACATTGACCGTCAGCAAGGCAAAAACCATCGGTATCCCGACACGGGAGAACCTTTTCAGGACGAATTTTTTCAGCCCATAACGTTCCAGCAGAAAGATCGAAAAAAAACCGCCAACGATGAAAAAGGTCGGGGAGATGAACATATGCAAAGCGGAAGAGAACCAATCGAAGATGTAAAATCTCTCCGTATTGGCCGTACGCATCGGGTCATGGGGACTGTAAACATTGCTGCCATGAATAAAGACCGCGACGAACATCACAAAGGTCCGGGCCGCATCAATGTCGTAATATCTGACGTCTTTGTTTTTCATGGACTTGCCGCAATTTATGTTGGAGCCCCCACCCCATGAAGGGCCGTTATAGGCGAAACGGATCAGAATTTAAACTGCTTGTTTCACATTTTCTTAAAATTTTAACGATCTTGTCCTGAAGGGCTTCTTTTGGCTTTTGACCATTAGGGAAAAATTGTTTCTCCTTTGAGTCAGAGCGACAAAAGCTGCCGCATTGCTTGCGGACAAATTAAAATAGCTGTCTAATCTGTTGCCAGTTTCCATAACGAATGACGGTATGATGCAGTCAGTATTCCATTTTGGGCCGCCTTTGCTTTCCCTGTTGTGCAAGATCAATCTCGACCGGCTGGGGGTCGATGCGGGCATGTCGCCGGATTGGTTGCGTGGTGCGGAGCAAGCTCTGGAGGCGGTTTTCACCTGTTCGCGTCGTCTGGCGGTCTATGGCACGCTGGCACCGGGAGAACTGCATGGCCGAAAGCTGGCCAATCTGAATGGCAGTTGGCAGGACGGGCTGGTGCGCGGCGACCTCTATCGCGATGGCTGGGGAACGGAGCGGGGCTGTCCGGGTTTGAAATGGGAACCTGACGGTTTGAAAGTGCCGATCAAACTGCTGACCGCCCGGGACCTGCCGGAAGAATGGGAACGTCTTGATTCCTTTGAGGGCGAGGATTATGTGCGCATCCTGGTGCCGATTGAAAATGACAATGGCGTCATCGCCATCGCCAATCTTTATGCCATCCGCCATCACATGCTGGATGACCGTGAAAAGCTGCTGATGGCCGGGCGCTGACCCGGATCAGCCGTTGGCGTCCGGATAATCTTCGCCATAATTGTAATGGCGGATCAGCCGTGGCAACAGGTCCGAGGCCAACAGTTCGCCGAGTCGTCGGTTGATATGGCGTTTCAAGGCGGCGGGCGCATTCCGGTTGAAGCTGAGATGCACCGGCTGGGCCGGGATCTGATGGCTGAAATCCTGCAGGCTGATCTCGTCATGGGAATATCCCATGGCATGCATGGACCAATGCGCCCGCTTGGTCCCGGATAGGAAGAAGTCGGCCCGATGTTCGGCGATCATGATCATCGCGTCGGTCCGGCTGGTCACATAAAAGGGGATGATGCCGCCCCTGTCGCTGTCCAGGTGCAGATAGGGCTCCAACTCGGGGTAGCGGTATCCCTGGATCAATACCAGCCGACGGCCGATCAAATCCTGGATCTTACTGACCTTGATGGCGGGCTTGCTGGATACCAGCGAATAATGCAATTCAAACAGGGGCTGCTCTGAAAACTCGAACTGCTCTTCAGATGGGCTGTCCTTATGCCAGGCAGGTGAACCATAAGTGATCCAGTTGCTGTCCAGACCGGATTCCAGCAGGCGCAGGAATTTCTCTGACGGGATTTGCTGATATTCCAGCTGGTAAGGGGTCTCGCGGAATATCTGGCGTACCACATCCGTGATGATGCCGCGGACCCGGTTCTTCTTGGCAATGATCAAGGGTTCGCTGGCACTGTAGGCAACAAAGGTCACATGGCGGTCATCCTTCGCCAGGGCTGGCGGCGGACAAGCCCCCCACAACAGGGTTGTTAACCCTATCAGGCTGAAAAGACGTATCATTGGCGCTGGCAATCCACTTCCTGCTGCACATTTGATAGTTGATTTTAGTCGCCATATCTTAACATTCGCTAAACGATACCGCCGAACCGCGGCGCGCGGAGGAAACACAAATATGAGCAGAGCTTTTGTCAAGGAACCGGACGGGGACGCCGTGCAGGATGACACGCCCGACATTCCGATCAGCCCGCACCCCAACTATGTGACGGCAACGGGATTGCGCCAACTGGAGCAACAGCGCGATGACCTTGTGGCGGAACGGGCAGCCCTAAAGGCTGGACCGGATCCGGTAGCGGTGAAATTGGCGCTTTTCCCCGTTGAACGTCGTCTTCGCTATATCCTGGCACGGCTGGATAGCGCGATCTTGAAATGCCCGGTCCAGACGGAAACAGTGGCGGTTGGTCATGCGGTCCTGGTGGCCGATGACGCGGGGGAGGAACAGCGTTATTGGATCGTCGGAGAGGATGAGGCCGATATCAAAGCATACAAGGTCAGCTGGGTGTCGCCCCTGGCCAGAGCTCTGATCGATCGCGAGGTGGGGGATCTGGTGAAATGGCGACGGCCCGCCGGAGACCGTGAGCTGGAAATCCTGGAAATCTCCCTTCCCGGTGGAGCCTGAAGGCCGGCATTATTCCGCCGCCATTGTGGGAATTGCGCATATTGCCTATAGTTGGCAAAGACCGCGACAGGGGGCAGGCGGGAAAGGTACATGGCTGTCAAAAGACATATGGGCAAGAATGACAACGCCAAGAAGGTTGTTGTTTATTATGCGGAATCCAAAAGCGACCTGCGCCTGACCATGCGCAATACACTGGCGCGCGAAGGGTTCGAGTCCACCCTGGATTTCGGATCATTGGCGGATCTGTGGGCGGCGGTGCAATCCAGGGCCCCGGATCTTGTCCTGGTGGATGCGGAAATGGTGACGGCGGAAGCCGACGGTGCCAAATTCATGCGCGATATCCGCTATGGGCGCCTCGGGGACAATCCCTATATCCCGATCATCTGCACGGTCTGGAATTCGGAACTGGACTATATTCGCCGTCTGATTGATGCCGGGCCCGATGACCTGTTGGTCAAACCCTTTTCGCCCAAGGACCTGTTTGACCGGATCGAGGCGCTGGTCTCCCGGCGAAAGCCTTTTGTGGTGACATCGGATTATATCGGCCCGGACCGGCGCAAGGACACGGTGCGCGAAGATGATGACAATCTGATCGAAGTGCCAAACACGCTCAGCGACAAAATGGCGGGCCGTCCGGTCAATGCCGCCCAATTGCAGCGGGCGATCCGCGGTATCAATGCCGAGATCAATGAAATGAAACTGCGGCGCAACGCCTTCCAGATTTCCTTTCTGGTGGAATTGCTGCTGCCCCAGCTTGAACAGCGGGAACCATTGACGGACGCCCAGGAACAGCTGCGTCATCTGCGTCAGGTGGCGCGGGATACTACCGCGCGGATGGACGGCACCCGTTACAGCCATGTGGCGGATCTAGCGCAGTCGCTGCAGGAAATCGCTCGCTCGCTGGAAGAGACGGTCGACCTGCCGGATGTGAAGGATATCAAACTTCTGAAACGGCTGTCCCAGGCCATCTTGCTGGCCTTTAACCCCGGCACGGATGCCGAGGCGCTGGCCGGCGAGATCTCCTCGGCGGTCTCAAAATATGACGCAAAGCAAAAAGCCAAGAAAAAAGCCGGGAAAGCGGAGTAAGGTCCCTGCTTGGCAGCATCCTTGCCGTTCTTTGGAACAGATACAGATATGTCACACCGGCCATCGAGCCGGTGTCCAAGCAGCTATTTAAAACTGATCGGTTGGGTTAATCCGCCAAACGCCAATTCAAGCTCTGACCCGCCATGAAGGGGATAATAGTGCCACCAGCCAGTTCCAATGTTTCCGGGATGGCGGTTTCACCCCGTTCCAGGGTGATCTTGCTCTGGTTCGGTGCCAGACCGTAAAAGGCTGGGCCGTTGAGTGAGGCAAAGGCTTCCAGATTGTCCAATTTGCCTTCCTCATCAAAGACCTGTGCATAGGCTTCAATGGCTGTGGGCGCATTGAAAATGCCGGCACAGCCGCAGGCGCTTTCCTTGGCATGTACCGGGTGCGGCGCACTGTCGGTGCCGAGGAAAAACCGCTTATGGCCGGAAACCCCGGCTTCGCGCACCGCCAGGCGGTGTTGTTCGCGCTTGGCGATCGGCAGGCAATAAAGATGGGGCCGGATTCCGCCTTTGAAAATGTCGGACCTGTTGATCATCATGTGATGCTGGGTGATGGTCGCGGCCACATTGTCGCCGGCGCTTTTGACAAACTCGACCGCCTGTTCGGTGGTGATATGTTCCAAAACCACCTTCAGGTCCGGATGGCGGCCGATCATCGGTTTCAAAATGGTGTCGATGAAAACCGCCTCGCGGTCAAAGATATCCACGTCCCCATGGGTAACCTCACCATGAATCAGAAGTGGCATGCCGATCTCGGCCATGCGGGACAGCACAGGATCCAGTCGGCCGACGTCGGTCACCCCGAAGGCTGAATTGGTGGTGGCATTGGCAGGATAGAGCTTTACCGCCGTATAAATCCCTTCCGCATGGCCAGCGGCCAGGTCATCCGGGTCGGTGCCATCGGTCATATAGGCGGTCATCAGCGGGGTGAAATCGCAGCCCGCCGGCACGGCGGCCATGATGCGCTCTCGATAGCTTGCAGCCATCGCTTTTGAGGTCACCGGGGGGGTCAGGTTTGGCATGATGATGGCGCGGCCGAACTGGCGTGCGGTATAGGGAACAACGGACTCCAGCATTGCACCGTCGCGCACATGCAGATGCCAGTCATCGGGGCGGGTGATGGTCAGGCGATCCATGATTATTTTTCCTCCAATACCTCAAAAACAGTGCCATGGCCTGGCGTGCGGCGTTCAATGTTGGCCCGGTGCCATAAGGCGTAGAACAGAAGAGTCCAGGCGGCGAAACCCTCGCGCTTGCCATTGGCATTGAATAGCGCAACCACCCGATCCGGATCGGCAATTTCCTGGATACAGTCACGATTGGCAACCAGGGGACCCAGTTTCTCCGAGCGGGAGCGAATCCATTCGCCCACCGGCACGGTAAAACCGCGTTTCTTGGTGAAGGGCTGGGCCTCGGGCATGACTTTTTCCAGCCATTTCCGCAAAACCCATTTGCCAAGCCGCTTATTGATCTTCAGATCATCAGGCAGGCGGAAGGCGGCATTGGCAACCTCCCGGTCCAGGAAGGGCGTGCGCCCCTCCAAGCCATGGGCCATGAGACAGCGGTCCAACTTGGTCAAAAGATCGTTGGTCAGCCAGTCCTTGCAGTCGATCGCCTGGGCCGCCTGCAGGCGGCTGCGGCCCTGGCTGCTGGACAGCGCCTGCTGGCTGGAAATGCTGTCGCGCCAGGCATGATCGGAAGCGCGTAGGACATCAAGCCCGTCAAAGGTGCCGCGATGTCGGATATCGCGTCCGCCCAGCCACCAGGGGCGCAGCACGCTGCGATAGCGGCCATAACCGGCAAAAAGCTCGTCGCCGCCTTCACCGCTCAAGACCACTTTCAGCTCCTGGGCGGCTTCGCGCGCCAGCTTCCAGGTGGGCAGAATGGCATAATCGGCTGCCGGATCATCCATATGGGCGGTGATCTGCGGCAGACTCTCCCAGAAATCCGCCTCGCCAAAATCCACCTCATGATGGTCGGCGCCGACCTTTGCGGCGAGCGCCCTGGCATGGTCGCGCTCATCATGGACATTCGTGCCGGAAAAACCAGCGGTATAGGCAATGATGGGACGGTCATTCAGATCGGACATGACGGAAAGCAGGGCGGAGGAATCAATCCCGCCGGACAGAAACAGACCATAGGGCACGTCGGAGCGCTGATGGATGGCAACCGAATCCCGGATTGCCCGGTCCAGCCGGTCAATGGCATCCGCTTCCGACAGTTTTTCAGGGCTTCCAGACGGCAGGGCCGGCAGGTGGCGGCGATCGATGATGCGCCCGCCGCGGATCACCAGCGTTTCGCCGGGCATGACCCGCTGTATGCCGTCATAAATGGTCTTTTCACCACAAGTGAATTGCATCTGCAGCAATTCCTGGCGGCGGCGTTCCAGGATCTCGGTGCCTGCCAGGCCGGCTGCGACCAGGGCCTGTGCTTCCGACGCAAAAGCCAGATAGTCTGCGGTTTCAGTGTAATAAAGCGGTTTGATGCCAAAAGGGTCCCGGGACAGAATCAGCAGGCCTTCAGCAGGATCATGCAGGGCCAGGGAATACATCCCGCGCAGGCGTTGCGCGAAATCGAACCCTTCCTCGCGATAGAGATAGAGGGGCGTTTCGCAATCCGACTGAGTCTGGAACGGGTGATCCTTTAATTCTTCCCGTAATTCCAGATAGTTGTAGATTTCACCATTGCCGACCAGTGCCAGGCCGCTTGGATCATAGAGCGGTTGATCCCCCGTTTTCAGATCGATAATGGCCAGGCGTGTTTGAACCAAGCCCACAGTCGCGGCAATATGTTTGCCCATGCCATCGGGGCCGCGATGGGCCAGCGCATCGGCCAGCCGGTCCAGGATGGCGACATCGGGCGAGCTGCCGTTGCGCATCATGATGCCTGCAATTCCGCACATGTCAGCCGGTCACCTTTTCAAAAAAATCCAGATAATCTTGCACAACCTTCGCTTCCGTGAACTTGTCCTGATAGCTTTCCGCGCCGCCGGTGGCAAGTTCCACTCGGGCAGCCGGATGATCGATCAGGTTGCGGATATTGGCGGCCATCGGCGCAGCCCGGTCTACGGGGCTTAGCAATCCATTGACCCCATGCCGGATATTCTGGCCGGGTCCCTGCGAATTGGCGGCAACCACCGGCACCCCTTGAGCCCAGGCCTCGATCACCATATTGCCCAGCGGCTCATGCCGCGAGGTGCAGAGGAAAATATCCGCAGCCCCGAAAAGTGCCGGTACATCATCCCGCCAGCCCAGAAAACGAACCCGGTCGGTCACGCCCAGGCGTTCGGCCAGTGCGATCAGCTCGTCGCGTTTCGGACCTTCGCCGGCGATCCAGTAATAGGCGTCTTTCACTTCGGCCAGCACTTCAAGCCCCAGATCAAAGGCCTTATTTTCATGCAGACGCCCCAGCCCCAGCAGCAAGGGGGCGTCTTCCGGCGTATCCAGCGCCGCACGGTCTTGCGGCGGCATGCGGGTATTGTCGACAAAGTTCGGTAGATGCCAAACGTTATCCTTTGGCCAGCCCTCCCGGATCAGATAGTCACAGATATCCTGGGTATTGCCGATCAGATGTTTGCAGGTCCTGTAGTATTTCAAGTCATAATAGCCGCCCAGGCGCGCCACGTTGACATGATAGCCCTTTGGCACAAATCGGGCCGCACGGCTCATCCAACCCAGGACCAGGTCCGGCTGGTAATCCCGGATGACCTGTTTCAGTTTCCAGCCGGTGGCAAAATCAAGCCGTCCGCCAAACCGCATCTCGGTAAAGGGAACGCCACTTTCTGTCAGAATCTCTGCGCGCATGCGATGGGTTCGGATCACGGCTTTCTGATCCAGGCCCGCGCGATGCAACGCCGGGACCAGGCGCATGAAAAAACCTTCTGCACCGCCCATGGCGGATCCGGCCATCATCTGGAGGACACGGGTCATTCATCCTCCAACTGAGCTTTGAGATAGGACAGGATTGGATAAAGTGCGGCCATCAACGCGATCAGGAACCCGTATTTACCTTCCCGATATCCCTTCCGGCTGACATAGCATTTGAAAAAACGCGAGAACATGCGGCGGATATTGCGGGCATAACCGATACCGTCGGGATTTTCCCGCAGATCACGCGCCTTGGCGGTGGAATAGCTATCCAGGCGTTTCAGCATGTCGGTGATATTGCGGTCGACATAATGATCTATTCGGCCGCTGAGCATCCGTTTCGGTCCCTTGAGGGTCAGGGCCGGATGAATACGCTGGTCCCCCCAGCGTTTGGCGCCGCGGGCGCTCAGCCTCGGAGCGGCGCTGACCCCCCAGGAGGCCCCCCAGCCATAGCGGACCCGGTGGTCCCCGATATAATTGTCAAACGGTACCAGGAAATAACCATCATCATATTTGTTGATTGTGGTGCGTATTTCATCGGCCAGGGCGTCTGTCACCCGCTCGTCGGCATCCAGTTCCAAAATCCAGTCGCCACTGCTTGCATCCAGGCCGGTGTTGCGGCGATGGCCTTCGATTGGCCAGGAGCCTTCTATCGTGATGGCGCCAAATCGCTCGGCGATTTCTTTGCTGCCATCGGTGCATTTGTCCAGAACCACGACCAGCTCGTCTGCAAAGCGCAAGGTTTCCAGGCAGGCAGCCAGCTGCTTTTCTTCGTTATGGGCGACAACCAGGGCGGATAATTTCTTGCTCATGCCAGTCCTGCTTTTCCTTCCGGGGCATTCATCAGGGCGATCGCGGCGTCGGCCACCGTCTCAACAGAAAGCGAGGTCATCATGGTTTCGGCATTCCGGTGGTCATAGCCGGGGCCGCCGACCAGTTCCTCATAAGCTTCCGGCGTGCGGACAAAGGCGCAATGGGGACCCCAGGGGGCATAATGCTCTGTCCGGGACGGGCCGAACAGCCCGAGGGTCGGCACGCCCACAGCGGCGGCCATGTGCATCAGGCCGGAATCGTTGCCCACATAAAGGGCGGCTTTTTCCATGCAGGCCGCGGCCGTCAGCAGATCGATCTTGCCGACCAGGTCGATCCGCCGGTCTTTTGGAATGGCGCGCAAAACCGGATTGGCCTGCAGGCGTTCGTTCGGTGCGCCAAAAACGGCCACATGCGCGCCGGAAAGCGGGCCGTCATCCCCGGTCAGGCGGGTGATCAGGTCGGCAAATTTCTCGGCCGGCCAGATTTTTCCGGCCCAATTTGCGGTCGGGCCAACGGCCAGGACCGGCTTGTCCGCAGGCATGAGTTTTTCCGCCAGCTCCAGATGCGGCCGGTTGAACCACAGCACCGGCGCAGGCGGGGTTTCTTTCAGGCCAAGGGTGCTGGCCAGCAGTTCCACCCGGTGCAGGGGGCCGTGATCCTTTGGCTGGATCGCGCGCCTGCCCGCCGGAAGCAGATAAGAGATGGCCGACCGGCGCAGATCCACGACCAGATCCCATCTTGTCATGACCGTCTGCCGCCAGAGGTCGAACCAATGCCGGGAATAGCGCCGCTTGCGCATGATGATGATCTTTTCCAGGCCCGGCAGGCCGCCGAACAAGGGGGCGGAAACCGGCCCGCAGGCTATGGTGAAGCGGGCATCCGGATGCCGGCCCTGCAAATGGGACAGCAGGCCGGTGGACAAGACAGCGTCCCCAATACGGTTGGATGAGATGAACAGGATGCGCATGGGCGGGAAACGGTTTCCTGGAACTTTTTGCTTGGCTTTGTTGGATATAGCCGCTCTGCCGGGTCTTGCCAACCACAGGCGCGATGCTTAACTCTGCTGGGATAAGAATAAAAAACACTATGATGGAGACAGGCATGTCAACGGGCCACTATGTCCGCCTTGACGGGCGCGGTATCATCACCGTTGCCGGCAAGGATCGTCTCGCGTTCCTTCAGGGGCTGGTCACCAATGATGTGGCGGCCTGTGGGGCGGACCATGCGATCTGGGCGGCGCTGCTGACACCGCAGGGAAAGTTTCTGCATGATTTTTTCATGACCGATCATGACGGCATATTCTGGCTGGATTGCGAAGCGGGTCGCCTGATGGATCTGGGGCAACGCCTGAGGCGTTATAAGTTGCGGGCCGAGATTGATTTGAATATCGGCCAGAATGTGGCGGCTTATGTATTGCCGGATGGGGATCCGGCCCTGTTTGGCCTGCCGGGGACTGCCGGTGCGGCAAAAACGATTCCCGGCGGTGTGATCTATGTAGATCCCAGGCTTGCCACTGTCGGTCTTCGGGCTGTTGGCGATCCGGTGAAACTTGAGCTGTTTTTCCGTGATTCAGGTTTGGAGCAAGGGGGCCTGGATCAATATGAGCGCGCACGCATTGGCTTGGGATTGCCCGATGGCAGCCGTGATATGTCGGTGGAAAAGGCAACCTTGCTGGAAAACGGTTTTGAGGAGCTTGGCGGGGTCGACTTCCAGAAGGGCTGTTACATGGGGCAGGAACTGACCGCCCGCATGAAATATCGTGGCTTGGTAAAAAAACGACTTCTCCCGTTTGAAGCGGAGGATGACCTGTTCGAAGAGGTTGATGTGATCATGGCGGATGGCCGGGAGATAGCGGAAATCCGTTCTCGTGCAGGCCGAAACGGCTTGGCGTTGGTGCGCTTGGACCGATGGCGTGAGGCCATGGCGTCGGGGAAGCAACTTGAGGCGGATAAGGTCGCGGTGCGCCTGATCCCACAGTCCTGGATGCGCCTGCCGGAAGAAAAACAGGACTGACCGGCTCAGACCCTTTTGAGCGTATCATTTTTCCCTTTTCGACAATATGTTGTAAAGAATTTGCCGTTAAGATGAGACCCGGCTGACAATGTCGGGGCCTGCTTTTGAATTTGCAAATTGCGGAATCCCCGTGCGTTGGAAGCGAATTCGTACTAGATAGATTAAGTAACTGTTTTGTTGAATCGAATTTGTGTCCTTCAACGAACGTGAGAGGCGGAATTGTCCAGCCGTTCGACCAATTATGAAGTTTACTACATGCAGGATGGCCGCTGGCACCTGCAGGCAAGCTATAATGGTGAAAAGCGGGAAGAGGCTGTGGAAGAGGCCAAGTCGCTTGAAAAAGAAGGGCATATGCAGGGGGCCTGCGTTGTGCGCGAGGCCTATAATTCGCACAGCAACGAATCGGTCGAGTCGGTCATCTACCATTCACCGCAGCTGAAATCCAAACCCAATGTAAGCAGTATTTCCGGTGGTGGCCCCGGCGGCAAAACGGTCAAAAATGCCCCGCCTGGTTCTGCTGCGGCCAACGCGGCCAAGGATGCTGCGGAAAAAGAGAAAAAGTTTCAGGCTGAACAGCGCGCCCAGATCGAAGCGGAGCGCGCCCAGAATGATCCGGCTTTGCGCCAGGTGCCAGATGGCACGGCAGATCCCTGCGTGCCGTCTCCGCCGTCCCAGCCGGATTATCAGGAAGTGCCCCAGGGCGTTGATGTGATCAAGCTGGCGATTTCCTTTTTCACCGCAAGCTTTGCAGCAACGCTGTTGACCGCGATTGTGTTCATGATTCTCCAGATGTTCGGCGGCAATATGATCGGACGCACCCTGGCCATGGGCATTTTGGCGGTGACCTTTGGCATGACCTTCCTAGCCTTTTTCCTGCCACGGCTGAAACGGATCATTCAGGAAGGGGCCGGGGTCAAACGGGTGAAACGCCGGATGGATATGCCGGGCATGCCGGATATTCCTGAAATACCGGGAGAGGCGCGGGAATATGTCAGCGTTTACCAACCGAACAAGGATGGCGACAGTGGTCTGAATATGGAAGGGCAGCCCGTACAAGCCGCGACGCCGGAAGAAAAAGTGGCTGCTGCCGTTATGGAAGAGGCGGGGATCAGCAGCGCCCAGTCTTCGGGCCAGACGGCGGCGAGTGCCGCCCCGGTTCCCAGCAACCCGTTTGCCAGCGCTGATGAAGTCAAATCGGTGGCGGATTTCGAAGATGTGCCCGACAGCATGAAGGGCCGGGATGACGGGCCGGTTACTGGCAAGGCCCCGTTGAACCGGGAACTAAAACGAATTGTCACAGAAGCGGAAAGCAAACTGGGCCATACGGTGCTCAATGACGCCTATGTCCGGTTTGGCATGATCCTGTTCCTGGCCGGCTTTGCCGAGCCGATGGCATTTTGCTGTCGTGTCTCCAAAGAAGAAGGCATGGAGGCGCTGGTCGAGAATGTGCAAAAGCTTGGCATCGACAATAGCCAGGCGCGCGGTTTCTGTTTGAATGTGGATGAATATCTGCTGGATGAGCGCTATTTCGGCATGTATGCCGCCGGTCGCCGGGCGGCCAATTGGCGCATTAATGACGAAGGGGCGGAAAGCGGCCTGATTGATGCGATGAAAGCCTGGCGTACACCGCCGCCGCCTGCGGAAAAGAAGCCGACAGACCATTCTGTCGTGCCCAGTGGCGGCCAGGCCAGAGAGGCCGGATCGGGCGAGGAAGAGCAGGCCGTGAACAAATTTGTGGCGGTCCTGTTTACGGATATTGTCGATTCTACCTCTCAGCAGCAGAGCAAGGGCGATGAATGGTTGATGAAGGTGGTGCGTGCCCATAATGAGATTGTCCGGGAATGCCTGCGGTTTCATAACGGCCGTGAAATCAAACATACCGGCGACGGAATTATGGCCTCATTCCCCGGCGTGGCGGAATCGGTCGAATCAGCGCTGGCCATGCAAAAAGGCTTTGCGCGCTTCCGGGCTGCGATGCCTGAATTGTCTTTTGGCGTGCGCGCCGGCATTAGTGCCGGCGAACCTATTCATGAGGACGGAGACATTTTTGGCACACCGGTCAATATGGCGGCTCGGGTGCTCAATCACGCGGGCGATGGCGAAATCGCGGTTTCCGGCATTGTCCGTGAAATGTGCCGGGGCAAAGGGTATGGCTTTGAATCGCTGGGCAATTTTGAATTAAAAGGCTTTGACGAACCCCAGCCGATTTACCGTGTCGCGTTGCCGGATACCATGGAAAAACAGCCGCCCGCCGCGGTGGATGTCGCAAATGCCTCACCGGAATAGGCCGTTCAAGAAAGCGGCGCTATCGATCTCTCTTCGATAAGTTTACGTTTACGTTAAGTTTACGTTGATTTCGTTTTGGTGCAGTGCAGCGCAATGCTATAAATCTGCCCAGAGAAACCTTCATGGATTTGAGATAGAATGCGGGAGAGAAGAATATGACCGCCTGTATGGTTGGCTGGGCACACAGCAAATTCGGCAAATTGGAAGAGGAAGATGTAGAGAGCCTGGTGATCCGGGTGGCGCGCGACGCCATCAAGGATGCGGGTGTTTCCCCGGAAGAGATCGATGCCATTTACCTGGGCTGGTATAATGGTGGCTTCTCCAAGCAGGATTTTGGTTCTTCCCTGGTGATTAATGGCATTGAAGGGCTTCGGTTCAAGCCATCGACCCGTGTTGAAAACGCCTGTGCCACCGGCTCTGCTGCCATGCATCAGGGCGCGAACTTCATTGAAGCGAAACAGGGCCGCTGCGTCCTGGTGGTCGGGGTCGAAAAGATGACAGCGACACCCGGGCCGGAAATCGGCGGTATTCTGCTGCAGGCATCTTATTTGAAAGAAGAAGGCGAGACCGAAGGCGGTTTTGCCGGTGTCTTTGGCCAGATCGCAGGCGGCTATTTTCAGAAATATGGCGATAAATCCGATGCATTGGCCCGGATTGCCGCGAAGAACCACAAAAATGGCTGCGACAATCCCTATGCGCAGATGCAAAAAGATCTGGGCTTTGAATTCTGCCGCGATATTTCCGAGAAAAACCCGATCGTCGCAGGCCCGCTGAAACGCACTGACTGTTCCTTGGTTTCCGATGGCGCGGCAGCCGCGGTTCTGACCGATGTTGAAACGGCGTTGGCCCATGAAAAGGCGGTTGTTATCCGTGGCCGCGCGCATCTCAACGATTTCCTGCCCATGAGCCGCCGCGACATGACCTTCCTGGATGGCTGTGCCAAGGCCTGGGAAAAAGCCCATGCCATGGCCGGTACAACGGTTGATGATCTGAGCTTCGTTGAGACCCATGACTGTTTCACCATTGCGGAACTGATGCAATATGAAGCCATGGGGCTCACGGAAAAGGGCGCAGGTGAAAAGGCGATTGCCGAAGGCTGGACCGAGCGGGATGGCAAATTGCCGGTAAACCCGTCAGGCGGGTTGAAATCCAAAGGCCATCCGATCGGGGCGACCGGCGTCTCCATGCATGTGTTGAGCGCCATGCAACTGCGCGGTGAGGCCGGTGGCATCCAGGTCAAGGATGCAAAGCTGGGCGGTGTCTACAATATGGGCGGTGCCGGCGTTGCCAATTACTGCACCATCCTGGAGGCGCTGCGCTGAGGCGTTTCAGGAATGTGATTATTTGATCACCAGGGCCGCCTTGATCAGGCGGCCTTGGTTTTTTTTGGAAGGGCAGGTTTCAGGCCTGTTCCAGATAATCCGACAAGGACTGGACGACTTCTTCGCGCATCGCCAGGAAGCGGGCGAGCGCTTCGTCAGCATCTTCCATCCGGTTATCCTTGCCGATCGTCTCCAGGACCAGGGCCTGTTCTTTGAGGCCGACCGCCCCCATCTGGGCGCAGACCGGCTTGATGGAATGAGCCGAGAAACGAAATGCTTTGGCGTCGCCGGATGCCAGTGCGGTTTCCAGTTCACCGGCGATGTTTTCCGAAAAGGTTATAAAGTCCCCCACCAGGCCATTCACTTCATCCCCGAAATATTGTCGCAGTTGGTCGATGGCGGAAAAATCCACCGGCGGTCCGTCATTTCCCACCGCTGCCGAGGCGTCCTTCGGCAGGGCGTGCGGATTGATCGGCTCGGCGGATTGGTGGCTGCCATCGTCCTTAACTGGATCCTTGTTGTCATCGGACAGCCATTGGGCCAGGGCTTTTTCCAAGTCCGAAATCTGGATTGGTTTGGGCAGATAGGCATCCATCCCGGCCGCCAGGCATTCCTCCCGGTCGCCCGCCATGGCATTGGCGGTGACCGCTATGATCGGTGTGCGTGAGAGACCTTGTTCCTTTTCATATTGCCGTATTGCACGGGTGGCTTCAAAACCATCCATCTCAGGCATCTGGCAATCCATCAGGATCAAATCGAACTGCCGCTTTCGAACCTCTTCAACAGCCTCAAGACCATTGCCGGCCGGTGTTATCAGGCAGGAAAACATTTTCAGCATATTGTTGGCAATCATCTGATTGATGGCATTGTCTTCTACCAACAGGATCTGTTTGCCGGAAAAGCTGGGGCGGATGGTGGCCGGACTGCAATGATGTTGCAGGTTATGCCGATTAAAAGGCCGGACCAGTTCCGGATTATCCTTGTTGGTCCAAATTGCTGAGAGCAGGTCGGCGATTTCTCCGGGGAAGATCGGTTTGACCAGATAGCCCTTGAAGCCGATTTCGGCCAGGCGCTTGCCGTCCCCCTTGCGCGGTGCGGATGTCAAGAGCACCATCTGCGGGCAGTTTTCAACATAATCCCTGGCAATGATTGCGCCCATTTCCTCACCTGACATGCCGGGCATGTTATGGTCACTGAGCAGCAGGTCATAGGGCTCATTTTGCGCCGCGGCTTTTTTCATCAGATCCAGCGCCACTTCGGGACCATCGGCGCTGTCTGTGTTGATTGCCAGTTTGGCAAGCTGTTCATTCAGGATATCACGTGAGACTTCGTTATCATCGACCACCAAAGCCTTTAGGCCCATCAAGCTTTCCAGAGACGCTTCTTCAAGCGGATAAGGGGCGCTGGAAAGCAGAAGCTCGATTGCAAGGGTAAAGCGGGATCCCTGGCCCGGTGTGCTTTCTACCTTAATCTCGCCTTTCATCATGCTGGCCAGGTTTTGGCAGATGGCCAGGCCAAGCCCGGTACCGCCAAACTTGCGCGTGGTCGAGCTGTCAGCCTGGCTGAATTTGGTGAATATCTGATCCCGCTTATCTTCCGGGATGCCGATACCGGTATCTTCCACATGAAATTCAATCCGGGCGGTTTCCGTATTTTGATCCGGCACATCGATTTTGAGAAGAATATGCCCGGTCTCGGTGAATTTGATCGCATTGCCCAGCAGGTTGAGCAGGATCTGGCGGATGCGGCTGGGATCACCGATCACATAACGCGGCAGGTCTGAGGGAGCCCGCATCAGCAGGTCCAGATTTTTCTCATGCACCTTGGGGACCAGAAGATGGGTCGTGCTTTCCAAAAGCTTGTTCAAATCAAACGGGATTTCCTCAAGTTCAAATCGCCCCGCCTCAATTTTGGAAAAATCCAGGATGTCATTGATCAGGTCCAGCAGGGCTTCGGCCGATTCCATGGTGATCCTGGCAAAGTCCCGTTGTTTGTCGCTCAAATCCGTATCGAGCAACAGGCCGGTTGTGCCGATGATCCCATTCATTGGCGTGCGGATTTCATGGCTCATGCTGGCCAGGAAATCGGATTTCGCCTGACTGGCGGCTTTTGCCTGTACTGCAGCTTCGTCCAGTTCTTTATTTTTGCGTTCCAGGGATTGATAGGCCTGATCCAGCTGTTCGGTCCGGTCCATGACTTTCTGGTTCAGGTTTTCATTCAGATCTTTCAGGCTTCGAGCCATGTCGTTAAAGGATTCGGACAGGACCTTCGCTTCATGCCATCCTTTCGAGATCGGTTTTTGGTTAAAATTACCCGCCTTCAACCGCAACACATTTTCGCGTAACTGGTCGATCGGCAAGGCGATATATTGCGAAATCAGGATACCGAGGAGGATGGCAATCCCGGCGGTGACCATGGTGGCGATGGTCAATAACTGGTTTGCATCCGCAATATTCTGGTTCACTTCCTCTTCGTTGATTTTTGCAACCAAACCCCAGTCCAGTTCCGGGATATAGCGGGTCGCGGCTAAAACCGGCCTTTCCACATAATCCGGCGCATCATGCATGATGATCTCACGCCCCAGCATCGCCTGGGTGATCGGCACATCCAGCCGGTCGCTGGCGACGCGGCGGATGAAGGCGGCGTTGGGGTCATATTTAAGCGGCACGGCAAAAAGCGCGTCGTCATTTTCCGCGCGGACCGCAAACAGCCATTCCCCGGTCTCACCCAGACCCGCTCGGTCGGCAACCATATCAAGGAGGAATTGTGCACTGAACCGGGCCAGCAGATGACCAACCAACCTTCCGTCCAGCATCAATGGTGTCAGACTGTCCAGATGCAGTCCATGCTCTCTTGTCAGTCGGATGGTGGATCTTTTAGCATCGAACTGGCCGTCATTTACATAGGCTGGCACTTTGCCGACGCTCACAATGAATTCTCCATCCGGAGAGAAGATGCTAATTGATTCTACCTTGGCGGCGCTCTTGAAGGTGTCGGTCAGAATGCGGGTGATGCGCATTCGGCTCGGGGCGTCGCCGGTTGTGACATATTTGTCGAGACTGATCCGCAATTGTGTGCGGCTCGTGATCAGGGCCGTATTGTCCTGGACTCGCTCAATGGCACCCTGGATGCGGCGTTTGGCGATTTGGGAGAGGGCGGACAGGCGGTCTTCGATTTGGGTGCGCTGTTGTTCCGCGATATGGGATTGCAGATATTGAAATCCCAACAGCATGGGGATGCCGGACAGGGCCAGGAATGACGCGACCAGAAGATGTTTCAGTTTCATGGTTTGACTGTAACCTGGCTTTCTTTCCCGGTATTGCCCTGGATGCCGGGGTCAATTGCTTGTTCGGGCATGGATATTCCGACGCCGCCGCTTGCCGATATCATAGGTCAGACAAGATTAACCAGCTGTTAAAAATTGGGGGTAATCTCTATTTTAAGTGGTCGCCGTAGTTACTTTAAGCGTTTTTCCACCGTGGTTTGCATGGCGGATTCCAGCGCCATTTCATAGCGGCCCTCACGGTGATAGCGCTCGATGAGTTCACCCAGCCGCAATGCGATATCCCTATGGCGGCGGTTGAGGTAATGAAACAGGGGTTTTTCATAAACCGGGGCACCGACGGCATGGATGCCGCTATCCGGGAAATGCATCTGGATCTGAAGCTGTCCGCCCAGCTCCTCCGCCAGAACGATCTGGATCTTGTCTTTTTCAAGGTTGGTGAACAGGGATATCAGGTTATTGGCAAAGCGCTGTTGATAACCTTCTGTTATCTGTTCGTGAATGAGAATGCCACGGACAACGCCAATATTCAGATCGGCGACATCTTTCAGGCTGTTAATCTTCCTGGTTTCCTGAATGGTGAATAATCGTCCCCGGATGAAAATCAGCGGGGACTGGACCGCGATTAGGTTAGGATATTCTTCCGCCACTTCCTTGATTCGGATGGTTTCGCCGTCGAGCATATTCTGGCCGGCCATCACCAGGGAACGACGGGCAGGGAAATCGCGGAAGACAACAGGAATGCCTAATTCCCGATAAAAACTCGCCAACAGGTTGGACGCGGTCATCGAAGAGGCGTCATTGGCGATCCGACCGATCATCAGCGGCGATGCAGGGGGGGCCTTTTTCTTCCGCCTGCGCGAAGAAGGACGCCAATAGCATGATTAAAGCGCATAATAATCCAAGAGAGCGGGTGGAAATCCGGATTTTTGCTGTCTTATGCCGCATAGGGTCACCATTTATCGGTTTGATAGGCACCGGCAAAATATATAACACCGCAGCCAAAAGCCTGTGTGGCTAATGGCTCGACCTTTCATGAAATTTACCATATAGTTCCGCGAGTTAAGCGGAAAGCACAAAAATGGCAGTGACAAACGGCAAGACCGAGAATTGGTTGCGTGGATTGGGAATAGCGGCAGTGGCTGTATTTTTACTGCTGCCCTCTCCTCTTTTGGCGCAACAGGCCGATCAGCCTGTGGATGATTTCATTGCCGAACGCTATCGCAAAGAGGCGCATGCCGGCAATGTTAAAGCCCAGTTTACCCTGGGCTATCTGCATGAACGGGGCATGATTCGCCGGTCGGACGGCGTAGACAGTCGGGCGCTGGCCATTGATTGGTACCGGAAAGCGGCGACGGGCGGCTATGCCGCGGCCCAGTTCCGCCTGGGTACCCTCCTGATGGGCGGTGATGAAGCCGACCGGGCCGAAGCATTATCTTCTTTTCGGAAGGCGGCGGACCAGGGGCTGATGGAAGCGCAATATAACCTGTCGCTGTTGCTGGATCGAACCGGTGAATTGGAAGAGGCTGCGCGCTATATGGAAATGGCGGCACGACAGGGCATGGCGCGGGCCATGCGTCGCATGGGCATGCTGCATATGGAAGGGCGCGGTGTCGCACAGGATAACGTCATGGCCTGGGTCTGGCTGGTCCAGGCGGTGGGGCATGGTGACAATGAGGCGGTGAAGCTGGTGGGGGACCTGGATGCCAAACTGAGCGACACGGAACGCGAAAACGCAAAACTGCGGCTTGATGCTGAACAGCGCTAACCGACCGGTTAGAATTATAAGCCCTTGTTCCTAAACATTATTCTTGTCTTAGCGGAATCCTTACCTTTGAATGGTAATGTCGTGACCGGGAAAAACACTGTCGCAGTTGGTGGAGAGAGAACCGCCGTAGCACAGTATTTAACCCGGATACAGGCAAGACCCTTGGTCTGAATAGGAGCAGGGTCAGGTATCAAGACATTTCGTGCGCTTGCCCAAGAACAAGCCACCTCAACTGGGAATTGGATGAAGCCAATGGCTGACGAAGAAGATTTCGACCTCCGCGACTTGGACGATCAAGAGCTTGTCGAGCAGATGTGGGATGACCTTTATGACGGTCTGGCTGATGAGATCGTTGAAGGCACCAAAATCCTGCTGGAACGCGGCTGGGCACCTTATAAGGTCCTGACCGAAGCGCTGGTTGAAGGCATGCGCATCGTTGGTGTCGATTTCCGTGACGGCATCCTGTTCGTGCCGGAAGTGTTGATGTCCGCCAACTCCATGAAATCCGGCATGGCCATCCTGCGCCCGCTGCTCGCCGAATCCGGCGCGCCGCAGCAGGGTAAAATGGTGATCGGCACTGTGAAGGGCGACATTCACGACATCGGCAAAAACCTGGTTTCCATGATGATGGAAGGCGCTGGTTTCGAAGTGATCGACATCGGCATCAACCAGTCCGTGGAAGAATATCTGGCCGCTCTGGAAGAGCATAAGCCGGACATCCTGGGCATGTCCGCCCTGCTGACCACCACCATGCCTTACATGAAGGTTGTCATCGACACCATGAAAGAGCAGGGTATCCGCGATGACTATGTGGTCCTCGTTGGTGGTGCGCCGCTGAACGAAGAATTCGCCAACGAAGTTGGTGCTGACGCTTATTGCCGTGACGCGGCTGTTGCCGTTGAAATGGCAAAAGAATACATGGCGCGTCGCCATAACGCGTAAGCGCTGACCAAATTCTGAAGGATCGGCCATGACTGCCGGTTTACAGGAATTCGAAGATCCGGGGACCTCTGAGTCCCCGGAATTTTTGCCGGAGACGGCAAAAACACTGGTGATCGCCTGTGGGGCGCTTGCCCGTGAGATCCTTGATGTGATCAAGCTGAATGGCTGGCAAAACCTGGCCATCACCTGCCTGCCCGCAAAACTCCACAACGCCCCCGACCAGATCACACCGCGCCTGCGGGAAAAGATCCGCGCCAACAAAGATCGCTATACGCGCATCTTGGTGGCCTATGCTGATTGCGGCACCGGCGGCCTGATCGACAAGATGATTGAAGAAGAGGGGGTTGAGCGGATCGGCGGGCCGCATTGTTATTCCTTCTATGCCGGGCAGCAGGATTTTGACGCGCTCGCCGAACAGGAGTTAGGCACCTTTTACCTCACCGACTATATGGTTCGGCATTTTGATTCGCTGATCATGGAGGGGATGGGGCTCAATAAATATCCGCAGATGCGCGAATTGATGTTCGGCAATTACAAGCGTCTGGTCTATCTGGCGCAGATGGAAGATCCGAAACTTGATGACCTTGCAGAGCAGGCGGCGGAAAAGCTGCAGCTTTCCTACCGGAAGGTCTTTACAGGCTATGGTGAGCTGGCCACATTCATGGCCGCTGCCGCGAAATGAACAATCAGAACAGAACAAGGGTTAGATGAAATGGCACAGTTGATTGTGGTCTATTGGCGGGATATCCCGGCACAGGTGATCGTGAAAAAAGGCCGTCGCGACCAGGTGAAGGTTGTACTGGACGAGCGGTTTGAAAAAGCCATCGACCGCGCGGCCATGCGCGGCGACGCCCGAGGCACGGAAGATTATCTGGCCGAATGGAAAAAGGCCGATCCGGTCGAGGTCTCTGATGACCTGCAGGCGGAAGCGGACAAAAAGGCGGCTGAATTGGAAGCGGCCTATGATGATGAGCGCCTGAAGGTGCTGGTGGCCAATGGCGGTAATGAAGCCTGATTGCTCCGAACCATATCAAAGTGAATTGAAGCCCCGCCGATCCGGTGGGGCTTTTTCATTGCTTCATTGCGACGGGTCGGTTTTGCCCATCTTCTTCATCTGGCTTTTGAACTTCTCACACATATCCTCGCGCGCGACCCTGGGGGTGAACCAGAGATAATCGAATGGCGCGGTCTCAGATTTGAAGCGCCCAGCATAAGCGGCGGGGCTGTGCTCGCCCTCCTGAATCTCGATCATGGCGATGGTGAGTATGGTGCGGCCGGGTGCCTGGCGGCGAAGATGTTCGGGCACGCCATAATCAGCGCGCACATGACCGCTGCCGGCGATCAGGATGGCCCCATCCCCGCCATTGTCCCGGTCGGCCAGATTCATCACATGGGCCATATAGGCATCCTTGACGGTCTGGATCTCCACCATGGGGGAGACCATGCTCTCCGGCAGGTGGCCGCAATGGCTCTCAATAATCTCTTCTTTCTTTGCCGCCTGGACAGGGGCGGGAAGATTTCGAGCCATATCCAGATTGTTGTAGAGATCATCGCCAAGCGCGCTGGATGTGCCCTCGGTGTAGATCGCCTTGATTTGAGGGCGCGCCAGGCTGGCGGGCAGGATCCTGACATTTTGCGCCAGAGCGGCTTCGGCAATGGGCTGGTAAAGCGCCCAATCCGGCCAGCCGCTGCTTTGCCAGCTGATTGCCGGGCCAAGGCCGACGGCATCACCGGGACGGTCTTGCAGATGCTGAATAAGGTGGCCTTCCTGCGCCTCGTCGATCATTTCAAAGGCTACCGCCGCCTTGCGCCCGTCTTTCAGGGCCGCTGCCGTCAGGCGTGCCTGCAGCCGATGATGGTCGGGATTGTCATGGATTTCCCCTAGCAGGATGAAAACGGCGTCTCTCAGTTCCGATTCCAATGCGGTTTCACCGACGAAACTCTGATCCTCCACCCGCCAGATTTTCCCGGTCAAAGGGTGATCCAGGCCCAGCGTCGATTGCCATCCAGAAACGGTTTCTGCCGTTCCTACGGATGAATATCCTATGCCTGCCGCGAAAACGGCCATGGCAACCAAATTGGATGTTTGTGTCATTTCAACCCCTTCCTTTTCTTTCTGGCTTATTTAGCGGTTGCGCCGGGATTTGCCCATGGAAATACGGCCGAAGCCAGAAATAGGTTTGTCTCTTAAGAAAAACCAGGTCCGACGGTGACTGGCCGGAGTGGTGGAGACGCTTGGGTTAGGTGGGGAAAGCGACGTTCATTTAATCGAATGCGACTTTCTATATTCAAAATGCGTCAAAATGGATTTGACATAAATACATAAAGATATTTTTATATGATTGATTTTGCGTCGATGGGCGCGGTTTTGGTAAAGGGAATGCAGGCCATGGCCGAAGATGATGATTTTGATCTCAATGACCTGAATGATCAGGAGCTGACCGAACAGATTTGGGATGATCTTTATGACGGTCTTGCGGATGAAGTTGCGGAAGCCACCGAGATTTTCCTGAAACGCGGTTGGGAGCCCTATGACATTCTGACCAAGGGATTGGTTGAGGGCATGCGCATCGTCGGCATTGATTTCCGCGATGGTGTGCTCTTTGTGCCGGAAGTTCTGATGGCGGCCAATGCCATGAAGGCGGGTATGGCGATTCTGCGGCCGTTATTGATCGATTCTGGCGCGCCGCAATTGGGTAAGATCGTGATCGGCACAGTCAAAGGCGACATTCATGATATCGGCAAAAACTTGGTCGGCATGATGATGGAAGGGGCCGGGTTTGAGGTGATCGATCTTGGCATCAACACCGATGTTGAGGAATTCCTGGAAGCCATAGAAAAGCATAAACCGGATTTCATCGGCATGTCGGCGCTGCTGACCACGACCATGCCCTATATGAAGGTGGTGATCGACACCCTGGAAGAACAGGGGATCCGCCAGGATTATATCGTGCTGGTCGGCGGGGCGCCCCTGAATGAGGAATTTGCCATGGAAATCGGGGCGGATGCCTATTGCCGGGATGCGGCGGTGGCTGTGGAGACCGCCAAGGAATTGGTGGCGCGCAAGAACCGGGGCTGAGGCGTATTGTCCGGTCTGCGCCGCAATTTATCAAAAGCGACCGTTTGGCACTTTTTAGCGACAATTTCACTTGACATGCACATATAAAGATATTTTTATATATGCAGAAAACAGAGATCAACAAACGAGTGACGAAGATGGAAGAATTGTTGCAGGGCATGCGGGCGATTGCGGAGCCAACACGGATCAGGATCCTGGTCTTGTGCGCGCATTCCGAATTGACCGTCTCCGAGCTGGTCCAGATTCTGGGCCAGAGCCAGCCGCGTGTCTCCCGTCACCTGCGTTTGATGGTGGAAGCCGGCGTGTTGCAGCGCCATCAGGAAGGCACCTGGGCCTGGTACCGGCTGGCCAATAAGCTGGCACCGATTGCGGGCGGGGGACGTGCCGCCAACCGGGTCGCCCAGATGGCCGCCGACCTGATCGACCTGATCCCGGAGGAAGACCCGGTGGTGTCCCGCGACCTGGAACGGCTGGAAGGCATTCGTCAGGAACGCGCCCGCATTGCAGAGGAATATTTCACCCGAAATGCTGAAGATTGGGGCCGCATCCGCGCGCTGCATGTGGATGAAGGTCAGGTGAATGACGCCGTACAGGCGGCTTTTGCCAAGGCCCCGGTTCAGCGGCTGCTGGATATCGGTACCGGCACGGGCAGTGTGCTGCGCCTGTTGGGCGACCATATCCAGTCCGGCACCGGGGTTGATCAGTCTCCACAGATGCTCTCCATCGCGCGCTCGGCCCTTGATCGGGCTCAGCTGACCCATTGCCAGGTACGCCAGGCCGATATGTATCAGCTGCCTTATGATGCGGGTTCCTTTGATGCGGCTTGTTTGCATATGGTTCTTCATTATGCCGAGGAACCGGCGGTGGCGCTGCGCGAGGCGGCCCGTGTGCTGGAAGCGGGCGGGCGTCTGGTGGTGGTGGATTTTGCGCCCCATAACGTGGCCGAACTGCACAGTCGCCATGCCCATCGCTGGCCCGGTTTTTCCGATGACCAGGTTGTCGGCTGGATGCTGGATGCCGGACTGGAAAATCCGGAGATCAAACATATGGAAGGTGGCCCGCTGACCGTGACCCTGTGGGAAGCCACCCAATCCGTTGAAGCACGCAATGCCAAAAAAGGGGCTATCTGATGTCCGAGTTGAATATCAGTTTCGAGATTTTTCCGCCGCATCTGGTGGATGCGGATGATGCCCTGGTGCGGGATGCGGGCATTTTGCAAGGCTATGACCCGGCTTTCATCTCTGTCACCTATGGGGCGGGCGGTTCCAAACGTGACCGGTCGGAACGGATCGTGGATAAGCTTCTGGACCGCAACCATCCCAATCTAGCGGCCCATCTGACTGCCGCTGGCCACAGCCGGGAAAGCGTGTGTGAGCTGTTGTCCGGCTGGTGGGACAAAGGCCTGCGCCATATCGTGGCGATTCGTGGTGATGCCGCCGGCGATGATGATATTGCCTGCGCGGCGGAGCTGACCGAAATCATCCGTGATGTGGCGGATTTCGAGGTTTCTGTCTCGGCCTATCCTGAGCGCCATCCGAAATCGGTTAGCTGGGATGCGGAGCTGGACCATCTGAAACGCAAGTTTGAGGCCGGTGCAACCCGTGCCATCACCCAGTATTTCTTCGATCCTGACCTGTTCCTGCGCTATCGCGACCGCGTTGCCGCGGCCGGGATCACGGCACCGATCGTGCCGGGCATCCTGCCGGTGCGATCCATCGAACAGGTCAAGCGTTTCTCCAAAGCCTGCGGGGCAAGCGTGCCGCAATGGCTGGAGGATCGGTTCACGGGGCTGGACCAATGTCCGGACGCCGTGACCCCGGTTGCTGTCGCAACCATTGTTGAGCTGGTCAGCAATCTACGCCGGGAAGGCGTCGAGGATTTCCATCTCTATACTTTGAATCGTGTGCCGGAAGCCGTGGCAGTCTGCCACAGCCTCGGTATCACACCCAATCGGAAGGAGGCCGCATAACATGCGCACCGTGAAAGAAGCTCTCAATCAACGTGTCTTGCTCGCAGATGGTTCCGTTAGCCGTCTTTTGGACAATGCCGACACCGATATGAAGCGGGATTTCTACGGGATGGACAAGGTCCTCTCCGTTCTGAACGTGACAAGGCCCGATCTGGTGCGTGAAGCCCATCTGGCCTATCTGCTGGCCGGTGCCGATGTGGTGCGGACCAATTCCCTGACCGCATCGCCGCTGACCCTGAAACAATATGGCCTGCAGGATGAAGCCTTCGTGCTGAACCATCTGGCTGCTGAAAATGCCGCCAAGGCTGTGGATTCTGTCCCGGGCGAAGGCCGCCGGCGCTTTGTCCTCGGCGTGATCCGCGATGATGGCTGGAACGCGACCCCGGCCGAAATCGAAGCGGCGGTGGATGTCCAGGTCCAGGGACTGCTTTCCGGCGGGGCCGATGCCATCGTGCTGGACTGCCTGGCCGGGATCGGCCGGATCCAGCCGGTGCTGACCGCGGCAAGGCGGGCGCGGGCAAGCGTGAATTCCGAAGCGCCGATCTATTTGCAAGAAGGCCGTGAAGTGACGGATTTTTCCCGCCATGTGCAGGAACAGGCCGACGGCATCATCCGCTATCGTCCGGGCGATCCGGCCAAGGGCAAGCAACTGGCCGAATGGATTCGGGAAGAGGCCTGCAACCTGATTGGTGGTGGCGATTTGCCGGGCAAAACCCAGCAGCTGGATTCGGTTCTGCGCGATTTGGCCGAAGATGGTTTGCGGCCGGTGCAGAGCTGGGTGCGGGAAGAAGGTCCGGTTGACCGGTTCGAGCCTGCTTCCAGCTGGTCCCATTTCCCGGATGGCCATGAGGCTGAACGGGAGATCAAGGCCGCCAAAGCGCTTGAAAAGGCGGTTTGATCGGGAAAACGAGATGCGATAGCCGTGCCGCCTGTCGCGATCGCGCCGCAATGACGCGATCAGGATGGATTTCGGCGCGGCTAAGCATTCCCGTCACCCCGGCCCGAGGCATAAGAGGGCAGTATCGGATGTTGCGGTGTCCCGTCCGGGATGGACGGGAAGGGTGAATGTCTGAATAGAGATTTTTTAATACCAGCGATATATGAAAAGGGCGTGTCCACTATGACCAGAACCGTCATCAGCTCTGCGAGCAAGGAAGTCATCATCGGTTTCGACCAGCCGTTTGCTGTGATCGGCGAGCGCATCAACCCGACCGGTCGTAAGAAACTGGCCGCGGAGATGAAAGAAGGCAACATGGAAACCGTCAAGGCCGACGCCTTGGCACAGGTTGCCGCAGGCGCCCATATTCTGGACGTGAATGCCGGTATCCCGCTCGCTGACGAGCCGCAGATTCTGGCCGACACCATCGAGCTGGTCCAGTCCCTGACCGATGTACCGCTCTGCATCGATAGCTCCATCGTCGAAGCCCTGGAAAAGGGGTTGAGCGTTTATAAAGGTAAGGCCCTGCTGAACTCCGTGACTGGCGAAGAAGATCGCCTGGAAGTGGTTCTGCCGATGGTCAAGAAATACGGCTGTGCCGTTGTTGGTATCTCCAACGACGAAACCGGTATTTCCGAAGACCCGAATGTGCGTTACGAAGTTGCCAAGAAAATTGTTGAGCGTGCTGCTGACTATGGCATCCCGAAAGAAGACATCGTGATCGATCCGCTGGTCATGCCGATTGGTGCGCTGGGTTCCGCCGGTCGTGGTGCCCTGGAATTGATCCGTCGTCTGCGTGAAGAACTGCAGGTTAACACCACCTGTGGCGCGTCCAACATTTCCTTCGGCCTGCCGAACCGTCGCGGCATCAACGCAGCTTTCCTGTCCATGGCGTCCGCATACGGCATGACGTCTGCGATCATGAACCCGCTGCATGAAGAAGACATGAACGCCATCCTGGGTGCTGATGTGATCAACGGCGTTGATAAAGACTGCACCAAATGGATCCAGAAATTCCGTGAGCCGGCCCCGGAAGGTTCCGGTGCACGCGGTGGCCGTTCCGGTGGCCGTCGTCGTCGTCCGGCCGCCTAACTCGGGCCTGCCGGGCCGGTCTATCGGCCCGGAAACGATTTGTAAGGAGCCGGACTTCCTGGATGGGCAGGGGGTCCGGTTCCGTCGTAAATGGAACAATGTTGTCAAAAGGGCCGCGCTAAAAAACAAACAAGCGGCCGGTAAAATCGAATAGGAGCAGGACCCATGTCCGAGAAAGCGGAGCTGAACGCAGAAGAAGCTTTGGTTGTTTTCACCCCTTCGGGGAAACGTGGGTCATTCCCGGTCGGCACCCCGGTTCTTGATGCCGCGCGCCAATTGGGCGTGGATATCGATTCTGTTTGCGGCGGGCGCGGCATCTGCGGACGCTGTCAGGTGACTCCGTCGGTCGGGGATTTCCCGAAATTCAAAATGAAAAGCAAGGCCGAGCATCTTTCTGAAGCCGGGGCGAAAGAAGCGCGCTACCGCGAAAAACGCGGCATGAAGGATGACCGCCGGCTGAGTTGCTCGACCACGATCCAAGGCGATATCGTTGTCGATGTGCCAGCGGACAGCCAGGTTCATAAACAGGTGGTGCGCAAGCGCGCCGAAGTGCGCAATATCGAAATCGATCCCGTGGTGCGCCTGCATTATATCGAGGTGGAAGAGCCCGATATGCACAAACCCACCGGTGATATGGAGCGCGTGAAGGAAGCGCTGAAAGATCAATGGGATATCGAGGTCACCCGTGCCGATCTGCCGGTGATGCAGAAATTGCAAAAAGCGCTGCGCGACGGCGAATGGAAGATCACCGCGGCGGTGCGCTATGATGGTGAGCTGGTTTATGTCTGGCCGGGCTTCCACGGAAAATCCTATGGTCTGGCGGTGGATGTGGGCTCTACCACCATGTCGGTGCATCTGACCGATTTGCAGACCGGTGAAGTGGTTTCCTCTGTCGGGGCCATGAACCCGCAGATCCGCTTTGGTGAGGATCTGATGAGCCGTGTTTCCTATGTGATGATGAATCCGGGCGGCGAACAGGAAATGATGAAGGCGGTGCGCGAAACGCTGAATTTCCTGGCCGGTCAGGCGGCGACCGAAGCCGGTATTGATTTGACCGACATTCTGGAAATGGTTCTGGTGGGCAACCCCATCATGCATCATCTGATTCTGGGCATTAATCCGGTTGAATTGGGCTGGGCCCCCTTTGCGCTTGCGACCAACGGTTCCGTGACTGTCTGGGCCAGCGAATTGGATGTGTCGGTAAACCCGGGCGCACGGGCTTATTTCCTGCCATGCGTCGCGGGTCATGTGGGCGCGGATGCGGCCTCAGTGGTTCTGGCGGAGGGGCCGCAATATCGTGATGAAGTAACCCTGGTGGTGGATGTTGGGACCAATGCCGAGATTGTGCTGGGCAACAAAGAACGTCTGTTGGCCTGTTCAAGCCCGACCGGTCCGGCCCTGGAAGGGGCGCAGATTTCCTCCGGCCAGCGTGCGGCGGCAGGCGCCATCGAACGGGTGCGCATTGATCCAGAAACGCTGGAGCCGCGTTTCCGTGTGATCGGGGCCGGTTCCTGGTCCGATGAAGAAATGTTCGAGCAGGAAACCGCGCGCACCGGTGTCACCGGCATTTGCGGGTCCGGCATCATTGAAGTGCTGGCGGAAATGTTCCTGGCGGGCATCCTGTCGGCGGATGGCATCATCGACGGATCGATGGCGGCGAAAACCGACCGGATCGTGCCGGAAGGGCGCACCTTCTCTTATATTCTGCATCGTGGTGAGCCTGAAATCAGAGTGACCCAGGCTGATGTGCGTGCCATTCAGCTTGCCAAGGGCGCTCTTTACGCCGGGGCCCAGCTGCTGGTCGACCGCCTGGGCAAGCCGGTGGAACGCGTGGTGTTGGCCGGTGCATTCGGCAGCCATATCGATGCCAAATATGCGATGGTCTTGGGCCTGATCCCCGATTGCAAACTGGACATGGTGGCGTCTGTCGGGAACGCGGCAGGCACGGGCGCGCGCATTGCACTTTTGAACCGGGGCGCGCGCTATGAGATTGAAAAGCTGGTGGCTGAGATTGAAAAGATCGAGACCGCAGTCGAAGCGAAATTCCAGGATCATTTTGTGGAATCCATGGCCTTCCCGCATAAAACTGCGCCTTATCCGAATCTGAAGGAAGCGGTGAAGATGCCGGAGCCAAAAGTGCTGAGCGATTCCGATGGCGGAGATGACGGCGAGGGCGGTGGTCGCCGCCGCCGACGCCGACGCGCTAGTTAAGGTCGCGGACGTTTTGTCATAAAGCTGAAATAACCGCTAAAACCCGGATCAGAGAGTTAGCATCTGGGTTCTAGGAGTATGCAAGGATGTCCGGTCACATGACTGATAAAGATCTGATCATCGATTTCATGAAGACCTGTACCGTCGAGGTTACCCCCGGCGGCGCGGCAAAAGTAGAGGATTTCCGTGAGATCCTGCGTCCCGACACCACGGTCTATGTGACCTTCCTGCCGGGGTCTGATTTTGCCGATACGGTTAAAACGGTGCGCCGTCTGCGTGATGAGGGTATGAACCCGGTTCCGCATTTTGCGGCTCGCTCTATCCCGTCCAAGGCTTTCCTGGAAGACAATCTGAAAATGCTCCAGGGCGAGGTTGGCGTTGAAGAAGCGCTGCTGATCGGTGGCGGTGTCGATAATCCGGTTGGTGAGTTCCATTGCTCCATGCAGGTGCTGGAAACCCAGTTGTTTGAAAAATACGGCATCAAGAAACTGGGTGTTGCCGGTCATCCGGAAGGCTCGCCCGACATTCCGGCGGCCGATGTTTCCAAGGCGATCCGTGAAAAGAACGCCTATGCGAAAAACACCGACATGAGCATGTATCTGGCGACCCAATTCTGCTTTGAGGCAGAGCCGATTCTGGCCTGGGACAAAAAGATCCGTGAAGAAGACGGCAACGAACTGCCGGTCCATATCGGCATTCCGGGCCTGGCCACCATCAAGACCCTGATCAAGCACGCCCAGGCCTGTGGCATTGGTGCTTCTATGCGGGTGTTGACCCGCCAGGCGGCCAATATTGCCAAGCTGATGACGGTGCGCATGCCGGACAAGCTGACCCACGATCTGGCGGTTGCTGTGGCCAAAGACCCGGATTGCCTGATCAAACAATGCCATCTCTATCCGTTGGGCGGCCTGAAAAAATCTGCCGCATGGCTTTATGCTGTCCAGGATGGCGAATTTGACATGGACGCCAAAAAAGGCGGCTTCAAGGTTAATGTCGAAATCGGCTGATCTTTCCTGAGATCATAAGATGATGAGACGCCGGAGGTTTGCCTCCGGCGTTTTTTTTAACCCGTTGCCGTTAACGTCAATATCGCATGCGTTGGTTTTTCTCTATTCTTCATTCTTATCCGAATGAAAGTTATCCATGGGAGTATGTTGGATATGAAGGCGATCTTGAGTGCGATTCTGTTGCTGACAGGTCTTGTTTGGACACCGGCCCTGGCTTTGGATAAGCCAAAAAGCATGGTGATACTGACCATCGGCGGACAGTTGGAAAATGCCAATCGCGGTGCGCTGCAGCCCAAACGCGACGCTTTCATCAACGGACAGGACCAGACCTTTTCAAAGGCTGCAGAATTTGACCGGTCCATGCTGGCGGATCTGGGGCTGGACTATGTTAAAGTGGGTTTCAAGGATTGGCCCCGGCCCTACGGACTGCGGGGTCCGAAACTCAATGATGTGCTGAAAGCCGCCGGGGTGTCGCGGGATGCGACCATTGCTGTGACAGCCCTAGATGGATGGACGTTTGAGATCACGCCGGAGATGCGTGCCGACAACGAATGGATCCTGGCGATCCAGGATGGTGAGCAGCCCCTGGGGATCGGCCAGCGCGGCCCCACCTGGCTGGTGTTCAAGCCAGCCGATCCGGACGGCATGGCCACGGAAGAAGAAGAGGGCCAGTGGGTCTGGTCGGTTTATCTAATGCAGGTTCAGTAGGCGGTGGAAAAAAGGCAATTGAGGCTTTGTCCGAAGAAATTGCGCACTGGGACGGGAAGTCTGCGGATGCCATCAAAGCCATCTATCTGGACTGGCGGGATCATGCGGAACTGACCGGGCTGTTGGTCGCTCTGATGGCCATGCCGGATCGGGAACGCGGTGCCAGTTGGATGATGAAACATCATCTGGAACAGGGCGATGCGAATTTAGAGCCTGTGGATGCTTTGGCTTTTCATCAGGCGGGTGTGGCGCAACAGCATTGGGAAGCGCGGCTGCATTATCTGCAGAGTCTGAATTATGTTCATGTGCCGGAGAGATCCAGAACGCTGGTTCAGGCATTCCTGAAACAAGGCATTGAAGCAGAGCAGAAATTCATTCGGGCCTGGAGTTACAATGGCCTGTATTTGCTGGCCTGTCAGTTTCCGGATCTGCAGGGAACTGTTCAGTATCAGTTGGAAGAGGCGTTGGAAAGCGAGGATACCGGTTCGGTCAAGGCGCGGATTCGCAAGGGACTGAAACGGGGATTTCCAGAACGCGGATGATCATTCGTTTTCCTGCTGAATAGCGGTTGCCGTGTCTTTATTGTCAATTCAATTGACAAAATTTTCATTCAGCGTTTCAATGATCCTATGACCGATATCAGGCAAGACATGATCGAACCGCTTTATCAGGCGGTTCAGCAGACCAGGCCGCTCTTGCGTCACATCACCGGGGCAGTAGAGGCGGGGCTGGATGAAACCGGGCTGACGGTGGGGCTGCGCGCCATATTGGAAGGGTTGTTGCTGACAGGTGAGGCCTCGCTGCCGGAACTGACGGCACGGCTGCAGTTAAAGCGGCAGTTTGTCCATAAAATGCTCGGCGAGGGGCAGGAAAAATCCCTGGTGGAGGCGCTGCCCCATCCCCGGCGCAAGAATGGTCATCATTACCGGCTAAGCCCGCAGGGACGCAACCTGATTGAAGAGATCCGGGCGCGCGAACTGCGCGCCATGGCGACCTTCGCGCAAGGCTTTTCTTCCCGCGAGATTGCTGCCTTCATCCGGGTGCAGGCGGCCTTGAATGGATTTTTCCGGGACATGGCTGGCCGGTGAGAAGCAAGGAAAAGGGGGAGGGAATGACATTTGTTTTATCGATGTTAGGCGGGTTTATCCTGTTCCTGGTGATTTATACCGCTTTTGGTGTCCGGCAGATGATGACCCCGACCAAAAGAACCGCGATCGATCGGTCTGCCTGTTCGAATGCGGCCCTGATGGTGATTGATGTTCAGACGGACTTCACGGCCAAGACCGGCAAAGACTCGATGAAACCGGAGGTGGTGGAGCAGGGCATCGCTGAGATTAACCGTTTGGTGATCGAGGCTCGTGCGATCGATATGCCGGTGATTGCCGTCCGTAATGTCCAACGCAAACCCCTGGCCAAATTGATCGCCAGGGCGTTGATGGGGCCGGAGGGCCTGGCTGGCAGTCCGGGGTTGGATCTGGATGCCAGGTTGGCCTTCACCCCGGATGCGGATTTTGAGAAGGACCGGGGAGATGCTTTTGCCAATCCGGCTCTGGAAGCCTGGCTGGCAGAACATCAGGTCGGTCAGCTGTATCTGGCCGGTCTGGATGGTTGTTATTGTGTGGCGCTGACCGCGCGCGGAGCCCTCAATCGCGACTATGCGGTCACCATCCTGGAACCTGCGGTCATGACCGCCTTTCCGGAGAGATGGGAGATGGAAAAGGCAGGTCTCACAGCGCTTGGCGTTTCGGTCTCGCAAGCGCCGCTGGATGAACCGGCCCGGGCGGCAGCCGTTTAGGTTAATCCCCGCCGCGCACTGCGTTTAATTCTTCCGTGGTATTCACCAGGCGCTGGCTCAGGTCCTTGGTCATCTGGAAGGCAAAATTGGCATCATGCCGGGCCATTTCCCCAAAGACTTCCTTATTGAGTTTCAAAGCCTTCAGGTTGCTGACCGCGCGGATGGTGGCGGTGCGCGGTGTATCACACAAGAGCGCCAGTTCACCGACAATCTTGGCCCGTCCCAACTGGAACAGCACCGTATCCTGGCCATTTTCCCCTTCCAGCACCACGTCGGCCTCGCCATCCAGGATCACATAGGCGGCATCGCCGTCATCCCCCTGGCGCACCATGATCTCGCCCGGTTTGTAGCTGACCTTTTCCGCGGTAAAGGCCAGAAGCTTCAAACGGTTAGCCTCCAGCTCGGAGAAGAGCGGCAGGGTTTTGAGGATCTGGGCCTCATCATTCATCGCGCTGGTATCCTGGGCTGCCTCCGGTTCATCCGCTTCCTGCTTTTGCCGGTCCGCAGCTTCATCCGCGCTCTTGATTTGCCCGCCGGTCAGCTCCAGATGCTGGCTGTAGGAAAGGCCCGGCACCACGGTGGAGGCGATCCAGAGAATAGATGCGTCAAACAGCTCTGGCAGGCGGCCGGCAATGCGTTTTTGCGCCTCGCCATCCAGCGCATTCAACCCGTCATTGATGATCAGGATATCCGGTTTCTTGAGGATATTGCGCACCAGGGCCAGCTTTTGCCGCTGGGCCGCGTTCAAACGTGCGCCGCCGATACCAACTTCGAAATTAAAGGCGGTGCGGATGACGGCTTCCCTCAGATCCAGCTCGTCACAGACCTCGGTCAGGGCGGACAGGATCAATTGATTGGCGTCGGCCCGGCCATAAGCGATACAGCCAAACAGGATGTTCTCCTGGATCGATAGACCATCGTTATATTTGCCGGTATCAAACAATTGCAGGCTGGTGCCGATCAGGTCCGTATGGCGTTCATGCAATGCCCGGCGCACCGCCAGCAGGCGGGTCTGGGTCCGGTTGTCGATCAGGCCGAGACGATGGCGCTGCGGGGTCAGCTTGAAGGGCAGGCCCATCAGAGCGCGCCGCTGATCGTCGCTCAGAGACGCAATGCCGTCTTTGTTGGCCTTGCCGACCATCAGTTTCAGATCCGGCAGGCTGTCCTCATCGACAAAGCTGAATTGTTCGAAAAACGGATGGCCGGCGGGAATGTCGGAAAACATCTCGACCATGGTTTCCGCACATAGCTTACCGATATTGATGAATTCATCGGTCAGGCCAAATTCGTCCAGCAGGCCGGTGATAATGGGGTTCGACGCCAAATTCTCGGTCTTGAAATCATCGGTGATCGGACGGGCAAACAGAATATTTTCCGCGACCGTCGTGTAATCGTTATAGGACAGGAAATCATAATTCCGGACCAGATCCGACATGCCGCGCTCATCCAGATAGCGCCGGATCTTGTTGCGGGCGGTGAGCACATTTTCGGCCAGCAGTGGGTTTTTCTCCGGGTTGGCGGTCTGACGCAGGCCCAATTCGAAGAAATCCACATCCAGCTCAACCGATTTCAGCAAATCCACGGTATGATGGCGCAGCTCCTCATAACCGGGCTGCCCGGCCAGGGCATAGTTGGTCCAGTCCAACTGGTCATTATGGAGGCTGTTGCCGGAGGCTTCCGCCTCTTCGCGCTCTTTCCGGCGCTCCGGGTCATCATCCTCTTCCTCCGGGATCGATTGCGAGATCCCCATGAACAGATTGTCGGCAATCGGCTTGTTGAAAAATGCGGGGGAGGAGGAGAGGAAACCGATCCGCTGGCCGGTCACCGCTTCATTAAGATCGGAAAATTTGATTCCGTTTGAGGTGATCGATCCCCGGGACGGGGTAAGCAGCCGGGCCATCAGACGGGCAATAATATCCCGGCTGCTGCCGGAAACGCAGGTCAGCATGGTGGTTGATTGGGCCTCCATCCGGAAGCTGATATTGTCGATCAGGCGCAGGCCGTCTTCATCAACGTAGGAAAGGCCGTTCACTTCGACATCACCATCCAGATGCGGAACCTCCTCGGGGCTGGCGAGAAGCTTGTCGGCGCTCATCATGCCTTCCGGAACGAACTGGGCGTGCAATTGTTCGTATTTAATGCGTGAATCCGCCAGGCGCTGGTAATAGTTGAGCAGCTCTTTCCAGGGGGCCGCCAGATCCTTATAGGCGGCCAGGACCGCCACCAGCGCCCCGAATGTCAATTCGCCCTGAATCACCAGATAACCGCCGATGGA
Source organism: Aestuariispira insulae (assembly GCF_003385955.1). GTDB lineage: Bacteria > Pseudomonadota > Alphaproteobacteria > UBA8366 > Aestuariispiraceae > Aestuariispira > Aestuariispira insulae. Next base: position 304,333 of record NZ_QRDW01000002.1, read on the forward strand.
ATAGAAGAAGAAGGGCGTCATCTGGCCGATGAAGTTGTTCAGAAACTTCATGAAGAATTTGCGGTTATAAATCTCGAACCGGATCCAGAAGATCTTGCCCAGCCTGCGGCTCAGTTCGGCCAGGGCGTATTTGGAATGGTCATGGGCATGGACATCCTCAACCCCGCCGATGACTTCGTTGATCCGGTTCGACAGCAGCCTGACCTGCAAGACGCGTTCCTTGGCCAGCAGGTTGATCTTCATCTGCAGCTTGGGGATCACATAGCCCTGCACCGGGATCGAAATAAAGGCAGCAAGCCCCAGCAGAGGGTCCTGGACGAACATGAAAACCATCAGGGTCAGGAAGGTTCCGCCCTGGAAGGCCAGCAGGGCAAAAGCATCGCCGAAGAAACCCGCCAGGGGTTCCACCTCCGCATTGACCATGGTGACGATCTCGCCTGACGATAATTTCTGGAAATGGGGCAGGGGAAAGCGCAGCGAGCGTTCCAGCAGCATATAGCGGATCCGGCGCAACATCCGCTCGCCCATCACGCCTTTCAGGACATTGATCCGGTATTTGAAAGCACCGTTTATGCAAACCAGCGCCAGGAACAGGCCGCATAGCGTGAAGAGATATTCCAACTGTTCCAGCGGAATATCAAGGAAGGGCTCGGGGCCAAGGAAATCCAGCTGGAACAGCTGATACGTGCCGCCCTCGCCGCCGATTGCCTTGTTCACGATGGTCTTGGGAAGATCCAGGGACAGATAGAGAAAGGGAAGTGAAATGGCAATCAGCAGCAATGTGGCGATTTGTTGGGTTTTGCTGTAGCGCCAGATGAATTTGAAAAGTGAGCGTTCCACGCTTTGCCTTGCCTTTCCCTACTGAAAGCAGAAGCCATCCTGACCGGGATGCATTCCGTTACCCGCTGTTTCACGGGGTTTGTTGTTTTTGTCCATGCTGCATCCGGTTGGTCTCGGCCGCCGGGCATGGGGTGCCATATGGGATTGTCCGGGGGATCTGTCGATAAGGGATGGCAAAATAAATGCCCGTTCCACGAACTTGCCCGGATAAATGCTTGCTCTCCCCTTCCGCGCTGTCCTTGCCTTGGCTGTCCCGTGGGCCGGGGCGGTGCATGCCCTGATCCTGACGATCCGGCTATTTTGCTGTAAAATCCGTGATTTGCCAATGGCGCTTTCCGGGCATCGGGTCACGAAAATGTCAGGAAAGAAGATGTTAACGAGTTGAAACTATCCTGATTGGGGCTATCTACTATGGGCCGCAGCAAGTAGAATAGGGTGCGGGATTTACAAAAACAGACAGGATGCAAGATGACGGATGTTTCCGGTGATGTAGGGATCGTGACCGCCGCTTTGGTGGTGATCGGCAACGAGATTTTGTCCGGGCGGACCCAGGATGTGAATCTCTCCCATATTGCCGAACAGCTTGAAAGCCGGGGGATTCGCCTGGCGGAAGCCCGTGTTGTGCCTGATAACCAAGCCGCCATCATTGAGGCGGTCAATGCGCTAAGATCCAGAAATACCTATGTTTTCACCACCGGGGGGATTGGTCCGACCCATGATGACATCACGGCCGAATCGGTGGCAAAGGCTTTTGATCTTCCATTGACCCGCCATGAAGAGGCCTATGCCCGTCTGGTGGCCCATTACGATAATCTGGGTGTAGAGATCAATGAGGCCCGCGCCCGCATGGCCATGACGCCCGAAGGGGCGGACCTGATCGATAATCCGGTCTCGGGCGCGCCCGGCTTCCGGATTGGCAATGTCCATGTGATGGCCGGTGTGCCCAAAATCATGCATGCCATGCTGGAGACCATTCTGCCGACCCTGAAAGGTGGTGACATCCTGCATAGCCGGACGGTCTTTTCCAGCCTGCCGGAAGGCGAGATCGCTGCCGGGCTTGGCAACATCCAGGCCGAATATCCGGATGTAGAGATTGGCAGCTACCCGGCCCAGAAACGCGGGGAATATCGATTGTCCCTGGTCCTGCGCGGGTCGGACCCGGAAATGCTGGACCGGGCGGGCGAGGCGGCTATGGTCCTGATTGATGCCAAAGGCGGCCAATGTGAAATGGCCAAAGGCCAGGAGAAGCTTTGATTGACCGGGTCAGTCTGACCCGGTAATACCCCCTAAACCAAACAGAACCGCCATGGTCACGGCAATGGCTAGCAGAATCACGATATTGCGCCGGGCGCTGCCCGGGCGGGATTCGCGATTGCGGAAAATCAGGAACAATATCGCCATACCGGCCAGCGCGACTGCGATACTGATCTGATCGGTCAAATTCATCAGAGGGTCCCCTTGTCGGTTTTTGCCGTTCTTTTAGGCATCATCCCACGATCTTCTAAAAGTTGCCGCATTTTCGCCTTGCTTGCCGATGTATCTTGGCAGGCGATGGGTCTTAAACGCCGGTTCTGGCGCTAACATCATGATAACGTGCGATAATGGAGAAACAAGATGACACGTTCCCGGCAGATCAAAATGGATCGCGGCGACACTTTGGGCGGCACCACGCCGCTGATTGTGATGGGAAAGGAGCTGGGAACCCCGTTTGTGACCGGCGAAAACCGTCGGCGCCGCCGCCGGGACAAGGGCGGTTCCAAGGCTTTCTGGCAGTTGCTGTTGGCCATGATCGTGCTGGCCATGGTGGCGGCGGTACTGGGGCTCGGGTATGAACGGTTCATGCAATTGTTTGAAAATTCCGGCCAGACCGTGAACGGCGCGCCCGTGGTGACACCGTCTGAAACACCGCCCCTGGCCCTGCCTATACCGGCGGAACCTGCCCAGGTGGATGCTGTGCCGTTGGAAACCGTGCCTGAGGAGACGGATCGCGTTGAACCCGCCCCCACCGGCCCAACCCCAGGCGCATTGGAAGGCAATTAACCCTCTTTCGCCAAAGATCGAAAAAAACATCACCGGCAGGCCATCAGGGCGCTTGCCACCCGGCCCGCCCGTCGTTAGGTTGGCCGTCACGCGGGCGTGGCGAAATTGGTAGACGCAACAGACTTAAAATCTGTCGATCTTTTGATCGTGCCGGTTCAAGTCCGGCCGCCCGCACCATTTCCTTTTTTTGGCTTATTCAGTGTTCCCGGCTTAGAAAGCGTCGCGCGGCGGCAGCGAAGATTTCCGGCCATTCCACATGCAGCTCGTGGGCGCAATAGGCGGTTTCCATGAATTCGGCTGTTGCCAGCAACTCCACCAGGACCAGGGCCGGGCAGCGGATCTTTTTGATCTGTTCAGCCGGATAGCCCTGTGGCCCGGTATCAAGCCAGAGGGATTAAACCGCATCGAACAGGGGCTCGAAATCAGGCGCAGACGGGGGGAATGCCTCAAAATTGCCTTTTTTATCTGATTGAAAGCCCCGGCCCGCAAGACCAGTTTAGGCCTGCCCTGTTTATCATAGGAACCGGGCGATTTAAGGCGGGAGAATTTTTTATGAAACTCAAACAGACATTCCTTTTGCTGCCGCTGGTTCTGGCGGCGGGCTGCGTTTCTTCCCCGCAGCAGGATTACGGGGATGTCGGGGCCTCCGCATTCAACAAAGTGGTCGGCAACTGGATCGGGCACAGCCATGACAAACTGTTGGTGGCCTGGGGCGTGCCGCGCGATGAGGCCTTGCTCAGCGATGGCAAGAAACTGCTGCAATATGAAGGGCAGGCGGATCTGCCGGTGGGAAAAGACCGCTATCAGCGGATGACCTGTGAGGTATCCGTGATGTTGGGCAAGGACGGTATGGTCTCTGCCGTGCGCGGCAAAGGCAGTGGCTGTGTTGATCAATCACCGATGATGCAGCATTTCCCGAAGCCCTGATAGGCGCAAGCCTTAGTCCTGGTCAAAACGCTTGAGCATCTGGCGGACAATCAATTTATGCCCCGGTGCCACGGGCAACATGTATAACCTGCCGAAAAGATTGAAGGTCTTAACCGATGACGTGATGGTCAAACGTTGGCTGCCATCTGCATTCCGGCTTAGGTGAAAACAGGTATAGACATTGAGATGCCGGTCGGGTGCGGCCAGGACCAAACGCTTTTCAGTACTTTCTACCACATCAAAGAAGTCCAGTTTGCCGCCGGGAGCCGGGGCATATGCCGGGCGTGGTTCCTGAAAGCCGCCGATTGTCTCGATATCCATCAAACGGCAAATAAAATCCCGGATCACAAAGGATTGTCGGATCAGCCAGGGCTGTTTCTCTGTCACTTTCAGATAGGCCTCAAAGGCCGTTAGATCAGATGGCACAAGGCGACTGCCGCTATGCAGGAAATTCAGCTGGGCTTTCGGGGCGACCAGGGTCGCCCCGGTCACATCATCGATGACGGGCATAAGCGTCAGGCCGTTACCGTGATCACCAACGGCCCTTTTTTGGTCGCGACCACCGTATGTTCATATTGGACAGTGGGCGCACAAGGGTCGGAATAAAGCGTCCAGGGATCGTCATCGCCCATGGTTTCCGCCCAGTCGGCCCCCATGGACAAGAAGGGTTCGATGGTGAAAACCAGCCCTTCATTGATAATCCGCTTTTCGGTTGGGTCCGGCCAGGTGGCAATCTCGCGCGGGTCTTCATGCAGGCTGTGGCCGACACCATGGCTGGCCAGGTTCTTGACCAGGGTATAACCGTTCTTTTCGGCGAATTTTCCGATTTCCTGCCCGATCCGGGCCAATGGCTTGTTGGCCTTGGCCTGTTTCAGGCCGGTCCACATCGCCTTGCGTCCGTCCCGGCAGAGTTTCTCAATCTCCGGCCGTACAGGCGGAACGGGGAAAGAGGCCCCGGTATCGGCAAACAGGCCGTTCTTGGCGGCTGATACATCAATATTGACCAGGTCGCCCGCCTGGATCACCCGGTCGCCGGGAATGCCATGGGCCACCTCTTCATTGACGCTGATGCAGGTGCAGCCGGGAAAATCATACATCAGTTCCGGCGCGGATTGCGCCCCGGCTTCTTCCAGTATTTTCCGGCCCAAATCGTCCAGTTCCCTGGTGGTCATCCCCGGTTCCAGCGCCTGTCCCATGGCCTGAAGCGTGCGGGCGACAATGCGGCCGATCGCTTTCAGGTCGTTGAGTTCCTGTTCGCTGGAGAGGGTCATGGTTGCCGGTATCCTTGGATGGTCAAAAAAATGTGCCCCTAATTAGCCCTGTGCGTAAGGTTCCGGTCAAGGGGAAGGCAGTGTTTTTCCCGTTCGGGGGCTCTGGCGGGTGGTGAGACCAGCGGAAACGGTGATCTTATTGAAAAGACGTGATTTAAAATGACGATCATGTCATTTTGGCGACATGTTCCAATCTGTCTCTGGGGTGAGATGATTCCGATCCTGCAATCCGGTCCGGCAAGAAAAGCGGCTATCGCGGGCCTGTCGGTCCTGCTGACGCTGTCTGCACCATTGTTCCTATGGGCGCCGGTCCAGGCATCCATCCTGTTCATGTTGATGGCGCTGCTCTCCCTGCCGTTGGCACGGCCAAACCGGCATGGCTGGATTGTCTTTGCGGGCATCCTGGCTGCGGTTGGGCTTTATCTCGGCTGGGCGGCTTTGGGGTGGATATGGGCTGATCAACCGCAATTGATCGGCGACAGGATCATGAAGTTCCTGATCGGCTTGCCGCTGGCCTTTTTGCTGTTTTGTCTTCCTGGCGGTGCCTTTGGCGGTGGGCGAAGCCTGCTGAGCCTGCTTGTGGCGGGCTATTTCGTTGCGGCCGCTTTTCTGCTGGCCGACCTCGCAACCGGACTGGGCATATCGGAATTCTACAGCCAATGGAAGGGCGAGGGGTATGTGTCGAATATGCTGAAGCCCGGCTCCTCGATCATATTAATCCTGTCCGTGATGCTGGGATTTGCCGCCTGGCATCAGCAGCGTCACCGCCTGGCGCTGCTGGTCGGGTTATGTGGGGTTGGTGTTTTGCTGCATCCCTCAATCATGCATGCGGCCAAACTGGCCCTGCCGGTTGCATTGGCGGGCGCCGTCCTGATCCGTCTGGCCCCTCGATCAGGTTTCTTGGCGCTCAGCCTGCTGGCTGGGTTGTTGCTGCTGGTCATGCCCTTTGTCCTGACGCCGCAAAATCTGGCGCCGCTGTTGGAGGCTGGCGTGCCGTTCCCGCCCTCCTTGCTGCATCGCCTGGCGATCTGGGATTTTGCCCGTGGCCTGGTGGACCAGGCTTTCTGGGCCGGGCATGGGTTGGGCAGCGCCCGTTTCTTTGGCGAAGGACAAGTCGCAACATTAGAATCTTTGCCGGAAATCTATCAGACCCATGGGGTATGGCGGGAGTATCTTGCGGGAATCAAACCTGCGATCATGCCCCTGCATCCCCATAATCTTGGTCTCCAAATCCTGCTGGAAACCGGCATGATTGGCGCGGTTCTGTTCTGTGGCCTGCTGGTCACGGTTTTTAAAAACATTGAAAAAAGGTTGGGGCCGGCTGGCATGCGGGCGGCTTTCCCAACCCTTCTTATGATTGTGGTCATGGGAAATTTCAGCTTTAGCATCTGGCAAAGCTGGTGGCTTGCCACCCAGTTCCTGCTGGGGGCATTCTTGTTTCTTCTTTTGGATCAGCGGACGTCAGAGAAGCCGGTGATCGAGAATGGTGGCTAACATATCCAGGGTTTCTTCAGCATCTTGGAGTTTGCCTTCATCCTCAAGCGTGCTGAGATCACCAAAAAGTTTTTCCTTGAAATCGCGGATCACCTCGTCCCGGACAAGATAGGCCTGGGCCGGTTGCGGCAGGGGTGTTTCCACGGAAGATTCGTATTTTGCAGTAGCAGCCATTGTTCCCCCAATACTGTCTGTCTCATCTTCCAGCCTCTTGCAATGGGCTGGAAAACCTCACAAATCCTTCTTTAACACATAGTAGGTTAAATATTAGTGAATACGCGTTTTACAGGTATTTCTCAGGCCCGTTGACTGTTGTAACGGTTTCAGCCTGTTTTCTAAGATGGCCTGTAATACATCGCCGGTATCCTCATGATCGTCGATCAGTCCAGATAGTTTCAGCGCATCCAGTTCACGATCCACAACCGCCCGGAATCGTTTGATAATCAGGTTGTTGCGGTCTCTGTTTTCGGAGGCGGTGCACAGAGCCCTCATGGATGGCATGAGGTCAACAGCCGGCTCGGTCTTGTTTGTCATTAATGATGCTCCTGCATTACTCCGGAGCCTCTCCCAATAACAATTATAACAAATTTTATGAAAATCTGAAATAATTTCAGAAAGCGGCTGGAAACGGGGTGGATATGAAGGGTTTTCGGTCTGCCCCGTTTCCAGGGGCTATTAGGTGTCTAAGCCGCTTAGCGAATGTCGCCCTTGCCGTAATGGGCCTCGATCTTGGACTGGACAATCTCCAGCACAATGGTCAGCAGCCAATAGATCAGGGCGGCTGTGATCAGCATCTCCAAATGCTTGAATTCTGCGCGGCCCGCCGTTTTGGCCCGGTAGGTCAGATCCCAGACCCCAACCACGGATACAAGTGAGCTGTCTTTGAGCATGGCGATGAACTGGTTGCCGGTCGGCGGCACAATCAGCTTCATGGCCTGCGGCAGCACAATTTTACGAAAGGTCAGGCCCTTATGCAGGCCAAGGGCCGCGGCTGCCTCGCGCTGGCCTTCCGGGACGCCCTGGATACCGGCGCGGAAAATCTCCGCCATATAGGCGCCATAACAAAGCGATAGTGCGATGATCCCGGCAGGAATGGGGTCAATGACAAACCCCATCTGCGGCAGCCCGATATAGACCAGGTAAAGCTGCATCAGGAGCGGCAGGCCCCGGAAAAAGGAAGTGTAGAAGGTGGCACATCCATAGGCAAAGCCATTATCGGAAAGCCGTGCCAAGGCTCCGGCCATGGCAATGGCGCTGGCGAGGATGATGGATATCACCGATATATAGATGGTGGTCCAGGCCCCGCCCAGCAGGAATGTGATCTTTTTCTCGATGAATTCATAGGAAAGATCGAAGGACCAGAAAAAGGCAAGAAACAAAACAAGCAGTTCCGCCCAGGTGATCCAGACCTGGAACAGATGCGGCATTCTGCTGATAGCATAGGCATTTGCGGTAAACAGGCCGCCCACCAGAATGCCGGTCAGCAACATGCCAACAGTCCCGGAGGCTGTCTCTGGCCCGGTCAGACCGGCGACCAGGCTTTCCAGGCCGGTGCCCCGGAAATCAATCACGACGAACAGGGCGGAGGCGATCAGAAAGACGAACAGCCACGTGGGGCGTGGCCGTTCGCCAGACAATGTATCAGTGATACTCATGCCGATATCCAGGCTTCACCGATTAATTGGTGCTGGTATAATCGACGCCATACCATTTTTCAGACAGCGTCTTCATGGTACCGTCCGATTTCATGGCGGCGACAATCTCTTTGATCTTGGCATCAAATTCCGGATCGCCCTTGTCGGTGGCAATGGCCAGCGGCTCATAAAAGACCGGTTTGCCAACAGTCTTGAACGGATAGCCGTTTTTCATGGCTTCCTGCAGGGTCGGCAGGGCAGAGAGCACCGCGTCCAGGCGTTTCCCGTCGCCCAGGCGCAGATCGTCAAAGGCATTCGTGTCGGTCTCATATGTGCGTTTTTCGCCGGCGGAGACCTGATAATCAAAGGCCGGTACGCCTTCGGCATCAATCACCAGATTTTTGTCCATATAGGCATCGTAGGTGCAGCCGCCGCAAACCCCGATGGTCTTGCCGTTCAGATCATCCAGCGAGCCTGCGCCGGAATCTTTATGCACGGCGAAAGAGGCAGGGGTATAATAATAAACCGCCGGGAAGCTCAGCACTTCGGCGCGTTCCTTGGTCGGCGTCATGGATCCGACCGACAGATCCCAGCGACCGTTCCAGTTACCGGCGGTGATCACTTCCCAGGCCGGCGTGATGATAGTCAGCTCAACGCCCATGCGCTTGGCGATTTCCTTGGCCACATCCACATCAAAGCCATCCATCTCATTTTCGTCATTGAGGAAGGATTGCGGCGGGTAGGCGGCGTCGGAAGACAGCACCAGCTGTTTATTCTTCATGACCCTGTCCAGGGTCTCACCGGCTTCCGCCAGATAGACGGGCGTCATGGCAATCATTGCACCCAGTGCAAGTTTAAGGCTCTTCTTGATCATTGTCTTGATAGCTCCCTGTTATTTGACCGGTATGGCCAGATCCGTTCTGTCCTCGTTTTTGTATTTGTACGAGCGTATAATAAAGCCGGTCGCGGATGCAAGAGGCAAGCAGGCTTATTTTTCCTTCAGGGAAAAGGAAAGTGGGAAAATAGATTTATATCAATGGTTTGATGGGGTGGGGGATCAGGCCTTGGCGTTGCGCATGCCGTCATGCACATCACGTCCCAGGAAACCGTCCAGCCAACTCCGGCAGATAGCGATGCCTTCCTGGGCTGAAAATCCGTCTGGATCCAGGCAAAGTTCCAGCCATAAACCGTCGAGCAGGGAGGACAGACTGATCGCAGCCAGGCGGATATTGGTCTTGATTTCCCGTTCCGCGGCTAACTCCTCAAGCACTTTGCCAATCAGGTCTCTGAATTCGCGGTTATAGACCCGGTGCAGGTTTGACAGGCGCTCATCACTGCGCTGCAAACTCCAGAAAGCGACCCAAACCCCCAGGATTTCATCGGAGACCCATTCTTCGGTCAGGATATGCAAGAACAGTTGTTCCAGCCGTGATTCAGGCGGCTGTGCCTGATCCAGCAGAAAACTCTCCACCCGTTCGTTCAGTTTTGATGTGAGATGCAGATAGGCCTGGGCCACCAGATCATCCTTGCCTTCAAAATAATGGCGCAGCAATCCCGGTGATACCCCCGCTTCCGCGCAAATCTCGCGCACCGATGTGGCGCGCGGACCCAGCCTGGCCAGGCATCGGATGGTGGCGTTGATCAAGGCTTCCCGTCGTTCATCGGCTTCGAGGCGGTGGAATTTCGGCTGGGTCTTCTCGGCCTCTGCCATGGGGACTCCATTGTCGGGAATAAATGAGACGAACAGGTGTTACTTATACGACTGTAAAACAAAACGGCATTGGTGGGAAGGGTTGTTGCCGGTCCGGGATCTCTGATAGCAAATGGAAAACTGCTTGGAAAGCGCGGTTTTTATGCGGCTCTGGCTTTGAAACGGATTGTGGGATTTTCTTTATCCGCCCCTGGCTCAATCTGGGCATCAACTTCAAAAACCTGCCGGATCAGGGCAGGGCTCAGCACCTTTTCTGCGGGGCCGGCGGCCAGGATTTTACCCTCGTGCAGGAGTGCGAGCCGGTCACAGTAGCGGATGGCATGATTGAGGTCATGCAAGACCATGACGGTGGTCAGCGGGAGCGCTTTGACTAGGCCCAAGATGCCGATCTGATGCTTGATGTCGAGATGGTTGGTGGGTTCATCCAGCAGCAGATAAGCCGGTTCCTGTGCCAGCGCGCGGGCGATATGGACCCGCTGGCGTTCACCGCCGGACAATGTGTGCCAGAAGCGGTCGGCCATATGGATCATCTCCACCCGATCCAGGGCCTTTGTTACCGCGTCATGGTCTGTGCCACACTGCCGGCCGAGGGCTTTGAGATAGGGCAGGCGGCCCAACTCCACCACCTGGCGGACCCGAATAAGGTCAGCAGTTTCTGCCTGCTGTTCCACAAGGGCGATCTGCTTAGCGATCTCTCGTCGGGGGAGCTTGGCCATATCCCTGCCATTCAGCCGAACCGAGCCTGAGCGGCTTGCACGCAATCCCGCCAGCAGGCGCAGCAAGGTCGATTTGCCCGATCCATTGGGGCCGATCAGGCCAAGGGTCTCGCCAGGCTGGACGGTAAGGCTGGAAGGGTGCAGCACGGGTTTCGCACCGGCGTTCCAACTGACATTGCGGGCGTCAATCATCATTGCGGCTTTCTGTAGCGGATCAGGATCAAAGCAAAGGCGGGCGCGCCGATCAGGGCGGTGACAACGCCGATGGGCAGCACCTGTCCCTCGAATAGAATTCTTGAAATGACATCACTCATGATCAGGAAAAGCGCACCGGTCAGTGCCGAGGTGGGCAGCAACAGAAGATGCCTGGTGCCGACAATCATGCGGGCAGCATGAGGAACCACCAGCCCGACAAAGCCGATCGAGCCGACCAGGCTCACCATGACCGCAGTCATGAAGGCCGCCATCCCGATCAGGATGAGTTGAACCCGGCGCACGGGAATGCCGAGCGACGCGGCGGAATCGCGTCCAAAGGAAAACCCGTCCAGGGCACGGGCGTGCCAGAGACAGGCTAACAGGCCGGCAACCGTGGCCGGCAGTGCCAGTTGAAAATCCGCCCAGCGCACACCGCTTAGATTGCCAAGCATCCAAAACATGATCCCGCGCGCCTGATCCGCATTGGCGGATTTAGTCACAATCAGCGAGGTCAGGGCATTGAACAGCTGTGATCCGGCGATGCCGGCCAGGATGATCTGGGCCGGGCCGCTGCCCGCCCGTCCGGCCAGCAGCGCGATTAGGATAAAGGCCAGTGCAGCCCCGGCAAAGGCCCCCAGCGACAATGAAACCATGCCGCCGCCAATGCCGAGGATGGCCACGGCCACCGCCCCGGTGGAAGCCCCAGCGGATATGCCCAGCAGATAGGGGTCGGCCAGGGCGTTGCGCAGCAGGGTCTGCAAAATAACTCCGGAAACCGCCAGAGCGGCACCGACACAGGCGGCCACTGCCGCCCGGCTCAGCCGGTAATTCCAGATGATACCCGCATCAATAGGATCCAGGGGATAGTCCAGCCCAAAGAGCCGGTTGCCAATGGTTTTGAAAATAGTGGCAAGCGGAATGGCGGTCTCGCCAACCGCGGCACCGATGGCAAACGCCATCAACAGGGCAAGGCAGGCAAGCGGCAGCAAGCCCCAGATTAGACGTCTGGCAGGAAACCGGGTTGTCGAGATCGCCATCATAGCCGGGTCAGCCGGTCAGACCAAAGGACCGCAGCTTTTCCGCTAAGGTCTCAATGGCCCCGATCGTGCGGATGGTCGGGTCCATTGCATGGGCATCCATGATGATAATGCGATCATGCTTCACGGCATCCATCTGGCTGGTCACCGGATCGGATTTCAGGAATTCCAGTTTCTTTCGATAGTCATCCGCCGGGAACCTGCGGCGCTCCATCCGGGCGATCACGATCACGCTCGGGTTGGCACGGGCGATGCTCTCCCAGCCGACCGTCGGCCATTCTTCATCGGTATCCACCACATTGCGGATGTTCAGACGGTCCATGATATAGGCGGGCGCGCCCTTGCCGCCGGCAACGTAGGGATCGGCATCAATCTTCGCCGGGCTGGAGAACCAGAATACGGCGGAAAGACCGCGGAGATTGAGCGTCTCCACCTTGGCGAGGGCGGCGGCCTCACGCTGTTGGAGGTCGGCAACCAGACGCTCGCCTTTTTCCTCTATGCCGAAAATTTGAGCCAGTTCTTGAATGCCCTGATGGATAAGTCCGGTATGGAAAGCGGCATTTCGGGTGCCGTCGCCGCCGGTTGCATTATCCTTGCCGACGCAATCCGTGGGCAGGATATAGGTCTGGATGCCAAGCTCATGGAACTGGGGTCTGGTGCCGACCGTGCCTTTGGGGCCGACATACCATTCATATTGCGAGGCCACCAACTGTGGCCGCTTGGCAACCACAGCCTCAAAACTGGGGTCATTGTCAGCCATGCGTTCAACCCGATCATTAACCGCCTTGAATTCCGGCAGGATGTCGGTGAACCAGACGCTTGTGCCGGCAACCTTGTCACCGAGATCGAGCGCATAGAGGATTTCGGTTGCGGCCTGGCCGATGGAAACGACCTTTTCCGGTGCGGCGTCAAAATGAATGTCGCGGCCACAGTTGTTGAGAGATACCGTCTCGGCAGCCACTGGCAGTGAGGCGAGGCTGGCGGCAAAGGCCAGCAGGATTTTTCGCATGATCATGTCCTTAACTTGCAGGAATTCTGTCCGGCAAGGCGGATGGAACCGATCACGGCGCTGATGGAAAAATATGCGTTCGTAAAGTGCCATTCTGCCCTCCCGGAACACCCCGTCCGGTTGAAGTTATAAATGTAATGGCAGGTCTCCTGGCTCACGGGTCTGATGCTTCCTACCCTCCTTCCCAGCCAATTTCCGGCCAGTGGATTGCGGGCAGGCGCTCGCCGTTCACAGTTGCGGGGGCAGCCATGGTTTTGGTCCCTGATGGGTACGCCTCACCATGTTCCCTTTTCATCCGCCTTCGCCGTCTGGCCCGGCGGAACCATCGGCAGGGTAGATAGCATGTGGTTCATTCCGGCTCAATCGCAATTTGGCTGATCCGGAAGAGAGCGGGCAATGCTTGGGCATTTTCCCTTGATGTGCTAACATATGCAGTTGAGAGAGAAGTAACGTCTCGGGGACGGCCAGAAAGGGTGTTCCCGGTTCCAGAACGGAGAGAGACGATGAGTGATATTTCCAAGTCCGCGGGGATCAACGCATCCCTGCAGGCAGTCAATCGAATCACCAAAATTGCCGGCAAGGCGCAGGAGGCACTGTCCTCCGGGCGCAAGGTGAATAAAATCACCGACGATCCGCGTGCCTTTCAGATCGCAAAGGCGCTGACTGACCGGGCCCTGGATTTGGGGCAGAAGAAACAGTCGGTGGATCAAGGGATCAGCGCGCTGAATGTTGCCAATATCGGTGTTGAAGCCATTGATAGTTTCACCAAACAGCTAAAAGGTTTGGCTGAGGCCGCCCGATCCGCTAGCCCAGACGAGCAGCGTGCCCTGACCGAACAGTTCAACGAGATTGGCAAACAGATTGCCAACCTGGCGGAAGATGCTTCCTATAACGGGGTTAATCTGCTGGCCGGTAACAACCGGCTCGATATCTCCTTTGACAACCGCACCGCCTCGCAACTGCAGGTCAACGGGCTAAATCTGGATGGCACGGCGGTGGATACCCAAAATGGCTTATTTTCGGTAGCGGCCTTTCAATCGGACGGCAGTTTCAATGCGTCCGCTTTCGGGTTGACCGGCGGCAGTTTCACAGCGGCGGCGTCGGATCCGAATGCGATCAATAATGTTGTTGCCGCTCTGGATCAGGGCATCAGCCGGTTGCGGGGGCAGGCGGCGACATTGGGATCCAATGTGGCTTTGCTTCAAGAACGGCTGAACTTCACGGAAGAGCAGGTCAATAACCTGACAACTGGTGCCGATAAGCTGACCCTGGCGGATTTGAATGAGGAAGCGGCTAACACGGTTGCGGCCCAGACGGGGCAGGCCCTGGGCATCAATTCTATTTCCATTGCCGGTCAGCAATCGCGTGCGATCCTGCAGATCCTGGGCAACGGCTGATCCAGTTAGCGGGAACCGGTCCGATCGACCCTGATCGTGGACTAAGGGAGTTGCAAGGCCGGAGGATCCGGCATTAACATGTTGGGAAGGGGGCTAATCTCCGGATGCCGGGTATAATCGCCCGCAGCCTGCAGTTTCGAGGAGTTCATGACGGCCGAGGATGACCTGCGGAAATCCCTGCTGAGGAAAACCAAGGCGGAATTGGTTGAGGAACTGCTTGATCTCCGGCAGGGGCGGGCCTTGTCGGCTGCATCTCAGTTGCCTTCCGATCAGAGTTGTGCCCCTTTTCCAATAAATATTGATGAAAGCAGCATCACTAATCTTGCGGCGGACGTGAATTCCCATGAATTCCTGAAGCTGGTGGTGGAAAGCACGCCGCAATATATCTATTGGAAAGATGTCGAAGGCCGCTATCTTGGCTGCAATCTCAATTTTGCCCGGGCGGCGGGTGTCGGTACACCGGATCAAATCATCGGTCTGAAGGATGCGGATCTCGCCTGGGGGGCAGGGGATGCAGAGCTTTATGTCGAGACGGATCTCAAGGTCATCCGGGAAAACAGGCCCTCGCTTCACAAAGTCCGCCCATTTCGCGGCTCGGATGGCAGCACCCGGATTATCGATTCCAGCAAGGCTCCCTTGCGCGATAAATCCGGCAACGTCATCGGCATTATCGGATTTTTTGACGATGTAACGGCGCTGAAGCGGAATGAAGAAGAGCTGATCCGCCATCGGGATCGTCTTGAACAGCTGGTTGAAGAGCGCACCGAGGCGATTAAGCAAGAGATTGAGGCCCGGCATGCTACCGAAAAGGCCTTGCGCGACAGCGAGAACCGCCTTCAAGCAGCGCTTGGCAGCATGTCCGGCGGTTTTATGGTTGTGGATCAGGAACTGACGCTGATTGCCTATAACCGGCGTTTCCGGGAATTGTATCAGCTGCCCGATGAAATGGTGAGGACAGGGATCAATCTGACAGAGATATTCCAGTTCCGTGCGGACCGTGGGGACTACGGGCCGGGGCTGACAAAGGATCTTGTGAGACGCCGGGCACGTTCCTATCGGGAAGATGGTTTGATGGTCTATGAAGACCGGGTGCCGGGCGGTGTGCTGGAGGTTTATCGCTCTCCGACCGAAGATGGCGGGGTTGTCGCGGTTTTTAACGATATCACCACCCGAAAGAAAGCCGAGCAAAAGTTGCAGGAAAGGGAGGCCTTCCTGCAGTCGATCCTGGCGACCAGCCAGCAGGGATATTGGCAGATCGATAAGAATAAGCGCACGGTGGATGTGAACGAATCGCTGTGCCTGATGTTTGGGCGGGATCGTGAAGATATCATGGGCAAGACGCCGATGGATTTCATCGCGCCCGGCCAGGAAGAAGAGTTGGTGGCGCGGATTAATATGCGTGAAACCCAGTCACGGCGCACCTTTCCCATGGACTATCTGAAGAAAGACGGCAGCTTGTTGCGCACCGTTGTGCATGCAACGGCCCTTTATGCTCCCGATGGCACCGTGACCGGCTCTTTTGCGTTTCTTTCCGACGTGACCGAGCTTCATGATCAGCAGCAATTGCTGCAGGCAAATGAACGGCGGCTGATCCGGATCTTGAATGCCAGCCCTATCGCGGTGGGCATTTCCTCTGTTGCTAGCGGCAAGATCCTTTTTGCCAACCAGCGTAGTGCCGACATGTTCGGTTATCCTGACGTGGAAAGCCTGCTGGGCCAGACCACCCTGGATCACTGGGTCGAAATAGAGCAACGCGAGGTTTTCCGTGAAATAATGCGGACCGAAGGACGGGTGGCATCGCGTGAAATGCGGATGCGGGATCTGACGGGGCGGGAATACTGGGTGTTGACCTCATGGGATCCGATCCATCATGAAGGCCAGGATTGCATCCTGTTTTGGGCCTATGATGTGACCGAGATCAAGGATGCCCAGGTCAACTTGGAGAAATTGAACCAGGATTTGCATTTGGAGGCTGAAGAACGCCGCCAGGCCCAACTGGCGTTGCAGGATACCCTGGCGCATCTGGAGGAGCGCGTGCGCGAGCGTACAGTAGAGTTGGAACAGGAAATAAAACGGGCGGATTATGCCAACCGGACCAAGACCGAATTCCTGAATAACATGAGCCACGAATTGCGCACGCCGCTGAATGCGGTCATCGGTTTTTCGGATATGATGATGAACGAGTTTTTGGGGCCCATCGGCAATGAGGCCTACCGGGGCTATGCGCGCGATATTCATGATTCCGGCAATTACCTCCTCTCGATCATTAATGATATTCTCGATGTTTCACGGATTGAATCCGGCACGATGGAATTGGAAGAAACCGAATTCGAAATTTCGGACATGATTCAAAGCTGCGTGGAGATGATCCGGGTGCGTGCTTCCGAGCGGCATCTGAAACTGAAAACGGAAATCGAGCCGCAAATGCCGTGGCTGCGTGCCGATAACCGCCGGCTGAAACAGATTTTGCTGAACCTGTTATCCAATGCGATCAAGTTCACACCGCAAGGCGGGGTGATCACTATTCGTGCCTATCTGGGGGCGGGTGGATGTCCCTGTTTGGAAGTCCAGGATACGGGCATTGGGATTGATCCGGACAATATTGGCACGGTGCTGGAGCCCTTTGGCAAGGTTGAAACCGCGATGGTCCGGCAGCATGAAGGGATTGGCCTGGGCCTCCCCATTGTCAAGGCGATGGTCGAACAGCATGGCGGCCGTTTGGAAATCTTGAGTCAACTGGGCGAGGGGGTGACCGTCCGGGTGACCTTGCCGCGCGAACGGGCCCTGTCAAAAGCGGGGTGATCATAGGTCGAGATGCGCCTGCCGCTGGCGAAGGACGGGGTGATTTGTCGCTCTTTGCTTCGGTGATATCGAAACCAAGACGGAAAACAATCGGAAAATACACGTCGTTTTTATCTGTCCGTTGCGTCAAATGACGGTCTTTTCAGGGAAAAATTGGTGTGAAAACAATCTAATGAATGCTATAGACTCAGAAAGGGTTAAGCATTGGGATGTTATATTTTTTTTAACGAATGAGGGCTAACACTATTTGATATGGAATGATTGCCAGAGGGGTGCGGTTTTCCATAGGCTCATTGGTTCTGGCGGGGACGGAGAAACAGCCGGGCCGTCAGTGTCAGAATGATAATATAATAAGAAGAGTTAGTGCACATGTCAGGAGGCCAAGCCATTAGGACGGACGACGACGACTTCTTGATCGACGATGAGTTTTTCGCCGATGAAGATGAGGCGGATGTGCATCATTGGCGCCTGTTGGTCGTTGACGATGACGAGGCTATTCACACAAGCACCCGTTTTGTTCTGTCTGATTTCGAATATCGCGGCAATTCCATCGAATTGCTGCATGCCTATTCTGCGGATGAGGCTAAGGATCATCTGCGTAACAATGACGATATCGCGGTCATTCTGCTTGATGTTGTCATGGAAACCGATGATGCTGGCCTGCGTCTGATCGAATTTGTCCGCAATGAAATGGATAATAAGGATGTGCGGATTATCTTGCGCACCGGCCAGCCCGGTGTCGCCCCGGAATGGGAAGTGATCACCCGCTATGACATCAATGATTATAAGACCAAGACCGAACTAACGCAGGAAAAGTTGTTCACCACGGTGACCACGGCGCTCCGGTCCTTCGAACAGCTGTTCGAGATTAACAATAACCGCCGCGGCCTGGAAAAAATCATGACCTGTGCCGGCGAGTTGATGCAGCATCGGGATGCGGAGGGGTTCATATCCCGACTGGGCGATCATTTGATTTCCTTCTTGCCATCCAACCAGCAGGCCCTGATTGTCGCTCGGGATGAAAATGACCAGGCGATTATTTTGTGCGGCCGGGGGGATCTTGGGAATTGCGCCGGTGCGCTGGCGGATCAGTCTTTGCCGCCGGCAGTCCATGAAATGGTCGGTAAGGCGCTGGAGGAAGGGATCCCTGTCTTTGACAATGCCCATGCCTGTTTTCATCTCAAAACCCAGGGCAAACGATATCTGGTGATTTATGTCGGGCTGGAACGGCCGCTTGATGGCACCGAGCGCCAGCTCTTGGACGTTTTTTGCGCAAATGCTGTGATTGGCCTTGATAATGTGGATCTCTTCCAGCATGTCCGGAAGCTTGCCTTCCAGGATCAACTGACCAAGCTTGGTAACCGTTCGCTTTTCCTGGAACGGCTGCGGACCCTGATCAATGATATGGATGAGGGTGATGAATATCTGGTGATTGATGCGGACCTTGATCATTTCGATGATATCAATGACCTGATCGGCCAGGAAAATGGCGATATTGTTCTCAAGGATTTTGCCAATCATTGCCTCGGAGTTGCCGCTTCCCCAGTGGTTGTCTGCCGTATTTCCGGCGATGAGTTTGGCTATATCTTCAAGACCGGTGGTGAAAATGCGATTGACCTGGATGTAGCGTCTTTCCAGAAATCCCTTTACATGGTCTCGGAGGTGGAGGCTTACGCGATCCCGCTGCATGTGACTTTGGGCATCACCCGCCTGAATGCGGGAAATGCCTCAAGGGCGACGGCTGAGAGCATCATGCGCAATGCCTGGCTGGCCTTGCGACGTGCCAAGGACATGGGCCGTGATACCTTCTGTTATTATGAAGCAGAGATGGATGAAGAAGTGCAGGCCCGGGCCGAATTGGTGACGGATCTGCGCAAGGCAATCGACAAAGGCGAACTGTTTGTTCATTACCAGCCGCAATTCTGCCTGGAAAATGATAAAGTATCCGGTATGGAAGGCCTGATGCGCTGGCGCAAACAGGATGGCACGGTCATTCCGCCTTATAAATTCATCCCGGAGATGGAGCGGTCTGGCCTGATCGTAGCAGCAGGAGAATGGATTCTGCGGGAATGCTGCTGCCAGATGATGCGCTGGATGGAAGATGGCTGGGATGGGGTTCCTGTTTCGGTCAATGTATCCATGCATCAGATCTTTGCCGGTGATTTCCCGGAAACAGTTTCCCAGATCCTGGAGGAAACCGGGCTCCCGGCCGGTATGCTTAAGCTGGAATTGACGGAAAGCGTCATCATGGTTGATGTGCAGGAGGCAATTGCCATCTTTTCCCAGTTAAAACAAATTGGAGTCGAGTTGGCGATTGATGATTTCGGCACGGGTTATTCCTCGCTCTCCTACATGCAGCAATTGGATGTGGATGTGCTCAAAATCGATCAGTCCTTCATTAAACATGTGACCGAACGGCGTGGCGATGCGGTGATCGCAGAAACGATCATCACGCTGGCCCATAATTTTGGCATGAAGGTGATTGCCGAAGGGGTGGAAACGGCGGATCATGTCAACATCCTCAAAACGCTCGGATGTGATCAGGTGCAGGGATATTATTATTCCAAACCGCTGGAGGCGGATGAGCTTATTGCCTTTGTGCGCGCGCGTGCCGACGCCTGAGAAACCGTTGCCTGTTTGCGCTTGGTTTCTGTGTTTTAGCGGGCAGTAAAGATGCCCCAGGGCGTCGGGCCAGAGCGGCCGTCCCAAGCGGCAATCACCTGGTCTATGGAGGCCAGTTCCTTGAAAAGGGGCGGATATTCAATGGTCATCCGGTCGTTTTCCGCAATTATAATGTCGTGGGTTTTTTCAAAGCGCCGTGTTAACTCAGCAGAAATACTGTCATCGATGCAATCGTGAAGTTCGACCAGTATGTCCATCCCGGTGAGCGCTGGATAGCGTTGTGGGTCGAGTATGGTTTTTTCGGCACCCTCTATATCGCAGATGATCAAGCTTCGACCGTCCTGGAAGGCTTCCAGCTCCGACCCTTCCGCGGCGCCTCGGAAATCAAATCGATCTTCAACATTGTTTAATGCGGCCATTTCGCGGCACATCTGGCGGATATTGTCGTCGATCTCATAGATCACAACATCCGCTTCCGGAATCCTCAGGGCCATGCCGACGGCGTAATAGCCGAAAGAGCTGCCGAGATTGATGATGTGGTCATATGGGCGGCTTGCCAATTCTTCCAGATGGGGCAGCAGGGGTGTTTCGTAAAAGCCCATCAGGTGGAACGTGGATGGATTTTCCAGAGTCAGTTTCATACCTTTGAAGGGGCCGCCCTGCACCACACGGCCATAGCGACGGATCATTTCCTGTCCCAGCATGGATTGGCGGACGCCGGCCAGCAATTGCAGCCAAGTCATGATTTTTTCCTCGATCCCGATATCGGCTTTGCCGATGTCAGCCATGTGGTCGATGAAGCGGCTTGCGTCCATTTTTCTTCCATTTGCAGAGAGGTTTAGATCTGAACATTATGGTCGCATGAAGCACCGCGCAATATGAAAAAATAGGCTCAATCTGCCCAATGGGTGCCAGTCTTGCTGGGGATGACGCGCGTTTGCGATAACTGCGTCGCGTTTGTGGGGGTATCGGTCGCGAACTATGGGCATAACGGCTGACAATCAGTCGGAAAATGGCTGGTGCCAGACAATCCATATATAAAGCCCGGAGGGTTAATAAATGAGCGATGCGGAAACAGAAGGTCGGGGGCGGCGTGGTCGTGGCGGACGGGGTGCAGGCGGAGGCGGTCGTGCCGCGCGTCAGGCATCCAGATCCGGCGGCGCAAAGGCGTTCAAACCTTACATTTCCCGCGGCATCGGTTATTTCGAGCCGTTCAACGAAGAGCATCTCGCCACAATCGAATATAACGCCGATACCGTTTTGCAGGAAATCGGTATCGAGTTCCGTGACGATCCGGAAACGCTGGAGATCTGGAAAGAGGCAGGTGCCGACGTCCAGGGTGAACGTGTGCGTTTTGAACGCGGCATGCTGCGCCAGATCATCCAGAAGACCGCGCCTTCCGTCATTACCCAGCATGCGCGCAACCCTGCCCGCACCGTAAAGATCGGTGAAGGCAATTCGGTTCTGGTGCCGGCCTATGGTTCACCTTTCATCCGCAACCTGGATGAAGGCCGCCGCTATGCGACCATTGAGGATTTCCGCAATTTCGTGAAGCTGGCTTACATGAGCCCCGGTCTGCACCATTCCGGAGGCACCGTTTGTGAGCCGGTCGACCTGCCGGTGAATAAACGCCATCTGGATATGAACCTCACCCATATGACCCTGTCCGACAAGCCGTTCATGGGCTCTGTCACGGCGCCGGAACGCGCCCAGGACACGGTTGATATGTGTAAAATCCTGTTCGGGGATGAGTTTGTCGACCAGAACTGTGTTGTCATCAACCTGATCAACGCCAACTCGCCGATGATTTTCGACGATACCATGCTGGGCGCGTTGAAGGTTTATGCGCGCAATAACCAGGCTTGTGTGATTTCGCCATTCATCCTGTCGGGTGCCATGAGCCCTGTGACCGTTGCCGGTACGCTGACCCAGATCTTTGCCGAGGCTCAGGCCGGGATGGCCCTGACCCAGCTGGTGCGCCCGGGCGCACCGGTGGTGTTTGGTACCTTTGCGTCCTCCATCTCCATGCAGTCCGGTGCACCGACCTTCGGCACCCCGGAACCTTCCTTGGTGCTCTATGGCGCTGGCCAGCTGGCGCGCCGTTTGGGTGTGCCGTTCCGCTCCGGCGGCGGCCTGAATGCCTCCAAGACCCCGGATGCGCAGGCGGCCTATGAAGCGGCGAACACATTGCAGACCGCAGCGCTGGGCGGCGTGAACTTCATGCTGCACACAGCTGGTTGGTGTGAAGGCGGTTTGGCCATGTCTTATGAGAAATTCGTTATGGATGCCGATCAGGCTGCCATGATGGGGCGTCTGCTGGAAGGTCCGGACATGTCCGAGAACGGCCAGGCGATGGATGCGTTGCGTGAAGTTGGTCCGGGTAACCATTTCCTGGGTTGTGCTCATACCCAGGCAAACTTTGAAAATGCCTTCTACCGGTCACCGCTGGCGGACAATAACTCGTTCGAACAGTGGGAATCCGAAGGTTCCAAGACCATGGAAGAGCGTGCCAACGAATATTACAAAAAGCTGCTCAACCAATATGAAGCGCCGGCCATCGACGAGGGCGTCAAAGAAGCCCTGGAAGAATATGTGGCCAAGAAAAAAGAAAGCATGCCGGACGCCAACTACTGATAGGCTGAGTTTTCAGAAAAAGAAAGGGAGGGCTTTCGCCCTCCCTTTTTTTTATTTCCCGCCAAGATCCGCGGCCGGGTCGGTGCCGATCCGGGGCGGCCCGCCTTTGCTGGCTTGGCTGGGGCCAAAGGCCTTGTCCAGGATTTGCGTGGAATCCTCCGCCAGTTGGATCGCCTGTTCCAGCAGATGCAATATCTTGATATTGTTGCTGAGCACATGTTCTGCTTCCATGCGGTGGTCATCGGCAATATGTCCGCACCGGATCAGAATATCTTTACGGATGGTCTTCAGAATGTCTTCCAGTTTGAAGCCATCGGGTTTTTCCTCGGAGACCAGAAAGCGGGTCATGACGACTCCTTTTCGGCTGAAATCGGTTGTTTTTTACCTCTCCATGGGTAAAGGATGGCCCGGAATGGCCTCTGAGGTCAATGGAAACCTATAAATTACAGATGTTTAAGGTGTTGAAATGACCGATATGCCCAGTCTCACCGAAATTAAGAAGAAGTTGAATGCCGTCACCATGGAGATGATGGGCATCATCCAGAAATACCAGCTGGAAACGGCAGTGAATTCACCGTTTGACATGATTGAGGCGGTGAAGGCGCGCATCACCGATGAGGCGGACTATATCCGTTTCCTGGAATTATCCGTCGAAGGCCGTATTTATGGCGAGGCAGGGGATGCCTTGATGAAAGCGGATGAGCAGGCGGCGGAAGAAGGCCGTTAACCAAGAAAATTTCCACGATCCAAGTGTTGCTATTAAAATAATAGCGAGATAGGCTCTGACTTCATTGCTACTAAAACAATAGCAAAAAATATGAAGTGACAGAGGCCAATCATGAAACAAGCAAGATACGAGATCCTGGATGAACGCTTTACCCGCAGTGTAAAACAGCTGGAGCCGGTCGAGCAGCTATGGACGGGCGGCAAATGGGTGGAGGGGCCTGTTTACATGCCTGCGGCCCGCAGTCTGGTCTGGAGTGATATTCCTAATGATCGCCGCCTTCGCTGGGACGAACTGACCGGCGCTGTGGGTGATTATTGCAGCGGTCGCGGCTATTATACCAATGGCAGCACACTTGACCGCCAGGGTCGTATGATTTGCTGTGAGCACGGCACCAGGCGCGTGACCCGTCAGGAGCATGACGGGGCGATCACTGTGCTGGCGGATCGTTATGAAGGGCGGCGTTTCAACAGCCCGAATGATGTGGTGGTCCGATCCGACGGCACGGTTTGGTTTACCGACCCGGCCTATGGAATTGAAACCGATTATGAAGGTTTCAAGGCAGAACGGGAACTGGATGGCCAGCATGTCTATCGCCTGGATCCGGAAACAGGTGAAATCATGCAGGTCACGTCTGATTTTAAGCGGCCCAACGGATTGGCTTTTTCTCTGGATGAGCAGTCGCTTTATATCGTTGATTCCTGCGGCAACAGTTATCCAAGCAATGAGAAGCATATCCGCAAATTTCAGGTGCAGGCGGATGGCACATTGGGGGGCGGCGATGTTTTTGCAGAATGTACCAACGGTGTGTTCGATGGGTTGCGGATCGACGACCGGGACCGGATCTGGACCAGCGCCTGGGACGGGGTTCATTGTTATGAAGCCGATGGCACCTTGGTGGGCAAAATTCTGGTGCCGGAAATTGTTTCTAATCTCTGCTTTGGTGGGATGAAACGCAACCGCCTCTTCATCACCGCATCCACCAGCCTCTATTCGGTGCTATTGCCGACCAGTGGTGCCAAACTGCTGTAGGGGAAAGCGCGGGCGGGCGGCTTAGGATGGCCGCCCCTTTTTATTCTACCCGTCCGTAGGTGTCTTCCAGCCGCTCGATATCATCCTCGCCGACATATTCGCCCACCTGCACCTCGATCATATGAAGCGGGATCTTGCCGGGATTTTCCAGTCGGTGGATGGTTTGTTTGGGAATGTAGGTGCTTTCATTTTCATTGAGCAGGAAGGTTTTGTCCCCACTGGTAACCTTGGCGATGCCGCGCACGATAATCCAATGTTCGGACCGGTGCTGATGGCGCTGCAAGGAGAGAACCTCACCTGGTTTGACAATGATCCGCTTGACCCGGAATCGTTCCTCTTCATCCATGTCGCGATAGGAACCCCAGGGGCGATAGACGGTTTTGTGATGAACCGCTTCGGACCGGTTGTCCTTTTTCAGACGGTCCACGATGGCTTTCACATCCTGGGCTTTTTCATTGGAGGATACCAGAACCGCATCCTGGGTGGTGACGATGGTGACATCATCCAGGCCGATGGCTGCAATCAGGGAACCGTCATCAGATCGGATATAGCTGTTGGACACGTCATGCAGCATCACATCGCCAACCACAGCATTGCCTTTGCCATCCAGGGGGGAGACATCGCGCAGCGCCTGCCAGGCCCCGACATCATTCCAGCCGATTTCGGCCGGCACCACGGCCGCCAGATCGGTTTTTTCCATGACCGCATAATCGATGGAATCCGAAGGGCACGCCTCAAAGCTCTCTTTATCCAACCTCAGGAAATCAAGATCCCGTTGGGCTTTTTTCAAGGCATTGCGGCAGGCGTCGACCATGTTGGGATGATACTTTGCCAGCTCATCAACGAAGATCCGGCAGGGCAGCAGGAACATGCCGCTGTTCCAGGTGACATCGCCTGCGGCAATCAGGTCCTCAGCTGTCTCCCTGTTGGGTTTTTCCAAGAAGGAAGCAACCTGGAAAATGCCGTCGCCAAGCGCACTTCCCTGGCGGATATAGCCATAGCCGGTCTCGGGCCGGGTCGGGGTCATGCCAAAAGTAACCAATCTGCCATCATCGGCGGCTGCGCCGGCTTTCTCCAAGGCGGTGTTGAAAGAGGGCAGATCGGTGATCACATGGTCGGACGGCAGCAGGCACATGACGGCGTTTTCGTCATCCTCCAAAAGGCGCAGGGCGGCAATGGCCGCAGCCGGGGCGGTATTGCGGCCCACCGGCTCCAGGATCAGGTCGGACCATGGTTGATCCATGGCCTGCAACTGTTCTGCGACCATGAACCGATGCTGATCATTGGAGATCACCATCACGGGGTGAAATCGTTTTTCATCCGAAAACCGGCCAGCGGTTTCCTGGATCATGGTTTTATCACCGACCATGGGCAGCAATTGTTTGGGGTAATGGGCGCGGCTCATCGGCCACAATCGGGTTCCGGAACCGCCGGACAGGATCACCGGATAGATTTTCATGGTTTTGCTCATGTTTCTTGCCCCTTTTATGCCGACCCCAATAGAGGCTTAGGTTTTAGTATATTCATGCCGCCGATCAAGCCCAATATGCTCAGGCGGTGAATTGTTCCTTGAGGATGCGTTCCTCCAGATTATGTTCCGGATCGAACAGAATTGTGACACTGGTTTCACGATTTTCGTGAACCCGGACCAGGGCAATATCACGCACTTCCGTATCATCGGCCACGGCGCTTACGGGGCGTTTCAGATGTTCCAGAATTTCAAATTCGATCCGGGCGTTATGTGGCAGCAATGCTCCGCGCCAGCGGCGCGGTCGAAACGGGCTGATCGGGGTCAGCGCGAGAACGCCGGAACCAAAGGGGAGAATCGGGCCATGGGCCGATAAGTTGTATGCGGTGCTACCGGCCGGTGTCGCGACGATCACGCCGTCGCAGACCAGATTGTGCAGTCGGACCACGCCGTCAATCCGGATGTTGATCCGGGCCGCCTGCCGGGTTTCACGGAAGAGCGATACCTCATTGATGGCATGGGCCTCGATCTCGTCGCCCTTGACGGTGGTGGCCTGCATGGTCAGTGGATGCAGGTTGAAGGCCTGAGCCTGGCGTAGCCGGGATAGGAAATGATCCGGATGATATTCATTCATCAAAAAGCCGATGGTACCCCGGTTCATGCCATAGATGGCTTTTTCGGTGCCGACATAATCGCGCAATGTATGCAGCATGAAACCGTCGCCTCCCAGGGCGACAATGGTGTCGGCATCGGCAGGATCGACAAGATCCAGGTCCCCGCTCAGACGGATCTGGGCTTGCTGGGCTTTTTCCGTGTCGGAGGCCAGAATGGCAATTTTGCCAGTATCGCGTTGCGCGCTCATGTATTTATCAGGTCCGAGGTATTACTTTTCTATGCATTGCAATGCTATACAGGCTTTGGAGCCAAAGCCAGAGGCAATTAACAACTGATGCCCCTGGAACGGGACGAATAACAGTAAGGCGGAAAAGGATCGGGTATGCGTGGTAAAATGATAGGGGGGGTATTGGCATTTCTGCTGGCCTATGTGAGCGGGCAGGCCGCCGCTCAGCAGGATATTGACCGCTATGTGGGTTATTATTACCCGGCCCCGCAAACCCGGGAATTGTATGATTCTCCTGTTGAGACCCTGGCCGAAGCCAGCAAGATTACCCGTATCGCCTTTGTGACTGCGGTGACGGGCCAGTCAATGCGCCATCCTTATCCGCCGGATTATGCGCTTTTCGCCAAGGGGCAGGACTCGAAAAAACTGATCATTGTTGGTTTGGATTCAGGTCGTTACAATAGCCTCTACAGGATGCGCGCCTTGTTGGCGATCATGACCGCCATGGCACGCACGACGCCGATGTTCCGGGAAACGCCGGGCAGTGAAAATCTCAATTTCCTGGATATGGTCTGGGCCATGGGATTTGAATCGGTGACCATCAGTGACGGCCTGACAGCCACCCATCAGATATTCCTGAAATAGCGGGATGGGGCTTCAATAAGGCGATGAGGGCGCAAAGAGGCAGGGGATGATAGGGCATATGAATGACAAAGACCGTGCAGAGCTGTTGTTTGCCAATGACGCCTTTTATCTGACATTTGCAGAAGGCGATTTTGCCACCATGGAAACATTGTGGGCCGACACCTTCCCGGTCAGTTGTATCCATCCCGGATGGGAACCGCTGTTTGGGCGCGATGCGGTGATGACCAGTTGGGAAAGCATTTTGGAAAACCCGCCACAGGCAAAAGCATCCAATTCTGAGGCCTTTGTCAGTGGCGATCTGGGCTATGTGGTCTGTTTCGAGCAGGTCTCCGAAGGCCATTTTCTGCTGGCGACCAATATCTTTGTCCGTGAAGATGGCCGGTGGAAGATGAGCCACCATCAGGCGGGCATGACCCGCGCGCGTCCGCTCGAAGATATCCGGGCCCGTGAAGCGAAGGTGAATTGAGCCCCGGGGATCCGGCGCTCAAGTCAGGGGTCACTGCCGGACGGATGCCAGGAAGGTCTGGACCTCGCCTTTCAGTTTTTCCGCCAGGGCCTGCATTTCTGATGATGATTCCAGCAGGCGCTCCGCTTCGGCGCTGACCATGGAGGAGGCGTCGGTGACCGCGGAGACGTTGCTGGATACTTCCTGGGTGCCTGTGGCAGCTTTTTGCACGCTGTCGGCAATTTCCCGGGTGGCGGCACCTTGTTCCTCAACGGCGGCGGCAATGGCGTTGGCATATTCATTAATCTTTTCGATCGTGCCGCTGGTGGCCTTGATCTCATCCACTGACTGGTTGGATGAGGTTTGAATGCCCTCCACCTGGGACTGGATGTCGCCGGTTGCCTTGTCCGTTTGGGTCGCAAGGGATTTCACCTCATTGGCAACGACAGCAAAGCCTTTGCCCGCCTCACCGGCGCGTGCGGCCTCAATGGTGGCATTCAGGGCCAGCAGGTTGGTCTGCCCAGCAATGTCCTGGATCAGGCCGACCACTTCGCCAATCCGTTGTGCGGCATCGGCCAGTTTGCCAACCGTACCACCGGATTTCTGGACGCTTTGAACCGCCTCGCTGGCGATATTAATGGATTGGGTGACCTGGACGCCGATCTCCCGGATGGCAGCAGATAGCTGTTCTGTTGCCGCGGCAACGGTCTGAACGCTTTGTGTGGTTTCCGCAGCTGCATTGGAGACCGCGATCGCCCGGTTGGAGGATTCGTTGGCGCTGTCGGAAAGCTGGCTGGCCACCTGCTGGGTATTATTAGCGGCCTGGGCCACGGTTTCCACGATGGTCAGCACGGTTTTCTCGAAACTGTCCGCCATCTGATTGAGGGCGGCCCGGCGTTCTTCCTCAGCTCGGGCGTTAGCGGCTTTGTTTTCCTGGGCCAGACGCTCCACTTCCTCGGCGTTTTTCTTGAAGACCAGGACGGCTGCGGCCATGGCCCCGATCTCGTCGGTTTTATTCGTGCCCGGAATATCAACGCCCAGATCGCCATCGGCCAGCCGGGTCATGGCGCCAGTCATGCCACGCACCGGTGTGGAAACCCAGTTCCGCACCAGGATGCCCAGTGCCAGGTTAATGGCCAGGACGGCAATAACGGCAGTGATAATGGCGGTGAAGCGGAAGTTTTCCAGTGCGTGAAAGGCTTTTTCCCGATCAATGGCGAAACCCAGAGACCATTTGACAGACGGCAATCCTTCCACCGGGAAAAAGGCGAACATCAGATCACCCTCCTGGTCATCAAACCCGTCCAAACCATATCGCACGGTGGGAGTGTTTTCGGGGAAAGCCTCGGTCATGGGTTTAAGGGTCAGGTCCTTGTCCGGATGAACCAGGATCGTGCCCTGGTCATTGACGAGGAAGGCATAGCCGACCCCGCCCAAATCAATGGTGCGGACAATATCCGCCAGAACATCGATGGTGATGTCGCCGCCAACCACACCACGGACCGTGCTGCCATCCTTAACCGGGGTTGCCATGGTAACGATCAGGCCACCGGTGGATGCATCTGCATAGGGTTCGGTCAGGGTGCTGGCCCCGGCAGCCACCGCATCGGTGTACCAGGGGCGTTTGCGCGGATCATAGCCTTCGGGCAGGGCCTCGTCGGGGTGCATGATCATGTCCCCCTCGCTGCTGCCAAAATAACTGAACATGAAATTATCGGCCAAGACTTTGCGGTCCACCAGAGGGCGCACCTGACCGGCATCGGTGGTGTTGGCGATATTCTGACCGATATTCTCGACCAAAAGCTGACGGCCTTCCAGCCAGCCGGAAATATTGGTGGTGGCCAGGGCGCCGGTTTCCTCGACACCGGACTGGAGGTCTTTCAGGATTTCCCGTCTCTGGTTGAAATCGAAATAGACGATGAAAGCAATGAATGTGACGATCACAATCAGGGCCGCCGCAACCAGAATACGGCTTCCGATATTGAGGGACATGAAATCCGCCTCCCCGGTAGAAAAGATCCAAGCGTCTCCCGCTACCGCTATAAAAGCGCGAAATCATTAAGAAACTTATAATTTTTACGGTTAAAAGGGGGCTGTCTCAGCCGCCGGTGACGCTCATATGGCGGGCACCTGCTGCTTTCCGTTCCTGACGGTTCCGGACAAAATCATGCCCTTCCGGTTTTCTGGATATCGCTTCCAGGATGGCGGTGCGTACCCCTTCGTCATCATTGCCTGCGCGGAGCGGTGCACGCAAATCCGCGGCGTCATCCTGGCCCAGGCACATGTAAAGCGTACCGGTGCATGTCAAGCGGACCCGGTTACAGGATTCGCAGAAGTTATGGGAAAGCGGTGTTATGAAGCCCAGCCGGGCACCGGTTTCGACCACATTGGCATAGCGTGCCGGGCCGCCGGTGCGATGGTCGCTTTCGTTGAGCGCCCATTGGCTCTCGATCTCACGGCGCACATCTTTCAGCGACCAGAATTGGTCCAGCCGGTCTTCAATGCCGAGATCCCCCATGGGCATGGCTTCAATGAAGGTGAGGTCAAAGCCCTGTTCGCCACACCAGCGGATCAGGTGATGAACCTCGTCCTGGTTCACGCCTTTGAGCGCGACAGTGTTCAATTTGATCTTCAATCCCGCTTTCGCGGCGGCTTCCATGCCATCCAGGACCTGATCCAGGCGGCCCCAGCGGGTGATTGCCTTAAACTTGTCGGCATCCAGGGTATCCAGCGAAACATTGATCCGGCGCACGCCGATGTCATATAGTTCCGTGGCATGTTTGGCCAGTTGGCTGCCATTGGTGGTCACGGTCAGCTCATCAAGCGCGCCGCTATCCAAATGGCGGCCCAGCCTGCGGAACAGCCACATGATGTCGCGGCGGACCAGCGGCTCGCCACCGGTGATGCGCAGTTTCCGGGTGCCTAGATCGACAAAGGCACTGCACAGCCGGTCCAGCTCCTCCAGCGTCAGCAGCTCTTTCTTGGGCAGGAAGGTCATGTCCTCGGCCATGCAATAGACACAGCGATAGTCGCACCGGTCGGTCACCGATACGCGCAGGTAGTTCACTTCCCGTCCAAAGGGATCGATCATCTGCATGAAAACATTTTCCTTATTCTACCGTTCCATAATATGTGGCCGACCCCCTGGATAACAAGATCTTTAAGCGTCCTATGGCCGCCAATTTGCGCCTCGGGCCGTTTTCTATCTGAAAATTCACATTCCCTTCAAACGGAAAATGCTTGATTGGATTGCGACCTTGGGGTGAATATGTGGGGCTGCAAGCTATTGAATTGGATTGAATAAAGGGAAGAAGATGGAGAAGGGGCCATCTCAAGCCGGTGAGTCTGTGTGGACGGATGATCAAATCCCTGATTTGCCAGGAAAACTGTCCCATCGCATCGACGGCATCGAAGTGCGCGAAACCGGATCACAGACCAAGGGCCGGGGCCTTTTTGCCATTCGACCGATCCCGGCAAAAACGGTTTTGGATCTTTCACCCGTGCATATTATCCCACCGGCGGATTATAGGATCATCCGGGATCTTGGTTGCCGGCATCATATTTTTGCCTGGGATCAGCATAACGGTGAGGAGATATCTGCGGCCATCGCCTATGGCATCTTGTCATTTTGCAATCACGGGGACCAGCCAAATGCCCGTATCGCGCGGGATATGGCAGGCTGTCGGATGGCGCTGATCTCTACCTGCGATATCAGGGCGGATGAAGAGATCACGATCCGCTATTTCAATACCCGTTTTCGTGATGAGCCGAATTGAAAAACAGGATCACTCCAGGTTTTTCAATTCCAGAGTCATCATCAGGCCGAGCAGGCTGTCCGGGGACATTTCGTTCGGAATGAGTTTGTCAGAGGTTGAATAACGAAGAATAGTCTGCTGGTTTGTGAGGGTGTCGCCGAAATAGCCCATGGACCATTGCGGAAAAAAACGCTCGGTCACGGAATTGCAGCTGACCAACTCTATATTATTATGGCGTTCATCATGGGCAATCCGGTGATAGGTCTCACTGACCGCATGGCGGCCTCCTTCCAGAACCTGGATGAATTGGCGTCCGTCGAACCAGAGCGCGCCGGTGATCTGGTTGGCACGGTTCTTTGCAATGGCGGACTTCAACATTTGTGCCGCATTAAAGGGCCTGTCGCGGTTATAATCGCTGACATAGAGAAGCCTTGTTAGATACATCCACTTTCTCCTTTAAAACAGACCTGATGAGCACTGCCCTGGCGGCTATGACCTTGTTGCATCCAAGTCTTTTAAAAACTGTTCAAAAGTGACCAGGTCCCGGAAAATCCGAAGGCGGCCGGTCCCGGCCAGTTCCTGAGCGGCACAGCCGCCGATCCAAAGTTCCACGGTTTCAGGCAGCAGGCATTCTAGGTTTCTTACTTGGATTTCCGCCTGACGCAGATGCTCTCGCGCGACCAGGCTTAGCGCCACCGCAGCGGCATCTGTCTGCCGGGCCAGCATGGCCAGATCTTCAATTGGCGTATTGGGGCCGAGCTGGATGATGGGATATCCGCAATAAGCGGCGATATGCCCGGCCATCAGGCTGCCTAATTCATGCAATTCGCCAACCGGGGTGCTGATCAGGACCGGTTGTTTACCAAAGATAGTGCTGAATTGCGCGGGCATCGCTGAAAGTTGCTGGCGGATGGCGTTGGACAGGATATGTTCCTGCGCGACGCTCAATTCCCCTTTTTCCCAACGGTCGCCGATCCGTTGAAGCAGGGGGATGATAAAGTTGCTATAGGCCGTCAACGGCGGATGGGAATGAAGAACCGCACTGATCCGGCGGTGCATTTCGACAATGTTGATCTCATCAATGGCTTCAATAATCCCCCGAACAAAACTCGATTCAGCTGACCGGACGGTTTTAACCGCCTTGTCCGCCAGGCGGGCCAGGTCTTCATCCTCTAACTGGGCGACCTGACCAATGGCATGGCCATCCTGCACAAGGCGCACCAGCATGGAGATCCGATTGACATCCGTTTCGCTATATTGCCGCCGCCCGCTTTCATCACGCTGTGGCGCCACCGCCTGA
Source organism: Aestuariispira insulae (assembly GCF_003385955.1). Classification (GTDB taxonomy): domain Bacteria; phylum Pseudomonadota; class Alphaproteobacteria; order UBA8366; family Aestuariispiraceae; genus Aestuariispira; species Aestuariispira insulae. The sequence goes on from NZ_QRDW01000002.1 coordinate 336,872, forward strand.
TAGCGCCGCTCCCAGGTGCGCAATGTTTCCGGCTTGATCTCGGCTATACTGCAAACGGCTGAGGTATTTAATTTAACGTCTGACATGGTTCTCCCGTTTCGATAGGGGAATTGAAACCGCCTTGAAACTGGGATTATTCGCGATGATTGGTAAAGGAACCGTAAATGAATAGCTATTGAACAGTAGAGGGCTACTAAATTGTAACAGCGGGAAATCTATGGGATTCAATAGTCTGGCTTGTTTGGTTTACGTTCTGTTTACAGATGGTTTACCAAATAGTTGGCATGAAGCCTCATCCGTTATCTTCTTGTTAACGAACTTCCTCTAGCTCTGTTCAAATCCCGGTCATGCGTGGCTGCCTTTGATTGGTGACCGGTTAGTGAATAGGACGCTATCTGAAATTCATTGGGAAGCGGGTGCATCTTGGAACCGATCCGGTTCGGCACTTTCCCCGGGGGCCAGGAAGGAGGAATGGATAATGACCATTCGTGCGAAGATTATGACCGTGATCGCCCTGCTGGGCGGGTTTCTGGTTGTTATATCCCTGATCGACGGGATCAAGGCGGCAAATGCGTATCTCGAAAACAGCAAGGCGCTGGAGGTGAATACGGCCTCGGATTTGTTGTTGAAGGCGGCGGGCGCCTGGGCGGTGGAACGTGGCACAACCGCCAGGGCTATGGGTAATCCATCCAATGTTTCAGCCAAACAGAAAGAAACCATTAAGGCAAAGCGCCAGGAAGCCGATACGGCACTTGCTGATGCGCTGGTAATCATCCGCTCCCATGGAACCGGCAAACTGGAAAAAGATATTCGTGCTGTGGAACGTGACCTAGCCGCCCTGAGAGGGTTGCGCAGCCAGGTGGATCAGGTGTTGTCACGAGGTGCAACAGACCCACAAACCAAGCTACAGGGGGAATTCTTTGGCAAATCCACCAGGTTGATCATGGACAGTCAGGCCCTGCGTATCCATGAAGAACAGGCGATGGGTAGTGGTGTCGCCAGAGAAGCGGTTACCGGGTTCACCGTCCGCCATAACCTGTGGGTGACCAGTGAATATTCGGGGCGCGAGCGAGGCTTCATGGCAGGACGCATCGCGCTGGGAGAGCCTTTGACCTCGGAACAGTTGGCCGGGATGAGCATATTCCGTGGTCATGTGGAAAGCGGTTGGGCTACGGTTGATCTTGAAAAGGAAGAGTTGAGTCCGGATTTCCAGGCCCGGGTGGAAGATGCCCGAAGGATCTATTTCGGTGATTTTGACCGGGTGCGCCAACAGGTCTATGAGGCCAGTGGTGCGAGCCAGGCCTATCCGGTCTCCAGCGCGGAATGGTTCCAGGCTGCGACCAAGGGCATTGCCTCCATGCTGGCGGCCCAGCAGATTGCCAGCAGGGATATCAAAACCGTTTTGGAAGATAGCCTGCAAAGCGCCCTGGTCACCATGATTATCGATTTTGTTCTGTTGGCATTGGCGTTGCTGGTCGGGATCGGCACTGCGATTATGCTGCAACGGAAAATCATTTCGCCGCTTAATGATCTGCAATACGCCATGAATGAACTGGCGGCTGGCAATCTGGATGTGCATGTCGCTGACATTAAAGGCAATGACGAGATCGGCCTGATGTCCAAGGCGACCTACAAATTCAAACAGGAAAGCCGGGCGGCGGAACGCTATCGTGAGGAGCAGCAGGAATACCGCCGGGCCGTGCGCGAAAAACAGAAACAGGAGTTGTTGAACCTGGCGGATGGTTTTGAAGGGGCGGTGGGCTCGATCATTGATGCGCTTTCTTCTTCCGCCACCGAACTGGCCGCCACCACCGGTGAGGTGAACGGCATCGCCGGTCGCACGGCGGGTCGGTCCAGTACGGTGCGCGATGCTGCAACCCAGGCCGGTGAAGAGATTTCCGGTGTCACCAATTCGGTGGACCAAGTTAATGAAGCGGTGACCGAGGTGTCCCGCAAGGTCACCGAAACCTCGCGCCTGACCGATGAGGCGGCCAGGAAGGCCGATGTGGCGGCGGAAAAAGTGCAGACCCTGAATGTGGCCAGTGCCAAGATCCGGGATATTGTTTCCCTGATTTCCGATATTGCCGACCAGACCAACCTGCTGGCGCTCAATGCGACTATTGAATCGGCGCGTGCCGGTGAGGCGGGCAAGGGCTTTGCCGTGGTGGCTAATGAGGTGAAAAGTCTGGCCAACCAGACCCAACAGGCAACCGATGAAATCAGCGCCCAGGTCGGGGCGATGCTCTCAGAGATTGATGCCTCCACCGAAGCGGTCAATGCGATCACCGATGCGGTGCGCAAGACCAACGGCACCATGAAGTCCATTTCCGAAGCCGTAGAGGAACAGGCAGAGGTTACCCGTCAGGTGGCCCAGTCGGCAAAATCCGCTTCCGGCCGTATCATTTCCGTGGTGGAGGAGATCAATTCGGTTGCCGATGATGCCACCGCGACCGGCGGTGCCACCGAACAACTGAAAGTGGCGGCGGATGAACTCTCCAAAAACTCCAGCACCCTGACCCGGGAAACGGAATTGTTCATCGAACATATCCGGACCAGTGACCAGGGGGGCGATCCCGCCAATGATGAAAATCAGGTGGCAACGATGGCGGCGGAATAATTCAAGGAAGGAAGCGACAGCCACCGCTTCCTGTTGACTGGCCGGGATCATCAGATCCCGGCCTTTCTTTTTCTAACGGGTCACAGCCTTGGCCATGCGGCCGCGTTTCAGGCTGATGGCAAAGAAAACCAGGAATCCGGTGGCAATGCCCAGATGGCTCAGTGTGTCCATCGGCCAGAGAAGGGCGACACCGAAGGCGGCGGCAATCGCCCGTTCGATCCAGCCCATGGGATATTCCATGCAACCTTGCAGGGCACCGGCCAGCGCATAGACCCCGACGACCGCAAAGGCAAAGATCTCCAGTGCCACCAGCGGTTCGCCGCCCAGGAAAGGCGTGTAGGCAAACAGAACCGGCACAATATAGAGGCCTTTGGCAATCTTCCAAGCGGTGACACCGGTCGCCATCTGCGGGGACTTGGCGATGGTGGCGGCGGCAAAGGCGGTCAGGCAGACCGGCGGCGTCACATTGCTGTCCTGGCTCAGCCAGAAAATGATCATATGGGCCGAGAGCAGGGCGGTGGTCAAAAGCGCCGGGGCCAGAGTCTGTTCCTGCATCAGCTGCAGCACTTCGGGCGATGTTTCACGCAAGCTGGCAATCAAGATACCCGCCTGATCCGGGCTCAATCCGCTCTCCAGGCTGGCGGCCATGTCCGGCTGGGCCAGCAGGATCATCATTTTGGCCGCTTCCGGAATGGCGGCGCCACTGGCCAGAGCATCCACCAGATAGCTGTCGGCCATTAGGTTATAGAGTGCCGGTGCCGACAGGGTGGCCAGCACGATGTAGGCCGCCGTCACCGGCAGGCCCATGCCCAAGACCAGAGAGGCCAGGGCGATCAGGATGATGGCGATCACCATATTGCCGCCAGCCCAGACCTGGATCATCTGGGAAAGCACATTGCCGACCCCCGTCATGGCGACCACATTGACAACCAGACCGACCGCGACCAGCAATACGGCGGTGGTGACCATGCTTTGCGCACCTTCAGAAAGGGCGTCGAGAATGCGCCGCGGGGTCATTTTATTGGGGGTGAGCCAGCTGCAGACGATCACAGCCAGGATGCCGATGGCGGCGGCATAGGTGGGGGTGAAACCGGCGATCAGAAGCCCGATCAAAACCATGATCGGCACCAGGAAGACCGCGCCGCCCTGTTTTAGAACGGTCATTAGTTTCGGCCCGTCATCGGCGGTGGCGGTCAGGCCCTGGCGCTTGGCCTCGATACGGACAAAAAACGCGACCGACAGGAAATAGAGCAGAGCAGGCAGGGCCGCGACCGCAACAATATGGGTGTAGGAAATCTGGGTATAGTTCGCCATGACAAAGGCGCCGGCTCCCATGATCGGCGGCATAAGTTGTCCGCCGGTGGATGAGGCGGCCTCAACCCCGGCGGCAAATTTCTTCGGGAAACCTGCTTTTTTCATCAAGGGGATGGTGATCACCCCGGTGGAAACCGTGTTGGCGACGGCGGATCCGGAGATGGTACCGGTCAGGCCGGAAGAAAGTACCGCAACAAGGCCCGGCCCGCCGACCATGCGACCCGCGACCGCACGGGCCAAAGCGACAATGAAATCGCCCGCGCCGGATTTAACCAGGAAAGCGCCGAACAGGATGAACATGAAAACAACGGTGGAGGAGATCCGGGCAATACCGCCAAACAGTGCATCATCGCCATAAACAGACCGGAACATCACCGTTTCGTTGGAAAGCCCCGTGAATTTGAAGACATTATCGAGCCAGCCGCCCCACAAGGTGACATAGGAGAGGGCTGTAATGATGATGGCTGGCACGATCCAGCCCGTGGTCCGCCTGGTATATTCAATCGCGCCCAGGATCAACAGCGCCCCCATGATCCATTCGGAGGTGGAAAGATGCACGCCGCGGTCATAAATCGCATCCTCGCGCCAGATCATGAAAAGGGCGGCAAAGGCGATCAGCAGGCCAAAGGCGACATCCAGCAGCAACAGCGCTTTTGATTTTGATCCTTTTATCAAAGGGAAGGTGACGGCACAAAGCAGGCCCAGCAGCGCAAAATGAAGCGCCGACTGCCAGAGCGTGGACAATGTGCCTAACGTATTGAAATAGATGTGAAGTAGGGAGATGCCGACACCGATCCAATAGACCGGCCGGTCGACCCAGGGATCCCGGGATCGCAAGAGGCTGCCACTGTCGCCCTCGGATGGTCCTGGGGGGCTGTTTTCCTGAATGTCGGTCATTACTCTCTCCCTGGCGGGCCTTGCTCAGCCCGGAAGGAGGGGCGGGTTGATCCCGCCCTCTCCGGATACAATTTTACTATGATTAAGACTTAGTTGGCGATCAGGTTCGCCGGCAGGTCCAGGCCCGCTTCCTTGTAATAGCGCGCCGCACCGGGATGCAGGGGCATCGGCAGGCCGTTGGTGGCAGCGTCCAGGCTCATGGCTTTGGTTGCTTTATGGATGGATTGCAGGAAGGGCAGGTTTTCATAGATCGTCTTGGTGATCATATAGACCGCTTCTTCATCCGCATCGGCGCGCACAGCCAGGAAGTTCGGCTGGGCGATGGTGTTCACATCATTAGCCTGGTTCGGATAGGTGCCGGCCGGGATCACATAACGGGTCCAAAGGTCCAGCCCGCCATTGGCGGTTTTCATCTGTTCGTCGGTGAAATTCAGCAGGACCGCGTCATCTTTCATGGCGGCGAAGGTTTTGGTCACAGCACCCACCGGTACACCGGCCGGGGTGGAGATACCGGCAACGGTACCATTCTGCAGGGCGTCACCACTGGGGCCATAGCCGAGATGAACCAGTTCGTAGGAGGCATCCAGATCAATGCCCAGGTTGGACAGAATGGTTTTGTTGGAACCCAGCGTGCCTGAGTTTTTCTTGCCGAGCGCCATTTTCAGGCCGTTCATGGCTTTCAGATCATCTACGGTGCCGGTTTTGGCATATTCTTTTTCAACAATGAAATGCTCGACATTCTGCCAAAGCATGGTGACGGAGCGCAGCTCTTTTTGCGGGCCGTCATTTGCCAACGGGCCGGTGCCGTTCCAGGCATAGGATCCATAAAGACCCTGAAGAATCGCAAACTGGGCTTCGTTTTCCCGCAGCAGCTTCACATTTTCGCCCGAACCGGCGGAGTTGATCGCGGACATGTTGATTTTATGCTTCGGCAGCAGTTTCACCTTCACCAGGGTGGCTAACGCCACGCCGACCGGATAATAGGTGCCGCCGGTGCTGGCGGTGGACAGAAGGAAGTTTTGCTCGGCTTTTGCCGGGCCGGTCAAAGCGGTCGCCGCGATCAGTGCGGAACCGGCCAGCATACCGAGTTTCTTGGCCAGTGATTTGGTGATACGAGCAGTCATGATTGTCTCCCTGTTGCTCCTTGTTTGATCCCTTCCGCCTCGCGTTGGGCGGTGTGCCCTGAACAGCAAGCGCTGTGCCAGAAGCTAGAGGAATCAGAAAATAACATAATTTCAATTTGTTAGATATGATTTAAAGCACATCGGCACGGGTGTTTCGGCGGATATCCGCCGACGCAGGACCAGCGACCGGCGGATATCCGCTTATCGTGCCGGTCTCATGAGAAATAATAAGACCAGCCAGCGAGTGGCAGGACTACTGATCGATAATTGTGCATCGCAACAAGTGCTGTGTAAAATTTAGGCTGTCTCTGTTGGGTGGGGAGGAGCAAATCTATTGATAAATTTATAAATAACAATGCATTACTTGGCTTCCCGGTCTCAGAATGAAAGTGGCATGCCCTTTGCGATTGCAGTGCAAAAAATCCAATGCGGGTGACCGTCCATTTTGCCAGTAAGTATGTGAGGCGTAAAAGCATGACATCACCAAAAAGACCGGAAATCGGCGCTTTTCTTTTCTCCAGTCGGGGGCAATGCCTCCATTATACCTGGATCGCTTTTTTCATCACCATCCTGGTTTGGTTCAACCATGCGCCCCTTATGGCGGCCATACGCGATACCCTGGGCCTCCCGGATAATGTGGTGAAGGCGATATTGATCCTGAATGTGGCGCTGACCATACCGGCCCATATAGCGATTGGCCGTTTGGTGGATCGGTTTGGCCCGTCTGTTGTCTTTTCCTGCCTTTTGGCTTTGTCGGGATTGCTCAGCTTTGCTTTTGCGCTGGCGGACGATCTGGTCTTGCTGTTGGTCCTGCGGTTTTTGTTGGGTCTGTCCGGGGCCGGGTTTGTGGTTGGTATCAGGATGATCGGAGAATGGTTCCCGGCCCGTGAAGTTGGGTTGGCCGAAGGGGTCTACGCCGGCTGGGGGGCGCTTGGATCCGCATTGGCGGCAATGGCGTTACCTGCTGTTGCGCTGGCTTTTGGCGGGGCGGAGGGCTGGCGTTATGCGGTGGCGGTGACCGGGTTTGTCGCTCTGATTTATGCGGGCATCTATTACCTGTCGGTCCGGGATACCCCGCCGGGTGCAACCTATTTCAAACCCAGGCAGATGGGCGCAATCGAGGTCACCAGTCGTCGCGACTTTCTCTTATGTCTGATGACACTTGCACCGGTCTATGGCGCGCTGGCGGCGGTGAATTGGCTGCTGGGTCCAGATGCCCTGGTCATTCTGCCTGAACCTGTTGGGCGGGCAGTTTACGGCGGGCTGTTGTTGGCCTTCCTTTACCGGGGATACCGCCTTTATTGGGGAAACCGCGATGTGTTCTCTCGCCCGGCGGATCCGTTCCATCAGTATGACTTTACACAGGTTACGGTTCTCTGTTTGGTCTATTGCGTGACGTTCGGCGCGGAATTGTCGGTTTTGTCGGTCCTGCCGCTTCATTTCCAGGGGCTCTATGACCTGACCCTGGTACAGGCGGGGATGCTCTCCGCCGCTTTTGCGTTGATGAATTTGGCCTCCCGGCCACTGGGCGGTTGGCTTTGTGACAGCTATGGCCGTAAGAAATCTCTGGTATTGCTGTTGCTGGGGGCGGGGGTCGGTTTCTTGCTGATGTCCCAGATGGCCGGGTCATGGCCGCTTGCGCCGGTCATCGTGGTGACAATGGTCAGCGCGTTTTTTGTGCAGGCGGGCAGTGGGGCGGTCTTTGCCATTGCGCCGTTGATCAAACGGCGGCTGACCGGTCAGATCGCGGGGCTTATCGGGGCCTATGGTATTTCGGGCGCGATCTTCTTTCTGATGATTTTTGCCCTGCTGACAGTGCAGATGTTTTTTTTGATGATCACCTGGCTGGCCATTGCGGCCGTGTTTATTGTGCTGCTGCTGCTGGTTGAACCGAGGGGGCAGACCGCTGAGATCCTGCCCGATGGCACGGTCCAGATGATTGATGTCGGCTGAGGGGCGGGTGAGGTATGAAACTTTCCATAGGACAGCATTCAACAGCCGGGCGGAAAAACCGCAATGAGGATTCCTTTGGCATTTTGATGCCGAAAGGGTCTCTGCTGTCGGCCAAGGGCGTGGCCATCACCCTGGCTGACGGTATGAGCGGGTCCGAGGCGGCGCGCATCGCCTCGGACACCTGCGTCAAAGGGTTTCTGACCGACTATTACGACACGCCGGAAAGCTGGTCGGTTCAGCAATCCGCGGAACAGGTGCTGGGCTCACTGAACCGCTGGCTCCATGCCCAGGGGCAGTCGGCCTATCTGGCCAGGTGCGGTATGGTCAGCACCTTTTCCGCGATCATCCTGAAACAGGATGGCGGGCATCTTTTCCATGTGGGCGATTCCAGGATCTATCGGCTGCGTGACGGTGCTTTGGAACAATTGACCCGGGATCACAGGATCCCGGCTGGCAAGGGGCAATCCTACCTGTCGCGCGGCATGGGGGCTGATCCCGATCTGGATGTGGATTACCGTTGCCTGGCGCTGGAGGAGGGCGACATCTTTGTTCTGACCACGGATGGGGTGCATGAATATGCCGCGGCCAATGACATGGTACGTCTGGTGACGGGAAATCTTGAGGATCTGGATCAGGCGGCACGCTATGTGACCGATGCGGCTTTTGCCGCTGGCAGCAACGACAACCTAACCTGCCAGATTGTCCGGATAGATGCGCTGGACCGGGACGGTGAGGCCGCGCACCTGTCCGGCCTTTCGGCTTTGCCCTTTCCGCCGCCACTGGATCCGGGGATGATCCTGGACGGCTATCGCATCATCCGGGAGATCCACGCCAGCCAGCGAAACCAGGTCTATCTGGCGGAAGATCTGCTAAGTGGACTGCGGGTTTGTTTGAAAACGCCGTCGCTTAGTTACGCCGATGATGCGGACTATATAGAAGCCTTCCAGCGCGAAGACTGGGCGGGCCGCCGGGTCACAAGCCCGCATCTTTTGAAAGTGCTGGCCCCATCGCGGGAGCGCAGCTGCCTCTATTCCGTCTCGGAATTCGTGGATGGTTTGACCCTTCGGCAATGGCTTTATGATCACCCCGAGGCAGAGCTTGCCACGATCCGGGATATTCTCGGGCAATTGGCCAAGGGATTAAGGGCGTTGCATCGCCGTGAGATGATCCATCAGGATCTGAAACCTGAAAATGTGATGATCGACCGGGACGGGGTGGTGAAAATTATCGATTTCGGCTCGGTGCGCCTTACCGGGGTGGATAAACAAGGGGGCGGGGCGATGGTGGTTCCCGGCGGCACCCAAAGCTATCGCGCACCGGAATATCTGTTGAAAGGTTCGGCTGACCGGCGGGCCGACCTCTATTCCCTAGGTGTGCTCGCCTATGAAATGATGACCGGGGCATTGCCCTATGGCAAAGGTTTTGCCAACGCCGCCAGCATACATCGGCTGGATTACCGCCCGGCCAGCCGGATCAATCCCGATGTGCCATATTGGGTTGATGGTGCGCTGAAAAAGGCCGTGGCAAAGGAGCCGGGCCGCCGCTATGCGGTTCTGTCAGAATTTATTGCCGATCTGTCCAAGCCCAATCCGGCCTTTCGGCCTTTTGAGCAACAGCCGTTTCTGGAACGGGACCCGGTTCGTTTCTGGCAGTGGACATCCTTGGTTCTGGCCATGATCGCGGCGGGTCTGCTTGGCTGGGTCGTCCTGTTAAAGACATGACCGGATCACCGGCGGATAATCAATTAATGATTGAAAGTGACAAAAAGCTTCCCTTAAATGGAGTTCAAATCCAAAGCGGGGAGGGATGCAGATGATCCGACGATTAACAATAGTGATGGGGATGCTTTTGCTGGCATCTTGCGCGGGTGGCGCGCCCGATACCGCCTGCCAGGGCACCTCTATGACCGAAACCAAGCTGTTTTTCGGTCTGAGCATCCCGGAAGGCGGCACGGTAAGCGAGCGTCAATGGACCGCCTTTGTTGACAAAGAGATTGTGCCGGTTTTTTCCGAAGGTTTTACAGTCGCTGACGGGCAGGGCTTCTGGAAAGACAGCCAGACCGCACTCACCATCACGGAACGGAGCAAAATGGTGATCCGGGTCCATGGCGATGATGAGGCGTCGGAACAGGGGATCACCCGAATTATTGACCGGTATAAGGCTGAATTTAAACAGCAATCCGTGATGCGGGTGGATGCGCCAAGCTGCGTATTTTTTTAATCTCAACCGTTGTTCCGCATGGCCTCAAACTGTTTGTAGCCGTCTTCGATGGCGGGGATGATATCCACCAGGGTGAACCAGGGCTCGGTGAAAAATGACGAATCCCGCAATGCATCCATGAAAAATTGATATCGGTTCAACTGTTTGGTTTCGAAAACCGCGATATCGGAACAGCGGCCGCTGAAAGCCTCGCTGTCATAAAAGCGCATTTCAATGCCATATTCCCACAGCAGCGGCAGCATCTCATCCTCTGTGATCCTATTGCGCTCGGCTCTGCTCAGGCGCAGCCAGGCCGGTGTGGCGTTGATCAACATGAAAACAGTCATTTTGGGATCCATTATTGGAAGCCTTTCATCTTGAATTGCAGGTCAGATGATTATATGCGAGTAATTGCTCATATTTTACTCGCCTTTCCGGATCATGACGGATGTTCAGAAAAACAAGCTTGAAGCCCCGAAAAAAACCGCGGCAGGCGCGATCCAGCCAGTTGGTGGATGTGATCCTCCAGGCGGCGGCTCGCATTTTGGAACGGGAAGGCTTGACCGGATATAACAGCAACCGGATCGCCGAGGTGGCGGGGGTGAGTATTGGGTCCTTTTATCAGTATTTCCCCAACAAGGAGGCGGTAACTGCTCAATTGATCCGCCAGAGCCAGGAGCAGCTTATCGAAGGGGTCAGCGCAGTCCTGGATCAATCCGGGGACGAGGCGTTTGAAACTGCCATGGCCCGTCTTTTGGCGGTTGTCACGGACTATCAGCTGCAACGGCCGGCCCTGGCCGCAGCCCTGGACCGGGAAGAGGCCCGGTTGCCGGTGGATGAGATCATTCAGGAGAGCCGTGCCCGCATCATGGATCGTCTCGTCTTATTCTTTCAGACGCGCGGCCTGATCCCGCTGCAGGGCACCCTGCATGACGTGGTTGCTGACATCATCACCATCTGCCGGGCCTTGTGTGATGCCACTCTGGACGGCCCGCCGGTGACAAGGGAGGCGCTTTTGCAACGTCTGTCCTTTGCGGTCATGGGCTATCTTGGCCAGGCAACGCGGCGTTGATGGAAAGGGGGTATTGGAATAAAACCGTTAGCTAAATATTTACTCTCGTCCGTTACTAATCTGGAATAGTTTCTTGAGGGTTTGTATGTCTTCTTCTGGCGGGGCTTTCAGGTTGTTGTGCATTTTTCTCCGGTTTGCCGCTGTTGCAATGGCAATGGTGCTGGCAATGGTTCTGGGCGTGTCGGGGCCTGCGCAGAGCCAAGAACGCATTGTGACCAATGCGGTGATGGATGAAGATGACAAACGGGAAAACTATCCCTATATCCTGCTGCATGAGGCCATGGAACGCACCGTGGCGGACTATGGGGCATATGAGATTGTGCCCTATGGCTTGTTACTGCAACGGCAACGAGCCTTGATTGAGCTGGAGCGTGGCACGCTTGATGTTTTTTCCACGGCCACCCAACCTGCCTGGGAAGAGAGGCTCCGGACGGTACGTATCCCGTTGCGCAAGGGCATCCTGGGGTATCGCCTGTTCTTGATCCATAAGGACCGGCAGCCCGTTTTCAGCGATATTCGCGAGATCGATCTGTTGCGTCAAATGCGCCTTGGCAGCGGTGCGCAATGGAGCATCACCAAGGTTTTTGACCAATTAGGGTTCAAGATTGTCCGTATCAACAGCTATGAGGCCCTGTTCAGGGCCTTGATTGCGGGGCGATTTGACTATTTCCCCCGCGGTGTGAATGAGATCTTCCACGAATATGATGGCAGGACCGAGAAACTGCCGGAAATGGCGATTGAGGCGGATTTGGCGCTTTACATGCCGCTGCCGACCTATTTCTTTGTGGCGCCGGGCCGGGAGCGGCTGGAACAGCGTTTGACGGCTGGGCTGGAGATGATGGTGGCGGATGGCTCTTTTGAAGATCTGTTTTTGAAACATCATGGACCGAGCCTGAAAAAGGCACGGCTTGCCCATCGCCGGATCTTCCGGCTGGAAAATCCCGACCTGTCGACGGAAACCCCGCTGGAACGGCCGGAATTGTGGTATGCGCCGCAATAGGGACGTCATCCGCCTTCAACATCGTTGAGCGGCGTGTAATTCTCGGTCATCAGGGGGAGGGCGTGGCCTGCCCGGACAGGAAGTCCAAACCGGGTGAGAATTACCAGGACAGGCAATGTCCCCCCTATCCTCATGACGGCCTCATCAGGCGCAGGCCTTTCGGTTAGAGAAAATCTTCCCGTTTCAACCCAAGTTTCTGCATCTTCTCATTCAGCGTCCGTCGGGGTAATGAAAGTTCTTCCATGACCGACAGTATATTGCCCTGATGACGCAGCAGGGATTCACCGATCAGGCGTTTTTCATGCCTGCGCATCCGGCTGGCCAGATCCCCGGCTTCTTCGACGTTGGAATGTGTTTGGCGGGTGAGCAAAGTCGCCAGCTGGACGGATGGATCACGCCGCCGGGCCAGGCAAAATCTTTCGGCGATATTCTTCAATTCCCGCACATTGCCCGGCCAGTCATAATCAACCAGCACTCGGTTTTCAGACAATGACAGGGGCAGGGTTCCCCGATCTGTTTCACCGTTTCGAAACCGGTCCAGGAAATGCTCGAACAGAAGCGGGATGTCTTCCGCCCGGTCGCGCAGGGGGGGAAGGGTCAATTCGGCGACATTGAGCCGGTAATAGAGATCCGCACGGAAACGGCCCCGTTCGCTCTCTTCCACCAGATTGGCCTTGCTGGCGGCCATCAGGCGGATATCCACCGGGATCCGCTTGTTTGAACCAAGCCGCTCAATGGCCCGATCTTCCAGGGCGCGCAAAAGTTTTGATTGCAGGGAAAGCGGCATGCTTTCCACTTCATCCAGGAACAGGCTGCCGCCACTGGCATGCTCAATCCGGCCGACCCGCAGGTTTCCGGCGCCGGTAAAGGCACCGGCTTCATTGCCGAACATTTCCGCCTCGATCAGGTTCTCCGGCAAGGCGGCGCTGTTGAGCGCAACAAAATTGCCGGTAGCACGATGCCCCAAGTCATGCAGGCAACGGGCGACCACTTCCTTGCCGCTGCCGGTCTCGCCCTGGATCAGGACCGAGCTGTCGCTGTCGGCCAGATAGAGGATTTCCTCCCGCAGGGCCTGGATGGCGGCGCTGGTGCCGACCAAACGACGGCTGATTTCCTGCTCGGCACTGGCCGATGTTCCCTGGAGCCGGCGGAGTTCCAGAGTCAGGCGGCGTTTTTCGCAGGCGCGCCGAACCCCGTTGGCGATCCGGTCCGGAGGAAAGGGCTTTTCGACAAAATCATAGGCACCGTCACGCATGGCCTCGACCGCCATGGCCACATCGCCATGGCCGGTAATCACAATGACCGGCAAATCCGGATCAATGGCCAGGGCCTGGCGCATCAGGTCCAGGCCGTTGAGGCCGGGCATCTTCACGTCGGTCACCAGGATGCCGTCAAAATCGGTGGCGATACGCGACAGAATATCATCGCCAGGCCCCAGGTCGGTGACCGAATACCCCGCAAGCCCCAGATATTGCGCGACGGATTCGCGCATGGCCGCTTCGTCATCGACAAACAGGACGTGGCCCATATTTTCCATCAGGCGACCTCCGCATGGGGTTGTTTTGTTTCGTACACGGGCAGGGCGATGCGAAAGACCGCGCCGCCGCCCAGTGCATTGCGGGCCGAGATGCTGCCGCCAAAATCCCGGATGATTCCATAGGAAAGGGAGAGGCCGAGCCCCAGGCCCTTGCCCACCTCCTTGGTGGTGAAGAAGGGATCAAACAGCTGGTCCAATTCTTCGGCGGGGATGCCGGGGCCATTGTCGGCAAATTCAATCACATGGAAGCCATCCTCGGACTCCAGCCGGATTGTGAGGGATTTGTTGTTTACGCCTTCCATCGCATCAAGGGCATTGCGCGCCAGGTTGATAAAGACCTGTTCCAGGCGCACCGTATCGCCCAGGATATCGGCCTGTCCTTCGGGAATAATGGTCTCGACGGAAACTTCGCGTAACCTCAATTCCGGCTCCAGCAGGGTTAGCGCATTGTTGACAGCCTTGCCGATCGGGGTCGGTTCCAGTTGTTTCGGGCTTTTCCGGGCAAATTGTTTTAGATGGCCGGTGATCTGGGCCATCCGGTCGACCAGACCGTTCATTTTCGAAACCGTGTCGCTGGCCTGGTCCGGGGCGTCACGCCCGATCAGCATCAAAGCGCTGGCGGCATAGGTGCGCATGGCAGCCAACGGTTGGTTCAGCTCATGGGCGATGGCGGCCGACATCTGGCCCAGCGCTGCCAGCTTGCCCGCTTGGACCAGAGAGCTTTGGGCTTCCTGTAATTCCCGGGTACGTTCCTCGATCCGTGCTTCCAATTCGGCACGCGATAATCGCCGCAACTTGCGTGTATGCAATCGCTGGCGCCAGTAAAGGCCGGCAAAGACCAGGGCCAGGGCGATGATCCCGGTCATGATGCGCGCGGCGGCGACATCGGCGTTGATCACGTTGTCGGGGGCCAGGAAATACATCGACCAGCCGAAATCGGGCAAAGGCGTGGCATGGGCGAAATAGAGCCCGGGCGGCTTGGTGGATTGCAGGGGCGCATTGGTTTCCGGCTGGACCGATACAGGCTGCAGGCCGCCGGATGGAGGGCCCTGGTCGCGCCAGTTCATCAGCAACGGGTCGGTCTGGTTATATTGCCGTGTTTTATTCAGGGTGAGGCGCAAATCATCAGGCAGTGGGCGCAAGCTGTGATAACGCCAGGCTTCCTGACTGGACAGCACGATGACACCGTTTTCATCGGCAACAAAGATGCTTTCACCGCCCGAAGCCCAGTCATGTTGTAACGGGTCCAGATCGACCTTGACCACAGCAACACCAACAATTTCGTCACTCAGGCGGATCGGATAGGACAGGAAATAGCCCGGCTGGTTGGTGGTGACGCCGATGGCAAAATACCGTCCGGGATCGCCTCTGGCGGCGATCTGGAAATAGGGGCGGAAATGGTAATTCTGGCCGACAAAGGATTCCGGTGTGCGCCAGTTGCTGGCCGCGACCGTGGTGCCTTCGGCATCGAGGACATAAAGCGCCGCCGCCCCGGCCTCGTCATTCATCCGTTCCAGATACTCATTGGCCGCCCGCTGGATCGCCTCTTGTCCGGGGGCCAGCATCAGGCCCAGAATGCGTGCTTCTTCCGCGACCACGAAGGGCAGATAGTCAAAACGGCTGAGGGCGGCCTTGAGGCTGCTGGCATAGAGGGTTGTGCGCTGTTCCGCGTGAACGGAAAGATCGTTCAGCGATTGGATAGCGACGATGCGGCCCGCCATCCAAATTGCCAGAATAGAGGCTGTCAGGATAGCAAGGGTCCGGAAGATGAGTTTCCCGTAAGACATGGGCCGATACTGAGGAAGAATAAAGGTAAGCGCAAGCATGATCGGCAAAAATCCGCCGATGGCATCATCCTGGCTTGTGCCGAACCGGCGGCAGGACCATATTACCGGCATGACTGATGATTTTCTGATCAAGCCGGATCCGTCCGATCCCAGGTTGACCCGCAAGGTGATGGGCACCGACCATGAAGGCCGGGCCATTGAGACCACCGTTGTGGTAGAACGGCCGCTGACCCTGTTCCTTAATGGACAGGAGATCGTCACCAATATGACCATCGGCGATCATCCCGATTATCTGGCGGTGGGCTATCTGCTGAACCAGAATATGCTGCAGGCGGATGATGTCATCACCGCCATTGATTTTGACGAGGATCTGGAGACCATCGTTGTCCGGACCGAGCGCGAAACCGATTACGAAGATAAGCTGAAAAAGAAGACCCGCACATCGGGCTGCGCCCAGGGCACGGTCTTTGGCGATCTGATGGAAAAGTTTGAAGAGGTGCGGTTTGACGGCAATGCCCGCCTCAACACCTCCTGGCTCCATCAGCTGACCAAGAAAATCAACACCCAGCCCAGCCTGTATCTGGAAGCAGGTGCGATCCATGGCTGTGTGCTGTGCGAGGAAGACCGCCCCCTGGTCTATATGGAGGATGTCGGTCGCCACAATGCGGTGGATAAGATCGCCGGTTACATGTTCCTGAATAATATCGATCCGGCCAATAAGATTTTCTATACAACTGGCCGTCTGACATCAGAAATGGTGATTAAGACCGTGCAGATGGGCATACCCATTCTCATCTCCCGATCCGGCTTCACCGCCTGGGGCGTGGAATTGGCGCAGCAGGCCAATCTGACATTGATCGGTCGCGCCCGGGGTAAGCGGTTTGTCGCGTTGAGCGGGGCGGAACGCATCCACTATGACCTGGATCCGACGGCCCTGGAGGATGAGCCCGAGCGGCCGGGCCGCAAGGGCGAGGATGGGCGCTCCGGCTGGCGGAAAAAGCAACAGGGGGCCGTATGACCGATTCCGATCCCGCTTTTGGCTCAGGACCGTCCGATGTATTTGGCCATGAGCCGCATGATGCCCAGGATGTGCTGGAAGCGATCGACCTGGCGCTGGATGATCACCGGCTCTGGATGAAAAGCTGGCACAAGGGGGTGGTCTGCCGCCTGAAACCAGCGCCGGAAATCCTGGCCAAGAAACCCCATCAGGAGACCAGGTTCGGAATCTGGCTGGAAACATATCGGGACAGGGGGCTCATGAAGCAACCGGCCTTCCGGGAATTGGAAGCTGCGTTCACGGATCTGACGGCTTTTGCCCGGTTCCTGGCGCTGCGATCCCAGGATGGCCAGCCGATCCCGCCGGAGGAATATGACGCGCTGGGCGACAAGGAAGACCGGTTTGTCAGCCAGGCACGGCGGCTGCAGGATGCGTTCCGCAAGGCGGTTTCCGAGCTGGATCCGCTGACTGGGCTGAGCAACCGGCAGGTGATGCTGCGCGAGTTGGCGGCGGAATATGAACGTGCGGTTCGTTCCGGAGCCGCTTGCTGTATCGCGCTTTCCGATATCGACCATTTCAAGAATGTGAATGACACTTACGGCCATGCTGTGGGCGACCAGGTCCTGATCCAGGTGGCGGGGCGCCTGCTGTCGCGCCTGCGGCCTTACGACAATATCTACCGCTATGGCGGTGAGGAATTCCTGATCGTGCTGCCCAATGCCAATGAAGCGACAGCCATGATGGTGCTGGAGCGCCTGCGCCACGCCCTGGCGGAAAAACCGTTGCAGTTGGAAGATGGAAAAGAACTTTCCATCACGTCATCCTTCGGTCTGGCCATGGTGAGCCAAGACGCGGAACTAAAGGATGTTATCGAGCGGGCCGACGCGGCGCTTTATCATGCCAAACAAAAGGGCCGGAACCGGGTTGCCGCCTGGACCGGGGATATGACCAATCATGACGGATGACTTTTTTGGCCCAGTGCTCGGGCTGGTCCTTGCGGGCGGGCTTGCCCGGCGCATGGGCGGCGGCGACAAATGCCTGCGTATGCTCGGCGGCGAGCCGATCCTTGGCCATATCCTGGATCGACTGGCCCCTCAGGTGGACGGTGTGGTGCTGAACGCCAATGGGGACCAGGCCAGGTTTGATGCTTTTGGCCTGCCGGTGGCCAGCGATGTGGTCGAAGGATTTGCCGGTCCGCTGGCAGGGGTTTTAACCGGGCTTGATTGGGCGGCGGCAAACCGGCCAGACGTGAAATGGATGGTCAGCGTGCCGGGTGACGGGCCGTTCCTGCCCCGGGATCTGATCGTTCGTTTCAAGGCCGCAGTTATAGCGGAAGGGGCGGATCTGGCCTGTGCCACCCGCCATGGCCGGACCCAGCCCGTGGTCGGTCTCTGGCGGGTCGATTTGCGCGAGGATCTCCGGCGCGCCATGCTGGAAGAGGACCTCCGGAAAGTGGATCTTTGGACCGCGCGCCACCGTTTGGTGGAAGTGGCCTTTGACGAGGGCGATGTTGATCCCTTCTTCAACACCAACCGTCAGGAAGACTTGGCGGAAGCGGAGCGGTTGATTTCATCCTCTTGCGGATAATCGCTGTCACAGCATTTCGGTTTCGCCAAGAATGTTGGATGGATTGGTATCAATGATGCCGACAATATGGGTGATGTCGCCATGCGCATTGCCCAGCGGCGCGTCGAGGGATTCAAAGCCGATATCCATGAAATTCAGGGTCATCAATGTGCCCTGGCAGTGGCTGCATAGGCGGTTTTTGGCGACAGTGGCGTAATATTGGGCCAGCTTGGCATTTTCCTGTTCGAATTGGCTGCTGGCTTCAGTGAGGTTGGTGGAAAATTCCGAACCGGTATTCTTGCCGCCCAGGATCATGCGGGCCATATGGCCCCGTCCGCCAAACAGAAACCGGCCTTCGCCGATCACATCCACCCGGAAGATATTGGGCTGCAGCTCATCATGGGGGAAACTGTCAAACGCATCAATCCCAGGCAGCTCCGGCCCAAAGGATCGCCACCAATTAAAAAACTTTCGGATCATCGGTGATTGGATCCGGCTGGCATCTTCCAGAACTTCCACCGATTCCAACTGGTAACGGTAGTTTTTCTCACCTGCCTTGCGGCCGGGATCCTTGCTTTTCATCGCGAGACCGTCTCCGTGATGAGGGAGGGAACCCGGAATTGATGGGTAGTCCCAGTATCTAATCAGTCTCTAACATGTTCGCTCCGGCGGCAAGGGGAACAGAGATTATCCTCGACCTGGCGGGCGGGAAAGGCTATCCCCATGATCCAGTTCAGCGTTTAAGTAGCGGGAATGCTAGTTATGACCCTTACCCTGGCCGACATACAAGCGGCAGCCAAAGCGATCAGCGGCTCGATTTTGGAAACCCGATGCCGTCCGGCAGAGACGCTCAGCCGGATCACCGGCGCCAGCATCTTTGTGAAATTTGAAAACCGGCAGTTTACCGCCTCCTTCAAGGAGCGTGGCGCGCTGAACCGGCTATTGGCCCTGTCGGATGAAGAGCGCCGCGCCGGTGTGATCGCCATGTCAGCCGGCAATCATGCGCAGGGTGTTGCCTATAACGCGGCCAGGCTGGGCATTCCGGCAACCATCGTCATGCCGGAAAACACGCCCTCGATTAAGGTGGAACATACGGAAGATCATGGTGCCACCGTGGTCCTGCACGGTGCGGTCCTGGCCGAAGCATCCGACCATGCCATGAAGCTGGCGGAAGAAAACGGGTATACCTTTATCCATCCATATGATGATCCGCTGGTGATCGCCGGTCAGGGGACCATTGCGCTGGAGATGCTGGCGGCGGTGCCGGATCTTGAATATCTGGTGGTGCCGATCGGAGGCGGGGGGCTGATTTCCGGTATGGCGGTCGCGGCCAAGGCGATCAACCCGGATATCCACCTGATCGGTGTGCAGACCAGCTTATACCCGTCCATGGCCGATATCCTGGCCGGGCGTGAACCCAAAGTAGGCGGTTCGACCATTGCCGAAGGGATCGCGGTCAAATATCCGGGGCATATCACCCGTGAGATTGTGCGCGACCTGGTGGATGACATCATCCTGGTGGAGGAAAGCCACCTGGAACAGGCGATCTCTTTGCTGGCAGGCGTTGAAAAAACCGTCGCTGAAGGGGCCGGTGCTGCCGGGCTTGCCGCAGTCCTGAAAGAGCCCGCACGTTTTAGCGGGAAAAAGACCGGACTGGTGATTTCCGGCGGTAATATCGACCAGCGTCTTCTGGCAACAGTCTTGATGCGCGATCTGGTGAGCCAGGGCCGCCTGACCCAGTTGCGCATTGCTATGACGGACCGGCCCGGCGAGCTTTCGCGTGTTTCCAAACTGATCGGGGAGTTGGGCGGCAATATCGTTGAACTGTCGCACCAGCGTGTCTTCAATACCCTGTCCGCGAAGGACACCTCGATTGAGGTGGTCGTTGAGACACGGGACAAGGATCAGTTGGATGCGATCGTCAAAGGGCTGGAAGAGGACGGCTTTGTGGTCGGATATTTCTGATATCAGTTAGGCGATGTCCGGAGCCGGGCACACCATTCAATATTGGTGAGCCTGTTCAACCATATGCTGGTAGGTGCCGTCCGCCTTGACCTCTGCCAGGCCCTTGTTGAAGGCTTTGAGAAGGATCTCGGGTTTTTCTGCATGGCGGCTGAAGATCACATGAAAGCTTTGTTTCTCAAGGGGGGCGGGGTGATAGGTGATCAGGTCTCGAACCTGTTTGCTGAAGCGTTTTTTCAGGGCATATTCCACTTCTCCACGGATCCGAGGATAAAGGTCGATCTTTCCTTCCAACAGCAGCCGGACATTGACGCCTAGCCCCCGGCCGGATGCCAGGTAATAGTGGTTTTCCTCTCCCAGGCGCAAGAATTCCTCGGGATAGATGAAGGTGGCATCGATCCCGATGGTTTTGCCCCGGAGGTCTTCTAGCTGGGACCAATTGAAGGGCTTGCTTTTTAGGTGATAGAAATAGCGGCTTTTCTCCGCGACGCTGTCGGAAAAGAGAAAATCCTTTTCGCGCCCTTGGCCGGGAATAGAGAAAAAGACCCCGTCTACGCTGCCGGTTTTGCCTTCCTGCAGGGCGCGTTTCCAGGGGCGGATGCGGATTTCTGCGTCATATCCCACACGTTTGAAGATTTCCCGGATCAATGCCGGACCAATGCCGCCGCCGGGCAGGTCTTCGCTGGTGTAGGGTGGCGCTTCCCCGGCATTCATCAGAATGGGGGGCAGATCCGACGCCCGCACAGACCAAGGCGCCAGACAGATCAGTCCGGTTAACAGATACAGCCAATTCACTCTCATCCTGGGATTTAGAGGGAAAGGGCTATATCTGTAAAGACTCAATTAGCACTGAAACGATTTGCCGCAAACACAGCAACAGGTTAGGCAGAACGCATGGTGTCGAGGAAGCCGTTCACCTGGCGGCGTAGCCGGTTGGCTTCGGTTTCAACCGCGTTCATGCGCTGTACCGACGAAGTGGCAATGGCATGGGACTGACTGGCAAGGCCCGCGAAATTCTCTAGCCGTTCCATAGCGCCCGCACCGGATTGCGAAGCCTGTTTGGCGCTCCGGGCGATCTGGTTGGTGGTAACATTCTGCTCTTCAACAGCGGCGGCGATGACTCCGGCAATCTCGGTCATCTGGCCGGCCTGCTGAGCGATCTCGCGAATTCCGGTGACGGTTTCCTTGACGGACTGCTGAATGCGGCCAACATGGGCGGCGATATCCTCGGTGGCCTTGGCGGTTTGGCTTGCCAGCGTCTTGACCTCGTTGGCAACCACGGCAAAGCCTTTGCCGGCATCCCCGGCACGGGCGGCTTCGATAGTGGCGTTGAGGGCCAATAGATTGGTTTGTTCCGCGATATCATTGATCAATTGCACCACTTCGCCAATTTTGTCGGCGGCCTGGTCCAAAGCAGCGACATTCCCGGAAGATGTTTCGGCATTGCCAAGTGTTTCGCGGGATATTTCTACCGCCCGGTTTACCTGGGCGCTGATCTCGGCGATAGCCTGGCTCAGCTCATCGGTGGAATGGGCGACGGCGTCGATGTTATCGGCGACCGAGCGCGTAGAGACCTGGATTGCGTTTGTCTGGCTCTCCACTTCCGAGGTGCCGTTCAGAAGCTTGTCCGACATGCCACGCATTTCTTCAATCGACTCCCGGACATTGGACAGGGCGGATTGGGCCTCGCTGTCAAATTCCTGGGAGGCATTTTGCAAGCGGCCCGACCGGTTGCGATCCTGTTCAGCCTTGTCCAGCTGTGCACGTTGCATTTCTTCGCGTTCGATCAATTGGCCACGGAAAACCTCCATTGCGCGCGCGATTATGCCAAGTTCGTCCAGGCTCTCTGTCTCCGCGATTTTATCTTCCAGATTCCCGGCTTGAAGGGAGTCCACGGATCGGGTGACACGCCGGAACCGCCGGGCGACGGCCCTGCCGATCAACACGGTGGTCGTAATGGCAATCAGGAAGGCGGCGGCGCCCAGGGCCATATTCGTCAATTGTCCGTTATGGAACTGTTCGTTTAAGGCATTGGTGCGTTCGGTGATCCGGCTGTCGTCGGCGGCGCGCAATTCCTTGACCAATGTGGTGAGCCTGGCAAATTCACCGTCCAGCTCGCCTTTGATCTCATAAGCCGCATAGTCAGCCTTCGTTATGGCGGTGATCAGGGGCGGGAATTTTTCCTTGGTTGCCTGCAGGCCGCTGATGACGGCCTGGTAGGTTGGGCTGCGTTCATCCGTGTCCCCCAGTGTTTGCGCGAGGAATTGTTGGGCCTGCTGAATAGTGTCATCCAGGATGGGCAAAACGGCTTCGACTTTTTCCGGGCCAGAAGTATCGATGGCATCGGTGAGCCCCATACTGATCCGGGCCATGCCATCCTCCATATTGACGGTCAGGCGGTAGGAGGCAAAAAGAAGATGGTTTAATTCATCCACCGAAGACTGTTGTTGCTGGCTGAGCCAGGTGCTCTTGGCGATCACCGCGGCAAAAATAACCAGGATCAATACAGGTGTGATGGCCATCTTCTTGAAGATGGAGAGATTTCCCAGACGTAACATCTTGTTCCCCTTATTCCCAAATCGGCACATTCGGTGCGGCCAACCGGCCGCCAGACGACTTCCCAAGCCCAATCGGGAGGTTGTTGTTTATTGATGCAGGGGCTTATTTCTGCATTTTTTATCTGTAATATTTAAGCGCGGCGTGATTTCAGCGTCAATTCTGCAAGCCGGTAATTTAGCTAAAATTGTCAGTTACTTGTCTGGCAGATAGTCACCGCGGCGCGACTCTTCAAAATACTGTTCAAAGCGCCCGGATTGGCGGAGAACCGCCAGGCCGCGGTTGAAAGCGTCACGATATTCCGTTGCACGCGGGTTGACTTTGCCGAACAGCAGGAAAAACTCCGGCTCTTCAAACGGGGTGGGGTGGTAGGTGATCTGGTTGGCCTCTTCGGGTGAGAATTCCGTTTTCAGCACATATTCGGGATAGTCCCGGGACATGGCGAAAAGATCGATCCGTCCGGTCAGCAACCGCTGTAGGCTGTTGCGGGCATGGCGTCCTTCGAGAAGGGTTATGAGCCCGTTTTGGGCCATTTCCTCCAATTCCGGACGATAGGAAAAACCAAGATCAATGCCAATGGTCTTCCCCTCGAGATCGCTCAGCTCCTGCCAGTCGAAGGGTTTGTTTTTTAAGTGATAAAAATACCGGGTCATGCTGAATAATTGGTCCGAATATAGGAAAATTGCCTCGCGCTCTGGTGAGCGCACGGAAAAAGAGACCGCATCCACCTTTCCCTGCTGTCCTTCGATCAAGGCGCGTTTCCAGGGACGAAAGTTCAGCTCAGACCGGTAGCCGCTCTCCAAAAAGGCTTCCCGGATGATCCGGGCGATCACGCCTTGATGTTTCAGCCCCGGTTTTGTGTAGGGCGGCCATTCTGCCGCATTGACCTGGATAACGGTTTCCTGAGCGGCAACGGATACCGCAGATATCAAAAATAGCACCAGATTGGCGATCAGGAAGGCAGTCAGTCTCATCATGGTTCGGGCACTTGTCTGGATATGCCACATCATGGGCTGTTTTACGAAGAGATAGCCGCAAAAACTATATACGAAATGATGTTGCTAATTGGTTAATTAACAAATACACATGTAAAAAATAAGTAATACTGTAGAATAAATGAAATAAATATTGCAGTTATGTTGTGTATAATTATCAAAAAATCATAGTAAAGTTGATTTTATATTTGAATTATTGTGATATATGTGTATTATTATTTATAGATTATTAACTTCAGGGGATGTCCGATGCAGGTCAGCCGCGAACTGATCACCGCGATGGAGCAATTGATTGAAGCGCAGATCCGGCGTCTTTCCGCGGAGGCGGATATCTGCGTTTTTGCCCTTTATGACCCGTCCGCAAATGGCACTGGGCCCAAGGATTTCGCCTGTTACGACCGTAAGAAATGCGGGCGCATAGATTTGGATGTGGATTTTGAATTTGAAGGGGTTGGTGTTTGGTACATCGCCTATCGCGAAGGTGACGTGTTTCGGTCGAAAAAGATCCTTTTGAAGATTGAAAATGGTCGTTTTGCCCATGGGCAGGTTGGCAATTTCGAAGGCTATTGGGATGAGTTCCCGCAATATGTTGCCGAGGACCGCTGGGTCCAGGACCAATTGGGGCGCGATATCGCCAACGACATGCTTCACTGAATAAGGCTTCACCCTGGCAGGGAAGGCCGCGTCATCCTCCGGGATGGCGCGGTTTTTGCTTGTTTCTTGTATGGAAATTCAATCAAAGACTGTGGAGGGGAAGATGGGCGTGGGAACAGAATATTCCGCTTATCCGGCGGTTGGCGCACAGGTGCAGGAATCGGCCGCCGCGTTGCGCGGGCGTGAGGCTATCGCCAAGATCAAGGAGGTGGGGTTCCGCACTTATGTGGAAGAGTTGAATAAGGAAAAACTCGAGGAACTGCGCGAGAAAATTCTACAATCCATGGGATTGTCGGAGGAGGATCTGGCGGGCATGTCCGCTAACCAGCGCGCCGCAATCGAAAAAATGATCTCCGAGGAAATGCAGCGCCAGATGGCGGCGAATTCCCTGGCCAACAAAGGCGATGATGAAGGGAAAGGCAAAGGCAGCCTGGAAGGGACGGTAGAATTTGCCGCCCAAATGAGTATCGGCCAGCGCATGGGGCTGGACCTCTTGGATGATCAGATCCAGTTGCTGGGCCAGGAGGAAACTGAAGGGCCGGAAAGCCTGGTTTCTAAGGACGGTCATGATAAAAATCAGGATCGCCTGTTCGGGTGAATTGATCCCCTGGCCCGGGATGGTATATAGGGGGCATCCCATCAGTAGTTAAGTCGGACCGGACATTCATGAAAATCGGATATGCGCGTGTGGCCAATCACGAAGAGCATCTGGCCCACCAGCTGGACTTGCTGGTCGCGGAGGGCTGTGAATGGCTCTATACCGATAATGTCTCCGGTGTTAACCCCAACAAACCCGCGCTGGACCGCGCCATTGAAGAGGCCTCACCTGGTGATACCTTGGTGATTTGGAAACTCGACAGGCTGGGCCGCAGTGTTGATGAATTGGTGGCCTTTGGGGCCAGGCTTGAGGCTAAGACACTCGGCTTTCGATCTGTTGGCGACGATCTAGACGGTGCGCCGGGCCTGGGTGGTGAGTTCTTTAAACTGATGTCGGCGCTGGGCCGGTTCCAGGATCATGCCAGGCAGGAGCGCGGTGCGGCCGGGACGGGGGCGGCGCGTGGCCGCCATGCCATGGAGCCCGGTGCGGAAAAACTGTCGGCGGAGCAATGGCGGGCAGCCCGCAAATTGATGGAGGGGGAGGGCTGAGCCTCTTTCCCTATTGTCTTTGGGTTTCATAAAGTGGGGATAAGAAAAACCCCGCCCGGAAAATCCGGGCGGGGCATCAAGGTCATCGAGGGGTGCCTCATCGGAGGCGAGGGGGAGGGAAACTCCCCCCAGAGCAGGCGGCGACGCCACCTGAACCACAAATTCCATGATAACCAAAACGATCCTTATGGGAACGCCCGGGCCGAACTTACAGGGCAGCGATAACGCCGCCGGAGGTCCGGACCGGTTTGGTGGCAGACCGGCTGCCGATTTTCAGAAACAGACCTTTTACAAAGCGGCCAGCCGCTTTGAGGCCATCATGCATAGCGTGGCTGCGCAGGACGCGCGCACGGGCAATGGCTTCATCAATGTCTGCGTTGGAAGGGAATTTCACTTCCGAATTATTCAATACATACTGCATGGGTGCTCTCCAGCAAATCGGTTGCTATGGGACACCCTCCTTCTCCGAGCGTGAATTTAGACTTGTTCCCCGGCTATTAAAATCATACGAATCATCACATAACTTATGACAATGGGTCAAAAAAGAAGGCAGGACTGCGCGGGAAATGGACAAGATCGGGGAACTTACGGTATTTGCGAAAGTGGTGGATGAAGGAGGGTTTTCTGCGGCGGCCCGGGCGATGAACCTGACGCCAAGCGCGGTCAGTAAACAGATCGGGCGCCTGGAAGACCGTCTGGGCACCCGTTTGCTAAACCGCACCACGCGCTCTCTCAGCCTGACCCCGGAAGGCCGTAATTTCTACGACCGCTGCACCCGAATTCTCACCGACATTGATGATGCCGAAGCCGAGGTGACCCAGGCCCATGATTCGCCGCGCGGTGTTTTGCGCATCAGCTGCGGCGTGGCGTTTGGCCGCCATCAGGTCAGCCCCCTGGTACCGGAATTCCTGGAACGTTATCCGGATGTCCAGGTGGAGATGACCCTGACCGATTCCGTGGTTGATCTGGTAGAGCAGGGGATTGACCTGGCGGTGCGCTTTGGCGAGCTGCGCGATTCCAGCCTGATCGCCCGTTTCCTTGCGCGGTCCAAGCGCGCGATCTGTGCCTCCCCGGAATATCTGGCGAAGCATGGCATCCCCCAGACCCCGCAGGACCTGCATGATCATAACTGCCTGTTTTTCTCCAACCTGCCGCATCTGAATGAATGGATCTTCAAAATGCCGGATGGGGAATTTGCCTTCCAGCCGCAGGGGAATTTCTGCGCCAATAATGGCGAAACCATCCATGAAATGGTGTTGCACGGCCTGGGCATTGCCCGTCTGGCGGAATTCCTGGTCTCACCGGATGTGCGCGATGGCAAGCTGGAACGGATCCTGACCGATTATTACCGGGACATCACCGTACCGATCCATGCGCTCTATCCCACCAGGCGCCATCTCTCGCCCAAATTGCGAGCCTTCCTGGATTTTCTGGTCGAGAAGTTTTCGCCGATCCCGCCCTGGGAAATGGAACCCGGCAGCCGAAGCTGATCCTTGTTCTCTGCAAGTATAATCGTTGGAAAAAAAAGAAATCCCGGAAACCGTTTGGTTTCCGGGAAGTTTGATGGGTTAGGACAGAAAGTGGGCTTCCCAACGCTGTCGAGAATGAGATTAGCGCCCATCAGCCGCGCCGCAATTGATGCAGGTCAAGCCAGACCAAAAAACTTCTCTTTTTGTTAAAAATTTTTGAGCGATCCGCCCCTGCGGCGGTTTGTCCGGGGTGAAATTTATCCTTGAATTGGCGCTGAAAAGCAGTAAATACACAATCAGGACCAAAATGGTACGGTTTAGGATTCCATGTTCAGACTGAGCAAACTGACAGATTACGGATTTGTGCTGCTGGCCCATATGACCGGCCGTGCTGGCGAAACCGTGACCGCGCCCGAACTGGCGGAAGCAACCGCATTGCCGCAGCCGACCGTGGCCAAGACACTGAAAGCGCTGGCAAAGGCCGGTGTTGTGGTCTCCCATCGCGGGGTGGGCGGCGGCTACAGTCTGGACCGGGCACCGGATGATATTTCCGTGGCCGAGATAATATCCGCTATGGAAGGGCCGGTGGCACTGACCGCCTGTGTGGAAGGGGCCGAGCATCAATGTGATGTGGAAAGTTGCTGCCCCATGCGCGGGCATTGGGATTCCATCAACCATGCGGTCAAAACGGCATTGGAAGGGATCTCGCTTGCCGATGTCTCGTCCAAAAATAACGTGCCGGATTTTATAAATATGGATCAACCTGCGCCGTCTTTTGCGCAGGGCAGCTAATTATCGGAAGTCAGGAATATGGCGGCAACAACCGAAACCATCGAACAAGTCAAAGAACTGGGTGGCGGCGACAAATACAAACATGGCTTTGTTACCGACATCGAGATGGAATTTGCGCCCAAGGGCTTGAATGAAGATATCGTGCGCTTCATCTCGGCGAAAAAGGAAGAACCGGAATGGCTGCTGGAATGGCGGCTGAAGGCGTTTGAGCGCTGGAAAACCATGCCGGAACCCGATTGGGCCAAGCTGGATGTGCCGCCGATCGATTATAACGACATTTATTATTTTGCAGCGCCCAAGCGTGACGAGGACAAGCCCCAGTCCCTGGACGAGGTCGACCCGAAATTGCTGGAAACCTATGCAAAGCTGGGCATTCCCTTGAAGGAACAGGAAGTTCTGGCCGGTGTTGCCGGCGCGCCGACGGTTGCGGTCGATGCGGTGTTTGATTCCGTTTCCGTCGCGACCACTTACCGGAAAACCCTGGAGGAAAAGGGCATCATTTTCTGTTCCATTTCGGAAGCGGTCCACACCCATCCCGAACTGGTGAAGAAATATCTGGGTTCGGTTGTGCCCTATTCAGATAATAAACATGCCTGCCTGAACAGCGCGGTCTTCACTGACGGATCCTTTGTTTATATTCCGAAGGGCGTGCGCTGCCCGATGGAGCTTTCCACCTATTTCCGGATCAATGCGGAAAATACCGGTCAGTTCGAACGGACCCTGATTGTCGCCGATGAAGGGTCTTATGTCTCTTACCTGGAAGGGTGCACCGCGCCCCAGCGAGATGAAAACCAGCTGCATGCTGCGGTTGTTGAGCTGGTGACCCTTGATGATGCCGAGATCAAATATTCCACCGTCCAGAACTGGTATCCGGGCGATGAGGAAGGCCGTGGCGGGATTTATAACTTTGTGACCAAACGCGGTGCCTGCCGCGGGCGCAATTCCAAGATTAGCTGGACCCAGGTGGAAACCGGCTCCGCGATCACCTGGAAATATCCAAGCTGCATTCTGCAGGGCGATAATTCGGTGGGCGAGTTTTATTCGGTTGCCATCACCAACAACCGCCAGCAGGCCGACACCGGTACCAAGATGATCCATCTGGGGAAAAACACCCGGTCCAAGATCATCTCCAAGGGGATTTCCGCCGGTCGGTCGCAGCAGACTTATCGTGGGTTGGTGCGCATGTCGCCGAAGGCGGAAAGTGCGCGCAACTATACCCAATGCGACAGCCTGCTGATTGGCGATCAATGCGGGGCCCATACCACGCCCTATATCGAAAGCCGCAATGCCAGCGCCAAGGTCGAGCATGAAGCGACAACGTCGAAGATCAGTGAGGATCAGCTGTTTTATTGCCTGCAGCGCGGCATGTCGGAAGAAGATGCGGTCTCCCTCATCGTTAATGGTTTCTGCAAGGAAGTGATGCAGACCTTGCCGATGGAATTTGCGGTGGAAGCACAGAAATTGATCGGGATCAGCCTGGAAGGCAGCGTCGGTTAAGACGCCCTCCGGCTGCCCCGAATTGAACAAGAATTAGAGAAGATCAGGAATTTCAGAAATGTCACTGTTGGAAATCAAAGACCTGCAAGCCACCGTTGGCGAGAAACAGATCCTCAAAGGGTTGAACCTGACCCTGCGTCCGGGCGAGGTGCATGCCATCATGGGCCCGAACGGGGCGGGCAAGAGCACGCTGGGCTACAGCCTGGCCGGCCGCGACGGCTATGAAGTGACCGGCGGGTCCGTGACATTCGACGGCAAGGACCTGTTGGAAATGGACCCCAGTGAGCGCGCCAATGAAGGTCTGTTCCTCGCATTCCAATATCCGGTCGAGATCCCGGGCGTAGCGGGCACCACTTTCCTGAAACATGCTCTGAATGCCAAGCGCCGCCATCATGGCGAGGAAGAGCTGGACGGTCTTGAGTTTGTGAAATTCCTGCGCGGCAAGGCCAAGGAACTGGGCATGAATGACGAGATGTTGAAGCGCCCGGTCAATGTCGGTTTCTCCGGTGGCGAGAAAAAACGCAACGAAACCCTGCAGATGTCGGTGCTGGAACCGAAGCTTGCCGTTCTGGATGAAACCGATTCCGGTCTGGATATCGATGCGCTGCGCGTGGTGGCCGACGGGGTGAACCGCCTGCGTTCGCCGGATCGTGCCATTCTGGTGATCACCCATTACCAGCGCCTGCTGGATTATCTGGTGCCGGATTTTGTCCATGTCCTGGCCGACGGCAAGATTGTCAAATCCGGGGATAAGTCTCTGGCGCTGGAGCTGGAAGAAAAAGGCTATGCCGAATTTGTGTCGGCGGCGTGAGTGAGGCGGATATGTCGGAAATGATTGACCCCTTCATCAAAGCCCTGGACCAGGTGGAACAGACCGGTCCGGCCTGGCTGGATGCCCTGCGTAAACAAGGTGCGCAAGATTACCGCACGCTGGCTTTGCCGCACGTAAAATTGGAACAATGGAAATACACCAATCTGAAGGATCTGCGCGGCGCCGAGATCGCGGCTGCGGATGCGGCTTTGTTGGATGCGCTTCCGGCGACCCTGCCGGACCTGGATGCCTATCGTCTTGTGCTGGTTAATGGCCGATTTGACGCCGACTTGTCGGATCTGGGGGGCCTCTCCGACAAAGCATTGGTCAAAGGCTTGGAGCAGGCGCTTGAAGATGGTGATATCGAGACGCTTGGCGGCGGTTTCGAAGATGCTGCGCTGGTCTCATTAAGTGACGCGCTCCTGCGGGACGGCGCCTTCATCCGCATCAAGCGTGGCCATATGCTGGACAAGCCGATCCATCTGGTCATCCTCAGCGTTGGCAGTGACAAGCTGACCGCCAGCCATCCACGCATCGTGATTGATATGCAGGACGGTGCCAGCGCGACGGTTATCGAAACCCATATGGGGGCCAATGACAGCGCAGTTGTCTCCCTGCCGGTCAGCGAGGTCACGGTTGCCGAGAAGGCCCGTCTTGGCCATTACAAGCAACAGCTGGACAACGCGCAGAGCTACCATCTGGCCCATAGTGCGGTGACGGTTGCCGAAGGGGCCACCTATGACAGTTTCGTGCTGCAGCTGGGCGGCAAGCTTGCCCGCTGTGATGTGCGTTGCCTGATCGATGGTGCGCATGCCGATGTGCGGGTCAATGGTGCCTATCATGCGGGCAACGGGCAGCATGTGGACAATACCAGCTTCATCGATCATGCAGCCCCCGATGCCAAAAGCGCCGAAAATTTCCGCGGTGTTTTGGATGGTGACGGGCGCGGTGTGTTCCAGGGCAAGATCCTGGTGCGCCAGATCGCGCAAGGCACCGACGGCCAGCAGATGAACCGGGCGCTGCTGCTCTCCGAAAAAGCTGAGATCGACAGCAAGCCGGAGCTGGAGATTTATGCCGATGACGTCAAATGCTCTCATGGCGCGACCGCGGGCGACATGGATGAAGACCAGCTTTTTTATCTGATGGCACGCGGCATTGATGCTGATACTGCCCGCAAGCTTCTGATCCAGGCTTTCCTGTTCGATGTCCTGAACGAGATTGATTATGCCCCGGCGCGGGAGATCTTCCATGATGCCATCGCTGCCAAATTGGGAGAGATCGCATGAGTGAACAGGCGATGAGTGCTGCCAACGATTTCTACGACTTGGAGGCGATCCGGGCCGATTTCCCGATTTTGCAGGAAAAGGTCCATGGTCATCCGCTTTGTTTCCTGGATAACGGGGCCTCCGCGCAAAAACCCCTGGCGGTGATCAATGCCATGCGTTCTGTCTATGAGGAATGCTATGCCAATGTGCATCGCGGGGCCTACAGCTTCTCTGAACAAACCACCTTTGCTTATGAGCAGGCCCGGCGGAAGATCCAGGCCTATCTGAATGCAAGATCCGAGAAGGAAATCATCTTCACCGGCAATGCTACAGGCGCAATCAACCTGGTTGCCCATGCTTTTGGCCGCGGCTTGTTGAAAGCGGGTGACGAGGTGATCATCTCCGAGATGGAGCATCATTCCAATATCGTGCCCTGGCAGATGCTGCGCGATGAGAAGGGGATCGTACTGAAAGTCGCCCCCATCTCTGATGATGGCGCTTTCCGGTTCGATGAGTTTAAGGCGCTGTTGAGCGACAAAACCAAACTGGTGGCGGTCACCCATGTTTCCAACGTGCTGGGCACGGTGACCCCTGCAAAGCAGATTGTCGAGGCAGCCCATGACATGGGCGCAAAGGTCCTGTTCGACGGCAGCCAGGCGGTGATGCATATGCCGATTGATGTCCAGGATCTGGATTGCGATTTCTACGTCTTTACCGGACACAAGCTTTATGGCCCGTCCGGGATCGGTGTTCTTTATGGCAAGGAAGCCCTGCTGGATGCCATGCCACCCTTTTTGGGTGGGGGTGACATGATCGCCAGCGTGACGTTGGAACAATCCACCTGGGCGGAACTGCCGGCGAAATTTGAGGCGGGCACCCCGCCGATCGTGCAGGCGATTGGCCTTGGCGCGGCGGTGGATTATGTCAGTTCAGTCGGCCTGGAGCGCATAGCCCGGCATGAGCAGGGATTGCTGAATTATGCAACCCAGCAATTGGCCTCTGTTGACGGGCTGCGCCTGGTCGGCACGGCCCCGGCCAAGACCTCGGTCGTATCCTTCGTGATAGACGGGACCCATCCCCATGATGTGGCCACCATCGTTGACCAGAAGGGGGTTGCCATCCGGGCCGGGCATCATTGCGCAGAACCGCTGATGCATCGCATGGGAGTCACGGGCACCTCTCGGGCATCCTTTGGCATGTATAACAGCAAGGAGGAAGTGGATGTGCTGGTGTCCTCACTGCAGAAGGTCAAGGAGATATTCGGTTGATGGATGATCGTGACCAGAACACAACGGGCGGCCTGAGCGAAGATCTGCTGACCCAGGCCAGCATGGGCCATCCCTATGGTAGCTTCATGCCCGGTCCCTCGGCCGAAGAGGGCATGCAGGCCAAGGCCGGTGAAAAACTGGCGGATGGTGAGGAAAAGGCTGACCACGAAGCCATGCTTGATGGGCTGCGCACGGTCTATGATCCTGAAATTCCGGTGAATATTTATGACCTGGGCCTAATCTATGAATGCGAAATGGATGAGGCGGGCGATGTGGCGGTGACCATGACGCTGACCGCGCCGGCCTGTCCGGTGGCCGGGGAAATGCCCGGCCAGGTGGCCCAGGCGGTTGCCAATGTGGCCGGGGTCGGTGAAGTGACTGTAACCCTGACCTGGGAACCGGCATGGACGCCGGATCGTATGTCGGATGATGCCAAAATGGCACTGGATTATTTCTGATCGGGGATGATCGGGCAATTGCGATCGGCGGGTCGGACACCCATATATAGAAAAGACCGATCCGATGGGTTTGAAGTTAGGAGAGTGAATTCGATGTTCGGAACAGGTGCTCCCATATTGACGCTGACGGATGCCGCGGCCGATCGGGTGCGGGAACTTATGGATCAGGGCGATAACGAGGTGCTGGGCCTGCGTGTCGGTGTGTCCTCGAAGGGCTGTTCGGGGCTTTCCTATGTGGTGGAATATGCCAAGGAACAAAAACAGTTCGAAGAAGTGGTCGAAGATAAAGGGGTTCGCATCTTTGTTGATCCGGCGGCGGTCATGTTCATCATCGGCTCGCAGATGGATTATGTGGAAAGCAAACTGGATTCTCGCTTTACCTTCTCCAATCCCAATGAAACAGCTAGGTGTGGTTGCGGCGAAAGTTTCAGTACACAGTGATGCTGCCGCAGCGGTTTGGCCGTATTCCCAGGAACCCCGTCATGAATGTGACGGGGTTTTTCATTTTCCGCAGAGAGGTGGTAGTTGGGTCTAATTCACGCAATTTAGTCGTATTTTAACTAAATGATAGCATCCTAATCAGGTTGCATCTTGTCAAAATCGGAAAAAGATCATGCGGAAATCTATCCTATGGATGTTGGTTTTACCGGTCCCAGTCGCTATGGCGATTGGTATCGTGCTTGCAATGCTGATCCTGCCTGGCGCCGTGCGGGACAATGTCACCAAGGATGCGGTCACAGCAGCGCAGCAAACCGTCAAGCAATTCAAAATCGTGCGCGGTTATTACACCAACAATGTCATCAAGAAGGTTTTGGCCGACGGGAACCTGACCCCGTCCTTTCGCCATAAGCAGGAAGAGGGCAGTATTCC
The DNA here is from genome assembly GCF_003385955.1 of Aestuariispira insulae. GTDB lineage: Bacteria > Pseudomonadota > Alphaproteobacteria > UBA8366 > Aestuariispiraceae > Aestuariispira > Aestuariispira insulae. Next base: position 370,678 of record NZ_QRDW01000002.1, read on the forward strand.
CCTGCCGGCGACCTTTATTCATGACATGAGTGCTTTACTGCATGAAGAGGATACGACCCTTTCTCTATACAGCCAGTTTCCTTTCCCGAACCGGAAAGACCGCAAGCTGGACGGCTTTCAGAAAGAGGCCTGGGATTATCTGGTCAAAAATCCGAAGGAAACCTTCAGCCGCCTGGAGACCATCGCCGGTGTGCCGACAGTCCGCGTGGCCATGGCGGATACCATGGTGGCGGATGCTTGTGTGAATTGCCATAACGGGCATCCGGAAACGCCCAAAGATGACTGGAAATTAGGGGATGTCCGCGGTGTTCTGGAAGTGACGACAGCAATCTCAGGGCCGTTGGCCCGCGGCAGCAGTCTCAGTACTTGGTTGATCGCGGCCGTGTTGATTGGCGGGGTGATCCTTACGGTAATCTGTGTATTCTTTGCCAGGAGGGTGATCGGTCCGTTACAGCGGATGACTCATTGCATGGAGGAATTGGCAGACGGCAATCTGGATGTGGAAATCACCGGCACCAAGCGGCAGTCGGAAATTGGTCATATGGCTGCGGCGATGCAGGTGTTTAAAGAAAACGCCATCGAGAACCGTCAGTTGGAGGCAGAGAAAGCCCAGGATCAAGAGCGCAACCAAAAGGCATTGCGTGAAGCGATGCAAAAAATGGCTGATGATCTTGAGGCGACGGTCAGCAGCGTAGTGGAAAATGTCACCGGGACATCGGATCATCTGCAAAAATCGGCAGATATCATGACTTCCCTGTCCAGTAAGGCGAATAATGATTGTTCCGTGGTGACGACGGCTGGTGAGCAAGCGGCAAGCAATGTCCAGACCGTTGCAGCGGCGTCTGAGGAATTGTCCCATTCCATTCGGGAGATCAGCACCCAGGTCGCAAATTCCACGAGAATCGCGAAGGAGGCGGTTCATCAGGCTGAGGAAACCAACCAGGATATCCGGACACTCGCTGACAATGCCCAAAAAATCGGGGATGTTCTAAACCTCATCTCGGATATCGCGGAACAGACCAATCTGCTGGCGCTGAACGCGACCATTGAGGCGGCGCGCGCCGGGGATGCGGGCAAAGGTTTTGCCGTCGTCGCCAATGAGGTCAAGAGCCTGGCCAACCAGACGGCCAAGGCGACTGAAGAGATCAGCGCCCAAATCGGGGGTATCCAAGGTGCGACACAGGAAGCTGTGAAATCGATCAAAGAAATCACTGATACGATTGGCGAGATTAACGAGATCGCATCCGGCATTGCCGCAGCGGTGGAAGAACAAAGTGCTGCAACCCAGGAAATCAGCCGGAATGTAGCACTGGCTGCGACGGATACGGAAAAGGTCCGGACGAATATCGCCAGCATCAGTGATGCGGTTAAGGAGACGAATGGTGCGTCAAACGGTATTCAGGATGCGTCGAATGACCTGTCGTCTCAGACCAGGAAACTGAGTGACGAAGTGCGGGATTTCCTCGTCCGGATCAAAGCCAGTTGAGAGGGGGCGGCAGAATGCGCCGCCCTAGACATGCGCAAGCTGCGGCAGGTGGATCTCGAACTTTACCCCTTCCCCTGGCAGGCTGGTGACATTGATTGTGCCTTGCAGCCGCACGGTGATGATCGAATAAATCAACAGCATGCCAAGGCCGCCTTCGGATTGTTGACTTTGGAAATAGGGGTCAAAGATCCGGTCCTTTTCCTGCTCGCTCATGCCCTTGCCATTATCTTCATAGATGATGGCAAGGCCGCCGCTTGAACTGGGGCTGGCCATGATGGTGATCAGACCTTTTTGCCCTTCGGTGAAACCGTGGGAAATGGAATGTCCCAAAAGGGTGGTCAGCACCTGACCGAGCGCGCCTGGATGGATGGCGATCTCAATGTCGTCCGGGCAATGGATCGCGACTTCTATCTCCCGGTCTTTGAGCAGGTCTGTTTGCTCTTGAACGCATTCTTTCAGGAATTCGCCAAAATGCACCAGGCGTTGTTCATCCAGGTCCTGCTGACGGCTGACCTGTTTGAACTGTTTGGCGAGCTCAATGGTTCGCTCAATATTTTCCTGTAATAGGGTGGCCCCTTCGGAAACGAAATCGAACAAGGCCTTTACATCCTGTTTTTTTATGGAACCTCCGTCCAGTTTGGTACCAAAGCGTTCCAATTTTCGGGACAGGTGAGTTGCAACGCCGACTGCGGCGCCCAACGGGGTATTGATTTCATGGGCGACATTGGAAACCAGGCTGGTGATGGAGACCATTTTTTCCGACTGAATCAGACTGCGTTGGGTCGTGCGCAATTCGCTTAAAGCCTGGTCAGCCCGTTCCTGGGCTTTTTGAACCGCCTTGTTCATGCCGGCCAGCTTTTGGTTCGACTTGGCGGCCTCCTCGAAGGTTTTTTCCAGGGCGGTACAGATTTCACTCAATTCATCCTGTCCACCAATCGAAAGCGGCATATTGTCCGTTTGTGGCCTGGACAGGACCAACTCCCGCAGGCGTTCCACCCGCGCAGCCACGCCCTGGCTGACCAGGAATGCGGCCAGGATCATCACCAGCAGCACTGCAATCGCCGTGCTCATTAAAATGGCCAGATTGCCTCTCACCCGCATGGGTTCGATATCTTGAATTTGTTGTTTGGACCGTTCCACGATGGTGGCCGACAAGCTGACCAGGCCGTTGGACAGCCGTTGAACGCCGTTATGGAAGTCCTGGGATCGCCATTTCAAACGCTCTTTTTCTGCGGTGATCTGTTGTTGGAATTCCGGTATGGCGGCCAAGCCGTTCGTGACCGAGCGCAGGCGTGACAGGACTATTGAATGTTCTTCCTGGATATCTTCTTCACTGAGTTCTTTCAGTTCACGCTGCAGGTCTCTCAGCTGCTGGTTGATTTGGGTATGTCCCCCAGGCAGTTTTCCATCCGTGTTCCGCCGGGCGGCCCGGACCAACTGGCTGTGTAGGCGTGTGTGGAGAAAATGCAGCGAGCTGATCCTGGCTGCCAGGCTCTCCGTCCATTCCCCCGCATGACCATGCTCTGGCCTCAATGCCTCCAGGCTGTCGAGGATGGATCGCAGTTGGATATCAATCGTAGTGAGGGTTTCCTGTTGATCGATCAGATGTTTTTCGATCTTCTCGCGGGACTTTAGAATGTCGACACTTTGATCCCGCAATAGGGTGGCTTGACGGATGACACCATCCAGGCGTGCCGTTTCGTTGTTGGGGAACGTCCGGGCTGCGATTTGATCCAATTGATTGAGCTGCCCTTCAAATTGTTGCTGCAAGGCTTCCAGACGCTGTAACCCGTTGCCTGAGAGCAATTGGGGGGATAGTGCGGTCAGGCTGTCGGCGATGCGCACTAGCCCATGGCCGGCTTCGGCCTTCAGCAGGGCCGCCTGTGTGACCTGTTCCACGGATCGGCTGAAATTGAAAAAACTGATCGCTGAGATCAGGCCAAGCGCTGCCATCAGAAGGGCCACAATGGCCACAACTGCCGTCAGTTTGGCTCGGATGGTGCGCAACATGCCCGTGATCCCGGTCCATCATTTGGTCAAAGGCAGCTTACGCACAGGGGAGCCTGAGCGGGCAAGCCTCTCTTGCCATGATAGTTTCTGCCGCATTAACGGTGGGTTAACGTCATATGCTGGTTGGTTTGTTGCCTATGGATTGACGACCGGACAGTTGTCAATCAGGCGGGCACGGCCAAGATGGGCGGCGGCAAAGAGGCGTGCAGGACGGGCCTTATCCAGCTCTTTACACGGGCTTAGGTCCTCTTCATGCCGGATCTCAAGGTAATCAACCTTGTCAAAACCGGCCTCAAGCAGTTTCTCTTGACCCTCGCGCAGCATAGGGGCCAGAGGGGCGCCCGTTAGGGCATGTTTTGCGATATCTCCCAGGGTTTTACTGAGAATGGCTGCGGTTTCCCGTTGTTCCGCTGTGAGATAGCGATTGCGTGAAGACATGGCCAGGCCGTTTTCCTCGCGACAGATTGCGCCGCCTAGGATAGTGACAGGTATATCCAGATCTCTGACCAGTCGACGAATGACCTGCAATTGCTGGAAATCCTTTTCCCCAAAAACAGCCACATCCGGCAGGGACTGCATCAGCAATTTTGTAACAATGGTGGCGACACCGGAAAAATGGGTCGGCCGATCGGATCCACAAAGGGCTGTGGTCAAGCCGCCGACAGAGACTGTTGTACTGGCATCCGGTCGGTACATTTCTTCCACATTGGGGGCGAAGATCAATTCCACGCCGGCATCTCTCAATTTGGCACGATCTTCCTCAAAGGTTCGGGGATAGGCGTCCAGATCCTCGCCGGGGCCAAACTGGGTCGGATTGACGAAAATGGTGGTGCAGACGATATCGGCATGATTATGGGCGATCCGTGTCAGGCTGACATGGCCTTCATGAAGGTTGCCCATGGTGGGAACCAGACCAATAGTTTTGCCTTGGCGACGGTATGCGGCAATGGTGGCCCGCAATTCGGATACGGTCCGAACAACCTGGGGCAAATCAGAAGTCATTTTCTAAATCCGTAATCAGGAAATCGCCTGGAAGCGCAAGGTTATTCGGCGGCCTTCAACCCAAAACAATGTTCCGCGCCGGGGAATTGGCGGGCTTTGACATCAGCGGCATATTGTTCAACCGCCTGATCCACAGCCTCCCCAAGCTCAGCATAGCGTTTGACAAATTTCGGCGTGAATTCACTGTAGAGGCCCAGCACATCATCAGTTACCAGGACCTGACCATCGCAGGCGGGCGAGGCCCCGATGCCGATGGTTGGAACGGAAATGGCCTCAGTGACTGCGCGGGCCACCTGTTCCATGACGCCTTCCACCACGACGGAAAAGGCGCCGGCGTCGGCTATGGTCTTTGCATCTTCGATGATGGCCAGGGCCTGCTCGTCGTTACGGCCCTGGGCCTTGAAACCGCCCATATTCTGAACCTGTTGCGGCATCAGACCCACATGGCCCATCACTGGGATGCCCCGTTCCACGAGAAAGGCAACTGTTTCAGCCATTTCCCGGCCGCCTTCGATTTTGACCGCGGCACAGCCGGATTCAGCCATCAGCCGGGCGGCATTGCGAAAGGCTGCCTCTTTAGATTCCTCGTAAGTACCAAACGGCATATCGACCACAACCATCGCATGTTTGGACCCGCGCATGACGGCGGCGGCGTGGTGGATCATCATTTCCAGGGTCACGGCCAGGGTGTTGTCCATGCCGTAAATCACCATGCCCAGAGAATCACCAACCAGAAGCACATCCACATGTTCGTCGAGGATCTTGGCCATCGGGGCGGTGTAGGCGGTCAGGCTGACAATGGGTGTCTGACCCTTTCGAGCGGCAATATCCGGCGCAGTCAGCCGTCTGATGGACTGTTTTTTTGTCGCGGACATGAGGCGGATCCTCCTGGATACGTAATCCCGTGGCCCGGCGGTGCGGATGAGCGATCATCCAAGCAATCCGGGCAGTCTATGATTGCGGATGTTCTTTACCATGTTGCGGTGCGAAATAGAAGGCTTGTTTACATTTTTATGAAACAGATCGGGCGGACCGATATCAATCCGCCGGGTTCTGGAGGCCTCGATTGCAAAGCCTGTTTTACAGCAGTCCGGAGAGCGGTTTGATCTTTTCCGAGTTCGGGAACACTGTTTTATCAACCGTTGCCGCCTCTACGCCCATATGGCTGACCAAAACGGATTTGAACACAGCGCGAATGTCTTCTGACGGTTGCAATGCCTTTGAAAGCTCTGACGTGCGTGACACCAGGCCGGGCCAGGCACCTACGGTCTTGCCTCCCTTGATGGCGCCCCCCAGGACCATCATCGGACTGGCCAGTCCGTGATCGGTGCCAAGGTCTTTATTGGGACTGTTGGTGCGGCCAAATTCTGTCGCGACCACCACGACCGTCTTGTCCCAGTCATCGCGCATTTCACTGGCGAGCAGTTCGAGCCCGCCGGCCAGTGACGAAAACCGCCTTGCCAGTTGGCCTTCCAGGCTGCCCTGTGCGGCATGAGTGTCCCAGCCGGAGGTTTCGATCACCGCGATGCGGGCGCCATCTTGCGCACGCAATGCTTTGGCGGCGGTTCTGACCATGACCGACAACTCAGATACCGGCCGGGCCCCCGCATCGGCGGCCTGGTCATCTTCGGTCAATCCGGATTGCCGGTTTTGCTGTTGGCCCATCTCCTGGGCGAGCGCGGTTCGCAGCAGCGGGTCATCCTGATACAGCAGTGCCACGCGCTGATAAAAACCGGGCAGGCTGGAGGTTGCGGCCGGTACGGTCTGAATCAGTCCCTTTTCATCGGGACCAGCCAGTACGAGGGGCAGTTGGTCGCTGATGGAAACGGCGGGCACTGCCTCGCCGCCCATGGCGTTGATCGCCCGGTTCAGCCAGCCGCTCTGCGGGTTGCTAGGTGCGTCAAGGCCGCTATCAAGATGCAACAGGGCCTCACGATGGGCATTGCCGCGATAACTGTTGGCGGCCGCCGGTACAATCGCCATCTCCTTGCGTTTCCAGAAGGGGAGAAGCTGGCTGGCGGCTGGATGTAGTCCAAACGTCCTGTCCAGCTTCAGGAAACCGCCATCTTCTTCCTTCGGCAGGGCCAGACGCCCTCGGATTTTCCGATAATCCGGATCGCCATGGGGCGGGAACAGGGCCAGGCCGTCCATGCCGCCGCGTGCGAGTACCAAGATAAACCGGGCATCCCGGTTCACCTTGGCAAGAGACAGATTGCCAAAGGGAAAGGCTGTGACCGCCATGCCAGCCGCGGTTGCGGAGAGAAAGGAGCGTCGTGTGATCGGGAGTTGTTTTTTCATCAATGCTCTCCTTCTCAGCGCCGCTGGAATTCTGGGCTGGCCAGCAAAAGCGCGGCGGTTTCCACCGGCCCGCTGGAAATGGCCAACTGCCGGGCAGTGCGCTCACTCAACAATGGCCCCATTACGGAAAAGGCATAAGACAGGGGGGGGATCTCATGATCAACATTCTTGGCCAGAGCCGAAACCCAGTCGAGCCGCTCTAAAATCGATTCCCGACCAATCCAATAGGAGGCCTCCGTCGGCCAACCGGCTTCGCTGGGCGCATGATAGGGCGGCTGTCCCAAAGTCTGCAACGCCTGGAGCAACGGACGCCCGGTTTCGGGACGCAAATCCAAGGCATGGTAGGCGGAGAAAACCAGATCCTCCGCCGTTTTGATTTTCTGCTGTTCCGGCAGCCAGGCTTCTGATGACTTGATCATGCCGACTGCCATATGACCCAGATGGCCGCCGCTGTCCGCGTAGCCGCCGACAATGTCGCTGACCAGGGCATCGGATGGAGTGTCGGTGATGAAGAATTTAGCCATTTCACGTGCTAGGTGATATCCGGTTTCCGGCTGATGGGTCAGCAGATCCAGGGCGGCTTCGGCTTCCATCATCCCGGCTTCCGGGAAAATGCGCTCCACGAAACGTTTCTTATTGCCGGCGTGATAACGGGGCTCATAGAGAAAACCGCCGGGGTTCCTCGATTTGAGCGAGCCGATACTCCAGCCCGACAACATATTGGCCAAAGCAATCACATCCGATTTCCGGCCCCCGCCGGGGCGGCCCAGGGTAAACCGCTCTAGGATGGCCTGGGCCATTGTCGTGTCGAGCTCGCGCCGGCTGACCAGGCCAAGCGGCGAATGCTCCCCCACCGAGCGGTCGTTTTTCAAAAAGATAAGCATGGCCGGATGCTGGATCACCGCCATCAACATCAATCGGAAGGGGCCGTTCACATAGGGCCGGATCGCATCGCGCTCAAAGGCGGCAACCAAGGGGGCCAGCTCCGGATTGGTAGCGGCGGAAACCGTGAAATGATTGGTCCAGAAACGCACCAGCCGCTCGCGGAAGGGGCGTGGGCTTTTCAAGGTGGCGAGGCAATGCTGTGCCGCTTCATAAAGGGCCTGCTGGCGGGCTTCGGCGGCCCATTTTTCGCCCTCTCCCACGGCGCGGGCCTTCATGGCGTTGCGTTGCTGGGTTGGGCCGTTGGGCAATTTCTGCAGCTCAGGGGGAATATCCTGACCCTGCAATTGCTGAGTCAGCCAGGCTTTTGGATCGGCAACAATCTGGACGGCTTCGCCGGGTTTCAGGCCATATCCGAACCGGGTGGCCGCTATGGCCGCCATTATTTCCTCTTCGGTGAATTCCGGATATTCAAAACCGATCATCGGGTATCCTGTCTGCGCACATTACTTATTCCATAATCACAAGCAATCCGCGTGCCTGTTTTTTGCGGGGCCATTCTCCGGGGCCATTCTCCGGGGCCATTCTCCGGGGTTTGTTCCCTGTCATTGGCAGGGCCCCCCATTCTCTGATAAGTAACGGTTGGCTATCAAGGGAATAAACCATGAATTTGAGGCAGATAGAGATCTTTCATGCGGTGATGCAGGCCGGATCGCTAAACCAGGCGGCCAAAAGGCTCAATGTCTCTCAGCCAACCTTGAGCCAGGCCCTGAAACATGCGGAAGACCAGCTGGGCTATCTTCTGTTCAACAGGGTCAAGGGGCGGCTGGTGCCGACCCGCGAGGCGGAACTGTTGTTTGTTCATGCCGAAGGGGTGATGCGGCGGCTCACCCGTTTCACTCAGATTTCCGATAATCTGCACCGCCAGGCCGAAATGTCCCTGACGATCGGCGCGGTGCCGGCCCTGCATTTCCACGGCCTGCCCCAGGTGGTGGATGATCTGGCGGCCAGCTTTCCCAATCTTGGCATTGCCTTGCGCAGTCTGCAGTTTGAGGAGGCGGGCGAAGCGCTGACAAGAAAGAAGATTGATGCCGCCCTGCTGTTTTGTCCAGGCAATGTGGCCGGTCCGTTCAAAATAGAGCCTCTGGCCAAGGCGGGGTTTGAGGTGCTTTCCCGTGTGGAACTGCCGCTGGAAGAGCGGTCCCTGGAAAAGGTCTGCACACGGCCCGATTATATCTCCATCGCCGCGAGCGGCCCCTTGGGGGAGTTGTTGGACCGCCGTTTTGCCCGGGACGGCATCAGCATCCGTCCGCGCATCACCACGGAAACCTATTATTCCAGCGCAGTTTTGGCTCAGGCGGGGACCGGTGTCGCCATTGTCGACAGTTTCACCGCCCACGCCTTTGCAGCCAGAGGGCTGCATGCCTATCCGCTCGACGGTGTGGCGGATTATGATGTCGGGCTTGTTTATCCGGAAGATACCGGAAAGAGCGAGATTATCCGTTTCCTATGCGAGAGCCTGCGCCGCCATCTGGTGGAGAGATAACCACTCTATATAGGTTTTGCCTATAACCTGTTGCATGATGGATATTGGACAGGTTCCGGGCGAAGTCTTTAAAACGGCGTCAATTCAGACATTCAAGCGCCGGAGAGAGACCATGAAAATTCAGGCCCCTTATTTGATGTTTTTGGGCGATGCGCCGGACCAGTTGGCGGCGAAGGTGGCTAATGGTGTTGCCAAATGGCGCCCCGATTGGTGCCTGGGCCAGTTGCGGTTTGATGGCTGCGGGGCTGATCTGGGGCTGACCGACATGAGCCTGGAAGAGGCGAAGGCAGCCGGTGTCAAAACCCTGGTCATCGGTGTTGCCAACCGCGGCGGCGTCATCCCGGATCATTGGAAGGCGAGCCTGCTGGACGCTCTGGAGATGGGCTTTGATCTGGCCAGCGGCCTGCATAACAAACTGGCCGATATTCCGGAGATTGTCGAAAAGGCAAAGGCCAATGGTCGCCAGCTTTTCGATGTCCGGCATCCGACCGGCAATTTCGACGTGGCCAAAGGCAGCAAGCGGCCTGGCAAACGCCTGTTGGCGGTGGGGACCGACTGTTCTGTCGGCAAGATGTTCACGGCGCTCGCGGTTGAAGCCGAAATGAAAAAGCGTGGCATGAAATGCTCGTTCCGGGCGACCGGCCAGACCGGGATCTTCATCGCGGGGGACGGGGTTTCGGTCGATGCGGTCATCTCTGATTTCATCTCGGGTGCCACCGAACAGATCACGCCTGCCAATGATGCCGATCATTGGGATGTGGTCGAGGGGCAGGGCAGCCTGTTCCATGCCTCTTTTGCCGGGGTGAGCCTGGGCCTGCTGCATGGCAGCCAGCCCGATGCCCTGGTCATGTGCCATGTGGCCGAGCGTGACCATATGCGGGGCCTGCCTGATTTCCCGCTGCCGTCGATCCAGGACTGCATCGAGGTCAATGAACGTATGGGCCGCATGGTAAACCCGGACTGCCGGGTGATCGGCATCTCGGTCAATACCTCCATGCTGGATGATGCGGCCGCGGATGAATATCTGGCTGGTCTTGAGGCCGAAACCGGCCTGCCTTGTGTGGATGCCTACCGCCATGGCGCGGCGCGTCTGGTGGATGCGCTGGGCTGAGGCGGAGATTTTTCATGGCAAAACTGACTCTCTCAACCGAATCCTGGCCGATTGAAGGCGGCTTCACCATTTCACGCGGCAGCAAGACGGCGGCCGATGTGGTGATTGTGCATCTGGAACAGGATGGGGTGAAGGGCTGGGGCGAATGTGTGCCTTATGCCCGTTATGGCGAGAGCCTCCAGTCGGTCAGCGACCAGTTGAGCGCGGTGGCCAAGGCGGTTGCCGATGGCGCGGGGCGTTTGGACATCCAGGATCTGGTCAAGCCCGGGGCCGCGCGCAATGCGCTTGATTGTGCCTTTTGGGATTTGGAAGCAAAGCTTGCCGGTCAGCCGGTTTGGGAACTGGCCGGGCTCTCCCGGCCGGAGCCGCTGATCACCGCCTATACCATCAGTCTTGGCACGCCGGAGAAAATGGGAGCCCAGGCCAGCGCCAACGCACACCGGCCGCTGATGAAACTGAAACTGACCGGAGAGGGGGATTTGGAGCGGGTTGCCGCCGTGCGGGAAAATGCGCCGACCACCCGGCTGATTGTCGATGCCAACGAAGGCTGGTCGGTGGACCAGGTGGAGCCTTTCTCCGAAGCCTTGAAAAAGCTGGGTGTCGAGATGATCGAACAGCCGCTGCCGACGGCAGAGGATACCCTGCTGTCGGATGTTTCGCATCCGGTGACGCTCTGTGCCGATGAAAGCGCCCATGGGGTTGCCGATTTCCCAAAACTGGTCGGCAAATATGACATGATCAACATCAAGCTGGACAAGACCGGCGGGTTAACCGAAGCGCTGGAATTGAAACGCCTGGCCCGCGAGGCGGATATGCAGGTGATGATCGGCTGCATGCTGGCGACATCCCTTGCCATGGCGCCGGCCGCCCTGCTGGCCCAGGGGGCGGAAGTGGTGGATCTGGACGGGCCGCTGCTGCTCACCGATGACCGCGTGCCTGGCCTGGCCTTCAAAGGCAGCGAGATGGAGGCCTGGAATCCGGCGCTTTGGGGCTGAAACAATGTCATGTGATTGCTAATTTCTTTGCAATGGGTGGGGAATGTCGCTAGCAGATCGCTGGAAAAACCAATTCAATCGGGGGAAAAATGACTGATATGACCCATTCGGCGCAGATGCCGGAAAAATTGCCTGTTTGGCAGATTGTTCTTCAAACCTATGGGTTTGTGTTTGGCAATCTTGGCGCGCTTTTTCGTGTCGGGCTGATCCCGATGGCGGTTTACGGCGCGTTGATCATGTTGATCCAGGTCGACCTGCAGACCGAAGAATTCAGACGGATCGCGGAAGGTGAGGTGTTTGTCCCCATTTCCGGTTTGACCGGCATTTTGTTTGCGCTGCCGGTGTTGCTGTTCGCAACGGCTTGGCACCGCTACTCCATCAGCCGCGACCCGGCTATGACCGGGGTGTTTTCCCTGCGCCTTGGCAAAGCCGAACTGGTCTTTCTGGGCTATGGCATTTTGGTTTATGCGATGATTTTCATTGCCGGAATCGCCATCGGCATTGTCGGCGGTGTCCTGGCCGCATTCGTTGGCCAGTGGTTCATGGTTGTGATGGTTTTTGCCGTTATTGCGGTCATGTCGGTATTCCTGATCCGTCTGACCCTTGTCTTTCCGGCGGCGGCGATTGGGGCGACGGCCGGGATTAAGGATTCCTGGCGGGCAACCCGCGGCAGCTTCTGGCGGATTCTGGCAATCACCTTTCTGGTCTTGCTGCCGATCGGTGTCGTGAGCCTGATTGTGGCAACAACCTTCGACACGGTTGGTCTTATAACAGGGCATGGCAGCGCCGCTCCGGACCAGCTGGAGCAGGCGATCCGGATCACCAGTTTCATCAATCTGCTGTCCTACTGGATCTATATCGGGATCAGCATCGGGGCGCTTTCTTTCATCTACAAATTCCTTGCCGGTAAGGATATCGGTGAACCGGTCGACCTGACGGTGTTTCGCTAAGCGCTGACATGATGGTGATTTGAATGAAAAACCCGGCATCCTTGCCGGGTTTTTTATTGATGCGCCCCGCCAGCCATCGGTTCCTTGCCCAATGTGCGCTCGGCCGGGAAATCCACATGAACCGTTGTGCCTTTGTTTTTTTCGCTCTCCACATGGATCAGGCCGCCATGCAGTTTGATCAGGTTGACCACAAGCGGCAGGCCGAGCCCGGTGCCTTCATGATGCCTGGTCAGATGGGATTCCACCTGGGCAAACGGGGTGAGGGCAATCGAGATCTCATGTTCGTCCATGCCGATCCCGGTATCGGCAATGGACAGGCGCTGGCCGCCATCCTCGCGCATCATCGCGCTGATGGTGATGGTACCCTGCCGGGTGAAGGTGACCGCGTTGGTCATCAGATTGATGATCACCTGGCGTACGATCAACTCGTCCGCATAGAGTAGGGGCAGTTCTTCGCCCTTATCGATCTGGATCGAAACCTCGTTCAGGGCCGCCTTTTGCTTCACATAGTGAATGCAGGATTCGGCTGCTTCCCGCAGGCACATTTCCGACTCGTTCAGATCCTTTTGTCCGGCCTCGATTTTGGAGAGATCCAAAAGGTCCGAGATGATTTCCAGAAGATGGGTGCCGCTTTGGTGGATGTCGCGGGCGAAATCCTTATATTCCGGATGGCTGATGGTGCCGTAAAGCTCATCGCGGATAATCTCGGAAAAACCAATGATGGCATTTAAGGGGGTGCGCAGCTCGTGGCTCATATTGGCCAGGAACTGGGATTTTGCGTGGTTGGCAAACTCCGCCTCTTCCTTGGCCTTGCGCAATTCCAGTTCGTGATGCAGCTGGCTTGAAATATCGGTATAGGTCAGGATGAATGTACCGTCGGGCAGGCGGTTGCGATAAACTTCCAAAATCCGGCCATCCGGGTGGCTGAACTGATCTGAACCCGGGCCGCCGATACGCAGGACTTCAAGCCGCTGCTCAATTTGAGCCTCGATATCGCCGTCAAAATTTGTCAGCCAGCCCTGTTCCAGATTATGCCTGATGATATCCGCCATCGGTGTCCCGGGGCGCCGCAGTTTTTCATCCAGCTCAAACAGTTCGATAACCCGCTTGTTGCAGGTCTGCATGGTCAGGTCTTTGGAAAAAGTGATGATGCCCTGGGCCAGCCCATCAAGGATGGTTTGGAACAGATGGCTCTGGTCCTTCAGCTGATGGTTGGCTTCCAATGCCGCTTCCTGGGCCGCGACCTTAGCGGTGATATCACGGCCGGCCCCCCGGTAGCCGGTGAACGCGCCCTGGTCATCAAAGACCGGAAGGCCGCTCACCATGATTTCACGGAATGTGCCGTCCGGCAGGGCGGCGGTGTAGCGGAAATCCTTGAACGGCCGGTGCTGTTCCAGATCCTTGAGATGCTGTTGTATCTCCGGTTGCTTCAACTGCCCCGGGTAAAACAGCTCATCGCGCCGTTTCCCCAGGATATTGCTGGGGTCATAGCCGATGAATTCCTTGATCCGGGGCGAGAAGTAGCTGAAGCGCAGTTCTTCATCCATTTCCCAGAACCAGTCGGATGCCACTTCGGCCAGATCCTTCATCCGGCTTTTGGAGTGGCGTAGGTCGTTTTCATGAATTTTCAATTGCGAGATGTCGCGCACCACCACCAGCACGGTTTCATTCTGGTCGCCGGGCTCCGGCCGGTGATAAAGCTGGATATGCAGCCAGCTGTCATGGCGGGTCCGAACGTCAAACTCCATATTGCCGCCGCCGTGAAAGACTTTCAAACGCTGGTCCAGCTCTTCAAGATCCTCTTCCGACAAACGCAGCGCCTCGGTCTTTGCGAGACGGAAAAAAGCTTCATGCAGCGAACACCCGGCGAGGAAATCCGCTTTGTGAATGCCCAGCATATCCCCGATCACCGCGTTGAATTCCAGGATGTTGAGCTGGCTGTCGCAAAGGATATAGCCATATTCCAAGGTGGAGAGCAGCGACAGGTGAGGGGAAGCCGGCTGGCCTTCCGGGCGGCTGCTATCCTTCGTCCCGTTCGTTCTGGCGGCAGTGCCGGCCTCCCGGCCCGGCAACAGGAATAACAGCCCCAGCATGCCGGCAGAGGCGGCCAGAATATTTCCCGCCAGCGGCAAAGGATAAACACTATTGATGGTCAAACCGGCAAGGGACAAGCCCACGGCGGTGCCGGCAAGCATTCGGGTCAGGCGGGTATTGGGAGCCTTCAAGGATCACATTCCGGACTGTTGCTCAAAACATGGCGACAGCATAGCTGCCGAATGGTTAAAGAAATTGCCCATAAAGGTGAAGAAAGTCAAAAAAATCATGCGGAAAGCAGCCACGATTTTCGCATGCGCGGGCGAGGGGAACACTCGGAATCTTAGTATTTCTGCAAGGCGCGGGTCCTGGCCAGGATTTCCTGTTTCTTTTGTGATTGATAGCTGCGGATCAGCGGGCTTTTCCCATGGCGCTGGGCGACCTGGCTTTGGGCATAGGCACGCTCCAATTGTTTCCACAGGCGGATCACCTTCATGCGATAGGCATGGCCGCGTTTTTTGTCTGAGGAATGATAATAGCCAACCGCCCGATTCCAGGAATGGCGCTCCTGCTTGAGCCTGGCCAGGAAGGCGGCGGCATAAGCCACATTATGGTTTGGGGTGAAGGCTTCCTCCAGGCTGTTGAAGGCTTTGCCGTGATAGCCCAGATTTACCTGCATGCAGCCGACATCGATATTGCGTATGCCTTTGGCCTGTAAGGCTTTGACCTCTGCGATGGCTGCGGCCTTGTTCGGCAGGTAGCGACCACGCCCTTCCGCCATCACGGTCCAGGGCCAGGCGGACAATTTTCGCTCGGTCCCGCTTTCACCTTCCTGCCGTACCATTTTTCCCGATTCTGTGAGCGCCACCGCATGCAGCATATGGGGCGGGATACCCATCATCTTTTCTGCGCCGCGGATGGCTTTCTGGCAAATGGTGGCATCCGACGTTTCCTCCGCCCCGATCAAAGGCAGGTTGGCCGGTACGGCGATTTGGCCGGGGGCGGTATCTTGGCTCATGCCAACGGCCGGGGCCGTCTTGGCCGCCGTGTTTGAAGCGGTCTTGTAAGCGGAGCCAGGATTGGTTTCCGCAGCCGTTGCGGTTTTCTTCAGGGAAGAAGATTTTGCCGGTTCAGCAGTGCTCGGCGATGGCGCGGTTTCGGCAGTATTTGCAGCCTCTTCCGCCTGATTGTTGGTCGGTTGGGCCATTTCTTCCGGAATAATTTTTGGTGCGAACGGATTGGCGATCTCACTGGAGACCATAGGAAAAGCGTTGCTGTCCTGATTGGCAACCCCTTGGGTTGGCAGGATAATTCCGCTGCCAAACAGGATCAAACCGGTCATAAGGGCGGCCTTGGCCGTCGCATTCGGATATTGGGGCATGGCTCCTGCCTCCTGATCATCTCTCTCTCTCAAGGAATGAAGGTTAGCAAGTGCCATGCCAAACAGAATGGTCAGTCTGTGGGCAGGCTGTTGCCGCCGGGGCCAAGGGTGCGCTGCATGAAAACCGAATCCACCCAGCGGCCATGTTTGAAACCGACATGGGCCAGGACGCCTGCATGTTCAAACCCGCGCGAGCCATGTAACCCGATGGAGGCGGCATTGCCGCTGTCGCCGATAACCGCGATCATCTGTCGGAAACCGCCTTCCTCACAGGCGGCGATCAGGGCATCCAGCAGAGCGCCACCTGCACCAAGGCCGGTGGCATCGGGGGCCACATAGACCGAGTTTTCCACCGTGAAACGATAGGCCGGGCGGGTGCGGTAAGGCCCGGCATAGGCATAGCCCAGGACGCGTTCCCCCTTAAGGGCGGTGAGGTAGGGATAATTCAGGTTGGCCAATGTTGTGAACCGGGCGGTCATTTCCGCCAGGTCGGGGGCGGTCTCTTCGAACGAGGCCAGGCCGTGGCGCACATGATGGCCGTAAATCTCTGTGATCGCGGGCAGATCGTCACTATGGGCGGGGCGGATGGTGATATCCTGTGTCATCGCGCGGTTACTTTCCGGGGGTGCATTTTTTAACCTCCCCCTTGTCATTTTTCTGTTGCAATCAGGGTTGGGGGCGGTTAGAAACCGACCCGCACCGCAATGAAGCCCAAACGGGTATCCGGCGGCAAGCGAAAAAGGGCGGTTAGCTCAGCGGGAGAGCACTACGTTGACATCGTAGGGGTCACTGGTTCAATCCCAGTACCGCCCACCATCATCAAGCCTCTGGGAAACCAGGGGCTTTTTGCTTTTCTGAGCCTCTTTCAAGTCATGAACCGACCGGCTTGGGTCCATATTGGGTCCAATGAGGTGCAGCGCGCCAAATAATTGTGGTCTTCTGGTCGTCCTAGCCCGGTCCCGGCGTGTTAAGCCTGTGGAATGTGACGAAAATCTAGATAAGCGGTTGGGGCTGGCCGTCCGTTCATCATCGTTTGTTGCCAACAGATCTGCTCTGCGCCGATGATGTTCAATTCCCAAACACAGGCGATCACCGGCCTTGTGACGGTATCCATGGGCTCATCCGCCCCATAGGCATGCCGATGGTTATGCTGGCACAGGACAGACCCTTGCACCCACCAATGGGCGGAAATGGATAGTCCCGTCTCGCCCGGATGGATGATGATGAAGCCCAGGTCGTTGCTGTCCCCCATCTCCCTGATGCGGGGAAGAACGTCATCCGTTACAATTTTTTTTGCTGATTTCCGCATATCCTCGGAAACCGACCGGCCATCCGCGAGCAGGGCATAAAGCTTGAATGTTACGGCTTGCTCTTTCCAGAGGCCGAGATCAGAGATGATGCGGGGCTGGTATCTTACGATCGGGCCTAAATCCATTGGAAGCTCCTTGTGAATGTTTGGCGTCTCTTTTGCCGTCTTTCGTTTCCACTGGGGAAACAGCCTGTTTCCCTGAAACCGGTCGCTTTGGGGATAGGAATTTGCACTCCTTCGCCCTACATGATATGTGCAGCGCACCCGGACCGGGCCAAGGCATGGCGTATTGGGCTCTGACCGGTGTGACAGCATATAAGCCTGTTTCCGTTAAAGGTATCCGTTTCATGAGCATTGCGATCAGCACCCGCGTCCGTCTTCCCGTCATCCTGAAAGGGGATGATATCGTGGAAACGGAGATTGTTTCCTATGAGGGGCTGAGCTCCGAATCCGTGGCGATCGTTTTTCCGGGAACAGATAAACAATCCGACACCCCGCTGGTGCGCATTCATTCGGAATGCCTGACCGGGGACGCGTTCGGTTCGGCGCTTTGTGATTGCGGGCCGCAGCTGCGCGAGGCCAAGCAGCGTATCGCCAGGGAAGGTGGCGTGTTGATCTATCTGCGCCAGGAAGGGCGTGGGATCGGGCTCTATAACAAGCTGAAGGCCTATAAGCTGCAGCAGGATATGGCCATGGATACCTTCACCGCCAACCGGCATCTGGGCTTTGCCAATGACATGCGCAGTTATGATGAAGCGAGCGCCATGCTCTCGGCACTGGGGGTTTCATCCTGCCGTCTTTTGACCAATAACCCGGACAAGGTCTCCGCGCTTGAGGAAACCGGGATACAGGTCACAGAACGGGTGCCCACCGGTAATTTCGGTAATGCCCATAACAGCCGCTATCTGGAAGCGAAGAAAAGCCACGGCCACTTCCTGGACTGACTGTTCGATCGACCGGATGTCTCTCTAAGAAAAAGGCCGCCCGGAAAAGGCGGCCTTTGTTGTTTCATGGGAGCTTGTGCGGGGCTCAGCCCAGGCTGTAGGCCATGGCGTAATAAAGCACAGCCGAGAGCAGTGCGGCCGCCGGCACCGTGATGACCCAGGCGGCAACAATGGTGGTGAAATGCGCGCGCCGGACCAGCTTGCGCCGACGGATATCATTTTCGCTGGCGGGTTTGTCGGGCTGGCTCGGGTATTTGCGGACATAGCGCTGACGGCGCTTGGAATTCCTGGTGTAATATTCCCGGAAGAAGCCGACACCAAACACGCCGCCAACCGCAATATGGGTGGAGCTGACCGGCAGGCCCAGCGCACTGGCCACGATCACGGTGATCGCGGCAGACAGCGCCACGCAATAAGCGCGCATCGGGTTCATCTTGGTGATTTGCTCACCAACCATCCGGATCAAGCGCGGGCCATAGAGGAACAGGCCCAGGCTGATGCCCAAAGCCCCGATCAGCATGACCCAGCTGGGGATCGCCACCTTGGCCGCGATCTCACCCGATTGCAGCGCATGCAGGATCGCCGCCAGCGGGCCGATGGCGTTGGCCACGTCATTGGCACCATGGGCAAAGGACAATAGCGCCGCAGAACAGATCAGCGGGATATGGAACAGCTGGCGCAGGGACTGGTTGCGGTTTTCCAGGCCATGGGCCTGGCGTGCGATCACCGGATGCAGCACCAGCCAGGACACCACGAAAACCGTGGCGCCAATGCTGATGATGGTCAGGCTGTCCACATGGATGATCTTTTTCAAGCCCTTCATGGCCAGGTAACAGCTGAATGCGCCCGCCATGACCGCGATCAGGATCGGCACCCAGCGCTTTGCCGCGGCGATCTTGTCATCGCGATAGATGATATAGGTCTTGATGAAGGCCAGGAACAGGGCCGCGATGATGCCGCCCAGCAATGGTGAGATCACCCAGGAGGCGGCGATCTTGCTCATCGTCTCCCAATTGACCGTCTGGAAACCGACCGCCGCGATTCCAGCCCCCATGACACCGCCGACCACGGAATGGGTGGTTGAGACCGGCGCGCCGATAAAGGTGGCCAGGTTGACCCACAGCGCGGAGGAGAGCAGGGCTGCCATCATGGCCCAGACAAACACCATGTCATCCTGCACCAGGGAAGGATCGATGATGCCCTTTGAAATGGTGGAGACCACATCCCCACCGGCCAGCAAGGCCCCGGCGCTTTCAAAAATCGCGGCGATGATCAAGGCACCGGTCATCGTCAAGGCTTTGGAACCAACAGCCGGGCCGACATTGTTGGCCACATCATTCGCACCGATATTCAGCGCCATATAGCCGCCGAGGATCGCGGCGACCATGATGAAGACGGCGTTGGGCTGGGCACCGGCCTGGAGGCTGGCAAAAGCCCCGGCCAGGGTCAGGAACATCAGGCCCAGACCCGGCGCCAGCAGACGCCGTTGCAGGCTGGAGGCGACTGCCTGGACCTGGACGATCTTGTTCAGATCTTTGTCCAGGGATTCCTTTTTCAGGTCCCTCGGATTTAGGTTGTCCTGCCCAT
Organism: Aestuariispira insulae; assembly: GCF_003385955.1. Lineage (GTDB taxonomy): Bacteria > Pseudomonadota > Alphaproteobacteria > UBA8366 > Aestuariispiraceae > Aestuariispira > Aestuariispira insulae. Next base: position 390,213 of record NZ_QRDW01000002.1, read on the forward strand.
TGGCAGCGATATTCTCACTGTCACTCATAGCTTAGCCTGTTTGATGGGTAAATTACTGTACGGTAGTCAACTGGTTCAGGAAACGCCGGAACCATTGGGCAATCCGGTCGGCCAGGCCGTTGGGCAGGCCTTCCAGTTCCGCCGGGCGGAAACTTTTCAAAATCCAGCCCAGTTCTTGTTCCTGGACCAATCGGGAAGCACGAGCCGGTGACATCCAGATCAGCTTACGCTGTCCTTTTTCCGGCCATTTCAACAGCTGCGACTTGACCAGCATGGGATAGACATCGACACGGCACAGGGTTTCCGAGCCGTCTTTGAGAATCTTCACATAATGGTAATTGCCGACCGGCTGGTTATAGACTTGGCCTTTCAGACCGGCCTCTTCATACGCTTCCAACGCGCCCAGGTCATAGGGCGTCATTTTTTTCTTTGGCCAGCCCTTGGGAATGACCCAGCGTTTGGTCTCGCGGCTGGTGAGCATGAGAACGCGCACTTCGCCATCGACGACCACATAGGGCAGCACAGCATGTTGTCTTTTCAGCGCCATGTCCAACCTTTAGCTGGGTGAAACCATATCAAAACCAACTCTCGTCCGGTTTTGACTCAAGGAAAATCGTATCCTGATTCGCGCATTCTGGAAATTGTCCCCCGAATGCGTCGGTCCGACAGCCAAAACCGATCTTTCCAACCATCACTGATCGGGGTTTAGAAACGGTTAATGCCGGTCAAAAAATGTGGTTTCGGATAGAAACCGGAAGGCTATGTAACGAATGATTGCCGGGAAATCAAGATTTGTGTCATTTTTATTACATAACAGACCGTAGGCGGCTGCCACCCGAGGACGGTTTTTTGGGCCGGGGAGGTTCAGCCTCGTGCCTTTCCATCACGGGTCAGGCGTGACCAGATGTCGGCCTGGTACAGTCCGGAGAGGAGCCGCATTGGAAGGGATCGTCGGATGCGTTCGGTTATCCTCGGGTGCCGCCTGGCAAAGGCTGGAAGCCAATAATGGCAGAGCATATGGCATGCCAGCAGAATAGAGATCAGCCAGACCAGCCATTTAAACCGGCTATGCGCCTGATAAAAAAGTAAGATCCCATGCTGTGGTATGGCGGCAAATGCCAGCAGTCTCAGATCCAGGGGCAGTTTTCTGCGGCTAAAACAGATCGCGACCACACCGGCCAGGCCCATGAGCGAAATCGGATGCAGGCGTTCGCTCCATTCTGCGATTTGGCCCCGGACCTGTTCAAAGGCGGGACCGTCAAACGCGCCGGACATGATCTCTTGAACCATTGTGAGATAGGTTCCCGGTGGCGTGGGCAGGTTTGCCGCAATGGTCGCGGAGGAGGTCAGCAGGACAATCTTGCCGCCAAAATACCAGTTATGCAGCGGCAGCAGGAGAATCGGCAGGAAGCCGATGCAGAGGCTGGCAAGATCCAGGGGGGGGCGTTTGGCGAGCAGATAAAGACCCAGTCCCGTCAATATCACTGCCGTGCCAAGTGCCACATTGGGGCGGATGGCAACGGCGATCGCCAGGACCGCGGCCCCGAAAAAGGCACGACCGGCCCAGCGGCTGCTTTCTTGGATCCCGCCCGCACATAACATGAATCCGGCAATGAAGGCCGCATAACCTGCGGTTTCGGGATAACCGCGCCCGGCCCATTTGACATATTCCCCGTAATAAAGGCCCCAATCCTTCAATCCGCTGGCAATGAAGAAAGCGATGATGATGGTCACGGCCCATGATGTCGGCAGATAATTCCGGAACAAATGATAGATCAGCAGGGGCCAGAGCAGCAGCAATGCGAGATATCCGAAATGGGTGTCGCCAAACAGCATTTTCTCAGCGGCCAGCAGATAACGAAGGCCCGGCATATAATAGAAAATATCACTGCGGCCGCGGGCGGCCTGCTGCCAGTCGCCGTTTAACAGCCCTTCGGCAACCGAACGGGCAAATCCTTCATGTGCCAAGCCGTCTCCTCCGCCGCCGAGCGGCAGATAATCCCCAAACATCCAAGGCGTTTTGATGGCGGTAAATACAATTGCGGCCAAGAGAATAAGGCCTGGGACAGTGAGTGATTTCCAGTTTGGCTGTATGAGCAGCCAAAAAACCAGGGCCGCGATGACAAAAGGAATGAAGACGCGGAGCCCGTCTGACGCTGCCAGCAGGCCTGTTTTTTCCAGGGATATGGCGAGATTATTGGCGGGAATGCCGATGGCAAAAACATGGCTGCCGGCATCCGTCTCGGTGAGCAGGCGACAGTCCTTCTCGTGATGGGTTTGCTGAAGATATCCTCCCTGTCCGTCGGGCCAGACCAGGGAACCGCGCCAGCAAAGGCGGCTGCCAGGAATGTCGTCCGGCCAGTCATAACGCACAAAAAAGGGCATCTCTTCGCGTTTGACATCGCTGTAAGGGCTTTGCCAATTATAGCGGACCTGATTGACAAATCCGCCGCGAAATTCGGCAAGGCCGTTGAAGTCAATGGTTGAAACCTTCCTGGACCAGCCAGGTTGCACGCTTCGGCTGTCAAAGCTGGCGCTGTAAAGCCGATCCACGCCGGCATGATTGAGCCAGCATCCGTCGCGTTCTTTGGAACAGCGTTTCGTGTCGGGATAATGTTCGTAAAAGGCCGTCATCAAGGCCTGATGAACCGCAGGCGGCAATTCGCGCTGCAGGACCTCGCCATGGGGCGGCGGCAGAAAGATATTATGCGACTCTCGGATATCATATGCAGGCAAGGTCAGCAGGATGGCCTTGCCCGCCACCAGGCCCGCCAGGGCCAGAAGCCAGCGGGCCCGGGACCGGATTAAACCGGGGGCATGGAACAACAGAAACCCGAACAGAAAGACCAGGGCAAATCCGGATAAGCTGACGATCGGCATGCCGATTAGGAAAAACAGGCCGGCCAGCAGCAGGAATTTCAGAGGCAGAGCGGTGAGCAAAGGCTGTCGCGGGAGGGGGGATTGATCAGCCATAGGCGATGTAGGCCACATAGCCGCTCCAAAGCAGAATGGATATCCGCAGGATGCCATCCTGCATCACCAGGGTGGTCGGCGCATCGGCACCGCGTCCCAATTGCGTGATCTGGACATAGCGCAGAACGCCGAACACCACAAAGACGGCGGAAAAGGCAAAGCTCTCACCGTAGCGGTGGATCGCATAATCGGACATGCAAAACAGCAGATAGGTCATGATGGTAACGCTGGCGGCAATCATGATGACCTGATCCAGGAATGCGCGACTGTAATGGGCCAAAACGGGCCGCATGCTCAGGGGCAGGCCTTCCCGTTCGATCATGGCCAGGTCATCCCGGCGTTTACCGGCCACCAGCAGGAAGGAAACGGATGCCGTTGTGAACAGAATCCAGAAAGATGGTGTTTGTCCGATAGCGGCGCTGCCCAACAGGATCCGGATAACATAGCCGCTGGAGACCAGGAATTTTTCCAAGATCGGGATTTGCTTCATGCCGGCGTTATAGGCAATGTTGATCAGGCCGTAGAGGCCGCCCCAAATCAGACAATCCTTGGCAAAATCGCTCAGGCTGCCGATGAGTGCCGCCGCCGCCAGGCAAGCGGTCAACAGGCAAAGCGCAAGGGTGAGGGATAGAGTGCCGTTTGCCAGAGGTCGTTTGGATTTGTTAGGGGCAAGCCGGTCGGATTTCCGGTCCGTGATATCATTGAGAATATAGACCGCACTGGAAAGCAGGCTGAAAAACAGGAAGGCCTGGGCGGAGGCTTGCAGTGATTCCCAGTTCAACAGTTGATGGGAAAAGAAGAGGGGGGCCAGAATAAAGATATTCTTGACCCATTGATGGGGCCGGACAACCTGAATGCAGGCCCGTAGTAGGCTAGCCGTTTCCGGCTTGGCTGCGGCTGAACCATCTTCCATGTCATTCTCTCAAGCACGTATCGATAACAGACTGCCAACCATATGGATTTGCTGGGTTATTGTCCACCAAAGCTCGCACCTGCCGGATCATTGTCCCCAATTGGGCATGATTGGGACGGTGGAAATGGCGTTTTTAGGGGAGCCTTCGACCAGTTTGTCCGAATAAACCAGATAAATCAGGACATTGCGCTTCTTATCCAGGAAACGGACCACCTGGATGGTTTTGAACAGGACTGAAGTGCGTTCCTTGAACACCCGCTCGCCTTCGTCAAATTCTTCCAAAAAGCGGATAGGGCCGACCTGGCGGCAGGCAATGGAGGCATCGGAAGTGTCTTCTGCGACACCGATCGCGCCGGATATGCCGCCTTTGGTCGCGCGGCTCAGATGGCATGTGACGCCTTCAATCTTGGGATCGTCAAAGGCCTCAATCACGATTTTGTCGTTTGGTCCGACCAATTTGAAAACTGTGCTGACCGATCCGATTTCTTCGGCCGCCGCTGGCTGTATGAAACTGAAAGCGATTAGAATAGATAGAGCCAACCGCATGATGTCCCCCGCAAATCTGCTATTTTATGCGGGGCAGATTATGCCGCTGGCCCGGCTCTGTCCACCGGGGCCAAGGCTGATTTTTGCCTATTACAGGCGGGTCGGTTTGAAATCCCGCGGAGTGGCTCGGTCATGATGGTTCGTTCTCACCAGCAAAGCGCGCAGTTTTTCTGCAATACGGGCAGGCAGGTGGAACAGATCCAGGAAAAATTTGGTCATGAAACGGGACCGTTCAATACGGCCGCGCATCATTTGTTGCCTGATATCGTCATTGATGAAAATCGGGTTTTGCATCTGACTTTTCCCTCTATTGGCCCATCAGCTGGATTGCTAAGGGCAACTGTCACACTTGTTTTTGTCACATTGATATAGATATACTTGATCGAATAACACTACAAACGAGAAGAATTAAGCAATCGACTTAGGAAAACTAAATTGAAATGAGTAAAAGCCTACCGCCTTTAAACGGATTGAAAGCGTTCGAGGCAACCGCCCGCCATATGAGCTTCACCCGTGCTGCAGAGGAGCTGAATGTGACGCCTGCGGCGGTCAGTCACCAGGTTAAGGGATTGGAGGAATTTCTCGGCATTGTGCTTTTCCGCCGGATGAACCGGGCGGTGGAACTGACGGAGGCCGGCAAATTATGTTTTCCTGGGATTCAGGAGGGGTTTGAAACGCTCAAACGATCTGTCGGTCTTCTTTATCCGGATCCGGAGGATAAGATCCTGGTGGTCAGCTCCGGTCCGGCTTTTGCCGCCAAATGGCTGGCGCCCAGGCTCTATCGCTTCATTGAAAAACATCCGGAATATGATGCCAGAATTTCCGCGAACCTGAACCGGTCCACCTTTGGCGTTGGCGGGGTTGATATTGCAATCCGCTTTGGCGATGGCAATTATCCCGAAGAGCATGTGGAACGATTTCTGGATGACCGCATGACGCCGATGTGCGCGCCCTCCCTGCTTTCGGGCGACAAACCGCTGAAACGGCCAGAGGATCTGGTGAACCATACGCTGATCCATGATGATTCGCTCTTTAAGATGATTGGTGAACCATACTGGAAAAGCTGGCTGGATGAGATGGGGATTGAAGATGTGGATCCATCACGAGGGCCTCGTTTCAACCATGCGGACCATGCATTGGATGCCGCCATTGCCGGATCCGGGGTGGTTCTGGGCCGCACCTCCATTGCCGGGCCGGATCTGCGCGCAGGCCGGCTTGTGGCGCCGTTTGATCTTTGGATGGAGACCACAAGGGCTTTCCATTTTGTGTGTGAGAAATCGGCGATCCACCTACCGAAAATCCAGGCATTCCGGTCCTGGCTCTGGGAAGAACGGGAACGGGACTGTGCGGTGCAGGAATATTAGGGGCGTCTTCAATACCGGTCGAAGATCGAGCCTTGCTGGGGGGTGAAGATTTTCTGGTACAGGCGGACTGCATGATTGTCGGACATGCCAGCGACATAGTCGCATAGAACCCTAGGGTCCCGGCCTTTCTCCCGGAAGCGCCGCAATATGCTCTCGGGCAGCAGGCGGTCCGGGTCATGGGCCAGCACTTCAAACAGTTCCACCACCAGTTTCTGGCCCTTGAATTCCAACTGTTGCACGGCCGAACTGCGAATAACCCGGTCCAGCACAAGTGTCTTCAGGCTCTCCAGCATCGGGCTTGCTTCTGCGGACAGGCTTGCCTGATACCGGAACAGGGGGGACTTGAAATGACTGTTTTGAACCGCCGTGCTGATCTGGTTGATCAGATAATGGACCATGCGTCCGATCAACTGTTTACGCCGGAAATCCTCTTCCCCGAATAATCCATCCAGTAAGCGCGAAAAATCGATGCCGGCGGCTTTCAGGAAACCGCTGGCGGTTTCTTCATCAAGATAGGTTTCAAAATCACGGCGCCGGACCAGGTCCATGGAAATTGCATCTTCCAAATCATGGACGCCATAGGAAATATCATCCGCCAGCTCCATGATCGAGGTATCAAACCCCTTATATCGGGTTTTTCCGGGCCGGTTGCCTTCCGGCGGGCGGATCCCGGTGAAAAGGGCGGCATCCGCCTTGAATTCCCCGGCGAGCAACCAGCCCTTCACCAGCGCCTTTTCGGTATCGAGATAACCCTTTGGCGGTTTGTGGTCGGCGGATTTGAACATCCAGCCAGGTTGATTGGGGCGGTGGCCTTCATCCGGCTTTGACGCCGCAAGTTCGGAATAGGGGGCTGGATATTTCAGGATGCCGAGCAGGGCGCGCCTTGTCAGGTTCATGCCCCGGTTTTCCGTATAGGTTTCCAGGCTGGTCAGGATGCGCAGGCTCTGACCGTTGCCCTCGAACCCGCCGAACGCACGCATACAGTAATTCAGGGCGATTTCGCCGCCATGGCCAAAGGGTGGATGGCCGATATCATGGGCCAGACAGATGGAATTCATCAGCGCCGCCGGTGGCAGGATCGCAGCCAGCTCCGGGTCGAGTGGCATTTTTTCCAGATGGCGCACAATGCCGCAGCCGATTTGGGCTACCTCCATGGAATGGGTGAGGCGTGTGCGATAAAAGTCACTCTCGCCCAAGCCCAGCACCTGGGTCTTGCTTTGCAAGCGCCGGAAAGCGGCGGAATGGATGATCCGGGCATAATCGCGGTCAAATTCACTGCGTTCATCATCACCGGCCTTGGGGTTGGCGGCGGGGCGTTCGGTAAGGAATGTCGCGCTATGCTGGATCATGGGGCGCCTGCTTTTGCTGTCGGTCATGGTGCGGGCTGGTTTTAGCGGGCCTGACGGGCCAAGCCAAATAAATTGTCCGGCGCCTGGTTTTTCCTTGTATTGCAGAGGGCTTGCCACCAGCTGGCATGACAGCCGATGGCCTTTGGCCTATAGTATGATACCAATGCAAGGGCGAGGCCTATGACCAGTATTCCAACCTGTCCCGATCTGAATACGCCAGTTTTGAGCTGGCTGATGGCGGATTCCTTTGTTGGTGTAACCGGGGAAGAGTTCCTACGCCAGCTGGCGGGTAAACTGCAGGAAAGCGGTGTTCCGATCGGCCGGGTCGCCTTTTTTGTGCGCTCGCTTCACCCGACCATTATGGGCCGTGTGTTCCGATGGGACCGGAAGACCGGTATCGAGGTCAACCACGGTTCCTATGACATTTTGGAAAAGACCGTCTATACCGCCAGCCCGGTTTACAAGATCTATTATGGCGAGGAGAAATTCATTCGTCGCCGCATTCCGGAATGCGATACCAGCGAATTTCCGATTCTGGAGGATTTGGAAGAGGAAGGGGCCACCGACTATATGATGTATAGTCTGCCCTTCATGAATGGCGAAGTGCATGCGGTATCCTTCACCAGCTTTGACGAGGGCGGTTTTTCCGATCGGGATATTGAATTGTTGAAATTCTGCCGCCTGCCACTGGCGCGAATTGCCGAGATTTATACCCTGCGCCGCACGGCATCCAACTTGCTGGAAACCTATCTGGGGCGCGGCACGGGCGAACGGGTGCTGTCCGGCCAAATCAAGCGCGGTGATGGTGAGCGGATCGAGGCGGTCGTCTGTTTTTCCGATCTGCGCCGTTCTTCCTCGCTGGCGGAAGAATTGGGCATGGAGGGTTTCCTGCAGGCCCTGAATGATTTTTATGACTGCACAGCAGCCCCGATCATTGAAAATGGTGGCGAGGTGCTGCGCTTTATTGGCGATGCCTATCTGGGGATCTTTCCCCTGGAACAGTTCGGCAGTGAGGTGGCGGCCTGCCAGGCGGCCCTCAAGGCGGCCCGGACCGGCATCAATAATCTGGTCGAGCGGGGGGACGGCTGGAAGGCCGAAGGAAAACCTGTCCTGGAAGGCGGTTTCGGGCTGCATATCGGGGAAGTGATGTATGGCAATATCGGCACGGCAGAGCGCCTGGAATTTACGGTGATCGGGGCAACCGCCAATGAAGCGGCCCGGTTGGAAAGCCAATGCAAGAACCTGTCGGAACCGATCCTGGTCTCTAAGGAATTTGCCCGGCGGGTGGAACTTGATTGGCGGGATATGGGGGCCTTCAATGCCCGGAATATCTCCAAGCCCATGCATCTTTATGCGCCGGGTTAAGGCTGCCTTTTCCGGTTTGCCGGTTTAACCATTTTCTCCCGTGTTTCTTTCCAGTTTTCCAGGATGGCGATGAAGCTTTCCAGTGATAACTCCATATTGTCGGGATATTGCCGGTAGAGTGGTTCGAGAATTACGCCTTGTCCGGTGACCCGGATATAATGGGTGTTACCAGGTCCCTCCCAGTAGTATCCGGCGTTGATGCTGGCGATCCGGGCCCGCTTGATCAGGAAGGCGGCCCAGCGCAGATCATATTGAATGTCGCTTTCTATAAACTCAATCAGGCGTTGGCGTCTCTCCCGCCCGGCGGGTGGGGATATGTTTTTGTTGGCCATTTTAGCGTCCGCATTTTTTGTTCGAGAATGAATGGAAGGCGGCCGGGGGAGCCACCTTCCATCACCGCATATCCCAGTTGCCCTAGCGGGCTTGGGGAGGGAGGTCAGGGAACATAGGGATAGGCGGTATCTACATAGTCGCCATTCTGATCCCAAAAGACGACGACCGGGAATTGCAGGCCCTGGCTGGTCAGGCAGGTTTGTCCAGACAACCCCTGTGGGGTGACGGCGGCATAGGCGATGGCATTCAGCACATCTTCTTTGCTGCAGTGATCCGGGAACATGGTGGAGCGGTATTTTGCGTAGGCAACATTCGTGTCACCATCTTCCGCGATCAAGAAATCGCGCATTTCGTAGATGCCGTTTGCAACCCATTGATTGGCAACCCGGATCCGGTAGGTGATATCCCAGGTCAGATTGTCGAAATCAACGGTGTTCGGCGTCTCGCCATTGGGCTGGGCATGAAAGCCAACCGCCCGGAAATCACGGACTTCTCCGCAAAAGATATGACGTTGGTTGATATCCACCTCTGTATCGTCAGGCATCACCACCGTAGCGAACTGCGGCAGCGTATCGCAATCGACTGCGGCGGATGCGGACTGGGGGGTCAGCATTCCGGCCAGCGCGAGGGGAATGAGGGACAGGTATTTGATCATTTTGAATTTCATGGGGCTGCGCTCCAAATCTATGGGTTGGGCAGGCGCGGGCGGTCAGGCCGCCCGCGCCAAAAAGTCTTGAGGCAATGGCTGAGGATTACTGGTGGAACAGGCCGCTCTTGCCGTCGTAGGTCATTTCGATCTCGTTGATCCCACCACCAAATTTCGCGGTTGCGCGGCTGCCGGTCACATCGGTGATGATGGTGGAGCTTTCGAAATGCCCCTCCAGCCAGATGTAGACATCGGTAAAGGGGGTGATCTGGATATTCTGGGTCGCCAGGACCGAACTGGCGGAAAGCGGTTTTCGTTCCTCAAGGCGCTGGTTGATCTGCGCGGACTGGGACAGGCCGAAGGTCAGGGCAGGATATTTTGTGTAGGACATGTTGTTCACCGCGGCAAAGGTGCCGGGTTTAACCTCCGGGTTTTTCACCGGATCCCCAAAAGTGGCGGTATTGGAGAAGGGATAGACCGATCCGTCCATGGCCGGTCCCGGCTGAACCTCGGAAAGCTTGGTGATTTTTTCGCCATTCTTGCCGACGGCAGCCGTGGAAGCATAGATCCAGTAATTTTCCTCCCACTGAACGCTGTTGCTTTCAAACGGATCAAAAGCCAGCCAGATCACATCAACAGCGGAATTACCGACCGGTTTGGCCAGGGCGATCTTCTGTTGGGCGCCGTTGATCACATCAAGATCTTTCGGCTCAATATTGAGGGTGAGGGTGAAATCCATTTGGTCTCTCCTGGATTGATGAAGTTCAGATCGAGCGGGATTGCTCGAAACCAGGAGTAACGAGATGAAAATACACTTATAACGGGTATCGTTCCTCTGAATACCGGGCAGAAATTGATATACGACTTGCGGTATCAGTAACCCATAAGAGGATGGTTAAATGGAGCGGCATATTTTCAAAGGAATTCCCATTTATGATGAAGAAGCCTTTGCTATTCTTGAAACACAATTCTGGGAAAACCGCAGCCTTATCCTTGCCGGGTTGCCCTGGTTGGTGTCTGAGCTGATTGAATGGGTTGGCCTGCGTTGCGCGCTTGATTTGATCTACCGTCATGGCGGCCGGAAATTTTATTTGCGCAATGAGCGGTCCGATCTTTCCGAAAAGCTTGGCATTGATGTGCCGGACCAGCTCTACCAGCGCATCCTGCAATTTTCCGACAGCAGCGGTTATGTGGAGATCCCGTCGCCCTGGGGCGTTTCCGAGCGGATCAGGCGCGCCCTGATCTGGGGGGACTATAAAAAAGGCATGACCCGCGAAGAAATCCGCCAGACCTATGGGGTTTCCAGCCGGGCCTTAAGCAACATATTCAAAGGCAAGGTAATGGCGGGAGATGGAAAGCGCCTGATCGGTTCTCAATAGATAAAAAGTAGGCTGCGTTACAGGGCACGGTTTTCATAGCTAACACTGTAAAGGAAAGTTTAAAGAGTTTCTGATAGAGTGTTTTTAATGGGGGAAACAGATCGGGCCTCAGAAAATGATGTTTAAAAAATATAGCCTGTTCACCTGTATCGCACTGATGATCGGATTTCTGTCTGTCGGCGGTCCTGCCGCGGCACAGATCCGTTTGGTGACGGAAAATTATCCTCCTTTCAATTATCAGGATGAAAACGGCGAAGTGACCGGAGTTTCCACCGAGATTGTCCGGGAATTGATGAAACGGGCGGGCATAGAATACAGCCTGACCGTACTTCCATGGAAACGGGCCTATCTTCAGGCGCTGAGCGAACTGGACACTTGCGTTTATTCAACGGCTGAGACAGAGGAACGGGAGAAGCTGTTTCACTGGGTCGGGCCGATCATTGAAAACGACTGGGTCCTGTTTGCGAAAAAAGGACGTTTCGACAAACAGATGACCCTGGATCAGGCCAAAGCCTTCCGGATCGGCGGCTATCCAGGGGATGCCATTACTCAATTCCTCCTGTCTGAAGGGGTTGATGTCGAAGTGACCGGCAAGGATGAATCCAATCTCAAGAAACTGATGGTCGATCGGATCGATCTCTGGCCGTCGGGGCTGGTGATCGGCCGTCATGTGGCACGCTCAGAGGGGCATGAGATAGAACCGGTTGTCACTTTGAAATCGGTTCGGGTCAGCCTGGCCTGTAACCGGAATATGGGCATGGTGGCGGTCACCTTGTTGCGCAACCATCTGAAAAAAATGGCGGATGATGGCACTTTGGCGCGCATTAAAGCCGCCTATGGCGGACTGCAGAAAACCGACACATCCGGTGGAGAGGGCTGATCGGCCCTCAACTTCGGTCCGATTCTTTGCCCTTGTCTGCCGGAGGCAGATTTTCCCCTTCAGGAATAAGATGCATGGAAACCGGTGTTGATCCCGGCGCAATGGTGGCATAGGCCCCTTGGTCCTCCGCTGCCGGGCGGCCATGGGACAGACGGGAAATGGCCAGCAACGCCACCAGCAGTTGAACAGCGGCAAGCTGGAAGAACATCAATTCTGCCCCGAAGATCTCAACCACCAATGTGGAGATATAGGGGCCGATCACCAGGCCGGATCCGAAAATTAGTACCAGGCGGGAGCTGGCGGAGATGATCTCCTCCCGGTTCAGATGATCATTGGTATGGGCGATGGACAGTGAATAGATCGGCAGCGCCAGGCCGCAGGTCATGCCCGCAAAAAGATAGAGCGGTTCGATCGCCATTTCCGGAAACAGGCTGAGCGGCAGGCCGAATAAACCGGAAAGCAGGGCTGCACCTGCGATCACCCAGCGCCGGTCGATTGCGTCGGAAATGCGCCCGATCGGATATTGAAACAGGATCGCAGCCAGGGTGGAAAACCCCATGAAGCTTGCAGTCTCCCCGCTGGAAAGGCCGATCTCGCGGGCATAGACAAAGCCCATGGAATAAAACCCGCCCAGGAAGACACCATTCAGGAAACAGCCGCCGACCCCGATGGTGGACAGTTTCATCAATTTGGGGATCGAGATTTTGACCGGTGTTTCAACGGACGGGCTGCGGGTGACGGACAGCAGGATCGGCACCAGGGCCAGGCTGGTCAAAATGGAAACCAGGACAAATAGCTTAATCCCCGCAGGGTCACCATAGTTCAGCAGGAACTGGCCCAAGGCAAAGCTGGCCGTCTGGGTGATGAAATAGACGGACAAGAGCTGGCCCCGGTATTTATTCTCTGCCTGGTCATTGAGCCAGCTTTCCGCCACCACATAAAGCCCCGCATAACAAAAGCCGGACAGCATGCGCATGGCGCCCCAGATCCAGGGATCCACATAGATCATATGAACCAGTGCCGCGATCGAGGCAAGCGAGGCAAAGGCTGCAAAAACCCGGACATGGCCGGAATTTTCCAGGATCCTGGGGACCGCGACACAACCGGCCAACTGGCCCAGGGAATAACCGGACATAACCAGGCCGATGGATGTGGTGGTGAAGCCTTCAAGGGTTGCGCGCACCCCCAGCAGGGTCAGCAAGGTACCGTTGCTGATCATCAAAAGCGCGATGCCGACCAAGAGTGGCCAGCTGGATCTGATTGCCGGAAACATTCCAACCCCGCCTGTTCATTATTATTTCTTCTCTGAATCGCTTTTCGGTCAGATTGGAAATTCAAGCAAGGATAAATGTCGTCGGCTTAGTTTTTCGGCTGATGTGCCGCTTCCATGGCTGTTTGATGGTTTTCCGGCATCCACCAGGAGGTGTCGATCGCCGGTGTGCCAGGAGGGACGACCGGATTTTGCAGGATTATCAGGCGGCGTTCAGCCAGGTTAGCGCGTTCGATATAGGGGCCAAACCGGTCCAGGAAGAGCTTCTCATAGCTGCCATCGGCGATGGCTTTGTTGAGCCCCTGTTCCAGAAGTTCCGCCAATTCCGGGCGGTGGCGGCTGACCAGGAAATAGACGGGATGGGGATAAAACAGCATGACATTGTCAGCGATGGCAAGATCGTCGGCATATTTCGCCTGCTCTTCCCAGATCTCAATCAGCCCGCGATGGAAATAATCAAATTTTCCCCCGATCAGCTGTTTGAAAAGAGTGTTATAGCGGGCATTGGTCCAGACCTTGAGGCCATTGGCGGCATAAACCGGCAGGTCGCCCCAATGGCTGCCATGGCCGCCGGTAAAATCTCTCAGCGCGTCCAGGCTGGATACTTGTTCGATTGCCGCCTGGCCATCCTTGGTCGCCAGGATCAGACGCAGCCCCAGCAGCCCCCGATAGATGGGAATGCGCACGGGAATGAGGCTTTCCTCCCGCTCCCGGCTGGTGGACATCCATTCCAGATCCAGCCGGCCTTCGATGATCTGCATTTCGCCGCGCTTTTCATTCACAATCTGGGTCTCGGGGGTCAGGATACGATAGGGCCTGTTGAGCTTTGACAGGGCCAAGTCCAAAATATCCTGGCCAAAGGCGTAGCGTTCCTGCGCCTGATAATGCCGGACGATAAGGGCCTCTTCGGCCTGGACCGGATTCAGGGCCAGGCCGGCAGCCGCAATGATGGCCAGGATCAATAAGAGTGGTTTTTGCATCCTCTTCAGGCTCCCGCCAGCCAACTCTATAAGTTATCGAACGAGTGGCTATCCTAGCGGGCAGGCCGTTAATAAATTCCTTAGATGATCCCAGCGGACGTGGCGGGCTGTTTATTCAAAGCGGTACCAGAGCGGCATGCGCTCCCGGTGACGCTCCATTTCGTCAGGGGACAGGCGCAGGATCAAAACCAGCAATCGCTCGCACATGTCCGGTTCATCGCCAAAGGGCAGGATCAGACGGGAATAGGCGGCGATATCGCGCCAGGGTTCCTTTGGGATCACCATGGTCAGCAAGGGCTTCCGGTCATTGACAACCGTTTGGTAGCTTTCCTGGACGATCTCCCGCTGCTCATCGGTCAGGTCGCTCAACAATTTGCCGGTCAGGTCATATTGGCTGTCCTGAGTCAGTTTCGATCCGTAAAGCCGATAGCAGAAATCCAGCGGATCACGCTGCACATCCAACAGGTTGATCCGCCCGAGCCAGGGCTTAAGGGTTTCCGGCTGAATGGATGAAAGGCCAGGAAAAGGCCGGACACCGCGTAGCCCGGTCCATTGATCGAACAATGACACATGCAAATCCGCTGTCTCCGGCAAAAGGCCCTGAATGTCATCGGGAGTGATTAAAGTCGCGTGCATGAGGCGTCCGGGTTTGGTTCGATTGTCTACAGCATATAGAGGCCGGGGTTAAGGGGGGGTAAATGCCCGACTATAGTTTGCCGGTTATCCCTGCATCAGGGCCGATGCCAAATCGCGCAGGCAATGGCCATGTAATCGGTTCAGATCGACATGCCCGATCGGGATGAAGGCGGCATTATAGGGTAAGGTTCAAACAATCTGGCGGCATCTCAAAGGCGCAGGCCTGTTGATTTTGATGCCGCCAGTGTCTTGCTTCAAAAGCGCTATGGCTTCTGTATCGATTTAGGTCAGATCCTGTGCCAGCATCAGGGCATTCTCGTCGGGATCGTAGAAAGTGGCGGTGCTGACCATGCCTTCGATGGTTTCGGTCGGGCCGTCAAAGCGCACGCCCTCTTGTTCCAGCGCGCTTCTGGCGGTCTCGATGTCATCGATGCCAAAGACCGGCACCATATTGCCGGGCGCGGCTTCCGCCTGTTCGCCCAGGCCCAGGGTCACCCCGTCGGTCTTGGTCTGCATCTCGCTCCAGCCCGCCTCGTCGGCATGATATAGCGTTTCGAACCCCAGATGTTTTTCATACCACTGGGCGCTGACATGACGGTCACGCACGGAAAGCGCCAGGGTAATGGTGTTTTTCAGCTTAACGGTCGGCATTCCACTTCCTTTCTGTCAGAAAATATAGTAGCTATACTTTATGGACATTAATTTGCTTGTCAACATTACAGCGCGGGCCTGGTCATTAAAAATCCTGGCCTTGCTTCATGAAGGCGTGCCGGGCCGCCAGGCGCCGCTGCTGGCGGCCACCGGTGCCGGGCGCAGCGCCTTTGCGGCCAGCCTGGATCATCTGGCGGGGCTGGGGTTGTTGGAACGCAATCCGGGCCATGGCCATCCCTTGCGGCCTGAATTCCGCCTGACGGCACAGGGGCTGGCGGTGGCGCCTTATGCCTCGGCCATTCTCTCTCAATTGGACGGTGAAGAGGATTTTGCCCTGATCCGGAAGAGCTGGACCGTGCCGGTTCTGGCGCTGATCACCAGGCCCCGGCACTTCACCGAGATCCGTACAGGTCTTGGCGCGATCACCGACCGGGCGCTTTCGCAATCGCTCGGCCTGTTGGAGGATCATCAGTGGCTGAGCCGGAATTTCGACTATGAAGCCCGCCGCCCACGGCCGCTTTATCAGGCGATCAACCGGGGGCAGGCCATCAGTCAGGTTTTTGTGTGACGTGAAAGAGCCGGATTTTTGGAGCTGCAAGCCGTTTTACGAAAATGACTTGCCGGTCATCCGATCCGTCGGGATAGTCTTGTCCATGGCTTAAAGGGGCAGGGGCAGAGCAAGCAATATGGATCATTTGAAAGATAGGTTATGTGCCATTTTGGCGCAGGCACCGGAAATTGAAGAAACCCTGGCGGTTTGCGCGGGACAGAAATTGCCTCAACATTATCTGGCCGGTGGGGCGGTCACGCAGATTGTTTGGAACAGTCTCACCGGCCGCCCAATGCTGGGCCGGATCAAGGATTTCGATATCATCTATTTCGCGGATGAAGCCATGGAACAAGAGGCTCTATGGCATTCAAAAATATCCCAAAGGGTGCGGCATAGCATTCCGCTGGATATCAAGAACCAGTTTCATGTCCATTGCTGGTATCATGAAAAATTTGGCCATGTGATATCCCCCTATGACAGTGCGGAAGCGGGCATTGCCTCCTGGCTTCCGGCTTTTGCCGTTGGTGTCCGGGATGGGGGAGCGGGCCTGGAAGTTTATGCCCCCTTCGGGCTGGAGGATTTATTTGCCATGCATGTCCGGCCCAATAAAACCGTGATGAGCCGGGAGAATTATCAAGCCATGGTTAACAGTTTCCAACGCCGCTGGCCGGAGATTACGGTTGAGCCTTGGTAAGGTGAAGCAAGTGTAAGGCATCTTTGTTGAAATGGTAATGAAGACCAAACCTGGAAGAATGAGACTGTAGGCTGATCGAAGCCTGCTGGACGGAACGACTATATATCAGCCATTCAGTCAAAAGGTTGGTGAGAGAGCATTCTCTTGAGTTCTGCTTTGACCTCTTTGCGGCCTGCAGTTTTATCCAAGTTCGATTTATAGAGAAGAGTAAGAACAATTTGATCGAGCTCAGTGAATTCCAAAACATCGATTTCGCCGAATTCCATGCGGAAACCGATAATGAAAGACTCCAAAAAGCTGCCAAGCAATTTATTGCTTAGACTTTCATTCTCCAATGCCTCTGACGTTTTGGAGGGGAATATTCTCAATGTCAGAGCTGAATAAACTGCGTTTGCCAGACACCAGTTTCGAGTTTGCGGATCGGCTGCATGCGCAATGAAAAATCTCAGATTTTGTTTTTTTTGCCCGTTTTCAGAGTTTTCTTCTGTCCAGCTAATGCACGGGAGGTCATCGGTGCCAAGTTGTTCCATCCCCGGGGCTAATTTGTTAATTCCCAATTCGACAATCCGTTCTCTGCTGAAGACCCCGCCAATGGCATTGCGTCGATCGTCGTCTACCTGAATATCAAATCTGATTTTTTTTTCCGGTCAAGTTGGATACTGATTGGGTGAGCCTTCTTTTCGTTTCGATACTGATGTTGAATTCAGGGTCAATCAGCGTGACGAAGATATCTCCGGACCACCTGCGGATTTGCCCGGTATCATTCTCAGGACCAAAGAGGAGTTGAATGACGTCATCTTGGTATTGCGCAACGTTTTCCACGCAACTTTCATTGCATGCTACATCAGCAGCCTTGACGGCCGCATTTGATAAATTTACGGCACAACAGACAAAGACCATCAGTAACAATTTTCGATTGAGCATTTTTCCCCCAAAAAATGAAAAGGCCTCACAGACCCAAATGATAAAACTGTCTGGGCTGAGCCTATAGATTGATTTCTTATGAACCTAATTTGCCGGTTTGAAACCGTCAAAGAGAAGATGAATTCTGGTAGAGAGGCTAAAGCATCCCCGTCCGCACCCATCCAACAAAACACCGCCCCTGAAGGTTCAAAAATGACAGTTTCCGGCGCTCCCGCGACATTTTCATAAAAAAGTCGCACTTCACGTTTTTTAGGCCGCAATTGCACTATAGGCCCCCCACCCATTCTGATAGGCAAATTCCCAAGTTTGCGCCCGTCTGCCCGGTTTTGCAGGGACCGGACCTCTTTCAGGCGGGTGGTTCATATGGTTTTCAAGGGGATTTAGTAGAATGGCGACGGTTGAAGAATTGAAAGCGCAGCGCGAGGCCTCCCTCCAGGCAACTGCCGGTGGCGCGCCGGCCCGCACCAATAACCCGTTTTTCGGGGTGGGTCCGATCACGGACATGACTTTGGACGAAGCGGATGCGCGGCGTCTGCGTTTTGAATTCGATGCCTGGCTGGAAGCCAACTATCCCAAGCTGGATGACAAGGGCAACAAGATCGGCGCTTTCACCGCGACCGAACTGGGCCGGTCCATGCATCGCGGCTATCCGGCGGACAAGGTCTTGCTCGATATGATGACCGAGATCCATACCTATTTCGAGTTTCCGAAAAAGAACAAGATGGCCGTTGGCCTGGGCGGCGGTCACAGCGGTTTCACCGTGGCCCTGCTGCACATGATGAATGCCAATGACGAAGGTCAGAAGCTTTACATCGATACGCCCAAGCCGGAATCGGATGCGGGCAAGGCCGGCGGTTTCTTCCGCCAGTCCTGGGGCGCGCAGATCATCGAGATGCACCGCTTTGCCGAAAAAGGCGATGAATCCCGCCTGCATTTCGCCGAGGAAGAGGGCAGCATCCCGACCGCGGCTGAATTGGAAGCCATGGGCGTTTCCTTGTTCGTTGGCGTTGGCCATGAAACCACCGGTGCGACCACCTATGCGGAATCTGAAATCCGCGAGCTGCTGAAATGGATCGACGGCGACCCGGCCAACCGCCATGCGGTGATTGATGCCACCTCCATGCTGGGCTCCATGCCCTGGGCGCAGGAAGTGGTGCGCGAAGCCATCTCCAAATGCTGCATGTTCATGCCGTTCCAGAAAGCCATCGGCGGCGTATCCGGCTATTTCGTGATCTCCATCACCCCGGAAGCCCTGGCCTTGATCGAAAAGAACGCCCAGGATCCGGCCTGGTCGATCCCGCGCCAGCTGAAAATGGCCGTGCCGACCGACCCGAAAGAGCCGCTGTCTTCGAAGAAAACCGTTGAGCTGGGCCCGATCTTCGACCCGGAAAAAGGCGCGATGCTGGGCGGTATCATCAATACCTTCTCCACCCTGGCTTTTGCGGAAACCGCTTTCTGCCTGCAGCGCTCGGCCCGCATGATCGGCGATGTCAGCGCCTTGAACGCGCGCTCCATCAAAAACCGTGATACGGTCAATGAATGGATCGCCAAAAGCGACACGCTGGAACTGGGCGTGGCCAATCCGGAAAAACGCGGCGCGGCGGTGACCCTGCTGAAAGTGACCGATGACGGCATCCAGGACTCAGACCTGCATGCGACCATTATCGCAAAATCCAAACAGTTGCTGGGCTATGAAGGCCTGACCCACCCCAATGGCGATTTCGAACCGGGCCTGGATGTGGCGCGCTATGTCAACGCCTTCCCGGGCACCCCTGGCGATTACCGCGCCTGGATCGGCGGCATCCGCCCCGTGGAAGACGTGACCGCATTGCTGGAAAACCTGGCCTATGCCTATCACCGCGCCAAGATCGTGGTTCTGGAAGAGCTGCTGGCCGCTGAAGGCGTCACCTTTGAAGCCTCCGCCGCTGCCGCTGGTGACAAGGTCCGCCAGGATGACGCTGACAAGGCTTACAAAGTCCTGGTCGCCGATCTGGTCGGTCTGAAGTTTGACGCCAATGGCAAGCCGGACCATTCCGCAGTCCGCGCCCATGTGGAAGCCAAGGGCGGCGTTTGGCATGAAGGCCTGGCGGCTGACGGTGCCAGCCTTGAAAAAGGCAAGATCCATTTCTTCTACCAGCCGGACCTGTCCCGCGAGGAAGAGCTGCTGCCGATCACCAAGGACGGCCAGTATGACGCCACCATCGTGGCGGCGACCTTCCTGCCGGCCGATTCCACCTTCAAACATGGCGGTGTGCGCATCGGTGCCGGTACCGGCAACATGGGCTCCAAATCCTGGGGCGGCGGCAATGGCGACGGCGGCGAAGCCCCGCTGATGAACACGCCTTCCTTCAACAGCCGGGCCACCGCGCAGATGGCCATGAAGGGCCTGTTGAAAGTATCCCCGGATCTGCCGGTGGAACTGATGCATGAGCGCGTGGTCGGCGGCGATTTCGACACCGGCAAAAACCTGTGTGAATACCCGACCGAAAAGGTCGAGGGCAAAAAGATCGCCGTCATCGGCTATGGCAATATCGGCCGGGAAGTGGCCAAAATCGCCAAGAGCTTCAATATGAAGGTCGCCATCTATGCCCGCGAAGCGCACAAGGATTGGATTGAATCCGAAGGCTTCGAATGGGCGGCAACCCCGGTGGACGCGGCCAAGGGTGCCGATTTCATCAGCCCCCATACCGGCCTGGGTGCCTTCAATGCCGAGAGCGGTAAGTTCGCCAATGACAGCATCATCAATGACGATGTCTTCAACGCCATGAATGACGGCGCGGTTGTGGTGAATTATGACCGTGGTGAAGTGATCAATATCGATGCGCTGGACCGCGCGCTGGAGAGCGGCAAGGTCCGTTATGCGGCGATTGATGCGGATCTCTTTGTCAATGCGGAAACCGGCGAGCTGTCCGGCCCGATGGTTCCCTACCGGAATATCGAGCCCAAGCATCGCGGCAAGCTGGAGCTGCTGCCCCATGCCGCCGCCGATACCGAGCATGTCAGCCGTGTGGAAGGCGCCAAACAGGCGGTCGACCAGATCATGGATGTGATCCAGTACAAATCCGTCACCAACCTGAAAGGCGACCTGCCGGAAGGCTATGTGAATGCCGGGGCGAAGACCGTCAATGGTGTTGGCAAAG
This sequence comes from Aestuariispira insulae, assembly GCF_003385955.1. Classification (GTDB taxonomy): domain Bacteria; phylum Pseudomonadota; class Alphaproteobacteria; order UBA8366; family Aestuariispiraceae; genus Aestuariispira; species Aestuariispira insulae. The sequence goes on from NZ_QRDW01000002.1 coordinate 410,806, forward strand.
TGACCACCAACGGCCTCGCCTCTGTTGCGGCATCCGGTGACGCGGCTGAGCTGCGCAAGCTGGCGGAAGACATGGCGGCGCTCTGGGGGGCTCTGGCTTCCACCTCTGATGCGGACCGTCGCGCCAACCTGTTGAACCGCTATGGCGCGGACCTGATCAAGGCCTCCAACAAATATGCCTCCCTGATGGAGGAATTGGGGCTGCAGGGTCCCTACGGCGGCTAAGCCGGTCCTGAGAGACCATCCAAGATGCAGAAAAGGCCGGTGAATGTTTCACCGGCCTTTTTCTGTCCCCGCTCCCGTCTCTGAAACGGTTGATGATCTCGTCTGGGTCAATTCACCCGGCGCAGCAGCTGACCCGGATGGGGCCGTTCGCCCGGCAGGTCGGTGACACGCGGCAAAGGGATATCCGGCAGTTTGATGTGCGGGACGCGGTTTTGCATCAGCCGTTCCACCTGAAAGGCCAGTTGGGCATCGGTGAAGGGCTTGGCCAATGCGCAATCGGCACCGGCCTGGACGGCGGCCATCATGGCGGCATCCTGGCCATCCTCGACAAAGGCCAATACAGCGGCGGGTGAGAGCGCGCGCAAGGCCGGGTGGCGCAGCGCCTTGATCAGCTCCAGCCCGCAGATGGGCGAGGTGGAGAGGTCAACCGCGATCAGATCCCGGCTCTCCAGCATCAATTCACTGCGCGCATCTTCCAGCCAGTCGCATAAAAACAGGCTGGTCGCTTTCAGATTTTCAAAGCTGGAGATGGTCTTTTCGGCGCTTTCTTCATCCTGGTCAAACAGCAGAATATTCAGCTGCGAAAGGTCAAATTCCGGCATGTTACTTTATCCTGGTTTCCGGTTTTCCCCCCGGCTTTACCTGATGAAAGATCTATCATGCTTTTATGAAGAATTCCCTAATATGCCGCACGTAACGCATTGATATTAAATCGAATGCTAAGTAGTTTGAAGCATGTTGCTGGGGGGCATTCGGACTGGATGGCAATGCCGGTCGGAAAAAGAAACGGCGGGTATCACTGTATTGTATAACTTTCATCCTGCTTACGTTAAGCTCAGGATTAAATTGGATTTATTCATGGGCATCCGCCCCGGTCATGAGGCAGGTTATTCGTGGTTTTCAAGATCAGATGTGACCGGAGCCGTCGGTATTTCGACTATTGGAAAAGCCTGCCCCGTGAGCCGGGGGAGATTTTGCCGCCGCGCAGCCGTTTCCTGCCGGAAGACGTGCCGGAATTGCTGAGCACGACTGCGATTTACGAGTTGGTATCGCCCGATTTGTTGAAGGCCCGGCTGCAGGGAACGGCGATCAATGAGCGGTTCGGCCGGGATATCACCGGCGAGAATTATCTGGATTATGTTGCGCCCGAACGGCGGGCATCGGCTTCACGGGCTTTCTGGACCATGGCACAGCATCCTTGTGGTATGCATGCGATTCTGACCCACAGGCTGACCAGTGGCCGTGATGTCCTGGTTGAGGCATTAGGCTTTCCCTATATCAATGGCGAAGGCGGCAATCCCATCGTGATTTTCCAGAGCAACGAAATAGAAGTCCCGCCCGGCAGAAAGCTTCGTGATGAGGGGGAATTGTCCATGATTTTGCTGGAAGGGCGCACACTTATTGATATTGGCAACGGCGTTCCGGTTTTTGTGGAATAGTGGATAGCTGGGATTTGGGTCTTGGTAAGTATTTTGTTAATGAAGTTCGTGGCAGACTGCGGCCCATGATGGAAGAGCGCAAAAACAAGGAAGCAGAGAATACGGTGGACGGGTTGATGGCTGCCCTGACATTGGGAGGGATCGATAATGAGACCCTCGGTTCGGTGCTTCTGATGAAAGCGACGGAAATGCTTGTGCAACATGGCTATAACGAGGACACTCTGCTCAGGATGGTCTCCTCCGCCATTGAATTGCAGCGTCGCTAACGCTTGCTATAACAGGGGGAAGGTGCCGGACTGACTTGTCATGTCGGACGGGTTTTCTTATCTCTTTTCTTGAACGATCCAAATTTAGCAGCTGTTTCCGCCAAGGAGCGGGAGCATCATCGGAGAATTTGAATGAGCAGAGAGTCCCTCGGCCTGGAAGCGCCCCTCCTTTCCTATCTGATCGAGCATGGAGTCCGGGAGTCGGAACTGCTGGCGAAATTGCGTGAGGAAACCGCCAAACTGCCGGGCGCGCAGATGCAGATCGCACCGGAGCAGGGGGCCTTCATGGCAATGCTGACCAGGCTTCTGGATGTGCGGCTCGCGGTCGAGATTGGTGTTTTCACCGGTTACAGTTCCATTTCCGTGGCTGGCGCCATGGCAGAGGATGGCCGATTGATCGCCTGTGACAATCACGAGGAAAATACCCTGATCGCTAAACGCTATTGGCGTCTGGCCGGGTTGGATCACAAGATTGATTTCCGTTTGAAAAATGCCCGGGAAACCGTGGATGACCTGATTGAAGAAGGCCTGGCCGGCACCGTGGATATGGCCTTCATCGATGCCGATAAGGACGGTTATGACCATTATTATGAACGCTGCCTGCAACTGTTGCGGCCGGGCGGTTTGGTCCTGATCGACAATGTGCTCTGGAGCGGTTCGGTGATTGATGACAGCGCCCAGGACAATTCCACCAAAGCCATCCGGGCGATCAATGCCAAGGTCATTGCCGATGACCGGGTGGATGTCTCCATGGTGCCGATCGGGGACGGCCTGACGATGGTCCGGAAGAAGTAGTTACAAAACAGTAGCTTAGGAAGGTGTTGGCAATAATAGTGCTTTGTTTGACAACTTTGTTGCTTGTGGCCTATCCGAACCTTTTGGCGGCTTCCAGAGCCAGCCCGTATCCGACCGCGCCAAATTTGTCGATATTCTGGAAGCGTGCATCCGGCAGCTGTGCCTGGATCGCCTGCTGGACAAACGGCATTTCGGTAGAGCCGCCGGTCATCAGCACGACGCCGATATCCGCAGGCCCGCAACCGGCCTGGCTGAGACATTCATCAATGGCTGTCTTAAGCCGTTCCAGCGCCTGGTCGGAGGCATCGGTGAGGTTCTTAATCGCCAGCGCCTGCTCCAGGCCCGGATCGACATAGGCAAGATCGACCAATGTCTCACCCCGGTTCGACAAAGCGATCTTGGCTTCTTCCACATCGTTGGCGATCCTATGGCCCAGCCTTTCGTCGATCACCGTGGCCAGTCGGTCAAAACGCGGATCGCCATCGCCATTTTCCAGGATCCAGTCGATATTCCGTCGCACCTTGGCGGCATAGAGCAGGTTGATCTTCGGCCAGAGTGACAGGTGGCTGTAAATCCAGTTCGGGTTGCGCAGCCGCCCGCCCTGAAGCGGGGCTTTATAGCCCAGCAACGGCATGATGGTGGCAAGGCTCAGCAATTGGTCGAAATCAATCCCGCCCAGCCGGATACCGGTATTGGCCAGGACATCTTCCATGCCGATTTCCGTCCCGTCCCGGTCGGGGCGAATGCGGATCACGGAGAAATCGGACGTGCCGCCCCCCATATCGACGACCAATGCCAGGTCTTCCGATGTCGCCTCGGCCTCATATTGCCAAGCCGCGGCGATAGGCTCCAACTGGAAGCTGATTTCCCGGAAGCCGATGGAACGCAGAATCTCTTCCAGCATATCCTGGGCTTCCCGGTTGGCATCGGGATCATGATCGACAAAATTCACCGGTCGCCCCTGGACCACACTGGTCAGTTCCTGGCCGATCTGGGCCTCTGCCCGGCGCTTCATCTCACGCAGGAAGGTTGCGATCACTGCCTTGAAGGGCAGACGCCGGTCGCCCACCGTCGTGCTTTCCGCCGCCAGGGAGGTGCCCAGAACAGATTTGATCGAGCGCATCAGGCGGCCTTCGTCGCCTTCCAGGTAGCTCTCAAGCGCGGCCCGGCCAAAATCGATGCGCTGGCTTTCCTCATGATAGAAAAGCGTGCTGGGCAACGTGTCTTTTCCCGTGGCTTCCAGGGATAGTAGCTGCAGGCTGTTGCCCGCAAGCGTGCCCAACGTGGAATTGCTGGTGCCGAAATCCAGTCCGCAAAACATGATCACCTCGCAACGTTGCCGGAATTAGGGAAAAGGGCCGACCTTTTATCCCTGTTGACCTTGTGTGGCAACCGTTCCGGCAGGTGAACTGGAGGTTAATTTTTGCTCTGGCCGGTTTAATAATCCTGATAGGATTTTTCTTCCACCAGTTCGGATCCGAGCAGGATGTTGATCTCTTTTTTTACGGCGGCCCGGCGATCGTTGGTATGATAAACCGCGCGCGCAAGGCGGATGAAGTCATCGCCGAAATCCTGGCCGCGTTCGCAATCACGGATATCGTCCTCGATTCCCCAGAGTTCGCGGTTGATTTCCAAAAGGGCAGCTTTTTTCTCCGCCAGTTCCGGATGGTTGGCACCGGACTGTTCCAGGACGGATGTCAGTGCAGCGAGTTCCCGGCGGACATTGGCCAGCGCAGTTTCATCTTTTATTTCACACTGTTTGATTTCCAGAATGGTGATCTTGTCGATCAGTTCGCCCCAGGAGACGGGCACGGAGATGGACATGTGGAGCGCTTCCCTGTTTCTTACATTGATTGTACCGGTGAGCCAGCCTAACTTTCAAATCTACACCTGACCACAGAATATCGGTTCCTGATATGACGGATGACAGGCCGGATCAAGGGCAAGAAGCAAATCTACCGGACGGATATGACGTTCAGGTCCGCAGACTGATTGAGGCCGGTCAGGATGACGAGGCCGCGCGATTCTGCTTTAAGGGTATCACTTTGTGCGGGGACAGGGTCGGGCTGCTCGAGCCATTGGCGGAAATCTTTTATCGCAAGGGCGATCTGACCCGGGCTGCCGATTATCTGAACCGTCTGTGCCGTCTCGAGCCGACGGTGGCAAGCCGCTGGATGCAGCTTGGTACCGTATTGGGAGCAGCGGACAGAAGCCGTGAAGCAGTCGTCGCCCTTGAGCGTGCTTATGATCTGGATCGCACATTGGCGGCGGCCGGTGTAAATCTAGGGATAACCTTGGTCAAGCTGCAGCGCCATGTTGAGGCGGTAGGGGTTCTTGACGATATCGCCAGTGCCGAGCCTCCGGAGCCGACGGCCAACCTGTGGCTGGGGCATGCGCTGCAGGCGTTGGACCGTCTGCAGGAAGCGGTGGTGGCCTATGAACGGGTTCTTGAAGATCCGGCCATGGCACCGTTGGCTTGGATGCCGTTGGGCGTTGTTTTCCGGGGACTTGGTCAACTGGAGCAATCCAACCGATGGTTCAACGAGGTGCTTACCCATCAGCCGGACCAGCCTATGGCCCGCTTTGCACTGGCGCAAAACCAGCTGATGGCGGGGGATTTTCCGTCTGGTTTTACCAATTATGAAGCGCGCTGGGACAGGCCGGGCAACGAACGGCCAAGACTGTCTTCGCCGGAATGGCAGGGGGAGGACTTGTCGGGCAAGACGATCCTTATCGACGATGAGCAGGGTTTTGGGGATTGCATCCAGTTTTGCCGGCTGCTTGCGGCATTGAAACCCTTAGCCGCGCAGGTCGCCTTCCGGCCGCGGAAAAAGCTCCGGGCCCTTTTGGGTTGCCTGCAGGCGGTTGATCATTTTGTGGATGAAGGATCGGAATGCGACCAGGATTTCCATCTGCCGCTTTTGAGCCTGCCGAACCGCTTGGGGCTGAAACAATCGGATCTTACCGGAGAAGCCTATCTGACAGCGGATCCGGCGCTTGTGCGGCGATGGGGGGAACGGCTTGAAATGCTCTCTGGCGGACGGCCCATGGTCGGGTTGGTCTGGCAGGGGGATCCGAATTCCCAGTCCGAACAGGGGCGCTCAGTGCCATTTCCGGCGCTGCTTCCCCTGTTTGAACAGAAAGAATTTCTATTCCTGCTTTTGCAAAAGCAGCATGGGCGGGATGATGTTCAGGCCGCGTTATTGCCGGACAATGTGGTGGACCTGGCAGATGAGCTGGATTTGGGGGCGAATGCTTTCACCGATACGGCGGCTGTGATGACCCATCTAACATGTATGATCAGTTCCGATACCGCGCCGGCACACCTAGCTGGTGCGCTGGGTGTGCAAGGCTGTATCTTGCTCAAAGAAGTGCCGGAATGGCGCTGGATGCTGCAGGGGGATCAAAGCCCCTGGTATGGATCCCTGCGACTTTTCCGGCAGCAGACACGGGGAGATTGGGATGCGCCGGTCCAGGCGGTTGGGGCATACCTTAAGGAACTGGTATAGTTTCGAATCAGTCTATAGTCGCGCCACCGTCTTGATCCCATGGGTGGAGACGATTGGCGGGCGGTAACAGGGGCCGTTGAAGGCCCGGTCTGAATGAGGCGTGAAGTGAACAGGAATTCCGGGACTGTCAGAGGCAGATCCGTCTTGCGGGGGGCTATGCCGGGATTGATCCTGGTATTGGTTGCCGCGTGTAATCTCGTAATCCCGCAAGAGGCACCCAGCGCCCGTGATGCGGCGGTTAAGCTGACCCATGCGGTTGAGCAGCATCAACCTGGCCGGGATTTGGAGGCTCAGGATTTTGAGCTTTTTGCGCAAGTGTACAGTCAGGTGGTCCATCATTATTATCGTGATTTGGATGGAGACAGTCTGGTTTTGGCCGGGGCCAAAGGGATACAATTGAAATTCAATGATCCGACCACTGTGCCTTCCAGTGATCTGGATGTGGCGGCCACAAGGGCGATGCTGGCCACCCTGGACAATTACAGCGAATATCTCGACCAAGAAGCGTTTAACGCCCTGCGGGAGAATATCCGGGGCGTTTTTGGCGGTTTGGGGATTGAGATAACCAAACGGGACGGTCGTTTGACAATTGTGGCCCCGATCGAAGGAACACCGGCGGACAAGGCGGGGCTGAAGACCGGCGATATCATTACCCACGCGGATGGCAAGGAAATCGACCCCCTGACCCAGCGGGAGGCGGTTGAACTGCTGCGGGGGCGTCCGGGAACCAAGGTCCGGTTGACGGTTCTGCGGGGGGAAGCGGAAAAATTTGAGCTGGATTTGACGCGCGCGATTATTGAAACCAATCCTGTGCGTTGGCATCTGGAAGGCGATGTTGGCTATATCCGCATCACGAATTTCAGCGAACATACGGCCCGGGAAACCCGAAAGGCGGTCCGCGCCATTCAGCAGAAATTGGGCGGCAGGCTTGCCGGGTTTGTTCTTGATTTGCGTAATAATCCGGGTGGCCTGCTCGGGCAGGCAGTAGCGGTTTCCAGCATTTTTCTGGATGGGGAGGTGGTTGTGAAAACCCAGCGCCGCCGGGATTCCGATGTCATGGTGGCAACGGCTGGCGACCTGACAGAAGATGCACCGTTGATTGTCCTGATCAATCGCGGTTCGGCATCGGCATCTGAAATTGTCTCCGGGGCAATTCAGGATCAAAATCGCGGTTTTCTGGTGGGTGAAAAGAGCTTTGGCAAGGGGCTGGTCCAGACCGTTCTGCCCCTGAGCTATGATCGTGGCATGAAACTGACCACGGCTGTCTATTACACGCCCAAGGGCAAAACCGTGGAAGGCGGCATCACGCCGGATCAAGTGGTGCAGCAGGATGAGGAACGCGATGGGGACGAACAGTTGGAAGAGGCCGTGAAATTGGTGATCCATATGGCGGGCGGCCCTGCGATTCCTTGGGGGGCGGGGTTGGATGTGCAATGAGTGAAATTAATGTAAGAATGGCTGAGGCAGAGGATTGCGGCTTGCTGGCTGGCTATATCCGCGCCTTGGCGGCCTTGGAAAAGCAAATTGAACTGGCCAAGGACGAATTGGAAACGCCCAGTGATGTGCCCGATGATCTGGAAGAACGTCTGAGACGCGACGGCCCGGGGGGCAAGGGGCATTTTCAGTCCCTGATTGTCGAGGTGGATGGCAATCCGGTCGGTATGGCCATGTTTTCCATTGCCTATGACGCGGTCATTGGTGCGCCCTGTGTTTTCCTGCGTCATATCTATGTGGCCGAGGGAATGCGCCGGAACCGCCTGGGCACCTGTTTGATGGTGGCGCTGTCACGCCTGGCCCGGGATCAGGGGTGGCCGCGTATTGACTGGCATGTCCGACGGCTGGATCTGGATGCCCGTGTCTTCTTTGACAAGATTTGCTCCGACAGCTTTAATCTTCATCGTTTGAGCTATCGAATTGACGGCGGCCTGCTGGATCAGATGGCGGAATTGCCGCTGTAAGAGATTGGGACGGATTTTTGGACCCGTTGAATGATTCAGCCATCTTGCAAAATGAACCGGTGATCCGGTTTGGTCTTTTTGCGGGCATCTTCTCCGTCATGGCCTTTCTGGAGGCCTGTTTTCCGAGGCGTGACCGCCAGATATCAAGGAAATTACGTTGGACCAGCAATCTCGGGTTGATCCTGGTGAATTTTCTGGTGATCCGGCTGGCCTTTCCCTTGTCTCTTCTTTGGCTGGCGGGCGATGCGGCGCTGAGCGGGGTCGGTTTGTTCAACCAGCTTGATCTGCCCTTCTGGCCAGTTGTTGTTCTTTCTGTGATTTTGCTGGATCTGGCGATCTATCTACAGCATCTGGCGTTTCATTATGTACCGTTTCTCTGGCGCCTGCACCGGATGCATCATGCGGATCTCGAGATTGATGTAACAACAGGGCTTAGGTTTCATCCGTTGGAGATCCTGCTGTCGCTGCTGTTGAAGGCCGGGCTGATTTTGTTGATCGGGCCTCCGGTGCTGGCGGTTTTGATGTTCGAGGTCATTCTCAATGGCATGGCGCAGTTTAATCACGCCAATTTCCGTCTGCCGCTGGGGATTGACCGCTGGCTGCGCCTGATTGTGGTGACACCTGATTTTCACCGGGTTCACCATTCGGTTATCCAACGCGAAACCAACAGTAATTTCGGGTTCAATCTGTCGATTTGGGACCGGTTGTTTCGCACTTATCGGCCGCAACCGGAAGCCGGGCACGACGATATGGAAATCGGTTTGGAACAGTTTCGGACGGTCTCGGACCTGCGGCTTGATCGCATGCTGATCCAGCCGTTTCGCCGGAATTGATCCGTCAAGCCAGTTTACGAACCGCAGGCAGATCGCCCAGTTGTTCATCCACTTTGGAAGCCGGGGGGATGGTATTTTGGCTGCCCTTTGATGTGCAGCAGATCCCGGCTGCTACAGTCGCCCGGCGCAGGGCTTCTTCAATGTCGGTACCTTGATCCATATTGGCGGCCAATGTCCCGGCAAAGGCATCGCCGGCACCGGTGCTGTCAACCGGGGTTATTGGCAGGGACGGCACGGACCAGCCGCCTTCCGGACCAAAACAGAGGGACCCCGCGCCGCCAAGCGTCAGAATGCAGGTCATGCCATAACGGCTGTGCAGAAGCCGGGGCAGTTTGGTCGGAACCGCTTCTTCCAAATCGACGCTTCTGGCGATCTGCTGGCCTTCCACTTCGTTGACCAGAAGGTAATCCAGGTGGGCCAGTACCTCTTCGGGTACATGGCCGGCCGGGGCCACGTTCAGCATCACCCGGCAGCCGTTTTTTTTGGCACGTTCGACCAATTTCCAGTTTTCCTGTTGGTTCACTTCCATCTGCAGCAGCAAAATATGATCGGGCGTCAGGGCCTCATCGGGCACTTGCTCGGCCTTCAGGTCCATATTGGCACCACTGGCCACCACAATGGCATTTTCGCCAGAGCTGTCGACCCAGATAGTGGCGCAGCCGGTGGGGGTTTGCCCGCGGCCGACACCGTTAAGGTCGACGCCTTTTTCCTGCATCAGGCGCAATGCTTCATCGGCAAAACTGTCGCGGCCGACCTGACCGAACATAGCAACCTGGCTGCCCGCCCGGGCCACGGCACAGGCCTGGTTGGCTCCCTTGCCGCCGGGCATCATCATATAGCGCTCACCCAGAACGGTCTCGCCCAAGCGCGGCAGGCTGTCCACGGGCATGACAATATCCAGATTGATGGATCCGAAAACTGTGATCATACCGGGGGCCTCCTAGCCTAACTGAAACCGACCCACAGGGCCGACGATGCGGTCTTGTAACTTATTAGTAGCGCGAGACTTTTTACAAAGCTACTCCGTTTCACATTGAAAATGAGCCGTTAAACAAAAATTATGATGGCCGAATACCGATTCATTGGCTCCCAAGGCGTAAACTGTAGCATTTCTGGAGACGTTTTAAGGATAATGCATAGGCGGCCTGGGTTAAATTATGTCCATGGCGCTGGCTGAGGCGGTATACCTTAGATGCGGTAAAAGCCATTTTTTTATCCAGTTCTTTTTCAAGGTCTTTAGGTAGGGATTCACGTCCTGTTTGGCCGGACAGCCATTCAAAATAGGATGCCAGGACGCCACCCGAATTGGCCAGGATCCCGGGGATGACATGGATGCCTTGTGAATCCAGTTTCTTTAACGCCTTTAGTTCCACGCCCCCATTTGAAAGTTCCAGGATCACTTTTGCGCCAATGGATTCGGCATTGTCACAGGTGACTTGTCCTGCCCCTGCCGCGAGAACAAGCATATCGCATGAGATTTCCAGTATTCTTTCCGGCTTATCTGATTCTTCATCCTTCTGTTTTCCGAGATGACCATTCTCTTTTTTTGCAGCAAAGGTTTCATCCACATTCAGACCGTCTTCGCTGAGCGCCATACCGGAGCTATCGGCGATGGCGATTATCTTAAACCCTTCTTCAGCCAACCTCTTGGCGATTGCCGACCCGACCTTTCCGGCTCCTTGGACAGCGACTGTTGCGGAGGAGGGGGCGAGGTTGAGATGGTCGGACATTTCCTTGACGACAGCGGCGGCACCACGTGCTGTTGCACCTTCCCTCACATTCAAGCCTCCTAGAGGCAATGGCTTGCCGGTTACTACCGCGGGGCTGGAATGTCCGTTGATGGTTTCATACTCGTCCAAGATCCAACCCATTTCTTCCGGGCCATTACCCATATCCGGGGCGGGGATGTCCCGTTCCGGACCGATATGCTGGTTAAAGGCCCTGGTCCAGGCGCGCGCGACTCTCTGTCTTTCCCGGGCACTCAGTTTCTTTGGATTGACAGAAATGCCGCCTTTGGCACCGCCGAATGGCAGTTCAAGCAAGGCGGTTTTTAATGTCATTTGCTCCGCAAGTGCGCATACTTCATCAGCATTAACATCTTCGGCAAAACGCAAGCCCCCTTTGCCGGGGCCACACAGGCTGGAATGAAGGCATCTATATCCCCTCACAATCAATAAGCTGCCGTCATCCTTTGTAATCACAAGGCGTTTTTGTACAAATGCCTCGGGCTGGGAAAAAAAGTCGACAAAGCCTGGCTCGAATTCAGTCAGGTCTCCTATGGTTTCCAGGAATTTTTGATTCTCTGAATGCATAACAATCTCCTTTTAGCCACTGTTAAGTAACGATCAGCCGTGAAGAGAGTGCCATTAAAAATAAATTGATGAGAATTGTTTCCTATTGCGCCTAAAAATGTGATCACATATTGTCCGGCGATCTGTAAAGCCCTATAGAGGAAGCAGAGACGAACCAATTTGGACCGCAGGAGGCCAAGCCATGACCGATATGGGAAACTCACCCGCCAGCCGCGATATCGCCTATGTGATGCATCCGTACAGCAACCTGGAAAAGCATAAGGAAACGGGGCCGCTGATCCTGGATCATGCGGAAGGCGTCTGGGTCGTGGATGACAATGGCAAACGCTATATCGAAGGCATGGCCGGGCTTTGGTGTGCCTCCCTTGGTTATGGTGAGCAACGCCTGATCGATGCGGCCACCAAACAGCTCAAACAGCTGCCCTATGCCCATCTTTTCGCCTCAAGATCCCACAATCCGGCGATCGATCTGGCGGAAAAGCTGGTGGCAATGTCACCAGGCATGGCCCAGGTGTTTTTTGCCAATTCAGGTTCGGAAGCGACCGACACGGTGGTGAAAACCGCCTGGTTTTACAATAATGCGCTGGGCCGGCCGAATAAGAAGAAGATCATCGCCCGGACCAAGGGCTATCACGGGGTGACCGTGGCGGCAGCCAGCATGACCGGGCTGCCCTATAACCATATCGATTTTGATCTGCCGATCGCCAATATCATGCATACCTCCTGCCCGCATCATTATCGGTTCGGCCAGCCGGGTGAGGGTGAGGAGGAATTTGCCAGCCGCATGGCGGATGATCTGGAGAAGATGATCCTGGAGGAGGGGCCGGACACGGTTGCCGCCTTCATCGCTGAGCCGGTCATGGGGGCTGGTGGTGTGATTGTGCCACCCAGGACCTATTTCGAGAAGATTCAGGCGGTCTTGAATAAATATGATGTCCTGCTGGTCGCGGATGAAGTGATCTGCGGTTTTGGTCGGACCGGGAAGATGTTTGGCTGCGAACAGTTTGGCATAAAACCTGATATCATGACGGTGGCCAAGGCACTGTCTTCCGCCTATCTGCCGATCTCGGCCATGATGGTGAACCAGAAGGTAGCCGATGTGGTCGCCAAGAATAGCGGCAAGATTGGCACATTCGGTCATGGCTATACCTATTCCGGGCATCCGGTTTCTGCCGCGGTGGCCCTGGAAACGCTCAAAATCTATGAAGAGCGCGACATTCTGGGCCATGTGAACGCGGTCGCCCCGCATTTGCAGGACGGTTTGCGCAAACTGACCGATCATCCCTTGGTGGGGGAAGTGCGCGGGCTCGGCCTGATTGCGGCGGTGGAATTGGTTGCCAATAAGGAAACGCGAGAGAATTTCGATCCCAAACTGGCCGTTGCACCGACACTGGTGAACAAGGCCCTGGAACATGGGGTGATTTTGCGGGCCATGATGGGGGATGCGATTGCATTCTCCCCTCCGCTGGTCATTACGGGTGACGAACTGGACATGATGGTGGATGGCTTTGCCAAGGCCCTCGATGAAACGCTTGCCTGGCTGAAATCGGAAGGCTGCTGGTCCTGATAACAGCCAGGGGCTGACCGGATCTGAACAATGAAATATGCCGTCGTGGTCAGATTCTCTGGTCGTGGCGGCTTTTTCTTGACCTGGATCATTTTCGGCAGCGCGGGGGATGAGATAGGACTTTAGGTGGCGGCTTTTGCCGGGGGTGCGACAAAGCACCCCTTGCTTTTTGGTGTAAAGAACGCGACTAAGGGCGAGAATTGCTTGATTTAGTCATCTAAGGTTTCATTAACTGTCGTTTTACGACTGGTCGTCTAACATGGTTAGGATGTAATCTGGGCTGAATATAAAGAATAAAGCTCTGAAAAAGACTGAGTTATTAAGGGTACAGGATCACGCTGATGGATTATGTTCGATATTTCCAGGACCGCCTCAACGACATCAAGGATGAGGGCCGGTATCGCATCTTTGCGGAACTGGAACGTCAACGTGGCCAGTTTCCAACCGCGCATTATTATCCGGAAACCGAAGAACCCGCAGTCGAAGGCGTCACCGTCTGGTGCTCGAACGATTATCTCGGCATGGGGCAGAACTCCCGTGTGATTGATGTCATGAAAGAGGCGTTGGACAAATGCGGCGCCGGCGCTGGCGGTACCCGCAATATTGCCGGCACCAATCATTACCATGCCTTGCTGGAAGCGGAGCTGGCAGGATTGCACAACAAGGAATCCTCGCTGCTTTTTACCTCCGGTTATGTGGCGAACATGACCACATTGATGACCCTGGGGCACGGTATTGAGGGCTGTATCCTGTATTCCGACGCGCTCAATCACAATTCCATGATTGAAGGGATCCGCCATTCCCGTGCGGAAAAACGCATCTGGAAGCATAACGACCTTAAGGATCTGGAACGGCTATTGGCTGCGGATGATCCGGATGCTCCGAAAATCATTATCTTCGAATCGGTTTATTCCATGGATGGCGATATCGCGCCGATCCGGGAGATTATCGATCTTGCCAAGAAATATAACGCCCTGACTTTTTTGGATGAGGTTCATGCGGTCGGCATGTATGGACCTCATGGCGGTGGTGTCGCTGAACGCGAAGGCCTGATGGATGAAATTGATATTATCCAGGGAACCTTGGCCAAGGCTTTTGGTGTGATTGGCGGTTATATCGCGGCGAGCAGGGAAATCATCGATTTTGTCCGTTCTTTTGGCAAAGGCTTTATTTTCACAACCGCGCTGCCGCCTTCCATCGCGGCAGGGGCGTTGGAAAGCGTCCGGATCCTGAAGCAGGATGATCTGATCCGGCAGCGCCATCAGGAACGGGCGCGGACCTTGAAGGAAAAGCTGCGCCGGGCCGGTTTCCCGGTCATGCCCAGCGTTTGCCATATTGTGCCGGTCGAAGTGGGTGATCCCGTTGCCTGCAAACAAGTGACCGATCTATTGATGGAAAAGCACAAGATTTATGTCCAGCCGATCAATTACCCGACAGTGCCGCGGGGAACGGAACGCATTCGGTTAACACCGTCGCCTTTACATGATGATGCGACCATGGACCGTCTGATAGAGGCCTTGAAGGATGTCTGGGACATTCTCAGCCTGACACGGGCCGCCTGATCAGGCAGTAGGGACTGGAATGACTGAAAAAGGCCGGGCTTTGCCCCGGCATTTTTTTTCGGTATCAATTCGGAGATGGGTGGAATTTTAGCCCCAGACCACTTTTTTGCTCCGAATATCCGGTCTGACTTCCAATATTCTTCTGCATTTCGTCAAAATTATGATGCTAATCTATTTTTGATCGGCGAGGGAACCGCGCTGGCCCGCATGAAACTGGGCGTGAATCGGGGCGGGAGCTTCTGTCGGTTCGGGACTGAAATGTCGTTTTGGGGTAATTTGGTGTCGCATGTTTTAAGGCTTGTGTCGCTATTGCTTAAGGAGGGAATGCGAAAATTTCTCAGGATTTGAGATAAGAAAAAGAAAAATACACTGCTTATGAACCCCACTCAGCCTTCACAAGGCCGGGACCATGGGTTACTGTTGCAGAGGTATCAAAAAAGAACCCACAAAATGTGGGCATAATTGAACAAGAGCTGGATAACCGGCCGTTCAACGGGAGCAACTGGGAAGCGTAAGGGTGCAGGAAAAGTTTATTACTTTTAACTCTTCACACACACTGATTTTTCACTTTCAATCGTCATGCCATTTCAGGGGTAAGAGGATCTATGTCTGATTCTGCCGATAATATTGTTGTATTTGATCACGTTCAAAAGAGCTATGACGGTGAAAACCTCGTGGTTAAGGACCTGAACCTGCAGGTTGCCCGCGGTGAGTTTCTCACCATGCTCGGGCCGTCCGGGTCTGGAAAAACCACCGTTTTGATGATGCTGGCCGGGTTTGAAACACCGACCCATGGCCAGATTCTGCTCGAAGGGACGCCGATCAATAATGTGCCGCCGCATAAACGCGGGATTGGCATGGTGTTCCAGAATTATGCGCTGTTTCCGCATATGACCGTGGGGGAAAACCTGGCCTTCCCGCTGGAAGTGCGTGGGATGAACAAGGCCGACGCCGAAGCCAAGGTGAAGCGTGCGCTGGAAATGGTGCGTCTGCCGGAATTCGGCAATCGCCGCCCGGCCCAGCTTTCAGGTGGCCAGCAGCAGCGTGTGGCCGTGGCCCGTGCGCTGGTGTTCGAACCGGAACTGGTCCTGATGGATGAGCCGCTCGGTGCGCTGGACAAGAACCTGCGTGAAGAAATGCAGTATGAGATTAAGCATATCCATGAAAGCCTGGGCGTTTCCATGGTCTATGTGACCCATGACCAGTCCGAAGCTTTGACCATGTCGAACCGCATTGCGGTGTTTGAAGATGGCGTGATCCAACAGCTGGCGGCGCCGGATGACCTTTATGAGCGTCCGGACAATGCCTTTGTTGCCGGTTTCATCGGCGAGAATAACCGCTTGTTCGGCAAGGTGATCGGCGAAGACGGCGCTTCCTGCCAGGTTGAACTGGAAGGTGGCGGCGGTGTCGTCAATGCGAAAAAAGTGAATAATGGTGGGGTTGGCAGCCGCACAACGCTGTCGCTGCGCCCTGAGCGGGTTACCATCAACCCGACCGAAGGCCAGAGCGCCAACAGCTGCAAAGCCCGGGTCGAGGAATTGATCTATCTGGGCGATCATATCCGTACACGTGTTACAGTGTCCGGAAATGAAGACTTCATTATTAAAGTACCGAATGCCCATGGGCATCCGGTGCTGCAGAAAGGCACTGAAGTTAAGGTCGGATGGGAAACCGAAGATTGCCGCGCGCTGGATGCGCCGGCGGGCTAAGGCTACCCGACCGCTTTAAGGGGGGCGAAATGCTGAACGCCCCCACCGGTTCGCCGGGCAACCAAATCACCAGCGAACCGGAGCAAATTTTTTCAGCAGTTACCGTGGTTCCGCATAAGCGAGACAGGGAGAAAATAGTATGAAATCAATTTTGAAATATTCCGCACTTGTGGCCGCAGCCGTGGGCATGACCGCGTCTGTTGCGCAGGCAGAAGACATCACCGTTGTATCCTGGGGCGGGGCCTACACCCAGAGCCAAGTTAAAGCCTATCATCAGCCCTGGATGGCCAATACCGGCAACGTCATTAACTCTGAAGACTATTCCGGCGGCCTCGCGGAAGTGCGTGCGCAGACCGAAGCTGGCAATGTCACCTGGGATCTGCTGGACGTGACCATGTCCGATGCAATCGCCGGCTGTGACGAAGGCATCTTCGAAGCTGTTGATCATGATGCACTCCTGGCGGCTGCACCGGATGGCACCAAGCCGACCGGTGACTTCCTGGAAGGCTCTCTGGGTGAATGTTTCATTCCGCAGATCGTATATTCCACCGTTTGGGCTTACTCCAAGAAAGCCTTCCCGGATGGCGGTCCGCAGAACATTATGGATGTGTTCGACCTGGAAAAATTCCCGGGCAAGCGCGCTCTGCAGAAAAGCCCGCTTTATAACCTGGAATGGGCTCTGATGGCGGATGGTGTTCCGTCCGATCAGGTTTATGACGTCCTGGAAACTGAAGAAGGTGTCGAGCGCGCTTTTGCTAAGCTGGATACCATCAAGGACCAGGTTGTCTGGTGGACCGCCGGTGCACAGCCGCCGCAGCTGATGGCTGATGGTGAGGTTGTCGTTGGTACCGCCTATAACGGCCGCTGGTTCTCTGCGATCGCAGAGGAAAAACAGCCGTTTGAAATGATCTGGTATGGTCAGGCTCTCGACCTGGATGGCTGGGCTATCCTGAAAGGCGGTAGCAAGAAGGACACCGTTAAGGATTTCCTGAAATTCGCCACCGATACCCAGCGTCTGGCTGACCAGGCGAAATACATCTCCTACGGCCCGGCCCGTAAGTCCTCCGCTCCGCTGGTGGGCAAACATGCCGAGCTCGGCATCGATATGGGTCCGCATATGCCGACCAACCCGGACAACATGACCGAAGCTTTCATGACGAACTTCGATTTCTGGGCTGACAACAAAGACGAACTGAACGAGCGCTTCCAGGCGTGGATTGCAGGCTAATCGTCTGACTATTTCGGCAGGCGGCTTTTACGTCGCCTGCCGTCTTTAATCCTTTTCTTATTGTCTAGTATTCCTTAACGGCGGATTTTTTGAGATGGCGAATGTAGCGGATACGATGCCGGACCCGATGACGGGTGAAGACGGCATCCCCCTCAAGACCAAGCTGCGGATTGCCGAACGGCGCAACCGGATCAAGGCGGCGCTTCTGGTGCTGCCGCTGTTTGCCTTTATTTTGGTGACCTTTCTAGTGCCGATCGGGCAGATGCTATATCGGTCGGTTGAAAACAATATTATTGCTGACAACCTTCCGCGCACAATTGAGTTGCTCAGCGAGTGGGACGGCAATAATTTGCCGCCGGAACCGGTTTTCGAAACCATGGTTGCGGAATTGAAGATTGCCCGTGAGACCAAAGAGATCGGCAAGATCGGCAAGCGTTTGAATTATGAAATGAGCGGCATGCTCTCGCTGTTCAAGAAATCCGGCCGCAAAGTGCGCAAACTTGAAACGGGCCCTTATAAAGAGGCTTTGATCAAGATTGACAAGGACTGGGGCGATCCGGAGGTCTGGGCGACCATCAAACAGGTGAGTGACCGTATTACCGGCAGCTATTACCTGGCCGCCGTTGACCTGAAGCGCAGCCCGCAGGGCGAAATTGTGGCTCAGCCGGACTATAAACAGATTTATGTGTCTTTGTTCATCAAGACGCTGTGGATCAGCCTGTTGGTGACCATGACCTGCATTTTGCTGGGTTTCCCGGTTTCCTTCCTTCTGTCCAACCTGCCGATGCGCACGTCAAACCTGTTGATGATCCTGGTACTGCTGCCTTTCTGGACGTCGCTGCTGGTCAGGACCACTTCCTGGATCGCATTGCTGCAGTCGGAGGGGATGATCAACGACTTGCTGGTGACCATCGGCTTTATCGGTGATGATGAACGGCTGAAGATGATGTTCAACCAGACCGGTACCATCATTGCGATGACCCACATCCTGTTGCCCTTCATGATCCTGCCGCTTTATTCGGTGATGAAGACCATTTCGCCTTCTTATGTGCGCGCGGCGCGCTCGCTTGGGGCGAACCCGTTCACGGCTTTCTGGCGGATTTATTTCCCGCAGACATTGCCGGGCATCGGGGCGGGCTCGATCCTCGTCTTCATTCTCTCGATCGGGTATTACATCACACCGGCATTGGTGGGCGGCCAGGATGGCCAGCTGATTTCCAACTTGATTGCCTATCACATGCAATCCTCGCTGAACTGGGGCCTGGCGGCCGCATTGGGATCGATCCTGCTGGCTGGCGTGCTGGTCCTCTACATGATCTATAACAAGATTGTCGGCATCGACAACATGAAGCTGGGGTAACGGATTAATGGCTCTACCAACTTATGCAAGCCCGCTGGAACGTGTCTGGTATTACACCTTCCGGGGCATTTGCGGCCTGATCTTCCTGTTCCTGATCATGCCGATCCTGATCATCATGCCGCTTTCCTTCAATGTGGAGCCTTATTTCAGCTTCACGGAAGGCATGCTCAGCCTGGATCCCGATGCCTATTCCCTGCGCTGGTACCGGGATATCCTGGAAAATGGCATGGCCAATCCGGCGGCCATGGGCGGCGAATGGTGGTCTGATATGTGGAATAACGCACAATGGGTGCGGGCGATCCGCAACAGTTTTTATATCGGCTTCTTCGCAACATTGATCTCGACCGTGCTGGGGACCATCGCGGCGCTGGGCCTATCCCGGCCCAACATGCCTTATCGCAATCTGATCATGGGGATCCTGATCTCGCCGATGATCGTGCCTCTGATCATCTCTGCCGCGGCTATGTATTTCTTCTACAGCTCCGCCGGCCTGGCACAGACCGATCTTGGTGTGATCCTGGCACATGCGGTTCTGGGAACGCCTTTTGTGGTGATCACAGTAACGGCAACCCTGGTTGGTTTTGACCACAGCCTGACCCGGGCTGCAGCCAGCATGGGCGCCAGCCCGCCGCGCACCTTCTTCAAGGTGATCCTGCCGCTGATCACACCCGGTGTGATTTCAGGCGCGCTGTTTGCCTTCATCACCTCCTTTGATGAGGTTGTGGCGGTCCTGTTCCTGGGCGGCTTGGAACAGCGTACGATCCCGCGTCAGATGTGGTCCGGCATCCGTGAACAGATCAGCCCGACCATCCTGGCGGTGGCGACCCTGCTGGTCCTGATATCCATCGCGCTGCTGACCGTGTTGGAATTGCTGCGTCGCCGGAATGAGCGGATCCGTGGCATGACCCCGCAATAACACGCTGTTGCGGGTGATAAATCACAAAGTCCTCCCGGTGAAAATCGGGGGGACTTTTTTTTGCCGGATGCTAGAAATTTCAATATTTGTTAAGAATCGTTCTCATTTACTCTTTTTTCCCTGCCGGTGGTATCGTATATAGAATTAAGTGGCTGTAGTGACGATTGATGAGGATATGTCTCATGTATGCGGATAAATCGCTGGTATCCACCGAGGCGGTACGCTTGGCGGCTCTTGGCCGGTTGATGGCGGGCACCATGACCTATGCGGAACTGGCGCAGGACATCCGCTTTTTCACCGCGCGCATTGTCGGACCATCCCTGGATCTGCTGGGGTCATCCTTGGAGCTTCTTCATCTTGATGGCTCGCTTGAGCCGGTCAGCGGGGAAAACCTGCATGATGACACGGAACTGCGCATCACGGATCAGGGGCGTGACCTTTTTGAAAACCTGATGGAAGCGAACCTAAAAACCCCGCTGGATGATACCGGGCGGCTGGTTATGGCGCTGAAACTGCGTTTTCTTTTCCTATTGCCGGAAGACGGGCAGTTGGACCAGATTGATCTGTTGCGGGAAATCGCAGAAATAGAGTTGGCGCGTCTTGAGGACTTGAAGGAAAGTTATGACGAAGGCGCGCTTGGTAAATCCCTGGCGCTGGATATTGAACAGACACGCGCCCGCATCGCCTGGCTGAGCAAACTGGAAGCGGAATTGGAAAGCGCCGCGTGATCCGTCAGATCAACCGCGGCAACAGCCGGGCGGCACAGCTGCGCCGAGAGGCTATGGATGCCTGTTTCCCGGGGCTGCTGGATCTGGTTGGGAAGGAAGAGCCAAATCAGTAAACATGCTGGCCGCCGGTGACGAAGATCTCGCCGCCGGTGACATAACCGAAATCCGCATTACAGAGCTGGTAAACGGTGCCTGCAACCTCATCGGCGGTGCCCATGCGTTTCATGGGGATGCGTTCGATCAAGGGCTCATATTCCGGCCCGATCATCTCGGTTGCGATCTCGCCGGGGGCCACCGCATTCACCCGTACGCCCAGTTCGGCAAACTCCACGGCCAATTCGCGGGTCAGCGCGGAGAGGGCCGCTTTTGAGGTGGAATAGGCTGAGCCGGCAAAGGGGTGGATCGCATGGCCGGCGATCGAGGTGATATTGATGATCGCGCCCCCGGAATCCTTTGATCCGCGATGCAGCGCAGAGGCAAAGCCCCGGCATAATGTCAAAGGCGTGAAGAAATTCAGCTCAAAAACCTCCCGCCATCGGGCAATGTCACCATTCAGGCAGCCCAACCGTTCCTTGTAAGGCGTCTTGGGGGAGACGGCGGCATTATTGACCAGCGCATGCAGCGGGGCCTTGCCCAGGATTTCATTGGCCCGCTTGATGAAGGCCGAAACCGATTCCGCGTTGAAAAGGTCGGTCGGGATATGATGGGTCCAGTTCGGATCCGCCTTGCAATGGGCCGGGATATCTTCCCTGGAGCAGGTTATGATCTGCCAGCCTTCATTACTGAAACGTTGAACCGTCGCATGGCCGATCCCGCGGCTTGCCCCGGTCAGGATCACGGTTTTCTTCGCAGGATCGGTCATGGTTTTTATCCGTGTTGCAGCCAGGAATTAAGGGTAGAGCCGGTCGATCACCCAATCATCCTCTACAGATTGACGGGTAAAGGTAAACCGGTCATGCAGGCGAAATTTCCCATCCTGCCAAAATTCGATATGGTTCGGAACAATCCGGAAACCGGACCAGTGATCGGGGCGGGGAATGGTCCCGATGCCAAACTTGGCAGCATATTTGGCAACCCGCTTTTCAAGGGCGTATTTGCTTTCCAGCGGCCGTGATTGCTCACTGGCCCAGGCACCGATCTGGCTGCCGCGTGGGCGGGAATGGAAATAGGCGTCAGCTTCTTCCGCGCTGACCGGCACGACCGGGCCTTCCACACGGACCTGGCGTCGGCTGCTTTTCCAATGGAATAACAGGGCGGCTTGAGGATTTTCCGCCAGGTCGCGCCCCTTATGGCTTTCCAGATTGGTGTAAAAAACAAACCCGCGTTCATCAAACCCCTTCAATAGAACCATGCGCAACGAGGGCTGCCCATTGGCATCCGCCGTGGCCAGTGCCATGGCATTGGGGTCATTGGGTTCGCTCTCACCGGCCTCATCCAGCCAGGTTTTGAACTGGTCGAACGGGTTTTCAGAATTCAATTCCATCGCAATCGCCTGTCATTCACATGATCACAGGCAGGATTAACAGCCGCGGCGTCATCCTGCCATAACACTGCCTTACTATATAGGTAACATTGACCCTTCTGTCGAACCGAAGGCTTGATTAATTTATGATTTGGGACAAGTTGTTATCCGAGATCAGCCTTGGGGGCCGAATATGGGGCTGATCCTCTCATACCGCAATGCGACAAATGGGTCGTGAGATCATTAGGAGCGATAAAAATGAATGCGTCCAAAACCATTTTGCCCGCCTTGGCCGTTGCCCTCGCGCTGTCGGGCTGTGCTAACAGGGATACCGGTACCGGCGAGGTGGTGGGCACCGTTGGTGGTGTTTTGCTTGGCGGCCTTGTCGGCAGCCAGTTTGGCGGCGGGTCCGGCCGTGTGGTGGCAACTGTGATCGGGGCCGGGCTTGGTGGATATCTTGGCAACCAGATTGGTGCCAGGCTCGACGAAGCGGACCGCCGCGAGGCCCAGACCGCCATGGCCAATTCCATGGAATATAATGCCGATGGTGAATCTGGTGCTTGGCACAATCCCAATAATGGTCACAACGGCACGGTCAGCCCGACCCGGACCTATTACAATGCGGAAAACAAGCCCTGTCGGGATTTTACCCATGTGATCGAGGTGGATGGCAAATCCGAGGAGGTAAAGGGCACGGCCTGCCGCAATCCAGGCGGTGAATGGGTCGTGGAATAACGCATACCCAATTGATAAAACAGGTTTGGCCGGGTGCCGGGGGACTGGAAAATCCCGGCGAATCTGCCTATCTAATTGGCGGTAGGGCGATTCCGCTCTACAGTGAGGCCAATAGGCAATTTTTGGCCTGAGCGAGTGCTTTTTTGGGATAAAGCGTTTTAAAAGCGCCCAATGGTTTTCGGCTTCGTAAAGGCAGGTAGTTGAAGTGGTTAGCGCGAGTACAATGAAGGATCCATACGAGATTTTGGGCGTCGCCAAAGGCGCATCGGATGCCGAGATCAAATCGGCCTATCGTAAGCTTGCAAAAGAGCTGCATCCGGATCTCAATCCAGATGATTCGATCGTTGAGCAGCGTTTTAAGGAAGTGACTGCCGCTTATAACCTTCTGACTGACAAGGAAAAGCGGGCGAAATATGACCGCGGCGAAATTGGACCTGACGGGGCGCCGAGGGCTGATTTCGGATTTGGCGGCGGAGGCTTCGGCGGCGGTTTCGGTGGTGGCGGTTTCGGTGGTGCCGGGGCTGAGGATATCTTTGCCGACCTGTTTGGCCGCGGCCGTTCCCGGGGCAAGTCCCGCACGGTACGGATGAAGGGCAAGGATGTGAATTACACCATCCGGGTCTCTTTTGAAGAAGCCGCCAAGGGTGTCCGTCGCCGGGTGAAGCTGTATGACGGAAATTCCGTTGAGGTTACTATCCCTGCCGGTACAACGGATGGCCAGACCCTGCGTTTGAAGGAAAAAGGCACACCCGGCATGGGCGGGGGCCCGGCGGGTGACGCCTATGTGGAAGTCCATGTGGATGCCCATCCGTATTTTGAGCTGGATGGCCGCGATATCTTTGTTGATGTGCCGATCTCCTTGTCGGAGGCGGTTCTCGGTGGAAAAATTACCGTGCCAACCATTCATGGCTCTGTTGCGGTGACAGTGCCGGCAGGCTCGAATACCGGCAACACCCTGCGCCTCAAAGGCAAAGGGGTTGCGCCCAAGTCCGGTGCGGCCGGGGACCAATATGTCCGCCTCAAGGTGATGCTGCCGGAAAAACCGGACAAGCAGCTGGTGGATTTCATCCGCGAATGGTCCAGTGATTACGATTATGATGTGCGAAAGCGGCTGAAAGACAGCTAAGCGCCTTCATATCGCCTTTCTTTCGTCCAACCTGGTTCCTGATTGCGGCTTAACCTGCCGCCATCGTTAGAACCGGGAAGGGCATTTGAATAATGATGAATCATAATCGACAGGCTGTCAGCGCCATGCGCCGGCAGGTCTCTTTCTTTGCTGCCAGCCTGTCTTCGCCAAGGCGGACAGGCGCGCTGGCCCCCAGCTCCGGGATGCTGGGACGGGCCATGGCGCGTGCGGCAGGTGCCTCCGATCCGGCGAAAATTCTCGAGTTCGGTCCCGGCACCGGCACAGTGACCAGCAAATTGATTGAGGCTGGTGCGCGGGAAGAGAATTTGACGTTGGTGGAGTTGAATCCGGTCTTTGCCCATCTGCTGGCGGACCGCTTTCCTTTGGCGCGGGTGATTTCGGGCGAGGCGTTGGCGGTTGCCGAGGCGTTAAGGCAGGAAAGGACCATGTTTTCCAGCGTCGTTTCCAGTCTTCCCTGTATGAATTTCCCGCATGAATTTCGAGAAAACCTGCTGGTGAAATCAATGGAACTGCTGCAGCCGGGGCGGCCGTTGGTGCAATTCACCTACAGTCTCGCCCCGCCTTTGCCAAAGCTTCCGACAGTCCGGGTGACCAGGACCCGCAGGATCTGGGCCAATATGCCGCCGGCGGTTGTCTGGAGTTATCGGATCCGGTTGGGATCAGGGCAGGGTGAAGAGCGGGGCGAAAACGCCGGATAGGCGCGCTTCGGCCAGCAGGTTAAAGATTGGCCAGCAGGCCAGCAGGCAAGCCCCATCACGCAAGGTGATCAGCATGAGACGCGGCCGGGTTTCGATATGAGCCTGATCGCGCCAGGCGGACAAACGGGGTAGCCAGCGACCGGTCCGGAAACAATAATCCTGGTATTCCGGGCTAAAATTCTTTGCCAGATATCGTTCTTCGCGCAAGATCACCCAATTGAAGACCAGAAAGGCGGAGAGGGTGAAAAAGGCGGTCAGCACAAAACTTCCGGTCAATAACCCCAAACCACAAGTGCCAATCAGGGAAAAGACGTAAAGCGGATTTCGGCATAGGCTGTAGGGGCCGATGGTGACCAGGGCGGTTTTCTTCTTTGCCGCAATATAAAGGGTGCACCAGCACCTGCCCAGGATTGCCAGGCAGATCAGGCCCAGACCGATACCGTGCATATAGGATTGCACGGAACCATCCCATCGGGGGGCAATCACGCTGACCAGCACCAGGCTGACGGCAATGATCAAGGCAAGAAAATGTTTGCGATGCTTTTGTGTGCGGGAAAGGGATGTGTGGTCGATACTCTCTGACATGGCCTTTGCTTTCAATCGTGGAGGCTGCCCCGCGTGGTGGGGCTGATTACCGGCAATTGACCATGATCATCTGAATGGAATCTGAATATCTTTTGCTTGGGTCGGTGAGATTATGAAACGGCTTATCTTCCGCTGATCAGCAGGCCTAGCCCCAGAAGAGAGAGCAGGCGGGCAAAAGACCCCTCTCGTTCCGCCGCCAGTTCTTTGTTGGCGGTGCCGTCAACCTGCTCAAGCGGCTGGATTTCATCCTCTTTCGGAGCGGCCAGCAGATCACTCAGGGGGACAGATAGATTGGATTCATTGCTTTTCCTGGCATCGTTGAGGCGTTGTTGGAGGCGCTGTCCCCAAGCTTCGCGCAACTGGCTTCTGCCCAGGCGTGGGGGCAGGGTGAGTTCCAGTTCGTCCGCCAGTTTATCAAGGCTCTGGTTTTCCAGGTTACGGACCAGATGGCAGGCGCCATTTTCCGCGCGTGCCAGATATTGGCCTTTTTCCAGGGCCTGGATCGTGCTGGAAAACAGATTCGGGCCCAACTTGGTCCGGATCGCCAATTGGCGCTCGGGAATGCCAAGGCCTGTTTCCGCGGCCAATTTCAACTGGTGCAGCACGGAAAGTGCGGCGGCCAAACGTTTGACCGGGGCGGCATGATGGTCGTCAACCCGGCGGCTGCCGGCGCGCCATTCCGGCAGGCTGGCGGTTAATTCGGCGCAAAAGAGCACCACAATCCAGCTGAGATAGACCCAAAGCAGGAAAATCGGCACCGTTGCCATGGCGCCATAGATGGTTTCGTAGGTCGGGAAGGACCGGATGTACCAGCCAAAACCCGCTTTCAACCCTTCAAACAGAGTACCGGCCAGCAACCCGCCGATCATCGCATCCCGGCGTCGGACCGGATAATTGGGGATGATCGCAAATAGCAGGCTGAAGCCGATGACTTCCATCAGGAAAGGCGAGATGCTGATCAGCCAACCCAGTGAACCGGTATAATCTTCGACCCCGCTGGTCTGGGCCATGGTGAAAAGATAACTGCTCAAGGACAGGCTGGCACCGAACAGGATGGGGGCAATGGTCAGGACCGCCCAATAGATTGCCAGCCGGCTGATGATTGTGCGCGGGTTTTTAACCCGCCAGATGGTGTTCATCGCGCCCGAGATATTCATCAGGAGCATGATCGCGCTGATGCCGAGGAAGATGATGCCAACCGCGGTCAGGCCAGAGGTTTTTGAGGTGAATTGTTCCAGGTAGCCCTGAACCTCGATCCCGACACCGGGGATGAAATTTTCGAAAAGGAAGGATTGGATCTGGGTTTTCAGGCGCTCAAAAGCCGGAAAAGCGGCAAAAATGGCAAAGCTGATCGCCAGCAGCGGCACCATGGCCAGCAGGGAAGAAAAAGTCAGGGCCGAGGCGCGTTGCTGCATATGATCCATTAGAAAACGTCGGAAGACATAGAGGGTCAATGTCGGCAAATCCCACAGAGAATCATCCCGATAGCGGACTTTTTTGCGTGTTGTGGCCGCCTTTTTGGGCTGTGCCGGCTGTTTTGCAGGGCTTTCGGCCTCGTTCGCCGGTGATTTTTGAGTCGCCTTATTGGTATTCTCTGGTGTCATCCTGCAGCCTCAAACCTGGGAAAAGCGCAATATCCTTAATGGTTTGCTGTGCCAGTTTGCAATGATTATAGCGTGATCATAACGCGCTGTCTTGGAATACCAAGCTTCCTTTGACCTGCCGGTGAAACCGCGTATGATACCGGCTCTTGCCTGCGATGGGTTAGCCGCGCCTCCAGCCGGCACGCGGGACATAAAGGAATAACAGAGGTGGAAATGAACAATCCTGCACAATTGATGGCCGGGAAGCGCGGCCTCATTCTGGGTTTGGCGAATGATAAATCCATTGCCTGGGGCATTGCCAAGGCTTTGCATGCCCATGGGGCGGAACTGGCTTTCACTTATCAGGGTGAAGCATTGTTGAAGCGGGTCAAGCCGCTGGCGGAATCCCTGGGATCCGATTTTGTGCTGCCGTGCGATGTGACTGATGAGAACAGCATGGACGAAGTCTTTGCCGCCATTCAGGAAAAATGGGGTACATTTGACTTTATGGTTCATGCGGTCGCTTTTTCCGACAAGGAAGAACTGAAAGGCAAATATCTGGCGACCACGCGCGATAACTTCCTGCGCACCATGGATATTTCCTGTTATTCCCTGACCGCGCTGTCCCAGCGTGCCGCCCCTTTGATGAATGAAGGTGGCTCTATTGTCACCTTGACCTATTACGGTGCCGAACGTGTGATGCCGCACTATAATGTCATGGGTGTCGCCAAGGCGGCCCTTGAGGCTAGCGTTCGTTATCTGGCCGTTGATATGGGCAACCAGGGGGTTCGCGTGAATGCCATTTCTGCTGGCCCGATCAAGACGCTGGCCGCCAGTGGCATCGGTGATTTCCGCTATATCCTGAAATGGAATGAATTGAACGCGCCCTTGAAGCGCAATGTGACCATCGACGAAGTGGGCGGCTCTGCGCTCTATCTTCTCTCCGATCTGGGCGCGGGTGTTTCCGGCGAAGTGCATCATGTGGATTGCGGTTATCACACCGTCGGCATGGTCGGCATTGATGCGGCTGAAGAAACCGCGGAATTGCTGGCGACTTTGAAGGGCAAGGCATCTTCCTGACGGTTTCGGCAATAATTTGCCGTTAACAGACTTGAACGGGGGCTATGGCGGTCTTACAAAGCCATAGTCCCCGTTTTTATTTGCGATTAAAGGGTAGTGTGATTATGTCCGGCAACGGTTTTGGCCATTTGTTCCGTTTCACCACTTTCGGCGAAAGCCATGGCCCGGCCATTGGCTGTGTGGTGGATGGCGTGCCGCCGATGATCGATCTGGAAGAGGCGGATTTGCAGGTCTATCTGGACCAGCGCAAGCCGGGCACGTCGAAATTCACCACCCAGCGCCGCGAGCCGGACCAGGTGAAGATCCTGTCCGGGGTTTTCGAGGGCAAGACCACCGGGACCTCCATCGGCCTGCTGATTGAAAATACCGACCAGCGTTCCAAGGATTATGGGGATATCAAGGATAAATTCCGTCCGGGCCATGCGGATTATACCTATTGGGAAAAATACGGTATCCGGGATTATCGCGGCGGCGGGCGTTCTTCTGCCCGTGAAACGGCCATGCGGGTTGCGGCCGGCGGCATCGCCCGCAAGATCCTGGATCATCTGATCGAGGGGGGCGTCCAGGTGCGCGGCGCGCTGGTCCAGATGGGCCCGCATAAGATCAATCGCGACAATTGGGACTGGGACCAGGTCGGGCAAAACCCGTTTTTCTGCCCCGATGCCAAGGCGGCGGAAGATTGGGCCGCCTATCTTGATGGGGTGCGCAAGGCGGGCTCCAGCTGCGGTGCCGTGATCGAGGTTCAGGCCTCGGGCGTGCCGGTGGGGCTGGGCGCGCCGGTTTATGACAAGCTGGATACCGATATTGCGCGTGCGATGATGTCGATCAACGCGGTCAAGGCGGTTGAGATCGGCAACGGGTTCGAAGCGGCGGCGTTATCAGGAGAAGAGAATGCTGATGAAATGCGCCCGGGCCCGGACGGCAAACCGGAATTTTCCTCCAACAATGCCGGCGGCATTCTGGGCGGCATTTCCACCGGCCAGGATATTGTCTGCCGTTTCGCGGTCAAACCGACCAGTTCGATCCTGACCCCGCGCCAGACGGTGGACAAGGATGGCAATGCCGCCGAGATCCTGACCAAGGGCCGCCATGATCCTTGTGTCGGCATCCGTGCGGTGCCGGTGGGCGAGGCGATGCTGGCCTGTGTCCTGGCCGATCATCTGATGCGTCACCGGGCGCAATGTGGGTTCTGACAGGGGAAAAAAGATGACTGCCCATTTCCGGCTGGACGGCCTGACGCCACAGGATATTGGCGATCTGATGAAGCTGACGGCGGCCGTGGGCTGGGATTTCACCCGCGATGAATGGTGGACCATGTTTGTGGCGGGACGGGTAATCGGACATCGAAATGACAAAGATTTTGCGGTCAGCTCAGCCGCCGTCCTGCCCTATGGGCCGGATTTTGCGGTCATCGGCGGGGTCATTGTCGATCCGAAGCGCCAGGGGCGCGGCCTGGGCCGCCAGGTGATGGAACGTGCCATCACCCTGCTGCCGGAAGAGGAAACCGCCACTTACGGACTGGTGGCGACCGATGAAGGCGCGCGCCTATACGAAAAACTGGGTTTCATCGAGGATAGCTTGCTGTGGAAGGCCTTCATGGACGGCCCCATGGATGAAGCGCCCTGTGAGCCTGATGGCCACGAGATCCGCGAACAGCTCGCCATGAAGGACCTCAATAACTTCATCAAGCTGGATGCAAAACTGTTTGGCCATCCCAGGGCGGAATTTATCAAACGCCGCTTTGGCCAGTCCCCGGAACGGGCCTTCCTCTATACGATGGATGGTGATCTGGTGGGGTATGCGCTGGGTGTCACCCGCGAGGATCTGATGATCATCGGGCCGGTCTCCGCGCCCAATCCGGAATTGGCGCTGGCCTTGATCAAATCGGTGGGCAGCCGCCATTCCGGCCGTCTGCGCATTGATATTCCCCATCGGCACAAACAGCTGATCACCGACTGCGTGGATGAGGGCTTTTCCCATCATTCCGACTGTCCGGTGATGAAAAAGGGGCCGGGCAAAGTCTCAAAAGGCTGGAAAAACTACTATGCGCTCGCGGCCCAAGCCTATCTCTGAAGAAACCGAAACCGAATGTATCAAGCTGGCGGGCATTGTCGCCAGTTTCACGGTCTGGTTCCTGATCGGCCTGACATTGGCTTCAATTGGGTTGGTGGCGAACTGGCCCGACAAGGAACTGGGCTTTCTGCCAGTTTTGATGTTCCTGGCGGTGCTGCCACTGGCCCTGAGCGGTGGCTATTTTCTCTGGATGCGCCGGTTTGCCGGTTTCATCATACGGGTGGGTGCCATGCTGGTCGAAATGATGAGTTGGCTTCGCTTTCTGGGATCATTTTGGCGCATCTTTGATTGAGGTTGACCACCCGCAATCCTGAGCCTATTCCGTGTCTCAGCCTGGAAAAGCCTGTTCTAGATCTGCCAACAGGTCCCAGCAATCCTCGATTCCGACCGACAGGCGCAAGAGGTCATCCGGCACGGGAGAGTCCGGCCCCTCGATCGAATAGCGGTGCTCGATCAGGCTTTCCACGCCGCCAAGGGATGTGGCGCGCTTCCAGAGCTTCGTGCGCTCTGTCACCCGGATGGCGGCCTCCATCCCGTCTTTCAGGCGGATGGAAAGCATGCCGCCAAAGCCATCCTTCATCTGTTTGCAGGCGGTGATATAACCGGGATCGCTTTCCAGGCCCGGGTAAAGCACTTCTGACACGGCGGGATGGTCTTCCAAGCGGTAGGCCAAGTTGAGCGCATTTTCGCTCTGTCGTTTCACCCGCAGCGGCAGGGTGCGCATGCCGCGCAGCAGCAGGCTGGCCTCCTGCGGGCCCAGAATGGTGCCAAGCTGGGCCCGGATCTGTTTGATGGCAGCCCAGAAATCATCCTGTTCCCGGCAGGCCAGTGCCCCCGCGATCACGTCAGAATGGCCGTTTAGATATTTGCTGGCGGAATGCATGACGATATCTGCCCCCAGATCCAGCGGCCTGGTATGCACAGGGGTTGCCACTGTGCTGTCGACCGCCAGCTTGGCCCCGGCATTGCGGGCAATGACGGCGCAGGCGGCAATGTCGCTCACCGTCCAGAGCGGATTGCCGGGCGTTTCCAGCCAGATCAGTTTGGTCTTGCCAGGGATCACGGCGACGTCGATGGCGTTTGGATCCGTGGCGTCCACCAGGGAGAGTTCCAACCCGTGCTTTTTGCACCAGTCCACCAGCCAGTTGCGGAATGCCCAATACATGACCCCGGGTGCCACGATATGGGCACCTGGAGCGAGCGCCATCACCACAGCAGTTGCCGCCGACATGCCGGAGGAAAAGACCAGGGCGTCCGCGCCGTTTTCCAGCCGGGCCAACAGGGCCTCGGCGGGGGCGAAGGTTGGGTTGTCGGTCCGGGCATAGAGCGGGCTTGCCGGGTCCGGGCTTCTGGCGTCGCGCACGTAAGTGGTGGCCAGATGCACGGGCGGCACGACAGCCCCAGTTTCCCGATCCACATGCCCCAGCGCCTGGGCGGCAAGCGTGTCGTTTTTCCAGTTCTCGGACATGACTTTATCTTTCTGGGAAGCGAGACATATAGCGGGCAGAAAAGTAATAGTTCTTCTGAAGGGGAGATATCAGAAGCCTGCCAGCCTCGCCAACAGGAAACCATTATCCCATTTCGGCTGGCGGTCTTCCACCATGACCCGGTGGCCGCGGTCCAGGCCCTTGGCGTCGGCCTCGACCCGGATCTGGATCCAGCGGGCCACCAATTCGTTGTTCAGATCATCCAGGATGGTCAGGGCCAGTTCTTCCAGGCTGGCAAAGGCGTGGCGGTCAAATTCATGCAAGTACAGCTCAAAGGCCTGGGTGGTCAGCAACAGTTTGTCCGGCACGTAAAAGAGATGCACGGTGGCATAATCGTCGACCGCCTTAACACTCAATTCGCACAGATAATCGACCGCGGGATTGGGATTGGGCGCAGTTTCCAGTGTCGACTGGCGCTTGATCCGATCCGGCATGTCTCCCCGTTCCAATAGCTGGCTTTCGTCCTTGGCCGTCATATGGTCACCCCTCCCTTGGCGGCCGTTTTTAATTCGTCGGCCGTGACTTCGAATTGTGGGGCCACATGAAAGCCTACCGTGCCGGACATGCCAAGCGCGGAAATGGTTTCGTAATATAGAGCGCGGATGCCGTCGCGCAATTCCGCGTCCAGCGGGGTTTGCGTGCGGATCATCAGGTCCAGCTGTTTCTGTCGGCTCATGCCGTCAAACTGCATCGGACCCAGGGTGGAAAAATTCGCTTCGACGATAAAGCGCTTGTCTTCCTTTTTCCTTTTTTCCCGCGTTTCCTCATCTTCATCCTCGGGGCGGTCGCGTAGATACAGCTTCACATCATCCAGGTTGCCATCCGCCAGGACCGGCATGTGATAGACACGCCAATCCCGGCCAGCCGGATCGGTGGTGCGCCCCTGGGCCGCCTGGAAGGTATTGGTCAGGCGTCCGGCACTGCCCTTGGATTGTGCTTCCAGCGCTTTCAGCGTGTCTTTGCCCAGCCACCGGTCAACCGCGCCGCCGCGCATGGCATTGAACAGGAACATCAAGGTGGTGCCGAGGGCGGGCGAGGATTGCGGGACGATGGAAAGCAGCCTGGTGGCTGCCGCCGGGTTGCCCGCCTGCAGCAGGGCCATGGCTTCCTGCAAGGCCTGCCAGCGCAGGCCCATATCGGCGGCATTCAATTGATTGGCGGTGGCGGAAAGCTGGGGCTGGCCGGTTATCATCAATTGCAAGGACGTGCCGATGGGCAGGGCCTGGCTGGTGGGCAGGGACAGGGTGCCGGCCGGCGTCTGCACAATGGTCTGGCTGGCGCTGGACGAGGTGACGGTACCGGTCAGCAGCATATTGCCGCTTTTGGCGGCTGCTGCCGGATAGGGCGGCAGAGGGCCGCCATTGGGCAGCGCGATATTGAGGATGCGCATAGGCACGGAATACCCGCCCGGCAATTGCGCCTGGGCCTGGCCCTGACTGTTGCCGGTGACAGATCTGATTGCCTGGGCAATCTTGGCTAGCGGGCCGCTGGGCCCTTTTGCCGGGGCATCGGTTGCCGCAGCGGCGGGCGTATTGCCTCGTGGCTGGGGGGATGGGGCCGGTCCGCTTTGCGGCGGCAGGCCACTGGTGCTCAGGACCACTTGGCCCTGGGCGTTGGTGACTTGCGCGCCCTGGCTGAGCACGGTAGCCAGCAGGTTACTGCCCTGGGTCAGGTTGGTGACCACGGTTTGGGCCGGCTGGCTGGTTGGGGCGGAAATCAGCTTGTTCAACAGGCTGTTGGCCTGTTGCAGCAGGTTCAGCTGGGTCGATTGCAGATGAGGCTGGGTCTGGATCTGTACGGTGGCGGGTGGCCCTGCCGATTGCAGGATCAGATTCACAGCGCTTCCCTTGGGCGGCGGGTTATTGGTCGCCAGGGTGACATTGCCCTGGGCGGTTTTCACCGTGATCTGGCCCTGGTCCGGACGGGCCACCACTTCACCGGCAATATTCTGTCCGGCGCGCAGGATCTGCAGGGCCGATCCAGGAATGGACACAGCCTGGCCAATACTGCCCGCGGGCGCGGCAGCGCTATTGGGGGCGGGTGTATTTCCGCCTGTGGGTGTGACCGTATTCATGCCGGAATCCATTCAAGAAGCATGCCGTTATCGACAGTATAGCATGGCCAGGCTGGGGAGAAGAGGGTAAACAAAATCAAGGACTTCAAAAGAAGAGGGGGCAAAATGCAAGAGCCGCGAGCATGGGCGCGATTGGTGCCGGAACTGATGGTGAGCGATTTTGACGCGAGCCTGGGTTTTTATCAGACAATATTGGGATTTTCCTTTCTCTATGGCCGGGAGAATTTTGCCTATCTCGACCGGGAAGGGGCTCAGATCATGATAGAGCTGCAGAGCGACGACCCCGCCTGGAAAACAGGCACACTTTCAAAGCCTTATGGCAGAGGTGCCAATTTCCAGATAGAGGTGGTGGATGTGGCCTCACTCTATAGAACCGTGATCGAGGCGGACTGTGAGGTCCGGTTGCCGCTGGAAGAGGCATGGTACCGGATGGATGATGGAACAGAGACCGGCAACCGCCAGTTCATGATCCAGGATCCGGATGGCTATCTGCTGCGTTTCTTTCAGGACCTTGGCACACGACCTGCCGTTTCCTGATCCGAAACTGTTTGTGTATGCGGCAATGCTTGTATCACGGGAAAACTGACTTTAAATTTTCCAAACGCGGGCATTAGGGGGCAGGGGGCAAGCATGTCGACATTACCGGAAAGGTTCATCGGTGACGCGCGGGAAGTGTCGCTGGGCGAGCGGGCGCATCTGGACTTTCCGCCGGACGATATCATCCGTATTGCCAATGATCCCGCCATGCGCCGGGAGCTGATCTCCCAGTTCCAGAATAATATCCAGGATCCGGAAACCCGTCAGATCATTCGGGATTATCTTAAGGATCTGTTGGATGATGAGCAGCATAATATTGAAAACCTGAATATTCTGGCCGAAGGGGTGAAATCCTTTGCCGGACGTCCCGCTGTTGCGGCCGCCGGCGGCGGTGTGGCGGCGATCCTGGCCGGTGTGACGGTCGGTTCCGTTGCCCTATTGACGGGCGGGATTGCGGCGATGGTTGCAGTGGGCGGTGCCTGGACCTATCTAAAGCTCAAGGCCAATCGCAACAGCCGCGATGTGGAACGGCTCAAGCGGCTGGAGCAGGGATTGGAAAACGAACTGGAAAAAGACGGCGAAAAAAGCTAGGATGACCTTATGGAAAGCATGGATCAAATGAGCAGCATTCTGACCTTCATTGGTCTTTTCGTCGGTGCCTGGGGCATTGCGGCTTCGCTTGCGGTGGTCTGCTATGCGCGCCTGCGCGAACGCCGGATGTACCGGGAACGCCATGGCGGCCTGGAACGCATGCTGTTGCAGCATAGCGTCAAATCCTCCGCCCGCCGGTAAGGCCCGAAACAGCCCCCCCTTTTCACGAAAAAGATAGATTGTGTCCGTCCGAAGGAATACGGGCGGCTGTACAGGGCATCAATGCCGGATATCGGGGTCAGCCGATACCACGCGCAATCTCTTCCACATCTTCCGCCGCTTCTGCCTGGGGGGACCGGGTCAGCAATGGCACCTGTTTGCGAATGGCCTCGCGCACCCGGTTGTCACGGCGGATCACACCGGACAACCCCGGTTCGAAGCCCAAGAAGTTGCCACAGGCCTTGGCCAGGGTCTTATAAGTTTTCTTGCCGCCCTCGCGGTTTTCCGCCGCATTGACAACCACTTCCAAAAAGGCTTCGGGTCGCTCAGCCCTTGTGACTTTCACAAAGGCATAGGCATCGGTCAGTGAGGTGGGCTCATCGGTGATCACCAGCAGGCACCGGTCGGCGAGGCCGGCCAGTTCCAGCACCGTATGATCGACACCGGCGGCCAGATCGATGATCACATGGTCATATTTTTGGGATAAAATCTCCAGATCCTGGATCAGCTTGGAAAGGCGGGGGGCCGGCAGGCGGGCCAGAGACCCTGTGCCGGACCGTCCGGCAATGATGTCAAAGCCGCCCTTGTCGGCTTCACTGCCCGGTCCATCCAGCTTATAGACAGCCTTTTCCAGGCTGATGGTGCCAGCCAAGACCGATCCCAGGTCGGATTCCGGCATCAACCCCAGTTGGATATCCACGTTGGCCAGGCCCAAATCACCATCAAACAGCAAGACCTTGCGGCCGCGGCGCGCCAATGCCTGCGCCAGCGTGATGGAGAACCATGTCTTGCCGACACCGCCCTTGCCGGAAGCAACGGCAATCAGGTTGTTTGCGCCAGTTTTGGGTTCCTGTTCAGCCATGGGTCTTTGCCTCTTTGGTTGCGGTTTCGGCCGGGAACAACGGGTCCCTGGTCTTGCCGCCGGATGGTAGCAGTTTATTGGCAAGTGTTTTCGCGCTCAGGCGATCAAGCCCGTTTGCAATATTGGGGGTGGCGGAATAATCGCAAAACGCCAGCCCCGCCGCATTGGCCGCCACCAGCAGCGCGCCGAATCGGTGGGCGATATCCAAGCCGGTGCAGATCAGATGCTTGGCCCCGACCGGGCGGAAAGCCTTGGCCAGGTCCGCGGTATCGTCCGCATCTCGTCCGGCATTGAGAACCAGCACCGGCTCAATATCGGTCGCTTCGCACAGCTCGACCAGATAGGCCAGTTCTTCCAGGTTGTAGGGATTGGTGCCGGGGCTGTCGATGAAGACGGTCTCGTCATCATGGCACCGGCTGAGCGCGTCGGCGAGCGCACGCCCGTTGGGGGCTTCAAACATCGGCACGCCCAGGCGCTCCGCATAGGCCGCCAACTGTTCCGCCGCGGTCAGGCGAACCGGGTCCGCCGCGATCACAACCGCTTTGCGACCGTTCAAGGCCTCCCTGGCGGCAAGCTTTGCGCAGGTGACCGTTTTTCCGGTGCCGGGCGGGCCGATCAAAAGCTTGGGTTTCGCGCCCTTGCCGGTTTCCAGGTTGGTAAAATGATTGGTCGCTTCCAATGCGCGCATCAGACAGTTTTCCGGACTGTCATCGGGTCCTTCGGAGGCGGCATTGACAATCGCGTCGGTGAATTCCTGGTTCAGGCCCTGGCGTTCCAGAACGGCAATCAGGCGGTCCATGGTTTCCGGCGAGGTGGTCTCGGCGGAAAAATCCATGGGCGTTTCGACCTGTTCGATGGCGGCGGTCACCCGCGCACCATCGGTGCCTTCCTCTTCCTGGGTCGCCACGATGATGGCGTCGGGCCCCAGTTGTTCCCGGACCTGGGCCAGTGCTTCGGCCAAACTGTCCGCGTGGAAAGTCTTTAAACGCATGGGCCGTTCAATATGCCTTTCACGATTGGGGTCTCGGTTACGATATCAATCATATTCGCCAATGATTACACGCATTTGTTGGATCGATCAAACCACATCGACAGTGCGGATGCGCGCCTTGGGATGAATTTCATTTTGCGACATGACCACGGTGACCGGACGGAACCGTTCGATGACGGAGCGCACATAGGGGCGGATGCCCGGCGACACCAGAAGAACCGGTGTTTCCCCGGCCATGGCCTGACGTTCAAAGGCCGCGCGCATCTTGGTGATGAATTCCTGCAGGTCACTGGGCGCCATGGCCAGCTGCCGGTTATCACCTTCGCCGATGATGGATTCATTGAAGGCCTGTTCCCAATCAGGTGACAGCGTGATCAGCGGGATGATGCCATCGGGGTTGGCGTTGACGTCGGAAAGCTGCCTTGCCAGGCGGGAGCGCACATGTTCGCCGATTTGGGTCAGGTTGTGGGTATAACCCGAT
Organism: Aestuariispira insulae; assembly: GCF_003385955.1. Classification (GTDB taxonomy): domain Bacteria; phylum Pseudomonadota; class Alphaproteobacteria; order UBA8366; family Aestuariispiraceae; genus Aestuariispira; species Aestuariispira insulae. Next base: position 447,817 of record NZ_QRDW01000002.1, read on the forward strand.
GCCTCGGAAACGCCTTCCAGGATGGTTGGCAGGTCGCGGATAGAGACCCGTTCCGCCAGCAGATTCTGCAAGATCCGCTGCAATGCGCCCAGGCTGACCTGGCCGGGGATGATATCCTCAACCAGCTTTTGCTGGGATTTCGGCAATTCATCCAACAGTTTCTGTGTTTCCGCATAGGAAAGCAGCTCGGACATATTATCCTTCACCACTTCCGTTAGATGGGTGGTGATCACAGTGGAGGGATCGACCACCGTATAGCCGCGGAACATGGCTTCTTCACGCTGATGTTCCTGGATCCAGACGGCGGGCAGGCCGAAAGTGGGTTCAACGGTCGCCTCACCGGGCAGCGAGATCTTCTCGCCCCTGGGGTCCATCACCATCAGCATGTTGGGGCGCAGATCCCCGCGTCCGGCCTCAATCTCCTTGATCCGCAGGATATAGGTATTGGCGGGCAGTTGCAGGTTATCCTGAATGCGCACCGCCGGCATAACAAAGCCCAGATCTCCCGCCAATTGTCGTCTCAGGGCCTTGATCTGGTCGGTCAGGCGGTGTTCGCCATTGGCATTGAGCAGCGGCAGCAGGCCATAGCCCAGCTCCAGGCGGATCAGGTCGATCTGCAGGGCGGAGGAGATGGGCTCTTCCGCCGGGGCAATGGGGGCTTCCTCTTCCTCCCGCTTGGCGATTTCCTCGGCCGTTTTCTTGGCATCGGAGGTGCGTTTGAGCAGGAAGGCGCCGATCCCGCACCCGGCGGCCATCAGGAAGAAGGGCCAGGCCGGAATACCGGGGATAAGCCCCATGACAAACAAAAGCCCGCCGGCGATGCCGAGCGCACCCGGATAGCCGGTCAACTGGCCCAGCATGGCCTTGTCGGTCGCGCCAATAACACCGGCCTTGGTGACCAGCATACCGGCGGCGGTGGAAACGATCAGTGCCGGGATCTGGCTGACCAGACCATCACCGATGGTCAGCAGGGTATAGTTCTGCGCGGCTTCGGACATAGGCATATCGCGCTGAGCTACACCGATGATAATGCCGCCGATCACGTTAATAAAAGTGATCAGGAGGCCTGCGATGGCGTCACCGCGGACAAATTTCGAGGCACCATCCATGGCCCCGTAGAAGGAGCTTTCCGAGCTGAGATCTTCGCGCCGTTTGCGGGCGTCATCCTCATTGATCAGACCGGCCGACAGATCGGCGTCGATCGCCATCTGTTTGCCGGGCATGGCATCCAGGGTGAAACGGGCGGCGACTTCCGCGATCCTGCCCGCACCTTTGGTGATTACGATGAAGTTGATGATGACCAGGATCGCAAAGACGATGATACCGATCACATAGTTGCCACGCACGATGAAGGTACCGAACGCCTCAATGACGCGCCCCGCCGCATCCGTGCCGCTATGCCCTTCCGAAAGGATCAGCCGTGTGGAAGCGACGTTCAGCGCCAGTCGCAGCATGGTCGCAAACAGCAGGATGGTCGGAAATGACGTCAATTCCAGTGGTGATTTGATAAAGATCACCGTCATCAGGATCACTACGGAAAAAGTGATCGAGATGGAGAGCGACATATCCAGCAGCCAGGTCGGCATCGGCAGCAGCAGGACCGAGAGGATGCAGACAATAGCGATGGGGAGGATATAGTCCGTGCGGCTGAAAATACCGCGCAGACGCGAGGAAAAATCCCGCGAACCACCTTGAATAACCTGGGTGTCGCCGGGGCGGGGATTCTCAGCCGGAGGTGCGGGGTTGCTGTCCGCCATGGATGGCTCGGTCCTCTGTTACCTGTTACGGGTGCCTGACATGATGGGCGTTATCCTTGGAGGGGGAAGCCTATTGGCCAGCCCCCGGCTCCGGCACATTAAACCCGTCATCGGCATAGAGCTTCAATTTGTTTCGCAGCGTTCTGATGGATATCCCCAGGATATTGGCTGCATGGGTCCGGTTGCCCAGGCAATGATCCAGGGTATCGATGATCAACTGGCGCTCCACGTCGGCAACCGTGCGGCCGACCAGATTGCCGTTGGCATCGGTCATACCTTCGCCTGCGTCGCCTTGGTCCGCGGATACCGCTTCCGCCTGTGTCTCCTCAGCCGGTTGGCTGTCGCCGGTTGTTGGCTGTGCCGATACCGCCGCTGCCATATTGGCCTGGCCATATTGGCTGCCGGTCAGAATGATGGCGCTCTCGTCAATCTCGCTGCCATGGGCCAAAAGGATCGCGCGGTGCATGGTGTTTTCCAATTCGCGCACATTACCGGGCCAGTTATGACGCTCCAGCATGGCGATGGCCCCGCCACTCAGCGGTTTTTCCGGAACGCCGTTGGCTTCGGCATATTTCTTGGCAAAATGCTCGGCCAGGATCACGATATCCTGGCGGCGTTCCCGCAAGGACGGCAGTTGAATATTCACTACATTCAGGCGAAAATAAAGATCCTCGCGGAAATTGCCTTCCTTGATAGTCTGTTCCATATCGCGGTTGGAAGTGGCCAGGATCCGTACATCCACCTTTACCGGTTTTGATCCCCCGACCCGGTCAACCTCGCGTTCCTGGATCACACGCAGCAGTTTGGCCTGCAGGCGCAAGTCCATTTCGCTGATCTCATCCAGCAGGATAGTGCCGCCGTCGGCTTCCTCAAACTTCCCGATACGTCTGGCGACCGCGCCGGAAAAGGCCCCTTTTTCATGGCCGAAAAGCTCAGATTCCAAAAGATTTTCCGGAATGGCGGCACAGTTGATGGCAACAAAGTTACCGCTGGATCGGCGGCTCTTGTTGTGAAGATAGCGTGCCATGACCTCTTTACCGGTGCCGGATTCTCCGGTGATCAGGATGGAGGCGTCACTGGGCGCGATCTGATCCGCCAGCTTCAGGACCTGTTTGGTCGCGGGGTCGCGATGGATGATCGCGCTGTCTTCCTGGGCGACGGCTTCCAGGACGGCCGCGATCATTTCCGGATCCGGGGGCAGGGGGATATATTCCTTGGCCCCTTTCTGGATCGCCTGGGCAGCCTCTTCGGCGGATGTCCCCTCAATGCCGCAGGCAACGACCGGCACATGAATCCGTTCAGTCTCCAACTGTTTGACCAGCAGGTCGATCCGCATGCGCACATCCACCATGATCAGGTCCGCGCCCTGTCCGGCACGCAGGTTGGAAAGAGCCCCGTCGAGCGATTCAACGGCGACGACCTTGGCCCCGCGTTTATGCGCGATCTGGCCGGCGGTGGTCATATGCCCGTCCAAAGTTCCAATGATCAGCAATCGCATTTTTCTTCAATCCTCGGTTCCGTGGTCCGGAATCTTCATCAAGAGCCAAAATAATCCACCCGGTAGGCGGGCGGTAAAACAGTGTTTAGAAGCATCTCCAGGCGGCGCGGGTTTTCCTGCCGGCCAAGCGAGGCCGATGCCATCAGGTAGAGGTGGTTGAGCAGCATGTCCTCAGAGGTCATCTGTTCCATCTTGGAGGCCAGCGGCGTGAAGATCATATTAGCCAGGATGGCACCGTAAAACGTGGTCAGCAGAGCGACTGCCATGCTGGGGCCGATGGTGGACGGGTCTTCCAGATTGCCCAACATCTGAACCAGGCCGACCAGCGTCCCGATCAGCCCCATGGCAGGCGCGATGTCCGCGGCCTTACGCATGACCTTAACCGACCGGCTGTGGCGTTGGGCGGTGGCCTGGACCTCCTGGCTCATGATCCGCTCAATCTCATCCCCGGTTGCGCCGTCAATGACCATATTGATGCCTTTTTCCAGCATAGGCTGGCTGGAAATGGCGGGCATGTAATTTTGCAGCGCCAATACACCTTTGAACCGGGCGATCTGGGCCAGCTGCAGTAATTGCTGCGCGGCCTGGTTCGGGTTTTTCTGGGCGCGGAAAACAGTGCGTCCGGCGGTTTTGATGCTGGCCCACATATCCTGCAGTGAGAAACAGGCCGTGGTGACGCCAAAAGTGCCGCCAATAACGATCAGAACGGAGGGAAGATCGACAAAAGCCCCAGGGGTGCCGCCGAGGAAAATGGCGGAAATGATCAGCATCACCGAGCCCAGGATGCCGATCAGAGTGGCCAGATCCACCGAATACCGGCTGCTTGGCTGGGTCAGCGGCTTCTGTTCCCCCCTTTGATTTACATCTGTTGCCATCAGGCCAATGCTCCGTTCCAGTTCCCTGTTTTATCGCCTTGCCGCGAGCCCCCGTCACAAAACCCTGCGCGGGATAGGATTTAAAATTCGATCAGTTGGATGATTTCTCAGATTTGATGATCTCGGTCATCGTCACGCCCAGCTTATCATCCACCACAACCACTTCTCCACGGGCAACCAGCCGGTTATTCACATAAATATCAATGGCTTCTCCCACTTTACGGTCAAGCTCGACCACGGCGCCACGGCCCAGTTTGAGAAGTTGGCTGACCTGCATATGCGACTTGCCGAGAACGGCTGCCACCTGGACCGGGATTTCATAGACTGCTTCCAGGTCGCGTGCGCCGGTTGGCACGACCAGGGCTGCCGCCCTTGGATCGAATGCTTCGCCAACCTCGTCTTCAGCCTCAAGTTCTTCCAACGCAAGATTATCCTCCGCACCAGAGGGAGCATCCTGTTCTTCGGTGGGGGTACCTTCTTCATCATCCTGGATCATCAGGAAATCCTCACTCTTCTACTTTGGCTGCCGGATCGGTCATGTCCGGCCGGTTTGCTTCTTCCAGATCGGCTTCCGGCATCTCCGGGTTCATTTGTTCCGCGTCCATTTCTTCTGGGCCCATTTTTTCCTGGGGCGGCTGTGCCTGCTGGGGCAACGGATCGTCTGGTGTTTCAAGTGTTTCTGGTGTCGGCCTTGCGTCCGGTTCATCGATCATCTCACTTGGGGCTGTCTCTTCTGCGACCGGCATTTCCATGCTGGTGGCCGGGCCCGGCTCAAGGGCGGGTGCCGCGTCATGTGTCGTCTCGCCCTGGGCGGTGTCCGGCCCTGAAATTTCCTCTGCCTCCGGTATGGAATATTCCCCGGATGCATGGGCGACACAGCGGTCAATGGCCTCTTTGATGGCACCCCAGGTCTGTTCCATCTTGCGTTCGGTCCCGCCCTGGCCCCAATCCACTTTCACGTCGGACGGCCCCAGCGTGGGATCCGGCTTCACCACCAGTTTGCCTTCAAAACCGGATTCGACCGCAGCCTGGTTTAACTGCTCTTCCAGCATGTCGCGGGCATCGGCAGGGACTTTGATGATGACCCGGCCACCGTCTTCCAACGGCTCCAGGCATTCCTTGACCAGTGCAATAATCTCGTCCGAGCCGTGCAGCTTCACATAATGCGGCAGCAGGCGTTCAAAAATATCGCCTGTGATTTTCGCCAGCTGGGCAAAACTGCTTTCATTGGCCAGCGCCTGCCGATCGTGCAAAACCGCCAACTGGCCGGTGATGGTCTGCAAGGCGGTCAGGGTTTGGGCTTCGATCCCGTCCAGGGCCTGTTGGCTGCCTAGGCTTGATCCCTCCTGAAAGGCTGCTGTCTTGGCAGCTTCCAATTCTTCCTCGGAAAATGTCGGCGGTGGCGGGTTGCGTTCCAACTCCGCCTGGCGCTCGGCCTCTTCGCGGGCTTCCTGTTCCCGGATGGCAGCCTGGCGCGCCCGTTCGATCTCCGCCTCGTCAAAAGAGCGATCGAAGGTGAAGGGTCGGTATTTGAAAGCGCCTCCGGCCATTTTCCGTTCCGGTCCTTAAGATTAAAACAAACCAGCCCCAATCAGCAGGGCAGGGGGTTAATACACCAACTCGTCTTCCGAGCCGCCTTCGGAAATAACAATCTCGCCCTTGGCCGCCAGGTCTTTTGCCAGGTTGACCATTTCCATCTGGGCTTCATCAACATCCTTCAAACGAACAGGGCCCATGGCGGCCATATCCTCCCGGAGGATCTTGGCGGCACGTTCGGACATATTGCCGAAAAACAGTTCCTTGATCTGTTCAGACGCACCCTTGAGCGAGATGGCCAGCTTGTCTTTGTCGACCGCTCGCAACAACGTTTGAACGCCGCCCGGATCCAGTTTCTGCAGATCCTCGAAGGTGAACATCAGTGCCTTGATCCGCTCTGCGGAGTCGCGGTTGCGCTCCTCCAGCAAGGTCATGAAGCGGTTCTCAGTATTCCGGTCCAGATTGTTAAAGATCTCGGCCATCATTTCATGGCTGTCGCGCCGTGCGGTGCGCGCCAGGTTGGTCATAAACTCGTTTCGAAGCGTGCGTTCCACATCATCCAAAACCTCTTTCTGGACGGCTTCCATGCGCAGCATGCGCATCACGACTTCCATGGCAAAGCTCTCGGGCAGGGCGGCCAGAACCCGTGAGGCATGGTCCCCCTTCACCTTGGACAAAACCACGGCGACGGTCTGGGGATATTCATTCTTGAGATAGTTGGCCAAGACAACTTCGTTTACATTCGCCAGCTTGTCCCACATGGTCCGACCGGCGGGGCCGCGGATTTCCTCCATGATGGTGGAGACGCGGTCAGGATCCAGAACCTTGTTGAGCAGGCGTTCCGTGCTTTCATAGGAACCGACCAGCGAACCTGTAGAAGAAAGCTGTTCGGCGAATTCGACAAACAGACGCTCCACCAGATTGGAACTGATGGTGCCGAGATTGGCCATGGTCTGGGAAATCTCACGGATTTCCTCATCATCCATCAGGGCGAAAAGCTTAATGGCATTCTCTTCGCCCATGGAAAGCACCATGACGGCGGCCTTTTCAGGCCCTGTTAGACTTCGAAAATCCTCACGAACGCGCATGGATAATCCTGTTTACCGACTAAACGTGACTGGGGTTGAGGCGAACTTTCAATAGGCCTTGATTCAAGTGTAAGTGCAAGGACATAAAGCTAAAAGGCAATCTATACATCGACCGCATCGCGTCACGCGGAATCCTGATACATCCAGTTGCGGATGATCGATACGGCTTCTTCCGGATGCTTGTCGATGATTTCGCCGATCTTGTTCATGGTGGAGGCTTTCACCTTGCCTTCAATCTGGGCGATATCGATCATCGCCTCCATCTCGTCATCCTCCATTTCCATGGGCAAGCCCGCACCGCCGCCGGCACCAGCGCCCTCCAATGCGGCCATGGCCCCTTCGGACTGATCGGTCAGCAACGGGGTGCCATGGGCACCGCCGGTTGCCAAATCCATGACATCCTGGCCGGAATCCAGCAGTTTTGTGAGGACCGGACGGACCACGATCCATACCATCAGGATCACCACCAGCAGCAAGACGAAAGGCCTGGCCAGTTCGATCACATCATCCTTATCCAGCCCCAGGAAGGTCGGGATCTCGTCAGCGGCGGTCAGCGGCGATTCCGCAAAGCGCATATTGACGATCTCCACCACGTCACCGCGGGTGGAATCAAAGCCTAGGGCGGTCTTGACCAACTTTTCCGCCTGTTCCATCTCTTCCTGCGTGCGCGGCTGATAAATCAGCTCGCCATCTTCAAACTGATCGGTCGGCTCACCGCGGGTATAGGTGCCATCCACCAGGATCGCCGCGGTAAGTTTATCGATTTTACCGGGCGCTTCGACCGTATTGGTCAGGGTTTTGGAGATCTCAAAATTGGATCGTTCCTCGGTCCGGGAACTGCTTTCGCTGGATCCGGCAGCGCTTTCCGCACCCGGTGCGTTGGGCAGATTATTGCCCACAGACACCGCATCATCGCCGGCTTCTGAAAGATTGCTGGCTTCCTCAATGGTTTCGGAAGACCTCAATACCTGGCCTTCAGGATCATAGGTTTCTGAATTGATCACCGTTTGGGTGAAATCCATCTCGGCCTGGACTTCGACACGGACCTTGCCAAAGCCGAAAGTGCGTTCCAGCAGATCCTGGACCCGCTGGCGCATGCGGGCTTCATACTGGGTGCGCATGTCAATGGCATCAACCCCGGCCTGGCCATCTTCATCACCGCCACGATGCAAAAGGGTGCCGTGATTGTCGACGATAGAGATATTGGACGGTTTCAGGCGTGCAACGGCGGTTGCAATCAGATGCTGGATTGCCTGGACCTGTTGGCGGTCAAGACGTTGTGCGCCGCGCATTTTCAGGACGATGGACGCACTTGGCTCTTGTACCTCGCGGCTGAATAATTCACGGCGCGGCATAACCAGATGCACGCGGGCCGCCTGAACCGTTGAGATGGAGGAAATGGTGCGTGCCAGTTCCCCTTCCATGGCGCGGGTCCGATTGACCTGCTGCAGAAAGCTGGAACTGCCAAGCTGTTCTTCCCGGTCAAAAAGCTCATTGCCCGGGCCGCCAAGTTCTCCGCCCAGACCTTCTTCCGCCAGTTGCAGGCGGATGGGGCCGACCTGTTCGGATGGGACCAAAATGGTCTGGCCGTTATCCCGGGTCTCGAATGTGGTGCCGCGCAGGGCCAGTTTGGATTGGATCTGGGTGGAATCCTGTTGGGACAGATTGGTGAACAGGGTCTCCATATTCGGCGAACTCAAGTTGGTCGCCATGAAGATCAGAAAAGCCAGCATGCCAAAGGCAATGGCTGCAATGGTGCCGATCTTGGCCCAGCCCAGATTGCGAATGATTTGGTTGATGCTGTCCAATTTAACTGCCTTTCACGTGACTGTATGTCTTGAAGGTGAGCCATTTCAAATTAGGGGCCAAACAACCCGGCATTATCATGGCCAGTCTCCAAAACAGGTATGTCTTGCTTTCGGATAGCACCCGATTCGACAAAAAACTCAATCCCCGGCATCTTGAAACTGCACGGTTTTCAATATGATTCAACAAATTGAAGTATAGCTGGTTTGTTCTGTCGAATGAAGTGAAAACTAGGAAATTATTGCCTAGTTTTTGCAGGTAATCCTGTTGTTTTGCCGATTTTTGCACAAAAACGGAGGGCGAGCGTAATAATGCATCATGTAAAAAACGGTATGGCATTGAAAATACGAGGATGAAAAGGGTCGCCGTTATTTCAAAATGGTTGGAATGAGGGCTTCTTTCCTTGGCTGGACCATTTAATGCATCTGTCCGCGCTGTCAGATGGTCGAAGTATCGCTTCGGCAGTGTAGGGCCGTTTGAAGTCATCGCCACACCGTCAATTGGTGGTTTATCCCATTCTCCCCTCTTCAAACCGGCGTGTCGCAGAAACAGCCCGGAGCTTTCCAGGGTTCTGAGAATAGGGGCGAATGGTTAGGAAAGAGTAAAGAAGATAAAATTTTATGAAAAAGTATTTCGAATACTATCGTTACTCTGGGCAACCTGTTCCCGAATGATTGGCAGGCTGCATTCGGCGCATAAAAAAGCGCCCCGGAAATACCGGGGCGCCAGTTTGCGGTGATGCTCTCACGCCTACCGCTTGGTTCTGATAAGTTCTTCCAGCATCTCATCTGCGGTAGAGATGATTTTTGTGCTGGCTGAATAGGCCCGCTGGGTGGTGATCATGTCAGTGAACTCACCGGCCAGATCGACGGTGGACGCCTCAAGGCTTGACGGTGAGATCAACCCTGCGCCACCCGTATTGGCAACATGCGCAATGGCCGTGCCCGAAGCGTCGGTTTCGATAAAGACGTTCCCGGTCTTCTGGGTCAGCCCGTTGGCATTATTGAAGGTGGTAATCGGCACCTGGTAAAGCTGGCGGGTGGAGCCATTGTCAAACAGGGCCGTAACCTCGCCATTATCGTTGATGGTCACACCGGACAAAGTGCCAAAAGCCTGGCCATCCTGGGTGAAGCTGTTCAGTGAGCTGGTGCCGGCATTTTGGGTAATGCCGTCTCGCTGGTTTGCTGTGCCCATATTGATATTGATCGCGGTGATGTCCGCTGCTGTGGTTGTGGACGCGTCATGATCGATCAGGATCTGCATGGTGGTGCCGCTATTGTCAAAGCCGATATCGGTACCGCCGGCATCAAGATCGGAATCAACGCTTGAGAGCGAGCCATCCGCATTGAAGGTGATGGAGCCGAGGTTTGACGTGGTACCGTTCAACGCGGCATCCCCAAAGGTACCGGTCCAGGTACCGGCCGTCCCTGTGATCGTTGACAGCTCTGTCGTGTCGATCAACAAATCATCCGCGGCCGCGCCGGCGCCTTCATCCATCGTAGCGTCGCTGTTATTGTCTGTATCAGGGTCGATGAACTGACCGCCGCCGGCCAGGGCTGCGGTGATGTCCCAGACATTGGCGGTGGCGTTTTTCGTGAAGGTGATGGTCAAGGTTTTCAACGTGCCCAAACGGTCGAAGACCTGCAGCGGCACATCGAAAGTATCATTTGTTGCCGCCCCGGAATTTAGGTTGGCATTCAAATCGATATTCAGCGTCGGAACAGGGGCCGCCGTGGTGGCGGCAACGTTGATGCCGTTAAAGGCGCTTTGCACGTTGGTCGTCGAATAACCGGTATTGGCCGCATTGCGTGGCCAGCCGGTGAGATAATAGCCAGCGGCATTCACCAAGTTGCCGTCTTCATCGGGGCGGAACTGACCGGCGCGGGTGTAAAAGACGTCACCGGAGATGTCATAATTGCCGGTCGAGCTGTTAAAGGTCAGTTGGTCAGTCACCGTGAAAAAACCGTTACCGGAGATGGCAACATCCGTTGAAACGGAAGAGGCCTGCAACAGCCCTTGCTGGTCATAATCCCGGCCGACAACGGACTGAACCCCACCTGAACTGAACTGGGTATTGGAGGCGGCTGTGGTCACCAGGGTGGTAAAGCGCGGTTTGGAAACCTTGTACCCGTTGGTGTTCACATTCGCGATATTGTCAGAGATCATCGCCATGGATTGGCTCTGTGCGAACAATCCCGAAACCCCTGACCTGAGAGCGCCGTAAAGACTCATTTGTTGGTCCTCCGTCTAAAATACTTGTTCCTGACTGCCGACGAACAACCGTCAGGAGCCCTGTGCCGAAGACTCTGTCACCGCCTTGACCTTGCTGAGGTCAACCTGAACAGAACCCATTTGCAGAATTGTTTTACCGTCGCCATATTCAACACCGGTCACTTTCCCGCTCGATGCGTAGGTGACACCTTCGACAATGGCATTGTTATTGTCGTCGACCGCATTGATCTGGAAGGAATAGGCCCCGGAAGGAAAATGGTCACCGGATGCGTTTTTGCCATCCCATTCGTAACTGCCTTCTCCGGTTTTGGCGTCCACCGGGACAATGGAGACGACATCATTCTTGTCGTCCATCACCAGCAGAGTGGCCGATCTTGCGCCTTCTGGCAGGGTGTATTTCAGGGTCGCACCGCTGTCGGCTTCTTTGTGAAATTCGTTATGATCGACTTCCACGGTTTTGCCGACATAAGACACGGCTCCGATAACTTCGTTACTTTTTTGCAGATTCACCAGATTTTCCAGATAGCCGGATTGCTGGATCGCCTGCTCCACATTGGCGAACTGCACCAATTGATTGGTGAATTCGGATGAATCCATCGGTGACAACGGGTCCTGGTTCTGCAGTTGTGTTGTCAAAATCAGCAAAAAACTATCCAGGTCGTTGGAGAGTTTGTTCAGTGCTGTTGTCGAGTTATTGCTCGACGCTGCGTTAGCTATGGATCCAATGGTCATAATCTATCTCCCGATCCGCGGCTCAAACCCGGATATTCATACGGCCGTTTTCATCGGCGACCGCGTCTTCTCCAAGTGCCAGCACGCTTTCCTCTTCCTGGGCGGGCATATCCCCGTCCAAGCTGAATTCGTTATCACCCTGGTTGCCGCCATTCGATTTGCTGGCGGTTTCCTGCTGGGCATCGCCATTTTGACTCTTCAGGTTGAAACTCAGGCTGTTGGCATCGGTCTGCAGGCCCGCATCATTGAGTGACTGCACCAGTGTGCGGGCGTCATTGCGCAAAAGGTCCAGAGTTTCTGGCTTGTCTGCAGTAATAATCGCGGTCATACGGCCGTCCTGGCCCATTTCCATCTTTACTTCGACCCGGCCCAGTTCGGACGGACGCAGCTGGAGGGTGATCTGATCCTGGCCTGACCCGGCGGCGCGCTGAATATTCACGGCAACCTGATCGGCAATGACCTTGGCTGGCACATTGGGGCCATGAGACCGGGCGCTGGCGGCATGGGTGCCGCGCTGGACGCTGCCATTCTGGCCCATGACGGATGTGCCGCCGGTAGCGGCATCCACCGTGAGAACCTGACCGCTGTTGCCCGGCATATTCGCGGTGCTGCCTGCGGCGCCGGCAGAGGTCTGCGCGACAGCGGCTGCAGCTGCATTATTGAAGTTCAGCGCAGGGGGCTGCGGGCCAGTCTGGGGGCTGCTTTCAAAGGCAGGTTTCTTGGCCGCTGAGATTTCAGCGGTACCGGCCTTCGCTTTGGCGACCTTTGCCGCCACGTTATTGCCGTCGACCTGTTCAAACGGGGTGCCCTTGGCCATATCGCCTGTCATGTCTCCGGTCATATCACCGGCGCCGGTGGTCGTGGTTTTTGCCTGCTGGGCAATTTCTGCCCGCATGTTGGAGCCGGCTGCCAGATTATTGGTCGGTTGGGAGGTGACCTGGGCGGCCTGTGATGTGACGGTGGCCTTGATATTGCCCGTGGTTTTCTTGGCATCCGTGTTGAGTGAGGTCATGTCCGTTTCAACAGGCTTGCGAGCCGCTTCCGCCACTGGGGCCCCGGTGGCGTTGCCAGCTAGAACCTGTTGGGGTTGGGCTGCCGCATTGGCCGGTTTAGCAGCAACATTCGCCGTTTTCGCATTGGTTCCGGCAGCAGCCTGCTGATCCGGTGTTGCGGCCTTGGCGGCAGGTTGTTTGTCAGCAGGCTGATCATGAGGCTGGCGCTCCGCTGCTGTATTGGCTTTAGGCGCATGCTCACGCGGTGTGACCGCATGTTCCGGGCGCTCTTCATAACCAGCGGTGGCTGTGGCTGCTTCCGGAGCGCGGCGATCCTCATCCGATTTCGGACGCTCAACGGTTGGGCGTTCGCGATAGCCTTGATCTTCCGGATTGGCGGCGGCCGTCGGCATCGCCAGCTGATTTTCGATGCGGCTGAAGGCGACAGTGCCGGACAGGCGTTCTTTCAATAGATTGGAGAAGGACGACGCTGTGTCACTTTTGGACGGGTTGCCGTTCTTATTCTTATTTTGGTTGGCAGCGTTGACATAGCTGTCCACGAGAGACTCGATTTGTGCACTCATGTCCGTTCCTCTTTGCTAGACGGCTTCCTTAGCAGCAAAGAACGGGCCAGTTTTGGGCGATCGGCAGAAATTAAGGTTTTAGAGAGGGTTGTGGCCGGGTGGCTGTTGGTGTTGCCAGGGTTGGATGTTCTGGCGAATGGGTGGGGGGCAGAAAATTCTCTGCCCCGCGGGAAGTTTTTTCCATGTCACCGGTTATTCGCTTCGCAAGCCCGGTGGATGTTTGATTGACGGTTGTTTTGCGGACAGCTCGCCACCCGCAGAGTTGGGCCTTGCAGGGTTTTAATGGCGGTTGGCCAAGTTTACCCGTTCCGGCAATAAAAATTGCAGGCCAATAGCGTACAGCCTTTTCCGGCGGAGCAAGATCAGGCGTTGGTCTGGGCGGTTTTTTCGTCGCCGCTTACCTGTTCAACCTGATTAGCCAGATATTCCAGCAGTTCTTCGGACGGAATGCGGCTCAGCACTTCATCCGTATTGGGCTGCAGGATTTCCAGATAGACCGTTTCTTGAACATTGTCATAGCCAACCCGGGTTTTTAGGCCATTGACCTTCAAACTGTCGAAGGTCGGTGGTGCCAGGTCCTGGTCCGCGCGGCTTTCGCGGCGCAAGGCATCTTCATCCCGGACGTTGGTTTCCGCACCTTGTGTGGTGGCGGTGACAACATGGTCCGGGGTTTTCTGGAGGGTCTGGGTGGCACCGGCTTCCGCGGTCGAACCATGGTTCTGGTTCTGCGTCGCGTTTTGCGGCAATGTCACTTGCGGCGGTAAGTTTACTTCCATAATACACCTCGACCGACAGCTTCTGCTGTCATCACGTTAGATGTTAAGGCTTTGATAGATAAGCCATATGCAATGTTCCGACACGCTTTTGGCCGTTTCTGGCTTTGGCGGGACGGTACCGGGATAAACTCCCAGCACCTTTCTATATGGCAGAAAACTGCGAAATATTCAAGTTTTTCAGACATGCTTGAACTGCCGGGCCTTGTCAGGGATGCGCCTGCGGCGATAAGTTGTCTTGAAATGGCACGGAAAACGGCCAACATGATAATCATCTTCAGTTCACCGTTCAGGGGACAGGGTATATGCCTCTTAGGATCAAGCTTCCTGCAAAGGAAAAAGTAATCATCAATGGCGCCGTTATTGAAAATGCCGGTGATGCCACCACCATCATCCTGCATAACAAAGTGGATATTCTCCGGCGCAAAGAGGTGATGTCTGAGGAAGATGCGGTGACCCCGTCCCGGCGCGTTTATTATGCGCTGCAATGTGCTTATCTTTTCAAGAATGAGCGCAAGAAATATCTCGTGTCGTTCCAGGAATTCCTGAATGACTATGTGGCGGCGGCGCCGAGTTCGGCGGATATGGCAGGAAAAGTCGTCGACCTTGTGGATCAGGAAAGATATTACGAGGCGTTACGTAAAACCTTGAAGCTGGTGGAGCATGAAACCGAGCGTCTGATTGAGGTTGGGGCCATTCCCGCTCCGGAGGCTGAAGCAGGATGATTGGCAGCCCGGTATTATGGCACCGGGCAAAAAACACCATCAAAACAACGGCACCGCGCTTCCAATTCCGTTTGGGGCAAGGGGGTTCTTATGGTTTTCATAGCCAGGTATTCCTGGCGTGTGAAAGTGTGGTCTCCCCAGCTGTCCCCGGTTGCCGGAAGCAGCCGGTCCGTGGTTGCCAATTGTGGGATTAGCGCACGGAACAGGTCGATCACGACACTGTAGGCGGCAACGGCCAGCTCATAATTATTCCATTCCGGTTCAATTGCGAACCGCTGGACAGCAACAATCTCGCCGGCATCCACCTGCCGGATGAGGCGGTGCGCGGTGACACCATAACTGTGTTCGCCGCGGTAAAGCGCAAAGCCGGAAGGTCGATAGCCAGGATATTCAGGAGGGGCGGGATGGAAGTTATAACAATTGCCCCCGAAGGATTGAATGATCCTGTCTGGAACGATCACGGCGGTACAAAAGGCTATTAATCTTGAATGCGGTGCCAGCTGGCCCGACAGTTTTTCTAAACCGCGAAGATCCGTCGCATGGCCAATACGCAGTTTGGGCGCATGGGCCAATATCTGGTCCTTGAGGAATTCTCCTTCCGGCGTATTGCACAGCAAGACGATATCATAGCCGCGCATGGAGGCATTCCAATTTGGAGGTGGCTGGCTGCCTGGGATCAGGCTTCCTGATCCGTGATTTTTCGCAATGCTTCTGCATCAGGGGGGGATGCCGTTTGGGAGCCTTCGGCCGGCTGGTCACCCTGGTCGGCTGTGGCATTTTGATCCTCGGAAGGGGTTTCCATCAATCCGGCGCCAATTTGGCGGTTGATATTGATTAGGACAGCAAGTTTTTCCGGCGCAGGCGCGGCAATGATGTCGGCAGAACGTTTGTCGATGAAATTGGAAAGGTTGATCAGATTTTCGCGAATTTCGCGGGGTATCTGACATTCCGGGTCCACCAGTTCGGATTGGATGATCGTCCAGATCCGCCAGTTAAGCCGGGTCATCTCGAGTATCTTCTGTTCATCGACAGGTTCTTGCACGGCCGAATCCAGACGGCGCGCCATTTCAATCAGGGCCCAGCCCTCTGCCGCTTGCGGTGTCGCATGCTGAAGGGCGGATTGTTGTTGTTTGGCGTAGGGATTATTCACGACGTCTCCACTAACCTTAGTTACCCTGTACGATCCTCTCAGTGAGATAACTTATCTCATGATAAGACGCTAGTTTAAAAACGTAAAGCGACAGTTAAGCAAACTGTAATTAGCATATGTTTGCTTCAAAACTTGGTTCTATCAAGATTTTTTACTGTCCATTTCATGTTCAGAATATTTGCCTGCTTTTCGTCCTGCATTATCCGGACCCGATATCGGGTCGGGTGACAAATGGTCAATTCATTCCGTCCGTTACAGGAAGTTGACCAGGCTGAGGCTCGCTTGTCTGGAGATGGTGGCAAAGGATGCCTGCATCTGAGCCTGCAACGCGGACATCTCGGTTGCGGCTGTCGCGGTATCTGCACCAGTAAGGTCATCCAGGGCAATCTGGCTGACATTATTAAAGGCCTGATGCAGGTCTTTTGCATTCTGGAACTGATCCATGGCAACACCGTTTTCCGACTGCAGCTGGCGAAGCTGGGTGCGTGCGGTATCGGCTGCAGCCCGGGCTTCGGTCAGGAATGAGCGCCGCTGGGCCTCGGTCAAACCTGTCTGGGTTGCCGATTTGAACCGCAACACGGCTTCGATTGCATTTTGGAAAGCGGTATGGGTTGCCGAGATGCCATAGTCGATGGTCTGATTGTCAGCAATGGTGACGTTCAGCGTTTCCCAGGCATTTTCATCAATGGTATTCGCGCCGGCAAAACTGGTGTGATAGGATTCTGTCGTTGCCGCACCACCGGAATCCACCACATGCTGGGGCACGGTGTTAGCGGTTTCAATGGTATTGGCAACACCGATATCGGTGGTGGTGTAGACCGACAGGTTCCGCATCTCGACCACGGGTTGTGCAGTGTAATTCGAGGCCGCAAAAATAAAGCGACCACCAATTTCCAGATTCAGGTTCGTCTGAAGTTCCAGCAACAGATTGTCGGCGATCACAGCGTTGTCATTGGGCCAGTTCGTATCCTGCGTGGACAAAGGGTCGGCCGCATTGATCAATTCCTGCATGGTATTGCCCATCGCATCAATGGCGGTGTCGTAGGATTTGGTGATCAGGTCGGCAAGATCGATTGCCCTCGAATAAGAGGCGCGTGATTCGATTTCCTGGCGCAGATCAACGATGCGGGCGGAATCTGTACCATAATTTTTCAGATCCAGGAATTTTGTCCCCGTCGCCAAGCGGTATTGGAGCGTGTTGAAATAATCCTGATTGGTTTTCAGGATATTCTGATTGAGGATCTGGCTGCCGATCGTGCTTGTTGAAATGGCCATATTCTGCTCCCAATCCGGACAATTTGGTGCCGGATAACGCATAAAAACACAGTTTCGCCAAAAAAAATTCAGCGCCAAAAATAAAAAGCAAGATTAATGCCAGGCTGTTTCAATTCCTAAATGATGCAAAAACTTATCAGGTGGGCAGGGGCGCCAAAAGGGCGGCAAATGATTCCGGTTTGATGGGAAAATGATTCCGCTTAACTACAAAAGGGGTTGAGTTTTTGAAGGTGATCCGGTATCAATTCAGGGCGTGCCACAAATGGCGCGAGGGCAGAATGCCCGATTGCATAGCATATTGGTTCCAGAAAGGAATTGAATTATGAGTGATATTGCTCTTACTGCTGCCCAACGCAGCTCCCTTCTCTCTTTGCGTACTACCCAGAGCCTGAGTGACCGGACTCAGACCCGTCTTTCCACGGGCCGTTCCGTTAACTCTGTGGTCGATGATGCGGTTAACTTCTTTAAAGCGAAAAGCTTGACTGACCGCGCGGCTGACTTTGACTTGCGTAAAGGTGAAATCGACCAGGGCATCAGCTCCGTGAACTCGGCGCTGCAGGCACTGGACGCAATCGACAGCCTGATGAAGCAGCTTAAAGGTGTCGCCGAGGCCGCCCGGTCTCAGACAACGGCTGAACGTCAGTCTTCTACCACCCAGTTCAACGAAATCGGCAGCCAGATCTTCCAGCTGGTCGAGGACGCGTCTTATCAGGGCTTGAACCTGCTGAGCGCCACCACGGCGACCCTGGACATTTCTTTCGGTGTTCGTACCGCTTCCAAACTGAAGGTTTCCGGGCTGGACCTGAACAACTCTGCAGCAGACACCACCAACGGGATTTTCTCTATCGCGACTTTCTCTACCGGTGGTTCCAACATTGCGGTTTCCGCATTTGGTCTGTCTGCTGGTAGCTTCACCTCGTTTGGTGCCAACAACTCCGCAGTGAGCCAGGCAACCGCGATGATCCAGATCCTGGATGACTCCATTACGCGTATTCGTGCGCATTCGTCCAAACTGGGTTCCAACGTTGCTATCCTGCAGACTCGTTTGGACTTTACTGAAAACTACTCCAACACCCTGACGGTCGGTTCCGATAAACTGACCCTGGCCGACCTCAACGAGGAAGGTGCCAACCTTGTGGCCCTGCAGACTCGTCAGCAGTTGGGTATTCAGTCCCTGTCTATCTCTGGTCAGCAGCAGCAGGCTATCCTGGCGCTCATCCAGTAATAGGAAAATCTTTCCAAAAGATTGGGAAAAGGCCTCCTTTCGGGGGCCTTTTTCTTTTTGCGCCAGTATTACAATTTTCATTCGTATAAAGTCAGCGCATTGATTCTTATCGCAAAAAACTAGTCTGGCACACCACTTGCAGCTTTCCGGACCGACTGACGCACAAAGTGTGGAAAAAAGTCCAGAAAGGAAGATCCTATGACTAGTGATATTGCTCTCACAGCTGCACAACGCAACTCACTGTTGTCCTTGAAGGCCACGCAGAAATTGAGTGACCGGACCCAGACCCGTTTGTCCACGGGCCGCAAGGTGAACAGCGTTGTTGATGATGCTGTAAACTTCTTCAAGGCGAAAGCCCTGACCGACCGTGCGGAAGACTTCAACCTCCGCAAAGATAATATCGACCAGGGCATCAGTGCGGTGAACTCGGCGCTGAACGCAATCGAGTCCATTGATAATTTCCTGAAGCAGATGAAAGGTATCGTTGAGGCGGCTAAATCCTCGACCACCACAGAGCGTCAGGCATCAACAGAACAGTTTAACGAACTTGGCCAGCAGATTTTCCAGCTGGTTGAGGACGCGTCCTACCAGGGTTTGAACCTGCTTGCGACCACCACGACCACCCTGGATGTGGCGTTTGGTATCCGGACGAACTCCCGTCTGCAGATTGTCGGTCTTGATTTGAACGATTCTGTCGGTGATACGGATAACGGCATTTTCTCCGTTGCGACTTTCTCCACCGGCGGTTCCAACATCGCGATCTCTGCATTCGGCCTTTCTGCCGGCAGTTTCACCTCCTTCGGTCTCAACAACACGCATATCTCCCAGGCGACCTCGATGATCCAGATCCTGGATCTAAGTATCTCCAGGATGCGTGCGAATGCGGCCAATTTCGGTTCCAACGTTGCAATCCTGCAAACCCGCCTTGATTTCACCGAGCTCTATGTAAACGAGCTTGGCCTGGGTGCGGACAAGCTGACCCTTGCCGACCTCAATGAAGAAGGCGCGAACCTTGTTGCCCTGCAGACCCGTCAGCAGCTGGGTATCCAGTCCCTGTCGATCTCCGGTCAGCAGCAGCAGGCCATTCTGCAGCTCCTGCAGTAAATTCCTGATACGTCATGATTTTGCGCAAATAGACGGAGGCTCATTGATTTGGGTCTCCGTTTTGCTATTGGTGCCCAAATCCGGTTCCAGGAAGTGGTAAGAAGCCGTGGTCAAGCCCTGTCATTTCCGTTAAGTTATTAAGATAAAGAGATGTTTACCAATGCCGGCCCGTTTCGTGGCCGGATGCCGGGAGAAGCTGTCGGTGACCGCCACAGAAAAGACAACAGCCCTGACCGAAGCGCTGGAAGCCCTTGCTCGCGGCGACCAGCCCGGTGCCGTCCAAACCGTGCAGTCCCTGGTCGCAAAGTCCGGGGAAAGTGCCGAGAGCCTGCATGTGCTGGGCTTGGTCGCGATCCAGCTCGGCGATCTCTCAAGAGCGATCGAGTTGATGAAAGCGGCCCATGAGCTTGATCCGGCCTGCCGGGATTATGTGGATGGGCTGGCGATCGTTTTTGCACGGGCCGGCCGGTTGAATGACAGTCTCTATTACGGGAAACTGGCCACAGCGCTCAAACCCCATGCGGATTTGCCGGGCCTACTGCCGGCATGGCTTGGGAATTTTGAAGACACATTCGCGAATATGCGTGACAGCACCTATTTCCAGGAAGGCATGCAAGCCTATGACGCGGGACAGTTGGATGCCGCCATCGACTGTTTTGAAAAAGAAGCGGAGCTTTATCCGGGAGAAGGGCGCGCCTGGCGGATGTTATCGCGTGTGATGATGCGCCTGGGACGGCCCGTGGAAGCGCTTTTGTTGCTGGAGGCATTGAGATCCTGCCAGGATTTCGCGAGAGAAGACTATTTCCTGTTGGGTCGGGCCTATGAGGCCATCGGCAAATTTGACAAGGCAATTGATTCCCACCTGCAAGGGGCCGGTGGTGAAATCAGGCATGTCACAGGCTTGATAGGCAGGCTTTCGGTCCTGGCGGCAAAACAGGGGGCGTCAGTTAAAGAAATCGTCACCCTGGAAGAACGGTTAGCCGGGTTGTTGTCCAGTGGCGTCAAAATCATGCCCGAGCGACCGGTGGCGGCCGAAGGCAAGCTGAAGGTCGGCCTGGTATCCGGTCGTTTCAGGGCCGGTACCGGCTTAGACCTTTTCTGGCCGTTGCTGATCCAGGGGCGTCGCAGCGGATTGGATTTCTTTTGCTATAGCCACAACGAATATGATGATGCGATGACACGGCGCATCGCCGGGGCTGTTGCAGATTTCATCGATCTGCGGGACGTGAATGATCCCACGGCGGCAACCATCATCCACAATGACGAGATAGATATTCTGATCGATCTGGACGGTTATCTTGAAACCGGGCGAGCGATGATTTTTGCCAGCAAGCCGGCACCAGTCATGCTGCGCGTCCGGTCGATGCCGGAAACCGTGGCGGTTCACGGATTTCAAGCATCCCTGGCGGGGCAGGGCGGTTTTTCCCAGGCGAACCGCCATTGTCTTGCGATAAAAGATGGCCTTTTCGCGCTGCCAGACGATAAATTGCCACAAGATCCTGCTCTCTCTGCACGGCCCGGGCGGCGTATATTGGGCTGGAAACCAGATCTTAACCGCATTCAGCGCCATTCCATTGCCATTATCGAACGGATTTTGGATCAGGATCCTTCGATCCGGATCTCTTTGTTTGTGCAGGGATGCGGCGGCATTGCGGCGCTCGATTATCTGGAGCCTTTGCTTGAGAAATCGGGGCTTTTGCCGCGGATCGATTATGCCGAACCTTGTGAAAAGATGAAGGATGGCTTGTCGCAGTTTTTTCAAGGGGTTGACCTGCTGATTGACATCGAAGGCGATTGCGGGATGGACCGGGCATTTGAAGCCTTATGTGCATCCCTGCCTGTCATCTCTCTCGCCGGTCCACGCCCGCAGGAGCGGACCGTGACCGAATTCCTGACCGGAGTGGGGCTGGCGGAAGCATGTTATGAGGATGCGGAGGAATTTGCAAAAGCCTGTGCAGAATTGTTACGGGACAGGGCGGTCCGGAGCGGGCTTAAGCAGAAAGCCTATGATTGTCTCATGGCGGAGAGGAAAACCGAGCGCGTGCTGGCGCGATTGCAACAGCTGGAAACCGGTCTGAATTCCCTTGCCGGACGGGAGGGCTAAGCAGATGAGCCAACCGGAAACCTTCATCGGCGACAAAGATTTGTTTGAACGGAACCTGGCGGCGCTGGAGAAACGCCAGCCTGCCTATGCGGCCCGCATGCGGAAAATTGTCACGCCCGGATCCAGGATCGTCAAAATGCCCTCGGGTGGTCTCAACCTGGATCTGGGACACTCGCTTTTTTACGAAGAGGATGCGGAACGCTATTTGGACCGTCAGATGTCCAAATATCTGACGAAGCCTGACCGGGTTTTCATCGGCTGGGTCGACCGGATCGAAAAACCGCGTTATGTCGCAGAAAAAATGTATGAGGCGGCCTGGGACTGGTTGCTGGAACAGGGGCTTGAAAAAGGCGGGCGGCAGGTTGACCCGGATGGTGGTTTTGTTGTCGTTCTGGGGATTGGCCTGGGGCTGCATGTCGGTCGGTTGATAGAGGAACTGGATGTCCGGATGCTGGTCATCTCGGAACAGTTTGACGAGTTTCTTTATCACGCCATGCATCTGCATGACCTGTCCGAATGGTATGAAACCCTGGAAGGGCGGGGCGGCAATCTGGTTTTTATCCTGGGGGATGATCCAACCCATGTCACCAACCTGATCTATGGGCATATCAAGAATTCGGCTTTCGGCCTGGCGGATGGATCCTATTTCTACGTCCATTATAATTCCTATGTCATGCGTGAAGTGGAGCGCCAGTTCATCGACAGGGTGCCGATCATTTCGGGAAGTCCCGGTTTCTTTGAAGACGAGCTGGTGATGATGGAAAACTGTTTCCGTAACATCACCGGGTATGAAGCCCAGACCTTCAACGACAAAGGACGCATTCTAAAGCAGACACCGGTCTTTATCATTGGGTCCGGACCGTCCCTGGATGATGCGGTGGACCAGATCCGGGCGCTGCGGGACCAGGTCATCCTGGTGACTTGCGGCACTGGTTTGGGCACCATGCTAAACTATGGGTTCAAGCCGGATTTCCACGTGGAGCTGGAAAACACCCCTGGCCCGCTGGAGATTATCACCGGCCTGTCGAAGAAATATGACCTAGGCGGCATCACATTGATTGCCTCCAACACCGTCCATCCGGAGGTGCCGGCCTTCTTTGACCGGCGCATTCTCTATTTCCGGGATTCCGTGACCTCGACCAAAATGTTTGGGCAGGGCTATTCGGAAGTGTTCAATGCGGCGCCGACCGTGACCAATGTCGGGTCGCGGATCACACTGGGCATGGGGTTCCGCACGCTTTATCTGTTTGGGGTCGATTTCGGGACCAGAGTCGCCGATCGGCATCATTCCGAACAATCGGTCTATGATGAGGATTTCCTGAAAACCCATCCTGACCATAAAAAGGCCTCGCAATATGACCTTAAGGCGCGGGGCAATTTTGGCGGTGTGATTCATACCAGCCGCAGTTTCCTGTCGGCATCGATCTTTTTCTCAACCCTTCAGGCCTCTTTCCCGGAGGCGCGGCTGATCAACTGCTCGGACGGGATCCGTATTCCCGGCACCATACCGCAATTGCCGGAAAGCCTCGAAATTGTTGAAGGCGTCTCCCATCGTGACCGGGAGATGCGGTTGATCCTGGAAGAATATGAACGGGAAAAAGGTCATGTGCCGGTCTCGGTCCAGGACTTGGAAATCCTGCATTACCGGCTCCATGCCTTTTATGCGAAGCTGCGCGAAGCCTTGCCGCAATTGGAACAGGGCAAAGCCGGGCTTTATCGGTTTTATGACCAGCTTCAATCGCTGGTCTATGCAAAATCGCAAGACCCCGTTGATCAGGTGGTGGAACAATTCCATGTGGGTTCTTTAATGCAGCTGTTCCAGGTGGGCTATATCGTCTTGCGGCGCGTTCCGGAAGAAACGCGGGACAGTTTCATGACCCATTATGCCAGGGCCTATGGCGCCTTGGTGGAGGAAATGGCTGAACGGGCGCTGACCTTTACAGAAAACCTTATCGAAGAAGCCAGGAAAGTGGCGTGAAATCATGAAGTTATTCGGAAAAGAACTGGACCGGGAAATCCTGTTGATCGCCGAGATCGGGGTCAATCATGAAGGCGATCTGGAAGCGGCCTCTCGGCTTCTGGCGCTTGCGGCCAAAGCCGGTGCCGATGCGGTGAAATTCCAATCCTATACACCGGAACGGTTTATCTCCACTGACGATGCCGAACGGCTTGAAAGAGTCAGGCGTTTTGGTCTCGATCAGGCCGCCCATGAGCGGCTTGCCGCGGAGGCGCGTGCGCTTGATGTACCTTTCTTTTCGTCCGCCATCAGCGAGGATTGGGTGCCGAAACTGGCGGAACTCGGTGAGGCGATCAAGATTGCCAGCGGCGATATTACGTTTGAGCCGGTGATCCGCGCGGCGGCAGGGACCGGGTGCAAGGTGATTTTGTCCACAGGCACGGCAACAGTGCCGGAGATCGACCGGGCGGTTCATTGGGTCCGCGACGTGGTTGGTGAGGATAAACTGGCGGATCGTCTGGTGCTGCTGCATTGTGTGTCGGCTTATCCGACACCAATGGAACAGGCCAATCTGCTGTCCATTCCTTATCTGATG
The DNA here is from genome assembly GCF_003385955.1 of Aestuariispira insulae. Lineage (GTDB taxonomy): Bacteria > Pseudomonadota > Alphaproteobacteria > UBA8366 > Aestuariispiraceae > Aestuariispira > Aestuariispira insulae. The sequence continues at coordinate 471,825 of NZ_QRDW01000002.1, forward strand.
GAACGCTATCACCCGGTCACGATCGGCTATTCCAACCATGTGAAGGAACGCGAAGCGGCCATTGCCGCGGTGGCACTGGGCGCGCGTGTGGTTGAGATGCACTTTACCGACCGGAAGGAAGGTCGGGATTTCCATGATCATTCCCTGTCGGCCGATCCGGAGGATCTGGCCTATCTGGCCCGTGTCCTGCCACAGGTCGCGGCGGCGCGTGGACAATATGGCAAAGAGGTCCAGGCCTGTGAAAGCGGTAATGTCTGGGCGATCCGCAAAGGAGTCAGTGCTAACCGGGACCTGGTTGCCGGCACCGTGATCGGGGCTGATGATATACGTTATACAAGGCCTGCGACGGAATTCCCCTCGCTGGAGGCGGACAAAGTCATAGGCGCAACCCTGGCGGAGGATTGCCGGGAGGGGGCCGTCTTGAAACGCAGCATGGTCCATCTGGACCGGAAGGGTTGATGGCATGTGCGGGATTGCAGGCGCATTTGGCCCACAGGCCCTTTCCCCGGAAAGAATATCCCGCACGCTTTCCCTGATGGCCCGGCGCGGTCCGGATGGCCGGGGAACCTGGTGCGGCCGGATCGGGGACAGCCACCTGGACCTGCTGCATACCCGCCTGTCGATCCAGGATCTGGACAGCCGCTCTGACCAGCCTTTCATCCGCGATGATCTGGTTTTGGTCTTTAATGGCGAGATTTATAATTTCCCGGAATTGCGGAAGGAACTGGAAGGGCTTGGCCATCAGTTCGTCACCAGCGGGGATACGGAAGTAATCCTGGCGGCTTATCAGCAATGGGGCGCGGACTGTACAGACCGGTTTGAAGGTATGTGGGCCTTTGCGCTTTATGACGGCGCGCGCGGCCTGCTTTTTCTGAGTCGCGACCGGTTTGGCGAAAAACCGCTTTATACCTGGTTTGACGGCGGCAGACTGTATTTCGGATCGGAAGTTCGGTTTCTGGCAGGCATGGCGGGGCGCAAGCCTGATGTGAATTACGAGCAGCTGCGCCGCTATCTGGTTAACGGTTACAAGGCGCTTTATCCCGCCGGGCAGACATTTTTCCGGGACGTATCGGAATTTCCCGCCGGTGCCTCCGCCATGATCACCATACCGGAAAAGCCCAAAGCGCGTGCCTATTGGCAGCTCGATTACGCCCCGGTTGAAATGTCCGCCACGGAAGCGCTGGAAGGGGCGGCGGAACGGGTCGAGGCGGCAGTCGGGCTGCGCTTGCGCGCGGATGTGCCGGTTGCCCTGCGCCTGAGCGGCGGTATTGATTCCAATGTGGCGCTGGGCATTGCGCGCCAACGGTTCAACCGGGATATCACCACCTTTTCCGTGATTGAGGAGGATGAGCGCTATGATGAGACAGCCGCTATCCTGGCCAGCATCAAGCGTCAGGGCTGCCCCCACCATCTGATCGATATTCCCAAGCAGGGCTTTTGGGACCGGCTGACCGGTTTGATCGATTATTTCGGCCAGCCGATGATGACCATCTCCTATTATCTGCACGCGCTTGCCAGTGAGGAGATGCAAAAACAGGGATTCAAGGTCTCGCTTGGCGGCACGGGCGCCGATGAGATTTTCTCCGGCTATTACGACCACTATCTTTTCTGGCTGGCGGAGATGCGCGAGCGCGAGGATTTTGAGCAGTTGGTGGAGGGCTGGCGCAACACCTATGGCCGGTTCGTGCGCAATCCGTTTTTGCAAGATCCAAGGGCGTTCATAGATGCACCCGGGAACCGGGATCATATTTTTTTGCAGACCGACCGTTTCTCAGACTTCCTGACCGAACCCTTTGCCGAAGCGCATCGTGAGACGGTCTATACGGATCAAGCGATATTGCGCAACCGGATGATGAATGAGTTGTTGAGCGAGACCGTGCCGGTGATGCTGCATGAAGATGATTTAAGCGCCATGGCCTATTCGGTGGAAAACCGCGCCACCTATCTGGACAGCGGCCTGGTGGAATTTCTCTTTAGCGTGCCAAGCCGGCATCTGGTGCAGAACAGTCTGCCGAAATATCTGCTGCGGGAAACCGGGCGCGGGATGGTGGATGAGGATATCCTGGAAAACCCGCGCAAACAGGGGATCAATGCCCCGGTGACCAGTTTCCTGGATTTTCACACGGCAGAAGCGCGGGATTTGCTGCTGGCGGACAGCCCGCTATTTGATGTGATTGATCGCGGCAAGCTGGCGGGCCTGGCCGCCTCTGAGGTGGCGCTGAACAGTGAAAGCAAGTTTCTCTTTTCAATCATTTCCGCCAAACTGTTCCTGGAAACGCATCATGCCTTCCAACCCTGATTATGTCCCGGTGAATCGGATGAGATTATGAAATATTGCCGCCAATGTATTCTGCCAGATACCAGGCCCGGTGTGTCCATCGCGTCTGACGGGATCTGTTCGGCCTGCCATGGACATGAGGATAAGGAAAACAAGATCGATTGGGCGGCCCGGGCCGAGGCTTTCCAGGTGATCATCGATGACGCTATGGCCCGTTCGGACGGCTATGACTGTATCGTGCCGGTGTCGGGGGGCAAAGATAGCTGGTATCAGGTAATCAAGGCACGTGAATTTGGCCTGAATGTGTTGGCGATCACCTGGAAAACCCCGGCCCGAACAGAGATTGGCCAGAAAAACCTGGATGACATGGTGGCCAATCTGGGCGTGGATCATCTGGATTATACCATCAACCCTGATGTGGAGCGGCGTTTCATGAAGGCTGCCTACGAAGGCGTTGGCGCGACCGGCCTTCCGATGCATATGGCCTTATTCGCCATCCCCATCCGGCTGGCGGTGCAGATGCGAATCCCGCTCATCCTATGGGGCGAAAATCCGCAATTGGAATATGGCGGCAACGAAATTGAACGGTTGGCCACCAAACTGGATGCGGACTGGCTGGCAAAGCATGGCTGTTTGCAATCAACCTCCTGGCGGGACTGGGTCGGGAAAGAAGGGCTGAGCGAACAAGAGCTGGCGGCCTATCGGGTGCCGGAAAATCCCGGTTTTGATGTGCGCTCGGTCTTTCTGGGCGCGTTTTTCAAATGGAATTCCTATGAAAACACACGGATCGCAGAAGAGCATGGCTTTTCCTATCAGGCTGGAGATCGAAAGACAGGCACCTGGGAATTTGCCGATATCGACTGTGATTTCATCTCGTTGCATCATGTCACCAAATGGCAGAAATTCGGGATTACCCGGGCGTTTGACAATCTCTCGGTGCAGATCCGTTATGGCCAGATCACACGGGCGGAGGCGATTGAGACGGTCCGCAGACTAGGCACCCAGATCCCGGAGGAAGATGTTCAGAAATTCTGTGCGTTTCAAGGATTGCCCGAAAGCTGGTTTTGGGAGGTTGCCGAAAAATTCCGCAACACCAAGATATGGAAGAGGATTGACGGTGTCTGGCAAATCCCCGGTTTCCTAATTGAAGATTGGAACTGGGGCCAATGACCATCACCAAACGAAACCCGCCGGACCAAGCCTGCTCCTTTTGCCGCAGTGTGGATTGGCAGTTCAACGCGGCCTTTGACGCAAGGCCGGAGGGGGAGACGGATTTTGCCATCGCGGATTATTATCGCGAGCTTTGGACCTGTGGCGGCTGTGGCCATGTGATCAACCATCACCGGATGGATCTCTCCCGGATTTATGACCAGGATTACTGGGATAGTACCTACGGTGATCGTATCATCACGACCTTTGAGAAAATCATGGGGCTGCCACCGGAAAAATCCGACAACCGTCAACGGGTGAGGGCATTGAACGCCTATTGGGACCAGGCGGCACCGGATCTCCCGAAAACGCTTTTGGATGTCGGGGCGGGGCTTGCAGTCTTCCCGGCGGCCATGCAGCAGGCGGGATGGAATTGCACGGCGCTTGATCCAGACCCGCGTGCCGCCGAACATGCGGAAAAAATGGCCGGGGTTGAAGGGCTATGCGCCGACTTCCTGAGCGATCGGATTGACCGCACCTTTTCGCTGGTCACCCTGAACAAGGTGCTGGAACATGTGCCGGACATGGTGGGGATGCTGGCAAAAGTGCGTAATGTCCTGGCGCCGGGGGGACTGGTCTATGTGGAATTGCCCGATGCGGAGGGTGCCATGGCCGACAGTCCCGCCCGCGAAGAGTTCTTTATCGAACATTTCTGTGCCTTTTCGGCATCTTCACTGGCCCTGCTGGCGCATCAGGCAGGTTTTTCTTGCGACCGCCTGGAACGTTTGGTGGAACCTAGCGGCAAATACACCCTGCGTGCCTTCCTCCGGCCTGGGAGGAAATGATGCTGCCGGTGGATGATCTGGCTTTTGAAGCCTCATTTTTTGGGCGTCCGGTTTGGCGTTTGAAGGACGCGGCGGCGGCGGAAGATGTGGTGATGGAGGCTAGAGAACAAGGGGTGGGATTGATTTCCTGCCGGCTGCCTGCAGGTGAAACCGGCGGGAGAGGGCTGGCGCGCCATGGTTTCCGGTTGGTTGAAACCCTGGTGACCCTGACCTGCCCCGTGGCCGGGCAAAAGATGCCTGATGGCGTGTCGCCAGCCATGCGCAGCGAGGAAGAAGCGCTATCCTGTGCGGAAATCGGTGCCAAGACATTCAAACATGACCGGTTTCATGCTGACTCCCAAGTTGATAATGCGATAGCCGATGCACTGAAATCTGCCTGGGTTGCCAATGCGGTGAAAGACCGGGCGGATTGTGTGCTGCTCTATCGCGATGAGGTTCAGGAAATTCGGGGGTTCAATGCCTGCCTGTTCAGGCCTAGCGATAAGATGGCAATTATTGATTTGATCGGCATCGATCCGGAATGCCAGCGGCAGGGGATTGGTTCGCGTTTGCTGCAGGGCATGCATGCGCATTACCACGGGCGGGCGGACGAGATTCGCCTGGGCACACAGCTGGCCAATAAACAATCCCTGGACTTTTACCGCCGCAATGGCTTTCAGGAGCTCTTTCGGCAGGAGACCTGGCATTGGGTACCGAACCCGAATCAGGGCAATCTCTGATCAGTCCAGATCATCGCGTAAAGTGTAATACCGGACTAAATCCGTGGTCGGGCCAAAATGATCCCGATCCTTGCCCAGATCTGCGTAAAGGGAGATCCCAAAAACAAAACGGATCTGGCCTGTTTCATTGGCAATGGGGGTCATCAGCCGTTCCGCCGAGCGGATTGCCTCTTCCCGTTCGCGCATGACACTGTGCATGACCGCCGGCCCCTCAATCACGCGCAGCCAACGGTTCCGCAGCTTGTCGATTAAGTCTGTTGGAATGAACTCGCTGGTTTTTTTGCCGCGCAGGGAAAATCCCCAGGCCTCACGGATGGTCTCACCATGCAGATGACAGAGGAATTCATCCTCGTCGGGAAGATACTCATACAGCCAGATCATGGGCAAAAGTTTGGGGATATAGGCAGGCTCGATATCCTGTTTGGTTGGCTGCATCTTCCCATGGCGCATCTTCAGCCAAGCCTGCAGGAATATCTCCGCCGGTTCGGAAATATCGACCGGCCACCCCTCCACAAAAGGAAAGGAATGGGCGATGTCATTGATTGGTGTCGGCATGAACGCTTATTCCGGCATATCGTCTGAATCGTCAATCTTGACGCATTCTTCGTCCAGGAAACCCAGAACCTTCATATCCTGATGGGCAAGATATTCGTTAAAGGCACTTTGCTGCCCCTCCCGAACCAGCAGGACATAGCGCTGTCCGGTGGATTTATTCTTGACCAGAACGGATCGGAAGCCCTGGTCGCGCAGCCGCCCGTTCAGGGACGGGGTGGCATAGTAACCCCAGCTTTTGGCCGCAACATCATATTCCGAACCGTCATCGCGCCGCAGGGTGATCATCTCATCCGGGTCCAGATTGATATCGGCCACATGGGAAATGGTCACACCCTTGATGGTGAAACGCCTTGGTTCATTTTTAGGATAGATCTTCATGGACGCCCTCCGGTTTCGGCCCGCCATTGCTGGGCCAATGCCACGATTTCCGTCAACGGCGCTTCGACGGGGGCTGTTAGCTTGTTTGCTATCCATTGTGCCATCGCCAAATCGTCCGCTGTGTCCACCGATAAAGACAGATCCCCATAAGCCCCGGATTCTTCACCCACATTTTGGATTTTGAACCGATCCGGATGCCGGTAAGCAAACAACGTCACATGTTCCAAGAATGCCATATCGTCGGTTTCCCGGCAAATACGTTCCATGGCCGGACGGCTGACAATTTCAACACTGGCCCCAAAAGGCGTGGTTCTTGGAAAGACATTCGTGGCAATTTCGCAGTCACTTGTGAGAAAGACATCAATGATCCGGTCTATTAGAACCGGGTCGGCAAAGGGGCTGTCGCCGCACAGTCGCACGAACCAGTCGAGATTGAATGCCTGAAGGCAAGCCAGACAGCGCCCGGCCACATCGTCGATGTTTCCGCGGAAACACTGGAGACCCCGCTGTTGCGCGAAATCAGCCAGGGGGTTATCGATCGCGCGGTCACTGGTGGCCAGGATAATGGGAATGTCGTGATGGCAATTTGCCAATCGCCTGGCCATCAAATCCAGCACGGTGCCATCGCCAAGGGGTTTTAGCTGTTTGCCGGGAAGCCTTGAGGAATCAAGGCGTGCCAGCAAAACCAACGCGCCTTGACCACGCAGGTTCTTGTCGCCGGTCATGGCTTACAGGTCATTGGCTTTGCGTTTCGCCTTTTCCCAGGCATCCACATACCACTGGCAATATTGCCTGTACCCGGTTTCCAGGGGCCATTCAGGCTTGAAGCCCAGGATCTTCTGTGCCCGCTCGGTGGAAAGCGTGCCGCGGATCGGTTTGTCGACGGCGCGCGGACGTTCTTCCAAAATGGTCTGTGGAACAATTTCCTTCACAATGTCGGCCAGTTCCTTGATCGTGCGGGCATTGCCGAAAGTGATGTTGAAGGTGCTGGAATCATCCGGGCTTTCATGCAGCGCAAGGGCGCGCACCTGGCCCTGAACCAGATCCTTGATATAGGTGAAATCCAGACGTCCGTCACCGCCACCTTCCAGCAGCAACGGTTTGCCGGTCAGGCCGTTTTCAATGAATTTCTGGCTGACCCGCTGGCTGATGCAACGTTCACCGTAAAGGGCTGAGGGGCGGATCACCGTTGTTCCCAGGCCATATTGCGTGCGATAGGTCCGGACCAGGCGCTCGCCCATGAATTTGGCATTGGCATAAATGCCCTCCGGACGCGGGAAGGTGGTTTCGTCCACTGTATCGCCTTCAAAATCGCCATAGACGGTGGAAGAAGACATGAACATGGTCTGGTTGATCTCATCCACCTTGGGCCGGACCAGTTCCAGGACATTGCGCAGTGTGATCAATTGCAAATCGAAGCAAAGCCCCGGTTCCTGCTTAGCATCAACCGCGCTGGCAATGGCGGCCAGATGGACAACCTTGGTCGGGCGGTATTCTTCAAAGACACGTCCCAAATCGATCAGGATGCGCGCATCGCAATTCCTTAGCTGCACACCTTTTTCACGCAGGATGGAAAAACGCGATAGCAGGAAATCAAGATAGGCCTGCCGTTGAATCGGGTCTTGTTCAGGGTTGAAGCTGTTTTCGATCATGGAATTGACCATCAGGTTATCCGCGATCATCACATCCGCGCCCATGTCGGCCAGTTCCATGGCCAGGTTATGGCCGATAAAACCGGCCCCCCCGACCAGCAGGATACGCTGGCCCTTCAATTTTGCTTTGAGGCTATCATAGGGAATATGGGGCATTTCTAGACTCCTCCAATCACGAGCTTCTGCTCTTTACGACGGCATCTTTGACCGCTTCTGCGATCCGTTCCGGGTCCCCTTCAGTGAGATGAGGCCCCACAGGCAGGGACAGTGTCTGGCTGGCCAGCCATTCGGCGACCGGGAACTGCCCCTCTTTGTAGCCGTATTTCTCTTTATAATAGGTAAAGAGTGGCACGGCACCCGGATAATGGACGGAAAAACCGATGCCATCTTCTTTCAAAACATCCATGACGCCTTCGCGGCTGATGCTGCCATCTTTTGGCAGCACCACATTCAGGCAATAATTGGTTGAGGGCCTTTCATGGGACGGCGGTGGCAGGATCGTCAGTTCTTCTACGTCCTTCAGTGCCCGGGCCAATGCCCTGGCATTTTTTGCCCGTGCAGCCTGAAAATCATTCAACCGCTTCATTTGGGCCAGGCCGACGGCAGCCTCAATCTCGCTCATCCGGTAATTGAAACCCAGCTCATCCACGTCATAAAGGCCGGGTCGGCTGCGCTCGCCCAGGGCCTTGTTATAACCAAAGGCCCGGCGCTTGCGTAGCTGGGCCGCCAGTTGATCGTCGTTGGTGGTGACCATGCCGCCTTCGATCGAGGTCATATGCTTGACCGGATAAAAGGAAAAAGATCCGGCCAGGCCCAGATTGCCCGCCTTGCGACCTTTATATTCTGCGTCCAGCGCAACCGCGCAATCTTCCAGGATAAAGGCGCCATGCCGGTTTGCGGTTGCCTGGATCCGGTCCATCTCGCAGGTCAGGCCCAGATAATGGACCGGCATGATGACCGACAGCGGCTCTGTCAGTGCATCCAACTGGTCCGGGCAGATATTGCCTGTCGTCGGCGCGACATCGACAAAAACCGGTGTTGCCCCGGCCAGTTCCACACAATGGGCCGTGGCCGCATGGGTCATGGCCGGAACCGCTACCTTATGGCCTTGCCCGATTTCCCGGACAAATAAGGTGAGATGCATACCGGCGGTACAGCTGGCAACCGCCACCGCATGTTTGGTGCCGATCCTTTTGGCGAACGCTTCCTCGAAGGCGGGCGTTACCGTGCCATGGACCAGCATGCCGCTGTCGAAGACCGCTTTTACGGCATCCAGCTCCGCCTGGCTGATCTGGGGTTTGCCAAAAGGGATGGAGGGCTTGTTCGTCATTGAGGCAGCTATCCCAAAATGAAGGGGGTTAAAGACTATAACTGGGGGTAACGCTACGCCGATTCTCGACCGATTCCCAGCAGGCAAAGCAGATTTCCATCACCCGGAAAATATCCCGGGCTTTGACATTGGGATCGCGATCCTCGCGGATGGCCCGGATGAAATCTGGCAGCAGATCCCCTTTTTCAACCGCGGGGTAGGGGATGGTGAAAGCTTCTTCCCGGACTTCATCCTCGATGAAAGGATCCGCGCCGAAACGTCGGTTGCCGGTGAAAAGCCGCCCGTGGGGCACGCCATTTTCAAAACTTTGCTGGGTGCCATAGATATTGAGGGCGTGAAATTTATGCCGGGCGGCACCAAAGGTGGTGGTGGTTTTTGCCAGGGTCCCGCTTCCCATGCGCAGGAGATTGGCGATGGTGTCGGGATAACGGTAAGAGCTGTCGGTGGTGACTTTCTTGGTGCCCATGCCGGTGACTTCGGTCACCTCTTCGCCGCTGATCCAGCGCATCAGGTCAATGAGATGAATGCCGCCGCCATAGGTGACGCAGTAAAAATCCATGCTTCCACGCCAGTCATCCAAGATCTTCCATAGGACATTATGAATGTAATCGCCTTCCAGATAGACCAAATCACCAAAATCGCCGCGCTGAACCATCTCACGAAGGGCAATAAAGCGCGGGCTTTGCCGCAGGATCAGATTGGAGGAGATTTTCTTGCCGCTGTCCGACCAGGCCCGGATCACCCGATCCAGGTCAACTGGGTTCAAAACGACGGGTTTTTCCACCATCACATGTTTGCCCGCCTCAAAGGCAGCGACCACCTGGTCGGCATGGGCATCATCATGGGAACAGATGGATACCGCATCAATGCGCGGGTCTTCCAGAAGTTTGCGGTAATCGGTATAGCGTTCGGGGACTTCGCGTCGGTCGGCCACATCCCGCAACTTATGCGGATCGATGTCGCAGGCGGCGATAACATCCGCTTCCTCAGCCTGGCGATAGCCGACGATATGACGTTCCCCGACACCCAGGCCGATCACGCCAATCCTGATTTTTTCTGTCATCTGCCCTGGTTCTTCTGAACGGGGTTATTGGAAAATTCTATTATCGCACAGTGGCTTCCAGCGAATCAAACATCTGGTTGACGATATCGATCACCCGGGCGCTCGCTGCGTAAGAATTCTGCAATACGGTCAGTTCCGCCATTTCCGTATCCAGATCGACACCAACCTCATTGCGCAGGCGCACATTCAGATTGTCCATGACGGCGGACTGATCCTGAAAAAGCGCTTCATATCGTTCCGCGCGTTTGGTCACATCAACCATGACATTGGAAACCAGGCTGGTATAGCTTTTGTTGGAAATGGACAAACCGCCACTGCTCAGGTCCCGGTTGGAGGCGGCGAGCGCCTGGACCATGCCGGTGGCGGCGGATTTTTTCAGATCCGAGGTGCCATTTGTCAGGACGTCATTGACCCGCAGATTGACGCGGCTGACATCGGTCAGGTTGGTCCCGGCTTCCACTTCAAAAAAGTCGAGGCCCTGCTCGCCGGACTGGGGGTCATTCTGGACCACGGCATTGGTGCCGTTGAACAGAAAGCCAAGCGCGGTCAGTGGGGTGTTGGTGCCATTTTGAATGGTCAGGCTGCCTTCGGTCGTGGAAATTTCCAGGCCGCCGGTGTCGTTGAGGCGCCCCCGCACACCCTCAATGTCATTCAATGCGCCCAGCAGGGCGGCAGTGGTGTTCACCTGGCCGGCACCGGCGCCGAACGTGATGGTTGTAGCCGCCGCGCCGCCGACCGAAACGGTAAAACTGTCACCGGTTGCGATACCGGCAATGCCCACTAGGTTGGTGTTGCTGGTAATGTCCAGAGTGCCTTCGGATTTTTCTTTGCTATAGGCATTGTTGAGTGTCGGCGTGCTGTCTGCCGCCGTGGTGCCTGCGGTCAGCCCCAGTTCGGTCAGGACCGCCGCGGTGCCGCCGATCGTTATGTCCTCACCATCGGTCAGGATCATCAGATTGCCATCAGCGGTGTAGCGGGCATCCACATTGGTCATGCCGTTCAAGCCGGCCAACAGGGCTGTGGCGGTTGTACCGCCGCCAAAGGTGAATGTCTGGGTGGTGCCGCCGCCGATCTGTACGGTCAGTGTGTTACCGGCGGTGATGGTGGTATCGGTCTCGAAATCTGTCTGGGACTCGACTTCCGCGGTTCCTTCAACCCGGGCAACCGAGTCATCGACCAGCATGAAGGCGATCTCATCCAGCTGGTTTCTGAGTTTTTGCAGCGGGCCAAGGGATCCATCGGCGTTGGCGGTAGCGGTCACATCGATGCGCGCCATGTCGGTCAGCGCCTTCAGTTTACCATCGGACAAGCGACCGGCAGCGATCCAGTCGGTGGTGGAACTGCCGCTTTTTGTCAAGGTCCTGGCGCCCTCGGACCAGGTGAAGGTGGAGGCGCTGGCGTCGGTCAGGTCCTGTCCCGTGGTGGAATAAACCACGATCCGGCCGTCTGATTGCTCGAAGATCTTGATCTGCATGATCTCGGCAACCTTCTGGATTTCCGCGTCACGCAGGTTCTGCAGGTTGGATACAGAGAGGTTTTTGGCCTTGTCCCGCACGATGATGTCATTCAGGCGGTCCACTTCGGCCAGGGCTTCGTTCAAGGTGGTGACCGTGCTGTCGATCTCATCCAGGATGGATCGCTCGATAATGTCGATGCCATCGGACAGGCGAGTCAGTTCCCGGACCAGGTTTTCGCCCGACGTGATCACCTGGATTTCGGCCGCGTCGCTTTCCGGAGCGGCCTCGTAAGCTTTCAGGGCGGTGTTCAGATTCTGGATCAAGTCGGAAATGGGCGTGCTGTTGGCATTGGTGCCCAACAGTTGTTCCATGCGACTATAAATATCGTCCAGCTCCTGGTTGGAGGCGGTGCTGGAGATGGTGTTTAAAAGATCCTGCAGAACCCCGAAATTGGCCTTGCGCGTGATATCCGAAACACGGACCCCGCCATATTGCAGATTCTCAAAATTGGTATCGCGCGAGTTATATTCGTCATTATTGGCATTGGCGATATTGTCCGAAACCGTGCGCACGGCCGTATTGATTGTCTGTACGGATGTAACAGCAACGGAAAGAGCGCTTAAAAGAGACATCTGCCTATACCTCCAACGTCAAAGGGCAAATCCTGCAAGATCGAGGCGCAATCACAGGGTTTCATTGACGGCAATCGGAGCCGCTTTTTTCTGATAGGCCTGCTGGCCGCCGGACTGGCCATAGCTGTTGAGTGCGGTGCCGCTGGCCTTTGTTGCGGCCTCGCGGATGCGTTCAACAATCATGTTGCTGCTCTTGACCGCCAGGCGCAGTTTGCGCTCATTCACGGTCTGGACTTCATGAAACTTCGCCGACAGCGCGCGCAATTCTTCGCGCCGTTCATCGTCGAGCGTCATGAAAAAGGCCGGATTGCGGGACAAGGCCTGCAGCTGGCCTTCATAGCTGTGGAACAGCATCTGTTTTTCCTGGACCAGCGGGCCCAGTTCCTTGGAACGGGGATGGTCCAGGATTTCATTTTCCCGCTCCATCACATGGATCAGGTTGCCTACCAGTTCGATCAGCAAATCTGCGCGTGTTTCCGGGGTCATTGTCCTGCCTGCTCCTGTAATTTCAAAATTTCGGTCATCACCATGTCGGCAATACCGACACCGCCATTCTTGGCCATGGATTTTCCATATTCCTCGGCCATCATCGACCGGTACATTTTCTCGGCATTACCGCCGCCAAACATGTTGCTGGCATCCAAGCCGGTGAACATTTCCTCGACCACAAGGCTGAGGAACATGGCCTCAAATTCTTCTGCGGTTTCGCGAGCCTGTTCACGGCTCTTGATCTTGGCGGGGTCGATCGCAGGTGCCTTGCGCGCGGCAAGGGCGGCCTGGTCATATTGAAAATCAAGGCTTGCCATTTCCATCACATCACCTCGATTTCTGCCTGCAGGGCACCGGCCGCTTTGACCGCCTGCAGGATTGTGATCATATCGCGTGGGCCAACCCCCAGACCGTTCAGGCCGTTGACGAGATCCTGGAGACTGACGCCAGTCTCCACCACGCCGAGCTGATGATCAGCACCTTCATCCACGTCGATCTCGGTGCGGTCCACCGTGGTGGTCGTGCCGGTGTTGGAGAAGGGGGTGGGTTGGGAGACCTGTTCGCTCTCGCGGATGCGGATGGTCAGGTTGCCCTGCGCGATGGCGACGCGGTTGATTTTTACATTCTCGCCCATGACGATCACGCCGGACTGCTCGTCAATAACAACGCGGGCCATCATGTCGGGCTCGACCCGCAATTGTTCGATATCCGTGATCAGTTCGACCACTTCGCCGTCATAGCCTTCCGGGACGCTGACATCGACGGTGCCCGGGTCGGATACGCGGCTGACCTCCAGGCCGACAAAGGCGTTAATCGCGCGGCTGATACGGCGTGCGGTGGTGAAATCGGGGTTGCGCAGGCTCAAACGGAATTTCTGCATGCGGGAGAGATCGAAATTAATCTCACGCTCAATGATCGCACCGCTCGCGATCCGGCCGCTGGTGGGCACGCCCTTGACCACGGTTTCCGCATCACCTTGGGCGGAAAAACCGCCAACCGCCAGGTTGCCCTGGGCGACGGCATAAACCTCGCCGTCGGCGGCCAGCAGCGGGGTCACCAGCAAGGTGCCACCCAGCAGGCTGTCAGAATCGCCAAGGGCCGAGACATTAACATCAATGCGTGACCCCTGCCGGGAAAAAGGCGGCAGGGTCGCGGTGACCATCACAGCAGCGACGTTGGCGGTGGAAAGCGCATCATCGCGGGCGGCGACGCCCATGCGTTCCAGCATCCCAATCAGGCTTTCCTTGGTGAAAACCGCGCTGCTCAATGAATCCCCGGTGCCGTTCAGCCCGACCACAAGACCGTAACCAACCAGCATGTTGTCCCTAACGCCCTCGACGTCGACAATGTCTTTGACACGCGATTGAGCCTGGGCCTGTTGGGCTGTCAGGGCGGCAAAAATGGCCATCACCCCGCAGATGAGGGATCGAAGGAGAACGGATTTTGCCGTTTTTTGCATCTTCATTCCCGGATTTCCTCTCATTTTTACTCTCTCGCCCCATTAACAAGCGAAAGTCGTGCCAGTTTTCCAGTGGGGGCCAAAAAGAAAGAAAATCTTTGGAAGCAGGGGCTTGACCGAAGCCTCGGAGAAGACGACTTTAAGATGGTTGAGGAATAAAATTCCTATTCCGGCTGTGTGGGTGCTTTTAATGGCGTTTCCTTGGGCCGGGATGGATCTATCTGTTTAACGATAGGCAAAAAAAGGCTAAGCTGACCTTATGAAAGTAGATGGACCCAGTTCAACGCGCGCGACCTCCGCATCTAAAAAGGCTTCAAAGGCGAAGAAGTCCGGCGGGGCCGGATTTGCCAGTGCGCTGAATGATACCGGCAGTGAGGAACAGTCGGCATCATCTCTGTCCGGGGCAGCCCCGGCCAGCGGGCTGGATGCGCTTTTGGCCCTCCAGCAGGTTGATGATGCCACTGCTGGCGAAGGCGGGCAGGGCAATAATGCCCAAGGCCAGGCTTGGGGCGAGGAGTTGCTGGAGCGGCTTGAGGACATTCGGACGGGGCTTTTGCTGGGAGTCATTCCGCAGCATAGATTGCAGCAATTGGCAGACTCGGTGTCCAAAAAACAGGGGGATGTAACGGATCCCAGGCTGTCTGACATCCTGAGCGAGATAGAAGTGCGCGCGCGGGTTGAGCTGGCTAAATATCAGCGATAGCTTTCTTTTTGGGCAAAATCGGCCTTTCAGGCCTGATTTAACATAATTCTTACAAAAAACGTGTTGTCTTCCCCGGCCATTGCCAATATAAGCCCGATAACTACGAATGGGGGTAGTTTGATTTTGGGGCGGTAAGTTTTTGGGAGTAGGTAATGTCTGCTGATCACAACCCGGAAGTCATTGCTAAAGGCGTCGAGGATAAATCGAGCGGTTCCGTTGGGTATACGGCACCCTTGCTTCCGCCTGATTATAAACCCAGCGATGACGAAGAATTCATGAACCCGCTGCAGCTGGAATATTTCCGGCAAAAATTGCTGCGTTGGCGGGCGGAGCTGCTTGAGGACTCGACGGAGACTTTGGCCAGCATGCAGCAAGAAAACCTGGCGCAGCCGGATCTGGCTGACCGGGCCAGCATGGAAACCGACAGGGCCATTGAACTGCGTACCCGTGACCGGGAGCGCAAGCTGATTGCCAAGATCGATGAAGCGTTGGACCGGATTGCCAATGGTTCCTTCGGCTATTGCGAGGAAACGGATGAGCCGATTTCTTTGAAGCGCCTTGAAGCGCGGCCGATTGCAACCTATTCCCTGGAAGCCCAGGAAATGCATGAGCGTTCCGAACGGACCCGCCGCGACGACTGATTGCGCGGATTGAGACTGTTGAATGAAAGCCGCCCTTATGGGGCGGCTTTTTTGTGCTGTTTTCAGTAAAGCAGGATCAGAAAAGATAAGGGCCGGCGCTGTTTGGCGCCGGCCCACCGGAATTACGCTCGCTGAGGAGAGAGAAGAGAGAGGAGAGAGTGCGGGCGTAATTCTTGTCCTTGTATTCTGGCCTGGCCTTAGAAAGGCAGAATGATGTCGATGATCTGAGAACCGTATCTCGGCTGGGTCATGTCGCTGATATGACCGCGTCCGCCATAGGCAAGCCTGGCCTCGGCGATATCCTCATAGGCGATCTGGTTCGAGGTGGTGATATCCTGCGGGCGGATCACACCTGCGACCTGCAACTCCCTGACCTCGTAAT
Organism: Aestuariispira insulae; assembly: GCF_003385955.1. GTDB lineage: Bacteria > Pseudomonadota > Alphaproteobacteria > UBA8366 > Aestuariispiraceae > Aestuariispira > Aestuariispira insulae. The sequence goes on from NZ_QRDW01000002.1 coordinate 487,557, forward strand.
TGACACGGGTTTCCTGGCGGCCGTGGATCACCAGATTGCCGTTAGGCAGGACCTGGGTGACAACAGCGGCGATTTCGAAATCGATATCCTCATCCCGGTCAACCACACCGCCGCCAACCTGTGAGACATCGGTGTCCACGCTCAAAAGCGACGTGGGGTCGATAGCCTCCGGTAAAATGGCACCGAGGGAAGCCTCGTAGCCCAGCAGGCTGGAGACGCCGGTCGTATCAGTGACAGTCCGAGTCCTTGTGGTGGAATTGTTCAAGGTAGCCTCATCATCTATGTCGATGATGACTGTAACAATGTCGCCGATCTCGTTGGCCCGCAAATCCTTCAGGAAGGCCCGGCTGCCCGGGCGCCACAGCGAGTTGGAATGCGGGGCCGCCTGCAGGGGCGAGGGCATGGGCATGGAAACGGGCTTGTAGTCCGGCTCGTGGGTCGGGTTGTTGATGGTGGCCAGTGTCGGCTCTTCGCCGACAGCTGCCAGGCGATTGAGCATATTGCAGCCAGACAGGGCTGTGCCGATGAGTAACGCGCAGGCCAGTTTGGAATAAATTTTGGTATTCATAATCCTAATCTCCTAACGCATGGCCGATTGGGTCGGCATGGCCACGGTGACCAGATTGGCTCCGGTGACTACGGCTTCGATGGTTTTGCCGCTGGTCAGGTTGCGTACCTGGATGATTTCACCCCGTGCGCCGGACTGCATGGCCTTGCCTTGCGCGGTCAGCTGCATGAAATCGGTTTGAAGTTCGACGGTGACACGGGTATTACGCTGGACCAGAATCGGTTCCTGGATATCATCCAGGGTGACTGCGTTTCCGGATATTAGCACCCGTTTGGCGGCCATTCCGATCAGGTGGTCAGCATCCGTGACGGCATGGCGCAGGATATCGGATTTGCGAACCCGGATGACCTGCAGGTCCCTTGCGGTAATGATCTCGTTTCGCATTAACCGCCTGGCGGGCACGGCCACTTCGATTATTTCGTAGATGCTGCCGCTGAGCGGAATGCTGGCCAGGATGTTGCCTTGTGCCGGTGCGACGACTGTAGCGGAAAACCGACCGCTGCGCTGATCTATGTTGAGGTTACGTACGCGAATGCCTGGTTCGACATTGGTTGGCAGCTGGATGGACAGCAGATTGCGATCCAGGTCAATTTCGAATGGGCCTTCGCCTCGATATTTGTCTTCTATCTCAGCCCGGATCTGGCTGACCATCTGTTCGCTGTCGATCTCAATGCTGCTACGGGTAACGGTTGCAGTGTCCAGCTTGCTGGTCGGGCGCCAATCCAGACTATAGAAATTGGCAACACGCCAAAGCCAGCTGGCCTTGAGTGTGATGGATTTGCCGGGGCCTGGCGCGCGGGCAATGGTCCGCTCTGCATATTTATCAACATTCAGGAAAACATCGCCGAGCCGTATCTGGTCGTTATCGACGCTGACTTGTGAGCGCAGCATGACAGGCGCACTGATGGTATCCTTGTCCGTCGCGGCTGCCGGACCGGTCAGACCGATCGTGAAGGCGATGGTCAGGCCGGACAGCAGTCGGGAGAAATGCCGGGTGATATGATTTCTCATTTTCCTCTTCCTCTCTTCCCTGGGTTTTTGTCCGTTAACTCTCATCAGGTGACCTGGGTCATCTGCTGCATCATTTCATCCGAGGTTTCGATGACCTTGGAGTTCATTTCGTATGCGCGCTGCGCGGTGATCAAATTCGTGATCTCTTCCACCACATTCACGTTCGAGGTTTCCAGGAACCCCTGCTGAATGCTGCCAAACCCGGTTGAATCCGGATTGCCTGTCGTCGGGCCGCCGGAGGCGGCTGTTTCGAGATACAGATTATCCCCGATCGCCAGCAGGCCGGCCTGGTTGGAAAAGCTGGCCAGCTGGATCTGGCCCAGATTGGACTGGGCAACCTGTCCGTCGATGGTGGCCAAAACTTCGCCGCTGCTGTTGACGGTAATGTCGATGGTGTTGTCGGGCACGGTGATACCGGGGTTAACCTGGAAGCCATCGGCGGTGACGATGGTGCCTTCTGAATCAAGCTGGAAGGAGCCTGCGCGGGTATAGGCGGTTTCCCCGCTTGGCAGGGTTACCTGGAAATATCCGTTGCCGTTGATCGCCAGATCCAGTGTGTTTTCTGTCAATGTCAGGTTGCCAGCCTCGGTAATTCTGTAAACAGCGGCGGTTTTTACGCCGAGGCCAACCTGCACACCTACCGGCACAATGGTTCCGGTATCAGACGAAGCAGAGCCCACACGCCGCTGGTTCTGATACAAAAGATCCTGGAACTCAGCACGCCGGCGCTGATAGGCGGTGGTGTTCATATTGGCGATGTTGTTGGAAATCACTTCCACGTTCAGCTGCTGGGCCAGCATGCCCGTCGCGCCGATACTCAATGAACGCATGATTTCTCTCCTTTTCTGGCGTGTCCTGCCGACGGGCGGGTGTCGCCTGGTTATTCATAAAACAGGTGAGGGGATGCGGGATCAGGACTGTCGGGACAGTTTATCGATCGCCTTTTTCATCCGGTCGTTTTCCTGTTTGATAAAATTCTGCACGGACTGGTATTCGCGTTGCACCATGATCATCCGGCTCAGCTCAATGATCGGCTGCACGTTGGAATCCTCCAGCATGCCCTGAACCAGCTGTGGCGAGGTGATCTCTTCCGGTTCCTGTTCAGTGGAATACAGACCGTTAGCGCCTTTTTTCAGGTCATATTCATCCTCGAACTTCACGATGGAAAGCTTGCCGATCACGGCTTCGGATGTGGACATCGTGCCGTCCGGCGCAATGGATATTTCGCCTTGGCCCGCCGGGACCACCAAAGGCGCACCGGCACTTTTCACCGGATGGCCTTCGCTGTCGACCAGTTGGCCGCCGGCATCGAGCTGAAAGCGGCCGTGGCGTGTGTAGCGATCACCCAGCGGGGTTTCCACGATGAAATATCCATCGCCGGAGATGGCAACATCCAATGGGTTGCCGGTCGTGGTCAGGGGGCCTTCGCGGATGTCGCGGGCTAGGCCGATATCCTGCACGAAAGACAGCTTCTCGCTATTTTTCGTCCGGTCCAGGAACTCCTGGAATACAACCTTCTCCGCCTTGTAGGCCGGGGTGTTCGCATTGGCGATGTTGTTTGCCACGATGTTCATCTCCGTGCGGAGTGTCATCTGGCGCGACAATGCAATGTAGGAGGTATTCTCCATTGGGTGCTCCTCTCATTTCCCATCCGGTTTCTCAGGCCGGAACTCTCTCGGCGGTCATAGGAGCAAAGGCTGTGCCAGAAATGGAAAAATGAATTATTTCAGTTGGATAAGTAAAGATTTGCCCCCGTGGGAAGCTGTGGTCGGGCATGGGGAGGGCGGAAAAAATGGTGGTTGATGGCAAGATTTTCCCTGGAGGGCGGCAAGGAATTTCCGGCTCAGTAAAGCCTGGCTGGGATTATGGGGGTTTTTGCCGTCTTTTCTTTGCCGGGATAATAATTATGTTTATTTCACTGTGAGTCGGTTAGTATTTCGGATGGTTAAAGTGTTGTATTTATATTCGGGGCCAATGGTATGAGCGAAGAAGCCGAAGATATTGATGATGCCGACGAAGAAGGCGGTGGTGGCAGAGTCAGTGGCAAGAAGCTGGTTTTGTTCATTGCCTTGCCGATTCTGCTTCTGATCGGTGCGGCTGCCGGTGTGTTTTTCTCCGGTGTGCTGGATCCCTTGCTCGGGGAAACGCCGGAAGAGGAGATGCTTACCGAAGAAGAAGGCATGGAAGGGCCTGCTCGCGGATCGAACGAGCCGGGCGTGTTCGTTGATCTTGATGAGATCCTGGTCACATTGAATACGGCCGGCACCAAGCAGAAATTCCTCAAGTTGCAAGTGACCTTTGAACTTGAGAAAGCGGAAGACGAAGCCAGGATAGAGGCGGTAAAGCCGCGGATCATTGACAATTTCCAGGTGTTCCTGCGCGAACTGCGTCTGGAGGAACTGGAAGGAAGCCAGGGGGTTTACCGGATCAAGGAAGAACTCTTGAACCGGGTGAACCAGGCGGTGCATCCGACCAAGATCAAGGATGTCTTGTTTAAGGATATGCTGATCCAATAGGGCTGGCGCGTTTTTTGCTGAGTGTGTTTTTCACGGCTTCGTGCCCGGAAAATGTTGGTTTATACTGTAACGGTCGGAACATGATAGCTTTTGCTGGTTTTTGTGTTCCTCGGACAAGCGGATGATGATGGTTGACGACGAATCAGATCTGACGGAAGACGGTGAAGAGGATGATGCGTTAGCGGCCGAATGGGCGGCGATGGCGGATGAGGATTCCGAGCCGGCCATGGGCGCCGCCGCTGCGCGCGTGCTCAACCAGGATGAAATTGACAGTCTGCTGGGTTTCCAGGAAGGCGCTGATGACGGCAGCCAGTCGGGGATCGAGGCGATTATCGATTCCGGCATGGTCTCTTATGAGCGCCTGCCGATGCTGGAGGTGGTCTATGACCGCTTGGTACGCATGATGTCCACATCCATGCGTAATTTTACCTCTGATAACGTGGAAGTCAGCCTGGATAATATTACCTCCATCCGTTTTGGCGATTACCTGAATTCCATTCCGCTGCCTGCTATGTTGGCGGTTTTCAAGGCCGAGGAATGGGATAACTATGGTCTGATCACGGTCGACAGCTCGCTTATCTACTCGATTGTGGATGTTCTTCTTGGCGGACGCCGAGGCACGGCGGCCATGCGGATTGAGGGGCGGCCCTATACCACCATCGAACGCAACCTTGTGGAACGGATGATTGCGGTGGTGCTGGCGGATCTGTCCGCAGCATTTGACCCGTTGAGTTCGGTTTCCATGCGGTTTGACCGGTTGGAGACCAACCCGCGCTTTGCCACCATTGCCCGACCGGCCAACGCCGCGATTTTGGCGCGTTTCCGGATCGATATGGAAGACCGGGGCGGTCGGCTGGAACTGTTGCTGCCCTATGCGACATTGGAGCCTGTGCGTGAGCTGCTGCTGCAGATGTTCATGGGGGAGAAATTCGGTCGCGACTCGATCTGGGAAAACCATCTGGCGACCGAACTTTGGTTTACCGAGGTGCCGATCGAAGTGGTTCTGGATGAAGTCAGCAGCACCCTGGGTGATGTGCTGGATTGGGAACCTGGAACATTCCTGCCGTTGCAGGTGAATGCGGATTCACCCGTTGAATTGCGTTGTGGCAATGTGCCCATGTTCAAAGGCGCGATGGGGCGCCGTGGCGGCAATATCGCCGTTCGGATTGATTCGAAGATGGAAGGTGAGTGACGGTCATGGAATTCACCGATTTTGGCATTTTGATCGATCTGGTTTTCATCGGTCTGCTCATCGCGGTGCTGGTATATGCGGTCCGGTTGAACCGGCATATCTCCGCCCTGCACAACAACAAAGCGGAACTGGAAAAACTGTTGGGCGGATTTGTCGCGTCGACGGAGCGGGCGGAAGAGGCCATCCAGAAAGTTAAGCGTCATACTCAGGAAAATATCGAAGCGGTCCAGGATGCGGTGGGCAAGGCGGAAACATTGCGCGCCGATCTGAGCTATATGCTTGATCGTGGCGAGGAAATTGCCAATCGCCTGGAAGAGGGTATCCGGTCCGGGCGCACCGCCTATCAGGCGGGTGGCCGGTCTGAGCCAGCCGTGGAGGCGGCGCAGGCCGGCAGTGGCGCCGCAGCTAAGGAAGGGGGCGTTTCGAAGCCTCAATCCAAGGAGCGGCCTGCCGGAGAAAACGAGGTTAAGGCAAAATCCAAAGCGGATCTGCTGAAAGCCCTTCAGGGTATGAGATAGGGCTGATGTCCATGCGTATCGGATTATTTCCCATATTGATTTTTGCTTCGGTCCTGATGATCACTGTCAAACTTGGCTCTGTTTGGCAGGGCTTTGACAGCGAATCCCCGGAAGTGCGTGGTTTTAAAGCGCCGGTTTTTGGTGGCAGTGCGGCTGTCGCCCAGGAAGAGGCGCCACCTGTGGGAGAGGAAGTGCCGGCTCTGGATGGCGGCGATGAGATTCCCGAAGACATGCTGCCGGCGGAGACCATTGATGTGGATGACCCTCTGGCGGAGGGGGATTATTCCGATTTGAGCTCTGGCGAGCGGCTGCTGCTGCACGAGCTTGTTGCACGTCGGCGCGAACTGAATATCCGGGAGCAGAGGCTGCAGGAGCGCGAGGCACTTCTGCGCGGTGTTGAGATGCAGTTGCTGGAAAAGCAGGAGCGGTTGACGGAAATCAAGGCTGAGATTGATGATCTGCTCAAGGTTTATCAGCAAGAACAGCGGGACGAAGCCAAAAAACTGGTGAATATTTATTCGAATATGAAGCCTAAATCCGCGGCCCAGATTTTCAACGAAATGGAAATGGAAACCCTGTTGGCAGTTTTACGCGGCATGCAGGAACGGAAAATCGCACCAATTATGGCGGCGATGCAGCCAGAAAAAGCACGCCTAGTCACACGTGAGTTGGCGGAAATCAGGAAACTGCCTGAATTGCCGCAGTGATTCGCACATGCGTTGTTTCAGGAATTTGCCTCAATGCTTCAATAATTCCTTAAGGAGTCAGTTGATACAGTGATTCCAAGGGTATAAGCTAACGCTCGGTCAGTCTTGTCTTGCTTTTTATTACAAGACGGCCAAGAATTAGACGGTTCCTGATACGGAGAAAAAAATCGGGAACAGGGTTTGATCCAGAAAGGCGGGGCCGTATTATCACGTCTGCGCTGTTGTATTGGGAATGTTTGACCGGAGGACACCATGGCTGTCGACATGAACATGCCGATCTTGATCGTCGATGATTACAAGACGATGCTGCGAATTATTCGGAACCTTCTGAAACAGCTTGGGTTCAACAATGTAGACGAAGCCATTGATGGCAGCGATGCGTTGGCAAAGCTGCGGGCTAAGGATTATGGTCTGGTCATCTCTGACTGGAACATGGAGCCGATGACCGGTATCCAGCTGCTGCGCGAAGTGCGGGCAGATGAGAAGATGCGCGATATGCCTTTCATCATGATCACGGCGGAAAGTAAAACCGAAAACGTGATCGCGGCCAAGGAAGCCGGTGTGAGCAACTATATCGTAAAGCCGTTCAATGCTGCGACATTGAAGGCGAAATTGACCAGTGTGATCGGAAACTTCTGATCCCTGAAGGGAACAAGGCGGCCTCCCAATGCTGGAGGATGCGCTGTGATCCGGAAAAGCCGGGAAGCTTCAAATGCTTACCCGGCTTTTTGTTTCCGCAAAACCGCTCTTTCTGCTATAAAATTAATAGATTTAGACAGCGTTTCCGGAACCTGAATGGAAAGCAAGGAACAACAGACCTATAAGAGTAAAGATACAGGACCAGTCATGTTCCTGAGCTTGTTCTTGTTGCTGCTCGCTTTTTTCATTCTGCTAAATGCGCTTTCCACCTTTGAGGAAACCAAATCCCGCAAGGTGATTCAGTCGGTTGCCTCGACCTTCCAGGCGCAACTGGCAAAAAAAAATGTGCGTGAGATCCTGATTTCCACTTTGGGGCCGGTTCCGCAGCCGGAAGAGGTGATGGCCGAGGTTGAGCGGCTCTGGATCACGGCAATACCGTTGACAACCGTTGAGACATTAACGGAAGGCCGGGTCATGCAGTTTGAAATGCCGGTCAACGATCTCTTCATTGGCGGGCAGCTCGATGTTCGGGCCGACCGCAAGGATCTGATCAAGGCCACGGCTCTTGCACTGGCGGCAAGACTTGAAGGGTTTACATCCGAAATGCAGTTTGTCATGGGCGTGGACGACCTGCGGGATGTGAAGACAACCCTTCCGGTGATCCCGCCTAAAGAAGAGGAAGCGGACCCGGAACCGGAACAGCCGGCAGGGTCGTTCGATTTTCTGAATTTGCATGATCCGTTGGAGACCATCATCCGGGAAGATGATTCGGATGATCGCAACCTGTCCTTTGCGCGGGCCGCCAACTTTGCCCGGGCGCTGGTAGGGGCCGGTGCACCGCCATCCGGGGTTTCCATCGGCCTGCTGAAAGGCGATTCACGCAATATCAGGATGCGTTTTTATATCCATCCTGATGATGAGAGTTTTAATACTTTCGATAATCTGTCGGAATGATGGGCATGTTCGAAATCGAGGATGAAGACGAACATAGTGAAAAGGAAAAGGCTCCGATCTGGTTGATCAGTTTCGGCGATGTCACGGCTCTGCTGTTGGCGTTTTTTGTCATGCTATTTTCCATGTCCCATGTACAATCGGAAAAATGGGATGCCATTGTTTCCCTGGTATCGCTCAGTCTGGAACCATCGCCCAAGACCGAACCGGCACCGGTTAGCGAGCGGAATATTGCGACTGTGTCCCTTCTTCGTGCTTTATCACCGGAATATTTGTCCCAGATCCTGAGTGAGAATCTGTCCAGGGATCAGACCCTCGCCAAAGCGCAGGTCAATTTGCTGGATGATCGGGTGGTGATATCACTGCCGTCTGACAGTGTCTTTCTGCCCGGCAACGCATTGATTGCGGCAGAGGCTGAGCAGGCATTGTTCCGCCTGGCCGGCGTTTTCAGCCAATTTGGTAATCAGATCATCATCGTCGGGCATACGGATCCGTTGCCGGTTTCCAACAAATCCTATCAGTCCAATTGGGAATTGTCCCTGGCCAGGGCGCTTTCTGTGGCTGACTATCTGAAGGAATCGGGTTATCCGGGGGAATTGACAGTTTTTGGAATGGCCAATGGACAGTACCGGTATCTTAATCCCAACCTCTCGGAAGAGCGGCGTTATGAGTTGGCGCGCCGTGTTGACATCGTTATCTATCCGGATGCGGGAGGCCAGCCATGACCGAGGCTAAGGGCATTCGAAAAGGCCTGCTGGGCCTGCTGCTACCGGCAGCGGCCCTTTTGGCGGCAGATTTTGCCTTTGCACAAGAGGCGGTGCGCACCCGGGGCTGGGCGCATTCAGATTTTGGCCGCCTGGTATTCGATTGGCCGGCGGCGGTCGGCTTTGAAGTGGATGCGGCCAACCAACAGCTGACGGTTCGCTTTGATCGAACGCTTGAATCCAGTTTCGGCGCCGTTCAACAGCAATTATCCGACTATCTTGTCTCGGGAGAAATTGTCGAAAATGGTCGGGCAGTACGTTTCCAGTTAAAGCAGCCGGTCCGGGTCAACAGCTTTGCCAACGGCAATTCGGTGGTGGTTGATCTGCGTCCGGGGCAGGATGCCACCCCTCAGGCACCCCAGGCAACTCAAACAACCCAGGCGGCGCCGGCTCTTGGTGTGCGGGTTGGTGAACATCCTACTTTTGACCGTCTGGTCTTTGATTGGATTCAGCCTGTGACTTATCAAAGCGCGAAGCAGGGCGGCAGCCTGACGGTTGAATTCAATCGCCCGGCCAGCATAAATCTGGCAAATGTGCGGGGCCAACTTCCCGCCGGGGTCAGCAACCCGCAAAGTGAGATACGCGACGGGCGCACCAGATTCTCCCTGCAAATACCGGAAAACAGGACGGTCCGGCATTTCAAATCCGGTGAAAAGGTTGTGATTGATATCCTGAAGGGCGAGGCACCGGCAGTGGCAGGAGCCCAGACGGTCTCCGAAGGTCCGATCGAGCCGGTCGCCGAAACCTCGCCGACAGCGGAACAGCCCGTGGCATCGACTGATGAAGAAGCCGCAGCCAGCCCCCCGGGGACCGCGGAGGGTGAGCCGTCGTCCAATGCCAGTGCGGACAATCCTCTGTCCCTGACACCGCCGGTGCCGGAGGCATCACCGGTCGGCGAGGTTACCGCGGATCCGCAAATTGAGGGAGCGCCCGCAGGTGAGCAAGCGGCCGAGGCTTCGGAAGAGGCGGTTCTGAGCGAGGAAGAGCGCGCACGCCAGGAAGAAGAACGCCTGCGGATCGAAGCTGAGGATGAAGCGGCCCAGCAAGCAGCGATCGAGGGCAATCTGAACCTGAACCGGCCCGGTGATCTGTCCGTGCGGGACAATGCGCCTGACGAAGAAGGACCGGCGCCGGTCAGTCTGACATTTTCATGGCCGGAAGATGTTGGCGCTGCGGTCTTCAGGCGCGATGCCCAGGTTTGGATTGTTTTTGACCGCAAAGCGACAATCGATCTGGCTCCTTTGCGCCAGCGTGGCCAGCCCCTGATCGAGCGTATCGAACAATACCCCAACACCGGCGCGACAGTGCTTGGTTTGCGAACCCAACCGGGGATCAATCCGATCGCCAAGCGGGAAGGTTTTGATTGGGTCATTGATTTTAGAAAAAAGCCGATCCGACCAAGGAACCAGATGACGATTGAGGCGACGACTGATGCGGATGTCGGGCCGCAATTGTTGTTCCCGACCACGGATCCGGGCGGCTTGATCAATCTCTTTGATCCCAATGTCGGTGATACCCTGCGTATCGCCGCCTTTAAGGAACCTGGATACGGCATACGGGGCAGGCGGGTTTATCCGGAATTCACCATTTTGCCGTCGGCCCAGGGGTTGGTGGTCCAGCCGGCCATCGATGATTTGCTGCTGGATCGGGATTTGAATGGGTTCCAGCTTACAAGCCCTGACGGGCTTCATATTTCCGCGGTATCCCCCGAAGCGCCGGTTTCTTCCGGGCCGGAGCTTTCAGCCAGACGATTGTTTGATCTGGAGAGCTGGAAGCATGGCGAATATGAGGATTATCTGGAAGCGGAACAAGCGCTCTACCGGGCGATTACCGAAGTGCCGGTCGAAAAGATCAATGATGCCAGGATGGATCTGGCCCGTTTTTACATCGCCCGCCAGCGCGGCCCGGAAGCCATGGGCGTGATCAAGGTGATAGAAGGGGAAGAGCCGAATATTGCGACACGCCCGGAATTTCGGGCGCTGCGCGGAGCCGCAAAATTCCTCAATCGCGATTACCAAGAAGCGTTAGGGGACCTAAATGACCCGCGGTTGAATGGCTTTGCTGAGATCGCGGTTTGGCGTGGGGCGGCATTGGCGGAAACCGAACAATGGCAAGATGCCGAAAATAACTTCAAATCCGGCGACTCGCTGTTATTGCGTTATCCCTATCCTTTGCGGGGGCGTTTGGGATTGCTCAGGGTCGAATCGGCTCTGGTTAACAGGTCGCTGCAAAGCGCCGACAGTTGGTTGAAGGAACTGGACCGCAAACCGGACCTGCTGCAGCGTGGGCAGTTGGCCGCACTTCGGTTTTATCAGGCCCGGGTCGCCTTCACCTATAACGACCTTGATACGGCGGATTTGTTGTGGCGCGATTTGGCCGAGGGGAAAGATTGGAAATATTCGGTTCTCTCACAATATGCCTTGGTTAATATGAATCTCAAGCAAGGGGTGATCAGCAAGGAAGAAGCAACCGAAACCCTGGACCATCTCAGCTACCAATGGCGCGGGGACGGGTTTGAATTGCAGGTGCTGCGCCGTCTGGGCGAGATCTATATCCAGGATAATGACTATATGAACGGACTAGGTGCCATGCGCACGGCCGTCACCTATTTTGGTGAAGATCCGATCGCGCAGGGTATCCGGGCGAATATGCTGGATATTTTTCGGAGGCTCTATCTGGATGGAGAGGCGGACAGGTTGCCGCCACTCAGGGCGCTGGCGATATTTGACGCGTTCCGGGAATTGACACCCGCCGGGCCGGATGGCGATTTGATGCTTGAGAAACTGGCGGACAGGCTGATTGCGGTCGATCTGCTCTCCCGGGCGGCGACGTTGCTGGAGCATCAGCTTAAAAACCGCCTGGTCGGAGAGGAAAAAGCGCGGGTTGGGGCCAAGTTAGCACTGATCCGGCTGATTGATGGTGATCCTCAAGGCGCCTTAGCAGCCCTGGCGGCTACAAGTTTTCCGGAATTGGACCGGGAATTGGAAGATGATCGCAGGCGCTTGAAGGCCAAGGCTTCTTATGAAAATGGCGATATCGACGAAGCGATCAAATTACTGGCCGGTGATATCAGCATCGAGGCCGACATGCTGCGACGGGATATTTATTGGAACGAGGAAAACTGGGCGGAGGTGGCCAAGGTTCTGCAGCGTCTCGCCGGGGATCCGCCGGAAGAGGCGGAGGTCGGCATGACCGACGAAAAAGCCCGTTTCGTCCTGAACTGGGCCGTTGCATTGCTTCTCAATAGTGATGACGATGGCATTGCCCTGTTGAATGATCTTTATGGACCGGCGATGAATAACAGTTCCTATGCCAGCACCTATCGGTTCATCGCAACGCCGGTCGAAAGCGGTAACACGGCGAAGCTGCAAGATACCATTCAGCAATTGGCCAATAGTGATATGTTCAACGCTTTCATGAATAATTATCGTGACAAACTTCTGGCCACGCCGACAAGCCCCGGTGGGGATGGTTTGGAGGATTTCAGCCCTCAGGGATGACGGTCTCACCCGAAGGGCGGGAGGCTGGCTATGTCAGAGATACCTGTAAAGGCGCACGGTGCCATTGATCGGGATGATATGATCCTGGCTTAGGAAAAATGTTGGCATCACCTGCTGGACATCCCGGATACTTTTCCGGGCGACCTCCGGGGGCTGTTCCTGACGGATCCGCCATTCCGCCATATCGCGGAACACACGGCTGCTGGCTTCAATGATATGGTCTCCCTTGTCATTGAGGCTGCAGGCGATGCTGCCAGGGACGAAACTGTCACCCACAGGCATGAGAACCGTTCCGGCGATTGGCTGGATATAGCTTGATGTCTGAAATGCCGGGTTGGAAAAATTCACATAACGACAGGGGCTGTACAGGGTCCAGTCATCGCCGCCAGTGGACCAACTTACTTGCAGGAAGAGGCTGCGAACCGAAATTTGGTTGCTCAGCAATCGTTCATGGATTTCGTCATAGTCGAAATAATAGATCTGCCGGTCCGGGCAATGGGCTTGGCTGTTGCACCCTTTGATTTCAAACGCCGGCGGAAAGGTGCCATCGCCCTCGGACGAAGGCGGTACGGTCATGACTGCCGGGTTGCCAAATTGATAAATGCGGCCTTCTTGGGTGTAGGTTAGAAACTCCCAAGGCTTTTCTTTTTGGAAGATTTCCCGACCGCCGCCAAGATAGGTTTCCGAATGGGGCAGACGCTCCATCCGGCATTCATGGGACAGATAGGCCGTTGTCTTTTTGGTGCCCGACTGGGCCAGCACGGACTGGATTTCTGTCATCCAGAGATTTTCACCACCATTGATCATCCGCCCGTGTTCGAGATCTGGCGCGGTGCCATCGGCCGTTCGTTTTTCCGCCGCGACGGGCAGGTGGCCATCGGGTTGTGGATCAATCATGTGTCATGCTCTTAAGCCCCATCACCTCTGTCACCCCCTATACTGGCACAAAACTCTGCACCAGAGACCCGACCACCAGATACCAGCCGTCCACGAGCACAAAGAAAATCAGTTTAAAGGGCAGGGATATCATCACCGGCGGCAGCATCATCATGCCCATGGACATGAGAACGGATGCAACCACCATATCAATGATCAGGAAAGGCACGAATAGCAGGAAGCCGATTTCAAAGGCACGTTTCAGCTCGGATATCATGAAGGCCGGTATCAGCGCCCTCAAGGGGGTATCCTCACGGTTCTGGACCGTTTCGATCTGTCCGATATCCATGAACAATTTCAAGTCCTGATCACGCACATGGCGCATCATGAAGGCATGCAATGGAGCCACGGTCTGGTCGAAGGCTTCTTCTTCGGTGATCTGTTCCTCAATCAGAGGCGCGATGCCTTTGCTATAGGCTTCTTCCAACGTTGGCTGCATGATGAAAAAAGTCATGAACAATGCCAGGCTGATCAGGACCGAATTGGGCGGCGATTGCTGAGCGCCAAGGGCGGTTCGCAGCAGGGAAAGAACAATCACGATCCGGGTAAAAGATGTCACCATAACCAGGGCGGATGGTGCCAGGGACAAAACCGTGAGCAGCGCCACCAACTGGATCAGGCGGCCCGTCACTGTGCCGCCTTCGCCGATTTCAATATTGACCGATTGCGCCAGGGCCGGTGCGGACCACAACAGTCCCAGGCTCAGGCAGAAAGCCAGGGCCGAGATCAACAGGGCTTTCACCGGCAGGGATTTCTCCTGCCGGAATTTCATGGGTGGTTCTGTTCCCCTCTTGGCCTTCATGCCTTTGGATTTGTCGGGACAGCGCGTCATATCAATCCGAGTCACTTTTTTCTTGTCCATTGCGGACCAGCAAATTTTGAAATCTGGACAAAGTTCCGGTCGTAATCGGTTTCTCCGGATGGTCTTGTCGCGGCTTTTCGGCAGGATCATCCGATTCCTGTGACTGAGCAACTTTTATGCCTGAATGGATAAGCTGGCTGTTGCCGGCACCGATCAAAATCAGATGTTCCTGATCATCCTGGCGGACCAGAACCAGCCGATGTCTGGCATCCACAGGCAGGATTTCCTCCACCGACAGGCGTCTTTTTCCACCTCTGGCCTGCGGCCCGGCCAGACGGAGGCCATATTTGCGCAAAATCACCGCGCAGATACCGATCAGGCCAATCACAAGAATCAGGGCCAGGAGAAAACGGAAATAATCTGCTGTACCCACGACTTCATTCATGGCGAGGATCCTACAAGCAATCGGACGGTATCAAGCGGCAGGACATAGCCCAGACAGGTTTAACCTTCGTCACCATTTTGGGCTTCATTCTGGGCTTCTTTTGCGGCTTCAGCTTCCTGGTCTTCAATTTCCTTCAACCGACGGCTGATTTCGCCCAGTTCTTCGGAAAAATTGATCAGATCGGTTCGCAATGTCTCAAGGATCGGGCGCAGTTCCACTGAATCTTCGTCCGAAAGGGCCGTAACTTCGGCGCAGGCGGCGGCGACGCGCTCCCCGATCGCTTCCAATCCAAAATCCTTGCCCTGGGAGAGATTGACCCGTGCCTGCTCGATCTCTTCGATCATGCCTTTGATACGGTTTTCAAGTTCGGCTTGGGACATAATATCTTCCACTTCCATTCATGTTTTCTTGTGGGGCCGATCCGACTCAACCACCTGTTAACTTGCGTCCGTTAGCGGCATAGACGAATCTCAGAATTTCAGCCACGGCAATAAAGGCTTCCACCGGTATCTCTTCGCCGACTTCGGTTGCGGCGAGGATGGATACCAGATCGGCATCCTTGTGGATCGGCACTCCATGCTCGGCGGCTTTTTCCAAGATGCGTTCCGCTAAGCTGCCTTTGCCCGATGCCACCACAGAAGGCGCACTGTCCCGGTCGGCGGGGTCATAGGATAAGGCAACAGCAACGGAATCATTGGTTGATTCGCCTTTGCTGGCAATATCCGCCTTGGCCTCTTCTGCTGCCTTGGGGGTGCCGAGCAAATTTTCCAATCCGTCTTTTTCTTCTTCTGCCATTTGTCTCCGCTAGGCAAAACTGACCGCCGATCCTTGAGTGCAAGAGTAGCTCATTTATCGGGGGGCTGTCAGTAATTTATTGTTTTATAAGGAATTCGCGCCGGATCAGATGGTTTGGCCCGTATATTGCTTCTGTGTTTGGCGAGAGAGTGAATGAACCGGAGGTGAGAGGCCGGTTCAGAACAAATGAGGAGAGTGACTATGTCCCTGGAATCGACACCATTATTCGGCATGATGCAGGTAAAGATGAACTGGCTGACCCAGCGTCAGCGGGTTTTGTCCCAGAATATCGCAAACTCCGATACGCCTGGTTATCGATCCAAGGATCTGGTCGGCATTAATTTCCGCGAAGAGCTG
This sequence comes from Aestuariispira insulae, assembly GCF_003385955.1. Classification (GTDB taxonomy): domain Bacteria; phylum Pseudomonadota; class Alphaproteobacteria; order UBA8366; family Aestuariispiraceae; genus Aestuariispira; species Aestuariispira insulae. The sequence goes on from NZ_QRDW01000002.1 coordinate 503,258, forward strand.
CGGAACACTGAAAAGCGGATCTCCCTGTCCCAAACATCAGAGGGGCATATCAAAGGGCATTCCGATACCAGTTCCCATAAGTCTTTCCGGACCAAGCAGCCTTATGAATTTGCGCCTGACGGCAACGGTGTTGTCGTGGAAGAGCAGATGATGAAAATGCATGAGACCGGTGCGGATTACAAACTGGCGACCTCTCTCTTCTCCAAATACACCAATTTGTACAACATCGCACTGGGCAGCGGCGGCGGCCGATAAGGGAGAGAGACCATGGACCAACTGAAATCATCCTTCTATATCGCTGGTTCCGGCATGCGCGCGCAGGGCACGCGTTTGCGGGTTATTTCCGAAAATATCGCGAACAAGGATTCCACGGCTGAAACCGCCGGTGGCGATCCCTATCGCCGGAAAGTCGTTACCTTCAAGAATGTGCTGGATCGAGAGATTGGCGCAGAATTGGTGCGCCCAACCAAGATCAGCGAGGATCTGTCTTCCTTCACGCTGCAATATGATCCGGGGCATCCGGCCGCTGATGAGACCGGCTATTACAAGCGGCCCAACGTAAAGGGGTTGGTTGAAATGATGGACATGCGTGAGGCGCAGCGTTCTTACGAGGCCAACCTGAATGTGATCCAGTCGACAAAAAGCATGGTGGATCGCACGATCGATTTGCTGAAGTAAGGAATCAGGGCTTATAATAGGGGACTGTTCTATTTAAGGGTTGGCCCCGATACCCGGAAAATTCAACCGGGTAAGGGCCAGGAGAGTGAAAATGGCAATCAATCCGGCAGATGTGGCAGCCGCCTACAGAACCAACGCATTGAACGCGATCAAGGGCGCGGAGCCCAAGAGCAGCGGTTCAGTCGATGCCGGCACTCATTTCATGAATATGGTCAAGGATTTTGGCCAGCAGACCATTGACGCCAACCGGGGCGCGGAAAAAATGAGTATGGAAGCGGTTGCCGGTCGGGCGGAGCTTTCCGATGTGGTGACAGCTGTTGCCCATGCGGAAACGACCCTCAAAACCGTGGTGACGGTGCGTGATCGGATTATTTCCGCCTATCAGGAAATCATGCGTATGCCGATTTGACGCCGGGTTAGGCACTTAATTCTTTATTCAATGGACTTCGGAATAAGTGCCTATCGGGATTTCAGTTTTGCCACTGGCCTGGAATCGGTGCAGCCTGATCGAGCCAACCCCCAAAACTAGGTGAACCGGACCGGCCAGCCATGAGCGAACAAGAAGCCCTCGATTTTGCACGTGAATCCATCTTCGTCCTGCTGAAACTCGGCCTGCCGATCATGATGGTCGGCCTGATTGTTGGTCTCACAATCGCTATTTTCCAGGCTTTGACCCAGATCCAGGAAATGACCCTGACCTTCGTGCCGAAAATCATCGTGGTTTTCCTGTCTATGCTGGTTTTTCTCCCCTGGATGATGGATGTATTGTTTGATTTTATGGCTTTAGTTGCCGATCATATCATTAATATCCAATAGCGGGGGATAGGCGGTGTATTCCGAACTGGTCCCTTTTGAAGCCTATCAGTTCTTCATGGTTTTTGCGCGCCTCAGTGCGGTGGTCCTGTTGATGCCGACCTTGGGGGAATCCTATATCAGCCCCAGAGTCCGGCTGTTCCTGGCGCTTGGCATTACCTTGATCACAACCCCCATCGTCGCGGATCGTATTCCGCCCTTGCCAGACAGCATTCTGGCTTTGTTTCTGCTGATCGGCGGTGAAATCTTGATCGGGGTGTTCCTGGGGCAGGTGATGCGGATCTTGTCGTCCGCCCTGTCAACCGCCGGCACCGTGATTGCTTTCGTTACCGGCTTTGCCAACGCAATGCTGTTCAACCCGATGATCAGCAGCCAAGGGTCCCTGCATTCTGTTTTCCTGTCCATGCTGGGCTCGGTTATCATCCTGGCAACGGATGTGCATCATTTGATGATCGGCGCGATCGTCGACAGCTATTTCATGTTTAACCCCGGCGTGATGCCGATTCTGGGCGACATGAGCAACAGCATCACTCGCCTGGTGGCAGATAGCTTTTTGATGGGGATGCAATTAGCCTCCCCCTTCCTGCTCTTGTCGATTATGTATAATGTTCTGCTGGGGTTGCTGGCCCGGCTGATGCCACAATTCCAGGTATTCTTTATCGGTTTGCCATTGCAGATCATCCTGGGCCTCGCATTGTTCGGGATTGTGATATCCTCAATGATGCTGTGGTTCATGCGTTACTTCACGGAAGGCCTGTCGCCTTTCCTGTTGCTGAATTAAGATCGGGACGCCATGTCAGAGGCCGACGAGTCACAAAAGACAGAAGACCCGACCTCAAAACGTCTGGCCGATGCCAAACGCAAGGGGCAGGTTGCCGTCAGTAAAGAGCTGAATACCTGGATGATGCTGTTCGGGGTGGCGATCCTGCTGGCGATGATCGCGCCTTACCTGTTGGGCAACCTGAAAGACACCCTGGGACAACATATCCAGCTTGCCCACCAGGTACCGATGCAACCGGGCGAACTGGGGGGCTATCTCGCCGGTCTGCTTTGGACCGTGACGAAAATCATGCTGGTACCCTTTGGCATGTTCATTATTTTGGCGCTGGCGGCCGGCTATCCGCAAACCGGTATCATCTGGGCGGTGGAAAAGCTCAAGCCCAAACTGGATAAATTCAACCTGATCAAAGGGGTGAAACGCTGGTTCTCAATGAGCAACCTGGTGGAATTCGGCAAGGGCATGATCAAAATCGCCCTGGTGGCGGCTATCGGGGTGGCGACCATGGCCCCTTATGCCGGCATTGTCGAGGTTCTGCCCGGCACCAGCATGGAATTCCTGATGGAAGAGGTGCATTTCCTGGTGCTCAAGGTGCTGGCGGCGTCACTGGCCCTGCTGTTTGCCATCACCATTGCCGATATTTTCTATCAGCGCTTCCAGCATATCAAGCAGCTGCGTATGACAAAGCAGGAAGTGAAGGAAGAATTTAAGAATATGGAGGGGGACCCCCAGATCAAGGCACGCCTGCGCCAGATCCGGCAGGAGCGTGCCCGGTCCCGCATGATGCAGGCGGTGCCGACCGCCGATGTGGTGGTCACCAACCCGACCCATTTTGCCGTGGCGCTGGCCTATCGACCGGAAGAGATGGAGGCGCCTCAGGTGGTGGCCAAAGGCCAGGACGTATTGGCATTCAAGATCCGTGAGATTGCCGAAGAGCATGATATCACCATTGTTGAAAACCCGCCGCTGGCACGCGGCCTCTATGCAGCGGCCGAAGTGGAGGATTATGTTCCCGAACAATTCTACAAGGCTGTTGCGGAAGTGATCTCTTACGTCTTTAATCTTAAAGGGAAAAAACTGGGTTAAAGGCAGAGCCCCCATTTGGTGGGCCGGCCGTCAAGGAACGGTGGAGATGCAGGCTGGCAAAATCAAGAGCGGATTGATGGCGGGAAGGCTCGGTCTGACCCTTCTGGCGTTGGTGGCGGTTTGCGCCGGCACGACCGGACTGCTGATGGAAGCGGCCGTCGCGTCCGAAGTGATGTTCATGGTGGTTGGGGCAATGGCGATTTTCGGTCTGTATTGCCTCTGGACCATGTATCTGGCCCTGGGGCGCGGCCGGTCCCTGCATCGTGAAGTGACATTGCTGCGGGAGATGGAGGACAGCTATTCCCTGGCATCGGCCATTGAAGATCGGGATGGCGATATTGTTTATGCCAACAACCGTTTCCGGGATTGGTTCCCGGAAAAGGATCATGGCCTTGTCGGTGCGATCGCGGGTGGGTTGACCGGGGATCCGTCGGTGACGCCGGATGACCTGATCAAGCTTCGGATGCAGTCGCTAAAAGGCAACGGTGGGCGGGCGGAATTATCGAGCGTCCTGCCCGGCTCAAAAGGGCCGCGTTGGTTTGATATCTCCTCTTTTCCCCTGAAAGACGGCCTGATTGCCTGGCATATTCGCGAAGCGACCGAACGCCGCCGCCAGATCGAGCGGGCGGGAGATCGTCTGGCCCTGCTGTCGCGGGCATTGGACCGCGCGCCCTTCGGTATTGTTGTCACGGATGAGGATCTGACCGTGCGCGAGGCCAATATGGCCTTTCGGCATATTTTGGATGACCAGCCCGCGGCGGGACGGAATTTCCTGACCCTCGTGATAGAGGAAGACCAGAAATTGGTGCAGGCCTATCTGGACAGCTGCCGGAAAGAGGTCAGCACACCATTGGAGGGGATTGATATCCGGCTGGCCGGGGTGCCGGATCGGACCATCACCATGAGTGCGGTTCAGACCACCAGCGGCGGTGAGGGCGGTTTCCTGCTGCATTTGTTGGACGTGACCGAACGCAAGCGCCTGGAAATGCAATTCGCACAATCCCAGAAGATGCAGGCCGTGGGGCAACTGGCCGGTGGCGTGGCCCATGATTTTAACAATATGCTGACCGCCATTATCGGTTTCTGCGATTTGCTGCTGCAACGTCATCAGGCGGGGGATTCCTCTTTTGCCGATGCCATGCAGATTAAGCAAAATGCAAACCGCGCCGCCGGCCTGATCCGCCAGCTGCTGGCCTTTTCCCGCCAGCAGACCGTGCGGCCTCGAATTCTCAATGTTTCCGATATTCTCGCGGAACTTTCCATCCTGCTGCGGCGCCTGCTGGGGGAGCGGATCGATCTGGAATTGATCCACGGGCGCGATCTGGGGCCGATCAAGATGGACCAGGTCCAACTGGAACAGGTGATCATCAACCTGGCGGTCAACGCCAGAGATGCGATGCCGAGCGGCGGACGGCTGATCATCCAGACGGATAACTTTTCCGCCAAGCGGCCCTACCAATTGCGCGGCGAGACCATGCCGGTCGGGGATTATGTGATGCTTTCCATTGCCGATACCGGTGAAGGGATCAGCCGTGATGACCTGGATCGGATTTTTGAGCCTTTCTTCACCACCAAGGAGGTGGGCGAGGGGACTGGTCTTGGTCTCTCCATGGTCTTCGGCTCGATCCGACAGGCCGGCGGGTTTGTGGTCGCCCACAGCGACGGTCCCGGCCGGGGCGCGACCTTCAATATTTATCTGAAACGGGTGGCGGAGGAAGAAATGGCTACCGTGCAGGATAAGGAGGTGGAGCGCTCTGTCAGCGACGATACCGGCGGCGGTAATATCCTGCTGGTGGAAGATGAAGATGCGGTGCGCCTGTTTGCGGCCAGGGCTCTGCGGTCTAAGGGTTATAAGGTGCTGGAGGCCCGCACCGGCGAGGCAGCGGTCGAGATTATTGATGAGGGCGAGCAGACATTTGATCTGTTGGTGACCGACATGGTCATGCCCCGGGTGGATGGGGCGACCTTGATCCGCCATGTCCGCAAAGTGTTGCCGGACCTGCCGGTGGTCTGCATTTCTGGCTATACTCAGGATTCGGTCGCCAAAGAGGTTGCGGAATTACCGAATGTGCATTTCCTGCCGAAACCCTTCAGCCTGAAACAGCTGGCGACCCGGGTGAAGGATGCGCTGGATCAGCAGACCGATTCGCAAAAAACCGGGAATACAAGTGGACCGGATCTCTGAAAATCGCTTCGGGAATGAGGCTGTTTTTTGCGCCTTACCCATGTGATTGACTGGACTTTCATGCAGAAGAGCTTGATTTTCCGCAATTTCTCAATGAGAACAAAAAAAGAACTTGAGAATGAGAACAAAATGTGTACGCTGGACCCAGTTGCAAGCTGATATGGCCTATGACAAAAGGAGGGCGAGTGATGTCGCAACCCGCACTGCGTTTGGTGGATAAGGATACCATGGATAAACAAAAAGCACTGGAAGCCGCCCTTGGACAGATTGAACGGTCTTTTGGCAAGGGATCGATCATGAAACTGGGCCAGCAGCAGGCCATGGATATCGAGGCGATTTCCACCGGTTCGCTGGGGCTGGATATCGCATTGGGGATCGGCGGTCTGCCGAAAGGTCGGATCATTGAGGTCTACGGCCCGGAAAGTTCCGGTAAGACGACGCTGGCCCTGCATGTTTTGGCCGAAGCTCAGAAAAAAGGTGGCACCTGCGCCTTTGTCGACGCGGAGCATGCGCTTGATCCGGTTTATGCCAAGAAGCTGGGAGTGAATGTGGATGAGTTGCTGGTGTCCCAGCCGGATGCGGGTGAGCAGGCATTGGAAATTGCCGATACGCTGGTCCGAAGCGGGGCGATCGACGTGTTGGTGATCGATTCCGTGGCTGCCCTGGTGCCGCGTGCGGAGTTGGAGGGCGAGATGGGGGATTCCCATGTCGGTCTGCAGGCCCGCCTGATGAGCCAGGCACTGCGCAAGCTGACCGGCTCCATCAACCGTTCCAACTGTATGGTTATCTTCATCAACCAAATCCGTATGAAGATCGGAGTCATGTTCGGCAGCCCGGAAACGACTACCGGCGGCAATGCACTTAAGTTCTATGCCTCCGTCCGGCTGGATATCCGCCGCATCGGCCAGATTAAGGACCGGGATGAGGTTGTCGGCAACCAGACCCGTGTGAAAGTGGTCAAGAACAAGGTGGCGCCACCCTTCCGTCAGGTGGAATTTGACATCATGTATGGTGAAGGCTTCTCCAAGACCGGCGAGTTGCTGGACCTGGGTGTGAATGCTGGTGTGGTGGAGAAATCAGGTTCCTGGTTCTCCTGCATGGGGCAGCGCATCGGCCAGGGACGTGAGAATGCCAAAAACTTCCTCAAGGAAAACACGGAAATGGCCCAGAAGATTGAGCGCCAGATCCGTGAGAATGCCGGGATCCTGGACAGCGCCATGCTGGAAGGGCCGACCGAGGCCGAGCAGGCGGAAGCGGACCTGACACCGGCGGATGCTCCGAAATAAACTCCGATGGATGAATGAAAAAAAGGCGCGGTTCTTATCAACCGCGCCTTTTTTATTTGCCCGTTGCCGGAACAATTGGAAAAGGTTAGCCACGCCTGCGCAGTATGCCGCCAGTGGCCGCCAGTCCCAAAAGCATTAGGGACAGACCGAAGGGCGCAGGCACATTGCCGATCACGTCATATTCGACCGCGGCCAGCCAGAAATCGGAGTCCCCTTCATCAAGCTCGGCGGCGCTGATGGCAAACAGACTGCCGGTGAAATCGAAACCACCAAAGCTTTCCGGATCACCGGTATTATCCTGCCCGGTAAAGCTTGCCAGCAGGTCTATGGTCTCTTCTTCGAAGGAAACCGTGTAGAAATGGGCGATATCGGATTGGCCGGGATCTTCCTGGTTATCCTGGTCAAAGCTGCTGAATGTCAGACCGGTAATGCGTACATCTTTTGAGAACCAAAGCAGCAGGATATCTTCGTCAGAACTGTGGGTGTCGAGCGCCGATTCCCCGCTGCCGAGGCCAAATCCCTGGGTCAGTGAAGTCCCATTGGGACCGCAGGAATCGCAGTCGAACATATCTTCAAAGCTGAGATAAGGGCCGCCATTGTCTGGGCCTTCCCCTTCGCCGCCGATCGCCTCGAGTTCTAAGCCATCGCCCAAATCAAAGATGAAGGAAAAATCCTCATCATTGCCCCGATTGGTGAAATCCACCACGGCGGCCTGGCTCGCGCCACCCCACAGCATGGCCCCAACCAAGGCCAGTGCAAATTTTTTCATACCATACTCCTGTTAGTGCCGATGCCCCCGGCAATCTGCCTGGTCAGGCAGCCTGCGGAAAAGAAAGCAAGGACCATACCTAATTTGGGAAGCCGCATATTTGCTGGAATTCTGACCCGCACCGATCAGAGCGGTCACAGTATGTGTAAAGAAAATCGACATGCTTCTTTGGCCGGATAAGACAAATGAAGAGACCGATATATGCAAGAAATACTCTTTAAAGGGGTGTTGATATTATCCTAATTTTATCATGGGTAGATTTATGTTACGATTTTATGACAAGTAAGAATGCTTGTTGAAGACAGGAGTCGATGAATGTCCCTGTCAGGAACGGGAAAGTCCCTTATCTCTATGACCCCCAGGTCCGGATGCACCCGTTCTATGGATTGGCTGCAGGTTCCGTTTGCTCCGTCCGGGGAAATTGGGGCGGAGCGGGCGGAACCCGATTATTGGGGAAATGATAATGTCTATTCTCAAATCCACGGGAATACGCGCACAGATTCTGTCTGTCGGCTTTAGTGCCTTGGCGGGTTTTGTCTTGATCGGCGCGGTCTATTTTTTCAGTTCACGTCAGTTGGATAATGTTCAACATCTTCAAGACAGGGCAATGGAACAACGGCAGGCTGTTACGGGGATACGGTATGAATTCCTGAATGCCAGGCGTGCGGAGAAGGATTTCCTGATCCGGATGGATGAAAAATATATCGCCCGCCACGCAGAGATTTCAAAAGAGATGGCCGATCAGCTAAGTCGGCTCAATGATCGGGGAGGGGACAGCGAAACGATAGACATGCTGAGGGCTGTGCGGGAAGGTTATGAGGCCTATGCGACGCAATTTGCCAATGTGGCCTCGGTGTGGAGCCGGATTGGCCTGAATGAGGAAGAGGGCCTGCGTGGCAGCTTGCGCGCCTCGGTCCATGATATGGAGAGCCGCCTGAAATCATTTGAAAATGACCGGTTGGCGGTCGTGATGCTGATGATGCGACGGCATGAAAAGGATTTCCTGATGAGGCTTGACCCTAAATATGTCGATCGGATGGGCGTGCGGGAGGCGGAGTTTCTGGATGCCTTGAGCCGATCAGATATCCCTCAGGCGGATCAGGCTGAAATTGCCGGTTTGATGGCAAGCTATCTGGAGGATTTTCGCGCGCTGGCGGCGTTGCGCCTGACGGTGGAGGCGGAGACCGGCAAGCTGAGCGCGCTTTTTGCGCAATCGGAACCCCGGTTTGACGCTCTCTTGGCCGATAGCGAGGCAAGGTTGCAGGCAAGCCAACAGCAGGCGGAGAACAATGCCGCCTTAACCAAACAGATTATCGCTGTTTCCATGACGCTTACCGCATTGCTCGTAATGGGGCTCTGTCTGGTGATCGGGCGGGGCTTCTCGCGCCCAATTCGCGATATGGCGGCCGTGATGACCGATCTGGCGGGCGGTAATAAGCATGTGGAGATCCCAGCCGTCGATTATGCCAACGAATTGGGGGAGATGGCGCAAGCGGTTCAGGTCTTTAAGGAAAATGCCATCCAGATGGAAAAACTGGAGGCAGACCGGAAACTGGCTCAGAAAGCGGCTGAATTGGAAAAACGGGTTTGGATGGCCCAGATGGCCGACGAATTTGATGAGAGGGTCGGCGGGGTTATTACGGCCGTGACTGCGGCCTCCGGCCAGGTGTAGGATTCAGCACAGCATATGTCGGCTTCCGCCACCCAGACCAACAGCCAGGCCGAGACGGTTGCGTCCGCCGCGGAAGAGGCGAGCAGCAATGTTCAAACCGTCGCAGCCGCTGCAGAGGAGCTTTCAGCCTCAATCGCCGAGATTGACCGTCAGGTCCAGGAATCGACACGGGTGACGTCCGAAGCGGTGGAAAAGGTCCGTCAAAGCGATGAAACCGTGCGGGATCTGGCTGTTGCTGCGGAGAAAATCCAGGAAGTGGTCGCGATGATTTCCGAGATCGCGGAACAGACCAACCTGCTGGCCTTGAATGCCACCATTGAGGCCGCCCGGGCGGGTGAGTCCGGAAAAGGCTTTGCCGTGGTGGCATCGGAAGTGAAAACCCTGGCCGGGCAGACCGCGCGGGCAACCGATGAAATCTCGGCCCAGGTCCGTACGATCCGGGGCCGCAGTCAGGATGCGGTGGATGCGATCAACGGTATTTCCTTCACCATGAATAATGTCAGTCAGATCTCCAACGCCATTGCGGCGGCGGTCCAGGAACAGACCGTCACAACCCAGGAAATCGCCCGCAATACCCAGCAGGCGGCCCAGGGCACGGAAAAGGTTTCGGGCGTTATCTGCGGGGTGACCCAGGCGGCAGGCAAATCCGGGCAGATGTCTTCGGAGATGCTGGATGCTTCAGACGCGCTCTCAAAACAATCGCATATCCTGCGCAATGAGGTGGACCGGTTCCTGTCGGAAGTCCGCCCGGAGGAAGAGAAGGAAACGGTCATAGCTGCGGCAGACTGACAGCCTGTCTCTCTCAATGAATTTATCAGTTTGTATGGTAAGACCTTGCCACACTGGGCCCGGATTTCCGGGCCCGTTTTTTTGCAGATTTCTAATCCTGGGCCTATTTCTTACGGCAATGCCCAGCGGTGGGCTGGACAGTGGCTGTGCGACAGGGTAACTAAACCCGTTAATTTGCGGCGATGCGGCAAAAAACGCAGGACGAAGCAAACAGGCCTCAAGACTAAGCAGAAACGGTAGTGTCAGCCATGATCACGGCAAATGAAATCCGCACCACTTTCCTGAATTATTTCCAGAAGCACGGGCATGAGATCGTTGATTCTTCACCTCTGGTGCCTCGGAATGACCCGACCCTGATGTTCACCAACGCGGGCATGGTCCAGTTCAAGAATGTGTTCACCGGCCAGGAAGCCCGTGATTACAGCCGTGCGACCACCTCGCAGAAATGCGTGCGCGCCGGGGGCAAGCATAATGATCTTGAAAATGTCGGTTATACCGCGCGCCATCACACTTTCTTTGAAATGCTGGGCAATTTCTCGTTCGGGGATTATTTCAAGGATGATGCGATCAAATTTGCCTGGGATCTGGTGACCGGCGAATATGGCCTGCCGAAGGAAAAGCTGCTGGTGACCGTCTATTCCGAGGATGAAGAGGCTGCCGGTATTTGGAAGAAGGTCGCAGGCCTGTCTGACGACCGGATCATCCGCATCCCGACCTCGGATAACTTCTGGCAGATGGGCGATACCGGCCCCTGCGGGCCTTGTACCGAGATCTTCTTTGATCATGGCGAAGGCATCCCCGGCGGCCCTCCGGGCAGCCCGGATGAAGATGGCGACCGCTTCATCGAGATCTGGAACCTGGTCTTCATGCAGTATGAGCAGCTTAACCCTGGTAACCGGGTCAACCTGCCGAACCCGTCCATCGATACCGGCATGGGCCTGGAACGCATCACCGCCGTCTTGCAGGGCAAACATAACAACTATGATATCGACCTGCTGCGCCATATCATCGAGAGCTGCGCGGATATCACCAATGTGGACCCCGATGGTCCGCAGGCGGTCAGTCATAAAGTGATCGCCGACCATCTGCGCTCGGCCGCCTTCCTGATCGCTGACGGGGTTCTCCCGGACAAAGTCGGCCGCGGCTATGTGTTGCGCCGCATCATGCGCCGCGGTATGCGCCATGCCCATATGCTGGGCGCGCAGGAGCCTTTGATGCATAAACTGGTGCCGAGCCTGATTGACAAGATGGGCGGGCATTTCGGAGAGCTGAAACGGGCCGAGGCGCTGATCACCGAAACCCTGAAACTGGAAGAGACCGGTTTCCGCCGCACGCTGGACCGCGGTCTGCATATGCTGGAAGCCGAAACCGCCAAGCTGGGCGATGGCCAGGCGCTGGACGGCCGGGTGGCCTTCACCTTGTACGATACCTACGGTTTCCCGCTTGATCTGACCCAGGATATCCTGCGCGGCCAGAACCGGGCGCTGGACGTGGCCGGTTTTGACGCCGCCATGGAAGAACAGAAAGAAGCCGCGCGTTCCAAATGGAAAGGCTCCGGCGAACAGGCGACCGACGCGGTCTGGTTTGATGTGCAGGACAAGGTCGGCGCGACCGAATTCCTGGGCTATGAAACCGAAACGGCTGAAGGTGTTGTCACCGCCATCGTCAAGGATGGTGCGCCTGTGGAAGAAATCAGCCAAGGCGACGAAGCCATCCTGCTGGCCAGTCAAACCCCGTTCTATGGCGAATCCGGCGGCCAGATGGGCGACAAGGGCCATATCGAAGGTCCCGATGGCGCGCTGTTTGAAGTGACTGACACGCTGAAGAAAATGGGTGAGCTGCATCTTCATGTGGGCAAGGTGGTCAAAGGCGGTTTCAAAACCGGTGACGAGCTTTCCCTGCATGTGGATGGCGATCATCGGGCAAGGCTGCGGGCCAACCATTCTGTGACCCATCTGGCCCATGAAGCGCTGCGCCGTGTCCTGGGCGAGCATGTGACCCAGAAAGGTTCGCTGGTAGCGGCTGACTTCATGCGTTTTGACTTTGCCAATCCGAAAGGCATGACACCGGAACAGATTGCCGAGGTCGAAGCCATCGTCAATGCCCAGATCCGGGCCAATATCGAGGTTGCCACCCGTTTGATGACGCCGGATGCGGCGATCGAGGCTGGTGCCATGGCGCTATTTGGCGAGAAATATGGTGACGAGGTCCGGGTTGTCTCCATGGGCTTGGAAACCGAGGCGGACGGCAAGGATTATTATTCCACCGAGCTGTGCGGCGGCACCCATGTGAAACGTACCGGTGACATCGGCTATTTCAAGATCATTTCTGAGGCTGCCATTGCCTCCGGCGTGCGCCGGATCGAGGTGGTGACCGGCCAGGCGGCGATTGATTTCGCCAACGCCAAGGAAGCCAGCCTGAAGGAAACGGCCTTCATCCTGAAAGCGCAGGAAGCCGACGTTCCGGCCCGTGTGGCCAGCCTGGTGGATGAGCGTAAGAAGCTGGAACGCGAGGTTTCTGAGTTGCGCCGCAAACTGGCCGCGGCAGGCAGTGGCGGCGGGGCGAGCGCTCCCGAAGCCAAGGAAATCAATGGCGCAAAATATGCAACCCGCCTGTTGGATGGGGTTCCGGCCAAGGAATTGAAACCCTTGGTCGATGCCTTGAAAAAAGAGCTGGGCTCCGGCGTGATTGCTGTGGCTGCGGTCAATGACGGCAAGGCCTCACTGGTGGTGGGCGTGACCGATGACCTGACCGACCGGTTCAGCGCGGTGGATCTTGTCCGTGTGGGCTCTGCCGCCATGGGTGGCAAGGGTGGCGGTGGCCGCCCCGACATGGCCCAGGCCGGTGGCCCGGACGGGGCGGTTGCCGGCAAGGCGCTGGAAGCCATCGAAGCGGCCATGGCAGGTTAAGCATCAGACAAAAGGGCAGGGGCATGCAGTTCCAGGGCACGAAGGATTATGTGGCAACCGAGGACCTCAAGGTTGCGGTCAATGCGGCGATTACCCTGGAACGCCCTTTGCTGATCAAGGGCGAGCCCGGCACTGGCAAGACGGTGTTGGCCGAACAGGTTGCCAAGGGCCTGGGCCGCGATCTGATCGAGTGGCATATCAAATCCACCACCAAGGCCCAGCAGGGCCTTTACGAGTATGACGCAGTCAGCCGCCTGCGCGACAGCCAGCTGGGCGATGAAAAGGTCCATGACATTGGTAATTATATCGTCAAGGGCAAGTTGTGGGAGGCTTTTGAGCGCGATCAGGCGCCGATCCTGCTGATCGATGAGATCGACAAGGCCGACATTGAGTTTCCCAACGATCTGCTGCTGGAACTCGACCGGATGGAGTTTCACGTCTATGAGACCCAGCAGCGCGTGGTCGCCAAACAGCGGCCCCTGGTGATCATCACCTCCAACAATGAAAAGGAACTCCCCGACGCCTTTTTGCGCCGCTGTTTCTTCCACTATATCCAGTTCCCGGATGCCGAGACTATGGCCAAGATCGTGGCTGTCCATTATCCGGACATCAAAAAGACCCTTCTGCGTGAAGCCTTGAATATGTTTTTCGAGGTCCGCGAGGTCCAGGGTCTGAAAAAGCGTCCTTCCACCTCGGAATTGCTGGATTGGATCAAGCTGTTGATGGTTCAGGATATCGACCCGACCGTGCTGCGCGAGACCGATCCTTCTAAGGCGATCCCGCCGCTCCATGGCGCGCTGCTCAAGAACGAACAGGATGTGCATCTTTTCGAACGCCTGGCCTTCATGGCCCGCCAGCGGCGTTAAGAGGCTGGCGGCCCACAAAAGACCGCCAGCAAACCCGTCAGGCATAGAAAGGCGAATACATATCACGACTGGCGGTTTCGGTAACTGAAGCGTCAAAGACCCTTGTATAGAAAGCGGCATTCAGCTTGCGCGCTGTCTCCGGAAAGCTTTTCAGGGCGAAGGCTTTGGCATTTTCCACTGTATCAAAAGCATCGATGCCGCCGATGGTGTTGGTATGCAAACCGCTCAGCCAGGTCTTGGTGATCAGGCCGGGCTCCTGTTTGAGGATCCGGTTGCGCTTTGCCCAGGGAAACCTCTTGAAGGGCATGTTGAGCTGTACTTCCGTATAGACGAATGCCCCTGGCTTTGCCGATGGTTCAACACCGAAGAATGGTGATCCCAGATCCATGCTGGCTTCGCGAACAATAGGGGCATCAAAGACGCGGGTGTTATGGGCGGCATCAAAGCTGCCGGCTTCCTCCGGAAAATAGCCGGTGACGAAATTCTGCGCATTTTCAATGCTGTCGAAGGCATAAATCCCGCCAAGGGAATTGGTTTTCACGCCTGACAGCCAGGTTTTGTTCAGGAAGCCCGGCTGTTTTTTGATGTCTTCGTTGATCTTCGGCCAGGGAGCCTGATCAAACGGGACAGAAATCTGGACTTCGGTATAAACAAAGGCACCGGGGGTGCTGGCGGCAGAGGAAATGCCAACAGCACTTGCGGCGTTGGAACCAAGGATCGACACTGAGCCGACCGTCACCGCCGCCGCAGACGAGGCGGCAATCAAGCCAAGGGCTTCGCGGCGGTTCAGATCATTTGATTTTTCATTGTCAGTCATGTGAGAAAATCCCGTTCTATCTGTCGGTTTGATAAAAGCTTGCGAAATGCAAGTTAATTAAATGTTGGGCGATTGCTTTCAAAATGCAAGTGATAAATTGCCAGTAATCGGGGAGTTCGCCCGTATGGGAACGGGAAATCCGCAGAAATACTTGCATTTTGCAATTAAAATAAATATCTGTTGGATATGAGAAACACTGACAAACAACGCCAATCCGGCTGTCCGGTCGCTTTTGGACTGGATACCTTCGGTGACCGATGGAGCCTGCTGGTGATCCGGGAACTGATGTTCAACGGCAAATCCACCTATGGCGAATTCCTGGAGATGGAGGAAGGCATTTCCACCAATATCCTGGCGGATCGGTTGAAACATCTCGAGGCCGAAGGGATCCTGGAAAAGGAACAGGATCCTGAGAACCGCCGCAGTTACCGCTATCGCCTGACGAAAAAGGGCCGGGATCTGGCACCGGTGATGATCGAAATCATCGCCTGGAGCGGCCGACATGATAAAAGGCCCTTTGCGCTCAGAGCAATGGTTGAGAAGGTGGCGAGGAACCGGGTCCAGGTGGAGCGGGAGGCTCGTTCTGTCGGCTGATCACTGCACCAGATCCAGGAAGGCACGCAGTAAGGAAAGTGCATGCCTGCGATCCAGATAGAGAAGATAATCAGTGATTTCTTGTTTAGGTTCCACCAAGGGCAGGGGGTGCAAGATGTCGTCCTCTGGAAGCTCACCTGATAAGACGATCCCAATCCCCAGCCGCTGGCGCACCAGTTCTTCGACCGTTTCCCGGCTGCCGGCTTCGATGACGCTGTGTGGGGTGAAATCGTGTTGCTTGGTAGCCTCTTCAAACAATCGACGGGTTACGGACCCTTTTTCCCTCAAAATCAAAGTTGCCTGTTCCAATTGCCACAGATTGATCGGCCCGTTTTGTGCGGCCATGGGATCATCGCGATGGCAAAAGGCGATCAATTGATGCTGTTGGAAGGGAAGGCGGGTGATGCCGTCCATTTCGGGGGCTTCGGTCTGGATGGCAAGATCGGCCTGTTCGGCCAGCAGCATTTCCTCAACATTCTGGAAATTGCCGGGCAGAAGCTGTATCTCGATGCCGGGATAGCGCTTGCGGAACCGTTTCAGCAACGGCGCTATGCCATAAGGGCTGCCGATGGCCAGGCGCAGCTTGCCGGTTTTTAGATCCTGCGCGCCTTCGAGATAATCCGCGGCTTCCTCTTCCAGGGCGAACAGGCGCTCGGCAATCCCAAGCAGATGATCGCCCGCATGGGTCAGGCTTATCTTGCGGCCCCTCCGGTGAAACAGGGGCACACCATGGCGCTCTTCCAGGGCGGAGATACTGGCGGTCACTGCCGGCTGGCTGATACACAGCCGTTCCGCGGCCCTGGTGAAGCTGCCGGATTTTGCCACCGCATGAAAAGCTTTGAGCTGGGTCAGGTTCATGAATAATTTCAAATTATAATTTAAATAACTTAAATCAATTTGTCTTATGTGAATTCTTTCCGCAAGACTGCATTTCCACAAACCCTCCCGATGAAAGGATTTGTATGATGCAGGAAGATACGGCCCCCGCCGGTGCCGAAGGCGATGTGAACTCTTCCCCCAACCGGGCCACCTGGGCGGCGGATTATATTGAGCCGGAGGCAAGGGCGCTGCTGGACCGGGATGAGGCGGCTTTTCTGCATCAATCCGTTTCCACCCCCTGTCTTTCGGTCATAAAGAAAGCGGAGGGTATCTGGATCGAGGATGCGTCGGGTCGCCGTTACATGGATTTTCACGGCAACAATGTCCATCATATCGGCTATGGCCATCCAAGGCTGATCGAGGCGGTGACGAAACAGATGGCGGATCTGCCTTTTGCCCCTAGGCGGTTTACCTGTGAACCGGCGGTGACTCTGGCAGAGAAATTGGGCGCGATCACGCCGGGGGATTTGTCCAAGGTGCTGTTTGCCACCGGTGGATCAGACGCGGTAGAGATCGCGCTCAAGATCGCGCGGATGAAAACCGGGAGGTTCAAGACATTAAGTTTCTGGGATGCGTTCCATGGGGCCGGGTTTGGGGCCAGCTCGGTCGGTGGGGAAGAAATGTTCCGCGGCGGCCGCCACGGGCCGTTGTTGCCGGGCACGGAACATGTGCCGCCCTTTGGCGATTACCGCAATGCCTGGGGCGTGCGCGAGGGCAGCGCGGAGATCTGCGCCAATCAGATCCGATATATCCTGGAAAAGGAAGGGGATATCGGGGCCTTCATCGCAGAGCCGACCCGGGCGGTGCCCTATATACCCGATCCGGGTTTCTGGCAGGCGGTGCGCCAGGCCTGTGATGATCATGGCACCTTATTGATCTTTGATGAGATCCCGACGGGCCTGGGCAAGACCGGACGCATGTTTTCCTGTGAATATGAAGGCGTGGTGCCGGACATCCTGCTGCTGGGCAAGGCGCTGGGCGGCGGCATGCTGCCAATCTCGGCGGTGGTGGCAAAGCCGGAGCTGGATGTCACCGGCGACTATGCCATCGGCCATTACACCCATGAGAAAAATCCGGTCACCACCAGGGCGGCCCTGACCACGATCGAGATTATCGAGGAAGAAGGCCTGGTCGAGCATGCGGCGGAACTGGGCGGCTATGCGCTGGAACGGTTGCGCGAAATGCGGCAGCGCCATGCGCTTATCGGGGATGTCCGGGGAAGGGGCTTCTTATTCGGAGTGGAATTGGTCATGGATCGGGACAGCCGGGCACCGGCCGGAGAGGCAGCGGATCAGGTTCTGTATGCCGCCCTGGCCAAGGGGCTCAGCTTCAAGACCACCATGGGCAATGTCCTCACCTTCACCCCCTCCCTGGTCACCAGCCAGAGCGAGATGGATCTCGCCCTAGATATTATTGAGGCAAGCCTGGGTGAGGTCGGACAGAGGCTGGGCTTTCACTGACAAGCTGGCGCAGGCCGGAGATCTGAACCAAGGCGAAGGCCAGGACGGCAAGCGCAGCCGCAGCAGTGAAGGTTAGTCCGGCCAGGGTCAGATAATCGGGCGCCAAGGCAATCAAGGCGGCGCTGCCCAGCACCCAGCTGAAATCGGCGGCGATAATCAGCTTCGACCAGAGCGGTGCCATGTTCCCTTGCCGGGCGGCGGCAAAAACCAGACTTGCAAAAATGAGGATCAGGAAACCCATGATCCGAATGACATCTGCCGGACCGGCGGCGAAAAGAGTGAATTCTTCTGCCACAAACCATTCCGCCAGCACTGCCGGCAAGGTCAGGAAGATCAGGCCGGAAACCAGGGAGAAGGATGAATTGGCATAAAGGGCTTTTCTCAAAAGGGTTTTTTCACTTGTATTCATCCTGTTAAATCCTTGGATTAATGAAGATTGTGCTATTGCTAACCGGAGGAGGGTATGATCTCAATTACCTGTCGGGTTATTGTCTTGATTACGTATAGGCGGGCATAAAGGGGGCATGATGATGAGCAATTTCGGTAATCTTGTTAAATCCTGGCGCGCCAAACATGGCGTCAGCCAGCTTGAGCTGGCAATGCGCTGTGACGTAAGCCAGAAACATATCAGCTTCCTGGAAAACGGGCGCAACCGGCCCAGCCTGTCCATGGTGCTGACCTTGTGCGAAGGATTGAATATCCCGCTGCGGGATCGCAATCAGATGCTGATGACGGCAGGATTTGCCCCGCAATATAAGGAAAGCAGCCTGGATGCTCCGGAGTTGGAAATGGTCGATCAGGCATTGAACATGATCCTGCAGGCCCATGAACCCTTTCCTGCCGTGGTGATGGATGGCGGATGCAATCTGGTCCGGGCCAATAGCGGGGCCTTGAAGATGCTGATGTTCCTTTATGATGTTGATCATGTACAGAATCTGCCCGAAGACGGTGCCAATCTGATGCATAATCTGTTCAAGCCGGACGGCTATCGCCGTTATGTTGTCAATTGGGAGGAAGTCGCGGTCAAACTTTTGCGCCGGATGCAGGGTGACGTTCATGCGCTGGGTGGCAATGACGAGTTGCAGGAACTGGTGGATGAGTTGGCCTCCTATCGTGGTGTCCCCCGCAACTGGCGGCAAGTAGCGCCTGGCGACTGGGAAGTGCCGATGATGACCATCGACTTTGAGAAAGAAGGTCACCGGCTGAGTTTCTTCACCACATTGGCCACTCTTGGCACGCCTCAGGATATCAGCTTGCAGGAAATCAAGATCGAATCCTTCTTCCCTGCTGATGAGGCCACCTCAGCCTTTTTCATGAATAGCTGACCACAGAAAAAGGCGGCTGTCGAACTGTGGTAAAAAAACGGTAATCAAACTGTAAATGATCACCTCTATCGTCTCGCAATTCCATTCACAGGTGCCTCGGGATGTTCCGCAGGAATATCGCATTAAAAACAAGGCATCATCCCAGCGATCAAGGGTAGAGGACTATGACCAGCGAGAATTTCAAATACGAATCCATCGATGATTTTGATGAGGCGGTGAACCCGCCGCCGGCGGAAACCGATTTCGATCGTGTCGTAGAGGCCCGCATGAGCCGTCGTAACTTCCTGGGCGGTGCTTTGGCCATGGGCGCGGCCGCAGGTCTGTTGGGCAGCACGGCACTGACCCGTTCCGCTGAAGCGGCGACCTCCCGTCTGGCGTTCGATCAGGTTGCAGCCAATTCGCTTGATACCATCACTGTGCCGGCGGGTTACAAATGGCATGTCCTGGCCAGCTGGGGCCAGCCATTGTGGAGCAACGGCGAGGAATTCAATCAGGCGAGCCGCGGCACCGGCAGCAGCCAGGAACTGGCGTTTGGCGACAATACCGATGGCATGGCGCTGTTCCAGAATCAGGGCCGTAACATTCTGGCGGTCAACAACGAATATACCAACCGTGATATCATTTATGGCAACCGGGAAAGCAAACTGCCGGAAACCGCTGATGATGTGCGCAAAGGCAAGGCGGCACATGGTGTGACCGTGATGGAAGTGGTTTCCAAGGATGGCAAATGGGAAGTTCTGAAGGATTCGCCGTTCAACCGCCGCATCACCGCTGACAGCCCCATGGAAATCACCGGTCCGGCCCGGGGCCATGACCTGCTGAAAACAAAGGCGGATCCGACCGGTACCCAGTCTCTTGGCACCTGGAACAACTGCGGCAACGGCCGCACACCGTGGGGCACCTATCTGACCTGTGAAGAGAATTTTAACGGTTATTTCTCTTCCTCGGACGAGAATTTCGAAATTCCGGCGGCATTGAAGCGCTATGGCGTCAGTCACAAGGACTGGGGCTATAACTGGGCGATGACCGATGAGCGATTCGACATCTCCAAAAACGTGAATGAACCGAACCGCGCCGGCTACATCGTGGAAATCGATCCGATGGATCCGAAATCCACCCCGAAAAAACGCACGGCCCTTGGCCGCCTGAAGCATGAAAATGCCGAACTGGTTGTGGCCAGCAACGGCCATGTGGTTGTCTACATGGGCGATGATGAACGCGGTGAGTATCTCTATCGCTTTGTTTCCAAAGACAAATACACGGTGGGTGGTGATCATTCCAAACTGTTGGAAGAAGGCACCCTTTATGCCGCGAAATTCAACGATGACGGCACGGGTGAATGGTTGGCCCTGACCCCGACCACCACCGGCATGAAGGACATGGCCGAGATCTGCATCCATACCCGCATGGGCGCATCGGCTGTGAAAGCCACCACAATGGACCGTCCGGAATGGGTTTCCGCCAACCCGAACAAGGTTGAGGCTTATTGCTGCCTGACCAACAACAAAAACCGTGGCAAAAAGCCCAATGCCGGTGGCGATGACACCTCCGTCAATGCGGCCAACCCGCGCGAAGCCAACAAATATGGTCAGATCGTTCGTTGGGAACCGATGAATGAAGACCATTCCGCTGACAAATTCACCTGGGACTTGTTCGTCCTGGCCGGCAACCCGAAAGTTCACAAGGATGATCGCAAGGGGTCTGCAAATGTGAATGAAGATAATATGTTCAACAGCCCGGACGGTCTGGCATTCGACAGCACCGGCCTGCTGTGGATCCAAACCGACGGCAACTATAAAAACGAAGGCGATTTCGAAGGTCAGGGCAACAACCAGATGCTGGTTGGTGATCCGGAAACCGGCGAAATCAAACGTTTCCTGGTTGGACCGAAAGGCTGTGAGGTTACCGGGATCACCTGGTCCGCAGACCGTCGCACGCTCTTCATCGGGATTCAGCATCCGGGTGAAAAAGACACCGGCAGTCATTTCCCGGATGGTGGTGATACAACGCCGCGCTCCTCGATTGTCGCGATTGCCCGTGAGGACGGTCAGACCATCGGCTAAGTCCGGACGGACCCAATAGAATGAAGAAGGGGCGGCTGATTACAGCCGCCCTTTTTTTGCCTGGAAAACTTGTTCCGGATAGGAACCGGATGTCAGTCAGCAACCCGCATGGGCGGCATCTGAACCAGGCCGGCCTGTGGGGTGAAGGCGCTCAGATCTCCCAGCACTGATTCGGCCTGGCTTTTTACCGTCTGGTGGATCGCTTTGGTGGCGATCCATTGCAGCGGGTCGTCAGATCCCAGAAGCATCTCCAGGCGTTCCAGCGCGCTTGGCTGAGCGGGCAGGACCGTCCTGGAAAGCGGGCTGTCTTCTTTCAAATTCATCAGCCGGGTGAGTGCGCGCTCTGCTTCGGCCATGCCACCCAATTCATCAACCAGGCCGATCTGAATGGCATCTTCCCCGGTCCAGATCCGGCCACGGGCAGCTTTGTCAATCTGAGGCATGCTCAATTCCCGATCCTTCGCGGCCTTGCTGGTGAAATCCTGATAAACGAAATCCAGAAACTCTCTGAATTTGGCCAATTCGGTTGGGGTGAAGTCGGAAACCATGCTCCACATGCCGGCATTTCGGCCGCTTTGCACCCGGTCCCACTGAATGCCCAGGCTATTCCATAGGCCTTCGGTGACGAATTTACCGGAATAGACGCCGATTGATCCGGTGACCGTGCCAGGCCGGGCCACCACATAATCGGCGGCCATGGCGGCAAAATAACCGCCGCTGGCGGCAACATCCCCCATAACCGCAACCACGGGCTTGCCCGCGTCCCGCAACTGTTTGATCTCGCGCCAGACCATGTCCGCCTGGGGATAGGCACCGCCGGGGCTGTCAATGCGCATCAAAACCCCTTCGATGGTGGCATCCTCGCGGGCCTCGCGCAGGGCCTGGGCCACTTCATAGGGGCCAAAGGTACTGTCATTCCAGGCACCGTCGCCGCCTTCGTCCGGCATGATGGTACCGACACCGTAAATCAGGGCAATGTGAGTTGCCGGTCGGAAGTTGCCGTTTTCATCCTTTGGCTGGAACCCGTTGGCGGCCAGATATTCGCCAACCGTCATGGCATCCAACAGGTCCATATTGAACCGATTGCGGATTTCCGTTTCCCATTCATCCGGATAAGCCAGTTTGTCCACAAGGCCGGTGGTCCAGGCATCATGCGCTAGATAAGGGCCGTTATCGATCAGGCTGGTAACTTGGCCGGTCAATTTGGGCCGGTCCGTTTCCAGATCGCGTACGATCTGGGCCATCCAGCCGTCGACCATCCGCTCCATGCTTTGCCGAACCGGCAGGGACATGCCGGTTCTGGTGAGGGATTCCGCGCCGCCTTTATATTCATGGCGTTGTTCAAAACGCGGGGTGATGTCCAGTTTCTCTAAAGCCCCGGCGAAATAGGGGCTTTCCAGGGCCAGGCCGGTCAGGCCGACACCGCCGGAGGGTTGAACCCAGATTTCCGAAAAGGCACTGGCTAGGTAATAATCAAGCATGCCCCCACCGAAACTGCCCAGATCTTCCGAATAGATCAGCGCCGGTTTCCCGGACTCGCGGAATCGAGAGATCGCCTCACGCAATTCTTGGGTTCTGCCGACACCAAGCCCGGTCTGGCCCAATTCTGCCACGACAGCCTCGATCCGATCATCGTTCCGGGCATGCTCCAGGGCTTCAATTACATCCAGTAAAACAGGTTCCTGGACGGAAGAGGGCAGGAAGCCGCCGCTGTCGCGCTTTTCACTGAGCGGGGTCGACAAGTCCAGCATCAGCACGGTCTTGTCCGGGACTTCCGGGGCCGCTGGCTGAAACCGGGTGGCCGCCACAATAATCCCCGCCAGACCGAGCGCCACCAATGCGCCGATCGATGCGAAGAGCCAGAGGAAAAAACGGCCGAACTTTGCCATGGGTCTTCATTCCTTGAGTTGGTATTATTGCCGAAGGGCGTTAAAGGTCTCGTGTTACCGGTTTTTTGTGTGGTATTCGCGGTTCGGCATCATGTCTAATCCATGTGCCATCCTGTTGGTATAGTTGAAAAAACCGATGGTTTCACAAATGTCGAAATAGGATTCTTCATCAAAGCCAGCAGATAGGAGCGCCTGCCGGTCGGCCTCGGTGGTCGCCGCGGGCGTCTCGGTCATTTTCCAGGCAAAATCCAGCATCGCACGCTGTTTAGCCTCCAGCGGGGCCACCCGATAATTCATCACAAGCATTTCCCCCAGTTCCGGATCGCCGCTCAGTTCCCGCACGGCCTGGCCATGGGCGACAAGGCAGTAGTAACAGCGGTTGCAACTGCTCACCACCACGGCAATCATTTCCCGCTCCAGTTTACTGAGTTTCGATTCCGCCAGCATGACCTCATTATAATGGTCAATGAATTTGCGCAGACGTTCGGGGCGGAAGGAATAGGATTTCAACACATTGGGCACCAAACCCAGTTTTTCCTCGCAGATCGAGAGATATTTCTGCAAGTCCGCGTCCAACTCGCCGGTTTCGGGAATGGGCAGGATATGAATATGGTCAGGTTGCGGCATGGGACCCCCGGCTAGATTGGTTGATGATCCAGAAAAGAATATAAGGCAGGTCGGGTGAGAATATAACCACCTGCAGGAAACAGGGGCGTGTTAAATCTCGGTTAATCCGAGGCGGCCTTGCTGGCGATGGCAATGCGTTTTTCGGCATTGTCCAAACCAATTGACATACGTTCCAATAATGCCTTGGGCATGATTGGTTTGGTCACCACGGTATCAGCCCCGGATTTAAGTGCCTCCATAATGGCGGTCTCATCCTCAACCCCGGTGACCATGATGATGGGCAGATCACGCGGCAATCCATCCTTGCCGTCGCTGTTGCGCAGCATCTGGACAAATTCGATCCCGCCCATGGGCTTCATGCGGATATCAACCAACGCCATGTCGGGCGCAAAATCGGTCAGCACCTTGATCGCTTCACGACCGTCGCCAACCTCTCGGATATGCGCGACCGCAACGGTTTTCAGGATGGATCGGATCAGCCGGCGAATGGGTTCATGATCGTCCACGACCAGGATCTTCATTCCCTTGAAGCGCGACAGATCCATAAAAATTAACCTCCTAACCGATTGATATCTGGAATTTTAGCGGTGATTCTTGTCCCCGGCCAAGGGGTAAGTTGGTCACTTTTGCGGGATCGGGTTTCGAGAATCACGATCGTTTGGCATGGATGAGAAATTCCACATTGCCCTGCGGCCCGGTGATCGGACTTTCCGTCAGCCCCTGAACCGACCAGCCGTCCAGGCTGTTCAGCCAGTCGCGCACATCGTCACAGGCTTGTTGATGCAGGGCCGGATCCCGGACAACACCGCCTTTGCCAACCTGTCCCTTGCCGACTTGAAACTGCGGCTTGATGAGGGCCAACAGCCAACCGCCGGGTTTGACCAATGCGAGGGCGGCGGGCAGCACTTTTTCCAGGCCGATGAAACTGGCATCGCAGACAACCGCATCAATTGGATCGGGTACGGTCTCTGCATCCAATGTCCGGGCATTGGTGGATTCCATCACCACAACCCGGTCATCGGTGCGCAGTTTCCAATGCAACTGGCCGCGGCCAACATCGACCGAATAAACCTTGGTCGCGCCATTTTGCAGCAGCACATCGGTGAACCCACCGGTTGAGGCCCCGACATCCACAGCGATCAGGCCCGTTGGATCGAGGTCAAATTCATGCAAGCCCTTTTCCAGTTTCAACCCGCCGCGACTGACCCAGGGATGGTCCTGGCCACGCACTTCAAGCGGTTTGTCATCGGCGAGCTTGTCACCGGGTTTGGCTATCTTTTGTTCGCCGCTAAAGACCTTACCCGCCATCACCAGGGCCTGGCCCTTCGTGCGGGTCTCCACCAGACCGCGATCCACCAGTAACTGGTCGACACGGATTTTCTTGGGCTTGGCAGGTTTGGCAGTCTCAGTCATCGAACAATCGCTCATCAGCAGTCTTGAAATAGAAGCGGATCATATAGGCGAGCGCCGCGGTAACCAAGCCCAGTGCCATGCCCCACCAGATTCCGATCACACCGGCCTCCAGATAAAAGCCGAAGAGAACTGCGGCGCTGATACCGATGCCCCAATAACAGACCAGCCCGATCATGGAAGCGGCCAGCATATCGGAAATGCCATTCAAGGTGCCGGCCATGATCAACTGTAGGCCATCCGTGATCTGGAACAGGGCCGCGACCGCGAGCAATGATGCCGCCAGCATCAATACCTGCTGAGCGTCAGGGGTTTCCGGATCCAGGAAAACCTGGGACAGCTCATAGGGAAAAAAGGTGAAGAGCAGGGCAAAACAGCCCATGAAGCCAAGCGCCATGAAAAGCGAGCTCAGGCACGCCCGGCGAATTCCGGAGACATCTTTGCGGCCCATGAAAAAGCCCGCCCGCGTGCTGGCGGCACCGGAAAAACCGAGCCCCACCATATAGGCAATTGATATCCATTGCAGCGCAATGGCATGGGCGGCGACCTCGATCGGGCTGAACAGGCCCGCCAGTAGGGTGCCAGTGGAAATCAGCCCCTCTTCGGCCAGGCCGGAGGCGATCATGAAGGCAACAGTGACAATATTCATGGCGATGGCATGGGCAGCGGTTTCATTGGGGCCGATGCTGCCCGCGGTCAGAGTGGCGGCGGAAAACATGCCCTGTTCCAGCATGAAGCCGATGCCGATTGGAACACCAAGCTTAAAAATCTGACGATAGAGGGACCAATCCGGACGCCAGAGACGACCCAATATGTGATAACGCCGATAGGGCAGACGGGTATAGAGGATCGACAGGCAGATCAGGAACATGGTGGCATTAACCAGCAGGCTGGACAGCCCCGCGCCCGGTAGCCCCATTTCCGGCAGGCCCAGATTGCCGAACAATAGACCGTAATTCAGCACTGCATTCAAAATGATGCCCACAATCGTGATATAGAGTGTCGGGCGTGCCCGGCCCAGCGCAATCATGAAACAGCGCATGGCATCATACATCAGGGTGAAGACCATGCCCCACATGAAGAAATGCATATAGCCGGTGGCCCGGCCGATCAGGCGCTGATCCTGGAACAAAATGTTCAAGACCCAGTCAATCTGCCAGAGCAGGATCATGGCAGGAACCGCCAATGTCAAAGCGACCCAAATTCCCTGGCGAACTGCCCGGCGCGCCATGCGCGGATCGCCGGCACCCAGGGCCTGGGAGGCAAGCGGTGTCACTGCGATCACCACGCCCATGCAAAACATGTAAAATCCGTAATAGACACTGATTGCAACGGCGGAAGAGGCCAACTCTTCTGCACCCAGTCGCCCGATCATCAAAACATCAGTGGTGCCGATGGCGATATGGCCGACATAGCTCAATGCCAGAGGCCAGGAAATCCCGAGCAGGCGACGCACTTCCCCGCGCGCTTCGCCAAGGGGCGAACCGAACATAGAATAGAGGGGCGCAGGCGCAGTCATGACCTGACTCCTTAAACAAGAGGGACAAACAGTTTTTGCTAGGGTTGAAACGAGTCCGGGCGTTTTGCCGGGCCGGGCAGGCTAGCAGAATGTGATCAAAATTGTAAAGAGGGAGAAAATGCCAGAATCACTGCTCAGTAACCCAGATACTGTTCACCAAACACCTTCGGATAACAGCCGACATAGTCCCGTTAGATCCGTTTCAGCGTGCCTTGGCGGAATATAGATAGAAGCTGGTATTTCCGAATCTCAGAAGGGCAAAAAACAAAGAGTGCCCTTTTAATCGGCGGGGGTTTGGGCCGCCTGGCTCTGGGCACCGTCCGGCTTGCGGCTGGGTTTGCTAAGGATATACCAGGCAATGGCGGCCATCACGACGGCGGCGCAGGAAACCGCCCAAAGCGGCACCTTGAACAGGAAGATCATCATCACCAGGGATCCGGCCATGGCGGCACTGGACCAGATTTTTCCCCAGATCGGCACGACACGATATTGATCCCAGTCGCGCAGGATCGGGCCGAAAGATTTATGGCTGTAGAGCCAGTTATGGAATTTCTCGGAGCTTTTGGAAAAGGCCCAGAGTGCCACGATCAGAAACGGGACCGTCGGCATGATCGGCAGCAGGATGCCGACAAAGGCAAGGCCCACAGCGATGAAGCCGATAAGAAGATAAACGAGGCGCAGGCTCTTTCGGGTCATTTCACCCCATGGCGGAAAGCGAGACTATCCCCAAATGAAGGGAAGGCAGCCTTGAAATGCAATGATCTGTCGGCAGAAGCGATCAGTTTCTGATCCTCTTGTCTTTGGTATCAAGCGCTTGTTCGATTCCCAAGGCCTGAAGCGCGGCGTCACAGATGGCCGCAGCATCCAGGCTGGCTTTGGCATATTGGACGTCCGGCTTGTCATGATCCAAAAACATGTCCGGCATGTAAAGCGGCCGGACTTTCAGCCCCTGTGTCAGGTCATTCTTCACCAGGAAATCGGTGACAAGTGCACCAAAACCACCAATGGAGCCCTCTTCAATCGTGATCAGGACATCATGTCTTTCTGCCAGTTCACGGATCAGGTCTTCATCCAGCGGTTTGGCAAAGCGTGCATCGGCCACCGTGGTGCTGATGCCCCGGGCCGATAGTTCTTCTGCGGCTTTCAGGCTTTCCTGCAACCGGGCGCCAAAGGACAGGATCGCCACGGTATTGCCGTCGCGCACGATCCGGCCCTTGCCGATTTCAAGTGGTTCCGGCTTTTCCGGAATATCGACGCCAACGCCCTCGCCACGGGGATAGCGGAAGGCGATCGGCCCTTGGTCATGATGGGCTGCGGTCGCGGTCATGCGCGCCAGCTCCGCCTCGTCACTGGCGGCCATGACCACCATGTTGGGCAGGCAGCAAAGATAGGCAATATCAAACGCCCCGCAATGGGTCGCGCCATCGGCACCGACAAAACCCGCACGGTCGATGGCAAAGCGCACCGGCAAATTTTGGATCGCCACATCATGGACAATCTGGTCATAGGCGCGCTGCAGGAAGGTGGAATAAATGGCTACGAACGGGCGGTAACTCTCACAGGCCAACCCGGCGGCAAAGGTCACCGCATGCTGTTCGGCGATCGCCACATCAAAGGTGCGGTCGGGGTGGCGTTTTTCGAAAATGTTAAGTCCTGTGCCGGATGGCATGGCCGCCGTGATGGCGACGATCTTGTCATCCTCATCAGCCAGCTTGGTCAGGGTCTCGCCGAAAATGGCGGTATAGCTGGGGGCGTTGGCTTTGGCCTTATGCTGGGTGCCGGTGACCACATCAAATTTGGAAACACCGTGATATTTATCGGCGGCTTCTTCCGCCGGGGCGTAGCCCTTGCCCTTCTGGGTCACCACATGGACCAGGAAGGGGCCGCGTTCTTCGCCGTCGCGCACATTACGCAGCACGGGGAGCAGATGATCCAGGTTATGGCCATCAATCGGGCCGACATAATAGAAGCCCATCTCTTCAAACAAAGTACCGCCGGTCATCATGCCGCGGGCAAACTCCTCGGCGCGCGCAGCGGCTTTTTCCATGGGGTCGGGGAATTTATGGGCAATCTTTTTCGCCACTTCCCGAAGCGATAGATAGGATTTCGACGATAGCAGCTTGGACAGATAGGCGCTCATGGCACCGACCGGCGGCGCGATCGACATATCATTGTCGTTCAGGATGACGATCAGGCGGGAATTCATCGCGCCCGCATTGTTCATTGCCTCATAGGCCATGCCGGCACTCATCGAGCCGTCGCCGATCACCGCGATCACATTGCCATGCTCGCCATCCAGGCTTTTGCCAACCGCCATGCCGAGGCCGGCGGAGATAGAGGTGGAGCTGTGCCCGGCGCCAAAGGCGTCATATTTGCTTTCGGCCCGTTTGGTGAAACCGCTCAAGCCCCCGCCCTGGCGCAGGGTGCGTATACGGTCGCGCCGTTCGGTCAGGATTTTATGCGGATAACATTGATGGCCCACATCCCAAATCAGGCGGTCCTGTGGGGTATCAAACAGGTAATGCAGCGCAACTGTCAGTTCAACGACCCCTAAACCCGCGCCCAGATGGCCGCCGGTATGGGACACCGCATGAATGGTCTCTGCCCGCAGGTCGTCAACAAGAGCATGCAGCTGATTTTCATCCAGCTTGCGCAGCTCTTCGGGGCTGTTGACCAAATCCAGTACCGGTGTTTCCAGTTTCACCTTATGACTCCTTGGCCCTGAGGCCGGACGCGAGGCTGCAGAATGCCTCTAATTACCTTAACAAATTGCCAATCAACTGCGACGATCCACGACAAATCGGGCAACTTCGCGGAGGAAATCAGCCTTTTCGTCGAAAATCGCCAAATGGTCAACCGCCTGGTCGGCCAGCATGCGGGCCTGATCGCGGGCGCGTTCAACGCCCATAATGGAAACGAATGTGGCTTTTCCTGCCCCTGCATCCTTGCCAACCGCCTTGCCTGTTTCCGCCTCGCGCCCTTCCACATCAAGCAGATCATCTGCGATTTGGAAACAGAGGCCCAAATCCTGGGCATAGCCGCGCAGGGCCTCGCTGGCTTTTTCCTGGGCGTTGCCCAAAATGGCACCGGCCCGGCAGGAAAATTCGATCAATCGGCCGGTTTTCAGCCGTTGCAGACGGGTAATGGCATGAATATCCAGTTCCTGATCCTGGGCGCGCAAATCAATCATCTGACCACCGACCATACCATGGCCGCCGGAAGCCCGTGCCAAGGCGTGGACCAGGTCACAGCGGATCCGGGCATTGGCGTGGGTGTCCGGATGGGAAAGAACTTCGAAAGCGAGTGTCAGCAAGGCGTCGCCCGCCAGAATGGCGGTTGCGTCATCAAACTGCTTGTGAACCGTGGGCAACCCGCGCCGCAGATCATCGTCATCCATGGCCGGCAGGTCGTCATGGATCAGCGAATAGCAATGGACCAGCTCGATCGCGGCGGCGGCGCGCAGCGCGGAGGATGGCGAGACCGAAAACAGCTTGGCGGATTCGAGCAGCAGGAACGGTCGGAACCGTTTGCCGCCGTTCAGGCTGCCATGCCGCATGGCGGCGATCAGCTGCTGTTCCGGCGCTTCATGGACGGCCAGCAGCCGGTCCAATTCGGTTTCCACCTTGTCCGCCGCGGCGGCCATTGCATCTTTGAGTGTGAGCATATCCGTCATCAATACCTTCAATAGAGCGAATCACAAAGGAGAAACCGCCCAGCAGTGCGGTGGTCAGGCGATGATTGATTATTCGATTTCGGCGGAAACGGCCTGGGCCTTGCCGTTGGAATCGAGGGAGATTTTCTCCACCCGCATCCGGGCTTCCGCCAGTTTGGTTTCACAATGACGCTTTAGTTGGGCACCGCGTTCATAGGCATTGATGGATTCATCCAGGGAGACGTTGCCCCCTTCCAGGTCTTTGACGATCATTTCAAGCTGCTTGAGCGCGTCTTCGAAACTGAGCGCGGAAATTTCCTGGGGAATTGCATCTGCCATTTTATAGAACTCCGGATCTGAAACAGGCGGCGAGTGTAATGCCTCTCTCCAGTGAGGCCAAGATGGTTATGCCCTTCATGTGCAAGGTTTTTTAACCGGGACATGGAAGGCTGGCGCAATCATTATATTTAAAATTAAATTCCGCTTTTGTTTCAGCGGTTTATTGCTACACTCGTCCGGCATTTTTCTGACGCGGGTCGCATTTTTCGGGCTCGGCCTTTTGCCGGGCAGAGAGTC
The DNA here is from genome assembly GCF_003385955.1 of Aestuariispira insulae. Lineage (GTDB taxonomy): Bacteria > Pseudomonadota > Alphaproteobacteria > UBA8366 > Aestuariispiraceae > Aestuariispira > Aestuariispira insulae. The sequence continues at coordinate 533,900 of NZ_QRDW01000002.1, forward strand.
CTTGGGGGAGGGGGCAAAAATGACCTTGTTATTCACGCATGATAATTGCCGCCGCCATGATATGGGGGCGGGCCATCCGGAACAGCCAGCCCGGATTGATGCGATACTGCAGGCTTTGTCAGGTGAGGAGTTTCAGGATCTGGAGCGCCGGGAGGCGCCGCTGGCGGATCGCGCGACGATCCGTCTTGTGCATCCGGGCCGCTATGTGGATGACCTATTGGATGCTGTGCCCGATGACGGGCGGCATATGCTGGATGTGGATACCAGCCTGTGTCCGCGATCGGGCGAGGCGGCGCTTCGTGCGGCCGGTGCGGTCACAGCGGCGGTGGATGCGGTGTTGAAGGACGAGGATCAAAACGCCTTTTGTCTGGTCCGGCCGCCGGGCCATCATGCGGAACCGGACCGGGCCATGGGGTTTTGTCTGTTCAATAATGTCGCGGTCGGTGCGGCCCATGCCAGGGCCATATATGGGGTCGACCGGGTGGCGGTAGTGGATTTTGACGTGCATCATGGCAATGGCAGCCAGGCGATGTTCGAGGGGGAGGCTGATTGGTTTTATGCCTCGAGCCATCAAAGCCCCCTTTACCCGGGAACAGGGCGGGATTTTGAAACCGGGGTGGCCGGCAATATTTTGAATGTGCCCTTAAGTCCCCATACGGGATCCGATGGATTTCGCGCGGCGTACCAGGGTAGGATCTTTCCGGCATTGAAAGAACACCGGCCGGACCTGATATTCATTTCGGCCGGTTTCGATGCCCATCGGGATGATCCCCTGGCCCAGCTTGCTTTGACGGATGACGACTATTTCTGGGTGACGCAGGAATTAATGGCCGTGGCGGATGAATGTTGTGGGGGCAGGATCGTTTCAACCCTGGAAGGGGGCTATGATCTCGCCGCGCTGGGACGGTCTGCAGCAGCGCATATCCAGGCGCTGATGGGGCGGGAATAGGCCTGTTGACCCGGATTTGTGCCGGGGCAGAGTAAATGACATATAATAGGTGGATAATATCCGTGTGGAACGGGTCAGTGAAGGATGGGATGATGACGGTATCTGGATTGAAACGGGTGATGGGGGTGGCCACGGTTGCCGCGGTCGCAATGCTGTTTGCTGCCCCGGCACTGGCGCAGGGCAAGGGATTTCCTGCCCTTGTGGATGTGGATACGGTGATCAGCCAGCCCTTGTCCCAGACCATGCCGGTGATCGGGCGGTTTGTTGCGCGTGAGCGCGGTGTGGTTTCCAGCCTGACCGCAGGCCCGGTTGCGGCGGTAGAGGTCGAGGTCGGGGAGCGTGTAGAAGCGGGACAGGTGCTGATTCGTCTTGATGATGCGGTTATCACTCAGGAACGGAATCTTGAGGCGGCCGCTGTCAAGCAGAGCCGCGCCGAGCTCTCGACCGCGAAAGAGGCGCTGGGCCTGGCACTGCAGGAACAGAAACGACTTGAGCGGTTGAAAGGATCTGCGGCTTTCTCCCAGGCGCGCCTGGATGACAAAAAGAAGGAAGTGGCGCGCCTGCGGTCCGAACAGGCGGAAGCTGAAGCCGCGGTCGCGAAGTCCCAGGCCAGCCTGGCGCTGGCCGAAATTGATTTGAAACGGACCCGTGTTCTGGCGCCCTTTAACGGTGTGGTGATCGAACGGCACACAGAAAGGGGCGCATATCTGAGTGCTGGCGGCAATGTGGTCACCCTGCTCAATGATGAGGATATGGAAGTTGAGGCGGATGTGCCGGCGAATCGGATTGCGGGCCTGACGCCAGGCCGTCTGGTCGAGATAGAATTGGTGGCGGGCGAGAACCAGCAGGCCATCGTACGTGCGGTGGTGCCGGATGAAAATGTTTTGACCCGGACCCGTGCGGTCCGTTTCACACCGGCGGCCAAGGCAACTGAACCAGGCGCACTTGCGGCGGGGCAGTCCGTGACGGTCTTTATTCCCGTCGGCACCGCCCGCGAGATCGTATCGGTTCACAAGGATGCGGTCCTGCCCCAGGGCGGCCGGAACCGGGTTTATGTTGTGCGCAACGGTGTGGCCGAGATCCGGGAAATCACCTATGGCGAGGCTGTCGGCGACCGGTTGGAGGTGCTCTCCGGCCTCGAACCCGGCGATGTCACGGTGATTCGTGGCAATGAACGCATCCAGCCCGGCCAGGAAGTCACCTATCAGGGCATGCCCGGCAATGGCACAGGCGGTTGATCCGCAAAGCAGTCCCTGATCTTTAACCGTTAATCTTTAGGCGTTGGCGTCATGAATTTGATTTCCCTTTCCATTCAGCGGCCGGTCGCGGTGATCGCGGCGGTTTTGATGGCGGTGATGTTCGGGGCGGTGGCCTTGACCTCCATCCCGATCCAGTTGGCGCCGGATGTATCCCGTCCCGTGATTACGGTCAGCACCAACTGGCCGGGGGCTGCCCCTGCTGAGGTGGAGCGGGAAATCGTCAATGAGCAGGAAGATGTGCTCAAAGGGCTGGAAGGCATGAAATCCATGACCAGTTCGGCCAGCAACGGGCAGGCGCGCATTACGTTGGAGTTTGATGTCGGCCAGGATATGGGGCGGGCCCTGCTGTTGACGGCCAACCGCCTGGATCGAGTCAGCGGCTATCCGGACGAAGCGGATGAACCGACCCTGGCAACGGTCGGATCGGAAGATAATGCCATTGCCTGGTTTCGGATTCGCAAAACGGATAATGAAACCGGTCCGGCGATTGGAACCTATCGCGATTTCGTGGTCGATGTGGTCAAAGAGCGGATCGAGCGTGTTCCCGGCGTCAGTGAGGTCAATGTTTATGGCGGCGGTGAACGGGAGATGCAGGTGGTGGTCGAACCGGCCCTGCTGGCGCGCTATGGCCTGACCGTATCCAATGTGCTGGATCGATTGCGGGCGGCCAATGCCTCTGTCACCGGTGGCAAGGTTGATGAAGGCAAGCGCCGCTATGTGGTGCGCACGGATAATGAATTTTCCAGCCTCGATCAGGTGCGACGGGTGGTGTTGCGTTCTTCTCAGGACAGCGTGAGTGGCCGGACGGCGCGGGTGACCGTTGGCGATGTGGCAACGGTCACAATGGCTTACAAGGAACCCGGCGCAGATATTCGTTCAAGCGGTTTTGAAGCTGTTGCTGTTAATGCCACACGGGAAACCGGGGCCAATGTAATCGAGGTGATGACCGCCATTCGTGCCGCCGTTGCGGAACTGAATGCCGATGCGTTGCCCGATCGCGGGTTGCTCATGGAACAGCTGTATGATGAGACGGTCTATATCAATTCCGCGATTGATTTGGTGACCCAGAATATCTGGGTCGGTGGCATTCTCGCTGCGATCATCCTGTTGGTGTTTTTGCGCTCAGTCCGGGCGACCCTGGTGGTGGCGCTGGCTATTCCGGTGTCGGTTGTGGCTTCATTCGTGGCCATGGCGGCTATGGGCCGGTCGTTGAATGTGGTCTCGCTTGCGGGGATTGCCTTTGCTGTTGGCATGGTGGTGGATGCAGCCATTGTGGTGTTGGAAAATATCTACCGCCTGCGTCAGCAGGGCCAGCCGATCGGCAAAGCGGCCTATCACGGTGCCGCCCAGGTCTGGGGGGCGATTTTGGTTTCCGCCCTGACTACGGTGATGGTCTTCATCCCGATCCTGATCATGGAGCTGGAGGTGGGGCAACTATTCCGCGACATTGCGGTGGCGATCTCGGTCGCGGTGCTTTTGTCGCTGCTGGTTTCCATCACGGTGGTTCCGGCGCTCGCCAATTGGTTACTGTCCCATGATATCGCTGATCCGTCCCGGCGGCTGGTCAGCCTTCCTCTGGTGGATGCCTTCGGTAAGGCCTTCATGAAACTGGTCAACCGATTGACACGCGCCATGGTGAGCAGCCGCCGGCTGGCGTTGGTTATGGTGGTTTCTGTCACCGCGGTCGCGGGAACGGTCACATATATGCTGATCCCAAAATTGGAATATCTGCCTGAAGGCAACCGGAATTTTGTTTTTGGCATGCTGTTCCCGCCGCCAGGTTACAATCTGGAAACCATGAAAGAGATGGCGGGGCGGGTCGAAACAGCGGTCCGACCGCTCTGGGCCTCGGAAACCGGTCCGGAATCCGCGCCGGGCGAGCCGCCGAAAATTGAGAATTTCTTCTTTGTGGCAACCAATAACCGTACTTTCATGGGCGCGAGTGCAGTAGATTCCCAGCGGGCTGGTGAATTGTTGGGGCCGCTGACCGGGCCGATTTATCGAGAGCCCGGTACCTTCGGATTTTTCACTCAACCATCCATTTTCGGTCGGGGTGTTGGCGGGACGCGTGCGGTGGATCTTGATATCACCGGGCCGGATCTGGAACAGGTGATTGCGATCGCTCAGCAGGCGGCAGGAATGGTGTCCCAAATCCTTCCGACCAGCGAAGGGAACCAGCTGCGTCCTCGCCCGGGGCTGGAGCTGGGGGCGCCGGAAATCCGGGTCGAGCCGGACGCGGTTCATCTCTCGGATAACGGTGTAACGGCGCGTGAGTTGGGTCTGACCGTGGATGCCTTCAATGATGGGCTGCGGGTCGATGAGATCACTTATGAGGGAAAATTGATTGATTTAATGCTGACCGGCCCGGACCGCTATGCCAGCCGCACCCAGGGAATCAACAATCTGCCCGTGGTAACCTCGTCGGGCACGATTTTGCCACTTAGCTCGCTGGCCAGGATCGATGTGACGGCGGGACCGACAGAAATTCGCCACACAGAACGTGTGCGGACGATTACATTGACCATCCGTCCAAACAGCGCGATCCCCCTGGAAACCGCTCTGGAAAAGATAGAGGCGGAGGTGATCAAGCCCCTGAAAGCGCAGGGCCTGCCGGATGGCGTCCGGTTGCAAATGACCGGCACGGCTGAAAAATTGGCGGCGACCTGGGCGGAACTGCAAGTGGATCTGCTGATTGCGCTGGTGATTGTCTTCCTGGTGATGGCGGTCTTGTTTGAGAGCTTCTTGTATCCGCTGATCATTATGTTTGCGGTGCCGCTGGCAACGGCGGGCGGGTTGATCGGCTATTCCATTCTGGCGGAATTCCGATTCCAGACATTCAACATGCTTACCATTCTGGGCTTTGTGATTTTGATCGGGATCGTGGTGAATAATGCGATTTTGATTGTACATCAAACCCTGCATCACATAAGGGCCGAGGGAATGGCTGCGGCGGAGGCGATTGTGGAGGCGACCAACAACCGGGTGCGGCCGATCTTCATGTCCACCCTGACCAGTGTCGTTGGCATGCTGCCGTTGGTGGTGTTCCCCGGGGCCGGTTCTGAAATTTACAGCGGTTTGGGATCTGTTGTGGTGGGCGGTTTGGCGCTGTCCGCCGTGCTGACTTTGACCATTGTGCCGCCGCTGATGACATTGATCATTGGCTTGATGGAGCGCCCGACCAAGACCGCGCCTGCTGTTGCCGACTAGGGCCTCGCAAGGGGGCGGCAGACGGACAAATGCAGGCACGCATTGGCATTAGTGAACTATTCAAGTAGTCTGATGTTGGCGGCGGGGTGAGGCTGCCGATGAAAAACAGGGTGTAAACAGGCTTAGGCGGGGTGTCATGAAGCCTTCGGATATGGAAGCGAATGTCAGGCAGGCCAGCCTGCTTTTGAAGGCCATGAGCAATGAAAAGAGGCTCATGGTCCTGTGTTATTTGTCTCAGGGAGAAATGTCTGTTGGGGCATTGGAGAAAGTGATCGGTGTCAGCCAGTCGGCACTGTCGCAGCATCTGGCGCGGCTGCGCCGGGATGGATTTGTCCAGACCAGGCGTGAGGCTCAAACCATTTATTATTCCCTAAGGGGCGAAGAAACCATCGCCGTGATTGGAGCACTGCACGATTTATACTGTGCTTCCTGACATTTAGGTGATTGGTAATCCTGAGCCTGAATATGGTTCGTATTTTATCTAACTTCCTGTTGGTTTTTTTCCGTTGAAATCGCCTAGGGGGCAGGTAAAGTTTTTGAACGCCTCGGGCAAACCTATTGGAAAAGAGTGAAAATTTTCGTCCTTTTCAAGGAATAGGGCGCATCGTTCAGAAAATTGCTGTATGATAGGCGGATGGATTTTGGGGCATTGATGCAAGGAAAGACCATAGTATGGCGGGAAGCTTAAGCGCAGAAGATGTAAAACGCCTGATGGAAGATCCTTCCGTCGACAACCGGGCGGAAACGGCCACCAAAGTGGCCAGCCGGTTCGGCGATGGCAAATTATCAGATAATGAACGGGCGCTCGCGCAGGATATTTTCCGCATCATGGTCCGTGATGTCGAGGAACGTGTCCGGGTGGCGCTGGCGGAAAATTTGAAAGCCGCGCCGAATATTCCCAAGGATGTGGCCGTATCCCTGGCCGAGGATGTCAGCGATGCCGTGGCCCTGCCGATTATTCAGTTTTCCGAAGCGCTCAGTGATGAAGAATTGATCGCAATTATCCGGACCCAGTCCGTGGACCGCCAGGTGGCGGTTGCCTCTCGGACGGATGTCTCGGAGGCGGTGGCGGACACATTGGTTGAAGAGGGCGACAAGCGCGCCGTTGTCACCCTTGTTTCCAACGATGAAGTCAGTCTTTCGGAAGGCACCTTGAACAAGGTGGTCGACCAGTATGGCGATGATGTCGAGGTTCAAAGCCCGCTGGTGCATCGCTCCCAATTGCCGCTCAATATTGCCGAGCGTCTGGTGACCAAGCTGTCGGAAGACCTGCAGCATCATCTGGTCACCCATCATGAGCTTGGCAATGAAACCGCGACGGATCTTATCCTGCAGGCGCGGGAACGGGCGACCATAAGCCTGGTTACGGCGGGTGCAGACGAGCATGATGTAGAAACCCTTGTGCGCCAGCTTCACACGAATAAGCGGCTGACCCCTTCCATTATTCTCCGTTCCCTCAGTGTTGGCGATTTGGCGTTTTTTGAAACATCGCTGGCGGTGATGGGCGGGATCCCGCTCAACAACGCCCGGATCCTGATCCATGACGAGGGGGAGTTGGGGTTCAAGTCGCTGTTCAGCAAGGCGGGCCTGCCAAAGCAGCTTTTTGGCGCGTTCCAGACTGCCGTGTCGCTGGTCCGGGATGCGGAAGGCGAACGCTATGACGGCAATCCGGACGAACAGATGCGCCGTATGCTGGAACATATCCTCACTGTTCACGAAGATATTGTTGATGAATATGGCGGCGAGAATGTCGAGTATCTGCTGGCTAAGTTCAATGCCTTGGCACAAGAAGGGCAGGCCAATCAGGCTTGAGTCTTTTCGCCGGTTCGTGACCGGTTTATAGTTTGTTGAAGGGCCGGCCTCGACCGGCCCTTCGGCTGTTTGCTGTTTTTCCTTTTTTTCGCCACCTTCGATACCTACATTGCAGATCATGATTAAGAATAGCTTGCTGAATCGGGTTGCGGCCCTGTCCCTGATTTTTCCTCTGGTATCCCTGCCGGTCGTGCCCGGTAACGCGGCTGACGTGCCGCAGAGCCGGGAACAGATCCAGCTGTCTTTTGCGCCGTTGGTGAAGAATGCATCACCTGCGGTGGTGAATATCTATGCCAAGAAGATCGTACAGCAGCGCCGTCGCGGTGCGCTTTTTGACGATCCGCTGTTCCAGCGTTTCTTTGGCAGGCAAGCCCCTCTGGGACGGCAGCGCCAGCGGGTGGAAAACTCCCTGGGTTCGGGCGTGATTGTGCGCGAGGGGGGCATCGTCATCACCAACCATCATGTGATTGGTGATGCGCAGGAGATCCGCGTGGTAATGGCGGACCGGCGTGAGTTTCCCGCTGAATTGCTGCTCAAGGATGAGCGTACAGATCTAGCGGTTTTGCGTCTGGTTGGCGCGCCTGAAGATTTGCCGGTACTGGAATTCGGTAATTCGGAAGGGCTGGAAGTGGGCGATCTGGTGATTGCCATCGGCAACCCGTTTGGGGTCGGCCAGACGGTCACCAGCGGCATTGTTTCAGGCCTGGCCCGTACATCTGTCGGGATCACGGATTTCCGATCCTTCATCCAGACCGATGCGGCGATCAATCCCGGTAACTCGGGCGGTGCCCTGATTAATCTTTCCGGCAAAGTGATTGGCATCAACACGGCGATCTATTCCAAGACCGGCGGCAATATGGGGATCGGTTTTGCCGTGCCGGCCTCCATGGCCAATGCGGTTGTGGAAAGTGCCATATCCGGTAAGCCGTTGGTTCGGCCCTGGCTCGGCTTCAGCGGTCGGGATGTGGATTATGAAACCGCCGAGGCGCTGGGCATGGACAGGCCTGGCGGGGTTTTGGTTGAATCGATTTATGACGGCAGCCCCGCTGCGGATTCAGGCATCCGGCCCGGAGACGTGATTCTGGAGGTGGATGCGCAGGAAGTGGAGGATGCGCAGACGCTCCGGTTCAAACTGGCAACCAAGGGTGTCGGCGGCCGGTCGGAGCTCGGCATTCTACGTTCGGGCGACCGGGAAACCATCGGCTTTGATTTGATTGCACCGCCGGAAGACCCGCCGCGTGATACCTATCAGGTGGGAGGGCACGGCCCGCTTGCCGGGACGGAAATTGTCAATCTGTCACCGGCTGTGGCGGATGAGGTCGGCCTGCCCACTGACCAGAGGGGTGTCATGGTGATGCGCGTGGCGGGACGGTCGCTGGCCAACCGCCTGCAGATCAAGCCTGGGACAAAAATCCTGAGCGTGAACGGCGAAGAGATTACCTCGGTTGATGATGTGCGCGCCGTTGTTGCAGACCCGCCAGGCGAATGGCATCTGGTGGTGGAACAAAATGGCCGCAAACGTGTAATTGAGGTCCGGTAAAATGTCGGACTCGGACGGATTATTCGGCGGTGGCTTCTTCGAAGCCGATGCGCCCCGCCCCCTGGCGGACAGACTCAGGCCCAAGACGCTTGAGGAAGTTGTGGGCCAGGACCATCTTCTGGGCGAAGAGGGGCCGATCCGCCGGATGATCGATCAGGGGCGTTTGACCTCTATGATCCTGTGGGGAACACCCGGCTGCGGCAAGACCACCATGGCCCGGCTGCTGGCGGATCAAACCGACCTGGCCTTCGAACCGTTGAGCGCGGTATTTTCGGGTGTTGCGGACCTGCGCAAGGTTTTTGACCGCGCCCGGGACAGGCGCATGGGCGGCAAGGGCACCTGTCTGTTCGTGGACGAGATCCATCGTTTCAACAAGGCCCAGCAGGATGGATTTTTGCCCTATGTAGAGGATGGCACGGTCATCCTGGTGGGAGCGACCACGGAAAATCCCAGTTTCGAGCTGAATGCGGCTTTGCTGTCGCGCTGTCAGGTCTTTGTGCTGAACCGGCTGGATGAAGAAGCGCTCAACCTGATGGTTGGCCGGGCCGAGGATTTGGAAGGGAGGCCCATTCCGCTTAACGCGGAGGCGCGCGCCAGCCTGCTCGGCATGGCCGATGGTGACGGTCGCTATCTCTTGAATATGGTCGAGGCGCTTTATGCGCTGGGTATTTCCAAACCCATGGATCGGGATGAACTGGCCAAGGTGGTCCAGCGCCGCCTGCCGGTTTATGACAAGGGTCAGGACAGCCACTATAATCTGATGAGTGCGCTGCATAAATCCCTGCGTGGTTCTGATTGTGATGCGGCGCTCTATTGGTTCGGGCGGATGCTGGCCGGGGGAGAAGACCCGCTCTATATTGCAAGGCGCCTGATCCGGTTCGCCTATGAGGATATCGGCATGGCCGATCCGGCGGCAGCCGTGCAGGCGCTGGCCGGATGGGATACCTATAAGCGGCTGGGATCACCGGAAGGGGAATTGGCCTTGACCCAGGTGGTGATCTATCTGGCGACCGCGCCGAAATCCAATGCGGCATACAAGGCCTTCAAAACCTGCCAACGGGTGGCCAAGGATACGGGATCGCTGGCACCACCGAAACATATTCTGAATGCGCCGACCAAGATGATGAAAGATCTGGGCTATGGAGCCGACTATGCCTATGATCATGATTCCGAAGACGGGTTTTCCGGGCAGAATTTTTTTCCTGAGACGATGAAACGGGAAAATTTCTATCAGCCGGTGGAGCGCGGTTTTGAACGTGAAATCCGCAAGCGGCTTGATTACTGGGACAAATTACGCAAAAAGCGCAACCAGAGTTAACGCAGACCAGGGATGTATCGGTTCACATGAAGATGATCATGGCCATTGCCGCCGGCGGCGCGGTGGGGGCGGTTGCCCGGCATTTTGCCGCCCATTGGGTGGCGCTGCATACCGGTGCGCCCTGGGGCATTTTCGCTGTGAATATCCTTGGGGCCGTGATCATGGGCGCGCTGGTTGAAATCTTCGGCCTTTTCTGGTCGCCTGCGCCGGAGATGAGGGCATTTCTGGCCGTCGGTATCCTTGGCAGCTTCACAACCTTTTCCACCTTCGCGCTGGATTCGGTTCTGTTGCTGAACAAGGGGCATTGGGGAACGGCGATGACCTATATGGTTCTCTCGGTTGTCTTATCCGTCGCGGGCCTGAAGCTTGGCATGCAGGCCACCAAATATTTGATCCTGAATTGATCGCCGCTGTGGCGTGTTTATGTATAGTTTTTAAGTGAGGCATTATGAGTGGGGTTCAGACCCGTTACGTCGCCCGGAACGAGGCCGATATGCGTCTCGACCGCTGGTTCAAACTGCATTTCCCGGAACTGCCTTTTGGCAAGCTGCAAAAGATCGTGCGCAAGGGCGAGGTCCGGGTCAATGGCAAGCGCGCCAAGACCAGCCAGCGCCTTGAAGTGGGCATGGCGATCCGTATTCCGCCGCTGGGGGATGCGGCGACCACGAAGGCTCCAAGCGGTGAAAAGCCGAAATATGTGCTCACCGATGCGGATCGGAAGCTGGCGCAATCCCTGGTGATTTATAAGGACAAAGATGTTCTTGCGATCAACAAACCCTCGGGCCTGGCGGTGCAGGGCGGCACCAAGATGGAGCGCCATTTGGACGGCATGCTGGAAGCGTTGACATATGATGCAGAGGAAAAGCCGCGCCTGGTGCACCGTCTGGACAAGGATACCAGCGGCGTGATGCTGCTGGCCCGAAACCGGCAGAGCGCATCGGACCTGGGCAAGGTCTTCAAGGGGCGGGAAACCCGCAAGATTTATTGGGCAATACTGGTCGGCCTGCCGGAAATGGACAGCGGTACGATCACCCTGCCGCTCGCCAAACTGCCGGGCAAGGCCGGAGAGCGCATGGTGGTGGATACCGAGGAAGGCAAGCCCTCTGTAACCGAATTCCGGGTGCTGGAGCGAGCGGGCAAAAGGCTTTGTCTGGTGGCGCTCTGGCCGAAGACCGGGCGCACTCATCAGTTGCGTGTCCATATGGCGGCGCTTGGCACGCCGATCCTAGGCGATGGCAAATATGGCGGCCAGGACGCCTTCATTGATGGCGACGAAATTGAAAAGCGCCTGCATCTTCATGCGCGCGAGATTGATATTCCTGGCAGCAATGCCCGGGTGAAGGCTCCCTTGCCGGATCATATGAAAACCACATTTAAGTTGTTTGGTTTCGATGGGTCCGACTGGTTGAATGAAGATCCGTTTGAAGATCTGATTGATTAACGCCTAGGCAGGTTTCTATGGCCCTATCCACGTTGCGTTTCGTGGTTTTTGATTGTGACGGCACCCTGGTGGATTCTCAGTATGGGATCTTTGCCGCCATGGCATTCGCCTTTGAACAGGCGGGGTTGCCGGCTCCCGCCCGGGCCGATGTGACGGCCCAGGTGGGATTACCACTGGAAGAGGGGGTGGCCAATATGCTGCCGGGTGAGAGCGCGGACCTTCACCGGAAAATCGGCCATGATTTCCATGCCGCCATCTATGAGCATAAGCTTCCGGCCACACGGCAGGCGCGTCTTTTCCCCCATTGCCGGAAAATACTGCATACCCTCAATGACGAAGGATATGTGCTGGGCATCGCCACCGGTATGGGGCGGCGCGGGTTGGAACGCACGCTTGGTGAACAGGATCTGGAGGGATTGTTCACGGTTACGAAAACCGCTGATGATGGCCCAGGAAAGCCCAATCCCGCGATCTTGCAAGATGCCATCGCGGAGGTTGGAGCGGACCCAAAAGATACGGTGATGATCGGGGATACGGTTTTCGATATTCAAACAGCTGTGAATGCCCGCACCCTCGCAATTGGCGTGGACTGGGGATATCATGGTACCGATGCCCTGAAACGGGCCGGGGCGCGGATGGTTGTTAGTGATTTCCGGGAGATCCCGGATTGCCTTGAAAAGATTTGGGTTGGCTGAGATGAAAAAATTTTTCAAGATTATCAGTGGTTTGTTTGTGGTGTTCCTGGCCATGGCCGGGATTGCGGTCGCCGTGGTTTTGAACCTGGATTACAACGAATACCGTTATCTGGTGGAAGCGGAAGTGCGCGAAGCCACCGGCCGGGATCTTGAGATCCGGGGCCGGATGGATGTGGATCTATCCCTGACGCCGTCCATCCAGCTGAATGATGTGCATTTTGCCAATGCGGATTGGGGCAGTGAAAAGGAAATGGCCAGCCTGAAACGGCTGGATGTCAAACTGGACTTGATGCCGTTGATCCTGGACGGTGTTGTCGATATCCATACCATTGAAATCGCCGGTTTGCGCATGCTGGTGGAAAAGGCGCCTTCCGGTAAAACCAACCTTGAATTTGAACCCGCGAAAGGCGGTGGTAAGTCCTCTGGTGGCAGCCAATCTTCCGGCGGCGGTTCCGCCGGTGAGGCAGGTCTGTCTCTGCCGATCCTGCGCAATGTGGACCTGTCCGACGTGAAGGTACGCTACAAGGATCTGGCCGCGGCGGAGGAGCGCTCACTGGATCTCGCCAATCTTCTGATTACCGGCAAGGGACCGTTTGATCCCCTGGCGGTCAGCCTGGAGGGCCGCGCGGATGATATCCCGATCACCTTTGCCGGTGAACTGGGCGCGCCCAATGACATGCTGAATGCGGACCGCCTATGGGTGATTGACCTGGCCGGTGATCTGGCCGGGACCAAGATTGGCCTGTCGGGTGGCATTGATGAGCCGGCCACCGGCCGCGGCATGAATGTGTTTGTCTCCGTTGAAAGTGCCGAGATCGGTACGCTTTCCCGGATTACCGAGCCACTGACCGGGGAAAAGGTCCCGGCGCTTGGCCCGTTGAATCTCTCCCTGCTGTTGAAGGGGGATGCGGACCGGTCTTTGGCAGCCAATGATATTGCAATCGACCTTGGCCGTGATCAGCTGATCAAGGCACGCATTAATGGCGATGTAGCGGATATTTTTTCACAAAAAGGGATTGCGCTGAACGCAGATCTGGCGGTGGCTTCCACCGAGCAGCTGGGTCGTGTATTGGGGCAGGAATTGCCGGATCTTGGCAGAGTGAAGGCGGCTTTCAAGCTGTCCGGCCAGCAGGAGCGCCTGGCCCTGAGCAATCTTGATCTCAATCTCTCCGGCGGCAACATCCAGGGCCAGGTCTCCGGTACGGTGGCGGACCTGCTAAAACAAACCGGCATTGCGTTGGATGTGAACGCGCAGGTGGCCAGCCTAGCCGATATCACGGAAATTCCGGATCTGGTCCTACCTGATCTGGGCCGGGTCACCCTGACAGGCACAGTAAGCGGTGATGTTGACGGCAACTTGGCAGCGAGCGGCGTGGACCTTCAGGTCGCCAGGGGCAAGGATTGGAACATCCGCACCACCGGCAGCATTGCCAATGTGAAGGATGTGCAAGGCATCGCGATGGATGTCGATATCGAAATTGCGGACACCACGCGCCTGCCGAAAATTGAAGGCGTCGAAATCCCGGATCTGGGCAAGGTCTCCGCCAAAGGCCGCCTGACCGGTGATCTGGACAAGGCCATTGCGCTGTCCAACCTGCAGGCGGAAGTGAAGCGGCGCAATGATATCGCTCTGGTCGCGACCGGATCGATCGGTGACCTGATGAAACAGCAGGGGATTGATCTGGATGTGAAGGTGAAGTCCTCCAATCTTGGTCAGATTGCTGACATTGTGCAGACCTCTGTGCCGGCGTTGGAAAATCTTGCGCTCGCCGTGCTGGTTTCCGGTGACAATGGCGGCACGATCCGGGTGCCGAGCCTGGATCTTTCGGTTGGCAAGAGCCAAGTCAAAGGCCATATCAATGCTAATCTGGCCGAGGATCGTGTGGATGTGGACGGGGCCTTGGACAGTCCTGTCCTTTATCTGGCGGACCTGAAAAAGCAGATGGTTGAACCGCCGGTTAAAACAGGCGGCAGTGATACGGCGAAAGCGGTCACAACTTCCAGCAGCAAGCAGAAATCCAGCGAAGCCGAAGCACGGGTTTTCTCAGCCGAGCCATATGACCTGGCGTTTATCAGGAAATCGCGCGCGCGCTTTGACATGAATCTGGAAAAGCTGATCATGCCCAATGGCGAGGTCCATGCGATGACCTTCAACCTGGAAGCCATGGACGGCCTGATCACCATTTCCAATATGGCGCTCAAGGACCCGGAGGCGGGGGTTCTTTCCGGCAGTTTCACCTTTGATGCCCGCAAGGATATCCCGACCATGACGGCGGTGGTGAAGACCGATGGTTATCCGATGGAGAATTTGACCAAATTCACCGATTATGACGGCCTGATCCAAGGGCCGTTCCTGCTGGATATCAACCTGCAGGCGGCGGGCAAGTCGCCTGCGGCCATGGCGGCCAGCCTGCAGGGCCATATGAAGGCGTCTGCGGTAGATGCATTGGTCGACCGCAAGAGCGCCTTGCAACTGATGGCCGGTGGGCCGTTGCTGGCTGCGGTGGTGCCGGGCGAAACCAGCGCACCATTGTCCTTACAGGAAATTGTCAGCGTGGTCCCCAATCTCTTGAGTGCGGCAACCCGTGACAAAGAACTGCCGGAACAGTTGAAGTTGCATTGCATGGTGGCGGATTATTCAGTCACCAAGGGCGTTGTGAATACCAATAACCTGTTGCTGGACAGCAAATATTTCACCAGCACGGGAACCGGCACGGTAGATCTGGGGCGTGAAACCCTGGATTTGACCATCACGCCGCAGCGCTTGTTTGGTGTATCGGAAGTAGCGGTCAGCCAGCATGTGACCGGTACCCTGAACAATCCGGTTTCCAGCACCGATGTTCTGGGGTCTGCGCTTGGCACGCTCGGGAACTTACTGAAGCTGCCGATCAATACCATGCAGGCGGTTGGTGTGCCGGTGGGCGAGGAAAGCCCCTGCGTCAACCTGCGGCCCAGCAACCAGAAAAAGCAGCAGGCCACCCAGCCCGCGGCCCAGCCGCAGCAGCAGGAGCAGAATGCGGAGCCCAAAAAGCCGAAAGAACAGTTGAAGGATGCGGGTAAGGAATTATTGAAAGGCCTGTTTGGCGGATAATTTCAACGGCTTGCCGGATATTGGCAGGATTGAATTGAAAAATGCGGTCGCCAATGGCAAAAAGCGGCCGCATTTTTCTTTTCCCATCCGGAGCCAGAACCGTTGAAAAAGATCTTCAAACTCGCCGAAACCAAGCCGCTGGAGAATGGCAGCCATACCGTGACCCTGGATGGCCGTGTTTTGAAGACACCGGCCAAGGCGGCCTTGGAACTGGCCAGCCTGGCCCTAGCAGAGGCGGTGGCTGAGGAATGGAATGCGCAGGAAGAGAAAATCGACCCCGCGACCATGCCCATGATGACCTTGGCCAGTACGGCGATCGATCGGGTGGGCACCCAGATGGATCATGTGGCGGAAACCATCAGCGCTTATGGCGGAACCGATCTTCTTTGTTACCGCGCGGATGAGAACCAACCCGATCTGCATGAAAAACAGGTCAAACAATGGCAGCCCTGGCTGGATTGGGCGATGACCGCTCTGGATGCGCCGCTCACCTCCACGAGGGGGATCATGCATGTGACGCAACCGGAAGAGAGCCTGGCCGCCCTGTCGCGTGTTGTTGCGCAATGTAACGCCTTTGAAATGGCCGCATTGCATGAGTTTACCACCATGACCGGATCACTGGTGCTGGGGCTGGCGGTGCTGCGTGAGGAAATAAGTGCTGCCGATGCTCTGGAGGTGAGCCTCTTGGATGAGCTGCATCAGGCAGAGCTGTGGGGCGAGGATGAAGAAGCCGCAGCGGCGCGCGAAAAACGGCAGGGCGACATGGCTAATGCCGAACAGTTCCTGAAACTGGCCCGGGCCTGACGCCTTTCATCAAAGCGATTCGCGTCTGCTGAGGATCGCTGACCGCTAAATGCAGCAATCATACCCTTTTGCTGTTTGCGTCCCCGCTCTTGGCGGAGGCCGTCGGTGCATGTGAGTCCTTCAATGCAGATATTGTAACTGTCTGTTAAAATGGAATTTATTTGTTTTTCCATACGCATGCGTATGTTTTTTCTTGCGTTCTTCAATCCGGTTGCGTAAATAAATCACAGAAAACCATACGCATGCGTATGTTATTATGCTCAACTTGGGCGGCTGACTATGCCATCATGGCGGCCCAGACAAATTACGATAAATCGCACCGAGCGGGAGAGTGTTCATGGAAGAAATCATCCGGCAGCTTGAGGAAAAGCGGGATGCCGCGCGCCTGGGCGGCGGGCAGAAGCGCATCGATGCCCAGCATGCCAAGGGCAAGTTGACGGCGCGTGAGCGGATCGAGTTCCTGCTGGATGAAGACTCTTTTGAAGAATGGGACATGTTCGTCGAACATGACTGCACCGATTTCGGTATGGAAAACAACAAAGTGCCGGGTGATGGCGTGGTTACCGGCTATGGCACGATCAATGGCCGGCCGGTATTCGTCTTCTCCCAGGATTTTACCGTTTTTGGCGGTTCGCTCTCGGCGGCTCATGCGCGCAAGATCTGCAAGGTCATGGAACAGGCCATGAAGGTGGGGGCGCCGGTGATCGGATTGAACGATTCCGGTGGCGCGCGCATCCAGGAAGGCGTGGCCAGCCTTGGCGGTTATGCCGATGTGTTCCAGCTGAATGTGCTGGCGTCTGGCGTGGTGCCGCAGATATCCATGATTATGGGGCCTTGTGCCGGCGGCGCTGTTTATTCCCCCTCCATGACCGACTTCATTTTCATGGTCAAGGACAGTTCCTACATGTTCGTGACCGGCCCGGAAGTGGTCAAGACGGTCACCAACGAAGATGTCACTCAGGAAGAGCTGGGCGGGGCGATGACCCATACCTCGCGCTCCGGCGTTGCCGACAAGGCCTTCATGGATGATGTGGAAGCCCTGACCCAGCTGCGCCGCTTCATGGGCTTTGTGCCGTCCAACAACCGGGAGAAAGCCCCGGTCAAGCCGACCGCCGACCCGGCCAACCGGCCGGAAATGTCGCTTGATACATTGGTGCCGAAAAACCCGAACAAGCCCTATGACATGAAGGAACTGATCTTCAAGGTCGTGGATGAGGGTGATTTCTTCGAGACCCAGCCGGAATATGCCGCCAACATCATCACCGGCTTCGGTCGCATCGAAGGCCATCCTGTCGGCATCGTCGCCAACCAGCCGATGGTCCTGGCGGGATGTCTGGATATCTCCAGCTCCATCAAGGCGGCGCGCTTTGTGCGCTTTTGTGATGCTTTCAATATTCCGCTGGTGACCTTTGTTGATGTGCCGGGCTTCCTGCCCGGAACGTCCCAGGAATATGGCGGTATTATCAAACATGGCGCGAAGCTGCTTTATGCTTATGCCGAGGCCACCGTTCCCAAAGTCACCGTGGTGACCCGGAAAGCCTATGGCGGGGCCTATGATGTAATGAGTTCCAAACATTTGCGCGGGGATGTGAATTATGCCTGGCCCAACGCGGAGATTGCCGTGATGGGCGCGAAGGGGGCTGTAGAGATCATTTTCCGGGCCGACCGGGATGATCCGGAAAAGATCCAGGCGCGCACGGACGAATATCAGCAGAAATTTGCCAACCCCTTTGTCGCCAGCGCCAAGGGCTTTGTCGATGACATTATCCGGCCGCATAATACCAGGCCACGCCTGGCCCGTGCCCTGCGTATGCTGAGGAACAAGAAACTGGACAATCCCTGGAAGAAACATGGGAACATCCCCCTGTGACGCCATTGCGCCTGCATATTGGCGGCAAAGAGCCGAAAGCGGGCTGGACGATCCTGAACGCGCAGCCGGGCGATCATGTCGATATCGTCGGGGATTGCCGGGATCTTAGCCAGTTTGCCGATGGCAGTGTGGCGGATATTTATATCAGCCACACCTTGGAGCATTTAAGTTACGCGGGGGAGTTGGTCCCGACCTTGAAAGGGTTTCACCGGGTCATGAAACCGGGGGCCAGGTTGTTGATCAGTGTGCCGAATATGGATGTTCTCTGCCGGATGATCACCCATGAAGGAACCGACACCAAGATGCGTTACCAATTGATGCGCATGCTGTTCGGCGGCCAGGTGGATGATTGGGACTATCATAAGGTCGGGTTCACGCCGGACCTGCTGGCGGCCTTCCTTGGGGAGGCCGAGTTTGAAACTGTTGAACAGGTCCCATTTTTTGGCCTGTTCCAGGATGCCAGTGAATTGAAGATCGGCAATGTGCCGATCAGCCTGAATGTGATCGCCTATCGGTGATCATGCGGGTGAATGACGAGATATAGCAACAGGGGCTCAGGGAAAGATATGTTCAAAAAAATCCTGATCGCGAACCGCGGTGAAATTGCGTGCCGGGTCATCAAAACCGCCCGCAAAATGGGGATTGCAACCGTTGCCATCTATTCAGAGGCCGATGCGGATGCTTTGCATGTGAAAATGGCCGACGAAGCGGTTTGCGTGGGCCCGGCGCCCAGCGCCGAAAGTTATCTGGTGATTGATAATATCCTGGCGGCGATCCGCCAAACCGGGGCTGAAGCGGTGCATCCGGGCTATGGATTCCTGTCCGAAAACCGGCATTTTGCCGCCGCGCTGAAAAAGGAAGGTGTTGCCTTCATCGGCCCGCCGGAAGGCGCGATCCAGGCCATGGGCGATAAGATTGAAAGTAAGAAGATTGCTGAGGCCGCGGGCGTCAACACCGTGCCGGGGCATCTGAAAGCCGTTTCCGACCCGGAAGAGGCAGTGCAGATTTCCAACGATATTGGCTATCCGGTGATGCTGAAAGCCTCTGCCGGGGGTGGGGGCAAGGGCATGCGCCTGGCCTGGAATGATGATGAGGCGCGCGAGGGCCTGGTCTCGGCCATGAATGAGGGGCGTAATTCCTTTGGCGATGATCGTGTTTTCATCGAAAAATTCATCGAGGAGCCGCGCCATATCGAAATCCAGGTAATGGCCGACAGCCATGGCAATGCCATTTACCTGGGTGAGCGGGAATGCTCGATCCAGCGCCGACACCAGAAAGTGCTGGAAGAAGCGCCAAGCCCGTTCCTGGATGAAGAAACACGCGCCGCCATGGGCGAACAGGCGGTGCAATTGGCCAAGCAGGTGGATTATTGTTCCGCCGGCACGGTGGAATTCATCGTCGATAAGGACCGCAATTTCTATTTCCTGGAAATGAATACCAGGCTCCAGGTGGAGCATCCGGTGACCGAACTGGTGACTGGCCAGGATCTGGTGGAATTGATGATCCGGGTGGCCGATGGGGAAAAACTGCCCCTGGCCCAGAAGGATGTCACCCTGACCGGTTGGGCGCTGGAAGCCCGGCTTTATGCCGAGGACCCGGAGCGCGGCTTCCTGCCCAGCACCGGGCGTCTGGTGGATTATCTGCCGCCGGAAGAAAAGGATAATGAGGTTCGGGTCGATACTGGCGTGGTCGAGGGCGCGGAAATATCCATGTTCTACGATCCTATGATCGCCAAGCTGATCACCTATGGCGATAGCCGCGAGCAGGCGATCGACAATATGCGCGAAGCGCTGGACCGTTATTATGTGCGCGGGCTTTCCACCAACCTGGCCTTCCTGGCACAGCTGTGCCGCCATGAGCGGTTCCGCAGCGGGGCCATGACCACCAACTTCATCGCCGAGGAATATCCGGACGGCCTGACCCCGGAATTGCTGGTGCCGGAAGATCCCAAACTGTTTGCCGCGATCGCCGCTGTCATCCAGTCCCGTGTTGATGAGGAAGACGGCAATATCTCGGGCCGGATCACCCCGGCGGCCCCGCTTCGGGCGACGGAATATAGCGCCTTCCTGGGCGACCAGGACCGACCGGAGCTGGAACTGGTTGTCAATCGGGTGGAAGATCGCGACCGGATCGAGGTGGAAGGCCGGGTGATAGAGGTCTCCAGCGGCTGGAAACCGGGTGAGGGACTGTTCCGGGGGCTGGTGGATGACCGCAAAGTGGTGATGCAGATCGACCGCCATGACAGTGGGGTGATTTTGACCCATGACGGGGCCCGCACCCGGGTGCAGGTGGTGCCGAAACGCCTGGCCCATCTGGTTCGGCTGATGCCTTACAAGGCCCCGCCGGACATGTCGAAATTCCTGATCTCGCCCATGCCGGGCCTGTTGGTCAAACTATCGGTCGCGGAAGGTGATCAGGTCAAGGCCGGGGCGGAATTGGCGGTGATTGAGGCGATGAAGATGGAAAATGTCATGCGCGCCAGCCAGGATTGCGTGGTCACCAAGCTTCATGCCAATACAGGTGAAAGCCTGGTTGTCGACCAGAAGATCATCGAATTTGAATGATCGTCCGTGCATTGTTGGAAAGTGGCCCCGTTCCGGATCCGGCGCGGGGCCACTTTACGTCTGTTAGATCCAATCATCTTCCGGTGCGGTGCGATCGCCACCGGCATTGCCGGTATTCAGGGTGCCTTTCGGTTCGATCAAGAGGATTTGGGCTTCCTGTTCCGCAAAAGGCTTATGCTCGACGCCCTTGGGCATGACAAACATCTCGCCAGCCTTAAGGGTGATCGCCCCGTCACGGAAATCGATCCGCACCTCGCCATCCAGCACAATGAAGGTTTCATCGGTTTCCGGATGGTCATGCCAGATGAAATCCCCCTCGATCTTGGCCAGCTTGAACAGATAGTCATTCATGGTGGCGATGTTTTTCGGGCTCCAATGGCGGTCGATCAGCTTTTGTTTGTCCGCCAGGTTGATTGCTTGATAAGGCATGGTGTTTTCCTTCCTTTGTCCTGTGTATTTCTTATGGTCTGGCTTGTGCCTGCTCCTTATGTACGGATCCTTGTGATTGCGGAACAGATACAGATTTTGTAAATCTCATACGGAACAGATTGAGGGATGACCGATGCAGGGCGAAAACAGTTTCAAATATGAGGCGGCAGCCGCGCGCATCCTGGACATGCTTTCCAGTGGCCTGTTGGGCATCGGTATGAAGGCGCCATCCTTGCGGGAATTTTCCCGGCAATCCGGCATTGCCATGTCGACCGCCATGCAGGCCTATCGCCTGCTGGAGGACCAAGGCGTTCTGGAATGCCGGCCGAAATCGGGTTTTTATGTGCGTGGCTTGGGCGAGGGCGGACCGGATCTGCCGCGCCCAGCCGGCCCGCCAAAAATCATCGATCTGATCGACAAGTCTGGCTCAATCCAGAATCTGCTGGTCCATGCATCGGACCAAAAGCTGCTGCCATTGGGTTGTGCCATACCAACCACGGAAATCCTGGCCTCGGAAAAGTTGGACCGCTGCCTGGCGCGTGCGGCACGGGTCGGCAGCACGGATTTCAATCTCTATACGGTACCCAAGGGCAACCCGGATCTGAGCCAGGAACTGGCGCGGCGGGCTTTGGAATGGGTCCAGGTGGTCGACCCGGAGGATATGGCCATCACCTGCGGCGCAACCGAGGCAATCTACTTGGCACTGAAATGTGTGACCAAACCGGGGGATCTGGTGGCGGTCGAATCGCCGACCTAATTCGGACTTTTGCAAATCATCGAGAATCTGGGTTTGAAAATCCTGGAATTGCCGACGGATGCGGGAAAAGGCCTGGATCTAACGGCGTTTGAAGCGGCACTTTCCCGGCACCCGGTCAAGGCCTGCCTGTTTGCTTCCTGTTTCAGCAATCCGTTGGGCGCAGCGCTTTCCGAGGCGGACAAAAGGCGCGTGCTGGCGATCCTGGCGGAAAAGGGTGTTCCCCTGATCGAAGATGATGTTTACGGCGATCTTCATTTCACCGGCAATCGGCCAAAGCCCTATATGGCGCTTGGCGGCGAGGCGGATGTGATCTATTGCGCATCCCTATCCAAGACACTGGCCCCCGGCTACCGGATTGGCTGGGTTGTGAGCCATCGGCATATCCATCAGTTGGTCGAATTGAAGCTGGCCATGACGTTGAGCGGCGTGACCTTGGCGCAAATGGCGGTGGCGGATTATCTAAGTCGCGGCGGCTATGATCAGCATTTGCGCCGCCTGCGCCGGATCTTTTCGGGCAATATCACGAAAATGAGCCAGGCCATCGCGCATTATTTTCCGGACGGCACCCGGATCAGCCGTCCGCAAGGTGGCTTTGTGCTCTGGGTGGAAATGCCGGAGGGTTATCGGGGGCGTGATTTATTTGCAGATGCACTGAAGCGGGGAATCTGCATCTCACCAGGTGACGTCTTTTCCGCTGCTGACAGGTTCGAAAATTGCATCAGGATCAGCTGCGGCCATCGCTGGGGCGATCATATCGCCGGTGCTGTAAAAGCACTCGGGGGCCTCATTCAACGGTGACGGTCAAGAGGTAAGCGGCTGTAGAAGTTGACGTATCTTTACAAAAGTTTAAAAGCTTTGCGCGAAAGTAGTAACAAGGCTGCGCAATACATCTCCGTTTCTAATTAGACGGTTTTATGTAGAAGTGAGTGGAACATGGTTAAGACAGTATCCGTTATCATCGAGGGTAAGGTACAGGGCGTTTGGTATCGCGGCTGGACCGAGGCCACAGCCCGGGAGCTGGGCTTGAGCGGCTGGGTCCGCAACCTGTCCGACGGATCGGTCGAGGCGCTGTTTTCCGGAGCGGAAGCGGCAGTGGAAGATATGCTGGAACGCTGTTGGCAGGGACCGGAACCGGCGATTGTCACGGCGGTTAACGCGAAATCGGGCGAAGCGCCAGAAACCGATGATTTCGTGGTGCGCAGCACAAAATGACACGGAAGTTGCCATTATTGGCAACAGGCATGTCATTCATTCAGTAAGAAACTGAAATCATTCAATGATTCTTGAGAGCCGCTTTTGCAGCTCGCGGATATTGTCGTTGGTGACATCCAGGCTGCGCAGGTCCATGCCGGTGGCCAGGACATCGGCCATGTCGCGGATCTGCTCGGTTGTGCGGCGCACATGATTATGGCCTTTAGCGGTGAGATCCAGCAGCTGAGAACGCTTGTGCCGGGGGTTGTTGATGAACTGCGCCAATCCTTGTGCCACCAGATCATCGGCGATCTTTTGCATGCGCTGGCGGGCCACGGGGCGGCGCTTGGCCAATTGCGGTACGGTTTGCGGTCCTTCGATCTGGATGGTGCGCATCAGGGACCAGGTGCCGCTGCCCCAGCCGGCTTCTTCGCTCACCTGTTTCCCCGCGGCGCGAAGCTTGAAGAAAGTCGCCATCAGATTGCTGATCAGATCAAACATGGCATCCCCTTCCGGGGGGTGGCGGCGGCTAAACTCAGTCATATGGACAGCACCCATTACTTTTTTATTGTGAGATGACAATTATGCTGTCGATTCGCACATTCTTGGCAAGTGGATGTGTTATCCCAGTTCGAAACTGGTGATGCCGAAGGTATGGTCCCAGGGCAGGTCTGGCATGCCGCCCTTATACATGCGTGCGGTCTCAAAACAGGGCTCAAGGCCGTATCGCTGGGCCAGGGCCATGGCGGCGCCATTGGGTTGGGGCACGTCCAGATAAACCTGCTCACCGGGATGCAGGGCGCAGAGGGAGCGAAACAGCTGGTCGGCGGCAGCACTGTTTTCCGCAAAGAGCGGCCCGATCTTGAAACCTTCGCGACAGGGGCGGATGGCTCCAAAACCGAGCAACCTGTCACCATCCTTGAGCGCATGGGCGGTAACCTTGGGATGTTTGATCCAGGCTGCCAGGAAGGCTGCGCGAGGCCCGGCAAAGAATGCACTGTCATAGGCGGTGATGGCGGGATCGGCATAATCCAGGGGCAGGATGTCGGCTTCGGTGGGGGCTGATACGGTCACCTCTCCGCCAAAGCGGATGTTATTCTGTTCCAGCCTAAATCCGGACTGGGCATAATTATCCTGTTGGTCGACAACCCCGTCCAGGCCAATCACCCGGTCGCCCAGATAATCAATCGCTGCCTGCCAGAGGCGGTAGCCATAACCGAACCCCCGGAAATCCGGATCGACTATGTAAAAGCCGATAAATCCAAATCTGTCGCCATAGCGCACGGCGGAGATGGAGGCGATCATGCGGCCGTCCAACCGGCCTGCCAGAAAACCCTGGTCATCGGCGGCAAAGAAAGCATCCGCATCGGCCAGGCCCGGGTTCCAACCCTCTCTTGCGGCCCATTCGACCATCCGGTCCACTTCCTCACGGCTGGCAATGCCGATTTCATAACTCATGACAGCAATCCTTATCCTCACCAGTCAGCCGAGATAGTCCCGGATGGCGGGATCGGCCGGTTCCACCAGAATATCCGAAGGCGGGGTAAAGGCCAGTATCATTCCATCGCGGATGAAGGCGCATTGGTCGGCAATGCGCAGGGCATCTTCCGGCGCATGGCTGGCCATGACCACAGTGAGGCCAGAATCGCGCTGCAAAGCCTGGATCAGATCCAGCATGCGCGCGCGTCTTCCCGGATCAAGTGCGCTGAAGGGTTCATCCAGCAGCAACAGCGGGCGGCGTCGAACCAGCGAGCGGGCAATAGCGACCCGCTGGCGCTGGCCGCCGGACAGCGCACCTGGCTTGCGTCCGCCAAGGCCATCCAGGCCAACCTGTTTCAAGGCCTGATCAATCTTGTCCCGGTCCGATGGGGTGAGTTTTAGGCCTGGATGGATGCCAAGCCCCACATTATCCGCCGCGGTCAGATGCGGGAACAGATTGTTTTCCTGAAACAGCATGGTGACCGGACGCTCATTCGGGGCCAGGGCGGTGATGTCCACGCCATCAAATCTGATCGTCCCGGACAGGGGCCGGTCAAATCCCGCGATCAGGTTAAGCAGGGTTGTTTTGCCGCCACCGCTGGGTCCGACCAGAGCCAGGCATTGGCCGGATCCCAAGGACAGGTCAAATGCCATCTGCATGGCATCATAATCAAAGCGGAGTGCGGTGATCTCAAGCATGTTTCCGGCCTCCCAGGCCGCGTTCGATCAGTTGGAAAATCACGAAAGAAAGCAGGATCAGGACCAGCGCCGCAACCGCCGCCTGATCCATGCGATAGGCTCCCATGGAGCGGAAAATATAGAGCGGCAGGGTGGTGAAATCCTGGCTGCCAAAGAGCGCGATCACGCCAAAATCACCAAAGGAGAGTGTGGTGGAGAGGGCGAGGGCCAGAGCAATCGGGCGACGAAGAACCGGCCATTCGGCCAGACGAAACCGGTTCATCCCCCTGAGATCCAGGCTGCGGCACAATCGGTCCCTTTCGTTGCCAATCTGGTGGAAGGCCGGGCCAACCACCCGCAGAACAAAGGGCAGGGCCATGCAGCCATTGATGACCACCACCAGGAAAGGCCCCATGGAAAAAATATCTGTATATCCCCGTAACAAGATGAAAAGGCCGGTCGCCAGCACAAAGGGTGGCACTACGAGAATGAGTGCTCCGGTATTTTCAACCAGCCTGGCGCTTCTTGTCCGATAAAGCCGGATGGCCAAATGACGGCTGGTGAAAAGGATGGCCGTGCCCAGCGTCAGTGCCAGCATGCCAGCGGGCAGCGCGACCGCCAGGCTGGTTGCGGCGGCCCGGTAAAATGCGGGATCCTGTAAAACTTCGGGCAGGCGGTCATTCATACCACCCACCGCAACGGCAGCCAGCGGCGGCAGGACCAGTCCGGCGGCGATCAGCAGAAAGGCACCGTCGAACCATCGGGCGAACCGGCCGTCGGGCAGGGGCGCACGGAGCTTCCTGTTCAGCGCCAGTTCGCTTTCCGGATTATGGCCGCGCCCCAGCAGCAATAACGCGGCCCCGCCGCAGAGCATGATCTGGATGAGGGCCAGGGCGACCGCGGTCGGGATATCAAAATCGAACCGCAGAGCCTGATAGATGGCAACCTCTGTGGTGGTGGCCTTTGGTCCGCCACCCAGCGCCAAAACCACGACAAAGCTGGTGAAACAGAGCATCAGGACCAAACCGGCCAGGCCGGGCAGGGCGGAACGCAGGGCCGGCCATTCGATCAGTCGGAAGGATTGCAGGGGCGTCATATCCAACTGCTGGGCCAGGCGCCAGCTTTCGGCGGGAACCGCTTCCAGACTTTGCAATAAGCCACGGGCCACCAGCGGCATATTGAAAAACACATGGGCCAGAAGGATCCCGCCTAGGCCATAAAGATAATGGCCCGCATCCAGGGAAAAATAGCCAAGAATATGATTAAGCCAGCCGTTTTTGCCATGGATCTGTATGATGCCGAGCACGGCCACCAGGGTCGGCAGGACCAGACAGATGCCAAACAGGCGGATGAAAAACCCACGGCCGGGAAACCGTCGCCGGTGCAGCGCGCGGGCAACCGGAATGGCGATGACGACACTGACCAATGTGGAAAGCCCGGCTTGCAGCAGGGTAAAACTGGTCACCCGCTGGATATAGGGGTCGGCGAGCAGGCGGAAGGGATTGGCTGAGCCGGATAGTGCCAGCAAGCTGGCGATTGATCCGCCGATCACGGCCAAGAGAAAGCAAATGGCAAGCGCACCGGGGATCAGGGATCGCCCGGCGCGCCATGCTGGATCTTTCATCGGTTTCAAGAAGGATCCCTTACTGGCTCATGGCATTGAGCCATTCGCCGGTCCAGTCCTTGCGCTTTTCGGCGACTTCCTCCGGCGCGTGGATAAGGGATTTCGCCGGCTTCACCAGGGACCCGAAGGAATTGGGCAGGCTGTTGGTGTCGGTGACCGGGTACATCCAGTTGCCGGTCGGGATCACGCTCTGGAAGCCTTCGGACAGCATGAAGGCCAGGAACTGGTCTGCCAGCGCCTGGTTCGGGCTGTTTTTCAACTTTGCCGCCACTTCCACCTGCATGTAATGGCCCTCTGCAAAGGCGGCAGCCTTGTATTTTTCTTCGCTCTCAACCTCGATGTGATAGGCGGGCGAGGTGGTATAGCTCAGCACCATATCTGCTTCGCCTTCCAGGAACATGGAATAGCCTTCATACCAGCCTTTGGTGGCGGTGACGATCTTCCCGGACAGTTTTTTCCAAGCCTTGGGTGCTTCATCGCCATAGACCTCGCGGACCCAGAGCATCAGGCCGAGCCCGGGTGTGGAGGTGCGTGGATCCTGGATGATGATTTTGAGATCATCAGGAGCCTCAATCAGGGCTTTCAGGCTGGTGGGCGGTGTGTCCATCTTTTTGGAATCATAGATGAAGGCAAAATAGCCGTAATCAAACGGGATGAAGGTTTTATCCTGCCAGTCGATCGGCAGGGACAGGCCTTTGGCGGCAACATTGGTCTCGGCAAAAAGGCCGGTTTCCTTTGCCTGCTTGACCAGATTGGTATCCAGGCCAAGCGCAATGTCGGCTTTGCTGCCGCTGCCTTCCAGCTGGATCTTGGAGAGGATGGAAATGGAGCTGTCGACGGCGACCCAGTTGAGGGTGCAATCGCATTCCGCTTCGAAATTCTTCTTGATCTGCGGTCCAGGTCCCCATTCGGCAGTAAAGGAATCATAGGTGTAGACCGTCAGGGTCTTTTCGTCCGCCTGGGCGGCGGTTGCAGCCAGGGCCATCAGGGCCGCCAGGCTCATAGTCTTCAGGGATTTCATAATCGCGCTCCATACGGATGAAGGGTATGGGGCGGCGGAGTGGTCAGGTTTTGGGCAGATACAGCTCAATTCCCTCCGCCGGCATGACCCGGTTCAGGTTCGACGGGTTGGCCAGATCAGCCTCTCAGCGCCGTCAATGGCGCACCCCGTTGAGATGGACGCACAATAAACCTGCCGAGGTATGAGGGCAAGCCAGCTTTCAGAAGCGAGATGATGTGAGTATAGTGTGCTCCCCAAAATTCCAGAACCAAGCTTGGTGTCTCATGAAAAAGAAACTCTCCCCCCAGATCCAGAAACAAATCATGGATGCTTTCGGCCTTCGGGATCATGGACGTTTCGGGGAGAGCCGTAAACTGGCCGAAAGGATTTTGCAGCAGGTTCCCCGTGAGCCGCACTGCCATTATCTCTTGGGGTCGCTTGCCCTGCAGGCGGGTGATCTGCCCGGGGCAGAGAAATCTTTCCGAGCCGGCATTGACGCCGATAAGAAAGGCCATATGAACCAGGGGGGCATGGGGCTTTTGCTTTTGCGTAGAAATGAGGCGGGTGAAGCTTTGAGATGGCTTAAGCTTGCACATCAGAAAGCGCCGAAAGATCCTTCGCATTTATGTAACCTGGCATTGGCCAACGAATTGACGGGGCAGCCAAACAGAGCGATCAATCTGTTCAGGAAGGCCGTTACGCTGGCCCCAAACTATCTGCCGGCAATCTATCATCTGTCCCGATTGTTGCTGAATGACGGGCAATATTCGGAATGTTCTGTTTTGCTGACCGAAGGATTGAAGCGGTTTCCGGCAGACGAAGGTCTTCTTTCAACCGCGGCGAATTTGCAATCAACATTGGGAAACCTGGAAGAGACAGAGAAACTGTATCGCCAGCTCAACACCCTTGCGCCGAACAAGGTTGAGGTCCAGCGGAAATTGGTGGCGATTGCCATTCAGAAAGGGCAGTTGGAGGAAGCGGAACAAGGGTTGAGTGCGTTGTTGAAACGCAATCCCCATGACCTTTTTGCGCTTGCCACAGCAATCCGCCTAAAGCGGGCCGATTCTATTCTCGCCGAAGGTCTTCGAGCAGCGATCGATGGAGCGCTTGGGCTTATAGAATGTGGGAAGGGGCAAAAGGACTGGTCTGAGGACGAGTTTTACCATGCGTTTGTCGTTGCGGATTTTGCGGATGAAACCCAAGTCGCTTTTAAGGCTCTTGAACAGGCAAATAAGATCAGGCGGGAAGCCTTGAAGAAATATGGTCATAGTTATGATCGTCGCGATCAGGAAAGATATGTAGAGGCGTTGAAGGCTTTTCCGGGGTGGCGGCAGCTATTGAACGAAGCGGTCGGTAGCCAGGACGAGAGACCGGTTTTCGTTGTCGGGATGCCCCGAAGTGGCACAACACTTGTCGAACAGGTGGTTTCCGCACATGCCATGGTGGCTGGGGCTGGCGAGCGCGAAGCACTAAAATTGGCTGTTCATGCTATTGCCCCTCAGCCAGCGGGGATTCAATGCAGTTCTAACTGGATGGAGAATTTGTTAAAAGCCACACCGGAAAAGCGACAGGAAATCGCGGCCGGTTATTTGACGGAGTATGACAAAGCATTTCCTGGTGCCTTAAGGGTTGTCGACAAGATGCCCCATAATTTTACCTATCTGGGTTTTGCGGCTGCCCTTTTTCCAAATGCACGATTCATTCATTGCCGTCGGTCCAAAGTGGCGACTGGATTTTCCATTTTCCAACAGAATTTCGCATCCAATTATCTTTTTGATACCGATTTGTCCGATATTGCTCATGCCCAGAATATTCAGGAAGAACTTATGGATTTCTGGAAAAGCCTCATGGGAGAGAGAATATATGACGTTAGCTACGAGTCTCTGGTCTCAAATCCGGAGCAGGAGATTCGATCTCTGATCAATTTCCTCGGCGTGGCGTGGGATGATGCTTGCCTGAAACATCATGAGCAGAAAAATACCGTCATAACAGCGTCTCAGCACCAGGTGCGCCAACCCATCAATATTGCTTCGCGGGATCATTTCCATCGTTATGCGGATTTTCTCGGGCCGTTGATGAATTGACTTGAAACGGTCTTTGTTAGTCGCTGATGGTGATCATACTGAATGCGGCATTTGGTAGGAAACCATGTTCATGCCATCGATCTGTCTGTTATCCACTGGGATCAATCCGATTTTTTCAGCGACTTTTTGCGATGCAAAATTTTCTGGATGAATGTCTGCAACAATTTTATTCAATCCCAGGGAATAGACCGCATGATCGAGCGCTGAAGCGGCAGCCTCAGTGGCGTAACCCTGTCCCCAGTTTGCTTTTGCAAAACGCCAACCGATTTCAACCTCGTTCTCGAACCAATGATAGGGAAGCAGCAGGATCCAGCCTAGGAAACAATCCGGCTGCCGAAGCTTTGTGACAGTCCAATACCCCAAACCATCGGGGTAATCAGACCGCATGCGCTCCAGGATGAATGCGCGATGCTCGTCCGGCTCATCCCAGGGGCCATCGACAAATTTTGTCACTTCCGGATCCCGGTCCATGGCTAGGCAGCTTTCCAGGTCATCCAGAGTTCTCGGACGCAGGAGCAACCGTTCGGTTTCAATATGAGGTAGGGTCATCTCTGTTATAGGCTCCGGCAAATGCAGTGAGGTGGGCTTAGGTTAATATGCGGGGGAGAAGGGGCTTTTTCCAGGAAATCAAACCGGATTTGAAATTGGAACGGCGGGGCTGCAGGAGATTGGTTCCGTTTGCCACTGGGATCATGTAGAATGCCGATCATCCGAGATTGCGCTGCCAAATGCTGGAACATACACATGTCAGTCCTGATCCGCATCGTTACGTCTGCAATCTTGTTGCTTATTGCACTATGCTCATTTTCCTGGGCGGATGATCTCTGCAGCAAAAAGCTTAGAATAAAATCCACCAATCATTAAGCCCCCTTTATTTCCACCACGCCGGATGGTGCTGTCGTGGGGTTGGATATTGAGCTTGTCACGGCGGTATTGAACAGGATCGGCTGTCGGTTTTCCTTTGTGCCACTTCCTTGGAAACGGGCATTGGTTGAGTTGGAACTGGGGCGGGTCGATATTGTGCCTACAGCCTCCTACCGAGAGGAGAGGACCGTATTCTCTCTCTATTCAAACCCCTATCGTTATGAAACTGTTGGTTTAGTGGTGCGCAACGGTGAAGCGAACCTCTATCCGGTTGAGCGGCTGGAGGATTTCCTGAAATTGCGGGTCCGGATCGGCATTTTGCGTGGTGCGTGGCGCGGCGATGCTTTTGAGGCATTTGAAGCCGATGATCGGGCTGGCCATATCCTGATGAATCTCAATACGACGCAACAGGCCATACAGATGCTGTTACGCAATAGGATTGATTTCTACGTTGAAATGCCGGCCATCGTTTTAAGTGAAGCGGCGGAAATGGGACAGGAAGCGGGCCTGGAGGAGCATCCGTTCGTGATACATAAAGATCCCGTGCATTTCATTTTCAGTAAGAAAACAGTTCGTCCCGAACTGGTGAGACGGTTTAATGCAGCTTTGTCGATCCAGTTGCAGCGGAAAGAATATAAGGCCGCCTTTGGCAGTGCGGCCTTAAATGAGAAACCTGCGATGTGACTTAATTTTTACCGGCGGGCGTTTTAATGGTCTGACGTCATATAACGCCCAAGGATTTTTTCCAGACTGCCATCTTCGCGCATTTCATCCAAAATCTGTCGGAAGACCACAATGATCCGCCGATCGGTTCGTTTGTTGAAAGCGAAATAATATTCCCCCTGTCCCAATATGTAGCGGGCGGTCAGGCTAGAGCGGTTGCCGGATTGGTTCAGGTGCCAGGAGACTACAAGCTGATCATAAGCCCAATAGTCCACCTCGCCGCTATTCAGCAGTCCGATGGCTGTTTGCGGGGAACTGATCAGTTGAATGCCGGTCGGATCAAATCCCTGTTCCAGAAGCAGTTGATGGCCGACATCGTTATTAACCGCCGCTATGCGTGCACCCGATAGCTGATCAAGGGATTGCAGGGGCTGATCGTTGGATTCCCGGCCGATCAGAACGATCGAGGTTTTGGCAATAGGCCCGACCCAATGAAACTGCTGCTCCCGGTTTTTTGCGCGCACCATGGCGAAAAGAGCACTGTTGGGTCGGTTTTGAACGGTCACATAGCCCTGGTCCCATGGCACGACCTTGATGCTGTCCCGGTTTTGATTTGCCCCGGCGCGTTTCAGCATTTCTTCCATCAGATCAATGGATATGCCCGTCAGGCGGCCGTCCTGGATAAAATTTAGAGGCGCATAATCTTCCGTATAGAGGGAAAGCTTGTCGATTGTTTCATGGCCGTTGGCTGTCAGCGGCCAAACCAGGACCGTCGCGATGATCGAACGTTTCAGCTTCTGAAACAGGCGCATGGGGCTCTCCTCGAAAAACGGCAATCAAGTATTCCACCAAAAAGTAAAGGGCCGACTAACGGGGCCTTATTCGGTTCGGAAGGCGTCCGGAAATGTTTTTTCCAGGGCGGCATCCAGATCATGCATGGTTACCGGCAGACCGAGGTCCACCAGGCTGGTCACGCCCAGTCTCTCATCACCAATGCCACACGGCACGATGCCCTGGAAATGCGATAGATCCGGTTCCACATTGATGGCAATTCCATGAAAACTGACCCATTTGCGCAGGCGTACGCCGATGGCGGCAATCTTATCCTCATAACCGTTGCCGCGATCAACCCAGATGCCGACTCGGCCTTCACGGCGTTCACCGGCCACATTAAACTCCGCCAGTGCCCGGATCACCCAGTCTTCCAGGGCCGAGACATACCATCGGACGTCCGGCTTGCGTTTTTTCAGATCCAGCATCACATAGGCAATGCGCTGTCCCGGTCCGTGATAGGTATATTGGCCGCCACGGCCGACGTCATAGACCGGGAATCGCTCCGGTTCCAGCAGGTCTTCGCGCCGGGCGCTGGTACCGGCGGTATAGAGCGGCCCATGCTCCAGAAACCAAACACATTCCGGGGCAGAACCGTCTCTGATCTGGGCTGCACGGTCATCCATGAAAGCTGTTGCCGCCTCGTAATCCACTAGGCCGGGACTGGCTTTCCACTCGATATCTGAAAATAATTCACTCATGATGGCATTTATATGCAACAGACGGGCTTGATCCGCCAGACCCATTCTGTTACATCACCATCCGCCCGAGGGAATTCGGGCCTACCAAATACGATGCGGTCGTGGCGGAATTGGTAGACGCGCAGCGTTGAGGTCGCTGTGGTAGAAATACCGTGGAAGTTCGAGTCTTCTCGACCGCACCAAAAACCCCTGATCCGGGCAATACCCGGACAGGGGTTTTCTCTTTTTTTGCGGAATGTTATTGGCTGTTCTTAAGCCAATTCATAAAAAACTTTATCCGAATGGATTGTACCAGAGACCTGTTTCATCCAAGGGGGTTTTTTCCGGGAGATAAGGGTTTCTCAACTCGATCAGCCTGCGACCCGTTAAGTTGAGTTCCTCTATATGCTGCCCAAAATGCTTCAACAGTAATTTTTCCAGCCGGCCATCTTCTTTCAGCCGCCTCAAGCCCAACTCCACACGCGCCGCCAGATCAGGTGCTGATCCGGCAACAAAGAAATAGACCGGGAACGGATAATGCAGCAGCAAAGCCCTGTCAGCGGCCAGATTGGGATAGCGGGCGCGGCGGCTTTCCAACTCGGGCAGGATCTCGTTTACGCCGCGTGGAAAAAAGTCGAAGCGGGATTGGGCCAGCATGCCAAACAGACTGTCGTAAGTTGGCGCTCTTTCAACCTTCAGGCCGTTGGCCTCAAGAATCGGTATGTCGTTCCAGCCATTGCCCTGGCCAAGGGTGTATTGGGTCAGGTCTGCGGCGGTTTGGACCGTGTCATACTTAGGTTGGTCCTCCGCGCGTATCATCAGCACACGATAGCCAAGCAATCCTTTCATGATTGGGATCCGGATGGGCAGGGCGTTGCGCTCCAGATGATCGCTGGTTGGGGATCGCATGATATTGATCCTCATGCCGGACAAAATCTCGCGCTGGGTCCGCTTTGTGGTCATGACCAGTTTTGCCGTCCGGATTTCATATCGTCCGAAAAAGTCGCTCGAAGCCTTTAAAGCAAGATCGAGAAGTTCCCGGTCATAGCGGTAGCGTACATCCTGTTCCGATTTCGGCTTGGGCAGGATGGCAATATTGTCGGCAAGGGAAGGGGCGGCCTGAAGCGTCAGACAGAGCGCAGGCCAAATGAGGAACCGAAACAACAAGACAGCAACTCGCACCAATACAGATTTCCTTCGAACTTCATATGCAGTTATCACCGTTGCGGTTGCGCAACAAATGAAATTTTATGGCTTTTGGCATCAGACTTGAAGGATGCATCACCGCTCCCGCCTGCCGCCATTCCCGATCACATAATCGGTCCGGCACAATAAAGGACGGTCCTAAATTGCGATCCAGGTCGCCATATTCTGCCGCATCATGTCAGCAATTGGCATCCGAAACCTTATCAGACAGGAGATGATGCGATGTTTGGGCTGAAACAAAAAATTCTGGCACTTTTCTACTTGGCGGCTTTCAGCCCGCTGGCAATATTCACCGAAACAGCGGCGGGACCGACCCAGGCGGAACGGTTGACCATGATCCTGGAAGATCCCGCGCTTGCGTCAGCGCTGGCTCTGTCCAAAGGCATCGTTGTTGTGCCTCGGGTAACGCAGGGGTCCCTGCTGATGCTGCAGGGGGCGGTTGGCAACGGAGCGGTCATCATGCGTGATGAGGGGAGCGGTCTTTGGTGTGCGCCTGCCGCTGTCCGGTTTTTGTCCGGCGGCTTTGAGGGCAGAAGCATCGGGGTCGGGCGAAAGGGGCCGGTGATCCTCTCTGTGCAATCTGGTTTTGTGGCGAAACAGCTATGGGCCAGGTTGGATCTGGTCAGCGACACCGTACGCATGGACGATATGCCTGGAGGGGATGCAGAGGCGGATATTCTCTATCTCGGGCCGGATCCAATCCGCGGCTTTGTCATCAATTCCGGCAGCAGTTTCCTGGATGATCTGTTCGGCAGTGCAGAGATTGAAACACCCTGTTCTTATTATGCGCTGGCGGATGTGATGAAGCTCTTGGATTGATGGTGATGGCGTCTGGGAGCATCCCTTTTGAAACAACCCAGCATATCACCATGCGTGAAAAGCATGAATGCGCCGGAAAGCCCCTGTTTTGCGTCTTTTTCTTTTCGGCAAAATGCTTATGGTAGGCCGGACAAGGGATAATCAGCCGCCGCCGGTTGGCAGGCAGGCGAACCATCAGAGAGAACGAGGTCCAACGTGGCGGAAGATATCGAAAAGGAAGCGCTTTATTATCACCGGATGGCTCCGGCCGGAAAGCTGAGCGTTCAGGCGACCAAGCCGCTGGCCAACCAGCGCGATTTGAGTCTGGCCTATTCCCCCGGTGTGGCTGCGGCTTGCAACCTGATCAAGGATGATCCCAACGAGGTCGCCTCTGTCACCGCGCGCGGCAATCTGATCGGTGTGGTCTCCAACGGCACGGCCGTTTTGGGGCTGGGCAATATTGGGCCGCTCGCCTCGAAACCGGTGATGGAAGGCAAAGCGGTTTTGTTCAAGAAATTTGCCGGGATCGACGTATTCGATATCGAGGTCGATCAGACCGATGTCGACAAATTCTGTGATGTGGTCGCCGCCCTGGAGCCGACCTTTGGCGGCATCAACCTGGAAGATATCAAGGCGCCCGAGTGTTTTGAGATTGAAAAACGCCTGCGCCAGCGCATGAATATCCCGGTCTTCCATGATGATCAGCACGGCACCGCGATCATTGTCGCAGCGGCGGTCTATAACGGCCTGGAAATTGTCGGCAAGAAATTTGAAGATGTGAAGATAGTATGTTCCGGTGCGGGAGCAGCGGCACTGGCTTGCCTGAACATGTTGGTTTCCATGGGCGCCAAGCGTGAGAATATCACCGTCTGTGATATCGAAGGCGTGGTCTATAAAGGCCGAGAAGCCCTGATGGACGAATATAAGGGTGTATACGCACAAGAAACAGACGCGCGCAGCCTGGATGATGTGATTGGCGAAGCGGACGTCTTCATGGGGCTGTCCGCGCCCCGGGTGCTGAAACCCGAAATGGTCAAGAAAATGGCCAAGGATCCCTTGATCCTGGCACTGGCCAATCCGACCCCTGAGATTCTTCCCGAGGAGGCGCTGGCGGTTCGGCCCGATGCCATTATGGCCACCGGCCGCTCGGACTATCCCAACCAAGTCAATAACGTTCTTTGCTTCCCCTTTATCTTCCGTGGCGCGCTGGATGTTGGCGCGACCGAGATCAATGAGGAAATGAAGGTTGCCTGTGTGAAGGCGATCGCGTCGCTGGCTAGGAAAGAAGCTTCTGATATTGTCGCCAATGCCTATAAGTCTGACGACCTGTCCGGTTTTGGCCGGCAATATCTGATCCCGAAACCCTTTGATCCGCGCCTGATCCTGGAAGTTGCACCGGCGGTTGCAAAAGCGGCGATGGATAGTGGCGTTGCCACCCGCCCGATTGAAGATATGGAAGCCTATGAGCAAAAGCTGAGCGGTTTTGTCTATCGCTCGGGGACGGTGATGAAGCCGATTTTCGACCGGGCGATCCGAAATCCCAAGCGAGTGGTCTTCACCGAGGGTGAGGAAGAGCGCGTCTTACGTGCGGTCCAGTTCATTGTTGATGACGGCATTGCCAAACCGGTTCTGGTCGGGCGGCGCGATGTGGTCGCCAATCGTATCGAAAAGCTGGGGCTGCGCCTGAGAATTGATGAGGATTTCGAACTCTGTGATCCGCAGAATGATCCGCGCTACCGCGAATATTGGCAGCTTTATCATCAGCTTTTGGGCCGGAACGGCATTTCGCAGGATTTTGCCCGTACTGTTGTGCGCACCCGAACCACGGTGATCGGCTGTTTGATGCTAAAACGTGGCGAGGTGGATGCCATGATCTGCGGCACCATCGGTCTTTTTGGCAAACATCTGCGCCATGTTCAGGAAGTGATCGGTACCGCGGAAGGCGTGCGGGATTTGTCGACCATCAATATGCTGGTTTTGAACAAGGGTATTGTTTTCATCTCCGACACCCATGTGACCGAAGAGCCGACAGCCGTCGAGCTGGCGGAAATGGCGGTTCTTTCGGCGAAAGAGGTGAAGACCTTTGGCATCGAGCCCAAGATCGCCATGCTGTCCCATTCCAATTTCGGCTCTTCGAAAAAGGCATCTGCGGTCAAGGTGCGCGAGGCGGTGGAAATCCTGCAGCGGGATTATCCGGATCTGGAGGTCGAAGGTGAGATGCATGCGGATACGGCGCTGAATGAAGAATTGCGCGAGAGCTTCCTCTCCGATTCGAAATTGAGCGGTGAGGCCAATCTGATGATCATGCCGAATCTGGATGCCGCGAATATTTCATACAATATGCTTAAGATGCTGGGCGACGGATTGTCTGTCGGGCCGATCCTGGTCGGGGCGGCGCAGCCGGTCCATATTCTCACACCGTCCTTGACGGTGCGCGGGATCGTCAATATGACGGCAGTAGCTGTGGCGGATGCGCAGAAACACGAGATGGATCAAAGCTGATCCGGACATAAAAACAACCGACCGACAGGGGAGGGGCCCGTGGACGCAACAGAAACTGCGCAGGAAATTGATGTTGATGCGCTGGATCGATACGGCCTCTCCGAGGAACTGATCGACGATATCGAAGTAGGCCTGCTGGAAAGCAAGCCGGTCGATTACTTCCAGGCCTTGCTGGAACCCCTCCACGCGGCGGATATTGCCGATCTGCTGGAGCAATTGTCGGGTGGCGAGCGTGAACAACTCATCGAACTGATGGGGGATTTGTTCGATGCGGAAGTCTACAGCCATCTGGATTATACCGTCCGAGAGGATGTGGTCGAGGATCTCGATACCGAAAAGATGGCCGAGATCGTCAATGATCTGGCCTCCGATGATGCGATCGACTTCCTTGAGGATCTCGATGAAGAAGAACAGCGGGAGCTGCTGGATGCCATTCCGGCGGAAGACCGCGCCTTTTATGAAAAACATCTCTCTTATCCGGATGAATCCGCTGGGCGTCTGATGCAGCGCGAAGTGGTCACGGTGCCAAGCTTTTGGACCGTGGGGCAGACCATCGACCATATGCGCGACAAGAAAATCGAACTGCCGGATGATTTCTACAACCTGATCATTGTGGATCCATCTCACCATCCGGTGGGTATGGTGAAGCTTTCCAAGCTTTTGCGCACCAAACGCCCGACCCCGATTGCCAATATCATGTGGGAGGATATGAAGATCATCCCGGTCAATATGGACCAGGAGGATGCGGCCTATCTGTTCCGGCAATATGGACTGGTTGAAGCTCCTGTGGTGGAAGAGGGCGGCCGCCTGGTCGGGGTGATCACGGTGGATGATATCGTCGAGGTTCTCGATGAAGAGCATGAAGAGGATATCCTCAAGCTTGGTGGGGTGAAGGAGGATGACCTTTATTCCGACGTGGTTGAGACAACCCGTCTGCGCTTTTCCTGGTTGCTGGTCAATCTGGGCACTGCGATTGCGGCCAGTCTGGTGATCGGACTGTTTGAAACAGCGCTGGAAAAGGTGGTGGCCCTGGCCATCCTGATGCCGATCGTGGCGTCCATGGGCGGTAATGCGGGCACTCAGACCCTGACGGTTGCCGTGCGCGCGCTGGCCACCAACGAACTGACCACCTCCAACGCCTTCAGGATTGTCGGCAAAGAGGTTCTGGTCGGCGGCATTAACGGTATCTTGTTTGCAATCCTCATGGGGCTGGTCTCCTGGGCCTGGTTCCAGGATCCCGCCCTTGGCGGTGTGATCGCCTGTGCCATGGTGGTTAATATGCTGGCAGCCGGCCTGGCCGGCACCCTGATCCCGTTGGGGCTGGAGAAGCTGGGCAAAGACCCGGCCATTGCCTCGACTGTCTTCCTGACCACCATCACCGATGTGGTCGGTTTCTTTTCCTTCTTGGGGTTGGCGGCCTGGGTGCTTTTGTAACGGTTTGAAAAGGCGGTAATCTTAGCCATCTGGCAGGGTTGTTGCTTGTCTCCTTACCATACAGAAGGAGATAACCCATGGAACGCAGCAATGCAGAAGTAATGCGCGTGGCCACCCAGTTCGAGGCAATGCGCCGCACGGTTTCCGTTGATCCCGACAATGCCGATATGACGCGGCAAAAGGGCCGCGAAGAATTCTATAATTCCTTTATGGGCCGGTATGGCCTGCCGGGATCGGCGAAGGATCCGGCAATCACAGATTTGCCGGGCCTGGCGGAGGCCTATGATCTTTCCAGCATGTCTGTGCGCGAGGTGATCGCGCTGGCGGGGGATTTGATGAAGGCCGGTATGGGCCAGGGGTTGGAAACCAGCCTGCTCGGATTTGATTTTTCTAATCTGCCCTTTGCCGAGGATCCGATTTTTCACCAATCGCCACTATTTTTCATCAACAGCACGCTCGGGCTGCCCGGACGCCGGGACCGTAGCTATGATTGGATCATGGAATATGAGGCCCAGCTTAAGCATCTGACGGAAGAAGGTGGCGATGCCAGGGCGATTGACGCTACCCGCAATGTGCTGGGTCAGTTGCGCAAGCTTCAGGCGGAACGCAATATGTATGCGGCCATGGGCCTGGATGGGGGTGATGACGAGGATGTCGGCCAGGATGGTTTTTATAACCAAGGCCTGTTATCCCCGGCGCTGACCATGCTGGCGGCAGAGATGGATCGCTGACACCTCTGGCGGCTTGCTCCAGTTAGATCGGTTGGTGGTGGGGTCAAAAAACACTTTACGTTAACGTAAAGGTAAATTAATGTTCCTGTCACAGGGCGCACATGCCTGCGCAGACAGGAAGGATTTCATGGCTTCGGAATATACGATCCGCGATCTGGCCTCCGAGTTCGAGGTGACCACCCGGACCATCCGCTTTTATGAGGATCAGGGGCTGTTGATGCCTGAACGGCGTGGCCAGCACCGGATATTTTCCTTGCGGGACCGCATTCGTCTGCGCCTGATCCTGCGTGGCAAGCGTTTGGGATTCTCATTGGCAGAGATCCGTGAAATCATCGATATGTATGACGAGCAGCCGGGCGAGGTGGGGCAGTTGGAGCATTTCCTGGAGAAGCTGGAAATGCGCCGCGCCGATCTGCAGGAAAAACTGAATGATATCGAGATGACGCTCTCTGAGCTTGATGCGGTGGAGGCTGTCTGCCGTCAGCGCCTGACCGACATGAAAAAGGGGAAGGCGGCAGAATGAGCGATGAAATCCTGACTTTTAAGGGAACCGTCTACCCCTGGCATTGCGACCATATGGGGCATATGAATGTGATGTGGTATGTGGGCCGGTTTGACGAGGCCACCTGGCATTTTCTGGCGGAATTCGGCCTGAGTAATGAGGCGTTCGAAAGCCGCAATATCGGCATGGCGGCGCTTGAACAGACCGTTCAATATAAGCGCGAATTGCATGCCGGTGCCCAGATTGAAATCTGGTCCCGCCTGATCAGCGTTACGGAAAAAGTGATCGAGTTCGAGCACCGCATGGTGAACAGCAATTCCCGTGACGATTGTGCCTTCATCCGCAACACGGCGATTTGTCTCGACCGGATTGAGCGCCGGGGCTGCAAATTCCCGGATGAGATATACATCCGACTGCGTGCCGGGCTGGAGGCTGCGGGCCATGCCTGACTTCAAGACCCGCAATCCGGATTTCGCCAAACGTGTGGCGGAGAGCTTTCAACGTCAGAGCTTCATGACAACGCTTGGCGCGGAATTGACCTCTGTGGAGGCCGGGGGCGTTGAGATCCGGTTGCCTTACCGGGACGATCTCTGCCAGCAGCATGGCTATTTCCATGGCGGCGTGATCGGAACGCTTGCGGATAATGCGGGCGGCTATGCGGCCTTTTCCCTGATGGGGGCGGAGGATTCGGTCCTCACTGTTGAATATAAAATGAATATTGTCGCGCCGGGCGATGGAGAGCAACTGGTTGCGCGGGGCCGTGTCTTGCGGGCCGGTCGGACCTTGACGGTCTGCCAGGCCGATGTCTTTGCCGTCAAGGACGGGCGGGAGAAGCTCTGTGCCACGGCGCTTTGTACCCTGATGACCATGGCGGGGGCCTCAGACGGGCCGTCGCCTGCGAAGAGCAACTGAATTTTTTTTGATGATATGATCCTTTGGAGCTCCAGACATGATCCCCAATGAATATCCAAGCCTGAATTTCGATCTGGGTGACACCGCCGAGATGATCCGTGACACGGTCAAATCCTTTGCCGCGGACGAGATTGCGCCGCGTGCGGCTGAAATTGACCAGGTGAATGATTTCCCCGCCGACCTGTGGCAGAAAATGGGTTCCCTCGGCTTGCTGGGAATCACTGCGAAAGAGGAATATGGCGGGTCCGGTATGGGCTATCTCGAGCATGTGATCGCGATGGAGGAAATCTCCCGTGCCTCCGCCAGTGTGGGGTTGAGTTATGGCGCGCATTCCAATCTCTGTGTGAACCAGATCCACCGAAACGGCACGGAAGAGCAGAAACAGAAATACCTGCCGAAACTCATATCGGGTGAGCATGTGGGGGCACTGGCCATGTCCGAGCCTGGTGCCGGTTCCGACGTGGTTTCCATGAAGCTGCGCGCGGAGAAGAAAGGCGACCGCTATGTTCTGAACGGCACCAAAATGTGGATTACCAACGGCCCGGATGCCGACACATTGGTGATCTATGCCAAGACCGATCCGGAGGCGGGCAAACGTGGTATTACTGCCTTCCTGGTGGAGAAAGGCTTCAAGGGTTTTTCCGTGGCGCAAAAACTGGACAAGCTGGGCATGCGCGGTTCCAACACTGGTGAATTGGTGTTTGAGGATTGTGAGGTTCCTGAAGAAAATATTTTGGGGGGCCTTGGCAAGGGCGTTAATGTTCTGATGAGCGGCCTTGATTACGAGCGCGCGGTTCTTTCCGGCGGGCCGACCGGGATCATGCAGGCGGCCATGGATGTGGTGCTGCCCTACATACATGAACGCAAACAGTTTGGTCAGGCGATCGGCGAATTTCAGCTGATGCAGGGCAAGATCGCGGATATGTATACCACGATGAATGCCACCAAGGCCTATGTCTATGCGGTGGCCAAGGCCTGCGATCGGGGCGAGACCACCAGGAAGGACGCCGCCGGTGCGATCCTCTATTCAGCGGAAAAAGCGACCTGGATGGCGCTGGAGGCAATTCAGATCCTGGGTGGCAACGGCTATATCAACGAA
Organism: Aestuariispira insulae; assembly: GCF_003385955.1. Lineage (GTDB taxonomy): Bacteria > Pseudomonadota > Alphaproteobacteria > UBA8366 > Aestuariispiraceae > Aestuariispira > Aestuariispira insulae. Next base: position 575,914 of record NZ_QRDW01000002.1, read on the forward strand.
TATCCGACAGGCCGCCTTTTACGTGATGCCAAGCTCTATGAGATTGGCGCAGGCACATCCGAGATTCGCCGCATGCTGATCGGCCGGGAGATTTTCGAAGAAACACGTTAAGGGCGGTTACAAAAGGGGCGGTGTTTTTTGGATTTCGCCCCCCTTTTTTGCTATAATACCTGGAATCGTGGGCACACGAAGACCGGTAACGTCACACAGGAGGCCAGCGGCAGATGAAAGCTTGGGAAAAATTGGAACGTCGGGATAGTGAAGATCGCCGCGGTCTGCAACGCAGCTTTGGTGGACAGGACCGCCGCAGCGGCATTGATCGCCGGGAACATCCGGAAGCCTGGGATACCTATTGGAGCGCTAAAGAAAGCGTGAATGGGAAAACACAATAATCATTGGATGAAACCGCATTTGCCTGCCTATAGTCTTGTCTGGATGTCAGGATCAGGCGGGAATAAGTGATGATACGGGGACTTTCCTTCAAAATACGTATCTTGCTGATCCTGGTCAGCTTGGGAAGCATGTTTCCCGGCACGGGAATGGCGGAAGAGATCCGGCTTGTCGGGGCTGATATAAAGTCGGCCCTGGAAAACCGGACGGCGCTTTATGATGATGGTGCCAAACAGTATTTCGATGACAGGGGCGGCACGCTCTATGTCAGTGCATCCGGTCGGCGCGAACAGGGGCGTTGGCGGGTTGACGGTGATGAATATTGCTCTCACTGGGGGCGGGGCTGGGACTGTTATGAAATGACCGGTTCCGGCGATCGGGTCAGCTGGCGGGCGAGTTTTGGTAAAGAATACAAAGCGGAAATGGTGGCAGGAAACCGGCTCTAGGGGGCCTGGCGTCAACCGCGGGGATTGACTTTAACGGGGGTGGGAATGCCGACAATTTTGATCACGGGTGCCAATCGTGGGATTGGCCAGGCTCTGGCGACCAGTTATCAGGCCGCCGGTTGGAAGGTTTATGCCGCCAGGCGTTATGGCGGTGCGGTTGTGCCGGAAGGCACGCATCCCGTGCGCTTGGATGTGGGGGACGAGCATTCCATCAAAGCGCTGAAGGATCAGCTGGGGGATGAGCCGATTGATGTTCTTTGGAACAATGCCGGTGTCTTCCTGGACAAGGGCAAGGATCTGGCAAAGCTGCCGGATGAAGACTGGCTGGAAAGCTTCCGGGTGAATTGCGTGGCCCCCATTCGACTGGCGGAGATGTTGATCGACAATGTGGCGGCGTCTGACCGGCGCGTGATGGCCTTCACCAGCACAAAGATGGCTTCCCTGGCGAGATATGGCCAGGGCTCAATTGCCTACCGGTCATCAAAAACGGCCTTGAATATGGCGGTGCGTTGCCTGTCCCACGATGTGGCGCCGCGCGGTATCTCTTGCATTATGCTGCATCCGGGCTGGGTGAAAACGGATATGGGCGGGGAGGCCGCTGATATTGACGTGGAGACCAGTGTTTCTGGCATGCGCAAGACCGTCGATCAGGCGGGCCCCGGTCAGCAGGCGGATTATAACGGCCGCTTCTTTGATTATGATGGCTCGGCCATAGACTGGTAACCGTTTCGAACAAAAGGTCTGATCCCGATGATCCTTACTGAAGAACAGCAGATGGTCCGCGATATGGGGCGTCAGTTTGCCCAGGAACAGTTGGCCCCGAATGCCGCCCGGTGGGATGAGCATTCAGAATTTCCCGCCGATGCACTCCAGGCGATGGGTGCGCTTGGCATGATGGGCATGCTGGTGCCGCCGGAATATGATGGGGCCGGCACCGATCATGTGGCCTATGCCATGTGCCTGGAACAGATCGCGGCCGGGGACGGATCGGTTTCGACCATCATGAGCGTTCATAATTCCGTCGGTTGCATGCCGATCCTGAAATTTGGCACGGAAGAGCAGAAAGAACGGTTTCTGAAACCGATGGCCCGGGGCGAAAAGCTGGGGGCCTTCTGCCTGACCGAACCCCATGCGGGATCGGATGCCTCCGCGATCAAGACCCGAGCACGTAAGCATGGCAATAAATGGGTGCTTAATGGAACCAAGCAATTCATCACCAGCGGTAAAAATGCCGATGTGGCCATTGTCTTTGCGGTCACCGATGAAGCGGCGGGCAAGAAGGGGCTGAGCGCCTTTATCGTGCCGACCGATACGCCCGGATACACGGTTGCCAGCGTGGAAAAGAAGCTGGGTCAGAAAGCGTCAGACACCTGCATGCTGGTTTTTGAGGATATGGAGCTGACCCCGGACCTGATGTTGGGCGAAGAAGGGCAGGGATACCGGATAGCGCTTTCCAACCTGGAAGGCGGCCGGATCGGGATTGCTTCGCAGGCGGTTGGCATGGCCCAGGCGGCGCTGGATCATGCGGTTGCCTATGCCAAGGAACGTGTGACCATGGGCAAGCCGATCATCGAGCATCAGGCAGTTGGTTTCCGTCTGGCGGAAATGGCGACCCAGGTTAATGCCGCGCGCCAACTGGTCCTGCATGCGGCCAGTCTGCGGGACGCCGGCCAGCCCTGTATCGAGCAGGCATCGATGGCAAAACTGTTTGCGACCGAGATGGCTGAACGGGTGGTGTCGGATGCGATCCAGGTTCATGGCGGCTATGGCTATCTGAAGGATTTCCCGGTCGAGCGGATCTATCGCGATGTCCGGGTATGCAAGATTTATGAAGGCACCAGCGATATCCAGAAAATGGTGATCGCGCGCGGCCTGTCCGCGGATTGAATAAGAGGGAGTTTCCAATGTCAGATCCCATCGAGTTTTACTATGACCTCTCATCTCCCTATGGCTATATCGGCGCCCATCTGATTGAGGATGTGGCGGCGCGTCATGAGCGCGAGGTTTTATGGAAACCCTTCATGTTGGGAGCCGTTTTCAAGGAAGAAGGCACCCAGCCACTGGTTTTCTATCCAAAGAAAGGGGCCTATGCCCGCCATGATATGGCCCGGACAGCAAGGTTACACGGCCTGCCGCTCAATTTCCCGGAAAAATTCCCCCAGCTAACGGTGAATGCCGCCAGGATTATCCTATGGGCGGGCCATCAGGATCAGGCAGAGCGCAAGCGCCTGTCTCTCGCCTTTTATCACGGGATTTTTGGGGAAGGGCACGATATCAGTGACAAAGCGGTGATCCGAAACATATGCGAAACCCACGGCATCGACTGGGCGGAAGCGGAGGCGGCCATGGCTGATCCGGCGATCAAGGATCAGTTGAAGGAAGAAACTCAGGCTGCCTTGGATCGCGGTGTTTTTGGTGCGCCCTATTTCATCGTGGGTGACGAACCATTTTGGGGTGTCGACCATCTGCCGCAGCTTGAAAAATGGTTGGAGTCGGGCGGCTGGTAGTTAGGCCGGGCGTAACTGCGCGCTGACTACTGATTCGCAATAGACCTCCTTTCAAACCGGTCGGTTATCCAATCATCTGACGGGTTAAGCCAGCAAGCCGTTTGGCCTGTATTCTGGCATCGGGTTTGAGATAGGGGGCGGTGACGCAATACCCTTCCAGCAGGGCAATAAGAAGATCCACGATCGCGGTGACATTGCTTTGGTCGGTGTTGTCGGGAAGAATGTTGGCCAACCATTCAAGCAGCAAGCCATGTAGTTTGCGGTAATGTCGGCAAAGCTGTTCCCGGCAGGTTTCGTCCCGATGTGAAAGCGCCCAAAGCTCCTTGAAGACAATGGCGCACTGCTCACCGGTCTCCAAGGTCAGCATCTTTTCAAAAGCATCTTCCAGACTGGCTTCCGGAATTTTCTGCAAATTGTCGTGACAATCTCTAAAAAAATCATCCAGAAACCGGTCGGCCAGCACTTCCAGGATCTCCGGCCTGGTTTTGAAATGATATTGCAGATTGCCCAGGCTGATCCCGGCTTGGTCGGCGATCATGCGCATGGACATGTTTTCCAAACCGCCGCGGTGTAACAAGGTCATGGCCGCCGACAAAATCTGCTGGCGCTTTTCTTCTGCTTTGGAACTACGTCTTTGTTTTTGAAGTGGTTTTTCAGAATTCATAACTAATTCAGTTTTGTATGTTGTAAAATAGGTCGAATGACCTAAATAAGGATCATCTTAACTCATTCAGCGAGGGAACTATGAAAGGATTGATCCGAGAAGAAAAGGGTCGGATGGCTTTGGTTGATAACCTGGAAAGTCCGGAGCCCGGCGAAGGGGATGTTCTGGTGCGGGTTCATACGGCCAGTGTTAATCCCTATGACCGGGAGAGTGCAGACGGTGTTTATGATGGTTATTATGATGAATTTGGCGTTCAGGAGCCGGTGCGGACGGGGCTGGAATTTTCCGGTGAAGTGGTTAGCCAGGGCGCGGTTTTTGGCGCGGGTGACAGGGTCTATGGTTATGTGCATCTCATTACCGGCTGGAAAACCCATGCGGAATTCATCACTGTACCGGAAAGCTATCTAGCCCCTATTCCCGAGGGCCTGAAAGAGACAGAGGCGGCAGCATTACCGCTTGGCATTTTGACATCGCTCAATGTGTTTGAAGATATGCGCCCCGTAACGGGTGCGGGCAGGGTGTTGATCATCGGCGCGGCCGGAGGCATCGGTGTATATGCGGTGCAGGTGGCCAAGGCGCTGGGTTACGAGATCACGGCCCTTTGTTCCCCTGTGCAGCGTGATTTTGTTGCTGAATTAGGGGCGGATCATTTACCGGATTTTGATCCGGAGACCTTGGACGGCCTGCCCGGCAACTATGATATCATCCTTGATCTGTCGACGCGTTTTCGCCTGGATCAATGCGAATCACTGTTGTCCAATGTAGGCAAATTCGTGCCGGCCCTACCCGATGATGCCAATGGCGGCAATTCTGAAAGCGTTAAGGTTGGCTATCTCATGGTCATGGAAGGCGACGGCAAACGCCTGGAGAAAGCGGCTGATTGGATCGCATCCGGCGATATCAAACCAGTCATTGATCAGGTCTATTCCTTCTCGGATCATCTGTCGGCATTCGACCGGCTTAATGTTCGGGGTAAAAAGGGCCGGATCATTATGACTTGGGCGAAATAGCGGTGCATGTGCAAAGGACGAGATAAGGGACAACCCTGTCTCGCCCTTTGCTATTCTTTCCTGGATGATGGGGACAAGAGCGTCGATTGCCTAAAAAATCGATAGAGGCGACCGATTTCTCTCGTTGGGCTGGCTCCAATTATCCTCGCAATAAAATTACCCGTTTTCCCGATTTTATCTTTACGTTAACGTAAACTGCGGATAGAAAGTCAGAAGAAGATTGATGGCAGGGCGGCGTATCTGTGGAATGATCTCCATGGCGCTGGTCCGGGCATGTTTGAGAGGGAAAACAGATGTCGGCAATCCATTCCAAGATCAATCCGAGATCCGATGATTTCGAAGAGAACCGGAAGGCCATGCAGGCCCTGGTGGAGGATCTCGAAGCCAAGGTGGCGGCGATCAAGCAGGGTGGAGGCGATAAGGCGCGCGACAAACATCTCTCACGGGGCAAGCTTTTGCCCCGGGACCGGGTGCGCATGCTCCTTGACCCGGGATCCCCCTTTCTGGAGTTTTCTCAACTGGCTGCTCATGGCATGTATGACGCCAATATTGCGGCGGGTGGGGTGATCACCGGGATCGGCCGGGTCGCGGGCCGGGAATGCGTGATCGTGGTGAATGATGCCACCGTCAAGGGCGGCACCTATTATCCGATCACGGTTAAGAAACATGTGCGCGCCCAGGAAATTGCCGACCAGAATAACCTGCCCTGTATCTATCTGGTGGATTCAGGGGGCGCCAACCTGCCGAACCAGGATGAGGTCTTCCCGGACCGGGATCATTTTGGACGGATTTTCTATAACCAGGCCAATATGTCGGCCAAGGGTATCCCGCAGATCGCGGTGGTGATGGGATCCTGCACGGCAGGCGGCGCCTATGTCCCGGCGATGAGCGATGAAAGTGTCATTGTGAAAGGCACGGGCACGATTTTCCTAGGCGGGCCGCCGCTGGTGAAGGCGGCAACCGGAGAAGAAGTTTCGGCCGAAGATCTGGGCGGCGCGGATGTCCATTCCAGGACATCCGGCGTAACCGACCATTATGCCCAGGACGATACCCATGCGCTCTCAATCGCGCGCAAAATTGTCGGCACGTTGAACCGGCCCAAGCAGGTCAGCCTGGAGGTTTCTGAACCTCGCGAACCGCTTTATGATCCGAGCGAGCTCTATGGCGTGATCCCGGCGGATTCCAGAAAGCCCTTTGATGTGCGCGAGGTAATCGCCCGCATCGTGGATGGATCCGAATTTGATGAATTTAAACAGCTTTACGGCACCACCCTGGTTTGTGGCTTTGCCAAGCTTTGGGGGTATCCGGTGGGGATTGTCGCCAATAACGGCATCCTGTTTTCCGAAAGCGCGCTCAAAGGCGCTCATTTTGTCGAGCTCTGTTCTCAGCGCGGCATTCCACTGGTCTTCCTGCAAAACATCACCGGTTTCATGGTCGGCCAGAAATATGAAAGCGGCGGTATCGCCAAGGATGGCGCCAAGCTGGTGACCGCAGTTGCCACCACCAATGTGCCGAAATTTACTGTGGTGATTGGTGGTTCCTTTGGGGCCGGTAACTATGGCATGTGCGGACGCGCCTACAGCCCGCGCTTCATGTGGATGTGGCCCAATGCCCGGATTTCCGTCATGGGTGGCGAGCAGGCGGCCAGCGTCCTGGCCCAGGTCAAGCAGGATGGTATGGAGGCCCGGGGCGAGAGCTGGTCAGAGGAAGAGCGCGAGGCTTTCATGAACCCGATCCGGGCGCAATATGAGCATCAGGGCCACCCCTATTATGCCAGCGCGCGCCTTTGGGATGATGGCATCATTGATCCAGCGGATACCCGCACCACCTTGGGGCTCGGCATTTCCGCGGCGCTCAATGCGCCGATCGAGCCGACCAAGTTCGGCATCTTCCGGATGTAAAAGGGGCGAGCGATGATCGAACAGAAATACAAAGTCACCAAGGATGGCGCGGTTGGCCGCATCACCTTGTCCAACCCGGACAAACATAACGCCTTTGACGATGAATTGATCAAAGGCCTGACCGGGGCCTTCACTCTGCTTGGCAATGATGAGGAAGTCCGCGTGGTTGTGCTAGCCGCCGATGGGAAAAGCTTCTCCGCCGGGGCGGATCTCAACTGGATGAAACGCATGGCGGGCTATGACCGGGCGGAAAATCTGGAAGATTCCCGTGCCTTGGCCCAATTGATGAAGGTAATCAATTTTCTGCCCAAACCGGTGATTGGCCTGGTACAGGGGGCGGCTTACGGCGGCGGTGTCGGTCTGGTGGCTTGCTGTGACATTGTCATTGCCTCGGACCGGGCAAGTTTTTGTCTGTCGGAAACCAAACTAGGCCTTATTCCCGCTGTGATCAGCCCCTATGTGGTCAGCGCAATCGGCGCACAGGCGGCACGGCGTTATTTCCTGACCGCCGAGCGTTTTGATGCTGTGACCGCGCACCGTCTGGGGTTGATCCATGAGATGGTGACCGGGGATGCATTGGAGTTAAAGGGTGAAGAGATCATCCGTGCACTTCTGGCGGCAGGTCCAAATGCGGTTGGGGCGGCCAAGGACCTGATTTTTGCTGTCGACCGGCCGATCAGCGCGGAAGTCATTGAAGACACCGCCAACCGGATCGCGGATATCCGCGCCAGTGACGAAGGCAAGGAAGGCCTGAGCGCTTTTTTAGAGAAACGCAAACCCGCCTGGGTGGAAGGGGATAACTAATGTTTGAAAAAATCCTGATTGCCAACCGGGGCGAGATTGCCTGCCGGGTCATTGAAACAGCACAGTCGATGGGGATTGCCACCGTTGCGGTCTATTCCGATGCTGACTGTGGCGCGAAGCATGTGGCTCTGGCGGATGAAGCGGTTCATATCGGCCCGGCCCCGGTACGGGAAAGCTATCTTTTGGGTGAACGGATTATTGAGGCGGCCAAACAGACCGGTGCGCAGGCTATCCATCCGGGCTATGGGTTTCTTTCGGAAAATGCCGGTTTTGCTGATCTGTGCGCCAAGAATGACCTGATCTTCATTGGGCCGCCGGCGGATGCGATCAGGGCCATGGGATCCAAAAGCCAGGCCAAGGAGATCATGGATAAGGCCGGGGTACCGTTGGTACCGGGCTATCATGGTGACAACCAGGATCCGGATTTCCTGGCGGCGGAGGCCGATAAGATGGGGTATCCGGTCCTGATCAAGGCGTCGTTGGGCGGTGGCGGCAAGGGCATGCGGCTAGTGGAAAAGGCCGCTGATTTTGCCGCGTCCCTGGAAAGCTGCAAGCGTGAGGCGGTCAACGCTTTTGGTGATGATCATGTCCTGGTCGAGCGGTTTGTGACCCGCCCACGCCATATCGAGATGCAGGTCTTTGCCGACAGCCACGGCCAGGCGGTCCACCTGTTCGAACGTGACTGTTCAGTGCAGCGTCGCCATCAAAAAGTCCTGGAAGAAGCGCCTGCACCGGGTATGAACGAGGAATTACGTGCCGAGATGGGCAAAGCCGCAACCGATGCGGCGCTGGCCATCGGCTATCAGGGGGCTGGCACGGTGGAGTTTATCGTGGAAACCTCCGAAGACGGCGTTCCTGGTGCCTTCTTCTTCATGGAAATGAATACCAGGCTTCAGGTGGAACATCCGGTGACTGAGATGATCACCGGCGAGGATCTGGTGGCCTGGCAGTTGAAGGTGGCCAGCGGAATGCCGCTACCGAAAGCCCAGTCCGAGATCACCTGCACCGGCCATGCGTTGGAAGCCCGTCTTTATGCCGAGGATCCGGCCAATGATTTCCTCCCGGCGATTGGCAGGCTGCACCATTTTAAAACGCCGAATGCGATCGCGCGGATCGATTCCGGGGTGCGTGCCGGGGATGAAGTTTCCATGCATTATGACCCGATGATCGCCAAGGTGATCACCCACGGGGCGGATCGGTCGGAAGCGATCCGCAGAATGGTTCGGGCGTTGGAACAGACTGAGGTGGCTGGTCTGGTCACGAACCGTGATTTCCTGAAAAAGGCGGCGGGCCATCCGGCTTTTGGCTCTGGTCTGTTGGATACCTCTTTCATCGAAAAATATGAAACCGACCTTCTGCCGAATGAAGGCGAAGGGGCATCGGTTCATGATCTCGCCTTTGCCGCTCTGGCTCTGTTGCGCCAGCGGGACCGGCAGGCGCGGAGCGAAGCTGACCATTCGGCAGACCCTTGGTCGCCTTGGGGCCGGACAGACAATTGGCGCTTGAATGATACCAGCAACACCGATATCCGCCTACAGCCAATGGGAGCATCGGAACCGGTGATGGTCCATGCGGAGATTGACGGGCAGGACTATCATTTCCGCATCGCGGATGAGGTGTTGAGTTTCGCCGCGGTAAGGGAAGAGGGGCTGGATCTCACTGCCCAGGTTAATGGTGTGAAGGCAAAACGTGCCGTCCATCTGCGCGAAAGCGCTCTGACCGTGATCGGCGCCGACCGGACCCAGCGTCTGACCCTGATTGATCCGATGGCGGCTGCCGGTGAGGAAGAAGGCGGCAGTGGTCGTATGACGGCCCCGATGCCGGGCAAGATCACGGCCGTTAAGGTGAATGCAGGTGAGAGCGTTGAGGAAGGCCAGGCTCTGATGGTGGTAGAAGCGATGAAGATGGAGCACACGATTGCGGCACCCCATGATGGCGTGGTGGCAGAGGTGCGCTTTGCTGTCGGCGACCAGGTGGCCGAAGGGGATGAGCTGATTTCTTTTGAAGAGGTTTGAGGATAAGTGGCGCATACTCTGTCCTCATTGCGCAATATCGGTCCTTCCAGTGCGGCCCTATTGAAGGAAGCGGGCATTGAGACGGTGGCTGATTTGCGCGAGATGGGGGCGGCGGACGCCTATGGAAGGCTGAAATTCATGTTCCCGGACCGGGTCAGCCTGAATATGCTTTATGCGTTGAATGGCGCGCTGGCGGATATTCCCTGGCGGGCGATCACCCCGGAAATGCGGCAGGTCTGGCGCAGGCAGGCGGGGTTGGAGGATTAACAATGGCATTGCCGGATTTTGTGAAAATTGTTGAGGTCGGCCCCCGGGATGGCCTGCAAAATGAACAGGCCGAGGTGACAACGGCGCAAAAGGTGGAATTGATCAACCGGCTGTCCGCCAGTGGTCTGAAAGCCGTGGAGGCCGGCAGTTTTGTCTCCCCCCGATGGGTGCCGCAGATGGCTGACAGTAAGGATGTTTTGCAGGGCATCAACCGCCTGGACGGGGTCGCCTATCCCTGTCTGACCCCCAATATGGTCGGTTTTGATGCCGCTATGGCCTGTGATGTTCGGGAAGTGGCCATTTTCGGGGCGGCCTCCGAATCCTTTTCCCAGAAGAATATTAACTGCTCCATTGCCGAGAGCCTGGAACGGTTCCAACCGATCATGGAGGCGGCCAGCGCACATGATGTCCGGGTTCGTGGCTATGTATCCTGTGTGCTGGGCTGCCCCTATGAGGGTTCCATCGACCCGGTGAAAGTGGCGGAGGTTGCCAAGACCCTGTTGGATATGGGCTGTTATGAGATTTCCCTTGGCGATACGGTCGGGGTCGGCACGGCCCAGGAAACAAAGCGGCTGATCGAAACGGTCGGGCAAGACGTGCCGGTCGATAAACTGGCGGGCCATTTTCATGACACTTATGGCCAGGCGCTCGCCAATATCTATGCGGCGATGGAAATGGGGGTCAGCGTTTTTGATTCCTCGGTGGCCGGGCTCGGCGGCTGCCCCTATGCAAAAGGGGCGTCGGGAAATGTTGCAACAGAAGATGTCTTGTATATGCTCCGGGGCTGCGGGGTGGAAACGGGTGTTGATTTTGACGCGCTGGTGGCGGCTGGCCGCTATATATCCGAAATCATCGGCCGTCCGCCGGTCTCCAAGGTATCCCGGGCGCTCATGGCCAAAGGCTGAGGCCCTTATTCTCAGGTAGTTCATTTCCATGGCTAAAGACGCTGATTTTGTTCCAGGCTCACTGCATCTTCGCAAATTGAGTGTTGGCTCGGAATCGGTGGACAGTATGATCGCCTGGCAAGATATGATGCGCGCGCGGCGTGGCGGCCATATCTGGCATGTGACTAGGTCCTGGCCTAAGCGTGCTGAAGAACTGCTACAGGGCGGATCGCTCTATTGGATCATTAAGGGCGTGATGGTCGCGCGCCAGCCGATCATCGGCTTTGAAGAGCATCCGCCGGAAAATCCAGAAGACAAACCCTATTGCCGGATCATGCTGGGAGATGAGGTGATTAAGACCCATCCCTGGCCGCACCGGCCATTTCAGGGCTGGCGCTATCTGAAGGCGGAAGATGCACCGCCCGATCTGGACGGCGCGGGCGGCGACGATCAGATGCCGCCGGAGATGGCGGCAGAATTGAAGGCATTGGGGCTGCTCTAGGCTTCTAACCCTTTGGCGCGGTTTCCTTGGCCAGCCAGGCGCTGGCCCGGACAGAGAGTTTTCCGGCCAAGGCATCCCGAACATTAGCGTGATAGCGGTTCAGCCAGCGGATTTCGGCCAGGTCCAGCAATGACCAGTCAATCAACCTGCTTTGGATTGGAATCAGGGTCAACGGGCGGAAGGCCATGAAGCCGTCCATCTCCTGCACGATCTCCACTTCATTTTCGATCCGGATACCGAAGGCACCGCCACGGTAGTAACCGGGTTCAATAGTGACCACCATACCCGGGCGTAAATCCACCGGATTGTGGGGTTTGCCGATCCGTTGAGGCTGTTCATGAACGCTCAGGCAATGGCCGACCCCGTGGCCGGTGCCATGGTCATAATCCAGCCCATGTTCCCATAGGGGCCTTCTGGCGACGGCATCGATATGATGGCCTTGGGTGCCTTTGGGAAAACGCAATGTGGAAAGGGCGATGAACCCTTTCAGGACCAAGGTATAGAGCTTGGCATATTCGGCGGCGGGATTGCTGCCGAAATAGAAGGTCCTTGTGGCATCGGTGGTGCCATCGGCATATTGCCCTCCGGAATCCACCAGATAAATCTCGTCCAGGGAGAGCACGCGGTCGCTTTCCCGGGTCGCGGCATAATGGCAAAGCGCGCCATGGGGCCCGGATGCGGAAATGGTGTGGAAACTGGGATTCAGATAGCCGGGCCGTTCCTTTCGCTGACGCTCGATCATTGCTTCCGCCTGGCGCTCGGTGACGTTGATCCCGCGCGTGACCAGGTCATTCAGCTCCGCCAGAAACTCACACCAGGCAATGGCATCTTCCAGATGGGTCCGGCGCATGCCAGCCAGTTCGGCCTCGTTTTTGACCGCTTTTTGCATGGTTATAGGGTTTCGTTCGGATAAAATTTCGCCCCCAGCATGATGGACGGCCATCTCCGCCGCATAGGGGCTGTAATCCGGGTCGATCCAGACCCGGTGACTGGATGCTGATCGTTCTGCCAGCCGGGGCAGGAACAGGTCCGGCCCGCGCATGTCGACCTCTGTCAGTTCAAAGCCGGACCGGTCCTGGGGCAGTTTGGCGGGATCGACAAACCATTCGAGGGCACCATCGCTGTCCAGCAGCAGGAAGGAATGGGGGACGGGGATATAGTCGGCGTCACTGCCGCGCAGATTCAACAGCCAGCCGATATTATCGGGCTGTGTCTCGACCAGCAGATCGACCCCTTTGTCCCGCAATTTTCCTGCGATCAGAGATGCCTTGGCCGCGACGCTATTGCCGGTTTGCTCGGGGGAGAGGGGAAAGATCGATCCTTGTGGCCGGCGGGGTTGGTCTTTCCAGACCGCATCCACGGGGTTCCCCTCAACCGCGATCAAGTGCGCGGACACGCTGTCTGAGGCATTTAAAAAGCGCTTTTGCCAGGCGGGAGGGATCAGCATCGGATCAAACCCTAGCCGGTCACCCGTCTGCAGATTTTCAGCAATCCAGTTTTCCGGTGGCGCTTCTTGGAGATGACGGAATCGGATCCAGTCCGGATCACATTCATCGGCTGCTTGAACCGTATAGCGTCCGTCAATGAAGAGAACCGCTTTTTCCATAGTCACAATCGCAAGCCCGGCGGAGCCTGTGAAACCGGTGAGCCAGGCCAAACGTTCATCATGGGGCGCAATATATTCGCCTTGATGGGCATCAAACCGGGGAATGACAAAACCGCTCAGCTGACGGGCTGAAAGCTCGGCCCTGAGGGCGGCGAGTCTGGTGCCGGTGATGCTGTCCGGATGCTGGGGTTCACTCATTGTTTTCTTTCTCCAACGCTTGTCTCGGCATGGTGACAGGCGGCCTGTCCGCCGCCGGGAAGCGGTTTCAAGAGGGGTTTTTCGGATGTGCACCGGGCCGTTGCCAGGGGGCAACGGACATGGAAGGGGCAGCCGGCCGGCACGTTAAGCGGGCTTGGCAGTTCGCCGCTGATGGCCGGCTTATCATGCCGTTCTTCCGGGTTGAGCGAGGGGGCTGCTGAAAGAAGCGCCTGGGAATAGGGATGGGTCGGTGCCCTGAAGAGGGTTTCCGACGGGCCGATTTCAACAATCGATCCCAAATAGATCACCGCCACCTGATGACTGACATGGCGGACCAGGCGTAAGTCATGGGCGACGAACAGCACCGTCAGGCCAAGCTCTTCCTGCAATTCCAGCAGCAGATTGACAACCTGTGCCTGGACCGAGACATCCAGCGCGGAAACCAGCTCATCCGCCACCAGGCAGATCGGCTCCACGGCCAGCGCGCGGGCAATGCCGATGCGCTGACGCTGGCCACCGGAAAACTCATGGGGCAGCTTTTCCGCCGCATTGCGTGGCAAGCGCACCAGATCAAGCAATTCCGCGATCCGGGCAGGGCGCTCTGTCTCGGGCCGCATCTCATGTACCCTCAAAGCCTCGTCCAGGATCTGCCCCACGGTCATGCGCGGGTTGAGCGAGGAATAGGGGTCCTGAAAAATCATTTGGACCTGGCGGTTATAGGTCTGGCGTTCCGTGCCCTTGAAATTGGCAATATTCTGGTCCTGGAACCGGATCGTGCCACTGGTCGGATCCAACAGTCGCACCAGGCAGCGTGCCAGTGTGGATTTCCCGCAACCGGATTCGCCGACGATCCCTAAGGTCTCCCCCTGGCTGATTTCCAGGTTGATACCGTTCAGAGCGCGGACTTCACGTGCGGGCTGTCGCAGCACCAGATCGGCCAGGCCGCGTGTCAGCGGAAAATGCAGGGTCAGATCCTGGATGGAGAAGAGTGGGTTGGGGTGCAGGGTCATTTGTTTTCTCCAAGGGAAGGGCGGGCCGTTTCCAGGATATGGCAGGCGGCTGCATGCCCACTGCCGACCAAAGAGAAATCTGGTGCGCTTTCTAAGCATGTGCCTTGCGCCTGCTGGCATCGGGGGGCAAAGGCACAGCCTGTCGGCATATCATCCAGCGCCGGCGGGGTGCCATCGATGGAAAAGAGTGGCGTGCGCGGTGGCTGATCCTGCGGGACCGACTGCAGAAGGCCCAAGGTATAGGGATGTTGGGGGGCTTTCAAAATGGTGCCGACGGATCCACTCTCGATGATCCGGCCGGCATACATGACCGCGACCCGGTCACAGCTTTGCGCAACCACGCCCAGATCATGGGTGACCAAAATCACCGCCATGTTCAACTCTGTGCGCAGATCCATGATCAGGCGCAGGATCTGGTCCTGGATGGTTACATCCAGCGCGGTGGTCGGTTCGTCCGCCAGCAGCAATTCCGGGTTGGAGGCCAGCGCAATGGCGATCATGACGCGCTGGCGCATGCCGCCGGAAAACTGGTGGGGATAATCATCAAGCCTGGAGGCGGCGGCAGGAATGCCAACCAGGTCCAGGAGCTCGATGGCGCGTTTCTGCCGTTCCTGTCGGCCCAATGAAGTATGGGCCTTCAGGTTTTCCGTGATCTGCAGGCCAATGGTCAGCAGTGGGTTGAGCGACGACATCGGTTCCTGGAAGATCATGGCGATCTCACGCCCCCGGATTTTGCGCAGCTGGGGCTCATTCATCGTCACCAGATTCCGGCCTTTCCAAAGCACACTGCCGTCAATCCGGCCTTGGGGTCGGACAATGCCGATCAGGGAACGGAGGGTGATGCTCTTGCCGGATCCTGATTCTCCGACCAACCCCAGGATCTCGCCTGGGGCCAGGTCGAAAGAGACATTATTGACCGCCTTCAAGTCACGCCCCTGTTTGGTGAAGCTTGTGCTGAGGCCCTGGACCGAGAGGGCGGGCCTGTTTGCCGTTTCGGGAAGGGCATTTTCCCGGGATTCTCGTTGGATCAATCCGCTCATGATGGTGTTCATCCTTTCGGTCGCAGCATATCGGCGACGGCATCGCCCAGGAGGCTGAAACCCAGCCCGGTCAGCACGATGGCGATGCCGGGACAGAGGCTCATCCACCAGGCGGTGAAAATGAAATTGCGCCCCTCCGCGATCAAGACACCCCATTCGGCTAGGGGAGGCTGGGCACCAAGCCCCAGATAACCCAGGCTGGATCCCAGCAGGATTGCCAGTGCCATATCTGTCATCCAGAAGGTCAGCACCGGCGTGATTGCGTTGGGCAGGATATGGCGGAAGATGATCCGGCCGCTGGAATAGCCCATTACCCGTCCGGCACTGACATAATCATGGGCGGTCTGTGTCATCACTTCGGCCCGCATCAATCTGGCGTAATAAACCCAGTTCACCAGGGTGATCGCGACAAACATATTGATCAAACCCGGCCCCAGCATGGCAACGACCGCAATAACCAGCACCAGAAAGGGGAAAGTGATGACCGCATCCACACAGCGGCCGAAGATCGTGTCGGCCCAGCCGCCGTGATAGCCGACCAGGGAGCCGGCGGTCACGCCGATCAAGAGGGCGAAGATGGTGGCAAAGAGCGCGATCATCATGTCGATCCGATAGGCCCAGATCACCCGGGACAGGATATCCCGGCCGAAATTATCCGTGCCAAACGGATGGGCCAGGCTGGGTGGCTGCTGGATGGCCGCATAATTGAAGGCGAGCGGATCATAGGGGGCAAAAGCTGCGGGAAAGAGCGCGAACAGCGTAGACATCAGGATGATGCCGCCGCCGATCAGGAAAGCCGGGCGCGCCAGGGCCTGGAGGACCGGGGCGGGTAAGCGGGAAAGGGTCAGAGCGGTCATGATTTACGCAACCTCGGATCCAGCCAGGATTGAAACATGTCGGTCGCCAGGAAAACCAGCGAGACCAGAACGGCGAAGGTCAGGGTCAGGCCCTGGATCAGGGGATAATCCCGGGCAAAGATGGCATCGAGCATCAGCCGGCCCAGGCCCGGCACCGCGAAGACGGTTTCGGTGACCAGGGTGCCGCTCATCAGGTTGCCGATGGACAGGCCCAGCAGAGTGACGGTCGAGATCAGTGCGTTGCGAAACACATGGCGGAACAACACCAGACGCTGCGGCAGGCCCTTGGCCCGGGCGAACTGGATATATTCCGCATCCAGCACCTCAATGACAGAGGTGCGCAGATTGCGCAGGATAATCGCAGAGCTATAAAACGCGATGGTCAGGGCCGGCAGCAGCAGATGGCTGAAATGTTCAGCCCAGGTTTCCCCGTATCCGCCAACCGGCAGCCATTTCAGCCGTGCCGCCAAAATGCTGAGCAGGATCAGCCCAATATAAAAGACCGGCATGGAAAGGCTGATCTGAAATATGCTTCGGATCAGAAGGTCTGGCAGGCGGTCCCGGTAGAGGGCGGCGACAAAGGCCAGCGGTACGGAAAAGAGGATCGCCAGCGCCATGGAATAGCCGGCCAGGAATAGTGTCACGGGCAGGCGATCCTGTATCACGGCCAACACCGGGGCCTTCTGCAGGATGGAATTGCCCAAATCCCCGGTTAGCACATTGCCGACAAATTTGGCAAACTGGATGGGCATGGGTTGGTCCAGGCCCAAATTATGCCGGATCTGTTCGAGCTGGGCTTCGGTGGCTTTGGCATCGGCCATGGCTATGGCCGGGTCGCCGGGTAGCAGGCGCACCAGCAGGAAAATGAAGATCATGACCAAAAGAAAGGTCGGCACGATCTGCAACAGGCGTGAAAAGAGATAGCTGATGGAAGACATGGAAGATCCGTTCGGAAAAGAGATCCCCCAGGGGAGCCGGCAGGGAGGTGGCCGGCCCCCGGGGGATGACCGGCCCTTAGCGTTTCAGCCAGGCCTTGGAAAACTCGTTATTGCCGAGCGGTGATTGGCGATAGCCTTCCACCTGCTTGCTCAGAGCAACCGAAAACGGTGTTTCATAGAGAAAGAGAAGCGGCGCGGAGGCTGCGTAAATCTCCTGCATCTCCTTATATTGTGCGGCCCGCTTTGCCGGGTCGGTTTCGCTGCTGGAGGCTTCGAACAATTTGTTGAAGCGTGCATCATTCCAGCCGGTGCCAACCGCCTTGCGCGTCGGGTAATAGCCCAGCCAGCCGGTGACCTGGGCCGGATCGTTGACATCATTGACCCAGCCATAGGTGTGAATCTGGAATTCGCCGCTACGGTTTTTGGCCCCCCTCGTCGGGTTGTCGACCTGCTCTACCTTGGCTTTGACACCAATGGCCCCCCACATCTGCTGCAGGGCGGTGAAAAGGGTCGCGTCATCGGCGCTGCCGGCCAGGGTGGTGATGGTCACGTCAAAACCGTTGTCATAACCGGCTTCCGCCAGCAACGCTTTGGCTTTGGCCGGGTCATAGGGATAGAGCGGGTCCGGGCCGTAATGCAGTTGGGTTGCCGAGGACATCAGCGAGGTCATCGGCTTGCCGTTGCCGTAATTCACCAGTTTCAGCAGGGCTTCTTTGCTGGTGGCCAGGTTCAACGCCTGGCGTACTTTGGTGTCGGCCAGCGGATTGGGGCTGCCGTCCGCCAGCTTTTCCCGGGTGTTGATCGGCATATAGTTGATCCGGGTGGAATCGAACAGCTCCACCTTGAGGTTCGGATCCTGTCGCAATTCATCGACCCGGGAGAAGGGAATGAATTCCGCGCCGTCAATTTCACCGGCCTGCAGTTTCAGGACCCGCGTTGCATCATCCGGGATGATGACAAATTTAACCGCGTCCAGATAGGGCAGCGGCTTGCCATCTTCGCCTTTGCGCCAGTAATGCGGGTTACGGGTCAGGGTCATGGAAGTGCCGCGCTTATGGCTTTCCAGGACGAACGGACCGGAACCTACTGGCAGATTGGCATAAAAGGCCTGGGCTTTTTCCTGATCTGTCTGGCCGGGTTCAGCCTGGAAGGCGGCCTTGGGCATGATGGCGGTGCAGAAAGTTGCCAGGATTGAAGGCAGGGCGGGGTCGGGTGATTTCAGTTTCAGGGTGACTTTGTCACCTTTTGCTTCGATTTTCTCCACGGAGGAAAGCAGACCGGACCAGGCGCCAAGTTCCGGGTTGCGTGCCCGTTCTAAGGAAAAGAGCACATCATCTGCGGTTATGGCGCTGCCGTCAGAGAATTTGAGCCCACTTTTCAATGTGAGAGTCATGATCCTGCCGTCTTGAGACCATTCAAAGCCCGTGGCCAGTCCGGGTTCCAGGCTTTTACCGTCTTCTCCGGTGCGCAACAGCGTGTCATAGAGATTGGAGACCATCCAGATATCCGGATTGCGGTCGGCATAGATCGGATCGATCAATGTTGAATCGTCATAACGGGCAAAAGAGAGCGTGCCACCGCGTTCCAGTGCGTTGGCGGGGATGGCTGCCGCGGTAATAGCGGTCGCGATGATGCCGGTCAGGAAACCGGTCCTTAGATGTTTGATCATTTCATGTCTCCGAAAATGTGACGTCCCTACGATTGGCTGGCGCCGGTGCAATGCCGGTGCTTCTGATGTTTGCATATATATTGCAGATATATCAGATGAGTTCAATAAGATATACCAATGATATATCAGAAGTTGACTATGTAATCACGCCATATGATTGATGTGTCGAGGGTTCTTAAATGGGAGAGAGGGTGGGGTGGTTTTCTTCCTCATGGGCAGCTTCGCTTTCTCGCCTTGATGGTTCCGGGCGGCTGGGATTCCTGCAATTCTCCTCTGGTGGGTAAAATCGATGTCGGTCTTAAGGCTTCTTTAACTTTCATCCGTGCGGCGAGTCTCTGATTAAATAATTGAAAACATTGAATATTCATAAAAATTACATTTTTTCTGAATTTTTCCCTTGCGCACCTTTCTCCAGGGGCCTATAAACCGCCCCACGCCAGACGGGGACACAAACAAAACGAACCGCTGAGCGTCACATCAAAGCCCTTCACGGGGTTGCGGTCACCAGATCGAAGAGTTATAATTTCTAATTGTGTCGGATGCGAATCGGATACAGGAAAGAGCTCTACGGTCGGTTTTTCTGGCCGCGGGTTATTGAACAGAGTGAATATGCAAATGGAAGGGATACGCGGTCGGCGTTGAGCCAAGATTTAGGCCTGAGGGTTTAGATTGATCGTGTATCTTGGGAACTCGTTAATTCAGGTAATTTGAGTTGGATCACGTTCATAAGTCTTCGGACGAATGAACCTGAGAG
>NZ_QRDW01000003.1:0-430152 GCF_003385955.1 Aestuariispira insulae
GATCGGTAAAGTTTCGGCGTTTCGCCATTCTTGTCGTCCTTCTTATCGAGAAGGATACACCTTAGCAGATGGTCCGATTTTCTAGGACCACTTCACCCGGCAGCGGAAAGACCAAAACCGGCCGTCTCTGGGCCTATGTCCGTGACGAGCGACCCTGGAATGGCGAGGCACCTCAAGCGGCCTGGTATCAATATACGACCGATCGCAAAGGACAGTGGCCCGCCCTGCATCTGGCCAACTTCCGGGGCTGGATGCATGCGGACGGCTATGCGGGCTTCAGCGAATTATACCGGCAGGGCAATATCCAGGAAGTGGCCTGTATGGCCCACGTCAGGCGCAAGTTCTTCGACCTCCATAAATCCCAGGGGTCTGCGGTTGCGGAGGACGCATTGAAACGCATTGCAGCTCTTTATCAGATCGAGAAAGAGATCCGGACACAGCCGCCGGACAAGCGGCAATCCGCCCGCCAGGAGAAATCGAAACCGCTGTTCGATGACCTAGAGGCATGGCTGAATATCCAACTGACACGGATCTCTGGCAAATCCACTTTGGCCGGTGCGATCCGCTATGCACTTAACCGCATGAAACGGATGCGGCCCTGGCTGGATCACGGCTTCCTTGAACTGGACAACAATACAGCTGAAAGATCCATGAGGGCCATAGCGATCGGCCGCAAAAACTACCTCTTCATGGGATCAGACCGGGGCGGAAAATCTGCAGCCATTGCTTACACCCTTATCGAAACCGCCAAATTGAACGGTATCGATCCCCAAGCCTGGCTGACCGACGTACTGGCCCGTATTGCTGATTACAAGATCACGCGGCTCAATGACCTGATGCCCTGGAACTATACTCAGCAAAGCTGAGTATAGTGGGGGCTGATCCAAATTGGCAGGCGGCTCGGACCGGACGGTTACGATCCGCCAGACGATCATTGAAAATGGTGAGACCACCCATGTGGCCTATGTGGGCCGCTATTTTGAATCGCGCCTGAATGAAACCAAGGGTGAGGAAGAACGCATTCACTATATCCGAGCGGGTGAAGAAAGCCTGGCGCTGCATAAAATCACGGTGAAAGCGGACAGCTCAGTGGAGGCCAAGACCCTTTGGCAGTCGCTGGACCATATCGGTTCCACCGTGCTGACCACGGATGAAACCGGCCATGTGTCGGAACGCATGTCCTATGATCCCCATGGCAAGCGCCGGGCCGACGACTGGCAGCCGGACCTGTTGGGTTCGATCCGGAAGTTTGACACGCCGCGCGGCTTCACCGGTCATGAGATGCTCGATAATGTGGGCATCATCCATATGAACGGCCGGGTCTATGATCCGACCATCGGGCGCATGTTGAGTTCGGATCCGACGATCCCTGAGCCATTGGTGACACAAAGCTTCAACCGTTATGCCTATGTCCATAACAATCCGCTTTCTTATACAGATCCGACAGGATTTCGAATTGGTGCAAACTCAAGAGGTGACGGGTTTAATGCAGGTGAGGAGCCAGGGAGTTATGGTGGAGCTAGAAACTCAAGGAATGATACACCTAAAAAAGATAAATACGAGCGTATGATCGAGGTTCGTAAGAACCTCCCTGCAAATGTAAACTACAACTATAGTTACAATTGGAACTTTGAGCTTCAAGGTATTATTGTAGGGGATGATCTTATAGATCCCGATGGCAATATCTTTGGTTCAAATGGTGATCGTAAAGGTAACGTATATGGTGGTGAAAGTGATGGTCGAGTTATATCAGACATCCAACCAACAGATAACCTTTATGCACCGTATACACAGATAGCTGAGTCAGGACTTGGCTTCTTCGATAAGATATTTGATCGTGTCGGTAACGCGTTGCTGGCAAGATTGATTGCTAAAGGCGCTAAAAGCTACCATCATCGAAAATTTTTGGAAGAAAACCTAAGAGTTCAAGATCCGAGAAAAGTGGATGAAGCTCTCCGACACTACGAAAATTATAAGATAAATATTGGTGTTGGGACAGTTCAATTTCAAAAAGCGGATATGAAACACGTTTTGACCAGGCACCATGTTGATTTTTGGGACGGTTCTCCCCCGAACGGAATGAAGCAACCCCAAACCTTTTTTAGGGAGTTTGTAAAGACTCCCGAACAAGTTGCTCTAATTGCAACACACGTTAGTATGCAGAATAAACAGGCATTTTCAGGCAAGGGTAAAAGGACTGTTTATGGAGGAGGCGCTACAATTAAAGGCAGCTATTTTGGTAGAGATTATAGTGTAAGTTTTTACAGAGGAAAAATTACTAATGTTACACCTCTACCATACTAAGGTTCTTGAATGTGTGCAGAGGAGAGAAAGATGAAAAAGGTATTGGCTTTTTTACTCTTCCTTATTTCTGGCCCATTTATATCAACAGAGGGTAATGCAATAGAAGTGAAGTATTATAACAAGGAATCTTTAGAGGTTCTGAACCAACAAAGTATGAACGGCCAAAATTTAGATTTCGCTGACGAAGATGATTTACTTCTTGCAACCTATTTTGAAGTAGATCAGTTTGAGCGGTATTCCATCATGCTCCAAGCCTACTCCAAAAAATATCATGAAAATGTTGTGATAGTCTCAGCTGCGTTCATGACTGACGAGGTTAAGATGGAGTATGAACAATCAAAAAAGATAGATTGGTATCAAAAATCTGATGGTGTCTTTGCATCGCATCCCGTGCAGGTATTGTTCACGGATGGCTTAATGATGGAATATTTTAAAGCTGACCATGAGAAACTGTTTTTAAGACTGAAGTATATTCATAATGATAGAGTTAATGAGGTGAAGTTTGAGATAAGTGAAAAATGAACAACAACGTCGAAATCAGGTCCACAATTTGTACAGAGATGGTTATCACCTGACACTCGCCGCCCCAGATGTGCACCCAGCGCGGCAGCTATCGCCAGCAGACCTCCTCACCGCAGTAAATTATAAAGCACCGGCGCGCCGTTGATCCGGGGTTGGCCGATGAAAGTGGGCCAGAGGGGGCCGGGGTTGTCTTCGGCCCGGTCCAGCTCCAGGCGGACCAGGCCGGGCAGGGCGATTTTGCGGTCCCAGCTGTCTTGCCAGTCGATGGTGCCGCCGGTTTCCGATGCGCCTTGAAAGGCGAATTGGCCGCCCGCCAGACCTTCCAGCAATATCCGCGATTCCGATGTAATGGTGTCGGTGCCGCCCGTGCCATCTGTGCTGCTGCTGGCGGCCTGACCCTGGGCATCGAGCGCGCGCCAGGTCATGGTTAGGGTGTCGCCGGTAATTTGGTAGCGGAATTCGTTGAGCCCGCCCGCCGATAATTGTTCCGGGTATCTGGTGATGAGGGTCAGGCTGTCCTTGGTGCCGCGGATTCGCCGCTTCAGGGCGGCGCGTTCCTTGACCAGGGGCAGGCCTGCCAGCTGATTGCGCAGCAGGTTCTGCACAATCACCATATCCTGGGTGGCGCGGCTGCGGGCGCTGCCGCGTTCCCAGGCGGCGGCGGTGAATTGCAGCCCGCCCAAAAGCGCGCTGGCCAGCAGGCCGACCAGCACCAAAACCACCATCAGCTCGACCAGGGTGAAACCGGTCCGTCTGTTGTTCATACCGCGCTTCATGGTTTTGTTGCCATTTTAAGCCCGTCCAGCTGCAACGCGCCCTGGTCCCAGCGCACGGTGACCGTGGCCTTGAACAGGATAAACAGGCTGCGCCGCACCGCCGGTTCCGGGGTAACGGCGATTTCCACCTCGTAACCGCCGGGCAGCTCTTCCACCCGGTGATAATTTTCCAGCGGATAGAGCGCGCCGATGGCATCCAGTTTCGATTGCGCGATCAAGGTGGCTTTGCGGTGCCGTTCGGATCGTTCAATGCCCTGAAAGCCGGTGGCAACCCCTTGATACAGTGCGGTCAGGGCCAACGCCAGGATGATCTCACCGCCAGTGGCGGAGCCGTCGGGGTGAAAGCGCAGGGCGGCCACAAAACATCATTGAGAACAAGATAATACCTGCCGGATAACGCATGACAGACGAGTCGTATAATTGACCGCCTAAATAGTCTTAGGTTTGTTCCCCGTCAGCATCTGTGGGACAAACTAAGCTGATTGCATAACGGAGGATTTCTGGTTCATCGTAGAGACCGTAAGGGAACAAACCAAACATCCTCTTTGCATTAGTAACCTGCAGGAGCATGGGCACGTAAAACTGACCCTTTTGTAACAATCATGGAAACTCCGGATGATTAACCAACCGGGCAATTCTAGCTATTGTTTCACGAATTGAAAAACCCCCGGCCTTTCGACCGAGGGTTTCTCATTTCAGACCTTCGAAGTCACTCAGCTCCGCAACACCCCGCCCGTTGATTTCGCCACATTGGCGACGATCTTGGCGGCGACCGCTTCGATCTCTTCGTCGGTGAGGGTTTTGGTGGTCGGCTGCAGGGTGACGGTCAGGGCCACGCTCTTCTTGCCTTCCAGCTCTGCGCCCTCATAGACGTCAAACAGGGTGACGTTGCTCACCAGTTTTTTGTCTGCACCACTGGCGGCCTTGATCAGCTTGTCGGCCGGCACATCGCCATTGACCACGAAGGCAAAGTCCCGGTTGACCGGCATCAGGTTGGAGATGTCCAGCTTGCCGCGGGCGGCACCTTTGGCTTTCGGCACCGGGATATTATCCATGAAGATCTCGAAGGCACAGGCGCGGCCTTTCAGGCCGAACGCCTTCATCACCTTCGGGTGCACTTCCCCAAAATAGGCGATCACATTGGGGCCGAGGCGCAAGGAGCCGGAGCGGCCCGGATGATACCAGCTGGGTGCATCCGCACTGACCTGCAGGTTCGCCGCAGGCGCGCCGATCCCTTCCAGGGCGCCGATCACATCGGCCTTGGCGTCAAAGGCATCAACCGCACGCGGATCCTGCCCCCAATGGCGCGGACCGGTTTTGCCGGCACGGAGACCGGCGGCGACCATATCCTGGCCCTTCGGGGTCGGGTCCCGGAAAGCAGGCCCCACCTCAAACAGAGCAACGTCAGAAATGCCACGGTCGGCATTGCGGCTGGCCGCCGCGATCAGGTTCGGCAGGATCGAGGGGCGCATCACATCCAGATCGGCGGAGATCGGGTTGGCCACTTTCAAATTGGTCGGCACGCCGCCAAACAGTTCCGCATCCTTTTCCGACATGAAGGAGAAGGTTACCGCCTCCATCATGCCGCGCAGGGCCAGAACCTTCTTGGTCATGGCAACCCGGCGCTGTTTTAAGGAAATGGCCAGCGGCGGCAAGGCCGTACCCCGGTCCATGGAAACCGCCTCAACCTTGTCCAGGCCATTGATGCGCAGGACCTCTTCCACCAGGCAATGCTCGCCTTCGATATCCGGGCGCCAGGCCGGGACATCGGCGGTGATCAGATCGCCCTCCAGTTTGGTTTCAAAGCCCAGACGCTGTAGGATGGCTTCGGCGTCTTTGGCCGCCATGTCCAGGCCGCCGCGGGTTTTGATCTTTTCCGCGCGCAACGTCACCTGGCGCTGCCATTTCGGCTCGGCCCCGGCGAATGTGCGTTTGGAGGCTTCGCCGCCGCACAGCTCCAGGATCAGTTTCAGACCCGCATTAACACCCCAATCGGCACCGCGCGCATCAACGCCGCGCTCAAAACGATAGCGCGCATCGGAATTGATGCCGAGCTTGCGCCCGGTCTCGGCGATATTGATCGGATCCCACAGGGCGGATTCCAGGAAGACATTGACGGTCTCATCGGTGCAGCCCGAAAGCTCGCCGCCCATGATCCCGGCGATGCTTTCCGGACCGTTTTCGTCCGAAATGGTCAGCATGCCTTCGTCAAATTCATAGTCCTTGCCGTCCAGCGCCAACAGCTTTTCGCCCTTTTCGGCGAGGCGGATGGTGAGCTTGGACCCCTTGACCTTGTCCACATCAAACACATGCAAGGGGCGGCCCAGGTCATAGGTCACATAGTTGGTGATATCAACCAGCGCGGAGATGGGCCGCAGGCCGATGGCGCGCAGGCGGTCCTGCATCCATTTCGGGCTCGGGCCGTTTTTCACACCCTTGACCATGACACCGCCCACATGCGGGCAGCGATGATCAACGCCAGAGGCAATCTCCCAGGTGAGCGGGCTCTCGAAGCTGCCCTCAACAACATCCAGCTTGGGCTGCTTCAACGTGCCGAGACCAGCTGCCGCCAGGTCACGGGCCACCCCGTAAACCCCTAAGCAATCGCCCCGGTTCGGGGTAATGGCAATGTCGATCACCGGATCATTCAGACCGGCATATTCGGCATAGGATACCCCTACCGGCGCATCTTCCGGCAGGTCGATGATACCGTCATGTTCGTCACTCAGGCCCAGTTCCCGCTCGGAACAGAGCATGCCGTTGGATTCCTGACCGCGGATCACGCCCGCTTTCAGGTCAACCGCGGTGCCAGGGATATGGGAACCAGACGGCGCAAAGACGCCTTTCAGGCCCTGGCGGGCATTAGGCGCACCGCAAACCACCTGGATCTGCTCGGAACCATTGTCGACGATGCAGACACGCAGGCGGTCGGCATCGGGATGCTTCTCAGCACTCACCACATGGCCGATCACGAAGGGTTTCAGGGCTGCGGCCGGATCGATCACTTCTTCCAGTTCCAGGCCGATTTCGGTCAGCTTGTCACAAATCTCGGTCAGGCTTGCCTCTGTCTCCAGATGGTCTTTCAGCCAGCTCAGTGTGAATTTCATGGTCTCAGCCCCCGAATGAGCGATGCCGCTTCCAGCGGCAGGAATCCGTGATGTTTCAGCCAACGCATGTCGGCGTCAAAGAAGGTGCGCAGATCGGGAATCCCGTATTTCAGCATAGCGATACGCTCGATCCCCATACCAAAGGCAAAGCCCTGATATTCTTCCGGATCCAGGCCGCAGGCCTTGATCACATTGGGATGGACCATGCCAGAACCCAGGATCTCGAGCCAGTCATCGCCCTCGCCGATCTTCAAGGTGCCGTCCTTACGCGAACAGCCGATATCAACCTCGGCACTGGGCTCGGTGAAGGGGAAATAGCTGGCGCGGAACCGCAACGGCAGGTCTTTCACCTCGAAAAACGCATCAAGGAAATCCTGCAGACAGCCTTTCAGATGGCCGAAATGGGTGTTTTTGTCGATCACCAATGCCTCCACCTGGGAGAACATCGGCGTATGGGTCATATCGCTGTCAGACCGGTAGGTACGGCCAGGCGCAATGATCCGGATCGGCGGCTGCTCATTTTGCATGGTGCGGATCTGCACCGTGCTGGTATGGGTTCTGAGCACGCTGTTATAATCGATCTGGCCGTCTTCGCCCTGTAGATAGAAAGTATCATGCTCCTGGCGGGCGGGATGTTCCGCCGGGATATTGAGCGCGGTGAAATTGTGGAAATCATCCTCGATCTCCGGCCCGTCAGCGACGGTAAAACCCATCTCGCCGAAAATGGCGACAATCTCGTCCCAGGTCTGGCTGATCGGGTGCAGTCGGCCCATTTCCTCCGGCCGGATGGGCAGGGAAACGTCAATGCGCTCCGCCTCCAGCTGCTCATTCAAGGCGGCATCCTCAAAGGCCACCTTGCGGGCGTTGATGGCTTCCGCCACTTCGCCTTTCAACTGGTTCAATTCCTGGCCGCGCTGTTTGCGCGCCTCCGGGTCGAGCCCGCCCAGATTTTTCATCTCGGCCGTGATCCGGCCTTTTTTGCCCAGTGCGGCAACACGCACCGCATCCAATGCTTCCAGGTTTTCCGCCTTGGAAACATCCTCCAACAGCGCGCCGCGCAATTGGTCGAGTGTATCGGTCATCCCATCTTCCCTTATGGCCCGCAGGCCGGTTCACTCGGTTTCGGCACGCCGTGCCGGACGAACCATGTCCATAACACAGATGCCAGAGACAGCAAAAGCGGGACCCTTCCGCAGGGACCCGCTTTCGCCAAGAACTCAAAAATAAGTTCGATTAAGTCTTGGTCGTGGGCCTTAGCCCAGAGCGGCCTGCGCCTGTTCAACCAAGGACTTAAACGCTGCCGGTTCATGAACAGCGATGTCGGCCAGAACCTTGCGGTCCAGCTCGATGCCGGCTTTGGCCAGGCCGTTCATGAAGACAGAATAGGTAACGCCGTGGGTGCGGGCCGCAGCGTTGATACGCTGGATCCACAGAGCCCGGAACTGCCGCTTGCGGACTTTCCGGTCGCGATATGCGTATTGACCGGCTTTTTCAACCGCCTGCTTGGCAATACGGATGGTGTTCTTGCGACGGCCACGATAGCCTTTCGCCTGTTTCAAAACGTCTTTGTGACGAGCGTGGGCGGTAACGCCCCGTTTTACGCGTGCCATGATAGTAACTCCTAAAAACTAAATCGCTATGTCCAGAGCGCTATCAGGCGCGCAGGAAGTTCCGCTTGATGATGCGAGCATCCGCATCGCACATGATCTGGCTGCCACGGTTCTGGCGCTTCATCTGCTGCGGGCGTTTGGAGGTACCATGGCGCAGGCAGGCGCTGTAGAAACGCACTTTGCCTTTGGCCGTCAGTTTGAACCGCTTCTTAGCGGAGCTTTTCGTCTTCAGCTTGGGCATTTTTCACATCCTTAAACTTAAGATTTCACATACAGCGGCAAGGCATACCCTTTGATGGGCCTTTGCGGCCCGCCCGGCGCGCCATAGCATATCCCCCGACGCACGAGGAGTCGGGATCAAGCTGGCGGGTTATACGCGGGCCGATCCGGGAACACAAGGGAAAAGCGACTCGGCCCCTTTTGCGTACAGATTAACGCGACAGCCTCCCGTCGCAGGCATTGAAAGATCCCCGGGTCAGGCCCGGGGATGACGCCCCATTCTCGGAGGCATTCTTTCAATCGTCATTGCCGGGCTTGATCCGGAAATCTCTCCCAGCCTCACTCCAGCGCATATACACCAACCTTGCCATCCTTAAAGCCCAGAACCCGGAAAGGTTCGGTTTTTTGACCGCCCATGCCGGGCGATCCCATCGGCATGCCCGGCAGGGAAAAAGCCTTTACCGGCGGTTTTTCCGCCAGGACCCTGGCAACAGTTTCCAGCGGCACATGGCCGGAAAAGCTATAGCCCGCCACATTGGTCAGGTGGCAGCCCTGGTAATCATCCGGGATGCCGGCCAGCTCGGTCAGGTCCGGCACCTCTTCGCTGTTATGAATGGTGACCTGGTAGCCCGCCGCAACCATCAGATCCGCATAGGCGGCACAGCAGCCACATTGCGGATGCTTGAAAATATCAACCTGTTGCCCCGCCTCATCGGCATGGGCAAATGAAGACAACCCCAGGCCGGTGGCCAAGGCAATAGAAAGAGTGAGTTTACGCATGATGGAAATCCTTATCCTGAAAATTTGTGTAATGCTGCTTTTTCAGGAAAGAGTTTTTGGCGGCTCCAACTTAGGCAGCGTGGTCAGGCCAACCAACCTGTCGATCACATCTCCGGCTGCCACCCAAAGCGGCATCGGTTCGACCAGAACAGGTTCCAGCCACTGCATCTGCATCGGCCCGCTCGCGCAATGGCGCTCACAATCAGTGGCCGCCCCATCCGAACATTCGACGCAATCCTCCATGATTTGCGCCATGGGCTCTAGATCAACCGGCCCGGCCTGCCCGACAGAGAATGCGGACAGCACAAGGCCCGCCGCGACCAGCAACCACAAGAATGAACGCCCGATAGATAGAGAAATAAACCGCATACTCCCGCAGATACAGTTTCCAGCAGGGGGAAGGTCAAGAGCCATCCGACTTAAAATGGTGGTCGGGCATACGGCAGATCAAAAACATCCAACTCGTTTTTTTCCACCCGCATGCCTGCCGCCAGAACCAGATGCCGGTCCTGGCCACTTTCAATCACATAAAGATTGTTTTTTGTATCCACGGGCCCCAGCAAGTGGTTCATGCGTGCGGCCTCCGCTTCGGTCGGTTCTACGAATTTCAGCCCCAGCAAATGCCGGGGCAAGGCCATATAGATCACACCATGAAAGACGATATCGGTATTTTCCGTCTCGCCACGCGCCGCCGGACAGCGGATCAACAGCATGCCGTGACTGACCGAATAATCCCAAAGCTGGAAGGTTAGATTATCGTACTGGGGAAGTTGCTCTTTCATCCGTCCTGCACATCCGCCATGAAAGCTGCCCTGCCTCATCCTTTGGTGAATTTATCACTCTTTTCGTTATAGACTTCGTTGGCCTTGCGGATTTTCTCATCCCGTTTGCGGCGTGCCTTCTCCAGCTTTTCAGCCCGCTTGTCAGCCTTATCCTCTTTTTGCGCATCCGCCATATCGCGTTCATATTCGGCCCGGGCTTTGGCGATTTTTGCATCTCGTTCTTCCGCCAGTTTCTTCAGCTCCTTTGCCGCCTCCCCATGCCCATCCGCATAGGCTTGGGCAAGAACGGGCGCCCCCGAGATTGCAGCATTTACCGCAACCCCCAGACATAGAATCAATGCTGCAAAAAAAAGCTTTTTCATGGTCGCCCTCCTTTTTGTCATGCCCCTTCCGGCACTTTCTTGAAACCGGCCCATTCATCGCGACCACCCCGGTTATCCAGATAGTTGGCCAGGGCCACCACCGCGGAACGGTCAAATTTCTTGTTGGAATCCTGGAACAAAATGTCGACCGCCTTGTCAAATTCCATACCCTGACGCCATGAACGCGCGCTGGTCATGCCGACAAAGGCGTTGGCGACCGAGGCCACACGGGCCGAGATTAAAATATCCTCACCCACCAGGCCCGACGGCAGGCCGGTGCCGTCGACATTTTCAAGAAGCTGGCTCAAGGTTTCAAAGACCGGGCCGTCAAATTCGATCTGCTGCACCAGATCGGCACTGGTGAGCACGGAATTCTGGATGGTCTTGCGCTCTTCTTCGGTCAAGGCCCCCTGCTTGGTCAGCAATTCCGCCGGAATTTCGATCTTGCCCAGATTCATAAGGCTTCCCGCGATAGAGGCGGTTTCCACAATCACCGGATCCAGGTCCATCTCGGACGCCACCGCACGTGCCACATCGGAAACCCGCTGGGAATGGTGGGCGGAGAAGGGATCGCGGCGGTCGACCAGGCTGACCAGGGTATTGACCAATTGGCGCATCACCTGTTCGCGTTTTTGCCGTTCGCGCACGGAATCGGTGATATCCTGGGACACCATCAGGGCACCGGCCGGGAAATCGTCCCGTGCCTCCATGGGGATGAATTCGGATCGATAGACCCGAGCCCCTTCGGTGGCGGATAATTCCATCTCATGGGTTTTGCTGATCGGTTTGCCCTCAGACAGGGATTCCCGGACCCAGGCGACAATACGCTTGCCCTCGATCGGCCCCAGCACCGCGCTGGCGTTTTTGTCGAAAAGATCCCGGCGCTCCATGCCGGAAAATTCAACCGCTTTCTGGTTGAACCAGCGATAATTGCCCTCTTCATCAAAGATGACGATGGCATTGGGCTGGCTATCGGTTACCAGATGCATGAAATTGCGCTGGCCTTCGAACCGGCCGGCCAGTTTTTCAAATTTTTCCGCCGCTTCAGTGGCGCGCTTGGAGGAACCGAAATACCAAAGCGCCAGCATCCCGATCACCAGTAGGATGATGATCATCGCGAAAATGGTCAGCAGCACATTCAGCCGCTCTTCGGATTCCGCCAGGGCTTCCGCCGTATCGATTTTATAAATCAGCGCCCACGGCACATGGTCGAAGCTGCGGCCCAGCACCAGCACCTCATTGCCGCGATAGTCAGTCTTGGTGCCAAATCCATTGCCATCGCGCAGGATAAAGGCTGCGGCCAGGTCCGGGGTATCAATCGACAATTTGGTTTTCAGCGCCGGCGTACCGTCTGCCAACGGTGAAAGATATTCCACCGAAGAGCCGTTCTGGCGCACGATCAGGGCCTCGGCTGTTTCCTCCAGCGCACCCGGCTGGTCCAGAAGCGGCGGCAATTCACCCGCCACCTGCTTCACCCCGACCACCACCCCGATCTGGGAGGCGGCGGAGGTATCACCCTGAAGCGCAAATACCGGCACCAGGAAGGCCATGGTCGGCTGATCAGCGCTGTTGAGATACATCGGGGATATGCCGGTTTCACCCTTCTCCACGCCGGCCACGAAGGCTTTCAGCTTACCCTGGACCGGCGGGTACCCCGGACTGGACACAACAATCTCACCGGCCTCGTCCAAGAGCGCGATACCGGCCAGCCCCTGGCGGCTGACATTGGCATTCACCACCTGATCGGTGCCGCTATCGGCCTGGAACCCCGCCCGATGGGCAGTCGCGGCCAGAAGGTTTCCGAGAAATTCCAGCTCCGCACTGGATTCGTCCGATTCTTCACCATGCAGGATCGTCATATAGAGCTGGAGCGATGCGTTATCGGCCAGAGCACGCAATTCAAACAACTGGTCATCCAGCCATTCTGAAACATCGGCGGCACGACTGTCCGCGACAATGCCAAGCCTGGTCTGCCATCGCTGCAACTCACGGGCGCGTTCCGACTGGACAAATTGCAGCACGAAGAAAAAACCGATGGCCGCGGTGACCAGAACCACCAGGCCCGTCACGCCCATTTTGACAAAAGTCGAGGCCTTGGTTTTGCCCACCGCCTTGTCTACTGCCGCACTGCCGCTCAACGTCGCGCTCCTGTGATGATGATCAATTACCCAAGCCTTTGATTGTGTTAGCGTGCCGTAAATAACTTAATGTTACGCTAATGCGAATTTTTCACGGGACGAACTATACCCTCAGTTGCTAAAGTTGCCGAGGGAAAATACGAGGTATGTCTTTGGTGATGTTCAAAAATCGCTCCAGACCGGGGAAAATGACGGTGCGTTTGGCCAGGGTTGCCGCGCTCGCCATTATACTATGCCCGCCCATCATGGCCGGGCAAACCTCCCAGGCGGCGACCGTCAAGCTTTTTGGCAAGAATGAAATCCAATCCACCAAGATGGATAAGTTCAAAAAATGGGCTGGCGTGCTGGAACGATACCGCGGGGAGGAACCCAAGGAACTGGCCAAATGCAAGCTGTCCGCGACCAATAAATGCGAAACCGCTAAATGGCGGATTTTCCTGAAAAAAATTGCCGGGCAGCCCCAGGAGAAACAGCTGATCCTGGTCAACAAATATATCAACAAATGGCTCTACGTCCTGGATCCGATCAACTATAATGAAAAAGATTATTGGGCCACGCCACGCCAGTTCATGACCCGCAATGGCGATTGCGAGGATTATGCGATCGCGAAATATGCATCCCTGGTCCATCTTGGCTTCCCAAAGGAAGAGATGCGCATCGTCGTCTTGCAGGATCTGAACCTGAAAGTGGCCCATGCCGTTTTGGTGGTTTATGTGGGTGGCAAGGCGCTTATTCTCGACAATCAGATCACGGATGTAGTCGAAAGCAACCGAATCAAGCATTATAAACCGATCTTTTCGATCAACGAAGGGGCCTGGTGGCTGCATCGCGGTTAGCGACCATACCGGGCCTGAAACGCCGCGTTTTTCCAGCAACAGGGGGCAGGGGAATTTCACCGGCAGCATGAAGCAAAGCCAGTCTTAAGGGATGTATCAGAGATGTTAGAGCCCCAAGCGAACCAATCAAATCAGGAATATCTGCTGCTTGATTATGCGCAGCGCCTGGACCGGCACCGCGAGGACCGGCGCGCGGTTCATGTGCATCTCTCGCGCCTCAAACCACAAAACCGACGCGACCATCATATCCGGATCGCGGTCAATACGATCGAGGATTTCGTGGTGGCTTTTGAAGGCCAGATCTTCCAGCTTTCCAATGCTGATCTGGTCTTCATCCTGCGGGGCGCAGCACTGGCCCAGCTGGATGATGCGGTGATGCGGCTGCGCTATTTATTCAGTGAAGATCCGCTCACCTTTGGCGATCCGGATGATGAGGGCGGACACGGTCGTTTTGCCACCATTTATAACCTGGAAGCGCAATATCCCAAATTCCTGGCGCTGTGCGAGCAGA
Organism: Aestuariispira insulae; assembly: GCF_003385955.1. Taxonomy (GTDB): domain Bacteria; phylum Pseudomonadota; class Alphaproteobacteria; order UBA8366; family Aestuariispiraceae; genus Aestuariispira; species Aestuariispira insulae. The sequence continues at coordinate 13,948 of NZ_QRDW01000003.1, forward strand.
TGCATGAAGAAGAGCGCTCACGCCAGAAACGTCTTTCCCAGATGGCCAACCAGGCGGGCGAATCCACCGAGGACCACCGCCAGCCGCTCAGCCCCAAACAGCTGGGCACCATGGAAGAGATCCTGCAGCGTGCCGATCTGTCCAATGTCTTCAAGCGCCAGGCCATTTGCGCCGTGGCAGGACGCGGAGAACCGAAACCGATCTTCAACGAGCTTTTCATCTCGATCCTGGATCTGGCGAAAACCGTGCTGCCGGATGTCAACCTGGCGGCCAACCGCTGGCTGTTCCAGCATCTGACCCAGACATTGGACCGCCGGGTCCTGAAAATGCTGGCCAAGGCGGATGACACCACTTTGCATTCATCATTCTCGCTGAATTTGAATGTGAATACGTTGCTCTCCCCGGAATTCCTGGAATTCGATACCAGCCTGCGCATGGGGTCGCGTGGCACCTTGGTGATTGAGATGCAGTTGGTCGACATTATGGCGGATTTCCCCTCTTTTCTGTTTGCCCGCGACTTCGTGCGTGAAAAAGGATACCGGATTTGCCTGGACGGCATCACGCCCGAGCTTCTGCCCTTCATCGACCGACGGCGGATGGGGATTGACCTGGTGAAGCTGAATGCCAGCGCCAGTTTCAACAAAGGCGCCCCCAAGGAAAAGGTTGAGGAAATCACAGAGCAGGTAGAACATACCGGCAAGGGTCGGATTATCCTTGCCCGTTGCGATAACAGGCATATGATCGACACCGGCCAGAAAATGGGCATCACCATGTTCCAGGGACATTACCTGGACACGGTTCTGCAACAACTGGCCCGCCAGCAAAGCAAGCCGGCACCAAAAGCCGTCAAAAAGAGATAACTCCAGTCCCTTGAAGGCAGCAACCGTGCTGCCCGTCCGAGATCATGCCAGACCTTTCCGATCTGTCCTTCGCTCTGCCCGAAAGCGGGCTGATAACGCCCGCCATGCTGGCACTGGCCCTGATTCTCGACTGGGTGATCGGGGATATGCGCTGGTTCCACAAAATCGTGCCGCATCCGGTCGTGCTGATCGGCAATCTGATCAAGGTGCTGGAAAAAAAGCTGAACCGGGAGAGCCGTTCAGGCAATGCGCGCATAGTGCGCGGCCTGCTGGTCACCATGTTTGTTGTCGGCCTGTCGGGCCTGTGCGGCGGTTTGATCCATTATGGCTTGGCGATGCTGCCCTATGGCTGGCTGGCAGAGATCTTTCTGATCGCGACCCTGCTGGCCGGGCGCAGCCTTTTCACCCATGTGGGCGCGGTCGCAAAAGGGTTGGCCACGGGCGGATTAAAAGGCGGGCGCGAGGCTGTTTCCCATATTGTCGGGCGCGATCCAAACAGCCTGGATGAATATGGGGTGGCCCGGTCGGCCATTGAATCCCTGGCCGAAAACTATGCCGATGGCGTGGTGGCCCCGGCCTTTTGGTATCTGGTCTTCGGCCTGCCGGGCATCCTGGGCTATAAGGCCGTCAACACACTCGATTCCATGATCGGCTACCGCAACAAACGCTATAAGGATTTTGGCATGGCGGCGGCCAAACTGGATGACGTTGCCAACTGGATACCAGCCAGACTATCCGGACTGATCCTGACCGTGGGCGCCTTTGCCGCCCCCAAAGCCAATCCATTTCGTGCGATTAAGATCATAGTCGGGTTTGCCGGCAAACATGCCTCGCCCAATGCCGGCTGGCCAGAGGGGGCGATGGCCGGCGCGTTGGATTTTGCGCTCGGCGGGCCGCGTAAATATCCGGGCGGCATCTCGGAAGCCGCCTGGATCGGATCCGGCCGCGCGCGCCTGAAAGACAAAGATATCCGATCCGCCCAATGGCTCTATGCGGCGGCCAACCTGGTACAGTTGATTCTCGTCGGCGGTCTGGTAATCGGCTGGGCTTTGCAAGGGTGAGCCCGCGTCAGCCGGGATCGCGGGACCAGAGTGTTCCTTAACGCGTCCTGGCAATCTCCAGCAGGCGATCCAGATCCATATGGGCTTCCAGATGATCGGCCAGCTGGTCCAACGTACGCTCAACCTGTGTTTCATAGGCCAGGCCCGCCTCACGCCCTTTTCGGAACTGCGCCAGGAAAGCGGTGCGGAACGCATCACCCGCAAACAGGCCATGTAGATAACAGCCCATGGCCAGGCCGTCGGCGGAAATAGCCCCATCGGCGCGACCGCCCAAATCCAGCATGGGCCGGGCAAGACCGGCGCCCTGGGTGCGGCCCATATGCATCTCATAGCCATAAACCGGCTGGCCCGTGGTGCGTTCCATACCGTTGGCCTCATGCAGGGCTTTGTCGCCCGCCAGCACAGTTTCCAGATCCAGCAGGCCGAGCCCTGGAATGGTTTCCGGCGGCCCTTCGATCCCGTCCGGATCCGAAATGGACCGGCCCATCATCTGATAACCCGCGCACAGCCCCAATACCCGGCCGCCCCGGCGCATATGGGCCAGAAGATCAATGTCCCAGCCTTCGGCCCGGAATTGTTTTAAATCAGCAATCGTGGTTTTCGACCCAGGCAACAGGATCAGATCCGCGTCACCCGGCAAGGGCTGACCGCGCTGGACGAAGACCACTTCCACATCCGTTTCCGATTTCAACGGATCCAAATCATCAAAATTGGCGATACGCCCCAGCCGTGGCACCGCGATCCGGATCGGCCTTGGCCCGCTGCCCGCCCGGTCGGCCGCCGCCCGTTCCAGAGCAACAGCATCTTCCGCCGGAAGCTGGCCCGCCGCCTCGAACCAGGGCAATACACCCAGGGAAGGAAGACCTGTATGATCGGCGATGATTTCGAGCGCACTGTCAAACAGCGTCGGATCACCGCGAAACTTATTGATGACATAGCCTTTCAGGCGCGAGCGCTCTTCCGGTTCCAACACCTGCCAGGTCCCGACCAAGCTGGCGATCACCCCGCCACGCTCAATATCGGCGGCCAACACCACCGGCAGATCCGCCGCCTCGGCAAAGCCCATATTGGCAATATCGCCCGCGCGCAAATTCACTTCCGCCGGGCTGCCCGCCCCCTCGATCAGGACCAGGTCCGCCTCTTCGGAGAGCCGCTCAAAACTATCCAGCGCCTTGGGCAGCAATTCGGCTTTCAGTTGATAGTAATCCCGCGCCTTTGCCGTGGTATAGACCTTGCCCTGCACCACCACTTGGGATCCCATATCGGTTTGTGGTTTCAGCAGGATCGGGTTCATATGGACATTGGGCGCAACCCCGCAAGCCCTGGCCTGTAATGCCTGGGCCCGGCCAATCTCGCCGCCATCGGGCGTGACCGCGGCATTGTTGGACATATTCTGCGGCTTGAACGGTCGCACGGTCAGGCCGCGCCGGCTGTAGGCCCGGGCCAGTCCAGCCACCAGCAAAGATTTCCCCACATCGGACCCGGTGCCCTGCAGCATGACGGCAGGCGTTCGCGCGGCATTCATCTCAAAAAATCCTGCCAATCAGTTCTTTTTGAAACTGGCCAGCAATTCCCGCAACGAGTCAGAACTGCCGTTGCGGTATTTGCCGTTCAGGATGATGTCCTTTGGCTTGGCCCCGGCACCATAATAAGCCTGATTGTCATCTTCCGACGGCCAGATCACAGCCCCTTCGACCGAAGCACCGATAAAAGCGCCCTTCGCGGTCGAATAGGCCAAAACATCCGCATCCAGATTGGTGGTGGTCGAAGCTTCCATCCCCTCACCGATCGGGCCGGCGGCGGCACTGATATCACCGCCCAGGGTCACCTTGCGGTCCAGGATCGCGGAAAGTCCCTTGCCTGTCATCACGATCAGCATCACTTCGGAAGACTGCGCGCCGACCTGCAGGCCGAAACTGCCGGAACCGATATTGTAAAAGGCCGGATAGCTCCACTGACCGTTATCCGCGCGCGCCAGCAGCACGCCGCTGCCGCCTTCGCCGCCAATCAAAAAGGCCCCTTTCAGCATTTCCGGCACGATGAAGACCGCCTTGGCGCGTTTCATATAATGCTCAACCTTTTCCCCATGGCGTTCGTGGCTGCGCATCCGCTCGACCGTGAATACGGCTTCCTGAACCAGTTCGTCGGCGTCGGTTTTACCATCCGCCAGGGCAGGAGCCACCATGCCGAGCCCCAATGCCAGGACCGTCACCAATGTCTTGATTGTTCGCATGATAATACTCCTTAACCCTTTCTTGTCTTTCGGTTCTGTTAAAATTCAATGCCTTCCTGGGCTTTGAAACCATTTCGGAAGTGATGCTTGATCTGGGTCATCTCGGTCACCGTGTCGGCGATTTCAATGAGTTCTTCTTTGGCATTCCGGCCCGTTACCACCACATGCAGGTCCGACCGCTTATTTTTCAAAGTCTCAATGACATTATCCAATGGGATATAGTCATAGCGCAGAACGATGTTCAGTTCGTCCAGGATCACCATGTCATATTGTTCGTCATTCATGGCATCCACGGCATATTGCCAGGCCTGTTTGGCGGCGGTGACATCCCGCTCGCGGTCCTGGGTGTCCCAGGTGAAGCCTTCGCCCATGGCCTTCATCACACATTGCTCCGGGAAATGTTCCAGAACCTTGCGCTCACCTGTTTCCCAGGCCCCTTTGACGAACTGCACAATGCAGATCTTCATGCCAGTGCCGATCGCGCGCGCCGCCAGGCCCATAGCCGCCGTGGTCTTGCCTTTGCCCTTGCCGGTATGAACCATCAAGAGGCCACCTTCCTTGGTCTTGGTGGCGATCATCTTGTCACGAGCAGCCTTTTTCTTTGCCATTTTTTCGGCATGGCGCTCGTTGATTTCCTGTTCGGTCATACCCTCGGTTTTCATGGATACCCACCCTGTTCTCTGATTGGGAATAAAAGGATTTTTCTGGAGCCCAGTCTAACGTGATTCGCCCTGTTCCTGGCAATGTCAAACCAAGCTTTCAATGAAGTTTATACCCGGATCGCCCAAGGCTATAATCCGGAATTGCGACCGAATTGTGACCAAGCCCGACGCGGCAGTGTCGCCGCCTGGATCCGAATTAACGCGTCACATATGCCTGACGGCGTAGCAATGGCAGCAGCTCCGCTGCCAGTACGCTGAACAGGATAAGACTGACACCCGCCATCCCCCAGGCATCCAATCGTTCGCCCAGGAACCAGGCCCCGGCGATCGCTGCAAAAACCGCTTCCATGGATAACAGGATCGCCGCTGCGGCCGGGGTTGCGTGGCGCTGTCCCACCACCTGCAGCGAAAAACCGATCCCTACGGAAACGATGCCGGCATAAAGAATACCCTGATAGGTCATCATGATGCCCTGCCAATTGGGGTCCTCGAGCGCAAAAGCCGCGATAGTGGCCAGCAATGTACAGGTCGTGAACTGAACCCCCGCCAAAAGAATCGGCTGGCCTGTTTTCTGGACGGTAAAACCGACGGTCAAAACATGACCGGCCCAGAAACAGGCCGATGCAATCACCCATAAATCACCGATATTCAATGCCGCCAGGTCGCCGCCACTCAAAAAATAGGTGCCAACCAAACAGCCAAAAGCCGATGGCCATGTCACCCAGTGAGGCAACCGGCGTAGGACCACCAGCGCCAGAACAGGCACCAACGGCACATAGAGCGCAGTCAGGAAGCTCGCATTGGTAACCGTTGTATAGATGATCCCAATCTGCTGGAGAATAGAGCCCAGGAACAAGAAACAACCGGCAGCCACCATGAACAGCCAGTCTTTTCCACTGATGCGACTGCCGCGCCGGGCATAGCGTTTGAATTCAGCATAAGCGAGCGGCGCCACCACAAGCGCGCCCAGAAAAAACCGTGCCGCTGTGAATGTATGGGGCCCCACCGCATCCATCGCCACCTGCTGGACCACGAAAGTGGAGCCCCAGATGGCCGCCGCGACCAGCAGCGCAATATTGGCATGTAAACGGTTCATAACAGCAGCCTCCACCATCGTTTAGACCGGGTGGAAACAAGCCCCCAATACCGGTTGAAACGCCTTATTACACCCGCTAAGGTCCCTGCGGCAAGCCGTCTGTCCAGGCTCACTCGGTCCAGCTGCAAAGGGGGAAGATGACAATGAGCAAACCGCAACTGTTCATTTTGGAAATGCCGTTTATCGATCCGGCTATGGGGGACAGCCAGTGGTTTTGCGCCGATTGCGCCCTGATTGAGGGAGCTTTGACCCTAAACCCTCATTGGCAGGATGGCATTACGGTGAAACGGATCCCGTTTGAGAAACCCCGACGGGAGGTTGTTGACCTGTTGGGAGAGGATAATCAATGGCTGCCTGTTCTCATCCGGGATGGGGAACCGCCACTGACCGATCCGGTTGCCATCGCCACCTGGCTGGCACAAACATATGGAGGCGCATCGCCCCATCCATAAATCAGATCCCCCCATAAACAGGATGGGATTTCGGAAAGCCGCCTTTATTGTGATCAGTCGAACAGTTCGATCGACCCTTCTTCCGCCGCTGGCCGGATACGCGGTGTGCGCACTTGCTCGGTCCGGGCGATGGAGCCTGCCGCTTCCTGACCGAGCCGCTGCAACTGCACACGCCCGCTGACCGGATAGTATTTAATGCGGCGTGCGCAATCCCCGCGCAGATCACTCGACACCACATCAAACCCTTCGTCATGAAGATAACGCTCAACAAAATCCGCGTTCTTATGGCCGACTTTGCTGGTGGTGTTCAGGACATTGCCGCCACCAAATACCTTGATTTCCAGGCGTCTGCGATCCCCACCTTTTTTCAAAATCTGGTTGATCAGCTGTTCCATGGCAAAATTGCCATATCTCAGTTCCGGCGACACAAGACTGCTCCAGGAAGACAGGTCCACATTATCTGTAGCCGGAAGCATGAAATGGTTCATGCCGCCCACCCCGATCAGCGGATCGCGGATGCAGGCGGCAACACACGATCCCAGGACGGTTGCCAGAACCTCGTCCTCACGACCGGACACATAGCAGTTTCCCTGATTCACCTTGATGATATGGAGACTGCTTGCCTTGTCGAAATAGCGATGGCCGGTAACCTGGCCGGTTTCCATCTCGGCATCGACCTCAATGAATGCTGAACTACTCACCGCCATTACACATCCACTTCCAAACCATCGATACCCAACGTGCCGGTCAGATCCGCACCTTGCAGGCGCGCGCCCTTGAGAAGAGCACCGGTCAGATCCGCATTGGACAGATCCGCAGACCGAAGGTCGGCACCACTCAGATCCGCGCCACGCAAATCACAGCCGCTCAAATTGCATTTGATCAGTTGGGCGCCACTGAGGCTTACCCCATGGAGATCCGCGCCAGCCAAGGATGCCCCGCTCAACCGGCTTTTCGAGAGATCCAGGCGCGTCAGGTCCTGACCGTTCAGATTGACCGGCGCACCGGTTTCCTGGTCCAGCCAGTGGACATGAGCCTCCAGGGCGGTCCGCACCGTTTCATCCATCGGCAGATGCGCAATATCCTTGCGCAGCATTTCTTTCAGGCCCTCGGTATCCAGATCATCCAGGATCGCACCTTCCAGCTGGATCCCGTCCAGCTTGGCCCCCTCGATCACCACCCCGCGCAGGCTCGCCCCACTCAGATTGGCGCCGCTCAATACGGCATTGCGGCAATTGGCCTCCGCCAGGTGGGCGTTGCTCAGATCGGCATTTTCCAAATCCGCATCTTCCAGATCCGCCCCTTCAAAATTGACCCCGCTCAAATTCGAATTTTTGAGAGAGGCCCCTTTCAGATCCACACAAAGCGCATCCGCACCGGTGAGATCCGCCCCATCCAGGCAGGCATTGCGCAAATTTTGCGCGATCACTTCGGGCTCGCTTTCCCCACCTTCGGTCATTCTGAGCCCGCGCCGCATATTCGCACCCGTGAGATGAGCATCGGCCAGATTGACCGCAAACAGGACAGCGCCACGCAGATCCGCATCGGTGAGATCCGCACTGGTCAGATCCGCGCCCGTCAAATCGGCAGAGAAAAAATCGACACCGCGCAGATCCGCGCGTGACAGATTGGTTTCTTTCAGATTGCAGCTGGCAAAGCTGGCCCCCGCCAGGGCGCGGCCCGATAGATCAGTGCCGGCCAGATCCTTGTTTGAGAAATCCGCGCAGGCCCCCTGCTGCGGATTTTCCAGCCACAGTGCATGCTCTTCAAGTGCTGATAACAGCTCTTGCTCGGTAAGATCCATTCCGTCCCCTATGCAATAATCTTGCGCTCAGGTTTCGACCTTGTCACCAAACCTCGCTGCATGCCCATACAGCCACCGTTCAATTATGGTCATCCGATGGTAAACAAGTTATGAATGCAGCTGAGCTTTTCCCGACCGGTCGCAGAATTCACGCAAACATCTTATGATTGAAAAAATTATCAAGCAATTCTCCTTAAAGGGATACTCGGCGCGTAAGATGGCGGGGCTTGCATTTCTCAGTGCATTTCTGGTCACGATCCTGCAGGTCTATGCAAAGCCGTTCGATCCCCCCCTGTCAGATGAGCTCGTTTATCTCACCAGCGGTGCATTGATTGCACAAAAGGGTGTTTTTTCCCTGGATGCCAAATCATTGGAAACCCCACAAAAAACACCGGCCCCGAACCATTTTTTCATGCCCGGTACCGCCTTCATTTATGCAGTCATTCAGGCCGCCGACCCGGAATTCGCCCAATTCAGCCAATGTGCCGCCCTGCACCAGACCGGTATGCCCGAATGCCAGTCCCCGGGCTGGCTGATCCATACGGTTCAGAGCCTTGTGATCGCCCTTGCGGTCTTCGCCGCCTGGCAAGCCACCGTGAACATCACCGGCAGCCAGGCAACGGCTTGGCTGTTCCTGATCATCATCCTGGCCAGCGGGCGATTTGCGCATTACGCGCGCCAGTTTCTGTCCGACGGTTTTTTCCTGCTCGCCATGTCCCTATGCGCCCATTGGGCAGTCAGCTTCTGGAAAAGTCCCTCTTGGAGGCTGGCGGCAGCATTGGCCCTGACACTGGCATTCGGCAGCTATATCCGACCGACCATGCTGTATCTATTCTACCTCCTGATGGCCTGTGCGGTCTTCTGGTGGCTCATTCAGTCCCTGCGCCCGCGCCTCAACCGGATTAGCGTCGCCCAGATCGCCATGCTCGGTGGTCTCTTTGGCCTGCTGATCCTGCCCTGGATGCTGAGGACTCATCAGCTGACCGGTCAGTTTGCCCTGACCGATGGCTATGCAGGCTATATCCTGGTACAGCGCCTGGCCTATAACATGATGACGATCCAGGAATGGCTGGCCGCCTGGATCTATTGGCTGCCCGATTTCGGCGATAATTTGGCCGCGCGCCTGTTTCCGACGGAAGCCTACCAGCGCCTGTCCCTGGTAGAGCCGACCGGTTTCTATTCCGTCGGCAACCGGGCATTCCAGCAGGACATGATCCGGCAGGCCGGTGGGTGGGAACATCTGTTTCCCTTCCTGTTGGCAAAAATGCAGAATGAAATCACCACACATATCCTGGTGACTTTTCCTTTGCTGCTGCAGGGCATGTGGGTTGGGAAACTCGTGGGCTTTGCCTGTTTCCTGCTGTCGGTGCCAGCCCTGTTCATCCTGCACCGGCGCGGCCAGCTTTTTACCTTCGCGGTTTTTGCCCTCGGCCCGGTGTTTCTGTTGGGGCTGCATGCTTTTGTCTCGGTCAACCTGCCACGCTATAACCTGGCGCTGCTGCTGGTCATGGCCATGGGCGCAGCCATCACCTTGGCCGCCATCGGCCAAAGCATAAGGCGGCACCTGCCCGGGAGACAGAAACCCCAAGCCGATTGACGATCAGTTTTTCATTGGAAAGCGTTGGAGCGGGTGAAGGGAATCGAACCCTCGTCTTAAGCTTGGGAAGCTTCTGCTCTACCATTGAGCTACACCCGCGCAACAAGTGGGTTATTACACAGCCGCACGGGGCACTCAAGCCCCCGCGTTATTCCGGATTGCAGATATTTTTCAAGGCCTGCCATTCCGTCTCATTCAACGCCTGCCCGCCCCCCATCGATGACTCACGGATCACCGCCAGCCGCTCGGATGTGGCCGGATGAGAGGAAGCCCAGACAAGATATTCGTCGATATTTCCGGATTCGCCAGACAAGCGCGTCAACAGATCACCCAGCGGCGCCGGGTCGAAGCCCGCCTCCGTCATGCGCTCAATGGCATAATCGTCGGCGGCCCGTTCCTTATCCCGGCCATAGGCGGAATTGAGCGCGGTTTCTCCCACACCCACCAAAAGCGCGCCGCCCGTCACATCCCCAAGGACCAAGCCCAGCAGCAGGGAGGTTGCCGAGGTTTCAATCACGTTGGACATGACATGGCGTTCCTGAACATGCCCCAATTCATGGGCCAGCACGCCCGCAACACCGTTCGGACCGTCAGCCAGATCAAGCAATCCACGCAAGATGAGGATGCGCTCGCCGGGCAAAGCAAAGGCATTTGGCACTTTTGTATCCACCACCTTGACCGAAAGTTGGCTGCGATCCCCATAGCCGCCCGTTAAAGAGGCCAGCAATTTTTCCAGCGCCTGATCCCCTGCCGGTGTGGAACAGGTCATTTGTCCCAGCGGTTTCTTCTCAAGTTTTGAAAGCCCGGTCAGGATCTGTTCTTCCGCCGTGTTGCCGAATTTGCGCTCCCATTCCATGGGCACGAAACCGGCGATCACCCCGGACAGAGCCGGAATAACGAATAGGAACAAGCCGGTGATAGAGAGGATCGCTGCCGACCCCCAGAAAGCATAACCACGCCACCAGCCCTTTTCCCGTTCAGGTTTGATCGCGAGATTGGGACAACGCCCTAGAACTTGGTCACGGTCGAGACTGTCGCTGACCAGAAGCCTGGCACCGGGTTCATGCCCGAGCGCCAGACGAATCCGGCCATCATCGCCCGGCATGTTTACTTGGCGGATTTGATCCAACGGCCAGCGGGCCAATTCCGCACCGCCATCCATCGCGACAATCCGCAACTGTTCAATATCCCAATGCAGTTCCACCACATGGGAAGCCGTTGTTTTGCCGTCCTGAAACCGGGCCTGCCCCATCGTTAGAAACTCCCTACATCCAGTGCATCGGCAAGGCCTTCACCATAGCGCGGTGCGGATTGGTTACCAGCCAATATTGCTTCCAACCGCTCGGACTGTGCGATTTTCAATCCCGGTATTACTGTTTCCAACAAAGAGGACAAAAAAATCGATTTCGCAGCCGCGGTCGCCAGCATTGTTGCCAGAATGCCCGCCGGCAGAAGCCATTGCATCATATTCAAGAGCACAAAAATAACCCCTTCCGCATTGGCGATGCCATCGAGGCTGATCATGCCTACCGTGAACAGCAAACCGATGGCCATGACACCGGCCAGCGTGACCAGGAAAACCAGCCCTCCCGTCAATGTGGCGATAAACCCGGAAAGCACAACCTTGCCCGTTTGGAAACGGGCATAAATCCGATGTTTATTAAGACGAGTTTCGGAGGCCACTAGTTTGAAGACACTCAGTCGGAAAGCAATAAAGGCAACCGGAATGACCAGGAAGAGCAAAAAGACCACCGGCCCGGTCGCAGCAGCCGGTTCCCGGCCGGACGAGAGAGACGCCAAGAGAGCCGTATATATCAGCCCCAGCAGCAGCAGCAGCCCGTAAAACAGGATATAACGAACCAGAATGTCAACACCCCGGACCCGGCAGGAAAAGCGGGCCTGCCCCAAACGTGCATTATTCAAGATCTGGCGGTTTTGCCAGGCCAGCATCCAGGGGTAGGCCAGGCCCAAGCTGGCCAGGGTCGCCATTCCCCAGAGCAGGCTTTTAGCCGCATATTCCACGGGGCTGCCCGCCAGTGAGAAATGAACCGAGCGCCAGGATGTTCTGGAAAGCTGATACCGGCGCATGCGGTAAAAAGCCAAACTCACCAGGCCGAACAAAACCAAGAAATAGACCGCGCTATTGATCAAGCTGGAAGCACCGCTTAAATCCGCCGCTCCAATCCATCTGCTGATCAGAAGATGAATGATCCCGAGCGGCAGCAAAACCGCAAGGGCGATCAAAAACCCGACGAAAAGTTCCTTGGCGGTGCCGTGATATTGGAAGGGATCTCCTCCATAGAGCACCCGACCCCAGAGATGGCGGCGCAAGCCGGTTTTGGCCCAGAACCGATATATGCCCAAGGTCAAAAAAGTCAGCAACGCATATTTCAGCAACATTCCAAACAGCGTGCCGCCACTCACCATCGCTGAAAAACGGCCGCCATTTCCACTGTCTGAGCGGTTGCCGCTATGCTGTGGTCTACCCGCCAACACACGTTCATCATATGTAAGTGCCATCAAACGATCCCCATCCCGGAACGGGTTCCCCTCATCAACGACAACCCTTCCACCCCACGAAGAGGCGGAAGGGTCAATCTCGGTCTTTCATTCTGACTAAAAGAACTTTTTTAGAACGCCCCAACGTCGAGCGCGTCGGCAAAGCCTTCGCCATATTTCGGGCCGGTATTTTCCGATTGCAGGATCTGGTCCAGCTTTTCGGAATGCTCCATGGAAATGCCCGGAACAATGGTGCGCATGACGGTCACACCAAAGATCGCCATTCCAGCAGCCCCGGCAAACAGGGTCGCGATGAAAATCATGGGCAAAATAAACATATAGGCCATGAGGATAACCTGTTGAGCCGCTTGGGGATCAGAGCCAAATTCGCCAACCAGAGCCGAAACACCGCCTGCGAACAAAGCCAACAAACCGAACCCCCCTGCCATCGCAACAAAATAGATAACCAGGGCAATGATGGTCGATAGAATCGCCGACCAAACAATGGGGGCAGATTTAAAAGTCGCCCCGATCGCATGCCCGCCAAGTTGCATATTATTGACCGTCAGGCGGAAAATGGAAATCCGGAGCAATAAAGCGCCGACAACCATATAGCCGACCGTCAGGAACATAGGAATAATGCCGCGCAAAACGGCCTCCAGGCCGGTCGCGCCCACCTTCTCGACGCTGGAACCCAAAATACCGGTGGCAATGGATGCGACAAAGATCCCGATGTAGAACAAAATGAACCGTTTGAAGACGGCGCCGCCTGTGACGGAACAGCTGAAAGACAGATCACCGACACGGGCATGATCAATGATCCGACGGGTCTGCCAAGCCTGCATCCAGGGATAGGCGATCCCCAGGGTCACAATGGTGAAGAGCAGCCATAAAATGGACATGATCGCATATTTCACCGCAGACCCGTCCAGACCGAAATGAACCGACCGCCAACTGGTTCGGGTGAGCTGATAGCGGCGCATGCGATAGAATGCAAACTGGATCAGGAACATGATCACAAACAGGAAAACGAGGCTGTAAAAGAAGGCGAACGCTTCGTAGCCGCCTTCAGCAAAAACCACCGCATTCAGAAAAGCATTCAGAATACCCAGCGGCAACAGGACCGCCAGGGCAATCAGGAAGCCTAAGAAAAGCTCTTTGGCGGTGCCGTGATATTCAAACCGGTCACCGTCATATTCCACCGTGCTCCACAGATAGCGGCGCAGTTTGGTCTTGGCCCAAAACCGGTAGATCCCAAGTGTGATAATGGTCAGGAACGCAAAGCGGAACAACATCCAGAACAGCTTCGCCCGTGAGACGAAAACAGCGAAATTTTTGCCTTGCGGAGCCGGATCGGCAGCCGGTTGTGTCCCATTGACCTCAATCCGGTCATCCGGCGAAATGGTGATCGACATTCTTTTCCCCCAATAAACCCCAAATAACGATACATCATTGGCGGAAAATCCCCTTTCCGCCTTTCAAAAACAAGCGCGAAGAATGCCCCAGCATTCGTTAGGATGCAAGGCAGTCCTTATGGCTGAAAACCGGATGGCTCCAGTTATCCGCCGGTTTGACCAATCCAGCATAATGGTCAAGACAGCCTTCATGGCCTGGAAATTCCATGGCCATGAAAGTGAGCGGTGCCACCGGACCGGGCAAGGTCAGCCCATCGGCCAGGCCCCGGTCAAACCCGAAAGGCACATAATAATCCGGCTTTCCGACAATCAAAACAGCGGGGAACCCCATGCGTTCTGCCGCCCCCAAACCATGGGTGATGAGCGTGCGCCCGATGCCCTGCCCCTGGCATTCCGGCAACACAGCCAGCGGCCCGAGCAAGGGCAGGATCCGGCCGTCACCCGTTTGCACCGGCCAAAAACGGATCGACCCCAGCATCCGGTCGGCTTCATTCCGGGCAACAAAACATAATTCATGGACCGGCGGAATCCCGTCCCGGAACTGGTAAACCGTCCGGCCCTTGCGGTTCGGGCCAAAACAGGTCTCGATCAGGGCCTCGATAGAGGCAGCGTCATCCAACAATTCTGCGTCGATATGAAAGGTCATTCTTCAGTCTCCGGGATCAAGCGGTCTTTTCCGCCCGCCGGAGAGGGGTTTACGGTCTCTGGTCTTTCAGATCTCAGAGACAGCCCCCAGCCATCCGACGGACATGGCATAAGCGGACAACCGGTTCCAACCGGTTGTCGGGCATACGTCGTCGTCGGACTGTCATGGCAAAGGCCAAAGCTTTGTCTCCCAAAAGGGCGTAAACCTTCACGCCCGGAATTCCATCATTCGCTTCTACAGCAGATCCATATTCCCGCGCAAGCAACAAATATGCAATATTCCAAATGCGTCCCGCCTCTGGATAACAATCGCGTGTAGCCGGGATTTGGCCGCTGACAGGGCGGGTCTGGATGGCTAGTCTTGGCGGAACAGATTTCGATTGATCACAAGAAGAGAGTGACATGGGTTTCAGGAATTGGATTGCCGGTGCGGCGGCAACCCTTATTGCCGCAACAACACATACCGGAATTGCCGGTGCCGGGGAATGGTCGGACATTATGTCCAAGGCAAAAGGCCAGACCGTCTATTGGAACGCATGGGGCGGCGGCGACAGCTATAACGCCTATATTGCCTGGGTCGGTGAGCGCGTATCGGAAGAATATGGCGTCAACCTGGTCCATGTGAAATTGGGTGATACAGCCGAAGCCGTCCGGAAAGTGCTGGCGGAGCGAACCGCCGGGCGCACCGATGACGGCACAGTGGACCTGATCTGGATCAACGGAGAAAACTTCAAGGCCATGAAGGATGCCGATCTGCTGTACGGCCCCTGGGTCGAAAATCTACCGAATTTCCAGTTGGTGGATACGGCATTGAAACCCACCACCATCCTGGATTTCACCGTACCGACCGAGGGACTGGAAGCGCCCTGGGGCATGGCAAAACTGATTTTCATCCATGACAGCGCACGCCTTGAAAACCCGCCGAAATCCATGCCCGCCCTGCTGGACTATGCCAGGACCAGCCCTGGCCGCATCAGCTATCCGGCGCCACCGGATTTCCACGGCAGCACCTTCCTGAAACAGGCTTTGATGGAGCTCAGCCCAAACCGTGACGCCCTGCTGCAACCGGCAGGAAACAATTTCGACCAGGTCACGGCCCCGCTGTGGTCTTATCTCGACAGCTTATCGCCCCATCTTTGGAAAGCGGGCAAGGAATATCCTCGCAATGGTGACCAGATGATCCAGATGCTGGATGATGGTAGTTTGGATGTGGCATTTTCCTTTAACATCGGGGCCGCCACCAATGCCATCAAGGAAGGGTTGCTGCCGGAAAGCACCCGCAGTTATGTGCTGGAGGGCGGCACCATCGGCAACACCCATTTTGTCGCCATCCCCTTCAACGCGGCCCATAAAGAGGCCGCGATGGTTGTCGCCAATTTCCTGATGAGTCCGGAGGCCCAGGCACGCAAACAGGATCCCAATCACTGGGGTGAGCAAACCGTGCTGGCCTATCAGCGGCTGAGTGCTGCAGACAAAGCCTTGTTTGACGCCATCCCGCGCGGTGTGGCCACCCTAAGCGATGCCGAACTGGGCGCGACCCTGCCGGAACCGCACCCGAGCTGGATGACCATGATTGAGGAAGCCTGGCTGCGCCGCTATGGCAGCTGACGTTTCCATCAAGAAAACCTCCGCCTTCAGCCAGCGCCCCAATACCGGGCGCTGGCTGAAACTATTTCCGCTTGTAACGTTGGCCGCTTTCATGCTGCCGATCCTAGCAGGCATCTTGGGCACTTTGCTGCCCGCTTTTCATTTCCTGCCGGCCCTTGGCGGGAATCATCTTTCTCTTGAGCCTTGGCGGCAGCTGGTTGCCTATCCGGGTATCTGGCATGCGTCCCTGCTGTCGCTCGCGACCGGTCTGACCGCCAGTCTGCTTTCCTTTGCCATCGTCTGCCTGATCACTGCCAGTCTCTATCAAACATCTGCCTTTGCCCGATTGCGTCGGGTTCTGGGCCCGTTCCTGGCGGTCCCTCACACGGCCTTGGCGGTCGGGTTTTTGTTTCTGTTTTCCCCAAGCGGCTGGATCGTCCGGACCCTTTCTCCCTGGGCCACCGGCTGGGACCGCCCGGCCGATTTAACCCTCAGTCCTGATCCTGCTGGGGTGAGCCTGGTGGCCGCCCTGGTCCTGAAAGAAGTGCCATTCCTGCTGTTGATGACCATTGGCGCACTTGGCCAGATTCCCACTAAACAAAACCTGGCCGTGGCACGGTCCCTTGGGTACCGACCCGGCGAGGCCTGGTTGAAAACCATCCTGCCGCAGATATATGGCCGATTGCGCCTGCCGGTCTATGCGGTGATCGCCTTTTCCGTTTCCGTGGTCGATGTGGCTTTGATCCTAACGCCAACCACCAGCCCGACACTGGGTATCCTGATCCTCCGCTGGTTCAACGATCCGGACCTGGACCAACAATTTATGGCCGCCGCCGGCGCCTGCCTGCAAAGCCTGCTGGTGATGGCCGCCATCGGCCTCTGGTGGTTGTTGGAGCGCGGCGTGATCCTGATGGGCCGCTGGCGGCTGGAACGCGGCACCCGGGATAACCGCTTCACCGGGTCATCTGTATGGCTGCTGGTCGGCGGCTTGATGGCGCTCACCGCCAGTGCCTGTATGGCGGTATTGGCGCTCTGGTCTTTGACAAGGCGTTGGCGTTTCCCCGATACCCTGCCCAGCCAGTGGACCGCCATGAACTGGAGCCGCTATGCGGATCAACTGACCGGTCCGGCGGCCAGCACCCTGATCATCGGGCTTGCCGCCACCGCCATCGCCCTGGTCATGACCCTGGGCTGCCTGGAAACCGAAAAACGCCATGGCATCCGACCCGGCACCAAAGCGCTGTGGCTGCTGTATCTACCGCTGCTGATTCCCCAAACCGCCTTTTTGTTCGGTGCACAGGTCCTGTTGGTGGCCAGTGGTTGGGATGGCAGCCTGGCAGCTGTGGTCTGGTCGCATCTGCTGTTCGTGCTGCCTTATGTTTTCCTGTCCCTATCCGAAAGCTACCGGGGGCTGGATGACCGCTATGCCCGAAGCGCGCTTTGCCTGGGTGCCGGGCCGGGCCGGGTTTTCTGGCGCATCAAGATCCCCATGCTGCTGCGCCCGATCCTGGTTGCCATGGCCGTCGGCTTCGCGGTTTCCGTGGCCCAGTATCTGCCGACCATTTTTGCCGGCGCCGGGCGTTATGCCACACTCACCACGGAAACCGTCAGCCTGGCCAGCGGCGGTGACCGGCGTTTGGCCGGCTTGTTTGCGTTTCTGCAGGCCATGCTGCCGCTGGCGGGCTTCTGGATCGCCATCGGCATCCCGAACTGGATCTACCGCCACCGCCGCGGCATGAAAGGAGAGGCATGAGCAAAAAACTGATCCTGGATGAGGTCCTTATTCATTTGGGCGGACGGGCATTATTCCCGGCTTTGAACTGTGAGGTCGAACCCGGCGAGATTGTCACCATCATGGGGGCCAGCGGTTCGGGCAAATCCACCCTGCTGGCCTATATCTGCGGCACGCTGGATCCGGAATTTCAGGCAACCGGCCGCATTCTGCTGGACGGGGAAGATATCACCTATCTGCCGCCGGAAAAACGCCGCATCGGCATATTGTTTCAGGATGACCTGTTGTTCCCTCACCTGTCGGTTGCCGACAATCTGGGCTTTGGCCTGCCTGCCGGATTAAGCCGGGATGAACGGCGCGCGAAAATTGCGCAGGCCCTGACCCAGGCGGGGCTGGACGGGCTGGGCGACCGCGACCCCGCCACCTTGTCCGGGGGCCAACGCGCCCGTGTCGGATGTATGCGTACGCTCTTATCCGACCCCTGTGCCTTGTTGCTGGACGAACCGTTTTCCAAACTGGACAGCGCGCTTCGGGCACGCTTCCGACAGTTTGTCTTTGATCTGGCGCGGGCACGCGCACTGCCGGTCCTGTTGGTCACCCATGATCCGGGCGATGCGGAAGCGGCTAACGGGAAAACCATCACCTTTCCCGACTGTCATAATCTCAACTGACTGATGGTTGCGGGGAATACCGCCCGGCACCTACCCCAGCACCGCCCTAATTCCCGGCCCTTCAATTTGCTGCCTTCAAATTTGCGCCAAATCAATGCAGGATCGCGTTTCAACCATAGAATGGCCGCGGGTTTGGGCTGACTATTTTCAATCCAGCCATTTTAAGTGTCTGTTTTCATTGAGGTGAAGCCGGAGGCATTCCGGCTGGAGGCATTATGAGCATTCTTGACCTGTTTCGGATCTCCAATTATCGGATCCGCCATCTGGGCCTGGCTTTTTCGGCGGTCCTGTTTTTGACCGTGCCCCTGCTGGGCGGGATCTCCTTTCTGGTGATCGATACCACGCAGGCGGTCAACCAGCATTGGGAGGATGTCCGGGACATGGCCGATGGCAATGATGCCCTGGTCAATGCCATGGAACATCAATTGGCCAGCCTGAGCCTGATTGCCAATATCGGCCTGGCCGGCGTGGTGGTGATCCTGTTGGTCATGGCCTTGATGAATATCTGGTGGACCCGGTCTCATCTGGTGCATCCGCTCGATGAAATGCGCGGCATTATGGGCCGTCTGACCCATGGCGATACGGCTGTCGACATTCCCCATCAGGGCTGGAAAAACGAGATGGGCGATATGTGGCGCGAGGTTTTGATCTTCAAGGAAAAGCTGATCGAAAACAAACGTCTGGAAGCCGAGCAGGACGCCGCCAAAGCAGCGGCCGAGACCGCCAAGCGCGCCATGCTGAGCAAGCTGGCCGACGATTTCCGCTCATCCGTCGGGGTGGTGGTCGGGTCGGTCTCCGCCGCCGCCACCCAATTGAATGGCTCGGCCGGACAGCTTTCCTCCAGCGCCCATGAAAGCGCCCAGCGCGCCATGACGGTTTCCGCCGCCGCCGAACAGGCCGCGACCAATGTGCAGACCGTGGCCGCTGCCGCCGAGGAGCTGGCGGTGAGCGAACAGGAAATCTCGCGTCATGTGCAAAATGCCACACGGGTCGCCAGCGGGGCGGTCAAACAGGCCCATGACTCCCATGCGTCGGTCGACAATCTGTCGCGCGCGGTGAAAAAGGTCAGCGAGGTTCTTGGCCTGATCACCGACATTGCGGAACAGACCAATCTGTTGGCGCTCAATGCCACCATCGAAGCGGCGCGCGCAGGCGAAGCCGGCAAGGGCTTTGCCGTGGTCGCCAATGAGGTGAAAAACCTGGCCAACCAGACCGCCAAAGCCACCGAAGAGATCAACGATCATATCGGCGAGATCCAGGTGGCCAGCCGTCAGACCGGCGACGCGCTGGGTGCCATCGCCCACACGGTGGATGAAATTAACGATATCGCCAGTGCTATTTCCGATGCAGTCGAACAGCAAACCCTGGCCACAAGAGAAATCGCCCGCAATGTGGAGGAGGCCTCGGCCGGCACCACGGAGGTTTCCAGCAATATCGCTGCGGTCAATAACGCCGCCAGTGAGACCGGCACGGAATCCGGCCGCATTGTCGATGCCGCCAATGACCTACTGGATAAATCAAAAGCGCTGGAGAGCGAGGTCGGCAAATTCCTGACCGAGGTGCAGGCGGCTTAAATACCGATGTCCTACATTCTTCCGTCACCCCGGCCACCGCGCTGGGGTCCGGGAGGCAATAGGCAAGTATATGTAGCCACCAGGAGCAGATCACCTTGATCGGAGATGTGCTCCTGAAAACTGACAGAGAGAGATCCTCGTCATGGCTATCGCGCCCCGGCCCGCCGCTGGTTGCGCACCGGCCCACCCTGTTCCACATCAAAAAGATCGGCCAGCTGTTCCATCATGGTGCCGCCCAGCTGTTCCACATCGACAATGGTGACCGCGCGCCGGTAATAGCGCGTCACATCATGGCCGATGCCAATCGCCACCAATTCCACCGGGGATTTTGTTTCAATATAGTCGATCACATCGCGCAAATGCCGTTCCAGATAGTTGCCCGGATTGACCGACAGGGTTGAATCATCGACCGGCGCGCCGTCGGAAATCACCATCAGAATGCGTCGTTCTTCGGGCCGCCCGATGATGCGGTTATGCGCCCAGAGCAAGGCCTCGCCGTCGATATTTTCCTTCAACAGCCCTTCGCGCAGCATCAGGCCCAGATTGCGACGGCCGCGGCGATAGGGTTCGTCCGCGCCCTTGTAAATGATATGGCGCAGGTCATTCAAACGGCCTGGATTGGCCGGTTTGTTGTCGGCAATCCATTGTTCACGGGACTGCCCCCCCTTCCATGCCCGGGTGGTGAAACCGAGGATCTCCACCTTCACCCCGCAGCGTTCCAAGGTGCGGGCCAGAATATCGGCGCTCATGGCAGCGATGGTGATCGGGCGGCCGCGCATGGAGCCGGAATTATCCAACAGCAGGGTCACCACCGTATCGCGGAAATCCGTATCCTGCTCGATCTTGAAAGAAAGCGGCTGGGTCGGGTTGGTCACAACCCTTGTCAGTTTGCCGGTATCCAGCATGCCTTCTTCCAGATCAAAGCTCCAGGAGCGCAATTGCTGCGCCATCAGCCGTCGCTGCATCCGGTTGGCAAGCCTGCCGATCACGCCCTGCAGATGGACCAATTGCTGGTCCAGCATCTGGCGCAGGCGCTCCAGCTCTTCCGGATCGCAGAGGTCTTCCGCCTTCACGACCTCGTCAAAGCCCTGGGTGAAGATGCGATAGAAGGCTTCTCGCCCGACATTAGAAAGATCATTTTCCGGACGCCAGCGTTTACCGCTCTCGCCGCCCTCTTCGGAACCGGGCGAAGGCATCATTTCTTCCGACATGGCCTGTTCCATCTGGTCGGAGGACTCACCCTCTGCCATATCGTCGCCATCGCCGCCTTCGCCGTCGCCCTGTTCGGACTGGGATTGTTCGTCACCGGCCTCGCCATCTTCTTCGTCGGAACGGGCCTGGTTATCGTCCATGGGCTCGGCATCTTCGCCATCCTCGCCCTCGTCCCCGCGCTCCGGATCCTCCATTTCAAGATCCATGTCCATATCGCGGATCAATTGGCGCGATGCCGTGGCATAGGCATCCTGGTCATCGGTCAGGGTCGAGAGGATATCAAGCGTCTCGGCGATCTTGTCTTTCAGATGGGGCCGCCACATTTCCACCACGGCGGCTGCGGAAACCGGTGCGGCCTCACCGGTCAGATGCTCACGGGCCAGCAGGCGCAGCACTTCCGGCAGGGCATGTTCGGCCTGGTCCTTGATCCGATGATAGCCCAGGCGCTGATAGCGGCTTTCCAAGGCTGTCGCCATATTCTGGCGCGCGCCTTCCATATATTTGGTGCCAACCGCCTCGATCCGCGCCTCTTCCAGCGCATCAAATAACGCCGGGGCCACCTCGCCGCCCGGCCGCCGGGCCGCATGGGTCCGGGCGTCATGATGTTTGAGCCGAAGCGCCAGGCCATCGGCCTCGCCCCGCACACGCGCCACATCGTCGGGATGAAGATCTTTGGTCGGGGCGGGCAGGCGCACCCGTGAGCCGGTCATATGGGCCGGTTCGGTGCCAAAAGCCACCTCCACCTCGGGCAGTTCGGAAACCGCCCGGAAGGCCGCCGCGCCGCAGCGTTTATATTCGTCCAATGCGTCGGTGGGGTTGCTCATCCTGGTCCCATCCTCATCGATCCTGCCCTAACCTTCCTTGCGGCTTTTCCCCTTTTGTCAAAGCCGCAGTGCGCGCTCAGGCGAGCTGCACACCGGCGGAAGTCGGCAGATCCTCGCCAAAGCAACGCTGATAATATTCCGCCACAATCGGGCGTTCGGTCTCATCGCATTTATTGAGGAAAGTCACCCGGAAGGCAAAGCCCACATCCTGGAAGATCTGCGCGTTTTCGGCCCAGGTGATAACCGTACGCGGGCTCATCACGGTGGAGATATCCCCCCCCATGAACCCGGCCCGGGTCAGGTCGGCCAGCTGCACCATGGCATTCAACTGGTCGCGGCCTTCATTACTGTCATAGCCCGGCAGCTTCGCCATGACGATTTCCACCTCGTCATCATGGGGCAGATAATTCAGGGTGGTAACAATTGACCAACGGTCCATCTGGCCCTGGTTAATCTGCTGGGTGCCGTGATAAAGCCCGCTGGTGTCACCTAGGCCAATGGTGTTGGCAGTGGAGAAAAGACGGAAATATTTATGCGGGCGGATCACACGGCTCTGATCCAACAAAGTAAGCCTGCCTTCTTTCTCCAGGACACGTTGGATCACGAACATCACATCCGGGCGGCCCGCATCATATTCATCAAAACAGATCGCTACCGGCCGCTGCAGCGCCCAGGGCAGGATGCCTTCCTGGAACTCAGTCACCTGTTTGCCATCGCGCAGCACAATCGCATCCTTGCCCACCAGGTCGATACGGCTGATATGGCTGTCCAGGTTCACACGCACGCTCGGCCAGTTCAGGCGCGCCGCCACCTGTTCGATATGGGTGGATTTACCGGTGCCATGATAGCCCTGCACCATCACACGGCGGTTATGGGCAAAGCCCGCCAGAATGGCCATGGTGGTGTCATGGTCGAACTGATAAGTGGGATCCACCTCCGGCACATGGGAGGTGCGCTCGGAAAAAGCCGGCACCATCATGTCGGAATCCAGACCGAAAGTATCGCGCACGGAAACCTGCTGGTCCGGCGTGTCGAGATTGTCGGTATCGATATTTGCCTGGTCGGTCATGACGGTCATCAGCCTCTCCACTTACGTCATTGCTGGTTGCTTGTTTGGAACATCTTACGCACCAGCACTTCAAATAGGTCAGTTTCTCTAACCTACATAGCGCTCTCACCGGGCTTTTGCATCAGGTTTTTCTTCAAAACCGCATAGGCCTGGTTGATTTGTTTCAGCCGCTCTTCGGCCTCATCATCGCCACCATTCAGGTCCGGATGATGGATCTTGACCAGCTCTTTGTAGCGTATCTTCAGCTGCTGCATGGTCAACGGTTCGGAAAGATCAAGAATTTCAAGGGCTTCCATATAGGGGTGCGGCGGTGTTCGCGGCGCCGCCTTCTTTCGGCCTTGGCGTTTGCGCTGATGCAAATCATCAAACAGACCTATGTCATCCTGAAAGGCGTGAGCCCCCTTCTGGTACTCACTTTTTGTGCCCATTGGCCAGGTCGGCCGCTGCCAGCAGGCATCATCCCAGGCCATATCGTCGATGGTCTGGGTATCCATGCCCTCGCAATAATTCCACTGTGCGTTATAGAGCCGGACATGATCCAGGCAAAACCAGAAATAATCCCGCAGAGACTCACGGGATTTGGGCGCACGGAATTCCCCCGCCAGATCACATTGAGGATGATCACAGAGACGTTCCGGACGCGGGTCGCCGCCCAGCTGATATTCGGCGCGTAACGGTTTTGTCATGGGTTTATTCTAGCACAGAGGGTTTTAGGCCCCTATTCCGCATTTTCCTTCGGTTCTTCATACCATTCCGACCAGGCTTCCTTGACGACGGGACCGTCGAGGGTGAGCGCATGGCAGGTGTTTAGATGGCCGGGCCTGCGGCGGGGTTTATCCGGGTCAGGTTCCGGCAGGGTTTGCCCAATCAGGCTTTTGCCATGTTTCTGAGAGGCAAACACCGTCTGGAACGCCGTTGTGGCGATCGGCCCCAAAAGCTCGGTTAGATGGGTACAGCCCGCCGTGCCCCCAAGCACCTTGCGGGTCGCCTGGGTGAAACCGGGTTTTACCTGAAGACCGATCAGCTTCTTATAAGCCGGGTTAATATCCGAGCAGATATTGTAGGGCGCATGATCGGTTGAAGCCTCGGCATCGCGGATCGTCAGGGTATCGTCAAAAGTCACCCGCAGCCACATATTGTGGATCGGCTCGCCGGGTTCGATCACGCCACGATGCGAATTTTCAAAGCCATAGCTTTTCACATCGGTCATATGACCTTCGATATCCCACAATCCGTCTTCGCGGATGTAACCGGTAACTTCCACCTGCCGGGTATGGATATGATGGCGTTTGGCGGCCGGGCTCAATGGCATGGCGCCCCTCCTGTCCTGATCTATAGTTTTCTATTTCTGTTCCCGCCTATATGGGGCGTGAAAACAGCCACGTCAATGTGGAAACCTATAGGTCAGCGCAGCCTGCCTGCCTTAATCCTCGCCCACATGCTCCTCCGGGCGGGCGGGCGGGGTCACCCGAACCGTCTTGATCCGGTTGCGATGACGGCGCAGCACCTCGAACCGGTAGCCATAGAAACTGAAGACCTGTCCGGCTTCTGGGATCAGGCGTGATTCATAGAGCACCAGGCCGGCCACGGTGGCCGCGTCATCGTCAGGCAGATCCCATTCCAGATCCCGGTTCAGATCCCGGATCGTGACCGAACCGTCAATGACATAGTCACCATCCGGCTGGGGATGGACCCCACGCACGGTCACATCATGCTCATCATCGATATTGCCGACAATCTCTTCCAGGATATCCTCCAGGGTGACAATCCCCATCAGGCTGCCATATTCGTCGACCACCACGGCAAAATGCTCGCGCCGTTCACGGAAGGCCTGCAGCTGATCCAAGAGGGTGGTGCTGTCGGGGACAAACCAGGGCGGGCTGGACAGGGCTTTCAGATCAATGTCGGCCGCATTGCCTTCCTGTTCGCGGATTGCGCGCAACAACGGTTTAGCATGCAGGATCCCGACGATATTGTCCTGGTCCCCTTCGGTCAGCGGTATACGGGTGAACGGACTGGACAGGACCTTGTTGATATTCTCTTCCGTCGGCAGGGACAGATCCAGCGTCACCACTTCCGAACGGTGGGTCATCACGTCACTGACCTCAACATCATCCAGATCCAGGATGGAATTGAGCATCTTGCGTTCCTGCTGGGTTTCCGGGTCCTCCCCGTCATGCAGGTCAATCACGCCGCGCAGCTCTTCTTCCTTATGCTCGTCATCCCATTCTTCATGCAGGCGCACCCCCATGAGATGCAGGGTCGCACGGACCACGGCCTGAACCGTCAGGGTAAAGGGAGAAAAGACCGTGATGACCACCCGCATGATCGGCCCGACCACCAGTGCGAATTTATTCGGGTTGGCCAGCGCCCAGGTTTTCGGCAGAACCTCCGCAAAAATCAGGACCAACAGGGTCATGACCAAGGTCGCATAAACCACCCCGGCCTCGCCGAAGGCGACCAGAAAAAGCGAAGTCGCCAGGGCCGATGCCAGGATATTGACCAGGTTATTGCCCAGCAGGATGGCCCCAATCATCCGGTCTTTCCGGTCATGCAGCTCCAGGACCGTTTTTGCCCGCTCCTCGCCCTGTTTCTTCAACTGGTGCATGCGCGCCCTGGAGGCTGCGGTCAGCGCTGTTTCAGACCCCGAAAAAAACCCGGACAACAGCAGTAGAAACAGGATAATCCCGCCCACAAACCACCAATTGTCCATCAGTTCGCCACTCATGCGGTTACCGCCTCCGTCACGGTATGAATCAGTTGATCCCGGGTCACTTCATTGGTGATGAAGCTCTTGCCGATGCCTTTCGCCAGGATAAAGACCAGCTTGCCGTCAGCCACCTTTTTATCGGTTGCCATCCGGTCGATCAGATCGACTGGGTTCCAGCTCATGCCCGGAATATCGGTTGGATCGGTTGGCATGCCGAGCGCTGCCAGATGCCGGCGCAACCGGGCGGCATCGTCGGTCGGGCAAAGCCCCAGGTAAACGGACAGATCAAACGCCATGACCATGCCGATGGAGACCGCCTCGCCATGCAGCAGGCGACCGCCATAGCCAACCGCGCTTTCCAGCGCATGGCCAAACGTATGGCCCAGATTGAGCAGCGCGCGCACCCCGCCTTCACGCTCATCGCGCGCCACAATCGCCGCTTTGGCCCGGCAGCTGTACCCCACCGCATGGGCGCGGGCGGCAACATCGCCATCCAGCAGGTCCGCACCATGGCTTTCCAGCCAGCTGAAAAAATCCGGGCTGTCGATCGCGCCATATTTGACCACTTCCGCATAACCCGCCGCCAGCTCCCGGCGCGGCAGTGTCTCCAGCACGCTCATATCCGCCAGCACCAGTTTCGGTTGGTGAAATGCACCGACCAGATTTTTGCCGGCCGCCACATTGATCCCCGTCTTGCCGCCGACCGAGCTGTCGACCTGGGCCAGAAGGGTGGTCGGAATCTGGACAAAATCGATCCCGCGCAGCGCAATAGCCGCGGCAAAGCCTGTAAGGTCACCGATCACCCCGCCGCCCAATGCGATCAGGAAGCTTTTGCGTTCAATCCCATGGCCCAGGATTTCATCCATCACCCGGGAAAGATGATCAAAACTTTTTGTTTTCTCGCCCGCGGGCAGGATGATCGCGTGATGCTTGATCCCGGCCCGATCCAGGGAGGCCGTCAGGGTTTCCAGATGAAGGGGGGCGACATTTTCGTCCGTCAGGATCACACAGGATGGCAGCCGCACCACCGGTCGGATCAACTCTCCCGCGCGCGCCAAAACATCAGAGCCGATCACAATGTCATAGGATCGGTCCGCCAGATCCACATGGACCGTTTCAAAATTCACCGTTGTTTCTCCTGATGGGATTTAAGCGCCTCAAACACCCGTTTGACCATATTTTCCTTGGAGATGTGGTCACTCTCAACCGTTATCAATGCCTCGGCATAGACCGGATAGCGTTCCGCGATCAGATTTTTCAAAATGCCCCGTGCGTCGGGTTTTTGCAGCAAGGGTCGGTGAGATTTTCTCGAAACCCGCTCCCAAAGCACGTCGAATGAGGCTTTCAGCCAGACACTGATCCCTTGGCGTGCGATCAGGTCCCGGGTCTTGGGATCCATGAAGGCCCCACCGCCGGTCGCCAGGATACAAGGCCCCGCATGCAATAACCGTTCAATTACGCGGCGCTCGCCATCGCGGAAATATTCCTCGCCATGGGTCTCAAAAATCTCGGCGATGGTCATATTTGCCGCCGCCTCAATCTCGGTGTCGGCATCAATGAAGGGAATATGGAGACGGTCCGCCAGCAGCCGGCCAATCACGGATTTGCCCGCACCCATCATGCCGATGAATACAATCGGCCGGTCGATATACAAGCCCTCCACCTCCACAGGGGCGGCGGTTTCCATCGGTTGATCTTGATTAAGACTTTGCATTAACGGCATTCATCCAGTTCAGGACATATGACAGTGGTTTTCGTCCCAGGCATCTCGCCCAAGGTGGAATGAACCTGCCCGGTTGGCATAAAATTGCCGCCGATAGACCATTGTCATCATGTCCCGGTATTATATACACTGCCGCAGAATTGCCATACTCGACCGATAGGGTAAAGGCTGATAAATCTCTTGTGGTCCGGCCAAACAACTTCATCCGGCCGGAAAAAATCAATTTGGGTCCTAGATATTTCCTATGAACGGTTTCCTTAAACTCTTTCTGATCATCATTGTGGCCGGTGTCGTTGGCGGGGGTGTTTTCCTCGCCAGCTGGGATATCCCGGCCCCCAGCACCCAGGTAGAGAAAGTCCTCGATGACTCCCAGTTCCCGCGCTGATTCCTGCCTGTTGAGAAAGCGTTCTCAACTTGTTCCCGCCGCTTTTGCTCTCAGTCTGGCGCTGTTCGGTTTTACTGCACAGGCCTTCGCGCAAGATGAAGACAGCGGCCCCTTGCAGCTGTTCCCAAGCCAACCGGCCCCATCCGGCACGCCAGAAAATCCGGCGAATTTGCCGGCTGGCGCCCAGGAACAGTTCGTCACCCCATCCGATGTGGTCATTTCCGTTGAACGGTTGGGCAGCATCGATCCCGATACCATCGGACTGCTGGACGGCAGCAATGGCGGACTGGGCGTCGATATGTGGCAGGGAAGCCAACGTGCCGACATCCATGATTTGCTGGCAGGCCTTCCAACCCAGCTTCCATCGCCCGCCCTTCGGGGACTGGCCAGGCGTTTGCTGCTGAGCACGGCGGAACTGCCTTTGGCAACAGACGCGGGCAATGAAGCCGCGACGCCGGAAAAGGCCCGCCTGATCCGGACCCGGGCCGAAAAACTGATCGCCATGGGATTCCTGGAAGATGCGATCAGCCTGATCGATGCCGCGGAAGGATCGATTGAGCGCGAACCTGCCATCGATAAACTGATGATCCAGGCCCGGCTGCTGCTGGGCGATTTTGGCGGAGCCTGTAATCTGATCCGTACGCAGGAATCCAATCTGAGCGAGGCCTATTGGCAAAAACGGCTGGTGCTTTGCCAGTTGCTTGATGGCAATACGACAGCGGCGCAGTTTGGTGCCACCCTGCTTCAGGATAACGGGGAACAGGATCCGCTCTTCTTCGCACTAGTTGCCCGGATCAGCGAGCAGCGCGCCGTAGCCCTACCGGAGTTTGACCGGGTCAATGACCTGCATCTGGCCTTGCTTTGGCTGGCAAAACTGCCGCTGCCCGACACTCTTCTGGCCTCTGCCGACCCTGCAACCATGCGGGCCATTGCCGAAAACCCGCACAGCGATCTGAATGTGCGACTGTTGGCGGCTGAACAGGCGGCCAGGGTCGGTGCCATACCTGCGGATATGCTGGCCGAGATCTACAAAAGCGTGGAGTTTTCGGCTGAGGAATTGCGAAGCCCGATATCCATCGCCGAGGCAACCTATGACGCCCGCGGTCGGGCCTTATTGTATCAGGCGGCCTCTATCGAATCGGTTCCGGAGACCAAGGCACTGGTCATCCAAAAAGATCTGGAGCTGGCCCGGCGCAATGGTCTTTATCCCTTGAGTGTGGACGTTCACGCCACACAAATCACGCAGCTGCCAGTTACGGGAGATCTGTGGGAATTTTCCGGCGAAGCCGCCCGGGCTCTTTATGCCATCGGCCGCCCGAAACCAGCAGATGCCTGGGTCAGCCATCTGGCCAACCAGGCCCAGCGCGATCCCGCGGCCCAAAGCCTCAAGGATGGCTTATGGGCTTTTTCCCGCCTGGCCAGCGATTCTTATGATTCCGAAATGGATGAGATACAGCGCAGCTCCTGGGCCAAACAAACCCGTGCCCGGGTGCCGGACCAATCCCCCTTTGAAGCGATGCGGCGCCTGGAACTGGCCTACAGCCTGATGGATGCGCTGGGCAGGGTGGCCGTGCCCCCTGCGGCCTGGCGCGAGCTTCTCGACCTGCCGCGCAACCGGTATGTGACCCTGCCCAACCCGGGCCTCGTCCAGCTGACCACCCAGGCCGCCCAGGAGGGACGCCGGGCGGAAACGGTCGCCTGGACACTCTGGACCCTGGGAGAAGGCGGGCCGGCACAGGCCGATGCGGAAACCCTGAAAAGCGTGATCGCCGCACTCGGCAAAGTCGGGTTGGCGCGCGCAGGGTATGACCTGGCGATGGAGGCCGCGCTGCAAAATGACCTTTGACTCCGGTCACAGGACCAACATGCCCAGCAGCGGCCCCAAAAGGCGGTAATGCAGGAATAAATTATGTCCCCCAGGATCGAGACCTTCTTGGAGATGATGGCCGCCGAACGAGGCGTCGCCCGCCAGACCCTGGAAGCCTACCGCCGGGATCTGGTGGATTTTTCAGGCTTTCTGGCGGCTCACCGCCTACCGCGACTTGAAGATGCCGACAATGGCGATCTAAAAGCCTATTTTTCCGATTTGACCGACCGGCACGCTAAGGCCAGCACCGCCGCGAGACGGCTGTCCTGCCTCCGGCAGTTTTATCGTTTCCTGTATCTGGAAGGGTTACGCGCGGATGACCCGACCGCCAAGCTGGAAAGCCCGCGCCAGGGACGGCCATTGCCGAAGATTTTAAGCGAAGAGGAAGTTGATGCCCTCTTGCACGCCGCCCAGCGGGACGGCACCCCGGAGGGGCTTCGGCTCAACTGCCTTCTGGAACTACTCTATGCCACTGGACTTCGTGTGACGGAACTAATGTCTTTGCCGGACCGTGCCATTCGCGACGATCAGGAATATATGATCGTCAAGGGCAAGGGTGGTAAAGAACGCATGGTGCCGCTGCCGAAACCGGCGCGCGACGCCATCTCGGACTATCGTTCTGTCCGCAGCGAGTTTCTGCCCAAAGGCCAGAAGGAAAGCCCGTATCTTTTTTGTTCTAACGCCAAGGCCGGCCATTTGACACGACAACGCACAGGACAGCTGCTCAAGGCGCTCGCACTGTCGGCTAATCTGGATCCGGACCGGGTCAGCCCCCATGTGCTGCGCCATGCTTTTGCCAGCCATCTGCTGAACCATGGCGCCAATCTGCGTGTGGTGCAAAAACTGTTGGGCCATTCGGATATCTCAACCACACAGATCTATACCCATGTGATGAGCGAACAGCTAAAGGCGCTTGTTGAGAACGCCCACCCTCTGGCCAAACGCCGTGAGGATGAGCGTAGCTGAGCTCACCGCCCTCAGATCCCGGCAAAGCCATTAGATCGGTAAGTCAGTCTGAAGCGGATCAACCATGTCCCGCCTTGCAAGCAAGACGCCTGCAGACCAGCTTGCATTCATGCTGAAATGGGCAATCACGCGCATCGGCTGAGCAGACCTTCAGTGTGCGCAATAATGTTGATGCATTTGATGGATGCCCCGTATCAGCGAAACGCCGGGCAACATTCAAAACTTTCTGGCAATCTTGGTACATCGGTATCCCCCCAATGTGTAAAGCCCCTGGACCACCATCCAAACAATCCAAAAATTTGCGGGCCGATCATCTTTGCCCAACCGGAATCCACTAACCGGCCGACCCATGCGTCCCTGTTTATCAAAGAGTGATTAATTCATTGTTAACATCAGCGTTGCGGAGGTCATGGTCATGGTCCCGGTTTCCGGTCACCGAACGGAACCGCAAAAAGGCAACCGACACCAATCAGGCAGTCGGTTGATCTGATCGGGTTTCTGTCTTCTTCGCCAATGGCAGGAATGGGATGGCCAACATCCATCCCAAGGCCAAATGGCGGGGATTGAAATAGCCCGGAAGGCCAGAAGTCTCTGGCCGAAGAATTAGATTTTAGCGGGAAATTTGGTGCCCCCAGCGAGAATCGAACTCGCACTCCCGTAAAGGAACCGGATTTTGAATCCGGCGCGTCTACCAGTTCCGCCACAGGGGCACGGACGCCTTGATAACCTCACCGAACCGCCCGGTCAACAAGGATATTACATTGAGCTGTGTTTTTCCCCGGCCCAGGCTGCGAAACAGGTTCAATCACCACCGAGATGGGGCAATTCCCGATATTCCCGAGACTGCATCTCCATCAACCGGGAAACCGTGCGTTCAAATTCGAATGCATGCGTGCCTTGTGCATAAAGCTCATGCGGTTTGGTTTCCGCCGCCAGGATCAGCTTGCATTTATGCTCGTAGAGCGCATCCACCAGTGTCATCAAGCGCTTAGCCTCATTGCGCCGGGCCTCCGAGAGTTTCGGCACCCGGTCCAGGATCAGCGTATGAAACCGTTCCGATATCCGAATGAAGTCCTCGGCACCCAAGGGCCGTTCGCAGAGTTCTTTGAATTCAGAAAACAACACGCCACGCGCGGTACGGTCAAATTGCAGGGTTTTTCCTTTGACTTCCATCGTGACCGCCTCAACCTGCGCGCCCTCGGTCAGATCATGGAAATCCTTTTCAAGCGCCTTGGTGGCCGCCGGCCCCAAAGGGGCATGATAGGCCTTCATCGCCTGCAAGCGCATCAAACGATAATCAGTATCGGAATCCAGATGCAGAACATCCATTTTTTGTTTTAGTATCGAAATGAATGGTAAAAACCGCGCGCGCTGCAGACCGTCTTTATAGAGATCATCCGGAGGCCAATTGGAAGTGGCCACCACCACAACGCCCAAATCAAACAAAGTCTCGAACAATCGCGCCAAAATCATCGCATCAGCGATATCGGTTACATGAAATTCATCAAAGCAGAGAAGCCAGGCTTGTTCCGCTATGTCCCGTGCGATACGGGGTAGTGGATCAGATTCCTTATCCTTCCGTTCTTTCTGATCTTTTCTCCATTCATGAATTTCTTCATGTATTTCGATCATAAATTCGTGGAAATGCACACGGCGTTTGCGCTCAACCGGGGCTGTTTCAAAAAACAGATCCATCAGCATGGATTTGCCGCGGCCAACGCCGCCATACATATATAGCCCCTGCGGTGGCATCGTCTTGCGGCGGGCAAGCCCCAGGCGCGCCTTCCAACCGGACTGGCCACTGTCCGGCCGATAACCACCGACAGCATGATGCAGGCTCTGAAGCTTTTCCGCAGCCAACTCCTGGATCGGATCCGGACGCAGCGTACCTTCGGATTTTAAGGCGCGATAGGTAAATAAGGGGCCATCAGTCATATCATTTCCCGGTCAATGAAGGCTGAAATCATCCGATTTCCCGCCTTCCAAAGCAGGTTTCCCGCCCTGGCCCGGCTCTTATAGCATCAAGTCAGGCTTAGAAACGATAATCGACCGTCAAAAGAGCGTCATGTGAATGATAATCGGCCTTGATCTGATCACCGGACATATTCCCCGTATCCACCTCACCAAGATTGATATAGCGATAGGCCAGGTCCACATCCCAATGCTCGGCAAAACGCCAGGTCACCCCTGCCATAACGCCCAATGCCAGATCATCATTGTCATTTTCAAACGTCTGGGGCGCACTGCCGCTGACTTCGCGCTCCACATCAGAATGATTGCGCGACCAGCCAAATGTGCCGCCGATATAAGGGGTAAAGTTGGTATCGTTACGAATTTCAAACGCGACATTGATCAGGGCCGACGTGGTGGCGAGATTATTTTCAAAACCGGTGGCCGGAGATTGCAGATCGCGCAGATCCAAATCCATGCGGAAACGGTGGCTGAGTTCCAACTCCGTGCGGATCGGCGCATTCTCGAAACGGTAGCCGAAGATACCGCCAATGCCCGCAACCGGATCTTCCGTATTGCGCTCTTCCAAGGTGCCGTTCAGGCCGGAAGTGGTGAAATTGTCGTTGACACCAAAGGCACCAATACCGCGCAAACCGACGTAAAACCCACCCTCATTAGCAAAGGCAGATGTATTAACCAATACCGCCGCAGCAAGCAAACCAATCGCGCCAACAAGGCCGGTTACGGATTTCATACTCTATATTCCCCGACGTTTTCCCCTAAACGAACCGATTTATCGCCTATATTCCGAGACTTGTCGAGTATTTAGAGTTGCAAAAGCCCTTTTTGGGGCCCGTCTACGCACTGCCCGGAACCTGTGGTACACTTTGCCCGTAACAGGCAAGACAGTTGGGATAATGCTGATGCATGTGTTTTCGCCGATTTCAAGGCGAACCTTCCTGGGTGGTTTTTCGGCCTGGGCATTCAGTCCGGCCTATGTCTCTGCATCAGGGCTATCAGACTGTGTCATTGTTGGGGCGGGCATCGCAGGCATCTCTGCGGCGCAAGCGCTTCGCAGGGCAAACCGATCCGTCATCATCCTGGAGGCTAGAGATCGAATTGGCGGACGGGCCTATACGGAAAGCAAAACCTTTGGCGTCCCCTATGACCATGGTTGTGCCTGGTTACACTCCGCTGACCAGAACCCCCTGACCAAAATGATTGAGGAACAGCCGGGCTTTACTATCGTGGACGAAGGCAGCCGGGATCTATGGCTCTATCTTGACGGCCGGGAGGCTTCGGAGGATGACTATTCGGTCTTGGAAGAGGCTCACGAAAACCTGCTGCGCAGAATTGACCGGGCAGTCGACCGCGCAGAGACAATCAGTGACTTTGAGGACCGGTCGATCCGGGACCTTTCCCCGCCGAAAGGCCGGATCGACCGCATCGCACATACATTGGTCGGCCCCTTGGAAGCGGGAGAAGAAACCAAACGGATCTCCGCACTGGACGTCTACCGCCAAATCGGTACAGGCGTGGAATGGATGGTGCCGCAGGGAATGGCCGCCGGTATCCTCCAGGCCCTGGGGCCGGTCGCGGCCCAACTCAACACCATTGTCCGCAGGATCGATTGGCAGAGGCCGGAAATATTGGTGGAAACCAATATGGGCCGTCTACGCACACGCTCTGTGATTGTAACCGTTCCGACCTCATTGCTGGCGGAAGAAACGATCGAATTCATACCCCACCTGCCAGACTGGAAACGACAGGCGGCGGAAAATCTGCCCATGGGGCTCCTTGATAAGATCACGTTACAATTCAAACCAGCCTTCCGGTCGCTGGCAGAAGAGGCCGAGACCACCGGCCTATTGATCCAGGAGAATAACAACAGTCAGACCTGGAGCCATATTCTGCGGCCATTTGGCCATGACATGACCATCGGTTTTCTAGGGGGCGACACCGCCCGCAGCCTTTCTGGCGAACCGGACGCAGACCGGATCACCATCGAATTAGCGCTTGAAAACCTTACCTCCCTTTTTGGAAGCGACATCAGAACCTTGTTCGTCAAAGGCCACTATACCAATTGGCTTCAGGATCCCTGGGCTCGCGGGGCCTATTCCAATGCTCCGCCAGGACAGGCCAATGCCCGGAAAATGATGGCGCGCCCGGTCGCAGAGCGATTGTTCTTTGCCGGCGAAGCAACGGTTACCGATTGGTCCACCCAGGCACCGGGGGCCTATCTGTCCGGTCGGCGGGCTGCCCGCGAAGTGATAGAGATGCTTAATTAGCGCCGGATAGCCGTGGCTTAGAAAGCCGGCGGCAAACCCGGACAGTCGCGGTCCAGATGAACCAGATCAATCGGCACACCGACCAGACAGCGGGTCATCGTGGCGGGTTTCCCACAGATACAGACTTTCTCACCAAGCGTATATCCGTTCATATCCGCGAAAAAACTGTATATATCGCCCTTACCCGTCCGGATCGTCTGGCAAATTTGACCCTGATCGGTCAGGACACCAATTTGGCAATCCTCCGGAGCTGGCTTGGAAAAAGGTGACTGACATGCGCCCAGCGCCAGGCCCAGCAGAATTGCCACACCCAGCCGCATAGCACCGCTCCCTCAGTGATCGTCGCGGCCGATGGCCAGGAATTTCTCCCGGCGACGGGCACGCCGGGCGCCGCCATCCATATTCATGACTTTTTCAAGCTCCGCTTCCAGGGCTTCGCCCATGGACTGGATCGCCGCCGCCGGATCGCGATGCGCTCCGCCCAACGGCTCCGGCACGATCCCGTCGATGATCTTATGTTCGAGCAGGTCCTGTGCCGTCAGACGCAGCGCCTCGGCTGCGGCCTGGGCATGTTCGGCGCTGCGCCACAGGATTGAGGCACAACCTTCCGGGGAAATGACCGAATAAATGGCATGTTCCAGCATCAGGACACTGTCACCGGTCGCCAATGCGATTGCGCCACCGGAACCACCTTCACCAATGATGGCGGAGATCAACGGCACCTTGATATCCAGGCATTTCTCCGTGGAGCGCGCGATGGCTTCCGCCTGGCCGCGCTCTTCCGCGCCAACCCCGGGATAGGCACCGGCCGTATCAACCAGCGTGATCACCGGCAGGTTGAACCGGTCGGCCAATTCCATCAGGCGGATCGCCTTGCGATAGCCTTCCGGGCGTGCGGAACCAAAATTATGCTTCAGCCTCGATTGGGTATCATGGCCTTTTTCATGGCCGATCACCACACAGCTATGGCCACGGAAGCGGCCCATGCCGCCCAGGATCGCGCAATCTTCCGCGAAGCCCCGGTCACCGGCCAACGGCGTGAAATCCTCGATCAACCCATGCACATAATCGACAAAATGCGGCCGGTCCGGATGGCGTGCCACCTTGACCTTCTGCCAGGGCGTCAATTTGGTATAGGTTTGCCGCAACAATTTTTCGGCTTTGGTTTGAAGCTTGCCGATCTCATCGGCGATGTTGACCTCGCCGTCATCGGCCAGATGCCGAAGCTCTTCGATCTTGCCTTCCAGATCTGCGATGGGCTGCTCAAAATCCAGGAAATTCCGCATAAACCAATTCCAGTGCCGCCAAGACGGGCGTTGTCAGTTAAGAGAGGTAGTTGATCAGAACGCGCACCGGTATCACAGCCGGGCGCAAATGAAAAGACACCCCCGGTCCATAAAAGGCGGAAAAGGCTAAGGCGGGTCTTTCTAACCAGGCATGCCGGCTACAGGACCGGGTGGATAATTTCCCCACCTCCATCCGGGCAAGACACCATTTGCACGCAATCGGGGACAAAGGGTCGGATTTTCCGGCCCTTTGCTTTTTTTGAGAAAAAACACAGCGTCATTCGCGCAAAAAAAGACCATGATCCTGTTGAAGAATAACGGGTTTGGCCGCATTATACCGCAAAGCAAACAACTAGGTGGAGAACAGGGGCCACCCGGTATCTCCCCCAAGCGCAGCAATTTGCGCATCGATAACAATAAACAGACAATGAATTAGGGCCAGATCCATGTTTGATGCACATGACTTCAGCGTACCGGAAGAATGGGCGAAGCGCGCCCATGCGGATAATGACAAATATCTGGAGATGTACCAGCACTCCATCAACGACCCGGAAGGCTTTTGGGGCGAGCATGGCAAGCGGGTGGACTGGATCAAACCCTACAGCCAGGTCAAGGATGTCTCCTATGATGCCAAGGACCTGCATATCAAATGGTTCCATGACGGCACCCTGAACGTTTCCGCCAACTGCCTGGACCGGCATCTGGAAAAACGCGGCGACCAGGTGGCCATCATCTGGGAGGGGGACGAACCGACCGACGATAAATCCGTCACCTATCGCGAATTGCATGCAGAAGTGTGCAAATTTGCCAATGTGATGAAATCGCGCGGCATCAAGAAGGGCGACCGGGTCACCATCTACATGCCGATGATCGTCGAGGCCGCGGTTGCCATGCTCGCCTGCGCGCGCATCGGCGCGGTTCATTCCGTTGTCTTTGGTGGTTTTTCCCCCGACGCCCTGGCCGGACGCATCCAGGATTGTGAATCAAACGCTGTCATCACCGCCGACGAAGGGGTCCGCGGCGCCAAGAAAATTCCCTTGAAAGCCAATACGGACAAGGCGCTGGAAAGCTGCCCCGACTGCACCACCTGCTTCGTGATCAAACGCACCGGCGGCGACATTGGCTGGGTCGAGGGCCGCGATCTCTGGTATCACGAAGAGATGGCCAAGGCTTCCGCCGACTGCCCGCCCGAGGAAATGAGCGCCGAAGACCCGCTGTTCATCCTCTATACCTCCGGCTCCACCGGCAAGCCCAAGGGGGTTTTGCACACTTCCGGCGGCTATCTGGTCTATGCCTCCATGACCCATCAATATGTCTTTGATTATCATGATGGTGATATCTATTGGTGCACAGCGGATGTGGGCTGGATCACCGGCCACAGCTACATCCTCTACGGGCCGCTGGCCAATGGCGCAACCACCCTCATGTTCGAGGGCGTGCCCAACTATCCGGACAGCTCACGCTTCTGGCAGGTCTGTGACAAGCATCAGGTCAATATCTTCTATACCGCACCGACCGCGATCCGTGCACTCATGCGCGAGGGCAACGGCCCGGTCGAAAAAACCAGCCGCAAGAGCCTGCGCCTGCTGGGTACGGTGGGCGAACCAATCAACCCGGAAGCCTGGATGTGGTATCACGAGGTTGTCGGCGATACCCGCTGCCCGATCGTGGATACCTGGTGGCAGACTGAGACCGGCGGCATCCTGATCACCCCGCTGCCCGGCGCCACCAAACTGAAACCGGGATCGGCCACCCGGCCTTTCTTCGGGGTCAAACCGATGATGGTCGATCATGACGGCAAGGAACTGGACGGGGCCTGCGAGGGCAACCTTTGTATCGCCGACAGCTGGCCAGGCCAGATGCGATCGGTCTATGGCGACCATGAGCGCTTCATCCAGACCTATTTCTCCACCTATCCAGGCCGATATTTCACCGGCGATGGCGCCAAACGCGATGCCGATGGCTATTACTGGATCACCGGCCGTGTCGATGATGTTCTAAATGTGTCCGGCCATCGCATGGGCACGGCGGAAGTGGAAAGCGCGCTTGTCCATCATGATGCGGTCTCGGAAGCTGCCGTTGTTGGCTATCCGCATGATATCAAGGGGCAGGGGATCTATGTCTATGTGACCCTGACCAAAGGATTTGAACCGTCCGATGATCTGCGCAAGGAGTTGGTCCAGTGGGTGCGCAAGGAAATCGGCCCGATCGCCAGCCCGGACCTGCTGCAATGGGCACCGGGCCTACCGAAAACCCGTTCAGGCAAAATCATGCGCCGGATTTTGCGCAAGATTGCAGAAAATGACTATGCCAACCTGGGCGACACATCGACACTGGCGGACCCCAGTGTGGTGGATGACCTGATCGAAAACCGGATGAATCGGTAATAGCAGCGTTCTGGATTGCCGGGTCATACCCGGCAATGACGACGAGATCCATTAGACGTCATCCCCGGGCTTAGACCCGGGGATCTTTTTTGGAAACCTCAGTCTTCGGACATGGCGCGTGTTGCGCCGATCGCGCCCGGCACCACCACAAGACGCGGCTTGCTGACCCGACGGACCGGATTGGCGGAATAGATCTGTTTAGTCGCCTCCACCAGCAGCACCCCGCCAAGCCGCGGGAACCATTTTTTGCCGGCCCGTTCCCAGACCGGGGCCGAATGCAGCATAAAGCCCAAGTTCGACGGCGGCACATACAGGGTCCGGGTGACCTGCTGCGGGTCAAACTGGGTTTCGCGCAGCAACCGGTGAACCTGGCCCACCGTATAGGGTTTGCCCATGCCAAAGGGCGTGACATCGCGCCTGGACCAGAAACCGCGCCGGGCCGGCACCACCACCAGCATGCGCCCATTGGGGGCCAGCACGCGCCAGGCCTCGCGCATCATCTGGCGCAGATATTCCGCCGTTTCCAACGCATGCACCACCAGCAGACGATCAACCGAATAATCCGGAAAGGGCAGGGCCGCCTCATCCGCCAATGTCACCCGGTTCATCTTGCCACGCGGCCAATGGGTCACGCCTTGATGGGCCGGCATAACCGCCAAGGTCCGGTCCGCCTCGCCTTCAAACTGTTTCAGATAGGGGGTCGCATAGCCGAGGCCCACCACCACATCACCATCCACCTTTGGCCAATGTTCCCGGATGGCATTACGCACGAAATGCCGCGCCACCCGGCCCAGCCGGGAGCGGTAGAAACTGTTTAAGTCAATGACATCGATCCACATGGCGGTTAGTGTGATCGCCAGATAGTTTCTTGGCAAGCGAAAGGCTGCGCCTGGTTCCTGATGATGGATGAAATGCGCACGCCAGGTCACTAAATATATTGACGATGCCGCCCAAACGGGCATGCATCGGAAAATGGATTTACGACTCGGATCTTGAGGGCAAACCATGCTGGAAATCAGGCAAATCCCCGTGCTGGAGGACAATTATGTCTATCTGGTCCATGAACCGGTTGAGAAACTGACCGCCGTGGTTGATCCCGCCGTGACAGATGAAGTTATGTCTGCGGCCGCCTCAGCAGGCTGGACCATCACCCATATCCTTAATACCCATCATCATTTCGATCATGTGGGCGGCAATGAGGAAATACGGGACAAAACAGGCTGTACCATCGTCGGCCCCAGGGCCGACCGGGATCGGATTCCCGGCATTGAGATTGAGTTGGGCGACGGCGACCTCTTCCAATTCGGTGCAGCAACCGCACGGGTGTTTGATGTGCCAGGCCATACAAAAGGGCATATCGCCTATTGGTTTGAAGCGGACAAAGCCTTGTTTTGCGGGGATACGCTTTTTGCGCTGGGCTGTGGCCGCATGTTCGAAGGCACGCCCGGACAATTTTGGCCAAGCCTGAAGAAACTGCGTGACCTGCCGGACGAAACCCGCGTCTTCTGCGCCCATGAATATACCCAGGCCAATGCCCGTTTCGCGCTCAGCATCGATCCCGATAATGTGGAGCTGACCATGCGATCCAAAGAGATTGACGCCCTGCGCGCCCACGGTATCCCCACCGTGCCGTCGGTCCTGGCCGCCGAAAAAGCCACCAACCCCTTCCTGCGGGCCGACCAGCCGGAGATTGCCGCCCAGCTTGGCATGGAAGGCCGCGACCCTATTGATATCTTCGCCGAAATCCGGCATCGCAAAGATAATTTCTAAGCCCCTGACAGGATTGATTTTCCATGAAGCTTTATTACAGCCCCGCCTCTCCCTATGCCCGGAAATGCCTGGCCATCGCCCATGAAACCGGCCTGATCGAGCGGATCGAGGTGATTTCCACCAACCCGTTTGACGATGAGGCATTCCGCAAGACCAACCCTTTGGGCAAGGTTCCAGCCCTGATCACCGGGGATGGACCGGCATTGTTCGATTCCCCCGTCATTTGCGATTATCTGGACAGCCTGCATACCGGCCGCATGATGGTGCCCGAACGCGGTACCGAACGCTATCGGGTACTGCGCCAGCATGCCATTGCCCAGGGCATCACCGACGCCGCTCTGCTCTTGCGCCAGCAATGGATGCGTAACCAGAAACTGGACACCCCTTTGCCAGATGATTGGTGGCACCAGCGCCAGTTTGGCACGGTCTATGCCGGCATGGATCAGCTGGAACAGGAAGTCAAACAGCTGGGTGATACCGCCAATCTCGGCACCATTGCCGTTGCCTGTGCCCTGGAATATTGGGATTTCCGTTTTGCCGATCATCCCTGGCGCGAGGCCCGGCCGAAACTGGCCGCATGGCTTGAAGCCTTTTCCCAGCGGCCCGCCATGCAGGCAACCAGGCCGGAGTGATGGGAATGGACGCCAAAACCGATCCACAGGCCATCATTGACCTTTTGAACCTGCAGCCACATCCGGAAGGCGGTTGGTTTGCCGAAACCTATCGAGAAAGCGGTAAAGACGGCGGACGGGGCGCATCCACCGCGATTTATTACCTGTTGCGCGCGGGAGAAAGCTCCCATTGGCACCGGGTCCGGGATGCTGATGAAATCTGGCATTGGTATGCCGGCGGGCCGTTGAAACTGGGCCGGTCCGATGACGGAGCTGAATTGGAGGAGGTCATCCTAGGCCCCGACCTGATGGCGGGCCAGCGGCCCCAGGCGGTGATCCCCGCCAATGCCTGGCAGGCCGCGGAACCAATGGGTGACTGGGTCCTTGTCGGCTGCACCGTGGCCCCGGCCTTCGAATTCTCCGCCTTTGAAATGGCCCCGGACGGATGGGCACCGGGCAAGACATAATGTTAGACCGGCTTTCCCGCTGGCTGGCACCGCATGGGCTGATCCTGCGTGGTGCTTTTCACGCCGCCCCAGAAGATGGCCTTCCAGGATCGGTCCGCACTTTGGTGTTGATCGGCACTGCGGGTTCGGCCATGTGGCAGCCCTTCGACGAGGTGCGCACCCCGCATACACATGCACTGGATATCTGGACCCGGGAATTGATTGAAAAACTAGCGGACGAGGTCGGGGCGCAAGTTTTTTTCCCCTTCGGCGGGCCGCCCTATCATCCGTTTCAGCGCTGGGCCGGCAGGGCAGAGCCGGGGCTTGAGCCTTCCCCCGTGATGATTTCCTGCCATCCTGACTATGGTCTGTGGCATGCCTACCGCGGGGCGCTGGCCTTCAAGGAGAAGCTGTCGCTCAGTACACCGCCAACGATCAGCAGCCCCTGTGTAGGCTGCGCGGATAAACCCTGCCTGACCGCCTGCCCGGTCCAGGCCTTTGACGGCAAAAGCTATGACGTTGCGGCCTGTTCGGACCATATCCGGTCAGATGCCGGGCAGGATTGCCGGGATCGGGGCTGCCTGGCGCGCCGCGCCTGCGCCGTAGGCCAGGACCATGCCTACGCGCCCGACCATGCCCGGTTTCACATGGATGCCTTCATCAAGGCACGAAGGTGATCAGTCCGCTTCTGCCGGGGTCAGGGTTTTCATGGCCAGTGCATGGACCGGGCCGGCCAATTCTTCCTTGAGCAGGCCATAGACCAGCTGCTGGCGCGCGACCCGGCTCAGCCCTTCAAACTTTTCCGACACCACCCGGACAGAAAAATGGGAATCCCCTGTGCCCGGCGACCCCGCATGCCCGGCATGCAGATGGGAATCGTTTTCCACCTCAAGGCTGACCGGCGCAAGGCCGTCCTGCAATTTGGCGATGATGGCGTCCTGGGTGCTCACGGGGCTGCTCCTTGATGAATTTACTGTGCTGAAAATGGGGAGGAAAGCTCGGACCGTCAAGCTTCCGCCAAGACTGAATGAACCCTGCCCCGCAAATCCGGCAGGACATCCTCGTCGAACCAGGGGTTTTTCTTGAGCCAGGCCGTGGTGCGCCAGCTGGGATGGGGCAGGGGCCAAAAGCCATCTTCCAGATAGTGCCGATAATCCCGCACGGTTTCCGTCATAGTCTTCCGCATAGTTCTGCCCAGATAATATTTCTGCGCGTAGGACCCGACCAGCAGGGTCAATTTGATACCGTTAAGGTGGGCCCGCAGCCGGTCATGCCAGAGCGGCGCGCATTCGGGCCGCGGCGGCATATCGCCGCCTTTCGGGTTGCGGCCGGGATAGCAAAATCCCATGGGCATAATGGCGATCCTGGCCGGATCATAAAAACGGTCCCGGTCCAATTGCAGCCAGTCGCGCAACCGGTTGCCGCTGGGGTCGTTCCAGGGGATACCCGTTTCGTGGACCTTGGTACCCGGCGCCTGGCCGATGATCAGCAAGCGTGACGTCGGCGCCATCCGCACCACAGGGCGGGGCCCCAACGGCAGATCTGCTGCGCAATGGCGGCAATTTTCAACCTCACATAACAGGGTTTCCAAAGCACCTGCCATCAGGTCAGCGTTCCCAAAAGTTCATCGACAAATTGCGGCACCAGCATGCTGGCCGGGCCATAACGACGTTCCGTGAACAAACTCGCGCCCTCCGACGGCTCCAGGTTGATTTCAACCGTGTCCGCCAGGCCCTGATCCCGGACCAGGGCGGCAAAGCCCGCCGCCGGATAAACCGCGCCCGATGTGCCGATCGAGACAAACAGGCCGCAGCGGCTCAAATGTTCCAGGATCCTGTCCATCGCGTAAGGGATTTCACCGAACCAGACCACATCCGGCCTCAACCCGCCCTTATACCCGCAAAAGGGGCATAGGATCCCAATGCCCAGATCTTCTTTCCAACCGGTGCCCTCACCACATAATTCGCAGCGAATTTTCATCAATTCCCCATGCATATGGATCAGGTTGCGGCTGCCCGCCCGTTCATGCAGATCATCCACATTCTGGGTGACCAACAGCACCTCGCCAGGCCAGCCCTGTTCCAGCCTGGCCAGCGCCTCATGGGCACCATTGGGCCGGATGTCCGGTTCCTGCAACCCGCGTCGGCGGTGATTGTAAAACTCATGCACCCTGTCAGGATTCCTCTGGAAGGCTTCTGGTGTTGCCACCTCCTCCAGATCCACTTTGGCCCAGACCCCGTCAGGATCGCGGAACGTGGAGAGCCCCGATTCCTTGGAAATACCTGCCCCGGTCAGAATGACCAATAGCGCATTATGATCCGGCATTTTCATTTCGTTATCATCATCTTTCGGGGATCTGTTACCGGTTTTCCCGGACCGGCCCCTATGCTACCAGTGGTGCATCCGTCCTTTCAAACCCCGGGGAGAATTAAAAAAATGATCCGGATCCTTTTTGTCTGTACCGGGAATATCTGCCGATCACCCACGGGAGAGGGGGTTTTCCGCCATTTGCTTGCCGAAGCCGGCCTCTCAGACCGGATTGAGACGGATTCCTGCGGTATGGGTGCCTGGCATGTGGGCGAGGCCCCGGATCCGCGCACCGTGAAGGCGGCCCGGGCCCGGGGCATTGATCTTTCCGATTTGCGTGCGCGCAAGATCCGCGCGGCCGACTTTCATGATTTCGATTATCTGCTGGCCATGGACCGGGGCCATTACGATGAAATGGTGGCGCAGGCCCCCGTCGGCA
Source organism: Aestuariispira insulae (assembly GCF_003385955.1). Classification (GTDB taxonomy): domain Bacteria; phylum Pseudomonadota; class Alphaproteobacteria; order UBA8366; family Aestuariispiraceae; genus Aestuariispira; species Aestuariispira insulae. The sequence continues at coordinate 58,076 of NZ_QRDW01000003.1, forward strand.
CAGAGGCTAAGATCCGGATGTTCCTGGAACCGGTCGCAAAGGGCAGCGCAAACGCCGATGTACCGGACCCCTATTATGGCGGGGCGGATGGGTTTGAGCTGGTATTGGATCTGATCGACGAGGCAAGCCGGGCCTGGATCGATCAATTGAAACAGGTCCGGTAATCTATGCATCCGGGCCATCGGCAAAGGATTGAACAAGCCTGCGCCAGGGGCATGGCCAGGGCGGATTTTCTGCCCGGCGGCTGTGTCGGCGAGGTCTGGAAAATCACTTTTGACGATGGCAGCCATGCGGTTGCCAAGACGGCGGCCGGTGACAGCACCCTTGATATCGAAGCCTATATGTTGCGCTACCTGGCAGATCATTCCGATCTGCCGGTCCCGGGTGTGATCGAAGGGGCCAAAGACCTTCTGGTGATCGATTATGTTGAAAATTCCAGCGGCATGGGGCCATCGGCCCAGGAACATGCCGCAGACCTGCTGGCGGCCTTACATCAGGTGACCGCCCCCCGTTATGGCCATGAACGCGATACCTTGATCGGGCCGCTGCGCCAGCCCAATCCCTGGACCGAGCGCTGGCACGATTTCTACCGGGAACAGCGCCTATTCTATATGGGCCGTGAAGCGCTTGAAACCGGCGGCATCGGCATGGAAACCTATGAGAGGATCGAGCGACTGGGAGCCAGGCTGGCGGAGTTTCTGCCCGAAGGCCGCCCGGCCAGCCTGCTGCATGGCGATTGCTGGGGCGGCAACGTCCTGACCCGGGGCAATCGGATCGCCGCCTTTATCGATCCCGCCATTTATCATGGGGATGCCGAGGAAGAGCTCGCCTATACCACACTCTTCAATACTTTCGGGCCGCGTTTCTTTGACCGCTATCGCGAGCATAATCCGCTGGAACCAGGCTTTTTTGAAACAAGGGTGCCGCTTTATACGCTCTATTCCCTACTGGTGCATGCCAGGCTGTTTGGCGGCGGCTATGGTACGCAGGCCGATACAATCCTGCGCCGTTATGTGGGATAACTTGCCTAGCGGGGCCTCGAAAAAATAGACAAACGCCCAAAGATTTGAGAAGCTTAAGCAATACCGGGCGCTTCGGCACCGGCCCGTCGCCCGGGGGAAACGGGTGCTTGGGCGCAACTCCCATACGGCTGACGGCATCAGGGGATGCCTGCCAGACGACCCGTCTCCGTCGAAACATGGTTTCTAGCGAAAGGGGTATCTCCATGCGGGTAGCGTCTCTTCTTACCACCAAGGGTTCGGACATTATTTCGCTTCGCGATGACGCGACCATCAATGACGCGGTGAAGCTGTTGTGCGAGCGGAAGATCGGCGCAACCATTGTCCTTGGCCCCGAAGGAAAATTGGCGGGTATCCTATCGGAACGCGATATCATCCGCGGCATGGGGGTTTCCGGCGGGGCCGGGATCGGCGACAAGCCGGTTTCCAGCCTGATGACCACGTCCGTCGAATGCTGTCATCCGGATGATACGGTGGACAGCATCATGCAGCGCATGACCATGGGCCGGTTCCGGCATATGCCGGTCATGGAAGAGGGCAAGCTGGTCGGGGTGATTTCCATCGGTGACGTGGTTAAAAACCGGATTTCCGATCTGGAACTGGAAGCCAACGCCATGCGCGATTACATCGCCGGTGCCTGAGACCTTTCGATCCCCAGGTCATTTCGATCATCGGGCCATTTCGATTCCTTAGGCTGATTTCAGCCGCCAATCGCCACCGGCGCCGGAAAATTCAGGCTTTCCTGGCAATAGGGACATAATGCCCCCAGGCTACCATCCTGGATCATCGCCTTAAGCGCCTGTATCAGGCCCGGTATCAGATTCGCGTGTTTTTTATGCAGGCAAAGGTAAACCGGCACCCGTTCCAACGGCGGCTGATGAATGACTAACCCGGTGATACCGGCCTTTTCCATGGTGGCCCGCGCAATGGCAAAATCCGAGAGCGCCACATCGACCCGGCCCCTCTGTAACATTTCCAAAAGAGAAAGGGGATTTGGCACCCGGATCGCCTCCTCGAGACCGTGATCTGAGAGCGTATAGGCCTGCTCGCCCAGCCAATAACCCACCGTCCGTCCCTTGAGATCGCGCCAATGCCGGATCGCCGGATAGGCTTCCCGCGTGACCGCCATCCGGGTCGCATTGGCGATGGCTTCCGGTACATAAACCAGGTTCGGATAAGCGTCGATCACCCTTATTGCCCGCAGATAATGGCCATCCCGCTGTCCCGCATCGGTGAGCGCGATGCCACGTTTCGGCGGCAGGATCTCAATTTCCACCGCGCGCCCGATCCTCCGGAAGGCTTCAACCACGACCTGGTCCAGCATACCGCTGCCATCCTTGGCGGTCAGCTCCGCCGGCAGGCCGGAATTAACCTGCAAGGGCGGTTCCGCCAGACCGGCGGCGGTAAAAAAAACTGAAAAAACCCAGGAAAGGAAAAGCGTCCTCATACCATCCTGTCTCATCATTGCCCCTTAGGTTTCGAAGTGTCCCATGGTGGCCTTAAGGATTGGTGAAGGAAAAAGAAAAACGGGCCTGCATGAACAGACCCGTTTTGCTTTGGCTGGGGCGGCTGGATTCGAACCAACGATCACGGGATCAAAACCCGATGCCTTACCGCTTGGCTACGCCCCACCATGCGGTGCGGCGCACTTTATGAAAAAACATCTGAAAGCTCAAGCACCGATTTCATTGTTTTTTACGCTTTTATGATGGTCGGCCCGACAGCCGTTCTTTCAGCGGATATTTGAGGCCTGCAGCCAAAGGTCCGGCCACGCATTTCCAAGGCTTTCCGCCGCTTTTTCCGCCGCTGCCTGATCTTCGTAGAGCGCAAAACAGGTGGCCCCGCTGCCCGACATGCGCGCAAGCAAGCAATGATCGGTGCGGCCAAGGGCCACCAACAGGTCTCCAACCTCCGGCACAAGAGACACTGCCGGCTCCGACAGATCATTGTTCCGTGTGGAAAGCGCGTTGATAAAATCCGTCCTGGTGGCAAGTTCCCCCGGGGTCAATCGGGCATTGTCGGAAAAGCTGCTGGTGCGGGCCTTAAATACCGCCGGGGTCGAGAGGCCAATCCCGGGATTGGCCAATAAAATACCCAGTTTCGGTATATCAGGGGCTGCGGTCAGATCCTCGCCAATCCCGCCCATATAGGCCGATCGGCTTTCCAGGCATACCGGCACATCGGCGCCTAATGCCAAGGCGAGTGCTTCCAGCCTGCCCTGCTCCAGGGTCAACTCCCACAAGCGCATCAGTGTTTTGAGCACCGCGGCGGCATCCGCCGATCCGCCGCCGACACCGGCGGCGACCGGAATGAATTTTTCCAGATGAATCGCGGCGCCCGCAGTGACACCGGCTGCCTGTTGCAGGGCGCGGGCCGCCCGCAGCACCAGATTATCCCCGCCATTCGGGATGGCCGCTGCAAAAGGCCCGCCCACCGACAGGGTTAGATCCGGTGCAGGGGAAACCGTGACCCGATCCCCGAATTCTGTGAAGACCACCAGGGAATCCAACAGGTGATACCCGTCGTCACGACGGCCGGTCACATGCAGATAAAGATTGACCTTGGCCGGAGCGACCGCCGTCACGCGTTCTTGTTTCATCGGATGTTTCAGCCGCCGTTCGACAGACCATATTCCAGTTTGCGTGCGACCTCGTCCGCGCTGACTTCTTCATTGCCTTCAAGGTCGAGGCCCAAAACACGTTCCCACTGGAAGCGGGCTTCCCGATAGCGGCCCACCTTCCAATAAGCATCGCCCAGATGATCATTGATCACCGGTTCCATGGGTTCCTGGAAAACCGCGCGCTCCAGTTCTTCGACAGCATCCTCATAGCGGCCAAGGCGGTAATAGGCCCAGCCCAGGCTGTCGATGATATAGCCGGTGCGGCGCAGTTCCACCGCCCGGTGCAGCATGCCCAGTGCCTTGTCGAGATTGATATTCTGATCAACCCAGCTATAGCCGAGATAATTCAACACATCCGGCTGATCGGGGCTGAGTTTGAGCGCATGCAGGAAATCCTGTTCCGCATCATTCCAGCGATCCAGGCTGGAGAGGGCGATACCGCGCCGATGGTAATAGTTCCAATGGCCGGGCTGATCGGTCTTCAACCGGTCCACCAGGCGATCCAAAGCCGAAAGCATCAAATCATATTTCGCTTCGGAATGGTGGATCCGGCTCAGCGCATCCAGCGGCCCCAATTGTCCGGGGCGTTCCAAAGCCATCTCTTCCAGATCATCAATCGCATCGATTTTTTCGCCCATATTAAAACGGCTGAGCGCGGTTTGGATCCGGGACTGCCATTGCCGGTAATCCGTTTCCGGAACCCGTTCATACATGGCGATGGCCTGGGCATAATGGCCGCTATTGTCGAGCAACTGGCCAACGGTGAGTATGCCATTGACCTGCGTCGGATCCAAGCTTACCGCAAGCCGGGCCAGATCCATCTTCACGGCCCAGTCATTATGGCCCTGCGCGATCAACAAAGTGCCTTCGGCCACTGCCTGCAACGGGGTTTCCGTCAGCGGCTCCAGGTTTTTGTCCCGCATCAGGCGGGCCATGTCATCTTCCAGTTCCACCGCATTCGGATTACGCGCCAGCATATCACTTAAAAGGCTGCGTGCCTCGTCAAAGCGATCCTGGCGCAGATAGGTTCGGACCAAGGCACGCTGGGTACCGGAATAGAGGGTCATGGGGTCGGTGGCCCCGCCCAAATAGGCTTTTTCCGCGGCAGCCCAATCGCCGTAATATTCGTGGAGCTTGCCTTCCATGATATCGGCAATCGGCTTTGCGACAGAACGAAGACGGCTCAACGCCTCAAAGGATTCTTCGCGTTTATCCTGCACCGCCATCAGCCAAGCATTGGCCATCGGCAGGATCACATGGCTCAACGGATCCCGCTGGGCTTTGGTCAAAAGCTGGTCGGCTAGCGCATATTCGCCTTCCTTCAGCGCTTCCAACCCCAAAAACAAGGGTGCAAGACCTGTCGTACGGCCAGTCTCCGCCACAAGAATAGCCGCCAGTTCACGGGCCCTGTCCAGGTTGCCCGCCCGCCAGTTGCTTTGAAAGGCCAATAGCGAAATTTGCGCGTTATCGGGGCTCTCGCGCAGGGCAGCATCCAAGTAGACGCTTGCGGTTGCATAATCAGAAGAACGCAACGCATGAAGGCCGGAAAGATAATTGCCATAGGGATTATCAGCCAGCTCCGGCTCCGCGGAGAGCCCGTTGCCCGAAACGGCCAGGCATCCGCTGAGCAACCCCGCTGTCAGCAGGGATCGCATCAAGGTCCGAAATCGAGGCCTGTTGGAAAAGACTGTCACGGGCATCACCATTCCTGATTTTTTTGATCTTGTTTCTACCGGGCGTATCCTGCCAGCCTATCCTCGGCTGTTCAACTGCCGCCTTGCCGATCGATAATTTCACGGATATGCGGGGCAAATTCCCGCACCACCTGGTCGTAGGTATCGCGCTTGAATGGCACAATCTGCCGGCTCAGTTCCATTAAGGGGGTCCATTGCCATTCGGAGAATTCCGGATGATGGGCATCCAGGCGCACATCGCCATCCTCACCTTCAAACAACAGCAGGAACCATTTTTGGGTCTGGCCCCGATACCGGCCCTTCCAGATCTTGCGGGACAGCTCTCGCGGCAAATCATAGGAAAGCCAGTTTTCGGATTCAGCAAGAATGCGGGCCTTGTCCGTGCCAATCTCTTCCGCCAGTTCCCGCAAAGCCGCCTCAGCCGGTGTCTCACCCTCATCAATACCGCCCTGCGGCATCTGCCAATGATCACCGGGAGTATCAATCCGGTTGCCGACGAAAACATCGCCAGCCCGGTTGATCAGCATCAGCCCGACACAGGGCCGATAAGGCCGGTTATCCGTATCCGCACTCATCCGTCAGTCCTGCTCCCTCAAAACAATAATGTCCGCCGCCATGAATCTAATCGCCTCAGCTGCCGCCCGCGGTTTTTTCAAGGCCGGACGCCAACACCGCGGACAGGGGGATCAACGCAATCCCTTTTTCCGCCAGGTCCCGGCTCCAGCTTTCCAACCGATCAATACCATTTGGATGATTGTAGGCAAGTCCAATGGCATAGCCCTGTGTCTTTGCCCGGGATTCCAAGCGCGCAAGATTGGTCAAAAGCTGACCGGTCCCAGATGGTCCGTCCAGCACGATATCCACGCTCAGTGAAGGCACCTCCATTTCACCGGACAATTCCGGTACGATGCTGACCACTGCTTCAGATGTCTCGAGATACATCAGGCCGCGTCGCTGCAATTCCGCAAAGACCGGACGCAGGATGTCCTTGCTGGAATTGAATTTCGAACCGAGGAAATTCACCATCCCGATGTAGCCGGTGGCCCGGCTCATGATCCAATGTAGTTTTTCGACATTTTCCTCACCGTCAAGCGAAGTCATCAAGGCATAGGGACCTGGATCGCTCATCGGAAAATCATGGGGTTCCATCGGCAGGGTCAACAGCACCTCGTGGCCTGCTCCGCGCGCTTTATCAATCCACTCACTGATTTTCCGGGAATAGGGCGCAAAGGCCAGCGTCATGGCCCCCGGTAATTCTATCGCTTTGTCGGTCACCTGATCGGAGAGGCCCAGATTGGTCACAACAATCGCTATACGTGGCCGTGTTTCCAACGGATTAAAGGGTCTGGAATAAACCCGCCAGGGCAGCCGGCCGTCCACCGCGATCATCGGCAATGGTCCCACATCGGACTCTTCCACAAGGTTGGGATCCGGATGAGGAATGAGCGCACCGCCATAGGGATCTTCCCCGCTCCCTGTTCCTGGCGGGACTTCCTGCGGTTGTTCAACAGCTGCGGTGTTTGTGCCATCCCCCGTTTCGGTCCCCGCCCTATTGTCAGTTTCCTCGGCAGGCTTATCCGCATCGGACAGTTGTTCACCCGATCCAGCCGTATCCTCTGCCATTTGCGGATCCGTCTCTTCCCCATCAGCCTCATTTCGCCCTGGCATCAGGGCAAGCAGGGGGTTTTCCGCTTCGGCGGGGGCCGATTGATCATCCCCATCGGACGCCTCAACCCGGCGGGTTTCCCGGATGGTTATCGGTTCCAGGGCAATCATCGGCCGCTTGGCCCGCATTTCGGCCGCAATTTCATCTTCGTGGGAAGTGAGATAGATGGCCGTACCGGCAACACCGCCCACCAGGATCAGATAGGCAATGCCCACCGACATCCATGGAAAAATCTTCTGGAACCGGGTTTTTTCCAGGTAATCCAGATCATCTTCATCCGCCGCATCCGCGCCATCCTTCCCTTTAAGGAAGGACAGGTTGACCTTGGGTATCTTGGCTTTCAGATCCAGCGCAAACCGTTCCCCGTCGGACATCCGACGACGTTATTCGTTACCGATACGGGATGTGCATGGTTTTCCACGCACATCCCCTTGAAGTTTACAGTTTATCTGTTCAACGGGTATCCGTCATCCCGCTATAAAGAGAAATGGCCTTGATCAGATCCACCGCCCGGGAAAGCTGATAGTCAGCCGGTGTGGTTTCACCGGTTTCAGCTTCAGCCTCTTCGGTATTTTCCGCAGGGGCATTTTCACTATCCAGTGCGCCGCGCAGATCTGCTTCGGAACGGAAATTGTTATTCAGGACTTCCAGACGCGCCTGCTCAACAACAATATCCGGCTGAATGCCTTTCGCCTGAATGGAGCGACCATTGGGCGTATAATAACGCTGAGTGGTCAGCTTGATCGCATCGGTACGGTTCAGCGGCAAGATGGTCTGGACCGATCCTTTGCCGAATGTATCGGTGCCAACCAGAATTGCCCGGCGATGATCCTGCAACGCACCTGCCACAATTTCAGAGGCACTGGCGGACCCGCCATTAATCAGGATCACCACAGGCAGACCTTTGGCGGAATCGCCTTTGCTGGCTCGGAAATCCTGGGCATTCTGACGGTCGCGGCCGCGGGTCGAGACAATCAACCCCTGTTCCAGGAACGTATCTGAGACCGAAATGGCCTGATCCAACAGGCCGCCCGGATTGTTTCGGAGATCCAGCACATAGCCCGCCAAGCCGTTCTCGGTTTCTTCGTTCAGGCGCTTGATCGCCTGGTCTAGGCCGGGCTGGGTCTGTTCGTTGAAGCGCGAAATCCGGATATAACCGACATTGCCGTCTTCAACCCGATAGCGCACAGAACGGATCTTGATCTTGTCACGGGTGATGGTGACGTCAAACGGATCAACCCCCTCGCGGGCGATCGTCAGTTTGATATCTTCGCCCACCAGGCCACGCATCCGCTCGACCGCCTGGTCCAGGCTCAACCCCTGCACGGATTCACCATCAAGATGCGTGATATAATCGCCCGCCTTGATGCCCGCCCGATAGGCCGGCGTTTCATCAATCGGCGACACCACCTTGACCCAGCCGTTTTCCATGGTGACTTCGATGCCCAGGCCGCCAAATTCGCCCTTGGTATCGGTCCTGAGATCCTCATATTCCTTCGCGGAGAAATAGCTGGAATGTGGGTCAAGTGAACTGAGCATGCCCTGAATGGCAGCTTCAATCAGTTCTTTCTCACTGACATCTTCCACATAGTCTTCCCGGACCTTCTCAAAGGCTTTGGAGAAAAGCTCCAGGGATTTGTATGTTTCTTGATCATCTGCATTGGCAACGGTGAAACCGCTGGCCACACCAACGCCGAACATCACGCCAAAACCCAGGGCCATCGCCCGCCGATTTATGATCATCCGTGCACCTTGATATTTCCGGCCGTAAACCAATTGAGCGGATTCACGGGTCGGCCTTCACGCCGCAATTCCACATAAAGCTCTGGACTTCCGCCGGCGGATGGCGTGCCCATGGCTCCGACGGGCTCCCCCGCGATCAACCATTGGCCTGTCACCACATCAACATGCTCAAATCCAGCTAATACAGTATGATATCCACCAGGATGTTCAATAATCAAAATGAGTCCGTGATCACGAAAAGGCCCGGAAAAGACAATTTGACCATCATGGGGCGCTACAATCTGGGCCTTTGCCCGGGTTCGCACCGTGACTCCTTTTGCCGTTTGACCATAGCCCAGATCCTGCCCATAACGCTGAACCACCCGACCGACCACCGGTGATTTGACGGGTCCCTTGCTTGGGAAGGTGCGCACGACATCCGGCCTCACCAGCCGGATATCCTGTTCTGGCTCTGGGTCAGGACCTCCTGCCGCTTCCGGTTTAGGTTTCGGTCGCGCCTTGTTCAACTTTGAGATCAAATCCTTCAGGGATTTTGCCTTAGAGACCAGATCAGCAATCTTTTTCTGGCTTTTTTCCTGTTTCTTCTGGGCGCTGTCCGCCAGTTTGGTTTTTTGCGCCAGCAGGGAGGCCATCCGGGCCCGTTCCAAGGCCAGGGTATCTTCCGCCTGCTTCAGCTGGCCCAACTTATCGGTAATATCATGTTCAACCGCAGTCAGCGCATCCAGCTCTTCGCGCAGGATATCCGCCCGGTTCCGCAGGGCCGGCACGGCAGCCTGCAACAGCATGGCACTTCGGACCGCCTGCTCCGGATCGCCCGGATAGAGGAAAAACACCCGTTCCGGCGAAACCGGCATGCGGCTGAGCGCGCCCAATGTACTGCTCAGCTGGGCCCGCTGGGCCTTCAGGCCGGATCGTCTTTGCGCCCGTTCATCCCGCAATTCGATCAACTGTAATTCCAATGTCGAGACCAGGGATTCCCGTTCCTGCATCTGCCGGGCCACCGAAACAGTCTCTTCGCGCAGGCGGCGCACTTCCCGGGCCAATTCACGGGCCTTAGCCTCCAGGGCACGCTGGCGCTTTTTCTCACTGGCCAGGCGCTCCTGAACCGTGTCGAGTTTTTTAGAGGCATCTTGCGCCGCCAGGGGACCCGCCCACAGCAGCAGTCCGGCCATAAGACCGGCAGATAAGACATGAACGACAATGCCTCGCTTATACAAGACCCTGTTGTCTCCTATTCCGCCGCCGATTGCTGGGCCTGTGCCACCAGGCTTTCCCCCGTCATCTCGGCAGGTTTTTCCAACCCCATCAGATCAAGCAAAGTGGGTGCCACATCGGCCAGACGCCCGGATCGAAGAGACATACCCTCCAGGCCGGTTCCCACCAACAGCAGCGGCACCGGGTTAAGCGTGTGCGCCGTATGGGCCTGCCCGGTTTCCAGATTGATCATCTGTTCGGCATTGCCATGATCCGCCGTTACCAGCATGGCCCCGCCGGCCTTTTCCAAGGCATCCGCCAGGCGGCCAAGACAACCGTCCACCGCTTCAACCGCCTTGATCGCCGCTTCCAGATTACCGGTATGGCCGACCATATCCGTATTGGCGAAATTCACCACGATCAGGGCAAAAGCATCACTTTCAATTGCCGCAACCAACTTATCCGTCACTTCGGGCGCGGACATTTCGGGCTGCAGGTCATAGGTTGCAACCTTGGGCGAGGGCACCAAAATGCGTTCTTCACCGTCAAAGACCGCTTCCTCGCCGCCATTGAAGAAGAATGTCACATGAGCATATTTTTCCGTTTCGGCGATCCGAAGCTGTTTCAGCCCCTTGGCCGAAACGACCGCGCCAAGGGTGTTTTCCAACTGTTCCGCCGGGAACAGGGTTTCAAGGAAAGCGTTATGAGCACTGGAATATTCCACCATGCCAAGCGTGGCGGCAAATTCAATGTCAGCTTGCTCAAACCCATCAAACGCCGGATCCAGCAACGCGCTTAAAATCTCCCGGGCCCGGTCGGCGCGGAAGTTTGCCATGATCACGCCATCACCCGCCTTCATGCCGTCATATCCGTCCAAAACCACCGGCAGGACAAATTCATCGTTCTTGCCGTCGGCATAGGATGCTTCCACCGCGGCAACAGGATCACCGGCCGCCAGCCCCTCGGCCTGAACCATTGCCCGGTAGGCCCCTTCGACCCGGTCCCAGTTCTTGTCCCGATCCATGGCATAATAGCGGCCGCTCAAGGTGGCAATCTCCGCGTTCGGCGCGGCTTCCATGAAGGTATTTAGATAAGGAATGGCACTTTTCGGTGCGGTGTCACGACCGTCAAGGATGGCATGCACCTTCACCGGAACACCCGCCTCGATCAGCAGATTGGCCAGTTTTGCCATATGATCCTGATGGGAATGCACCCCGCCCGGAGATAGCAGCCCCAGCAGATGGGCCGCCCCGCCGGTCGCTTTCAATTTGGTGACAAAAGCCGCCATATTCGGATTATCCGCGACCACGCCACGCTCAAAGGCATCATCGATGCGGGGCAAATCCTGCAGAACAACGCGTCCGGCCCCCAAATTCATATGACCCACCTCGGAATTGCCCATCTGCCCCTTGGGCAGGCCGACAAAGGTTTCAGAGGCCTGCAACTGCGCCTTGGGACAATGAGCGGCCAGACGGTCCCAATTAGGGGTATTGGCCAGCGCCACCGCATTATTGTGCCTATCCTGTCGGTCACCCCAACCATCCAGAATGCACAGCATAACAGGGCGGGGGGCGGCGGAGATGTTCTTTTCGGTCATGACGGCGTCGAACTCTTCTGCAATGAAAGGAAGCAGGCGCTTGATATTATATAACTTTTCCCACCCTTTTCCATGCAGGATACCATCATGGGATCGATCCGGCAGGCCAGGGGCGGAATTCACGCCTTATATAGGACAGTATCCCCGCAAAGACCAGAGGATGTCCCCACCCGGACGGGCAGTTTTCTTCACTTTTCCGTAGAGCCTGCGCAAACCTCCCGCGGGTAGTCTTGCACCAGCCGAATGCCTGCCTAGAATATGGATCAGTATCTCAATGCCGTCAGGAAAGTCATGCATCCCACAACCGACCCGCCCAACGCCTATCCGAAACTGGACGAAGCCGTGCGCGCGCACATGAAGCGTGAATTGCTTGCCACCCTGCCGACCGACCGGGATATCTGGGTTTTCGGCTATGGGTCCCTGATGTGGAACCCGGGTTTCGATCATACGGAAGCCTGCCCTGCCTTCCTGCCCGGTTGGAAAAGATCCTTTTGCGTTTATTCGCACCGCTATCGCGGCACACCGGAAATCCCCGGGCTGGTCCTCGGCCTGGACCGGGGCGGCGAATGCCACGGCATGGCCTTCCGGGTGACACCGGACCAATCCCAAACCGCCATGGACTATCTGTGGGAGCGCGAGATGGTAACCGGCGTTTATGAGCCGATGGAAGTCACCGCCGAGATCAATGGCAAAAACCAGGTCTGTCACACATTCGTGGTCGATCGCGCCCATCCGCAATATGCCGGCGACCTGCCGCAGGACGAATGCCTGGACTTGATCGCCAAGGCCCATGGCAGCGCCGGGCCCAACACAGAATATCTCATGAATACGGTGGCCCGCCTCGACGCCCTGGGGATCGAGGATGATGCCCTGCACAGCCTCGTGCGCCTTCTTGAGAAAAGCGGAGGGTAGAGCCATGATCTTGGGTCCGCGATTTGACCGGGCCCTGGCTCTGGCCCATGACCTGCACCGCGATCAGACCCGCAAAGGCGGGAACATCCCCTATATCAGCCATCTGCTGGCGGTTTGCGGCCTGGTTCTGGAAGATGGCGGCACCGAGGATGAAGCCATCGCCGCCCTTTTGCATGACGCGGTCGAGGATCAGGGCGGGCAGGAAACATTGGACCGGATCCGGGATCTTTTCGGGGATCACGTCGCCGGGATCGTTCTGGAATGCACCGACAAGATCGAGCGCCGCCCGGCAGATGACAGCCCAAAGGGATGGCGTCGGCGCAAAGAAGCCGATCTGGCAAAAATCGCCAGCCTTTCCCAAGGGGCGCTTCGTGTTAAAACCGCGGACAGGCTACACAATCTCAGAAGCCTGATTACTGATTATCATATCGATGGCGAAATGTTATGGCGACGGTTTAACGGCGGCCGGGCAGGGACCTTGTGGTTTAACCGCGCTAGCGCGGAAGCCCTGATGACAACACGTCCTGACAACATCTTATGTCAGGAATTAATAAGGGCCTGTAATAGTCTGGAAAATTTATTGAAATTTGATCTGGAAACAGACAGTTCTCAGTGAACCCCATCCATTTTCTGCTGACGGGTTTGTGCGAGTTCCAGCATATCAATGCCTTCGCGTTTTTCGTTCTGACGCCGCCCGTATTTTTCCCATTCAATCTCTATGGCGGACAAAAGCAACGAGGCAATATCTTCTTTTTTTTGGCTGCAGGCCATCAGATGCGCCTCAGCAAGAGCATCAATCATCCGGTAATACATGCTGCCCATTGCGGCCTCCAATACATGTGTCACAAACTCAGGGGCGTCTTCTGCCGCCTGTTATTAGATCATCGCCTATTTATATTAAGAAAGGCTGAATAAGCCCTGCATTAGCCGGATAGAGGCAAAGTCAGGATGGCGCGCAGACCGCCGACAACCCGGTTTTCCATTACGATGTCACCGCCATGTCCACGGGCGATCATGCGGGCAATCGCCAAGCCCATCCCGATCCCGCCGGTATCCCGACTGCGCGATTCCTCCAGGCGGACAAAGGGCTGGAAAATATCTTCCAGTTTTTCCTCCGGAATGCCGGGGCCGTCATCTTCCACCAGCACCGCAATCTGGCCTTCCTGTGCTTCGATGGAGACAGCTGCGCCATCGCCATATTTATCCGCATTCTCAATCAGGTTGCGCAGGGCCCGCTTTAGGGCAACAGGACGGCACTGCACCAGAGGACGGCCGGTGATTTCCTTGAGCATCACTGTCTTTCCCTGGTCGGCAAGATCATCACAAACCGTTTCCAATAACGCCGCGAAATCCGTAAGCCGGGTATGTTCCGTGGCCGTATCCTCCCGGACAAAGCTCAAGGTCACCTCGGTCATCTCCGCAATTTCATCGATGGTTTCCAGGACTTTCTCCCGGTTTTCCTCATCCTCAATGAATTCCGCCCGCAGGCGCAGGGTGGTGATCGGCGTGCGCAAATCATGGGAAAGCGCCGCCAGGATCGCCAGCCGATCCTTCATGAAGCGTTTCAAGCGCATATTCATGTCATTAAAGGCCCGGGTCGCATGCCGTATTTCCGCGGCCCCGGTTTCCTGAATCACCGGCACATCAGCCCCCCGCCCCAAAGCATCAGATGCGTCGGCCAGGGTACGCACGGGCCTGGTGATCCGCCGGATCATCACAATCACCATCAGGATCAGGGCTGTCGCCGACCCAAATAGCGTCAGGAACTCCGCCAAAGCCCAGATATAAGGCCTTGGCGGTAGATGATGGGACACGTTCAGCCAGCGCCCATCTGCCAGTTGCAGGGAAAGCTCAAACAAACCGCCCCGCAGTTGATCCCTGTTGGGATGCCGCCAGCGATCCCGGTCATGCCCGTCCCTATCGCGATCCCACCGCTCGCCCCGCTTTGGCAGATCCAAACGATGCCAGGGCGGCAAGTCCAGCTCCACCATGCGCACCCGTATATCCAGAACCCCCATTTCCTCCAGACGCCCACGATACAGCATCTGGAATCGCGGAATTTCCAGGGCGTCAGACTCGGTGATCTGACTGATCCCGTCCAGGGAAAAACGGATCCGGCCATCAGACGCCGCTACTGTCACCTTGTCATGCAGCGACTGCGGTGTTTCCTGCAACAGGCGCAACACGGATTCAATCCGTTCCGCGGTCACGTCCCGGCCCATGGCCCGCAAAGCCGCCTTGCGCTCGTCCGCCAAAAACCAGAAACCGAAAACCTGTGCCAGGATCAACACCAGCAGCATCAGCAGGATCATCTGACCGGCCAGGCTGCGCGGCCAGGGACGGAACCGGGACATGAGCTTGACCATGATCACCTCATCCCTTCGAGATGCTGGCGGAGAACATATAGCCACCGCCCCAGACCGTTTTGATCAATTCCGGGTTCTTGGGATCCTTCTCGACCTTTTTGCGCAGGCGGCTCACCTGGTTATCGATGGACCGGTCAAAAACATCGGCCGACCGGCCCTGGGTCAGGTCCAACAGCTGGTCTCGGCTGAGCACCATTTTCGGGTGATTGAGGAATGCGGTGAGCAGCGCAAATTCCGCCGTGCTGAGCGGCACCGCCACGCCGTTTTCATCCTCCAGCTCGCGGCGGCTGACATTGAGCGTCCAATTGGCAAAGCGCTGTATTTCTGCGGCAGGCGCTGGATTTTTGTCATAGGGAAGGCTGGATGAGCGGCGCAATACCGCCTTGATCCGGGCCATCATCTCGCGCGGATTGAACGGTTTGGTCATATAGTCATCCGCGCCCATTTCCAGCCCGATGATCCGGTCGGTTTCTTCGCCCATGGCGGTCAGAAATATCACGGGAATCGCACTATTTTCCCGGAGGTGGCGGCACAGGCTGAGACCATCCTCACCCGGCATCATGACATCCAGCACCACCAAATCCACCCCCGAGGCCTTCAAGAAACGTCTTGCGGCATCGGCGCTTTCCGCCAGGGAGGTCCGGAAACCGTGCTGGTCGAGATATTTTCCCAACAGTTGGCGGATTTCCCGGTTGTCATCAACGATCAGGATATGGGGTTCATCAGACATAGCTTGGTCCAAGATTACAAATAGCAAAGCTTCTTCATTGCACTATACCCGGCCAAACCGCAGCTTGGAGCGGAAAAATGTAACAAAGTTTGCCAATCCCGCAGACTGACAAGAAGCCTTACAAAAGATGGGGGGCGGCGACACACTTTTCCGGGATTTTGGTGGTTTAACAGGGACATCGGAGGCCAATGCCCAGCGCATAGGCCGGCCGCCAAAACGAAACGACAATCAAGACCCTGTTTAACTTTCTGGAGGAAGATCCATGAAAAAAGGAATGAAAATCGCAATTGTTTCCGGCCTGATCCTGGCCGGTGTCAGCAGCTATGGCATGAATGCCTATGCGGATAAGGACGGTGATGACTGCGGCTGGAAACGCGGCGGCCAGCATAGTGCTATGATGCGCGGCGGCCATTTTGGCGGCCCCATGGGGTTCTTCGGCATGATGCGCGGCGAGGACCGGAACTATTCCACGGAAGAAATCCGCATCTTGGCGCAGGCCTTCCTGCTGCGTCTGGGCAACGACAATCTGCAGGTTGGCGACATCACCGTCAAATCCGATGAAAGCTACATGGTCCGGGTTGAAACCAAGGACGGTTCCCTGGTCAAGGAAGTAGAGGTTTCCAAGAAAAACGGCATGCCGAGCGAGATGATGAAACGCCAGGCCCGCTTCCATAAAGCAGACCAGACGGCAGATTAAGACCTAAGTCTTAAAACACACTCTCCTCCGACATCGACTATATAGGACCAATCGGCTTTGGATTTATACCAAAGCCGATTGGCGACCATCATTCACAATAACCCGGGATCTATAAGAAAACTGGGGCTTGCAGTTCTTCTTCCGTCTGGATCCTGAGATTCCTCATTTGGGATAGCAGTGTCTTCGCCTGACCGACGGCCATGCCCACCCATGCCTGATTGGATTCCCCAACCGGTGGTACAAGGCTATCTGGCTGTACCATCTTCGTGTGATTATTGCAGAACGTTTCCGGGATATCCCATCCCAACACGCGTCCGCCCGACCTGAGACAATAATAAATACCAAGGGTTTCCGGGCAATCAGAAGGATCCCGATAGCATGGACGCGTCACCGCCTCTCCCAGAGGTAGCAACAGACCGTGTGCAGCAATTTCGCCCGCGGTAAGGCTATGGGCTTCAGCTGCCTGTTCCAAGAAGGTACCGACGCACATGCGCCCCATATTGGCATCTATCAGATAGGCTCTGTCTTTGTTCAAAATGAACTCACAATGGAAATATCCATTCTCGAATCCTGCGCGCCAAGTCAGGCGTTGGATACAGTCACGGCATTGCTGATGTATGGAAGTCGAAAACTGTCGATCTACGGGATAACTGTTCCGGACCTCGGTAAATTTTAATCGTCCGCGCTTGGATACACCAAGGCAGGTGACTTTTCCTCCTTCGACAAATCCTTCAAAACTGAACAACCGCCCGGGGATGGCTTCCTGCAAAATCCACTCACGCCGGGTCGCCTCATGGATTTTCGAGCTATTCAGCGCTTTGGTCACCGTCTCGATCAACGACTGTCCCTGAACCGGATCTATAAATTGATTTCCCACCGCGCCGGAGGATATCGGTAATTTGAGGATATACGCCTTGCTGTCATCCAAATGGGACAATTTGTGTATCAATCCGGGGTCACTCAGATTGATCGCTGTCGTCTGCGGGCTGTATTCTGGCACCAACCGGGCCACAAAGTCCTTATCGGATAGTTTTGCAAACACCGTAGGCGGACCGGAAAGGTTAAACCGCTCTTTAACCTCCGCCACTAGATTGAAGACATCATCATAGCAGCTGGTCACATAATCGGCGCGTTCCACGATGTCCGGATGCCGCTCCAAAAAATCTATCACGGACACAGGATCCCCAATGTCAGCGATATGGCACTCGCTAAGCCCAATTTCATCGCCTGAACCACAGGTATCTCTATTGGAATCCAACAGGATAATTGAGTTATATCCCATTTTTTTCAATTGAACCGGCAAGTATTTTCCCGCCGCTATGTTCAGGCCTATAATTAGGATCGTCTTCATATAAATTACCCTTCACCTAAATCTTACCGCTGTTACTATCGGCAACCGTTTCTTCGTGACGACCAAATCATATGGAAACACGATAGGAAGCGCGGCCCGCTGCCATGGGTTCTAGCCACGCCTGTCTCGCAGAATGTGACGAGAAGCGGTTGTGGCCTTTTTCTGAAAGCGGAGTGTAGCGTTACAGGAAATCAACCGTTTTCTAGGCTTTCCCGCTAATGGGATCGTTCGAATAACCGGGCTCGGTAAAACGGATCGTTCTAAAAAACCCGATATTTTTGTTCCCGCACGAAGATCAATTCCTGCCGGGCAAGAGGGGCGGTCCTTGCAATTCAGATATGGTGGCAGACGATGTGATGCCGGTTCCATATTGAGCTCCTCGCGCAAAACAATACAACCAATATGATAGCTGGTTAGAATACTGCCGTTTTAACGAAAGTTACCGGCAGTGTCTGTTGTCAGATTGGGCAAGAATAGTGTGGGGAGGAGTCTTAAATCTGGCTGAATATTTTGTAGTTTCAATATTTTAAAGAGAATTTTCCAAAAAATAACGCCCCATCAAACAGAATTGATGGGGCGTTATCACATTATCGGCGCGGCTTATACGTCGATCAGCAGGCGGGCCGGGTCTTCCAGGCAATCCTTCAGTCGCACCAGGAAGGTAACCGCCTCACGGCCGTCAATGATCCGGTGGTCATAGGAATGGGCCAGATACATCATGTTGCCCACCTTGATCTCACCCTTGTCATCGCAGATCGGGCGTTTCTGGATCTTATGCATGCCCAGAATGCCGGATTGCGGCGGGTTGATGATCGGGGTGGAGAGCAGGGAACCGAACACACCGCCATTGGTGATGGTAAAGGTGCCGCCCATCATTTCCGCCATGGTCAGCTTGCCGGCGCGGGCCCGCATGCCAAAGTCAGCGATGGCCGCTTCGATCTCGGCGAAGGAAAGCTTGTCCGCATCACGCAGAACCGGCACTACCAGACCCTGCGGCGTGCCGACAGCAATGCCGATGTCGTAATAGTTTTTATAGATGATCTCATCGCCGTAGATCTCCGCATTGACCGCAGGCAATTCCTTGAGCGCGATCACCGCCGCTTTGACGAAGAAGCTCATGAAGCCCAGCTTCACATCATGCTTTTTCTGGAACTGTTCCTTATATTCGGACCGCAGCGCCATCAGGGCCGTCATATCCACCTCGTTGAAGGTGGTCAGCATGGCCGCCGTGTTCTGCGCATCCTTCAAACGGGTTGCGATCACCTTGCGCAGCTTGGACATCTTGGTCCGCTCTTCACCTCTAGGGTCCATCGGACGTTCGCCCAGCGTGTCATAGCTGGGGGCCGCCGGTTTTGCCGGACCGGCCGGGGCCGCGGCTTTGGCCGGTGCCTTGGCCGCATTGGCGATGAAATTCTGCACATCTTCGCGGGTCAGGTTGCCCTTCGGCCCCGTTGCCGGGATTTTCGACGCATCCAGGTTGAACTCTGCCACCAGCTTGGCAACGGACGGCGAGAGATCCAAGTTGGTCGCCGGTGCCGCAGGCGCAGCGGCCGGTGCCGATGCTGCCGGGGCAGGGGCGGCTTTTTCGGGTGCCGGGGCGGCTTCCTTCTCGGGCGTGGCCTCTTCCTTCGCCGGTGCCGCCGCTTCACCGGCAGCCCCTTCGGTCACGCGGCAGAGCAGGCTGCCCACTTCCACATCAACCCCTTCATCCGCAATAATCTCAGAGAGGGCACCCGCCACGGGCGAGGGCACCTCGATGGTGACTTTGTCGGTTTCCAGCTCTACCAGCGGCTCGTCCAGGGCGACGGACTCGCCAACTGATTTAAACCATTTGATGATGCTTGCTTCTGAGACAGATTCCCCAAGCGCGGGGACGATTACATCCGTTGTCATACCTTTAGGCTCCTACCTGAGCTTTCTCTTTCATGCCAAAACTGGCGAAACGGTGGTTGACGGCGGGCCAGACCAGCCCGCCGCCCTTGTTACTTCTTGCGGGCTGCGGTTTTCTTGGCCGCCGCTTTTTTAGCGGTCGCCTTCTTGGCCGCAGTTTTCTTCGCCGGGGATTTCTTGGCCGGTTTTTTGGCGCCATCCACACTCAACGCATCCCGGACCAACGCCTGCTGTTCCAGGATATGCTTCTTCGCACTGCCGGTTGCCGGCGAAGCCGAGGCGGGCCGGCCCGCATAAACCGGACGGCTGCAAACCTTATTGCCGGATTCCCCGATCACTTTTTCCAGACGGCGGTCGACAAAGAACCAGGCACCGTTGTTTTCCGGCTCTTCCTGGCACCAGACCACATCCGCATTCGGGAACCGCTTCAATTCCTGCTTCAACGGGTAATCCGGGAAGGGATAAAGCTGTTCCAGACGCAGGATATAGACATCGTCAATGCCCATGCGCTCGCGCTCTTCATACAGGTCGAAATAGACCTTGCCGGAGCAGAGCACCACGCGCTTGATGTCCTTGTCCGCCTTCAGGCCGCCTTCATGCTGTTTCAAGTCCCAGAGAACACGGTGGAAGGTGGAGCCTTCCACAAAATCCTCAATCGGGCTGACACAGCGCTTGTGACGCAGCAGGGATTTCGGCGACATCTGGATCAGGGGCTTACGGAAATTCCGTCGCACCTGACGGCGCAGGGCATGGAAATAGTTGGCCGGCGAGGTGATATTGCAAACCTGCCAGTTATCTTCCGCCGAGAGCTGCAGATAGCGTTCCAGACGTGCGGAGGAATGTTCCGGACCCTGGCCTTCATACCCATGCGGCAATAGCATCACCAGGCCGCACATGCGCAGCCATTTGCTCTCACCGGACGCAATAAACTGGTCAATGATCACCTGTGCGCCGTTGGCAAAATCGCCAAACTGGGCTTCCCACAGCACCAGGGCCTGCGGTTCGGCACTGGCATAGCCATATTCAAAACCCAGCAGACCAAATTCCGACAGCGGACTGTCAATCACCTCGTAAGGGGCCTGACCCAGCCGGATATTGTTCAACGGCACATAATTCTCTTCCGTCTTCTGGTCCACCAGGACCGAATGGCGGTGCGAGAAGGTGCCGCGCTGGCTGTCCTCACCGGAAAGCCGGATCGATGTGGATTCACAAAGAAGCGTACCGAAGGCAAGTGCCTCCGCTGTGCCCCAGTCGATCCCTTCACCGGTTTCCAGCGCTTTTCTCTTGGCGTCCAGCTGTTTCAGGATTTTGGAGTTCACATTGAAGTTTTGCGGTGCGCGGGAAATGGCATCACCAACCTCACGCAGCAGGTCAATATCAACACCGGTTTCGCCACGCCGGGCCGTACCGCTGGCCTGGCCGAGACCGGACCATTTGCCTTCCAGCCAGTCGGCCTTGTTGGGTTTGAACGACCGCCCGGCTTCAAACTCCTCATCCAGTTTGGCGGTGAAATCCTGGACCAGCTGATCGCCGGTGCCCGGCGGAATGACGCCGTTTTCTTCCAACCGCTTTGCGTATACTTCCCGTGCGCGCGGATGTTCGCCGATGCGTTCATACATCAGCGGCTGAGTGAATTTCGGCTCATCCCCTTCGTTATGACCATGGCGACGATAGCACCACATATCGATCACAACATCCTTCTTGAATTTCTGACGATATTCCATGGCCATGCGCGCCACATGCACACAAGCCTCCGGATCGTCGCCATTTACATGGAAGACCGGCGCATCAATGGTTTTCGCCATATCGGAACAATAGGGCGAGGACCGGGAGTCGCTGGGCGAGGTGGTAAAGCCGATCTGGTTATTGATCGCGATATGGATCGTGCCACCGGTTTTGTAGCCATCGAGCTGTGAAAGCAGGAAGGTTTCCGCAACGATACCCTGGCCGATGAAGGCGGCATCCCCATGCAACAACAGACCCATCACCTTTTCACGTTCCTGGTCACCACGCTGGCGCTGCTTAGCGCGCACCTTGCCAAGAACCACCGTGTTCACCGCCTCCAGATGGGACGGGTTCGCGGTCAGGCTGAGATGGATATTCTTGCCGTCGAATTCACGGTCGGCGGAGGTGCCCAGATGGTATTTCACATCGCCCGAGCCCTGAATATCGTCAAAGGTATTGGTCAGGCCTTCGAATTCCGCAAAAATCTGGCGGTAGGGCTTGGTCATGGTATTGGCCAAAACATTCAACCGGCCCCTGTGGGCCATGCCCAGAACCACCTCTTCCAGGCCCAGCTGCACGCCACGCTTGAAGATCTGTTCCATCATCGGAACCAGGCTCTCGCCGCCATCCAGGCCAAATCGCTTGGTGCCCCGGTATTTCTTGTCGAGATAGGTCTCGAACACATCCGCCTGAGTCAGCCGTTCCAGGATGGTTTTCCGGCCAAGGTCGGTGAAATCCTTGCGGTTCAGCGTGCTTTCAATCCGCTCCTGGATCCAGGCTTTTTCGTCCGGGTCCTGGATATGGAGGAATTCCACGCCAATATTGCCGCAATAGGTCTGTTCACAGATGCGGACAATCTCACGCAGGGAAGCGCTTTCAAGCCCCAGCACATAATTGATGAAGATCGGGCGGTCCCAATCGGCATCACTGAAACCGTAAGTCGCCGGATCCAACTCCGGGTGGTCTTCACGCTGAACCAGGCCCAGCGGATCCAGCTTTGCATGCAGATGCCCGCGGATCCGGTAAGCCCGGATCACCATCAACGCCCGGATGGAATCCAGGGTCGCCTGGCGGATCTGGTCCGCGCTGGCACCGGGGCCCGCCGCCTGGCGCAGCTGCGCCATCAGGGCCTCATAAGGATTGTCATATTGTTTGGCATCCGCCAGCGCATCCGACATGGAGATGCTGCTGCCATCACCGCCCACCACCTTTGAATGGCCGGAGGCCCAGCTGGCGCCGGGATCTTTCACTGCGATGGTTTGGATGTCTTCGCCCAGGGCTTCGAAGAATGCCGCCCAGCTCTGGTCGACGGATTTCGGATCGTCCCGGTAACGGGCATAAAGTTCTTCAACGTAAGTCTCGTTCGCTTGGAACAGCGGTGAAGTATCACCGATATACGTCATGGATCGTCTCCTTGACAGCGCGTCCGCTTCCCTCTTCACATGAGGGTATTTTCAAATAGTTACATGGAACAAAAAGGAAGGGGAGAGTTTTTTCACTCTCCCCTGGTCTTCACTTTTCAGCCCTTCATCACTTTCAGCATCGTAGAGCCAAGAGCCGATGGACTGTCAGCCACCTCGATACCGGCAGAGCGCATAGCATCCTGTTTGGATTCCGCCGTGCCCTGTCCGCCAGAGATGATCGCGCCTGCATGGCCCATCCGTTTGCCCGGAGGGGCGGTCACACCCGCGATGAAACCAACCATCGGTTTCTTAATCTTGGACTGTTTGATGAACTCGGCCGCTTCCTCTTCCGCGGTGCCGCCGATTTCGCCGATCATGATGATGCCTTCGGTCTCGTCATCGTCCAGGAACATTTCCAGGCAGTCGATGAAGTTGGTGCCGTTGACCGGATCACCGCCAATACCAATACAGGTGGTCTGGCCCAGGCCAACCGCCGTGGTCTGACCGACCGCCTCATAGGTCAGCGTGCCGGAGCGGGACACAACACCGATCTTGCCGGGTTTATGGATATGGCCCGGCATGATGCCGATCTTGCACTGTTCCGGCGTGATCACGCCGGGACAGTTCGGGCCGACCAGGCGGGTCTTGGAGCCCTCAAGGGCACGCTTGACCTTGACCATGTCCATGACCGGAATACCTTCGGTGATGCAGACCGCCAGTTCCATTTCAGCTTCAATCGCTTCCAGGATGGCATCAGCCGCGAACGGCGGCGGAACATAGATGACGCTGGCATTGGCACCGGTACGGTCCTTGGCTTCTGCAACGGTATCATAGACCGGCAGATCAAGATGAGTGCCGCCGCCCTTGCCGGGGGTCACACCACCAACCATTTTGGTGCCATAAGCAATGGCCTGCTCGGAATGGAAGGTGCCCTGCGCGCCGGTGAAGCCCTGGCAGATCACCTTGGTGTCGCGATTAATGAGAACAGCCATCAGCTTGCCTCCTTCACAGCGGCAACCACTTTTTCGGCTGCATCTTCCAGATTGTCGGCGGAAATGATCGGCAGGCCGCTTTCGGCCATAATTTCCTTGCCGCGCTCCACGTTGGTGCCTTCCAGGCGCACAACGAGGGGTACATGAAGTGATACTTCGCGCGCCGCCGCAACCACGCCCTCGGCAATCACATCACAACGCATGATACCGCCAAAGATATTGACCAGGATGCCTTCGACATTGGCGTCACTCAGGATGATCTTGAATGCTTTGGTCACACGTTCGGTGGTCGCACCACCGCCCACATCCAGGAAGTTGGCGGGTTCGCCCCCCTTTAGCTTGATGATATCCATGGTCGCCATGGCCAGACCTGCGCCATTGACCATGCAGCCGATGGAACCGTCGAGCTTGATATAGTTCAGCTCATGTTTGGCAGCTTCCAACTCAGCCGGATCCTCTTCATCCTCGTCCCGCATGTCGGAAACGTCGGAATGACGGAACAGCGCGTTGTCGTCAAAATTCATCTTGGCATCCAGCGCGATCACTTCGCCGGCACCGGTCACGACCAGCGGGTTGACCTCAACCATGCTGGCATCCATCTCGACAAACGCCTTATACATTGCGGTCAGGAATTTGGTGGCGGATTTAACCTGGCCGCCTTCAAGACCCAAACCAAAGGCGATCTTGCGGCAGTGGAACGGCGCAATGCCGGTTGCCGGGTCAATTGCGACCTTGATGATTTTCTCAGGGGTCGCTTCGGCGACTTCCTCAATCTCCATCCCGCCTTCGGTGGAAGCCATGATGGTGACCTGACTGGTCGCACGGTCGATGAGTAGGCTCAGATAGAGTTCGCGCGCGATGTCACAGCCTTCTTCAATGTAGAGCCGCTTGACTTCCTTGCCATCGGGGCCGGTCTGCTTGGTGACCAGAACCTGGCCCAGCATGGCCTTGGCATCGGTGCGGACATCATCGATGGATTTGGCCAGCCGAACGCCGCCCTTTTCCGGATCCCCGCCCTTGAAGCGACCGGCGCCGCGGCCACCGGCATGAATTTGTGATTTGACGACCCAGATCGGACCGCCCAACTCGTTGGCCGCCTGTACCGCTTCATCAACGGTATAAGCCACCTTGCCGTTCGGCACGGCGACACCGAACTTCCGCAGAAGTTCCTTCGCCTGATACTCGTGGATATTCATGTTTCCCTGGCTTCCCTTGGGTTACCCATGGTGCATTTGAGCAGTTTTGCTCTTCTCTGATGGTTGGGGCTTTGTTCACAACCTCCCCATGTCGCAAGCAACGCCTTGGCTGTCGCTTACACCTAAATGTACCAGTGTTACAAGGCTTAGCAACAGCCGATCGTCAAAAAATTTTGCGCCGCATCAATTGTACATTCCTTCAACAGGAATAAACTAGCCATCTATTCATTAGCTGAGCTCACCAGTTGCCTCCCAGCAGTGTTTTTGCCAGGCATCCCTATAGGCGGCCTCCATCGAGTGGGCGAATGCCGGCCCATCACAAAGGGGGGAAGCCAATAATCTGGGCCGCGTGCCCGCACGCATCTGGGCCAACCCGACCGGATCCGCGGCAAGCGCTGAGGCTTTTTCAACAAGCTCCTGTTTCGTATCCGAAATTAAATTGGAATATCCTAACCGCGTCAACAGGCTGGCACTGACCCTTGCGGCATGCCGGTCACCCGCCAAGGCCAAAACCGGCAGGCCCATATAAAGCGCTTCACAGGTTGTCGTGGTGCCGTTATAGGGAAAAGTATCAAGGGCGATATCCGCCTGGTTATAAAGGTTGAGATGATCCCAGGCTCCGGGCAAACGCCCTTTGAGATCCAGCCTCTCCGGCGCGATCCCCTCCGTCGCGAACCATTTCAAATAGCGCGCCCGGGTTCCGGGGTCATCCAGGGAACGGGCCTTGATAATCAATTTCGATCCCGGAACTTTATGCAGGATCTCGGACCAGAGACCAACCACTTGCCGGGTCACCTTGGCCAGATTATTGAAAGACGCAAAGGTGCAATAGCCATTCTCAAGCATCGGCAGCGGTGCCACATCAGGCGCGCCATCAGGCGGCGTGAAGCATAAAAACCCGTTTTCCAGCCGTATAAGGCGCTCCGAGTGAAAAGCCTCCGCGCCCGGCGGGTCGGTCACCGCATCGACGATCCGGTAGTCAATCTGCGGCAAACCGGTGCTGTTGGGATAGCCCAACCATGTCATTTGCAACGGCGCCGGCTTCCTGGCCATTACCGTTAATCGGTTGTTGCCCGTATGGCCGGCCAGATCCACCAGAATGTCGATCTTCTCCTTGCGGATCAGATCCACCAATGCCTGGTCATCCAATTGATCAATCCTGTGCCAACCATCAGCCAGGCCTTTAACAAGGTCGGTTTTTTCATCTTCGCGGCCCAGGTTTGACAAACAGGTGACCCGGACCTTCTGCCGGTCATGAAACCGGATCAGCGCATGAAAGAACCAGATCACCGGGTGATTACGGAAATCCGGTGACAGATAGGCAACATGCAGACGCCGGTCCGGGTCGGCGTCAAAATCCGGCGCAGCAGGGGTTGGAAAGGCACGGCCCCAGGCTTTATGCGCGTCGGCGATTTCCTGAACCGTGCAATCAGCCCGGTAATTCATATTCATCAAACGATTGCTCTGGGCCATCTGCAGATCCGGTGCCTTGGCAATCACGTCATCATAAAGCCTGGCTGCCTCTTCATGGCGACCCTGGGCAGTCAGCACAGACGCCAGGTTGGATTGAACACCGGTTAAATCAGGTGAAGCCCGCAAAACGGCTTTATACTGATCGGCCGCTTCCTCCAGCAGGCCTTGATCCTTCAATCTGTTTCCAAGGGTAATCCGCGCAGCTTCGTGATCCGGATCGAGAAGCAGAGTGCGCCGGATCGCATTTTCACCGGCCTCATGATCGCCCATTCCCAGCAACAAAGCCCCCAATTGGAAACAGTAACCGGCATGATCCGGATAAGCGGCAACCAGACGGTTCATATATTGTAAGGACAGGTCATGACGGCCCACCGCATAGGCCAGTTCCGCAAGTTTATGCAGGGCCGCCTCATGGGAAGGGTCCTTGGCCAGCACGGCATTCAACCGATTGAGTGCAACCGCGCCGTCATTGCGCGCGATTGCTGCCTCTGCTGCCGCCATCAAGGCCGATATTTCCGTTTCGTCCGACATGGCATGAGATTAGTGAAAAAGGTCCAAGCCCGTCAAAGACTTGTTGCATGAAGACCACCCTCAATACCAGCCGCTGATCGCATAACCCGAGAGATTTACCTTGAGATAGGTTTGAAGTTCCTGGGTCAGCAGAAACTGTGCACCCGCGGTCGGCGCATGGAAAACCGTCCCGCCGATAACACGGTCCACCTTGCCCTCGGATGCGGAAACCGGCAGGCACAACCGTTCAAATTCCGCCGCTTCTGTTGAAGCCAGTTCAAAGCTTCCCGCCGCATAAAGCATCGCGGGCATGGTCAGGCTTTCATGCAGGAAATCCCGGATGAAACTATAGTCATCACCGGAATAGACATCGCTCAGCAATTGACCACGCGGATACTGACCCATGGCCTCCGCAATCCGGTTGCCCACCAGACGAAACCGGTATTCCCCGACCTGATCATCAAATTCCAGATACCATACACAATTGAGCGCCTTGGGAAAAACCACAGGATCCAAGGCATGGCTTGAGGGAATGCCGCCGCCAATCAGGAACCGATCCACCCAGGACAAAGCCAGCTGGCGCAACCCCTCATCTTTGATCGCATCCGGAAAATCCCGGATCCTGGCTGTTTCCTCACCAATCAGATCGGAAAGCGGATTGGGCAGGCCATCCGACATTTTTCACCCGTCAATTCAGCCGGATCATCAGGCAATCTCCCCGAATTGCCTGCCGACTTGCCCCAAGTTGTGACTTATCTCCCGTGAGAGTAGGCGCAATAGATTCAGCTTTCAAGGATGATAAAGCGTTATGGGACCTGTCAGAGAGAAAGAGAAAAGGGTGCGATCCGCAACCGCACCCTTTTTCTCTATATAAAACAATGCCATCCGGCCATGATCGGAGAAAGGCCGATGGTTCAGCGAAGGATCAGGCGCCTTCGGCTTCCATCTTGGCAACCACATCATTAAGATCCTGAACCGCTTTAACGGAATGATCCAGCATCGCCTGCTCGTCATCATTCAGCTTGATTTCCACGACTTTCTCGACGCCGTTTTCACCGATGATAACCGGCACGCCGACATAAAGGCCGTCCAGGCCATAAGCACCATCCACATAAGCCGCACAGGGCAGAAGCTTGCGTTTGTCCTTCAGATAGCTGTCAGCCATCTCAATGGCACTGCTGGCCGGAGCATAGAAAGCAGAACCGGTTTTCAACAGACCGACGATTTCAGCGCCGCCATCCCGGGTGCGCTGGACAATCTGGTCGATTTTGTCCTGCGTGGACCAACCCATTTCGATCAGGTCCGGCACCGGAATACCGGCAACAGCGGAATAACGCACCAGCGGCACCATAGTATCGCCATGGCCGCCCAGGACAAACGCGGTCACATCTTCCACGGAAACATTGAATTCCTCGGCCAGGAAATAACGGAAACGCGCACTGTCCAGAACACCGGCCATGCCCACCACCTTGTTGGTCGGCAGACCGGCAGCACGCTGAAGAACGCCAACCATGACATCAAGCGGGTTGGTGATGCAGATCACAAAAGCGTTCGGGCAGTTGTTTTTGATGCCTTCGCCCACGGATTTCATAACTTTGGTATTGATACCGATCAGGTCATCGCGGCTCATGCCGGGCTTGCGCGCGACACCAGCGGTCACGATCACGACATCCGCATCCTTGATCGCAGCATAATCATTGGATCCGACCATGCGGGCATCAAACCCTTCAACCGGCGAGGCTTCGGCGATATCCAGCGCCTTGCCCTGAGGCGTACCTTCGGCAATATCGAACAGAACCACATCGCCCAGTTCCTTCAGCCCTGCCAGCATCGCCAGCGTGCCGCCAATATTACCTGCGCCAACCAGCGCAATCTTGTTGCGTGCCATGGTCTTCACTCCCTTATGTGAAAATGGTGACTTTCCCGATTTTTGTGCAACTGCACAATATTTGCCGAACTTCGTAGCGGATCGGGCGCAAAAAGACAAGAAGAAGCCTCATTGCCGACACTCTTGTGCGACCGTTAACCATTCTTCTGGCCATTCTGGCAATCCGCGCCGCCGTTTTTTACGTAACGAAACTGTGAAGCTCCTCTTGTAACTATGGGGAAGGGCCCCATATCCAGGGTCAGTCAGGATTACACCATAGGTAAACAAAAAGGCACAAACATCATGTTTGGGTTGAAAAAACTGAAATCCGCCCAAAGAACGGCTTGCGGCATAGCCGCAGGATTACTGCTTTGGGTTGCGACCATGGGTTTTATGCTGACCGATCCGGCCATGGAATCCCGCAATCCCGGTGTCTTTGAAACAAGCCCGCTTTTTGTGCCCGATATTGATCCGGAAACCGGTGAACGGGTCAACAAGCCTCGTTTTCTGCCGCTCTGACAGACAATCCCGCTGCTGAACCGGTTTTTGGAATGGCGCTTTGCCTCTGATGTAAGACCGTTCTATAGTGCCCGGGCTATCATTTGATGCGTTCCAGTACCTTTTTAAGGTCCAGGCATTCCCGCCCAGGACCCAAACCCGATGAGGTATGTGCGATGTCCAGGCTGCTTTTAGTCGCGGTATGCTGTTTTGGTGCCCTTTTTCCCATCAGCGGTTTTTCAGAAAACCCGGAAACCAGCTTGAAAGAAGTCCGGTTTCAGGCGGCACCGATCCCGCCAACCCCGTTCCAAATCAGGCGCGCCAAGGCCAAAGGGCTGGTTGCCAAACCCAAGGAGGGGCTCACCCTGACCGGTTTCCTTGGCAAACCGGATGACCCAGACAACCGGAAACGGCCCGCGATCATCATCATGCCGAGCGGGGATGGCGTCCAGAATAACCACAGGCAATGGGCGCTAAAACTGGTATCCCAGGGATATGTCACCTTGTTGGTGGATCCGTTCGGATCCCGCGGCCTAAAGGGTTTTAAGGACGGTCACATAGAAATTCTCGGGGATGCGGTGACGGCCTTTGACTATATGGTCACCAGGCCCGATGTGGATCAAGACCGCATCGGCATTCTGGGTTTTTCCGTCGGCGGCTCCAGTGTTTTCAGAGCCTTGGCCCGCAATGCCGAAAGCCGGCCCGATAATGTTCACTTCAGAGCTGGCGTCTCCGTTTATCCGCAATGCGAACCCTATGAGGAATTTCTGGCCCCCCTGCTGGTCCTGGCCGGGGATGGCGACAAGCTGATCAATGTGCCAGCCTGTGAAAAGATGTTAAAAGCCGGCAAGGAAAATGTCTCGGTGGTGATGTATCCCGGGATTACCCATTTCTTTGACAATGTCGCCTATGCGAAAGACGCCGCTTTGCGCCCGGACAACTGGGTCAAACCGGATTGGTTCGAAGGCAACGAGTATAATCAGGCGGCCTATATCGATGCGGAAAAACGGGTGTTGGGTTTTTTTAACAGCCATCTGCAGCAATAGGCATTAACCATATGCGGACATGCCGGCTAGACCACCATGCCATAGAAGAAACTTGGCATAATTGGCGAAAGGGCCTAAGTAAATTCGGTTCGTTTCAACCCTGTTTCCAACCCTTTCCCGATTGGCCCCCGCATGAATCCTTTTACCCCGCTGCGCCGTCTCTATGACTGGACCCTGGAACTGGCCGCCCATCCCCATGCCATATGGTGGCTGGCGCTGATTGCCTTTGCGGAAAGCTCCTTCTTTCCGATCCCGCAGGATATCATGATGATCCCAATGATTCTGGCCGCGCGGGAAAAAGCTTTCCAGATCGCGTTTGTCGCAACTGTTGCCTCGGTCGCCGGCGGCGTTGCGGGCTATCTGATCGGGGCCGGCCTTTTTGAAACCGTCGGGCAACAGATCATCGCTTTTTATGGCGCTGCGGAAAAATATGAGACCTTCCAGCAATGGTATCTGGACTATGGCGGCTGGATTGTGGCGGGTGGAGCCTTTACCCCAATCCCCTATAAGGTGATCACCATTGCCAGTGGTGCCATGGGCATGGATCTGGCCTCCTTCACCGGCATATCCATTGTCGGGCGCGGCGGGCGCTTTTTCCTTCTGGCGCTGGCGCTCTATTATTTTGGTGCGCCGATCCGCCGGTTGATCGAGGAACGGTTTGGCCTGATGACCACGGCTGTTTTCACCCTGCTGGTTGGTGGTTTCCTGGCCATAAAATTTGTCGGATAACGGACATATGATGCGCTCTTTCTTCATACCTGCCAATGCCATTCTGGTCACCCTTGCTGTGGCAATCGCGGTCTTAGGGGGGGCCTATATTTTCCAATATGGTTTCGGCTACCACCCCTGCGAACTATGTCTTTATCAACGCCTGCCCTGGTGGATTGTCATTGCCATCGGCTGCGCTGCCTTCTGGTCGGGCAAACGCCTGCCGGGCCTGTCAAACATGTTGCTGATCCTGATGGGCATTACCCTGCTGGTCAGCACGGGCCTTGCCGGCCTTCATGCCGGGGTGGAATTTAAGTGGTGGCAAGGCCCAACGGACTGCAGTTCGGGCCCCCTGGATTTTGACAATCTGGATGATCTGGCGGCAGCCATCAACGCCATGCCCGACATACGCTGCGACGAAGTGCCATGGTCCCTGTTCGGCATTTCCATGGCAGGGTACAATTTCCTGATCTCCGCGGCGCTCGGCCTCTATGCCCTGATCGTGCCGATCCGCAACCGTTGATAAAGTCCGAGGTTCCGCTATGAGCAGCCACCCCCGAAAAGGCCCCAGCCATCTGCCAGGCGATCCGCGCCCCAACCGCCAGTTGGAACGCGCCATCCGGGTCAATCATGCCGGTGAATATGGTGCCAAACGCATATATGCCGGCCAGATTGCGGTTCTTGGAAATGAGGAATGCGGGGATACCCTGCGCCATATGGCGGAACAGGAACAGGTGCATCTGGATGCCTTTTCCAAGGAATTGAACGAACGGCGCATCCGCCCCTCCGCCCTGTCACCGCTGTGGCATGTGATGGGCTATGCATTGGGGGCCGGCACCGCCATGATCAGCGAAAAGGCCGCCATGGCCTGCACCGTGGCGGTCGAGGAAGTGATTGACGAACATTACGCGCAACAGCGCGACTGGCTGGCGGGCGAGGGGAAAGAGCCGGAACTGGTCGAGATGATTGAGCGTTTCCGCCAGGAAGAAGTGGAGCATCGCGACATCGGCTATGAAAACGGGGCCGAAGACGCACCCGCCTATCCGCTGCTGACCGGAGCCATCAAAAAAGGCTCAAAACTGGCCATATGGCTGGCGGAGCGGGTTTAGGCCACTCTCTTATCGCTGCACTGCGTATCGTGGAAAGATGGATGCCCGGATCAAGTCCGGGCATGACGCTCAAGAATTGATAAATCCTGGCCACTATATGGTCATTTCCGGGCGTGCCCCGGCAATCCACCAAGATCATCCCACATGCGGCGCTGAGGCCAATTTCAAAAACACCCGGTCCTCTTTCAGGATGAACCGTTCCTTCTTGGCAAACTCATAATTCTCCCGGCCCAGCGGATCGGCCGCCAACCTGGCCCGGTAGGCCTCATACTCCGCGAGGTTTTCGATATTATAGACCCCGTAGGCGGTGGTCAGCGATCCTTCATGGGGCGCAAAATAGCCAATCAAATCGGCCCCGGCGCGCGGGATCGCCTGGCCCCAGTTTCTGGCATATTGCTCGAACTGGTCGCGCTTGAAGGGATCGATCTCATATTTGATGAAACAGGTAAGCATGGCCGCTCTCATTCGTTGATAACGGCGGCAGATTACCGCGATCAGTCGTCAGATGTTTCGGCGCGGATCGAACTGTTGCCTTTTTGAAAGGACGGCGTTAGGGTCGCGCCACTTCAAACTGGAGATTTTATGTCCCGCTAAGACAGGGTGCCGATCCAGGCCCCCAACCAGGCCCAACCTTCCGGCTCTCCGGACTCGGCCTGTTTAACACCTAAGACATGAATAACCGGCCCTGATAGCCCAGGGTCCGGACCTTTTGGAGTGATCACATTGATCCGCAAATATAGAACAACCGATACGGACGCGATCGTCCGTGCCTATTACAATGCCAGCAAACTGGCCCATCCCTTTCTCACGGAAGAGTTCCTGCAAAAAGTGATGTGCGATATCCCGGAACTGTATCTTCCCAATACGGAAACCTGGATTGCGGAAGAAGAGGGCGCTGTCGCCGGCTTTCTTTCGCTCATGGGCAATGAAGTGGCGGCGCTCTTCCTGGAGCCTGACTATCACGGCAAAGGCATCGGCCGCGCCCTGATGGACAAGGCCGTCCTTGAAAAAGGCGATCTGGAAGTGGTGGTCTTTAAGGAAAACGCCATCGGGCGCGCCTTCTATGACCGCTATGGCTTTAAGAAGATTGACGAATTTCCATTCGAGGAAACCGGCGATCTTTGTTTCAGAATGGCCTTCAAGGCCGCCTGATCCAAAAACAGCATGGGCCGGAGAAATCCGGCCCATGTTTTCTTATTTTGTCTGATTTTCTGCTTTCAAATACCGGGCATTCATACCAAACAGATGCCTTTTCAGCGTCAAATCACTGCCCGGCAGCAGGGAAAGTACTTCCAGATGTTTTTCTGGCGCATCACAACGGCTTTCAGCCCCCGCCGTTACCAGGCATTCATAATCCCGGCTGAGATCTTTCCCGGTCATCCGGTCGCGAAACCGCTGATCCAGCAATTGGATCCCATCTTCATCACCCAGGATTTTTAAGGCTGCCATCCACCCCAGCACCAAATCCCGCTGAATTGCATCGAGGTCACCCTCTTCCAAAACCGGCTCCAGCATGACGCCAAGCTGACGGGCAAGCCCGGTAAGATCTTTCTGCTTCAGGGCGATCTCGAGCCGGAGTGAGTCAAAGGCCTTTCCTTCAATACCGGCGATAGTCAGACTGGCTTTCCCATAATCACCCTTATCAAAATGAGCTTTAGCTTTGACCCAAAGGCGATCCTGGAGAAGATCTGGTGCGAGTTCCGGAAAACTGGTCTGCCCGAGTGCCTGCAAGGCCTGCTCTGGACGGCGATCTAGCAACAGCATCAAGGCCAGATCCCGCCCGGCACGGGCTTTTTCTACTCCGACCACACGAAAATTATTTCGATCATTAGATAGCTGTTCAGCAAGCCGTATCTCATCTACTGCCAACAGGCGGCCGATGACCATTTCCAGAATTGCGTCGCCTTCGGGACCTGAGGGAGTCAATTCTCGAAAACTATAGTACATGTACAATAGTTTGGCATTCTCAGTCCAGGTTAGCGGTCTATCATGCATCTCCTGCTGAAAAACCGCGACCATTTTCAAAATGATCTCAGGAACTATCTGATCGTCTCTCAAATGCCTCACAGCAACCCGCCAGGTCCATAACGCCCAATAAGGGTCATCGCGGCTGAGATAAAAATCACCCAACCGGTCCAGGTAGGTCGCTTCATATTCATGAAGCCGCCATTGGCGTCTTTCATCCTTGGGGAAGGCCGCCGCGCATTCCGCCGCCGCATAGCCCGTTTCCATGCAATATTGCGGATAGACCCGGCGGATCACCATATCGCAATCACCCTGGCCATCGCGGCCCAAGCATTGTCGCAATTCTTTCCGATAGGGATCGGTGCGGTAGTCCCAATCCACCGCCTTTGCCGCCGGCATCCCTGCCAACAGAATGATCACCCCGAACAAAAACTGACGCATAAACTTTCCCCGCCTGAGCCGCTGACCGTCATAATCCGACGCTTCTCATAGGCGATCCAGCCGGGCCTGTCACCGGAAATGGATAGGATAGGACTGATCTTGGATGAGTCAGTTTTCCAGCTCGGTATCCCAATAGAGGAAATCGCCCCAGCTTTCATGCAGGAAGTTGGGCGGAAAACCGCGGCCGTTTTCCTGCAATTCCCAGGGGGTCGGCTGGCGCGGATGCTTCAAGAGCGGCATATCCGCTTCCTTGGGCGTGCGCCCGCCTTTTTTCAGGTTGCACGGGCTGCAGCTGGCGACCACATTCTCCCAGCTGGTGCCGCCGCCATAGGTGCGCGGCACCACATGGTCGAAAGTGAGGCTCTGCGCGGTGAAAGGCTCACCGCAATATTGGCAGGTCAATTTATCACGCAGGAAAACATTGAACCGGGTAAAGGCCGGCCGGTCGGTCGGTTTCACATATTCCTTCAGCGAAATCACACTGGGCAGGGCCATGGTGAAGCTGGGGCTGTGCACTTTTTCCGGATATTCGGCGACGATATTGACCCGGTCGGACAATACCGCCTTGACCGCATCCTGCCAGGACCACAGGGATAGCGGGAAATAACTGAGCGGTCTGAAATCCGCGTTTAGTACTAAAGACGGGCATGCACTGAGCATGGCGGACATGGGTTTCACTCCCGGTCTTTGGTTACATTTAAATACTACTCCACTTCCAAATCGACCACAAGATTTAGTATAGAATTGATCGCCAATATCATTTTGTTGTTACTGATCTGACTTTGAACTGAAACAATCCTTCAAAAATAAAAGACCTGAAATCAGTCCCGTCTGGTCTATGCTATGGCCCAGCCCTTCACATTTGATTAACTGGGTACTGACGTTTAGTTCCGCTAGTCTTGCCGCCGCCTGTTCCGAACAGTCATAGGGCACCACATCATCTTGCGTGCCATGGACCAGCATCACCGGCGGGGCCTCGGCCTGGATCGTGCCCTCCCCCAGCAGACGCCCGGAATAGCCCAGAATACCCGCCAGTGGTTTTGAGCGCGCCAAACCAACCGCCAGCGACAGCATCGTGCCCTGGCTGAAACCGACCAGGGCGATGTCCCGGTCCTGCAAGCCGAACCGGTCACGCTGTTCATCGATGAACCGGTCCACCAAAGGACCTGCCGCCGCAACACCCGCCTGCATCTGGGCAGGTGAGCGGTCCAGCAACGAGAACCACTGATAGCCAAAGGGCGAGATCTCGCACCTATCCGGCGCATCCGGCGCTATGAAATGCGTATCCGGCAGGCTCTGGGAAAAGGGATGGGCCAGGTCAATCAGATCCCGCCCGTTGGAGCCATAGCCATGCAAAAGGATCACCAGTTTCTTGGGGGGCACGCCATTATGGGGCGCGATCTCGGGGCCTGAAAGGGGGGACAAGGGATCATTCCTTTGCTGCCGGTTTGACAAGGGCTTCATTCTTCGCTACCCGCAAAGCATGACAGATTTCGCGCAAATGACCACTACCCGTTTTGCCCCGAGCCCGTCGGGCCTGTTGCATCTGGGCCATGCCTTTTCCGCGCTGTTTGCGCAGGCCCAGGCGAAAGCTTTGGGCGGCCGGTTCCTGCTCAGGATAGAGGATATCGACATCACCCGGTGCCGCCCGGAATTTGAAGATGGGATTTTTGAGGATCT
The DNA here is from genome assembly GCF_003385955.1 of Aestuariispira insulae. GTDB lineage: Bacteria > Pseudomonadota > Alphaproteobacteria > UBA8366 > Aestuariispiraceae > Aestuariispira > Aestuariispira insulae. The sequence continues at coordinate 94,168 of NZ_QRDW01000003.1, forward strand.
GGCCTGGCTGGGGCTGGAATGGGATCCAAAACTGGTCTTCCGCCAGTCCGATTGCCTGGCACGCTATGACCAGTTCCTGCATCTGCTCGAAGAAAGCGATCTCATATATCCCTGTTTCTGCACCCGCAAAGAGATCCAGGAAGAGGTCGCCAATGCGCCACGCGCCCCGCACGGGCCGGACGGAGTGCTGTATCCAGGCATCTGCAAACAATTAAGCCCGGAAGAACGGCAAGAAAAGATCGAGGCCGGCCGGCCCCATGCGCTGCGCATCCATATGGACCGTGCCGCGAAACTGACCGGGCCGCTTTCCTTCCATGATCAGGAGCTGGGCCGGATCGCGGTATTGCCGCAAAGCTGCGGCGATATCGTGCTGGCACGCAAAGATATCCGCACCAGCTATCATCTGTCCGTCACCATTGATGATGCGCTCAGCCAGGTGAATCTAATCACCCGGGGCGAGGATCTTTTGCATGCCACCCATGTTCACCGGGTGTTACAGGCACTGTTCGGCTTTCCCGAACCGCGCTATTTCCATCACCCGCTGTTGACCGATGAAAACGGCAAACGTTTTGCCAAACGGGACAAAGCCCTAACGTTAAAGGCGTTGCGGGAGGCAGGCACCGATCCCAGTGCGTTACGGGCGCGATTGGGCTTTTCCTGATCAGCGGTGTTTCATGGATGCCCGGATCAGATCCGGTATGACGGCGGCAAAGACATCCCCCTTATTCATCTTTCCCCATCGCCTGGCGCAGCAGGTAATAGAGCTTACCCACGTCCGAGGTCAGGACCGTTGATTGCATCAGGCCTTCCGGGTCGGACTTGCCGCATTCGGTTATCAAAGCATCCATTTGACTGACATAGCGCGCAATGTAATTCCGGGCTTCGCTGTCATCACGCATGCGTGCCTGCAGTTTTTCCACCAGATCCGCCGGTTTCTGACGCAAAAGATTTCTGGCAAACACCCCGCGGTCGCCCTTCAAATAGCGTTTCCAATCGGTTTCCGGCACGTCTGCATTAATGATCCGGGTCAGATCAATGGCCGTGCTGTTCAGGTCTTCCAGGATGAAACGGGTGGCGCGGATGAAACTGTCGCGGGTGCGCGCCTGTTCACGCACCTTGGTTTCGTCGGCCTGCTTGGCCGCACTTCCGGCGGCCTCCACCAGTTTGGTGGTGGCATCTTCAAATGTGGCGGATACATTGCCGGCTTCCTGCGCCGCCTTTTTCACCACCCCGATCAGATTTTGCGCGGTGCCATGGGCACGGGTGGAGGCCTGATGCAGCGCATTGGATGCCATGTCAGATGCCTGCAGAAGAGTGCCGGTCTTTTCTTCCAGCGCGCTGGTCATGCTGGAAATCTTGTTGGTTGCCAGATCACCTGCCGCGCGCATTTCTCCGGATTGGGATTTGAACAGTTCGGCGATAGAGGTCAGCTTTTCCCGGATTGTATCGGCTTCGCCCGACATCTGACCGGTTTCCCGGCCAATGGCCTGGCTCAGCTGTTCCAATACCTGGGCCGCATCCGCCGAGGCCTGCGCCAGCCCCTTGGTGAGATTTTCCAAGGCTTGCTTATTATCGGACATCTGCATGCCCGCCTGGACCGACGCCGTGGTTAGTTTTTCCTGCTGCTGGGCAAAGCGCGTACCGACATCCTCCATAAGCTTGAGCGTTTCCGCCACCGTTTCCTTGAAGGCACCGGCCTCGCCCCGGAACACACCGCCTGCCTGGGTCAGCCGGTTATCCACCTGGTCGGCGGTATCGCGCATGGACTGGATCTGGCTTTCCAGGGCCGCCTGGACCTCATGGGCCTTATCGGCGGTATCCGTAGAGGCCTTGATCAATGTCTCCGCCTGCTTGCCAACGGATTTCCCGATCGCCTCTTCCTGTTCGGCAAGATGCACCGACAGGCCACGCAGGGTTTCCGTTCCCTCCTGCAGGTGATTGCGGATATCGCCCGCTTTGCCGGAGGCATGATCGGCCGCTTCCTGCAATTCCTCCGTATGGACGCGCATAATATCGCGCAATTCCTTGATTTTTTCTCCGGCTGTACCCGCCGCATCCTTAAGGTCGCGATTTTGTTTTTGCAGGATTTCGCCGATGGTCATGGCCTGATCCGCGGACCAATCCGCCGCCTCACGCAGCCCATGGCTCTGCTGGCGTAAATCATCCACGAGGCTGCGCGCCTGTTCCAATGCAGGATCAACCGCATCCCCCACTGTTTTCAGCCCGGTATCAAGGGTCTCACTGAAGGCCACAATCCGTTTCTCCAGGCTGCCCTCGATTTCCAGGGCACGGGCATTGGCCTGGGCAGAGGCTTCGTTCAAAGCATCGGACTGCTGGCGCATGGCATCACGCAGACCTTCCGCCCGCGCTGCGGAAACATCGGTGGCCCGTCCAACCGCTTCGCTCTGCATGCGCAGAGCCGCGGAAAGCTTTTGTATCTGTCCCAGGGTTTCATCGGAAAAACGGGCCAGAGCGGCTTTTTGACCATCAACAGAGCTGTCCAACTGCGCGCTGTGGCTGCTCAACTGGCTGACCAGATCAGTCAGATCCGCCATCTGGTCTTCCATATTGGTCCGAATGCTGGCCGACCGGACGGAGGACTGATCCACCGCATGGGACAGATCACGCACCTGTTGGCGCATGGAAAGGGTGATTTCCTGGACCATATCATGGCTCTGTGCGATCACGTCGCGCATTTTGCCCGACTGTTGGCCCAGCACCTCTTCCAGGCGTTCATTCATCTGATCGCCCTGATCCATCAGGCTGTTGCCCAGTTGGCCGACACGCCCCCCCGCCTGATCAAACAGACGGTTCAACTCGCCTTCCATCTGGCTGAAACTGTCACGGATCCGGGTGTTGGTCAGTTCGGTCTGCTCCCGCAGCGCCCTGGTCAACCCGTCTAAGCGTTCGCCTGCGGAATCAGCAAAATTATTCAATGCCTGTTTCTGCTGGTCATAGGCCGCGTTCAAGCGGGTCTCCATCTGATCAACCTGTTGGCGCAGCAGTTGTGAGGCATCCGCTGTCTTGCCACTGATCCTTTCCGAAAGGTCATCCAGGCGATCGGCGCTGTTGCTGAAGGATTCCTCAATCTTACCGGCTTTTCCCACGGCCTGGTCGGCCCCTTCACCGAGACGTTCCATGTAACTGTCAAACAGCTGTCCCATATCCTGTGCCATGCAAACCGACTGTTCGGTGGCCGCCGTCAGATCGGCTGCCTGCAGTTTCAGGCCCGCCCCGACTTGTTCGCTAGTCTCCAGCGCCCGGTCACTGGCACTTTGCAGAACCTGGGTCTGGCGGGTGATGGTTTCTTCCAGTTGCCGCCGCTGGCCGCTCATGCGTTCGGTCAGATCTTCCATACGGTCTGCCTGCTCGGAGAGCATGCGGCGGGCCTCGCCGGTATCTTCGCGCATCTTGCCGGACGCTTCCATGATCGCACCGGTTTTCACCGACAGGGTTTCCGTCACCTGACTGGATGCTTCCATCGCTTCATCCGCCGCCCGGCGCAGCTCGCCCGCTTGGTCGCGCAACGCATCAGCAACGATCCGCACCCGGTCCTGCGCCTGTTCGGCCGGATAAGTCAGTAATTCCAGATGGTTTTTCAGCATCTCCGTATGATCCCGGATCGCCTGACCCCGGCGCCAGAAAAGCGCCAGCAACCACAGGAAGGCAACAGGGGAGAAAACCCCGCTCAGGATAGCCGCCTGTTCATGGGGCAACATCTGACCCAATAGCGGCCACCCGACCTGGCGGTCCACATACCAGCCACACAGCCCCAGCCATCCGCCCGTAAAAACGATTGCCAAGAAGGTCAGCAAAAACCGCTGTCGTGCGGCCGTGGCTGATGCCTTCCTGATCTGATCGGGCATCGGCTCCGACAAGGGACGGTTGGCGGCTGGCAGTTTGGTGATTTCTGCGGTCATGATGTGATAATTCCCTGTTCCAGAGGGAAAATGTATCAGACCGTCAGGTCTTTGCAGCAAAAAACAGGCATTAATTCGTGCAAAATGCCGCTCTCGCCTTCGGCCAATCTTGGCGGATGGCGCCTTTATCGTTATGGTAGGGCAGCAAAGGGGCGGACATGCCCCTGCCGGGGCGAGGGGATCAACCAGTATATTTCCCGGCATTCACAGATAACAACAAAACGACTAAGCGGTTTAAGCCATGCAAAGCCATCCCGACTTTCCGAGTCTGCATATTGTCGACCACCCGTTGGTCCAGCATAAATTGACCATCATGCGGGAGAAGGACACACCGACCTCCCATTTCCGGCAGCTCCTGCGCGAAATCGCGCTGCTGATGGGGTATGAAATCACCCGTCATATCCCGCTGACCACCAAGAAAATCGAAACCCCGTTGATGGAAATGGAAGCCCCGACCCTGGCCGGCCGCAAACCGGCCATCATCTCGATCCTGCGCGCAGGGCAGGGCATGGTGGAAGGCCTGCGCGAATTGATGCCGGGCGCACGTGAGGGCCATGTCGGCCTATATCGCGACCCGGAAACAAAACGACCGCACGAATATTATGTGAAACTGCCGGAAGCCGGCGGGCGCCTGTTCATCCTCTGTGACCCGATGATGGCCACAGGCCATTCCGCGGTCCATGCCATGGATGTGTTATTACGCCATGGTGTTGAAGAGCATAACATCCGCTTCCTCGCCCTGGTGGCTGCGCCGGAAGGCATACGGGTATTCCAGGAACATCACCCGAATGTGCATATCTATACCGCCTCGCTCGACGAGAAGCTGAATGAAAAAGCTTATATCGTACCGGGCCTGGGTGATGCGGGCGATCGCTTGTTCGGCACCAAATAACCGACATTTTCCGGGAGCATGATATATTTGATACCGGAAAACAGTCAGAAATCACCCCCTTGGATTCCCCCTATCGGCCATGCGCCGCAGGGACCAGTTCCAAGGGGGTTTTCTTGTTCCAGCCCCAATGATGCCACAGTTGTCCTTTAGCCAGGAATGGTTGGGAGATGGACCAGCCTCCGGGCATCGCCCCACAATCCGGTAACTTTTTGTTTCGGTATCGAAATATAAATACTGACATCCGTCGGATTGAAACCTGCCAAACCCATGATGGTAATCATGACTTTGCCATTCCAGCAGTGCAGGTTACGATATTGCAGAGGCCTGAATATATTTGTGATGTAACATTCAAAATTCCCTATATATAATTGAAATAATTATATTTTGATTTATGGAGCTTTAACGAAGTGGGTATAAAAAAAGCGATCTTCCTGACAGTGGCGGGGCTGTTTGCAATTGCGCTTTCCCAATTCCCGGAATTCCAGCAACAATATAAACAGCGTCTCGGCGGCACACTTGATGAATTGAACCGCCAGGTAGCCGCATTGGACATCCGGGCCAGTGATGCGGGAATGGAACGGTATGATTATATCCGGCATTTTCTGGATAATTCCGATATGGTGATACAAAGCGAAGGCCAAAATCTTTCCAACATGCTTGGCCGCCGGGTCAGTGTGCAAAAGGCGATTGATGAAATGGACAATGCCAGGGCCCATGAGTTGCTTTTCACCATGCTGTTGAGACTGGATACCGCCACCGCCCAGGCCACCCTTGAAAACTACCGGCCCGCCATTCCCGTAACGGTGAGTGGTTTTGTCCATGCGCTATTCGGATTTGTCGTTGGATATCTGCTGATCGGCTATGTCAGCCTGCTTGTCCCACGCCGACGGGTCCAGTCCAGTTGGTCCGGTCAGGACAATTAGGCCACGACAAACCGCTGTCGATACCGATCAATCTGATTTCTTGACCGCTTCGAGAAATGAGCGCACCTCGCGATTGAGCGACCCCGCCTGTTCGGTCAGATCATCCACAGCGGATCGTACTTTTTGCGCCGCGCCTCCGGTCGCGTCACAGGCCTGGGAAATATCATTCATGGCTTCGGTTACCTGTCCTGTACCAACCGATGCCTGATTGACATTTTCAGCAATTTCCCGCGTTGCGGCGGATTGTTCTTCCACAGCAGCGGCAATACCGCTCGCGATTTCGGTAATTTCCGAGATGATGTCCGCCACCCGTTCAATTGCCTTCACCGAATGGCCTGTTGTGGATTGGATACCCGTCACCTGTGATGAGATTTCATCCGTCGCCTTAGCAGTTTGGGTCGCAAGATTCTTCACTTCGTTGGCAACCACGGCAAATCCCTTGCCGGCATCGCCCGCGCGCGCCGCCTCAATGGTCGCATTCAGGGCCAAGAGGTTGGTCTGTTCGGCAATATCAGTGATCAATGCCACCACTTCACCAATGCGGTTCGCGCTCACCTCAAGCGCGCGCACCGTATTGCGGGTCTCCTTGGCCACATCGGATGCTTCATGGGCAACATTGGAAGACTTGCTGGCCTGGGCGGATATCTCCTGAATTGAGGCCAGTAATTCCTCGGTGGCCGCCGCGACGGTCTCGACATTGCTGGAGGCCTCATTTGCCGAAGAGACAACAATCACGGATTTTTCCTGGGTATCCGAGGCAATCGCCTGCATCTCGCTGGCACTGCCGCTCATGATGTCGTTGGCCGCCTCCACGCGGGACAGCACTTCGCCAACCCGCCCATCAAAATCATTCGTAAGGTTTTCCAGCCGCCTGCCAGCCTCCAACTGTGCGGCTTGCGCGCGCTGCTGTTCAGCGGCCAGTTCATCGGCCCGGACCATATTATCCCGGAAAACCTGCACCGCCCGGCCCATATCACCAATCTCATCGCGCCGCTTGGTATGCGGGATTTCTACATCCATGGTGCGATCGGCAAGTGCGCGCATTGTCCCGGTGATGGTCATGATCGGCCGGCCGATAGAGCGACTTAGCAGGATCGCCGTTACAATAGACAGCGCCACCGCTGCAATGGTCGAAATCAGCGCCACAAGATCATTCTGGCGATAAGCCGCCTGGGTCGCGGATCGTTTCTGCGCCAGCAGCTCTGCCTGGCGCTCCGTCGCCTTGCCGACATTATTCAGGACTTTTTCAATGAAGGGCCAGCTTTCGCCTTTGATCTCCATTTCCCGTGCCTGCGCCTGTCGTGCCGGATCCAGCATCATCTCCAGCTGTTTGCTGTAAACATTATTGCGCAGATCCGTTACGGTTTTCTTGAGGTCCCTGGCAATCGCCTGGCCCTCCGGATCCCCCTCATAAAGCTGAATCAGGATCTCAATATCACGGTCAAATGCCATGGAAACATTATCATATATTCCAATCAGATAGTCATTGCCGGTTACCAATACCCCACGCACCAACGAGGACATATCCAGCAATTCCACCTGGACTTCGCGCAGCTTTACCGTGGTTTCATAAGCCTTCGCGCTTTCTTTGGCGACCGCTTCCACATGCCGGTTCTGCAAAAAGGTAAACAGGGAAAAAAGCAGCAATACCAGCAACAGGATGCCCAAACCGACCGCGAGCTTGCGGGTGATTTTGAGATTTCTAAACCACGGCATGGACCTAACCCCCGAAATTATCCTGATAATCCAATTCATTAAAACCATTTTACGGGAAGATGGTCAGTCTAATGCCACTAAATTAACGAAACATAAAGAAACCCGGTCGCGGCCCCGGGTTCCAACCCACTCTTGTTGGCCGGGCAATGAGACGGTATAAGGCGGCAACCGAGTTTTTCACCGTTTTGGTCTTATAGAGTTAGGGAAGGGTAGCCTTCATGGATATTTCCAAGATTCCTGCCGGCAAAAATCCGCCGGAAGATATCAATGTTGTGATCGAAGTCCCCATGGGCGTGCCGATCAAATATGAGCTGGACAAAGAGTCCGGTGCGGTTTTTGTGGACCGTTTCATCGCCACCCCGATGTATTATCCGGCCAATTACGGTTTCATTCCGGGCACCCTTTCCGACGATGGCGATCCGGCGGACGTTCTGGTCGTAGGCCAGTTGCCGCTGCAGCCGGGCTGTGTGATCCGCTGCCGCCCGATCGGGGTTTTGATCATGGAAGATGAAGCTGGCATGGATGAAAAGATCCTGGCCGTGCCCCATGAGAAAATGACCCCCTATTACAATGACATCCAGGAAGCCACCGACCTGCCGCAGCGCCTGCTGGACCAGATCAAGCATTTCTTCGAGCATTATAAAGATCTGGAGCCGGGTAAATGGGTCAAGCTGAAAGACTGGGCCCCTGCTGCCGATGCCAAACGCATCATCCAGGAATCCGTTGACCGCGCCTAAGCCGGTTACACCGACGCCCGGAAAACGCCTGGCCAATGCGCCGGGCGTTTTCTTTATGGACTCACATCAATCAGCCGCTGCCGGCAAGTTGACATGGAATGTGCTGCCTTGCCCCGGTTCACTGACAAAGGTGATCTGTCCGGACATCTGTTCCATCAGTTCCTGACACAGATGCAGCCCCAACCCCGTACCTGCTTCACCATGTGTTCCTTTGGTGCTGAGACCCGGCTGAAACTGAAATAACCGGGCCTGTTGCTCTGGCGCGATTCCCTGCCCCTGATCTCTGATCGAAAGTTTTATCCTAGAATCCATCTGCGTTGCTGACAGGGTAATCACAGTATGATCCGGACTGAATTTAATGGCATTGCTGATCAAATTGCGCAGCACGGTATCCAGCATATTGATATCTGCCAGCACTTCGAGCCCATCTTCCAATTGGCTGTCGATCCGAATGTTTTTTAGCCGCGCCAAAGGGTCATATCGAGCCAGGTTCGTGAGGATTAAATCATCCAAGTCTAGAGGACTGATGTCCGCTTGATATCCGCCCAGCTGCAATCGGGACCATTCCAACATATCTTCCAAGAGCTTATATGCCTCCAAAGAGGCTTGGCGGATAATGGAAATATAGTCGCGGATATGCGTTTTGGAAAACTGGCCCCAGTTTTTATCCAGCACATCCGTGCATCCCAGCAAGGCGTTGAAGGGGGTTTTCAAATCATGCGCAACCACCGTCATAAAACGGTCTTTCTGTTGATTCAGTTCCGCCAAATCTGCCAGCGCGCGTTCCCGCTCGGTCATATCCGTATAGGTGACAACCAACCCGCCCGTTTCCGTGCGCTTGCACAAGACCTCATAGGCGCGGTCACCGGCAATAGTAATATTGGTACGGACTTCACCCGGAGTCCAGATCAGCTCGACCCGCTCCCTGGCTAACAGGTCCGGATCCCCGGGACCGAATGTGCCCTTTTTGGCAAGATAAAGGGCCATTTCATAATTCGAGAGCCCAGGTTTCAGAAAACCGTCCGGAAACTGCAGAATTTGCTGGTATTGACGGTTCCAAACTTCCAGGTTTTGTGCTGCGTCAAACATGACCACACCCTGGATAATATTTTCAAGCACCAGATCCAATGTGGAAATTTGTCCGGTCATAAATACCCCTTATAATCCGTACAGCGACCGCGTTCCTGGCCCCTTCCATTATCAACCAACCCTTACCACAGTAGTATATATAGTACTATCATTATATCCGGTGAAAAATCGGATTTGGCCACAGCGCAAGCCATTGCAGCAAACCAACGTGCAATTGTGTGAATAATCGCAAAAAATTCACGAAAAGCTCAGCCTGTTAGGTTGTCCCGCAATTGCACTGACTGGGTCGTTGGTCTATACCCTGATGCGGGAGATATCACCGGATCCGGCCCTGGCTTGCCCAGGGATCGCGGTCCCGGTTCTAAAAACTTGTCATTTTTCGAACAGAGGCAAAACCATGAGTTTGAAACTGAAACCGGGTGTCGTTTACGGGGATGATTATCTCGCCCTGATCAATCACTGTAAGGAAGGCAAATTTGCCCTTCCCGCCGTCAATATCGTCGGCACCAACTCCATCAACGCCGTTATGGAAGCCGCCGCAGAGCATGGCTCTGATGTGATCATCCAGCTGTCCAACGGCGGTGCACAATTCTATGCCGGTGCCGGCCTGAAAGACGGCCTGAAAGCCAAGGTTCTGGGCGCAGTGTCGGCGGCCCATCACGTGCATCTTCTGGCCGAGCATTACGGCATCTGCGCAGTCCTGCATACCGACCATGCCAACCGCAAGCTGCTGCCCTGGATCGACGGGCTGCTGGATGCGGGCGAAGCCTATTATGAAAAACATGGCCGTCCGCTTTTCTCCTCCCATATGATCGATCTTTCGGAAGATCCGATTGAGGATAACCTGGGCACCTGTGCCGATGCCCTGGGCCGGATGGCGAAACTGGATATGAGCTTGGAAATTGAACTGGGCGTCACCGGCGGCGAAGAAGACGGCGTCGGCCATGAGCTGGATGAAGTGGATAATGACAAGCTATATACCCAGCCGGAAGACGTGCTGGCCGCTTATGAGCGCCTGAGCCCGATCGGCCATTTCACCCTGGCCGCCAGCTTCGGCAACGTGCATGGCGTCTACAAGCCCGGCAATGTGAAGCTGCGTCCCGAAATCCTGAAAAACTCCCAGGCTTTGGTCCAGGAAAAGCACAATCTTGCTGCCAACCCGCTGGACCTGGTGTTCCATGGCGGCTCCGGCTCTGAAAAAGACAAGATCCGCGAAGCAATCGACTATGGTGTCTTCAAGATGAATATCGACACCGACACCCAGTTCGCTTTCGCCAACGAGATCGGCAAATATGTGGATGCGCATCACAATGCCTTCCATCATCAGATCGACCCCGAGACCGAAGAGCCGCTGAAAAAGCACTATGACCCGCGCAAATGGCTGCGCGAGGCGGAAAAAGGCATGGTTGAGCGCCTGAAGGAAGCCTGCGAGGATCTGGGCTCCGTTGGGAAATCGGTTGCCAGCTAAACGAAAACAGACGGAAGAAAAGGCCGTTTCAATTTTGAAACGGCCTTTTTATTTAGACTTCCCTCAATGAAGCGGGAATTGCGCCCGTTCAGGTTCTAAATCAGCAAGGGTCAATCCGCTCTTGCGCAGAATGTAATCTTCGGGATCAGGGACTGGACCAGCCCAATAAAGAGGCTCAGGAGACCCTGGCTGTTCCCGGGAAACCAGGTAGCCGTCCCGCCGCAGTTCCATTCCCTGTGCACGAATACAATCCAGAACACGCACCGTTGTGCCGTCTTCTCTTAACAGCAATGTTCCTGCACGGATTTCTGATTCAACGAGTTCCCTATTCTGCCGATCAACAAGCATAAGAACCTTTACCATTACATCTTCCAAACTACCGACCGGGCAGTTTGTCGCTGCTCGCAGTGATGTTCCATCTTCAGAAATCACAATTCCATCATTTTTTATAATATCGATCAGCGGCAGAAAAACAGGATCGCTTCCAGCACTCTCACACAAGGTCAAATGATCCGGCGTGACCAATGTGCCATGAAAATCAATAACCAGTTTATTGTGATTGATATGCCTATGGGTCACCGTTCGGGGAACCAATTGACCTTTTCCGGCGGAATCTTGTGCGTCAAACGACAGCACCTTGTCGCCAACTTCAATTTTTTCAATCGGTTTGACAGTGCCGTCAGCCATAGAAACCGGTGTGCCAGCCGCAAAACAGTGCTTGCCTAAAATGAGACTTTTACCCTTTATCTCCGAACGCACGAACTCGGCCACGCCTTCAACCGACGCCTGTTCCGGTGGTGCTGCACCGGTGTCAGAATTGACCCGCGTTCCATCCGGCAGAATTTTTGAACCATTTTGAAAAACCTGAGTACCGTCGGGTCTGAAAAGCAAGACCTCGGTATGGAAAGCTTCCTGCGGTGTTTGCGGCTGATAATCCTCTTCACCGAGGATTGGCCGCATTATGCCGTTTACACTTTCGAACCTGCCGCTATCCGCATTAAACTGCCGATAATCCAGATGGTTGAGATTTCTTGTCACCACAATCAGATCCGGATACTGGACGTGTAACGGTGTCCGGTCATGCACCCAGGTGTAACCAAACTCGGTGCCAAAACCCGCATTCAACTCAGCGGTAAAATAGACGGAAGTCCCTTCTGGCGCTTTATTGGCCAGCGTATCAACAAACTCGCCTTCTCCGCTATTCACCGCCTCCCAGAATGCGCTCAACGCTTGCGTTCCGTTGGTCGTGGGAATTGTCACGCCGATCCCGGGACCCCATCCGGCTTCAACCTGCGTCGCAAATCCTTCAAATGATTCTGGAGGTCCTTTAATCAAGTGAAATTCCATGCCAACAGTAGCAGGCAGCCCGGACAGTCCATAAGTCCCGGCAACGGAAGTATAGTGCCGATCCATCCCATCAGGCGTGATCATCACGCCATGCGCACCTTCAAATCCGACAAGGATCGGACCCCATTCCCCAACAAAATTGATCCCAAGCGTATAACCCGTAGGTATCATAGGCCTCAGTCGCGCAAGCACATCATTCGGAACCACATGAGCCCCGTCTTTAAGTAAGCTGATATTTTTTTGAATTTCGTATTTAAGTTTTAAGAGCTGGTCTTCTAAAGCCATCCTCATATCCCCCCCATGAAGTTTCTCATACTGAGTTTACATACAATCAACCAATGACAAGCCCCAAGACAAATATCGCCAAAATCACCCCAGCGGAGATTTTGCAGCAGCGCCTAAACCTTTTATGAAGTTCTCTTACCCCTTCATTCTCCGCTGATATTTCTTTTCTGATGAACGGCCAATGTCTGAATGACTCAGCGAACTCCAGATTTCTCTGTGGTTCATCCGGAAAACAATGCCGGGCCTTTTTCTTAAATTTGTATGAGAGATAGTAGATCCCCATAAGCCTGAATAAGGCGGAAAAGATCGCGGTCAAAAGCAGATAGTCGCCGAAGCTGAAATTTTGAGGTTCCACCGGATCTCTACCTTCACATATTCATTGGTCCCCATGGACCATTGCAATCATAGCTTTCAGATAAGAGGAATTAATCGGTCTATTCCAGATTTTTCTTGCGCGGAAAATCAAATGGCTTTATCACCCGCGCTCACATCCGGCGGGCCGGCCTGCCGGATGTTTTATTATTTGGACTTCAGGGTTGCCGGGCGGGTTTACCCTGGGAAAACCGACAGTTCGCTGTCATCTACTGGTGGAGGGGACGATGCCGCAAGACATGTCTCTCGTCCAACTGGGGAAGACGCAAACGGGGCAGATGCAACCGGGCACAAACCAGACGGAAGAGAATACTCTAATCGAAAACCATGGGGTGGCCCCCATGAAACATGCCGCACATGACACGCTGACCATTCCGGTCGCCAATGATGCGGATAACCGACTGGATCATTTCATCGAACAGGACGGCGTCCATTTCGCCGGCACCCATCTGATCGTGGATCTGTGGGAGGCTGATCGCCTGGACGAAATCGACCATATCGAAGAAACCTTCAAACAATGTATCGAAGAGGCGGGTGCAACGCTCCTTCATATGCATTTCCATCATTTCACCCCCAATGGCGGCGTGAGCGGCGTTGCCGTCCTGGCCGAGAGCCATATCTCCATCCATACCTGGCCGGAATGCGGTTATGCGGCGCTGGATATTTTCATGTGTGGCGATGCCAAACCGCATAAGGCAGTGCCGATTTTGAAACGGGCCTTTAACAGTGGCCGGGTACAGTTAGGCGACCATAAACGGGGTATGATCGGATGAGTGAGCAAATGGAATATTTCACCGAAATGCTGCATGACGAGATCGGCCAGCGCCTGAAGGTTGATAACGTCCTCTATCATGACAAGACCGAGCATCAGGATCTGATCATCTTTGAAAATGGCCGGTTTGGCCGGGTCATGGCGCTTGATGGTGTCGTTCAGACCACCGAGGGTGACGAATATATCTATCATGAGATGCTGACCCATGTGCCGATCCTGGCCCATGGGGCGGCCAAGCGCGTGCTGATCATCGGCGGCGGTGACGGCGGTATGGCGCGGGAAGCCCTCAAACATCAGGATATTGAGGTCACCATGGTCGAGATCGACCGCGGTGTTGTGGATTTTTGCGCCAAATACCTGCCGAACCATAATGCCGGTGCCTTTGAGAATCCGCGCTTCAATCTGGTGATCACCGATGGCTGCAAATTCGTGAAGGAAACGGATGAGCGCTGGGATGTGATTATTGTCGATTCCACCGATCCAATCGGACCGGGCGAGGTGTTGTTCACCCAGGAGTTTTACGGTGACTGCAAACGCTGTCTGACCGATGGCGGGATCATCGTGACCCAGAATGGCGTCCCGGCCGTGCAGCCGCAGGAAGTGACCCACAGCTTCAACCGCTTGGGTGCGCATTTTGCCGACGTGAGTTTTTATCTGGCAACCGTGCCCACCTATCAGGGCGGGCCGATGGCCTTTGGCTGGGCCAGTGACAATGCGGATCTGCGCCAGCAGGCAGCCGCGACCATTCAGGCACGGCTGGAAAAAGCCGGTCTGACCCTGCGTTATTACACGCCGGATGTCCATGTAGCAGCCTTCGCCCTGCCGGGTGATGTCCGCAAGCTACTGGTCTGACGAAGCGGACTATTTTTTCGTAGTTAAGAGATGGCGGCGGTCTTATGCCGCCGCCATTTCTGTGAACGCCTGGCAGATTTCCATCACGACCGGCTTCCAATCCCCCGGCTTTTTCTGCCGGAACAACCGGACAGATGAGTACCATTCGGTTTCAGCCCCTTCCGTCCCCCAGCGGAAATCAGGCACATAGGGAAGCATCAACCAACAGGGCTTGTTCAGAGAGCCCGCAAGATGCGCCAGTGCACTATCCACCGTAATAATCACATCCATTTTTTGCATGGTTGCCGCGACGGCGTCCAAATCGAGCTTACGCTGGCCAAGTGGAACCACGTGCGGCTGCTCATTGAGTATGGCCTGACCCCCCGGTTTCAGATCCTTCTGAAAGCTGTAAAGACCGACTGTCGGATCCTCTGCGGCCCGAAGCAATAACGGCATCAAATTCTGCAAACCGATTGAGCGATTTAGATCATTCCGGTGACTAGGATTGCCAGCCCAGCTCAAGCCGACTTTCTACCTATGTTCCCCCAGATCCGCGGCCCGCGTCGGCTCCGGAGACAACGGCCGATATTCCGCCAGGGGATTGTCGGGAAATACCCGGCCGGGAAGCGCCATCAAGGGGCAATGGCAATCAAATTCAGGCAATCGCCCGCCCAGACTACCAATCTCTGCAACATCCGAATAGATATCCAGCAGTTTCACCAGTTCCGGCTGCACCCGAACAATAAGCCTGGCCCCTGATGACACGGCAAGAGGGATATAGCGGGCGAACTGCAGGCTGTCGCCAAGGCCTTGCTCGGCATGCAACAGCAACGTCTTGCCCTGTAACGGACTGCCATCCCAAAGCGGCTTGTCCATACCCGCAATTTCGGAAGGCCGGGTTCCGAGCCTCCAGCGGCTTTCCAACTGTCGCCAACCTTCCCGGTAGCGACCGAGCAAGAGCAGGAGATGAGCGATGTTACGGTTAACTTCATAGTCATCCGGCTGCATTGACAAGGCAGATTGATACAGAATCTCAGCCTCGCGGTAATGCCCCTGCTTTTTCATAGTGCTCGCCAAGCCCGATACATGCCCCGCATCACCGGGGTCTAACCGCATCGCTGTGCGATAGGATTTTTCCGCTTCTTTCCAAAGAGACTGACCGGCCAGGACATTCCCGAGATTTGCATGGAAATGAGCCTGGTTCGGCTCAAGTTTGACCGCCTTACGAAACAGGAGTTTTGCTTGTTTCAGGTCATGTCTAAGAAAAAACACCCCGCCCAGGCGATTACAAACCTCGGCGTTGCGCGGGTTTTGCGCCAAAAGATCCGAAAGGATCTTCTCTGCTTGGTCCAGCTTGCCACGCCGCGTTAAATCGCTTGCCTGCGCAAGCAACAACGCCCCCGCCCGGCCAGGAGCACGAAATGAAGAAAGCATCGATTTATTCTTAAAGGTTTAGATACAGCCAATCTTTCTCTTTATAGATCCCTTCCTGTCGTGTGACAATCTTTCCAAAACTTACAACTTGATTATTTGGGAAGGCTTGGCCCTGCGGTATTGGCGTTGAAAGGTCTATTCAATTTGATAACCTTGCCCCATCATAACCAGAGTAAAATTCCATGATCTTCCAGCTGTTACTCGGATCCGTGATAGTCGTTCTCACCATCCTGGTCGAGGCGGTCTTCATCATTGCCGGGGTGCAGGCATTGCGCAAACTGTCCCACTGGCTGGAACGGTCTTATCGGCTGCAAAAGGCTGTCGCCTGCCTGGCGGCAGTGACAACCTGGCTGATGGCGGCGCACACAATCGCGGTATGGATCTGGGCAGCGGTCTTTATGGAACTAGGGGCTTTCGACGCCCTTGAACCAGCGGTCTATTTTTCCGTGGTTACTTTCACGACCCTTGGATTTGGCGATGTGATTTTAGGGCCAGAATGGCGTCTCTTGGGCGGTATCGCGGCGGCGAACGGTTTGTTGATCTTTGCCATGAGCGCGGCATTCCTGGTGGAATTTATCAGCCGGATGCTCAAGATGGAACGCCTCGAATAGGCAGCTTAAGCCTTAAAAAAGGAAAGCGCGACCAAAGTAAGCTGGCCGCACTCTCCCCTCTCTGCAGGTAACTTCAACGCTGTTGGCAACCATCGCTAATGCAGATGGCGGATCAACACACCTTTGTTATTTTTAACGGAGTAAAATCCTTTGGGTTTCAAGACCGTATTGACCTTGTCCATGAATTCAGGTGTCACATAGCCCTGATCAAGGCCAATGACCGTGTAAAACCTCTCCCATGGCAGAATCACATCTTCACCGTTTGCCGCCTCCACAGCAGCCAGCAGTTCCTGGCCGACAGATGTTGGACCATTCATAGCCGCCCCCTATCCGTTTGCCAGACCTTACCATGATTAGATTACTAATTTAATAACGGACAATCCGCTTAGTCCCGTTCCAAGCTGTCCACCAGCGCGCGGGCACTTCTCACCGCCGCCTTTCCATAATGCGCGGGCAGGGCAAGAGGCGTCATTGCCTCATGGCTGAAATAGATGCTGGCCAACCCATAAGCCACCGCCCAGCATCGGGCCTGGTCACGTTCAGGATAGCAATCATGCAGCACCTGGCCCATGGTGCCGACAAACTGATCCAGCCACCCGCTAAAGAGTTGGCGAATAGTGTCATTTCCGATCGACGCATTGGTCAGTGCCTCAGCGACCGCCAGGGACTGAATATTGGTTTTTTCCACATCATGGAACAGAAAATCAACCAGCGCCCGGCCGCGGCCGCATCTGGGCAGATGCCGGATCAGTTCTTCTGTCTCGTCACGGTATCGCTCGATTACCCGCCGGGCGAGGGCTTCGAGAATTTCATCCCGGTTGCCGATATAGTGACGCAGGATGGAACGTTTCATGCCGGCTTCTTCGGCTATGGCCTCCAGCGAACTACCCGCCAAGCCGACCCGCAGAATGCATCGCTCGAACGCATTGAGAATTTCGTCGGTTCGCTGATCTTTTAGACTGGGGCGAGGCATTTTTACCGGTTTCTCACGAAAATGGAACTGTCGGTATCTTTGGTATTGTTAATTTTCTTTATTGACAATCTATATTTTTAGCCACATGTAAATTGTCATCTTTGACAATTTATGGATACTCCCGCATGCAACCCTCTTTTGAGTCCTGGATGTATCAATTGGAGACTGTTGATTTGACGATCGCAGCCGCGATCTTAAGCATCGAACTGGTCCGGGATCTGCTGACCCGTCGCATCAGTTGGAATGGATTGGGGGATATCCTGGCCAGCCTCAGCACCCAAATCCCTTTTTTCCTGGTTTCCAGCCTGACCGTCGGTGGCGCCATCCTCCTCTATTACACACTTTGGTACGTGACACCGGTGCATCTACCCAACAACATCTGGACCATCGCTGCAGCGATCCTGGTTGCTGATTTTGCCTATTACTGGGAGCATCGGGCGGCCCATCGGGTGCGGATCTTCTGGTTTTCACATGCGGTGCATCACAGCGCGCCCAAAATGAATGTGGCTGTCGCCTATCGGTTTGGACCGTTTGAACCCTTGATGTCGGTCCCTTTTCATGCCCCCATGGTCTTGCTGGGCTTTGATCCGCTGCTGGTGATATTTGCAGAACTTATGGTACTGTCCTACCAAACTTGGTTACATACGGAGCTGATCGGAAAGCTCGGTTTTCTCGATCGAATTTTCAATACCCCCTCCAATCACAGGGTCCATCACGGCAGCAACGATGCCTATCTGGACAAAAATTATGGCGGCATCCTGATCCTCTGGGACAGATTGTTTGGCACTTATGCCGCCGAAGAAGAAAAAGTCGTTTACGGCCTCACCACACAGATAGAGACAGTCAACCCGATCAAGGTTTGGTTTTCAGAACTGCCGGGCCTATGGCGGGATTTGATCCGTGCACGCACCGCAGGCGACGTGGCAGGCTATCTTTTTCGACCACCGGGCTGGGAGCCTTCCGGAGAAAAAGGGCAGGGAAAAAATGTAACGATTCCAAATGGGTAAAAGCGACATCAGCATCGCCTGGATCATCCGGCATTATCCGGGCACGATGATGGTAACCTGGGGACTAATCCTGTTGGAAGCCGGTCTGATCGTCAGCTTTCCCTTACTGATCGGTGCTGCGATTGACGATCTTGGGCAAATGAAGCTGACTGGCCTGGCGGCGCTGACCGGGTTATGCGTGACGGTTCTGGCGGCCGGGGCGGGCCGGCGTTTTTTTGATACCAGAGCCTATGCCCGACTGTATCAGGATCTGGCAAAATCCATTCATATCAAAAATATGAAGGCAGCAACCACCCTCAGCCGGACCAGCGCCAGGATCGGCATGCTGGATGAGGTTATTGCCTATTTTGAGCAGGATCTTCCCGCTTTCATCGACAGTCTGGTCAGCTTCACCGGCATTCTCGTTATCCTATGGGTCGTGAATCTCCCGCTTGCCATTACCGCCTGCCTATCCACAACAGCGATCCTGCTGATATACGTTCTGGCCGAACGGCCGATCCGGCGGCTGAACCGTGGCCAGAATATTGAACTGGAACGACAGCTTGGCGCCCTGGCTTCTAACCGCGAAACCAGCGCCGCAGATCATTTCCGCAGGCTGTCAAAATGGCGCATCAGGCTCTCGGATCTGGAAACGGTGAATTATTCTTCCGTTTGGCTCATTCTCACCCTGTTGATCATCGCCGGACTGTGGGTTATTGGGCGGGATAGGGACATGACAGACGGAGAGAAACTGGCCGCCATAATGTATATTTTTCAGTATATTGAAGGGGTTATGGCATTTCCCTTGCTATATCAGCAATTTCTCCGGATCAGCGAGATCACCCAGAGATTATCCCCAACCAAGATAATTTCGACACCGAAATAATTATTGATCCGGGCCTGCCGCAGCCGTCAGGATCGACCCGTACAGGGTCTCGGCCCGCTCGCGATTCAAGGCACCAAGGTCAGTCGGCGGGGTCAGCCGGTCCAGCATGGTCTGGATTTCATCATTGCTGACCGGGTTTTTGGCCGCAATGGCCGCCACCACCGCCGCAAGGCCCAGGGTCGCAGCGGTGCTTTCGCTCAACAGGGTTTCCAGCGAGCGGATCGAGGTCCGGATCTTTTCCAGGTCATTCTTGACCGCCAGATTGTCCCCCAATGCAGCTTCAACCCGTTCCAGGGCGGCTGCGACGGCGGTTACACTCACGCCTTCAGTCATGTTAACTCTCCAAATATATCAAATGCCTGATTGGCAATACTTAAAGTAATTTATTGATTTTTTGCCTTAGAGCGCTTCGCCCCGGACCAACCGGGGCAGGTCACCAACCACCCCCATGGCATGGCGCATGAAGAGCTTTTTCAAGGGCGGCAGCTTGTTGACCGCCGCCAGCCCCATGTCACGGGCCAGGCGCAGCGGTTGATTATCATTGGAGAAGAGCCGCAGCAAGCCATCGCAGACGGTCGCCAGCATCACATTGTCGAACCGGCGCCATTGTTCGTATTTTTCCAGCACCATCGGCCCCCCTAGATCCAGCCCCAACCGTTTGGCATCCACCAAGACTTCGGCCAGCGCCGCCACATCGCGGATCCCCATGTTAAAGCCCTGTCCGGCGATGGGATGAATGCCATGGCCGGAATCTCCGGCTAATACCAGGCGTTCCGACAGATAAGTACTGGCCAGGGAAAAGCTCAACGGATAGGAAAAGCGCGGCCCCGTCAGGCGGATCTTACCCAGCCAGTCCCCGAATTTTTCTGACAATTCCGCCAGAAAGGCCACATCATCAAGCGCCATCAACTGCTTAACCACTCTGGGGTCTTCCGACCAGACGATATTAGAACGGTTATCGGTCATGGGCAGCATGGCAAAGGGGCCAGTTGGCTGAAACAGCTCAACCGCGACCCCCTCATGGTCACGCTCATGCTCGACCGTGCAAACAATCGCGGTCTGGTCATATTTCCAGGTCGTCTGGCTGATACCGGCCGCTTCACGGATCGGGGAAAACTTGCCATCGGCCGCCACCGCCAGATCTGCCCGGATCACCCGGCCGTCGGACAAATGCGCCTCGGCATAACCCCGCTGCCGGTCCAGGCTCTCAACTGCCACAGGAGAGATCAGAATCAGATTCTCCAGCGTTTGCGCCAGTTTGAACAGGCCGACCCGGGTCACCCGGTTCTCAATGATATAGCCCAGAGGCTCATCGCCCAGATCACGATGGTCATAATGCAGAAACAGCGGTGAAATCCCTTCAATCTGGTTACCATCCACCACACGCACATCACGGATCGGGGAAACATCCGCCTCAATCAGATCCCAGAGGCCGATCCCCTTGAAAACCTGGGCGGACCCATAGGAAATGGCAGAGGCTCGGCCATCATAGGCTCCTTCCTGCTGTTCGGCCGGCGCATCGCGGTCAATCACCACGACATCAAGGCCGGCTTTTGCCAGGGCACAGCCCAGGGTCATGCCGACAAGGCCTCCCCCCGCGATCAGGACATCATGGCGGGCAGGGATTTGTTTTGGTTCAGCAGGGGACATGTAAGGCAACCGCTTAGCTGGATTGACGATGCCCTAGGAATAGCCAATTGCCCCCATAAGTCCAGATGCAAAAGCGCCGCACCATTGTGATTATAATTTAATCACTTTTTATATAGTGACTAATATTTAATCATCATGAAGCACATTAATCCTAATTGATTAGTTTAGATATCTTTCATTAATAACTGTTTTATTTATGTTTTATGCCAAGTTCATAAAACTGGCACAGCCCTTGAAATAGAGTGGGAAATGTGATTGTGCGCCGCACCAATCCGATGGCGGACACCGGAACAACCACTCCAAGGGAGGCAAGCCATGAAGCTTGTGATGGCCATTATCAAACCCTTCAAGCTGGAAGAAGTCCGTGAGGCTCTTACCACGCTTGGCGTGACCGGGATGACGGTAACCGAAGCCAAAGGGTTCGGACGTCAGAAGGGACAGACCGAAATATACCGCGGCGCTGAATATGCCGTGAATTTTCTGCCCAAAGTAAAGCTGGAGGCCGTCGTATCCGACGATCAGGCCGCCAGCGTCGTTGAAGCAATCCAGAATACCGGGGCAACCGGGCGCATTGGCGACGGCAAAATCTTCGTGCTCGACGTAGCCCAGGCCGTTCGCATCCGGACCGGCGAAACCGACGATGCGGCCCTGTGACGGTAAAAGGAATGGAATGATGACAATGATCAAAAAACTTTCGAAAAATGCGGGAAAGATCACCGGCCTGGGCGCTGTGCTTGCGTTGGCTTTCTCAGCACCCGCCCATGCCGAAGTTTCCGCTGAAACCGGCTATATCCTCAACACCTTCTCTTTCCTGGTGAATGGCGCGCTGGTCATGTGGATGGCCGCAGGTTTTGCCATGCTTGAATCCGGCCTTGTCCGATCCAAGAACACCGCCACCATCTGTTTGAAAAACATCGCGCTCTATTCCATCGCAGGCTTGATGTTCTATCTCGTCGGCTATGGCCTGATGTATACCGATGTTTCCGGATATATAGGTTCACTGGCCGGTGCCTTCTACAACCCGAGCGACGCCGAATTAGCGCTGCTGGGTGCGGAAGAAGCCACCGCAGAACAGGTCGCAGCCGTGGTCGGGAACGGTTATTCCGTTGCCTCCGACTGGTTCTTCCAGATGGTTTTTGTCGCCACTGCGGCCTCCATCGTGTCCGGTACCCTGGCAGAGCGCATCAAGCTTTGGCCCTTCCTGATCTTCACCATCGTTCTGACCGGCATCATCTATCCGATCCAGGGATCCTGGACCTGGGGTGGCGGCTGGCTCTCCGAAATGGGTTTCTCCGACTTTGCCGGTTCTTCCATCGTCCATAGTGTTGGCGGCTGGGCGGCCCTGGTCGGGGCCATCATCCTGGGTTCCCGCCGGGGCAAATATGGCAAAGACGGCTCCATCCATCCGATGCCGGGTGCCAATCTGCCCCTTGCCACGCTTGGCACCTTCATCCTGTGGCTCGGTTGGTTCGGTTTCAACGGCGGTTCCGTGCTGGCCCTGGACAGTGCCGCCAATGCCACCTGGATGGCGATTGTCTTCACCAATACCAACCTGGCGGCGGCGGCCGGCGTTGTGGTCGCCATGATCCTGACCCAACTGATTTATAAAAAGATCGATCTGACCATGTCACTCAACGGCGCCATCGGCGGTCTGGTTGCCATCACCGCCGGCCCGGATCTGACAAATCACTTTCTGTCGATCATTGTCGGCGGCATTGGCGGCGTTCTGGTTGTGGTCAGTGTGCCGGTGCTGGACAAACTCAAAATCGACGATGTTGTCGGCGCGATCCCGGCGCATTTGGTATGCGGCATCTGGGGCACGCTGGCGGTCGGCATCTTCGGGGCAGGCGACATTGGCACCCAGATCATCGGTATCCTGGCGATCGGCGCCTTTGCCGCCGGCACCAGCACCATCTTGTGGCTGGCCCTCAAATTCACTGTGGGCATCCGTGTCCATGAAGAAGACGAGATGCTGGGCCTGGATAAGGTCGAGCTGGGCATGGAGGCCTATCCCGAATTCGGCAGCGGCTCCCAGACCATCTAAGGAAACCAATTTCCAGAATTTTCAACCTCCTCCAACTAGGGACTTCCGAGACCCGCAACTTGCCCCGGTGCATTGCACCGGGGTCTTTTTTTAGGGGACCTAAGCCTTTGTAAATCCAATGAGAGAGTAGGGGAGGGGAGGGGAGGGGCGGGCAGGCCCCCCTGTCATTCCGCCTCTTTTGGCAGCGGGGGTGCCTGTGCCGCAATACGCCGCCTGGCTTCCTCATATTCCTCTTGGACGATCCTTGAAACCGTGCCGTTACGCCGCAACGCCCCCAGGGTTTCATTGAAACCGTCCACGAGGGCGGCACAGGGATTTTCGGCAGCAAACCCCATGTGGAGCAGCATGATATTCACGTGGTTATGCAACATGGAAAACCGCTGCCGGTAGGTCGGGATTCCATCAAGGGCAACACAGAATAATAGCGGTGCAGCCCGAAATCCGCCCGCCCGACCAGGACCATGCGCATCACATTATCCAGCCCCGGCACTTGATAGACCGTGGCTTCCTTTTCCAGGAACGCGTCCAAAAACTCACCCCAGCTGTTCCCACGGGTGGTGGCAATGGTCAAATTGCGCATATCGTCCCAATTTACATAGCTCAAAGCCGCGTCCCACCTTTTGACCAGAACCACCTCATCCACGGCATAAAACTCTGTGAAACGGATGAAGGTTTCGCGTTTTGACGTTTTGGGCAGCGCCACCAGAAGATCCAGCTCGCCCCCGCGCAAAAGGGCGATATTGCGCTTCAAAGGCCCGGTGAAACGAACATTTAGCTTCACTCCGTTGGCCTCGGCGACCTGCTCTGCGATCCGGATGGAGGCGCCACGCAACTCCCCGCCATCCTGCCAGGACCAGGGCGCGAATTCAGGATTGCCGGAAATGCGCAGGGTCTTGCAACCCGCCATTGGATCGGCATGTGTGACGTCCGGAACTTGCATTCCCAGCAATGCAGCCAACATCATCCCGAAGCGGTAAATCATCTCTCTCCCGCAGTTTGCCGATCTCTGTCCCACCCCCTGACTGCCCGATTATCCAATCCAAGCGTTAAATAATCATCAAGATTAGCCGCTTGCTGAGTGCCATCCCAGCCGCTAACTTAGGCGCCCCGGATTCACCTCTTGTTCCCCTTTCAGACCAGTTATGAAAACCCATGCCACAGTCCGAACTCACGCAGCTTCATGATTATCCCTACCGCCGCCTGGCGGCATTGCTGGGCGATGCCCCGGCGGGAATGGATGTCATCAACACCCATATCGGAGAGCCGCAAAACCCGGCCCCTGCGATGGTTGCTGACACGGTCGCCCAACATGCCGACCTCTGGTCGAAATACCCACCGCTGAAGGGCACAGCCGACTATCGGCAGGCCGTTGCCGATTTTTTGACCCGGCGCTATCGCCTTGATGCGGGATTCATCGATCCCGACAAAAACATCCTGCCGGTGGCCGGGACACGCGAAGCCCTGTTCCAGACGGCCCTGCTGGCCGCCAGTCGCAAGCGCGACCGGCTTGATGCCGGGCAGACACCGATTATCTGCCTGCCCAATCCGCTCTATCATGTTTATTTCGGCGGCGCCCTCATGGCCCATGCGGAGATCATTGCAGTCGATGCCGTTGCCGAGAATAATTTTGTACCGGATTATGAAGCCCTTTCGCCGGAGATTCTGGACCGGATCGCGCTTGTCTATCTGTGCAGCCCCGGCAATCCGACCGGCACGGTTGCCAGCCTGGACCGGCTCAAGGCGATGATCACCGCCGCCAGACGCCATGATTTCATTCTCGCGGTCGACGAATGCTATTCGGAGATCTGGTTCGATACACCGCCCGCCGGCGGCGTGGAGGCCTGTGCGGCGCTCGGCGGCGGACTGGAAAACGTGATTGTGCTCAATTCCCTGTCCAAGCGTTCCTCCGCGCCAGGCCTCCGCTGTGGCTTTGTGGCCGGCGAGGCTGGCCTGATGGAAGATTTCGCCATGCTGCGCGGCTATGGCGGGGTGCAGGTGCCTGGTCCACTGATGGCAGCGGGCACAGCGCTCTGGCAGGATGAACGCCACGCCCAGGAGAACCGCGACCTCTATGCCAATCTTGTCGCGACCGCCGAACGGATCCTTGGCGAATATCCGGGGTTCCAGCGGCCCGAAGCGGCCTTTTTCCTGTGGCTGGATGTTTCCCACGCCGGATTGACCGGCGAAGAAGCCGCCAAGCGATTGTGGGAGGAGCAGGCGCTCAAATGCCTGCCCGGGCGCTATATGTCGCGCCGCAGAGCGGACAATACCAGCCCCGGTGACGCCTTTATCCGGGTGGCGCTGGTGCATGACAATGCTATTGTGGAAGAGGCCTGCCGCCGCATTGCCGCCATATTGGAATTGTAAACGGGCCAAGCCGGAACATTCCGGTCTTTTACGTGAAGCTGGAACGACTATTTTAAGACAGGTTTGGGAATTGGGGCCGAACATTCATTCGGGGTTAGTGTAAAAAAGAGCCATGGCAAAACTGAAGGGTAAAGAAAAAACAAGATTCCTGCCGCAAGGGGTCGCGGAAAACCTGAGAAACCGGGGCCTGGAAGGCATTGGGGTTTTGTTGATTGCCGCAGCCCTGGTCTATGCGGCCAGCCTGATCACCTATCATCCGACCGATCCGTCCTTGAACCGGGCCACCGGTGGCGAGATTGGCAATATTCTGGGCATGAGCGGTGCCATCACCGCCGATCTGATGCTGCAGACGCTGGGCCTGGGCTCGGCGGCCCTGGTGCCGCTGTTGGCGGCATGGGGCTGGCGGTTTGTGGCAGATCATCAGCTCTCTTTGCCCTGGATGCGCCTGGCGCTGGCTCCCCTGGTGCTGCTGGTTTGCAGCATCGCCTTTTCCGGTTTTTCCGTATTCGATTCCTGGCCGCTGGATCCCGGGCTCGGCGGCATTACCGGTGACTTCATCATCGCTTCCCTGGTCCAGAATATTCCCCAGGCATTGCCCTATCACTACGGTCTGGGTTTCGGTTTTTCCGGATTGATCCTGCTGCTTTATGTCATGGGCATTCCGGCACGGGAATGGATCGCTGGCCTGCGCGGTTTGCTGGGGCTGGGCATGCATGCCAAATCCGCCGTCGAGCAGGCCGGCCAGATGCGCCACAAGGTCTCTGACGCGGCCCAGGCAGCTGTGGCGCGGGTCAAGGGCGAGAGGATGGAACCGACCCTGTCTGCGCCTAGCAAACCGCGCGACAAGGTGGTTCAGGAACCGCCAGAGCCGAGACCGGTTAAAAAAGACCGTATCGCCGCGCCGGAAGAAAAACCGAAACCTGGCAAACGGGTGGTCGCGGAAAAACAGATCACGCTCGATCTGCCCGATGATGGCGAATATCACCTGCCGCCGATTGATCTGCTGGACGATTATTCAGACCATCCGTCGAAAGCCAACCATGATACGGAAAGCCTGGAACAAAATGCCCGCCTGCTGGAAGGGGTCCTGGAGGATTTCGGGGTCAAGGGTGAGATCGTCAAGGTGCGGCCAGGGCCTGTTGTCACACTCTATGAACTGGAGCCGGCCCCCGGCACGAAAACCAGCCGTGTGATCGGCTTGTCCGACGATATCGCACGCTCCATGAGTGCCATTTCAGTGCGTATTGCGACAGTACCCGGCCGTTCGGTCATCGGGATTGAAATGCCCAATGCCGACCGCGAGATGGTCCATCTGCGCGAGCTTCTGGCGTCCAGCAAATATGAAAATACCAAGGATAAGCTGCCCATGGTGCTGGGCAAGGATATCGGCGGCGGGCCGGTGATTGCAGACCTGGCGACCATGCCGCATCTGCTGATCGCAGGGACCACCGGTTCGGGCAAATCGGTCGGTTTGAACGCAATGATCCTGTCCCTGCTCTATAAGCTACCGCCGGAGCGTTGTAAATTCATCATGATCGATCCCAAGATGCTGGAACTATCAGTCTATGACGATATCCCGCATTTGCTGGCCCCCGTTGTGACCGACCCGAAAAAGGCGGTTGTCGCCCTGAAATGGACCGTGCGGGAGATGGAAAATCGATATCGCTCCATGTCCAAACTTTCTGTCCGCAACATCGAGGGCTACAACAAGCGGGTGACCGAAGCCGCGAAGAAGGGCGAGACCATCAACCGCCAGGTCCAGACCGGCTTTGACCCGGAAACCGGGGAAGCAATCATCGAGGAGGAACCGCTGGACCTGACCCCACTGCCCTATATCGTAGTGGTGGTCGATGAGATGGCGGACCTGATGCTGGTTGCCGGCAAGGATATCGAAGCCTCGATCCAGCGCCTGGCCCAGATGGCCCGTGCGGCGGGCATCCATATCATTATGGCGACCCAGCGCCCATCGGTCGATGTGATCACCGGTACCATCAAGGCAAACTTCCCGACCCGTATTTCCTTCATGGTGACCTCCAAGGTCGACAGCCGTACCATTCTCGGCGAACAGGGCGCAGAACAGCTGCTGGGCCGTGGTGATATGCTGCATATGGCCGGTGGCGGTCGGGTTGCCCGTGTCCATGGTCCCTTTGTTGATGACGCCGAGGTGGAAGAAGTCTGCAACTTCTTGAAAGCCCAGTCCGCGCCCCAATATCTGGATTCTGTCACGGATGAAGACGACATGTCCGGCGGATTCGAAACCGATATCTCCGGGGCTTCGGCGCCAATTGGCGGCGGTGACAGCGGGGATGCACTCTATGATCAAGCTGTTGCCCTGGTGGCGCGGGAGAAAAAAGCCTCCACCAGTTTCATACAACGACATCTGCAAATCGGTTATAACCGCGCTGCGAGGATCATTGAGCAGATGGAGAAAGAAGGTGTGGTCAGCCCTGCAAACCATGTCGGCAAACGCGAAGTGCTTGTGGCAGACCATAGCAGCTAAAGTGAAGGTTTTTATGAAAAAAACAATTTCGGCGTTGATCGCCACTCTCATGATCGGCGCTGCGTGGACCGGCCCTGCAACGGCAGAAACCGCCAAATCCGCCGTCGATTTGAAAAATCCGGAAGTCGTGGGCACCCTCAATCAGCTGGAAGATTATCTGTCTTCAATCACGACAATCAAATCCCGCTTCATTCAGGCCAATCCCGACGGCTCCTATGTGGAAGGCACCATGTATATGAACCGGCCGGGCAAGGCGCGGTTTGAATATGATGCCCCCGTGCCAATCCTGCTGGTGGCGACCGGCAATTTCTTCATCCATGTGGATAAGGAATTGAAACAGGTTACTCATATTCCGCTTTCCTCCACCCCGGCCTATCTGTTGCTGCGCGAGGATATCAATTTTCAGGACAACCTGGAAATCACCGGGTTTGAGCGGCGTAACGGTTTGATAAGACTCAGCCTGGTGGAACGGGAGAACGAGGATTATGGCGAGGCCAGCCTGATCTTTTCCGAAAGCCCATTGGAGCTCAAACAGTGGACCATTACGGATGCGCAACAGCTCCGAACCACGGTGACATTGATGAATTCCGAAGAAGGGCTGGAACTGGATGAGGATCTGTTCCATTTCCATAATCCCTGGGACGGCATTGGCGTGAATGACAACTGACGGCTGGATGACCCGATGGATGGAGACAGACAACCGCTGATCGGTGTGACCGGCAACAGCCAGGCAACCGACAATGCCATGGCCTATTCTGTCGGGGATAAATACATCCTCTCTGTGATTGAGGCCGCGAATGCGCTGGCGGTGATGATCCCGCCCGTTAGCGACCGTCAGGACGCTGATGCCTTGGTTTCCCGGTTGGATGGGATTGTCTTCACCGGTGCCCCGGCCAATCTGGACCCGGCGCTTTATGGCCAACCAGCCGAAATTGACCAGGATGAATGGGATCCCGCCCGGGACGCCACCAATTTGCCGCTGATCCACGCCGCAATCCGGGCCACGTTACCTATATTCTGCATCTGCCGAGGACATCAGGAACTGAACGTGGCGCTGGGCGGCAGCCTGCATCAAAAGGTTCAGGATCTGCCCGGCAAGCTGGATCACCGGTCCGACAAAACACTGCCCCCGCCAGATCGCTATCGACCCCGCCATCGGATCAAAATTGCCCAGGAGGGCAGGTTGGAGGCGATCACCGGCTATTCCGGCGAGCATCAGGTCAACAGTCTTCATCAACAGGCCATCGACCAACTCGCGGACCGTCTGGCCGTTGAAGCGGTCTCGGAAGACGGCTTGATCGAAGCGGTTTCCCTCCGGGAAGCCGGGTTTTTCAACATTTCCGTCCAATGGCATCCCGAACATCCCGACGCCTTAAGCGACCCGTTCAATAAACGCCTGTTTGAATCCTTTGGCAAAGCCGCCTATAGACATAGTCAAAGCAAATAGGGCTAACCCGCCCCACAAATTTTCTTCTCCGACCCAACAGGGAGTTCTTCATGCGCCTGGTTACCTGGAATATCAATTCCGTGCGTCAACGTTTGCATCTCATCCAGGAATTCACCGACCTCTATAATCCGGATGTCATCTGCCTGCAGGAGACCAAGGCGCAAAACACCGATTTCCCGATCAAGGAAATCCGGGCCATGGGCTATGATCATACCGAAATCCACGGCATGAAAAGCTATAACGGGGTGGCCATCCTGTCCCGGCACAAACTCGACAATCTCCACAGCCACGAATGGGTCGGCAAAAAGGACTGCCGCCATTTATCCGCCACCCTGCCCAACGGGATCGAGGTGCATAATTTTTATGTGCCGGCCGGGGGTGACATCCCGGACCGCACAGTCAATGACAAATTCGACCACAAGCTTGATTTTGTTGATGAAATGGCTAGCTGGTTCCCGGCCAACAAAAAGAACAGCGACCCGATGATCCTAGTGGGCGATTTGAATATCGCGCCCCTGGAAAATGATGTCTGGTCCCATAAGCAACTGTTGAAGATTGTCAGCCATACCCCGATTGAGGTGGAAAAACTGAATAACGCGCAACAGGCATTCGGTTGGGTAGATGCCATGCGACACTTTGTTCCGGATGAGGAACGTTTATATAGCTGGTGGAGCTATCGGGCCCGCGATTGGCGTAAGGCGAATAAGGGACGCCGGCTTGATCATATCTGGGTCACCCCGCCGTTAAAGGAAAAACTGGTTTCCATGGACGTGGTCAAAGACGCCAGAGGCTGGGAAAAGCCTTCCGACCATGCACCTGCAATGATCGAAATAAAAGACTAAGCTTTCCAGTACTATAATATAAGTTATTTAATGTTATACATGAAATATCTGCCGGGTGAGATTCCGTCCGGCAGATCCATTTGGAACGCCTGGTAGCAACGCATTTCCTGGTCACAGACAATCACGGCATCCGGTGCCAGAAACGGCCGCAGCGCTGGTCCCAGCCAATCCGCGAAGGCCCGGTTGCGCTCTTCATCCCCGGTCCCGATATCCGCATGGATCAAAACGGCGCTGCCTTTCAAGCGATCCTCCGCCTGCAGCAGGGTTTCACGCATATCCCCCAGAAACAGATGATCCTGGTCGGGCACACAGTCCGGATGAGCGCGCACCTCACGTTCAAAAACATGAATTTCATGATCCGGCAACCGGTCGCGCAGATGATCAAAGGTGCGCCCGTTGCCAAGCCCCATTTCCAGTATCACGCCCTGTTTGCCTGCCACATTCTCTGCCGCGCAATCCAAACAGGCGCGCTGCGCTTGTAATCGACGGATGACACTGTCCAGTCTGGACATGATACTTCCCCCTTTTGCCCGAATGGGATCCGGCGCCATTACAGCTCTGCGGTTGTTTCACCCATGCAATCCCGCAGCCGCGCGGTTGTATTTTCCAATTTATGAGCCAACTCTCGCAATAGCTCCAGCCCGATCGCCGGAAACTCTTCAATCAAACGGTAGAACAGATCCTTCGAAATGATCAATGCAGACAATTCTTCGCGGGCGGTAACCGTCGCCGTTCTTGGAATATCGCACAACAGGGCAATTTCCCCGACGATTTCATTGGCTCCCAGCAAGTTGACTTCCTGCGGTCCATCCGGGCTTTCCACCGAAACACAGGCGGACCCCTTGATGATGATATAGGCCGCATCCCCCGGATCCCCTTCCCGGAAGAGCACCTGGCCGGGCTCGTAGGTCATGCGTTCGCTGGTGAATGCGATCAGCTTGAGTTTTGAGGGCTCCACTTTGGAGAAAAGTGGAATATTCCTCAACAAATCCACTTCTTTTTGAAGGGTCATGTATCTGGGACTACCTTATACCGTCATGTTCGCGCATTAGCCTGCCAACAGCGCAGGTTCCCTGCAATATGACAGTTTCAGGTAAAGACGCAAGCCACTGTCCATTCTCTCCCGATATATCGGTGGAAGACTGATCAACAGTAATTGATCCGGAAATTTTTTAGTTTCTCCAACAGCCAAAAAGACTTAAAATGCCGCTGCTGTTTTGGATTGGCTGCTTCTTGAAGAGTGATCGCGTTTTCCTGCGATCTGCAATCCCAGCATTGAAGGCAAAGAAATAAGGAAATTCACGGTGGTCACACAGAGAAGGCATATCCGTGTCTTGATGTATAGTCATGACACGTTCGGCCTGGGCCATCTGCGCCGAACCCGTGCCATTGCCCATTCCCTGGTTGAGCAGAATGAGGATCTGTCCGTGCTGATCCTCACCGGTTCACCGATCATCGGCAGTTTTGATTTCCGGTCCCGGGTAGATTTTGTCCGCATTCCCGGCGTGATTAAGCTGAAAGACGGCAATTACACCACGTTGAAATTGAAAATGGCGATCGAGGATACGCTCGCCATGCGGGCCTCCATCATCAAACATACGGCAGAAGCGTTCAATCCGGACCTGTTCATTGTCGATAAAGAACCGCTGGGCTTGCGCGGCGAAGTGCATGACACCCTAATTTCCCTGAAGGAGCGGGGAACACCGCTGGTCCTGGGCCTGCGTGATGTGATGGATGATCCAGACCTTCTGGAACCGGAATGGAAGCGCAAGAATGTCAATCCGGCCCTGCGGGATCTTTATGACCAGATCTGGGTCTATGGTTTGCCCCAGATCTGCGACCCGCTGGAAGGGGTGACCATCTCGGATTCCGCCCGCCGAAAAATGGTCTATACCGGTTATTTGAAGCGACAGCTGCCCGCTACGGCCGATCTTGAATATCAGCCCGGTAAAATCACCCCGCCCTATATCCTGGTGACGCCGGGCGGCGGCGGGGACGGCGACGCCATGGTAGATTGGGTACTGCGCGCCTATGAACATGACCCCAACCTGCCGCATCCGGCGCTGGTGGTATTCGGTCCCTTCATGAAATCCGACCGGCAATCGGAATTCATGACCCGTGTGGATCGCCTGTCCAATGTGGAGGCCATCACCTTTGATGCCCGGATGGAAAGCCTGATGGAACCCGCAGTCGCCGTGGTCGCCATGGGCGGGTACAACACGTTTTGTGAGATCCTGTCTTTTGACAAGCGGGCGCTGATCATTCCGCGCACCCGACCGCGCATGGAACAATTTATCCGTGCCAGCCGGGCCCAGGATCTGGGGCTTGTCACAATGCTGGAAGACCGGTCCGACCGCGATCCGATCATGATGGCCACCGCCTTACGCCAGCTTCCGCAACAACAGCGGCCTTCCGAAGTGGTGGTGCCCGGGCTGATGGATGGTCTCTCCAATGTCAACCGCCTGGCGGAGAACCTGGCGTCCGCCTCCTGCCGTTATCCGCAACGCCTCACCAGTACCGCCGACTGATATCACCCCAAACGCAATCCAGGGTTTAAACCTGCATGTCTGTTGCATTCGTTCTCAAAGGCTATCCCCGCCTGTCCGAAACATTTATCGCCCAGGAAATCCTTGGCCTGGAAAAACGGGGGCTGGATATCCGGATCATTTCCCTGCGCCACCCGACCGACAAGGCGGCGCATACAATCGTTTCCGAGATCCAGGCTCCAGTCAGTTACCTGCCGGAATATCTCCATAACGAGCCGGCCAGGGTGTTGAAAAGCCTGGTAAAAGCAAAAAAACTCAGCGGTTTTTCAAATGCTTGGCACGCTTTTCAACGGGATTTCGCCCGCGACCGGACCCGCAACCGCATCCGCCGGTTCGGCCAGGCCTGCGTGTTGGCGGCGGAATTGCCCGATGATGTGACCCGCCTGCATTTCCATTTCCTACACACACCGGCATC
Organism: Aestuariispira insulae; assembly: GCF_003385955.1. Classification (GTDB taxonomy): domain Bacteria; phylum Pseudomonadota; class Alphaproteobacteria; order UBA8366; family Aestuariispiraceae; genus Aestuariispira; species Aestuariispira insulae. The sequence continues at coordinate 127,221 of NZ_QRDW01000003.1, forward strand.
GGTGACGCGCTATGCCGCGATCATGCGCGGCCTTCCCTGGTCCGGATCGGCCCATGCCAAGGATATCTGGACCAGCCCTGATTGGGACTTGCGCGAGAAACTCGCGGAAATGGACTGGCTGGCTACCTGCACCGCCTATGGCGCGGAACATTTGCGCGCCCTTAGCAATGATCCGAAAAAGGTGGATCTAACCTATCACGGCCTTGATTTCAGCCGTTTTTCGGACGTGAAGAAGAGTTATTCGAAAGCCGATGGCAGTGATCCGAACCATCCCGTCCTGCTGCTGTCGGTGGGTCGTGCAGTTGCCAAGAAAGGCTATGATGATCTGCTCGAAGCACTGGCCCTTATCCCAACCGGCCTTTATTGGAGATTTATTCATATCGGTGGCGGAACATTATCCGGAACACTGAAGGAAAAAGCCCGGAAATTGGGAATCGCCAGCAAAATTGAATGGCGCGGCGCCCAGCCGCAGGATGTGGTTCTGGAAAGCCTGCGCGATACCGACCTTTTCGTATTGGCGAGCAAAATTTCCGAAGATGGTGACCGGGACGGCCTGCCGAATGTCTTGATGGAAGCACAAAGCCAGGGCCTGCCCGTTCTTTCCACTGCGGTTTCCGCCATTCCCGAACTGATCCTGCCCGAGGAAACCGGCATCTTGGTCCCGCCCGCTGACAGCGCCAAGCTGAGTGAGCAGCTGGAGCGGTTGATCCGGGACCCAAAATTGCGCAAAACTCTGGGTAAGAATGGGAAAACCCGCGTACGATCGGAATTTGACGCCCATCACTGCCTGGGGGATCTGGTCCGCCGGTTCGGACTTTCCGACCATCAGGATCAAGGAGCTAATACCGATGCGGATGGCGATACGGGAAACAATGCCGCATGAAAATTGCTTTCTATGCGCCGCTGAAAGCCCCGGACCACCCGGTTCCCAGTGGGGACAGACGGATGGCCCGCTTGCTGATGGCCGCATTGGAGAAAGCCGGGTTCGACGTAGAGCTTGTCTGCCGCTTTCGCAGCTTTGATGGCAAGGGCGACGGCGCGAACCAGGAAAAACTGCGCCGGGAGGCTGAAACCGAGGCCGATTGGCTTTGTGACCATGTGGAAGCCGATCTCTGGTTTACCTATCATCTTTATCATAAGGCACCGGACTGGATCGGGCCGGCGGTCTCAAGCAAGCTGGGGATCCCCTATTGGCTGGCCGAAGCCAGTTTTGCCCCCAAACAGCTGAATGGCCCCTGGCATCAGGGGCATCAAGCGGTTGAGGAAGCCATCCGCCAAGCAGACGGGATCTTAGAGCTGAACCCGACGGATCATGGCGGCATCGCGCCATTGCTGAAACCAGAGGCCAAATGCCTATCCGTTAAACCCTTCCTGGATGCAGCACCCTATCTTGCAGCCGCGGCGAACCGGACGAATACCCGGGAACAACTCGCCCGCCGCTTAGGTCTGGACAGCGGCAGGGTTTGGATCGCCACCACCGCCATGATGCGGCCAGGTGATAAATTGCAATCCTATCAGTTGCTTGCAAATTCACTTTCGGCGATAGGCCACCATGATTGGCAATTACTGGTCATCGGCGACGGCCCGGCCCGGGGAGAGGTTGAAAAAGCATTCACCGAAACCGGACGCGTTGCTTTTCTGGGCCTCTGTGAAGAAGGGGAACTGCCGGAAATCCTGTCGGCCTGTGATTTATTCGCCTGGCCGGGCATCAAGGAGGCTTTTGGCCTGGCCATGCTGGAAGCGCAGGCGAGCGGCCTGCCGGTGATCAGCGCCAACCGGCCCGGCATTGCTAATATGATCCTTCAGGGCAAAACCGGGCTGTTGAGCACAGAGGGGGATATAGATGGGTTTTCCACTTCCTTGGCGTGCTTGCTGTCCGACCCGGACCGGCGCCGGGAAATGGCGCAAAACGCCGTGAAAAACATCAAAAAAAGCCATGATATCCAGATTGTGGCAGCGCTGCTGAAGCAGGAGCTGAGCCGATGATCCAATTGCTGGCCATCCGTCACGCCCCCACGGCCTGGAATGCCGAAAAACGCCTGCAGGGCCATACCGATATCCCAATCACGGCCGAGGCCCGCGACTGGGTGAGCCGATGGCAGCTGCCTCGGGATTTTGATGGTTTTGACTGGATCTCCAGCCCGCTTAACCGGTGCCGAGTCACGGCGGAAACCCTGCGTGGCATGCCTGTTGCAGCCGAACAACGCCTGATCGAGATGAGTTTCGGTGAATGGGAAGGCCAAATTCTACCGGATTTGCGGGCAAATCTTGGATCCGAAATGCAAGAGAATGAGGATCGTGGTCTCGATTTCCTGCCTCCCAATGGGGAAAGCCCACGCATGGTACAGACCCGCATTGCCCCTTTGCTGATGGAACTGGCCGCCCGCGGTCAACATACCGTCGCCGTTACCCATTTCGGTGTCATCCGGGCGCTAATGGCGCGGGCATATGATTGGCCGATGCTGGGAAAACCGCCGGTCAAACTGCGCCAGGGCTGTGCCCATCTCTTTGAACTGGATGAAACCGGTCATCCGTCCGCTGTAGCCATGAACATCCCGCTGACGGAAGAGGAAGCACCATGACCAGGCCGTACCGGCTTTTTTTCCATGTCCAGCATCTTCTGGGCATAGGGCATCAGATGCGGGCGGCCGCCATCGCACGGGCTTGTGCGGCGGCAGGGATCGAGGTTCATTATGCCACCGGTGGTTTTGAAGACAGGGACTGGGATCTGGGTAGTGCCGAGGTGCATCAATTGCCACCGGTCCGCGTCCGAAACCGGGATTTTTCCCAGTTGGAAGACGATACCGGCCAATTGGTTGATGACCAATGGTGGGACCGGCGCGGAGCCTTCACCCTGGATCTTTTCAAACGGCTGAAACCAGATTTTCTGCTGCTGGAGGGGTATCCTTTTGCCCGGCGCAAATTTGGCCGCGAGCTTCTGCCAGTCATGGCGCTGGCCCGCTCAGTGGGCATTCCAGTGGCCAGTTCGATCCGGGATATCCTGGTGCCACCGTCCAAGGATCAAAAACGCCTAAAAGCCTTGGAAATCGCCGATTCCATGCTGGATCTGATGCTGGTTCACGGAGATCCGGCCTTCACCCCCCTGGAGGCCAGCCTGCCCGGTGTGGAGGCACTATCCCAAAAAATCCGCTATACCGGTTATGTGGATGGCGGGGACGGATCCGTTCAGGCTTCCGACCATCGGCAGGGAATTGTGGTTTCCGTCGGCGGCGGGGCCGTTGGGGAGCATTTACTGCGCCAAACCGTTCAGGCCGCTCGGCAGATCAACGATCCGGATCTTCACTGGCGTTTCCTGGCCGGGCCAAACCTACCCCTTGCCGTCCAGCAGGCTTTGCAGGAAGAAATCTCTGGATTGAATGCCACACTCGAACCGGCCAGGCCTGATTTCCGCGCCCTGCTGGCCAAAGCCCGTTTGTCCATCAGCCAGGCCGGTTATAATACGGTGATGGATATCCTGGCGGCCGGATGCCCGGCACTCCTGGTGCCCTTCAGCACAGATGGAGAAAGCGAGCAGCCGATGCGCGCAAATCTGTTGGCCAAAAGCGGATATGCCCGGGTCGTTGATGAAGAGACGGCCGATACCGGACAAATGACCAGCACCATCAAAGCCATGTTGGCATCACGAGAAAAAACCCCACCCCCCCCGTTTTCACTGGATGGCGCCGAAAAAACAGCCGATATCCTGCTGGCAGTAATGAGAAGGAAGGGTTGAATGTCGATCTGGGATGAATTGGGCCAGGAATTGGATCTCTGGCAGGATATCGGGCTGGTGGCGGAATTCTGGTGGCGCGATGACGACGCGATTGCAGCAACCGATGCCCTGGAACAGCTTCTGGCAAGCGCCGGTGAAACACCGATCAATATCGCGGTGATCCCGAAATTCGCCGAAAGCGGCCTGTCACAGCGGCTACAAAAAGAAAAAAATGTTACGATATCGCAACATGGATGGCAGCATGTTAATCATGCCCCCAAAGGTCACAAAAAGGCGGAGTTTAAGGAAGGTCGGCATAAAACCTTGCAATCAAAGGATATTATCCAGGGGCACCAACGGTTGACCCAACTGTTTGATCAGCAATTCCTGCCGGTATTTGTCCCGCCATGGAACCGAATAGATGCCAGTGGTGCCGAAGCTCTGGCAGAAGCAGGGATCAAACTGCTCTCGACCTTCAATGCCCGCAGCGGCCGGGAGCCCGATATCGCGCGCTTGAACACCCATATGGATATTATCGATTGGCGCGGCAGCCGCGGCTTTGCCGGCGATGATTTCGTTCTTGCCCAGGCATTGACCCATCTCAAAGACCGGCGCTTGCAAAACCGGATAGACCCGGCAGAGCCGACCGGCCTCTTGAGCCATCACTTAGTCCATGATCCGGGATGCTGGTATTTTTTAAATAAATTCAATAATTTCATACGAAAACATCCGGCCGCCTGCTGGATTGGCGCTGATACAGAATTGAACCGCCGGGAGCAGACTTCGTGACCGAAAACCTGCATTATTCAAAAAAATCGATCCAATTGGATTTCCTGCGTGCCGGTGCCGGTTTGGCCTGTACTTTGCTGCCGCTGGCTCTGGTTGGCCCGCTGGTTTGGGTCGGCTGGATCTGTGCCGCGCTGGCATTTATCTTCGCACTATACGGCGTCAGAACCTATTATCGCGCCCGCACCGTTGCCCGTCTGGAACAGGACGGCCTTTATTGGCGCGATTGGCGCGAAAAACAGATCCTCTGGGAAAAGCTGAATAAGCTGAAACTGCGCTATTATTCAACCCAAAGAAATCGTGAGAATGGCTGGTTTCAGTTGCAATTGGAAACAGATAGCGAAAGAATTAAACTCGATACAAATCTGGAAGAGTTCGACCGGATTCTGGCGACAGCCTTTCGCGCTGCTCAGGGTCACAAACTTTCACTGGATACAGCGACACGGGAAAACCTGATCGCCCTGAACCTGATGGAGCGGGCGTGACGGTTCGGGAATAGACCGAAAATGGTTCGATCCGGCAGCCGCAGGGGATAATTCGGCACCGGATCCAAGGGAAACGGGGAACGTTATGATGGATGCCGACCGGGAAAAGAACCGGGTGGGGGAAAACCGTGCCGATGCGCCGGATCTTTTATCGATCCGCGATTTACGCATCAGTTTCCATTTGCCCGAAGGTACCATCCAGGCGGTCAAAGGTATCAATTTCCGTATCCCGCCCGGCAAGACCGTCGCCTTGGTCGGGGAATCCGGCTCCGGTAAATCCGTTGTCAGCCAGGCCATCATGGGCATTCTGCCAAAAACCGCAAAGATCGACGGCGGGAAAATAGATTTTTGTGATGAAGCCGCTCTGGCCGCCGGCGCACCAGTGGATATCGCCAAACTGAACCGCAACAGCGCGAATATGCGGAAAATCCGCGGCGGCCGCATCTCCATCATCTTTCAGGAACCCATGACGTCGCTCTCCCCGCTTCACACAGTGGGGGACCAGATCATTGAAGCGCTGGAGCTGCACCGGTCGGAACGGGGCAAGGCGTCCGAAAAACTGGCCCAGGACATGCTGGCCATGGTTGGTTTTCCTGATCCGGAACGGGCCTTGAAGACCTATCCGTTTGAATTGTCCGGCGGTCTGCGCCAACGCGCTATGATCGCCATGGCCCTGGTGTGCCGTCCGGCCCTCTTGATCGCCGATGAACCGACCACCGCGCTGGATGTAACCATCCAGGCCCAGATCCTGAAACTGATCCGGGATCTTCAGGAAGAATTGGGCATGGCGGTTTTGATCATCACCCATGATTTGGGCGTTGTCGCCAATGTGGCTGACGAAATTGTCGTGATGTATCACGGTGAAATTATGGAAGCAGGCACAAAAGAAGATATCTTCAACAACCCCCAGCATCCTTATCTGAAAGCGCTTTTGAAGGCCGTGCCGCGCTTTGACATGGAACCGGGCGAGCGCCTGGTACCGATCCGGGAGATCAAATCCAAGACCGGCCATTTGTTGAAGATGCGGGACGCCGTGCCGATCGTCAGCGATTATGATGCGCCAATCCTGAAGGTTGAGGGCCTCACCAAGACCTATACCATCAAGAAAGGCGGTTTCTTAGGCGCGAAGAAACGCAACCAGGTCCGGGCAGTCGATCATGTGAGTTTTGAGATCCCGCGTGGCAAATGCCTGGGCCTGGTCGGGGAAAGCGGCTGCGGCAAAACCACCCTGTCCAAGATCCTGATGCGCGCGCTCAGCCCGGATGAAGGCACCGTCACCTTTCATGATGGCGGCGTGGATCTGGATGTTCTCTCCCTCAGCAGGGATGCGTTGATTCCGTTCCGGCGCAAAATGCAATTCATTTTTCAAGACCCGTTTTCATCCCTCAACCCGCGCATGACGGTGTTTGACATCATCACCGAACCCCTGGTGATCCACAAAGTCGGTGATCGGACGGAACAGCGGGAGATGGCTGCGGAACTCATGGAACTGGTCGGGTTGGATGTGCGCCATCTCAACCGTTATCCACACAGTTTCTCCGGCGGCCAGCGCCAGCGGATCGGCATTGCCCGTGCGCTCGCGCTGAAACCGGAATTGCTGATCTGTGACGAACCGGTCTCCGCGCTGGATGTTTCAATCCAAGCGCAAATCCTGAACCTACTCAAGGATTTGCAGGCCAAGCTGGGCCTTTCCTATCTGTTCATCAGCCATAATCTGGCCGTGGTGGATTATATCGCCGATGATATCGCGGTCATGTGCCGCGGTCGGTTGGTGGAGCATGCGCCGCGTGAACTGCTGTTCCGCAACCCCATGCACCCCTATACCAAGGGGTTGCTGGCAGCGGTGCCGGAACCCAGTCTGGACAAGCCCCTCGATTTTGCCCATCTCATGAATGAAAAAGCATCGATTCCGGACCAATGGCCAGCCCCTTTCACGGATCTGGGTGATGGACAAAACCGAATGGTGGATATGGGCAACGGCCATTTCGTCCGTGTACAGCCCGAGGCAGCCAGTGGAGCATTGGTGGCATGAATCAGGCAATCACCCCACTCCGGACCGCCATGGCCATCGTGGCTTTTGCCACTATTGTCATCCTGACAGTATCTCAATCCCCGGCCCAGAATTTTGTCAGCCCGCCCTTCCTCAGCGACCGGGAGGCTGACGGCCAACTGCCGTCAGTGGAAAACCGGCTGCCGGAAAATCCGATGGTTCTGAATGTCAGGGCAATGGGTCTGATCCCCGGCCGACATGGCGGCACCTTGCGCATGGCCATGCAAAAAAGCAAAGACACCCGGCAAATGGTTGTCTACGGCTATGCCCGCTTGGTGAAATATGACCGCCATTTCAATATTATTCCGGATATTCTTGAATCCGTAGATGAAGAAAATGGCCGAATATTCACCCTGCATCTGCGCAAAGGCCATAAATGGTCCGATGGCCATCCTTTCACCGCTGAGGATTTTCGCTACTGGTGGGACGATATCGCCAATAACAAAGAACTCTATCCGGCCGGACCGCCAGCCCGGCTGAAAATCAGTGGCAAATTCCCCAAAGTCGAAATCCTGGATGATCATACCGTCCGCTATAGCTGGCCAAGCGCCAATCCGACCTTCCTGCCGTCCCTGGCCCAGGCCAGCCCGCTTTATATCTATGCGCCCGCCCATTATCTGCGGCAGTTTCACGCGAACCATACCGATGAAACCGTGCTGAATGCCCTTGTGAAAGAGGACGGCTCAAAGAGTTGGGCCTCACTTCATAACAAAGTTTCCAAAAGTTACAAAAACAGCAATCCGGATCTGCCAAGCCTACAGCCCTGGGTGTTGGCCGGCGATTCCGACGGCCAGCGGTTTGAGTTTCTACGCAATGCCTATTTCCACCGCATTGACGAAAACCGGCGTCAATTGCCCTATATTGATCGCTGGATCTTCTCCATGACCGAGAAGAAACTGATCCCGCTGAAGGCCGCCACAGGCGAGATTGATCTTCAGAGCCGGAACCTGAAATTCGAGGACATTTCGCTTCTGAAACAAAATGAAGATCAATATGGTTTCTCCACAAGGCTGTGGCGCACGGGAAAGGGCGCACATATGGCGCTGTTTCCCAATCTCAACCATGCCGATGAAAACTGGCGCAAGATCTTACGCGATGTCCGGTTCCGCCGCGCACTCAGCCTGGCGATCAACCGCTATGAGATCAACCGGGTGATCTATTTCGGTCTGGCCGTTGAAGGCCAGAACACATTGCTGCCGGCCAGTCCGCTCTACAAACCCGAATATCGCAAACGCTGGACCCATTTCGACCTGAAACAGGCCAATGAGTTGCTGGATGAGATGGGTTTGCGTGAACGCGACGGTCGCGGCGTGCGTCTGATGCCCAATGGCGAGCCTCTTGAGATCATTGTGGAAACAGCCGATGCCGGCACCGAACAGCCCGATGTCCTGCAATTGATCGCCGACAGCTGGCTAGATGCCGGCATCAAACTGCATATCAAACCGACTTCCCATGATGTGCTGATCCCAAGGATTTATTCAGGCCAGACGCTCATGACCATCTCGTCGGGCTGGGAAAATGGGTTGGCGACCGCCGATATGGCACCCCGGGACCTGGCACCGGTCACCCAGGATCACTATCAGTGGCCCAAATGGGGCCAATATATTGAAACCGGCGGAAAATCCGGTCAGGAGGTTGACCTGCCCGCCGGTGAGGAACTGCTCCGGCTTTATCGCCGATGGTTCCAGGCGGACCAGCGCGCCGAACGGGTCGCCATCTGGGAGCGGATGCTGGATATCCAAACCGATAATGTCTTTACCATCGGCATTGTTGCCGGAATCCTGCAGCCCGTGGTGGTCCGGGACGGTTTAATCAATGTACCCGAGGAAGGCATGTGGAATTGGGATCCGGGCGCGCATTTCGGGGTCTATGACACCGATCTTTTCTGGTTTGAAAATGGGGCAGATCGCAGCTGATGTTTGGTTATATTGTCCACCGCCTGTTCGTGATGATCCCGACCCTGCTCGTGATCAGCGCCCTGGTTTTCATCATCATCCAGTTGCCGCCGGGTGATTATCTGACCACCATGATCAATGAATTACGCGCTCAGGGCGAAGCAGGACAGGATAAAATAGCCTTTCTGCGCAAAGAATACGGCCTGGACCAGCCCATGGTGGTGCAATATCTGACCTGGGTCGGGTTATGGCCGACAGAAGTGAATGGTGAATATGTCTTCAACGGCATGCTGCAAGGTTATTTCGGTTACAGTTTTGCCGAAGATAAACCAGTCGCAGACGTCATTGGTGAACGGATGTTCCTGACCTTCGTGTTGAACTTCTTTACCATCCTGTTCATTTACATTGTCGCCTTTCCGATCGGCGTCTATTCCGCCGTCCGGCAATATTCAGTCGGGGATTACGGCCTGACCTTTATCGGTTATCTGGGCCTGGCAACCCCCAACTTCCTGTTGGCGCTGATCCTGCTTTATGTGGCAAAATCGCAGTTTGGTGTGGATGTGGGTGGATTGATGGATGAAGAATATATCGGTCAGCCCTGGTCCATTGGCAAAGCGGTTTCGGTGCTCGAACATCTGATCGTGCCCGTGATTGTGATCGGAACATCCGGCACGGCCGCCATGATCCGACGGTTGCGGGCCAATCTGCTCGATGAATTGCACAAGCAATATGTCATCACTGCCAAAGCCAAGGGCCTGCCGCCGGGCAAGGCGCTCCGGAAATACCCTTTGCGCATGTCGCTCAACCCCTTCATTGCCGATATCGGCAACCTGATCCCCGATGTGGTTTCCGGCTCGGCCATTGTCTCAGTCGTGCTGGGTCTGCCGACCACCGGCCCGATGCTGCTGAATTCATTGATTAACCAGGATATCTACCTGGCCGGCAGCTTCCTTATGTTCGTCGCCTTCCTAACTGTGGTCGGGATGCTGGTTTCCGATCTGGCGCTGGCTTTGCTGGATCCCAGGATCCGGCTGGGAGCGGAGGCGTCGAAATGAGCAAGCTGGACCATTACGTCAATAAGGCCCCGTTTGATCCCCATCGCGCAGTTGTGCTGACGCCGGAGCAGGAACGCTATTACATGGCGTCGCAATGGCGGCTGATGTGGTGGAAGCTGAAGCGCCATCGGCTCGGCCTGGCCAGCGGCATCATCCTGGTCCTGGTTTATTTTTCGCTGCTGATCTCGGAATTTCTCAACCCCTATAACCCGTCCCACCGCCATACGGACTATCTCTATATGCCGCCGCAAAGCGTGCATCTGTTCCATGAGGGCGAGTTTATCGGCCCCTTTGTCTATGGCATCACGGTGGATCGCGACCTGACCCGTATGCAATGGGTCTATGGCGAAGATAAAACCGATATCCAGCCGATCCGCTTTTTCTGTTCAGCCGGTGACTATGCCGGGGCGGAGTATGAATTCTGGGGGCTGATCCCGGGCGACACCCATCTTTTCTGCCCGGCCGAGGGCGGCCAACTGTTCCTGGCCGGAACCGACCGATTGGGCCGGGATATGCTGTCCCGCATGGGTTATGGCGGGCGTATTTCGCTGACTGTGGGCCTGGTCGGTGTGATCATCTCCTTCGCGCTCGGCATATTCTTTGGCGGGATCGCCGGATATTATGGTGGGTTTGTCGATGGTTTCATCCAGCGCATGATCGAGATTATCCGCTCCTTCCCGCATCTGCCCTTGTGGATGGCCCTGTCCGCCGCTTTGCCGGTGACCTGGAGCCCGATCTGGGTATTTTTCGGCCTAACCGTGATCCTGGGCATGCTGGACTGGCCGGGACTGGCCCGGGCGGTCCGCTCGAAACTGCTGAGCCTGCGGGAAGAGGATTTTGCCGTTGCCGCCGAATTGATGGGGGCCAGGCCCAAACGCATCATCATGCGCCATCTGATGCCAAGCTTCATGAGCCATCTGATCGCCTCGGCCAGCCTGTCGGTTCCGGCCATGATCCTGGGCGAAACCGCGCTCAGCTTCCTAGGTCTTGGCCTGCGTCCGCCCGTGGTCAGCTGGGGGGTGATGATGAATGAGGCGCAGAATATCAATGTGGTGGATCTGTATCCCTGGCTGATCCTACCCATGTTCTCGGTGATCCTGGTGGTGCTGGCCTTCAATTTCCTCGGCGATGGTCTCCGGGATGCGGCGGATCCTTACAAATAGATTGGCCGCCGCATCCTGAAATTTAGCCCTGAACATTCCTTAATGTGCAGGATCAACGACCTGCGACCGCTTGATATCGAAAGGCATGAAGCAGGCAACACAGGATATCACCAGCAAACCCACCAACAACCACAGCCCCATCACCGGGCTGGCCTGGCCGACCAGCAGGGTGACCGCGCCGATCATCAGGGCTTTGACCAACTGCATCAAGGCAGGCAGCGCGGTCGACACACGGCCCAGATAGCGCGGTTCGATATGGTTCATCATCCAACTGTTGCGGCTGATCCGGATGATGCTGTTGGCCGTGCCCAGGAAAATAGCCATCCAGACCAAGGTTACCTCGCCTGGCCAGATCGCTTGCAGGATCATCACCGTGGTGAAAAGAACCATACAGCTATTGATCATCAGTCTATTGGTATAGCGGCGCGCCAGGAATGGGACCAGCAGGCCCGCCATAACCGCACCGCCGCCAAACATCATCTCATAAAGCGCCAGTTCCTGGACGCTGGCCTGCACCACCCGCACCAGCAGAACGGGCAGGAGGAAATTATTGGTCTGGACACAAAGATAGGGCATGAAGCTGCCGCACAAGAATAGGAACCGGCCTGGATGATGGATCAAATGGCGCAGACCGCCAAAAAACCCTTCCCAATAGCCATCAACCGAGGGTTCCGCCACATGGTTCGCGTTTTCCCCCATGTTCTTTCTCTTCAACAGGCCAACCAAAACGGTTGACCCGGCAAACAATGCCATATTGACCAGGATGATCTCGGCAAGGCTCCATCGGTCCAGCATCAAGGCCGCAACACCGCCGGTGATCACCGCCGCCAGTTGGCCCTCGATTTCGATCACCGAATTCAGCGCCTGATAGCTTTTTGGGTCATAGTTTTCCTGGATAAAGGCGGTCCTGGCCCCCTGGTTCAGCATTAAAAACAAGCTAGAGAGCATGAAATAAGCCGATAAAAGCCAGCTGATCGCATTGTCCCCGGCGGGTGCCAGCAACAGCATCGCCGCCAGGATAAGCAGCATCACCAGCCGGAAGGCAACCAGAACCCGTTTCCGGTCATAGCGATCGATGAAAACCCCCAGGAAAGGGCCGGTCAGGAAAATCAGGAAGTAAGCAAGAAAGGCGATAAAACCAAAGCGGGCCTCGCCACCAGGCTGGTTGATCAGAAGCCAGGGAATGGCAATCAGCGCGATCCCATAGCCCATGGAGGTCAGAAGATTGGCCCCGACCAGCAGATATACATTTCGATCACGGAACAAACTAGATTGGAACATGAGCCATACTCCGCGGCAGAGGTTCTTAAAAGAGTTCCGAAACAGCTATTCCTTTTCTCCATGATGCATAATATGTATAAATCCGGAACTTATTTTTCTTTTTCGGAAATAATCATCATGCGCCGCAGTTTTGACCGGCACCATCTCATGACCGTGTTCCAGTCCGTTGCCCGGCAGGGCAGTTTCAGCCGGGCAGCCAGGCATCTGGGATTACCTGTATCCTCGGTCAGCAAGTCGGTAACCAGCCTGGAAGACAGCCTTGGGATCAAACTGATCTATCGCACCACCCGCCATCTCAGCCTGACCGACGAAGGCCAACGGTATCTTGGCAAGGTCGATCAGATCCTGAACCTGATCGACGATGCGGATGATGAAGTGAGAGGATCCCAGGGACAGCCTGCCGGACGCCTTCGGATTGTGGCCCCCACCATCTGGGGCCAGTTCCGCCTGGCTCCGGCCTTGAGCCGTTTCATGATGCTCTATCCGGATATCAAGCCGGAATTATGGCTGGAGGACCGCACCCTTGATCTGGCGGAAGAGGGGATTGATGTGGCCTTCCGGCCAAAGCTTACACCCGCTGACCAGGATCATTTCTGCCGGCCCTTGCCGCCCTCCCGGCAAAGGCTGGTGGCATCACCCGGCTATATCGCGGGAAACCCGATGCCGCTCGCCACACCGGAAGACCTGCTGCACCATCGGACCCTGAGCTACCAGGGCCATGACCGGGTCGCCCCCTGGCAGTTTTGGGATGACGAAGGTAACAGCCATTCCATCAAAACCGACCCGGTTTTAGGGTCCAACAATTATGGCGTGGTTCTGCAGGCGGCCCTGGACGGGGTCGGCATCGCCAGGCTTTACGATTATATCACGGAAAAAGCCCTCGACAGGGGAGAGCTGATCCCTTTGCTCACCAAATATCAGCAACCGGAAAGGGATCGATATCTGGTCTACCAGCAACGCCGTGTCGGCTCTGCCAAGCTGGCGGCTTTCCTGGATTTTATTGAAACCGAATTGGGGACAAAAACCGCTTACGGCGCGGGTTAGCGCCGTTTGCGCAACCAGATGCTGGTTTCATAGGCGCTATCCGGCTTATGCAGGGAAGAGGCCACCGATTGCCCCACCGCATCCTTCATCCGGCTGGCAACATAGTGCGAAGACCATTCAAGATCATATCCACCCCCGGTGATCATCGGCACAACGCCCTGTTGTTCGTTGTAATTCCGCCAGTCCCAAAGAACCGGATAATCATCCGGCAGGGTGATATCATGGATATGCACCAGCACCCCGTCCGGCAGTGACGGCATCACATGATTGAACAACAGATCCACATCCGTACCCGGCATCAGGATATGGCTTGAATCAATGAATAAGACATCCCCGGCTCCCAGCTGGTCGAAAATCGACAAATCAACCTGCTGCACCGGTTTGTTGATGATCGCAACCCCCGGCAGCGCCCGGATATCGGCACGCGGCGCCGGATCAATCGCCGTGATTTCGGTCGCCAGCCCTTCATCCGCCAGCGCCCGGGCCATGAAGCGGGTCGAATGGCCGGATCCCACTTCAATGATGCGGCCGGGTTTAAAACGCCGGACAAGCGCATATGCCATGGCCCCATCCAGCCTTGGAAACCAATCCTGTTCAAATCTTGGGGCCGGCGGTTTGGTACCATGAAACCCATTCAGGTCGTCGGCATATTCCGAAAGGGCATCGAGATGTCCCTGAAACCGGTCTTCCGCCGCCCGACAGATCTCGGCCACGCTCCGGTAAACCGGCCTATGACCGGCCTGCAGATCGCTGGCCGCATAGCGATAAGGAATGAAATAGCCCTGTTTCGACCACCCCAGAACGGTTTTGAGGCCGAGTTTCATCCGGCGCCATTTCTTGGAAAAAGACATAGAATTTTACCTTCGGGAGCAAACGGGGCTGATAAGACGCCTGTTACAATGTGAGGGTTTCCCCCTCTTTGGCAACAATCGTACCGGGGCGGACTTTTTCAACTTCCGCAGCGATGCCATCCATGAAAACATCGTTATGGGAGGGATCATGGTGGAATACAACCAAACGGCCTACATTAGCCGCATCTGCCAGCCGGACGCCTTCCGACCATGTGGAATGGCCAAAGCCGACAAACCGGTCAAATTCCTCATCTGTATATGTTGAATCATAAATTATCAGATCGGCATCCTGAACCAGATCCAGGATATTCTGATCGGGTCGGCCTGGCACATGTTCGGTATCGGTGATGTAGCAGACACTTTTCCCTGCAAAATCAACACGATATCCGGTTGCCCCATTGGGGTGATTAAGCGGTGCTGTCCGAATTTTGATGCCATCACCCACATCTGGCGGGCTCTGGGGCTCGAAATCATGAAAGGCCACATCCGCCTGGAAAATCTCCGGCGGGATCGGAAATAGCGGCGGTGCCATCATATCGGACAGGGTTTGTTTCAACGTCCTGTTCGGCAGAAGATGCCCCGCCCATAGCCGCACCTGGTTCCCTGGAATATGAAGCGGCGCAAAAAACGGGATACCGACAATATGATCGAGATGGGTATGGGTCAGCAAAAGATCCACCGGCAATTCGGATGGCACCGGCTCGGTCATGATTTTGCGCCCCAGGTTGGGCAACCCCGTGCCACCGTCAAAGATCAGGCGCTTGTTTCCGCACATCACTTCCAGGCAGGAGGTGTTGCCGCCATAGCGGATCGTATCTGGCCCGGGACAGGCGATTGAGCCCCGGGTTCCCCAAAAGGTAACGGACAGATTGTTATTTACCTCAGCCACTACAGGCCGCCTCCCGATTGCTTACTGCCCCAGAACCATGGTTTACGGCACCAATTTGTAGCCACCTGGCTCTGTCACCAGGATCTGGGCATTGCCTGGATCCCGCTCGATCTTCTGACGCAACCGGTAAACATGGGTTTCAAGGGTATGGGTCGTCACACCGGCGTTATAACCCCAGACTTCTCCCAGTAGGGTATCGCGGGCGATAACTTTTTCCCCGGCGCGGTAAAGATATTTCAAAATGGCGGTTTCTTTCTCCGTCAGCCGGACCTTTTGATTGTTATCCTCATCCATCAGGATTTTCTGGGACGGTTGGAAAGAATAGGGGCCGATGGCAAAAACCGCGTCTTCACTTTGCTCATGGGTGCGCAATTGCGCCCGAAGCCTGGCCAGCAGAACATTCAGACGGAACGGTTTGGCCACATAATCATTGGCCCCGGAATCCAGGCCCAGGATCTGATCGGAATCGGAATCATGGGCGGTCAGCATGACGATCGGGCATTTCACATCATTACGCCGCATCAGGCGGCAGGCCTCACGCCCATCCATATCAGGCAGTTCAACGTCGAGCAGCACCGCATCGAAATGTTCCGACTTGGCCTTTTCAATACCGTCCTTGGCATTGGCGCATTCCGTTGTCAGGAATTCTTCATGCAGTTGGAGCTGTTCTGCGAGCGACTGGCGCAACGCGTCATCATCATCAACCAGCAGGATTTTTTTTCCGGTCATTCATCCACCCGTAGAAGCCTGATTTTCCCGGCGGCAGCTTTTGACCTGCAACCGCACGGCAATATCTCTCATATTTCATTGGACGCTACTTTACCATGGCAATTGGCCATGGCGAGAGTAAAACGTGGAATCAACCGCTTATCAAGGGTTTGCCCTATATCGTGACGATACAGGGTGAGCAATCATCCCCGCTTGGCACCGGCTTTGCATCTTCTTTCCGCGAGGAGATTGAGACAATGCTGAACAGCCCGTCAAGCTATGACCGGATTGCTGCGCCGTGGTCGCTGATGACACCGGAACCGCCGCGCCTTTCCCCACCAAATGCTCAAGCCGTTGAAAAAAGCGGGACACAATCCAATACCAAGGGTCCTACGCCGGTAGACGGGAAGGATATGTTTGGTGAGGATGGCCTGTCCTTTTCCGATTTCTTGGACGTGATCAACCCGCTGCAGCATATTCCGTTGGTATCCTCGCTCTACCGGGCCGTCACCGGCGATGAAATTTCACCGGGGGCCCGGATGGCCGGGGGCACCCTCTATGGCGGCCCCATCGGTCTGGCAGGGGCGGTTGTGGTCAATGCCATGGAAGAACATTCCGGATCCAGCGTTGAAGAACGGATGCTGGCATTGTTTGATTCAAATGACAAAAAAGACACAGCGGCCAAACAGATAGCGGAAACGGAAACCGCTACCGAAACGGCTGTTTCCCAGCCGACAGTTACAACAAGCGGCAACGAATCCGCCATTGTTGATCTCGATCCTGAGATGGCGGCCAGATTGAATGCATTCATCACCGCCAGCGGCGGCAACCGGACCGCCCGGGCTCCGAGCCAGGCAGCGGCGGGCCAGCCAGCAACGGGAATTGCGCCCGGTTCCGTTGATTTCAGCCATCTGGTCCCCAAGCCTGTGCCAATAACCGGCAATCCCGAACCCGCGCCCGCCAATCCTATGAATATGGCGGCCAATTCTGCCGCACCGGCAACCGGGGAAACGATTGCGTCTCCCTCCGCCAACCCGATCCCGGCTTTGTCATCCCGGTCCAGATTATCGCCGGATATCGCACAGCAACTGGCCCGTGTGGTCCATCGACGCCGGGCCCTGGGACAGGAACAACTGCACAGCCAAAATCCACCACCTGGCATTGGCACTTCCACCGAAAATCCGGGATCTTCCGCAGCCACCAAGCCTGAGCGATCGGCCCCTAACGCTCCGCAGACTGCTGCTTCCACACAGCAGGCGCCTATTAAAAAACCGGAGCGGACGAAGAATGATCAGGTTCCATCCTACATGCCGGACCCGGTTCCCCTGCAAAATGTTCCGGAAGCCATGAAAGCGGCATTGGAAAAATATCAGGCCATGCTTTCCAAGCCCTGATGGATCAGCAAGATTAGACTGACGCGGCAAATAATGTCTCTTGAAGTAGGCCTAGAGTCAGGAAACCCCTATGGATTACCAATCACTTATATATGTTGATGGCAACGGATTGACCATGCCGGACGGCCATTTGGTCAAATGCGCGTTGGGGCGCGGCGGGATCGGTCCGAAATCCGGGGAAGGGGACGGCATAACACCCGTTGGTACATGGCCCATGCGCCGTTTCCATTACCGGGCGGATCGGATCCAAAAACCGATAACCGGCCTGGAAGGGCGGGCCATCGCCCCCGATGACGGCTGGTGCGATGCATCCGACCATCCGGATTATAACCGCCTGGTGAAGCTGCCCTTTCCGCACAGCCATGAAAAAATGTGGCGCGAGGATCGGCTCTACGATCTTGTCATTGAACTGGGTTATAACGATGATCCGGTTATACCGGCAGGTGGCAGCGCGATTTTTATGCATGTCGCCAGGCCAGATTTCAGCCCGACCGAAGGCTGTGTCGCCTTGCCGATCGAAGATCTAAACAAACTCATCGGCCATTGCGGACCCGGCACGCAGTTGGTCATCCGTTGTTAATCCGCCAGGCCGCTTCCCACTTCAGGTGGAATAGTCCCGGGCACCGAAGATAGCAGACCCCACCCGGACATGGGTGGCACCAAATTGCACGGCAACATCAAAGTCACCGCTCATGCCCATGGATAGCTGAGTAAGGCCGTTGCGCCGGGCGATCTTGCGCAGCAACGCAAAATGCAGGGACGGTTCCTCATCCACCGGCGGAATGCACATCAAACCGGTGACGGGCAAGTTCAACTCATCCCGGCAATAGGCGATAAACTCATCCGCTTCCTTCGGGAGGACGCCCGCCTTCTGATCCTCCTCACCGGTATTGATCTGGATAAAACAGGTCGGACGCTTTGCCTGTTTTTCCATTTCCGAAGCCAACGCACGGGCCAGTTTCGGGCGATCGACTGTTTCGATCACATCAAAAAGCTCAACCGCCTGCCGGACCTTGTTACTTTGCAGCGGGCCAATGAGATGCAGCTCGATCCCATCAAATGCCGCGCGCAATCCCGGCCATTTGGATTGGGCTTCCTGCACCCGGTTCTCCCCAAAGACCCGATGGCCTGCGGCCAGGGTCGGATGAATGGCATCCGCGTCAAAGGTCTTGCTAACCGCCACGAGCGTGACCTCTGCTGTTTCTCGATCAACCGAAGCCGCTGCGGCATTGATTGCCGCCACAACCTCATTCAATTGTTCAACCGCATATTCGGCCATCACACCCTCACCTGATAAATACTAATATATGATGCGTCGGATTGTTGGATCTCGATCACAGGGCAAAAACCGGCATAAGGGCCCTTCCCCCCCCCTGGAGAACCTTTCCAGATTGTTTCAATCTAACAAATGCCTTTCCAGGATCAAGCGAAAGCACAATCTGGTCCGGGCCAATCAAAATGCCCGCAAATTCTTCTGGTTTTGCCCCGAATACACTTTGTTGCAATTTTGCCACAGGTGATTTCAAAAGCTCTCAAACCCCCATCAACGCCGTTGCAGTGGGAAAGCAGTCCCGGTAATTAAGATGGCGGAAGCAGGTTATGCGATGTGGTTATCGCTTGCTGTGCTTCGAATGAACAAGGTCTTAATTGTCGTAGACCACACGTTTTGGAGATAAATAATGCGCAAAACTCTTCTGGCGACCTCTGCCCTGATCGCAGCTGGCGTACTGAGCGGCCAGGCAATGGCTGAAGTTAAACTGACCATCAGCGGCGGTGCTAAATACGAAATCGATTTCGTTTCCGACGACGCTGGTTCCGGCGGCACCGAAGTTGACGATCAGAGCGTTAAAGAAGGTCGTTCTTCCACTCAGATCTTCTTCACCGCTGAAAACACCGCCGACAACGGCCTGACCTACGGTTACAAATTGGACCTGCGTCCGAACTCCACCGCAGACTCCTCCGCTCCGAACACCGATGAGTCCTACATGTACTTCTCCGGTAACTGGGGTACCTTCCACATCGGTCAGGACGACAACGTCATTGACAACCAGGTTGTAACCGGTGCTGACGTACTGGCTGGCGCTGCTGGTTTCGACGGTTCCATCGGTACCCGCGGTTCCCACATCGGTACCGCTAAAGTAGCTCCGGACCTCGCCACCTCTGAAGGCGACGATTCCAAAGTTGCTTACTACTCCCCGAAATTCTCCGGTTTCCAGGTTGCTGTTTCTTACGCTCCTGAAGTTGGCGGCGCATCCACCCGCGACAACATTGTTGCTTCCGCCATCAACTACTCCGGCGAATTCGGTGACGTAAACGTTTCCGGTGGTGTTGGTTACCTCTTCGGTGATCACGACGCTGACCAGCAGGACTACGAAGGTCTGCAGGCTGGTTTGAATGTTGGCTTCGGCGCATTCTCCTTCGGCGCTGGTTACACCACTGACTTCGACTCCGTTGTTTCCAACGCTAGCACCCTGACCCCGATCGCTTCCACTTCTACCGCTTCCGGCGCAGAAACCTGGGACTTCGGTGTTGCTTACAACTACGGCGCTGGTAAAGTTTCCCTCGGTTACCTGTACTCTGAAGCTGACGACGGCGCTAACGGCACCGACAACGCTCAGGTATTCGTAGTCGGCGCTGACTACAACGTTGCTGAAGGTCTGGTTGCTTACGGTGAATTCCAGTACAGCGAATCCGAAGACGACTCTGCAGCTGCTAACGCTGACGAATACGAAGCTTCCGCTTTCGTAATCGGTACCAAACTGAGCTTCTAATTTTTAGAAACTTAGTCTGAGTTTTAAGGGCCGGGGGCATCAACAAGAGTTGATGCCCCCGATCCTTTTTGGCTACTATACGGCCCGAACTGTCTTATCCCTTTAACGGTGCCCAATCTTATGCCGATTTTCCGCATTCTATTTTTGACTTTCATTACTCTTTTTATGGCTTCCTGCACTTATGAAGGTGTCGAACCGGTCAGGGACAAAAATGAAAAAAGAGCCGACCAATCCGGCAAGCTCTTTGGCGAAGGCCTATCCTCAACCAATCTGCTGAGCAACGATAGTGACAGCGCCAACGGCGGCGGTGTTTCGGTCAACAGTTTCCTGTGGCGTGCATCGCTCGATACACTTTCATTTGTGCCGCTTTCCCAGGTCGATCCCTTTGGTGGCGTGATCATTACCGATTGGTACAGCCCGCCGGAAACACCGAATGAGCGCTTCAAACTGAATGTCTATATCCTGACTCGCCAATTGCGCTCAGATGGCATCCGCGTTTCGGTCTTCAAACAACAACAGGTTGCTGTCGGCGTTTGGCGAAATATCACGGTGAATGAAAAAACCGCGGCACAGTTGGAAAACTCGATCCTGACCCGCGCCCGTCAAATGCGGATCAGCTTTGACCAAGGCCAGGTTGAATAACGGCCGGGACTGTCGAAACGACGGTCCGGATCGGCACAAGACCGGTCCATTTTTTTGTATTTTCAGGCTGTGGGCCTAGATTGAACGGCCCGCGGCTTCTTTTGTTGAGCAGGATTAAGCGCGATCATGGTTCAGTATAACTTCTCCGATGTCGAAGCCCGCTGGCAGGAAACCTGGCAGGACCAGAAGGCATTTGAAGTCAAAACCGACAAAACGAAACCGAAATACTATGTTCTGGAGATGTTTCCCTATCCCTCCGGTCGGATCCATATGGGGCATGTTCGCAACTATACTCTCGGTGACGTGGTTGCCCGCTATAAACGCGCACGGGGCTTTAACGTGCTCCATCCGATGGGTTGGGATGCTTTTGGCCTTCCGGCGGAAAATGCCGCGATCGAAAATAATGTTCCACCAGCGAAATGGACGCGGGAAAACATCGCTTCCATGCGCGCGCAGCTCTCCAAACTGGGATTGAGCCTGGACTGGTCGCGGGAAATCGCAACCTGTGAACCTGACTATTACCGTCATGAACAAAAGATGTTCCTGGATTTCCTGGAAGCGGGCCTGGCCTACCGCAAGGAAAGCCTGGTCAACTGGGATCCAGTGGAAAACACTGTGCTGGCAAACGAGCAGGTGATTGACGGCAAGGGCTGGCGCTCCGGCGAGCCGGTGGAAAAACGCCGCCTGTCCCAGTGGTTCTTGAAGATCACCGAATATGCCGATGAATTGCTGGCCGGTATCGAGACCCTGGAACGTTGGCCGGACAAAGTCCGGACCATGCAGCGCAACTGGATCAACCGGTCAGAAGGGGCCAGGGTCTTTTTCGAACTCAAAGGCCGCGAAGACCGACTGGAAGTTTTCACGACACGCCCGGATACGCTTTATGGCGCATCCTTCTGTGCCGTTTCCGCCAATCATCCTCTGGCGGAGGAATTATCCAAGGATAATCCGGCGTTACAGGCCTTTATCGCCGAATGCAATCGCCTTGGCACAAGCGAGGAAGCGATTGAAAAAGCAGAGAAATTGGGTTTTGACACGGGTCTGAAGGTTAAACATCCCTTCGATCCCGCATGGGAACTGCCCGTCTATGTCGCCAATTTCGTTTTGATGGAATATGGCACAGGCGCGATCTTTGCCTGCCCCGCCCATGATCAGCGCGATCTGGATTTCGCCCGCAAATACAACCTGCCGGTAACCCCGGTTGTCTGCCCGAAAGGTGAGGAATCGATTGAAATCGGGTCCGAGGCCTTTGTCGGCGAGGGAACCATCATCAATTCCGACTTCCTCAATGGCCTTGGTGTCGATGATGCCAAAACCGCGGCTATTGCAAAATTGCAGGAGCAGGGCGACGGTGAAGGCACGATCACCTACCGTCTGCGCGACTGGGGTGTTTCCCGCCAGCGCTATTGGGGCTGCCCGATCCCGATCATCCGTTGCGGCACCTGCGGCGATGTGCCTGTGCCGGCCAAGGATCTGCCTGTGCAATTGCCTGAAGATGTCAATTTTGACAAGCCGGGCAACCCGCTGGACCACCATCCGACCTGGAAACATGTCGATTGCCCGAAATGCGGCAAAGCGGCCGAACGTGAAACCGACACTTTCGATACCTTTTTTGAAAGCTCCTGGTATTTCGCCCGGTTCTGCGATGCCGGAAATGAAGAAATCGCCTTTAACAAGGAAGATGTCGATTATTGGCTCCCGGTCGATCAATATGTCGGCGGCATTGAACATGCGGTCCTGCATTTGCTCTATTCCCGCTTTTTCACCCGGGCCTTGCAAAAATGCGGATATCTGAGCTGTGATGAGCCGTTTGACGGCCTGTTCACCCAGGGCATGGTCTGTCATGAGACCTATAAGGATACCCAGGGTAAATGGTTGTTCCCCAACCAGGTCCAGAAAATCGGTAAGGACGCCGTGAAGATCGGCAGCGACGAGCCGGTAAAGGTCGGTCAATCGATCAAAATGTCCAAATCCAAGAAAAATGTGGTCGATCCGGAAGATATCGTCGCCACCTACGGTGCCGATACCGCCCGCTTCTTCATGCTGTCCGACAGCCCGCCGGACCGTGATCTGGAATGGACTGAATCCGGTGTGGAAGGGGCCTGGCGCTTCATAAATCGCCTCTGGCGCATGGTAACGGCATCCGATGGCACCGTGGCTACCAAAGGGGCCGAACAGCCCTCCAGCCTCTCTCCAGAGGCAGATGCCATTTTGCGTGCAACCCACAAAACCATCGACGGCATTTCCGGGGATCTGGAAAAATTCCATTTCAACCGTGCCGTGGCCCGGATCCGGGAATTCACCAACCAGGTTGGCGAGTTGAAGGGCATGGGCGAAGACTGCGCCTGGGTCCGCCGGTTTGCCTTTGAGACCCTGACCCAGTTGATTGCCCCCATGATGCCCCATTTGGCGGAGGAACTCTGGCTTGAACTGGGGTATGACGGCGGACTGTCCAGCCAGCCCTGGCCACAAGCGGATTCATCCCTGATTGTCGATGAATTGGTAACCTTGGGCGTGCAGGTAAACGGAAAGATGCGGGCAAAAATTGAAATGCCGATGGATTCCGATGAAGCAGATGTCCGTGAAACAGCCCTGTCCCAGGAAAATGTTCAGCGCGCCCTTGATGGCAAGGAACCGCGCAAGGTAATCGTCGTCCCCAATAGGATCGTCAATGTTGTGGCATAAACTGAAAACGGGCTTATTTGCCCTTATTCTAGTCTCCTTGGCTGGTTGCGGCTTCAAACCGCTCTATGGCAATGGTGGCGGGAACGATACCGACTCCCGCCTTTTGCTCCAACAGGTGCAGATTGAATTGATCGCCGATAAGGAAGGCCAGATTCTCCACAATCATCTGCTTGATCGGTTCAATCCGCGAGGACGGCCGCAGAAACCGAATTATTTTCTATCGTCTGAGCTGACCATCTCGACCGCAAGCCTCGGTGTGACAAGGGACGATAATACGACCCGGCAGAAACTGACCGTAACCTCCAGGTTTTCCTTAAGGAATAAACAAGGCGAGAGCATCGAGTTTTCTGTGAGCCGCGTGAGCGGGTATAGCGAAACCCAGTCGGAATATGCCACCTTGGTTGCAAAGGAAGATGCCGTCCACCGCTCGTTGAGGGAAATTGCCAAAGATGCAAGGGCCCGCGTTGCGGCATTCCTAAAATCCGGGGAATTGGGATAAGATTGTGAAAATCCCAGCCGGCAAAGCAGACCATTTTGTTAAGAACCTGGATCCCGCCATTCGCGCTGTCCTGATCTATGGGCCGGATGGCGGCTTGGTGCGAGAGCGGGCCGAATTTGCCGCGAAATCAGTTGTGCCTGACCTTACCGATCCGTTCCTGGTTGCTGACTTGACCACAGAAACCCTCAAATCCGATCCCGGTCGTATTCTGGATGAGGCGGCAACAATCGCGCTAACCGGCGGCCGCCGCGTGGTCCGGGTGCGTGATGCCGACGACGGGGCCTCTGCGGCCATCACCGCTTTTCTCGATGATCCAGTCGGTGATGCCCTGGTCGTGGTTAGCGCCGGCGATCTTGCCGCAAAATCAAAACTGCGCAAGGCGTTTGAAGGGTCGAAATCCGCCGGTGCCGCCATTCCCTGCTACAGCGACGACGGCCAATCCCTGGACGCCCTGATTCGAACCACCATGCGCAAAGCCCAGATCCGGATTTCTGAAGATGCGCTGGGGTATCTTTCGGCCCATCTGGGCGCCGACCGGGCGCTGAGCCGCGGAGAGTTGGAAAAACTGGTGCTCTATGCTGGCGAGGGGGGCGAACTTGCCATCGATGACATTATCGAAGCGACCGGTGATAGTTCGGTCTATGGCATTGATACCGTGATTTACGCCGCTGCCGATGGTGACGCCAGGACGGTGGATGCCACCCTGGCAAAGATGTGGGCGGACGGCACCAATGCGGTCGCTCTGCTGCGCTCCATGTCCAACCATATCCTGCGCCTGCAACAGGTGATTGCCGAGCGGGACGGAGGCAAACCCGTAGACGCTGCCATGAAATCCCTACGGCCGCCGATTTTCTGGAAGATGGAACGCCGGTTCAAGGCCCAGTTGGGCTTATGGGATAAAAAACTCTCCGCCACGGCACTCGATCTGCTGCTCAAGGCAGAGGCCGACTGCAAAAAAACCGGTATGCCTGATCAGATTATCTGCGGTAGGGCCCTGCAACAAACCGCCGCCATCGCAAGGAAGCGACAGCGGCGTTAAGTTATTGTCGTTTTGGATTTATGCGTCTTGATTATCCAGCCACCCTGGCAAGGGACTGGAGCTACCGAAACCAGACACATATTGTTCCGGTAGCGTTTTATTAATTACATTTCAACAACTTCACTATCAGATTCAGCCGCCGCCGCGGCACGCATGCCACTCAGCCGCTCAATCACCTCATCCAGCTGGTCCAATGAGCTATATTCGATGGTCAATTTTCCTTTGGAGCCTTTATCCTCAATATGAACCTTCATACCGAGATTTTCGGCCAGGGAATGTTCCAGCGCTTCCACATTGGGATCCCGATCCACGGCTTTGCGGATCTTTTTCAGCGCCTTTTCCGGTCGGCCCTGCTTGGCCAGCTTCTCGGTTTGGCGGACATTCAGGCCCTTTTTAATCACCTCATGGGCCAGATCCTCGGCATTGGAGATCCCAATCAGCGCCCGACCATGCCCGGCGGTGAGCAAACCATCGTCAATCATGCTTTTGATCTCGTCCGGCAATTGCAGCAGACGCATCGTATTGGCTATATGAGAGCGACTTTTGCCCAAGACCTTCGCGAGAGCATCTTGGGTATGCTGAAATTCATCGATAAGTCTTTGATAACCTTCAGCTTCTTCCAGTGGTGTAAGATCCTCCCGATGAATGTTTTCGATCAATGCCAGTTCAAGAGTATCAGAATCCGACAGATCCTTGATCAGAACAGGCACTTCATGAAGCTGAGCCCGCTGGGCCGCGCGCCAGCGCCGTTCACCGGCAACAATCTCATAGGCATTGGTCTGGGTCGGATGACGGCGCACAAGGATCGGCTGGAGAATGCCCTTTTCCTTCACCGAATTAACCAGGCCTTCAATCGCGGAATCGTCAAACCGCTTACGCGGTTGATCCGGATTGGCTTTCAGGAATTCGACAGGAACCATTTTGGACAGCCGGAGCGCTTCTTCCCCGACATCGCTGTCAGCCGGCAGATCATCGCCCAGAAGGGCGGAAAGCCCCCGTCCCAGACCATGACGCCGTTTTGTTTCTTCAGCAGCCATCATGCGGACAACCTCCTCTCGCGTTTCAATATTTCGCTGGCAAGGTGGATATAGGCGCGCGAACCGCGGCAATTCACATCATAAAGCAAGACCGGCTTGCCATGACTGGGTGCCTCGGATACCCGGACATTGCGCGGGATCACGGTTTCATAAACCTTGTCACCGAAATATTCGCGCACATCAGATGCCACCATATCGCTCAGGTTATTGCGCTTGTCATACATGGTCAGCACCACACCCTGGATATCCAGCTTGGGATTGAACGCGCGCTTGACCCGCTCAATGGTACGGATCAGGTGGCTCAAGCCCTCCAGGGCATAAAATTCGCATTGCAGCGGCACCAGTACGGCATCGCAGGCGCAAAGCGCATTCAAGGTCAACAGCCCCAGGGCAGGGGGGCAATCGATCAGAATAAAATCAAACTCTTTCTCAACGCTTTTTAGGGAATCCTTCAGGCGGTATTCGCGCCGATCATAGTCGATCAATTCGATTTCCGCGCCGGACAGATCCATATCGCTGGGGATGAGGGACAGATTGGGTACATTGGTTTTTACCACGCCATCAATCGCCTGGGTGCGACCGACGATCATGTCATAGGATGTCACCGTCCGATCAGGAGACGGAATCCCCAGGCCGGTGCTGGCGTTACCCTGTGCGTCAATATCAACAATCAGTACACGCTTGTCACATGCGGCCATGGCGGTCGCCAGATTCACCGCCGTCGTCGTTTTGCCGACGCCGCCTTTCTGGTTGGCAATGGCGAGAATACGCGCCTTGCCATCCTTATTCGGCTTGGTGATCTGTTCCGGTAATTTCGCGAACATCTGAAAACCCCTTTATGAAGAGTATCGAGCCTTCCGAATCGGTTCGGCTGGGAATTCGATATTCTTTTATATGCCATATATAATTTGCTTCCGTCAATTCCTCTTTAATTCGCTTTCCTTTGAGAAAAATACACGGAGCTTGTGGTTTTATCAGGGGTTTGGCGTAAGTCAGTAAGTCCTTGATAGAAGCCAATGCTCGCGCGGTGCAAACGTCAGCTTCCAGGTTTTTAACAGTTTCGATGCGTTTATTGTGGATGGTCACGGGGGTGTCAGTGGCCCGGGCCACCTCCCTCAGAAAAGCGCATTTTCGACCATCTGATTCGATCAGGTGCACATCCGGCACGCCCAGGATAGCCAAAACCAGACCGGGAAATCCGGCACCGCTGCCAATATCAACCAACCGTTCGACAGTATCGGGGATATGTTCAAAGACCTGGGCAGAATCCAACATATGGCGTTCCCAAAGATCGGGTATGGTCTTCGGCCCGACCAAATTGATCTTCTTCTGCCATTTTTCCAACAATGCCGCGTAGGTTTTCAGTTTCTCCAGTGTTTCACATGAAACATCGGTGAGTGCCTGGAACGCATCCGCGGTCATAGTGGTCATGCAGCTTCGGCCTTTTGTTTTTTCACATAGCGGAGGAGGGCGACCAATGCCGCCGGGGTGACACCGGGAATACGCGATGCCGCCCCCAAGGTGGCCGGCCGGGTATCACCCAGTTTTTGTTGCATCTCATTCGACAGCGCGCCGACCTGGGAATAATCCAAATCATGGGGCAGCGCGAGATTTTCATCCTTTTTAAAGGCCCGGATATCCGCTTCCTGCCGCTCGATATAGCTGGCATAGCGTCCGTCAATCTCAAGCTGTTCGGCAATATCAAACCGCATGCCCGCCAGTTCCGGAAAGACCGATGACAGTTTTTCCACAGTCATCTCCGGCAAGGCCAGCAGATCATGCGCCGATCGGACAACCCCATCTTTATTGATGGTCAAACCGCGTTTTTCCAATTCATTGGGACTGGCCTTCAAAGACCTAGCGAGGGAACGCGCTTCATTCAGAGCTAGTTCCTTGCTTGCCCAAAATGTTTGACGCTCCCGACCGATACAGCCAATTTCCAGGCCAAGCGGGGTCAGGCGCTGGTCCGCATTATCCGCACGCAGGCGCAACCGATATTCAGCCCGGCTGGTGAACATCCGATAGGGTTCATTGGTCCCGCGCGTGATCAGATCATCAATCAACACACCAATATAAGCATCCGAGCGAGAGAGAATGAAGGCCTCACGACCATCGGCGCTGAGCGCAGCATTGAGCCCCGCCATTAATCCTTGCGCAGCCGCCTCTTCATATCCGGTAGTGCCATTAATCTGTCCCGCCAGATAGAGGCCCTTTAACTTATGAGTCTCCAAGGTCTGGCTCAATTCACGCGGATCCACATAATCATATTCAATGGCATAGCCCGGCTGCAGCATCACCACATTTTCCAAACCCGGGATCGTGCGCAGGAAATCCAGTTGCACCTCTGCCGGCAGGGAGGTGGAAATACCATTGGGATAGACGGTATGATCGTCGAGCCCCTCGGGCTCCAGGAAAATCTGGTGCCGCTCTTTATCGGCAAATCGTACAATCTTATCTTCGATTGATGGGCAATAGCGAGGACCGGTCCCTTCAATCTGGCCGGAATACATCGCCGACTTATCCAGATTATCCCGGATCACCGCATGGCTTTTGGCATTGGTAAAGGTTATATGGCAATCGATCTGTGGTGTCGTGATGCGATCCGTCAGATCCGAAAACGGCCTGGGATCCCGATCACCCGGCTGAGCGTCCAGGATGGAATAGTCAATGAACCGCCCATCCAGCCGAGCAGGGGTGCCAGTCTTCAACCGACCCAGATTAAACTGATATTTTTCCAATGTAGCCGACAAGCCCATGCAGGGTGCATCGCCAACCCGGCCAGCCGGGATTTTTTCCATCCCCATATGGATCAGCCCGCGCAGGAATGTACCCGTAGTCAGCACAACGGTCGGCGCGAGAAAAGCCACACCATCAGCGGACAGCACCCCTTGGATCCGATCATCACTTTCATCGATGATAAAATCCTCTACCGCAGCTTCCCGGATTTCAAGATTTTCGGTCCCAGCCAATTCATCCTGCATCGCCTGCAGATAGAGCTTGCGGTCCGCCTGGGCACGCGGCCCCTGAACCGCCGGCCCTTTGGACCGGTTCAGCATGCGGAACTGAATCCCACCCTTGTCGATACACCGGCCCATAATGCCATCCAGGGCATCAATCTCCCGAACCAGATGGCCTTTGCCCAAACCGCCAATAGCCGGGTTGCAGGACATGGCGCCGATTGTGTCCGAACGATGAGTCAGCAATAGGGTGGACGCCCCCATCCGCGCAGCCGCCGCGGCTGCTTCGCACCCGGCATGACCGCCGCCTACAACAATCACATCCCATTTATTTTGCATTTGGAATCGGTTCCGTCGCACATGTTCCTTGACCGGGGAACATACCGAAAAGTGTGGTTATCCACAAGCCGCTTTGGCGACGGACTCCAATAATTTTACACTTGATGTTTCACGTGAAACATCGGTGCTTGGAAACTCAGACGAACCGGAAACAACCCACACACGATGTTTCACGTGAAACACTGGAATTTCACACTATCATTTGCCGATACAGAAATCGCGGAAAATGACATCTAAAAGTTCTTCAACACCCACCCGCCCGGTGATACGGCCGACCGCGCGAAGTGCCATTCTGAGATCCTCCGCCGCCAAGGACACCTCCGGCGCCGTAAGTGCTCGTGCCAGATTCTCACGAGCCTCCACCAGGGCTGATCGATGTCGCTCCCGCGTGATGACAGGCGCTTCGGTCAAGCCAAAACGACTTTCCACCAAACTACCAATGTTAGCCAGCATTTCGGAAACGCCGGAACCATCCTTCACAGATATTTTGACGTTGTTTTTGGGTGCCAACGGGCCAGAGATGCCATCTGTACGGTCTGTTTTATTGAATACAACTAGATCTGCTACTTCCATATAACGCGCAATATCACCGCGTTCAGCATTTGTCGGGTCTGACAGATCAACCACCAAAACACAGATATCCGATCTCTCAGCGGCCTCAACAGCCCGGCGCACACCTTCCTTCTCAATCACATCGTCGGTATCGCGCAATCCGGCGGTATCGGAAACCACCACTGGAAAACCGCCCAGGTCCAGATGCACTTCCAATACATCCCGGGTGGTGCCGGCAATGTCGGAAACGATCGCCGCTTCTCGCTGAGCCAATAAATTCAGCAGACTGCTTTTGCCGGCATTCGGCGGACCGATCAGCGCGATATGAACACCATCGCGAAGACGCTCTCCACGCCGGTTATCATTCAGATGATTGTCGATAAGCGCGATTAGTTCGCTGATTTGTGGCTTGGTTTCTTGTCCGATATCATCGGGCAAATCCTCGTCCGCAAAATCAATTTCCGCCTCATAATAGGCAAGAATCCTAGTAATACGCTCGGCCCATTGATGATAAAGGTCACCCAACTCTCCTTTGACCTGACGCAGCGCCTGTTGGCGTTGGGCCTCCGTCTCCGCGTCGATGAGATCGATCACCCCCTCAGCCTCGGTCAGATCCATCTTGCCATTACCAAAAGCGCGTTTGGTAAATTCTCCGGGTTCCGCCATCCGCAGGCCTGGCTGCCGGTCCAGAACCTGAAACAGTCGCTGTTGAATGGCCCTTCCACCATGAATATGGATCTCAGCCACATCCTCACCGGTATAACTGGCCGGTGCACAGAACCGCAGCACCAAACCGTCATCAATCAATTCATCATTGTCAGGATCGCGCAGCCAGGCCCGGACCGCTTTTCGGGGTGAGGGGAGTGTACCCCCCAGCAGCGCGTTCAAAACCATGTCGGTATCCGGCCCGGAAATCCGGATCACCGCCACACCAGCCCGGCCCTTGCCGCTGGCCAATGCGTAAATTGTCTGCGCCATCTTCGTCACTCACATTTTTTCAACAGGAAACCGCCTGAACCATCTAGGCGCTGTATATAGTCTGGAACCGGCAGGACACAAGCCAGACTCGGCTGAAGAATTAACCCTTCTTGCCACTCTCGTCCTTCGGGTATCCGCCCATCTGGCTCCAGAAGGATTGCATCATCTTGCCCATTCCTTCCATCGCGGTACCTTCAAACCCGGGCGCCATCCACTGTTTTATCAGTTTTTCCGCATCCATCCCCCCCATGGCTTCCATCATGCGCCGTTCCATTTCAGCCATCATCTTGTCCTGCAGGGGAGCCACATCCGGCAATCCCAGAAATCGTCGGGCTTCTTCCGGCGTGCAATCCACATCAATGGTCAGTTTCATCGGGCGCTCCTTTGGAGGTGAAAAGATCGGGATCCGGCCTCGCCCGATCATACATGCAAAGATATAATTTCCCAGCGGCGCTGTAACGCCTTTGTAAAGCTTAAGCCATCTTCTATAACTATGCCATAAGGCGCTTCAAAACGGCCCTGCCGAACCACATTAATGAACAGGAATGCGCATAATGGCCAATCCGCTGTCTCAGGAAACCAGCCCCTATCTTCTACAGCATCAGGATAACCCGGTTCACTGGTATCCCTGGGGGGAAAAAGCACTCGACCTGGCCCGATCGGAAAATAAGCCTATTCTCCTTTCTGTCGGGTATGCCGCCTGTCATTGGTGCCATGTCATGGCCCATGAAAGCTTTGAAAACCAAGCTATCGCTGATCTGATGAACCGCCATTTCATCAATATCAAAGTAGATCGGGAAGAACGACCGGATATTGATAGCATTTATCAATCCGCGCTTGCCATGATGGGGGAGCAGGGAGGATGGCCCCTCACGATGTTTCTAACACCCGATGGCGAACCTTTCTGGGGTGGCACTTATTTTCCGCCGGAACAGCGCTGGGGCCGTCCCGGTTTTCCCGATATTCTTACCGCCATTTCCCAGACTTACCAGCTGGAACCGGACAAAATTACTGCCAATGTTTCCTCTTTACGGGGCGGCCTGGAGAGACTATCCACGCCCCGGAACGGCGATATGCCGGGACGGCTGGAGAGGGACCAGATCGCCTACAGCATCCTGCCGCATTTTGATGCTCACCACGGCGGTTTTGGCAGCGCGCCAAAATTCCCGCAAGCCAGCCTGCTGCGCCAGCTGTGGTATGCCGGCAAACGCACCGGGGATAAAAAGTTATCCGCGCCGGTATTGCAGGCTTTGGAAGCCATGTGTCACGGCGGGATATATGACCATCTGGCCGGGGGATTTGCCCGCTATACCGTGGATGAGGCATGGCTGATCCCACATTTCGAAAAGATGCTCTATGACAATGCCCAACTGATTGAATTGCTGACATTGGCATGGCAGGAAACAAAGCAACCGCTTTTTGCCAGCCGAATTGAAGAGACCATTGCCTTTCTCCTGCGTGATATGCTGGAAGAGACAGGCGGATTTGCCAGCAGTTTTGATGCCGATAGCGAAGGGGAAGAGGGCCTCTTTTATGTCTGGGAAGAAGTAGAAATAGATGGGATCCTGGGCAAGGATGCGCCAGCCTTCAAAAAACTCTACAACGTGACCGCTGCCGGGAATTTCGAAGGGCGGAATATCCTCAATCGCCTGTCTAGCGAGAGCCGGCCCTACAGTCCGGATCAGGAAAAGCACATGGCTCCGCTGCGGGCAAAACTCTTGGCCGTTCGGGAAAAGAGGGTCTGGCCCGGCAAGGATGACAAGGTCCTGGTCGATTGGAATGGCATGACTATCAAGGCACTGGCATTTGCCGGTCGGGTTTTTGATCAACCATCATGGATCAATGCGGCGGATCATGCCTTCCAGTTCATCCTCAATCATATGATGGAAGGAAAACGCCTGTTGCATAGCTGGCGCGATAACCGCGCCCAACATACCGCGATCCTGGATGACTATGCCCATATGATGCAGGCTGCCATCGCCCTTTACCAGGCCACGGGAAAAACCACCTATCTGGATCACGTGGAAAACTGGTTCGAAATCATCGAAACCCATTATCATGATCCCAATGGAGCCTATTTCCTGACCGCAGATGATGTGACCAATCTCATCTGCCGGACGAAAACAGCTATGGACCAGGCCGTCCCCTCCGGCAACGGCATTTTGGTGGAAGCCTTAACCGCATTCTATTGCCTGACCGGAAAAACTCTTTACCGGGAACGCGCTGAAGAGATCATAACGACCTTCTCCGGCGAGTTGAATCAGCGCGGTTTCAGCTTCTCCAACCTGCTCACCGGAGCTGAGTTTCTCGAGAACCCGATCCAAATGGTACTGGCGGGTGATCCGACGGATCCGACGGCAAAATCCTTTATTTCTGCTATTTCTTCGGCTTCCCTACCGCTGAACATTCTTGATTTCACCGGCCCCGATCGGCAACTGCCCGACAGCCATCCGGCCCATGGCAAAGCCATGATCGATGGCAAGGCAACCCTTTATCTGTGTCAGGGACCGGTTTGCTCCGCACCGATCACCAAGATCAATGACCTTGAAAAGGCTCTGTCAGCCCTCAAGTAGAGTGAAACAACTTTTTCAGGGAACAAATATACAGATGACAAAAGCTTATCGACTACACCGGACCGGCGGCCCCGAAGTCCTCTCCTTTGACGAGGTGGAAGTGGGCGCGCCCGGACCCGGTGAGGTCCGCCTGAAACAAACCGCCGTTGGCCTGAACTATATCGACGTCTATCACCGGACCGGCTTATATCCCCTGGAACTGCCAAGTGGGATCGGTCTGGAAGCCGCTGGTGTGGTGGAAGCCGTCGGGGAAGGGGTCACGGGCTTTACCCCCGGTGACCGTGTTGCTTATGCCGGTCCGCCGATCGGTGCCTATGCCGAAGCCCGTCTGATCCCGGCGAAAGCCATCGTCAAGCTGCCGGACAGCATTGATGATATCCAGGCTGCCGGCATGATGCTGCAGGGCATGACCGTGGAATATCTGATCCACCGCACCTATCCGGTAAAGGCCGGGGATACAGTTCTCTTCCACGCAGCCGCCGGAGGGGTTGGTCTCATCGCCTGCCAATGGCTGAAACAGCTGGGTGCAACAGTGATCGGCACCGCCGGTTCGGAAGAAAAAGCCGCCTTGGCAAAAGCCCATGGCGCGGATCATGTTATCCTCTACAAGCAGGAGGATATTGCAAAGCGCGTGCGCGAGATCACCGACGGTGCCGGCGTCCCGGTTGTTTATGATTCCGTTGGCAAGGATACTTTTGAAGCGTCCCTGGACAGCCTGTCTGTGCGCGGCATGATGGTATCCTTCGGTAATGCCTCCGGGCCGGTGCCCCCGTTTGATCCGGGCATCCTCTCCGCCAAGGGGTCGCTCTATTTCACCAGACCATCCCTGATGGCTTACATTGCCAAACATGATGAAATGCTGACGGCGGCGGACCGCCTGTTCACAGCTGTTGATAAAGGTCTTTCCATCAATGTGAACCAGACCTATCCGCTGAGCGAGGCGGCGGAGGCCCATCGGGCCCTGGAGGCGCGTGAAACCACCGGATCGACTGTTTTCACCGTCTAAGATGACCAAGAGTGCCGCTGGGTTATGCACCAGCGGCACTCTTTTTCTCTCCCCATAATAGGCCCAACAATTGCAAACAGATTTCCACGTCCTGATCCGGCATCCGGTCTCTGACGTAAAAACGGTGAATTCCATTCCACGCGATTAAATCCTGAGGTAGGATCAGGTGAACCGGTCAGGGAGGGTCACGCCAAATGAATGTCCCGTCCAGAATCCATCACCATCTTCGGAACGGCCTTTTTTGTGCTGTCGCCCTGCTTGGTACTGCCCTGCCTCATGCTGCATCCGGTCAGAAATTATCGCTAGAATATGAGATTTATTTCGGCGGGATGCATTTTGTCTCTTCCTCCGTGCTGCTGGAAAGAGGGACCGAGGATTACCTCATCAAAGCAACGGGCCAATCCCGGGGTATGTTTGATCTCTTCATCGGCTGGGAAGGCTCCGCCGTCAGCGCGGGGAGGATAACCAATCAGGGGCTGATTCCGGACTATCACCAGAATGAAGGGCAGTGGAAAGGACGGAAACGGGAAATCCGACTGGACTATGACCCTGAAAACGGACCTTTGGTTACCAAACTTCTTGAAACCGAACAGGACGATGCCCCGGAAGTGACAGAGGTGGACCCGGACGCGGTAAAGGATACCTACGACCCCATCAGCACCATCCTGGACCTGGCGCTGAAACTGCAAGGAAACGGTTGCGCTGCTGAACGCGAGATCTATGACGGTCGGCGTCATTACCGTATCCATATGAGCGATGCTGGTACAACCGTGATCAAGCCTTCTGACTAAAGCAGCTATTCAGGGCCTGCGAAAAAATGCGCACTGGAAGTCGAACGGCTCGGCGGTTTTATCAAAAACCCGTCACGGATGGGCCAGAACCCGCGCAATCGCATGATTTTCATCGCCAAACCGGAAAAGGCGCCGCTACCGCTACCGGTGAGAGTAGAAGTACAGACCGATTACGGATGGCTTATGATCCATCTTACGTCGATAAAATAAGTCCTCAATTGAACACAAAACTTCATTTGCAGCCGGTATAAGTAGTTTTCATTCCTTCAACGAGACGATAATAGTTCTTAAGTCAGAACACTTCCTTCCCCAACGCTGTTATTTCAATCCAATCAAAGTTGCTCATCATGAAGAAAATCTACGCCCTTATGGCCACATTGATGGTATCGGGCCTGACAGCCTGCCAAACGCCCAGCGGCAAAGCTGACCAAACGGAATTTTCCTATCCCGGCGAAATCTCTCCTTTAAGTCAGCTCATCAGAATAGAATTCAAAGAAATTCCGGAGAGTGACCTCAGCATTCGATCCAGATTCATTGCAAAGACAGGCAGTTCCCAGCTCTCGGACGAAGAACGCTACTATCATGCGAAGGTTAGCAGTGAGCAGGAAGATGGAAATGTCCGGATCGAAACCAAAATTTCTTCAGGAAGTTTCAATGGCAAACCATTTTCCTATGATCTGAACATCAATGAATTGGTGTCATCCAATGGTGAAGTGATGAAAGTAAACTATTCCGGTGCAGATGCAGAAACGGACCAGGTGGACAACACCCGTCGACTGGTTTTGTTTCAGCCACGCCGGGATCAATCCAACCCGGAAACCCCAGCGGACCTCTATCCTTTTCCCGTCAGCGGTTTTTCCCCTACCTTTCATAAGCAAGTTAGCAGGACACTCATTGGGAAAGAGCTTACGGGCATGCTCTCGCTTGCTGGAGAAGTCCTGTTTGACGGACGGAAAGCTCTATTGTTCAAGATATCTGGCAATTCAGACAGCCATTCAATCCAAGGGTACCAGATCCTCGATATGGAAAACGGCCATATCCTTAAATCAAGAGAATATCTCCGCTATAAAGGCGGAATCCTGAATGTTGATGTCACCTCAACAGAGGAATTTACCCTGACAATCAAATAATAATCTTTTAATTCACCAAAAAAGAAACCGCCCGGAAAGAGTAACTATTCCGGGCGGTCTTTTTTTTAGAAGACTGATTTCCTACTGATTCATGGAATCGAAGAAATCGTCGTTATTTTTGGTATCCTTGATCTTGCCAAGCAGGAATTCCATCGCGTCGGTGACCCCCATCGGCATAAGAATACGGCGCAGCACCCACATCTTGGAGAGCGTGCCCTTATCCACCAGCAATTCTTCCTTACGGGTTCCGGACTTGGTGATATCGATCGCCGGGAAGGTCCGTTTGTCGGACAGTTTGCGGTCCAGGATCACCTCAGAGTTACCGGTACCTTTGAATTCCTCGAAGATCACCTCATCCATGCGGCTGCCGGTATCCACCAGCGCGGTCGAAATGATGGTCAGGGATCCGCCTTCTTCAATGTTTCGGGCCGCACCAAAGAAACGTTTCGGGCGCTGCAGGGCATTTGCATCCACACCACCGGTCAGAACCTTACCCGAAGAGGGCACAACCGTGTTGTAGGCACGTGCCAGGCGGGTGATGGAATCCAACAGGATCACAACATCGCGTTTATGCTCAACCAGGCGCTTGGCCTTTTCGATGATCATTTCCGCAACCTGGACATGGCGCTGGGCGGGTTCGTCAAAGGTGGAGGAGACCACTTCGCCACGCACGGAGCGCTGCATGTCGGTCACTTCCTCGGGCCGTTCATCGATCAACAGAACGATCAGATAAACTTCCGGGTTATTCTTGGAAATTGCGTGCGCGACATTCTGCATCAGCATCGTTTTACCGGTGCGCGGCGGTGCCACGATCAGGGCGCGCTGGCCCTTGCCGATCGGCGCGATCAGATCGATCACGCGGGTCGACAGGTCTTTGTTTTTCTTGTCATCATCGCCTTCGATTTCCATACCCAGCTTTTCATCAGGATAAAGCGGCGTCAGGTTGTCGAAATTGATCCGGTGGCGAACTTTCTCCGGCTCATCAAAATTGACCGTGTTCACTTTCAGCAGGGCGAAATAGCGCTCGCCGTCTTTTGGGGCGCGGATCTGGCCTTCGACCGTATCGCCGGTGCGCAAACCGAAACGCCGGATCTGGCTCGGGCTGATATAGATATCGTCAGGGCCTGCCAGGTAGTTGGATTCCGGAGAGCGGAGGAAGCCGAAGCCGTCCTGCAACACTTCCAAAACCCCTTCACCAAAAATGGCAACGTCGTTTTCCGCCAGTCTTTTCAGACAGGCAAACATCAGTTCCTGTTTGCGAAGGGTGCTGGCATTTTCGACTTCCAGCTCTTCAGCAAAAGCGAGCATTTCGGCCGGGTGTTTGGACTTGAGTTCGTTCAGATGCATGGGAATATCGTCAGATTGCTTCAGAAATGGAGCGTGGGATCCTGGGAGAGGGAACTTAAGAAAGTTTTTTATCTTTACGCAGGATCTGTGCCGGGCTGGGCACGAAATTGAGGATGGTCTGCCGCGTCACACGGCACAATCATCCAATACAGGAGCCTTTTACAGCTGTCAAAGGGGTTAATTTGCTTCGCCGGATCACTGTTGCCTCCCTGCAACAAAAAACGGCCCTGAAACCTGTCTACAAATCAACCTTAACAGGCCAAAGGTTTAGAAGGGTTTAACGATCACCATGAAAATGATGATGAAGAGCAAAAAAGTCGGCACTTCATTGGCGATGCGGAAAAATTTCTCCGATTTCGCATTCTCGTCATTCTCAAAAGCCTTGCGCCACCGGGCGCAGGCCATATGAAAACCGGTCATACAGACAACGGCAGTCAGTTTCACATGGGCCCAGCCATCCACAATCCAATTGCCATCAATCAGCAGAAACAGCCCAAAGGCCCAGGTCGCCATCATAGCCGGGTTCATAATCGCCCGCAGCAGCCGCCGTTCCATCACCTTGAAGGTTTCCGATTTGTCGGATCCCTTTTCAGCGCTCACGTGATAAATGAACAACCGCGGCAGATAAAACAGACCCGCCATCCAGGCAATTACAGAAATCACATGAAGTGCCTTGATGATGTCATACATGAACAATGATCCCGAAGATTTTGTTTTTATGAATTTCTAATACAGCCAGACCATTGATTGCCACAGCAATATCCGCCCTTTTGACAATCCACACGGCCGTTTTCCCAATTTGATGCATCGAGGGCCAACCCGGCCAACCCGCCTATGAAGTCGTCATGATTATCAACCGTGCCGACCCTGAGATAGGTGCCAACCCCGTTTTCCCGGGCCAACTCGGCATATTCGATATCCAATTCCACCAATGTCTCGGAATGTTCGGAAACAAAGGCAATTGGGACGACCACCAGGCCAACATCATCCTGACCGGCCCGGGCGATCTCATCTTCCGTGCTGGGACCGATCCATTCCAGCGGGCCGACCCGGCTCTGATAACAAACCTGGTAATCCAGCTCTTTTGGTCCAATAGCCTTCTCGGCCATATAATTGACCACTGAGGCCACTGTGGTTTCCACCTGCTCCTGGTAGGGGTCTCCCTTCTCAATCACCTTCTTGGGCAAACCATGGGCAGAAAACAGGATCCTGAGATTGTTTGATTGTCCCGGCTCCAACTCGGCCAGTTTTTTGTGAATTTTATCCGCAACCGCTGCCACGAAACCCGGTTCCTTCGGATAACAACAGGTCAGACGGGTTGGTGCTTTCAATCCAGCCTTGTGCGCCGCGCGCATCCAGTCCTGATAGGAAGAGCCGGTGGTGGTGGTGGAAAATTGCGGATAAAGCGGCAGCAAAATCACCTCATCCGCCCCCCAGTCGCGTACTTTCGCAGCTGTTTCATCCGACATGGGGTGCCAATAGCGCATGGTGATAAAACAGCGGACTTCCCCCAACGGCTGGTCAGTCATCCCGTTTATCTGGGCTTCCAGAGCCCTGGCCTGGGCCTGGGTATTTTCCAGTATCGGTGATTTATTGCCAATCTCGGCATAAATCTCCTGCGCGGTTTTCTCCCGCCGGCTGGAAATCAGCTTGGCGAGGAACCAACGCATCGGCTGGGGTACGGAAATAATCGCAGGATCATGGAACAGATTGAAAAGAAACGGTTTTACCGCTTCCAATCGATCCGGCCCGCCCAGATTGAAAAGCACAATAGCGGTTTTCCTGCTGGTCATTTCCGTTTGATTCCCCTGAATTTAACTTAAACCCGGCCGCGGACGAGATTCATCAACCGCTCCACGTGGGATACCGGTGTTTCCTTGATGATCCCGTGGCCCAGATTGAAGATGAATGGCCCATCTTGCAGATTTTCCAGGATACGGCCAACCGATTGATCCAGCATATCGCCACCGGCAAGCAGCACCTGCGGATCCAGGTTGCCCTGGACCGGCAATTTCTTCTGAAGGGTCTCAGCCGCCCATTTTGTCGGCACAGTGGTATCCAGACCGACTGCGGTCACCCCGGTTGCTTCCACATAGGCCGGGTAATTGATACCGGCTCCCCTTGGAAAGCCAATGAACGGTATGTCCGGATGACGCTGTTTGAAACGGTCCACAATTCGTTTGGTTGGCTCAATAACCCAGCGTGCAAACGCATCTTCCGGCAAAACACCTGCCCAACTGTCAAACAATTGAACCGCTTCCACACCCTGATCGACCTGGGCACATAAATAATCGGCTGTTGCGTCTGCCACCAGATTGATCAGATCCTGAAAACTGTTGGGGTTTTGAAAGGCCCAGGCCTTGGTATTGGCAAAATCCTTACTGCTGCCGCCTTCGATCATGTAGGTGGCAACCGTCCAGGGCGCACCTGCAAAACCAATGAGCGCCGTTTGGTCCGGCAAGCGCTGTTTCATTAGGGTTATGGCCTCATAAACCGGTTCCAGCCGTTGATGGATCCAATCAGCGGAAAGCTTGGAAAGATCACTGCCATTGCGAATAGGCGCCAGTTTGGGCCCTTCACCCTCAACAAAAGTTACTTCCTGTCCAAGCGCATCGGGCAATACCAGAATGTCTGAAAACATGATTGCAGCATCAAAACCAAAGCGCCGGATTGGCTGCAATGTCACTTCGCAAGCCAACTCAGGGGTATAGCAAAGTTCAAGAAAACCGCTGACATTTTTGCGGACTTCCCGATATTCCTCGAGATATCGACCGGCTTGGCGCATGAGCCAAATGGGTGGCCGCGCCTGTGTTTCACCATGAAGGGCTGCCAGAAAAGGTTTCACTGTCTTTGTCACGTTGGATCCCCGGGGAAAAATACTTTGAATTTTGATCAAGGACTCAGGCCCTCGAAGTTACCCATCCCTATCATTTATATAATTTATTAAAAAGATTTGTTGTTGTTTATGTCGCAGGGGGTAGTGGGGATTAAATTTTGTCCACGATTCCATCCCAAGGAATAGAATTGGCAAATCAGCACTGTGGAAATTTCGCATATGACTCTTCTTAAGATATTATGAAACAACACAAAATAAGAGTGTTGATAATCTGTATAACGGATCTCTTTTTCAGGCTTATACGCGTGATGATTCCATCTGGATGACAGTTATTCATAGGCGTAAAAAGACACCTGAAATAAGTTGAATAAGGTGCGCATGTTTGCTCTATGAAGTTATGCAGATTCTTTTCCCCAGGTGATTCACAGGGTTGCCCTGTTAGTTATCCAACTGGGGCGGAAAAAGCGTCTCCGGGGGAAGATAACAGCGGAATCCTTGGCATTCCCAGGAACAGGCGAGGTCAGATATTGACAAAATTCCATGTCCATCTTGTATCGGATTCAACCGGTGAAACCGTCCATGGTATTGCCCGAGCCTGTATCTCCCAGTTCGAAGGGGTCGAGGCGGAAGAACATCAATGGCCGCTCATGCGGACTGTCGCGCAGCTTGAAAAAGTGATTGACCAGATCAAGGAAAAACCGGGCGTTGTTATGTATACCCTGGTCAATGACGAGATGCGCCAAACCCTGCATGCCGCCTGCCGCCGTTATCGCATTCCCTGCATTTCGATCCTGGATCCGGTGATCAATTTCCTGATCAATTACCTAGGGGTGAAAAGCAAAGGTGAGCCTGGCCGCCAGCATAGCCTGGATGCGGAGTATTTCTCCAGGATCGATGCCATGCATTTTGCCCTCGCCCATGATGATGGCCAGGGGCTTTGGAATTTGAATGCCGCCGATGTGATTTTGGTGGGGGTTTCACGGACCTCAAAAACACCGACCTGTGTCTATTTGGCCAACCGCGGGATCAAGGCCGGCAATGTGCCTTTTGTGCCTGGATTGGTTCCGGAAGAGCTGAAAGCCCTGGATAACCGGGTGAATGGTCCTCTGGTTGTCGGTCTGACCAAGGAACCAGGCAGCTTGGTGCAATTGCGCCGCAGCCGTTTACGAATGATTTCAGATGATGAGGAAACGGATTATGTCGACCTGGATGAGGTCAAAAAGGAAGTGATTGCCTGCCGCCGGCTTTGCACCGACAAAGGTTGGCCGGTTCTCGATGTAACCCGGCGATCCATTGAGGAAACCGCCGCGGCCGTTGTGCGCCTGCGGGAATTGCGTGATGCCAAGAGAAGGGAAACGAAACAATGACCCAGCTGGTGCTGGCTTCCGCCAGTAAAACCCGGGCGAAACTGTTGGAGGATGCAGGGGTTTCGGTCTTTTGTGATCCGGCCAATCTGGATGAAGATGGTGTCAAGGAAAGCCTGAAAGCAGAAGGTGCGACCGCAGTCCAGGTGGCGGAGACGCTCGCCGAATTAAAGGCCCGCGCGGTTTCGCGCCGCCATCCGGGGGCTTTTGTAATCGGGGGCGACCAGACTTTGGATTGCAACGGTATCTGGTTTGATAAGCCTGTGGATATGGACCAGGCGCGTGGCCATATGATGGCTCTGCGCGGCAAGACCCATCGGCTGAATGCCGCGGTTTGCGTCATGCGCGATGATGAGGTTCTCTGGCATCTGAATGACCCGGTGGAAATGGTGATGCGTCCGTTCTCTGATGATTTCCTGGATTGGTATATTGGGGAGTGCGGCACAGAAATCTGTGATTCCGTTGGCGGATATCGTCTGGAAGGCCTTGGCGCACAACTGTTTTCCGCGGTGCGCGGTGACTATTTCACGGTGCTGGGCCTGCCTTTGCTGCCACTGCTAGACTTCCTCCGGGCTAACGGAGCTCTGAAAGCATGAGCCAGGATATCTTGAAAGCCGGGGTGATCGGCTGGCCGATTTCACATTCCCTCTCACCCAGACTGCATGGTTTCTGGCTTGATCAACTTTCGATCCATGGTCGTTACGATGCCGTACCGGTTGTGCCGGAAGACCTGGCGAGTTTTGTCCGGTCCCTACCGGAAAACGGTTTCCAAGGCGTGAATGTCACGGTCCCGCATAAAGAGGCGGTCATGGATCATTGTGACAAGATTGACGATCTGGCGCTGCGCATCGGGGCGGTAAATACCTTGATTGTCGATGATCAGGGTCTAATCCTGGGATCCAACACCGACCACTATGGTTTTAAGCAAAATCTGTTGGCGAGCGGTGAAATTGCGGCGGGGCCAAAAGAACGGGCCGCTGTGGTCATCGGTGCTGGCGGCGCATCCCGCGCAATTTGCACCGCCTTGGAAGAGTTGGGTTTTCCGAAAATCCACTTGCTGAACAGAACAGTGTCACGGGCGCAATCCGTGGCCAGGGATCTGGGGGGGCCGATCTTGCCCGGGCCTTTGTCCGATCTGCCGGCTTTACTGCCCGATATAGGATTATTGGTCAATACCAGCTCCCTTGGCATGAAAGGTCAGGATCCACTGCATGTGGACCTGTCGGACTTGCCCATGGAATGTCTGGTCACGGATATCGTTTATAATCCGTTGATGACTGATTTGCTCCGGCAGG
This sequence comes from Aestuariispira insulae, assembly GCF_003385955.1. Lineage (GTDB taxonomy): Bacteria > Pseudomonadota > Alphaproteobacteria > UBA8366 > Aestuariispiraceae > Aestuariispira > Aestuariispira insulae. The sequence goes on from NZ_QRDW01000003.1 coordinate 170,375, forward strand.
CGCGGGAGAGGGGCAATAAGGTGGTTGATGGACTGGGCATGCTTTTATATCAGGCGGTGCCTGGCTTCGAGGCCTGGTTCCGGCCAATGGAAAAACCAATGGTGACGGATGCGCTGAGGAAATACGTGCTGGCAGGAATTGCGTAACATGCCTAATAAATGAGTCCCCGTAAGGACTAATAAGGCCATCCTGCAGTGTTTTCAGTTCATCCATCACTTTTAAAGTAAAACATTAACTGTAAATTTTAAACCTGGATAAAACATGTTCATCATCGGGCTGACAGGATCGATCGGAATGGGGAAAAGCACGGCCTCTTCCATGTTCCGGCGCTTGGGGGTGGCCGTGCAGGATTCCGATGCGGCAGTGCATAAGCTGATGGCGCATGGTGGCCGTGCTGTTTCCCTTGTGGAAAGGGCGTTTCCAGGCGTCGCCCGTGACGGGCAGATAGACCGCGCGCTTTTGGGCAGTCGCGTTTTTGGGGATCCCGCAGCGTTAAAATGCTTGGAAGGTATTCTGCATCCGCTTGTAGCGCAGGAGAGGGAGCATTTCCTGCGTCAGCAGGCGTTGCAGGGCCGCCCGTTGGTGGTGCTGGATGTGCCATTGCTGTTTGAAACGGGGGGGGATCGCGATTGTGATTTGACTGTGCTTGTCACGGCTCCGCCGTTCGTGCAGGAAAGCCGGGTCCTGCGCCGGCCTGGCATGAGCCTTGAAAAACTGAACCGGATCCGCACCCAGCAGATGCCGGATCGGGAAAAAAGACAACGCGCGGACATTGTGTTGGAAACGGGTCTTGGAAAACGGCCGGTCTGGCTGGCTATTCAGGCGATTGTCAGGCAGTCTGTCCACCGAAAAGGCGCTCATTGGCCCCGCCGGGCCAAGGTGCCTGGTTGATTGAAGAGACCAAGAGTCTGCAAAAGGGAAAGATTTGAGGCAGATGCGCGAGATTGTGCTGGATACGGAAACAACGGGCTTTGATCCCAAATCCGGTGACCGGATTGTGGAGATTGGGTGTGTCGAACTGATCAACCGCATGGCCACGGGCAAGACCTATCACCAGTATATCAACCCGGAACGCGATATGCCGGAAGAGGCGTTCAAGGTGCATGGCCTGGGCATCGACTATTTGGAAAAGCTGCCAGTCATTAATGATATCATGGGGGATTTTCTGGATTTCATCGGGGATGCGGACCTGGTGATCCACAACGCGGCCTTCGACATGAAATTCCTCAATGCCGAACTTGGCTGGCTGGGATATGAGCAGTTGCCCATGAGCAGGGCAGTCGACACCCTGGCCATTGCGCGGGCCAAATTTCCCGGAGCTCAGGTTAGCCTGGATGCGCTTTGTCGTCGCTATGAGATTGATAACTCATCCCGTTCTTTCCATGGCGCGTTGCTGGATTCCGAGCTTCTGGCGGAAGTCTATCTGGAACTGACCGGAGGTCGTCAGCCAGGCCTTGAGTTGAGCGCGGAAGAGGCAGAGGCATCGAGCGGTGCTGTCAAGGAAGAGGTGACCATTAGCCGTCCGGTCAGGGAAGCCCGGCCTCATGCGCCGTTGGATGCGGAACTTGCCGCCCATGCCGCCTTCCTTGAAAGCATCACCGAACCGATCTGGAACCGGGAGTGAACAAAAATAATCCCCGGGAAATCGGACCCGGGGATTATGAATGATCGCTGAATGCCGTTTGGCCGGATCGATAAGGATCCAGCCAAAACTGGTATTACGCGGTTGCTTCTTCTTCTTCGCTATTTTCACCGGCTTCGGCCTGTGCGGCAGCCACACGGCGGCGGAACAGATCCAGGAAATCAACCGGGGCCAGCATGACTGACGGAAAACCGCCGTTGGAAACGGATTCAGCAAAGATATTCCGGGCAAACGGGAACAGGAAGCGCGGGATCTCGACAAACAGGACCGGCTGCAAAACTTCCTGGGGAACATCATTGATCCGAACCACGCCACCATAGACCATTTCCACCAGATAAATGGCGTCATCGTCTTCCTTGGCTTCACCATTCAGGTGCAGATTAACCTCAAAATCCGTGTCGGACAGCTGCTGAACGGTCACATCAACCTTGACGTCCAGCTGCGGTGTCTTGCGTTCGCGGGTGAAAACGATCGGTGCCTGCGGGTTTTCGAAGGACAGATCTTTCAAATATTGCAGCAGGATGTTGAACGGTACCTTCTGCTCGCCTGCTTCCCCGCCAGCTTCGACATTGGTGTTTTCGCTTTCAGCCATAAGCTAATACTTCCCTCAATTCATCATGGTTTCTTCGATAGAGCTGTCATGTGGCTAGCATGTGACGATCAATGGCACAACCGTTTGTGTGGCTGTTTGCGGGACACCGGTAAACAGCCACCATAAAGGATCATGCGGGCCTAACTGCCTACTTAGCTGCGTGGCGGCAGGCGGTCATTTTCGTCGTGGGCGGGCCGGTCGCTATTGTGGGCATCATTCTTGACCTCGAACTCGCCTTCAATGATATCGCCGGAGCCGCCGGGCCCGCGGTGATATTGTTGGCCCTGGGCGCCTGAAAAATCAAATCCGCCCCGAGGACCGGTCTGGAAATGGACGTTGCCCCGAGCCTTCAGGTAATCCATCACTTTCCTACCGGCGACTTTCCGGAAAGGCGGGGCCAGCAGGGTGAAACCGATGGCGTCGGTCAGGAAACCAGGTGTCAGCAACAGGGCGCCGGCAACCAGCAGGCAAAGCCCGGTGAAGATTTCCTCCAGCGGCAGTTTTTGCTGGTCGAGCGATGATTGTGCGCTGGCAAGGGCGCGCAATCCCTGGCTTCTGACCAGATGGGTCCCAATAAATGCGGTGATGATCACGGTGGCGATGGTCCAGCCAAGGCCGATCTGTTCCCCTATCTGAATAAACAGGGTAATCTCAATAATCGGGACTAAAATAAACAGAATTAGCAGCGGCATCTTGCTCTTTTTCAATGGAAAGCCTATCTAAACCCTACAGGAAACGGTTCCGGCCGGAGACAGGCTTAAAGTCTTGGACACAGCTACTAAGCTAGGCGTCCAAGGGGCCTGTTACAAGCGGTAGGGGTCCCGATTTCGTGGTGCGGACGTAAAAAACACCCGTTAATCATACAGGACCAGGTTCTTATTTATGAGCGGTACTATTCTCGAACTCGTCTTTCTCGCAGCAGTTGCTGTTTTTCTGATCTTCCGGCTGGGAAGTGTTCTTGGCAAACGGACGGGCCATGAACGGCGGCCATCCGATTTTGGCCCGGCTGATAGCAATGAGCGTTACCAGCAGGATGAGGATAACATCGTTAATCTGCCTTCCTTGGAAGAGCGGCAGATGGATGAAAAGAACGAAGCTCTGCTGCAGGGCCCGTTGGGCGAGGAATTCAAGACCCTGATCGAGGCGGACCCCTCTTTCCGGCCGGTGCAGTTCCTGGACGGTGCGGCGGGTGCCTTTGAAATGATTCTCCAGGCCTATGTGGAAGGGGACCAGAAAACCCTGAAACAGCTTTTGTCCGCGGATGTCTTTGAGAATTTCGCCAAGGCGATCCGGGATCGTGAAGCGGCCGGGCAGCGGATCGAAGACACCTTGGTCGGCATCGACAATATAGAGTTCCTGGAGGCGCGCCTGGAAGGCCGCACCGCATTGGTGACCATTAAGATTATCTCCAAACAGGTCAATGTGCTGTTCAATCCGGACGGCAGTGTCGCCGATGGCGATGACCATAAGGTGATCACCGTGACCGATATCTGGACCTTCTCCCGCGATACCCGTTCGAAAGATCCGAACTGGGTGCTTGTGGCAACCCGCAGCCCGAACTGAAGCTAATAATCCATGTTTAAGAAACGGTTTAATGGCCTGATCCTGTTGACCTTTGTTGCAGGATTGGCCGCCTGCGAACAGATGCCTGGCAAGCAGCCGGCACCTAAAGAGGGAAAAACCGTTTCCGAAGGTTTGGTGCTGGCCGCGGTCGGTTTTGATGATCTCGCCGATTGGTCGGTTGATCATCAGAAAGAGGCCTGGCCCGCCCTGCAGCGCAGCTGCGACAAATTTCTATCGTTTCCGCCGGATCGGAAAATCGGCAGTCCTGCCATCAACATGACTGCCGGGGACTGGCATGAGGCTTGCGGTGAGATTTCCGCGGCCGATGGTCTGCCCGATGATGCGGTGCGGACCCTGTTGGAAGAGCATTTTGATATATATGCAGCATCTTCCGCGTCAGGCGAAGACGAAGGCCTGTTTACCGGCTATTTCGAAGCGGAATTGAAGGGGGCAAAGCAGGCGTCCGATGCCTATCCCTATCCGCTATATGCCCGTCCGGATGATCTGGTTTCCGTCGATTTTGGCAAGTTTTCCAAAGATCTGAAGGGGCGCCAGGCCATCGGTCAGGTCTATGAAGGCCGGGTGCGCCCCTATCCGAAACGCGGTGATATTGAAAAAGGCCTGCTTTCCGGCAAGGGCCTGGAAATAGCCTGGGCGAAGGATGCGGTGGATCTTTTCCTGCTGCAGGTTCAGGGATCTGGACGTCTGATTATGGAAGATGGCTCGGTCATGCGGGTCGGTTTTGCCGCCCATAACGGTCATGGCTACAAGTCGATCGGCCGCCATCTGATCGATCAGGGGGAGCTGCAACCCCATGAGGCTTCCTGGGACGGGATCCGCAGATGGCTGGATGCCCATCCGGACAAGCATCATGAGCTTTTTGCCGTAAACCCGCGCTTTATCTTTTTCCGCGAATTGAAGGGCGATGGCCCGATCGGTTCTCAGGGCGTTGCCTTGACGCCGGGTCGCAGCCTGGCAGTGGACAAGCGTTTTATTCCCATGGGCGTTCCGGTCTGGCTGGATACGGTCTGGCCATCAGAACATGATAAGCCTCTGCGCCGTCTGATGGTGGCCCAGGATACTGGCGGCGCCATCAAAGGGGTTGTGCGCGGTGATTTCTTCTGGGGCTATGGTGCGGATGCGTTGAAATATGCCGGCAAAATGAAAAGCCCCGGGCGCTATTATCTGCTGCTGCCCAAGAGCCTTGCCGGCAAGTTGGAAACGGTTGGTTCCTGATCGTCTTCAAAAGACTGATTTAAAGTGAATACCCAGTTCTACGCTTTTGCCAATTTATGCCAATCGCGCTACTACTCTTTGATCCACAAGATAACAGGATGGGCAAACCGTCCGGATCGGGAGAGAGAGCATGACCATAGACCAGGGTGGTGTGCCAAGCGTTGGCCTGTTTGTAACCTGTCTGGCGGATCTGTTCCGACCGCAGGTGGCCTTTGCCGCTGTGCGCCTGCTGGAACAGGCGGGGTGCGAGGTAAGCGTACCGGAAGCCCAAACCTGCTGCGGACAGCCCGCCTTTAATTCCGGCGACAATGCCGACAGTCGGGCCATTGCCCGCCAGACCATTGAGGCTTTTGAGGCTTTTGATTATGTGGTCGCGCCCAGTGGATCATGTGCCGCGATGATCAAACAGCATTATCCGGAGCTTTTTGAAACGGATCCGGAATGGTTTCAGCGGGCGCAGGACCTGTCCCGACGGACATTCGAACTGGTTTCCTTCCTGATTGATATCCTGAAATATGAAAATATATCAGCGAGATATGATGGAAAGATAACCTATCATGACAGCTGTTCCGGCCTGCGGGAATTATCCGTCAAGCAACAGCCGCGCGCGCTTCTGTCCAAAGTGGAGGGGCTTGAGCTAAAGGAATTGCCGGGGTCGGAAACCTGTTGCGGTTTTGGTGGCACCTTCTGTGTCAAATATCCCGAGATATCCAACAAGATGGTGGAGGAGAAAACCGCCGATATCGTGGCAACCGGCGCGGATACTCTTGTGGCGGGTGATCTTGGCTGCCTGATGAATATGGCGGGCAAGCTTAAACGCCAGGGGCATGATATCAAGGCTCGCCATGTGGCGGAGATCCTGGCCGGCATGGGTGAACAGCCCGCGATTGGCGAGCCGGAGGGCCGTTAACCCATGGAACCAAAATCCCGAAATTTCGAAGAAAACGCCCACCAGGCGATGAAAAACCCACAGCTTCAGACGGCCCTGGCCAAGATGAAGGTGGGGTTTGTCGAGCGGCGCGCGGCTGCCGCCGATCGGCTGCCGGAATTTGATGCTCTGCGGGACCAGGCGCGCGATATCAAGAACCATGTGCTGGACAATATCGATTTCTATCTGGAACGGTTTGAAGAGAAGGTCACAGAGCAGGGCGGGCAGGTACATTGGGCGAGGAATGCGACGGAAGCCTGTGATATCATTGGCGATATCTGCAAATCGGTGAATGCCAAGATGGTCACCAAAGGCAAAAGCATGGTGGCAGAAGAAATCGCCCTCAATGCAGCACTGGAAAAACAGGGCCTGGAGGTGGTGGAAACCGATCTGGGCGAATATATTATCCAGCTTCGCAAAGAAGCCCCCAGCCATATTATCGCGCCGGCCATTCATGTGCTCAAAGAGCAGGTGGCGGAAAATTTCCGTGACAAGCATGAAGGGCTGGATCCGGACCGGGTCCTGGACGAGCCGACCCAGCTGATCCATGAGGCCAGGGAGGTTTTGCGTCAAAAATATATCGACAGCGATGTGGGTATTACGGGCGCCAATTTCCTGATAGCCGAAACCGGAACTAGTGTCATTGTCACCAATGAGGGCAATGGTGATCTGACCCAGACCCTGCCAAAGGTGCATGTGGTGATTGCCAGCCTGGAAAAGGTTGTGCCGACCCTGGAGGATGCCAGTGCCATCCTGCGTGTCCTGGCACGATCGGCCACGGGCCAGGAATTTTCCGCCTATACCACTTTTTCCAGCGGACCTAAACGGGCGGAAGACCCTGACGGGCCGGAGGAATATCATGTGGTGCTGCTGGATAATGGGCGCTCTTCCATGTTGGGCACCGAATTCCAGGAGATGCTGCGCTGTATCCGCTGCGGGGCCTGTATGAATCATTGCCCGGTTTATGGTGCGGTGGGCGGCCATGCCTATGGCTGGGTCTATCCGGGCCCCATGGGATCGGTGCTCACCCCTAGCTTCATTGGGGTGGAGGAAGGCGGCAAGCTGCCGAATGCCTCCACCTTCTGCGGACGATGTGAACAGGTCTGCCCCATGCGGATTCCCCTGCCGAAAATGATGCGTCATTACCGGGCGCAGGAATTTGAAAAAGGGTATGCCAGCAGGACCTCCCGCTGGGCGCTAAAAGCCTGGGCCTTCCTGGCACGGCGGCCGGGCCTCTATCAGGCCCTAACCGGGATCGGTATCAGGATTTTGGGCGATATCGGCCGTCGCCGCGGGACATTTTCCAAATTGCCGCTGGCCTCGGGCTGGACCGATCATCGTGACATGCCGGTACCGCGGGGCCGCACCTTCCAACAGCTATGGGCGGAAAAAAACGGTCGGCGCAGCCCCGGCAAGCGGCTGGAAAACTCTGAGAAAGAAGGAAGTGGGCAATGAGTGGCGCGCGTGGACAGATTTTGGGCTCCATCCGCCGCTCCCTTGGGCGCGGCGAGGTGCAGGGCGAGGTGCGCTCGGCATTGGAAGAACGGCTGACTAAGCCAAAGGCCGGTCTTATTCCCAAACGCAGCCAATTGAACGGGAAAGGCCTTGTCGATCTTTTCTGTGCCATGGCCGAAGGGGTCCAGGCGTCCATTGACCGGGTTGCGGATATGGAAGCCGTGCCGGAAGCAATTAACCGTTATTTGGCAGGTCAGAACCTGCCCGCCCGGATCAAGATGGCTGATCATGATCTTCTGAATGCACTGCCCTGGGACAAGGTGCCGTCGCTGACCCGGCTGACCGGTGCGACAGCGGGGGATGATCAGGTTTCTTTGTCCGCGGCCTTTGCGGGTATTGCGGAAACCGGCACCGCCATGCTTTTATCCGGCCCGGATGGGCCGACCACACTTAATTTCCTCCCCGAAACGCATATGGTAGTCTTGCCGGAAGAGGCGATCGTCGGGGCCTATGAGGAAGCCTGGGAGCGGCTGAGACAGCACCAGAAGGATAAGGGGCTGGATCATCTGCCGCGGACGGTCAATCTGATCACCGGTCCTTCCCGGACCGGTGATATTGAACAGACCATTTTACTGGGCGCGCATGGGCCGCACCGGTTGCATATTATTCTGGTAGGGGATGGCAAAGAAAAACAAGGATAGCGAAGACGGCCATCGTTTATGGAAAACGGTCAGCGATAGCGTGAGTCCGCTGGCCGACCGTGAGCGGGAATATTCCCCATTCCTGGAAGAATTTGGCCAGCCTGAGCCGGTTCCGGCGTCTAAACCGGCCACCAAGTCCAAACGGAAACCCCAAAAAACGATTGCGCAGGGGGCCGGCGCCAAACCGCTGCCGGTGCAACCATCTTTGCGTGAACTGTCCCACGGCGAGTCCGATGGGCTGGATAAGCGCACGGCGGATCGATTGCGCAAGGGGAAGCTATCCATTGATGCCAAAATTGATCTGCATGGCATGAGCCAGGAACAGGCCCACCGGGCATTAAATGCCTTTATCGAAGCCGCCTATATCAATCAGAAACGCATGGTCCAGGTGGTGACAGGCAAGGGCAAGGGAATCTTGCAAAACGCTGTGCCGCAATGGTTAAACCAGATGCCGAACCGAACCCGGATCATCTCTTTCACCCACGCGCCGCGCCATCAGGGTGGCAGCGGGGCCCTGCATGTGCTGATTAAGCGCCAGCGGGGGTTGAGATGACCCCCTTTGGCAGGAAAGTGCGGGAATTGCGCCGCGAGAAAGGCGTGACTCTTAAGGATATGGCCGCGGCGCTTCATGTCTCTTCTGCCTATCTCTCGGCCCTGGAACATGGCAAACGGGGCCGCCCCACACCGATGCTGATTCATCAGATCTGCGGCTATTTCAACATTATCTGGGATGATGCCGAGGAATTGAGCAAGCTCGCGGATCTGTCCCATCCCAAGGTCACGATTGATACTTCCGGTTTACAGCCGGCGGCCACCGAATTGGCAAATCTGCTATCCAGGAAGATCGCGCAGTTGAAAGAAGAAGAACTGGTTTCCTTATTGTCGCAGATCCGCGATGCTGAGCCTGAATAGAGTGTGGCGCGTTCCCGTTTAAATGATTAATAACTTAACCTTTTCTATAAGATTTGCTGTCACTCTGTCAGGACCATTGGGAGATTTCTAGCCGGGTTTAGTGCGTCAATATGGGAAAAACACTTCCCTCATTTTCGATATCGGGCACCGTGGAGCGCATGTTGGCGCTGGCACTAGCCTATTTTGCCGCCGGTTATTTCGGTCTCCAATTCCCCTATTTCGGCAGTACGGTTACTCTGATCTGGCCACCCAGCGGTATTGCGCTGGCCGCACTTTACTGCTGGGGCATTCGGGCCTGGCCGGGTGTGGCGCTGGGGGCCTTTGCCGTCAATATGACCACCGGAGTGCCGCTGGAGACGGTGATCCTGATCACCATCGGCAACAGCCTTGCCGCGATCATCGGTGCATGGGTCCTGAGACGTCTGATTGACGAAAACCCGTTGGAAAAGCTGCGCAGCCTGATGATCTTCCTGTCGCTTGGAGTGGTGGCAAGTCCGCTGATCAGCTCATTGAACGGAGCTGCGGTTGTATCCGCCACATTGATCGGCAATTGGGATGGGTATTTCTCTATCTGGTGGGGATGGTGGGTCGGTGATCTGATTGGGGTTTTGTTATTTGCCCCGCTTCTAATCCTGCTGTCTGAGGGCAAAGGATGGAACCGGTCGATTGTCTGGTATGCCGAGCTGTTTTTTATGATTGCCGGTGCAGTTGCGATTTCGGTGATCGTGCATCTTTCCGATATTCTCGCCCGGCAGGAGTTTCTCTTCATATTCGTCAGCCTTCCTTTTGCACTTTGGGGGGCGCTGCGCTTTGGCATGTTGGGCGTTGCCCTGGCTAATATTGCCGTTTCCATTTCTGCGATCCTGTTTCTGGCCAACGGCCTCAGCTTTTTCATCCAAGGTGATCAACAGGGCAGCCTGATCCGGTTTTACGGCTATTTCAGCTTAATGGGGGTTGCCGGTCTTTTCCTTGCGACCCTGACGGAAAAAATTCTCGACCGGGATTCCGATGAGAATGAAGGGGTCAGCAAGCGGGTACGCCAGGTCAGGGTCATGCTGGCCCTGGGGGCGGGTGCCCTGGGCCTGTCATTGTCCATTGCCGCGGCCACGATATCCCATGACCAGATCACGAAGACCGATAAACTTGAATTGCACCAATATCAATTGATCGTGGAAAACAGCCTGCGCCTGCATATGGACCAGTCCCTGGTCCCGGTCTATGCGGTCAAAACCCTGTTTGAGGCTCAACCCGATGTGCCGCGGGAAATGTTCAGGGAAATGACCAGCCCCTGGATCGATAGAAGCCCCGCCATACAGGCCCTGGAATGGGTGCCGGTGGTCAGCGCTGATCAGCGCGCCTTTTATGAGGCATTGGCGCGTGAGTCCGGATTTCCGGATTTTCAGTTCAAGGAATGGCGGGACGGTGACCTGGTGGTTGCAGCGGAAAGGAAAGAATATCGGCCGGTCTATTTCGTTGTGCCGGAAAAGGGCAACGAAGAAGTTGTCGGTTTTGATTTGAATTCCCATCCGGCGCGGCGCGTTGCCATGGAAAATGCCTTGGCCCGCCGCGGCCTATCCATGACCGAGCCGATTGAGTTGATTCAGGATACGGAAGGCATTGATGGGATACTGATTTATCTGCCGGTCTGGGCAGAGGAACAGCAGACTCTGTTGGGCTATGCGTTGGGCGTTTACCGTTTAAGCACCCTGTTGGAAACGGTGTTTCATGCGGCGAACCTGCCGTCGGGTATCGGTTTTCATCTTGTGGATTATAATGCACCGGTGGAAAAACGGTTATTGTTCAGCACTGATCCCTTTGATTTTCTTTCCAACCATAAACCGGGCATGGCGGACAGCCAAAATCAAGTGCATCACCAGTTTTATCTGGGTGGGCGCAATTGGACGATCATCCTGGAAAGCCGGGGCCCTGCCCATGGTCTGAGCTGGGATTGGCAACCCTATGCGATCCTGGTTATCGGGACCATCCTCAGCGGATCGCTCTCCTTCTACCTGCTTTCCCTCACGCGTACTGAAGATCGTATTGCGGGTCTGGTCAAGGAACGGACCAAGATGCTGCGGGCAGCACAGCTCGACGCGGAAACAGCCTTGGAGCAGGCACAGCAGGCAAGCCAGGCAAAGTCGGAATTCCTGGCCCATATGAGTCACGAACTTCGATCACCGCTAAACTCCATCCTCGGTTATGCGGAGCTGGCGCTGAAGGATAAGGAAACACCGCTAAAAGGGCAGGTGAATAACTACCTCCAAACCATTGTTTCTTCGGGAAAACATCTGGCAGCCCTGATTGGTGACATTCTGGATCTGTCTAAGGTGGAAGCGGGCCAGCTCAGTCTGGAATCCGTAGCTTTTGATATGCGTGCTCTGTTGGCGGAATTGAATAGTATCGTTTCACTGCAGGCCCGGGAGCGGGGAAACCGCCTTGAGGTGAAGATTGATCCCAGACTTGCGCAATGGACCGAAGGTGATCCGGTGCGGATCCGTCAGATCCTGATGAATCTCCTGACCAATGCTACGAAATTCACGCAAAAAGGTACCATTCTTCTGGAAGTGATTGTTTTGGAAGACGAAGATTCTGTCCAGAAATTGCGGTTCTGCGTCGTAGACAGCGGGATCGGGATTTCCAGGGACAAGCAAGAGAGTATCTTTGGTGCCTTTACACAGGCGGATATGTCGACCACACGCCAATATGGCGGCACCGGTCTGGGATTGGCCATCAACAAATTCCTGGTGGAGGCGATGGATGGCCGTATCGGTGTGGAAAGCGAACTGGGTGTGGGCAGCAGTTTCTGGTTCGAAATTCAGTTGCCAAAAGCAGAGGCTCTGCAGCCTAACCAAAATAATTCCATCGAAATAAAGCCAATGGATGCCCCTATCCTGGTGGTAGAGGATATCGAGATCAACCGGGTGATGACGGCCAAGAGGCTTGAGGCGGCCGGCTATAGCATTGAAGAGGCCTGCGATGGCAAGCAAGCCGTCGAGATGGCGTCGATCAAGCGCTATGGGGCGATCCTGATGGACATCCATATGCCGGTGATGGACGGGATAGAGGCGACCCGACAGATCCGGGCCTTCCAGGATCCGGACCTGCAATCCGTTCCGATCGTTGCGCTGACGGCCGATGCAGCCAGTTCGAATGTACGGCAATATCTGGCTGTGGGTATGAATGATTTTTGTGCCAAGCCATTGAATATGGACCATCTTTTACAGGTTCTGGGCCAGCTTGGAACACCGGCAGAATTATCGGCCGAACCGAACCGTCATTTGGTTTCCGCAACATTGAATGATGGTTTGCCGGAAGGTGGGGAGAAGGCGCTGGACCGTGTTGTGGATGAAACCAGGTATTTTTCGGTCAAAGAAGCACTGCCGGATTGCGAGGATTTGTTTATCCAGCAAACAGATGGAATCATTGATACTTTTAAAGATCTGGCCGACCGGGAAGAACGTGAAGCGTTACGGAAGGAAGCCCATGCGCTCAAAGGGGTGGCTATGAATCTTGGTTTTGATCAATTGCGTAAGATCTGTGCGGAGTTGGAAAGCCATATGAAAGGGGATGTGGACCAGCATGTCCTGAGTGATCAGATTAGCGAATTATCTGCAAAGTTGGATGGCACCCTGCAGGCAATCGATGAAATCAGAAACCGGGAGACATAGAGGTTTCTCTTCGAGAGGCCTTGAAACCTGCCTCTTTATGATTCCTTAACCGGACCTTTCTTATCCTGTCCCCCCGTCAACCGGCCAGGGAAATTGTTATGACACCGAAACAAATCGACCTTGTCCAGACAACTTTCAAGGATGTTGCCGCAATCAAGGAACAGGCTGCGGCATTATTCTATGATCGCTTGTTTGAAATTGATCCGGGCACCAGAGCGCTGTTCAAAGGGGATATGAAGGAACAGGGGCGTAAGCTGATGGCGACCATCGGTGTGGCTGTGGCAAGCTTGCGGAACCTGGAAGCGGTTCTGCCTACGGTCCGGAAACTGGCGGAAAAGCATGTGGATTATGGGGTGCAGGAATCCCATTATCAGACTGTGGGGGCGGCTCTGCTCTGGACCCTTGAAAAGGGGCTGGGCTCCAAATTCACGCCAGAAGTGAAGGAAGCCTGGACGGCAGTTTACGGAGCTCTGGCCGGGGTTATGATCGATGCAGCCCGGGAAAAGCCGATGAAGGATGAATTACTGCTGCTTTTTGCCAGGGCATTTGCCCAGCGCAATGACTTTGCCTGAGCCTTTCAGATTTACCTGATCCCGATTAAACTGAAATTCCCTCTTGATCCTCACGTTACGTCAGGTGGCACGGTGTGCTTATCGGAGAAAGGGAATGGACCGATGCAGCATGATTATTGGATCACGATTGGTGAATTTGCCAAAGAAGCGGGCGTATCCGTCAGAACCCTGCATTTTTATGAAGAGCAGGGCCTGATCGAGCCCAACCGAGATCCGGCCAACGGGCGAAGGCGCTTTAACCGGTCGGATCTGGTGCGGGTACAAAATATCACGCTTCTAAAGAAAATCGGCCTCAGCCTGAGGCAGATCCATGTGTTGTCGTCTCAAGCCTCTCCGGAAATCGCGGATGTGCTTTCGCTTCAGCTGGATCTTCTGCTGCGCCAGAAGGATGAACTGGAAGAGGCCATCCGGTCCGTGCAATGGGCGCAAACCAGGGTGGGGCACGGACAAGTGCTCACCATGGAGGAATTGTGCCATCTGATAAGGATGACCGAGATGAATGTAAGGACGAGAGAGGATCTCTATCGCAACTATCTGACCGATGCCCAGTTCGAGGTGATCGCCAAGGGGGTCGGGGATCATGGCTTTGGCTGGGAAAATGACGCGGCCTGGGGGCCGCTGGTCCTGGAAGGCGAGCGGCTGTTAGGGCTGGAAACCGATGATCCGGCGGTCCAGGATCTGGCGAAGCGCTGGTGGGGGCTATTATGGGACCAGACAGGCGGGGATATGGATCTCCTGAAAAATCTTAAGACCATGTATGACCAGATGGAAATGTGGCCGGAAGAAATTGAACGGCCTTTCAATCCGGAATTGCGTGATTTCATCAATGATGCGGTCGGGGTCTATATGCTGTCGCTTAAAGACTGCGCCTAATTTAATTCGGGAATGCCGCCCGGAAATAGAAAAGGCCGGAGAAATCCGGCCTTTTCACTTTTCTGTTTCCAAATTTCTTCCCTACAGGATGAATTTGGAAAGATCCGTGTCTTTTGCAAGATCGGCCACCTGCTCGGTGACATAATCGGCGGTGATGGTGACCGTTTCGCCACCCCGGTCGGAGGCGGTGAAGCTGATTTCCTCCAGCAGGCGCTCCAGCACGGTATGCAGGCGGCGTGCGCCGATATTCTCCACCGTCTGGTTGATCTGGGCCGCCAGTTCGGCGATCCGGTCGATGGCGGTCTCCTGGATATCCAGGGTGACATCTTCGGTGCCCATCAAAGCGACATATTGTTTGACCAGACTGTTTTCCGGCTCGCGCAGGATGCGGCCGAAATCAGCCTCGGTGAGCGGGTTCAAGCTCACCCGGATCGGCAGGCGGCCCTGCAGCTCGGCCAGCAGGTCGCTGGGCTTTGCCTGATGGAAGGCACCGGATGTGATGAACAGGATATGATCGGTTTTCACCGTGCCATGTTTGGTGGCAACCGAGGTTCCCTCCAATAGCGGCAACAGGTCGCGCTGAACGCCTTCACGGGACACATCGCCACCCTGGCGTTCGGACCGGATGGTGATCTTGTCGATCTCATCAATGAAGACGATGCCGTTCTGCTCAACATTCTCAACCGCCTGGGCGACGATGCCATCATGATCCACCAGCTTGTCGGCTTCTTCGGTGATCAGGATTTCATAAGAGTCCCGCACCGTCATGCGTTTCGGCTTGGTCTGGCCGCCCATGGCCTTGCCGAAAATGTCATTCAGGTTGATCATGCCCATGGAAGCGCCCGGCATGCCGGGGATATCCAGGGTCGGCATGTTCATGGAGCTGGTTTCCTGGACCTGGATCTCGATTTCCTTGTCATCCAGCTCGCCCTCGCGCAGTTTCTTTCGGAAGCTCTGGCGGGTGCTTTCTGACGCGGTTTCCCCGACCAGCGCGTCCAACACGCGTTCCTCCGCATGCATTTCGGCTTTTGCCTTCACTTCCTTGCGCTGCTGTTCGGTGCCCATGGTGATGGCGATCTCGACCAGGTCACGGATGATCTGTTCTACATCGCGGCCGACATAGCCCACTTCAGTGAATTTGGTGGCTTCCACCTTCACAAAGGGGGCATTGGCCAATTTGGCGAGACGCCTTGCAATCTCGGTCTTGCCGCAGCCGGTCGGGCCGGCCATCAGGATATTTTTCGGCAAAACCTCTTCACGCATTTCGCCGGTCAGCTGCTGCCGGCGCCAGCGGTTGCGCAATGCGATGGCAACGGCGCGCTTGGCCTCATCCTGGCCGACAATGAACCGGTCCAGTTCGGAAACGATTTCACGGGGGGTAAAGGATGTCATGGTTTAAAGGCTTTCCAGCGTGATGTTTTCGTTGGTGTAAACGCAGATATCGGCGGCGACCTTCATGGATTTGCGGACGATCTCTTCCGCCTCCATGCCCTCGACATCGATCAGTGCGCGCGCGGCGGATAACGCAAAAGCCCCGCCGGACCCGATGCCGATAATGCCGTCCTGGGGCTCGATCACGTCGCCGGTGCCGGACAGGATCAGGGAGATATCCTTGTCCACAACCGCCATCATGGCTTCCAATTTGCGCAAATACCGGTCGGTGCGCCAATCCTTGGCCAGCTCGACACAGGCACGCTGCAACTGACGTGGATATTGTTCCAGTTTGGCTTCCAGGCGTTCAAACAGGGTGAAGGCATCAGCCGTCGCCCCTGCAAATCCGACCAAAACACTGCCATCGGCCAATGGGCGCACTTTGCGGGCATTGGCCTTGAATACCGTGTTTCCCAGGCTGACCTGGCCATCGCCAGCCACGACAACCTTGCCGTTCTTGCGGACCGACAGGATGGTGGTGCCGTGGAAAACCGGTGCATTTGAATTATGTTCGCTCATGTCCCGGATATGAGGGATCACCCCCGAAACGTCAATGGGGGAGGGGAAATGAGGCCGTAAAAATCACAGTTCCGTCATTTCCCCCAGATGATCGGAAACCCGATAAAGCCGCTCTTAGATGAGGAAGGGCTGATAGTAGGGGTTAACCGGTTTTGAGGCAGCCTTTGATGATGAAGGTATTTCTTCCCGGACGGGATGATTGTCCGGCATGTTTCCTTTTTGCTTCAAACCTCCCGCCAGGCTTTTGTCGCGGCCCGTTAGGCGATCCAAAGCAAGCAGGCGCTTGTCTTCAACCTTCTCCAGTTTTTTCCAGAGGGCATCAGACATGTCTTCTTCCTGCACCTGGCATTCCGGCACATCATCTCCCCAGTTCAGGCAGGTGCGCTTCAATTTGCCCTCTTTGATCATCTCGCGCCGGATAACAAGCTCAGAAAGCTCGTTGAAATAATCATGAGCGTCTTGTGCGGAACTGAACTCGCCGGGTACCAGGACAAAAAATTGTTCATCGGGATATTCGCGCATAGATCCGGTCGCGGCATCAACAGAAAAACCGATAATGCCGCCGATGAGGATATTGCCAAATGTTACCGGTTCCAATTCGGACGGCACCATAACTGTTTCCGGAAGATGGCCCTTCTTTTCACAGGTGATGTATAAATCGGACCAGGAGCGATCAACGCTGACGGTTCTGGGCGTGCTTGGAATGGTGCTGACCCGCTCATTGCCCTGGGAAAGCTGACAGGTCGCGCCCGCAGGCTGTGTGGTGACTTCGATTTCTTGATCTGTACCCGTGACGATGGCGGCGCAGTTGGTCAACGCACCCAGCATCGTCAGCAGGAACAGCCTGCTGACCCATTTCATGGTATTCCCCCAATATTAAATATTCGTTTTCTAACGAAAGAATATTTCTTTAAGCCAGTTTGCGCTGTCTGGCAATCCCGGCACGGTTTTGGGCAATGATTGGCTGCGGAATAGGGGCTTAATGCTCACATTATTCCGATCATGCGTGCGCTTGAGGCCGGTTATTTCACATTTTTAACCGCATGGTGGCTGGAAACTCCTGGGCAGGACTGCTAAAAAACCGCGTCCTGCCGGGTTCGGCGTCTTGTGAGATGACGCACTCAGATTCAGGAAGGCAATAAAGTGAAGGATCAGGCCCATGCGCCAGGCGACAGTAGAACGCAATACCAATGAAACCCGCATTTCCGCCAGCGTCGATCTGGACGGTTCGGGGAAATATGACGTTTCCACCGGGATCGGGTTTCTGGATCATATGTTGGAACAGCTGTCGCGCCATAGCCTGATGGATTTGAACCTGCGGGCCCAGGGTGATCTGCATATCGATTTCCACCACACCACCGAAGACAGCGGCTATGTGGTTGGTGAGGCGGTGGCCAAGGCCCTTGGCGACCGCAAAGGTATTACCCGCTATGGTCATGCTTATATCCCGATGGATGAGACGCTCACCCGAGTGGCGATCGATCTTTCCAACCGGCCTTATCTGGTCTGGAAGGTGAAGTTCAGCCAACCGAAGCTGGGCGATTTTGATACTGAGCTGTTCAAGGAATGGTTCCAGGCCTTTACCATGGCTTCGGGCATGAATTTACATGTGGAAAACCTCTATGGAGAGAATAACCACCATATCATCGAGAGCTGTTTCAAGGGCCTGGCCCGGGCGCTGCGGGTGGCGATCGAAATTGATCCCCGCAAGGCCGATGCCGTCCCATCCACCAAAGGAACCCTCGGCGGTTCCCTTTGATACTGACAAAAGAGGCGATTTTTCCGTCTCTTAATCCCACTTACATAAAGTGAGGTCTTAGAAGATGTCCGTTGCCATTATCGACTATGGTTCGGGAAACCTGCGGTCTGCGGCCAAGGCTTTTGAACATGTCTGTGATGACCAGGTTTTGGTCACCAGTGATCCCTCCGCCGTGCGCGCCGCCAGCCATATCGTGCTGCCAGGCGTTGGCGCATTCGCCGATTGCCGAAAGGGCCTGGCTGCGGTTGCCGGCATGGAGGAGACCCTGCATGAAGTGGTGATCGAGGGTGGTCGGCCGTTCCTGGGCATCTGTGTCGGTATGCAATTGATGGCAAGCGTGGGCGAAGAATTTGGCGAAACCGCAGGCCTGGACTGGATCCGGGGGCGGATCAAGGCGATAGAACCCGCCGACCCGGCGCTTAAGATCCCGCATATGGGTTGGAATGAGCTGCATGGCCTGCATGATCATGCGGTTTTAGACGGCATTGATCACGGCGCTTACGCCTATTTCGTGCATAGCTTCCACTTTGTGCCGGATAGCAACGATCACCTGCTGGCGACAGTGGATTATGGCGGCAACCTGACCGCGGCGATCGGCCGGGACAATATGGTCGGCACCCAGTTCCACCCCGAAAAGAGCCAGGCGACGGGCCTGCGGCTCATTGAAAATTTCATCAAATGGAAACCCTGAAGGCGCGTGCAATATGATTTTATATCCGGCAATTGATCTGAAAGACGGCCAGTGCGTGCGCCTGCTGCGTGGTGACATGGACAAGGCCACGGTTTTCAATGATGACGCAGGCGCCCAGGCCAAGGCCTTTGCCGATGCCGGCGCTGAATGGCTGCATGTGGTGGATCTGAATGGGGCCTTTGAGGGCAAACCGGTCAATGCGGATGCGGTGGAAAGCATCCTGAAAAACAGCTCCATGCCGGTGCAGTTGGGTGGCGGCATCCGATCTGTCCATCAGGTGGGTGACTGGCTGGAACGTGGCCTGTCCCGCGTGATCTTAGGCACAGTTGCGGTCAAGGATCCTGCCGTAGTGATCGAGGCCTGTAAACTATTCCCTGGCCAAGTGGCGGTCGGCATTGATGCGCTCAAAGGCTATGTGGCGGTGGAAGGCTGGGCGGAAGCCACCGAAGTGACCGTCATTGATCTGGCGAAAAAGTTTGAGGATGCCGGTGTTGCGGCGATCATCTATACCGATATCGACCGCGATGGTGCCATGCAGGGCCCCAATGTGGAGGCCACAAAGGCACTGGCGGAAGCAACCTCAATCCCGGTCATTGCGTCGGGCGGGGTGTCCAGCCTGGGCGACTTGACTGCTTTGCGCGATACCGGCGTGATCGCGGGCGCGATCTCTGGCCGGGCGCTCTATGATGGCGAGATTGATCTGGCGGAAGCGCTGAAATTGTTGCGGAACTGAAACGAATAGACGTGAAGAGGCGTTAGGCCCATGCTGACAACCCGGATTATCCCCTGCCTGGACGTGAAAGACGGGCGTGTGGTCAAGGGCGTGAATTTTGTTGATCTGGTGGATGCGGGCGATCCCGTTGAACAGGCCAAGGTTTATGACGCGGCCGGCGCGGATGAGCTGACCTTCCTGGATATCACCGCGAGTTCTGACAATCGCGATACCATCTATGATGTGGTGGCAAGAACCGCCGAACAGGTCTTCATGCCGCTCACCGTCGGTGGCGGTGTGCGCACGGTCGAGGATATCCGCAAGCTTCTGCTGGCCGGCGCGGACAAGGCCTCAATCATGACAGCCGCCGTGCATAACCCGGATTTCGTGAAAGAAGCTGCCGAACGTTTTGGCAGCCAATGCATTGTGGTGGCGCTGGATGCCAAGACGGTGGCACCGGGCAAGTGGGAGATCTTCACCCATGGCGGCCGGAATCCCACCGGCATTGACGCGGTGGGATGGGCAAAACGCATGGTCGAGCTGGGCGCAGGCGAGCTGCTGCTTACCTCCATGGACCGGGACGGCACCAAGCAAGGCTTTAATCTGGAGCTGACCCGCGCGGTCTCTGATGCTGTTTCCGTGCCGGTGATCGCCTCCGGCGGGGTCGGCACTTTGGATCATCTGGTGGAGGGGGTGACAGAGGGCCATGCCTCTGCTGTGCTGGCGGCCTCGATCTTCCATTTTGGTGAATATACCATCGCTGAAGCCAAGGCCCATATGGCGGCCGCCGGGGTCAAGATCCGGCCTGTTCAAACGGCATGAGACAAGTGGCCCACCTTCAGTCAAGAGCACGGTGTTACCAGACTTTTCTGCTGGTTTTTCTGGTGTGTATATCGCTGTTTTCCACTCTTTGCCGGGCAGAGGAGTGGGACCAGCATTCCCTTTGGGATGGAGATCTAATGATCTCGGTACCTAAAGGCTATTACCTTATGCCTCTCCAAAATGAAAACGAAGATCACCCGTTTTATGACTTGGGGGATGCCATTATTATTTCCAGCACGGTCCGTGAAGATCATATGGTCCTAGCGCTTTTGAATGAGCCGATGAGAAAGGCTGATGTGGAACAGCAATTGTTCGGCTACAGCGTTCCGATGCAGGCGACCAAGTTTCTCATTTGGTGGAACGAGAGCGATGTTGTTTTTCATGAAGAGCAGTTGCGTGAGATTAACGGCCGCAAATTTGCCATACTGGATAAGGAAAGTACGGACGAGGGGGAGCGGTCCCGCAATATTACGGCTTTTACCTCCTATAAAGGCAGGATGCTGACATTCAATTATTATTCTTCTGCGGATCAGAAGGAACTGGATGTTGAAACTGCTATGAGAATTCTTGAATCCATAGAGCTGAATTAGTTTTCAGGGAGACCGCCCGTGAGCAAGAAACACGCAAACTGGAAAATCCTCGATGATCTTTATGATGAGATCGTTTCCCGCAAGGGCGGGGATCCGGAGAAATCCCATACTGCGCGCCTGTTTTCCAGGGGCACGGACAAGATTGCCCAGAAACTGGGTGAAGAAGCGGTGGAAACCGTGATTGAGGCGGTCAAGGGCAACCGGGATAAGCTGGTTTCGGAAAGCGCCGATCTTTTTTATCATCTGATGGTGCTCTGGGCGGACCAGGGGGTTGCCCCTGATGATGTGTTTGATGAATTGGCGCGCCGCCGCGGCATATCCGGCATTGATGAGAAAAAATCCCGCAAGGGCTGAATTCTAAACAGGGGAATGACGATCATGGGCTATGACGACCAGAACATCTTCGCGAAGATCCTCCGGGGCGAGATCCCCTGCGACAAGGTTTTTGAAAGCGAGCATGCGCTGGCTTTCCGGGATATCAATCCCCTGGCCCCGGTGCATGTGCTGGTTATCCCCAAAGGGGCTTATGTCTCCATGGACGATTTTTCGGCCAATGCCAGCGATGCGGAGATCGCGGATTACATCCGGGCGCTGGGCACGGTCGCGCGGGAGCTGGATCTACAGGAAAGCGGTTATCGCATTTTGGCCAACCATGGCCGCGATGCGCATCAGGAAGTACCGCATCTGCATATCCATCTCTTTGGCAAGCGGGATATGAAGGGCATGTTGCCTAAACAGGCCTAAGCCCGGGTCTTCTTTTCAGGAAATAGAGATGAAGTTGAAATTACCAAAAGCAACTCTGTTTTTGCTTGGCTTTGTTGTTCTGCTTGGTTGCAAGAGGGAATTTACGTATGAGCGGCCGACCGCAGAACAGTATCAACAGGTTATCAACGGTGAAAAAGCCTTGGTATACCTGGGGTCTCGGGGTGAATCGCGGGGGACTTATGATTTTCTGTGGCGTGTGACGTTGGTTGAAGATTCCATCCAATCCGCGAGATGGCAGGATGATTCTTCTTCCCGGAAATTCCCGGTTTATAAGCTTGCAAGCCAGTATTCTCCATTATCCTGGGCTCATGAAAACGGTGCGTTGCCGGAAAAATGGATTAGTTCTGTTGGCGGTGGTTATTTTGTTGTTTCACCCGGCAAATATAAGCTGCCGGAAATAGGATATTGGTTCCAAAAATATGACTATCATATGGTTCGATCAGATCTCCCCATTGGTGAGGTTGAAATCAATGCAGGTGAAGTTCTTGATCTTGGGACTGTGGTAGTAAACCAGGATAACTGGACTGAAGACGGGCATTTCGCACTTCTATCTGTTCTCTCAGAACGTGATTTGAGTGGAAGCATGGAAAAGATAGGTGTTCCACTGGAGTTGATAGAGAAACTCCAATCACGTCCGGTGCAACTGAATTACCGACGGGTTGATTACCCTGAATCGGAATAGCTGGAAATATTGTCGGGTCTTTTGATTTAGCGCCGAAGCAAGCGCAAAAGATTCAGGATCGACCCCAGGGCCGCCGCCACATAAGTATAGGCGCAGGCCTTGAGGATCTCCCGCGCCGCCGGCAGGTCATCCTTTGGCAGATAGCCGCCATGTTCCAGAATGGGAAGCGCCCGGTTGAAACTGGCGTCAATTTCCACCGGCAAGGTCGAGAGATGCACTATCACGCCCAATAAACCGGTCAGCAGGAAGCCAAAAAGACCGATTACGAAGGCAAGCGGCCCTGCGATGAAGAGCGAGCCGATACTGGCCACCACGATCATCACATTGCCGATCTGCTGCCAGATCCGGACGGATTTGACCAACTGGGTGCGCCGGGCCAGCGGTTTGTACCCATCCCGGTCCTGGATGGCATGGCTGACCTCGTGGGCGGCGACGGCAATAGCGGTCAGCGAGCGTCCGTGGTAATAATCCTTGGAAAGGCGCACGGCCTTGTTGATGGGGTCATAATGATCCCCCTGGTCGGTCACTTCCACGGGAATATGGGACAGTTTATAGCCGTCCAGCAGATGCCGGGCCAATTCGCCGCCGGTGCCGGGATAGTCGGGCCGGTCGGCATTATGGCGCGCCAGGACGCGCTTGGTCCATAGGCCGGGCCCAAAAATGACTGCGGCGAATAAGATGATCAGGAAAAGTCCCAGGAACGGCATTTCCAGGCTCCGACGGAAAAGAGGTCACTCTCCCCAATGTGGGGAATGGCTCCCTTTCCGGCAAGCCTGAAAACAGGGCCGGGTTCTTGTGCGGGTGTCAGAGCTTGGAAAAGCTCCAGATGCCAATCTGGACGGAAACGACCCCGCTTAACACCAGACCGGCCCAAACCAGGCTTTCGAAGCCGAACATCATCAGCCCGGCATAACCCAGGATAACGATCACACCGACAAGCGCGAGAATGATGGGTTTGAGATTTTCGGCCATTTGTCTACTCCTCAGTCTGCAGACCATTGTTGCTTTCTGAGGAGGATTGTATGGGCCAGCAACAAACGCTTCCTTGATTCAAATCAAGAAAGCATTCCCTGTGACAGCCTGCCGCAGGGCGAGGCGGCTCAGGCGCAGCCCTTCGGGGAGGACCACCAGAACAGATTGAATACACAGAGGGGGAAAATGGCCATGGCCAGCCAGAAGACGGCTTCGACACCAAAAACCATGCCGGCTGCATAGCCCGCAATCACGATCAGGCCGACCAGAACCAGCAGAACAGCCTTCATATGTTCTTTGACAACTTCCAACATAATATTTGCCCACTTTACGGCCGCGTTTTCACGGCATTTATTGATGTGTCTTCCTAGACGCACCGGGGAAATACCCTTTGTATGCTGGCAAGTCAATTGGCCATTTGCCGCACCCGGCCTAGAACCCATACCAAAGGGGCGCTATCAGGGAATAGCTCAGCCAGATCAAGAGCGCCAACGGCGTGCCCAGCCTCAGGAAATCACGGAAGGAATAGCGCCCCGGCCCCATGACCAGAAGGTTGGTCTGATAGCCGATTGGTGTGCAGAAGGAACAGTTGGCTGCAATCAGGGTGGCAATGGCGAAAATATGCGGATCCAGCCCGGTGGCGAGCGCGATATGCACCCCGATGGGCGTGAATAGCACGGCGCAGGCATTGTTGCTGATCAGGTTTGTGAAGATCATCACGATCAGGAAATGCACGCTGAGAAGGACCGCAGGCCCCTGGCCCATCAATAGACCGATGATCACCTTTTCGGCAAGGTAAACAGCGCCGCCGGTCAGTTCTAACGCAGTACCCAGGGCGAGTGACGTCGCAATGATGAAGACCAGCCGGAAATCGATATTGCGCAAGGCAACACTCAGCCGGATCGAGCCGACCAGAACCATCAGGCCAGCCCCGGCCAGCGCCGCGATGGCAATCGGCAGGATTTCAGAGATGGCCAGCGCGATCATGGTGCAAAAGATCGCAAGGCTCCGTTTGGCATGAATACGGGCGGGCAGGTCTTTTTTCGATTGCTGGAGCAGCGCGAGATCAGGATTGTTGCGCAAGGCATCGATCCGTTCGTGGCTGCCATGGAGCAGAAGGATATCGCCGGCCTGCAGGCGGATTTCATTGATCGAGGACCGGGCCATATGGGCGCGCCGTTTCAACCCGATCACCAGACAGCGATATTGGTTTTCGAAACGAGTCCCGCGGATGGTGCCGCCGGTCAGGCGGCTGCCGGGTGTGATCATGGCTTCCACCACCTGTCGGTGGGCCGAGGCCCCTTGCATGCCTTTTGCGTCCGCCGCCTGTTGTTCTTCCGGGACCAGGCCCAGTTCCAGCAGGCCGGGACTGGTGAGTATCTCCCGGGTGGCGGCGACAACCAGAATGTCGCCCGGTTCAAGCGGGGTCTGGTCAAAAGGTGGATAAAAACTATCCGGCCCGCGCAGGATCATCAAAACGGTGACATTCGGCAGGTCGCTAAAATGGCCGGACACAGGCTTAGCCCCGATCAGGGCACATCCCTCGGGCAAATGCAGATGGGCCAGAAATTGTTTCCCGTCAGTGTCGAGCAGGGAACCGCCGGAGACGCTTTCCCGCCCCAACAGCCGGGGCAGGATAAACAGCGCATAGCCAAGCCCGATGGCGGCCAGGATCACCGCGATCGGGGTGAATTCAAAGAAATGTAGCGGCTCCATCCCTAATTCGGTCAATGACCGGGAGACCAGCAGGTTGGTGGAGGAGCCAATCAATGTGGTCATGCCGCCCAGGATGGAAACGAAACTGAGCGGCATCATCACCTGGCGCAGGCTGTAGGCGGACTGGCCTGCCAGTGCGATCAGGATCGGGATGAAGATCACCACGACGGGGGTGTTATTGAGAAAGGCCGCAATGGCGCAGACCCCGGTCAAGATCAGCACAAAAGCCAGCACGGAACGTCCTCGGCTGACCTGGGTAAGGCGGGTGGCCAATTGGTTGAGTGCGCCGGTGGCGACCAGCGCCTGGCCGACAATGATCAGGGATAGGACCGTGATCAGCGCCGGATTGGCAAAACCGGCCAACAGCGCATGGGCATCCAGCATATTCGTGCCATCCGGTGCTTTCAGCGGCATCAGATGAAACAGCGTGATCATGGATGCCAGCGCCAGGACTGAGGAAAGCTCGATCGGCAGCTTTTCCCAGATATAAAGAAGGATGGTGAGGGCAATGAAGAAGAAGGTTGCCCACATATGAATCAGGGAAACAGTACTGGTTAGCTCCATGTCACGCCCATCCGCTTAAGGTTCGGAAAAGCTTATCATCTTTTCTGAAATCCGTGCAGCAATCTCATGGGTGGTGACATAAAAATGATCGGCCCGCCGGGAGGGAAAATCCGGCGGGCCGACCCAAGGGCATCGCAAAGCCCAGTGATTAAGTTCCCGTTTACTCCGCTGGCTGGGGTATGGCGCGGCTGTTGCCGATGATCACCTCATTGCCCGGTCTCGGGTCCCGGGGCACGTTAAAGGCAAGCAGCAGTGAAATCACCGCCATGCCTGCACCCGCGGCAAAGACCATCCACATGGCTTCATCCGGGAAGGCATGGCCGAAAATGACCGGGATGAAGACTGCCGGAATATGGTTGATCGAGAAGCTGACACCAGCGGTGGAGGCAATATCTTTCGGATCCGCGATCTTCTGAAGATAGCTTTTCTGCGCAATGGCAAAAGAGAAGAACAGATGATCCAGTACGTATAGAACCGCGCCCATCCAGGCCTCTGTCGCCAGGGCGTAACCGGAAAAGACCAGGATCAGACCGACATATTCCCAGATGAGCGCCCGGCGTTCGCCCCATTTGGCGATGAAACGGCCGATCTTGGGGGCCAGCCAGAAGTTGAAAGCCTGGTTGATCAGGTAAAGCATGGTTATTTCGGCAACGGAATAATCAAACTTGACCACCATCATGAAACCGGCGAAGGCGACAAAGATCTGCCGGCGTGCGCCGCCCATGAAGGTGAGCGCGTAGAACAGCCAATAGCGTTTGCGCACAATCATCTTCTTATGCTGGACCTCTTTTGCCTGATAACTGGGGAAGGCAAAAATCACGAATAAAACCAATAAAATGGTCATGGCGCCACCGGCCACATAAACCCATTCGTAATCCAGCCCGAAGAAGGTCATCACCAGCCAGATCACCGCATAGGCAACAATCGAGGCGATGGAGCGCGCCGAGATCTGACGCCCCATGGAGATGGGGGCCTGTTCCTTGTCGACCCATTGCAGGGTCAGGGACATCTGCACCGTTTCATAATAGTGGAAGCCGACCGACATGATCACGGTGGTCACATAAAGGCCAAAGGCACTGGGGAAAAAACCGGTGACCAGAACGCCCAGCCCCAGCAGGATCAACGCCATCAACCCAAAGGTCCGTTCCTTCAGGAACAATAGGAACAGGAGCGAGCTGACCACCAGCAGGCCCGGGATTTCCCGGACAGACTGCAAAATGCCGATCTCGGCCAGGCCGAAATCAGCTTTTTCCACCACAAAGTTATTCAAAAGGCTCATCCATGTGGCAAAGGAGAGCGGCATGGCAGCGGATAGTATGATCAGACAGCCTTCCGGCGTCCGCCAGACCTCCGGCTTCAGATAATGCGAGAGCGGTTTCATAAAAGCCCGTTTCCATCTTCTTCTGTTTTGTGATTGGCCCCACAATAGGGATGGCAGGCGCGGCTGTCTCGCGCTATCATGCCATATGATGTCGACAAACGGACAAAAAACTAAGTTGATTCCGGAAGACCCGCCGGCCGGTTCCGATGTGCCGCTGGTCTCACTGCCGCAGGATTCCCAGCATGCGATGGCCCGTCCGGTCCGGGTACGCGCCAGTGATATGCGCCCGGGCCGCCGTGTCCTGCCGCACAGTCATGAATGGTGTCAGCTCGCCTATGCATCGGAAGGGGTGCTGGCGGTTTATACCAGCCAGGGCAGCTGGGTGGTGCCGCCGGAACGCGCGGTCTGGATCCCGGCCCGCACCGATCACGAGGTCTATGCCCCTCATGGGGCCAAGTTTCGCAGCCTGCATCTGGATACCGATTTTGCCCGGGGCATGCCGGAAAGCTGTTGTGTGCTGACCGTTTCCACCTTGTTAAAGGAGCTTCTGATCCATGCCGCTTCGATCCGCGAGGATTATGATACCGAAGGTGAGGATGGCCGCCTGATGCAGGTGATCATGGACCAGATCCTGGCCGCGCCGACCGTGCCGCTGCATCTGCCCATGCCCCAGGATGCCAGGCTGCGCCGGATCACGGAGGCGCTGGTTGAAAATCCGGGTGACAATCGCAGTCTGGAGGAAATGGCCGGGATCAGCGGTGCTTCCAGCCGCACCTTGGCCAGGCTTTTTACCAAAGAGCTTGGGGTGACCTTCCGACAATGGCGCCAGCAATGTCGGTTGATGGCCTCGATGGAACGCCTGGCATTGGGCGAGCCGGTCACCAATGTGGCGCTGGACCTGGGCTATGACAGCCCCAGCGCCTTTATCGCCATGTTCAAACGCACGCTTGGCAAACCGCCGACGGCGTATTTTGGGGGGAAATGAAAAAGCGCGGGAAAACTATCCCGCGCTTCTTGGTTTCTGCCTTGATCCGGCTTTTACTCAGGCCGGACAAATCCGATGATGTCATAGACATCCTGCATAATCGGCTGGGTGATTTTCCGGGCGTCTTCGCCGCCTTTGCACAAGATACCGTCCAGATGGGCCGGATCGGCCATCAGTCGTTTCATCTCATCCCCGATCGGACCCAGGACGGAGACTGCCAGATCGGTCAGGTCGGTCTTGAAATCCTTGAACTGTTTTCCGCCGACCGCTTTCAGCGTTTCTTCCATGGTCAAATCGGACAGTGCGCCGTAAATACCGATCAGGTTCTTGGCTTCCGGGCGGTCTTCCAAGCCCTCTGCCTCGGTCGGCAGCGGTTCCGGATCGGTTTTGGCCTTGCGCAGTTTCTGGGCGATTTCGTCCGGGCCGTCGGCCACATTGATGCGGCTATATTCGGACGGGTCGGATTTGGACATTTTCTTGGTGCCGTCGCGCAAGGACATGATCCGGGCGGCGGTATCCATGATCACCGGTTCCGGCAGCGGGAAGAAATCTTCCGCTTCGAAATCATTGTTGAACTTGGTGGCAATGTCGCGGGTCAGTTCCAGATGCTGTTTCTGATCCTCGCCGACCGGCACATGGGTCGCCCGGTAGGCCAGGATGTCCGCCGCCATCAGGTTCGGATAGACAAACAGGCCGGTCGAGGCATTCTCCCGGTTCTTGCCCGCCTTTTCCTTGAACTGGGTCATCCGGTTCAACCAGCCCATGCGCGCGACACAGTTGAAGATCCAGGCCAGTTCCGCATGAGAGTGGTTCTGCGACTGGTTGAAAAGAATGTTCTTTTCCGGGTCAATGCCGCAGGCAATATAGGCTGCGGTGACTTCCCGGATCGAGTTTTTCAATTCAACCGGATCCTGCTTGATGGTGATGGCATGCATGTCGACCACGCAAAAGACGCATTCATAATCCGCCTGCAGGCGCACCCAGTTGCGGATCGCACCCAGATAGTTGCCCAGATGCAGATTGCCCGTGGGCTGGACGCCGGAAAAGATGCGGTTGGTCGGGGTCGGACCGGATTTGTAAGTCCCGTTCATGGGGTTTGGACTCCCTGATGGGTTAAAGTCAAAATGGTTAAACCGCCTTGGACAGCGGCCGGTTGGGGTTATGGCCGGTAAATGATGGCCGGTCAAAAGAATAAAAGAGCCCCGCCCGTTTCCGGGCGAGGCTCTCAACAATAAGCTTTAATCCCGGATCTTAGATCGAGGATTCAACCCACTGTTCCAGTTGGCTTTTCGGCATAGCACCCACTTTGGTCGCCACAACCTGGCCATCCTTAAACAGCATCAGGGTCGGGATGCCGCGCACGCCGAATTTGGTCGGTGTGTTCGGGTTTTCATCGATATTCAGTTTGGCCACGGTGACCTTGTCACCCATGCTGGCGGCCAGTTCGTCCAGAGCCGGCGCGATCATCTTACAAGGACCGCACCATTCTGCCCAATAGTCCACCAGTACCGGTTTGTCGGAATCGAGGACGGCGCTCTCAAAATCGTCGTCAGTCACTTTAACGGTGGTCATAAATTTAATCCTTACCAAGTTGCGGCCCTAAACGGTATTGCCTGCGCCTGGGCCTTAAGGGGCGATAGCGGTGATCACCCCGATGAATTCTGTTCTAGGGTGACGGAGTGTTTCCGTCGGAACCTCGATTGAATCTAGGTATGGTTTCACGCGCGGTCAAGATGCACATCATCTAGGAACATCAACTTTGGTCCTTCCGTCCAGATCAGTGCGCATCGAACCGGCCTGTCCGGGTAAAGCTGGCGCAGCACATCCCGATAGGCCGCCATCTGTTTCATATAGGCTTTCGGCACCTTGTCCGGATCCATGGGGCTGGGGCGCAAGGTCTTGAAATCCAGAATAATTACCTGGTCGTCGGTGACCAGAAGCCGGTCAACCTGGCCGGAGATTACCTGGGGTGAAAACAGGTCTTTTTTCACCATGCCGACGATGGGTACCTCGGCCCGGCTGCCGGGGCCAAAGGCGGGTGCCAGTTGGGGGTGGGTCAAAACTCTTGTGACCTCCCGTCCAATCTCATCCGCCTGGGGCGCGTCCAGACCATGGCCGGGCAGTGCCAGGAAACGACGCGCGGCCTCTTCCCGCTGCTCCGGGGGCAGATCCGGCAGGGTCTGCAACAGCCGGTGGACCAGGATCCCGCGCCGGTAGCGTCCGGTGCTCTGCTGGCCAAGGGGGGATCGGGCCGGCGGGTCTTCCTCTTCCGGCGCGCTGGGCGCAAGCGGACGCGGTGGCACCGGTTCAGCCGACGGCTTGCCACGTACCCAGTCCGGCAGACTGGCGACTGCTGTCGGGGTGGTCGCCACCGTTTCTTCCCTTGTCACCGGCTGCTCTTGTGCGTTTTCGAGGATCAGCATCTCACCGGCCCATCCGTCGGGATCGAGCGTGCGATTGTCAAAGTCAACGGCCTGCCCTTCTGTGGACAGCCCTTCCCGGACCAGATTATACCAACAATCATCGCGGGGTTTGCGGGCACCCGCCGCGCCACAGACGATCAGTCGGTCCTCGGCCCGGGTCAGGGCGACATAGAGCAACCGGCGGTATTCCTGATCCTGTTTGAGCGAGGCCATCAGACGTGCGTTGCGCCCTTCCCGCTCCATGGTCATGGTATTCGCCACCCAGAGCGGCAGTTCCGCTTTCAAGGCGTCTTCCTTGAGCCAATAAAGCTGCGCGCCCCGGCCCGGCTCCGGTTTCGAGGTGCTGTCCGGCAGGATGACCACCGGGGCCTGCAGCCCTTTGGCACCATGCACGGTCATAATCCGCACTTCATCACGTCCGGCGGCCTCCAAATCGCGCTTGATCTGGGCCTCGCCTGCGGCGAACCAATGCAGGAAGCCTTCCAGCGAGGGGGTATTGCCCTGCTCATAATTCAGGGTCATGGAGAGAAATTCCTCCAGTGGGTCTTCCGCCTCGACACCTAGCCTGGCGATCATGGCCTCGCGGCCGGTGAGGGTCCGGGTCTCCTGCCGGTCCAACGCTGGACAGGGGGCCGCCAGCAGGCCGCCGATCAGCTCAAAGGGCCGCATCCGGTCCATGCGACGGCGCAGGCTGCGCAGCCATTGGCAGGCGGCCTCGAACCGCGGATCATCGCCGCGTGCGCCATTCAGGCGCTGCCACAGGCTTTCCTGGCGGTTATAGGCCAGGGTGAACAAATCATCGTCTGTCAGGCCGACCAGGGGGGATTTCAACACGGTCGCCAGCGAGAGGTCGTCGCCCGGCATCAGCAGGAATTTGGCCAGCACCACCAAATCCATGACGGCGATTTGCTCCGAGAGGATCATCCGGTCGGCCCCGGCCACCGGCACCTGCCGGTTTTTGAGCGCGCGCACAAGCATATCGACGAAAGCGGATCTTTGGCGTACCAGGATCATGATATCGCCCGCGCGCATGGCCCTGCCCTGCGCCGGCAGCGGCTCACGGCCGATCCAATTGGCAATTTGGGCGGCCAGTAGATTGGCCAGCCGCTGTTTCGGGATCCGCTCCACCTCGCTTTCCAGCGGCAAGGTCCAGGGGTCGGGATCGGCGGCCTTTTCCGCCTCGATCAATGGCCAGACCTCAACCCGGCCTGCCTGCCCCTGCC
This sequence comes from Aestuariispira insulae, assembly GCF_003385955.1. Lineage (GTDB taxonomy): Bacteria > Pseudomonadota > Alphaproteobacteria > UBA8366 > Aestuariispiraceae > Aestuariispira > Aestuariispira insulae. The sequence goes on from NZ_QRDW01000003.1 coordinate 201,692, forward strand.
GCCAGGCCTGATGGCGCACGGTTTCGGTCCGCTCCACCAGGCCGTCTTTGGCAAAGTCGGCGGCAAAAACCAGATCGACGGCCCTCAATACTGCGGGTGTCGAGCGGAAGGAGACATCCATCGGCACCATGTCCCAGACCTGCATGGCCTGTTTCACCCGCTCTTCGAAATGCAGGCGCATGTGATGGAATTCCGCCGGGTCAGCGCGCTGGAAACTGTAGATTGACTGTTTGACATCTCCGACTGCAAAAACGGTGCGCGCGCCGGTCTCGTCGTCATCATGGGCACCGTCGCCGGTGAAAAACTCTTCCGCCAGCGCGCCGACCACCTGCCATTGCTCGGGGTTGGTGTCCTGGGCCTCGTCAATCAGGATATGATCCAGCCCGCCATCCAGCTTGAACAATACCCAGGCGACAGCATCACTGCCCCCGGTCAGGAGATCCCTGGATTTTAGGATCAGATCGTCAAAATCCAGCGTGTCCCGGCTGTCTTTTTCCGCCTCATAGGCTTCCAGGATCGCCGCGCCCAGACGTAACAGCCCGGCGCTGGCCCCGGCGGTGATCTGCCGCTTGATTTTTTCCAGCACCCGTTCCTGGCGCTGCTGCTCCTTTTCCAGCACATCCAAAAGATCGGGCCGGTCCTCGCGCAACTTTTTGACCATCAGGTCCTTGACCGGCTCCAGATCGGTTTTTTTCAGGAAGGCCAACCGGTAATCCTCGAAGCTGGCGATCCGGCCCGCCAGGTCTGTTTCCAGCCAGCTTGCGATCAGATCACCTCTGGCCTGATCCCGGCTGCCGCTGCTGGCAATCAGCGCTTCACAGCTTGCTCGCAAACCATCCCGGTCAAAGGCCCCCTCTTCACAGGCCTGGCGGATCACATCTCCTTCCTCCAGATCCGGGGCCGCGCCGATCCTGGCAAAAAGCCTGGCAGCGGCGGCATTGATGCTGCCGGTTGCGTTAATCAGGCGGCGGATGCGGCCTCGTTCGGTGGTCAGGATCTGCATCAGCTCGCCAAACCGGTCTTCGGCGGCGCGTCTGGTGACTTGAAACAGGGCATTGCCTAGGGCCTGGTCGGTGCGTGCCCGGCGTAGCACCAGATCACGCGCCCGGGCCATCATTTCCAGTGCGCTGCGATCATCCAGTACCTGGAAATTGGGCGGCACGCCTGCCTCCAGCGGAAATCGGCCCAACAGCGACTGACAGAAGGAATGCACGGTCTGGATCTTCAAGCCGCCCGGCGTATCAAGCACGCGGGCAAAAAGCTGGCGGGCCAGCACCACGGTGGCCTTATCCGGTTCGCGGCCTAGAAGCTGGGTTAGGTCAGCGACCAGTTTATCTTCATCCTCTGTCGCCCAAACACCCAATAACCGATTGATACGGTTTGACATTTCCGCCGCCGCGGCTTTGGTGAAAGTGATGCAGAGAATACGTTCCGGCCGAGTGCCGGTCAGCAATAGGGAGAGCACTCGGTCGGTCAAAACCTTGGTTTTGCCGCTGCCCGCGCTGGCGGACACCCAAACGGAATGGCCGGGATTGGAAGCGCGCCGCTGAATTATGTTCGGATCCGTAATGAACTGGGAGAGGTTATCGGTCATTCACCATCCTCCCCGCCGGAGACGCGCCATTCTTTCTCCCGGGCCAGATGCTCAAAATCATTGTACGCTCGGGCATATTTCGGCCGCGGGGTTGGCCGGTAGGGGGTGTCGGCCTTGTCAAACCGCTCGATCAGGCTGCGCAGGCCCTCGACCGCCTCCTCCGCCAATTCCATGGCGTTGCCTTTCACCGGTTTGCGCTCACCGGCGGGATCGCCCCCGGACAGCCGCCAATATTCCAGGGTGGAAACATCGCTGCCGCGGATCTTGCCAAAGCCCCCGGCGGCGGCGATGGCGGCCTCCAGCGGCATTTGTGGCGAGACACCGGCCCTGACCAGCTTGTCCGATGGCGGGCTGCCGGTCTTGTAATCGATGATGGCCAGGCTGTCGTCGTGCATCCGGTCTATGCGGTCGGCCTTGGCGACCAGGGTGAAGGGATCCCCTTCCCCATGCAGGATCAATTCACCCCAGCTTTCGGTGTGGCTTTCCAGAATCTCTTTGCGCCGGGCTTCTTCCTGCTGGACGAACCAGGCGGCAATGCGTTGGAAGCGCGGCCACCAGAAGGTTCGCACCGCGGGTTGGTCCAGGCTGTCACCAAACGATTTTTCCCCGATCGCCAGCAGTTTTTCTTCGGCATCAGCCGGCATGGCATCGGGATAGGCCTGAACAAATGCCTCCAAAGCGGCATGGATGAAGGTGCCGCGGTCGGCCATGCCGGGTTCCGCTTCCAGCGGGTCAAGCGGCTCGAGGCTCAAGATCTTGCCGGCATAGATGCTGTAGGGGTCGCGCATCCAGGCTTCGATCCGGGTCACAGAGAGCTTGCGCGGCCGGGCGCTGACCGGTGGGCGCGGTTCGGGCATGGATATGGGCAACCCTGTGGCCTGGCCCAACCGGGCAGCCCAGTCCAGCCAGGGCGCTTGCGGAGCCAGGTCATTTTCCAGGCCCAATGCCTGCAAAACGACCTCCAGGCGGGAGAGCCAGCGCGACGGCACGGTCGGCTGGCCGTCCAGTTTTTCCGCGCGGGTCATTATTACCCGGTCGGCGCCGAAGGCCTGCGAGAAATCATGCGCGGACAAGCCGATCCTCTGTTCCGGCAGCGGCAGCCCCAGCTTGGCGCGCATGGGCCGGGACATCCAGGGATCGGCTTTGGCCTCCGGCGGCCAGATGCCTTCATTCAGTCCGCCCAGGATGACCAGGTCCGGTTGATGCAGGCGCGCTTCCAGCGGTCCCAGGATAAACAGCCTTGGATGCTGGCCATAGCGCGGGCGCACGGCCCGCCCCAACATCAGGTTTTCCAGCAGGGATGGATAATCCCGTGGCACCAGTCTGTCGAACAGGGCAGCGGATTCCTTGACTTCGGTGACAAAGCTGAGAAAGGCCTCACCGGCTTCGCCGACCCATATGCGGTCCCGGCCATGCTCCATGTCGGTTTCAGCCAGCATTTCGGCGGCGGTGAGATGGGATTCCAACAGCGCGCTCAGGCTGCATTCCGGTAATGTCATCACCCCTGCCAGCGGCGCCAGGCATCTATCCAGCCCGGTCAGGAACGCAGCCAGCTCGGCATGCCGTTCCTCGCTGATGGCGTCCTGGTCCCTCAGACTGCGCAGCCGAGCTTCCAGCCCAGCAATGCCGGGGCCGGGCCTGGGCCCGCGCAAAAGATGTTTTTCCGTCAGGCGCACCAAACGTTTATAGGGGCCGGTTTCAAGCCCCGCGCTGCTGAGCGGATGTTTGAGCAGGGCAAGCAGGGAAACCGGGGCGAATTCCCGTGCCGCCGCTTCGGCCAGCAGACGCAGGTAAACCACCGGCGGGCTGGCATTGAGGGGCACGCCAGCGGAATCATCCACATTCAGACCCCAGCGGCCAAGTTCCGCAGTAACCCGTCTTGCCAGGGTCCGGTCAGGGGTTACCAGGGCGGCTGTCTGGTTCGGTGTTTCCAGGGTCTGGCGCATCATCAGGGCGATGGCGGTGGCTTCCAACTGGGCGGTCGGACAGTCAAGGCGGCTGACCCCGGCCAGCAACCCATCGGGCTCCAGCGCGATTTTTCGCCAGGCTTCCGTGGTCTCTGCCGGGCGCAGCGCTTCGGATATCAGTTGAACTCTGCCACTGGCACATGTTGGCTTTTCAAGATCGGATTTTGGCCAGTCGCGCACTTTTGCGCGGGAAATCTCCAGATGGTCCAGCAGCCGGGCCAGGCCAAATTGCGGGTGGGTTTCATCCTGCCGGACTGCCTTCCAGGATTCATGATCCAGATGCCTGTCCAGGCCGGGCAGGATCACCATCCCGCCTTCCATGCCGGCAATGGTTTTCAACAGATCCCGGGTGGCGGGGACGGAGCCGGTGGAGCCTGCCGCGATCAGACGCCCCTTGGGCGGTGTTTGCCGCCAGGCGCTGTTTTGGGCTGCGAGAAGCCGGTTCCGCCGGTCCGCCGGATCCAAACAGCCTTCGTCTGCCAGGATGGCGGGCCAGAATTGGCGCAGGATATCAAGGAAAGCGACCGTCAGCTGCCAATGCTCGGAAAATTCCGCCGCGACCAGATCTTCGATCGCATCCAGGCTGGTCAGCTCTGTCTGGACCTGATCCAGAAGGGTTGCCAGTTCGCCTGCCAGTTTCACCGCCTGGTCTGGGCCGGGCAGCTCGCCATTGGGGTTCGGGCGTTTCAGGATCAGTTGCGCCAGCAGCAACTGGCGGCGCAAACCGCCGATGGCCGGCGATAAGCCGGTTTCGATAAACGCGGTTTCGGGGCCTGAGCCCCCGGCAAGAACCAGCTCTTCCTCGTCCACATCTCCGATTGGCTGCATGCCGGGTAGAACGAGGGCCCGGCCCTGTCCCAAACGCAAAAACGCCTCGCGCAATGACCGGCAGGCACGCCTGGTTGGCAGCAAAATCAATGTGTCAGCCAGCGCCATGACATCACCGCCAGTCTCATCCAATAGCCTTGCCGCCAGGGCTTCGACGAAGGAACGGTCGGCTGGTATGGTGAAGATGCTGTCGGATTGTTCCATGGCGATCTAGCGCGTATTGGATGTGGTCAGGCCATGCCGGATGATGTCGGTGGCGTCTTCCAAGGCGTCGGGGGTGCCCAGGTGATACCATTCGCCATCATGAACCAGGCCAAAAAGCCGCCCGGCCTTTTCAGCCTTGTCATAGATCCGGTTCAGGGAAAAGGCGCCGGGCTGTTCTCCTTCCAATAGGCCGGGCTTTAGGATCTGGACACCGGCAAAAAGAAAGGGGGCCACCTCTGTTTCCCGGCGGCGGGAAAGACTGCCCTGGCCATCCATGTGATAATCGCCAAAGCCTTGATAGCCAAAGGCGCGGAAGGTGGGTTGCATCAACAGTAATGCATCCATTTTCTTCGGATCCCAAAAGGCTTCCAGGCGTGCCAATGCAGGTATCGGGCCCTCCAGCCAGACCGTGTCGGAATTACAGACCAGAAGCGGTTTTTCACCCAGCAGGGGCAGTGCGTTTAAAACCCCGCCGCCGGTTTCCAGGATCTCTTCTTCTGGGGAAAAGCGGATGCGGGGATCGCCTTTGAAATGATCCTCGATCATATGGCCCAGATAATGGGTGTTGATCACCAGATCCTCTATGCCATGTGCCTTGATCCGGTCCAGGCACCAATCGATCAGGGCTCTGTCCAACAAGGGTACCAGGGGTTTTGGTCGCTCCAGGGTCAGGGGCCGCATGCGTTTGCCAAAACCGGCGGCTAGAATCATCCCGGTTGTGATGGCGTTTTCTGATCCCCTCGACAGTCTCATACCCTGCTTCATGCCGAGTTGTCCCCGACGAGGCCGACCAGGCGGGTGGCCCAGCGCGGATCCTGGGAGGAAAGCGTGATCAGCCGTGCGCCCTCGCCGGCCTGTCCGTCTTGCTGGATAGAGAGGTCCAGCCGGTCATAGGGCAGCCATGGGCCCAGCCGGTCCGGCCATTCAATCAATGTGACGGCGTCGGCGAACGCATCTTCTATGCCCAGTTCCAGGGCATCTTCCGGTTCTTCCAGACGATAAAGATCCATATGCCAGATTTCGCCATCGGGAATTTCATAACTTTGCACCAGAGTGAAGGTCGGGCTTGGCACATCGGTGTCCGCCCCCAGGGTTGCCTGGATGATGGACCGGGCCAGGGTGGATTTCCCCATGCCAAGATCGCCCCACAGACAGACACAGTCGCCAGGCTCCAGCAACGGGGCCAAAGCTTGGCCGAATGCGGCGGTGGCCGGTTCCCCAACGGCAGTTTTGCTCAAGAAAGGTTTAGAAGAATGATCAGACATATTCTGGTTTTAACCCTGGCCATGGGCCTCAGCAACCGTCAACTGGCCGGCAATTGCCTGAATGGATTTCAGATCACAAATCACGGCAAATCCACCGGCATGATCAGTATCAAGACTGACTTCCCCCTGATGCAGGTCGATGAGGCTTTTTGCCAGCGCCAGACTCAGCCCGGCCCCGGTCCTGAGCGCATGGGGATCGTTGCCGGTGAACCGACGGATCAGCAATTCCCGATCCTCTTCCCGATCCGGTCCATATTGCCCGGCAAAAACCAGTCGTAGCCGGTCTTCGATATGTTCCACATCCACATCGATCTGGTTGCGCGGGGCAAAGCTGACCATGGTTTCGAGGATATTGCTGATCGCCCGGGACAACCGTCCGCCATCACAATGGAAGGTGCCCTCCGCACTGCCGGTTTCGTCCTTCTTGACCCGGTTGATGACCAGATGCGACTGGCCGTTGCGCATTTCCACCTGGTGGACCGCCTGATCCAGGATATCGCAGACAGGGACTTCCTCGCATTCCAATTCCAGGAAACCGGCCTGAATTGTGGCCAGGTCCAGGATATCGTTGATCAGGTTCATCAAGGTATCGGACGCATCCAGAATATGGGTCACATGATCCATTTGGCGCGGGTTTAATTCACCGTAATACTCGCTTTTCAAAATCGATGAAAAACCCTGGATGGCATTGAGTGGCGTGCGCAATTCATAGGAAACATTCGCGATAAATTGCGATTTTAGCAAATCTGCTTTTTCGAAAGCGGCATTGCGCTCTTCCAGCGCGCGCTCGACACGGACCGTGTCGGTGACATCGGAATAAAGCACGAGACATTGGGCATCGGGCAGCGGCACGTGGGCGACATTGATGACATGGCCGTCAACGCGCGTAACCCGACGGGTCAATGGTTTGGGTTCGGTGAAATGCAGGATCAGGGACTGTTTCTGGGACGCCCATTCCTCGTCGTCGATTTTCGGGAACCAGCGGCTTCGGGTGAAATCCAGCATTTCGCTGATATGGGGGCCGCGCTTGAGAAAATTCTCATGATAGCCCCACATTTGGACAAACGGTTCGTTCCAGATCCTCAACCGGCCATCCCGGCCCCAGACCGCCACCCCTTCAAACAGGTTATTCAAAGTTGCCTGCTGTACCGCGATCAGGGTGTTGTAGGACCGTTCCAGGGCCAAACGGTTGGTCACATCCTCGAAAACCAGCATCAGCCCGCCGAACGGATGGGGCGTAGTCACCACCCGGATCGTGCGCTCGTCCGGCAGATGCAGCAATTCCTCTTCCGGTTCGATCAGCTTGATGAATTTGGATTCCTGCTCATGCTTGTAGGCAGGGAAATCAACAATTTCCGGCAATTGGCGTTGCGCACGCAACAGTTCCAGGATTTCTCCATAACCTGGATTGCCATTCAACTGGCTGGCACTCAGGCGCCAGAGTTTCAGATAGGCCTCGTTAAAGAATTTCAGGCGTTTGTCGGTGCCAAAGACGGCAATGGCGGTGGCCAGGTTTTCCAGTACCTGGTCATGGGCGGCAAGGTGCATGGCCAATGTGGATTGCATTTCTTCCAGATTGGTTACATCAACCGCGAAACCGCCGATCCGGGACCGGCCGGGACCGATGGAGGCTTCTGTGAAATCCAGCAGCCGACGGTTCGCATTCAAAACGACATAGTGGCTTTCGGACTGCGGTTCCGCCGACTTGCGTGCTCGCCGGGCAAGGGCCTGGCCCTTGTCGGTGATGCTGCCGGAGCCGAGTTCTTTCTGGGATTCGATCACCTTGTCTTTTTGCAACTCCAGCATATCGGCAAAGGCCTGATTGCAGCCAATCAGGGACAGATCCTCATCCCGCCACCAAATCGGCATCGGCAGCAGATCAAACAGGCTTTTGAAAAAACTGTTTTCACGTTCGGAATCCGCATAGGCCTCACTCAGCCATGCGGTTGTGGTAGCATCATCAATCCAGATGGTGATATCGCCCCGGCTGTTGGCGCGCCCTTCCAGGTTCAGGGTGCTGTTCCCGCTTTGGCTATCGAGGGTGAGCGAGAAGGATTCGCCCATGGTCCGCAAGGAGGCCAGGGATGGGTCGAAAATTTCCTGATGTTCCTGGCTGAAGGCGGTGAGCAGATCATCCAGGCTGTTGATTTCTTCTAGCTCCAGCAGTTCGCGCGCCAGTTTGGTGGCACTGACCCGCGGGCCGCAGGTCCAGATGATTCCGACCGGGGCCTGGATCAAGCGCTGGCGGAGCCTGTCCCGACTGCGGCGCAATTGCCAGATATAATATCCCGACAGTCCCGCGAGCGCCAAAAGAACGGCAACCAGTATGGTTTCCAGCAAGGACATGACGTCTCCATCAAAACAATTCGGCCGGGATCACTGAGCCCCTCAATGGGTAGAGTAATGGAAAGAACCGGTTTGGGACAAGCAGTTGCTGGTTCTTGTCACCAGGCACAGCATCACCGGGTAAAAAAAGACGGGCCCCTGCGTGGGGCCCGTCTCTGCTGTCAGCGGTTGCCGTAGCAAAAATGCTTAGTAGCGGTAGGTTTCCGGTTTGAACGGGCCTTCCACCGTCACGCCGATATAATCGGCCTGTTTCTTGGAGAGCTTGGTCAACTGTGCGCCGACTTTGGCCAGATGCAAGAATGCCACTTTCTCGTCCAAATGTTTCGGCAGGACATAAACCTGACGCTCATAGGCCTGGTGGTTGTTCCAAAGTTCGATCTGGGCCAGGGTCTGGTTGGTGAAGCTGGCGGACATGACGAAGCTCGGGTGGCCGGTGGCACAGCCCAGGTTCACCAGACGGCCTTCGGCCAGCAGGATGATGCGTTTTCCGTCGGCAAACTCAACTTCGTCAACCTGCGGCTTGATGTTGTGCCAGGTCATGTTGCGCAGGCCTTCGACCTGAATTTCATTGTCGAAATGGCCGATGTTGCAAACGATCGCCCGGTCTTTCATTTGACGCATATGATCGACGGTGATGATATCCACGTTACCGGTTGCGGTGACAAAAATATCGGCGTTGGGCGCAGCCTGTTCCATGGTTACGACCTCATAGCCTTCCATGGCGGCCTGCAGGGCGCAGATCGGATCGGCTTCGGTCACCATTACACGGCAGCCGGCGCTGCGCAGGGATTCCGCGGAACCTTTGCCGACGTCACCGAAACCGGCAACCACGGCAACCTTGCCCGCCATCATCACGTCGGTGCCGCGACGGATCGCGTCAACCAGGCTCTCACGGCAGCCATATTTATTGTCGAATTTGGATTTGGTCACGGAATCATTCACGTTGATCGCCGGTACCTTCAGGGTGCCTTCGCGGGCCATTTCGATCAGGCGGTGAACACCGGTGGTGGTTTCTTCGGAAATGCCTTTGATGTCTTCCAGAAGATGCGGGTATTTGTCATGCAGGATCTGGGTCAGGTCGCCGCCGTCATCCAAAACCATGTTCGGTACCCAGCCGTTCGGGCCTTCGATGGTCTGCTCGATGCACCACCAGAACTCTTCTTCGGTCAGACCTTTCCAGGCGAAAACCGGGATACCGGCCTCAGCCATGGCGGCAGCGGCCTGATCCTGGGTAGAGAAGATGTTGCAGCTGGACCAGCGGACTTCCGCACCAAGCGCGGTCAGGGTTTCGATCAGAACAGCGGTCTGAATGGTCATATGCAGGCAACCTGCGATCCGGGCACCTTTCAGCGGCTGGGAAGCGCCATATTCCTCACGCAGAGCCATCAGGCCCGGCATTTCGATCTCGGCAATGTTGATTTCTTTGCGGCCCCAGTCAGCGAGGCTGATATCCGCAACTTTGTAATCGGCAGTCATCGGGTGTCTCCAGAAAATAGGCTTGGCCGGGCCGAGACCATATCACGGACCGGTTAACGAGGTCTTATCTGGATGCTTCTATAACAGTGGGAACTGAGAGACGCAAGTGAATATAAACTTATCTTTATATATATGCGAAATTGGTTGAGATCATTGCCTGCCCCGCACCCTGTCTGGCGGTTTTCAAAAAAAATAATCTTTTGATGTCACATGCCCGCACTCTGTCTCGTCCTGATTAGGGTGACATGTGCCGGGATGCAGGTGAAGGCATTCGGTGAAGCATGATTGGTATAAACGGACAGGGAATGGATTATGTTTAGGTTTTTTATCCGGCAGATGATTTTGAAATTCGGAAAGCGTTATGACTATGACGTGGATTATATGCTCCACATGCTGGAACGGACACCGGGGGTAATGAACGGCCTGAATGCCATGTCCAAGCTTTCAAGCTATCGGAAAAAGACACCCTTGAACGCCCATATGGCGGCACGGTTGCAGGGGGTATTGATGGAAGATTGCGGCCCCTGTGTCCAATTGACGGTGGATATGGCGCTTGAGGCGGGTATGGCCCGGGATGAGATTGAAGCGGTCCTGACCGGTGATCTTGCTGCCATGGCCGAGGATACGGCGCTGGGATATCGTTTTGCCGCCGCCATCCTGGCGCGGTCAGATGACCAGGATGTCGCGCGGGCGGCGGTACGGACGGCTTATGGTGAGGAAGCGGTGATCGAAATCACGCTGGCAACCCAGGTCAGCCGCTTCTTCCCGATGATCAAAACCGGGCTCGGTTACGGTCAAAGCTGCAGCATGGTTACACTGGGAGAGCGTAAAATCACCATGGAAAAAGATGCGGCGTAAAGCCGGCCCATCGATTTTTATTGGGTGGTCAGTCTTCGTGAAAGCCAGCTTCGATCAGTTGGGTCAAGGCAGTCAGCGCCGCGTCGGCTTGCGGGCCTTGTGCTTCGATATGGACCGAGCATCCCGGGGCGGCGGCCAGCATCATCAATCCCATGATCGACCGCCCGCCAACTGATTGGCCGTCCTTTGAGACTGTGACCTGAGCGTCGAAGGTTTCCGCCAGTTTTACGAATTTGGCGGCTGCCCGGGCATGCAGACCACGGCGGTTGACGATTTCCACATCCTGTCCGTTCATGCCGGTCACTCGCCCAGGAGCTTGCTGGCGATGTTAATGTATTTTGCGCCCGCATCCTGGGCGGCGGCGACGGCGACCTCCAGCGGCTCGGTATTGCGCACGCTGGCCAGTTTGATCAGCATTGGCAGATTCAGGCCCGCGATCACTTCCACCTTGGCCTTGTCCATGATGGAAATTGCCAGGTTGGACGGGGTGCCGCCAAACATGTCGGTCAGCAAGACCACCCCCTCACCGCTGTCGACCCGGCCAACCGAGCTCATGATATCGGCGCGCCGCTGTTCCATATCGTCGTCGGGTCCGATGCAAACGGCTTCGACCTGCTCCTGGGGGCCGATCACATGTTCCATGGCGGCGACAAATTCCTGTGCCAGCTTTCCGTGGGTGACGAGAACCAATCCGATCATGTAAGTCTCATTCAGTGATTAAGGCAGAAAGGGTGGGCCGATTTCCAGGTGTTAGCGGTTAGGACCCGAACCGCCATCATTTCACGCTGTCCGGTGCCGTCAAGCCAAATTCTCTATAGGGCTATGCCGGCGGGTTTTGTCAGGCTTTTTCAAGCTCGATATGGAAGACATTGGCTTGGAAATCGCTATTCTCCCGGACCCATTTGGTCAGTCGCTCGGCTAGATAGACCGAACGGTGCTGGCCGCCGGTACAGCCGACCGCGATGGCCAGATGGCTTTTCCCTTCCGTTGCGTAGCGCGGCAGGGTCAGTCGCAACAGCCCGGTCAGCGCGCCAAAGAAGCCGGGAAAGTCCGGGTCGGCGGCGACATAATCGCCAACGGCCTTGTCCCGGCCGGTAAAGGGCTTCAATTCGGGATCGTAATGAGGGTTGCGCAGGAAGCGGACATCGAAAACCAGATCGGCATCACGCGGTATGCCCTTGCGATAGGAAAAGGAAGAGACCGAGACCGTCATGGATTTTGACTGATCCGCACCGGCCAGGGTTGAGACCTTGTCCCGAAACTGCCAGACGGTCAGGCCGGAGGTGTCGATCACATAATCGGCCCGGTCCAACAGAGGCCGCATCATCTGCCGTTCCATCCGGATGCCGTCGGCAACAGGGCGATCCTGGGACAGGGGATGCGGGCGCCTGGTTTCCTTGAAGCGGCCGATCAGGGTGCCCTCATCGCAATCGATGTATAGGACTGAGACATCATAGGGTGAGTCCGCATGCAAGCGGTCCATTTCCTCCTGGATGGCCTCGACCGAAAAATCACGGCGGCGGATATCGATGCCAACGGCGAGCGGCCTGTCCAGGCCGTGTGCCTCGGCTTCGTAGGCGGCCAGGCGGGACAGCAGGCTGAGCGGAAGGTTGTCAACCACGTCAAAGCCGCAATCTTCCAGCGCCCGAAGCGCGGTTGTGCGGCCGGCACCGGACATGCCGGTAACCAGCATAAGCCTGGGTTTTTCCATTTCCGTCATTATGTCACCTGTTGCAAAGCAATCCGTATTTTGGCGGGTGTTGATGCATGGAAACCACATACCAGAATGAGCGGGATATGAACACCGAGGAATTCCAGGTTCTGTTTTTCCGGCAGTCGTTCGATCTCATGATCCGGAACCAGCTTGGCAATCAGGCGGACCGGCAGGGCGGTTTGATGGGGCATTTCCACAATGCCGACCCCGCGTATCTCCATCTTGCCGGCAATGGTGTGTGGCGGGCTGGCCAGCAACCGGTTTTCTATAACGGTCAGACAGGTCCTGTCATCGGCAACCAATTGCGCGCCCTGGTCGATCAGGCGCAGGGCCAGATCGGATTTGCCGGTCCCGGACGGACCGGTCAACATGACCGCATGGCCGTTTATGGCAACCGTTGTGGCATGGGTCTGTTCCATCAATCCAATCCGCCGACACGAGCAAAAAAATGATCTCACCCCGTTATAGCGTCGGCGCCTCCCCTATTGAAATACCTCTAATAGGTAAAATCCCGGATGAAAGGGGTTTTCATGTCATATGGCTGTAACTATACCGGTTTCGGGTCCCTGCCTTGCGGGCCGGGCCGGTTAGCTTTTTGTAAAGTAATATTGATTTAATACAGTACCGGGCACCCTGTTGTTTTTGTTGCAGGGTCAAGTCGATCCGTCTGAAAGCATTCTGGGTTTGGGTGAAAGAAATGGGTTTATATGGAAATGCGGTTTTGAGCGGCCGGGAACGCCGTTTTCAGCCGAACCAGGTCATTGTCTCGAAAACCGATCTATCGGGCAAATTGATCTATGGGAATAACCTGTTTTATGATTTGTCGGGCTATGATGAAAAGGAATGCATCGGCCAGCCCCACAATATCATTCGCCATCCTGAAATGCCGCGGGCGGTTTTTGATCTCTTGTGGAAAACGCTGAAATCGGGTGAAGAGATTTTTGCCTATGTGAATAACCGGTCGAAAAATGGTGATCATTATTGGGTCTTTGCCCATGTTACGCCCAGCCGCGACCAATCCGGCCAGGTGATTGGCTATCACAGCAATCGCCGGGTTCCCGATCAGGCGGTGCTGGAAAACAAGATCAAGCCGCTCTATGCCCAGCTGTTGGCGGCGGAAAAATCGGCCGCCTCCCCACGTGAGGGATTAGAGAAGTCCGGTGCTGTCCTTCAGGCGCTTTTGAAGGACACGGGCATGGCATTTAACCAGTTGATGTTCTCGATGGGTATTTGAGGATTGGGGGAGTTTGACGATGTTTGGCAATAACAGCCGCGAGGTCAGCCGGGCGCTGGCGATCATGAAGAAAATCGCTGCCGGGGATTTCGAGCAACGTATCACCGATATCAAGGCAAAAGGCGAGCTTGGCGAACTTCTCCATACCATCAACGATTTGGTGGATCGGTGTGACGCCTATATCCGCGAATCCCAGGCCTGCATGAGTCATGTGAGTGACGGGGCCTACTACCGGAAAATCATTGAAACCGGCATGCAGGGTGCGTTCTTGAATGCCAGCCGTACGGTGAATGAAGCGTTGGACAGCATGAAAACTGCGACCGAGGGGTTTGTGACGGCGACCGAGGAATTCGAGAATACGGTGGGGTCGGTCGTTTCCACCGTTTCGAGTGCCTCGACCGAGCTGCAATGCGCCTCTGAATCCATGACGCGCATTGCCGGTTCCACCAGCGAGCAGGCAACGGCCGTGGCGGCGGCCTCTGAAGAAGCCTCGAAAAATGTGCAGACGGTGGCCTCCGCATCCGAGGAATTGACCGCCTCCATCGGTGAAATCAACCACCAGGTTGAAACCGCAAGCCGGGTGGCATCACAGGCCAGTGAAACCACGGCAGCCGTGACCGCTAAGGTTGAGGAATTGGAAGGGGCCGCGGAATTGATCGTGAATGCGGTCAAGATCATCACTGATATCGCCGAACAGACCAACCTTCTGGCCTTGAACGCTACCATTGAGGCGGCCCGTGCGGGCGAAGCGGGCAAAGGCTTCGCGGTGGTGGCCAATGAGGTGAAGAATCTCGCCAACCAGACCGCATCCGCCACAGATGAGATTGGTGGTTATGTGAAAGGCATCCAGGAAGCCACCCGCGAAGCGGTGGCCGGTATGACGGACGTTTCGGATATGGTTGGCCAGATCAACCAGGCCAATTCATCTGTTTCTTCGGCCGTGGCCCAGCAATCGGCGGCGACAGCGGAGATCGCCCGCAATATCGAGCAGGCATCCGCCGGCGCGCAGGAAGTGAACAGCAATATTGTTCAGGTCACTGAAGGGGCCCAGGAAACCGGATCGGCCGCCGCCCAGGTCAATAGTGCCGCCTTGGAACTGTCCCAGCAATCGGAAAGTCTGCGCAACGTGGTTGACGGGTTCCTGGTGTCTGTGCGCAAGATCCTCTGAACGTCAATTGGTGCTGCCCTCACTATCGCCGCCGTATCCGTCCGACTCGCTGCGCCGGTATTTTTCATCGCCTGCGCCAGACAGGGAAGTCCTGCGGCTGAGAAGAAATCCGACCGCGCCTGCGGGAATGTTGAACCATTGGATCATAAGGCCGGTCGGTTTTTCAAACTTTTAGGACTATATATGAAATCCATCCTCTTCGACCTCGACGGCACGATTATTGACCCCAAGATCGGGATCTTGAAATCGATCCAATATGCCCTGGAAAAACTGGGCGCGGCGGTTCCGGGGATCGAGGATCTGCGCTGGTGTATCGGGCCGAGCCTGCGGGTCAGTTTCCCAAAATTGCTGGGCATTGAGGATAAGGCCACGATTGAAGAGGCGGTGCGCCTCTATCGGGAGCGGTTCAAACCCACCGGCCTTTATGAATATGAGCCCTACCCGGGTGCGATGGATGGGCTGGCCGCGTTGGCGAGCGAATACCGCCTGTTCCTGGCAACGGCCAAGCCGCAGGTCTATGCCGCAGAGATTTTGCGCCATATGGGGGCCATTGATCATTTTGAAAAAGTATATGGCGACGATATGGAAGGCACCTTTACCGACAAAGGGGATCTTCTGGCGTTCATTCTGGAAGAACAGGGGCTTGCTGCGAATAGCTGTGTGATGATCGGTGATCGCCATCACGATATTCAGGCTGCCACACGCCATGGCATGCCGTCGGTTGCCGTTTCCTATGGTTATGCCCTGGACGGCGAATTTGACGATCACCCGCCAACCGCCATCAGCCATGGTTTCCATGACCTGTCCGATCGCATTGGTGAAATCCTAGCGGCCTGAGCCGCGAAGGTCAGGCGAATTGCCGCCGGTCCTCTGCCAGCGCGGTCTGCAGGTTGCGCAACAAACCGGCGCCGTCCTCACCATAACGCAGAACCAAATCCCCCTCTTCCTCGGCGAGCTGTTCAAACAGAGGGCTATACAGGGCGCCCGTCAGCATATGAAACTCCCAGTCGCCGAAGAACCAGTCGCCATCCTGTTGGCTTTTATCTGTCAGATGGGCAATGCCGTTGGAAATCACGCTGATCATCCAGTTGCGGCGTTTGGGGCAGTCCAGGAAGTAGTGGGCGGCGCGCACCAGGATATCGTCAGCCATGTGATTGGTTTTCGGGTCGGAATAGATCTGGTCCCAATGGAATTTCCGGCCCGCATCCTCGCGTTTTTCCAACACGATATCACGGCACTCAGCCTCACTGTCTTTCAGGACGCCGGGGCCGACCATCTGTTCCAGGGCCGCATGCAATGGTCGGATGATGGCACGGGAAAGATGCTGGCCGGGAATGGGGGTATCGCCTCTGGCTGGCAGCAGGGGGGCGAACCGGTGCACAATCATGCGATAGAGCGGATGGGTGCGATCTTCGTCCCAGATCACACTTTCAACCGTATCATGGATATCGGCCCAGCCCTTTTTGATGATGCCCTGCAATTCAGGATCTTTCATCGATTTCATATCGTTGAGCAGAGTATGCATGTCATAGCCGGAAATGTTGCCCCTTGTGGCGGCGATCTGGTCGCTTAAGCGGCTCTCCATCAAATCCATCACCTTCTTGACCGTGTCGGCAAGCTGGCTTGGGCCGATTTCACTGCTGATTTCAGGGGCGGCCGACTGGGGATGGCCGGTCTTTTTCATAGGCACCATTCTGAAAAATCCTGTCAACGAGAGGGTCCTCTGGCACGAAGACGGAAATGGCAGGGCACTGCCCGGGCCCAGCCGGTGTTCTCCTCATGGTCTTGCCGAGACATAAGCTTGAATGCCCGCCGTCGCAGAAATTGACGAGCCGGTGGGGCAGGTAGTTCTTGGATCAAAGGCCTGTTCCCCCAATGTTCCTGATGATCTTCGTCGAAATCGGCGGCCCCTGCCCCAGGCTGCCTATTCCAGATCACCTCAAGTTTATCCAAACCACGGACTACATCCTATCATAGAGTTAATGCTTTGTTAACAAAATAGGCTTGTCAGATCTGACAAATTGACCGGTAGCGAGGAGGAAAAATGAGCTGATTGTAGAGGCTATCGGGAAATGGTTAGGTCTTAATCCATGCCTTTTCCGTCTCTTTATCCAGGCAATAAAAAAACGGCCCGGAAAACCGGACCGTTTAATCTGTTGCCGATGGCAAAGGGTTTTAGCGCGGGGCCAAAACCATGGTCATCTGGCGGCCTTCCATGGTCGGCATCTGCTCGCAGCGTGCCTTTTCGTCCATTTCCTGCTTCACGCGCATCAGGACCTCCATGCCGAGCTCCTGATGGGCCATTTCACGGCCGCGGAAGCGCAGGGTCACTTTCACCTTGTCCCCTTCATCGATGAATTTATGCATGTTTTTCATCTTTACCTGATAATCATGCTCATCAATGTTCGGGCGGAACTTAAGCTCCTTAACCTCGATGATTTTCTGCTTCTTCTTCGCTTCGTTCTTTTTCTTCTGGAGCTCGTATTTATATTTACCGAGATCCATGATCTTAGCGACAGGGGGCTTCGCGTTGGGCGACACTTCGACCAGGTCAAGCCCGACACCAAAGGCACGCTCAATGGCGTCCTTCGTCGCGACTACCCCTACATTATCCCCGTTCTCATCAATCAGACGGACGTCGGGACTTTCAATCGTTTCATTGGCGCGCGGACCGGACTTCGCGGGCGCTGACGCATGCTGTGGACGGCGTATACCTTCCTCCTTGGGCCTCTCGGGACCACCTAACCAGTTCTCAAAATGGGACCGGACGGAGATTGGACCTCCATCCGGACCCTACTATACTCATATTCAGACAAATGAGTAGCGGAAAATCAAGCATTTGCCTCGTTAAGAAGGCATTTTTGCCTCTTCCGCCACCTTTTTCAGTGCCTCATCCAGCGAGAGGATCTCCTGGGCCTTGCCGCCAAGGCGGCGAATGGCCACCGTGCGTTCCTCTGCCTCACGTCCGCCCACTACGAAAATCAACGGCACTTTCTTCATGGAATGCTCGCGGACTTTGTAGTTGATCTTCTCGTTCCTGAGATCGGTTTCGACACGAAGACCCGCTTTTTTCAGGAGGTCCGCCACTTCAACCGCATAATCCTGCGCGGCATCGGTGATGGTCGCAACGGTGACCTGGGTCGGGGACATCCACAGTGGAAACTTGCCGGCAAACTGTTCAATCAGGATGCCGAGGAACCGCTCAAACGAGCCCAGGATCGCCCGATGCAGCATCACGGGACGGTGTTTGTCCCCATCTTCGGCCACAAAATGGGCATCCAGCCGTTCGGGCAACACGAAATCCACCTGCAGAGTGCCGCACTGCCAGTCACGGCCGATGGCGTCGCGCAGAACGAATTCAAGCTTCGGACCATAGAAAGCGCCTTCACCCGGGTTCAGAGTATAGGGCAGGCCTGCGGCTTCGGTCGCTTCGATCAACGCCTTTTCCGCCTTGTCCCAGGTCTCGTCCGTGCCCGCCCGCTTTTCCGGACGGTCGGAGAATTTGACCATGATCTCCTCAAAACCGAAATCTTTATAAACGGATTTCAAAAGGTCACAGAAAATCTCGGTTTCGGAGACAATCTGGTCTTCGGTACAGAAGATATGAGCGTCATCCTGAGTGAAGCCGCGCACCCGCATCAGGCCATGAAGTGCCCCATGGGGTTCATAACGGTGGCAGGAACCAAATTCGGCCATACGGTATGGCAGATCGCGATAGCTGGTGATGCCCTGCTTGAAGATTTGCACATGGCAAGGACAGTTCATCGGTTTCAGGGCCAGCATCTTGCGGTCCTGCTCACGCTCGTCAATCTCATCAACCTCGGCGATGAACATGCTCTCGCGGAACTTGTCCCAATGGCCGGAAGCCTCCCAGAGTTTGCGGTCGACCAATTGCGGGGTTTTCACCTCGTGGTAACCGGCGGCATCCAGGCGCTTGCGCATATAGGCCTCAACCGAACGGTAGAGCGCCCAGCCCTTCGGGTGCCAGAAGATCGAGCCCATGGCCTCTTCCTGCATATGGAAAAGATCCATTTCCCGGCCCAGTTTGCGGTGATCGCGCTTTTCCGCTTCCTCCAGCTGGGTCAGATAAGCCTTTAGTTCTTTTTCCGTGCGCCAGCAGGTGCCATAGATGCGCTGCAGCTGCGGATTGCTGGCGTCACCGCGCCAATAGGCACCGGCCAGCTTCATCAGCTTGAAGGCCTTGCCCAGTTTGCCGGTGGAGGGCAGATGCGGCCCGCGGCACAGATCCAACCAGTTGTCACCCTGGCGATAGATGGTCAGATCCTCGCCTTCCGGCAGCTCTCCAACCCATTCTGCCTTGAAGCTTTCGCCCTGTTCCTTGAAATAGGCAACCGCGTCATCGCGGTCCCAGACCTCTCGGACAATGGCGTCATCCCGGTCGACGATTTCTTTCATCTTTTTCTCGATGGCGTCGAAATCATCGGTCGAGAAAGGCTCTTCCCGGTGGAAATCGTAATAGAAACCGTTTTCGGTCGAGGGGCCGAAGGTGATCTGGGTGCCGGGGAACAATTCCTGGACCGCCTGGGCAAGGACATGCGCACAGTCATGGCGCAACA
Organism: Aestuariispira insulae; assembly: GCF_003385955.1. GTDB lineage: Bacteria > Pseudomonadota > Alphaproteobacteria > UBA8366 > Aestuariispiraceae > Aestuariispira > Aestuariispira insulae. Next base: position 220,923 of record NZ_QRDW01000003.1, read on the forward strand.
ATTCCAGCGCCTCAGGCGCGTCCCTAGTGATGATCGAGACTTCCGTATCGGTAGTGATCGGCCGGGTGAGATCCCATTCTTCGCCGTTCACATTCACCAATACCGCAGCTTTCGCGAGACCCGGACCGATGGATTCAGCCAATTGCTGACCCGTTACCGATCCATCAAACTCGCGCACACTGCCATCCGGAAGCGTAATCGCGACCATCCTGCTTAATCCTCTGTTTGAATTGCTTTCTTACCGCCGACCGGATCGCCCGGCATGCCGCAAGGCCCGGCAAACCCTTTGCCAAGCTCGGCGTTGATAGCCCATGATCCATGGCTTCGCAAGCGATAGGCTTTGATTGCTGCCGGTTTGCAGGCCAATCGTTGCAATCATGTCATGGCAGCAACCTTAGCCGGATCGTTAGTGCTGTCATGGTATGGGAACATGACATGGGGTATAATGGCAGTTCCAGGAGACACTGAACAGAGGAGCGTGAGTGATGATGAGAGCAGATTTACGTGCTTATGCGGCGTTCCGGATGGGCCAGGACCAATCCACCGGCCAGGCCCTTGCAATGAATATGCTGCGCAAAAAAATCAAAATGCGGAAGCTGAAGCAGCAACACAGGCCCCTGTCGGCTTATGCAGCCTATCGGCTGGGCCAGGACAGGACACGTCCTACAGGCAATCACGGCCTGTTTTTCTTCCGCCGTCAGCGCCAGTCACAACCCAGCCTCTACGACTGAGGATCAGGAGGCAGAAGCCTCTTTTTCAAGGAAAGCCGTCAATAGCGACCAGACCCGATCCGGGGGGAGCTGGTCCAGGGTATCTGTGCGTTCGATCACCACGTTGGGGCCGCGCTGGCCGCAAAGCGCCGGGTCGGACGCTTTGGAATAAAGCGCCAGGCTGGGGCAGCCGGCGGCGGCGGCCATATGCATAGGGCCGGTATCATTGCCGAGCGCCAGGGCCGCACGCCGGGCCAGAACGGCGATTTCAAACAGGCTGGTTTTTCCTATCAGGCTTTTTGCCTCCGGACATGTGGCCAAGATCTCTGCCGCTTCGTCTGCTTCGGAGGCGGTGCCCAGGATGACCGGCTGAATGCCGGCGGCAGTTAAACGTTTCGCTATCGTACCGTAATGGTCGCCGGGCCATCTTTTATCCGGCCTATGGGGCGCGCCGCCGGGGATAAGAAGCGCGAATGTGTCGTCCAGTTGTAAATGGCTGATATCGGCATCCATCCACGCAAGATCAGGCGGAGGAACATCGGTTATTTCAGCCATTTCAAGTTGTTCGCGCTGTCTTTCAATCGTGTGCATAAAGTCGCGGCGCGGGTTGGCATGGGGGTGGCTGCATCCTTTTGCAATTCCCGACCATTGGGGCTTGTGCGGCCACATCAAATGGTAATAGAGGCTGGATCGGTCGGAGGTCTGCAGGTCATAAACCATGTCGAACCGCCCGTTGATCAGGAATTTCCGCAAGCGCCAGATACGCTTGATCTCACGCAATTGCGCCTTGCCATCCGGCACGACCCGGTCGAACCAGCCGCTTTTCTCCGCCAATTCCTTGTAGGGTTTGGTGGTGACCAGGGTGATATGGGCATCGGGGTGATGTTTGCGGATTGCCTGAAAAGGACCCAGCGCCTGGACGAAATCGCCCAATGCGCTCAGCTTGATGATCAGGATCCGTTCCTGCGCACTGCTGGCCGATTGCTTGCTCACGCGCGCCCCTTGTCGGCCAATAGCTCATTATAGAGTGCCAAGGTTTTGGCGCACATTTGTTCCTTGCTGAACCGGGTACGGGCATTTTCGATGGCACGTTTGTGAAAATCGGCACGCTCCTGCTCATTCAGGGACAAAGCGTTTTTCAGTGCCCGCGCCAGGTCGTCCGGGTCTCCCGGTTTGAACAGCCAGCCATCAACCCCATCCGTGATCTGTTCGACGGCGGCACCATGGCGGGGTGCCACCACTGGGCGACCCAGAGACTGGCCCTCAACAGCGACCCGGCCAAACCCTTCCGGATCGGTAGAGGCGGAAACCACCACGTCGGCCAGTTTATAGGCGGCCGGCATGTCCCGGCATTCGCCGACCAAATGGACCCGGTCATCCAGCCCAAGGGATTTGGCATAGGCCTCGACATCAGCGCGATAGGCTTCTCGGCCTTGGTCGGAACCGACCAACAGACAGACAACTTTCTGATCAATTTTGGCGAGGGCTTCCAATAGCAGGATCTGCCCTTTCCAGCGCGTCAATCTGCCGGATAGCATGACCACCGGCACCCCATCAGGCAGGCGCCAGTCGCTGGCCAGTTTGATCAGCCGGGCGCTCGGGATCGCCTGAGGATCAAAAAGCTCCATGTTGATGCCACGATGGATCACACGGATCCGGGACCAGGGTGTGCCATATTCCTGCATCATATGATCGGCGATGAATTCCGAAATGGCAATGACGCGATCACCGCGGGTCATTACTGAATTATATAGCTTTTTCAGGCGATTGGTAAAATTGTACGTGGCGTGGAAGGTGGTGATGAAAGGGGTCCCGGTCTGCTGGGTCGCCCAATAGGCACTCCAAGCCGGGGCGCGGCTTCTGGCATGAACGATATCAACATCGAAATCGCCGATGATCTGCTTCAACCGTTCGGCGTTGCTGCGCATCTTGAAAAAATTCTTGCTGTCGGTCGGCAATTGGATATGGATCGCGCCGCACCGGTCCAGCTCACGGGTCATGATGCCGCCGGAAGAAACGACAATGGCCTGGCCGCCGGCATTCATCAGGGCCGTGGCCATATCCACGGTGCCCCGTTCAACCCCGCCGGTTTCCAGTGCCGGTACCACCTGCATGACCACGGGTTTGCGACTATTGTCCGATGGTTCGTTCATCGTTAGGCTGCCCCTTCAGGCTTCATTATTCTTTTTCCCACCATCTCGGGCCGCCTGCGACCCGGCAATAAACAGGTTTCATCACAGTGACTTCTCCGCAACCGGACACAGAACAGACCCCCTCCCGCATCTTATCACGGGATGGCGGGGCATCAATCGCATACCACGCGCGCACGGGCAAGACTGTAGCGGGGGAACAAGCGCGGAAACCAGCGGTTTTCTTCCTAGGCGGGTTCAATTCCAACATGGAAGGCACCAAGGCGCGTTATCTGGACCGGTTTTGCGTGGAACAGGGATTGGGGTATACCCGCTTCGATTATCAAGGGCACGGGCAATCGTCTGGAACATTCGCGGATGGCACGATTGGTCTGTGGCGCGATGACGCGCTTGCTGTGCTGGATCAGGTGGCGGAAGGTCCGCAAATCCTGGTCGGTTCTTCCATGGGGGCCTGGATGGCGCTGTTGCTGGCGAAGGCCCGCCCGGATCGGGTGGCAGGCCTCGCCCTGATTGCCCCGGCACCGGATTTTGCGCAGAAAATCATGTGGCCCAGCCTGCCGGAAGACGCCAAGCTGGCGATCTTGAAAGACGGTTTCTGGAACCGTCCCTCGGAGTTTGAGGATGAGGATTACCCCATCACCGGCCGATTGATCGAGGAGTCCCGGGACCATAACCTGCTGGATGGGGATCCCATTGCATTTGACGGGCCTGTGAGGATTTTGCAGGGCGACCGGGATGAAGTGATCCCGGTCGCCCATGCATTGGCGACGGCAGGGGCTGTTACCTCCCAGGATGTCCAGACCACCATCTTAAAAGGCGGAGACCATCGCCTATCCAAACCCCATGAATTGTCCTTATTGGAAAAGACTATTCTGGAACTGGTTGAGACCCGCCAGGATTAAACTGGCACCAAAAGTGAAAAATATCAGGGCGATAACCCGGTTGATTCGACCCAGGATTGCCGGCTGCCGGATCAGTTTGGTGAATTGGCTTGCGACCAGAGCAAAGCAGCTGAGGGCAAGGAAGGACAAAGCCATGAAAGTACCGGTCATGGTGGCCAGCTGACCGGCAATGGATTTGCCAGGATTCAGGAAAAGCGGGAAAAGCGCGATCAGAAAGGCCAACATTTTCGGATTGGTTAGGCCAACCATCAGGGATTGCAGGAAAAGGTGACGGCCTTTGAGCATTATCCGATTGGACATTGTGCATTCATCCAGCCGGATGATCCCTCCACGCCAGGCTTTGAGGGCCATCCAGATCAGATAACCGCCACCGACCAGGCGCAGCCCCGCCAGGATCTCCGGATGGTGGTTGATGAGCGCGCCAAGCCCGAGTGAAACCGCAAGCCCGACACAGCCAATGGCCGTAACATTGCCTGCTGTTGAATAGAAGGTGCGGCCCAGTCGCTATTGCGGATGGCCAGCGCAATGGCAGGGCCTGGGGTCAACACATTCGCCCCTGCGGCCAGCAAAAATGCCAGCCAGGTTTCCAAGGTCATGGGTCCTCTCCGAAGGTTCGGTGAATATAAGAGGCCTCTGCAGGGGCAGGGCTAGATAACCGTATTTTTTCGATTAATAAAAATAGTTAGTTTCTTTAAATGTATAAAAAATAATGATATAAAGCCGGACATGGATTTTGTGGCGCTTGAAACATTTAAACTGGTGATGGATCTGGGCAGCGTGACCGCGGCCGCAGAGAGGCTGCACACGGTCCAGCCCAATGTGACGGCGCGCCTACGTAAGCTGGAAGCCGAGCTGGGGGTGATCCTGTTCAACCGGGCGCATCGCCGCCTCACCCCAACCGATAAAGCGCAAGAATTATTGGTTCATGCCAATGAAATTCTGCTCAGGGTCGATGTGGCGCGCCAGGCCGTGGCCGGCCAAGGTCTGGGCGATGTGCGCATGGGCTTTGTCAGCACCCAAGCCAGTAAATGGCTGCCGGCCTTTATCCGTGACTATCGCGCGGCCCATCCGGAGGCTGAGATCATTGTGGATACGGCGGCCACAGAAACCCTGGTGCGCGAGGTGCAGGAAAGCCGCATGGATGCCGCCATGGTGGTGGAAGGTCACGCCGGCCAGGGCAGTGGACCGGCCCTGACCGCCACCCGGCTATTTTCTGAGAAATTGGTGATCCTGGCCCCGCCCGGCACGCACAGTCCGGAACAGGCGTTTTCCTATCCCCTGATGGTTTTGCGCCAGGAACAGAAGGGCTATCGCAATTTTGCCCATGACCTGTTTCAGGCCATGGGGCGGGAACCGCCAAAGCTGATGAAGATCAGTACGCTGGAAGGGGTGATTGCTTGTATCCGTGCGGGTCTCGGTTATTCGGTGCTGCCGCGATCGGTGATTGCCGCCCGCCATCTTGAAGGAGCGCTTTCCATTCTGGAGCCGGAAGTGGCGGATATCGGGATCCACCTTGCGCTGGTCCACAGGCCTGAATTGGACCGGGACCCGCGCATGGCGCTCTTGAAACGGATATTCACGGGCTCGTGAAAGCCGGCTGTTTACAATAATGCCTTCAGCCCGCCCCGGTAGTCCGGCCATTTTAGAGTGACGCCCAGCTCTTCTTTAATGCGCTGATTTGAGACCCGTTTATTGTCACCATAGAAACTGCGCGCCATGGGGGACAGATCGGCGGTTTCGAAATCCACCAGCGGTGGTTTTTCAACGCCCAGCAGTTCACAGGCATAGGCGATCACTTCTTCCGGCGGGGCCGGATTGTCATCACAGACATTGTAGGCCGCACCGCCATTGGGATGATGCATGCTGGCATAAAGCACTTGGGTGATATCATCCAAATGGATGCGGCTGAAAACCTGGCCCGGCTTATTGACGCGCCGCGCTTTGCCTTTTCGGACGGTTTCCAGGGCGTTGCGACCGGGCCCGTAGATCCCCGCCAGCCGGAAGGAAGAAACCGCTTTGCCATCTTCCCACCAGAGATCCATCCAGCGGGCTTCGGCCGTCACGCGGCGTTCGCCCCTGGGGCCGGTCGGTTCCAGGGCGGAATTTTCATCAACCCAGCCGCCATTGCGGTCGCCATAGACCCCGGTGGTGCAGAGATAGCCGACCCATTCAAGCCCTTGCAACCGGGCAATATCATTGTAATGCCATTCCAGAACCGGATCAGCGGTTTCCCCATCGGGCGGGACGGAACTCATCAGATGGGTGGTGCCTTTCAGGATTTCAGCGGCGTTCTTCAGGGGTTTGCTGCCGTTGAACTGATAAACCTCAACCCCCTCGGCGCGGCAGTTTTCAGCGGATGTCTCACTGCGGCAAGTGCCGGCCACCGCCCAGCCCTCCGCCATCAGGCGCCGTGCCAGCGCCATGGCGCTATAGCCCAAACCGAAACAGAAAAGCCGCTTGTTGCCGTCGCTCATTTTTACCCTATCCCGCCCCTTGCCGGGGCCTGTTCTTTGGCCCATAACCTTAATGCCCACCGGGTGAGCAGGATGCCACAAACAGAAAATAGGCATCGCCCCCGCCCCTGACAACTGCCGAGTAGTGAAGATGAAATATCTGGTCCCCCTGCTGTTTATGTTGATCACCGGCCCTGCCTTGGCCCAGCAGGATTTCCTGAGCAATCAAGAATATAAACATTGCATGCAGCTGACCCGGATCAATCCCGAGCAAGCCTTTGAAAAGGCGTTGGGTTGGCAGGATATGGGCGGTGGATTGCCGGCCCGCCACTGCGCGGCGGTGGCCTTGATCTCTTTGGAGCAATATGTCCAGGCGGCGGAACGTCTGGAAGTGCTGGCCAAGGACATGCCTGATGATGCACCGGCCGGGATTGTTTCCGATCTATTGGGTCAGGCGGGTATTGCTTGGCACCAGGCGGAGGACCTGGACAAGGCCTTTGCGACATTGAGTGCAGCGCTGAAGCTCTCCCCCAACCATCCGGTATTGTTGACCGACCGCGCCGCGGTCTTGGTGGATGGCGGCAAAATGTGGGAAGCGGTGGATGACCTGAATACCGCGATTGAGACCAATCCCTATGATACCGGTGCTCTTTTGTTCCGGGGATCGGCCTATCGCCAGTTGAAAAGCTATGACCTCGCCCTTCAGGATCTCAACCGGGTGCTGGAGCTGGACAGTGACAATGGCGAGGCCCTGTTCGAACGCGGTGTTGTCTATCGCCTGACACAAAAGCCGGATCTGGCGCGCGCGGACTGGCTGAAACTGATCGAACTGCATGAAGGCCGTCCCATCGCGGATCTGGCCCGGCGCAATCTGGAAAAGCTGGATTTGAAGGCGGAGTGAATATCCGCACTCCCTTGATCGTATAATTCTCTGTCATCCCCGATCATGTCGGGGATGACGAATGGAGGGAGGTCAATCCCCCAGACCCAAAACATCCGCCATGTCATAAACGCCGTTTTTCCGGCCCTTGGTCCAGAAGGCTGCGCGTACCGCGCCGCTGGCATAAATATGGCGTGAGCTGGCTTTGTGGGTCACTTCGATCCGCTCGCCCTCGCCGGCAAAAATCACCGTGTGGTCGCCGATTACATCGCCGCCGCGCAGGGTCGCGTATCCGATCTCGCCTTTCGGCCGCGGACCGGTATGACCATCGCGCACAGCCTGTTTCACATCATCGTGGACAACATTTCGGCCTTCCGCCGCGCTCTGGCCCAGCAACAAGGCGGTGCCGGACGGCGCATCCACCTTGTGGCGATGATGCATCTCAACAATTTCGATATCGTAATCATCGTCCAGAACCTGGGCGATTTTTTTGGTCAGGGCGGATAGCAAGGTCACGCCGACACTCATATTGGCGGCAAAAACCACCGGGATATGGCGCGCGGCCAATTCAATCGCTTGTTTTTGCGCGTCATTCAGGCCGGTCGTACCGCCGACAAAGGCGCAACCCGCCTGGGCGGCAAGGCGCAAATGTTCTTCCGTGGCTTCGGGCCTGGTGAAATCGATCACGACATCGGCAGCGGCAATCACGGGCGCCGGATCATCTTGGATGATGACGCCACAAGCACCCAGCCCGGCAACTTCACCGGCATCCCGGCCGATAAAGTCCGATCCCTTGCGGTCGGTCGCCCCTGATAATACACAGCCTTCCCGGCTCATCACTTCGCGGACCAGCATCTGACCCATCCGGCCACTAGAGCCGACCACGGCAATTTTCAGATTATCGGCATTGGCGGCGCTGTTGTTATTGGCCATGGTGTTTCCCCTGCTGTCGCGAATATGTCACCCGTTGGTGATATCGGCCAAACAGTTAGCATAACGGAACAGATTTTGGAAACAGGCTTGGGAGCAATTCACTTGCGCCGATTGGTCAAAGGCAGGATTGCGGCAAGGTCAGTGAATGATCCGGTCGATCTCCTGCAGGGGGATGGTCTGACCGGTATTGCGTTGCAGATTTTTCTGGGTCAGTGACAGAGCATATTTTGGATCCAGATGCTTTTCGGTCAGCTCCAAAAGGGCTTCCCGATAGGCTTCTTTCACTGCGTTGGCAATTTCCTTTTGCGTCACTTTCTGTTCAACTTTCACAACATATAGGTGTTTAGACCTATGGGGACCACGACAAGTGGTATGCAATCTAACAGAAATTTCTTAAAAAACCGTTTCCGACTCTGAAAAAAGAAAACCCCCTTCCAGCGCAGAGGGTTTACCTAATTATTTGATTTTAATTAATTCTCATTCGGTCAGATCTTCCCAGAATTCTTTCACTTTTGTGAAGAATCCTTCGGTTTCCGGATTATTCTGGCTTTTCTTGCCGGCTGCTTCGTTGAATTCCTTCAAGAGCTCGCGCTGGCGCTTGCTCAGATTGACCGGTGTTTCAACGCGGGCCTCAATATACATATCGCCCCTGGCCTGGCTTCTAAGAACCGTCATGCCCTTGCCCGACAGGCGGAATTGCTGACCTGACTGGGTGCCTTCCGGAATTTTTACCTTGGCTCGGCCGCCATCGATGGTCGGAACCTCAATGGTGGCGCCCAGGGCCGCATCGGCCATGGAAATCGGTACCTGGCAGAATATATTCGCACCTTCGCGCTGGAACAGACGATGGGGTGCGATCGAGAGGAAGATATAGAGATCTCCGCTGGGCGCGCCGCGAAGGCCTGCTTCACCTTCGCCGGACAGGCGGATGCGGGTTCCTTCCTCAACCCCTTGCGGGATATTGACCGCCAGGTTTTTCTCTTCATGTTTGCGGCCCGATCCCTGACAGGTTTTGCAGGGATTGTCGATCATGGTGCCCTGGCCCTGGCAGTTCGGGCAGGTGCGTTCCAGGGTGAAGAAGCCCTGTTGCACACGAACCTTGCCATGACCGTTACAGGTCGAACAGGTCACAGGCCTGGAACCGTCTTCGGCCCCGGATCCGTCACAGGAATCGCAAGAAACCGAGGTCGGCACCTTAATCTCGGCAGAGCGGCCGTGATAGGCGTCTTCCAGACTGATTTCCAGATTATAGCGCAGATCGGCGCCGCGCGACTGCTGGTGGCCGGCGCGACCGCCGCCCATGAAGTCGCCGAACATTTCTTCGAAAATATCGGTGAAACCACCGAAACCCTGGCCGCCGCCAAAGCCGCCGCCACCGCCGCCCTGGGTGAAGGCGTCATGGCCGAACCGGTCATAGGCCGCCCGTTTGTCGGCGTCTTTCAGGACCTCATAGGCCTCGTTGATTTCCTTGAACTTGGCTTCTGCCTCGGCATCGCCCGGATTGCGGTCCGGATGATACTGCATGGCAAGCTTGCGATAGGCCGATTTCAGCGCAGCGGCATCGGCGTCGCGAGAAGCTCCGAGGATTTCATAATAATCACGCTTGCTCATGAGGATGACTCACTTAACCCTTTGGATGAAGAAAGGGACCGGAACGATCGGACAGAGATCTGCGCCGCGTTTCCGGTCCCATGCTCATCGGCTCAACAGAGCCCCTTAGGACTTGTCTTTTTTGCTGTCGTCGACTTCTTCGAAGTCGGCATCGACAACATTGTCATCCTGAGCAGCACCGGCATCATCACCGGCCGCTTCCGCGCCTTCTTCACCCTGCTGGGCCTTATACATGGCCTCACCCAGTTTCATGGAAGATTGGGCCAGCGTCTGGGTTTTTTCCTTGATGGCTTCCGCATCGTCTCCTTCCATGGCTTCCTTCAGGGCCGCCAGGTCGGATTCAATTGCGGATTTCTCGTCAACGGACAAGGAATCGCCATGTTCCTTCAGCGCGCTTTCGGTGCTGTGAACCAGGCCATCAGCGGCATTCTTGGCTTCAACCACATCCTTGCGCTTTTTGTCTTCGTCGGCATGGCTCTCCGCATCCTTGACCATCTGGTCGATTTCGTCGTCCGAGAGACCGCCGGAAGCCTGGATCCGGATCTGCTGTTCCTTGCCGGTGCCTTTGTCTTTTGCAGACACATGGACAATGCCGTTGGCGTCGATATCAAAGGTGACTTCGATCTGCGGCACGCCGCGCGGTGCCGGCGGCACACCGACCAGGTCGAACTGGCCAAGCAGTTTGTTATCTGCGGCCATTTCGCGCTCACCCTGGAAGACCCGGATGGTAACCGCAGACTGATTGTCTTCCGCGGTGGAGAAGGTCTGGCTCTTCTTGGTCGGGATAGTGGTGTTGCGGTCGATCAGGCGGGTGAAGACACCGCCCAGGGTTTCAATACCCAAAGACAGCGGGGTCACGTCCAGAAGCAGGACGTCTTTCACGTCACCCTGCAGAACGCCACCCTGAATAGCCGCGCCAACGGCGACAACCTCATCCGGGTTCACACCGCGATGCGGTTCCTTGCCGAAAAATTCGGTCACGGTCTCGATCACCTTCGGCATGCGGGTCATGCCGCCGACCAGGATCACTTCGTCAATCTCAGACGCTTTCAGACCTGCATCCTTGAGAGCCGCTTCACAAGGTTTGATGGTCCGTTTCACCAGGTCAGCCACCAGCGCTTCCAGTTTGGAGCGGGTCATTTTGACATTGAGATGTTTCGGACCGCTTGCATCCGCGGTGATGAACGGCAGGTTGACATCGGTCTGGGTGGCGGAGGAAAGCTCGATCTTGGCTTTCTCACCGGCTTCTTTCAGACGCTGCAAGGCCATACGGTCGGACCGCAGGTCGATGCCGTTCTCTTTTTTGAATTCGTCGGCCAGATAGTCGATGACGGCCTGGTCGAAATCTTCACCGCCGAGGAAGGTGTCGCCGTTGGTGGATTTCACTTCAAAGACACCGTCGCCGATTTCCAGGACGGAGACGTCGAAGGTACCGCCGCCAAGGTCATAGACCACAACGGTGCCGCTGCCTTTTTTCTCCAGGCCATAGGCCAGTGCGGCCGCGGTCGGCTCGTTGATGATGCGCAGCACTTCCAGACCGGCGATCTTACCGGCATCTTTGGTGGCCTGGCGCTGATGGTCGTCGAAATAGGCCGGTACGGTGATGACGGCTTTTTCCACCTTTTCGCCCAAATAGGCTTCGGCGGTTTCCTTCATCTTCTGCAGGGTCATGGCAGAGATCTGGGAGGGCGCGTATTTTTCGCCGCGGGCCTCAACCCAGGCATCGCCGCCATCGGCTTCGATGATGCTGAAAGCAGCCGTTTTACGGTCCTTAACCACTTCATCATCGGTGAAGCGGCGACCGATCAGGCGCTTGATCGCATACAGGGTGTTGTCAGGGTTGGTGACGGCCTGGCGTTTTGCCGCATGGCCGACCAGACGCTCGCCATCTTCGGTGAAGGCGACCATGGACGGGGTGGTGCGGGTACCCTCTGCGTTTTCAATCACGCGTGCGTCGCTGCCGTCCATAACAGCCACACAGGAGTTGGTGGTTCCCAAGTCGATACCGATTACTTTGCTCATTTGACCTCGTTCCTTAAGCAAGCCCCGCTTTGGCCCGAATGATCAGCACCGGCAGCAGAGCCCCTCTATGGGTAAATGGTGAAAATTATTATGCTGGGTATATAGGAAGGCTTGGCCTGCCATGCAAGCATCCTTTGGCAGAAATTACCGGTGGATTTTGGTGTTGGCGGATGGATTCATGCCCGATAGAGCCGCCAAGACGCCTTGCCTTCATGTTTGACGCCATACATGGCCTCATCGGCCATGCGGACGAGATCGGTGGGTTCGCGCGCCTGATCGGGGAAAAGGGAACAGCCCAGCGAAGCTGTTATCCTGACCTCCTGGCCACGGATGAGGAAGGGATCTGTAAGGGCGGCCAGGATTTTGTCACACACGGTTTCCAGCCGGCCACCTTCTTCATCATCCAATTCCACGATCATGACAAATTCATCCCCGCCCAGGCGGGCGACCGTATCGGATTTGCGGGTGATGCCGCGCAGGCGTTTGGCGGCGGCAATCAGCAATTCATCCCCGAATTGATGGCCATGGGTATCGTTCACCGGTTTGAACCCGTCCAAGTCAATAAAGATGACCGCCGCCTGTTTGCCCAGCCGCTCTGCCCGGTCAAGGGTATGGTCCAAACGGTCATCAAACAAACGGCGATTGGGCAGGCCGGTTAGATAATCATGTACCGCCAGGCTCAAAATCCGGTCCTGCATCCGGTTGACCTCATGGGCAATCAGGCCGATCTCGTCTGTCCGGTTTTCCGCCAAGGGATCGCAATCTATGCTGCGGCCCATGGAAACAATCTGTTGTGACAGCTGGATCAAAGGTTTGGCAATCTGCCGGTCAAGCGCCAGATACATGGCCAGGAAAATCAGAATGGATGCGACCAGCACGGTTGTCGCGTTCCAAATCAGCGCGGTCATGGCGGTATCGGTAATCTCACGCGAGGTTTCCACATGAAAACGATAAACCCGGTCGCTGTTAACCAACGGGATGTCGAACCAGATGACCCGGGCATCCGGCTGGATCTGGTCACCGCCAAGAGGATGTGTGAGGGTGCGGTCTGCCGGGTCCGGCACCAGCGTTTCAGTCCGGTAGTGGAGTTTGAGCCTTTCCGCTATTTTGTCCAGAAACCCGATATCAAGCGGCCTGATGAAGATGATCGCCCCGACGGGTGGAGCAATGCGCGTACTGTCCGTGATCGGGAGCGCTGACAGCATGGTGACAGTGTCGCCAATGAGGACAAAACCCGCCAGCCCCTCATCTGCCAACGGCATGCGGGATTGAATCAAATGCAGGATTTCTTCCGGAAAGCGCGTGAACCGGTGCCGCAGCAGGTCAAAATTCTGTGCCCAGACCGGTTGTTTTTGCGCCCCGATAAATGCAATGCCGGACAGGGAGTTGTCGATAAGGGTCGTGGCGGTCAGATTGGATCGCATATAGTCAAGATTGGTGTCCTTGACAAACTGGTAAGTATCATCCCAGTTGGCCCAGTCCGCGACAAAGACATGCAGGTTTTCCAATTCCCGATAGATGCTGCTATGCATCCGGAAGGCATTTTGTTCCGCGCTGGTCTGTTCAATCTGTTGGAAATTGGGCCAGAAGAAATAATAGGCGCTGCCGACACTGATCAGGAAGGTTGCGGCCAGCAGGGAAACCAACAGGGCCACCGTGCGCATCTTAATCGATGTGCTTGGCTTGAAGTCAGGTTTTTCCGTTTGCTGATAATCCATGACTGGCCCAGTTCACTAACCGCCCGTTCTCATAACTGGAGATGGTACCCGGATTTCGTTAAGGGCTTGTTAGCATGGGTGGGTTAAATCCATGAAAGAATTAAATTTCTGGGATGTTGCTGTCCCTCAATCAGTTTGCAGTCGGCGGAAGCTCAAGGCTTCAGCGATATGGGGACGGCTGACAATCTCGTCATCGGCCAGGTCGGCAAGCGTGCGCGCGACCTTGAGAACCCGATGATAGCCGCGGGCGGACAGCCGTAGTTTCTCGGTCGCCTGCAGCAGGAGCGCACGGCCTTCCTCATCGGCAGCGGCGATATGGGCCAGAAGATTGCCATCGGCCTGGGCATTGCAAAAAATACCTTTGGTGGAGCCGGGCACTTTCATTTCACATGCCTCCAGCCGTTCCCGCTGGCGCAAACGGGCCTTGGTAACCCGCGCGGCCACGGTCCGGCTGGTTTCTCCCGATGGGGCCCGATCCAGCTCCATCGGCGGCACCGCTTTGACATCCACAAAAAGATCAATGCGGTCCAACAGCGGCCCGGAAAGCCTTGATTGATAATCCCGGGCGCATTTTGGGGCGCGTGAACATCGGATTGCGGGGTCATCCAGATGCCCGCAGCGGCAGGGATTCATGGCCGCGACCAATTGCACCCGGGCGGGATAGGTGACATGGGCATTGACCCTGGCGACGACGGCCCGGCCGGTTTCCAGCGGCTGGCGCAGGGAATCCAGCACCTGGCGGGAAAACTCGGGCAATTCATCCAGGAACAAAACCCCGTTATGGGCGAGGCTGACCTCCCCAGGGCGCGCTTTTTGGCCCCCACCGATCAGGGCGGGCATGGAGGCAGAATGATGCGGATCCCGAAACGGCCGCACCATGGAGAGCCTGCCCTCTTCAATCTGGCCGGCGATGGATTGGATCATCGAGGTTTCCAGCGCCTCTCGCGCGGACATGGACGGCAGGATCCCGGCCAGTCGTGCCGCCAGCATGGATTTGCCCGATCCCGGCGGGCCGGACATCAGCAGGTTATGGCCGCCGGCCGCCGCGATTTCCAGCGCGCGTTTGGCACTTTCCTGTCCTTTGACATCGGCCAGGTCCAAAAGATGCTCCGGTCTTTCCGGTTTGGTCTGTTCGGGGGGCGAGAGGATCTGGCTGCCCTTAAAATGATTGATCAGGGAAAGCAGACTGGGCGCGGCCAAAATCTCGTTGTTGCCAGCCCAGGTCGCCTCGCTGCCATTGGTCGCCGGGCAGACCAGCCCCTTATCCGCGCCATTGGCCGCCATGGCCGCCAGCAAAACCCCGGATACCGGCGCAATCATACCGTCCAGGCCCAATTCACCGAGCACGATATGATGGGTTAGCTCTTCCGCCGGCAGTATATCCATGGAGACCAGCAGGCCGAGCGCAATCGGCAGGTCATAATGGCTGCCTTCTTTCTGGACATCGGCTGGGGACAGATTGACCGTAATGCGTTTCGGTGGCAGCGCTAGGCCAAGCGCACTCAGGGCGGATCGGACCCGCTCGCGCGCTTCGGAAACGGCCTTGTCGGCGAGCCCGACAATTGAAAAGGCGGGCAGGCCGCTGGACATCTGAACCTGGACATCGATCTCGCGGCTGTCCACGCCTTCAAACGCAACCGTTGTGACATGTGCGACCATATCGGTTGAATTCCCCCCGCAACCCTGCCTGCATTTATCCTGATCTGTGACAACTATGACAGGAACAAAAAGAGAATCAAGAGATTTGAAAAATGGAAACCCGCCGGCTTGGGGGGGCGGGTTTCCTGGTTGCTGCATGGTGCGGGGGCATGCAGCAACCCCGGCCGGCGGGATGGGTGCAACCCTTTTGCCGGCAGGGGCCCGGTTTTTTTGGGGGGGATCAGCCGTCGGGCAGGATCACCTTGTCGATCACATGAAGCACGCCGTTGGTGGCCATGATGTCGGCGGCCAAAACCTTGGCTTCATCCACATAGACACCATTCATGCCGTTAACCTTGATCTTGGAGCCCTGCACAGAGACAACAGAGGTCTGTTGGGCATTGACATCGGCCGCGATGATTTTGCCGGGCACCACATGATAGGTCAGGATTGCCACCAGCTTATCCTTGTTTTCCGGCTTTAGAAGGTCCTCCACGGTGCCGGCCGGCAGCGCGGCAAAGGCAGCATCAGTGGGGGCAAAGACAGTGAAGGGACCGTCGCCTTTCAAGGTTTCGACCAGACCGGCCGCTTTGACCGCGGCCACCAATGTGCCGAAATCACCGGCATGGACGGCCGTATCGACAATATCCTTGGACTTGCCGTGACCGTCGGCCTTCACCGGGGACAGGGCCAGGAAAAAAACGCTGAAAAGGGTCAGCAGGAAGGGAACAGTGCTACGGGGAAAAAGCTTGCTCATGGGAGCCTCCTGTTGGGTTTGTATGACACTGCTACGTGGGTATAGCGGGTTTGGTTCAACAAACGACCAACAGGATGGATTGGAAAACGCGGTTAGAGCTGCTTTTCAATATCGTCCCATAAAATAGCTTCCAGGCAGGTGTCATCATAGCGGTTGATTTCCTGCAGGCCGGTCGGGGATGTGACATTGATTTCGGTCAGGCAATCGCCGATCACATCGATGCCGACAAAGATCAGCCCCTGTTCGCGCAGGGTCGGGCCGATGATCTCGCAAATCTCATGTTCGCGGGCCGTGAGGTCTGATTTTTCCGCCTTGCCGCCCACATGCATGTTGGATCGTGCCTCGCCTGCCTGCGGCACCCGGTTGATGGCGCCGATCGGTTTGCCGTCGGACAGGATAATGCGTTTGTCGCCCTGGCGTACTTCCGGCATGAAACGCTGCACCATGACCGGTTCCCGGGAGGCGGCGGCGAACATTTCCATCAGCGAGGACAGGTTTTCGTCACCGGGCTTTAGATGGAAGACACCGGCCCCGCCATTGCCATGCAGGGGCTTAACGATGATGTCTTCATGTTCCAGGCGGAAGGCTTTGATATCGTCAATATTTCGGGTGATCAGGGTTTCCGGCATCAAGTCGCGGAATTTGGTCACCAGCAGTTTTTCAGGCGCGTTCCTGACTGAAACCGGGTCATTCACCACCAGGGTTTTGGGGTGCACATGTTCCAGGAGATGGGTGATGGTGATGTAGGACATGTCAAACGGCGGGTCCTGGCGCATCAAAATCACATCGATATCCGCCAGATCGACAAGTCTGCTCTCACCCAGAGTATAGTGATTGCCTGTTTCCCGGCGCAGCTGCAGAGGCCGGATATGGGCCATCACCCGGCCATGGTTATAGCTGATGTCATAGGGGTGGTAGTAGAAAAGTTCATATCCCCGTTTCAGGGCTTCCAACCCCAGGACAAAACTGCTGTCTCCATTGATATCAATGGTTTCCACGGGGTCCATCTGAAGGGCGACTTTGAGTGTCATGAGCGGGCTACCTTGGGGTTATCGGGACCGGGCCGGTCAGTCCGGGATTGCCTGGACTTAATATCGTTTTATCGGTCTTCAAGCTATTGCGCGGCGTTATTCGCCTTTTCTTGTTCGGCGAGCCGCGTCAGGCGTTCTGGCGCATCCACCATCTGCATATGGTCGATGATCCGCCGCACATAGGCAAGGGTGCGCGCATGAGCGATGACCCGGTCCACTTCGGCGCGGTTCTGGGCGATGCCAAAAAGATAGACCGTGCCGTTGGTGACCGCGATTTCGTAGTTCACGGCCTGGACATAGCGGTCAAGGGTTATGGCTGCCACCAGCTTGGTCTTGACGATGGCATCCCGGCCGGCATGGAAAATATCCCCGTCCGGGGTAACCTGGATTTCATTGATGACAATGGAAACGCCGTCTTCCTGCCAAGCCAGGCGGGCGGCATCGATGCGCATATTCTGATCGGCGACCGCCCCGGTCAGCAGGACCCGCCCTTCAACAACATCGACATTCACGTTGGCGAAAAGGGAGGTGGAATTATCTACATAGCGCTTATTGATCCTAACCGCGATTTCCCGGTCGCTGATGCTGTCGGAGAAAGAACGTTCCTCCATGGCGATTGATCCGGCGGTTGCACCGGCGCCAATGGCCGCCCCGATCGGTGTGCAGCCGGAAACAAACAAAAGAAGCGGCAGCAGGGCAGCCAGGGAAATCAGATAAGAAACCGGAAAGAAGAAACGGGTACGCATAACGCCTGAACGGACTCCCTAGGCCAAGGATACGGATCAATCCTTTGTACTTACCCAGTGTCGTGTTTCCATGCAAAATGAAAAAGCGCTGATCTGCGGCTTAGAAGGTCATCTAACGGGAAATTGAGGGATTCCGGTTTCATTTTAACCCACCGGGACGCCAGGCATCGCGGATATGGCGGGGCCAGGAACCGGGGGAGATGAAAACGGCATCGAAACGCAGATCCGGCGGCTTGTTGCTGAAAGACTTTTGTTGATGCCCTGCCAGCCACCATTCCAGGGCTTTTGCGATCCGCTGCCATTGACGCGGCGGGATTGCTTCCATCGCGTCGGCTATATGGGGCCTGGTTTTCACCTCCACCGCGACCAGAACGGTTCCGCGCTTGGCTAGAAGGTCTATTTCACCAACAGGTGTTTTCACCCGGCTGCCCAAAATGCGATATCCCTTCAGGCGCAGCCACCAGACCGCGCGGCGTTCGGCTTTCAAGCCTTTTTGATAGTTTCTGGCTCGCTCTGCCGGCACCGATCAACCATCCTTTTCGCGCGCGATTTCCAAGGCCCGGCTGTAAACCTGCTTTTTCTTCAAGCCGGTCATTTCGGCAACCTGCTGTGAAGCATCCCGGACCGAGAGGCTTTCCAAAGCCTGGTGCAGCAATTGGTCGAGATCGGCCTCACTTGATTGTGTCTCGGAGGCATCGGGCGGCCCGACCAAAATCACGATTTCACCCTTGGGCGTGTTTTCCGCCTCGTAGCTGGCGGCCAGGACATCCAATCGGTCGCGGCGAAATTCTTCATAAAGTTTGGTCAGTTCGCGTGCGACAACCGCCTGACGACCGGGCCAGAGGGTGGCCATCTGTTTCAGGCTGTCTTTCAATCTTTTGGGCGATTCAAAGAAGATCAATGTCGCTGGAATATGGCTGAATTCCTTGAGGAAAGCCTGTCTGGCCTGCTGTTTGGACGGGGGAAAACCCGCAAACAAGAAGCGGTCGCTGGGCAACCCAGCCCCGGTCAACGCGGCAATAGGGGCTGATGCGCCGGGAATGGGGTAAACCTTGTGGCCTTCGGCGGCGGCTTCGCGGACAAGCTTGAAACCGGGATCGGACACCAGCGGCGTTCCCGCATCCGTGACCAGTGCGACAATGCCGCCGCGCGCCAGCTGTTCCATGATCCTGGGCCGGATCGCCTCGGCATTATGTTCGTGATAGACCAGCAGGGGCTGGTCAATGCCATAGGCGTTCAAGAGGCGTTTGGTGATGCGGCTGTCCTCACATGCGATAACATCCGCACGGGTCAGCACATCAAGCGCCCGGATGGTGATATCGCGCAGATTGCCGATCGGGGTTGCTACGGGATAGAGGCCCGGTGGCACGGCCTGTGGCTTTCCGGCAACGGTGTAGCCACCAAATTCCGGCCTTGGTTTACTTGCGCCATCTTCCGCCTTAAAGTCGCCAGACTTGGGCGGTAATGTCTCTTCAGTGCCAGTATGGGCAGGAGCAGGTAACGGTGATTTCTTTTTCTTATCATTCATTTATTGATGCAGCCTCTGACAGGATGGCGGTGGTTTCCAGGCGGCTTGCCGTCACCGGCCTGTGCCTGGCGATGACAGCCTGTGTGATCCCGGAACTGCAATCGCCGAAGGTCAACCTACCGCCTGATGAGGATCAAGGCCAGCTTGACGCGTCCGCCCCTCCATTCTCCCCGGCGGCCGATGGCAAGCAGGCCAAGGGCACCACGGTTGATTCCGGTGCGCCGGTGCAAGGCGAAAGCCTGGAAGACCCTGATGGTTCGGATGGCCGAACGGCCACCTATGATTCCCTGGATGGCACGGGTACGCGCACGTTTCAGCTGACTCCGCCGGAAGACATTGATCTGCCGACCATCAAGGTTGCCCTGCTGCTGCCGCTGGGATCCAACGATTCCGGCCTGCGCCAGGATGCAGCGGCATTGCGGGATGCGGCTGAAATGGCTTTGTTTGACTGGCGGGATGAACGGGTCAGCCTGATGCCGCTGGACACGAAAGGCACATTTGACGGTGCGGAATCGGCGTCTGTCAGGGCGGTGGAACAAGGGGCGGATATTATTCTGGGGCCGCTGTTGCGCACATCAGTTGGCGCTGTGTCCCCCATCGCTCAGCGCGCGGATATTCCGGTTTTGAGTTTTTCCAATGACCCGTCGGTTGGAGGGAATGACGTTTATTCGCTCGGGCTGTCGCCTTTTTACGAAGTTGACCGACTGATGGCCTATGCGGTTTCCAAAGGCCTGACCCGGATCGCCCTCCTGGCCCCCGATGATATCTATGGCAATCTGATCGTTCAGGCGGCTCAGCAGTCCTTGTCCCGGTATGGCGGCGAAATCACCCACCTTTCCTTCTATAATCCCGCGGCCACGGATTTCAGTGAACAGGTCCGCTATATCTCCAACTATGATTCCAGGCGCGCGGCCTTGAAATCACGCGTCCGGGAATTGGAACAGCGCCAGGATGAGGTTTCCAAGGCGGCGCTCCGGCAGCTGAGCCGGAAAGAGACCTTGGGCAACGTGGCTTTCGAGGCGATCCTGATCCCGACCCTGGATGAGCTGACCCTGCGCACTTTGGCCGCGCAACTGGCGCAATATGAGGTGGATCAGCCGGCTGTCCGGTTCTTAGGCCTCTCTGTTTGGGATGAATTCCGCAACCTTTCCAGTGAACCGCCGTTGCAGGGGGCCTGGTATATTGCCCCGCCCGACAGCGGCTGGCGCCAATTCGCCACCCGTTTCCGGGATAATTACGGACGCCTGCCGCCCAGCATTGCCGCCCTGTCCTATGAGGCCATGGCGCTGACCATCCTGCTGGCCGGCAAGGAAGAGGTGGTGCGCTATCAGGGCAAGCTGACCAACCCGAAAGGTTTCCAGGGCGTGCGCGGTATTTTCCGACTGAACCGCAATGGTGAAAGCGAACGCGGCCTTGCCATCAAGCAGATCACCCGCAAAGGCATCGAGATCATGGAGCCAGCCCCGGGCAAGTTTGAGAATTATCTGAATTGAGCCTGTTGGACGGAAGGGGATTATCTCACCCAACCAGATAGCCGAGAACCGCATTCAGGCGATGGCGGCCCTCTTCTGTGACCTGTAGTTTTTCGGGTGTGAGGGTAAGAAGCTCTTCTGCGGCAAGAGCTTCGATACGACCGCTGTTTCTAAGCATGTTCCATTGCGGCACGGGCAGCCGATCCAGCGGCACCCCCTCTTTCAGGCGCAGGCCCATCAGCAGGGCTTCCTGGAATTGCTGTTCTTCGTCGATGGTTTCAAGCTCGCTCAGGGCTTCGCCCTTTTCTTCCACCAAACCCAGCCATTTTTCCGGCAGGCGCGCGCGGATTTCGGCCCGTTTCATGCCGTCCACCGTCAGGCGGCCATGGGCGCCGGGGCCGATCCCGGCATAATCCTGGTAACGCCAATAAACCAGGTTGTGGCGGGATTCTCCGCCAGGTATCGCATGGTTGGAAACCTCATAGGCCGGCATGCCCCTCGCTTCCAAATGGCTTTGCGTTTCTTCGTAAAGCGCGGCGGACAGATCTTCATCCGGCATCTCAAACTCACCCAGCCGGTGGCGGGTATGAAAGGCGGTCCCGGGTTCGATGGTCAGCTGATAGAGGGATAGATGATCGCCGCAAAGCTTGAGTGCCTGGTCCAGCTCATCCCGCCATTGGGCGACCGACTGTCCGGGCCGCGTGTAGATCAGATCAAAGCTGTAGCGGTCAAAAGTATCCCGGGCCAGCTCAATGGCCCCTTTCGCCTCATGGGCGGAATGCTCGCGCCCCAGGAATGTGAGCACCTGATCATCCAGCGACTGAATCCCCATGGAAAGACGGTTGACCCCGCCCCGTGCAAAGCCGCGAAACTTTTCCGCCTCGACCGAAGTCGGGTTGGCTTCCAGGGTGATCTCGATATCCTCTGCTGGTTGCCAGAGCCGCTTGGCGGTTTCAATCACGGCAGCCACCGTTTCCGGTTCCATCAGGGAAGGCGTGCCACCACCAAAGAAAATGCTGTTGAGCATGCGCGGGCCGGTACGACTGGCGGTTTCTTCCATCTCGCGCAACAGCGCTGCGCGCCAGCGGCCGTGATCCACTTGCGCGCGCACATGGCTGTTAAAGTCGCAATAGGGGCATTTCGACTTGCAGAAGGGCCAATGGACATAAAGACCGAACATGATGCCGGATTATAGGCTCAGAAACAGCGTTCTACGAGCTGTTTGAATGCGTCAGCCCGATGGCTCATCTCATGTTTTTTTGCCGGCTCCATTTCGGCAAAGCTGATCTCATGGCCTTTGGGCTGGAAGATCGGGTCGTAGCCAAAGCCCTTTTCCCCGCGCTGCGGCCAGGTGATGTCGCCCTCGACCGTACCTTCAAACACTTCAACATGGCCATCGGGCCAGGCCAATGCCAGCGCACAGACGAATTTGGCCGACCGGTCCGGATTGTCACCAAGCTCACTATGAACCCGTTCCATGGCCATGTTGAAATCACGCGGGTTTCCAGCCCATCTTGCGGAATAGATGCCCGGTGCCCCGCCCAACGCGGTAACGCTAAGCCCGGAATCATCGGCCAGGGCCGGCAGGTCGGTTGCCTCGGCGGAAACCTTCGCCTTCAAAATGGCATTGTCGATAAAGGTCAGGCCGGTTTCTTCCGGCTCTTCAACCCCCATGTCGCCGGCGGACATCACCTCGACCCCGAACGGGGCCAACAATTCGCCAATCTCGCGGATCTTGCCGGCATTATGGCTGGCGATGATCAGCTTTTTGCCGTCGAATGTGCGATGGTCAGCCATGATTTCAGGCTCCTAGGGCCTGGCGCTGGATGCGCACCAACTCGGAAACACCTTTCATGGCCAGGCCCATCAGTTCCATGAACTGATCCTGGCTGAACGGCTCCTCTTCCGCGGTGCCCTGGATCTCGACAATGCCGTTGCGCCCGGTCAGCACGAAATTGCTGTCGGCCTGAGCGTTGGAATCCTCGTCATAATCCAGATCCAGCACCGCATTGCCTTCATAAAGGCCACAGGAAATGGCCGCCACATAGTCGGTCAGCGGGATGGTGTCGATCACGCCCAGCTTCTGCATATGCTGGAAGGCCAGGTGGAGTGCAACAAAGCCGCCGGTGATGGCGGCGGTCCGGGTGCCACCGTCGGCCTGGATGACGTCGCAATCAACGCGGATCTGGCGTTCGCCGAACCCTTCCATATTGGTCACTGCGCGCAAACTCCTGCCGATCAGACGCTGGATTTCCAAGGTGCGGCCGGAACCGGCGTTTTTCTTGCGGTCCATGCGGCTGTGGGTAGAGCGTGGCAGCATGCCATATTCCGCCGTGACCCACCCCTTGCCGGAATTGCGCAGGAAGGGCGGCACGTTATCTTCGACCGTTGCGGTGCATAGAACATGGGTGTTGCCAAACTTGATCAGGCAGCTGCCTTCCGCATAGCGGCTGACCTCAGTTTCGATGGAAACGGCACGCAATTCGTCGACTTTGCGGTTGCTGGGGCGCATGGGGGAATTCTCCGGGGCAGGTTGAGCTTGTTTTTCTTCGCGGAACCTAGCGGCCCCATGCGGAAAGGTCCAGTATCATTCGGTGCCGCGCCGATCCCGGCGGGTCCGGCAATTGACGAGGGCCCAATCGCCTCCTAAATAATGAGGGCTCTGACTGTTTGGAAATGGATGACGCATGCTGACCGAACTGAATGACCGTTCCCGCGAGATCCTGCGCCTGGTGGTGGAGGCTTTTGTGGATACCGGTGCCCCGGTGGGGTCGCGCACGCTTTCACGCCAATTGTCGGAAGGCGTCAGCCCCGCCACCATCCGCAATGTTTTGGCCGACCTGGAAGAGTTGGGCCTGCTATACGCGCCCCATGTCTCGGCGGGCCGTCTGCCGACCGATGCGGGCCTGCGGCTGTTTGTCGACGGATTGCTGGAGGTGGGCAATCTCAGCCAGGATGAGCAGGAAATGATCCGGGCGCAATGCACAGGCAACGGCCGCTCCATCGACAAGGTGCTGGAAGAGGCTTCCACCATGATGTCAGGTTTAAGTCGCTGTGCCGGTCTGGTGATGGCGCCGAAGACGGAATCCAAGCTCAAACATATCGAATTTGTCAGCCTGGGCCCGGGCCGTGCCCTGGTGGTGATGGTGACCGAGGAAGGCTTGGTGGAAAACCGGGTGGTTGATCTGCCGCCGGGTGTTTCACCTTCAATCCTGGTGGAGGCGGGAAATTTCCTGGCGGCCAAACTGGTCGGGCGCAGCCTGGGGGATGCCCGTGACGAGATTTCCAAGGAAATCGAAGCCAATCGTCAGGCCATCGATGCTCTTTCCGCCAAGGTGGTCGAAGCCGGGCTTGCCACCTGGTCGGATTCCTCCGGAAATGGGGTTTTGATTGTGCGCGGTCAGGCGAATTTGTTGAATGATGTTTCCGGCAAGGCAGATCTTGAAAATATCCGTGCCCTTTTTAATGCCCTGGAAACAAAAGAAAACCTGATGCGCCTTCTGGATTTGACCCAGGGCGCGGATGGGGTGCAGATTTTTGTCGGGGCGGAAAATGACCTGTTTTCCCTGACCGGCTGTTCCCTGATTATATCGCCCTACAAGAACAGCAAACAGCAGATTGTCGGTGCAATCGGGGTTGTCGGACCGACCCGAATGAATTATGCCCGGATCATCCCGATGGTGGACTACACCGCCGAATTGGTGGGCAAGTTGTTACGCCAGGAATAAGGAATGTGAGATGAGTGAAGAAAATAGCAACGGCAACGAGCCGGAAATGAACGAAACACCGGAAAATGAAGCGCCCGAGACTGAGGCTGCTGACGGTGCGGAAGGGGCGGAGGACGCGGCGGCTGCCGCTGCCGCTGCCGCTGGCGCGGAAGACCCGCTGGCCAAGCTGCAGGCGGAAAATGCCGAACTGAAAGACCGTCTGATGCGGGCATTGGCGGAAGTTGAAAATGTGCGTCGCCGTGCGGACAAGGAACGCCAGGACCAATCCAAATTCGGGGTCAGCCCGCTGGCCAAGGAATTGATGCCAGTGGTTGATAACCTGGGCCGGGCGCTTGAACATGTGCCGGATGCCCTGAAATCGGATGATGACGCGGTCAAAAACTTCCTGATGGGTATTGAAATGACCGAAAAACAGCTGGTGGATGCCTTTGACCGCTGCCAGATCAAAAAGGTCGACCCATTGGGCGAGAAATTTGACTATAAACTGCATCAGGCCATGAGTGAGGCCACGGGGACCGAACATGCGCCGGGTACGGTTGTGCAGGTTCTGCAGTCGGGTTATGTGCTTCATGACCGGTTGCTGCGCCCGGCCATGGTGATTGTCGCAAAGGGCGAGCCGGAAGCACCGAGCGGCGATACCGCACCGGTGGATACCACCGCCTAAGCCGTTCGATATACAAAATTACTGCGTTAAGGCCGCTCCATATGGGCGGCCTTTTCTATTTGAGCAGGCAGGGCCGCCACCAGGCGTCCAGCGCATGTTTCTTGATCAAACCGCTCAGGCCAAGCCGGTCGGCATGGGCGCAGAATTGGTCTGCGTTGATCGCCTGATCCTCATATTCCGTGGCGAAAACCGCTTTGCCGGATTGCAGGAAAGGCTGCATGTCGCCGCACCAACTTTCCGCAAAACATTCTTCGGTCAGAGCCCAGTCAAACTGGTCGGCAAGCTCGGCCGCGAGATCCGGCGTGTTTTTCAAGCCGATGGAGAGGCCGCGCTTATGGGCCTCTTGGGCGAGCCAGCGGTTATAACGCAGCTGATCATCCCGGCTGATGGCAAAGCCGGTGCCGTTTTGGTAGGCGTCCATATTATCGGGTTCGAT
Source organism: Aestuariispira insulae (assembly GCF_003385955.1). Taxonomy (GTDB): domain Bacteria; phylum Pseudomonadota; class Alphaproteobacteria; order UBA8366; family Aestuariispiraceae; genus Aestuariispira; species Aestuariispira insulae. Next base: position 246,302 of record NZ_QRDW01000003.1, read on the forward strand.
CGCGTCAAACCCCTTGTCCCGGCAAAGGTCGAACCTGGCCCGTATGATCGGGGCTAGTTGGTCTATCTGGCGGATATCCAGCCAGCGTTCCCCTTCCCAGCCGTCAAAATCGTGCCCCAGAATATCTTTCGGGAAAGCATGGCGGTCCGGACGCCAATTCTCCCAGGCACCGACATTGATGTAACAGATGGTCCGAATACCGCGTGCTTTTAGTTGGGTTACCGTTTTGGCATCCGTATCGAACAGATCCAGATCAATCACATCCAGGGTGCGGTCCAGTTTGATCGGTTCGCTCAACTGCCAGTCCCAGCGCAACTGGCCGCTGGGTTGCCAGGGGCTCTCGGCCCAAACAGCGCTGGAGGTCAGGCAAGTGGCCAGCAAGAGGAAACGGAAAAGACATACCATGATGTGATCGATGCAGCCTTTGAAATTGCGGTAATTCCGCTGCTAAGCATATCATCAATCTGAAATCCTTGAAACTTTAACAGATTTTAAATCTGCCTGGCGTATTTTCCGGCGCATATCATCGTAAGCGAATGATTGCGTGTTTGCCATATTCTTGACCATACGGTCAGTAACTGGTTTCATGCAGTCCGGCGCATATGACATGTCTGCTGTCACGCTTTCCGGGGGCTTGGAGGGTTGGAGAAGACGGCTTGTACAGGACTTTTCTTTGAAGGAACCCCGACGCGTGTTTGGCACTCTCAAAAATCTCTCGATCCGGACCAATATCCTGGGGGCGACCGTTGGCGCCCTTGTGATTGTCGTTATCACCGGTTTGGTTGGCACAATTGCGGTCACCGGTTTGAATGAAGCTGTTGAGCGGTTTACCCAGCGGGTCAATCCCAAGGTTGAGGCCGTGGTGGCCGTGGAACGGCGTGTTGTCGCGGCGGCTGCGGCCACAGAGGCCTTCATCCTGGATCCGCAGGAAGAATTGAAGGCCCGGGCTGACAAGGATATCCGCGCAATCGCCGAGGCGCTGGATTCGGCGGCCCGCGCGGCGGAAGCGGATGAAGACAAAACCCTTGCCGCCGACATTGAAACCACCCGCGGCCAGGTTGCAAGCCTGTCTGAGAAAGCGGCGCAGGCTTTCGGCCTGATTGCCCGGGATGCAGAATTGCAGCAAGAGACCCTGGCGCTTGGCAACAAGGTGCTGTTCGAAGCCCAGAAATATCCGAAAGCGGTTATGGATGCGCTGAATAATGCGGCCATGATGGACGATCTGGATGCATTGTTTGACTTGAATTCGGAAATGGCAGTGATGCTGGAGGTGGACCGCCAGGCGGCTCATCTGCGCCGGTTGGAGAGCGCCTATTTGGTGTCGCGTAAGGAGGAGGACCGGCTGAGCCTGGATGCGAAGGTCAAGGAATATGTCAACCTTCTCGGGCGCTTGGAAAACAGCATCGATGATGCTGCCCGGACCAAGATGATTGAGGATACCGCCAAGGCGCTGGCGGAGTATCAGGCCCTGCTGGATCAGTTGGTGGCCAATAATGAACAGTTGCAGGCGACCAAACAGGAACTGACCGCGTTGGCCTCCCAGGCGGTGGACAATATGAAGGCAGCGGTGGCTAAGGTGACCCAGGGCGCTGCCCTTTATGGCCAGGCCTCTGTTGAAGAGGGCCATGCCAACCTGCTGATCATGGGGGCTGTGATCCTGGCGGCCATCATCCTGATGATCGGTCTTGGCTTTGTGAATGCCAATGTGCTCTCCACCCCGGTCCAAAAAATGACCCGGACCATGACCCGGCTGGCCGAAGGGGATCTGGAAGCGGAGATCCCGGCGACGGAATATAAAAATGAAATTGGCGATATGGCCAAGGCGGTGGAGGTCTTCAAACGCAATGGTCGGGAGCAGGCAGACATGCGCGCCAAGGAAGCCCGACAGATCGAGGAGCGTGAAGCCCGGCAGAAAAAATTGGAAGATCTCACCAATCGGTTTGATGCGGCGGTGACCGGGGTTCTCTCGACCGTAACCGGGGCGATCGGCCAGATGAATGAGGCCAGCACCGCCATGAGCCAGAATGCCAAAACCACCATGGAACGCAGCTCAACCGTGTCCACGGCCACCCAGGAAGCCAGCGGCAATGTGCAGACCGTGGTTGCGGCGACAACCGAGCTATCCGCCTCGATCCAGGAAATCTCCCGCCAGATCAATCATGCGGCTTCTGCGGCGCAAGACGCGGTGCGCACGGCCTCCAGCACCAATGACAAGATCGAAAGCCTGGCGGTGAAAGCCCAGAGCATCGGCGAAGTGGTGTCCCTGATCAACGATATTGCGGAACAGACCAATCTGCTGGCCTTGAACGCTACCATCGAGGCGGCCCGGGCCGGTGACGCGGGCAAGGGATTTGCCGTCGTTGCCAATGAGGTCAAAAGCCTGGCCAACCAAACCGCCCAAGCTACTGAACAGATCACCCGCCAGATCAGCGGCATTCAGTCGGAAACCGATGGGTCGGTGATGGCGATCCGCGAAATTGTCGCCGGTGTGCGCGGGATCGAGGAATTAACCACCACGATCGCGGCGGCGGTCGAGCAGCAGGATGCTGCGACATCTGAAATCAGCCGTAATATCGAAGAAGCGGCCATGGGAACGGATAATGTGGCCTCCAATATCCGGGATGTGGCGTCCGCGGCTGAGGAAACCGGCTCCATGGCGTCGAACATCCAGTCTGACAGCGATAATCTGAAACGCGAGAGTGAGCGGTTACGCGGTGAGGTGGAGAGCTTCCTGGGCAATGTCCGGGGGCTATAGCGACCGGTTGCTCGCGCATTCTCAGGCTTGTCATCCCGGGTTTGATCCGGGGGGGCGGCAAAGAAATTAGCGTCGCCGTTTAAACTGGGTCACCGCGATCCCGGCCATGATCAGCAGGAAGGCGGCCAGACTGCTGGGGTCCGGCCGTTCCGCCAGGAAAATCATGCCCCAGATCAGGCCGAAAACCGGCACCATGTAATTATTGAGCGACAGGAAGGATGCCCCCTGCTCTTTCACAATCTTCAACAGGATGATCTGGGCTAGTGCGGTGGAGGTGACCCCCAGCATCACGACAGAGAAAACCGCGCTGCCGCTGGGGGTTAACAACCAGGGTTGGTCCGTGATCAGGGCCATGGGCACGATCAGGCTGGTGCTGGTGATCATAATGGCGGCGGCAACCCCGCGCCGGGGCAGGCCGGACAGCTGTTTCGCCATGACACTGGAAAAACCGTAACAGGCGGCACCCAGCGCCACAGCCAGCTGGTGGATGGCCTCCGTGCCGAGACTGAGCAGCGAGCTTGGCCCGATCAGGAGGATGATGCCCGTGAAACCGATAATCAGGCCGATCACCTTTTGCGTGGTGATCTTTTCATCCGACGTGAAGAAATGAGCCACCACCAGGGTGCAGAGCGGCACAATGGCCATCAATATGGCGGCAAGCCCGCTGTCGATTTCCTCTTCGCCCCAGCCGATCAGAGTGAAGGGAACCGCATTGCCAAAAATGGCAATGCCGGTGATAAAGATCCAGGCCTGGCCGAATGCCGGCAGGCGCTGGCCGGCGATGCGGGCGGCCAGATAGAGAATACCGGCGGCCAGCGCGATGCGCCCGGCGGCGATGGTCATGGGCGGGATGGTATCAATGGCAATCTTGATGAACAGGAAGGAGCCACCCCAAATGGCGGCCAATGTCACAAGCAAGGCATAATCGGTCCAGCCTGCAGGGGTTGCGGCGGCCTGGCTGCCGGTTCGTGCCATGATGGTTCCCTTCCCAAACAAAATTAATGAGGGCTCAAGCTATCGGCATGGTCCGGCTTCGACAAGCAGGGACTTGCCTCCCCCCGCCTGCTGGCCGATAAACGGGGAAAATAATGATGGATCAGCCCAACAGGACAGCGGTCATGAAGCGCGAAAATGTCGACGAATTTTTCCGGCGTCTGTCGGAGGAAAACCCCGAGCCCAAAGGCGAGCTGGATTACACCAATCCCTATACGCTGCTTGTGGCGGTGGCGCTCTCCGCCCAGGCCACCGACATCGGGGTGAACAAGGCGACTAAGGAACTGTTCAAGATTGTCGCTACCCCCCAGGATATGCTGGATTTGGGCGAAGCAGGCCTGAAGGACCATATTAAAACCATCGGACTCTATAATTCCAAGGCCAAGAATGTGATGAAGATGGCGCGCCTGCTGGTCGATAATTTCGGTGGCGAGGTGCCGGAAGACCGGGCGGCCCTCGAAACCCTGCCCGGCGTTGGCCGCAAGACCGCCAATGTGGTTTTAAATATTGCCTTTGGCCATCCCACCATTGCAGTGGATACCCATCTTTTCCGGGTCGGCAACCGCACCGGTATGGCGACGGGCAAGACCCCGCTGGAAGTGGAGAAGAAGCTGGAAAAGAAGATCCCGAAACATTGGAAACGCCATGCGCATCACTGGCTGATCCTGCATGGCCGTTATATCTGCAAAGCGCGCAAGCCGGACTGCGCCAAATGCGCTGTCATTGATCTGTGCAAATTCAAGGGCAAGACGGTGTAATACACATAGATACACATTTTTGTTGACGCTAATGAAGCATTGTGTGTATTGATGTGTATATAGTTTTAGCTTGGGATGCCCACTCAAGTTTCAGAGCATAAAGATAATCAATTAGGGAGAGCACCATGTCAGAAGTCGTTTGTATGAAGAAAAGGACTCTTAGAAATGTCACTTTCCTCCAGAGAGGTTATACGTGTTCTTGAAGCGGACGGGTGGTTTCATGTTAAAACCAAAGGGGATCACCATCATTTCAAACATCCAGTTAAGCCTGGAAAAGTAACGGTCCCGCACCCGGATAAAGACCTCAAAAAAGGTACGATCCGGAGTATCGAGCGACAATCAGGTATAAGGCTTCTGTCGTAGAAAGGCAGTAAGGATGAAACGTTATTATCCCGCAGTAATTGAATCCGATGAAAATTCGGGATTTTCGGTGTTCTTTCCGGACTTTCCCGGTTGTGTGAGCGCCGGTGACACCATTGAAGAAACCGTTCGTAATGCCAATGAAGCATTGTCTGGCCATATCGAATGTATGGCTGAGGATGGCGATCCTATTCCGGATCCAAGCAGCCTTGATGACCTGCATGTTGATGAAGATATTCAGGTTGAGCTAGTGGTTCTTATTGAAGCGAGTACTCCTGGTAGGAAACAGCGCTACAATGTGACGTTGGATACGGTACTTGTTGAAGCAATTGATCGAGTTTCAAAAAATCGTTCTGGTTTTCTGGAGCAGGCAGCTCGCGAAAAACTCAAAAACTTAGTTGCATGATTCGAATTCAGTTATGAACTGGCGGGCTTGGCAAGGCGCAGGATATGGCGTTCGCGGATGGCCTGAATCTGGCTGACCACTGCGGGGGTGTTCAGTGTTGTGTTAAAGAGATCACGCAAAAACACTGAATTTTTTAAACTTTTTGGAAACATGAGATAGCCTGGGTCAATACTGATCACGGCATCCAGAGGCACGACTTCGCCCTCTTTGTCACCCAGATAGCTTCTTTGCGCGATACGGGCGACAAAGATATCCTCAATCAGGAAATCCGCCCGGCCATGGGCGATCATCAGCCAGCAGCTTTTCATGCTGGGCGGGCGCATGCGGGTGATTTTTCCCGCATTAAACAACCGGTCCATCTCGGCAATACCTGCTGTGTGATGGGGCAAGCATTCCGCCAGGCCGGTCAGGCTCTCGGGATTTTGATAGCGGATATCCGTGTCCTTCCGAATAAAGATCTTGCTTTCCCAGCTGACGATCGGATCGCTGAACAGGAATTTCTGCTCGCGCTCTTTATTCTTTAAAAAGGGAAAAGTGGCGTGAAATGCGCCTTCCTGGGTGGTTGTGATCGCGCGCTGCCAGGGATAGAAGGATACGGTGCTATCCCGTCCCATCGCCTCAAACACGGTTTGCACGATTTCGGTTAGAACCCCGCCATTTTCAAGATCGGGTCCGGTGAATGGCTCGTAGTCGCCGGTTGCCAGCTGGATCGGCTCCGCGCGGGCAGTGATCCCGTGACCGCATATCTGGACCAAGGCCGAGATAATGATCAGCCAACGAACGCCTTTTTGGATGAGCAGCGGCAAATCGAATTCTCCATATCTGCCTCTCGGGGAAAGATAGCAGGCGCAGCATTAAGAATTCTCTAATGGGCAAGCACAAAAAAGGAGGCCGACTGGCCTCCCTTTTTCAACCGGCATCATGAGCCGGATTAGTTCTCTTCCGCTGCGCGGCGTTTCTTGTCACGCTTGCGCTCATGCGGATCGAGGATTGCCTTGCGCAGCCGGATATGGTTGGGGGTCACTTCCACCAACTCATCTGCCTCGATATAAGCGATGGCTTCTTCCAGGGTGCGCGTGATCGGGGTGGTCAGCTTGACCGCATCATCCTTGCCGCTGGCACGGACGTTGGTCAGCTGCTTGCCTTTCAGCGGGTTTACTTCCAAGTCCTGGCCCTTGTTATGTTCCCCGATGATCATGCCCGGATAGACATCAACACCGCCCGGAATGAAAAGCGGCCCGCGCTCTTCCAGGTTCCACAGGGCGTAAGCGACGGCCTTGCCTTTTTCCGCGGAGATCAAAACGCCGACCCGGCGGCCCGGAATGCCGCCTTTGAAGGGGGCATAGCCGGTGAAGATGCGGGACAGGATGCCGCTGCCGCGGGTGTCGGCCAGGAACTCACCCTGATAGCCGATCAGGCCGCGGGACGGAATGGCAAAGCGCAGGCGCACCTTGCCGCCACCGGACGGCACCATCTCCATCAACTCACCTTTACGCAGGCCCATTTTTTCAACGACGACGCCGGAAAATTCCTCATCCACATCGATCTGGGCTTCTTCCATCGGCTCCAGCTTTTCGCCGTTCTCGCCGGTCTTATAGAGAACCTTCGGCGGGCCGACGGTCACCTCGAAACCTTCACGGCGCATGGTTTCCACCAGCACGCCCAACTGCAATTCACCGCGACCGGCAACTTCAAAGCTTTCCTTTTCGGCGCTTTGCGTGATTTGGATCGCGATATTGGCTTCCGCCTCGCGATTCAGGCGATCGGCGATCATGCGGCTGGTCAGCTTGTCACCGTCCAGACCGGCCAGCGGGCTGTCATTGACCGAAATGGTCATAGACATGGTCGGCGGGCTGATCGGGCGCGCTTCCAGCGGCTCTTCCACATCCAGTGCACAGATGGTGTCGGCAACGGTGGCCTTGGAGAGGCCTGCGACCGCGACAATGTCCCCGGCGCTGGCTTCTTCGATGGGTTCGCGTTTCAGGCCGCGGAAGGCCAGCAACTTGGACAGGCGCACTTGTTCGATCCGGTCGCCCTTCTGGCTGATCGCTTTGACGGTCTCACCCATTTTCACCTTGCCACTGAAAATGCGGCCGGTGAGGATGCGGCCCAGATAAGGGTCCACTTCCAGGGTGGTGGCCAGCATGCGGAACGGGCCGTTTTCATCGGCGATGGGTTCGGGCACATGATCAACGATTTTCTCGAACAGGACGTTCAGGTCCTCACGCTCATCGCCGAGGTCATTGACGGCCCAGCCCTGTTTGGCAGAAGCAAAAAGAACCGGGAAATCCAGCTGCTCTTCGGTTGCGTCCAGGGCGACAAACAGGTCAAACACCTGATCGACGACCCAGTCGGCACGGGCGTCCGGTTTATCGGCCTTGTTGACCACGACAATGGGTTTCAGGCCCAGCGACAAGGCCTTCATGGTGACAAATTTGGTCTGGGGCATCGGGCCTTCGGCCGCATCTACTAGCAGGACCACACCGTCGACCATGGAGAGGATCCGCTCTACCTCGCCGCCGAAATCCGCATGGCCCGGGGTGTCGACGATATTTAGCCGGGTGTCTTTCCACTCCACGCTGGTGCATTTTGCCAGAATGGTAATGCCGCGTTCCTTTTCCAGGTCGCCGCTGTCCATGGCACGCTCGTCGAGCTGCTGGTTGGCACGGAAGGTGCCGGATTGTTTCAAAAGCTCGTCAACCAGGGTGGTTTTCCCGTGGTCGACGTGAGCGATAATCGCCAGGTTGCGCAAGGCCATAGCCGTTTACTTTCCGTCTTAATCCAAAATCAATTCACAATATCGGCCAACATGGCCTTCACATCGGCCTCGACCCGGGCACCGTAATGGGAAATCACTTCCGCCCCCATCATGGAGCCGATGCGGCCGCAAGTTTCCAGCGGCAGGCCCTGGGTCAGGCCATAAAGAACCCCGGCGGCATATTGGTCGCCGGCACCCGTGGTATCGATAACTTTTTCGACCGTCGCCGCCGGAATGGTGATCAGTTCTTCCGGGGTGACAATAACCGAGCCCTGTGACCCGCGGGTTACAGCCGCCAGATGGCAATCCTTGCGGACCTGGGCGATCGCGGCGTCAAAATCAGTCACTTCATAGAGGGAGAGCAGCTCATCCTCATTGGCAAACAGGATATCGATATGGTTTGCCACCAGATGGCGGAAACTGTCCCGGTGCCGGTCGACACAGAAACTGTCGGACAGGCTGAGCGACACTTTGGTATGGCCAATATGGGCGCTTTCCGCTGCGTGAACCTGCAGGCGGTCCTTGGCATGGGCGGCTTCGGCCGCTTTTACGAAGGCCTGCTTGGCTTCTTCACGATCAAACAGATAACCTTCCATATAGACAATCTTGCCCGCCTGGATCACCGCAGGGTCGACATCTTCCGGGGTCAGGCGGTTGGCCGCCCCCAGATAGGTGCACATGGTGCGCTCCGCATCCGGGCTAACCAATACCAGGCATTTGCCGGTGGCTTCGCCGTCGGTGGAGGGGCTGCTGTCGAAATCAACACCGATGGATCGGATGTCATGGCGGAAAATCTCGCCGAACTGATCATCGCGCACCTTGCCGATATAGGCGCCCTTGCCGCCCAGTGCCGCCAGGCCGGCCATCGTGTTGCCGCAAGACCCGCCGGAAACCTCGCGGGCGGCGCCGACTTTGTCATAGAGTGCGTTTGACTGGTCCAATTCGACCAGGTTCATGCTGCCTTTCGGCAGGGCATTTTCATTCAGGAAATTGTCCTCGATATCGGTAATGATATCCACCAGGGCATTCCCGATGCCCACCACGTCATAGGCCGCCATAAACCGTCCTTCTTGTCTGAATGCTTCATACGCCACGGGGGACCAATGCCAGCCCGGGCAGATTTCTGTGCCCGCTCTATAGCCCGAAGCAAGGCTTTCCGCAATGCCTGGGGGTCTCAATCGGCGGGAAATCCGCATTTCAACTTGTCTGCGGGACACCTTGCGGCTAGATCAGGGGCAGGAATTCATGAAAGGACCGCCCGATGCTCCAGCCGAAAGACCGTATCCTTGTTGCTTTGGACACGCCCGATGTCGGGGCCGCGCAGGATTTATCCCGGGCGTTGCAGGGCCATGTGGGCGGGGTCAAGCTGGGCCTGGAATTCTTCAATTTCAACGGGCCGCAGGGGGTTCGGGCCGTGACCCACGGGGATGAGGCGGAAACGCCCCGCGGCCAATCGACCCCGAACCAACCCTTTTTCCTGGATCTTAAATTCCACGATATCCCGAACACGGTGGCGGGTGCGGTGCGCGGCGTGGTGCCGTTGGGGCCGAAGATTATCAATGTCCATGCGTCGGGCGGGCCGGCCATGATGAAAGCGGCCCTGGACGCAGCCAATTTCGCGGCAGAGCCACTGGGCGTGGTGCGCCCCATGGTGATTGCGGTGACGGTCCTGACCAGCATGGATGAAGATGATCTCGGCGCGGTCGGCCAGCAGGGTCCTGCGGTCGAACAAGTGGTGCGCCTGGCGGAGCTGACCCAGAAATGCGGTCTGGATGGTGTCGTTTGTTCCGCGCGCGAGATCAGCGCGATCCGCAAGGCTTGCGGGCCGGATTTCAAACTAATCGTGCCCGGCATTCGTCCGGAAGGTTCTGATACCGGTGATCAGAAACGCACCATGACCCCGAAGCAAGCGGTTGAGGCGGGGGCCGATTATCTGGTGATCGGCCGTCCGATCACCCAGGCCTATAACCCGGTCGCAGCGGCAAAAGCCATCGCCGACAGCATCGGCTAATCCGATGGGGGTCGGGGGCATGCTGCTGGCATCCCTGGTGATGCCGATCAAACGTTTGCCGACTGTGTTGAAAGCCGGTTTTATTCCGATCCTGCTGATGGTGCTTTGGCAGTTTTATGGTATTGATCTGGTTGCCAAAAGCCCTATCGGGAAAAGCGATTTCCTCGGTCTCGCCCTGCATGCCGGGAAATGGTTTACCAGCGGTCTTTTTCTATTTGTCTGGTTGCGGGCCATCAACCGGAATGAGGGCGGTGACTGGCCGTTGGTGCCGTTCCTGTCGCTTTACGCGATCCTCTATTTTCTCTATCAGCTGTTCCAATGGCTGGCGCGGGAAGGTTTTACAACCATCCTGCGACAGATGCCCATCGAGACCCAACTGCAATTCAGTGATTGGACCGTTCAGCTGCCCTTTGCGTTGTTTGCTTCGGCATTGGCGGTCATTCCCTACATCATTTATTTCCGCCTCTCGCTTGGACTTTCAAAGATCGCTTCCGGGGAACATTGTTCGATCAATGAATCCTGGGAGCTAGGCTCGGTGGCGCCGGTGGCGCTCTCCCTTCTTGCGGCGGGAATCTATTTCATTGATCTGGGTCTGAACGGCCTCTTTCTGCTGCCGGTCATGCTATTCTTTCCGGAGGTGACAGGCATTTATTTCGACGGCATGTATGATTGGATTAAAGCCTATCATTTCATCGAGGTCGTCTATATCCAGGCCGTCTTTGCCGCTGCTCTCTTTCTTTTCTTGCGTGGAAACGAAGACTAAGTTTCTTGTCTGAGCCGGGACAATGACTAAATTAAAGGCTCTTTTTGGGAAAGATGGAATCCAGTGATGGCGGTCGAGGCAAAAATCTGTGGCATTAACGATCCCCAGGCGATGAATGCCGCCGTGCAGGCGGGGGCCGCCCATGTGGGGCTGGTGTTTTTTCCGCCGAGCCCGCGCGCGGTTTCGCCCCAGGAAGCGGCCATGTTGGCGGCCCGGGCACCGGCTTCGCTCAATCTGGTGGGATTGTTTGTGAACCCCGAAGACGGCCTGATCGACCAAGTGCTGGAGGCGGTGCCGCTGGATATCATCCAGCTGCATGGCAAGGAACCGCCCGAGCGCGTGGCTGAAATCCGGGCCCGGACGGGCCGAGAGGTGATGAAGGCGATCGGCCTGAAAAGCCGGGATGACCTGGCGGCGATCAAGGCCTATGAACCGGTGGTGGATTATCTGCTGTTTGATGCCAAGGCACCGGAGGGGGCCAAATTGCCGGGCGGCAATGCGGTGGCCTTTGACTGGACCCTGCTGGAAGAAAAGACTTGGGAAAAACCCTGGATGCTGGCCGGTGGCCTGACCCCGGCCAATGTGGCCACAGCGGTCAAGCTGACCCGCGCACCCTGTGTCGACACCTCATCCGGTGTCGAGGATGAGCCGGGGAAGAAAAACCCGCAATTGATCCGGGATTTCATCGGCGCGCTGCGCGGGCTTTGATGATTGCTACAGCGCTGTCCCTCCGGAATCATGTCCGGGGGACGTTAATGGTGGGTGTTGACGCTCACTCTTCCCAGCATTAATTTTAAACCCATCACCGGGGGTGTTCGCGATTGGCGCGGGCTGAGAAATACCCCAGAACCTGCCCTGGGTAATGCCAGCGAAGGAAGCGTGTTGCATGTCTGATATTCATTTCCAGAAGAATCCGACCGAACCCTGCTGCCAGACGCATCTGCCCGGGCTTATTTGCCTGGGAGCGGTCGGGTGTCCAAAAACAAACATATAGCGATTATTGGTGCCGGTATTGCCGGTCTGATGACGGGGTTGAGCCTGTTAAAACGGGGCTATTCTGTGACCCTGTTCGAAGCGGGCGATGCCGGCCTTGATCACAGTTGCAGCTTTGTGGCGGGCGGCATGCTGGCCCCATGGAGCGAGATGGAAAGCGCGGAAATGCGCATTCACCGCCTGGGCTGCCGGTCGATCGGCCTGTGGCGCGATCTGATGGACCGGCTTCCGGGCAGTCCCTTCTTCCGCGCGGACGGTACATTGATCGTGGCCCACGGCCAGGACCGGCCCGACCTGGAACGGTTCCGGCAGAGGCTGGATTTTGCCGGGCTGGGGGGAGAGATCAAAAATCTGCAGCCGGATCAGCTGGCCCGGTTGGAACCGGGCCTGGCCGACCGGTTTGAAAACGGTCTGCATCTGCCCCGCGAAGCCCAGATTGATCCTCGGAGCCTGCTGCCGGTTTTGATCGCCTATCTCAAACATCAGGGAGCGGCCTTTCATTTCAACCGGCCGGTCGATGCCCTGGCATTCGATCATATCCGCATTGAGGATGAGCGGCATGGCTATGACCGGGTGATTGATTGCCGGGGGCTTGCCGCCCGGGACTGCCAGCCTTTGCTGCGCGGCGTGAAGGGCGAGGTTGCGCTGATCCGCTGTGCGGATATGCGGCTCAAACGCATGGTGCGGCTGATGCATCCCCGCTATCCGATCTATATTGCGCCCCGGCCCGACCATCATTTTCTGATCGGCGCGACTTCCCTTGAGACAGAGGACAGGCGGGTGACCCTGCGTTCCACGCTGGAGCTTTTAAGTGCCGCCTATTCCCTGCATCCGGCCTTTGGCGAGGCGGAAATTATCGATATCCGCGCGCATTTGCGCCCGACCCTGCCGGATCACCGGCCCTGCCTGGAGGAACGCGACGGGGTGGTCCGTCTGAACGGGCTATACCGCCATGGCTATCTGATCGCGCCCGCTTTGGCGGAAGAGGCGGCGGATTTCGTTGAAACGGGCAGCCTGCCCCAAAACCCCTTGATGGAGGATGTGGCATGATGATCACCGTCAATGGAGAGAGCCGGAAAATCACGGCAGAGACCACACTATCAGATCTGCTGGCCCAGCTTGGCTATGTGAAGGGCTTTGCGGTTGCTTTGAATGGTGAGTTTGTGCCGCGAACGGATTATCCGGAAACCGGAATACGGACGGGGGATGCGGTTGAAATCCTCACCCCCATGCAGGGAGGGTGAGATCATGGCGGACGATTTTGACATTGGTGGCCGGTCGCTGGCCTCGCGCCTGCTGATCGGCAGTGCGCTTTATCCTTCGCCCGCGATTATGGAACAATCGATCCGGGCCTCGGGCGCGGAAATAGTCACCGTGTCGCTGCGGCGTGAGGCGGCAGACGGCCAGGCAGGCGCGGCCTTCTGGTCGATTGTGCGTGATCTGGGCGTATCCGTCCTGCCCAACACAGCGGGATGCCGGACGGTTCGGGAAGCGGTTGCGACGGCGGAAATGGCGCGGGAATTGTTTGAGACCAACTGGATCAAGCTGGAGGTGATCGGCGATGATTACAGCCTTCAGCCGGATGTTTTTGGCCTAGTCGAGGCCGCGGCGGAACTGGTCAAACGCGGTTTCACGGTCTTTCCTTATTGCACCGAGGATCTGGTGGTGGCAAAGCGCCTGGTGGAGGCGGGCTGTTCCATCTTGATGCCCTGGGGCGCGCCAATCGGCACCGGGAAAGGGCTGATTAATCCCTATGCCCTCGGCCAGCTGCGCCATGCCTTTCCGGATATACCGCTGATTGTTGATGCGGGGATCGGTACGCCAAGCCATGCGATGCAGGCGATGGAGCTTGGCTATGACGGCGTGCTGCTGAATACGGCGGTGGCCAAGGCGGCGGATCCGGTGGGGATGGCATCGGCCTTCAAGGCGGCGGTTGCAGGCGGGCGTCTGGCCCATCTGGCGGGCCGCATGCCCGAGCGCGACCTGGCCCGGCCCAGCACCCCGGTGATCGGCACCCCTTTCTGGCATCAGGCGGACTAAGACCATGAGAACAGATGGCATTTACGGTTTTTATCCTATTGTTCCGGATGTGGAATGGGTTGCGCGTCTCTTGGCTTTGGGCGTGAAAACGATCCAGCTTAGGATCAAGGGGCTGCCCCCGGCGCAGGTAGAAGAGCAGATCGGAACAGCGGTGGCCCTGGCGCGCCAACATGAGGCGCAATTGGTGATCAATGATTATTGGGCCTTTGCCCAGGCCCATGGTGCGGAATTTATCCATCTGGGCCAGGAAGACCTGGACGGTGCTGATCTCAACGCGATAGAGGCCAGCGGCATTAAACTGGGGATCAGCACCCATTCCGAACAGGAACTGGACCGGGCGCTTGGCTGTCCGTTTGATCATATCGCCCTTGGTCCGGTTTATGAGACGACCTTGAAAAAAATGCCCTGGGCGCCACAGGGATTGAAAAAACTGCGCATCTGGAAGGAAATCATCCCCTGCCCCTTGGTGGCGATCGGCGGTATCACCCTGGAACGCGCACCTAAGGTATTGGAAACAGGCGCGGATTCCATTGCTGTTGTCAGTGACGTGGTGTTTCATGAAACCCCGGAGAGCCGTGTTGAAGACTGGTTGAAGCTGTTTGAAACGCGTTGAAGCCGAACACATATCTGGACTTGCCCGGCCTGCTGTTTTATGAACCGTCGATTACCTTCTGCCGTAGAAAGTCGCTTGCCAGCGATTTCCGCGCATAGAAGGAGTGATAGGGGAATGAGAATGAGCCAGATCAACAGTTTTCGGACCGGGCCTGATGAAAGCGGGCGCTTTGGTATTTTTGGAGGCCGGTTTGTCGCGGAAACCCTGATGCCGCTGATCCTGGATGTTGAGCAGGCCTATACTGACGCCAAGAATGATCCGGGCTTTGCCAAGGAATTTTCCTATTACCTGAAGGATTATGGCGGCCGCCCCTCGCCGTTATATTTTGCTGAGCGCATGACCGAGGCTTTTGGCGGCGCGAAGATTTATTTGAAGCGCGAAGAGCTCAATCACACCGGCAGCCATAAGATCAACAATGTTCTGGGCCAGATCCTTTTGGCCCGGCGCATGGGCAAAAAACGTATCATTGCCGAAACCGGCGCCGGCCAGCATGGTGTGGCCGTGGCGACAGTTTGCGCGCTCTTTGACCTGCCTTGCAAAATCTATATGGGCAAGACCGATGTGGAGCGCCAGGCGCCGAACGTCTTCCGTATGAAGTTGCTCGGTGCTGAGGTTGAACCGGTCACCAGCGGTTCCATGACTTTGAAAGATGCGATGAATGAGGGCCTGCGTGACTGGGTCGCCAATGTGGAAGAAACCTTCTACATCATCGGCACTGTGGCGGGACCGCATCCCTATCCGGAAATGGTCCGCGATTTCCAATGTGTGATCGGGGATGAGACCAAAAAACAGATTATGGAACATGAAGGCCGTCTGCCGGATGCGCTGACCGCCTGCATCGGCGGCGGGTCCAATGCCATGGGTCTGTTTCATCCTTTCCTGGATGACAAGGATGTGGCGATCTACGGCGTGGAAGCGGCGGGCAGCGGTGTTGAAACCGGCCTGCATGCGGCCAGCCTGAGCGGTGGCAAGCCCGGTGTGTTGCATGGCAACCGGACCTATCTGCTGCAGGATGAGGATGGCCAGATCACCGAAGCCCATTCCATTTCCGCGGGGCTTGATTATCCTGGCATCGGGCCGGAACATGCCTGGCTGAAAGATATCGGCCGGGTGAATTATGTGTCCGCCACCGATGATGAGGCGATTGCCGCTTTCCAGAAATGCGCCAAGCTGGAGGGGATCATTCCGGCCCTCGAATCCAGCCATGCACTGGCTTATACCGAGAAGCTGGCCAAGGAGCTGGGCAAGGATCAGATCATTGTGGCCTGCCTGTCGGGTCGGGGTGACAAGGATGTGCATACCATCGCGGACCGTCTGGGAGTGGCGTTATGACTGTAGAATTTGCGCCGGACTCAGGCCGTATCAAAGCCCGCTTTGAAAAGTTGAAGAGCGAAGGCCGCGGCGGGCTTGTCACTTTCGTGACCGCGGGTGACCCGAATTATGAGACCGGCCTGGAGATCCTGAAAGGCCTGCCGGCGGCGGGTGCGGATATCATTGAGTTGGGCATGCCCTTCACCGATCCGATGGCGGATGGCCCGGCGATCCAGGCGGCAGGCCTGCGTGCATTGCAAAACGGCCAGACCCTGACCAAATGCCTGGATATGGTGCGGGAATTCCGCCAGCAGGATCAGGAAACCCCGGTTATTCTGATGGGCTATTTCAACCCGATCTATGCCTATGGCACGGAAAAATTCCTGGCCGATGTTAAACAGGCCGGTGTTGACGGTCTGATCATTGTTGATCTGCCGCCGGAAGAGGATTCGGAATTGTGCATTCCGGCGTTGGAAGCGGGCGTGAACTTCATCCGCCTGACCACGCCGACCACGGTGGGGACCCGGTTGCCGGTTGTTATGACAAACACCTCCGGTTTTGTATATTATGTCTCGATCTTAGGGATCACCGGCACGGCATCGGCATCTGAAGAAGCGATCCGCGAAGCGGTGAGCCGCTTGAAGTCCGCGACTGATCTGCCGGTGGCGGTCGGGTTTGGGATCAAGACGCCGGATCAGGCAAAATCCGTTGCCTCCATTGCCGATGCGGCGGTGGTCGGCTCCGCGATTGTGGACAAGGTAAATGCGAATTTGGACGAAAACGGCCAGCCGAATGACCGGCTGGTGGATTCCGTCCTGGGTTATGTATCGGAACTGGCAGGCGCGATCCGCGCGTGAAGCGCGCCGCCGGATAAACAGGTTAGCAAAAGGCTTCATCCATGAATTGGCTTACTAATTTCGTTCGCCCCAAAATCAAGGCGCTGGTCGGCGGCAAGCCGGATGTTCCGGACAATATGTGGCATAAATGTCCCGGCTGTACCCAGATGATCTTCCATCGGGACCTGACGACCAACCGCCATGTCTGTCCGCATTGCGATCATCATCTGCGTATGCCGTTGCTGGAACGCATGGATATGCTGTTTGACAACAGTGCCTATAACCGTATCGAACTGCCGAAAGTGGTGAGCGATCCGTTGAAATTCCGCGACCGCAAACGCTATACCGACCGGTTGAAGGAAGCCCGCCACGCGACCGGTGAGGATGATGCGGTGATTGTCGCCCATGGCAAGATCGGCGGCAGCAATGCGGTGATCGCAGGCCTGAATTTTGATTTCATGGCAGGCTCCATGGGAACCGCTGTCGGTGAAGGCATTATTGCCGCCGCCCGGCTGGCGGTTGTGCAGAAGGCTCCTCTGATTGTTATTCCGGCCTCCGGCGGGGCGCGCATGCAGGAAAGCATCCTCTCTTTGATGCAGATGCCGCGCACGACCGTTGCTGTTCAGGAAGTCAAGGAAGCGGGCCTGCCCTATATCGTGCTGCTGACCGACCCGACCACTGGCGGTGTTTCAGCCAGTTTTGCCATGCTGGGCGATATCCAGATTGCGGAACCGGGCTGCCTGATCGGCTTTGCCGGGCGCCGCGTGATTGAGCAGACCGTGCGTGAGGTTCTGCCCGACGGCTTCCAAACCGCGGAATATCTCTATGATCATGGTATGATCGATATGGTGGTGTCCCGGCCCGAGCTGAAAGACACGCTTTCCGGCATGATTGATCTGATCATGAATCCAAAACCCAGTGGTGAAGTGCTGCCGTTAACCCGGGAATCCATTGAGGAACATCTCGAGATTCCGGAAGAAGACGGAGTGGATCCGGATGAAAAGCCGATCGAGCAGCCGATCACTGATGCGGTCGGTCCGCGCAAAGCGGCTGATTGACGCCTCTCAGATTTGTCCTTTTAGAAGACGGGTATCGATATGGTGGAACGCAGGAGTGACGCCATCCTGGCGCGCCTAATGGGGCTTCACCCCAAGGTGATTGACCTTAGCCTTGATCGCACGTTGGATCTGCTGGACCGGCTGGGCCGCCCGCAGGATCATCTGCCGCCGGTGGTGCATGTGGCGGGTACCAATGGCAAAGGATCGACCATCGCCTTCATGCGCGCGATCCTGGAACAGGCCGGTTACCGGGTGCATGTCTATACCTCGCCCCATCTGGTGAAATTCGCCGAACGGATCCGCCTGGCCGGTGAGGTTATCCCGGAAGAAAAGCTTTCCGCCCTGCTGGAACATTGCGAAGAGGTGAATGAAGGGGTGCCGATCACCTTCTTCGAGATCACCACCTGTGCCGGGTTCAAGGCCTTTGCCGACACGCCGGGGGATGTTGTGTTGTTGGAGACCGGACTTGGTGGGCGGCTGGATTCCACGAATGTGGTGGCCAATCCGGCGGTGACCGTGATCACGCCTGTCTCCATGGATCATCCGCAATTCCTGGGTAATACGGTTGAGGCAATTGCCGGTGAAAAGGCTGCGATCCAGAAAAGCGGCACGCCGTCGGTGATCGGACCGCAGCCGGATACCGCTATGACGGTGATTGATGATTATGCCCAGTCCGTGAATGCACCCTTGGCGCGTTTTGGAGCGGAATGGCAAATCACGGAGACCGCAGACGGCCTGCAATTCACCAGCGCGCCTTTGTCCATCGACCTGCCGAAACCGGGTTTGCTCGGCCGTCACCAGACCGCCAATGCGGGCATGGCGATTGCCGCGATGCTGGAACTGCGCGACCAAGGGTTTGAGATCCCCGATGATGCCATCCGCCAGGGCCTGGCGAAGGCCACCTGGCCGGCCCGGCTGCAGCGCCTGAAAAAGGGTCCGATCGTGGATGACCGCGGGCCTGACTGGGAAGTTTGGCTGGATGGTGGCCATAATGCGGCCGCGGGCGAGGCCCTGGCAGACTGGATGGAGCAGCAGAAGCGGGATCTGCCGCTCTATATTATTTTCGGCATGTTGAATACCAAGGCCGCCGGCGATTTCCTGAAACCCTTGGCCCCCCATGTGGCCAAGGCCTGGTCGATTGCCATTCCGGGTGAGGAAAACAGCCTCACGGCGCAGGAATCCTGTGATTTTGCCAGGGAACAGTCTATCGAGTGTATTGCGGCAGACAGCGTGGAACAGGCGCTTGGCCAATTGCCGGACGGTCCGGCCCGCCTGTTGATCTGCGGCTCGCTTTATCTGGCCGGTGTGATCCTGTCGGAAAACGACTGAAGGGAACAGGGTCCATGTCGTTAAAGGAATTGATGTGGACCCGGCACCGAAATCCCTGGAGCGGCTGGACCCGCGTTCTGGTCGGGTTTGCTATGGGCCACGCGCTTTGGCTCCATGATTGGATTTATCTGGCCATCACCATTGTCGCGGTGATCACCAACCCGTTTTGGTTTCCGGCGCCCAAGCGGGAGGATGCCTGGATGACGCGGGCGGTTGATGGCGAGCGTTTATGGCTCGGGCAGGCGGACTGGCTGGATAAGGGGGTGTTTTTTGGCCCGTCGGCGGTGATGAGCCTTGTTCTGATCTGGGCGCTTTATCACCAGGATCCGATCTGGAGCGCGCTTGCAGGCGCAACCGTGGTGATCCATAAATTCCTGTTTTTGTTTTTCTGTGTGCGTTTTGTTGCCAATGTAAACCGGCTCAACTGATTTTCAGCTGGATCCTATTGCTGATAGTGGCGCGGTCCTGTTCCATGTCGCGCCGGCGGTTTGTCCTTGCCTGGTATCAGACAAAGCAGAAGCAGGAACAAGGTTCCGATGATTGGGATTGGCGGCAGAAAGGCCAGCCAGGTCGACCACCGCAGATCATTGAGACGCTTAACATTCCATTGACCCTGGAACCACAATATTCCCACCATCAGGATATAGGCGAAAACCAGTCCCGTTATATAGAGCCCCGTCCCCCAGCGGTAGAGGTTAAAGCCATCGGCCAGCCACATGGCCAGATAGTAGAAGGGCGTTACCAACAGACCGCAGAGGAAATATTCCAGGCGACCCATGGTTTCCTGTGGCCGGACGCGGCTCATGGCATAGAGATAGGTGGTTATCAGGCCGCCAATAAGAAGTACATTAATGATCATTTTATTGGGCGATGCGCTGGCGCATCTCTTCCACTTTTCTTTTGTTTTCTTCGCCAACCGTTCCGGTACGCCGGGATGATTGCTGTTCCTTTCCTGGCTTGAATAGCAGGATCAGGGATATGATCGTGCCAACCAGCGGAATGGGCAAAGTGAGCGCCATGCCCCGGGACCAGCCCAGATGGTTCATGCGCATGACGCTCCATCGGCTGCTGAAAAAGACGAGTAAAACTATCACCGCAAGTCCGAAATAAGCCATAGAGAGGCTGCTTGCCAGAAAGCCTCGAGGCTGAAGGCCCTGGTCGATTAGGATGAAGACAAGAACACTGGGCAGGATCCGCAACGCATAATCGCCCCGGTTCAGAATTGTTTCCTTGTTGGTTATGAAAATTGGCACGATTACGGCCAGGACGACCATTCCGATGAATGCGAATAGCATAACTTAATTTTTCCCCCGTTTTAACATGCCCTTGACCTCGCGAAGATCGGCAGCCCCCAAGATTTGCGCCGTGACAAGATAAAGCAGCCCGCCCCCGGCAACAAGGCCAGTAAGGCTGGCGAGGCGCAGCAGGAAATCCGCACCCTGCAGCCAGCCGGAAATCAAGCCGGTTGCGAAATAGAGCGCTGCCCCCATGAGGCCGGCGGCCACGGTCAGGCGCGGCAAGATCCTCTTCAGCCGTTGATCCAACTGAAAATGGCCGCGCCGGACCAGGATGACTGCCAGGGCGATGGTATTGGCCCAGGCAGTGACGGCAACGGCCAACGCGATGCCGACATGGGCCAGGAACTGCATCAGAATGACGGCCAGCGCGATATTCAGGGCGACATTGATCATCGCGACCCGCACCGGCGTCCTGGTATCTTCCCGGGCGAAAAAGCCCGGGCTGAGTGCCTTGATCAGGACATAGGCGGGAAGGCCGATCGCATAGGCGCGCAGTGCGTCCGCGGTTGCGACGGAGGTTGCGGCGTCAAATTCGCCCCGTTCAAACAGGACCGTGACAATGGGCCAGGGCATGGCGATCAACGCAACGGCCGCTGGTACGGTCAAAAACAGGGACAATTCCAGCGCACGGTTCATGGAATGGTTGGCGGCCCCGGTTTCACCGGCCTTTAGTTGACGGGTCAGCAGCGGCAACAACGCGATTCCCACCGCCACCCCAACCACACCAAGCGGCAGCTGATTAATCCGGTCGGCATAATACAGGAAAGAGACGGATCCCTCGCGCAACAGCGAGGCCAGCATGTCCCCGATCAAGACATTGATCTGGATGACACCGGCACCGAGCACACCTGGTGCCATCAGTATCAGCAGGCGTTTGACCCCCGGTGTCAGGCGCGGGCGCGGCAGGCGCACCATGACCCCGGCCTTGTGGCAGGCCCGGGCCAGGAATAGGAACTGGATCGCGCCAGCGATGGTGACACCGACCGCCATGGCATGGCCCGGCAGGGATACGACATCCAGGCTGATCAAGCTCAGGGTTGTGATCATCACCACATTCAAAAGAACTGGTGCGGCTGCCGCATGGGCGAATTTGCCAACCGAATTCAGCATGCCGGAAAATTGCGCGCACAAGACCATGAACAGGAGATAAGGAAAGGTGATCTGGGCGAGGGCGACGGTGAGGGTGAACTTTTCCTGGTCGTCAACAAATCCGGGGGCCACCGCCTGCATGATCCAGGGCATGGCCGCCAGACAGACGATGGTAAAAAACAGCATGAATGTGACCAGGATCGCGGCCACCTCCCCGCCAAAACGGCGGGCTTCCGCTATCCCGTCTGCCTCCACCCGGCCGGCATAGAGTGGCACGAATGCGGCATTCATGGCCCCTTCGCCAAACAGGCGCCGGAACAGGTTCGGGAATTTGAAAGCCATGAAAAAGGCGTCGGCAACCATGCCGGCACCGACCACATTGGCGATCATCACATCGCGTATGAAGCCAAGCACGCGGCTCATCATGGTCCAGCCACCCACCGTGGCCACCGAACGCAACAAGGACATGGACTGCTAAAACCCCGTTATGGAACTGATTTCCACTCTTATTAGCGGATCATTGGGGGGAAAAGAAGGCGCGATTGGCAAGGCAGGGCAAATTTGTAACCTTTGTTATCCCTGCTTGAAGCAACGGGGCGCGGGCATTACATAGTCTAAGGATTGCAGAATTAATACGGGTGAGGATGACAGAATGATCGGCGCGATTGGCAAAGCCATCGGACAATTGGGTGACCCCAGGATGCGCAGCGTCTTTTTGAAGGGCATATTGGGCGCAATCGCGGCCTTTATCGTGATCTTTTCGGTTGCCTATTACCTGTTGGGCCATGTGATCTGGGCCGACGTGCCGGTGATTGGCTGGCTGATGGAATGGATGGGTGTTGGATTTGACGTTCTGTCCGGTTTTCTGTTGGGCGGTACGGTGCTTGCGATCACCTATTTCCTGTTCCCGCCGGTTATGGTCGCGATCATGGGGATCTTCCTGGAGGAAGTCTGCGAGGCGGTTGAACAGAAACATTACCGCAACCTGGGGGAAACACGTTTCATCCCGGTGACAGAAAACATTATCAATGCACTTAAATTCCTGGGTCTTGTGATTGTTATCAACTTGCTCGCACTGCCTTTCTATCTGGCCACCTGGTGGATCGCGGGTTTGGGTTTTGTGCTCTATTACCTGATTAACGGCTATTTGTTCGGGCGTGAATATTTCGAACTGGTGGCTCATCGTCGTCTGGATCCGAAAACGGCGCGCGGACTGCGCCGGTCCAACCGTGGCAGTCTGATGCTGTTCGGTTTTGCCGCAGCTTTCGGCATGACCGTGCCGATCCTGAACCTATTTGTGCCGATCATCGCAGCCGCAGCCATGGTCCATATCTTCATGAAGATTGGCGAGCGTTCCTCCTTGACGGGTGCAACCGGGCCGATGATCAAATCGGAAACCACCTTTCCATGAAGGCTTGGCGTCTCATCCTCACCGGCGGCATTCTCCTGTCGCTTGCGGCATGCGGTACGCCGCCGGCAAATGAGTCAGCCTTGTCGGTGGCAACCCCCGCCCCGCAGGATGTAAAGACAGAGGAGAAAAAGACCAAAACAACGGCCCTGCCGTCTCCGGCGCCGGTGCAACCGGCGGCACCAGAGCCGGTCAATGACAACCCGATGCAATTCATGGATATGTCGACCCGTCAGCTTTCCGAAGCGGTGGGGCGGCCACATATGGTGCGCCGGGATGGTCCGGCCGAGGTTTGGCAATATCGCGGGGACGGCTGTGTCCTGGATCTGTTCTTGTATGATCAGGAAAACGAACTGCAGGTTAAACATGTGGATCTGCGCAGTCAAAGCCTGGCCGATGATTCCCTCAAAGCCTGTCTTGCGGACATGATCCGCAAGCGGAACCATACCAAACCGGTTGGCTGATCATTCAGCGGCTTGCGGCGTCCAGGGCGAGCATGCCGCGCTTGCGCAGCATATCCGCTTCATCGGGGTTTTCCATGACCTCTACCAGCCGGACTGCGATGCAGAGGAATGCGAAGGCAATTGCGCGTTTGTCTGCCGGTGCATTGGGTAGCGCCTTTAACAGACCGTCGGCATATTTTTCCAGTTCCTTGCGGATCTCACTCACCTTGGCGCTGCAATCGCCTTTCAAACCGATCTTGTCGGCAAAAGGCAGCATTGTACCGATCGCCTGTGCACGGTCCTCGGCCAATTCAAAGGCTCTGTCATCCGGTTCGGCGGCAAGTTTGGGAACGGTGCCGCCGCTGCGGGTTGGCAAGGCTTTCATCACCACTTTGCGAGCATCGCGCAATAAGCGCCGTTCCAGCTCTTCTGAAACTCTTTGTCGACAATTATGCATGCGTTTGCCCCATTCGCCATTGCGCTTGATTGGTATGGCTTCCACGATGGTGCGGAATCCCTCGGCAAAATAGCGGACCTTGGGAATGATATCCTCGTCGGTCAGGCTGGGGATCTGGGCAGCTTCGATAACGGCTTGCGCGTCTGCTTCCAGGGCGCTGAAGACAATATTGCCGGGGACGGCCAGGTCAGTACGCTGGATTTTGATATCGTCTGCGCCCCGGGTGACGGTCTTGATTACATTCATGATCGGAAACGGTCTTAGCAATCGTCCGGCCAACGCCAGAAGAAGCACCATGGCATCGGGTGGATTAATCGCTTCCGCCGCGGCATAAGCTTCGCTGGCCATGAACAGTTGATCCTTGCTAAAGCCAACCATGGGGTTGGGCGGTAGTTTGGCCTTCAGTTTTTCCAGTGGTTCCGCGATCCGCAGACAGGCAGCCATCAGGCGGACATCGGTTAAAATGTCATCTCCGCCCAGTTTCTTTGCCAATGCGGCATTGGCTTTTTCATCATTGCCAATGGTGTTCAGGCCATCGGTCAATGCCTTGGCCCCGATTGTCCAAAGCGTGTGGGAGAGGTCCTTGATGCCCGCATCATCACCGGCGTGCTCTGCTTCGATATAACGGGCACAGGCATCTTCGATCTGGGGGCCGGCCAAATCTCCGGTCATCCATTTCCACATCGGTATGATGCTGCTGCGATCAATCTGGCCATCCGGTCTTGGTGACGGTTTTCCACTGACCAGCATATCCTCAAACGGCAGGCAAAAGGCCCGTTGGGGAATAAGCGCACGCGGTGCGCGGATAAGCGCTAGGGAGGGCCTTAAAAGTGCCATGATGGCATTATGTGGCAGTCCAAGCTTATTGCTGTTCCGGTCCAGTTCGACTGTGGCTGCCAGCTTGCGCAACTCTTTTTCCGGCAGGGATTCAATAAAGGCCAGGACCTGGGCGGTTTTATCATCCATAACTCTCACCCTAATGGCCGCATATTACGGGAAAGCAGGGATTTGGTGTCGCTATCCAAATCCTCCAGCAGGGGCGAACGCCTCAGCCATCGCATTTGGACTGTCGCTAATTCCTCCCAGAAAGGGCGATCGGCACCCGCCAGGTCTGCCGGGACCAGAGGGATATAGAGGAAAAAACCGGTTAGGGCTTCGCGCTGTTGATAAAATTCGCCCTTTTGGGCATTTTTCCAGCGGGTGATGATACGTGGCCAGCCATCAACCAGATAGATGAGGTCGCTATGGGCGTCTCCCGCCCCTTCTTTCAGGCATTTTTCCAGTAACGGTTCGGCCAGTTTGACGGTATTCCGCAGGGCCAATGACGTGCGTTGTGCCAATTCCGCAGCATCGACCGGTTCATGGATCAGCCAGCGCCGCAGATCGTCGGCCAGAGCCCGCAGTTCTTCCAGCAGGGCCTTTAGGGAAGTAGGCTCCGTCCCGGTTATGGGATCGGTCTCTTCTCCGGCTTGTTCGGCCCGGCGCTGGCGCATGGATCGGGCCCCGCGCAGGCCGGTCAATTCGACATTCACGATAATTTCCTGGACGGTCTCCGGATCGGGATCACCAAAACCGGCGAGATCTTCCAGCAGGGCGCGGTCAAACACGCTCAAGGGCAGGATGCTGCCAACTTCCGTCAGGGGTATGAGATAACAATGGCCCTGTTTTTCGAAGCTGGGCAGGGACAGGCTTAGTCCCATGGAGGTTGCGCGCAGTCTTGCAAAAGCAAAAAACGGGGTGGTCAGGGGCAACGCAATACCCCGGGTTTCCAGGCTGGACGGAAGGATGCCAACACCCATGCCGTAAGATTAACCTCGCGAAATGACTGACATTCAGGATAAATACACCCCGATATAGGCCACAAGTCTATGACGATTCGAGTTTTTCGCAAAAATTCTAAGTTTTGATTAACATGCGAAACTGGGATCAATAGATGGCGATGGGTTTTTGGGTGGCATTGCTGGTTCAGCGGATAAGGCTGAGCAATGACGCGACGCCCATCGCGGCGATGATCAGGGCACTGACCAGGTTGATGCGGGACATGATCCGATCGCCGATCCGGTGTTGGAGCCTGGCGGAAAGACCGGCCAGAAACAACCACCATAGGGCCGAGCCCAGAAACACCCCCACAACAGTGGCGGCCTTGCCCGCCATGCCATCGGCCAGGGTAATGCCGAGGCCTGCAAATATCGCCAGAAATGAAATGATAGTTGCCGGATTGGACAGGGTGAGCAGGAAAGTGGTTAGAAAGCCGCGCGCCATATCCCGGCCACTGGCCGGTGGCGCTTCCGGGGCGGGGGTCGACCGACCGATCCGCCAGGCCAGGATCAATAGGAATATGCCCCCGATGGCCGCCCCCCAACTGCCGATACCGCCGACCATCCTGTCCAAGGAAACCAGGCTAAAGGCGGCAATGGCGCCATAGGTACCGTCCGCCGCAGCGGCCCCCATGCCACAGCTAAAACCGGCCCGGAAACCGCGGGTCAGAGATTCGCGGATGCACAAGACCCCGATCGGTCCGACCGGGGCGGCGATGGCCAAACCGATGAGAATGGATTTAAGAAAATAATACAGCATGTCAATTTTTCCCGTTTGGCATTTTGCCACCCGGCAAAGATAGCAGCCCTCCTGGAAGGCTGGAATGGTGATGTTAATGTTGAATTGGAAATTTTCTTTGGTAAAATAAGGTATAATGGAAATAAGACATTACACATGTAAATGATATGGATGATATTGATAAACGAATTATTAATGCTTTGCAGCGGGATGGCCGTTTGTCCTATCGGGCGTTGGCGGCGATCGTGGGACTCTCTACGCCTGCGGTGTCAGAACGTGTCCGGCGGTTGGAGGATTTGGGTATCATTCAAGGCTACACGGTCCAGATCGACCGTCGGAAGTTGGGGTGGAGCCTGACCGCCTTTGTGCGTCTGATCTGTCCGCAGGATCATTATCAGGCGGTATACCGACTTGCCCGTGATCAGCGGGAAATTCTCGAATGCCATCATGTGACCGGTGAGGATTGTTTTGTGATCAAGCTGATGGCCCGCGATGTGGCGCATCTTGAGCAGGTGATCGAACGGTTTCACGGCATTGGGCGGTCGATTTCCTCATTGGTTTTATCCACCGCTCAGGAAGACAAGCCGGTCAGCCCGGTATAGCCGCCGTTTAATTCCTGCTCTCGATAGGCTAGACTGGCTCCATGTTTGGAAAGCTACTGCGCCTGTTATTCATGGAAAAATCGGCCCGCGACCGTTGGGAACAGCGCAAGCAGGCGGAAAAGGCGCAAACGCGTGCGCGCAAAAAGAATGCGGCGGGCAACCAGACGAAACCGAAGAAAGCAAAGCTGGCAAAAGGGGCGGCAAAAAAGGCACCGAGTGTCACCATTCCGGAGATCCCGCGCAAAGGCGGCGGAGTGGCTGCCGATCCCAGTGAAGTGGATGTCAGCATGTTGGTTCGGCAGGCTGTTTCGGAGGCGGAACAGATATTAGATGCGGAAGATCGTGCGATTTCCCATAGCAATCCCACTGTCGGCAACAGCCGCCGGGAATTGATCAAGGCGGCCATGGCGGTGCATCGGTCAAAACAAAGCACGCTTGATGGGCTGGATGTAAATTCCAGAGCGCGTCTGCGTGCTCTTGCAGAGGTCATGATGGGTGGTAAGATAAAGAAATAAAACACCTATTTCCATATGCCCTATCTTCTTATTCCGTAGAGTATTTCCCAATGAGTTCCCAAACGCCTGAAAGTCTGGCAGACGCGGTTTTGAAGGGGGAGCGCCGTGCGATTGCCCGGGCGATTACCCTGATTGAATCCACCAGGCCCGATCATCGGGCCGATGCGGACCGGCTGCTGGAAAAGCTGCTGCCGCATGCGGGTCGCTCGATCCGCATCGGCATCTCCGGCGTACCGGGTGTCGGTAAATCGACGTTTATCGAGGCTTTTGGCAATCATGTGATCGATCAGGGGCATCGTATTGCGGTGCTGGCGGTGGATCCCAGCTCTAAAAGATCCGGCGGTTCCATCCTGGGTGACAAAACCCGCATGGAAACCTTGAGCGTGAACCAGGGCGCCTATATTCGCCCATCGCCGGCGGGCCGGACTTTGGGCGGGGTGGCCCGCCGCACCCGCGAGGCCATGTTGATCTGTGAGGCGGCGGGTTTCAACGTGGTGCTGGTGGAGACAGTCGGTGTCGGCCAGTCGGAAACCACGGTTGCTGAAATGACCGATCTCTTCATGCTGCTGCTGCTGCCCAGTGGCGGTGACGAGCTGCAGGGGATCAAGAAGGGCATTGTGGAATTGGCGGATCTGGTTCTGGTCAACAAGGCGGACGGGGATATGGCAGCGGCGGCAGGCCGGGCGGTCGCGGAATATAAGAGCGCGCTCCATTTGCTGCGCAGCGCGGCCAGGGACTGGCAGGTGCCGGTCAGGTCCTGTTCTGCGTTGACCGGCGAGGGGATTGATGCGGCCTGGGACATGGTTGCGGATTTCAGGCGCCAAATGACCGAAAACGGTTTTCTGGACGAACGCCGTCGGGACCAGAATCAGGCCTGGATGTGGAATGAGATATCCGAAAATCTGTTACAGCATCTTAAGGATAGCCCGGATCTGGCCGGGGATCTTGCCCGGTTGGAGGCGGAGGTGCGCGCCGGCCAGCAGCCTCCGGTTACGGCGGCCAGGCATCTGGTGGCCCGCTTTCTTGCCGGGCCGGGAAAGATGTGATTCCTAGAGTGACTTGAATGTCTCGGTCGCGGAGACCAGGCCTTTGACGATGCCGGGTTCGGAGGCCGAGTGACCGGCATCGGGGATCATCATCAATTCCGATCCCGGCCAGTCCTTATGCAGGCGATAGGCGGCCTGTGGCGGGCAGATCACGTCATAGCGACCCTGAACGATGATGGCCGGTAAATGGCTGATTTTATGAAGATCGGCCAGCAGCTGACCTTCCTCCAGAAACATGCCATGACGGAAATATTCCGCTTCCAGCCGGGCCAAAGACAAGGCCGTGTCGGGGTCATCCATCTGGGCAACCGCTTCCGGGTTCGGGATCAGGGTGGAGCATTTCACCTCGAAGGCGCTCCATAATCTTGCGGCCGGGATATGGACTTCCGGATCCGGGTCAATCAGGCGCCGATGATGGAAATCCAGAAGATTGTCGCTATCGCTTTCGGTGAAGGGGCTGAAAAATTCTTCAAATGCCTCAGGGAAGAAGCGCCCCATGTGATGCATGAACCAGTCGATCTCGTCATGGGTGGCCAAAAACACGCCGCGCAGGATCAAGCCCTTGATCCGGTCCGGATGGGCCTGGGCATAGGCCAACGCCAGAGTGGAACCCCAAGAGCCGCCAAACAGGACCCATTTTTCCAGGCCAAGCCGCTTCCGGATGGCTTCCAGATCGCCGATGATCTGCCAGGTGTCGTTGCGTGTCAGTTCGCCATTGGGCGTGGAGCGTCCGCAGCCGCGCTGGTCCAACAGAACGATATGGTAATGGGCAGGATCGAAATAGCGGCGGTGAACCGGGGCACAGCCGGCGCCCGGACCACCATGCAGGAACAATACAGGCTGGCCTTCCGGATTGCCGCATTGTTCAAAATAAACATGATGCAGGCCGTCCGGTTCCAGATGGCCGGTAGCAAATGGTTCAAGCGGCGGGTAAAGGTCCTGCACCATGATCGGTTCAATCCTGTCTGACAAGGTTCTCGGATTTTATTGTGGCTTGGATTATCCCGCTGATCCACCAGAACCTCAAGAAGAAGTCTCGCCAAAACTTCTCTTTATCGGCAGTATGTTGTCATCATGATAAGAGCGCTTTTGGTGTTTATGGCCCTGCTGGCATGTTCGAATGTCCGGGCTGCAGAGAACACCCCGTTTCAGCTATTGGATCCAATCACGATTGCCAGGGATGATGGCGATCGGATCCGTCTTGCAGGGTTGGCGGGGCCCAAATTGGACCCTTTCATGGACCGGGCGGGTTTGCGCCGTCTGTTGGAGGAGGCTCTGTCAGGCGGTTTTGACATTCAGGCCGAAAATTCCGTGGACCGACATGGACGGACCCATGCCCAGATCTATCTGGCAGACGGTCGATGGCTGAATGGAGAGGCCGTTGCCCGTGGGCTTGCCCGAGTTTCCGGCCAATATGATTCATCCCCGCAAATTCTTGGCCAACTGCTCACAATAGAAACGAAGGCGCGGGCGGCGGGCCTGGGGCAATGGGGCAGGGCAAGCGGCTTTCGGGTGATAGCGGCGGAACCGTTCGGCGCACGGGCCGGTCGGTTCATGCTGGTGCGCGGCCGGATCCTGGCGGTTGCTGTCCGCTCCCGCTTCACCTACCTCAATTTCGGACCGGATTGGCGCCGGGACTTTACGATCGGCATTCCGAAGGGAAAGATCAGGGCATTTCGGAAAGCAGGTATTGATCCTGCCCGGCTTGCGGGGCGGGAAATTCTGGTGCGGGGCTGGGTGGAATGGCGCAACGGTCCATTTATTGAGCTGGAAACGCCGATATTGCTGCAGATACTATAGCCAATAAGAGGGATGGGTCATTCCATGTCGTTCATCAGGTCGCCCGGATGGCGTGTTTGTTTCAAAATGGCATGTTTCAACTTGCCCAAAGCCCGGTTTTCAAGCTGTCGTACCCGTTCTTTGCTGACCCCCAGCTTGATGCCCAACTGTTTCAAGGTTGCCCCTTTCTCGCGCAGCCGCCGGTGATTGATGATAAACCGTTCCCGGTCATTCAATTCGTCTAGGGCGGCCGTTAGATATTGATTGCGGATCTCGCTGTCCAGCCGGGTGGTGGCCTGCTGTTCCGGGCCCGGTCCGCCATCGGGGAGGAAATCCTGCCGGTCGCCGTCCATCTCCGGTGAGAGCGGCATGTTCAGCGACTGGTCTGGATGGGTCAGGCGCAGTTCCATTCTCTCCACATCGATCAGGCTGACACCCAATGTCTCGGCGATGGAATGGCGGCCCTCTTCGGTCAGGCCGCCGCCCGGTGTGCTGGGCAGTTTGGCCCGCAATCGCCTGAGATTGAAGAAGAGGGACTTTTGGGCAGCGGTTGTGCCGGTGCGCACAATCGACCAATTGCGCAAAACATAATCCTGGATGGCAGAGCGGATCCACCAACTGGCATAGGTGGAAAACCGAACATTGCGGTCTGGGTCGAATTTATCGGCGGCCATCAACAGGCCGATACTGCCTTCCTGGACCAGGTCTCCAAGCGGCAGCCCGTAATTGCGGAAGCGCGAAGATATGGCAATCACCAGCCTTGTATAGGCCTGCACCAATTGGTGCAGGGCTGCAGTATCGGCGTCATTGAGCCAACGGCGCGCCAGCGCCTGCTCCTCGTTTCGGGCCAGCAGCGGTTCGCGCATCGCCGTTTTGACGAAGGTTAGGGTGGCTTTTCGGATTTGGCTGTCATCAATATGCGGCATAGGACGCCTTTCCCGCCAACAAAATGGCGGATGGTTTCCCGGGCCTTCATGGCCGAAGGGGAAACAGAAGCCTGGATCCTCAATCGATCCGGTCTTGCTTCATTCCAGTATAGGCTAAAAATGTGACCAAAAATAGAATAGGAATAGATTTTCAAATAAATATTTGAAAAATCAAACTTTAATAAGATCCAGAAGGGCTCCGTCCGGATCCAGGCAGGCTGCGGCCAGCGGGCCGCCATAACCACAACCGCCGTCCAGGGTCAGGCAGGTACCCTTTTCGGCAAGGCCCTTGTGATCAGGGTCATAGCCACGGATCACTCTGATATAGTCGTCGAACCCGTTTTCTGCCTGGGCAAAGCTGCGGCCGGCCCACCAGAAGGCATCCGCCTGCCGGTCCAGCGGCTTGGTGATGTCCAGCCCTGCATTCACCAACAGCAATTTGCCATTATCTGTTCTGGCGGCATGGCGCAGCGCGACCATGATTTGGTCATGGCCCGGGTTTTTATGAACGGTTTCTTGCAGAGCCTGGGTCCAGTGGGTCAGCGCCACTGTGCCTTCCCGCGCGAGCGTCCTGCCTTCCGCGGGGTCAAAGCCATAGGCGCGTATGGTGGCTTCCAGTCCCTTTGGCAGCATCCAGTCCAGGACCTGGTCCGGATGCCGGGCAAATTGCAACTGCAGCAGCTTTTGCCACATCTCTTCCTGCGCACCGCGCAGATAGATAATGTCATCATTATGGACAAATGGCGGGATGGACAGGAACCAGCGCCGAAAGGTCAGTAATTCATCCAGGGTCGCGCAGGATTGCGGCCCCACCCCAATCATGTTGCCGGTATAGACCAATCGGTCGCCGGGGCGCACCTTTTCCGCGATCTTGTCATGCAGGGCATAAAGTCGGGTGGCATCGCCATGGATGGCACCAACGACCCAGACCCTTTTGGCGCCGCATAATTTGGGCAGTAGATTATATTCCGTCATGCCGGGACCGGTTTACCCGATTATATTGGTTATTTTCGGGGCTTATCTTCTCTTGCCGGTAGCCCGGCTGCAACCGAATAATTTGCAACGAAAAACACCGCGGAAATAACCGCGGCGTTTTTCAGGAGTTGGATGGTTTGGAAGCCGGATCAGGCTGCCGCTTTTTGCAGCATATCTTCCAACTTGACCGTTGCATCCTCTTCATCAATTGCCTCAACTGCGGCAAATTCGCGGGCCAAACGGTTCAGGGCAGCCTGATACAGTTGGCGCTCGGAATAGGACTGGTCCGGCTGGTTGGCATTGCGGAAGAGATCCCGGACCACTTCAGCGATGGCCACCGGATCACCGGAATTGATTTTGGCTTCATATTCCTGGGCACGCCTGGACCACATGGTCCGGCGCACTTTGCTTTTTCCTTTGAGGGTCTTCAGCGCTTCCTTCATCTGGTCCGGAGAGGATAGCGACCGGAGGCCGGATTGTTCCGCCTTGGCGGAGGGAACGCGCAGGACCATGCGGTCCTTGTCGAACTCAATCACGATGAGTTCCAATTTCTCACCAGCGATTTCCTGTTCTTCGATCCCTTGGATCTTGCCGACGCCATGGGTCGGATAAACAACGTGGTCGCCCTTAGAAAAAGCAGGTTTCTTGCTCATACCCATTCCTACATATCTGAACGTGGTTTCATGCACCGAAGAAGAGGCCGGGGATTTCCAGCAATGCCGGTGGGTCAAAGAATGGCCTTAAAGTAAAAAGGCCACCCTGCCCGACGAATTGTCCGACCTGACGAATGCTCTCAGCGTCAATTTAGATTGAAAAATCCAACGAAATAAACGCCCACACCACAAAACACTTTGCCCGCTGGCCAAGTGCATCCAGTCTCTTCAGTAAGGGTAATGTAACATAATTTCGGACCGAATCCCAGTGGGGAAGGCCGAAAAAATGACAAATATGTTGCGCAGGCACCGGCCGATCGGTCAGCAATCCTGACTAAACGGTTGAATCACTGGGACTCTGTTGTGGCGAGCCCCGGTAAATTTTTTTTGCCGGTCAGGCGTCCCCTTTGCCGGGATTCGCGCTGAAATGGTCCTGGAACTTGTTTGGAACGTCTTTCCAGTCATCGGCATCTGCTGGCTGTTCGCCTTTGCGGGTGATGACCGGCCATTTTTCGGCATATTCCCGGTTCATTTCCAGCCACTGTTCCGCTTCCGGTTCGGTGTCGGGCAAAATAGCCTCTGCCGGGCATTCCGGTTCACAAACGCCGCAATCGATACATTCGTCCGGGTGGATGACCAGCGTGTTCTCGCCCTCGTAGAAACAATCCACCGGACAGACCTCGACACAGTCCTGATACTTGCATTTGATGCAGGCTTCAGTGACGACGTAAGTCATGAACCTTCTCCTTCACGTGCCGGTCTTCAAACCGGCTAATCCATCTGATCCAGCCTCCGGCCATGGCAATAAAGGGCCGGGCCGGTTAGAGTATTTTGGCTGTCTTATAACCCCGGCAGCGATATCTGCAACAGATTTCTGCTGTATCGGCTGCAGTTGCGGGGCAAATATGGGGTAATAAGACAGAAACTAAAAGGGATTAATGGAAAACAACCTGAATTGAGTGTGTAATATGGAGGATAAAAGGCTGTTTGCGCCTGCAGTAGCCCGCAATCGCGAGGCCATCGGGGCGGTCATTGACAGAATTGCGCCGGAAAAGGGGCAGGCACTGGAAATCGCGTCGGGGTCCGGGGAGCATGTCGTCCATATGGCGGGATTACGACCGAACATCATTTGGCAGCCGACCGATATTGACGATAATCACCTGGCCAGCATCGACGCCCACCGGGTTGCGGAGGGGCTTGGCAATATTCTGCCGGCAAAGTGTCTGGATGTATTTTCAGACGACTGGCCCGTGGAAAAGATGGATCTGATCTTTAACGCCAATATGATTCATATCGCACCCTGGTCCTGTTGCGAGGGGCTGATGGCCGGTGTTGGGCGCTGTCTTTCCACTGCCGGGCATCTGGTTATGTATGGACCCTATAAGCGCGGCGGGGATCATACCGCAGACAGCAACCGTTCCTTTGATGAAAACCTGCGCAGTCGAAACAGTTTATGGGGGGTGCGTGACCTTGAAGCGGTGATTGAACAGGCGGAGATGAACGGTTTGGATCTGCAAGAGGTGGTCGATATGCCGGCCAATAATCTTTGCGTGATTTATCGCAAAGTCTGAAGGCTTATGCCTCTAAGCTTGCGCCGCCGGTTCCGGCAACAGCGCCCGCGCTTCCCAAAGCGGCATCAACCGCCTGTCGGCGGGGGTCGGCATTGGGATCATTGGCACGGGCATACAGCTGACTAATCTCGCGCAGGATTGCATCAATACGGGCTTCCTGCGGTGCGGTCATGCCGACCGGGAAATCAGTTCCCGAGGCAGCGCCAAGGGCGCCGTTGAGGCTGGCTTTTAACTCGCGTGCCCGGATCTGGTTTTCGGCTGTCAGGCGTTGGATATTCTGATCACCGCCAAAAAACACCCCGCTGCTGCCCAGCAAGCGGTCCAATTCCGCATAAAGGGCGGCAACCTTCATCCGATCAAGGGGCGCGAGCATGCCGTCTGTGCCGGAGACCGGAACACCGGCCTCAGCACCCTCAGCCGGTTGCAGGCTGATTTGAACCTCGCGGAAGAGCAAGGCTAGGTTTTCCGCGGTATCGGGGTCGAATTCCGGCAGGCCGAATTTTTCGGCGATGGCATTCAACTGCTCTTCCAGGCTCAGGGTTTGACTGTCGTTCCGGCTTGCATCCGGCAGGGCTATGGCGCCGTCATCCGCTGAAATCTGGTCAGATCCGGGATCTTCCTGACCGGTTGCCTCCTGCTGTTTCTGGCCGGCAGCCTGCAGCTGCTCGACTGTAATGTCGTTGGCCTCCAGGGCACGCAGGATGGCCTGGGCCTGGGGGGAGAGGGTGACTTCCACGGCGGGGTTGGGAGCATATGTTTTCGGCTGCTGCGGCTTGGCGCGTGCGGTTTCCGCCGGATCCGGCTGGATCTGGGGGCTGCGAAACTGTTCAACCGACGTATTGATTAGTGAGCGCATCGCGTCGATCATGCGGGGGTCTCCCAATCCCTATTAAATTCGTCTGCCAGAAGGTACTCACGGATCCTTCATGCAACTTTCATACCGGAATAGGGAAAGGGTACTGGAAAGAGGGTTTCGGGGGGTAAATGTGGCTTTTTCGAGAAATATTTGCGCCGCAGCTCATCCGGGGCTGGATGTGGCGGTCCGGACAAGGTATGTCAGAAAGTCTGGTTTCCATTCCCTGCCGCCCGGCAGATATGGTATCAGGGGGAAGAATTTGCCCGTCGGTCCAGTTCCTTAAGGCCAATTCCCGTCTGTCGGGTTTATGCGTTATTGTAAGGGGCGTTGCCGGCGATAAACCGAGGTCACAGGCGCAAATCATGATGTTGCTGTATCATCTTTGGCTCTCACCAGGCTGCCGTAAGGTCCGGCTGGTCCTGGGTGAGAAGAAGCTTGAGTTTGAAATGCAGATCGAAAAGATCTGGCAGCGGGATACCGAATTTCTGGCCCTGAATCCGGAAGGGACGGTGCCGGTTCTGATTGATGAAGACGGCAGTAAGATCTGCGGCAGTCAGGTCATTTGTGAATATCTCGACGAAATGTATGGCGATCCGCTGATTGGTACCGGTGCGGTGGAACGTGCGGAAGTGCGCCGTTTGATCCAATGGTTTGACGGCAAATTCCGTGATGAAGTCATTCGCAATCTGGTTGATGAGAAAATCATGAAGCGGTTCCTTGGGATGGGAGAGCCGAATTCCAATGCGATCCGAGCGGGGAATCACAATCTGCGGACCCATCTGGCCTACATCGACTGGCTGATAGACCGCCGCACCTGGCTGGCGGGTGAAGAAATGACCCTGGCCGACCTGACGGCTGCGGCCAATCTTTCTTGTGTGGATTATCTGGGTGATGTGCCTTGGCAGGATCATCCGGCGGCCAAGGATTGGTATGCGAAGATAAAATCCCGGCCGAGTTTCCGGCCGCTGCTGACGGATCATATCCCGGGCGCGCCGCCGCCCCGGCATTATGCCGACCTGGATTTCTGATCCTGTTAAACGGTTGCAATTCGAGAAAGGGCTACCCAAGTCAAGATCATGAACATACGCGCCTATATCGAAGATAAATGGGATGCTCTGCGCTATGGCGGGGGTTCCCGGGTTTCCGGTTCGACCTTGGGCAAGATCGGTTTGGGGCTGTTGGTGCTGATCTTGCTTTATTACCCGGTCGGCATGTTGATGGTTCACCGGATCGATGACGACACCACCTTCCGACCGGAGATTTCCTCCGGCCAGTCCCAGACGGTTGCCAATGCCGTCGGGCTGGTGCGCCGTGAAGTGGATGACTATCGTTGGACCTCCATGGATCCGTTTTTCATGCCCGGTGCGGCGCTTGACAATATGCCCAATTATCAGCAGGGCATCATCTCTGCTATCAGCCGTTTTGCCATCGAAATGTCCGACCAAATCGGGCGGGTGCGGGGCGCGTCCCAGGTCGACGGTGATCTGGACAAGGCGGCCGGCCTGTTGAAATACAAACCCGATGTCTGGGTTTATGATATTTCCGAATCCCTGTTGCCGACCCGGTCTTCCGCGGAGCAATACCGCCTGGGGGCGGATGCCCTGGCGAGCTACAACCAGCGTCTTGGCGAAGGTCAGGCGGTTTTTGAAAAACGCGCGGACAATCTTCTGGCGACCCTTGACCGGTTTGCCGCGGATCTTGGTTCCGCATCAGCTGTGATCGATAATTCGGTACGCGACCTCTACACCTTTTCCACCAGCTCTGATGATGTGTTTTACCGGACCAAAGGCCGGTTATATGCCTACTATCTGCTGCTGGAGGGATTGAAGGCGGATTATGCTCAGCTGATCGCGGAGCGTAATTTGGAAACCGCCTGGGACTTGATGCTTGCATCCATGCGCGAGGCGGCTGAGATGGACCCGTTGGTGGTGATCAATGGCGATCCGGATGCTATCATGCTGCCCAGCCATCTGGCCGCACAGGGTTTCTATCTTTTGCGCGCCCGGACCCAATTGCGTGAAATTTCCAATATCCTGCTGAAATAAGAGCTGATCCGGCATTTGAAGTTGGGCCGAATACGGAATGTCATTGCGTTGGGTGATGATGTTGATAATCTGATCTTCAAGAAAGCCCCAGGGCGGAGACCGATCCAATCAAGAGAGCGGCCCGCCGGCATAAACCGAAGGGGACAAGGGAGATTAAGTGCTGTGAATGATAGACGGGAATTGGACGGACCGGATGGCAGTTTCCGGGTGTTCCTTGTTGTGGTCGACGATTCTGACGAAATGCAAAAGGCGCTGCGCTTTGCCAGCCAGCGTGCGAAAAGCACGGGTGGCAAGGTCGCCTTGCTCTATGTCCAGGAACCAACCGAATTCACCCATTGGCTAGGGGTGGATAAGATCATGCGCGAAGAAGCCCGTGAAGAGGGTGAGGCTTTGCTGCAGGAGCATTCGGAGCTGGTGGAGAGACTTTCCGGTGGTATGCCGATCATCTATATCCGTGAAGGCAACGTGGCCGAAGAGCTGTTTGCATTGATCGAAGAAGAGCCCTCCATCTCGATCGTGGTGCTGGGGGCCAGCTCCGATAGTGAAGGCACGGATCCGATCATCAGCCATCTGATTGGCAAGGGGCGTGGCAAGATGCGTATTCCCTTTACCATCGTTCCAGGCTCACTGAGCGATGATGAAATTGCGGCGGTGACCTGACGGGTCTGCTATCATTTTTGGCGGTCTTGATCCGGATATGTCTGCTTGCGCAGTTTGGTTTTTGCGGAAAAGAAATTGTGAATAGCCGGGTCACAGAAGACTGGGGCCTTGATTTGGGCTGCCATTTGCACCATCTATCTGCCGAGATCGTTGAATGAAGCGCGGTGGCAACCAGGCGACCGCCCCGCGATGCGGATGTAGCCACGAGGAAGAATTGATGTTCATCCAGACCGAACAGACCCCGAACCCAGCCACCTTGAAATTCATTCCGGGCCGGGAAGTGCTGAAAGAAGGCTCGGTTGATTTCCCCAACGCGGAAGCTG
This sequence comes from Aestuariispira insulae, assembly GCF_003385955.1. Lineage (GTDB taxonomy): Bacteria > Pseudomonadota > Alphaproteobacteria > UBA8366 > Aestuariispiraceae > Aestuariispira > Aestuariispira insulae. The sequence continues at coordinate 284,488 of NZ_QRDW01000003.1, forward strand.
CGCTTGGCAAATCGCCGCTGGCGGAGCGCTTGTTTGAGATTGAAGGGGTGAGCGGTGTTTTCTTCGGTCATGATTTCATTACCGTGACCAAGGCCGAAGACAAGGAATGGTATGTGATGAAGCCCTCGATTCTGGGGGTCATCATGGAGCATTTCACTGCCGGACAACCGGTTTTGAGTGGCGAAGCTGAGGCGGAAACGGCGAAAGCGGGCGCTGCATCTGAAGATGATGATGAGATTGTTGTTCAGATTAAGGAGCTGCTTGAAACCCGTGTTCGGCCTGCTGTGGCCCAGGATGGTGGCGATATTATTTTCCACGGGTTTGAGGAAGGCATTGTCTATCTGACATTGCAAGGGGCGTGCGCCGGTTGCCCGAGCTCAACAGTCACATTGAAGATGGGCATCGAAAATATGCTGCGTCACTATATTCCGGAAGTGGTTGAAGTCCGTCAGACAATGGGCTGAGCATAAAGGGAATTCCTGATTTCGTAGAATTGTTCCGACTGCGAAAGTAGTTAACTCTTTCTGGACGTGCTTCCGGAATCAGGGTATCTACGACCTTCAATAAGAAGAAGCGACACCTGAAAAATGAGGTGCGCGGCAAGAGGATTGGCAGAAAATCCCTGGCAAAAAGCAGCAGCGACTTTTCATAAGCTGCGACACAAAGGTCTGTGTTTTACCGGAAGGCGCCAATAGTTGCCAGAGCCGGGTGAATAACGCGGGGGGACTTTTGGTTTGATATATTTTGGGTCAATAGAGCCGGGATGTTGCTATGGTTCGGGGAAAGGTTAATAGGATGCCAGGCGGGCTGATGGCCGCCGTTAAGAAGGCCTGGATCTTTTCTGTGATTGCCGGGTTAGGGGCTGTCGTTGCGGTGATTGCCGCATTGCAGCCGGAAAACCCCGTAGAGACGAGCTATTCCAGTTTGCCAAGGGAAGAGCCACAAAAAGTCGCGACACATACTGTTGCGAAGCTCAAAGACCGGTTCAGTCGCATTGGCTATGATCTGAATTATGTCGTTCTCAATGATATGAAGGTGCCGCGCATCTGGTCGGATGCGGTGCCAAGCGACATGCACGAAATAAAGCAGGCTGATGTCCGCAAAGAGCTTTTCCTGCAAATGATGTTGCCACTGGTCCTGATGGCGAATGAACGGATAGAGCGTGACCGTGCCCGCGTGGTGGCTCTGGCCGCGAAGATGAAAAAAGGGACCGAAATCGCCCCTGGTGACAAAAGCTGGTTGGATCGCATGTATGTCAGTTACAAGGTCAAACCGGGCAAGATTAATAATCTTCTGGCGCGTGTGGATGTCGTGCCGGTGTCATTGGCTTTGGCGCAAGCCGCGATTGAAAGCGGCTGGGGGTCCTCCCGGTTTGCCCGGCAGGGCAATGCGCTTTTTGGCGAATGGACTTGGAACGAGAATAACAAAGGCATCGTTCCGGATTCCCGCGACGAAGGGAAGACACACAGAATTCGCGCCTTCGACAGTCCGTTGGATTCTGTCGCGTCCTATCTCCATAACCTGAATACCCATCGTGCCTACCGCGAGCTGAGGTCCATCCGGGCGCTGGCCCGGCGTCAGGGTCAGATGGTCAGTGGCCTGGATCTGACGAGCGGCTTGATCCGTTATTCCGAAAAGGGCGGCGAATACGTGGATCTTTTGCAGTCGGTGATCCGCACCAATGATCTGGCGCAATATGATCAGGCGCGCCTGGCGGACCGGCAATATGCATCGGCACCGCGGGCTTGATTGATCGCGCGGCTATGCGCTCTTGCTTGGTGTATCTTTGGTTTTAGCGAACGTAAAAGAGTGAGCCGAACCAGCGCCAGCGGCCATTCGGTCCGGGAACTGTGCAATTGACGCGGGTGCGGCCCGAACGGAAAGCTTTCGAAAACCGTAATTCAACCCGATAGGGACCAAGCCGCGTCATATCCTCGATCCGGCCGGTGTCGGAATGGTAGCAGGCCAGTTCATCGCCGCGATTGATATTGCTGGGCATGGTGAAGCCCATGGCGGGCGGGTTGTCGCCTGGTGTTTGGCCAAGGTGAGGGTCAAACGGGGTGACGTCCTGGACAGCCAGGCCGAGGCTGTTGACCACCTGGCGGAAGCGGCCCGCTTCGCCGTAGCGTTCATTAATGGCAAAGCGTGGTAAATACCAGATATTGTGCGCAGGCGTGATGGCACCGCTTTGCTGGCCAAACGCAGCGAGCATGCCGGCTTCCTCAACCTGTTTCATCAGACGCAGGTCGGTTTCGCCATAAGGGTAGGCGAAAAATTCTGGCCGCTTCCCAAGCATCTCCTCAAGTCGCGCGATGGACTGGTTCACCTCACGGGCGGTGGTATCCTTGTCTAAGGCAGGCAGGTGATCATGGCTCAGGCTGTGGGCGGCGATGGTGACCCCATCTTCATGCAGGGTTTTTATCTGGTCCCAGCTCATGAAATCGGGATTGCCCTGATCCACATTGTCTGTGGCAACAAAGACCGTGAAGGGAAGGCCGGCGGCCTTGAATTTCGGCCAGGCATTATCAAAGACGGAACGAAACGCATCATCAACGGTGATGCCGATTGTGCGATCTGGTAAAACTGTGCCCGCGCGAAGGGCATGAATGATGTCCGGCAGGGGAAGGACGTTATAGCCGCCGCTGGCCAGTTCCGCGATATGGGCATCCAACTGTTCCAGGCGCACATTGGTGCTGGGGTATTGATCCTGACCAAAGCGATGATACATCAATACAACAATGGAATTGTCTGCGTTGTTTGCCGGTATGGCCTGCGCATACGCCCAGGAAGGGCAGAACAGTGATACCAGCAAGATCAAACAACCGGCCAGTGTCTCCTGTGCAAAGCGAATATTGTTGGCGCCAAACATTTCTACAAATAAAACCCAGTATTCGTCCAAATAAACAAATTAAATTTGGACATTAACTTTGTTACAGTTTTTGTTCCAGTGGAAAGTGACGCAAAAAGCGGCTTTTTTCAGGAAATCACTTGCATCCAAGCCGATCAGTGCGTCAAAAAGAGAGCCGGAATAATTGTTTCATTTGAGACTAATTTTGAGCGAAAGGGATGGCTCATGCTGGATAATGCCGCTTTGGATCTGATTTTCCGGAATGGACGGACATATACCAAATGGCTGGATCGTGAGGTTCCAGACAGTTTGCTGATCCAGGCCTATGATTTGGCAAAAATGGGACCGACAAGCATGAATTGCCAACCGCTCCGGGTGTATTATGTCCGTTCTGATGAAGCCAAGGAAAAACTGCGCCCGGCCTTGGATGAATTTAATGTTGAAAAATCCATGACGGCACCGGCCACTGCGATCCTGGCGCTGGACCCGGCATTCTATGAGCATATGCCGCGCTTATTCTCTCATTTCGACGGTGCCCGCGACATGTTTGCTGAAGACCCGGCCCTGGCAGAGGTAACTGCTTTTCGCAGTGGTACCCTTCAAGCCGCCTATTTTATGCTGGCTTGCCGTTCCTTGGGTTTGGATTGCGGTCCCATGTCCGGATTTGATCAGACGGAAGTTGATCGCTTGTTCTTTGCCGATACAGGATATAAATCCAATTTCCTGTGCAATATCGGCTATGGTGATCCGTCGGCGCTCCATCCGCGCGGTGATCGCTTTGGCTTTGATGAAGCCTGCGCCATTCTCTAACTGAACGAACTGATCTACCCAGGAAGCCGCCATGACCCGTATCCTTGCCATAGACAGTGCCTGTTCCTCCTGCTCGGTGGCGGTGCTGGATGATGGGAAGGTGCAGGCGTCTGCTTTCGAGGAGATGGCGCGCGGTCAGGCGGCGCATCTGGTTCCCATGATCGAAGATGTGCTGACGCGCGCCGGTTTCCGGGCAATGGATATGGATGCTTTTGCGGTGACCATTGGTCCGGGCGCATTTACAGGGATCAGGATCGGGCTTGCGACCGCGCGTGGATTGGGGCTTGCCTCAAATGTGCCGGTGATCGGAATCACGACAACCGAAGCCATCGCGGCGGCGGCCCGCCAGGGTGATGAGCCAATATTGGCCGTGGTTGAGACGAAGCGCGCGGATATTTACGCCCAGTATTTTTCCTCAGCCGGATCATCAGCCCCTGTTGCTTGTCCGCTGGATCAACTGCCGGGGTTGGTTGGGGAGGGGGCCGTGAAGATTTGTGGTGATGGCCATCAGCGTGCCCGACCGGTGCTGGAGGCAGCGGGCATTGAATGCCAGATATGCGATATGCCGGGCCAGCCGCAGGCGGAATGGGTGGCCAGATTAGCCCAAGGCCGGATCGATGCTGAAGGGATGGCTGTTTTTGATCATCCGCCGGCGCCACTCTATTTGCGCCCGCCGGATGTATCTCCGCCCAAATCCGGCATTCCGGGACGGGGATGAGCCGCGTGGCCAAGCTTGCTGTCACTTGTGAAGCCCTTGACCGGGGGCAGGTGCCTATTGCCACCGCTATTTATGCCCGCGCTTTTGATGAACCCTGGCCGGAAGCGGCCATTGCCGATCTGTTGAAGGGGGCCGGTTGTTGGGGGCTCATTGCTAGTGTCGGCGGGGAACCGGTGGGCTTTACCCTTTGCCGGTCTGTGCTGGACGAGGTGGAAATTCTTACCTTTGCCGTGGACCCCGAACGGCGCCGATTGGGGATCGGTCGGACAATGTTGGAAGAAGTCATTCGAATATCGGTTAAGTCGGCAGATAGTCTTTACCTGGAGGTCGGGACTGATAACCCTGCCGCACTTGGTTTATATTTGGCTGCTGGGTTCAAAGAGATTGGCCGTCGCAAGAATTATTATCGCAGGGCGGATCGTAGCCTTGTGGATGCGCTGATCATGCGGCGTGATTTGGCCATTGGCGGCCAACAATAAAAAAGCACAAAAATTCTTGAACGCAGCATGATTGCTAACAAAAGCTGCGTATTTTGGCGACTGCATCCGTAGTACTACTCAGTCATGCCAATAAAATATGAATTTTACTTCAATGATTCTTTGTATTCCGCAATCCAGTCACTATAATAATGATGATGGTGACAAAAGAACTCGATCGTTTCTGAGTGTTGATTCACCATTTGCTGTGGTGATTTCTCTATCGGGTGATCTGCAGCCGGTCATGGTTCTGGCCAGGATCGAGAATACTGGCTCGGGATATGTGAAGTATTAGAAAGGAATACTCAGGGATGTCTGAAGCACCGGAAAAGGAAATCAGTCCGGCAGAGGTTCTGGAGCTGACCTCCGATATTGTGTCTGCCCATGTGTCCAACAACACTGTCAATGTTGCCGATCTGCCTGGCTTGATAGAACAGGTTTATAAAACATTGTCCAATGTGGGCAGGGCGGATGAACCGCAAACTGACAAGCCGGTGCCGGCCGTTTCCGTGCGCCGTTCGGTGACACCGGATTACATTGTCTGTCTGGAAGATGGCAAAAAACTCAAGATGCTGAAAAGGCATCTGAAGACTGCTTATGACATGACGCCGGAAGAATATCGCGAACGTTGGGGCCTGCCGTCAGATTATCCCATGGTCGCGCCCAATTATGCCAAACAGCGGTCCCGTCTTGCCAAGGAAATTGGATTGGGGACCAAGCCGCGCCGCCGCTGATTGCGGGGTGCAGGGGCTAACGTTTCTGAAATGTTCTGATTTAGCCGCTTGATTTTGCCAGGCTGTTGGTTACTTTAACAAGTGGCGGTTCCGCTCCGTGGGGCCAAGAGATCCATCCGTACGTATGACAGGAATGATTGATGTCCGAAGCAAAAGACTCACTTCGTATTGAAAAACTGTGCGGGGAAAAGGGCCTGAAGATGACGGAGCAGAGACGGGTGATTGCGCGTGTCCTCTCTGAATCTGATGATCATCCGGATGTCGAGATGCTGCATCATCGCTCTGTTGCGATTGATCCCAGGATTTCCATCGCGACTGTTTACCGGACGGTGCGCCTGTTTGAGGAATCGGAAATCCTGACCCGCCATGATTTTGGCGATGGGCGTGCCCGTTATGAAGAAGTGTCTGACGAACATCATGACCACCTGATCAATATTGAGACCGGTGAAGTGATCGAGTTCCAGAATGAAGCCATTGAAAAGCTGCAGCACCAGGTGGCAGAGCAGTTGGGTTTCCGGCTGATGGATCACCGTCTTGAGCTGTATGGTGTGCCGCTGGACGGCAAGAAGGGCAAACGGTAACCGCCTGCCCTGGGCTGTGTCTGTTTTCTATGGAAACTAAGATGTGCCCGCTGACATAATTCCGTCATTGTGCCTTGATAAAATGCCGTTCGGTGGGAAAAGCCCGGGCGGCATTTGTTTTGCCTAGGGAAAAATCCCCGCTTATGGTATATTTCTGTTTGGAGGCCTCTATATGTTGGGGGTAATCCACCGGAGCCGGTCTGGTTCTGTCCGCCGGCACCTCTCGGGGAAAGGAAGGCAAACGCAGTTGAGACGTCGGTTTTATTTGACTTGTTGTGGCGATACGGCTTATCGGAGGGCCGTATGAATACGCAAATCGGCCCTGGGTCGTATTGTATTCCCCATAACACACAAGTGATGAAAGGTGCGCCGGGGCCTTGTTGGCCCGCCTGTGATAGCGCCGAGGACGTTCCAACGTGACCGATACCCGAAACAGCAAAAAGCTCTTTATCAAAACCTATGGCTGTCAGATGAATGTCTATGACTCCCAGCGCATGGCAGATGTGCTGGGCCCGGTCGGATATTCCATGACGGACCGGCCTGATGATGCCGATATGGTGATCCTGAATACCTGCCATATTCGTGAAAAGGCCTCGGAAAAAGTCTATTCCGAAGTGGGTCGTTTGCGGAAAATGAAGGAAGAAAAGGCCGAAAGCGGCGATCGTATGCTGATCGCTGTGGCCGGCTGTGTTGCCCAGGCCGAAGGTGAAGAGATTATGGCGCGAGCGCCCGCCGTTGATATGGTATTCGGCCCACAGACCTATCACCGCCTGCCGCAGATGATTGCCGAAGCCAACCGGGCGGCCGGCATCAAAGTGCTGGATACGGATTTCCCAGTCGAGGAAAAATTCGATCATCTGCCGGAAGAAAGCAATCACGAAGGTGTTTCCGCCTTCCTAACGGTTCAGGAAGGGTGCGATAAGTTCTGCACCTACTGTGTGGTGCCTTATACAAGGGGGGCGGAAGCGTCCCGTGCGGCGGCACCCGTGATGGAGGAGGCGCGGCGCATGGTTGCAGCGGGCATCCGCGAAATCACCCTGCTGGGCCAGAATGTGAATGCCTATCATGGTGAGGCGGCGGACGGATCTGAATGGGGCCTGGGCCGTTTGATCCGGGAGTTGGCCGAAATCGACGGCCTCGACCGGATCCGCTATACCACCAGCTATCCCTCTGAAGTCGATGAAGAATTAATATCGGCCCATCGCGATGTGCCGCAGCTGATGCCTTATTTGCATCTACCGGTGCAAAGCGGATCGGACAAGATCCTGGAAGCGATGAACCGCCGTCACACGGCTGCGGAATATCTGGAACTGGTGGATAAACTGCGTGAGGCGCGGCCGGATCTTGCCTTGTCCTCTGATTTTATTGTCGGCTTCCCCGGTGAAACCGACAAAGATTTTGCCGACACGCTCTCGATCATCAACAAGGTCGGTTATGATGCGGGCGCATTCTCCTTCAAATTCTCGCCGCGCCCGGGTACGCCCGCTGCAGCGGTGGAGACCCAGGTTCCGGAAGAGGTGAAAACAGAGCGACTGAAGGGTGTTCAGCAGCTTCTCGAGGCCCAGCAAGCGGCGTTCAATGCGTCCATGCCGGGCCAGACCCTGCCGGTTCTGTTTGAAAAAGCGGGGCGCGAACCGGGCCAGTTGGTTGGCCGTTCGCCCTATTTGCAGCCTGTTCATATCTTTGGTCCCGAACGCCTGATCGGCCGGATCATTGACTGTAACATCACCGGAAATGAAGGGCACAGCTTGTTTGGTGAGCCTGTCATGACCGGGGTGGAAGCTGGTGAAACTGAAAGGAAGAGGGCCTACGCTTGACCATGACACATGCGCCGGCGCAAATGGCTGCGCCCGTTTTCATTGAGTTCGACGACAACCGTCATTTGCCGGAATTGTTCGGAGAGCATGACAAACATCTGGTTCAGATCGAAAAGGCGCTTGGCGTGTCTTTGATCAACCGGGGCAATCAGGTGGCCATTAACGGGCCCGACGATGCGGTGAAGCTGGCGTTTATGGCTTTGGAACGATTGTATGAGCGGCTGTCTGGTGGTGAGCCCGTGGAAAAAGGCGATGTGGATGCCGCCATGCGCATGGCCGACGCGCCGAAGGATCTCTTTGGCGAACAGGAAGCGGTGATCCGCACGCCCCGGAAAACCCTGGCGGCGCGAACCCCGAACCAGTCCATATACATGGATGCGATGCGCAATTTTGACCTGACCTTCGGCATTGGCCCGGCCGGTACCGGCAAGACCTATCTGGCGGTCTGTCATGGGGTTTCCATGCTCACCTCAGGTGCGGTCGATCGGATCATCCTGTCGCGCCCGGCGGTGGAAGCAGGGGAGCGGCTTGGTTTCCTGCCCGGCGATATGAAGGAAAAGGTCGATCCTTATTTGCGGCCCATCTATGACGCACTTTATGACACGCTGCCGGCGGATCAGGTGAACCGCAAGATCGATAATGGCGAGATCGAAATTGCCCCGTTGGCCTTTATGCGTGGCCGGACGCTGAAAAATGCATTCGTCCTGCTGGACGAGGCGCAAAACACGACCCCGGCACAGATGAAAATGTTCCTGACCCGTCTGGGGGATAACAGTCGCATGGTGATCACCGGTGATATGACCCAGGTGGACTTGCCGCATACGCAGAAATCCGGCTTGCGCGATGCGCTTGAAACCCTCAAGGGCGTGGACGGGATCTATACCATGCGTTTTCAGGCGGTGGATGTTGTCCGTCATGCCTTGGTGGCGCGCATTGTGGATGCCTATGATAACCGCCAGCGTGAAGTTGGCAGCGATTGGGATTTGGATATCTAAAGCACTTACATGACTGCAGAGTTGGAAATGGATCTTGTCTGCGAGGCCGATGGCTGGCCCGCAGACGCTGAGGCGGTGGTTGAACGGGCAGTGATGGCTGCCTGGCAGGCGGAAGGCGGTGCGGATGAAGGCCGCGAAGCGGAATTGAGTTTGGTGCTGTCGGATGATGCGTCCGTGCAGGAACTGAATCGCGAGTGGCGCGGCAAGGATAAGCCGACCAATGTCCTGTCCTTTCCAGCCGATGATGAGGATGAAGCGCCGTTGCCGGGCATGCCACGCATGCTGGGTGATATTGTGCTCGCGCTCGAAACGGTTTCCCGTGAAGCCCGAGAGCAGAATAAATCTTTTGATCATCATCTGACCCATTTGGTCATTCATGGTCTTTTGCATTTGATCGGGTATGACCATATAGAGGATGATGAGGCAGAGATTATGGAGGCCTTGGAGATCAAGCTGCTGGCGGGGATGGGTATATCCAACCCCTATGAAGGCGGCTATCAGGCGCCTGATGCTGAATTCGGCCAAACTGGTTAATTGCGTGTGATTTTGTTACTGGATTGAATAAAGAAATGGCACATATACAGGCATCTAATGATGATGCTGCGGACCCCTCACCTAGTACCGAGCCCCAGAAACCTGGCGGATTAAGAAATCTGATCCGTGGTCTTTTGGGGCGGAATGGAGATGGGGGATTGCGGGAATCCCTTGAGGAAATCCTGGAGGATCATGAGGATCGGGATACGCCGATTGATGATTCCGAACGGCAGCTCCTCAACAATATCCTGAAGGTCGGCGAGACGACGGCGGAAGATGTTATGATTCCGCGCGCCGACATTGTCAGTATCGAGGCTGGCAAAAGCCTGCGCGAAGTGGTGCGCATCATGGTCGAGATGCCCCATTCAAGATACCCGATTTATCAGGGCAGTCAGGATGACGTCATCGGCATGGTCCACATCAAGGACGTGATGCGGGCTATGGAAAATCCGGAAAAGACATTTTCTCTTAGAAAGTTGCGCCGGGAGGTCCTGTTTGTGGCGCCGACCATGCGTGCGCTTGATCTTCTGCTGAACATGAGGGTCAGTCGCCATCACATGGCCCTGGTTGTGGATGAATATGGCGGGATTGACGGCCTGATTACGATTGAGGATCTGGTGGAAGAAATCGTCGGCGAGATCCAGGACGAACATGATGATGACCGGGGCCCTGAAATCAGTCAGGCCGCGGATGGCTCGGTTCGTGTTGATGCCCGCTTTGATCTGGAAGAGTTTGAATCGCTCTTTGGTCAATTCATGACCGAGGAAGAGCGGGAAGAGGATATCGATACCCTTGGCGGTTTCGTGTTCTACCTAGTGGGCCGCGTGCCGGTCAGGGGAGAGATTATCCGTCATGATGAATCGGGTATTGAGTTTGAGATTGTCGATGGGGATCCGCGGCGGATCAAACGGCTCTGTGTTCGGAATCTGCCCTGAACAAAGCTGATAAGACCGAATTCACCGGGATGTATGACTAAAAAGGCTGCCTGGCCTCTCCAACAGGGAAAATAGATATGGCGGGAACAATGTCAGGGGCGGGCGCAAGCCTGCCCATTCTCATGCCGGTGAAGATGAAGCAGGTGTTGGGCGGCCTTTCCGGCTGGCGCAGTTGGCTTGCCGCTTTTGTCGCCGGGGCGTCCGCCACACTGGCGCTGCCACCGGTCAATGCCTGGCCGGTGCTGCTGCTGGCGATGCCGATCCTGATCTGGATGCTGCAGGGGGACAGATCCAGGAAATCATCTTTTGCCATTGGCTGGTGGTTCGGGTTCGGCTTTCTTGCCGCCGGCCTCTATTGGATCAGCCATGCCCTGCTGATTTTTTCGGACCGGCTTTTATGGATGGTGCCGTTTGCGGCGCTGGGTCTGCCCGCTTTTCTGGCCTTCTATTCCGGTGCGGTTGCGCTGGCCCTGCGCTGGTTTCGTCATCCGGTGATCCAGGTATTGGCTTTTGCGCCGCTCTGGGTCCTTGGGGAATGGCTGCGCGGTATGTTATTCACAGGATTTCCCTGGAACCTGATTGGCTATGCCTGGGCCGGGTCGGATATACTGATCCAACCTGCGTCTGTGGTTGGGGCATATGGTCTCAGTTTCCTGGTCCTTGTGATGGCGGTTTTGCCGGCACTTTTGCCGCTGGTATCCCGCAGGGTTGGGGGGGGGCTTGCTTGGGTTGGTCATCTTGCTGCCGGTTATGGTATATGGATATGGATTTTTGCGACTTGAAAATGCTAATTCCATAACAGAAACAACCAATGCGATATTACCGAATATGCGGATTGTGCAACCTGCAATTCCTCAAAAAGAGAAATGGGGATCCCGCTATCGGGCTAGAAACTTCGCCGACTTCCTGCAATTGACGCAGGCAGGGCGCGGTAATGGGATCCACACGGTTATATGGCCGGAAACCGCCGCCGCATTTTTCCTTGAGGATATTCCGGAGGCCCGGCAGGCCATCGCGAGAGCGCTTCCTGAGGGCGGTGTTTTGATCACTGGTGCGCCGCGACGGGATACAGCCGCCGGCACAATCCATAATAGCGGACTCGTGCTGGATGCCGATGGCGAGGTGATCGAGGCTTATGATAAGTCGCACTTGGTGCCTTTTGGTGAGTATGTGCCTTTGCGTTCGGTGCTGCCGGTGGAAAAAGTGGCGCATGGCATGTCGGATTACACGCCGGGGCCGGGGCCCAGAACCATACATATTCCGGGTGTTCCACCCGTTAGTATCCTGATTTGCTATGAAGCGGTGTTCCCAGGCCAGGTGGTCAATGATGTTCAGCGCCCGAAATGGATGTTGAATTTGACCAACGATGCCTGGTACGGCCGCACGGCCGGTCCCTATCAGCATCTTGCCATTGTCCGCACCAGGGCGGTCGAGGAGGGGTTGCCCATGGTTCGGGCGGCCAGCACAGGCATCTCGGCAGTGTATGATTCCTATGGTCGGGAAATGGGGCGTCTGGCTCTGGAGCAAGCCGGATATCTCGATTTCGCTTTGCCGGAGCCGTTGGAAGAGGGCACCGTCTTTTCCCGGACGGGCAATGGATTGATGATCTTGCTAGTTGCTGCGATACTCGGAATGCTGGTTGTTGCTAATAACAGATTGGATTCTAAGCAATTATAGGTTGTTTCTTGCGGTTTGAAACTTGACGCCAGAAAAACCCCTCTCTATTAGAGGTCTATGTGACTACGGTAACAGAATAAACAATGAGGGCCTTAAATGGCGGAAAACGCTAAAAATGGCACCAGACGGGGGGCAATTCCGGCGGGGCGTCCGGGGATACCAAATCCGGTCGATATTCATGTCGGCGGACGGGTCCGGTTGCGGCGTACATTGCTGGGGATGAGCCAGGAAAAGCTGGGTGAAGCGATTGGCCTGACTTTTCAGCAGGTGCAGAAATATGAGCGCGGCACCAACCGTGTTGGCGCCAGCCGTCTCTATGATCTGTCAAGGGTTCTGGATGTGCCGATCCAGTATTTCTTTGATGATATGACCCAGGATGTGGCGGATCAGGCGCCGCGGTTGCGCGCCGGCCTGGATGAAATGCCGGAAGACACCTACGAGCGCGATCCGATGGCAAAGCGCGAAACCCTAGAATTGGTGCGTGCCTATTATCGGGTGAAGGACCCGGTTGTCCGAAAACGGATATTTGACCTTTGCAAGGCGATGGCCGCGGCGCACGATCCCGAAGGGGAATGAGTTCCCATTTATAAGGTCATGCCCGGATCAGGTTGAAATTCGATATTTCGGTTGACCCGTTCGGCAAACCCTGCCAAAAACCGCTTCTTAGGCGGTGCGGGTTGTGTTTGAGCACCCATTGAAGGAACATCTTCGGCTGCCCGTGAATTTCATATGATTGTTGATCGTCGCATCGAGACGCGGTTGATTCAGGCAAGAGGATAGAGAGATATGGCCAACAAAGGCGATTTCCTGTTTACGAGCGAGTCCGTCTCCGAAGGTCACCCCGATAAGGTATGTGACCGCATTTCGGACGAAATTGTCGATCTGTTCCTGTCGAAAGACCCTTATTCCCGCGTCGCCGTTGAGACCCTGGCCACCACACAAAAAGTGGTTTTGGCAGGTGAGGTTCGCTGCGCCCAGGAAGTCACCAAGGATGAAATGATCGCCAAGGCTCGTGAAGCGGTCAAGGATATCGGCTATGAGCAGGAGGGTTTCCACTGGGAAACCATGGATGTGGATTGTTATGTCCACAGCCAGTCTGCAGATATTGCTGTTGGGGTTGATGCTGCGGGTGAAAAGGATGAAGGTGCCGGTGACCAGGGCATTATGTTCGGTTATGCCTGTCGCGAAACCGACAGCATGATGCCGGCGCCGATCGACTTCTCTCATCGGATCCTGCGCTCCCTCGCCGGGCAGCGCCATGCCGAGGCCAACAGCCTTCTCGGCCCGGATGCCAAGAGCCAGGTAACCCTGCAATATGAAAATGGCAAGCCGGTTCGGGCAACCTCTGTCGTGGTCTCCACACAGCATGCCGAAGGGGCTGACCAGAAGGAAATCCGTGAGATTGTCCGCGGTCATGTGGAGCAGGTCCTGCCACAGGGCTGGATGTGCCCGGAAAATGAATTTTACGTAAACCCGACCGGCCGTTTTGTGATTGGTGGTCCGGACGGTGATACCGGCCTGACCGGTCGTAAGATCATTGTGGATACCTATGGCGGTGCGGCACCTCATGGCGGTGGCGCTTTCTCCGGTAAGGATCCGACAAAGGTTGACCGCAGTGCCGCCTATGCCGCGCGCTATCTGGCGAAAAATGTGATCGCCGCCGATATGGCCGATTTCTGCGTTATTCAGTTGTCTTATGCTATTGGTGTGGCCAAGCCGCTTTCTGTTTATGTGCATCTCGGGGATACCGGTCGTGTTTCCGAGCATAAATTGTCCGGTGCGTTGCAGGAAGTCATGGATCTCAGCCCGCGCGGCATTCGTGAGCATCTGAAGCTGAACCGCCCGATCTTCGCACCCAGTTCTGCTTATGGCCATTTCGGCCGCACACCACGCGATGATGGTGCCTTCAGCTGGGAACGCACGGATCTGGTAGATGCCCTGAAAGCGGCGATGAGCTGACCAAGTTTTCCGGGGCCCCAGTTGGGGCCCCGATATTTTGGGCCCGGATGAATTGAGATGACCCAGCCTGACGGAGCAGAAAAATTTTTCGGACGCCGCAAGGGGCGCACATTGCGTGCGCGCCAAAAGCGGCTGATGGATGAGTTGCTGCCGACGATGACCGTCGATTTGAGTGGTGAAACCGTTGATGCGGGATCGCTTTTTGACGGAAAGGCGCGCGAAGTCTGGCTTGAGGTTGGGTTTGGTGCCGGTGAACATCTTGTCTGGCAGGCCCAGAATAACCCGGATGTCGGGATTATCGGCTGTGAACCCTATATTAACGGGGTAGCCCGGCTCTTGGGCAAAGTCGAGGATGAGGGGATCACCAACGCCCGCATCATCGCGGATGATGCGCGGCTGCTGATGGATAAGCTGCCGGATCAAAGTCTGGACCGTGTTTTTGTTCTCTTTCCCGATCCGTGGCCGAAAACCCGTCATGCCTTCCGGCGCTTCATTGGGCCGGCTAATCTGGAGCGTCTGGCAAGATTGTTAAGGGATGGTGCGATCCTCCGGGTGGCCAGCGATCATAAACCTTATGTACGCTGGACCATGCTGCATGCGGCCGATCATCCCGATTTTGAGTGGCTGGACGAAGGACCTTGTGACTGGCATGTGCGTCCCGATGATTGGCCTGCAACCCGCTATGAACAGAAGGCTTTGGCAGGGCGACCTCACTATCTTCAATTCCGCCGTAAAACGAGGGTCTGACGCCCCTGTTGTCTATTCTTTGCCCTTGTGCGGATAAACCCTTGAGCTTTCCTGGGGGACTGTGTATATAGTGTGTGCCTTAGGTCGCATCCTTGACAGGGTGGCGACAGTTCGGAGGTGGGCCTTGGCCCGCCTTTTTTAATACCCAAACGGTGCTTTTAAACCGCATTTCTGCAGGAACCGCGTATGAAATCTGTTGCGCAAATCGAAGAGCTTATCCTCCCGGCACTCAACGATATGGGGTTTGATGTCGTGCGGATCATGCTGACCGGCGGACAGAAACCGACCCTGCAGGTGATGGCGGACCGTTTGGATGAAGAGGCAATCACGGTGGAAGATTGCGCGACGATTTCTCGTGCGATTTCTGCTATTTTGGATGTGGAAGACCCCATTGATGATGCCTACACGCTGGAAGTCAGCTCACCGGGCATCGACCGGCCGCTGGTGAAACCGCGCGATTTTGAGCGTTTTGCCGGATATGAGGCAAAGGTGGAGATGAATGTGGCCATTGACGGTCAGCGCCGTTTCCGCGGCCGCTTGCTGGGATTTGTTGAAGACCACATCCATTTGGAAATCGAACATAATGGCGACATGGTGGAAATTGCCTTGCCCTATGACGATTTCTATCGGGCCAAACTGGTCATGTCGGATGAGCTGGTTGCCGGCGCATCGGAACAGACCGGGACGGAAACCGACTAACGAATTGAGTTCAACGAAACGCTGTCATGGCCGAGATTAGCAGCCGGACAGCCTAACGGACGGATGGAACCATGGAAGGTATGGCGATTACTCGCACGGATATGCTGTCAGTGGCTGATACAGTAGCCCGTGAGAAGAGCATCGATCGTGAGCACGTTTTGGAAGCGATGGAACAGGCAATCCAGAAAGCCGGCCGTTCCAAATATGGCCACGAGCACGACATCCGTGCGACCATCGACCGTCGCACCGGCGAGATCAGCCTGGCGCGCTATATCGAAGTTGTTGATGAGATCGAAAATGAAGTCACCCAAATGACCTTGGGTGAGGCGCTTTCCGAAAAGCCGGACGCCAAAGTTGGTGATTTCATCGTGGATGAGTTGCCGCCGATCGAATTTGGCCGCATCGCTGCCCAGACTGCAAAACAGGTGATCGTGCAGAAAGTGCGCGAAGCAGAGCGCGAGCGCCAGTATGAGGAATTCAAGGATCGCGTTGGCGAGATCGTCAATGGTGTGGTCAAACGTGTGGAATTTGGCAATGTTACCCTGGATCTGGGCCGTGCCGAAGCTGTTCTGCGCCGTGATGAAATTATCCCGCGCGAGCATTTTAAACGCGGTGACCGTGTTCGGGCCTATATCTATGATGTGCGCCGTGAACAGCGCGGTCCGCAGATCTTCCTGTCGCGAACCCATCCGCAATTCATGGCGAAACTGTTCGCGCAGGAAGTGCCGGAAATTTATGATGGCGTCATCGAGATCAAAAAGGTTGCCCGTGATCCCGGCAGCCGCGCCAAGATTGGCGTGATCTCCCAGGACAGCTCCATCGATCCGGTCGGTGCCTGTGTCGGCATGCGCGGTAGCCGCGTTCAGGCGGTTGTCACCGAATTGCAGGGTGAGAAAATTGATATTATCCCGTGGAGCCCGGAAGACGCGACCTTCACTGTGAACGCGCTTGCGCCGGCGGAAGTGTCCAAGATCGTCATGGATGAAGAATCCGGCAAGATGGAAGTGGTTGTTCCGGATGATCAGCTGAGCCTGGCGATCGGCCGTCGTGGCCAGAATGTCCGCCTGGCCTCCATCCTGACCGGTTGGGATATCGATATCATGACCGAGGAAGAGGAATCCCAGAAACGTCAGGCGGAATTCAATGAACGTTCTGAACGTTTCATGGAAGCGCTTGATGTAGATGACGTTATTGCCCGCCTGCTGGTCACCGAAGGTTTCACCAGCGTTGAGGAAGTCGGCTATGTCCCGGTTGACGAGCTGGCCTCTATCGAAGGCTTTGATGAGTCTGTCGCGGAAGAACTTCGTGCCCGTGCTCGCACCTTCCTGGAAACCGAAGCGGAACGCCTCGATACCCGCCGCAAGGAATTGGGTGTTGAAGATGCGCTTGCCGGTTTGGCAGGGCTGACTCCGGCGATGCTGGTTGCTCTGGGTGAGGCGGAAGTGAAGTCAATCGATGATTTTGCTGACCTGGCTGCGGATGAGCTGACCGATAAGGAAGATGGAATCCTGAAATCCTTCCCGATCGGTGAGCAGGAAGCCAGCGACCTGATTATGGACGCACGTGTTGCGGCCGGTTGGTTCAGTCAGGAAGAGCTGGATGCCATGCGGGCGGAAGCGGCAGCCGCTGCTGAAGCGGAGGCTGCTGAAGCGGCCGCTGAAGCTGCAGCTGCGGAAGGCGCTGAGGAAGCCTGAGACGCAGGGGACGAACCGGTTTGATGGCATTGGAGGCGGAGATGGAAGAAAGCCTGGATGACGGTCCGGTCAGGGCCGGAAGAAAGGCGAATCCTATCCGCCGATGCCTGGCGACAGGGGAACGAAAGCCACAATCGGAGATGATCCGATTTGTGGTTGGGCCCGATAATCAGGTAGTGCCGGATTTGAAAGCGGTGCTGCCTGGACGCGGAATGTGGTTGAGCGCGACGGCTGAGTGCATTAAGACGGCGTGTAAACGCTCTTTGTTTGCCAAGGCTGCCCGCGCCAGGGTAGTTGCGCCGGACGATCTGGCGCAGAGAATTGAGGCCCTGCTGGTTCAGCGTTGTCTGAATTGGTTGGCTCAAGCAAACCGCGCCGGTGAAGCGGTCGCAGGGTTTGAAAAAGTTCGCTCAGCGCTAAAAGCGGCGCGGGCGGGTGTGGTGTTGGCGGCATCGGATGGTGCGGCTGATGGTCGTCAGAAAATCAGGGCGCTGGCAGGGGAACTGCTTGTTGTCGACCTGCTGACGGCGGAAGAGTTAGGTGGTGTTTTCGGACGGGATCACAGGGTCCATGTCTTGATCACACCCGGTGGACTGGCGGACGGCTTTGCTTCGGACGCGGCACGGTTGAAGGGGTTCCGGCATACGGCGCCCTCGGAGGAATAAGGGTAAGATGAGCGATTCCAAGGACAATGGCAGCAAGCTGACACTGGGCAAGCCCAAGACGCTTGAGTTGAAGAAAACGGTTGAAGGCGGACAGGTCCGGCAGAGCTTCAGCCATGGCCGATCCAAGACCGTGACGGTTGAAGTGAAGAAGAAGCGTACCTTTGAACGAGGGGAAAGCGGTCGCATGCGCGCTGTGGATCCCAATCGTAAAGAGGCACCGAACGGCCAGACCCTGGGTGAAGACGGCCTGTCTGATGCGGAACGCGAACGCCGGATGAAGGCGCTTGCAGGTGCCGCTCAGGAAGAAGAGCGCCGCCGCGAGGAGATGGAAGCCGTCGAACAGCGCGCCAAGGAAGCGGCTGAGCGCCGGAAGGCCGAAGAGGAAGAGCGCCAGCGCCAGGCTGAAGAAGATGCCAAGCGCGCGGAAGAAGAAGCGAAAAAATCCAAGATCGACGAGGAAGAGGCCAAGAAGATCGCGGCCGAAGCCGAAGAACGTAAAAAAGCCGAGGCGGAAGCTGCCAAGAAGCTGGCAGAGGAAGAAGCGGCAACAGCCGCGAAAAAAGCTGCCAAGGCCGGTGACGATTCCAAGCCGAAGGGCAAGCCGAAAGCTGACAAGAAACAGCAGCAACAGCAACAACAGGCACGCAGCCCGAAAGGCGGCGACCGCCGCCGTTCCGGTAAGCTGACCATCAACCAGGCGCTGGATGATGACGGCATGCCGCGTGTCCGTTCCATGGCGGCGATCAAGCGCGCCCGTGAGAAGGAAAAACAGCAGGCGCAGGAACTGCGTGCGCGTAATGAAAAAGTGAAGCGCGATGTGACCGTGCCGGAATTCATTACCGTAGGCGAATTGGCCAACCGTATGGCGGAACGCGTCGGTGACGTGATCAAGGCGATGATGAAAATGGGCGTGATGGCGACTCAGAACCAGACCATTGACGCCGATACCGCGGAACTGGTGATCGAAGAATTCGGCCATCGCATCAACCGTGTCTCCGAAGCGGATGTGGAAGATGGCATCAGCGGTGCTGAGGATAAGGCGGAAGACCTGAAATCCCGGGCGCCGGTTGTCACCATCATGGGGCATGTTGATCATGGTAAAACCTCTTTGCTGGACGCGCTGCGCCAGACCGACGTGGCCGGTGGCGAAGCTGGCGGCATTACCCAGCATATCGGCGCCTACCAGGTGAAACTGGAAGGGGGCGATCAGATCACCTTCCTGGATACCCCGGGCCATGCGGCCTTTACCGAAATGCGTATGCGCGGTGCCAATGTCACCGATATCGTGGTTTTGGTTGTGGCTGCCGACGATGGCATTCAGCCGCAGACCAAAGAAGCGATCGCGCATTCCAAGGCAGCGGAAGTGCCGATCATTGTGGCGATCAACAAATGTGACAAACCGGAAGCCGATCCGGGTCGCATCCGTAACCAGCTGCTGGAACATGAATTGGTGCCCGAGGAACTGGGCGGCGACATCATGTGCCTGGAAGTTTCTGCCAAGGCGAAACTGAACCTGGACAAATTGGAAGAAGCCATTCTGCTGCAGGCGGAAATGCTGGAACTTTCGGCGAATCCGAACCGTCGTGCCGAGGGTGCGATTGTTGAAGCCAAGCTGGAAAAAGGCCGTGGTTCCGTTGCGACGGTTCTGGTCCAGCGCGGTACCGTCCGTGTTGGTGATGTCTTTGTCGCTGGTGCGGAATCCGGTCGTGTCCGTGCATTGTTGAATGACAAGGGCCGGAATATTGAAGAGGCTGGCCCGTCCGTGCCGGTTGAGGTCCTGGGTCTCCAGGGCACGCCGCAGGCCGGTGACGATTTTGTCGTGGTCCGGGATGATACCCAGGCCCGTGAAATTGCCGAATATCGTCAGCGTAAGGCGAAGGAAGCGACCCAGGCGATTGCCGGTCGCGGCACGCTGGAGCAGATGTTCAGCCAGATCAAGGCCGGTGAAGTCCAGGAAATGCCGATCATCATCAAGACCGATGTTCAGGGCTCCCTTGAGGCGATCACCTCTTCTCTGGAGAAAATGGGCACCGAGGAAGTCAAGGTCCGTGTCCTGCATGGTGCGGTTGGCGGTATCACGGAATCCGATATCACGCTGGCAGCCTCCACCGGCGGTGTGGCCCTGGGCTTTAACGTCCGTGCCAACCCGCAGGCCCGTGAGCTGGCCCGCCGCGATGGCGTGGATATCCGCTATTATTCCGTGATCTATGATCTGATCGACGACATGAAAAAGATCCTGGGCGGTCTGTTGGCACCGGAGCTGCGCGAGACCTTCCTGGGTTACGCGGAAATCCGCGAAGTCTTCAATGTCACCAAAGTCGGCAAGGTCGGCGGTTGTTATGTCACCGAAGGCATGGTCAAGCGCGGCGCCAAGGTGCGTCTGCTGCGCGACGACACGGTCATTCACGAAGGTTCGCTCAAGACCCTGCGTCGCTTCAAGGACGATGTCCGTGAAGTTCAGAGCGGCTACGAATGCGGCATGGCCTTTGAGAACTATGATGATATCAAGCAAGGCGATGTCATCGAATGTTTCGACGTTGAGGAAGTGGCGCGGGAGCTTTAATCCCGCGCCTTCCCGGCGCATTGTTTTATAGAGAATAGGAAGTCGGACGATGAGCCGAGGAAAAGAACCCTCGCAGCGCCAGCTGCGTGTGGGTGAGGAAATCCGCCATGCGCTTTCCACTGTGCTGATGCGTGGCGAGCTGCGTGACCCGGCGCTGGCCAATGCGATGCTGACTGTGACGGAAGTACGTGCCAGCCCGGATCTGAAAAACGCCACTGCCTTCATCATTCCCATGGGCGGCGTTGCCAAGGAAAACCGCAAGGAGATCCTGGGCGCGTTGCGCAAGGCGGCCCCCTTCCTGAAGGGGCAGGTTGGCAAGACGGTGCATTTGAAATATGTGCCCAACCTGTCCTTCCAATATGACAAGAGCTTTGACGAAGGCAGTCACATTGATGACATCCTGCGCAGCCCGCGTGTGCTGCATGATCTGGATGAATTGGATGATGATGCCGATGACGCCAATCGGGACGAAGAAGAATAAGCGGCGAGCTGGATGGCACGAAAACGCAAGGGCAACCCGGTCCATGGCTGGGTGATTATCGACAAGCCGGTTGAAATGGGATCCACCCCGGTGGTGGGCAAGGTGCGCTATCTTTTCAAGGCCCAGAAAGCGGGTCATGGCGGGACGCTTGATCCTTTTGCCACGGGCCTGTTGCCGATTGCGCTGGGTGAGGCGACCAAAACCGTCAATTATGTAATGGATGGGGCCAAGACCTATCGTTTCACCTTGAAATGGGGGGCGGAGACCGACAGCTGCGACCATGAAGGGACGGTCGTGGAAACCAGCGATCATCGCCCGTCGGAAGCGGAGATCCTGGCAGTGCTCGACAGTTTCCAGGGTTTGCTCGAACAGGTCCCGCCGGTATTTTCCGCGATCAAGATTGATGGCCAGCGCGCTTATGATTTGGCACGCGCGGGCAAGCCGGTTGAAATGAAATCCCGTGAAGTGCGCTGTGACGCGGTGCGCCTCCTGGAAATCATCGACCAGGATCATGCGGTGTTCGAGGTGGATTGCGGCAAGGGCTTTTATGTTCGTGCGCTGGGCCGGGATCTGGCCCGCAAATTGGGCACCAGGGGCCATCTGACCCAGTTGAGGCGTACAAAAGTGGGGCCTTTTGACGAATCGAATGCGATTTCCCTTGATGTGCTCGAAGAAAAAGCGCATAACCCCGCGGAACTGGCAGATGCATTACTGCCAATTGAAGTGGCGCTGGACGGTATCCCGGCGTTGACTTTGAACGAGGCGGAGACGCAGCGGCTCAGAAATGGGCAGGCGGTCACGCTTCTCCGGAAGATTGATCTGGACCGTATTTCCCGACTGAAGGACGGAGATACGGCCGTTGCTTTTTTCAAAAAACAGGCTGTTGCTCTGGTTTCTTATGAAAAAGGCGCGATCAAGCCGATCCGGGTATTGGTTTATTCAGATACCGTGAAATAAGGAAGTTACAAAATGTCTATTACGGCTGAACGCAAAACCGAAGTCATCCAGGAACATGCCGCCAAAAACGGCGACACCGGTTCCCCGGAAGTCCAGGTTGCCATCCTGACCGAGCGGATCAATAACCTGACCGAACATATGAAAGACCACAAAAAGGACTTTCATTCCCGTCGGGGTCTGATTTCCATGGTCGGCAAGCGTCGTCGTCTGCTTGACTATCTCAAGCGGAAAGATGTTGAACGCTATACCGGCTTGATTGCCAAGCTTGGTATCCGGCGTTAAGTTGGATTTCGGAAGGGGCGCAGGCATAAGCCAGCGCCCCTTCTGATTTATTGCCCTGGTGGTCATTCGGACGGTCAGGGTGCAACCGGGAAAGAAACAGGTGATCCGGCACAAGGGATAAGGCAGAGAGTAAAAAGGCCAAAGGAAAACAAAGGGCATCCCAAGATTAAGTCCCCGGTTTCCACTGTTTGTTTGGTCGTGTTGACATATAGGACGGTGCGGATGTTGCAGCTGCATTCGTTTTATTTGCCAACACGACCCTCGCGGCCTTGACCTTCCCGCCAATCTCCGTTGTCTTTCCCACCATCGGCATCAATGGTTCCGACCACAGGACGTGTGGTTGGTGATGCTGGTTAGATGAATGATGAGGAAAGAAACTAGATGTTTAAAGTCCATACCAAATCAATGGAATGGGGTGGCAAGACCCTGAAGCTGGAAACGGGCATGATCGCCCGCCAGGCTGATGGTGCTGTTATGGTCACCTATGGTGACACCAAGGTGCTCTGCACCGCTGTTTTCAAAAAAGAGAAAAAAGAAGGCGTGGATTTCTTCCCGCTGACCGTGAACTACCAGGAAAAGGCCTTTGCGGCCGGTAAGATCCCCGGTGGTTTCTTCAAGCGTGAAGGCCGTCCGACCGAGAAAGAAACCCTGACCTCGCGTCTGATCGACCGTCCGATCCGCCCGCTTTTTGTCAAAGGCTTCCGCAACGAAACCCAGGTCATCACTACCGTGATGTCCCATGATCTGGAAAATGATCCGGATATCGTTGCTTTGATTGGTGCCTCTGCGGCCCTGACCATTTCCGGCGCGCCGTTCCTCGGCCCGATTGGTGGTGCGCGCGTTGGCATGATCAACGGTGAGTTCGTTTTGAACCCGACCGCCGCTGAAATGGAAGAAACCGACCTGGACCTGGTTGTTGCCGGTACCCAGGAAGGCGTGCTGATGGTTGAATCCGAAGCGCAGGAACTGCCTGAGGAAACCATGCTGGACGCTGTGATGTTCGGTCACAAAAACATCCAGCCGGTGATCGACCTGATCATCGCGCTTGCAGAAGAATGCGCGAAAGACCCCTATGACATGCCGGCCGAGGAAGACACCTCCGCTCTGGCGGCCCGCCTTGCCGAACTGGCCGAAGCCGGTCTGCGCGAAGCCTATGGCAATACCGTCAAACAGGACCGCGTGAACGCCATTTCCAAAGTGAAGGAAGAGGCGCTCGCCAAAATCGCCGAGGAAGAAGGCGATGTGGAAACCGCATCCAAGCTGTTCAAAGGCCTTGAAAGCGACATCGTTCGCGGCAACATCCTGAAAACCGGCGTCCGCATCGACGGCCGTTCCGGTGCAGATGTACGCCAGATCGATTGTAAAGTGGGTGTGATTGAACGCACCCACGGTTCCGCGCTGTTCACCCGTGGGGAAACCCAGGCGCTGGTTGTGACCACGCTGGGCACCGGCCAGGACGAGCAGATCATCGATGCGCTGGAAGGCGAATATCGCGAGCATTTCATGCTGCATTATAACTTCCCGCCCTATTCCGTTGGTGAAGCGGGCCGCATGGGTTCCCCCGGCCGTCGTGAGATCGGCCATGGTAAGCTCGCCTGGCGTGCGATCCATCCGATGATGCCGGAAAAGGAAGACTTCCCCTACACCGTTCGCGTTGTATCGGAAGTGACCGAATCCAACGGCTCCTCCTCCATGGCGACCGTTTGCGGTACCTCTTTGGCCATGATGGATGCCGGTGTTCCGCTGATCAAACCCTGTGCGGGTATCGCCATGGGCCTGATCAAGGAAGATGACGGCGTTGCGGTTCTCTCCGACATCCTGGGTGACGAAGATCACCTGGGCGACATGGATTTCAAAGTGGCCGGTACCGAAGACGGTATCACCTCGCTCCAGATGGACATCAAGATCACCTCGATCACCGAGGACATTATGAAAACCGCTCTGGAACAGGCCCGTGGCGGTCGTTTGCACATTCTGGACGAAATGGCCAAAGCCATCACGTCCGGCCGTGAAGAGGTTTCCACCCATGCGCCGCGCATCACCACCATGCAGATCCCGCGTGAAAAAATCCGCGACGTGATCGGCACCGGCGGCAAAGTGATCCGTGAGATTACCGAAGAAACCGGCGCGAAGATTGACATCGATGACGATGGCACCATCAAGATCGCGGCTGTAGACGGCGAAGCCGGCCAGAAAGCCTATGATTGGATCCAGGGTATCGTTGCTGAGCCGGAAGAAGGCGTCATCTACCGCGGTAAAGTGGTTAAGACCCTCGATTTCGGTGCGTTTGTTAACTTCATGGGCAGCCGTGACGGCCTGGTCCATATTTCCGAGTTGCAGGAAGGCCGCACCGAGCAGGTCACCGATGTCTGCAAGGAAGGTGACGAAGTTTACGTCAAGTGCCTCGGCATCGACGATCGTGGCAAGGTTCGCCTGTCCATGCGTGCGGTAAATCAGGAAACCGGTGAAGAAGTCGAAGGCTTCGAAGCCCCTGAACAGCCGAAACGCGAAGGCAAGCCGCGCCGTCCGCGTCGCGACTAAGCTTTTCAGCGATTGCTGAACATGGAAAGGGCGGCCTTTTGGCCGCCCTTTTTCTGTTTAAAGGACTGAGATGGTTTCGCCACAGATCCGCGGATAAAGCCCGGAGATGCCGTATTTTTCGGCTTGATTAAGAAACTCGTCATTACCGGGCTTGCCCCGGTAACCGGCTTAAAGGTCCTATTGGTTTGCAGATAATTCACTCCACCAGCCATCCATCGCCTCGACGGAAAAGGCGATTTCATCCCCCATATTCTCGCTCATCTCCCGCCAGAGCGGCAGGGCCGGTTCAGGGACAGACAGGATCAGCGGGATATGGGCGGCGATGATCTGCATGATCTCGTCATAGAGGCCTTTGCCCAACTGTTCCTGGCCGCCGAATTTTTCCATCACCACAAGGTCGGGCGGGTTATCCAGGATTTCCCGCAAAATAGCACTTGTTTCAATCAGGTTGCCCGCATCCAAGCCACATTCGGCCTCATGCTTCATCGGGTTCTTGATCGCGACCCGTTGGCTGGTGCGGATATCGATACTTTCGATGGTGCGCGTCTTTTCGCCCGGTTTGATATGGCTTTCCTGCAGGATGCCGGCAATCCTGACGCCATCTGCCTGCAAGCGTGCGACAAAGCTGGACAATTGGGACTTGTCCGTCTTTTTCGGCTGATAGACGGCGGCAGCAAAGGGCAGGGAAGACTGTTGGCTCACGATGGCAGGATCCTGGAATAAACGGTTTGAATTGCGCCAATTCTATCCCGCCTGAGATAAGAGGGAAAGACGGGTGCCCTGTGAAATTGGTTGCCTCAACGGCCTGGCTAAGGAAACGTTAGGAGGATCAGGTTAGAATGAAACGCTTTTGAAAAGGCGGAAAAGTGAAATGTGCATATACAGGACAGGCGTGATTCCGGATCGTTTGCTGGCCAAAACCTTGGCCTGTGCCGTTGCGTTTTTCCTATTTCCGCTTTCCCAGGCTCTGGCGGAGGACCGTAGGTTAGAGGTCCTGGCGGAGGAATTCCCCCCTTTTAACTATGTTGAAGACGGGGAGCTCAAAGGCTTTGCGGTCGATCTGGTGCGCGAAATGTTCCATCGCACCGATTTCCATGCCAAAGGCGGGCGTTTCCGGGTGCTGCCCTGGAAACGGGCCTATCTCCTGGCCCAAACCCGGCCGGATATTTTGCTGCTGACCACGACGCGCACGGAAGAACGTGAAGAGATGTTCCAGTGGGTCGGTCCCATTTACCCGCGTGAGCAATGGCTATATCGGCGGGCCGATGATCAGACTGTGAAGGTGCGCAGCCTGGAGGATCTGGAAGGGTATAACATGGTGGTGGTGGCGCAATCGGCCAATCATCAACTGTTGCTGGATGGCGGCTATGGGGAGCGCAACCATATTTTTGAGACCAGCAGCATTGAATCCAAGATCAAGATGCTGCTGCATGCGCGCGCGCAAATTGCGCCCTTCCTGCCCCTGGAAGTGGCCCATGCGCTCAGCCGCCAGAATCTGCCGCCAGGGTCCTTTGAAAGGCTGGTCAAGCTCTCCGGGCGCTATCACTATTTTCTGGCCATTAGCCGCCAGACAATGGGGGAAAAGGCTATACGGCTGCAATCGGCTCTCGACGAAATGCGGCGGGATGGTACCTACAACCGAATCCTGGCCAGGAATATGGGTGGTTCCTGACAGATTGGACAAATTCGCTTGCCTGTTGCCGTCGGGCGGTGAATCAATTGGCATGATCAAAAAGTTGGGTAAGGGGTGGATATGACGGCTGAAATAATCTTGAAGAAAGATGGTATGAGCCTTGGGCTCCGGCCGGACCTGGGCGGATGTGTCAGTTTCCTCCGCTTTGACGGCGTGAATCTCTTGCGACCGCTGGAGGGGAATAATTATCGCAGTTGTGCCAGCTATCCGCTGGTGCCCTTTTCCAACCGGATTTGTGATGCCCGATTTCTCTGGCAGGGGCGGGAGATTCAGCTGGAGCGAAATTTCAAGCCCGAGCCCCATGCCATTCACGGCCATGGCTGGCAGAATGCCTGGCAGGTGGAAAAAATCACTGAAGAGTGCGTGATTCTCTGTTATGAGCATCCGGTATCCGACTGGCCCTGGGACTATATTGCCCACCAGGAATTCAGCCTGGAGGCTGAAGGTGTCACCATGAAACTGAGCGTCGAAAACCGGTCCGACCGACCGATGCCGGCAGGGCTGGGGTTTCATCCCTTCTTTTTGAAAGGCAGTGGGGCCGAGCTGAAGATGCGGCTGACCGCCATGCATCAGGCCGAGGGCTGTATCCCGGTTGCGCGCGATGAGACTCATCCTATCTTGGGATTGCTGACCTCCGGCGGGCCGGTGCCGGAAGGATTTGACGATGGGTTTGACGGCTGGGACGGGGTGGCCGAGATCACCTGGCCCGATGAGGGGCGCCGCCTCATCATCACCGCCAGCCAAAATGCCCGCAATGTCATTTTCTACAGCCCCGAGGGCCGCGATTATTTCTGTGTTGAACCGGTGACCCATATGACCGATGCGATTAATCGCATGGGGGATCCGGACTGGCCGGACCATGGACTGGTTACGCTGGCGCCGGGAGAGTCCACGGCATTGACCATGCGCCTTGAGAGTGCCGAACTGTGACCGGCCATAGCTGGGATACCTATTACCAGTCGGTGGCGGATTTTCCGCCAAGGCCGCTTACTGTCAAGCTGGCGGCCCGGCTGGCGGACCGTCCTGAGAAGACCGCAATTGATATGGGTTGTGGGTCCGGCCGGGATTTTTCCCATCTGCTGGAAAACGGGTTTAGCGTTCATGCCTTTGATGCGGAACAGCGCTCTATTGATCTGTGCCGGGTGCGGTTTGGGGGTCATCCCCGGCTGACGCTGCGCCATTGCGGTTTTGACGGGTTCGATTATCCAAAAGCGGATTTGGTCCTGGCCTGGGCCAGCCTCTATTTCTGCCCGGCCGACAAGTTTGACCTTGTCTGGGGCCGGATCCAATCTGCGCTGAAGCCTGGCGGATATTTCTGTGGTGATTTCCTGGGCGTGAGGGACAGCTGGGTTGCGGATGAATGCCGGGCGATGGCTTCTTTCACCGAAGAGGCTTCGCGGGCCTTTTTGCAGGGGCTGGAGATTGAGATGTTCCATATCCGGGATGAGGCGGGCCAGACGGTGGCAGGGCGCGAGAAACACTGGCACACCTTCACCGTCCTGGCCCGAAAGCCGGCTAATCAGCCGGATTGACATTCGCGCCGGTCGTTTTGCACCTCGACATCGCGCTGGCGGCGATCCACTTCTGGTGTGGCGGTTCTCAGCGATCGTACGATCGAGTTGCGCAGCCCGGAGATATTATCGGTTAGGGATGCGATGGTATCGCGCACGGTTTCCGCACGCTGATCGACCTGCTTGGCTTCACTGGATACATCGGCGACCCGTTCGGTCACTTCACGGGCCCCGGCGGCGGCTTCCTGGACATTGCGGGCGATCTCGCCAGTGGCGGATTGCTGCTGGTCGACGGCAGAGGCAATGGTCCGGCTGGAATCGCTGATTTCCTCGATGATTTCCAGGATGGAGCCGATGGCGGTCACCGCTTCTTTGGTGATGGATTGCATTTCAGTGATCTGGGCGGAAATTTCACCGGTGGCTTTCTGTGTCTGGTTGGCCAATGCCTTAACCTCATTGGCGACCACGGCGAAACCCTTGCCCGCGTCGCCGGCGCGCGCAGATTCGATGGTGGCGTTGAGCGCCAGCAGGTTGGTTTGCTCGGCAATGTCGGAGATCAGCCCGACCACTTCGGCGACTTTACTGGACGCATCGGCCATGCCTTCAATGACGCCCCGGGTTTTGTCGGCCTCAGAGGTGGCTTTGCCGGCAACTTCGGCGGCATGTTCCACCTGGCCGGCGATATGCCGAATGGAGGAGAAAAGCTGTTGGGCGGAACTGGCCACCGTTTCGGAATTGACCAGGGCTTCTTCGGCGGCAGAGGCGACGGACGCCGATTCTGATTGAACCTTGGTTGAGGAGGAGGCCATTTCCCCGGCCAGTTGATTAAGCGAGTCGGAGGTCTTGGAGACTGAATCCACGGCGGCGGCGGCTTCTTTTTCCACCGTATCGGCCATGTTGCGCACCGCAGCTTCTCGCTCTGATTTTGCCTGCTTTTCGCGGTTTCTGTTTTCTTCCTCCAGTCGTTTTTTCTCGGCCTCATTGTCCCGGAATTGTTGGAGGGATCCCGCGAAGGAGCCAATCTCATCGGTGTGGTGGATATAGGGTATATCCAGATCCTGGCGGCCGCCGGCAATCTCGTCCATGCAATTTGTCAGGCGGATGAATTTCCGGATGATGCCGAAATTGAGATAGAGGCAAACCGCAATCACCACCAGAACAATGACGACCGAGATGATCAGGGAGATGAGGGCGAGCGATTGCTGACTCTCCAGGATATGTTCGGAATGATAGACGCTGTCATTGATGATCTTGTTCACATAATCGGTGATCGCGACACTGAACCGGTCCAGTTCGCCATTGATGGCTTCGGCGGCCTTGTCGAAATCGCCCATCATCTTGTTGCCGGATTCCGGTCCGCCGTCGATATAGGCCTGGGCCATGGTTTTGCCGGCTTGGTAATAGGGCGGGAAGGCCCGCTCGATACGGTTCAGGATCTCAATTTCTTCTGACAGGTTGAGCTCGATCGCGTGGCCTTTGGCTTTTTCGAGGACAGCGCGCAGGGCCGTTGCATGTTCCTCTGCCTTTTCGAAGCCATCATTCAGGCCGTCCTGGCCACGGGTCGCTGAAATATCTGTGAGCCATTGTTGGACCTCAACCACATGGAACCGGATCCGTTCGGCCTCGATGGCAAGCGGATAGGCAAGATCCCGGACCTCCCGGACCTCATTCACTTCCGTTTCAATTTCGGGAATCAGGGCTGCGATTTGGATTTCTGTATAGGCTGCCAGTCCGGCAATCATCAGGACAATGCCGGACAGCGCGGCATTCACTTTGTGGCCGATCAAGAATTTCATGAAATATACCGTTATTTTTCAAGTGGTTATCAGCCGCACCATACCCGCTGTCATCATGGCGGCAAATGGTAAACAAACGGTAAAGAAATTGCAGGAAGAAACCGGTTTGGGATCGGTATCCCGCCCGGCCAAACAGGACAGTCCGGCGATCGGGCGGGAGGGAAAACTCTAGCAGTTTATCAGAGGGAATCCTGGCGTTCCTGTTCCAGGGTATTTTTTAAACGGTTCACTTCGGACACGATTTCGAAGGTGAGCTGGGTCATGCGTTCATGCATTTTTTGCAGGCGCGCAAGCTTGCTTTCCAGATCCGCTGTTTCATGAAACTGAGTATGGGTGACGGCTTCGATCGGTGCTTTGCCACCCTCCAGCAGCCAAATGGGCGGTACACCCAGAATGCCGGACAGCGCAACCAGCTTGTTGGAACGCGGTTCGGTTTTGTCCCGTTCCCAGTTTTGCAGGGTATGCGGTTTCACACCAATCCGGCGTGCCAGCTGAGAATTGGAAAGGCCCCTGGCCAGCCGGGCACTTTCGATCCGTTCCCCCAAGGTTGATTCTTCTGCAAGCATGCTCTCTTCCTTTCGGACCTGTTGTTAATACCGCTATGCTACAAGCGTATCAGAGCCAAAAGGATAAGGCTAACGACATGCCCAGGCAAAAGAGCGGCATTCTGCCGCTCTGATGCAACAGACCGGCCCTATCTTCGCCGTCGCCGAAACACGCCAAGCCCGATCAGGCCAAAACCGATCAAAGCCAGGGTGCCGGGTTCCGGCACTTCCTGGGGGGCGATGGCAAAGGTTTCGAGCCGGCCGATGTCAAAACGGCCCCGTGTGCCGAAAAAGTCGATCGTATCCTGGCGGGTCAACTCGGAGTCACCATAGGAAAAACCGAGCGCACCGTCTCCCCAGTTCAGTCCGACCAGACCGAAGTCAGTGCCGTTGATGCCGAAACGAGGCCCGGAGACAGGATGATTATAGGTTTGATAAGCGCCATAATCATCACCGCTGGTATCCTTATTCTGGCTATGGCGAACACCGGTGGTCAGATTGAAAATGAAGGCCGTGCGGTCGGCAGGATCCGGGGTCATGACATTTCCGTTTATGGCCGCATTCCAGCTTTGCGGATTGTATCCGCCTAAAGTCATGCTCTTTCCGTTGGCAATCACTTCCATGATCACAAAAGTCGGACCTTTGTTGTCAACAGCGGCATGCCAGTTCAGGCCTGTGTGATGTTGGTGCTTTGTATAGATGTTCGTGAGGGTCAGGTCATCCATGTCCAACCAGATTTCCAACTGATTGGCATCTGCCCTGCTTAAAAGGTCACTGCCGCCTGCAATCACGGCTGCGGTTGCGGGGGTGGCCAGATAACCGGTGGCGAGAAAACCGATTGCAGATAAGATTTGCAGTTTCTTCATCGTTTTTCCCTCCTGCGCATGGCAAGGCCCATCAGCCCCAGGCCCATCAGGGCAAGGGAACCGGGGGCGGTGACATCGGTGTGTGTGTGATGTGCAATGGTAAAGGTCTCGATTTTACTAACCGCGATGCGGCGATGGCCGCCGACAAAGGATTCGGCATAATCATTGTCACCGCGCCGGGAAACATCGCCATAGCTGTATCCTAGGTTACTGCTCAGATAGTTGAGATCAGATGTGACGCGCAGATCCATGCCGACACCGAAAGCGGGGCCGAGTTGCAGGCTGTTAAAGGTCTGGAACCGACCGTAGCTGGTGGTCAGATCCTGATCCAGTTTCATCCCCAGGGAGAGGTTGTAAATGAAGGCGGTGCGATCAGCTTCATCGCGGGTTAACCGGTAAGTCCTGAGGCTGGCATCCCAGGAATAGGGGTTGTATCCGCCGACCAACATGGTTTGGGCACCGAGGTTTATTTCGATCAGGGTGAAGCTGCGGACCCGATTGTCAACTGCGTCATGCCAATCGGTGGCACGGTCGCTATCCTGTTGCTGATAGATGCTGGTCAGGGCAAGCGGACCTTCACCAAGCCAGTTTTCCAGCTGGGTCAGGTGGCTGTCGTTGAGTAAGTCGCTGTCTCCGATGATCACGCCGGCGGTTGCCTTGCCGGTCAATCCAGCGCTGGTCATCATCAGGGAAAAGAGCAGGTAAGTTAGTTTTTTCATTGTCTTCCTAGAGCGTTAAACAGCTCTGTCCCCGCAGTGAGTGTTAGCAAGGACTGTGCCGGAAGAAAAAATCAAAGGATTGCATGTGGTTAATGAATAGTAGAATGCGATCCTAGTATCAGGTTGTAAAATACATCGTCTACACCAAATGCGGTATATAAAACGGGCGGCTAATATAGCCGCCCGTTTTAGGGAAAAGATGGAGACTGACAGGTTTGGTGTTATTTCGCCCGGACAAAGGCGTGGTTCACCACCCGGCGGACTTTTTCCGTATCCCGTGCAATGGCAACAACCTTGTTCATTTCCGCCTGGCTGAGCGCCCGGCCGAATAGATACAGTGTGCCGTTGACCGATTGGTAGCGCCAGTTGGACTGGGTGACACCGGCAGTGGTGGCCAGTTTGCCAAAAAATTTCTGCTTGATCACCACATCGTCGACCAGATTGCTTTCCGCATCCGGGTCCACCACCTGCAGCTCGTTATAAACGGTTTTGCTGTCGGGATGGCTGTTGACGACTTCGGCCACTTTGATCCGGTCATCGCGGCTTTCCACTTCGCCGGTGATCATCACATTGCCTTCATAAACGTCGAAGGTGAGCAGGGCGGCCAGTTTGGTGGTCATGCGATTATTCACATCGGCAATCAGGCCGGCTTTCAGCTCTGCATCGGCGGCAATCTGTTCACCGGTCCGGTCCTCAAGCGCCATTTCGATGGCCGCGATCGGCGGCCCGCATGAGGCGATCAGCGGGCTGGCGATGGCCAGGCCGATCAGGATGGCCACTGTTCTGGCCCCCCGGAACGCCTGGAATTGAGTGGTTTGTGTCATTCAAAGACTCCTGGTTCGTTTATTTGTTGTCATACTTATAGCCAGATTATGGCAATTATCCGACAACAAGATTACGAAGTTCCCGTCCGACAACCGCCAGCATGGCCAGATCCAATTGTGGCAGGTTACCGAGCTCGCCCAGCAGCTGGTCCACCCGCTCCACCGATTCCGCCCGTTTGGCGATCCAGGCGTCGATGGCGTCACAACCGGAATCGCCATGGCTGAGGATTCTGGCGGTGAGGTCGGTCTGCAATCCCCACAGATCATCAATGATCGCGCCAAGCGCCATGCGATGCCATTGGCTTGATGCCGGGATCCGGTTGGCGGCAGACCGCAGCCAATCCATGCCAAAACGTGCGCCGACCGCGGAATAGGTATTGCCCACTTCCTTGACCGGCTGATCGGCCTTGGCGGCAAGCCGCACCACGTCACAGGCGGAAGAAAGCACCTTTAGCTGACCGATGGCCTGGGCCAGTTCATCCGGCACGCCTTTCTTCTTAAAGCGTTCGGTCCGTTTATACATATTATCCAGCGCCACCGGGCCGAGGATACTCTCCATATGTTCTTTCAGGGTTTGCACGCCGGACTGGTAGGTCTCGATATTGCGTGAGATATCCAGCGGGTGATCTTCATTGCGCAGGAACCATTCGGTCATGCGGTTGATGGTCCGACCAGTTTCCTGAAGCATCAGATACTGGATTGAGGAATCAGCGATATTGTCCAATTCCTCAATTTGGTTCCATAGCTCCCGCATGCCAAAGACTTCCCGCACAATGGTGTAGGCCCGTGCGATCTCGGGGCTGGACATGCCGGTGCGCAGGTTCATCTCGTTGACGAAACTCGGTCCGGTCCGGTTGATCATCGAGTTGGTGACAACGGTGGCGATAATCTCCCGGCGCAGCCGGTGGGTCAGGACATTGGCGTAATATTTGACCCGAAGCGGCTCCGGGAAATAGCGGATCAGGTCTTCGGACAAAAGAGTATCATCCGGCAGGTCGGAATCCAGCAATTCCTGATAGGTGACATTCTTGGCATAGGCCAGGATCACCGACAGTTCTGGCCGGGTCAGGCCCTTTTGCGCCTGCAGCCGCTCGCCGATTTCCTCGTCATCGGGGAGGAATTCCAGGCTCCGGTCCAGATGCCCGGCCCGTTCCAGCGACCGGATCAGACGCTGATGCCGGTCCAGCTCGCTGGCGGCGCGCAGATGCGTGACCGAAATGGACTGGGTCTGCTGGTAATTGTCCCGCAGCACCAGAGAGGAAACCTCATCGGTCATGGCGACCAGCAACTTGTTGCGCTGTTTTTCGGTCATGTCGCCATTGCCGACCACATCGCCCAGCAGGATCTTGATATTGACCTCATGGTCCGAGCAGTCAACACCGGCGGAATTATCTATGGCGTCCGTATTGCAGCGCCCGCCCTTCTGTGCAAACTCAATCCGCGCACGATGGGTGACCCCCAGGTTGGCCCCTTCGCCGATGACCTTGCAGTTGAGATCCGCCGCATTGACGCGGAGTGAATCATTGGCGCGATCACCGGCATCAGCATGGGTCTCGTCGCTTTCCTTGATATAGGTGCCGATGCCACCAAACCACAGGAGATCCACCTGCGCTTTAAGAAGCGCGCTGATCAGTTTGTTGGGCGGCAGCGCCTTGTCTTCTACATTCAGCAGCTTGCGGATTTCCGGGGTCAGTTCGATGGATTTCGCCGACCGGTTAAAGATGCCGCCACCCTTGGAAATAAGTTTGGTATCGTAGGCATCCCACCCTTTAACCTCTTCAAACAGACGTTTGCGCTCGGCAAAGGTCTTGGCCGCATCCGGGTTGGGGTCGATGAAGATATGCAGATGGTTGAAGGCGCCGACCAGGCGGATATGTTCGGACAAAAGCATGCCGTTGCCGAACACGTCACCGCCCATATCGCCAACACCGACCACGGTGAAATCCTGGGACTGGGTGTCATGGCCAAATTCACGGAAATGGCGTTTGACGGATTCCCAGGCACCCTTGGCGGTGATGCCCATTTTTTTATGGTCATACCCGTCTGAGCCACCGGAGGCGAAAGCATCGCCCAACCAGAAATCATTCTTGACCGAGATGGCATTGGAATAATCGGAGAAGGTCGCCGTGCCCTTATCCGCAGCAACCACCAGATAGGGATCATCCTGATCCTTGCGGATGACATCCACCGGCGGAATGACGGTGGTACCTTTCAGGTTGTCGGTAATGTCCAGCATGCCCTGGATGAAGGTCTGGTAACAGGTGATGCCTTCTTTCATGAAGGCTTCCCGGTCGGCCATGGGCGGGGCTTTCTTCAGCACAAAGCCGCCCTTGGAACCCACCGGTACAATCACCGCATTCTTGACCTGCTGGGCTTTGACCAGGCCTAAAATCTCGGTCCGGAAATCCTCCCGCCGGTCAGACCAGCGCAAGCCGCCGCGAGCAACCATGCCAAAGCGCAGATGGACCGCCTCAAACCGCGGGGAATAGACAAAGATCTCGCGCAGCGGTGCCGGCTGGGGGATCTCGTCAATTTCGCGGCTGGCAAATTTCAGCGAGACATAGGGTTTATAATGTCCGTCCTGGTCCTTCTGGTAGAAATTGGTGCGCAAGGTGGCGCCGACAATATTGATGAAGCGCCGCAAGATCCGGTCTTCGTCCAGGTTGTCGACCATATCCAGCTTGATATCAATGACATTGCGCAAACCTTCTTCGCGATGTTTGCCGTCTTCGTCCGTGTCGTCCTCGGGCTGGGCGTCGGGGTCGAAGCGGACCTTGAACAGTTTGGCGATATCGGCGGCCAGATCGGCATTCTTGGCCAGCGTCTCTTCCATATATTCCTGGGAGAAGGGGATGGAGGCCTGACGCAGATATTTGGAATAGGCGCGCAGGACAACCACATCGCGCCAATTGAGGCCGGCGGCCAGAACCAGCTGGTTAAATCCGTCATCCTCGATGTCGCCATTCCAGACCCGGCGGAAACTTTCATGGAACGCATCGCGGATCGCATGGAAATTGATCGGCGATTTATCCGATGTCTCCAGGGTGAAATCATGGATGATGATATGCTGGTCATTGTCGGTCGGATCCACCTTATAGGGGGATTCCGAGAGCACTTTGACGCCCATATTTTCCAGCATCGGCATGACCTCGGACAAGATCACCTGGTTCTGGAAATTATAGATCTTGAACCGCAGCTGGTGCTCTTCCGCTTCGATCGGGCGATAGAGATTGACCCCGATGCCCTTGCCAGAGACCACCTCTTCGATCCGGTCGATATCATAGATCGCGGTATGGACGTTGAAATTTTCCTTATAGGCAATGGAGAAACCATCGGCATAACGGCGATACAGCATCAGACCGGTTTCTTCACCGCGATTTTCGATCAAGGCCTGGCGCAGGTCATCTTCCCAGGTGCGGCCCGTTTCCATGACCCTCTTGGCAACATCGGCCGGGTCATATTCCGGCACTTTCCCCGGGGTCGTTTTGATAATGAAATGAACCCGGCTGAGCGCCTCGTCAGACATGTAGGTATAATGGGCGGCAACGGACCCTTCGAAACTTTTGGCCAGGATATTGCCGATCCGCTGGCGAAGGGTGGTTGAGAACCGGTCGCGTGGCACAAAAACCAGGGCTGAAATATAGCGCTGGAACGGATCGGGTCGCAGGAAGAGCGCGATCTTCTGGCGTTCCTGCAGATGCACGATGCCGAGCGCGATTTCCTTCAGCAGAGGCACGGAGATTTGGAACAGCTCATCGCGGGGATAGCTTTCCAGCACATGCATCAAGGCCTTGGCGGAATGGCCGCCATGGGAGAAACCGGTGAGGTCCATGACCTCTTCCACTTTCCGGCGCAGCAGCGGTATATGCTGCGGGCTTTGGTTATAGGCGGCACTGGTCAGCAGACCGACAAACAGATGCTCGCCCACCGGTTTGCCGTCGGCGTCATATTTCTTGAAGGCGATGGTGTCCATATGGACGCGCCGGTGCACGGTTGCCCGGTTATTGCCTTTCGTGACCCGGACCAGGCCCGGTTTGAAGATGGTTTTCTGGACCGCTTCCGGCAGCTTGCCCAGATTGCGCAGGCCTTCAAAAACCGGAACTTCCGGATCGCGCAGCACGCCAAGGCCGCTGTCTTTGACCACCTTCAGCCGTGCATTCTTGCCGGTGCCCTGATAATCAATCTCGCGATAGCCGAGGAAGGTGTAATGGTCGTCATAGACCCATTGCAGGAAGGCCTGAGCTTCATCAACCTTTTCCTTGGGCACGCCCTTGAATTTTCGCGGGGTCAGCTCTTTCAGCAGCGATGCGGCGCGCTCGCGCATGCTTTGCCAGTCATCGACCGAGGCGCGGACATCGCCCAGCACATTCAACAGGCCCTGCTCAATGGCTTCCAGGGCGGCGGGCAGGGTTTGCTCGTCCACTTCCAAATGCATGAAGGATTCATTGGCGGGGGCTTTTTTATTATCGGGCTCAACCAGTTTGGTTGTCTTGCCCTTGTCATCGCGGGTGACATGAAAAACCGGATGCACCACCAGATGGACCGTCAAATTCTGTCGGTTCAGTTCCATATTCACACTGTCCACCAGGAACGGCATATCGTCATTGACGATCTCAATCACCGTATGGGGAGAGTGCCAGCCATGCTGGTCATAGCGAGGGTTATAGACTCGGATTTTCGGTTCGCCCGCAGCCCGTGTCTGTCCCCAGGTCCACATGGAGATGGCGGCGCCATAGAGATCCTCCGGATCATGTTCCGCCATATCATTGGGGGCGACATTATCATAATAATGGTCGACAAAGCTCTGTGCGGCCTTGGCTTTGGCGCCGGTCATCCGTTTGGAGACCAGGCTGGCCACTTTTTCCAAGAGCTCGGTTTTCAGCGCATCAATCCGCTGTGTCATGTTTATTCTTCTCCCGCGGGGGAAACGCGGAGATGGAATTCAGTCGGGTACGCAGACATGTCGAGACGGTGCCATGCCTGTTTCATAAGCGGCTGAGGCCCTCTCCCCATATTCCAGTTTTTCTGTCCGGGGCGGGTTTTACGACGGGTTTTCCCGGCGCGCTTCAAGGCCGCCCTCTGGGTTAAAGGTATTCCTGTCTTGAAAAAATTGAAAGTAGCAGCCGGGAGATTTTTATTTTGTTAACTCAATTAGTGATACTTTTTGAGCATCAGTCATGCGGGAAAAACATGAGGGCTGGAACCGGGAGGTGAGGTTATGTCGGTTATAGAACCTGCCGCACAGGCTTTTGGGGAGCGGGTATTGAAAATCCTGCCAAGCGGCTGTGCGGATGAATTATCCATCGCCCAGCGCGCGGCGATCAAACAGGCGGCGGCAGATGCCCGCGCGGATGATTGGACATCAACCCATTCTCTGGATGTGCGCTATTCCATTCCGGCACCGGGGCGCTGGTTTTACATCCGGATCATCGCCGGGCGCGAACGGCGGCCAAGACATCGCCACAAGGCTGAAGAGGCTTACGGGTCAGGCCGGGCTGTCTTCAATATCTTGATGCTGGGTATGTTTTCAGTGGTCTTTTACACATTGGTGGCGGGCGGGTTTCTGGTCTTCAGTTCTGTTTTGCAATGACTTAACCGTTTCGCTACCCATCCGTGTGTAGATTGGAAAGAATAACCTCTTATGAACGCACTTAATGGTTGAAAAATGACGAAAATGCGGTAGAATGACACCCATTATTCGGTTGAGTGGGGTTTTGCTGGCTGCAAATCTAAACCCCCTTCTTCTCAACCATTGATTTGCATGAGTTTCGGATGCTGGGGGGAAAATGGCTTACCGACAACTTGATCATAGCTCTGCCGGCATCTACGGGTGCTGGATTGGTCCGGACAATGTGGTGCATCCTGATTGTCCTGTGCCGGTCATGCCGGGCCTATCCTATGACGCGGATGACTATCCTGAGACCGGCCTGAAAGATCGGGGAGAGCCCTATGGCGACGGGTTTGTTCAGGCCCGCTTTCAACGGGATTCCATCTTGAGTATCAGCGGCCATATCGAGGATCTGTCCCGAAGCCGGGATCAATGGCTGGCCCTGGCCAAAGCGATCCGGCGCATTCAATTGGTTCTGGTCTATGAAGAGACGGAATTACGCCAGTCGGTGATTTCGGAACCGGTTGAATTCTCTCTCCCAGAGCAGGAACAGGAATTGTTTGAATTCCTTGCTCAGCCGGGAGAATTGCAATACGCGTCGCGCTGACCTGCTTTGCCGCTTAACATCTTGTTGGCGGCAGATCTCAGTGATCGTACCAGCGTTCCCAGCTTTCCAGCGGAATATCCTCCCAATCCTGTTCCAGGCTTAAATCGTCAGACAGTTTTTTGGCTTCCCCGGCTAATCGGTTCCAGCGGCCGTCGCCATAGCGGCTGTCGTCTGCCAGATCGGAACCGTAACTGGACAGATAGCTCCGCAATTCCCGGTCATTATCAAATTGGATCTGCATGAGAGTTGCTCCTCTGTGATTTTCGTCTCTCGGGAGGATAATCAGCAGGAGTCGTGCCAGACCGTCGATTTTATAACGAATTCAATTCATTGCCAGCTGTTTGGTAGCGGTTTTCGAAGGGCGTTTTTTATGGAAACTGCATATGAAGGCAGAATTTGCCGGACGGGGATTATGGGTAGGGCATAGCACGGAAATGAAAGAAGCCCCCAAGGTTTCCCTTGGAGGCTTCATGGAGCGGGCGATGAGATTCGAACTCACGACATCAACCTTGGCAAGGTTGCGCTCTACCCCTGAGCTACGCCCGCATCGTCTGAACGGCGCGGATAATACTCGCTGGCGGCGGACTGGCAAGCCCTTTTTTTCAAAAATTTGAAACTTTTTTTGAGAGGCAGATTTTTCTATGGATTCTGCGGGTTTCGTGCGGGCATATTCCAAGGTGCCCCGCATGGGATATGCAAACTTTGTACGGAATACCGGCGCTCGGCTGGAAAAATGAGAGGGTTTTTAATCGTGAGTGGAACCGAACGAGATCAGGATCTGTATCGCCGCCTGGATGAATTGGATCTGGACCATGATACCATCAGTCACGCACCGGTCTTCACGGTGGAAGAGGCCCAGGCGATCCGGGAAGGCCAGGTGGGCGCGCATATCAAGAACCTGTTCTTGCGCGATAAAAAGAAAAACCTGTTTCTGGTCACCGCCTTGGAAACCAGCCAGGTGGATCTAAAGCAATTGCGCCATCTGATTGGGGCGTCGGGCAACCTCTCTTTCGGCAATGCGGATTTGTTGATGGAGGTTTTGGGGGTGATCCCGGGTTCCGTTTCCCCGCTTTGTGTATTCAATGATCAGGAACGCCGGGTTCATGTGGTGTTGGATAAGGGCATTCTCGACCATGAGACCGTTCATGCCCATCCCTTGCGTAATGATAAGACTACAGCGATCGGCACGCAGGATTTGCTGGCCTTTTTAAAGGCGGAGGGGTATGAACCGCAGATCCTGGATTTTGCTGCGGCCGCCCTTGAAGCGCAGGCCCAGTGAACAAATCTTTGTAAGGTCCGATCCAATCGGACCGGAAACAAATAAACAGCGAAAGCGATATCTATGTCTTCGATTATTGGCATCCAGCCGCCGAAACAGCCCGCCGGAGAAGCCCAGCCGACCGGTGACTATATCAAGGATTCCACCGACCGGGATTTCGGCCCCGACGTGATGGAGCTGAGCCAGCAGGTGCCGGTAATCGTGGATTTCTGGGCGCCCTGGTGCGGGCCTTGCAAACAGCTGGGGCCTGTGCTGGAAAAGATCGTCAATGATGCGAAAGGCAAATTGCGCCTAGTGAAGATCAATATTGACGAGAATCCGGGCATTGCCCAACAGCTGCGTGTGCAGTCGATCCCGGCGGTGTTTGCCTTCTTTGGCGGCCGCCCGGTGGATGGCTTCATGGGCGCGCTGCCGGAAAGCCAGATTAAAACCTTCACCGATAAGCTGATTGAGATGAGTGGCGGTGTGGGCGGTGATGATCCGCTGGAAGCCGCCTTGGAGCAGGCCAAGCTTTTGCTGGAAGAAGATGACATGGAACAGGCCATGGCGATCTTGCAGCAGGTCGTAGCCCACGCCCCTGAAAATGTGGAGGCCATCACGCTTTTTGCTGACTGCCTGTTGAAACAGGGTCAGTTGGAACCGGCAAAACAGCTTTTTGAAACTTTGCCGGAAGATACCCATAAGGACCAGAAAGTGGCCGCCTTGAAAGCCGCTCTGGAGCTGGCTGGCGAAAGCGAGGGGGCGTTGGCGGAGATGCAGGCGCTGCAGGCGCGCATTGATGCGGATGCAGATGATCATGAGGCGCGTATGGGCCTGGCCAGCGCGGTTTTCGCCACCGGCCGCGCGGATGTGGCCATTGACCACCTGCTGCATATCATCGCGGCTGACAGGGAATGGAACGATGGTGCCGCCCGCCAGCAGCTGTTGAAATTCTTTGAGGCGCTGGGTCATGCGGACCCGGTTACTGTGGCAGGTCGCCGCAAGCTCTCCGCGATCCTGTTTTCCTGATAGACGCTTTGGCGCTGGCAAGGTAGATAAAACCCATGAGCGAAGATACACAGATTGATCCCAAGCTGTTGGAAATCCTGGTAGAGCCCGGCACCCGCAACAGCCTGCGCTATGACCGGGAACGGCAATTGCTGATCTCCGAGAAATCAGGCCTGGCCTATCCGATCCGGGACGGCATTCCGATTATGCTGCCTGATGAAGCGATTTCCCTGGATGAGCTGGACTGACCCCATCCATGGGTGACGATCTCTATTCCACCAAGAGCTTTCCGACCAAGATCCACTATCGCAAGCAGGATCAGGTCCTGGAAGTTACCTTTGACGACGGCAATCATTTCGAACTGCCGGCGGAATATCTGCGGGTGGAAAGCCCCAGCGCGGAAGTGCAGGGCCATCATCCGGATCAGAAGGTGACCGTGTCCGGCCGTCGCCAAGTGGGTATCATCGGCCTGGAGCCGGTCGGGCGTTATGCAGTCCGGATCCAGTTTGATGATCTGCATGATTCCGGGATCTATAGCTGGCAGTATCTCTACGAGCTGGGCCATGACCATGACCGCCGCTGGCAGGCCTATCTGGCGGACCTGGAGGCCAAGGGACTGACGCGCGAGCCTTAAAATGGCAGGGGTTTCGGCCAACAAAAAACGGCCCATTGGGCCGTTATATTTTTCCAACGATTAAGAATCTCAGACGGAAAGATTCACATAACGCCCGGCACTGTTCAGGCCGGTGGTGAGCGCTTCGGTGGTTTCCTGCAGCGCCTCATCAATCTTGCCCAATTGCTGGACCTGCTGGGCCTGGGCGGCGCTCAGCGTGATTTTTTGGGCCATCTGTGCCAGTTGCGCGGCGCTGGCCGCGGCGGAAACATCCATGGGTTCAACCCTCGCGTGAATAGTCCTCCTATCATACCCGAATGAGCAAACAGGACCAAGGATAAAAAAGAAACGGCGGAAAACCGCCGTTTCTCCCTTGCATCTTGTTGATAGGCCTTAACCGAAGCTTTTGGCCATCACGTCGGCCATCCGCTGGGCGAAGGCGGCCGGGTCGGGCAGGGTTTCCCCTTCGATGATCCGGGCCTGATCCAGCAACAGATGGGCGGCGTCTGAGAGGTCCGCACCGCTCTCCGCCTGTTTGGCCAGGGCGGTGACCAGCGCATGAGAGGGGTTCAGCTCCAGGATGCGCGGGCTGGCCTGCTGCAATTGTTTATGCTGCTGCAGTAGACGCTCCAGATGCATATCCATGCCATTATCATCCGCCACCAGGCAGACAGCGGATGTGGTCAGGCGGTCGGAAGAACGGACATCGGCAACCGCGTTGCCCAGTGCTTCCTTGACGGCGGCAACCAGCTTCTCCAGATCCGCGCTTTCTTCCTTTTTGGCCTCGTCCTTTTTGTCTTCCGCGTCGGGGGCCGCTTTGATATTGCCCAGATCCGCTCCGCCGCGGGTCACGGATTTAAGCTGCTTGCCCTCATATTCATGCACGGCCGGGATCCAGAATTCATCGACCGGGTCGGTCATGAACAGGACCTCGATCCCCTTGGCGGCAAAACCCTCCAATTGCGGGCTGCGGGCGGCGGCCTCTTTGGAATCCCCGGTGATGTAGTAGATATGCTCCTGGCCTTCCTTCATGCGGGCGATATAGTCGGCAAGCGAGACAAGGCCGTCCTGGGTCGTGGATTCGAACCGTGCCAGTTTCAGCAACTGATCCCGGTCGGCGGTGGTCTCATAGATGCCCTCTTTCAGGACGATGCCGAAATTCTCCCAGAATTTCGCATATTCCTCCGGCTCCTTTTCCGCCTTGGTGCCAAGTTCGGACAGAACACGCTTGGTCAGGCCGGCACGGATTTTGGTGAGCACCGGATTGTTCTGCAGCATCTCGCGGGAAACGTTCAGGGGCAGATCTTCTGAATCCACTACACCGCGCAGGAAACGCAAGTAACTGGGGATCAGGTCATCGCATTCATCGCTGATGAAGACCCGCTTCACATAAAGTTTCAGCTTGGAAACCCGTTCCGGGTGGAACAGGTCAAAGGGGCGGCTGCCCGGCACATAGAGCAGGCCGCCATATTCAATCATGCCCTCGGCCTTGAAATGCAGCGTTAGCCACGGATCATCAAAGGCATGGGACACATGATGATAAAATTCTTTATGCTGTTCCTCGGTCACCTGTGATTTCGGTTTGGTCCACAGCGCCGAGGCATCATTCAACTGTTCCTGTTCCGGCAGCTTGGCTTCGTCATCGCCTTCTTTCTGCTCGCCCGCCACGGTTAGGCGGATCGGGAAGGGGATATGGTTGGAATAGGTTTTGACGATATGGCGCAGGCGGTCCTCTTCCAGGAACTCACCGGCATCTTCACGCATATGGAGCGTGATGGCGGTGCCGCGGGTCTCGCGCTCGCCGGGCTCGATGTCAAAGCTGCCCTGGCCGCTGGAGATCCATCGCCAGCTTTCTTCCTCGCCGGCTTTGCGGCTGTTGACCACGACCTTTTCCGCCACCATGAAGGCGGAATAGAAGCCAACGCCGAACTGGCCGATCAGGTTGACGTCTTTCTTGGAATCACCGCTCAGCTCACTGACAAAGGCGGAAGAGCCGGAGCGCGCAATGGTGCCCAGGTTGCCGATCAATTCATCCCGGCCCATGCCGGAGCCGTTATCGGCAATGGTCAGGGTGCGGCTGGCGGCATCAACCGTGATGTCGATGGCAAAATCCACATCGCCATTTGTCAGGTCGGGGCTGGC
The DNA here is from genome assembly GCF_003385955.1 of Aestuariispira insulae. Classification (GTDB taxonomy): domain Bacteria; phylum Pseudomonadota; class Alphaproteobacteria; order UBA8366; family Aestuariispiraceae; genus Aestuariispira; species Aestuariispira insulae. The sequence goes on from NZ_QRDW01000003.1 coordinate 328,391, forward strand.
GATTGCGCTGTAGCGCAGCCGATCACAGGCATCCGCGCTGTTGGAGATCAGCTCGCGCAGGAAAATTTCGCGCTCGGAATAAAGAGAATGGGCGACAATGTCCAGCAGTCGGCCGACCTCGGCCTGAAAGCCCATGGTTTCCGTCGATGCGGAGGATTTGGTTTGTGTATCGCTCATGATCCTAGAATGCTCTTTATTACTTGTTGATACGGGACTGTTTATGCTGTTTCGATATAGGTGACCCGACCAGCCATCTCAAGGGGGAAGAACCGCTTCAATTGGCCCTGTTGCCATTTCGCACCTATCAGTAGATTGATCTTATTGATTTCAATTGAAGAAAGTGGATTGGTAAATGTCAGTTCTGGCCGATGGTGCGACCCTGTTTGTTGTGGATCTGGAATATGTGGTGCCCGTGGAGCAGGTGGAGCCCTTGATCGAGGGGCATATGGATTTCCTGAAGGATTGTTACGACAAGGGGCTGTTCCTGGCGTCGGGTCCGAAAGTGCCGCGCACCGGCGGTGTGATCCTGGCGCAGTCCACAAGCCGCGCGGCGGTGGAGGGACTGATCAAGGCGGATCCGTTCCATGAGGCAGCTGTCGCCCGCTATACCATCACGGAATTTGTGCCGCGCATGACCTGTGATGCTTTGGCGGGCTAGATCTTAGCCAGGAAAGCGGAAGCTTCCTTTAGCACCGGTTCGGATGCCTGCAGATGCGGGATATGGCGGCAGTTGGGAATGATCAGCGGTCGTGCCGGGCCGCTGACTTGACGGGTGATGGCATGGACCTGGGCGTCGGTGCCATATTCGTCCTCTGCCCCTTGCAGGGCAAGCAGGGGGGCTGTGATCTTAGCCAGCAGAGGCTCGATATTCCAATCCCGGAATTCCCGCGAAAGCCAGGTGTCAGCCCAGGCGAAGAAGATCTGTTCGGTTTTGTCCCCGTGATAGCGGGCCAGTTTTCCGGGCAAGTCCGTTTCCTGCCAGGCCGTGACCGCCTCCTTGATGCCGGAGATGCAGATATCCTCGACAAAGACATGGGCGGCGGCGGTGAGGGCGGCCGCGACCGGATAATGGGCCGCGTAGATAAGTGCGATGCTGCCGCCGTCGGAATGGCCGAACAGAACCGGTTTATCCAGTTCCAGCGTGCAAATCACCTGGCGCAGCTCGATCATGGCATAGCGATGCAGGTAATCCGGACGGCGGGCCTCAGTCAGCTTGGGCGAGAGGCCATAGCCTTGGCGGTCGTAAAGCAGGATCTCGCGGCCGGTGGCGGCGGATAGCTTTTCCGGGAAATCCTTCCATTGGGCAATGCTGCCCAATCCCTCGTGCAGCAGGATAATCGGGGCGCCGGAGGGGGGCTGATCATTGTTTCTGACCCGGCAGGCGGCCAGTGCCAGTTTTTTGCCCGCTATCTCGACCGGGATCAGGAAGTTTTCGCGCGCGGTCACAACATCAGTCCCGCGGGATCAGGATGTCGGTGCAGGTATTGTGGATGCGTTCCAAAATGTCATCGGTTTTTTCGAAAGAAAAGATCCCCTGACACATCACATAGGCATAAATCAGGAAGGCACGGCTTTCCAACTCCTCTTCCGGGAAGCCCAGCTCGCGCAGCAGGTCGGCAACATAGTTCACACGCAGGCGGTCAACGTCGGCCACCACATTTTCCGCATCATCGTCATAGCGCGCCCAGGACCGCATGGCGAGTTCCATGGAGCCGCCCAGATGTTTCGAGCCCCGCTTGCGCGGCACCACATCCAGCAGGTTGATCAGCCTGGTATAGGCGTCCCCGCCCATATGTTCGACTTTGGCGATGACATATTGGTCGTGCCATTTGTCCAGAACCGCTTCCAATAGCTCGGTGCGGTCCTTGAAATGCCAATAAAAGCTGCCTTTGGTGACTCCTAGGCGTTTGGCCAGTTTCTCCACATTGATGGAGGTGACGCCACTTTCCGTCAACAGGCGGAAAGCCGCTTCAATCCACTCGCTTCGGCCCAGTTTGCTCGTCCGTTTCGTGTTTGCTTTGGTTTCCGGCAATTTAATTTCCATACGCTAGCGTATTGACGCAATTTCATTTACAGGGTAAACCATACGGTAGCGTATGGGCAATAGGGCAAATAACAAAAGAGAAACCTTATGACCGCGCTTGTTATGGTCCCTGTTTGCGGTACCATGGCATAAAGAGAAAACCATCCCGTGAAAAGAATAAAGGGGTGGGCCATCGGGGAGGCTATTGGTCGATGAAGCGCGTTTTTCCGTTGAACGGGCGTACGTCACGAGGGTCGAAAACAAACTATCCTTGGTATCTGACTGCAAAATTGCGGTCTCCCGATGTCGTTGTTGAAGCAGATTTGACATCGCGGAGGCTCCATGAGCACGCAGACAGAAACGAATGACACATTTCCGAAACTGCTGCGCTACAATGCGCGGGTAAGGGCTGAGCGCCCCGCCATGCGGGAAAAGGATCTCGGCATCTGGCAAAGCTGGAGCTGGGCGGAGGTTTATGAAGAGGTCTCCGACTATGCCGCGGGTCTTTATGCGCTGGGGCTTCGGGCCGGGGACAAGATTGCGATCATCGGTGATAACCGTCCGCGCCTCTATTGGACCCTGACCGCCGCCCAGGTGATTGGCGCGGTGCCGGTGCCGACCTATGCGGATTCGGTCGCCGAAGAAATCCAGTTCGTGCTCGATCATGCCGAAGCCAAGTTTGCCATGGCCGAGGATCAGGAACAGGTCGATAAGCTGATCGATCAGAAGGACCATCTGCCGGGCCTGGAAGTGATCTTGTTTGATGATTCCCGGGGACTGCGCGATTACAATCAGAGTTTCTTGTGGAATTATGAGGCGGTCCTGGAAAAGGGCCGGGAGTTTCGGACCCAGAACCCGGAATTCATTGAACGCTGCATTGACGGCCGGACCGGCAGTGACGTTTGCATCATGCTCTATACCTCCGGTACGACGGGTCAGCCCAAGGGCGTGGTCCACACCCATGACAGTGTGCTGATCACCGCGCGCAATGCGGCCGAACTGGAGGGCCTGAACGAGCGGGATGAAGTATTGGCTTACCTGCCGATGGCCTGGGTCGGGGATAATATCTTCTCCTTCGGACAATCCTATGCGGCGGGTTTTTGTGTTTCCTGTCCAGAAAGCTCCGACACGGTCCTGAATGACCTATGGGAGTTGGGGCCGACCTATTATTTCGCCCCGCCTAGGATCTTTGAAAACCTGCTGACCACTGTGATGATCCGGATGGAAGATGCCGGTAAGCTGAAGCAGCGGATGTTCCATTATTTCATGGATCACGCCAAAAAGGTTGGTGTGGATATCCTGGATGGTCGTTCGGTCGGTTTGATGGACCGGATCAAATACGGGCTTGGCGAATTGCTGGTCTATGGCCCGTTGAAAAATGCACTGGGGTTGAGCCGGGTGCGTCTCGGCTACACGGCGGGAGAGGCGATCGGGCCCGAGATTTTTGAATTTTACCGCTCCATCGGGATCAACCTGAAACAGCTTTACGGTTCTACCGAAGCGGCCGTCTTCATCACCATCCAGCCCAATGGCGGGATCAAGCCCGACACGGTCGGTGTGCCGGCGCCGGATGTGGAGATCAAACTGTCGGATCGGGGCGAAGTTTTGTTCACCGGGCCGGGCGTTTTCAAGGAATATTACAAAAACCCGGAATCGACCGCCGATACCAAAACCGATGATAACTGGGTGATGACCGGGGATGCCGGTTTCTTCGATGATGAAGGGCAGTTGAAGATCATTGATCGGGCCAAAGATGTGGGCCAGCTGAATGACGGCACGCTCTTTGCCCCGAAATATATCGAGAACAAACTGAAATTCTTCCCCAATATCAAGGAAGTGGTGGCCTTTGGCCATGAGCGCGACTATTGCGCGGCCTTCATCAATATCGACCTTGAGGCGGTGGGCAACTGGGCGGAACGCAATGGCATTGCCTATGCCTCTTATCAGGAATTGGCCTCCCTGCCGCAGGTCTATGAACAGATCCAGGCCCATGTGGAGGAAACCAACCGGCAGCTATCCACAGAAGAGCGGGTGGCCGGGTCCCAGATCAAACGTTTCCTGCTGCTTCATAAAATGCTGGATGCGGATGATGGTGAATTGACCCGGACCAGCAAGGTGCGCCGCCGCTATATCGCGGAAAAATACGACGTGCTGATCGAGGCGCTTTATTCCGACAAGAAAAACTGCCGGATCGAGACCGAAGTCACCTATGAGGACGGCCGTAAGGGCAAGCTGGCTGCGGATCTTGAAATCCGGGATGCAAAGACTGTTGCGATCGGGGCCGGTGCTGCGGCCCAGGCGGCAGAGTGAGCGGGGACATCAATCATGAGTGAGATGATGGCAGATAATGAAAATGGCCGCATTGGCGGGGAATTGCTGTCGGTGGACAATATCACGCTGCGCTTTGGCGGGGTGAAGGCGCTGACCGACATCAGTTTCAATATCAATAAGGGCGAGATCCGCTCGATCATCGGGCCGAACGGCGCCGGTAAATCCTCGATGCTGAACGTCATAAACGGGTTTTACAAACCCCAGGAAGGCACCATCCGCTTCAAGGGCAAGAATGTGAATATGAAGCCGGATCTGGCGGCCAAATCGGGGATTGCCCGAACCTTCCAAAATATCGCGCTCTTCAAGGGCATGTCGACGCTCGACAACATCATGACCGGGCGGATGCTGAAGATGAAGGCGGGATTCCTCTCCCAGGCGATTTATTGGGGGCGGGCGCAGAAGGAAGAATTGGAAAATCGCGCCTTCGTGGAAGAGATCATCGATTTCCTGGAGATTCAGTCGATCCGCAAAACACCGGTGGGGCGCCTTCCCTACGGCCTCCAGAAAAGGGTAGAGCTGGCCCGGGCGCTGGCCATGGAGCCGGAATTGTTGCTGCTGGATGAGCCCATGGCCGGGATGAATCTCGAGGAAAAAGAGGATATGTCCCGCTATATCATTGATGTAAATGAGTATTTTGGCACGACCATCGCGCTGATCGAGCATGATATGGGCGTGGTGATGGATTTGTCTGATCGGGTGGTGGTGCTGGATTATGGCTGCAAGCTGGCCGATGGCTCGCCGGATGAGGTCAGCTCCAACCAAGCCGTGATCGACGCCTATCTTGGCGTGGCACATTAAGGGGAGAGATGAAATGGAAGCTTTGAACGCACTGTTTGTCACTCCCTTTGTTGAGATTTTCGACGCTCCCTGGTTTTTCATGGAGGTGCTGACCGGCGGCCTGATGGCCGGGGTCATGTATTCCCTGGTGGCGTTGGGGTTTGTCCTGATTTTCAAGGCCTCGGGCGTCTTTAACTTTGCCCAGGGCGTGATGGTCTTGTTTGCGGCCTTGAATTTTGTCGGCCTGATGGATGCCGGGGTGCCCATGATACTGGCCGGGATTATAACGATCGCAATCATGGTCGCCGTAGCCTTTGCCATCGAGCGGTTCGTCCTGCGCCCGCTGGTCAATCAGGAACATATCATTCTTTTTATGGCGACGATCGGTGTGGCCTATTTCCTGGAAGGCGTGGGCGAGATGATCTGGGGCACGGATGTGCGTCCGCTTAATGTGGGTATTCCCGATGACGTTTTCTTTGTCGGTGATGCCATGATCCAGCAGAGCGACCTGTTTGCCGCGGTGGTGGCCGGTTTCCTGGTGGTCGTGCTGGCCTTGTTCTTCCATTACACCCGCACGGGCCGGGCCTTGCGCGCGGTGGCGGATGACCATCAGGCGGCGCTTTCAATCGGTATTCCGCTCAATCATATCTGGGTGATCGTCTGGTCTGTGGCGGGCTTTGTTGCCCTGGTGACAGGCATCATGTGGGGTTCTAAGCTTGGGGTGCAATTCTCGCTCTCCGTGATCGCGCTCAAAGCGCTCCCAGTGTTGATCTTGGGCGGCTTCACCTCCATCCCTGGGGCCATTGTCGGCGGCCTGATCATCGGTGCTGGTGAAAAAGTGGCCGAGGTTTATTGGGGCGGCTTCTTTGGTGGCGCGATTGAGGAATGGTTCGCCTATATCCTGGCGCTGGCCTTCCTGTTCTTTAGGCCTCAGGGCCTGTTCGGCGAAAAAATCATCGAGAGGGTGTAAGTCATGATCTATCGCGAAGCCGGAGAGTTCAAAACATCCTATGCCGCTGATCAGGGCCTGCTGACGATCCCGATGGACCGTTGGTTCGTGATCGGGCTGGTCTTGTTTGCCTTCATTGGCATGCCCCTGGTAGGGGACGAATATTGGCTGGGATCGATCATGATCCCGGTCCTGATCCTGGCCATTGCGGCCATGGGGCTGAACATCCTGACCGGATATGCCGGTCAGTTGAGCCTGGGCACCGGTGCCTTCATGGCGGCGGGCGCCTATATGGCCTATAAAGTGGCGACCAATCTTTCTTTCCTGCCGGTGCCGGTAGCCATTTTGGCGGGTGGCGGTTTTTCGGCCATGATCGGGGTTCTGTTCGGCATACCGAGCCTGCGCATCAAAGGGTTTTACCTGGCTGTGGCAACGTTGGCGGCACAGTTCTTTCTGCTCTGGCTGTTCACCCATGTGGATTGGTTCGTGAATTATAACCTGTCAGGCGTGCCGGCCATTGCCGACTATCATTTGTTTGTCGACTGGGGGCCGTTGGTCACCGGGGCGCAGGCCAGTGTCGAGGCGCGCTATCTCTTTGTGCTGGTCTTTGCGGTTTTCCTGGCGTTGGCGGCGCGTAACATGGCCAGATGCAAGATCGGCCGGTCCTGGATGGCGATCCGGGATATGGATATTGCCGCTGAGATCATCGGCATCCGCCCGCTGCATACCAAATTGTCCGCTTTCGCCATCTCCTCCTTCTATTGCGGAGTGGCCGGCGCGCTCTGGGCGTTTTGCTTCATTAATAATGTGGAGCCGGGTGCTTATGAGATCGAACGCTCTTTCCAAATCCTGTTCATGATCATTATCGGGGGATTGGGCTCGATCCTGGGATCCTTCCTGGGGGCGGCCTTCATCTTCCTGCTGCCGATCACCTTGTCCCAGCTGCCGGGCTGGTTGGGGCTGGATGTGCCGGCGGATGTGATCACCCATCTGGAGTTTATGGTGATGGGCGTGCTGATCATCTTCTTTTTGATTGTAGAGCCCCATGGGCTGGCACGGCTATGGCAGATCGCGAAAGAAAAGCTGCGCCGCTGGCCATTCCCATATTAGGATCAATTAAAACAACAAAATGATCCCGCCCCGGGCTGTCCGGAGGCGGGGCGGCCCCGAACCCCTGCGGCATAAAAGGGGACGATGAAAACTAGAGAGCAAGGAGTATGTCATGAAATTTGGTAAATTGGGTCTGCTGGCCGCCAGTGCAGCCATGACCGTGGTTTCCACGGCAGCATTGGCCGCCGAGCAGTATATTCCGTCCCTGGTCTACCGTACCGGCCCTTATGCCAGTGGCGGCGTGCCGCTGGCCGATGGCTATGCGGATTATTTCCACCTGATCAACGAGCGTGACGGCGGTGTCAACGGGGTCAAATTCAAGGTTGAGGAATGCGAAACCGGTTATAAGACCGACCGCGGTGTGGAATGTTATGACCGCACCAAGGAAAATGCGACCATCTATAACCCCTGGTCCACCGGCATCACATACGCGCTGATCGACAAGGTTACCGCGGACAAGATCCCGTTCCTGTCCATGGGCTATGGCCGGACCAGTGCCGCTGACGGTCGGGTGTTCGAATATATCTTCAATTTTCCTAGCACCTATTGGAACCAGGCAACCGCCATCGTCCAGTATATCGCCAATGAACTGGGCGGCACGGACCAGCTGAAAGGCAAGCGGATCGGCTATATCTATCTGGATCATCCCTATGGTAAGGAACCGATCCCGACCATGGATATCCTGGCGGAAAAATTCGGCTTCACCTATGACAAATATCCGGTCGCGCCGAAATCCATGACCGAGCAGAAATCCATCTGGCTGCAGATCCGCAAAACCAAGCCGGATTATGTGATCATGTGGGGCTGGGGGGCAATGAATGCGACCGCAGTCAAGGAAGCCACCAACATCCGGTTCGATATGTCCAAATTCATCGGCAACTGGTGGTCTGCCGGGGAAGACACAGCCATTCCGTCCGGGGATAAGGCCAAGGGCTATCGCGCAGCCACCTTCCATGGCGTCGGCAAGGACGCGCCGGTATTTGGTGATCTGCAACAGCATATCGTGGATAAGGGCATGGCGTCCGGCGACGGTTCCAAAATCGGCCTGGTGCTCTATAACCGCGGCTTTGCCAACGCAGCCTATGTTGTAGAGGCAGTCCGGAAGGCCCAGGAAAAATTCGGAAACCGGGTCATGACTGGCGAGGAAGTGCGCTGGGGGCTGGAAAACCTGGATTTGACCGAAGAACGGCTTGCCGAACTGGGCCTGACCGGGCTGGTGCCGCCGACCAAGGTGACTTGTGAAAATCATGAGGGCCTCAGCCCCGCGATCAAGATCCAGGAATGGAACGGGTCCGGCTATGAGGTGATCACCGACTGGATCCCGGCGATGACGCAGGTTACCCGTCCGCTGATCGAACAGGATGCGGCGGCTTATGCGGCGGAAAAAGGCATCACGCCCCGCAGCTGCAATTAAGACGCTGTAATCATAAGAAACGCTTGAAGCCCGTACCGTGAACAAGGGAGACCCCGATGGCTGAACCGCTTTTGAAAGTGAATAATATCGAAGTCATCTATGATCATGTGATCCTCGTGCTCAAAGGGGTCTCCCTTGAGGTGCCGGAGGGCGGCATTGTCGCCCTTCTCGGTGCCAACGGTGCGGGCAAAAGCACCACGTTGAAATCCATCTCCAACCTGTTGCGCGCTGAGCGCGGCGATGTAACCAAGGGCACGATCGAGCTGAACGGCAAGACGGTCCATAACCTGACCGCCAATGATCTGGTGCGCCAGGGCTGTGTCCAGGTGATGGAAGGCCGCCATTGTTTTGAACATTTGACCATCGAGGAAAACCTTTTGACCGGGGCCTATACAAGGGGCCGGGTCAATGCGGCGGTGAAAGCCGATCTTCAGATGGTGTATGACTATTTCCCGCGCCTGTATGAGCGCCGCAAAAGCCAGGCTGGCTACACCTCAGGCGGCGAGCAGCAGATGTGCGCCATCGGCCGCGCCCTGATGGCGCGCCCGAAAATCATCCTGCTGGACGAACCTTCCATGGGGCTGGCGCCGCAGCTGGTAGAACAGATTTTTGAGATTGTGAAAAAGCTGAATAAGGAAGAGGGTGTGAGCTTCCTGCTGGCAGAACAGAATACATCCGTCGCGCTGAAATATGCCGATTACGGCTATATCCTGGAAAACGGCCGTGTGGTCATGGATGGCGATGCGGAAAGCCTTGCCAATAACGAGGATGTAAAGGAATTTTACCTGGGCGTCAGCCAGCAGGGCCGGAAAAACTTCCGGGAAGTGAAACATTACAAACGCCGCAAACGCTGGCTTTGATCATCGGGGATTTGGGGGCAGGGCATGTCTGATTTTTTTGATGCGTTGGAAACAAGAAGCCAGGACGAGCGTGAGGCATCGCAACTGTCGCAATTAAGCCTGCAGCTGGCCCATGCCAGAAATTATGCGCCACATTATCAGACCATTTTGGCCGATGTGAACCCGGCGGAGGTGGGGGCGTTTGAGGCGTTGGCCGCCCTGCCGGTCACCCGGAAATCCGATCTGATCGCGGCCCAGGCCAGCAAGCCGCCGTTTGGCGGCCTGACCGCAACCCCGGTCGGCAAGCTGAACCGGCTTTATATCTCACCAGGGCCCATCGCGGATCCGGAAGGCCATGGCGAGGATTGGTGGCGCATGGGTCGCGCGCTTCATGCCGCGGGTTTCCGCGCCGGAGACCTGGCGCTCAATTGCTTTTCCTATCACCACACTCCGGCCGGTCATATGATGGAAACCGGTGCCCGCGCGGTGGGCTGTGCGGTATATCCGGGCGGTGTCGGCCAGACAGACGCTCAGGTTCAGGCGGTGACCACCTATGGCCTGAACGGCTATATCGGCACCCCGGATTTCCTGAAGCTGATCCTGGATAAGGCGGATTCCTTGTCGGCGGATATTTCCAGCCTGAAAAAGGCCTTTGTTTCCGGAGGCGCTTTGTTCCCGTCCATGCGCGAAGAATATGGCGCGCGCGGTATTGCCACCTATCAGGCCTATGGGACGGCGGACCTGGGGCTGGTGGCTTATGAAACGGAAGCCGCTGAAGGCATGATCCTGGATGAAAATGTGATTGTCGAGATTGTTCGCCCCGGCACCGGCGAGTTGGTGCCTGATGGCGAGGTGGGCGAGGTGGTGGTCACGCTGCTGACCAATGTGGATTATCCGCTGATCCGGTTTGCTACTGGCGATTTATCGGCGATCATGGAGGGGCAGAGCCCTTGCGGACGCACCAATAAACGGATCAAGGGATGGATGGGCCGCGCCGATCAGCGCACCAAGATCAAAGGCATGTTTGTGGATCCGGCCCAGGTCGATCGGGTGGTCAAAGCCCATGCACCGATCATGAAGGCGCGGCTTGAGGTCAATCTGGTCGACAATAAGGATCAGATGGTGCTTAAGGTTGAAACGGAGGATCTTAGCGAGGGTTTCCGCGACCAGGTCGCCGGCAGTTTGCAGACCGAATGCAAGCTGAAAGGGGTTGTGGAGCTCATGGCCCCTGGCAGCCTGCCCAATGACGGTAAGGTGATTGACGATCAACGGGTTTATTAATGATCTGAAAACGAGAGATAATATGAAAACGGCCCGGTAGGTATTCCGGGCCGTTTTTCTTTTGGGGGTATTCATCTGCTGTAGGCAGACTTTTCGGGAAAGGGTCCGGGCCACCGGATGGGGGGCAGGCAGTTAAACGATAAAGCCCGGGCCCTCTCCCAAACTTGAAAATCAAGCTTTCTGGTTCAGCCTCTCGCCGCGATTGGCTTTCTCCCGGCTGATCAGGGCCTGATTATTCTGGTCGTCTTCACAATTACCCTGCAGGTTTGCCGCCAGGTCATCAATGCGGTCAAAAGACAGGCATTCTTCCATGATGACGGGGTTCAAGAGGGTCATTGTTTGCTCCTTGGTTGTTGTCGCTTTCTGATTATCAATATGAGGGAAGGGGCGGGGTCAGTTACATGGCATAGATTCCAGTGGTTTTTACCCCTGCACAAAACATTGAAAACAAACAGTTTGTTCCCGAGTTTTCTGCTTGTAGGCAATAAGTCCGCACAAAACGGTTATTCATTTACCCCCGGATGCGTGACATTAGTTCCACAGGGGTATTTCTTCAGTCTTGTAGGCGTTTGAAGAAGGAATAAAGAGAACCCCCCGGATATTTCTGTCCGGGGGGCTTTCCATGGGGGTACATGAGTTATTTTTAACAAGTGGTACCATACTAGAGACCGTGTCTGAGGCAGGGGCGGGGCTACCGGATGGGGGGCAGGCAGTTAAACGATAGGGGCCCGACCCCTTCCCCAAACACGTATCAGACGGGCTGTTTCCGTTCGTCATCCTGTTGGATGATGTCCTGGCTGATCATCGTCTGAATGGCGTCGAAGCTGGCTTGATGGTCCATCTGCGCCGCCGTGAACGCGTCGAGCGCGTCAAAGTTCAGCAACTCTTCCATGATCACGGGGTTTGAGAGGGTCATTTCAGTCAGCTCCTTTAATCAGTTGTTGTCTCCGTCTGAACAAAAGATGGGGCACAGGGCCGGGCATGTTCCATGGCAGTGATTCCAGCATCTTTTACCCCCCTGGGTGCTGGAATATTTCTTTGAATTTATTCATACTTATGAGATGGGGGTTATCAGGCGCGCGCATTGGGGTTAAAAAAACTGCCCCCTTACGTGTTGGATCAGAGGCACGAATAAACTATGGCAAAGATACCTGCCGAATATGTTGCCGATATTGAAGGCAATTCCCGCCTGGGCACACGCGTTGCCCAATGGCTGCGCGTGTATGGCGGATCGATCAAGGGGGATGCCCGGAAATTTGGTGTGGCACCGGCAACCGCCAGAAGCTGGCGCGATGGCAACCAGCCGCAGGTCCGGCATCTGGATTTGATGATTGAGGCCTGGGGCCAGCCCTTTGTTGAATATATTTTCGGCGAATTGATGACCCAGGACCAGCTCAGCCTGGAAAAGCGGATTGAGCGTATGGAGGCCGAAGTGGTCGCCATGAAACTGTGGGCCCAGGAATTTGAAGAGGATAACCGCGATGCCATCAAGGCATCGGAAAAGCGTCAGCCGGGATCGCGCGGCATGCAGATGGTCGCGCGCGGCATGACCATGGCGGTTGCCGTCTTTGTATTGCAGGCCACCTTCCATGTGGCGGGTGACAATGACTGGCGCACCGCGCCCCACGGCCCGGCGGTGGTGAAGGTGAAGCGGCGTGAATTTACCTTGGGCGCAGCCTGACCGGCGATTATTGAATGGCCTGAAACGGCAGTATCATCGATAGCCCCCTAGAAAAAAACGGGCGGAACAAGACCGCCCGTCCTTAAAAGGGGGAAGGCGTATCAGTTTAAATGTTGATTGAAGAACGCTACGGTCCGGTCCCAGGCGATTTTGGCCTGCTCCTTGTTATAGCGCGGCGTTGAATTATTGTGAAAACCGTGCCTTGTGCCTGGATAGCTGTGCATTTCAAATGTCTTGCCATTGGCCTTGAGGGCGGCTTCGTAATCCGCGCGCATGGCATTAATGCGTTCGTCATCTTCGGCATAATGGATCATCAGCGGGGCTTCGATTTTTGGCACATCTTCTGCCTTGGCCGCCGCACCGTAAAAGGGGACGCCCGCATTTAGATCACCGCCCATCTCAACCGCCAGCGCATTCACGACGCCGCCGCCATAACAGAAACCGGTCGCGCCCAGTTTTCCGGTGGATAGTTCATGGGCTTTCAGGAATTTGGCACCATTCAACAGATCGGTGAAAAGCTGCCCTTTATCCAGTGATTTCTGCATCACCTTGCCATCATCATCATTGCCGGGATAGCCGCCGACGGGATAAAGCCCATCTGGCGCAAAGGCCAGGAAACCGGCGACGGCGGCGCGTCTGGCGACATCTTCAATATGCGGGTTGAGGCCTCGATTTTCGTGAATGACCAGAACGGCCGGAAAGGGGCCATCGCCTTCCGGCTGGACCAGATAGCCGCGCATTTGGCCCGACGTGCCGCCGGGTGAGGCATAATCCACATAGCGGGCCTTGATCCGCTTATCCGTGAAGGAAATCATATTGGCCTTGGCATAGCTGGGCAACAATGCCTTTGCCATGGCAAGGCCGGATCCCCCGATGACCACCAAGGCGGCAGCCCTGCGCAAAAACTCCCGCCGGGGCATGGCGGAATGGCAATATTCGTCATAGAGATCGTAAATCTTGGGATCAATGAAGATCGGTTCTGCTTCATCTGAGGTCGTTTTGACGGGTTCTGTTTTGGTGGCTTCCATACTGTCCTCCCTGGGGCATCGGATGTGATCACGAACTACAGAATTACCCTATATGCCCAAAAGCATAGCGCGCATGGGGTTGGATTCATATGACAATACGCAAAAGGAACCTGATTGGATGCACCGCCCGGCGGGGATACCGACCGGGCGGCGCAAGGGGATTGCCTAACCGGCGGCCTTGTCAGGCCAGGCCGTGGACTGGGCCGGTCTGGAAGTTGCGGATAGCCCGTTCATGGCCATCAGGCTGATATTCTCCTGGAAGGGAACACCGGATGTTTCGGCGGTGAATTTACCATTATCGGCCTTGAGTTGGGCCAGCCCCCGATCAATGGCCTGCTGGGCCAGAAACAGGCAGGGCGTGGAATAGATCACCAGACTGGCGCCCAGCTGCTGCAGTTTGCTGACCGTGACCGGTGGGGTTTTTCCACCGGCGATCAAGTTGATGGTCAGCATCAGATCGGGACCGATGGCCTCCCGGATTTCCGGGATGACTTCCAGGCTTGGCACACCTTCCACCAGGATCCCGTCGACGGGGCGGGTGGCATATAGTTTGGCCCGCCGGATGCCTTCCTCCAGGGTCGTGGCATCGGTCCGGGCGATCACACAGAGATCTTCGCGGACATCCAGGACCTTATCCAGGCGTTTGAGATAATCGTCGGTATCCAGGATATCCTTGCCCGGCAGATGCCCGCATTTCTTAGGGCGTCTTTGATCCTCCAGGATGACCGCGGAGGCCCCGACCCGTTCCAGCCTTTTGACGGTGTTGGCTGCCAGTTTCGGATCGCCATAGCCGTCGTCAATGTCGACCACGATATGCTGATCCGGCAGGACCGCGCGGATCCGTTCCACATAGGCCACCATGTCCGGCCAGGCAATATAGCCCTCATCGGGCAGGCCATAATAGCTCGCGGCAAAACCATAGCCGGAACAAAAAACCGCTTCAAAATGCCTGGCCGCCAAACTGGCTGAAAACAGATCGAATATGCCAATCAACGGCAGGGCACCGCCATGGGACACCCGCTGGCGCAACTGTGCGCCATATAGTTCCTTCCCCCAAACTTCAGTCATGAAATCCTCCTGATCAATGATGCCGGTCCACTTCTCTCCGGCATAAAACCCCTCCCGCCTGCGGTCCGTTTACGGTCTGCAGGATGCTGGTTTAACGATACTTAGGATTGCTATCATCATCCGGTGCGATGCGCCGGTTTGTCAAGATTATAAGTTGTATAATGTTAACATATACTCGCATGAATCGAATTTTATATGCAATTTAAAGTGGTTTATGATATATTGATACGATCGATGCGTGATTCAGGTGAGTAGATTGTGAGGGGCAAGATCACGTTAATTTGGCTGTTATCTTTTGTCCGATAAGGACGAAGGGGGGAAACTATGAATATCGTGAAAACTCTGTCTTTTTCCGTCGCTGCTGTTGCGTTGACCTTTGGCACGGCTTTGCCAATATCCTCCGTCTCGGCGGAGGAAGCCTATGAGCAATCAATTCGCGAAGTCGTTGAAGCTAAGCTGCGCGGCGTGCTGAGCGATAGCGTTGTGATTGAAGCCATCCAGGAACAAAATCTACGGCATCAGAAGCTTCAACTGGCGGATATCGACCGCCTTGACAAGGAATGGCGCGCTCAAGTTGATGCTGCTGCAAAACCGTTGATCACGGAAGTGCTCAATAAGCCCGTATCCGATTATTTGCGGGAAGTTCTGATCTCCGGAAAAGGCCTATACACTGAAATCATTGTCATGGATTCAAAGGGTCTGAATGTTGGAGCCAGCACAATCACGTCCGATTATTGGCAGGGCGATGAGGCGAAATTCACCAAAACCTTCGTTCAGGGGAAGGACGCCATGTTCGTCGATGCGGTGGAAATGGATGAGTCCACCCAGACACTGCAATCCCAGGTCAGTTTCACCATCGTTGATCCGGTCAGTGGACAGCCCGTTGGGGCGGTTACGGTCGGTATCAATATGGATGAGCTCTGATCCGGCGCAAAACCGGTCCCTAAATTTTTATGATGGAGGCTGTGATGCGAACATGGTCTGTGGGTCGGCGCGTGGGCCTTACGATGGCGGCGGCGACAATGGTTGGATGCTTGATTCTCGGGGGCGCGCTGGTCGTGACCCAATTCGGTGAAGCGAAGGAAAGCGAGCGGCAGAATATTGCGTTGCTGACAGGTCTCTTCTCCGAGCAGATTTCGGGATTTGTGCGCTGGAACAAAACCGAATTGATGGATGCAACGGTCCAGAATATGGGATCAGCGGCCCAGCGCCGGATGGCTGAAGTTCTAATTCTCGATACGGATGGAAAACCGGTATTTGAAGCACCGGCAACCGGAGCCGAAAGCTATGGAGCCCTTTACCCCCTGCCGGACGCGCTGGCGGTTGGGCTGGACCATGATGCCATGACAGTTGCCGACGCAGGTGGGCATTTCCTGACCCTGCAACCGGTAACAATCCTGAAGAAAGGTGAAAAGGTCAGGGTTGGCACCTTGGCGGTGGCCTGGAGTCAGGAATTGCTGCGGGAATCCCTGTTGCACCTGATTGGTATTGCAACCTTGGTGACCTTGGCGGTGATGACTGGTTTGGTTCTTTTGTTAAACGGGGTCCTGCAGCGCCTGCTGATCCGGCCGATCAACGCGATCACCCAGGTGATGACCCGTTTGGCCGATGGCCAGAATGATATTGAGATACCGGCCCTGGAGCGCGGGGACGAGATTGGTCATATGGCATTGGCGGTTCGGGTATTCCGCGACAATGCATTGGAACGCGAACGGCTGGAAGCGGCGGCGGAAGCCAACCGTGCCCGCCGGGAAAAACGGGTCGCGCGTGTCGATGAACTGGTTCACAGTTTTGAAGATGCGGTTACAGCCGTGATCCAGAGCCTCTCGATTTCGGCCAATGATCTTCATTCTACTTCGCAACAGCTCTCTTCAACCGCCAGCCAGACCACCAGCCAGGCGGCCACGGTCTCGGAGGCATCGGACCGCAACGCGGCCAGTGTACAGATGGTGGCAACCGCATCGGAAGAGCTTTCGGCCTCTATCCGCGCGATCAGCCAACAGGTGCATGACACATCCGAAATGACCAAACAGGTGGCGGGCGAGGTGCATGCCACCAATGAGGCCGTTGATAAACTGGCCGATGCGGCGCGCGAGATTGGCGATGTGGTCTCCCTGATCAATGATATCGCCGAACAGACCAACCTGCTGGCGTTGAATGCCACGATCGAGGCAGCCCGGGCCGGGGATGCCGGCAAGGGCTTTGCTGTAGTCGCAAGCGAGGTCAAGGGACTGGCCAGCCAAACCTCGCAGGCGACTGACAATATCACCGGTCGGATCACGGAAATACAAAACACGGTTTCTGTTTGCGTGGATGCAATCCGTTCGATCACCCGGAATGTCGGTCATGTGGAGGAACTGGCCGCCACCATTGCCGGCACAACGGAACAGCAGACTGCCACCACCGGCGAGATTGCCCAAAATGCCCAGATGGCCGCCGAAGGCACCGATGCCGTGGCCAGCAATATTTCCGGCATCATCAATGCGTCCAAAGAAACCGGGGATGCGGCATCGGTGGTGCTGCAATCCGCGTCTGGTTTAAGTGAGCAGGCGAGCACTTTATCGGCCCAGGTCAGCCGCTTCCTGGAAGATGTGCGAGCCGCCTGATGGGTGAAGGTCATCCTGGGCCGCGGCTCTCCCCACCGACCGCTGCCCGAACCATCCACTCCCGGCTGCAAACAAAGTCTCCCACAGCCGGGCGTGGATCGGTTGCTTGACGCCAGAAGGGAGGATTCAGCCAGGTCGCGGCTTATCTCCGGTCAAACAGGCCGCTATCCCGATATTGGCAAATGCCCGGAGGGCTATAAGATCACTTTTCTGATCAAACAGTTCAACTCAGGAAATGTGATCGATGGAACATGGCGGCCTTCTGGTGAATGCGGTGATTTATCTGGCGGCGGCGGTGATCGCGGTGCCGCTCAGCAAGCGCATTGGGCTGGGGTCGATCCTGGGCTATCTGTTGGCGGGCGTCATCATTGGCCCATGGGGCTTGGGCTTGATCACCGATGTGGAGGATATCCTGCATTTCTCTGAGTTTGGCGTGGTCTTGATGCTGTTCCTGATCGGCCTGGAGCTGAACCCATCCAAGCTTTGGAGCATGCGCAAACCGATCCTGGCGCTGGGGGGCGGCCAGGTGCTGCTCAGTGCGTTGGCGCTGGCAGGCGCGGTATCATTACTGGGTCACGGTCTGTCCGCGGCGATTGTTGCCGGAATGGGGCTTGCGCTATCCTCCACAGCTGTGGCGTTGCAAACGCTGGAAGAAAAGAAGCTGATGGGGACGCTGGCCGGTCGCTCCGCCTTTCCCGTACTTTTATTCCAGGATATTGCGGTGATTCCCATGCTGGCGATTGTGCCCTTGCTGGCGGTGGGTGCGGTCGAAACCGAAAGCCCGGCCGGGGCCGGCTGGATTGGGGCGCTGGAAATCCTGGGTGTCTTTGCCGGTATCATCATTGGCGGGCGCTATCTGCTGCGGCCCATCTTCCGCTATATCGCCAATACCCGCATGCGCGAGATTTTCACCGCCTTTGCCCTGTTGCTGGTGATCGGGATCGCGCTGTTGATGCAGATGGTGGATTTGTCCATGGCTCTGGGCACGTTCCTGGCCGGGGTTTTGTTGGCGGATTCCGAATATCGTCACGAGCTGGAGATCAATATCGAGCCGTTTAAGGGCCTGTTGTTGGGGCTGTTCTTCATTTCGGTCGGCATGTCGGTGGATCTGTCTGTCCTGCTGGCCAGCCCGCTTTTGGTGTTGGGCATGGTTCTGGGGCTGGTGGCGATCAAATTCCTGATTTTGTTGGGGATCGGCCGATTTGCAAAGATGGACGGCGCAGATCGCACGGTCTTTTCATTTGTTTTGTCACAAGGTGGCGAATTTGGCTTTGTCCTGTTTGCCATGGCGGAGAGTGCGGGCATTTTCTCGCCCGAGGCCAAGGCCCTGTTTGTGGTAACAGTCGCACTTTCCATGCTGACCACACCTTTGTTGATGCTGTTCAATGACCGGGTGCTGCAGGGGCGGTTCCATTGTGCCAATGAACCGGCCAGCGATGTGGAGGATGAAGGCTATGATGTGATCATTGCCGGCTATGGCCGTTTCGGCCAGATTGTCGGCCGCCTGCTGCATTCGCTGAAAATCCCCTTCACGGTGCTGGAATCGGATCCCAACCAGATCGAGTTGCTGCGCAAATTCGGGCGCAAGGCCTTTTATGGCGATGCCTCGCGGCTTGACCTTTTGGAAACCGCGGGTGCGGGGCATGCAAAACTGTTGGTCCTGGCGATCGATGACCATGAAAGTCTTCTAGAGACGGCGCGGCTGGCCAAGGAGCATTTCCCAAACCTGCGCATCCTGGCCCGTGCCAGGAACCGGACTGTTGCGGTGGAATTGATCCAGCTGGGCGTGGACAAGGTTAGCCGGGAAACCTTTGGATCGGCCCTGGAGATGGGTGAAAAAACGTTGCTTGAGCTTGGCTTCAGCGAAGAAAAAGCAAAGCGCGCGGCGGAAATTTTCCGGGCCCATGACAAACGCAATGTGACCAAGCTGGCTTCGCTGGAGATGGAAGAAGATGAGGTATATTCCTATGCCGCCCAGGCCCGTGCGGAGCTGGAGCAACTGATGCAGTTTGATGAGGATGAGGCGGTCCAGCCAAACGGGAAGCAGCCGGAAATATGATTTGCGGTAGCCTATTACGGTAAAATTTCCGCGAGCATGACTTGGGGAATACTGCCCAAGTATCTGAAAATAAACAATTCATCGGTAGGGTTGTGCTTGCCCAAAAAATGCCACAATTCGAACACTGTAAAAACCCATTAACCCTCCCATATTAGAGGTGCTGAGACCTCCCCTCTCAACGGGGCCTTTCCCCAAGCCCAGGCCCCGTGGCGGTTGAAAAAACCGTTGCAGCAGCGCGACCATCGGTACCCCCTACCGATGGTCGCAACTTTTTTGTGCCGCATCCGAAATAATCAAGAATCTGGTTGGCGAGAGGGCCTATGCGGCAGTATAAGGGCCGCCAAATCCCGTTTTAGAAAGGCTTGGGCCGTGGCAAATCAGAAAACCGATTATTCAAAATGGTGGCATGAGGAATCTGAGGATGTGGGTTTCACCCATGCGCTCGACATGCAGCTGGTCAAATCGGTGCAGAGCCCGTTCCAACTGGTGGAGATCTATGACCACCGGGAATTTGGCAAAGTGCTTTGTCTGGACGGCATTGTCCAGGCCAGCCAGGCGGATGAATTCATCTATCATGAAATGGCGGTTCATGTGCCGTTGCTGGGCCGCAAACGCGAGAATGTCTCTGCTCTGATCATCGGTGGCGGTGATGGTGGATTGCTGCGCGAACTGCTGGTTCATGATCATGTGACCAAGGTGGTGATGGCCGAGATCGACCGCACGGTGATTGATCTGTCCAACGAATATCTTCAGGTCAACGGCGATTATGACGACCCACGTGTGACCCTGATCTGTGATGATGCGGCGAAATACGTGAAGGCCGCGGTTGAGCGCGGCGAGCAGTTTGATGTGATCTTCCTGGATATCACAGAACCGGTCGGCCCCAGCGCCTCCCTCTTTACCGAGGAATTCCTGAACAATCTGGTCACGGTTCTAAAGGATGACGGGGTCTGTGTTGATTCAGACAGCATCTTCATCGGCAAGGACCGTATCCGCTTCCTGCAGGAGATTTGCGGCGAAGAGGAAAAAAGCCTGCTGGAGATCATGCGCTCAGGTGTCTATTTCCCGCATCTGGCCGGATACCGCTCCATTGTGCCCATGTATGCCGGCGCGGAATTTGGTTTCTTCCTCTATACCAAGGACGGTTTCGATTATTCCAAACCGTTCAAGGATCTGACCGGCCGCCATTATAACCCGCCGGTCCATTCGGCGGCTTTCGCCCTGCCGACCTGGTGGCAGGAACAGCTGGGGTTTTAAGGCTGACTCGCGGATCTTGAAAAGGGTCAGGCGGCGGTAAATTCCGATTGACGTTGGGAACGGATCTTTCTATTATTTCTGTAAGGACAGAAATTACGGAAATGACAAATGCAACTGACGGCACCAATGGAAAAATTCATCCTGCATTGGGGGGAGATGGGCACACGCTGGGGCGTGAACCGGTCGGTGGCACAGGTTCATGCGCTGCTCTATCTGATGCCCAAGCCCTTGTCGGCCGATGACATTGTGGAAACGCTTTCCATGGCGCGGTCCAATGTGTCCAACAGTTTGAAGGAATTGCAGAGCTGGGGCTTGGTGCGGGTGACCCATATTCTGGGCGACCGGCGCGATCATTTCGAAACGTCGAAAGATATGTGGGAGCTATTCTCGATCATCGTCGAGGAACGAAAACGGCGCGAGATCGACCCGACCCTGACCATGCTGCGGCAATGTGTGCTGGAGTTTGACACCGATACGGAAACGCCGGCGGATGTGAAAGAGCGGATCCAGAATACGCTGACCTTCATCGAAACCCTGACCCTTTGGTACGACAAGATGAAAGCCCTGCCGCGCGGCACCCAGCAATTGCTGATCAAGATGGGCGACAAGGTGGCCCGTTTCATCGGAAAGAATGAGTGAGGGGGAGAAGGTGTCAAAAATTTTTTACCCAATAGTTTCTCTCAATACAGAAATTAATGAAATAAAGAAAAAGACGGCGTAGATCGGGTTGGATGCAAAGGAGGTGCGATATGCACATCATGCAGAAAAACAGAATAGGGTTTGAATTTGCGGCCAGTCCGTCCTGGCTGCCGGGGCTGGTCCGGCGCTGGCTGACCGGTTCGGCCCGCCACAATCCCGTGCACCGCCGGTTGCCACGTAGTGTTCCGAACCTGTCGGAAGCCGATAATGACATTGTTCGAGCCATGGGGATTGCCGACTGGCGGCGGCTGACGCCGTCTATCCGGGCGCGCTTCCTGAAAACCTGCGACCATGCCAGCCATCTTCTCTATCAGGGCGTGATGACCAAGGTTCAGGCAAGCCCGCTTGGCTGGATGCTTGCACAGATCTGCCGCTTGACCGGCACGCCGCTGGCCCCGCACCGTGGCGAAAAAGTGCCGGTGGAGGTGGCGGTCTATCCGGACAGCGAGGGCAAAGGGGTGGTCTGGGCCAGGCGCTATTTCTTCGAGGGCAAAAAGCCGGTCACGGTGAAGTCCGCCAAGGCGCTCGATGCCCATGACCGATTGCTGGAATGTGTTGGCGGTGGGTTTGGTATGTTTTTACGGGTTTATGAAGAAAATCGGGCGCTGCATTTCAGGAGCACGCGTTATTTCTGGGAAGTCTTCGGATTGCGCCTGTTCCTGCCGGATTTGATCTCACCGGGTGTTGCCCACGTAATCCATGCGGATATGGGCGATGATTATTTCCGCTTCACCATTTCGATCAAGCATCGCTGGCTGGGAGAGTTGTTCTTCCAGGACGGTATCTTCAAAGAGAAGAAAGGAGGCCTGTAATGGAACTGGTCCTGATCATGCTGACGATCCAGGCGCTGATGGGTGCCTTTGATAATCTCTATCATCATGAAATCACCGAACGCCTGCCGTCCAAGCCAGAGGCCAGGGGCGAGTTGGCGCTGCATACCACGCGGGAGTTCCTCTATGCGTTGATTTTCCTGATGATTGGCTGGACCCAGCCGCAAGGGCTTTGGGCCTTGTTCCTGATCGGTCTCATGGCGGTGGAGATCGTGGTGACGCTCTGGGATTTCATTATCGAGGATCAGACGCGAAAATTGCCGAAATTCGAACGGGTCCTGCATACGGTGCTGGCAATCAATTTCGGGGCAATCCTGGCCTTCCTGCTGCCGATCCTGTGGGCCTGGACGCAGCTGCCAACCGCGTTGGTGCCGGTCAATTACGGCCTCTTCACGCCGGTCATGACGGTGTTTGCCATCGGTGTCTTCCTCTGGGCGCTGCGTGATCTGGTGGCGGTTATCCGCCTGGGCGGCGGCGGTCTGCCCGCCTGGCAGCGCCGCCCGATCAAAAAAGGGCAACAGGCAAAGCCGCGCACGGTCCTGGTGACGGGCGCCACGGGTTTCATCGGCAATCATCTGGTCCGGGTGCTCCTTGAGGAAGGCGATGATGTGATAGTTCTGGCGCGGGATGAAAAAAAGGCAAAATCCCTGTTCGGGCCGCATGCCGAGGTGGTGAGTGATTTGGCCCTGATCCCTGATGACCGTAAGATCGATGCCATCGTCAATTTGGCGGGCGCACCCGTGATCGGCCTGCCCTGGACCAAGGCCCGGCGGCAGGCATTGCTGGAAAGCAGGCTCGGTGTGACGGCACAAGTAAACGAATTGATCCAGCGCCTGAGTGAGAAACCGGAATGCCTGATTAACGGATCCGCCATCGGCTTTTACGGCAATCGCGGTGACGAGCCGCTGGATGAAGCCGGCGGCAGCCAGGATATTTTCATGGCCGAACTGTGCCGGCGCTGGGAGGAGGCGGCGAAACTGGCCCGGAATTTCGGGGTGCGGGTCTGCTGTGTGCGCACGGGCCTGGTTCTTGGCCATGATGGCGGGGCGCTGCCGCAATTGGCGCGTCCCGCCGCCTTTGGGCTTGGGGTGATTTTCGGTAGGGGCGATCATTGGCAAAGCTGGATCCATGTAGCGGATCTGGTGGCCTTGATCCGCTATCTGGTTGATCACCGGGACATCAAAGGCGCGGTCAATGGCACGGCCCCGCATCCGGTGCGGCAACGGGATTTCGTGAAGATCCTGGGCCGGGTGCTGGTCCGCCCGGTCTGGCTTCGGGTGCCAAAGACGCTCATTCGCCTGGCGCTCGGTGAAATGGCGGAGATCTTTACCGAAGGCCAGAAGGTGTTGCCCGTTAAGGCGCAGGCCCATGGTTTCAATTTCCACTATCCCATGCTGGAAGGGGCGTTGCGGGCGCTCCGCCATGATAAGGCCAAGGTGAAGCCGAACCGGGAGCCTCTGACGGTCTATTACAACCACGCCTGTGGCATCTGCCGCCGTGAGATCGGCCATTATCAAAAACTCGCGGAAGCCGGGAAGCGGCCGCTTGAATGTTTGGATATCAACAGCCATCCTCGGGCGCTGGCGGCTTATGGCCTGGGACCCAATGATATCCGGCGGCGCCTCTATGTGTTGGATGGTGACGGGCATTTATTTGGCGGAGTGGACAGTTTCATCCGGATCTGGGCTCTGATCCCGCGCTTTCACGGGCTGGCCGTCCTGGCCCAGATGCCGCTGGTCAACCCGCTGGCCGGTCTGATCTATGAACGAATGATGGTGCCCTGGCTTTGGGCGCGGAACCAACGTTTGAAACGGACGGAATGTCCGGTCTGCCATCAGGAATAGGCACCTGTGCCCGGCGGGCCTTGCCGCATCGGCGGGGCCCGCCTTCCGCCCGGTTGATCCTTATCAATCTTGTCCGTTCCACCCTTTCCCTTCCCCCATTCTTGCGCTAAGCAGGATTCATGACTGAATTTAGCGCCGTCGATATGGCCTGCCTGCGTGGCCAGACCCTGGTATTTGCCGATCTTGCCTTCCGCCTGAAAGCGGGCGAGGCCATGGTTCTGTCCGGGCCGAATGGCAGCGGGAAATCCAGCCTTCTGCGGGTGTTGGCAGGGCTGAACGCGCCTTTCAGCGGCGATGTTTCCTGGGATGGCGAGAATGTGTTCGAAGATCGCCAGGCCCATGCGGACCGCTTGATCTATGTCGGCCATCTCAACGCCATTAAGCCGCCCCTGACGGTGCGGGAAAACCTGGATTTTTGGGCGGGCATGCTGGGCAACCGGCCTGCGGTTGCCGATGCCATGGCGGCCTTTGATTTGACCGCGATCGCTGATGCGCCGGGCCGGGTCTTATCCTCCGGCCAGGGGCGCAGGCTGAACCTGGCCAGGCTCTGTCTGGATGATCGGCCGCTCTGGCTGCTGGATGAACCGACCGTCGGGTTGGATGTGGCCTCCTGCAGGAGATTGGAGGCATTGATCCAGGGGCATCGGGACAAGGGCGGCATGGTCATTCTTTCGACCCATGTGGGGATCGATGTGCCGGACCCAGTCACCCTGGATATGGCGCGCTTTTCAAGGACCGTTGATCTGCTGGATGGGGGCGTGCGGTGATGGCGGCGTTCTTTTCCCTGATCCGTCGGGATCTGCAACTGGCGCTGCGCCAGAGCGCGGATCTGGCCATGGTGCTGGCTTTCTTTGTGATTGCTGCCTCCCTGTTTCCCCTGGCGGTGGGACCGGACAAGGTGGTTCTGGGCCGGATTGCCGCCGGGGTAGTTTGGGTTCTGGCTTTGCTCTCTGTGATGATGTCGCTCGATCGGCTGTTCCATAATGACTATCAGGATGGCGCGCTGGAGCTGATCGTGCTGGGTCCGCAGCCGTTGATCCTGGTGGTATTAGGCAAAGTTCTGGCCTATTGGCTGAGCACGGGGCTGCCGTTGCTGATCCTGGCCCCGGTGATTGCCATGATGCTCAATCTGGAAGAGGCGGCTTATCTGCCCTTGATGACTGGATTGTTGTTGGGGACACCGGTCCTGGCGCTGATCGGCGCTGTGGGGGCGGCGCTGTCCCTTGGGGCCAGGCGGGCTGGGCTGTTGATGGCCCTGCTGGTCCTGCCGCTTTATATGCCGGTGCTGATTTTCGGGGTGACGGCGATTGAGGCAGCGACCACAGGTTTCAACTGGCAGCCGCATATGCTGTATCTCGGCGCGATCCTGGCCGCCGCTTTGCCGCTGGCCCCCTGGGCTGCGGCATCGGCCATCCGCCAGGCGCTGGATTAAATATTAGTGCGGCAAATCGTCATTGAAGCGCAATCAGGGCTTGAAAGCGGGCGTCGAAAGGAAAAGATTAGGGCCAATGATAAGGGCCATCCCAGATGATCAAACAATTCTTGATGATCTGGTGAGCCATAATTGATCTGGATCGTATCGACATGGAGCTCTCCGGCCTGCTATCAGTTTCCGGACAGTAACCTTAAGAAGACGGAATATGCACAGATTTGCCAATCCGACCCGCTTTATGAAGGTGGCAGATAGATTGTTTCCCTTTGTGAGTGCCGGTTTTCTGGCTCTGCTGGCCTGGGGCCTTTATGGCGCACTCCTCGCCTCGCCGGAGGATTACCAGCAGGGCAGCACGGTCCGGATCATGTATATCCATGTGCCGTCCGCCTATCTGGCCGTGATGATCTATGGTGTGCTGGCTGCCTGTTCGGCCAGTGTCCTGATCTGGAAACATCCGCTGGCCGACCTTATTGCCCGGGCCAGCGCGCCTGTCGGGCTGGTCTTCACCGTTTTGTGCCTGGCGACGGGATCGCTCTGGGGCAAGCCCATGTGGGGCACCTGGTGGGATTGGGACGCACGTATGACTTCCGTGTTGATCCTGTTTTTTCTCTATCTTGGCTATATCGCGCTCTTGAATGCGTTTGACGACCCGGCCCGGGGATCGAAACCTGCGGCGATCCTGGCCCTGGTCGGGGTGGTGAACCTGCCGGTGATTAAATTCTCCGTTGATTGGTGGAACACCCTTCATCAGCCGGCCAGCCTGTTGCGGTTTGACGGGCCGGCCATGCCGGCATCCATGTTGCAGCCGCTTTTGGTGATGATGGCGGCCTTTACCTTTTTCTATCTGATGGTCCTGGTGATCCGGCTGCGCGCGGAATTTGCTGCGGCCCGGATCCGGACCTTGCGTATTACGGGGGCCAGCGAATGACCGAGTTTTTCCAAATGGGTGGCTATGGCGCCTATGTCTGGAGCGCCTATGCGCTGGCGGGTGTTTTGATGGTCGTGGTTTTCGTTCTGTCCTGGGCATCCTGGCGCAGGAATGAAAAGACCCTTGCCGCGCTCAAGGCGGTGCAGGAACAATCGCGCAATCGGAGGGCTGCCTGATGGCAAAAAGCCGGGCGCGGGCCCGTAAGCAGGTCCGGATGAATATCGTGATTGCCGGCATGGTCATGCTGGGGCTTGCGGTCGGGCTTGGCCTCTATGCTTTCCGCGGCAATGTCTCCTTTTTTGCCTCTCCCTCGGAAATTGTTGCGGGCCAGCTGGTGTCGGGTGAAACGCTGGAAAGCGGCACCAGGCTGCGACTGGGCGGCCTGGTGGAGGAAGACAGCTGGCAGCAAAGCGATGACGGCGTTGTCCATTTCTTCCGCGTAACCGACGAAGTGCAGGCAGTGAAAGTGGAATATAGCGGTATTCTGCCGGATCTGTTTCGTGAGGGCCAAGGGGTAGTCCTGACCGGCCAGATGAATGACAAAGGTGTGTTCATGGCCAGTGAAGTCCTGGCCAAGCATGATGAAAATTATATGCCCAAGGAAGCGGTGGATGCCATGAAACGGGCCGGTACCTGGAAACATGCGGAAGAGGCGGAAGACGCCGGGGACGGGTCAGGACAATGATCGCGGAAATCGGACATTTTGCGCTGATCCTGGCGCTGATGGTGGCGGTTGTACAGGGCACCGTGCCTTTTATCGCGGCGGCAAAAAACCACATGGGTGGCATGCGCCTGGCATCCTCGGCAGCGATCGCCCAGTTCCTGTGTCTGGCGGTTTCCTTCGCCGCTCTGACCCATGCCTATGTGACATCGGATTTCTCCCTTTTGAATGTGGTGAACAACTCCCACTCCCTGAAACCATTGCTCTATAAGGTGGCGGGGGTTTGGGGCAACCACGAAGGCTCACTGCTGCTTTGGGTTCTGACCCTGACTCTGTTTGGTCTGCTGGTGGCGGTTTTTGGGCGCGCCCTGCCGCCGGGGCTGAAATCCCGGACCCTGGCGGTGCAGGGGCTGATTTCGGTTGGTTTCCTTATTTTTGTGTTGTTCACGTCCAACCCGTTTGAACGCATTCCCGTGCCGCCGCTGGAAGGGGGCGACCTTAACCCGCTGCTGCAGGATCCGGGTTTGGCCTTCCATCCGCCCATGCTCTATCTGGGCTATGTGGGTCTTTCCATAACCTACAGCTTTGCGGTGGCGGCCCTGATCGAGGGCAAGGTGGATGCGGCCTGGGCAAGATGGGTCCGGCCCTGGGCGCTGTTGGCCTGGGTGTTCCTGACCGGCGGCATCGCATTGGGCAGCTGGTGGGCCTATTACGAATTGGGCTGGGGCGGCTTTTGGTTCTGGGATCCGGTGGAAAATGCCAGTTTCATGCCCTGGCTGATTGCGACCGCGCTGATGCATTCCGCGATCGTGGTGGAAAAGCGCGATACGTTGAAATCCTGGACGATCCTGTTGGCGATTGTCGGTTTCTCCATGAGTTTGATCGGTACTTTCCTGGTGCGATCAGGCGTCTTGACCTCGGTCCATGCCTTTGCCAACGACCCGGAGCGCGGGGTGTTCATCCTGCTGCTGCTCATGATTTCCATCGGCGGCAGCCTGTTGATTTATGCCTGGCGTGCGCCGAACCTGCAGGGCGGCGGTTATTTCAAACTGGTCAGCCGGGAAGGCGCATTGGTTTTCAATAACATGCTGCTGACAGTGATCACGGCGCTTGTGTTCCTCTTCACCCTGGCGCCCCTGATTTTCGAGTTGTTTGAAAAACAGATCACCGTCGGCCCGCCCATGTTCAATTTCTTCTTTGTGCCATTGACCACCATCCTGGTGCTGGCCTTAGGGGTGGGGCCGTTGCTGGCCTGGAAACGTGGTGACTGGGCGGATGCAAAACGGCGCTTGCGCCTGGCTCTGCTGCTGACCCTGATCCTGACGGCATTGAGCGCGATTGTGGTCTGGGGGCGGGATGCCTATGCCCTGGTCGGGGTGGCGCTGGCGATATGGCTAACCCTGGCGGTAATTGTGGAAATGGCCAAAAAAGCTGGCTGGCCGCGTCAGTCTCTCTCGGGAACGTTACGGCGCGCGATCCGCCTGCCACGGGCATCCTGGGGCATGACGGTGGCCCATATCGGGGTGGCGGTGGTGATTGCCGGTGCGACGGGGGCTTCCCTGCTCACAGTCGATAAAACACTTTCCATGAGGCCGGGGGACCGGACCACCATTGCCGGTTTCGAGATTGAATTTACCGGCGCGGAAGAGGTTAATGGACCAAATTACATCGCACTACGCGGGCATTATACCGCTTATGCGGATGGTCAGGCGGTTTCCCGTTTTGAGCCGGAAAGACGGCGTTACATCGCCAATGGCCAGCAGACCACAGAGGCCGCCATCGAAACCCATTCCTGGTATGACTTATATGTGGTGATCGGTGATCAGACCAAGAATGGCGGCTATGTGACAAGGCTCTATCACAAACCGCTGGCACCCTGGCTCTGGCTGGGGTCCATCCTGATGATGCTGGGCGGCATTTTGTCCCTGACCGATCGTCGGCTGCGGGTCGGTGCACCCCGCAGGGCGGCTGCTCCCATCCATCAGCCAGCGGAATAGAGAGGGCCATGATGAGCAAACGTGTCTTTTTCCTGGTGCCCTTTCTTGTGTTGTTCGGGCTGGGTGTTGCCTTTTATTTCGGTCTTTTTGCTGCCGCGGAGCGTGGTCAGCGAGTGATACCCGATGCCATGGTCGGAAAACCGGTGCCGAATTTCGATCTCGCTTCTTACCGTTCGGATCAACCAGGTTTGAACACCGCGGATCTGAAAGGGCAGCCGCAACTGGTGAATTTCTTTGCCTCCTGGTGTGTGCCCTGTCTGGCCGAACATCCCCTGATCAGCAAGCTTGCAGAAGAGGAAGGGGTGATTGTGAATGGAATTGGTTACAGCGACACGCCGGAAAATATCGAAAACTGGTTGAAACGGCACGGCAACCCCTATGCCCGGGTCGGTGTGGATGAAACCCGTCGGATCGGAGTTGACTGGGGCGTTTCCGGCGTGCCGGAAACCTATTTGGTCGATGCGGAGGGCAAGATCGTCTTTAAATATGGCGGACCGTTGACCCGGCAGGTGATTAAGGAAGAGATTCTGCCGTTGATGAAAGGCCTTTCCCGATGATCCGCCATTTTCTGATTGTTGTGACGGCCTTGTTCTTTCTGGCCCAGCCGGGGGGGGCGGTTCAGCCAGATGAAATTCTAGCTGATCCGGTTCTCGAACAGCGGGCGCGGGAACTGTCCAAGAATGTGCGCTGTGTTGTCTGTCAGAACCAGACCATTGATGAATCGGAAGCCGATCAGGCGCGTGATCTGCGCCTGGTTGTACGCGAACGCCTGATGGCGGGCGACAGTGACGAGGAAGTCCTGGATTATCTGGTCTATCGCTATGGTGACTGGGTGCTGTTGAGAACCCCGGTCAAAGCTGAAACCCTGGCACTGTGGCTGTTGCCGCTGGTTCTGCTCGGGATTGCGGCAGCTTCGGTTCTTTTCTGGTATCGCGGTGTCAGCCGACGCGCAAAAAAACCGGCACAAGCCCTTTCGGCCGAAGAAAAAGCGCGTCTTGACGCTCTGCTGGGAGAGGATGATTGATGATGACCCTATGGCTGATCCTGGTTGTCCTGACCGTCGGCATCGTAGCCCTGCTTGTCTATCCGTTTCTGGTCAAGTCGCAAGAGGTTGCGGCGAGCACGGCGGATTATGATCTCCAGGTCTATAAGAAACAGCTTCGTGAAGTGGGCCGTGACCGGGACCGGGGTGTGATCAGCGCCGAGGATGCCGAAGCAGCGGAGGCAGAGATCGGGCGGCGCATCCTGGCTGCGGACCAACAGCGTCAACGTCAGGGCGGGGTCGGGAGCGG
Source organism: Aestuariispira insulae (assembly GCF_003385955.1). Taxonomy (GTDB): domain Bacteria; phylum Pseudomonadota; class Alphaproteobacteria; order UBA8366; family Aestuariispiraceae; genus Aestuariispira; species Aestuariispira insulae. The sequence continues at coordinate 358,497 of NZ_QRDW01000003.1, forward strand.
GCCATCGCGCCCCTGGGCCGCGGTCATGTTGCTGGCGGTGGTTGTGCCGGGCGGGGCCTATCTCATATATGACCGTCTCGGCAGTCCGGGACTGCCGAATTTCCCCTATGCGGAACGCAGTGAGGAAATCCGGGCGGCGCAGACGCAGCAAAACCGGGTGCAGGGCATGGAACAGGCCATGGCCCAGCTGGAAGCCCGTCTGGCCTCAGATCCCGATAATCTTGACGGCTGGATGCTTTTGGGCCGCTCTCACGTGATCCTGAAACGCTATTTGGAGGCGGTGCAGGCCTATGAGCGTGCGGTGGCGCTGGATGGCGGCAACCCCAATGTGCTGGGCCCCTATGGCGAAGCCCTGGTGTTGGCGGCGCAGGGTCAGGTGACCGAAGAGGCAGAGGCCACTTTCCGGCGGGTGGTGGCGATCGCGCCTGGAGACCCGCGGGCCAATTTTTTCCTGGCCCAGGCGGATTACCAGAAAAGCCGCTATCAGGCGTCCCTGGACCGGTTGCTGCCGATTTTGGCGCAGGCCAAAGGGGATGAGACCTGGTTGCCGGGTGTATTGGCCATGGCCCGTGGTGTCGCCGGCGAACTGGATCAGGATATCAGTGCGGAGATAGCTGCCCTGGAGGGTAAAAGCGGGTTGAATACTCCGGCGATGCCCCAGCCCTCTGAACTGGAAGCAATGAGCGAGGATGAACGCCAGGAGATGATCGAAGGCATGGTCGATCGTCTGGCGGCAAGGCTGGAAGAAAACCCGGATGATCTGGAAGGCTGGCGCCGCCTGGCCCGCGCCTACCAGGTTTTAGGTCGCAGGGAAGCGGCCTTGGCGGCCTATGACGGCATGATCAGGGCGGGGGCGGAGGAAGTGCCGGTCTTGCTGGCCAAGGCCGAGGCAATCCGTGCATTTAATAACGGGGAACCCAATGATGAAAGCGCAGCCCTCATGGCGCGTGTGCTGGAGTTGAACCCGGACCAGCTGGAAGCCACCTGGTACAGCGCGCTTGCGGCGCTGCGCAATGGCGACAAAACAGCGGCAAAAAGCCTGTTTGACCGGGTGCTGGCGGGCCTGGATCCGCAGTCGCCGGAATATGGGAAACTGGCGGCGGAAGTCGACCGCCTGATGGGAGAAGAGGGCTGAGTCCGATCGGCCCATTTTCCATTATTTGCAATTTTCGATAAAAATTTCGTTTTGTTATCCGAAATTTACGTCCTACTAATAGTTGGCGTATTATAGTAGCCGGGTGGATTGGTTATTGCTTGGAATGCCTTGCGGCATTTGCAGGGCGGTTAGAAGGACCAAACGGTGCAGAAAATGCAGGCAAAAAAAACATTCCGGATCGAAAAGAACCTGAAGCAGATGCTGCGTCAGGCGGATAACATCCAGCCCGGCAGCGGGGACGCCTATGATGACGAACGGGCGGAAGAGCGTCATCAGGAATTAATGTCTGCAATCAACAAGTTGCGGGATGAGTTGTCCAAGGGCGCTGTCCTGGAATCCACCAAACCGGCGGAAGCCGTGGATAAGGAAGTGGTGGAAGATTACAAACAGCAGGTGATCGAGGCCACCAACCTGCGCCGGGACCTGCAAGAGCTTTCCGAGGCGATTGAGAAGACCAAGCAGGAAATCGCCATGCTGGGGACGGAAAACGAGTCCGATGATAAATTGAACTCTGCCAGTATCGAGCTTTCCGCTGTTGTCCAGGATACAGAGGCGGCGACCGACAATATCATTGCTGCAGCGGAAAAAATCGAAGGATTGGGCGATACAATCCGTAATCATACGGATGATCCGGAAGAACATGCGACCCTGGATGAACTGAGCGAACAGATCGTTCAGATCTTCGAGGCCTGCAACTTTCAGGACATTACCGGCCAGCGCATCACCAAGGTGGTGAATACAATGAAATTCATCGATGATCGTATCAAGCGTATGATGGATATCTGGGGTGGCAGCGAATTGTTCAAAGGGTTGGTCGAGGCCGAGGAAGTGGTCGAAGATGGCGAGGTCATGCATGGCCCGGCATTGCCCGATGAACGGATCAGCCAGGCCGATATTGACGCCCTGTTCGATTAACGGACCTGTCCATGGATTGTCGCGGCATCTCCTTGTTTTTGCCATATTTCATGGTTAACAAATCCTCATGAACGTATCGCGCCAAGCCCGCATTGCTATGGCCTGCCTGGGTGCTGCCTTGGTGGGCTACCTGTGTTGGTGGGGTTTTGCCGCCTGGCAGATGCGCACAATCGTTCTCAGCCAGTTTGATGACTGGCGTGCCAATGGTTTGCATGTGGGGGGAGACAATCCGGATTTCGGCGGATTTCCTTTCGCCATCAGGCTGGATTTTGCCAATCTGGAAATCACTCATCCCCAGCATCAATGGCAGTGGATTGCGCGGGATTTGGAACTGGAGGCCAGACCGTGGAATCTGCGCAGCCTGAACCTTCATTTAGGGGGGACACAACGCACGACGGTGCCGGTCAATGGCCGTTTACTGATCCTGGAATGGCGGGCTGACCGGGCGGATTTCCTGGCGAGTATCGGGGACGGCGGTCGTTTGGAGCGGATTGATGTGGCCATGGACCACCTGACCGCGACCACTCCGCGAAAGCCGTTTTTCTTCCGAATGGCGGCCCTGGCCTTGGCCCTGGATTTCAACCCGGTGCCGGAACCGGGGAGCGATCCGGCTTTTGCGGAACTGATGTTGTCGGTCAGGGCGCTGGATCTACCGGATATCCTGTCCAAGCCAATGGGTAGTCGGATCGAGCGGTTTTCCACCCGGATGCTGATCCGGGAGATTGTGCCGTCTCTGGAATTGCAGGCCGGTCTGACCGGCTGGCGCAATGCGGGCGGTGCATTGGAAATTCCGCAATTGTCCATTGCCTGGGCGGGGCTGGAAGGGGACATGGCCGGTCGATTGACCCTGGATGATTATTTCCGGCCGGAGGGGGCATTCGAAGCCTCGGTCGCCGGGTTGCCCCAGGCCCTGTTGAACCTGGGGGACGCGGGGCTTATCCCGAAAAAAACCGCCGGTCTTGCCGCGGCGGGTGCCCAGTTTTTTGCTGTTGATCGCAATGCCGCAGGTCAACCCTCGGTCACTTTGCCGGTGTCCCTGCGCAATGGTGGACTGTTTCTGGGGCCCTTGAAAATGGCGGGAATTCCGTCCCTGCTGGGGCTTGAACCGGAATCGGAGCCAGCAAGAGAACCGGATCTTCCGGACGGTCTGCCCAGTGCCGATCATTTGGCGGAACCGCCGGTTTTTAGGATTCCGGAAGCCAGGCGCGAAAGTAAATAATCACAGGTGTTGGAAATTTTCCCTCTTTTGCTGCAGTTGATAGTTTTCTTCATTGATTCTTGGGGCTAAAACGCTATCTCCAAGGGGCAAGGGGCAAGGGGCAAGGGGCAAATGGGGATGGCAGGCATGACCAGTATTGATCACTTCAATCTTCGATCCTTTGATCTCAATTTGATGATCGCCTTTGACGCGATGATGAAAGAGCGCAGTGTCACCAAGGCGGCGGCAAAGCTGCGCATCCAGCAGCCCGCCATGAGCCATAATCTTTCCACATTGCGGATGCTGTTGGATGATGAATTATTCATCCGGATCGGCAATGTCATGCAGCCGACTGCCAAGGCAGAGGCGATTGCCGTATCGGTTGCGGACATTCTTGACCGCGCGCAATCGGTGATCCAGGCCAAGGATTGCTTTAATCCAGCCTGTGCCGAACGGGAATTCAAGGTTGGTTTCACCTGCGAGGAATTACTGCTATTGCCGGATCTGGTGGCGCGGATGGCTGTATCTGCCCCCGGTATCCGGATCCGGGCGGTACGCGTTTTCGGCGATGATGTGGGACGGGCTTTGGACCAGGGGGATATTGATCTCTCCGTCGTGTGTTTTCCGCTGGTACCGGCACGCTATCGCCACCAAAAGCTGCTCAATCAAACCCTCGCCTGTGTCTATAACCCTGATCTTTTGGCAGTCTCAGGCGCGCCGAGCAGGACGGAATATTTAGCGGCCCGCCATGTTTTCATCGCACTGCAGGATGATATTCGCGGCTGTGTCGGCACGCTCATCCGCGAAGCCGGGTTTGATCTCGATATCGTTGTCGGTGTGCCCGATTACATGGCTGCCCTGGAAATTGCTGCGGTCAGCCCGATGATAGCGACCATGCCCGATTTGATTGCCAGCCGTTATGCGAGCCGGTTTGGCCTGGCGGTTCACCCGGCTCCGGTGCCGATCGACCTGCCATCGGTCTCTATGGTCTGGTCGGCGCGCGGGGAAAGTGATCCGGCCATTCAGTGGTTGCGGGCGGAGATCACCGATATTGCCGCTGGTATCACCAGTGAGGGCCGTTTGCTGGCAGCTGAATAACACTATTAAAATTATCGATTTGGACCATAATCCAAATCGATTTGGATTATGGTCTGGGTCAGACTATCTGAAACCTATCGCAACAAGAAAGGTTTCAGACCCATGATTTCCCCCTCTCTCTCCTCCCGCTTTGCCAGCACCGTTTCCGCCGCGGCCCTTCTCACGGCCGGCTTGCTGATGGCCTCCCCGGTCTTTCAGCCGGGAATGGCCCATGCGGAAAGTGCTGCCATGGCTGCACCGATGGAAAAAGCCCAGGCAGGATTTTATCGGCTGCGCGTCGGTGATGTTAACGTGATTGCTGTCTCTGATGGCACGGTGCCCCTGGATATGGGCGTTTTGCATGGTGATGCGGATCATGTGCATGAGCTGCTGGTCCGGTCCCATCAGGCTTCGCCGGTTCAAACCTCTGTGAATGCCTATCTGATCGAATTGGAGGACCGCCTTGTCATGGTGGATGCGGGCACGGCCGACCGGTTTGGCCCAAGCCTGGACAAGCTGGAGATGAGCATCCGTAATGCCGGTTACACGCCGGACGACATCACCGATATCCTGATCACCCATATCCATCTTGATCATGCGGGTGGATTGGCAGCCCATGGCAAGATGCGTTTCCCCAACGCGACCATCCATGTGGACAAAACCGAGCTTGATTTTTGGATGGATACGGAACAGCAGGCCAAGGCGGCGGATCATCATAAGCCCGGATTTGACATGGCGCGCGAAGTCATGACGCCCTATCTGGAAAAAGGGCAGGTAAATGCCTTTGAGGATCATGCGGAACTGTTTCCGGGACTGACAACCATTCCGACGCCGGGCCATACGCCGGGCCATTCCTTCTATCAGCTGGAAAGCAAGGGCGAGAAGCTGGTTTTCTGGGGTGACATCATGCATGTGGCCGAAGTCCAGTTCCCCGATCCTTCGGTTACCATTCTGTTTGATATCGACCCCAAAGCAGCGGAGACCCAGCGCAAGCGTGTCTTTGCCGACGCAGCAAAGAACGGCACCCTGGTGGCGCCGGCCCATGTTTCCTTCCCGGGGTTCGGCCGCCTGCGGGCGGATGGTGACAGCTATGACTGGCTGCCAGTGACCTATGTGAATGATGCGGTGATCCCGTCCAACTAAACCGCTGGGCACCTGGCCGGTGGCTCTGTCCCCGGCCGGGTGCAGTCATTGCGCTTCCCGATTAGGCCCCGGTTAACTTTGATATGTTAGGCTGCCTTTCTCTTGGGCTGATTGGGGCAATGACATGCGAAATCTCTTGCGAATGGTCCTGCTGCTTTTCTTGCTGCCCCCCTGCCAATCCTGGGCGCAAAGCCAGGTTATCCGTCTGACCAATGGGGAGTTTCCGCCTTTCCTGACGGAGGAAAAAGAGGGCTATGGTGTTGCCTCGCGCATTGTGACCGAAGCCTTTGCCGCCTCCGGCTATCTGGTCAATTACGGTTTCTTTCCCTGGAAACGCGCCCTTGTCCTGGCCGAGCGAGGCGAATGGGACGGCAGTGTGGTTTGGTCCTGGTCGGAAGAAAGAGCCGAGAGTTTCCTTTATTCCGACCCGGTGATTGTCACCCGAGAGGTGTTTTTTCACCGATCCACCCGTGATTTCACCTGGGACGGCTATGAAAGCCTCACAGGATATCGGATCGGTGCGACCATCGGCTATTTTTACGGAGAAGAGTTTCATCATGCGCAGGATACGGGCCTGATCCAGGTGGAACATGTGGCAACCGATTACCATAATCTGCGCAAACTTGCCCATGACCGGATCGATATCTCGCTGGTGGAAATCAATGTGGGACGGGCCTTGTTGAAAGAACAATTACCTGAATTCAGGGATATGGTAGTCCCCTATGATGAAAAACCGGTGCGAGTAACCACGCTTCATCTGGTTGTTTCCAAAACCCTGATGGACGGTGAGGGGATTGTTTCAGCCTTCAATAAGGGAATGAAGCAGATCGACGATACAGGCAGGATTGAAGAAATTTTCAGGCAAGCGGGGCTAACCCGTCGGATGGATCATTACGAATAGCCGGCGGAAAGCAGCTTCGATGCGGTCCATGTCTTGGCTGAATTCAATTTTGCCTGCGCCAAATATGGAATGACGAGCCTTGGCGCTGCTCTCTTGCCTATTCGGTCAAATCCGCATCCGGTGAGCGGGACGGCTGGTTTACGACCGAACGCCTGATCTCGCGCGTCCTGGTGAACCAGTCATGCAGTTTCTCGCCCTCGCCCCAGCGGATCGCGCGCTGCAGGGCGACCAGATCTTCCTGGAACCGGCCCAGCATCTCCAGTGTTGCTTCCCGGTTGGTGAGGAAAACATCCCGCCACATGGTAGGGTCGGATCCGGCAATCCGGGTGAAATCACGGAAGCCGGAGCCGGAATAGCGGATAACCTCATTGGTTTTGACCAGATCGTCCGCATCGGCATTTTCCCGGTGCAGCTGGTTTTCCAGATCACTGGCGGTACCGACGATGGTATAGGCAATGAGATGCGGCAGGTGGGAAGTGATGGCCAGAACCCGGTCGTGATGTTCGGGTGACATAACCTCCACCTGGGAGCCGATGGCCTTCCAAAGCGCCTCGACCTTTTTCAGCGCGCCCTTGTCGGCTTTCGCTTCCGGGGTCAGGATCACATAGCGCCCGTCGAACAGTTCGGCAAAGCCAGCTTCCGGGCCGGAATTTTCCGTACCCGCGATGGGATGCCCGGCGATAAGGTGCACACCGTCGGGCCTATGCGCGTTGATATCGGCGATCACCTGGGATTTGCAGGATCCTACATCGGTAATGATGGCGCCTTTCTTGAGGGCAGGGGCAATGGCCTTGGCCACGGCTTTGTATGCTCCCAAGGGTGTGCAGATCACAATCAGGTCCGCCCCTTCAACCGCTTCCGCCATATTGTCGGAAACGCTGTCGACAAAACCCAATTCCAGAGATTTCTCGCGTGTGTCGGCGCTGCGGGCCGCGCCCACGATATGGCCTGCCAAACCGCCCCGTTTCATGGCACGTGCCATGGAGGAACCGATCAGGCCAAGCCCGATGAGACAGACGCGGTCAAACAGAACGCCCATGCTTACCCCTTGAATTCCTTCATAATATCCACGCAGAGCCGAACCTCTTTTTCCAGGCCGACGGTGATGCGCACATAATCCGCCAGGCCATAGCCGCCCATTTGACGGGCAATGACACCATTGCTGCGCAGATGGTTATAGGCGCGGTCGGCAGTATCTTTATCCCCGAACCCGGCAATCAGGAAGTTGCCGACCGAAGGCGGCACCTGAATGCCCAGATTTTCAAACTCGGTGGTCATGAAACTCAGCCATTTGTCGTTATGAGAGATGGATTTATCCGTGTGGCTGAGATCGGCAATGGCGGCGGCACCGGCGATCTGTGCCGGCACACCCACATTGAACGGGCCGCGTGTGCGGTTCAAAAGCTCGGTGATTTTCGGCGGCGCATAGACCCAGCCCAGGCGCAGGGCGGCCAGGCCAAAGATTTTTGAAAAAGTCCGGGTCATGACGACATTCTGGTATTTATCCACCAGTTCAACACCGTCGTTATAGTCATTCTTGCAGACATATTCCGAATAGGCGGCATCTATCACCAACAGCACATTGTCCGGCAACCCTTCCACCAGGCGCTTCAATTCTGCGGACGGGATATAGGAGCCCGTCGGGTTATTCGGGTTGGCGACAAAGACGATCTTGGTTTTATCGGTGACCGCCGCCAGCAGGGCATCCACATCGGTGGTCAGGTTGCTTTCCGGTGCCTTGACCGGGGTCGCGCCCACCTGGAGGGCGTTGATCGGATACATCAGGAAACCATGCTCGGAATAGAGCACTTCATCGCCGGGGCCAGCGAAAATGCGGGTCAGCATGGTGATGATTTCATCGGAACCGGCGCCGCAGGTGATCTGGTCCGGATTGAGGCCGAACCGCTTGCCGATTGCCGCCCTCAAATCAACCGCGCCGCCTTCCGGATAACGGAACAGTGCGTCGGCGGCACCATGATAGGCATCAATGGCCGCCTGTCCCGGACCCAGCGGGTTTTCATTGGCCGACAGGATTGCGGGTTCCGCAACGCCTTCCACATGGTGGCTGCCGGGGATATAGAGCGGGGCTTTTTCGATGCCTGGTCGCGGCACGAGGGGCATGGGTCTTACTCCGAAAAGATACGCTTGGGACGGTGGCTGTCAGTAAGATTACTTCTTATACATCTTGCGGAAATCCTGGGACCGGATCACATCGGCATAATGGCCGATGATGTGGGTGCGCTGAATGGAATCGCGCACTTCCAGCATTTCCAGGCGCGGGTCATCTGCCTCCAGATATTCATCCAGCTCCACCAGGTTCATCCAGCCTTCCACATCGGCGGATGTCGTATAAACCGCGTTCAGTTTGGCGGCTTTGAGGATCTTTTCCAGGCCCGCATGGCTCATTTGATCCGTGCTTTCGATCACCAGCAAGGTGCGGTCCCGCCCGGTCGGCTGGAGGGGGATCGAGGCAACGGCGAGGGCTTCCATCGGCGTGCCCCGGACATTGCCGACCCCGGCAAATGGCAGGCGTGAAATAACCTTGGGCGCGTTGGCTACCGCCAAAGCGGTCCACCAGGGATACATGTTTTTCACCGTCGGCAGGGGCAGCACAGCTACACCGGCCCGGCCCTCAAAAACCTGGGCCAGGGCTTCGCGTGTGCTGGGAAAGGCCGTGATCGGCGTTTGGGCGCCGAACTGGTCGCGCGCCAGATCCCACATGCTCTGATGATCGTCATCCACATAAACGGCGATGGAATATTGGTTCTGGATCTGGGTGAAGGCGGCGATCATTTCCTGCCAGATCCGGGCCAGAGCTTCGAACGGGAAGGGATCGCGATGATGGGCGGCCAGACGGCGCAGCATGGCTGCTTCGCGCGCCGGGCGGATCGGCAGATCGTTCCTTTCGGCAATTCCCTTGGCCGCAGCCACATGCTGGACCACGTCGGCCCGCTTCATGATCAATTCATGAATGGCGTCGTCAATCTCATCAATTTCGCGGCGCAGATCGTCCAGAGACCTGTTGGACATCGCGATGCCCCCTAACGTAATAAACTCCCAGAAGGACTTTGGTAGCGCCAGATTGCTTGGAAATCAAAGAAAAAGAAGGATGGGCGGCTGTCTCATCCCGGCCAAGCTGTTTATAATCCGGGTCACAGATGAAAGTGATTATGGTGCCGTGATCGTTTCCGCCAGCTACCGTACCGATATTCCGGCCTTTTATGCGCCCTGGTTTCTAAACCGCCTTCGGGCGTGTGAAGTCTTTGTCAAAAACCCCTATGGCGGCCGGGATTACCGGGTTTCCCTTGCTCCCGATGACGTGGATGGTGTTGTCTTCTGGACCAGGAATATGGCACCTTTGATGGCGGAGCTGGATCTTGTGCGCGAGGTGGCACCTTTCATTGTTCAATTCACCATGACCAACTATCCAAGAGCCCTGGAAACCAGCGTGATCGCAGCAGACCGGGCGATTGCGGATATGAGGGCGCTTGCCGGTCGGTTTGGCGCTCGGTCGGTGGTCTGGCGTTATGATCCGGTGGTGGTCACCGATCTGACCCCGCCGGAATGGCATCTGGAAAATTTCGCAGGTCTTGCCGCCCGGATGGAAGGGGTGACGGACGAGGTGGTGCTGTCCTTTGTGCATCTTTATAGCAAAACAAAGCGCAATATGGATCAGGCCGCGCGTTCCGGCGGGTTTGGCTGGCGGGATCCGGAGGTGGCGGAGAAACGATCATTGCTGGCAAAACTGGCTGGGATTGCCAAAAGGCACGGCATGGCGGCAACTCTCTGCTCCCAACCGGATCTATTGGCGGACGGTATGACGGGTGCTGCCTGCATTGACGCCAACCGCTTGGCGGATCTGGGCGGGCAATCGTTCAAATCCCGGCAAAAGGGCAATCGTGCAGGCTGTCTTTGCGCGGAAAGTCGGGATATCGGTCGCTATGACAGCTGCCCCCATGGTTGCGCCTATTGTTATGCCACCAGGAACCGGGCGACGGCCAAAAAAAGCTATGCCGGTCACAATGAAGACATAATCTGTTTGTAGCAGGCAGTAGAAAGCGCTCAAATCTTTCTATAAACTGATTTGTGCAGGAGTGGCAGAAGCCCATAGCAAAAAGGAAGTATTTTTATGATCCGGATCTTGATGATGCTCACACTCGCAGCCTTTACCGCAGGATCCCTGTCGGCCTGCCAGGTTTCCGCCAAAGGCAAGGAAGGCGCTGTCACCGTTGAAACCGGTGATGTGGATGATGACGGGGCGAAGAAAGACGGTAAATTCTGTCCGCCGGGTCAGGCCAAAAAAGGCACCTGCTGATAGGGAATACTCGACGGTTTGTGTCAAGGCTGGCATCATCTGCGGGAACCTGATCCATAGAATGTCAATCCAGGAAAAGAAATGGACTATATTCTCGCGCTTGCCACAGATCCGGCTGCCTGGGTAGCGTTTGCCACCCTCGCCACCATGGAGATTGTGCTTGGCATCGACAATCTTCTCTTCATTTCAATTTTGACGAATAAACTACCCGAGGAACAGCGCTCGAAAGCGAGAAAACTTGGTATCGGCGCGGCCCTAATCCTGCGACTTGGCCTTCTGGGAACGGTGGCCGTTATCGTGCAGCTGACTGAACCGGTTCTCACCGCGTTTGGGCAAGGCTTTTCCTGGCGAGATATTATCCTGATTGCGGGCGGATTATTCCTGGTCTGGAAAGCGACCAAGGAAATTCATCATCGTGTGGATCCAGATACGGAAATGGAAGGGGCAGGCGCGTCTGCGGTGACTGCCACCATGACAGCGGTGATCGGTCAGATTTTGGTTTTGGATTTGGTCTTTTCTATCGACAGCATTATTACTGCGGTCGGGATGACTGACCATATTCCGATCATGGTTGGGGCGGTGGTGCTGGCAGTGACAGTGATGTTGATCGCGGCTGATCCGTTGGCGAAATTCATTGAAGGCAATCCGACCATCATCATGCTGGCCCTTGGCTTTTTGATGCTGATCGGTACCACATTGATTGCGGATGGTTTTGGGGTTCATGTGCCGAAAGGTTATATCTATGCGGCCATGGCCTTTTCAGCCCTGATTGAAGCATTGAATATGTGGTCGCGGCATTCCAGGCGAAAACGTGCCCGCGACACCGGCGCGTGATAAGACTAAAAGGCTGTTAGGTAATCACAAAAGGCCGGGCATCGCCCCGGCCATTTTAGACTGGATTTGACTGGAGCTAGCTCAGGATTTTATATCCAGGACCTCTTCTTCCAGCTCAGCCGCGGCCTCCAAAACCTTGGCATTGGCCTTGTAGCTGTTTTCCGCAGTAATCAAATTGACCAGTTCTTCGCCCAAATCCACATTGGGGGCTTCCACCAGGCCTTCATCATTGGCCAGCGGCGAATTGGGGTCATAGGCCAGAAAACTCTTCGGATCGCGGGAAACGAAGGACGCAGAGGTGCCGCCCTGTTCCTGGGAGGTTTGGACCACATCCACTGCCTGATACACACCATTTTCATCCACCGAGGTTCCAACCTCACCCACCGTGCGGTGATTGGCGATGTTGCTGGCGGTGGCTTCAACCCGTTTTGACGAGGCTTTCAGCCCGGAAACGGCAATGTTCAAGGCATCAATGGCCATGATTACGGTCCTTCGGTTTTCTAACCTTTGGGTCTCAACTGTTAACTACACTAGCAGATCAAAGGCCTTCTGTCCGTGATCATCGTCACGGATTTTATCTAAATTTACCGGCTTTCCAGGCTATGATGCACGTTAACCAAGCTTTATCAGCTGATTGGGTATAAACGGCTTGGTGGGTATCTTCGATACATCCGCTCTGTTTGAGAGGCTCTATTGCGTCCGTTTTTTTCGCTACTTACCTTGATGTTTACAGTTTTGATCGGCCTGTCAGCCGATCGTCCGGCTCGGGCGGAGCCGTTGCGCCTGGCGGTCGTGGAATGGGGCGGCCTGACCTACAAGGACAACAATGGGCAATATACCGGACCGTGGTTCGACATCATGACCCGGATAGTGGCGTCACTGGGGCAGGATACCGAATTGCTGGTCCTGCCATTGCCCAGGATATTTCGCAGACTGGATATAGGTGAGACGGATCTCACCCTGTTCACCACCAATCTGGGTCAGAAATTCCTGGATATGGGCAATGGGCACGAACCCTATCACCGGGTGGTATTGGTGCATCAGGAGACGGGTATTGTAATTGTCGGTCGGAAAGAGAGCCAATTCACCGGCTATGCGGATCTAAACGGCCACCGGGCGGCCATCGGCATCGGCGGCTGCTGCTTTGCCGGTTTTTCGGACAATCCAAAAATCGAAAAGCTACAGGTGCCCGACAATGTGATCTTGAAAATGGTCACTGCGGGCCGGGTGGAAGCCGGGATATTGCTGGATCTCGACTATAATTTCTATGTAACCCATGCGGGTTTTAATGCCGCCGATTACAGCCCGCCCGTGGTCGCCACGCCCCTGGAGGCCTGGATCCATAAAACAAAGCATTTCAAGGACAATGCGGCCCTGAAAAGGGTCACCGAAACGGTGAACAGGCTTCGAACGCAAGGGGTGTTTGACCGGATCCTGGCCCGTTATCGCCCGCAGAGCTGAGCAGTCAGCTCTCGGAGTTACCCGACCATTCCCCCAGCAAATCAAACGCCTGGTTATGTTTGGTTGACCACAGACCCCGGTCGAGCGCCTCGCGCAGCCGATCGGCGATGTCTTTAAGCGCGTCCGGATTATGTTTTTCCAGGAAATCGCGCACCTGGTCATCGGCGAGATAAGCTTCATAAACCGCATCGAAATGATGGTCGCCGACGCATTTGGCGGTGGCGGCAAAGGCAAAGAGATAATCCACCGTAGCGGCCATCTCGAAGGCACCCTTGTAACCATGGCGCATTACGCCATCGATCCATTTGGGATTGACCACGCGGGCGCGCACCACCCGGCCGATTTCCTCTTCCAGCGTCCGGATCTGCGGGCTTTCCGGCCGGGAATGATCATTGTGGTAAACGGTGGGCTGGTCGCCCGAAAGCATGCGGATAGCCGCCGTCATGCCGCCTTCGAACTGGTAATAATCGTCCGAATCCAGCAAGTCATGTTCGCGGTTATCCTGGTTGTGCAGGACCGCTTCCACAGTGGAAAGCCTGCGTTCGAACAGGCCGTGCGCGGCCTCCCCCGTGGCCCCTGCGCCATAGGCGTAGCCGCCCCAGGCCACATAGGCCTTGGCCAGGTCGTCTTCGCTTTCCCAGCCTTTTTCATCAATCAATGCCTGCAGTCCCGCACCATAGGCGCCGGGCTTGGAGCCGAAAATACGCGCACCCGCCCGCTTTTCCGCATCCTCTGCAGCTATGCCGCCATTGATCAGCTCTTCCTTTTCCCGCTTCCAGCTGGCGGCTAGTGGATTGTCGGCTTCCGCTTCATCCAGTTTGGAAACCGCGCGTGCCGCACTGTCGACCAGATCGATCAGGCCGGGGAAGGCATCACGGAAAAAGCCGGAGATGCGCAGGGTCACATCGACCCGGGGTCGGTCCAGGATATCAACGGGCAGGATCTCGAACCCGGTCACCCGTCGGCTGGCCGGGTCCCAGGTCGGCTGGACGCCCATCAGGGCCAGCGCCTGGGCGATATCATCGCCGCCGGTGCGCATGTTGGAGGTTCCCCAGGCGCTCAACGCCACCCGTTTGGGATAGGAACCATGTTCCTGGGCATGGCGCTCGACCAACAACTGCGCCGATTTCCAGCCCAGTTTCCAGGCGGCGGGGGTGGGCACGGTCCTTGTGTCCACCGAATAGAAGTTGCGCCCGGTGGGCAGGACATCCGGGCGGCCCCGTGTGGGTGCGCCAGAGGTGCCGGGCTGGACATAACGGCCGTCCAGACCGGTCAGGATACCGTCAATCTCCGCCGTGCCGCAGGCTTCCACGGTGGGGCGCAGATGGTACCGGATCTTTTCCAAAACAGCGGCGGAATGTGCGCCGGGTGCGGCTTGTTTGTCCTGGACCAATGCCAGCGCCAGCGCCTCCAGCCGTTCCACCACATCGCCTTTGGTGCGCCAGGGGGCCTCGACTAGATCCAAAGCAGCTGGTTTTGGACCGTGCCAGGCGTCCCCCATCTGGCAATCCAACGGGTCGAAATCATCCCCCAGCGCCAGATCCTTGGCCAAAGCCCGGTGCAGGGAGGCATCTGCGCCTTCGCCGGTATCGCGCGGGACGCGGGCCAGCGCCACCAGCAGATTATCCAGCAATTCCCCGTCCGGGGAGGCCCCGAAGATATGCAGCCCGTCGCGGATCTGCAGCTCTTTTAGTTCACAGAGATAGTTATCCAGCTGGGCCAGGGCATCTTCGTCACTGGCGTTTTTCTCAATGCCGCAATCCTTGTCCAGCCCGATAGAGCGGGTCAGGTCCAGGATTTCGCGCTTGAGTATCTTGAGGCGGCGCGGATCGACACCGGCGGCCTCGAAATATTCATCCACCAATTGTTCCAGGTCTTTGAGCGGGCCATAGCTTTCCGCCCGGGTCAGCGGCGGGGTCAAATGATCGATGATCACCGCCTGCGCTCTGCGTTTGGCCTGGGTGCCTTCGCCCGGATCATTGACAATAAAGGGATAGAGATGGGGCAGCGGACCAAAGACCGCTTCGGGGAAGCATTCTTCAGACAAGGCCACCGATTTGCCCGGCAGCCATTCCATATTGCCATGTTTGCCCATATGGATAATGGCGTTGGCGTTGAACCGGTTACGCATCCAGGCATAGAAGGCCAAATAGCCATGGGGCGGCACAAGATCGGGGCTGTGATAGGTCTCGACCGGGTTGATGTTATACCCCCTTGCGGGCTGCAGGCCGATTGCCACATTGCCGAGCCGGAAGACGGAGAGCGCAAAGACACTGCTATCCGCCATGAAGAAGGGATCTTGCTCGGGCGCTCCCCATTTTTCCGTAATCTGGTCGCGTACAGCCTGCGGCAGATTGTCAAAGAAGGCCTGATAGTCGGCAAGATCCAGGGTCTCGCGGATTTCGCGGCCCTCAAATTCCGCATTGGTTGGTCCTGCCGCGAGGTGGTTGATCAAGGCGTCACTGTCGGCAAAGGGGATATCAACCATATAGCCCTGTTTTTTCAGCGCATGGAGCACATTCATAGCGCCTGCCGGGGTATCGAGGCCAACGCCGTTGCCAAGCCGGGCGTCGCGGTTCGGGTAATTGGCGAAAACCAGGGCCACCTTTCGTTCGGCCGCTTTCAAATTCCGCAGTTTTAGCCAGTTGGCGGCCAGATCGGCGACAAAGGCGCAGCGGTCCTCGACCGGTTGATACTCCACCAGATCCGCCTGGATGTTTTCGTCCCGCTGGGCCAGGCCTTTGAAGGAAACCGCACGGGACAGGATGCGCCCATCCACTTCCGGCAGGGCAACATTCATGGCGATGTCGCGGGCGGAGAGCCCGTTGGTGTTTTCGTGCCACAAATCCTCGTTGCCGCCGGAAAAGACCATCT
The DNA here is from genome assembly GCF_003385955.1 of Aestuariispira insulae. Lineage (GTDB taxonomy): Bacteria > Pseudomonadota > Alphaproteobacteria > UBA8366 > Aestuariispiraceae > Aestuariispira > Aestuariispira insulae. Next base: position 374,371 of record NZ_QRDW01000003.1, read on the forward strand.
GGAACACGGGACAGTCCAAGCTGTCGAACGGGGTTTGGGATTTTTCCGCACCGGGGGTCGAGATGGCAAAGCTGGTGGCGTTCAGGATGGCACCGGTTCCGGCTTCCTGCAGCAATTCCTCAACCGTGGCGGCGACCACCGGGTCCTTGAGGCTTGCGGCATAAAGCGGCAGGGCGTTGACCCCGGCCTTGTCCAGTGCCTCGATCATGGCATCCAGCACGCGGGTATTGGCGGCCTGGTAGAGCGCGCGATAGAAGGTGATGGCGGCCACCGGGCGGCCTGCGACCCAGGGCAGGTCGCTGATCTGTGGCTGGGTCAGGCCCGGCCAATAGATCCCGGCCCGAAGCAACGGGGCCGGTTCCAGCCAGTCTGTCTCACGGCCGATCAATGTGCCGGCATATTTCAGGAAATTGATTGCGTTATCCACACCACCCTGCACGCAATATTGCCACAGGCGGTAACTGGCATCCTGGGCGAGCGAGGAAAGCCCTGCCAGTTCTGCGTCGGGCTGGTCATCGCCGGGAATCCAGGTGAGCGGGATTTTCTTCTTACGGCAGAGCGCGGTGATCTGCTCGACACCATATTCCCAGTAGGAGCGACCCCCCAAAAGGCGGCCGACCACCAGTTTGGCATTGGCTATAATCTCTTCCGCATATAGATCGACGGAATAATTATGGCCCAAATGCAGAAGGTTTGCGACACGCACGCTGGGTGCATCCGGATTGTCTTTCAGGATCTGCGCCTGAGCGGCGGCCAGACAGGCAATCTCGGTATCCGCTGCCGTCAGGATGACAATATCGCCCGGAGTCTGTCCCAGGTCGATCGCTTCCGATCCGTCGTCCACCGCGCCCGGTGTCGCTGCCAGCAGATGCATAGGCCTATTCCCTGTCATTAAAACGGGCGCAAAGAAAAACGGGCCCGCTGTATCTCATACTGCGGACCCGTTTGCCTGTTTATAAACCCGGCGTCAAGCCTCGGGAACAGCCATGCCAATCACGTGATAGCCGCTGTCCACATGGTGGGTTTCCCCGGTCACCCCGGTGGAGAGGTCGGAGAGGAAATAAAGTGCACAGCCGCCCAGATCATCAAGCGTGATGTTCCGGCGCAGCGGCGAGTTCTCACCCTGCCAGTTATAGACAAAGCGGGCGCCAGAAATGGCGGAGCCCGCCAGGGTTCGCATCGGGCCGGCAGAAATGGCATTGACGCGGATTTGCTTGGAACCAAGATCGGTTGCCAGATAGCGGACAGAGGCCTCCAACGCCGCCTTTGCAACCCCCATGACATTGTAGGATGGCATGACGCGCTCGGACCCGGCATAGGAAAGCGTGATCAGGCTGCCGCCGTTGGGCATGACCGCTTCGGCGGCCTTGGCGACCGCGGTGAAGCTGTAGCAGGAGATATCCATGGTGCGGGCGAAATTATCCCGTGTGGTATCCACATAACGGCCTTTCAGCTCATTCTTGTCGGAATAGGCAATAGCATGGACCACGAAATCGACAGAGCCCCATTTATCGGCCACGTCGTTAAAGGCGCGCTGGATATCCTGGTCGTTTTCCACGTCACAGCTGATGCAAATCTCGGAACCGATGGAATCCGCCAATGGCTTCACCCGTTTGGCCTGGGTGTCCCCCTGATAGGTGAAGGCCAGTTCCGCGCCATGTTTGGCCAGGGCCTGGGCGATGCCCCAGGCGATGGAATGGTCATTGGCGACACCCATTACGATGCCGCGCTTGCCGGCCATGATTCCCTGTTTTTCTTGTTCACTCATGACCTGATCAACCTTCAAAGCGTTTCAATGCCAGGGTGCAGTTGGTGCCCCCGAAGCCAAAGCTGTTGGACAGCACCAAATCAAGATCCACGTCATCAATGCGGCTTGTGGCGATCTTCATGCCTTCCGCACCCGGATCCAGGTTTTCGATATTGATGCTTTCCGCGATGAAGCGGTTCTTCATCATCAGCATGGAATAGATCGCTTCCTGGGCACCGGTGGCACCAAGGCTGTGTCCGGTCAGGGATTTGGTGGAGCCGATCACCGGAAGGTCTTCACCAAACACTTCGCGAACCGCTTCCAATTCTTTGGTATCGCCAACCGGGGTGGAGGTGCCATGGGCGTTGATATAGGCAACCGGATCATTGATGCCGTCCAGTGCCTGTTTCATGCAGCGCACCGCGCCTTCACCGCTGGGGGCAACCATGTCATAACCGTCGGATGTGGCACCATAGCCGACCACTTCGGCATAGATCGTCGCGCCGCGGGCCTTGGCATGTTCCAATTCTTCCAACACCACGGTGGCACCGCCGCCGGCAATCACAAAGCCGTCACGGTCGGCGTCATAGGCGCGTGAGGCCTTTTCCGGGGTGTCGTTATATTTGGAGGAAAGTGCGCCCATGGCGTCAAATACCACGGTCATGGTCCAGTCCAGTTCCTCGCCGCCGCCGGCAAAGACGATATCCTGCTTGCCCCACTGGATCAGTTCTGCGCCATTGCCGATGCAATGGGCGGATGTGGAACAGGCGGAGCTGATGGAATAGTTCACGCCTTTGATATGGTAAGGGGTCGCCAATGTCGCTGAATTGGTCGAGGACATGATACGCGGTACCATGAAGGGGCCGACCCGCTTGGCGGATTTTTCCCGCGCCGTGTCCCAGGCCCACAACATATTCTTTGTGGACGGACCGCCGGATCCCATGATCAGGCCGGTGCGTTCGTGGCTGACTTCCGCCTCGGTCAGGCCGGCATCGGCAATTGCCTGCTGCATGGCGATATAGTTGTAGGCTGCGCCATCACCCATGAAGCGCATCAGCTTTTTGTCCACATGGTCTTCGATATTCAAACCCTTGATATCGCCATGGACATGGCTGCGGAAACCGCGCTCTTTGTAATCTTCGCAGAAAGAAATTCCCGACCGGCCGTTTTTCAGCGAATCCAGCACTTCTTCCTGATTGTTTCCGATGCTGGATACGATACCGATCCCGGTAACGACTACTCGACGCATGCGGTGCTCCCTTAGCATATCTTGAATGACCGGGACGGTGTTTTGCGACAATCGCAGGCCGTCCCGTCTGGTTTAATCCGGTGTCCGTCAGGTGCTTTCCGGAATGAACAGGCCAACCTTCATGTCGCGGGCTTCGGAGGCGGGCTTGCCGTCCACCTTCATGATGCCGTCGGCAACGCCCATGACCAGCTTGCGCATGATCACGCGTTTCAGGTTGATTTCATAGGTGACTTTTTTGGCGGACGGCAGAACCTGATCGAACAGTTTCACTTCGCCCACACCCAGCGCGCGGCCTCTGCCTGGTGCGCCCATCCAGCCGAGGAAAAACCCGACCAGCTGCCACATGGCATCCAGGCCCAGGCAGCCCGGCATGACGGGATCGCCTTGGAAATGGCAGTCAAAGAACCAGAGATCGGGTTTGATATCCAGCTCTGCCAGGATATGCCCCTTGCCATGCTCGCCACCGTCCTGGGTGATCGAGACAATCCGGTCCATCATCAGCATGTTGGGCAGTGGCAATTGAGCATTGCCGGGGCCGAACAGTTTGCCTTCTCCGCATTCGATGAGCTCTTCATAGGAAAAACTGTTCCGGTCGGTCAAGCCACCCGAGGTTTGGTTCGACAAGGGCGTCCTCCGTCTATTCTAATGTTTCTCTTCATATGTTCCGACCGTTTCCCCCTGTGTTCACGACCGATACATATTTTTTCCATCCTTATACCACAGCAACCGACAACACAATGCAAAGGAAGGCATTAAGCTGACAAACCGGGGTGGGATAAGCGAATAATCGGGTTGGATGTCACACATCCGGAAGAATGACCTTCGGTTTACGCGGCCGTTCCCGGTGGATGATGTAAAGCCCCCCGCCGATGATGATCGCGGCCCCAAGCCAGACATGTTCCGCCGGCAGGTCGTTCCAGACCCAATATCCGATCAGCACCGACCAGATCAGCGATGTATATTCAAACGGCACGATCACGCTGATTTCACCCACCCGGAAACCCATGGTCATATAGATATGGCCGGCCAGTGCCAGGGTCGCCATCAGGCCAACCACACCAAAATGTTCCCAGGTCATGGACGTCCAGAAGAAAGGCGCGATCGCGCTGGCGATCAGGGCGGTGCCTAGATTGAAATAGAAAACAATCTGGAAGGCACTGTCGGTGCTGCTGAGCCAGCGGGTCATGATATTGATCAACGCATAGGCGACGCAGCCGATGAAAACGATGAGCGCCGTGAACTGGAAGGCATCGGACCCCGGCTGCATGACGATGACAACCCCGATGAAACCGACAATCACAGCTGCCCAGCGATGCGGGCCGACGGTTTCCTTCAGCAAAGGAACGGACAAGGCGGTCATGATGAAGGGCGCGGCAAAGAAAATAACGGTGGCATCGGCCAGCGGCATGGTTTTCAGCGCGGTAAAAAAACAAAAGGGCGCGGCAATGCCGATCGTGGTCCGGATCGCATGCATTTTCCAGCGGCTGGTTTTCAGCGTGGGGATGATTCCGCCGCGCATCTGTGCCCAGAACAGCATGGCTATGGTGATCAGCCAGCCCCGTACCGCCAGGATCTGGATCACCGGATAATCCGCCTCCACCAGCCATTTGGCCACCGCATCCATGACCGACAGCAGGAAGATCCCGATATTCATGTAAAGAATGCCGCGCAGGTTATCCCGCGCCGGTGCAGCCGTCATGTCCGCCATGGATTTGTTCCCCAAATATTCTAATCGCCCAACCTACAGTATTACGGGCGTACAGCAAGGGGGAAAAATAGCAGTCGCCCTTATTGCAAACGATCGAGGCGCAGCCGGTGCCGCTGATCGGTCAGGCGCAAGATGCCAAGCCCGACGGCAGTGATGACGCCAAGCCCCGTACCGCCGAAGATCAGGAACATGATTAACATCTGATACTGGATCGCCTGCATGGGTTCGACCCCGGCCAGGATCTGGCCGGTCATCATGCCCGGCAGCGAGATGATACCGGTGGCGGCCATGGAATTGATGATCGGCATCATGCCGGTGCGCATGGCCTGGCGCGTGACGCCGGACAGGGCGATGAGGCGCGGCTGGCCCAGGGCAAGGCGGCTTTCAATGGCCTGGCGTTCACGAAGTGCCGTGGCGGTCAGGGTGTCGAGCCCCAGGCTGATCCCGGTCAAGCAGTTGCCCAAGATCATGCCCAACATGGGGATCGCATATTGCGGCATATACCAGGGATCGGGCCGGATGGCGGAGCCAAGCCCGACCGCGGTGGCCAGGCTGGCCGCCATCAGCATCGCCCCCGTGCCGATCCCATAGCCCCAAATTCCGGAGAATTTTTTATCCTGGCGGGCCCAAGCCTCGCGCCCGGCCAGCAACAGCATGACCAGGGCGATGCCGAGGATGAATACCGGGTTGGCGCTGTCAAAAAGCCAGGTGAGAATCAGGCCAATCAAACTGAGCTGGATAACCATCCGGATGACGGAAACCGCCAGGACCCGCAACAAGCCAAGCTGCATCAGAATGGAAAGGCCTGCATTGAAGATCACCAGCAGGGCAGCGGGCAACAGGTCGAGATAACCAAGCTGGATATAATCCGTCATGACGATCCCCCAACGGTATGCAGCTGCCCTTTTTCCATCCGATAGCTTTTATCCGCCAGCCGGGCGCTTTGTTCCGCATCATGGCTGACCAGCAGGATGGCGCCGCCTCGTTCCATAAAAGACCGGATCAAATGTTCGACAGCTTGTGTGCTTTCCGGATCCAGCGCGGCGGTCGGTTCGTCCAGCAGCAGGACCGAGGGTTCCGGTTCCATTGCCCGCAATAGGGCCAGGCGCTGGCGCTCGCCGGTAGAGAGATGAAGCAGGGGGCGGTCCAGGATATCTTTGTCCAGATGAAGCTTGGCTAGCGGCACCTCTACCGGATTCTTGAAATGCGGCCGCGCGGTTTCTAGCCACCAGCCGGGTTCCGCTGCCAGATAGCCAACCTGTTCACGCCATTTGGGCGCGGTAAAATCGTTTCGGTCCTTTCCATCCAGCTGCACCGTTCCCTGATTGGGGTCGAGATCGGCGATGGCACGCAAAAACAGGCTTTTGCCCGACCCGGACGGTCCCTGGATTGTGACACATTCCCTGCGCTCCATTGTCAGGCTGGCGGGTTGGAGCGGCGGGGCGGTCAGAGTCTGGATTTTGAGATAAGGCACAGGCCTGTCCTGGTTTCTGATCCGGGTAACCCGTTGACGGGGGCGGTTGCTTGGGCAATCTTTTCAGCAGATTAACGGGAAAAGGCGAATATTCAAATGGCCGTGACACATATCTGTTTCCTAGGTGCCAGCACGACCGAGGGCCAGGGCGATGAAACCGGCCTGGGCTGGCCCGGTCGATTGATGGATTTGACCTATCCGGCGACAGAGGGGGGTCGGCCGGCAGCTTATAATCTGGGTGTGCGCGGCCAGACCACCCGCATGCAGGCCAAACGCTGGGAAGCCGAATGTCTTGAACGTCTGCCCGATTACGGGAAATGTGCTCTTGTTGCATCCTTCGGGCTGAATGACGTGGCCCGTGTCGATGGCGGCCCGCCGCGCGTTCCCATGCGCCGTACTCTGGAAACGGTGCGTGCAGTCATGGAAAAGGCTGGATCCCTTGGCGAGGTTTTGTGGTTAGGGCCGGCCCCGGTGGATGAAAGTGTCATGCCGATTGTTTCGGAGGCGGGATATGAATTCCTGTTCACCCATGAGGCGATCGGGGAATTGAACCAGAACTACATTCGTCTCGCGGCAGAGCTTGATATTCCCTATCTTGATCTGTTTACGCCACTGCTGGGGGATGCGGGCTATCTGGCAGCGCTAAAGGCCAATGACGGTCTGCACCCAACAGGAGACGGGTATCAGATCGTGGCGGAACGGGTGGCTGTTTGGGATGCCTGGCGCTGCCTGACCGGATGAACCCGTCATCCCGGACTTGATGCGGGTGTTAACTGCCTGCTGTACCCTGGGAGATGTATTTCCCGATAATTTCAGCCATGCGTTCCGGCGCAGTGCCGTGGGGAATGAGGCTCAGGAAGTGACCGTCCGGCCCCATCAGATAGGTGAGGCTGGAATGGTTGACCAGATAATCATCCTCGCCTTCATCCGGCTGCGGCACCTTGACCCGGTGCACCCGATAGGCCTTGGCGGCGGCTCTGACCTGGTTCTCCGAACCGGTCAGGCCGATCAGGCCGGGGTGGAAATTGGCGACATATTCTTTCAGGATCTCGGGACGGTCCCTGCCGGGATCAACGGAGATAAAGAGGGGCTGCACCTTCCTGGCATCCTCTCCCAGTATCTCCAACGCCTGGTTCATCAGGAAAAGGTCTGTGGGGCAGATATCCGGGCAATAGGTATAACCAAAGTAAACCAGCATGAATGAACCGCGGAAATCCTTCTCTGTGCGGGGCTTGCCCTCGTGATCCACTAGTTCGAACGGGCCGCCGAATTGGAAGGGCAAGGCGGTTTCTTCGGCTTTCGCGGGCAGGGCGGCGAGGCTGAAAAACAGCCCCGCCAGGATCAGCTGTGCGATGGATCGCATGGTTTATTCCTCTGGTTCCAGGCCCGGAATGCCAAAGACCCCATCCTGTTCAATCAGGGCTTTGACCGTGGCATCGGACCGGAACCACTGGCCGGCCTTCTTGCCGCCATTGGCCTGTGACCAGTTCTGCCCGAATGCATTGGCGCGTTTCCATTTGCCGCCTTCCGGCCGGGTGAACTGGATTGCAAAGATTGGCATATGGGCTGTGGTGATCATCAAGCCGTCGGCGGTGATTTTCTTGCCGCAATGGGGGGCCAGATCATCAGCACCTCCGGCGAAAGGATCAAAATTCTTGGCCACCATGACCAGGGTGCCGTCTTCTTTCAACAGGCCGAGCTGGCGTTTGCCATCCCCGCAATTGTCGGGGCAGTTGCCGGTCAGCTCGCAGAGGATATCGACGACCTTGGCATCAAAGCGGGCTTTTTCCTCGCCCTCGATGCCCCATTCATTGGCGGCCTGGGCGGAGAAAGAGAAGGTGAGGGCGGCGATGGCTGTCAGGATTTTTTTCATGATCATTCTCCAAACGGCATGATGCCGTATTCTTCATGGGTCAGGTTCACCACGCCCTGATCGTCGGCCACCTGGGTGACGATTAGATATTTGACCCCGTCGCGCTCTATCAGGTCACCATCCACGGTAACCTTGTGGCTTTGAACGGTGAGCATGCGCGGACTGGCCACATTGGTGTCTTCATCTTCGACCCGGAGCACCACATAGACATTGCCGTCTTCGCCAAGAACGCTGACCGGAATACCGCCGACTGCACACCAGACCGCACATTGATGATGGGCGGTGCCTTCCGCATACATGATCTCGGTGACATAGCACCAAGTGTCGATCACTTCGCCTGTGACCTGGATGCGTGTGGGTTCGGCGGCCTGGCCGGTGCCCGACAGAGTCACGACGGCCAGCATGGCCGCCGCAGTTTTGATCGTTCGTAAAATCGTTCCCATGGGATTTACCTGTTCAATGTAATGCGTCTCCATTCTCTATAAAACCGACAGGGGGCGGGGGCTATTAACGTTGAATCGCAAAATCGTGAGACTGTGTTTATGAAAATACCGTTCCGTTGGACTTGATGTTGTGATTGGCGTTATACCGGTAGGAGCTGAATTGTTGCCGAGGGAGCCCGGTTCGTGAAATCGATTGTCACTTGTTTCGCGTCGTTATTGTTGCTGGCCACAGCCCTTGGCGGGGCCTTGGCGGATGTGAAAAAGGATGCGATTCAGGCTTTTCGGGCGGGCGATCACAAACGTGCCATTGCCCTGCTGGAACCGTTTGCGAAAGACGGTGATCATCATGCCCAGGCGGAACTGGCGCTGTTTTTCAGTCTGGCCCACAAGGATCAGAGGGATTACCGCCAGGCTTTCCATTGGGCAAAACAAGCGGCGGAAGCGGGCCATGGCGGGGCGCAGCTGACCCTGTCGCGCCTCTATGCCAGGGGGCAAGGTATTAGGGCGGATCATATCGCCGCTTTCAATTGGGCCAAGGCCTCTGCCGCGAATGGCATTCTTGAGGCGGAGATAGACCTGGCGGTAATGTATCGGGACGGCTTCGGTACCCCAAAGAAGCCGCATGAAGCCTATAAGTATATGAAGGCGGCGGCGGAACAAGGGTCGGCCAGGGCCATCCTGGCTTTGGCGGATATGTATCTCAAAGGTATTGGTGTCCGCCGGAATCCGGAAAAGGCGGTGGAGCTCTATGAGGGATTGTCAAAGGGCCAGGATCATCCGGAGGCGCATTATCATTTGGGACGGCTTTATTATGCCGGCGAGGCGGTGCCGCGGGATTATGGCCGGGCGATGCCGCTGTTGGAGCGCGCGGCGCAAAAGGAAGTATCGGGAGCGCAATATTTGATGGGCCAGGCCTATGCCCATGGCCACGGCCTGTCAAAGGATCAGGGGCGCGCTTTTTACTGGACTGAAAAAGCCGCCCATGGCGGGCATGATGCGGCCCAGCTTTTCTTAGGAATTCTCTATTCAACGGGAAAAGGCGTTCAGGCTAGCGGTGAGCGGGCACTTCATTGGTTTGAGCGCTCGGCCCTGCAGGGCAACGGTGCGGCTGCCTTTGATATCGGGGTCACCTATTGGTCGGGCAAGCTGGTGGAAAAAGACCCGGTCCTGACCTATGGCTGGCTGATCATTGCGGGCAAGTTGGGCCATGACAAAGCCCATGACTTTTCCAAAACCGTGCACCCGCATCTCAGCCAGACCGAACTTGACCAGGCCCGGCATCATGCCGGGCGCTGGTGGGATCGTTACAAGGGCCGCTGATAGATCTGCCGGGCCGGAATCAACCGGTTCTAACCGCTTTTGCTTGATGCGCGCCTCGGGGGACCAGTTTCCCGGCCAGTTGCAGGGCCAGTTTCACATACTCCCGGGATTGTTCGGTAGTGATCTGAAAATGGTCCCAGTGGGCCACCTTGTTCCGCAGGTCGCGCAATTCGTGATAAATTGTAAGATCCTTGTTCGCCAGCAGATCATGGTCCTGCAGCATCTGGCCAATCAGCAGATATGGCGCGCGGCTGTTATAATCCAGGGATTGGCCATGGGCCATCAGCAGGGATTTTGCCGCCGTTTCCAATTCGATCCAGGCCTCCAGGACAGCCGCTTTGGGGCCGAATGTAGCCATGTCGGACAGCTCCTGACCACGTGACCGCAGGGCTTTATCCTGAACGGCCTGAATGTCGCTATCGGCCTCAGTATGTCTTTTGATCTGTTGCAGATCTTTGGCAAACTCGGCTTCAAATTCGCTGATTTTCACTTTTGTGATGCCGGGCAGCAAAGCCAGGACCGGTTTACGCAGCATCAGAAATCCGGTAACGGCGGCGACGGGCCAAGCCAGCGCGCTGACCAGATTGGATATAAATGTCAGCCAGTCCATATTGCTTTCCCCAAAATTCTTCAATCTTGCAGCGATTTGATAAATATAAAGCAAGTATGAGTATCAGATCTCAGGGATCAAGCGGCTTTTTGAGTAATGATCGGCTATAGCCTGACGACTTCGCCGGTTCTTACTGATTGATCAGCAGCCAGGACGATGGCCATGGAATTCAGGGCATCTTCCAGATGGCTGGTGAGATCGATGTCTTTTTCAATCGCTTCCAGCAGATAAGCCTGCTCGCGCGCACAAAGAGCGTCGTGATCCGGTTCTTCCTTCATGCTTATCAGATCGTCCTGATGGCGGAAACGGCCGGTATGGTCCAGGTCCGCATGATGGATGCGCAACCGGTCGGTCTTGGTATGGGCATTCACATCATCCGATTGATGCCCCTGGCCCGATTGCTCGGCGGCGACAATGCTGACCGATCCTTCCGGGCCGATCACGTCTTTGACGAAAAAGGCGGTCTCGCTCATCATCGGGCCCCAGCCCGCCTCGTACCAGCCGACGGATCCGTCATCGAAACGAACCTGCAACTGGCCGTAATTATACATATTGGGGGCGATCTCTTCCGTCAGACACACGCCGATGGCATGGACGGAAACCGGCTTTGCACGAGTCATCTGGCACATGACATCCACATAATGAACCCCGCAATCGACAATCGGGCTGATGCTGTTCATCAGGTTCTTGTGGACGGTCCACATGGCGCCGCTGCTCTGTTGGTTCAAATTCATACGCATGACCAGCGGCTTGCCCAAAGTCTGGGCAATCTCGATGAATTTCTGCCAGCTTGGATGCTGGCGCAGGATATAGCCAACCACCAGCTTGCGGTTGGCGCTAGTGGCTGCGGCAATGACGGTGCGGGCATCTTCCAGGGTTTCGGCCAGTGGTTTTTCCAGGAAGACATGGGCCCCGGCGGCAAAGGCCTTCCTGGCAAAATCCGCGTGGCTATCGGGCCATGTGCAGATGCAGACAATATCCGGCTTCAACTCTTTGAGCGCGGTTTCATATTCGTCAAAGCGGGGATAGGTGGCCAGGTCTTCATCTAGATCCGTGATGGTGCTGGCCGAGCGGCTGCAAAGTCCCGCGATCTCGAACCCGTCCAGGCGGTGATAGGCCCGTGCATGGCTGAGCCCCATATTGCCGAGCCCGACAATCAATACCCGCTGCGTCATGCTTATCCCTTATCAGTGATGGTTTTGCCCTGATCCCTTGATCCAGGTCTTTTGAACGGCAAAATCGCTGTCCAATAGAACAAGGTCGGCATCATATCCGGCTTTGATCCGGCCGATTCGGTCATCCAGGCCCAGGAATTGGGCCGGGTAAAGCGATGCCATGCGCAGGGATTCCTCAATTGGCTGGCCCAGCCGGTGGATGGTATTTCTGACCGCGGTTGCCATATCCAGATCCGATCCGGCCAGGGTGCCGTCTGCAGTGGCGCATTTGCCCCCTTCGGCATAGATGGTCTGACCATAAAGTGTGAAGCTTTTTTCTGCTGCGCCGACCGTTGCCATGGCATCGGTCACCAGCATGATCTTGCCCCGGGGTTTTGATTTGATCGCGATGATCAGGCTGGCGTCATGGACGTGAAAGCCATCGGCAATGATGCCGCACCAGCCGCTGTCATTTTCCATCGCGGCCCCGACAACACCGGGTTCACGCCCGGTCAGGGGCGACATGGCGTTATAGAGATGGGTAAAACCGGCCAGGCCGTTTTCCAGTGCGATCTCGATATCACGGAAAGTGCCTGCGGTATGGCCGGCGCAAACCCGAACACCGGCTTCATCAAGCTGGCGGATATAGCGGGGATCAACACATTCCGGTGCAAGCGTATGGACAACAATGCCCATGCCACCGCCGGTCAGCAGGCCAATGGCCCGGTCATCCACCGGGCGGATGATTTCTTCCGAATGTACACCCTTGCGGGCCTTGTTGAGATAAGGGCCTTCGAAATGAATGCCCCGGACACCGGGCAAATCGGCGGCGATGGCGGTGCGCATGGCGTCTGCCGCCTGCTCCATCACAGACCAATCATCACTAATTAGGGTCGGGATCAGGGTGGTGCTGCCATAAGGGCGATGGCCCTCAACCATGGTGGCGATGCCTTCGGGGGTGGTGCTGTTATTGAACATAACCCCGCCACCACCATTCACCTGGACATCCACGAAGCCGGGGGCCAGCAGCTGGCCATCAAGATCGATCCTCTCGCCCCGACCGTCTTCGGCGTTGATCAGGCCTTCGATCCGGCTGTCGGCAATCTGGACCGCCTTATCCTCAAGGATTTCCTCGCCATCGAAAATCCGGCCATTGACCAGGATCTGATCCATCAAAGGGTCTCCGTCACTTTTTGAAGATTGGCCGGGCGGTCCGGATCATAGCCACGGGCCAGCGCAATGGCATTCACCAGCAGGTAAAAGCTCTGGATCATGGCGATCGGGGCGGTGGCAGCGGGCATGTCTGGCACGATTGGCAAATGCCAATCGCTTTTGCCTTCGGTTTCGGCGACAAAGGCGCGTGCGCCTTTGGACCGCAGGTTGGTGACCAGTTCCTTCACACCATCACGGGTTTCATCCTGCTGGCTGAAGACCAGCAGAGGATAACGGTCCTGGACCAGGGCCAAAGGCCCATGCATGACTTCCGCCGCGCTGAAGGCCTCGGCATGCAGCGCGCTGGTCTCCTTGAATTTGAGTGCCGCTTCCTGGGCGATGCCAAAGCCGAGACCGCGCCCGATCACCAGCAGGTCATCGCTGGCCGCCAGAGGGACGACAGCTTTCGACCAATTCAGATCGACCGCTTGGCGCAACTGGTCCGGCAGGGCCTTGGCGGCATTGATCAAGGTGTCCGATCCGCTCAGATAGGCGGTGACCTGCAGGATTGCGGTCAGGGAGGCAATATAGCTTTTGGTCGCCGCGACGCTATTTTCCGCACCGGCATGAAGCGGGATCACCATATCGGCGATCTCGGTGACGGGGGAGCCTTCCACATTAACCAGGGCCAGGATAAAGGCACCGTTGCGTTTGGCCCAAGCCGCATTGGCCACCAGATCCGGGCTTTTGCCGGACTGGGAAATCACGATGAACAGCGTATCCTGCAAATTCATCGGCCGGTTATAGATTGATCCCATGGAGGGGGCGGAAGAAATCACCGGCAGACCCAGTTCGGTTTCCATCAGGTATTTTGCATAAGCCGCGGCATGGTCCGAACTGCCCCTTGCGCAAGTGGCAATCATGCGCAGCGGCCGGTCCTTGAAATGGTCGGCCAGACGGGTGCAGGCATCTTCGTTGGCCGCCAGCTGTCGCGCAACCACGTCGGGTGCTTCCCTGGCTTCGCTTTCCATCAGGGTCATGGCGTCGTTCCTTATTTCTGGTAAGGCGGTCATAGTTGCAGCTCCGCGATGAAGTCATAGGAATCGCCCCGATAATAGGAGCGCACGAATTCGATGGGCCGGCCGCTGTTTAAGAAAGAGCGGCGTTCGATATAGAGACAGGCGGTGCCGGGCTGCACATGCAGCAGATGGGCCTGTTCCATCTCGAACAATTGGGCGCGCAGTTTTTGGAGTGCGCGCACCGGTCGGCTATTTTGTTTTTCCAACACCAGATACAATGAATGGCTGACTTCCGTCGGATCGGGCAGGATGTCGCTGGGCAGGGTGGCCTGTTCCAGGCACATGGGTTTGTCATCCGCATAACGGATACGATATAGCCTGGAGACCGGGGCACCGGGCGACAGGTTGAGGGCGATGGCCTCGTCCGGCGTGGCAAATCCAATGGCCCGGTCCAGCCATTTGACCGAGGGTGCCATGCCGCGGTCTTTCATGTCTTCCGTGAAGCCTGTGAGCCTGGAAAGCGGCTGTTCCACGCGCTGGGCGACGAATGTGCCTGCTCCCTGGCGCTGGACCAGCAGCCCTTCTTCCACCAGATTGCCCACCGCCTTGCGTACGGTCACCCGGGAAACACCAAGTGTGTTGGCAAGATCCCTCTCGGGCGGCAGGGCCTCCTCGCCTTTGATGACGCCTTTTTCCACCGCATTGCGGATGCCGTTCTGCAGCCGCTTGTAAAGCGGTGTCGCACTCTGGCTGTCGAGGCCCGCTTCGTCGCGCAGGGAGTCCATTACGGATTTATACATTGGTATTGCCCTCCGCCTGGGCGTTGCGAGCCATTCGAATGGCGCCATCCAGCGGATCACCTTTGGCGGTGACCAGCAGATGATTGATCTTGTCCGGCAGCCAGGGGCTGAGATATTTGAAAAATCCGCCCAGGCAGGCAATCTGCGCCACGCCTTTTGCTGCAACGGCCTGGATCAGATGGGTCGCTTCCTCTGCCGCCTGCAGCATCAGGTTGCGGGCAAGTGCATCCCCGCTTTCGGCACGGCTGACCACTTTCGGGGCGATCGCACCATAGTCCACCGGGCGGGCGGTTTCTGCCCAGATCACCGCTTGTTCGGCGCTGTTGGCAAATTCCGCCATGATGTCCTCTGCCAATGTGGAGGGGGGCAGGATGCCATCAAAGGATTGAAGAGCGGCCTGGACGGCCCGTTTACCGACCCAGGCACCACTGGCGTGGTCTGAGAGCCTGAAGCCCCAGCCGCCCACATTATGGCCGCGGCCCTCAAGGATGGCATAGCCACAGCTGCCGGTCCCGAAAATGACGATGCCGCCATTGCGGCCTCCATGGGCGCCCAGACAGGCGGTATGGGCATCCGTATTGACCGCGAGCGACGCAAAGGGGTGGGGATAGTTTAGCAACCGGTTTCGGTCGCGCCCATCGGGCAGTCCGGCCAGGCCAAAACCGGCATGGGTATGGGAAAAGGTGCTTTTATCCAGACCGGCCTGGTCGCAGGCGGCGTAGGCGGCTTTCAGGATCTCGCCAAAGGCCTGGTCAATACCAAGGGTGGTATTGGAGGGGCCCGCCCGTCCTTCGCCCAGGACCGTGCCATCCGCATCCACCAGGCGCGCCCGACAGTTGGTGCCGCCTCCATCAATGCCCAGGAACATCTCGACCGTCATGTTATGCCTGTCCGTTATGGTTTTTTATTTTAACACTCTAGATACCAATAGTAACAGGATTTCAAATTCAATCAATACCAATAAGAGACCAATATTTCGTTTCTAAAACCAATTTCCATATAGTTTCAAATTCAACAAATAAATATATCAATAAAAACAGCATGATATACTCGATTCACTGAGGGTGTGGTGGTGTTTGTGAAAAATTTCTGAAAAAAGAGTCGCCAATTATGTCCATTTGGTATTATATTGGTATCTAGATTGGATTTGTTACTGGTAGGAACCATGCGTGAGTCAGAGCGGATATCGCCCAAATACAAAGGGTTGGATACCTGGGGGGACGAGGATGTGCTGTCCGCCCTTTGGGATAGCCAAATGGCCGCGGTGGCGGCTGTGCGCCCGGCCCTCCCTTCCATTGCCGCGGCGGCACAGGCAATTGTGACCCGATTGAAAGCCGGGGATGCCCGCCTTGTTTATGTCGGGGCCGGATCATCAGGGCTGCTGGCAACCCAGGACGGCATGGAACTGCCGCCGACTTTTGGCTGGCCGCGCGAGCGCCTAACCTTCCTGATGGCCGGCGGCAGCGCCGCCAGGCTCTCGCTGGAGGGGGCTTCGGAAGATGATGCGGATGCTGCGCGTCAGGAGGTGGCTCATTACCATCTTGGTGAGGCCGATGTGGTGATCGGTGTGGCCGCCAGCGGCGGTACGCCCTATACGGTTGCTGCGTTGGAAGCCGCCCGTGAACGCGGGGCATTGACCGTTGCCATCGCCAATACACCCGGCTGCCGTTTGCTGGATGCCGCCGAATTTCCGATCTGTATTGAAACCGGATTGGAAGTGATTGCCGGTTCGACAAGGCTTGGTGCGGGCACAGCGCAAAAAGCGACCCTTGGCATGCTGTCATCCCTGGTGATGACCCGTATGGGGCATGTGATCGACGGCATGATGGTTTCGGTCGAGGCCGACAATATCAAACTGCGTGAGCGTGCGATCCGGATTGTGTCCGTCATCGCCGAATGTGACGAGGCGGCGGCCAAGGATGCGCTTGGCCGGACGCAAGGAAAGGTTAAGCCTGCGATTCTGGTGGCCATGGGCATGGCGCCGGAAGATGCCGACAGGCGGTTGAATGACAATGGCGGCGACGTTCGCTCGGTCATGAATTTGATCCAGGCTCAATAAAAACAAGAAGCCGGATCTGGTACCTTAGTAACTTTGTAAAGACTTGTTTTAATTATCAATCTATCCAAGGACAGGGGAGAAGATAAATGATGAAGAAGCTGATCAGCACGACTGCGTTGACAGGTGTTGTGGTTGGGCTTGGTATGAGTGCGGCGGTGGCCGACGCCAGCCTGACGATTGAAAGCTGGCGCAATGATGATGCGGATATCTGGAATGAGAAAATCATTCCGGCCTTTAACAAGGTTCACCCCGATATCAAGGTGACCTTCGCGCCGACACCCCCGGCGGATTACAATGCCGGCCTGAATGCCAAATTGGCGGGCGGCACTGCGGGTGATCTGATCACCTGCCGTCCGTTTGACGCATCCCTTGATCTTTACAACAAGGGTCATCTGACGGATCTGGGCAGCCTTGACGGTATGGACAATTTCTCCGATGTGGCCAAAAGCGCCTGGCAGACAGATGATGGCAAAGCGACCTTCTGCCTGCCGATGGCGTCCGTGATCCACGGTTTTATCTATAACAAGGAGATCTTTGAGGAAGTCGGCATCGATGTTCCGAAAACCATTCCGGAATTCATGGATGCGGTGAAGAAGATCAAGGATGAGACCCGTTATGTGCCGATCGCCATGGGTACCGCCGACCAGTGGGAAGCGGCCACCATGGGCTATCAGAATGTCGGCCCGAACTTCTGGAAGGGTGAAGAAGGCCGCAAGGCGGTGATTGACGGCAAAGAGAAGCTGTCCGATGACGCCTATGTGAAAACCTTCGAACATCTCGCCCAGTGGAAGGACTATATGGGCAACGGTTACAAAGCCCAGAAATATCCGGACACCCAGAATCTCTTCACCCTTGGCCGTGCCGCGATCTATCCGGCCGGCAGCTGGGATATCACCACTTTCAACAGCCAGGCCGACTTCAAATTCGGCGCCTTCCCGCCGCCGGTTCCGGCCAATGGGGATGAATGCTATATCTCCGACCATACCGACATTGCGCTTGGCATCAATGCTGCCTCGCCCAATAAGGAAGCGGCCGAGAAATTCCTGAGCTGGATGGCAACCTCCGAATTTGCCGAGATCTATTCCAACTCCCTGCCGGGCTTTTTCTCGCTCTCCAACCATAAGGTTGAGGTGCAGGATCCGGTTGCTCAGGAATTTGTCTCCTGGCGCGACAGCTGTAAATCCACGATCCGGAACAGCTATCAGATCCTGAGCCGTGGCACGCCGAACCTGGAAAACGAGCTTTGGAACGTGTCGGCCCAGGTGCTGAACGGCACCATGAGCCCGGAAGACGCGGCTGCCAAGACCCAGGATGGTCTGGCCAAGTGGTATAAGCCGCAGATGTAAGCTCCCTGCCTTGCCCGGGCCGGTTGGTTCGTCTTCCGACCCGGGCAGGTCTTTGTGGCACACTCCAAAACTATAAATGCGAGATCAGGGATGAAGACCACCCAAACAGGCTGGCTTGGGCGTTTCCCATGGCATATTGCCGTTTTTCTGGCACCGGCCGTACTCATCTACACCTTGTTTATGATCTATCCCCTGTTGGATTCGATCCGGCTGAGTTTTTTCACGGCTGACGATAGTGGCGCGATCAGCTATGCCGGTTTTGCCAACTATGTGACGATCCTTGGCGATCCGGAATGGCGCGCGAGTTTTTTAAATGCGCTCTATAACAACCTGGTCTTTTTCCTGGTGCATATGCTGGTGCAAAATCCGGTTGGCCTCTTGCTGGCGGCATTGCTGAGCCTGCCGCGCCTGAGGCTGCGGTCTACCTACCGGACATTGATTTTCATGCCGACCATGCTGTCGGTGGTGATCATCGGCTTCGTTTGGCAGCTGATTTTGAGCCCGCTGTGGGGGATTTCGGAAACCCTGCTTTATTATGTGGGACTGGTCGATTGGTTTGAACCTTGGCTGGGCCAGGAGAATACCGCCCTGGTGACATTATCGCTTATTTCTGTCTGGCAGTTTGTCGGCATTCCGATGATCCTGATCTATGCGGCACTTTTGCTGATCCCCGAAGATCTGACCGAAGCGGCTGAGATCGACGGCGCCAATCATTGGCATATCTTTTGGCATATCAAACTGCCGTTGATCCTGCCGACCATTGCCATGGTCTCGATCCTGACTTTCATCGCCAATTTCAATGCCTTTGACTTGATTTATGCGGTGAAGGGGGCATTGGCCGGGCCGAATTTCTCAACCGATATCATGGGAACGCTGTTCTATCGCACCTTCTTCGGATTCCAGCTGCAGCTGGGCAGCCCGACCATGGGCGCGACGGTGGCGACTCTCATGTTCCTGGTGATCTTGGTCGGTGTGCTTTTCTACCTGTTCGGTGTGCAGCGCCGCCTGCGCCGCTATGCAATGTAAGGGGGGTGGGGTCATGTCGATGCAAAAAATGAGAAAACCCCTGGGTGCTGCCGGTGTGCATGCCATTTTGGGTGCCTATACCGTGCTGGCGCTCTGGCCGATCTTCCTTGTGATCGCCAACAGTTTCAAGGAAAGGAAGGCGATCTTTCGCGACCCGCTGGCGCTGCCGACGATCGACAGTTTCAGCCTGATTGGTTTTGAAAAGGTCCTGGGCAAATCTTCCTTTGGGCTTTACTTGTTCAACAGCTTGTCCGTGACCCTGATCACCTTGGCGATTGTGCTGCTGATCGGGGCGATGGCCGCCTGGGCCTTGTCTGAATATAAGTTCAAGGGCAACACCTTGCTCTCGATTTATATGGCGATCGGGATCATGGTGCCGATCCGGCTGGGTTCGGTCTCGATCCTGCAATTGATTGTGGATCTGGATTTGACGAATACAAGGACCGCCCTGGTTCTGGTCTATGTGGCACAAAGCCTGCCGCTGGCGATATTTATTCTAAGTGAGTTCATGCGCCAGATTCCCGGTGATCTCAAAGAGGCGGCGCGCTGTGACGGGATCAGTGAATATGGGATCTTCTTCCATATCATTCTGCCGCTGGTCCGGCCCGCGATCGCAACCGTCGGGGTCTTTACCATGGTGCCGATTTGGAACGATTTGTGGTTCCCACTGATTCTGGCACCCAGTCCGGAAACGGCAACCATTACCTTGGGTGTCCAGCAATTCATCGGTCAGTATGTGACCGATTGGAATTCTGTTCTGGCCTCCCTCACCATGGCGATTCTGCCGGTTCTCATCATCTATCTGATTTTCTCCCGCCAGCTGATCCGTGGGATCACGTCTGGCGCGGTCAAGTAAGGATATCAATCATGTCCAGCATTCGATTGAATAACGTCAAAAAGGCCTATGGTGCGACCGAAGTGATCCACGGGGTGGATCTGGATATCAGCGAGGGCGAATTTGTGGTTTTTGTCGGCCCGTCGGGCTGTGGTAAATCCACGCTTTTGCGCCTGATCTCGGGGCTTGAGGATATCACCGACGGCGATCTTTATATCGGGGATGAACGGGTCAATGATTACCGGCCCAAGGAACGCGGCATTGCGATGGTGTTCCAGTCCTATGCACTTTACCCCCATATGACGGTCTATAAGAATATGGCCTTCGGGCTCAAGCTCGGCAAAACCGATAAGGCTGAGATTGACCGGCGCGTGCGGGAGACGGCAAAGATCCTGCAACTGGACAAACTGTTAGACCGGCGACCGTCTGAATTGTCCGGCGGCCAGCGCCAGCGCGTTGCCATTGGCCGTGCCATTGTGCGTCAGCCCAAGGTTTTCCTGTTCGACGAGCCGTTGTCCAACCTGGATGCGGCGCTGCGGGTCCAGACCCGGATCGAGATCGCCAATCTGCATGAGGAATTGAAGACCACGATCATTTATGTGACCCATGATCAGGTGGAGGCCATGACCCTGGCGGATAAGATCGTGGTTTTGAATGGCGGCAATGTGGAGCAGGTCGGGGCCCCGCTGGAGCTTTACAACAGTCCGCGCAATCTCTTTGTGGCCGGTTTTATCGGCTCGCCGTCGATGAATTTCATCAAGGGTGAGATTACCCTGATCAGTGATACAGGGGTCACTGTGACGGCCGGCGGCGGTTCCGCGGTCACCTTGCCGCTAAAGCCGGGCAAAGCCACGGTTGGGGAGGCGGTGACGATTGGCGTTCGGCCCGAGCATATGAATGAAGGGGCGGATGGGGATTTCCATCTGACCGGGCGGGTTGATGTTGTGGAGCGTCTCGGCGATGTTTCATATGTCTATTTCCATCTGCCGGATACGGAGCGTCTGACCATGTCCGTGCCATTTACCAGTGCGGCGAAAAAAGGCGAGGCCATTGCTGTTTCTGCGGCCTCTGCGGATATCCATCTGTTTGATGAACAGGGCCAGGCACTGGAGCGCTTGCCGTAAAGTCCTGGGATAAACGGAATCTTAGGATTAGTCCGATAAGATTTCCCTCCAATAACGGGGGGAAATCTTACGTTGGAACTGTGTCTTGAGCCATATCGGATTTATTCTTCCCAGTGTCCTGCCTTTGAAAGTTGTATCGGGCCTGGTCTTTCTGACGCTGATCCTATTCTCAGGCGTGGCCTTTTCGTCCGAGCGTTTAAAAGTCGCGATGTTCGAATTCGCGCCTTATGAATTCAGCCGTGACGGACAGGTGCATGGGCTTTCTGTCGAAATCGTCCGCGAAGTTTTCAACCGTTCAGGCCAGGCCTATGACCTTGTCCTGCTGCCCTGGTCCCGGGCGCTTCTGTATCTCGAAGATGGCCGGGTGGATGCCCTGTTCACCGTCTTGGATAATCCCGAGCGCCGCGAATTTGCTGATTTTTGTGACGAACCGCTGATTGATGAAACCGTTTCATTGTTTGTGCGCGGGGGCTCTCCAATTCGATATGAAGGACTGGTTGATACGCTGGCCGGGCAGCGTTTTGCCGTGCGCCAGGATTTCAGCTATGGCCTTGAATATGACGGCGCTGTCGAGGCGGGGCTTATCAAACCTTTGCTGAGGGTGGTGAACAGCAAGGATCTGATCCAGGCCCTGATCTTTGATCAGGTCGATGTGATCATCGGTGACAGGTATGGAATCCCCTATATCTACCGTCTGAACTTCATCGGGCATCCGCGCAGTAAAGGTATCCGGAAGCTGAATGAGGATCTTCAGGTTAGTCCGGCCTATCTTGCCTTTTCCAAGAAACGGCAGCGCCATCAGGAACGCGATCTTTTTTCAAAACATCTGCGCGACATGAAGCGGGACGGCACCCATGCGGCGATTATTAGCCGATGGGATGAAGTCCCCAATCCATGATTTCAGGACACTCCTTGAAACCTACAGCCAACACCGGCTGATATTGGCCCTTCATCCGGCTTTGGCTAACAGTCTGCATAACAAAGCCTGCTCTTCTTCACTCAGTGCCGCGAGCATGGATGCTTCGCGCGCGGTATGGGTGACCACCAGTTCATCGGCAAGTGTTTGGCCTTCCGCAGTCAGGGTGATTTTAAGGGCCCGTCGGTCGCCGGGATCACTTTGCCGCTGAACCAGCCCACGTTTTTCCAACCGGTCCAACCGGTTGGTCATGGCGGATGTGGACAGCATCATGTCTTTGGCCAGAACTGAAGGGGAGAGAGCTGCGCCTTTTCCGTTGCGGCGCAGAGTGAGCAGGACATCCATGCCCGGAAAGTCCAGATCATATTGTTTCAAGTTGTCCATGACGCCCGCTCTTAACCGGTCGGCCGCGCGCCAAACCTGTCCGCATATGGCCATAGGGGTCGGGTCGATATCGGGTCGTTCCCGTTTCCATTGTGCCATAATGGATCGCATTTCCGCACCCTGAAATTTATCTTCTTGATTTTCCATCATTTTTTCCAAAGAAGTTTTATTTCGATAAAATATTATTTGACGTCGGAATATCTAACGTCAATATATATCTCATCAAACAACACACCGATGGAATATATCGGATCAAAGGGAAAGTGAAGGAAGAAATTATGACCATGCAGAGAAAACCAAGTTACCCGATTGACCCGCTCTTCATCGAGCGCTGGTCGCCGCGGGCCTTTGATGCCAAGCCAATGCCGGACGAAGATTTGTTCACCATGCTGGAGGCCGCGCGCTGGGCCCCATCAGCCTTCAACATCCAGCCGTGGCGTTTTCTCTACGCGATCCGGGGTGATCAAAACTGGGACCGTATGCTCTGTCAGTTGGATGAGTTTAATACCAGCTGGGCCTGTGATGCCTCCGCGCTGGTCATGGTCATATCGGACAGCATCATGCCGGGTGATGAAACAATGAATCGGCCGGATATGCCATCGCGATACCATTCCCTGGATTCAGGTACGGCCTGGGCGCATTTCGCCTTGCAGGCCACCCGTATGGACTATCATGTCCATGCCATTGCCGGGATCGATTTCGAACAGGCCCATCGTGAATTCAAGATCCCGGAACGGTTCCGCATCGAAATCGCCATTGCCATCGGCCGCCGGACCGATCCGTCGAAGCTGCCGGATATGCTGCAGGAACGTGAAATTCCAAGTAATCGCAAACCCTTGAATGAAATAGCCTTTGCGGGATCCTTCCCGGATGGCGCATACTGACCGTCGGGAGTAAGAAAATGTCTGCTGTATCGGAAAGCACCATGAAAAGCCCAGCCGGCCTGATCGGCAGCCCCTCTGTCTTGTTGTTAGTCACCGGCACATTGATCGGTTTCAACTTTCCGCTGGGCAAAATTGCCGGTGAGGCAGCGGTTTCGCCCTTCCTTTGGGCGATGCTGCTGTCTGTCGGCGCCTCCGCCCTTTTGCTCCCTTTTCTGTTTTTCAAAGGCCATCTGAACCTGCCGCGCGGTCGGTTGATCCGCTATATCGTCTTTTCGGCGCTGATATCATTCGTGCTGCCCAATGTGCTGCTCTTTGCTGTTATCCCCCATGTGGGGGCAGGTTATGCCGGGTTGATGTTTGCACTTTCTCCGGTTTTTACCCTGACCATGGCGGCAATGTTCCGTATGCGTACACCCAATCACATTGGATTGCTTGGCATTGCGCTTGGATTGATCGGCGCGGCGGTGGTCAGCATCACTCGTGGTGCTGCACCGGAGGCACCACCCCTGGTCTGGCTGCTGGCGGCTCTGGCGGTTCCGTTTAGCCTGGCCTGCGGCAATATCTATCGCAGCCTGGATTGGCCGGAGGGCGCGCTGCCGGATGTTCTGGCCTTCTGGAGCCATGCTTTCGCGGTGGTGCTTTTCGTTGGTCTTCTTTTCTTCCTGGAAGGTGAGATCCCGGTTACCCAACTTGAAACGGTGCCTTGGGCGGCGCTGGCCCAGATGATCGGCGCCGGCCTGACTTTCCCGGTATTTTTCCGCCTGCAACAGCGGGGCGGTCCGGTCCTGCTGAGCCAGATCGGCTATGTGGCTGCCGCCGTGGGGCTTGGCGCCGGTACAATCTTGATGGGGGAAAGCTACAGCCTGACCACTTGGATCGGCGCGGCCGTCATCGGTGTGGGGATTGCCGTCACAATTCTGGCACAACGTAAGGCCTGATCAAGCAGCTATAACCCTGTTTTGTCATCGTTCGGTTCCGTCGACAAGCCTGCCCCGGGTAGAAGATCTTTCCGGGGCAGGCATTTTCACTGGCAGATCTAATCCTGAAACATCGCTCCCTGTCAGCCGGTTCGCCGGTCTCCCGCCGCTGCATATCCAAAAATCATCACGATTTTCCCCTTTCGATCGACAAGGGGCAGTAACAGCACCTCATAGGGAATCAAATGGCCTTTCTGCCGGTGCGGCAATGTTTCGACCCGCAGCCAGTATCGGCCATCCCTGATCGCGTCATATTGCTGCCAGAGATTATGATACAGGGATCTATCGGGCAGCATTTCACTCAGACGCATTCCCGTACATTCCCCATCAATCTCAACGATATCGGTGCCGACCAGGCGATACCGGTAATCCGTGGGGGTCTCATCAAGGATATCGGCCAGAAAGACATGCCCGAGAAGGGAGGTGATCTCTAAAGGGTCAATGTCACTCCGCTCGGGAAAGCGAGAGCCCTTACGCTTGGATTGCCAGTAATTATAGAAGGATCTTATTCGTTCACGGCCGGGTAGATTCAGAAGAACCTGGATCTCCTCGGCATGCCGATCAGCCTGGTCATCGCTGGTATGTGGTGCAGAATAGGTCATTACATTAGTATGTCACAACATACTATTCGTGTGCTATTTTTCTCTAATGTGAGCCCACGATTTTTTCCCAATGTAGATTAAGAAGGTTCCTTTCTTCTTGCCCTACTTGCTTTTGTTTAGGACAGATGGTGGACTATAGGTGGCAGATGTGGGTATGACAGGAGACTGAGACAGTGTTGGCCTGGCTTCCCGGCTTTGTTGCGTCCACTATTGATACAGTCTTGCTTGCGCTGGAGGCTTTGATCTATCCGGCTGTGGGCTTTTTGTTGCTGGCCTTGCTGGTTAAGCGCGGCAACGCGATCCGGGAAATTGCCAAAGCCATCCCGGAAACCGGGATCAATCTGGGGCTTGTCATTTTTAATGCGATCCTGGTAACCCCGGTTATTGCCGGGATCGCGATTCTGTTTTCCGAACTATTTGATGCGCAGGGTTATCGGGTCATCGATCCCGGGGTTTGGCGTGAGCTGCCATTTGTCCTGACCTTGTTCCTTGCTATTTTTATAGGGGATTTCACCGGCTATTGGCGTCATCGGCTGGAACATTGCCGATGGCTCTGGCCCGCCCATGCGGTGCATCATTCTGATACGGAAATGACCTGGCTGACCCTGGAAAGGTTTCATCCTCTCAACCGCCTCACGACCTACATGATCGATAGTGCGGTTTTATTATGGCTGGGCTTTCCACCGGAAGCGTTGTTGGCTAATAACCTGGTGCGGCATTATTACGGATATCTGATTCATGCGGATCTGCCCTGGCGCTATGGCTTCTTTGATCGGATATTTGTCTCGCCGACAATGCATCGCTGGCACCATGCGGATGATCCACGAGCGTTCAATACTAATTATGCCACAGTTTTTTCCCTATTTGATCGGGCCTTTGGCACCTATCGGGTGCCCGGCCCCTGTGATGCGCCGTTGGGCGTGAGCGCGGATATGGGTCAGGGCATAGCGGGCCAACTGGCCTATCCGCTAAGGTTGAAACCCTATCGGAGCCAAGCTTCTCAGTTTTCGTCCGGGGGTGAGAAAATATAAGCGGCGATCGCTTCAAGATCCTCTGGGGTCCAGAAACGGGTACCGGCTTGCACAACTTCGGTCATGGCCCCGCCAAAGGCATCCCCATCCGGCAGGATTCCCGTTTTCAACGCATATGCCAGATCTCTCTCGGTCCAGCCGGCCTTTTCAAGGGCGACCCTAGTGATGGCGGGGACCTTCTTACCTTCCGGTGCCAGACCGCCCTGGTATTGTTCATCGGTCTTTCGGGCACCAAAAAGATTGCGGGGCGTGTGACAGGCCCCGCAATGGCCGGTTGCCTCCGCGAGATAGCGGCCACGAAGCCATTTGGCATCCCGGTCGGGTAAATCAGGCTGCTTTCCCTGTTTCAAGAATAACCTTTGCCAGGCACCCAGCGGCAGGCGCAGATTGAAAGGAAAGTTTAGATCATGTTCCGGTGGGCCTCCTGCGACTGCGGGAACCGATTTGACGGCGGCCCACAAGTCAACGATATCCTGATCTTCGAGCCGGGTATAAAAGGCATAGGGGAAAGAAGGATAATATGCATGGCCTTGCGGGGATTTGCCGCCCGTCAGGGCGCGCGTGAAATCGTCAAGATCCCATGTGCCGATGCCGTCACTTTCATGGGGGGTGATATTGGGTGGATAAAAGCTGCCGAATTCCGTGACGATTGGCGCGCCACCAGCCAGAACCTTGCCACCGGCCTTGATGTTGGTATGGCAGGCGATACAGCCGGTCAGGCGGGCGATATAGGCGCCTCTTCCTACGTCTCCTTCAAGGCCCGTGAGGTCCCGATCAACGATGGCCGGTCCCTGAAACAGCCAGAATGTGAAAAAGCCGCCGGCGGTAACAATGATTGCAGCCAGCAGGAAGAGGCGACGCCGGGTCATTGTGGCGGTGCTACTCCTTTTTCTTACGGAACTGTTTATGGCAGGAGCCGCAAACCTTGCCCAGCGCCATGAAGGCGCTGTCCGGTGCCATGCCGGCCAGTTCTGCCGGGGTCGGGGCTGCTGGTGCGGCAGACATCATATCGCCGCCCATGCTGCTTTCCGCCATGGATCGGTCGTTCCCGGCAGCCTTGGCGAGGGCGTCTGCGTGGCTGGCCAGATCGGCGGCCAGTCTAGAAAAACCCTGCCAGTCTTCCCAAATTGCAGGCAGGGCGGCGGTGGGATGCTGGGTGCTGCCCTCGGGGAAAAGCCTGGTCAGATTGTCGCCACCGTGGCCGGCAATGGTCTTGGCGGCCATCCGGACCTTGTCGGCGTCATAGGTTATCTCACCAGTGATCATGGCTTTGAGCGCTTTCATGCTTTTGCCGACGTCTTCCATGGCTTCCATGCGCTCTTTCACCACACCGGTCGCGCCTTCATGGGCCTGAACGGCCAGGCCGCTGACGAGCATGGTGACGGTAAGGAGCGGTGCGGCAATTCGGGAAAAGCTGATCATGATCGATTCCTCAATAATCTGAATAATCTGAATAATCTGCCGATTCCATAGCAGAATGCGTCAGCATTGGATATTCACAAAATCGGGATATTGATGGTGCCGGTACAAGGCTGATCAGATGGTGAGCATCGCCAATGCGACTGACGCCGCGCCAAAGACGATAGCGGCAGAAGCCGCCACCGTCATGACATGCGTGCGCCAGCTGCGTTTCCGGCTAAAGATCCGTTTCGGCTGTTTTCTCTTAAACTCGCTCATGGTCCTATTCTTGGAATGCGTTTGATGATGGGGCTGGGCCGGATCAGTTAACGCTTACTTCTTCCGCCCAGTCATGCTGCATGCGGGCGACATCGGATTCCAGCTCAAAAAGAATTTGCGACAGGCGTTGTTGCAGCGCGAGCGCCAGTTCCAGTTTTTTGGCAATTCGAACCGATCCGGGCAATTGCTCTTCATAGCTGGGCAGTTCCTCGCCGCCTTCCAGCAACCATTGAACGGAAACGCCCAGCACGCCGGCGACCATGGCCATTTTGTTGGCGCGCGGTTCGCTGCGGTCAGACTCCCAGTTTTTCAGGGTGGTCGGTTTAACGGCGATCCGGCGGGACAGTTGCGTGACATTCAAGCCCTTGGCAAGGCGGGCCTGTTCGATGCGGGCACCCATTGTATCTGACATATTATTCTCCTTGTTCTTTTTCATGGTTTCTGTTGGGTGAGTCAGGAAACGGCACGGCTTTGCGGGAATAGAAGATCCACAAAACGTTCCGCTGTTGGCTGAGGTTCGTGATTGGCGAGGCCGGGTCGTTCATTAGCCTCTATGATGTGGTAACCGGGGCCGGTGATGGACGGGACCATAAGGTCAAGCCCGACCACCGGGATATCCAGGGCCTGTGCCGCTTTGACCGCGGCGGAGACCAAGGCCGGATGCAGGTGATCGGTCACATCATGGATCGTGCCGCCGGTATGCAGATTAGCAGTTTTACGGACGGATAGCTCGGTACCTTCGGGCAGGACATCCTGTAACTGATATCCCGCAGTTTCAACACAACGCTGTGTCTCCTCGTCGGCCGGGATCGTGCTTTCGCCGTCGGTGGCCGCGGCGCGGCGGCGGCTCTGTTTGGCGATCAGATCGGTAATGTTATGAACGCCGTCGCCCTGGATGCGTGCGGGGCGCCGAACTGCACCTGCCACGACGCGGTTATCAATGACGATGATGCGCAAATCCTCGCCTTCAACCATTTCTTCGACCAAAACCTTTTCGCAATATTGCCCGGCTTTGGTGATGGCGTCTTCCAGATCGACCGGGTCTCGGATATCGACAAAAATACCCCGGCCCTGTTCTCCGCGTGCGGGTTTTACAACCACCCGGCGATGTTCCTGCAGGAAGTGGCTGGCATTTTCCGGGTCGGTCACGGTGATTTGCGCCGGGGTTCGAAGTCCGGCGGCATTCAGCAGGCGGTGTGTGACGGCCTTATCGTCGCACCGGCTCATGGCCACTGCGCTTGTCAATTCAGACAGGGATTCCCGACAGGCAATAGAACGTCCGCCCAGATTGAGTGTGAAAAGACCGCCCTCCGCATCATCCAGCGTGACCTGGATGCCGCGGCGGCGGGCTTCATCGACAATGATCCGCGCATAGATGTTCAGCTGTTCTTCCGGGCTGGGGCCAATGAACAGCTTTTCATTGATCGGGTTTTTCTTCTTCAGGCAATAGACCGGTACCCGCTCGAAACCCAGCTTTTCATAAAGCGCGATCGCGTGGACATTGTCATGCATCACCGAGAGATCCATGAAAGCGCGGCCCTGGACGGCGAAGCGGGCGGCAAGCCCGCTGACCAGCAATTCTCCTATGCCGGGTTGGCTTGCTTGCGGGTCGACCGCAAGTGACCAGAGGCTGGCACCGTTATCCGGATCGTTAAAGGCGGCCCGGTGATCGATGCCGGTCACCACACCGACAATTTCACCGTTTTCCGTCGACTCTGCCACCAGGAAAATGAAGGTGGGGTCTATGGATTTTTCCGCGAAATAGCCAGGGCGAACCGGCACCATGTTGCGGGTGCGGTAAATCCGATTTACGGCATCTTCATCGGCGTCTGGATCCAACAGGCGCAGACGTACCATATCGTGGGGTGGCTCTTCCCGCATGTCGGGGGCCAGGGCCAGGCGGTAAGTGTGCGACGGGTCGAGGAACATTTCCTGCGGCGCGTGCGACATCACCACATGGGGGTCGCGGATGTAAAGCGCCACATCCCTTTTGCCGGTTTCTTCTGCCTGCAGGGCCGAGGCCAGCATTTCGGCTGTGGCAAATGTCTGGCCGAAGATAAGTCGGCCCCAGCCGCAATCGACCACACATTCCGCGCCGATGCTGTCGGGCAGATTCTGTTCGTCAATTTTCCCCCAATGGCGCAGCGATGCCATTTTTTCAAAATCAAAGGGGTCTTTTTCTGGTGTTTCCTGGGTCATAACCATTTTCCATATCCTTCCCGATGTCGGTTCAGGCGGCGTGGGTTTGAAGCCAGCATTCCAGCAGGGCGACCTGCCACAATTTCGACCCTCTGAGTGGCGTGATATGGTCCTTCGGGGATTGCAGCAGGCGGTCGACGTAGGCTTGGTTGAAAATCCCTCGTTCACGGGCCTGGTTGGAATTCACCGCGTCGCGGACATAATCCAGATAGGACCCTTCCAGATATTTCAGCGCCGGCACGGGGAAATACCCTTTGGGCCGGTCGATCACCTCATGGGGGATCACTTTGCGTGCGGCTTCCTTGAGGATGTATTTACCATCCCCTTTGATCTTCAAATCACTCGGGATGCGCGCGGCCAGTTCAACCACTTCATGATCCAGGAAGGGAACGCGCGCCTCCAGGCCCCAGGCCATGGTCATATTGTCAACGCGCTTTACCGGGTCATCAACCAGCATCACCGTTGTGTCCAGTCGCAGGGCCTTGGCGACGGGGTCATCGGCGCCCTGGTCGGCAAACCGGCTGGCAACAAAATCGGATGCCTGGTCGCCGCAATGGAATTTTTCGCTGATCGCGTCACAATATTCCGCGTAATCCCGGTCCATGAAGGCTTTGCAATAATCGTTGGCGGGGTGCTGGCTGTTGACCAGCGGCGGATACCAGTGATAACCGCCGAAAACTTCATCGGCCCCCTGGCCGCTTTGCACCACCTTGATTTCCTTAGAGATCACTTCGGACAGAAGGTAAAAGGCGATATTGTCATGGCTGACCATCGGCTCGGACTGGGCCTCGAACACTTCCGGCAGCCGGTCAAGCAGATTGCGGGAATCGACAAAGATTTTATGGTGTTTGGTACCGAAATGCTTGGCCACCAAATCGGAGTAGTAAAACTCGTTGCCGTCCTCGCCATTCACATCTTCAAAGCCGATGGAAAAGGTATTCAGCCCCTTCTGGCCCTGTTCTGCCAGCAGGCCGGTGATCAGGCTGGAATCCAGCCCGCCCGACAGCAGGACTCCGACCGGCACATCGCCGGTCAGGCGCCGGCTTACTGAACGGCGCAGAACGCTCAGCAACTGATCTTCCCATTCGTCCTGAAGCTGTGGCTTTGCGATGCCATCGCCGTTGAAATCTGTTTGCCAATAGAGTGTGTCTGTCCGGAAGCCGTCAGCATCGAATTCGGCGACGGTGGCTGGCGGCAGTTTTTTTACGCCATTCAGTATCGTGTGGGGGGCCGGGACGACCGCATGGAAGGACATATAATAATTCAGGCCCACCGGATCGATGCTGGTATCAATGCCGCCTGCGGCCAAAAGCGCAGGCAGGGAGGAGGCAAAGGCCAACCGTTCAGGCGTGTGCGAGATATAGAGCGGCTTGATGCCGAGCCTGTCACGGGCCAGCATCACCTTGCCACTGTCGCGCTCAGTGACGGCAAAGGCGAACATGCCGTTGAAATGCTGGACACAATCGCGGCCCCAGGCGTGATAAGCCTTGGCGATTACTTCCGTGTCGCCGGTGGAGAAGAAGCGATAGCCCATCCCCTCCAACTGCTGGCGCAATTCCGCATGATTATAGATGCAGCCGTTGAACACAACGCTTAAGCCAAGTTCCGGATCAATCATCGGCTGCTGGGCCCGATCACTCAGATCGACAATCTTCAGGCGGCGGTGACCCAGCCCGATACGCCCTTGAACCGATATGCCGTTGCCATCGGGCCCCCGCCGGGCCAGCCGCCGGGTCATTTCCGCGAGCTGGGCGTGATTAGGATCGTTAGAGGTCGAAAAGGATATGATACCGGCAATGCCGCACATGTCTAAGGGCTCTCCTTGCAGAGCTGTGATGAATAGGATCGGTGATTGACATCAGCAGACGAACGATCAGGCGCATCCGCACCGGACTCAGGCCTTGGGGAGGCTTGCTTCCAAAAGATGGAACCGAAAAGTCCCCCCGCCGAAAACATTTTGCTTTCGAAGATAAATACCATTAGTTGGCTGATAATATGTGCCTGGGCGCCGTTGATGTTTCGGCGTAAACTTACAGGTCGAAAGTTTTGATGTCAAATCGATGACTAATAAAAACTACCGTGGAAGGATTCCCTTGAAGGCGGTAGGGCTTGAGATGGCAAAAAAGGGATAATCAGGGTATGGCACTGAGTTACTGGCAGGAAGTTCTTGTTAATCTTAGGAAAATTATCAGGGCAACAGATCTGCATTCCAAAAGACTGACCAAGGAATGCGGTTTGACGATCCCACAAATCATGGTGTTACGTGCAATTGAAGAACTTGGGAATGTTACAGTTCGAAGAATTTCGGATGAAGTTTCCTTGAGCCAGGCCACGGTTACGACCATTCTAAACCGGCTGGAACAGCGGGCTCTGATCGGCCGGGTGCGTAGTGAATCGGACAAGCGCGTGGTGCATGCGAAACTTACCGATGCCGGTCGGTCGATCCTTCAGGAAGCCCCGCCGTTACTCCATGAAACCTTCATCGAGCGCTTCGATGCCCTGGAAGATTGGGAAAAGACCCAGACCCTGGCGGTGTTACAGCGGGTGGCATTCATGATGGACGCGGAAAACCTGGATGCGGCTCCGTTGCTGGATGTGCCCGCGGTCTCGGGCACGGGTATCGCTGAAGAGGGAGAGGAAGCGGTTTTGAACCCATAAAATCATTGAATGTGATAAGGCACGCTTGTTAGGGTCTGCCCGACGCCATGGAAACCAAACAGCAAGAGAGGTCCCATGACATCGTTGGAGATGAAAAACGGCCACGCGCAATCCAAGCAGGAATATGTCTGCTTTACAGTGGATCAGCAGCTGATGGGGCTCCCTATCAGGCAGGTAGAAGACATTTTTATCGCTGATCACCCGACATGGGTGCCGCGTGCGCGCCCTGACGTGATGGGTGTGGTAAGTCTGCGCGGCCAAATCGTGACGGTGATTGACCTGGCCACCCGTTTGGCGATGAAGGCGGACGAACAGGATAACGATCCTGACCAGGATCATCAGAATATCATTTTGGTGACACATCAAAATGAAACGTTCGGGTTGCGTGTCGACGAGATTGATGGGGTCCGCTACGCTGCCAAGAACTCTTTGGAAAAAATTCCGGATACCATGGGGCTGGGATGGGAGAAATACGCCAAAGGGGTGCATCAGCTGGATGGAGAGCTGTTGGTGATTCTGAAAGTTGAACCGCTAATCGCCGATGGTGGCCAGGAAAAAGCCTGACGTTGTGAAGTGATAATTTCACAGATCGTCAGGCCAATCCCTCAGAAATAGCCAGCGAGGCGTTTCTTGATCACGGGTCCTCAGCCGATGGGTTATTCTCGCTCGGGAAATCGCTTAGCGGGCCAAGGGCTTCTTTATCCCGCCGGAACAGGGCCGGGCTGAGCATGTAGTGATACAGCAGTTGGGCAAGGGATATGAGTGAATCCATATGGACGCGTTCATGTCCGTGTGATGCGTCCAGTCCAAAACAGACCAGCGCGGTTCGGATGTCATTGCCGGCCTCCAGTGCAGCGGCGGCATCGGACCGGTAATAGTTGAACACATCCCGGCTGTGATCGATCTCATTTTCCTGGCACAGGCCGATCAGATGCCGGGTGAGGTGCCAGTCGAACGGGCCTGACATATCCATCATGGAGAGAGTGACGCCATATTCCGCGGTATTCTGTTCCGGTGCGAAGGTTCCATTGTCGACTGAGACCAGTTCCGCGACATCCCCATGAAGGATGTGGGAGGCTCCGGCCCCGACTTCTTCGGTGATGGTGAACAGGATATGGCAGTCAAGCGGCAGCTCCTTGCCGCTGGCCAGCAACGCCTTTGTTGCGGCCAGTATGGCGGCGGCACCGGCTTTGTCATCCAGATGACGCGCCGAGACGAAGCCCGTTTCGGTGAATTCCGGCCTGGAATCGACAGAGATATGGTCCCCGACATTCACGCCGAGTGCTCGCGTTTCCTCGGCGCTGGATGTGCGTTCGTCCAGGCGTAATTCCACGCCGTCCCAACGGGTCGGCTGGCTGTCCACTTCTTTGTTATAAACATGACCGGATGCTTTGAGTGGCAGGATGGTGCCCCGTAAAACCCGGCCATCGTCGCAATGAACGGTGCAGCGCGCGCCCTCGGCAAAACGTGAGGACCAATGACCGATCGGCACAATGCGCAATCGGCCGTTTGGGCGGATCCATTTGACCATCGCCCCCAAAGTGTCGAGATGGGCAACGATCGCACGGTCCGGCGAATTTTGTCGTCCGGATAGATTGCCACGGATAGCGCCGCGCCGGGTCAATTCATACTCAATGCCCAATTCTTCCAATTCGTGACAGACTCGTGTCGTGATGGCATCTGTCATGCCGGATGGGCTCGGAATTGTCAGTAATTCCTCCAGAATGGTGCCCAGATATTTCCGATCGATCGGTGAGTCCTGCATGCATTCCTCCTTTGATCTTGCCCTCATACACTGTGTGTTCAGACCGCCTGTTGCAACCCGTGCAGTTGATATTTTTTTTGATAATGGGTTGTGATGTTGTGGTTTTTCTGGCGTCTCGCTGCAACGTTCTTTGAGAAATCGGGACTGTCGGCGACCTTAAGGGTTCTTTTACAAAACTCGGGTATGAATCAACCGTGGGCATATAAAGTTTTTTCGACTTTTTTGCGGAATGGCGTGAGGTTCAAAGAGGCATTCCCCTGGGGAAGGGATTAGGGATCGGGTTGGCTGCAGCGTGCATTCATGGACAACTCAAGATCTGGAGCGGTGTCTTCGCCGCTAAGGAGAGCCATGCCAAATGCATCATTGAATAGTGTCATTGAGGAAGATCGGGACAATCGGATCCTTGTGGTGGATGACGAGGAGATGATCCGGGATATGCTGGCGGCTATTCTGGAATCCGAAGGCTATGTAGTCTTTTGCGCCCAAAACGGCGAACAAGCCCTGCATTTGATCCAATCAGAACATCCCAGTCTGGTGATTTGTGATGTGCGTATGCCAAAGATGGATGGCACGGCCTTTGTGCAGCAATTGCGCGAAAATCATCCGGATCTCTCTTATATCCCTGTTATCTTTCTGTCTGGCGGCACCGATGAGAATGCCATCAGTAGCGGGTTGAAGAACGGTGCGGATGACTATTTGACCAAACCGGTGGATGCCAGTCATCTATTGATTAAGGTCGAAGCCATCCTGCGCCAGATCACCCGGATGAAACGCAAGAAACGCGTTGATGAGGTCAAGCTCTATAAAGCGTTGGTGGTCAAGGGAAAGGCGGCCTCTGAACAGGCGGTTTCGCTCTCGGCTGCGGGGGAAATGGATCCTGACAAACTCGCACCGGCCTTTCGTGAAAAACTCTCTGAAATGTGTCAATCAGAAGGGAAAGAAAGCTGTAGTGCAGTCCAGCTGTTTTCGCTCAGCGAATATGAAGACATCTTTGGTGAGGAATGGGAAAAATATGCCAAGAAAGCGATGGCGATCGCGGAACAGACAATCCGCCATCACTTGCGGGCCGGTGATGAATATAGTCCCAATGGTGAAAATGGCTTTCTGTTGTTGTTTCCCAAACTGGATGAACAAGCCTGCAAAGCGCGGATCGATATGATTGCTGACGAGATTCGGGTCAATCTTCTGGGCGAAGAAGCCCGGGTCTATCGGTCAATGTCGTTGGATGCCACCACCGTTGCCCTGGAGGATTTTTGTGATTCCCAAGGCAATATGACGGCGGAATCGCTCAACCGAGCCTTTGGTGGACGCATGGGCCATGCCGTGCGTGAGCGCGCGCCAGACCCGTCTCTTAGCATTACCGAACGGGTCCTTTCCCAAATTGAGGTGCGTTTTCAACCGGTTTGGGAGGCGACCAGCCAAAAAGTTTTTGCCTATGAATGCCTGCCCTATCGCCGGACGGTTTATGGCGTATTCACCGGCGCAGAGGTTCTTCACGGCGGTGAAGGGGATCCTTTGACCGTTGAATTGGACATTCACATGGCCAAGGCGGCTGCCAAGGCGATTGAAGGAACCAGTGAAGGCGAATATGGCGCACAGGTCTTTCTGCCCTTGCATTTTACAACCCTATTCGGCGCCGGCCGGGAGTGCCTGGAGGAAATACTGGGGCCTGTCAAAGGGCGGTCCCGAGAGTTATTGTATTTTGAAGTTATCAGTGTTCCCAGCGCGACCAGCCCGGTCCGGGTATGGGACGCCATGCGCTTCCTGAAAGAGTTTTCCAAGAGCATCTCAGTGGAATTGCCTGTCCTGGACCGGAATGTGCCGGTATTTTCATCGGCCGGTGCCATGGCGTTGAAACTCTCTCTCAAGGGCTTGTCCAACCAGGCGGAAATGGGACAGTTCACCGCTGACCTGAAACGGCATGTGGACGAGATCGGGAAGCAAAAGATGCTCACTTTCCTGAGCGAGGTGGATACCATCAACAGTTTCAAAGCATCTCTGGCGGCGGGCAGCGGCTATGTCAGCGGGCGGGTTGTTGGGCCGATCTCAGAGCGAGCCCGGCAGAGTTTTTCCCTGCCGGAGAAAAAAATACTATTTGGATAACGGTTCCCTGAAAGGCGGTTATCCAAACAGGATCTTGCGCCTGGGAAGTGTGAAGGATTGGCGGACCTTTTCGGTCACTGGCCCAACCACCCGGCCATTGATCCAAATCGCACCGGAGGCATCGGCGGCCTTGAATAAATTAATTGTATCAACGTCATAAAAATACGGGAACAGCTTCTGCTTGTCGATTTCCGTGACCATTTTCTTCAGATCATGGGTAAAGCGCCCAAGTTCCACATGGTCCGACCGATCCGAGACACAAACTTTGAGGGCTTTTGCACCCGCCGCCTGGAAAACCGGAACATTGCGATCCAGTATGGGCAGTTCAATAGCGATCTGTTCACCATACTCCTTCAGGAAACGCATGGCATCCCAGATCCGGTTTTGTGTCGTGGCACTGGGAATGCTGGACAGTTCATAGATGATGAAATCGTTGGATTTCCCTTTGAGGGGGGCCAGTATTTTTTGAAGGGAGGCGCGGCCGCGACCAAATAAGGTGCAGAAATGCAGAGGCAGGCAGACGGAGGGTGTATATTCACCTGATTTGTTCTGCAACACATTATCGACAGCCGATTGCGCCAGGGTCAAATCGAGATCCAGCGTCAGGGGATCGCCTTCGCGACCATGCAGCACATCGGGTCCTTTGAACATGCCATAGGCGGTTTTCCGGTAAGGCACACATTGATAGGCGAAAATTTCCTCATTCATTGAGTTCCAAACCGGTACAAACCGGACATCGATCTGAGACATGACACGATCGCTGACTGATAAACCGGCGTCAGTTGGATAGGGGGCAGGGGCCTGGGCCGAAATGCCGCCAAAAGCTGTTTCCAGGCCGTCTTGGGTGATTTTGCCGTTCGCATCACAGATATCCGTGACCGGTACATTGGTGGTCTCAATGGATAATGTTCGATAGACCCGGGCTTCTTCGCCCAGCAGATTGACCCGAATCTCGTCGGCGATCATCTGGACCCGCGCCTTGCTGGCGGCCTCGTCCAATTTGGGAAACAGCAACAGAAACCCGTTCTCGCCATTGGCGGAAAACTGATCACCACTACCAAGGTGATGCTTGATGGTCGTCTCGGCGATGCTCATGGCTTTGGTGGCATATTTGTTCCATTCCTCACCAAATATATTTTCATATTCGCACAGGCTGAACAGTTGCACGGAACCGCAGCTTTTTCCGTCATTTTCCGCATGCATCTTGGCCAGGCATTCCTGGAAGGCGGGCGGGATGTTGGCAGGATCCATCGTACCGGTCTGGGACAATGGTGCTTGTTCCGAATCCCTCGATTTTCCCTTGAGCACCAGTGCGCGATACAGCTTCACTTCGTCGGAACGTTTCTTGCGTTTCATACGGTCAATCTGGCGAAGGGCGGCATTCACCCGGCTGGCCAGAATGTCGGGATTAATCGGCTTGGTCAGA
This sequence comes from Aestuariispira insulae, assembly GCF_003385955.1. Classification (GTDB taxonomy): domain Bacteria; phylum Pseudomonadota; class Alphaproteobacteria; order UBA8366; family Aestuariispiraceae; genus Aestuariispira; species Aestuariispira insulae. The sequence goes on from NZ_QRDW01000003.1 coordinate 411,932, forward strand.
TAATCATCCGCACCGGTTTTCAAACCCTTGGTTATATCCGGATCATCCGATGCACCCGAGAGCAGGAGAATGGGAATATAGGAGAGGTCCGGGTGATTGTCCCGCAATTCCCGAACAAACTCATGGCCGTTCATATTGGGCATATTCACATCACAAATAATCAGGTCCGGGGAACCGGAGTTGATCATGAATATGCCTTCACGACCGTCTTTGGCCGTTTCCACAATATACCCTTCCTGCGACAGGATTTCGGACAATGTATCCAGCACCAATTCTTCATCATCAATGACCAGGATGGTGCTTTCGGTATCTTCCTCGAAGGTCGAGATTTCCATGCTCCTCTCCGCCTCATTCAATTCACGTGGGGTAACTGGCCCGGGCCAGGATTTCATCACCGTAGGACCATTCCTGTGCCAGCCTGAAAAACTGGTCTGCCGGCAACGGGGGGCTGATGAAAAATCCTTGGACCTTGTCGCATCCCATGGCATCGACCATCAGCATAACTTCCTCGGTCTCGACACCTTCAATGCAGACAGATAGTTCCAGGTTTTGCGCCAATTCTATGATCGAGCGTACAATGATCTGGGATTCCCGGTCGGTTTTCAGATTTTCCACAAAGGACCTGTCTACCTTCAATTCATTGAAGGGCATGCGATATAATTGTTTCAGGGACGAATAGCCGGTGCCGAAATCATCAATACTCAGTCCGAACGATTTGAGGCGGAACCGGGTCAAGATATCCATCACCTTGGACGAATCCTCCATCGCCGTGCTCTCGGTCACTTCAAGTATCAACCGATCACCGGCAATATCGTGACATTTCAGCATGCCATCAATTATGTCGGGCAATGCCAGGGAATGAAAAATGGTCGGGGAAAGATTGACGGCCATTTGGATATCCAGCCCGGCACGCTCCCAGTCTTTCAACTGGCCAAGCGCGTTTTCCAGAACGAATTCCGTAATATCCATCATGACCGGGTGGGTTTCGATGACCGGGAAAAACGCGTTGGGCATAATGGTTCCCTGGGTTGGATGATACCATCTCAACAAGGCTTCGCAGCCTTGGATGGTCCAGGTTCCATATGGTGTGCGTGCTATTTTCGGTTGGTAATGATTGACGAACTGGCCCTTTTCAAGGCCCGCTTTAACCGTTGCCTCGCAAATCTCAAACCCGGTGGCATCCTTGCCTGAGATTAAATTCTCCAGCTTTTTCAGCGCGATCGGTTTCTGCACCCAGCCAATCATCGGCAGGCCCAGATCCTCGCCCAGCCGGCATGCGGTATCCAGGATCCTGGTATCAACACCGCTCACCAGCAGGATTTGGTATTTTACATGTTGTTGAGCCAGATGGCGCAGCAATTCAACCCCATCCACATCCGGCATCTGCAGGTCAATCACCACAATGTTTGGATCAAATTCTTCACAAATTTCCATGAACCGATCCGCATCACAGGACTGGCGGGTTTCGAAGCCGGCCATTTCCGCCGCATCACAAATGAACTGGCGGACATCCGCTTCGTCGTCTATGCAGACCAGGCGCTTTCCGTTCATTGGCTTTTCCAGCTGGGGCTGGCTTTCTCATGATCCAGGCTCTGTCGGACCTTTTCACTCAGCTTGGCAATATTATAGGGTTTCATCAGCCAGTTGGCCTCGATCGCTTCGTCCATGACTTCCTGCTGTGATTTATTGGAATAGCCAGAAACGAAAAGGAAGCTGACATCCGCATCAAGCAGACGGATTTCATTGGCCATTTCAATACCGGTCAGGCCGTTAGGCATGACAACGTCGGTAACAACCAATTGAAAATCCTGTTCTTTTCGGAAGGCTTCGATGCCCTGATAACCATCCTCCGCGACAATCACCTGATATCCAAGGTCGGTGAGCATGGCCAGGCCGAGTTCTCTTACATCGGGGTCATCCTCCACCAGCAGGATCTTTTCATGTCCTCCCTTGATATCCGATAATTCCGGTGATTTCGGCTCAGTTTCCTCAATGCTTGGAGAGACCATCGGGAAATACATTCGGATGGTTGATCCCATGCCTTCTTCACTGTAAATCACCAGATGCCCGCCGGATTGTTTGACAAAGCCATAGACCATGGAGAGGCCTAGCCCGGTGCCTTTGCCGGTTTCCTTGGTGGTGAAAAAGGGCTCCAGGATACGTTTTTTCACTGAATCTGACATGCCGCAGCCATCATCAGTGACGGTGATGACACTGTACCAGCCGATTTGAACTTCATCATGTTGGGCGGCATATAGCTGGTCCAGATACTCTCTTTGGGTTTCGATCAACAGATTGCCGCCTGCCTTCATGGCGTCGCGGGCGTTGACGCATAGGTTTAAAATAGCGTTGCCAAGCTGGTTTTCATCAAGATTTGCCTGACCTGGATCTTCGCATAACTCGATTTTTACGGAGATATCCTCGCCCAGGGTCCGGATCAGCATCGGTTCCAGATCGGTGATCACATCATTGAGATCCAGCATTGAGGTTTCCAGGACCTGTTTGCGGGAGAAGGCCAGAAGACGACCTGTCAGGTCTGATCCTCGTTCGGCGGCCTTCAGGGCGGTATCGATCCATTTCTGCTGCTTCTGATCACCCGGATTAACCCGGCGCAGTAATTCAAGATTGCCCAGGATTACTGTCAACAGATTGTTGAAATCATGGGCAACACCGCCGGTTAATTGTCCAATCGCCTCCATCTTGGAAGAATGGCGCAGCCTTTCTTCCGCACGGCGCCTCTCGGTCAGGTCGGAAAAGATCTGGCAGATGCCATAGGCTTTGCCGTTCAAATCCAGCAGGGGGAATTTATAGACTTGGAAATAGCGTTGGACCCCTTGCAAGACCAATCCAATCTCCAGGTTCCGGTCTTCCGCTTTGCGCATTACGTCCTGATCATGCTTGGCGAGTGTTTCCGCGATGGTCGTGTTCAGCAATTCCCGATCTGTTTTTCCGTTAATATTCTTGCGGCCTTCCAGGAACTGTTCCCGATAGCTTCTATTGACAAAGATATAGCGCCCTTCCTCATCTCGAACCGCGATCGGGGTGGGGGCGTTATTCAGGATCGCGCGTTGCCGGGTTTCGCTCTCGAAAAAGGCGTGCTCGGCCTGTTTCTGTTCGGTCAGATCCGTTGCCGCGCCGCGGTAACCGCAAAATTTTCCATTATTGTCGAAGGTCGGCTTTCCGCTGATGGAAAGATGGTGAAGGTTCCCATTTGTATCCCTCAACTGATATTCAAAATCCTTGAAGGGTTTACGGGCCTGGATTGCCTGATGATTTTCCACGAAATGGGGAGGAAGCTCCTCCAGCCTGGCCACTTCAAACCGTGTTTTTCCACGCCAGGCTTCCTCAGGATAACCGAGAAACTCCTTTTGTTTATCCGAGACAAAGATAAAGCGGTCGTTTTCGTCGGTTTCCCAGTACCAGTCGGATGTTGCTTCCACCACGTCCCGGAAGCGGTTCTCGCTCTCATGAAGCGCTTCTTCCGCCCGTTTGCGTTCCAAGACGGCCCCCAGTTGACTGATCACCGCGGAAACAAGCTTGGCGTTCCTTTGATTACCATGCCGTTTGGCAACGCTGAAGAATACCAGGACCGCCTGGATCTGACCGTTGGGTGATGGGATGGGAACGGCAAATCCGGATTTCAAGCCGGCTTTTTCCGCCGCGGCATGCAGTTGTGATGAGCCTCTCCAGGGAGACTGGCTCCTGCGGTGCCACCAGACTGGTTTGCCGCTGTTCCAGGCCTGGCCGGGCAGACCGGACCCTTTTTCAAAGCCGTGGATGCGGATGGCTGTGAAGAAATCCTGCAATTTTGTTCTGGGGCGGCCATACCAGGATTGGCAGCGCACCAGCCGGTCTTCATCATCTTCCCTCAGCCAGGCTTCCCCGTAATTCCAGCCGCATTCACAACAAATGACCTCTAGGGCGCTTAACATGGCGCTTTCCAGGTCCTCGGCTTCTGAAAACATTCGGATAATTTTGAGCAGCAGGGCGTTTTCCTGCTGGATGCGGACCATTTCGGTGACATCCCGGGTTATGCCGATCAGCTGCTGTGTCTCGCCATATTCATCTTTGATGGGGGCGATGGTGCTGGCAAACCAGGCGGTCTTGTTTCGGCCACGGGATTGTTTTTCAACATGCTCGGCGGCTGTTTTTCCGGTTGCCAGCACGCTGCACTCATTTTTTTGGCGCGATTGCATGCTTCTGTTGCCCTGCAGCTCCGCCGCGGTCTTGCCGATGGCTTGGGCGGGATCATCTATGCCCAGGATTTCCGCTTCGACTTTGTTCAGTTCAAGATAGTGCAGGTCTTTATCCTTGCGATAAACGGCATGCGGCAGGTTTTCCATGATCTGTGAAAAGGTGAACTGCTCGGTAATGTCGGTCTGACGGACGTTATGCGGGCGGCAGTTATTTTCGATCAGCGGCTTTATCTTCTCCGCTGTCAGCGGTTTGGTGACAAAACAGTCAACCAGTCCGGTCTTAACCGCTTGCCTGGCTGCGGGAATTCCCTGGTCATCGGAAAGCAGGATCCAGACGGCATCACTGCGTTTCTGCAAATCAATCAGTGCTTCATCCTGATAAAGGTTGGCGATATCCAACCCGTATAAGATCACCGAAATGTCGGGATGCTCGCGTCCGAGATTGAGAGCTTCTTCTGAAGAGCCCGCAGAAATGACATCAAACTCATCCTGGAAAGTTTCCGTCAGGATGGGGGGTATGTTGGGCTCATCACCGCACAATAGAATTGTGGAATGCACTTTCTCATCTCCCAAAGAGATTCTTCGAATGAATCCGTCTCTACGGGCTGTCTTGCAAATATAGATAGAAAATCACTCAGCCAACTTCACGGTATAACAAATTAGTAAATTAAACATTAAATGGAGGATGCTCAGAAAAACCTACTTCAGCGAGCGGGTCTTTCCTAGATAAAACAATATATTAAGTTGAAAGTCTTTCAAATTGATCTGGTCAAATAAATTCGGGCCCGCCGGGCAGGCGGGCCTAACATGACTTACTTGGGGGGTGAAAATGTTAAGTGACTCATAACTTGAGAATTCAATTTTCAAAAACCCGCCACCCTGTGACATATAAAATGCGAATGGAATGACGCATAACACGCGAATTATTATATGTGCGTCATAAAATATTGAAATTATTCATGAAAATTAAAACCCATATTTTACAATCAAACTCATATCCGTCAGTGACTCTGAAAGGAAGCCCCGCCTTTTGTTAAGGCGGGGCTGGTTGCTCAAAGGATGTTCACGACCATTTGGATGCTACAAGAGTTTGAAACTCGGTCGTGTAATCCGGATCGGTATCGACCGTGCCGGCTTCGATGTCCGCCACGGTGAAAGCGCTCATCGCATCCACTAGCGACTGCACATTGGCGGCACTGAGTATCTGGCCGTCGGCCAGTTCCAGACTGCCGACCTGTTGCGGGGTGGCGGCGTCATACCAATCCGCCACCGTCACCTTGTCGGTGGAGCCCAGCTGGCGCACCACCAGATCGTCGCCTTGCCTCGCAAACCAGACCTCATCTTCGGTGATGCCCGCGCCGAACAGGACCTTGTCGGACGCATCCGCATTTGTGATGAGATCCTGCCCGGATCCTTCACTGATGAGATAAATGTCAGCGCCGCTGCCGCCGGTCAGAGTGTCGTTGCCGGTGTCGCCGACAAGTTTGACTTCAGATCCTTCAACCTTCCAGACATCGGTATCCGGTTCCAACTCCAGCGTGCCATTGATCGTGAAATCGTTACCGGTTCCGCTGCTATCGCTGATGATCGACCCATCGTCGGCAAATTCAAGATTGAAGCCGTTATTCCCATATTCACCGGCAAACTCCTTGGCAATCCATTCGCCATCCACCATTGCCCCAAAGGAATCGGCATCAAGGGCTTGGCCATCGACCAGTTCGATATTCGCTTCCGTCACACTGCCGCTGGTATCGCTGCCGTAGGGATCGACGCCAATGACGGTTTTTGAATTATCCTTGTTGACCCCCAGCTCACCTCCGGCAACCGGCCAACTGGCGTTAAAGTTAACCGTTTGCTGGACACCATCGATATAGATCCGGATCTGGTCCGCCTGCTCCGTTGCCCCGGTATTCACCGAGAGCACAAGATGGAACCACTCATCCGCCGGCAGATCGATATCCACATAGGCAAATGTGTTGAAGCCACCAATATCCAGCTGGTTCAGATCTTTGCGGTATTTGACGGAGAATAAGGAGCTGTTGTCGGTCCCTTCAACCCCATAGAGATAGGTGAATTGGGAATCACGCGCCATGCTGGCCCAGGTGGAGAGGGTGAATATACTCCGATCCCCCGCCACATTGCTGGTCCTGCTGAGGTAATTGGCATCGCCATCAAGGACCACACCATTCTTCAGCCAGGGCTTTTGCACCCCATCCGCGGCAATTAGGATGTCATCCCCGTCACCGCCGATAAGGGTGGTTGCCGCGGCATCCCGGTCCAGCACGCCCTGATCCCGGAAAACGCTTCCCTGTTCGGTAAAGCCGCCATTTCCTGCGCTGTCGCTGGTCAGTTCGCCTGATCCATCAAAAGCCAGATGGAACCCGTTGCCGCCATGTTCACCGTCATAATCCCGGCCATCCCAGCTGCCGTCGGCCATTTCACCGAAGCTGCCGCTGTCCAGTGCCGTGCCGTCCACAAGATGCACATCGGCCAGGACAACATCACCGCTTGGCGAGGTGCCATAGGGATCGATGCCCAGAACATGATCCCGCCCTCCCATATTCACAGCCAGCTCACCGCCTTCACCTGGCCAGTAGGGATCGTTTAACTGAACCGTCTGCTCAGCACCATCGAAGGCAATCTTCAACTGCTCGGCTGGATCCGAGGCGGTCAGATCCACGGTCACGGTCAGGTGAACCCATTCATTGGCCACGAGCGGATCACGGTTGGCCCCCGTCCCCAGATTGACCTGGGCCAGGGTATTGAAGCCATCAATATCCAACTGGTTCAGATCTTTGCGGTATTTGATAGAGAAAAGATCCGAGTTTGTGCTGCCGCCCTCAACCCCGAAAAGATAGGTGAAGGTTTCGTCCAGTGACGGTTTCACCCAGGCCGCAAAGGTCCATGTCTGTCGGTTTCCATCCGCCGAAGCGGCCCGCTCCAGATAACCGCTGGTATCGCTCAGGGATGCTCCTCCGCGATATACAGCATCAAAGATACCTGATCCGTTTCTCAGGCGATCATCCCCGGCGCCGCCGTCGATAACCTGAACACCGTCATCACCGACAAGAACATCATTGCCGTCGGTTCCGGCGAGAATGCCCATCGGGCTGGTGATCGAAAGTTCCTCATACCCGGCCAATGGGGAATAATTCCAGGTGGTTTCCTGCAGATCCAGGGTAATTGAGTCATTCGCCGATTGCGCATAGAGCGCCGGGAACCAATCCAGCCGGGTATCCAGCGTTGCTACGGCATCGGCGCTGTTCCACCAGTCGTCACCAACGCCGAAACGCAACTCACCGCTATCCGCATCATAGGCAAAGCGATGGATCGTTCCCGTGCCAAAGGGAGAGGCATCCCCTGCCTGGATCGCATAGACAAGCGTGTCATTTACATAGAGCCCGTCGCTGCGCACACCAACATGACCGCCGGTCAGTTCCAAGCCTGCAAACGGCATGGCCAGCGACCCATACTGGCCTTCCGTGAAGTCGCTGGCCACAAGGCCGCTGCCGACACGTCCAGCCGCAGATTCACCTTCGATTTCGGTTTCCCAATAGGTCAGCCCGCTCAGGCGCTGTTCCAGCCAGACCTGGGAATAGGTGGCCGCACCGTCGGCCCCGCTTCCGGTATAGGTCAGATCCTCATTGGAGAGGCTGCCGTAACCGCCGTAGCGGGCGATGTTCTCGTCCAGATTGGCATAGAGCTTGGTGCTGTGAACCTCATCATAGCCCGCCGGGATATCTGTGCCCTGCCAATCATCCTCACGGATGACCAGCTCAATACGATCCGAGCTGGATTGTGCATAGACTGCAGGGAACCATTCCAGCGAACTGTCTAATGTGGCAACGGCCTCACCGCCATTCCACCAACTGCCATTCACACCGAAACGCAGGGCGCCGGTTTTCGCATCAAAGGCGTATTGGCAGCGCGCGCCTGCCTGCCAGACAGTGGGATCATTGAGCGTATCGCGGGCATAAACCAGGCTGTCGTTGACATAGAGCCCGTCATCGCGGATTCCCACATGACCGCCGGTCAGCTCCATACCAGAGGGCATGGCCAGCGAACCATACTGGCCTTCCGCGAAGTCGCTGGCCACCAGCCCGCTTCCCACACGGCCCTCGCCCACAAGGCTTTCCGCCGTCACCACGGTTTCCCAATAGCTCTGACCGCTCAGGCTGTGTTCCAACCAGACCTGGGAATAGGTATCTGCACCGGGTATGCCGCTCCCTGTATAACTGAGATTTCCGTCGGACAGGCTGCCGTTACCGCCAAAGCGGGCAATGGTTTCATCCAAGCTGCCATAGACCTTGCCAAGCAGCTCACCGATGGCGATTTCCACCGTTGCATCCCTGGAATAGCCATGGCTGTCCGTCACCCGGTAGGTGAAACTGTCGTTGCCCTCGAATCCGGCCGGATCGTAAGTATAGGTTCCGTCCGCGTTCACGATGACCGAGCCGTTGGCTGGACCGTCGACCAGCTTGAATGTCAGGCTGTCGTCTGCATCGGCGTCTGTTCCGTGCAGGATATGGCTGACTACCTCCGCTTCCGGGAGGACAATCCGGCCGCCCAGCGCCTTCGGCCCTCTGTTGGCTGGATCGAGGATTTCATCCCCGTCGGCGAAGCGCAGGGTCTCCACATTGCTGACGGTGTCGGTGCCGTCGTCGCCACCAGCGGCCGCATCCAGGTCGCGCACATTGATCGTGCCGTCGCCATTATCCTCGATCACATAATCGGCGCGGATGCCGTTGAAGATGGCGATATCCTCGCCGTCGCCGCCGTCGATGATGTCGTCGCCGACATTGCCGGTGAGGGTGTCATTTCCAGAGCCGCCATCCAGGCTGGTGCCGTCGGCCAGGTAATTGACTGGCGCGGTGTGCTGGAAGGCCTCCTGGCCGAAATTCAGCTTGGCATATTCAGGATGCGATCCGGCCGTCGTACCGAACATGGCATACCAGTCATCATCCGCAACCGCCGTGCCACCGGTCCCGGCATGGGGGTCACCATTCTGCCAGACGCCATTTTTGGCAAACCAGACCAGTCCTTCATCCGGGGAGAAGGCAACGGAGATTACATCGTTATTGTCATAGCTTTCGAAATTGGCCAGCACGGCCGCGCCGACCCGCAGTTCACCAGAACTGTGATAAACCACAGCATTGGTGGCGGAGTCGGAACTGCTGGAGGATTCGGTGTTATAATCTCTGTTGGCGATGCCGGTCATCTTATAGGGTTGGTTCCCCCCTGTATGGGTAACCTCCCAATACCAGAGGCGGCCTTTTCCCAGTACAGAGTTGGAAATGATCCTGTCATCGGATCCAGTCCGGACTGTCAGATAATCTGCCCCAAGATCGATATCCTCCCCATTTTCCGGTGTCTTCCAGGTCAGTTCCGGCTGAATATCCCTGGCAGAGAGCTGGTCATCCCCGGCGCCGCCATTGACATCGCCAAAGGCGTAATCGCTGATGATCACATCATTGCCGTCCGTACCGGAAAAGTCGGACTGATTCAAATTGAACTCACCGCTCAAGGGCTGGTATTCAAGGCCCGGATCATACCAGAAGCCGGTTTGCCCGTCATTGGTATTCGCGCCGAAATTGGCCCGGATATCAGACCCGGTCTTATAGGTTCCATAGTCGGCTGTCAGGCCATCCGATGCGACCGAATAGTTATCATCAAAATCCGTAAGATTCGCGACAAGACTGCCATTGCGGTAAAACTCCACATTCCCGGTTTCGGCATCATATGCCATCCCGACGCGATCATTGCTGGTATAAGCCAGATTCGGTATTTCCAGCGAGTCATTCAATTCAACCGCATTGGTCGTTTCGGCGTCAATGAACGTGATCCGGCCATCATTCACCCAGACGGCTTGGCTCAGGTTCGATGTGCTGCCCTCCATGGAACGGAAACCAAAGAAAACCGTACCATTGATAGTGATCGGCTCCATCTCGATATAGGTTTTCCCAGTGGTCGGCACTTCAGTGCCGGACTGATACCAGACCGTGGTGTCATTGGTTGAGATAACCCGAGTGCCATTCTCACTGAGTGTCGCGGTTCCACCGCCCACATTATTGACCAATTTTGCGAAATCATCCGAATTCTCAGGTTCCCTGCCACCATCATAGGATTCGATCTCCATCACCGCATCCGACGAATAGCCATGGCTGTCGGTCACCCGGTAGGTGAAGCTGTCGGTGCCGGTGAAGCCTGCTGGATCATAGCTATATGTGCCGTCCGCATTGACGGTGACGGTTCCATTGGCCGGGCCTTCGATCAGCTCGAAGGTCAGGCTGTCGCCCGCATCCACGTCGGTGCCGTGCAGGATATGGCTGACCGCTTCCGCTTCCGGCAGCACAATTTTGCCACCCAGCGCCTCCGGCCCGCTGTTGGCTGGATCGATAACGGCATCCCCATCGGCAAAGCGCAGGGTCTCCACATTGCTGACGGTATCAGTGCCGTCGTCGCCACCAGCGACCGCATCCAGGTCGCGCACTGTGAGGGTGCCGTCGCCATTATCCTCTATCACATAGTCGGTGCGGTTGCCATTGAAGACGGCAATATCGTCGCCGTCGCCGCCGTCGATGATGTCGTCGCCGACATTGCCGGTGAGCAGGTCATCGCCACCGCTGCCGTCGATGGTATCCCCACCGGAATCACCGATCAGCACATCATTGCCGTCGGTGCCATCCAGTTTTTCACCGGAACCGCTGAACACCCGCTGCTGGATGGTGCGTCCGCTGCCATCCTCGCCGGCGCCGCTCCACCAGGTCACTACATAGCCGCCGTCCCTCAGGGCGGCGACCTGGGCATTCTGGTCATCCGATACCTGGCTGTCCGCATTCACCAGGATCTCGTCGGTCTGGGCATTGCCATCCGCATCATAGCGACGCAGATAGACATCCCTGCCGTTCGAGGACCCGTTCTGGTCATTGGACTGCCAGACAATGACAAAGCCACCATCGGTCAATGCCGTAACGGCGGGCATGTCCTGATACTTTGTTTCATGCTGATTGACCTGGAACTCCCCGCCGACCTTATTGCCATCGGCGTCGAATACCTGGGCGAAGACACCCCGGCCGTCCGCATCCTGACCGGCGCTCCACCAGGTCACCACATAGCTGCCATTGGCAAGACCGGTCACCTGGGGATCCTGGTCATCGGAGGGCAGATCCGTATTCACCAGGGTCTCGTCACCGACCTTATTGCCGTCGGCATCATAACGCTGCAGATAGACATCCTTGGCATTTGAGGACCCGTTCTGGTCATTGGACTGCCAGACAACCACAAAACCACCGTCGGACAAGGCGGTGATATCCGGCATGTCCTGGGCGTAGGTTTCATAGCTGTTGACCAGGAATTCCCCGCCGGTTTTGATCCCATCCGCATTAAACATCTGGGCATAGACACCCCGGCTGTCCGCATCCTGATAGGCGCTCCACCAGGTCACCACATAGCCGCCATTGGCCAGGCCGGTCACCCGTGGTTCCTGGTCATCGGAAGCCAGATCCGTATTCACCAGGGTCTCACCATCGACCTTATTGCCGTCGGCATCATAACGCTGCAGATAGACATCCTTGGCATTCGGCGAGCCGTTCTGGTCGTTGGACTGCCAGACGATCACATAGCCGCCATCCGTCAGCCCCGCCGCATCCGGCAGGTCCTGGCTGAAGGAGGTGAAGGTGTTGACCTGGAACTCGGAACCGACCTTGTGGCCGTCAAAGCCATACCGCTGGGCATAGATCCCTTCCGCGCTGCCGTCCTGGCCATCGGAACTCCAGGTGACAACCCAGCCGCCATCCTCCAGCGAGGCGATGGCCGGATCGCTCTGGAAATCAGTGCCGTAACTGTTCACGATCTCCTCGGCACCGCCGCTGTCCGGTGCGGCGTCACCTATTTCAATCTGCATCACCGCCTGGGTGACAACTCCGTCACTGTCCTCCACCCGGTAGGTGAAGTTGTCGGTGCCGGTGAAGCCTGCCGGATGATAGGTATATGTGCCATCCGCATTGACCGTCACGGACCCGTTGGCCGGGCCGGAGACCAGGCTGAATGTCACCGCGCCATCCACATCCGCGCCATGCAGGATATGGCTGACGGTTTCCGGCGCGGGCATCACAATCCGCCCGCCAAGCGCTTCCGGGTCGCCGTCATTCACCGAGACCAGATTCACATTCAGGCTGGCAATCTCACTGTCGTCAGTCCCGTCATTGACCTGGTAGCTGATCACACGCGCGGTCACGTCCGGCGCTTCGGAGGTATTTTCATAAGCGATGCTGCGGAGCAGATCCTGATAGTCCGCAAGCGGGGCTTCGCCGCTGAAGGTGAGCACGCCGGTTGCCGCGTCAAAATCCGCCGACACACCGGACGGCAGGCTGCCATGGGTGAGGATATCCTCGCCCGCAACATAACCGCCGATGCTCACCGTTGCCGAAAACAGGCTCGTGCTGTCCACATCTGTGACTGTGAGGTCCGCATCCAGCAGCAGCGGCGCATCCCCTTCCGTGAAGGTAACATCGGGACCCACATCCCCGATTACCGGCGCATCATTCACCGGCGTTACATTGATCACCGCTGTCGCGCTGTCACTCAGGCTGCCATCACTGATGGTGAAGGAGAAGGTGACGTCGGCATCACTGAGATCCGTCGCCGGGGTGAAGATCCAATCGTCACCGGAGGCGACAATTGTGCCCAAAGCCGGGTTCACGGTCACAGCCGTGACGGTCAGGTCATCGCCATCTACATCTGTGCTGTTGGCCAGCAGCTGGGCCGCGGTGATTGTGAGCGCCGTGTCTTCAGGCGTTTCGCCCAAATCCACATCACCCGCCATTGGTGCGTCATTGACCGCCGTCACCGTGATCGTGCCGGTTGCCGCCGTGGTCACCGTGCCGTCGGAAACGGCATAGCTCAGATCCATCGTGCCGTTGAAATCAGCATCCGGCTCAAAGGTCCAGGTGTCGTCCCCATTGTCGGTCACCGTGCCGTTACTGGCGGTAACCGGGCCAACGACCGACAGGTCATCCCCATCCACATCCGAGGCATTGGCCAGAAGCTGGGCCTCGGTCAGGGTGATCGCTGTATCCTCCGCCGTCACATGGCTGACCGGACCGCTCACCACCGGCGCGTCATTGCTGCCGGTGATGGTGATCGTCAATGTGGTTTGCGCGGTGCCGCCATTGCCATCGTCAATGGTGTAGGTGAAACTGTCGGTGAGGCTTTCGCCCACGCCGAGCGACTGCACCAGGCTGTTTGCATTGTCCAGGGTATAGTGATAATCGCCGCCGCTCTGGATCACCACAGACCCGAAACTGCCTGCCGTTGCAACGCCTACATTGCCTGTGGCGCCGTTGACCTGGGAGACAGCGAGGCTGTCGCCGTCCACATCATCGTCATTGGTCAGCACATTGCCGGAAACCGGATTCAGTGCCCCGTCTTCAACAATGCTGTTGGCATCCGCCGCCGCAACCGGCCCGTCATTGGAACCGTTGATGGTGATGGTCAGGGTGGTCTGGTCGGTGCCGCCATTCCCGTCATCGACGGTGTAGGTGAAACTGTCGGTGAGGCTTTCGCCCACGCCCAGCGACTGTACCAGGGCATTGCCATTATCCAGGGTGTAGGCGTAACTGCCGTCGGCCAGAAGCAGCAGGCTGCCGAAGTTGCCGGAAACCGTATTGCCCACATTGCCCGCAGCCCCACTGACCTGGGAGACGCTGAGGCTGTCGCCATCCACGTCGCTGTCATTGGTCAGCACGTTGCCGGTCACCGGGTTCGGCGCGCTGTCCTCGGTCACACTGTTGCTGTCCGCCACCGCAACCGGACCGTCATTGGAACCGTTGATGGTGACGGTCAGGGTTGCCTGATCGCTGCCGCCATTGCCGTCATCGATGGTGTAAGTGAAGGCTTCCGTCAGGCTTTCGCCCACGCCCAATGCCTGAACCAGGCTGTTGCTGTTATCCAGGGTATAGGCGTAACTGCCATCGGAGAGCAGCAGCAGGCTGCCATAGCTGCCGGTGAGGCTGGTGCCCACATTGCCGGCATCGCCGTTGACCTGCGAGACATTGAAGCTGTCACCGTCCGCGTCACTGTCATTGACCAGCACATTGCCGGTGACCGGGTTGGGGGCGGTATCCTCGGTGATCCCGTCCGCGTCATCCGCGGCCACCGGCGCGGTATTGGGATTTGTGGAAATCGGGCCGTCGTCGAACAGAAGATATTCCACATTAGTGAGGAGATCGGTGCCGTCCGTGCCGCTGACCGTGGTCACGCCCGCATCGGTGGTGATGGTGTAATCCGTGCTGTTGCCACTGAAAACGGCCGTGTCGGTACCGGCACCGCCATCGATGGTGTCGTTGCCGGCACCCCCGGTGATCACATTGTCGCCGGCATCCCCGGTGAGGATGTCATCGAAATCCGAACCCGTCAGGTTCTCGATGCCCGTATAGCTGTCGCCCGCCGCATCGCCCGTGTTGCCGGAGGCATCGGCAAGATTGGCCGTGACACCGGCACCGGCATCCTCATAGCTGGCGGTATCCGACCCCAGGCCGCCGGTCAGCACATCCGCCCCAGCCCCGCCGATCAGAAGATCATCATCGGCACCGCCATCCAGATTATCATCACCGGCGCCCCCCATCAGCGTGTCATTGCCCGAATCTCCGGTGATGGTGTCATTCCCGGCGAACCCCTGGATCACGTCATGGCCGGTGCCGCCGTCGATCACATCATGCAGCGAGCCGCCGTTGATCACATCATCGCCGCCCTCGCCGTAGATCTGGTCGAGGCCGGAATTGCCCTCAATGGTGTCATTGCCGTCACCGCCGTGGTATCACATCATCATTGGCGCCGCCGATGATGGTGTCGTTGCCATCGCCGCCATCCAGATAGTCGTCACCGGCATTGCCGGTGATGGTATCGTCCCCGGCACCGCCGTAAATGGTATCGGAAGCCGAGCCGCCGCTGATCTCATCATTGCCCGCCCCGCCGTCGATGGTGTCGTTGCCGCCATTGCCGTCGATCACATCATCATCGTCGCCGCCGTCGATCACGTCATTGCCGGAACCGCCGTCGATGGTATCCATCCCGGCGCCGCCCTCGATCACATCGTCGCCGCCCTGTCCCTTGAGCACATCATTGCCGCCCAGCCCCTGGATCAGGTCATTGCCCGAACCGCCGGTAATGGTGTCGTCGCCTTCGGATCCTGTAAAAGTGCTCATTGGTCATTTCTCCCGCGTGACAGATCAAAAACAGCCCGGACGGCCCGGCCAGACCGGGTTCCGGAAGGGATTGAGGGAGAAGAATGGGAATGGAAACAAGGCGGATTCCGGACGATAATGCGCCCAAATCAGGAATTGATATCCGCCCAATAAACTTCTAGATGAGTTTGCTTCCTGCCCCTGAAATCACCCCCACAGGAACGGCCCGCACATGGCCATTCGCAGCCTTATGAATCGCAGTCTAATGGCACCGCTTTCTTGAAGGCAACTATTAATAATTGAATTTTAAAGGAAATTTTTGGTAAGGCAGAACATTAAGGCGTGTTGAGATGTCGGTAACTATTGGATGCGGTCCTGTCGGCATTGATGGAATTATTTATCGAAGTCGGCGGTTCTGAAATGTGGTGGGAAACAGCGGCTAGGCTGGAAGAAATCGCATAATTCTCTGACTAATCCACGAAATGAAAACGGGCCCGCATTGGAGGGCCCGTTCGCATTTTATGAGTCAAGTTTCTCAGGTTATGAGTCACTTAACAACAAATGTTAAGTGACTCATAACCTGAGAATTCAATCTTCCAAAACCCGCAGAATTCCGCGACCCCGTGACACATAAAGTGCGAACGGAATGACGCATAACGTGCGAATTATTACGTGTGTCATTTAAGTTATTGAAATAAAACAATAAAATATCACCACAATCTTTGGGCTGCCTTCGTATCTGCCAGGGGCTTGAAGAGCGGCCCCGCCTTGAAGAAAGGCGGGGCCGGTTGTTCAAAGGACATTCACGACCATTTCGAGGCCACAAGGGCCTGGAAACCGGTGGTGTAATCCGGGTCGGAACTGACCGCGCCTGCTTCGATGTCGGCCACGGTAAAGGCGCTCATGGCATCCACCAGGGACTGGACATTCGCGGCACTGAGCACCTGGCCGTCGGCCAGCTCCAGTTCGCCCAGCTGCTGCGGTGTTGTGGCATCATACCAGTCCGCGACAGTGACCTTGTCGGTGGAGCCCAGCTGGCGCACCACCAGATCATCGCCTTCATGGGCAAACCAGACCTCGTCTTCGGTGATGCCGGCCCCGAACAGAACCTTGTCGGTGGCATCCGCATCGGTGATCAGGTCCTGGCCGGCGTCTTCATTGATGACAAAAGTGTCGGCGCCGGTGTCGCCGGTGAGGGTGTCGTTGCCGGTGCCGCCGTCCATTACCGATCCGCTATTGGCAATCAACTCCAGACCTGTCTGAGAGACCAGATCCGTTGTATCCAGATTGGTGCCGACAAAGTTATTCCCACCATTGCTCTGGTCCTCACCGATATTTTCACCATTGGAGAAATCCAGATGGAAACCATTGATACCTAGGGATATCTCCGCATCAGGCATAGACATCTGCCAGTTGCCTTCCACCGATTGCCCCAGCATCAGGTCATTCGAGCTTTCGATTGTCGCGCCGTCCCGGAATAGGACGGCACCAATGTCACCACTGAAATCATATTCGGAGGCTCCCTGCAAACCACCAATTCGGTGTTCCCAGCCATAGCCGATCACGGAGTCCGCCCATCCTGCCAGGAAGGCGGAACCTGCCATAGTGCTCGTGGAATATTCCATACCGTTGACAAACAGGCGGACATACTGGCCGCCGCTGTCATTGACATCAAAGGCAACAGCCACATGCGCCCACTCACCAACCGTATCGATAACAGTATCGCTGCTCACGGAATAGTAGGTGCCGGGGCTTGGGTAATCCACGCTGTAACTGCCAAGGTGCAACCGGTTATCATTCGTGAAACCGAACCAGCCGTAACCGGTTCCCGGCCCGCCATTGCGCGCGGTTAAGATGGCATCGGTCTGGTTCTGGCTATCGCGTTTTACCCAGCTTTCAAACACCCAGGTCTGGTTGCTGCCCGAAGATGAGAGAGCCCGGGATAGATATTCCCCGCCATCCAGGGAAAGGGCCGATTGGACGACTCCCGTCTGTATACCAGTGCCCGCCAGCAAAATATCATCACCATCCCCTCCGATGAGAACATCTTTGCCCGTGTTGCCGACCAATGTGTCATCACCGTCACCACCAACAAGTGTTACACCACTTGCCGGGAAGGACAATCCAGACTCCGCAACCAAGTCACTGGAATCAAGGCTGTTGCCGGAGAAGTCGTTCCCGCCACCGCTCTGGTCCTCGCCGATATTTTCACTGTTGGAGAAATCCAGGTAGAAACCGTTCGTCCCAAGGGAGGTTTCCGCATCCGGCGACGCCATCTGCCAGTTGCCTTCCACCGATTGCCCCAGCATCAGGTCATCCGAGCTTTCGATTGTCGCGCCATCCCGGAATAGGACGGCACCAATGTCACCACCGAAATCATATTCTGAGGCTCCCTGCAAACCACCAATCCGGTGTTCCCAGCCATAGCCAAAAACGGAATCCGCCCATCCCGCGAGGAAGGCTGACCCTTGCAGCGTACTCGTAGACAGTTCCACACCATTGACAAAGAGGCGTACAAATTGTCCACCGCTGTCATTGACATCAAAGGCTACGGCCACATGCGCCCACTCACCAACCGTATCGGTAACTGTATCGCTGCTCACGGAATAGTAGGTGCCGGGGCTTGGGTAATCCACGCTGTAACTGCCAAGGTGCAACCGGTTATCATTCGTGAAACCGAACCAGCCGTAACCGGTTCCCGGCCCGCCATTGCGCGCGGTTAAGATGGCATCGGTCTGGTTCTGGCTATCGCGTTTTACCCAGCTTTCAAACACCCAGGTCTGGTTGCTGCCCGAAGATGAGAGAGCCCGGGATAGATATTCCCCGCCATCCAGGGAAAGTA
>NZ_QRDW01000003.1:430248-433750 GCF_003385955.1 Aestuariispira insulae
GGCTATCGCGTTTTACCCAGCTTTCAAACACCCAGGTCTGGTTGCTGCCCGAAGATGAGAGAGCCCGGGATAGATATTCCCCGCCATCCAGGGAAAGTACTGTTTCTTCCGTAGCGCCCGCAGCTGGATCACCGGCTTCCAACAAGTCATCACCCGCCCCGCCATCGATCACCCTGACATATTCATCCCCAACCAGCACATCATTGCCGTCGGTGCCGGTTTCGGAAGGGGAGGAATAATCCGCGCCTTTATAAAGCTTCTGGAAAACCTCCCAGGAGCCGGTCGTGGCTGAGGACCAGGTTGCCACATAGCTGCCGTCGTTCAACACCGTCAGATCGGAGAAACGCTGGTCCACCGTGGTTTCATCATTGATCAGGAACTCTCCGCCGACCTTGCTGCCATCCGCCGCAAAACGCTGGCCAAAGACCCCGGCACCACTGCCGTCATGGCCGCCCATGTCCGTCCAGCTGACCACATAGCCGCCATCCTTCAGCCCGGCAATGGCGGTTTCCCACTGGTTGCCGGAATAGGAACCGTTTACCTGCATCTCCGAACCGCGTTTGCTGCCATCCGCGTTGAAGGCCTGCGAGAATACCCCGGTTACCGAACCATCCTGATGATCGGATTTCCAGGTCATAGCAAAACCACCGTCGGACAGTTCGGTTACTTTCGGCTGATACTGATTGGAGGTCACATAGCTGTTCACCTGGAAGGCGGTTCCAATCCTCTCCCCCGCCGCATCATAGCGTTGGGCGAAGATGCCATAGGCATCGCCATCCTCACCCGTGGAAGTCCAGGCAACGATATGCCCGCCGTCAAGCAGGCGGCTCACCGACGGATCCAGTTGTGCATTGCTGGTATAGCCGCTGTTGACCAGTTCCTCACCCGTCAGGGCCATTCCCTGGTCATCATAGCGCCGCTGATAAATCTCACCGCCCGAGACCCAGGTCACAACATAGTCGCCACCCGCCAGGCCGGAAACCTGCGGCATCTCCTGAACGCCAGACAGAGTCTGGTTCACCGTCAGAACACCGCCGTCAAGGCTGCCCGCATCAGTGCCGTCTGTGAATGACACCTGTTGGGCAAAAATACCATAATCACTGTCTTCCGCACGCGCCGCCTTCCAGGTCACGACAAACCCGCCGCCCTCCAGGCCGGACACATCCAGATCCTCGTCACTGACATCGATCAGGCCGTTGCTGCTGATCTGCAGCTCCCCGGCAATCTTGACACCGTCAGCCCCATAGCGCTGGCTGTAGATACCGCTGTCGGACCGCCATACAATCACATAGCCCCCATCGGACAGCGCCGAGACAACACTGTCGCTTTGAGAGCCTGCGGTCTGGGTGTTCACCTGGCTCTCACTGCCTTCCAGATAGCTGCCCGGAATATAATCCTGGCGCGAAACCTCCATCACCGCATCCGCCGAATAGCCATGGCTGTCGGTCACCCGGTAGGTGAAGCTGTCGGTGCCGGTGAAGCCCGCCGGGTCATAGGTGTATGTGCCGTCCGCATTGACGGTAACCGTGCCGTTGGCGGGACCGGTGACCAGCTCGAAGGTCAGGCTGTCGCCCGCGTCCGCGTTTGTGCCATGCAGGATATGGCTGACGGTCTGCGCTTGCGGCAGGACAATCCGTCCCCCCAATGCCTGCGGGCCGGTATTGGCCGGATCGAGGGCAAAGTCACCATCGGCAAAGCGCAGGGTCTCCACATTGCTGATGGTGTCGGTGCCGTCGTCACCGCCTGCCACCGCATCAAGATCGCGCACAGTGAGGGTGCCGTCGCCGTTATCCTCGATCACGTAATCGGCGCGAACGCCGTTGAAGACCGCTATATCTTCACCATCGCCACCGTCGATGATGTCATCGCCCGCGTTGCCTTCCAGGAGATCATCACCGCCCGCTCCTGTTATCTGGTCGGCGCCGATATTCCCGATCAGCACATCATTGCCGTCGGTGCCGGTTTCGGAAGGGGAGGAATAATCCGCGCCTTTATAAAGCTTCTGGAAAACCTCCCAGGAGCCGGTCGTGGCTGAGGACCAGGTTGCCACATAGCTGCCGTCGTTCAACACCGTCAGATCGGAGAAACGCTGGTCCACCGTGGTTTCATCATTGATCAGGAACTCTCCGCCGACCTTGCTGCCATCCGCCGCAAAACGCTGGCCAAAGACCCCGGCACCACTGCCGTCATGGCCGCCCATGTCCGTCCAGCTGACCACATAGCCGCCATCCTTCAGCCCGGCAATGGCGGTTTCCCACTGGTTGCCGGAATAGGAACCGTTTACCTGCATCTCCGAACCGCGTTTGCTGCCATCCGCGTTGAAGGCCTGCGAGAATACCCCGGTTACCGAACCATCCTGATGATCGGATTTCCAGGTCATAGCAAAACCACCGTCGGACAGTTCGGTTACTTTCGGCTGATACTGATTGGAGGTCACATAGCTGTTCACCTGGAAGGCGGTTCCAATCCTCTCCCCCGCCGCATCATAGCGTTGGGCGAAGATGCCATAGGCATCGCCATCCTCACCCGTGGAAGTCCAGGCAACGATATGCCCGCCGTCAAGCAGGCGGCTCACCGACGGATCCAGTTGTGCATTGCTGGTATAGCCGCTGTTGACCAGTTCCTCACCCGTCAGGGCCATTCCCTGGTCATCATAGCGCCGCTGATAAATCTCACCGCCCGAGACCCAGGTCACAACATAGTCGCCACCCGCCAGGCCGGAAACCTGCGGCATCTCCTGAACGCCAGACAGAGTCTGGTTCACCGTCAGAACACCGCCGTCAAGGCTGCCCGCATCAGTGCCGTCTGTGAATGACACCTGTTGGGCAAAAATACCATAATCACTGTCTTCCGCACGCGCCGCCTTCCAGGTCACGACAAACCCGCCGCCCTCCAGGCCGGACACATCCAGATCCTCGTCACTGACATCGATCAGGCCGTTGCTGCTGATCTGCAGCTCCCCGGCAATCTTGACACCGTCAGCCCCATAGCGCTGGCTGTAGATACCGCTGTCGGACCGCCATACAATCACATAGCCCCCATCGGACAGCGCCGAGACAACACTGTCGCTTTGAGAGCCTGCGGTCTGGGTGTTCACCTGGCTCTCACTGCCTTCCAGATAGCTGCCCGGAATATAATCCTGGCGCGAAACCTCCATCACCGCATCCGCCGAATAGCCATGGCTGTCGGTCACCCGGTAGGTGAAGCTGTCGGTGCCGGTGAAGCCCGCCGGGTCATAGGTGTATGTGCCGTCCGCATTGACGGTAACCGTGCCGTTGGCGGGACCGGTGACCAGCTCGAAGGTCAGGCTGTCGCCCGCGTCCGCGTTTGTGCCATGCAGGATATGGCTGACGGTCTGCGCTTGCGGCAGGACAATCCGTCCCCCCAATGCCTGCGGGCCGGTATTGGCCGGATCGAGGGCAAAGTCACCATCGGCAAAGCGCAGGGTCTCCACATTGCTGATGGTGTCGGTGCCGTCGTCACCGCCTGCCACCGCATCAAG
>NZ_QRDW01000003.1:433843-443346 GCF_003385955.1 Aestuariispira insulae
GGTATTGGCCGGATCGAGGGCAAAGTCACCATCGGCAAAGCGCAGGGTCTCCACATTGCTGATGGTGTCGGTGCCGTCGTCACCGCCTGCCACCGCATCAAGATCGCGCACGTTGATGGTGCCGTCGCCGTTATCCTCGATCACGTAATCGGCGCGGATGCCGTTGAAGACCGCGATATCCTCACCGGCGCCGCCATCGATGACGTCATCACCGCTCCCCCCGATCAGCGTGTCGTTGCCGGTGCCACCATCTAGGGTGACATTAACGGCTTCCAGGAGGTAAAGCCCGCTATCGGTTTCCTGGATGCCTGATCCAACATAGTCATTTCCGGCAAGTGACATATCGTCCCCCAGGTTTTCCGGATCTGCAAAATCGAGCAGGAACCCGTTGGTGCCATAGTCCGCACCCGACTCGAGCGCTTTAGGCACCAGATCCCCCTGACTGGTCTGTCTGGCCAGCACGAAGTCGGACGCGTCCTCAACCGTACCCCCGTCCCTGAAGGCAATCGACGCCATTTCACCATCGAATGCGTTGCCTGTGTTGGGTTCAGCCGCGAGATTGCCGATTCTGTGCTCATATCCCTGATTTACGGTTGCCCCGCCCCAATCCAGCGGCGGCTGGTTGTAACTTGCTTCAAGCGCTTCAATTTCCACTCCGTCAACAAATATGCGGATCCGTTTGTTATCTGTGCGTGTGGTGTCAAAGGCCAACGCAACATGATGCCATTTATGCGTTGTAACCACATCTACTTCTGTACCGTAGGCGCCATACAATATGCTTGTGCTGCTCTTGTCATGGAACGTTGCCCCGATCCGCCCATCATTGGTCACGAAAAATCCGGCATAAGGCGTCCCATCCCCATTCGTCCGGGCTGAGAAAATCATATTGTTGGTATTGGAATCATTGAGATTAATCCAGGATTCAATGACCCATGTTTTCTCATTACCCAATTTGGAAACCGCCGGTTTCAGATAGTCCGTGCCATCCAGCCGGATCGAGGTGAATTCATCGCTGCGCGACAATCCAGCTCCAGCATCCAGGTAATCGTCACCCGCCTGACCACTCAACTGGTTAACACCGCTCATACCGACGATAACATCATTACCTTCGGTTCCGACAAAGTCAGTTTGGTCCAAACTGAATTCACCATCCAGGGGCTGATATCCCAGGCCTGGATCATTCCAGAAACCTGTCTCCCCTTTATCGGTATTCGTACCAAAGTTGGCCCGGATATCGGAACCGGCCTTATAGGTGCCATAATCGGCGGTCAGGCCATCCGATGCGACTGAATAGCCGGGATCAAAATCCGACAGCGTGGCCACCAGATCACCATTGCGGAAAAATTCCACATTCCCGGTCGCAGCATCATAGGCCATCCCGACGCGGTCTTTGTTGGTATACACCAGGTTCGGGATTTCCAGTGAAGCATTCAATTCAACGGCACTGGTCTTTCCAGCATCAATGAATGTGATCCGCCCATCATTCACCCAGACCGCCTGGCTTTTGTTCGATGTACTGCCCTCCATGGAACGGAAACCAAAGAAAACCGTCCCATTGATGGTAATAGGCTCCATCTCGATATAGGTTTTTCCAATAGTCGGCACTTCGGAGCCGGACTGATACCAGACCGTGGAGTCATCGGTTGAGGTAACCCGGGTGCCACTTTCACTGAGTGTGCCGGTTCCAACTCCGACGCTCGTGACCAACTTTGCAAAATCGCCCGGATTCTCCGGCTCTCTGGTGCCATCCTGGATCTCAACATCCATTACCGCATCCACGCTGACGCCATCACTGTCCGTCACCCGGTAGGTGAAGCTGTCGGTGCCGGTATAGCCTGCCGGATCATAGGTATATTCCCCGGTCTCCGGATCGATGATCGTGACCGAGCCATTGGCCGGGCCTGCAACCAGATTGAATGTCACCGCCCCATCCATATCCGCACCATGCAGGACATGAGAAACAGCTTCTGGTGCGGGCATGACAATCCGGCCACCCAGTGCCACCGGATCGCCGTCATTCACAGAGGTCACATCAATCACTGCGGTTGCCGTATCGCTCAGCACTCCGTCACTGACCGTGAAACTGATCGGGATATCGGTTCCGTTGAAATCCGCCGTAGGCGTGAAGATCCAATCCCCGCCTGAGGCGGTGAGGGTGCCATAGGCCGGATCCACCGTCACCGACGTGACTGTCAGGGCATCGCCATCCACATCCGTGCTGTTGGTCAGGAGCTGCGCGGCGGTAAGGGTGATCGCCGTGTCCTCGGCGGTGGCGCCCAGATCCACGTCGCCCGCCACCGGTGCGTCATTGACTGCCGTGACATCAATCACCGCGGTGGCCGTGTCCGTCAGGCTGCCGTCACTGACCGTGAAACTGATCGGGATGTCGGTGCCGTTGAAATCCGCCGCAGGCGTGAAGACCCAATCCTCACCGGAGGCGGTGACCGTGCCATAGGCCGGATCCACCGTTACTGACGTGATCGTCAGGGCATCGCCATCCACATCCGTGCTGTTGGCCAGAAGCTGCTCGGCGGTGAGGGTGATTGCCGTATCCTCGGCGGTGGCACCCAGACCCACGTCGCCCGCCACCGGCGCGTCATTGACCGCCGTCACCGTGATCGTGCCGGTCGCCGCCGTGGTCACCGTGCCGTCAGAGACCTGATAGCTCAAATCCATGCTGCCGTTGAAATCCGCATCCGGATCGAAGGTCCAGGTGCCGTCGCCATTGTCGGTCACCGTGCCGTTGCTGGCGCTGACCACACCGCTTACCGAAAGGGCATCGCCATCCACATCCGAGGCCGCCGCCAGAAGCTGGGCCTCGGTCAGGGTGATGGCGGTATCCTCCGCCGTGCTGTGCGTGATCGGGCCGCTCACCACCGGTGCGTCATTGGATCCATTGATGGTGATTGTCAGGGTGGTCTGGGCGGTGCCGCCGTTGCCGTCATCGATGGTATAGGTGAAGCTGTCGGTCAGGCTTTCGCCGACCCCCAGCGACTGCACCAGGCTATTGCCATTGTCCAGGGTGTAGCTGTAGCTGCCGTCGGCGATCAGCAGCAGGCTGCCGAAACTGCCGGACACGGCACTGCCCACATTGCCTGCACTGCCATTGACCAGGGAGACGGTGAGGCTGTCGCCGTCCACATCGCTGTCATTGTCGAGCACGGTACCGGTGACCGGGTTGGGGGCGGTATCCTCAGTGATGCTGTTGCTATCGGCCACCGCGACCGGACCGTCATTGGAACCGTTGATGGTGATTGTCAGGGTGGTCTGGGCGGTGCCGCCATTGCCGTCATCGATGGTATAGGTGAAGCTGTCGGTCAGGCTTTCGCCCACACCCAGCGACTGCACCAGGGAATTACTGTTATCCAGGGTATAGCTGTAGCTGCCGTTCGCGATCAGCAGCAGGCTGCCGAAACTGCCGGACACGGTACTGCCCACATTACCTGCACTGCCATTGACCAGGGAGACGGTGAGGCTGTCCCCATCCACATCGCTGTGACTGTCGAGCACATTGCCAGTGACCGGGTTGGGTGCGCTGTCTTCGGTCACGCTGTTCGTGTCGGCCACCGCGACCGGCCCGTCATTGGAACCGTTGATGGTGACGGTCAGGGTGGTCTGGGCGGTGCCGCCATTGCCGTCATCGATGGTATAGGTGAAGCTCTCGGTCAGGCTTTCGCCCACGCCCAGCGCCTGCACCAGGGCATTGCCATTGTCCAGGGTATAGGCATAGCTGCCGTCGGAAAGCAGAAGCAGGCTGCCATAGCTGCCGGTGAGGCTGCTTCCCACATTGCCGGAGAGACCGTTGACCGAGATGACGGTGAGGCTGTCGCCATCCGCATCGTTGTCATTGTCCAAAACATTGCCGGTGACCGGGTTCGGGGCTGTGTCTTCCGTGATTCCGGCCGCGTCATCCACGGCCACCGGTGCCGTATTCGGATCAGTTGAAAGCGTGATATCGTCAAACTGCAGATATTCCACATTGGTCAGGATATCAATGCCGTCGGTGCCGCTGACCGTGGTCACGCCGGCATTGGTGGTGATGGTGTAAGCCGTACTATTGCCGCTGAAGACGGCTGTATCTGTGCCGGCCCCGCCGTCGATGGTGTCATTGCCGCTGCCGCCGGTGATCACATTGTCGCCCCCATCCCCGGTCAGGACATCATCAAAATCCGAGCCGGTCAGGTTCTCGATGCCGCTATAGCTGTCGCCCGCTGCGTCGCCGGTGTTGCCGGAGGCATCGGCCAGACTGGCACTCACACCGGTCCCGGCATCGGCATAGCTGGCGGTGTCACTGCCCAGCCCGCCGGTCAGGATGTCCGCCCCGGCGCCGCCCATCAGCACATCATCATCGGCGCCGCCATCCAGGTTGTCGGTGCCGGCCCCGCCCATCAGGGTGTCATTGCCCGCATCCCCGGTCAGGGTGTCGTTCCCGGCAAAGCCCTGGATCACGTCATGGCCGGTGCCGCCGTCGATCACATCATGCAAAGAGCCGCCGTTGATCACATCGTCGCCGCCCTCACCGAAAATCTGGTCGAGGCCGGAATTGCCCTCGATCACATCATTGCCGTCGCCGCCATGGATGATGTCGTCATTGGCGCCGCCGATGATGGTGTCGTTGCCGTCGCCGCCATCCAGGTAATCGTCGCCCGCATTGCCGGTGATGGTGTCGTCGCCGCTGCCGCCGTAGATGGTGTCCGCGGCAGCCCCGCCGGAAATCGAATCATTGCCGGCACCGCCATCGATGGTGTCGTTGCCGCCATTGCCGTCGATCACATCGTCATCGGCGCCGCCATCGATGATGTCATTGCCGGCCCCGCCGTCGATGGTGTCCATCCCGGCGCCACCTTCGATCACATCGTCGCCGCCCTGGCCCTTGAGCACATCATTGCCATCCAGCCCCTGGATCAGGTCATTGCCCGACCCGCCGGTGATGGTGTCGTCGTCTGTCGTGCCTGTAAAAGTGCTCATTGGTCATTTCTCCCGCGTGACAAAACAAAAAAACAGTCCGGCCGGCCCGGACAGGCTTGAGGGAGAATCATTGGAAGGGAAACAAGACGGATTCCGGGCGAAAATTCGCCCATATCAAGAATTGGAACACGTCGAATTAAACTGTCAGATGAGTTTGTTTCCTGCCCCCGGATTACCCCTGCAGGAATGGCCTGCACATGGCCATTCGCAGCCTTACGAATGTCAGTCTACCGGCAGTCCTTTCCGGAAATCAACGGTTAATGTTTGAATTTAAACGAAAAAGGAAACCGGTGAGCAACGGGAATAATGTGTGCCACCGGCCGCCTGGGGATATTTGTTGCGGGAGGAATCTGTAGGAATTCACGGATAAAACTCGAGGCGGGTGGGTTGGTAAGTAAGATGATTTGAAAAAAGTAATCAAATATGATAACTATACTTATACGTAAATCGAGGATGCAGGAACATGCGCTATAGCAGGCAACTGGTGGAGCAGATTTTGGAGGCGGCCAAATCGAGGGGGCTGCGGGCCAATGCTGTTGCGGCGCGTGCGGGCATTTCGAAAACCAACCTGTCCCGAATCCGCCGTACCGGAAAATATAACGCGGATACTTTGGAGCGGCTGTTATCTGCGGCAGACGTCACGTTCGAAGTGAAGCCAAGGGTGATTGAGAAAGAGACTCTTTCCCTGGTGGTTAAAAAGCTCAATGCCGGTCGGCCGACGAAACTGACTGAGGATGAATTTGAGCATTTGTTGTTGCGATTCTATCCATCAAAGGCCGCTGAACGGGCATTTTCCCACCTTGTTGGATTGATGGAGGAGATCCCGTTGGAGCAGGTGAATAATCTGGTGAGGGAGGGCTCTGCCGCATTGCCGTCCCTGCAGCGTATCTGTGACTATGTCGGCGGCCGCGGCGAGACGGCGGAATGGCTCAATGACCGGGCAGCGTGAGAGCAAGTGGCGGGAACTGTTGGAGGCGGTTCTGCCGGCGTTGGCGGAATTGCCAGGGGAGTTCTCCTGGACATGGGGCGGAGGGACTGCCTTGGCCCAGAGGTTTCATCACCGAATCTCTTACGACATCGACATATTCTTTGAAAATGCGGCGGTGTTGCAAAAGCTGTCCCCCAACCGAAATCCAAAAATCAAAGCAATCACCGACAACTGGCAGGAGCCGGAGCATTATATAAAGATTGAACGGCCGGAAGGTGAGATCGACTTTATCATTGCCATGATGAGGACGGTGCCGGGTGCGCTACCCGTTGAAGTCAGTGGGCATAAAATCCTGATGGAAGCAGCGGCTGAGATCTTGGCCAAGAAAATACACTATCGGGGCAGCCGCGCCGTCGCGCGTGATGTCTTTGATGCAATGGCGGTTTTCCATCTCGATCCAAAGGCTCTTGAACAGGCTGTGAAAGCCACGCCTGATGGCGCCCGAAACTTTGCGGACAATATCAGGGCGCTGGCACCCCGGTTGAAACGTGAAATCCCGATGGCTGTGGATGTGACCGATCAGGGGGCAAAGCTGCTCGATCAGGATTTTCTGGAACTGGCGGCTGCGCTAGAAGGTTTACTCTGAATCCAAGCTGGGCAGTGTGATTTCAAACCTGTCAGGGCGGCCTTCATCCATACAATGATGCATTGCGCCGACATCCATCAGATAAGCGAGGTCTGCCTGCGCCAATTCATAGGAACATATAGCAAGCTTCGCGTATTTCTTCGCGGACATCCCGCCCTGGAAACCTTGTGGACCTTCCTTGAGCATCCTTTCCAGTATCGTCACCTGGCGATCATTGAAGCGACCTTCGTACTTTTCCCAGAAGAGTTCTTTGCCGGCGAGAAACTGCATCAGTTCAATGGCATCCTTCTGTGCTGAGACTGCAGCGTCGGCGAACCAATTCAGCCAGTCGGTTAGATCCAGGCTCGAGGACTGCGATTGGCTGAGTGCGTCATAATATGAATTTCGTCTTTCAAAGATGGTTTTAGAAAGGCTCATCAGAACAGGCCGTCCGAGAGCCTGGGACAGGGCCAGGTCTGAAATTGCCCGCCCCACACGGCCGTTGCCGTCTTCGAATGGATGAATGCATTCGAAATAGAAATGGGCAATGCCAGCGCGGAGGATGCCTGGCAAGGCTGTGCTGCCATTGAACCAATCGAGAAATCGTTCCATTTCTCCAGGCACAGCTGACGAAGGTGGCGCCTCATAATGCACCGTTTCCATGCCGATCGCGCCGGATACGATCTGCATTGGCTCCGCATGCGTCCTACACTTGCCTCTTTCCACTTTGTGGAAGGCAGAGGTTTTGGCGATGGCCATTTCCTGCCATTTGCAAAGGCGTTCAGAGGTCAGAGTAAGGTTGAAATCATACCGCGCCTGAAAAACCAACGAAACGACGTCTCCGTTTGCGTCTCGAGTGCCTGCATCTGATTGTGCATGCTTTAGGGCTTCGCCACATTTGTCTCGAAGATCCTGGATATCAAACTTCTCGCCTTCAATGAGGGAGGTATGCAGTGCCTCACTGGCCAGAAGCTCAATCGCAGTCTGTTCCCGAACCTTTTTTTGAAGCTGATTGAGAAGATTGTCTGTAAGTAGGGCTAGCTGTTCGAATTCAGCCAGCTTGCCGTCGAACTTGTCCTGGTTCCACGTGAACTGCGGCCAGTCGCTATTTTGCCAGATGTAGGGCACAGGAACTCCTACGGTACTCAAATAATCTTGGTAAATACGATCATACCAATCTTTCGATCTGTTGCATCTCTCTCCTTGACCAGCTGCGATCAGAAATGGTCTTTTGCTACCTTACCGAGATTTTCTGTGATCGGTTAACTGGTAATTTAATGGTTGGGGAGTGTTCAGGTGGGGAAACCTAATGATTAGTCGGTTTTCGCTAATAAATGCAGGACTATTTCCAGAGACCTTACCGCCATGTTTTGTTTCCAATGATGCCCAAAGGGCCTTCCGCGGAATTGTCGCAGAGTTAGACAGCAAAGAGTTTAACCAAAGAAGAACTACTGAATTCGCGAAGTATAGCGGGACAAAACATGATGGAAATAGGCGTTTCTTTGGGACACCCAATATCGTTTCCTATTTTCATGTTTCAACTTTCATACATAAAAACTGGTCGAAATTTGAGAGCCGTTTTTCTGAATCCAACTACTCGGTAGGGGTGCCTAGGATACTCGATCAGGATGCAGATCGTGCAATCCAAGTACCATCTCTCTCAGAGCTATCGGCGCGTGCATCCAAGAATATTGGCTTTGCACCGATTGTGTTGAAAACTGACATCGCCCAGTTTTTCCCCAGTATCTACACGCATTCTATTCCTTGGTCAGCGCATGGCCGAGATGAGTCAAAAGCGGATCAAAAACCGCAATCAAAGACTATAACTTTTAACGCACTGGATCTTTTTGTCAGAAACTGTCAAGCGGGTCAGACCCGTGGAATTGCAGTCGGGCCAGATGCTTTCAGGCTAATAGCAGAATTTATATCTTCTGGCCTTGATAAGGAGTTAGAGAACCGAATGGGTGAAAAAGTTGTTGGTGCCGTTCGCCATGTAGATGACTACTATATCGGGTTAGAAACTGAAGCAGATGCGCAAATTGTGTTGTCTCGATTGCGAGAATTGTTGGCTTCCTTTGAGTTGCAAATCAACGATTCAAAGACAAAAATATACAGCAGTCTCGAACCAGTAAACGACTTATGGGCCCAAAGAATTAGAAAGCGATTTCGTGGCGATACCTATTTCTCAGCGGTTGAATGGGAATTAATCATTGATGAGGCACTTGAAACGGCGAGGAACGTTGGCTCTGACAGTCCGGTGAAGATGCTGCTCCGTGGTATGGACGAGAGAGAAATATACCTAAGGTCAGAATGGGACTTTATTGAACCATATTTGCAGAGGATAGTTCAGCGACATCCTCACGCAATCGATTATATTTGCTTATTGGTTGTTAAGCGCTATGCCATTGATCTAGGAATTGATCGCATCGGTTGGGCTCGAGTGGCAGAGATCCTGATTATACGTAATTTGGCATTCAACAACCATCACGAAGTTGTTTGGATGTTCTGGCTATTGCTTGTGTGCAATCTCAGTGTGGAACATTCCATGGTAGAATCCATCCTGAAGTCTGCTGATCCACATGTTAAATCGTTAATTTTGCAAGCATTTGTTGATGGGAAACTTACTCATCGCCCTAAATTGGGGCTGGGCGGTAGACTTGCTACTGACGATCCGAATTGGCTGGTAAACTTAATCGCAAGATCGCAAGGCTATTCGAAGGCTCAGTTTAGTGGGGTGTTGGCACCGGAGTTTTCGCATTTAGCTGACAAGAACATTAAGCTTGTTGATTTGCAGAGTCACAATGAGGCGTTAGCGGATCAGCGCCAGCAAGCCATTAGCCGTACAAGATACGGATATGATGATGAAGTCGATGAGGAAGATGAATATTGACCTGAGCCCCAGAGTTCCTCCAGCTATAGGCAGAGTCGTCGGTTAAAGTTTTGCTCAGTTACGTTGTTGTTTGCAAGCAGTATGGGGGCATG
>NZ_QRDW01000004.1 GCF_003385955.1 Aestuariispira insulae
AACCAATCTGGAAGGAAAAGTTCGTAGACTGAACCTGACCTGACAGAACACCGCGTCAAAGCCGGTAACTGTCAGACGGAGTCTCGACTACTACATATAATCCCATGACGGACTGGGTGCCGATCGCTGTTGCCCAGATTACTTTCTCTCAACTATATGCCAGGTATGATGACCCGCGTTTTGCGACCTGGACCCTGGCCTCAGGTTTAATGACCGAGGCCGCCAGGCCGTTGAAGATTGCCTATGTTGGCAGACCCGGAAGTCTGGAGGATATCCTGCTTCGGCGTTTGGAAAGAACATTTGATACCGCTTTTGGCCGTTTGCCCCTGGACCAACCAAAAATCCGTTACAAGGCCTTGCTGAATGGAGAAGTTGATTTGCTCGTTGAGCAGCCTGGCGACGTCAAGGATCTGCTTTCTTCCAACCGCATTCGGCCTGTACTGACCTTTCTATCCGAACGCGCACCCGCATTTCCTGATGTTACATCCATGTCGGAGGCGGGGCTTAAGGGAGAGACCCTGCTGCGCTATCGTACCTTCTTCGTTCAAAACGGAGTGCCGGAATACCGAATTGCCATATTGGAAGATATATTTTCGCGTGCATGGAAACATCCCGATTTGCAAAAATTCAACCAATCCAAATATATGAAGGTCGTGGACGGCTATCGGAACCGAAAACAGGCTCTGGAATTGTTGGAGACCACCATCAAAACCTATCAGGGCTTCCGGCCGGATAGTTAAAAGGCAGCCTCCAATCCAACCCATTAATCCCCCATTACCGTGCCTTCACGCCTGGGATCAGCGCCGCCGGACAATCCACCCTCGTGGATCAGGATCGCGTGCAGACCGCTGTTCAGGTTGCGGATTTTTACTTCATGGCCCATGGCTTCCAATATTCCCTTGAACTGAACCGCTTCTGTGCCTTCTTCCAGGTCGGTCGCCCCGTTGCGGTTGACGAAATGGCCAAGGCTGACTGCTTGCTGTGGATGCATGCCCCAATCGAGGATCGCAACAATGGTCTTAGCGACATAGTTGATGATGCGGCTGCCGCCGGGGGAGCCGACCAGCAGATAGGGTTCACCATCCTTCATCACGATGGTCGGGGCCATGGAGCTGCGCGGGCGTTTGCCACCTTCCACCCGATTGGCAATTGGGCGTCCATCGGCCTCCGGTGCGCGTGAGAAATCGGTCAGTTCATTATTCAAAAGGAACCCGCGCACCATGATCCGACTGCCGAAGCCGGTTTCAATGGTGGTCGTCATGGAAAGCGCGTTGCCATAGCTGTCCCGGATGACAAGATGGCTGGTGCCGGGGCGTTCGGGATCGGTATCGGGGGACCGCAGGGAAGCCTCTTTCCAGGGAGGATTACCGGCGATGGCTTTTTCCATTGCCTTGTTGCGGTTGACCCGCTGCGCGCGCGTCGTGAGATAGGCGGGGTCAAGCAGCCCGGAGGACGGCACCGAGACATAATCGGCATCAGCGATGTAAAGCGCCCGGTCTGCATAGGCCAATTTGGCCGCTTCGACAAATTGATGTACGGAATCACTGTTGGGCCCCTGGCCCGGCAGATTGAAATGGCTCAATACGCCGAGGATCTGGCCGACGCTTAACCCACCAGAGGTCGGCGGACCCATGCCGCACACCTCGTAACCGCGATAGGGCAGGCAGACCGGCGTTCGGATCTTGGCCTGATAGCGCTCCAGATCAAGCAGGGTAAGAATGCCCGGGTTTTCTGCCGGTATGCTGACAGCCTTGACGATATCGCGGGCAATTTCGCCCTTGTAGAATACATCGGCCCCGCGTTCAGCGATCAATTGAAGCGTATCGGCAAATTCCGGGTTTTTTAGAAGGGTTCCGGCCTTTTTGGGGCTGCCATCCGCTTCAAAGAAATAGGCGCGGGCTTCCGGGAACCGGTCAAGCTGGCGTTTTTCGCCTGCTGACCCGGCGATTGAGGAGGCCATGCGCGGGGAGATCTCAAATCCGTCTTTGGCAAGGGTGATGGCTGGCTCAAACAGACCCTTCCATGCCTGTTTTCCATGAATCCGGTGGGCCGTTTCCAGCATGCGCACGGTGCCCGGCACCCCCACAGAACGGCCACCGATCACCGCCTCCCAAAAGCCTTTTGGCTGGCCATCCGGACCCAGGAAATAACCGGGAGAGGCTTTAAAGGGAGCGGTTTCGCGACCATCAAAAGCCTGGAGACTGCGGCTTTTAGCGTCCCAGTAGAGAAGGAAAGCACCGCCGCCGATGCCGGAGGATTGTGGTTCGACCAGGTTGAGCACCATTTGCGCGGCAATAGCGGCATCGACGGCGGTGCCGCCATCCTTGAGTACGTCATAACCCGCTTTTACTGCTGCCGGATGGGCGGCAGCGATCATGAAGTCGTTTGCCGAAACGGACTGGGTTCGGTCTTGTCGGCCATAGGTTTCCTCGGGCTGGATATCCTGCGCCAATAAGGGGGTAGCCGCGAGCAATGCGGCCATACAGGCTGCCGTGCGGCGTATGCCGGTCCACCAAGTCATGAAACTCTCTCCCCGAAATTGTTTTTTAACATTCTAGAGCATATGGGGAGATGATTGCCAGCAGGCAACTCCCGATTGCGTTTAACGGCTGGATAAGGCCAAACCGACACCGCCACCCATGAAGAGCCCGCCAATACCTTTCGAGAGCCATTTCCTAACACCAGACCTGCGGATCAGGCGCGAGAGATTCTTGCCGCCGGTGGCATAGATCATCATGCAGAGAAAGGCGATGACGGAAAGAACCAGGGTCATTTCCATATAAAGCAGGAAGCTGCCATTCTCACCCTGTATGAATTGCGGGAAGAGGGCGGTGAAAAAGACGATCGCCTTTGGATTGCCCATGGCTACGACAAAGGCTTGGTAAAACAGCTTCCATCCGGATTGGCTTTTTCCCAACTTGGCTTCAACCTCGGGGGCGGGCATCGGATGGCGCCACATCATGTAACCGATATAGAGAAGATAAGCGGCTCCGCACCATTTGATGATCTGGAAAACCCATTCCGAGGCAAACAGGACAGCGCCGAGCCCGGTTAAAGCCAGTGAGGCCTGGATGCCGCTTGCGACGGTATTGCCGGCAGCAGTCATCAGCGAATGGCGCAGGCCAAACCGCATGCCATGTGTCAAGGCGAGCAGCATGCTGGGCCCCGGGATGATTGAGGCAATGAAGATGGTCGCACAATAGGCGATCCAGAATTCCGCTGACATGATGATACCCCCGTTTGTTCGCTTATTCCCGCTATCATCTGTGAAAGCTGTTTCGGGGACAAGAGGAATAGCGGGGGTGAAGCACAAAAGATCGTGCATCCAGCAGGCAAGGGTTGCTATAAGGCGAAAATGGACAGGAAAGATAAAAACTCAGCCCGGAAAAGTCTTCGGGAGGCCTTCATCAAGGCACATGGATATGGTGATGCGGTGGTGGAAGCCTTGCCTGCGGATGCGTCCGCCCGAACCTATTACCGTCTTCGCCAGGGCGACAATACGGTCATGTTAATGGATGCGCCGCCTGCAACTGAGGATTCAGCAGCCTTCATCCGCATCGGCGAGCATCTGGCCGCGCTAGGCCTGAGCACGCCGGCCATCCATCAGCGCGATCTGGAAAATGGCTTCTTGCTGGTCGAAGATTTCGGGACCGAGAGCTACAACAAGCTCTTGCGCCAGGGAGAACCGGAAGAGGGGCTCTATGCGTTGGCGGTGGATGTCCTGGCGCATCTGCATAACCACCCGGATTCTGCAAAAGTGGAGGTGCCGCCCTATGATCTTGATTTCATGCTTATGGAAGTGGGGCTTCTGACCCAATGGTACTGGCCGGTGGAACGGGGCGATGCTTGCCCGGATGAGATCGAGCAATCCTATCTGGAAATCTGGAAAGGGCTGTTTGACCGGGCACCGGATATCGATCAGGAATTGGTGATCCGGGATTTCCATGTCGATAACCTGATGATCCTGAAAGGGCGCGAAGGCATTGCTGCCTGCGGTATTCTCGATTTCCAGGGGGCTTTGATGGGGCGTGCACCCTATGATTTGATGAGCCTGCTGGAAGATGCCAGGCGGGATATGCCGGAAACGCTGGCGCAGGCAATGATGGCCAGATATCTGGACCAGCGTCCGGGACTGGATGTTGATAGCTTCCTTCATTGGTTTGATCTGCTGGGTACCCAGCGTCATGCGAAGATTTTGGGCGGGTTCATGCGCACCTGGAAGCGGGATGGCAAGGACGGCTATCTGCAATTCATGCCTCGGGTCCGTCGCCAGTTGGCAGCCAAACTGGCCAAACCGGCGCTAAGGCCGCTTGAGGCCTGGTTCCGTGACCATTTTCCCGTGATCTGGGAT
The DNA here is from genome assembly GCF_003385955.1 of Aestuariispira insulae. Lineage (GTDB taxonomy): Bacteria > Pseudomonadota > Alphaproteobacteria > UBA8366 > Aestuariispiraceae > Aestuariispira > Aestuariispira insulae. Next base: position 4,352 of record NZ_QRDW01000004.1, read on the forward strand.
TAATGACTGCCGGCGACAGGGATTTCCTGTGCATAGAGTGCATTATCCAGCGTCGGGTCGACCGGGTCCTTCATCACTTTGCTGCACCGTCGGTAGCCGTTCTGGTCGGAGAGACAATAATGGCCGGTGGTCAAATAGCTCTCTGCGATGGCACCGAGTGAAACGAGGGCCAGAAGAAACAGGCCGCAAATCCGTTCTATTCTGATTCTCTTGCTCATGATCTTTCACCAACATTCTGTTGATCTGAAACATCCTGGTTTATGAGAGTTTCAGAGCTGGTTTAGATCACGCAAAATCGATGCCAAAGAATAGATTGCTTATTTTTCAGGGTAGAAGGCGATATGTCCTTTTATCGTCGACATTTCGTCATAGGGCTTTTCGTAGCTCCAGGCGGCTTTATCACCGTCCAGAGACCAGTAGCTGGCGTAACCCTTGAAAGGACAATATGTGTTGTCTTCAAGGCGGGTCAGACGATCTAGCGCAACATCCTGTCGGGGGATGTAGAGGACCGGCGGATAACTGGCTTCCCTCAATATGAGGGCATTCCGGCTTTTGGCCAGGGAATGGCCCCTTCTTTCAACAATGACTTCCTGGTCACAGGGCTCAATGGTGATCTTGTGATCGGGATGTTTCAAAAAACCGGGGGCGGGGTTGGCTGCGGATGTTTCGGGCATGAAGCGATAATCCTCCGGGGATCAGTCATTAAAACTGAACAACTGATATGGGATGGTTGATCAGGAATGGAAGGGGGCGGACACCGATTAAGATTATGCTAAGAACTGCCGTGTAAAATCCAGGGAAGGTTTGATCGAAGACTGCCCGGCCCTAACGGGCAGAGAACGGCCCGAAACGGGCGGCGACTAACAAGGTGGAAAACCATGCGCGTTCTGACTGGCATTGTAGATATTCTTGGTGACCTTCTCATTCATGCATACAGATCTTACAGTGCCGCAAAGGCCAACCGGGAGATGCAGGAAGCCCGCGAGGCGCAGCGCATGCCCCATGAACTGGACCGGAAAGCTGTCTATTTGAACCAGATCGCCCGGGACGCCATCGACTGTGTCGATGACCCCTGTGTTGCCGCGACCACGATGATGTGTGCGATAGCGGATCGGGGGCGGGGTCTGGAACCGGCTCAACTGGATAAAATACAGGCGTATATCGCGCAACTTTTCTCGATCTCCGCCGTTGAAGCGGGGGATTTGCTGTCATTGGCACGCTGGACGATGCGTTCGGCGCATAGTGTGGAGGATTGCCTGAACCGTTTGGGTTTTGTCATTCATCAGCGATGCAGTCCTGAAGAAAAGATCCAATTGTTGGAGATGCTCCATTTCGCTGCCTCGCTGGGACAGACGGCCCATGAGAGGCATTACCAGGCTATCACCCGTTTGAAATACCGTTTGGGTATTTAGTTGGACAAAATCAAAAGATCAAATCTGATCCGCTTCTTTTAACAGCCAATTCCTGAAAAGAACTGCTTCGGGCTTGTGCTGGGGTTCCTGCTCAGGTTGCAGGATGTAATGTGACTGTTTAACGGGGATCGCAACATCCTCCTTTGTCAGCAACCGCCCGGTTTTCAGATAGGGTTCCGCAAAGGATCGAAGCACTATGGCGGCGGCCGGTGCACTGGCTGCCATTTCCAGGGCCGCCAGGGAGGTGTCGACATTGATGTGGTTTGGAATCTCTTTCCTTGCCTCTCCGACAAGCTTGAAATACCGGCTCCACATATCCTCCAGCCCCATCACATGGATCAATTCACCAGCCGCGGGGGCTGCTGCAATAATTGGATTATAGACCAGGATAGCATCATCATTTTTCAACAGATGGGCATCAAAGCCTGCCCATTTCCCATCACCAAACCGGATATCAATATCGGTTCGGTCTGCGGCCAAATTCTCTGCCCAAATGGCAGAACATAATCGGACATCGATATGGGGGTGATCGGCACGAAAATCCTTGATCCTGGGGGAGAGCCAGGAAACGGCGAAGGATATCGGAGCGCGGACAGTGACCGTTGAATGGGCCTGGCTGCCAAAAAGACCGGTGGTGGTCATGGAGAGGTCTTCAAAAGCCTTACGGACCGGGGGTAAGTAAGCCCGGCCCATATCGGTGAGCTTCAAGCTGCGCGATAGCCGTTCGAACAGCGGATAGCCCAAATGCTTTTCCAGTGAGCGTACCTGGTTGCTGACCGCCGCCTGGGTCAGGTTCAATTCCTCGGCGGCAGCCGTGAAACTGCAATGGCGCGCAGATGCTTCAAAGGAGCGGAGCCAGGATAAGGGGGGAAGCTTATAGGCCATGATGGAAAACCGTATGGAAGAAGGCTGGATCTGGCACAAACCAATCAGGGGCCTCAGTGGCTGAATTGATTGTTTGTGCTTCTTTGGCCGGCACCGATAATCGGAACCAGCATTTGTTGAACACATAACAGGAAAAAGAGACCGCGAGAATAGCGGATCGAATTTGGGAGATCGGGAATATGAAAATCGGCTTCATTGGATTGGGCAATGTGGGTTCGAAACTGGCGGGAAGTGTTTTGCGCAATGGTTTCGACCTGACTGTCCGCGACTTGGATAAGTCATTGGCAAAGCCTTTCCTGGATAAAGGGGCCCATTGGGCCGAAAGTCCGAAGGCAATGGCGGAGCAAGTGGATATCGTCATTACGTGCCTGCCGTCCCCGGCGGCGAGTGCGGACGTGATGGAAGCAGTCGATGGCGTGCTGGCCGGTCTGTCTGAGGGCAAGGTCTGGCTGGAAATGAGCACCACTGATGAGGCGGAAGTGCGCCGCTTGGCCCGCCTGGTGGTGGAAACAGGGGCCATGGCCATGGACTCCCCTGTCTCGGGTGGCTGTCATCGGGCCGATACGGGGAATATCTCGATCTTTGCCGGCGGCAGCCGGGAGGCATTTGAAAAAGTTCTGCCGGTATTGAAGACCATGGGGCGGCGGGTCCTTCATACCGGTGAGTTGGGTTCTGCATCGGTCTTGAAGGTGATCACCAATTTTCTGGCGACTGTTCATCTTGTGGCCTCCTGCGAAGCGCTGACAGTGGCCAAGCAAGCGGGAATGGACCTCAATGTCGCCTATGAGGCGATTAAGATCTCGTCGGGCAATTCTTTTTCCCATGTAACCGAGAGCCAGGTGATCTTGAATGGCAGCCGTGATATTAATTTCACCATGGATCTCGTGGTGAAGGATGTTGGCATTTTCGACGATATTGCCAAACGCCTGGATGTGCCGCTGGAGGTTTCTCCGCTGGTGCTTGGCATTTTCAAGGATGGTGTCGAAAAATATGGTCCCAGGGAATTATCGCCCAATATTATCAGAAGGCTGGAAGAGGCATGTGGCTCCAAAGTGCTGGCACCGGGCTTTCCGGCCTATATGGTCGATGACGAGCCGGAAGAGCCTGGCTATGAGGTGGTCGTCGAGCATAGAAAAGATCAGTAACTGTTTATAATGTTTCGGAAAAGGCGGTCTTTGGCCGCCTTTTTTGGTGCGTTTAGAGAAAATGCGGTCGCTTTATGACGACGTGGATTGTCTGTCCGGGTATAGACAGGATAGAGAATGCAACAGACCCCAGTCTGGAGAGTGATCGTGGCGGCATTATCCGATTTGCAATTGAGAGCGTTTCCTGAGCCTCTGGCCGGAACTGTATCCGTACCGGTCCTGTCTCAAGATCAGCTTGCAGCGATCGAGGCCGACGCCGACAAGATCCTGGCCGAGATTGGCATCGCCTTCCGGGATGATCCCGAAAGCCTGGCGCTGTTAGATGGGATGGGCGCGAAAATTGACGGCGATATCGCCCGAATGGACGGTGCGGCATTACGCCGTGTGATATCGTCCGCGCCATCAAGCTTTGCGATTAAAAGCCGGAACCCGGATCGGGATCTCATGGTCGGAACCGGAAAGCGGGTTTTTGTGCCCAGTTATGGCACGCCCAATGTCCGGCATCTTGATGGCAGCTATGGCCTGGGAAGCCTGGCGGATTATCACATGCTGGTGCGTCTGGCCCATGACATGCCGATTATCAATCATACTGGAACGCTGCTTTGTTTCCCCCATGACCTGTCAGAAGGGCATCGCCCATTGGAGGTGGTCGCCGCACATCTTAAGTTGTCCGACAAACCGTTCATGGGTTCTGTTCTGACCCCGGATGGTTGTGCGGATGCGATTGACCTGACCGCAGCGGTGGTCGGGGATGACGAAATGGACCGCCATTGTTACCTGATGCATCTGATCAATTCTAATCCGCCGCTGGTCTATGTGGAAAAGGCCTTGAAGACACTCCGGACTGCGGCCATCCGCAATCAGGGTTGCCTGGTGACCGCCTATGCCATGATGGGGGCCTCTTCCTCTGTCAGCCTGATGGGGACACTCGCCCAGCTTTATGCGGAAGTTATGGCCGGGGCGGCGTTGTCCCAATTGGTGCGGCCGGGCGCACCGGTCATTGGCGGGATCTATGCCATCCCCTTTTCCATGCGTTCCATGATCCCGGTTTTTGGCGATCCCGTCGCGGCACTGGCCCAGATGGCCGGATGCCAGCTTGTTCGCAGGCTGGGACTGCCGACAAGGGGTGAGGGGGGAATAACTTCTTCAAATACTTTTGACGGGCAGGCAGCCGCTGAGAGCGCATTCAATATGACTGCAAGTTTTCATGCCGGTGCGGATTTCATACTCCATTCCGTTGGTTGGTTGGAAAACGGCCGCACAATTTCGATCGACAAATTCGAACGCGAATCCGATTGGTTGTCGACGGTGATCGGCCATCCGGACCATTCAGAAAAACCGCCCGTTCCTTTGACGCAATCACAAGAACAGTCTTTGTCAGCCTTGTTGAAGGAACTCCGGCACCGCCGGTCTGAATGATCTATCGGGCGGAATATCGATAAAAATAATCCTGTCACAATTGGGCGCTATCGGACCGGGACGTTGCGGCCTCGTTCAAAATGGCTGGACATGTTCCTTGGAATAAAGGTTCCGGATTATGTGTTTATCCTCACCAGTCTGGCACGATTGTTTCTTGGATCGAAACAATCTGTTTCATTCTAGCTGGCTAAAAAAACGCTGAAGTTGGCCTTATGTGTATCGGCGTGACATCACAGTAACGAGGATTTGGGCATGGCCCTTAAAAACACCAAAGATCAATATGGCTCTGTTGCCAAATGGATGCATTGGATCAGTGCGCTGACCATCATTGGTCTGTTTGCCCTGGGCCTGTGGATGCGCAGTCTTTCTTATTATGATCCCTGGTACAAGGATGGGCCCGATCTTCATCGCAGCATCGGTGTCGTTCTGGCGGTTTTGATTCTGGCGCGCCTTGTCTGGCGGTGGATGAATCCGCAGCCGCATGATCCCGCTCATGCCCGGTGGGAGCGGGTTGTCGCGTCCTGGACCCATGGGCTGTTTTATGTGTTGCTGTTTGCGCTCTTCATTGCGGGATTTCTGATTTCCACAGCAGATGGCCGCTCTATGGATGTCTTTGGCCTTTTCTCAATTCCCTCTGTCATCAAGCAGGCCGGGTTGGAGAAAACCGCTGGCGAGATCCATGAAATCCTGGCCTTCACTGTGATCGGGCTTGCCGTTTTCCATGTGATCGGTGCTCTCAAACATCATGTGATCGACAAAGACCGAACGTTGCTGCGCATGTTACCGGAACGGAAAAAATAACCGATGTGCGATCGGTTTTACCCTAACCAACCTGTCCAACTAGAATTGTAATTTAACAAGGAACCGAACGATGAAAAAGGCTCTTATTCTGTCTGCTGCTTTGATGGCCGGTATTGTAACCGGCGGGGTGACAAAGGCTGATACCTATGTGATCGATACAAAAGGTGCTCATGCTTCGATTAATTTCAATATCAAGCACCTGGGTTATAGCAACCTGCGCGGCCGCTTTGACAAGTTTGAAGGTGAGTTTACTTTTGACGAAGCGAACCCGGAAGCATCCAGTGTCTTGGTTACCATCGACACCAGCAGTGTGAACAGCAACCATGCGGAGCGTGATAATCACCTGCGCAGTGCTGATTTCCTGAATGTGAGTGAATACCCGACCGCCACTTTCAAAAGCACGAAAGTTACCGTTAATGGTGACGGTCAGGGCGTGATCACTGGTGACCTGACCTTGAATGGGGTGACCCGTTCCATTGATATCGTTGCCAGTCATGTTGGTGGTGGACAGGATCCGTGGGGCGGCCATCGCCAGGGTTTCACCGGCACCACCACCATTGCACTTGCCGATTATGGCATTGATTTCAATCTGGGCCCGGCTTCCAAAGAGGTTGAACTAACCCTGGAAGTGGAGGGAATCAAGCAATAACACTTAAGTATGTGGTTTTTAAAAGCCCTGCTGTCTGCAGGGCTTTTTTTTGTCCCTGATCGATTGTATCTGTATTAATCGGGGAAAAAATTGAAAAGGGCGATCAAGTGTCATGAAGGCTCTACCGACATTGAAACAGCTGCGCCATCTGGTGGCAGTTGCAGAATTTGAGCATTTCGGCAAGGCGGCGGAAGCTTGTTTCGTGACCCAATCCACGCTCAGCGCCAGCATCAAGGAATTGGAGACCATCTTGGGATCCACCCTGATTGAGCGGACCAAACGTTCGGTCATGGTCACGGCGCTGGGTCTTGAGGTGGTGGAGCGGTCGCGCAATGTATTGCGGGATGTCGAGGATATCGTTGACCTTGTGGCGGGCAAGGGCGAGCCGCTGACCGGCAATCTGCGCATGGGGGTGATCCCGACGATTAGCCCGTTCCTGTTGCCCCGTGTGATGCCGACCTTGCGTCGGGCCCATCCGGAACTCAGGCTCTATTTGCGCGAAGACCAGACGGCCCGGATCCTTGAAAAACTCGGCCAGGGTGATCTTGATCTGGTGTTGATCGCCTTGCCCTATCCGATGGATGGCATCGAAACGCTGACCGTTGCCGATGACCCTTTCTTTGTTGCCTTTCCCAAGGGGCATCGGTTTGAAAACCGGGAGATGGTACCAACTGAAGCCTTGGCTGAAGAAGAGCTTTTATTGCTGGAAGAAGGCCACTGCCTGCGAGAACATGCCCTGAGCGCCTGTCAGCTGATAACGGCGCCGCGCCGGGAAGACGGTTTCCAAGCGACCAGCCTATATACGCTGGTACAAATGGTTGAAAGCGGCCTCGGGCTGACCCTTTTGCCTAAAATGGCGGTGGATGCGGGGCTTTTGCAGGGAACGAAATTGCAGATCAGACCCTTGGAAGGTCGCACTGCTTCCCGCGAAATCGGTTTGGCCTGGCGAAAATCCAGCAGCCGGGATCACGAATATCGAATGCTAGGGGACATACTGCGTGAAGAGCTGGCAACGCCTGTGCCCCCAACCGGACGAAAACCGAAATAGCAATTGTGGTGGATCCTTCGGATCCCGGCAGGCCGGTTGGGTGGCGGCCTGCCGGGATGTGCTGCTGACTTAAAAGGCAAATACAGCAGCATCTGGGGGAGGTCTGTTAAAAGAGCTGCCTTTCGAAGATCAGCATGGCCGATTTCGATAAATCAGGGAAATGGGTTATTTCTTTTTAAGAAATCGATAAGAGCGATTATTAGTGCGGCTTGAAATCAAGATGCAGCCAATTCGCCGCTCCCAGACCGGCGGTCAGACCAGTCGCCAGGCAGGCATTGAGGAGATAGCCCCCGGTGGGCGCTTCCCAATCGAGCATTTCCCCAGCGCAAAAGACACTGGGGCGTTTCCTGATCATCAAATTATCATTCAGTTCCTGGAAGCAGACACCACCGGCGGTGCTGATGGCTTCATCAATGGGGTGAGGTTGGGTCAACGGGATTGGCAGTGCCTTTACTGCCTGCGCCAGAAGGTGGTTATCTTCGAAGGTTTGTTTATCGGTCAATTCCCGCAGGAGGCCGGCTTTCACCCCTTTGAGCCGCAGGGTCTTGCGCAGATGATTGGCTTTGGAATCGGCCCCCCTTGGGCGTTCCAGGCGCCGGAATATTTCTTGTTCGTCAATGTCGGGCAGGAGATCGAGATAAAGATCAGCCTTGCCGTCTTGCGCGATCTGATCGCGCAGCCTGGCCGACAGCGCATAAACCGCGCTGCCTTCGATGCCGCGATGGGAGATGACAAATTCGCCTTGTAACCGCGTATCCTTTGTCGAGAGGCAAACGGTCTTAACTGGTTCGCCGGAGAATTTGCCCCGGAAATGATCGGACCAATCGACCCCAAAACCGCAATTGCTGGGGCGCAGCGGTTGGATTGCAATCCCAGATCTTTCAAGAACAGGGATCCATGCGGCATCTGAACCAAGCTTGGACCAACTGCCACCGCCCATGGCCAGAATGGTTGCGGAAGTGGGGTATTCTTGTCTGCTGCCATCGGTTTCAAAACAGAGGGTATTGTGATCCGACCAACCGACCCAACGATGACGCCGGTGAAACTGGACACCATTCCTGTCCAGCCGTTCAAGCCAGGCTCTCAGCAGGGGGGAAGCCTTATAATGGGTGGGAAATATGCGACCTGAACTCCCGACAAAAGTTTCAATGCCGAGTCCTGCGGCCCATTCCTGCAGCAATTTGGGTGGGAAGCGATCAATGGAGCCCTTCAGTTTTTCCTGCCGGGCGCCATAGCGTTTCAGGAAACTCTCATATGCCTCTGCATGCGTCAGGTTCAGACCACTTTTTCCCGCCATCAGGAATTTTCGACCAAAGGAAGGCATGGCGTCGTAAACGTGAATTTCACATGGATAGTCCGTCAGGGCCTCGGCAGCCATGAGACCTGCCGGGCCGCCGCCGATGATGGAGACTACCGGGTTACCTTGCTCGGTCATGGATATTGGGAACCAGTTTTTTTATTCATTTCCCTTTTGGTTCTACCGGAGCCTGGATGGGGAGGCAATGAATTGATGTTATTGGCAATGTTGTCCTGATCAGTTCGGTAGGCGCAATTTTATCTTTATTTGTTAAATATTTGCAGGCTTTTTAGGCGTTTACGGGCCTCTCGATTGAATGCTATTTTCTAATCCATACAGGTGGTTTGGGTCCCGGCCGTTCAATGGGTAGACGTACCGGGGGCAATCGGGAAATCTTGTGCCGTTATTGATTTTCCGAACCGGCAGCCCAAGCCGGTTTTAGTGTCGTTCAACCATGAAACAGATATTGCGAAGAGTCGTTTCATCGCTGCAAACGAATGACGATGCCATCATTGTCGAGCGCGGTGAGATCAATTTGGGGAAGCGTCTCATGGCCTGGTGGCAGGGACGGGATCTGGTCACCCAGACGGGGGCCGGCCGTTCATCTGCGTCCAGACGGTCTGGCAAGACAAAGCGCGCCAGACCAAAAGCCAAGGGACCGCGCGTTGGGAAACCCACCAACGACCTATCGCGCAATGCCCCGTCTGTTCAAAAGGCCAAGGCTCAGGCAGGGGCTGGGGAAGAAACTGCAGAATCGTCGAAGAAAAAAGAAAACCCGGCGGGGCTTGCCACGCGCAAGAGTGACAAGATGATCCGCAACAGTGCGTCACCGATCCGGGATATGGATATGGCGGATCTGTTGGAGGTTATGTGGGATGCACCGGTGCGGACACCGGGCGGCATAAAGGGGGCCGTTGACCTGCTAGAGCCGGTTATCCAGAATCTGAAACCGTTCAAGGAGGTGTTGGATATTTGCGCCGGAGACGGCCAAGTGATGGATTATCTGCGTGAGCATCATCAGGCGGTTACCGTGGCCTATGACACCAGTGAATTGTTATGTGACCAGTCGCGTGGGGAGGTGCGAAACTATGCGCCGCGACGGGCTAATTTCGGGGCCGAACGGTTTGATTTTGTCTGTGCGCTGGAAGGCATGCAGGATGAAGAGGACCGGGAAGAGATCCTAAAGGCCGCGACGGATGCCATGAAGGTCGGCGGCAAGATGCTGTTGGTGGATGCAATCGGTGATGCGCCTAACGGCAAAGTGCCTTATCTGGCCCGTCATGACGGGTTTGAGGCCCCGGTGCTGTCGGCCCGCTATTACAAAAAAATTTTGGCCGATTGCGGGCTTAAACTGATCGGTACCGAGAATATCACCCAGATTTATCAGCATCGGTTGAAAATGGGATGGGCTAAGGCAGCGGAATTGTTCCGGACACGCCGGATGGATGAAAGATCGCGTGATATTCTCAAAGAGCAATCCGTTCATCAGTTCGACCGGTTGAAATCGCTGCATGAACGCCATGCCAAGATCATGCGGCTTGAATTGACCAAATAAGGCCTTCTCATCCGAATGACGGATTGGAACAGCCGCACCAGTTTGTTACATAGCGGGTTCGAACCGTTTTCCAGACAGTTTCCGGAGCCGCCCATGACTTGGCAAAATACCCTCCCATTTTTTAAAGATGGCCGCTGTGACACGGTAATGGCGCGTGTCCGTGCCGAGGTCGAGGCCGGTAAAGAGGTCTTGCCCGCTTGGGATAAAATTTTTCGTGCCTATGACGAGATGACGCCGGAAGAGGTGAAGGTAGTAATCCTGGGACAGGATCCCTATCCGACGCCGGGACATGCCCATGGTTTGAGTTTTTCGGTGGAGGCGAATGTCCGCCCTTTGCCCCGGTCGCTGAACAACATTTTTAAGGAGTTGGAGACCGACTTGGGGATCGCCCGACCGGAGCATGGCAATCTTGAACATTGGGCGCGGCAGGGCGTGATGCTGTTGAACAGCAGCTTGACTGTCGAGGCTGGTAATGCCGGTTCCCATGCCAAATATGGCTGGATGGAACTCACGGATGAGACGATCAGCCATCTTAGCGGCCAATGCGAACATGTGGTTTTCATCCTGTGGGGCGGTCATGCCCGCAAGAAGAAGGATCTAATTGATCTATCAAACCATCTGATCATCGAATCCGCCCATCCGTCGCCCCTGTCGGCATCGCGCGGTTTTTTCGGCAGCAGGCCATTCTCGCGCGCTAACCAGTATCTCAAGGCCCAGGGCCGAAACCCGATCAGATGGGGTTAACCCTTTAACCGGGCGTGGGCTGTTGGTTTGTAAGCACGGACCTGGATCACCTGATCCTGTAAGCTCAGAGCGGCCTGCAGATCAGTAAATTCATCCGAAGTGATGATGTCGGCATCAAAAGCACGCTGTGCCTGGGTGGCCAGAGGCTCTGCCGGAATCTGACCGACTTTCAGGGCGGCGCGGATTTTCTGGCGGGCCGGTTTGGATTTCATCAAGGCCGCCTCGGCTGCCATCATCTGCCCCAGACCTTCTTCCTCCGGATCGGGTAGATACATGTCGCCACAGATTCGCTCCCGCGTTGGCCCCCTATCAAGAATGGCATTGGCAATTTTTGCGCCGATCCGGTCGGAGGGCGGTTTTTGCCGACGGCCCAGCGGGAAGAGCAGGGGGCGGAGCAGATACCCCAGCCATCGGTTGGGCATGTTGGCCAGGATGCCGTCAAACGCTTCTTCAATGTGATAGTTAGCTTGCGTGCAGGACCAGTCGAGGAGATGGCGGTCATCTGCCTGACACCCTTCATCATGGAAGCGTTTCAGCGCGGAAGAGGCGATATACATCCAGGAAAGCGCATCCGCATAGCGGCCACTCAGCTTTTCCCGCCGTTTCAGAGCGCCGCCCATGCTGGCAAGGGCGATATCCGTGAGCAGGGCAAAACCGGCACTATACCGGTTGAGTTTCCGGAAATACCTGGCCTCCGGCCCGGACGAGGGCGTGGCAGAGCCGTGGCCGTTTGTCATGCCTAGAACCAGGCTGCGGGCGGCATTCCGGCTGACAAAATTGATATGATCGAAAAAGGCGTCGTCGAAGGATTTTATATCGCCTTTGGCTATGGCGTGCATCTCACGCTGGATGAAGGGATGGCTGCGAATGGCACCCTGGCCGAAAATGATCATGGATCGGGTAAGGATATTGGCCCCTTCCACTGTGATCGCGATCGGGACCGCGTTATGGGCCCGCGACAAGTTATTCCCGGGGCCTCTGCAAATGCCGGAACCGGCAGCGATATCCAAGGCATCAGTGACTGATTGGCGCATTGAATCGGTGAGATATGCCTTCACAATAGCAGAAACCACTGACGGTTTTTCTCCGGCATCGACCGCACCACAGGTCATGCGTCTGGCCGCGTTCATCCAATAAGCGTTTCCGGCCATGCGGGCCAGGGGTTCCTGAATACCTTCAAATCGACCTATCTGCATGTTGAACTGTTCGCGGACACTGGCATAGGTGGCGGAATGGCGGCAGACGGTCTGGACGGCGGAAACCGAGAGCGAGGGCAGCGATATCGATCGGCCCGCTGCCAGACAATCCATAAGCATCATCCAGCCCCGACCGACACCGTCACGCCCGCCGATCACCTGATCCAGGGGGATGAAAACATCTTTGCCCAGGATCGGCCCATTTTGAAAGGGGATGCCCATGGGATCATGCCGTTCCCCGATGGTAATGCCCTTCACATCCCTGGGAATCAGAGCGCAGGTGATGCCTAGATCCTCGTCGTCGCCGAGCAAATGGTCCGGGTCGTATAGACGGAACGCCAAGCCGATACAGGTCGCAACCGGTGCCAGTGTAATATAGCGTTTCGACCAACTGAGCTGGATGCCGAGCGTTTTTTTGCGGCCAATGGTTTTCTCAACAATTGTACCGATGCTGCGGCTGGCTGCGGCATCGCTGCCGGCATGGGGTTCGGTCAGGGCGAAGCATGGAATGTCCCGGCCGTCGGCAAGGCGGGGAAGGTAATGTTTGCGCTGTTTGTCCGTGCCGTAATGCAACAGCAATTCCGCGGGCCCCAGCGAGTTTGGCACCATGACGGTAACCGCAGCGGTGATAGACCGGCTGGCCAGTTTCACCACGACGGCAGAATGTCCAATGGCGGAAAACTCCAGACCGCCATAGATCTTGGGAATGATCATGCCGAAGAAGCCATGTTTCCGCATGAAGTCCCAGATTTCCGGCGGTAGGTCACGTTTTTGCTGAATCTCCCAGTCATCCAGCATTTTGCAGAGCTGTTCAACCGGTCCATCCAGGAATGCCTGCTCTTCGTCGGACAGGGGGGTGATCGGGAAATCCATCAGTTTGCGCCAATCCGGCTGGCCGGAAAATAGATCGCCATCCCACCAGACGGTTCCGGCTTCCAGCGCTATACGCTCGGTTTCCCCCATGCGGGGCAGCAGGCCTTTAACAAATTTCATGAGGGGTTTTGTCACCATTTGGCGGCGCAGGTTGCCAAGGCCGGTTACAACGGCAATTGCCGCCATGATCAGCCCTAAGAGAGGGAGCAGAAATCCGTCTGTTCCCCCTTGTTGCGCCCAGGCCGCAAGAAGCAGCACTGCTGATACGGTCCAGGCGACATAGCCGTAACCGAAGAAACAGAACAAAACCAAAAGAACAACTGCCAGGAGGATCAATAGGGCTGTCATTTCACGGTTTCCATTTCATTATTGGCTGATGGGTCAATTCCTGAGCGGCCTGCCGGTTTTCAGTATATGGCTTACTCTGTCCTGGCTGGCCGGCATACGGGCCAGGGAGACGAACTGATCCCGCTCCAATTCCAACAGTCGGTTGCCTGAGACAGGTTTCAGATGATCGGTATCGCCGCCGCTCAATGTGATGCCCAGATGTTTTGCCACCACACTATCATGGGCTGTCACCAAGCCCATTCGTTTGAAGCCTTCAACGGCCATTTCCAAGGCGGCGCGGGCCGTCTCGCCGGGAAGATAGATGTTTGCCGGTTCCGGTGGCCTGTAATCGTCAACCATGGCAAGCGCGCGTGCCTTGGCATCGGCCAGCAGACGGTCCCGGTTCATGGTGATGCCGTCACCGTCGCGCAGGATCAGCATCTCTTGTGCTTGTGCGGCGGATTTTGCGACCTTGGCGGTTGCGATCATCTCAAAACTGTTGATGACAGGCGGCATCGGACCGCGGGGTTTGGTTCTGTCCTGGGACCAGCGGAATAACATTTCCTTGCAACCGCCCCAGCCGGGGATGACGCCGATTCCGGTTTCCACCAGGCCGGAATAGGTTTCCGCATGGGCCTGGATAGCGTCACAATGCAGCAGGATCTCGCAGCCACCGCCAAGGGCCATGCCGGAGGGCGCGCCGACAACCGGGAAGGGGGCATGTTTCAAGGCATCAAAGGTTTCCTGGCCTTGTTTGATCAAATAGCGCACGGCAAACCATGCCCGGATTTTCATCGCCCCCAATAACAGGCCCACATTGGCGCCAACAGAGAAATTGCTGCCTTCGTTATAGATCACCAGGGCTCGATAACGGCGTTGGCAAAGCTTGATCGCTTTGCGGATCATGCTGAGGGTGAACGGGTTTAGGGAGTTCATCTTGCTGGTGAATTCCAGGCAAAGCACGCCATCACCGATGTCCCAGAGGTTGGCGGACATATTCCGCGCAACGGGTTTTGAGGCGTGTTTGATATCGGCCAGCAACAAAATCCCGTCGGGCCGTTGAAAATCGCGATAATCACCGGTCAGGTCGAGATATTGTCTCTGTCCACGGTGAGTTCGGTAGAAGGAGCGATTACCCGCGGTCTGGATCAGGGGCGGGACATCGATCCCTTCTGCCTGCAGGCGCTCCCGAAACCAACCGGTACCTAATTGGTCGATCAGTTCAAACGGTCCGTATTTCCAGTTATACCCCTGGCGCATGGCCTCATCGACAGACAGAATGTCATCAGCAATTTCCGGCACCAGGCTGGCAGCATAGGCTAGAACCCGCAACAAAACCCATCCGGCATATTGTCCGGCCTGATCAGGATGGCCGATGAAGGCCTTCAATCCTTTCTTCCGGGCCAGCTGAACGCTTTCCAGTTTCGGTTTTTGCGCCTTGGCATAGTCACCGGTGGTTAGGTTTATCGCTTCCTTGATTTTTTTATCCGTGTCCGGTTTCAACCGATAAAAACCGCCTTTTCCCTTTCGACCGGTATAGCCATCGGCAATCATTTTATCCAGCAAAGGGAAATCCCGGTTGACCGAATGAAACGGGTCGTCCGGCGGCAGGCTTTCCTTCATGCTCGAGAGAATGCGCGGCATCAGGTCCAGGCCAACCATGTCAAGCAATCCGAAAACCCCTGTCTTTGGGATGCCGCAGGGGCGTGACAATGCAGCGTCGGCCGCTTCGATCGGCACCCCGTCATCCAATGCTTTGGCAACGGCGCATTGCAGCCAGAAAATCCCGATCCGGTTGCCGATGAAACCTGGTGTATCGTGGCAATTCACGACGGATTTCCCGAGCTTACGGTCGGCAAAGGATCGGATCATCTCCAACGCATCGGATTTGGTATCCGGTCCGGCCACCATCTCGAACAGCCGCAGATAGCGGGGCGGGTTGAAGAAATGGGTGATCAGGAAATCCTGCGAGAATTTCTTCGGCATCCCTTTCACGAGATCACCCAGCGGGATGGTTGAGGTATTGGAGGAGACAATAGAGCCCGGTTTTCGGGCCAACTGGATCTGTTTATAGAGGCGGCGTTTAAGCTTGATATCCTCAATAATGGCTTCAAGGATCCAGTCGCATTCAGCCAGCCGGTGCATGTCATCTTCGATATTGGCTGGCGTGATCAATGCCGCATTCGAAGGATGCATGAAAGCTTCCGGGTCAGATTTTAGCAGCTTTTTTATCGCTGTCTTGGCCAGAATATTCCGGTCTTCTGCACCTTCGGGCACGATATCGAGCAAGATGACCGGTATGCCGGCATTAGTGATATGGGCGGCGATGCTGGCCCCCATCACTCCCGATCCGAAAACGGCGACTTTGCCGATCTTTTTCATTACGCGGCCTCCAAAATGGTGGCGATACCCTGACCTCCGCCGATGCATTGGGTGGCCAGCGCGATCTGCCCGCCGCCCCTGGCGAGCAAACTGGCGGCCTTGCCGGTAATGCGGGCACCGGTCGCGCCGAGCGGATGCCCGATGGCGATCGCGCCGCCATGGAGATTGACCTTCTCCTGGCTGAGGCCCAGATCTCCCAAACAAGCCAGGGCCTGGGAGGAGAAGGCTTCATTTACCTCGGCAATGTCGATATCCTCGACCTTTAACGCTGCGCGTTCCAGGGCTTTTCTGGTGGCAGGCACGGGGCCGATGCCCATGATCTCCGGGGCACAACCCGCAATCGCGATGCCTCTGATCCGGGCAAGAATGGTAAGACCGTTGGTTATTGCATAATCCTTGCTGCAAACCAATGTGATGCTGGCGCCGTCGGTCAGGGGTGAAGAGGTGCCGGCGGTGACGGTGCCTGTCCGCTCGAAAGCAGGCTTAAGGGCAGCAAGCCCTTCCAGGTTGGTATCCGGGCGGATGCAGCCGTCTTTCACCACCATGCCATCCTCTGAGGTGATCGGAATGATCTCTTCCTTGAAGGCTGATTGCTCATCGGCTCTTGCTGCCTTAATATGTGACTGGACTGCGAAACCTTCCTGTTCTGCTCGGGAAATCTGGTATTTCTGGGCGACGTTTTCCGCCGTTTCACCCATGGAAATATAGGAGGCTGGAAATCTCTTATACAGTCCCGGATGGGGCATTGGGTTGAAACCCATCATGGGGACGCGCGACATGGATTCGACGCCGCCACACAAAAAAGCCTCGCCGGCATTCATCTGAATGGCACCGGCAGCCATATGGATGGCATACATCGACGATCCGCAAAAACGGTTGACGGTGGCGCCGGCGACCGTCAGCGGCAGGTCTGCATTAAATGCTGCCAGTCGAGCCATGTTGAGGCCCTGTTCGCCCTCGGGGAAGGCACAGCCCAGAATAAAATCCTCCAGATCATTAGGATCAACGCCGGTTCTTTCCAGAAGACCGCGTATGACCTGGGCCATCAGATCATCCGGCCTGACAGAGGCGAGCGCTCCTTTGGTTGCCTGCGTGAAGGGAGAACGCGCATATCCGCAGATAACCACTTCTCTCATGTCGCTTCTCCTTGTTTGAAGTCAGTCTCCGGCTGAGGCCACGGTCGGTGCGGGGCCCGCTGGTTCGGTCAGTTCCGCGATCAGGTCGCGTTTGGATATTTTGCCAATGGGTGTCTTTGGTAGCTCATCGCGAAATTCGATCCGGCGCGGTATCTTGTAAGGGGCCAGGCGCTCTTTGAGATATTGCCGCAAGGCACCAGCGGTTAGTTCTTTACCCGCCTTGAGCTGGATGAAGGCCATGACGGTTTCACCACGATGTTCGTCCGGCAGCCCGATGACTGCGGCTTCGGCGACGGCGGGATGCTGGTAAATCTCTTCTTCCACCATGCGCGGATAGACATTGAAACCGCCGCTGAGGATCATCTCTTTGATCCGGTCGACAATGAACAGATAGCCATCTTCATCCAAATAACCGAGATCGCCGGTTCGAAGCGCTGTATCATAAAATACATCAGATCCCTCATCGGAATTCGAGGTGTAACCTGACATCACCTGCGGGCCGGACACACAGATCTCGCCGATTTCGCCGGCCGGCATCTGAACCCCGTTCCCGTCTATGGATCTGATGCTGATGATGGTGCGTGGCAGTGGCAGGCCAACGGATCCCGGTTTCCCGCCACCCGTCAGCGGGTTGACGGTGCAAACCGGGCTGGTCTCTGAAAGCCCATAACCTTCAAAAATCGGGCAATCCGCGAGTATCTCAAAATGGTCTTGCACGGCGCGCGGCAATGGCGCACCACCGGATATGCACAAAGTCAGACTGGAAAGGTCGTGCTGTTCCGGGTTCATGGCCCCATTGATGGCGGAATACATGGTTGGCACGCCGATAAAGATGGTTGGTTTCAGCTTGGTTAGTGTCTCCATGACCTTGGAAAGCTGGAAATTGGGTAGCAGGATTAGCTCCGCCCCGAGATAGATTCCCAAATTCATCACGGCCGTCATGCCAAAGGCATGGAACAGCGGCAGGATGCCAAGAACCTTTTCATGCCCCTTTTCCGCGTTCCGGGCCAGTTGGGTCAACTGGATGACATTGGCATAAAGATTCGCATGGCTGAGTTTGGCCCCTTTGGGACGACCGGTTGTGCCGCCGGTATATTGCAGGACGGCAATATCATTGATCGGATCGAGAATGGGCGGATCAATCAGACCGTCATTATTGACCAGGGCGGCAAAAGGAACATGGCGATCATCTTCCGGGATCTTCGCCACCTCTTTTGACTTCATCAGATCAAACAGGATTTTGTCGGTCAGTTTCAAAAGCCCGCTCACCCGGCAGACGATTAGTTTGCGCAATCCCATGGGCAACGTATCTTTGCCTTTTTCCGGCGCGATTTTTTCATACATACCCTTCATATCCAGCGTCACCATCAATCTGGCACCGGAATCCCGGACCTGATGGGAGATTTCGTGACGGGAATAGAGTGGGTTGATCTGCACCACCGTGCCACCGGCTTTCAGGATGCCGTAAAAACAGATGACAGCATAAGGGCAGTTGGGCAGCATCATGGCAACAACCGAGCCCTTGGTAACCCCAAGCTGCTGAAAACCCCTGGCCGCTTTATCCACCAATTTGCCGATTTCCCTGTAGCGCAGACGCTTGCCGCGGAAATGGGTGCACGGCTTATCCGAATATTTGGTGACGGCCTCATCAAGCAGATCCGTCAATGGTGCGATGGGGATGGTGCTGTCCCAATTTGTACCGTCGGGATAGGATTTCTCCCAGGGATATTTTTCCGTTTCCGTCTGTATTTCCGGCGGCTCACCTGGACTACGCAGCATTTGAAAGCGCTTTAGGCCAGTTTTTAGAACCTTGAGCGGATGCTGAAAGACTGCATCCAGGGAAAATACCGGTGTGCCGACTTTGTGAGGCTGGGACAGGTTTTTTTGTTCTGCGACATGGCCGAGGGCCACGGATAATTCCAATGATAGTTTGTCCACATAATCCGCAATAATGTCCTGGCAACCGCCAAGATCCTCATTCAGAATTCCATGCCGGTTGGCGGGAAGAATGTTCAGCTTTTTGTTTGCAGAAGCTATTTTCTCGTGAAGGATGGTCGCGCTGACAGGATCGATCACAGGGTCATCCTTTCCCTGCAAGATCAGGGCCGGGCAGGTGACAATATCCAAATGGTCACGCATATCGTTGACCAGTAACCTGAGCTCTTGCAGGCCGGCAAGCGGGATATTCCGGTAGTTGATGTCCGGATGCTCCGATTCATTCACCCGGAATGTCATGATCCCTTCCGCCGGAGTGACCATCTCCGTCAGTTTGTTCAAGCTGTTGATCAAAGGAACAAAAACGAGGTTTTTATTCCGGAATTTCACCGGGGCGGACACGCTGACCACCGCAGCCAGCCGTTTCGGTTTCTCAGCGGCCAGCCGCAGGCACAGCGCGCCGCCGGTTGAAAACCCGATCAGACAGACCTCGTCCGCCAACATTGACATGATTTCATAGCCGCGGCGCACGGAGCCCAGCCATTCCTGCCAACTGCGATCCTTTAGATCCCAGGGGGATGTACCATGCCCGCGCAAGCGCGCCCCCAGCACGGGATAGCCCATAGCCCAGAGTTTTTCTCCAAAAGATCGCATTTCCGCAGGCGATGCCAGAAAGCCATGAACCAGCACAATGCCCAGGCGCGCCTGCTGTTTTCTGGCCCTGCCTTCCGGCATCAGCAGAAAGGGCGCACCGGATTTTGTCGCGGTTTCCTGCTTGTTGATTTCCTCATGGCGGCTTCTGGAATAGGTTTCCCGGCACCAGTGGAAGGCTTTTACCTCGTCATCAAACAGGTTATGGGCAAATGTTGGATGTTCGGCGGGATATTCATTTTCCATGGCCTGTTCAACGGCAAGACAAGCCGATTTCACCGGACGAGCCTCGTTGGCATAGACGATGATCGGGTTTTCCAGCCTGGTTTCATGGAAAGTATGTTCCTGGCGCAGTTTGGGCAGGAACCGATACCGGTTGGCGGTGGCCTCGATCAGGCCGGAGGAAACGGCCCGGCCAATGAATTGGCTGAAGCCCCGGCAGCTGCCTTGGTGGATACCGTCATAGGCCTCAGGATTGGAAATGGATCGATGATGATGGATGTCCGGCTGGGCCTGGGCATTTTTGATCACGCTATAGAGCAGGCGGTGAAAACGGTCATGCTCAATTTCTTCGATATTGCGATCCAATAGGTTCAGGATCAACAAGGAAGCAAGATGACTGAGATTAATTGAGACCAGCGCGTACATGGAATGCATGCATTTATCCCGCAGACGTGTGGTCTTCCGGGCCAGAGCGGTGCCGATCATCCGATCCACCAGGCGGTCTGAACCGGTTTGTAGGGAAAAAAGCTGCTCCAGGCTTTCAGTACGCTCAAACATCTGCTTTAGCAGGATGTTTTCAAGCGGGTTCCAGGATAATTCCGGCACGCGCGGTTTGCCGATACGGATATCCATATCCGTTTCCTTCAACAGGATATTGCCCTCGATCAGCAATTCCTCCCGGGCCTGACTGCCCAGTTCGCCACCGAACAGCTCCATGCCTTTGCGCAGGATATTGTCATCGCTGCGGATCGGATAGAAGGTGATATTGCTGGGCACCACCTGGGTCGGTTTTTGGGCGGCGGCAATCATCATCTCCAGATCGCCGAAACCAAGCGCGTTGACCCAGCGGTACAGCCGGTCCTCTTCACCGGCTTTATGGACCGACAGGATGCGGCGCTTGAACATTTCAAGCGTGATCGCGATGGCGGCGGCACCCTTGTGATGCTTTCTGTGGGTTTTGTCGGATGGTGAAAAAATGCTGTATTTGCCATCCTGATCAACCACGCGGCGGTCCTTGATCATGCCACCTTCGGGAAAAACAATGATCTTGCGACCGCGCAGGATTTCAGCAGCCAGGAACGGCAAAAGGCCCGGATGATTGTTGGGGACAGCCCCCACATTCCAGAGGAATTTCGAAAACGTCTCGCTGCCGGCAAACAGTTCATGGGTTGCGATCGAGCGGCAATAGGCGCCGGTCTGTTTATGGATCAGATATTGCGGGATGATGGTTTCGAAACGGGCAAAATGGTTGAACAGGAATATCTGCCCGGAATCCAGGTAGTTTTCAGGATCATGCACCTTGATGTTGATGCCCAGCCGGTCATGCAGGAAGGAAAACGCGCCCACGCATCGCTGGTAGGTGGTTTCATTAATCTGATGATGACCCATACTCCCTGACGTCATGATGGTCCTCTGTGGTGGGCACGGAACGGGAGAACTGTCTCAAGAGTACATTATGTTAATGATATAGCGTTAATTTTCTCTTGCCACCGATAGTTTGTCGCAGGCCGGACAGCGCCCATTCCGGCGCTGTTGGTTTGGCAATGATTATGGGACCGGATCAGCGGCCCAACAGCCCCTTAGGGTCAAAATGGGCTTTCAACGCGGTTTGTGCCGCCAGGGTGGCAGCGGGCAAATATTTTTCGCAATAATGCCGGTTGATTGGGCCAACGCCATGTTCTGCGCTAAAGGACCCGTTCAGGCCTTCCATGACGATCTTGTAGATATCGGTGCGAATCTCTTCCGCGATCTCGGGGCAATAGGGCTGGGCGCCATGGGGCCAGATCAGGTTGAAATGTTCGCCGCCATCACCGCGATGGCCAAAATCATAGATCTTGAGATAGGGATATTTTTCAGCCAGCAGGGCTTTTGCCCGTCGGCGGAATTCCCCCAGCGAGGATCGGGGGCAGGAAATGTCATGGGCGATGATCCTGCCTTCCTGGGCGACAGCTTCGGAAATGGAATGGCGCAGCCCCCAAATCTCTTCCGGCCGGTTGAATACCGCATTGGCGACCGCGCCGGAACCATCGTCGGCATAGAGCGCCATGATCTGTTCGGCGAGAAAATCCTCCAGGCTGCTGCCCAGGCTTTCGCTGTCAGCGGCGGAAAATTCCACCAGAAGACAATCATCGGGGGGATTATCGAACTGGGCAAACGGGTTGGGCAGGGCTGGGCGGTGTTTCAACACCACCTCAACAGTAGCACGCGACAGACTCTCAAAGGCGGTCAGCCAAGGGCCTGCATGATGTTCCAGATGCAGCAGAATTTCATCCATGGCCGCTTCATCACGCGGTACGACCAGTGCAACCGCGCGGTCTTTCGGGCTGGGATGCAGTTCCAGGATCGCCCGCGTGACGATGCCATATTGGCCGCCGGTGCCGGTGAAAAGCTGTTTGAGATCCAGGCCCAGATTGTTTTTCCGCAAGGCCTTCAGGTCATCGATCACGGTACCCTCGGCATCGGGCAGTACCACTTCCACACCCAAAAGATTGCGTCGGACATCGCCATATCGGATCAGCCTGGATCCGCCGGTATTGGTGGCGATCATCCCGCCAACGGTCGGGTCGGCCCCAAGATCAATGGGAAAGAATAAGCCGTGACTGGCCAGGGCCTGGTTCAATTGGGAGAGGGAGACACCCGCACCGACCAGAACGGACCGGTTGATGGGATCAATCTCGATCGGTGCTTTTAGCCGTTCCAGGCTCAAGACCAGCATCTGGCCACCTTCATCAGGAGTGGATGCACCTGTTAGTCCGGTATTCGCCCCCTGCGGGACAACCGGCACATCATGGGCAAAACAGGCACGCAGAACGGCTGATACTTCTTCCGTGCTGGCGGGGCGGGCAACGGCGAGCGCACGGCCATGGCCATAGCGCGCGCCTTTTTCGTAGCCGCTTAAATCCTGATCATGCCGCATCAGGTTTTTAGCGCCGATGGCGGCTTCCAGCCGATCTAAGAATTCCGTCCGTTCTGCATGCATGCTTTTTGTCTTTCCCGGATTACTCGGCGGCGGCGGCCGTCATTTTAAAAATGCCCTGGGCATTGGAGCTGTCAAAGCGAAGATCCATTTTATCGGGCGTATTCAGAGATTTATGTCGGGTGATAAATTCAACAAATGAACCCGGAACCTGATAGGGAGTAAGGGTGCCGTCCTCTCCGATCATATAACGGCGGACCATCGTGGCCTTATAGGCCGTCTGCAAGACGGTCTTATCCTTGGAAACCTCGACTTTGTCTTTGATCGGCTGGCCCTTGGCACGAAGCTGATCGGCCAATCCTTCAACATCGGCGACCCGGTCGGTCAGATGATTGAAGAAAGTGCCTTCGGTGGCGATCCAGGCCATTTCATCGGATTCCGTTTTTAGGATCTCATAATCCCGACGGGTCGGAACGGAGTGCTGTCGATCAAAGGCGCGGGCTAGATCCGCCAGCAGGGACGGAGCTTCATCGGTAGGGAGCGCGCCGGTGTCGGCTAACAACGACAATGCCGCTTTGGACCGATCGGACAAAGGATCCCGGCTGGTTTTGATGACCCGTTCCGCCGCAGCACGGAAATCATCGGAAAACTGACTGGTGTCCAATTCGCTGACAAAGAACTGCGCGATATCTTCCGGAAGGTCTGCATGGCAATAGGCATGACCCATCATCTTAAGGCGCGCCAGCGGATATTCCTCAACCCGTTCAAAACCCAGTGGTTCCAGGATGCGGGCGATGCTGGCCCGGCCTTCGGGCAGCGCACCGCAATCGACACCGCATACCGTGCGAACAGCGCCATGGTCAAAAACAATCTTCTCACCACCTGCCAACTTGTCTGATACATAACGGCGGCCCTCCGGCACATTATCCACCAGTTTGCGGAACAGGATCATGGTCATGGCTTGAGCCACAACAGCCCGGGATGCGATTCGAGTTTCTGCTCCCTGCTGCAGGAGGGCAGGCGTGATCTCGATGGTGTGGAATAACTCTTCGGTCTGGGCTTCGCCCACCGTTTCGCTCAGCAGTTTCCACAGCAGACTCTTATGTTCGGTTGTCATGATCCTAGGATTCCATTTGTTGGCTGATTGATCTGGCCGATCAATAGGCCTCTCAAGAGGAAAAGCCAAACAATGATTAGCTGGATATTCACGATGAAACAGAATGAATTATTGCTGTATATAGGGCTTTTTGTGCTGTTTAAATAATGAAAAGGAATGATTATCGGTCAAATTTGGTGGCAAGAATAATCGACGAGGTGGTTTCCGTGATGCCGGGGATGTCCCGGATTTTGTCCAATGCCACATCCATCAGATCCATGCGTGATTCCTCGACTATCGCGATCAAGTCATATTTGCCGCTGATGGAATAGAGGCCGGTCACGGCGGGAATGCGTTCCAAAGCGGTTTCAATCCGCCCGCCGGGATTGGCGCCGGTCACGATCATCACATGGGCGCGGATGCGCGATGCTTCATAGCCCTTATCCAGTTTCAAGGTAAAACCGTGGATAATGCCCCTGTGGCGCAGACGGTCGATTCGGTTCTGTACGGTGGCGCGGGAAACCCCCAGTTTCCGCGCAAGAGAGGCATTGGGTTCCCGCGCGTCCGCATTCAACATCTGCAATAACTGCTGATCCAGGTTGTCCAGATTAGGAAATTGACCGTCATCGCTCATTGGCTTCAGGCTCCGTCAGACTGATTTATGACGAATTGATAAGTCATTTTGTCGATATGTTCAAAAAAAATTACCATATTGGCATAATGCTCTCTTCGATCTGACAGGTTTCGGACGCATGCTGGTGATAGAACAAAACATCAGTTTCCATGGGAGATGGACATGAAAGAAATTCTGCTGATCGGTAGCGGTAAAATTGGTGAGGTTATTGCGGATCTGCTCTGCAATACCGGTGATTATGCGGTGACCATCGCAGACCAGTCCGAGAGCCAGCTTAACCGGATTGAAAAGCACAAGAACCTGTCCACCCTGGTGTTGGATGCCAGCAGCAAGGATGAGTTGGTCAAGGCAATGGCAGGTAAATTCGCGGTTCTGTCTGCGGCCCCCTTCTTCCTGACCAAGACCATTGCCGGAGCGGCGAAAGACGCTGGTATTCATTATTTTGACCTGACCGAGGATGTGGCCTCCACCGATGTGGTGAAGGAATTGGCAAAAGACGCTAACAGCACCTTTATCCCGCAATGCGGTCTGGCGCCGGGCTTTATTTCCATTGTCGCCTATGACCTGGCGAAAAAGTTCGATGAGCTGGATACTGTCCGCATGCGTGTTGGCGCGTTGCCGAAATATCCGTCCAACCGCCTGAACTATAACCTGACCTGGTCCACCGAAGGCGTGATCAACGAATATTGCAATCCCTGCGACGCCATTGTTGAGGGTGAGTTGCAGAAGGTTCCGGCGCTTGAGGAATTGGAAGAGTTTTCCCTGGACGGCATCCGCTATGAAGCCTTCAACACATCGGGCGGCCTGGGCACGCTGTGCGAAACGCTCAAGGACAAGGTGAAATATTTGAACTACCGCTCGGTCCGTTATCCGGGCCACCGGGATGTGATGAAGCTGTTGATCGAGGATCTGAAGCTGAACGAGCGTCGTGGGATGCTCAAAGACATCTTCGAATATGCCCTGCCGGTCACCATGCAGGATGTTGTCCTGATCTTTGTTACTGTTTCGGGTAAGAAAAACGGCATGCTGGTTCAGGAAACCTATGCCAACAAGGTCTATTCCCGCGCCATAAACGGCCGCCATCGCAGTGCGATCCAGATCACGACCGCATCGGGTATCTGCGCGGTTGTCGATATGCTTGCCAAGGGCGATCTGCCGCAAAAAGGCTTTGTCAAACAGGAAGATATCAGCCTGGATACCTTCCTGGCTAACCGGTTCGGCAAAAATTATGCAAAAGCCGAGGAACAGGTTGTGCTGGCCGCTGCTGCGGAATAATCACCTCTGACAGGGCCGGGCAGGGATCCTTCCTGTCCGGCCTGTTTTTTTTCGAGGCAGGCAACGTTATGGAATGATGATACGCGAAAGCATCATTTGACCCGATCCCGCTTCGATTGGACATATGGTCCAAGATTTTTCAGGCCGTGGGGTGCAACCCGCCGCCATAGCTGACAAGATACAAGGCGCAGATATCCTTGAAATGATGCGCGCTTGAAATGGAGAGCCGGAAATGAATTATGCAGAAATCCTGACCCGTCTTGGCATCGGAGAGGCCGACCTGGCTGGCGGCAGCCTTGCTGTCCGGACCCCGATCGACGGTTCCGAAATTGCCAAAGTGCCTGAACTGGCGCCGGAGAAAATGGCCGATGTGATCGCCACGTCCAAAGCGGCCTTTAAAAAATGGCGCATGGTCCCGGCACCGCGCCGGGGCGAGCTGGTCCGCCTGCTGGGGGAAGAGCTGCGCGCCGCCAAGGATGACCTGGGTCAGCTGGTAACCCTGGAAGCGGGCAAGATCTTCCAGGAAGGCCTTGGCGAAGTTCAGGAGATGATCGACATTTGCGATTTTGCGGTTGGCCTTTCCCGTCAGCTTTATGGCCTGACCATCGCGTCTGAGCGTCCGGGCCACCGGATGCAGGAAACCTGGCATCCGATCGGACCGGTTGGGATCATTTCCGCTTTCAACTTCCCGGTTGCCGTTTGGTCCTGGAATGCGGCTCTGGCGCTGGTTTGCGGCAACCCGGTGATCTGGAAGCCGTCCGAGAAAACCCCGTTGACCGCTCTGGCCTGCCAGAAAATCCTGGAAAAAGCCATCGCCCGCTTTGGCGATGATGCGCCGGCCGGCCTCAGCCAGGTCGTGATTGGCGGCGCAGCTCTCGGCGAAGCTCTGGTCACCAGTGAGGATGTGCCGGTGATTTCCGCGACCGGCTCCACCCGCATGGGTCGGATTGTCGGTCCGAAAGTCGCCGAACGCTTCGGCCGTTCCATCCTGGAACTGGGCGGCAACAATGCCATGATCGTCAGCCCGACGGCGGATCTGGAAATGGCCGTGCGCGCAATCGTTTTCTCTGCGGTCGGCACCGCGGGCCAGCGCTGCACCACGCTGCGCCGTCTCTTTGTCCATGACAGCGTCTATGATCAACTGATCCCGCGCCTGGTGAAGGCCTATGCCGGCGTTCCGGCGGGCAACCCGCTGGAACAGGGTGTCCTGATGGGGCCGCTGATCGATTCCGATAGCTTTGACCGCATGCAGGGTTCCCTGGCTGCTGCTAAGGAAACCGGCGCTACCGTCCATGGCGGCGCGCGCCAGTTGGAAGACAAATTCCCGAACGGCTATTATGTCACCCCGGCCATCGTCGAGATGAAATCCCAGGAACAGGTGATGAAGGACGAAACCTTCGCGCCGATCCTCTATGTGATGCGCTACAGCGATTTGGATGATGCGATCGATATGCAGAATGATGTGCCGCAGGGCCTGTCATCCTGCATCTTCTCTACCGATGTGCGTGAAACCGAAGCCTTCCTGTCCGATGCCGGCAGTGATTGCGGCATCGCCAATGTGAATATCGGCCCCAGCGGTGCCGAGATTGGCGGCGCGTTTGGCGGCGAAAAAGAGACCGGCGGCGGTCGTGAATCCGGTTCTGACGCCTGGAAGGCCTATATGCGCCGTGCGACCAACACCATCAACTATTCCCGTGAACTGCCGCTTGCGCAGGGGATTAAGTTCGATATCGATTGATCGAGACCAAAAACATCCCGGCTATCGTCAAGTTGCCATCGATGGCCGGGAGGTTCAGGGAAGGGCGGGTGAATTCACCCGCCCTTACTTTTTTGAACGCATCGTCAGAGGCTTTCCATCAGCTTTTCTCCGATGACGGCGATGGCGTTATTGCGCAGCTCGAAAGAGGCGCTGGTATCCGTTATATAAACAGCGGCAATAACCGGTTTCCGCTTCGGCGGGCGCAAAACAGCAATGATAGAGCGTGACCCGTGGCCGCCGGCGCCAGAGCGGTCCCCAATCAGCCAGTCTTTCGGCAGGCTGGAACGGAATAATGGCCCGCTGACCTGGTTGCCTTCCAGCCAGCGGTTCAGCTGCGCGCGCGAGGCCGGGCTTAACCGATCTCCCAATGCGAGGGCCATTAGGCTGTTGGCTGCGGCCTCGGGGCTGGTGGTGTCTCGCGGGTCACCGGGGGCGGCTTCATTTAATTCGGGTTCCCAGCGGTCCAGCCGGGTGGTGTGATCGCCGATTTCCTGCATGAAACCGTTAAAGCCTTCCGGGCCGCCCAATTGATCCAGCACCAGGTTGGCAGCCGTATTGTCGCTCATATGCATGGCAGCCTGGCAGATGGAGGAAAGTGGCATTGGCGCAACGCCGGCAAAGCCTTCAGTCACCGGGGAATAGGTGACCAGATCTGCTTTTCCGAAACTGATCTCCGTATCCAATATATCCTCGCCTCGATCAGTTTTGGCCAGTATGCCGGCGCAGGCAAAAGCCTTGAAAGTGCTGTTAAGCGGGAACCGTTCCCGGGCCCGGTGCTGCCAGACCCGGTTTGTTTCCGTATCGAGTATATAAGCCCCAAGCCTGGCCTTCAGGCGGTTTTCGATATCGGGCAGGGCAAGCGTGAGCGGATCGCTTGCCGCCGGGGAGGTGGCGTTAGCGAATTTTCCGGTAACGGTTGCAAAAATGGCGGTCGATAACGCGGCCTTGGCAAAGGCGCGTCTGCTGACGTCTTTCACGGATCTTCTCCAGCTCGGATGATGGTTTGTTATTGGCAGGTGCCGGCAGGATTGTGTCGGCCGCTTATAGGATAAGCCCCATTATGGCTTTTCTATGTCGGGTTCATGTCATTCCAGGACTGATCCTTGGAAAAAGAGGGGGGAGCACGGAGGGGGCGGTTGAACCGGCTCCGCTATTGTAATTCTGGTTGTACCGCCGATTGCCGCATCCTAAATTCGACCAATAATTCGAGTGAAGGGGAGTTTCGGGGGATGGTCACAAGACTGTTTGGAATGGTTGTTGCGAGCGCTGTTTTGGCTGCTTGCGGCGGCGTTGAGTCCAATCCAGATGCGACAATAGTGACAACGCACACAGTTTCCAGCGATGTTGGACAGGCTGCCACACCTGACGCCAACCGAGACTTGTCTGCGGAAACGGATCTGCCAAACGCATTCATCGGGCAGTTTGTCGATGTTATCTTCGGCTATATGCACCGGCTACACGAAGCAGAGGAATTATACCGGCATCTGCCGCTGGCCCTGATATATATGGAACGGGTCGAAACGGATTATCTGCAGGAAGTCGATAGGCCCGCTGTTCTGGAAAAAATCAAACAGCAGCTTGCAAGCGATTATCCTGGGAAAACCGAAAAGATAGATCCGAAGGACTTCGCTCATTCAATTATGGACGGCGTTAGTGAGGCCCTGATCGATAGCGAGTATTTTGATTATCGGGGAAAGGAATTTCCATCGGCTATAGGATCCGCCGGAAGTGTCGGGCTGGTGTTGATGGCTGGCAATAAGGGGATTCGCGTTCTCGAAGCTATGGATCAGGGGACTGCGAAACAGGCGGGCATCAGCAAGGGCGACCTGATTCTCGCTGTGGATGATTTTCAGCTCAATGACGCGTCTCTCAATGACGCGGTCGAGGCGCTTCGAGGGCCTGTTGGCAGCAAACTCCGGCTGGAAGTACAAAAAACGGGGAAAGGGAAAACGGAAACGGTTGAACTGACCCGCATCCCCAGGAAAAACTTGTCCAGCACCAGTTTTAGAATGGTTGAGGGAATTCCTGTTCTGAAACTAGGATCGATTCAGGAGCAGACCCTGTCTCATGTCAAAGAAAAGCTTTATGGTTCCAACCATCACGGCAAACCAATTATCATTGATTTAAGAGTTTGTGGCGGGGGCCTGCTGGAGGGTTCCATAAATATTGCGGATCTCTTTCTTCCAAAAGGGACATTTATTGCCGGTTTGCGCGGCCGCCCCGGAGATCGGAATAACAACAGGGTTTTCCAAGCGTCCGCCGGATACAAGACTGAAAATAGGCTGATAATTCTTACCGGGCCAATGACAGCTTCGGGCGCTGAAATCATTGCGCGCAGCCTGAAACATGGTCGTGATGCAGTCGTCATTGGCAAAAACAGTTACGGGCGCGGGTCGGTTCAGACACTGCTGCCGATCACCCGGGATTTTATGATAAAACTGACGACCGCGCTTCTTTATGATGCCAAGGGGATCAGCCTGTCTGAACCTTTGGTTCCGGATATCCTGATCACAGAACCGGCAACAGATGAATGGGACCCTGTAATGCAAAAAGCGCTTTTGGTCGCAAAAGAAACCGAGGCTGGACAATTCTGATGCCGGGGTGGGAATACTGGTAAACGGGGCCGCTATGGATTGATAATCCTACTGTGATGCTCCCCAGTCACAAATAATGTGCTTGAA
Organism: Aestuariispira insulae; assembly: GCF_003385955.1. GTDB lineage: Bacteria > Pseudomonadota > Alphaproteobacteria > UBA8366 > Aestuariispiraceae > Aestuariispira > Aestuariispira insulae. The sequence continues at coordinate 34,391 of NZ_QRDW01000004.1, forward strand.
TTCACTTTGATCACGAAAGGTTTGGTTACCGTGGGATCTAAGGAACGAACAGAGCGCCTGCAACAGGTTTATGGCGCATCAGACCAGGGCAGCCTCGAGAAAGCCTATGATGAATGGGCCGAGCATTATGATGAGGATCTGACCGCCTTTGGCTACAAAAACCCGGCCGTGGCGGCGGGGCTGATTGGGCGGCACGTGGCTAAGGAGGCGTCAATTCTGGATGCCGGCTGCGGCACGGGGATGCTGGGCGAGGTGCTTGGTTGGCTGGGCTATGACAACCTTCACGGTATTGACCTCTCTGATGGCATGTTAGCGCAGGCACGTACCAAGGGGGCCTATCAAGAGCTTCGCAAAATGGCCCTGGGCGGAAAACTGGATTTCCCGGAAAATCATTTTGGCGCCGTCATCTCGTTTGGTGTGCTGACGGCCGGTCATGCGCCGCCGGAATCGCTTGATGAAATGATCCGGATCACACGGCCCGGCGGTCACCTGATCTTTTCACTCAGCAACCTGGTTTATGAACCGCTTAAGTTTAAAGACAAGCTTGAGGGACTTGGGATAGAGGGGCTTTGGCACGAGTTGGAGAGGACATCTTTCTTTCCCGTCATGCCGGGTTCAGGCGCCGAAAACCACGTGGAAAGCGCTGTGTTTGTTTTTCAAAAGTTAGCAAGGTAACTCATTGAAAACGAATATAAAATTAATAGAAACTAAACTAATGATACGTATTATTGTAGTATTGCGCACATAAGTTGTGTGTTGATAGCATCCCCGGTGTTAACCAAATATTCCAACAATAAATTATCGAGGACAGGTACTATGAATAAAGTCACTTCTGATATCGCGCGCAAAACCCTTGGTACTGCCAACAAGACCGGAGAAAAGCCGGTTCAGTTCAAAATGACCCTGAAAAGCGGCAAGGCATTTTGCGGTAAACTCTGCATGCCGATGCGCAGCTGATGTCTGATCTATCCTGCGGGCTGGCATGACTTGACCGGTCTATAGGTGGAAATGCTGTGGACCGCCCGCCTGGGCTGAATGCCGGGGCGGGCGGTTTTGCCGTTTTAACGGTGGAAATTTATCTTTTTGTCTGTGAGGCGAGATATGGAACTGCTTGATGTGACGGTGGCTGACATTCACGATGATATGGCATTGCCATTGGGAATCCCCAATATCCTTACGCTGCAAAATATGGAAGAGATCCGCGACTATATTTTCAACATGGATATGTCGATGATCCTCTACAAAATGACGGATGAGGAATCGGCGGGTGAGTTGGGCCTGCTTTGGGAGCGGGCTGATGCGGAGTTTGCGATAAACCAGTATCGTCAATATCTGTATCTGGTCCGAAAATACGAGACACATATTTCTCCGACGCTGGCCATTGATGCGGTATGGCACAATCATATCCTGGACACCCGGAAATATGTCAGGGACTGTCAGGTGATATTTGGCCGTTACCTGCATCACTTTCCCTATTTCGGTAATCGAGATGAAGAAGACAGACGCCAACTGGATATTGCATTTGAAAACACCAAGCGTTTGTTCCGAGCTGAATATGGCGTGGATGTGACCCGGATACCGGGGGTGGACTAAGCGGCTATTTGTTTGATGATCGAAACCTCTATCATTGTTAAGCAGGGGCGGGGTGCGGTTAGCCTGTTCTTCGCCCGCATCGGTGTCAGCGCGGTCTGTGGTCCACTGGCATTTGCCTTTAATGCAATGATGGTGGAGGTTTATCATTATGCAGCAACGGACCTGTCACTGGTCCGGATATTTGCCTCCATCATTGCCCTTTCGATGCCTTTGTTGCTCGGGCTTTGGGTTGATCGCGGCATGGGAAAAGAGAGATTATCTTTCCTGCTGTTTTCGGGCTGTTTTTTCTGGGGGGTCTTTTCGATAGAGCTAGGTCTTTTCGGCTGGATCCTGGCTGTTGGAATGCTGGGTGCCTATGCCAGTCTCGGGGATATGGCCCTGGCCAGGGCCATCCCAAACCTGTTTGAGAAACACGACTATCAACGGGTCAACGCTTATTTGTTGATGGCGGGATCTCTTGTGGCCGCTTCCGGTGCGGCTATTGCTGGCTCGGTGATCTCTTTTGCCGGTTTCGAGAAATTTGCTGTTGCCGGGGTGGTTCTGACGGCTTTGGCCGGGGTGTTTTTTGCCTTTTGGGGCTATGTGCCAATCGCGCAGACCACCTCTTCCGCCACTAGGACAGGCTTCTGGCAAGGGGCAAAGCTTGCACTTGGCAATCGGGACATCCGGCTTCTGCTGCTCCATGGGGCTATGGCCATCATCACCTTCACCATCGTAGATATGTTGCTGTATCTGTTTTTGTCGAGGATCGTGGGGTTGAGCCTTTCGGCCATCGCCATCGTGATTTCCATAAGAATCCTGATCGGCGCTTTTTCACCAGCCCTGGCGGCTAGGCGTTACGGCTGGTTAAGATTGGGATCACTTTTGTTCCTGTTGTCCTTTGCAAGTGGGGCGGCCTGGATGCTCTTCGGGGCGATGGGCGCAAATCTGAGCTTGGTTTCAGCCGCCTTGATTGTGGCTGTGCCAGCGGCCCTTTCTGCGCTGTTTAATGTTCACGCGGCAAGTTTCCGCCAATTGATAATACCGCCTGAGCTGCAGGCTCAAACCATTGCGGTCACCAGGGCTCTTATGTTTGCGGCCATGCCTCTGGCGGGAGGGTTAGTGTTCCTTTTCGGGGATCTGGCACCACTGACATGGCTTTTTATCGCCGCCGGCTGTTTCCAGATGGCAGCCGCCCCCATGCTGCTATTCCTGCGCAATCGTTGATTGATGAGGTGTCAGGGTTTTAAAACGGCGACAGCCTCCGCGATGCGGTCCAAGGCGTTTTCCAGATTTTGCGTCGATGCGGCAAAGCTCAATCTGAAATTCGGGGAAAGGCCGAAAGCGGCTCCCTGAACGATGCCCACATGGGCACTTTCCAAAAGGTAGAGCGCGAAGTCGGTATCATTTTCGATTACCGTGCCTTCCGGGTTTTTTTTGCCCAGCAGCCCCCCGATATCCGGATAGGCATAAAAGGCACCGGCGGGTTCCAGGCAGGTGATCCCTTCAATAGCATTCAGGCTTTCAACCACCAGGGCTTTGCGGGTTTTATAGGCCTCCAACATGTGGTCCAGGCAGTCCTGTGGGCCGTTTAGCGCCTCGATGGCCGCATGCTGGGTAATGACGCAGGGATGGGTGGTGGAGTGGCCCTCACACAGGCGCATGGCCGGGGCGAGAGATTTCGGTGCGCCCGCGTAGCCCAGGCGCCAGCCGGTCATGGCATAGGCTTTTGAAACGCCATTCATGGTGACAGTGCGCTCAAACAGATCCGGTGCCACTTTGGCCATGGTGGCATATTCATGGCCTTCAAAGAAAAACTTCTCATAGATATCATCCGACAGAACCCAGACATCGGGGTGCTTACGCAGCACACCGGCCAGTTCTTCCAGTTCTGCGGCGCTATAGGCCGCACCGGTCGGGTTCGACGGGCTGTTCAGCATCACCCATTTGGTCTTGGGCGTGAGGGAGCGCGCTAGATTTTCCGCCGTCAGCTTGAAGCCGTCTTCCTTGGGGCAATGGGTGATCACCGGGGTTCCGCCCGCCAGGGTGACAATGTCGGGATAGCTGGTCCAGAAGGGGGCCGGGATCAAAACCTCGTCACCCGGCTCCAGGGTGGCCAGGAAGGCGTTATAGATAATCTGTTTACCGCCGGCGCCGATGGTGATCATGTCGGCGTCATAAGCCAGACTGTTTTCCCGCTGGAACTTGTCAGCAATGGCGGCGCGAAGCGCGGGCAGGCCACCAATGGCGGTATAACCTGTATGCCCGGCATTGATCGCGTCAATCGCGGCCTTTTTGATATGATCCGGCGTGTCGAAATCAGGTTCGCCAATGGAGAGATCAATCACATCATGGCCCGCTGCCCGCAATTCCCGGGATTTGGCAACCACCGCCTGGATCAGGGAGGGTTTCAGATTGGCAACACGGGAAGAGAGCAGGGGCATGACAGCAACTCCGGAGGGTTTCATAGCGATTTGATGAGGCTGAGGATTTCTGAACTTGGCAAGGAAAGCAAACAAGTTATTATTCCTTGATCCATGACAAAATGGAATGAACTACTCAGATTAGAACAGGGTCGCCCATGCGCCGCTTCCTTCCCTCCATCACCGCGCTGCAGTTTTTTGAATCCTCCGCCCGCCATTTGAGCTTCACAAAGGCGTCGGAGGAATTGAACGTGACCCAAAGCGCGGTCAGCCGACAGGTGCGCAACCTGGAGGACTTCCTGGGCAAGCCGTTGTTTTTAAGGGTCAAAAAACGCCTGGTGCTGACCCCTTCGGGGGCAGCTTACGCCCTGAAAATCAAGCGACTTCTGGACCAGGCGGAAGAGGCCACCATTGAGCTTATGGCGCGCAAGGGCGGAGGCGGGGTCTTGAATGTGGCTGTGCATCCCACCTTTGGCTCGCGCTGGTTGGTGCCGCGTTTGAGTGCGTTCATGAAGGAAAATTCAGATATACAGGTCAACCTGTCGACCCATCTGGAGACCATTGACCTGGAACAGGATAATTTTGACGTGGCGATCCTTTATGGCAATGGCGACTGGCCAGGGACGTTGACGGAGCGTCTGATGGGGGAGAGCATTGTGCCGGTCTGCGCACCGGAACTTCTGTCCGATCTGCCCAATCCGGGCGCCGGTGACCTAATGGACATGACTTTGTTGCAACATACCACAAGGCCCAGTGCATGGGCGGACTGGTTCAAGGCGGCGGGTATAGACCAGGATGGCAGTCTTTCCGGCCCGCGTTTTGAGCAGATCTATATGGTAATCCAGGCGGCGCTCGCGGGGTTGGGGGTGGCAATATTGCCCAGTTTTCTGGTTCAGGACGAGGTTGCCAGTGGTAAGCTGGTGGTGCCTGTGGACTTGGCGGTGCCCAGCGAACAGGCCTATTACCTGATTTATCCGGAACAGCGTGCTGAGGAATGGTCGATCCAGCAGTTTTGCAATTGGGTCCGGCAGACCGCGCAGACCTGATCATTCAAACCGAGGACCAAAATCTGCTGACATAAGGTTGTCAGGGGACATGGAATAGGAACTGTGGGGACAGAGCCTAACCTTTTTGTACCAAGGACAAGAAAATGCCCGAACCCTTTAAGAATTTTTTTAATCCGAACATGGTCGCGCAAATGGCTGACCATTTCAAAAAGCAATGGCCGGATTTTGACCGGGATGGTTTTGTCCGGGAGGCGGTTTCCGGTTTCGAAGGGCAGGAATTGAAGGAGCGTGCGCACGCTATCACGCATGCGATGATCCGATACCTGCCGGATGATTTTATCCATGCGGGCAAAATTTTGCGGGCCAGCCTGCATCCCGATGATGGCGCGGATCTCTCCACCGACGGCAGCGATGCTGACGGCGTGCGCGGTTGGGGGATCATGTGCCTGACCGAATATGTCGCCGCGCGCGGGCAGGATCATTTTGACCTGTCCCTGGATTTGCTGAAAGAAATGACGAAGCGGTTTTCTTCGGAATTTTCCATCCGGCATTTTCTGATCCGGGAACCGGTGCGTACCTTGGCTGTGATGGAAGATTGGGTGAAGGATGATAACCATCATGTTCGCCGTCTGGTCAGCGAGGGCACGCGTCCGAAACTGCCCTGGGCAATGAACCTGCCTTTGTTCCGGGAAAAGCCGGAGATGGTATTGCCCCTGCTGGAGAGCTTGAAGGATGACGAATCGGAATATGTCAGACGCTCTGTTGCCAATAACCTGAATGAGATGGCCAAGGATCACCCGGATTTGGTGGCAGAGCTGGCGGCACGCTGGATGAAGGGGGCGTCGAAAAATCGTGTGCGACTGGTGAAGCATGCCTGCCGAACCCTGGTCAAACAGGGGCATGCGGGCGCCTTGGCCGCTTTGGGGTTTGGCCAGCCGGAGATTGATTTGCGCAGCTTCCGCATCCTGACGCCGGTTGTGCAATTTGGCGAAGAACTGAGATTTGATATTGATCTGGCCTCAACTGGTCAGGCTTCGCAAAACTTGGTGATCGATTATGCGATCCACCATCGCAAGGCCAATGGCAGCCTCGCGCCCAAGGTTTTTAAATGGAAGAATTTATCCCTGGAAGCCGGGGCCGGAGAGAGGGCTGAGCGCAAACACGCGATCAAGCCGATCACGACCCGAAAATATTATCCGGGCGAGCATGCAGTTGAGATTTTGGTGAATGGCGAGGCGATAAAGCGGCTGCCCTTTACCCTGGTGATGGCATAAGGCCAGGATTAGCGGGCAGGATTTTAGGTCAGGTCTTTTTCAAACCTGAGGCAGGGCATATCAAAACTGCCACTTTCAATTTGTGCTTTGTAATGGATCAGACCAACCTCCTGCCAACCCGCTTTGCGGTAAAAGCCTATCGCCCGGTCATTGCCTTCGACCACAGCCAGGAACGCCCGCTGTATGCCATTGTCGCGCAGTCTGTCTTCACCAGCCTGCATCAATCTTTTCGCAAGCCCGGTTCCACGGGCATCCGCATGTAAAAAGAACTGATCCAGCTCTTCGCCTTTCAGCGAGACGAAACCCAGTAACTGACCGGTGTCGGCATCAATTGCCACCAGGCAGTTTGGAACCCGTTCCAGGGCGCGGGGTCGGAAACTCTCTAAGGTGCGATGCTTGTAGAGATCTTCCGGTACCAGGCCGTGATGGCCATCCTTCCAGCCCTGATGCCAAAGAGTGGCAATGGCATTTGCGTCACTGTCTACTGCTGGACGGATTTCAATCATCGGCGGCCTCGAGATTGGCGATATGTTCGTTGAACATGGGCGGATGCAGGAAAAGATGCTGTTTGATCGCCTGGCCGAATTCCTGGGCCAGTTGTGATCGAACCTTGTGACGTGGATAGCAGAGCGAGAAGGAAAACTGGATGCGTGGCCGGAATTTTCGAATGATCACGCCATTATTGGCCCATTCGCGTGCTGAAAACGGCTCCAGGATGCTAAAGCCGATGCCTTCGGCGATGGCGGCATAGGCGGTATGTGCGCGTTGGGTCGACATGCGTGTATCCACACTGACCTTGTGATCCTCAAACATCTGGTCGATGGTGTTCCAGTTAAGCGGCCCTTCGGGAGACAGGCCGATATAAGGTTCACCATCCAGGTCTTCGGGGGTGATCGTTTCTTTCTCCGCCAGTCTATGCCCCGGAGGCAGGGCGCAGACAAAATCTGTGCTGACCAGCGGTTCCTGTTCAATGCCTGGCAGTTCCGCGTAAGAATTGGAAACGGCTACATCAGTGCTGTGGGCCTGTAACGCTTCAAATATGGTGACGGGCGAGCGCACTTCGATGGTGACCTTGACGCTAGGGCGTTTTTCTTCGAACAGCCGCAGGGCACCGGGGATCAGATTGGTGGACATGGCGGGGGCGCAATGAACCGTCAGATGGCCGGTGCGTTCTTCCCGGATCTGGGCGGCGACACGTTCCAACCGGTCCATGCCGGCAAAGGCGCGTTCTACTTCCTGAAAGAATTTCACACCTTCCGGCGTTGGCTGCAGACGTCCTTTCGATCGTTCAAACAGGCTGAAGCCCAGATTGGCCTCCAGGTCGGAAATCAACCGGCTGGCGGAAGGCTGGGTGATCATCAAGAGCTTGGAAGCGCCGGTAATTGTGCCAGTCAGCATGGTGGCGCGGAACGCCTCAACCTGTCTTAGTCGCATGTATGAGTCCACCTGATAAGAAAACTATGAAATATCCCATAGCAAAAACGCATGGTATACGCAAATAATCCGATTTGACACTATAGGGTGAAAGGTGCTGTTGTAGTCTTCATAAAAATGACACAAGACCGGAACAACCGACTTTGTGTACATCGAGTAAGGGTAGAGCAGGCGGGACGCACCGTGAAAACCTATTCACCGGTCGAGATGATCGAAAAATTGGTGTCTTTTGACACGGTATCACGCCATTCCAACATGGCGTTGATCGATTTTGTCAGGGATTACCTGAGCGGTTTTGGTGTGGAAAGCCATCTTGTCCCCAATGAAGACGGCTCCAAGGCCAATTTATATGCCACCGTCGGTCCAAATGTGACCGGCGGTGTCGTCTTATCCGGCCATACGGACGTTGTGCCGGTAGATGGCCAGCCATGGGATACCGATCCTTTCAAGATTGTCGAGAAAGACGGCAAGCTGTTTGGGCGTGGCACTTGCGATATGAAAAGCTTTATCGCGATTGCATTGTCCAAAGTGCCGGAGATGCTCTCAAAAGACATTGCCGCCCCGATCCATTTTGCCTTTTCTTATGATGAGGAAGTGGGCTGTGCCGGCGCGCCGCCGATGATTCGCGAAATGGCGGAAAAGGTTCCGCAGCCGCGCGCGGCCATCATCGGTGAGCCGACCAATATGGAAATCGTGAATGCCCATAAGGGTGTGAATGGCTTCAAAACTACGGTGATTGGTCATGAAGCGCATTCCAGCCAGGTGCATCGCGGTGTCAGCGCAGTGATGACCGCGGCAAAACTGATCAATTTCCTGGATTGCATGATGGCGGAAAACCGCGCGCGTGCCGATGCCAGCAACGGATTCGAACCGCCGTTCAGCACCCTGCATGTGGGGCAGGTCAATGGCGGCACCGCTTTGAACATCATTTCCCGGAAATGCGAATTTGTCTGGGATGTGCGTAATATCCCGGAAGATGATCCTTTCGCCTTTGTTGAGCGGTTTGAGCAATATGCCAATGAAGAGCTGTTGCCGGGCATGCGCGCTATTGCACCGGAATGTTCGATCACGACGGAGCGCACATCTTCTGCACCGGCCATGCGGCCGGAGGAAAATGGCGCGGCAGAGGAATTGTGCAAACATCTGACAGGCCGAAACTCGGTATCCGTGGTGCCCTATGCCACAGAAGCAGGCCAGTTTCAGGAAGTCGGCTATTCAACCATCGTCTGCGGCCCTGGTTCCATTGACCAGGCGCATCAGCCGAATGAATTCATTGAAAAATCACAGGTCACGGAATGTGAGCAATTCCTGGGCCGCCTGATAGATCATCTGGCACGGTGACGGATTCGTCCCGCCAGGGAGGGAAGGAAGTGTACGGTTAATAGCTGTGGTGTGAGATCGAGGAAGGCTCTTCCCGGAAACAGCCATAGCATGAGTAAATCCCTGTCGGCCGGTATCGCCCCTATTGTTCTCGCAGCCCCAGATACCGGCTGACAGCGGATTTTTTGAAAGGCTTTCCGGTGTTTCCCACACCGGTATGAAGAATATTGGAAGAGGCTAGGGTCGATTCCAATGCAACGGGGGAAAGGATTGGTCTTGTGTCACATGTGACAGGGGGCCTGGATATCTCTGTGGTTCTTAATCCTGAAACCCAAAACACTGGGCCCGCCAGATTTCTGGCGGGCCTTTTTTCTGTTCTAAATAGCGGTGAGATAACAATATTTCGAAGAAACAGTGAATTATTGTAACCATACAATCGAAATTTACCTCTGGAAAAAAACATTCAGCGGCATTATGACACCGCTCGCGAGAATGCCGCTGGATAAGGTTTGCCGAAAAGAGCTGCCGCCGCGGAAGGGGTGTTGCCCATTGTTCAATCGGGGTGACATAGCAAATAATAATTGGGGTAATAAAATGACTGTATGTTTGAAGGGGCTTTCTTCCTTCAAGAGGCATTTGCCGCAGCGATGCGGTATGGCAGCCAATCGCTCATTGTCTGCCTGTAACTCAGAATAATCACCCGTAAAACTGATTGTTTTTGTGACCGAACCCTGTCCGGCGCGTGAGGATCGCCTCACCTGTGCGGAGCAGGCCAAGCTTCTTGAAGAGGGAAAAGAATGCCAAAAACCTATATTGTCGGATACGACACAAGCGCGGGTGCGGACCGGGCTGTGGAGTTTGCCGTTGCGCAGGCAAAAGGCACCGGGGCCGCGATTAAAATCGTCCATGTTTTGGAATGGTCCGCCTATAGTTTCCTGACACCACAGGAATTGGAAGAACGTCATCAGCGCCGGACGGAAGAGTTGGACCGGGCCGCAGCCCAGGTTAATCCGGTTGTGGAGCGCGTGCGTGCGCAGGATGTTGAATGCGAATCTGTCATCAAATACGGCCATGTGGCCGACATTATTTGTGATATCGCCGAGGAGACGGGGGCCGCGCAGATCTTTGTCGGGCGCACTGGCCATTCAGCCCTTTCGTCCAGGGTGTTCGGCAGCGTTCAGTTATCTCTGGTTCAGGCATCACCGGTCGCTGTGACTGTTGTGCCCTGACCAGATAACTTCTCAAGAATTCAATGCTTTAAGCTAAAGGCTTTATATGATGAGCAAACTGAAAACAGTTCTGCCCGCGGTTGCGGCTATGCTGGTGCCGGCTGTGGCGATGGCACAGGAAAAGACCCTGGATCAGACCATCAACGAGATTGTCTCGCCGGTCTCCAATGCGATCGCGTCAACCGTCTTCTATTCGGTGCCGGTTGCCGGGACTCAATTCCCTTTGATTGTCGGCTGGCTGGTGATTGCCGCGACGATCTTCACCCTCTATTTCGGTTTTATTCAGTTTCGGGGCGTCGGCCATTCCATTGCCCTGGTCAAAGGTGATTATTCCGATCCCAATGACGCGGGCGAGGTCTCTCATTTCCAGGCTCTGGCGACCGCGCTTTCCGGTACCGTCGGGCTCGGCAATATCGCCGGTGTGGCCGTGGCGGTTTCCATTGGCGGCGCAGGAGCCACATTCTGGATGATCCTGGCCGGCCTGTTGGGTATGGCCTCCAAATTCACCGAATGTACTTTGGGGGTGAAATACCGGAATGAATACAAGGATGGCTCTGTCTCCGGCGGACCGATGTATTACCTGTCCAAGGGCCTTGCGGAGCGCGGTATGGGCGGTTTCGGTAAGGTTCTGGCTGTATTCTTTGCCATTTGCTGTGTTGGCGGCGCGCTTGGCGGCGGCAACATGTTCCAGGCCAATCAGTCTTACCAAATTCTGCTGACGGTGACTGGTGGCGAGGATAGCGTGTTGAATGATATGGCCTGGGCTTTTGGCCTTCTCATGGCTGTGTTTGTTGGCATTGTTATTATCGGTGGTATCAAATCCATTGCCCGCGTGACCGAGAAAGTGGTGCCTTTCATGGGGATCCTTTATGTGACGACTGCTGTTGTCATTGTTGCAATGAATTACGATATGATCGGCTGGGCTTTCGGCCAGATTTTTGAAGGTGCCTTCAGTGCCGAAGGCGTTGCCGGCGGCATGGTCGGCGCGTTGATCCAGGGCTTCAAACGGGCGGCTTTCTCCAACGAGGCGGGTATTGGTTCCGCGGCCATCGCCCATTCGGCTGTGCGCACCAATGAACCGGTGACCGAGGGGTATGTGGCCCTGTTGGAACCCTTCATCGATACGGTGGTGATCTGTACGATGACCGCTTTGGTGATCATCATCACCGGGTCGCTTGGTGCCGAAGGTGTTTCTGGTGTCGCTCTGACCTCGCATGCCTTTGAAAGTGCGATTTCGTGGTTCCCCTACGTGTTGTCAGTGGCGGTTGTGTTGTTTGCTTTCTCTACCATGATTTCCTGGTCCTATTACGGCCTGAAGGCTTGGACCTATCTGTTTGGTGAAGGCAAGGCCAAGGAAATGGTCTTCAAGCTGATTTTCTGCATCTTCGTGGTGATAGGGGCCAGCATGAATCTGGGGCCGGTGATTGATTTCTCCGATTCCATGATTTTTGCCATGTCCATTGCCAATATCATTGGTCTCTATTTCCTGATGCCGGTGGTGAAGCGTGAGCTTCAATCCTATCGGGCGCGTTTGAAATCCGGTGCGGTGAAGAAATTTGCCAAAGCCTGACGGGTGATTTGATGGTATGGGAAAGGGCGGCTGTCATGGCCGCCCTTTTTCTTTTGGCTGAATTAATATTGCCTTATACGTAAATTAAATTACCTTAAGTGCAGTTCAAAATATTATTGAGGGAGCGACAAGGCAGGCCATGACCGAATTTGTGACAATCGATCGGCAGGATGCGGTTTTGCATCTGCAATTCAACCGGGTGGAAAAGAAGAACGCACTGACCCATGCCATGTATGAAATTCTGGCAGACAGCCTGGTCAAAGCCGAAGAGGATCTGTCTGTCGGCGCGATTGTGTTTTCCGGTGCTGGGGATTGTTTCACTTCGGGCAATGACCTGGTTGATTTCCAGCAAAACCCGATTTTAGATGAAACTGCGCCGGGCGTTCAGTTCATTCTGGCACTGGCCAGATCGACGGTTCCCCTGATCGCGGCTGTGGACGGACCGGCGGTCGGCATCGGTTCTACTATGCTGCTTCATTGTGATCATGTCTTTGCGGCGCCCTCGGCCCAACTGCAGTTTCCCTTCGTCAATCTGGCGCTGCCGCCGGAAGCGGGTGCAACCTATTTGCTCAGCCGTCAGCTGGGCCATGCGCGGGCGGCGGAGTTGCTGCTGGGCGGTGCGCCTTTTGACGCGGAAAAGGCGCATGAGCTTGGGATCGTAAATACGATCGTGCCAGCGGACGATCTGTTGGAAACGGCGCTCACACATGCGGCTTTCTATGCGGCCAAGCCACCGGCCGCCATTCGCAAGACAAAGAAGCTGATGAAATCCGATATGGATCAGGTGGTGGCCCAGATAAAGGTGGAATTGCAGGATTTCATGGCGGGATTGAAATCACCGGAATGCCATGAGGCCCTGGCCGCCTTTCTGCAAAAAAGAAAGCCTGATTTCAAACAGTTCCGGAACTGACGCTAGCGCGGCCACCGGTTCCGGTCTAAGCTTTCCCGAAAGAATGAACGGGAAGGGGCCGGAAAGATGGGTGGTTTCAGCTTTCATACGACAAAATCATTTCTGTGTGAGCCGGGGGCTGCCAATGGGCTTGCCAGCCATGCGGAAGAAACTGGCATGTCGCGTATCCTGCTGGTCACCGATGCGGCGATTCTGAAGCTGGGTCTGTTGGAGGATGCTATTCAGAGCCTGGTGGCGGCAGGTCTGTCCTATCAGGTTTTTCAGGATGTGACCCCGGATCCGGAGGAAGCGATCGTTCTGGCGGCGGTTGATCTGGCCCGGGACATGAGGGCAGATGGTGTTGTTGCGATTGGCGGCGGCAGTTCCATGGATGTGGCAAAGCTGGTTGCCGTGCTGGCGACAAGCGAACAGGAACTTTCGGATATCTATGGCGTTGGCCAGGTGCGGGGTAGGCGACTGCCGCTGATCCTTGCGCCGACAACGGCCGGTACGGGATCCGAAGTCACGCCAATCTCGATCATCACCACTGGCCGGAACGAGAAGATGGGTGTGGTGTCTCCACAATTATTGCCGGATATGGCGTTGCTGGATGCGGATCTGACCCTGGGGCTGCCAGCCTCCGTGACTGCGGCCACGGGCATTGATGCGATGGTGCATTCCATTGAGGCCTATACCAGCAAGATCCGGAAAAACCCCATATCCGATATGCTGGCGGTCAAGGCGCTGGGTCTGCTGTCCGGCAATATCCGCGAAGCGGTCTTTAATGGGGGCAATCGCGAGGCGCGTTCCAATATGTTGCTGGGAGCGATGCTGGCCGGTCAGGCCTTTGCCAACGCGCCGGTGGGCGGTGTGCATGCGCTGGCCTATCCCCTGGGCGGTCATTTTCATGTGCCGCACGGGCTCAGCAATGCCCTGGTGCTGACTGCGGTGATGCGTTTCAACCATGAGACTTGCGCGGATCAATATCGCCAGTTGGCGCCGATTGTCTTTCCTGATGGATTGGACGAGGCCGGTGATCCGGCACTGGATCTGATTGGCGGGTTGGCGCGTCTGACGGCTGAATTGGGGTTGGAAACCCGGCTGGGCCAGGTGGGGGTTCGCGAAGGCGATCTCGACCTTCTGGCGGCGGACGCCATGAAACAGCAGCGTCTATTGGTCAATAATCCGCGGAAAATGACCTTTAGCGCGGCGCGCGAAATCTATGAAACAGTCTTATAAAAAACGGGGCAACAGAATGGATAATAAGCCGGGCCTGCTATCGGACTATCCGCATCATCAGCCGCTGACCACCAGATGGATGGACAATGACATCTATGGGCATGTGAATAATGTGACCTACCTGTCCTACTTCGATACTGTCGCAAACCAGTTTCTGATTGAAAAAGGCGGATTGGATATCGCCAAGTCACCGGCCATCGGGCTGGTGGTTGAATCCCATTGCCGTTACTTTGCCTCCATTGCCTATCCAGAGCGGATCACGGGCGCTTTGCGGGTCGAACATCTTGGAAACAGCTCAGTGCGATATGGCATCGGGATTTTTAAAGAGGGCCGCGAAGAGGCCTGTGCCGAAGGCTATTTTGTCCATGTCTTCGTGGATCGGGCCAGTAATAAGCCGCATGACATCCCAGCCCCGATCCGACAGGCCCTTGAAGGGATCAAAACCGGTTAATTTTCCAGCCGTCTTTCCGCAAGGGTGGTGGTCAATGTCAGCGGTCTGCCCCCGCGCATGATCGAGAGCGCATATTGATTGCCAACCTGGCTGTTGGCGACTAGGCGCGGCAGCATGCGCATTTCCAGGAGCGGAATGTCGTTAAAGGCCAGCAGGATATCACCGCTTTGCAAGCCTGCAAGATCGGCGGGGCTGTTTTCCGTGACATAGGAAATTTGAACGCCTTCTTCCTTCTGGAGGCCCAGATGGTGGCGCCGGTCCAGGGCGACCGGCTCAATACCGATACCGAGCCAACTGCGGCGCACCCGGCCAAAGGTGCGAAGCTCCTTCACCACATTCTCGATCGTATCATAGGGAATAAAGACGCCCCGGGCCATGTGTCCATCCCCGGTAAGGTCCATGGCCGTGAAGATGCCGGCCAAATGACCGTCCCTGTCAATCAGGATGGCACCGCGTTCCCTTTCATGCAGATTGTCCAATATCTCAATGAAACGGTCGTGTGGCCCCCAATTGATGACCCGGTCCGGGTTGGTGAGCAGGGTGGTGACAATTTTTCCGCTCAAACCGGTAGTGGGTATCACAATGGCGACTGGTGTGCCGGCTTTCAATCCCGTGCTTTTGATCCATTCGGGTGCAGGCAGATCCGGGAATTGCGGCGATATGATTTTCAAGATGGCCAGGTTGCTGATCGGGTCGACCGCCAGGAGGGTGAGTTTGTGCCATTTCTGATCCCTGGTGCGACCCCGGATGTTTCCATAATGCCGCACAGTGCGCGCGGTTGTAAGAACAAGGCCGTTTGGACCCAGGATGAAACCGTTACCGCTTTTGTCCGTTTCCTCACCGCCCCTGTGATAGAGGCTGATGAGTTTTTTCTGGTGAGCTTGGGCGGCGGATTGCCAATCCACCCTGTCTGCCGCCAGCAGATTGCCGGGCAGGAACCATAGGGCAATCAGCCCACAGATGATCCTCACATACAGCATGGCCTCCGGTCTCCATGCCCTGTTCGTTGATTTCAAGCCGGGCCAGGGTTCCCTCCCACAGGAACCCAGGTCCGTGAGAACGGATTCTAGCGATGAATGATTAAATTATCCTTATTGGCCCTGGTAATGTTCCATAGCCATATTTTTATTATGCATTGAGAACAAAACAAGAACATGCTATATGGAACAGCTCTGGTATTCCCTTTGACTGTCTGGTGGAGGCGTCGTGCGATCATCCTCTCTTGATCCTGGCTGTGGCGACAATCTTGTGGATCTTGCATCTTTGCGGGCGCAGGTCGCGCGGTTGGAACGATCTTCTTTTGGTGCGGTGGATATGCAGGCCGTTCTGGAAACCGGCGTGAGGGCCATTGATGAAACCTTGCCCGACGGAGGTCTGTTGATTGGGGCGGTGCATGAGATTTCCGGTGCAGCTGCGGATGCGTTCCTGCTGCATTTATTGGCCCGGGTGACGGGACCGGTGCTCTGGTGCCGGGGGCGCTCGGGCCGGACCGGTGAACTTTATGGCCCCGGGCTTGATCTTTGTGGCATCCGGACCGGGGAATTGCTGTTTGCCCGGGGGCGGGATGACCATGACTGTCTCTGGGCCATGGAAGAGGCTCTGAGATCCGGCTTGTTGGCTGCCGTGGTGGGCGAGCCTGGAAAACGGGTTGATCTGACCGCCAGCCGCCGTTTGCAGCTGGCGGCGGAGCGTGGCCGTACGTTGGGGATCATCCTGGCGGGAGAGACCGGGGGGGAGGGGCTGAGCCCCAGTGCGCTGCAAAGCCGATGGCAGGCGGCCCCTTGTCCTCTGGAAACGGGGGAACAGGCAGCCTGGACCCTGCATCTGCGCCGCTGCCGGGGCGGTGGCCAGGGATACTGGCGCATGGCGGTATAAGGGGCGGATATGGAAAAGCGCTACCTCTCGCTCTGGTTTCCCTATCTGGCGACGGATCATGTTCATCGGCGCGGTCTGGTGGACCGGGACCAGCCCTTTGTTCTGACCCGCGAAGATCATGGCCGTTCCATCATCGTGGCGGCCAATCCGAAAGCCCGCCGTGAAGGGATGGCCGTAGAGATGCCCCTGGCCATGGCACGCGCCATTTGCGGCGATCTGGTCCATGGGGAGGAGGATGTGGCGGAAACGGCCCGCCTGTTGGAAAAAATGGCGGATTGGTGTGATCGTTTCAGCCCGCTGGTGGCGCTGGATGCGCCCGATGGGCTGATGTTGGATGTGAGCGGCTGTGCCCATCTTTATGGCGGGAAAGAGGCTTTCATGGAAACTGTCCGCCTCAGCCTGAAGGGACAGGGGTTCCTGGTTTGTGCGGCCATGGCGCCGACGCCGGGGGCTGCGCGCGCGATTGCCCGCTATGGCCGCAACGGCATGATTTTGGGGCGGGAAGGGATGAAGGCCGCCTTGGCGGCGCTGCCGGTCACTGCCTTGAACCAGGACAGAACGGCGACCGAGAGTCTGATGACGGTGGGGCTGGTGACGCTGGGTCATCTCTATGAGATCCCCAGGGCGGCGCTGGCCAATCGCTATGGTATGGGACCGGCCCTGGCCTTGGACAAGATGCTGGGCGATCTGCCGGACCCGATCAGCCCGAGGCCTCATAAATCGCCATATGCGGCCAGGCTTGCTTTTCCCGATCCGGTCGGTCGGGCGGAGGATATCCATCAGGCGGTTCTGGATCTGCTGTCGGAGGTTTGCCAGCGGCTGGAGGATGACCGGCTGGGCGCGCGACAATTTTGCCTGCGTATTTTGAAAACCGACAATGGCGAGCAACATTTTCTGGTCGGCACGGGCGCGCCTGCGCGTGATCCCCGGCATATAATGCGCCTGTTTGAGGAAAAACTGACCCTGGTGGAGCCCGGTTTCGGCATTGATTGTTTCCTGCTGTCGGTCAGCCGGATGGAACCCATGGCCGCCAGCCAGGCCCCGATGGGGTCGGCCTTGACTGCCCCCGGGGAGAAGGGGAAAACACGGGCCGGGGCCGAGCTTATTGAACTGGCGGACCGGTTGCGCAACCGGTTGGGGGCAGGCGCGGTCTATGGCCTTGAACCCCGCAACAGCCATTTGCCGGACCGGGCGCAGGCCTTGGGAGTGGGGATCGGGGCCCGGCTGGCCAGGGAAGCCTTGCCTAAAGGCGGCTGGCCGCAACAGACGGCCCGGCCCGTGCGGCTGATCAGCCCGGCAGAGCCAGTGGTGCTGCTCAGTTTGGCGGGGGAAGACCAGGCGATGATCCGTCCGGGCGAAACCGCCTTTCGCTGGCGTGGGCGGATCCGGCGGGTGATGAAGCTGGCGGGGCCGGAACGGATCGCACCGGATTGGTGGCAGGACCGGGCCGGCTGGCGGGGCGCGCGGGATTATTACCGGGTCGAGGATGACACCGGTGCGCGTTATTGGCTTTATCGGGAAGGGGGCAGGGCCGGGCAGACGCGGTGGTTCCTTCAGGGGCTGTTCCGGTGATGGAAAAGGCCCCCGTTTATGCCGAGCTGCAATGCCTGACCAATTTTTCCTTTCTGGAAGGAGCCAGCCATGCGGCTGAACTGGTGATCCAGGCCAAAGCGCTGGGGCTGGCGGCTGTTGGGGTGGCGGACCGCAACACGTTGGCGGGGGTGGTACGCGCCCATATGGCAGCCAAAGAGCATCACATGCGGCTGCTGGTCGGTGCCAGGCTGGATCTGGAGGAAGGGATCAGTCTGCTGGCCTATCCGGAAGACCGGGCCGCCTATGGGCGGCTGTCGCGGCTGATCACCCTTGGGCGACGACGGGCGGAAAAAGGGGAATGTCTGTTGCGGTTCCAGGATATCCTGGAGGGGGGCGCGGGCATGCGGCTGATCATGCTGACGCCAGAAGCTGCCGGGGATGAACCCGCTTTT
The DNA here is from genome assembly GCF_003385955.1 of Aestuariispira insulae. Lineage (GTDB taxonomy): Bacteria > Pseudomonadota > Alphaproteobacteria > UBA8366 > Aestuariispiraceae > Aestuariispira > Aestuariispira insulae. The sequence goes on from NZ_QRDW01000004.1 coordinate 52,659, forward strand.
CCAGAGCAACTGTCGGCCTTGAAGGCAGTCTATGGGGCGCGGGTCTATCTAGCGGCCCATCACCGACTGGGTGGGGCGGATCGGGACCGCATTGCCGAAATATCGGTCCTGGCGGAACAGGCGGGGGTTCGGATGCTGGCCACCAATGATGTCTTGATGCATGGCGCGGCAAGGCGCCCGCTGGCGGATGTCTTGAGCTGTATCCGAGAAAAAACCGTGATCGACCGGGCGGGGCTTTTGTTGCAGAAAAATGCCGAACGGCATCTCAAATCCCCGGCGGAGATGGCCGCTTTGTTCGAGGACTGGCCGGAAGCGCTGGTAGCGGGCATTGAAGTGATGGAGGCCTGCCGATTCAGCCTGGATGAACTGGCCTATGAATATCCCGACGAGGTGGTCGAAGAGGGGCTTACTCCGCAGAAAAGCTTGGAAAAATTTGCCTGGAAAGGGGCCAAGTGGCGCTATCCGGGCGGGATCCCGGCCAAAGTTAAGGCCGCGGTCGAGCATGAGCTCGCCCTGGTGGAGCAGCTGGATTACGCGCCCTATTTCCTGACGGTTTATGATCTGGTGCGCTTTGCCAGGGCCCGGGACATCCTGTGCCAGGGGCGCGGATCGGCAGCCAATTCAGCGGTTTGTTACTGCCTGGGCATCACCTCGGTCGATCCCGCCGAGCTGGATCTGCTGTTTGAACGCTTTATCTCTGCCGAACGCAATGAACCGCCTGACATTGACGTGGATTTCGAGCATGAGCGCCGCGAGGAGGTGATCCAATATCTCTATGAGAAATACGGTCGCCACCGGGCGGGCATGACCGCGGTGGTTTCCTCCTACCGTGCCCGGGGGGCGATCCGGGATGTGGGCAAGGCCATGGGATTGGGGCAGGACAGCGTGACCTTGCTTTCCTCCCAGATTTTCGGTTGGGGTCATGACGATGAGATCACTGATGAGCAGTTGGAAAATGCCGGGCTGGATCCCCGGGATCGGCGTCTGCGCCAGACCATTGCCCTGATCCACGCGCTTATGGGCTTTCCACGCCATTTGAGCCAGCATGTGGGCGGATTTGTCATCACGCGCGGCCGGCTGGATGAGGTGGTGCCGGTTGAAAATGCGGCCATGGAAGATCGGACCGTGGTGCAATGGGACAAGGATGATCTGGATGCGCTGGGCATCCTGAAGGTGGATGTGCTGTCGCTCGGCATGCTGACCTGTATCCGCAAAGGGTTTGAGCTGCTGAAAACCCATTATGGCCGCAATTACAATCTGGCGATGGTGCCGCAGGGGGATGCAAAGACCTATGATATGCTCTGCCGGGCGGACAGTTTGGGGGTGTTTCAGGTGGAAAGCCGGGCGCAGATGGCCTTTCTGCCGCGCATGAAGCCTCGGAATTTCTACGACCTGGTGATCGAGGTGGCGATTGTGCGCCCGGGCCCGATCCAGGGCGATATGGTCCATCCCTATCTGCGCCGCCGCAATGGCGAGGAAACAGTGATCTTCCCATCAAAGGAATTGGAGCAGGTGTTGGGAAAAACACTGGGCGTGCCTTTGTTTCAGGAACAGGCCATGCAGATCGCCATTGTCGCGGCCGGTTTCACGCCCTCGGAAGCCGATCAGCTGCGCCGGGCCATGGCGACCTTCCGTCATACCGGCAAGGTCCATACCTTTCATGAAAAGATGGTCCGAGGCATGCTGGAGCGCGGCTATGACCGGGAATTTGCTGAACGCTGTTTCCGCCAGATTGAGGGATTTGGCGAGTATGGTTTCCCGGAGAGCCATGCGGCCAGCTTTGCGCTGCTGGTTTATGTTTCGGCCTGGATGAAATGTCATTATCCGGCGGTTTTTGCCTGCGCGCTGTTGAACAGCCAGCCCATGGGGTTTTACGCGCCCGCCCAGATTGTCCGGGATGCACGGGACCATGGGGTAGAGGTGTTGCCGCCTGACATTAATGAATCCGATTGGGATTGCGCGCTGCAGCCCAGCATCCATGGCCATGCGCTGCGATTGGGGTTGCGCATGATCAAGGGGCTGGCCCAGGCGGAGGCGGAAGAGATCCTGGCCTTCCGGGGCAACGGTTATCGCCGGGTGGAAGATATCTGGCGGCGGGCCGGTGTCAGCCGCAAGGCGCTAAATGCGCTGGCCAGGGCGGATGCCTATGCCAGTTTCGATCTGGATAGGCGGGCGGCGATTTGGGCGACCAAGGGCATTGCTGGGGACAAGCCTTTGCCATTGTTTCAGAATGCGGGGGAAGCAGAGCGTGGCGATGATCCGGAGGTGGCTTTGCCGGCCATGAGCCTGGGCGCGGAGGTGGTAACCGATTACAAGGCGATCAAGCTTTCGCTCAGGGCCCATCCCCTGGAATTGATGCGGCCCTCCCTGCCGGGGGTGACCACGGGGGCCGGGCTTCTGGACCGGCAGGATGGTGATAAGGTGGTGGTGTGCGGGTTGGTGTTGGTACGCCAGCGGCCGGGCAGTGCGCGCGGTGTCATTTTCATTACCCTGGAAGATGAGACCGGCACGGCCAATTGCATCGTCTGGCCGGACAAATTCAAACAATTCAGGCGGGTGGTTCTGACCGCGCGGGTGATCCGGATTTCCGGTAAATTGCAGCGGGAAGGCATTGTCACCCATGTGGTGGCGGACCAGGTCGAGGATCTTTCCGACATGCTGGACGAGCTTGCCTGCCGCAAAGGGACACCCCGGCCCAACCGTCTGGTGCCGCAGGCCTCAAACAGTGGGCGCAGTCATCCCAGAGACAGTGCGCGCAGGCTCTTTCCCAGTCGGGATTTCCATTAAAAAGGTTTAGGCTCTCTGCTGAAAAGGTGGAGACTCTCTGGGCGATCAGACTGCCTGAAACCGTTCTTCCCGGGGGGTGACTCCAAATTTCAGGCGATAGCTTTTGGTGAAATGGGACAGGGATGTGAAGCCGCAGGCAATGGCGACTTCTATGATCGGTATGCCGGTCCGGATCAGCAGGGTCCGGGCCTTGGAAAGTCGTAGGTTACGGTAAAATTCGGCCGGTGACTGGCCGGTATGGGTTTTGAACCGTCGCTCCAGCTGACGCCTGGACATGAAAATCCGGGTGGCAATATCATCCAGAGGCAGCGCCTCTTCCAGATTCTGTTCCATGATCTTGATCCCGGCCAGCACACGCTCGCATTTCACATGCAGTCGCTGCTGTTCGAGGCGCTGCTGTTCATCGGAGGAAGAGCGCACCCGCTCATGCTGGAACTGGTTGGAAACTTGGGAACAAAGTGTGCTGCCGTAATCTTCCAGGATCAGGTTTAACATCATATCCAGGGTTGCCGAACATCCCGAGCAGGTCATCCGGTCCCTGTCCTGTTCGAACAGGGCACCGGTCCAGTCGACCGCGGGATATTGCTCCACGGCGGCGGGGGCGTCTTCCCAATGGGTGGTGGCACGATAACCATTGAGCAGGCCGGCATCAGCCAACAGGAAGGCACCGGTGCTGATCCCCCCAAGGACCGTGCCATAGGCTTTCAACGACCGCAGCCAGCCATAGGCCTTTTCCGGCACATCAAGGGGGGTGAAACCGGCCACGACAAACAGGATTTTTGGTATGCTGCCCTCTTCAATATCGGCATCCACGGGAATGGAGATGCCGCTGCTGGACCGGACAGGAAGGCCATCGGAGGAATAGAGGCACCATTCATAGAGCGGTTTCCCACTGAGCCTGTTGGCTTCGCGCAGCGGTTCAACCGCGGAAGAGAGCGAAAGAATGGAAAAACCCGGGACCAGAAGGAAACCGACCCGGCATTCCCAATCCAATTTGTTCTCTGGAATGATCTCACTTGGCATCAAACCACCCTCATAAAGTACAGGTTAAAATACATATCATGCGTATGATCCCGCCGTTTAGGGCTTTTTGGCGCATTCTTCATTCAATTTACGACCATTTGGCCCATTCTGTTGCCCGGTCCGGCATGCTTGGCCCTAGGGGGCTTGATCATAGAATGGCAGGTTAAAGATTGATGGCGGGTTGATTGATCAGTATTTTAAAAAAATTCAGTATAATGGAAATGATGTTCTGGCGGTGATAAAATGAACAAAGAGCTCAAGCTTCCCAATGTGCCGGATTTGGGCGGGGCACTCCAGGTGCTCCGCAAGGAGCGAAAGCTGACCCTTGAGCAGTTGGCCAGCCGCAGCGGTGTCTCCAAATCTATGCTGTCGCAAATTGAGCGCGGAAAAGTGAACCCCACTTTTGCTGTATTATGGAACCTGACCTTTGCCATGGGGGTGGATATTGCCGATTTGGTTGAGGGTGGCAAAGGCGCTGGCCGCAAGCAGGTAATAGAGCATCTGAAAGATTATTCGACCCCGGAAATCAGAAGCCGTGACGGGAAATGTGTCCTGAAAATCCTCAGTCCGGCCCGCACAATCCTGCCTATGGAATGGTATGAGGTCACCATGGAACCAGGTGGCCGTCTGGATACGGTGCCACAGCCGGAAGGCACCTGGGAGCATATCACGGTGCAGGAAGGACAGATTTTGCTCACTCTGTCCGACCGGGTCATGGAGGTTCAGGAAGGAGATACCATACGATTCGGGCCGACGGTTGCACATGAGATTGAAAACAGGGGCAAAAAAACCGTTAAGGCGTTGATGGTCATGGCGCTGCCCAGCCAGTATCAGGGTAAATCCTGACAAAAAAACACATCGCCGTCATTTTCCCTATTGACGCAGGATATTAAATTAAATTCCATTATATTGAAATTTTGGAATGCGGATCTCTGATATCTGGGAGTGCAGGCGATGACAGTGGCCGGAAACAGACGGCCCCGCAGAAGGGGTAACGCGCGCGAAGCCGTGACGGGCTGCGGTGTGAAACAGTTGCCGTGGCAAAACCTGGAACATACCAGACCCTTTATTGAAGTCCTATCGGCCGATGAATTGGAAAATATCCATCTGGCATCCCTGAGGGTGCTGGAGGAAATCGGGGTTAATTTCCTGCTGCCTGAGGCCCGTCGTCTCTTGAAGGAAGCCGGTGCCGACGTGGATGAGGGCAGCGGCCGTGTCCGGTTCGACCGGAGCATGGTGATGGATCATCTGGCCAAGGCTCCGGCGGAATTCACCCTTCATGCCCGCAACCCGGAACGGAACTTGCGCATTGGCGGCAATCATCTCAATTTCTGCACAGTTGCCAGCGCGCCCAATGCCTCGGATCTGACCGGCGGCCGTCGGCGTGGCAATCAAGAGGATTTCCGCAACTTCCTGAAACTGGGGCAGTATTTTAACATCATCCATCTTTATGGCGGGTATCCGGTGGAACCGGTGGATCTGCCGCCCTCTACCCGTCATCTGGATTGCCTGTCCGATTTCGTGAAGCTGAGCGACAAAGTGTTTCATGCCTATTCCCTGGGGCGCGAACGCAATTTGGACGGACTGGAGATCACCCGTATTGCGCGTGGCATTTCCGTAGAGATATTGCAGGCGGAGCCAAGTCTTTTCACCATTATCAATGCCAACTCCCCGCTGACCATGGATGAACCGATGCTGCAGGGTATCATTGAGATGTCCAGCCGCAATCAGGTGGTGGTGCTGACGCCCTTTACCTTGGCCGGTGCGATGGCGCCGATCACCCTGGCTGGGGCTGTCACCCAGCAGAATGCGGAAGCCCTGGCGGGGATCGTCTTCACCCAGGTGGTCCGGGCGGGGGCACCGGTCGTTTATGGCGGTTTCACGTCCAATGTGGATATGAAAACCGGATCGCCCGCCTTTGGCACACCCGAATATGTGAAAGCGGCCCAGATCAGCGGCCAGCTGGCCAGGCGCTATCAACTCCCATTCCGCTCTTCAAATGTGAATGCGTCGAACTGTGTCGATGCCCAGGCGGCCAGTGAATCTCAAATGGCGCTGTTCGGGGCCATCATGGGCGGCACCAATTTCCTCATGCATGGGGCAGGCTGGCTGGAAGGTGGGCTCTGTGCCTCTTTTGAGAAATTCATCCTCGACGTGGATCTGTTACAGCAGGTCGCGGAATATATGAAACCGGTGGCAACCGATCCTGACAGTCTGGCTCTTGACGCCATGCGCGAGGTGGGGCCTGGTGGCCACTATTTCGGCACCGCCCATACCCAGGAACGCTATTCGGATGCGTTTTATGCGCCGTTGGTCGCCGATTGGCGGAATTTTGAGACCTGGTGCGAGGCCGGGGCCAAGGACACGGCCCAGCGCGCTCATGAAATCTACCGGCAGGTCTTGGAGGACTACCAGGCCCCACCCCTGGATCCGGCAGTAGAAGAGGAATTGGATGCCTTTGTGGCAAAGCGCAAAGAAGAGGGAGGGGCACCGTCCAACTTCTAATGGCGGTCCCCGTATTCGGGAGACAGTAGATTATGAAAACCCATACTCAGGTTGTTGTTATCGGCGGCGGCGTGGTCGGTTGTTCGGTGCTCTATCATCTGACCAAGCTTGGTTGGAAAGATGTGGTTCTGGTGGAGCGGTCGGAACTGACCTCCGGCTCCACCTGGCATGCGGCGGGTGGGTTCCATACCCTCAATGGAGATCCCAATGTGGCCAAGCTGCAGTCCTATACCATTGATTTATATAAAGAGATCGAGGAAAAATCTGGTCAGTCTTGTGGATTGCATTTGACCGGTGGGGTCATGCTGGCCGGGACAAGGGAGCGTATGGATTTCCTGCGCCTGGCCCAGGCGAAAGGCCGCTATCTGGGGATGGATGATTTGCAGCTGATCACTGCGGATGAGGCGGCGGCAATCTTCCCGCTGATGGATAAGAAGCATTTCGAAGGCGCACTCTATGATCCGATTGAGGGGCATCTTGATCCCAGCGGCACCACACATGCCTATGCCAAGGCGGCCAAGGTCAATGGGGCTGAGATCTATCTGCGCAACAAGGTGGAGGAGCTGGTCCAGCGTCCGGATGGCAGTTGGGATGTGATCACCGAGAAGGGCACGATCCATGCCGAGCATGTGGTCAATGCCGGCGGCCTTTGGGCTCGCGAGGTCGGCCGCATGGTCGGGATCGAGCTGCCGGTATTGGCAATGGAACATATGTATCTCCTGACCGAGGATATGCCGGAGGTGGCGGCGATCAACAAAGACACCGGCAAGGAAGTGCCGCACTGCATTGACTTTGAAGGAGAGCTCTATCTCCGCCAGGAACGCGGAGGCATGTTGATGGGAACCTATGAACGTGCCGGGGTGCCCTGGTCGGAAAAGACCACTCCCTGGGATTTCGGTCATGAACTGCTGCAGCCCGATATCGATCGGATTGCGCCATCTCTGGAGGTCGGGTTCAAACATTTTCCCGCCTTCGCCCAGGCCGGTATCAAACAGATCATCAACGGCCCCTTCACTTTTGCGCCTGACGGCAATCCATTGGTTGGGCCAGTAAGGGGCCTGCAGAACTATTGGTCGGCCTGCGGGGTGATGGCCGGTTTCAGCCAGGGCGGCGGCGTGGGCCTGGCCCTGGCCAACTGGATGATCAACGGCGATCCGGGCTTTGATGTTTGGGGTATGGATGTGGCGCGTTATGGCGACTGGACGACCATGGCTTATACAAATGCCAAGGTTCGCGAGAATTATTCAAGGCGTTTTCGGATCGCTTTCCCCAATGAAACCCTGCCGGCAGGGCGGCCGCTGCGTATGACCTCGATTTATGACCGGCTGAAGGAGAAGGGCGCGGTATTTGCCGATTCCTGCGGAATTGAAAGCGCTATGTGGTTTGCGCCGGACGGGACGGAAGCTGTGGAGCAAGTCAGTTTTCACCGGTCCAACGCCTTTGATGCCGTGGCGGCGGAATGCCGGGCGGTGCGTGAAAAGGTGGGACTGTTCGAAATTTCCGGTTTCGCCAAATATGAAGTCACCGGGCTTGAGGCGGAAGGTTGGCTGAACCATATGCTGGCCAACACAATGCCTGCAATAGGCCGCATGGTTTTGGCACCTATGTTGAACCGGGAGGGTAAGCTTATTGGTGATTTCACCGTAGCGAAGGTGGCACAGGGGCATTTCCTTATCTTTGGAACCGGTGTTGCAGAAGACTACCATATGCGCTGGTTTGAGGAGCATTTGCCGGAAACCGGCGTTCAAATCCGCTGTCTGGGGCTGGATCTGGTCGGGCTTTCGCTCTCAGGGCCCAAATCGCGGGATCTGATGACCACTGTTGCGGGCGGCGATGTCAGTGCCGAGGCTTTTAAATTCATGGATTTTGCGAAGATGGATGTGGGCATGATTCCGGCTTATGTGGGGCGTGTCAGCTTTACCGGTGATCTGGGGTTTGAAATATGGGTGAAAGCTGACTATTTGACGGCGCTCTATGACCTGCTGACGGCCAAGGGCGAGGATTTTGGTCTCACCCTGTTTGGCAGCCGGGCTCTGCGCTCGCTCAGCCTGGAAAAGGCCTTTGGTTCCTGGGCAACTGAATATCGGCCGATCTATGGCCCTTATGAAGCGGCCATGGGGCGGTTTGTGAACCTGAATAAAGGCGATTTTATCGGACGGGATGCGGCTGTCCGGGAAAAGGAAGAGGGGCCGACAAGAAAACTGGTCCTGATGGATGTTGCCGCGACGGACGCGGATGTTCTTGGGGATGAACCAATCTGGCATCGGGGGGAGGTTATTGGCTGGGTGACTTCCGGTGGATACGCCCATTATCTGAAAAAATCGCTGGCGCTTGGATATGTGCCAACGGCGCTTTCAGGTGAATATGGAGCCGGAGAATTCAGCATCGAAATTCTTGGCCGGGAATGTTCTGCTACAATTTTACCGGAGGCTCCCTTCGACCCCAAAGGGGAAAGAATGCGCGGCTGAACAAGAACCGGGCAGTCTTATAGGCTGCCCGCCTTTTCACGTAAGGCGTATTTCTGGATCTTGCCGGTGGAAGTCTTTGGGATTTCGGTGAAAATCACATGGCGCGGGCATTTGAAATGGGCCAGCCGTTCACGGCAGAATGCGATGATCTCGTTTTCGTCAATAGTTACGCCCGATCTCAGCTCAATAAAGGCACAAGGCGTTTCCCCCCATTTTTCATCCGGTTTTGCGACCACGGCGGCGGTTAGAATATCGGGATGATCATAAAGGACATTCTCGATTTCGATTGATGATATGTTTTCCCCACCCGATATGATGATATCCTTGGACCGGTCCATGATCTGCACATAGCCGTCTGGATGCATGACGGCCAGGTCGCCGGTATGAAACCAGCCGCCTGAAAAAGCCGTTTCGGTTGCTGCTTTATCCTTCAGATAACCTTTCATCATGATGTTACCGCGCATCATGATCTCGCCAATGGTTTTGCCATCGGTCGGAACAGGTTCCATCGTCTTAGGATCTGCGACATAAAGATCTTCCTGCACCTCGTAAGGCACCCCCTGGCGGGCCTTTTTGGCCGCCCGTTCCGCCGGGGGCAGGGAGTCCCATTCAGGGTGCCAGCTGCAGATTACCGCAGGGCCATATACTTCCGTCAGGCCGTAAACATGGGTGACGTCAATGCCGAGTTCTTCCAGTGCGCTCATCACCGAGGCGGGGGGCGGCGCTGCGGCCGTCATCATGGAAACTTTCTGGCTGAACCGCGTTTTCTGATCTGCTGCGGCGCTGATCAGCATGCTCATGACAATCGGCGCCCCGCAGAAATGCGTAACCTGGTGCTCCTCAATTGCCGCGAGGATATTGTTGCCGTCAACCTTACGCAGGCAGACATGTGTGCCGCCAAGCGCAGTGATCGTCCAGGGAAAGCACCAGCCATTGCAATGGAACATAGGCAACGTCCATAGATAGACCGGAAAATGGGGCATGGGCCAGGTAACGGCATTGCCCATGGCATTCAGATAAGCTCCCCGGTGGGAGTAGACGACACCCTTCGGGTTGCCGGTGGTGCCGGAGGTATAGTTCAACGCTAGGGCGTTTTCTTCATCATCGGGCATGTGCCAAGGAAAGTTGGGATCTCCCTTGGAAATGAGGGTTTCATAATCTGTTTCACCAAAGGGTGCTCTTGCAGGGCCTTCATTATCTTGGATATCAATGATGGTCGGAGGATTTTCCAGGTTGCTCACCGCTTCCCTGGCCAAGTCGGAAAACTCGCTGTCCACTAGGAAGAGTTTTGCCTCCCCATGTCTAAGCATATAACTGAGGGCATTGGCATCAAGACGGGTATTGAGGGAATTGAGGACCGCCCCGCACATTGGAATGGCAAAATGCGCCTCCAGAAATTCCGGAATATTGGCGGCGATGATTGCAACGGTATCTCCTTTGCCAATACCCAAATCAGTCAGGCTGGAGGCCAGTCTCACGCATCTCTCATAGGTTTCGCGCCACGTACGGCGGAGGGAGCCATGAATGACGGCCAATCGGTTGGGATAGACCTTGGCAGTGCGCCGGATCAGGGAGAGCGGGCTTAACGGGACATGATTGACGGAATTTCGGCCTAGATCATTTTCGTAAATTGTCATGCCGTCCTCGCTGTTACCATTTATTCGTCCGATGATGGCGAATTTTAGGGATAATATAAAACCAAAACTGAATTGTGCTATATATTGCGGTGACTTGTTGGGACGCTTTTATGATGTGCCAGTTCATTCGTGGAGTTACCTATTGTTAATCAAAGCGGTCTAAGATGCGGGATGAGGGTTGGGTTAAACTGATTAAATTTGAAGGGTCCAGGATGTATTACGACGCGGATGATGAAAACGGTGCTAAAGCTGTAAAGCTATACGGGGAGCTTACGTTCAACGACCATGGCAGCTTTAACGATTTGATTGAGGAACTCTCGACGGGCGGTACGTCAAACATTTCATGTGACCTTAGCGGGCTTGAATTTATCGATTCCTCCGGCCTGGGTCTTTTGCTTCTGCTTACGGATCGGGCAAAGAAAAACGGTTGGACCCTGACCTTTTTGAAACCGCAGGGTCAGGTAGCCAAGATGTTGAAATATACCGAAATCAGCAAACAGCTCGCGCTGGAAGAATAACGTTTCGATGAATGATCCATTGGAAGAGGATTTCCTGATCGATGATGAGGACGGTGCCGGAACGGATGCCGTATCAGATGGGGTTTGGAAAATTCTTGTGGTGGATGACGAGATTAATGTGATTTCGGCGACTAAGCTGGCGTTGAATGATTTCGTTTTTGAAGGGCGCCGCCTCGAATTTTTAAGCGCGACTTCCGGGCGTGAGGCCCGCGAGATTCTCAGTCGCGAGAATGACATTGCCCTGGTTCTGCTTGATGTGACGATGGAAAGCGAACATGAGGGGCTGGATGTCGCCCGATGGATTAGGGAAGTTCTTGAAAACCAGGAAGTCAGGATTGTATTGCGCACTGGACAGCCGGGCCAGGCTCCGGAGCGAGAAGTCGTGATTAAATATGATATCAACGACTACAAGGAAAAGACCGACTTAAGCTATCGTAAGATGTTTACCATGATGGTGTCGGTGCTGCGCTCTTATCGAGACTTGGTTAACCTGAGGCAATATCAAGAAAAATTGGAAGATCTGGTGGAAAACCAGACCCGTGGCTTAAAATCTGAGATTGAGATGCGGCAGGCAAAGGAGCATCAGTTGCTGGAAGCGGAGCAGCAGTTGATGATTAAAAACGCGAAACTGGAAAGTGCGTTAAAACAACAAAAGGAAATGACCAACGCACTGCGCCAGTTTGTTTCCGTCACCAGCCATGAAATCCGAACGCCGGTCGCGATCATCGACGGCCTGGTTCAAAGGTTGATCCGGAATGTAGGGCAAAGCTCTACCGATTATGCCGTAAAAAAATATGATCAGATCCGCAGCGCGATTGCCCGGTTGGAAGAATGTCTGGAACTGTTGCATGCCGGGGCTGCGCTTGATGGGGATATGCTGGACTTTCATCCAGTGGATCTGGACCTCAAGGCGGAACTGACCCGGCTGGTTTCCAAATTCGCCGACATGGATAGTGATCGAGAACTGAAATTAGATATAGATGGTCTGCCGGACCATATCAGCGCAGATCGTGAGGCATTGAACCACATTGTCTCCAACCTGATTTCCAATGCTCTGAAATACTCACCGGACGGCAAGCCCGTAGAGATTTCCGGTCGCAGCGATGAAAATGCCATCATAATTTCCGTGCGCGATCATGGGATCGGAATTGAAGATAATGATCAGGGGAATATTTTTCGGCAATTTTACCGAGGCAGCAATGTTTCCGGGATAAGCGGCACCGGCCTTGGGCTCTACCTGGTCCGGAAACTGGCGCAAAAGCACAAGGGGGATGTGTCGGTCAAAAGTACAAAGGGGAAGGGCAGTGTTTTTTCCGTGCGTCTCCCCCTGAAACGCTGATGAGGAAAATCTGATGCCGAGGATCTTGGTTGCGGAAGATGAAGAAATTCTTCGCGATATCCTGGCCGAAGAATTGGTTGATTCCGGTTTTGAGGTCATTATGGCCGAAAACGGCCAGCAGGCGCTTGAACTGGCTAAGCAAAATAGTCCGGATTTGATCCTGTCTGATTTCTCCATGCCGGTAATGGATGGCGCGGAACTGGTTAAGGCTTTGCAACAGGAAGGCAGCGGGCTTTCGACAGTGCCAGTCATCATGCTGACGGCTATGTCCGACAAGAGAACCGAGCTGACATTGCGCTCTGCCGGCGCAATCAATTTTCTTAAAAAACCATGTGATTTCAAGATCCTGATTGCAGCGATCAATAGTCAGCTTGGGCTGCATAAGAATATCCAAAAGCATTTCCGCGATCGTGTGAACGAATTTTTTGTCCTGCAATCGGAGAACAATGCCGATGTCGACAAGGATGAGTTCTTAACAGACCTGGCCGGGCGCCATCAAAGATTTCTGAAGTTGGCGAGTTTGCCGCGCAAGCTCACCCCTTTTCTGGAAGAGGCGCATTTTCGTTTTCAGAGCCCGAAAGAGGCTTCAAGTGTCGCGGTTTTTCTTTCCCATGGGTTTGAAGACCCTGAGACAGCAGGGATTGGGCTGGTGGAGCTGTTTTACAATGCAATTGAACATGGCAATCTCGGTATTGATTTCGGTCTGAAAACCAAATTGTTGGCCGATGGTATATGGCATCAGGAGATTGAGCGGCGTCTGCACAGTTCGCCCTTTAACCAAAGATGGGTGACCGTGGATTATCGTAAAAAAGACGGTCAGGCCCTTGTGGTCATATCTGATGAAGGTGAGGGGTTTGATTGGAAGCCCTTTCTGGAAGGGGGCATACAGCAATCCGAAGAGCGGCATGGGCGAGGGATTGCGATTGCGGTCAATATGGCCTTCAAGGAGCTGAGTTATAATGAAATCGGTAACAGCGTGACCATATTAGGTTGAAAGCGACCAGCCCGGCAGAGGTTTAGGTCCCCAGAGCGCAGATCTTCCAGTTTTGGTCGTTATTTCCATTGAAGAAGCGTGATCCTCTCTCTAGTCTCGAAATCGTTCCCAATAGGGGGCAGCTTATTCTCAGGGCAGGGTGCAATTCCTGACCGGCGGTATTCCGGATTTGAGCCGGAGAGCCCGCGAGCGCCTGATGCATTTTGCAACAGGGTCAGCAGATCCGGTGAGAGGCCGGAGCCGACGGTAATAGTCCGGATGGTAGAGAATGGGTTTTTAGGAACCGGGCTTTATGGCCTGGTCCTGCCAATTGTCATGTGACGATTCTGTTACGGACGACTCTCCAAAATGCCCTGATTCTGGTTAACGATAGGTATGGAGTACCAACCATGAGTCAGATCGCAGAAAACCAATCCCTTCTTGATCAGTTCGGTGATCCATTCACACGCGTGGAACTGGCCCTTGAAGCCCTGCGTGCGGGCCGGGGTGTTTTGGTTGTGGATGACGAAGACCGGGAAAATGAAGGCGATATCATTTTTGCCGCAGATAGCCTGACCGAGGCGCAAATGGCTGTGCTTATCCGGGAATGCAGTGGCATTGTCTGTCTTTGCCTGACAGATGAAACCGCCAGCCGTTTGCAACTTCCGCCAATGGTGGAACATAACGACAGCTCCATGGGGACTGCTTTCACTGTCACCATTGAGGCCAAAAAGGGGGTGACGACCGGTGTTTCAGCTGCAGATCGGGTCACCACCGTAAAAACCGCGATCGCTGCTGATTGCCGTCCGGATGACCTGGCAAGGCCGGGCCATGTGTTTCCGTTGCGGGCACAGGCCGGCGGTGTTTTGACACGGCGCGGGCATACCGAAGCCACCATTGATTTGGTGGCCATGGCCGGGCGTACACCAGCAGGTGTCTTGTGTGAGTTAACCAACCCAGATGGCACCATGGCCCGCCTGCCGGAGATCGTTCAGTTCGGGAAAACCCATGAAATGCCCGTCGTTTCGATCGAAGATCTGGTTTCATTTCGCCTCAGCCAACAGAAAATGGCCGTGTGATCATCGGGTTGCGCCGGCATCCTCTATTATTGAGGATGCCGGCGCGATTGATAAAACTCACAATATTTTAGGGATTTATTGAGATAACCTGGAATAGGATCAAAGGGGCAAACTCCCGCCGGATTGGCGTTAGAAATGGTTGCAGGGTATAGAAAAACAGGAACCGCATGACGGGACTGAGGAAAATCAAGGTGTCGACCGGCATAGATTGGGTCGAAGTCCCGGAAGTCGGACTTCGGATGCTATGCGGCTGCCCGGCGGATAGTGTCAAACATTTGATGCGCCGTGGCCTGATCGTGCCGACCGAAAAGGACGGTGTGGAATTTGAGACCGGCCCCAATGTGATCCTTCTGTCCGATACCATGATCCAGAAGGGAAATTTCTGCAACATGGGAGAATTCCCGGTTCTGCAGATGCTCTACCGCCAGGGCATGATTTTGCCAGGGCATCCGAATAACAAGGGTGTGAAGCCCTTATTGATCGGTTCGCGCGAGCAGGTTACCGCGCAGATGGAATATATCTATCGAGGTAACTACGGCTTGATTTCAAAAGAAGAAATCATGGCTACTGGCATTTCACCCAAACTGGCCCACGACCTGATGCGGTTGAAACTGCGCTTTGCCTTTGGAGAAATCCGAAGCCCGCGCGACCTGCTGGACAATCAGTTTATCGGTACCCGAAAGGTTGAGATCCGCGACGGCGTGATGATTGAAAGGCTGGAGAATAACATATTTGAAGTCAGTTACTTAGAAGACAAGGTTCAGGTGAACCTGAATCTGAAAAGTGATGAAAAATATGAAACCGCCTATCCGCTGGACCATCACAAGGTCAAGCGTGAGGCCTTCTCCGTCGTGCATTCCGGCAATGGCGATGGTTGGGATGTTAACCGACCGTCCATGTCGAGTGTGATCATTTATCAGGGCAAGGTCTATCTGGTGGATGCGGGCCCGAATATGCGTGAGATTCTGATTGCTCTGGGCATCGGCATCAACGAAGTGGAAGGCATCTTCCAGACCCATTCCCATGATGATCATTTTGCCGGGCTGCTATCCTTTATCCGGTCGGATCACAAGGTGAAGTTTTTTGCGACGCCGATGGTGCGGGCGTCGGTGACCAAGAAAATCGCGGCTTTGATGTCCATGGCGGAAGGACGCTTTACAACTTTCTTCCATGTCCATGATTTGGAAATGGGCGACTGGAACGAAATTGACGGGCTGGAAGTCATGCCGATACTCTCGCCCCATCCGGTTGAAACCACAGTCTTCAAATTCCGGGCTTTGGGCCGGAACGGTTACAAGACCTATGCACATTTTGCTGATATCGCCTCTTTCAAGGTTTTGGAGGCTATGGTGACCGATGATCCCGATGCGCCGGGAATTTCTGCGAAAATGCTGAAGAAAGTAAAGGCGGATTATCTGACCCCGGCGACCTTGAAAAAGCTGGATATCGGTGGCGGGATGATCCACGGCAATGCCTTGGATTTCACCGATGATCAGTCGGATAAGATTATCCTGTCCCACACGGCGCTTCCTTTGACACCCGAACAGCGGCGGATCGGTTCAGGGGCTTCTTTTGGCACAAGAGACTCGCTTCTGGAAACCAGGTCTAACTATGTCCGGCAATTTGCGGACTCGTTTCTGCGCGGTTACCTGCCGGACGCGCCCGATCATATGGTCAACACGTTGCTGAACCATGATATCGTGACCTTCATTCCTGAGACGATTTTGCTCAAAGAGGGGCAGCGGATTGAGAATATCTATCTCCTGCTGACAGGGAATGTTGAGGTGATCTTTTCCAGTGACGATATTGCCCATCCAATGTCGGCGGGATCTCTGGTCGGTGAAATCTCCGGCTTGCATCAGGTACCGACCATGGGTACCTACCGGGCTCTTAGCTTTGTCGAAGCCCTTGAAATTCCATGCGATCTGTATCTGGATCTTGTGAAGAAAAATAATCTGTTCGAATCGATATCGACCCTAATGGAAGGTCGAGAATTCATGCGCGAAACCTGGCTGTTGGGAGAAGCTTTAAGCTATGCGGTTCAAAACCGGGTAGCCGCGACTCTGGAACTGATGGATTTGAAGCAAGGCCAGGTGATCGAGGTGGATGAAACCACGCCGCTGACAATTCTACGATCCGGACGGGCCCGGCTGACATGCGCGGGCGAGGATATTGCTGAAATCCGCAAAGGTGATTTCTTCGGCGAGGATCAGGCGGTTTTCAAAGCACCTGAAACCTATCAGTTCATTGTCGAGGAAGATATCGTCGCCTACAGGATACCCGCCAGAATCCTGGCCGATATTCCAATCATCCAATGGAAACTGTATGAAACGTTCCTTCAAAGGCTTGAAAAAGCCTTGGACTGTCAGAAAAAGTTCCACAAGAAGGCCCTGGAGACTACCGCAGCGTCTGCGGGGAGCCGCGCCCGGCATTCCAACAAAAAAGCCGCTGGGTAAGATTATATAAACTGGCCGGCACAATGGCCGGATGACCAGGCCCATTGGAAATTGTATCCGCCCAGATGACCCGTCACATCAACAACTTCGCCGATGAAAAACAAACCGGGTATTTTGCGGGACTCGAAAGTCTTGGATGATAATTCCTTTGTGTCGACTCCACCAAGGGTCACTTCTGCCGTCCGATAGCCTTCATCGCCGCATGGCTTGATCGACCAATCATTCACCTGGCCGGCAAGGGCGCGCAGTTTCTTATCCGGCGTTTCGGCCAAGACCTGGCTGCAATTGTGCATTTCTGCAAATTTCTGTGCCAATCGTTTTGGCAGGGTTTCTGCCAGTATCGTCTGTGGGGACTGTTTTGGATTGGATTCCTTTGCAATCTTAAAACGCTGGAACATATCTATGTCCGGGGCGAGATTGATGGTGATGGCTTCTCCCGGACGCCAATAGGACGAGATTTGCAAAATGACCGGACCGCTTAAGCCGCGATGGGTGAAGAGCAGGGCCTCACGGAAGGACTTTTTGTTACAACTCGCGACAGCCTCGGTGGCGACACCGGAAAGGCCGTTTGTTTGATCCAAGAGGTCTTCACCGAAACGCAAAGGGACAAGACCGGCCCTGGTATCAACCACATCCAGGCCGAACTGACTGGCAATATCATAACCGAATCCCGTGGCACCCATCTTGGGAATTGATTTTCCGCCGGTTGCAATGACCAGGCTTTCCGACGCCAACCTTCCCAGGTTGGTCTGAAGGAGGAAGCCAGTATCTGTCTTCTCGACATTCATGACGCTGTGCTCCAGGCGGATCTCTACGGATCCGTTCCGGCATTCTTTGAGCAGCATATTGATGATTTGTTGCGAGGAACCGTCGCAAAACAGCTGGCCCAACGTTTTTTCATGATAGGCAATGCCATGGTTTTGAACCATGTCGATGAAATCCCACTGGGTATAGCGTTTCAGGGCGGAAACGCAAAAATGGGGATTACCGGACAGGAATTTGTCTGGGGCCGCATTCAAATTAGTGAAGTTGCAGCGGCCACCGCCCGAGATTCTGATCTTCTCACCGGCTTTCTTGGCATGGTCCAGCAACAGGACCTTCCTGCCGCGCTGGCCCGCAGTTGCGGCGCAGAACAGACCGGCTGCACCAGCGCCGACGATGATTGTATGGAATTGTTCCAAGGTTTTTCCGGTCTATTTAAAGTTACTGGCTGGACAGGCTTATAAGGATTTTTGCGTAAGAGGTCACGAGTAAAGCGCATCGGGGAGTTTCCATTTGTTTTAGGGTCGAGGTAATAAAATGTCCTGTATTGGTGGAATTAAGAAATTATTCCTGACCAAATAGTCAGATTCATCTTGACCATATGATCAACATAGGTCAGACTTTCCTCATAAGTAGAAAATTCGCCCTTCATGCCAAATGGACAACAGGCATGATTCACAAGCAAGAGGCGAGACGAACGGGATCGAGGCGCAAGACAGAGGGCAAAAGCTCCGGATCGCACCTCCATAAGTGAAAATTCTCAGGCACCCGCATTGGTTGGTGTCGTCGGGATCGCTTTTCCCAAATTTCGTCTGGTCTCCACGCTGGGGGCATATCAGGATCTGGCTAAAGACGGCCTTTGGGAGACGACAATGACGACCAAGCGCATGGGATTGAGCGGCAAACCGGAAACGGCGGCGGAAATGGCCGCCCGCTTTGATGATTTGCATCCGCCCTATAATGAAATGATGGCGATGACCGAGAGTAATCGCTGCCTTTATTGCTATGATGCACCTTGCACCACTGCCTGCCCAACCAGCATTGATATTCCGGCATTCATCCGGAAGATTTCGACCGGCAACCCCAACGGCGCGGCAAAGACGATTCTGGAAGAAAACATCCTCGGTGGTACCTGCGCACGTGTCTGTCCAACGGAAACCCTGTGCGAACAGGCCTGCGTCTGCAATGAGTTGGAGGGCGGGCCGGTCCCGATTGGCCGGTTGCAGCGTTACGCGGTTGATCATTTCATGGAGGCGGACAAGCCGCACCCGTTTGGCCGGAAACCCTCGAGCGGCAAAACGGTTGCGGTTGTCGGGGCCGGGCCTGCGGGCCTGGCCTGCGCGCATCGCCTGGCGATGTTAGGCCATGATGCGGTTGTTTTTGAGGCTAAGGCGAAGGCGGGGGGGCTGAATGAATATGGTCTTGCCGCCTATAAAATGACCAATGATTTTGCCCAGAAGGAAGTGGATTTCTTATTGGAGATTGGTGGTATCACCATCCAGTACGAACAACGCCTTGGCGACAATCTGCTGCTTGCCGATCTGAGCCGGGATTATGATGCTGTCTTTATCGGTATTGGTCTTGGCGATGTGAATGATTTGGGGCTGGAAGGCGAAGACAAGGACGGCATTCACAGCGCGATCGACTTCATTGAAGAAATTCGTCAGGCACCGGACAAGCGCGATGTCGCGGTCGGTGACAATGTGATCGTGATTGGTGGCGGTAATACGGCCATTGATGCCGCGGTTCAGGCAAAACGGCTGGGGGCCGGTGAGGTCACCCTGGTCTACCGTCGCGGAGCCGAACAGATGGGGGCAACGGATTTTGAACAGGACCTGGCCAAACTGAATGATGTCATCGTGCGCTATTGGTCCATGCCATCCGGCATCAAGGGCAATGGCAAGGTTGAGAGCATGGTCTTTGAAAAGGCCGAGCTGGATGGTGGTAAACTGATGGGCACAGGAGAGACCTATGAGGTCAAAGCCGACATGGTTTTGAAAGCTGTTGGCCAGAAACTATTGCCTTCCGGATTGGATGGTATTGAGCTCAATCGGGGTAAACTGGTGCTTGATGAAAAATTCCAAACCACGATGGGCGGGGTATTTGCTGGTGGTGATGCGGTTGCCTCGGGCGAAGATCTAACGGTTCAGGCGGTTGAGGACGGCAAGCAGGCCGCCCATGCGATCGACCAATATCTGTCCGGTATGTGAGAGAAGGGGATTAGAGACTATGGCTGATTTGAAATGCACCATCGCCGGTATTGAGAGCATCAACCCCTTCTGGCTGGCCTCTGCACCGCCCACGGACAAGAAATACAATGTTGTCCGTGCGTTTGAAGCTGGTTGGGGCGGTGTTGTCTGGAAGACCCTTGGGATTGATCCGCCGGTGATCAATGTTTCCAGTCGCTACGGCGTGCATCATGACCATAAGCGCCGGGTCATGGGGATCAATAATATCGAGCTGATCACCGACAGGCCGCTGGAGGTGAACCTTCAGGAAATCCGGGAAGTGCGCGAGGAATGGCCGGATCGGGTGATCATCGGTTCCATCATGGCGCCGGTCGAAAAACACTATTGGCAGGATCTGGCCCGTCAGGTGGCGGATGCTGGTGTTCATGGGCTGGAATTGAACCTTGGCTGTCCGCACGGCATGTGTGAACGCGGCATGGGATCCGCCATCGGGCAGGTGCCGGAAATGGTGGAACAGGTGACCCGATGGGTGAAAGAGGCTGTCGACATTCCCGTCTTCACCAAACTGACTCCCAATATCACCAATATTCTCTGGTCTGCGGAAGCAGCTTATAAAGGCGGCGCGGATGCGGTCTCGCTGATCAACACAGTCAATTCCATCATCTCGGTCGATCTGGATCAGATGGCTCCGACACCGACTGTGGATGGTGTCGGCACCCATGGCGGCTATTGCGGATCGGCGGTCAAGCCGATCGCGCTGAACATGGTGGCCGAGATCGCCAAGAGCCCGGATACCGGCAATATGCATATCTCCGGCATCGGCGGTATCACCGACTGGAAAGACGCGGTTGAATTCATGACCCTGGGGTCGAATGCGGTCCAAGTCTGCACTGCGGCCATGGTTTATGGCTTCCGCATTGTTGAAGACCTGATCGACGGCATGTCCGACTGGATGGATGAAAAGGGTTATACATCCGTCGCCGAATTCACCGGGGCTGCCGTTCCGCAGGTCAAGGACTGGAACGAGCTGAATATGAACTATGACATCAAAGCGGTGATCGACCCGGATCAGTGCATTGAATGCGGGCGCTGCCATATTGCCTGTGAAGACACTTCCCATCAGGCGATCTTGATGAAAACCAGGGAAGACGGCGGCAAGCTGTTTGAGGTGGTGGATGATGAATGTGTGGGCTGTAACCTCTGCCTGCATGTCTGCCCGGTGGAAGGTTGTATCAGCATGAAAGAAGTGAGTGCGGGCAAACCGGCTCTCACCTGGCCGGAACATCCGCTTAATCCGATGAAACAGGCGGCAGAATAGGGAAGGGCAAAATCATGACCGTACAAGCAAAGTCAAGGAACCTGCGCATCAATGGACAGCGCCTTTGGGACAGCCTGATGGAAATGGCCAAGATCGGGGCGACGGAAAAAGGCGGTGTCTGCCGCCTGGCCCTGACTGATGTAGATAAGGAGGGCCGCGATCTTTTCGTTAAATGGTGCGAGGATGCAGGATGCACCATCCGTACTGACAAGATGGGGAATATCTTTGCCCGGCGTGCCGGCCGCAATAATGACCTGCCGCCGATCCTAACCGGCAGCCATCTGGATAGCCAGCCGACCGGCGGCCGCTTTGACGGGGTCTATGGCGTGCTGGCCGGTCTGGAGGTGGTGCGCGCGTTGAATGATGCGGGCTATGAAACGGAAGCCCCGGTGGAGGTGGCCGTTTGGACCAATGAAGAAGGCTCGCGCTTCCCGCCAGCCATGGTTTCTTCGGGCGTTTTTGCTAAGGTGTTTGACCTGGAATATGGTCTCAGCCGGGCTGATGTCGATGGCAAGACCATGGGGGAAGAGATCAAGCGCATCGGCTATGACGGCCCCGATGAGCCGACCATTGACGGTCATCCGGTCGGTGCCTATTTCGAAGCTCATATCGAGCAGGGACCGATACTCGAGGATGAGGAAAAGACCATTGGCGTTGTGACTGATGCCCAGGGCCAGCGCTGGTATGAAATTACCTTAACAGGGGTGGAGGCCCATGCCGGGCCGACCCCGATGAATTTGCGCAAAGATGCATTGTTGGGGGCGGCCCGGATTGTCGATGCGGTCAATCGAATCGGCATGGCGAACCAGCCCTATGCCTGTGCGACAGTCGGGATGATGCAGGTTCATCCCAATTCCAGGAATGTGATCCCGGGCCAAGTTTTCCTGACCGTTGATTTCCGCCATCCCGATGATGAGATCCTGGCTAAAATGGATGGGCAATTGCGTGAAGCGGTCGAGGATATCCGTGACGAAATCGGGCTGGAGATGGATTTTGAACAGATCTGGTATTATGCACCGATTAAATTTGAAGCATCCTGTGTCCAGGCTGTCCGCGACGGGGTGGAGATCATGGGCTACAGCAACCGGGACATGGTTTCCGGCGCAGGCCATGATGCCTGTTATCTCTCCAAAGTCACGCCGACAGGCATGATCTTCATCCCCTGTGTCGACGGGATCAGCCACAACGAGATCGAGGATGCGACACCCGAATGGGTAGAAGCCGGCGGCCAGGTGCTGCTGCAGGCGATGATCGCCAAGGCAGATGAAACAATACTCAATATTTCAAAAGGATAGAGGCAACCCCGACTGGGACCTGCGGGA
Organism: Aestuariispira insulae; assembly: GCF_003385955.1. GTDB lineage: Bacteria > Pseudomonadota > Alphaproteobacteria > UBA8366 > Aestuariispiraceae > Aestuariispira > Aestuariispira insulae. Next base: position 75,035 of record NZ_QRDW01000004.1, read on the forward strand.
CTATCCCGCGGTCCCGTTTTTCCCGGTTTGAGGGAATGGAGATCGGTTGTAATATTGTTGACCGTTTGGTCAGTAGGGGTGTAACCTGATTCACAAGGTCCATCTGTGAAAAATGAAACCGGTGCGGGTTGCACAAGCAAATAGACACCGGAAAAGGGCCTGCAAGAACAGGATGAAAGGGAAGATTTGATAGGGAGTGCGTTTAAGCCTCCATATTCCTCTCAGCATCCAAGAGTATCCGGGGAGAGCAGGCGGATATCGTCCGCATCCCCGCAGTATCAAGAAGTTTTTCGCGGGCTTGATTGCCCGAACCGTTTTCCTTTGCCTGCCTGATTGTGCAGGCCTGTTTTGGGGAGAGTTCGCTTATGACGATGTTGCGCGGCGGTCTGATACAAATGGGGTTGAAAGGGGATACGGCGGACAGTCCGGAAAAAATCCGCGATGCGATGCTGGAGGCTCATTTGCCGCTGGTTGAAGAGGCTGGCCGCAAAGGCGTCCAAGTGCTCTGTTTCCAGGAAGTCTTCACCCAGCCTTATTTCTGCCCCAGCCAGGACAGCAAATGGTATGCGGCTGCGGAACAAATTCCCGACGGTGTTACGACCCAGATCATGTGCGAGATGGCTAAGAAACATAACATGGTCATTGTGGTGCCGATCTATGAGGAAGACATCACCGGGGTCTATTACAACACAGCTGCCGTGATTGACGCGGATGGCCGATATCTTGGTAAATACCGCAAAACCCATATCCCGCAGGTTGCCGGTTTCTGGGAGAAATTCTTCTTTAAGCCCGGTGCATCAGATTGGCCGGTCTTCGAGACCGCCTATTGCAAATTGGGTGTCTATATCTGTTACGACCGCCATTTTCCGGAAGGCTGGCGAGCGCTGGCGCTGAACGGGGCGGAATATATCGTCAATCCGTCAGCCACTGTCGCTGGCGTTTCCGAATATCTCTGGAAGCTGGAACAACCGGCGTCGGCGGCGGCCAATGGGGTCTATATCGGCGCGATCAACCGGGTTGGGCGCGAACAGCCCTGGGACATTGGTGAGTTTTACGGCCAGAGCTATTTCGTCAACCCGCGCGGCCAGATTGAAGCGATCGCAAGTCGCGACAAGGATGAGCTGATCGTCCATGACATGGATATGGACATGATCAAGGAAGTTCGTAACAGCTGGCAGTTTTTCAGGGATCGGAGGCCGGATACTTACGGGCCGCTGACCGGACTGTGACAAATTTGAGAATCGTATAACAGTTTCAATCGTTTCTGGCCGGTTGCTCTAACAAGAAAACATATGCGGGGAGCAGCATCCGGCCCGCCCCGATACACCGGCGGGGTGACAAAGAGGGGACCGGTGCGGCAAGGCGGGACATGTTCGGGAAGAGACCTGACAACAGGCAAGTCCGGGGAAAACAGGTCCGCGCATATCTGGGAGATAGACACGTGACTGATAATGCTTCGGTAGCAGGACAAGGGACTGTTACAGATGAATATGGGGTGACGCATTCACAAATAGCGGGTGCAGATCCGGATTTATTTAACGAAGACCTTGCGCCCGCGTCGGCCGAGGCTCGTACTTGGGACTGGAAAGCAATTGCCGCCTTATGGGTTGGTATGGTGGTTTGCGTTCCAACATATTTCATTGCCGCCAGTCTGGTGGCTGACGGAATGTCCTGGTGGCAGGCGGTAATCACTGTGTTGCTCGGCAACGTGATTGTAGCCGTTCCCATGATGTTAATCGGCCACGCAGGTACGAAACACGGGATTCCATTCCCGGTTCTGCTTAGGTCATCCTTTGGTACAGTCGGTGCAAAGATTCCAGGTGTTGCCCGTGGTCTGGTGGCATGCGGCTGGTTCGGAATCCAAACCTGGGTAGGCGGCTCAGCCATTTATGTAATCTTAAATGCCGTATCTGGTAATGCTTTTGCTGGTGAACCGCTTCCATTTCTCGGTATTGATGCAGCACAAACCTTGAGTTTTCTTGCGTTTTGGGCGTTGCATCTCTGGTTCATTCGGCATGGTACGGAATCGATCCGCTGGCTGGAAACCTACGCGGCACCGTTCCTTCTGCTTATGGGGCTGGCGCTGTTGGCCTGGGCCTATGTGAAGGCGGGTGGTTTCGGTGAAATGTTGTCTGCACCGAGTGCGTTTGGCCCCGGTGGGGAGAAGGAAGGCCAATTCTGGAGCGCTTTCATTCCGGGTTTGACTGCAATGGTCGGGTTTTGGGCTACACTGGCTTTGAACATTCCGGATTTCACCCGTTATGCCAAAAGCCAGAAGGATCAGATCCTCGGCCAGGCAGTCGGCCTGCCGATCCCGATGGCGCTCTTTGCATTCATCGGCGTAGCAGTAACCTCCGCAACCGTGGTGATCTATGGTGAGGCGATCTGGGATCCGGTTAAGCTTGCGGAGCGCATGGAAGGCTTTGGTATAGTGGTTGCCCTGTTTGCGTTGGTTGTGGCCACTCTGACTACAAATCTGGCAGCCAATGTTGTGGCTCCATCCCATGGTTTTTCCAATCTCAGCCCTAAGAAGATTTCCTTCAAGATGGGGGGGTATATCACAGCAGCGATCGGTATTGCGATTTTCCCTTGGAAACTGATCGAAAGCACCCAGGGTTATATCTTTACTTGGCTAATCGGATATTCAGCTTTGCTGGGACCGATCGCAGGCATCCTGATCGTGGACTATTTCCTGATCCGCAAAACCGAACTGAAAGTGGACGATCTGTTTCGGCATGATGGGATTTATGGCGGTAGAAATGGCTGGAACATGGCGGGTATCACCGCGCTTATCATTGGTATCCTGCCCAACCTGCCGGGTTTCCTGAATGCGGCCGGTTTTGTTGAAAGCGTACCATCGTTCTTCACCGGAATTTATGATTTTGCCTGGTTTGTAGGGCTTCTCATCGCCGGGATTGTCTATTTCGCCATGATGAGCGGTAAACGGAGCTGATTGTAAGAGAGGGCTGGCCGGATTCTCACCCTTGGATTCCGGCCGTACCTTTCGAGTTAAAGTAATCATAACCAAGGGGAAGGAGACAGGATCATGTCCATTCTGATCAGGGGCGGCACGGTGGTGACCGCCGAAGGCGAAAGCCGCGCGGATGTCTATTGTGAAGCGGGCAAGATCGTTGCGGTCGGTGAAAATCTGGAAGCGCCTGCCGGGGCAGAGATCGTGGATGCCGGGGGGCAATATGTGATGCCGGGCGGCATTGACCCCCATACCCATATGCAGCTTCCCTTCATGGGGACCGTGGCGTCGGAGGATTTCTATACCGGCACGGCGGCCGCCATGGCGGGCGGCACCACCATGATCATTGATTTTGTCATTCCCAACCCGCAGCAGCGCCTGATGGAGGCCTATGAAACCTGGATGGGTTGGGCGGAAAAATCGGCGGCTGATTATTCTTTCCATGTGGCGGTGACCTGGTGGGATGAAACCGTGGATCAGGATATGGAAACTCTGGTGCGAGACCATGGGGTGAACAGTTTCAAGCATTTCATGGCCTATAAGAATGCCATTATGGCCGATGATGAGATCCTCTATAACAGTTTTACCAAGGCCTTGAGTCTGGGCGCGATCCCGACCTGTCATGCGGAAAATGGCGAGCTGGTCTTCCAGCTGCAGAAAAAACTGCTGGCCGAAGGCATTACAGGGCCGGAGGCGCATCCGCTCTCACGGCCGCCGGCAGCGGAAGGCGAGGCGGCGAACAGGGCCATCAAACTGGCGGAGGTGATCGGCACACCGGTCTATCTGGTGCATGTTTCGGCGGAAGAGGCATTGGATGAGATCACCCGGGCGCGCAACGAAGGTCAGCGGGTCTTTGGCGAGGTTTTGGCCGGGCATCTTTTGATCGATGACAGTGTCTACCGCCATCCGGATTTCGAATTTGCGGCCGCCCATGTCATGTCGCCGCCCTTCCGCCCGAAAGGCCATCAGGAAGCGCTTTGGAAAGGGCTTCAGTCCGGGAACTTGCAGACAACTGCCACGGACCATTGCTGTTTCTGTGCGGAGCAGAAGGCGGCGGGCAAGGATGATTTCTCCAAGATTCCCAATGGCACTGCCGGTGTCGAGGATCGTATGGCGGTCCTGTGGCATCATGGGGTCAATACCGGCCGTTTGACGCCGTCTGAATTTGTCGCGGCCACCTCCACCAACGCGGCCAAGATCTTTAACATCCATCCACGCAAGGGATCGATCTCGGTTGGTGCGGATGCGGATATCGTGGTTTGGGATCCGGCGGCAACCAGGACCATTTCCGCCAAAACCCATCACCAGAATATCGATTTCAACATATTCGAAGGCATGGAAGTGACCGGCAATCCATCCCACACCATCAGCCGGGGCGTGGTCACCTATAAGGAAGGGGAGCTGCGCGCGGTGAAAGGCGCTGGCCGCTACGTGGACCGGCCGCCATTCCCGACTCACTATGAAGCGATGAAAAAACGGGCCGAATTGAATAAACCGACCGCTGTGGACCGCAGCCTGTCCAACGCGGCGGACTGACCCCAGACCATAATCGACCTTGTAGCATCCCACAGATGCCGCAAACTGGACGCCTTTGACCGGGCGTCCTTTTTCTTTGTGGTTGCAGTTTGATATCGGCTCGGCAATTCTCTTTGTATGCCGATATTCACGCAATCCGCCCGCTGTTTCATCGCCGTCACCCAGGCCGGTTCCATCCGCAAGGCGGCAGGGCTGCTCAACACATCGCCCTCTTCGGTCAACCGGCAGATCAAGCAGTTGGAATATGAGATGAAGGTCGAACTATTCGACCGGAAACCGGATGGCATGCAAATGACCGCTGCCGGCGAGATCCTGCTGGCGGACCTGCAGGAGGCTATGCTGGGCCATAACCGGGCCCGCAATGCCATATCCGCGCTCAAAGGTATGCAGGGCGGCCATGTGATTTTGGGCGTGGTGGAATGTCTCGCGGCGGATTTTGCCCCTGATTTGCTGGCCGATCTGGCCACAGCCTTTCCAGGACTGTCCTTTGATTTGCGCATTGGCCGGACAGCGGAACTGTCCGACAGGCTGGCCAAGGGCGAGCTGGATGTGATTTTGGCCTTCAACGTGCCGACATTTGCGGAAATCATCACCGAACATATCAGCCATTGGCCGGTGGGTCTGGTCTCTCACCAGAAAACGGGAGAGGGGGATATTGCTCTTGAAGAGGTTTCAAATTTGCCTCTGGTCCAGCTGGAGCAAAGCTTCGGGGTGCAGGCTTCCCTGACGGAAATGATGAACCGCAAAGGGTTCCAGCCACGCCTAATTGGCCAATGCAATTCCATTGCAGCGGTGAAAGGTCTGGTTCGGCGTGGGCGGGGGGCGGCCATCCTGACCCGATTGGATGTTTATCGTGAATTAACATTGAAAGAGCTTCATTTCCGGGCAATTGACGCCGAGATGCCGCTGACCGAGCCGCTGTCCCTGTGCGTTGCCCGGAACAGGAAATTATTGTTTGATCGAGATGCCGTGCTGGCACGGATTATAGGCCGTCTGGAAGCGCTGATGATGAATGAATAAGGCTGTACCGTTTTCTGCAACGCTTTGTTAGCAACTTGGCAATATTCGAAACGCTATTCTATCCAATATCTTGTCGGGGAAGCTTACATAAGGACAGGACATTAGCATTATGGCGATTTGGATCAGGAACCCTCTGGCAATTCTCGAAGAGGAGGCGCGGGGCGGCTTGCTGCTCATGGGCGACCGGATTGCGGAACTTGTTCCGGCCGGGGCGGAGCCAACTTGCCTGGAGCCGAATGAAGCGCTGGAGGTGTTTGATGCCAGCCAGCATGTGGTGCTGCCGGGTTTGATCAACACCCATCATCATTTTTATCAGACTTTAACCCGCGCCTGCCCGCCGGCGCTGGACAAGGAATTGTTTCCCTGGCTCAAGGCGCTCTATCCGATCTGGGCGGGGTTGACACCGGAACGTATGCAGCTTGGCAGCCGGCTTGCGATGGCGGAGCTGTTGCTTTCCGGCTGTACCACAACAGCGGATCACCATTATCTTTTTCCCAAAGGCATGGAAGAAGCAATTGATATTCAGGTTTCTGAAGCATCTCAGCTGGGCCTGCGCGTGTTACTGACACGCGGCTCTATGAGCTTGGGCGAAGAGGATGGCGGTTTGCCGCCGCAAAGCACGGTCCAGCGCGATGAGACAATCCTCTTTGATAGTGAACGCCTAATTTCCCGCTATCACGAGCCGGGGGAAGGGGCGATGGTTCAGATTGCTCTGGCCCCTTGTTCGCCTTTTTCCGTCACCACTGAACTGATGCGGCAAACAGCGCGGTTGGCTAGGCGTCATGGCGTGCGCCTGCATACCCATCTGGCGGAAACCGAGGATGAGAACGAATTTTGCCTGAAAACCTTCGGCATGCGACCGCTGGACTATCTGGAGCATGTGGGCTGGATGGCAGATGATGTCTGGCTGGCCCATGGTATTCATTTCAATGATGAGGAGATTGCAAGGCTTGGGAAAGCGCGCGTCGGCATCACCCACTGCCCGTCATCCAATATGGTGCTGGCATCCGGCATCTGCCGTAACCTGGAGCTGGAGGCCGCAGGTGCCATTGTTGGGCTGGGGGTTGATGGTTCTGCATCCAATGATGGTTCCAATTTGATCCAGGAAGTACGTCAGGCCCTCATGATCCAGCGTTTGCGCTATGGCTCCGGCCGTGTCAGTCACAAGGATGCTTTCCGTTGGGCAACAGCCGGATCTGCGGATTGTTTGGGGCGAAGGGATCTGGGCCGTCTTGAGGTTGGTTGTCAGGCGGATCTCGCTATGTTCAAGCTTGATGAGCTGCGTTTCTCCGGCAATGGCGATCCGCTTGCTGCGCTGCCGCTTTGCGGGGCCGACAGGGCGGACCGTGTCATGGTGCAGGGGCGCTGGCGGGTGATTGACGGATGCATTCCAGGTCTTGATTTGGAAGAGCTGTTACACAGTCATCAACAGGCTGCGGATGAGCTGCAAGCACCATTCTTGTAGGATATCTTTACAACTTTACAAATAATACCAATTTTTCGTAAAGAAATTAACAAAATAATATAATAATAACAATGCATTGTTGAGATGTTCACATATTGCCGATAGCGTATCCTCAAATCGATCGGGATTTCTAAAGACAGAGAATGAACTCGGCATTCCGGATTGATTTTGGGAGTTTCACATCGGCAGATCCAAAAGGCCGCAGATCATCCCGCGCCAGATTTGCCGGAAAAGACGTTCGCTCTTTCCAAGTCCCTCTGTGTCCGTCTGGAGATAATGAGGTCTCCGGGCGGAACAGGGGAGAGGCTTGTTTAGAAAAGGGCTTTGGGGCTGTCGACGCTCCTGGCATGGATCTTATGTCTGCAGGGCGACGATTTTCGCCGGATACCAAATGATTTGACCAATCGGGGGCGCAGGCACCCCGGGGGCTACGGCTGTTTGTTGGATTTCTTGTAGGGAGTTAATCTACTCATGTTGGACGATAATCGTTTTCCAGTTCCTGCTGATGTGCGGTCGAGAAGCTGGATTGATGATGAAAAATATCAGGAAATGTATCGTCAATCGATTGAGGATCCCGAGGCATTCTGGGAGCGCGAAGGCATGCGCCTGGATTGGATTAAGCCCTATAACAACGTCAAAGACGTATCATTTGATGCCAACGATCTGCATATTCGCTGGTTTTATGATGGTACGCTGAATGTCTCAGCGAATTGCCTGGATCGCCATCTTGAAACACGTGGAGATCAGGTCGCTATCATCTGGGAAGGGGATGATCCTTCAGAGCATCGTGATGTCACCTATCGTGAATTGCATGAGGAAGTTTGTAAATTTGCCAATGTCCTGAAGGGGCAGGGCATTGGGAAAGGCGATCGGGTCACGATTTATATGCCGATGATTGTGGAGGCGACTGTTGCGATGCTGGCTTGCGCGCGCATCGGCGCAGTTCATTCCGTTGTGTTCGGCGGATTCTCACCTGATGCCCTGGCGGGACGGATCAACGATTGCGATTCCCATGCGGTGATCACCTCGGATGAAGGGGTGCGCGGCGGCAAACATATCCCCTTGAAGGCCAATGTGGATGAGGCCCTGACCCATTGTCCGGATTGTGCAACCTGTATCGTTGTGCGCCACACGGGTGGGGATATCCAGTGGGTGGAAGGGCGTGATGTCTGGTATCACGAGGCAATGGAAAAGGCCTCTGCCGACTGCCCACCGGTGGAAATGCAGGCGGAAGATCCGCTTTTTATTCTCTATACATCGGGGTCGACCGGCCAGCCCAAAGGGGTGCTGCATACTTCCGGTGGGTATCTGGTTTATGCCGCCATGACCCACCAGTATGTTTTTGACTACCATGATGGCGATATCTATTGGTGCACGGCGGATGTGGGCTGGATCACCGGTCATAGCTACATTGTCTATGGGCCGCTGGCCAATGGGGCGACTACCCTCATGTTCGAGGGCGTGCCCAGCTATCCGGATGCATCGCGCTTCTGGCAGGTTTGCGAGAAGCATAAAGTGAACATCTTCTATACTGCGCCGACGGCGATCCGGGCGCTGATGCGCGAAGGCGAGGAATTTGTCAAACGCACGGACAGATCTTCGATCCGGCTGCTGGGGTCGGTAGGCGAGCCGATCAATCCGGAGGCCTGGTCCTGGTATCACAAGGTGGTGGGTGATGAACGCTGCCCGATAGTCGATACCTGGTGGCAGACGGAAACCGGCGGTATCCTGATCACGCCCTTGCCGGGTGCGACCGATCTGAAACCGGGGTCGGCGACCAGGCCGTTTTTTGGGGTAAAGCCCTTGATGGTTGATCATGACGGTAATCCCCTGGAGGGTGCCTGCGAGGGTAATCTTTGCATGGAAGACAGCTGGCCCGGTCAGATGCGGACCGTCTATGGTGACCATGAGCGCTTCATCCAGACCTATTTCACCACCTATCCGGGCCGTTATTTTACCGGCGATGGAGCAAGACGCGATGAAGACGGTTATTACTGGATCACGGGCCGGGTGGATGATGTGATCAATGTTTCCGGCCATCGGATGGGCACGGCAGAGGTTGAAAGCGCATTGGTTGCCCATGAAAAAGTGGCGGAAGCGGCCGTGGTTGGATACCCGCATGATCTTAAGGGGCAGGGGATTTATGTCTATGTCACCTTGAAGGCCGGTATCGAGCCCACTGATGGGCTGCGCGGTGAATTGGTAAAATGGGTGCGCCATGAGATCGGCCCGATCGCAACACCGGATCTGTTGCAATGGGCGCCAGGTCTGCCGAAAACCCGGTCCGGCAAGATCATGCGCCGGATCCTGCGTAAGATTGCTGAAGATGATTTCGGCAATCTGGGGGATACATCCACGCTGGCCGATCCGGCAGTTGTGGATGATTTGATCGCGCATCGGATGAACAGGAAGGACTAACAAGATGGCGTGCCGGGCCTCGCAACCCGCACGGCCGCCCGTGAGGCTGGCGGGAATGGGTGACAACAGGACGTGACAGAACGGATGCAGCTGCATTAAAATGCGGGCATGAAGAGAGGGCGCTTAAGCCCCAGGGCGCAAAATGCGCCGTCACGGCAGGAAGGCTGATTTCTAGCAGGTGTTGCCCCTGTGGCGGGATGGGAGATGACGACCAGATGTCGCATTCAGTATTAGTTGTTGAAGATGAACCAAATATCGTCTTGTCTTTGCAATTCATTATGAAACAGGCTGGCTTTGCGGTCCGGGTGGCGGAAGATGGTGACAAAGCGGTCCGAGAAGTGACCCGCAAGGTGCCGGATATCGTTCTGTTGGACATTATGCTGCCCAAGACGGATGGCTTCACGGTTTGTGAAACGATCAAATCCGATCCGCGCTGCAAAAAAGTAAAAATCATTATGCTGTCCGCCAAAAGCCGTGATGCGGACCGTGAAAAAGCGCTGGCACTGGGTGCGGATGATTTTATTACCAAGCCTTTTTCGACACGGGAACTGGGGGATCGGGTCCGACAGCTATTGGGGCTGACGACAGATTCCGCGCAGGCCTCCTGATGGATAAAATGGGTCGGGACGCCCTAAGATGAAAAGAACCGGTCGGAAAAAAGAATGGTCGATAACCCTCTTCTGTTTTGGGCTGTTGGCTTTTTTTCCGCCGATCCTGGAACTGTTTGATCGTCCTCTGCTGGTTGGTGGATTTCCGCTCTCCTATTTGTTCCTGTTCGGCGTTTGGGCAATCATTATTCTGGCGGTTGCGATCAGTGCCAAAAAACGCCGGGGCATGGTTATTCCGGATCAGGACGGCGTTACAGCCGGGCCTGATCGAAGCGGAGAAAGCTGATGGTCACCACCTGGCTGGTTGTCGGCGTTTCCTTTGCCTATCTGGGGCTGCTGTTTGCCATTGCCTTTTATGGAGACAAGCGCGCTGAGATGGGCGGCAGCCTGGCGGCAAACCCCTATATCTATACGCTTTCTATTGCTGTCTTCTGTACCTCATGGACCTTTTACGGTTCCGTGGGCTTGGCTGCGCAATCAGGATTGGATTTTCTGCCGATCTATCTGGGGCCAACCCTGGTTTTCATCCTCTGGTCCTTCATCTGGATCAAGATCATCCGGATCTGTAAGGTGAACCGGATCACATCGATCGCGGATTTCATCTCAGCGCGTTATGGTAAAAGTACCGCTCTTGGCGGGCTTGTGGCGATCATCGCGGTGCTTGGTACAATGCCCTATATCTCTCTGCAGCTGAAATCCATCGCGACAAGTTTCACTCTGCTGCTCAATTATCCAAGCGTTGCGCCCGGACTGGAAGCGGGCGGGCCGTTTGCCTTTGACACTACATTGGTGGTGGCGCTGGCGCTGGCGGTATTCGCCATTCTGTTTGGTACACGCCATATCGACCCCAGCGAACATCATGATGGCATGGTCGCGGCCATTGCTTTTGAATCGGTGGTGAAGCTATGTGCTTTTCTCGCGGTTGGCTTGTTTGTGACCTATGGGATCCATAATGGTTTCACTGATTTGTTTGAAAAAGCCGCGGCCATTCCCGAATTGTCTCAAAACCTGGTTGTCGGTGGGGAAGGGGGCTATGGTCGTTGGATCACCATGATCCTCTTGTCGATGGCGGCTATCATCTGTCTCCCGCGGCAGTTTCACATCACGGTTGTTGAAAATGTCGATGAAAGCCATATGCGAAAGGCTGTTTGGCTGTTTCCGCTATATCTGCTTGTTATCAATATCTTTGTCCTACCGATCGCCCTGAGTGGAAAGATGCTGTTTTCCGGCGGTCAGGCGGATGCGGATATGTTCGTGCTGACCTTGCCGATCGTTCATGACCAAATGGCTTTGGCACTGTTTGCCTTTATTGGCGGCCTGTCGGCTGCGACCTCAATGGTGATTGTCGCTGCCATCGCTTTGTCCACAATGGTTTGCAACAATCTGGTGATGCCCCTGCTGATCCATAGGGGACGGGTTCATGTCCGCGAAGGGGGCGACGTTTCCAGGCTGCTGCTGATCATTCGGCGCACCAGCATATTGCTGATCATGCTGCTGGGGTATGGCTATTTCCGGATCGCCAGTGAAAGCTATTCCCTGGTGACAATTGGCTTGGTTTCCTTTGCGGCCGCGGCCCAATTCGCGCCAGCCATCATTGGTGGCATTTTCTGGACCGGCGCGGCGCGGCGCGGTGCCATGGTTGGGTTGGCGCTGGGGTTCTTGGCCTGGTGCTATACCCTCTTGCTGCCATCCTTTGCCCAGTCCGGCTGGCTGCCAATCAGTTTTATTGAACAGGGCCCCTGGGAAATCGGCCTGCTGAAACCCTATGCTCTTTTTGGCCTTGAAGGGTTTGATCAGCTCTCCCACGCTTTGTTCTGGAGTATGCTGCTCAATATCGGCAGTTATGTGATTATTTCCCTGCTGACCCATCAAAGCCCCTTGGAACGGATCCAGGGGACGTTGTTTGTTGATGTTTTCAAACATACAGAAGGGCGGACTGGATCCCATTATTGGGAAGGCACAGTGACGGTCGCCGATTTGGAAGAGCTGGTATCCAGATTTGTCGGTTCAGCCCGGGCACAAAAAGCTTTCGAAGAATTTGCCAGGCGCAACGATACGGTTTTCAAGCGCGGGCAGGTGGCCGATAGCGGGTTGATGAATTATGCCGAAAAACTGTTGGCCGGAGCGATCGGATCGGCAACCGCGCGGGTGATGATCGGTTCCATTGTCAAAGGGGAAATCGTCGGGATCGATGAGGTCTATAGGATCATTGATGAAACCAGCCAGGCCATTGAGTATTCGAAAAAACTGGAACAGAAATCCATTGAACTGGAGGATACGACCCGACAGTTGCAACGTGCCAATGACCGATTGAAGGAACTGGATGCGCTCAAGGATGATTTCCTCTCCACGATCAGCCACGAATTGCGGACACCGCTGACCTCCATCCGTGCCTTTAGTGAGATTCTTTCCGACAATCCGAATGTACCGGATGAGGAGCGGCATCATTTCCTTTCGGTCATTGCTAAAGACAGCGAACGGCTGACCCGGTTGATCGATCAGATCCTTGACTTGGCGAAGATGGAGGCCGGGCGTATGCAATGGACGGTTGAAGATGTGGATCCCGCCATTGTTGTGCGCGATACAATGACCCTGATGGATGGTTTGCTGCAGGATAAGAATGTGGATCTGATTCTGGATCTTCCTGAAAATCTGCCAATGGTCCGGGTGGATCGCGACAAATTCATGCAGGTTCTGATCAATCTGGTTTCCAATGCTGTGAAATTCTGTGGCCAGCCGGAGGGCAGGATCGCGGTTACCCTTGCCGTCGTTGAAACGGGCCTGCAGGTGACGGTCCAGGATAACGGCAAGGGCGTTCCGGCCGCCAACCGGGATAGGATCTTTGATAAGTTTCACCGTTCGCCAGGTGAATCGAATAAAGCGCCGCATGGAACCGGTCTGGGGCTGGCGATCTGCCGGCAGATCATCACCTTTTTCGGTGGGCGGATTTGGGTGGAGGAGGGAGACCTTGGCGGTGCAGCGTTTAGTTTCTCAATCCCGGTCAGCCGGAATGAAATGGCAGCCTGATGTACGACCGCTGATTTTGCGTCCCATAGTCGAGTAACAATTAATCCGGCCATTTACCGGTTGAACCCCGAGAGGAATTGGGTAATTCTCGTTTTACGGGATTGCTGCCTGGGATGAGTAACTCATATGGGGAAGAAATGATTAAACTGACCGCTGCCACGCCGGTATCGGAACTAACCGAAATCTGGGATATTGCGTTAACGGATACTGAGGTAGAACGGCATCAAATATTTATGCTGCTGACTCTGACTTTGGTGTATGACAATTGGTGCATATACAAAAATGACGCACGGGTATTGGCCGACTATAGCCAGGCGGCACCCGGTCGGGAATTCAGCGAATATGTTGGCCATAATATTGGCGCCTTGCTGGTGAACCAGGATAACGCAATTGTTACATATGCCTTTAACAACAATCATTTGCATAATAACAGCACGGAACACGCGGAAACCCGCCTGATACGGAAGGCATTGCGGCTCTATAACCGCAAGAATTTCAAAACGGGTCAGGGCAATAGCGGCTATTGGAAAGTGCTGAAGGGCCATACGGTATATACCAGTCTTGAATCCTGCTCCCAATGCAGCGGGATCATGGATCTGGCTAATGTCGAGAATGTTGTTTATGCGCAGGTTGATCCGGGCCAGGGGCATATCGGCAATATTCTCTACAACCTTCATCGTGACGAGGGTGGCAGTGGTGCACCAAGGCCAATCAAAGCCGATTTCCTTCCGGTTTTTTCCCAGATTGAGGAGGCATACAGCCGGTTTGGTCGGGATGGCACGGCACAGGGGACGAGACGGCCCGGAGCAACGCGCTTCCTGCGATCTGTTGATGCGTTTGAAGTTTTCAGGGAAGCGGCCGTCCAACTGGAGGGGTTTACGCCAACCAATGACAGCAACCAGGCGGTGCTGGAACATGCGCTGGAATTCCGTGAAAGCTATAATGACACCACCATGCGCGATGCGGTTTTTGGCGAATGATGATGTTCGGGTTTATTCCAGCGGCATTTCCTGATTGGGAATGTTTCGCGGCAAAATGACCCGAACCAGCAGACCGCCCTGGGGCAGGTTCAAGAGATCAATCATGCCGTGATGGAGATCAATGACTGATTTTGCGATGCTCAGTCCCAGGCCGCTGCCGCCGGTTTGGCGGTTCCTGGATTTTTCCAACCGGTAAAACGGTTTGAAAACATTGGAAAATTCCTCGTCAGGAATCCCAGGACCTTTATCGGTGATTTCAACGATGATTTCGGTGGGCTTCACCTGCATTTCCACGCGCGCCTGGCCGCCGAATTTCACCGCATTGCCGATTAAATTATCAAAGACCCGCCCCAGGGCTACTGGCTGTCCGGAGATATAGCCGGTCAGGACGTCCTTTAATTCAACTTCTCGGGTGAAGCCACCAAAGACCGTGCCCATGGTGGTGACCGTCATGAATTGCGGTTCCAGAAAACTGACCGGTGCACCGGTATCGGCATAATCATCGCATATGCTTTGCACAAGGGACGGAAAATCCAGCCGCTCCATTGGTTCCTGAATGATCGACCCTTTCAGGAAATCAATAGCGTCCCGGATCATGCCGAGCATGGACTCCAGATCAGCCAGTATTTTTGCGCGCAATTCATCATCTTCGATATAGTCGGCGCGCAGCTGGATTCGGGTTGCTGGCGTGCGCAAATCATGGGAAATAGCAGCCAGCATGCGGGTGCGTTCCTCAAGCATTTCCTGACGGGTTTCACGTTCATTCTGGATAGTCTTGAGGGTTGAGCGCGCTTCCCGTGTCCAGAACCAGTCAGTTGCGGGCAGGGCGGTATCATCGCCGGGCGGCAAGGTTGCGATGGCCCGGTAAGGGTGGGCAAGGGCGCGGGCCAGGATCAGGAACGTGCAGCCGCACAGCGTGACAATGATCAAAATAGCCAGAAACCAGATGGTTTCACTGGTTCTGTCGGCCCAATAACGTCGGCTTTCAAAACGTAACAAAGAACCATCTCTCAGGCGTAAATAGACCGCGGCCTGTCGATCATGTTTTGCCAGACCGACCGCGATATCGGTCATGAGGGTCTCCAGACTGGCAAAAGTCGTTGTTCCGGCAAACAGGCTTTCACGCAAGGTACCCCGTTCGAGGAGGAGGGTGATTTCAGGAAAGCGTTTGCCGGCGCCAGGCAGCTTCTTCACCGATAGTTGTGCGTTTCGTAACGGTACGGAGCCGGCCAGGCTGAAGGATAAATCCTCTGGATCCAGCTCGGCTTCTGCATGAATGCTCTGGCCTGCATCCAGACGCCGGAAAATGGCGGCCATTGTGGTTCCGAGCCTTGCGGCTTCGGCCACTTCTACTCTGCGTTCCAGGATTTGGAGCATTCCCCATGAAACAGCGGTGACAGCAATCGCCCCGCAAATCATGCCGCAGAAAACCATTCTGCGCGCCAGGCTTTTGGGAACAATCATGTCCACGACTGTGGCCAACCAATTCTGCAAAGCTTCAGCGTCCCTTTACTATCAGCGTTTAACCCGGTTCGAGCTAACGGAGACTTTTTGAGTGAAGATATAGCCTTGCCCGCGCACGGTCTTGATCGGTTGTTCGGACTGTTTTTCCTGGCTTAGTTTTTTGCGCAACCGGCTTACCTGGATATCGATGCTGCGGTCAAAGGCGGCAGGTTCCTGGCCTCTGGTGATATTAACCAGGTCTTCGCGGCTTAGAATGGTTTGTGGTTTTTCCAAAAAGGAGACCAGTAGGGAAAACTCGCCGCTGGAAAGGGGAATGACCAGTTTTGTCGGGGATCTAAGTTCCCGTTTGCCCTCATCCAGCCGCCAGCCGGAAAACTGAAACACTCGGTTTTGCGCAATATGCGGATCACCGCTTTGATCATCCTGGTTCCCTAGGCGGCGGAAGACCGCTTTTATCCGGGCGAGCAACTCTCTGGGGTTGAAAGGTTTCTCCATATAGTCATCCGCACCCATCTCAAGGCCGATGATCCGGTCGGTTTCGCCGGTGACCGCGGTCAGCATGATGATCGGGATGTCGGATTTGTCACGAATCTCACGGCAAAGGCTCAAGCCATCTTCGCCCGGTAGCATGAGATCGAGAATGACCAGATCAATGGACCAGCGGGCCATCTCCTCGCGCATCTGCTTGCCTGATTCCGCCTTGGAAACCCGGTAACCGCGCGTTGAGAAAAAGTCGAAAAGAAGATCGCGGATGTCACAATCATCATCAACAATCAGGAGATGTTTTACCGTGCTCATTATGGTGTCTCAATTTAACTGTAACATTTCGCAATTGCGGTAAGGTTATGTAAATAAACATATCTAACGGGAGTTTTTATCACTTTATTGCAAGGTCGCCCGGTTGAAAAAATCTGTTACCCTATTCCAATCGCACGGCCACACTCCATCCGATTAAATAGCGGTGCATAACAAACAGGAAAGCAACCCCCTGTAGGCCAATAACAATAACAAATAGGGGCGAGCCTATCCGTTTTGTCAACGTGACGTTAGGGAGATGTCTGATGAGTTCTTTCAAGAGAAATTCCACACTCAAGGCCTTGTTGCTGGGTGGGGTGGTCCTGGGCTGTGCCTCTGCGGCGCAGGCTCAGCCGACAGCAGAAGTATTGCATTACTGGACCTCCGGCGGTGAGGCCAAGGCGGTCAAGGCACTGAAGGAAGATTTTGAAGCCAATGGCGGCAAATGGGTCGACGCGCCGGTTGCCGGTGGCGGCGGTGATGCCCAGAATGCCGTGCTGCGGTCCCGTGTGTTGTCTGGCGATGCGCCGGCGGCTGTGCAGATCAAAGGCCCGAACATCCGCAACTGGGCCGAGGCCGGCGCGCTGGCCGATCTTGACGCGATCGGCAAAGAGGAAGGATGGGATGACATTCTGCCGCCGCTTTTGCAGGACATCGTGAAGTTTGACGGCCATTATGTGGCGGTACCGGTTAACATTCACCGGGTGGACTGGATCTGGGCAAACCCGGAAGTATTGGCCAAGGTCGGTGCCGATGTTCCGACCACCTGGGCAGAGTTTAATGAAACCGCTGAGAAGCTGAAAGCGGCGGGGATCACCCCGTTGGCCCATGGTGGACAGCCCTGGCAGGACGCCACCATCTTTGAAACCGTTGTTCTAGGTATCGGCGGTGCGGATTTCTTTAACAAAGCCTTTGTTGACCGGGATCTGGACACCTTACGCTCCGACACCATGAAAAAGGTGTTTGACCAGATGCGTATCATCCGCGGTTTCGTGGATGACGACTTCTCCGGCCGAGACTGGAACCTGGCCACCGCCATGGTTATGAATGGCAAAGCGGGTATGCAGATTATGGGCGACTGGGCCAAGGGTGAGTTCCTGGCAGCCGGCAAAAAACCCGGTGTGGATTTCGTTTGTGCTCCGACTCCCTCCGAAGGCGGCTATATCCTGAACTCCGACAGTTTCGCGATGTTTGACGTTAAGGGCGATGACAACAAATCCGGTCAGGCCCTGCTGGCAAAGCTGATCCTGGGTGAGAAGTTCCAGGAGACCTTTAATGTTTATAAAGGGTCCATCCCGGCGCGGATGGGGGTTGCCAAGGCGAAGTTCGATGATTGTGCGATCAAATCCATGAATGATCTTGAAGCAGCTTCTTCCAAAGGGACCTTGGTCGGGTCCGCTGCTCATGAAATTTCAACGGCTGGCGCGGTGCGCGGCGCGATCATGGATGTCGTGACGGAGCATTTCAATTCCGACATGTCTTCCGACGATGCCGTCAACAAGCTTGCTGAAGCGATCGAACTGGCTCTCTAACTCGATCCACTGGCCCGGAGGTGTTTTGTCACCTCCGGGTTTTTTCAGCATGAGACCCACTCTGTCATCGAGCATGGTACGGTTATTATGGATACCAACAATCAGAATGCGGTGAAGGGCGTTGGCGACTGGTTCCGCTGGCACCTGTCCAAGTTTGTAGTGGCGCCGTCATTCCTTATGATTTTGTTTTTTGTTTACGGCTTCATCCTGTGGACGGGCTATATGTCCTTCACGAAATCCAAGATGCTGCCGATCTATAATTTTGAAGGCATTCTTCAATATGTGAAACTTTGGAAACAGCCGACCTGGCTGGCATCCTTTGAAAACCTTTTTGTTTTTGGTTCATTGTTCATTGCGGTCGCGATTGCATTCGGCTGCATCCTGGCGATCTTCCTGGATCAGAAAATCCGGGGTGAGGGGGCCCTGCGGACCATCTATCTCTATCCAATGGCTATTTCTTTCATTGTGACGGGGACGGCCTGGAAATGGATTTTGAATCCAGGCTCCGGCATTGAAAAACTGGTCCAGAGTTTTGGTTTTGAGAATTTTGAATTTGATTGGCTCGTCGATCCCGATTATGCGGTCTACACCTTGGTCATTGCCGCCGTCTGGCAGGCATCCGGTTTTGTTATGGCGCTGTTTCTGGCCGCGCTGCGCGGGGTGGATGGTGAGATCATCAAAGCGGCTCAGCTCGATGGCGCCTCAATCTCACGCATCTATATGGTGATCATTCTGCCGACCCTGCGACCGGTTTTCCTTAGCTCGTTTGTGATCCTGACCCATATGGCGATCAAGAGCTTTGACCTTGTGGTGGCGCTCACCGGTGGCGGACCGGGCAATGCCTCCTGGCTGCCGGCTAATTTCATGTTTGAGATGACTTTCCGGCGTAACCAGATCGGCCAGGGGGCGGCCAGTGCGATGATCATGCTGGCGACCGTTCTGGCCATTATTGTGCCGTATCTCTATTCCGAATTGCGGGAGAAGAAACATGGCTGATTCCATCGCTTTCACCTCTGACCGCACCTTGTGGCACCGGATTGGCCGGATCGGCATCTACACGTTGCTCGCGGTCTTCGCCTTCTACTATATTATGCCGCTGATCGTGATTGTCTCGACCTCTATGAAGGATCTGGACGAAATCAGGACCGGGCATCTTCTGTCCCTGCCGGCCCAGATCAATCTTGACGCTTGGACCTTTGCCTGGAGCGAGGCCTGTATTGGGGTGACCTGTACGGGCTTGAAACCCTATTTCTGGAACTCCCTTGCCATGGCAGTGCCAGCGGTTTTGATCTCCATCATGTTAGGGGCGATCACCGGATATGCGCTGACCAAATTCCGGTTTCGCGGAGCCAATGTCATTTTCGCCATGATCCTGTTCGGCTGCTTTATCCCGTTTCAGGTGATCCTGCTGCCGATGGCAACTTCGCTCGGCTATCTGGGGGTGGCTAACACCATACCGGGGCTGGTTCTGGTCCATGTGGTTTACGGGCTTCCCTTTACCACGCTGTTCTTCCGGAATTATTATGTAAATATCCCGGATGACCTGGTGAAGGCGGCGACCATTGACGGTGCCGGGTTTTTCACCATCTTCTGGAAGATCATGCTGCCGCTGTCACTGCCGATCATCGTCGTGACCATCATCTGGCAGTTCACCCAGATCTGGAATGACTTCCTCTTTGGCGCAAGCTTTACCAGCGGCGGAAACCAGCCGGTAACGGTCGCGCTCAACAATCTCGTCAACACCACCACCGGCGTCAAACGCTACAATGTGGACATGGCGGCTGCCCTGATGACAGCGGCGCCGACCCTGTTGGTCTACATCTTCGCCGGTCGTTATTTCGTAAGGGGCCTGACCGCCGGCGCGGTCAAGGGCTGATCGACAGGAGAATAATCAATGGCTTCCCTGAATATTCGCAACGTCAAAAAAGCCTTCGGGCCCATGGAGGTTCTGAAAGGTATCGATCTGGACCTGGACGATGGTGAATTCCTGGTGCTTCTGGGGCCGAGCGGTTGCGGTAAATCGACTCTGCTCAATATGATCGCGGGTCTTGATTCCATTACCAGTGGCGAGATCACCATCGATGAACGGGTGCTTAACAATGTGCATCCCAAGGATCGCGATATCGCCATGGTATTCCAATCCTATGCGCTTTATCCGAACATGACGGTCGGTAGGAATATCGGTTTTGGCCTGGAAATGCGCAAAGTCGCCAAGGCTGAGCGCGACCAGAAGGTACAGGATGCGGCAAGAATGCTGCAGATCGATCATCTTCTGGACCGGAAACCAGCGCAATTGTCCGGTGGCCAACGCCAGCGCGTGGCCATGGGCCGTGCCCTGGTGCGGGACCCAAAGATTTTCCTGTTTGATGAGCCGCTTTCCAACCTGGATGCAAAATTAAGGGTGGAGATGCGCACAGAAATCAAGAAGCTGCATCAGCGTTTGGGCACAACCATGGTTTATGTGACCCATGACCAGATCGAGGCCATGACCCTGGCCAGTCGGATTGCGATCATGAAAGACGGCATTGTGCAGCAATTCGCCCCACCGCAGGAGGTTTATGAGAAACCGGCCAATATGTATGTGGCGGGGTTTGTCGGCGCACCGGCGATGAATTTTATCCCGGCCACATTGGTGGCGGAGAACGGCAAGCTGGGGGTCAGCATGCAGCGTACCGCCAAGGGGAACCGCAGCGATGTTTTCCTGGCGCTGAATGATGAGCGCAAGGAACTGGCTGATTGGGTCGGGCGCGAACTGGTGCTGGGCATCCGGCCGGAATCGGTTACCCATAAATCCGAGGCCGAATTGAACGGCACACGCAATCTCCAGCATTTTGATTGCCAGGTTGATGTCCTGGAACCGACCGGTGCAGATACACTGACCTACATTGAACTGGGTGGCCGGGAAGTGATTGCCCGTGTGAACCCGCACAATACCAGCAATCCGGGTGAGACCATGGATTTCATGGTCGACATGGATAAAGCCAGCCTTTTTGATCCGAAAACAGAACAGAGGATTTAAGGGGACAGGTGATGGAGCGGGCGGAAGATCTCGGGCTTGAACATATCTGGAGCGGTAATGACCTTTTAGGCGAGGGGCCGCTCTGGGACCACCGTGCCGGTGTCTTATACTGGGTCGATATCGAGAAATCCCTGATCCACCGGTTTGATCCGGTCAGCGGCGACGTCGATAGCCTGGAGACGCCTTCTATGGTTGGGTCGGTCGCGCTGTTGGGGGAATACCGCCTGCTGGCTGCTATCGGTCGTGGTTTCTATTCTGTTGAATTTGCAAAAGGCACGTGCGAACTGCTGCCTGATGGTGAGGTTGAGGCTGTCGGCTGTCTGATGAATGACGGCAAGGTGGATCGCCATGGGCGTTTCCTGGCCGGTGCCAAGGATCTGTCGGAAGACAGTCCTGTCGCATCGGTCTGGCGGTATGATGGCCAGGCAATCAAGCCGGTGATGGAGGGATTCACAGTCTTTAACGGTCCGGCTTTCTCGCCGGATGGAAAGACTATCTATTTCACCGATTCCCCGGGCCAGGTGATTTTCCGTGCGGATTACGATCCACAGTCCGGCTGCATTTCGGCGCGGGAGGAATTTGCCCGGCTGGGAGAGGGGGATGGTTATCCCGATGGCATGACCGTCGATGCCGAAGGCTGTCTTTGGAATGCCCATTGGGATGGCTGGCGGATTACGCGGTATCGGCCGGATGGTGCAATTGACCGGGTGATCAGTATGCCAGTCAAGCGCGCGACCTCGCTCTGTTTTGGTGGCGTGGATCTCAAAACGCTTTTTGTGACTTCTGCCTGCACACGGTTCACTGAGGACGAGCTTGCGGAAAACCCTGCAGCGGGAACGCTGTTTGCTCTGAAACCCGGCGTTGTTGGCCTACCTGAAGCGACAGTGAAAGAATAGAAAATATGTTGTTGAAAAATAAAAATATTCTTGTAACAGGATCAACTGCAGGCATTGGCTTCGGGATTGTGAAGCAGGCTTTGTCAGAGGGCGCCAATGTCATGGTGCATGGCCAAAACCCGGACAAGCTGAAAGAGGCCCGGCATCAGTTGGAGGTTGAGGGTTTTGGTGAACAAGTCGCAGTCCATGGATGCGATTTAACCAAACCGGAAGCGGCGGAAGAACTGGTGGAGGCCTGCGTTACCGAACTGGGGTCCCTGGATGGTCTTGTTAATAATGCGGGCGTCTTTCCGCGCAATGATGTTGAAACGGTGACAGCCGAGGATTTTGACTGGATTGTCGCGGTCAATATGCGCGCGCCTATGTTGCTGGCCCAGGCGGCGGTGCGCCACTGGCGCACGCGGTCTTATCCGGGCACCATTGTGAATATCGGTTCGATCAATGCTCATTGCGGCCAGCCCAACCTTTTGGCCTATTCCATGTCCAAAGGCGGATTGCAGACCATGACCCGCAATCTGGGCGATGCCTTGGGACCGGAAAAAATTCGGGTTAACCAGTTAAATGTCGGCTGGACCTATACGGAGATGGAGCATCAGACACAATTGTCGGAAGGCCGCCCGGAAGACTGGCTCTCGCAGGTGCCATCCGCCTTTGCGCCCTCGGGCACATTGCTGGTGCCGGAGAATATCGCCAATCACGTGGTATTCTGGCTGTCTGAACGCTCAGCTCCGGTTAATGGCAGCGTCTACGAAGTCGAGCAGTATCCGTTGATCGGCCGTAACAAGATTGCGGAATCCTGAAATTTAGAAGGCCCCAGGGTCAGGTGACATCATGAGCAAAAATCCATCAGATCCGTTGAAACTGCGCAGCCAGGCCTGGTTCGACGATAGTGAAAATCCGGGTATGACCGCGCTTTATATCGAGCGCTATTTCAACTATGGCCTGACCCGCGAGGAGTTACAGTCCGGCAAACCGATCATCGGCATTGCCCAGACCGGCTCGGATCTCACCCCATGCAATCGCCATCACAAAGACCTGGCCAGCCGAGTGAAAGACGGTATTCGGGAAGCAGGCGGTATTCCTTTTGAATTCCCGGTCCATCCAATCCAGGAGACGGGCCGCCGTCCGACAGGCGCACTGGATCGAAACCTGGCCTATCTGGGGCTGGTGGAAGTTCTTCATGGTTATCCCATAGACGGCGTGGTCCTGACCACAGGCTGTGACAAGACCACACCGGCCTGCCTGATGGCGGCGGCAACCACCAATTTGCCGTCGATTGTGCTTTCCGGTGGCCCTATGCTGGATGGCTATCATAAGGGCAGGGTGGTCGGGTCCGGCTCGGTCATCTGGGAAGCCCGCGAATTGCTGGCCGCTGGTGAGATTGACTATGATGAATTCATGGAAATGGCTGCGGCATCGGCCCCGTCGGTCGGTCATTGCAACACCATGGGGACGGCGCTTTCCATGAATGCCCTGGCGGAAGGCTTGGGCATGTCATTGCCGGGCAATGCTTCCATTCCGGCCCCTTATCGGGAGCGGGGTCAGATGGCCTATGCCACCGGAAAGCGCATTGTCGGGATGGTCCGGGATCAGATGAAACCCTCTGATATCATGACCAGGGAGGCCTTTGAAAATGCCATCAAACTGGCCTCCGCGCTGGGCGCTTCAACCAACTGTCCACCGCATCTTATCGCCATTGCCCGCCATATGGGCATCGAAGTGACAATGGAAGACTGGCAAGAACAAGGCCAGGACATTCCGCTCATAGTCAATTGCCAGCCCACGGGACGATATCTCGGTGAAGGGTTCCATAGGGCGGGCGGTGTGCCTGCCGTGATGGCGGAGCTGATCAAGGCGGGGAAGCTGAACGAAAAGGCGCTCACGGTCAACGGACAGACCATGGGGGAAAACTGCCACGCGCGGTTCACCGGCGAGCCGGATGTTATTTTCCCGTTGGAAAAGCCCGTGAAGGATCAGGCGAGTTTCCTGATCATGTCGGGCAATCTATTTGATTCGGCGGTTCTGAAAACCTCCGCCATTGATGCGGCCTTTTCGAAACGTTTCCTGGAACATCCCGATCATCCCAATGAATTCACCGGCAGGGCGGTCGTGTTTGAAGGGCCGGAGGATTATCACGACCGGATCAATGACCCGGAACTGGGAATCGATGAAGAAACCATTTTGATGATCCGCAATTGCGGGCCGGTGGGATATCCGGGATCCGCTGAGGTGGTTAACATGCTGCCGCCCGATGCATTGGTGCGCCGTGGGGTTTCGGCCCTGATGTGCATCGGAGACGGCCGTCAGAGCGGCACGTCAGCCTCGCCATCCTTCCTGAATGCATCGCCAGAGGCGGCGGTTGGTGGCGGATTGGCTTTTGTTCAAACCGGGGATTGCATCCATGTGGATCTGAATAGCCGACAGGTGGATTTGTTGATCTCCGACGAGGAGTTTGCCGCGCGACGGCAGGCCTATGAGGAACCAAATCTGGAAAGCCAAACACCATGGCAGGAAATTTACCGCTCCATGGTTGGCCAATTGGATAAGGGGGCCTGCCTGGAGCCGGCAACATTCTATTTGCGGGTGATTGACCAGTCCCGCGTGCCGCGCCATTCGCATTGATAGAGGGTTGTAGATGAAAATCGGCATCATCGGCGAATGCATGGTGGAACTGTCCGACGGACCGGACGGCTCCCTCAACAAAGCGTTCAGCGGAGACACATTCAATACGGCTGTCTATCTTGCCAGATGTGACCGTGATCGCGAATTTTCAATCGACTATGTGACGGCGCTGGGTGATGACCTGCTCAGTTCTGAGATGATAAAGTTGATGGCGCGGGAAAATGTCGGATCGGGTCTGATTCACCGGTTCGTGGGTGACGTGCCGGGGCTATATATGATCCATCTGGATGATCAGGGAGAGCGGAGCTTTTCCTATTGGCGCAGTCAGGCGCCGGCCCGCAAGCTGTTCGAGCGACCGGATTTGGATCAACTGCTTGCCAATTTAATGGAAAAGGACTGGCTTTATCTGTCCGGTATTTCTGTTGCCATCTTGCCCGTTGCCGGACGTGAGATGTTGAAATCTACCCTGTCCGATTTCCGGCACAGGGGCGGTAAAGTTTGTTTTGATATCAACTATCGACCCCGGCTGTGGAAGGATAAAGGTGAGGCCGCTCGTGAAATCGCAGCATTTTATCGCCATTGTGATATGGCTCTACCGTCTTTTGACGATGAGTCGTCTCTCTTTGGCTCTGCTCGTCCGGCGGATGTGATCGACCGCTTGGCGGGGTTGGGCTGTTGCGAAGTGGTGGTCAAGAATGGGGCCGGTGCCTGTGTGGTTTATACTGGCGAGGAAACCCGTGAGGTCGAAGTTCCGACAGTTGGCAAGGTGGTGGACAGCACGGCCGCAGGGGACAGCTTTAACGCGGGCTATCTCTATGCCCGCTTCAAAAATATGGAGATTGTCCAAGCTGTTGAGGCCGGCCAGCAAATCGCCCGCCAAGTGATTTCAGCCAAAGGGGCAATCGTGCCCATTGATCCGACCATTATTTGTTGACGGGAATGAACGATATGACTGAGGCCAATGTATCCGGCAAAGCTCAGGATGACATGCGCAAGATCCTCTCACTTTGCCCCATCATGCCCGTGGTCTCCATAAACAGCGTGGAACATGCGGTGCCGCTGGCGCATGCCCTGCTGGCCGGTGGTGCCCGCAGCATCGAGGTGACCTTACGGACAAGCTGTGCCCTGGCGGCCATTGAAGAAATTGCAGATAAGGTGCCGGATATCCTGGTGGGGGCAGGGACGGTATTGACTGCTGCTGACTTTGGCAGGGTGATGGATGCCGGTGCCGCCTTTGCTATCAGTCCCGGTCATACAGGCCAACTGATCAAAAAAGCCATGGAAAGTGAATTTCCCTATCTGCCGGCAGCCTCGACCGCCTCGGAAATTATGAGTTTGCGGGACCGGGGGTTTCATAATTTGAAATTGTTTCCGGCCGGTGTGGTCGGCGGGGTATCCATGCTGAAAGCCATTGGCGCACCTATTTCCGATATCCAGTTTTGCCCGACGGGCGGGGTCAACAAAGACAATGCAAAATCCTATCTGGATCTTGCCAATGTGATTTGTGTTGGTGGCAGCTGGGTTGCGCCGAATAGTGCGATGGATGCCGGTGAGTGGGGGGCGATCGAGGCTTTGATGGCAGATGGCTTGCAGGCTGTTTCCTGATACTGCATTCCACCGGCCCTGATAGACTGTGAATTCCGACCCTCCGTCTTATTGGGGGGTGGCCAGGCGCGGCATTTTCCCGTATAAGCGCGCCAAACGATCAGCTGTGGTCGGCGTGAGGCCGCCCCCTGGAACTATCAGCCAGACCTACATTTGTGTGAATTCCGCTTTGCAGTGAGACACCGTTGTGTTGGGCAAAGGAGGACGTTTTGTCGTTCGTTAGTCGTTATAAAACAGAAATTCTTTGTGGCCTGACCGTCGCCCTGGCCCTGGTGCCCGAAGCGGTTGCATTTGCCTTTGTCGCCCATGTCCACCCATTGGTGGGCCTCTATGCGGCATTTATCGTTGGTTTGATCACCGCCTTGATAGGCGGGCGTCCAGGCATGATTTCCGGCGCAACCGGTGCGCTGGCCGTGGTCATGGTCAGTTTGGTGGTTACGCATGGCGTTGAATATCTGTTTGCCGCTGTTGTTTTAATGGGGATCATCCAGATTGCGGCGGGCGCGCTGCATCTTGGTAAATTCATCCGGCTGGTGCCGCATCCGGTGATGCTGGGCTTTGTGAACGGTCTGGCCATTGTGATCTTCCTGGCGCAGTTGGGTCAGTTCAAAGTACCCAATGATGAGGGTGTGAAGGTCTGGATGCAGGGCATGCAGCTCTACACCATGCTGGGTCTGGTGGGGCTGACCATGTTGATTATTTTCGGCATGTCCAAAGTAACCAAAGCGGTTCCAGCACCGCTGGTCGGCATCGCCGCAGTTACTGGGTTGGTGATCGCCTTTGATCTTGATGTCCCGCGTGTTGGAGATTTGGCCCAGA
The DNA here is from genome assembly GCF_003385955.1 of Aestuariispira insulae. GTDB lineage: Bacteria > Pseudomonadota > Alphaproteobacteria > UBA8366 > Aestuariispiraceae > Aestuariispira > Aestuariispira insulae. Next base: position 101,812 of record NZ_QRDW01000004.1, read on the forward strand.
TCATGGGTGGTTTGCCGCAGTTTTCTATTCCCGACGTTGATTTGAACCTGAAAACGCTGGAAATCATCCTACCCTATTCCATCATCCTGGCGGCAATCGGCCTGATTGAATCCCTGTTGACCCTGAACCTGGTGGCCGAAATCACCGACACCAAGGGCGGTGCCAGTAAGGAATGTTTTGCGCAAGGCGTTGCCAATACGGTGACCGGTTTCTTCGGCGGCATGGGCGGCTGTGCCATGATCGGCCAGAGCATGATCAATGTCAGCTCCGGCGGGCGCACAAGGCTTTCAGGGATCTCTGCGGCATTGTTCCTGCTGTCCTTCATTCTGTTTGCGGCCCCCTGGATCGAGGTTATCCCGCTGGCGGCCTTGGTCGGTGTGATGTTCATGGTGGTGATCGGCACATTTGCCTGGTCCAGTTTCCGGATCATTCACAAGATTCCGTTGACCGATGCATTCGTGTTGGTGCTGGTATCCGGTGTGACCGTTTATAGTGATCTTGCCGTTGCTGTGGTGGTTGGGGTGATTGTCTCTGCATTGGTTTATGCCTGGAAAAGTTCCCAACGGATTTTTGCCCGAGAGGAAATCGATGCCAACGGCTCCAAGATCTATCATCTGTCCGGCCCGCTCTTTTTTGGTTCGATCAGCAGCTTTAATGAGCTGTTTGACCCGAAACAGGATCCCGATGATGTGGTCATTGATTTCCTTGAATCTCGGGTCTGGGATCATTCCGGGCTGCAGGCCATTGATGCACTGGCGGATAAGTATGAATCGGCCGGTAAAAAACTGCATATCCGTCATTTGAGTGAGGATTGTAAGGTTCTGCTGAAAAAAGCGGGCAAGCTTGTTGAAGTATCGGTGATTGAAGATCCCGAATATGGCGTTGCCGTTGATTATAGCGAGGAAATGCGCGCTGCGGCGAAACAATCCTGACGGATTGCAAAATGAAGAAAATCGAACCCCGGACCCATTGTGGGCCGGGGTTCTTTTTTGGTGGCCGTTGAAAAGGCGATGATCCTTGAAGGGGCCGTGGGGCAATGGTAATAACCTCTTCGGATTACGGGAAAGGTACGTCTATCAATGGTTTCATTGCCCAAACATATTCTTGTCACCGGCGGGGCCGGTTTTCTTGGCACCCATCTGTGTGAGAGGCTTCTCGACCAGGGGCATGAAGTCATCTGCCTGGATAATTTTTATACCGGTAGCCGACGGAATATCCATCATCTGGAATCCCATCCGCGTTTTGAAGTGATGCGCCATGATGTGACCTTCCCGGTTTATGTGGAAGTGGACGAGATCTTCAATCTTGCATGCCCCGCATCACCAGTGCATTACCAGCGCCACCCGGTGCAAACGGTGAAGACTTCTGTCCATGGCGCGATCAATGTGCTGGGTCTGGCAAAGCGGGTTGGCGCGAAAATCTTCCAGGCTTCGACCAGTGAGATTTACGGTGATCCGGAAGTGCATCCTCAGCAGGAGGATTACTGGGGCAATACCAACCCGATTGGGCTACGTTCCTGCTATGACGAAGGCAAGCGTTGCGCCGAAACGCTGTTCTTTGACTATCATCGCCAATATGGATTGGATATTCGGGTTGCTCGGATTTTCAACACTTTTGGACCGCGCATGCATCCGCATGATGGCCGGGTTGTCTCCAACTTCATCCTCCAGGCTCTGCGCAATGAGCCTATCACCATTTATGGTGATGGGGAGCAGACCCGTTCATTCTGTTATGTGGATGATTTGGTTGAAGGTTTTCTGCGTTTAATGGCCTGTGATGAGGCCAATGGTCAGCCGGTCAACCTGGGCAATCCCGTTGAGATTACCATCCGGGAAATGGCTGAGACCGTGATTGAACAGACCGGCAGCAGCTCTGAGCTTTCCTTTAAGCCCTTGCCATCAGATGATCCGGTGCGCCGCCGCCCTGATATCACCAGGGCGCAGAATCTGCTGGACTGGCAGCCGCAGACCACCTGGGAAGACGGTTTGGCAAAGACCATTTCCTATTTTGATGCCATGTTGAAAGACGGATGGTGGGGAATGGTGGAAAATCAATGACCCGCTGCGTCAGTTTTGTAACCACACTTTATAACAAGGCGGTTTTCCTGCCGTTTGTCCTGGCGGGTCTGAAGGCACAGACCGGACCGTTTGAGCGGGAGTTTGTCTTTGTTGATGATGGCTCGACTGATAACACGGTCGCGTTGCTGAAAGAACTGACGGAAGACTGGACCGATCCCGTCACGATCGTGGAGCAGGAAAACCAAGGGCCATCCATGGCCTCAAACAATGGATTTGCAGTTGCGACCGGCGATTTGATCAAGCCGGTGGATGGCGATGATATGCTTAATCCATGGTGCACTGCAGCCCTGTTGGAAGCTATGGAGCAATTCGGTACAGAGATTGCGCATGGATTGGTATCACCGGAGACTTTTGACCCGACGGGAAAAGAACCAGCAGAAGCGTTCCTGGAGCGTCAGGTGGATCCAGGGGGGGCACCGATTCTCTATAAAAACGCACTGGTTCGATCTCTGCAAAGATCAAGAACCAATCCAACATCCTGGTTGGCGACGGCGGATCTGGTTAAAAGGTCGGGGGGCTGCGACCCGGATATTTTTATCCAGGATTATTCCATTGAATTGCGCTTGATGCATTTAGCGGGAAAAGCTGCGTTTACTTCCAGAAATATCTTTGTACCACCGAAGGAAGCGCCGGAACGGCTATCCGGTAATGAAGCGCAGATCCTTCATGACCTGAACATGGCTTTGGCAAGCTTTCTGGACGAAAACCCGCTGCCATTGACGCAGAAATTCCTAGCCTATCGACGGGCGTTGCGCCGTTGCTGGGCCTGGGCACGACGCCAAAAAGGGCAAAAAACACCCTTTAGTAAAGTACATCGGGCTTATCTGAGGGTCTATTTTCCCTTTGGGATTTCTCCTGATCACATCCGTAAGGAAAGCACGGTTTTTCAGCAGGGGGCTCGTTTGCGTATCCCCGGTGCCAGATAGCGGGGCAGGCTAGCTCATGAAACTGCTTGAGATCTTGCGGAAAACCAATCCGTCCTATTTCAGGTATCGCTATAAAAAGCTGCAAGCGAAATACTTTAGGCACCGGGATCGCCACTTGTTCACCCATGCCTGCTTCAATCATCCGCTGATTAACATTCCCAAGCGGGTAATTGAGAATGAAGGGCCGGTTGATGTTTTCAACGATGCCCTGATGGAACGCGTTTGCAGACTGTACCAGAGCTTCTCCCACACATATGAAACAGCGGGGGATATCTGGCAGGAAATTGAAGCCAGAAGAAGGCCCTATACGGATGCCCTGCTGAGGGATGACTACGCAGAGGTCAGGTCTTTCTTTCTCGAGATCCTCAAAGGCGATTTGTTAGAGGGCATGGCCCATGCAAATGGCATAGTCATTGATGCAGGAAGGAATCCCTATACGGCTGACTATTTTACCCTAAGATTGGCGGATACGCTGCTCAGCCTTGCAGAGGCTATGGGCACCTATCCGGTGCATTCCTTCGCGCAGATGGATCTGCAACGCTATATCGACCACCTTAACCCCAATCTCGAAAAACTCGTGGCTGATATTGAGCAGGAAATTGGTTTTTCTCTTGATATGCCGCAGGTTGGGAACCCGCCGATTGTTCGTATTGGTGATCACCGTCTGAATCCCGACCCGGTTCAACATGCCTATACCGCGCACCGGATACAACAGCTGCTTGGCAATAAGGCGAACCCAACCATACTGGAAATCGGCGGGGGGTATGGCATGACAGCTTTAATGTCTCACCGGGCGGGGCTTCGGAACTATACGATTATTGATTTGCCTTATGTCTCGTCTTTTCAACTGGGATATCTCGGGGCTGTAATCGGTAGTGATAAAATTCAGGTCTATGGCGAAAAGGGCGAGGGCTTAAGACGGGAGCAATATGATATTGCTCTGGGGCCGCCTGTCGCGATCAGCGCGATTCCGGACAGATCCATCGACCTTGTGGTGAATGTGGATTCAATCCCCGAGATGCCGGTGGATGTTGGCGCAGATTACTTAAAAGAGATCAAGAGGGTCTGCCGCGGACAGTTTCTATCCATGAACCAGGAAGCCCGGAAACAGCACATAAATCAGGTCCAGACAATTGTGCCGGAATTAGTGAAAACCGTTGGCGGATTTAAACGCACGCACCGTTTCAGGCATTGGATGGAGCAGGGGTATGTCGAGGAAGTCTATGACCTAACCTCAACTGACTGACGTCTCATTTTCAGATTGATGGGCATGCAATTTGGCATAAAGCCCATTTCTCGCGAGAAGTTCTGTATGGGTACCAGATTCAGCAACCTTTCCAGCCTGCAATGCATAAATCACATCTGAATCGACAATGGTCGATAGGCGATGGGCAATCATCAGCACTGTCCTGCCTTCGATCAGGCGTTTCAAGGCTTTCTGGACAAGTTTCTCCGTTTCGGAATCAAGCGCTGATGTGGCTTCATCAAGCAACAGGATGGGAGCGTCTTTATAGATTGCGCGTGCAATGGCCAGCCGCTGGCGCTGGCCGCCGGAAAGCTTTGTGCCCATTTCACCCAGTTCAGAATCATAGCCGTCTTCCAGCATCATGATGAAATCATGCGCTTCGGCCGCTTTGGCCGCGGCGATGGCCTTTTCCCGGTCTGGAGCGGTGTCGGCATAAGCGATATTAGCCAGGACCGTATCGTTGAAGATCCCGGTTTCCTGGCTGACAAGCGCGATATTATCGCGCAGCGACCTAAAGGTCAGGCCACTGATGTCCTGGCCATCAATCTCTATTGAACCTTTTGTGGTATCGTAAAAACGCAGAAGCAGGTTGAAAATGGTCGATTTTCCTGCGCCTGAAGGACCGACAAGGGCAACTTTGCTGCCAGCAGGAATATCGAGACTGATCCCTTTTAAGACTTCGATTTCATTGTCGTAGCTGAAAGACACGTCTTTGAAGCGGATCGTACCCTCGTTCAGTTGCAGCTCCGAAGCATCTGGCGCTTCGACGATCATGGGTTTGATGTCGATGACCTCGAAGGATCGCTGGGCCGCCGCCAATCCCTGCTGAAGGTTTGAATTGAGATTGGCAAGGCTACGCATTGGCTGATAGGCCATCATGAGCGCCCCCATGAAGGACATGATGGAGCCGACCGAAGCCTCACCTTCCGCAATCTTGAAGCTGCCGTAGAGGATGAGCAAGGCAACGGAAGCGCCACCCAGCAATTCCATCATGGGATACATACGTGAACGGACCTCAATGGCCTTCACGCCTAGTTTCGCGATCCAGTCAAAGATTACCCGGGCCTTTTCCTGGGCAAATTCTTCGGCACAGAAGGATTTAACCAGTCGAACACCCTTGAATTTATCGTCCAGCAGGGACGTCATATCGCCAACGCGTTCCTGAGATGTCCGGGCAATCCTTCGGAGTTTTTTACCAATTGCAACAATGGGCAATGCGGTTATGGGGAAAATGGTGAAGACCACTAGGGTCAGCTCCCAGTCCTGATAGATCATAACGCCAATCATGACTATCACCAGGACCAGGTCGCGGGCGATGCCTGTGATGGACTTAACCACGGCTTCGCGTACCTGATAGGTGTCGCTGATGAAGCGGGCCACCATCTTACTGCTGCCGTCTTTGAACATGTGGGAGATGTCGGCATTGATGATACTGCTCATCATGTCCGATTGGAGATGCGAGATCACATTGGATCCCATCGTATTCATGCGGACGGTCTGGATATATTTTGATATGCCCATGACAACGCCGAGCAGGACAATCACGCCAGTAATCAGAAACACTTTGTTTTCTTCCCCGCCCAACAAGGCATCATCCATAGCAGGTTGAATGATCAAGGCCTGGGCCCCTTGCAATAAGGCGGACAAGACAAGAAAGAAGGCGGCGATCGTGATATCTTTCTTGTGATGGATCATATATTGACTAACCAGCCTTTTAACCAAGGCTTTGGTCGGCAAATGCACATCAGTGTTCTTTGATCTGGAGAAGAGGCCCATGGCGTTTTCAGTTCTTTTCTGATCGATTGGCCCGCCACCAGGCAATGGTGTCGCGCAATCCACTTTCTAAGGTATGTACTGGATGATATCCGACTTCATGCTTAAGGCGGTCCGTCTTTGCAATCAACTGCTTCGGATCATCGGGACGGTCGGGAAGGGCGCCTAGCTTGACAAGGTCGGGTCGGCCAAGCTGTTCGGCCAGTTCCTGCACAAAGCCGGAAAGCGGGAGGGCGCTACCGGTGGCCATGTTGACCGGTCCTTGGACGTCACTGTCCAAAAGGGCTGCGAAAGCCCTTCCTGCATCCTCGGTATGCATGAAATCACGGATCTGTTTGCCCGATGAACATTTTACCGGTTGGTTATTGGTCAGATTGAGGATGACATCCGGGCATAGTCGGCGCGCTTGCTCACCCGGCCCATATAACAGGAACAACCTACCCCAGGCAAAGCTGAGTCCACTGGTTTCTGCATATTTGCCGAGAAGCCGAAATGTAGACAGCTTGCTTTGTCCATAGAGCGTATGGGGGTGGCAGAGCGCCGTTTTCTCATCCAGGGGGGCGGAGAGGTCCTTTTCTGCCCAACTATATTCCGCGCAAGTACCTGCAGCGACAAATCGCCCTCCACCCAACTCCCGAAACTGTTTTGCTAAATGAAGGCTGGCGGCAACGTGATTTAGGTTGTTCGGGCTGTGCCAATATTCGCCATGCTCGGTTTCCCATGCTAAATGCAGAATGCTCTCAGGGCGGACTGCTTTCAGCAGCTGTTCCATGGCCGGGATATCGAGAATATCAGCTTGATGGGTTTCATGATCCGGATTTTGTACGGGGTGACGGCTGATCAAATGCAGGTCATGACCCTGGCTAGCGAGTGCATTAACCGCATGCCGACCGACAATGCCGGAGCCACCTGTGACAAGAATTCTACCCATTGCTCATACCTTCTGTGCATGATCGGGGTAAGATGCATCCCGTTCAGAAATGACCGATGGTTCAAAAGGCCATTTAACGCCAAAGGCTGGGTCATTCCAACGCAGTCCCCGTGCTAGATCCGCCTCGTAAAAGGCCCCCATCAGATAATGAGCCTCTGTCTGGTCTTCCAAAGTCAGGAAACCATGGGCGCATTCGGGAGGGACAATCAAGGATTTCCTATTGTCTGCGGTTAACTCCGCACTGACCCATTTGCCATAGCTTTTGGATTGCGGCCGAATATCAATGACCACATCAAACAGCGCGCCCTTGACAGCGCGGATAATCTTCGGGTCCGGGACGGGGGCGGCCTGCCAGTGCATGCCGCGCAATGTTCCTCGCCGTTCATTGAAGGAAATGTTCTCCTGACAGACCTGAAAGGGATAGCTCAGGCCCGCTTGCGCGAGGAGATTTGGACAATAGCTGCGCGCAAAAAAACCGCGATCATCCCGCAACGGGGATGGCTCCAAAATGAAACATCCTTCAATGGCGGTTTCTTTTATGTCCATGGAACCTCATGCAACTCCGGAATAGGCGCATAGCATTTTCCATCCCACTCGCGGATGAAGGATAGTTGCTCGGTGATTTCCCGTTTCAAATTCCACGGCAGAATCAGGATATAGTCGGGTTTGGTCTCCCGAATAGCTTGCGGAGCGCGAATATCGAGCATGGAACCGGGCATAAAATGATCCTGTTTATGCGGATTTGCATCAACGGCATAATCAATATCATCCCGACCAACGTCAAAGTAATTCAGCAATGTGGATCCTTTGGCAGCAGCCCCATAAGCCACGACTTTCTTGCCATCCTGTTTGGCTTTTTCGAGGAAACCAATAACTTGTTTCCGAATGTGCTCAATTTTTGGGAAGAAATCCGAATAGGTTTCGATCCGGTCCAGGCCGGCGGCTTTCTCTTTGGTGCGCACGTCGATCAGGCCCAGGCATTCTTCCCGATCGGATTCCCGGTGGCAACCATGGATGCGCAGGCTTCCACCGTGAGTTGGGACTTCCTGGACATCGAACAGACGCAAGCCGAATTCCGCAAAAAGACGTTCCACTGCCTCTAAGGACAAGTAGGAAAAATGTTCGTGATAGATGGTATCGAACTGCACTTCCTCCATCAGTTTGAGGAGATGCGGAAACTCAATGGAGATGACCCCTTCGGGTTTGAGCAGGGTTTTGAGGCCTTTGACAAAATCCCGGATGAAGGGTGTGTGGGCCAGGACATTATTGCCGACGATGAGATCAGCCTTGCCTTCGTCCTGGACCATGGCGTTGGCGGTTTCGTCACCAAAAAAGGCGTTCAGGGTCGGAATACCCTTTTCCTCGGCGACTTTGGCGATATTGGCGGCAGGCTCTACACCGCGGACCGGCACGCCCGCGGCCACGAAATGCTGAAGCAAGTAACCGTCGTTAGAGGCGATCTCAACGACATGGCTTTCGGCACCTAAGTCGAAACGGTCCCTGGCATATTCGGTGAATTTCCGCGCATGTTCGACCCAGCTTGGCGAATAGGAGGAAAAATAAGCATAGTCCGAGAAAATATCCTCAGCCGGAACCGAATCCTCGACCTGCACTAGGAAACAGTGCGAGCAGACCCGTGCATGCAGGGGATAAGAATTCTGATTCTTTGCGTCATCCAGGCTTTTTGGATAGCTGTTGGCCAGCGGCATGGGCCCCAAGTCAGCAAAGTCATGGATGAGTTCGGTGCCGCAAGCACGGCAAAGCTGTTTTACGTCGGACATACTCGGTCTTAGTCTTTCCAGATTTTCCAGGGGGCTTCGCCGGAATCCCACAGGGATTGTAAGTAGCGTTTTTCACGCAAGGTATCCATTGGCTGCCAGAAGCCCTTATGGGTGAAGGCGGATAATTCTCCTTCGCGGGCCAGCGTTTCCAACGGCTTGCGTTCCCAGATGCAATCATCGGCGTCAATGAGGTCAATCACGGACGGATCGCAAACAAAATAACCGCCATTGATAACCGCGTTATCCCCCTGGGGTTTCTCCATGAAATCCGTGATCTGGTTCCCTTCAAGCTTCAGGGCGCCAAATCGGCCCGGCGGAGAGACGGCGGTCATTGTGCATTTCCGACCTTCACGTTTATGGAACTCAATGCTGGCCGAAACATCGATATCGCCGACACCATCCCCATAGGTGAAAAGGAACGGTTCATCTTTGTCCAGATAGCGTGCTACACGACCGAGGCGGCCACCAGTTTGCGATTCCGCGCCCGTATCAACCAGCGTGACGTTCCAGGGTTCCGACTGACTGTTGAGATATTCGATCGAATTATTCGCCATATCCACCCGCAGATCGGAGGAATGAAGGAAGTAATTGGCGAAATACTCCTTGATCATATAGCCCTTATAACCAAGGCAGATAACGAAATCATTGATGCCGTGGGCAGCATATATTTTCATGATATGCCAGAGAATGGGGCGATCGCCGATCTCTACCATCGGCTTGGGGCGCAGGGATGTTTCTTCCGCGAGCCTGGTGCCAAGACCGCCTGCAAGAATAACCGCCTTCATGGTTTTAAGTCTCCAGCTAAAATTTCATTTGATCCGTTTGCTACGGAGCGCTGTTCCTGGTCTAGGGCCTTAGCGCCGGCAAGATAGGCGATTGTACCGGCGAAACGGGCCATATCGCGCAGCGCTTTTTCCTTTTTTAGAATCAGGCCGTATCCTATCGCCTTGGGCAGGAAGCGCAAGGCGTGACGCAGCCCAAGTGACCAGGCGGCACCGGAACCCCTGTATTTATTTTCGATATAGAGCCTAGCCCAGCCATAATTCCAGAATTTTTCCCATTTGTAATGCAGACTGGGGCGGACCGATCCGCCATTTAGATGCGTAATTTGCGCCTGTGGGACAAGGATCAGACTGAATCCTGCGTGTCGCATGCGCAGGCAAATGTCATCATCATCGAAATAGAGGAATATCTCAGGATCGAAACCGCCGACTTTTTGGTAGGCCGTCTTGCGGATCAGATTAACCGCTCCGGAGATGAATTCGGCACAAAGTTCACCGCCTGGCGCAGGTTCTTCGCTGCGCTGATCAAAGGGTTCCGGGAATTTCCTTCGGTGAAACATTGCCACATCATGGGTCAATTCCAGACTGCCATCCGCATTCTTGTGTTGCGGGCTTATGATGCCTGCCTCCGGGTAACGGTCGGCGGCGTCCAGCAGGGCGGCAACATCGGCAGGAGTAACAATCGAATCAGGATTCACCATAAGAGTGAATTCGGTTTTGGCGGCGGCCAATCCCTGATTGGCCGCATTTCCATAGCCGACACCCTTGCTATTGCGGATGACCCTCGCCTGGGGCGTTTGCCGGGCAACGATTGCCAACGTGTCATCCTGGCTGGCATTGTCGACAACGATGAGATTCTCGGCGGAACGGAATTGTTGCAGGCAATCGCCGATGACATGGCCGCCGTTATGGGTAACGGTGACGATCGTGACACGGGACCAGTCCGGAGAGGCTGTCGTCATCTCTGGCAATCCTGCCTTAGACCCAAAAGAGTTCTTTATTCAGCATGCCTGAGTTTTGGTGACTGTTCAGCATGTTGAGGCGCATGAGATTGGATGCCCGGAACTCAGCATCCTTAAATCCGACAGCTGTCAGCCCGGCCTGCAAACCTCGGATTGCATCTTCCAGGGAAACCTGGGGCGTGTATCCTTGGGCCAACTCAGAGAATTTCGAAAAATCCACCTTGTAGGTACGCTTATCCGGCATGGCATCCTGGTTAATGGAAACATCAACGCCAGGAATGATATCCGCGACCGCATGGGCGAGATCCCGGATCTGGTAGTTCCAGCGGTCAGAACCAGTATTGAGTGCCAGGAAGGGCGTATCGGCATCCGACTGAATGGCCCATTCAATCGCACGTGCCATGTCATCAACATGGATGAGCGGTCGCCAGGGGGTGCCGTCACTTAGAATGGTGATGGTGCCCGTGGCGATCGCGGAGGCCACAAAATCGTTTAAGACCAAATCGAGGCGCAGGCGGTCACTCCAGCCGCAGGCTGTTGCAAAGCGAAGGCAAGTGACTTTGAAATCATCATCAGCAAGCTCGGCCAGGGCTTCTTCCATGGCGATTTTGGACCGGGCATAAGCTGTAACCGGGTTTAACGGTGCTTTTTCGTCGCATGCCTTGTCCGGTCCGGCTCCATATACGCTGCAGCTGGAAGCAAAGACGAACCTTTTGACGCCTGCGGCTTTCGCAGCTCTTGCAATCTCGACCGAGGCTTCAATATTGATCTCGGCCGTCACCTGTTCATATGCATTTCCAATCGGATCATTGGAAATCGCGGCAAGATGCACGACGGCATCAATGCCATCCATGATTTGATTCGGATAGTTACGAATATCGCCAAAATACTGTGCTTTTAACTGGCGCTCCGGCAGGCCGTCCTTGGTCGTCAGGCAGTGGGCAAAATAACCGGTGTCAAACCCATGGAGACAATAGTCTTCCTTGGAAGACATCAGATGCTTTGTCAGAGGGGGCCCGATATAACCCATGTTGCCGTTGATCAGGATGTTTTTTGTCATGGGAAATCGCCAATGCCTCTTCGAATGGTTCGAATGATACTATGGGTAATATCGGCCGGGGGTAGGGGCGTCAAGACTGGCTGAAACGCTTTTCTAGTGACCGGACAATTCGGTAAAGATGAGATCGAAAATGGCTCTTGGTCCGAAAGAAAGTTCTTTTTTCTTCCTGGCTCAGAATATGGGGCGTGAATCCCGTTTTCCAAACAATATAGGGTAGGCTGAGCTGGTCGCGATGCGAGACCCGATTTATCTCCTGCCACCAGGCATTGGAAAGCGCAACCACCTCGGGATGATTGTGCCTTCGGATAAGCAGATTGTTTTCCATCAGTGGACTTTGTTCCGGGAAGCCGAGATTTTCATAAGATCTTTGTTGCGTGCTTAAAAGCACAGGATCGGATTTCCCATGCCGGATACATTCCTGAAATTCTGTGTCCATGTAAGGATGTTTCGGATGCTGTGCAGTTACGAAATCCGGCCATCCAATGCGATTAAGGATCTGGTCAGGATTGCTGACGAGATAGGCATTCCCGTCAATGTAAAGCGAGTAATCATAATCGGGCAGGAATAAGTGAGGAAGTATTTTTGGCAGACGCGAATAACGAAAACCATCATATCCCCAATCGTCATATTTCACGATCTTCCAGTTTGACAGCCCCAGTTTGCCCAAAATGGGAAGTCTTTTGCCGTCCGTGAAGCAGATATAATCCCATCCTGGATATTGAGGCTGCTCCAGCAATTTATCATAGCCGTTAACAATCACGGTGAAGATGGCTTTTCGGGACATGAATATGCTTCCACAAAGAGGGAGCTGCCTATTTAGTCGCTACTCGTTGAGTTCTCAACCCTGTCATTGTCATTTTAACCGATCTGAGGCACAACCTTTGGACCCTTTCTTAACAGATTGAATAATGAAATGTGTGGTTTCGCTGGTTTTGTCACTTCTTCTTCAAAAATCGGCCGTGAAGAGTGGATTGACCGTTTGTCTTCTGCTGGCATGGCAATGGCTCATCGGGGGCCTGATGACCAGGATTTATGGCTTGAACCCGATTTAAGGGCGGGGCTGAGTTTTCGGCGTCTTGCGATTCGTGATTTGTCTGAAAGTGGTCGACAGCCAATGGAATCCCATTGTGAACGTTATGTGATCGCGTTCAATGGAGAGATTTACAATCATGAGGACCTCCGCCGGGAATTGGAACAGACCGTGCAGGTGAAATGGCGTGGCCATTCGGATACTGAGACGTTGTTAACGGCGATCGCCTGCTGGGGACCGGATGTCGCCTTGACGCGCCTTGACGGGATGTTCGCATTTGCGCTGTGGGATCGGCGGGACAGGACGATGTTCTTTGCGCGTGATCGGTTTGGAGAAAAACCGCTTTATTGGGGCTTACAGGGTGGATGCCTATATTTCGGTTCGGAATTGAAAGCTATGCCGGAGCTGGGCCTTTGTTCCGGTGATTTGGATGAAAAGGCAATCGCTCAGTTTTTCCGCTATCGATATATTCCGGCACCACAAACCATTTTCAAAGGCGTTAATAAACTGCGCGCTGGCGAGGTGTTGAAGGCTCGATGGACGGAAGAGGGGCTTGATACCGAGTTGGAATTCTATTGGCGTTCCACGTGTGAGGCGTCAGCTGTTGCGACGAGAAAAAATCCTGCCGATAGCGAGACGGTTGAAAATCTGTTGAAAACGTCTGTTGAGGGCCGTTTGAATTCTGATGTTCCACTAGGTGCCTTTTTGTCAGGCGGAATCGATTCCTCCCTCACCGTTGCACTGGCCCGACAATTGGATCCTGGTCTCAAGACCTATACCATTCGGTTTGAAGACAGCCGCTTCAATGAAGCTGATCATGCAATGGCCGTGGCCCGTCATCTGGAGACCGACCATCATGAACTGACGGTGACGGAGCAAGATGCGCTTGCCTGTGTGGCCTCCCTTTCTTCCGTTTATGATGAACCGTTCGCAGACCCGTCCCAGATTCCGACCATTCTGTTATGCAGAAAGGCAAAAGAGCATGTCACAGTGGCACTTTCGGGGGATGGCGGAGACGAGTTTTTTGCCGGCTATAGCCGCTATGCGCGGATCTTGAATAGATGGGAAGGCCGTCCTCCTGCATGGATGCGCAAGGGATATGCATGGGCTTCGTCTCTGCCGGTATCAGGATTGGGTAAGTCGGGTGAAAAGATATTCCGCACATTCATGAATGGTCGGGCGGAAACGCTGGAAGAATACGCCCAGAACGAAGTTGGGTTTTGGCGCTCTGGTGTTCCCGTACGGGATATTGCAGCGGGCGAGAGGCACCTGTTTTTATCGGCTTGGCCGGGGGCGGATGACCTGGCTGATTTTGATGGCATTAAACGCCAGATGATTTCAGATGCGATGGTGTATTTGCCCGATGATTTGCAGGTGAAGGTGGACAGGGCGGCCATGGCCTGCAGCCTGGAGGTTCGAACTCCCTTTCTTAACCAGCAACTCGCCCGGGCGGCCTGGTCCATATCGACCGACAATCATATGGATCCAACCCATGGATCAAAGAGTATCTTAAAACAGATACTCTATCGCCATGTGCCAAGAGAATTGGTCGATAGACCGAAACAGGGATTTGATGTCCCGTTGCGCGAATGGCTGCGCGGCGCGCTGAAAAGCTGGGGTGAGGAGCTATTGAACGAGTGTGATTCAACCATCCACGATATCGTCGATGTAGCGCGTATCCGTCGGGTATGGGCTTGGCACCAGGCCGGTGGTCGCCGCGAGGGAGACCTCTGGCCGGCCCTGGTGTTTCTCGATTGGTGGCGACGTTGGCAGGCCTAGGGCCTGCCGGTGATCGGCATCAGCTGACAGCTTGGTTGATCTGGGTTGCTGCAACAGGATGCAAGGTCAGAAACAGATTTTTTATAGATCGTGTCCCAGGCTTCCTTTGAATGAAAGTTTCCGGCGGGCATCCAGTGGCTGCCCGGATAATCCAGCGCCCAATCATCGCCATTTTGCGGGTGGATGACGCCGGCCGATTCTAAAATGCCCTGCCGGCAAGTGAATTCTGACCCAATCCTATGGCAGCCGATACATGTATTGCCGCGTGTTGTGATGGACTTGGGTTTTGCCCATTTTCGAAAAGCCTCCCCGATGTCATTGGCATACCAGCCAAAGGGGTCGGTCGGTACCTGATGCCAAACCTGACCGATGAAGGGGCTGTACATGAAAGGATCGCTATCATGGCAGTCACCGCAATCGGCAGAGGCGGTCTTTTCCGGGCTGTTCCAGAAGGCACGGGCGGACACATGGCCCGGCGGCGGAGAGACTTCATTGGGCGGCGGTACGCGTGTGGCATCAAAGCCGTTCGCATCCTTGGCTTCGGCCTGGAACCAGCAAGTGCTGCCCGTCACCACATCATGGGCAATGATATCAATCTCGTCAAAATAAGGACTGTCGGCGGTCCGGATCTTCTTTTGCCGGCAAAGCGCCGTAATCTGGGCATTGTCGTCGGAAATCAGCAATGCCCTGGAGAAGGGAACGCATTGCCCGTCGGACTCAGGGCCAAGGGGCAGCAGGGAAGGGCGATCGCAATCCATGCCGGGAAAATAACTATCCGGCGTTTTGCCACCCACCGTGATGGGAATAATTTCCCCATCCAGACAATTGAAAGCTGGGATCTGGGCGATGGCGGCCGCACATTGATTGCCATAATCTATAATGTCTTCCGCAGCAGAGATCGCGGTGAAACCGAGCGCGGACAAGCCCGCAAAAGCGGTAATCGCAAGTTTCTTTATCATGCTACCAACCCCGGGCTGTTAAGGATGACCTGTTTAATGGCCCGGTAGTACCGGACATAACCGGTGCAGCGACAGATATGATCGCCAAGCCAGTTATCGATAAAGGGGTCAAGATCCTCCATCTTGACCGGACTGCGCCGCAATCGGTCCATCATCACTGTGGCGGCCATGACAAATCCCGGTGTGCAATAGCCGCATTGGAACGCGAAATTGGTCAGCAAGGCTTCCTGAAGGGCATTCGGGTGCCCGTCAACGGACTGGCCTTCGACAGTGAGGATATCAACACCCTCCAACTCTGAAACCGGTGTTGAACAGGATAACATCGGTTCCAGGGGGGCCTGCGGATGGCGGCGCACGGCGACCGTGCAAGCCCGGCAGACACCGATCCCACAGCAGAATTTTGTACCGGTCTGGCCAAGGTCTTCCTGCAGGAAATCCACCAGGGGCAGGTCAGGTTCATCGCCCGGGGCGGTGACCGGTTTGCCATTCACGGAAAAACGGATGTCCTTGCTCATGCCAGTGCCTCCAGGATTTTTGCATTTGTGATCGGCAAGTCTCGGAAGCGCTTGCCTGTGGCATCCGCCAGGGCGTTTGCAATGGCCGGTGCCACCGAACACATCACCGCTTCGGCGATTCCTTTGGCGGTCCGATCCCCTGGCAGCGGCAGGAGCGTTTCCAGATTGAGATCGTGGATCGGTACATCACTGGCAAGCGGCACATGATAGCGGTTCAGGTTCCAGTTTCCGGCGGCGGGTCCGGAAAGGCCGGGAGGCATATCTTCCAGTAGGGTATAACCGATGGCCATGGCGATACCGCCCTCGCTTTGTCCCTCCACCAGATCCTTGGTGATAATCCGGCCGGCATTGAGAATGCTGATGGAATTGAGGATCCGCACCTGGCCGCTAGAGGGATCGACTGTCAGCGCGATCAGGTTGCCACAGGGGGCGAATGTGGTTCTGGAATAGCGCGCCGATTCATCACTGGGATAAACGCCATTTTGCCGGTTCACCAGAATAGGCGAGAAGGAGCCCGCCTTGAACAGGCCCAGTGCATCGATGGCAAAACGATAGGGGCGGTTGCCGATCTGATATTCCGCCTGAACCCATTCCGCCTGGAAATAGGCATGGATCATGGCACCGGCATAGCCGTCATTGTCATAGATCCAGCGGGCGATCTCACTGAGGTCCAAGGGCCGGTTGCCGGGCGAAGTCAGTGCGCCGTTACGCCATCTAATGGACCTGCGGTCCACGTCTTTTTTCCAAAGAGCATTTGCCGCAGGCAGAATGGCGGTTTCCAGCAGAACAAGGCTCGCCTGCTCAATGGCGTGTACCTGATGGAAGGCTGTCAGGCAGGCGCTGGATGAGCCGGATACCTTCTTCACCCAGCGCGGATTGTCCCAGCCAGGATTGGCGCCGTCATAGCCGCTTTGAAGTTGCAACTGATTGAAGGACGCCGCATCCCCCATGGTGATCACATCGGCATTGCGCCCGAGATAGGTCGCGGTCACGACGGCCAGCGTGGTGGCAGAGCCATTGCCCATATCGACCGCGTTGCTGGTAACTTGCAGGCTTCCATCAGGACCAAGCGAAACATAGCCGAGCATACCGTCGCCCGATGTGCCATAGGCCTGGTTTGATAGGGCAAAACCAACGCCATAGAGCTGGCCATCGCCGGTATGTTTCTGTCGTTCCTTATCCCGATCACGCCAGACGGGATGATGGGCGGCCTTGTCCAGGATCTCACCAAGACGCAACTCTTCCAGGATTGGTCCGCCGACAACGGTATTCATACCGCGTTTCAGCATATTCATCCGGCGAAGCTCGATTGCATCAATGGCCAGGGACTCAGCCGCCTCATCCATCAATGTCTCGGTCGCGAAAAACGCCTGCGGACCGCCAAAACCTCTTTGCGAGCCACCGGTTACATTCACCGAATGGTGGGCTTCGGCCTTGATGACTGATTGTGGGATCTCATAACCGCCGCCAACGCAAAGGCCAGCCAACTGTGCTACATAAGGGCTAAGATTCTTCCGACCGCCACCGTCAAAATCCATGCGTGCGTTCAAGGCTTGCATCTGGCCCTTTTTGTCGAAGACAAGGGATTGGCTGATGTCACATGCATGACGTTTCAGGCCTGCCTGGAACTGCTCGAACCTGTCCTGGGCAATGCGCACAGGTCCATTGGCGTAAACGGCGGCGATGGCCAGATAGAGGGTGAATATGGATTTGTCACGGCCGCCAAATCCGCCGCCCGGATAACAGGAGGTTAGATTGACCGTTTTAATGGGATTGTGGCTGTTATCGGAGGAAAAAATATCCAAGGCGCTGGAAATGTCACCATCGGGCGATTGGGTACCCAGAACCAGGCTGAGGCTGGCTTTATTCCTGTCATACCAGGCAATACCGGCTTCCGGTTCCATGAACATGGGATCCATGGCCTGCATGGAGAAATCCGCCTGGAACTGAACCCATTCGCCGCTGGCGGTTTTGTTGGCGATCTCGGCATTGATGGCATTTTCAACCGTCCGCGCCTCTTTGGTGTAATCCTTGTCGCCACCGTTTAACGTGTAGGAAAAAAGGTCTTTACCGCCTGTCGGAGAGGCTTTGCGCACATAATCGGTTAGCGGGGTATATTCCACCGGTGGGGAGGGGCTGGTCTGCGCGCCATATTGTTGGATCGCGTTGTTAAACTGTAGTCGCTTTTTTGCCCGGCGATAGGATTTACGATCCTTAAAAATCAGGAAGGCGACCGGCTGGCCCAGGTAATCTGGTACATTGCCCGCCACAACCACATAATCATAGTTGATGCCATAGGGCAGGATGATACCGTCTTGAAGTATCTGTTGACCGGTCACGATGGTTTCCGGCTGCAATTCCGGCGGAAGTCCGGAGAGGTCCAGGCCATTGAAGGGTCGGTCCGCATGAACCGCGCGGATGATCATCACCGGCCGTTCAGCTTGCGGCCAGCCTGGCATGTCGGTGGCATGATAATCCCTGGCATAAACTTTCCGGCCCAGCACTTTGTCCAGACCGTCGATCCGAAAGCGGGCCTCACCCGGTCCTTTGGCCCAATGGGCCGGCGCCGGGGTGATAGATGCTTCCAGGGCTTTGAAAGGGAAGGGTAAAAGATTGAGGGCGACCGCACCGCCCGCGGTCTTGAGCATGGTCCGTCGTGTGATTTGCAACAGCCTGATCCCGTTTTATTGTTTTCACTGGTGACAGTGTATTTGCAAAATCATAGCACGTAAAAGTTGATTCTGGTCAACTGATTATTGTTTTAATTTCAGGATTGGCGGAAGAGTGGGCGCAGCCTGAGCCCGATAAAATTGCCCACCAGAGCGGCGATAATCCACGCCCAGCCATGCAGGCTGGTCGATGCGACCCCGCTGAAAAAAGCACCGATATTACAGCCATAGGCCAGTCTCGCGCCATAGCCCAACATCAGCCCGCCAAGCGCTGCGGCGAACAGTGATCGAACATGGATCCGAACGGTGGGGCGAAAGGAACCGGCAAGGCTGGCGGCAAGGCCGGCCCCGGCCATGATCCCAAAATTCATAATGGATGTGGTGTCTTGAAAAACGGAGTTGGCTAGGGCGCGGGCCGGAAATCCGCTTGCCCAGAAGGCGCTGGTCGCCGAATCCCAGCCGACCATTTCAGCAATCTTTGCCGCCCAAAGCGCAAAAGCCCAGGTGATCGACCAGGGGTGCCCGGCAATCAACAGGGTCAACCAATTGAAAAGCGCCAGCAGGATGGCGCTGAGCAGTAACGGCCATGGCCCTTTGATAAGCATCTGCCAGTGGAACTTTCCGCCCCACCAAAGCGGCCTCTTATTGCTGCTCCCCAGCTTCCTGAGGAGGTGATAACAGATCACCAAAAAGGATAACTGCATCGACACAGCAAGAGGCCAACCGAGTTCTTCGGCCAGGGAGATGGTGCGAAGCCGCGGCATCTCCTGCCACCAGGACAGGTCCAGGCTGCCCCGGAATCCACCGATACAGAAAAACAACAGGACAATCATCATGCGTATGTTGCCGCCACCGGCGGTAAAAAGGGTCCCGGATCCGCACCCGCCACCTAATTGCATGCCAATGCCAAAGATCATGGCGCCAAAAATCATGGATATACCAATGGGCGCTACGGCCCCAGTGACAGGGTTTCCCAGAAAACTGCCGTTGGCCAGTACCGGTGCAAACAGCAGCATGGCCAGGGCCAGCATAATGAATTGCGCGGAAATGCCCGAGATATCCTTTTCCTGGAATGCCCGGCGATAGGCTGACGTGAAACCGAAGGCCGCATGATACAGGCTGAAACCCAAGCCAATCCCGAGCAGGAAAAGGGATGCTGTTTTTGCGCCAACTTGGACGGACAGGCCGAAAAGGATTAGGGCTGCGGATAGGGCGGTGAGGAAGACCGGCCGTTGAACAGCACGAGGCAAGGATTTGGGGGATGCATGATCTGTCATAGAAAGCTCATAAAAGGCGTTCATTGGCAGCACCAGACTATGAAGCGTTCCAGATCAGCACAAATTACGAGTTTGTGAGTGGGGGCTGAGTATGGGTTCGGTTACCGGCCGGGCGGCGGGGCATGTCCGGCAATAACCGCGTCAAAGCTACCGTCCCGGCACCATTCCTGCAGGGATTGGGCAAAATGATAAACCACGCTTGATTCACTTTCCTCCTGGCGGATTAGGGCCTGCCAGGTGACGAAAATACCGTTCTTGGATAAACGTTTGGCGACCAAGGTGTCATTTTTGAGATGGCCGCGAACCGCCCATTGGCTCAGGATGCCAAGGCCAAAACCGGATCGGACCAATTCAACAACAGCCTCGGTCACACCGGCTTTGATGATCTTGTGCAAAGCGACATTGGCGGGTGAGAACAACAGGTCATGTTCAAAGCCGCGTTCCGGCTGAATGCCATAGGAAATAAAGGGTTGTGGTAAAAAATCCTCTGCTTCCAGCCACTCTTTCCCGGCCAAGGGGTGATCTGGCGGCAAGATGCCGACCAATTCATCCTCAAACAGCGGAAAGGCGGTCAGCCTGTTATGGTTCAAGCGACCGGCGGTCAGCGCCACATCTATTTCGCCGGAGGCCACCGCCTGATGGGACAGGGAGGTAAGGGAACCGACAATCTCAGTGTCCACATCATTTTCCTGGTCCTGAAACCGGCGCATGAAGGCGGGCAGCCATTGATAACAGCCATAGGCGTGTGAACCGACCCGGACAATATGGCTAACACCTTTGCGATAGTTCAAAACGTCCGATTCCGCCTGGGAAAGGGCATTTTCTATCACTTTTGCTGTGCCCAGAAGCCGCTCGCCGATTGGAGTGAAGCGGTATTTGCCCTTCACCCGCTGAACCACCGGGGTGCCGATCCGGCGGTCCATTTCGCGCAGTTGATGGCTGGCGGCCGGTTGGGTCAGGCTCAGGCTTGCTGCCGCCCGGGTCAGCGATTGATGGCTTTCCAGGGCAACCAACAACCGAAAATGGCGCAATTCCAGTGAAAGAGGCATGAGCATATCCATAAAAAATATTCATGAATTTTGGGAAAATTATGCATTTTCATTCATAAAGCGCCAGAACTAAACTCCAACCAGAAAAAATAGGTTCAAGGCCTTGGGAAATAGGCCGCTGGTTCTGTCAGGGAGCAGGCAGATGGTAAGACGCAAATCTGGGCGGCGCAGTGCCGAGCGGGAAGCGGGAATGGGATTTAACCAGCTTCCTTTCGGGCAGGTATATTCGCCCTATTCCCCGTTCGAAATTCTCTCCGCGGATCAGTTGGAGGCGATCCATCAGGCTTCATTGCTGGTGTTGCGGGATACGGGCATGACCTTCTTGCTGCCTGAGGCGCGGGAGCTATTAAAGGCGGCCGGGGCCGATGTCCAGCCTGGCAGTGATCGTGTCCGGTTTGAGCCTGCCTTGATTGAGGCGTTGATCAAGACCGCGCCATCGCGTTTTACCATGCATTCCAGGAACCCCGCGTTCAATTGCGAGATGGGCGGCAACATCATCACTTATGGAATGGTGGCAAGCCCGCCCAACGCGACAGATATCGACCGTGGACGGCGCACGGGAAACTTTGAGGACTTTTGTAATTTCATGCGCTTGGCGCAATTAATTAATGTCGCACATCATGTTACGGGTTATCCGGTTGAGCCAATTGATATTCCGGTGCCGGTCCGTCATCTTAAGGCCTATCAGGCTGGTGTGAAACTGTGTGAAAAGGTCAGTTTCGGTTATTCCCATAGCCGGGAACGCATCCTGGATGTGATTGAAATGACGCGGATTGTGCGCGGGATTTCCGAAGAACAGATGACACGGGAACCAAGCCTCTTCACCGTGGTTAACGCCAACTCTCCTCTGCAATATGACCGGGCAATGCTGGAAGGCATTATCGAGATGGCCAAGAGGAACCAGCCGGTCATTGTCACGCCTTTTACCCTGTCGGGTGCCATGGCGCCGGTCACGATTGCCGGAGCCTTGGTCCAGCAGAATGCAGAAGCGCTGGCGGGCATTGCCATGACTCAGGTGGTCAATCCAGGCGCGCCTGTCCTTTATGGGGGGTTCACTTCGAATGTGGATATGAAGACCGGATCACCGGCCTTTGGCACGCCGGAATATGCCAAGGCGGTGCTGGTAGGCGGTCAGTTGGCACGGAAATATGGTGTTCCTTACCGGACATCCAACGTGAATGCCTCCAATGCTCCCGATGTCCAGTCGGCTTATGAAAGCATGAATTCCCTTTGGTCGACCATGCTGGCCCATGGCAACTATATCAATCATGGCCTGGGTTGGCTGGAAGGGGGGTTAAGCGCTTCTTTTGAGAAAGTGATCATCGATGCCGAGATGATCCAAAATATGATCGCCTTCATGGAACCGCTGGAAGTGACTGAGGACAGCCTGGCCGTTGATGCGATCAACGAGGTGGGGCCGGGTGGGCATTTCTTTGGCACGGCCCATACACTGGCGCGCTATGAAACCGCTTTTTATGCACCGATGCTATCTGACTGGAACAATTATGAAAACTGGTCAGAATTGGGCGGACTGACTGCAACCGAACGGGCAAACCGGATCTACAAGAAACTATTGGTGGATTATGAGCGTCCGCTGATGGATCCGGCCATTGAAGAAGAGTTGGATGCCTATGTTGACCGCCGAGTCGCCGAAGGCGGCGCGCCGCTGACGTAATAATGAATTCAAGGGAGTGAGGGTATTGGCCATTCAAGAAAGGGCACAGGCGGTTGTGATCGGTGGCGGGATCGTCGGCTGCAGCATTTTTTATCACCTGACAAAGCTGGGCTGGAAGGATGTCCTGCTGTTGGAGAGGTCCGAATTGACCTCCGGGTCCACCTGGCATGCGGCGGCGGCCAACCTGATCCTGCATGATGTGGCCAATATGCTTAAAATCCAGCATTACACCGTCATGCAATACGAAGCTTTGGAAGCGGAAACCGGACAATCCTGCGGTATTCATCCCTGTGGGGGACTTTATCTCGCCAATACCCCAGAACGCTGGGACCAGATCCAGATCCTGCATAGCCGTGCCCGCTTGATGGGGCTCGAATCCGAGCTGCTAACGCCCGAGCAATGCAAGGAGAAAATGCCGGTCTTAAACATCGACAAGGTTATCGGCGGCATGTTCGAACCCAAGGAAAGCCACGTGGATCCAAATGGGGTACCCCATGCCTATGCCAAGGGCGGCAAAATGAATGGCGGCAAGGTGCATCGCTTCTGTCCGGTGACCGAAACCAATCAATTGCCCGATGGCCGCTGGGAGGTTGTAACGGATGAGGGTACGGTCATTGCCGATGTTGTGGTCAATGCGGCGGGCCTGTGGGCAAGGGAAGTGGGCAAGCTGGCCGGATTGGATATCCCGCTGATGCCGATGGAACACCAATATATGGTGACCGAGAGCATTCCGGCCATTGAGGCATTGGATTTCGAATTGCCAATCCTTCATGACAGCGACATGGAGTTTTATACCCGTCAGGAAGGGCAGGGATTGCTGTTTGGGGCCTATGAAAAAGAAGGGCATCATGTCTGGGTGGACGGAACACCTCTGGATTTCGGTCATGAGCTGTTCCCCGACGCGCTTGACCGTATGGAAGAGAATATCATGCAGGGGATGGAACGTATTCCCTGTATGGCGGACGCCGGTGTACGGCGTGTGGTGAATGGCCCGATGATCTGGTCGCCTGATGCGTTGCCGCTGATCGGACCGATGCCGGATGTGGAAAACTATTATATCGCCTCTGGGGTGATGGCGGGTTTCAGCCAGTCGGGCGGTTTGGGCAAGCTTCTGGCGGAATGGATCGTCGAGGGCGCGCCCAGTCTGGATATATTCTTCCTCGATCCGGCCAGGTTTGGTCGCTTTGCCAATCAGAATTATGTGTTGGCGCGCACCGAGGAAAACTACTCGACAAGATTCCGGATCATCTTTCCCAATGATGAACGCCCCGCGGGTCGCCCCAACAGGACAAGGCCGGTTTATGACCGTCAGAAGGCGCGTGGTGCGGTCTTCGGCGCGTTACTTGGCTGGGAATACCCGCTCTGGTTCGCACCAAAAGGCATGGAGCCAAAAGACCAGAATAGTTTTCGTCGGGCCAACTGGTTCGATGTGGTCGGCGATGAATGCCGGGCGACCCGCGAAACCGTCGGGCTTCTGGATACATCAATTTATGGCCGCTATATCATTGAAGGCCCCAAGGCAGAGGCATGGCTGGATCGGTTGGTCACCAATAAAGTGCCAAGCAAGACCGGCCGTGTGGCGCTTTGTCCCATGCTCAACGAAAAAGGCGGCGTGATCGGCGACTTTACCGTGACCCGGTTGACGGCGGAGCGGTTCCTGCTGATCGGGGCCGGGGTCGCGGAATATTTTCACAAACGCTGGTTTGACCGCTTCCTACCGGCTGATGGCGTCCGTTATGAAAGCTGGTCCGACAGTCATGCCGGTTTTTCCATCTCCGGCCCGAATGCCAGGGCTTTGTTGAGGGATTTAACCGGAGAGGATGTTTCCCATGAGGCATTCCCTTTCCTGACATCGCGCGAGATGAATATCGGGCAGGCACGATGCATTGTCATGCGGGTCTCTTTTACCGGCGAAGCGGGATATGAGGTCTATATGCCGGCCAGCCAGCAGGTGGCTGTCTATGAAACCATCCTGAAAGCAGGAGAAAAGCACGGTCTGAGAGAGATCGGTATCCGGGCGCTTAATTCCATGCGCCTGGAAAAGGGATATGGCGGCTGGGGCCGGGAATTCATTTTGGAATATAATCCGTTTGATTGCGGATTGGGTCGGTTTGTTAAATTCGACAAAGGGGATTTCGTTGGCCGGGAGGCTGTCCTGAAATTCCGGGACCCCGACTATGTGCCGGACTACAAACTCTGTTTTCTGACGGTGGAAGACGGGCCGAACAATGCTGATCCCATCGGCGGCGAACCGTTGATGAAAGGGGATGAATGCATCGGGGTGATTTCATCTGCCGCCTATGGCTACACGCTTGGTAAAACGGTGGCCCTGGCAATGGTGAAGACGGACAAGGCCATGCCCGGCAGTGATTATTGGATGAAGATTATTGACGAAGAACGGCAGGTGACCCTGCACGAAGAACCGCTGTTTGACCCCAAGGGTCTGAAACTGCGCCAATAAGAGACAGGAAGGATTAGAGAGACATGTCGAACAGCTATGATGCCATCATCATCGGGGCCGGGATCATTGGAGCCAATATCGCCTTTGAAATGGCCAAACGGGGCAAACGCACTTTGAATGTCGACCGCAACCCGGCTTCTGGCTACGGCTCAACCGCCAATAGCTGCGCCATTATCCGCACCTATTATTCCACTTTTGAAGGCTGTGCCATGGCCTTTGAGGGCACGCGCTATTGGGAGCAGTGGAATGATTATCTGGGCATCGAGGATGAGCGGGGCAACGCGATCTATCATGAATGCGGCTGCATTCTTTTGCGAACCCCGGAGAATAACCATCTAAAAGAAATCCTGGCAACGGCCGACCGATTGAAAATTCCGTATGAAGTGTTGGATAACGCGGGGTTGAAACAACGTTTGCCTGTGCTCGACCTGCAGTCCTTTTCGCCGGCCAAACGGCCAGATGATCCGGAATTCGGCAAATCCAATGGCGAGATGATCGAAGGGGCCGCCTGGTTCCCGCAAGGAGGCTACATCAGCGATCCGCAACTGGCGACCCATAACCTGCAGCGGGCGGCCGAAAAACACGGCGCGGCATTCCGCTTTAATGCTTCGGTTGCCGAGATCAGGCAGGAAGACGGCCGTGTGGCCGGGATCACCCTGGACGATGGCACCCGGCTGGATGCACCGGTGGTGGTGAATGTTGCCGGACCGCATTCTTCCGTGATTAACAGGATGGCGGGTGTCGAGGCAGGCATGAATATCAAGACTCGGGCGCTTCGCCATGAAGTGGCCCATGTGCCGTCGCCTGTTGGTTTCGATTTCGAGAAGGACGGCACAATTTTTTCCGACAATGACACCTGTGCCTATCTGCGCCCGGAAGTGGGCAACCATATCCTGGTTGGCAGCGAAGATCCGGATTGTGATGAACGCGAATGGGTTGATCCGGATGATTTTAACCGCGCCTTGACCGATCAGACACGCACTCTGGCGCTGCGTGCGGCGCAGCGGGTGACAGGTCTGCCGATCGCGGACAGTGTAAAGGGGGTGGTCGATCTATATGATGTGACCGACGACTGGATACCGATTTATGACAAATCAGATCTGCCCGGTTTCTATCTGGCCATCGGTACCAGCGGCAATCAATTCAAAAACGCTCCGGTTGCCGCAGTGATGATGGCGGAACTGATTGAAAAATGCGAGGCGGGTCATGATCATGACGCCGATCCGGTCTCAGTCTATCTGGAACAAATCGGTGAGACGGTCAGTATGAAATTCTGCTCGCGCCTGCGCGAGGTGAACCGGAATAGCAGTTTCTCGGTATTAGGTTGATAGGGGACAGGGGGCGCTCAGGCGACCCCGACGCCTTTCAGGATAACCCGGGTCACTGTTTCCTTGGCGCTCTCGAAAGCTTCGTCATCAAGTGGCTTATCATCATTCAAAATCTCGATCTGGCGGCCGAAATCGGCAAAATGCTGGGTAATGGCCCAGATCATGAACATCAGTGGTCGCGGTTCAATCGGATCCATCTTGCCTTCTGCGATCCAGCGTCGGATCACAAGCTCGCGCCCTTCCAGCCATTCGCGCACATGGCCGGCAATATAGTCATGGGTGAATTGCGCACCGCTGATAATCTCATTGGCCCATACCTTGGAACCATGTGGGCGGGCGCGTGACTGATCCATCTTGGCACTGATATAGCCGGACAATGCCGTGGCCGGGTCGGTCTCCTGGTCAAATACCATGGCGGCCTGCAGCCATTGATCACAGATGTCTTCGATCAATCGCTGATAGAGATCATTCTTGGTGGAAAAATAGTAATGAACATTTGCCTTGGGCACGCCCGCTCTTTTGGCTATCCTGTCCATGGTCGCGCCCTTGAGGCCGAACTCGGCGAACAATTCCTCGGCCGCTTGGAGGATGATCGCTTCATTTTCCCGGCGGATTGCCGCCTTGTGCCGGCCATTACCGTTGGCAGTATCAGTCGCCATACCTAACTCACCCGTTCAAATTTGACCTTATTATCTTGACCAAACGGTCAGATTATTTCTGCACTGATTCTGGTCAAAAACCAAGGATTAATCGTTAGGCACAGACGCGGCACCATGGTTTTCATCGAATTGTTCCGGTGTCGTTTGCGGAACAGAGAATGGCAAAACCGGTTCGGACCGGCGGTTCTGCCAATGGTTCAATGTCATCATGACAGTGCAAGAAAGGCCACCGCAAATGTCACAAATTAGAGGCTTTCTAACATTCTTGTGTGAGACCAGGTTTGAAGACCTGTCCGGAGACGTGATCCAGCAGGCCAAAATATGCCTGCTAGACCTTATCGGCACAGCGGCCGGTGGCAGCACTCTGCCGGGGCCCCATATCATCCGATCCCATGCGGCACGGTTTTTCGGCGCTGGTGAGCAAGCGTCCAGAATGCTCTTTGATGGAAGGCCGGTCTCCGCGCCGGGCGCGGCGCTGGCGGGTGGATCAATGATTGACGGGCTTGATTGCCATGATGGTCATGCCTTGACAAAAGGACATGTGGGCTGCGCAATTTTGCCGGCGATTCTCGCCTATTATGATGCCTTTGGAAGGGATCGAACAGGACAGGATCTTCTGACCGACCTGGTGATTGGTTATGAGATTGGGACGCGTATGGGCATCGCCCTGCATGATACGGCATGCGATTATCATACCTCCGGGGCCTGGAATGCCATCACATGTGCAGCACTTGGCGCGCGTATAATGAACTTGGACATGGATGCAGCCCGACACGCTTTGGGGATCGCGGAATATCATGGCCCACGCAGCCAGATGATGCGGGTAATAGACCACCCGACCATGTTGAAAGACGGGTCCGGTTGGGGGGCGATGGCAGGGGTAAGTGCCGCCTATCTTGCCCAGGATGGTTTTAGCGGTGCGCCCGCTCTCTTGGTCGAAGATCGGAAATCAGCACCACTTTGGCAAGAACTTGGAGATAATTGGCGCATCCATGAACAGTATTTCAAACTCTATCCGGTTTGCCGTTGGGCGCAGCCAGCCATAGCGGCGGCACTCTCACTGAAGGCTAGTCATGACGTTGACGGTGATGAGATCGAAGCCGTCACCATCCATACCTTTCATCAAGGATGCCGCTTGTTCCAGGGGCTGCCAACCGATACGGAACAGGCACAATATGGCATTAGCTTTCCATTGGCGGTCGCGCTGAAATATGGTGCGATCAACGCGGCACATATCTCGGGTGCGGGGTTAACCGATCCGGATGTGATCCAGCTTTGTGGACGCATCCGGATTGAAGAGAATGGCAAATTCAATGATCGTTTCCCGGCGGAACGTTGGGCCCGGGCGGAGATCCTCCTGAAGGATGGGCGGATGCTTGAAAGCCCGGATACTAAAGCCGCGGGCGATCCGGATACCCCAATCGCTGATGGTCGTCTGGCGCTGAAATTTGATGAGTTGGCAAAACCTGTATTGGGGCAGGCTAGAACAAAGAGGCTGATGGAGAGCATCCTGACATTGGATACGCCTGGCTATTTAATCATCCCCTTGCTGGATGACTTGCTTAATCCTGTGGACTAGAGCTTGCGCCGTCGTTCTTCCATGGGGCTTCGGTTGAAATGCTGGCGATAGCATTTGGCAAAATGGGAATGGGAGACAAACCCGCTGGCCACGGCCACTTCGACAATGGGCAATCCCGTCTGCACCAGCAGCAGTCTGGCATGTTCCAACCGTAATTCCATGTAAAAGCGGGCAGGGGGCTGGCCGATATGCTGTTGGAATAAGCGCTCCATCTGTCGTACGGACAGGCCGACCGTTTCCGCAATCTCTGCAGGGCTGATCGGGGTTTCCAGATTGCTTTCCATCAGATTGATGGCAGTAAGGAGTTTTTCGGACTTGGTGGCCAGCAACAGTTTTCGGGACATGCGCTGTTGGTCGGCCTGATCCCGGATCCGGTCATGCTGGAATTGCATGGATATATCGGAAGCCAGCTCGGATCCATGGTCCCTGGCAATGATATGTAGCATCAGATCCATGGCCGAAGTGCCGCCGGCGCTGGTGTATCGGTTGCGGTCGATCTCGAACATGCTGCCGGTAAGCTCAATATGGGGATAGGTTTCGCGGAAACCGATGGCATCCTCCCAGTGAATTGTGCAGCGATATCCCTCCAACAGCCCGGCTTTGGCGGCGATATAAGACGCCGAACTGAACGTTCCGATGGGGGTGCCATGCCGATCCAGACGCCGGAGCCAGGCAAAGACATGCTGATCATCATAGGTTTCATAATCGATCCCGGCGACAATGAAGACCATGTTGAGATCCGGGGCGTTATCGATACTGCAATTGGGGACGATTTCAATCCGGTTACTGGCACTGACGGGGGCGCCGTCGGATGTTATCAGGACCCAGTCATAAAGCTCTTTGCCGGACAGGCGGTTGGCAGCTCGCAGCGGTTCAATGGCGGAGGCGAATGCCATCATCGAACATTTAGGGGTCATTAGAAAACCGATACGTGCGGTTTGGTCTATTTGCGAGGTCATCCTGGGGCCTGTTTCCCGAACCGTTCAGGGCCGATATGTCGCTATCGAGCCAATCTCAGAGGATACTATTCACTAAATAAATGAATTTACTAGAATAATATTGTTTCCCCTTGGCGTTCACGAAACAAAAAGGGGCGTCGTTAGACGCCCCTTTCAGATTAGTCAATTATGTCTGTTGGTTACTGGTAAACCACATAGACGAAAATAAACAGGAAGACCCAAACCACGTCGACGAAATGCCAGTACCATTCCGCTGCTTCCAATCCAACATGACCTTCTTCGGTGAAGTGGCCATCCTTGGCCCGGAAGAAACAGACCAGCAGGAAAACTGCACCGACAAAGACATGGAAACCATGAAATCCGGTGGCGAGGAAGAAGGTTGAAGGATAGATGGTATCTTCATCGAAGAAATCCTCGCCCAGGGCAAAGGCCGCTTCGCTATATTCATAGGCCTGCAAGCCGATGAAGATGAAGCCGAGCAGGGCAGCAAGCCCGATCCCGGTCATCAGCTGGCCTTTGTTGCCGTTTTTAATGCCTTTGGCACCCCACATCAGGACGACACCGGAGGTGATCAGGATGACGGTGTTGATCAGCGGCAGGCCCCAAGGATTGAAAGTCTCAATATTCTCCGGCGGCCAGACCTCTGTAACCGGGTTGAGCCCGCCCTGCCAGAAGAAGGCCCAAAAAAAGGCCACGAAGAACATCACTTCCGAAACAATGAACAGAGCAACACCCAACCGCAATCCCACCCGGACACGTGTGGAATGGGCGTTTTCCTTGTAGGCTTCCATGATGACGTCACGCCACCACACAAACATGGTGAAAATGACGCCTGCCAGACCGGCCAGCAGAAGCCATGGTGTTTCATTATGCATGAAATACACGAGGCCGATTGCTGCCACTAAAGCCGAAATGGAACCGACGAAAGGCCAGGGACTGGGCCGTACAAGATGAAATTCATCCATCGCTTTTGACATATCAATTCTCCCGAATTGCTTGTTCCACCGATTCTTCCTCAGGGGCTGCGGCAAGGTCATTGCCGTTGCTATCCTCTTTGGCCGGGAAGAAGGTATAGGAAAGGGTGATGGTCCTGACTTCCCGGGTCGTCGGGTCAGTCAGGATCGCGGGGTCGACATAAAATGTGACAGGCAGGTCTGCGCTTTCTTCCAGCGCCAGGCTCTGGTCACTGAAACAAAAACAGTCAACTTTGACGAAATAGGGGGCTGCTTTCAGCGGTGTGACGTTGAAGGTTGCAACGCCCCTGGTCGTTGAATCGTCCAGATTGCGGGCCTTGTAGAATGTCAGGCCTTCTTCACCGATGGGGATCTGGATCGCTTTTTGATCCGGTTTGAATTCCCATTTCAAGCCTTTGGTGATGTCGGCATTGAACCGAATGGTCATCATGGTGCCGTCACCGCCCGGGGCCTGTGCCTGTTGGTCCACATTGGGAGTGCCGCCAAAACCGGTAACCTGACAAAAGAGCTGGTAGAGCGGCACGGAAAGATAGGCCATGCCGACCATACCGCAGGCAATGCCTGCCAACACCAATGCCAAATTTCGGTTTTTGCGTTTCACATCCATCTGTTTCAATCCTGTCTGTCCCGGCAGGGGAAAGGGCGAATGTCATCGGTCATGCCCATGAAACAATCCGCAATCCTTGCCCCAAAACCGGTCATCTGGTCGCTCCCTTATTCAGCCGGATGATTGGCCAGAACCGGCGGTTCCTCGAAATTATGCTCCGGCGGCGGCGAGGACAGGGTCCATTCCAGCGTCGTAGCACCTTCTCCCCACTGATTGTCGGCCACTTTTTCCGGATTGCGGAAGGTAACCCACATGACATAGAGGAACAGAAGTGTAGCAACGCCGGTGATATAAGAACCGACAGAAGCCACATGGTTCCAGCCGGCGAACATATCAGGATAGTCCGGAATACGGCGTGGCATGCCGTTCAGACCCAGGAAATGCATCGGGAAGAAAGTCAGGTTCACGCCAATGAAGGTCAGCCAGAATTGAATCTTGGCAAGTCCTTCGGGGTAACGACGTCCGGACATTTTCCCGATCCAGTAATAGAGCCCGCCGAACATGGCAAAAACAGCCCCCAGCGAAAGGACATAATGGAAATGCCCAACCACGTAATAGGTATCGTGGAAGGCAACATCCACGCCGGTATTCGCAAGCACGATGCCGGTCACGCCCCCTGCGGTGAACAGGAAGATGAAACCGATAGCCCAAAGCATGGGAACCTTGAATTCAATGGAGCCGCCCCACATGGTGGCGATCCAGGAAAAGACCTTGATGCCTGTCGGGACCCCAATGGCCATGGTGGCCGCCAGGAAATAGGCCCTGGTATTCACATCCATGCCAACAGTGTACATGTGATGCGCCCAGACGATGAAGCCGATACCGCCGATGCCCACCATCGCATAAACCATACCCAGATAACCGAAAATCGGTTTCTTGGAAAAGGTGGAGATGATGTGGCTGATGATGCCGAAGGCCGGCAGGATCATGATATAGACTTCCGGATGGCCGAAGAACCAGAACAAATGCTGGAACAGAAGCGGGTCACCGCCACCGGCCGGGTCAAAGAAGGCGGTGCCGAAATTCCTGTCGGTCAACAGCATGGTCAACGCGCCTGCCAATACCGGGATGGAGAGCAGGAGCAGGAATGCGGTTACCAACATGGACCAGACAAACAGCGGCATTTTATGAAGGGTCATACCCTTTGCCCGCATGTTGAATATGGTCGCAATGAAGTTCACGGCACCGAGAACTGATGAAACACCCCCGATATGCAGGGCGAGAATAGCAAAATCGACCGCCATACCGCTATGGCCGGTGGTGCTGAGCGGCGGATAGACCGTCCAACCGGTACCGGCACCGCCATCGGTGAACCCCGCCAGAAGCAGCAGGATGAAAGCGGGTGGCAACAGCCAGAAGCTGATATTGTTCATCCGCGGGAAGGCCATATCAGGCGCCCCGATCATCAATGGCACAATCCAGTTTCCAAATCCGCCGATCAGGGCAGGCATGACCACAAAGAAGACCATGATCAATCCATGGGCCGTGACCAAGACATTATAAAATTGCTTGTCGTCTCCGATCAGCTGGATTCCCGGATCGGCAAGTTCGGCGCGGATATAGATTGAGATGGCGCCGCCGATGATACCGGCGATAATTGAAAAGATAAGGTACATGGTACCGATATCTTTATGGTTGGTGGAATAGACCCAGCGTTTCCAACCGGTTGGTCTTGGATGATCGCTCATTGTTTGCTCTCCTCGGTCACTTCGGCCTGGCTGCCCAGGGCAAGGGACACACCTGCCGGGGCGGAATTCACAGGCGTGGTGCCGGAATTATCCGCATATTCTTCTTTCATTTCTTCGATCCAGGTGTCGAATTCCTCGCGGGGAACAACGCGGACTTCAATGGGCATGTACCCATGGTCAACGCCGCAAAGCTCCGAACATTGGCCGTAATAAGTCCCTTCCTTGGTGACAAAGACGGGGGCTTCTTGCAGGCGCCCAGGCACGGTGTCGAATTTCACGCCAAACTGCGGCATGGCCCAGGCATGGATCACGTCAACGGAGGTGCCGATCAGCCGGATTTTGGTGTTGGCTGGCAGCACAACCGGATTGTCCGTTGTGAGAAGGCGTGGCTGTCCATCTTCCAGATCTTCTTCCGCGACGAGGAAAGCATCAAAAGTGAGGTCGTCATGATCCGGATAGGTATAAGTCCAGAACCATTGGTTGCCCGTGATTTTCAGGGTCATTTCCGCATCAGACGAATCATTCATGAAATAGAGCAGGCGGAAGCTTGGCACCGCAATCATCACCAGGATGAGGATCGGGATGGTCGTCCAGAGGATCTCCAGTTTGGTGTTATGGGATGTTTTTGAGGGCACCGGGTTTTTGCTGGCGCGGAAACGCACGCAGACAATAACCAACAGAACCAGAATAAACAGAACAATT
Source organism: Aestuariispira insulae (assembly GCF_003385955.1). GTDB lineage: Bacteria > Pseudomonadota > Alphaproteobacteria > UBA8366 > Aestuariispiraceae > Aestuariispira > Aestuariispira insulae. Next base: position 135,261 of record NZ_QRDW01000004.1, read on the forward strand.
ACGACACTGATGATATGCAAAATATTATTCAGCTCGTGAATTTTATCCATCACGGGTGTGACTGACTCTCTCATCCAGACACCCCAATCTCCCATTTCACCGGAATCGGCATAGGCCGCAGGCGATAGGAAGAGGATGGCGAGTAACGCACTTAAAGTTCCGCTTGCACGAAACAAACCAAACCACCTCATGGCGATCAACTCCCCTTATTTTAGATACCCGGATTATGTCCCGGTCCGGGCGTACTCTTATCCGTCAGAGGCCGGATCTCCGGCCGGACCTCAAAACGGCAGATGAACATCCATGATGACAGCGATGAACAGCGCCATCAGATATTTCATGGAAGCGAAGAAATTCTTCATAGCGACGTCTTCTTCCGGTCGCTTCAGAAGTCGGATATTCCAGTAAATCAAATAGATACCGGACAAGACAGCACCGATGCCATATATGTGGCCCAACTCCCCGAATGCCCAGGGCAGTAGGGAGGAGCCAACCAACAGAACGGTATTTACAAAAATCCAATAAGCGGTTCGGCGATTGCCGACCACAACCGGCAGCATTGGCACGCCGGCCTTGGCATATTGATCCTTCAATTTAATCGCCAGCGCCCAGAAATGGGATGGGGTCCAGAAAAACAGCACCACCGCCAGCAGCATGGGCAAAAACCATTGGTCCGGATTAACCGCCGCTGCGCCCGCGAGCACGGCAAAGGAGCCGGCCATACCGCCAATGACGATATTCCAGAGATTGCGCCGTTTCAGCCAGACCGTATAAACGATACCGTAGAAGAAGGCCCCCAGGAACAGGTGGGTTGCCACAACCGGGTTAAACATCCAGATCGCGATGCCGCATCCGGCAGCCAGACAGCTGGCTGCGATCAACAGCACAAGGTTATGATTGCGGATGGCACGCTGTGCAAAGGGCCGTTTGGCCGTGCGTGGCATCAACCGGTCAATATCCCGGTCATAAAAGTGATTGAAGATAGAAGAAGAGGCTGAGCCCAGCATCATTGCCAGAACCAGAACCATCAATTCTGAGAACTCTATTTTACCTTTTTCCACTGTCGCCAGATAGCCGACGACGGCAGTCATGGCGATCATCACTCCAATACGGAGTTTCGCCAACTGCAGATAGTTGCCCATTTTAACATCCCTGTACGCTTACTAATTTTTTTGTTGAGAACGTACTTTTTGTTTTTTTATTACTTGGAACTATGGCCCGGATAGATTCTGAATACAACATAGAAAATCCGGAAAATTATATTGCTATCAACAAGTAAACTGTGATCAAAAACTTCTGGCAAAGTTATGCATACCGCAGGAACCCGCGGATTCGCAAAAATGTGTGAGATCCCTAAATAAGCCAGGGGACGGTGCGACAATATTTCGCACCGGCCCGGGCCGTTGTTCCATGTTTTAAGATATTAGGTCACACTTTTTACGGGAATCGGCGCATTGGGCGATTTCTTCAGCAGCAATCGAAGTGCCATGATCACAAAGATGGCGCCCGCAAGAATCGCAAGTCCGCCACCCAGGCCAAAAACACCGGCGGCGATCTTCTTTTCCACACTATCCAGGGCCTGGTCGGCGCCAGATGTTTTCCGCTGGACCCCATGGCCGCCGGCCAAAAACAGGCCGATGGCATGAATGGTCTGACCGATGCCATACATATAAAACTGCGCCAGAAGCATGCGTTTTCCCCATTTTCCGGTGATCTCAGGGGTGCCCAGTTCGGGCAGGATCACCTGGAAATATACCGCCATCAGCACGATCTGGATGCTGCCGATGGCCGCATGGTAATGGGCCGGAACACGGGTGTCGCTGCCATCCAGCAAAAGCCCGAATACACCACTGAGATTAAACATGAAAAGAGAAGTCAGAAGCGCAACCGAGAGATAATCTCCTAAGCGTAATCCACCCTTTTCGGACAATTTCAGCAAAATAGCGAGGCCAACGGCGGTCGGCGGGAGAACCAGGCCATAGCGCAGCATCTCCGTGAAAAAGGTTTTGTGGTCTGTTGAGGTCAATTCCATCAGGAAATAGCTCACCGGTCCCGGCAGGGTCGACAGCGCCAGCACCAGCATTAACAGCGCAAAAATACGGGCATTCAATAAATCGCTGTTCCAGATTCGGCGGGCGATAATGATCCAGCAGATGATCAGGATTGCGGTGTTAAAAAATTGCAATACATGGCCGCCGCCCCAGAAAATCAGTTCGTTAAAGGCAAGATCATCCAGTCCATCCGGGATCTGAAAACGCGCTATTAAAAAACAGCCAAGGGCGACCAGATAAATCAAGGCCAAAGCGCCCAGGGCATAGCCCAGGCTTGAGGCGCGCATACTGGCTGATTTGAGGGAAAAAAGGTGGCGCAGGCTGATCAGGGCTAGACTGGAAAACAGCAAGATCAGGCCGCCATAATAAAGTGGATCGTTGAGGATCGGAACATAATTGTTCAAGGATGGCAGGGCGGAAGGCATGAAGGTCGGGAGAACCAATCCTGCAAATCCAAGCGATGTCAGTGCAATGGCCAGCAGACCGACAAGATTTCTTCCGTCTTTGATATCCGCCTTGAGACGGGCATAGGCCATCAGTGTGCCCGCTACAGATAAGAACCAGACGACAAAGGAAAAAATCACATGGCCAACCAGGCCTTTTCGAAAGGTCGGCGGATCAGACCAAAGCGCGAAATCATAAATCACCGGCACGCGGGCTGCCAGCACGGCAATCACGATAACGCCCGAGAGGGCCAGCGCGATGAGCGAAATCAGTGTCCAGGCTCGCAATTCACCATAAGCTGTCATAATGGCCTCAAGCGGATGGCGGATAGATATGGAATGCCATGGCATAAACTACCAGGCCGCTGACACAAACAAACAGCCATAGCGGCAATGTGTATCGGGCAATGGCCTTATGCCGGTCGAACCGCTTTTTCCAGGCTCGCAAAATGGTTGTGATGATCATCGGCAGGCAGATGACAGCCGCCAGGATATGAATGATCAGGATGGTGAAATAGACAGGACGGATAAATCCTTCCCCTGAAAACGGGGTCTGACCGATATGATAGTGATAGGTCAGGTAGGATGCTAGGAAGATGGCAGATACGGTAATCGCGCCGATCATTGTGCGTTTATGCGCCTCCCGCCGACCGCTGCGGATAAAGAAATACGCCACTGTCAAAAGCACCAAACTAAGCGCATTACAGAAAGCCTGAAAATGCGCTAAATCCTGAATTTCCATATGTTCTTCCCACCTGTTCAATAGAGGGGACATTTGCATCCCTTGGCCTTCGACGACCGTTATCATTGGTGGAAACGTTAACGGGTCTTGATTAGCTTGGCAATTGCAGCGAGCCTTTTTCAAAGTTGATAGGATGTGCTAGGTCAAAAGGGACAGGCGCGGCCTAACCTATCGAAGTGAATTTTTCTTTGGACCAGGAACGAACATACCACCCGGAGCCTTTTATTCCGGACAAAAGACACCCGTTTTACCGGCGGCCGCGGTTTCTTTTCGGCCTGTTGATATTCCTCGTTGTGACCGCGCTGATGCTGTGGCAACTCCACGGGGCCACCAAACGATTTTATCTTCTTGAGCTGGAAGCGGATGGGCAGCGTAAACTGACGCTTTATGTCTCAGCCCTTCGTGGGGAGTTGCAAAAATACCGGACCTTACCTGCTGTCCTGGCCAAGCACCCGGTCACCCAGAATTTGCTTTCCGATCCGACGTCCAAAGACCGGGTCATGGCTGCCAATGCCCTTTATTTGGAGATAAGGGATCTGACCGGGGCCGATGAGATTTATCTCCTGCAGCAAGATGCGACTACGCTGGCCGCCAGTAATCACAGACAAGCCGATTCATTTGTCGGAAAAAACTTCGCATACCGACCCTACTATCAGGAAGCCGTCAAAGGAAAGCTTGGTCAATATTCAGCCCTGGGCACGACATCACGGCGGCGCGGTCATTATTTTGCCAGTCCGGTCAGGGTAAATGACCGCATCATGGGGGTCCTGGTCGTCAAGGTGGACGTGGCCGCCTTGGAAGGGATTTTCAACGACAGGGATTTGACCGCCCTGGTCACCGATCTGCATGGTGTCGTTTTCATGTCCAATCGCCGGGATTGGGTTTTTCGGTCGCTGACTGAGCTTCCCGCCGCCACTTTGGACGAAATCGGTGAAAGCCGACGCTATCAGGATGTTGCCATCAAGCCGCTTCCGGTGCAGGAGAGCGCAGTGACCGAAGACGGTTTGCGGCTTTTGATATTGCCGGCATCGGGTGAGGGGCCGCCCGTCAATAAAACCTTTTTGCGGTTGACCAAACCGATGCTGGACGTGGATTGGTATCTTTCCCTATTAACCCCAATCCGGGAAGCGTCGGCGCAAGCCGATATGATTACCGTTCTGGCAGGGATTGTTTCGGCCCTTGTTGCACTGACACTTTATACAATGTCAGGCAAACGCAGGGAAATGCGGGATAGACTTAGCGCGCAACAGCATGCGCGTGAACAGTTGGAAAAATTCACCCATGAACTGGAGAGCCGGGTTGAAAGCCGTACGAAAGAACTGCGTCAAACACAAAATGAACTGGTTCAGGCCGCTAAACTGGCAGCTCTGGGACAGATGTCAGCAGGCCTGAGTCATGAGTTAAACCAGCCGCTGACCGCCATCAAGGCCTATGCGGAAAATGCGGTGAAACTGATTGACCGGGATAAACCTGAACAGGCAGGGCGTAATCTGGAAGTGATCTCGGATCTCATTTCACGGATGGCCGATATCATCCGTCATCTTAAAACATTCGCCCGGGAGAGTTCTGGCACGTTACAACCTGTTGATCTGAATCTCGTGATCAAGGACAGCCTTCTCTTCATGGGGGCCCGTCTGGAACGGGACGGGATAGATCTGCAATACTCCCCTTCAAGCCAGCCGATCATGATTAATGCGGACGCTCAGCGACTGCAGCAGGTGTTGGTCAACCTGATTGGCAATGCCATGGATGCGATGCGAGAGGATCGGCAAAAATATCTGACCATCCGCACTATGTCCGAGGGGGCGCAATGCAGGATTTTCGTGGCCGATAGCGGGCCTGGCATTGCCGTGGAGCCGACTGAACGGATCTTTGATCCCTTTTTTACAACGAAGGAAATCGGTGAGGGCCTTGGTCTTGGGCTGTCTATTTCTTACAATATTATTAAAGACTTCCATGGTCTTCTTAGTGTGTCGAACAAAGATTCGGGTGGCGCGGAATTCTGCATTGCCCTGCCGGTTTTGCAAGAAGCCAATAAACATACGGAACAGGTGGCATGAGTGACCCGACAATCCTTTTGGTGGATGATGAAGAGCCGATCCGGCTCTCCTGCGGCCAGGCTTTCGAGATCGAGGATATGCCCTGCCTTGCCTTTCCATCCACCAGTGGTGTGATGGATCATATCTCCCGATCTTTTCCCGGGGTTGTTGTTACGGATGTACGCATGCCCAACGAAGACGGGATGGCTTTGCTCTCTAGAATTCAGGCAATAGACCCCGATATTCCGGTCATTCTTGTGACCGGACATGGCGATGTGGCGCTGGCTGTGGAAGCCATGCGGGCAGGGGCTTATGATTTCATCGAAAAACCGTTTGAAACGGATAGGCTGATCGATGTGGTCCGGCGAGGGTTGGAAAAGCGAAGCTTGATCTTGCAGAACCGTAACCTGACCCAACAACTGGAACAGTCTGATGGCCTGTCATCTGTTTTGATCGGCCGTTCAGATCCGATGCGCGCTCTGCGACAGGATATCCGTTCAGTTGCCGATACTGCGGCCGATATTTTGGTTCTGGGGGAAACCGGGGCCGGCAAGGAGATTGTCTCACGCTGCCTGCATAACCACAGTCCCCGAGCCAAGGGGCGTTTTGTGGCCATCAATTGCGGTGCGATTCCAGATAATATTATTGAAAGCGAATTGTTTGGCCATGAAGCAGGGGCTTTCACCGGCGCGCAGAAACGACGGATCGGTAAGTTTGAATATGCAACCGGCGGCACGATTTTTCTCGACGAGATCGAGAGCATGCCGATGGATCTGCAGGTCAAAATGTTGCGCGTCCTGGAAGAGCGGGCGTTAGAGCGGCTGGGGGGGAATGAAATGATTCCCCTGGATGTCCGGGTCATTGCCGCGACCAAAGTGGATCTGCTTGAAGCCAGTGGCCGGGGAGATTTCCGAGAAGACCTCTATTATCGGTTGAATGTTGTATCGATCAATATTCCTGCATTGCGGGATCGCAAGCAGGATATTCCCCTGCTTTTCACTTTGTTTGCCGGTCAGGCTGCTAAACGTCATGGCAGGGATAACCCCATGCCGGACCAGAATCTGCTGCTGGGCCTGATGTCCCATGACTGGCCGGGAAATGTCAGGGAGTTGAAAAACTCGGCAGAACGATTTGTTCTCGGGCTGCCGCCATTATCAGGGAACATTCTCCAGGTCCGAAAAGATGTGCAGGGAAGCCCTCTTGTCAATCAGGTCGAAGCATTCGAACGCCATTTGATCGAGCAGGCGCTGGCAGAAGCCAGAGGATCAGCCAAACAGGCTTACGAAAGCCTCGGATTGCCACGCAAAACCTTTTACGACAAGCTCAAGAAATATGGGTTGGATCGAAAGGACTTTCTTCGCGAATAGCCGATAAAATTTGTGTGAAAATCCGCACAATGTGGATTTTGAAATTGTCCGGAATTGGTGACAAAATAACGAATCTTACTCAATGCTCCTTCATTAATATCGTTTATTTTCAATTATTTATTGTCTGTTTTGTGCTGGCTGCATGTCTGGCATGCAGATTGCTCATATCAGGCATATCGAAATTACCCCTGCAACAGACAGGGGGCTTGGAAGTGAACCTGAATAATGAGGAGAGGCGCAATGCGCATGTTGAAACTGGGAGTGGCTGCGGCTGCTATGATCGCTGCATCCCTGTCGGCTCAGGCTGAAGAAATCGTGATTAAATTCTCGCATGTGGTGGCGGCCAGCGGCCATCCCAAAGGCGAGGCGGCTGCCCTGTTTGCAGAGCGGGTCAATGAGCGCATGAAGGGCAAGGTCCGGGTCGAGGTTTATCCGAACTCCCAGCTGTTCAATGATAATAAGGTGATGGAAGCCCTGTTGCTGGGTGATGTCCAGATGGCTGCACCCAGCCTGTCCAAGATGGAAAAATACACCAAGAAATTCCGCATTTTTGACCTGCCGTTCCTGTTCAAGGATGTGAATGCCGTGGATCGGTTCCAGGCCAGTGCGGAAGGTAAGGCCCTGTTGAATGCTGCTGAAGGCAAGGGTGTCAAAGGCCTGGCTTATTGGCATAACGGCATGAAACAGATGTCCGCCAACAAACCGCTGATCTCTCCGGCGGATGCCTCTGGCTTGAAATTCCGGATCCAGACCTCTGACGTCCTGGAAGCGCAATTCCGCGCCTTGGATGCTAATCCGCAGAAAATGGCGTTCAGCGAAGTGTATGGTGCCTTGCAGACCGGCGTGGTTGATGGTCAGGAAAATACTTGGTCCAATATCTACACCAAAAAATTCTTCGAGGTTCAGGACGGTATCACCGAAACCGACCATGGCATCCTCGACTATATCGTAATCACCAGTTCCGATTTTTGGAACGGCCTGCCGACTGACATCCGGGCGGAACTTGAGCAGATTTTGACGGAAGTGACCAACGAGCGGAACACGCTTTCCACCCAGATTAATCTCGAGAACAAACAGAAAGTTGTCGCTGCCGGTACGGAAGTGCGCAAGCTGACGGATGAACAGCGTGCAAAATGGGTTGAAGCGATGAAGCCGGTCTGGGCCGAGTTTGAAGGCGATATCGGTTCTGATCTGATTAACGCTGCATTGCTCTCCAACGAGAGCGGTTCCTGATCACCACCTTAGTCCGGGAAGGAGATTGGGCATGTCCCAGAAAGAAACTTTCCTGGGTTCCGTGATCGATCGGCTGGAGGAGGGCGTTATCGCCCTCCTTTTCGCCGCGATGACCCTGGTGACCTTCACCCAGGTTGTCGCCCGCTACGGATTTAATTCCGGCGCGGTATGGGCCCTGGAACTCACAACCTACCTGTTTGCCTGGATGGTTCTGTTCGGCATTTCCTATGGCGTCAAGAAAAACGCCCATCTCGGCGTTGATGCCGTGGTCAATTTGTTCGGTAAAAAGGGGCAAAGGACCTTGGGGATGATCGCGGTTATTGCCTCTATGGTTTATGCTGCCATCCTGTTCTATGGCGGATATGAATATGTCGCCAAACTGTTCAAGATCGGTATCGAAGCGGAAGATCTGCCGATCCCCCGATGGGTGCCGATGGTAATTCTCCCGGTTGGCATGGCGTTGCTGTTTTTCCGGTTTTCGCAAGTCGCCTGGCGCATTTTAACTGGTCTTCAGGATGGATTGGTGTTGGGCAACGAGGCAGCGGATGCCATGAAGGAATATCTGGACCGCGTCGCCGAGGAAGGCGCCGAAGAGCGCCGTAAAAAACAAGATCCGACGGGGAGTGTCTGATGGAAATCGCATTTTTGTTTATTGCGTTGTTCACGCTGCTGTTGATCGGAACGCCCATTGCCATTTCACTGGGCCTGTCCAGCGTGCTGACCATTTTGTTTTTCTCCAACGATTCCCTGGCATCGGTGGCTTTGAAGCTGTTCGAAACCATGGAACATTATACGCTATTGGCCATTCCCTTCTTCATCCTGTCGTCGGCTTTCCTGTCGACCGGTGGGGTGGCGCGCCGTTTGATCCGGTTCGCCATTGACTGTGTCGGTCATCTGCGTGGCGGTATGGCCATGGCCAGTGTGCTGGCCTGTATGTTCTTTGCCGCCGTTTCCGGGTCTTCACCGGCCACGGTTGTTGCTATCGGCTCCATTGTGATTGCCGGTATGGTGAAGGCTGGCTATAGCCGTGAATTTGCTGCCGGAGTGATCTGTAATTCCGGTACTTTGGGCATTCTGATCCCGCCGTCCATCGTCATGGTGGTTTATGCAGCGGCCACGGATGTTTCTGTCGGCAGGCTTTTCATGGCAGGCGTGATCCCGGGTATTGTTGCGGGATTGATGCTGATGATCGGCATCTATGTGGCAGCCAGGATCAAAAACATGCCCCGCATGGAGCGTGCTTCCTTTTCAGAGATGTGGGCGGCTTTCCGAGAAGCCGTCTGGGGCCTGATGTTGGTTGTGATCATCATGGGCGGCATATACGGCGGTATCTTCACCCCGACCGAGGCTGCGGCTGTAGCGGCTGTTTATGCATTCATCATCGCGGTTTTCGTTTATCGTGACATGGGGCCGCTCAAAGGCATGGAGAAGATTTCTGCTGGCGAGTGGCTGATGGCGTTGCCGCGGTCGATTTTCCACAAGGATGTGAACCATGTGGTGGTAGAGGCTGCGAAGATCACCATCATGCTGCTGTTCATCGTGGCCAATGCCATGCTGTTTGCCCATGTGCTGACCACGGAACGCATTCCCCATGTGATCACGGAAACCATTATCGGGGCGGGTCTGTCGCCCTGGGTATTTCTGATTGTTGTGAATATTCTGCTGCTGTTGGCGGGCAATTTCATGGAGCCGTCTGCCATTTTGCTGATCATGGCACCGATCCTGTTTCCGATCGCCATGCAGTTGGGCATTGATCCCATTCATCTGGGGATCATCATGGTGGTCAATATGGAGATCGGCCTGATCACACCGCCGGTCGGGCTCAATCTGTTCGTCACATCGGGCATAACGGGCATGAACATCCTGCAGGTGGTCAAGGCGGCATTGCCCTGGCTTTGCATCCTGCTGGTGTTCTTGGGACTGGTGACTTACATCCCGTTCCTGTCGACCTTCTTGCCGGATCTGGCCTTCGGGCCGCAGATTCATTGAGATAGACCCAAGGGATAAAAAAGGAAGCGGCCGGCAGGAAACTGCCGGCCGTCTATTTTTGGGAAACAGCCGCCGCGTGGATCATCCATGCGGCGGCTGCCCGCTGCCCCAACGGGGAGACCCCGTTATTTCGTCAACCGCAGCTCGGAGATATGGCTGCCCACTTCCTTGAAAATCGTGGACAGAGTATCTGAGTCCGGGGCGTAATTGTAGTAGGGTGCGTTTGGACCGCTCGCGACTGTTTTCATCAATGTCTGAAGGCTGGTGCCGGAATTCGCAAATTGCACCGTATAGATGATTACGCCATCAGCTTTGATATTAGCGGCGATACTCTCCAGGCGGCTATTCATGTCGGCATTGCCGGTACCGCCATAACCAAACACGGTTTTATAGCCGTCACCCGATCCGCCGAAATTCTCACCATCTGTCAGCAGGACAATCGCACGCAGCGGTTCCTTGTCCGGGTCGGCGAGAGCGGCAGCTTCGGTGAAGGGGGCGCCGGGCATCAAAACACGCCAGGCCCAGCCTAGGCCACCTGGAATATTGGTGGTGCCCGTCGGGTTCTGCAGGTCATCAATGGCGCTGTTGATGGTTGTTTTACTGTTTTGGAGGGGGGTTACACCGTGGCTTAGGCATCGGGTGCATTCATTGCCGCCAACAGCCATATCACAATCATCGGATCCGCCAATTGGTTCGCCTTCAGGGCCAATCGGTTCCCAGGCAACCCAATCCGTGCCGCCAAAACTGCCCGCACCATAAAAGATATCGGCATCGTTGGTGTCGTCTATGTCATCGACATACCGGTTGAAAACACAACCTTTCCAATCGGTAGGCGGGGCGCTGAACAAGGGCACCACTGAGTTATTGACCTCATACACAACAGATTGGTTGGAACCGTCCACCGGGCTTGTATAAGCGGACACAGCGGTTGAGGTGGTCAATGCATCGTTAAATACTGTGCCGTCTGTCGTAATATTGACTTTGCCGTTCCAGGGAACCAGCCCGATTTTGAGCAGGTTGCTGGTAGTATCAGAGCCAAAAAGAATTTGGACCAGTTCTTTTGCCGCAGTCCTTGCGGCGGCTATTCGCGTTTGCCCATCTGTCCAATTGCCCATGGATCCAGACATATCGATGGCCAGGACAACGTCAACCGGCGTTTGGCTGCGGGTGATTTCAGCACTGGAAGCGACATCAAAATTGTCGAGCCCAACAACACTCATAAAAGAGGTCGCAAGCTGCGCGGAGGCTGTGACGGTAATGCTCTCGTTGGCGGTATCCACCGCGATTTGGGGGCCGGTCACTTTTGCGCCCATATATCCTTCGGGGAAGTTGGCATCAAAGAACATATTGATGTCATCATCGCGCGTGTCGAGATAAAAGGCACGGCCTCCCGCCAGGGCGGCCGCATCAAGAGCGGCTGACAATCGGGATTTAACCATATAGCCGCGCGCCACATCGACACTGATCCCCACAATGGTCACCAGTGGAATGATGGATAGGGCAACCATCACTATAACACCGCCGGATTGGTCCTTCCTGAATTCTTGAAGGGAGCGTGGAAAAGGGGACAGGCACTTCCGGATCAAACGGGATATTTTCATGGGTCAGTCACTCAACCTTATAAGGATACTGGGGTGATTTTACTCCCAGAGCGGATGGTGGCCGATAAATAAATAAAGATCTCTAATGAATGAAAAACGCGTTCGAATTAACATAAAATTTTAAATAAAAACACAAGCAAAATGAAAAAGTAATACGTCTATATAGATGGCTAAATAAATTAAACTAGATTGCTAATTTATATTTTGACCGGAGTCGGGATTACTTCAATAATCAACTCACGAATTGAATACAGGTTTTCCAAGGAGAGACCCATGTTTACGAAATTGACTGAATTGATGAAAGACGAGTCCGGTGCCACCGCCATTGAATATGGCCTGATTGCCGGTCTGGTCTCCGTCGCCGCCATTACCGCCCTGTCTGCCATGGGGGATGACTTGGAGGCCATGTTTAACAAGGTGAGCACCGAGCTGAAATCCGCTACCGGTACGACCCCTTAATAGTAGGTTCTTCGCGGGCCAATTCCCTATCTACGCCACAACTGCCAATCTATGGCTCGCGATGTATTAGGCCGGGATCCCTGTGGTTCCCGGCTTTTTTTTCAAGAACCTGATAGTAATGGTTCCCTGTACTGCCACGCCACAATCGGCGGAATAGGGGACAGAGTTAGGACCCGGACCCATGTTGACCGCCATTACCCTTGTATCACTTGGGCTGCTGGCACTGCTTGCCTGTTATGCGGCCTATACTGACTTTACCCAATATCGGATCCCGAACCGGGTATCTTTGGCGGTTCTGTTTCTTTTCATTCCCTATGTGATTGCCCATCCTGATCCTGCGGACCTTTATCTCAATCTTCTGGTGGCAGCCGGTGTGTTTGCTGTCGGTTTTCTGTTTTTTGTCAAAGGCTGGATGGCCGGTGGCGATGTAAAGCTGATGACGGTAGTCGCCCTGTGGGCGGGGCCGCAACTGGTCCTGCCTTTTTTGCTGGTGACATCGCTCGCTGGCGGGTTTTTCGCAATTTTAATGTATGGCCATACGCGATTTGGCCTGTCTTTGGCGGTTGGCCGATTGGGCCTGAACCGTCTTCAGGCGATCTTGTTGAATACAAAGATCCCCTATGGCATCGCCATCTGCTTCGGAACATTTTTTGTTGTATGGCAGTTGGTTAGTCAAGTTCCCTGAGGAGAATGATCATGTCTGCTCGCACTCTTATATTCGCGCTCATCGCCATGATTATGGCAGGCGGTACAGCCTTTTACGCCAGGACTTTGATATTGAAGGAACGCCAGGCGAATATCGTGCAGGCCAATAGCGAAGATGAGATCGTTCTTGGCAATGCCCTTATGGTGCTTGTAGCGAAAGAACCGTTGCCGGCCGGCAGTTTTGTTCAGGAAGGCAGTCTGGAATGGGTGTCCTGGCCAGAAGAAAACGTCATGGACAGCTATATCACCGTCTATCGCGATGATCTTGAAAATGATGAGGTTGATCAAGAGCTTCGTCTTGCTCATAACGGGGCGGTTGCGCGCCAGAAATTGTTGGCCGGCCAGCCGGTCACTGAAAAATACTTTGTGCATCCTGGCGACAGCGGCTTCCTGGCGGCTGTCCTGGCTCCCGGCAACCGCGCAATCACGGTTCCGATCTCTGAAACCACCGGTATTGCCGGCTTTGCTTTCCCGGGCGACCGGGTGGACCTGATGCTTAGCCTCAAGCTTAAAGGCGAAGATATGGAGGGCAGCACGGCAACCCGCTATGCCAGTCTGACACTCGTGGAGGATATTCGTGTGCTGGCGATCGGCCAATCCATGATCAATGAGGATGAAGAGCCGGTGGTCGCGAAAACGGCGACCGTTGAAGTAAGCCAGAAACAAGCGGAGAAAATCGCACTCGGCCTCGCGATGGGGCACCTCTCGCTTAGTCTCCGGGGGCTTCAGGATCAGGTGGCTTCGGTGAATCAGGTGACCGAAGATGCGTTGACCAGTTTCCTCAATACCGGTTCCCGCGAAGAGGAAGATAACCGAAATTTTACTCTTGATGTGGAAGTATTCACGGTCAACGGCGTGGATACGTCTTTGCGCCAGCAACGCACCCGGACCAAACAGGCGACGCCTGAGCCGAATGTTACTGTCTTGCGAGGCGGCGGTGCCGCCACAAACCAGTAACGGAAAAGACCAGAGAGGCGATAACGTCATGAAAAAGTTTTCAGTCATAAAAATCGCCGCAGCGCTGCTGCTGAGCCAGCCGGTATTTTTACCAGGCGCGCTTGGCCAGGCTGAACTGGAAGTGCTTTCCGGCGCAAACAGGACCTTGCAGGTGGAGACCAGTCAGGGTCGTTTGATCCGCTTGCCGGGCCGGGCGGAAACCGTGTTTATCGCGGATCCTACTGTTGCCGATATTCAGGTGAAATCGCCAAGTCTGGTTTATCTTTCGGCGTTAAAACCTGGCGGAACAACCTTATTTGCCGTTGACCGCAACGAACAACTGCTCGCGCAGGTCACGATCAAAGTGACACCGGATCTGGTGCAGCTTCGCCATGAGATCCGCACCCTTTATCCCGATTACGATATCGCGGTCAGCGCCGTTGGCAGCAATGTCCTGGTACGTGGAACCGTCGATTCCCCACTTGATGCAGAAAATATCCGCAGGTTGGCGGAAAGAACCGCCGGTGCGCCGGAAGTGGTGTTGAACCAATTGAATGTCGCGTCTGCCGGCCAAATCAATCTTCGCGTCCGTGTGGCTGAGATCACCCGCGATGTGCAGAAACAGATCGGTTTCAACTGGACCGCCAGCAAGGGCGGGTCTTTTGCACTTTCGACCTTCAATACCTTCAATTCCAACATCACCCAAAATACCCTGACCCTGGCAGGAAACTTGGGTGCCTTTTCGCTCAATACGGTGATTGATGCTTTGGAACAGGAAGGGCTGCTGAAGATTCTGGCGGAGCCCAATCTTACCGCCCTGACCGGTGAAACAGCGAGTTTCCTCGCCGGCGGTGAATTTCCAATCCTGGTGCCAGACAGCGATGGCAGTGTCACCATCGAGTTTAAGCAGTTTGGTGTCTCCCTGGCATTCACCCCGACCCTGATCACGGGCGGGCGCATCAATCTTCATGTGCGACCGGAGGTGAGCCAGTTGGATAATACGAATGCCGTGGTCTTGGATACATTCCAAGTGCCGGGTTTGACCACAAGGCGTGCGGAAACAACCGTTGAGCTGGGCAGTGGTGAAAGCTTCGCCATCGCCGGCCTGATCCGGAATGATGTCACCCATGACGTCAATAAATTTCCGGGGCTTGGCGATATCCCGATCCTCGGCGCGCTGTTCCGGTCCGATGATTTCCAGCGCGATGAATCCGAGCTGGTGATTGTGGTCACCCCCTATGTTGTCAAACCGGTTTCCAGCCGTCGACTTGCCCTGCCAACCGATGGCTTTGCCCCGACATCGGATGTTGAACGCCTGCTTGGGAAAGGGATGCAGCGCCGTAATAGGGAGGTGGGTGAAGGGGTGATTGTGAATGAAATGGGCGAGCGGGTCATCGGCCCCGTTGGATTTGAATTTGAATAGGAGTGCGGGACATGAACCGTCACATCATTCGAAAATACGCGATCCGCACTGGTTTTCTGGCCCTGGCGATGATGGCTGCTGGCTGTGAACGCTATGTTGAAAACTGGGAAGAGGTAAACGGTATTCCTGAATTAGAGGTTCATTCCGTGGATTATACCCATGCCGTCCATTTTGACCCGGCCAACAACCTTCCGCACAGTCTGGAGATGGATCAGCTTTCCCAGTTCATGACGCGGATCCGGACCCGGCGGGATGACCCGATTGAAGTGCGATACGAGAATACGCCTGCCCAGCGGGATCAGGCGGCCATCATGAAGGCAATTCTGGAGGACCAGGGGTTTCAGGTTCGGGCAAAACGGATCGAAGCAGTTGATGCCGGGGGGAAGGGATCCGAACCGATTGTGGTTGCGGTGACGAAAGCCGTGATCAAATTGCCGGACTGTCCCAACTGGAATGATGATGTTTTGGACGGGTATAGCAATTTGACTTACCAGAATTTTGGCTGTGCCAATGTCACCAATCTTGGCCTGATGATCGATCGTCCCATGGACCTTGTCCAAGGGCGAAGTGACGGGGTTTTTGATGGCGATTTGGCCGCTTCTTCGATCCAGCGCTACCGCACACGTGAGACCACGCCGTTGAATATTGATGATTTTGGTCTTGTGTCTGAATCCAGCTCCTCGAGCCAGACGGGAGAATGACTGATGAGTGCCTTGGCGGAAGACGAAAGACAGGCGCCGGACATGTCTCGTGAAACCTTCATGGCTTTTCTGGCTGATGAGGAGACCACCGCCGTTGTTGCAGCGGCAGTGAAAAAGGCGGGTCTGCCGGAAAACCGTGTCTATACGGATGGCATCGACAAAGCGGTCTCTATGCTCTCCGACATGGAAACACCGAATCTCATCCTGGTGGATATCGGTTCAAACAGCAATCCGGAATCCGTGTTGGATCGGCTTGCGGAAGTCTGTGATCCCGGCACGGAAGTCATTGTGATCGGGCTGGAAAATGACGTGGCACTCTATCGGCGACTGATTCAGATGGGCGTAAGAGACTATCTCACCAAACCCCTATCAGAAGAGGATCTGCTGAGTGCGCTGGCGCCCAAAGAGCCTAAAAAAGGTCCCGCGGAAAACAGCGGAAAAGAGGCGGAGATTGATATTGTCCTGTCGGCCAAAGGCGGGGCAGGTGCATCAACTCTGGCGGTGAATACTGCCTGGTCCTATGCGCATGATCGCGGCTGGCGCACGATTGTATTGGATCTGGATCCTTATTTCGGAACCACAGCGCTGCAGTTGGATCTGGAGCCGGGGCGCGGTTTTCGGGAGGCACTGGAAAATCCCGATCGGGTGGATGATTTGTTTCTGGAACGCGCCATGGTTCGTGTTGATGACAAATTCTTTCTGCTCGGCAGTGAGGAGAATCTATCCAATCCGATTGACGCCTCGGAGGAAAGCATAGGTCGGATCATAGATCTAACTCGCAAGGGCTTTGACCGGATTGTGGTCGACCTGCCGCAAGCCCAACTCCCCTACGCAAAGCCGCTTCTGGAAATTGCCTCGTCGCTCACGGTGGTGACGGATATGACCCTGGCGGGATTGCGTGATGTTTTAAGAATAAAAACAGCGGTCAAGGAATTGGGGATCGGTTGTCGTTTTCTGGTGGTTGCCAATCATGTAGGCCTGTCCAAGGCCGGTGAACTGCCCCAGGCAACATTTGAGAAAAACCTCGGTGCCGAACTGTCGGCGATGATCCCGCAACAGGCCGATCTGTTCATGAAAAGCGTTGAAGATGGCAAGCCGATCCTGGCGCAAGGCAAAAGTGGCAAGGCGATCGCCGAAACACGCAAGGCGGCACAGGCAATGTCTGGCGTCAAAGAAGAAAAATCCGGCGGTATTCTGGCCAGGTTACTCAAAGGCAAGGGAGGCAAATGATGTTTGGACGCAGAACGCCCCCACCAAAACCGGCATCAGTGGTCGAAATTGACGATTATCGTGCCAAGGAACAAAAGGAAACCAGTGCAGCTGTCCCCAAAACGGATGAGCGCGCAGTCGCGCCCAAAGATGCAGAAGGGGTGTTGGACGGTGGGGATCATCACGAGAATCTTGTGAACGCCACAATCACGGAATTTTTCAAACGCAATAAACCTGTCACCGTCCTGATCATGCCGCGCCAGGAAGCCTCCAACAGCGTGCAATCCACGTTGGAAGAAGTACTGATGAAAGAAGGCGTCGAGGTGGCTCCGCATGATAAAAGGGACCTGGTGACATCAGCCCTCAATGAAATCCTGTTCGAAGCCCGCAAGCAGGCGCCAGACGGCGAGAGCGACGCGCGCGCGGCCCAGAAAACAAAATCCACCATCGACCATGCCAAAGAGGCGGTGCAGAACATTCTTCTCGACAGGATTGATATTGCCAAGGTGCTGGAAACACCGCGCGGTGAATTGGCCAGCCAGGTGAATGAGGTTGTCGAGGAAATCCTCGAAGATGAGCATATCCAGCTTAATACGGTCGAACAGCGCGATCTTGTCACTTTGCTGTTGAATGACATGCTGGGTCTCGGGCCGCTTGAACCGTTGCTGGCGGACGAGGCCGTCACCGATATCATGGTGAACGGAGCCAAACAGATCTATGTGGAGCGCAAGGGAAAGCTGGAACTCACTGACGTGACATTCCGAGATGATGCCCATGTGATGAATATCGCCAGTCGGATTGTGTCCCGGATCGGACGCCGCATTGATGAAACCACCCCCCTGGTGGATGCGCGTCTGGAAGATGGCAGCCGTGTGAATATCATTATTCCGCCGCTGGCCATTGATGGCCCCAGCATTTCCATCCGTAAATTCTCTGAAAAGAAAATTACCCTGGATGTGATGGAGCGCCAACGGAATGTCTCGCCAGCCATGGCAAAGGTTTTGAAAATCGCCTCGCGCTGTCGGTTGAATATCCTGATTTCCGGCGGTACGGGCTCAGGGAAGACCACTATGTTGAATGCACTTTCGCACATGATTGATGTGGGGGAGAGGATCTGCACCATCGAGGATGCGGCGGAATTGCAGCTTCAGCAGCCTCATGTGGTTCGTCTGGAGACCCGGCCGCCGAACCTGGAGGGGAAGGGCGAGATCACCATGCGTGAATTGCTGAAAAACACCCTTCGCATGCGGCCAGACCGGATCATTTTGGGTGAGATCAGGGGCTCTGAAGCCCTGGATATGCTGCAGGCCATGAATACCGGTCATGACGGTTCCATGTGTACGATCCATGCCAACAACCCGCGCGAGGCTTTGACCCGGCTTGAAAATATGGTGGCAATGGCCGGTGTGAAACTGCCCCATGAGGCAGTGCGGTCACAAATTGCCAATGCCGTGCATCTGGTGGTGCAGGTATCCAGGATGCGCGACGGGGTACGTCGGGTTTCCAAGGTGACGGAAATTGCCGGGATGGAAGGGGAGATTGTGACGACCCAGGACCTCTTCACCTATCAATTTACCGGCGAGGATGCCGAGGGTAACTTGACCGGCGAGTTTATCAGCAGCGGTTTGCGTCCGGTTTTCATGACCCGGGCTCAATATTACGGACTTGAAAAAGCCCTGATGCAGGCCATGGCGGCGGAGAGCGATCATGCTAACGCTTGAGTTCATGATACTCATCGCCCTGGCGGGCGGATGCGCCTTTTGCATGGTTCTGATGCTGGCCGGAGGCGGCAAACATAAGAAAATTGTGAAACGCCGCCTGGATGATTTTCAGAAATATCAGGGCAAACATCATGCATCGGATCAAACCGGGAACGCATCGCTTAAGAAGGCTAAGCAAAGCGAAAAACGCTGGCTAACCTATGTGATCAAGATTTTGCCGCGTCGCCAACGTCTTGAATATTTGCTGTCACAGACGGGCAAGGACATCACCATTTCCCAGTTTCTGCTTTTTTCCTTCGGCATCGGGGTGATGGTAGCCGCACTTGCCTATGTGATTGGTCGACTGCCTCTTCCTTTGACCGCATTAATCGGACTTTCGGCTGGCCCGTTCATCGTTTCGGTTGCCATCAAATATATGATTTCAAAACGGTGCATGCTGTTTTTGAAGGATTTTCCGGATGCTATCGAATTGCTGGTCCGCGGATTGAAAGCAGGCCTGCCGATCGGTGAATCGATCGCATCGGTCAGTCGCGAATTTACCGGCCCGATTTCCGAAGAGTTTGTCAAAATCACTGAAGCCGTCAAAATAGGAACGCCGTTGAATGACGCTTTATGGGCGGCCTGCAACCGGATGCCGGTCCAGGAATTGAAGTTCTTTGTGATTTCCCTGTCGATCCAGCAGGATACTGGCGGAAACCTTGGGGAGACTCTTGGAAATCTCGCCCAGATCCTGCGTCGGCGAAAAACCATGAAACTGAAAATCAAGGCGCTGTCTTCTGAAGCGCGCGCCAGTGCCTATATCCTGGGATCGCTGCCCTTTGTCCTGTTTGGGATCATCATGTTGGTTTCAACCGATTATGCCATGATCCTGATCGAGGATAGCCGCGGACAAAAGGCAGCGGCAGTCGGGATTGGATTGATTGTCATTGCCGGTGTGGTCATGGGCAAGATGGTGAGGTTCCGGATATGAATTTTGGTGAATTCAACGATGTCGACTGGCTGACCTTCCTGGCGGGTTTTTCTGTCCTGGCTGTATATGGTGCTCTTTGGTTCGTCCTGGCAGAACGCAATCAGGGCATGAAGCGCGATAAGGCGCTCAGGGCCTATGTGCTGAACCAGCAAGGGCAATTGGTTAAATCAAAGCGCCGCCAAAGCCTGAAAACCAATACCCGCAGCTTCATCAGGGTCATCATCGAAAAGCTGAATTTGATGAAAAGCCATCATGCCGATGCGATTGCGCAACGTCTTGTACTGGCGGGATTGCGGTCAAAAGACTCTCTTGTGATCTATCTCTTCTGCAAACTGGTGATGCCGATTGTGCTGGGCATGATTGCAGGTTTTGTTCTCTTTGTCATAAAACCTGTCGAATTCGGCATGATGGGTAAGGTGTTCGTTGCCATGCTGGCGGTCTTCATCGGCTCGAAACTGCCCGACATCGTGGTCAAGCAACTGGTCAAAAAGCGCCAGCTTGGCGTGATGCTGGGCGTACCGGATGCCCTGGATCTCATGGTGATCTGTGCCGAAGCCGGATTGGGATTGGCGGCCTCCTTAAAGCGGGTCTCCGCAGAAATGGCCGCAGCCTCGCCGGAAATTGCAGATGAATTTTCCCTCACGGCAGCGGAGTTAGGTTTCCTGCCGGAACGTCGGACAGCCCTTGAGAATCTTGCGCGCCGGACAGATATGCAGCAGATCCGAAGTGTTGTGAACACGTTGCTTCAGTCAGAAAAATACGGAACCCCATTGGCGGACTCGCTGCGCATACTTGCGGATGAATATCGCGATGAAAGGATGCTGAAAGCGGAAGAAAAGGCGGCCAAGCTTCCGGCGACCCTGACGGTTCCGATGGTCTTGTTCATTTTGCCGTCGCTTTTCATTGTCTTGCTCGCACCGGCAATTTTTCAGACTTTGGATTCGGTTTCGGGCATGTAAAGCAGGACAGATAGAGATTGCACCGGAACCTATGGGTCCGTTCCGGGCATATGAAGGGCCGTGGTTTGTGGCGAATCGCGGCCCTTCGCCTTTTCAGGTCATTTACTGCCGAGCAATTGGCTGTTGAAGATAAATTGCGCTCGCTGGGCCGGGCTCATTTCCGGCAGCCTTTTGAAAGCAACCAAATTGTTTTCGAGTAACTCGCCCTGGGAAATCTGGCTTAATTCCGTTCTGGCGCGTGCTTCTTTGCCGTCCATGATCAGCGCCATGCCAAGATTTTGCCGATAGCTGGCTTTATCCGGGTGCGTTTCTACCAGCTTTTCAAGCCGTGTGACCGCTTCATTAGCCTGGCCGCCGATAATGTAGGACAGGGCAAGATTATTCTGAGTAGCCGGATTATCGGGTTCGATTTTCAAGGCGCGCTGATAACTGATCCGTGCCCGATCATTGTTCCCAGTCAGTTCCTGGGCAACCCCCAGACCGAGCATAGCGGGCACGGCATTGATATCGGAATCGATGGCCGCCTGGAAGGCCAGGGCGGCATTGGTGGGGTTGCGCGCCTTTAACCAGGCACGGCCTTCCTGAATGCGGGTTTGGGAAACGCGGTCAGGGCTGACCAGTTCCGCCAGTCTGCGATAGGAAATGGCGGCATTTCGATGGGCTCCGGTAAGGCTGTAATTGCGTGACAGGGCTTCGACCGGGCCGATGGCATTTGGAAAGCCCAGATTGGCCTGGCGGTAAAAAGCGATCGCGGCGTCAATATCGTTTCGTGATTCGGCCTTTTGCGCCAATTCCATCAGTTTTGTTTCGGAAACGGCATCTGATTCGATTTCTCTTTCCGGAGCCGTATTGCAGGCCACTAGGACCAGCGTCAAACAGAGGGCAGATAACCGTTTTGCATAAAAAACGCTGAAAATATTCTTCATCTTGGTTATCCTGCTCTTAAGAAAAGTCATATCATGGTAATCAAAAATAGTATTATGGCGTTGATTTTGTGTAACATAGCTTCAAAGATAGCATCCAAGTAATTTCTTTACCTTTCTTTTGCTAGTCATTATTTGTTATCCATTAACTCCGTGCTATTTTCGATTTATTGTTCAGGATCTTAGGGGCAAATCGGTCATGAATAACGCATATTTTGAGATGATCATCCTTATCGAGCGCTTGCACAGGCGTTTTTTGGATATCGTAAGGATTGAGCTGAATAACCGCGGTATTCGTGATATCAATGCCCCTCAGGCTTTGGTTCTTGCCAATATTGGTGATTCTGAGATCCTTGTTCGCGACCTGGTGGAACGGGGATATTACCTCGGTCAGAATGTGAATTATAGCATTCGCAAGCTGGTTGAATATGGCTATTTGAACCAGGAGCGGGACGAGCATGACAAACGCGCCGTTCGGGTATCCCTGACGGAAAAGGGAAAAGAGCTTATCCCGATGGTGCGCGGGATTGATCATTTGAATCAGGTTTCGGTCATGGACCAACCCATTGACGATGCTGAGATCGAAGGCATTTGCTCGACCTTGCGCAAGGTTGAACGCTGCTGGTCTGAATATATCCAATTCCGTCCCTATAACTGAACGCCAGACAGGCGGCTAATAACGCCGCTCAGATCAATTCCCGGAGCTCCATCTGATCAATCAGGTCCGGGATTTCACAGATATCAGTCAAACGGGTGAAATTCTGATGTGTGGGGTCCTTATGGTGGATTTCATGCACAGCGGTCATTTCATATGGGATATGCACTGCATGACCACCCAGTTCCAGAACCGGCACAATGTCAGACGGAACGGAATTGCCGATCATCATCACGCTGGCCGGATCAATGGACCATTCCTGGAATAGGGCGGAATAGGTTGCCACATCCTTTTCACTGACAACCTCGACATAGTCGAAAAGATCTGCGAGGCCGGATTTGTAAACTTTGTTGGTTTGGTCCAGAAGATCACCTTTGGTGATTATCGCCAGAAGATAGCGCTGTTTTAGGGTGCGCAAGACATCTTCCACGCCGATGAACAATCGCATCGGTGCATCCAGCATTTTTTTACCCATCATGACAATTTCGTGGATTTGCTGGGCCTCGATCCTGCCATCAGAAAGGTCAATGGCGGTTTCCACCATGGAAAGGGTGAAGCCCTTGATGCCATAACCAAACAGTTTGATATTTTGCTTTTCGGTTTTGCCCAGCGCCGCATCCACTTTTTCGCGTGGCGCATATTGTTCTAGAATGTCACCCAATCGTTTTTGGGTATCCTGAAACATGTCTTCCGTATGCCAGAGTGTGTCGTCCGCATCGAAAGCAATCAGTCGAAGCATGGGCGTCAGATACCTTTCTTGGTTATTCTTGTCCTGACAGTCTTTCCAATAGTTTAGCCTTAGTTTGCGAATCTGCAAAGCTTGCCGTGATGGCATTTTTGGTGAATCCGATCAACTGAGCGCGGGAGAGGCCCCACTGGGCCGCCGCCAGCTCGTATTCACCGCCGATGGTGCAGCCAAAATGCGGCGGGTCATCGGAATTCAAAGTAACGATACAGCCTGCCTCCAAGAGTTTGGGCAGGGAATGTTCCGCCATTGTTGGGAAAACCTTCAGGGCGATATTGCTGGTCGGGCAGACCTCAAATGCGATCTTGGCATCAATCGCTCGCTTCAAAACGGCCGGGTCCTCGACGATGCGTACTCCATGACCGATCCGAGTGATCGGCAGGTTGTCCAGGGCATCGGTAATACTCTCCGGCCCAACCACCTCACCGGCATGCGCGGTACAGGGCAGGCCGGTCGCCGCCACAATGTCAAAGGCCGGTTTGAAATCCAGGCAACTATGCAGCTTTTCATCGCCCGCCATGCCGAAACCCACCACATAGGGGTGGGGATGGTCGACAGTGGTTTGGGCGACAATAACAGCCCGCTCGGGTCCCAGATGGCGGATACAGGTCATGATAATGCGGCAGATGATGCCGAAATCCGCTTCTGCCCGGTCGATTGCCGCGGCGAGATGGCCGACCATCTCGGGATAATTCAAGCCGGCCTGTTCCCCATGATCCTGGGAACCGAAAAACTCCACATAGATCACACCTTCCGCGGCGCAGCGTCGAAGATAGTCATAGACAACATCTTCATAATCCAGGCCGGTTCGAATGCAACCGGCAACCAGATCAAAACCATCCAGGAAATGATTGAAATTGTCCCAGTGATAGCGATCCGATAGGCCGTTTAACGCCTGGGGCAGCGTTATGCCGTTGCGATCGGCCAGTTTACGGGCCAGCTCAGGCGTGATCGTGCCTTCGATATGGACATGCAGCTCAGCTTTGGGCAGGGATTTGATTGTCATCATGCAAATCCTCGAAGCGGCAGGGACGGATCCCGGATCAGCCAATTGTCTTCCGGATAGGCGCAAGCGCCATCAATGACATGGAGGGTATAGGCATGGCGGGAATAATCGGACCGGTTAGGGCCACTCTTGTGCGGCATCTTACCGTGCAGCAGGATCAGCGAACCTTTCGGGACCTCCAGGGGGACATCTTCATTTTCCGGCCAGGGACTGTCATCCAACTGTTCCATCACCATTTTCCCGTCCCGGCGCAGGAACCTCTGGCGCAACGTGCCGGTATGGGCACCAGGTATTCCCCAGAGGCAGCCATTTTCCACTGTGGCATCTTCGAGCGCGAACCAGAAACCGATCACACTCAGTGGTTCGGTATAAAGGAAAGTGGAATCCTGATGACAATTCACTTCACCGCCGATATGCGGCTGTTTGAAGATATACATCGACTGCAACAACAGCGGATCGGAAAGGCCGAGATCCTGCGAGAGCCGTGCCAGTTTCCCGGTGCGGGAAAAGGCCTGGAATTCCGGATCCAGATCATGCATGGCATGACCCATTTTGTTGATGGAAAGAGCTTTTTCCTGTTTCAGATTGCCATTTTCATCAAAGGCTTCTTCTTCAAAGAAGAAATGAATCTTATCCCCGGATTCCTGGAAATAGGCATCCTTGGCATGGGATCGGGTCTTGGTGGAAAAAACTGTTGAGATCCCGCTGGGATCAAAGGCATCGACTAAAGCATTTGCCTGATCCTTCAAACGGTCGCATGCATCGGAGGAGACAAAATCCTCCAGAATCAAAAAGCCATCGCGGTTAAAGGCGGACAGCATTTCCGGCGTCAGGTGGCCATCAACTGTCGCGTGAAAGCGTGGTGGCATCTGCATATACAATTCCCCCAAAGATTTTTGTTTTTCTTAGAAACAGGCCGTGCCATGGGCCAATGGACCAACATCCAGATGGGTCGCAATTGTCTGACCCATATCGGCAAATGTGCGCCTGCGGCCCAGGTTTTTTGCTTCAATTCCCGGCCCATAAAAAATGACTGGCACATGTTCCCGGGTATGATCACTTCCGGGCCAGGTCGGGTCACAACCGTGATCTGCGGTGATCAAAACCAGGTCACCCGGTTTCAGGATAGCATCCAGTTCGGGCAGGCGCTGGTCAAACTCTTCCAATGCATTGGCATAACCCGCCACATCCCGCCGATGGCCGAATGAGCTGTCGAAATCCACAAAATTGGTGAAAACCAGGGAGCCGTCCGGCGCATCACGCACGACATCAAGTGTTGCGTCAAACAGAGCCATATTGCCGTTGGCCTTTACTTTGCGGGTGATGCCTTTGCCGGCGAAGATATCGGCAATCTTTCCGATTGAAATCACTTCGTTGCCCTGGGCGCTGATCAGATCCAGCAGGGTATCTGCATGGGGCAGGGTGGTATAGTCCCGCCGGTTGCCTGTCCGCGCAAAATCATCGGCATTTTGCCCGATGAAGGGACGGGCGATCACCCGGCCGACTTCTAGCTTTTTGGTCAACCGTTTGGCGATCTCGCAAATCTCATAGAGCCGATCCAGGCCAAAATGCTCTTCATGGGCGGCAATCTGAAAAACAGAATCCGCGCTCGTATAGCAGATCGGCTTGCCGGTGCGGATATGTTCTTCCCCCAGCTTGGCAATGATCTCGGTCCCGGACGCATGGCAATTTCCCAGAATGCCTGGAATATTGGCTTCGCGGATAAATTCCTCGATCAGCTCGTCGGGGAAGCTTGGAACCGTGTTTGGAAAAAAGCCCCAGTCAAACTCAACCGGCAGGCCAGCAATCTCCCAATGACCGCTGGGTGTGTCCTTGCCTTTGCTGACCTCTGCGGCATGTCCATAGGCACCGGCTAGGGTATGGCCATTCAGCTCCAGTCCCGCGGGTTCATGGCCACTGCTGCCTTTTGCGGCAAGGCCGAGGCCCCGTTTCACCAGATTGGGCAGGGTCAAGGGCCCGTTGCGTAATGCATTATCGGCCTTACCTTCGGCACAATGGCTGGCAATATGGCCCAATGTGTCGGCACCCTGGTCGCCAAAGCTTGGTGCGTCTTCAGTCGCGCCAAGGCCAAATGAATCCATTACCAGAATGATTGCCCGTGCCATCGTCTTATTCCTGAATATCAATTACCGTTTGGACCGGATCCGGATGATTCGGTCCTGTTAGGCAAAATGGGTTCAATCGCCCCGGCGTTCAATGACCGGCTTGCCGGTTTCCCGTGCGTTGCCGCCAATTTCAATTGCCTGCAGGATGGCATCCGCCGCTTTTTCAGCTGCTGCTTCACTGCGGGCATGAATGGTGGCCAGCGGGGTCTGGTTGTCCAGTTTGTCGCCAAGACTCGCAAAATCGGTCAGGCCAACAGCATAGTCGATTTTGTCGCTGGCCACACGGCGGCCGCCGCCAAGCTCAACCACGGCAACCCCGACGGCGCGGGTGTCAATGGCAGTGACAAAGCCCGGTTCATTCACGAAAAGCTCTTTTCTAACAGGAGCTTCTTCGAGATAGCTGCGGCTTCTCTCGACAAAGTCGACGGGGCCGCCCAAGGCGGCAACCATTTTGCCGAATACCTCGGTGGCCGCACCGCTATCGAGGGCTGCCTGGGCTTTCTGCTGGCCTTCTTCGAAACTGCCTACCAGGCCGCCGAGACGCAGCATGTCGGCCGCAAGGGCGATGACAATCTCGTGCAGGCGCGGTTCCCGCTTGGCCGGATTGGTCAGGTAATCAACGGTTTCGCGCATTTCAACCGCGTTGCCCACATGCCAGCCCAAGACCTGGTTCATATCGGTGATCAGGGCGGATGTTTTTACGCCTGCGTGATTGGCCACGGCCACGATGCTTTCAGCCAGTTCCTGCGCCATTTCCAGGCTGTCTGCAAAGGCACCATTGCCGGTTTTTACATCCATCGCCAGACCGTCAAGGCCCGCCGCCAGCTTCTTCGACAGAATGCTGGCGGTGATCAGCGGCACGGATTCGACCGTCGCGGTCACATCGCGGATGCCGTAAAACCGCTTGTCTGCCGGGGCTAGGTTGCCGGTCTGGCCGATGATGGCGCAGCCCACTTCCTTGACCACCTTGCGGAAGGTGGCGTCATCGGGGGAAACGGAATAGCCCGGGATGGAATCAAATTTGTCCAACGTGCCGCCGGTATGGCCCAGGCCGCGGCCCGAGATCATCGGCACAAAACCGCCGCAGGCGCCGACAATGGGGCCCAGCATCAGGCTCACCTTATCCCCGACACCGCCGGTGGAATGCTTGTCGAGGACCGGGCCGCCCAGATCGTCATTATCCCATTCCAGCACGGTGCCGGAATGCATCATGCCGCGGGTAAGGGCGATCCGCTCATCCATGGTCATGCCGTTGAAAAAGACCGCCATGGCCAGGGCAGCGATCTGTCCTTCACTGACCGAATTTTCGGTGATGCCTTTAACAAAGAAAGCAATCTCTTCGTTGGAAAGGGCCTTGCCGTCGCGTTTTTTGCGAATAATTTCTTGTGCTAACATATTTCCACTCAATAACCGGAGGAGGCAGGGGCCGGGGCATCATCGCCGTCCAGAACTGCAATAAGGCTGGTCAGGACGCCACTTGCGCCAAACCGGAAACGGTCGGGATTGACCCAGCCTTCACCCATGATTTTATCGGCAAGCGCTAGATAATTACCCGCCGTTGCCACATCCTTGATGCCGCCGGACGGTTTGAAGCCCGCTTCAGAGCCTGTGTCGCGCAGGGTTTCCAGCATTATTTTTGCCGCTTCCGGTGTCGCGGAAACCGGCACCTTGCCGGTGGAGGTCTTGATAAAATCCGCACCATTGGCAAGAGAGAGCTCGCTGGCCTTCCGGATGCTGTCCGCGTCGGGCATACAGCCGGTTTCCAGAATGACTTTCAAACGGCCATACTCGCCACAGGCTTTTTTGCAGGCTGCAACCAATTGTGCCGCAGTATCAACATCCCCGCGCAGGAAGGCGCGATAGGGGAAGACAACATCCACTTCATCACCGCCGGCCTCAATGATCTGCTGGCTGGTATGGACGGCCTGGTCAATATCGGACCCACCATCCGGAAAGTTGGAAACGGCAGCGATCTTCACCGGCTTGTCTTTCAATAACTCGGCCGCCAGCGCAACAAAGCGCGGCCAGACACAGACCGCAGCCACATGGCCATGCGGTGTGACTGCCTTGGCGCAAAGGGCCCGGATTGTCTCTTCGCTATCGGTATCATTCAAGCTGGTCAGGTCCAGCAGGGAGAGCGCGCGTTTTGCGATATCCTTGTCCGAGGTCATGAAAGCGATCCTTCCAGCAGGGCGGTGATCAATGTCTGCACTTTGGCAGCGCCCTCGGCTGCATTGTCCATGGTCTGTTCGTGGCTGAGGGCGGTTGTACTCATGCCCGCGGCCATATTGGTCACGATCGACATGGCGGCAACCTTCATGCTGGCTTCGCGGGCCAGGATCACTTCCGGCACGGTGGACATACCGACCGCATCAGCTCCGAGGGTCTTAGCCATGCGGATTTCCGCCGCCGTCTCAAAATGCGGCCCACAGAACCAGGCATAAACGCCTTGGTGCAGGGTAATGCCATTATCCTTGGCGATTGTCTCCAGTTTGGTGCGAATTGACGGATCATAGGCATCCACCATATCAACAAAACGGCTGTTGCCGGTCTCGTTGAACAGGGGTGAGACACCGGTCAGATTGATATGGTCATTGAGCATGATGACCGCGCCGGGTTGGGCCTCTTCCAACAAACTGCCGGCAGCGTTGGTCAGGATCAGGGTCTCGCAGCCAATCGCTTTCAGGGTGCGTACAACCTCTTTCATCGCTGCCGGGTTGCCATGCTCGTAATAATGGGCGCGGCCCTGGCAGACGGCCACATCGGTCTGGCCAACGCGGCCCAGCACCAGGCGGCTGGCATGGCCATGCACGCCGCTGGGCGGGAAACCGTCCAGTTCTTCATAGCCAATCACATGGGCATCTTCGACCGCATCGGCAAAACCGCCGAGGCCGGATCCCAACACAATCCCCACTTTGGGAGCAAAGCCGTTGGTCTTTTTTTTGATGACCTTAGCTGCATCTGTCATTCGAGATTCTCCGGCCCGAAAGAATCGGGCAACAATTCATTGAGAGTAAACGTTTTTTTCAAACCATCCGGACCGCAGACATGAATAGGGGTGTCCGGCCTGGAAAATTCGCGGATCTTTTGCCGACAGCCGCCGCAAGGCGTTACCAAACCGTCCCCGCCGCCGATCACGGCAATTTCCTCGATTCTGCGGGCGCCATCACGCACCATGGCGGAAATGGCAGAGGCCTCCGCGCAGCATCCTTCCGGATAGGCGGCGTTTTCCACATTGCACCCGCTATAGAGTTTACCATTTTCCGCCTGCAATGCGGAGCCTACATGGAAATTGGAATAGGGCGCATAAGCCTGTTCCATGGCGGCCTTGGCCAAATCAAACAGTTTTTGATCCATATTACCGTTCCTTCACATAGGGAACGCCGATTGCCTTGGGCGCAATCGCTTTGCCGATAAAGCCAGCCAACAGCACCACCGTCAGGATATAGGGCAGGGCCTGGATAAACTGGACCGGCACTTCTCCGATGCCCGGCAGCACGACGCCCTGAAGGCGGATTGAAACCGCATCGAGGAACCCGAACATCAGGCAGGCCAGCATGGCCGGCACGGGACGCCATTTGCCGAAAATCATGGCGGCAAGCGCGATATAGCCTTGGCCCGCGGACATTTCCCGGACGAAAGACGCATTCTGCGCCACCGACAGATAGGTGCCAGCAATCCCGGTCAAAATTCCGCAGATCATCACCGCACGGTAGCGCAGGAAGGTTACGGAAATACCGGCCGTATCGACTGCGTTTGGATTTTCGCCGACGGCCCGCAGGCGCAGGCCAAAGCGGGTCTTGTACACCACCCAGCTGGTGACTGCTACAAGGGCAAAAGCGAGATAGACCAAAAGGTTATGCCCGCTGATTACTTTGGCATAGAAGGGACCGATGACCGGAATTTCTGAAAGCGTTTCCGCGAGCGGAAAATGGATCGGCAGGAAGCGCGCTTCCTGGGGCAGGGTCGGCGTCTGTCCGCCTTGATGGAACCAAACCACGCCCAAAACGACAGTCAGGCCGGAAACCAGGATATTGATGGCAACGCCGCTGACCACATGGTTGCCATTGTGGGTGATACAGGCAAACCCATGGAGCAGGCTGAGACCGACGGCAATCAGGATGCCACCGCCAAGCCCGACCCAGGCGGAGCCGGTGACATAGGCAACACCGGCAGCCACAAAGGCCGCAGCCAACATTTTGCCTTCCAGACTGATATCGATGATGCCCGACCGTTCCGAGAAAAGGCCCGCCATGGCACAAAGAATCAAAGGCGTGGAGACACGCACCGTCCCGGCGAGGGTGGAGATGGCGATATTAATCAGGTCTTCCATGATTATGCCTCCTTCTCAGCGGGTTTGGGGTCGGATTGCAGCATGTAAAACAGGCCCTCGATCCAGGGTTTGCACATATAGGTGAGCGCACCGCAGAAGAGAATGATCAGGCCCTGAATGGCGACAACAAATTCCCGGCTGAATGCTGGGATCTCAAAGGCAAGTTCGGCACCGCCCTGATACAGGATGCCAAAAAGCAGACTGGCCAATACGATGCCCACGGGGTGGTTCCGTCCCATCAGGGAGACAGCAATACCAGTGAAGCCGTAACCGGCAACAAAGTTCAACAGAACCTTATGATGGACCCCCATGACTTCATTCATGCCGACAAAGCCTGCCAGCGCGCCGGAAATGCCCAGGGCGACCATGACGATTTTGCGAGAATCGATACCGGCATATTGTGCCGCGGATTCATTTTGCCCGACGGTTCGCAGCATATAACCCCAACGGGTGCGCCAAATGAATATCCAGACAAAGATGCAGCAAACAACCGCCCAGAACAGGCTTCCATTGAGAGGCGTAGCCGCGGTTTCAATGCCAAACCAGCCGAGAATCTCATGCATGAAAGGCATATGGGCATTATCTGCAAAAACCCGGCTTTCCGGGGACATTTGCGCCGGAGCCTTGATCACATCCACCAGCAGGTAGTTCATCAGGAAATAGGCGATGAAGTTGAACATAATCGTAGTGATCACGATATGGCTGCCGCGATAGGCCTGAAGATAGGCCGGAACCGCGACCCAGGCCGTGCCAAATAGGGCAGCAGCCATGATGGCCAGTGGCAGCAGCATCCAGAAAGGCAGGATGCCATCCAGGGCCAGCAGGATCAGCCCGACACCCAGGCCGCCGATATAGGCCTGGCCCTCGCCACCGATATTGAACAGGCTTGCATGGAACGCCACAGCCACGGCCAAACCGGTGAAGATGAAGTTAGTGGTGTAATACAGAGTATATCCGAGGGATTCTTCATATCCGAAAGCGCCCAGGATCAGGATTTCCAACGCTTCAAACGGATCTTCCCCGATCGCCAGCACGATAAGTCCGGCCACGAACAGGGCCAGCAGAATATTGATCAGGGGAATAAGCGCGACATCCGCCCAGACGGGCAGGGGCTTCTTTACCTTGGTGCTCATGCCTGACCCTCTTGTTTTTGCTTGTTATTGCGCGGCAAAGCGTTGGCCATCATCAGGCCCAATGTCTTTTCATCCGCATCTTTGCCGCTGACTTCGCCGACAATGCGGCCCTCAAACATGACCAGGATCCGGTCGGCGAGGGACATGACCTCGTCCAGTTCAACGGATACCAGCAGAATCGCGCTGCCCTCATCGCGCATGGCGACAATCTGTTTATGGATGAATTCAATCGCCCCGATATCGACGCCGCGGGTCGGTTGCCCGACCAGAAGCACAGACGGCTTGTCCTTCATTTCACGCGCCAGGATCAGCTTTTGTTGGTTCCCGCCGGAAAAATTGGCGGACTTCAAAGAAGGATCGCGCGGGCGGACGTCAAAACTCTCCATCAAATCGGCGCAATGGTTCCGGATCGCATCCGGCTTGGTCAGGATCCTGCCGTTATAGGCGGGATCAAGATGATAGCCGAGGATGGAGGATTCAGCGGCATTGAAGGTTTTGACGAGCCCTAAACGCAGGCGGTCTTCCGGGACATGTGCACATCCCAGGTCCCGGATTTCTGCGGCATCCTTGGGATTGTTCGCATTCACCGTGACGCCGTTCAAGACAAAGGAGCCTTCGGAAACGGGCTGAATGCCAGATAAAGCCTCCAAAAGCTCGCTCTGGCCGTTGCCGGATACACCGGCAATGCCGACAATCTCTCCGGCTCGGATGCCGAAGGAAACATGATCCAGACGGTCGATCCCCTGGGAATCGGTGACGGTCAGATTATCCACGTCCAACAGCATGGCCTGGGGATTTGGATCGTCCTTATCGATCTCAATGCGAACCTTGCGCCCGACCATCAATTCCGCCAGTTCCTCGCGGTTGGTCTCGGATGTTTTTCGGTCGGCCACAATCTTGCCCTGGCGCATGATGGAGACGTTATTGGTGATTGCCATGATTTCGCGCAGTTTATGCGTGATCAGGATTACCGTGACCCCCTGGGAGCGAAGCGAGTCCAGGATTTTGAAAAGCTGGTCGGTCTCCTGCGGGGTCAGAACTCCGGTCGGTTCGTCAAGAATCAGGATTTCCGCGCCGCGATAAAGCGCCTTGAGGATCTCCACACGCTGCTGCTCGCCAACCGGAAGCTCTTCCGTGATGGCGTCGAGATTGACGAACAGGCCATATTCCCGTTCAAGCCGCTCCAGCTCCGTGCGGGCGGCCGCGATGCTGCCGGACAGCATGGCGCCCGATTCGGCGCCCAGCATGATATTCTCAAGGACTGTAAAATTATCCACCAGCATGAAATGCTGGTGCACCATGCCGATGCCGGCTTTGATAGCATCGGTGGAGTTTTTGATTTTGGTTTTTTTGCCAGAAATATAAATGTCGCCGCGATCGGCTTCGTAAAATCCATAAAGAATGCTCATAAGCGTGGATTTGCCGGCGCCATTCTCACCCACGATGCCGTGAATGGTGCCTTTCGGCACAGAGAGATTGACGTCATCATTGGCCTGAACAGGGCCAAATGCCTTGCTAATGCCACGCAGATTGATGGCAGCCGGAGAGCTTTCGCTCTCCGGCTGGACCATTTCTACCAACGTTTCCGTGTTAGCCATTGCTGGATAATCCGGCAGATCAGTAGTCACATTTGTTGTCGGACATATAATCCTGAACAACGATTTTGCCTGCGATAATGTCCGCTTCCGCCTGGTCGACGGCCGCTTTCATCTCAGCAGAGATCAGTTTCTCGTTATGCTCGTCCAGCGCCCAGCCAACACCGCCTTCTGCCAGACCCAACACATTCATGCCGGGCACGAATTTACCTTCAGAGCTGGATTTGAATACGTTGTAAGCTGCGACATCGACGCGTTTCAGCATGGAAGTCAGCATGGTGCCCGGATGCAGGTGGTTCTGGTTGGAATCAACGCCGATGGCATATTTGCCGGCATCAGCTGCCGCCTGATAAACACCGATACCGGTCCCGCCAGCAGCAGCGAAAACAACGTCCACACCGCGGTCAAACTGACCCTTGGTCAGTTCCGCGCCACGGCCCGGGTCGTTCCAGGCAGAAGGCGTGGAGCCGGTCATGTTCTGGATGACCTCAACATCGGCATTGGCATGTTTGGCACCCTGGGCAAAACCACAGGCAAATTTACGGATCAGCGGAATATCCATGCCGCCGACAAAGCCGACCTTGCCGGATTTGGACGCCATAGCCGCCAAAACGCCGACCAGGAAAGAGCCTTCATGCTCTTTGAAGACGATGGACTGGACGTTGGGTTTGTCTACGACCATGTCGATGATGGCAAAGTTGGTGTCCGGGAATTCCGTAGCCACTTTTTCGATGGCAGGACCCTGGGCAAATCCAATGCCCAATACGGGATTGCTGCCGCGCTGAGCCATTTTGCGGATGGCCTGTTCACGCTGGGTCTCGTTGGTGACCTCAAACTCGCGGTATTTGGTGCCGGCTTCGGACTTGAACCGCTCAACGCCGTTATAGACACCTTCGTTGAAGGACTTGTCGAATTTGCCGCCCATATCGAAGACGACGGCGGGTTTGAAGTCTCCTGCCTGTGCGCTTGCCACGGCGAACATGACCGCGGCGGCACCGGCCGCATATTTAATGGCTTTCATGGTAAACTCCCCTGATGGATTTGTTCTTGGCCGATTATAATCGTGTCGGGCTGCTTTACTACCTTTTTCACAGAAGCTTTAGCCCATCAGATTAGCCCTATAACAGAATTGACCAAATGGTCAAGTTGTAGACTTGATCCGTGATCAATCGGTTGCCCTGCTGGCCGGACTTCTGTAACAGTCGCAGGATCATGGCTAGCAAACCCCATCTTCGCGACCAATTCCTCTTCGGCCTTAATTATGCAGCGCTTTTCAGCGGTGCCGCGATCGTGCTCGCACTCTTTCCGGTCTGGCTGAAAGGGGAAGGGTTCAGCGAAAATGAGGTGGGGCTTATTCTTGGCGCAGCCTTCTGGCTCAAGGTAATTATTGGACCGCTATTTTCATCACTGGCGGATATCACCGGTCGGAGGAAGCTTTGGCTGGCCGTACTCGCCATCGGTTACTTCTTCGTTGTGCTCAGCCTGCATCAAGTTACCGGATTCTGGCCTGTGGCTCTGCTATGGGCGCTGGGCGGGGCGATGTTCACCACCCAAATTCCCATATCTGACAGTATCAGCGTTCTGGCGGTCCGCCAGCGTGCCTTGGATTACGGTTCTGCGAGGCTGTGGGGGTCATTATCCTTCATTGTCGTGTCGTTGTTGGCGGGCTGGTATGTTCAAGGAGGCGAAAATAGCTTGATCCTGGAATTGCTGACCTGGTGTACAGGCCTGGCAGTTCTCGCGGTCCTGTTCCTGCCGGATCTTCGTTCCAACCGGTCTAAAGGCTCAAAAGCTTCCTTTTGGGAAGCCTTCAGGATCCCTGAGTTCCGGACATTTGTCTGGATCGCGGCCTCCATCCAGGCCAGCCATGCGGCGCTTTATGGTTTTGCCTCACTTCATTGGCAGGCGGCGGGTTTGAGCGAATCGCAAATCGCGTTGCTGTGGGCCGAAGGGGTCGTGATCGAAGTCCTGGTCTTCGCTTTTGGTCGCAGATTATTGATAAAGCTTGATATTATCGGTTTGTTATCTTTGGCGATCCTAGGCGGCACGCTGCGCTGGTTCGTGATGGGGCTCACGACTGATCTCGTCTGGTTGATCGCCATTCAAAGCCTGCATGCCTGTACCTATGCCGCCACCCATCTGGCGGTTGTGACCTTCATCACCCGGCGGATCCCCGATCATCTGGGGGCATCGGCCCAGGGGCTTTATGATGTCATGGCCATGGGGATCATCTTTGGCGGTGCCATGTGGATCTCCGGAGAGCTTTATGGTGCACTGCAGGGGAAGACCTTTTGGGTCATGGGGGCTATGACGGTTTTTTCCGGCTTCATGTTGCTGTTGAATATGCGCAAGATCCGGGAAGGCAGCGCCGCCCCGTCGAGGGCGGCTGACTGACCGTTCTTCATTGACCGGGATCAGGCTGTGGCTTCTTCCAACGCTTCGGCCGCTTCCAGCCATGCGGTTTCCGCATCTTCCAAATCCCGCGTCAAATCCGCCAGTTTCTTGTTCATCGCGATCAGTTTTCCGGTGTCATTGCCATAGGAGTCTGGATCCGCCAATTTGGCGTTTACCAGATCTATTTCGGATTGCAGCTTTTCAACCTGTTTTTCCGCCTGTTTAGCAGCCTTTCTCAGATGCGCGCTATTGGCGCGGGCGTCGGCGCGGGCTTTGCGGTCCTGCTTTTTGTTTTGGGCCGGATCTTTCTCGCCTTGTTTTTGCTGCTTTTGCGCACGCCGTTCCTCCCGGCGCTGTTGCAGCAACAGGGATTTATATTCCTCAAGATCGCCGTCAAAGGACCGGCAGGAGCCATCGGAAACCAGCCACAGGCGATCTGCGCAAGCATTCACCAGATAAGGATCATGGCTGACCAGGATGACCGCGCCCTGGTAATCGCCCAACGCCTGGACAAGGGCCTGTCTGGAATCCATATCCAGATGGTTGGTCGGCTCATCCAAAAGCAGGATATGCGGCTTATCCAAACAGATACAGGCCAACGCCAGGCGGGCTTTTTCCCCGCCGGACAGGCTGGAAACCTTTGTTTCCGCTTTATCCTGCACGAAGCCGAAAGCGCCCAGGTGGGTTCTGGCTTCCCGGTCGGTCCATTTGGGGCGATGTGCCAGGATCTGGGTGATGGCGGTATGATGGGCTTCCAATTCATCCAGCTGGTTCTGTGCGAAATAACCAATGGTCAACTTGTTGGATTTGCGCATTTCACCATCGCGGTTGGCCAAGCGACCTGCCAGCATGCGCAGCAATGTAGTCTTACCATTGCCGTTGGCGCCGAGCAGGGCAATCCGGTCATCCATGTCAATCCGGAGGTTTAGATCTTTCAGGATGGGCGGATTGTCACCATAGCCCACAGAACATTGGTCCATGGTTAGAATCGGGGGCGGTAGTTCTTCCGGATCGGGCAGCTGGAAAGTGATCGCCCGCTCAGAAGAGAGCGCCATGATTGGTTCCATGCGCTCCAGCATCTTCAAACGGCTTTGTGCCTGGCGGGCCTTACTGGCCTTATAGCGGAACCGGTCGACAAATTTCTGGATATGTTCGCGCTGGGCGGCCTGTTTCGCGGCCTGAGCGGCGGCGAGAGCTTCCGCCTCCCGTTTGGTCTGTTCGAACCGGTCGTAATTGCCGGTATATTGGGTGATCTTGCCATTTTCCAGATGCAGGATCCGGTTGGGAACTTTGTTGAGCAATTCCCGGTCGTGACTGATCAGGATGATGGTTTTCGGATAGCTTGCAAGATAGCCTTCCAGCCAAAGGGCGGCTTCCAGGTCCAAATGGTTGGTCGGCTCATCCAGCAGCAAAATGTCGGGCTCGGCAAACAGGATGGCGGCAAGTGCCACGCGCATTTTCCACCCGCCGGAAAAATCGCTGATGGGACGCATCTGGGCTGCTTCATCAAAGCCGAGGCCGGCCAGGATGGTGGCCGCCCGCGCCGTCGCGGAATGGGCACCGATATCGGCAAGTCTTGTGTGAATCTCAGCAATACGCTCAGGATCTGTCGCAGTCTCTGATTCGGCCAGCAGGCTTGCGCGTTCTTTGTCGGCAGCCAGCACGATGTCGATCAAGGCGGTGTCGCCATCGGGCGCTTCCTGCGCGACGGTACCCATGCTTTCGCGTGTGCCGATGGTGATCTCACCGCCATCCGCATGCAGCCTGCCGGTCAGCAGATTGAAGAAGGTTGTTTTGCCCGCACCATTGCGTCCGATAAGGCCGACCTTATGGCCATCGGAGATCTGAACGGAGGCATTGTCGATCAATACGCGGCCACCAATGCGATATTCAAGATTCGTAACTGTTAACATGATCAGCGGTCTATCATGGGTGAGGGGGGCTATCAATTGGCTTGATGACGGTAATTGCTGGCAAAAAAGCAACAATCTTGATCGCAATGCGGAGAAGGGGTTGTTTGCGGGGTTGCCCAGATGCAGGAACACGGGTATAAGGCGCGCCCGAACGCCTTGGATTTCCAATGGCGACTAGATTTAGATTCAGAGGCTATATTATGGGCATCGAACGTACCTTTTCGATCATCAAGCCGGACGCCACGCGCCGCAACCTGACTGGCAAAATCAACGCTATGTTTGAAGACGGTGGCCTGCGCATCGTTGCACAGAAGCGTATCCGCATGACCCGCGAACAGGCGGAAACCTTTTACGGTGTGCACAAAGAGCGCGCTTTCTTCAATGACTTGGTTGAATTCATGACTTCCGGTCCGGTTGTCGTCCAGGTTTTGGAGGGCGAAAACGCCATCCTGCGCAACCGTGAAATCATGGGCGCCACCAACCCGGCAAACGCTGACGAAGGCACCGTTCGCGCCACCTATGGCGAGTCCGTTGAAGCCAACTCCGTACATGGTTCCGATGCTCCGGAAACCGCTGCGGAAGAAATCGCTTTCTTCTTTGCTGGTTCTGAAATCACCGGTTAATCGAAGAAAATCGATTGCGATTTAAAAAAGGCCCGGAAATTTTCCGGGCCTTTTTTATTGTCTAATTGATCTGTGTGAATTCAGTCGATCAAAACCGGTCCGGGATGGCCGTTCACCATTGGGGTCTCGCCCTCAACGGTAATTTCGCCCAAAGCAATTTTCCGGAGTGCTTCCGGATAAATGAGATGTTCCTTTTCCAAGACGCGGCCAGCCAGGATTTCCGGTGTGTCTCCCTCCAGGACCGGCACTCGCGCCTGCAGCAGCAGCGGCCCGGTATCCAAATCAGGGCGCACATAATGCACCGTGCAGCCGTGATATTCTTCGCCAGCTTCAATGGCTCGCTTATGGGTGTGCAGACCCTTGTATTTCGGCAGCAGGGACGGGTGGATGTTGATCATCCGGTCCCGCCAGTGATTCACAAACTCGTCGGTCAGCACACGCAGGAATCCCGCCAGGCAAACAAGCTCTACGCCGGCTTTTTCAAGTGCGACAGTCAAATCCCGGTCGAAACTTTCGCGATCCGGATAGGTCCGGTGATCAATCACTTTGGTCGCGATGCCGGCCTTGCGTGCCCGCTCAAGACCATAAGCGCCAGCATTGTTGGAAATGACCAGACCGATTTCGGCAGGCAGATCCGGAGCGGCAGCGGCATCAATCAGCGCCTGCAGATTGGAGCCGCCACCGGATATAATCACGCCAACCTTAAGCGGGCTGGCCATCAAAGCCCCCGGATATGGACGGCGGGACCGTCCTGACGCTCATGCATTTCACCGATGCGGTAAACGCTTTCA
The DNA here is from genome assembly GCF_003385955.1 of Aestuariispira insulae. Lineage (GTDB taxonomy): Bacteria > Pseudomonadota > Alphaproteobacteria > UBA8366 > Aestuariispiraceae > Aestuariispira > Aestuariispira insulae. The sequence continues at coordinate 174,046 of NZ_QRDW01000004.1, forward strand.
CCGGCGTCTTCAAGGGCCGCGGTGATTTCGTCCGCTTTGTCGGCTTCGACAAACAGCACCATGCCGATGCCGCAGTTAAAGGTCCGGAGCATTTCGGTCGCCGCGATGTTGCCCGCCTGTGCCAGCCAGTCAAACACCGGTAGCGAAGGCCAGCTGTCGACATCGACACTGCAGGCCAGATCCTCGCCATAAACCCTCGGCAGGTTCTCGTAGAAGCCGCCGCCGGTGATATGGCAGAACCCGTTCACGCCACCGGTTTTCAGGGCGGCGAGGGATTGTTTCACATAAATCCGGGTCGGTTCCAGCAGGGCTTCTCCCAGAGTTTTCCCCTCGGCAAACGGGGCGGCATCGCCAAAGCCAAGGTCATTGGTTTCCAGGATCTTGCGGACCAGGCTGAAACCGTTGGAATGAACGCCGCTGGAGGCTAGGCCGAGCAGGACATTACCGGGTTTGACCTGGCTGCCATCCAACAGACTGTCACGTTCAACCGCGCCGACGGAAAAGCCGGCGAGGTCATAATCGCCGTCACCATACATGCCCGGCATTTCGGCGGTTTCCCCACCGATCAGCGCGCAACCGGCCTGGCCGCAGCCGTCGGCGATGCCGGCGACCACATCACGGGCAACCTCTACCGACAGTTTCCCGCAGGCAAAATAATCGAGGAAAATGAGTGGTTCTGCGCCCTGAACCACGAGGTCGTTCACACACATGGCAACAAGGTCGATGCCGACCGTGTTATGGATACCTGTTTCCAGGGCCAGTTTCAGTTTGGTTCCGACACCGTCGGTTGCGGCAACCATCACGGGGTCTTTATAACCGGCGGCTTTCGGGTCAAAAAGACCCCCGAAACCTCCGAGCGAGCTGTCGGCACCCGGGCGGCGGGTTGCACGGGCCAGCGGCTTGATGGCATTCACCAAATCATTGCCCGCGTCGATATCGACACCGGCGTCGCGATAGGTCAGGCCATTTTTTTTCTGGTCAGTAGCTATGGTATCCTCCACGGAAAAGAGGCTATAAACGGCGTCAGAACATACAAATTTCGGAGAGCTTTGCAATGCCAAGCACCCCCTGTCGCCGCTTTTTTCTGCACTTTTTCTGTGTTTTCACTCTGTTTGCCCTGTTCAATGCGGCGCAGGCAAATGATTCCCTATACGAGGTTCGGCGTATCTCGGTGGATGAAACCGCCAAAACAGAGGTCGCGGCGAAGGAAAAAGGTCTAGCAGTCGCAAAGCGCCGTGGCTTGCAGCGGCTGCTGGAGATTCTCACCCTGCGCCAGGACCGCGGAAAATTGCCAAAAATCAGTGATCAGCAACTAGAGCAGATGGTTTACGGCCTGTCCGTTGCGGATGAAAAAATGTCCCGCGGGCAGGGGCGTTACCTTGCCAGCATTACCATCAAATATCGGCCGGACCTGATTCGCGCCCTGCTGCAGCAAAACGCCATTCCATTTGTGGAGACGCAGAGCAAACGGCTGCTCATTCTTCCTGTCATGCGCCATGCTGGAACAGCATTGCTGTGGGAAGAGGGGAATGCCTGGTTCCAGGCCTGGGCCCGCGAAAGGCTAAAAGGGGATCTTGTTCCGGTGGCTCTTCCCTGGGGTGATCTGGGCGACGTGTCCGTGATTAATGTGCGGGAGGCTTTGGCCGGGGATCAGGAAAAGCTGATGGCCATTGCCGGGAAGTATAATGCCGACGGTGTGGTTTTGACGGTGGCTTCTCTAGAGAAAGCCCCATTGAGCAGTGATCAGGGGATCCGGATTGAAACACGCGTCATGGCCCCCGGCTGGGATGGGGTGAATTTCAAATCAGATTATCGCAGCCAAGAAGGCCAGACACTGGAACAAATTCTGGCCGTTGCCAGCCGCAACACATTGTCGGAACTGGTGGAGAGCTGGAAACGGGGCAATCTGGTGGATCATTCAGCCGGTCGGCGGAATTTGGTGGTCACAGTGAATGTAAGCGGTTTGCAGGAGTGGGTTTCAATTCGCAAGAAACTTGAACAGCAATCCACCATTGACCGATACAGTCTTGAAAGTTTATCGGTTAAAGAGGCTGTAGTTTCAATGGATTATATTGGTACTACGGAGCAATTGCGGACCGCGTTGGCACAAAATGACCTGCGTCTGGATTATGATTTAGCCAAGCAGTATTGGGTGTTAACGGTTAATCGATAGATCTATATGTTCCAAAGGGCGCCTTTGGCATTTTTAAAGATGATGTGAAGCGGGGGAAGGGCATGACGACAGAGAAAAAGACCTATTTTTGGATCGGCGGATTTCTGGTTTTTCTTGTTCTGGTCTATCTGCTTCGTGAGGTGCTGTTGCCCTTTGTAGCGGGAATGGCAATCGCCTATTTCCTGGATCCGGTCTGTGACTGGCTGGAGAAGCATGGCTGTTCGAGAACCATTGCCACCACGATCGTGACGGTTGTTTTCTTTGTGATCTTCATGTTGGTGCTGGCCATCATTTTACCTGCGGCTTTTGCGGAAATCCGGGCCTTTACGGAACGTGCGCCCACCTATGCTGCGAATATTCGCGAAAAATTGGCACCGCTCATCCTGCTGATCCAGGAACAGCTTGCGGGCCAGGATTTTAACTCGCTGACTGACAAAGCCGCAGGCATTTCCGGCACCATATTCAAAGGGGTTGGGCAGATTGCCGGACGTTTGATCAGCGGTGTTGGCGCGATTGTGAATGCCATTTCATTAATCGTTCTGACGCCTATCGTGACGTTTTATTTGTTGCGGGATTGGGATCATATCGTTGCCAAAATTGATGGCTGGCTGCCGCGTTGTCATCTGGAAACCATTCGGGGCATCGCCCGGCAAATTGATCAGACCTTAAGCGGCTTTGCCCGTGGTCAGATAATGGTTTGCCTGTTGCTGGGGAGTTTTTATGGTGTGGGACTTGCCATGGTCGGATTGGAATTTGGTCTGATCATAGGCTTTTTTACCGGGTTGATCTCGTTCGTCCCTTATTTCGGTATGCTGGTCGGATTTGCGTTGGGCATGGGGGTGGCAGTCGCCCAGTTCGATCAGGTACTATATATAGCCCTGGTCGCGGGCGTTTTCGGGATCGGTCAGATCCTGGAGGGATATGTCCTAACACCGCGTTTGATTGGCGGTCGTGTCGGGCTCCATCCGGTCTGGATCATATTTTCCCTGATGGCGGGGGGCGCATTATTCGGTTTTCTGGGCGTTTTGCTGGCTGTGCCGGTCACGGCGGTGATTGGAGTGCTTGCGCGTTTCTCACTGAAGAAATATATGTCCAGCCCGCTGTTCAACCCGGTGATCACAAATCCTGCCGTGTCTGGGCAGGATGATGCCATGAGTGAGGGACGCGACTGAGGCATGAATGCGGCACGCCAACTGCCCCTGGATCTATCTTTCCGTTCCGCGCTTGGGCGGGAGGATTTTCTTGTTGCGCCCTGCAACGAGGAAGCTGTGGCATGGCTGGATAAATGGCCCGTCTGGCCCTCCGTTGCGATGGTGCTGCATGGGCCGCATGGTGCCGGCAAAACACATCTGGTGAATGTCTGGAGGGAACAAGCCCGCGCAAGTCTGATCGAAGGTTGCGATCTGACGGTGGAGAAGGTGCCTGACCTGTTGAAAGATGTGAGCGCTGTTGCCGTGGAAAATGCTCAAGAGGGTAACCATTGGGAAGCGCTTTTCCATCTCTACAATCTTTGCAAGGAAACGGGGAAAACCTTGTTGCTCACCGCGCTGGAGCCGCCATCCAGGTGGAATATCGATCTTGCGGATCTTGATTCCCGGTTGCGAACCGCAGTATCGGCTGCGTTGAAAACGCCAGAAGAGGATTTGATGGCAGCCCTGCTTTTGAAGCAGGCGGCCGATCGGCGCCTGATCATAGGTCCTGAGGTGTTTTCCTATATCTTGCCCCGATTGGAACGGAATTTTACTGCCGTGCGGGATTTCGTTGCCCGTTTGGATGCGGAATCGCTTGCCGCCCAAAGACGCATAACCATTCCTCTGGCCGGGGATGTTCTGGAAGCGTTGCACAGGGAAAAAGAATGAGGCTGAGGGCAGTGGATTCAGCCAAGGCTCCGGGGGGGGACGAAACGACGCAATATCCCGCTGGCCCGCTCTGAAATCCAGTCTGGATCGGGAAATTCGATCTCTGCCAGGCTCCCGGTGGGAAATTTGTTGTTCATTTGTTGGATGAGGTCGGCAGACCCCTGTTTGGCATATTGACGGGCGAAATCCTCCATGACCGGATTATGACCGATCAGCATTATTTTCCGGCTTGCTTCCGAATGTTCCAGAAGAATGTCCCGATAGTCGTCCGGATGGCGGGCATGGTAGATCGCATTGGTGATTCGTATTTCAACGTCATGGATGAAAAAGGGCAGCAGGCGTGAGAGGGTTTCCCGCGTGCGCGCCGCCGCCGAGCATAAGATAATGTCAGGGATCAGTTTTTCCTGCGCCAGATAGGCTCCCATTAACCCTGCGGCTTTTTGTCCTCGGGCGTTCAAGGGGCGGTCGAAATCTTCAAGCTCCGGATTGGCCCAGCTGGATTTCGCGTGCCGGAGAAGGAAAAGATGGTGCATTCAGATTGCCTTTGGGGCTGGTTGCAGAAAAATTGTTACAGATGCAATATACCTGTAACCAAACTATAATATGCGAATGCTAGGTCCATCATGCGATAGAATGTGCTGCCTATCCAAGGGCTGTTTCAAGACCTGCCTTCTTATACAAGCGCACCCTTTGATCGGCCGCGCCGATATTAACTATTCAGGTGAAATTCGTGAGCATCAACGACAATCTCGCAGAGCTGGAAAAAACTGAACAGATCGAGGCGCCAGAAGGGCAAGACGTGATTGATATCAACACGCCGTCCCGCTTCATTAACCGAGAACTCTCGTGGCTCGCCTTTAATACCCGGGTGATTGAGGAAGCGAATAATCCAAACCATCCCTTACTGGAACGGCTGAATTTTGTCTCAATCTCTGCCAGTAATCTGGATGAATTTTACATGGTGCGTGTGGCGGGTCTGACCGGTCAGGTAAAGGCCGGGATCACCAAGCCAAGCCAGGATGGCAAAACTCCTGCCGAACAGTTGGCCGCCATTCATCAAAAGAGCCTGCAACTCATCACAGAGCAGGAAAAGTCGCTGAAGCAGATTCTGCAGGAAATGCGCAAGGAGGGGATATATCTCCTTGAAGTGGAAGAGCTTCTTGCCCGAGACAAAGCCTGGCTGGAAAAATGGTTCCAGGAACATATCTACCCGGCGCTGACCCCGCTGGCCGTTGATCCCGCTCATCCTTTCCCCTTTATTCCCAACAAGGGGTTGGTCATGGCGCTCGAATTGGTGCGTCCGGTGGATGGCAAATTTATGTTCGGCCTGATTCCGATTCCGCACAATATTGAACGTTTCGTGAAGCTGCCGGGGCGCAAGACCCGTTTCATTGCGTTGGAGCGCGTGGTGAGCCTTTTCATGGATCACCTTTTTCCCGGCTTCCAGATCCTGGCCAAAGGCATGTTCCGGGTCATTCGCGATTCCGATGTGGAGATTGACGAAGAAGCGGAAGACCTGGTTCGGACATTCGAAAGCCTGTTGCGCCAGCGCCGCCGCGGCAATGTGATCCGCCTGAAGGTGGACTCACAGATGTCGGACAGTTTGCGTGACTTTGTGATCGAACAGATGGACGTGAAGCTGGATGATGTCTTTGTCATGGACGATTATCTCGGCCTGTCCGATATGCGCCGCCTCAGCGATCCGGCGCGCCGGGATCTGATGTTTGAACCCTATGAGCCGCGTTTTCCGGAACGCATTCTGGACTACGGCGGGGATTGTTTTGCCGCGATCCGGGCCAAGGATTTTGTGATCCACCACCCCTATGAAAGTTTTGATGTTGTGGTCCGGTTCCTGAGGCAGGCGGCAACCGATCCGGATGTTGTCGCGATCAAACAGACTCTGTACCGCACATCGAACCGTTCACCGATTGTGCGCGCCCTGATCGATGCGGCGGAAGCGGGCAAATCCGTGACCGCGCTGGTGGAATTGAAAGCCCGTTTCGATGAGGCGGCCAACATCCGCTGGGCCCGGGATCTGGAGCGAGCCGGTGTTCAGGTCGTATACGGTTTCATGGATCTCAAGACCCATGCCAAGGTTTCGCTGGTGGTTCGCCGGGAGGGCAAGGACCTGAGATCCTATGTCCATCTGGGAACCGGTAACTATCATCCAATCACCGCCAAGATCTATACCGATCTCAGTTTCTTCACCTGCGACAATGATTTGGCGAGGGATGCCGCGCAACTGTTCAACTTCATGACTGGTTATGCTGAACCGAAAGACATGTCGGAGTTGTCCTATGCGCCGTTTTCCCTGCGTAAATGCATCATGGACAATATCGAAGAGGAAATTGCCCATGCGCAGGAAGGGCGGCCTGGCAATATTTGGATGAAAGTGAACAGTCTGGTGGATCCGTCGATCATTGACGGCTTGTACCGAGCAAGCCAGGCTGGTGTTCAGGTCGAGGTTATCGCGCGCGGCATCTGCTGCCTGCGTTCCGGGATTCCAGAGCTCTCAGAGAATATCCGGGTAAAGAGCCTGGTTGGCCGTTTCCTGGAGCATAGCCGGATTTTCTGTTTTGGTGCCGGTAACCGGCTGCCGTCCGCTGGTGCTAAAGTTTACATTGCTTCGGCAGACTTGATGCCCCGTAATCTGGATCGCCGGGTGGAAACCATGGTGCCGATCAAGAACGAGACGGTGAAACGACAGATCCTGGAACAGGTGATGCACGCCAACCTGACGGATGAGGCCCAGTCATGGATCCAGCAACCGGATGGTGATTTCAAGCGCTGCACTCCGGTTGGGAAAGGGTTCAACGCCCATACATTCTTTATGACCAATCCCAGCCTTTCCGGGCGTGGTAAAGCGATTAAAAAAGGCCGGGTGACAAGGAAACGGCGAAAGTAAACAGAATACAGTAGAGTGAAGGGAAATTTCGGCGTGATAAGCTGAAAACCCAGGCAGTTCAAATATACTCGGAAAGTTGCGAGAAAATATGAAGTCTATTGATAGCACCGAACCGGTCGCCGTCATCGATATCGGGTCTAACTCGGTCCGCCTTGTTGTATATGAAGGCGCAGTCCGGGCACCGATATCGATCTTCAACGAAAAAATCCTGGCCGGTCTGGGAATAGACCTGAATGAGACTGGCAGGCTTTTCGAGAGTGGTGTGAACCGCGCTTTGGAAGCTATACCGCGTTACGTCTCGATCGCCCGTTCCATGGGCGCTGTCAGAATTGACATTGTGGCCACGGCCGCAGTGCGGGACGCGGAGAACGGTCCCGATTTTGTACGGGAGATTGAGAAGCGCTGCGAAATCAAGGTTAAGGTCCTGACCGGCGAGGAAGAGGCGCATTTTTCCGGCCTGGGTGTTTTGTCCGGCACGCCGGAGGCGGAAGGGTTGATGGGCGACCTTGGCGGCGGCAGTGTCGAGTTGGTTAGCTTGAAAGATGGCAGCACGGACAAACAGGTTTCCCTTCCGATCGGCCCGCTTCGCCTGGAAGAATGGCAGCATGGTGATGTCAAGGAGCAAGCCCGTTTCGTCGATGCGCAGCTTTCAAACGTAAAGTGGCTTTCCAGAATGAAAGGCAAGGATTTTTATGTCGTGGGCGGTGCCTGGCGAAGCCTTGCCAAATTGCATATCACGCACAGCAATTATCCGCTTCACGTGCTGCATCACTATGAGATGTCCCCGGAAGAGGCACTCTACTATACAGATGACCTCTCGCACATGACGGAAGCAGATCTGGAAGAAGATGGCATCAAAAACCGCCGTCGTGCAGTTTTGCCCTATGCCGCACTTCTGATGAACCGGATCATCAAAATTGCCCAGCCGCGCAAAATTATTTTTTCGGCAAATGGGGTGCGCGAGGGCTGTCTCTATGATCAATTGAGCAGTAAGGATCAGAAAGTCGATCCTCTGATCGATGTTTGCGACCGTATGCCTTGGTCGGTGACCTTCGGCGGCGTGGATGGCTTCAGACTCGCCAAATGGATGGATCAGATCTTTCCTGATAATAAGCCACAGCGGGAGCGCCTTCAGGTGGCGGCATGCCTGCTCTCTGAAATTGGCCGTCTGGAGCATCCGGACTATCGTGTTGACCATACATTGGCCCGTGTGATGCGTTTTCCTTTCGTTGGCATCACCCATGAAGAGCGGGCGTTCGTCGCGCTTGCTGTCGCATCGCGCTATGGCAAATCGATCAGCACCAACCGGTCACGTGCCACAGTCAATCAGTTGATGAATATCCGTGAACGCTCACTGGCCAAGGCAACCGGTTATGCCATGCGGCTGGGCTATGCTTTGTCGGGCGGGGTCGCTTCGAACCTGGATGCCTTCCGGATCAAGCGAGGGGGCAAGAAACTGACTTTGTTCGTGCAGAAAAGCCATGAACATCTGGTTGGCGAGATTGCGGCAACCCGGCTAAAAACCCTTGCCGGTGCCCTCAATCTGGAGCCGAAAATCATGATTGAGTGATTTATCCTGTATGGGGTTCAAAAAAGGCGGCCGAAAGGCCGCCTTTTTTACTCTTCACCAAGCTCAATGATCTTGATGTTGTTTCCTTTGGCGGCCAGCGCCAGACGCCCGGCCTTCAGATCCTCGGCCTGTCGGCCAAACAGCTCATATCGCCATCCATGCATCGCTGGAACATCAGGTTTCTTTTGTCCCGCAATCAGCTCCAGATCGCTGGCATTGGCGATCAGGCGCGAAGCGACCTGATGTTCTTCGCTCTGTTTCTTGAGAAGAACCTTTAGTAGGTCTGAAAGGGGGCCAATGCCATCTGGCAGGCGTTCTTTCTTGGGCACGCGCGGCAGCTCGCTTTCCGGCAGGGCCATGGCTTGGCTGACGGCCGTTAGAAGGCCATTGCCCAGCTTTCCTTCGGCAAAGCCATCAGAGACCCCACGAATTTTGGCAAGCTCCTTGGCGTTTCTGGGTTTGGAACCCGCAATATCCAGAAGGGCCTCGTCACGCACAATACGGTTTTTGGGAACGTCACGCTGCTGAGCTTCCAATTCACGCCAGGCGGCAACTTCCCGCAAGACGGCAAGGAACCGGGGTTCGGTGCCGCGAGATTTAATCTTGCGCCAACTTTCTTTTGGATCAATTTCGAAATTGGACAGCTGGGTGGTACTGACCATTTCCTCCTCGAGCCAGGAATGGCGGTCGGAACGGTCCAATTCAGCTTTAAAAAGCTCATAAATATCACAGAGATGCGTGACATCGCTTAACGCGTAAGCCAGCTGTTTCTGGCTCAAAGGACGCATTGACCAGTCGGTAAAGCGGGCGCTCTTATCCAGCCTTCTGTTCAGGATGCGATTAACCAGCGTTTCATAGCCTACCTGGTCACCGTGACCGGTCACCATGGCAGCGACCTGGGTGTCAAAGACAGGTGAGGGGACCTTACCGGTTTTTTGATAAAAGATTTCCAGATCCTGGCGGCAGGCATGGAAAACCTTTACCAGGTCTTCCTTATTGAGCAGCTCATAAAAGGCGCTCAGATCGATGCCATCGGCGAGAGGATCGATGATGGCCTGATTTTCCTGGCCGGCGACCTGGATGAGGCAGAGTTTGGGATAATAGGTCTTCTCACGGAGAAACTCCGTGTCGACAGTGATATAGTCGAGATCCGCGACTTTTGCACAAAAAGCCGCCAACTCGGCGGTGTCGGTGATGCATTTGATCGTCATGGGCACAACGCATACCTCAGAGTCCGGGATCGGACAAGCGGAGACATGGGCTGATCCATCAGAATGATTCCCGCTCGCACCTTGACAAACAGGGGCAAACCATGGCCTTTCCCCCATAGCTTAAGAACATTGTTTCCCTGGAGAGTTTCATGCATCCGTATCGCACCCATACCTGCGGTCAACTGCGCCTGAGCAACAAGGGTGAAGAAGTCCGGATTTCCGGCTGGATTCACCGCAAGCGCGACCATGGCAATCTGCTGTTTGTGGATCTGCGCGATCATTATGGCATCACCCAGGTGGTGCTGGATACGTCCAGCGAGTTTTTCAACCTGGTTGAGAAAGCTTCGCTTGAATCGGTGATCCGTGTGAACGGTACCGTGGTTCAGCGTACGGAAGAGACCGTCAACCCGGCCATGGATACCGGCGAGATTGAGGTGCAGGCTAAGGATGTTGAAATCCTGTCCCGTGCCGATCAGTTGCCCATGCCTGTGAATCAGGATGCAGGCTATCCGGAAGAAATCCGGTTGAAATACCGCTATCTGGATCTGCGCCGGGAAGAAATGCATGCCAATATCATGCTGCGTTCCAAGGTGATAGCTTCAATCCGTCAGCATATGATCGATCAGGGTTTCACCGAGTTCCAGACCCCGATCCTGACGGCATCCAGCCCGGAAGGTGCCCGTGATTTCCTGGTGCCCAGCCGTTTGCATCCGGGACAATTCTATGCATTGCCTCAGGCCCCGCAGCAATTCAAACAGCTGTTGATGGTGGCGGGCTTTGACCGCTATTTCCAGATCGCCCCTTGTTTCCGTGATGAAGATGCCCGCGCGGACCGTAGCCCGGGAGAATTCTATCAGCTCGATTTTGAGATGAGCTTTGTCACCCAGCAGGATGTTTTTGACGCGATCGAACCGGTTTTCCATTCGGTGTTCACCGAATTTGCCAATGGCCGCGAAGTGTCGCCGATGCCGTTCCGTCAGATTCCGTTTGCGGAATCCATGCTGAAATATGGTTCCGACAAGCCGGATCTGCGTAACCCGATCCTGATTTCCGACGTGACCGAGGCATTTGACGGCTCTGATTTCAAAATTTTCGCCAAACTGATTGGCGAAGGCTTCATCGTTCGTGCGATCCCGGCACCGGGCGCGGCCGCACAGCCGCGCAGCTGGTTCGATAAACTGAACAGTTGGGCGCAGGGAGAAGGCCAGGCCGGTCTCGGCTATATCAACTTTAAGGAAGACGGTCCTGCTGGCCCGATCGCTAAAAACCTGGATGAGGCACGCATTGCCAAAATCAAGGAACTGGCTGGTGTGGATACCGGTGATGCGGTCTTCTTTGCCTGCGGGAAACCTGGCAAAATCGAGGAATTTGCTGGTGCGGCCCGGACCCGTATCGGCAATGACCTTGAGCTGATCGACGAAAATAAGTTTGAATTCTGCTGGATCGTTGATTTCCCGATGTTCGAATTCGACGAAAAAGAAGGCAAGATCGAGTTTTCTCATAACCCGTTCTCCATGCCGCAGGGTGGTATGGAAGCACTGGAAAACCAGGATCCGCTGACCATCAATGCTTATCAGTATGATATTGTCTGTAACGGTATCGAACTTTCTTCCGGTGCGATCCGAAACCATCTGCCGGAAGTGATGTACAAGGCCTTTGATATCGCCGGTTACGGCCCTGAAGTCGTGGAAGAGCGTTTTGGCGGCATGATCAGCGCGCTGAAACTGGGCGCGCCGCCGCATGGTGGCTGTGCGCCGGGTATTGACCGTATTGTGATGCTGTTGGCAGGAACCGAGAATATCCGTGAGATCACGGCCTTCCCGATGAACCAGATGGCGCAGGATTTGATGATGGGAGCACCGGCCATGGTGGACGATCATCAGCTGAAAGACGTACATTTGCGCGTTGCGATGCCGCTGGAAACCAAGTCGGAATAACAAGCCGGCTGGCGAACAATCAGCTTTTATGGGGAAAGGGCGGTTTTAACCGCCCTTTTTCTTGTCTTTCATGGAATATTGGCCTGTTGTAGGCTGTTCCTTGGGGGAAATTTCAAGACTGAACTTTTCATTATTGGCTTATGCGCTACTTTTGTCTTGGGGGCAGGGTTGCGCGTCGATTGGTATCGTGACGGAACGGGAGAAGTTATGGGGATCAGAAGAAAAAGGTTGGCTGCCGCCCTGCTTGCGTCATCGCTGTTGGTCTCCGCCTGTAGTTCTCAGCCGATGGATTCTGCAGGGCAGGATTTTTATCGGGCGTTCAGTGCCCGCAATTGGCACCAGGCGTCTGAGATCTATAACCTCAATCAGGATTATTTTTCTGATGAGGAAGAAGAATTTGAAAGCACAATGGATCTGGTTGCCCGTGGCCTGAACCATGAATTTGTTCCAAAGCTGGAACAGTCCAAGAAAAAAATCGCCAAAATACAATGGCCTGAAACCAGGGATCGCTGGGGGACCGTTGGGGATAGTCTTGCCCAAGCCCGGGCATTGCTCGCGCAGTATAATGAGCATGAAATATTGAAGATCGAGCGTTACCGCGCTTACTCTGTCGATCGATTGCAAGAGACGCTTTTTGAAATTGAGTCAAAGATTGCAACTTCGGCACCGGCGCATTTTTCAGCCTTCGACCATTTTGGCAGCCAGTCCTTTTTTGAGATCTATCCCGTTGCCCTGGATCGCTCCCGTTTCATGACGCGGCATTATCCTGTCCTGCGTGATGAGGTGGAGCGGGCGAACCTCGTCCAATTGGATCGGTTTTTGAATAATTATCGTGTCGGCCAGGAATTGACCGGCCTGGCAGCGGAACATGCCCAGGGCCGGTATGTGGAGGCACTGACCCATCGATATACCGGCGGCAGCAATCCGGATCTGCTGGATTCCTGGTCTGTGTTGCAGCAAGCGCAAGCCAAAGGGATCGAGACAAAACAGGAGGCTATGGGACGTTTCGTTGTTGTTGAGATTCCGAGCAGGCCGCGTCTGGGGGAGCCGGGGATCGCATTTCCGGTAACGTTGGAAGACGACATGGCTTTTGAGATCCGGCAGGCCAGCCTTGAAAAGGCATTGCAAGATCCGGTTGGTGCACAAGCCGACTATTTGATCCTGGTGGATCTTGCTGCGTCCGCTACGCTTTTGAAGAAAGGCGGAACCTCCAAAATTCCATCGCGCTATTACAGCCATTCAACCTATTTAACGAATCCAAAATACACTGCTGCCCAGGCTGAATTCCAAGAAGCGCAACGGGCTCTGCAGCAGGCGAACGCGAACCGCAGTCGCCGGTCGGGACAAAATGGCGGATTTGGCACGGGGTCGGCGGACGCCTGGGCCGCAGTGATCGGTGAGATTTTGACAACTGCCGCCGGATCTTCGGAGGTTGCTGCCGCGGAAGAACGGCTGGAGAGGGCTCAGGAGGAGCTGAACCGCATTCCACCTCAGATAGAGCATAAGCAATACCAAGAATACCATGTGAGCCGTGTGAGCTTCTCTGGCAGCAAGTCCTATCAGTTCAACTATTATGTACTGGATCGGAAAAGCGGGAAATATGTACGCGGTTCGCTCAACCGGACTTTGGAACAGGATTTTGTCCGGCTGGAAGGTCTTAAACCCTCTGATCCCTATGCGGAGAAGTTACAAGAGGGAACGGTAGATGAGGACTATCTTCAACGATGGCGTGACAAGGCTGTCACCGTGAAGATGTCGGATATTGTTGAGGATTACAAATTGCGCCGCTCCAGGGCTGGACGGTTACCGGTATTAGCAATGGTACAACAGGATCTGTATGACCAGCGGAATATGTCTTTGCGGCAATCCCGGGAAAGAAAAGTTGCAGCGACCAGAAGGCCGGATGATAAATTCGGGGTTTCTCAGGAAGCTGGCGATAAAGCGCGACCCATTACCGGAGAGATAACAGAAGTTGGTTTTGGGCGTGTGGCAGACTACAAATTCCCGGAAGGCCGCACCAATTCCAATGCCTTTGCTATTGTGATCGGGGTGCGGAATTATGATGATCGCGATATTCCGCCGGTGGATTATGCGTTGAACGATGCGGATGCGGTTCGCCAGTATTTGATCAAGACGCGCGGCTTTCCCGCGGAAAATATCGTCATGCTGGAAAATCCGACCCAGTCAGCGCTGATGGCTCAGTTTGGTAGTGAAAACAACCACAAGGGCAAACTCTATGACACGGTACGGGAGGAAGGCATTCGTGAGGTCTTCGTTTTCTTTTCCGGTCATGGCATTCCAAGGGAAGGTGGCACTGGCGTCCTCATGCCGCGGGATGGAGATCCTCTTAAACCGGAATTCACAGGATATGGTTTAGATACCCTGATTCAAAACCTGAACAGATTGCCCGATGTACGCGTGACACTTGCTGTCGACAGCTGTTTTTCCGGTGTCTCGGCCGGGGGGAGTCTTATTCGGCAGGCATCGCCCGTTTTTCTCTCTTCCCAGGCAACCAGGCGTGGTCTGGATAATGGCGTGGTCTTCACAGCTGCTGATGGCAGCGAAATTGCCTCCTGGGACAGTTCTGTCCGGTTGGGCCTGTTTACCCGGCATCTGCTGGAAGGCTTGATTGGGAAGGCGGATCAATTTGGTGACAAGAGTGGAACGGTAGAGGTTTACGAGATGGACCGCTATCTTAGGGAGGCAGTCGGCAAGGATGCCAACAGGCGTTTTTCGCGCCGTCAAACCCCGCAAACCCTTGGTGATCCGGATCTGACGATCAATGAAATAACGGACGTGAAGGTGACCAGTATTGATCAGATCATGGGGCTGGCGGATTGATCAGTCGAGAAAATCACGGATATCGGAGAAGACCGCTTCAAACATTTTGACGGTCAGGCGCCCGGTGTTCAGATTGTAGCGGGAGCAATGGTAGCTGTCGAAGAGGGTGACCCCGTTTTCAAGCGTCTTTCTTGCGCGATGGGCGAATTTCATGGAAGACTGCTTTTCACCGAAGACTTTCAAGGCTCGTTGATGAGCCAGTTTTCCAAGGTTCAAGACGGCTTGCAGGTTGGACATCGCCGCGATTTCCGCTTCGAGAAAAGGCATGCAGGCATTTGCTTCCGCGCCTGTGGGGCGGTTTTCGGGCGGGACACATCTGACCGCGTTGCTGACCCGACTATCGGTCATCAAAACGGTTGCAGCGTCATGATTTTCGTAATTCCCCTCGGCAAACCCGTATTTGATCAGGAACCGATACAAATAATCACCGGATCCGTCACCGGAAAAGGGCAGGCCGCTCATATTTGCCCCTTTCAAACCTGGGGCAAGGCCCAAGACCAGCAATCTCGCTTTCAGGCTGCCATAACCCTCAACGGGCGCGTTATGCCAGCCGGGCTCCCGTTCCCGCCAGTTTTGGCGAAATGCCAAAAGCCTGGGGCATTTGCAACAGTTCTTGTCTGGGATCAGCATCCGGGTTTGTCGGTTGGATCAAAGATGCTCCACATGGGCTTCGTCGTCTTCTTCCTCATAGAAGCTGTCGTCGGGAAAGTCGTCAAATTCCGGATCGCCGACCTGCTTGCCATTTTTGGGTGTTGCGCCGGCACCATGAAAATTGCGGGCAATATCTTTGGCAATGGCAGAAAGCTCGATGAAATTATCGGCTTGGCGCCGCAATTCGTCGGCAATCATCGGCGGGCTGCTCTTTATCGTGCTGACGACGGTAACGCGAACGCCTTTGCGTTGGATCGCCTCGACCAACCGGCGGAAATCACCGTCACCTGAAAATAGTACCACATGATCGAGATGCTGGGCCATTTCCAGTACATCTATGGCCAGCTCCATATCCATATTGCCCTTGATCTTGCGACGGCCCTGAGCATCCGTAAATTCCTTGGCCGGTTTGGTGACCATGGTATAGCCGTTATAGTCAAGCCAATCGACCAATGGGCGGATCGGGGAATATTCCTGATCCTCAAAGAGAGCGGTATAATAAAAGGCGCGGATCATTTGGCCTTTTTCTCGAAATACCGACAGAAGCTTCTTGTAGTCGATATCAAAGCCAAGTGCACGGGCGGCGGAATAAAGATTTGCGCCATCAATAAAAAGAGCCAGACGTTCCTGCTTGTAAATGCCAATCGGCATGGCGAATTCCCTTAATAAAATCAGTTTTTTATATGCTTTTTTTGAATAGAAGGCGTAACGAACGCACCAGAGATATGTAGAATAAAAATTCGATTAAATGACTATTCGGATTACGGTTTCCTTCAAATATAGCTCAGGGTAGCAAATGCCCGACCAACATCAAGCGTAATTTACATTTTTCAGCCTTTTGGTTAAAACTGGAAAAAGATGCTGAAAAGGCTGGGAAAGCGACTTGCGTTTGGGGGTGACTATCCCTATATTCTCGGCCTTCCTAACAGGTAAGAAGCTCAAGGAAAGGTCCCCTCATGGCCCGCGTAACAGTTGAAGACTGTGTAGAAAAAGTCCCGAACCGGTTTGATCTGGTGATGCTCGCTGCCCAGCGTGCCCGTGAAATCGCGACTGGTGCGACCCTGACGATTGACCGCGATCGTGATAAGAACCCGGTTGTCGCCCTGCGAGAAATCGCGGATGAGACTGTTGAGCTCGACAATCTTGAAAACGGCCTGATCAAGGGGCTGCAAAAGCAGGTTGATATTGAAGAGCCGGAAGACGAGGCAGAACTGCATGAACTGCTGTCCGCGGCACCTGCTGCTGTTGAAGCTGAAGAATCTGCAGCTCCGGCTGAAGACACCGAATTACCGACAGGCATCCGGTTTGAAGATGTAGATCTTCCCAATACGGAAGACTGATGCGGAAGGGCGGCTGTTCTATCCAATGGTCGCGTTCCGTGTTAACCTGTATCCCACAAGGGAGTGAATGGCCATGATGCGCCAATACGAGCTTGTGGAGCAGATTAAGACCTATGACCCGGGCGCGGATGAGGATGCTCTCAACCGCGCCTATGTTTATTCCATGAAGGCGCATGGCAATCAGCTCCGCGCCTCTGGCGATCCTTATTTTTCCCACCCTGTCGAAGTCGCCGGTCTTCTGTGCGACAAGAAGCTGGATGCGGCTTCAATCATCACCGGGCTGTTGCATGACACCGTGGAAGACACGGATGCAACGGTTGAAGATATTGAAAGCCTGTTCGGTGCTGAGATCGCTCAATTGGTTGATGGGGTCACCAAGCTTTCCCAGCTGGAACATCAGTCGGATGAAAACAAGCAGGCGGAAAACTTCCGCAAGCTTGTGCTTGCCATGTCCAAGGATATCCGCGTCCTCATGGTGAAGCTGGCGGACCGGCTACACAATATGCGCACTCTTCATTTCATCAAGAAAGAAGAAAAGCGTCGCCGGATTTCCAGGGAGACCATGGATATCTATGTCCCGCTGGCCGAGCGGATCGGTATTCGGGACTGGAAAGAGGAGCTGGAAGAGTTGGCTTTCCGGGAACTGAACCCGGATGCGCGCTCTTCCATCATCAATCGCCTCAATTTCCTGAGCGACCAGGGCGAGGGGCTCATTGACCGTATCATTGCCGGTGTGAAAGGTCTTCTGGCGGAAAACGGTCTGACAGCGGAAGTGAAGGGCCGCCAGAAAACACCCTATTCCATCTGGAAAAAAATGCAGCGGCAAAATGTCGGCTTTGAACAGCTGTCCGACATTATGGCTTTCCGGGTGATTGTTGGCAGTAATGACGAATGCTATCAGGCTCTGGGTGCGATTCACGGTGCCTATTCCGTGGTGCCGGGCCGGTTCAAGGATTATATCTCCCTGCCCAAGCCAAATGGATACAGGTCACTGCATACCGGGGTGATCGGTCCGGAAAACCAGCGTATTGAAGTGCAGATCCGCACCCGTGAAATGAACGAGATCGCGGAGTTGGGGGTTGCCGCCCATTGGCAATATAAACAATCGGGCAGTGGCCAGGCCAACAAGGAAGGCAGCCAATATCGCTGGATGCGCGATATGCTGGATATCCTGGCCAATGCGTCCAATCCGGACGAATTCCTGGAACATACCAAGATGGAAATGTTCTCGGATCAGGTTTTTGTCTTCACGCCCAAAGGCGACCTGCATGCGCTGCCACGTGGCGCGACACCTGTTGACTTCGCCTACGCGGTCCATACCGATATCGGGGATCACTGTGTTGCCAGCAAGGTAAACGGCAGAATTGTGCCGTTGCGGACCAAGCTGCGCAATGGTGACCAGGTGGAAGTTTCTACCTCCAAGGCGCAGACACCCAACCCGGCCTGGGAAGGGTTTGTGGTGACCGGTAAGGCACGTGCCTGCATCCGGAAATTTATCCGCTCCCGCCAGCGCGATCAATATGCCAGCCTGGGGCGCGAGATCGTTGAAAAAACCTTCCGCCAGGCCAATTATGAAAAGTCCGAAAAATCACTGAAATCTGTCACCGAGCGGTTTCAATGTGACGACATTGACGAGCTTTATGTCCGGGTCGGCGAAGGGCAGATTACCGGCCGTGACGTCCTCTATGCGGTTTATCCGGGGGCCAAGGATGCAGAGACGGCAAAGAAAACACCGACCACAAGGGCAAAGGACCTGCCGTCCCACGCAATCCCTGTGCGCGGCCTTATCGCCGGCATGGCGGTGCATTACGCAAAATGCTGCCATCCTTTGCCTGGCGATCGGATCGTTGGCATCGTGACCACCGGAAAAGGGGTGACGATCCATACAATCGATTGCCGCACCCTGGAGGCCTTTGCAGACATGCCAGAGCGCTGGTTGGATGTTTCCTGGGAGCAAGATACCGAAGAAACCGCAAGCTTTGTTGGCCGTGTGCATGCGGTATTGTCGAATGAGCCGGGGGCACTGGCATCGCTGACCTCCGCGATCGGCCGCGATGGCGGTAATATCATCAATCTCAAATTCACCAACCGCGGACAGGATTTCTTTGACATCCTCGTGGATGTGGAGGTGACGGATGTGCGACAGCTGAACAATATCCTGGCAGCCCTGCGTGCCACGCCGGAAGTGAATACGGTAGAGCGGTCCCACGGCTGACAGCGGAGATATTCATGATCATTGGCATTGGCACGGATCTTTGTGACATTTCGCGGATCGAAAAGACCTTGCAACGGTTTGGCGATCGTTTTTTGAATAAAACGTATCGGCATCAGGAACAGCAACGCGCGGCGCGAAGACCCGCCAAGCAGGCCGACCGGTTGGCCCAGATGTTTGCTGCGAAAGAGGCTTGCTCCAAAGCTTTGGGGACGGGGTTGCGCAATGGAGTCTGGCTGACAACGATGGAGGTTGTGCCTTTGCCCAGCGGCAAGCCGACATTGCAGTTGCATGGCGGGGCTCTTGCGAGACTCGAAGCGCTGACGCCGGCGGGAATGGTGCCGCATCTTGATGTCTCGCTGACCGATGAAAGTGGTTTGGCCCACGCAATGGTGGTGATTTCAGCTGTTCCGAAGGAATGGAAAATCGAACGCGGTTGACAGGCGAGGGGCTCGCCGCCCATAACCGCTAAACGCCGTGGCACATTGGCTACAGATAGTTCGAAGGCAGAAAATTGGCTGAAAAATTGAAAACCGAGAATTCGAAATCGACGGATAAAGTCGAGCGCAAGGAAGAAAGCTGGCTGGAAACGGTCAAGACCCTGGGTTGGGCCGTTGGCATCGCGCTGGTTGTGCGCACTTTCTTTTTCGAACCCTTCAATATCCCATCGGGGTCCATGATCCCGACACTTCTGGTTGGCGACTATATGTTCGTGAACAAGATGTCTTATGGGTATAGCAAATACAGCCTGCCAAAAGCATTCATCCCGTTTGAGGGGCGAATTTTCTCGGATATCCCGGAACGAGGTGATGTTGCGGTTTTTCGCAAGCCAAGCGATACAAGCATTGATTATGTGAAACGCATTATCGGTTTGCCAGGTGACGAGATCGAGGTCCGTTCCGGGGTGCTGCATATCAATGGCGCACCGGTCAGCCGCCGGAAGGTGGATATTGACAGCCTTGATATGGACAAGCGGCTGGATCTGAATTTCCCGGGCAGCAATGCCAATGGTGGGGACAAGGATTTCCAGATGTATGTTGAAACCCTTCCCAACGGTCGGGAGCACTATATCCTGGAATCGGGCGGGGATGACATGCGCAATGATAATACCGGCGTCTATACGGTTCCCGAAGGCCACTATTTTGCCATGGGTGATAACCGGGATAATTCGCTGGACAGCCGGTATCCGACTGTCGGTTTTGTGCCGCATGAAAACCTGATCGGCAAAGCGACTTTCTTCTTCTTCTCCATTGATGATGATGCCCACTGGTATTTGCCTTGGACCTGGCCGGGTGCCATTCGTTATGGACGTTTGCTCAACAGCATAGATTAATGACCGTGTATGATGCGTTATTCGCCCGGCTAGGGCATGAATTTGAAAATGTTGAGCGCCTTGAACAGGCGCTCACTCATCGCAGTGCGAGCCATGGCCAGGATATCGGCTATGAACGGCTGGAGTTTCTGGGCGACCGGATCTTGGGGCTGTGCATAGCCGATATGCTGATGCAGGCTTTTCCAGAGGAGCCGGAAGGAGCGTTATCCAGACGGTTGAACGCGCTTGTTCGGCAAGAAACGCTTGCAGAAATTGCTGCGGAAATCGGTTTGAACGATTATCTGCGCCTGGGCAAGGCGGAAGAAGAATCTGGTGCCTCGGATAATCCCGCGATCCTGGCTGATGTCTGTGAAGCTGTTATTGCCGCACTTTACCGGGACAGTGGTCTTGACGCATCCCGTCGGTTCATCAAGCGCTACTGGGAAAAGCGTCTTGAGAAATCCAGCCGACCTCCGAAGGACGCAAAATCGAGCCTTCAGGAATGGGCGATGGCCCGTAAGATTCCGCTGCCAGAATATGAAACGATAGAAAAAGAGGGGCCGGATCATGCGCCGGTCTTTACGATACAAGTATCTGTGCGAGGCAAGGAGCCCGCACAGGCAACAGGTGATTCCAAACGATCCGCGGAGCAAAAAGCCGCAGAAATCCTGTTGAACCGGTTGTTAGGGGACATCAAATGACCATGCCAGATAATATGCGGTCGGGTTTTGTAGCCCTCATCGGCGCGCCAAATGCCGGAAAGTCGACCTTGTTGAACCGGTTTGTCGGCGCGAAGGTCTCGATCGTCACACATAAGGTCCAAACCACTAGAACACGTGTGCTTGGTGTTGCCTTGGCTGGTGATGCTCAAATTGTTTTTGTCGATACGCCCGGGATTTTCACGCCTAAGCGCCGGCTGGATCGTGCTATGGTCGCGGCTGCCTGGGAAGGGGTGAACGATTCTGATCTGACGGTCCTTTTGATTGACGCCGAAGGTGGTTTGCGTCCGGATGTTCAAAACATTGTGGATGGTCTTGCCAAGTCAAATAAGAAGGCTGTGCTCGCCCTCAATAAGATTGACGCGGTTAAGCGTGAAGATCTTCTTGCATTGGCAGCCAAGCTCAATGAAAGCGGTGTTTTCACCGATACTTTCATGATTTCGGCCTTGAAGGGCGACGGCACCAAGGATCTTCTGGAACATCTTTCCAATGCCATGAAGCCCGGCCCTTGGATGTTCCCGGAAGAACAGCTGACAGACATGCCTATGATGCTGTTATCCGCGGAAATTACCCGAGAGAAGCTTTTCTTGAATGTTCATCAGGAACTGCCTTATGAACTGACGGTTGAAACCGAGACCTGGGAAAATTTCAAGGATGGCAGTGTTAAGATCGAGCAGACAATATACGTCAGCCGGGAAAGCCAGCGTGCGATCATTCTGGGGAAGGGCGGGCAGCGTGTGAAACGCATTGGTGCCGCCGCGCGCGAGGAATTGCAGGAGATGCTTGAACGGCGCGTTCATCTGATGCTCTACGTTAAAGTCAGGGAAAACTGGTCTGATGATCCCTCGCGCTACAAGTTGTGGAACCTGGATTACAATGCCTGACCACGCCAGTTGTTAAGCCTGGGAAATGACCTATCGGCAAAGATGTTATTCTTAAGGCCTCGTTGCAGTGTTGCAGCGGGGCCTTCATTGTTATTGCAGATCAATTGCTTGTGAGGGGGTATGGCGATCAAGGTTACACATTTGGACCATTTTGTCCTAACGGTCGCGGATATTGACCGGACCTGTGATTTTTATCAATCCGTGTTTGGTATGCGCCGGGAAGATTTTGGCGAGGGCCGGACCTGTCTCGTCTTTGGATCGCAGAAAATAAATTTACACCTGGTTGGCAAAGAACTGGAACCCAAGGCAAGGGCAGCTGGCCCCGGGACCGGTGATATCTGCCTGATCACGCAAGCATCCGCCGATGAGATCGGGCGTCATCTCTCTGCGTTTGATGTGGAAATTATTGATGGCCCGGTCCTGCGCACGGGCGCGCAGGGGCCGATCACATCCTATTATTTTCGAGATCCGGACGGCAATCTGCTGGAATTATCCTGTTATGGCGACGCCTAACGCAGTTTGCGGATGCCGGCAGGTTCCAGTTTGTCACCGCCCACCGGAATGGAGCGATAAAAACAGCTTTCATATCCGACATGGCAGCATCCGCCGTCCCCGCCAGGGAGAATCTTGATCCAGATGGCATCCTGGTCGCAATCCGTCCGAATGTCAGTCACTTTTTGAACCTGGCCGCTGGTAGCGCCCTTATGCCACAGCTCTCCCCTGGAGCGGCTCCAATAATGGGCTTCTCCGGTCTGGATGGTCAGTTCCAGCGATTCTTCATTCATATAGGCCATCATCAGGACATCGCCGGTTTTCGCATGGGTGGCAACCACGGGTAATAAACCGTCCGAACCGAATTTGGGGGCAAAGACACTGCCTTCCTCCAATTCTGATTTGCTGAGCTTGTTGCGTTCGGTCATGAGCTGTAATCCCTGATGCAAAAACAAAAATCCCCCGGAGCAGGCCCCGGGAGAGGTATGTCGTAGCTTCACGTTTGAGACAAGGATTATTGTTAGCGCATGCGTGCAAGGCGCACCGTCATGGGGGCTGTTTCAGACCGCTTGGACGAGTACATATTCACATCCGCCTGATGCATGATCACGTCCGCATCAGTATCGGGGCCGTAATATTCAACGCCGACACTGGCGGCAACCTTGATGCTTTGACCGCGCCAGGGCACGGTGAGCGCATTGAGCGAATCAGAAAGTTGTTTCGCCTTTTTAGAACCAAGATCCTTGCTGGTGCCGGAGAGGATTACCGCAAATTCGTCGCCGCCAAGGCGGGAAACAGCATCCAGCTGTCGCGTTTGGCGGGACAAGAGAGTTGCAACCGAAGCAAGCACCAAATCACCTGCAGTATGGCCGAAAGTGTCATTAATTTGTTTGAAGCCGTCCAGGTCAATCATCAAAAGCACACCGGACTCATCTTGTCGGCGGGCACGTTCCAGGCTGCGCTCCAGGGCTTTTCTAAACCCACGACGGTTTAGAATGCCCGTCACTTCGTCCGTTACGGACAATCGACGCAAACGGGTCAGCTCCCGGCCTAGCTTTTCCAGCGCTTCTTGGGCACTGGCAGCATCCCGGATCGCACTTTCCAAAAGCTTGCGATAGGCAACATCAGGCTCTGTCTCCGGATCGATGGATGAAAGGAGCCTGTTGGTTACAGCACGAAGCTGGTTGCGTTCCTCATCCGTCTCCTGAGAAATCAGGATGGTTTCTAGCTGTTTTTCCATTATCGGTTCTCCCGATGCCTTTGACTTCTCTCCGGCAACGCCGCCGGGTCATTTGACGCATTTGCAGATACGATTCGCAATTCCTGTGCCATATTGTGGATATGGAAAAAATACAGTTGTAGTTAACGGTTAGCAGGCTCAATGGGGAAAGGTCGGAATCAATTGCCCGGAACTAGGCAATTTTGGTTCGCAGTTTTTGCCTATTGAGGCGGAAAGCCTTTGACAAGAGCTGATGGCCCAAGTTTTTCACGGATCTCCGTGATCGTTTTATCCAAATGTGCCTTTCTAAGAGAGTCCGGATTTGCGAGGCTTGGTGGATCTGCTTCAGATGCTTCGACCAATTCTGAGCCACCAATTCCCATCAGGCGATATGCGGTTCCGTTGATTTCCGGTTTCAGAAGATCCAGGCCGATGTTGAAAAAAATTTCAGCCCGCTGGGTTGGATCCGGCAATGTCTTGCTCCGGGTGATCAAGTGGAAATCCCGATCCTTGAGCTTCAGGGTAACCGTTCGGGCTCCATAGCCTTTCTTCTGCATGCGGGCGGAGAGCTTATCACACATCTTGGACAGCTCGGCGGCAAGGATTTCGAAACTATCGATATCCGTATCGAAGGTGTATTCCACCGAAATGCTTTTGGTTTCCGATTCGGGTTCAACCTTCCGGCTGTCTTGACCCCTTGCAAATCTGTACAACCTGCGGCCCATCACACCATATCGCTTGATCAGGCTATGCTCATCTTCCCGCAGCAGATCGCCAATGACCTGAAAACCATTTTGGTTGAGCTTTTTCTCAAGGGCCTTGCCCACCCCCCAGATCATATTCACTGGTTTGTCGGCAAGGAACGTTTGCGCTTCCTTCTGACCGATGATCGCGAAGCCCCTTGGCTTCTCAAGGTCTGAGGCCACCTTGGCAAGGAATTTATTGTAGCTGAGCCCCACAGAGGCGGAGACCCCGATCCGGTTTTCGATGCGCCGGATGAGACCCGCCAAAGTTTGGGCTGGCGGGGTGCCGTGCAAACGCTCGGTGCCCGCCAGATCCAGGAAAGCCTCATCGATGGAAAGTGGTTCAACCAGAGGAGTAACTGCACGCATTAATTTCCTGATCTCTTGGCCTACGGCAGCATATTTCTCCATATTCGGGCGGATCACCACGGCATCGGGGCAGAGATCCAGTGCCTTATACATCGGCATGGCAGAGCGCACACCATAAACCCTTGCGACATAACAGGCTGCCGAGACCACACCCCGATGACCGCCGCCAATAATGACAGGCTTGTCCCGCAGGCTGGGATCATCCCGTTTTTCAACGGTCGCGTAGAAGGAATCACAATCGATATGGGCAAGGGAAAGGGACGGCAATTCATCATGAATGGCCAAACGGGGTGAGCCGCAGCGCGGGCAACGGCCATCACCCGGCGCACCAGCCCACAAATGCAGGCAATCACGGCAAAGAGAATGCAAATCAGGATGGTCGTTCAACGCTCTTCTATATCCCATAACCAGGCGGCCCCCCGGACGCCGCTGGCGTCACCGTGGCGGGGCGGCAGGATTTTCGTTTCAATGCTATCAGAAAAGGCGAAGGACTGCAGTAGATCCGGCAGGGTCCGATAGAGGCGGTCAATGCGTGAAAGGCCACCACCAAGGATGATCGCATCAGGATCCAGCATGTTGACCACGCCAGCCAATCCGCGGGCCAGCCTGTTTTCAAAGAGAGAAAAGACCGGGCCGGCAATGGGGTGGTCTTCTTCTGCCAGCAGCGCGATCTGCGTCGCGCGCAGAGGGGGGCCGCCTGCTTCGACGAACTGCTTCTCAAGGGCGGGCCCTTTGATCAGGCTTTCGATGCACCCTTGTTTGCCGCAATAGCAAGGGGTGGACCGCTCACGATCATCCTGTGGCCAGGGCAGGGGACTGTGACCCCATTCACCGGCAATCCGGTTGCATCCGTCGATAACCTGCCTGTTGATGGAAATCCCGCCGCCGATACCGGTGCCGAGTATAACACCAAACACGGAATTGAAACCGGCACCGGCACCATCAATCGACTCAGAGAGCGTGAAGCAATTGGCATCATTCATCATTCTCACAGGACGTTCCAGACGGGCTTCGAGATCCTCCTTCAATGGCCGCCCATTAAGGTAAGTGGAATTGGCATTCTTGATCAGGCCAGTTTTGGGGGATATTGCACCGGGCATGCCGATCCCGACCGAACATGGTTGGCCGCATTGCCGCTCAATGTCGAAAACAAGCTCTTTCAACCGGTCGAGGACGGTTTCATATTCCCATGCAGGGGTGTCAATTCGGTCGTGGTGGTGTTCTTTGCCGGTATCGTCAAGGGCGATTGATTCGATCTTGGTGCCTCCCAGATCGATCCCGATGCGGATCTTCTTCATGCCGGTTCTACCGATGTGTTTATAGCTATTTTATTGTGCTATGCAGGGATTTGGAACAATTGATAAAAAATGCTTCTGGGCTACGGATTTAGGTGGCTTTAATAGTTTATTTGTGTTGTCATGATAGCGTGCTCGAGAGGAGCCGTTATGTTTTTAAATGCGGCATCCCGGAAAGATGGTCGCCAGATAACAGGGTAGAGAAGGTATCATGTCCAAAACAGTTATGATTGTCGAGGACAACGAACTCAATATGAAGTTGTTCCATGATCTGCTGGAAGCACGGGGCTATAACATCCTGGAAACAAGAGACGGCATGGAAGCGCTGAAAATGGCGCGAACCGAGAAACCTGATCTGATCCTGATGGATATCCAGCTTCCCGAAGTATCGGGGTTGGAAGTGACCAAATGGTTGAAGGAAGATGATGACTTGCGGTCGATCCCGGTCATTGCCGTCACGGCATTTGCCATGAAAGGTGACGAGGAGAAAATCCGGGAGGGCGGTTGCGAAGCCTATATCGCAAAACCGATCTCGGTCAGCAGTTTTCTTGCGACCGTCGAACAGTTTTTAAGCTAACACGCAGAATGTGGTGATATGACAGCCAGGGTTCTCGTTGTTGACGACTTAAAACCGAACGTCAAACTTCTCGAAGCAAAGCTTACTGCCGAGTATTTTGATGTTATTACCGCCAGTGACGGTCCGTCCGCCCTAGTCGCTGTGGATGAACATTCCCCCGATATCATCCTTTTGGATGTGATGATGCCCGGCATGGATGGTTTTGAAGTCTGCCGCCGGATTAAGGAAAATCCGGCCACCATGCATATTCCCGTCATCATGGTCACGGCCTTGTCTGACAGTACGGATCGGGTGAGGGGGCTTGAGTCCGGTGCTGATGATTTCCTGACCAAACCGGTGAATGATACGGCCATGTTCGCTCGTGTCCGGTCTTTGGTACGGCTCAAGATGATGACGGATGAATGGCGGCTGCGGGAGCAAACTTCCGGGCAGCTAGGCGTTATTCGCAATGAAGAGCCGCTATCGACGGTTGATGCCTCCCATGCACAGGTTCTGGTGGTTGAGGATAGTCGTGTCGATAGTGCCAAGATTGTTGATACGCTGGCTCAGGATAATGACGATGTGATTGCCGTCACAAACCTGACGGATGCGGAAGCGCAACTGGCTGAAAAGCGATTTGAGCTGGTGGTGATCAATCTCAGGCTTCGCCAGGAAGACGCTCTTCGTTTCTGCAGCCATATGCGCGCAAAAGAAGTGACGCGCGCAACACCCATTCTGATGGTGGCGGAAGAAGATGACACGGATCGCCTGGCCAAGGGGCTTGATCTTGGAATCAATGACTATTTGATCAAGCCGATCGACCGGAACGAATTGCTGGCCAGAAGCCGGACACAGATCCGTCGCCAGCGTTATCAGGACCGTTTGCGGGATAATTATGAGCGCAGCCTCGCCATGGCGCTTACGGACAGCCTGACAGGTTTGTATAACAGGCGTTATGTGACCGCGCATCTGGGCGGCATGATCGAACAGCATGCCCGTAGTGGTAAGCCCTTGTCTTTGCTGGTTTTCGATATCGATTTTTTCAAGACGGTCAATGATTCCTATGGTCATGCTGCTGGTGATGAAGTTCTGATCGAGCTGTCCCAGCGTGTGGTCAAGAATGTCCGCAATGTGGATATGGTTGCCCGTATGGGCGGCGAGGAATTCATGGTGATTATGCCGGATACGGATATGGAGATCGCTGCTTTGATCTCTGATCGGCTGCGTGATTATGTTTCCATGGATCCTTATGTGTTCCAGGAACAACCCGAAGGCATAACCATCTCCATTTCCATTGGCCTGACCACCATGCAGAGTGATGACGATGCCGACAGCCTCTTCAAGAAGGCGGATGATGCTCTTTATGAAGCCAAGCGCCAGGGGCGCAACCGTGTTGTTGCCTGGATCGAAGGGGAGATGGTCCTGAAAGGCGCAGGCGAACCCGCGCAGCCTCATGGTGGGCGTAAGCCGGTGTAAGGGCTTTTTCTATTAACGCGGCCTTAAACTCATTGATCCGCTTCGAAATAAAAAAGGCTGCCAAAGGGCAGCCTTTTTTTCATCAAACAAAAAGCCTGATGATTATTTCATTTTGGACTCGCGGTATACGACATGCTTGCGCACAACCGGGTCGTATTTTTTGAGTTCCAATTTTTCGGTGATGTTCCGCGGGTTCTTCTTGGTGACATAGAAGTGACCGGTATCAGCGGTGCTCACCAGCTTGATTGCCATTGTAGCAGGTTTAGCCATCGTAATCGTCCTGAATTGATGAGCGCCGTAGCGCCAAGTTCATTGAATCTGCCGGGCAAAATACATGGGAAATCCGCCAAGTCAAGTATCAACTGGTCGTGCGGCTGTCGGTCCAGCTGATTTCAAGACCTTCCGTGCCGTAAGTAAAGAGAGGGACAGGACCGGTATCCACTAAAGCTGTCGACAAACGGTGGTGATGCAAGGCCTGCTGCATGACCGCTGCGGTTATGTCGGCCAGCCACTGACGTGTGTTCTCCGCATGAGGGTCATACCAACCAATTGCTTCTAATTCCCCATCAACGTTGCCATTGGAGGTGAAAGTAGCCGGATCCATCATGTAAAACCGTGTGTCGAACCGAATCGGGCTTTCTTTGGGAGTGATGGCCCGGGCAATTTCCTTGTAGCGGGGAAGCTCTTCGGAACAGTTGGACAAATGCCATCCCGTTTCTTCATGGCATTCCCGCAGGGCTGTTAGGATAGGAAGTTTTGGGTCTTCGTTATCTTCAACCCGCCCACCGGGGAAAACCAGGAAACCTGGCATGAACCGCAAAGTTTGCAGCCGCCGCCCCATCAGGAATTCTGGATGGCCGGTTGACCTGTTGTCTCTAAGTAGCACCAGGCTGGCTGCTGGGTATGGGGTTGCATAATCAGGCAAGACAGTCAGCTTCCATCTGCAGAGAAAGGCAGGGCCAGCGCATCGTCAAACAGCTTTTTGTCATTCAGCAGAGTAACTGCCGCCTCTAGGTCCAAGTCGCGCGTATCATCTGCCTGCCATGAGCAGGAGCGCCTGAAACTGCTGATTTTGGCTGAAGAATCATATTGCATGCGCCGCAGCTTGTTAAAGGCCTTCTGAGTTTGAGAGGCTTGTTTGCGTAGGGTGACAAGAACGGCGGCAATACCGTTATCAAATCCTGCCGTGCAGATGGTCGGTAATACACCATAACCGTTGATCATGTATTTCCCTGCGGTGCGATAATAAGCCCAGGTCAGGTCGAGCTTGCCTCCATTAGGCAGGTCTTGGAAAACCTGGACAGCCCCTTTGCCATAACTGATGGAACCCACCACCACTGCACGCCTGTTATCCTGCAAAGCTGCCGCCAGTATTTCCGCCGAACTGGCCGTTGCGCCGTCAATTAGGACAACGATGGGTAGGCCATTAAGCACGTCGCCTCTAAGGGCCCTGTATTGACGACGGCTCCGGAAATGGCGTCCGGATTCACTTAAGATTTCTCCCCGATCCATGAATAAATCGGCCACCTCAATCGCTTGTATGAGCAGACCACCGGCGTTACCACGCAGATCCAAAATCAGTCCCCGCCACTTCCGTGCTTGGATATCCATGCGTTTCCGAAGCATTGTCCTAAATTGGCTCGACGTTTTTGCGTTGAAAATGGAAATGCGAACCACAGGAAAGTAGGGGTCATCATTGAAGGTGACAGAATCTGGAATAACCCTGGCACGCACCAGTTCAAAATCCTCTGCGCGTTCTACGCCTGGTCGCCTGATACGAATGTTTAAGATAGATCCTTTAGTGCCGATCAGTTTGGCACGGGCTTCATGTAGCGAGAGTTCCGGGGCAGGTATTTCATCAATAGCAATCACTTCACTGCCAGGAATAAGGCCAGCCCGCTCGGCAGGGGAATCGGCCTCTATCGCGGTTACCTTTAAAAGGCCATCAATGGCGCTGAGCTTCAAGCCAACGCCATCCTTTCCCTCCAGTGCTGCAATGATATCCACGGCATCATTTGGGCCGTAATAACGTGAAAACGGGTCTAAGGCACTTAGGCTGGTATTTAAGAAGCCGTTCAATAATTGTTCGTTGCTAAGGCTTGCGACCTTGCTGGAGGTTTCTTGTGCTTTTCTCAGGAGGATACTGGCGGTTTGAGACCATCGCGTCGCGGATCTTGCATGAGGTGCAGCCCGTTCGGCCACGACCTCGTCATTCATCGTCAGTTTAACGGTTTGCCCCTCATAGAGGATGCTGAGATCGGGATCCGTTTTTTGAAGGTATACCAAACCGTTCAGCACAATCTTTTCGGCATCGACGTCATCGACATAAAATTGAGCAATCTGGGCGATCGCCTGCTCGATCGGCTTTTGAACCTCATCCGCAAAATTTTGGTTGAACGGCCAAAGATTGTTCGTCTGACACCCAGATGACAACAGGACGAAGATCGACAGCAGCAAACGAAAACCGTGGCTGCGGAGGCTTATATCGGCGCAGCAGGTCGGACTGGTTTGTCTGGGAAAAATCAAATGTGCCCTCATGGCACCATTTTTACCGCAGGCGGACACGGCTTGGAAGTGGTTTCCTAACGTTTCCTCTGAGGCTTGCGTCCTGTTTTTCGTGGCTTACCGCGAAATTTGCCACCGCTTTTGCGTTGAGGCGCCTGCCGACGGGCATTTTTGCGCGCGGTCATGTTGATTTTCCCACCATCTTCCATGTGGAAGACCATGCCGCCGGTGACTTTATCGGCTTCAGCCAGTTTAACCGTCACGGTTTCACCAAGCGTATAGGTAAGGCCGGTATGCTGGCCAACCAACGCATGAAGAACTTCGTCATGGAAATACCTGTCGTCGGGCAATGTACTGACCGGCACAAGACCATCGGCCTGTGTTTCATCCAATGTCACAAACAGGCCAAATCTTGTCACGCCGTTGATGCGTCCCTTGAAGCTTGCACCGATCCGGTCTGCCATGAAGGCGGTGATGTAGCGTTCTGTAGCTTCGCGTTCCGCCACGGCGGCACGCCTTTCCGTCTGGGAAATAGCTTCTCCGATATCCTCAAACTCAGCGGCCTGTTCATCCGGTAAGCCATCTTTGCCAAGCCCATAAGCGGAGATCAGAGACCGATGCACCAGCAAGTCCGCATAACGCCTGATCGGGGAGGTGAAATGCGCATAAGAATGCAGCGCCAAGCCAAAATGACCGAGATTTTCCGGAGAATAAACTGCCTGCGCCTGTGAGCGAAGGATCAGGCTGGAGACCAGTTCTGTTTTTTCGGTGCCGGCCGCTTGCTTAAGGATGCCCGTGAAATGCAGCGGTTTGACCACTGTGCCTTTGGCCAATTTATACCCAAGGCTGTCCAGGCTTTCTCTCAAGGCTTCCATTTTTTCCATCGAGGGGCTGTCATGAACACGATACATGACAGCCCGGTTTTTCTTTTCCAGCGCAAGAGCTGCGGCCACATTCGCCGTGATCATGAATTCTTCGATCAACTTGTGGCTGTCCAGGCGTTCGCGCTTGGAGATATGGGAAACCTGGCCGTCATCGCCAAGGATGACTCGGGTTTCCGGAATATCCAGCTCCAGGGTACCGCGTTTCTCACGGTTGCGATTAAGTGCTTCGTAAGCCCCGAAGAGCGGCTCTATGACATCTTTCCTAAGCGGGGAGGCGGTTTCATCCTCAAAGCCATCCAGGACCTTCTGGACCTGCTCATAGGTCAACCTGGCAGCAGAGCGCATCAGGCCACGGACGAACTCATAACTGATCAGTTTGCCGTTTTTGTCGATCCACATATGGACAGCCATGCAGGCGCGGTCTTCATTGGGGCGCAGCGAGCAGAGATCATTGGAAAGCCGTTCGGGCAGCATAGGCACAACCCGGTCGGGGAAATAGCATGAATTTCCGCGTTCCCGGGCGGATCGATCCAAGGCACCGCCAGCCTTTACGTAATAAGAAACATCGGCGATGGCGACAAGTAGATGCCAGCCCCCTTTATTCTTTTCGGATGGGTCCGGTTCTGCCCAGACAGCATCGTCAAAATCACGGGCGTCGGCACCATCGATCGTCACCAACGGGTATCCCCGCAGGTCCGTTCGTTTACCAAGTGCCGCCGGTTTCAGCTTTTCCGTTTCAGCTAAGACCGTTTCATGGAATTCAACAGGAATTCCCTGGGCATGAATGGTGATCAGACTGTAGGCCTTCGGATCGGAGAAGGATCCGACGATCTCGACTACACGGGCGGGACGGGGACCGAGGGCTTTTCCCGGAAGAGGCTCGGCCAGTACCAGTTGACCGGGTTTTGCGTCCTTCATATCACCGGGGTTAATCTTATATTCCCGGCTGTTCTTCCGGTCGGTTGGCTTCAGGACACAACCATGTTTTGCTTCTTCCAACAGGCCCAGCACCTTTTGAGCACCGGGTTTCAGAATGCGGATGGGCTGAGCCTCATATTCAAATTCAGACAGACGCCTTAGGCGGGCAAGCACCCGGTCACCAGGCTTGGGCGCGGCACCCGACCGACGGGACGGCACCACTAAAATGCTGATTTCTTCTGCATGGTCGCCGACCGGCTTGGCGTGAAGTTCGCCATCAAGGTCGGCGTAGGAAACCTCAATAATCGAGACTTCGGGCAGGCTGCCCCGGGCGGCAACCCGTTTTTTGTGCCCCTGGTCAATCAGGCCATCTGCTGCCAACTCCTTGAGCAGTCCGCGCAATTGCGCGCGCATGTCACCTTTGATCTGAAAGGCCCGCGCTATCTCCCGCTTTCCCACCGGGGTTGGGCTTTCATTGATGAATTCAAGCAGCTGTTCCTTAGTGGGAAGGGCGGGAATATGTTTGGGCGGGCGGGCCAAATCAATCGGCCTTTTTCGCGGCGGATTTCTTCGCAGACGCTTTTTTCGATTTCGCCTTTTTCGCCGCTGTCTTCTTGGCTGCTGTTTTCTTCGCACTGGCCTTCTTTGCGCCAGCCTTCTTAGCGGCCCCTTTCTTGGCGGTGCCTTTTTTGGCAGCGCGCGCCGCCAACAGTTCCACGGCCTGTTCCAAGGTCACCTCTTCAATAGTGACGCCTTTGGGAAGGGACGCATTGTTGCGGCCATGTTTGACATAGGGACCATAACGACCACCCTGGGCAGTGATCATCTGGCCATCTTCCGGATGGGCACCGATCTCGCGCTTAGGTGTCGCTTTCCCTTTTTCTCCTGCCTGAGCAATAACTTCAACCGCGCGGTTGATGCCAATACTTAAGATATCGTCTTCTGCCGGCAGGGAGATGAAGGCGCTGCCATGCTTGAGATAGGGGCCATAGCGGCCAATGCCGGCCTGGATCAATTCGCCGCTGTCGGGATGCGTGCCCAGATCACGTGGCATGGATAGCAGTTTGACGGCGATTTCCAGTGTGATTTCCTCGGGCTTCATGCCTTTCAGCAGTGAGGCGCGCTTTGGCTTCTCCGCTTTTTTCCCCTTTTCTTTGGGGGCGGGCTCACCCAACTGCACATACATGCCATAGGGGCCCTTACGCAGGCTGATCTCGATCCCGGTATCCGGATCATTGCCGAGAATTTTCGGATAGGTCTCTTCCGCGCTGCCCTCACTGCCGTCACTGGCCGGTTCGTCCAGCTGACGGGTATAGCGGCAGTCTGGATAATTGGAGCAGGCTATGAATGCGCCCCATTTCCCAAAATTCAGGCTCAAGCGGCCACCGTCACAAGAGGGGCATTTCCGGGCGGCTTCCGTGTCGCCATGTTCGTCCGCTTTGAAGAAGTGGCGTCCTAGTTCTTTATCAAGCGTATCACGAACCTCGGTCCCGGTCAGGGACAGGGCTTTTTCGGACTGGCCACTAAAGGAATCCCAGAATTCACGCAGAACCGCTTTCCAGTCGATCCGACCGTTGGAGATTTCATCCAGCTGCTCTTCCATACCAGCGGTGAAATCATATTCAAAATAGCGCTCGAAGAAGGCGGACAGAAAGGTGGTGACCAGGCGGCCACGGTCTTCCGGCACAAAGCGCCGACTGCTCAGGGTGACATATTCCCGGTCCTGGAGCACTTTCAGGATGGAGGCATAGGTGGATGGACGTCCGATCCCCAGCTCTTCCATCTTTTTAACCAGGCTTGCTTCGGTAAAGCGCGGCGGGGGCTGGGTGAAATGCTGTTCGGATTTGGCTTGCTGCAGATCCGTCATATCCCCCTGTACCATGTTTGGCAGGCGGCGATTATCGTCGTCATCATCCGACGGATCATCTTTATCTTCGGTGTAAACTTTAAGGAAACCGTCAAATTTCACCATGGAGCCATTGGCGCGCATGGTGGCGGATTTATCGCCGTTGACCAGATCGACGGCAACCTTGTCCAGGACGGCGTTTTCCATCTGGCTGGCCAGGGTCCGTTTCCAGATCAGCTCATAAAGGCGCATCTGGTCATGATCGAGATAATCGGCCAGATCTTTTGGAAGCCGTGCAAGGTCGGTTGGACGGATCGCTTCATGCGCTTCCTGGGCATTCTTGGCTTTGGTTTTGTAAACTCGAGGCTGGGCCGGCAGGTAATTGTCACCATATTGCGTGCCGATGACCTTCCTGGCGCCTTCAACGGCTTCATTGCTCAGTGTGATGCTGTCGGTACGCATATAGCTGATCAGACCAACCGTTTCACCGCCAAGATCAATCCCTTCATACAGTTTCTGGGCAACCTGCATGGTGCGTGAAGCGCCCATGCCCAATTTGCGGCTGGCTTCCTGTTGCAGGGTGGATGTGGTGAAAGGCGGGTAGGGATTCCGGCGAACCGTCTTATTTTCGATTGCAGAAACCGAAAAATTGCCGCGCTGAACCTTTTCAAGGGCTGTTTCAGCACTCAACTGGTCAGCAAGCGAGAATTTATTGAGTTTTTCCCCATCAACATGGGTCAGTCGGGCGGCAAACCGATCGCCGCTTGGTGCGGTGAAGTCGCCTTGCACGGACCAATATTCCTGAGGAATAAAGGCCTCGATTTCCGCCTCGCGCTCACAAATTAGACGCAGAGCCACACTTTGTACACGCCCTGCGGATTTGGCACCGGGCAGTTTACGCCACAAAACCGGGGAAAGGGTGAAGCCGACCAGATAATCCAGAGCGCGCCGCGCCATATAGGCGTCAATCAGTTCCTGATTAAGCTCGCGAGGTTCATCCATCGCCTTAATGATGGCACCTTTGGTGATTTCGTGAAACACCACCCTTGAGACATCCATATCCTTGATGACTTTCCGCTTGGAAAGTTCTTCACGAACATGCCAGGAAATGGCCTCCCCCTCACGATCGGGGTCAGTCGCCAAAAGCAATTTTTCGGCGCCTTTGCAGGCTGACGCAATTTCATCAAGCTGTTTCTTGCCACGGCCATCCACCTGCCAGCTCATGGCAAAATCATTGTCCGGTTGGACAGAGCCGTCTTTGGGGGGCAAATCGCGCACATGGCCGAATGATGCCAGCACCTTATAATCCTGGCCCAGATATTTATTGATGGTTTTGGCTTTCGCCGGGGATTCGACGATGACGACGTTCCGAGCTGACATTCGGCCTTTTCCGATTATTGAATATTATTAACAGGTGGATCGGGAGAGAATTGGCATTTACTAGCGCGTCCGTCAACCATTCACCGCCCGAGCATTTTGGTGAAATGCAGGATTCTGAGCTGTTTCCAGGAAGGAAAACAGTCTGTTCACGGGCAATTCAACCCCGACTATGATTTCTTCCATTTCTCTTGGGGGAGGGTTTTCCAGCTTTGCAGAATGCCACCGGCATTGTCCTTATCGACTTTGTCAAAATAGGCGAGGGCCTTATCAAACAAACCTTTGGCATTATATTGCCGGAATTTGGCGCCCAGCAGTTCCTGCAGCAGGCGACCGAAATGCGTACGGCCAAAACCGATCGCTTTACAGGCGATGGCGATGGTTTCCAGATTGGTCATGTCAAAAATGCTGCGCGTGGCTGTCATATTTAAGCCTGTCGCTCCGGAAAAGGCATACATAAAGCCTTCCTTGCCTTCGTTGATCAATGCCTGGACCAGACTGTCGCCGATGCTGCGGCCGGTTCCTTCTTGAAGTTCTGGTTCATCGTCATTCAAAGACTCACGCAACTGTTCAAAATCAGGGCCTTCATGCCCTTTTTTAACAGCATGGGAAACGGCTGCATTTACCAGTTCCGGGTCAATATCAAACTGCTGACTTATATGATTGCGCAAGGATTCGCCAACCCAAATATACATTCGGCGAGCAAGATCGTCGGGCAGGTCACGGCGCCTGGCAATCCCGGCTTGAAGATTTTCGTCATCAATGGAACGTTCCACAAGTTGGTCCAACGACTGCCGACTGATTTTAGCGGAATAGTTTTTGGTCAACTGGGCCGCGACTTCATTATCGTCGGTATCGACCAATGCAGCAGAAACCAGTTCGCTTAAACCATCCCTTTCGGCGATGGCCATATGATGGCTTCTGGCCTGGTTATGGATGATTTTGACTAGACGCACATCATCCAGTTGCCTGGAGTGGACAAGAATGGGGTAGGCAACGTTGATGGTATCGTTGGACAAAAAATCGATCAGGTCATCCGGCACATCCGTGCGTTCTGCCAGATAATCGGCGATATAGCGGCGGATCTCGATCTCAACCTTGTCGATCAATTGCCGGAGAATGGCATATGTCAGCTCTAATTCCTGTGCGGTCAGTTCCGCGCGGGAGTCCAGGCACATTTTCGCAATGGAAGCCGCCAGGCCCCCTTTGCCGTCAATTGCCCGCTGATGGGCAAGCCTCAATAGCCTCTCGTATGATACTGGGCGCATATCACTCATTCTTTACCGCCTTCTGGCATTATGAACTGCGATCCGACGCCGTCTCCCGTTCGAATAGTCAGACCAGGAGATGCGAATTTCCAGTTAGCATTCTGCTTTCCAGAGATCTTAAACCCACCCGCATTCGGGCAGAGTTCCGTTAACATTAGAGGCCAGATAACTATAGTTTTAAATACAAGGCAAAGGAATTTTAAGTTGGGATTCATCTGAAATTTTATCAAAAAATCCAAGCTTTTTAAGGGCTTCTGACTAAGCATATGGATTTTATGACTCTTTGCTTAAGCGTTTCGCTCAAGGCTTGCAAACATAACCGCCTGGGAGGCGTGCGATTTTTCCAAGCAGTTCCATTTCAACCAATGCGGCATGTAATTCCTGAATGTTTAATGAAAGCTCTCGCGCCAGTTCATCGACATGAATCTGAGTATGGCTAAGCGCATTTTCGATCCGGAAATTGATGTTTCCGGTGGAGGTGGGTAGTGGGTCGGCAGGCGGTCCTGGGTTTTTAACTTCGAAAGAGGGGGGCTCTTTTTCACGAGGGGTGAATACGGGGTGGGGGGCGGGTCCCAGATTATCCAGAATGTCATCCGGGGTTTCCGTCAGGATGGCCCCCTTGCGGATCAGATCGTTTGTTCCTCGGCATCGAGGATCCATGGGTGATCCTGGCACGGCAAAAACATCCCGACCCTGCGTGGCCGCCAGTCCGGCGGTGATTAGGGAGCCGGATCTCAACGCGGCTTCAATGACCAGGACACCTTGTGACAGGCCTGACACAATACGATTGCGCGTTGGAAAATGGCGTGCTTTTGGCTGGGTTCCCAGTGGAAATTCGGTGATGATCAATCCTTTGGCAGCAATTTCCCGATAAAGTGCCTGATTGGATTCAGGGTAAATCACATCAAGCCCACATGCGGTGACCGCGATCGTGCCGCTTTCAAGTCCTCCCTGATGAGACGCCGTATCGATGCCCGAGGCCAGCCCCGAAACGATGGCAAATCCTTTTTCACCCATGGTCTGGGCAAAGCGCCGTGCGAGACGGCAACTTCCGGCAGACGCATTTCTGGCCCCAACAATGGCAAGGCAGCGCCTTTCCAATAAGGCCTGATCGCCTAATGTGGTTAGAACCGGTGGGGGAGCATCGATGGATGCCAGTTGCAGTGGATAATCAGAATCGCAAATGTGAAGGAAGCGGCCACCCAGTTTTGAAACCTGTTCGATTTCCCATTCGACCAGATCGCGGTCGATCAAACGAAGGGCGGTTCTTCCCGTTTGGCCGATAGACCAATTCGGATGGGCTGATACAGCTTTCGTGGCCGAACCGAACCTGTCGATCAGCTTAAAAAATCGCGCTGGGCCAATGGATTCCGAACGAACCAAACGAAGTCGGTTGATTTTTTCCTCTTCCCCCAGGCGAGCCGTTTGCTGCTTGCTACCCATGGTGTCACGATGCACCTAATAGTCATAACGGGTCAATCGGAAATAAACCGGCGGCTGCGCGCTCAATTTTCTTTCTTTTTTCCGATCCGCGGTTCGTTTCCGCTCAGCAGGCGCTTGATATTGGTGTGATGGCGTATCCAGGCCAGGATGGCCAAAATCACGGATGCCCACATGACCAGATCCTGGTGAAGATACCAGGCAAAGGCCGGTGCCAGAGCGAGGCCTACCAATGCGGCCAGGCTGGAAATCCTGAAGAGGGCGGCCACCACCAGCCAGGTTGCACAGGCTCCCAGGCCAACCGGCCAGGCCATCGCCAGCAATGTGCCAAGGGTGGTTGCAACGCCCTTACCACCTTTGAATTTCAGCCATATTGGGAAGTTATGCCCGAAAACAGCAGCAACGCCCGCCGGAATAGCCGCTTCTGGCGCAAGAAGGTACCCACAAAGGAAAACAGCGATGGCCCCCTTGCCGGAATCCAGCAGCAAGGTGGCCAACGCAAGTGGCTTGTTCCCGGTGCGGAGTACGTTGGTAGCCCCGATATTGCCTGAGCCGATCTTTCTGATATCGCCATAGCCACCAATCCTGGCCAGGACCAGACCGAAAGGGATGGATCCCAGACAATAGCCGATGGCAATGGCGAGCGTTGTCGTTTCCGGTGTGAGTTCCCAGGTCATGAATTAAAACCCTTCATCTTTGAAGAGCATGCGGCCGTCAACAATCGTAGCCATAACACGGCCCTGGATTGGACGCCCG
The DNA here is from genome assembly GCF_003385955.1 of Aestuariispira insulae. GTDB lineage: Bacteria > Pseudomonadota > Alphaproteobacteria > UBA8366 > Aestuariispiraceae > Aestuariispira > Aestuariispira insulae. The sequence goes on from NZ_QRDW01000004.1 coordinate 212,804, forward strand.
TCATAAGGAGAGTTGTTGGATTTGCTCCGGAACCCGTCCTCACGGATGGTGCCGGGCCGGTCCGGATCAAATATGGTCAGGTCGGCCGCTTCACCCCGTTTCAACCGACCGCCGCCCATGCGCAGCACATGGGCCGGTTTCTGAGTGATCTTGGCGATGGCATCGAGCAGGCTGAGATGTCCGTTATGATAAAGCTCCAGCGTCAGCGCCAGCAGGGTCTCCATGCCGATGATACCAAATTCCGCCAACGCAAAAGGCAGGCGCTTGGAATCCTGGTCATGGGGGATGTGGTCGCTGGCAATGAGGTCAATGGTGCCATCGGCCAGCCCTTCGACAATGGCGCGTCGGTCAAACTCATCGCGCAGCGGCGGTGAAACTTTGGCAAAGGTTCGGTAATCGCCAACCGAGGTCTCATTGAGCGCAAAATAATGCGGGGCGGTGTCACAAGTGACTTTTAAGCCCTTGCGTTTGGCTTCGCGGATGACATCAACCGCCATTTTGGTGGAGACATGGGCTACGTGATAGCGTGCACCGGTCATCTCGACCAAACGCAGGTCCCGTTCGATCATCATCACTTCGGCTTCGGGGGGGATGCCGCCAAGGCCCAGGCGGCTTGATAGCTCACCCTTATTCATCACGCCACTGCCAACCAAATCGGGCTCAGCCGGATGCTGGACCACGAGAAGATCGAACGCCTTGGAATAGGAAAGGGCCCGGTGCATGACCTTGGCGTTGGCAACAGCCTTGTCGCCATCGGTGAAGGCGAGGGCGCCTGCTTCGTGTAGAAGGCCGAGTTCGGTGAGTTCCTTGCCTTCAAGTCCCTTGGTGATCGCGCCATAACAATAGGCTTTTGCCCGCTTGAGATCACGCGCGCGCCTGGCCACATATTGAACACCGGCCACATTATCGATCGCGGGTTCAGTATTGGGTAGGCAGACATAGGCCGTAATGCCACCGGCAAGGGCGGCTTCACTGGCGGAATCAAAGGTTTCTTTGTGTTCTTCACCTGGTTCCGGAACCAGGACACGCATATCAATAAAACCGGGCGAGAGGCAGTTGCCCTGGCAATCGATCACGCGACTGACGGAAGGCGCTCCCCCTTTGAAAAGGCCGGGGCCGAAATCCGCGATTTTACCATCTTCTACCAGAACGGCTCCGGTGGCATCCAATCCACTGGCAGGATCAAGCAATCTGGCATTCAGATAAGCAATGCGTCCTTCACTCATGCCTGTTCCTCCCGTTTCGCGCGGGTCAATATATCGACGCAGGCCATGCGCACTGCCACACCCATTTCAACCTGTTCGCGGATCACAGAACGATCGATATCGTCTGCCAGATCCGAATCAATCTCGACGCCGCGGTTCATTGGGCCCGGATGCATAACCAGCGCATCCGCCTTGGCAAAGGCCAGTTTTTCCCGATCCAGACCAAAGAAGCGGAAATATTCGCGCGTGCTGGGCACAAACGACCCTTGCATGCGCTCCATCTGCAAGCGCAACATCATAACAATATCGCAATCCTTGAGGCCTTCACGCATATCGGTGAACACCTCAACCCCTAAACGGTCTGCTGCGGCCGGCAACAGGGTTGGAGGCGCGACCAGGCGCACGCGGGCACCCATGGTATGCAGCAGGTGGATATTCGACCGGGCAACCCGGCTGTGGGCGACATCCCCGCAGATGGCGACGGTCATATTATTCAGGCGTCCCTTGCGCCGCCGGATGGTCAGCGCGTCCAGCAGGGCCTGGGTGGGGTGTTCATGGCTGCCGTCGCCGGCATTGATCACTGCGCAATTGACCTTTTCGGAGAGCAGTTTTGTTGCCCCCGATTCCGAATGACGCACCACCAGTACATCGGGATGCATGGCATTCAGGGTCATGGCTGTATCGATCAGGGTCTCCCCTTTTTTGATCGAACTTGATTCGACCGACATATTGATCGTGTCGGCGCCAAGCCTCTTTGCCGCCAGCTCGAAAGAGGTGCGGGTCCGGGTGGAGTTTTCGAAAAACAGGTTGATCACGGTCATCCCGTGCATCTCGTCGGTCTTCTTGTCGAACCGGCGGTTCTGATCGACATATTTGTCGGCCAGATCCAGCAGATGGGTGATGTCCTGCGCGGAAAAGCCCTCGATCCCCAAAATATGGGGATGCGGGAAACGGTAATCTGTAGCGGATGTGTCAGTCATTAAAAGGCGTTTCTATCCTGTTGTCGCAGAGCGGCCAAGCCCTTTCATGTGGGGAAATGCGATTTCCAGACAATATGGTCCCGAGATGCCTGATCAGCTTAGCAAAATCGGTAGATAGGTGAGGGCAAGGGGAAGGCTTGCCACGGAAAGAAGCGTCTGCATTGTGATCAGCCCGGCCATGAGCTGCGAATCACCGCCCAACTGCCGGGCCAGACTGTAGGCGGATGCCGCGGTCGGCAGGCTGGCAAATGTAATCGCGACCATGGCGGGTACACCGGTGAGGTTGGTAAGGTTCAACCCAACCATAACCACACCCGGCAGCAGCGCAAATTTGCAAAAGGAAGAGAGAAAGATCGGCATGCCGGCGGTTTTCATCGCCCGGAGGCGCAATCCTGCCCCGACACAAAGAAGGGCCAGTGGCAGGGCGGCCACCGTTAGCATGCCCAGAACCGGCGAAATCACCGGGATTTCACCAATCCCAACCAGGTTCCAGGCAATGCCGGCAGCGATGGAAAGAATAAGCGGGTTTCTGGAAAGTTCGCGCAGCAGCCTCACACCCAGCGAGCGCCCATCCCGGGGGCCGTGCAAGGTGATCAGGGTGGTAACGCATAACAAATTGACGAAGGGGACCATCACGGCAGTTGCCAGCGCGGCAAGCAAAAGTCCTTCTTCCCCCAGAAGGACCGCGACCACCGCAAAACCAATATAGGTGTTATGCCGGATGGCTCCTTGATAAATAGAGCTTATTGACGGCTTTTCCATGCCGGAAAAACACCCGAAGAGCCAAATGGCTGCGCCGCTCAGGAAGATGCCGGGCAGCAGGACCAGGGCATAGTCTAGAACGATATCACCGCCGATGGGGGCGACAGATGTCTTGTGAAACAGCATGGCTGGGAACATGACCCAATAGACCAGCTTATCCAGGCCGGACCAGACCTCTTCCCCGACGATAGCCCGTTTCCTTAAAGTGAGTCCGATCACGAGAATCAGAAAGACGGGTAGTATGGCCAAAACCACCTGGAGCATATCAAATCCCGTTAATCGAGAGAGCTGTCCGAATTCCGCATGGCTTGCTCGACCATGGCGTCAAGCGCGCCCTGCAAGATGAATCCTGCCGCCATTTTGTCGACCACTTCACCACGTTTTTTCCGGGACATATCTGCTTCATCCACCAGGAACCGCTCAACCGCGCTGGTCGAGAGGCGCTCGTCCCAGAAAGTGATCGGCATTTCCTCCCAGCCCCGTTTTTCGAAATTGCGGGCAAACTGCCGAACAGACTGGCAACGTGGTCCCTCTGTTCCATCCATGTTGCGGGGCAGGCCAATAACCAGGCCGCCGATGTTTTTTTCCGCGATAACAGCTTCCAACTGCTCTACATCGGTGGTGAATTTTTTGCGCCGGATGGTGTCTAATGGGCTGCCAACGCGGAAGGCGGGATCAGACACGGCCATGCCGATGGTTTTTTCGCCCAGATCCAGGGCCAGCAATCGCTTCCCCTTGGTCACATGGGAGGCGAGGTCATATATTTCGACAATCATGGGGTCTTCCGTTCTGCGAAGGTTGCAAATCCCTGTGTAGCCCGTTGGCGGCGAGGGGTCCAGCATACCGTTACTGTTCACCGGTGCGAATGCTTGCGATGCCGGGGTTCAGGTGTTAGTTTCCGCGCGGTCTCACCATTTCCAAAAGCTTAAGGAGACGGAGCGGATGTCGCTCGATAAGAAAACAGTCGCGAGAATCGCGCATCTGGCACGCATCAAAGTGCCTGAAGAGGATCTTGAGCCGCTGGCCGGCGAATTGAATAACATCCTTGGATTTATCGAACAGCTGAACGAGGTCGATACCGATGGGGTCGATCCGCTGGCTTCGGTCGTGGAAATGAATATGCGACAACGTGAGGACGCAGTGACCGACGGCGGTTATCCCGACCGCGTTCTTGCCAATGGTCCGGAAACGGCCATGGGTTTCTACACCGTCCCCAAAGTTGTCGAATAAGGCCATTGACCATGACCAAACTGACTGATCTCACGATCGCCCAGGCCCGCGACGGCCTGCGTGCAAAAGAGTTTAGCGCCGTTGAACTGACCGACGCCTATATTGCTGCTGTCGAATCCTCACGCCCGCTGAATGCATTCATTACCGAAACCCCGGAAATTGCCCGGGATATGGCGAAAAAGTCGGATGCGCGCATTGCCGACGGCTCTGCCGGTGCCATGGAAGGCATGCCTATTGGCATGAAAGACCTTTTTTGCACCGAAGGTACCCTGACAACTGCCGCCAGCCACATTCTGGATGGTTTCAAGCCGCAGTATGAATCTACGATTTCCAAGAATCTCTGGGATGCCGGTGCGGTGATGCTGGGCAAGATGAACCTGGATGAATTTGCCATGGGGTCGGCGAATATTACCTCTTATTATGGCAATGTGGTCAATCCGTGGAAACGGGAAGGCGATGACACGGATCTGGTTCCCGGTGGTTCTTCCGGTGGTTCATCCGCTGCGGTTGCCGCTCATTCCGTGATTGCTGCGACCGGTACCGATACCGGCGGTTCCATCCGTCAGCCGGCTGCCTTTACCGGTATTGTCGGCTTCAAGCCGACTTATGGCCGTTGCTCCCGCTGGGGGGTTGTCGCTTTCGCCAGCTCCCTCGATCAGGCCGGTCCGATGACGCGCGATGTGCGCGATAGTGCCATCATGCTGGGCGCCATGGCCGGACATGATCCGAAGGATTCTACCAGTGCGGATATTGCCGTGCCGGATTTTGAAGCGGCCCTGACGGGGGACGTTAAAGGCCTGCGCATTGGTATCCCGAAAGAATATCGCATGGATGGCATGCCGGCCGAGATCGAAAAAATCTGGGACCAGGGCATTGCCTGGCTGAAAGATGCCGGTGCCGAGATCGTGGAGGTTTCACTGCCGCATACCAAATATGCGCTGCCGGCTTATTACATCATCGCCCCGGCTGAGGCGTCTTCCAACCTGGCACGCTATGACGGTGTACGCTATGGCCTGCGTGAGGAAGGCAAGGATCTGATCGAGATGTACGAAAATACTCGCGCCGCCGGTTTCGGTGCCGAGGTGAAGCGTCGTGTCCTGATCGGAACCTATGTTCTTTCCGCCGGTTATTATGATGCCTATTACCTTAAAGCCCAGCGGGTGCGTAGCCGCATCGTCGATGATTTCAAAAAGGCCTGGAACAGCTGTGATCTTCTGCTGACACCGGCCACGCCATCTGCAGCTTTTGGTGCCGGTGAAAACCAGGATGATCCTTTGGCCATGTATCTGAACGATGTCTTCACTGTCCCGGCAAGCCTTGCCGGATTGCCGGGAATCGCAGTCCCCGCGGGTCTGGACAGTAAGGGGCTTCCGCTTGGCCTGCAGCTTCTGGGCCGTCCGTTTGACGAGGAAACCGTCCTGCGCGGTGCCCATGTTCTGGAACAGCAGGCTGGCTTTAACGCCAAGCCTCAGTTCCTGGCTTAAATGACCGAGATTGAGTGAGATATAGCAATGGCAAATCTTATCAAAGGCAACACCGGTGACTGGGAAGTTGTGATCGGTCTTGAAGTTCATGCCCAGGTATCCAGTAAGGCAAAGCTGTTTTCCGGTGCGGCAACCGCATTCGGTGCAGGACCCAACGAACAGGTCAGCCTGGTTGATGCCGCCATGCCAGGCATGCTGCCGGTGATCAATAAGGAATGTGTACGCCAGGCGGTCCGTACCGGACTGGCCATGGGCTGCGCGATTAATTTGAAATCCGTTTTTGCCCGCAAAAACTATTTTTATGCGGATCTGCCGCAGGGCTATCAGATTTCCCAGTATGAACTGCCTGTTGTGGGTGAGGGGGAAATTACGATTGACCTGGAGGATGGTGAAAGCAAACAGGTCGGTATTGAGCGCCTGCATCTTGAACAGGATGCTGGCAAATCCATCCATGACCAGGATCCGACCAAATCCTATATCGACTTGAACCGGTCCGGCGTCGCGCTGATGGAGATCGTTTCCAAGCCGGATATGCGTTCTGCAGACGAGGCCGCGGCCTATGTGACCAAATTGCGTTCGATTCTGCGCTATATAGGTGCCTGCGACGGCAATATGGCTGAAGGTTCCATGCGGGCCGATGTCAACATTTCCGTTCGTCGCCCGGGGGAGCCTCTGGGGACTCGTGCGGAGCTTAAAAACATCAACTCCATCCGGTTCATCCGGCAAGCGGTTGACTATGAGGTCAAGCGCCAGATTATGCTGATTGAAGATGGTGGCGAGGTGGTTCAGGAAACCAGGCTGTTTGATTCGATAAAAGGTGAAACGCGTTCCATGCGTTCCAAGGAAGATGCGCATGATTACCGCTACTTCCCGGATCCGGACCTTCTGCCTTTGGTGATCGAATCTGCTTTCGTGGAGGAAATGAAAGGCACTTTGCCGGAATTGCCGGATACGAAAAAAGATCGTTTTATCAGTGATTTCGGCCTGTCTGCTTATGACGCGGGTGTGCTTGTTTCCGAAAGGGAAACCGCTTCTTATTATGAAGCCGTTGCCGCGAAGGCGGATCCAAAGCTGGCTGCCAACTGGGTCATTTCCGAGCTGTTTGGACGCCTGAACAAGGCTGGCAAAGATATTACCGATAGCCCGGTAAGCCCAGAAAACCTCGGCAACCTGCTTAGCCTTATTTCCGACAACACCATCTCCGGCAAAATTGCCAAAGAAGTCTTTAACGAGATGTTCGAGACCGGTAAGGATGCTAAGGATATTGTTGAGGAAAAAGGCCTGAAACAGATCACCGATACCGGCGCGATCGAAGCCATTGTGGACGGCATCATCGCCAACAGCCCCGGTCAGGTGGAACAATATCGCAGCGGTAAAACCGGACTCATCGGCTGGTTTGTCGGCCAGGTGATGAAAGAGACCCAGGGCAAGGCCAACCCGGGTGTGGTTAATCAGTTGCTGAAATCCAAGCTGGAAGGCTAATCAGCGGTTTTTAAACTGAAAAAGATAAAGGCGGCTGGTCATCATCAGCCGCCTTTTTTTGTTAGGTAACGGAATTATTGGACTGCGACCAACACCACACCAAGCTCTTTTTCGAGAGCGCGGATTTTTTCCAGTTTTTCATCCGGGATCGGGGCGGGGGCGACTTCCTTAACCTCTGTCATGGCAACGATGGTGCCGCCAATTTCTTGTTCCAGTCCCTGTATGGCACTGAGCTTGTCTGTGCTCAGATTTGCAAAGGAATAGAGCATTTTCAGTCCTTCCGTTGTTGCATGGATCAGTCTTGTTTCTACGACAGTATAGCAGGTTCAGTTTTCAGTTTTTCTCTTTTTTGAACCCGTTCGGCGTCAACTGGCTAATTCAAAGCCGTTTCTGCCGCGTCTTTTAACCTGATACATAGCTTTGTCCGCCCGTTCCAGAAGGGTATTCTCTTCCTGGCCGTGATCGGGAAAAATGGCGCAGCCGATGCTCACCCCGACCGCACAGCGCACATTATCCACCTGAATGGGCTGGGAGACCGATTGGATGATCTTTTCAGCGATCCTCTTCAGATCTTCGGGCTGACAGGTTTCTTCCACAACGATGGTGAATTCGTCCCCACCGAGACGTGTGACGGTATCATTGATACGCAGGGATTTGGTGAGGCGGCGGGCAACCTCTACCAAGACCTGATCGCCCACGCCATGACCGTGTAGGTCGTTGATTTGTTTGAAATAATCCAGATCCAGCATCATGACTGAAAATCGGAAGCCATGGCGTTCGCCCCGTGCAACCGCCTGGGCGAGCCGGTTATTCAGGTAAGCCCTGTTGGGCAAGCCGGTCAACGTGTCCCGGTAGGCTTGTTCCCGGAACTGTGCCTCAGTTCTTTTTTCATGGGTGATATCGCGGCATGTGCCATGGCTCTCCACGACGCGGCCCGACTTTTCAGTGACGAAGGTGTAAACACAGTGGAGATATCGGATGCGGCCATCGGGCCGAACGATCCGGAACTGATGCTCGAAAGATGTGCCGGCAACCCGGGCCTTCCGGATGTCATCAAAGACCCGCTCCCGGTCATCCTCATGCAGGACTTTCTCCAATTCTTCGACTGTTGCCGGGTAGTCGTCTTTTAGGCCAAAGACACGGCAGAGCCGTTCATCCCAATGCTGTTGATTGGTTATGAAATTCCATTCCCAATTACCCAGCTGCAAAAGCTCATGGGCTTCATCCAGTCGTTTTTCGCTGGTCTGCAGTTTTGTTTGGGCATCCCTTAGTTCTTTGACGATGGCGGATACGATATAGGTGGTTAGAAAAACAACCCCCAAAAAGAATTCAAGCGATTGCACGACGTCATGGGGGGGCAGAGAGCTGTCGTCTTGCCAGAAGGGGCCGTTTCCGGTGATGGTTAGGTAACAAGCCAGGAGAATGTTTATCAGCGCTGTCAGGGAATAAATGAAAGAGGGGAGCCTGATCGCCATAATCAAGAGTGGCGGCAGCATCAGATACAGGTTGACCGGTGAGGTTTGCAGAAAAACAAGCGCTGTTATCACCAGGGAAAATGCAGGCCATGCGAAACTTTCTGCCAATTGCCTGGAAAACGGTATTCTCGATCTTGGATCAGGGTCCCAGGTCAACAGGGGTGGGGTCGCCACCAGCAGGCCCAATGCTCCGGTAAACCACCAATCCAGCCAGGATTGCTGAAAATCATGCCCATGCATGACAACTAAATATCCGGCAGCTGCTATCGCTCCGCCCGCCGAGGGCAGAAGTGCGCCATAGAAAAACAGGCCCAGTGCCTGTCCAAGACGTTCCAATAGCACGATGGCGCCATGAAGATTGCAGACAAGCGCGTAAGCCAACAGAGTCTGAAAAAGGTGAATGGCGGAGAAAGCAACAGCATCGATGGGGGATGCGCCATCGGCTAAAAATGCGAGGCAGGTTGCACTCCAGACCGCCAAGCTGTTGCCTGGCAGGTAGCGGCCCTCTGTTCGCAGGAGATAGGCGAGGAATACGGCATCAGCCAACCAGATAATAGGAAATTCAGATATTGTGCTGATGAAGAAACCTGAAGCATATGCGGTGAGGAAGCAAGCAGACGAAAGCAGGAATGTTTCTGCAGCAATGGTGCTTCTGGCGCGCGTGGATTCCATCTTTCTTTCCGCTATATTAGCCTAACTGTCAGGCTTATCGTCCCGAATATATCATATTGAACAAGTGCTTGCCGTAAAAAGAAGAAAGGCCTACAGATTGGTATTTGTCCCATTCTGCAGGCCTGACTCTGACTTGGTTCCGCTTTTGATGTATTCAGTCGGATCAATTCAACAGCGCCAACATATCCTGAATTGAGGTGAATTTTTCACGTGGTGCTGGGGCAGTTGCATTTTGTTCTTCCGCGCGTTCAATGGTTTTCCAGTCGGAAAAACTCGTGGGCGAGAGCCCTTTGTCTCGGATCAGGGAATCAAATGCGTCGGGGCCACCCTTTTCACTGTCCTGGCCAGCCAGATCATCCAGCAGCTTATTGGCAACCTGGAAGGAATCGGCGCGGTTGGTCGGGATGGTACCACTTGGCCCGCGCTTGCCCCAGCCAACGACATAGAGATTATCTTCAATATGGCCGTCGTTATTCGGGAAATTGCCACGTTTCTCATCAAAGGGAATCCCTTCGATAGGTCTGGATCGATAGCCAATGGCCGTCACGACAAGATCGGCCGGAATTTCAAAAAATTCGCCTGTTCCTACAGCTCGGCCTTCGTCGTCGATGGCAGTTTTTTCAAATCGCACCGCAGTCACATGGCGGTCGCCAAGAAAAGCCACGGGCGAGGCGTGAAACAGAAGGTGGATTTTCCGCTCTGCTTTGTCAGCTTCAAGGTCGGCAAAACTGCGCATGATTTCCATATTTTTCGCGGTGACGCGGCCGCTGGGGATAGAGGTGTCGATTGAATCCGGTAATGCATCCGGAATATCGGCATTCTCAATGACCGGCACAGCCTTTTCCAGCTTACCGAGTTCGCGAAGTTCCGGTGGTGTGAAGCTCGCCTCCAGAGGGCCGCGCCGACCCGCCAGATAGACATTCTGAATGCCTGCTTCAAGAATAGCCTTGCGGGCATGGGCGCAAATATCCGACTCCGCCAGTTCAGATTCTTCCTTAATCAGAAGCCGCGAGATATCGATAGAAACATTACCATTGCCGATCACCACAGCTTGACGAGTATGTTCAGCGATCGGATTTTTCGCAAATCGGTCCGGATGGCCGTTATACCAGCCAACAAAGGCGGCGGAACCATATATGCCCTCCAGGTCTTCGCCCTCGATCCCAAGGGTTTTATCCTGCTGGGCGCCGGTTGCCAGGAGAACGGCATCATATCGGGATTTTAGTTCTTCGATGGTAATATCGTGGCCAACCGTTAGATTGCCGAACAGGCGAACATTCTCTTTTTCAAATGTTTTATCGAACTGGCGGGTAACATTTTTAGTGCCAAGATGGTCTGGTGCAACACCGAAGCGGACAAGACCATAGGGAGTCGGTAAGCGATCGATCAGATCAATTCTTGCTTCTGGGGCCTTCTTTAATATTCCGTCCGCGGCATAAAGGGCGGAAGGGCCGGTTCCAATGATGGCAATCGAGAGGCTCATATCGCTTCCTTTTCTTCGACACTCAAAGTTACTCCGACCTAGCAGGCCGGGCCAATTAACACTGAACTCTATGTACCGGATTGGCGATCGGTCACTCCAGCGCAAACCCTGTTCATATCGCTAAATGCTTGTTTAATTAATTTGTCCAAATTTACGGTTTAGACGACTTTTTTCAAACAAACAAATAGAGATGGTTTCCATTTTGGATGGCGTATAGATCCGCCACTTTTCTAATTTCGCCGAAGTTTTGCCTATTTCCAACCAGCAAAGAGAGCGGGGAAGCCTCTCAATGAAGCTTTTTCTGGGGTATATGTGCCATATTCTTTCGCTAAATCAATATGGTTGAAGCGATTGCTGCAAATTAGATGTTTTGAACCGGAGTTGGCGGCAGAGTATTTTTCAACATGATCAGAAAAATAAATGATGAATGTCATGGCGATCTATCCATTAATTTTTTCATGGGTCGGAAAAATAATGTCGCCATGGTGTGCGAAATTGACGTTTTAAAAAATTTGCGCAGCGCCTTTTGGGTGCTATAAGCATGTTGGGTTCAGAAAAGATAAGGGAAAACTCCCGCAGGGTATGGAGTATTAAGCGTATGGGATTCAAAAAGATTTTGGTGGCGAACCGGGGCGAGATCGCAATCCGTGTTTTCCGGGCCGCCAACGAATTGGGTATCCGGACGGTATCGATTTATTCGCATGAAGACCGGTTTTCACTGCATCGTTTCAAGTCCGATGAAAGCTACCTGATTGGTGAGGGCAAGGGACCTGTCCAAGCATATCTGGATATTGAAGGCATCCTCGACCTTGCAAAATCGATTGAGGTGGACGCGATCCATCCCGGCTATGGTTTCCTCTCTGAAAACCCGGAATTTGCTGATGCCTGCCGTGCCAATGGGATAGAATTCATCGGCCCCGATTCTGATTCCATGCGTCAACTGGGTTCTAAAGTCGCCGCCCGTAACTTGGCAGAAGAGGCCGATGTGCCGGTCATGCCGGCGACCGGACCGCTGCCGCGGGATATGGCGGAAGTCCATAAACTGGCTGAAAATGTCGGCTACCCGCTGATGCTTAAGGCCAGTTGGGGCGGTGGCGGCCGAGGCATGCGGGTAATTGAGCAGGCCTCCGAACTGGAAGAGCAGGTGAATACGGCTCGTCGCGAGGCCCAGGCAGCTTTTGGCAATGACGAGGTGTATCTGGAAAAACTGGTCCGTAATGCCCGCCATGTGGAAGTGCAGATCCTGGGGGATTCGGCTGGAAATTGTGTCCATCTTTTTGAACGCGATTGCACCGTGCAACGCAGAAATCAGAAAGTGGTCGAGCGCGCACCAGCCCTCTATATGACCGATGAATCGCGTACGGCTCTTTGCGAGTCCGCGCTGAGGCTAGCCAAGGCGACCAACTATAAATGTGCCGGCACCGTTGAATTCCTGATGGATGCTGAAACGGATAAATTCTATTTCATCGAGGTTAATCCCCGGGTTCAGGTCGAACATACCGTCACGGAGGTTGTGACCGGCATCGATATCGTAAAGGCCCAGATCAGGATCAGCGAAGGCGCCTTGATCGGTGATGACCAAAGCGGCGTGCCCGAACAGGAGGAAATCCGCCTTCATGGTTATGCGATGCAATGCCGCGTTACCACGGAAGATCCGGAAAATAACTTCATTCCTGATTATGGCCGGATCAAGGTTTATCGCGGCGCGAATGGATTTGGCATTCGTCTGGATGGCAGCACCGCCTATTCCGGCGCGGTCATCACACCCTATTTTGATTCCATGCTGGAAAAGGTTACAGCCTGGGGCAATACCCCGGAAGAGGCGCTGACCCGCATGGACCGGGCATTGCGTGAATTCCGGATCCGCGGTGTCGCCACTAATCTGGTTTTCCTAGAAAACCTGATCAACCATCCGAAATTCATCAATGCGGATTATACCACCCGCTTTATCGATCAGACGCCGGAGCTGTTCCATTTCCCGCGCCGGCGGGATCGGGCCACCCGATTGCTGCGCTTTGTTGGCGAAGTGACGGTGAACGGCAATCCGGAGGTAGAGGGGCGTGATATTCCCAAGCGTTTGCTTTATCCGCAAGCACCCGTCAAGGCGACCGGCCCTGTGCCGGACGGTTACAAACAGAAGCTGAGCGAATTGGGGCCGAAAGCCTTCTCTAAGTGGATGCGCAATCATGGGCCGGTCCTGGTGACCGACACGACCATGCGTGACGCGCATCAGTCCTTGCTGGCCACGCGCATGCGCACGTTTGACATGTTGGCTGTCGCGCCGGCCTATTCCCGCCTGCTGCCGGAACTTTTTTCCATGGAATGCTGGGGGGGGGCCACCTTTGATGTGGCCATGCGGTTCTTGAAAGAAGACCCTTGGCAACGTCTGGCGCAATTGCGTGAGTCCATGCCAAACATGCTCACCCAGATGCTGCTGCGGGCCAGCAATGCTGTTGGATATACCAATTATCCCGACAATGTGGTTCAGCATTTTGTGCGTGAAGCCGCGGGAGCCGGTATGGATATCTTCCGGGTGTTTGATTCCCTGAACTGGGTTGAGAATATGCGGGTCGCTATGGATGCGGTGCTGGATACCGACAGCCTGTGTGAAGCGACCATTTGTTATACCGGGGACATGCTACGCGGCGGCGAAAACAAGTATGACCTGGCCTACTACGTGAAGATGGCCAAGGAACTGGAAAAGGCTGGCGCCCATATCATCGGGATTAAGGATATGGCGGGTGTCGCAAAACCTGCCGCCATTTCAAAACTTGTCCGGACATTGCGGGAAGAGATCGGTCTGCCGGTTCATTTCCATACTCATGATACCAGCGGGATATCTGCTGCCAGTGTGATTGCCGCCGCGCAAGCCGGGGCCGATGCCGTCGATTCCGCCATGGACAGTTTTTCTGGCCTGACCTCCCAGCCCAATCTGGGGTCAATCGTAGAGGCTTTGCGTGATACCGACCGGGATCCTGGCCTCGACCCAGAAAATATCCGAATCATTTCCCGTTACTGGGAAGCGGTTCGTGAGAATTATTCTGCCTTTGAAAGCGATATCCGTTCAGGCGCATCCGAGGTTTATCTGCATGCCATGCCGGGCGGGCAATATACCAATCTTCGCGAACAGGCGCGCTCCCTCGGTCTGGAACCGCGCTGGCCGGAAGTGGCTAAGGCTTATTCGGAAGTCAATGAAATGTTCGGCGATATTGTGAAAGTGACGCCGAGCTCGAAGGTTGTCGGCGACATGGCGCTGGCTATGGTGTCCAGCAACCTTTCATCGGCCGATGTCAAAGATCCGAATACTCCGGTTGCCTTCCCGGATTCTGTTGTTTCGCTCTTCAAAGGGGATCTGGGGCAGCCCGTCGGCGGCTGGCCACAGGAATTGCAGAAGAAGATTACCAAGGGGGAAGGGGTGTATACCACACGCCCCGGCGCGGATATGGAGCCAATTGACCTTGAGGCAAAACGTAAGGAGCTTGGTGAGAAACTGGGCCGGAAAATCAACGAACGTGACGTTTCATCTTACGTTCTTTATCCCAAGGTCTTTATGGATTATTCGGATGCGCGGAAATCCTTTGGCGATCTTTCTGTTTTGCCAACACCGGTCTTTTTTTACGGCATGGAGCCGGGCCAGGAGATCACTGTAGAGATCGATAAAGGGAAGGCGCTCGTCATTCGCTATCTCTCTACCGGTGAGGCGGATGAGGAAGGCAACCGGACCGTCTTTTTCGAACTGAACGGCCAGCCGCGCACGGTCAAGGTCCGGGATAAGTCCATGGCCGCCAGCAGTGCCGTTCATATCAAAGCGGAAGAGGGCAATGACAAACATGTTGCGGCCCCGATGCCGGGCATGGTCGCAAGCTTAAGTGTCCAGGAGGGGCAAAAAGTTGCTGCTGGAGACGTTCTCCTCTCGATCGAGGCTATGAAGATGGAAACATCCATCAGTGCAAATGTAGACGGACGGGTGAAGCGTATCGTTACGCCGGTCGGAACACAGGTCCAGGCCAAAGACCTTATGATCGAGCTCGACTGATCTATTGAATTGAGCAAAAGAAACACCCCGGCAATGTCCGGGGTGTTTTTGTTTCCTTTTCAATGGCTTTCATCAGCCGTTAACTTTCGCAGCCTAATCTCGGTGCGTAAACTGATCATTCTTGGTTAGGCGCATCATGCAGAGTCTGCTCGCATTTTAGCAAAAATGACTAGCATGAGACTCTTCCATGATTTATTTTTATTGGACGGTCGATCAAAAAAAATCTGGTAAAGAGGGGTTCCGGTCATGTCATTCTTGGGTGGCTTGCGTATTTCAGCTAAAATTACGCTTGCCAATATTCTGTTGCTGTCGCTTTTGCTGATTGTGGGAACAACCTCCGTCTTGAGTCTGCGACAGTCCCTGACGACCTTCGGTTCCTATCGCGAACTAACGACCCAGGCCAATGAGGCTGCTGATGTTCTGGAAGCATTACAAAATGCCGAGAAGTCAGTGCGGGATTATGTCCTACGCCCCAACGACGAAACCAAGAATAATGTTCTGGCCAGAATTGGCGATACTTCAACGGCGATCGCCACGACCAGGGAACATGCCAAAACAGAGTTAATGAATGCCCATCTCGACCGGGCTGAGGCCTCATTGGCCGCTTTTTCCACCGTTTTTGAAAATGTTACAGCAAAACAGGCAGAGCGCGACCAACTGATTAATGTCGACCTTAGCTCGATCGGTAAGAATATCGGAACAAACCTGTTTGCCCTGATGGATACCATCAGCTTGGATGAAGATGCCTTTGTCACCTTTTTGGCCGGCGAGGTTCTTAAGGAATTCATGGAGGCTCGTGCTCTGGTTCAGTCATTCCTGTTCCTGAATGATGAAGACTCATACGAACAAGCGACCAAGAAATTTGCGGGCTATACCAAAAAGCTGAATGAGCTTGAGGCAGAGCTACAGAAAAAACATAAAGCGACCTGGAACAAAGCGGTTCGGGATACCGAGAAATACCTGCCGCTGTTGCAAGAGGCCAAAGAGATTATTGGCGCGAGAAATAGTCTGATTGAAAACGATCTGGCACAAAGCAGCCGGGAACTGGCCGCTGTGGTGCATGCCCTGAAGGCTGATGTTTTGGTTGAACAGGATGGACTTGGCCAAGAGGCGGAAGAGGTCGTTAGTTTTGCCACCCGCAATGTTGTGATTGTCGCGGTGATCAGCGTGGTTTTTGCCATTGGTCTTGCCTATGTCCTCAGTCGCGGGATTGCGACACCGATCGCAGCTATGACCCGTGCGATGACAGGTCTGGCGCGTGGTGACTTGGATCTGGAGATCCCGGCTAAGAACCGCGGGGATGAAGTGGGGCGCATGGCCCAGGCAGTACAAATCTTCAAGGAAAATGCCCTGCAGATGCAGGAAATGGAAACGCAGCGTGAACGTCAGCGTGAAGAGTCTGAGGCCGAAAAGAGACGCCTGATGACCAAATTGGCCGATGATTTTGAAACGTCGGTCGGCCAAATTGTTGAACAGGTCTCGCACCGTTCAGAAGAGATGAAAAACAGTTCTGCCTCGCTATCACAATTGGCGAACCGAACGTCGGACCAAAGCCAGTCCGTAGCTAAAACAGCCGAATCTGCTTCCACAAATACCCAGGCTGTTGCTTCCGCGGCAGAAGAGCTTGCGGCATCAATTCGTGAGATCAGTGATCAGGTCTCCCAATCCAGTGTTGTTTCCGGCGATGCGGTAAAGGATGCCCACACGACCCAGGATCTGGTGAAAAGCCTTGAACAGACGGCAAATAATGTCGGTAGTGTTGTTCAGATGATTACCGAGATTGCAGATCAAACAAACCTTCTGGCTTTGAATGCCACCATTGAGGCCGCTCGCGCTGGAGAAGCAGGTAAAGGATTTGCGGTTGTGGCCAACGAAGTCAAATCCCTGGCATCGCAAACCGGCAAAGCTACAGAGCAGATCACATCTCAAATCAATGAGATACAGGGCGCCACCTCACAGGTGGTACGCTCTATTGAGGGAATATCGGAAGCCATTGGCCGCATGGATACCATTGCGGCGACCATCGCGGCTGCGGTGGAACAACAGGGGGCAGCCACCCAGGAAATTGCCCGCAATGTCCAGGTTGTCTCCGGTAATACGCAGGAAGTCTCTGACATTATCCAGGATGTGAACCGGGCAGCCCAGGATTCAGGTTCTGCAACCGATATGGCCCTGGAATCTGCTCAGGCCCTTTCCGAGCAGGCCAGCCATCTGAAACAGGAAATCCAAAGCTTCCTACAGCAGATCCGAGGCCGCTAATCCAGAAGACTATTATTTTCTCCAAGTGCCGGGGCAGGGGGTAATACCCTGGTCCCGGCTACGGCTTCACAGACAGGCAAATTGATACCATCATCATGGAATTGGGATGCTTCCGCCATCGTGCGGATCAAAGAGACACAGACATCTTCACCATCAAATAGTGTCATCCAATGATCATGGTTCTTATTAGACAGAATATTCGCAGTTCTTTCGATGACATAGGGGCCATCAACCGATTTTGGCCTCATATCGGCGGGCAACTGGATCAGATCGCAAAACCGATTCCAGAATTTGTCTTCCAGAGCCGCAACGGCCAGATAGCGGTTATCTGCAGTTTGATAGATCTGATAGCGGGCAGAGCCGCCCGAAAGCAGCGATCCATTTGTGTCCGGTCCGGAAGGATCTGCACCGATTTCCGCCAGGGCCCACCACATCCAGGGTGATAAATTTTCCGTCATGGAAATCGGCAAATAGCAACCCGAACCGATCCGATCAGACTGACGGAGTGCCAGCAGAATATTCATAACTGCCGGATAGGCGCCACCGCCGATATCGGCAATCAACCCCGGTGGAATGACAGGTTTTCCCACAGCATCACCAGTAAGCGACAGAATGCCGGAATCAGCTAAATAATTGAGATCATGGCCCGCTTTTAAACGGTTCGGCCCGTCTGGACTGTGCCCCGAAAGAGAACAATAGACGATTGCTGGGTTGATCTTTGCCACGTCATCATATCCCAGGCCAAGCCGATCCATGACCCCCGGGCGGAACTGTTCGATCAGGATTTGGCTTTGGCGGATGAGCGGAGAAAGTTTATCCAGGATATCAGTCTCTTTTAGATCAATGGCCAGGCTTTTCTTTCCCTTGTTCAAATACTGAAAAGAAAGACCACCCTTCGCATCAAAGGGCGGGTAATGCCGTAGATCATCTCCCGTGATCGGACGTTCGATCTTGATCACTTCCGCACCGGCCTGGCAAAAAATCGCTGTTGCCAGCGGGCCTGGTAATAATGTGGTAAAGTCCAGAATCCGGATATCGTCAAGCGCCCCTACCGTCATTATGATTCCTTGGATTGCTCCGTTAAATTTTGTTTTGGTACAACAAGTTCAAATGCTTCCCTTAAGTTTTTCAGAAGGTTTTGGTCGCCAATGGCCATACCTTCCCCGCGCGGATCCACCCCGCCTTCCAAACCACGATCCTGTATCAGGCTGATCCCATGCAAACCGGTTTTTTTTGCCTGAAGACGGACAGTGTAACCGAGATTACGCAATCTGACCGCCAGTTCGGCCAGGGAGGATTTAACCTCAAGGTGGATGGCTCCGTCGGCATAGCTGAATTGGGGCAGGGAAACCGCATTTTGCAGGCTTAAGCCCCAATCCAGGACAGCAACCAGCACGCGGGCAACGTAAAGGGCGGATTGATCGTCCCCTGCGGCACCCAGCGCCAAGATAGGCCGATCTTGCGGATCAAAAACGATGACCGGTGCCCAGGATGCAGCTGGTCGTTTTCCAGGCTCAATACGGTTTCTAACAGGAACACCATGTTCGGTATTATGTTTTGAAAACCCAAGCAAAGCGCTGTTCAGGGGCAAGCCATGCACCCAATGACCGGAGCCAAAACGAGTCTCCAACCCACTGGTCAACAGTGCAAAATTGCCCATTTTATCCCGGGCCACGATTTGGGTGGCGGTGCCGGGCGGAAGGGCCTTTTGCCGACCGTAGCGAAGATTGGATGCGCCGGGTGGATAACCGGACCGCGCATCCCCTTTTGGACCGGGCCCCAGACTGAACTCCTGTGCCCGCATTGCCAGATACCGGCTTTCAACCAGGCCGCCCGACGGGACATCAACATAGTCCATATCCGCCACGTAAAGATCATGATCAGCAATTGCAAGACGGGCTGCTTCCGCAATCATTTGCACGGCCGCTACTGAATCCGGACTTTCCTTGTCAATGGGATGATGTTCGAGCATTCCCATGATTTGTAAAACCGACAGGCTGCCAGAGATTGGCGGCCCCATACCGCAAATACGGTAGCCACGATAGGAAATGCAAATGGTGTTGCGCTCTTTGGGCTGGTAGGACGCTAAATCCCCCTTCGACATGCTGCCGGGAATGCCTGGCGCATGGTTAATCGTCTGAACCAAACTGTCTGCCATCGGCCCATGATAAAATGCGCCATAACCGCATTGTGCGATGACATTCAAGAATGACGCGAATTCAGTATTCTTTATCAGGCTGCCGATCTGGAGCTGGCGGGACAGGGCGTCTTTTATGGGATTGGATCGGCTGTTCTCCCGCTCAACCACCTGTGTTTTCCTGATCTCTTTATGCAGTGCCGGGCTTAGGGGAAAACCGTTTTTTGACAAAAAAATGGCATCTCCCAAAACCTGCTCCAGGGGAAATTCGCCATGTCGCGCATGGGCATGCCCCAACAAAGACATCAGGCCGGGCACGAGAATGGTCGCGCCGCTATTGCTAACCTCATCCAAGGCACGTTCAGAGCCATCTGGGTTCAGAAAAATTCGCCGATCCACGGCCAATGGTGCCATGCCACGCCCATCATACGCGTATAATCTTTGCGCGGCTTCATCCCAATAGATCAGAGCACCGTCGCCGCCAAAACCGCTGGATTGTGGCATTACAAGGTTCAAGATCGCCTGTGCGGCAAAAACCGAATCAACGGCGTTTCCACCCTCATGGAGCAATCGCGCACCGGCTTGGGAGGCGGCCGGGTGGGCCGCGGTGATCATGTAACCTTTTGAAATGGCGCGGGCTGTTCTTTCCTCACGCAGTGGATCAGGAGGGAGGACCTCTTCAATGCCTGCCGGCGCCAGCAGGTCTACATCGCGATACGGGCTAAGCCATTGGTCCATGGCATGCCCTCCGGCATATACACCTGTTGCTATCGCGATAGACACGAATACTGCTGGAAGATTTCCAGACTTTGCCCGCTTGGTCACAGAGCCGTTCCCACCAGTCACACAAAAACCCAGTTATTCAGAGGCCAAAAGTTCCTTGCCCGCTTTGGTCAGCTTGCAAACAAGCCACTCTTGTTTCAGGGGGTTGTTGAACCAGGGCTCCGCCCATCCATGATCGATACAGGACTGAATGGTCCGGTCACTGTAGCGTTGTCCATTCTGATTGAACAGCGGCAATTTACCACCTGGCTGTTCAAGGCCACGGGACAAATATTCCCGTTGGGTTGCAGTTGGTCTCGCACTTCCAGACGTTGGCGATGGTTTTACATCTTTTAGCAGAATGATGTCTGGATCGCTGGCCATTGTCTGTAATGCCTCATGATCGGGATTTTCAGGTTTCAGCTTTTCGGACGCTAGCCAGCCTATCATGTCCTGCGATCTAGGTGAATATGATCCCGCCATCCAATCAGCACAAATTGCTAGGCAGCAGGCATCACCGTTCCAATTCGCCCATCAGCGCGTGAAACCGGTCCAGAAATGCCTGTTTTGCCTGGCCGGTAGAAAGTGGCGTGACATCCAGGGAGATCTCTAATTGGGGCTTTCCCCAGATTTTCTTAGCCTCAGCTTCCGAGAAACCGGCAATTTGGATTGCTTCAAAAAAAGCGGATATCCGATCTGCGGATTTAATCAGCCGGTGGATTTTATTCGGGGTTTTCGCTGGCAGTCCAAACCTCAAATGGATCGCTTCTTCAAGCCTTTGTTCGAAATTCTTAAAATCAACGCCTATGGCTGATTTGAAAGGCGAGATCATATCGCCAATCACATATTCAGGTGCATCATGCAGCAATGCGATCAGACGCCATTGAATATCCAAATGCGGCTGAAGGTTGCCGGATATCTCTTCCACCAGTACCGAATGCTGGGCGACGGAAAAAGCCCAATCTCCTTCGGTCTGGCCATTCCAGCGTGCAACGCGGGCCAAACCGTGGGCAATATCCTCAATTTCGATATCGACCGGAGAAGGATCCAGAAGATCCAGTCGCCGGCCGCTTAGCATTCTCTGCCAGGCTCTTTTAGCTTTTGCCACAGTTATCGGTCCAAATACTGTTCTGCCCAGGTGAGGCCGTCTTGTGTTGCGCCCATGGGGTTATATTCACATCCAATCCAATCCCGGTAGCCCACATCATGGATGGCTTTGAATATAGCTTTGAGATCCAGTGTTCCGAGATTCGGTTCATTGCGGTCCGGCACACCGGCAATTTGAATATGCCCGATATAGTTCCGGAATTGCTCAATCGCGCCGACGGTATCGCCTTCCACGATTTCCCGATGATATAGATCAAGTTGCAGTTTGACATTGGGCTGGCCCAGCCGGTCTATCAGATTGGCAACCTCAGAGGTTCGGCTATAGAGATATCCCGGCATATCTCCGGGATTCAGAGGCTCCAGCAGGAGTGTGATGTTATTTTTCGCAGCCAGCAGGGCTGCCCACTGAAGGTTTCGTGCCAGGACGGCATAACAATCATGTGCTCCATATCCCACCGGTATGTTACCTGCCATCACATGGATCCTGGGGCAGTTGAGGTTGGCGGCATAGCTTAAGGCTAATTGGAAACTCTGTTGAAATTCCTCTTCACGGCCGGGCAGGGCGGCAATACCGCGCTCTCCGTTTTTCCAATCGCCTGGCGGCGCGTTAAAAAGAACCGATTCTAGCTTGGCTTCCTTGAGCCAGTTTTTGATTTCTTCTGCAGGATTGCCGTAGGGAAAGAGAAACTCTACACCATGAAAGCCGCAGGCCGCTGCCGCTTGAAATCTGTCCTGGAAGGATAATTCCGGGAAGAGAAAAGACAGATTGGCAGAAAGCTTCATGCCAGTTCCTCCAGGCGGCGGATGCTGCTGATCTCAGTTCCTTCGATTTCTTTGATATGGGCCGAAACCTTCTCCAGCGGCGCAATGGAAGTTTTCATGTCGGTGGCATTGGCATGGATGAGCGAGGAATCGTCCATCATGATGCCCACATGGCCCGGCCAGAAGACAAGATCATTTCTTTTGAGACCTGAATGGTCTGCGTTGATTGTTATTGATTCACCGACGCTATATTCCTGCTGGTCGGTGTCTCTTTTGGCCATGATTCCAGCCCGGAGCAGGGCCAATTGAACGAGCCCGGAACAGTCCAGACCAAGATAGCTGTTCCCGCCCCAGAGATAGGGGGATTCGAGAAATTTTGACGCGGTTTCAGCCAGATCCGGCTGCGTCACGCCGCGCGAGGCCAAATGGCGCGAATAAACCCAGCCTCCATTCGCCAATTTTGAAAATTTTTCATTTTTTTCAATGATCTCGACATGGCTTCCTAGAGATAACGTAAAGATTGGATGCCGTTTTATATCCGGTTCAGGAAAGATCAGGCTGAATGCGGATGACACCAAATGGGTCGGGTTCGTGGTTCCTGTGTTCAAATCGGACGAAGGACAATAGCCGACATAGCCATCTCGGTTATTTTGCACCCATGCCCAACCATCCTTCTCTTCGAAACAGCGGATATTGTCACCAAAAAGCAGTTGGCTATCCTGAGGAAACTCAAAACCTGGTCCTCGGCGCAAGCTCACGACAGGAGCCGTCACATGAAACGCGCTGCCCTCGGTGTAACGTTCCGCAACAACATCATCGCGCAGTTCCATCGCGGCTAAATCAGGCCGATAAGCATTCAATCTTTTATCTGGAGCGGTGACGTCATTCATAGCATTGGCCGTTGGGGAAAAGAGTATTTGACCTGTCAGTTGGGAGAGGCTTAATCGACAATAGATGAATATTTCACAGTTTAACGGAGTTTGTCATGGCATTACCAGGAACGAAAGGCCGCAGACGGATATATTTGATGCGTCATGGCGATGTTTCCTATGTCGATGCTGATGGCCGCCCTGTTGACCCTGAATCAGTGATGTTGACCGCAACGGGCCGAAAACAGGTCGCTGCGGCCAGGGAAATGCTGTCTGAAATACCCCTCGACCGTATCTTGTGTTCAGGGCTTCCCAGAACACAGGAAACAGCAAGCATCATGGCTACAAACCGTGGAATAGAGATAGAAAATGATGAGCGACTGCGTGAGATCAGAGGAGGGCGCTTGTCCCAGGTTTCACCGGAGAATCGTGAAGCAGCCTTTGTCTACGGCCTTGAAACAGCCGGTAACGCGGGCGCTGCCTTCGCCGGCGGTGAGGAATTCCAGGTATTCGGAGACCGGATTATCTCAGCTTTTGAGGAAAAACTGTTTGAGGATGGTTGGCAGCGCATGCTGCTTGTGGCTCATGACGTGGTCAACCGAATGATCTTATCTCATATCTGTGGCGCAGGCTTGTCAGGCTTGGCCACGTTTGAACAGGATATGGCCTGCATAAACGTTATTGATGTGGATATCATAGAGGGGCAGCTGGAGAGGACGTTGATCAAGGCTCTCAATGTGACGGCCTATAACACCTCCAAATCAGGCATGTATCAGACAAGCTTTGAGCAGGTGTTCAAAACATTGTTTGATTATTGAAAAATCGGCGTGTCAGTCTGGGAATTTCAATGTGACCAATGTTCCGATGCCTTCCTGGCTTCGGATCTCCAGCACAGCCCCCATTTCGTCGGCCAATCGCTTTGAAATGGAGAGGCCCAGACCAGACCCATTGTCGCCGCGGGATTCCAGGCCTTCAACCTGTTCAAACGGCGCCATGACTTTCAAGACATCCTCTGCTGCCATGCCAAATCCCGTATCCTGGATAACCAGGATAACGGCGCCGTCGATCTCATCAACTGTTGCCTTGACTGTTACTTCACCGCCTTCCGGGGTGAATTTAACCGCATTAGTCACCAAATTGTAGAGAATTTGCTTCAAGCGGGTCGGGTCGGTTTTTAGAATCGGGAAATCCTCCGACACGACAGCATTGAGTTTCACGCCAAGATCTTCGGCAAATTTTGTCAGATCTGTCAGTGTGCTGTTGATCAGGCCGGTGACCTCAACATCGACTTTTTCAACGATGGCGGGAATTTCGTGCCCAGTAGCCTTGTTTTTGGCATATGAAAGTTCTTGCTCACAAATGGATAGAAGATGCTGGGCGGAACTGTGGATCAGTTCTGTATATTCCCGATAATGATCATGACCGAGAGGACCGAACCGTTCGGACATCATAATTTCGCTAAAACCGATGATGGCATTCAGCGGATTCTTTATCTCATGGGCCAATTCACCGATACGGATGCTGTTATCGCGGTCTATCTGGCGGCACCGCTTCATAGAATCTTCCAGAGAGGCTTCTGCCTGCCGCAGCAATTTGCGGAGCCGGTCCTCGGTCTGGATTTTCAATTTGTCCGCCGTATTGCTCATTCAGTGTATATTCCGCAAAAGCGTGTCCAGGGGATGGTGCCCGTCAGCTTACAATCAAGATTTATATAATTTCTTAATAATCCAATAGGCACCCGGCACCCATAAAATACCGGCAATAGGATAATAAGCCATTTGGAACCAAGCAGAATCGCTGGTCAAATGATCACCGGCAACCCAGGCTAGGCAGATATATGCGGCCATATAGGCAACAACAATAATTGCCGTAAAAGCCCGCCTTGGGGCAGAAGGGACACCGGCTGTGTTTTCTCCAGACAAGCGGAAAGCTCCAATTTAGTGATATGCCTGAGCCGTATTAAATGAGCCCGGTTGATCAGTCAAAGAGCTTATCAATATCATCCTGGCTGATAGAGCTTTCGGTTTCTAGAGCCGGACCGTTCAAAAGCGCAGCATCACCTTCCCGTTCATCGGTCGCGATACCGTCGGCCATAGCGCTTATTTCATCTTTGCCCCAAAGCTGGGTCATTGTCTCGACACGCTCTTCAACAAACTGCATCGAACGGACGATCTTATTCACGCGCTGACCCGTAATATCCTGAAAGGTGCAAGCTTCCATTGCGGCCATGGTCTTATCACCGATTTCATCGCACAGGCTATTGCGCTCCTCATCACCGGAAGCTGACCGAATCTTCTCAACGATCTCATCAATGGATTCCACTGATTCAAGGATGGAATGAGTCGCTTTTTCCGTCGCAGAGACAATAGCGTCCAACTGCTCAGCCATGGAATCGAATTTGGTCTGATCGTTCTCGCGGGCCACCATTTGGGCCACTTCTTCGCGGAACCGATGGATATATTGCACCAGGCTGATGATCTCATTCTTCAGGCGGACATCGGAAATGCCGTCCAGTGCATTTGTGCTGACCATCAACTACTTCCTTTCATCTTCATGCACTTACCCTGCACAGAATACGTTGAAGCAGAGGATTAACGCAATGAGATTATTGAATAAGTGTGATGGTTGGTGACGGTCAGTTAAATGCCTTGAAGGTAATAATGGTGAATGTGTCCCTGATACCGGCAAGCGGTTGGATGCTTTCATTCACAAAATGACCAATGTCTTCATCGGCCGGAAGATAACATTTCATCATGAGATCATAATGGCCGGACGTGGAATAGACTTCGGAAACCTGTTCAACTTCAATGGCAGCATCGGCAACCTTGTAAGCCTGCCCCAATTCACATTTTACCTGAATGAAGATGGTTTGCATCGTCTTCCCCGTCCGGTCACAGATACTTATTTTCTAAGAAGAAAGGCTGGCACACCATCCGTCTGGCCAAAGGGCAGATCGGATTCCGGCTCCACACCAATCACAACATCATCGTCACGGCGGTTCCGGCCACGATCTCGTCCTCGGCCTTTTTGGCTTTGACGAGCAGGGCGTTCTTTATCGCGGGAAGGACGATTGTCTTTGCTGCTGGATTCCTTTTTGGTATCCGGCGATTTTTCTTCTCGCTTGTCCTTGGTGAAATCTTCCAGAACCGGTATGGGCTTCTTAATGATATGTTCGATGGCCCGAATCAATTTGTCATCCCGATCCGTCGCCAGCGTAAACGCTTTTCCATCACGGCCTGCACGGCCTGTCCGCCCGATCCTGTGTACATAATCTTCTGGGTTGTTGGGCACATCATAGTTAAAGACGTGGCTTACAGAAGCAATGTCCAAGCCGCGGGCCGCAACATCGGAACAGACCAGGAGCGTTATTTTACCCTCCCGAAATTCGGTCAGACACTCCATGCGCTTATATTGATCCATGTCGCCATGAAGGGCGCCCACCGGATATTCACGCTTTTTGAGGCTTGAATAGAGCGTTGCCACATCCCGTTTCCGGTTACAGAAAATGATCCCGTTTTTGACATCATCCTGATCAAGCCAGCGCCGCAACACATTGCCTTTCTGGCGCGGAGAGACATATGCCAAGCCCTGAACGATCGTATCAGCCGTTGACGACGGCTTATCAACAGTAACTTCTTTCGGGTTGCTCAGGAACTTGTCCGCTAGGCGGCGAACTTCTTTGGGCATGGTTGCGGAAAACATCACGGTCTGCCGCAAAGGAGGCATCATAGAAACAATGCGCTCAACATCCGGAATAAAGCCCATATCCAGCATACGGTCTGCTTCATCGATAACAACAATCTTGGTATCTGTCAGCATCACTTTGCCGCGTTCGCAGTGATCGAGCAGTCGGCCCGGAGTTGCGATTAAGACATCAACACCGCGATCAAGTTTCTTTTCCTGTTCACCAAACGACACGCCGCCAATCAGCAAAGCCATGTTCAGCTTGTGATACTTCCCATAAGTCTCGAAGTTTTCAGCAACCTGGGCAGCCAGTTCACGTGTCGGCGCGAGGATTACGGAGCGCGGCATCCGCGCACGGGCACGACCATGAGAGAGGATATCGATCATTGGCAGGGTGAAGGATGCCGTTTTTCCGGTTCCGGTTTGCGCACATCCAAGCACATCTCGGTTCATCAAAACGAAGGGGATGGCCTTTTCTTGGATAGGGGTCGGGGTTTCATAGCCCGCATCCCCAATGGCGCGCAGGAGGTCTTCACCGAGGCCAAGATCGTCAAATTTTACTGTCATATAGGCGCTTTGCGACTGTTGTTGATGGCAGGACCGTTCCTGCTCAAATGCGTCAAGATGCGCGGATATTAGGCTTCTCAGCCTTGCTGTCAATTGTGAATCAAGGAACAGAAGCTTTCTTGACGGTCGAAATCATATGGTATTTTCCCATCGTTGCCTTGATGCAACGGTCAAAGCGTGTGAATTATGCCGCACCAGCAGGTTAACGGGGAGGTTTATCGTTCATGCTGATGAAAGCTCAAACAGCGCAGCTTATTGTGGTTGATTTGCAAGAGCGGCTCTTGCCTGCAATCCACGGGGGAGAGCAGGTTATCGTTTGTGCAAACAAATTAATTTCGGCTGCGGCGGAATTGATGATTCCAGTCACAGTCACAGAACAATATCCGAAAGGACTGGGAGGCACGGTACCAAGCCTTACGGAATCGCTCAGGGCTTCGAATGCCACTTTTCTGCCTAAAATCAGCTTTTCTGGCATGGCGGATCAACAGATATCCAATGCTATTGCTGGGACCCCGGAAAGAAGGCAGTTGATTGTCTGCGGAACGGAAACCCATGTTTGTGTTCTGCAATCTGCCATGGATGCTCAATTGGCTGGTTATGAGGTGTTTGTCGTTGCGGACGCTTGTTCCAGTCGGACCCAGGAAAACAAAAATCTTGCTCTTGAGCGTATGCGGGCGGCGGGAATTACCATTGTTTCCACAGAAATGGTCTTGTTCGAATGGCTGGAACAGGCCGGCACCTCCATGTTCAAGGAAATTAGCAAGTTAATAAAATGAAAAAAGAAAAACTGGTCCTGATCCCGGGGCTGCTGTGTGATGAACGTTTATGGTCGCATCAAAAACAATATCTGGCAGAGCTGGTAGAAATAGTCATTGGGGACACCTTTCAAGACCATACGGTTGAAATGATGGCCAAAAGGATCTTGGCGCAGGTGGACGGATCCTTTTCTTTGGCGGGCCTTTCCATGGGGGGCTATGTGGCCCAGGAAATTATGAGGCAGGCGCCGCAGCGGGTGAAGCGTCTTGCGTTGCTGGATACCTCCGCTAGGAAGGATGACGAAAGCCAGGCCAGGCGGCGACGCGGATTGATTAACTTGGCAAAAATGGGAAAGTTTAAAGGGGTTACACCTCGTCTGCTGCCTATGTTAGTTCATCCCGACCGGCTGGATGATGAGAAACTGACCAATGCTGTGATGGAGATGGCCGCGCATGTCGGCCAATCCCGTTTTGTTGATCAACAGAATGCAATTTTACACCGACCGGACGGCATAGAAGATCTGAGCCGTTTTGCCGTGGATACGATGGTGGTTTGCGGCCGGCAGGACGAAATAACACCGCTTGAACTATCCGAAGAGATCGCAGCCCATGTGCCCAAGGCAAGGCTGGTGATCATCGAAGATTGCGGGCATTTGTCTTCCATGGAGCGACCGCAGGCGGTCACCGCCCTTATGCGTGACTGGCTGCTTCGAAAGCCCTGATCAGCAGTCTGTTGTTGTAATGGATGAACAGCCTCTGCCTTTTGCTGGATTGTATGGCGATAAAATCAATGATATTGCCTGCCTTATCGCATGATAAATCTGATCGTCATCCCGCTCGGATAGTTTCTCTAAACTGACCCGGACCGAAGACATATGACGCTCCCTGTTGCAATAAGCAACAAACAGGCCTTCGGGGTTTCCCCCGGTTAACTCTTGCAGGGACGGTTCCCCTCCCATTAGCTCGCAAGCTTCATGTGTAGAGAGGTTCTTGCGTGGCGAGAAGACAACTAGGAGCCGTGCCGCATGTTCCGTATCCTTCAATGGTTCGCTGACCGCATCCAGGTCATGCAGGCGATGGCTCTCGAGAATACTTTGTCTAACGCGTGCCTTGAAGACCTCTGGATCCCTGTCCTCTGGAATGCCGGTTATCTGAATAAGGGCAGGGCTCTTCCTCGCCAAGAACGTAAAGGTCGAATAACTGTAGCTGCCGCTATAAAACTGGTTCCAAAAGACAGGACCGTCGCCAACGAGGGCGCATCCATCCAGCATCACCAGAAGCGCCAGCAAACAGCCAAAACGGCGACTATGGAAATGATGTTTGGAAATTGCCTCAACCCCCTCTGGCCAGACCTATCAGATCCCAGGAGAAATCCAGTAACAGGTCAGTCCAAATATCGACCTGTTTGACTGTTATGGTATAGAAACAATCAGAGATCCAAATCCTCAACAAATTCAGCATTTTCCTGAATGAAGCTAAACCGTCGCTCTGGTTTTTTTCCCATCAAAGTGTCAACCAGCTGAGCGGTCTCCCGGCTTTCCGTCAGCTGTGCCTCATCCCGGCGATCCGGTATGTGAACTTGGATCAAAGTGCGTTTGGACGGATCCATGGTGGTTTCTTTCAACTGGCCCGGCGGCATTTCGCCCAAGCCTTTGAACCGGCTAATATCGACCTTCCCGCGTCCGGAAAAATCGGACCGGATTAAATCATCCTTATGTTGGTCATCGCGTGCATACACGGTTTTGCCACCCTGGCTGATGCGATAAAGCGGCGGCAGGGCAAGGAACAGGCGCCCCGCCTCTATCAAACCGGGCATCTCACGATAAAAGAATGTCATAAGAAGTGAGGCAATATGGGCACCATCCACATCTGCGTCAGTCATGATGATGACACGTTCATACCGCAG
This sequence comes from Aestuariispira insulae, assembly GCF_003385955.1. Lineage (GTDB taxonomy): Bacteria > Pseudomonadota > Alphaproteobacteria > UBA8366 > Aestuariispiraceae > Aestuariispira > Aestuariispira insulae. The sequence continues at coordinate 242,421 of NZ_QRDW01000004.1, forward strand.
CTTGTCGAGGGAAAAATCGGATCGGGTACCGCATCCCAGCGCCTGGATCAGATCTTTTAGCTCCTGATTGGCCTTCAGCTTCTCGGTTGTTGCACTGGCGACGTTCAGGATTTTGCCTCGAAGTGGCAAAATAGCCTGGTTTGCCCTGTTTCGAGCCTGTTTGGCAGAGCCACCAGCCGAATCCCCCTCGACAAGGAAAATCTCGGTACCTTCTGAATTGCTCGCAGAGCAATCCGCCAGTTTCCCGGGTAGTCGAAGTTTCCGTGTTGGCGCTTTCCTGGCCGTTTCTTTCTTCTGACGGCGGCGCAGCCGCTCATCGACACGCTCGAGGACGAATTCCAGCAGTTCGTTGGCACTGGCCGGATCTTCGGCAAGCCAATGGTCAAACCGATCCTTGATTGCCGTTTCAACAAGCTTGGTCGCAGCGGGCGAGGCCAGCTTTTCTTTCGTCTGTCCTTGGAACTGAGGGTCCGGGATAAAGACCGAAAGAATGCTGGAAGCCGTACCCATTACATCTTCACCGGTGATCTGGGTTGCCTTTTTGTTGCCGACCAGCTCACCATAAGCGCGCAAGCCCTTGCCCATGGCAGAGCGCATGGCCGATTCATGGCTGCCACCAAGCGGTGTTGGCACGGTGTTACAATAAGAGCTGCTGAAACCGTCATCTAAATGAGCCCAGCCGATGGCCCATTCCACGCGCCCAATATCATCATCCGACTGCATCTCTCCCGCAAATGGGCGCGGTGTGATGGTCTGGCTGTCGCCAAGGCTGGCTGACAGAAAATCAACTAGGCCGCCCGGGAAATGCAGCGTATCTTTCTGTGGGGTCTCGTCGCCCTCGGCAATCAGACTGGGGGCACAAGTCCACCGAATCTCGACACCTTTGAAAAGATAGGCTTTGGACCTTGCCATGCGATAAAGCGTGGCCGGATCAAACTTGGCCTCGGCCCCAAAAATTTCATGATCAGGAAGGAAGGAAACCGAGGTGCCGCGACGGTTATTGACCGCGCCCAAATCTTCCAATTTGCCTTGTGCCAAGCCACGCGAAAACCGCTGCCGGAATAGCTGCCGGTCGCGCGCAACCTCTACATCCAGCCACTCAGAAAGCGCATTTACCACGGAAATACCAACGCCATGCAGGCCGCCGGAGGTGGAATAGGCCTTTCCCGAGAATTTACCGCCGGAATGCAGGGTGGTCAGTATGACCTCCAGGGCCGACTTATCCTTATATTTCGGATGCGGGTCGATGGGGATGCCGCGGCCGTTATCGCGAATGGTGACGGAGCCGTTTTCCTCCATTGCCAACTCAATGCGACTGGCATGGCCGGCGACAGCCTCGTCCATTGCGTTATCCAGCACCTCTGCGACCAAATGGTGCAGGGCGCGTTCATCCGTGCCGCCGATATACATGCCAGGACGGTGCCGAACGGGTTCGAGACCTTCGAGAACTTCGATATCTTTGGCGGAGTAACTGCCACTATCTTCTGCAGTTGCGGTATTGAATAAGTCAGACATGAGAGCATTATAGAAATGGAATAACCAGCGAACAAGGCTGATAAAGTAGCCGTAATTTAAAATACTACAAGATATGGTGGACCAGAAGGATCTTTAAATGTCGGAAAATGAACCAAAAACACCCCGCGGCGATCTCGTTCTCAGGGATCTGGCTATGCCGGCCGACACCAACCCAGATGGCGATATTTTCGGCGGTTGGCTGTTATCCCAGATGGATATAGCGGGCGGCATGGCCGCGAGGCAAAAGGCCGGGGGGCGAGTCGCTACCGTGGCGATAGATTCAATGGTCTTTCACAAGCCGGTGAATGTCGGTGATGTGCTTTGCTGTTATGCCGATCTTATTCGGGTGGGCACCACATCCATGACATTTCATATTCAGGCTTTTGTCATGCGTCAGGGCAGTGGGGAGCGAGAATTGGTTACAGAAGGCAAATTCACCTTTGTTGCGATCGGTCAGGATCGGCGGCCAAGAACCATTTCATTGCCTAATTAAGTATGCCAGGAGGTCCTGCTAAATAAGACCGGACATTTAAATGCGGTTTCGTGACAATAATGGCAGTCGCCCCAAGGCCAGATAAATTGCTATGCCCATGACGGCACCGGCACCGTTTGCCATCGCATCCAGCCAGTCAAGGGTGCGGTGGCCCATGCCGCCCTGGATCAACTCGATGATGATGCCCATCATAATTGCTGCCAGGCCGCCAATGAACGGTTTTCGCCATCCCAGACAAAACAAGAAGGCGAGCACCATATAGCAGATGCCATGCTCCCATTTGTCACTCAGGCCCGTTTCCGGCGCGGAATTACCGGGGATGAGGGACATGATGGTAATAAAGGCAGCCCACAAAAGTGCTAATAATCGAAAGAAGTGATTATTCATAAAAAAAATCGCCATAAACCTATCGGTTAACCAGCGAGTGCCTCACCATGTTTCATATCGCGAACCAGGTTTGATTTAACCCATTTGTCCTCGACCACATATTTTGGCCAATCTTCCCAAAAACCTTCAAACACACCGGTTTGTTGATGTACGAACCGGCCATTCTCAATTTTCAGCAAGATGTGACGCACGGTGAATGTTTCGCCATGGCGGTAACAGATATACCAAACGCCGATACCATTAAAGTCCAGATTGACCGGGACACCTTCTGACGTTTTGAGCTTGGCTTGCTCATATTGCTCAAACACGATCGGATCCCGGCTGGCGCTGGCGGCATCATAAACAGAGAAAACACAAACATCGGCACTACGTGCCAGACGTTTGATCTCAGAAGCCAAGTTTTCTTTGAGTTCTTCGCGTTTTTTCATGGTAAAGCTGTCTAGATATGCCCTGTTTCGACAGCAATATAGAACGAAAGACAGAATAAACAAAATAGAATAAAGTAAAAAACCACAAGAAAACTGCGATTGCAGTCAATAGGATGGAGAAATGAAGCATTTCTTTTTAGTTTTTACTTTATCAGTTGGCTGGTTATGTCCGGTACAAGCTGGCCAGGTCATCATAGAGCAGGTCACTACAACCGCCGGCGGGGATGGGCGCATCGATTTTCATGTAACGTTGCGTCACGGTGATACCGGCTGGGATCATTATGCCAACAAATGGGAGGTCCTGGCCCCTGACGGCACAATTCTGGGAACAAGAGTGCTTTACCATCCCCATGTGAATGAGCAGCCCTTCACACGTTCACTCATTGGTGTCTCGGTACCGGATGGCATTGGGGTTGTACGGATCAGGGCGTTCGACAGCCGGCATGGTTCTTCGCCGGACTTATTTGAAGTCCATCTGGATTAGAAGAATTCACCACTTGCGTTCTGTATCGTGGAGTGCTGCTTTTGGTTTGTTCATGCCGGGCTTAAAGGTGGAATGATCCAAGGTCGGCCGACCATAGAGATAACCCTGTCCATATTCGACACCCAGGCTCTCCATCAAATGCGCCTGTTCCCGGTCTTCAATCTGTTCGGCAATCAGCTTGGTATTCAGTTTTTTACCGACCTCAATGATGCTTTTCAAGAGCGTCATATCTCGTTCATTGGTGTTTGCGGCACGGACAAACCGCCCGTCGATCTTCAGGAAGTCCACTTCCAAATCATACAGGGATTGGAACGAGGTAGAGCCGGATCCAACATCATCAATGCATACCTGCATGCCGGCGTTACGATATTCCTGCAGCACCTTATTCAATTCCTCGAAATTGGAAACGCTGACCGTTTCTGTCAATTCCAGCATCAATTGTTCCTGGATCTCGGAGAAGGGGGCCAATACTTCTTCAAAGCTCTTCCGGAAGATGGAACTATTCATGGATTTGGCGGAAAGGTTGATGGCCACGCGTGGTTTCCAGCCGCCCTTCCTGTGATTGGCAAGCTCTTCCATGACGCGTTGTGCCAGGGTGAGGTCGAAATCCTCAATCAAGCCGACTTCTTCGGTGAATTCGATGAAAGCCTGTGGAGAGGCAAGGCCGGTGATCCGGGTCAGGGCCTCTAAATGATGAACATCTTCGGTATATATGTCCACGATAGGCTGGAAAACCACATCGAAATTGCGCCGGTCAATGATTTCCCGTACCTGGTTCACTCGGTTCACCACGTCATTCAGCATCTCCCGGGCGCTGGATTGCAGTGATGTGATGGAAAATTCATTGGGGTCGGTATCGACAAATTTCTGCACGGAATAGAGCAGGGCCTTGGTGGCATCCGTTTCACTCAATTCATGTGTGTCGAAATCCATTGAAAAACTTTTGACCTCAAGATCGGTATCCGCGGCCTCTTCAGCAATGATTTCGGCAATACGCGCCTTGATCTCTTTTTCATCAACATTCGCGGAATGAAGCACGCCGAATTTCTCACTACCCAATTCGCTGGCGCAAGTGCCATCAAATGAGATGGCACGCAGGTAAGCGGAGAGTTTCTCCAGCACTCTCGCCAGTTTTTCCATATCCCCGGAGCTTCTCAATTCATCCAGGCCGTCAATCACAAGCATGGTCAACTGACTGTTGACATCCATACTTTCCGAAGTCGCGAGTTTATCTTGGGCAACCGAGCCAAAATCCCGCTTGTCGAGCAGGTCTGTTTCGGTCGTTTTGCGCCCACCGGCCTGGCTGTCATTTTTAGGTTTGATATTTGTCTTGGGTGGCACGGTAAAAGAAAGGAACAGCCTTTGTTCCTGAGAGGGCAGCAACAATCCACCCATCAATAATTCCAGACGTTTGCCGGTTTTGGACGTAAGGCAGATCAGTCGCGGTTCTATCCGGCCGTGCTGGAACAGTCGTAGCAATATTTCTGCGAAATACGCCTGGTCTCCCGGATCCACAAAAGAGGCAAATTTCTTTTCAACAAGATCATCCGATTTGCCGCTGGCCAGGCCACTGGTTGTGCCGGATGCATGTTTGATGACCCCGTTTGGATCCAATTCAACAAACATATGGGCAGCAGCAAAGGCATAGGCCACGAAACGATCGCGTTCGCTGTTAAAGGATGTCATCATTGGGATTTCTGACATAGCGCCTTCTACCACATTCTCGCTGGTTTCCCTTGCGCCTGCCCAGAATCCCCTGAGCGTTTCAGGAAGCCAACAACATTAACTCACTGCCCTGTGCCAATCCACCAATCTGACAGTCTAAGGTTTGATTGTTAACACTCAGTAAAAGCGGTGTGAAGCGACAAAGATTGACCTGACAGATAAAGACGATAAAAGAGGGGCCATGATAATACGGAAACAGCCCTTCTAAGGCGCCCCGATGGCACATCTCATTTTTGTCCATGGCTGGGCTGAGGCCCCTGATCTCTGGCAAGAGATGGCGGCAGGCCTTAATGGGCATCAGACGACCTTCCTTGACCTCGGATTTTTTCGGGAACAGTCGGCACAGCCCATTCCGGCTGTTGCAGAGGGAGCAGTATTTGTGGGCCATTCACTCGGGTTTCTTTGGGGCCTGCAAAACGTTTTGCCGCGAATCAAGGCGATCGTCGCAATCAATGGGTTCACGAAATTCTGTTCGAGTGACGACCATTCGGAAGGCGTCCCGGTTCGTGTGTTATCCCGCATGATACGCGGGCTGGAAACGAACCCGGATCGAGTGGTATCCGATTTCCTGAAAAAATGTGGAGGTTCCGCAGAGCCAGAAAGATCAATAGAATCAGACCGTCTATTTGAGGGGCTATGCTGGCTTCGTGATTGGGACGGGCGTGCGGCATTTAGAGATTTCGACGGTGATTTTCTTGCCCTTGCCAGCAAGAATGATCCTATCGTGCCGCCCAAACTGACCCAAGATAGCTTCCAGGGGAAAGAGATCTGCTGGCATGAAGAAGCTGGCCATCTACTCCCTCTGAGCCATCCGGATTGGTGCGCTCAGAAAACATCGGAATTCCTGGACCAGTTATGACAGACGATTTTAAAAAACGGGTCTCAACACGGTTTGGCCGCGCGGCACTGAGTTACGATTCCGCCTCAGAGGTTCAATTACAGATTGGTCAGAAGCTTTTGGCTTTTCTCGGCAAGCACCGGGAAGGCGGGCCGCAACCCAAATCGATTATGGAACTAGGATGCGGCACAGGACGATTTACCGAGCTTTTACGGCATACGTTTCCGGATACCGACCTCTTGGCGACTGATCTGTCACCAGAGATGGTCCGGACGGTTCAACAGAAATTTGCAGACGACAAATTATTTCACAGTCAGGTGCTGGATGCGGATCGTTTTGAGCTCCGCGCGGGCGAGGGGGCATTTGATCTCATCTGCTCCAACATGGCATCTCAATGGTTCTCTGATCTGAAAGGGTCGCTTCAGACGCAATCAGCGCATTTATCACGCGGCGGATGCATCATGCATACCTTTCTGACGGATCAGACATTCATACAATGGCGTGAAGCATGTGTTTTGGCCGGACAGGAGGGAGTCGCAGTCTCTTATCCGGCTTTCGAAGAGATCCAGGCTACCGTGCCGACAGGTCTGCAAGCGTTTTGGCAACGTGAAACCGTGACCCAGAAATTCCAGAATTCCCAGGCATTTCTGAACTACCTTAAGGATATTGGAGCCAGGGCCGCGGAAAATCGGCCAATGTCGGCGGCAGGTTTACGGCGCGCCTGCCGGATTTTTGAAGAAAAACATGTTTCGACAATCAGTTACGACATTGTCTTCGGCTTGTTTTTTTTAAAGCGTGATCCTTAAAGAGAATGCCCGCCGAAATACGACGGGCATTCATCTTTTAAACGACTGACTTCACTCGAGCTTAGCAGCTGTAGTACATGTCGAATTCGACCGGATGGGTGGTCATTTCGTAGCGCTGTACTTCTTCCCATTTCAGTTCCAGATAAGCGTCAATCATATCGTCACTCATCACGTCGCCTTTGCGCAGGAAGGCACGATCTGCATCCAGGCACTCCAATGCTTCGCGCAGGGAGCCGGCAACAGTCGGAACCTCAGCCAATTCTTCCGGCGGCAGGTCATAGAGATCTTTGTCCATCGGCTCACCCGGGTGGATTTTATTCTCAATCCCGTCGAGGCCGGCCATCAGCATGGCGGTGAAAGCCAGATACGGGTTTGCGGTCGGATCCGGGAAGCGGACTTCAACACGCTTGCCGTTGGGGCTAGCCACATAAGGAATACGGCAGGAAGCCGAACGGTTGCGGGCGGAATAGGCCAGCAGAACCGGTGCTTCGAAGCCTGGCACCAGGCGTTTGTAGGAGTTGGTGGACGGGTTTGTGAAGGCATTCAGGGCCTTGGCATGCTTGATGATGCCGCCAATGTAATAGAGGCAGATTTCAGACAGATCCGCATAACCGGAACCGGCAAACATGTTTTTACCGTCTTTCCAGATGGACTGATGGCAATGCATGCCAGAACCGTTATCACCAACAACCGGCTTCGGCATAAAGGTTGCGGTCTTGCCGTAGGAATGGGCTACCATATGGGTGACATATTTGAAAATCTGCATCTGGTCGGCGATGGAGATCAGGGTGTCGTACTTCATGCCGAGCTCATGCTGGGACGGCGCCACCTCATGATGGTGCTTTTCCATGTCCAGGCCCATTTCACGCATGACGGTGACCATTTCCGCGCGGATATCGGTGCCAGAATCGACCGGTGCTACGGGGAAATAGCCGCCTTTATCTTTCGGGCGGTGTCCCATGTTACCGCCTTCATATTCGGAAGCGGTGTTATAGGGGCCTTCTTCGGAATCGAAGCTGTAACCCATGTCGTTCTGGGAAGTGTTCCAGCGAACATCGTCAAAGATGAAGAATTCAGCTTCCGGACCGAAATAAACGGTGTCACCCAGGCCGAGGCTCTCGGTATATGCCAGGGCTTTTTTAGCAATGGAGCGCGGGTCGCGATCATAAGCCAAGCCGGTGGACGGCTCTACGATATCACAGAACAGGATCATCTGCGGCTGTGCGGTGAACGGATCCATGACGGCGGTTTCCGGATCGGGCATCAGGATCATGTCGGATTCGTTGATAGCCTTCCAACCTGCGATGGAGGAGCCATCAAACATGATGCCGTCTTTGAAGACATCTTCATCGATGGTGGAAACGTGCTGTGCGGTGTGCTGCCACTTGCCGCGGGCGTCGGTGAAACGCAGATCGACGTATTCCACGTCGTTTTCCTTGATCATTTCCAAGACTTTTTTAACGGCGTCAGACATGACTCTAATTCCTCTAGTTTGTCTCATTTGCCACTCCGGTAACCGGAGATTGGTTTGAATGATGATGCGAATGCATCAAAATTGATGGGGTCGGGGTGTCAGATGGCGTCGCTGCCGGTTTCACCGGTGCGGATCCTGATCACTTCTTCGATGCTGGATACGAAGATTTTGCCATCCCCAATGCGGCCGGTATGGGCTGCATTCTGGATGGCTTCCACTGCCCGTTCTGCCAGAGAATCATCCAGGATGATTTCCAGTTTCACCTTGGGCAGAAAGTCCACTACATATTCAGCGCCGCGATAAAGCTCGGTGTGACCTTTCTGCCGGCCAAACCCTTTTGCTTCCGTCACGGTAATTCCTTGGATGCCGACTTCATGGAGGGCTTCTTTAACCTCATCCAGTTTGAAGGGCTTAATGATCGCTTCGATTTTCTTCATCTTTTATCTCTGCGCTCCCGCGATATCCTTGCCGCAGTTCAATGACCGCGCCAGGGCGTTTTGTTTTCTCTGAGCCCTTTATTGCATGGGGCGTGCCAGTTTGCTGGAGCTGAAATAAGCTATTAAAATCAATGCTATAAACGATAGATGCACAAAAATACAACAGGCGTTCATGACTATTTTTTAGGCAATTGCACTAATATTGGGCGACATGAACCCCAATCAGATGAGGGTGTCAAAAAAATGAAAATTATGTCATTTTATCCGCACCAATGATCTTGACGGCGGCCATCGATAGGCTTAAAAGCCCCCCTGCAACGATGATACATCGGCAAGCAACAATATGGTGGCTATAGCTCAGTTGGTTAGAGCGCTGGTTTGTGGCACCAGAGGCCGTGGGTTCAAGTCCCATTAGCCACCCCATATTTTAAAAGCCCTGGCCAGCCGGTCGGGGCTTTTTGTTTGCGTCTATAATCTTATGATCCGTCAAAGATGCATATGCAGATTGCAACCGTCATAAACATCCGGCAAACTGCTGAATATTGGATCTGTTTTCCCAAACCGAGGTTATTTATAGATGTCCAGCGAAACCACTTTGGCAGAAGCAACCCAGGCGATCGACACTGTTGAACGCGAGCTGGGTTTGCTGTCGGAAGAAATTGAAAAAATTGGTGAATTTGCCAAGCAAATCGATGCCATTGCCAAACAGACCAACCTTCTGGCGCTGAACGCCACCATTGAAGCGGCCCGTGCCGGTGATGCCGGCAAAGGATTTGCCGTGGTCGCCGGGGAAGTGAAGCAATTGTCCGGTCAGACCAGCAAGGCGACTTCCGAAATTGAAGAAACTCTCCAGAATCTGATGGATCAGTCTAAACGCCTGACCGAGAGCAGCCAGCGCGCCAAACGTTCCCTGGAAAAAGTTGCTATTCCAGCCTGATAAGAACAGGCCAATAGTGGAAAAACGCCCCTTTTCAGGGCGTTTTTCTTTGCCTGAATTAAAGAACGTGACAAATTGATTGCGCATCCATTGCCCAGCGATCATGCTGAGATTGCTCTTGGATGATCAAAGCGGCTGAATACTGGATAGAAATGACAGGAATCATCAATACGCGGATCGATCTGGATAAGGCGATCGACGGTGTCCGGGAAATCCTGGATTACTGGCAATCCAAACGTAAAGACGATGGCTTTCCGGGGAAATCGGATATTGAGCCTTGGGATATTCAGGAAAAGCTTGGCCGGATTTGCTTGCTCGAGGTTCAGCAGCAGCCTTTGGATTTTATATATCGCCTGGATGGTTCTAATATCGCCAGTGCCGTCACGGTGGATATGACGGGAAGGCCGGTGAGCGAAATCACACCAGAAATCTACAGCACTGCCGTAACTGAGGCCCTGTCCGCCAGCCTGGATGAAGAGGCCCCCACACTCTGGCATGTGGATATCGATATTCCACCGGCCAATTACGGTTATCAGCGACTGGTTTTGCCCTTAACCGGCGGCAAGGCGCATATCCAATATCTAATGACTTTCTCTTATTGCCTCGACACTACGGACGGCATCTTTCCCTGGAATCGCAGTTACGGCAAGCCGGGCTAAAACCGGTATTGCGACTCCGACAGATCATGTTTGATTAGGCCATGCGTTCAACTTTGTTTCATCTGGAAAAACGGCCGACAGCCAGTATCCAGTCCCAGATTCGGGAAATGCTTGTTTCTCATATCCTAAAAGGTGATTTACCCGATCAGGAGGCACTGCCATCCTGCCGGGCTCTGGCCAAGCAGTTGGGGGTCTCCCGTAATACCGTCGTGTTGGCCTATCAGGGGCTTGTGGATGATGGTTATCTGATTGCGCGGGAGCGCAGCGGTTTTTTCGTGAATGGGGAAATACTGAAAGGGCGTGTAGAGCAGGGCAAAGCCAGCCTCGCGGACGAAGAGCCGTCCGAAACCGTCGACTGGCAGGGACGACTGCGCAACCCGATCATGCGGCGACAATGGCATTTTGATCGTACGGAACGCTGGCAAGACCTGCCATATCCCTTCCTATACGGGCAGATGGATTATTCCTTGTTTCCCTTGTCTGCCTGGCGGGAATGCTCGCGACAGGCAATGGGTACCAGAACAATGGAATCAGTGACCCCGGATTCTTATGATCGGGATGATCCTGATCTGATCGAACAGATCCGCAGCCGGTTATTGCCAAGGCGCGGGATCAACGCATCACAATCAGAAATTCTGGTAACACTGGGTGCTCAAAACGCCCTTTACCTGATCGGCTCCCTGTTGGTCAGGGATCATGACCGTGTAGGCGTTGAGAATCCGGGCTATCCGGATGCAAGGCATATTTTCAGGCAGTTTACAGATCAGGTTGTTCCTCTAGCCGTCGATGACAGTGGTTTGGTGGTGGATGAAACCCTCGATGAGTGCCGCTATGTGCTGGCAACACCAAGCCACCATTTCCCGACCACTGTGACCATGAGTCTGGAACGAAGGAAAGCCTTGCTTGATAAGGCTTTCAAGCATGATTTTCTGTTGATTGAAGATGATTATGAGCCGGAAACAAATTTTATATCCAACCCGGCACCTGCGTTGAAATCACTCGATCGGCAGGGGCGCGTGATCTATATGGGCAGCTTCTCAAAAAGCCTGTTTCCCGGTCTGCGCCTAGGTTACATCGTTGCACAAAGTGCCGTGATTGAGGAATTGCGGGCCTTGCGGCGGCTTATGTATCGCCATCCGCCCGGCAATAATCAAAGGACAGCCGCTTTGTTCCTGGGGCTTGGCCATTATGATTCACTGGTGACGAAACTTCAACGCACCTATCGGGAACGCTGGGAAGTTATGGGCGATGCCTTGCAACGCTATCTTCCGAATGCATCCGAAGCACCGGTTTTTGGCGGCTCCAGCTATTGGGTGCGGGGCCCTGAAGGGATGGACTCTCTTGCATTTGCCCAGAACGCCTTGGAAAAAGGCGTTGCGCTGGACCCTTGCGTCGACTTCTTCTTCGAAGAAACGCCTGGCCCCCGGAATTTCATTCGGCTTGGCTTTTCTTCCATCCCGACCGAGCGTATTGAACCCGGTATCAAGCTGGTTTCAGAACTCATGAAACAGATATAAGTTATTGAGAATTATATGATTATCCTAGATGAAAGCCAGACACGTCAATATCTTCCTTGGTCCGGTTTGATCGATGCTCTTCGGGCAATTTTCCGTGAAGGCTGCGAGATGCCTGTTCGCCATCATCATGACATGGCGGTGCCCGGCGAAGAGGATGCGACTTTGCTGCTGATGCCGGCCTGGGTCCCGGGGAAATACCTGGGAATCAAACTGGCCACCGTTTTCCCCGGCAACGCGACCCGGGGGCTGCCGGCTGTTTTTGGGAATTATGTTCTTTCTTCCGGCCAGAGCGGTCAGTTGCTGGCATTGATTGATGGCGGAGAGTTAACAGCAAGACGGACGGCCGCTGCGTCCGCCCTGGCGTCATCCTACTTGGCCCGAAGAGACGCAAAAGAGCTTTTGATTGTCGGCACCGGCCGGCTTGCTATAAATCTGGCGCAGGCTCATGCCACGGTCAGAGACCTTACCCGCATCAATGTCTGGGGCCGGAATATCGCCAAAGCGGACGCGTTATGTGAAGAACTCGGCGCCTTGGGTCTGAACGCTCATCCCGTGGATAATTTGGCAGAAGCGGCCGGACGCGCGGATATCATAAGCTGCTGCACGCTAGCGACGGATCCCGTCATTCTGGGGGACTGGCTAAAACCGGGTTGCCATCTGGATTTGGTCGGTGGGTTTAAACCATCCATGCGTGAAACAGATGACCGGGCGATTGGACGCGCGAGCGTCTTTGTCGATACCCTGGCGGGGGCGACGAAAGAAGCGGGTGACATCACACAACCGATCGAGCAGGGGGTTCTGTCGACGGATGATATCAAAGCCGATCTTTACAGTCTCAGCCGAGGACAGCATGAAGGGCGGATTTCGAATGATGAAATCACGCTTTTTAAATCGGTGGGAGCGGCCTGCGAGGATCTTGCCGGGGCCATTCTTGCATTTGAATCAGCAAAGAAAACAAATCCATGACACCGGAAGCGGTTATTTTTGATTGTGACGGCGTCTTGGTGGATAGTGAGCCGATCACCAATCGAGTGATTGCAGAGGAAGTCACAAAGCTTGGCTGGCCATTGGATTTGGCCGGTGCCATCAAGGCTTTTAAAGGCAACACGATGATGGGGGTATGTACCCTCATTGAAATGAGACTGGATGCACCTTTGCCTGACAAATGGTTGCATGCCTTGGAACAAAAAATAGCCGCAGCCTTTCGGCTGTCTCTGGAAACTGTTCCGGGAACAGCCGAATTTGTACGGTTTTTGACCTCCCAATCGATCCCCATTGCCGTTGCCAGCCAGGGATCCGTCGAGAAAATGCGCACGTCTCTCGGTAAAACCGGCCTCTGGGATTATTTCAAAGGACATGTCTATTCGGCTGATATGGTTCCGGCTCCTAAACCGGCCCCTGACCTTTTCCTGTTGGCTGCCGATAAACTGGGGATAACGCCTGGAAATTGCATGGTCGTTGAAGATAGTCCGATGGGTATTCATGCGGCCAAAGCTGCGGGTATGATGACTGTCGGCCTGGCGCCTGACGGCAAGGGGAGCGATCTCATAGAAGCCGGTGCTGATCGGATTGTACATTCCGCAAATGAGCTAACCGCATTCTTCCAAAGAAAAACCCTCTGCCAATAAGACAGAGGGTTTTCAAAAAAGTGAGAGAATAAACTCGCTTAATCAGCCCTTCCGGCCTTCCTCTACCGCGTGGCAGGAAACATCCCAGCCACTGGTTGCATGATGCAGTACCGGACCTTCCGATTTGCAGCGATCATTGACCAGCGGACAGCGTGGATGGAAAGCGCAACCCGAAGGAGGGCTGAGCGGGGAGGGCAGCTCACCGATCAGTTTGATCCGCTCGCGTTTCTTGTTCGGATCGGCCATGGGCGTGGCTGACAGCAATGCCCGGGTATAGGGATGCTGCGGATCAGAAAAGATCTGGTCCCTGGTACCATATTCCACCGGACGCCCCAGATACATGACCATGACTTCGTCCGCGATATGACGGACCACGGACAGATCATGGGAAATAAACAGATAGGCCAGGTTCATTTCCTGCTGTAGATCTGTGAGCAGGTTCAAAACCTGCGCCTGGATGGATACATCCAATGCGGAAACAGGCTCATCCAGGATCACAATCTTAGGTTTCAGCATCAGCGCGCGTGCAATGGCGATACGCTGGCGCTGGCCGCCGGAGAACATATGCGGATAACGGTAATAGGCCTCGGGGCGCAAGCCAACCCGGGCCATCATGTCCATTACGGCCTGTTTGCGCTCAGGCGCGCTCATGCTGGTGTTGATTTTGAGCGGCTCTTCCAGAATGGCACCGATTTTCTGACGCGGGTTCAGCGAACCGTAAGGATCCTGAAAAACGATCTGAACCATCTGGCGAAGCGTACGGCGATCTTCAGCGGAAGTGGCTGTCGCCACATCCATTCCGCCCAACTTTAATGCACCGGATGTTGGATTTTCAATCAAGGTCACCAAACGTGCCAGGGTCGATTTACCACAACCGGATTCACCAACCACAGCAAGCGTCTTACCGGCTTCCAGGTTAAAAGTAGCGCCGGAGAGAGCCTTTACGGTTCCCCCTTGGCTGAACATGCCGCCTTTAACTTCATAAAAGCGATGGAGGTCACGGGCCTCCAGAACGGTTTCTGCCGTCATTATCCGTTTCCTCCTGCAACTTTGCTTTGCTGACCACCCGGGTGACCTGTGGGAACACCATCCTGGAGCGGATAATGGCACAGAACGCCGTTTGTGGTGGTCGGTGGGGTTGCATGACAGAGATCGGTTGCAAATTCACACCGCGGGCTGAAGAGACAGCCTTTTGGGCGGTCCAACTGGCCCGGCACGACACCCGGAATAGAGGGCAGGTGTTTGTCCGTCGCCCGCTCGGGCAAAGCGTTGAGCAATGCGTGGGTATAGGGATGTCCTGGATGATTGAACAGGCCTTTGACCTCCTGTTTTTCCACCTGTTGGCCGGCATATTGAACAACCACTCGTTCGGCTGTTTCCGCCACAACCCCCATGTCATGGGTGATCAGAACCAGGGCCATATCCTGTTTCTTCTGCAGTTCGACCAGAAGTTCCAGGATTTGGGCCTGAATGGTCACATCAAGAGCAGTCGTTGGCTCATCCGCGATCAAGAGACGCGGCTTGCAGGCAATCATCATGGCGATCATCACACGCTGGTTCATGCCGCCCGACATCTGATGGGGATAGGCTTTCAACCGGCTTTCAGGGGCGGGGATCCCGACCATTCCCAAAAGCTCGACGGCACGTTTTTCCAACTCCTTTTTGGTGCCGCCCAGATGTTCCTTCATGACTTCCATGATCTGGTAGCCGACGGTGAAACAGGGGTTCAGGCTGGTCATCGGCTCCTGGAAGATCATCGAGATATCTTTGCCGATGATCTTGCGCCGCTCTTTTTTGCTAATGGACAGCAAATCGATGCCGTCAAAGGTCATCACATCGGCAGTCACTTTAGCGGTCCAAGGCAGCAGCCCCATCAGGGCCAGCATGGAGACGGATTTACCGGAGCCAGATTCGCCGACAATGGAGAGGATCTGGCCTTTATCGACATTGAAATTCACCCCATCCACAGCACGGAACATGCCATGGGCTGTTTGGAATTCGACAGAGAGGTTTTTAATATCAAGAAGACTCATTTTCTTTAAGACCTCTTCATTTTCGGGTCCAGCGCATCACGCAGACCGTCGCCCATCAGGTTGATCGCCAACACGGTCAACAGGATCGCCAGACCGGGGAAGGTAACAACCCACCAGGCACTTGTGATGAATTCTCGTGCTTCCGCAAGCATGGTGCCCCATTCCGGTGTCGGCGGTTGTGCGCCCATACCGAGGAAGCCAAGAGCGGCCGCATCCAGAATGGCTGACGAAAAGCTCAGAGTTGCCTGAACGATCAACGGTGCCATACAGTTCGGCAGGATGGTGATGAACATCAAGCGCAGCTTGCCGGCACCGGCAACCCGGCTAGCGGTTACATAGTCACGGGCGTTTTCAGCAACCGCGGATGCTCGCGACAGCCGGACATAGTGCGGCAGGTAAGTCACGGAAATAGCAATCATCGCATTTTCCAGCCCCGGGCCAAGAACAGCCACCAAAACAAGTGCCATCAAAAGGGAAGGGACCGCCAGGATGATGTCCATAATCCGCATTAGGATTACTTCCCACCACCCTCGGAAAAAACCGGCGGAGAGCCCCAGAGAAACACCGATGGTCAAGGTCACAGCAATAACGATGCAACCGGTATAGAGGGAATATCGAGAACCATGGATCAACCGGGAGAGCATATCACGACCAACCGCATCCGTTCCCAGGATGAAGGACCAGTTTCCGCCTTCCTGCCAGGCCGGCGGGATCAGGATGAATTCTCGGTATTGCTCAATGGGGGCATGGGGCGAAATAACATCCGCCAAAATGGCCACCAAAACGATAAAGAGGAAAAAGAACAGACCGACGACGGCACCCTTGTTTTCTGAGAAATAGAACCAGAATTCCTTCAACTGTTGTCGCAGCGGGCTGATCTGTTGTGTGCTATTTTGCACTTCGGCTTGCAACTCACTCATTTCCTTACCTCGTGTGCAAAATACGCGGGTTGATTAACCCGTAGAGGAAATCGACGACCAGGTTCACGATCATCACGATACCCGCCACCATGATAAGGCCACCTTGAACGGCGAAATAATCGCGTCGGAAAATGGCATCAACCATCCATTTACCAATACCGGGCCAGCTGAAAATGGATTCCGTCAGGATCGCGCCGGCAAGCAACACACCGACCTGAAGACCAATAACGGTCACAACTGTGATCAGTGCGTTTCGAAGCGCATGGAGGCCGATAACCCGGCCAACAGGAAGGCCTTTCGCCCGGGCCGTCCGGACATAATCCTCACCCAACACTTCAAGCATGGCAGAGCGTGTCTGACGGGCAATAACCGCCATTGGAATCGTGCCAAGTACAATCGTTGGCAAAATCAGGTGATGGATTGCAGAGCCAAAAGCACCTTCTTCTTCACTGAAGAAAAGGGTGTCAATCAACATGAAACCTGTGGTCGGTTCCACCCAGAACATGGCCGACATTCGACCGGAAACGGGGGTCCAGCCAAGCATGTCAGGGCTGGAAAACAGAATGATGAGCAGAAGGCCCCACCAGAAAATAGGCATGGAATACCCAGCCAGCGAAACCCCCATCAAGGAATGGTCGAACGCGGAACCGCGCTTTACCGCCGCGATGATTCCTGCCGGCAACCCAATCAGAGTTGCAAAAATAATGGCGCAGAGGGCCAGTTCAACCGTTGCCGGGAAGCGGGTTAGGAACTCGTCAAGAACGGGTTGCTTGGTGATGAAGGACTGACCAAGATCACCCTGCAATATATTTCCAAGAAAAATAATATATTGTTCCCACATCGGCTTATCGAAACCGAAGAGGGCCATCAATTCGGCATGGCGTTCCGGAGAAACCCCGCGCTCACCAGCCAGCAATTCAATCGGGTCACCGGGAAGCACCCTGATAAAGGCGAACGCAATCAGCGTCACACCTATAAATGTCGGAATGAGCAATCCGAGCTTGGATATAATAAAACGAATCATGATCCTGATCTTATCAAACGAATAACAAGAGCGGGGAAGGTATCAAACCTTCCCCGTTCTATATTCACTGCATTACTGTCAGCTCTTATTCGATGTCTACGCCGTAGAAGACATGGCCACCGAACGGATCGATTTTGAAGTTCTTAACTTCTTTGCGAACCGGTTTGAACACGACAGAGTGAGCGATGGTTGCCCACGGAGCCTGCTCTTTGAAGACCAGCTGTGCTTCTTCATACAGCTTGGTACGCTCTGCAGAATCAGAGGTTACTTTCGCTTTCTGAACCAGGTCATCAAACGGCTTGTGGCACCACTGGGCGCGGTTGGAACCGCCTACAGCATCACAGCCGAGCAACACGGCCAGGAAGTTGTCCGGGTCACCATTGTCACCGGTCCAGCCCAACAGAACCGCACCGTCACGGTCTTCAGCTTTGGAGCGTTTCAGATACTCACCCCATTCGTAGGAAACGATTTCAGCTTCCACGCCGATTTTCGCCCAGTCAGCCTGAATCAGTTCCGCCATACGACGGGCATTCGGGTTGTAAGGACGCTGTACCGGCATTGCCCAGATTTTGGTTTTCAGACCGGATACACCGGCTTCTTCCAGCATTTTCTGAGCAGCAGCTGCATCATAGCTGTCGTCTTCGGTCGCGTTGTTATAGGACCAGATTGTCGGCGGAATCGGGTTCTTGGCAACTTTACCAGCACCCTGGAATACAGCATCCAGGATTGCGTTTTTGTTGATAGCCTTGTTCAGGGCCTTACGGACCTTCGGGTTATCAAACGGTGCCATCTTGGTGTTATATGCCAGATAACCGACGTTCAGGCCTTCCTGTTGCATCAGGTTGATGTTCGGATCGGAATCCATAGCTTCCAGATCAGCCGGATTCGGGTAAGGCATTACGTGGCATTCGCCGGCCTTCAGCTTCTGGTAACGCACGGAAGCATCCGGGGTGATTGAGAAGATCAAGCGATCAATCGGTGCTTTGCCAGCCCAGTAGTCTTCATGAGCTGCGAAACGGATCATCGCATCTTTCTGATAGCCGACCATTTTAAACGGACCAGTGCCGATCGGTTCCAGGTCAACTTTCTCCGGAGAGCCGGCATCCATCATCTTATCAGCATATTCTGCGGAAAGGATGGAGGCAAAATCCATTGCCAGGTTGGCAATCATCGGTGCTTCCGGACGGGTCAGGACGAATTTGACGGTGTAGTCGTCAACCTTAACAATGTCCTTGATCAGGTCCGGCATGGACATGGCTTGGAAATACTCATAACTACCACCGGAAACCTTATGGTAGGGATGGCTTTCGTCGCCCTGACGTTTGAAGGAATAAACAACGTCATCGGCGTTGAAGTCGCGGCTCGGCGTGAACGCCTTGTTGCTGTGGAACTTAACGCCTTTACGCAGTTTAAAGGTATATTCCAGGCCGTCGGAGGAAACTTCCCAGGATTCAGCCAGCGCCGGAGTAATCTTAGTGGTGCCGCGCTCGAACTCTACCAGTTTGTTGTATACCTGGCGGGAAGAGGCATCAAAGGTGGTGCCTGCGGTAAACAGGGACGGGTTGAAGCCTTCCGGGCTGCCTTCGGAACAGAAAACCAAAGTCTTCGCCTGTGCACCGGCAGACAGGGCCAAAGCCATGCCAGCGCCAGCCACGGCTGTCAGCAGTTTCTTTTTCACTGTATTCTCCCTCGATTACAAATTGCGATGCACTCTGTGGTTCTTTTTTGTTCTTTTTCACGGAGGGAGATTGAAACAAGCATGCTTTTCCCCCTCTCTATAATTGTGGTGGAAGCTCACCACGAGAGGCAGGGAGAGTCAATATAGAAGATGCACGAATGCTATGCCCTGACAGGTTGCCATAGGCAAAGGCTATTAACTATTTTTCTAAATTTCGCAATAAGCTTTAGATAACAAACAATATTTCGCGAATCTTCCCGGCTGATATTCCACCGGGTTTTTGTGGGGTTATCTCCCGTCTAACTCATCTGCAATTCCCTCTGAAGTTGGATTGACTGGCCAGCGGAACTCTATCGCGGTCAAAGCCTTTGAAATTTCGGCTTCGATATTGGCGCCAAGATGAATGATCGGGACATTTTTCGGCAGTTTTGACAGTTCCGGTGCCTCTGCGTCAAAACTGGTCAGTATCGCAATTGGCACGTGCTGGGTGTCCGACATCCCGACAACAGCCCGGGCAAGATCAACGCCGTTCAATCCGGTCATGCTGAATGATGAAATGACGATTGAAGGCTTGAGACGCACAATTTTCGGGAGCACATCATCCATATCCAACTCAGTCACAACCTCAAACCCATAGGCCTCGAGTTCGATGCTGAGCTTCAGGCCAACTGTTCTGGAATTCACGATAAGAAGTGCACGCAACCGGTCAGGAACATAGTCAAACACCGGCTGTTCATCATTTTGCGCAATCGGAAGGTTTTCAAGAATTTCCCGGCCTTCCTCTTCGCTCAGAGGGATCCCGACATCAATGATGCGGTCTACCGGATCGATGAAGCGCTGTGTGAGATAGAGGTCACGCTTATCCTTCATCGGATTGATTTCAAGATAATCTTCCAGTCGGTGCATGGCATGGCTGACAACAGGAAACCCGAATGTCGCGCCCATGCCTTTCAAATTGTGGGCTTCCTGCCTGACCAGCCGGTTAACGGTGTTGGGATCGATTGCGTCGGTATGAAAATCATTGAGGATCCTCTCGATGCTCTCAAGCCGTTCCCGTGCCTCAATGAGGAATTCGCCACGCAACTGCGCGACAATCTCCTCAGGTGAGGGGGCTGATCTTTCTCTTCTTATTTCTTCGTGAAACGCCACGCCACGAACTGCCGTTTTTGCTTGGGAAACCCGGTCACGCTGCTTGCTGTCGTGAACCCTATCCGAATCATCCCGATACATCCCTTTGCCGGGGACTATAGCAGATCAAGACTTAACGATCGGTAAAACAGCGCCGGGAGAAATGCCCCGGCGCTGCCTTCTATCTGATAAGCAATCGGAAAAGTGCTTAGGAACGTTCCCTGGTCTTTTCAAACTTAACATCAGGATTTGTTTGCTGCTGATGCCCCAACTCCCAGGAATTCCTTGCCAGGAATACCGGCGCGCCGTCACGATCCTCGGACATGGCCGAACGGTTGGAATCAATGAATTTGTTTACAGCGTCATCGGGACCGGAGACCCAGCGCGCAGTTTCGTAAGGGGCTGTTTCCAAGCCCACTTTGATGGAATATTCCTGCTCGATCCGGGTGACCAATACATCCAACTGCAACTGGCCGACAACACCGACAATCCAATTGGCGCCAAAATACGGTTTAAAAACCTGTGTGACGCCTTCTTCCGCAAGGCTCTCAAGCGCTTTTCTCAAATGTTTGGATTTCATCGGGTCATCAAGGCGCACCCGACGCAGAATTTCCGGCGCAAAGTTTGGAATCCCGGTAAAGCGTAGATCTTCGCTTTCACTTAATGTATCGCCAACCCGCAAGGTGCCATGGTTCGGCACACCGATAATATCGCCGGGCCAGGCTTCTTCGGCCAATTCGCGGGATTGGGCAAAGAACATGATCGGATTATAAATCGCGATCGGTTTGCCACTTCTTACATGTTTCAGCTTCATGCCGCGCTTGAACTTGCCGGAAACCAGTCGGACAAAGGCAATCCGGTCGCGATGGTTCGGATCCATGTTGGCCTGAACCTTAAAGACAAATCCGGTGACTTTGTCTTCACCCGGATCAACAATACGGCCGACAGATGGCTGGGGACCGGGAGAGGGGGCTGCGGCACCAATACCGTTCAGCAATTCCTTCACGCCAAAATTCTTCAGGGCGCTGCCGAAATAGACCGGTGTCAAATGCCCCTCACGGAAACTATCCATGTCAAACTGCGGGCAGGCCTCCTTGGCCAACTCGGCCTCTTCCTGCAGGGTCAGTTGCTGATCTTCGGACATATAGGCGGTGAGTTTTTCATCTTCTGTGCCGCTGACTGCTATATCTTCATAACCATCTTCAGTCATACGGACAAAGCGGTTGTTGTGAATGTCATAGATTCCTTTGAATTCACGCCCCATACCGACGGGCCACACCATGGGCGCGCAATCCAGGGCCAGGGTTTCGGAGATCTCGTCCATCAGTTCGAATGGATCTTTGGCCTCGCGGTCCATCTTGTTGACCAGGGTGATGATCGGGATGTCGCGTAACCGGCAAACTTCAAAGAGCTTCCTGGTCTGTGGCTCGATACCTTTCGCGGCATCGATCACCATGACTGCGGCATCCACGGCCGTCAGGGTGCGGAAAGTATCTTCGGAGAAATCTTCATGGCCCGGCGTATCGAGCAGGTTATAGGTGATACCTTCACGCTCGAAAGTCATGACGGAGGTGGTGACCGAGATTCCGCGTTGCTGTTCAATCTTCATCCAGTCGGATTGGGTGCGACGGCGTTCGCCCTTGGCACGTACCTCACCGGCAAGATGAATGGCACCGCCCATCAAAAGCAGTTTCTCGGTCAGCGTGGTTTTACCGGCATCCGGGTGAGAGATGATAGCGAAGGTACGGCGCTGGCTGGCGGCGATGGCGGCAGCGGACTGGGTCACGGTCTTATTCTCCAGAGATCATTAGCGCCCGCGATATAGCCGGAATGGCGCATGCTTTCAAGGAAAAGCCCTTTGAAGCGATCAGATTCCACGTCGCTACGCGACTAAATCAGGCCAATTCAAAAAGAAACTCAGTAAAACAGGTAACGGCATCGTCAAAAGATCCGTCATTGTCGACCTGAAACACATTGGCGATTGCCGGTATGGGGAAATCATAACGTTTCAACCGTTGGGCAATTTCCTCTTCGCTTTCCCGGCCCCGTTCCTTCAGACGTTTAAACGCGGTTTCCAGGCTGGCTTGAACCGCGATGACCCTCACATGGCCATATTGTGCCATGGCCTGCTCAATGACGCCTCTCGAAACATTGACAATCACATGTTGACCCATTTCCAAAACATGCCGGATATGACCGGGAATACCATAGGCATGTCCATGGGCATGCCAATGCAAAAGGAAGGCGTTTCCTTCTTCGGAAAGCTGGAAACCATCCATAGTCGTATGAATATGATCCTCAATTCCATCATGTTCCGCGCGGGTGATCACCCGCTTGGCGAAATGGAAACGAGAATCGCCGGCAAGCCTTTCCCGGACAGCACGGATCAGGCTGTCTTTACCGCTGCCGCTGGGGCCAACCACAAGGACCAGGGTTCCTTCTTGTTGCTGCGTCATTAAGCTTCTTTCCGCTGCTTTTCAGAAACCTTGATAGCCCAAAAATGGAAACGCCGCCAGAGCGGCGGCGTTTCCGGAAAGAACAAAAGATCAATAGCTTGGCATGAGCCCTTCCGGCGCAAGGCCCTGGAAGGCCCCTTTCAAGACCATATCCTTAACGGCTTCCATTTCCGGATGGAAATACCGGTCCTTATCATAATGCGGCGCGACAGAGCGAATGGCGTCCATGGCTTTTTGCAATTTCTCTGACGTGCGCATGGGGGCGTGGAAGTCAATTCCCTGTGCGGCACAGAGCATTTCAACAGCAATAACACCGGCAACATTTTCGTTAATGTCGGCAAGCCGCCGGGCCGCGAATGTTGCCATGGAGACATGGTCTTCCTGGTTGGCGCTGGTGGGCAGGGAATCGATGCTGGCCGGATGGGCAAGCGTTTTATTCTCACTGGCCAGAGCCGCTGCAGTGACCTGTGCGATCATGAAACCGGAATTGACCCCGCCATCTTCCACCAGAAAGGCCGGCAGACCACTTTGCGCCGGATCCATCATCAGGGCGATGCGCCGTTCAGAGATCGCGCCGACTTCAGATAGCGCGATCGCCAAAACGTCTGCAGACATGGCGACTGGTTCCGCATGGAAATTGCCGCCGGAAATCACATCGCCATTCTCTGAGAATACAAGCGGATTGTCGGAAACCGCGTTGGCTTCAATTCCAAAGGTCTGGGCTGTGAAACGCAGATGATCCAGGCAGGCCCCCATAACCTGCGGCTGACAGCGCAGGGAGTAGGGGTCCTGAACCCGGTCACAGTTCAAGTGGCTGTCACGGATCTCGCTGCCTTGCAGGAAGGACAGATAGGCCTTTGCCACATCCATCTGGCCCTGATGACCGCGCACGGACTGGATCCGCGGGTCAAAAGGCGCATCGGAACCCTTGGCCGCATCAACCGTCAAGGCGCCGGCCACCAAGGCGGAAGCAAAGACATTCTCCCCCTGGAAAAGACCGACCAACGCCAGTGCCGTACTGGTCTGGGTGCCGTTCAGCAATGCCAAGCCTTCCTTGGGCCCCAATTCTAGGATGTCCAGCCCGGCCATGGCCAGCCCTTGCTTGGCGGGGATAATTTTGCCGCCGACCCGCACATTGCCGATCCCAAGCAAGGCGCAGGAAAGATGCGCCAAGGGAGCCAAATCACCGGACGCGCCCACAGAGCCTTTGGCCGGAATACAGGGGTAAATTCCTTCATTCATCAGTTTGGCAATGCTTTCAATCACCGACCAGCGAATGCCGGAATGGCCCCGCGCCAATGCGTTGACCTTCAGCGCCATGATGACCCGAACGATATCGTCATCCAGAAGGGCGCCTATGCCGGTCGCATGGGACATAACCAGGTTTTTCTGGAGATCCACCAGTTTGTCATTGGGGATCGTTGTTTTTGCCAACCGCCCAAAGCCGGTATTGATCCCGTAAACCGTCTTGCCGGCGGAAATAATATCAGCAACCGTCTGAGCGGATTGCTCGACCGCAGGGCGGGCCGCTTCATCCAACTTGATTTTTGCGCCGTCATAAATCCGGCGAACCTGGTTCAAAGTCAGTTGACCCGGGGTGATTGTAATCGTTTCAGACATTGAATTATGACTCCAGCATTGGGAGGTTAAGCCCTTGTTCACGCGCGCATTCCTGCGCGATCTCGTAGCCCGCATCCGCATGGCGCATCACGCCGGTTGCCGGATCGTTCCAAAGCACGCGGCCAATCCGTTCCGCCGCTTTGTCCGTGCCGTCGCAACAGATCACCACACCGGAATGCTGGGAAAAGCCCATACCGACACCGCCGCCATGATGCAGACTGACCCAGGTTGCGCCACTGGCAGTATTGAGAAGAGCGTTCAGGAGTGGCCAATCGGAAACGGCGTCCGAACCATCTTTCATCGCTTCGGTTTCACGGTTGGGACTGGCCACCGAACCGCTGTCCAGGTGGTCGCGGCCAATCACGACCGGCGCTTTCAATTCACCATTCTTGACCATTTCATTAAAGGCGAGTCCCAGGCGATGCCGCTGGCCCAGACCAACCCAGCAGATACGGGCCGGGAGGCCTTGGAACTGAATTCGCTCACGCGCCATATCCAGCCAGTTGTGAAGATGGGGATCATCCGGGATCAGCTCTTTCACCTTCTGGTCGGTCTTGTATATGTCTTCCGGATCACCAGAAAGAGCGGCCCAGCGGAACGGACCGACGCCGCGGCAGAAGAGGGGGCGGATATAGGCCGGGACGAAACCCGGGAAATCAAAGGCGTTTTCGACACCTTCATCCTTGGCGACCTGGCGGATGTTATTGCCGTAATCAAAGGTTGGGATGCCCATTTTCTGGAATTCCAACATGGCGCGGACATGAACAGCCATGGATTTCTTGGCCTCATCGCTGACCCGTTTGGGATCGCTTTCGCGCAAGCTCTGCCACTGGTCGAGTGTCCAGCCGATCGGCAGATAACCGTTCACCGGATCATGAGCAGACGTCTGATCGGTCACCGCGTCTGGGCGGATGCCCTTTTCGACCATTTCCGGCAGGATTTCAGCGGCATTACCCAACAGGCCGACAGAGATCGCTTCACCTTTCGCAACAGCTTCATCAATCATCGCCATTGCTTCATCAAGCGTATCTGCCTTCTTGTCCAGATAGCCGCTGCGCAGGCGAAAATCAATCCGACTCGGCTGGCATTCAACGGCCAGCATGCAGGCACCCGCCATAGTCGCGGCCAGGGGTTGTGCACCGCCCATGCCACCAAGACCAGCTGTCAGAATCCATTTGCCTTTCAGGTCGCCACTAAAATGCTGCCGGCCCATTTCAACAAAGGTTTCATAAGTGCCCTGGACGATGCCCTGGCTGCCGATATAGATCCAGGACCCGGCGGTCATCTGGCCATACATGGCCAGCCCCTTGGCATCCAGTTCATTGAAATGTTCCCAATTGGCCCAATGAGGTACCAGGTTGGAGTTGGCGATCAAAACCCGCGGCGCATCTTCATGGGTGCGGAACACACCAACCGGTTTGCCGCTTTGAACCAGAAGGGTTTCATCATCGGAAAGGGTTTTCAGGCTCTCCACGATCCTGTCATAACATTCCCAGTTTCGGGCTGCGCGACCGATCCCCCCATAGACCACCAGCTCATGGGGATGTTCGGCTACATCCGGGTCCAGATTGTTCATCAGCATGCGCATCGGCGCTTCGGAAAGCCAGCTTTTACAGGTCAGTTCAGGACCGTGCGGGCTTCGGATTTCGCGGTTATTGTCCAAACGGGGATTTGAACTCATCTCAGATATCCTTCTAGGCTAGAATAAACGGTTGCCCGGTCAATCGACGGGCTGGCCGGTGGGCGATGAATGAAAGTGGGCCCCCAGGCGATAGCGATCACCCGGATGATAAAGTTTAGCGCTGGAAACCACCTTGCCGGAGGACCATGTGCGCCGGTGCAGCAGAAGACACGGCTGGCCGGGTTCCATGCGCAGCGCATCAGCAACGGTTTCATCCGGCAAACAGGCCTCAACCAGATGCTCGACTTCTTCCGCAGGTGCTGCTTTCACCAAAAACTCGTTGGGTGTGATAGAGGTAAAATCATTATCCCTGTACCCCGGTACGACGGCCTTGCTGACATATCGGTCTTCCAATTGGACGGGAATTTCGTTTTCATGATGCACGATCATGGAATGGAAAACTTTATTGTCACCCTCCAGATACATGTAAGCCGCCAGGGCAGGGGAAGCCGCCTCTTCCTCAAGGCAGAGAATCTCGGCATGATAAGCGTGCCCACGCTCGCGGATTTCATCGGCGATGTTGCGTAACTCCAGCAATACTGATTGCGGCTGCGGGCCGGCGACAAAACTGCCCAATCCCTGAACCCGGCGCAACATCCCTTCAGACGTCAGCTCACGAAGTGCCCTGTTGACGGTCATGCGACTGACATCCAGCTCCCTTACCAATTCATTCTCAGATGGGATTTTGGAATCCGCAGCCCAGGCTCCGGATCGGATATTCCGGATGATATGATCCCGCACCATTTTATAGCGCGGAACGGGGGCCTGGTCCGACATGATGATTTCTCCTTCATCCAATTTGTATATACAAGTTATGAAACCAAGCGACCATTTCTGTCAACCGAGATTTTCATTGGACCTGAAGGCAATTGAAATCATTGCGGATTCCTGAGGAAACGTGCAATCTGTTTCCCTCGGCAATTGAAGGAACAGCAACCATGAAACTGGTACGCTTTGGCCATCCTGGAGAAGAACGTCCCGGCTTGATTGATCAGAAGGGAGAAATACGGGACCTCAGCGGCCATATCGGGGATATTGATCCGGCTGTCCTGGACGATGCCAGCTTGAATAAACTCCGGGCTTTGAAAGAAGATGAACTTCCCCTGGTCCAGGAGCATGTCCGCCTGGGATGCTGTGTAACCGGTGTTGGGAAAATCATCTGCATCGGCCTGAACTATCTTGATCATGTCAAGGAAGCGGGCATGCAGGTGCCTGAAGAGCCGGTGGTTTTCATGAAGGCAACCAGCGCCTTGACCGGGCCTAATGACAATATCATCCTGCCCCGTAATGCTAGCCGCGTCGATTGGGAGGCAGAGCTTGCCGTGATCATTGGCAAAAAGGGAAAATACATCGAAGAGGCGAATGCTCTCGAGCATGTCGCCGGTTATGCCGTCTTCAATGATATTTCCGAGCGCCACTTCCAACTGGACCGGGGCGGGCAATGGGTAAAAGGCAAAAGCGCAGACAGTTTTGCGCCACTGGGGCCCTGGCTGGTCACACGGGACGAAATTGCTGATCCATCTGATTTAGCTATCTGGCAGGAAATTGATGGCAACAGATTTCAGGACAGCCATACAGGACAGATGATTTTCAAGGTGCCGTTGCTAATCAGCTATCTCAGCCGGTTCATGAGCCTGCATCCCGGCGATGTGATTGCCACCGGCACACCGCCTGGCGTTGGCATGGGCATGGCGCCACCGGTCTATTTGAGAGCAGGAAACAAGGTGGAGCTTGGAATTGAAGGCTTGGGCCGACAGTCCCACTATACCGTTGAAGATGACTGATCCCGGCCTGAACGCATGTCCAAGACCTTATTCACCGAAAATTTAAGCACACTCAGGTCCCATGGATATCATGCGGAAGCCGATTACCTGGAACAAATGCCGGAACCTGCCATCAAACTGATCGAAGAGGAAAGCGGTCAGAATATCGATCTCGGCGGATCTTTTTTTTACCAGGGAAACGCCTGGGAATTCGCAAAAAACCAGATCACGCTTTATCGAGAGAAACCCAACCGGTTTTTTGTTCAGCCGCCCAAATTTGGCAGCGAGTTCCTTATGCGGGAAGAGGCCCTATACCGCACAGCTTATGAAACCTTTGGCATAATTGATTCTGTCCAGGCGAACAGGCTGGATGATCCGTCAGCAGGCTATTGCATTTCATTCGGTCTCGGACTTGGCCATCACCTTAAATTGTTAATTGAAGAATTTGATTTTAAAGAGTTAATCATCTGCGATCAATTTTGGGAGTTTTTCTATTTCAGCTGCCAAATTCATAATCTTGAAGAGCTTTTCAGTATCTTGGCCAAACGGGGAGGAAACATCCGGTTCCTGATCGATGACGACCCGGTCCGCCTGTCAAACCGGCTCTATATTGCCCTGCGTGGCGACCAGTTCGCCCTGATCGACGGCAGTTATGTTTTTCGGCATTACACAAGTCCTTTCCTTGATCAAGCAAACCAGCTTTTCCGGGAAATGCTGCCCGGCCTTGGCATGTCGGAAGGGTTTTTCGAAGACGAATTGGTCATGCTGGATCACTCCGTTCAGAATCTAAACGCCGGGTCACGAGCCCTATTTAAGGATCTGAATGAAAAAGAGGGGCTGAAAGGGCATAACGCGATCATTGTGGGCAGTGGACCGTCTGTTGACCAATCATTGGAGGTCATCCGCAATAACAGGGAGAAAGCACTGATCATCAGTGCAGGCACCGGCCTGGGTGTTTTGTTGCGCGCTGGGATCAAGCCGCATATTCATTGCGAGTTGGAAAATTTGCCTATCGTTTACCAGGCGGTTCTCGGCCACAAGGATGGCGGCCAGGATTTCAAAGGGATTCATCTCTTTGCTTCGCCGACAGTCGATCCGCGCATCCCTGATGAATTTGACGAAACCACCTTTGTTTACCGGGATTCGGTGACGTCATCGCTTTTGCTGGCAGCCCCAGATCAAATCATAAATACCGGCCCGACCATTGCAAATTTCGCCAGCCGGGTCGCGATCGGTCTGGGCGTTTCGCGCATTTATCTTTTCGGGATCGATCTCGGGGCCGTCGACAGAGGAAAACATCATTCCGATCAATCGGTCTATAATCGATCTGACGACGACTTCTGGAAGAGCGGACTAGGGATGCTTGAGATGGATCAGGAAGTTCCCGGCAATCTTCGGGAAAAAGTCTATTCCAATGCCCTATTCACCCAGACCCGCACTCACTTTCACAGTATCATTCGCCGCCATGGGTCCTGCCGTTTCTTCAATTGCAGTGACGGCGCCAGGATCGATGGCGCGGCCCCCTTGCCGCCGGACTTGGTTCGCTTGCCAGAACCACCATCAATCCCGGAGAGGGCAATGAGGAAATCTCTTTCACATTTCCAACCGGTCGATCCAAAAGGAGCCGTCATTGAGGGCAAATTGCGCGATTATCAATTGGCTGTGGATGGCTGGTATCAGAATCTACTGTCCCTGTCAGTGCCCAACAGTGTCGAAAACCTGATCCAGTCTTTCCAACCGTTGCTGGAACTGGAAGATGACACCGTCCGGCAATGTGCGGTCAGGCTCAACAAAGGCACTTTGATGTTAGTGTTGCAGTTTGGATATTTCTACAGCAGGCGTTTGCCCGAAGGGGAAAAACAGGCTTTCCTGGATTTCTTTCATGCGTGGATTATCAAGGAAATCAGGCAGATGCGCTCAGAATTTCAGGCACTGATTTCAAAGTTGCTGGGATCATCAAACAAATGATGATCAAAGGCGCGCATTCTTCATAAGCCTCACTTGCGAGAAGTAAGGCGGACTATTTGGTCGTTGCCACGTATACGCCATCCCAGTCAGCGGGCAGGGGGGAAGACCGGAATTCCTCCATTCTTTGCCGATAAATCTCATAAAACTTGGCCATTTTGCCACCGAGCCTGGCTTTATTCTGCTCGCCAAGCTTCTCGGCTTCATCCCAGTTTTGGGCACGATACAATTCCAGGAACTGAGTATGTTTTTCTTCAAAAGCCTTGAATTCAGCCGGGTCCAGGTTTTCTCGCTGATCCAGCAGCGCAAAGATCCGCACCGCTTCCGTTTTGCCTTTTACCGCAATCAGGTCCAATTCCGCCGTGGCGAACTGATCGGTCACTTTGCTTTGTGTTTCTACCCCCAGCACAACATCGACACCATAACTCTTTGACTGGCCTTCCAAGCGAGATGCCAGATTGACCGAATCCCCCAGCACCGAATAGTCAAACCGCTGATCAGACCCCATATTACCGACCACGCAGTCGCCTGTATTGATACCTGCACCGATCTTAAGCGGCAGGAATTCAACCCCTTGTTCCTTTGCCTCGGCTTCACGTTCCGCATTCAAAACGTCAAGGGCTTTAAACATCGCCAGCGCAGCATCGCAGGCATGAACCTCCTGCTTCTCATCCTCCAGCGGGGCATTCCAAAAAGCCATGATGCAATCGCCCATATATTTGTCGATTGTGCCCCGGCGTTTCAAAATTTCATTGGTCAACGGGGTGAGCAGCCTGTTGATCAGCTTCGTTAACCCTTGTGGATCATCCTTGAAGCTCTCCGATATCGTGGTAAAGCCGCGCACGTCACAGAATAAAAGTGTCATGCGTTTCAACTCCCCGCCCAGGGTGAGTTGATCGGGGTTTTCGGCGAGTTGCTCCACCAAGTCCGGTGAAAGATATT
The DNA here is from genome assembly GCF_003385955.1 of Aestuariispira insulae. Classification (GTDB taxonomy): domain Bacteria; phylum Pseudomonadota; class Alphaproteobacteria; order UBA8366; family Aestuariispiraceae; genus Aestuariispira; species Aestuariispira insulae. The sequence goes on from NZ_QRDW01000004.1 coordinate 272,959, forward strand.
GACTGAAAGCGCCGCGGACCTGGCGCTTTTCAACCGCATCACGCATGTAGTTTGTAAATGTCAGAACAAAATAGGTCGCAAAAACCAGGATGCCGGAATAGGTAACGTCAATCAGTGTCTTTTTCTCTGTGAACATGTACCAACTGCCGCCGACCAAAGTGCCTGCCGCCGCCAACAAACCGAGCAACGTCCAGATCGGACCGACACGAGGTATCAACAGGATCATGATAATCCCCGCCAATATCATCCCGATCATCTCAAAACCCGCCATTTCCACCGGATATTTGATGAAATTGTTGGTTAAAATAGTTTCGAGCAAATTGGCGTGAACCTCGATCCCGGGCAGCCTGGAATAGATCGGGGTCGACCGGATATCGAGCAGGCCGACAGCAGAAGTGCCAATGAGGATCAATTTCCCGGCAAGCCTTCCTGTTGGCAACTTGTTGTTAATCACATCCGAAGCAGAAACATAAAGCCTGCCAGAATTATCCGGCGTATTAAACCGGTCAGGTTCACTGAAATAGACCCAGACCCGACCTTTGCCATCAACCGGTATCTGATAGGCTCCCTGGGTAGTTTGAAGCCGCACATCCTGGATGCCACCTTGGTTCATGAAGGCAAAAATACTGTTTCCCTGGAAAGCGACGCGCAGCATTTCAACCGTTAGGGTCGGCTTGATCGCGCCTTCCACTTTCATCAGGATCGGAACCCGCCTGACGACACCGTCAACCTCTTCCTCAACAGAAAACAGCCCGCGGCCAAAGGCGGATTGCTCAAGATCTTCAATATTGGCAACCAGGGATGTCTGGGTGAAAACATGGCTATCAAACAGCTTTGAGTCCGCGCCTTGAACCGCACGAACCCCTTTAAATGTTGTGCTCAATGCCAATTCAGAAGGTTTTTCCACGGCCTCCGTTTTTGTACCGGCCTGCCCGACAACTGTACGGAAGGTGCGCATGACCGACGCCATGACCGCATCGTTGCTGGGCAATGCGCGCAATTGCTCAACCGTTTCAGGGTCAGCACCCCGAATACTTTCGGCAATCCTGCCAGGAGATGTGCGATCAGGCTCTGCAAACACCATATCGAAACCGGCAACAACAGCACCCTGATCACGCAATGCTGCAAGCAGATCAGCCAGAACCGTTCGCGGCCAGGGCCATTGCCCCAACTCGGCGAGGCTCTTTTCGTCGATATCGACAATGGCGACAGGGGTTTGCTCCCGGCTCAGACTCGGGCGTGGTTCAAGGCGATTATACAAATCGAACGTCTTTAACCGCAAAGCCTCGATTGGTTCAGGGTCAATCACTCTGATGACAATTCCCAGTGCCATGATCCCAAGGGCGGCAACGGTACCGATCTTGCTGATCCACCAGGCCGCACTTTTGCTGCCGGATTTTTTCCGGTTTTTGGAAGGCGCGCCACCTTGGGTGCCGCCAGTATCGGATTGATCCCCTGACATGACGTTGAGCTTAGTGTCAAAACCTTAAAAAGTCGTCAAATAAGTTCCAGTGGCAGAAGGATTTTTTTGTGTTTTTGATGAAAACGGCCCCGTTGGGAAAAACTACCGATTGAACCGAGTACCAGAATCATAGGAAAGTTGCGACAGAAACGGCCATTCGGTTTCCGATTTGAATAACCGTGAGAATAAAACGAAGAATTTAAGTGAGGTATCGGTGGTTTTCCTGCAAAAGCCTGTGACATTGAAATTACGCCTTCTGGCGCTCGGCACATCCTTCCTCATCGCTGGCTGCTCCGGCATGGGGGGCCTGCTCGACGGCAATGATGCTGCGATTGACGATGATCAACGGGATTACACCGCCGCTCAAGCGACCAACCCGCCACGTTTTCAGGCAGGCGACCGCTTTCGTTTTGATAACCAGGATATGACATGGCAGGTGATTGACGTTTCGGATCAGTCCATCCAGTGGCAAAGCGATACCGGCGAACAACAAATCACCACCGTGAACCCATTGTTGCCCGCCATCGAATGGAACAGCCGCTCCAGGGGCAAAGGTAAGCGGCTGATCAGCAACATGAAGGGGAAATTTTTTCCGTTGCGTACCGGGAATGAGGTTCATTTCAAAACAACCGTCAATACGGACAAACCACCATATGCCTGGGAGTTTGACTGGAAATGCATGATTGCCGGTGAAGAACAGGTTCAAATCGCCATGGGTGTATTCGATACGTTTCGCGTTGAATGCAGCCGTCAGGAACCAGAAAAATGGATTTTCTACTACGCCCCGCGGATCGGATATTATGTCAAGATGGAGGCAACGGGACTGAAAAACGGTGCCACCAGCAGCCGCACCCTGAAGGGTTATGTGAAAAATGCGGTAGCATATGGCGATATTGAACCGGCAATGGCTGCGGCTATGCCCGCCATGACAGAGCCGGCCAAGGTGACCACCGAGACAATGCCGGAGATGGATAAGCCGGAAGAGGAAATGGCCAGAAAGCCGGAAGAGCCTGCAAAAGCAGAGGAGGGCACGCAGCCTGTTTCCGGGGAAGCCAAAATGGAGAAAAATCCAGCTGAAACCGCTATGAAACCCGTCACAGGTGAGGCCAAGCCCACGATGACGCAACCAGCAGCCTCCTCAAACGGTTTTGTCCTACATCTCGCGTCCTACAAGCAGCAGGCCAACCTGGAAAGGGGCCAGCAGGATTTGCTGAAGAAATTCCCAACACAGCTGTCGGGCATGTCTTTCAGTTCGAAGCGGGTCGATCTGGGAAGCAAGGGGGTCTACTACCGTTTGTATGTTGGCCCGACAACCAGCCGTGCCAGTGCGGACTCTTTGTGTCAGCAACTGAAAGCGCGCGGACAATATTGCATAGTAAATAAAACCCCCTGAATCAGGGGTAGGTAAAACAGATTTCGGGAGAATTATTCGCCCAGATCCGGCGATTTCGGCAGCGGCATGGTAATCTCAGTGCTGGATTTCATCATATCGAAGTCAAATTTATCCTGAAGAAGATACCAGCTTCCACCTGCCAATAGGCCTACCGAGATGCCAAAAAGAACAGCCAACGCGGCAAGAATGGATACAATCATTCTGCGCTGGCGTCCCAGGTTCAAAACATCAGACTGGATTTTGTTAACCTTGCTTTCCAACTGATTGTTGCCGGCATTCATATCCGCCTGCAACCGAACCAACGCTGCAGCCAAATCTGCCCGCAGGGCGCTATGCGCCTGCTGTACCGATTTTGATTCAGCCGCAACAATCCGCAGCGCGGCACGCACTTGTGCTTCCACGGCTGATAGATGGGCTTTTAATTCATCACGGGATAGATCGGTCATATTCTCTGCGGCTCGATTTGCTATCTACATTCCTAGGGTCTCTTCCGGGGATAACGCATATTCAAAACAGCCAAGCAATGGCTGCAAAAAGGAAACATGGATAAACACCCGCAATTGACGTAATACAACATCCGTTAAACTCTATAAAGCAACAATTTAGCACAATTATTCTAAACGAAACGTTTCCAGGGGTATTAAAGGGTGCGGTCCGCTTTGCTAAATGTCCTGATTTTTCTAGTCATCGGCTATGGCTTACTGTTGACGGGACTATACGCCTTTCAACGAAAACTGATGTATCATCCAGATCAAGACAGGCCGGTTCCAGCCCGTTACCGTCTTTTTGAAGCGCAATCTCTTGCAATACCCGGTCATGATACGCTGCCGCTGTTTAGTTGGTATCAGAAACCCTCTGCCTCTGAGAACAGGATCATTCTCTACTTTCACGGCAATGCGGGGACCATTGCCGGCCGTTCGAATAAAGCCCAGGAATTTGTGAGTAAAGGTTTCGGGGTTCTACTGCCATCATATCGCTATAACGCAGGAAACGGTGGCGAACCCAGTGAAACATCGCTGATTGCTGATGGTCTGTCCGCTTATCAATGGCTGCTGGAGCAGGGATATGCGCCGGATCAAATCATACTTTATGGTGAATCCCTTGGATCCGGGATAGCTGTTGCCATAGCCGCACAACGTGAAGCCGCGGCCGTCATCCTGGAAGCGCCATATTCCAGTGTCGCCGATGTTGCCCAGGGCACATATTGGTTTTTGCCGGCCCGTTGGCTGGTGCATGATCCGTTTCCGTCAACAGACAGGATCGGCCGGATCACGGCGCCGATATTGATTGTCCATGGTGCCAAAGACAGGACTATTCCTCTCAAATATGCCGAAAGGCTCTATCAAGCGGCGCCAGAAGGTGCGCAGTTTCAAATATTGCCGGATGCCGGGCACGCGGATCTATATGATCATGGCATGGCCGACGCCGTATTCGCGTTCCTATCAGGCTCTAATCCTTGAGGCGTTCAAAGGCATTCCGGTCATCAAGGTCCACCAGGATACCGCCATCCTGCACCGGAACCTCATGAACCTGATCCGGATAGGCGCGGATGAGCTCACGGGCACCTTTGTCACCTCGAATTTCCAGCAATTCCGAGAAAAAACGCCGCCCGATCAGAACGGGATTGCCACGCCTGCCGTCATGAACTGGCACACAGATTTCCCGTTTTTCGTCCGGGTCAAATTCTACAGCCAGTTTTTCCAAAGTGTCTGAGGAAACCATGGGCATATCCCCCAAACAAACCAAAACCCCGTCGCAATCCAGCGGCATATGGGAAATTCCCCTGCGCAGTGAACTGCTCATGCCATCGGCAAAATCCGGATTATGGATCAATTTGACGTCATGATCGGCCAGTAACGCCTCAACATCGCGATATTGATGCCCGGTAACAACAGATGGCTGGGCCATCCCGCAACTGGCCAAGGTCTCCATGATATGAAGGATCAAAGGTCGGTCCCGGAAAACCGTCAGAAGCTTGTTTCCGTTTTCCATGCGTGACGATCGGCCGGCTGCAAGAATCAAAGGCACAATATTTCTGGATTTTTTGACAGCGCCCCGATTGTGTTCCGCTACATGGCCACGGGGCAGGGGGCGTGTTGGGATTTCCTTCAACAGACCGCCAACCCCCATGGCGCGGATATCTCGGCCTGACACAGCAATGTCCGCACATAGGCGCTGTAAGACCCAGTCAAACCCGTTGATTTTGGGTGAACGCGCGCATCCGGGAATGCCAATCACCTGGGTTTTGTCAATATTTCCAAGCATGAGCAGATTTCCAGGATCCACCGGCATACCAAACTGTGCAACCGTGCCACCAGCAGCTTCCAATGCCGAAGGAATGATATCCCGCCGGTCAGTAATGGCGGAGGCACCGCTAACCAGAAAGATATCAGGCTTATCTGATGCTAAATGCTCAATTTGTTCGCGGACAGCTTCCACCTCATGGGAACAACGTGTCTCCCCGATCAGGCTGCTACCCAATTCCTGAAGCCGCCAATCCAGGACCGATGCCGTCTTATCGAGAATTTTTTCCGTTGTGCCGGGTAGGGTGGTTTGAACCAGAAAAGCTCGCTTCCGTTGAAATGGCCTCAATTCAATGGTTTTCGGCTGACCGTAGGTGCGCCCCTCCCAGTCCAACAGGCTTTCTTTTGACGCTGCAAATGGAATGACCTTGATTGTTGCCACCATCTGGTTTGGCACAACCTGTTCGAAGTTCGGCAAGGTAGCGACAGTGATCGCTTCATCAATCTGGTTCAGCTCGTTCAGCAATAATGTGTCGATGGCTAATAGCCCGTGTTCTTGTGCAAGCAGGTTTACCCGTCCGGTATATGCCCGGCTTAACATTAAATTGCTGCCGACAATCGCTTTGGCGATTTGATCTGCGGCTAAATCCTCGTGACTGTCTTCGTCCTGCAATTCCGCCACGACCAAGGAAGCAACGCCCGATTGACGGATGAGGCTGAGATCGGTTTCTGAGAGGATATGGCCTTTTTTGAGCCGCCGCCCTTCCAATGCCAGACTATGCGCCAGGATGGCTCCTGGTCGGATGTTCGCAATCGTTTTTTTTGCAAAATCCATTCTGTTATATCGTTTTCCGCCGAGGACCATGAAGAGACAAGGTCATTTCAGCCAAAATTGAAACAGCAATTTCAGCGGGGGATATGGCGCCGATATCCAGGCCGACCGGGGCCGCAATTCGACGGGTATCCGCTTCGCCAAAACCAATGGCTGCCAATCTTTCCACTCGCTTGCCATGGGTCTTCCGGCTGCCCAACGCCCCTAGATAAAAACACTCTGAACGTAATGCAAACTCAAGCGCCGGATCATCCAACTTTGGGTCATGGGTCAATGTAACAATCGCTGTTCGGGCATCAGGTGCCAGATCTGCCAAAGCCTCATCGGGCCAGCGTTTATCAAGTGGAATACCGGGAAAACGTTCTTGTGTTGCCCAGGCTCCCCTGGGATCAATCAGGGTAACCCCATATCCGGACATAACGGCCATTGGAGCCAGGAATTGCGAAATATGGACGGCACCGACAATCAGAAGCCGTTTGGGTGGATTATGCACTTGCAGAAAGTAGCGCTCATCGGCCAACTCAAACTGGCACCCTTTGTCCTTTAGCAAAGCGTCGCGGCAAGCATCTGCCAGAATTTCGGGGAATTCAGTTTTGGACAGATTGGCATATTCCGACCACAAAACCTGATGCCCATCACCAAGCCTTGTCACCAGAACGCAGGGCAGTTTTCGTTCTTTCTCGCTGAGAAGATTATCAAGTGTTGAGAGCTTCATATTTCCAGTCTTTCAACAAAGACTTCAATTTCACCGCCGCAGGCGAGTCCGACCTCCCAGGCCATGGCGTCGGAGACACCAAAGGACAATAGCTTTGGCATGCCGCTTGTCATAATATCCAGTGCTTCAGTTACCACAGCCCCTTCGATACAGCCGCCCGAAACAGAACCGACAAATGAAGAATCCTCATTCACAACCAATTGACTGCCAACCGGTCTTGGAGACGATCCCCACGTTTTTACAACAGTTGCGATCGCCACTTTTTTTCCGTCACCAAACCATCTGGCTGCTTGTTTCAAAACATCTTCCTCCAGGCCGAATGGCGGCGCGTTTTCCGTCATCATGATGCTCTCTTTTTCCAGTCAGCCATTTCCAGATCCGACATGCATCCGTTCCCGCTCAAGGCCTGCCCAAGCTGGGCGACACTCACCAGGTTATGCACCGGCCTGAATTCATCAACATGCGCCATTATAGCCCGCGCGCCCCTAGATTTGGGTTCATATTGGTCAAATCGCAACAACGGATTGAGCCAAATTAGTTTGCGGCAGGATTTATGCAGCCGTTCCATCTCCTTGGAAACCCCCTCAGCGCCGGCACGGTCCAAACCGTCAGTAATCAACAATACCACGGCCCCTTGACCCAACACACGCCGGGACCAGTCTTTGTTGAAACTCTGCAAGGCATCTCCAATTCGAGTGCCACCGGACCAGTCCTGAACTTGCTTGCTGATAAGATCAAGAGCCTGGTCGGGATCTTTGCGCCGTAGATGACGGCTAATGTTGGTCAGTCTGGTGCCGAATAAAAATGTATGCACCCGATCCCGGTCATTGCTCAGTGCATGAAGATAAAACAAAATGGTCCGGGCATAACGGTCCATCGAACCTGAAATGTCGCAAAGGACAACCAGCGGCGGTTTGACCGTGCGTTGCCGGCGATACTTGAGCCAGATTCCTTCGCCGCCACGCCTTGCGGAAGCACGCATGCTGTTACGCATATCCACTTTACGACCATTGGCATGTGCCTGAAACCGGCGTGTCTGATAGGGCTTCATCGGTAAGGCCAGTCGTTTCATGACAGCACGGACCGAAGCCAGTTCATCCAGTGACATTTTTTCAAAATCCTTCTCCGCCAATTGTTCCCTAGCGGAATAGGTCAAGCTCGCGTCCAGTTCGATCCTGGTGTCTTCATCCTGGTCCGGCTGGTTTTGCCCCACCTGGCCAGAGGAATCAGAAGGGGCAAGGGCTTCGGCTATCCGACGCAGGATTTCATCTTCCTGTTGCAGCAATTCCTCGCCACGAAAGGTGGGCAAAAGCATCCCCATCATCCGATCCAATAGCTTTGGGTTACGCCAGAAAAAATGAAATGCCTGGTCGAAAATCAGTCTTTGATCCTGCCGATTCACCAAGACGGCATGCAGCGCCCAATAGAAATCATCACGGTTTTCCAAACCAACCGCTTCAACAGCCTTTAAAGCATCAAGGATTTTGCCGGGTCCCACCGGCAAACCAGCCTGTCGCAGCACCCGGCCAAAATGCATGATATTCTCGTCGAGACGGCCCTGTGCCTCTCCGGTTTCAGGCAAGCAAGGAAGTGTGGGGGGATTTTGCATTATCCGGATCTCTGGCCCACTTGCAGAGCTGCATTGACCTCATCAAGGATACGGGCTGCTTCGGAGCCTTTAATGCGCGCGATATCATCTTGATATTTAAGCAAAGTACCCAACGTATCGTTAATCACATCCGGCGACAGGGTCAAATGGTCAAGCTGTACCAGCGCATGCGCCCAATCGATAGTTTCCGCGACGCCCGGCAGTTTAAACAAATCCATATCCCGCAGCGTTTGAACAAAAGCGACGATCTGGGTGCTTAGCTTTTGCGGCATATCCGGCGCTTTGAATGACAGGATCTCAAGCTCCCGTTCTGTATCCGGATAATCAACCCAATAATAGAAACAGCGCCGCTTGATCGCATCATGGATCTCGCGAGTACGGTTAGAGGTAATAATGACCAGAGGCGGCTCTTGTGCCTTGATGGTGCCAAGCTCCGGGATTGTAACCTGGAAATCGGACAAAACTTCCAGAAGGAAAGCTTCGAACGGCTCGTCTGTGCGATCCAATTCATCAATCAACAGAATAGGCGGACCTTCCGGTGTTTTATCCAGCGCATGCAGGATCGGCCGCTTCACCAGGAATTTTTCTGAAAACAGATCTGAACTCAGTTTTTCCTTATCCCCGGTTCCTGTGACCTCCGCCAGGCGGATTTCAACCATCTGGCGGGCGTAATTCCATTCGTAAACCGAAGAAGCCACATCAAGGCCTTCATAGCATTGCAACCGTACGAGCGGCCGCTTTAACTGCAGGCTCAGAACTTTGGCAATCTCGGTTTTACCAACACCGGCTTCCCCCTCAAGAAATAGAGGCCTGCCCAGACTTAAAGATAAATAAAGCGCAGTCGCCAGCGATCGGTCGGCTACATATCGACCATCTCGCAGCAATTGGCCGGTTTCATCAACGGAATCGGGTAGGGTACTCATCATCCTGTCCAATGATTATTATTATGTTTCATCGGCTTATTATCCCGCATGGTGAAATCGGGTGCAACAGCTGGAATAGGTGAGAGCCTCAATTCCAGCAGGCTATTTCATCGCATCAATTTCACGCTCTGCCGCATGCCGGTTGCGCCTGACCAATTCAACCATGCTGGATTGATGCTTGTCGTGAAAGACGGCTTCTGCTCCCCGAAAACAGTCGATCGATAGCGCCAACTGTTCTTTATCCTCGGATAGAGAGCCCAGCAGATAACGAGACGTGCCGATATTATTCTGTGTGCGCGCCCATCCCAGCGGATTATGGTCCTGAGAGCGCACTTCCAGAGCCGACAGACAGACCTTGATGGACCATTTCAGCAGATCAGTTTTGTGGGACAGCCGCCCAAACAGTTGAAGGATCTGTCCCAATCCATTCATGACATCAGCCCATTGATCGGGGAGTGCCTGACGATCACTTATCGCAAGCGCTGCCTGAAATGCTTCTACGCCTTGACGACATCTTTCAATGTCACAATCCAGAACTGCTGTCCGATAATGGATTGCGCCCAGCCGGGCCAGGGCAGTCAATGCTTGCACCGGCACGATTTTCGGATCCAGCAATTCGCTTGCCTCATGGCAGGCTTCTGCCGCAGCCCTGAGAATTTCCTCGCTTCGGCCCCGTTCACCCATGCTGCTTAGAATCACGGCCATGTGAAGCAAAATAGTTGCGTTTTCAATAGGATAATCCGGATCGCTCAACTGGGATGCAAGCTTGAATGCGGCGGATGCTTCCACAAGCCATTCTGCTTTCTGACATAAAATTGAGGCTTTCGCGGCCGTATTACCATAGCAGGAAAGCATCCGGACATATTGCTGTTTCGAACACCGGCTTTGATCTATCGCGCCTGTTTTTAGCGCTTCTTGCATCGTATCCGGCAATAAGTGCGAGATAGCTTTTGCAGCTTCTTCACCGCTCATTTGGGTTCCAGCCAATACCCACGCGGCAAACAGATCACCTGCCGGTCCTTCAAAATCAACAGGCAACTCCATCTGATCGAAGATGGATACCCCGCCCAGGCGACCTTCTTCATCCAGCCACCGACTAACAATCCTAATTGAGATCATGGCATCTTCTGCCATACCATCATCCACCATGGCATGCAGAAGGACAGCAGCATCCTTTTCCGCTAGCATGCGCCTGGCATTGGCCGCGGCCTTTTGCATCAGGACAGGATCCGCAAAGGAGCCAGCTTTGCCGACCTGTTTCTCCTGTCCGATAACCGTCAGGCCATAACAATTGCGCAGACGGTCCGCCAGCATACCGGTAATGCGTCCATCCCGGTCACCCAGAACCATCGGCAGGATCACTCGTCCGTCGGCAGCGGATTGTCGAGTTTGCAATTCCGGTCTGACACTGCCGCTAGCAGCGGTCTTGTCTTTTTCATCTTCGGAGGAACCATCTTTTAAATTGTTGGTATTATTAGAAATATCCTCACCGGACTGCAACAGGACTGGACTGCCTTCCGCTGGTAACTGCCCCCGCAGACGTTGAACCAGGATGCCCATCACCTCAGCCGCGAAGCGTGAATTTTCTTCCAGCTCCCGAAGGAAATCTTCTTTTTCAATTCGGTCCAGGGTGGCTTCGGTTTTAGTGATCAAAGTAGCACTGCGTGGTTGACCATCGATCAACCCCATCTCACCGAGCAATTCGCCAGCACCAAGTACCGTCAGCGGTCGGTCTTCGCCATCGATATTCTTGAAGACCTCAACGCTTCCAGTATTCAACAAGAACGCGCAATCGCTGGGATCCCCCTCGGAGAACAGCGTCTCACCTTCCGGTAGCTTGATCCGGGATTTTTTCACCCCATGCAAATTCATAGGCTAATCCAGCCTCATAACAGCTCATTAGTTTGGGAATACACTTTAATTCCAAATAGTAAGGCAAGAAAGGAAAAACAGGCTCCGGTAGTGACCGAAGCCTGCTCTCATAGAATGAAACCGAGGAAAATGCAGCTTAACCGCAGGCTTCCACAGCCCGCTTCCCCATGACCCGGATCAGATTTTCCCGATAACCGGGACTGCCATGGATATCCTCAAGAAGGTCCGGTAGATGAACCATTTCGATATCAAGGGAGGAGGCCGAAAAACTGCCGTCTAGAGCCGACTCGAAAGCATCAACCCGGAAAACGCCGTCAGCCCCGGCTCCGGTCACAGCAACCCTGACGCCGCTGGACATCTTGGCCACCATCACACCGACCAAGGCATAGCGCGAAGCCGGATTGGGGAACTTCTGATAACAGGCCTTTTCCGGCTTGGGAAATCGGATGGCTGTGATGATTTCATGCTCATCCAGCGCTGTTTCAAACAGGCCGGTGAAAAAGTCATCTGCCACAATTTCACGCTTGTCAGTCACAATTACCGCCCCAAGACCAAGACAGGCCGCTGGATAATCCGCTGCAGGATCATTATTGGCAATAGAGCCGCCGATCGTGCCCAGATTACGCACCTGCGCATCGCCGATATTGGAGGCCAGCCCCGCCAGAGCCGGTATTGCCGATTGAACCTCTGCTGAATTAGCGACCATGGCATGGGTAGTCATGGCCCCAATGGTGACAGTATCGCCATCGACAGAGATGCCGCAAAGCTCACTGCAACCGCCAAGGTCAATAAGGTCACTGGGAGAGGCCAACCGCTGCTTAAGCGTTGGCAGCAATGTCTGGCCGCCGGCCACAATCTTGCCGTCACTGGCATTCCTCAGGGCTTGCTCCGCATCAGAGACGGAACTGGCTTTATGATAGTTGAATTCATACATGATCCATCTCCCTCCTTATTCCGCGGCCATGGCGGTTTTTGCACCGTTGAGCGCATTCCAGACGGCGTTTGGTGTGGCCGGCATGGCAATATCCCGAACGCCCTGATCCCAGAGCGCATCCACGACCGCATTAATCACGGCTGGTGGAGAGCCGATGGCACCCACTTCACCGCAGCCTTTCACCCCCAGCGAGTTATGGGTGCAAAGCGTAGTGGTGGTGCCGACCTTGAAATCCGGCAGGTCATCGGCACGCGGCATGCAATAATCCATATAGGATCCGGTCAGCAGTTGTCCGTCATCATCATAACGGGCACCTTCCATCAAAGCTTGGCCGATCCCTTGCGCCAACCCGCCATGGATCTGCCCCTCCACAATCATCGGATTGATCACTCGGCCGACATCATCCATGGCGGTCATGGCCACAACCTCGACAACGCCGGTATCCGGGTCAATTTCCACCTCGCAGATATGACAGCCGGCGGGATAGGTGAAGTTCATCGGGTCATAGAAGGCTTGTTCCTCTAACCCGGGTTCCAGCTCGTCATGGGGGAAGTTATGAGGCACATAGGCGGTCAGCGCCACATCGCCAAAAGCCATTTCCCGATCCGTGCCGGCCACAGTGAATTTACCATCCTTGAATTCGATATCGGCACTGTCAGCTTCCAGCACATGGGCTGCGATCTTCTTGGATTTGGTGATGACTTTGTCCAGCGCCTTCATGATGGCCTCACCGCCGACCGCAAGTGAACGGGAGCCATAGGTCCCCATGCCGAACGCCACTTTGTTGGTGTCACCGTGGCTGATATCTACATTCTCGATCGGGATACCGAGACTGTCGGAAACCAGTTGGGCGAAGGTGGTTTCATGCCCCTGTCCATGGCTGTGGGAACCGGTATAGACCGTCACCGATCCTGTGGGATGCACACGGATATTGGCTGATTCAAAAAGCCCTGCGCGTGCCCCAAGCGAGCCGACAACAGCGCTTGGGGCAATGCCGCACGCTTCCACATAAGTGGAATAGCCCAGGCCCCGCAACTTGCCCCGGCTGGCCGCTTCCGACCGTCTTGCCTGGAAACCGGCTACATCGGCAAGCTCTTCGGCCCGGTCCAAGGTGGCCGTGTAATTGCCTGAATCATATTGCAGTGCCACCGGTGTCTGATAGGGGAAGGCGTCTTCCGGGATGAAGTTTTTGCGCCGGATTTCCGACTGGCTCATCCCTGTTTCCCGGGCCGCCCGATCCACCAGCCGTTCCAGCAGGTAGGTTGCCTCCGGCCGACCGGCGCCACGATAGGCATCCACCGGCACAGTATTGGTGAAAACCGCCTTCACATTGCAATAAATGGCAGGTGTCGTGTAAACACCGGCCAACAAAGTGGCATGCAGATAGGTTGGAACACAGGTGGAGAAGGTGGAGAGGTAGGCACCCATATTGGCCTTTGTGTAACAGCGCAGGCCGATGAATTTTCCGTCTTGATCCAAAGCCAGCTCCGCCTTTGTCACATGATCGCGACCATGGGCATCGGACAGAAAAGATTCCGAGCGTTCCGCGCGCCATTTGATTGGACGGCGAACCTTTTGCGCTGCCCAGGTGACAATTGCTTCTTCCGCATAATGAAAAATCTTGGAGCCAAAGCCGCCGCCAACATCGGGGGCAACGACCCGCAGTTTATGTTCCGGGATCTGGAGCACGAATGCCCCCATCAAGAGCCGGATCACATGCGGGTTTTGGCTGGTGGTATAGAGGGTATATTCGCCCGTTGCGGAATCATATTCGCCGATGGCGGCCCTGGGCTCCATGGCATTGGGCACAAGGCGGTTATTGACGATATCCATCGAGGTCACATGATGGGCGCTTTCAAAGATTGCATTAACCTGAGCCTCTTCGCCAATTTCCCAGTCATAACAAAGATTTCCGGGCGCTTCATCATGAACCAGAGTGGATTGATCCAGCGCGGTTGCCAGGTCGGCGACGGCCGGCAGCTCTTCATAATCCACATCAATCAGCTCTGCCGCGGCCCGTGCCTCAGCATAGCTTTCGGCGATCACGATCGCCACCTGGTCGCCCACATGGCGGACCTTGCCCTGGGCCAGGGCCGGGTGAGGGGGCTCGTTCATAGGTGAGCCATCCTTGTTATTCACGCCCCATCCGCAAGGGATTGAACCGACCTGCATGTCATCGCCGGTGAAAATCGCCACCACACCGGGTGCCGCTTTGGCTTCAGCCAGATCGATGCCATTGATTTTCGCGTGGGCAACCGGGCTGCGCAGGATATAACCATATGTCTGGCCCGGACGGTTGATGTCATCCGTATAGGTTCCCTGGCCGGTGAGAAAACGGAAATCTTCCTTGCGCCTGACGGACGCGCCAATTCCAGTATCATTCATGGTATCCGCCTCCCTTTATTCCGCAGCTTTCATGGCATTGCTGCCAGCACGAACGGATTTGACGATGTTGTGGTATCCGGTACAGCGGCAGATGTTGCCTTCCAGCCCGTCTCGGATTTCCGTGTCCGTGAGATCAGGATTTTTGGTCACCAGGTCAACAGCGCTCATCACCATGCCGGGGGTACAGAACCCGCATTGCAAACCGTGATTTTCCCGGAAAGCCGCCTGCATTGGGTGCAGGTCGTCCCCATTGGCCAGCCCTTCAATGGTAGTCACTTCACATCCCGCTGCCTGAACAGCCAGCATGGTGCAGCTTTTAACCGACTTGCCATCTACATGGATCACACAGGCCCCGCATTGGCTGGTGTCACAGCCTACATGGGTTCCGGTAAGACCAATATTTTCACGAAGATACTCAACCAACAGCGTGCGCGGCTCAACATCCGCTGAGACCGGACGGCCATTGACCGTCATGCTCACATTCGTCATGCGGCTTCTCCCTGATTATAGTGCTATTATCCCCGTATCGTGCGTTGAACACGTCGGAACTATTTCTTTTATTGAGAGAAGTTTGGGACGGCTTTGAAATCAGGTCAAGAGAAACGCATAAAACTTTTGTGAATATTAATACTACCGCAGCGCAACATTATTACGATACGAATTATTCGCGGATCATTGATAAAATGCGTAAACAAGCACCGTTGCGACCGCCACAAGGCCAATGACCCAAACCGCAGGATTGATACCAGGTGCCGGCATTGGCGACTGTGGAATTGGGGCAGGATGCGGCATAGCATGCATCGTTTCTTCGGATGCACGATCCGGTTCATTTTCAATTGCCTTCGGAGCCGCCATTGCCGGATTAGGCTGGGCCGCCATATTTTCATCTGGCGCGCGCTTTTTCACTTCCTCGGTAAAAGTGGCAAAAAAGTCGCCGGCAAGCTTCTTGGCGCTGGCATCCACCAACCGGGACCCGATCTGGGCCAGTTTGCCACCAACTTTGGCATCAACCTCATAACGGAGCAGGGTCCCGCCTTCTGTTTCACTAAGTGAAACATCCGCCGCTCCCTTTGCAAAACCGGCAGCGCCGCCTTTGCCTTCACCAGTGATCGTATAGCTGTTTGGCGCATCCACATTGGATAATGTCACCACGCCGCTGAATTTCGCCTTCACCGGACCGATTTTCGCCTGCACCGTCGCTTCATAGCCATTTTCCCCGTTTGCGACCAAGTCCAGGCAACCGGGAATGCAGGCTTTGAGCACTTCCGGATCATTCAAGCCGTCCCAGACCTGCTGCCGTGGGATTGCAATCAATTCTTCGCCTGCCATCTTCATCTCGGGACTCCCTGGTGCTAATCTGTGACTTGGGTCCGGACATCTGTTGCGCCGGTTGACTGAAAAAAGGTAATCGCCTCCCGCATGGGGTGCAAGTGGGGGAATAAATTATTGATCACAAGCGCGACTCGCGCCCTTTCTGCATGGTATACAGTAGCATTTGTCAAAACCATTGGGCGTTTCCGGGAGAATCCTTAGCGTAATGACCACCCCAGCTGTTCCATCCGCCATCGATGTCGCAAACTGGTTTGCGGAGATTGCCCGCAAGGAAGATATCTATCTCCAGCCGCAGAAACTCCAGCGCCTGCTCTATATTTCTCAAGGATCCTATGCAGCAATGAATTATGGGCGCAAACTCATGCCCGCGACCTTTGTTGCGGACGAAACGGGCCCGCTGGAACCCAATGTCTATCGCGTTTTTGAATTGGGACGGCCAAAGATCACCGCCTATAAAATGCCGCCCGAGATCGAGAATTTTCTGGCCCGGATCTGGCGCAAATATTGCCATCATTCTACAGACTATATCAATCAGCAGATCCAGTATCACGAGATCTATATGGAGGCGATCCGCAAAGGCCATTTTGAGGAAATCCCGTTTGATAAAATCGTAAGGTTCTTTTCCGGTCGCGAGAAACCGAAAATCCAGCGCAAGCAGAAGAAGGTGGTTACGGCTGATGGGCGCAAGCTTGAAAAATGGTTGCCGACAGCCCAGGCAACATCCCGCCCAACCAATCGATAATCCTATACCCATTGCAATCTGTGGCAGAGGGCCGATGGCATATTTTATTCCTGCCGGCAGGACGAATCAGTTAAACAAGGCAGATTCGCCGTTCCGGAGTTGACTCCTCCGGCGTATTCATCATGTTTGGCAAAATTCTCTCAGGGCGATACCGAGGAACAGGGATGTACCAGAAAATCACCACGGCCACTCTCACGATTTTGTTCGCGATTTTGTACAGCATACCCGCGCAGGCCGCTGGTGCCGGTGCCCCTCATCTCGATGGTGGGGAAATGGCTCTGATCTGGGCTGTTCCCTTCGCAGGCATTTTATTGTCAATCGCCATCTTCCCGCTTGTGGCCGAAGATTTCTGGCACCATCATTTTGGTAAGATTTCCGCAGCTTGGGCCCTAGCCTTCATGATTCCATTCACCCTTCAGTTCGGCTGGGAACTGGCCCTGTTTGAAACGTTGCATGTATTCTTCCTGGAATATCTGCCCTTCATCATCCTGTTATTCGCACTTTTCACCGTGGCCGGCGGTGTGCGGGTGCGCGGCAAGCTGCAGGGAACGCCGATCGTCAACACCACCTTCCTGCTGATCGGGACCGTTATCGCGAGTTGGATGGGCACCACCGGTGCGGCCATGCTGCTGATCCGCCCTTTGATCCGGGCCAATGAGTGGCGGACCCATAAAGTTCATGTGATTGTTTTCTTCATTTTCCTCGTGGCCAATATTGGTGGCTCCCTGACGCCGCTGGGCGACCCGCCGCTGTTTCTGGGTTTCCTGAAAGGTGTCAGCTTCTTCTGGCCGACATCTCATATGCTGGCCCCGATGGCATTGGTTTCGGTAATTCTGCTGGCGGTTTTCTTCCTGCTGGACAGTTATTATTACAAGAAAGAGGGCAGTCTTCCGGATTTGAATGAGTTGCATAAGGATGAACCTGACGGCATCAAAATCGAGGGCGGCATCAATATCCTGCTCCTGGGCGGCGTTGTCGCTGCGGTTCTGATGAGCGGCATCTGGAAGCCGGGCATAGAATTTACCGTTTTCCATGTCCATGTGGAATTACAGAATGTTCTGCGCGATCTGGCTTTGATCGGCCTTGCCTTGCTTTCATTGAAACTGACCAGCCGGTCCAGCAGGGTTGCCAATGGTTTCTCCTGGTTCCCAATTCTGGAAGTTGGGAAATTGTTTGCGGGGATTTTCATCACCATCATTCCTGCCATTGCCATCCTGAAGGCAGGGACCTCCGGTGCGCTGGAGCCTGTGGTTTCTGCGGTTACCAGTGAGTCTGGCGAGCCGGTGAATTACATGTATTTCTGGCTGACCGGAATCCTGTCCAGTTTCCTGGATAACGCACCGACTTATTTGGTATTCTTCAACACCGCTGGCGGCGACGCAGGCCATTTGATGGGGCCGTTGGCAAACACATTGCTTGCCATTTCTGCCGGTGCGGTCTTCATGGGCGCCAATACCTATATCGGTAACGCGCCGAACTTCATGGTCCGCTCCATCGCGGAAGAACGCGGAATCTCCATGCCCAGTTTCTTCGGCTATATGGTCTGGTCCTGCATCTTCCTGGTTCCCTGTTTCGTCCTGATCACATTCGTCTTCTTCTGACGCGTGAATGGGCATAGCAGAGGCGCGTATGGAACTGGACCATATATTCGTTTGGGTCTCACCGGGCGCACCAGAAGTCCGGTATCTGGAAAAGCTTGGCCTTGTTTCCGGCGGCGGTCGCGACCATCCAGGGCAGGGAACCAGCAATAAAAATTTCTTTTTCGGCAATGCCTATTTGGAACTGCTTTTCGTAAACGAACTGGACAAGATCACCAGCCCTGCAGTCCTGGAAACCAGGCTTCATGAACGCGCCCAATGGCAATCAAACGGCGCCAGCCCATTTGGCATCGCCTATCGCGGTCGCGGTAACGCACTGGATAAGGACTTGCCTGTATCCTGTTGGGGATATGAAGCACCCTATGGCCTGACCATACCTGTGGCCGAACTTTCAAGGGATATTCAGCAGCCCTTCCTGTTCCGTTCACCGGGCACCGAACGGCCGGACCAATGGGACCGGGATGTGCCATTGCAAAAAAACAGCCTCACTCTAAGGGATATAGTCCTGGAGCTGCCAGATACAATGCAAGCCGCCGCCGATCTGCGCCATCTGGCGGAACAAGGTCTGTTAACCCTGAAAGAAGGGGCCGCAGCCCACCGGTTGATCGTCGGCATCGGTGCCGAGGGCTGTCCCACGGATCGCTGGCTTTCTTTACCGGATTTTACATGGGTGGAAGAAAGGGAACCGGTCTGAAGAATGCAGACCGGTTCCGATTTGTCGGTTTAGCTTTCCAGCGCCCTGTTTGATTTCCGGACCACTTCTACATCCGAATAGTCCTGATAAATCTGTGACCCAGCACTTCGGAAGGCCTCGGACATGCTTTCCATGCCTTTGGCTGCTTCATCGCGGATATCCTGCGAGATTTTCATGGAGCAGAATTTCGGCCCACACATGGAACAGAAATGCGCCACCTTATGTGCCTGTTTTGGCAGGGTCTGGTCGTGATACTGTTCCGCCGTCTCCGGGTCCAACGCCAGGTTGAACTGATCCTGCCAGCGGAATTCAAACCGGGCGCGGCTCAGCGCATCATCCCGAATCTGGGCGCCGGGATGCCCTTTGGCCAGATCCGCCGCATGAGCCGCAATTTTGTAGGTGATAACACCGACCTTCACATCTTCACGGTCGGGCAGGCCCAAATGCTCCTTGGGGGTCACATAACATAGCATAGCGCAGCCGAACCAGCCGATCAAAGCCGCCCCGATCCCACTGGTGATATGGTCATATCCCGGCGCAATGTCGGTAGTGAGCGGCCCAAGCGTGTAAAAGGGGGCTTCGTCGCATTCCTTCAACTGCTTGTCCATGTTGATCTTGATTTTATGCATGGGCACATGACCGGGGCCTTCGATAATCACTTGGACCCCTTTTTCCCGAGCAGTTTTGGCAAGCTCACCCAAGGTCTCCAGCTCCGCAAACTGCGCCCGGTCATTGGCATCTGCGATAGACCCCGGCCTCATGCCGTCGCCCAAGCTGAAAGACATGTCGTAAGCCCTTGCAATATCACAAATTTCCTCAAAATGCGTATAGAGGAAATTTTCCTGATGATGGGCCAGGCACCATTTCGCCATGATGGATCCGCCGCGGCTGACGATCCCGGTCACCCGGTTTGCCGTCATCGGGATGTAAGCCAGCCGGACACCGGCATGGAAGGTGATGTAATCGACACCCTGTTCCGCCTGTTCAATCAGAGTGTCCCTGAAGATTTCCCAGGTCAGATCCTCTGCGATGCCATTCACCTTTTCCAGGGCCTGGTAGATTGGCACTGTACCGATCGGCACAGGTGAGTTCCTGATGATCCATTCCCGGATATTGTGAATATTGCGACCCGTGGACAGATCCATCACAGTGTCCGCGCCCCAGCGGGTCGACCAGACCATTTTTTCGACCTCCTCCGCCACAGAAGAGGTCACTGCCGAATTGCCGATATTGGCATTAACCTTTACCAGAAAATTCCGTCCGATGATCATCGGCTCGGCTTCCGGGTGATTGATGTTGGCGGGGATCACAGCACGCCCCCGGGCCACTTCGGATCGGACGAATTCCGGCGTGATGAAATCCGGTATATCTGCACCGAAAGATTCACCATCCCGTTCCGCCGCTTCTTCAGCCGCCTGTTGTCGGCCCATATTTTCGCGGATTGCGATAAATTCCATTTCCGGCGTGATAATACCGCGTCGGGCATAATCCAGCTGTGTGACACAGGCACCGTCACGGCCGCGCAGTGGCGCCCGTTTCGAAGGGAATTCCGGCACCAATCGGTCCCCCTCGGCAAAACCGTTATCCTCCGGTTTCACCGCACGGCCCTTATATTCCTCTACATCGCCACGGGATCGGATCCACTCCTCTCGGATGCGTGTCAGACCCGCATCCAGATCAATATCAGGATTTTCCTCGCTATATTTTCCCGATGTATCATAGACCCGGACCGGCGGTTCTTCGGCGCTTGGATGCAATTCGATCTCACGCATGGGAACCCGGATTTCGGGATGGATTTCGCCCGGCACATAAAGCTTGCTCGATGCGGGCAGGGGGCCGGTGGTCACTTTCACCGGCATTGTCTTGTCGTCATAGGGCATTCTGGACCTCCTGATTGATAAACAGAAGACCCGGGATGCGGATTGGATGGGGAGATGAATAATCTGGTTCGTCTTGCGGCCAAGCCACAGTTTTTCCCGTCCCTCCGCCGGTATAACCCGGATCAGGTTCAAAGGGTCTCCGTGGCACCAAAACTGGCGATAACGGTCTCTCAGCCCTTTCTCCGGGCTCCCCTCGGAATCGTGTTGATCTTTGCTTCTGTACCGGGCCAGGTCAATTGCTAAATCGTAAATCGGTTAAATCGCGGCTGGTAATCATGCTTCTCTGCCCCTATCTTCTTATTTCGAAGATATTCGAATAATGATCTCGATCAGGAAAAATGTTTTTATGACTGACGCATCCGCCAATCGTGAAAAACGGCGCAATCAATGGAAAACATTGATGACGTTGCTGCCGTATCTCTGGCCGCGCAACAAACCCGGCATTCGGCTGCGTGTGACCCTGGCGCTGTTTTGCCTGGCGCTGGCCAAAGTGACCAATGTAACCGTCCCGGTGATTTTCAAAGACGTCGTTGATGCGCTGGATGGCGAGCAGGCGATCCTGGCCCTGCCTGTGGCGTTGTTGCTGGCCTATGGGCTGGCCCGCCTGATGACCGTGGTTTTTCAGGAAATGCGAGAAGCATTATTTGCCAAAGTTAAGATGCGCGCGCTTCGGGTTGTCGCTCTGCAAACCTTCCAGCATCTTCATTCCCTCTCGCTGCGGTTTCATATGGATCGTCAGACTGGTGGATTGTCACGGGCGATTGACAGGGGTGTGAAGGGGATTGAATTCCTGCTCAATTTCACCCTGTTCAACATTCTGCCGACGCTGCTTGAGATCTTCATGGTCTGCGGGTTGCTTTGGGCTTTCTTCGATTTTTGGTTCGCTCTGGTCACTTTCGTCACTATTGGGTCCTATATCGCCTTCACCATGCTGGTCACGGAATGGCGCCTGAAATTCAGGCGACAGATGAACGACAAGGATAATGAAGCCAATACCAAAGCTATTGACAGCCTGCTGAATTTTGAAACTGTCAAATATTTTGGCAATGAAGACCACGAAGCCCAGCGGTTTGACCGGGCAATGCGCGGCTACGAGAAAGCGGCGATCACCTCTACCGTCAGCCTGTCGGCGGTAAATATCGGCCAGGGCGGCATTATCGCGGCAGGCCTGGTGATTCTGATGATGATGGCTGGGCAGGGCGTCATAGAAGGCACCATGACTTTGGGTGATTTCGTCATGGTAAACACTTATCTGATTCAACTCTATCTGCCCCTCAATTTTCTAGGCTTTGTCTATCGACAGATCCGCCAGTCGCTAACTGATATGGAGGATATGTTCGAATTACTGCGCGTATCCCAGGAAGTCTCCGACAATGAAAATGCCACGTCTCTCAACGTTAACGGCGCAGAACTTCGCTTCGAACAAGTTTCTTTTGGCTATGATCCAAGACGACCGATCCTAAAAGATGTTTCTTTCAAGGTTCCTGCCGGTGGCAGCATTGCTATTGTCGGTCCCAGTGGCGCCGGAAAATCGACGATCAGCCGCTTGCTATTCCGTTTTTATGACGCGGATCAGGGAGCTATCACCATTGATCAGCAGAACCTGCGCGATGTGACGCAGAAATCCCTTCGTCAGGCTATCGGGATCGTGCCGCAGGATACCGTTCTGTTCAATGACACGATCTTCTATAACATTGCCTATGGCCGCCCGGGTGCCAACCGGGAAGAGGTGGAACATGCTGCCAAATTAGCCAGCATCCACGAATTCATCCTCAGCCTGCCGGAAGGATATGATACGGTTGTCGGCGAAAGAGGACTAAAACTATCTGGCGGCGAGAAACAACGGGTCGCCATAGCGCGGACGATCTTGAAACAACCAGCGATCCTGTTGTTTGATGAAGCCACATCCGCCCTGGATACGGCGACAGAGCGTGAAATCCAGATGAGTCTGAAAGAAGTGAGCCGTGGGAGAACCACTCTTATGATTGCCCACCGGCTCTCCACCGTGGTCGACGCGGATCAGATCCTGGTTCTATCAAATGGACAGGTTGTCGAATCAGGCCGGCACCCGGATTTGATCGCACAAGACGGGCTGTATGCCCAGATGTGGACCAGACAGCAGGAGGCCGCTGACAATAATGGCCAACCGGTTGGGATTCCAGGCGAATAAAGATGAAGGAAACCGGTGAGAGATGAAGATGTTGTATCCAGTGCTCTTCTTGCTGTTTTTGGCGGCTCCGGCCAGTGCCCAACAGGAGACCCTATTCGAAACGAATCACCTCACCATTATCACTCAGGAAGGCAAACAGGAATTTCTGGTAGAGGTCGCACGCACAGAAAAGCAGAGAGCCCGCGGCTTGATGTTCCGCAAGGGACTGGAAGAACGTGCTGGGATGCTATTTGATTATGGTTATCCTCAACGTGCCTCCATGTGGATGAAAAACACATTGATTCCGCTGGATATGCTGTTCGTCCGAAGCAATGGCATCATAGAAAAGATTGTCGAGCGTACGACCCCGCATTCATTATCCACGATTTCGTCAAAGGGAGAGGTTCGAGCGGTCCTGGAGTTGAAGGGGGGAATGGCGGAGAAGCTGGGAATAGCGGTTGGTGACCGGGTGCAGCATCCGATCTTCCGGCCCTAACAGCCCCACAAACCGAGATATTCACTTCCCTTCCTGATAGCGGGTGAATACCGTATCGATCAATTGTTTGACCGTATCATCGGAATAGCCTTGGCTGACCCAGATTTCTATCGCCTTTTCGATCAAGGCAACGGCCACCACTCTTTCTTCGGATTCGTTCAACTGCAGATCAATTGAACGGATGGAGTTTATGCGATAGGAAATATTAGCCATGGGATGATTATCGCGCAGAGTTTATTAACAGAGCGTTGATAATGATAGCATCATGAAGATTAGTTCAGAACAAAGTTCTGAGAGTTTGATCTCAATGAGGAGAAAAACTTGTTCCGGTCAATCCTTGCTAAACCTGCCTGCCTGTTTCTGTTGGCCGCAAATCTGTTGTCCGGATGCGAGTATGCCGAATCTTCGGATCCGGGATATGAAATCCCCGCCAGCGTTGATCCCAGCGATATCCCCCTGGCCGCAGGCAATACATTTGACTATTGGAACAGGCTGGACAAAATCTCACCCAACGCCGCCATTGTGAACATTAATTACAAATATCTGTTTGACCACACCACCGGGATTTCTGCTCCGGGGATGTTTGATGCAAAAAGCTGGGCCTATATAGAAAGAGACCCAGCGGAAGATCGCAAAATACTGTTCATTTCAGTGCGGGAAGAGGCTGAAACCGTCGAAGACCCTTCGGGCCGCGTCCTGGTGTTTGGGCGTCACCAATTGGTCTCCGATGCCCATTGTCTTGATGCCGATAATCCGACGGAAGATGAAACGATTGCCCCCTATGAGCAAGCGGCGAAGAATCGTTTCCCCGATTTGGACAGTCCCATCCTGCTGCACCGCTTTCTATCCCGGGAGAAAGAGGAAGATAATACGCGCCTGGAGATGGTTCATATCCTCGATCTGGCACCATATGGCCTGACATGCACGGACTTGGGCAACCTTGAAGAGCCGAGTGAAGAAATGGCAAAAATGCTGGATGAGCTCTACAGCACCGCGCAGCGTTCCTTTGAAATGATCGGATGAATCTAAAGCCTGCAATAACTCAGTTTTCTCCTTCGATATCCAGCTATTAAAAATAATGATTAGAGGTTTCCCTCGATTCGCACTCCAAAAAAGGTGTTCCTTTGGGTTCGGGGTTGATTGTCAAGGAACCGTTGTAACCTCCGTTACAGGGAAATAGTTTGGGCCTTTGATTAAGGCCTTATATCTTGGATTTGTTATGAATTACCGATTGATTTCTGCCGCATTTCTCGCGGTCAGCCTGACAGGATGCTCAACCTACAAAGGGCCTATGAATTTCGATGTAGACGTCTCAAATAAAGACTACATGGATGTGGGAGCGTGTTTATATACGAAGATATTCAAACATCACCACGCTGGGATTACTTTTGGAGAAACAGAAGAAGAGCTGGATGCATTGGTAATGTTGGCCATCACTAAGGAGAATATGCCGGAAAGCCAAACCATTGTGATCCGACGCCCAATTGAAGAAGACTTCACATCGACTTATGCCAAGTTTGGCATATATGACTATTGGGTAGTGAAGGTTTCACAGAACGGTTCTGATGTCCGGGTTAGCATGAATCATACTGATAACCGAAAAATGGATTTTGCCTATCAAATGCCGGTATATGTGTTGCCCGCTTTTAGTGAAGAATTCATTCCCAACTGTTCTGCAGGATAACCTGCAAGCCTTACCTGGTTGATTTCTGATTAGCAGCTCTGCAGCCAAGCGCCCAAGCGCTGGCGCAATTCATTGATCATTAACGACGGGCAGGAGCAGTCTCATCACACTTTGGACTTTCTGACGTGAATTCTGACGTATTTCCGGCACTGTATGGATTTTTACGTTGATTTCATGCAATTTAAGGGCTTGCCAGACGTTCACAAAATCAGTACTTAAGCCGCAGCAAATCTTGTGACGGGGTATGGCGCAGTCTGGTAGCGCACCTGCTTTGGGAGCAGGGGGTCCGAGGTTCGAATCCTCGTGCCCCGACCATAAGATAAAAGCAATCCGACAGGATGGTTTTGTTGGGCTGTTCGTTCTAATTCATGTGGAGCCAGTTTGATGGAAGTACGCATTTTCAAACCTGCGAAAACAGCGATGCAGTCCGGACGGGCAAAATCCAACAGCTGGGTTATGGAATTTGAACCACGCGATGCCGTACGACCGGATCCTCTGATGGGTTGGTCTGGTTCTGCCGACACGTCCAAACAGGTTCGGCTCAGCTTTGACAGTCGGGAAGACGCGGTTGCCTATGCTGAGAAGCACGGCCATTCCTATACCATCCATGAAGAGCGCAGCCGTAAGATCAAGCCGAAGGCTTATGCTGACAATTTCGCCTATCATCGCATTGCTCCCTGGACACACTGATCAGGGAATTAATGCGCCGTCTAATACTAGAACGGCTTTTGTGGTCCCGTAGCTCAACTGGATAGAGCACCAGACTTCTAATCTGACGGCTGCAGGTTCGAGTCCTGCCGGGATCGCCATCTCTTCTTTCAAATCAAGACTGCCTTACATCCTTTAATCGCATCAAGCTGTGATGCATGGGCTATGTATTTGACCGGCCAGCCTTCCTGCATATGACGGCAAATATCCATTGACCGATGGATAAAAGACCGATCGATCCGAATATGGAGAGATAGGGCAATAGCCCAACATTGTAGCGCTTGGCGTTGACGGAGAGAAATCCATTCAGACCCAGGATGAAAAGAGCCGGCGCCGCGACGGTTAAAATCGAAACAATCCTTCGACTGCGTATTTGTGAAACCATCTGACCGGCAGCAAAGACATGGGTGATCAGACCAAAATTCTTTGCCAGGAACATGCCGCGCCAACAAAGCAGCAATGTAACAATCACATGGGTTGGTAAATCCCGGATGACATAAGTTTGCAACGTATAGGCCAAGACGTTTTGTTCTGACGCTGCGGCTTCCGCGCGGATCTGTTTTTGAAGTTCATCATTGCCGACACGATAAAACCCTTCCTCCGCATACCATCTTAGGCGTTCAATGTTTTCCGCACCAAATAAGTGAAAGGCCAGGTTGTCGCCAAAATCCGGCAGCCAATATATCCATCCGGCCAGCCACTCGGTCATGGTCATTTGATTATAAGAAACCCGCTCAATCAAAATATGGGCTCCGTGACCGCTGGTCAGGGCAAGGCTCTCAAACTGCACCCAGTTGCGAATCAGCAGGGGAAGCAGTAACAGCCCGAAACCGAGGGCAAAGAATAATGCCGGCTTAAAGGCCTTTGCCCGGGATTTCCGGACCGCGGGATTCTTATATTTTGCCCAAATGAGCAAAACCGGGAGGCAGGCGATAATGGCATAACCAAGAAAAACAAAAGTGGGGCGATTCAAACTGCAGATAGCCAGCGCTGAGCCCGCCAACACCCAATCCCAGGTTCTGATTGCTTTTGTTTCAATTAGAAAATGGGCCGCGCGACACAGAAAAAACGTGAAGGCGGAAAAGAAAAACAGAACCAATCCTTCTGTTAGGAAATGACGGGCAAAATAGGCGTGCTGGCCCGATGACAAAGCCACAAAAAGACAGAACCACCTGGTTTTCACACCCGCGCCGCATAATGCGGCAATCTGCCAGATCAAAACGAGGCCAAGCCCTGCAACAACAATCTGGATGGGAAGATAGGCACCATAATTCAGAGCGCATTGTGCAGGTGCCTGACTTTCGCCTGCCTTAAGAATACAGGAGATGGTTTCCTTGAAAACCGGATCAACCGACATGATCCCGGCGAAATATAGCGGCGTCACCGGCGCAAATTTCATGCTGGGCGTCAGTTTAACATCCCCATCCTTTCGGGGTCGTTCGGTTATAACACCGTAATCAACAAGGTTTTCAGCCATATGAAGATAGCGGTATTCATCGGACTGCGGATATCGTTCGCCCTTCTTCATCACCTGAACGGACACCACCAACACAGCCACAAGAAAAACAGCAACAAGGGATTGGAGAAAACGGTTTATCATTAGTATCTAAGAACAAATAAATGAAGGGAAACAGACTGTCATCTTCAGGAAGGTGGAACTCTATCCACTTGCCAGGAAATAGGCAAAACAATATAGATTTTATTCTGATCACTTCCAAAAAATTCGTGACGAGGATCCACAGATGCCATCATTTGACGTTGTTTCAAAAACCGACATGCAGGAAGTTGCCAATGCTCTGGATGGTGTAAAACGTGAGATTGCACAACGCTATGACTTCAAAGGGTCAGAAAGCGAAGTCACTCAGGCTGAAGAGGTCATCACGATCCTGGCGGATGATGACATGAAGCTGCGCCAGATCCATGAACTGCTGGCAACTCATATGACGCGCAGGAATGTGGATGCCGCCGCCCTGGACTATGGAACGCCGCAGGCTGCTTCCGGCAACATGGTGCGACAGACGGTCACCATCCGGCAGGGCATCGATAAGGAACTTGCAAAAAAGCTGACCAAGGCAGTGAAGCAGAGCAAACTGAAGGTTCAAGCCGCAATTCAAGGTGATGAAGTTCGGGTGACCGGCAAAAAACGGGACGATCTGCAAGAGGCAATCACCCTGTTTAAGTCCATGGATATCGAACTGCCTTTGCAATTCGTCAATTTCCGCGATTGAGCTGGCGTCAAACTGACTGCTGTCACGCTCTTCATCCAATCATGCAGCGCAAAGTCGCGCCTTAACACTTATTCCGTCACACCCATCGGATAAAACTTGGCTGAGGCCGAACGCTCCAAGGCGGCAAAATGTTGCCAAAGAAGCCTGATGAGGCTTCGAATCTGAGCCAGGTTTTGCCGGGTCACGGCGGAATATTCCCCAGCCAGCTTTTCTCGCGGCGGCACAAGCAGGAATCTGTTGGCTTGTGAGGGCAGGGGCATTCCATGTTTGAAAATTTCAATATCCAGGTCGTCTGCTGTCGCCAGCAGACGTTCCAGTTTCTCCTGCAACTCGCGATCCTGAAACCGATAGCCGCCTTTATTCCAACGCAGCACGAGTTTTTTGAGGAAACGTATCCGGGAATAAGGGATGCTGTCGGTCAAATCTGCATGCCGCAACAATTCGATATCCCTGATCTGAATAAAGTCATATAGCTCTGAAAACAGCTTCATGTCCCGCGGATCGAACAACGCTGCAGGAGATTTAGCATAGATATCCAATATCCAAGCCGCCGTCATGCCCCGTCCCCTCCCAGATGTGAATGCGATCTGAATGCCGCGTCATTGTCTGTTCAACGCATATAGGCGTTTGACATCTTCAAGCAATAGAAATGCCAGTCAGATTCTCTTAATCATTTCAACACTGAAATGTAATGAGAAATTTGGGGAAAGTTAATTTTGTAAATTATTCCGACATAACATTGCCGTTTTTCCAGACAGTCAAATCCCCTGGCAAGATTGCAGCGAGAATACTTCCTGAGGTTCTTCCACCCCTCGCATTTTGTGAATGCCTCTGGACACGGTCTCCACATCTGCAATGGCCGCGAAATCCTTAGACATTAACAAGGGACAGCCCACATCCTTGGTCAACCCTTCAAGGCGTGCCGTTCTGTTCACTGCAGGCCCCATGACAGTGAAATCAAGGCGTGCCGGCGCACCGACATTACCGTAAATGACGGTGCCTTCATGCAGGCCGACGCCAAACCGGATCTCAGGTTTTCCCTGTTTCTCCCTGCCTTCGTTAAAAGATGCGAGGGACAGGAATGCTCTTTCTGCGGCCTTAAGGGCGGCACGGCAGGCTTCTTTGGGGCCGCCGGCTGTTTCAGCGGTGAAGACGATTAACATAGCATCGCCGATAAAGCGTAGCACTTCACCGCCAAATTCATTGACGGCGTCAAACACAAATTCAAAATATGTGTTCAACACATCAAGCAATTCCTCAGCAGGGAGGCTCTCGGTCAGTGCAGTGAAATCCCGCAGATCGCTGAACCACAAGGCCGCTTCGATCAACTCTCCGTCGCCCCGCTTGATCTGGCCACGCAACACGCGCTGTCCCGTCCTGGCTCCGACATAGGTATTCAATAATTCCACAGACATGCTTCGCATGGCCAAAACCTCGACTTTTGGCTGAAGGAAGTCACACATCCTGTTGAATTTACTTATGTCCTGGTCGCAAAACCCAACTGGCCGATCTGTGGAGATAAAAACAGTGTGATACTCGCCGCTGGCAGCCCGCATGGGAATACCGACGTAATCTGTAACGCCTTGTACATGCAGTTCCCGCAACACCGGATGTTCTTTATCAAAATCCAGCTCATCCATACGATAGCGCTGCAATTGCTGAGTATTGACAACCTTTTCCGCCGGGCTGCCGATCCATGCACCCGTTTCGCGAATGCCATGCGGGACCGAAACCTGTTCAATATGGTCATCGGTTTTGGTCCAGATAAAGGTAATCGCCGCAATTTGTGGATGAATGGTCCAAAAGGAATAACGGATTCGATTAATCGGCGCGCCGACCGCCAGCAATTCATCCACAAGTCCACGCAACAATTCCGTGGCATCCAGCGTTTTTGCCGAAGAACTGAACATCCAGTCCAAAACAGGGGAAAGTGCCCAGCCGTCGGTTTCGCGCAACAGCAGTCTTGCCTGATCCTCCGGTGCAAGAATGTTGGGAATCTGATGGCTGTCCATAGTCATTCCTAGCAACCCCGGCAGGAAAGCCCTGGGAGAGCCGGGTGCTGGATCTCAGGGCTATGGAATCATTCCTTCAAGATAAGCGTTTTTTGTTGATTTTCCAGCAAACTTACAGATTTTCACCTGTCGGAGTATCAAAGAGCCTGTTTCAGGCGTTCAAACCCGGCTTCTAGATCCAGAATCAGATCCTCCACATCCTCAAGACCGACATGCATACGCATAGTCTGGCCCTCGCCATCCCATTTCGCTGCGGTACGCACGCTATTGGGGTTGACCGGGATCAACAGGCTTTCAAATCCACCCCAGCTATAACCCATGCCAAAGAAATGCAGGCCCTCCAGCATGGCAGCCAGGGCTTTTTCCGGCACTTCATTCATGACAAACCCGAATAAACCGCAGGCGCCGGTGAAATCCCGCTTCCAAATCTCATGCCCCGGATCATCAGGCAGGGCCGGATGCATGACTCGCGTCACTTCCGGCCGGTTTTTGAGCCAATTGGCCAGCTTGACCCCATTTTCATGATGCTGGCGAAGTCGGGTTCCCATGGAACGAAGCCCGCGCTGGGCCAGATACAAATCATCCGGACCGGCGCACATGCCCAAAAGCCATGCGGCTTCACGCACCCGGGGTAGGGTGGCTTCATTACAGGTGATCACCCCCATCATGGCATCGGAATGGCCCACGATGTATTTTGTCGCGGCCTGGACGGAAATATCCACCCCAAGCGACAGGGGTTTGAAGAAATATCCGGCGGACCAGGTATTGTCGATGATGGTCAAAATTTCATGTTTCTTGGCCACCGAAACGATGGCCGGCACATCCTGCATTTCAAAGGTCCAGGATCCCGGCGCTTCCATGAAGATCATGGCTGTTTCTGGTTTGATATATTTCTCGATATCGGCCCCAATCGTCGGCTCGTAATACTCCACTGTCACGCCGAAACGGGCCAACATCTTATCCATATAGAGGCGGGTTGGCGCATAAACACTGTCTGTGATCAGAACATGATCACCTGCTTTGGTGCAGGCCTGAATGGCCGTTGTAACTGCACCAAGGCCGGAAGAGGCTGTCACCGTGCCGGCACCGCCTTCCAGCGCACAAACCGCATCCTCCAGCGCGTGGCTGGTCGGTGTGCCTTTCCGACCGTAGGTCACTTTCACTTTTGGATCGCGGCCGTGAAAGCTATCCAATGTGGGAAATAGAATGGTCGAGGCATGATAGACCGGCGGATTGACCACACCTTTGTTTTTGAACGGATGGCGCCCGGCATGGGCCAAAAGGCTGTCGTCTTTCATGAATCTCTCTTTCACTCTGGGCCCAAGTCATTCTCTCAGCAACACGATGCCTGCCAAAGGCCGATTGATCATGCATTTAGGACGTGATAGCAGCGGTATAGGTATTGAGCAAGCGAGGGAATGGTAAGTTGGACAAGGCAACTGTCGACAGTGTGGTCATTGGTGCCGGGGTCGTAGGCCTGGCGGTCGCAAGGGCTCTGGCCCGCCAAGGCCGTGATGTGATTATCCTTGAGGCAGAAGATGCTATTGGTACCGGAATCAGCTCGCGCAACAGTGAGGTGATCCATGCCGGCATTTATTACCCGCAAGGCAGCCTGAAAGCACGCCTTTGCCTGGAAGGCAATAAAGCGCTCTATCAATTCTGTGAAGCTTTTAAAGTGGAATATCGGCGGTGCGGCAAATTGATCGTGGCCAGTGCGAATGCGCAAGTCGCGCAGATAGAAGGTATTCAGCAAAAAGCAATTGCCAACGGCGTGGATGACCTTACCCCCCTTGATCAGGGGCAAGCTCAATCATTGGAGCCAGAATTGAACTGTGTCGCCGCATTATTATCCCCCTCGACCGGCATCATAGACAGTCACGGCTATATGCTGGCTCTGCAAGGCGACAGTGAGGCCCATGGCGCCATGATCGCATTCCAATCCCCGGTTCGCGAAGGAGAAACACTGGATAACGGAGCCATCCGTCTGATAACCGGCGGGGAGGCTCCCATGGAACTGACTGCAAATCTGGTTATCAATGCTGCGGGCCTTGCGGCACCGTCTCTAGCCCGCAGAATAGCGGGCTTGAATCCGGACAATATACCCAAGGAATATCTGTGCAAAGGGAACTATTTTGTTCTAGATGGCAAGGCACCCTTCAGCCATCTGATTTATCCCATGCCGGACGAGGCTGGGCTCGGCGTTCACCTGACACTGGATCTGGGGGGCCAGGCAAAATTCGGACCCGATACTCAATGGATTGATCAGCTGGAATATCCGGTGGACCCGGCCCGGGCAAACAGTTTCTATGACGCCGTACGCAGTTACTGGCCAGGATTAAGAGATGGAGCGTTGATGCCTGGTTATAGCGGCATCAGGCCCAAAATTGCCGGCCCAAATGAGGCGGCCGCGGATTTTGTCATCCAGGGCCCGTCTGATCATGGAGTGCCGGGACTGGTCAATCTGTTTGGCATAGAATCACCCGGATTGACCGCGTCCCTGGCCATCGCCGATTATGTTTGCCGCCTCACAGACGGCTAAATCAAACGATCCTATTCACTCCGCGAGATAGGCTTCGGGATCCAACCGTTCCCGGTTTTGCAAGCGGGCAGTTTCCGCATGGGTCAAAGTGCCCTCGGCACAAACCAAGCCACGGCGCAGCCAGGCATTGGAGCGTGCTGCCTCGCGCCAGCCATTGGCCAGGATATTGCGGATATGGGGCACCAGAGCTTTGCCATATCCGGCACTTGCCGCCACGGGCACGCTGCCAGGAATATTGTCGACGCAAAAATGCGTAATCCCCTCCTCGCGATAGGTCGGTTCCTGCCAGGTGGTCGGGCGACAGGTTTCAACCGCACCTCCCGCGTCACAGGAAATATCTGTGATCACAGCGGTCGGTTTCAGCTGTTTTAACTGTGCCCGACTGATCAGATGATCATCACGATGCTTTGGCCATAACACGCAGTTCACGATCAGGTCGAACTCTGACGTGCGATGGACGAAGTCACCGATGTCTGCAGTGCTGAAATTCGTGGCATCCCAATCCTGTTCAGTGCGATAGCGGATGCCGTCAGAAATATCGAAACCAACCACTTCCACGCCAAGCGACAGCAAGACCCGTAAGGCACCACGCCCGACATTGCCAAGACCGATAACAGCCGCCTTGATCGGTTGGGATCCAAAATGCGGCAGGAAATGGCGCCCAGACCCGCCATGCTGGGCAAAACAGAGACGAATGCCTTCAAACGCACCAACCTCACCGGCCAGCGCACAGTTTGGCGAACCGAATTCATGGGTGTCTTCAGCCGCAAAAGCCACAAGGCCGCGCTCCAGCAGGACATCCACTTGCTGGGGCGTTGCCGCCGGATGGATATTGGTAAACAGGATATGGTCTTCGCGCAGCAGCGGATATTCCGGCTCCAGAAACTCCTTCACCTTGAAGATCAGTCCGCTTTCCGCATAAACCGCTTCCATACTGTTCATGACGGTTGCACCGGCCGCAGCATAGTCGTCATTTGTCGCACCGGAAAGCAAACCTGCGCCGGATTGAACATTGACGCCAAAGCCATCCCTGACCAAATCAGACACAAGATTGGGCAACAGAGCCACGCGGCCTTCCTGTGGCTTAATTTCCTTTGGAACACCGATCATCATTTCACTGTCTCTCCGTTCATACTTTTTCATTGTTCATGCCCGCGGATCTCGGGCAGGCAAGGGTAAATCATATGGCAGAATGCCATTTAGCCTTGGATCCGGCACTTGCCTTTCTTCCTGCCTATATGGCGTGAAGCCAGCTTTTTGATAGGTTGCCAGTGCAGCAGGATGATCCAGCGTGCAGGTATTAACTTCCAGCCGTTCCGGCCGGCTTTCATGGGCCCAGGCTGTGCGGATAGCCCAGTCCAGCAAGTAACCACCAAGCCCCATGCCAATGAAATCCGGGACCAGGCCGAAATAGGCAATTTCAACGGTCCTTAGTGTCCGGATTGCATTCAACTCAACAAACCCCGCCGGATTACTGCCGACAGACAGGAGATAGATCTCGGTGTCGGCGGACTGAATCACCCTTTGCAGATCCTCATCCGGCATCGCCCGACGTTCCCACCACAACCAGGGTTCTCCCACGGTGTTATAGAGATAACGATAGAAGGAGAGGGATGGTGACTGTACACGGGTGAGGGATAACGGAATGCCAATTGAGGGAACCGGTATGGCCGGGCGCAAAGGGGGGGCCGTCATCTCCAGCCAGGTCACCGTTACCGGTAAATCACGGCTCTCTTCTTTTCTGGTCTCAGTTTCATCATTGAGCCATTTGGACAGGACGGCGACATCTTCATGCTGATAACCCGCTGCATGATAATATGAGAGAATCCCGTTGTTACTGGTGCGGACCATCAATTCCACCTTCGGCGCCCCCTGGGATGCCAGCCATTCTTCCGCCTCAGTCAACAGAGGCTTGCTAAAGCCTTTTCCCTGACAATCAGGGGCAACGGCAAAATAATAGAGCCAGCCTCGATGGCCATCCAAACCACATAAAACCGACCCGACAATGCGGTCGTCCAGCAGCCCGACAATCAATCTGGATGATTGGGTATTCAGAGCCAGAGCAATATCCTCTTCCGGATCATTCCAGGGGCGAACAAGGCCGCAATCCGTCCAAAGACCGACCACAGCATCCAAATCCCCGTCCCGAAAGTCACGAATGGAGAGTTCTGGCATTCTTACCCCACCTCGACAGGTGTGTCCGATTGAGAAGCCCATTCCGTCCAGGACCCATCATAAACAGCCGTATCATCCTTACCGATCAGATGGAATCCAAAGGCCAACACACAAGCCGTCACACCGGTACCACAGCTGAAAACGAGGCCTTGCCCTGACGCGGGCGCTAGGGGTGCGAGCAGGCTGCGGAGCTTGCTGATCGGCAGGACCTTTTTACTATCCATTTCCAACAACGTGTCAAAAGGCAAGTTCTTGGCACCCGGCATATGGCCCCCACGTAGACCAGGGCGCGGTTCAGGAGCCTCGCCGGAAAACCGGGCGGCGGAGCGGGCATCGATCACCAAATCCCTGTTTTCAACCAGATTATGTTCCATATCCTTCAAAGACCGCACTCGTTCGGCATGATATGTCGCTCTGAAACGGCTTGCGGTTACATTGGGGAAACCGGTTTCCATGGCCCCGTTTACTGCCTTCCAGGCCTCTAACCCACCATTTAAGATCGCCACTTTTTCATGGCCAAAGACCCGGAACATCCACCAGACGCGCGCCGCGGAAAATAGGCCGTGTACGTCATAGACCACTACGCAATCATCATTCCTAATCCCAAGATCCGCGACCGCTTTTTCGAAATCAACCGGCTGCGGAAGCATATGGGGCATGTCATGGGTGGGGTCTGAAACCGCATCGATATCGAAGAAAACCGCCCCCGGCAGATGGCCGTTACCATACTCCTCGCGGGCATTCCGGCCGGACGTCGGCATATGCCAGGATGCATCAATAACACGAAGGTCTGAACGATCGATATTCTCTTTCAGCCAACCAGCTTCGACGAGACTGGGCAGTTCACTAGTGGTCATCTTGTGCCTCCCTGGCATGATTTCGCGCATCCATTAGAACGGTTTAGCCCTTAGCGGCCCATTTTGCACCCGAATTTCATTGCTTTTTCCAAGTCCTGTGCTGTGGAGGGGATCGCTTAGGCAGTAAGAATAGGACCTTTCCGTTATACGAGAAGGCAAATGACTGAATTCGCCTTCTCTTAACGCGATCTTAACACCTGTCCGATTAAGTGATATTGGCTGCAAAAGTGTGGGTGATGAAAAGAAATGAATAGATTTGAACGGTGCCAGGGCCTGCCAAAGGAAATGCACCCGGACCTGCAGAATTTTATTAAATTCTGGCGGAACAAAAAAGGCAGCCGGCAGATGCCGGATATCCATGAGATTGACCTCTTGGAATTTCCTCACTTATCCGGTGGTTTGTTCATCATAGATATCATCTATGAGAATGACAGGCCGATACGTTTTCAATATCGCTTGGCCGGAAAAGAGATGGTTGAAACCATTGGAACAGATGTCAATGGCCGGTTTCTTGACGAAATATTCCCAGCGGAAAGCTATCAGATCCTGATGGAGGATTATCAGGATGCGATCAACAGCTGTGAGCCGCGTTACATGTCCTATCTGGAAACTTCGGCCCCGAATGCGATGATCCTGTTCGAGCGGCTGCTTTTACCGGTCGGACCGGAAGGGGCAGACCGGCCAGCATATTTCGTCGGCCTGCACACCCGAACAGCAAAAGGAACCGCTCGAATCGCTGACAGTTGTCATCCCTTTGCCGTAAGAACCGATTGATAAGTCATTCAAAAATAATATTCACCCGTCGATTCCGCTTCCCCTTATTTTCGATTTTTGAAACGGATATCCGCCCGATTTCACTGGTTCGTTTCACATGGGTTCCACCACAGGGTTGAAGATCCGTAGCCTCGCCAATCTTGACCAGGCGGATCCTGCCGCTGCCGCGCGGCGGTTGCACAGACATGGTCCTCACCAAGTCCGGGCTCGCATCCAGCTCTGCATCCAAAATCCATTGCGCAGAAACCAGTTCATCATTCTCCACCAATTCATTGATAGATCTGGTTATTTCTTCTTTATCAAGGACGTGGTCACCAATATCAAAGTCAAGGCGGCTTTTGGCTTCACCGACCTGCCCGCCGGTCACTCCACAAGGGACAACAGAACACATTAGATGCATGGCGCTATGCATGCGCATATGGCGATAGCGTCTTTCCCAGTCGATGACGGCTTTCACCTGATCTCCAACCGCTGGCATGTCCTGTTCAGCGGCAGGCACATGGATGATTTCGTCCGGGCCATCCCCCTTAACCGTGGTCGCGATAACCAGCCGACGTCCTCCCGGAAGCTCAAAACAACCGCTGTCACCTGGTTGGCCGCCACCAGTGGGATAAAACACCGTTTTATCAAGAATAATACCACCACGATCATTTATGGCGGTTACGGTCGCACTGCATTCACGCAGATAGGCATCTTCACGATACAAGGCTTCAGTCACTTCATCCTCACCTGGCCAGATATTTTCATCATTTCATGCAATGGTCCGCACAAGCCGGGCAGGGGTCAACGTCTTAATTGTCTCGATACAGCCGAACAAAAAGAAAAGCGCACCCGGAAGTGCGCTTTTCCAAGATATTGCCGGCACAGCGAGGTCAAAGCCAGTCAGGTACGGGCAGCTCCTGGCTTTTGAGAAATTCGGGGTTATAGAGCTTGGATTGATAGCGAGATCCGGAATCACACAGAACGGTGACGATGGTTTTCCCCGGCCCCATTTTTTTGGCAAGTTTCATCGCGCCCAAAACATTGATAGCGGAAGAACCGCCCAGGCAAAGCCCTTCATGTTTCAAGAGATCAAACAAAACGGGCAGGGCTTCCTGGTCAGAGATCTGGAACGGTTCATCAAAATCCACGCCATCAAGATTGGCTGTAATGCGCCCCTGGCCAATGCCTTCCGTGATGGAACTGCCTTCAGATTTCAATTCGCCGTTTTTATAGAAATTGTAGAGCGCTGCGCCCATCGGATCAGCCAGGCCAATCACGATATCCTTATTGTGTTCGCGCAGGGCCATAGCAACCCCTGCAAGGGTTCCCCCGGTGCCAACCGCGCAAATAAACCCATCGACCTTACCCTGGGTCTGTTCCCAGATCTCAGGACCAGTTGTCTCGATATGTCCCTGGCGATTGGCGATATTGTCGAATTGATTGGCCCAGATCGCACCATTGGGCTCGCTGGCCGCGATTTCCTCTGCCAAACGCCCGGAATATTTCACATAGTTGTTGGGATCCTTGTAGGGAACAGCAGGCACTTCACGCAAATCGGCACCCGCCAGTCTGAGCATGTCCTTCTTTTCCTGAGACTGCGTTTCCGGAATGACGATCACCGTCCGATAGCCGCGGGCATTACCAACAAGCGCAAGGCCGATACCGGTGTTGCCCGCCGTTCCCTCAACAATAACACCGCCCGGCCGCAGCAATCCCTTTTGCTCAGCATCCAGAATGATGGCCTTAGCCGCCCGGTCCTTGACCGAACCGCCGGGATTCATGAATTCCGCCTTACCCAAAATGGTGCAGCCGGTCAGTTCGGATGGGCCGCGCAGTTTGATCAGGGGCGTATTGCCAACGGCATCCACGAAATCCGCTCTAAATTCCATTTCTTTAGTGTCCTTTAAATGAATCTACATTCTATTTAAGTCCTAGCCAGCGTGAACGCAAGTCCTGCCTTTTGAATGACAGCCAAAAGAGTGCTGTCACCAGCGACATATTCACCAGTTTTCCTTGGATTGCAGCCTCGAGCGCCTGATCAAAAGCCAGTGTGAAAGCTCTGATATCCTCGCCTTCATCATCCAGTCCATGATGTCCGGAAATAGTTCTCGCGTCGCAACGGGCGATAAAAAGAACATTTTCTTCTGAACAACCGCCGGCGCTGGGCATGAAGTTGCCGGCTTCCACCAGATCCGATATTTCACATCCGGCTTCTTCAAACGCTTCACGCTTGGCCACATCTTCAGGGCTTTCACCTTTCTCAATGATTCCTGCGATCGTCTCAACCAGCCAACAATCCTCCCGCCCGCTGGCATAGGCACCGGGTCGGAACTGTTCAATCAGGACAACTTCATCACGAACCGGATCATAAGGAAGGCAGACGACCGCGTGACCTCGTTCAAAAATCTCCCGCTTGATGGGATCCGAAAAGGAACCATCATATTTGCGATGGCGGAGGGTATATTCATCGACTTGGAAATAGCCTTTAAAGCGGGTTTCCCGGGCGATCAGCTCCACATCGCCACGGGTAAACCTTGTTGGGTTCGTCATTTTGTTTTTTCCCGAATTGAGGTCGTTAATCCCTTTGCTGCGGCCATTAGGTCAGAAAGCAGGCACGAGTAAAACCCGTAAAAGAAATGCCCGGCACAATTGGCCGGGCATCCTCAGTCTTGAGTTCAGATTCTCGCAAAGGGATATTTCGGGATATCTTTAGCTTTCCAGAAATGACGCCGGAAAACCTCGCTATAGGATCTGTAAAAATAACCGCCGTTATGCATCAAAATCGCTTCGCGATTGGCACGATAAAAAGCGGGAATCCGGTACCAGGGCAGGCCGGGGTGATCATGATGCACCACATGCAGGTTGTTGTTCAAAAACAGGAAGCGTGTGAAGAAGCCTCCTTCGACAATAGCCGTCCTGTGGCCTGGTTCTGCGGCAGGTCGATGTTCCAGGAACGACCGCAGCAATGCCAAAGACGTGCCCGGTAGCGCAAATGTCAGGATGTATTGCCAAAACGGTAACTGACACACATTTTCAAGATACCAGGCGATAATAGCCACCAGTGCGCCATGAAACCCCCATGCCGGTAAATGCCTGAAATCTCCCTGTAACAGCATCCTTCCTTCCTGTGTCAATAACCCACCCATGGCCAGAAACGGCCCGACCAGAAAGCGTCCTAGCAGGGACTGATTGAAGATATATAGTCGCTTTTTCCAACGCGGATAGCGACACCATTCCGATGCATCCACATAAAAGCTTTCGGGGTCTTGACCGGGGCTGGTCAATTGGTCTGCGGCATGATGCCGGATATGACTTTCCCGGTAGATGGAATAGGGGATCCAAAGACTTAACGGCGGCCAACCCAGCAAGGAATTCACAAAGGTCCATTTGGTAGGATGGCCGTGCAAGATTTCATGCTGAATATGCATATGCCAGCAAATCAAGATCGCCCCCAGTGGCATCAGTTGCCACCAGCTCATTGAAGACGCATGGAACGTCAGCAGGAACCAACCACCATAAACGGCAATAATCACAAGCCAGGTCGGCCATTCATATGCACGATAAACTGCCCTGATCCGGTCCTGTGACATCGCTAATTTTCATCCTCATGCTTATTTTTCCATCTAAACAATTAGATGGCTTCAAAACTTGCATGGAACAACGAGGGAGTTGTAATCTTTTATCACGCAACGATACAATTCATATGACTAGTTGATTTAATATTATTATGTTGATTTTTATCACCACACTGAGATAGTTCGATCAGGAGAGAATATGCTGACGAGGGATAGACGCGAAACCGTCCGCCTGTTTCGTAACCGGCTGACAGAGGCCATGAAAGCAGCGGATATGAACAAATCTGCACTGGCGCGCGTATCAGGCATAGACCGGTCTACCCTGTCTCAGCTGCTGTCCACGGACAACGAACGCCTTCCACGCGCTGAAACGGTTGCTTCGATGGCCAAATCCCTTCAAGTCAGCCTGGACTGGCTGCTAGGACTAAGCAACGAAGCCCGTCTTGGTGCCGCTATCCTAAAGGATTCTATCGAGATTTCACTGACATCGGATGTGCCGACAGACGAATGCCTCGCGGTTTGGCATAAGGAAGCTGTCGGATATAAAATACGCTATGTCCCGGCCGGTCTTCCGGATCTTGTAAAAACACAGGCGGTTTTACAGTTCGAATTTCAGTCCTTTGCCTCTAAATCACCAATCCAGGCCATTACCGCCAGTGAAGACAAATTGGAATATTCCAGGCTTCCCGATGCAGACATGGAAATATGCACATCTTTCCAGATGCTTGAAACATTTGCCCGGGGCGAGGGGATTTGGGATGGGTTGGACCGGGAAGTGCGCCTTGAACAACTTGATCGCATCGCCACTGTCATGGATGAGCTCTATCCGAAATTGCGCTTGTTTCTCTATAACGGCCTCACACATCATGCCGCACCCTATACGGTTTTCGGACCAAAACGCGCTGCGATCTACATGGGGCAGATGTATTTTGTCTTTAACACCAGAGAACATATCCGAACACTGATTGACCATTTTGACGGCTTGGTGAAAGCCGCGACCATTCAGGCAAATGAGATTCCCGCCTTTATCGAAAAGCTAAAGCGGCAGATATAAACATTGAAGTG
The DNA here is from genome assembly GCF_003385955.1 of Aestuariispira insulae. GTDB lineage: Bacteria > Pseudomonadota > Alphaproteobacteria > UBA8366 > Aestuariispiraceae > Aestuariispira > Aestuariispira insulae. The sequence goes on from NZ_QRDW01000004.1 coordinate 313,817, forward strand.
CTCACCGGACATTTTCGGCAAGCATCACAAAATTGTGTCACACTAAAAATAATTAGAAAAATCAATAACTCAAATCCACAAACCTGTTGCTGTGTGCGTGGTTGACATTGTTCAGTTTTCACTATTCGCGACAGGCCGTGGCGTTTTTCGAATAAAGCATGCCGGATTCCGGACAAAAAAGAACCTCTTCCATTGACTATGAATATAAGGGACGTTCATACTTTGCAGGTGAACCGATTGGGAGGCCTGTTGAAATTGCAGGCAAAACTAATAACGAGCTAGACAATCTGGCCAGCGTAGGCACCAAAACGGGCGTGAAACAGGACTTGCTAGGAAAATCTAAATTCAGCAGTTCTTCTCGGGAGAAAAGTTTCTCACGGGCTTGATCGCGTGCGCATGACGTGCCCTGCCACGGAGTGGCCAGGAGGGAGACGGCATATGCGAAGCAAGTACAGATTTATCGGGCGCGCAACCAGGGCGCTTGGTGGGGAAATCCACGAATATATACCTGAGATCGCGGAACAGCATCGCACCGGGCTTGTCGACCGGCGCGAATTTGTTCGCACGGCGGCGCTTCTGGGCATGGCCGCACCCGCTGCTTACGGAATGTCGGGCCTTTTGACCGGCAACCGCTTCATCCCTGAAGCAATGGCTCAGGGTAAACCCGGCGGCACGCTTCGTATGGCTATGCCGGTTCAGGACATGACAGACCCGGCCACTTTCCCGTGGGTTGAAAAATCAAATATTGCCCGTTTCCTGGTCGAATATCTGACCGTCACAGGCACCGACAATATTACCCGGCCCTATCTTGCAGAACGTTGGGAAGCCTCTGCCGACCTGAAGACCTGGACTTTTTATCTTCAGAAGGGCGTGAAATGGTCCAACGGCGATGATTTCAACGCCGACGACGTTGTGGCGGCCGTAACCCGCTGGCTGGATCCGGCAACCGGGTCTTCGAACCTGGGCCTCTTCGATGCCATGGTTGAGCAGGTCGATTCCGGCAAAAAAGATGAAAACGGCAATGCGGTTATGACCAAACAAGGCATTGCCGGTGCCATTGAAAAGGTCGATGATCACGCGGTCCGGTTCAATCTGAAGTCAGCCGCCCTGGCCATGCCGGAAAACTTCTATAACTATCCGACTGCTATCACCCATCGCGGTTTCGGCAAAGATTATGAACCGGATCTCTCCAAAAACCCGATCGGCACCCATGCCTTTGAACTGGCTGAATTCCGAATCGGTGAAAAAGCGGTGCTGCGTAAAAACCGAGACTGGTGGAAAGGTAATTTCTACCTTGATGAAATCCATTATATCGATCTGGGCGAGGATCTGAACGCTGCCGTAGGTGCAATCGCGTCGGATCAGGTCGACATGATCTATCAGTTGGGCGTCACCCAGTTGGACATCATTGAGCGGTTGCCGAATGTGGATATCCATGAAGCTGTCACCGCCCAGACCGGTGTGTTGCGCATGCAGGTGGATCAAAAACCGTTTGATGACATCCGGGTCCGCAAAGCCGTTCAGGCCTGTATGGATCGCCAGGCACTTCTGGACATTGCCTATCGTGGCCGCGGTACGGCGGCGGAAGACCATCATGTGGCACCACTGCATCCGGAATATTTCCAACTTCCGGCGCTCAAGCGCGATCCGGAAAAAGCCAAGGCCTTGCTGGCTGAGGCCGGCTATGCAGACGGCATCGAGCTCACTATTGACGTTGGTGATACCAATGGTCCTTGGGAAACAGCTGTATGCGAAGCTTTCAAAACCCAATGTGAGCCTGGTGGGATTCGTCTCAACATCAACAAAATGCCGTCCAACCAATATTGGGAGGTCTGGGACAAAACCCCATTCGGCCTTACCACCTGGACCCACAGGGCGCTCGGCACCATGGTGCTTTCTCTGGGCTATCGTTCCGGCGTGCCGTGGAACGAAACCCATTTTGCCAGTGCTGAATTCGACGCCGCGCTCAGCGAGGCAGAAGGGACCCTGGACGTGGCGGAACGCACCAAGAAAATGGAAAAACCGCAACAGATATTGCAGGATGCCGCCGTCATCCCGCAGCCGTTCTGGCGATCCATCTTCAAGGCCGCGAATAAACGGGTCAAAAACTTCAAGACCCACCCGACCTTCTATCATCAGTTCGAGAATGTTTATCTCGACGATGCCTGATTTGAAGAAGAGGGGGCTGCCGAACGGCGGCCCCCGACTTCTCACTCTTTGGGAAGTCTCAGATCCAGAAACTGTTCATAAAAACAGTCGGGTCTTGGTGCAGTTCAATGGAACTTAATGCATTTGCCGGATAATCCTTCCGGGCTCTGATCAGGGTGACATTTCATGGGTATTTTACTTTTAAAGCGACTGGGCATGATGCTGCTTGTTATGCTTGTTGTTGCATTTCTTCTATTTCTGGCAAATGAAGGCGATCCTTATTCGATCGCACGCGGTGTGCTCGGCCCTTACGCCCAGCAGGAACAATTGACTATCTGGTTGCAGGAGCATGGCTATGACAAGCCTATCCTCGTGCGCTTCCTCGAATGGCTGGGCAGGGTTGTAACCGGTGATCTCGGTGTCTCGGTTCAGTATAAGCGCCCTGTTGCGGAGATATTCTGGAGCCGTCTTGGCAATACCGGCATCCTGGCAGCCGCCACATTTGCAATCATGGTGCCCATGGCGCTAATCCTCGGTGTGCTGGCCGGCATGAAAGAAGGCTCCTTCCTGGACCGGTTCATTTCCGTCCTCTCGATCGGCACAACCTCTGTTCCGGAATATGCCAGCGCTGTTCTGCTCTCCGTTATTTTTGTCTACAGCCTGGATCTGCTGCCGGGGTCATCTGCCATGTCCAATGGTTTTGACATCATGCAGCTGATCCTGCCGACCATGGTTCTGGTGCTCTACGGTTTTGGCTATATCGCCCGTATGACACGTGCCTCCATGGCCGAAGTGATGACGACCCATTACATTCGGACCGCAATCCTCAAAGGCATCCCCTATAAGCGCGTCATCGTGAAACATGCGCTGCGCAACGCCTTGATTGCGCCCTTTACCGTCATCATGCTGCAGCTCAACTGGTTGCTTTCGGGCGTGGTGGTCACCGAATATGCCTTTGGTTACAAAGGCTTTGGCGCATTACTGCTGGATGCGGCATTGCGTAAGGATATCTTCGTGATCGAAGCCTGCGGCCTGGCCGCGGTCTTCGTGGCCGTTCTCTCACAAACCATCGGGGATATCGGCTATACGCTGCTGAACCCCCGGATCCGGTTCAATTAAGGGGACGGGTGATTATGACCGATACCACCAACAACGACTATGTCGCCAAACCGACCCCGATGATCATTCAGATCCTGAGAGGGATCGCTTTGCTAAGGGAAAGCCCTGTGGGTTTGCTGGGAGGCAGCATTGTCGCCTTCTTCTTCCTACTGGCCATTCTGGCCCCGATTGTGGCTCCTTATGATCCGAACCTCCCGATCCTGCCATTTGCCCTGCCGGGCACGGAAGGACCCAATGGGGAATATTTCCTGTTGGGAACTGACCATCTTGGGCGCGACATTCTTTCGCGCGTCGTCTGGGGCGGGCAACGGGTTTTGTTCTATGCGACACTGGCGACCATATCGGCCTATATCGTCGGTATCATCATGGGCCTGCTGGCCGGTTACTACCGTGGCTGGGTGGATGAACTGATCTCTTTCGTGGCCAATGTCATCCTCTCTTTCCCCGTTATGGTGCTCTATGTCCTGATCATCACCCAGATCGGGGCGTCTGGGGCCAACATTGTTTTTGCCGTGGTCTTTGCCAGTTCACCCGGCATCATGCGTATCGTGCGTGGCCTGACACTAGACCTTAGAACCAGGGATTATGTGGCCGCCGCCCAAACCAGAGGTGAAAGCGGCCTCTGGATCATGCTCGTGGAAATTCTGCCCAATGCCAGGGGGCCTTTGATTGTCGATGCCTGCCTGCGCATGGGCTATACCACCATCACCATTGGGGCGCTTGGCTTCCTGGGCCTGGGGTTGCCACCTCCGGACCCGGATTGGGGTGGCATGATTACCCAAACCCGGTCTTTCGCCGGGGCGGGCTTTGCCCATATGACCCTTGTCCCGGCACTGGCGGTGTCCCTGCTTGTGCTCGGGTTCAATCTGCTGGCCGATGGCCTGCGTGAAGTCTCAATCCGCGATTAAGGGAGGCCTGACCATGAATAATTCAGAAAATACCGGCCAGGAACCGATCCTTGATATTGAAGGTTTGTGCATTTCCTATTTCACCCGCGCCGGGGAAATCCCGGCCGTGGTGGATTTCAACCTGACTCTCAAGCCAGGGGAAAGCATCGGCATCGTCGGCGAATCCGGCTGTGGCAAATCCACAGTCGCCATGGCAATCATGCAATATATGGGTTCCAATGGCGGCATTGTCGGCGGCTCGATCAAGTTCAAGGGCCGGGACATGAATGAGATGAGCCAAGAGGAATTGCGCCAGTTGCGCGGCTCTGACATTGCGATGATCTATCAAGAGCCGATGGCTGCGCTCAACCCGTCCATGACCATTGGCGAACAGCTGATGGAAGTGCCCCTGTATCACGAGACAAACTGCACCCGGGAAGAAGCCTTCCGCCGGTCCGCGGAAATGCTCGAAAAGGTGAAGCTTCCAGACGCTTCCCGGGTTATGAATGCTTATCCGCATCAAATCTCCGGTGGCCAGCAGCAGCGAGTGGTTATCGCCATGGCGCTGCTCTCCAACCCATCCCTGCTACTGCTGGATGAGCCGACCACGGCGCTGGATGTGACCGTCGAGGCTGGGATCGTGAAGCTCATCAAAGAGATCAGCGAGGAATTTGGCACGTCCATGATCTATATCTCCCATAATATGGGGCTGATCCTGGAAACCTGCGACCGGGTTTGTGTGATGTATTCCGGACAGGCGGTTGAAATCGGCACTGTCAATGAAGTGTTCGATATCATGCGCCACCCTTACACACGCGGGCTGTTTAATTCTATCCCGCTGCCGACCGCTGATAAGAATGCATCCCCCCTGATCCCGATCCGCGGGCAGCTGCCGCTGCCGCACCAGCGACCACAGGGCTGTTATTTCGGGCCGCGATGTGACCATTTCAAATCCGGACAATGCGATGTGATGGCCGGAATCCCTTGGGATACGGTGGATGATCAGTCAGGCCATGCGGTACGCTGTGCCCGCTGGCAGGAGATTGACTGGGCACATTATAATCCTGAGATTCCCCCCCAGGATGAAGTGGAACCGGGTGAAGTGGTGCTCTCGGTCAATGACCTGCAGAAATATTATGAAGTAAAGAGCAGCGGCCTTTGGGCCATGCTGACCGGGAAGAAATCCCGCTGGGTCAAAGCCAATGAGACGCTGACCTTCAACGCCAGGAAGCGGGAAACCGTCGCCATCGTCGGTGAGTCCGGTTGCGGCAAATCAACCTTTGCCAAGGTTTTGATGGGGCTGGAGCAAGCCACAGGCGGTGACATCAGTTATGGCAATGTGGATATTGCCAACCTGCCAGTGCAAAAACGATCGCCGCAGCAAATCGGCAGCCTGCAGATGGTGTTTCAAAATCCCAACGACACTTTGAACCCAAGCCATACCGTGGGAGGCCAGATCGGTCGGGTCTTGCGCAAATTCGGCGTTGCGAAAAACGCGCAGGAGGTTAAGCAAAAAGTTGATGAACTGCTTGATATGGTCAAGCTACCCCGGGATTTTGCCCATAGGCGCCCACGCCAATTGTCCGGTGGCCAGAAACAAAGGATCGGCATTGCCCGCGCATTTGCCGGGAACCCGCCACTGGTGATTGCCGATGAGCCGGTATCCGCCCTTGATGTGTCTGTCCAGGCCGCCGTAACCGGTCTGCTGATGGATATCCAGAGAGAGCATGACACCACTTTGCTCTTCATCAGCCATGACTTGTCGGTGGTGCGCTACCTATCGGATCGGGTTGTGGTGATGTATCTCGGACAAATCATGGAGCAGGGAACGGTGGAAGAGGTTTATGCACCTCCTTACCACCCCTATACAGAAGCCTTGCTTTCGGCCGTGCCGATTGCCGACACCAGCATTGATAAGAAAGAAATCGTGTTGGAGGGCAATATTCCCAGCCCACTGAACCCGCCCAAGGGTTGCCCGTTTTCCACCCGCTGCCCGCGCTATCTAGGCGAAAAATGCGATTCCGCGATGCCAAAGGCACAAGATGCCGGCAATGGCCATATGATTGCCTGCCATATCCCGATGGAGCAATTGCGTGAGGTCGAGCCCGTGATCGTGGTCAAGCCAAAGAAAGAAGTGGCCTGACCACAACCTTCTCTAATAAGATAAAAAACCCCGGTGGGAACATCCACCGGGGTTTTTCCTTGGAAGTTTCGAATGGCTCAGCCGAACATCATCAGTTTCTGGCGCAATTTATCCAGTTCCGTGAAAACGGCAAAATAGGTGACTCCCAATCCTGAATCGTCTTCCAGAAAATGGGCACCCATTCGCCGCATAAAGCGCGGCAGGCTTTTATCCTCAAGAGATAACCCATCCTTGAGAGGTGCTTCCTTCTTGAACTGCAGCAATATCCGGCCGTTATCATTCAAGCAGTTTTCCGAAAGGTCACGCAGGAAGAAAATCCATTCTTCTTCGTTCCAGCAACGCTCTTCCTCACTGTTGATGTGGAAGGCAATGTTCTGAGCCGACACCAAATCAAACTGACCAAGATTGGGCAGGGGGGTATTGGGTGCAATCTCAGCCTCTTTGCGTTCAACATTCAGGAACTCAGACATTTCCGAGAAAAAGGGATCTTCCCGATCCAGACCAACAGCTTCATGCCCGGCAAATTTTGCCAGCGCCAGAAAATGCCCCGGGCCACTGCCAAGATCCAGGATCCGGCAGGGTTCTGCGGATTGAAGGCCTAAGGAATGCAAAATACGGTATTTATTTACAAACCAGGAAACCATCATGAAAAAACGGTCCGGCTCATCAGAATCCATAAAAGTCGGCTCGGAAAGCTTTTCCGGCTGAACTGTCAGGTAGGTGTTTTCCAGTTCTTGCAATTTCTGCCAATCGGCATCCCGGGCAAAAGAATCGAAAAAGCCAGCGAGCAGCTCGTATTCGCCGCCAATTTTCTCACGTATTTCACGTGCGGAATCAATAAAGGAACTGGAAGTGTTCACGCTCATCTTCAAACCGACTTTTTCACATATAACATTGCAGGCGTATCTACTTTCAAAATTTATGCCGAAAAGCCAGTCTCTTACAAGTTTCCTTTGGCCTCTTCATAAACTCCGCCGTCTTTTCTATCAAAGAAAGGTACGGAACTTTGCCGAGACTAACCCGATTCGCTTGCTATTCAGCTGTTTCCGCCAAATCCTTGGCAAGGGCATTCATCTTTTCCTTGGGCATTTTCTTCATCTGCATCACATTGCACATGTTACCCTGCAGAATTCGGAAGAGCGCCGCAATAAAGGGATCCTCATTTTGCAGTTGCGCTTCAAGGGGCTGCCTCGCGATTTTCAGGCATTTGGAATCCTTTGTGACCCGTGCCGTGTGAATACGCATCGCATCCATGGAAACCAAGGCGGTTTCCCCAAAAACCTGGCCCGCGGCGACCGTTCTTGACACTGTGCCATCTTCACCGATCAGATCCACTTTACCTTCCTTCAGGAGATAAGTGTGTTCCGCTTTATCCCCCCGGCGATAGATAACAACGCCATTTTCAAATGTCTCTTCCGAGGTTATCCGGCTTGTTTCTTCTACCATGTCATCTTCTGCCTTGGTTCATTTGGATGTCTGATGGATTGCGTACTTTCGGACCGTTTTCTCAGTGTGCCGTAACGTCGCCGTCATCCTCTTCGCCAGCTGATTGCGGAACATCCGGAAATTTTGCAGCCTGGGCAACCGCTTCCAGGTCAATAACTTCCAGGTCGACTTTTTCCGAAATGTTCCGAAGCATGCGGATCATCACGACCAGCATCATGCGAATCACCGGGTTGGTTTTCTTCAGCTTGGCTTTGACAACACTTTCAGGAATGACAATGAGAACCGACGCTTCTTCCGCCACCGCAGTGGCCATACGCGGGGAATTGTCCAGCAGTGCCATTTCGCCAAACACGCCACCGGGTTCGACGAAGCCCAAGGTTCCTTTTTCACCACCGGCCAAGGCTTTGACAATCCGGATCCGGCCGGACTGAACCACAAAGGCTTGCGATCCGTTATCACCCTCATGAAAAATGATATCGCCCGGAAAAAACGATCTTCTGTTCAGTACCTTGGTCATGCCGCCAATCCATCAAGCATCAGAACAGGAACCTGTTCCGCAACGTTCACTCACTATGTCTCAAGGAGAGCTTTAGCAGGATTCACGATAAAATCGAAAAGTTAAATTTTCGAAAAAACATCCTCTCCGGTCCCAGCTGGCGATGAAGGAGAGATAGAAAAACGCTGTTGAAACACGGGATTAGAAAGAGGCTGGAAAAGCGCAACTCGCAACGCCGCCTCCTAAAGAGACGGTTAATGACGAACGGATACTGTTCGGCAAAAAAGTCTGATAAATGCGATTGGTTACAAGAACACGTCATGAAAAGCACATCTGAGAACAGACGAAGCCCGTTTCCTGAAGTAACCGGGACACCTTAATTGAGAATTAGGTGTTGCGCACAATCTGACGATAAATAAAGGCGGTACCAAACACAAAAAGAAGAATGCCAACCCAGGAAAGGGTGCCGTCTACGGCGCGACTGGAAATAAACAGCCCCAGCAATGCCACAACTGCCATGCATACACCGGTGATCCAAATACCCATTTTAAGAATTCCTATCGCAGCGACAGTAGCTTGTTTTTCTACTGTCACGGTTTTCGTGTTACTGTTCTGAGCGCGCTATATACGACTTTGCAGCCCAGAGATCAATCGGCTCCAAATTGTCACTTGAACGATAAGTCTAATCAGATATACAGCGCATGCCGGTTTGTAATCTGAATTTGTTGCTGTTTCCAGCTTAGGAAATGATGAGAAACCCATTTTTTCCGTCGAGTTAGTGCGACAGTTTGACTTACATCAATTTACACTTCCGTGCGTAAGAGTATTAACAGGACGATTAGTTAGAAGAACTTCGCTTGAGGGGACTTATCAGCGAAGTACCAATGGGAAACCTGGAGGAACTACCATGACCCAGGCAGTCGTTGCCGAGACCAACACTGCACCAGCTGGGCAAGCCGTCACCTACGAATTGGGTGCTGTGCGCTTATTTGCGATCGCGACAGTATTTTGGGGAGTTGTCGCGTTCCTGGCTGGTGTTTATATCGCTTTCCAACTTGCCTTTCCGGTATTGAACTTTGACCTGGAATGGATTTCCTTCGGTCGCCTGCGTCCGCTGCATACCAGCGCGGCGATTTTTGCGTTTGGGGGCAATGCGCTCTTCGCAACATCGCTATTCGTAGTTCAGCGAACCTGTAAGGCACCGCTTTGGGGCGGTCGTGAAACCGCTTATTTCCTGTTTTGGGGATATCAGCTGTTCATTGTCATGGCCGCGATCGGTTATGTCACCGGCGTAACCCAGGGCAAGGAATATGCAGAGCCTGAATGGTATGTGGATCTCTGGTTGACCGTTGTCTGGGTTGTTTACCTGATCACTTTCCTGGGCACGATCATGCGCCGCAAGGAACCGCATATCTACGTGGCGAACTGGTTCTACCTGGCGTTCATCGTCACCGTCGCCATGCTGCATGTGGTCAATAACCTGACCGTGCCGGTTTCCTTCTTTGGTGCAAAATCCTACACCTATTTCTCAGGTGTGCAGGACGCCCTGACCCAGTGGTGGTATGGTCATAACGCCGTTGGTTTCTTCCTGACGGCTGGCTTCCTGGGCATGATGTATTACGTCATCCCGAAACAGGCCAATCGTCCGGTTTATTCCTACCGCCTGTCCATCATCCATTTCTGGTCCCTGATCTTCCTTTATATCTGGGCCGGCCCGCATCACCTGCATTATACGGCTCTGCCCGAATGGGCCCAAACGCTGGGTATGGTATTCTCCGTGATGCTGTGGATGCCGTCCTGGGGGGGCATGATCAACGGCCTGATGACCCTGTCCGGGGCTTGGGACAAGCTGCGCACCGACCCGGTCCTGCGCTTTATGGTGACGGCGGTAGCCTTCTACGGCATGAGCACTTTCGAAGGACCGCTGATGGCGATCCGTGCGGTTAACGCACTCAGCCATTACACCGACTGGACCATTGGTCATGTGCATTCCGGCGCATTGGGTTGGGTTGCCCTGATCTCAATGGGTGCCATGTATCACTTGATCCCGGTTCTCTGGAACCGCGAACGGCTCTATTCCATTCGCCTGGTGTCCATCCATTTCTGGATCGCGACCATCGGTATCCTGCTTTACATCTCTTCCATGTGGGTCTCCGGTATCCTGCAAGGTCTGATGTGGCGTGCCTATGACAGCCTCGGCTTCCTGGAATACAGCTTCGTTGAGACCGTAGAAGCTATGCATCCGTTTTACGTGATCCGCGCCATCGGTGGTGTCTTCTTCCTGACCGGCGCCCTGATCATGGCCTATAACGTCTTCCGCACGATCAAAGGTGATCTGCGCGACGAAAAACCCTATGAAATGCAGCCGGCTTATGCCGGTGCGGCAGAATAAGGGGGATCTGACAGATGATGTATATCCGTCATAAACTTGTTGAAGTGAACGTCGCCCTGATGACCGTGCTCGTCCTGATCACGGTCTCCATCGGTGGCATTGTCGAAATCATGCCACTCTTCACGATCGAAAGCACGATTGAGGAAGTAGACGGGGTTCGCCCCTACAGCCCGCTGGAATTGGCGGGCCGGAACATCTACATCCGTGAAGGCTGCTACAACTGTCACAGTCAGCAGATCCGTCCGTTCCGTGACGAGGTGGAACGTTATGGCCATTACAGCCTTGCGGCTGAATCCAAATTTGATCATCCGTTCCAGTGGGGGTCCAAACGGACCGGTCCCGATCTGGCCCGAGTCGGTGGAAAATACTCCAATGACTGGCAGGTCGCCCATTTGATCGATCCGCGTGCCGTGGTACCCGAATCCATCATGCCGGGCTACCCGTTCCTGGCAGAACGGGAGTTGAAGATGGATGATGTCGCTGACCATTTGAGAACCCTGCAGTTGATCAATAGCGAGTCCTATACCGACGAGCAGATCGAATTTGCACTGGCCGACCTGAAGGCACAGGCAGATCCGGATGGCGACCATGAAGCTGTTCAGGCCCGTTATCCGAAAGCTGTCGTTGGTGACTTTGACGGCAACCCGGACAAGCTGACTGAGATGGATGCATTGGTTGCCTATCTCCAGATGCTGGGAACCCTGGTCGACTTCACGCAATACAAGCCCGAAGACCTTGTCCAGTAAGGGGGATAACCATGGAAACCATCGTTACCTTCGCAAATGACATTTGGAACCTTTGGCTGATGATCGTCTTCTTTGGCATCGTGTTCTGGGCCCTGCGGCCAACCCGCAAGGCTCAGAACGAGATGGCTCATAATGCCGCCATCCCGCTGAATGATGATGATTTGAAGCCTGGCAAGGGAGCCTGAAGAAATGGCTGAAGATAAAAAAATAGATCCCATTGCCGGTGTCGAAACGACCGGGCATTCCTGGGACGGGATCCAGGAACTTGATAACCCGATGCCGCGCTGGTGGCTGTGGGTTTTCTACGCGACCATCGCATTTTCGGTGGTCTATATGGTGATGTATCCTTCTGTTCCTCTCGGTAAGACCTATTTCAAGGGAACCGAGAATTACGAACAGCGGGTCGATGTTGCCAATGACATCGCAGCCGCCAAGGCTGCGAATTCCGAGATCCTGGGTAAAATTGCCGCAGCCGACCTGGAGACCATCCTGGCCGACAAAGACCTGCGCGATTTCAGCCGGGCAGGGGGCAAGGCCGTCTTCTTGGATAACTGTGCGGGCTGTCATGGTTCTGGTGCCACCGGTGGCCCGGGTTACCCGAATCTCGCGGATGATGATTGGATCTGGGGTGGCGACTTAGCCGCTATCAACGAGACCATCAATCATGGCATTCGCTGGGATCTTGATGATGATACCCGTTTGTCCGAGATGCCGAATTTCGGCGCTGACGAAATTCTCGAAAGCAGCGATATCAATAATGTCTCGGAATATGTCCTGTCGCTTTCCGGTCAGGAGCATGATGCTACCGCTGCGACAAATGGTGCCGTTGTGTTCGAAGAACAATGCGTGGCATGTCACGGCGAAGGTGGTGTCGGCGATCAAGGTGTCGGCGCTCCGGCCCTGGCGGATGCGATCTGGCTGCACGGCGATGGCTCTAAAGAGTTCCTGACCAAGCAGTTAACCAATGCCCGTCATGGCCAGATGCCGGCATGGGATGACCGTCTCGATGAGACGACCATCAAGATGCTGACCATCTATGTCCACACCCTCGGGGGTGGCCAGTAGGGTCAACAACGATTGGGAACCTAGTAATGGGTCAGGCAAATACATTGCCAACGGAAAAGGGCCGCTCGAATGCGGGCGGCCCTTCCAAGAATGGTCAGAAAAAATCAGAGAAAGACATCAACGACAACAACCCGCCGGCGCTGTATGAAAAACGTCGACGCTGGCACCCGAAAAGGGTTTGGGGCCGTTTCCGACAGATGAAATGGGCCGTGCTGATCGCACTGCTGGGCATCTATTATATTGCCCCCTGGATCCGCTGGGATCGTGGCGCAGACGCCGCCAACCAGGCCATTCTGGTCGATTTCACCGAAGGCCGCATCTATTTCTTCGCTTTGGAATTCTGGCAACAGGAATTTTATTATATCACCGGGATATTGATCCTCGCCGCCCTCGGCCTGTTTCTGGCCACGGCGCTTCTGGGGCGTGTCTGGTGCGGCTTTGCCTGCCCGCAGACCGTCTGGACGGATTTCTTCATCTGGGTTGAGCGTTTCATCGAGGGCGACCGCGCGGCGCGTATCCGCTTGGACGCCGCCCCTTGGAGCACTTCCAAGATTGCGAAACGCACACTTAAACATATCATCTGGCTTTTGATTGCTCTGGTCACAGGCGGCGCTTGGATTGCCTATTTTGTCGATGCCCCAACCTTGGTATCTGACATTGCCAACTTCACTGTCAGCGGCAACACCCTGTTTTTCGTAGGTCTTTTTACTGCGACCACATATCTACTTGCCGGTTTTGCCCGTGAGCAGGTCTGCACCTATATGTGTCCCTGGCCGCGCATCCAGGCATCCATGACCGATGAGGATTCGCTGCTTGTCACCTATGAAGTCCCACGCGGTGAACCCCGGGCCAAACCTTCACGTGACGGCAATTATGATGACCGTGGCCACTGCATCGACTGTAACAACTGTGTGGTTGTCTGCCCGACCGGCATTGATATCCGCGACGGCAACCAATTGGAATGTATCGGCTGCGGTTTATGCATTGATGCCTGTGACAATGTCATGGACAAAATCGGCTTGCCGCGCGGTCTTATTTCCTATGATTCCGTCAACCGCATGAACGCGCGCCAGCATAATGAGAAGCCAAAACATAAGATATTCCGGCCGCGCACTGTGATCTATGCCGTCTTGATGGTGGCAGTGGCTGCCATCATGGGATATGTGCTGAGCACGCGGGCCCATCTGGATGTTAACATCCTGCGGGATCGCAATCCGATGTTCGTGCTGATGAAGGATGGTTCCATCCAGAACGGCTATACCTTCAAGATCCTCAATAAGACCAGGGAGCATCGGGAATATGTTCTGACCCTCGATGGCCTTGTTGGGGCAGGCATGAAAATCGCCGGCGATAATGCGGAAACCGATACTCTGATGTTAACTTCAGAGCCGGATAGCGTTCGAAGCTATAAATTGTATGTAAGCGCACCTAAGTCAGTCTTAAACGGACGAGAATCCACAAAAGTGTTGTTCACGCTGACCGAGACAGGTGCTCGTGAAAACCAGGAAACCGCGCAATATGAGTCGGTTTTCGTCGGACCGAAAAAGCGCTGAACCTGGTCGTAAACCGAGAAAGTGATGGTAATGGCAATGACACAGTCTCCTAATAAACGCAGCATCATCCCCTATTATTTTGTTGCCTTTTTCCTGGTAGTGCTCATTGCCAACATCATCATGATCTATATTGCCTTAAGCAGTTGGACCGGCCTGGAAACTAAAAACCATTATGTGAAGGGACTTCAATATAACGAAGCCCTTCATGCCCAGGCCAAGCAGGATGCTCTTGGCTGGACATCCCAGGCCAGCCTTGAAGTGATTTCAGGCTTAAGCGGAAAACTGATTGTCCAGATGGGGCAAGCGGATGGCGAACCGCTGACCCATGCCTCAGTTTTGGTAAAGATCATCCGTCCAACGCATCACGGATTTGACCAGGATCTTAAACTGGTTGAAACCACCCCCGGCCAATATGAAGGGCAGGTGACCCTGCCTCTGTCTGGGAACTGGGATCTGAAACAGATTGTTGTCCGCGGGGAGGACAGTTTCCAGAAAATGGATCGGATTTTCGTGGAAGAAAAGGCGGACCAGTAAGATGACTCTGCTGACTGGCGGAAATTGTTGTCCTGTTGTCACGGTCGTTGATTCCGACGGCCAGGCACGCGAGCGAGCGCTCTATTCCGGCGACCTGTCGCTCTTTGTCCGACAAGGGGACGATCCCGTCAGCGAAATCCGTTTCCTGATTGACGGCATCCATTGCGGGGGCTGTATCCAGACCATTGAACGAGGTCTTCTTGATCTGGAAGGGGTTGATTTTGCACGCGTGAACCTCTCCACCAGCCGCTTGACTGTCAAATGGCAAACAGGGTCTCTTGATCCTTTCCGACTGATTGAACGGCTGGCGGAACTGGGGTACCACGCCGTGCCCTATGATCCGGACCAATTGGACCGTGGCCGCGACAGCCGGGAAAAAGGATTATTGCGGGCCATGGCCGTTTCCGGTTTTGCCGCTGCCAACGTCATGCTGCTTTCCGTCGCGGTCTGGGCGGGCCAGTTTTCAGATATGGGTCCCCATACCAGATCGCTGATGCATTGGCTGTCCGCCCTTGTTGCCATTCCGGCCATCATCTACGCAGGCCGGCCATTTTTTGACTCGGCATTATCTGTCCTGCGCCATGGCCGGACCAACATGGATGTGCCGATCTCACTGGGGGTCTTGCTGGCCACAGGGATGAGTTTGTCGGAAACCATGCGCGGGGCCGAGCATACCTACTTCGATTCCGCGATTACATTGCTGTTTTTTCTGCTGATCGGCCGGTATCTCGATGTCAGAACCCGCGGCAAGGCCAAGGAAACGGCGGAATATCTTCTTTCACTGAATGCCACAACCATCACCATATTGAACGAAGACGGCCGGACAGAAGATGTACAACCGTCCCAAGTTCGTGCGGGCATGACTGTATTGGTCGCCAACGGGCAGCGTATCCCGGTCGACGGCACGTTGATGGAAGGCATCTCTGAAGTCGATACAAGTGTTATCACAGGCGAATCCGTGCCCCAATCGGCCCGTGAAGGCGACAAGCTTTATGCGGGTACTCTTAATCTCGGCGCCCCGATGACGGTGCATGTGGATGCTGTTGGTGAGGGAACCCTGCTGGCGGAGATCTGCCGATTGATGGAATCCGCCGAACAGCGCAAGGGGCTCTATGTCAGCGTAGCTGACAGGATTTCGCGCGCATACGCGCCGATTGTCCATGCGCTTGCCGCCATCACATTCTTAGGATGGATGGCTTTTGGCACGATCGGCTGGCAGGAATCCCTGATGGTGGCGATCGCTGTGTTGATCATCACCTGTCCCTGTGCGCTCGGCCTGGCGGTGCCTGTGGTGCAGGTTGTTGCCAGCAGTCGTCTCATGAAACAGGGGATATTGCTTAAATCCGGCTCCGCTCTAGAGCGACTGAACACGGTTAATACCATTGTGTTTGATAAAACCGGAACCCTGACCCTTTCCCAATTATCTCTGATTGCAGGGGAGGGGCATGCTCCTGCAGATCTGGCACTGGCGGCCTCCGCAGCGGCCAACAGTTCCCATCCCTTGGCCCGGTCCCTCACTGCTGCTGCCGACGGCGGTAATCACTCCAGGTTGACAGGTGTCCGCGAAGTCCCTGGTTGCGGATTGGAATGGGAAAATGCTCATGGCAAGTTGATGAGACTGGGGTCGCGGCGCTGGCTTGGGATCGAGGAAGATGACAACAGCATCGGTGCCGAACTTTGGATGCAGTATCCCGATGGCCACCAGGTTTCCTTCCATTTCGAGGATGGTGCAAAGCTTGATGCCAAAGAAGAGATACTCCAGCTCCGCTCTTTGGGTTATGAAGTTCATCTTCTGTCCGGCGACCGTGAGGCAACGGTCCGCCATCTTGCCCGGCAGCTTGGGATTGATCACTGGAAAGCCGCTTGCAGCCCCGGCGATAAAGTCGCTATGTTGGAAAACCTAGCCCGTCGAGGTCGGATAACGGCCATGGTGGGGGACGGCATAAATGATGCGCCGGCACTGGCTTCGGCCCATGTTTCCCTATCACCCACATCCGCAGCAGATGTTAGCCAAAACACGGCCGATATCGTGTTTCAGGGAGACCTGCTGCATCCGGTCAGGGAATCCCTGTTGACCGCGAAAAGGGCCACCAGCCTGGTCCAGCAGAATTTTGCCTTGGCCTTCCTTTACAATATCCTGACAGTTCCCTTGGCGGTTGCCGGATTTGTTACCCCGTTGATCGCGGCGATCGCCATGTCATCCTCGTCCATTCTTGTTGTCGCCAACGCGCTTAGGTTAGGCGGTTTCAACCGTTTGCCAAGCAATCGGAATTAGTCGCGATGGACGGGCTGCTTATACTCATACCGATTGCTCTGGGCTTGGGGTTGGTCGGACTGGTCGCCTTTCTCTGGTCCGTCCGTTCCGGACAGTTTGAAGATCTTGAGGGTGCAGCCCATCGTGTTTTGTTTGATGATGACCAGGGCAAGGCAAAGGCACCAAAGAAAGAAGGTGTCAGCCATCTGCCGAACAAGAGCAGTCAAAAAGAAAAATAGTCAGTCGAACAATTTGTCGATTTCGTCCTGGGTGATTCCCTGGCCCTCCATTTGCGGACCAGCCAGCAGATCCGCATCCGGATCGTCCTCCATCGCGCCGCCGGTAGGCACCGGCAGGTCGGCGAAGGCCTGCAGTCCCCAGATATCGATCATGGCTCGGATACGCTCTTCGACAAAATGCATGGTCTTAACAACCTTATTGATCCGCTGGCCGGTGATATCCTGGAAGTTACAAGCCTCCATGATGGTCGTCAGCTGGGAAGCGATTTTGTCCGAGAGGGTGATGATATCCTCATCCTCATGGGCGAGGGCGGCAATTTGAGTGATTTCTTTTTCAATTGTCTCGGTCGCTTCCAGGATTTGGTTGGTGGCGCCCTCTGTCGCCATCACAATCGCATCCAATTCGCCGCTGGCATCCTGCAAACGATCATCCTCAGCATCCGGGTGGCGGATCTGGGCAAGCTCGGTTTTTGTCCGGGCAATCGTGCGGACCATTTGCGCCAATTCGATCCGAAGGTCCCGGTCCAGATCTGCATCCGCCTCTGGCAAGCCATTGCCAGAACCGGCCATAGTGGCACCACCATTACGCATTTCGGCAATGTCTGCTCTCAATGCTCTGATTTCATTCATGAGATCCACTGGCGAGAAACCATCAGCTGATTCCATTCCTGCAGCAAATTGCAGCCCCGGATCGACAACACCTTCCGCCTGCATCCGCTTTTCAATGGAATAGACCTTACGCGGCTCGTGCGATGACATGCCAAATCTCCCTCTCAAGGCCCGGTCAACACGGCATCGATCCGGCAGAAACTAATAGCCGACATTCGATGGTTAACAAGTGTAGGTAAAAAACCTGTTTGGTTTCAAGTCATCAAATAGTTACAGATGCATTCAGTGCAAAAAGGGCAGGGTATAAATGAAAGAAAAAGGCCACTTCAAAACTGAAGTGGCCTTTTTAAAACTGGCTCCGGCGACAGGACTCGAACCTGTGACCCAGCGATTAACAGTCGCTTGCTCTACCAACTGAGCTACACCGGATTAATCTGTTTTGCCGTTGTGGAAACTGTGTTTCCCCGTCGGCGAGGCGGTATATAGCAATAGGATTTGGCTTTGCCAATACGTCATTTTCATAAAAATTACAAAAAAGTGCATCCTCACCCAAAAACCCTTAATTTCTGCGACTTTGGAAGCGAAAAAAATCTTCCTGACTTTTGCTGGGTGACAAATCCCTACGATTTCGTCTTTAATCCTTTTCGCCAAAAGGGTGAATCATTTCCTTTCGCCTGCAATATCAGTCATATGGGTTGGTTCCACCTTCCGTTATCATATAAACTTAATCAATCCGGCTTACCAAACTTCGTAAGCCCATCCATCCGGCTGGCACAGGCAATATGACGCAAGACACCCGTACCCCAATCTCTGAAGGCATGACGCTTTTTTCATCCAATTTGCGGGCATTGAGCCCCCATATCAGACCGGGATTGATGGAGCGGCTGGAAAAGGAGCCACCGCTAAATGTTAAAGCGGTCCGGCTTTCAAATGGCCGCCACAATATGACGGTGGAAGGCAATGCCGTATATGTGCCAGATGCGGAAACCTTCGCCGAGGAACAATTGCAGGCCTATGGTGAATCACCAATGCGCCTCAGCTATTCCTTGGCGGGTTTGAAATCCTTGGATACCAGTGGCCCGGATGATGATAATGATGAATTCTCTCTATCGATCATCAAACATCTGCAAAAGAAAATCCAAGCGCCGCTCTCTGATGAGCCAGCCCCAGACGCCATCGCGGGATATGGCCTGAGCCTTGGTCTCGGCCTGGGCCTTCATCTGCAAGGGCTCGTAACATCGCACAATTTCCGAGACCTGATCATTTTCGACCCCTGTCTGGATACATTGCGATGTTCAATGCATGTGATTGATTGGGTTCCCATCGTCGAAACGCTTGAAGCGCGGGGAGGACGGATCAAATTCCTATTTGAAATGGACCCTGATTTGGCTGCAAAAGCGATCATGGCTTTCATGCGCGAGGAAAACTTCGGTTTGATTGATGGAAGTTACATCTTCCGCCACTATCCGTTGCCGGTTATTCAGCAGACAATGCGACACCTTTCCAATCTGAAATCCGATCTCATCATCTACAACGGCTGGCTGGAAGATGAGATGATCCATTTTAAAAATGGCATGCGCAATTTCCTGTATCGGGACCTGCGTCTGCTCGACCATCCGCTCAGCACTGAAAAGAACTGCCCGGCTTTCATCATTGGCAGTGGGCCTTCATTGTCTCAGGATATCGAAACCATCAAAAATTTGCGGGAAAAGGCCGTTATCTTCAGTTGCGGCTCTTCCATCCGAATTCTTCTGTCCCACGGTATCAAACCTGATTTTCACTGCGAATTGGAAAATGTGTTTTCAACGGTCCCCGTCATTGCAGAGGTCGCGGGGAAGTTTGATCTTTCAGGCATCACGCTGATTGCATCAACAACGGTGCATCCCGCTGTCTTTAACTTCTTTGAAGATCATGTGGTGTTTTTCCGGGAAGGTGGCGGCGCTGTACGCTGGATGCAACAGGATCGAAGCCAGCTTTCCCATGCCTCTCCCTCTTGCACAAATGCCGGTGCCCGCGTCGCCATCCAAATGGGCTTTGCCAACCTGTATCTTTTCGGAATTGATCTCGGCAGCACCAATCCTGCAAAGCATCATGCCGAGGGTTCCATTTACACCAGTTTAGCCGATGCCAGCGAACGTGATCGCGTCAAGGATATGAAGCTGGCGATCGAAAACTACCCGCTCACATGTGAAGGAAATTTCAGAGAATTGGTGCATACCAGCCCCTTGATGACCTTCATGAAAAACAGCCTTGAATTACTGGCGCTCACCATGCCCGAAGTCACCATAATCAATTGCAGTGACGGTGCAGCGATTGCGGGTACCAAACCTTTGAGATCGGCGAAAATCATCCTTTCAGAAGAAGCCGATCATCTGGAATCCAAAGACCGATTATTAAAAAGCCTGGAGCAAATCGGGAAAGGCAGCTTCATCAGTGTGGACTATCTCCAGAAACTGGAAGATTCCCTCGTTGAGTGGAATCGCCGTTTTCATGCGATTTGCCTATCGGACGACTGCCGGGATTTCCTCGAGTTTCATGATTCCATCCGCGAATTATGTGATTTGACATTACCGACAGGCGATATCGATCAGTTTGACCGGGCGACCCGGATTCTTATGAGCGGCACATTGTTAAAGATCCTGCATTTTGTACGTTTCCATGACTTGAGAATGAGCGATGAACATCGCAAACGTTTTTATGAAGATGTCCGGGAAACTCTATTCGCGTCGCTGCCGGAACTGGAAGCGCGGCAAATTGAGATTATTCGTCATTTTAGAAATCGTCTATTCCGCCGCTCAGCGAACGAATCGCAGGATCTGGATCTGATGGACCAGCATTTCCTATCCGAACTTTGCGACGAGGCGGGGTTTACCAACGATACAAAATTGCTGGACAAAATCACCCGAACAGCGCTTGAACAGGCCCAACTGCCCCCCAAACTCATTCATTCGATCCAATCAGCTTTTTACTATCAGGGAAGATCTGAGGACCTTGAGCGAATCTGTTCAAGTGAAGATGCGGAATCTTCTGACATGGCAAAACAGTTGATCGCCCGACCGTTCAAACCTGCTCTTTAGTTTTGGCCCCAGAAAAAATCACCTAAGTCCTCGATAGAGGAAAACAGGTTAAACAGCCCAATTCCTTAATAAACTGCAAGTAAACCTGAAATATCAACAATGAAGGCCCCAAAAACGCCTTCACGCATTTAATTCCGGTATCCTATTGAGATTTTAAGGAAATTTGGAGGCGCGACCCGGAATCGAACCGGGGTCCCGGGATTTGCAATCCCGTGCATAAGCCACTCTGCCATCGCGCCCCCGATCATCATGCCTGAAACCAGAAGGCCCAAGCATGGCATGTCCGTCGGGACGACGCTGATATACGCATCCCCGAGGGACGGGTCAAGCGCAACATTTCAGTTACAAAAAACTTTTCTCTCTAAACCCGCCAACAGATTGCAATAGCGTGGATTGCAACCTATAACTCTGTGAACTTTATTTTTATTGTATTTCCAAAGTCTCAGGAGAAGTCAGGGTCATGGATTTTGCCGTAGCCCGTCGGAACATGGTCGAGTGCCAGTTGCGCACAAACAAAGTCACCGACGAACGCCTGTTGTCCGCCGTGAGTGAACTGCCGCGCGAAGCATTCGTGCCCAGCTCCAAGAATTCGCTGGCCTATATTGATGAGGATCTTGAAGTATCCAAGGGTCGATACTTAATGGAACCCATGGCCATGGCACGTCTCATCCAGGCGGTTCAGATCAGCGAAAACGATTCTGTTTTGGTGATAGGTGCCGCCACTGGATACATGTCTGCGGTAGCCGGCAAATTGGGTGGGCCTGTTTTTGCCTTGGAAAGCCAGGAAGACCTCGCCGCAGACGCTTCGCGTGCGTTAACCGACCTTGCTCTCGACAATGTCGTTGTTGTTGACGGCGTCCTGAATGCCGGTTGTCCGGCACATGCGCCATTTGATGTGATCCTGTTTCAAGGTGCTGTGGAAGAAATACCGACCGCCATTCTGGATCAGCTAAATGAAGGCGGCCGCATGGGGGCTGTTATCGGCACAGAGGGATCCGTTGGGCGGGCCTCGCTTTTCTGGAAACAAAATGGTGTGGTTTCTGACCGCGTCTTGTTCGACGCCAACATCAAGAACCTTCCCGGTTTCGAAAAGCCGAAGGGTTTTGAATTTTAGAGACTATTTTTTGGGCATTCAGGAAGCGTTCAGCTCTGTGCCCCGGTGATGGATGTCATCGAAAACCGCAACAAAGGAATTAGGGGGTAGGGTATGAGAAAAGTAACAGTGGCTGCTTTTGGCGTGTTTCTGATGGGAGGGGGGGTGTCAGCCCTTAGTCTCCCGAGTCAGGCCCAGACGCTCCAGGAAGCCCTCGCTGCCGCCTATCTCAACAATCCGACGCTGCAAGCCGGCCGGGCTTCCTTGAGAGCCACGGATGAATCCCTTCCCCAAGCCAAGGATGGTTGGCGCCCCAGCATTTCACTGACCGGGACACAAGGCCGCAGCAACCAGAAAATCCATTCAACCGGCTCTTCTTCCGACAATGACCGGACTTTCTGGTCTGCCGAGCTGTCCGTGACCCAAAACCTTTACGAAGGCGGTGGCACCGAAGCAGATATCGAAGCCGCGGAGGCAAATATTTTGTCCGCAAGGGCCAGCCTGCATTCCACGGAACAGTCCATTTTGCTTCAGGCGGCAACAGCCTATTTGGATGTTGTGCGTGATCAAGCTGTTTTGGAACTCAATATCCAGAATGAAGCACGCCTTGAAAAACAGCTGGAAGCCACCCGGGACCGTTTTGAAGTGGGTGAAGTCACAAGAACAGACGTAGCTCAGGCGGAATCCCGTGTTTCCCGTGCCCGTGCCGATCGCATTGATGCCAAAGGCAATCTCGAGACAAGCAAAGCGGTTTACGAGCAAATTATCGGCGAACAGCCGAACAGCATCTCTGCACCGGTGATCCAACTTGAGTTACCGGTCAACCGAGATGATGCCATTGCACTGGCCCAGCAAAAAAACCCTTCCGTGGTCGCAGCGGAATTTGATCATAAGGCATCGGTCAGTACTATTCGGGGTGAGTATGCGGATCTGTTGCCATCGCTGGACCTGTCTGGATCCCTCAGCCGCAGCCGAAATACATCTCTTGATGACCGGACCACCGACGATGCAACCGTAACCGCAACCCTGACTGTGCCACTGTATCAGCAAGGGGCAGCCCATAGCGAGGTTCGCGAAGCCAAGCAGTCTGCAGCACAGGCCGCCCGTGAGATTGACGAGGCACGTCGCAGTTCAATCGAAAGCGCTGCGAGCGGCTGGGAAACATTCCAATCCAGCCTGGCTCAGATCGCAGCATTTGAAGATGAAGTTCGTGCCACCACGATTGCCCTGGAAGGTGTTGAGCAGGAAGCTGCTGTCGGCTCCCGTACGGTCCTCGATGTTCTGGATGCGGAACAGGAGCTACTGGATGCACGCGTCAGCCTTGTCCAAAGCAAGCGCGATGAATTGGTCGCCCGTTTCGAGTTGTTATCCGCCGTCGGTGGATTGACGGCACGCGACCTTGACCTGCCGGTCAGCCTTTATGACGAGAAAAAATATTATAACGACGTAAAGGACCAGCTGTGGGGAATCGGTGAGGAAACCGAGGGTGAGGGACCGCTTTCACCGGTCTTCCGATAAGAAGATTTTCCGTTTTGCGCTAAAAAAATGTGACAGCTGGCGAATCACGATAGCATAATTGCCATATTACTGTCTTTTCACCCGTAAAAGGCAGAAACTGTTGGGAAATATGCCAAAAGGCCAAGGTCAATAGAGGCTGTTTAAGAAATGAGTGACGCCGAAGAAGAACCGTCGATGGAAGAAATCCTTGCCTCTATCCGGAAAATTATTTCGGAAGATGGAGATGAGGATTCTGACGAAGAACCGGCGGCAGAAGCAGAACCGGCGCCAGAACCGGAACCCGAGCCTGAGCCGGAACCCGAGCCTGAGCCGGAACCCGAGCCTGAGCCGGAACCCGAGCCTGAACCGGAACCCGAGCCTGAACCGGAACCCGAGCCTGAACCGGAACCCGAGCCTGAACCGGAACCCGAGCCTGAGCCGGAACCCGAGCCTGAGCCGCTCGAACTCACTGACGAGCTCGAAGATGATGCGCTTGAGTTGACGGAAGAGTATGTCGAGCCCGAACCGGAGCCTGAACCTTTTGTGGAACAGGCACCTGTCTATGCGCCCGCACCTCCGGTTCCGACAGAGCCTCCTGCAGAGGAGAACCGGATCGTTTCCCAGGCGACAGATGCTCTTGGCACGGCTTCTTTTGCCTACCTGGAGAAATCCATTCGCATGGGCCAGGTGGGAGACACACTGGAAGACATCGTCAAAGGCCTGCTGCGCCCGATGCTTCAATCCTGGCTGGATGAAAATCTACCTCAATTGGTGGAGCGATTGGTCCAGCGCGAAATTGAAATGATGGCTGGCGGTGCACGAAAGCGTCAGGACGAGGAATAATCCCGCCTATACAAGGAAAAGATTGAAAAGCGCTCTTGGCCAAACCGGTCAAGAGCGTTAGTAATCGTTTCTTGAGTTGCGGCCTTATTTGGCCGTTGAAGATATAGATATAACAGAATTAGAGGGTCCAGATGCTGGACAAGACATACGAGCCTGCTTCCGTTGAAGGCAGGCATTATGCGCGTTGGGAAAAAGACGGTTCATTCAAGCGCGGGCAAAAACCCGGTGCGGATGCCTATACCATTGTGATACCGCCTCCCAATGTGACCGGCAGTCTGCATATGGGCCATGCTCTCAACAACACCCTCCAGGATATCCTGATCCGTCACAAACGCATGCTTGGTTTGGACGTACTCTGGCAACCCGGCATGGATCATGCTGGCATCGCGACCCAGATGGTTGTCGAGCGCCAGTTGGATGCGCAAGGGATCAAGCGCCGGGATCTCGGCCGCGAAAAATTCCTGGAAAAGGTCTGGGAATGGAAAGCCGAATCCGGCGGCACTATTACCGGCCAGTTGAAGCGTCTCGGCGCCAGCTGTGATTGGAGCCGTGAGCGTTTCACCATGGATGAGGGGCTTTCAGAAGCCGTTCTCAAGGTTTTTGTCGAGCTCTACAAGCAGGGTCTGGTCTATCGCGATAAACGCCTGGTGAACTGGGACCCGAAGCTGGTCACCGCCATTTCCGATCTGGAAGTCGACCAGAAAGAAACCCAGGGCAAGATGTGGCATTTCCGCTATCCGGTGGAAGGCGAAGAAGGCGCGTATCTGACCGTTGCCACCACCCGCCCCGAAACAATGCTGGGGGATACTGGTGTTGCAGTTCATCCCGAAGATGAGCGCTACAAGCATTTGATTGGCAAACATTGCGTGCATCCACTGACCGGCATCCGTTTGAAAATCGTCGGCGATGATTATGCCGATCCCGAACAGGGCACCGGTGCGGTTAAGATGACCCCAGCCCATGACTTCAATGATTTTGAAGTCGGCAAGCGCCACGATCTGGAGATGATCAACATCTTCACCCCGACCGCACAGATCAATGACGAAGCGCCCGAAAAATACCGTGGCATGGACCGGTTCGAAGCCCGCGATGCGGTGATTGCGGATATGGATGCCCTGGGCCTTTTCGAAAAAGCCGAAGATCATGTTCATATGGTCCCCTATGGCGACCGCGGCGGCGTTCCGATCGAACCCTATCTCACCGACCAATGGTATGTGGACGCCAAAACCCTGGCCAAACCCGCCATTGAAGCGGTTGATTCCGGCAAGACCAAATTCGTGCCGGAACAATGGACCAAGACCTATTACGAGTGGATGCACAACATCCAGCCATGGTGCGTTTCCCGCCAGCTCTGGTGGGGCCATCAGATCCCGGCCTGGTACGGCCCGGATGGGGAAGTCTTTGTCGAAACCTCCGAGGAAGAGGCTCTAGCCGCCGCCAAGGCCCATTACGGTAAGGATGTTGAATTGACCCGGGACGAAGATGTCCTGGATACCTGGTTCTCCTCTGCGCTGTGGCCATTTTCAACGCTTGGCTGGCCGAACGAAACGCCGGATTTGGTCAAGCATCACTACCCGACTGATGTCCTGGTCACCGGCTTTGACATCATCTTCTTCTGGGTTGCACGGATGATGATGATGGGTATGCATTTCATGAAGACAGAGCCGTTCCATACGGTTTATGTCCATGCCCTGGTGCGCGATGAAAAAGGCGCGAAAATGTCCAAATCCAAGGGCAATGTCATCAACCCGCTGGATCTGATCGACCAATATGGCGCTGATGCGCTGCGTTTCACGCTGACCTCCATGGCGGCGCCCGGCCGTGACATCAAGCTCGCCACCAGCCGGGTCGAAGGCTATCGAAACTTCACCACCAAGCTTTGGAACGCAGCACGTTTCTGCGAGATGAATGACTGCCTTCCGGGGCGTGAATTCGATCCAAAATCAGCTAAGGAAACCCTGAACCGCTGGATCATTGGCGAAGTGGCCAAGACCCGCAGCACCATTGATGAAGCGCTTGCCAGTTATCGCTTTAACGATGCTGCCAACGCGATCTATCAGTTCGTCTGGGGCACTTTCTGTGACTGGTATGTGGAATTCTCCAAGCCACTGCTGAATGGCGAAGATGAGGCTGCCAAGGCTGAAACAAAAGCCTGTGCGGGCTGGATCCTTGAGCAAATCCTGCATCTGATGCATCCCTTCACGCCGTTCATCACCGAGGAATTGTGGGAAAAACTGGGCAAGGGTGCTGATCAGCCGCTGATCACCTCATCCTGGCCTGATCTTGGCGAAGACCTAATTGATCAGGCCGCCGCGGAAGAGATGGACTGGGTTGTGCGCTTCATCACCTCTGTCCGCTCTGTCCGCTCGGAAATGAACATCCCGCCAGCCTCCAAGATGCCATCGTTCCTCAATGACGCAGATGATAAAGCCAAAGGCTGGCTGCAGGCCCATTGGGACTTGATCAGCCGTATGGCCCGCCTGGAAAGTTATGTGTTGGATGGCGAGGCTCCGAAAGGCTCTGTCGAGATCCTGCATGGCGGCGCGCAAATTGTTCTGCCCCTTGCTGGTGTAATCGATCTGGAACAGGAAAAAGCGCGTCTGGAAAAGGCGATTAAGAAAGCAGACGGCGAGATCACCAAGATCGATAAAAAACTCTCCAACCAGGGATTCCTGGCCAAGGCGCCGGAAGAAGTTGTTGAAGAGAATAAAGCGCGCCTGACCGAAGAACAGGATGCCCGCGCAAAGCTGCAGGCTTCCCTGGATCGCATTCTGGCAGCCATGTGAACGGCTATCGATCAACTAAATTGTTCTTTAAAAGGCTCCGGTGCTGGCACCGGGGCCTTTTTCTTGTCTAACCTCTACGAATCGGATCAATTCCTGATCAGTCTTTAAGGGATTAGATCATGGCCAAACTGTATTTCTATTTTTCAACCATGAATGCGGGTAAAAGCACGATCCTGTTGCAATCCAGCTATAACTATCAGGAACGGGGCATGAATACGCTGCTCTTCACCGCCGCCCTGGATGACCGGTATGGCGTGGGCCAGATCACATCCCGGATCGGCCTTGAAGCAGAAGCGTTGATTTTCACCGATGGTGATGATCTCTTGGAACAAGTTAGGGAACAGCATGCCAAAACAGAGCTTTCCTGTGTCCTGGTGGATGAGTCTCAGTTTCTGACCAGGGACCAGGTATTCCAGCTTTCCGACGTGGCGGACCGGTTGGGAATCCCGGTAATCTGCTATGGTTTAAGAACCGACTTTCAAGGAAATTTATTCCCTGGATCCAACGCCTTGCTCGCCATTGCTGATGAGATGAAAGAGGTCAAGACCATTTGTCATTGCGGCCGTAAAGCCACCATGGTTGTACGCATGGATGAAGAAGGCAATCCGGTCAAGGATGGCGACCAGGTCGCTATCGGCGGCAATGACCGTTATGTCTCAATGTGCCGGATCCATTGGAAAGACACGCTCGGCCTGTAACCAGCATTCATTAATTCACAATCATTTTTGACAGGTAATATAAAGTCCTGTGATACCCTCACACGTGCACGATTAGGACTTTCCAGAGACCCGTCGCGCAGTTATTTTTGCCGCCAGACAGTATATCAGGATCAAAAGACTTAAGGACATCATCATGCCCGATTATCGCTCGCGCACTTCCACCCACGGCCGGAACATGGCTGGCGCCCGTGCGCTCTGGCGCGCCACAGGCATGGGTTCCGAGGATTTCGGCAAGCCGATCATCGCGGTTGTCAACAGTTTCACCCAGTTCGTGCCCGGTCATGTGCATCTCAAGGATCTGGGCCAGATGGTCGCGGCCGAGATTGAAAAGGCCGGCGGTGTCGCCAAGGAATTCAACACCATTGCCGTTGATGACGGTATCGCCATGGGCCATGACGGCATGCTCTACAGCCTTCCGTCCCGCGATCTGATCGCGGATTCCGTTGAATATATGGTCAATGCCCATTGCGCTGACGCCATGGTCTGCATCTCAAACTGTGACAAAATCACGCCGGGCATGTTGATGGCCTCCATGCGCCTCAATATCCCGACCATTTTTGTCTCTGGCGGCCCCATGGAAGCCGGCAAGGTGCAGTTAAAGGACGGCGAGCGCATGGTCGATCTGGTTGACGCCATGGTCGAAGCCGCCAACCCGGAACGCAGTGATGAGGAAGTGGACGAATTCGAACGATCCGCCTGTCCGACCTGCGGTAGTTGTTCCGGCATGTTCACCGCCAACTCCATGAACTGCCTTGCAGAGGCGCTTGGTGTGGCCCTGCCGGGCAACGGCTCTGTTTTGGCCACCCATGCTTTCCGCAAGCAGCTTTTTGAACGGGCTGGTCAGTCTATTGTCGGTTTAGCACGCCGCTATTATGAGGAAGAGGACGAAAGCGTTCTCCCGCGTGGCATCGCAACCTTTGAGGCATTCGAAAACGCCATGACGCTCGATATCGCCATGGGCGGCTCAACCAACACCGTGCTCCATCTCCTGGCCATTGCGCGGGAAGCCGAGGTCGATTTCAACATGTCCCACATGGACAAGCTGTCCCGGCGCGTGCCTCAGACCTGTAAGGTCGCGCCATCCGTTCAGGATGTCCATATGGAGGATGTGCACCGGGCAGGGGGCATCATGGGGATTCTGGGGTCATTGGACCGGATGGGCCTGATCCATCGCGACACCTCAACCGTCCATGAGAAAACCATCGGTGAAGCCATTGATAAATGGGATATTGCCCGTGATGTCAGTGAAGAGGTCAAAGAATTTTACCGCGCCGCACCGGGCGGCGTGCGCACCACCCAGGCCTTCAGCCAGAACCGCATGTATAAGGAACTGGATGCGGACCGTACCAACGGTGTCATCCGCGAAGGCGACGATGTGTTCAGCGAAGAGGGCGGCCTGGCGGTTCTCTTTGGCAATATCGCTAAAGATGGCTGTATCGTGAAGACAGCCGGCGTTGATGAGAGCATTTTGAAATTTAAGGGCAGCGCCCGGATTTTCGAATCCCAGGATGCGGCGGTCGCCGGCATTCTGGCGGGTGAAGTGGTTGAAGGCGATGTGGTCATCATCCGCTATGAAGGTCCCAAAGGCGGACCTGGCATGCAGGAAATGCTCTACCCGACCAGCTATTTGAAGTCCATGGGCCTGGGTAAGGCCTGTGCCTTGCTCACCGACGGCCGCTTTTCCGGCGGCACCTCTGGCCTTTCCATCGGCCATGCCTCTCCTGAAGCAGCTGAAGGCGGTGCCATTGGTCTGGTCGAACCCGGTGACGCTATTGAAATCGACATCCCGAACCGAACCATCAATGTCCTGGTTTCCGATGATGAGCTGGCCATGCGTCGCTCCGCCATGGAGGCCCGCGGTAAAGATGCCTGGAAACCGGTCAAACCTCGGACGCGGAAAGTCTCCCGGGCGCTCAAAGCCTATGCGGCCTTCGCCACCTCTGCGGATAAGGGCGCAGTAAGGGATCTGGGCGAATTTGAATAAGGCCCCCTACGCCCTGCCGCCAATCAGCCGGGCGTGTCGCAAACAATAGGTCAAAAGGCCGCTTCCCACGTATTGGGGGCGGCCTTTTCCTTTAGAATATTCCTTCAATAATAAAGAAACAGGGAAGGGTCCTGAACATGGCACGCATCGCCGTTGGCGGTTTCCAGCATGAAACCAATACTTTTGCACCGGTCAAAGCCAGCTTTGACAAGTTTGAGCGCGCGGATGGATGGCCGGCCCTTTGCCGGGGCGATGGCCTGTTTGATGGTGTTGAAGGTGTGCATATTCCGCTGACAGGTGCCATCGATGCCCTGCGTGACGCCTGCCATGAACTTGTGCCCTTGCTCTGGTGCTCCGCAACCCCCAGCGCCCATGTGACCAAGGACGCCTTTGAACGCATCTCTGAGATGTTCCTGGAAGATATCAGGACCGCAGGTCCCTTGGACGGCATTTATCTTGATCTGCATGGCGCCATGGTGACCGAGCATCTGGAAGATGGCGAAGGTGAGTTATTACGCCGGATTCGTGATTTGGTCGGCGCTGACCTCCCCATCGCAGTCAGCCTTGACCTTCATGCCAATGTCACACCGCAAATGATTGATTTTGCCACAATAATGGACATCTTCAGAACCTATCCCCATGTGGATATGGGGGCGACTGGGGCACGCACGGCCAGGCATCTGAACAAAATCCTATGCAATGGGGTAAAACCATTCAAAGCATTCCGGCAGGCTGATTTTCTGATCGCGCTGACCCACGGCTGCACCTATATGGAACCAGCCAAGCGTCTGTATGAAGTCACCTTGCCCGAGATTTTATCCGACAATCGGTCTCTCATGGCGCTGTCATTTGCCGCCGGCTTCCATTTGGCGGATATTCACGATGCGGGACCATCGGTCGTTGCCTATGCCGGCAGTCAGGAGGCGGCTGATAAGGCCGCCGATGCCATGCTGGCGGCAGTCAATGCAAAAGAACCGGCTTTCGGCGGCAAGATCTACGAGGCGGCAGATGGCGTGCGTGAAGCGAAGAAGTTGTCGGCCAACAGCAGTCGCCCCGTCATCATCGCCGATACTCAGGACAATCCCGGCGGCGGCGGTCCTGGCGACACCACCGGCATGTTGCGTGCCATGGTGGCGGGAAACGCCAATGGTGCGGTTGTGGCCATGATCATCGACCCTTCATCGGCAGATCAGGCCCATGAAGCGGGCGAGGGGGCAAGCGTTACCCTTGATATCGGCGGCAAAGAATTTCCCGAAGACAGCCCTTATCGCTGTGAATGCACGGTTCTAAAACTGGGAGACGGCAAATTCACCGGCACCGGCCCCATGTGGGGCGGTGCAAAATTTCAGCTTGGCAAAATGGCATTGGTGGAAACAAACGGAATTAAGGTCATTATCGCTTCAAAAGCCATGCAGGCAGGCGACACCTCCATGTTGCGCCATCTGGGCCTGGAACCGGCCGAGCAACCGATCATCGCCCTGAAAAGTTCCGTGCATTTCCGGGCGGATTTCCAGCCCCTGGCGGAAGAGGTGCTGGTCGGCGCTGCCCCGGGACCGGTTTATGCCGACCCCGGAAAGCTGGATTTTAAACGATTGCGCAGCGGCGTTCGCCGATAAAATTTGTAAGAAAAAGGAAAGGCGGCCCGTCAGGCCGCCTCTTTTGCAGACTCGTGATCCTGGATCTCCAGGATCACCGGCGTGTGGTCCGAGGCTTTTTCCTTGGCCCTGGGGGCCTTGTCGATTTCGCAGCTCACTAGACGGTCTGCCGCCTGGGCAGAGAGCAGGAAATGATCAATCCGAAGCCCTTCATCCTTCTGCCAGCGACCCTTTACATAGTCCCAGTAAGAGAACTGCCCTTCCGTATGGGGATGCAGGGCGCGCCAGGCTTCGGTCAGGCCAAGATTCAGCAAGGTCCGGAATCTCGCCCGGCTTTCCGGTTTGCATAGCGCGTCATTGGACCAGCGGTCGGGATCATAAACATCCCGGTCATCCGGACAGATATTATAGTCCCCGCCCAGAACGATCGGCATTTCCATCGGCAACAGGCTTGATTTCACATGGGCCGCCAGACGATCCATCCACCCAAGCTTATAGGGATATTTCTCGGTATCGACCGGATTGCCATTTGGCAGATAGATGGAGGCCACCCGAACGCCTTCAATGGTCGCCTCGATGTATCGAGCCTGTTCATCATTGCTATCGCCCGGAAGGCCGCGGCGAATATCTTCAATCGGCTTTTTGGAAAGAATGGCCACACCATTATAGGTTTTTTGACCATGTGTCGCGATTTCATAGCCTAGGCTACTGATCTCTAAAGCCGGAAACTGCTCGTCCACGCATTTCAGTTCCTGCAGCAAAACTACATCAGGCGCGGATTCTTCAAGCCATTCCAGCAGGCGCGGCAGGCGCGCCTTGACCGAGTTCACGTTGAATGTGGCAATGCGCATGGAATACCGCCTGTTCACTTAAATTTTTTAATTTGGATATGCCCGGAAAATCAGGCGGAGAAAGAGGTTCCACAGCCGCAGGAAGAAGTCGCGTTCGGGTTCTTGATCTCAAAATAAGCCCCCATCAGGTCATCAACGAAATGAACCTCCGACCCGGCAAGGAGATCCATCGAGACCTCATCGGTTACGACGGTGACACCATCTCGCTCAAACACAAGATCGTCAGATGTCACGGTGTCATCAAAGGAAAAGCCATATTGATAGCCGGAACAGCCCCCCCCCGAGACAGTGATACGCAGTTTCAGGTTCGGATCATTTTCCAGTTCAATCAGTTTCGCCAGCCGCTTGGCCGCCGAATCGGAAATGGACAACACACGATCCGCTTGATCTGTCGCTATGGCAAAAGGGTCCGACACGCCTAAAAACTCCGGCATTCGTTGTGAGGCTTCTCAATTGTCATCTTATCTAAGCACAAATAGTGTTTTGTCAATGGGTCCAAGGGCTGAACGCGGTTGCGTTTTTGCCCGCTCACCGTTAACTCTCAGGATTGATATGAGCATGAATCTCGCACCATATGCCACACGGTGGCAGGACAGCCGGGGCCGCCTCCATGATGAGGCCCCCTCACGCTATCGTACGCCGTTTCAGCGTGACCGCGATCGGATCATTCATTCATCCGCCTTCCGGCGCCTGATCAACAAAACCCAGGTATTTATTTCTCCGGAAGGAGATCACATCCGGACACGCCTGACCCATTCCCTGGAGGTCGCCCAGGTCGCGCGTGCCATCGCCCGGACCTTGGGGACGGATGAAGACCTAGCCGAAACCGTGGCGCTGGCTCATGATCTGGGCCACACGCCCTTTGGCCATACTGGCGAAGATGCGCTGGATGAGATGATGGCGCCTTATGGCGGTTTTGATCATAACGACCAGGCTTTGCGCGTGCTGGTGCATCTTGAGCGCCGCTATATCGATTTCGACGGTCTAAATCTGACCTGGGAAACATTGGAAGGGGTCGTGAAACATAACGGCCCGATGGTCACCCCGGAGAGCGGCCCGGACCGCTTGCCAACCACCATTCGTCATTACAATGAAAACCAGGACCTCCGCCTGGATGAATATGCAAGCCTGGAGGCACAGGTTGCGGCCATCGCGGATGATATCGCCTATAACCATCATGACATGGATGACGGGCTGCGCGCCTGTCTGTTTACAGTGGAAGAAGTTTGTGACCAGGTGCCCCATGTCGGCGCAGTCTTTCAAAAACTGCGCACGGACCATCCCAATGTTGAGGAATCGGTACTAACGGCAGTGGCCGTCCGGCAGTTGATTGGCGAGATGGTGGATGATGTGGTCGAAGAGACAAAAAACCGCCTGAAACACATTGCGGCAGAGCGCCCGGAAGATATTCGCACAGCGGATCAACAGATGGTTGCTTTCACCGATACAATGAGAGAGAAAGAACGCCAGCTGAAGGCCTTTCTGTTTAAGCATATGTATCGTGCACCCAGCGTGAATGCGGAACGGAAACGGGCTTACCAGATCGTCTGCGGCATGTTCCGGCATTATTTGAAATATCCGGACAAGATGCCGGCCGAATGGCAGGCAAATAATCAGGCGCTGGTCAGGCGCGATTTCGGACGGGACACAGCCAGGGCCGTTGCGGACTATATCGCCGGCATGACTGACCGGTTCGCAATGGCCGAGGCCGTAAAACTGAATGTATAGAGCAAATATTATGAATATTTTTAACAAGATAAGCAGCGAATTGGAACAAGTTCTTTCAGGACTTGCCGCCGATGGCACCGTGCCGGATGGCCTTGATATCAGCCGGGTGACTGTAGAGCCGCCGCGCGACCCATCCCACGGCGACATGGCAACCAACGCCGCCATGGTCCTGTCTAAACCGGCAGGCATGAAGCCGCGTGACCTGGCCGAAGCGATCGTTGCCAAACTTGTTGAATCGGATCTGATTGCCTCTGCAGAGATTGCGGGCCCGGGCTTCATCAACCTGCGGCTGGACCGCCAGGCGTGGATCGGCTGTCTTGCCAGTATTCATGCGATGGGAACCGCCTATGGCAACTCCGAGATTGGCGGCGGAGATGCGGTCAATGTAGAATATGTTTCCGCAAACCCGACCGGGCCACTTCATATCGGCCATGCCCGCGGGGCCGTTGTCGGCGATGTCCTGGCAGGATTGCTGGCCAAAGCCGGCTACAATGTTACCAAAGAATATTATGTGAACGATTCCGGTGCCCAGGTCGATGTGCTCGCGCGTTCCGCCTATCTGCGCTACCGCGAGGCCCATGGCGAAGCAATCGAGATCCCCGAAGGCCTGTATCCGGGCCAGTATCTAATTCCCGTTGGCCAGGCGCTGAAAGCGGAACATGGTGACAGTCTGCTCGGTCAGGATGAGACAAGCTGGCTGCCCACGGTCAAGCTTTTTGCCATCAACGCCATGATGGATTTGATTCGGGAGGATCTCTCAGAGCTTGGCATCCAGCATGATGTCTTTACCTCAGAGCGGGCCCTGGTTGAGGCTGGCCGTGTGGAAGAAGCTTTCGCGACCCTTGAAAACAAGGGCCTTATCTATACCGGCGTGCTGGAGCCGCCCAAAGGCAAGAAACCGGAAGATTGGGAACCGCGACCGCAAACATTGTTCAAATCCTCCGAATTTGGTGATGACGTGGACCGGCCGTTGAAGAAATCCGACGGCAGTTGGACCTATTTTGCCCCCGATATCGCCAACCATTTTGATAAATACCAGCGTGGTTTCAAAACCCAGATCGACATTTTCGGCGCCGATCACAGCGGTTATGTCAAACGCATGAAAGCGGCGACGACCGCTATTTCAGGTGGCGAAGCCGAGCTGGATATCAAGCTTTGCCAGTTGGTTCGCCTGATGGACAAAGGTGAGCCGATCAAGATGTCCAAGCGGGCGGGGACCTTTGTCACCCTGCGCGACCTGATCGACGAGGTCGGCAAGGATGTGGTGCGTTTCTTCCTGCTGACCCGGAAAAGCGACGCCCAGCTGGATTTCGACCTGACCCTGGTCAAGGAACAGTCCCGCGACAATCCGGTCTTTTATGTTCAATATGCCCATGCACGCTGCCATTCGGTTTTCCGCCAGGCGAAGGAAGCTTTCCCGGGCGAAAGCTTTGATGCAGCCTGCCTTGAAAATGCCGATTTCTCCCTGTTGACTGGGGACCACGAGATTGATCTGATCAAATCCATGGCGGAATGGCCGCGCCTGATCGAAGCAGCTGCCCAGGCGCATGAACCGCATCGGGTGGCTTTCTACCTGCAGGACCTGGCAGCGACCTTCCATGCCGCCTGGCATAAAGGATCTGCCGATGCGACTTTGCGTTTTGTCGCGCCGGGCAATCTGGAGCTGACCAAGGCTCGCCTGGCCCTCGTGGACGCCGCGCGACTGGTTATTGCGTCAGGTTTCGAAGTGTTTGGGGTGGAAGCAGTTACCGAG
The DNA here is from genome assembly GCF_003385955.1 of Aestuariispira insulae. Lineage (GTDB taxonomy): Bacteria > Pseudomonadota > Alphaproteobacteria > UBA8366 > Aestuariispiraceae > Aestuariispira > Aestuariispira insulae. The sequence continues at coordinate 349,374 of NZ_QRDW01000004.1, forward strand.
CTGCACTGAGTGATAGAAACAGGGAGTCTATTGAATGTCCAAGGAGCTGGACGAGCTGGATCGTGAATTGTCTGGGCTGGAGCGGCAACAGCTGTCCAGTGCCTCTAAAGGGGGCATGAAGGTTCTCCCGATCGCCGTAGCACTGGTGGCGCTGACCAGTTTCGGCGGCGTTATCTGGTATGCTTATAACCAGGGCGTGCGCAGCGGCAGTGAAGAGGCAGCCCCCTTGCTGACCCCGGAAGGGGCGGCGAAGGTACAGCCGCAAGATCCGGGTGGACTGCAGATCCCGCATCAGGACAAGCTGGTTTATAACCAAGTTGAACCTAATCAGGACGACACCAAAATCGAACGGCTTTTGCCGCCGCCCGAACAGCCCAAGCGCCCACCAGAGCCAGTGGTTACGGAACCGGCAACCCCTCCGATCCCAAGCATCACCGAACCGGCCGAGGACACACTGCCGCAAACCCGGATGGGGGCAGACGGCAAGCCGCGCCCACCGGAACCGCAAACTCCCGACGAACCGCGCCTGCCTTCACCGGATCTCGCTGCGCCTGAGAGTCCGCCTGTGATTGAAAAAATCGTAGAGACGCCAAAGGTTGAGAAAGCCCCGGAACCCGCACCAAAGCAGGAACCGGAAAAAACCGCATCGGCTAACCCGGCAGAACCCGCGCCTGCACCCGTCACCCCCAAACCGGTAAGCGGCAAAGACTGGCGTATCCAGATCAGCGCGGTGAAATCGGCCGAAGCCGCACAGTCGGAATGGAAACGCCAGCAAGGCAAAAACAATGATCTGCTTGGAAAGTTAAGTCTGCAGGTGCAGGAGATCGAGATTAAGGGCAAAGGCACCTTTTTCCGCGTGCGGGGCGGTCCTCTCGATAGTCAGGAATCTGCCCAGAAACTCTGTAACGATCTAAAGAAACGCAAAGTGAGCTGCATCATTGTCAAACCCGGCGCCTAGGCAAGCTGTCCTGTTCGGCTGTGCCGGGCATCGACTGACCGAACAGGAAAAGGCTTTTTTCCAGGATTTCCGCCCTCTTGGCTTTATCCTGTTTGCCCGCAATGTGGATAATCCGGATCAGCTGCGCGCCCTGACGGATGAAATGCGCGCCAGCATTGATGATCCTACAGCACCGATTTTGGTGGATCAAGAAGGTGGACGTGTTCGCCGATTGAAGCCGCCACATTGGTATGACGCCCCAAACATGAGGCAGTTTGGGGATTTGTTTGCGGAAAATCCCAGGGCCGCTGCCGAAGCATTGCATATTAATATTACCCTTTTGTCCGCGGATCTTCACGGGGTCGGCATTAATGTGAATTGCGCACCGGTTCTTGATGTGCCGATCCCCGGCAGCAATGATGCCGTTTTGGGCAATCGGGCCTTTTCCGACGATCCTTTCCTTGTGGCAGGTCTTGGCCGGGTAGCGGTTGATGCCTATTTGGAAAACGGTATCCTGCCGGTCATCAAGCATCTGCCGGGCCATGGCAGGGCGATGTGTGACAGCCACCACGAACTGCCCGTAGTCACTGAACCACTGGATATACTGCGCGAAAACGATTTTCTGCCTTTCCGTGCAATGAGTGATTGCCCGCTCGGCATGACCGCACATATCGTTTATCCCCATATTGATCCTGATCAGCCGGCAACACGGTCGAACCAGGTGATTCGGGAAATCATCCGGGATGAACTCGGATTTGACGGCCTTCTGATCAGTGACGACTTGTCCATGAATGCCTTGACGGGATCGCTACGTGAACGCGCGGAATGTGCGTTGAATGCCGGATGCGATTTGGCTCTGCACTGCAACGGTGATTGGGAAGAGATGCAGGCGGTTGCCCAAGGTAGCAGGTTGATGAGCAATGACGCCTGGGAAAAATGGCAAGCCGCACAGAGCTCTTTGAAACCGGCCCCGGCAATTGATCGGGACGCCCTTTTTAACCGCCTCCAACAACTCTTGAACCAATAAGCCGGTAGCCAAGGGGACTGCGCTGCCGGTAGAATACCCGTTGGGATAAATAGGCATCGGGGAGACGCACCCGCATGGATTCTGACGACAGTTTCGAAGAAGATGATGTTGCGTCTTTGCAAACCAACGATTCTCTTCTGTTGAGCCTTGATGGCTTTGATGGCCCCATCGACCTGTTGCTTTCCCTGGCTCGCGACCAGAAGGTGGATCTTCACAAGATTTCAATTCTTGCGCTGGCTGACCAATATCTGGATTACATTCACCGCGCCCGGGTTCTCCGATTAGAGATTGCCGCGGATTATTTGGTGATGGCGGCCTGGTTGGCCTATTTAAAGTCACGCCTACTAATACCAGCACAACCCACTGACGAAGAAGAAGAAAATCCGGCTGAACTTGCTGCCAGACTTGCCTTCCAGCTGCAACGACTGGAGGCAATGCAGAAATCTTCGCAAAAGCTCATGGAGCGGTTCCAACTGGGTCAGGATTTCTTCCGGCGCGGCGAACCGGAAACGACCCGGGTTGAAAAACAATCCGTTTTTGAGCTTTCACTTTATGAATTACTGCGGGCCTACGGGCATATTCAGGACAAAAAAACCGCAAGTCTTTTGCGCATCATGCCAACCGAGCTTTATTCCATGGATGATGCGATCGAACGGTTGCGCGGCTTGGTCGGTCAAGTACCAAATTGGCAGACCTTGCAGGATTTCCTGCCAGAGGATCTGAAAAACCCGCTGGTGATTCGGTCCGCCATGGCCGCTCATTTTGCAGCCTCATTGGAATTGGTGCGAGAGGGGCTGCTTGAAATACGGCAAAATGGCATGTTTGAACCTATCTTCCTTCGCCCGTCGGAAGGCGACGAAACCGTCGCTACACAGGGCGAGGAGGGGGAAGACCCCCAGCTTCAGGCTGACAATGACAATAATAACGTTGGTAGCGATTAATGTCCCTTGACCATTTCAACAGGCTTAGGCTGCTCGAGGCCATTCTTTTTGCCGCATCCGAACCGGCATCGGAAGAAGCATTAGCAGAACGCATGCCCGAGGATTCTGACATACCCGGTCTACTTCGGGAATTGGAAGAGCTTTATTCCAACAGGGGGGTTAACCTTCGACATATCGGCAATGGCTGGGCCTTCCGAACCGCACAGGATCTTTCTCCCTTTATGTCGATCGCAAAGGAAGTGCCCCGCAAGCTGAGCCGGGCTGCGATAGAAACCCTCGCTATCATTGCCTATCACCAACCGGTGACCAGGGCGGAGATTGAGGATATTCGCGGTGTGGCGCTCAGCAAAGGGACACTGGATATTCTGCTTGAGGCAGAATGGATAAAACCAAAGGGCCGCCGCCAGACACCGGGTCGTCCGGTTACATGGGGCACGACAGAGCGGTTTCTGGATCATTTCGGACTGGAAAACCTTCGTGCGCTGCCAGGAATCGAAGAATTACAGGCCGCCGGCCTTTTGGAAAAACGGCCCGGCCTCGGCACGATTGCCATGCAGCAGAGCGAGAGCGAGTTTGAAGAAGAGGGCGATGACGACGGACAGGACAGTCTGTTTGACTTGGACGACGATTATGAAGCCGTGGAAAAGGGGGAGAATATCGCTCTGGATGATTAATGCACGACATTGACCCAGGTTAACGATATCTCAATTTCATCTGATGTATCTTGCGGATGAAATTTAGTCGCAATATAAGAGCTTCATGACACAGCAATCCCCAATGCCGGCGCTGGAATTCAGAGATGTAGAACATTTCTATGGCGCAACACCGGCCATCAAGAAAATCTCCTTGGCCATCAATCCTGGCGAAGTCGTCTGTCTGCTCGGCCCGTCGGGTTGCGGCAAGACAACGGCATTACGGCTTGCCGCCGGCTTGGAAGAACCGGAAAGAGGGACCGTCTGGATCAAGGGGAACAAAGTGGCGGGCGAGGGGGCCATGATCGCCCCTGAACATCGCAATGTGGGTCTTGTTTTCCAAGACTACGCTCTTTTCCCCCATCTTAAGATAGGGGAAAATATCGCCTTTGGTATCCGTGACCTGAGTAACGGTGCAAGAGAAGAGCGAATTTCCTCTGTCCTGGAACAGGTCGGCATGCAGGACTATGCCGAGGCCTATCCCCATATGCTCTCTGGTGGTCAACAACAACGGGTTGCCTTGGCGCGCGCCCTGGCCAGTGACCCGACCCTCATCCTGATGGATGAACCGTTTTCCGGCCTGGACGCGCGTCTGCGCGATGCGGTGCGCGACAGGACGCTGCATGTGCTCAAAAAAACCGGCACAGCCACATTGATGGTTACCCATGATGCCGAAGAAGCCATGTATATGGCTGACCGTATCGTGGTGATGAGAGACGGTTTGATTATGCAGACCGGCACACCGGAGGAATTGTATAACGCACCGAACTCAGCCTTTGTCGCCGAATTTTTCGGGGAAGTGAACCGCATAGAAAAGACAGTTCAAAACGGTCGGATCGACACTCCGGTTGGGCAGTTTGATGCCAACGGCTTTGCGGAAGGAAGCGACGTTGAAGTCATCATCCGCCCCGAAGCTTTCCGGCTTCAGGAAACAAACGGTGTCAGCCCAGGGCCAGGCCAGGCAAAGATACTGGCTTCCAAATTGCTGGGCCGATCAAGCCTTATCCATATGTGCAGCTGTGAAACTACAGGCGAGGAATGGCATATCCATGCCCGTGTTGCCGGGCGGTATCTTCCGCCTGAAGGGGCTTTTGTCTCACTCGAATTAGACAAGTCACAGGCCTTTGTGTTTCCACGCTGATACTGTCGACAGGAATAAACTGTCTTGGAACTGTAACCTTTGCGTCACGCCATTTTCCGCGAATTTGGATTGCGGGACCGGGCAGCATCTGCAATGATCCTCGAAACGGGCCGTTTGGCCGCATTTTGAGATTCTGAACAGGAAGAGAAGTATGGGTACTTTCAGTATTTGGCATTGGTTGATCGTTCTGGCTGTTGTCCTGATCCTTTTCGGTGGAAAAGGCAAAATCTCCAGCCTGATGGGTGACATCGGCAAAGGCATGAAATCCTTCAAAAAGAATATCAAGGACGAAGCAGCAGCCGACAGTGCTGATGAGAATAAGCAGATCGCAGCCGAATCCTCCGCTGATGCTTCCGTTGACAGCAAAGACAAAGCTGCCAATTCCTGATTTTCACCTTACGTATTGTGTTTGCATAGGAATAAGGCTGCTGCCCCATGTTTGACATTGGCTGGCCTGAGCTGTTGGTGATTGCGGTGCTGACCATCATAGTGGTCGGCCCCAAGGAATTGCCGCGCGTTTTGCGTACCGTCACGGGTATCATCCGAAAAATCCGCATGGTTGCGGGCGATTTCCAGAATAGTATCGAGGATATCGCGCGCGAAGCGGACATGGAGGATATCAAAAAAGAGCTGGAGAAAGCCGGCTCCCGTGACTACAGCAAAGAAATGGAAGACTATCTTGATCCGACCGGCGATATGAGCAAATCGGTCAAGGAGTTGGAAGGTGATATGAACAGTTGGAAGGAAAAGGCCCAACCGGCTCCCTCCAACAGCATCACCCCGCCGGTTGGAGATGGGGCCGCGCAAGGCGCGGACGCCAATACCACCCCCGAACCGAACGGCGATCAAAAACAGGCTAAGACTTCATGACAACGGTTGATGATAGCAAAGCGCCGTTGATGGAACATCTCGTCGAGCTGCGCAAGCGGCTGATGATCTCCGTCGCGTTTCTCTTGATTTCATTCTTTGTGATGTTTCCGTTTGCGGGACATATTTTTGACTTCCTCGTCCAGCCGCTGAACCAGGTCTGGTCGGGCCAGGAAGGACGGCGGATCATCTATACTGCGCTCCATGAAAAATTCTTTGTGGATGTGAAGATCGCGTTCTTTGCGGGTTTCATGCTTTCATTCCCGATCATCGCCGGACAGATCTATATGTTTATGGCTCCGGGTCTCTATAAACATGAGAAATCGGCTTTCTTACCGTTCCTGATCGCAACACCGGCGCTGTTCCTGCTGGGGGCTTCCTTCGTTTATTACGTTGTGATCCCGGTTGCCTGGTCATTCTTTGCAGGCTTCGAGCAGATCGGCAATGCCGGCACTTTGGATGTCCAGCTAGAGCCTAAGGCCAACGAATATCTCACTTTGATCATGCGGTTGATCTTTGCCTTTGGCATTTGCTTCGAGTTGCCTGTGGTTCTCTCACTGCTGGCACGGGTCGGCATGGTAACGCCCGAGGGCCTTCGGAAGAAACGCCGCTATGCCATTCTCATCGCCTTTGTTGCAGCGGCTGTGCTGACACCGCCGGATCCGCTGAGCCAGATCGGCCTCGCTATTCCGATCATCTTGCTCTACGAGATTTCGATCATTTGCGCTGTTCTCATCAAAAAACAGCAGCGGGAGAGGGATATCGCGCTCGGCCTTGATCCGGAAGATGAGGAAGTGGATGACGAGGAAATCGTCGAAGACAAAAAATAGTCGAATAAGCACTCTTTTCAAACGGGCCCATTCGGGCCCGTTTTTATTTTGGCCACGGCATCAGGACGGTTTACCTGCCCGTCAGCATTTCCTATAACGCACGGATAGTATTTGAGGTTTAATCCTAACAAACCGGAACCGAGTTAGAAAAATGCATGACGTGAAATTTGTTCGCGAGAATCCAGAAGCTTTTGATGCGGCCATGAAAACCCGGGGGCTTGCCCCACAGGCCCAGTCCATCATCGAACTGGATGAAAAGCGCCGATCCCTGCAGACCGAAATGCAGGAGATGCAGGCGCGCCGCAACAGCGCGTCAAAGGAAGTCGGTGAAGCAAAACGCAATAAGGATGACGCCCGCGCGGAAGCCTTGATGGCCGAAGTCCAGGGTCTGAAATCCGGTCTTGCCGAAGCCGAGCAGAAAGAGAAAGAAACCGCCGCTGAACTAACCGGCATATTGGAAAGCCTGCCCAACCTGCCGTTGGAGGGCGTGCCGGTCGGAGCCGATGAAGAGGATAATGTCGAGATCCGGAAAGTCGGCGATCCAAAAAGTTTTTCTTTCGAGCCCAAACAGCATTTCGATCTTGGTGAAAATCTTGGGCTGATGGATTTTGAAGCAGCCGCCAGATTGTCCGGTGCCCGCTTCGTGGTATTGAAAGGGGCGCTGGCCCGCCTGGAACGGGCCCTGGCCAACTTCATGCTTGATCTGCATACCGGCGAACATGGCCTATCAGAGACGATCACACCGGCTTTGGTGCGCAGTGAAGCGCTCTATGGCACAGGCCAGCTGCCGAAATTCAAGGAAGACCAGTTCCATACCGATGATGATTACTGGTTGATCCCCACAGCGGAAGTGACCTTGACCAACCTGGCCCGGGAAGAAATCCTCAAAGAGGACGAGTTGCCCAAGCGCTATACCGCCTGGACACAGTGTTTCCGGTCGGAAGCGGGCTCTGCCGGTAAAGATACCCGTGGCATGATCCGTCAGCATCAGTTCTCCAAGGTGGAAATGGTTTCCATTGTCCATCCGGACAAGTCGGAAGAAGAGCTGGAACGCATGACTGCCTGTGCGGAAGAGGTGTTGAAACGCCTGGGCCTGGCCTATCGCGTCATTGTTCTTTGCACCGGGGATATGGGCTTTGGCGCCCGCAAAACCTACGATATCGAGGTTTGGCTACCGGGCCAGGACACCTATCGTGAGATTTCCAGCTGCTCCAACTGCGGGGAATTCCAGGCACGCCGCATGAAGGCGCGCTTCCGTCCCAATGGCGAAAAAGGGACGCGATTCGTCCATACGCTGAATGGATCCGGCCTGGCTGTCGGACGCACGATGGTGGCAGTTCTGGAAAACTACCAGAATGAAGACGGCAGCATCACGGTGCCGGATGTACTGCGTCCTTACATGGGTGGACTGGAGCGTATCGAAGCGCCTCAGTCCTAACGCAGGGCCCAATACAAGGTAACATGCGGCATGACCGGTCTTGAGGAAGATAAAGCGCGGCTGATCCTGGAACTCCGTCAAAATGGCATTACGGATGATTCTTTCCTGCGTTTGATGGAAAGCATTCCAAGAGAGCTTTTTGTTCCGGAAGCCTTCCGGGATCATTCCTATGAAAACTCCGCATTGCCCATTGACCTTGGCCAGACCATTAGCCAGCCCCTGATCGTCGCCATGATGACCCTGGCACTGGATGTTGATAAGCGCACCAAGGTGCTCGAGATCGGGACGGGTTCCGGTTACCAAACCGTGATCCTGTCCCATCTTTGCCGCCGGGTTTATAGCATTGAGCGGCACCGGGGCCTTTCCAAAGGGGCGGAAAAGCTGTTTGCCCAGTTGAACCGCCATAATATCACCACCAAGATCGGTGATGGCGGCATGGGCTGGCCGGAACAGGCACCTTTTTCGCGAATCATTGTGACCGCAGCAGCGGCCGATATCCCCCCGGTCCTGGTTGACCAGCTATCCGTCGGCGGCATTATGGTTGTTCCCGTGGGGGAACATCGGGATCACCAGGATCTTTTGAAAGTGAGAAAAACCGAAGCGGGCATTGATGTTGAGGATCTTGGACCGGTCCGCTTTGTACCGCTTTTGCCAGGTCGCCCGGAAGCCGGTTGAAAATTGCCGTTGTTCCGACATTTTGGCATCGCTACATTTCAATCATGAACCGCCATCTTCGCCACATATCGAAACTCTTCCTCCTCATGCTGCTTCTTCAGCTCGGGGCCTGCGGCCTATTGGGAAGAGAGGCGAAAGTCGTCCTCTATGACCCGAAAAACAAACAGGAATCCACGTCGTCATCAAGCGGCAAATATACGCCGGCACCTGTGCGGGTTTCTGCATCCGGCACCCATATCGTTCAAAAAGGACAGAGCCTTTATTCCATTTCACGTGCCTACGGCACACCGCTGCGGACCGTCATCGCCGCCAATGGATTGAATCCGCCCTACAAACTGGCAATCGGCCAGAAATTGCGAATCCCCAAGGCCAGGACCTACAAAGTACGTCGCGGGGACACGGTCTATGGCATCTCCCGCCAATTTGACGTCGCGATGAATGAACTGGTTCGCGTGAACGGCCTAATCAAACCCTACACCATCAATGTCGGCCAGGTTCTGACCTTGCCCGGGGAGTTGGGTGAAGCGCGATCTAAGAAAATCATCTCGAAAGCCCCCGCAGCAAAACCCAAGGCAGCCAACAAAACCAATACCTCGTCCAAAAAGGCTGCGCCTCCAAAACAGCCCTTGAAGACAACATTCACCAAAAAGGGATATCCCAAGCCAGCGGTCCGCCCGGCACAGCCCTACCGACGTGTAGCAAAGCGACCGACCCCGATCTCGCAGCCGCCAAAGAGAACCTCATCCAAATTCCTCTGGCCGGTTCGAGGCCGAGTGATTTCCAGTTTTGGCCCCAAAGGCAAAGGGCTTCAGAATGATGGACTCAATATAGCGGCTCCGCGTGGCACACCGGTCAAAGCATCGGAGAATGGCGTTGTGGCCTATAGCGGCAGTGAGTTGCATGCCTATGGCAACTTGATCCTGATCAAACATTCAGATGGCTACATGACCGCCTATGCCCATACCGGTGATATTCTGGTAAAGCGGGGAGATCGTGTCCGGCGCGGCCAGACGATCGCGCGAGTCGGCAGCTCTGGTAATGTTGACAGGCCGCAGCTCCATTTTCAGGTCCGCCGCGGCAAGAAAATACTGAACCCGCGGCCTTACCTGGAAGGATGAACGGGCAGTTCTCTAATCCAGTTTACGTCCCAACTCACCGGCAAGATCCTGGATGAACTGCCAGGCGACACGTCCCGAACGCGACCCTCTGGTCACGGCCCATTCCACAGCCTTTGCACGCCATTGGGTTTCCGGAATCTCCAGGTCAAAGGCAGCGATATAGCCGGCGATCATATCGAAATAGGTATCCTGATCACAGTTGTGGAAACCGAGCCAGAGACCAAACCGGTCGGACAGAGAAACATTTTCTTCAACTGCTTCGGATGCGTGAATGGCCGTTGAACGCTCGTTTTCAATCATATCGCGGGGCATCAGATGCCGCCGGTTGGAGGTGGCATAGAAAATCACATTGTCCGGCCGCCCCTCGACACCGCCCTCCAAAACCGCTTTCAGAGATTTATAGCTGTCATCCTGACCGTCAAACGAGAGATCATCGCAAAACAGAATCCATCGACGATCTGAAGATCGCAGCAACGTCAATAGATTAGGCAGGGTAGGGATGTCTTCACGATGGATCTCCACAAGGCCAAGCGGTTTTTCCGCACCATCATTCACACAAGCGTGCGCCGCTTTAACAAGAGAGCTTTTCCCGCCGCCGCGCGCGCCCCACAGCAGCGCATTGTTGGCTGGCAGCCCCTTGGCGAACCGTTGGGTATTTTCCAGCAACAGTTCTTTTTGCGAATCAATCCCTTTCAATAAACCAATCTCCACCCGATTCACCTTTTGAACCGGTTCAAGATGTTCCGGAGATGCATGCCAGATGAACGCGTTGGACGCCCAGATATCAACAGCCGGGATCGCCTTCGGTGCGATCCTCTCCAGAGCATCTGCAATACGGGTGAGCACGGGCAGGAGTTCTGATTTTGCCATGAAAGGGCCTCTTCAAACCGACGGATTTCCAAAATTTGGTTGCGGACCCTAACACAGGCGGTCAAAACAGCAAGCCTGAGCCGCGCAAAGCGTTGCATAATCCGGCTTGCACGCTATAGTCCGGCGACATTGTCTGGCCACCGGGATGTATCGACAATGGCCTTGGGGGATGAAATACAGCCACCGGCCATTATTTATACGTTTCGGTGTTCCCGGTAACACATCAATTCAAGGAGTATCCCATGTTAATTTCTGAAGCTATGGCCCAGCAGGCTGGTGCTGCCGGTGGTGGCGATCTGCTCACCTCTTTCCTGCCGCTGATCGCTATTTTCGCTATCTTTTACTTCCTGCTGATCCGCCCGCAGCAGAAAAAACAAAAGGAACATCAGGCCAAGATCGCTGCCGTGCGCCGCGGCGACAAAATCATCACTGGCGGCGGCTTTTACGGCACTGTCACCAAAGTTATCTCTGATACCGAAGTTCAGGTTGAGCTGGCGGAAAATGTCAAAGTGAAAGTGGCCACCCAGACCATCATGGATGTCCTGAGCAAAACCGAGCCGGCCAATGATGCCGCGAAACCGGCTGAAGAGAAGAAATCCGGCTTGGGCGCTCTGTTTGGTGCTAAGAAAAAAGAAGACAAGTAAGGCCGGTATAACTGGTAAAAAATGCTTGTAACACTGCAGGATAGAGGTCGATGCTGAATTTCCCGTTATGGAAAAAACTGTTTGTAGGTGCTGTTTGCCTGCTCGGTGTGGTTTACGCCGCACCAAACTTCCTTCCCGAAGGAACATTGGGGCAGGGGACCAGTGGTCTTCCCGGCAAACAGATCAATCTCGGCCTTGACCTGCAAGGCGGCGCCCATCTTCTCTACAAGGTCGATGTGGAAGGCTATATCCAGAAGCAACTGGAATCCGCCGTTGACGAAGCGCGCCAGATTTTGCGGAAATCCCGCATGCCCTATCAGGGGCTTGGCATCTCCGGGGAAGGCATCTCCGTGACGATGAAAAAGCCGGAACAGGCATCGGAAGCCCGCACATTGTTGAGTGATATCGATCGCCGTTTGCAAATCACCACCGGTGAAACGGGCCTGGTTACTATGGTTCTTACCGATCAGGATCGGAAAGCCGCCATTGACGAGGCCATTGAGACCTCAATTGAAGTCATTCGCCAAAGGATCGATCCCGAAGGCACCAAAGAGCCTGTCATCCAGCGCCAGGGTGAAGACCGGATTTTGGTTCAAGTTCCTGGTGCGGAAGATACCGAGCAGGTGAAAATCTGGATCGGCACCACAGCCCAGATGAATTTCCGCATGATCGATGCCAAGAATTCGTTGAGCGAAGCCATGAATGGCCGCGTGCCCCCGGGCAGTGAATTATTGGAGTCATATGAGCGCCGAGAAGACGGGTCGCCGGTTCAATCCTATCTGGTGGAAAAACGGATCCGGGTCGAAGGTGATCACCTGACCAATGCCCAGGCCAGTTTCGACCAGAATAACAGGCCTGCCGTCAGCTTTCAGTTCGATGCCGCAGGAGGCGCCAAATTTGCCAAAGTCACCGCGGACAATGTCGGTCTGCCGTTTGCTGTTGTCCTGGATAACCGAGTTATTACCGCTCCCGTGATCCGAAGCGCCATTCCCGGCGGCAGTGGCATCATCACCGGCAATTTTACACTTCAGGAAACCCAGAATCTTTCTTTGTTGCTGAGATCCGGTGCATTGCCGGCGGATATGACCGTACTTGAGGAAAGATCCGTTGGTCCGGGCTTGGGTCAAGATTCCGTAGAGGCCGGTCAATGGGCCAGCATTATCGGTTTGATCCTGGTCCTGGTCTATATGGTTATGTCTTATGGCTTGTTTGGCCTGCTGGCCAATTGCGCCCTAATCTTCAACGTTGCCTTGATCATTGCGATCCTGTCCGGTTTGCAGGCGACCCTCACTTTGCCGGGTATTGCCGGCATCGTTCTCACCATCGGCATGGCCGTTGATGCCAACGTGCTGATCTTTGAACGTATCCGCGAGGAGATGCGCAATGGCCGCACATCGGCCAATGCCATCGAAGCCGGTTACAGCCGGGCTTTGACCACCATTATCGATTCAAACCTGACAACCCTGATCGCAGCAGTCCTGCTGTTTACCTTCGGGTCTGGCCCGATCAAAGGCTTTGCCGTCACGCTTTCCGTGGGAATTGTCACCTCCATGTTCACCGCGATCATGGTGACCCGTTTCTTTGTGGTCACCTGGTATATGCGCAAACGCCCCAAGGCGTTGCCGATTTAATCGGGAAGGAATTTGAATTATGAAACTTCTGAAACTCATTCCCGATACGCCGAAGATCGATTTCACTGGCAAACGCGTCATTGCCTTTGCGTTTTCGGTTCTTCTGGTACTGGGCTCGCTCGGATTGTTTTTTGGCAAAGGGCTTAATCTCGGAATCGATTTCCTTGGCGGAATCCAGATCGAAATCCAAACCGAAGGCCCTGCCGATATTAGTGCCATCCGCTCTACTGTCGGTGGCCTGGACCTTGGTGATGTCTCTATCCAGGAATTTGGCGAAACCGATAATGTTCTGATCCGGATCCAAGAGCAGGCAGGCGGAGAGGAAAGTGTCCAAGCGGCAATTGAGAAAGTGAAAGCCGCACTTGGTGACACAGTCAAAGAATACCGCAGAACGGAATCGGTCGGCCCGACCGTTGGTGCGGAACTTCAGGAAGCGGCCCTTTGGGCGGTTGTATCTGCCGTCGGAGCAATCCTGATCTACATCTGGTTCCGGTTTGAGTGGCAATTCGGCGTAGCCGCCGTGATCGCGCTGACCCATGATGTGATCACCACAATCGGTCTGTTTTCCCTTCTGCAGTTGGATTTCAACTTGGCAACCATCGCAGCTCTGCTAACCATTGCCGGTTATTCCATCAACGATACCGTGGTTGTGTTCGACCGGGTCCGGGAGAATATGCGGAAATACAAGAAGATGGAGCTTGCAGAGCTGTTCAACCTTTCCGTCAACCAAACGCTTTCCCGTACCTTGATAACCAGTGTCACGACCATGTTGGCATTGGTGGCACTGGGTGTATTTGGTGGTGAAGTCCTTCGTGGTTTCTCAATCGCCCTGATCTGGGGTGTTTTGATCGGAACCTATTCCTCTATCGCGCTCGCTGTTCCGGTTCTGCTTTATATGAACCCGGACCGCGGAGAGGAAGAAGATAGCGAAACCAACGGTGCGGAGGCCCAAGCCTAAATCATGGATATCACACCTTCCATCCCGGGCAACAAGACCGTTGTCAATTCCTACGGCCCCGGCCGGTTCAAGGTTTCCCACCAGGACTATGACGACACCTCTCTGGCCTTACTGCCCGAAAGCGTGCAGACCTGGGATGTGAAGGATATCCAAGATCTGACGGTCGAGAGCCTGTCCATCTTCACCAAACTGGACGAACCTATCGAGGTTTTATTGATTGGCTGTGGTGAGCGGATGCAGCTCATTCCGAGTGCAATCAAACAGGCAATGCGTGAAAACGGCATTGCCATCGAACCGATGGAAACCGGCGCGGCCTGCCGGACCTTCAACATCCTCATGTCTGAAGGACGGCGGGCAGGGGCCGCAGTTATCGCGCTTCCCAATCAGACCTGACGGACAACAAGGCAATGATGCCGGACCAATGCGATCTTGATTTCTGCGCCTCAATAACAAGACGGGGCGGGTCCAATCTTTGGCTGGTCAGCCGCGCACTTCCAAAGGCTAAGCGCAGTTTATTTGCCGCAACATATGCCTCTATGCGGTTCATCGACGATTATGTTGACGATGAATATCAATTGCTTTGTGAGCATGAGCGGATTTCAAAGCAGGCCGAGGCCCTATCAGTTCTCGAAAGTTGGAAGGCACAAGCCCGCCAAGCGATCACTGGTTCTGCATCGGATTTGGACCCGCACCATGCGATAGCACCCGTTTTCAGGGCCATGGCCGCGACAGTCGGTAATAGTGACCTGGGGGAGAGGCCCTGGTTGGCCCTCTCTGCGGCGATGCATAGCGACATTCAAAACAGTCCACTGGAAACCTGGGATGATTTCTATGGCTATGCGGAAGGCGCAACAGTCGCTCCAACCGCAGTCTATCTCTATATTCTCTTGTGCAAAAACGAGGGATCGGAATATCAGCTCGATTTGGAATCAGATCTATTCGACCTCGCCAGGGAAATGGCGATCTTCTGCTATCTTGTGCATATCATCCGGGATTTATGCAAAGATGCGGCAGGCGGCGGCCGTCTGTTGACCGTCCCGCGCGAACTGCTTTCCGATATAAAGCAATCAGACGGGCCAATGCTGGAAAAAGCTTGCCGAAGCCTGCTAGAGCGCGCTGACCATCACCGGTTAAAAATGGAGCAGGCGAAGGCAGATTCCCGTCAATTGATGAAGAGCCGCGAGAAGCTGGTTTTTGATGGTTTGCTCGGTATTTATCTCTCTATGCATAACCAGATGCGTGAGAACCCGTTGGCTTCTCTTCAATCGAACTCTGAAACACTTGAAGCACAGGCCCGCAAGGCATTGGGGCTCACCCCGTGACTTTCAAAAAATGAGTGGTATCCATGCCTGAAAAGAACTTGCTTACAGCTTGCGCGCAAATCGCGCGGGAAAAGGACAAGGATCGTTTCCTTGTTGCCTTAACCGCCCCGGCGTCAGCACAGGAATATCTGTTTGCCTTGATCGCTTTTAATCATGAAATCGCCAAGACGAGGGATTCAGTTTCGGAAACCATGCTGGGTCAAATTCGCCTGCAATGGTGGCGTGAGGCAATTGCGGAATGTTATGAAGGCAAGCCCCGCCGCCATGAGGTGGTCCAGCCGATGCATGAAGCTATCAGCACCTGCAAGCTCTCCCGACCGCTTTTGGAAGGTTTGATTGACGCCCGCGAAAAAGATCTTTCCGACAGCGAACCGGCGGATATAGACGCGCTTATCCTCTACGCGCGCAATACGGGGGGGATTTTAAATGAGCTTTTTGCCGAAGCGCTTGGCTGTTCGGAAGAGGTCAGCAAAAGGGCCGCACGTCAAATCGGCACCGCCTGGGCGCTTGTTGGAACCATGCGCGCTTTGCCTTTTACCCTTCGTCAAAAACAGATCCTGATACCAACGGATTTGCTGGAAAAATACGGGGTTGATCGTCAGGACCTTCTGGAGTTGAGAAATCCCGACACGCTCAAACCCGCTGTGCGTGAGATCTGCCAGGAGGCAACAGGCCTGATTCGTCAGGTACGCAAAGAACGCAGTAAAATCGAATCAAAGGCCTTACCCGCGCTTCATCTTGCCAGCTTTGCGGAAAGCTATCTGGGCCAGTTGGAAAAAGCCGGTTATGATACCTATTCGCCGTTGCTTGCCCAGCCGTCCAGTCTGCGGAATCTTAAATTGATCGTTAGACATCTTCTGCGGCGCTTTTGAGGGTCAATCAATAGGGAAGGATGAATATGGGACAATCCCTGGCTATCCGCCAAAAACTGATGATCTGTTTTTCTTTCCTCGCGCTGTCATTTTTCCTCATACCGCCGCCAGCGGCCTTTGGCGACAGCCTGCCGATCAAGGTTCTGGGGTATCATTTTCCCCCCTATTTAGATCAAAAAAACAACCAGGGCATTACCCATGATTTTCTTGAATTTCTGAATGAAAATCAGGAAAATTTTCAATTCAAACTTGAATTCACAACATCCAAACGTCGTTATCGTGCGTTGGAACAACGACGCGGCGACATGTTCTTTTTCGAAATGCCTGAATGGGGATGGGAAGGCTCAGGTGTTGCCTATCAATCCACACGCCCAATCCTGCGTGGCGGTGAATATTACATCGCCTTGGCCAAGCCAGACCGCGATCAATCCTATTTCCTGCCCCTTCGGGAACGGAAAATTGCGGCGATCCTGGGCTTCCATTACGGTTTCGCCAATTTCAATGCCGACCAGAAATGGCTGAAGGCTCATTTCAATATAATCCTGAGCAACAGCCAGAAAAAGAATCTCGACCTCTTGCGCAAGCATCGTGTGGAGGTCGCCGTGATGCCTATCTCATTCCTGGCGCATGAGCTGCGACAGCAACCGGAATTGCACGACCTCTTTCTCGTTTCCGAACAGCCTGATCAATTCTATCATTTGGGCACAATCATTCATCCGGACGCCCCCATAGCGACGGCCGAGATGGAAGCAATGCTTCAGCAGTTAAAAAAGTCTGGCCAATTGCAACGCTTCTTTGAGCGCTACAATCTCGGCAACCAGCTTATTTACTGATCCAGTTTTTTCATCCATTCGGCCATGTCGACCTTGGCCCGTTCAGTAATCGAGAGTTTACGATCGCGACCTTTGATCTTTCGCTTGCCTTCACGCGGCTGCGGCGGCGGGAAAAGACCGAAATTGACATTCATCGGTTGGAAGGTATCCGCCTCGGCCCCACCAGTCAGATGCCCCAGCAACGCGCCCAATGCGGTCGTCTGCGGTGGCGGGGTAAAACTTTGGCCGTGATATTCAGCAGCGGCAAAACGTCCTGCCAGCAAACCAATAGTCGCGCTTTCGATATAGCCTTCAACACCGGTGATCTGTCCCGCAAAACGCAGGCGCGGATCCGCTTTCAAGCGAAGTTGGTCATCCAGCAGGCGCGGGCTGTTCAGGAAGGTATTTCGGTGAATACCGCCAAGCCGGGCGAATTCAGCATTTTCCAATCCCGGAATGGTCCGGAACAATTCTACCTGTGCGCCATATTTCATCTTGGTCTGGAAGCCGACGATATTCCACAATGTGCCGAGTTTGTTATCCTGGCGCAGCTGGACGATGGCATAGGCTTTGACATCCGGCTGATGCGGATTGGTCAGGCCGACAGGTTTCAGGGGGCCATAGCGCAAGGTTTCACGACCACGCTCGGCCATAACCTCGATCGGTAGGCAGCCTTCGAAATAGGGAGTGTCCTTTTCCCATTCCTTGAATTCGGTTTTTTCCGCCTCCAACAGGCCCGTGATGAAATTCTCATACTGCTCTTTGGTCATCGGGCAGTTGATATAATCGGAGCCTTCGCCCTTATCATAACGCGACTGGAACCAGGCCTGGTCCATATTGATGCTGTCTCGATGGACGATGGGGGCGATCGCATCAAAAAAAGACAATTCTTCTTCACCGCTGAGCTTGTGAATGGCGCGGCTGAGCGATTCAGAGGTGAGGGGGCCCGTTGCCACAATCACCGATTCCCAATCGGCGGGTGGAATGTCCGGGACTTCCCCCCGTTCAATCGTCACCATCGGATGGGCTTCCAAAGCCTTGGTAACAAGCCCGGAAAACTCATCACGGTCCACGGCTAGCGCGGCACCGGCCGGCACTGCCGCTTCATCCCCGCATTTCATAATGATCGATCCCATCTGCCGCATCTCGTGATGGCAAAGGCCGACCGCATTATATTCATGATCATCTGAACGGAACGAATTGGAGCAAACCAGTTCAGCCAGCCCTTCGGTCGAATGGGCATCGGTTTTCACCTCTGGCCGCATTTCATGCAGGATCACAGGCACATCGGCATTGGCCAGCTGCCATGTTGCCTCAGACCCGGCGAGGCCGCCGCCAATCACATGAACCGGTTGTTTGCTCATTGTCATTTTCCGCCTTGGATTTAGTTATTTTGCGCAGTCGCGCTTCTGGAAGAGGTGATTTAAGCCTCCCTGACCTTAAGTCAAGGAAAGCTTAGCATGAAAGCAGCCCTTAGCGGCTTAATGCCCGCCCATCTTCGAGAAATTGTTCAAAATCACCACGCCGGCCACAATCAAGCCGATGCCGATGGCACCATTCAGATCCGCCTTTTCACCGAGGAAAATCACGCCGATCAAAGCGATCAGCACGATCCCAACTCCGGCCCAGACCGCATAGGCAAAACCAATGCTCATGCTTTTCAGGCTAAGCGACAGTAGATAAAAGGCCAGGCAATATCCGACAACGGTAATAACAGACGGCACCAGCTTGGTGAAACCATCCGTGAATTTCAGGGCAGTGGTTCCCGCCACCTCACTCAGGATGGCGAAAATCAAAAACAAAGTCGCCTTGGGCATTATCTTCACCAATATGTAAACAGAACTGCACGCTGCCACCGAAAGTGACAGCGTGCAATCGAAATCAAATCCAGCCCGACCCGGAAGGATGCGGT
The DNA here is from genome assembly GCF_003385955.1 of Aestuariispira insulae. Classification (GTDB taxonomy): domain Bacteria; phylum Pseudomonadota; class Alphaproteobacteria; order UBA8366; family Aestuariispiraceae; genus Aestuariispira; species Aestuariispira insulae. The sequence goes on from NZ_QRDW01000004.1 coordinate 368,061, forward strand.
TACCTATTCAGCCGCCTGCCGTCCCAGATAGGGAAGCAGATAGTGCCCGGTATGGCTCCGCGCTTCTTCACAGACTGTTTCCGGTGTGCCCATGGCAACAATCTCACCACCTTTGTCCCCGCCATCCGGTCCGATATCGATAATCCAGTCCGCCGTCTTGATCACTTCCAAATTATGTTCGATCACCACAACCGTGTTACCGGTATCCACCAGGGCTTGCAGCACCTCAAGCAGCTTGCGCACATCTTCAAAATGCAAACCAGTGGTTGGCTCATCAAGGATATAAAGGGTGCGCCCCGTTGCTTTTCGGCTCAATTCCTTGGCCAGTTTAACACGCTGGGCCTCGCCGCCGGAAAGCGTGGTCGCCTGCTGACCAACCTTGATATAGCCAAGCCCCACACGCTGCAGGGTGATCATCTTATCCCGGATCGAGGGCACCGCCTTGAAAAACTCCGCAGCCTCATCAACCGTCATTTCCAAGACATCGGAAATGGATTTTTCGCGATATTGCACATCCAGGGTTTCCCGGTTGTAGCGTTTGCCTTTGCATTGATCACATTGCACATAGACATCGGGGAGGAAATGCATCTCGATCTTGATCACCCCGTCACCCTGACAGGCTTCACAGCGACCGCCTTTGACGTTGAAACTGAACCGTCCCGGCGTGTAACCGCGTGCCTTGGCTTCGGGCAGTCCGGAGAACCATTCACGGATCGGGGTAAAGGCACCGGTATAAGTGGCCGGGTTGGATCTTGGCGTCCGGCCGATCGGCGATTGGTCGATATCAATCACTTTATCCAGGAACTGCACACCCGTGATCCGGTCATGGTCGCCCGGATGTTCACGGGCTTTCATCAATGAACGGTTCAAGGCCTTCCAAAGGGTTTCGATCACCAGAGATGATTTTCCACTACCGGAAACGCCGGTCACACAAGTGAAAGTGCCCAACGGGATTCTGGCCGTCACATTCTTCAAGTTATTTTCCCGCGCGCCTTCCAGCACCAGTTTCTGTCGCGCATGGCCCTTGCGGCGTTTGGACGGCACAGCGATCTGCTTCATGCCCGTTATATATTGCGCGGTCAGGCTGTTCGGGTTTGAAAAGACTTTGTCCGGCGTTCCGCAGGCGACGACCTCGCCACCATGGACGCCGGCCCCAGGGCCCATATCAATCAGGTAATCCGCCGTGCGGATGGCATCCTCATCATGCTCGACCACAATCACGGTGTTGCCGAGATCCCGCAGATGCTTGAGCGTTTCCAGAAGCCGGTCGTTATCCCGCTGATGCAGTCCGATGGAAGGCTCATCCAGCACATAAAGAACACCTGTCAGGCCGGAGCCAATCTGGCTTGCCAGCCGGATCCGCTGGCTTTCCCCACCGGACAAGGTACCGGAATTGCGGGAAAGGCTGAGATATTCAAGACCAACATTATTCAGGAAACCAAGCCGTTCATTGATCTCCTTGAGAACACGGGTGGCAATTTCCAGATCTTTCTGGCCAAGTTTGTCTGAAAGCGCGTTGAACCAGTCGCCAGCCTGGCGGATCGACATCTGCGCAATCTCGCCCACATGACAGCTGTCGATCTTGACCGCCAGTGCCTCGGGTTTAAGCCGATGCCCATCACAACGGCCGCAGGGATGGACCGCCTGATATTTGCCAAGTTCCTCACGCGCCCAATTGCTGTCGGTTTCCCGGAACCGCCGCTCCATATTCGGGACTATTCCTTCAAAAGCCTTGGTGGTTTTGTAGGAACGCAAACCATCGTCATAGGCAAAGGTGATTTCATCCTTGCCCGAACCATAAAGAACAGCCTTTTGAACTTTCTCAGGCAGATCTTCGAACGGGGTCTGAATGGAGTTCCCATAATGCTCCGCGATCGCCTTCAGGGTCTGTTTATAATAGGGGGAGGAGGAGTTTGCCCAGGGCGCGATCGCCCCCTGTTGCAAGGATTTGGACCGGTCCGGCACGACCAGTTCCTCATCAAAATACATCTCTGTTCCAAGGCCATCACAGGCCGGACAGGCACCGAAAGGGTTGTTGAAGGAGAACAGCCGGGGTTCGATCTCCTCAATGGTGAAGCCGCTCACCGGACAGGCAAAACTGGCCGAGAAAACAGATTGTTCACCGGATGTTGCATCCTCGGCAAAGAGCAGACCATCCGATAGCTCCAGCGCTGTTTCGATACTATCCGCGAGCCTGGTTTCAAGCCCCTCACGGACCACGACCCGATCTACAACCACATCGATATTATGCTTGAGCTTTTTATCAAGGGCAGGGACTTCTTCAATCAGGTGGAACTGACCATCAACTTTAACTCGCTGGAAACCTTTTTTCTGTAACTCACTGAATTCTTTGCGATATTCCCCCTTTCGACCACGCACTATCGGCGCCAGCAAATAGAGTTTCGTGCCGTCGCCCATGGCCATGATCCGATCAACCATCTGGCTTACCGTCTGACTTTCGATGGGCAACCCGGTCGCTGGGGAATAGGGAACACCGATACGCGCCCACAAGAGCCGCATATAGTCGTATATCTCCGTGACGGTGCCGACTGTGGAACGCGGGTTTTTTGAGGTGGTTTTCTGCTCTATCGAAATCGCCGGACTGAGGCCTTCAATCTGGTCCACGTCCGGTTTCTGCATCATTTCCAGGAATTGACGCGCATAGGCAGAGAGAGATTCGACATAGCGGCGCTGGCCGTCGGCATAAATGGTATCAAAGGCGAGGGAGGACTTACCGGAACCGGAAAGGCCTGTGATCACAACCAATTGGTCGCGGGGGATATCAACATCCACATTCTTAAGATTATGCTCTCTGGCACCGCGTACTGTGATCGTCGGATTCATTCTCTTCTACCTGTCTTCTCTGAACAGGTCCTACGATTATTCCGACCGTCCAGTTCCATTGATTGCCTGCCTGATTGACGTCAGCGAGCGGAAAGTGTCAAGCACCCGACATCTTCCGGCCAGCCGAGACTATATAGGGATTTCCCGCCATCACCACCACCCCTACAGCATTGTGATCATTCGGGTTGACGCCCCAGGCAATGTTGCCGTGATGTTCTTACATATTTGAAGACTGCTGACAACGTTATGTCAGCACATCATATATGTTTCGTCGTCCGGGCCGGAACCGAATGCCGTTCAAGATTGTTAATCCAGACCAAAGAATTTTTTCTGATGAAAGATCTCTGACCAAAATCTGTCGGCCAATTCCCTGTTTTTCTTATAAAATACACGATTGAACACAACGTAATCGTTTCGGGTCCAAACGGGCAGATTCGACTTTCGGAGATTGCGCAAGTTGAGTATGTCCACTTGCGAGTCGGTCGGCAGCTCCAGATTGATAAATGAGCCTATTTGTCGGCTTTCCAGCAGTTGCAGGCCGTCCCGCGGTGCATCAACAAAAACAAACCGATCTATTCCTTTTTTGCGCAAAGCATTCTCTATCCCATATCCGCGGATGACGGAGATCAAAATGTTACGCCGGGTGTAGTAGTGTTTTCCAATCCGGGAACTGTTGGGGAAAATCGTATATTCGTAGTAGGACTTTCGGGAGATTCGATAACGTTCATCCGGATCGCCGGACCCGCCGGGATAGACACCAAATCGTTCCCGCTGTTTCAGATAGGGCGAAGAGAGTAGGGCATCAATGTCACCTCTGCGAAACCATCGCAGGCATTGTATCCACGGCATGCGACGAAAAGAAATGTCTATGCCTTCGCTTTCAGCGATGATTTTCACCAGCGATATATACAGTCCCGGATTCCGTCTTGGTACTTCCGCTCCCTCTCCAAAATAATAGGGCGGCTGAGCAATCGATTCATAACAGAATGTTATTTTTCCCTGACCAAGGGATGGCAGGGGAAAGAAGCTGAACAGCACAAAGATCGTGATCCAATTTTTGATCGCTTAACTCCTGTGGCAATCGGCGGTATCGGCCCAGTCATTTCCAAGTATCCATCCAGAATGTTGACGAACACTTAATCTCCAAAAGGGCTGCAGGCACCCGCTCACCCACCACTGCGCAAAGGAATTACAAGATCACACCGGAAACAGGAATGTTATTCCCGTTTCCGCATAAGATAGCTCAGCAAATTTCCTAATATGTTTTAAGCTTGAAATATTTTTCCGGCTCGCCCAGACTGTCTTGGCGTCGCATAAGACACAACTGCTGGCAAACACAGGGAGGACCAGCTATAAGCGACGCTTGGGAATAATAAAAACTAGCAACTGAAGCGAGGGCGAGGGCTTTGATTTCAATCCAATCCCTGTCGAAATCCTTCGGGGGTGTCAAAGCTGTGAATGGATGCAGCTTTGATATTGAACAAGGAACGATAACGGGCCTGATCGGTCCGAACGGTGCCGGCAAGACCACACTGTTCAACATGATCGCGGGAGCATTCGCCCCGACATCCGGCAAAATTATCTATCAGGGCCAGGATGTAACGGGGCTTCGGGCAGATCAGCTGTTTCACAAGGGGATCGTCAGGACATTCCAGATTCCCCATGAATTTGAACGCATGACTGCGCTTGAGAATCTAATGATGGTGCCGCCGGGCCAGAATGGGGAAAACCTGTTCCGGACCTGGTTCAGCTGGGCGGGCGTGCGCAATCAGGAACGGGAGGTTCGCAAAAAGGGCGAAGAAGTTCTTGAATTTCTGCAATTGACCCACATCCGGGATGAACTGGCCGGCAACCTCTCCGGAGGCCAGAAAAAGCTGTTGGAGCTGGGCCGCACCATGATGACAGAAGCCAAAGTCGTCCTGTTGGATGAACCGGGAGCCGGCGTGAACAGGACGCTTCTGGCCAAGCTTGCGGAGATGATAAAACAGCTTCGCGATGAACGCGGTTATACCTTCGCCCTGATCGAACATGACATGGACCTGATCGCACATCTTTGCGATCCGGTTGTCTGCATGGCCCAGGGCGCGGTTCTCTGTCAGGGCGATTTTGAGAGCGTCCGTTCCAATGAAGAAGTGCTGGAAGCCTATCTTGGCTCTTCGGCCCATCAGGAGACGGAGGGCAAAGCCTGATGAGTGACGTGTTGCTGACAATAGAGAATGTCACTGGCGGTTATGGCGAAGCAGACATTCTTTTCGACCTCAATATGAAGGTGCATGACGGCGAAGTCGTTGTTATTGTTGGTCCGAACGGGGCTGGAAAGTCGACAGCGATGAAGTCCGTTTTTGGTCTTTTGAAGATCCGGGGCGGCACCATTACCTATGACGGCCACGACATTACCCATGATACTTCCGACGCCATTGTGCGCCGCGGTATCTGTTATGTGCCACAAACCAACAACGTCTTCCCCACATTGACCGTGCACGAAAACCTAGAAATGGGTGCCTTCGTCCGCAAGGATGATATCTCCGATTCCCTGGATCGGATTTATGAGTTTTTCCCGCCCTTGAAGGAGAAGCGCAAATTACCGGCCGGCACGCTTTCCGGCGGACAGCGCCAGATGGTGGCCATGGGCAAGGCATTGATGCTGGACCCGAAGCTTCTGCTGCTGGATGAGCCGACGGCGGGTCTGAGTCCAAAATACATGGATCAGATTTTCTCGATCGTGAAACAGATCAACGAGCTTGGGATCGGGATCCTCATGGTGGAGCAGAACGCCAAACAGGCACTTGGCCTGGCGGACCGGGGCTATGTCCTGGCCAGCGGCAAAAACCGTTATGAAGATACCGGGGCAAACCTTTTGGCGAACCGTGAGGTCGCCGAAATGTTCCTTGGCGGTTAAGGGTAGGGGAGATCCATGGAAATATTACAACTCGTCCTCTACGGCACCATCCTGGGCAGCATTCTTGCGCTCGGCGCCGTCGGGGTGTCTCTGACATTCGGCATCCTCCGGTTTGCCAATTTCAGTCACGGAGACCTGATGACCATCGGGGCCTATGTGGTCTTTGTGGTTTTCACGGTCATGAAACTGCCGCTTTGGCTGGCGATTATTGTCTCACTGGCAGTCACCGCCGCTCTGACAGCAATCATCGACAAATTGATCTACCGGAATTTCCGCAACAGCGATCCGGTCATCCTGCTGATTTCCAGTTTCGGCATGGCCTTGATCCTGCGTTCCCTGATCCAGTTGATCTGGGGACCCAGCACACAGGTTTATGAAAAAGGAATCCAGCTAGCCATTAAGTTTGGTGGCGGCCTGCGCATCAAGCCGGATCAGATCATCATCCTGGTGGGCACCGTGCTGCTGATCATCGCGCTGCATCTGTTCCTGCGTAAAACCAAGATGGGTAAAGCCATGCGCGCTGTTGCCGACAATGCGGAACTTGCACGCCTGACCGGAATCAATACCGAGAAGGTTATCCTGTGCACCTGGCTGATGGGCGGCGCCCTGGCAGCCGCAGCCGGAATCTTCCTGGGCCTCGACACGCGTGTCTTCCCGGAAATGGGCTGGAATATCCTTTTGCCGGTCTTTGCCGCCGCTATCCTGGGCGGTATCGGCAACCCTTACGGTGCCATTGCCGGCGGCTTAGTGATCGGTATCAGCCAGGAATTGTCGACCCAATTCATCGACCCTTCTTATAAGCCTGCCGTGGCATTCGCCATTATGGTTGTCATCCTGATCGTTCGCCCGACAGGGATTTTTGCCGGAAGGAGTTCTTAACCATGGAAGGTCTTATTAATTTCGGGATCCTCTTCCTGACAATGGCCGGGATCTACGGCATTCTTTCACTGGGGCTCAATGTGCAATGGGGCTTCACAGGTATGTTGAATGTGGGGATTGCAGCCTTTTTCGCGGTCGGTGCCTACAGCTCTGCCATTGTGACCTCGGTCGGTGATCTTCCCCATTGGGGCGGCATCGGTGCGCCAATGATCATTGGCTTTGCCGCCGCTATGATTGTTTCCGGCATTATGGCGTTCTTCGTCGGGCTGATCACACTCAACCTTAGATCCGATTATCTGGCAATCGCCTCCATCGGCATTGCCGAAATCATCCGCCTCGTGCTCAAGAATGAAGAATGGATGACGGGTGGCGTGAATGGCTTCACCGGCATTTCCGGCAAATTCAACAATATCTTCGATGGCGGCCATGCGCTGTTATACATGATCATGGTTATGGTTGTCCTCGGCATAGCCTATTTCCTGTGTGAACGCGCCTACAAGTCTCCCTGGGGCCGGGTTCAACGTGCCATCCGCGAAAATGAAATCGCGGCCAGGGCCATGGGTAAAAACTCCCTCAGCTTCCGCCTGCAATCCTTTGTGCTGGGATCTGCCATCATGGGGCTGGGTGGGGCGGTCTATACCCATTTCACCGGCTTTATCAGCCCGGAAGCGTTTGATCCTCTGTTGGCGACCTTCCTGATCTGGGTGATGTTGATTGCCGGCGGCAGCGGCAACAACAAAGGGGCTATTCTGGGTGCTTTCATCATTTGGGGTGTATGGTCCGGCACCGAGTTCATTACCTCCAGCATCCTGCCTGCTGATATGGCCACACAAGGTGCCTACCTTCGTGTGCTTTTCATTGGTATTTTGCTGCAGGCGATCCTATTGACCAGGCCGCAGGGGTTATTGCCGGAAAATGCCCCGCAACCTGACAAGGATTAAATCTGTATCCGAAATTGGCTGGTTCAATTTGATCCATAGAAAAAGCGGCGGTTCAGTCATCTGAACCGCCGCTTTTCTTTTTCCCGGTTTTTCCGTCCCCGGATCAGGATGCCCGGATATTATTTAGGAACTGATCCACCTGGGAGCGAAGAGCGGAAACCTGCTCATTCGCTTTGTTGGCCAGTTCGAGAACATGACGGGCCGAATTCCCGGTCTTGCCCGCCGCCTCGGTCACATTGCCGATGGAAGCGGTCACATTATCGGTCCCCATCGCGGCCTGCTGTACACTGCCGGCAATTTCATTGGTGGCGGCCCCTTGCTCTTCGACAGCCGCACTGATGCCGGTGCTGATTTCATTGATCCTCGAAATCACCGCGCCAATGCCTTTGATGCTGGTAACCGCCTGACCAGTGGCATTTTGGATGCCGGTCATCTGCTGGCTGATTTCCTCGGTCGCATTGGCTGTTTGCGATGCCAGACTTTTCACTTCATTCGCCACCACGGCAAAGCCTTTGCCCGCATCACCCGCACGCGCCGCCTCAATCGTGGCATTCAGTGCCAACAGGTTGGTTTGCTCAGCAATGTCACTGATCAGTTGCACAACCTCACCAACCTTTTCCGCAGATTTGGCCAATTCCTGAACCATGGCATTGGATTTCTCGGACTCTGTCACGGCGTCAGAAGCCGTCCGCGCCGCCTGGGAAACCTGACCGCTAATCTCCGAAATCGAGGCGGAGAGCTGTTCCGCCGCCGTGGCCACAGCCTGGACATTCTCGGAGGCTGAAGAGGAGGCAGAGTTCACCGCGTTGGCTTCACTATTGGTATGTTCAGCGGTCGAAAGCATGGCATTGGCTTCTTCACGCATATTCACAATCGCCTGGTTGACCTGCTCCAGCACGCCACCGACGCTGCTCTGGAACTCGTTGGCCAACTTTTGCATTGATTTGCGCTTTTCTTCCTGTGCAATACGCTCTTGTTCCTTTTGCTCTTCTTCAAGACGCTTTACCTGCAAAGCGTTATCCCGGAAGACCTCGACGGTAGAAGCCATGGCACCAAGCTCATCCCTGGCGCCGGTCGGGATCGCCGCCTCCATATTGCCTTCGGAAAGCTCGGTCATGCTGTTCTGCAGCAGAGCCAGACGCCGCAGAAGGTTCCGCATGACCACCACCCATAGAATAATCACCGAGACAACCGCGCTGCCCGCCATGGCGGCCAGGATCACCTTGGACATCAGATCCATGTTCGTGCGCGCGCCCTGCTGGGAAACATCAATCGCCTCCTCAGAGGCGGTCAGCACGCTGAAGACATTGTCATTAAGCCGGGTCGCGAAATCGCGGGCTGTTGAAAACTGATCCTTTAATGTCGCTTCGGCCTCAATGATCGTAATCCGCAGGGCAGGGATAGACTGATCACCTTTGGACAGGTCCTGAAATGTCTTCGCATGTTTGGTATAGGTTTCTTTCACCCGGTCATTGAAAGTGCCGAGATGATTGGGAATATCCTTAATGACAATCTCGGCACGCCCTGTCGAGATTCGCACACGTTCAGGGTCCGTTTCAGTGGCGGCCTGCAACATGACAGACGAAAATTTGTCTCCCAGTTCCTTCAGTTTCTGGATCGGCGCTTGATCTGAAACAGCCTTGGTCATCTGAAAGAGAATTTCCGCAGCTTGTTTGCCTTTTTCTTCCAACACTACAGGATCTTTTTCCGCCTGAACCTGCAGCTGCTTGCTGCGGTCCGACGTACTTTGAATGCCGCCAGCTGAAAAACGCTCGAGGATTGAGAGCGTTTTTTGATAATCGGTTGTGGTTTTTTTCAAACTGCCCAACTGGCTGTCCAGCGCGGTTCTGGCATCGATCAACTCACCAAGTGAAGCATCCATGTCATCAACCGAATTTGCCAATTGCTGGACGAAGCCATCGATCTGAGCGATTTCCTCTGTGTCACCAACCTGTGCCCGCAATTCTTCCGTTGTATCGAAGAGATGGTCGATGATTTCATCCATCGATTCATAGATGGCATCTTTTTCTTCAATATTTGTTGCTGAAAGCATCAAAGGCGCCGTCGATATCACAGCCTGACTATAGCCGGATAGTTTTTGCGCCAGCTTCATCTCTGGAAGCCGGACCTCCACAATTTCCGTAAAAGTCGTTTCGATCTGCTTAAATGCGAACAGGCCAACCCCGCCCACAAATACAGCCAACAATGTGATCGCAGCAAAAGAGGCGATCAACTTGCCCTTTACACTCATTTTACTCTCCCGTGAGTCTCCCAAACTCGAAGAAACAGGCTAATGCTCCCGAATTTCTATTTCCTTAAAGCCTCATGCTTTCGAGCGTTTCTTTTTCCCTTGAACGCAAGTCTATGGCCTCTTGTGATCAAAAAAAAGAAAAACCCGTGACCTAAGCCACGGGTTTTCTTGATTCTCTGGCGCAATTATTGGGTATGCGCCGGTATTTTTCGGTATTAGAAAATCTTGACGGTTACCAGAGCGTCGCCTTCAACTTCCCAATGTTCAAACGTACCGGCTACGTCCCCATTCTGATCAAAATCCTGGGAACCCGCAGCACCTTCATAGTTGATGTCCTTGCCGGCCGCGATCAACTCTTTCGCTTTGGCAAATTCACCCGGGCCAACGATATCACCCGGAGCGGATGCCACGGCGCGCATGGCGTCGCGGATAGCGGTGCCATCGGTGGATTTCGCTTTTTCGATGGCCAGCATCAAGATCATGGCCGCATCATAGTTATTATGGATGTATGGGCCGCTCGGATCCGCACCGAACTTGTCGGAATACATTTTGGCAAAGCCCTTGGAGGCCTCGGTTTCAACACCACGCGGCGCGGTGCCATAGGAACCGGCCAGGTTCGCACCGCCGATATTGTCGATCAGACCCTGTGCCTTCATGCCATCGGTGAAGACAAATTTGGAGAAGAACCCTTCTTCCAATGCCTGACGAACGATATCGATACCGCCGTCCGCCGGATAGCCAACGACAACCAGTTCTTCAGCGCCACCTTCAGCCAGTTTGCTCAATTCACCACGATAAGAAGTGGCTTTGGGCTCATAAGCAGCAGATCCGGTTACAGTGCCACCTGTCAATGCCATGGCATCTTCCAGGGATTTGGCCAAACCAACACCGTAATCGTTATTCACAAAGATCACAGCAACCTTGTTGGAGCCTTTTTCCGCCATCAACTGTGCCAGCGCAACTCCCTGATAAGCGTCAGACGCTGTGGTTCGGAAGACAAAATCATTGTCATCCAGATCCGTGATGGTCGGTGCGGTCGCAGACGGCGAAACAATCGGATGCTTGGCATTGATGGTAACCGTATTCGCGACAGCTGCGGTGATACCGGAAGCCAGCGGACCAACGGAAGCCACAGCACCATCCACGGAAACCAGTTTCTGCGCGGCATCATTCGCCACGGTTGGGTTCAACTGGGTATCTTTCACTTCCAGGATCACCGTGTTGCCCATCACGCCACCCGCGGCGTTGGCCTCTTCAACGGCCAGCTTCGCGCCATTGAGAATCGGTGGCGTCAGTTCCTGCAGCTGACCGGTCAGCGGCATCAATGCGCCAATTTTAATATCATCGGCAAAAGCCGGAGCAGCCAGGCCGAAAGCTACAGCTGCGCTGGCCAGCAGGCCCGCACGTTTCATTGAATTTCTCATGATGTCTCCCTTTTAACCCTCTGGTTATCGACGACTATTTTTATTGCGTGAAACAGTTGATCCGTTTCATCTGGAACACATCATTAACCAGTCCGGGTCGGCGCGCAACAGTTTAGCATGCCCTTTCGGGCATAGTCTTGAAAATCAGGTGGCAACCGGGCGTCTGTTCCTCTATGGTGGCGCCTCAGTTGAATAACATCCTAGAAGAAACGGGGTAACTATGTCAGGCAGCCTGAATAAGGTAATTTTGGTGGGAAATCTCGGCAGAGACCCAGAAGTCCGCAACACTCAGAGCGGTGATAAGGTTGCCAACCTGAATATCGCAACCTCCGAGCGCTGGCGTGACCGGGACGGCAACAATCAGGAAAAAACCGAATGGCACCGCGTCGTTCTTTTCGGCAAAATCGCTGAGGTTGCCGAACGGTTCCTGCGCAAGGGGTCAAAGGTCCTGATCGAAGGCAAATTGCAGACCCGCAAATGGACCGACCAGACAGGCCAGGAAAAATACACCACCGAAATTGTTGTCTCCGGCTTTGGCGGCAATATGACCATGCTGGATGGTCGCGGTGAAGGCGGCGGCATGGGCGGCGGCGACAGCTTTGGCGGCAGTTCTTCCGATGGCGGCTCCTTTGGTGGCGGCGATTCGTTCGGCGGCGGCAGCAGCGGTGGCGGCAGCTACGGCAGCGCCGATCTGGATGACGAAATTCCGTTTTGATCCGATAAGGAATCAACGAGGCTTTCAACAAGGCGTGCCCATATCGGGCACGCCTTTTTTCATGCCAATTCCGGGGTCGGATTGATGGATAATTCCGCCAATCCATATTTGCGTGTCCAAACAGCCGGAAAAAGCCGATATTTCGTTGTTCGCCCCCGAGAATCTATGCTAGAAAACACAAGATGTTGGGATCTCATCCCGGCAGATCCTTAACGGTGATGGCAAGACAATCACCGGATCCAACAAGAAACCGGAAAAACCGGACATTCACCACAGTTTAATCAACAAAAACAAGCGTGTAAGACTTTGACCGATACACCCAATTCTGCTGCCGTTTACGATATTTCCACCGTTTCCATCGAATCAGAGATGAAGCGGTCCTATCTTGACTATGCCATGAGTGTGATCGTCAGCCGTGCGCTGCCTGATGTGCGCGACGGCCTGAAGCCCGTTCACCGCCGTATCCTCTATGCGATGAAGGAAAACGGTTACGATTCGACAAAGCCTTACCGCAAGTCCGCCCGTATTGTGGGCGATGTGATGGGTAAATACCATCCGCACGGTGATTCGGCCATTTATGATGCCATGGTCCGCATGGCCCAGGATTTCTCCCTGAGGCTTCCTCTGATTGATGGGCAGGGCAACTTTGGCTCCATGGATGGCGACCCGGCCGCCGCCATGCGTTATACCGAGGCCCGCCTGGCTAAGGCGGCTGAGACCCTGTTGGATGACATCAATAAGGAAACCGTCGATTTCCAGCCCAACTATGACGAATCCATTCAGGAACCAACCGTTCTACCGTCAAAATTCCCGAACCTGCTGGTGAATGGGGCCGGGGGTATTGCCGTTGGCATGGCCACCAATATACCGCCCCATAACCTGGGCGAGGTGATTGATGCCTGTGTTGCGTTTGTCGACAATCCCATGGTTAGCCTGGAAGAGCTTTGTGAAATCGTGCCCGGTCCGGATTTCCCGACCGGCGGCATCATCCTGGGCCGGGCCGGTATCCGGGCGGCCCACACCACAGGCCGCGGCTCCATCATCATGCGGGCACGAACCCATGTAGAAGAGGTTTCCAAGGGTAAAGAAGCCATTGTGGTGACCGAGATCCCGTATCAGGTCAACAAATCCAAGATGATCGAACGCATCGCCGAAGTTGTGCGCGACAAAACGGTTGAAGGAATCAGCGACCTGCGCGACGAATCGGACCGCGATGGTGTCCGGGTCGTTATCGAGCTGAAACGCGATTCCATTGCCGAGGTGGTGTTGGCTCAGCTGTTCCGTTACACCCAGCTGCAGACCAGCTTTGGTGCCAACATGCTGGCACTCAACGGTGGCCGACCGGAGATGCTGAATCTGCAGCAGTTCATTCAGGCTTTTGTCGATTTCCGTGAAGAAGTCGTTATCCGACGCACCACGTTTGAATTGCGCAAAGCGCGGGAACGCGCCCATATCCTGGCCGGCCTGCTGGTCGCGATCAGCAACCTTGATCCGGTGATCGAGCTGATCCGGCGCGCACCGGACCCGGCAACTGCACGCGAATCCCTTATGGCCGAAGCCTGGCCCGCCAATGAGGTCGAGGATTTCATCCGCCTTATTGATGATCCGGGTCATGAAGTCATCGACGGCAAGTACCGTCTTTCAGAGGCACAGGCACGCGCCATCCTTGAATTGCGCCTGCAACGTCTGACCGGCATGGAACGGGACAAGCTGACGGCGGAAACCGAAGAGCTGGCCGCCCAGATCAAGGATTTCCTCGAAATTCTGCAATCCCGGATCCGCCGCATGGAAGTGATTCGCGGCGAAATGATTGAGATCAAGGATCAGTTCGCCACCCCGCGCCGGACCACGCTGGAAGAAAACGAGTTTGAGCATGATATCGAAGACCTGATCCAGCGCGAGGACATGGTGGTTACCGTGACACACGGCGGTTACATCAAGCGCGTTCCGCTCTCGACCTACCGGGCGCAGCGCCGCGGCGGAAAAGGCCGTTCCGGCATGAATATGAAGGATGAGGACTTTATCGTTAAGGTCTTCGTCACCAACACCCACACACCGGTCCTGTTCTTCTCCAACAAGGGCATGGTCTATCAGATGAAGGTATACCGCCTGCCGCTTGGAAACCCGCAGGCACGTGGTAAAGCGATGGTTAATCTGCTGCCTCTGGATCCGGATGAGAATATCACCACGATCATGCCGCTGCCCGAAGATGAGGAGAGCTGGGGTGAGCTGCATGTGATGTTCTCCACCATGACCGGAAATGTACGCCGCAACCTGCTCAGTGATTTCACCAACATTAAATCCAACGGCAAAATTGCCATGAAGCTGGATGAAGGCGATCACTTGGTTGGTGTCCGAACCTGTACGCCGGAAGATGACGTTCTGTTGGCAACCTCTGGCAGTATGGCCATGCGCTTTCCGGTGACCGATGTCCGTGTCTTTGCCGGACGTAATTCCACCGGGGTCCGCGGTATCCGTCTTGCCGAAGGGGATACGGTTATCTCCATGACCATTATCCGACATGGCGAAGAATCGGCCGATGAGCGGCGCGAGTATCTACAAGCCGCCAATGCCAAACGACGCCTTGCCGTGATCGATTCTGAACGAAGCGCGGAAGATATTGATCGTGACCGTGAGAAAGCGGCGCTCCTGGACCAGGAATTCTATGCTGCCATGGAAGCCAAGGAAGAATTTCTCCTGACCATCACCGATGACGGCATGGGACAGCTTTGCTCCGCTTACGATTACCGTGTAACCGGCCGGGGCGGGAAAGGGATTGGCAACATGGTCCTGCGCGATCAGGATACTTCTGTTGTTGCCTCTTTCCCAATCGAACCGGATTTGGACGAAATCATCCTGGTCACAAACGGGGGCCAAATCATTCGCATGCCTGTGTCTGGCATTCGCCAGATTTCCCGGAACAGCAAAGGTGTCCGCCTGTTTAACATCAGCAACGATCATAAGGTTGTTTCCGTCGCCCAGCTCCGGGATGAAGGCAGTGATGAAGATGAAGGAGAAGAGGGCGAAGAAAACGGCGACACCACTAATGAGGATAGCAATTTAGAGACTGGCCAGGTTGAAAACCCGGCAGAAAATTCCGGCAATGATGACGATGGCGAGGAACCGCGGAATGACAGCGGCGAATAAGGCGCTTCGTGTCGGGATTTATCCCGGCACGTTCGACCCCATCACCAACGGACATCTGGACATCATCTCCCGCGCCACCAATCATTTGTGTGACAGGCTGATTGTCTCCGTTGCCGTCAATGCCGGCAAAAGCCCGCTCTTCAGTTTGGAAGAGCGGGTCGCCATGGTGGAAACAGCAGTTTCCAAATTGGATGTTAGTGGTGAGATATTAGTAACCCCCTTTGATAACCTCTTGATTCACCATGCTGAAAACGTTGGTGCCTCACTGATTGTTCGAGGTTTGAGGGCCGTTTCCGATTTTGACTACGAGTTTCAGATGACGGGCATGAATGCCAAGCTCAGCCGGGAAATCGAAACCATCTTCCTGATGGCATCTGAAAAGCATCAGTTTATTTCCAGCAGGTTTGTGAAAGAGATTTGTGCTTTGGGTGGTGATATTGCCCAATTTGTTCCCAGTCATGTTGAAAACTGCCTGAAAGAAAAATTCAAAAGTTGACAAATCCTCACTAGTTAGCCTTCTTCATGTTTCGGGTTTTTGCCAAATCGGCGCCCAAATACTCCGTCAGAAGACTGAGTTAGGGAACAGGGACATGCAAAAGCAAAAAGAGATCCGTAACAAGGCCACCTCCATGGTAAAGGAACATGGACAATTTGCAGCGATTGCTGCAGATCGCCAGACCATCCGTATGTCCAACGAGGATAACAAAGACGGGTTTTATTATTGGAATGCCGTTCGATTCGCGATCATTGACTATCTTTGCGCATGACGCACAAATCATACGAAAAATTCGCTAAGTGTTTTTCTCTCGAATCTCTTGTAGAATACAAGAAGCCATACAATAAAAACTATCGAGTACTTAAATTACCTGATTAATCAACTTTTAAGACTAATATTGTATAATTCTGTCGATACCAAGGCTTGCGAGTGAGAAATGATTGATTTCGAAAACAAACTGACGATCGGCAGCAACGGACCGAGTAGCGGGGATATCTCGCTCACCGAAAACCGTTCAGATCTGGACTCGCAAGATCAAGGGGCCAATCTACCGTCAGATGGCCGCAGATACAGTGGCTTCCGCTTCTTCGCGGGGTTAATTCTCGCCATTTCAGTCAGCCTTGCTGTATGGGTTGGCGTCATTTACCTCTACAGCCTTCTGATCAAGCTTTAGTTCTGATCAGTTTCCGAGCAAAATTCTCGTAGGCCTCGATGCTCAGTGGCCTCGAATAATGATATCCCTGAAGATAGTTACAGTGCCACTGTTCAAGAATTGCAGCCTGTTCCTCGGTTTCAATGCCTTCACCAATCACCGTCAGGCCCAAAGCGTGAGCCATGGCAATGATCGCCTTGGTTAATGCCGCATTCTCCGAATCTTCCTGGATATCACTGATGAAAGCACGATCAATTTTGAGCGTATCAAACGGAAATTTCTTTAGATAGCTGAGTGACGAATAGCCGGTACCAAAGTCGTCAATGGATAAACGAACATTCATCTCGCTCAATCGGATCAGAGTTTCTTTGTTTTCCGGCACATGATCAAGGACCACACCCTCGGTTACTTCCAACTCCAGCAGACCACAGGAAAGACCGCTTTTTTCCAACGCGCTGGAAACAGCATCCACCAGTTTTTGATTGGCAAATTGCCGTGCGGAAACATTGACCGCCACAAACATTTCCTTGCCCAGCTTTTCATTCAACTGTCTCGCGTCCCGGCAGGCGGTTTCCAATATCCATTCGCCAATGGGAACAATCAGTCCGCTTTCCTCAGCCAGAGGGATGAAATTGCCAGGTGGTATCCAACCCATTTTGGGGTGTCGCCAGCGCAACAGGGCTTCCATTCCGACCAACTCACCGGATTTCGCATCCAGGACAGGCTGATAGCGCAGCGCCAATTCATCACGCGACAAAGCCCGACGCAGTTGATTTTCCAAGATGAGGTGCTGATGCGCCAGGCCATCCATTTCTGGTGCAAAGAACTGGAAGGTATTTTTACCTTTTGACTTTGATCGGTACATGGCGGAATCAGCGTTCCGCATCAAGATGTCCGGTGTATCGCCGTCATTTGGATAGAGCGCCACGCCGATACTGGCCGTCACCACCACCTCATGGCCGCATAATTCAAAGGGCAGGGAGCAGCGATCAAGAATTTTCTGCGCAACAATCTCATAATGGCCAACCGCTTTCAGATCCGGCAGGATGATTAAAAATTCATCTCCGCCCAATCGGGCGACCGTGTCGCTC
This sequence comes from Aestuariispira insulae, assembly GCF_003385955.1. GTDB lineage: Bacteria > Pseudomonadota > Alphaproteobacteria > UBA8366 > Aestuariispiraceae > Aestuariispira > Aestuariispira insulae. The sequence continues at coordinate 385,400 of NZ_QRDW01000004.1, forward strand.
TCACGGATACAGCCACTCAGATGATCCCCCATCTTCACAAGCAGCTCATCGCCGGCCGCATGCCCCAATGTGTCATTGACCTTCTTGAAGTTATCGAGGTCCACAAACATCAGGGCGACCATATAATCTTCCCGCCGAGCCCGTGCTATGGCCTGTCCCAGGCGATCCATGGCCAGGCCTCGATTGGGGAGATTGGTGAGGGAGTCGTAATTGGCTTGCCTGACCAGACTGGCCTCATAGCGCTTACGCTCTGTTATATCGACCAAAACATTGAGGATCTGAACAATGGCACCCTGTTCTTCTCGGATCGCCGTTGATGAGATTACAACATCAAGCTCTTCTCCGTTCTTACAAAGAAACCGGCAATTTTCCTCGCGAAAATCATCTTCAGGAAGATCCTCGGCCTGCAACAGCTCGGTTTTATCCGCATCCTCCGGCATAAAACTGGTCATAATACGGCCTATCATCTCGGATTTTTCATAGCCGAGAATTTTCAGGCAATATTCACTAACACTGGTGATGCGATGATCCCGATTGGTGGAAAAAGCCATAACCGGGCTTTTGTTGTAAAGCGTCCGATAACGTTCTTCGCTCTTCTTGAGTTTTTCTTCTGCCAGTGTTCGCTCGGTAATGTCTTCCGCTGTTCCCCGCGCACCAATCAGCGCTCCGGAGGCATTGTCATAAACAGGCACACCGCCCATCAACATCAGCCGTTTTTTCCCGGCCCGGTCCTTCACAACAAAGAGCTTGTCCCGGAATGGTGCTTTCCATTTCAGGAAAAGGGGCTTCCCATCCTCGCCGACAAATTTTCCGATCTCGGTAAGCCGCCGCCCTTTTAACTCAAGGGGGTGGAAGCCAAGATTTTCCATGACACGCTGTGAAGTGAATGTCAGTCTGAATTCATCATCGGTTTCCCAGATCCAGTCAGAAACCAGCCTAGCGATATCTTTAAAACGCCTTATGGATTCCTGCGCTTTAACCTCACGGGGCGTCACAACATTGGATGCCGGTTCTTTGACTGCGCCATCCGTCAGCCTGGTGAAATCTTTCTGGTTAAATGTCGGTAAAGGCACGTTCTCCCCCCTCCATTTGACGGATGGCAGCGAGGTAATCCGAACCGCACTGCCACATCCTCAGGACTTTCTCCGCCGCATCCCTGCTCGTATTTTCGTATAATTCCAAAACCTTACGGCATTCTTTTTTCAGTATTTTGCGATGCATTGGCCGTGCCTTCCGGCTCAAGCTAAACAAAGACTGGAAGCATGCGCTTTCAACGCCTATGGCCTTGCAGGCAATGGCCAGGCCTTCACCTTGCGGTTCGAACACGATCCGAAGCGCCAGTGGGCCCGGCAGGCCGGTCAACCGCCGGAAGATCGCAATGAATAATGAAACCATGCCATCTTCCATGGCAAAAACCATCAATTGCGGGACCAGCTTTCCCTCCGCCTCCAAGGCGTCAATAAGGGCATCGATCTTGTCGGTGTCTTCAGCTTGCTCTCCAAGTTCACGTATCTTGTTCCGACTGGCCTGATCGATAGCCAGATCCAGTTCGGAAAAATCCACATCATATTTGTCCACGATATGCTGCCGAAGCGCCACCGAGATCCATAGATACATCTTTTTGGCCAAATCCAGCGGCAAGTCCTCGCGCTTGACCAATGGTTCCATGAAAGAATTGACCCGCTTGGCCTCATCCACCAGATACTCCATAGTCTGGCGGGCAAATTTTGCATTTCCATTTTCAAGCAGAGACTTGATGACGGTTTCTTCACCAGTGGCGACCAATGCTTCAGAGACATCTTCGCTCAGGTCATCCCGGATCGAGATGGCGAGTTGATGCTCCAGCGTCCGGTGATAAATCACCTCAATCAGATCCTGGTCCCATAAGGCCTTGCTTTTTGTCAGCAGGGGGAAGGCCACCTCGATATCATCATTGGCCAGTTCCCGGATCAGATCCCTGGGGGCATTGTCGAGAGAGGCCAGTTTTTCGGAAATGGTCTTGCGCATAGACAGCTCAACCTCCCGCACGAGTTTGTGCAGGATGTCAAACATCAACGCGCGCTCCACATCCGTTAGATCCCCTTCATCCAGGAAAAGGTCAGTGACAATTTCTGCCAGCCTGGTGCGGCCTTCAACGGATTTCCTACGCGCGATCGACAATAATTCATCGATCCCCAGCAAGATTCGACCCTAGTTCTCTAGTTTCGTTATTAAGGATTCTCCCTCTGGGCGCGGATTCTTGCACCAAATGATTCGCGCAGCAACAAAAAAGTTGAGCACTAACAAAACCTGTCAAGTATTTGTGTAGAATTTTTCCCAGTTCCCAAGATCTGGTGAGACGGCCTGAGAATAGAAAACAGGGAGCAATGCTGAGATTACTTTCCGGCCGCCGATCATTTCTCCCGCTATGCAAAAGAATAAATCAGAAAAAAGAAAACCCCCGGAAGTCGTTGAGACTTCAGGGGGTTTTGGTGAGCGCGACAGGATTCGAACCTGTGACCGTCTGATTAAAAGTCAGATGCTCTACCAACTGAGCTACGCGCCCGTTTTATGTTGCGGCGTTTGTTTCTGTGAAGCAGTGCCGCTCGGGTGAGGCGGTTTATAGGGTTCTGGACCGGTGAGGTCAACGGGAAATTTTAAAATTTTTTGAATTTTTTTCGTCACCATTTTCACCCCAGCAAAACTGCGGATTCTGAGCTTCGCACAATTTGCTAACACCGGGCAGGGAAACAAAAACAATTCTCTCCGCTCTTCGGTTTGGAAGAATGAATATTGAATTCGTGAATCGCGATTACATGAACAGTGGAAGTTGCTCTTCGACCCAAGCAAACATCACCAGCATCACGATCGGCACGGAAAGAAGTAGGGTTTGAATAACAGTCATTGCGCATTACCGGCAAAAGGAAGGTTTGTAATGGCCTTACAATACCGGACTAACATCAAAATCACAGTGACGACGCTCACAGAATGTCGGAAAGATGCAGACTTTAACCGCTTGCTCAAGCTAGTCGCCGCGGAATTCCTCCACCATCTCCTGAAGACGGTCCATGTCGGTGACCACCAGTGTATTGCCCTTGCGCTCCACCAAGCCTTTTTTTGTCAATTCACCAAATACGCGTGCCACCGTTTCGCGGGTCGTGCTGACCCGGCTGGCAATATCACTATGAATTGGAACCGGCGTGATTTCCGCCTGGTTATTATCAATCCGCCGATCCCGGGCCAGGCGCAACAATTCCGCATAAACGCGGTTATGGGCCCCCAATGTGGACAGATCCATGATCCGGTCGACAGAAATCCTGATAATGTGAGCAAGGCGCTGCATCAGACTCATGGCAACCGACGGGCATTCCTCAAGAACCTCATGGAAGGCTTTGGGCGACAGGGTCGCGACAGTTGTCTGCGTTAAAGCCACCACATTTGCCGAGCGTGGCTCCCCGTCGATCGCGGCCAATTCACCGAAAACCGCACCATCCCCAATGTCATCAAACGAAATTTCCCGGCCAGAAGCCGAATAGTTCACCACGCGGGCACGCCCACGGGTGATGAAATAGACGTCACGGGAATCACTCTGCCGATCAATAATCTGTTCGTGCGGCGCATAGGTTTTCCAGCCACAGCGCTCTTCCATGATGGCCAGCGTCTCTTCCGGCACATCCTTGAACATCTTGATGTTGCGCAGAGAAAATTCCTGTTGATCTGTCATTTTTATCAATGTCCTGCCTAACCCTGGGCAAATACTAGCGGAATCAATCTGTCGTGGCGAGTGCCTAGATTGATTTTCGTTTTGGGTAACACGATATGAAGACCTTGATTAATCTTTTGTCAAACCGCTGGCAATCCAGCAAAAATCCTTAGACCCGCCCGACCGCAGGCGATATAACGGCGAAACCTATGATGGGTATCGCGTTCACCAACGAATAGCTATAGGCTGAAAATGACAGCACATCCGCACAAACCCGGTCTTTTTGCAAAATTGCGCGCCTATTTTCTGGCCGGCATTCTTGTGACAGCACCCATTGCCATCACCGCGGCGGTTGCAATCTGGTTCATCGAACTGGTGGATAGCCAGATCGTGCCGCTTATCCCGGGGCATTTGAACCCGGACACCTATCTGCGGGAAGTGATCGGCTTCAGCTATGGACTGCCGGGGCTAGGGGTGATCGTGCTTCTGGTTTTCATCACCTTGATCGGGGCCCTGACAGCGGGCTTGGTCGGCCGTTACTTTGTCAACATGGGTGAGGCCGTGCTGCAGCGCATGCCGGTGATCCGCAGCGTTTATTCCGCAACCAAGCAAGTTTTCGAAACCGTCTTAAAACAGCAGTCCGATGCTTTCCGTCAGGCTGTGCTTGTGGAATACCCGCGTCGGGGTGCCTGGACAATTGCCTTTGTGACCGGCAATTCCAAAGGTGAAATCAAACGCTTGCTGGATGGCGATTATGTCAATGTCTATGTGCCGACAACGCCGAACCCAACCTCTGGTTTCTTACTCTTTGTGCCCCGTGAAGACATGATCATCTTGGATATGCCCGTAGATGAGGCCTTCAAAGCCCTGATTTCGCTGGGACTTGTGACACCGGAAGACAAAACAGGCATCAAGATAGCCGCCGAAACCGCCATGCGGACCAAGGACGAAATCGATGGCGCGCTGGAAGATCTTAAAAAGTCGGGCCACGGCAATTAAGCAATAAATCCGGGCGTTAGAAATCTATCCGGATCGCAAATTGGCAATCGCCTGATCACGCTCAAACAGGTAAAGCAGTGTACGGAGATTGCGGCCCCGGTCACTCTCCAGGCCGGGATCATTGGCCAGGATCAATCTGGCATCATCATAGGCCGCCTTCATCAAGTCGCCATGGAGCGACAAATCCGCCAGTTTCATCTCCGGCAGGCCGCTTTGCCGCGTTCCCAACACTTCGCCAGCACCACGCAGCTCCAGATCCTTTTCCGCGATCAGAAAGCCATCTTCGCTCTCGCTCATAACCTTAAGCCGCTCGCGCGCCGTTTCTGTCAGGTGAGGGGCCCGCAACAGGATGCAGGTGGAAGCCTTGTCGCCCCGTCCGATGCGCCCGCGCAGCTGATGTAACTGGGCCAGCCCGAAATTTTCCGCATGCTCTATCACCATGACCGTGGCTTCCGGCACATTCACCCCGACCTCGATCACCGTGGTTGCCACCAAAATACGCGCATCCCCTTTGACAAATCGCTCCATCGCCGCATCTTTCTCAGTGGCCTTCATCTGCCCATGCACCAGAACAGCATGATCTCCAAAGACTGCTTGCAGATGGGCAAACCGGTCCTCAGCAGCGGTCAGGTTCATGACATCGGATTCCTCCACCAACGGGCAGACCCAATAGACCTGGGCCCCTTCCTGAACCTTTCGCTGCAACCCTGCGACCACCTCATCCAGCCGGTCCATGTTGACCACTACTGTCTGGATGGGTTTGCGCCCCGGTGGCTTATCCATCAGGCGTGAAACGTCCAGATCACCATAGGCAGTCATCATCAGGGTGCGCGGGATCGGCGTCGCGGTCATGACCAGCATATCAACGCCGGTTCCTTTTGCAGCTATGGCCAGGCGTTGATGCACCCCAAAACGATGCTGCTCATCCACCACGGCCAAACCCAGGCGGGCATAGCTCACATCATCCTGAAACAGGGCATGAGTGCCAATAACAATCTGCGTGCTGCCGTCGGCAATCTCCGCTAAAAGGCCTTTGCGCGCCTTGCCCTTATCCCGGCCCGTCAGGACCGATACCGTCACGCCTGCGGCATCCGCCAAGGGCTTGATCGACTCATAATGTTGTCGGGCTAGGATTTCCGTTGGTGCCATCAGTGCCGCCTGAGCGCCGCATTCAACCGCCTTCAACATCGCCAACAGCGCCACAACCGTCTTGCCACTGCCAACATCGCCCTGTACCAGTCGCAACATGCGCCGGTCTGACTCCATATCCTCATAGATTTCCTTGAGGCTGGTTTCTTGAGATCCCGTCAGGGCAAAGGGCAGGGCCTCCAGAACCTTTTTGCGCAACCGGCCATCCCCGATCCAACTGTGACCTGCCTGTTTGCGGGCTTGTGCCCGCATAATGGCCAACGCCAGCTGATTGGCGAGCAACTCATCATAGGCCAGGCGTTCGCGGCCCGGGTCTTCGGGCATCAGGCTTTTTTCCGTTGCAGGGTTGTGTGCCTGCTGCAAGGCATCATGCCAGGCGGGCCAGGCTTTCTTTTCCAGAAAGGCCGGATCAAGCCATTCGCCAAGCGGGACCACTTTGCCAAGCGCGCCATGCACGGCCTTATAAACAACCTTTGGTGTCACCCCGGCGGTCAACGGATAAACCGGCTCAATCGACGGTATTTCATCGGCCTGAGCAAGAGGCACAATAAAATCCGGATGCGCCATCTGCGGTTTGCCGGAATAATGTTCGACCCGCCCACTGACCAGACGGATCTCCCCTTCAGGCAGCATTTGCTGAATATAGCCACTGTTGCCTTTGAAAAAGATCAACGTGATCTGGCCGCTCTTATCATGGCAGGTCACCCGGTGCGGCCGCCGCCGGTCGGAAGCAGGGTGATGTCGATCAACGGTCAGTTCCAACGTGGCGATACGCCCCGGCGCAGCATCCGCGACCTGGGGCCGATACCGTCGGTCAATCACTTCGCGTGGCAAATGCCAGAGCAGATCCAGAACATGCGGCCCCGCCAATTTGCCGAGCAGTGCGCCGATACGCGCGCCCACCCCCGGCAGGCTGGTCACTTCGGCAAAGAATGGAAAAAGAACATCCGGCCGCATATCCCGGCTTCAACCCCATGAAAATTATAACTATAGGTTCAGCAGTTTAGTGCCGCTAAACAGGCAAGCCAACCAATCTTGAATTGCTCTTGATGATTGGAATGCTTATATGCTTGCAGACCCGTATAGGGAACAGAACAGGTACCTGAAAACCAGGTAGGATGAAAAGGAATATGTCGTGACTGAGATGACCGAACGGGAAAAACGCCTCAAGAAACTGAATTTCCGGGCGGATCATCGTGGCATACGGGAATTGGACATCCTGGTCGGCGGCTTTGCCAAACAGTATCTGGAAAAGCTCAGCGATCTGGAACTCGACCAGTTCGAAGCCCTGATGCATGTACCCGATCAGCAGTTTTATGCGATATTGCGCCGGGAGAGGGATATCCCGGAACAGCTTGACTGCCCGTTGCTGCGCCAAATGATCGATTATGCCATCCAACAGAAAACTGATTTACGTTAAAATGAATCTCGGAAAACATATCCTTGCTCCGGGCCGGGCGACGGTTTGTTCTGCGCCGACCGGCGTGGACGCCCTGACGATTTCGGAAGCCGTTGACCAAGCTGAGGGGCCAATTCTCTTTTTGGTCCATGACGACAGCCATGCAGAGCGGATGCGTAACCTAATCGGTTTCATGAAGCCGTCTCTTAAGGTGCTGTCCCTCCCGGCCTGGGACTGTCTTCCCTATGATCGGGTTTCGCCGAATGCCGAAACCGTGGCCCAGCGCCTAAAGATTTTGTGCCAGTTGGCCGAGGGCCGGGACATTCCCGATATTCTCATTGTGACCGTCAGCGCCGCATTACAGCGCCTTCCCGCAAAAGCAAGTCTCGAAAAAGCCCATTTGGCGGCATCTGTGGGCGGGCAGCTGGATGAAGATCAGCTCTACGGTTACCTGCTGCAAAATGGTTACCATCGCGCCGGCACCGTGCGTGAAGCCGGTGAATATGCCGTTCGCGGTGGCATCATCGATATTTTCCCGGCAGGACGCGCAGAGCCGGTCCGAATTGATCTTTTCGGTGACGAAGTGGAATCAATCCGCAGCTTCGACCCCGTTAGCCAGCGCACCACCGGCAAGGTTAAAAGCCTGTCCCTCATTCCCGTGAGTGAGGTCACGCTGGACGAAAAAAGCCAGGCTTTGTTCCGCCAGCAATATCGAGAACATTTCGGTGCCACTACAGAAGACGACCCGCTTTATGAAGCTGTTCGTGAAGGCCGACGTCACCCGGGCATGGAACATTGGCTGCCGCTCTTCCATGAAAAAATGGAGACAGTATTTGATTATCTGCCCGGCGCCCCCGTTTTCCTGAACAGCCAGGCAGGTGAGGCGACGGAAACACGACATGAGGCCATCCTGGATTACTTCCAGGCACGCCAAACCATTTACGAACAGGCGCAAAGCCAGAAAAAAACCGCAACAGACAGCGCCACGATTTATAAACCGATCCCGCCGCAGGCGCTTTTTGTCCTGACTGACGAGTTTAACCGTATTCTCAGCAATCGGCCGGTTATTGAGTTTTCCAGCTTCCAGCAACCGGAAGGCGTTGGCCAGCAAGAGGTGATCGATGCCGGCGGCAAGGGTGTATTGGATTTCACCGAAGCCAGGAAAAAACCGGACAGCAATATTTTCGAACAGCTGATCGAGCGGTTAAATAGCCACAAAGGCAGCAAAACGGTCATCGCCGTCTCCAGTAATGGCGCGCTGGACCGGCTAAGCAATCTTCTTTCCGAACATGGCAAGAGCGATCTCGTTTCCGTCCAAAACTGGAGCGAGCTCTCCAAACTGTCCAGCAATCAGACCGCCATTGCCGTCATGGATCTGGAAAAGGGCTTCCGGACAGACGACATAACCATCTATTCCGAACAGGATATCCTGGGCGAACGACTGGCACGCCCGGTCAAGCGACGGCGCCGGGGGGAAGAATTCATCTCCGAGATCTCAGCGCTGGAGCTGGGCGACCTGGTGGTCCATGTAGAGCATGGCATTGGCCGGTACGACGGCCTGGAGACCCTAACAGTCGACAAAGCGCCCCATGACTGTCTGCGCATTCTTTATGCCGACGACGACAAGCTTTATGTCCCGGCGGAAAATATCGAGATGCTGTCACGCTTCGGCTCCGAAGACAGCACGGCGCAATTGGATAAGCTGGGCGGCGTCGCCTGGCAGGCCCGCAAGGCCAAGATCAAGGAGCGGGTCAAGGATATTGCCGACAAACTGCTGAAGATTGCGGCCGAGCGTGCGCTTCGAAAAGGCGAGGCGGTCACACCGCCATCCGGCCTTTATGACGAATTTTGCGCGCGTTTCCGCTATTCGGAAACCGATGATCAATTCCGGGCGATCGGCGATGTGATCGGTGATCTTGGGTCGGGTAGGCCCATGGACCGCCTGGTCTGCGGTGATGTGGGTTTTGGCAAGACCGAAGTGGCCATGCGTGCCGCTTTTGTTGCCGCCATGAGCGGCATGCAGGTCGCCGTTGTGGTGCCAACCACCTTGCTGGCCCGCCAGCATTATAAGAATTTTAAGGAACGGTTCGAAGGCTTGCCAGTCAATGTTGTGCAAATGTCCAGACTGGTCACCGGGAAGGACTTGAACAACGCCAAACAGGGCATCCGTGACGGCAGTGTCGATATCGTGGTCGGCACTCATGCGTTACTTGGCAAAGGCGTGGAGTTTCAGAATCTGGGGCTGTTGGTCGTGGATGAGGAACAGCATTTCGGCGTGACGCAAAAAGAGCGCCTGAAACAGTTACGCGCTAATGTCCATGTCTTAACCCTGACCGCCACGCCGATTCCCCGGACCCTGCAAATGGCCCTGACCGGTGTCAGGGAACTATCGATCATTGCAACGCCCCCAGTGGACCGTCTGGCGGTGCGCACTTTTGTCCTGCCTCATGATCCCGTTGTTTTGCGCGAAGCGATCATGCGCGAACATCATCGCGGCGGCCAGGTCTATTATGTTTGCCCGCGTGTCGCCGATCTGGACCGGATGCATCAGAAACTAAAAGAACTGGTGCCGGAGATTAAAATCGCCGTCGCCCATGGCCAGCTAACGGCGACCAGCCTGGAAGAGGTCATGAATGATTTTGTCGATGGCAAATATGATCTGCTTCTGTCGACCAATATCGTAGAAAGCGGGCTGGATATTCCAACCGCGAACACGATGATCATTCACCGTTCCGATATGTTCGGTCTGGCACAGCTCTATCAGCTGCGCGGACGTATCGGACGTTCGAAAATCCGGGCTTATTGTTACCTGACCTTGCCGCCCGGCCGGATCCTTTCCGATTCCGCTAAGAAGCGCCTGGAAGTGATGCAGACCCTGGACAGCCTGGGTGCAGGATTCTCCCTAGCCAGCCATGATTTGGATATCCGCGGGGCGGGGAACTTGCTGGGTGACGAGCAATCCGGCCACATCAAGGAAGTCGGCGTGGAGCTTTACCAGCGCATGCTGGAGGAAGCCGTTGCAGCCGCCAAAGACAATCTTGTCGAAGAGGTCCAGGAAACGTGGTCGCCAACGATCAATCTGGGCAGTGCCGTCATGATTCCGGAACAATATGTGGCCGACCTGTCCGTGCGCCTGAGCCTATATCGCCGCCTTTCCGACCTTAAGGACAAATCGGAAATTGATTCCTTTGCCGTCGAGCTGGCCGACCGTTTCGGCCCCTTGCCGCAAGAGGTTTCAAACCTATTGAAAGTTGTTGAAATCAAACAATTCTGCAAGCGGGCATCTATTGAAAAAGTCGATGCCGGTCCGAAAGGTGCCGTGGTTACCTTCCGCAATAATAGCTTTCCGAATCCCGTCGGCCTCGTCGGTTTCCTGCAACAACAGTTGGGCAGCCTAAAACTGAGGCCAGACCAGAAACTGGTGATTATGAGGCCTTGGGAAACATCTCAGCAGCGGTTGAACGGGGTCACTAAATTCATGGCCAAGCTGGCCCAGATTGCGGAGAAGGGCAGTTAAGCCCTTGCCGCAATCCACGCCAAATTCTTTAACGGGATAGACTGCCGCTTCTGCGCCTTTCCGCAGCAAGATCAAATAGTGGGAAAAAGGCTTTAGCCTCTTGGGCGCCGGAAAGCGCGAACTGACCATCAATGATGAAACAAGGCACCCCATTCACGCCGAGACGACGCGCCATATTGTCTTCTTCCAGGATCTCGCGCAGCAGGTCTTTGCCTAATAACAGCGTTTCCGCATCCATCGGGGCCAATCCCACACAGCCCGCCAGATCAACCAGGGTGCTGCGGTCACCGATATTCCGACCTTCCAGGAAATAGGCCTCAAACAACCGTTTCACCAGACGTTCGGCCAGCCCCGCATCCCGGTTTTGGCATAGACGGATCAATCGGTGGGCATCCTGGGTGTTGGGAGTAACTTGTATTTTATCGAAAGCGAAATCGATCCCTGCAGTCTGCCCGGCGCGGGCAATATTCCCATATACCCGGTCGGCATTCTCCGGTCCGCCGAATTTCCCTTCCAGATATTCCCGCCGGTCCATGCCGTCAGCGGGCATCTGCGGATTGAGCTGAAAAGTGCGCCAGGTCACTTCAACATCAATATCCTCGCGTTGATCCAATGCCTCTTCCAGCCGCCTTTTGCCGATGAAACACCAGGGGCAGATGGGATCCGAAAAAACTTCGATGCCAATCTTTCCACTATCCATGATCAGCCAGCCCCATCAGATAATCTGCGATTTGGCGCGGGCGAGAAGATCTTGCCCCTGATCCGTCGGCTCATAAGCCGCCACACCAAGGCTGACACTGACCTGAACCGCTTCCATGATCTCGTCAGTCAGGCGGAAATCCGAATGATGCAGAATGCCGACAATGCGATTGGCGACACTTCGGGCATCATCAAGGGACGTATCCGGCAACACGACACCAAATTCTGCATCCGACAGCCTTGCAGTGACATCCTCAATACGTAGCAGCCCTTTGATCCAACTGGCCATTTGACGCATCAGGATCCGAGCTGCTTCCTCGCCATATCTGGACTGAACCTCATGGAAATTGCGGATGGAAAAAACACTCACGGACAGCTCTGTCTTCTGAGTCTTTGCCGCGGTTAAAACCCTTTCCAAGTGTTTTTCAAAAAATGCCTCACTGTAAGTGCCTTCCCGCGGGTTGCCCGTGGCATCAGTTAAGGTGGCCAGAAGGGGATCTCTAAGGTTCCATTTGAACCGTTGGCGTGCCACCAGAATTTCTACATGCCGGGCGATTTTGGTAGGCTGCAATCCGCCAGGCAAGACAAGTGTAGCGCCTGCGTCATAGAAGGCTTTTTCATCCGCTATCAACCCGGCATCCGCAGCAATCAAAACCGGCAGGCTGAATAATCGGGGATTGTCGCGCACTTGGGAGCAAAGATAGAGGCTTGTCTCCAAATCCTCTTTAATATTGATACGCACCACACAAGCCTCAAACCGCTCGTCTCCCAGGCGGTTGCCAGCATGATATACATTGCTTTCCTGACGAACGGACAATCCCGCGTCGATCAATGCGCGGCTGATGTCCGCCGAATCGATTTCCGGGTCCTGGCTGGCGCAAATATACATGACCTGAAACGGCTTATCACCGAAACGGTCAAACTGATCCTCGCGAACTTCTAAGCCGAATTCACGGGATGTCTCCAATCGGCGAAACATTTCCGCCTGCAATGTCGACAAACGAACCAGATGCGGCAGGCGGGCCAGAAGCATTTCTTTGGTCGGTATACCTTCCATAACATCATCAACACCGGCTTTTTTGGCTTGGTCGTAAAGATGCTGGGAACCATCGCCGCCATAGAGCAGGACTGGCGCATTAATCCCAACCTCTCTCAAAGCGGAAGCGGCATTCACCGGATCATCATCGGCCAACGGGCCGATCAAGATGACATCCGGGCGGGATCGTTCAATCCCGGTTTTTAGATCCTCATCATCGGCAACGACCGTCACATGATAACCTTCACCCGACAAGATGCCGCTCAAGGCCGTCGCGTTCGCTTTCCCCCCGTCCGCGACCAAAATACGCGCTTTGCTATGCGCCATGCCATACCTCTCCGGAATTGCGTTTGTCCCTAGATGCAACAAGGGGATAATAGCCTGTTACCCCGTTGATCATAAACGCTTACGGGGACAGACAACAACACTAACACGGGAAATGATCGCTTCCGTTCCGGAAAATTGCATGGTTACATGATCACCATGACAGAAAAGAAGACGCTATCGGGCAAAACAGCCCTTATTACCGGTGCCAGCACAGGCCTGGGCCTGCATTTTGCGCACATTCTGGGGAATGCCGGTGCCCAGGTAATCCTCTGCGCCAGGCGGGCGAATCTTTTGGAGAATAGCTGCAGGCAGTTGGTGAAACAGGGGATTTCCGCCCATTCCTGTCTCATGGATGTCACGCAGGAATCCTCCATAAAAAAAAGCATCCATGAAGCATGGGACCTCACCGGCGGAATCAATATCTTGGTGAATAATGCCGGCATTGCCTCTTCAACTGCCGCGTTGGAGCAAGATTACGACAATTGGAATCAAGTGCTTCAAACCAATTTAAACGGCGTTTTTCTGACAGCCCGGACATTGGCAAAAATGATGGTTGAACAAAAGCGCACTGGCAGCATCATCAATATCGCCTCCATGCTTGGCGTCAGCGTCAAACCCGGCCTTTCCGCTTATTGTGCTTCCAAAGCTGCTGTGATCCAACTGACCCGTAGCCTGGCGATCGAATGGGCCAGGTACGATATTCGGGTTAATGCCCTGGCGCCCGGTTACTTTAAAACCGATATTAACCGGGAGTTTCTGGATAGCCCCATGGGGAAAAAAATGTGTGCGGGCATTCCACAAAAACGATTTGGCCAATTAGCGGATCTGGACCAACCGTTGTTGCTGCTGGCAGGGGAGGGCAGCGGATATATGACCGGCAGCATCCTTACCATAGATGGCGGCCATTCCCTGATGATTCCCTGAGCGCCAAAAGTTGCCTAAAACCGCAAATCCTAGACATTTTTCAGAAATTAATCCGGATTTCGTCACTCTTAGCTTGAATTTCCGAACGAGATGAAACATACCATGGCAGTGCTTCCCTGGACCTGGGTCCGGGGACAACATTTTTGATTGCCCCTTCAGGGATACTGAAAGAATTCATGGCTAAAGAAGATCTGATCGAGTTTCAGGGGACGGTTGTTGAAAAACTCCCCAACGCAATGTTCCGTGTTCAACTGGACAACGGGCATGAAATCATTGCCCACACGGCAGGCAAGATGCGCAAATTCCGCATCCGCGTCATGGTCGGCGACAAAGTGGATGTTGAAATGACTCCCTATGACCTGACCAAGGGCCGCATCACTTTCCGGCATAAGTAAGCCGAAAGCGCTTCATAATAAGAGCTTCATTGGAATGCCGGACGAATGAGCGTCCGGCAAGGTTGTTTTTGCGTCCTGTTTGCATCTGGATGTAGCATCTATTTTTCTTTGCAAATCAGCCCCATACAAAGAAAGCGTGCGTTATCCACAGCTTTCTTTCGATCACGCCACAGCATTTAACGTTCAATTTACAATTCTTTTGTAAATAGCTCTCTGGATATTCAACGCATCATTCCGGGGGCAGACCATGGATCCGTCAATGCGCGGCCTGATCGAAGAAACTTATTTTGAAACAGCTGAAGAGGCCCTGGCCCGTTCGGTCAGCAAGCTGGAAGCGCATAAAGAAGGCGTCACTGCAGCCGCTATGATGCTGTCATCCCTAACCGGGTTGGAAGATGAGCCGGCAAAAGCTGAAGTAGTCGGTTTGAACCTGAGGCCCGCGACCAACTAGACCGATCTGGAAACAATCAATCGAAATTCATCACTTGCAATATGAGGTCGACATTCTCGCCATCGCTGGCCATTGGAAGCATCAGCCTTGTGTAAATCACATGCTTTCGGTCAGGTGAGGGAAAGCGAATGCGGGTCAGGCAAGGTTTGCGCCCTTCGATGATTTCCAACAATGGCCTAATATGATCCTCCAGGTAGTCAGGATGATAAATATCCTCATACCAGCCACCCGTGACATCCCGGTTGAATTTTTCTGTTAACGCCGTACCGATCAAACGCTGGCGAAAGCGATAGCTTCCTTGCTCCGGCTGCCACTTCACATCCACAAGATTGAGCCAGGGTAGGGTTCGATAGACATCGACCGGATCAAAATCGGCACGCCCCGGTAATGCACCACGGGCAAGCATCTTTTCTTCCCAATAACGATAAATGGCACGTTGCTGGAAAGAAGGAAGTAACTCGAAAAAGGCGTCGCGATTTTTCTGGACCACATGCCATTCGTCCTGGCGAATCGCCAAGCCCTGATTTTGTTGGGCAGAGTCAGAAACCATGTAGTGTCCATACCCCCATGCGTTCCGATCATCATCCGGATTCGCCATTTCAAAGAGTATCATGGTAAGTCATTCGGCAACAAAATCAAATTCGCAACCTGTTTCCTGCCGACCAGGCCAAAGAACTGTTACGTCAGCTCGCATGAATTTTATCGAGATAAGATGGCGGACAGGGTGGGATTCGAACCCACGGTACGCTTCCACGCACGACGGTTTTCAAGACCGTTGCATTCAACCACTCTGCCACCTGTCCTATAAGAATGATCCGGTATTGAACCGATCATCATGATGCCAGAATGAGGGCAGGGGTGTTTCTATCCTGCAAAATCCGGCCAGGCAAGACCGGATATGCGCCCAATCAACTTTTTCCCTTCACTTTCATCGGATAACGAAGTTCCTCAAAGCTTTCAATGGCATTGCCGAAATAGGGCCCGCTTGCGACCGAACCTGGAATTTTCGAGATCAACTTTGCCACTTCACCGCTGGAGATCCCTTCAAACATCAATGTCTTGCCGTTCGCTCCACAGCGTTTTGCCATTTCAATCAACATGTTCAAATTGGCATTCAGGGCCGTTTCCGAACTGACCAGATTTTCATCTAAGATGACGTAATCCGCGGGCAGCCGCTTCAGTTTTTCTTCATCCTGCGCGCCGATCTCCTCGGATTTCAAAGCCAGGGCAAAACCGGAATCCTGCAGGATCTTGAGTGCATCAATCTTTTCAACAATCTCCGGCGTCAGCCCGCCGATCCGCAAAACCACATGCCTGTCGCCGGCGCGATCCGCAAATGCAAGCAGATTGGCAAGCATATCCCGGGTTGCCAGGGAATGGATATCCAGACTGATCGCGACCGTAAGCCCCTCCAGCCAATCTCCGCCGGAAATGAATTTTACCTGGGCCTCATCAATCTGCGCCCGCAGCTCAAGATTACCAGAAACGATCTTCAGGATTTCCTCAGCACCGAGGCCGTCTTCCTCGAAATCCGCGCGGAACTCGGCCAACAGATGATCCGTTTTCCAGAGATGGGCATCCACCACACTTTGATAGGCAACGGTTAATAAATTTTCCGCCAAAGCCCTGACCAACATTTCCGTTTGGTCCCGCTTTTTATCCATATAGGAAGCATGACTGTCACTAAGCGTATCAAAAATGATCGCATCCAGCCCCTGATCCGCAAATTCACGGGCGGCATGCTCAACCGCGTCAACGATATCCGCCTCATCAATGCCATCCGAATCAAGCTCTATTGTTTTGGTTGCAACATTCAGCAAGCGACCGGAAGGATCGACCCTTTCCGCCAAGCCCTGCAGATCCTGCTGCATCGCCTTGAGATCAGCCCCATTTTCATGCACGACGCCATATTTGCCATTCTCAACCCGGCTGACCGCATCTGGCGAGATACTGTCCCGACGCAACCGGTCCTCAATCTCACGGGTAAAATCGTCAATTTCACCCTTGTTGACGGTCATATCCCGAGCGAGGGCTTCCACATCGCCGATTTCTACAAATGTCAAATCAAGATCGGTGTCGGGGTTATCCGCTAAATGCCCACTAACTGAGTTGGCCAATCCCTTGACCGAGTTAAATTCGTCATCCCCGATATCCATCCCGGGATCTTGGGTGAATTCCAGTTTAAATTCATCCTGCTGCGGCAGATGCTCACCTTTCAGCTTAAAGCCTGCATTTCCCCCTGTCGGTTTTTTCAAAACGATCTGGCAGGGTTTCAAACGCTCACCGGACGCAGCATGAAATATAATCTCGGAAGATAAAAACAATGATTGCCTGGCAATAATGTGCGTAAGGTTCTCTCCGGCAAGAGCGGCGCCATCCTTGCCCAGCCAACGTTCGGTTTCCCCGGTTCCTCGAAGAATGTCACCCGCCACATCCACATATAGCTGAAACTTACGTTTGAGCGTTTCTTCATCTTCGTAAATTTCGCCGTCTGCGGTCAGAATCGAAGTCATCGTCACTCCCACCCAATAAAGCCATTACATTCAGGCATTTCGCCATTTTATGATTGTCGGTATGAATCCGGCGTTAACAATATCATTTTTTTGTCATCCGGTAAGGTTTGAAGCAGGCCGACCGAATGGGATATACATAAAAATCTGAACCGGACCGATTGTGCTTCGGTGCGAATCGGTTTTAGTGTCGCCAGTCCAAGACCGTTCCCATTCCATGAGTTATTTTCCAGGGCCCTTCATGCATAAGAAACTCGCACTTTCCGCCATTGTCGCTGCATTTTTGGGTTTGAGTTTTCAAAGTTTCGCTGGCGAAACGCCAACAGCCACAAATGCCAAGGAAAACCCCGTCGCGTTCGAGGACTGGGTCAGCCGTTTCAAATCCGAGGCGATTAAGGCCGGTATCTCACAGGCAACCCTGGACCGGGCGTTTAAAGATCTGAAGCCGGTTCCGAAAGTCTTGGAATATGACCGCAAACAACCGGAATTCACACGCACATTATGGGTCTATCTGAATAACGGGGTTTCCGAGGCCCGGATCAAACGCGGACGGGAACTTCTGGTCAAACATGCTTCCCTGCTGGATAAAGTTTACAAACAATATGGGGTTCAGCCGCGTTTCTTGGTAGCTTTCTGGGGGCTGGAGACGAATTTTGGTGATTATACCGGTGGCTTTCCGGTCGTGGATGCTCTGGCGACACTGGCGCACGATCCGAGGCGCAGCGAGTTTTTCCAGGGCGAATTGATCCATGCGCTGAAAATCCTTGATGCCGGCCATATCAACCAGGTCAACATGCTTGGCAGTTGGGCGGGCGCGATGGGTCAAACACAGTTCATGCCATCAACATTTGCCCGCTATGCCATTGATGGGGATGGGGACCAGAAGGTTGATATCTGGAACAGCCTGCCTGATGTGATGAATTCTTCGGCAAATTATCTCAGCCAAATCGGCTGGAAGGGAGATCAGACCTGGGGCAGGGAAGTCTTGCTGCCGAAGGAATTCGATCTCGAAAATGCCGATTTAAACATCCGCAAACCTCTGTCCGAATGGCAGAAAATGGGGATAAGGCGCACGAACCGCAAAGACCTCCCCATCGTTGACGGCATGGAAGCAAGCGTCCTGTTACCGGCAGGTTACGCAGGTCCGGCCTTCCTGGTCTATGATAACTTCCGCAATATCATGGTGTGGAACCGCTCAATTTTATACGCGTTGACTGTCGGGCATCTGGCCGACCGCCTTGTGGGCCATGGGCCGCTGAAAACCAAGCAGCCGCAAAATGATAAGCCCTTGAGCAGAAGTGACATTCAACTTCTTCAGGAAGTACTGCTGGCTCAGGGATTTGATCCAGGTGAACCTGATGGCATACTGGGGTCACGCACCCGGAAGGCCTTGAAAGCCTATCAACGGAAAAACAGGCTTCCGGCGGATGGATATCCAACCGCCTCGCTGATTGACAAGCTGAAGAACGGGACAAGCGAATGAGTTCGGGAAAGAAGATCATGAATACGAAGTTTCTC
This sequence comes from Aestuariispira insulae, assembly GCF_003385955.1. Taxonomy (GTDB): domain Bacteria; phylum Pseudomonadota; class Alphaproteobacteria; order UBA8366; family Aestuariispiraceae; genus Aestuariispira; species Aestuariispira insulae. The sequence continues at coordinate 404,006 of NZ_QRDW01000004.1, forward strand.
GGAATGGCGGCTTTGTCTGTGTTCATGCTGACGGGCTGCAGTGAAATCCAGTTCCTGTCGCAGGCCAGCAAGGAAATTTCCCCTGCGGACGCCTCCGACATCCAGCATAGGGATGGTAGCGGCGGAAACGGGAAACGCTATAAGGTCGGTAACGCATATCAAATCAAAGGCAACTGGTATTATCCCAAGGAGGATTATGCCTATGTGGAAACCGGCATCGCTTCCTGGTACGGGCCGAATTTCCATGGCAAACAGACCGCCAATGGTGCCATTTTTGACATGAATAAAGTGTCCGCTGCCCACCGGACCCTGCCCATGCCCTCCATGGTCCGCGTGACAAACCTGGAAAACGGCCGTTCCCTGAAGGTTAAAGTCAATGATCGGGGGCCATATGCCCACAACCGGATTATCGACCTGTCAAAAAGGGCTGCAGAACTGCTGGGTTTCAAAATAAAGGGCACGGCATTGGTCAAAGTTGAGGTCCTGGAAGCGGAAAGCCGGCAACTGGTGGCGATTATGAACGGTGAAACCCTGGACCATCCTCCGGCACCGGCCGCATCCCCCTCGATCGTTGTCCAGGCGGAACCGCTGGAAGCCCCCGTCGGCACAGTCGATTCCAAACCGAGCAGCACGAACCATGATGTCCAGGTCGCCAGTTCCAGCAATCTGCCCGTCAGCGTCGAATCAGAAACGCTTGGCGAGCCCGTTTCTGACGAACAGGTGACAGTTGTCTCTGTCGCAGCCCCGCCGCAGATTTACATTCAGGCCGGAGCATTCTCCCAATATTCAAATGCGGTGATCACCAAAGCCCGGCTGTCATCGGTTGGACCAACGATCATTCAACAAATCAATAAGGCGGACCGGCCCTTGTTCAGGGTCCGAATTGGCCCGTTTGATAAGGTGGAGGAGGCTGATCGGCTGCAAGAAGCCATCACCGAAGCCGGTTATCCGGACGCTAGAATTATTGTCGACGATTGATCCAAATCGTTCCCGCTGCCTTATTTCAGGCATAATCACGCTCTAGACCATGCCAAAATTCCTGCAGACTGAGAAAATCGAGAAAATGTCCTTGTTGAAAAGCCCTTTGAAACTGTTTGCATCAGCATTGCTGGGAACCCTGATCGCCTTGCCGGCCCATGCGCTGGAGACGCCTGCGAAACAGGTTCTTCTGATTGATCACGACACAGGCGCCGTCCTGTTTGAGAAAAACGCTGAAGAACGCATGTATCCGGCATCCATGACCAAGATGATGACCGCCTTCATGGTCTTCAAACAGTTGAAAAATGGAACCTTATCCCTGGAAGACAGTTTTCCGGTCAGCAAAAAGGCTTGGAAAAAGGGTGGATCCAAGATGTTTGTCGAGGTCGGCAAGCGCGTCAATATCGAAGATTTGCTGCGTGGCATCATCATCCAGTCGGGCAATGACGCCACCATCGTGGTCGCCGAAGGCATCTCCGGCAGTGAAGAGAGCTTTGCCAAGGAAATGACCCAGACAGCCCGTGAAATCGGCATGTTCGACAGCCAGTTCCGCAATGCCAGCGGTTGGCCCGACCCCGATCATTTCACCAGTGCCAAGGATCTTGCAATCCTGGCATCTGAAACCATCCGCAGTTACGGCGACTATTATCATATCTATTCCGAGAAGGAATTCACTTTCAGCGGAATCAAACAAAGCAACCGCAACCCATTGATACGTGGTGATTTTGATGGTGCTGACGGATTGAAAACGGGGCATACCGAAGCATCCGGCTATGGCCTGACCGCCTCTGCCGAGCGCGATGGGCGTCGGCTGATCCTGGTGATCAATGGCCTGGATTCACAGAAGGCCCGAGCGGTCGAATCTGAGCGCCTGCTAAGCTGGGGTTTCCGGGAATGGAATCGTTATCCCTTGTTCCAGGCCGGTGAAACCGTTGGGGACGCCCCTGTATGGCTTGGCCAGACCGGCACGGTTCCGATGATTGTCAAAAAGGATATCCTTTTGACCATGCGCCGGAAGTACCGGGACGATCTTAAAGTCTCCATCCGCTATAACGAACCAGTGCCGGCACCGATTGCCAAGGATAGCATCCTGGGCACCCTGGTCATTGAAGCACCCGACATGGACACAATCGAAACCCCGCTCTACGCTGCGGAAGATGTGCCTCAGCTCGGCATGTTCGGTCGCTTGAGCGCAGCGTTTGAATATCTTCTCTGGGGTGAGAACTGATCCCATGAACACCGCCAGATTTGTATCGTTCGAAGGCGGGGAAGGGGCCGGTAAAAGCACGCAGATCCAACGCCTTCGGCAACTGCTTGAAACACATGGCCGGACGGTCCTGGTCACTCGGGAACCGGGCGGTTCCGACGGTGCCGAAGAAATCCGGGACCTGCTGGTCAAAGGCGAGCCTGGCCGTTGGGATGCTGTGACCGAGCTATTGCTGCTCTATGCGGCAAGGCGGGATCATGTGGAAAAAGTAATCAAACCGGCCCTGCAAAAGGGCCAATGGGTCCTGTGCGACCGGTTTGCCGACAGCACCATGGCCTATCAGGGTTTTGGGCATGGGTTGGGCCAGGCAATGGTTCAATCGGTTCATGATCTTGTCCTCGGCAGTTTCACGCCGGACCTGACCTATTATCTGGATATTGCACCGGAAGATGGCTTGCAGCGCGCCCATGCCCGGCAGGATGACGAAAACCGCTTTGAATCCATGACCTTGGATTTCCATAACAAATTGCGGGCTGGGTTCCAGGCGATCTCTGCTGAAAATCCGAACCGTTTTGTCACCATCGATGCCTCTCAGGATCTTGAGACCGTTTGGACAGCCATTCATCAGGATGCGGGAAAAAGATGGGGGCTCCGCTAATGGCTGCCAAAAAAGAACCGGTTGATCTGGATCTGGCCCCCAATGATCCGAAATTGCGTACAATTCTGAAAGGTCATGCCGAGGCAGAGGCCAATTTCCTGGATTCGTGGAATTCCGGGCGATTGCACCATGCCTGGCTCATCACCGGCCCCAAAGGCATAGGGAAAGCCACTATGGCGTACCGTATCGCCCGATTCATTTTGTCTGGCGGCGGTGCTGGCGGCGGGCTTTTTGGCGATGCGCCGGAAAATCTCGATCTCGGCCCGGAACAGGAAAACCTTATTCACCGTATGGCCAGTGGCGGCCATAGTGATTTCCTCGTGCTTGAAAAAGGCATGGTCAATCCAAAGAACAACCGTGTTGCCGAAAATGATATCCCGGTCGATATCGCCCGGACGGCTGCCGGCTTTGTCAGGCTGACACCGGCGGAAAGTGATTGGCGCGTGGTGATCGTTGATGCCGCCGATGATCTGAACCGAAATGCAGCTAATGCGCTGCTCAAGGTTCTGGAAGAACCCCCGGCCCGTGCGGTCTTCCTGCTGGTCTCTCATGCGCCCGGCCGTTTGCTGCCAACAATCCGGTCACGCTGCCGTCGACTGGAACTAAAACCGCTGCAGGCGGATAATCTGAACAATTTATTGCTTGAGCGCCACCCGGAGCTTGAGCCAGCCGAAGCTGAAGCTCTTGCCCGTCTGTCCGAAGGCAGCGTTGGCAAGGCTATGATGCTGGCAGAGCAGGGCGGGCTGGACCTGTTCCGGATCTTGATGAGTCTGTTTTCCAGGCCAAAGGATCTGCCGTTGGCAAAAATTCATGCACTCGGCGATCAGTTGGGACGCAAGGATGCCAAAACCGCCTATCAAGTCTTTCGCGACATGCTGCAATGGTGGCTTAATCGCCTCATCCGCAGTGCTGCCACAGGCCAAATGCCGCCAATGGTCGTTGCAGAGGAGGAACAGGTCCTCGCTGCCTGCATGCAAACCGGCAGCGTTGCCCGATGGATGGAAATCAAGGATTCATTGGCCAGCCTATTGGCAAAAACTGAAGCTCCTGCCAACTTGGATCGAAAGCAGGTGATTGTTTCTGCGTTTTTGACACTGGAAACAATGCTTCAACAGCGCTAAAACGCTCTTTCACTCTTTTATTTTAAGACAATCTTTATCTGACAGGACGACCATATGTCTGGCCGCGACAGCTATTACATCACAACGCCGATCTATTACGTCAATGACAAGCCGCATATCGGCCATGCCTACACCACGATGGCCTGTGACGTTCTGGCGCGTTTCAAACGTCTGGACGGGTATGATGTGCATTTCCTGACCGGCACGGATGAACATGGCCAGAAAGTGGAAAAGTCAGCGGAAAAGGCGGGCACCGATCCGCAGGCCTTCACGGACAAGGTCAGTCAGAATTTCCGCGACCTCGCGAATTTCATGAATTACAGCCATGATGATTTTATCCGCACCACGGAACCGCGCCATATTACAGCCGCCCAGGCGCTATGGACAAAGCTGCTGGAAAGCGACGATATCTATCTAGGGTCTTATGCAGGCTGGTATGCGGTGCGTGACGAAGCCTTCTATACGGAATCCGAACTGGAAGACGGCCCGGACGGCAAGAAGATCGCGACCGCCAGCGGAGCGGAAGTCGAATGGGTCGAAGAACCCAGCTATTTCTTCCGCCTTTCCAAATGGGAAGACAAACTTCTGGAATTTTATGAAAATAACCCCGGTTTCATCAAACCGGCCAGCCGCCGGAACGAGGTGGTCTCCTTTGTGAAAGGCGGGCTGAAAGATCTCTCCGTTTCCCGGACCACCTTCAATTGGGGCGTGCCGGTTCCTGGCGATGACGCCCATATCATGTATGTCTGGCTGGATGCGCTCACCAACTATCTGACGGCGGTTGGCTACCCGAACCAGGATGATGACCAGTTCCGGAAATTCTGGCCGGCGGATCTGCATATGGTCGGCAAGGATATTCTGCGGTTTCATGCGGTTTATTGGCCGGCCTTCCTGATGGCTGCCGACATCCCGCTGCCCAAAAGAGTATTCGCCCATGGCTGGTGGACCAATGAAGGACAGAAGATTTCCAAGTCGGTCGGCAATGTGATCGACCCCTATGATCTGGTTGAACGATACGGACTCGATCAGACCCGCTATTTCCTGATGCGCGAAGTGCCCTTTGGCAATGACGGAGATTTCTCGCACCAGGCCATGGTCAACCGCATGAACAGTGATCTTGCCAATGATCTCGGCAACCTGTGCCAACGCTCCATGAGCATGGCTTTCAAAAATTGCAACGGCCAGATTCCGACACCTGCCACCTTCTCAGACGAAGACAAAGCGATCCTGGATCAGGCTGCAAGCCTGCTGCCGATCGTGCGGGCGCATCTGGATGACCAGGCCTTCCACAAGGCCCTGGAAGCGATCTGGAAAGTGGTGTCGGATGCCAACAAATATTTTGCCGGCCAGGAACCCTGGGCGCTGAAGAAGACCGATCCGGAACGGATGGGAACCATTCTTTATGTGACTGCGGAATTGCTGCGCCGGGTCGGCATCCTGACCCAACCGGTCATGCCTGCTTCTTCCGCCAAACTGCTGGATTTGTTGAAGGTACCGGCGGAAGACCGCTTCTTTACCGCCTTTGACAAGGTGCTGCCCTCCGGATCAGTCCTGGATAAACCTGAAGGGATTTTCCCGCGCTTCGTGGAACCTGAAGGTGAGGGGGCCTGATGCTGGTCGACAGCCATTGCCATCTCGATTATCTGGAACGGGACGGCCAGGATCTCGATGCCGTGGTAGAGCGCGCACGTGACGCCGGTGTCGAAACCCTGGTCACCATTTCCACCAAGCTTTCAGGTTTTCCGCAGGTACTGGCCATCGCGGAACGCTATGACAATGTCTATTGCACGGTCGGCGTTCACCCCCATGAGGCCGAGGCGGAGCCGGATGTGACGTCGGAACAACTGGTTGAGCTGGCCCAGCATGAAAAAGTAATCGGCATTGGCGAAACCGGGTTGGACTATTTCTATGAGCACAGTCCCCGGGAGCTTCAGCAACGAAGCTTTCTTGCCCATATCGAGGCCGCCCGCCAGACCCAGCTGCCTTTGATCGTGCATACCAGGGATGCGGATGATGATACCGTCTCCATGCTGCAGGCAGAATACCAGAAGGGTGCTTTTCCAGGCGTTATCCATTGCTTTAGCTCCACACAAGAACTCGCTGAAAAATCAGTTGAAATTGGATTCATGATTTCTCTATCCGGCATCGTAACCTTCAAAAAGGCCGAAGAAATTCGCGATACTGTACGCGCCCTGCCGGTGGAGAGTTTGATCGTGGAAACGGACAGTCCTTATCTGGCGCCGATCCCGCATCGCGGCAAGAAAAACGAGCCTGCTTTTGTCGCCCATACAGCCAATTGTGTGGCAGAGCTGAAAGGCATGGATCCCGAGAATTTCGCCCGGGCCAGCTCCGAGAATTTTTACCGTCTTTTTGGCAAAGCGCGCGCCACACTTTAGGTTGCCGCGTACAAAGTGATTGAGCATGAAAGTTACGATCTTAGGATGCGGAACATCGGGCGGCGTACCGCAAGTGGGGCTCGGCTGGGGCGATTGTGACCCCGATGAACCGCGCAACCGGCGGAAACGCGCGTCCGTCTTGGTGGAAGAGGGCGGCCAGACAATCCTGGTTGATACCGGCCCTGATTGCCGGGAACAACTGCTGATGGCTGATGTGAAACGGCTGGACGCCATTTTCTACACCCATGCCCATGCCGATCACTGCCACGGGATCGATGATTTGCGCTGGCTCTGCCATGTCATGGGGGAAGCGATTGAGGTTTACGGCGACGCCCTGACCCTGCAACAGCTGCAGGAACGGTTTGACTATTGCTTCACGCCCTTGGATCCGAGAGCGAACCGCTATTATTACAAACCCGTGCTAAACCCCAATGAAATCAAGGGACCGGTAAAGATCGGACCGGTAAAGGTCACAGCCTTTGACCAGGATCACGGCCATTCGATCACCTTGGGTTACCGGTTCGGCGGCTTTGCCTATTCAACGGACGTGGTGCGGTTGAATGATGCGGCGTTTGACGCGCTGGCCGATGTGGACACCTGGGTTGTCGACGCATTGCAGCCCCATGAGCATCCAACCCATGCGCATCTGGAACGCACCCTGGAATGGATCGACCGGGTAAAACCGCGCCGCGCCATTCTGACCCACATGAATACGCGCATGGATTATCAATGGCTGGTCAATAATTTACCCGATGGTGTTGAACCGGCCTTTGATGGCATGATCCTGGATATCTGATTGTCAGCCCAGTTGCTTCGGCAGATGCTGATCAAGCAGATCTTCACGGCCAAACTCACGTGCCAGCGCTCTAAGCGCACGTTTGCTTCGCCATAAGGCGAGCAGATCCAACGGCATGGAAAGCAACAGCCAAGCACCGGAATAGATCGCCATCAACAGGACAAGGCCATACGCGATGCCGTTCAATCCGCCCCAAAGCAGGATCGGGAGCGAGATGGCGGCCAATCCAAGCATGGCAAATGCAAGAGCGCGCAGAGAACGTTCTTTTTGCTGTTGCCGCTGTATCGACAGCGGCAGATAGATCAATTGAAGATTAAGATCACGAACCTGAGCCATAATCCATCAGAATGCCATGTCCGGGATCATTACCCAATGACGGCTGTCACAACATCCACTTACGCTTTTGTTCACTGTATACTATTTTCCATAATATACATTATGCGTATTACTCATATTCAAGAACGGCATCATCTTATCTTCAAGCTATTATCTTCAATGCGTTGAAATATTTCCTCAATTATGTCCGCTGAAAAAATGTAATTGAGTTTATTAAACCGGATCAAATATTCCGTCACCCGCTCTGAAATCGGCTGATATAACGCCACTTCTTCTTCATCTGATAGGACTGGCTCTTTTTGCCGCGCAACCTCAATGAAATGAGTCATTCTTTGGAAAAGAACATCATCATGAACGAGAACAGAAATGGCTTCTTCAACCGCGTCTTTCGTAAGTTCATGTGTGAATGCCCCCTTCGCACTGTTCAGCTTTTTGGAAAAACGCGGCGCAAATTTAAAAGTCATCTTCGCCCCTCCCCAAAATGTTAAAAGCTGATACGGCTCTTTAATGCATTGTCTCTCAGGTCAATCGTGCATCTAGAGCCAACCAGCCCATCACAAGAGCCAAGAGACTTCAACAACACAGCCAAATGTCGTGGCATCTCTTTCCCAACCGGGCTCAATGAGCTTGGAACAACCTCAACAACAGCTTCATATTGTTCCTCGCGGCCATCCATGTGCCTAATCGTGACTGATCCCTCGAACTGATCTCCATCCTGGCAACCGCACGGAAGTGATAAATCTGCTAATCTAATGATGGCGCCACGCTCAGGATCATATGCCAATATATCCTCAGAAGTGATTGTTTGGGATCTATTCATATCTTTTCCGTCTTCTACCGATGGGCCATTCACTGTCTCTATACCATGGCCTCACAGAAAAACATCCCGGATGCCCATTTGCGGACACCCGGGATGTTTTAATTTTTCAATAAGATGGCTCTTCGTTTGAGCCTTTCTTAATTATAACTTACGCACTGGCCACGGAATAATTCGTCGTTTGTGTCGCATTGTTCCAGATATTGTCCAGTGCCGTCTTCTCTGCCGCGGTCAACCCGCTGGAGAAACCGGCCGATGCCGATCCCCGGCTGTACCCCGCCATGGCAGACACCAGACTCGCAATATCCGATGCTGACAGCAAACTGGCCGTTTTGGCTGTATCGTCATAATCAAACGCCAGCTCGGTTTGATGGTCAGAGGATTGGAACCAGTTCTGGATCGTCAACAATCCGACCTCATAATCCGGCTGCGTCGGATTAGCAGCGCTGTCCCAACGGTCAATCTCGATCACCAGGTCATCGTTATTCTGACTGAACCAGATCTTGTCCTTGTCCAATCCGGAACCGAGCACCAAACGGTCGCCCTGGTCGATGGCCCCATGTTTGTCCTCCAGATCGCGCACCTCGACGGTCTTGATGTTTTCTGTGATGACAAAGGTGTCATTGCCCTTGTTCGCATCACTGTCTTCCGATCTGTCGCCATAGACCTTGTTTTCCAGGCCGCCCAGATAGATCGTGTCATTGCCGCGGCCGCCGGACAGGTAATTGCCCTGACCGTCCGCGCTGCCGACCAGCACGTCATCGCCTTCCTGGGTGTCGAGATAGTTACCCGCCCCGGCCGCGATCGCCACATCGGTACCGCCGCCGAAATAGGTCATGGAGGCAAAACCGATATTGATGACATAATCGTTGCCGCCGCCCAGGTTATAGATGTTGTTCTGACCGACACCGATCAGGAAATCATCCCCGTCACCGCCATACATGTAGTTATTGCTGCCAAGGGCCACCAGCATGTCATTCTGGCTGCCGCCCACAATGGTGTTGGAATTGCCGACCGCCATCATGAAGTTTTCGCCGCTGACACCCTTGATCCGGTTATTCTGGCCAAGCGCGATCAAGACATCGTCGCCAGCATCGCCACGGACCGAGTTATATTGGCCCAGTGCCAGGATCATGTCATCGCCGTTGCCGCCAAAGAGACGGTTGTCATTGCCCCAGCCCAACGCAACATCACGCCCGTCACCACCAAGGAACCGGTTCTTCTCACCGAGCAGGACCGCCATGTCGCCCCCTGCCCCGCCAAAGACATAGTTCAGCTCGCCAACACCGAGGATCAGGTCTCCGTCATTCTGGAGAATGCCCATCTTCTCGTAATAATCCTTCATCTCATTCAGCCAGCTGCCATCCGCATCGGCGGAACCTGTGAAATAGTTCCACAAATTAGGCACCCAGGTGCCCATGCTGGCAAAGACCGAGAGATCCGGAATGGCACTGATCAGCTGCGGACCGCCGCTGTTCCAGCCGGAGAAGGCATCGCCGATCTTGCCGGACTCATAGCCCCGTGCACCAGACTGATCCGCCGCATCAGTATAGCCATTGCCATCCACATCCGGACTGCCTTGGTTCCATTCGGTGCCTTTGGCCACCAGATCGCCATACCAATCGCCGTTGGAAATGCCATTTACAACATCCGAGATATAGTTGATCGGTGTACCGATGCCCGAAATGATGGCACTGGGAACCTTAAACTCCACATAAGGCATGCCAGCGGCCAATCCTGCCCAGGCCTCATCCACTTTGGAACCATCATGACTGACCGAGCCATCCGCGCCGCCAGAGAGGCCGGTCAGGCTACCGATGGTGCCGGACGGTGCCAACGCCCCGATATCAATGCCGGCCATGGCCATCAAGCCGCCGATCCCCGGGATATTCTGCAGGCTCCAGACCTGGTTATCCGACCGCCACAGCATGTTGATGTCGTAATCCAGGATCGAGGTCCAGGTATCGCCAAAGACAAAGTTATTTTTCCCGATCGCCAGGATAACATCAGATCCCTGGCCGCCAAACAGAACGTTACCGGTGGTGTTTTTCATGCCTTTCAGGAGGTTTTCCTTGGTCAGATCCTTGGTTTTCTCCTTCCAGTAATTGCTCAGATCCTCCTTGCTCGGCAGGGACATATTCTTGGTTTTGGTCCAGGCATCCTTCCATTGCGCAGAATAGGTCGCCATGGAGGCACTCGGGGTCAACAGATTGAACCCGCCCGGATTGGGTTTGAACGGATAGTTCCGGCCCATGATCGGGTTGCCGTTGGCATCTTTCTTGGTATTGCCAAACGCATCCACCTGCTCAACCTTCGGGAACGGGTTCAAGACAGCCGGGTCAAGGCGGATCTTGGGATCGATCGCCAGAATCACATCATTGGATGTGCCCTGGTTATAGATGATGTTCCGGCTGCCCATGACCACTTGAATGCCTTCCAGCGCCCGGTAGGTCTTGCCAAAGGGCAGCGGCATGTTGACCGCCTGCTTGGTGCCATCGGCATCACCGATCCGCACCATGATATTGTT
>NZ_QRDW01000005.1 GCF_003385955.1 Aestuariispira insulae
CCGCGATACCGCCATTCTGGAAAGGAGAAAACAGATCAAACTGACCACCATGAAAAACCGGCGCTTGAATCACTTCAAGCAAGCTGCTTAAACATCAACAAATGATGAGCCAGATCCTCCACTAAATCAGACGCTCAACTGACCCATTTGTTTTGACGACGGACAAAAAGGGAAGAGTTAATTAGAAATATTTTTTCAAAAAATTTCGATTTGGAAAAATCTAATACTAAAAATGACCCGATTTTAGACATTTTGTTACGGTACGGACTCGTTTCACAGTTTTTGAGAATGGAGTGTCATGGTTTGAGGCCTTGAGATCCTATTCTGGATCAGCATACGATTTCTTTGAAGCTCTGAAGGCGATGCAAAGAGGTTTGATCTATGCAGGTAGTTGGTGGCGGAAAAATCGACTTTTCAAACAACGAAATAGTGGTTTGTTAACCATTTGGGACATCTTATGTGTCGTTTTGGGGGCTAAGCCTTTGATTTTCAATGCTAGATCGGGACATCTTATGTGTCCCGAGTGACATCTTATGTGTCGTCCGACAACAACAGCCGTCCAATTTCCTAAGGCTAGACTCGCCTGCCAGGCTGTTTTGAGAATGATTATCATTTATATTGAAGATGCGAGTGATTTGCGTTATTAAACTCTCGGAAAGTTACAGGCCCTGATTTTCTGCATTTGCATGAACGGGGCCGGTCGGGGGCTTGGGGCCTTCGTGAGAACCGTCAAAGGAATAAGGGACGACCATGAAAAAACTATTCGCATCTGTCGCATTGAGTGCTATCGCCGCGTCGCAGGCTGTTGCCGGCGGTGTCGAGAAGAACGCTGTTCTGACCAACTATGCCGATATCGCCCACGCGGTATATGAAGATTCACTGACCACGGCGGAAGCCCTGAAAGTGGCGGTGGCTGCGTTGGTTCAAAACCCCTCCGATGAGACCTTGAAGGCGGCCCGCAATGCCTGGATCGCAGCACGTGCACCCTATCAGCAGTCAGAGGTCTACCGTTTTGGCAATGCCATCGTTGATGATTGGGAAGGCAAGGTGAATGCCTGGCCGCTGGATGAAGGCCTGATCGATTATGTAGATGCGTCCTATGGCGATGAATCCGATGAGAACAGCTTTTATGTCGCCAATGTTATTGCCAACGAAAAACTGACCCTGGGCGGTCAGGAAATCGACGCCTCCACCATCACCAAGGACTTGCTGGCCGAGAGCCTGCATGAGGTGGATGAGGTCGAAGCCAATGTGGCCACCGGTTATCATGCCATTGAATTCCTACTCTGGGGTCAGGATCTGAACGGCACCGGTCCGGGCGCCGGCAACCGTCCGGCAACGGATTTCGATGTGAAAAACTGCACTGGCGGCCATTGTGACCGGCGCGTTCAATATCTGACCGCGGCCACCGACCTTCTGATCGATGACCTGAAAGATATTGTCGCGGCCTGGGACAAGGGCGGTGAGGCCCGCAAGCTGGTGCTGGCCGATGCGGACCAGGGTATCAACAGCATCGTGACCGGTATGGGGTCCCTTTCTTATGGTGAGCTGGCGGGTGAGCGCATGAAGCTTGGCCTGATGCTGAATGATCCGGAAGAAGAGCATGACTGCTTCTCCGACAATACCCATAATTCCCACTATTATGACGCCAAAGGCATCCAGAATATCTATCTGGGTTCCTATACCCGTGTCGACGGCTCCAAGGTTGAAGGCGCAAGCCTGTCCCAGCTGGTCGCGGAAAAAGACGCTGCGGCCGACAAGGAAATGACCGCCAAGCTGGCGGCAACCATGGAAAAGATGACCGTCCTGGTGAAAACCGCGGAAGGTGGCAAGGCCTATGACCAGATGCTGGCCGAAGGCGATGCGGACGGCAACAAGGTGATCCAGGATGCGGTGGATGCGCTGACCGCGCAGACCAAGTCCCTGGAAAAAGCAGTTGCTGCCCTGGGCATTTCCAAGATGGAGTTTGAAGGCTCCGACAGCCTGGACAATCCGGAAGCCGTCTATAACTAAGATCACAGTTTCCTGGAATTGGATCTCGGGGACCGGCACCTGGCAACAGGGGGCCGGTCCTCTGACGTTTTAACGGTATATAAAAAAACAGTGTCTCAGATGGCCCTTTCCCGAACTCTCTTTTGCCTTAGCTTCATTTTTTACCTGGCGGTGAGCCCGGTCTTGGGGGAAGTGATCCCACCGACAACGGATTTCACCCGGGCGGAAGCGGGCGAGGCCCTGCCCGGCGGCCAGGCAACGACAAGGAAAACGCGGAATAAGAACGCATTTTCCCATCCCAGCGGCAATATGCCCTTTTCCAATCAGCTGGATTTCCGGGTCGGCAACGGGTTTTTCAAGAAAATCTGGGTCAGTGCACCTGCCAGCACCCAGGCGTCCGACGGGTTGGGCCCGAATTTCAATGCCCGCTCCTGCCAACGCTGCCATTTGAAGGACGGGCGCGGCCATCCGCCGGCAGGCAATTATCCCGATGATACGGCGGTATCTATGTTCCTGCGCCTGTCCGTGCCACCGCAAAATGACCGGGACCGGGCGGACCTGGCATCCGGGCGGAAGCTGGTGATCCCGGAACCGACCTATGGCGGGCAGTTACAGGATTTCGCCGTGGCCAATGTGCCGATCGAAGGCCGCATGCATATCGAATACCGGGAGAAACCGGTTACCTTGAGCGATGGCACGGTCATCACCCTGCGAGAACCAAGCTACCAGGTGCGGGATCTGCAATTGGGCGATCTGGATCCTGAGACCATGATCTCGCCCCGCGTGGCCCCGCCGATGATCGGGCTTGGCCTGTTGGAAGCGATCCCGGAAGAGGATCTGCTGGCGCAGGAAGATCCCGAAGATCGGGACGGGGACGGTATTTCCGGCAAGGCCAACCGGGTCTGGAGCCTGGAACAGAGCCGGGTGATGGTCGGCCGGTTTGGCTGGAAGGCGGGTCATCCGACCATCAATCAACAAAATGCGGCTGCCTTTAGCGGGGATATTGGCCTTTCCAGCCCTCTTTTTCCTGATGGCTGGGGGGATTGCACCGCGCGGCAGAAAGCCTGCCGTACGGCCCCTGATGGCAACAGCCCGCAATATGAAAATGTTGAAGCCGGTTCAAAAGTTATGGATCTGTTGTTGTTCTATACCCGTAACCTGGCGGTTCCCTACCGCCGGGATGTGGACGATCCCACGATATTGGCGGGCAAGCGCGAATTTTATCAGGCGGGTTGTGCGGCCTGCCATCAGCCTGCCTATCGCACGGCCAGTCTCCCGGATCAACCGGAACAGTCTGGCCAGTTGATCTGGCCCTATACGGACCTGTTGTTGCATGACATGGGCGAAGGGCTGGCGGATAATCGGCCGGAAGGCATGGCCACAGGGCGGGAATGGCGCACGCCGCCGCTATGGGGGCTGGGCCTGACCGAGACCGTGAATGGACATCAATATCTGCTCCATGACGGGCGTGCCCGCGGCGTTTTGGAGGCTATCCTCTGGCATGGCGGTGAAGCGCAGGCCTCCCGCGATTATGTGGTCAATTTGCCGCAGGGGCAACGTGACGCTTTGCTCCGTTTCCTCAACTCTCTATAACTCCGGACAGAGGTAGATATCATGCTGAAAAACCGCTTCTTGGTTCCGGCCCTGGCCATGCTGGCCTCAGGGCTGATCTCTTCCGGTGCCAATGCCGCCTTTTCCGAGGCCAACCGCTACATGGTGATGGACCAAGTGGTGCCAGGTTATGAGGGCTTTGCCAAAGTCGCTCATCAATTGAAGGAAACTGTTGCTGACCAATGCGGGTTTGAAGACCAGGTCGCCCGGGAAAAGCTGATGGCTGCCTACCAGCAGGCCATGCTGGCCTGGCAGGCGGTGCAGCATGTCCGGTTCGGCCCGATCGAATATGCCGACCGGCAATACCGGATCCAGTTCTGGCCGGACAAGCGCAACAGAACGGCCAAGGCCCTGGCCAAGCTCAAGGCAGAGGTGGAAAGCGGCCGAAGCTTCAATATTGTAGACTTCGCTCAGACTTCGGTCGCTGTGCAGGGGTTTCCGGCGTTGGAACGGATTTTTACCCAGGATGATCTGGGGCCGGCGGATTGCATTATCGCCAATCACATCGCAGAGAATATCGCCCTGATCTCCAGCCGCCTCAGCAGTGAATGGGCGGTGGGCGAAGATGACGGATTTGCGGATCAGATCCTGCAGGCGGATGTGGGAACAGACCTCTACAAGGATGACAAGGAAGCGGCCTTCCAGTTCTTCAAAAGCTTCCAGACTGGTTTGCAGGTGATGGCGGAATCCAAGCTGATCCGGCCTTTGGGTGAAAGCGCGGAAAAGGCGCGGCCGAAACGGGCGGAAGCCTGGCGCACTGGTCAGTCGGCACGATATCTCCTCGAAAATGCCACGGCTTTGGCACGTTTTTACGGTATTCAAAATCCGGAAACGGCCCTGTCCGTTGATGGTGCCGAAGGTTTTTCCGCCAAATTACGGGCGGATGATGAAGGTGGCGAAATTGACCACCAGGTCCGGATGCGTTTCGAGGAGCTGATCGCGCAACTGAAAACCCTGGACAGGCCACTTTCCGAAATGGTGGCCGATGATCGGGAACCACTGGAAATTGCTTTAAAGGTTATTGGAGAATTGCGTCAAATCACTGATGGGCCGATGGCTGAAAAGCTGGGTTTTTTTATCGGTTTTAACAATCTGGATGGAGATTGAGGGTGATGCTGACCCGCCGCGAAATGCTGAAACAAGCGATAACGGCTGCATGTTTGGCGCCAGCGGCTGGATATATGGCGGTTGGGGAAGCCTTAGCCGGGACAGTGCATCATGGTTTTGTCAGCGCCTATGCCGATCAGGAAGGGGCCATGAAGCTGGCGCTGATCGAACCGGATGGTACGGTCGCCCGTGATTGGGCGTTGCCGGCACGGGGCCACGCGATCATGCGCCGCCCGAAATCCCATCACGTGGCGGCTTTTGCCAGACGGCCGGGCCGGTTCCTATTGGTGGTTGATTTTACCACGGGCGCCGAGGTTGCCCGCTTATCCAGCCCGCCGGACCGCCATTTCTATGGTCATGGAACCTATAGCCCCGATGGGCGCTTTCTCTATACCACGGAAAATGATTATATCGACGAACGCGGCGTCATCGGTGTCTGGGATGCAATAGAGGGATACCGCCGGATCGGTGAATTATCGGCCCATGGCCTGGGGCCGCATGAATTGCTGTTTCTGCCGGATGGCGAGACCCTAGTGGTGGCTGTGGGCGGTATCCTTACCCATCCCGATGAAGGGCGCGCCAAGCTGAATATTCCGGAAATGAGCCCGGCCTTGGTCTATATGAATGCCCGTTCGGGCCAGTTGGTCTCGCGCCATCAACTGCCGCAGGACCTGCATAAGCTCTCTTTGCGCCATCTTTGCGTCAATGCCGCAGGGCGGGTTTGTTTCGGTTTGCAAAATGAAGGCCCGAAAAGTGAGTTTCCCCCCCTGGTCGGGTTCCATGACGGAACCGGTGACCTTCGTCTTTTGGAGGCGCCCCTGGAAATCTGGCAGGGCATGAAGAATTATTGCGGGTCCGTTGCCTATGACCAGTCCGGGACCGTTGCTGGTGCATCATCGCCACGCGGCAGCATGATTTCCTTCTGGAATATCGAAACCGGGCGGCATCTCTATGCGGTTACGGCGCGCGATGGCTGTGGGTTGGCGGCGGATACCCAGGCCGGGCGTTTCATCGCAACCTGTGGCACGGGTGAAATCATGCGGATTGATGTCAATCGCCAGATGGCAATCACCCTGCGCTCGCCGGGCAATCACGACCGGCGTTGGGATAATCACCTGCTGGCATTGTAGCAATCCGGTCACAGCGAACGGATCGATGGTCAACCCATCAACAGCTGGAACGCGGGAACGCTGTGCGGGTTTATGAAGGCAGGGCTTTCAAGCGTATCCGATGAGCGGACGGCACCGGCGGTGGGATAAAACCGATCGCCGGTGTTCGTCTTTTATTCAGCCAGATGGTGTCAGGCGGCTGTATTGTTCCACGATCCGTTCCATCCGGCCGTCCTGGCGCATGCGCACCAAGGCGGCCTCAATTTCCGGCATCAAATGGGTGAAAGGGGATTTTTTGCCCAGCATCAGATACATATGGGTCGGACCAAAGCGGACATCGGTCAAGGTCAGTTTGTCGGTCAAACCCTGTTTGCTGATGACATGATTCATGGTGACCGTGATATCGATCATGATATCGGCCCGTTTCAAGGCCAGCACACCGGCGATATTCCGGTCACTTGGGGCGACATAGGTGCGCACCCCTTTGTCCTGGACATTGGCCTTATGCCATCCATTGCCAAGGTTGGTGACGGCCAGCAAATCCAGTTTGGCAATATCTTGGACGCTGTTGATCTTGTTAATTTCGATCAGGCGCGGATGATCAGCATATGTATAGATCGCAAAATAGAGCGGGAAAACCGGTTGGTCGCTGATCAGGGCATATTCCCGTCGGCGCTCGGTTGGCAGGGTGATCAAAAGATCGGCAGCACCGATTTCAACCTCATGCTGGGCACGTTTCCAGGGGCGTTGCCGAAATCGAATTTCCCGGCCAAGCTCCTTGACGATCAACTCCTTCATCAGTTCGACATAGATGCCTTTTGCCTGGCCGTCTTGCTCATAGATCAACGGTTCCGCCTGACCGTAGGTCATGATGAAATAATCCCGCTGATCTTCCGCCCGGGCGGGAGACATGAACGAAGCTGTCAGGATAAAAATCCCCAATGCCGCAGATGCGGTCCTGCCAATCCACATTTTACATTCGCCTTGAAAAGGTAGTTTCAGCCATCCGCGATCAATTTGCAGCGCCCTGTCATACAGTATTACCGCATCAATTGCGCTGTGTCATTCCTTAGCACACAAAACGGGTACATAATTCAACGAAACGGGAGCAAAATCGGAGAGTAAATTGAACGCGCGTCAGGACAATAACATCAAGATCGCTTTTCACGGGGCGGCGGGAACGGTGACCGGCTCCTGCTATCGGATCACGCATCCATCGGGATCTTTTCTGGTGGATTGCGGCAGTTTCCAAGGCCATAAGACCATTCGTGAATTGAATTATGGAAAATTTGCCTTTGATCCATCCTCCGTTGATTTTCTTCTGCTGACCCATGCCCATATCGATCATAGCGGCTTAATTCCGAAATTATGCCTGGCCGGATTTGATGGGCCTGTCATTGCCACGGAACCGACTCGGGATCTCCTGTCCTTCATGCTGCCGGACAGTGGTTATATTCAGGAAACCGAGGTGCGCATGCTGAACCGGCGCAATGCGCGGCGCGGGCGTGCAGCGGTGGAACCCATCTATACCAAGGAACAGGCCGAGGCCTCCTTGTCACAGATCCGGGTAGAGGATTATGACCGATGGTTCGAGCCGGGGCCGGGTGTTCGGGCGCGTTTTTGGAATGCGGGTCACATCCTGGGATCCGCGTCGATCGAAGTGGAGATCGAAAAGGGAGATGAGCCGCCGCTGCGTATTCTCTTTTCCGGGGATATCGGACCGGATGAAAAAACCTTTCATGAGGATCCGGAGGCGCCCAGGAACCTGGACTACATCCTGGTGGAGGGCACCTATGGAAATCGGGACCGATGCGATCTGACCCTGGCGGCGCGGCGGGACAATTTATGTTCTGAATTGAAAGAGGGCCTGGCAAGGGGGGGGAACGTCATCATCCCGGCCTTTGCGGTGGAACGTACGCAGGAGTTGCTCTTTGATATCGGCATGTTGATCTGGGAGGGGAAGTTGCCTTCGGTGCCTGTTTTTCTGGATTCGCCACTGGCGATCAAGGCGACGGCCTGTTTCGAAAAACATAGGGACATCCTGCCTGAGGCCGAGGGGCAGACCACTCTTTTCGACTGGCCGGGTTTCAAGATGACGGAAACTCTGGAAGAAAGCAAAAGCCTGGCCCGGATCACGGGCGGAGCAATCATCATGGCGGCCAGTGGCATGTGTGATGCGGGACGCATCCGTCATCATTTGAAAAACAATCTTTGGCGCGATGGTGCGACGGTTCTGATGGTGGGGTATCAGGCGCAGGGATCCCTGGGAGACCTCTTGCGCCAGGGACGGAAAAAGGTCCGTATTCAGGGCGAGGAGATAGAAGTGCGCGCCCGCATACGGGTGCTGGATGATTATTCTGCCCACGCTGATCAGGGTGAATTGCTGGACTGGGTACAGGCCAGGTTGCCGGTCAAGGGGGGGGTTTTTGTGACCCACGGCGAGGCAACTGCCTTGATGACCCTGCGGGAAAATTTGATTGCGGCAGGCCATTCGTCGGGCAAAGTCCATATTCCTGCCCTGGATGACGTCTATGATCTGACGCCTGAGGGCATTGGGATGGTGGAAACCAGTGCAGAGCGACTGGAACAGCCGGAATTGTCGGCGCTTGACTGGCATAACGATTATGCGGCCTTCCTGATCGAGTTACCGGACCGGCTGCGGGCCTTGTCGGATGATGAGGCCCGACGAGGATTGCTGCGCCGGTTGGATGCGGTATTGCATGACGCGAAAGCAGAACAGAAATGGAGCGGGAAATGACGGATCCGGTTGGCTATGACGCCTATGCGCCCAAGGAAATGGCGGCGCGGGTTGAAAATGCGGGGATTGGCAAGGCCGCACTTGCTTTCCTGCCGCTCATGATGCTGGCGGTACTGGCGGGGGCTTTTATTGCTTTTGGCGGCATGTTCTACACCATGGCTATCACAGACAGCGCCCTTGGGTTGGGGCTGACCCGGTTGATCGGCGGCGTGGCCTTTTCGCTCGGCCTGATCCTGGTGGTTGTCGGGGGGGCTGAACTGTTCACCGGCAATGTGCTCATCGTCATGGCCTGCGCCGATGGCAAGGTGACCGTCTCGCGTTTGCTGAGGAACTGGACCATTGCCTATGCAGGCAATTTTGTCGGGGCGGCGGGGGCCGTGATTCTGGCCTGGCATTCCGGCATGCTTGGCATTGGCGAGGGAGCGGTGGCGGCAACTGCGGCCAAGATCGCGGCGGGCAAAACCACGCTTGGCTGGGACCAGGCGCTGATCCGGGGCATCTTGTGCAATATTCTTGTTTGCTTGGCGGTGTGGCTGTGTTTTTCGGCCCGGCGGGTGAGTGGTAAGATCCTTTCGATTCTCTTTCCCATCACAGCTTTTGTGGCGCTGGGCTTTGAGCATTCCATCGCCAATATGTATCTGATCCCGATCGGGCAGATGGCAGGCGGCGGCATCGATCTGGAAGCCTTTTTGAATAATCTGGTGCCGGTGACATTGGGCAACATTATTGGTGGCGGGATATTCGTCGCCGCGGTCTATTATTTGATCTATATCCGGCCAGAACGGGCTGAGTGATTGGGGGCAACTGTTTTGCGACTGGCGCGCCAGCACCAGGCCCAACGACGAAGGCCCGGCAGAACCGGGCCTTCAACATAACGAAGCCGGACATATGCTGTGGGGAGATCCGGCTTCGGTTATTCTTTTGATCAGACCTACTCGGCGGCGGCCTTATTGCCTTTTGCATGACGGGCTAGATAGGCTGGCTGACGATCATCACCGGACGGCTGTCCGAAAACGGTCATCTCACTAAGAGCTTCCTTCCAGGCCTCAACGACATTTTCCTTGTCGGTTTCGAGCGTGTCGA
The DNA here is from genome assembly GCF_003385955.1 of Aestuariispira insulae. Lineage (GTDB taxonomy): Bacteria > Pseudomonadota > Alphaproteobacteria > UBA8366 > Aestuariispiraceae > Aestuariispira > Aestuariispira insulae. The sequence continues at coordinate 9,661 of NZ_QRDW01000005.1, forward strand.
AACCGCACCGATCCAGATACATATACTGGTCCTGGATGATATGGCCGCGGGCACGCAATTCGCCCTTGAACCCCATCCGGCGCAGCAATTGCGCCTGGGAAAAGCCCGTGCCATTGGCAAAGGTGGGGAAGGTGACGGCAATCACCGCGATCCGGTCCAGATCGTCGCGCAGTTCTTCCACTTCATCCAAAGGCGCCAGCACGATGCCGTAGGAATGATTGCCTTCCAGAAGCTGTTCCCGGTTTTGCTTCCACTGATCCAGCGACAGGATGGTGCGGTCGCCCAAGGTCGGGCTTTCTTCTTCACCCAGATAGGTCCAGCTGTCCTCGATCTGTACGCCATTCTTATGCAGCGGCATAGAGCTTCTCCTTGAACGGGTCGAGGCCGACACGGCGGTAGGCGCTCAGGAAGGTTTCTTCCGGTGATTCCCGTAGATCCAGATAGGTGTTTACAATGGTTTCGATCGCATCAACCACTTCATCGGCCGTGAAGGCCGGGCCGACACGGGCGCCGACAGAGGCGGTTTCATCGCCGCTGCCGCCAAGGGTGATCTGATAAACCTCTTCACCGCGGCGGTCCACACCCAAAATGCCGATATGGCCGGCATGATGATGGCCGCAGGCATTGATGCAGCCGGACATTTTAATCTTCATGCCGCCAATGTCATATTGCCGTTCCAGATCGGCGAACCGGCGGGAAATTTCCTGGCCGATCGGGATGGAGCGTGCGGTGGCCAGCGCACAATAATCCATGCCCGGGCAGACGATCATATCTGTGATCAGGCCTGAATTGGGCGTGCCCAATCCATGGCTGTTCAGTGCAGACCAAAGTTCAAACAGGTCCGCCTGCTTCACATGCGGCAGGATCAGATTCTGTTCGTGCGAGGCACGCATTTCATCCAGGCTGAATTGCTCGGTCAGGTCGGCAACCACATCCATCTGGTCGGAGGTGATGTCGCCCGCCGTCTCGCCAATCCCTTTCAGCGTGATATCCGCGATGGCGTAGCCTGCCTGTTTATGAGGCTTCACATTGGTTTTCATCCAGGCGGCAAAATCGCGGTTCTCGAACTTGCGGACCTCCAATTCCCGGTTGATCGCCTCGAGAGCTTCAGCATCAAAGGCCTCAAAATCCGGATCAGCGAAATAGGCGGCAATCCGGTCCAGTTCTTCCTGGGGAACGGTCAGGGAGCTGCCCTGGATCTGGGCAAATTCGGCCTCGACCTTTTCCCGGATTTCCTCAATGCCGCGCTCATGGACCAGGATCTTGATCCGGGCCTTGTATTTATTGTCGCGGCGGCCATAGAGGTTATAGACGCGCAAAATTGCTTCCACATAGGCCAGCAGATCACGTTCCGGGACAAAATCACGGATGGTCTTGCCGATCATCGGGGTGCGGCCCATGCCGCCGCCGACCAGGATTTCGCCGCCAACTTCACCGGCATCATTCTTTTTAATGATGATGCCGATATCGTGGAATTTCACAGCGGCACGGTCGGTGGCGTCACCGGTGACCGCGAATTTGAATTTCCGCGGCAGGAAGGAAAATTCCGGATGCAGCGACGACCATTGCCGGATCACTTCGGAATGGATGCGCGGGTCGGATACTTCGGTTGCAATCGCACCGGCATAATGGTCCGAGGTGACATTTCGGATACAGTTGCCGCTGGACTGGATCGCGTGCATTTCAACGGCGGCCAAATCCTCCAGGATCTGGGGCACATCTTCCAGCTTCGGCCAGTTGAACTGGATATTCTGGCGGGTGGTGAAATGGCCGTAACCCTTGTCATATTTCCGGCCGATTATGGCCAGCTGGCGCAACTGGCGACTGGACATGGTGCCATAGGGGATGGTCACGCGCAGCATATAGGCATGGAGCTGGAGATAAAGGCCGTTCATCAGGCGCAGCGGTTTAAACTCATCCTCGGTCAATTCACCGCTCAGGCGCCGTGCGACCTGGCCCTTGAACTGGTTCGCGCGCTGGCGCACGAAGGCATGATCAAATTCGTCGTAACGATACATTGTCTTTTATCCTTTGGATCCTGATCGGCCTTACGCCGCCTGTTTGCCCAGATCGGTGCGGTTGGACGGGCCAAGGCAGCGCAGCAACTCGCGGAACTTGGTCGGTTTCGGCGTGCCGTCGACGATTTCGACATCAACCGCATAAACGTCCAGTACGATGTTCCTGGTAACGTCTGCCTGACCGGTCTCAAGCAGGGCAGCTTCGGCTTCCGCCGTTTCTACAACGGCGGCTTCGGCCACATCCTTGGACCAGCTGGTATCTTCCCGCAGGAAAACCGCATCACCGTCACGCAGGTGGTAGGCTGTCACAATTTTTGCTGACATGGGTGTCTCCGATCCTTCATTAATCCGACCGTTTAGGCCGATGCCTGTTTGGCGGGTGCCGCCATGGTTTTATTGATCTGGGTTTCTGTCTGGATGCCAGGGATGATATCGACCATCACTTGGCGATCTTCAAGGGCTGATTTTTCAAGAACGGAACGATTGCGCGACAGGCTGTCACCGCCAACCAGGCGGACGACTTTGCGGCCTCGTTTGGCAGCATCCGCCATGACCCGGTTGATCAGGGTCTGGTGCAGCTTGTCGGATCCGACATAGAGCCGTTCTGCATCGCGGCGCGCCGTCTCCAGCAAACCGGCATCCTCTTCCCGGTCATAAATAATCAGATCGACATCCTGCAACGCCCGAACCGCCTTTAAGGTGAGCAAATCCGGATCGCCGGAACCGGCGCCGACAAAGGTGACCTTGCCGTTTTGGCTCTGGCCGAACGCGGGATCGTTCACAGCTTGCAGCATATGTTCGGTTGCCGATCCGGCATTGCCATCCAGCACATTGGCAGCTATCGGGCTCTTAAAGAATGCTTCCCAGAAACGACGTTTTTCTGTTTCGGTTTTGAACATGGCCTTTACTGCACTGCGGAACCGATCGGCAAAAACCGCCAGCTCGCCCAGGCGTGCAGGCAGGATTGCCTCGATCTGGGCACGCACCTTGCGGGCCAGGACCGGTGCGGATCCACCAGACGAAATTGCGACCACTATCGGCGCGCGGTCAACAATGGCGGGCATGATAAAATCCGAAACCGCAGGCCGGTCGACGGCATTGACAGGGATGCCTTGATCACGGGCGGCCTGTGCTACCCGGGTATCAATTTCTTCATGGTCGGTTGCAGCAAAGACAAGGCTTGCACCTTCCAGCGCGATATTGTCAAAAGACTGTTCGCGCCAGGAAATTTTACCGATGGCAACTTGTTCTTTTAGCTCAGTACAGAGCTCCGGAGCCACCACACAAATAGCAGCTTCCGCTTTATGCAGAAGGCGTATTTTCCTTGCGGCCAGTTCTTCGCCGCCGACCACCAGGACCAGGCGGTCCTTTAGGGCCATGAAGATCGGGAAGTGGTTCATTTGGTAGCTCCTAATTAACACAATAAAATGTGTTATATAACTTCATATACGCATATATAAGTGTAGTTTGTCCTTTTGTCCACCCAAAACCACAATGTTGTTTGGAAAAGACAGCTGTTCCAGGTGCGATCAAATGATGTTTGACTGAGCGTGTCGGGTGTTTACAGTTCAAAATTAAAAAATGTGAACGGGAGCTTAGTTTATGCGTGCGGTGGGAATCTGGCTGGGCATCTGTGCCTTGATGGTTTTTATCATGATGCAGGTCGGGGCCGTGACCCGGTTGACCGAATCCGGTCTTTCCATGGCGGAATGGCGCCCCCTCATTGGCTGGCTGCCGCCCATTACCCAGGCGGAATGGGAGCGGGTTTTCGCGCTATACCGCCAAACCAGCCAATATCAGCTGATGAATGAGGGGATGGCACTTTCTGAGTTCAAGACAATTTTCTTCTGGGAGTATTTTCATCGCCTCTGGGGCCGATTGATCGGGCTGGTTTATGCGTTGCCGTTTTTCTTTTTCCTGCTGCGCGGTTGGATCCCCCAGGAACATAAAAAACATCTCTGGATCCTTCTTGTGCTGGGCGGATTACAGGGAGTGATTGGCTGGTGGATGGTCAAAAGCGGTTTTGTTGACCGGGTGGAGGTTAGTCAATATCGCCTCGCGGTGCATCTGGGCATGGCGGTTTTCATTTTGGGCTATCTTTTCTGGATGGCTTTCGCTTTTCTTTTCCCGGTCGAAGAAGGGCGCAAACCCGTTGCCCGTTCCTTTCGCCGCGTTGGGGCCCTGGCCCATGCGGTGATTTTCTTCACTGTGGTCAGTGGCGCTTTTGTCGCGGGCCTGAACGCGGGGCTGGTTTATAACGAATGGCCGCTGATGGGCGGGGGGCTGGTGCCGGAAGACTATTGGTCAGAGTCGCCTTTGTGGCTGAATTTGTTTGAAAATGTCTCGGCGGTCCAATTTAATCATCGGATCATGGCCTACATTACCACGGCCACCGTGGCAGGGTTGTGGATCTGGTCCAGAAGTCAGGACCTGGCCCCGAGGGCGCGATTATCGGTGAATTGCCTGTCCGCCATGGTCGCCATTCAGGTGGCGTTGGGCATTGCGACCCTGCTGCATTTCGTGCCAATTCCGTTGGCGGTTGCGCACCAGGCCGGTGCTGGGCTGACCTTCATTCTTTCACTTTGGGTTCTGAAAGAACTACGTGGTGATGCAAAAAGCCGACAGAAAGCTGATCAAACACCCAGTCTGGAGAAATCCACGGCAGGATAATGGCAGCAGAGATGACGGATCTTGTCTTTTTGGAGCTTTGTCAGGCTTTCTTCGCCACGGCCGCGTCGGTCAACATTGAAATTCGGCTGCCTCTCCATAACCGTTGCGACCAGGCAGGATAGAGATTCTACATCATAGTCCAGGCCGCAATGGGCAAACATGGTGCGCGTGGTTTCTAAGGGGTGCCCAATGAGCTGATCATAATCGATCCAAAGGGGGTGATAGTCCTGAGACGGGGCGATCATGTGCCAACTGGCATAGAATTTAACATACCAAGGGATTGCCATCACAATGATGAAGTCCAGTTGCTCCTGCTCAGACCAGTCGGCAAATTCCGGCGTATGTGGGATGATATGGGCAAACATGACCAGTCCGCCGTGGCGCGCGGCCTTAAGCATATGATCTCGAATGCTCACACAAACATCGAACAGATTTCTGGTCAGGGTGATGGTTCTGATGGAAAACCGCTTTAACTGGGTTGGCAGGGTCAGTGCGCAATGAACGTGATGATGAGCGACCCAATTTCGGCCCTGATAGAGCAACAGTTTCAAACTGTCCAAACTCTCAGATAGGTTGCTGTCTGTTTCATTCAGGCTGATATGATCAAGAGAGGCATGACCTTCCAAAAGCGCAAGTGCCGTTCTGGATGCTGATTTTGGCATGCAGGCCAGGAGGATATGCTGATGCTCGCTATGGAGGGTTTCCTGGCTGGTGAGATATTGCTGTAAATGAGCGGAAAAGACAGACGTGTTGATTTGCATGTCGACAGCGGGGAATTTTGGGAAGTGACGGAAGGAAAAGTGAAAAATAAGGACAGCGCCTTGGACGGGCGGACATTATCAAGACAATTCCGGCGGGTCCAGCGTGGAAACGGATCAGTCTGAAATCACCAGGCCACTAGAACATAGCCCGGTGATTTACAATGACTCTGATTGGGTACGGATGGCGGTCAGTTGGGTTTGTAGCCGAGCCGGATATTACCCCAGATACGGCCATTTACCGTGATCGGGCAACTCAAATCCTTCATCAGCACGAAATTGCCGCCGCCCATATCCCGCAGATAGCTCTGCAACAAATACGGCTTGGTATTTTTCCCCGCGGCTTGGCCGGTCCTGTCCAGGAAAATCCGTCGATTGCGGCAATTACCTGCATTCCAGACCGGGTCATCCGGCCGTTGCGGGTGATTGTAAATCTTGTTGTGGGTCGGCAGATAGCCGTTGGTATCGACCGCAGCGCAAAAAGTGATGCGTGGATCAAATTCCAGGGCGGGCTCTTGAAAATCCGGGAGAACCCGATCGGTGAAATCCAGATAACCGGTCAGATGCTGTAGCGGGTTGCTCCCTTCTACCGGCTGATAATCCTGATCGAATAGGGTTTGATCGGATATTTCTCCCTTTTGCAAAGCCTTTTCAAACCGCTCTGATATGGCGCGGGCGGTTTTCATCCCATAGGCGATAATCGGTTGATCGATGGCGATCATCGCATCCAGGAAATCCCGGATCCGGTCCTTTTCCTGTTCGGGAAACCGCAGTTGGTAGGTGCCGTCCGCCTGGCTTTCAGCCAGGGCATCCAGTTTCCCGATGGGGAGCAGTTCCAAACTGAACCGGTTGGCATCGACCGCCAATTCATCCGCCAGTCGCAAAATGGCCCCGTCAGTGGAGAGATTATAGAGCCGCCCGGAGGAAGAGCTGCCTTCGACGGTCACATCAAGATGAAACGGCAGGTGCCGTAACCGGACATGTTCGGCGGACTGGCTTTCCGAGACCGCGGTTCGTAGGCGTTGATCGAGCGCTTCAACCAGTTCCTGCATTTTTGCCGTATGGGCGTCCTGTTCAGCAGTCAACTCGGTCACATTGGCGATGCGGTCAGTTGCTTCACTGAGAGTTTCGGTGACAGTGCGGGTGCTCTGTGCGGCCCGGTGGGCATTTTCTCCGATCTCCCGGACGGCGGAAACCTGTTCCCGGACCCGATCGGCGACCTCTTCTGAAAAATGCTCTACATCGGTAATAACCTTGGTGATACCTTCGATCACCTCGACCACTCTATGGGTTACCGACTGTATTTCATTCACCTGATCCGTGATGTCACGGGTGGCATTGGCAGTTTGCTGGGCCAGGCTTTTGACCTCGTTGGCCACGACGGCAAAGCCCTTGCCTGCCTCACCCGCACGCGCTGCCTCGATGGTTGCGTTCAGGGCCAAGAGGTTGGTCTGCCCCGCAATGCCTTCGATCAGCTTGACCACGTCGCCAATCTTGTCTGATGCTTTGGCCAGAGTGTCGATCGTTTCCCGTGCTTCCTGTGCTTCGCGGGAAGCTCCTCTGGCGCCCTCGGCGGTTTTTTGCACATGGTCGCCTACCTGTTCGATGGATGCGTTCATCTCTTCGGTGGCGGCGGCCATGGCATCGACATTGCCGGTGGCGGTTTCGGCTTCCTGCTGAAGCCTGTTGGTTAATGTGCTGACCTCGCCAAGAGCGGCGCGCGTTTGGGCGGATGCTTCTTTGGTGGCTGTGCCTTCCTTTTGGGCTTCGTTGACCGTGCCGTCAAATTCACCCTGCAGGGCGTCGCCAAGTGTTCTGAGGTCCCGTTGTGCCGCATAGGCCCCGCGCTCGGCCAATGTGACGTCGTCACCCCGAGCATCCAATGCTGACATGTCCATGTTTTCAATAACCCTGTTCATCGGCAAAAGTCCCTCTGTGGCAAAGCCACCTTCTGCCCTCTGTTACTTGTTGTGAACAGGGTACATGAAAAATCTGTCCGACGGAAGGGGACCCGTTTTTTAGTGCATGGCACTGCTGCGCCGACGACCGGATAACCTGATCTGCTGTTGCCGGGATTTGTCAAACAGTGCCACTTGGCGCAGGAGGGCGATCAACTCTTCCTTGCCGCTGTCCAGGGCGGTTGGCAGATCCGGAAGATAGAGGTCCAGCAACATGTTCGCAGCAACATTGGGTTCGGTGTTGCCAGGTAGTGTCATGAGCCAGGCAAAAAGTGTTTCACGCGCATTTGGGGTCTCATGAGAGGCCAGGGTCAGGCCTTGCAGCATAATCCGTTTGGGATCATAAAACTGGCTTTTCCCGGAAGCGAGATCAGATTTTGCGGAGATGTCGTTTTGGTTGTCCGGGGCTGAGATACCCCCGGTTGCTGAAAAGATATTCATATGTGTCTCCTGCCGGGCACCCCGCCCGGAAATAGATTGATATAGCGTGTCGGCAGGTCTCCTGGCTTCCGGGTCTTTATCCTCTTCTTTCCGGCCTTCCCGGGGCTGGTTCAATCCAGTCCCAGTGGCATTGCTTGGAAAGCGGACTCACCGGTTACAGTTGCGGGGGCAGCTTTGGCATGGGCCTTTTCAAATCGTCTGGCCGCACCAAATTCCCTTTTCATCCCATGTGGGAACCGTCACGGCCGCAACAGTATCAGCTTTTTTTGCCGATGCAATGGACAATTTGGAAGGTCGCAGCGGCAGAATATCCATCCGTCAGAAGGGTTGTGAACGGGTTAAGTCGCGGAGGCTAAAATATCCCTGATATATATAATAGGTGAGGGCGACATATTCCCTTAAAACGCTGTTGACGCCGAAATAGCCGTTACGGGTGGGAATTAATTGATCCCATTCCAGCGGCGGCTGGCCACCTAGGCCGGTATTGTAGCCGAGAGAGGAGATCCCCTGGGCGGCCAGGCTGGCGCGCATGCGCAGCATATGGTGGCTGTCGGTCACGACCAGGGGCCTTGAAAGGTTGTTCTCTTTCATGATCCGGGCGAACTGGATGGCACTGTCTACAGTGTTGGTGGCGCTTTCATCCAAAATCGCAGGATCCAGGGGCAGATAATTCTGCTGCGCCAGTAACGCGGCTTCACTGGTTGGGGCCCCTTTGAGCGCCCCACCGGAAATAATGATCGGAATATGGAACGCCTGCTGCAATTCGACCGTCTTTGCCAGCCGCCAGTATGAATTGACAGTGGGGATCCAGACCTGGTCGGACACTTTCAGTGCGCCGGCGGTTGGCAATAATATGCAATCCGGCTGGAATTTTTCCAGCTCCGCCGCGGAGGGGCGGGGATGATGCAATGGCAGATAGAGAAGATAGGCCGTGACTGGGAACGCACAGAGGATCAGCAGGAAGACTGATGTTCCCGCCAGCCATCTGGCCCATTTCATATGCCGCAACACCAACCCGATGACCAACAGGTAGATCATTGGCATAGGCAGCGAAACGATTTGCTCGATCATGGATGAAACCGAAGGTTTTATTGAAGAGAACAAAGTAAAAAACAAAGAAAGGATAATGAACAAAGTTCGGAAATACCATCATTCACAAGAAGGGATGTTTCTTTTTTTTTCAGGAACCGCTAGTCTTCACTTTATTGTCGGTTTAACTTATTGCAGAAGTTGTTGTTTTGGGTGTTTCGCGGGTGACTTCCAAAGATCATTTATCCCGGATGGCATTGCTGGCCGCGGGGGATGTGGCCTATTGCTGGGATCTGGTTTCCGATGAGATTTCCTGGGTAGGGGATGTCTCATCGCTCTTCACCAGCGACGGTGAACCGGAGGTCAGCGATGGAGAGGCATTCATTGCCAGGATCAATGAAGAGGATTTGGCAGCCCGGCTGAAACTGCTGGATATCCCGGAATCGGAAGGCGGGCGCTACGAATGCGAATACCGTCTGCGCCAGGATGATGCCGCCTTTGCCTGGGTGCATGAGCGCGGCCAGGTGGAAAGTGATGATAACGGCCAACCGCTCAGCGTTGCAGGGGTCATGCGCATTGTGACCGAGCGCAAACAAAAAGAGCGCATGCTAAGTCACCAGACCAATTATGATGAGTTGACCGGGCATTTGAATAAGTCCCGATTGCGTGATGCGCTTCACAATGCGTTGAATTACGGGAAGCGGTTCCAAGTTCCCAATGCTTATTTGCTGGTTGGGCTGAATGGATTGGCGGATGTCCATCATGATCTGGGCCGTGATGCGGTGGATGCCTTGATCCTGGGTGCCGGTCAGATTATTGAGCGTGCCCTGCGCTCTATTGACACCATTGGCCGGGTGGATACGGACAGGTTTGGTGCGGTGCTTTCCAACTGTGACGAAGCTGGCTTGAACGGTCTGTTGGCCCGTCTGGTGGATTCTTTCAGTCGGGAGCGGGTTTACTATGGCGACCGTTCCCTTTCGTTTTCCGCGGCGATTGGCGCCGTCCAGTTCCCGGAGGATGTCCATACGGCGACGGAAATCATGGGGCGGGCGGAAACCGCCTTGATGGAATCGCGGGCGCAAGGGGTGAACAAAGCCTCAATTTACCGCCCCAGCGAAGAAGAACGGTACAAGCTTCGCAACAAAATTCTGGTAGCCCAGCAGATCGAAGAAGCGCTTCGCGATGATATGGTGTGTTTTGCTTTTCAGCCGATTGTTTCATCCAGCAGCCGGAAACCTGCCTATTACGAAACCTTGATCCGTATCAAGGATTCCGGGGGCGAGCTTGTTCCCGCCGCCACCTTTATCCCTGTGGCGGAAAGGTTCGGCTTGATCAGGGATCTTGACCGGTGGGGGCTTGGTGCTGCGATCAAGATGCTCGAGGATGATCCGCAACTGCGTCTTTCCATTAACCTCTCTGCCTTGACGGTTACCGATTTTTCCTGGTTCCGGGCGCTGCGCAACCATTTGCGTGGCAATGAAACACTGGCGAAACGGTTGATGTTGGAAATTACCGAAACTGTGGCGATGGAGGATCTGGACGTCACTGCGCATTTTGTGGCGTCGGTCCGGCAATTGGGTTGCAAGGTTGCCTTGGATGATTTCGGTTCGGGCCATACCAGTTTCCGGCAGTTAAGATCCCTGACCGTGGATGTGGTGAAGATTGACGGGATTTTCGTTCAGGACCTCGACAAGGTTCCCGAGAGCATTTCCTTTGTCCGCAAACTGGTTTCCATCTCAGACGAGATAGGGTTTGAGACCGTAGCGGAGGGGGTCGAAAGGGAAGAAACTGCAGGTCTGTTGGCGGAACAGGGCGTGCATTTCCTGCAGGGCTGGCATTTTGGAAAGCCAAAATTGACACTAGACGATTGATAGATTTGGCTTTTGAATACGATTTATCAATAAATGAGGCGTTAAGGTAGCCACATTGCCGCTGAATCGAGGAGTGGAGTATGAAACGGTCCCTGAGTGTCATTGTATTCCTGAGTCTCATAGGTTTGGTGGCATTCACCGCTGTCGTTGCCGCATGTCTGGTTGAACGTCCGATGCTGGCTTTGATTGTCGGGGCTGTCGGGGGCGTAGCCAGCTTGGCCTCGGTCGGGTTACTTCTGGTTAAGGTCCTGCCCAAGCAGCGCCTGGTTCTGGAAAAAGTGCGGGAAGTTGCCTATAGCGGCGGTGCGGAGAGCGCATTGGATGGTTCCAGGCTGCAACATGATGACCGAGAGATCTTTGAATATCTCGAAATCATCCGGGCCAGCCGCATGGCTGTTGATCAGTTCCTCGCCAATGAAGTCAAATCCAACAAGCTTCAAAGCGATACCGTCAGCAGTGAGCTGATTGAAATTGCCGGTGACCTGGACAAACAGGTCAAGGAAACCGGTGTGAATGTGGCGCAGAATGTCTCGCTGCTCAGTTTTGTTTCCGAACAAATGTCCCAGAAGGCCAATACCGCATCCGGCCGGATGGAGGAATTATCCCGAGAGTCGGAGAATGTCGGCAACGGTGTGAGCGAAGCCGCCCGTGAAACCGAACGGGTGCGTACAGAAATGCAGCATGTCGGTGAACAGATGGACGAAGCCTCCAGCGTGGCCAAAAGCGCTGTCGAGCAGGCAGACGGCACCAGGCGGACGATTCAAGGGCTCTCCGAAGCGGTGGTCCAGATCGGTAATGTCGTGACTTTGATTAATGAAATTGCCGAACAGACGAATCTGCTGGCGCTTAATGCCACCATTGAGGCTGCCCGCGCCGGCGAGGCGGGCAAGGGCTTTGCCGTTGTCGCCAACGAGGTGAAGAGCCTGGCCAGTCAGACCTCTAAGGCAACGGATGAAATTCAGTCGCAGATCACCAATATCCGGGCGGCCACGGACGAATCGGTCAATGCGATTGAGGAAATTGCCAAAGTGGTTGGCCGGATTGACGAGGTTTCCACCGAGATCAATAAGTCAGTTGGTGAGCAGGTGGAAGCCACCCGCCATATCAGTCAGAAGATCAGTGATGCGGCGAATGGCGCCAAAGAGGTATCCCAATCCACGTCGGAAATCCTTGAGGCTGTGTCCTCGACGCGGGATATGTCCATGGAGGTTCAGAAAAACGCAGTCCAGTCCAAGGCGGATGTGGACAGCATGACCGAGCGCCTGACCGCCCTCATGGCGGATCTGCGGCGTTCTGCCGCAGGAAACCGCCGTGCCCATACGCGCCATAGCCTTAATTTGGATGCGGAACTGCGCGGCAGCAACGAGACTTTTCCGGTCAAAGTGGTTGATTTGTCCCTGGGGGGTGGCTTGCTGAAAGACACTTTAAGCCTACCGATTGGGGAGCCTGTGTTCCTAACGCTACCGGGGCTAGATAAGGCAATCCGCGGCATTGTTTACCAATATTCCCAAAAAGGCACCCATCTGCAATTGACGGCGGATGATGCCAAACATCGCAAAAGCATTCTGGCCTATCTAAGCACCTATGCACCGGACGAGGAGTTTGGCGCACCGGCGGAAGCGGATGAAGACGCGAAGCAGGAGCCGGAGAGCGATGCAGCAGAAGAGGATGATATTGACCTTTTCTAACAGGGGTATCTGCGTTACCTGTTAAGGGTGCTGCCAATTCCGGCGGCGGTTATCCAAGGGAATTCCGAAAGGGCGCCATGGCATGAGCATATGGGGCAAAATACTGGGGGGTGTCGGCGGGTTGGCGCTGGGCGGGCCGCTTGGCGCGTTGATCGGCGCATTGGGCGGTCACGTGATCGACAGCATGCAGCCGGACAAGCCTGAGCAGAAAGACGGCACAAAAACGGTTGCCTTTACCATTGCGGTGATTGTTCTGGGGGCCAAAATGGCCAAGGCTGATGGCCGTGTTACCCGTGATGAAGTCAATGCCTTCAAACAGGTTTTGCGCATCCCGCCGGAAGAGATGAAAAATGTCTCCCGCCTGTTTGACCAGGCGAAGAAGGATTCCCGCGGTTTTGAGCCTTATGCCAAGCAGATGGCGGACATGTTCGCCAAAAATCCCGAAGTGTTGGAAGAATTACTTTGGTGTCTGACGCATATTGCCAAGGCTGATGGCCATATTCATCCCGGAGAGTTGGAATATCTCTACAAAGTTTCAGAGATTTTTGGTTTTGAAGGCCTTGCTTTTGAGCGGGTGACTGGTCTGTGCCAGCAGGGTGAAAGCGCTGATCCGTACACCTTGCTCGGCATATCAAAAAACGCGGATGATGACGCGATCAAAGCCGCCCATCGCAAGCAGGTGATGGAACATCACCCCGATCGTCTGGTGGCACAGGGTATGCCGGAAGAATTTGTTGAACTGGCCAACGAAAAACTGGCCAAGGTCAATGCCGCCTATGACCGGATTAAAGCGGAACGTGGGCTTCGCTAAGGGCAAAGGGAACAGACGGCTTGATTTTTCAGGCCTGTCTTGGTTTCTAGCGCCTGATAAATTCCTTTTTCAATCCCAGTATCTTTAGGAGCCGCCATCATGGCGAAAGGGCCGGAACTTCTTGCATTGCGCAACTGCCAGGCGGGGCATGGCACACCGCCGGTCATCCGTAATGCCAATATTTCCATCAACCAGGGAGATAGGCTGGTTCTGGTCGGGCGGAATGGCAGCGGTAAATCCACCTTGATGGCGACGCTACAGGGTAGTCTGGAGGCGGATAGCGGCGAGCGGTATGTGAAGCCCGGTATCACCATAGCCAGCCAGGCCCAGGAGCCGGTGCCGCCCAAAAGCGGCACGGTGATGGATTTTGTCACCGAAACAGGGGCTGAGGATTTCCGTGCCGAAGCCATGATTCACGCGCTGGGACTGACACCGGATATGTCGGCGGTGGCCCTGTCGGGCGGCCAGATCCGCCGGGCGGCCCTGGCCCGTGCCCTGGCGATGGACCCGGATGTCTTGCTGCTGGACGAGCCGACAAACCATCTGGATCTGCCGGCCATCGAATGGCTGGAACAGGAACTGGCCTCTTTCCGAGGCGGCGTTCTGGTGATCAGCCATGACCGCGCCTTTCTGAATAAGGTGGCCAACGGCATGGTCTGGCTGGACCGGGGCGAGCTTCGCCGTCTGGATGCAGGTTTCGAGAAATTCGAGGATTGGGCCGAAGAGGTGGAGCGCGCGGAAGAGGCTGAGCTTAACCGGATGGACCAGCATATCAAACAGGAACAGCGCTATCTGCTGCGCGGTGTCACCGCCCGGCGCAAACGCAATGTGCGCCGGCTGGATAAGCTGGCGACCCTGCGCAAGGCACGCCAGAATCATGTCCGCAATGAACGGGCCAGCACCATGCAGGCCCAGGATGGAGAGCAAAGCGGTAAGGTGGTGATCGAGGCAAAGGGAATTTCGAAGAAATTCGGGGACCTCACGATTGCAGACGATTTCTCCATGAAGATCATGCGCGGTGACCGCATCGGCATCATCGGCCCCAACGGGGCTGGAAAAACCACGATCCTTAAAATGCTGATCGGGCAATTGGAACCGGACGCTGGCAGCATCGAGATGGGGGCCAATGTGGATCTGGGCTGGTTCGATCAGACCCGTGAACAGCTGGATATCAACAGTACGCCCTGGGATGTAATCGGAGAAGGGACAGATCAGGTCACGGTGGGCGAGAGCACCCGCCATGTGGTCGGCTATTTGCGAGATTTCCTGTTTTCCGAGGCCCAGGCCCGCGGCAAAATTTCAACCCTCTCAGGCGGAGAGCGCAACCGGTTGATGCTGGCCAAGATCCTGATGAGGCCTACAAACCTCATGGTGCTCGACGAACCGACAAACGATCTGGATATGGATACGCTGGATCTTCTGGAGGAAATGCTGGGTGATTACAGCGGGACCCTGATCCTGGTCAGCCATGACCGCGACTTCCTGGACCGGCTGGTGACCAGTGTCCTGGCGGTGGAAGGGAATGGCGATGTCAGAGAATATGTCGGCGGCTATGAAGATTATGCCCGCGAAAGAAAGGCGCAGTTGAAACAAGAGAAAGCTCCAAAGGCGGAAAGCGCTGCGGCGGCCAAGCCGAAACCCAAAGGGGCTTCCCAGCGGCTCAGCTACAAAGACCAGCGTGACCTGGACATGCTGCCGGGCCGGATCGAGACGCTTGAAGGGGAGATAACAGGCTTGGAAACGGTTCTGGCGGATCCCGATCTCTTCACTAAGAATCCGGATAAATTCCAGGACTCGATCAAGAAGCTGGATGACTGCCGTGCCGCGCTGGAAGCGGCGGAAGAACGATGGCTTGAGCTGGAGATTTTGCAGGAAGAAATTGCTGCCGCGAAGGGAGCGTAAGGAGATTTCGGGATATCCTGACCGGCCAGCGAGTCATGATTATCCGGGGCGGTGGTTTTGCCATGGCGAAACTGGGGTTGGCGTAATTGCCGGCCTCCCGGTACTGGGCGGGGTGGTGACACCCGTCATGATTGCGGGCGGGGCATTGACCATTCTTGGTGATGGGGTCATCATCTACAGGAGTGCAAAAAAAGAGAAACGCCAAAACGCACCTCAATAATAAGAATATGAACAGGACGAGGGAAATACATGGACGGTTTGATTCAATGTCCTTCGCCGAATTTCGGTAATCGGCGGGTCGGTTCCAAAATAAACATGCTGGTGATGCATTACACAGACCTCACCACGGCAGACGAAGCGCTTGATCGGTTATGCGATCCGGTGTCGGAGGTGAGCGCGCATTATCTGGTGACCCCAAGGGGGTATGTTTATCAACTGGTGGAAGAGAAGAAACGGGCCTGGCATGCGGGTGTCAGTTCCTGGCGCGGGATTACGGATGTAAACTCCCATTCAATCGGGATCGAGATTGCCAATCCCGGGCATGCAAACGGCTATGAGCCTTTTCCAGAGGCTCAGATGAAATCGCTAGCGGCTTTATGCAAGGAAATCCTGTCCCGTCATGCTATTCCCGCCCGCAATATTGTCGGCCATTCGGATGTGGCGCCGGGCCGTAAGATTGATCCCGGTGAATTGTTCGACTGGAAGGGGCTTGCGGAGCAGGGGATCGGTCTTTGGCCTGACCCGGATCCGGATTGTGCCCGGGACCCGGTGGAGATGCTGGAAGAACTGGGCTATGCGGTGGATGATCCCCGGGCCGCCATTGAGGCATTTCAGCGGCATTACCGGCCAGCCGCCATGACGGGTGAGGCGGATGCCGAGACAGTCTCCCTGATGGGCGGCTTGCTCAAGAAACAGACAGCTCCTGCCTGATGCTTGATCCCGGCTGCTCAGCTCCAGAGTTGCAGCGGCGGGGTATTAGCGAATTTCCGCAGGATATCCCCGCGGGTGACAATCCCGATCAGGAATTGCTTTTCATCGGTGATCGGCAGGGCCGGCAGGCCATATTCCGCCATCACCTTGGCGATTCGCCGGATATCAGTCAGCGGTTCCGCTGTGATGACCGGCGTGATCATGACCTCGCGGACCGGGGCCTGCGGCACCTGCAACAGGTCATCTTCGCTATTCACGATGATCCGCCGTAAAAGATCTGTCTGAGTCAACAGCCCGACGGTATGATTCTTGTCATCAACCACGGGCATCTGTTTGACTTTATGGTTCTGCAGCATGCTCCAAGCATCGGCTAATCTTGCGTTAGCCCCAATCGTGTGCGGGTTTTTATGCATGATCTGGTCGACATGATAGAGCGGTTCGCGCTCGTGATCGAGATTAAGCGACTTGGCATAGGCTGCCGCCGCCTGTCGGGGGCGGCGCTGCTCCGGCTGATCAGACTGCTGATCCGTTTCCGGGTGCAGGTTGAATTTAGCCGCTTGGCTGCGCACCACCGGGTGGACCTGGTAGAGCTGTTCCAAGGGGCCCTGGAATTGCGGGCCTTGTATATTGTAGAGTCCAAACATGCCAATAGGTTACATCATCCCTATCTCGCTGCCTACGGCGCAATCGGCAAATGACCAAATAGTTTGATACGAGGGTTAATTCTCCTAAGGCTAGAGTGGTGTGATATGGTTGCCAGTAACAAGATCATCCCGCCTTTGGGGTTGCGGGGTCGGAATGTAAGGGGGGGAAAGTTATGACATCGTCCGGCGTTTTGGAAAAATGCGCGATCCTGCATTGCGAGCCATTCCCGCTCTTTGCCGAGGAACTGGATGGCCTGCTCCGGGAAAATGGTGTGAAGCATCTGGTTCATCTGTCTGGAATCGAACAATTGCTGAGCCGTAAGCCGGGTCATGAATTCGATATTCTTTTGATTGATTTTGATCAGGAAACTGATCGGGCGGCGACTCTGGTGCGGGATGTGCGCCGGGGGAAAACCGGACTGGACCCGTTTATTCCGGTTTTGGCAACCCAGGCCCGCGGTGACTATGATGTGATTTGTCGCGAAATGTCAGCGGGGGTTGATTGTGTTCTGCTGAAACCGTTTAACCTGCAGGAACTGATTACGCATCTGGAAGGGATCATCTATAATCAGCGCCGCTTTGTGATATCCGCCGACTATGTTGGCCCCGACCGTCGCCTGAAAAAGCGCCAGGAAGAAGAAAACATTCTTTTCCAGGTGCCCAATCGACTGAAACTGATGCAATTGGGAAAACTGAAACCCGGTCGGATCAATGAATGGCATGACGAATGGTGTAGGAAACTGCAGCAACCTTCCTAGAGCTGTTTGAACCGCCATTCGTGTTCAGGCGGGCTTTTTCCGGTAAAAAGACAGCAGGGATCGGTTGTCATTCTGTTTGGAATAGAAGCCGTCCTTTTCGATCAGGTCAACGCAGGCTTTCACAATCTCGGGATCATACCATTGACCGCTATGTTTCTCGATTTCCTCAATGGCGGTTGTCAAACTGCGGCCCGGCCGGTAGGGACGGTGGGAGACAATGGCATCAACGGAATCGGCCACGGCAATGACCTTGGCTTCCAGGCAGATCTGATCGCCGGACAGGCCCAAGGGATAACCGGATCCATCTAACCTTTCGTGATGCTGGCGGACAATCTCTGCGACCGGGCCTTCAAACTCGATATTCTTGATGATTTCATAACCGTTTTGTGCGTGAGCCTTGATGAGGGCCATCTCGGTATCTGTCAGCTTGCCGGGTTTGGTGAGCAGTTCAATCGGGACAGAGATCTTGCCGATATCATGAATGATGCCACCCATTTGGATGGCTTTGATATTGTTATCCGGCAGTCCGATTTTCCGGGCAATGGCGACCGCCAGCTGAGAGACATTGCGTTGGTGACCTGCCGTGTAGGGATCGCGCTGTTCAATAATATTGGCCAGGGCGGACACGGTATCAAACAGACTTCTTTCAAGCTTGATTTCGCTGGCACGGACCAGGATTTCTGCGTCTCTTTGTTTTTCCCGCAGTTTCATGGCGTTCAGGGCGAAAGTGATTTCCTTTCGAAGGACTTCCAATAACTCCATCTCGTCCGCCTCAAAAGCGGACTCCTTCCCGGAATGTAAGTGGAGGAAGGACACCGGCAGACCATCGATCGTCAGCGGCAATAGCAGATGGGACCGATAGCCGAATAATCGGCCCACTTCGACAAAATCCAGATGCTCTTCTGGGGGATTTCCCTGTCGGATGATCAGCGGGCTTGTTATTTGCCGGCCATAGATCTCCTCCAAATGATAGGCGGCGTACCAGCAGAAAGTTTGTGCCGGTATGCTTTCTTCTTCCGGTATCTGAACCCGTGTGGGGCGGATGGCACCGTTTCTGTCCGGACGGGCAAACCAGGCATTGGGATAACCGCCGATTTCCAGCAGGATACGGCCCACATGAGCAAACAGTTCTTCTGGAGAATCGCTTTGTGAAATTAATTCATTAGAGGCCATCAAAACCATCTTGGTGCGGCTGATCCTCAAGAGTTTCTGTTCGGCCAGTTTTTTCTCGGTAATGTCCAGGCCGACGCTGATGATTTGATCCTGGTCCCGTGTTTTCCCGGGTAACAGGGTATCGTTCCATTGCATCCATTTTACATTGCCGTCCCGGTCAATGACCTCATGTTCGTAAACCAGGCCTGCATCATCCGGTTCCATCACTTTCAGTCTTTCCTGGACTTCCTCTCTCCGATCTTCGGGGATCTGATCCAGAAAACTGGTGCCAAGCAGGTTTCCTGTTTTCTGACCGAAATACTGACAGTAGGATTCATTGGCAAAAGCGATGATGCCCTCGCGGTTGCTGCGGCAGACCAGGCCAACCTGTTCTTCGACAAGGCGCCGGTAGAGGTTTTCGGAATCAATGATCCGGCGGTTGATGGGGGACGCGATCCTGATGAAGGCGACGGTGGCAACGGCAATCAGTGCGGCGGAGAGAACCAATCCAAGAAGGGCATCCTTGACAAAAGGGGCGCGGATTTCGTCGATATCGATTTTTGAGACAAGTCCGATGCCGAGCGAGGGGATCGGTGTATAGGCAGCCAAGACTTCATGGCCGTAATAGTCTATGCCAATCATGGTCCCGCTTTCGCCATTGAGCGCGCGCTGCATCGGTGAGGTATCTGCGGAATCGACTGTTATGGCCTTTGGGACTTCAATGCCGGAATGGCGCTGGCGGAATATAAACCGGATCTGGTCTTCGATCTGTTCCGCGACCGTGAACTCCCCGGTCAGGCCAAAGCTTTCAAAACTCGAATGGGCATTCCGTATCTGGGACAGGGTGTCTTCCCGCGCGGTGTCCGGGGTTTCCTTGTGATTGTTGACGCCGTGCACCATCACGGCCTGGATCATCTGCTTGCGGTTTTCCACCATGGTGCGCAGGCGATTGGCGTTTTGTTCGAAGGCCGTATCATACAGCAATATGAAGATTGTGGTGCCAACCGCGAACGTAACGGCGAGATTCAAAAGCAGAAGCGTTATAAAGCGTTGCATGCATCCTTCCTCGCCAGCTATCCACTATTTACCCGAGAAGAACCTAATATTTCCTTTACTTACTGTAATTCTCTCCCAAAGGGAGGTGGAAAAGACTTGGCATTGGCGCTAGATCAATTTATTTTAAGCTTAAAATAATCGATCAGACATAAGCAGGAGTGTTCCGCAATGCCCGCTATCAGCCGTGACGATGTGCAAGCCATGGACCGGTCCGATGATCTGGCCGGCTATCGCGCCAAGTTCGAATTGGCCGAAGGCCTGATTTATCTGGACGGCAATTCCTTGGGCCCATTGCCGATTGCCACCATTGCCAGGCTGCGCCAGGGGGTGGAGGTTGAATGGGGCCAGGACCTGATCACCAGCTGGAACAAACATGGCTGGATGCATCTGCCCCAGCGCCTGGGTGAAAAAATCGCGCCCCTGATCGGCGCGGCGCCCGGCCAGGTCGTTGCCTGCGACAGTACCTCGGTCAATCTTTTCAAGCTGCTGGCCGCGGGGCTTAAGATGCGTCCGGGCCGCCGGGTGATCCTGTCCGATCCGGGCAATTTCCCGACCGACCTTTACATGGTCCAGGGGCTGGCCGAAATGCTGGGACCGGATAAATGCGAGCTGCGGCTGGTGAATGAAGATGAAATAGTTGATGCCATCGACGAGGATACCGCCATCGTCATGCTGACCCATGTGAATTTCCGCTCAGGCCGCAAGCATGACATGAAGGCTGTGACCAAGGTGGCCCAGGAAAAAGGCGCCCTGATGCTCTGGGATCTGGCCCATAGCGCGGGTGCCCTGCCGGTCGAGCTGGATGATTGCAATGTGGATCTGGCGGTGGGCTGTTCCTATAAATATCTGAACAGCGGCCCCGGCGGCCCGGCTTTCCTTTATGTGGCCAAGCGGCACCAGGATCAGGTGGTTCAGCCGCTGTCCGGCTGGCACGGCCATGCCAGCCCGTTTGAATTTGACACCAAATATGAACCCTCGGGCACGGTGGATCGCTATCTCTGCGGTACGCCCTCTGTCCTGGCCATGCTGGCGCTGGAAGAATCGCTCGATCTTTGGGCGACTGTGGATATGGCCAAGGTGCGGGAAAAATCCATTAAACTCTGTGATCTTTTCATCAGTCTTGTAGAAGAGCGTTGTGCCGGGCACGGCTTTGAACTGGCCTCGCCTCGCAACGGGGATGAGCGCGGTAGCCAGGTTTCTTTCGCTCATGACGAAGGCTATGCCATCATGCAGTCATTGATCGCGGATAAGGTGATCGGCGATTTCCGCGCCCCCAACCTGATCCGGTTCGGCTTCACCCCGCTCTATACCAGTTACATGGATGTCTGGGACGCGGTGGAGCGCTTGCGGGTGATTATGGAAGAGGGGCGTCACAAGGCGGCTGAATTCCAGGTGCGTGCGGCGGTGACTTGATCAGATTTTCTGGATTGAATGCAAGCGCCCAACAGAGTATCCCCGAATGTGAATAGAATTTGGGGGGTTTGATTATGCGTGTGCTTTGGATCCTTATTTTGGGATGGGGTCTGCTAGGGTGCCAGTCCGGATCGACTATGGATCGGAAGGAATTAGTTGGTCGTGGTCCAATTATATTTAACGAAGAAGTAAGCCGGGCATGGGACGATTTCCGATCAAATGATGAAGGCTATTTTTTTGTTAAAAGAAATGCCAAAAATCCACTATTTGCAACGGCCGCATACTATCAAATATGTAAAAACCCCAAAGGCGCTGTGACCCCAGGGCGCTGCTATGCAACACCTTTGTCAGAAAGTTACAGCGCTTGCCTAGAATCCCTTGGTGATCAATGTCTGCTCTATGCAAAGGGAAGCAATGTTCTTTGGAGATATTCTGATCAAACCAATCTGGAGTTGGCCTTTCCAAAGGGTGAAGACGGACTCAAAACAAACTTTCTTACAAGGACAGATTGGGCTGGCATTGATTTGCCTCTTAAGGTCGCCTGGTTAGGTGTTGAAGAATTGCAAAACGGAAACATGGTTTTTGAAACCCATGACGAAGGCTACCTTCGGATCTTCACTGCATCTGGAGATGAGTGTTTTGGTGCATTTTCACCAAGCCACGAACCAGGGATAGGGAAGAACCGCAATTTTCTTTGGCGTGTGACTTGTCAGCCAGGCGAAGAGATCAAAGGTGCAGTTTCTGTTGGGTACAGCACAAGCGGTAAGCTTAGAACGGTAAGTGGTAGTGGTGGCTGGGAAAAAAGCAAGGAAAAACTAACAATAATGCTGCCATGGTGACTATTTGTACCGCCCCAACATCTCCGTGATCATCTGGTAAAGCCCTTCATCGTCCAGATCCTCCATCACCGTCACATTGGCGGGCTGGTCTGAAACACCCAGCCCGTCGGCTACTGTGCGGCCCAGGCTGGGGCCGGCCTGGGTGTCCACCTCCACATGCATCTTGCGGCCCTGGAACAGGTCCGGGTTGATCACATAGGCGATGGTGCAGGGATCGTGCAGCACACCTTCGCGGCTGCCCTGGCTTCTTTGTGCGATCACGTCGCGATAGGCGGCCAGCATTGAGGTGACGGCCTTTGATACCTCGGACCCCAGCGCATGGATGCGGGCAAAACGTTCATCTGTGATATGGGCCTTGTGGGTGACATCAAGACCCATCATCACCAAATCAATCCCACTTTGCAGGACCACCTGGGCGGCATGGGGATCGGCATGAATGTTAAATTCGGCTGCCGGTGTGCAATTGCCCGCGTCAAAGGCGACACCGCCCATGAAAACCACCTGTTTGATCTTGGGCAGGATTGCTGGTTCCTTGATCATCGCCAGGGCCAGATTGGTCATCGGGCCGACCGGGCAGATGGTTATGGTGTGGTCATCGGCTGCCTGGCATTGTTCTATGAGGAAGTCGACTGCATGGCGTGGATCTTCTTCGGCGGCAGAGGCGGGCAGTGGGGTGCCGCTGATGCCGTCGGCACCATGGATATGTTCGGCGCGCACGCTGGAGCCCATGATCGCGCGGGTGCACCCTCTCAATACCGGAACGTCTTCGCGCCCGGCCAGGGCACAGAGGGCCCGGGCATTTCGATAGGTGGCTTCGGCGGAGACATTGCCGGCAACCGTGGTGATCCCCAGCAGTTCGATATCCTCTGACGCCTGCAGCGCCATCAGGATAGCGACCGCATCATCCAGGCCCGGATCACAATCGAGAATGACCTTCTTTCGGCTCATTTTACCCTCATTATTCACTGAAAACGCTTGATACAGAGTCGTTTTGGTGCCTGTTCACCTATCGGTTGGTCCGATGGGCGTCATAATATTGCGTCGAATCCCTGCTGTACAAGCTAAGTATTTTATCCGCCTGTCGCGCTGTCTGGATAGATTCCTGCTTTTTGCAGTTTTCCGTCATTTTCCCGCTTCCCAAGGGACAAAAGCGGAGTATATCTATCTTTGGGTAATAAAATTACAAAGGTCGGTAATATTCGACCAAACGCTTAGGGATTATTGCGATGTCGGTTTTCGAATCTCCTTCATTTGACAATCACGAACAGGTCGTGTTCTGCCGGGATGCGGCGAGCGGCCTTCGCGCGATTATTGCGATCCACAATACCAGCCGCGGTTTTGCACTGGGCGGTTGCCGCATGTGGGACTATGCCTCGGAAGAAGAGGCGATCACGGATGTTTTGCGCCTGTCGCGCGGCATGACCTATAAAAACGCATTGGCCGATCTCCCTTGGGGCGGCGGCAAATCCGTGATGATCGGCAATTCCAAGACCGAAAAGACGCCGGAAATGATGCAGGCCATGGGCCGCTTTGTTGAGCGCCTGGGCGGTAAATATGTCATTGCCGAGGATGTGGGCACCTGTCCGGCGGATATGGCGGAGATGGCTAAGGAATCCCAGTTTGTCAAAGGCATCCCGGGTGAAGGCGGCGACCCGTCGCCGGGCACCGCCTATGGTGTATTCTGCGGTATTCAGGCCAGCATCCAGGAACGCATGGGCAAAAACAGCCTGGACGGGATCCGTGTTGCCGTTCAGGGGCTGGGCCATGTGGGCTATGACGTGGCGGACCAGTTGAAAAAGGCCGGTGCCAAGCTTTGGGTTAGTGACATGAATGAAGAGGCACTTGCCAAGGCGAAGGCGGAGCTTGGCGCGGAAGTTGTCGGCCTGGATGAGGTTTATGATCTGGATGTGGATGTCTATGCGCCTTGCGCGCTGGGGGCGACTTTGAATGACAACACCATCCCGCGTCTCTCGGCGAAGGTGGTTGCCGGTGCGGCCAACAACCAGCTGGCCGAAGACCGCCATGGCGACATGCTGCATGAGATGAATATTCTCTATGCGCCCGATTATGTGATCAATGCCGGTGGCGTGATCCATGTCTACCATCAGGGGCCGGATTTTGACGAAAAAGCCACCTTTGACCATGTGGGCCGGCTCGGAAACACCCTGCTGGAGATCTATGCGCGTTCCAAAAAGGACGGCACCGCGACCCATGTTGCAGCAGATCGTTTGGCGGAAGAACGCTTCCAGGCTGCATAACACCTGCCTGAAAGAATCTATCCATTGTCTCTCCCGGCGCAGTTTCTGTCGCCGGGAGAGTGCTTTTTAGGCCGTTTTTGGAGGCATTCTTTTACCTGTGAACAGGGGAGTGATGTCATGACGAAAGAGATTGCGGAAATCCGAACCGGGAGCTGTCTGTGCGGGGCCGTTGCCTTTGAAGTGCGTGGCGCGATGCGGCCCGTGATCGCCTGTCATTGCCGACAATGCCAAAAGACCAGCGGGCATTTTGTTGCGGCAACGGCCTGTCTGGCGGATCAGCTGACCCTGACCAATGAAACTGGCCTGAGATGGTTCCAATCCTCACCGGAAGCCCAGCGGGGATTTTGCGGTGAATGCGGCGGCAATCTGTTTTACCGGCGACTGGACCGGGACCAGGTCAGCATCATGACCGGTATGTTGGATCACCCGACCGGGCTGGATCTGGCGGAGCATATTTTTGTGGCGGACAAGAGCGACTATTACGAGATCGGAGACGGCAGACTACAATATGCCTCTGATACGCCGGACCGGTCCGCGCGGCGCAAAGCCTGATCAAAAGCGGCCATTGTCCGTCAGTTGCTGGCGGCAATGGCTCAGAATTTCGGCGGCACGGTCCTGTGATTGATGGGCCTCTGAAACAACCCTATGTGATTTCTCATTGATCTTGCGGCTGAATGTCTCGCGGCATAATTCCGGGGTCAGTTCGTCGTCACCAATGAAGGAAATGAAGGTTTCGATCCGATTCGGATTACCTGCAAACAGGTCTTCCATGTCAAGGCTGAGGAACCGTTCCTGGGGTAATAATTCACCCAGGCTTCTCGCATAAAGATCGGTTACATGCATATACCAGGCGCATTCCTGCTCCAGGCTTAGATTGGGGTCGCGGCTATGCAGGAACAGGCCTGATGGATAGCCGGGGTCATATTTCAGATGCCGCAGCTGGGCGAACTGGAACTGGTTCTTATAGGCCAGGGAAATCAGTGTGGCACCGGGATTGCGATAGGCGTGGAGGAAGGTGGCCTTGGGGAAGATAGCGGCCATAATCGGTGTGAACAGCGTGTCCAGATGATTGACAATTATCGCGCGGCGGCCCTGGCTGTGGCTCACATACAATTCTGCAAAGCGGAATGTGAGATAGCGTTCGATGAACCGGTCCAGGAATGTGTCATCGGCGGTGCCGTCCATCAACCGGTACAGCAGGTGGTTGCGATCGCCTGCGGCAATATTCTGGGAGAGATAATGATAGGGGGACAACCTGTCTGAATGGCCGGCTAGGACCTGCAGGGCGGTGGTGCCGACCCGCCCGGTGGACAGCACGGATATGGGGGCAATCCCGCCATCACGCATGGCCCGCAACGCCGGGGCGGGATGGGGGCTTCCCTCATCCTCCAGCCAGCGCGCTGTGCGTGCCATCAGCTTTTCGATCCCGGCTTTCAGCCTCACTGGATCAATCTCCGGTGTGATCCAGTTGGCCCCGGTATCCGCCGGGTGGCTCTCCCGTGTGCCGCTCATAGCATAGCTGGGAACCATGCCCATTTCATGAAACAGGTCCGATTGGGTGGCAGTAGCCGGAATTTGGTCCGTGAAGCGGGCTTCATAGCGGGATAGTTCGGCGGCAATGGCCGGGGGAAAGGTGCCGTCATCTGTTGCATAAAGCGGGCGGATTTTCTCCGCGACAGCAGCGGCATCGGCAAAATGGCGGCAATACAGCCCGATAGCGGCTGTGCTGTAACCGGTATGTTTGATCACCTCGGGATCGGACAGAAAACGGTCCATCAATTGGATCAAGCCCCGATGGTCATCGGTCAGCTGGGCCATCAGATCCATGAACCGCAGGAAACCAATACCGCATTGGCGGCAAAAATCCTGAGATGAAATCATCGCCTGCATCAACGGGCTTTCCGTCACCAGATGCGGGGCGACAACATCGACAGCCTGGCCCAGGAAAAGCTGGCTGTAGAGGCTGTTATTCAGCAGGGCCGGAACCGATTTCGCGATAGCCAGTCCTTCCCAGCGATAACCCAGCTGCGCATGGAGATAGAAATCCGCTTCAAGGATCTGGGCGGTCATAGGCTGGCTTTCCTTGACCGGCAATAGCGCTTGATAGGCCCCCCAGAAGTTTCCCTGTTCCGAAAGCGCGTAGATTTCCTGCATCATCCATTTTCCCGTCTGTTCCCTGCCAGCATGGGCGAAGGTATTTGGGATTGCAAGCGGTGGCGGATGACCGAGCCGGGGCTCAATTTGAATGGCCGGGACGGGAAGTCCTGATCGCGCGTGACAATAAAATGACCGGCAGGATACCCGCTGCCACAATGGTCAGGGCACCAAGCGCGCTTTCCTCCAGCAATTCGTCCGAGGCGAACTGATAAACGAAGGTGGCCAGGGTGTCGAAATTGAACGGGCGCAGGATCAGGGTTGCGGGTAATTCCTTCATGCCATCAACAAAGACCAGGATGCCGCCGCCCAGCAGGCCGCTTTTGATCATCGGCAGATGGACGCGGCGCAAGACACCCAAGGGCCTTTCACCAAGTGTGCGGGCGGCATCATCCATATTGGGAGTTACTTTCAAAAGCGCGCTTTCAACCCCGCCCATGCCTACGGTCAAAAAACGCACGGAATAGGCAAAGATGATGGCAACCGCCGTGCCGGAGAGCATGAGACCTGTGGAAATGCCGAAATGTTCCCGCATGACGGCATCAACCGCATTGTCGAACCGCGCAAAGGGGATCAGTACGCCGATTGCCAGCACAGCGCCTGGCATAGCATAGCCCACATTGGCGATCCGGGTAGCGGCCTTCAGCGCAGGTGATTTGCCAAGGCGCAGTGCATAGGCCAGGAAAAGGCCGATCAAAACCGCGATCAAAGCCGCAGCGGCGGACAGCATCAGCGAATTGCCGGCATAGGTGAAATATTCCGGGGTCCAGGACTGCTGCCAGTTCATGACCGCGTAATAGGTCAAAGTCGCCGCCGGGATGGCAAAACCAAGCAGGATCGGGGTCAGACAGGCCAAGGCCGCGCCAATGTTGGCAGCACCGCCCAACTGGAAGCCTTTGAGCGATTTATACCGGGTCGTTGTATTGTGATAGCGCTGTCCCTTGCGCGATGTGCGTTCAATCCAGAGAAGCGCAATTACAAAGGCCAGCATAACCAGGGAGATCTGGGCTGCACCGCCCAGATTGCCCATCTCCATCCAAACATCAAACACGCCGGCGGTCAGGGTATGCACCCCGAAGAAATCAATGGTGCCGAAATCATTCAAGGTTTCCATCATGGCGAGCGCCATGCCGATCACGATGGCCGGCCTGGCCATGGGCAGCGCGATGGACCAGAAACATTGCCACGGGCTGCGCCCCAGCACCCGGCCTGCTTCCAGGACGCAAACCGATTGTTGCAGGAAGGCGGCCCGGGTCAGAAGATAGACATAAGGATAGAGAACCAGGCTCAGCATGGCGATGGCCCCGCCCGTGGTCCGGATTTCCGGGAACCAGTAATCGGATTTTAACTGCCAGTCGAACAGTGCGCGCAGAGAGCTTTGCACCGGGCCTGCATATTCCAGAAGGTCGGTATAAACATAGGCCACAACATAGCCGGGCATCGCCAGCGGTAGCAATAATGCCCATTCAAAATAGCGTTTGCCTGGAAAGCGGCACATAGTGACAAGCCAGGCTGTGCCGACGCCGATCAGAAAAACGCCTCCGCCCACCCCCAGCATTAATTGCAGGGTATTGGCGACATAGCGCGGCAGCATGGTATCGAACAGATGCGGCCAGATATTCTCTTCGGGATTAAAGGCAAGGGTCAGGATGGCTGCCACCGGCAGGATAACCAGGCCCGCGACCAGGAAGGCGCCAATCGTCCAATGATTGTCCCGATGCCCCAGCAGGCGGTTCATCAGACCGACCCTGGCGGGGGAGGATGTTGGTTCCTGGGACGACATCTGCCTCATTCTCCAGCGATACAAGCCTTAAAACAAAGAACGGGAGGAACCGGCAGGCCCTCCCGTTCGTTCTGTCAGGTCTTAACCCGATTATTCGTTAAAGCCAACCTTATCAACCAGTTTGGAGGCAGCGGCACGGTTCTTGGCGACTTCCGCCAGGTTCAGGCTGTCGGCTTTGAAGGCACCCCAGGATTGCAGCAGGCCGGACCATTCCACACCCGGCTTGACCGGATATTCGTAATTCTGTTCGGCATACATTTTCTGCGCCAGATTTTCGGTCAGGAATTCCATCAGCTGAATGGCTTCTTGTTTGTTGGGCGCGTGTTTGGTCAGCGCCACACCGGAAATATTCACATGGGTGCCGCGGTCGGCCTGGTTCGGGAACACCATGTTAACAGAGCTGGCCCAGGCATATTGCTCTTCATCGGCCAGCATCTTGCCCATGTAATAGGTGTTGCCGATGGCCAGATCGCATTCGCCCTGCCAGATGGCTTTTACCTGGGCGCGGTCATTGCCCTGCGGTTTGCGGGCCAGGTTTGCTTTGACGCCTTTCAGCCATTCTTCGGTTTTTTCCTCGCCATGATGGGCGATCATGGAAGAAATCAAGGCCAGGTTATAGCCGTGGTTACCCGGACGGGTGCAGATACGGCCCTTCCATTTCGGATCAGCCAGATCTTCGTAAGACGCAATTTCGCCCGGCTTTACGCGATCTTTGGAGGCGTAAACAATGCGCGCGCGGGTGGTCAGGGCGAACCATTTGCCTTCCGGATCGCGCAGACTTTCCGGAACGTTGGCATTCAGGATATCGCTGTTAACCGGCTGGACCAGCTCTTCTTCAACAACTTTATTCAAGCGGCCGATATCAACGGTGAAGACGAGATCCGCCGGGCTGTTGGCCCCTTCCTGCTTCAGGCGCTCTTCCAGGCCTTTCTTGGCAAAAACAACATTGACCTTGATGCCGGTTTCCTTGGTGAAGGCATCGAACATCGGTTGGATCAGGAACGGCTGGCGGTAGGAATAAACATTCACATCGGCATTTGCGGCCCCGGCGGTCAAAGTGACGGCGGCGGCGAGCGCGATGGTGCTGAGAGCCTTCTTCATGGGAAATACCTCGGTTTTTGCCAATTGAGTTGCATATGCGACTGGTTCGCATTGTTGACTAAGGGGCTTCTACCGCAGTTGTGTTTTTAATGCAAGTTATTCTCAATCACAGGAATGAAAGTTGAAAACGGGCTGATTTTGAACAATTGGTTGAGGGAAGGGGGCAATATTGGTAGTATTTTCATAATCTTGGGGTCGCGCGCAACAGACGTGATCCGCGCCTTTTCCAAAAACTGAGCCTGCATGATGTATGATGTTGCCCTGACCACATTCGTTGCCCTTTTTGTGATCATCGATCCTTTGGGCAATGTGCCGATCTTCATGGCCCTGACCAAAGGCACGGATCTGGCGCATCAGCGCCTGATGGCGATTAAAGGGACGATCACTGCCTTCTTGGTGTTGTCGGCATTTGCCTGGTTCGGGGCGGATTTTTTGCATCTTTTGGGCATTGGTTTGCCAGCATTCCGGATAGCCGGGGGATTGATGTTGGGAATCATCGCTTTTGAGATGGTGTTTGAAAAACGCAATCCTCGAAAGACCAAGGCGGCGGAAAAGGTGCATGATATCGCCTCACCGGATGATATTTCCGTTTTCCCACTGGCCATTCCCCTGATGGCAGGGCCGGGATCCATCGCATCCGTCATGCTGTTGATGAGCCAGCATGCGGGCGATCGTGCCGCCCAGATTATGGTGAACGGGGTCTTGGGTGTGGTGATCCTGATCAGCATGTTCGCCTTTCTGATGGTGGGCCCGATCAGCAAGCTGATGACGGAATCGGCAACATCCGTTGTATCCCGGTTGCTGGGCATCATCCTGGCGGCCCTGTCCGTCCAGTTCGTGATCGACGGCATCAAGAATTCCTTCGGGATCTGATCCCGCCTGACAGATTTGCGTTTGGGGTGCTGGCCCCCCTGATGATGGCCGTCTGGCCCTTGTTGGTGCCAGGCCGCCTGCTTAGAACGGGTATAGTTCAATTCTTAGAGGCTGCGCATTCATGTTTGCGCAGGCATTTGTGCGAAGGAGAGCATCCATGACTGAACAGCTTTATCACTGGGTTGGTGGCCAAAAAGTGAACGGGGAAGGCGATCGCTTTGGCGAAGTTTATAACCCGGCAACCGGTGAGGTGATCGCCAAGCTGCCTTATGCCAGCCGTTCGGAGGTCGACAAGGTTGTTCAAAACGCGCTGGTCGCGGCTGAGGCCTGGGGTGATACCTCCGTGCCGAAACGTTCCGCGATCATCTTCCGTTTCCGTGAATTGCTCGTTCAGAACAAGGAGAAGCTGGCCGAGATGCTGGGCCGTGAGCATGGCAAGACCATCCCGGATGCGCTTGGCGAGATCCAGCGCGGTATTGATGTGGTCGAATTCGCCGCCGGCATCCCGCATTTGATCAAGGGTGAATTCAACCAGAATATCGGCGGCAATATCGATCTTTATTCCATCCGCGAACCCATCGGTGTTGTGGGGGGGATCACACCTTTCAACTTCCCTGTCATGATCCCCTTGTGGATGGGCGCGATGGCGGTGGCTTGTGGCAATGCTTTTGTCAATAAACCTTCCGAGCGTGATCCTTCCTGCCCTAACTTCCTGGCCGAGCTTTGGACCGAAGCCGGTTTGCCGGACGGTGTCTGGAACGTGGTTCATGGGGATAAGGAAGCGGTGGACGCGCTGCTGGAACATGACGACGTTCCGGCCATCTCCTTTGTCGGTTCCACTGGGGTTGGCGAATATATTTACCAGCATGGCTCCAAATTCAACAAACGGGTCCAGGCCTTCTGTGGGGCGAAAAACCACATGGTGATTATGCCGGATGCGGATATGGATCAGGCGGCGGATGCCTTGATCGGTGCCGGTTTCGGATCTGCTGGCGAACGTTGCATGGCGATCTCGGTTGCGGTGCCGGTAGGCAAAGCCACCCAGGATGCCCTGATCGAACGTCTGGTGCCGAAGGTGGAAGCGCTTAAGATCGGTGCCTATAACGATCCCAATGCGGATATCAACCCGCTAATCACAAGGCAGGCGCAGGAGCGCGTTGAAGGCCTGATCAGCAAGGGTATTGAAGAGGGCGCAGACCTGTTGGTCGACGGTCGTGGCGCCCGTCTGCAGGGGTATGAAGAGGGCTATTTCGTTGGGGCGTCGCTCTTCAACAATGTCACCGAGGAAATGGAGATCTACAAGACCGAGATTTTTGGCCCGGTGCTCTCCGTCACCGCGCCGCAGACCTTCGACAGTGCGGTTTCCATGATCAACAATCATGAATATGGAAACGGGGTCGCGATCTTCACCCGCGACGGCGACAGCGCGCGCACCTTCTCCAAGCAGGTGGATGTGGGCATGATCGGCGTCAATGTGCCGATCCCGGTGCCGATGGCCTTCCACAATTTTGGCGGTTCCAAACGGTCTAAATTTGGCGACACCCAGATGCATGGGCCCGAAAGCATCCGCTTCTTCACCAAGATGAAGACGATCAGCTCCCGCTGGCCGTCCGGCATCAAGGAAGGCGCGCAGTTGGCCTTCCCGACCAACGACTGATCAAGTTTTATAAGCGCGATGGAAAAGGGCGCCCTTGGTGGGCGCCCTTACTTGTTGAACAGGGGGTGTAACCCCGGTAGTAGAAAGCAATATCTAAGACAAATAATTTAGGTTACCTTTGCTTTTTTTTTCTTCACTAGGGAATAAAATTCCAGGGAGTGTTTTAGGCAGGATAGAATGTTCAAGTTGAGCAAATGCGTAATTGTTACATGTGTCATATTGGCAGAAACTTCCTGTGTGCAAGTTTCTGGCGGGAAACCAATAAAAAATGAATCTGTCGAAGCAGTCTCTAAGCTATCATTAGAACTTACGGAAAAAGAAGTTAGTCGGCTTGAAAAACACTCTGCTAATGGATGTGTTGGTCTGCTGCAAAGAGGCAATATCAATGCGATCTTTGCAAGGGAGCTTGACCGTAGCCTAGCCAAGGCTGCTTATGACGGAGATTTAGAACAAGTCCGCAACCTTGTAGCCCAAGGTGCTGATGTAAACGCTGTTGGCTTTAAAGGCTTTTCAATTCTCTGGTTCGCAATTGGTTTGTTTAATGTTGATGTGTTCAACGCGTTCCTCGAAATGGGAGCTAATCCCAATACACTATGTGATGATGGTACATCTATTGTACCCGTTTTGGCGGGATGGCAGGACAGTAGACTTCTTAAGGCCGCTCTTTTACACGGTGCGGATCCTGACCCTAAGCTATCCATACATGCTGGGAAAATTGATACGAGAGTGAAATCACCCTTTGTCAGAAGCGGAATCCCGCTATTCGATGCTAACAGTATGAAGGCTGTTAATCTTCTGTTGGATGCCGGTGCAGATATAAACAGAGCACATCCAGTTTCCGGTGAGACTTTGCTGCTAATTGCGGTAAGGAAGCATCAATATCGAAAGGCACTCGCTCTTTTGGAACTCGGAGCGGACTTTTCTATAAAGGATCTGAAAGGCATAGGGGTTGCAGATCACATAATCTCCTCCCGAGCGATACTGAAATCCAGAAGTAGGATCCGGAAAGGGATGGCTCAACTTGAGCACTGGTTGGAAGAAAATGGTATGGTGATACCTGGTTCGTATTGAAATCAATATTACTACAGAGAAGTTAGTTATTCATTTTCATTACGACTCTTTCTGAAAATTTCGGCGATAGATAGGAACCGTCACCTTACATATGATGGCAAGAGTTGGGATTGCGAAGGCGGAGGCGGTGAAAATCGGTGCCTACAATGATCCCAATGCGGATATCAACCTGCTGATCACAAGGCAGGCGC
This sequence comes from Aestuariispira insulae, assembly GCF_003385955.1. Classification (GTDB taxonomy): domain Bacteria; phylum Pseudomonadota; class Alphaproteobacteria; order UBA8366; family Aestuariispiraceae; genus Aestuariispira; species Aestuariispira insulae. The sequence goes on from NZ_QRDW01000005.1 coordinate 42,687, forward strand.
GCAGCTGGCCTTCCCGACCAACGACTAAGTTCCGTTGGAATTGATTTATAAAAGGGCGTCCTGCGGGGCGCCCTTTTTCTTTCCAACTTGAAACATGCCGATGGCTTACCAACTTAATGATCTCAATCATTTATGGAAGGGTAGGAGATGTCAGAGACTTTGGAGAATGGCCGCCGGTTATCGGAAGAATTGAACCCCGGCATGGAGGCAACCCTGGAAGAACGCTACGGCCATCTGGTGCCGGGCATGGCCGAGGCCGTGGTGGATTTTGCCTATGGCCGTCAATATGCCCGGGAAGGCCTGCCGCTGCGGGACCGCTATATCGCGACTATCGCCGCGTTGACAGCCCTCGGCGGGCATACGGCACCACAGTTGAAGGTCAATATCGCCGGCGGCCGAAAAGCGGGCCTGAGCCAGCAGGAGATCGCGGAAACCATCTGGCAGATGGCGCTCTATGGCGGTTTACCGGCGGCAATTAACGGGCTTAATGCGGCGTTGGAGGTTTTTTCCGAAGAAGATGGATTGGCTTGAGTAACGCTCCCTAAAAGGAAGGCCTCCTTCCCAGAGGGACCGTTGGCGAAACATTTATGATTAGCAGGCAAGCTAAATAAGGAAAATCTTAAGAGTCATCCGCTAACCTCGCCGTCAGAGAAAAATGATTTCATGTGCTGGCGGAAGCAAAATCCATGTTTTGTGACCTCAACTTCAACATCAAAAACACTCTATCCAAACTGTTTGGGCTGTTGATCGTATTGGCCCTCTTGGGGGCATCTCCGGTGTCAGCAAGGGACTTCACAATAGTCGCAAGCCCACAGGAACCATTCAAATTCCGGTCTGATGGCGAATATATGGGGATTGATGTTGAAGTGATCCAGGAAGTGATGAAGCGATTGGGCGTATCTTACACCATAAAACTCATCAAATCCGATGCCCGGATCCAGGAAGAGGCAAAAAAGGGCAAGGTCGATATGCTGCTCCTTTATTCGAAGAAGGAATCCAGGATGGCTTTCCTGACGTATCCGGAGCAATCCTATGTGGATATCAGTTGGAACTTCTTCATCCGAGCGGAAGATGAGGGGAAAATCTCCTACGACACATTGGATGATCTAAGGGCCTATACAATCGGCATCACCAAAGACGTTTCCTATACAACTGAATTCATGGAAGCGGGATTGAAGTTTGAAACAGCGCCGCGGAATGATTTGCAGATCGGCAAATTGCTTGCAAATCGCTTCGATTTGGTACCGCTGAATACAATCAGCACTCTTTATGAGCAAAAAAATGCCGGGAATTTAGACAAGATCGCTTATTTGCCCAAGCCTCTGAAAACGAAGCCGTATTACAATGTGTTCGTGAAGGCATCAGATTTCCCTGGTATTGCGGCGATGCCGGCAAAATATGACCAAATCATTCAAGAGTTGAAGTCGGATGGCACCATAAAGGCGATTTTCTCAAAATATCTGGGAGATAAGTGATTTCAAGTGCATCTGATGACGTGGAAAATGGCTAAGGATGTGTTGTTCCGGAAGGCTTGGAAGCGGGCGCTATATTTGCTTCTGGCTGCTTGTTTTTGTCCATGGAGTGTACCAGCGAAGGCGGAGGAAAATACCCAGCGCTTTTTCATGATACTGGCAACACCGCAGGAACCTTTTAAATATCCTGCGCCGGACGGTGTGCGGGGGATAGATGCGGATGTGGTGAGCCATGTCATGAAGGCGTTGGGGATAGCCTTCAAAATCCAACTGATCCGATCCGACAGCCGGATTTTGGAAAATGCCAAACTCGGCAAGGCCGACATGCTGTTGCTATTCTCAAAGAAACCGGAAAGAGAGGTTTTTTTACATTTTCCGGAACGGTCTTATATCGATCTCAGTTGGCATTTTTTTATCCGGGCGGAAGATGAAGGCAAACTCAACTATCAAACCTTTGCAGATCTGGTTGATTTGAATATCGGCGCCACCAGGAATCTGGCTTATACGCCAGAATTCTGGGACGCGGGATTGTCGCTTCAATTGGTGTCGAATAATGATCTCCAGATAAAGAAGCTGATGGCCGGACGCATCGACATTGTCGCCCTAAACACGATCAACACGCTTTACGAAGCCCAGCGCCATGGATATGCCGAAGAAATCAGCTTCCTGCCGAAACCGCTCAAAAAGAAACCCTATTACAACGTTTTTCCAAAAGCTTCGGTTCATCCGGACCGAGAAAAGGTTCTGGCGGCCTATGATAGGATCATTGGTGAAATGATTGCCGATGGGAAGATGACAGCCATTTTCCGAAGATATCTCGGCGACAGCTATCCAATAGGGATGAACTAGCCTCAAGATCACGAGAGACGCGGTTTTTATGACTCTTTTTTGAAATTTTCTGCCCTGCTAGAAAACCGTCACCAACCCTATGATAATGGGTGATGAAGTCTGGGTTTTCTCGTATGGGTGGAGCTGGGGTGATGCGACAACTGCATTTGAGATGTGGTTCCGATATTGCGGAACGGTTGTTTGAAGCGGGGTTTGAAGGCGACTATCTGGAGTGGAGCGATCCCGTCTGCCAGGGGCCGGTACCCCATGTGTCCAGTCATAGAACCTATTTGAAGATCAGGGCGCTGTTCATATCGGAAGCCTGGGGCGAGGATTTCGAAGAGACCTATACCAAACTGGATTATCAATATCGGGCGCTGGAAAAGCTGGACGATTATGACAGGATCATCTTGTGGTTCGAACATGACCTTTACGATCAATCCGTTCTGATTAACCTGTTGTCACGTCTTCAAGGGCGACCGTCGATCCTGAACCGGCTTTATCTGATTACAACTGACCGGTTTGAAGGGTTGGACCGGTTCATGGGTTTTGGGCAGCTTGCGCCTGAACAATTGGCCTGTTTCAAAGGTAGGGAAATACCGGTGACCCGCGCCATGGCGGAAGAGGCCTCGCGCTTCTGGGATGCCTACCGCCGGGACAACCCGCAAGAGATTGCGCGGCTGGCCACCAATGGTGGGGTGGAGGGGCTTCCCTATATCAATGGAGCGATGATCCGTTTTCTTCAGGATTATCCCTGGGTGGTTAACGGCCTCAGCCTGACCGCCCAGCTTGCCCTGAAGGCTCTGAAGCGGGGGGCTGGCACACCGGGCGAAATTTTCCGCGAACTCACCTTGACTCTCGATCCTCAGCCATTCCTGGGGGATGTGATGTTCTGGCCTTTTCTAAGCGAGCTTAGCGCGGCACCAAAGCCCGCCATCACCGCTTTCGAGGGCATTCGCGAACCCATTGCGTTGACCGATTACGGCCGGGCGCTGTTGAAAGGCGAGGCGGATTGGATCCTTGACAATGGTGTGGAACATTGGATGGGCGGTGTTAACCTTGGGGAGGGGCGTGCACTTTGGCGCTGGGATGAGGCGGCTTGCACCCTCCGGCAAGTGGACGTCTAAAAGAATTCGTTGATGATTTCCGCGTGGCATTTGCAGATCAAATCAGTCCGCCAATTCCTCTGCAATGGATAGAAACGCCTGGATATTGGCCAAGCGCTTCCGGTCTCTAAGGCAGACAACATATTCCCCAACTTCCAGATCGTGACCCTTGATCGGGATGGAAACCAGGTCGGGATCAACACCGAACTCGCTTTCAAAAACCACGCCGATGCCAAGGCCGGCCGCCACCGCCTCGCGGCAGGCTTCCCGGCTTTGGATCTCGAGAATGCCGCTGGGCGTCACATGGGCCTGTTGCATGGCATCTTCGAAAATTACGCGGGTGATCGAGCCCCGTTCCCGCAGCACCAGGTCGCAGCCGTTCAGTGCGCTCAGCGTCATGGCCTCCTTTTCTGCCAGCTCATGGTCCTTGGGTACAAATAAGATCAGTTTTTCCTTCCGATAGGGCAGGATATGCAGCCTTGGATCGTTGGGTGCGCTGGCCAGCACCGCCACATCGGTACGGTAATCGAGCAGGTCGCGCAGGACCGCATCCGCATTGCCCATGGAGAGAGAGAGACTGAGGCCCGGATGGTTCTTTTTGATTGAGGATAGGATTGGCATGACATGGGGCGGGCTGTCACTGCCGACCGACAAATGCCCTTTGGTCAGATCGCGCGCGCCGGATAGCAGGGATTCTGCTTCATCTTCCAGACTGAACAGGCGGTTGGTGATGCTCTGCAGGGAAATACCAAGCTGGGTCAGGGTGACACCGCGGCCCCGGCGGTCGAACAGACGCACGCCGTAGGATTCCTCCAACTCCTTAACCTGGGCAGAGAGGGTCGGCTGGGAAACGCGCAAGGCGCGGGCGGCCCGGGTAAAACTACCTTCCAAGGCGACCCGGTGGAAGGCCCGTAACTGACTATAATTCATGGGTATTTCGGTCTTTGCTGAAACATAGATGCAACCTATTGATCGTATAATTAATATCAATTTGACTTATATTTGTCGAGGGCTCATAGCTTTCAGCGCGGAATTAATCCGCATCTGGCTCTGTTCCCCTTTCGGAGAGAAATTAATGGCTTCCAAACCTGCTGCGAGCGAAACCGGTGATCCCCTGCTGCTAACCCCCGGTCCGCTGACCACATCACGGACCGTCAAAGATGTTATGGTTCATGACTGGGGCTCGCGTGACCAGAAATTTATCGACATAAATCAGGCCGTTCGCGACGAGATCGTGAAAATTGCCGGTGGCACGGGCACCCATGTGCTGGTGCCGATGCAGGGCAGTGGTACCTTTGCGGTTGAGGCGATGATCACCTCTTTCCTGCCGCGCGATGGCAAGATGTTGATTCTGGTCAATGGGGCCTATGGCCAGCGCTGTGCCAAAATCTGTGATTATAACGACCGCGCCTATGTCACCTATGAAACGCCGGAAGATACGCCGCCCAATGTCGATGAAATCGGCCGGATCCTGGACGCGGACGAGGGCATCAGCCATGTTTTTGCGGTCCATTGCGAAACCACCAGCGGTATCGTGAACCCGATCAAAGAAATTGCCTCAATGGTGAAAGCAAAAGGGCGCAGCCTGCTGGTCGACAGCATGTCCGCTTTCGGCGCGATGCCAATCGATGCGGGCGAGGTATATTATGACGCGCTGGCGGCCAGTTCCAATAAATGCCTGGAAGGGGTTCCGGGCATGGGCTTTGTGGTTTGCCGTGAAAGCGCGCTGGCCGGCACCAAGGGCAATGCCAATGCGCTGGTCCTGGATCTGTTTGACCAGTGGAAAGCAATGGAAGCCAATAAACAATGGCGCTTTACACCGCCCATTCATGTGATTGTGTCCCTGCATCAGGCCATTCAGGAATTTTTGGAAGAAGGTGGGCAGCCGGGCCGTGGCGGGCGTTACGCCAATAACTGCAAGGTCCTGGTCGACGGCATGCGCGCAATGGGATTTGAAACTCTGCTGCCCGACCATCTGCAAGCGCCGATCATCATCACTTTTCACAAGCCGTCGGATCCAAACTTCCATTTCGAAACCTTTTATAATGCCCTGGCGGAGAAGGGGTATCTGATCTATCCGGGCAAACTGACAGTTGCGGACAGTTTCCGGATTGGCTGTATCGGCCGGTTGGATGAGGGGCATATGGAAGGCGCACTGGGTGCGATCCGTGACGTATTGACCGAAATGAATGTCACCAACTGTGCCCCGGCACAGGCTGCTGAATAAGGATTGGCTGAATGATGAAAATTGAAGTGAATGGCCGTGATTACGCCAAGTCGGAAAGCCCCCTGGTGGTGGTCTGTGTTGATGGATCCGAGCCCGGTTATATCGAAGAGGCGGTGAAAACCGGCAGGGCACCGTTCTTTGCCAAGGTTTTGGAGAGCGGTATGAACCGGATCGCACAATGCGTTGTGCCCAGCTTCACCAACCCCAATAACCTGTCCATCGTAACCGGTCGTCCGCCGGAAGTGCATGGGATCTGTGGCAATTTCTTCTATGATACGGAAAGTGATTCCGAGATCATGATGAATGACCCTAGCCTGTTGCGCGTTCCCACCATCTTCAAGGCCTTCCAGGATCAGGGCGGCACGGTCGCCGTGATCACGGCCAAAGATAAGCTGCGGCGCCTTCTGGGCAATGGCCTGACCATGGAACCGGGCAAGGCCTGCTCATTCTCCTCGGAAAAATCCGATCAATGCACGCTCGAAGAGCATGGTATCGAAGGGGTGAATGATCTGGTCGGCATGGGCGTGCCGTCGGTCTATTCCGCGGAACTGTCCGAACTGGTCTTTGCCGCCGGTGTCAAGATCATGGGCCGGGACCGTCCGGACCTGATGTATCTTTCCACCACGGATTATATCCAGCACAAGCATGCGCCGGGTACCCCGGTTGCCAATGATTTCTATATCATGATGGACAGCTATCTTTCCCAGCTGGATGAGATGGGTTGCACCATTGTCATCACCGCCGATCATGGCATGAATGCCAAGCATAAGGCCGACGGAACGCCGGATGTGATTTTCCTGCAGGATGTGCTGGATGAAAAGCTGGGCCTCGGAAAAACCCGGGTGATCTGCCCGATCACCGACCCCTATGTGGTCCATCATGGGGCGCTTGGTTCTTATGTCACCGCCTATTTGGCGGATGATCTGGACCGCGACGCTGTGCTCGCCGATCTATCCGCGATGGCGGGGATTGAAGTGGCTTTGACCCGCGAAGAGGCCTGTGCCAGGTTCCAACTGCCCCAGGACCGGGTCGGGGATATTGTGGTGGTGTCTGAGAAGAATGTGGTACTGGGCACCAGCGCCGACCGTCATGATCTTTCCCAGTTGAAAGAACCCCTGCGTTCCCATGGAGGGATCTCCGAACAGGATGTGCCCTTCCTGTCCAACAAACAGACCGACATGCCCGAAGGCGCGACCTTGCGCAACTTCGACGCTTTCTTTGTCGGCCTCAACCATATGCAGGCCTGAGAGGATCATTAAAGATGGTAAACCATATCCGACATGAGACGATGAGGATCGCTGGACGCAAGGTGGATACTGAAGGCCGCATCGAGGTCCATTATCCCTATACGGATGAAGTGATCGGCACCGTGCCGCGCGGCACCGCCGAACATGCCAAGGAAGCCTTTCAGATCGCCGCTGACTACAAGCCGACCTTGAGCCGCTATGAACGGCAGCAGATACTGTTTCGCGTGGCCGAGATTCTGGAATCCCGCAAGGATGAAATCTCCGACCTGATCACCTTGGAATCGGGCCTTTGCAAGAAGGACTCGCTCTATGAAGTGGGGCGTGCCTATGACGTTTATACCTTGAGCGCGCAGATGTGCATCAAGGATGACGGCGAGATTTTTTCCTGTGATATCACGCCACAGGGCAAGAAGCGCAAGATCTTCACCCAGCGCGAACCGTTGAAGGCGATCAGTGCGATCACGCCCTTCAATCATCCGCTCAACATGATCTCGCATAAGATCGCACCGGCGGTGGCGACCAATAACTGTATCGTCTGCAAGCCGACCGAGAAAACCCCGCTGACCGCGCTATTGCTGGCGGACATCCTCTATGAGGCGGGCCTGCCCCATGAGATGTTGTCCATTATCACCGGCCTGCCGGAGGATCTGGGCGACGAGTTCATCCGCAATGAGAATATCGAGCTGGTGACTTTCACCGGCGGCGTGCCGGTTGGCAAATATATCGCCGAAAATGCAGGTTATCGCCGCACGGTTCTGGAACTGGGCGGAAACGCGCCCTTGATCGTCATGGAAGATGCCGATCTGGAGAAAGCCGCCGAGCTGGCGGTGAGCGGTGCCACCAAAAACTCCGGTCAGCGCTGCACGGCGGTTAAGCGGATCCTGGTGGTGGAAGAGGTTGCCGACGCGTTTTCCAAGTTGGTGCTGGAAAAGGCGAAAAAGCTGAAATGCGGTGATCCCATGGATCCCGAGACAGATATCGGCACCGTGATTGACGAACCTTCAGCCAAACTGTTTGAGGCCAGGGTCAACAAAGCCGTGGAAGAGGGGGCGACCCTGTTGCATGGCAATAACCGTGAAGGCGCGCTCTATCCGCCGACGGTGATCGATCATGTGCCGTTTGACAGCGAGCTGGTGCGCGAGGAAACCTTCGGCCCGGCGATCCCGATCATCCGGGTCAAGGATATCGACGATGCGATCCGGGTATCCAACTCGACCGCTTTCGGCCTCTCTTCCGGTGTCTGCACCGATAATCTGAACTATATCCAGCGCTTTGTGGCCGAACTGGTCACCGGCACGGTCAATGTCTGGGAAGTGCCCGGTTACCGGATCGAGATGTCGCCTTTCGGCGGGATCAAGGATTCCGGCCTTGGCTATAAGGAAGGCGTTATTGAGGCGATGAAATCCTACACCAATGTGAAGACTTTCTCGCTGCCCTGGATGATCTGATCAAAGGTAAAAACGTCCGGGGGAAGCTCAGAACCGCCGGATCTCCTGGGAACCCCCGCCGGATCATCGGCGGGGGTTTTTCTTTGCTATGTCGTATCCGACAATTGAGCATTCAGATACCACATACATAAGATGCTGATAGTAAAACAATGGCATCGAAGGTAGGCGAATGGTGGAAAATTTTTGTCCGGCGGGCACTGAATATACGTCAGGCCAACAATTGGTAAAAAACGGATCTGGATGCAGAGGAATATAACGGGCCGGAACGACGCGGTGAGGTGCGAAGGCGGTTGGACAGAAGGCGGATCAGTTATGACCGGCGATCTGGCAGGCGTAGACGTGGTGGTCGCATCGGAGAAGGGAGGGAGCCGTTTGTAGATAAACTGGATGTTCAGGATGGTTTCGAGTTTGGTTTCGACAATCGGGCCTGGCAAGATCAGATAGAACAATCGGAACCCTACCTGGTGACTTGGAACCCGGTGGATCTGCAGCATCTTTCCTTCTCCACCAAGGAAAACCGGGCATTCCGTCCCTCAGAGGATCGCAGTCTCAAAATGGCGCGGGTAATGCTATATGTGCTGTTGATCCTATCAACCCTGTTCTATGCCGCCCTGTTTTATATGCTGGCCTCCGGATGAATGGCAGAAAACCGGGGAAATAGCCGCTTAGCTGCCGCCCTGGAAATACAGCCGGGTCACGAAATTATGAGGCGGCCGGATCGCACCGGACCAGATATTTTCCGTGCCCGGCTGACCTGGAGTGATCGGCTCAAAGAAATGGGACTGCGCGGTGGTGATGCCAAAGGTGGCTTGGCACAGCAAACGGTCGGCGCGCTCAGGCTTGGTGCCTTTATGCAGGCCGAACGTGTTGACCAGCATGCGGCTGCCGGCTGGACCGGTTATCTTGACCGGTTCAATGCCGAAATGATGGGCGACCTCTTCATCGGTCTTGCGCAGGCTTTCCACATACCATTTGACGAAGGCGGACGGGTCTCTGGCCCGTGCCTGGGCGGCTTCGATCACGTCTAGCCGGTGCGTGGTGGGCACATAGGTATGTGGGCCGGTTTCTTCGTCCACATCGGTCAGATAGATGAATAATTTGCAAAAACGGTAATCATCTACATCCATATGGAATAGCTGGGCCTCGCGCGCCTCGCCCGGTCGGGCAAAGCTCCACCAACTGGCCAGGTTGATCAGGACAGGTGTTGCGCCCAGGGTCGCACCCACAAGATTGATCACCTCGGGCGAGAGCAGGATCTCAAAAAGGTGCGGGCAATTGATCACCTGCCGCTCGGGGATGGTGGCGACATGATTATGCTGTCGGGCTTCTTCGATATGCATCTCAGTCCGGGTTTTATGGTCCAGGACGGGTTGCGCCGATAAATAGTCGCGCATGTCCCGGATCCGGTCTTCGTCCAGCTGTGGCAGGAAGGTATAACCTTGTTCCCGCATGGTGTGGAGATTCTCGGCCCCGCCCGGTTCCGGCGGCGGCGGCAGCTGCGGCTGCTTCAGGATTTCGCGGTTATAATAGTCGACTGCACGGCAAAAAAGCTCCGTCAGTGCCGGGTTGGCAAAGATCTGTTTCAGCACATTATGATGCAGAATGGTCAGGTCTCTGAATGACGGGATTTCGCCTCGCGTTATGTCGGGAAGCTTGTCATGGAAGGGCTTGAACTGGTCATGGGCGTGCAGGAAGGCATGCAGGCCCGCATACCATTTGATCCGCTCGATTTCATAGGCTGGAAACATAAGATCTGTCCAGATTTCCTTGTATCTCAATAAGATGTATCACATGCTCGATGGTCCTGTATAATGAAAACCTGTCGCGCAGGAAAAGGGGACGCAAACCGTGATTATCACCGCCGGCAACCAGGGATATGTGCTCAAAGAGCTGAACCAGCAGCTGTTGATGGCTGTTGTGCAATATCTTCAAGCCAATCCGGATGAGATATTCCATATCCCCCATATCTGCACCTCGGTGGCTGAATTGCGCATCGACCAGGTGGGCCGCGAGAATATCCGCATTCATGCGGCGGATGAAAACAGCCCGGTGATTGAAAATGCGGTGGAACATAATCTGAAGAACCTGATCGGCAAGGTTTCCATGAGCCGCCCGTTGGTGCTCTCCATGGCGCTGCGCTCCATTTCCTGGGTGTCCCGACGGATCAAGAAGCTGCGGGTGCTGACCATCGGGCCGCGCACGGAGGCGGAAATTTTCATGCTGATTGCCTGTGGTTTTGATCCGGCCAATATCAAGGGGCTCGACCTGATCTCCTATTCGGATTTCATCGAAACCGGCGACATGCATCAAATGCCGTTTGAGGATGACAGTTTTGACGTGATCATCCTGGGCTGGGTCTTGGCCTATAGTGACGATCCCGCGCGCGCCGCCAGCGAGGTCATGCGGGTTGCCGCACCGGACGCGGTCATCGCGGTAGGCTGTGCCTATACCCCCTTTTCGGAAGAGGAATTAATGGCCCAGGGCAGCCTGGTGGCACATGGCGGCAAGTATAATTCCGCCGACGATATTCTCCGCCTGTTTGAAGATCAGGTGGCGCGGGTTTATCTGCGTGATGAAATTCATCCTGATGACAGGGAGGAATCAGATGGCATCAAGGTGATTTTTCAGCTCAAGGGTCCGTCGGACAGCTAACGGCGACGCGCCTGCTCAGAACCGGTCGGGATAATCCGTGATTAGCGATTCAACACCCCAATCCAGCAATTCCCGGCCACGTTCCGGATCATTGACGGTATAGACCCGCACAGGGAAACCGGAGTCCCGTAAGGCGTTGAACTGTTCCCGGCTGAGATGATCGCTATCCACATGGACGGCAGTGGCGCCAAGCCCATGCAGGCGGTCCTCCCAGTCGGCTGGGATCTCTTCCCATAGAAGCGCATGTTCGATCTGGGGGATGCGTTCCTGGGATGCCTTCAAGGCCTCTTCGCTGAAGCTGGAAATCACGGGGGCAGGCAAATGCCGAGGCCAGCGTTTTTCAACCTGATCGGCAACCGCCTGGCCGGTAGCTACATCCTGGCCTTGTGCCGGTTTGATCTCGATATTGGCTCCGATGCCCAGTGCCACCAGGATATCCATGGTATCTAGGAAGGTCGGAACCTTCTCATGGCAGAATTCCGCGTCATACCAGGAACCGGCATCCAGTGCCTTGATCTTGGAAACAGTGGCTTCGCTGACCATAAGTTCTGCCCCGGTGATCCGGCGCAGGCTCTCATCATGATGGATCATCAGGGTGCCGTCGCCCGCCAACATACAGTCAAACTCAACGCATTTCGCGCCCAGTTCGGCAGCTTTGGCAAAGGCGGCCAGGGTGTTTTCCGGCGCGTGGCCGCTGGCGCCGCGATGGGCTATGATCTTTGGCAAAGGCATGGCGAAGGGTCAATCTTTCCAACAGCAGTGCATAACAAGCATGTTCACAAGCCTGCTTTTTATGCCGGATCGTTTGCACGATCAAATCGAAATAGAGAATTTTTGGATTTCGTCCGCCCGCCCCGACCGAAAAACCATGGGGCGGGGCAGGCGGATGAAACTTTAACGGCCGCGCCAGGCGGCGGTTTTCTTCATGATGCCCCGGCTTAACAGGGCATGAAGGATCCTGGCGCCAAGACAGGTATAGGCAATCATCATGGCCATGGCGGCGGCTGGGGCGATATCGCCGGCGTCATCCATATTCAAAACCGCGATTGATGCCAAAGAGGTGTCAGAGGAATACAGGAACACAACCGCCGACACGGTGGTCATGGCATTCATGAAAAGATAGATCGAGATATCCAGGATTGCCGGGCTGCAAACCGGAACGGTAACTCGCGTGAAAGTCTTGTAAAAAGGGGCTTTCAAGCTGGCGGACACCGCCTCGAACTCGTTATCCATCTGCTGGAGCGCGGTTACCGCGGTCAGGTGGCTCACCGTATAGAAATGGGTGATCGTCACCACCACCAGGATAATCATAGTGCCATAGATGAAATTGAGCGGGTTATCCGGGTTGTTGAAAAAGAAAATATAGGCCAAGCCCAAAACCATGCCTGGCACCGCCAGAGGGATGATCGCGATTGCCTGGAACAGGCCGCGGCCTTTTTCAAACCCTCGTCCCTTTTGAACCAGATAGGCACCGAAAAAAATGACAACCGTGCCAATGGTTGCGGACCAGAGGCCAAGCTCGATGGAGTTGTAAAAGGAATCCCAGCCACCGCCATCCATGACGTCGAAATTATAGTTATTCAGCGAAAGCGAGAGATCATACGGCCAGAATTTCACCAGGGCGGCATATTGCGCCATGCCGATCATGCCGATGATGACAGCGGCAACCAGCGTGCAGAAACCCAGGAAGAACATATCGCGTTTTGCATCGGGCTTGGGCACCAGCGGTACCGCCTTGGCGGAGAGCAGGGCCACCTGTTTCTTCTGGACGATTCGGTCGAGCACGAAGGCCAGCAGGGCGGGGGCCAGCAGAACCACGGAAACAACCGCGCCCATCTGGAAATTCAGCTGCCCGATCACCTGCTTATAGATGTCGGTGGCCAACATGTTGTAATTGCCGCCAATCACTTTGGGCACACCGAAATCGGTGAAGACGAGGGTGAAGACCACGAAGCCTGCGGAGATCAGGCCGTATTTGGCACCCGGCAAAGTGACGGTGAAAAAGGTCCGGATCTTACTGGTGCGTAATGCATCCGCGGCTTCGTAAAGCCTGGAATCGGCAATGGAGAGCGCGGTGATCACGATCATCAGCGCATGGGGGAAGACCCAATAGCTGGAACCGAAAACAATGCCGATCGGACCGTAGATGCTTTCACCAAACAGCAACTCCTTGGCAACGCCCTGATTGCCGAACCAATAGACCAGAGAAATCCCGGATAATAGTGACGGAGTCAGCAGCGGAATCATGGCGACCAGGCGGAAAAACTTCTTGAACGGAATGCAGGTCCGGGTCAGCGCATAGGCATAAAGGAAACTGGTGACCAAAACCACGATGGTGGCGATGACCGAGATTGAAAGCGAGTTATAGATCGACTGGAACAGGGCGGGAGTGGAGAAATACTCAACATAGTTGGCCAGGCCGATGAAATTGCCATCCGAATCTTCGAAGGATTTCGACAGCATGGCATAAAGCGGCAGAATGATCGCAATGATCAGGACCAGCCCGATCAGGATCATGGCCCCGCGCATGATCCAGTCATCGTTGGAAAGTTTGGGTTTGATCGGTACGGATTTACCGGAAAAAGCAGTGTCCGCCATCTGTTCAGCCCTCCATCGGGAAGAGGCGGATATGGTCGGCCGGCACGCGGATTTTCAGTTCACGGCCTTTTTCGAGATTTACACGGCGCGACAGGTTGATGGAGAAATCCGCATTGATGGTGGATTGTCCCAGATCTCCGCCGGTGAGATCTGCCCGAAAAAACGATCCCAGGAATTCAATGTCCTTGAGGTTCACTGAAATGGCGTTGTTCATGTCGCCATCTTCGACCGCCACCAGATCTTCCGGACGGAAAGCCACCTGCACGGCCTGACCGGGCTTGTGGCCGTTGGTTTTCGCCGCCAGCTGCTGGCTGCCAATCTGGATCCGGTCGCTTTCCACCACCTGACCGTTCATGAAATTCATATGGCCGACAAAATCGGCCACGAAGGCGCATTCCGGTTTCCGGTAAACGTCGATCGGGGTGCCGATCTGTTCGATCACGCCGTCATTCATGACGACGATGCGGTCGGCCATGGTCAAGGCTTCTTCCTGATCATGGGTGACCATGATGGTGGTGACGCCGAGCCTGCGCTGTAATTCCTTGATCTCATGGCGCAGATGGACACGTACACGGGCATCAAGGGCGGAAAGCGGCTCATCCAGCAGTAGCAGGCCGGGGCTGGTCGCGATGGCGCGGGCCAAGGCCACGCGCTGCTGTTGGCCGCCGGAAAGCTGGGCCGGATATTTCTCACCCTGTTCGGGCAGACCGACAGTTTCCAGCAATTCCCGGACACGCTTTTCAATCTGGGATTTTTCCAGCTTCTGGTTTTCCAGGCCATAGGCCACATTCTTGGAAACCGTCATATTGGGGAAAAGCGCGTAAGACTGGAAAACAATGCCGAAATCGCGCTCGGATGGCGGCAGGGCGGAAATGTCCCGGCCGGCCTGGAATACCTGACCCGATGTTTGGATATCAAGGCCTGCAATAGCCCGCAGCAAGGTGGTCTTGCCGCAGCCGGATGGGCCTAGGAAGCAAATGAATTCACCTTCCTCGATCTCCAGGGAAACATCTTTCAGGGCGGTGAAGTCACCAAATTTTTTAACCACATTTTGGATGCGAAGATATTTTTCTTTGTCCGCCATCTCTCAATCCCCACTGCTGCCGGTCTGGGCCTGTGGCTGTCAGACCGGCGTAAAATCGATAAATTCGAAAATCGTCTCAAAAAACGGAAAGACCGGCCCGGTGGAAATTCCCACCGGGCCGGCGACTGTTATCAGGTCCGTCCGAAGATTACTTCGGCTCGGATTTGGAGTCGTAACGGTTTTTCCATTCCGCCAGGATCTTGTCACGATTAACAGCGGCCCATTCAAAGTCGTTGTTGATCATTGCTGCGGAAAGGTTCTCCGGGAAATGTTCAACCGGCTTGGCAACGCCCGGATAGGCAACAACGGCATAGCCTTTGTTGTACATTTCGTTGGCTTCCTTGGTCACGGTGAAGTCAACCAGCTTCTGTGCGGCTTCCAGTTTCTTGGTGCCTTTGACGATGGCGGTTGCTTCCATGTCCCAGCCCACACCTTCGGTCGGAACAACGATTTCCAGCGGTGCGCCTTTGGCTTTGGACTTGGCGCCACGGAAGGCAAAGCTTACACCAATCGGTACTTCACCGGAGGCGGCCTGCTTGCAGGGCTTGGAACCGGAATGGGTGTACCAGGCAATGTTCTGATGCAACTCGTCCATGAATTTCCAGCCGCCTTCTTCGCCAAACATCTGCAGCCAGGAGGAGACGTCTAGGAAACCGGTGCCGGAAGATGCCGGGTTCGGCATGGCGACATGACCTTTGTAAACCGGTTTGGTCAGGTCTTTCCAGGAAGACGGGATCGGCAGGCCTTTGGCTTCGGCTTCAACGGTGTTGACGCATACCGCTGCAACCCAGGCATCCATGCCGGTCCAGGACGGCGGGTTGGAGCTGTCGACGAAGGAACCTTCCAGCTTCTCAACGCCAGCCGGTGCATAGGGCTCCAGCATGCCTTCGGCCTTTAGTTTCATCAGAGAGGTAGCGGCCAGGCCCCAAACAACGTCAGCCTGTGGATTGTCTTTCTCAGCCAGCAGTTTCGCGGTCACAACACCGGTGGAATCGCGAACCCATTTGATTTTGATGTCCGGGTTCTGCTTGTTGAACTCAGCGGCATATTTCTTCAGGTCTTCCGCCTCAACAGCAGTGTAGACGGTCAATGTTTCTGCAAGCGCGGCAGAGGTGATCACGGCAGCGGAAGCTGCGCCGATCAGGCCCAATGCAATTTTCTTCATGGCGGTCATGGATAAATCTCCCAAATGGATCCCCAGTAAACTCACCTGCGGGGGAAGGGCATGTTCCTGGATTGGGACATGTCTCCGGCAGGCACCCGTAATCAGTTATCATCCTTTGTGGATGCAGGGTCTTTGCTGCCCTGAATCCAACAGTGCAATGATCGCGGCGACAGTACAGTTAGGATTGCGACAAATTGGGGACGGTTTTGTTACAATTATATAAAATATCTAAAATATGATAATGAGATATAGAAAAAAACTATACTTTTATAAACCGTGACTATTGTCTGAAACATTAGGGAGGATGCGGGCTTCAGCCATATTCCCGCATGAAGGGAACAAGCTTTATCGAAGCATCGATAAGACGGCTATCGCCGGGTTGAACGGCGGCACTTCTGGCTGCGTTGGATGGCTGCCAATCTATGAGAAGAAGATCGCATATCGCAGGAATGATGTTTTTTGTCAGTGCGACCAGATGATGGCGCATTGGTAAAACATATGCTTGCTCTCAATGAGAGCTTTCAGGCTATAGATTTTTTATATGACTTGGCGTTTACGCCCATATGCGCGTGCCGATGGAGCCGATATACGCCAGATAGCCACAGACCAGGAATATCGCGTCCCGGCGGCAGATTTTTGAATCCCCCTTCAGCATGGGAACCAATACCAGGGAAGCGGCCAGCATGACCCAGATATCGAATTGGCGGATGTCATCGGCGATGGTCAGCGGTTCGACCATCGCGGTAATGCCCAGGATGGACAGCACATTGAACATGCAGGAGCCCATGACATTGGCAACAGCAACATCGGCATGCTTGCGCATGGCGGCAACCACCGTGGCGGCCAATTCCGGCAGGGAGGTACCCAGGGCCACCAGGGTCAGCCCGATAATGGATTCAGGGATGCCGAAATCGGTCGCGATATTGACAGCGCCCTCGACCAGCAGATGCGCGCCGAAGACCAAACCGGCAAAACCGGCCAGCAGATATCCGCCAATCACGAGCGGATTTTCAGGCACATTCTGAAGTTCTTCCATCTCCCGCTCATGCAAATCCGAAGCGGCGTTTTTCTTCTTATCCTGATAATAGGACCAACTGAGGAAAACCAGCAGGGTGGACAGCATCAGGGCGCCCTGCCAAAAAACGATTTTGCCCGTCAGGCCTAGAATGGTGAGCACCACCATGGAGGCCAGCATCATGCCACCGTCGCGGCGGATTGCCTTCGGGCAGCAGACCAGGGGGGTGATCAATCCACCCAACCCTAGGATCAATAGCAGATTGGAAATATTGCTGCCGACCACATTGCCGATCGCCAGGTCGGGCTGGCCATCCAGTGCGGCCTGAAGGGTTACCACCAGTTCCGGTGCCGAGGTGCCAAAACCAATGACTGTCAGGCCGATGATCGCGGGGGAGACACAGAGTTTCTTGGCCAGCGCGATCGCACCTCGAAGGGCACCTTCGCCCCCAAAAAACAGGAGAATCAATCCACCGATTACAAAAAGAATATCCATACTGAAAACCCGGCCCCCGCGCTGGCCTTGAAAAATGCAATTATTGTGACTGGAGGCGCCTGCCTCGGCCCCTCTCATATGCGGGCTTTCTTTGGGATTGCAAGGGAAACTGTGCATTCTGTGTGATTTTCCGGTCCTTAACAGATTTTAAGGAATGCGGGGTTACGATAATGGATCGGGTAAATGCCGGAAAAATGATGGGATTGGCCGCAAAAACGGCTAGAAATGATAGATTTTAACCTGTAACAAAAATGTAACAATGTAAGCTTCTGTGATTCCTGTGCTTATGGCTGCATGGTCGGGAAGACACGGAAAAGAAAACCATAATAAAGAAAAGGACAGGTGCTGAATGTCTGCGACAATGTTGCTTGTGAATCTATTGGGGGCGGTTGCCCTGCTGCTCTGGGGCATGCGGATGGTCCGGACGGGTGCTCAAAGGGCATTTGGTAATGGGTTGCAGGCTTTTCTGTCGCACTGGCTGCGAAACCGTTTTGCGGCTTTTGGTGCGGGGCTGGGCGTTACCGCACTGGTTCAAAGCAGCACGGCGACCTGCCTGATGACGGCGGATTTTGCCGCGCGCGGCATTGTTGCCCTGCCGGTCGCCCTGGCGATCATGCTGGGCGCGGATGTGGCGACAAGCTTGATTGCGCAGGTTTTCAGCTTTGATATTTCCTGGCTATCGCCGATTTTACTATTTGGCGGCTTTTTGTTGCATGCTTCCAGCAAAGGCAAACGGCCGCAGAATGCCGGTCGGATTTTCATTGGTCTCGGGTTGATCCTTCTGGCGCTCGGCCTGATTGTTGCCAGTTCGGAACCCCTGCGTGCCTCCCCCACGGTGCCGGTCATTGTCGGGGCGCTCGATGGGGAACCGCTGATTGCCATTCTGCTGGCGGCGGTGCTTACCTGGCTCGCCCATTCCAGCCTGGCGACGGTCCTGCTTGTCTGCTCGCTGGCTGCCACGGGGGCTATTCCGGTGGGGTTGGCGCTGACATTGGTGCTGGGGGCGAATTTCGGAGGCGCGTTACCGCCATTCCTGGCGACGCTCCACGGCCCGCGTGAGGGAAGGATGGTTGCCGTCGGCAACGGCCTTTTCAAGCTGACCGGCTGTGTGATTGCCTTGCCGCTGCTAGGCCTCATCCAACCTTATCTTGCGACGTTCGACCCGGATCCGGTGCGCATGGCGGTTAATATGCATACCCTGTTCAATCTTGGTCTGGCGGTTCTGTTCCTGCCGGTTGTTGGATTGGCGGCAAAACTGGTAGAGCGGTTGATCAAGGATCAGGATGAAGGTCAGCCACAGGAGATGCACCAACGCAATCTCGGCTACGAGGAAGGGTTGGATCCGGCTATTTCCCTGGCGAATGCCTCCCGGGAGGTCTTGCGTATGGGCGATTTGGTCGATGCGATGCTGGCCGATTCCATGGCGGCGGTACGCGAGGGCGGTGATCCGGAGGTGATTGCCGAGATTGCCCGCAGGGATGATCAGATCGACAGGGTTTATGAGGCTGTGAAGCTGTATCTGGCGGCGGTGCGCCGGGAATCCCTGGATGAGCAGGAAAGCCTGCAATGTGGTGAGATCATGGCTTTTTGCACCAATTTGGAACATATCGGTGACATTGCGGAAAATCTTGTGGATCTGGCGGTGAAAAAGGAAAAGCGTGGCTTGCGTTTTTCACCGGAAGGCGAGTCGGAATTGGATCAGCTCTTCCGTCGGGTACACAATAATCTGCGACTTGCGCTGGGGGTGTTCATCTCTGGAGAGATGTCACATGCCCGAAAACTGATTCAGGAAAAGGATGAAGTGCGCAACCTGGAGAAGGTCGCGGCGGAAAACCATTATCAGCGCCTGGAACAGGGGCGGCCGGAGGCCATCGAAACCTCGGCCATGCATCTCGATATCATCCGCGATTTGAAACGTATTAATGCCCATCTTACATCGGTTGCTTATCCGATATTGGATTCTGCGGGCGAGCTGCGCTCAAGCCGCCTGAAGAAAAAACGCGCGGAAACCTCCTCCAAAAAAGAGGGCGCAACGTTGGCATAACGGCAATGTCGGCTTATATCCCTTGGGACGTGCAATTATTTACAAGAGAGTTTCCGCCGCAGGGGGTATACTCAGCTAATGACCATGGTATGTGCAAAAGACAACCCTTTTGAAACCGGCGAGCTCAGCCCGCGGGAGCGAGCGCATTTGTGGGTCGATTCCCGTTTTGACGACCTGGAATGCCTTCATGCCCGGTTTCAGGACTATCAATATAGCCCGCATTTCCATGACACTTTTGTTTTTGGCCGTGTCGAACAGGGGGTCGAGCATTGCCGCAGCCGTGGCCTTGATTTCGCCCTGACACCTGGCACAAGCCTGACCATCATCAATCCCGGGGATTTGCACGACGGTCGACCGGGCGAAGAGGGGTATGAATACCGCATGTTTTATCCCTCGGTTGAATTGATGCGACAGGCCAATGAGGAATGTGGCGGCTCCGGCGATATCCCCTGGTTTTCAAACTGTTATGTGGAAGATCGTCTCTTGAGCGAGCGGATCGGCCGGCTGCATCGGCTGCTGGAAAGCGAAGGTTGTCCGCTGGAGGCGGAAAGCCTCATGCTGGAAACGCTGACCCATCTGGTTTTGCATCATGGTGATCAGAAACCGGTACCGGGTAGGATCGGTGATGAATCCTCACCGGTTGCCAAGGTCTGTGATTTTGTCCGCGATGGCCTGGACCAGGAATTTGGTCTGGAGGATATGGCAACAATCGCCGGGTTGAACCGGTATCAGCTGATACGGGCCTTTCGCAAGGAAATGGGAATGACCCCCCATGCGTATGTCATCAACCGCCGTGTCGAGGCGGCGCGGGGATTGTTGAAGAATGGCGTGACCCTAAGCGCGGCTGCCCTGGATTGCGGTTTTTACGATCAGGCGCATTTTTCACGCATCTTCAAGCGGGTGGTTGGTGTGACGCCGGGTGCCTACCGGAATGCCTGCCATGGCTGAGCAGGCAACGGTTCCACAGTCTGCGGCGGCGCCACAGCATGCGGTGAATGATAATTCCAGCCGGATTTGGGTCCTGCCGGAATTGGGGAACCTGGAATGCATGCATACCCGGTTCCGGACCCACTGTTTCGCGCCCCATACCCACGATACATTTGTTTTGGGGCATATTATCCAGGGCAGTCAGAATTATCGCAACAAGGGTGAGGAGCGGGTCTGGGGAAAAGGTACGACCCTGGTCATCAACCCGGATGACCTGCATGATTGCCGGCCCGGGGAAGAGGGCTCGGAATATCGGACGATCTACCCGAGCCAGGTTTTGATGCGGCAGATCGCGGAAGAAATTGGGGAGCGGCCGGCGGGACTTCCCTATTTTAAAATGCCGCAATTCGAGGATGAGGCTTTATGCCGGTTATTCTGCCGGTTGCACGGCCTGTTCGAAGGGGATGGTGAGCGCCTGGAGCGTGAGACCGGTCTGCGTGAGATGCTGGGCTACCTGATCCGCCGTTATGCCGATGGCCGGGACCAGATGCGGAGCATTGGTGACGATCGTGATTTGGTTCGCAAAGTCTGTGATTTCATGAATGACAACCTGGCCGAGGATATTGGCCTGGAAGAGCTGGCAGCGTTAGCGGGGATGAATCAGTTTCGTCTGATCCGTGCCTTTCGGAAGCACCTGGGGATCAGTCCCCATGCCTATCGCATGAACCGCCGGATCAATGAGGCGAAATCTATGCTGACAAAAGGAACGGACCTGGCCGAAGCCGCCATTTCCTGCGGCTTCTACGACCAGGCCCATTTCACGAAAAACTTCAAGCGTGCAATCGGTGTCACGCCCAAATGCTATCAACGCGCGTTTGATTAATAGCTCAGATACATGCGGACATAGGTGTCGTCGCGATCCTTGCCGCTGGCGTTGATGAATTGGATTTCACCGCTTCTGGTCGTGGTTAGGGTCAACTTGCCTTTGGCTTTCTGGCCTTTGGCACATTCAAGGCGCCAATCACCTGGATATCGGGTGGAGCCAGGTTTTTCATTCAAGCTGAAGTCACCTTTGCATTCTCCGGTCTCATCTGAAATCAGGGTCAATTTACCTTCAAGGCCCTTATCGAAATGCATCTGGGTGGGATGGCCATCGAGAACTCCGGACCAATCCATATCAAGCTTAGCTGATTTAGCATTTTTAAGGGTTTCTTCAATTGGTTGGTATTGATCATCAAACTGCCAAACGACCTTGTCTTTGACGGCATAGATCCGGCATTCCTTGCCATAGAATTTTTCGCAATTATAAAGCCCGGCGGTCACCGGTTCTGTGCGGCACGCGGTGTCTGGGCAGTAGCGATAATAGGAATTGCGTCCGTCAACAGTGACCATGAAAGTACTGGGATTGGACGATAGATATTTTTCAAAATGCATTTGTGTCCGGTTAGACAGTGTCATTGGACCCTTCCCATAATAGGCGGAGTTACCCTGACAGGCAGCGAGTAAGCCGCCAACAAGCACGGTCAGAACGATTTTTCTCAACATAGTTAAAAATTCCCCAATTTTTCAAAAACTTCTAAGAAAGCTCAGCAAGATAAGACCGCCCTGCTAACAGGGCGGCTTGCATATCATTGTGGCTGTCAGGTTATGGATTGGTCTTTTTGAAGACGAGCGGTTGCCCGTTTTCATCTTCGCCATTTCCAGCGAGGTCGGTGACTTTACCCTTTTCGTTGAGAACCATGCGCACATCGCCCTGTGCGGATTGGCCCTCTCCGCAGCTCAGCGCCCAATCACCTTTGTATTCAACCGCATTTTGGTCGGTGACGGGTTTGGCGCTATCCTGATCGATACGGAAGGTCCCGTTACAAATGCCGGTTTCACTATTGTAGAATGACAGTTTCCCATTCATGGAATGGCTGAAAGAAGCGGACATTAGTTTGTCGCTGAATAATCCGCCCCAATCCGCGAGAAATTGGTGCGTGATGTTCTGCTGATTGTTCGGTTTGTATGCAACACCTTGCTGGTTACTCGCATCAAACTGCCAAACAACCTTGTCTTTGACGGCATAGATCCGGCATTCCTTGCCATAGTGTTTTTCGCAATTATAGAGCCCGACTGTCACCGGCTCTGTACGGCAGGCGGTGTCTGGGCAGTAACGATAATAGCTGTTCCGTCCATCCGTCGTGACCAGAAAGGTGCTGGGATTGGATGTGAGATATTTTTCGAAATGCATCTGTGAGTTGGGGGACAGAACCATCGGCCCCTTGCCATAATAAGCTGAATTCCCCTGACAACCCGCCAAAATGCCGCCGACCAGGACGATCAGCGTAAAAAACGTCAAATTTTTCATATTCCCCCCGGAAATACCTAATATTTAGCTACAGCCCCCTTCTGGAGCGGCAGCCTTTATTAAATGCCTAATCACCAAAAGCCAAGGAAAACTGCGCTCAGCGTGCCGAGCTGCAATTTTTTACAATAAAAGAACAGCCAAGCTGACTAGATTGCCGGAATAGGCAACTATGTGGGTAATTGTACGATATGCAGGAAACATCTATTGCGGCCGATATGAAGACGATGGATGCGGAAAGCTCTTTCCTGAAAGGGTTTTTCGATATGATACCGCTGACAGTCGGGGCAGCCCCCTTTGGCCTTATGGTCGGGGCTTTGGCGGCTGGCGCGGGTTTGGATCAATGGGACATCATGGCCATGAGCGGCTTGGTCTATGCGGGGGCATCGCAGTTCACCGCCCTTGGCATCTGGGCAACGCCGGTGCCGATATTGACGATTATCGGCGTGACCTTGCTGGTCAATCTGCGTCATGTGCTGATGGGGGCGGCGCTGGGCCCCCGGATCCGGCATCTGCCGGCTTGGTGCCGTTGGTCGTTCCTGTATGTGATGTCGGATGAATCCTGGGCGACAGCGATCAAACATAGTGCGAAGAAACCGCTGACGGCGGCCTATGTGATGGGGGTGATCCTGCCCTTTTACCTGAACTGGATCCTGTTCAGCGTGTTGGGGGTAAAATTCGGTCATCTGGTCGAGGATCCCGCCGTATACGGGTTTGATTTTGTGTTCACCGCGGTTTTCACCACCCTGGTCATGGGATTCTGGAAAGGCTCTCATTCCGCACCACCCATCGTGGCCAGTGTGTTTACCGCGGTGCTGGCGCATCATTTCCTGCCGGGTGTCTGGTACATCTTCCTCGGCGGTTTGGCCGGTGTGATCGCCGGGGCGGTTTTTTATCGTGAGGAGCAAGCGGCATGAGCGAGAGTTATGCAATCTATGCGACGATCCTGGGGATGGCACTGGTCACGGCACTGACCCGTTTCACTGGTTATTGGATCATCGGCAAGGTCGCAATCAAGGGGCGGGTGGCGGCAGCCCTTGAGGCGATGCCGGCAGCGGTTCTGGCAGCCATTGTCACGCCGACGGCCCTGGCGACGGGATTTGCGGAAACCGTGGCAGTGGCGGTGACAGTCCTGCTGGCCCTCCGGTGCCATACTCTGATTGCGGTCGGCGGAGGGGTTTTGACGGTGGTTGCCTTGCGGTTTGCCTTCGCGGGATAACAAGTTACAAAAGTGGGGCAGGGAAATTTCGGTCTTCGGGGATAAAGGCTCCCCGGAGGCCGAATTGTTTTTGGACTCTTCGCAGGCAAGCCTATATAAGTCGCTCAGCCTAAGATCCTGTTGGGCTGGGCGCGTTATAATATGTGCTTTGTTGAACCAGATTTGAATTCAGGAACGCGGTTACCGGTCATGAGCCTTCCCGCCGTCATCAAAGAAATCCCATTTGTCGATCCTGCGGATATCTTCCCGGATTTTGCCGATCTGTCCCATGCCTTGTTTCTTGACAGTGCCATGGTGGATCCCCGTTTGGGCGGTGTTTCCTATATCACCGCGGACCCTTATCGCGTGATCGAAGCGCGCGATGATGCGGTTTTGGTCGATGGCAGTCCGGTTACAGAAAACCCGTTTGATATTCTTAAAAAGGAATTGTCGGCTTTTCCTCTGGAACGCGACCCGAACCTGCCGGCTTTCCAGGGCGGGGCGGCCGGTCTTTTCGGTTACGATCTTGGATGGTGCTTGGAAAACCTCCCGGATCATCAGGCCGATGATATGTCTTTTTCACCAATGGCGGTGGGGCTTTTTGACGTGGTCTTGGCCTTCGACCATAACGCCCAAAAGGCCTGGGTGATCAGCACCGGTTTCCCGGAAACAGAAGAAAAAGCCCGCCTGGAACAGGCACGCAAAAGAGCATCCTGGTTCCTGAAACGGTTGAAAACAGCCGGTCGCCAGGGGTGGCCCGCCATGATTATGCCGCCACTGACATGGCAGTCCAGCGACAGCCAGGCGGGATATGAGGCCAAGGTCCAGAAGGTGATCGACTATATCTATGCAGGCGATATTTTCCAGGCCAACCTATCCCAGCGCTTTCATGCGCCATTGCCGGAAAATTTCAGCCCGCTGGCCTTCTATAAGCATCTCCGACAGATGAATGCCGCGACCTTTTGTGGATATTTCGACACGGGCGACGGTGTGATTGCTTCGTCTTCACCGGAACGTTTCTTGAAGGTAGAAGCGGGCCGGGTGGAAACCAGGCCGATCAAGGGCACCCGTGGCCGCAGCAATAATCCGGAAGAAGACCGCGCATTGGCAGCGGATCTCTTGGCCAGTGACAAGGACCGGGCGGAAAATGTCATGATCGTCGATTTGTTGCGCAACGATCTTTCAAAGGTCTGTGCGCCGCATACTGTGGCTGTTCCTGAATTGTGTGCGCTGGAAAGTTATGCGTCCGTCCATCATCTTGTGTCGGCGGTGGTAGGGGCGTTGAAACCCGGCAAGGATGCGGTGGACCTGTTGGCTGCAAGTTTTCCCGGCGGATCGATCACAGGCGCGCCGAAAGTGCGCGCCATGGAGATCATCGCCGAGTTGGAGCCGAAGCGCCGTGGCCCCTATTGCGGGTCGTTGGGTTATGTTAGTTTCGCCGGTGATATGGATACCAGCATCCTGATCCGCACATTGGCGATTAAAGATAGGCAAGTCGCGTTCCAGGCCGGGGGTGGCATTGTGGCGGATTCGGATCCGCGTTCGGAATATGAAGAAACACTGGTCAAAGCCAAGCGTCTGTTTGAAGCCTTTGATGCCATGTCGTCGGGCCGGTCGTCTTTTGCAGATATCAAGGCGGCGGGCTGATCCATGATCCTGCTGATCGATAATTACGATTCATTTGTCTATAACCTGGCACGCTATCTGGAAGAATTGGGGCGCGAGATCAAGGTTGTGCGCAATGATGCGCTCTGCGTGGATGAAATCCGTGACCTGGCCCCTGAAGCCATTGTCATCTCTCCCGGTCCTTGCACGCCGAATGAGGCGGGTGTCTCGTTGGAAGTGATTGAAAAGCTAGGGCCGCATATACCGCTTCTCGGTGTTTGTTTGGGTCATCAGGCGATCGGCCAGGTCTATGGTGGAAAGGTTTCTCGGGCGATCAAGCCATTGCACGGTAAAACCACGGAAATTGATCATAACGGTACGGATTTGTTTGAAGGGTTACCGAACCCGCTAAAAGTAACCCGCTATCATTCCCTGATCGTGGAACTGGAGGCTGGTGAGGCAGCGGATCTGTCGGTTTCTGCCCGCACCGATGAAGGTGAGATCATGGCATTCCGGCATAAAAGCTATCCGGTTTTTGGAGTGCAGTTCCATCCCGAGGCGGTTTTAACGGAAGGCGGCCATAAGATCCTGGAGAACTTCCTGCGGCTTGCCTGCCAGATCGAGGATGCCGCTTGATGAAAAGCTGGTTGAATGGCGCGATTATCGATGCGGATGCGGCGAAGATAGCGCCTAACGACCGGGGCTTCTTATTGGCGGATGGGTTGTTTGAAACCCTGAAAGCGGCCGAAGGGAAAATCCTGCATTGCCGGGAGCATCTCCAGCGGCTGCGTCGTTCTTTGACGGTGTTGAAGCTGGATATTGCCCAAGATGACGATATGCTGGAAAGCACCATGTATCTGTTGCTGGCGGAAAACGGCCTGGAGCATGCGTCATTGCGCCTGACGGTCACGAGAGGCACCGGGCCTCGTGGTTTGCTGCCGCCGGAAACGAACGTGCCAACAATTCTGATCACCTGCAGCCCGTCCGGGCGGGAGCCTACGGAGCTGCCGCCGGCACGGCTGATGGTAAGTGAATTCCGACGTAACGAAGGATCACCGCTCAGCCGGTTGAAGGTGCTGAACTATCTGGACAATATACTGGCCCTGCAATCGGCGAAGGCTGATGGCTTTGATGATGCGGTGCTGTTGAACAATGCTGGGCATGTCGCTTGTGTCGCGGCGGCCAACATTTTTCTCAAAAGAGCGGATGGTACTTGGATCACACCGCCGATTTCGGATGGTGTTTTGCCCGGCATCACCCGGCGGTCCGTTTTGGACCTGGCGGTTCAAAACGGCTTGAATATTGAAGAGGCCAGTCTGTCCTCGGATGGGCTGGATCAGGTGCAGGCGGGCTTTTTGACCAACAGCCTGATCAATATCCGGCCCATTGCCGCGATCAACGGCCGCGTTCTATCTGGGGAATTGCCGGTTTTTCTCTCAGACGGGCGTGTTGTCTGAGCCGCTATTCCAGCGCACCGATGGCCTTGATGCAGCCAGTGATCAGGTCTGTTCCGCTTTCCCTGACCGGGTTTTCCCATTCCGGCCGGGCGTCGGGAATGAACCGATCTTTGTTTTTATCCTCCGACCGGGCCGGAACCCGGGGGGTCGTTCCAAACCGCGCCAGCGCGGCATAGGAATGATGCAAGCCGGCAAAGCCGGCAAAATGACCGGACAGGCTGCTTTCAGGCACATATTCGCGATTTTTCGGCTGCTGTGGCAGCCAGGCTGAGGGATCATCGCAGGTCAGCGACAATTCGCCAGCTGACCCCGGCATTTCGGCCAGTTCCAATATATAGAGGCGATCACATTCCTCCAGGAACTGATCGGCGATGGTGTTGATGACAGTTCGGTCCCAGGCAGGTTCGATCATATCGGAGAGACGGCGGTTCGACAGGCTTTGCCGGTCAAAGGCTGTCGGGGGTTTGGGGCGGGACTGAAAGCGCTCTTCCGCCTGGGCAAGCATACTGTCCTCCCAATCCTCTGGCCGTGGAATATCGACACCGGAAACGGGCCAGAGCGGGCCTTTGGGGTTGATGGCATGCACTAGCAACAGCGCCACATCGCGTGCCAGATGGCGGTATAGCTTCTCTTGGACAGCAGCTGTGATCAGACCGGCGGAAAGATAGGCCGACAAGCCACCCTCAGCAGGGGCCAACAACAAAACTCTTGAGGCGGAGGGGGAGCCAAAGCGGGCAATATCAGCAAAGACCTGTTGTCTGTCATCCTCGGTCCCGGTCGCGGTGCCGGGAAAGGCGGTGACCGGAATATGGGCACTGTCACAGGCGGCCAGGAAACGATCCCGGGCCTGTCCGACAGAAAAGGAAAAACAGTCTTTGTTATCAGTCATCTTGCCAGGATAGTAACGGAACATCGCAACGGGTTAAACCACTTGTGAGTGGGCGTGGAAACCTGATTTTGTTATTCTTATGGCCGGACTGGTTTTGAATGGGTCAGATGATGTGGCGCATATTGCGTATTTACCTACCGGCACTCATGATCGTTGCCTGTCTTGGCAGCGGGGCGGCGGCCGATCAAAATGATCAACGCCTGCCGCCATTATTTGCCGAGCTTAAGGCACGTATTTCCTTGGCGCAGGCCAAACTGTTGGAGGCACAGATCTGGTCAATCTGGGGCAATCATGGTCGCGAGGATGTGGAGCGGCTTATGCAGCGGGGCATTCAGGCCATGGGCAGTGGTCAATTGGTTAATGCCATTGATCTGTTCCAGGAAATCATCCGAATTGATCCGGATTATGCGGAGGCCTGGAATAAGTTGGCCACGGTCCGTTATATGTTGGGCGAGTTCGAGCAGTCGGTTGAAGATGTGGATCGCACTTTGGATCTGGAGCCCCGCCATTTCGGAGCGCTGGCCGGTTTGGGGATGAATTTTGAAGCTCTGGGAAATGCCAAGGCGGCGATCAACGCCTATCGGAGAGCGCTTGAAGTCAATCCCTATCTATTCAGTGTCCGAAAACGGCTTAAGGTTCTGGAAGACGGGCTGCCGGAAGACGCTACTTAAGAGCGCTTCCGGCTGAGCCAGATTATTCGAACAGCGTTAGATCTATCAGACCTGCTGGCCTTTGGGATGAATGCGGGCAATGCGCATGATATTGGTTTTGCCTGGTGTGCCGAAGGGGACGCCGGCGGTGATCACGATACGGTCATCGGTTTCGACAAAATCATCGATACGGGCCTGATGGACGGCGGTATCCACCATATCTTCCATGCTTTTGGCATCTGGTGCCCGCACGGAATGAACGCCCCAAACCAACGCCAGTCGGCGGGCGGTCTGAATGCGCGGAGTGAGGCCGATGATCGGTGCATAAGGCCGTTCGCGGGCCATTCTGAATGTGGTGGAGCCGGACGTGGTATAGGTTGCAATGGCCGCAGCAGAGATCGTAGCAGCGACCTGGCGTACGGCGGCACTGATGGCATCAGCCGTGGTGGCTTCCGGTTCTGATCGGTCGGCCGCCAGGCTCTTCCAATATTCCTCGTCCTTTTGCACTCGGATGATGATGCGGTTCATCATTTTGACCGCCTCGATCGGGTAGTCGCCAACCGCGGTTTCTGCGGACAGCATGACCGCATCGGCCCCTTCGTAAACCGCATTGGCAACGTCGGTCGCCTCTGCGCGGGTTGGCACGGGGCGGTCGACCATGGAATCGAGCATCTGGGTCGCAACGATCACCGGCTTGCCCGCCTTGCGGCAGGCCTTGACGATACGGCGCTGCAGGATCGGCACATCCTCGGGCGGCATCTCCACACCCAGATCCCCGCGTGCGACCATGATCGCATCACTGAGTTCAACAATCTCTTCCAGGCTGTCGATGGCGGCCGGTTTTTCCAGCTTGGCAAGCACCAGGGCGCGGCCTGCCACAAGGCGTTTGGCCTCTTCCATGTCTTCCGGGCGTTGGACAAAGCTCAATGCACACCAATCGACGCCGGCTTCCAGGCCAAACTCCATGTCTCGGCGGTCTTTCTCGGTGAGCGGGGAAATCGGCAGGATTACACCTGGCACATTCACCCCCTTGCGGTCAGACAGGGGGCCGCCGACGATCACTTCCGTTACTGCATGGCGCTCGCTGCACTCTTTGACGCGCAGGCGTACACGGCCATCATCCAGCAGCAGGTCGGTTTCCGGCTGAAGGGCTTCGAAAATCTCCGGATGTGGCAGGGTCACGCGTTCCTGGCTGCCGGGAATGTCATCCAGGTCCAATTGGAACCGGTCTCCGGTGGCAAGCTCGATGGGGCCGTTGGCGAATGTGCCAACGCGCAGTTTTGGCCCCTGGAGGTCGAGGAGGACCGCAATCGGACGGCCGGTTTCATTTTCCACTTCGCGGATCGCGTCCAGTCGTGCCTTGTGTTCTTCATAGGCACCGTGACTGAAATTAAGCCGGAACACGTCGACACCGGCTTCGAACAGGGCCTGAATTGATTCCTTGCTGGACGTACCAGGACCCAGTGTGGCGACGATTTTGGTTTTATGTTCACGCGTCATGCGCATGGCGGACCCCCTTCAAATTCTTACATTGGGTTCTGTGTTCACAATCATAGAGATTAACGCACAAAATCACAGACCTTTTGCCGGTTTTCCGATGGCATTGATATGAAAAAATACGATTCCTACCCGATAGAGTGTGGCACACTACCCTTGCGGGCGGAAGAAGCCGCTGAAGCTTTGGGTTTATTGACTGAAAAGTCAGTTTTACACCTACCCCTTTGTTCGGGGCGGATCAGCCCTGGACAGGGGCGCTGACCTATTGCTCGCTCTTCCAGCGTTTGATCTTACCGGTATCCAGATTGAAGAGATCCAGAACCCGGCCGATGGAATGGTCAACCATCTCTTCCAGGCTTTCCGGTCGGGTATAAAAGGCGGGTACCGGCGGGGCGATGATGCCGCCCATTTCAGAAACGGTGAGCATGTTTCTCAGGTGGACATTGGTAAGCGGGGTTTCGCGAACCATCAAAACCAGGCGCCGGCGCTCTTTCAAGACAACATCGGCGGCCCGTGTCAAAAGGGTGCTGGTGACCCCGGTGGCGATCTCGGCCAACGATTTCATGGAACAGGGTGCGACAATCATACCGTCGGTTGGAAAAGAACCGCTGGAACAGGCAGCGCCCATATCTCCGGTGGCATAGGCCACATCCGCCATGGCGCGGATGGATTTTGGGGTATGATCCGTCTCATAAGCGATGGTCATTTCTGCGGCTTTCGATAGGATCAAATGGCTCTCAACCCCAAGCTCAGCAAGGGTTTCGAGTAAACGGATCCCATAGGTCACACCGGAAGCCCCTGAGATTCCTACCAGAAGTTTTCTTTTATCATTCATCGCTCGACATCTCCGCTGAATGATGTACCATACTTGAGAGGCGCGACAAGCGTCTTCTATAAAAAAACCGGGCCGGACCCCGGCCCATACGGGTGCATTGTACATATTGATGACCAGCCAGATGGAGAGCATAGCTTCATAATATAGTCAGGATTGCTGCATATCATCCTGTCATGGCCGCCTTATGGCTTCATCATTGTTTGTGCCCTTCTGGTCCAAGGGTCCTGCCTACACTGATCTCGCTAACCAGTGGAGGGACTCTCAATGAGCTCACAGGACCGTATCCAGTCGCTTAAAGCAAAACATGCCGATTTGGAACAACGTCTCCATGCCGAACAAGTCCGGCCGTTGCCGGATGATAATGTTCTACGTGAAATCAAACATGAGAAGCTCATGGTACGGGATGAAATCGCGCGGATCAGACATACCGCCCATTGATCATTCCGTCAGTCCAAATATTCCATAAAAAAACAGGAACCCGCGTTCTTTCGGAACGCGGGTTTGTCATTGAAATCAAAAAAACGGACCTAGAAACAGGTCCGTTTTGGTGAAAGAAATTCCGGTTGGTATCAGGTGTCGAGCACTTTGATGCGTACTTCATCGATCACACGCATGATCTTGTCCGTTTCCTCCGGGCTTAACTTCATTTCTGTGAGGGTGGAATGCATGGCAGTTCCGGCCTGCATGAAATGATCGTCGCCAAGTCCCGGTTGATTGATCAGGGTCATGTAAGCCGGTTCCAGTTTTCCAGCGCCCGGCACTTCGAAAGCGGCATTGAACAAGGCCATCAGCAGGTCGAGCATCTCCGGGTCACCAACATCCTTGAACAGATCATTCAAGATCGGATCGCTGTCGATCTTTGCGGCATAAGCTTCTACCGCCTGCAGGGCCCTTGCTTCCAGATCTTCGGACGGCGGCGGGGTAAAGCTGTCTTCGGCTGCTTCTTCCTCCTCTGGCTCCGGCTCCGTTACGGCAGCGCTTTCCTTCTTGGGGGCTGGTGCGGCTGATTTCTTAGCAGCGGGGGCCGGGCTTGCGGGCTTGTTCTTTGTAGCAGGCTTGGTTTTGGGTTTCTCCGGGGCGCAGTTATCCTGCTCGTCGGCTTCTTCCGTTTCGACGCTTTCTGTTTCGACCTTTGTCTTCGCCTGTTCGATCAATTCGATCTTGCGGCGTTTTCGCGTGCGGCGCGGGGTTTTCATGATGGTTTCTTCGTCCAGGATGCGTTCGACATCCAAAACCACCAGCAGATCATGTTCCAATTGGAAAATGCCGGAACAAAGGCTCCTCAAATTATCGGCCAGCGTGGCCGGGGGCTTGTCGAAATTCTTGCGTGGCAGGGAGCGTACGTCGCCGATGCTGTCGACCAATAACGTATAGAGATCGCCTTTATATTCAACGGTCACGCTCATTTGTTTTGTTTCTTCGGCTTCCGGCGCACCCAGACATTCCCGAAGATCAATAACGGTAACAATGCGTCCGCGCAGGTTCAGGACGCCGGCGATCGCGCCAGGTGCCTGTGGAACCGGAGTGATCTGATCGGGTTCGACAATATCCTGGACCTTCAGAATGGGAATGCCGAAGAGCTGATTGTCCACGGTCATTGTTACCAATTGTTCCTCATCCAGCGTGGTGAGGTCTTGGGATTCTGCAAGGGCTAGGTCAGACACGGCCAGTCATCCTTATTTGTTACGCGCAGTTCAGACTACGTCCAGAACATCGTAAGATAATAGTAAAATCATTAACAGAGCCTTGACAACGAAAGATTTTTTGACCGGTTTAACCAACTCAAAACACTAAAGGCGCCCTGTGGGAATTTACAGTCGGATCGGGGAAGGAGAAGAGACATGGAATTGCTGAAAAACGGCCCGGAAAACGCCCGGTATCAACTGGTTTTGGCCCATGGGGCCGGGGCAGGTATGGATACCCCCTTCATGAATCAGATCGCAGAGGGGCTGGCGGAAAGGGACGTTGCCGTTACCCGATTTGAATTTCCCTATATGGCCGCCCGACGGGTCGATGGAAAAAAACGGCCGCCGGATCGGGCGCCGAAACTGTTGGAATGCTGGCGCGAGGTGTTGCAGGAACTGGGCGGCGCCGACAAACTGTTTATCGGCGGCAAATCGATGGGCGGGCGGATGGCAAGCTTGATTGCTACCGAACTGCCGGTGCTGGGGGTTGTCTGTCTTGGTTATCCGTTCCACCCGCCGGGCAAACCGGAGAAACTCCGGATTGAGCATTTTTCAGATTTGAAATCTAAAACTTTGATCTGCCAGGGAGAAAGGGATCCTTTTGGTGGTCGTGATGCCGTCGAGGCTATGAATCTGCCACAGGATGTCATCTTGCGCTGGTTGCCGGATGGAGATCATGGATTAAAGCCGCGCAAGAAATCCGGCCATACGGAAGACGGGAACCTGAGCCAGGCGGTTTTGGAGATTTGTGCCTTCATGGGTGTTTGACCCGCTTTTCTCGAGAAAAGCACCTTAACGTTTTGGCCCAAATTATTAACGGAATCGTATTCCGGGTAGGAACGCAACGGTTGCCTATACACGCAAAAGTTTTGGTTTCTGAGGTTGGTTTTGGGCGGGAAAACTGGACCAAAAGCCTTGTATATCGTGCTTTAGCAGCAGATCTCAGCTGGTGATTTTTACTGCACACAAAAATTGAAAAAACAACGCTGTTTTTTTGGATATTAAGGATTTTGGTAAGCTTTCGTTAACCATCTGCTGCTAGGTTCGCCCCCATGGGAGAAATGGTTAATCGACGCTAGGGTGATGAATCCGGTTGGGATGCGTCAAAATTGGTAATGAGAAGAGTATGAAAGAAGTAGGGGCAGCAATGGGCGTGGTAACAGCCAACGACAAGTATGATCCGTCCGAAATCAAAAAACGTTCCGTCGTCATCGCAGGTCACAGGACCAGCATATCTCTGGAAAATATTTTCTGGGATAGCTTGCGCAGTATCGCGACGTCAAAGAAAGTGTCGGTGAATCAGGTCGTGACCGACATTGACCGGAAACGTACTGGCAACCTGTCGAGCGCGATTCGGACCTTTGTCCTTCAAAATATTGTCGTCAGCTGACGGATGATCGGTCGGACTATTGCCCGGCCAGCCATTTCCCAGCGGTTTTCAGATTGGGCCGGTCTGCCGGCCCGTTAGCCTGTAAAGTGAATTCCGGGTCCTGTTGGCCAGTGGCCAACAGGGATAATTTGCCGGAAAGTCGCATGGTTTCGGTGTTCAGTTTGACAGCGGCGGTGCCTGTCCCGCGCGCGCCCTGTAAATTGAGATTCGATATTTTGAGCTGGCCATTGTCCAAAGAAATAGCACCTTTTAGAGGCATGGCCCCGTCAAAAGCGGTGACCATGAACTCTCGTAAGCGTCGGATAGGGGCAAGTTTGCTGTCCGCCGCCAGTTCCGTGCCCGGCGTCAGTGTGACTGCGCCGGATAATGTTCCCTTCCCCTGAATGGTGGACAGGGGCTTTTCGGCATCAAGCTCCAAAGATTGGAATTCCATCTCTGCCTGCACGGCGCCCTCTGCCCGCAGGTAGTTTCCCGCCAATTGGTTGAATGAATTGATGTCCGGACTTTCCATTTTCAGTTTTCCCATCAGGCGGCCTTCTTGATAGGTCCCATTGCTGACAAAGGCGAGGTCCATCCATTGTCCTTGCAGATCCTGCCAGGCAATACCCTGGTCGGACTGAAAACGGGCCTCTCCAGACAATTTCCGAAGGTCCAGGTCTGGCAGCCGGATGCCGCCATCCCGGATAGCCAGCGCCAGTTC
This sequence comes from Aestuariispira insulae, assembly GCF_003385955.1. Taxonomy (GTDB): domain Bacteria; phylum Pseudomonadota; class Alphaproteobacteria; order UBA8366; family Aestuariispiraceae; genus Aestuariispira; species Aestuariispira insulae. The sequence continues at coordinate 77,248 of NZ_QRDW01000005.1, forward strand.
GCCGGCTTCCCAAAGGGCGGCGCTATCCAACTTTATCCAGCCTTCCTGACCGTCATAAACAAGGCGTGTATTCAAGCGCGCGATGTCTCCTTCCAGCAGGATGGATCCGTTGCCGGGGCCGAACCGACGCAAGAGATGCCTGGTTTGTGAGGAAGCACCGAACCGTGCAGCGGTCTCTTCCGGGTCGGGCAGGTAAAATGAAACTGCAAGAGAGGCATTATTGTTATTGTCGCGGGAGGGCAGGCGGCCGCTCGCCTGGAGGCCCAGCCCCCTTAAATCGCCCAGTTGAAACCGTTCCAGCATTAAGCCCTGTTCTTCATGGGCAATGGTCATCTGGACGTCTTTCATCGGCAGACCGTTGCTGGTTAGGTTTTCAATCTCCAGGTCTGTTTTCCAATAGGTCGGCACCGCCGGGTCGGTGGTTTCTGGGGCCGTGTTTGCCGTTTGTTGGCTTGCGCCGGGAGAACCGGGCCCCGCCCCTTTGAAGCCGGATTGCAGCCAGCTCCATACAGCCGGGAGGGTCTCGCCATTGCCATAGGCATCAAGATTGAGCCGGTCGAGCCGAAACCGGCTTTCGATCGAAATCTGCTCCGAGCTGGATTGCTGTTCCAGGAAACCCGAAATCTTTGCCGAGTCCACTTGACCTTCCAAAGCATGCAAGCCGAGATAGCCGGGGCTGAAAATAACCTGGGCATTCACGGCCGCACTGCGCAGCCGATTGCTGGAAAAGTGAGCTGGATCGAGATGGGTCCAGCTTAGAAAACGGCGGAAATCGTCTGACCGAAAAGTGATGTCACCGATAAATTCCGGTATGCCGTTTCTCGAATCCAAACTGCCATTCATGGCCAGGACGGATCCGCCCGGCAGCAGGGCTTCTGCCCGGTCCAACCGCAAAGCTTCTTTGTCGCGCGTAACATGAAGGGCGATATCATGGATCAGAGCGCTGCGATACAAGACCCGGTCTGCGGAGATGTCTACTGAAAATCGCCAGCTGTCGGGAGAAACGATCCGGTGAAAAAACTGGGTCAGATAGGCGCTGGCAGCTTCTTTTGGTTGAACGGTATCGATGTTGGCTGCCACGTCCTGCGCTTGGTCGTCCAAAGCAGTTTCAGCAGGTATCTGTCTCTGTTGTGCCAGCCGGTCCAGATCCAGATGGTTGAAACTGAGTGCTGCATTGATGCTGCCCTGGTTGTCCAAGGGAATGACAATCGCGCCGGTGGCGGTCTGCCCGGCCAGGCGGAGATTGAAATTGTTGAATTGGAAGGCTTCATCCTGCAGGTCAAAATCGGTTTCGAGCTTTGCCGGAGAGTTGATCAGTGTCCCCCGGAGGCCATCAGGCAGTTCCCGGAGAAACGGTTCCGGCCCCAGAAAGGCTAATTGGTCCGCTTCTAGGCTGGCTCTGCCGGTAATGGGGTTGCCAAGGCCATCCCGGCGTCCGGTCAGGGTCACCTTAAGGCCGCCGCCCGGCTGGGCCAAAGTTAGGTTGGCCCTTTGGCGTTCAGGTTTGCCAAGGCCGGTGAAGGTAAGGCCGAAATTGGCGTCCTGATTGATAATCCGGGCTGTGCCGTCACCGATGACCTGGTCCCGGTCGGGATCATAGCGAAAGCTGCCATTCAGGTCCTCCATCTGGAACAGGCGTGCACCCGTTGGCGTGGCATAGGTAAACTGGCCTCCTTTCACTGAGACCAAATTGATCGAAAAGGCCTCTTCATCTGCAGCTATGCCGGACGGCAGGTTGCCACCGTTTCCCGGGGATGCCGGTGTGGCATCGTCGCAACTTGTGACATTATCCCAATCAACCGAGGGTTCCACCAGTTCCAGGCGTTCGACCCGGATTTCTCCCTGAACCAGTTTGCGCCAGGAAAGCTCTGCCCGGGCCCAACGTGCTTTCATGAGCGCTGTCCCCTGCTGATCCAGCATGGCCGGCTGGATCAAGGTCAGCCGGGGCGAGGGCAGCAATTCAAACTGGAATTTATCCTTTACGGTGATGCTGCAGCCGGTTTCTTGTTCGATTGCCGTGATGAAGGAAGCCTGATGTCTGTCCCAGTCGATAACCGAAGGGGCCAGGAAGACGGCGCCAATCGCGGCGCTGACAAGACTGCTGGCAATGATGATGGTTTTTTTCAAGGACCGGTTCCTGTATGGCGTGGGCGCGTTCAGCTTGCAGCGGGAAAGTTATAAGCTATCCTATGCATATAGGTGTTACAAACGGTGAAAATGTAGATCCCATGGCGGAAATCATCAATCTGCGACAGGCCCGCAAACAGCAGAAAAGACGCAAGAAGGAAGGCCAGGCGGAAGAGAACCGTGCGCGCTTTGGCCGGACGAAAGCGGAAAAGACAAAGGAAACGCAGGAGGCGGAACGCATCCGTCGGGAACTTGACGGCAAGAAGCGAGAGGGCGACGGGCAAGATGATTGAGCTGGCTGAGCCTCATCAATTGCTGGTCGGGCGTGTTGTTTCCAGATGCAGCCAATCACGGAAGGCGCGGATTTTCGGCAACTCCTGACGATCTTTTCGGCAGACAAAATAATAGGCAACATCCGCCGGTAGATCCACATCCAGAGGCTTGATCAGCGCGCCTGACTCCAACGCATCGGCGGTCAGGACACTGCGCCCCAGCATAATGCCGCGTCCTGAGACGGCTGCCATTGTGGTCAAATGGGTATCGTTGAAGATTGGTGAATGGGAGAGATCCACCTCATCAATACCAAAATGGGCAAACCATTCCGGCCAGCATAACTTTGTGTAGGGAAAGACACTGCCGCTATCCTGAAGCAGGAGGTGGTTTTTCAGATCCTCCAGTGTTTCGATCGGCGGCCCCTTTTCCAGTAAGATGGGGCTGCAAACGGGATAGATTTCCTCATCCATTAGTTTTTCTACAAAGAGCCCAGGATAATTGCCAAGCCCAAAGCGGATGGCGACATCCACATCTTCGCGATTGAGATCCACCAGTTCTGTTGAGGAAACGACCCGGACGGTGATTTCGGGATGACTGTCCGTGAAGCGGTGAAGTCGTGGCACAAGCCACAGGGCGGCCATGGATGGCATGACGGTGACGGTCAGGTTGAAATCATCCCCCCTGTCCTGTACGCGCCGGGTTTCCTCGGCAATGGCGTCCAATGCGTCGGTCAGGCCGGGCAAATAGCGTCGCCCTTCGTCACTGAGCGCTAATCCGCGCGGCAGGCGCTGGAACAGGGCCAGGCCGAGCCACTCTTCCAGCTGTTTGACCTGCTGGCTGATAGCGGAGGCGGTGACATGCAATTCTTCTGCGGCTGCCATGAAACTGGAATGGCGTGCGGCAGCTTCAAAGGCGCGTAGCGCATTGAGGGGCGGGAGTTTGCGGGCTTTGCTCATAAATTAGAAAATCTTGGCCATACTTTAAGAAAATCCCGTTTGTCTGGGAGGTGCTTTAACCATATCTAATGTTAGTAGATGAGGAAAGCCAATAGATGGCACCTAAGATGGATGAAGGATTTGGAAGGAGGTTTCCAATGAGTGAAATAGCAAAACCCTGTCATGGCACGATCGAAATCAACCCGACAATCATTAAGATCCAGAACCCTTTCGCGGTTTTGTGGAACGCTATCGTCTGCTGGTATTACCGGGCGGAAGAGCGCCGTCAGATGAAAGAGTTGGAACCGCGTCTGCGCGAAGATTTGGGCCTCAGCGATGAAGATATCTTCGGTGAAATGAGCAAGCCTTTCTGGCGACGCTAAATCGGATCCGAGCGGCAAAATCTTGTTCCGCAGATCGTGGATGTTGATTTAACGGCTGAATTGTGATCACAATTCAGCCGTTTGTTTTTCCGCTGTTATACCGTGAGAGGGTTATATGTCCGTTGGTGCCGACAAAATCATTGATTTCAAAGAAGCCGCAGCCGAGGAAATCCGCTATTCCCCGGATGCGGAAAAGATTCTGGCCGGCAATCCGGAACAGATGGTGCAAAATTTCTATACCGATGACAGCAATCAGTTTTCGGCCGGCATTTGGTCCGGGCGGCCCGGTCAGCACAAGGTGAATTACACGGAAGAGGAATTTTGCCAGATCCTGGAAGGGGTCGTGATCCTGCATGATGCGTCCGGCAACTCCCGCCGGTTTGAAAAAGGCGACAGCTTTGTCATCCCGGCCGGTTTCCAGGGCATCTGGGAAACGGTCGAGACCGCTCGCAAGATTTATGTGGTGTACGAGAAATAAGACGTCGTATCCGCGAGTTTCTGTCATCCCGGCACTAGCGCCGGGATAACATCAGGATATAATTTTCCCGGGATTTAAGATCCCTTGCGGGTCAAAGGCGGTTTTGAGCGTGCGCATCAACTCGACCGCTTCGCCATGCTCACGCTCCAGATATTTGATTTTGCCCATGCCGATGCCATGCTCACCGGTGCAGGTGCCGCCCATAGTAATCGCCCGGTCATTCAGTCGGCCGACCAGGTCATGAACCCGGGCCTGTGCGGCCCGGTCATCGGCATCAAACAGCAGCAGCATATGGAAATTGCCGTCACCCACATGACCGACGATGGGGGCGGTCAGGCCTTCTGCATCGGCATCCTGCTTGGTTTCCAAGATGCATTCCGCCAGGCGGGAGATTGGCACGCAGACATCGGTGGTGAGCGCCGATTTTGTCGGGTCCAACGCCTTGGCGGCAAAATAGGCGTTGTGTCGCGCCTTCCATAGCCGGTTCCGGTCTTCCACCTGCGCGGTCCAGGCAAAGGCGCTGCCGCCGAATTCATCGGAAATGGCGCGCACTTGTTCCGCCTGTTCCTCTGCCCCGGCGGTGGTGCCATGGAACTCAAAAAACAGGGTTGGTTTTTCCTCATATCCTTCCAGGTTGGAATATTGGATACAGGCTTTCATCTGCACCGCGTCCAACAGTTCGATCCGGGCCACGGGAATGCCCGACTGGATCGCCAGGATCACCGTATTCACCGCGGATTCCAGGTCGGGATATTGGCAGACCGCACTGGTGATGCTCTCTGGGATGCCATAGAGGCGCAGCTGGATTTCGGTCACGATGCCAAGCGTTCCTTCGGAGCCGACAAATAAGCGGGTCAGGTCATAGCCGGCTGCGGATTTCCGCGCCCGTCCGCCGGTTCGGATTATCCTGCCCTCGGCCGTGACCACGGTCAGGCCCAATACATTCTCCCGCATGGTGCCATAGCGCACGGCATTGGTGCCGCTGGCCCGGGTCGCGGTCATGCCACCAAGAGAGGCATTGGCACCGGGATCAATCGGAAAGAACAAGCCGGTATCGCGCAGATAATCATTCAGCTGTTCGCGGGTGACCCCGGCCTGCACCCGGCAATCGAGATCCTCGCCATTGACTTCCAGGATGGCATCCATCTGGGAAAGATCAATGCTCAGGCCACCCTTTACCGCATTGATATGGCCTTCCAGCGAGGTCCCGGTGCCATAGGGAATAACGGGTAGGGCATGGGCGGCACAGATGCGCATTGCCTGGGCAACCTCTTCGGTGGATCGGGCAAACAGAACCATGTCTGGCGGGTTGCTGGCGAACCAGCCTTCACCATGGCCATGGTGATCGCGAATGCTTTCTGCCGTGGAAAGCCGGTCGCCGAAGGCATCCGTCAAAGCGGCAGTAACATCGGTTAAATCCCGGATCTGGGCGGTCTGGCTGGCCATGGTCTGTCCCGTTCAATTCTTGTTTTGATTGCTGCCAGAGTATCGCAATTGTTAAAATAACACCAACCTTGCGCCTGGATCAGCATTTGTTATCGCACGGCAAAAAAAGCCCCGGCCAAAACCGGGGCTTTCAAATCCTCTCCAACTGACCGGTTTCAGTTCAGGATACGTGACAGGCGGTCCCTCAGATTTTCGATGCCGTCGGAAACCTCGGCCGCGCCGGTGCGGACCTGCTGCGACAGCTCGCCCACCTGGGCGGCGCTGTTGGTCACTTCGCCAATTTCCTCGGTCACGCCGCGGGTGGCGTTGGCGGCTTCGCGGACATTGTCGGTGATCTGCCTTGTGCCTTCGGTCCTGGCTTCTACGGTGCGTGCGATCGTATCGGTGATCTCACTCATCTGGACGATGGTGTCGGAGATGGTGGTGATCGCATCCACCGTAGCCTTGGTCCGGCTCTGGACCTGACTAATCTGGCTCGTGATTTCCTCGGTTGCCTGGGTTGTCCGGTTGGCCAGGTTTTTAACCTCCTGGGCGACGACGGCAAAACCGCGCCCGGATTCTCCGGCCCGGGCCGCCTCGATGGTGGCGTTGAGCGCGAGCATGTTGGTCTGGTCGGCAATCTCAGTGATCAGGCTGATCACATCGGAAATTTTCCGCGCATCCTCGGCCAGGGAAGAGACCGAATCACTAGCGGTTTCCGCCTGTTCGCTGGCCTGTTGGGAAATGCCGCTCGACCGGCCGGCAAGGTCCAGCACCTCAGTGAAGGAATGGGTGACCTGTTCGGTTTCGCCCACCACGGCCTCGGCATTCTGGGTGGCCTGCTCGGCCTGGTTTGCTACCAAAGTGGAGCGTTCCTGGGCCCCTTGTGCTGATGATGCCATATCATCGGCAATGGATTCCAGCCGTTTCATATTATCCTGGATGCCGCTGACGGTGGAGCGCAGCTCCTCATTCAGTTTGTCCGACATTTCCTGAAGTTTGTCCTGAATCTCCTTGCGCTGGGCACGCTGGCGTTCTTCTTCCTTATCCTGGATTTCCTTCAGCTCAACCGAACTTTGCCGCAGCTTGGCCAGCGCGGTTGCCATCACAGCCATCTCATCATTGCCGGTTTTAGGAATGTCCACATCGGTCTGGCCGTCACCGATCTGGTTCATGGCGCTGGCGAAACGGCGTAGGGGCCGGAATGTGATGGAATTGAGCAGGAACCAACCCAGCACCCAGGCAACGACCACACCGCCGACCACAACGGCCAGGGCCAGGTTCCTTGTTTCGCTGACAGCAGTATTCAGGCCGCTGATATTGCGGGTCAGGACGGCGTAGGCCCAGGTGTCACCAAAGGAATCGGGCAGGGTGATGCGGGTATCAGTGAAGTCTTCGCTAGCGCCATCTGCGGTAGCTTCAGCTTCCATTTCTTCCGATTGAGAAGCATCATCTGCGTCGGAAACGCTGCCCGCATCCTCCGTAGCTTCCGCGGCGGCCTCTTCGGCTGCGCCCCCGGTTTCATCAGCGGCAGCCGTCTCTTCGGAATGGTAATCCTCGGTGAAAACCTGCTCGTTATTGATGTTCAGAAGCTGGAAGTCACCGCCCATGGTATCGGCCAGCCCATTGAGCATCTGAAGGGGATCGGTGACAACCTCCATGAAGCCGGCCACACGGAAGCCGCCGACGGGGGCGACCAGCGAATGGACCGGGCGGCCATCTTCGGTGCGCCAGTAATAGCCGGCAATTTGCCGTTGGGCCTTTTTATCGCGCGATTGCAACTGTTCCCGGACGCCGGGGATGGAGAAGACGGATTCGCCATTGCCCTTGGGAGCCTGGGCCAACATCTCCAAATCCTTGGAGAGAAAATTGACATTCACAAAGGCAAAATCACCACTGGTGAAAATGGCGTCATTGTAAACCGCGTCGGTCTGCACCTCCATCAGCTTAGGATCGCCACTTTGCATGGCCTTGGTAAAGCTTGGATGGCGGCTCCACTCCGTGTTGGCATGAGGCTCGATCTTGGCCAGATACTGGCGTTCGATCCGGTCCTTGACCAGAACGGAAAGTGTTTCTTCCGACGTCGCCTCCAACTGGGTCAGGGCCAGTTCGCGGAACGCACCCGCGGTCCAGACCTGGTTGGCCAGAATCCCGGCGGAAAACAGAATGGACAAAAGAAGCAGAACCCGCCTCAGGGTCCAGGATGACGTTTGTGATTTATGGTTTGGATTGGCGCCTGCGGCCTGGTTTTCTTCGGGAGACTGATCGTCCGTTACCGACACCTTGATATTCCCTCTGCTGCTGTTGCCCTGCCCCGGACCTCTGGGGGTACGGCAGACGGGTGGCGATTATTACGTCGCGTGAGCACAAGATTATACCAAAATGGTTAATCGAAATTGAACGGTTTGATTCTATTGGCTTCTTTTAACTTTGGCCGGATTAAATCGCTCCGATCATTGACCACCCCGGTACCATTTATTGTTATTGTGGCTCTTTTTGGCCCGCTGCCTGTGGCAACAATTTTTTCCCTTAAGAACTATGCTTAACGGTAGCAGAATGGGCTTTCAACAAATTTTGTTTAAAATGCTATGAAGTCCTGCGGGAATGCTATGGCGAAATGGGTAGATGTCAATCAGCCTAGCTGGGCGGCGGCATCGGCGCGGATGCGCTCCACCATTGCAACCAGGCCATTGCGCCGGTTGGGGCTGATATGTGATTCCAGACCAATGCGGGAAAGAGCCTCCATAGCATCGGTTTCGGCAATGTCAGCTGGGCTTTGGCCATCATAAATCTGCATCAAAACCGCGATTAGGCCTTTTACGATAAAGGCATCTGAATCGGCATTGAACCGCATGATGGCGGGATCGCCTTCGACCCGGCTGGTCATCCAGACCTGGCTCATACAACCGCGGACCTTGTTCTCCTCGATCATTTCTTCTGCCGGCATGGGGGGCAGCTTCTTGCCCAAGTCAATGATGTAGCTGTAGCGGGCCTCCCAATCATCAAAGAAGCTGAAATCCTCTACAAGTTCTTCAAGATCGATTGCCATGGTTCTGGTCCGGGTCAATGGGAAACAAAATACCTGTCAGGCCTGATATAGATCCTGCCCCGCTTTTTCAAGGGAGCGGGCTGGCCGGGGTTACAAGCTGGTTGCGGATCGTGCGGCCTGATCATACAGGCCGGAAAGGGCGCGCAATGTTTTGGCCATCTCGCCGACATCCTCCAGGTTGAGGCCGCCCAGTGCACCAAAGGCATCGACCAGGCAGGCCTCGCGGACCTTGCGGTAATTGGCGCAGGCGTCCGACCCGGCAATGGTAGCGCGATAAAACTGTTCCTTGCCCTTCTTCTCCCGCTCGACTAAGCCGTTTTTCAAGAGTTTCTTGAGCGCATAATTGACCGTATGGGTATCTTCCACATTGAGGGTGAAACAGATATCGGCCAGCCGTTTTTCCCGCGAACGGTGATTGACCGTGTGCAGCACCAGGACTTCGAGCGGGCTCAAGTCGCCGCCGCCGCTGGCGGTCATGCACCTTGTGATCCAGCGGTTGAAGGCATTGCTGGCAATGATCAGGCCAAATTCATACTCGCTCAGTTCCGCGGCATCCTCGGAAACCAAATGAGCGGAAGAAACAATGCGTTCTTTTGATGGGCGGTCGGTCATGAAATCGGGTCCTCGGCTTTGGGTCTGACCAGAGATATAGCGATGATGGCCCCAAACGGCAAACGCCCCGCCGGGGAAGGCGAGGCGCATGCTGGCAGGCTGGTTGGATACCAACAACCAAAGCTTAAGCGGTACCAAACCCGCCCGCACTGGGAGTTTGCAGGACAAAAACGTCGCCCGGCTGGACATGGCGTTTGTCGGTGCCCGTCATTTCGTCGATCGTGCCGTCGGCGCGCTCGACCCAGTTGCGCCCCAACTCGCCAGGTTCCCCGCCTTTCATACCGTAAGGCGGGATTTTCCTGTGGTTGGACAGAATCACAACATCCATTTCCTCCAGGAAACGCAGGTGACGGTTGGTGCCGTCTCCGCCGTGATATTTACCTTTGCCGCCAGAGCCTTTGCGGATCTCGAACTTGTCGAGCCGCACCGGGAAACGCCATTCCAGGATCTCCGGATCGGTCAGGCGGGAGTTGGTCATATGGGTATGGACCGCGTCGGTTCCGTTAAACCCTTCGCCGGCACCGGAACCGCCACAGACGGTTTCGTAATATTGATGGGTCTGATTGCCGAAGGTCACGTTATTCATAGTACCCTGGCTGGCGGACATAACACCCAAAGCCCCATAAACCGCGTCGGTGATACATTGGGACGTTTCAACATTGCCCGCGACCACGGCAGCCGGATATTCCGGGTTCAGCATGGAGCCTTCCGGGATGACCAGTTCCAGCGGTTTCAGGCAGCCCTCATTCATCGGAATGTCGTCATCGACCAGGGTGCGGAATACATAGAGGACCGCGGCCCGGCAAACGGCGCTTGGCGCATTGAAGTTGGTCGGGCGCTGTGCGCTGGTGCCGGTGAAGTCGATCTTTGCCGACCGGCTGGGTTTGTCGATGGTTACGGTCACCTTGATCAGGCTGCCGTCATCCATGGGATATTCAAACACACCGTCAGACAAAACATCAATCACGCGGCGCACAGATTCTTCCGCATTGTCCTGCACATGGCCCATATAGGCCTGCACGGTGGCCAGGCCGAAATGATCGACCATCTTGCGAAGCTCGCGCACCCCTTTTTCATTGGCGGCCACCTGGGCATGGATATCGGCCAGATTCTGATGGGTGTTCCGGGCCGGATATTGTCCGGACTTCAACAACTCCACAAAGGCGGTTTCCCGGAATGTGCCCTGATCAATCAGTTTGAAATTGTCGATCAGAACGCCTTCCTCAATCACAGATGTGGAATTGGAGGGCATGGATCCCGGCGTGGTGCCGCCGATATCCGCATGATGGCCGCGGCTGCCCACATAGAACAGGATTTCCTGGCCCGCATCGTCAAAGACCGGGGTCACGACCGTAATATCCGGCAAGTGTGTGCCGCCGTTATAGGGCGCATTTAGGACATAAACATCACCCGGCTTAATCGTGCCTTGGTTGCCGCGGATCACGGCGCGGATGCTTTCCCCCATGGACCCCAGATGCACCGGCATATGGGGCGCGTTGGCGATCAACTGGCCCTCGGCGTCAAAGACCGCGCAGGAGAAATCCAGCCGTTCCTTGATATTGACCGAATAGCTGGTGTTCTGGAGGGTGTAGCCCATTTGTTCGGCGATCGACATGAAGAGATTGTTGAACACTTCCAGCATGACCGGATCGCAGGTGGTGCCGATGGCTTCGACACGGGCCAACGGTTCAACCCGGGTTAGCACCAGGTTGCCGATATCGGTCATTTTCGCCTGCCATCCGGGCTCGATCACGTTGGTGCCGGTCTTTTCCCGAATGATGGCAGGGCCATTGACGATATTGCCGGGTTTCATGGCATCGCGGTCATAGACCGGCGTGTTGTGATGATTGCCGGCCATGAAGCTCTCAATTTCCGCCAACGGAGCGGGCAGGGCGCCGTCATTGTCGGCCTTGCCGTCTTCCAGGGCGAATGTATGGCCGATAGCTTCCGCAGCCACGGCCTCCGCAACCAGGGCCTTGCCCTCCATGTTAAAGCCGAAGCGCGCGCGATAGGCGGCTTCAAACTCAGCGACCATGTCTTCGATGCTGCCAAAAGAGACTTCCAGCGCGTTGTCGGATCCTTCGTAACGCAGATGCACCTTGCGCAAAACTTCGATCTTGTCCTGGGCGATCTCCTGGTCCAGCACTTCTTTCTCGGCCTGGCCACCCAGTTCATTGAGAACGGCTTCCAGCGCGGGCAGGCGGTTTGGTTCGAGCGGCAGCTCCATGGCTTTTTCCCGCATGGCGCGGACATCGGCCAGGCCCATGCCATAGGCGGACAAAACACCGGCAAAGGGATGCAGCATCACCTTGGTCATGCCCAGGGCATCGGCCACCAGGCAGGCATGCTGGCCGCCTGCTCCGCCGAAGCAGGTCAGGGTGTATTCGGTTACGTCATAGCCACGCTGGACCGAGATTTTTTTAACCGCATTGGCCATGTTTTCGACCGCGATCTTAAGAAAACCATCGGCCACTTCAACAGCCGAGCGTTTATCGCCTGTGGCTTTCTCTATTTCCTGGGCCAACGCCTCAAATTTCTGTCTGACAACGTCTGCGTCCAGCGGCTGATCCTGGTTCGGGCCGAAAACTGGCGGGAAGAAGGATGGCTGCAATTTACCCAGCATCACGTTGCAGTCAGTCACCGTCAGCGGTCCGCCGCGGCGATAGGCGGCAGGCCCCGGATTGGCACCGGCACTTTCCGGGCCGACCCGATAGCGCGCGCCGTCAAAGATGCACATGGAACCACCGCCTGCGGCAACCGTATGGATCTGCATCATGGGGGCACGCATACGCACACCCGCCACCTGGGTCTCGAATGCGCGCTCATATTCGCCGTCATAATGGGCCACATCTGTGGAGGTGCCACCCATGTCAAAGGTAATGATCTGGTTAAATCCGGCCTGTTCGGAGGTACGCACAGAGCCAACAATGCCGCCGGCCGGGCCGGACAGGATCGCATCCTTGCCCTGGAATAGGGAGGCATCGGTCAGGCCGCCGTTGGATTGCATGAACTGCAGACGCACATCCCCCAATTCACCCGCCACTTGATTGACATAGCGGCGCAGGATCGGGGAGAGATAGGCATCAACAACCGTGGTGTCGCCGCGGCTGACCAGCTTCATCAGCGGGCTGGTCTCATGCGAGGTGGAAACCTGGGTGAAACCCAATTGGCGGGCCAGATCCGCGATTTTCTCTTCGTGATCGGTATAGCGATAACCATGCATGCAGACGATGGCGATGGATTTGATGCCGTCTGCCAGGGCGCTTTTTAGGCGCGGACGCAGATTTTCCAAATCCAGAGGCGTCACAATCCCGCCTTTGGCATCCATGCGTTCGGTGACTTCCTCGACCCGCTCGTAGAGCAGTTCGGGCAGCACGATATTGCGGTCGAACAGCTTGGGCCGCGCCTGATAGGCAATGCGCAGGGCGTCACGGAAGCCTTCGGTGATCACCAGCAATGTGCGCTCGCCCTTGCGTTCCAGCAGAGCGTTGGTGGCGACCGTCGTGCCCATCTTGACCGCATCAACCTGTTCCGCCGGGAAAGGGGCGCCGTCTTTCAGGCCAAGCAAGGTGCGGATGCCATAGACAGCGGCATCCTTGTAAGCTTCCGGATTTTCGGAAAGCAGCTTGTGGGTGACCAGCGTGCCATCGGGTTTCCGGGCGACGATATCGGTGAATGTGCCGCCTCGGTCGATCCAGAATTGCCAGCCGGTCTGGTCTTCATGTTGGTGCGACGCCATGGTTCTTATCCTTTTCCCACTGCTGTTTTCCCTGTCATCCTGCCGCATGAGTGAGGCCTTCGCAATCGGCCTCGCGGTTCGGATTGATAAAACGTTGACAAAATATCGATAAATTGTCAATATGCTTTTCAGTCCTGATGATTTGGGCTGTGCGGTGAAGGTTTTATGGCATAGCATCTATGCCGGTGGAATTGGATCCCGCGGTAAAGAATGGGGCTCAATGAAGAGATACATTTGTATCCAGGGCGGGGTTTTAAGTGTTTTATCGAACTGGGAGAATTTTGAAGATGAAAATTAAAGCGATTATTGCAGCGACGGCAGGTATGCTGTCCCTTGGTGCCGCACAGGCGGATGAATGGAACATGCCGGTTCCTTATGCGGATGCGGTTTTCCACACCCAGAATATCCGGGAATTTGCCGAGGATGTGGCCAAAAGTTCCGGTGGCAAGCTGACCATCAATGTCCATAGTGCCGGTTCCCTGTTTAAACATCCGGAAATCAAGAACGCCGTTCGTGGCGGTCAGGTGCCGGTCGGGGAATTCCTGCTCTCTAGGCTGAGCAACGAAAATGCGGTCTTTGGTGTTGATACCCTGCCGTTCCTGGCCAGTAACTATGAAGCTGCCGGTAAATTGTGGGCCGCATCGCGCCCGAAGGTGGAAGAGCTGCTGGACCAGCAAGGCCTGCAGGTTCTCTTTGCCGTGCCGTGGCCGCCGCAGGGCCTCTACACGGTCAAGGATGTGAATACCATGGACGACCTGAAAGGCATGTCCTTCCGCGCTTACAATGCGGGTACCGAAAGCTTTGCCAATCTGGCCGGCATGGTGCCGACCCAGGTGGAAAGCCCGGATCTGCCGCAGGCATTCGCCACCGGTCGTGTGGAAGCCATGATCACGTCCCCCTCTACTGGTGTTTCTTCCAAATCCTGGGACTTCCTGACCAATTATTATGACACCCAGGCCTGGTTGCCGAAAAACATCGTTGTTGTGAACAAAAAGGCGTTCCGCCGCTTGGATGACGATGTGAAGCAGGCTGTGATGGAAGCCGCTGCACGGGCTGAAAAGCGCGGCTGGGAAAAATCCATGGCAGAGACCGAAGCCAAAACCAAGACCTTGGGTGACAATGGCATCAAGGTTGCCGGGCCGAGCGCCGAACTGTCTGCCGGTTTCAAGAAAATTGGCGAAGCCATGACGGAAGAGTGGCTGAAAGCTGCTGGTGCGGATGGCCAGGCCGTCATCGACGCCTTCAATAAATAAGCATGTGACTGTCAATCTGTGGCGGGGAGACCGGAAAACCGGCACCCGCCACAGTCTTGAGTATTTGTAAAAAGCCTGTCAGGGGGCGGTTTCGGGAGAGGATGATGCGAAGCATTCTGGACATGATTTATAAAGCGAGTGAATATCTCGCAGCGGCGTTCCTGCTGGCCATCGGTGTGATGGTTCTGGCGCAGGTTGGCTGCAATATCGCCAATTCGCTGGTCGGCTGGATGACCGGGGTGAATGGGGAATATGCCATTCCTTCCTATGCGGAATTCGCCGGCTTTTTCCTGGCGGCCTCTTCCTTCCTGGCCCTGGCCGGGACCTTCCGGGCGGGCGTTCATATCCGGGTCAGCCTGGTTATTCAGAATTTTGCCGGCACTAAGCGCCGGATCGTCGAATTATGGTGTGTCGGCCTGGCGATCCTGATGGTCGGCTTTTTTGGCTGGCACATGCTGCAGCTGGTTCTGGAATCTTTGGAATATATGGATATGTCGCCGGGCCTGATACCGGTGCCGTTATGGATCCCGCAAAGTGCGCTGGCGCTGGGATTACTGGTTTTCCTGATGGCTTTGCTGGATGCATTCGCCGCCGTTCTTGGCGGGGAAGAGCGCGCGCATGGCGATCCGGAACTGTCTGAGAGCGGGGAGTAAGGATTATGGATCCATTATTGATTTCGGGCTTCCTGCTGATTGCGCTGCTGGTTTTCCTGGCTTCAGGCATCTGGGTGGCACTTGCCCTGCTGGGCGTTGGTTTCATCGGCATCACAGTCTTCACCAGTGCGCCGGTTGGTCAGGTTCTGGCCTCCACCGTCTGGGGGGCCAGCAACAGCTGGGCGCTGGCGGCGCTGCCTTTGTTTATCTGGATGGGGGAAATCCTGTTCCGGTCCCGTCTTTCGTCCGACATGTTCAAGGGCCTGTCCCCCTGGCTGGGCTGGCTGCCCGGCCGTTTACTGCATGTGAATATCATCGGCTGCGGGATCTTTGCCGCTGTCTCCGGGTCTTCGGCGGCCACGGCGGCCACGGTTGGTAAAATGGGAATCCCGGAGCTTCAGAAACGTGGTTATGACATGAATTCGGTGATCGGCACCCTGGCGGGCTCCGGAACACTGGGGCTGCTGATCCCGCCTTCGATCATTCTGATCGTTTATGGGGTTGCAACAGATCAATCGATCGCCAGGCTCTTTGTCGCGGGCATCCTGCCGGGCGCGATGCTGGTGGGTCTCTTCATGGGCTATGTGATTGTCTGGTCCCTGTTGAATAAGGACAAGGTGCCGGATGATAACGAACGCATGCCCTTGATGGAAAAGATCAAGGCAACGCGCAGCCTGGCACCTGTCGTGATCCTGATTGGCGGCGTGATAGGCTCAATCTATTCAGGCATAGCCTCACCGACAGATGCAGCGGCGGTGGGTGTTGCCATTGCCCTGTTCCTCAGTTGGATCGGCGGAGACCTGACCTGGGAAAGTTTCCGTGACGGTCTGATCGGGGCGACCCGGACCAGCTGTATGATTGCGCTGATCCTGGCGGGGGCTGCTTTCCTGACTGTTGCGATGGCCTTCACCCAGATTCCCAGCCTGTTGGCGGAATGGATCGGTGGTATGGGGCTCTCACCCTTTGCGTTGCTTGCCGTGCTGACGGTTTTCTTTGTAATCCTCGGCTGTTTCCTGGATGGCATTTCCGTCGTGGTGCTGACCACATCCGTGATCCTGCCCATGGTGGAACGGGTCGGGATTGATACACTTTGGTTCGGCATCTTCATTGTGATCGTGGTGGAAATGTCCCAGATCACTCCGCCGGTCGGATTCAACCTGTTTGTCCTGCAGGGGCTGACCGGGCGCAATATCTTGCAGATTGCCAAATCGGCCTTGCCGTTCTTCCTATTGATGATGGTGGCGCTGGGATTGATTGTGTTCGTCCCGGAGATCGTTACCTACCTGCCGGATCAGATGGGACGCTGATCCGGTACTATCCGATACAGATAAAAAACCCCGGGTCTTCCCCGGGGTTTATTCTGTGCCATTGGCGCGTTGATTGGCGGGCATGCAGGGTGAGCGCTGCAGGTTGGCAGGAAAGGTGATGGTGAAGGTGCTGCCCATGTTGGGTTGGGAAGAGACGGTGATATCGCCGGACAATGTCTCGGTGATCAGATCCTTGATGATCGGCATGCCGAGCCCGCTGCCGCCCTGGCCGCGCTTGGTCGTGAAATAAGGGTCAAACAGCTTCTCCCGGACTTCGTCGGACATGCCTTTGCCGTCATCGGAGAAAGTAAGCTGCACATTCTCGGCGACCTGTTCCACTTTGATCCGAATGCAGCCTTGCGCGGACAAGTCATTGTCATAGCCGTGCAGATAGGCATTCATGATCAGGTTGGTCAGGATCTGTGAAATTGCACCGGGTTCGGTCTTAATCTCCAAATCATCGGGACAATCCAGTTCAAGCAATATCGACTTGAATTTCTTCGTCCGGGGCCGGATTGAACGCATGATGTCGGTCAGATATTCGGCGATATTGATATCCTGGATCGTGGCATGGCTGACATCGACCGCGACCCTCTTGAAGCTTTGGATCAGTTCCGCTGCTCTTGTCAAGTTGGTCTCCAGGATCTGAAAACCTTCATTGGTATAGTCGAAATAGGCATTCATATCGGATCGTTTGATCTTGCCTTCGTCAAATGCCTTGTAGAGCTGTTTGGTCCTGGATTTGATCGCGCTGGTCGTGGTGACCGCACTGCCCAGCGGCGTGTTGGTTTCATGGGCGATACCGGCGACAAGATCTCCAAGGGCGGCCATTTTTTCCACCTGGATCAATTGGTTTTGTGCGCCTTCCAGGTCCCGTAAGGCATCTTCCGCCCGATTGATGGCGGTGCGCATGCGTGATTCCGCCTGTTGACGGGCAAGCGCACTGCCGATCACATTACTGAACTGTGTCAGCAGTTCAATTTCACGGATCGACCATTCGCGAGCGATTTGGACTGCCTCCATGCAGACGAAACCAATCAGATTGCCCTGGGACTGGACCGGGGTCGCCAGCAGGGACTGAACCCCCAGATTTTCCAGGATATCGCGATCCAGCTTGGCTTGTTCCGGCATGTCGGCAATGCAATTAAGGATGACCGATTTTCCCTCATTGAGCTGATGCTCGATCCAGCGCACCGACGCCAGGGGATTCTTGCCAAAGCCGCCACCGGTTTCGGATTCATTGCCAAATCGGCTCCAATGGGCCTTCATCCAGCTTTCTTCGGAACCGAGAAGCGGAATGACCGAGACCCGGTCCACATTGAAATAGATACCGATATTGCGCAGCGCGCCGGATATGGCACCGGCAACATCAATGCCCAATAACTGTCCGGAAATGATGCTCATCAGCTTGTCGGCTTCGGCGTCATGGCACATGTCCGCTTCGGCTTGCTTGCGTTCGGTAATGTCTTGGATGCTGGCGGCAATCATCTTGCCGTTTTCATGATCGACATAACCGAAATCAACCACCGCGACGATATGGTTCCCGGCGGCTGTAGAATAAACCATTTCCTGGGATTGGATGGTTCCCTGCGCATCCAGCTTGCCGGTAATATCATCCAGTTGTGCCTGTGATCGGACAAGCTCACTGCTGAGAAATTCCTTCACATCATCCTGGGCGCATTCAAACAGATCGGCACAATGACTGGTGGTCCAGACAACCTTGTTGCTGCGCGGATCCAGGAGGGCGATCGCGATGGGCAGGGATGTAAAGAATTTATCCAAAATCGGATCTCCCGATGCCCCCGATGCACCGATATTTTTCCGGTCGCCATCGGACGGTGTCATTTCCAGTACAGTCCCCCCGTGCAAAAAAGCGCAATATTCAGCCTCTTTTCGAATAAACTAAATAGGTTAAAAGAGTGTTATTGCCTTTTTATTCTAGCGCTTATCTGGTTCCGGGGATAGGGGGCACCAAATCGGGCTGCAAACGACTTCATCCCATATTGTTTGGCACGGGCGGTGTGGGAATTTCCAGATAGCTATTCTTGGGGATTGGAACGAGATCCCTGATCCCGGTTTTCGTCAAAATATCAGCTGGTGCATGTGTCAGTGCGGTCTTGAAAGCCTGGAATATGGGTTCCGGATCATTGCCCTTTGCTGTGATGAGCGGCAGTCCGGGCGTGGGGATGGTCCGATCAAGCACGCGTAACTGATCGGAAAAGGCATCATATTCCTGAATGAACTGCCAGGTAACCGCATCAAGTGAGGCTATATCTGCATTGCCTGCGGCAACCATGCGTGCGGATTTTACATGGGCACCGGACTGGATCAGGTTGGTGAAGTGAAATCCTTCCGCTTCGGTATGGAACCAGGCTGCTGAATAGCCTGATTGCGAAATCGGTTCGTTAAAGGCGAAACGGGCATCTTTGAAGTCGGGCAATGTCTTCCTGTCATCATCTGAACGGACAACAAGGACACTTTGATAATGCCCGGACGGACAGCCGCTTAGCCCGTAATCCGGCGTACCGACCAGGGTTACATGGTCATGCAGCATCACCCGGTAGGGCATGCCACAGGTCTGACTTAAGAACAGGTCCGGAGACCGCCAGTGAAGCAAAATGTCATCGGGCATGATCAGGGAAGATGGGCATTCCCCCCCCATATCGGTGAAAATACCGTGAAAGATTGCCCAGAAGGCATTATGGGCGTCCACCGTTTCTGCACGGACATACATGGGAAGGCTCGCGGTGGCTTGCATATTTTCTTTGTCCCTGTTTTCGGCGCTATCGTTAATTCAATCTTTTGTGGGGAACTAAGAGTTTGACAAAGACGGGAAACTGTCAATCTCCAGCAGTTTTTGGATGAGTGGAAAAAATTATGAAAATACCCCATTGAATTCCAAGACGACCGGTCACATATTCGATTCATGGCAAGACCGAGACGAAGCGAACAGACACGGGCGGCCCTGATTGAAGAGGGGATCGCTCAATTGTCGGCACAAGGCTACCACGGCACGGGTATCAAACAGATCCTGGACGCGGTGCAGGTGCCGAAGGGGTCGTTTTATAATTATTTCGAGAGCAAAGAGGCCTATGTCGCCGAGATATTGGATCACTATGGCGCCAAAATCCTGGAAGGGCTCGACAGGCAGATCGCCGACAGCACGGCAGGGCCCCTGGTCACGTTAAGGGAAATTCTTGAATGCCAGCTCGCGAAATATGAATCCCAAAGCTGTGCGCAGGGATGTCTGGTCGGTATTTTGGCCGCGGAAATCGGCAGCACCAGCAGCCTGTGCCAGATGGCCATGCAGCATACGGCCGGTGGTTGGGAAAAACGCATGGCGGGTCTATTGCAGGCGGCTCAGGATGCGGGCCAGGTGCGCCAGGACCTGACGGCTGACCAGTTGGCCAAACTGATCTGGAGCAGCTGGGAAGGGGCCTTGATGCGTATGCGGATGGATGGCAATGCCGACCATGCAAAGGAAATTATCGAATTGATGTTTGGCAGCATCCTGATGGAGAGATGAAGAGCGAAGCTTTCTTTTTTATTTATCTAGTTAATAGACGACCGGTCTAATTATTTTAATCACCCGAACAAAAGGAACACAGTAAATGAGCGATATCCAAAACCACGATCCCCTGTTTGAAGCCTATAAATTGGGGCCGATCACATTGCCCAACCGGATTTTGATGTCCCCCCTGACCCGCTCCCGTGCGGCCCAGCCAGGCGACGAACCGCAGGCGATGAATGTGGAATATTACAGCCAGCGCGCCGGAGCGGGCCTGATCCTGTCTGAGGCAACGCAAATCTCCCCGCAGGGGAAAGGCTATGCCTTTACGCCGGGCATCTATTCCAAGGGGCAGATTGATGGCTGGCGCAAGGTGACGGACGCGGTTCATGCCTTGGGTGGCCTGATGCAGGCGCAACTCTGGCATGTGGGCCGTATCTCCCATCCGGATCTGCAGCCGGAGGGGGCGCTGCCCGTGGCCCCTTCCGCGATCAAGCCGGAAGGGGCCATGACCTTTGTTTCGGCGAAATCCGGCATGATCGAAATCCCGGCACCGCGTGCCCTGGAAGCGGACGAGCTGCCCGGGATTGTAGACCAGTACCGACAGGCCGCCTGGAACGCCAAAGAAGCGGGTTTTGACGGCGTCCAGATCCATGCGGCCAATGGTTATCTGTTGGACCAGTTCATGCGCAGCGGCAGCAACAAACGTACCGACAGTTATGGCGGATCAGCGGAAAACCGAATTCGGCTGACGTTGGAGGTGGTCCAGGCCGTGGCGGATGTCCTAGGCGCGGACCGTGTTGGTATCCGCATTAGCCCGACTGGTGCTTTCAATGCCATGAAGGATGAGAATCCCCTGGAAACCTTTGGACTCTTGGCACGGAAGCTCAATGATATCGGCATTTCCTATATTGAGGTGGTTGAGGATATGTTCATGGGCGATCACGAGGCCGGCCGACCCGAAGAAATTATTGATACGATTCGCGCAGGGTTTAAAGGCACGTATATTGCCAATGGCAACTATACGGCTGATGAGGCGCGCCAGCGTATCCGGGATGGCAAGGCGGATCTGGTCAGTTTCGGTCGTCCGTATATTGCCAATCCCGACTTGGCCGAGAGGTTCCGCGTCAATGCGCCATTGAATGAGTTGGATGGTGACACGCTCTATGGCGGTGCGGAAAAAGGCTATACGGATTATCCGGCCCTTAAGGAAAAGGCCGCATAAGCAGGAGTATCAGGTGGCAAGGCCCATCCGCCGGACTGGCGGATGGGTTTTTCCTTAGCTGCCGAAATTATAGCCGCCCATATCCCAGCCGGTCGTGGTAATCGGTACGGGGGCCCGGTTGGACAGGGATTTGAAATCCCGCCGATATTGCTGGCGATGATCCGATGGCGAGATATCATAGCGCTGGCGATAGGCACGAGAAAACCAGGACTGGGATTCAAAGCCGCAGCTGACCGATATTTCCACCAGGGGAATATTGGTCTGGCAGACCAGTTGACGGGCCCGTTCCAGACGCAAGGTGCGATAATAATCCAGCGGGCTTTGGTTGAAGTAAATTGCAAACAGGCGTTGTAGCTTGCGTTCGGACATACCGGCCTGTTTTGCGATCTTGCCAATGGAGACCGGGGTCTCCAGGTTTTCCTCCATCATGCGAATGGCGCGGCCGACACCGGGCTCGCGCATGGACAGCACGCGCTGCGACAAAGAACGTTGGATATCCCCACCTTTGCGGATCCTGTCATGGATCAGGAAGACAGCGACCTGTTCTGCCAGATCCGTGCCATGACGTTCGGCGATCAGGCCCAGGATCAGATCAATGGTTGCCATGCCGGCGGGTGAGGTTGCGACATCGCCGGACAGCTCAAACACTTCATCCGTCACATGAACATCGGGATAGGCCTCCCGGAAGGCCTCAAGGGATTCCCAATGGAGGGTTGCCCGGCGGCCATCCAGCAGTCCCGCTTCGGCCAGGGAAAATGGCCCGGCATCCAGCCCCACCAGGCGGCTGCCATGCCGATGCATGCGCCGGACCCAGTCGAGAACGGGTTTCGTGCGGCCGGTATCAATGTCATAGCCAGCGGTAACAAAGGCCGTTGATGCCGGCGGACAGTTGCTTATCGGAAATTGAGCCGCAACAGACATACCGTTGGATGCGGTCACCGGACCGCCGTCCAAACTGACCACCACCCATTCATAAAGCTCTTTTCCGGCAATCCGGTTGGCAACCCGCAAAGTTTCCACTGTCAGGAAGAAACTGAGCATCTGAAAGGTTGGGATCGGCAGAATAGCCACCCGTTCGGTTTGTAGTCCCTGTTCCATCGCACGCCTGTCCCTGGTGCTGAAGATCGTTTGTTATCCTCGGGGGAGACAGGAAAAACTTTCCGAAAACCCGCGTTTTATTGCAGGATTCCGACAGTCGTACGCTTCTGAACGGGAATTTTCTAAGTATGTGGCACTTACATCCCGTCTAGGATCACAAGCGAACAGTCTGCATTGGCATGGCGCAGGGCCTTCACCGGCGCATATTCATCACTGTGAACGAAATTACGGGCGGTTTCCATGTCGGGGAATTCCAGGATCACAAGGCGGCTGGGGGACCAAAGCCCGTTTTCTACAATATCCATGTCTCCGCCGCGGGCCTTGTAGATGCCGCCGAAGGATTCGACGATCGGGCGGGCCAGCGCCTTATATTCCTCATAGGCGTCCGGGTTGGTGATTTTGGTGTCCACGATGATATAGGCGCTCATGAAGCGGGGCCTCCGTCTGAAAGGGTAAGAAAGCTAACTGGTGATATATCAGCATAGATTCAAGAGGCTATCCATCCTGTTGCAGCTGAAAAATCCTCAATCGAAAGATTACGAAATTGATAGACCACCAAAGCAGAATCATATCATGATTAGTCAGAAAGGTAGGTGACCATGGCATTGATCGATCTTTCGAAGTCTCTGGTGGAACTGGAGGGCGCAAGCCCGGTTCATGACGGGGCCTACAGCCCGGTCATGCAGGCGACCGCCAAGGCACGTTCCAAACCGCTTAGTGACTTGCAGGCCGAAGATTTCCGCCTTCTCATCGCCCAGCATATCGGGCTCTCCATCCTGGTGCCGATGGCACTGGACCTTCTTGAAGATAACCCGATGATTCAGGCCAGCCATTATCCGGGCGACTTGCTGTGCACGGTGGCGGGTGTCATGGATCCCTTCTGGGAGGCCAACCGGGATTTGAAGGACCGGATGATCGATATCCGTTACCGAGTGGAATTGCTTGCTGACAGCATCCGCGATTTTGCCCTGCCGGAAACGCGCGGTTTCATCTGGCGGTAAGCTGTTTCGCGGGAAAGTGGGTTTTGAGACTCATACACCTCTCGGTTTCCGGCCCCCGGTAACCCAGTCCAGCAATTCAACCGTATGCACGATCGGGATATCCGTGCCACTGGCGATCTGACTGATGCAGCCGATATTGCCGGCCGCGATCAGGTCCGGCTCTGTTTTTTCGATATTGGCGACCTTGCGCTCTTTTAATTTGTCGGCGATCTCCGGCTGGAGAATGTTATAGGTCCCGGCCGATCCGCAGCAGAGGTGGCCTTCCGCCGGGCTGACCACGTCGAACCCGGCCTGGGTCAACAGGGTCTTGGGCAGGTCGGTTATTTTCTGGCCATGCTGCATGGAGCAGGCACTGTGATAGGCGATTTTCTTTGGAACCGGCCGGGTCACTTCGGGCAGGCCGATTTCGGCCAGATATTCGGTGATGTCGCGGGTCATGCCTGAAATTTTTGCGGCGGCGTCCGCCAGGGCCTTGTCCTCGCGGAACATGAAGCCGTAATCCTTGACCGTGGTGCCGCAACCCGAGGCGTTGATGATGATCGCGTCCAGCCCTTGGCCGTCAATTTCCGCCATCCAGGCTTTGATATTGGCGGCGGCTTGGTGGTGGCTTTCATCCACTTCGCCCAGATGGTGGACCAGCGCGCCACAGCATCCGGCCCCTTCGGCGACAACAACCTCAATGCCGGCCCGGTTAAGCAGGCGAATGGTGGCGGCATTGATCGCGGGGTTGAGGACCTTTTGGGCGCAGCCGGTCATTAACGCCACCCGGCCCTTTTTTGCGTCCTCAGCCTCGTGGCAGCGCGGGCGGTCCCATTTGGAGGGGAATAGTTGCGGCTTTGACGGGGCCATGCGGACCATGGCCGCCAGTCGTTTTTGGAAGGTATTAGCAAAAGGCTTGGCCAGCCATGCGCCGATCAGAGCCAGACGGAACAGGCTCGGCTTCGGCAGCAATGTTGCCAGGAGAGACCGGAGCAGACGTTCACCCGGCGAGCGTTTATGGGTCTTGGCGATATGGGCCCTGGCATGATCCACCAGATGCATGTAATGCACACCGGACGGGCAAGTGGTCATGCAGGAAAGGCAACTTAAACAGCGGTCGATATGTTTGACGATGGTTTTACCGGCGGGTTTGTCCCCTTCCAGCATATCCTTGATTTGATAGATCCGGCCGCGCGGGCTGTCCAATTCATCGCCGAGCAATGTATAGGTCGGGCAGGTGGCGGTACAAAAACCACAATGCACGCAGTTGCGCAAAATCTTCTCCGATTCGGCCATGTCCGGATCGGCGAGCTGGGCCAGGGTGAAATTGGTCTGCATGGCTGGTTATGTCCCCGGATACATGCGGTTGGGGTTCAACAGGCCGAAGGGGTCGAAATTATCCTTCAATCGTCTGCTCAGGGCCGCCAAAGGGGTGGGCTGTGGGTGAAAGATGGAAATCTCGCGACGTAGCTTTTCCGGCCCGCGGATCAATGTGGCATGGCCGCCATGACGGTTCACCGCATCGCGTACCAGGGATTCGGCCCCCATTTTCGGCGCATCAACGGCCAGCCATACCAGGCCACCCGCCCAGTCGAGAAACCCCTCGGCATTTTTCAGGTTGCTCAGTTGGGACAGGATTGCGGGGCCTGCGGTAGGGGCCACCGATATTTTCCAGATCACGCGGTCGTCGATTTTAGCGGCAAAAGGGGAAACATCCCGGATTTCCCGCCAGAAACGGGCTGAGTTGCTGGTATGCAACTCTTCAATCTTGCCCTCGGATTTAAACCGGTCGCGCAGTATCTTGCAGCGATATTGAACCGAGGGGCCGGGGCCTTCGACCCGAAGTGCCACACAGGAATTATTGAGATGCCGGAATATGTCCACATCTGACCGTTCCGCCAGGCTTTTTGGTAGCCAGCAGGCGGCAGAGACCTCATTGGGGCTGTTCAAGGCAGCGCTCATGATGGTCCGTGCTTCATCGGCGTCAACCCCCTGCACCAGGACCGTCCGCGATTTTTCCGGTCGTGGCAGGGTTTTAACTGTAACCTGATGCATGGCGCCAAGCGTTCCCCAACTGCCTGCCATCAGTTTGGATAAATCATAGCCGGTGACATTCTTGACCACGCGACCGCCGGATTTGAAAGCTTCACCGCGCCCGGACACCGCCTGAAATCCTAGGAAATGGTCCCGGGCGGACCCGGCCTTGATCCGGCGTGGACCGGCCAGGTTGGTGGCGATCATGCCACCGAGGGAGCCTGACTCCTTATCGGCCAAGCCTAAAAGGGAAGCAAAGTTTGGGGGGTCATATGCCAGCATTTGATGGGCCTGGTCTAAGGCCTTATTGATCTCGGCCATGGGAGTTGCGGCGCCTGCGCTCATGACCAGTTCTTCCGGTTCATAAAGCGAGATCCCGGTAAAAGCGCTCAAATCAAGTGTGGTGGCCGACCGGTCAGGATTACCGATCAGGCGCTTGCTGCCGCGCCCCTGCAGGTTAACGGGCATTTTTTCCGACACCAGCCAGGACATCGTTTCAAGTAATTGCTCCGCTGATTCCGGGCGAAAGATTTGCGCATCACTCATGGGCTTAGAATCTCGGAATATCGGGGAAAGGGATCTGGCCCTGGCGGATATGCATCCGACCCAGTTCCGCGCATCGGTGCAGGGTGGGGAAGACCTTACCTGGGTTCAACAACGCCTTGGGATCAAAGGCGCATTTCACCCGCTGCTGCTGGGCCATGTCCTCGTCGGTGAACATCTCGCCCATCAAGTCGCGTTTCTCTACGCCGACCCCATGCTCGCCGGTGAGCACGCCGCCCACCTCGACACAAAGCTTCAGGATGTCATTGCCGAAATCTTCGGCCCGGTCCAGTTCGCCCGGCACATTGGCGTCATACATGATCAAGGGATGCAGGTTGCCGTCGCCCGCATGAAAGACATTAGCTACACGAAGGCCGTATTTGTCCGACATCTCCCGCATGCGCGACAGGACCAGCGGCAGTTTGGCGCGCGGGATCGTGCCGTCCATACAATAATAGTCGGGTGATATGCGCCCAACTGCCGGAAAGGCGGCCTTGCGTCCGGCCCAAAAGGTGAGGCGTTCCTGTTCCGATTCGGAGATTCGGATGGAACTGGCCCCGTTTTCCCTGGCGATGCGGCTAACCTCTTCAATAAGGTAATCCACCTCCGCCTCTGGCCCATCCAATTCAATGATCAGCAAGGCCTGTGCATCGCGGGGATATCCGGCATTGACGAAATCTTCGGCCGCGTTGATGGCGGGATGATCCATCATTTCCATGCCGCCCGGGATAATGCCGGCGGCAATAATGGCGGCAACACAATCTCCGCCTGCTTCGGAGGAATTGAAGCCGACCAGGAGGGCGCGCGCGCATTCCGGCTTTGGCAACAGGCGCACGGTCACTTCCGTGACGACGCCCAGCATACCTTCCGAACCGGTCAGCAGGCCCAGCAGATCATATCCGCCCGAATCCAGGTGTTTGCCGCCGATCCGGATGATTTCGCCCTCGATGGTCACCAGTTCGAGGCCCAACAGGTTATTGGTGGTCAGACCGTATTTCAGGCAGTGAACCCCACCGGCATTTTCCGCCACATTGCCGCCGATCGTGCAGGCGATCTGGCTGGAGGGGTCGGGGGCATAATAATAGCCGTCCGCATCAACCGCCTGGGAAATGGCCAGGTTGGTCACGCCGGGCTGAACGCGCGCGCAGCGGTTTTCATAATCCAGTTCCAGGATCTGCTTGAATTTGGTAAGTGACAGCAAGACCCCGTCGGCCAGGGGCAGTGCCCCGCCGCTGAGCGAGGTGCCGGCACCACGCGGCACCACTTTGACGCTGTTCTGGTGGCAATATTTCAAAACCGCGGCCACCTGTTCCACTGTCTCCGGCAGGACCACGATCAGTGGCAGTGTCCGGTAAGCGGTCAGGCCGTCGGTTTCGAAGGGACGCAGGGCATCTTCATCAACAATCACTCCGTCGCCCGGCACGATTCGTCGAAGCTCTGCTGCGATGGTCTGTCTGTTGGCGAGCGTTTCCCGGTCCGGTTCCGGCATGCGCATGGCACCTGATCTCCCTGCATTACTGAATTGTCCGCATCTTAAGAACGTGCGGTTATCAGTTTATGTTATAGGAAGCGGAAAGCGAGAGAACAATTCGCAAAAACTGCGTAGTTTTTATAAATGACAAAAGCCGCACTGATAACTCAGTGCGGCTTTTGTCTGATCTTGTGCGCCGGATGGATATCCGGCAACAACCCGAACTTAACCCTGGCGGGCTTTGAAGCGCGGGTTGGTTTTGTTGATCACATAGACCCGGCCTTTACGGCGGATAACGCGACAGTTTTTGTCACGCTTTTTAAGGGTCTTCAGCGAGCTGGCGACTTTCATTTCTCTTCTCCTGCAGGCAACCACGGGCTGTGGCCCCGGTGCGCGGGGTCGTTAAATCCGCGCGGAAAATAGGGACAGGGCCCGGTTCTGTCAACAGCTAGTTTTAATATTCTCAAAAACCGTCAATGCTGTTGGGCGCTTGATAGCAGTTAAATGGTCTCACGTCCACGGGTGGCATGTAAGCGCATGTAGCGCAACTCACCCGATTCCAGCGCGCGTACCAGGCGCAGCCAGTCTTGGGCTTCCGCCATCAACTGATTGACCACATCGCGATTCAGATCCGATTTGGCCAGTTTACCCACGTAATCTGACCAGCCGGCCAGCACAAGCTGGCGATATTCATCGGTCCGGTCTTCGTGGATATGCAAATTCATCGAAAGATCCAGGGCTGCACGCTTATATTCGGCCATGGTCCATGGATAAGGCTTGGCCGGATGGCTCTCTTTCCAGATATCCACCACTTTATTGTCGAGGGAATCGGCCTTTTTGAGGACGAAATCCGTCACGAGCAGATGGCCAAGCGGCTTCAGGGCACCGAAACACTGTTCCAGGATCATTTTTTTATTCTGAAAGGCAAACAGCGATTCCCGGATCATGATTGCGTCATAACGTTTTTCACGCAGTTTCAGCGTGTCGGGATCAAAGCTTTCGATCGGCGCGCGTTTTTCCATGCCATGTTTGATGGAGAGGTCATTGGCCAGCGCCGCCAGTTCGGCGTCCGATTCCATGCCCTCAATCCACAGATCGAATTGTTTGGAAAGCTCGCGTGTTCCGCCACCCAGGCCCGCGCATAAATCCAGAACCGACTTAGTTTCATTCAGGCCCAGCGGTTTGGCAAGCGTCAGGGTATAGCCGGTACCGCCGGGCAGCACGACTTCCTCCATCTCCTCACCGCCCCAAAGGCGCGTCAGAAATTCCACCCGATGCTCGGGCCAGGCGGTTGCTTCCCCTTCCTCCTCGGCATCGACCTCGATGTCCTCTGGTTTTTGGGGCTCACCTTTCTTTTTAATAAGGGCGGCCGGATCCATACCTTCCCACCACGCTTTAAAGCGCAGGCGGAAGGGGATGCTATATCCGTTGCCCTTTTGCTTATTCATTAGTTTAGGCCTGCCATATGTTCTGGCTAATACTGCTTTATTTCTTGGTTATAGCAAAAAGTCCAAGAAAATAATTGATTAAGTGTAAACCAATTTCTTTGGAAATCAAAAATACATATGTCGAATTTCTGCAAGTCGGCTACGGGTTCGATCAAAAACATGGATTCGTTATGTGGATACTCGATATAGAGTGAAGTATTCGTGGAAGGAGACGGGGATGACCCGGTTGAAACTGCATCAAGAGCCGGTGCGCCAGGAATGGATCGATTATAACGGGCATTTGAGTGAAGCCTATTATGTGCTGACATTCGGGCATGCCACTGATGCCCTCTATGACTATCTCGATATGGGGCAGGATTACCGGGATGCCCATAACCGTTCAGTTTATACGGTGGAATCCCATATCCGCTATCTTATGGAAGTGCCGGCGGGTAAAATGCTGGAATTCACCACTCTTGTTCTGAGTTTTGATGAGAAGCGGCTGCATTTTGCTCATGAGATGCATGTGGACGGTCAGCTGCGGGCGACAACCGAATTGATGGGGCTGCATCTGGAAACCTCAGTGGATGGCGGTGTCATGCCCTTTCCGGATGCCGTTCAGGCAAAGTTGACTACTCTACGGGCCGACAATGTGCCGGACTATGTTGGGCGTGCGATCCGCCTGGTGGAGGAGCGGACATAAAATATTACAAAAAACACGCAAATTTCCGGACTTTGTGACGCAAGTCACAGAGTTCTGACACATTTACGCCTTACTGTGACGGTCTAATCGGAAACATCGGATAAGATTGATCCAGGAAACCGTGAACATGAACAGCAGACGCGTATATGAGTCGGGCGAACTGACGGAGGAGATCCAGAATCTCCGTTTTGATCCGCAGGAAAAGCTGGTTTGGCGCCGGAGCAGCAGCACAGTGCGCTCTCTGGCGGGGTTTGCGCTTGTGACCACCGTGGCCCTGACGGCCATTGGCGGCCTGGCCCTGGCATCCGTGGTGTGAATTCGCCCGTTTTATCTCCAAAAAACACAAACTGATGACCCCGCCTGTTGGCGGGGTTTCTTTATTGCGCGCGGAATGTCACAATTTCAGGGGTCGGAAGCGACAGATTTCTTTTGTGGGCGCTGATAAAAGCAGTTATAGCGAAATCAAGGCGCTATGCCGGATCCAGGAAGGATGCAGACGGGATCTGTCCATGAAGAAAAAGAAAACAAAAACCACAGTCGGCTGGCGGGAATGGGTCGCTTTTCCCGAACTTGGCGTGCCGTCGATCAATGCCAAGATTGATACCGGGGCCAAGACATCGGCGATCCATGCTTACCGACCCAGGATCGTCACAGTCCATGAGCAGGAATTTGTGGAATTTTATGTCCATCCCTTGCAACGGAGAAAAAAACCGGAGATCCTGTGCAGAGCACCATTGGTGGATAAACGGGCGGTGACAAGTTCGAATGGACAGAGCCAAAACCGGTATGTGATTCGCACAACCATGGTGCTGGGTGGACAGTCAAAAGCCATCGAGCTGACTTTGACCGACCGGGATGAAATGAGTTTCCGGGTTTTAATCGGCCGCGAAGCGTTGCGCGGCGGTTTTGTGGTCGATCCGGGCCGGTCCTACTGTGTCAGCGGCGAAAAATCAAAGAAGGGGCAATCATGAAAATCGCACTGCTTTGCAGGAACGAAAATCTCTATTCACATAAACGCCTGATCGAAGCGGCGGAAGCGCGCGGCCATGAAATTCATGTGGTGGACCATTTGCGCTGCTATATCGATATCGCCGCCCATAAGCCGGCGATCCATTATAATGGTGAAAAACTGACGGGGTTTGATGCCATCATTCCCCGTATCGGCGCTTCCGTTACGTTCTTCGGCACCGCCGTATTGCGCCAGTTTGAAATGATGGGCGTGTACCCGGTTAATGAATCCGTTGCCATCACCCGATCGCGCGACAAATTGCGTAGTCTGCAATTGCTGGCGCGCAAAGGGATCGGCCTGCCGGTCACGGTCTTTGCCCACCGGACCGGTAAACCAGAAGAATTACTTAAGATTATCGGTGGTGCGCCGGTGGTTATAAAGCTCCTGGAAGGGACCCAGGGGATCGGTGTGGTCTTGGGGGAGACCCCCAATGCGGCGGAAAGTATCATTCAGGCCTTTGGCGGGGTGAAAACCAACATCCTGGTGCAGGAGTTTATCAAGGAAGCTGGCGGCGAGGATATCCGCTGCTTGGTGGTTGGTGGCAAAGTGGTTGCTTCCATGATCCGCAAAGGCCGGGAAGGGGACTTCCGCTCCAACCTGCATCGTGGAGGTTCTGCCAAGTCGGTTCGGATTACGCCTGCGGAACGTTCCACAGCTGTCGCGGCGGCCAAGGCCATGGGCTTGAATGTTTGTGGTGTTGATCTGCTGCGCTCGAATCATGGTCCCGTTGTGATGGAAGTGAATTCCTCACCCGGCCTTGAAGGGGTGGAAAAGGCAACCGGCAAGGATGTGGCGGGCCAGATCATCAGCTTCATCGAAAATCACGCTAAACCGAACAAGACCCAAACACGTGGTAAGGGCTGATAGCCGTCGCCGGCGAGAGGCGTTTGAGATTGCGGGCGAGATCATCCCGGCCGGTGAGCGGCGCACGGTTGATATCCCGCTGGGGGTGCTTTCAACCCAAACGCCGATGACCCTGCCGGTGCACGTAATTCATGGCAAAAGACCGGGGCCGGTTCTGTTTGTTAGTGCCGCCATTCATGGAGATGAGGTGCTGGGGGTAGAAATCATCCGCCGCCTGCTTCAGATGAAACAGATTGCCAAACCGCGCGGGACTTTGCTGTTGGTGCCGGTGGTGAATGTTTATGGCTTCATCTCCCACACCCGGTATCTGCCGGATCGGCGGGATCTGAACCGCTGTTTCCCCGGCAGCACCGGTGGTTCGCTTGCGTCCAAGCTGGCGCATGTCTTCATGGAAGAGGTTGTGCGCAAGGCGGATTACGGTATCGATCTGCATACGGCCGGTATGCATCGCTCAAATCTGCCGCAGATCAGGGTGGATTTCGACGATGAAGTGGCGCGGCGCATGGCCCGCGCCTTTGGTGCGCCCGTCACGTTGAACTCCAACTTGCGTGACGGCTCCCTGCGCCAGGCGGCGCAGGAAGAAGGGGTGCATACCTTGTTGTTTGAAGCCGGGGAAGCCTTACGATTTGAGGAAGGGGCGATCCGCCATGGCGTAAAGGGCGTTCTGCGCGTCCTTCATGATCTGGGCATAATATCAGGCAAGCCCCTGGCCGGGCCCAAGCGCCGGCCGGTTCTCTCGCGCAGCAGTCACTGGTTGCGCGCGCCCACAGGCGGGATTTTGCGCATGCTCTATGGCCTGGGGGAGGCTGTACAAAAAGGCGAGGTGATTGCTGTGGTTTCCGGCCCGTTCGGGGATCAGGATATCGAGCTTAGGGCCAAGACCGATGGCATTGTCATCGGCCGCACCAACCTGCCGGTGGTGAACCAGGGCGATGCGGTTTTCCATGTGGCCCGGGTCTTCGATCCGGAAAAAGCGGAGGCCAATGTGGATTCCATGGAACAAGACCTGATTGAAGACCCGCTGTTTGATGAGGAAATTGTCTGATTTCTCCGTTGAGGCAGATACAAAAAAGCCGGGGATAACCCCGGCTTTTTTCTCTTGAACGATTTTCTTACCGGTCGACGGTTGCCGGCAGTTTGGTTTTTCCTTTGCCGGACGGTTTGGTCTCCGGGAAAGAGAAAGCCAGTGTATCTTCCTTCTTGTTGGTTTCGATCCGGACGACACCGCCATTTTGCAGCTTGCCAAACAGCAGCTCTTCGGAAAGCGGCTTTTTGATATGGTCCTGAATCACCCGGCTTAGTGGACGGGCGCCGAACTGCTTATCATAGCCTTTCCGGCCCAGCCATTCACGGGCGTCGTCGGTCAATTCAAAAGTAACGGAGCGGTCCGCCAGCTGGGTTTCCAGCTGGAAGATGAATTTGTCGACAATCTTGTGAATAACCTCTTCACCCAGATGGGCGAAGGAGATCACCGAATCCAGTCGGTTGCGGAATTCCGGAGTGAAGAGTTTGTTGATTGCCTCTTCATCATCACCAACCCGCATTTCCTGGTTGAAACCGACCGCCGGTTTGGCCAGGTCTGCCGCACCGGCATTGGTGGTCATGATTAGGATCACATTGCGGAAATCGACCGTCTTGCCGTTATTGTCGGTCAGCTTCCCGTAATCCATCACCTGCAACAGGATGTTGAACAGGTCCGGGTGGGCCTTTTCAATTTCGTCCAACAGAAGCACGCAATGGGGCGTTTGGTCGATGGCATCAGTCAACAGTCCGCCCTGATCAAATCCGACATAGCCTGGAGGCGCGCCGATCAGGCGGGACACCGTGTGGCGTTCCATATATTCCGACATGTCGAAGCGTTTCAGGTCCACGCCGAGCGTCTTGGCCAGCTGGCGCGCCACCTCGGTCTTGCCAACCCCGGTCGGGCCGGAGAAGAGATAGCTGCCAATCGGCTTTTCAGGCTCGCGCAGCCCAGCCCGTGACAGTTTAATTGCAGAGGCAAGCGCCGTAATGGCGTTATCTTGACCATAGACCATGGTCTTGAGGTCGCGTTCCAGATTTTTCAGGTTTTCCTTATCATCGCGGGAAACCTGTTTGGGCGGAATGCGGGCAATCTTGGCAACCACATTCTCCACATCCTTGACCCCGATCACCTTCTTGCGCTTGCTCGGCGCCAGCAGGTTTTGGGAGGCCCCCACTTCGTCAATCACGTCAATGGCCTTGTCGGGCAGTTTCCGGTCACCGATATAGCGGTCGGACAGCTCGACAGCGGTTTTGATCGCGTCCGCTGTATAACGCACGGAATGATGCTTTTCATAATAGGGCTTCAGGCCGTTCAAAATCTTGATTGTATCGGGGACGCTGGGTTCCTTGACATCAATCTTCTGGAAACGGCGGGACAGTGCGCGGTCTTTTTCAAAATAGCCGCGATATTCCTTATAGGTCGTGGAGCCGATGCAGCGCAGCGTGCCGCTGGCCAAAGCCGGCTTCAGCAGGTTGGACGCATCCATGGCACCGCCGGAGGTTGCCCCGGCACCGATCACGGTATGAATCTCATCAATGAAGAGAATCGCGCCGTCGTAATCCTCCAGCTCCTTCATCACCGCCTTGAGGCGTTCCTCGAAATCACCGCGATAGCGGGTGCCAGCCAGCAATGCGCCCATATCGAGCGCGAAGATAGTGTCTTCCAGCAGGACTTCCGGCACGTCTTCATCGACAATGCGCTTGGCCAAGCCCTCGGCGATCGCAGTCTTGCCGACCCCGGGGTCGCCTACCAACAGCGGATTGTTCTTGGTCCGGCGGCACAGGATCTGGACCGTGCGGTCCACCTCTTCGGCGCGCCCGATCAGGGGATCGATCTTGCCGTCCTTGGCTTTTTCATTGAGGTTGACGCAATAGGCATCCAGCGCTTCCGTGCCTTTTTTATTCACTTCTTCGGATTTGGCATCCTCATCGGCGCCACTGACTGCCGGGTGAACATCGCTTTCACCGGGGGCCTTGGCAATGCCATGGCTGATATAGGTGACCGCGTCATAGCGGGTCATATCCTGGCTTTGCAGGAAATAGACCGCATGGCTTTCCCGTTCGGAGAAGATTGCCACCAGGACATTGGCCCCGGTCACTTCTTCGCGGCCGGAAGACTGGACATGAACCGCGGCGCGCTGCAGGACCCTCTGGAACCCGGCGGTCGGTTTCGGTTCCTCAGATGTGGAACTGATCAGCTCGCTCAGATCGTTATCCAGATAATCGATGATATCCGCACGCAGACGCTCCATATCCACATCACAGGCCCGCATCACCGCAACCGCATCATGATCTTCTGATAGTGACAGCAGAAGATGTTCAAGGGTTGCAAATTCATGGTTCCTTGCTGCGGCATAGGCAAGGGCGCGATGCAGGGTCTCTTCGAGGGATTTGGACAACATGCGTTATCTTATCCTTTCTCCGGCCTGGCCGGTTTCACTCTTTTTCCAACGTACATTGCAATGGATGCTGTTCCTTGCGGGCCATATCCATCACCTGGTTCACCTTGGTCTCGGCGATCTCATAGGGGAAGACGCCACAGATGCCGACACCGCGCTGGTGCACGTGCAGCATGATCTGGGTGGCTTCTTCACGGCCTTTGTTAAAAAATCTCTCCAGGACGTAGACGACAAATTCCATCGGTGTGTAGTCGTCATTGAGCATCAGCACCTTGTACATGGCGGGCTTTTTTGTCTTCGGGCGGGTCTTGGTCGCCAGCCCTGTGCCTGCGCCACCATCACCTTCGTCTTCGTCCCTTCCGGACATCGTGATCATGGACTTTACATATTCCAACTGTCTTCTTCCTGCCTCTGTCATGGTCGCTCAAGGGGCCTGTTGGACAATTGCCGAAACTGGCCCCAACAATCCATGTTTCATTATATTGGATCTTTGCGATTCATTAAAAGGGGCGAGGTCTAATGAAACATGAATTTTATAAGAAGTGATTAACATGTTTCAGGGGTTCGCAAGGATCGGGTGGCGGGGGCACCGGACCGGCCGCATAATCATGCAAATTCAAGGAAACTGACGGAATTTCAAGCCCATGACACCCTTCAATATTCTGCTCTTATGCCTTCTTGCAATCCTCTGGGGCGGTGCCTTTACCCTGGTGGGATTTACGGTGGAATATTTCTCTCCCCTTGAAGTGGTCAGCTTGCGTGTGGCCCTGGCGGCACCGGTTTTATGGGGGGTGATTCTCTTTCAGCGGGAAAAAATGCCCCGGCAGTGGAAGCCATGGGGGGCTTTTTTGATGCTGGGGATCTTGAATAACGCGATCCCCTTTTACTGCATCACCTGGGGGCAAACCCGTATCGATAGTGGTATGGCGGCGGTTCTGAACGGGGCGACCCCGCTTTTTGGCGCCCTGCTGGCGCATTTCATGATCCAGGATGAAAAGTTGAGCTGGCAAAAACTTGCCGGGCTTGGGATGGGGCTTGGCGGGGTGATTTTGCTGGTCGGGCCGAATCTGGTGTTGGATCCTTACAGCTTGCTGGGACAGGGGGCCATTCTGGTAGCGGCGCTTTCCTATGCCTGTGCCGGGATGGTCGGCAAGCGTCTAGGAGGGTATTCCGCACTTTGCGTTTCCACCGGTCAGCTGACCATGTCCAGTCTAATCCTGGTAGCGCTGACCTGGACGCTTGGCGGTTTCCGTGACCTGCCGTTGGCCACGGATCTATGGGCGGCGATGGCGGTACTGGCGGTCTTGAGCACCGCACTTGCTTATATCCTCTATTTCCGCCTGATCGCCCAGGCCGGTGCCACCAATGCCATGAGTGTCACCTTGCTGGTGCCGGTGGTGGCGATGTTTTTGGGCATCATCCTGTTGGATGAACCGGTTGATCCGGCCTCCATTGCAGCGGCCATACTGGTTTTGGCCGGTGTCGGGCTGGTGATCAGAAGCCCCCGGAGGATTAGACAGCCAGCATGATTTTACCCATATGGGCGCTCGATTCCATCAGGGCATGCGCCTCATCCGCCTTTTCCAGAGGGAAGGTCGCATGGATGACCGGCTTGATCTTGCCACTGTCCAGCAGGGGCCAGACAGAGCCTAAGAGAGAGCTTGCGATCGCCCCCTTGGCCTTGTCGGATTGCGGGCGCAGTGTGGAACCTGAAATGGTCAGCCGGTCGGTCAGCACCCGGCGGAAATTGACGGTGGCCTTCGGCCCTTTGAGGAAGGCCAGCAGGGCATAGCGCCCGTCAACCGCCAATATATCGATATTGCCCTGGATGTAGTCGCCGGCAACCATATCGAACACCACATTGACACCCTTACCGCCGGTAATCTCTTTCACCCGCTCGACCCAGTTCTCGGTCTTGTAATTGATCGCATGATCCGCGCCCAGATTCCGGCAGAAAGCCGACTTTTCTTCGTTCCCGACAGTGACAATGACGTGAGCGCCAAAGGCCTTGGCCAGCTGGATCGCCGTGCTGCCGATCCCGCTGGACCCGCCATGAACCAGCAGGCTTTCCCCGGCGACCAGGCGCGCCCGGTCAAAGATATTGCTCCAGACGGTGAAAAAGGTTTCGGGCAGGGCGGCGGCCTGCACCATGTCATAGTCTTTGGGCAGCGGCAGGCAGTGGCTGTGATGTGTCAGGCAATATTCCGCGTAACCGCCACCGGGGGTCAGGGCACAGACCGCTTCGCCAACGGATAGCGAAGTCACCCCGTCGCCCAGGGCGGCGACGGTGCCTGCAACCTCCAGGCCGGGCAGGTCGCTGGCATCTTTCGGCGGCGGATACAGACCTGCGCGCTGCAGGCAGTCAGGCCGGTTGACACCAGCCGCCGAAACCTGGATCAGCACTTGTCCGGGGCCCGGTTTTGGCACCGGCCGGGCGGCTGGTTTCAGGACTTCAGGGCCACCCGCCTCAGTGATTTCAACAACACGCATGGTATCCGGCAACGACATGGGCTGACCCCTTTTCTTGAATTCTGTTTCTGCGGACAAATATCCTTCATGTTGACCCGGTTGAAAACCCGTTTAGGGTCAGTCAGGAAAATGAATTGGAAAGGGCCAATGAACATGGCCTGCTGGGAGGGATGAATGGATAGCGACGATCTGGAGCCGAAACGGCCGACCCTTGGCGCGCCCAAGGATCTTGATGTCATGTCGATTGAGGCGTTGGGGGACTATATTACAGAACTGGAAGCGGAAATAGCCAGGGTCCGGGGCATGATCACGTCCAAGGAAGCGGCCAGGGGCGCGGCGGACGCGTTTTTTAAGAAATAGATTATGAAGCGGGGAGACGGGTAATGGAAAGCAATCGGCAATGGGTATTGGCCTCTTATCCGAACGGGATGCCGGAACGGACCAATTGGCGTCTGGAAGAGGGAGTATGTCCCAGCCCGCTAGAGGGGGAGGTTTTGGCCCGCTCTATCTATCTCTCTGTCGATCCCTATATGCGCGGGCGGATCAGCCCGGCCAAGAATTATGCCGCTGGGGTTGCCATCGGGGAATGCATGCATGGCGGCGCAGTTGCGGAGGTGGTCGAGAGCAAGCATCCGGGGTTCCAGCCGGGTGACATTGTGGAAACCATCAATTTTGGCTGGCAGGATTTTGCCTGTTTGAAAGGGGACGGC
Source organism: Aestuariispira insulae (assembly GCF_003385955.1). Taxonomy (GTDB): domain Bacteria; phylum Pseudomonadota; class Alphaproteobacteria; order UBA8366; family Aestuariispiraceae; genus Aestuariispira; species Aestuariispira insulae. The sequence continues at coordinate 114,945 of NZ_QRDW01000005.1, forward strand.
CTGCATAAGGTGGACCCAACCCTGGGTCCGATCCATTCGGCGCTGGGATATCTGGGGCTGCCGGGGCTGACCGCTTATCTGGCGCTGGAGACCATCGGCGAGCCGAAGCAAGGCGAAACCGTGCTAATTTCAGCGGCCAGTGGTGCAGTCGGCCAGATCGCCGGCCAGATCGCAACGATCCGGGGCGCGCGGGCCGTGGCGGTGGCCAGCTCTCAAGAGAAACTGGATTATTGCCGGGATCTCGGATTTGCCGATGGCATCAATTATCGCGAGGAGACGGATCTGGCGGCGGCGGTTAGGCGTGCCTGTCCCGATGGGGTGGATGTGTTTTTCGACAATACCGCAGGTCCGATCCATGACGCGGTGATGCAGAATCTGGCGCCTTTTGCCCGGATCATCATATGCGGCACGGTTTCTCTGGCGGGTAAATTTGATGAGCCGGATACTGGCCTGCGCTTCATGCGCAATATCCTGGTGGCCAGGGCGCGTATGGAAGGATTTTTGTTCTTTGATCATCTGGACAAGGTGTCGGCTGCCAGAAAACAGGTCTCCGATTGGGAAAAACAGGGGCTGATCCGGCATCGCGAGGATGTGATCGACGGGATCGAACATATGCCGGAAGCCTTCCTGCGCCTGCTGAATTCTGAAAATTTTGGCAAGCAACTGGTCCGGGTCCGGGATGACCCGTTTTTGTGATGCAGATATCTCGCAGTTGCGATACCAAATTGTTGCGATTGCGAGGAGCGCAGATTCCGGTAGAGTTCACGTCAGAAGAATATTTTCAACAGGGAGATTTAAGGGATGAAACAGGGATTGGCGGCATTGGTGACAGGATCGACCAGCGGGATCGGCCTGGCCATGGCGGAGGCGCTAGCGGCGGAAGGCTGTGCGGTAATGCTCAACGGCCTGGGGGATAAGGCCGAGAATGAAGAGACTCGGGCCCGGCTGGAAGAGGATTTTGGCGTGCCGGTGGGGTTGAGTGATGCGGATATGAGCGACCCGGCACAGATCCGCACCCTTGTGGCCGAAACGGCCGAGACATTCGGTCGCCTTGATATCCTGGTCAATAATGCCGGTATCCAGCATGTGTCGCCGATTGAAGATTTCCCGGAGGATGCCTGGGACAAGATCATGGCAATCAACCTTTCTTCCGCCTTCCATACCACAAAGGCGGCATTGCCCCTGATGCGCAAACAGGGTTGGGGCCGGATTGTGAATACGGCCTCGGTCCATGGTCTGGCGGCCAGTATCCATAAAGCGGCCTATGTGGCGGCTAAACATGGCATTGTCGGCCTGACCAAGGTTACCGCGCTGGAGACCGCGGAAGAGCCGATCACCTGTAATGCGATTTGCCCCGGCTGGGTGCGAACGCCTTTGGTTGAAAAACAGATTGAGGCCCGATCGAAGGCAACAGGCCTAACCCAGGAAGAGGCTGCCCGTGATCTGCTGTCCGAAAAACAGCCGTCGAAGGAATTTGTCACTCCGGAAATGCTGGCCGGTCTGTTGATCTTCCTCTGTTCCGATTCCGCTAGCCAGATGACCGGTGTGAGCCTGCCGATGGATGGCGGCTGGTTCGCCCAATAAGGCGGTGTCCGGCATGGACTGGAAGGAAAATTGGGCGGGATGAAACTTTTTTTCACGCATTAACATCCCGTTAGGAAGTTTGCGGTATAACATGAGTGTCTACCCCAAGGCCCGTATCCCACCCTTACCCTATCGGGCCTAGTGACACTCTAAGACCCCTGTTCACTTGAGCCGCCTTCGGGCGGCTCATTTCTTTTTGCGCCAACGGCCTAATTTCCTTGTCTTCGACTAGGAAATCAGTTGATTATCAACCCCTTCCTTCTATCGGTGTGACCGATGACATCCATTGGATTAATTCGATTGTAATTTGCTGGAAACATGCCATTTATGCGCCGATTTCCCTCTCTCAGATAGGTTAGAAAACCCATGAGTGGTCTTGTATCCCGTAACTCGGTTGATGTTGTCCAGGAAGGCTATGTGGTTGCCCGTTTTGGCGGTCATAGTTTTGGCATTCCCACCCTGGATATCCAGGATGTGGTTCGGCTGCATGCGGTGACCCCGGTGCCGACCGCGCCTTCTTATGTGCGCGGGATCGCCAATATGCGCGGGCGGGTGGCGACGGTCATTGACCCCGCCAGCTATCTTGGACTTCCCCAGGGCGATCCGGATCACTGCGTGACGGTGGTCTGGAAAGGCGCGCTGTGCGGGTTTTTGGTCGAAGAGGTGGACCGGGTGATCAATATCGCGCCCCGAGCGATTGAACGTTTGCCCTTCACGGTGCCTCAGACCCTGAAAGCCGTGTCCAAAGGTGTTTTTGAAGAAAAAGACAATCTGATCATTTTGCTGGATCTGGGCAAGCTGCTGGTCAATATCGACGGGACCGGTGAAGAGCTGGAGCCGCTTTTGATCGAGGGATAATCCAGCAGACGGCGGGCTCAGATTGAAAAGCTGAAAATCCGGCTGGCGCTTTGCAAGTCGGCCTGGACCGGCAGATAGAGATTTTCCAACCCGTCTTCGGTTCGGCTGAAGACGGGTTTTCCTTGTCGATTACTTGTCGGTAATCCTTCCAGACTGCCAGCCAGGTGGCCCCTCGGTAGCAGGTATGAACAGGACAACCGGATGGGTCGCGCCCAAATTTCTGCTGCAGGAAAGGGGCAGCTCGCACAAACGTCAGCTGTTCTAACCGATAGTCAAACGCCAGCAGGGAGAGCCGGTCGACAAAGCCAGCCAGTTCCTGTTCTGCGAAATCCTGCTGGCGGGGGATGTCATTGAAGGCGGTTTTCCGCTGCCAGAGATAAAAGAGACTGGTGATCCCGGGATGACAGTCCGGCGGGCAGGGCGATGCCGGTAAGGGGCGGCTGCGGGCTGAGGCGGCTCTTGCCATGATAATGAATAACCATCCGTCGCAATGGATAGGGCTATGCGCGCCAGCATGCTAGGGGGATTGGCGAGACGATGCATAACGAATTTCATCGATGGATATCATCCGTTTTTCAAATGGATGGAGACTTATCAAGCTTAGGTTTCCCCTGCTGCCTGGCGCAGGGGGGGCAGGATTTTGGCAAGGGCGTTTTGCTCACTGTCTTTGGGATATACCGCGTAGGCCGGATAGTTAAAACGAGGCGCGCCCTCAACCAGTTGGAGGCGTCCCTGATCCAAGAGCGGCTTAGCCAGGCGGTGGGGGAAATAGCCGGATGCGGGATTTTCCAAAAGATATTTAAGGCCCAGCGAGCCAAGCTCCATATAGATCCCGGGAATAGAGATTTCCGGGAAAAACTGGCTGTGGTCCGCCTGAAATTCCGGCCCCCAATCAATATAAATATAGTTGGGACCGGGCGGTTCGGTTGTCTGGGGGGCACTGGAAACCAGTACCAGTTCCTCTTCGAACAGTTTCTCAATCCTGAAACCCGGTCGGCTTTGCGGGGTATAGATGATGGCAAGGTCGAGGTTGCCTTCGATCAGGCGCTGCATCAGCGCGTCGGAAAAACCGATTTGGGTCCGAATCGCAATTTCGGGCGCGTCAGTCCGACTGAGCGCCAGCCATTTCAACAAAAAGCCGTCCCAAAGGCTGAATTGTCCGCCCACCGTCAAGGCTGATTGATAGCCGGGGGGCAGGGCGACTTCGATCCGGGCTTGTTCCCAGACCCGCACCATGGAAAGGGCATGGCGCTGAAAACGGCGTCCGACCGCGGTCAGGCTGGCGCCTGCCTTGCTGCGGTCAAACAGGCTCTGGCCCAGCTGTTCTTCCAGGGTTTTGATCCGCATGCTGACCGTGGACTGGGTCACATGGACATGATTGGCCGCCTCCATGAAGCTGCCGGTTTCCACGACCGCGAGAAAGGTGCGGGCCAGGGTGACATCCATCGGCTAGTTCTCTCTTTATCTATTTGATTTTCGAATATCATACACGAATAAAATTCGTTAGTGGAATTTATCCGGGCGGTGTATCACAGCGTTGGCTCGGCGATGAGCCGATCCCTCGCGAGGGGAGCCACCATAATCGGCTGCTTCATCAGCAGAAAAAAATCACAAGATGAAGCCAAGTCTGGGAGCATGGAATGCCTGGTTTTTGCCAGGCATTCCGTTTTGGAATCCAGTCTCGCCATGCGTACCGGTTTTAGCGTGAATAATAATATTTCCCACTCTTAACCTGTTGTTAGCTTTTCTACTTTATAAAAATAACTGTCTACCCCAAGGCCCGAATCCCACCCTTACCCATCGGGCCTAGTGACACTCTAAGACCCCTGTTCACTTGAGCCGCCTTCGGGCGGCTCATTTCTTTGTTGGCGGGGGCTATGGATATTGCTGTTGCCAAACAAAGATCATGTTGGTACGGGACATTATTGAAATTAATAAGCCAGAAGGGGTTTTCTCATGGGGTTTGGTGAAGCTATCAGCACCTGTTTTCGGAAATATGTGGATTTTTCGGGCCGTGCCCGCCGCAGCGAATATTGGTATTTTACTCTCTTTTACGTCATCATCTCTGTCATTCTGGGCGTGGTGGAATCGGCGATTGAAACCCAGATTCTCAGCCTGATCGTTGGTTTGGCATTCTTCCTGCCAAGCCTTGCCGTGTCGGTGCGCCGCATGCACGATATTGATCGCAGCGGCTGGTGGGTTTTGATCGGTATTGTCCCGTTGATTGGCTGGATCGTATTTATCATTTTCTGTTGTACGGACAGCAAAGATCCCAACCGTTTTGGCGAGAACCCGAAAGGGATGACTGCGACCGGGGTTGCTGCGGGTTAAATGCAGGAATTGCCGCTGAAAAGTCGGGAAAAGGGGCGCGATTGATCGCGCCCCTTTCCAGTTTCACCTGGGTTATGAAGATCCGGGTCAGCTTTTGACCCGCTCCATCTTGGGATCATAGAAAGGTGCGAACTGAACCTTGGCCCGGTGGCGCTGCCAGGCGACTTCCACTTCAAAAATGCCACTATCAAGCCAGTCCTTGGTGACACCCTCGTCGCAGCGGACATACCCCATGCCGAGGGATTTGTTCAATCGGTGTCCCCACATGCCGGAGGTAGTGGATCCCACCAGGACGCCATCCCGGTAGATGGGCTCTTCGTGATACAGCAACGGCGCGTCCGCCCCGTCCTCTTCCATGCAGATCTGGACCAGGCGGCGGGCGGGCGTGCCCTGATCTCTGGCGCGCATCATGGCATCCCGGCCGATGAAGCCGCCTTCTTTTTCATAGGCGACGGCAAAACTAAGGCCCGCCTCAATGGGATTATCCTCGTCCGCGATGTCATGGCCCCAATGGCGGTAGCCTTTTTCGACCCTGCAGGCGTTGAGCGCGAAATAGCCTGCATGTTTGAGGCCGTGGGCACCGCCCGCCTCAACCACCCGGTCATAGACATGGGTGGCAAATTCGGCCGGCATATAAATCTCCCAGCCCAATTCGCCAACAAAGGTAATGCGGCTGGCGCGGATTTTGGCGTAACCCAGCTCCAGCTCCTGTGAGGAGCCAAAGGGGAAGGCCTCGTTGGATAGATCCGCACCGGTCAGGTCCTGTAATAATGCGCGGCTGTTCGGACCCATCAGGCCGATCATCGGCATGCCGGAGGTGACATCGGTCAGGAAGGCATGGGCGTCATCGGGGATATGGCGTTTTAGCCAGGTGAAGTCGCGGGTCTGGACCGCGCCGCCGGTGACGATCAGATATTGATCCTCGGCAATGCGGGTGACGGTCAGGTCGGATTCTATGCCGCCGCGTTCGTTTAGAAACTGGGTATAAACCATTTTGCCGATGGGGACATCGACCTCGTTGGCGGCAATCCGGTTCAGCACCTTGCAGGCGTCTTTCCCCTGCAAGAGGAATTTGTGAAAGCTGGATTGATCAAACAGGCCGACAGCATCACGGACTGCCCGGCATTCAGCTCCGGTATAGTCAAACCAGTTTTGGCGGCCGTAGGAATATTCCATCTTTGCTTCGACACCGGCCGGCGCGAACCACATAGGCCGTTCCCAGCCCGCTGTCTCGCCCATACAGGCATTCTGGGCGGTGATCCTGTCATGCAGGGCGGTTCTGCGGGCATCCCTAGCGGTTTGATACTGGTAAAACGGCCAATGCATGGCATAGAGCAGGCCCAGCCCCTCTACCGTTCGGTCATGCAGATAATTTTTGTTCGACTGAAAAGATGTGGTCCGGCGGATATCCACATCGGACAAGTCCACAGGGGGATGGCCGTCGCGGATCCATTCGGACAGAACCTTGCCAACCCCGCCGGAGGACTGGATGCCGATGGAGTTGAAGCCGGTGGCGACAAAAAGATTGTCCACTTCCGGCGTTTCGCCCAGCAGATAACGGTCATCCGGGGTGAAGCTTTCCGGCCCGTTGAAGAAAAGCGAGATGCCGGCTTCCGCCAGCGGCGGATAGCGGTTGAGCGCCGCTTCCAGGATCGGTTCGAAATGATCGAAATCCTCAGGCAGGGAATCGAAGGAGAAATCCTCAGGAATGCCGTCCATGCCCCAGGGTTTGGCGACCGGCTCGAAACAGCCCAGCAACAGTTTGCCCGCATCCTCTTTGTAATAGGCGCATTCGTCAGGCACGCGCAGGACCGGCAGATTGGCTTTGAGTTTTTCCATCGGCTCGGTGACGATGTAGAAATGCTCGGCGGCATGAAGGGGGACATTCACACCGATCCGGGCGGCCAGATCCCGGCTCCACATGCCGCCGCAGATCACCACCTTGTCGGCGCGGATCTCGCCCTGGTCGGTGACAACGCCAACCGCCTTGCCACCTTCTTTCAGGATCCTTGTGACGGTGACACCTTCCAGCACCTTGGCCCCCTGGGACCGCGCGCCCTTGGCCATGGCCTGGGTGACATCGATCGGGTTGACCTGACCATCGGCCGGCAGGAAGACACCGCCCACGGCATCTTCCACATTTAATTCCGGATAGCGTTCCGCGATCTCGCCGGTGGAGATGACATTCACCTCCAGTCCGAAATTCTTGGCCATGGAGGCGCCGCGCTTCAATTCCTCCAGCCGCTCGTCATTCAAAGCCAGCGAGATGGAGCCGTTTTGCTTGAAGCCGGTTGCCTGCCCGGTTTCCTCTTCCAGGCCCTTGAATAATTCAGCGGTATATTTCGCCAGCTCGGTCATGTTGCGGGTGGCGCGCAGTTGCCCGACCAGACCCGCTGCATGCCAGGTGGTGCCGCAGGTGAGTTGTTTGCGTTCCAAGAGGACCACATCGGTGATGCCGATCTTGGTCAGGTGGTAGGCTATGGAACAGCCGGCGACGCCGCCGCCGATAATGACCACATCTGCTTGATTGGGCAGGCTCATCTCTCAAAATCCCTGGATTTTAAAAATTCAGTACCGGTTTCCAGGATAAGTCCATTTCCTCTTTCTCATCTAATCGATATATTGGATAGAAAATATAGGTATCACCGATGAATTATTCTCGATTGCGCGCTTTCCACGCGGTAGCCCAGCATGGCAGCTATACAAGGGCTGCCCAGGCTGTGAATATTTCCCAGCCGACGCTGTCCGATCATGTGAAGGCGTTGGAGACGGATTACGGGGTGAAGCTTTTCAAACCCAAAGGGCGGGGCGTTGAATTAACGGCCCTGGGCGCGAGGCTGCTGGAGAAAAGCCGATCATTAATGGCGCAGGAAGCGGCCATAGACCGAATGCTGAGGGAGGCTGGCGATCTGGCCACGGGCCATCTGACGGTCGGCGCGGACGCCCCCCATAACATCATCCCGCTGCTGAGCGCCTTCAGCCGCCATTATCCGGGGATCGAAGTGGCCTTGAAAACCGGTAACACCGCCCAGATCCAGCGGGATCTTTTGGAGGGGCGGGTGGATGTGGCGGTTCGATCAGAAGCCGGATATTCGGAACGGCTGGTTTCCGAAGTTTTACAGCGGGCGGATCTGATTGCCTTTGTCAGTGTGGATGATCCCTGGGCGCGGAAAAACAGCGTGGAGCTCTCAGATCTGGTCGGGCGACGACTGATTGTCCGGGAACGGGATTCAGCCACCCGGACGGTCTTTGAACAATTCGTCTATTCTGCAGGGCTGACATTTTCCGACATGATGGAGATCGGCAGCCGGGAAGCTGTTAAGGAAGCAGTGGCCGCGGGATTTGGTGTGGGAATTATCGCCGACACCGAATTGGGGCAGGATGAGCGGCTGAAATCTATCGCAATACGAGGGTCGGAAATGGAAATTCTCGAATATATTGTATGTCTGAGAGAAAGACGCTCGGAAAAAGTAATCAATGCCCTTTTTGAACAGTTGGATAATTGGCCGGGCAGAGTGATCTGATAATGTCTTGAAAAGTAATAAATTTGTAACAGAGGATCGAAATCGGGGGCGCTAAGTGACTCTGAAAATTACCGAAATCAAGAAAAAAAATATGCGAATTGTTCGCTTTTTTGCTTTGACGCACGAAGAGATCACGGCTAACGTCCCTCTCGCAGGTAAGCAAGTTGAACAGGGGAACGAACTTAACAGCTCATCAAAGAGCTGAGGTTCGTGTTCAAAAGAGCTTGAGGGAGGGGGTCGCTGCGGCGACCCCTTTACTTTTTTAACAGTGATTAGCCCTCACGTGATTTTATTTCAAACATATGATCTATTGCGGTTTTTCGTTCGAAAACCAGGTTAATCCGCCTGTTTGCCGGTCGGGTGCCTTATTCCTCAAAAGCGATGTTGTAGACCGACCTTTCAGCCGTTACCCTCTTGTTCCGAATGATAAATCGAACGACAAAGAGCTAAGGCCATGATCGATCCGGATTTCCTTAAATTTGATACGCTTGCCCTGCATGCGGGCCAACAGCCGGACCCGGTGACCGGCGCGCGGGCAGTGCCGATTTACCAGACCACATCCTACGTGTTCGAAGATACCGATCATGCGGCGTCACTCTTTAATCTGGAACGGTCAGGCCATATTTATTCGCGGATCTCCAACCCCACGGTTTCGGTCCTTGAAGAACGCTTGGCTGCCCTGGAAGGTGGGGTCGGCGCGCTCTGCTGTGCCAGCGGCCATGCGGCACTGCATCTGGCGATTGTCACCCTGATGGGGCAGGGGGCGCATATTGTGGCGTCCAAGGCGCTTTATGGTGGGTCGATCAATCTTTTCACCCACACATTGCCGCGCTTTGGCATTACCACCACCTTTGTCGATCCGCGGGACCCGGAAGCCTTCCGGGCTGCAATCCGGCCTGAAACCCGTCTGGTGTTTTCTGAAATCCTGGGTAACCCGGGCCTGGATGTTCTGGATATCGAAAAGGTCGCGGCGGTCGCCCATGAGGCGGGATTGCCACTGATGATTGATGCGACCTTCAATACGCCCTACCTTTGCCGTCCGTTCGAGCATGGCGCGGATATCATCATGCACAGCGCCACCAAATGGCTTGGTGGACACGGTGTTGCCATGGGCGGGGCGCTGATTGATGGCGGCACGTTCGACTGGACTGCGTCCGACAAATTTCCGACCCTGACCGAACCTTATGCGGGCTATCACGGTATTGTCTTTGCCGAGGAATATGGTCCGGCCGGCTTTATCATGCGTGCGCGTGCCGAAGGGTTGCGCGATTTTGGTCCGGCTATGAGCCCGGCCAATGCCTTCTATATTCTGCAAGGAGTGGAGACCCTGCCCATGCGCATGGACCGCCATGTGGCCAATGCGCGCAAGATCGCGGCCTTCCTGGAAGGTCATGACGCGGTGGAATGGGTTAATTATCCGGGGCTTGAAAGCCACCCTGACCATGCACTGGCCCAGAAATATATGCCAAAAGGTCCGGGTTCGATCCTTTCTTTTGGCGTGAAGGGCGGGCGGGCCGCCGGGGCGGCCTTTATCGAGAGCGTGGAATTGTTCAGCCATCTGGCCAATGTGGGCGACGCCAAGAGCCTGGTTCTGCACCCGGCCAGCACCACCCACCAACAGCTGAGCCTGGAACAGCTTGCTTCCGCCGGGATCGGCGAGGACCTGATTCGCATGTCGGTTGGATTGGAGGATGTGGATGATCTGATCAATGATCTGGGCAAGGCATTGTATAAAGCATCGAAGAGGGCCGGCTGATGGAACTCACTATCCAGGGAACGAAGATTTTCGCCAATACCGGCGGTCAGGCATTTGATGCGGCCAAGCCGGTGATCATCCTGGTCCATGGCGCGGGCATGAGCCATGCAGTCTGGGGCCAGCAAACGAGATTCCTGGCCCATCACGGATTTTCCGTGCTGGCGATTGATCTGCCGGGCCATGGTCGCAGCGAAGGCGAGGCGATTGCTTCCATCGAAGGTCTTGGGGATTTTATCGCTGAGCTCATCCAGGAGAGCGGTGCCGAGAAGGCTGTGATTTGTGGCCATTCCATGGGCGCTTTGGCCTGCCTACAGACGGCTTCAAGCCACGGTGACAAGGTGGCGGGGTTGATCCTGTGCGGGATGGCGGCAAGCATGCCGGTGCATCCGGACCTGCTGGCCGCGGCGGAAGCCAACGATATCCGGGCGGCGAAACTGGTTGCCAGCTGGGGCCATGGCGGTCCTGCGCATAAGGGCGGCAATATCGCCCATGGTGTCTGGATGATCGGGGCGGCAATCCGTCTGATCGACCAGTCGAAGCCGGGTGTGCTTTTTGCGGACATGGCGGCCTGCAATGCCTATCAGGGCGCGATTGCCGCGGCTGGACAGGTCTCCTGTCCGGTGCTGATGATCCAGGGGACGTTGGACAAGATGGCCCCGCCGAAGGCGGCACAGCCGCTTTTGGAAGCCTTTGAGCATTGTGATCGGGCGATCATTGAAGGATCCGGCCACATGATGATGGCCGAAGCCCCGGATGCGACGCGTGAGGCGATTTTTGATTTTGTCGGCGAAATGAGCCAGCAGGGTTAAGCCCCGATCGCTTCCCTGAACGAGGGGCGCAATTCCAACTGCACCTTATGCGCGAAATATAGTATCATGCCCCTTTGATGGTTGTGTTTTTAACATCAAGGGGGCATATCATGACAGTCCGCGAAGACGATCCACATGATGTCGATGACGATGATCCATTGGAGATAGATGATTTCGATGCGGATGCCGGGTTTGGTGATGCGGGCCTGGATGATACAGACTTGGATGATGCCGGGCTGGAAGGCCCTGAATCGGAAGATGATTGGGGCCTTGAAGGAGCTGATGCTTCCGGTGCCGCCGATGCCGGTTTTGCCGATGCCGGAGAATTTGATCTTGGTGACGGGGAAACGGATTGGGGTGTCACGGATGGCTCCGCCGATTTTGGTGTCGATGCGGCAGACTGGGGCGAGGCGGATACTTCCGTGGATGCATCGGAGCCGGAACCGCAAGGACCCAATTGCGATCAGGCCCCGGCAGAGAGCCGAACGGTGTCTGTCGACGGGGGCGATGCCCGGTTTGATGTGACCAATGACGGATATCAGATGGTGCGTGGTCCGGGGCAGCTCGGTGGTGAGGAACATGCACGCTTTGAGGATTCCCGCGACGAGCAGGGCAATGATCTGAACGATTGCCCCGGCAACCTATCCAGCGGCTGGCAAGACGCCGTAGAGAGCCACCAGTCTTCGGCGGACAAATCCGGGATTGGCGCAACAGGTGATACGGGGGCGGAGAACCTCTGTGATGGCGAGATACCGGTCTCCGGGGAAAAAGGATACGGTTCCGCCGAAGGCATGAGCCATGATCATGAGCAGGAGCAAGGTTTGTCCGATCCCTGTGGGGGCGAGGCCTATTATGATGTACCGGACCAGGCAGAGGCCGATTTCAGTGAAGAAGTCATGTCTCAGGACCTGCCGGAGACCGGTGGCGGGCTGGATGGCGGCCTGTGTGATGGCGGTGATGATGATTTTTCCGGCACGGATGATATCTGCCTAGATGATGAACCAATGAGCTATTGAGCGGGAGAAGTGGGCTATGGCTGATGTCTCGGAAAGCCAGACGATGGCGACGGTAGATACCTTAACCGGTTTCAAAGGTGTTGTGGATGGTATGAAGGATCGCTTCTATCTTGGTAAAGGCGGTCATCGCAGGATTGAATTTTTGTTGGAACAGCAAAACCGCAAAACCGGGGAACGCCGGAAAATTCCTGTACAGATGGGAGGTTTGTTGGAATTCAGCGGTCAGGTGGGCAATGGGCATATTGTCGAGGTTTTTGGCGAAATGCGCGAAGGGGTCCTGCATGCTGATCACCTGGTGAATGTCTCCCTGAACAACAGTGTCCTGCGCCCGGAAAAACAATCCTCTCTGGTGCCGCGGCTGTTTGGTGGCATCGCGATATTCGGCATCAGCGCGTTCGTCGTAATTTTGCTCACGGTCATCGCAGGTTTTGTCTATCTGGCATCCATGATCTGATAGCAGGCTGATTACACCAGCCCGTGGATTTCGGCAAAGGGATCCCAGTCTGGATTATTGTGCCAGTCATATTCGGCATAAATAGCGGCCTTCTTGGCGCAATCCCTGCCGAATTTGCGTTCTATTACCGCAAGTGCCATATCCATCCCGGCAGAGACCCCGGATGAGGTCCAGTATTTTCCGTCCTCGACCCATCTTGTCTGCTTGATCCATTGGGTGTTTTTTCCCGTGCGGGCCACCCGGGAGAAAGAAAGCTTGTTGGTGGTGGCGCGTCTGCCATCCAACAGCCCGGCAGCGGCCAGCAGGGCGGAACCGGTACAGACACTCATCATCATGTCAGCGGTTTTTGCGCTTTCGTTTAACCAACCTAGCAGATCTTCATTCCGGATCTGATTGCGGATACCGGGACCGCCTGGGATCAAAAACAATTCTGCATCAAGGGCTTCTTTCAACAAACAATCGGTCATCACACGGGGGCCCTGGGTGCTGCCGACTGGACCTTGCTGTCCGCTTGTGATCGCAATGTTGATATCGGCATCCACTGAACCGAACAGCTCTAAGGGACCAAAGAGATCAAGCAGTTCAAATCCCGGAAAAACCAGCGCGGCCAGTTTGGTCATCTGTCATCTCCTCATTTGCATGAGTTTCTAGACTATCTCTGAGAGAGTTGGCATAAATGACAATAAAGACGCATATCATGCCATGAGGAGACGTTACTTGAAGCGAAGTGTGGTCTTTGTGATTTTCCCGGAGGTTAAACTGCTCGATGTGACGGGGGCCTTGCAGGTGTTTGCCGATGCCGGAAACCAGGAGGAGGGGGAGGATGTCTATGATATTTCGATCCTTTCACAGGCGGGTGGGATGGTCGCAACCGACAGCGTTATTCGGCTGGAAAGCGAACCGTTTGAAACTTGGCAGGGGCGTGAGATTGATACGTTGTTGGTCGCGGGGGGGATCGGCACGACCGTTGCCATGCAAGATAGTGCGCTGATTGGGGCGATTACATCCCTTGGGGCCCGAAGCCGCCGCGTGGGGTCCATCTGTTCCGGCAGTTTTCTCCTGGCGGAAGCCGGTTTCCTGGCGGGATGCCGTGCTACTACTCATTGGGATAGCTGCCGCTGGTTAGAGAGACGGTATCCGGATGTCACGGTGGAGGCGGATGCGATTTATGTGCGCGACGGGCGGGTCTGGACGTCGGCCGGTGTCACTTCGGGCATTGATATGGCCTTGGCCATGGTGGCGGAGGATCTGGGACGGTCGGAAGCCGTGCGATTGGCGCGGCAGTTGGTCACCTTCATGTGGCGACCGGGCGGACAATCGCAATTCAGCATCCCCCTGCAACAGCAGGTGAAAGATGCGACGGGGCGTTTTGATGCGCTGCATGACTGGATCCTTGAAAATCTGACGGCGGATCTACGGGTGGAGTCTCTGGCGGATCGGATGAATATGTCTTTGCGCACCTTCAACCGGCTTTATGTTGAAGATACCGGCCAAACCCCGGCCAAGGCAGTGGAAAACTATCGTCTGGAAGCGGCGCGCCAGCTATTGTCCGAAAGTCGTTTAAGCGTGGCGCGTGTGGCGGAAACGTGCGGCTTCGGGGATGATGAACGCTTGCGGCGCGCCTTTGTCCGGGTTTTTGGCGTGGCGCCCCGAGAATACCGGCAGCGCTTCCAGGCCAGTGTGGCCTAACGTTGAAAAGCGGTAAAAAAAACGAAAAACGGGCGGAAAAAAGATAGACGGATTGCGGTATTATAGCGCCTAATGATAAGGGCTGGTTTAATGAGATTCATGTGAAATATTTTTCTTATCAAAGACTTAAACTCAAAACTTGCTTGTTGCTGTTCTTGCCGTTTTATCTCTTGGCTTATCAATTGGCCTGGGCGGATGACGCGAGCTTAGGGAAGAGATATCTCTTTGTCGGGACGCATTTTGCCGAAATTCTGGAGGCCAACCCCGGTGGTCAGCCACAGGGACTGGCTGTTGAAGTGCTGGATTTGATTGAGCAGCGCACCGGTGATCGTTTCTTGGTTAGCATTCTGCCTTGGAAACGGGCGCTAACCCTGGTCCAGAAGGGCAATGCCCATGCCTTGATCGGTCCCTATAAAACTCCCGAACGCGAAGCGTTCCTCAATTATACACAGAACCATTTTTATGAAGACCGGATGGTCTTCATCGCCCGTGCCAGAGAGGCATTCGACTGGCGTGGTGATTTCCAGGCTGTTCAGGGAAAAAAGATTATCACCATCCGCGGCTGGGCTTATGGTCAGCGGTTTGAAGATAACCTCGATCTGATGAAGCCGCATGTGACTAACGATATTTTCCTCGCCATGCAGATGCTGTTGAACCGGCGCGGGGACTTGATCGCCGGCAACGAGCGCAACGCCATGGAAGCGATTCAGCAAAGTTTCGCAGATGAGAAAGTTATTTTCCTGGATCCGCCTTTCTGCTTGATGCAGGGCTATTTTGCATTTTCCAAAGCCAATGCCGAGCCGGAAATGCAAGATCGGTTCAATCGGGCGTTGGCAGATATCGTTACCACCGGCCAGCTTTTCCGATTGTGGCAGAAGCATGGACTCACCCATGCGGTTCTGCAGACGGATTGATCAATGTAAAATTAATAGTTGGCAAACTTTTTCTCGGTAGACTGGCCTTCGTACTGAATTTCCATCCGAGAGAAGCCAGTGAAGATTTTAACCGCGATTCTGTTTTTAAGTCTCTGTTTGAACTTCCTGCCGGCCAAGGCACAGGAGGTTCATTTTGCATTGAATCACTGGCCGCCTTTTGGCTTGACCGAGGGGGATCAGGAGGCGGGCATTGATATCGACATCGGTCGTGAAATCGCCAAAAGAATGCAATTCACGCTGAATGTACGCAAATGTCCGTTCAAACGCTGTCTGACGGAGATGGAAGTTGGGCTTTTGGACCTTCAGGCAGGAATCGCCCGGAACGAAGAGCGGGCAAAATACATGCATTATGCGGAAACGCCCTATCACCATGTGTCAGTGGTGTTCCATGTGCGCAAAGGCGAGGGCGAGCGCCTCACCCGGTATGAGGATTTGCGCGGTTTGCGCATCGGTGCCGTGGCGAAATCCCACTATTTCGATCCGTTTAACCATGATGAAAATCTGATTAAGATTGAAGTGCCCGAGGAAAAACAGCTTCCGGCCATGTTGGCGGCTGGACGGATCGATACCTATGTGGGCACCAATCCGAACGCTTCTTACGATGTGCTGACCAGAGGTTTCAAAGACAGGTTGGAACTGGCACCCTACCAGCCGGAAGCGGATGTTCCGGTCTATTTTGCCATTTCCAGGAAATCGCCCCTGATTTCACGAATTGATGAGTTGAATCAAGTGATTATCTCTTTGCATGAAGAGGGCGTGATAGAGGAAATCGTCGCAAAATACCGGTGAATTCCGACCGAGATATTAATCGATTATCTGGGGAAAAGGCGGTTGGCACTCAAAGGCGAGATTGACCGATGTCAGTGTTTTGATTGTTTCACCGATATCCTTGGCTTTTCCTGATAGCGTTAGCGGTTTTTGCTGATCGATTGCGCGCCGGATTTCAAGGTAGTTCAAATTCAGCATTGCGCTCAGGGCTTTTAGTTGTTCCGGTTTAAGCCTGTGCTCTACCATGATTTTGAGACGATAGAGTGTTTGGTCAAGCTCCAGAGCTGAAAAATACGTGGTGACAACCTGCCAAGCTGAACAGATTTCACAATACTGACCCTGGATCCTGCCTTCTATCCGATATTGGGTTATTGTCCCGCACGTGGAGCACAGATTGTTAGAGGCCGTCATTCATTCAGTCCCGATCATTCGCAATTATACAGCAGGTCGCAGGATGGGCATCTCAGGGCTTTATCATAATCGCGTTTTTCTGATTGGCCTCATAACAGCGGGGACAATAGAAATAATCATCCTCATGATCGGCCGCATCGGGAAAGCGTTTTGACTTATGCAACTTATCCAGAGGTGGAGAGCCCGGAAAACGTTCATTTTTCCGATAATTTATCTTAAGCCTCCGGCCGAGTTCAAACACTGCACCAGGCTCGTGATTCAACAGATCATCGTGCAGGTTACCATGCATAATGATCCAATGAATGAGAGCCTCAGTGCCATCGTCATATCGATGCAGGATAAATTGATCCTTGATTGAGGGATCGACAATTTCACATTCATCCTCGCACAAGTCGCTGAGACCGGGATAACCGGGATAAAATATAACAGAGTAATAGCGCTTACCATTTCTCCAGAGGATTCTGTAAACTTCAGTATCCTCTTCCCGTCCATGTTCAAGGACTCTCATTGCATCTTTCCATCTCTCCAGAATTCACTAATCCGACAGGTATTTTCCGGGAAAATGGCTTTGAAACAATGTGAAAGCCTCTGTGCCATCGGAAATATATTCAAACAAGAATGGAGAGGCGTTCTTGATTCCCATGGTAAGGCAACGGTCATATTCCCGCAAAACCCTGATCAAATCCCCCCGGGAGATGGCGACAATCTGAGAAGGAAACTTATTAAAATCATCCAACAGGATGAAGATGATTTCCCCAGCAATTTCCAGGACGCAGGAAAGGTTTGTTACTTGTGGATACAGTTCGGAAATCTTTTGCCACTCTCCTTCTGTTCTGGAGAGAAGATGGATAATGAATTCTGTGTGTTCTTTTCTAGGTGCGTAAACGTTCAACCAATAGGATATGACAGTTTCACCTTCTTTACTGCCGGATATACAGGGTTCCTGGGGGCTTATTCGAACTGGTGTTAACAGGCCTATCTCAGTCATGGAGTTCTGGGGCGGTTGCGGGACGAGAGGTGAGGTTGTAATGAGATTTTTGGCATCGCATGTTCTTGCTTCATCAAAAATATTCATTTCCAGGTCGACAACTGTGCGAGTTGGAGAGTAAATGCCCTCCTTCACATATGTATATGCGTTGTGAACCGATCATATACAACAAAGGCCGGGATATCCCGGCCTTTGTCTTGTCTGAATGCCCCTGCCGCATCAAAGGGGAAGTGCGGGTCAGGCGGCGTTCAGGGCATCCTCGCCGTCCAGGATGGCGGCGACCGCATGGATGATGGCAGCAATGCGGGCAGCCGCCTGGACCGCGTCGGCGCCCAGGCCGGCCTTGCGCAGGACCTGTTCATGGGAATCGATGCACAGGCCGCAGCCATTGACCGCGGAAACCGCCAGGGACCACAACTCGAAATCGACCTTGTCGACGCCGGGATTGGCGATGACATTCATACGCAGCTTCGCCGGCAGGGTCTGGTAAGTCTTGTCGGAAACTAGATGAATGAAGCGGTAATAGATATTATTCATGCCCATGACGGCGGCGGCGGCTTTGGCAGCGGCTTTGGCCTCATCGGAGAGATGCGGATCGGCCTCTGCAGCGGCGGCCTTGATCACAGCCGCATTGCGGCTGGCAAGTGCTGAGGCGAGCAGGGTGCCGTAAAGCTGTTGTTCGGAGAGTGCGGTCTCGCGGGAGATGGCGCCCAGGTTCAGTTTGATATCCTTGGCATAATCGGGAAGCAGGGCTTTGAGTGAGTCGAGGCTCATGGTTTTGCTCCTAAAAAACGGATGATGTAGGGCGCAATTTCCCTGTGGCGCGGAAAAATTGGCGCGCAGGATTCTGCGGATAAACTAAAAGGGGTAAAGGTCTGGCTGCTTTTTGTCCGGGCGGCCAGCGACCCGGTCAGGGCCACCGCCGAAACGGTGGCCCCTTGTCCGGATACCGATTAGGCAGCCAGGGTGTCACCGCCAACAGCGCGGTTGCACGGGCACAGCTCGTCGGTCTGCAGCGCGTCCAGAACACGCAGGGTGTCCTGCGGGTTACGGCCAACATTGAGGTTGGTGACGTAAACATGCTGGATCACATTGTGCGGATCGACAACGAAAGTTGCACGCAGGGCAACACCTTCCGGTGCGCGAACGCCCAGGCCGTCAACCAGGGAGCCATTGGTGTCGGCAAAAGACCACTGGTTCAGTTTGTCCAGGTCTTTATGGTCGCGACGCCAGGCCAGTTTGCAGAATTCGTTGTCGGTGGAACCACCGAGAACAACGGCGTCACGCTCTTCGAAATCTTCCGCCAGTTTGGCAAATTCAGCGATTTCGGTCGGGCAGACGAAAGTGAAGTCTTTCGGATAGAAATAGATGACTTTCCATTTACCTTCGAAAGACTGTTCGGTGATGGTTTCAAACGCGCTCTCGCCGTTTTCTTCGTGGCTGTTGAAGCCCGGCTTTACGCCCGTTACTTCGAATTCCGGCAGTACGTCACCAATACCCAACATGTGATATCTCCTTAAACTTGGGTTGAAAGGGAAAAACTAAAACTCGGGAAACCCCGGTTACGGGATCCTGATCTATTGCCCCAGCAGTTGCATAAATTCGGCGCGGGGCATCATTGAGAAATCGTCACAACCACCAATATGGGTGTCACCGACAAAAATCTGCGGTACGGTGGTGCGGCCGCCGGATCGCTGCTTCATCACATCGAACTTGTCCGGCTCGCCTTCCACATCGATCTTGCAATAGCTGACATTGCGCTTGCTCAGCAGCTTTTCCGCCCGCTGGCAAAAGGGGCAGTCCTGTTTGACATAAATATCAACCTGCATGATCTGATACCCAACCTGATGTCTGGTGTTTCGTTGTCTGAAAGGAATATAGGGAGGGATCTGGAATAAATCTAATTCTTAATTCTGGATATTGTAATCGATTTTACCGATTTATATTTCTGAAACATAGTGAGGTAATAGATTAAATAGATTTCCAGGGAAATCAATTGCCGATGGTCAGAATTCACTCTTTAACGGTGATTCCAAAAGGTGTCCAGATGTCGCGACAGCGGGTGTCATCCCGGCTGTGCAGCCGGGATGACGAAGAGGTACATTGGATATATTGCCGCCAAGGGCACTTACAGATCCGTGCGTAATTCCCACAATTCAGGGAAGAAGCAATAGCTGAGCGCTTTTTCCAGATAGTTGACCCCGCTGGTGCCGCCGGTGCCCCGGCGCATGCCGATGATGCGGCTGACCGTTTTCAGATGGCGAAAGCGCCATTGCTGGAAGGAATCTTCCAGATCCACCAGTTTCTCGGCCAACTCATAAAGCTCCCAATGCTCAGTTGTGTTGCGGTAGATGGTGGCCCAGGCATCATGGACCGAGCGGTTGGATTGATGGCGTTCGGAAAAATCCCGGTTCAGGATGGCATCATCAATGGCAAAGCCGCGCCGGGCGAGCAGGGCGATGGCCTCGTCATAAATGCTGCGGTCGCTCAGCGCCTGCTTGAGCCTGGCATGGATGTCCTCGCGATGTGCGTGGGGCTTCAGCAAGGCAGGGTTCTTGTTGCCCAGGCGATATTCGATCTCCCGATACTGATAGGATTGAAAGCCTGAAGAATGGCCCAGCTTGTCCCGGAAGCTCAAATAATCCGCCGGTGTCATGGTGGCCAGGACTGTCCAGGACTGGATCATCTGATTCTGGATGGTCGATACCCGCGAGAGCATTTTGAAGGCCGGTTGCAGATTGTCTTCCCGGATCAGCCGGATCGCTGCACCCATTTCATGCAGGATCAGCTTCATCCATAATTCGGTTGCCTGGTGAATGATGATGAAAAGCGGCTCATCATGCTCTGAAGACTGCGGATGCTGGGATGACAAAAGACTGTCCAGGCCCAGATAGTCGCCATAGGACATATCGCCGGAGAAATCACCATGGGCTCCTTCGGGGAAGACGCCTGGGCGGCTTGATTTGGTCTCAGTCATTTATTGTCTCCAAGTCACGCAGGATTGCCCGGACCGGGGCGGCATCCATATTGGCCAATTTCAAGGGAAGCGCGATCAACTCGTACACACCCTCCGCCACATTATCGAGAACGACCCCTTCCAGGATCATCATGCCGGCATCGCGCACTGCATGGTGGGCATCCATGGTTTTGGATGTCTGGGGATCCAGTGAGGGCGTGTCCAGCCCCACCAAAATAACGCCAGCCTCTGCAAGTAAGCGAATACTTGTGGCATCCACGGCGGTGAAACCATCATCCCATTGATCCTGCGGGGCTTGATCATAGGTGCGGAAGAGAACGCGGCGGATACCGGGCTGCAGGCGGTCGGCAAAGTCACTGGGCCGGACTGCCGGGCCACAGCCCCTGACATCCATCACCTGGCAGGGGCCCAGATAATGAGACAGCGGCACATCGGCGATCGGAACGCCAGCGGCATCATAATGCAAGGGCGCGTCCGTATGAGCCCCCGTATGGGTCGACATGGCAAAGCGCGAGACATTGACCGGGCAGCTCTCATCCAAGGCCCAAGTGCGTTCTTCGCTATAGTGCGTGTCGCCGGGCCAGACCGGTATGCCGGGTCTGATCATGGGGGAGATATCCCAAACTTTCCGAGGCATGTGCTTTTTTACTTCCCTGACCGAATTTATTTTAAGCTTAAATTATTTAATCGATTTTGGAAAATCCCTTTAAATCGGGCAAGCAAGAAATTATGGCCACAAGGGTAAGAAAATCTAATTCAGATAGGCGAAAACCGGCGCGTCACCAGGGACGCGCCGGCCATCAAGGGAGATCGGGAAAGGGTGTATTAGGATTTACCGGCCAGTTTCTTCTGGGACGAAGAGGCCTGGATCGGGATGGACTTCGGCTTCATGGCTTCCGGGACTTCCCGTTCCAGCTTCACATGCAACAGGCCGTTTTCCAGCTTGGCACCGGTTACCTTGATATGTTCCGCCAGGCTGAAGCGACGCTCAAAAGCGCGCTGGGCAATGCCGCGATGCAGGAAAGAACGATTGGCATCGGATTCTTCATCAACATCCCGGCGACCGGTAATTTTCAACTGGTTGTCCTGAATCTCGACATCAAGCTCGCTTTCGGCAAAGCCGGCAACGGCCATGGAGATCTGATAGGAGTCTTCATCCAGTTTTTCGATATTATAGGGCGGATAGCTTGAGGTGTTCTCGGTTTGGATATTGTCCAGCAGGCGGGCCATGCGGTCGAAACCGACTGAGGTCCGGAACAGGGGGGTGAAATCAAAATCACGCATAATTATCCTCCATTGAGCGATAGGTGCTTGGATCTTCCAATTGGCAAGATCCTGGATTTCAAATTCCGGAACCCGAAAGTGGCATTCCGGAAGCAGCAATATGTGGCTGCTCCCTAGATGTAGGAAGCGGGCCTTGAGGCTTCAAGACCCGCTTTTTCATATTTTTCTTTGTGTAAGGTATTGAGTTTAAATAGATCTGATTTTGCCGACAAAATTTTCCAGCTCGCGGCGCATCAACTCAGCCTGGTCGCTCAAATCCTTGGAGGCCGTCATCACACTGTTGGCAGCCGTGCTGGT
This sequence comes from Aestuariispira insulae, assembly GCF_003385955.1. Lineage (GTDB taxonomy): Bacteria > Pseudomonadota > Alphaproteobacteria > UBA8366 > Aestuariispiraceae > Aestuariispira > Aestuariispira insulae. Next base: position 136,626 of record NZ_QRDW01000005.1, read on the forward strand.
CTGGCTGGCGGCATCGGACACGGCAGTGACATTTTCAAACACCGCACTGGTGCTGCCTGAAGCATGTTGGGCATTGCGGGCAATTTCCAATGTGGCAGCGCCTTGTTGCTCGACCGCCGCGGCGATGGAGGCCGCGATCGCGTCCAATTCGCCAATAGTATCGGAAATGCCCCGGATGGCTTTGGCGGATGTGGATGTGGCCGATTGGATACTGCTGACCTGGACCGAGATTTCCTCTGTCGCTTTGGCGGTCTGGGTGGCAAGGCTTTTCACCTCGTTGGCGACAACGGCAAAGCCCTTGCCTGCATCGCCCGCACGGGCCGCTTCAATGGTGGCATTGAGCGCCAGCAAGTTGGTCTGTTCCGCAATGTCGGAGATCAGGTTCACCACCTCGCCGATCCGTTCCGCGGTCGCCACCAGACCGTTAACCTGCTCATTGGTTGATTTAGCTTCGCCTGCCGCCTGGGAGGATATGTTGGTGGAACTGGAAACCCGCTGGTTGATCTCCTGGATCGAAGCGGACAGCTCTTCTGCCGCCGCAGCGGCAGTCTGCACATTGCTGGAGGCGCTGTTGGAGGCATTTGCGGCTTCTTTTGCCTGGCGTTCCGCATCCTCGGCATTGCGGGCCATGTCAGTCGCCGTATCGCTCATGGTGCCTGCGGATGCGGCCACCGTCTCGACCGATTGCTGCATGGTGACACTGAATTGGTTGACCAAATCATTGAGGGCCTTGGCCTGCTCAACGCGTTTTTTGGTTTCCTCTTCCTGTTCATCACGCAAACGCCGACGTTCTTCAGCATTTTCTTTGAAGATTAGCAGCGCCCGTGCCATTGCCCCAATCTCATCCTGGCGGTTCTGATCGGGGATCTCTACGTCAAGACTGCCTTCGGCCAGCGCACCCATGGAAGTGGTCATGGCTGTCAGGGGGCGGGTAATGCCGCGTGATACCAGGAAGGCGATGGCGATCACGATCAGCAGTAGAACCAGCGTGATGATCACCATCAAATTCCGCATGTGGTCAATTGGGGCCTCGACCTCTTCCGAGGCTTGTTCGGCGACCAATGCCCATTTGGCACCTAGGAAATCAATCGGTGCAAAGGCAGCTTCGACCGGATTCCCGCGCCAATTGGTGAAAGTTCCGAAGCCGCCTTCATTCGCCCGGACCGCTTCGACGATGGCGGGCGCCGCCTGGAAAGACATGAAGGCCGGTTCGGAGGATAAGCGGGAATTACTGCGCCACAGGCCGTCGGCACCGGCAAGATAGGTTTCGCCAGTTTGCCCCAGGCCGACCACATTGGTCATGATCTTGTCCAGATTGATCACGTTCAAACGGATCGCGATCACGCCGATAACGTCATCCGCCCGGTAAATCGGTTGGGACATAAAGGCGGCCATTTGGCCGCCGCTGCCGTCATAAGGGGCAAAATCAAAAAAGAATTGTGTGCCGTCTGCTGCGGAAAAGGCATTGCGGTAAGCCTCGCCAAGTTTGGTATCCTTGAAGGGGCCATTGACGAAGTTATGCCCGAAATCCGGCTCCTTGATAACGCTGTAGACCATATTGCCATCATCATCGAACAGATACAGATCTTCATAACTGTTCGCGGTGATATGGTTTAGGAACCATTCATGATTGGACCGGTGGGTCTTGGAATAGCTGGATCCGTCTTCGGCAAATTCAACTTTCTTGCGTTCCTCGACCGGTGCCGAGGTCGCATAAGCCTGCCGAAGGGCATCAATCTTGTTGGCTTTCAGCTCTTTCTTCAAATGTCGTGTCAGCTTAGCGAGCGCCAGGCTGACTGTCTTATTTGTGGCAAGCGAGTTTAGATCGGCGGTAACCCCGCCGAGATAGTCTGAAACCGCCTGCTCCTTGGCAGCCAAGACACCTGAAAGTTTCTGTCGGTTCGATTCATGGGCCAGTTCCTGTGCCTGAAAATAGGTGGTCAGGCCGATGGCCAGTGCCAACAGAAGTGAAGATATGATAACGAGCAGCGGAATCTTATGTGAGATCCGCAGACTGCCGAACACACCCAGCATGTTTTTCTCCCAAGCTATCGAAGGCAGGTTTGATGCCTTCCGAAATGTCCGTTTTGCCGGACTTATATCCCCTGATTATCCATCCATTCGCACAGTATCGTTTATGATACAGCGACAGTGTGCCTCAGGATAACGTCATGGTCTTAAGAGAAAGTTTATCAGCTAACAGTTGGAGACAAACAAAAAAAGAGACCCGATTGGGTCTCTTTTTCGTGCAGATTCGCGAAAAATCTTCGGAAAATTAGATGCCGAAGTTTTTGAAGCGGCTGTTGAAGCGTGCCAGCTGGCCGCCTTCCATCAGTTTCTGCTGACCACCGGTCCATGCCGGATGCACCTTCGGGTCGATGTCCAATTTCAGGGTATCGCCCTCTTTGCCCCAGGTGGAGCGGGTCTGATAGGTGGTACCGTCGGTCATCTCAACGGTGATCATGTGGTATTCCGGATGGATATCGGTTTTCATGTCTTTTCTCCAGCAAACCGTCGCGCCACCGGGCTGCGACGTGTTCGAAATAATCATAAAGCTTGCGGGCTTATATGGGATGCAGCGGCGAGATGCAACCTCTTTCTAAGTATGCCGGGAAGGGCCGCATTAGCGCTGAGTCAGCTTCAATTCGATCCGGCGGTTCCGTCGATGGGCAATTTCGTCATTGCGTGGATCCAGCGGCTGGAATTCACCATAGCCGGCGGCCGACAGATTTTCCGCCGGAATACCCTGGCTGATCAGAAATTTCACCACTGAAATCGCACGTGCGGCTGACAATTCCCAGTTGGAAGGGAATCTGGCCGATGCGATCGGCACATTGTCAGTATGACCTTCGACCTGAAGGATCCATTCAATCTCCGGCGGGATATCGGCGGCAATCTCTTTCAAGGTCGCGGCCAGCTGGCCCAACTGTTCCTGGCCGGAAAGGCCAAGATCCGCGGAGCCGGACGAAAAGAGGACTTCCGACTGGAAAACGAATCGATCATTGACGATCTGGATGCCCTGTCGATTACCCAGCAACTGGCGCAAGCGTCCAAAAAACTCGCTGCGGTAGCGTGATAATTCCTGGACCTTGCTGGCCAGTGCCGCATTCAGCCGTTGCCCAAGCGCTTTGATGGTGGCCTGGGATTCTTCATCTTTGGCTTCCGATGCATCAAGAAGGGCATTCAGTTCGGCGAGCTGGGACCCCAGTTCTTTTAACTGCTTGTTCAGCAGGGCGGCCTCCGCTTGGGCGGCCAAAAGCTCGTCATTCGCTTCAACCAGTTTCTTTTCCTGGTTGGCATTGGCTGACTGGGTTTCGATCAGTTCCGCCTGCATCTGTTCCTTGAGTGCCTGGAGCGCTTCGAGCTGGTGATTGAGATCAGCCAATTGCCCAAGTTGCAGCTCGATTTTTTCCTTGCTGGCCTCAACCACCTTATAGGCATCTTCAAGCTCCGCGCGGACCTTGTTCAGCTCATCCGTGCGGGTGGCATAGTCAGCGCGCAGCTTTTCAAGCTCGCTTTCCTCTTCATCCAGATTGGCGGCCAGGGATGCTTTTTCACCGCGCAGGCTGGCCAGCTGGTTTTCCAGGCTATCCTGTTTGGCAAGAGAGGCCCGCAGATCCGTTGACAGCCGTTCCACATTGGATCGCAAATCCGCATTGGAGGAGCGCTCCAGTTGCAACATTTCCGCCAGCTCGCTGACCTGGAGGTTGAGTTTGTCCAGCGCCTTGTCCCGCCCGACGAGGGCTTCGTTCAGATAAAGTTGTGAGATCACAAAGATCATCAGCAGGAAAATGACCACCATCAGCAATGTGGCCAGGGCATCCACGAAGCCCGGCCATATATCCTGATTGTTCCGGTTGCGCCTGGCCAGTGCCATGGGTTAGGCCTCGCCACCTTCCGCCAGCGCCGCAATGGTGCGGGCCAGCAACCTAATCTCGTTCCGAATATCCTGGACCGTTTCGGCCCGGGCTCTGGGCATGTCGCTGACCAACCGGCTGAGATGGCTCTCCATGCTGCGCAGATGATTGCGGCTGGCCTCATCCATGCCGCCGCCCTGGCCGCCTTTGCCAAGGACAGTTTTCAATTCCTGCTGGCTTTGGGCCAGTTTGAGCAGCAGGTCCTGCTCCACTTTCATCGTATCGGCAAGGCCTGCCAGCTTATCGGTGAGCATGGCCAGGTTCTGCTGTTCCGCTTGGCGACCTTCTTCAGAACGCATCAAAGTGCGCTGTAACGCTTCCAAGCTATCGGCGGTTTGCTCCAGAAGGGCTTGGACATAGGCCGGTACCGCATGATCGCCCTCAGCCATGACACCGCCGCCGCCAAGCCGTGTGATCCCGGAGAGCCAGTCTTCAAGATCGCGATAGAAAAGATTTTGCGCCTGGCCGGACTGTAGCGCTGCGAAACCCAGGATCAGAGACCCGGACAGACCGAACAGGGAGGAACTGAAAGCGGTGCCCATGCCCTCCAACGGTTGGCGCAGCCCGGATTTCAACGCGCCAAATGCGCCGGCTATGTCGGAATCACTGCCAATCTGAAGGTTGCTGATCACATCGCCGACGCTGTTGATGGTTTCCATCAATCCCCAGAATGTACCAAGCAGGCCGAGGAAAACCAGAAGGGCAACCATATAGCGGGAGGTTTCACGGGTTTCATCAAGCCTGGTTGCCACCCCGTCCAGAAGGGTTTGCATGGCAGTGGGCGAGAGATTGAGATGACCGGTGCGTCCGGACCGTTCGCCCAGCATGGTGGCGGCCGGGGCCATCAGGCGCGGCGGCGTGCCGGTCAGGGTCAGGCCACCTTCGGCGCTGCGTTTGAAATCCTCAATCCAGGTGATTTCCTTGTTCAACGCCAATATGGTCCGGAATGCGTGTGCCAACCCGATGATCAGGGTCCCCAGAATGCCGCCATTCAAAACAGGATTGGCCAGGAAAGCCCGCGATAGGGACGGAAACACAATTGCCACGCCTGCCCCAATGATAACCAGAAAGAGCACCATGGTAAGAAGGTAGCGATTGGGCCGGGTCAACGTGACCTCCTGTAAAGTCTAAGACTGCCTGTTCATGAAGATTTGGTTTTATTGGGGGACGGTTACTCGGGAATGACGATATCAACCCGGTCGGGATTGCCGGATTCAACTTTGCTGCCCAGTGCGCGTACATCCATTCGGGTGCTTCTGACACCTTTTTTCATCAGATAGGTACGGACCGAGAGCGCACGGAACAAAGACATTCTCCGGGCCTGGCTGGGGGACTCGCCTTTTGCTGCGGCATATCCCAGCAACTGGACCCGAAGATCCTCATCGCTTTCCATTCGAAGGGCCAGTTTATCCAGCGCAGGTTTCACCCCGGCCGGCAGATCGGAGATCCCATCGGGAAATTTAATCGACAGGCTGTTTTCTGTCTCGGAAACGAGATTGGGGTCGATCATGGCGACCTGGGTTTCTTCTTCGACAACATTCGCCTTTGCCGGCTCGGTTTTCGCCTCAGCAGCCTCGGGCTGTGATTCTTCAGCAGGCTTTTCGGGCGCATTTTCAGCAACTGTAGGCTCTTCCGCGGCAGGCTCTGCCTTGGCCGGGGTCGGAGAAGTCTCTGCAGGCTTGGGGGCAGCCGATTCGGTTTTTTGTTCCGGTTCAGGTGCAGGTTCTGCCTTCGGCGGTTCTACCTTTGCCGGCTTGGGCATTGGTTTTGCGGCGGTCTTGGTTTCCCCGGTGGTTGTCTCCGCCGGTTGTGAAACTTCTTTCTCAGGAGCCTCTTCCACTTTCATCGGCTGTGGTGCCGGTGGGGCCGCTTTTTCCACTACGGGCGCGTCGGGCAATTCCGGTTTCGGCGGTGCCTTGGCGGGTTTTGCCATGACTTTTGTTTTGGGCTGTTCCCCGACAAGAGTGGATTTGGGCGGCTGTGCGGGGTTCGGCGAGACCTTCACCATCTCGCTGGATGGTTCAACCAGTGTGGATTGCGGCTTGGCTGCGACCGATGGGCGGGCCGGGGTCGGTTGGCTGGCGCGCGGAGCGGAAGGCGCGATCAACGACGATTTTGGCTGGCCGCTGGGGGCCGCAGGTAAAACGCGGCGCGGTTCCGGGGCGCTGGTCTTGCTGCCGGGCTGGGCAGGTAAAGGCTGCGTCGGATGCAAAAGCTGAGGCAGATTCGGTGCCGGTCCCAGCGTTTCAAGCGCCTGCAGGTCCACTTCGACAGGCTCGCCAAAAGAGGCGGTACCCCAATAATAGTTGGTTTGAGCCTGCGCGTTTCCGGACAGGGACAGGCTTGCCCCCGTGCTGATCAGAAGAGCCAAGGCAGTGCCGGATAGTAGTGTTTTTGCAACGGACATCATGCTTACCGCTTGTTCTTATTACTTGATCCGGCAGCTATTTCCCCAGTGATGATTCGTGTTTGGGTTTTATTCCTGTTCCCGAATCACTTTTTGCTCCCAGACCGGGCGAAGCATACCCCAGCCCCGAACAGCGGACAACCATTCAGCGTCGTATTTATGAGATTAAGGTTTTGTGACGCAGGCAAAAACGCCGGTTAACCGGCGCTGCGCAACAGATCCAGCAGGCTTTTATGAATCTTCTCATTGCCTGCAACAATGTCTTGGGAAGTGAATTTATATTTGCGCGCCTGGGCATCAGAGACCATGCCGCCGGCTTCTTTGACCATCAACAGTCCGGCGGCCACATCCCATGGCTTCAGGCCGCGTTCCCAAAAGCCATCGAAACGGCCGGCCGCCACATAGGCGAGATCCAGGCTGGCGGTGCCCCAGCGGCGAACACCGGCGGTTTTTGCCATGACCTTTTCCAGGCGGCGCAGGAATTGCTGATGGCCTTCGCCCTCTTGAACGCCCAGGAAGGGGATACCGGTTGCAAAGACGCTGTCTGACAGGCGTGCGCGTGCCGAGACGCGCAAACGCCGGTCATTCTGGTAGGCACCTTTGCCTTTTTCAGCCCAGTACATCTCGTCCTTGATCGGATCATAGATCACACCGGCGACCACTTCGCCGCGCTGTTCCATAGCGACGGAAATGGCAAAATGCGGCAGACCATGCAGGAAGTTGGTGGTGCCATCAAGGGGATCGATGATAAAGCGATGCTCATCATCATTGCCTTTGATCTCGCCGCTTTCTTCCATCAGGAAACCAAAATCCGGGCGTGCTTTTTCAAGTTCGCGCAGCAATGTCTGCTCCGCCCGCTGATCCGCTGCCGATACAAAATCAGCCGGGCCCTTGCGGGAAACCTGCAGCTGTTCAATTTCCCCAAAATCGCGAACCAGGCCACGGCCGGCTTTTTCGACGGCCTTGGTCATAACGTTGAGGATGGCAGAGCGGACAATCATGGTTTTTCTTTCTTAAGTATTCAAATGGATCGGCGGTGGCGGTTTTCCGCCACCGGTCAATCTCAGTCTAATCAGTCTTTGGCGCGTTCCACAAATGTGGAATCTGCTGTATTCACCACGATGCGGGTGCCGGATTCAATATAGGGCGGAACCATCACGCGCGCACCATTTTCCAAAATCGCGGGTTTGTAGGACGATGATGCGGTCTGTCCTTTGACAACAGCGTCGGCTTCGGTGATTTCCATGGTGACAGTATCGGGCAGCATGACGCTGATCGGGCTGTCTTCGAAGGATTCGATGGTAACAACCATACCGTCCTGGAGGAAAATCGCCTGGTCTTCACCGATCAGATCGATATTCACAGCAATCTGCTCATAGGATTCCTGGTCCATGAAGGTGTATTCGTCGCCTTCGTTGAACAGGAACTGGAACTCCTTCTGGTCGAGGCGCACACGCTCGACAGTTTCGGAGGAGCGGAAGCGTTCGTTCAGCTTTGTGCCGGAGCGGATATCTTTTAGTTCCACCTGCAGGAATGCGCCGCCCTTGCCGGGTTTTACATGCTGGGTTTTCACTGCGCGCCACAGACGACCTTCATGTTCAATCACGTTGCCCGGGCGAATAGCGTTACCGTCAATCTTCATAGAGACCACCGTTAGCTTACAATTATAAAGTATGAAATCTGGCGTCTCTATACTCGCATAAGCCGGTAAGAACAAGCGGGCCAATGAATGCAGGGCCGGAAAACCGGCCAAAGACGCGGAATTTAACGTGAATTTGCCTCAGATAAGGCCTTTGCAAACTGCTTCATCGCCGCCTCTGGTCCTTCCGCCGCGGACCAAATGGAAGAAATGCCGGCAATAAAGTCGGCACCCGCAGCCACGGCCATATCGCAATTTTCCGGGCTGACCCCGCCGATGGCGACCTGAGGCAATTCCATCATCCTACCCCACCAGCGGATCGCTTCCATGGCATCTTCCATTGGGGGCAGATCCTTGGTCGGGGACATGAAGACCGGGCCGAAGCTGACATAGTCCGCGCCGGCTTCCCCCAGTTCCATAGCCAGATGGCGGGAGTTACGGCAGGAGACTCCGATGGATTTATCATTGCCGAGCAACTTGCGGGCGGCCTTGACCATCTTTGCGCTCAAATCATTTTCAAGATGTACGCCGTCCAGGTCCAACTCTTTGGTCAATTGCACATGATCACAAAGAAGGAACGGGATATCATATTTCCAGACAAGGGGGGCGAGAGTTTTGGCTGCAACACGAATCTCGTCTTCATCGGCGTCCGGCAACCGGAGCTGAAAACAGGATACCGACCCGGCGGCTAGAGTTTTTTCCAGGAGGGCGGCAAAAGATTCCGGATCCAGCTTTTCAGGACTGATCAGATAAAATTCGCAAGGGGGCAGGTCGTCGGACACAGAGTGTTAGCCTCAAAAAGATGCAATGAAAGCCTTTGTCTACTCAATCAGGGGCAACAAGGCAATGAGAGGCTGTTTCCTCAAGGGGCGGCCAAACGGTCAGGCAAGAAGGTTCAATTGCGCCTGGAGGATCAAATCGCTGCGATCAATGGGCTTATGCAGCCCCATGACGGAGTTGAAGTCGATCGACCGGGTAACCAACTGGCCTGTGTAATCGAAATCGAACATGAAGGGCCGGTTGTCCTGATACAGGCTGATGGCGTCATCCTGCCATTGTGCCGTGGTCTTGATTTCGGCGTCATTGCTGACTTTGAGGAAATCCGGAATCAAATGGTCCGCAGTATATTGCGATGTATCGGGGTCGATCCGGACATTGGAAAAGACCGCCACGTCGCCATTATCGTCCAGGCCTAAGAAATAATTGTCGCGGTCGCTGTGATAACCAAGGGCTGTGAATTCCCACAACTGGGATGCGGTGGCTGTGCCATCGATAATTCGCTCAAGCCGATCCCGGGCCGCCAGCAGCTTTAGCTGGTCTTCCTCATTTTCATATTCGGAAAAATCGTGATCCAACTGGTTGAGCGCGATCAGTTCGCCATCGGCGTTCAACGCAACCTTGACCGGAACACCGATATCTTCATAGAGCTGAAAATCCTTTTCCCATTGTTCGATTGCCGGGAAATGCTGTTCCAGTTGCACCAGTTTGATTACGGCACCGACCAGTTTGCTCCGGAAACCTTCGCGGGTATTTTGCAGATCGACGGCCTCGCCCATGGATTTGAAGTCTTCAGCGGCCTGACGAATGGCCGCTTTCTGTACATCGTTGTAGCCGTCGAGGTCGCCTTCAATCTGTGCTTCGGTGGTGATGTTTCCGACCTCATCCACCAGCAGGCGGAAAGGCTGGCCGGTCAGCATCAGATAGCCCGCAGTAGTCTCCCAATCCTCCGACGGATCAATGAGGCCCTGCCGGATGCCCTCGAGACGGTTAAGGGCCCCGCGGATGATCAACTGCTTGGTCGCATCCTGCTTGGCATTGTCCAAGGTGGTCTGAATATTGATGACCCCGGTCGCTTTCGGGGTGAATTCGCCGGGTTTTTTGGGATTGGTAATATTGTCCAGCAGCGTGCTAACACTGTGCTGTATGCCGACAAATCCGCTGATTGAATTAACCACCTGAATTCTCCACCTTTCTGGCTCAACTATCGGTGATTCTACAAAGCAAAAAGCTTGCCAGATTCTTCTGGCACTATGGGACTATAGCACAGGACCGCTGGAATTGGGAGTGATTCCTGTCACAGCGCCCTATCTTCAGAAGCTGGCTAAGGATTTTGGTTAATTTTTACATGTTTTTAAGAGCATAAGGCTATGATAACGGAATGCTGACGGGTTTGGCCTGAATAAAAGAGCAGCAAATTATTGATCTGGCCGGGCAATGTGCAGGGCTTGGTGTATGGGGGCCGTTGGAATGTTTGGACGTCGAAAAGAGGAAAATGCGGGTCGCGGGTGTCGCCTTGGGGTGTTGGCGGGGATTGGTTTGGCCGTCATTGCAACCACGTTACCGGCAAATGCTGATGAAGGCTGCAAATACACGGTTGGATGGGCGGAGTTTCCGCCTTATGCCATCCCCAGTGACAATGGCGTGCCGCGCGGTGTGGATATCGAATATCTTCAGACGGTTTTGAATCGCCGGGGGTGTCAGGTTGTTTTCCGGAACATGCCCTGGATCCGTGCGCAAATTGCCCTGGAGCATGGGGTCGTTGATATCCTGCCGTATATTGCCTTCAACCAGAAAAGGGAAAGTTACGGTCATTTTTCTATTCCCTATCGGGATGCAGTGACGGGTGTTTTGATGCGTCGTGATGATAAACGCTTGAAATTCGTTCATACCCTGCAGGACTTGGGGCAGCGCGCCATGAGGATAGGGGTTGTTCGTGGAGTCTGGAACGGCCCCAGGCTGAATGAGTTGAAACAGGGACATCCAGATCTGTTCGAAGAATATGCCGAGACGTCTCTTCGGGTTCCTATGCTGCTCAGTGGTCGGGCAGATGCCATCATCGACGACAGGGACAGTCTGGTATTCGATATCAACCAGCGCGGGCTTTCGCAGCGCTTGGTGGTACTGGATATTGAAGTCGACCGCAGGCCTTTCCACTTGTTGTTCAGCCGGAAAACGGTGACCTTGGATGAGGTTCAAGAAATCAACCGGTTGATTGAGTTGGTGACCTATCGGCGTTTGGAATAAGTGGCCAAAGAAAAAACCCCGCCGGAAAGCGGGGTTTTCTGTTTTCTGTTTTCTGTTTGGCCTTGGAGCTGATCAGGCCAATTCGCCCATGACCTTGGCGGTGTCCAGCATGCGGCAGGAGAAGCCCCATTCATTGTCATACCAAGCCATGACCTGAACCAGGGTGCCTTCGGACACCTGGGTCTGCGTGGCGTCAAAAATGGAGCTTGCCGGGTGGTGATTGAAATCACAGGAAACCAATGGCAGTTCGTTGATTGCGAGCACGCCTTTCAGTTCGTTATTGGCGGCTTCCTGCATGGCGGCGTTGATTTCTTCCGCCGAGGTGTCACGCGCGGCATCAAATTTCAGATCCACCAGGGAGACATTGGAGGTCGGCACCCGTACAGCGGAGCCATCCAGCTTGCCTTTCAGTTCCGGCAGCACCTTACCCACGGCACGGGCAGCGCCCGTTGAGGTCGGGATCATGGAAACGCCGGCCGCGCGGGCGCGGCGCAGGTCTTTGTGGGAATTGTCCAAAATCCGCTGGTCGGTGGTGTAGGCATGGATGGTCGTCATGAAGCCGCGGTCGATTCCGATTTTGTCCTGCAGGACTTTGGCGACCGGTGCCAGACAGTTGGTTGTACAGGATGCGTTGGAAACCACATCATGCTCAGCGGTGATCTGGTCATGGTTCACACCGTAAACAACGGTCAGAGAATCATCCTTTGCCGGGGCGGAAAGCAGCACTTTCCTGGCACCGGCTTTCAAATGTGCGCGGGATTTTTCGCGCGTGTTGAAAATGCCGGTGCATTCCAGGACCACATCAATGCCCAGTTCCTTCCAGGAACAGTTATGGGGATCACGGTGGGCGGAAACGGCAATTTTGCCTTTACCTAAATCCATCCAGTCGCTGCCATGGGTCACTTCGCCCTGGAAGCGGCCATGCACACTGTCATACTGCAGCAAGTGGCTGGCGCATTCCACGGAACCAGGGGTGTTGATGGCTACGAATTCGAGGTCGTTCCGGCCCATTTCATGCGCGGCGCGCAGGACCAGGCGACCGATCCGACCGAAACCGTTGATTGCTACCCGAATCGTCATTTTCTTCTCCGTAAAAAAAACCGTCTTCAAATTTTCGAAAGTGAAAAAGAAAGGGGCGCCAATGGCGCCCCTGTTATCTCCGGTATCAGAGCCTTTCCTTGGCCGCCGCAACAACGGCCTCGGCTGTGATTCCGAAATGTTTGTAAAGATCATCGATCGGCGCGGACTCGCCAAAGCCGGTCATGCCGACAAAGCCGCCGTCAAAACCGAGATATTTATCCCAGCTCTGCTTGAGTGCCGCTTCAACGGCTACCCGGACGCCTTTGCCCAGGACCGATTTTTTATAATCCGCGTCCTGCTCGTCGAACAGTTCCATACAAGGCATGGAAACAACTGCGGCACCAATGCCTTCGGCCTGCAAGCTTTCGCGGGCGGCCAAGGCAATCTCAACCTCGGAACCGGTGGCCATCAGGGTGACCTTGCGATCGCCTTCCGCTTCACGCAGCACATAGCCGCCTTTGGAAACCAGGTTTTCTTCCGTATGTGCGGTGCGGACTGTCGGCAGGCCCTGGCGGGTCAGCGCAAGAATGGAGGGCGCTTTGTCATTTTCCAGCGATGCCGCCCAGGCCTCTGCGGTTTCAACCGTGTCGCAGGGGCGGAAAACATAGGTGTTCGGCATCACGCGAAGCGCGGAGAGATGCTCGACCGGCTGATGGGTCGGGCCATCTTCGCCAAGGCCGATGGAATCATGGGTCATCACATAAACCACCCGCTGGCCCATCAGGGCGGACAGGCGGATTGACGGGCGGCAATAATCGGTGAAGACTAGGAAGGTCGCGCCATAAGGGATCAAACCGCCATGCAGAGCGATCCCGTTCATGGCGGCGGCCATGCCATGCTCACGCACACCGTAATAGATATAAGAGCCGGAGAAATCTTCCGCCGATACCGGGGCCATGCCGCCGGCTTTGGTGTTGTTGGAGCCGGTCAGATCGGCGGATCCGCCCGCCATTTCCGGAATGGCCGCGGTCAGCACATCCAGCGTCTTCTGGGAGGAAACACGGGTCGCCAGTTTCGGCTGATCTTCGGAAATCTGCTTTTTGAAGGCATTGAGTGCTTCCTGCCAACCTTCGGCCAGTTCACCGCTCTGTCCACGCCAGAAGGCTTCCTGCAGATCCTTATTTTTGCCATCCAGTCGATCGGCCCAGGCCGCTGCTTCGGACTGGGAGCGCAGGCCCGCTTCGCGCCATGCGCCAAGAACCTCTTCGGGGATGACAAAAGGCTCATGAGACCAGCCCAAGGCTTCACGGGTGCCCTTGATCTCGTCTTCACCCAGCGGCGCGCCATGGGAGCCGGAGGTGCCGGCCTTGGTCGGGGCGCCGTAACCGATGGTGGTCTTGCAGGCGATCAGGGACGGGGTGTTGGTGGTTTTTGCCTTGGCGATTGCGGCTTCAATGGCGTCCGGGTCATGGCCGTCAATGGCCTGGACGTCCCAACCGCTGGCTTTGAAACGCGCCAGTTGATCATCGGAAACGGCGATATCGGTCTTGCCGTCGATGGTGATGCCATTGTCATCAAACAGAACGATCAGCTTGCCGAGCTTCCAGTGGCCAGCCATGGAGATCGCTTCATGGCTGATGCCTTCCATCAGGCAGCCATCGCCGGCAATAGCATAGGTATAATGGTCGACCACATCATCGCCGAAACGGGCGGCGAGCATGCGCTCAGCCAGCGCCATGCCAACAGCATTGCCGATCCCCTGACCAAGCGGGCCGGTGGTCGTCTCGATGCCGCCCGCATAGCCATATTCCGGATGACCGGCGGTTTTCGCGCCCATCTGACGGAAGTTTTTCAGCTCTTCCAGCGTCATGTCTTCATAGCCGGTCAAATGCAGCAACGAATAAAGCAGCATGGAACCGTGGCCTGCGGACAGGACAAAACGGTCCCGGTCTGGCCAATGCGGCTGTTTCGGATCAAATTTCAGGAATTTCGAGAAAAGCACGGTGGCAACATCGGCCATGCCCATCGGCATGCCCGGATGGCCGGATTTGGCTTGTTGCACGGCATCCATAGCCAGCGCGCGAATTGCGTTGGCCATGTCCTTATGAGCGGAAGAAGGCATAGATTTGTCGGCTCTTGTCTGATCTGGGGATGGAATACGCTCATCCCGGCAGTTGTTTACAATGGCATTTTAGCGGCACGTTGCCTGTCTTGAAACGGGCGCAACATGCCGCCATAGGCCCGTTTGGTCAACGGATTCTTGTCCAAAGGCGTCAAAAAGATATGCATAGTGCCAATTCCGGGGAGCTGGGTTGATGGATTGGCTATGTGGGTGTCGAAATACAATTGCGGCAATCTTCGGGCAACGCGCGAGACTTGGTTGACCATGAAGGCCGATGGGCCTAGTTTTCCTGGGAACAGATGGGCCTCTTGAGAGAGTGTCTTAGAAAATATCGACGACTGATTGATCTGAATGACAAGTTTGGAAGAAGCGAAACACCGGCTGGAGACGGCGTTGGCCCGATTGGACCAGGCGGTATCGGCACGGCTTGATGATCTGAGCGGGCTGCGTGAAGGCGAGGCCGGGCATCAGGAATTGCGACAGGATTGCCAGACATTGCGGGCTGAAAACGGCGAGCTGCGCCAGCTGACGGAACAGACTGCAAGCCGCCTTGAGGTGGCGTTAACGCGTTTGGGCAACGTTCTTGAAAGTACGGCATCATGAGTCAGGTGGAGCTTGTCATCAACGGCCGCACTTACGCGGTGACCTGTGACGATGGCCAGGAAGAGCATCTTCGTAAATTGGGCGGATTTCTGTCCTCACGTGTGGAGGAACTGGTTGGTTCGATCGGCCAGGTTGGCGAAGCGCGGTTGATGCTGATGGCGGGCCTGATGGTCGCGGATGAATTGTCCGACGCCTATGGTGAGCTGGAAGAGATGCGGCAGAATGGGGGCGGATCAACGTCTCAATCAGGGGCGGAAGATGAAAATCAGGCCCTGGAAATGCTGGATTCGGTCGCGGAACGCATCGAAGCTATTGCAGCGAGGCTCGAAGAAGCCTAATTAAAGGTCAGGGCGTGCGCTGCCCTGTGCGTGAACCAAACTAATATCCCGGGGGCTATAATTTTCTCTAGGGAGCTGTCCCTGGCAGGATCGTGGTCTTGTTATACGGCGCCCACCTGGTTTACCAGGCTCCAGAGGATATCCATTGGTCACGGCAGTGGCGGCCACGCCCCGTCTTTTTTGTTGGGCGCTTTCTTTGAACTCTTTCCTTGAAGTGCCGGTAGTGATTTAGGGCTGATCATGGATTTGGTGGAGATCAAGAAGCAAGCGCGCAAAGACGCTTCTGCAAAGCGCAAACAGGCATTTAATGCGGATGACGGGTCGGCCATGCCGTTGCTGGAAACGCTGTTTTTTGATGCCGTGCAGCCTGCCCCCCAATCAGTGATTTCCGGTTTCCTTCCCATCGGGTCTGAAGTTGATTTGCGCGCCTTGCTCGGCCATTGGACCGCAAATGGCGGCATTTCCGCGCTGCCCTGTGTTGTGGGCAATGACCAGCCGCTGTTGTTCCGTGAATGGCGGGAGGGAGATGTCTTGATTAAGGAAAGTTTTGGTACGGTCGCGCCCGGTGAGGATGCGCCGGAACATGATCCCGATATCCTTTTGGTGCCGATGCTGGCTTTTGACCGGGCGGGATACCGTCTTGGATATGGCGGTGGTTTCTATGATCGCACCCTGGAAAAGCTGCGCAGCAAAAAACAAGTTCTGGCGGTAGGGGTCGCCTATGCCGCCCAGGAGGTGGATGCAGTGCCGCGTGATCATCATGATCAGCCGCTGGATCTGATCGTCACCGAACGGGAAGTGATCCGGTCATGAAATTATTGTTTCTGGGCGATATAGTCGCAAAGCCGGGCCGCACCGTTGTGCTGGAAAACCTGCCGCGTCTGCGGGATCAGCTGAAGCTGGATATGGTGGTGGCCAATACGGAAAACGCGGCCCATGGCTTTGGTCTTACCGGCAAGATCTGTGACGAATTGTTCGACGCCGGGATTGATGTCATGACCACGGGCAATCATGTTTATGACAAGGCCGAGATCATTCCCTATATGGAACAGGATGGTCGCGTGATCCGGCCGGATAATTATCCCGCCGGCGCGCCGGGCAAGGGCAGTGTCTTGTATGATTCCCCGTCCGGGCACCGGGTGCTGGTGGTGAATGTCATGGGCCGTGTCTTTATGGAACCGCTGGATAATCCCTTTGCGTCCCTGGATCGGCTGGTGCCGCCGGGCACGCCGGGTGACAACGGGTTGGATGCGGTTCTGGTGGATGTGCATGCGGAAGCCACATCTGAGAAATATGTTGTGGGTCACTATTGTGATGGTCGTGCCAGTCTGGTGGTAGGTACCCACACCCATGTGCCGACCGCCGATTATCAGATCCTGCCGGGCGGCACCGGTTATCAGACCGATGCCGGCATGTGCGGGACTTATGATTCCGTCATTGGCATGAATAAGGAAGATACCGTTGAGCGGTCATCCGGGCGCATTCCTAAGCCGCGCCTGACACCGGCGGAAGGTGAGGCCACTCTTTGCGGTGTGTTGGTGGAAACCGATCCCAAAACCGGGCTGGCCCTCTCTATTTCCCCCTTAAGGGTGGGGGGGCGTCTGAGGGCGGCCTGGCCTGAGGGTGTTTAACGCCTGAGACGAAGAAAGAGACCCGCCAAAATGGCGGGTCTTTTAGTTTAGAGGTGTATTTTGAGGGAAAGTACCTCTTTAGGGGGCAGCCTGTTGGCGATCTTAATAGAATTGCTGAGGCAGCCATGTGGCCATGCCGGGCCAGGCCAGCAGCAGGGCAATCATCACAAACATGGTGGCGATGAAGGGCAGGGTGCCGATAATCACATCCGTGATTGCGCCTCGTCCGCGTACGCCTTGAACCACGTATAGATTGACCCCGATTGGTGGCGTGATCAGCGCTGTTTCCAGCAACAGCATCAACAAAACCCCGAACCAGACCGGGTCATAGCCCAGCGAGATGATGATCGGGGCGATGATCGGCACGGTGGCAATCATCATGGAAAGGGTCTCCATGAAACAACCGATGATGAGATAGAAAGCCACGATGACCAGTAAAGTGGTGAAGGGGGTGAGACCCATGGAGGCAATGAAGTCGGTCAGCTGTTGGGTCAGGCCAATGGCGCTGAGGATGAAATTCAGGAAATAGGCCATGAGGATGATTAGCATGACCATAGCGGTGGTGCGCATGGTGCCCAACAGTGTTTCGCGCAGGATCTGCCAATTGAGGCGACGGTGATAGGCGGCCAGGCCCAAGGCAGCCATCACGCCAAGGGCCGCTGCCTCAGTGGGGGTTGCAAACCCTGCATAGATCGAGCCTACAACAATCAGGAAAATTCCAAGGGGCGGCACCAGATGTTTCAGGGCCCTCAGTCTATCCATGAAACCGGATTGACCTGTACGTCCACCCCATTTGGGGAATAGGAAACAACTGATAGCGACGGTGGCCATGAACAGGCCAGCCAATGCCAGCCCGGGAAAAATCCCGGCAAGATAGAGCTGGGGTACTGAAGTTTCTGTCAGGACGCCATAGATGATCAGATTGATTGAGGGGGGGATCAGGATGCCCAAAGTACCTCCGGCAGCCAGGGTGCCCAGAAATAACCGCTCATTATAGCCATTGCGCTGGCCTTCCGGGATCGCAACTGTGCCGACCGTGGCAGCGGTGGCCACGCTGGAACCGGAAGTAGCGGCGAAAAGGGCTGAGGCTGCAATATTGGAATGCATCAGCCCGCCCGGCATGCGGCCCAACCATAGTTCAATGGAGGAATACATGCGGGTGGAGATGCCACTGCGCAACAGCAGCTCACCCAGCAGGATGAACATGGGAATGGCGGCCAGGATAAAATCTGTGCCAACCGACCAGAAGATTTCCCCCGCGGCCCGATAAAGAGGGAATGGGGCATAGACCTGATCCAGGGTGAGGCCCAGAATTCCAAGCGCGGCAGCGACAGGAATGCTCAGCGCGACCAGGGATAAAAGGATGATGAGGGTTACGAATAACATCTGTGCTCCCCCCTCACTGTCCGGCTGCGGGGCGGCCCGCCGTTTCGTCACGGATTTCATCCTCGACGGTCCGGGCGGCCAGTAGGCTATGCAGCTGTGTTGTTTGACCGGTAATCAGCAAGGTCGCGGCGCGGCCTATCCGGCTCAGCAGCAACAGACAGGACAGGACATAACCGACCACCCAGAGGGCCTGGGGAATGATCAGCGGTGTCTGCAAAGGCGTGTTGGCGCGGGAACCGAAGCTGGCGGTGGTATTCATCACTTTGATGGCAAAGATTGTGGCAAAGACCAGCACGGCCCCCATTGCCAACAGGGCCAACAGATCCACCATGCCTCGAAATCGTAAGGGCAGCATCATATAGAGACTGTCGATCCGGATATTGGCCCGGCAGGCGAGGGCATAGGCGAAAGACCAACTGGTCGCGATGCCCAAGGCATAGCCGGTCAGCTCATCCGCACCGCCGATGGAATGATTGAACAGTTTGCGCAGCAGGATTTCCGCGGAAACCATGAAACAGCAGACCAGCATTAACAGGCCACCGGCCAGCGCCGCATGTTCAGCCAACCGCTCGGTCCATTTTTCGAATGTCAGGAAAATATTTTTCATCATACAAGCTCCGCAGCCGGCCCGGGGGAGAAGGCCGGGCCGGCCGCCACCGGGCTTATCCGGCATTAATGTCCAAGACCTTGCCCACGGTGTTGTTCCACTGACCGGTGCAATCGGCACCACAGCGCTCCGCCCAGACCGGCAGGACCGTTTCCTTGAGGATAGTGCTGAGCAGCTTCCGGTCCGCATCGGAAATGGGGACGAATGTCATGCCTGCCGCATCGCCATATTGGCATTCGCCTGCACCGGTATTGCAGTTGATACCTTGGATGGTTTCTTCCGCTGCCGACGTCCAGATCCGGTTTTCCAGATCTTCAATCCGGGTTTGCAGGAAGGACTGCACCTTGGCATCCAGACTGTTCCAGACATCAATATTGACCGCATGGATCACCTGGGACCAGCCCACCGGCAATTCATAGAGATGGGTGGAAACCTCATGCCATTTGGCGGAATAGCCGGACAAAGTACCGGTAATGGCGCAATCCAACAGGTTATTCTGCAGGCCGATTACCACCTCGCTGAAGGCCATGGTGACACCGGTGCCCCCCAGGGCCTCAACAAACTCGGCCAGGGTCCGGTTGGCGGTGCGCACCTTCTTGCCCTTAAGGTCTGCGAGGCTGTTGACCGGGCTGTTACAGAACAGGACCTGGGCGGAATAGGGCCAAATTCCCAAAAGCTTAATGCCGTAACGTTCTTCGTAGCGTTTCGCCAGAACGGGACGGAAAGCGTCTGTGACGGAGCGCGCGGTTTCAATGGTCGGGCTGAGGCCTGCCAGATCGATGGCCTCATTGATCGGGTCGTCTGCCGCCAGATAGCCTAATACGGTTGAGCCGAAATGCAGGGCACCACTATTGATCAGGCGTACTACTTCTGCGCCTTTGAGACCCATATCGTTGAAGCCCTTGACGTTGGCGGTGATTGCGCCGCCTGATTGCGCCGGAATTTCTTCTGCCCAGAAGGGTTGTTCAAAATTCTTGAATTGGCTGAGATGGCTCCAGGTGCCCACCACCTGCAATTTGGTTTCGGGATATTCTTCGGCTTGTGCTTTCTGGGTCAGTATGGCCCCGGCTGAGGCGCTTAATGTGACGGCAAGCGTTACTGTCCAAAGCCTGATTCGATTTCCCAGTTTCATAATAGCCTCCTGTATGAGCTTATCTTTATGTCGTTAAGAAAGTGACAAAGTCTGATTGGTGATCTCAGTAACAAGCATGCATCCCGGTTTATGGGTGATGCAGATGGGCGGCTTTGCCGCCAACATGGCCATCTGAGGCGTGACTCCGCAGGCCCAGAAAACCGGAATTTCACTGTCATTGATATTCACAGCATCGCCGAAATCCGGTTTTTGTAGGTCTTTGATGCCGATATGTTTCGGGTCGCCAATATGGATGGGAGCGCCATGTACTTTGGGATAGCGGCTGGAAATCTCGATGGCATGAATGGCATTGCGTGGTGAAAATGGCCGCATGGTCACCACATGGGGGCCACCAAAGGGACCGGCCTCACGGGTCGGGATATTGCTGATGAACATAGGCACATTGCAGCCTTGGTTCAGATGTCGCACCGGCAGGCCTGCCATGACCAATGCTTCTTCAAAGGAGAAAGAGCAGCCAATGGCAAAAGCCACAAAATCATCCTGCCACAGATCCCGGATATCCAGCTGTTCCCGCGCCAACTGGCCATCCCGATAAATATAATAGGCGGGGGCATCGGTCCGGACATCAACGGCGGTCTCAACACCCAGATCGGACAGCAATGGCTGACCGGGTTCACTAACCGCCAGCAAAGGACAGGGTTTCGGATTAATTTGGCAAAAACGCAGGAAATCATGAGCCCAGTCAGCGGGCAGAATAACCAGGTTTGCCTGTACATAGCCTGGGGCCTGTCCTGCGGTGGGGATCACATAGTCATTTGCCCGGATCTGTTCCTGCAACTGAGGGAAATCCATCCCTGCAATCGGATCTGAAATTGATGGCTGTGTTGGGTGATATAGGCCGGTCACAATGGCTTCCTTCGAACTGAAATCTGATGAATTCAAAGGATTGCATTGCTGAATAATTAAATCCAATTGTATGTTTTTATCAAAAAAGATAAAAAATATTTATCAATTATTGGCGATCTCTACCGCCATGTCCGCCAGCAAATCCAGGATTGGCACCATGCCGGATGACGGATAGGTCACTGTGAATTCCAAAGCGGGGAAGTCATAATCCACCTCAATGATTCTAAGCTCTCCACTGGAAATCGGTTTCTCTATAACCTCACGCGGTAAAACAGAAATGCCGGCACCATGGGTGGCCAGATGGATGATCGTGGCCAGGGAGCTGGAGCAATCAATCCGGACCGAAGGCAGGCTCGCTTCCCGGAAGGCATCACGCAGCGCGATATAGGGCATGGTTTTGCGCGGATAGGACAACATGGGGTAGCCGGCCAATTCGGAAAGCGAAAGTGGCTTGTCCGGAAGATTCATCTCAGGGCTGGCGACCCAGACAAGCGGATAGCTGCACAGATCGCGGTTGCGCATAGAGGGTTCAGAGACCGGCCCCATTAGGAAGGCGATATCAATCTCCTGATTGGCTAGGCTGTTGCGCAGGCCAAGGGTGGTATCTACCTCCAGTTCAATGGTGATTTTTGGATAGGTCTGTCGAACCTTGTCCAGGAAGGTCGGCCCCCAGGTATGGATCAGGGTTTCCGAACTGCCCAACCGGATCAGGCCGCTGTAACTGCTGCGGTCGGCGATCGCCAGTTCCATTTCCGCATTCATCTTCAGGATACATTCCGCATAGGAAAGTAACTCCAGCCCCTTAGGTTTCAAGGAAACCTGCCTTTTCGATCGGTCAAATAGCTCCACACCCAGATTCTCCTCCAATGCCGCGATCCGTGCGGAGATGGCTGGCTGTGTGGTGTAGAGGCGCTCGGCAGCAGCGCGGAAGCTACCGGCCTTAACCACGGTGACAAAGGTTTCCAGATTTTTCAGTCGCATGTGGTGATTGGCCCTTGAAGAGGTATGGGAAACTATTCAGACCATCAGCATATATTGGCCGGATCATGAAATCGACATGGTCAAATTCTTGCCATATTGCCGCGATAACAAATGTCTGAATTGAATGGCGTCAAATGGCAAATTCAGGCTGTATCACCAGGCGAATCAGATTAAAAGGATCGACATTCCGGTTTTGACGAGTAAAACGCTTTCAGAGCGCCCCGTCGCAACAAGGCCAGGGACAGGCCGGTTTCGGGGCTAAACTGAAATTATTGAGTTACGTGAATTTATAAGAAGGTCGATCTCATGGCAGGCCATTCCAAGTTTAAGAACATCATGCACCGTAAGGGTGCGCAGGATAAAAAACGCGCGAGCCTCTTTGCTAAACTGGGCAAGGAAATCATGGTTGCCGCCAAAATGGGCGGTCCGGATGTGGAATCCAACGCAAGGCTGCGTCTGGCGGTGAATACCGCACGATCCAACTCCATGCCCAAAGACAATATCGAACGCGCGATTAAAAAGGGTGCCGGCGGTGGCGAAGCCGACCTGCTGGAGGAAATCCGTTACGAGGGTTACGGTCCGGGCGGCATTGCGGTTATCGTTGATGTGCTGACCGACAACCGTAACCGGTCGGCGGCGGATATCCGTGCGATTTTCTCCAAGGCGGGCGGTTCCATGGGCGAGACCGGATCGGTTGCTTTCATGTTCGACCGTGTGGGCGAGATCGTCTACCCGGCCGAAGCGGGCGAAGCGGAAGCAATTTTTGAAGCGGCTCTGGAAGCGGGCGCTGAGGATGTGGCCAGTTCTGATGAGGGGCATGAAATTATCTGTTCTGCGGATGACCTGCATGCGGTTGCAGCCGTTCTGGAAGGGGCTCTGGGTGAGGCGAAATCCTGCAAACTGGCCTGGAAGCCGCAGAATACGGTGCCGGTGGAAGATGAAGGCAAGGCTGAAGGCCTGCTGAAATTCCTTGATGCGCTGGATGACAATGATGACGTCCAGAATGTCACCGCTAACTTTGACATCGCCGATGAGGTGATGGAGAAACTCGCCGGTTGATCCGGCGGGGATTTGCCTATGAGGTTGATTGGCTTTGATCCAGGTTTGCGCCACACAGGTTGGGGGGTTGTCGATACCGACGGAAACCGCCTTTCATTCGTGGCCTGCGGGACGGTGAGCCCGCCCACAAATCTGGATCTGGCCGATCGGCTGAAATGCCTGCATGACGGGTTGATGCAGGTCTTGGAAGCACACCGCCCTGATGAAGCGGCGGTGGAGGAAACCTTCCTGAACAAGAATCCGGGCACCACGTTGAAGCTGGGCCATGCCCGCGGTGTAGTTCTGGTCTCACCCGCCATTTACGGTATTCCGGTGGCTGAATATTCGGCCAAATCGGTCAAACAAGCGGTGGTGGGAACCGGCTCTGCCACCAAAGATCAGATCGGCATGATGGTGCGCACGCTTTTGCCCGGTTGCAACCCGCCGTCAGAAGACGCGGCGGATGCACTGGCGGTGGCGATTTGTCACGGCCATCAGGCGGCGGTTAATCGCCGTTGGAACCCGGCCAGCACGGCCGCTATCAATGCAAAAGGGGTGTAACGCGTGATCGCCAGACTCAAAGGATTGGTGGACGGTATCGGCGACGATTGGGCCATCATTGACGTGAACGGGGTTGGCTATCTGGTATTTTGTTCCAGGCGGTCGCTTGGTCGCCTGCCGGGGCAGGGCGAGGCCGTGCGCCTTGAGATCGAGACCCATGTTCGCGAAGATCATATTCATCTTTTTGGCTTTGCCGATATTGCGGAGCGTGACTGGTTCCGGCTGTTGACCACGGTGCAGGGCGTTGGCGCGAAGGTCTGTCTGGCGATCCTCTCGGTGCTGGAACCGGATCAATTGATCCAGGCGATTGCATCCGGAGACAAAACGCCGATCACCAGGGCCAACGGGGTCGGGCCGAAGCTGGCGCAGCGCATTGTGACGGAATTGAAGGATAAGGTTGGCGGTTTCTCGCTTGGCGGTGCTGCGATCGCTTCCGAAACCCAGAATGCGGGCAAGGCGGCCCCGCGTGCTGACAGTGCGACCGATGACGCGGTGTCCGCCCTGGTCAATCTCGGTTATGGCCGGTCCGATGCTTTTTCTGCAGTGGCCCGTGTCGCGGGTCGCGAGGATGCACCTTCTGACGTGGCGGGGCTGATCCGCGCTGGCTTGCAGGAGCTGAGCCAGTGACCGATTTTCCAGACACCGCCCCAGACCGCATTGTCGATACCATCGGCCGTCCCGAGGATAATGCCGATAGCGGCATCCGTCCGGTGTCGCTGGACGATTTCACCGGTCAGAAGGATGTCCGGGAAAACCTGTCGATTTTTATCCAGGCTGCCCGCAAGCGCGGCGATGCGATGGATCATACCCTGTTTTACGGTCCGCCGGGCCTGGGCAAGACAACCTTGGCCCAGATTGTCGCGCGTGAGCTGGGTGTCAGTTTTCGTGCGACCTCCGGCCCGGTGATTGCCAAAGCGGGGGACCTGGCAGCATTGCTGACGAATTTGCAGCCGCGCGATGTTCTCTTCATTGATGAGATCCACCGGCTTAATCCGGCTGTGGAGGAAATTCTCTATCCCGCTATGGAAGATTTTCAGTTGGACCTGATCATTGGCGAAGGGCCGGCCGCGCGCTCGGTGCGGATCGATCTGCCGCCCTTTACCCTGGTGGGCGCAACCACCAGGGCGGGCCTGATCACCACCCCGCTGCGGGAACGGTTCGGCATTCCGCTCCATATGAATTTCTATACTGAAGATGAGCTGACTTTCATCGTCAGCCGCGGTGCCGGCATTCTGGGTCTTGAGATGTCCGAGGATGGCGCGCGCGAAGTGGCCAGGCGATCCCGCGGCACGCCGCGTGTTGCCAACCGCCTGCTGCGCCGGGTCCGGGATTTCGCCATTGTGGGTGATGCGGAAATGGTTGATGCCAAACTGGCCGATGCTGCCTTGTTGCGCCTGGATGTGGATGCCAGGGGCCTGGATAAGATGGACCGCAAATATCTGAACTGTATGGCGGAACATTATGGTGGCGGGCCGGTTGGGGTTGAAACCCTGGCGGCGGCGCTGGCCAATGAGCGCGACGTGCTGGAAGAAGTGGTCGAACCCTTCCTGATTCAGCAGGGCATGGTGCACCGGACGCCCAGGGGCCGCATGCTGACCCCGCAGGGCTGGAATTATATCGGCCTGCAGCCGCCGGCGGAAATCGCCGCCCAGATGGATCTCTTGAGCAAGGCGGAGAAGCTGGATGACTGATCACCGCCCGCCGCATGTGCTGCCCGTCCGGGTCTATTTCGAAGATACCGATGCCGGTGGCGTGGTTTATCACGCCAACTACCTGAATTATGCGGAGCGTGCGCGGACCGAAATGATGCGTCTGGGCTCTTACGATCATGCCCGCATGGTGCGCGAGCTTAATCATGTTTTTGTGGTGCGGCGCTGTGACATGGATTTCCGGGCCCCCGCAGTGCTGGATGATCTGATCCAGGTGGAAACGATGATGACCGGACTCAAAGGGGCCAGTATGGCATTGCGCCAGGATATTACCCGGGACGGCCAGTTGCTGGTAGGCATCAATATTACACTGGCCTGTGTGAATATGGAAACCATGCGGCCCGCCAGATTTCCGGCGGAGGTCATGGCGGCATTGAAGGAATTCGAGGGCGCTGAGGCGGCCTGAACATTGGACGAGGGTTAGAAAAAGACCATGGAATCAACTGTTGTGGATTTGGACGCGGCCCAGGGCATGATGGATGCGGCAGAATTGTCGATCTGGCATCTCTTTGTTCAGGCAGACTGGGTGGTCAAGACGGTGATGTTCATCCTGATCGGCGCGTCGATCTGGTGCTGGGCGATCATTTTTGAAAAAGTCACCCGTGTCCGGAAGATGCAGCGGATGGCGGCCAAGTTTGAAGATGCTTTTTGGTCCGGGGGCGCACTGGACGATCTTTATGACCGGGTCGGGCAATATCCAGCCGATCCCATGTCATCGGTTTTTGCCGCTGCCATGCGTGAATGGCGTCGTGCCGCCTCGCGCGGGCTTGGCAATAAGCATGGTGCCAACCTACAAGAACGGATCGAGCGGGTGATGCATGTGACGGTCAGCCGCGAGATGGAAAAGATGGAGAAATATCTCTCTTTCCTGGCGTCCGTTGGCTCTTCCGCGCCTTTCATCGGATTGCTTGGCACGGTGTGGGGGATCATGAATTCCTTCACCAGCATCGCGGCCAGTAAACAGACCAGCCTGGCCGTTGTGGCGCCCGGCATTGCCGAAGCATTGTTTGCGACCGCGCTGGGCCTGCTGGCGGCGATCCCGGCGACCATCGCCTATAACAAAATCTCCACCGATCTTGGGCGTTATGCCGGCCGATTGGAAGCCTTTGCCAACGAATTCAGTGCCATTATCTCCCGTCAGCTCGACGAGGAGGATTGATCCATGGCCGGGCAATTGATGGGACGAAACGGCAATGGCGGCAGCGGTTCGCGCCGCTATCGCGCCATGTCGGAAATCAACGTGACGCCGTTTGTTGATGTCATGCTGGTGCTGTTGATTGTCTTCATGGTGACAGCACCTTTGATGACGGTCGGCGTGCCGCTGGACCTGCCCAAGACCAAGGCCGCACAGCTGACAGACACGGATGAGCCGCTGGTTCTGTCCATTGATAAGGACGGTCGGATCTATCTTCAGGAGACCGAAATCGGTCTGGAACAACTGGTGCCCCGTTTGCAAGCTATCACCGGCAATAATCCTGAAATCCGCATTTTTGTGCGCGGTGACAAAGAATTGCCATATGGAGAGATTATGCAGGTGATGGGGCTGATGACATCGGCAGGGTTCAAGAAGGTGGCCCTGCTGGCAAAACTGCCAGGCCAGAAGTAACCGGACGGTCAGGGACCAGCTATGCGTATCACGCTTGTCATATCCGCGCTTTTGCATATTGCGCTGCTGTTGGTGGCCTATTTTGGCCTGCCGCAGTTTTTTGAGCCGCTGGATGTGGAGCCGCCCGCCTATGAGATGCAGTTGGTGGCGGAAATAGATGAAGATCCCGAAACGGCGGTTAAAGATGAGCCGGACCCGGAGCCGCCCAAGGTGGAAACGCCGCCGCCGCCAAAACCGAAGCCGACCCCGCCGGCACCAAAACCGGAACCGCAGCCCGAGCCTAAGCCGGAGCCAAAGGTAGAGCGCACGCCCGAGCCGGAGGCGGAGGTGATCCCGGAAAAAACGAAGCCAAAACCGGAAAAGAAAGAGGTGGAAAAGCCCAAGCCGGAACCGAAAACGGTCACGAAACCGACGCCTGTGGTTAAGGCGCCGCGCCCGAAGAAAAAACCAAAGGAACCGCCGCGCAAGGATGAGGCCGAAAGCCTGCTGAAGGATTATGCGAAAAAGCGTGATGAAATCACACCGCAGGTCAAGCAGCCGGAAAAGAAACCGGAAAAGGAAGTCGACGCCTTTGCCGAGATGACGAAAAAGCTTGATTTGAAGAAACCGACCGCGACTGAACAGAAGAAATCCGCCTTCTTGTCGCCGGGTGCGAAGCTGTCCAATAACGAGATGGATGCGGTCAAGCGGCAGATTGCCGGCTGCTGGAGCATGCCGGCCGGGGCCGTCAATGCGGAGGATCTCCTGGTTCGGTTGCGGGTCTTGATGAACCCGGACATGACGGTGCGTTCGGTTGAGATCGATAATAGTTCTAATAACGGCAGCCCGTTTTGGCGCACCGCGGCCGAAAGTGCGCGCCGGGCCGTCTTTAAATGCAGTCCGCTGAAACTGCCACAGGGCAAATATGATGTCTGGCAGATCATCAATTTCACGTTCGATCCAAAAGAGATGCTTGGGTGATGCCGCGAGACAGCTCAAGCGTGCGACGACAAATTTGACATTTTCATGGCACGATTGCGTGTTGTCGCGAAGCCCGCTATGAAATTGAGAGACGTCTCTTTGTCCGGGGTAGACCTTGTCCCGGCAGGAACAAGAAATTTACAGGCTGCCTCTCCAGGGTGGGGCGGTGAAAACAGGAATGTGGTTTAGCTGATGATGACTGTAGTTGGAACGTTTCGTGGCATGCTTCGCCTGGCGATCTTTGCTCTTACCGCCCTGTCTCTGGCAGGGGCGGCACGGGCCGAGGTGAATATTGATATCACCAGGGGCAATGCCGAACCGCTGCCAATTGCGATCACGGATTTCTTTTCCGCCGATGTGGTGGCCGCCGATTATGGTGAAAAACTGGCGGCGGTGATTTCCAGTGATCTGGAAAGATCCGGCCTGTTCCGGCCGATCGACAAGTCGGCCTTCATCCAGACCATCGCTTCCTTGAAGGTAAAGCCGCGTTTTTCCGAATGGCGGGTGCTCAATGCCCAGGTCTTGGTAGCCGGGTCGACCACCATTCGGGATGATGGCCAGCTTCGCGTGGAGTTTTTTGTCTGGGATGTGTTTTCGGAAAAAAGCCTGATTCGTCAGGCCTTCACCACCCAGCCGCAAAATTGGCGTCGGGTTTCCCATATGATTGCCGATCTGATCTATCAGCGGCTGACCGGGGAAACTGGCTATTTCGATTCGCGCATTGTTTATGTTGCTGAAAGCGGCCCGAAGAAAAAGCGGGTCAAGCGTCTGGCCATCATGGATCAGGATGGTGCCAATCATGAATTCCTGACCGATGGCCGCACCCTGGTGCTGACCCCGCGTTTCTCGCCGAAACGTCATGAAATCACCTATATGAGCTATTTCAATGACAAGCCGCGGGTCTATATCTTCAATATCCAGACCGGCCGCCAGCAACTGCTGGGCACTTTCCCGGGCATGACCCTGGCGCCGCGTTTTTCACCGGACGGTGATTCGGTGATCATGAGCCACTCTGAAAAGGGCAATACCGATATCTATATCATGGATCTGCGGACCAAGACCCCGCGTCAGTTGACCAAGGGGCCGGATATCGAAATTTCCCCGTCCTTCGCTCCTGATGGCAAGCGGGTGGTCTACAGTTCCGACCGTGGCCGCCAGAATCAGCTTTACGTGATCAATGCCGATGGTACGGATGACCACCGGATCAGCCAGCGTGAGGGCAGCTATAATACACCTGTCTGGTCACCGCGCGGCGACTTGATCGCCTTTACCAAACAATTGGGCGGGCGCTTCTTTATCGGGGTGATGCGGCCGGATGGCTCCGGTGAGCGTATCTTGAGCGACAGCTTCCTGGATGAGGGTCCCACATGGTCCCCCAACGGGCGCGTTTTGATGTTCTTCCGCCAGGAACCGGGCGAAAAAGGCCGCACACGTCTATATTCAGTGGACCTGACCGGACACAACCTGCGTGAGATGGTGACGCCGGGTGATGCTTCGGACCCGGCATGGTCGCCGCTGAATCCCTGATCCAGGGTTCAGTTGTCCAGTATTCGAGTAAAAAAGTGTGAAAAATGAATGAAATAAAGGTTGAATAACTGTCATAACAGCTTGAATATTGACTCTGCACGTGTTTATTATTGTGCAGATGCACATTCGATAGGGGGCTTACCACCAAGAATGTGCGGAAGGGGTTTAACTAGTGCCGTCGTAAGCGGCGGCTTTTCGCTTAAGAATCAGGGGAAGCTCAATGCGCTTTAAGATTCTCAGTTTGCTTGCAGCGTTGGTTCTCGTCGCCGCTTGCTCTACCGATCCCGATAACACCAGCGGTGCTTCCGGCACTGGCGGCGGTGACACCACCAACGCAGGTGCGGAAAACAACAATGTTTCCGGCGGCGTTGCTGGTCCGGTTATGGGATCCGAGGAAGATTTCATTACTGTCGGCGACCGTGTGTTCTTCGGTTTCGACAAATCCAACCTGAACAGTGACGCTCAGAGCACGCTTGCCAAACAGGCTGCCTGGCTGATCAAATATCCGCAGGTTACGATCCAGGTCGAAGGTCACTGCGATGAACGCGGTACCCGTGAATACAACCTGGCTTTGGGTGAGCGTCGTGCGAATTCCGTACGCGAATACCTGATCAGCCTGGGTGTTTCCGAAAACCGGATCACCACCATTTCCTACGGTAAAGAGCGTCCGGCCGTTGAAGGTTCCAACGACGAAGCCTGGGCTCAGAACCGTCGCGGTGTGACCCGCATTGTCAGCGGTGCCGCCAGCTAAGGCGACCTGCGACAGGTGACGAAAGATGTGAGGCAGGTTGCGAAAGCAACCTGCCTTATTCTTGTCGTAAAGGCGGACTAGGATGAAAATGGCGATTCCAGCGTCCGAAATCGATTTTTTCAGGTAAAGCGGTAGTGAATATGATCATGCGGTTTTCTTTTCCTTTCAGTTCCGGCAATCACAGATCCCTGGTGGCGGTTCCTGCGGCATTGATACTGGCGGGACTGCTGGTTATTGGTTTGGAGCAACCGGCACAGGCGCAAAGCTCTGTCAATCAGCTGCAGCAGCAGGTGAATTCTTTGCGCCAGGAAATCGCGGATCTTCAAAAAGTTGTCTATAAAGGCGCGCCTCCGCCGGCCAATGCGGCTGAAGGATTGGTGGATGACCGCCAGGTCACCGCTCAGTTGCAGGCGCAGATCCAATTGCTGGAAGAACAGCGCCGGGATCTCAATGGCAAGATTGAGGATCTTGATATCAAGATGCGCCGGATCGAAACCCGCCTTGATAAGCTGGTATCCGATGTGGATTTCCGTCTGCGTGCGCTGGAGCAAGGTGGCACCGGACAAATGTCGAGTTCCATGGGCCAGGGTAGCAGCTTTCAGTCCTCCCAACAGTCAGCCTCTGCACAAGCCACGGACAGTGGCACAACGATCATCACTTCCCGGGGGGCTCAGGGGCCGGGCGGCACGACCGGCAACTTGGCCGCAGGCCAGCAGGGCTTTGGCCAGATTACTTCCGAGGATCTTGCGGCATTGGAACGTGGCGATTTGAAGCCGTCTGGCGAGCAGCCGGTGGTCCGGCAGCCGCAACAACCGCAAGTACCGGCTCCGGCACCTTCTGCTGCATCCACACCGGGGGCGGTTGCTTCTCTCGCGCCTCCGGCCCAGCAGTCTGGCGGAGCGGTGTTGCAGGGGGGCACACCCAAAGAACAATATGACTATGCCTATTCCTTCCTGCCGAAACATGATTTTGCTTCCGCAGAGATAGCCTTCCGCGCATTTTTGGATCAAAACGGCGAGCACGAGCTTGCCAGTAATGCCATGTACTGGCTGGGCGAAACCTATTACGCCCGCCAGCAGTTTGAAGATGCGGCTGCGGTTTTCAGCGATGCCTATCTCAGGGACCGGAAAGCCAGCAAGGCGACCCACAGTTTGTTGAAATTTGCCATGTCCCTGGAGCAGGTTGGCCAGAAAGATTCGTCCTGCGTGGCCTATCAGGAGCTGCTGCTTAAGCATGAGGATGCGGAGCCCCGGATTTTGGAACGTGCCCGTGCGGCGCGCAAAAACCTTGGCTGCCAATAATCTGCCGCTTTGAGGCAGGGGGTGTTAAGTGACGGATAGCTCTCCCCTGGATGACAACGCTTTTTCGCACATCATGGCGGATCCGGCTCTGGCCGGGTCCGCCTGTTCTTTGGCGGTTGCCTGTTCCGGTGGTCCGGACAGTATGGCGCTGGCATTTCTCTTGTCCCGCTGGTGCCGGGATAACGGACGGCGGCTGACTGCACTGGTGGTGGATCATCGGTTGCGGCAGGAATCGGCACGAGAGGCGGAAACGGTTGGCGCGAGATTGGCGGCACTAGGGGTCAGGGTGGCAATACTGGTACGAGAGGGGCCCAAACTCACGCGGGACCTGCAGAATCAGGCACGATTGGCCCGCTATGGACTGATGCTGTCCTGGTGCCGGGAACAGGGTGCGGGGGATTTGTTTCTGGGGCACCATCTGGATGACCAGGCAGAGACTTTCCTGCTCAGACTGGCGCGGGGCAGCGGGGTGGACGGTCTCTCCGCCATGTCACCGATTGAAATGCGCGGGGGCATCCGGCTGGTGCGGCCATTGCTGGATATTCCGAAAACGCGCCTAGTCGCCACCCTGGAACAGGCCGGTCAGGCTTTTGTGCAGGATCCGAGCAATCTGAGCGATCATTTCACGCGGAACCGGCTGCGCCGCCTGATGCCGACCCTGGCGGAAGAGGGAATGGATGCAAGGCGGCTTGCCGACACGGCGAAGCATCTTTCCCGGGCCAGGCAATCCCTTGAATTCTATACAAGCCAGCATCTGAACCGGTCCGGCAGGCTGTATCCCCACGGGTTTGTTCGGTTGGAGCGGGCAACCTTCCTGGAGGCGCCGGAGGAAATCCGTCTGCGATCCTTGTCGAAACTGGTATCCGCGCTGGGCGGTGCGGACTATCCGCCGCGTTTCGACCGGCTGCAACGGTTGATGAAACGATTGGAAGCCGATGCTGACGGAGCCGGCACTTTGTCCGGATGCCAACTGCTGGTACGCGGCGGGCGTATCTGGTTGGCCCGTGAACCCTCGGCCGTCTCGGGGCCTGTTCCATTGGAGGGGGTGGGTTCTTTTATCTGGGACCGTCGTTTCCGCATTATGCTCTCAGCCACAAAGAAATGGCCAAAAGAAACAGATTTTTTCATCGGTGCCCTGGGGATTGATGGGTGGCGGCAATGGCAAAATTCGGGCAGGGAGATCTCAGGATTTTCAATCCTGCCAGCATTTGTCCGCCGCGGAATTCCTGCCCTTTGGCGCGGTGATAAGCTGGTTTGTCCGCTCTCAACGCAAAAAAGTGATCACTGGCAAGACCATGGAATCGAAGAGATTCACTTAATCGCGGGAGAATTGTTTGGCAAAACAGCCTTTTCAAGCTTGAATATGCGCACTATGTAATGGTGGTTCAGGGATGTCTGCAAACCCTTCCCCGGTTTGCGGACAAGGATCTTGCGAAAACGGAAGGGTTGTAAGCAAGTGAATTTATTTAATCGGAATATTGCGCTGTGGGCTATCATTCTCCTGCTGATGGTCTTCCTCTATCAAGCGTTCCAGCAAAGCCCATCGCAGGGTTCCTCCCAAGCTGTTCCCTATTCAAGCTTCTTGGAAAGTGTTGAAAGCGGCCAGGTGAAAAATGTGACCATTCAGGGGCGCAGCATCACCGGTAACTATAATGGCGGAAACGAGTTCAGCACCTATGCGCCGGATGATGCCGGGTTGATCGAGAAACTGACCTCCCGTGGTGTCACGGTTGAGGCGAAACCGATCGAAACGGACAATAATTTCCTGCAAATTCTGCTGGGTTGGTTCCCGATGCTGCTGTTGATCGGGGTTTGGATTTTCTTCATGCGCCAGATGCAAGGCGGTGGCGGCAAGGCCATGGGCTTTGGCAAGTCCAAGGCAAAGCTGCTGAGCGAAAAGCTGGGCCGTGTGACATTTGAAGATGTGGCCGGTATCGAGGAAGCCAAACAGGAATTGCAGGAAGTTGTCGAGTTTTTGCGTGATCCGCAGAAATTCCAGCGCTTAGGTGGCAAGATCCCCAAAGGTGTTTTGCTGGTTGGCCCTCCGGGGACCGGTAAGACCCTCACCGCCCGTGCGGTGGCGGGGGAGGCCAATGTGCCTTTCTTCACCATTTCCGGTTCCGACTTTGTGGAGATGTTTGTGGGTGTCGGTGCTAGTCGTGTCCGCGATATGTTCGAACAGGGCAAGAAAAACGCACCCTGCATCATCTTCATCGATGAGATTGACGCGGTCGGCCGCCATCGTGGCGCAGGCCTAGGCGGCGGCAATGACGAGCGTGAGCAGACATTGAACCAGTTGCTGGTCGAAATGGATGGTTTCGAGGCCAATGAAGGTGTGATCCTGATTGCGGCCACAAACCGTCCGGACGTTCTGGACCCG
The DNA here is from genome assembly GCF_003385955.1 of Aestuariispira insulae. Taxonomy (GTDB): domain Bacteria; phylum Pseudomonadota; class Alphaproteobacteria; order UBA8366; family Aestuariispiraceae; genus Aestuariispira; species Aestuariispira insulae. The sequence continues at coordinate 170,133 of NZ_QRDW01000005.1, forward strand.
GCATTGCTGCGTCCCGGCCGTTTTGACCGTCAGGTGACGGTACCGAACCCGGATATCCTGGGCCGGACCAAGATCCTGCAGGTGCATATGCGTAAAGTGCCTCTGGCCCCGGATGTGGACGCTAAGGTCATTGCTCGCGGCACCCCCGGTTTCTCCGGTGCGGATCTGGCCAACCTGGTGAATGAGGCGGCCCTTATGGCGGCACGCCGCAACCGCCGCGTTGTCTCCATGCAGGAGTTTGAGGATGCCAAGGACAAAGTGATGATGGGGGCCGAGCGCCGTTCCATGGTCATGACCGAGGATGAGAAGAAGCTGACTGCCTATCATGAAGCCGGCCATGCTGTGGTTATGCTGCATGCCAAGGGCCATGAGCCGTTGCATAAGGTAACAATCATTCCCCGCGGTCGTGCGTTGGGGGTCACTATGTGGCTGCCGGAGCGGGACAAGCTTTCCCAGTCAGAAACCGAATTGAAGGCCCAGCTGGCCAGCATGTTCGGTGGCCGGGTTGCGGAAGAAATGATTTTCGGCAAGGAAAACGTCACTACCGGTGCCTCCAACGACATCATGCAGGCAACCCGTATTGCACGGGCCATGGTGACCGAATATGGCTTTTCCGATAAATTGGGGCCGCTGCGTTATTCCGATAACGAGGAAGAGGTATTCCTGGGCCATTCTGTGACCCAGAAGAAGAATATCTCGGATGCGACCGCCAAGATGATTGATGAGGAAATCCGTGAACTGGTGGAATATGGCGAGCGTGCCGCCCGTGACATTCTGACCGATCACAAGGATGAGTTGGAAGCGATCGCACAGGGTTTGTTGGAATATGAGACCCTGGACCGTGCGGAAGTGGACGCCTTGATCCGTGGCGAGAAAATTCGCGAAGGATCGGACGAAGGCGGTGAAAAACCGTCCGGCGGATCCAAAACATCTGTGCCGACCACGGAAGGGCCGGTCAAGATGGGGCCTGAGCCGGATCCGGCGTGATAGCCAACCAATAGACAGTAAAAAGCCCGGCGGTTTATGCCGGGCTTTTTTTAACTATTTTGGAAGATCCGAGCGCGCTTCTTCCTGCATCCAATCTTTGAATTTGACCAGGCCCGGATGGGCATTGGCCCGGCGTTTCCGGATCATGAAATAACTGCCGATTTTTTGGGGCGGCGCATCCAGCGGGATGATCAATCGACCGGCTTCGATGTCATTTTGGACGAAGCGGATGTCACCAAGGGCAATTCCCTGCCCCGCCGCTGCGGCATTCAATGCGATATCCAGGAAATCAAACTGCCGGATCTGTCGGGGATTGAAGGGCCTGACACCCAGTTTTTCGGCCCAGTCGGTCCAATCGTCAAAGCCGCGCTTGCCTTTGCAATTCAATAAAATATGCCGGTTCAAATCGCCGGGCGATTGTAAGGGCGGCTTGCCTTCCAGATAGCCGGGCGCACAAACCGGTGTCATCCATTCCTCGCAAATCAATTCTTTGATCAGGCTGGCGGCGAGATATTCCTCTGGCCCGGCTGCCCGTTCATAGCCGATCCCGGCATCGAAATATTCTTTGTCCGGATCATAGAAATGCCAGGCCGTCGTTAGATTGATCAGAACCTCTGGGTGGGTTTCCTCAAAGCGGTGCAGCCGCGGGATCAGCCAGCGTGCGGCAAGAGAGGGCGGTGACTTGATATTCAATTCCGGCCTGTTATTGCCGAGGCTACGCACGGTTTCTTGGATTTGCTCAAAGGCTCCGGTTAAGCCCTGCAGCAGATAGCGTCCCTCTTCCGTCAGTTCCAATGTCTTGTGATGTCGGTGGAACAGCGGAAGCTGCAGATATTCCTCCAACCCTTTTACATGGCGGCTGATGGCGCCCTGGGTCACTGAAAGCTCTTCCGCTGCACGGGTGAAGCTTAGATGCTTGGCGGCAATCTCAAAGGCGCGGAGCGCATTCAGCGGCAGGGGTGTGTTGTTTTGCATGAGTTTATTTCGGTTAAAATAAGAGAAATGCTCAGTTTGATCATTGGCTATAATGATTAAATATAGGGAAATACCGCTGGAGATGAAATATGGCTGTCTACAATCTTTCTGTGTTTTTCCCATTACCGAAGCAATATCGGCGTCCGGGATTGGTGCAATGTCTGAAAATATGGTGGGCCTATCGATGCCTGGACGCCCATTTGGAATATCTGGCGCGATTGTCACCCCATCTTCTTCAGGATATGGGCCTGGAGGTGGAGGGCCAGGAAGCCGTCACGGAAATGGCAGAGGTTGAATGGGATCCCTGGTTGCCGATATCCCGGTGATGTTCCGCAATCATACCTTGCCAGCCAAAGGCACTCGGAGTACCAAAGGAGTGCGGTAAAAATAACAATGGTGACGGTCAAGATGACGCGCAAATACTTTGGTACTGATGGTGTGCGAGGCACTGCCAATATCTCTCCGATTACGCCGGATTTAATCTTGAGGCTGGCGCTCGCCGCGGGGCGTCATTTCCAGCGCGGCACCCATCGGCATAAAGTCGTGATCGGTAAGGATACACGCCTGTCAGGTTACATGCTGGAACCTGCCTTGACCGCGGGCTTCACCTCTATGGGTATGGATGTCTTCCTTGTCAGCCCATTGCCGACACCGGCGGTCGCCATGCTGACCAAATCGCTGCGCTGTGATCTGGGGGTGATGATTTCCGCCTCCCATAATCCGTATCAGGATAACGGCATCAAGCTGTTTGGTCCGGACGGCTATAAACTGTCGGATGAAACCGAGAGTGAGATTGAGCGCATGATGGATGAGCCGATTGCGGATCTTGCCCATCCGTCAAAGCTTGGCCGCGCGCAGCGTCTGGAAGATGCCCGTGGCCGCTATATCGAATTTGTCAAAAGAACCTTCCCGGCGGGCATTAGCCTGAGCGGTTTGAAGGTGGTGGTGGATTGCGCCCATGGGGCTGCCTACAAGGTGGCACCAGAAGTGCTCTATGAACTGGGGGCCGAGGTGATCTCCATCGCGGTTCATCCCAACGGCACCAATATCAATGATCAATGTGGGGCAACATCGCCCGCAGCCCTGTGCGAGCAGGTGGTGGCCCATGGTGCGGATATCGGCATCGCCCTTGATGGCGATGCGGATCGGTTGATCATCTGTGACGAAACCGGCCATGTGTTGGACGGGGATCAACTGATGGCGCTGGTCGCCTGTTCTTACGCCAAGCGCGGCAATCTGAAAGGCCCGTTGGTAGCAACCGTGATGTCCAACCTGGGACTGGAACGCTATCTGGATAAAAAGGGCATAGGGCTGTTGCGCACGGCGGTCGGGGACCGCTATGTGGTGGAAACCATGCGCGCCAAAAACTGCAATCTGGGCGGCGAACAGTCGGGTCATATCATCATGGGTGATCATTCCACAACGGGCGACGGCATTGTCGCCGCGCTGCAGGTCCTATCGGTCCTGGTGGAAGACGGCCGCCCGATGAGCGAGGTCGGCCGTGTGTTCGAGCCGGTGCCGCAGTTGCTGCAGAATGTCCGTTTTGATGCGGGCAAAGGTTTGCCGCTGGATCATTCGGATGTGAAAACAGCGATCCGTGCTGGCGAAGAAACGTTGCAGGGCCAGGGCCGCGTGCTGATCCGGAAATCGGGTACGGAACCTTTGATCCGCGTGATGGCGGAAGGGGATGACCAGGCCATGGTCCAGCAGGTGGTGAGCGAGATTTGCGGGGCGATAGAAGCCGTCAGCTGACGGCTGCTATCGTCCGATCATACATAGCCGAAATCATTGATGGCCGGGCCTGATTCGTAAATTCCCAAGAGAATATCCAGTGCCTTGGCCAGGGTCGCGCGTTGGCGTGGTGGTCCCAGTGATATCCTAACCGCATGGGGTGTTTCCGCACGCCCGACGGAAAAGGCGTCATGGGGGCAGAGCAAGACGCCCTGTTTTTCCGCCGCCCGGATGAATTCGGCCGCGCGCACCGACTCCGGCACCTCAAGCCAGGCATGGATTGCGCCGGTCGGCAGGGCATATTCCGCACCGATCGGGCCAAACCTCTCATCGAACATGTCTTTTCGAACGGCTGCTTCCCGTTTGTGGGATTCCAGGATCATATCTGCATTGCCATCCAGGATCCAACGGCTGGCAATTTCTGACGTCAGGGGCGACGCCATCCAATTGGTCGCGCGAATCGCCGATGAAATCGCAGGTTTGTACCGGGTCGGTCCGGCCACATACCCGATCCGCAGGCCGGGTGAAACTGTCTTGGACAGGCTGGTGACAAAGATCGACTGATCCGGGATCAGGGTCGAGAGCGGCGGCGGCGCTTCCCCTTCCGGTAATAGGAGGGCGAAAATGTCATCCTCCACCACCGGCAGGCCGTGGCGCAGTACCACATCCGCGATCTCGTGGCGCCTTGGAACGGAGGTGATGATGTTGGTGGGGTTGCTCAAGGTTGGCACACAGACCAGGGCGGCCGGGCGTTTTTCCCGAATGACCTGTTCCAGGGATTGCGGGTCGATGCCGTCATGATCCATTTCAACCGTTTCCAGGCGCAGACCCAAGGTCCGGGCGATGGATTTCAAGCTGGCATAACTCAGCCGTTCGGTGATCACTAGATCCCCCGGATTGGTCAGCGAGGATAATGCGATCAGGACGCCGCAATGGGCGCCTGGCGCGATCATGATATCGTCCGGAGCGGCATTGATACCTCGCTTGGCCAGCCATTTTGTCCCTGCCGCCCGGTGCCTCTCCATGCCGATATGAGGCTGATAGCCGATATAATCACCCATCAAAGGATCGTCCGCCAGCTCCACCAGAGTCTTCCGGATCACCTTTTTTGCGAGTCCCGGGGGCGGAAAGTTGAAGACGAGGTTGATCGGTTTGCTGGGATCGTCCGTGTCATGTTCCTCTTGGGGGAGGTGGGTATCCATGGACGGGATCTGCAGGCTGCGGCTATCCGAACTGCTGCGCGGGGTCTGGACATAGGTGCCACGTCCGACCTCGCCGGCAATCAGGCCGCGCCTTTCCGCCTCGCGATAGGCACGGCTGACAGTGCCAACCGTGACTTTAAGCTCCCAGGCCAGATCGCGATGGGTGGGCAGTCTTGTGCCCACGGCCAATCTGCCGCTGGCGATGTCATCCGCCAGACAGTCCGCGATCACTTGATATTTTGCGCCACTCCGGCCGGTGAGGTCGGGCAGCCAGGAAATTTGTCTAATTGTCATGGTGACAATGTTTAAATTGACGCGGTCAGGGTGTCAATACAATATGATTGTCATCATTGTATCAACTCATTTCGGGTAATTAAGGAGTAATTGTATGCGTACAATATGGATGTTACCCGGCTGGTTTGGATTCATTTTTGGATCGTCGCCTTCCGGGTCGGAGAATTTGGGTTTTACCGGGCAAATCAAATGCCAGGCGGTAAAGGCCCTGATGACTGTCCGTGAATGGCATGCCCGCTGGAGACAGCGCCTGGATCTTGCTGGGATGCCGGAATACCGGCTCAAAGATCTGGGGCTTTCTGCAGCGGATGCAGAATTTGAAGCCTCCAAACCCTTCTGGCGGCAATAAGCCCTCTATTGCCTGCTATGGTGATGATGCAGGATAGCCCCGTTTCCTCGGTTGTCGGGCGTGATCCTGCATCATCCGGTTCCAACCAAACCGGTTCGCTTTAACCGGCCTGTTGTTTCTGTCATTGAATGGATTGTACCCCATGGAAACCATCACATTGTCCAACCTGGAACAGGCACAATCGCTTGTCCATTCCTTCTTCCCCGGTACGCCGCAATATCGGTGGCCGCTTCTTTGTGAGCGTCTGGGCTGCGAGGTCTGGGTCAAGCATGAGAATTACACCCCGGTGGGCGCTTTCAAAATCCGGGGTGGTCTGGTTTTTGTGAAAGACCGTGCGGATAAAAGCGAAGTCGGTGGCATGATCACCGCCACGCGCGGCAATCATGGCCAGAGTATCGCGACCGCTGCATCCCGCTATTCCATTCCGGTCACGATCGTGGTGCCGAAAGGTAACAGTGTGGAAAAAAACAACGCCATGCGTGCCCAGGGCGGGAAGCTGATCGAATTTGGCGATGATTTCCAGGCAGCATCCGATCATGCGGCGGAACTGGCGGGGCGGGAAGATCTTTATCGCCTGCCCAGTTTTCATCCGCTGCTGGTACGCGGGGTCGGCACCTATGCGTTGGAATTGTTGCAGGCGCAGCCGGACCTAGACACGATTTATGTGCCGATCGGTATGGGCAGCGGCGCATGCGGTGTGATCGCGGCGCGGGATGCGTTGGGCCTGAAAACCAAAGTCGTTGGCGTGGTTTGCGATAAGGCACCGGCCTATGCACTCAGTTTTGAGGCGGGTAGGCCAGTTGAGACCGAAACAGCGGATACCTGGGCGGACGGTGTTGCATGCCGATCCCCCATGGCGGAAGCGGTGGAGATGATCCATCGTGGCGCGGACCGGGTGGTGACTGTATCTGAAGCCCTGATCGCAGAGGCAATGCGCGTCTATTTCACAGATACCCACAATCTGGCGGAGGGGGCTGGCGCGATCGCGCTGGCGGCCCTGATGCAGGAAAAAGAGAAAATGAAGAATAAAAAATCAGCTGTCATTCTGACCGGTGGAAACTTGGATCTGGAACTCTACAGCCGCGTCCTGAAAGGAGAGATTTAACCATGGACCAGATGAAAGCAGACCTATCCAGCCTTCCGGCTGTTTTGGATGTTGCCAGAAAAATCGCCTGTGATTTCTGGGATGAATCGGCCAAGCGTCCAGCGGCGGTGGTCGAGGTGCCATCGATCGATCATTGGCAGTTGCCGGAAACCGGCCCGGGCGCAGCTGCAGCCCTGGGGATCTTTCAAAAAGAGATCTTACCCCATTTCTCCGCTAGCGTTGGCCCGCGTTATTTCGGCTTCGTAACCGGGGGAGCAACCCCGGCGGCTTTGGCCGGTGATTGGCTGGCCGGTGCAACAGATCAAAATCCGGCATCGCCCGGTGATTCCATTGCGGCCGACCTGATTGATCAGACGGTGAAAATGCTGCTCGACCTGTTCCATCTGCCGCAGGGGGCCTTTGACGGCGCTCTGACCACCGGTGCGACGGCGGCCAACCTTCTGGGCTTGACGACGGGCCGGGAATGGTGTGCGCGCAATGCCGGTATTGATGTCACCAATGACGGTATGACCGCCCTTGGGCCGGTTCAGGTTTTTTCTGCTTGCCCTCATGCCAGTCTGATCAAGGTGCTGGGGATCTCAGGCATCGGCCGCAAAGCCTGGGTGCCGGTGGGGCGGATCGGTGAGAGTGAGGCGATGGATCCGGAAGCGCTTGATGCAGCGCTTGCAGCCTCCGACAATCCGAACAAGATCGTGGTTGCGTCCACCGGTACGGTCACGGCGAACGACTTTGACGATCTGGAGGCGATTGCCGATATATGCGAGCGCAATGGGGCCTGGCTACATGTGGATGCGGCATTCGGTATTTTTGCGCGCTGCCTGCCGGAAATGGCGCCGCTGGCCAAGGGGCTGGAACGGGCGGACTCGATCACCGCTGACGGTCATAAATGGCTGAATGTGCCTTATGATTGCGGCATCTTCTTCACCCGCCATATAGATCTGTTGGAACGGGCGCATGGCGTTCATGCTGCTTACTTGAAAACCGAAGCGGAAGCGCCGACCTATGGCCATCGTGGGGTGGAAAACTCCCAGCGCCTGCGGGCGCTGCCAGCCTGGATGACGCTGCAGGCCTATGGCCGCAAAGGGGTTGAGGATATTGTTCGTGTGAACTGTTCCTTTGCGGCTCAGCTGGGCGCCTGGATTGATGCGTCTGATGCGTATGAACTGCTCTGTCCGGTGAAGCTGAATGTGGTTACCTTCCGTGGGCGGTTCACTGACAGTGATCAAGACAGGATGAACGCGGATTTGCTGCGCGCGATCAATCGTGATGGCAGGATTTTTTGCACGCCAGGCGTGATGAATGGCCAGTCGGGAATCCGGGCTGCGATCAGCAATTGGCGCACCGATGACGCAGATCTGGATATTGCCATTACCGCCCTGAGCGAGGTGCACGCCACTTTGACAGCGGCATATTAGGGGGAGGGCGCATGGAACTTGATCTCTATCAGATTGATGCCTTCACCGCAGAACGCTTTTCTGGCAATCCGGCGGCGGTGGTGCCGTTGCAGAGATGGCTAAGCGATGAGGTGATGCTGAATATCGCCCGCGAAAACAACCTGTCAGAAACGGCGTTTTTTGTACCGGTTCTGACGGAAGAGGCGGATTTTGAAATCCGCTGGTTCACACCGGTTATGGAAGTAGACCTTTGTGGGCATGCGACTCTGGCCGCTTCTGCAGTGATTTTTCGGCATCTGCGCTGGGATCAACCGGTCATTCGATTTGTCACTCGGTTTGCCGGCGCACTGACCGTCAGCCGTGAGGGAGAACGGTTCGTCCTGGATTTTCCCTCCAGGCCGGCAAAGCCGGTGGAGATGCCCGCGGGGCTGACGGCTGCTCTTGGGCGCGAACCAAAGACCTTTTTGCGAGCCATGAAAAATCTGGCGGTTTTTGATGGCGAGGAGGATATCCTGGCAATCGATCCTGATCTTGATTTCATTGCCGGGATGGAAGGCGATGGATTGGTCGTGACCGCGCCCGGGCGCGAGGTGGATTGTGTTTCCCGCTATTTCGCGCCCCACGCGGGGATCGCGGAAGATCCGGTCACGGGCTCGGCCCATTGCACGGTCGTACCCTATTGGGTGGAACGGTTGGGGAAGAGGGAGTTGCATGCCAGGCAGGTATCAAAGCGTGGCGGTGATCTCTACTGTCACCAGGAAGGTGATCGAGTCCTGATGGCGGGGGATGCTTGTCTTTACATGAAAGGCAAAATCCTGATCTGACGGCGCAATTTGTTGCGGGCGCAATTATCGGGTGGGATGTTTTTGATATCTGGTTTATCCAGAATATATGACTGATACATACACACTCATCGAACGCGCCCTCAATTATCTTTCCGATCATTGGGAAGATCAGCCGGAATTGTCGGATCTCGCCGATCATGTGGGCATGAGCGAATATCATCTGCAGCGGCTGTTCACGAAATGGGCCGGCATCAGCCCCAAGAAATTCCTGAGTCAGTTGACCCTGGATCAGGCCAGGCGGCGGCTGGAAGCCAATGAGAGTATCCTGGATGCTGCCTTGGGCAGCGGCCTGTCCGGCCCGGGGCGGCTTCATGATCTTTTCGTAACTTACGAGGCGATGACACCCGGTGAATACAAACGCCAGGGCGATGGGCTGGTCATTCGCTATGGTTGGCACGAAGGCCCGTTCGGCGCGACGTTGCTGATGGTGACGGATCGTGGCCTTTGTGGCTTGGCCTTTGAGGATGAGCGGGGCCGGGACGGTTGTTTTGCGGAAATGGCGGAACGCTGGCCGGGGGCTTTTTTACGTGAAGATATGGTGGAGACCAAACGCTATATGAATCGTATCTTTCATCCCGAGACCTTGAAGGATGATCCGCAGGAAGGGGCCTTGCGCCTCGTGCTGAAAGGCACGGAATATCAGGTCAAGGTTTGGGAGGCATTGATGACACTGCCCCAGGGCAGCATGACCACTTATGGCAATCTGGCGAAAATGGTGAGCGGGGGCACGGGCGGTGCACGGGCGATTGGCAGCGCGGTTGGGGCCAATCCGATTGCCTGGCTGATCCCCTGTCATAGGGTGATCCGCAGCAGCGGTGCGCTGGGCGGTTATCGCTGGGGACTGCCCCGTAAACTAGCCATGCTGGGTATGGAGGCTTCGTGATCTAGTCTTTGAATAGACAATAGGCCCAGAAATGCGATGGTTTGTGCGACTTTGCGTCCAAACTGCCTTTATCAATGTCTGTTGCGTAAAGGCAACAGGCATCTTTTATAACTGATCTTTAAACTTGGAAATTGGCAGGGGCTGTCCTTTTGCAAGATTTGCGCTGCTGCCTTTCGCTCACGAATTCCTACTAGATTGTTTCAGATAAGCCTTTCTATTTTATGAGGTTAGTTGCCATCTTGCCTGGTGGTACGTTGATATGAGAGTTTTATGGATACCGGATAACTCCGATAAACGGGCGTGTATTTCAACCGGCCAACAACAGCTCCATAGAGAATCTGAAATTCCCTTATAGATAGTGAATATGTTAATATTTTCGCAGTTATTAACATATGTTAACTGTTTTGATTCTTTTCAATGCTCGTTTTTAGTGTATCATTCGGCGTCCGCACAGGTTGATCATTAATCCGTTGGCGGTTTTTGGACGTGTAAAAAAAATGGGGACTCTCTCATGAGAATTGTTTCGAGCTTGGCAGCGATCGCGATTATGGGAATGCCGGCCATGGTGCTTGCAGATGGACATGGCGGGGGCGGCAATTTTTACGCTGGCGGCTCCCTGGGATATGCCATTCTGGACGACGTTGATTTCAAAGAGAGCGGCAGCAATGCAACAACCAAGACGGCTGACTTTGATGGCAGTTTTGCGGCTGCGTTAAGGGGCGGCTACGATTATGGTGATATCCGGGCAGAACTGGAAATTGGCTATCGGAGTTTTGACGTGGACTCGGTCAGCACCGGCACGAATCCATCGGGAGATGCAGATTTCTACTCCGTAATGGTGAACGGGGCCTATGATTTTGATACTGGCACGGCTTACACACCATACGTAATGCTTGGACTGGGGGTTGGCATTGTGGAAGGGAATATTTCCTATACCTCTTCCGATGGGTCGACCGTTGAGGATAAGAATTTTTACGGGGTGGCACCGGCGGGTCAAATCGGCCTGGGCGTTGCCTATGAAATGAATGAAGACGTCGATGTCGTTGGCGGCTACAGCCTGTTGATGGCGCCGCAGGACGAGACAGGCGAAGATGACACCATCATGATGCACAGCCTTATGATCGGGCTGAATTACAACTTCTGATCCGATTGCTGCATCTCAAACAAAAGCCCCGCAATCTCCTGCGGGGTTTTTTATTACTTGATGCCGCCCCAGGCAATGAAATGCGGATTCAGGAAATCCTTACGCTTGGCGTAGGTGAAAGGCGTTTTCCCATCTTCCAAGGTAATGCGACCGCCCGCGGCTTGCAGTACGGCATGTCCTGCTGCAGTGTCCCATTCGCAGGTCGGGCCAAAGCGTGGGTAGAGATCCGCTTCACCACAGGCAACCAGGCAGAATTTGAGCGAACTTCCGGCGTTGCGAACCTCTTTGAGGGGGCGGCCGGCCAGGAATTTTTCCAGCAAGGCTGGGTCGCCGTGGCGCCGGCTGGCGGCCAGGGTAATGCCTTCCGGCTGTTCGGATCGAACGGAAATCTCCTCGGGCGGATTCTGGCCGGTTCTCTTCCATGCCTTTTCGTCAACGATCCCCCAATAAAGTGTGTCGAGTGCGGGGGCGAGCACAGCCCCCAAGACCGGTTGGCGATTATGTAGCAGGGCGATATTCACCGTGAACTCGTCATTGCGGTTGAGAAACTCTTTGGTGCCGTCAACCGGGTCAACCAGCCAAAAGTATCCATCGGAGACTTCGGGAATTCTGCCTTCCGCGGCGGCTTCTTCTGCGACCACTGGAACATTGGGCAGCAAGGCTTCCAAAGCCGGTGTTATGATAGCCTCTGCGGCAAGGTCAGCTTCCGTGACAGGAGAAGAGTCACTTTTGGTCCGGGCTTCAAAATCCGTGCGATAGATCTCCATGACTGTCTCGCCAGCCTCCTCGATGATCTCAAGGATGCGGTTCATGATCATATGGATGTTGGGCTGGCTGGCAGTCATGTTGGGTTCTTTCTCGTCGAATTCGGAACGGATGGATGTATAGGCTCCTGTTATTTGGCCTTCAAGCGTTGAATGCGGTCACTCATGCAGGTCTGTTTGCGCCGGGAACCTCTGAGGGGCGGTTTTTTCCACCCGATACTGCCAAGCCTGGAAACTGTCTGACCAATGGTCCTCGGCCAGGCCGGCCTTGATTTTAAGCCGCGTGAGAAATTCGGCAGGTTCAGGCAGGCTCTCCCAAACCTGGGGCAGAAAAACCGATCGCCGTCCGAAATCCTGTATCATCAGGCCGGTTTCCCCGGGAATAAGCTGCGAGAGCAGATCTTCTTCATTTTTGAATTTCATGGCTTTCATGGGGGATAGGACGGAAACCGCAAAGGAGAGCCTGGTCAGTTCCGGTGCTTCCAGTGGCGGAAAGCGATGGTCATTGAAGGCTGCGGCATAGGCATTTTCCACGATGTCGATGATCAGGGGGCGATGGGGTGTCACACTGCCAATGCAGCCGCGTAATCGACCGTCCGTTTCCAATGTCACAAAACTTGCAGCAGTCTGCTGCAGGTCAGCGTGAAAGCTAGATACATCCACCTTGGGAGGTTTGCCGTTTTTCAGGCCGGACAGGATCGACCGGATCACGCTTTTTGAAATTTCATGCGTATGAACGTCAACAAGGCTCGCAGGATTGTTTGTTATTTGTGGTTCAAACAGGGACCAACTGCCATAGCCGACAACCCGGTCTTTTGTTCCGGCGGTATCCCCTGAATTGCAAAGTCCTGTCCGGGCAATGCTCATGCCGCGCCGTTTGGCACAACTCAGCATGCCGGAAACGGGGATCCTGCCACAGGCCTGATCGCGGCCTATAGACTGCCAGTTCAGCTTTTCGATGGCTTCGGCCGTCTGTCTGTCCAGGGCTTGGGCATCCTCATAGCTCAGGAAATGGCTGAGATCGGTGCTGATCACGATCAGGGTTTCCGGCCCGCCCCATAATGTATCCAGCAGCTGGGCAACAGCCTCATTATCCGCAGCACCGACCGCCAGGGGAACCAGGCTGAAATTCGAAAGTGCCTTTTGCAGGAAGGGAAGGTGCACCTCCAGGCTATGCTCCTCTTCATGAGCCAGGTCATTCACACTGACTTGAGACAGCTCCAGAGCCTGGTTCCTGGCATCCTGGTCGATCGGCACTGGGCCAAGCGGGGTCTGCCAAACATCCGCCGAGGTTATGGCAAGCCCTGTGATCGGCACCCGGTGGCAGGGTCCCAGAAGGACGACACGGCGGATCCGTTCTGATCCTTCCAGCAGGGCCTGATAGGCCCTGCCCGCACAGGCACCCGAGTAGATATAACCGGCATGGGGCACGATCAGGGCCTTGGGTGGGCCGGGTGGGGGGGCTGGTTCCCGCATGGTCGGATCGGACGCAAGGAATTGATCCAGCTGTGCGCTCAATTTCTCCGGCGTTGCCGGATAAAAATGACCGGCAAGCGCGGCAGGTCTGATGGAAGACATGGTTTCAACGCTTTTCATTGCTCTTACCCCTATCTTAGCGTGAAGCATGCTATATTAGTATCTCGAATTACAGCGGGCATGGCAGATGGATGATGTGATTGAAGGCATACCCGGGCGCTATTGGCAGACATTGCCGGATGGGCGCATCCAGTGCGATCTTTGCCCGCGTGAATGCAAATTGCAGGAAGGCCAGCGCGGTCTTTGCTTTGTGCGCGCCAGGAAAGGGGAGGGGCTTGTCCTGACCACCTATGGCCGGTCCAGCGGTTTTTGCATCGATCCGATAGAGAAAAAACCGCTCAACCATTTCCTGCCGGGAACATCGGTGCTCAGCTTTGGGACGGCAGGGTGCAATCTCACCTGCAAATTCTGCCAGAACCATGATATTTCAAAGGCGCGCCAGATGGATGCCTTGATGGATCATGCGCCGCCGGATGTGATTGCGGAGGCCGCTGTGAAAGGCGGATGTCGGTCGGTCGCCTATACCTATAATGATCCTGTGATCTTTTTGGAATATGCGGTGGATGTTGCCCAGGCCTGTCACGAACGGGGGATCCGCAACGTTGCGGTCACGGCAGGTTACCTGAAACAGGCGGCGCGTGAAGAGTTTTTTACGCATATGGATGCAGCCAATGTTGACCTCAAAGCCTTCACGGATTCCTTTTATCATTCGTTATGCTCGGCTCACCTGGAACCGGTTCTGGAAACCTGCCTCTATCTGAAATATGAGACAAATGTCTGGTTCGAACTGACCGTGCTGCTGATTCCAGGCGAGAATGATGGTGAGGCTGAGCTGGAGCGGCTGACCCAATGGGTGGTGGAGCATTTGGGCGGGGATGTTCCGGTTCATTTTACGGCCTTCCATCCGGATTTCCGGATGCTGGACAAGCCCCGCACGCCGCCGGAAACCTTGTTCCGGGCCTATCGGATCGCCCGGAAGAACGGGGTCCGTTTTCCCTATACCGGCAATATTCATCATCCGCAGACCGGATCCAGCTATTGCCCAGGATGCGGGACTTGCGTGATGGAACGTGATTGGCACGAACTTTCCCATTGGGGGCTGACCCAAGGTGGGTGCTGTTCGCAATGCGGTATGGATATACCGGGGGTGTTTGAAGAGAGGCCCGGGACCTGGGGGCGTCGGCGCCAGCCTCTGCGGTTAGGCCCCTTGGCTGACCGGATGCACCCGGATCCGGTCCAGGGGCCGGTTTCTTCATGAAAGATTCATGGGCTGCCATGATTCACGCGCTTGCCGCACCGGGCGAGCTGTGGCACAAAACCGTCGGGAAATTTCCAGAGTTCCGGGGTTTTGCAGGGGGCAGCAATCCGTTACAACCGGCCTGGCGGAAATAGCCTTGGCGGATTAGCAAGTCACTGTTCGGGTAGCGCACCAATGCAAAAAAAAATCAGGAAAGCGGTCTTTCCGGTCGCGGGGTTCGGCACACGGTTTTTGCCGGCAACGAAATCTGTGCCCAAGGAAATGCTGTGTGTCGTTGATAAGCCATTGATTCAATACGGTGTTGAAGAAGCCATTGCAGCCGGTATTGAAGAAATCATCTTTGTCACCGGACGCAATAAACAAGCGATTGAAGATCATTTCGATATCTCCTTTGAGTTGAAGGCCAGCCTGGAAGCGCGCGGGAAAACAGCGGCGCTGGAGGCTGTTTCGGATTTCCTGCAGGAACCTGGTCGCATTAAATATGTACGCCAGATGGAGCCACTCGGCCTCGGCCATGCGGTCTGGTGTGCCCGGGACATGATTGGGGATGAACCTTTTGCAATCATTTCACCCGACGATTTGGTACTGTCTGATCGTCCCTGTATCGGGCAATTGATTGACGCCTACGGTGAAACAGGTGGCAATGTGGTCGCTGTTGAAGACGTGCCGCGAGATCAGACGAATAAATACGGTATTCTGGACACGCCGGACGGCGACAAAGATCTTGCGGAAGTCCGTGGTTTGGTGGAAAAACCGGCTCCGGAAGACGCGCCTTCCACCCTGTCGATCATCGGCCGCTATGTGTTGTTGCCGGATGTGTTTGAAGCGCTGGGCCGGAAAGAGCGAGGGGCTGGCGGTGAGATTCAGTTGACCGATGCGATGGCCAAGATGATCGGGGACTATCCGTTCCACGGACTGCGTTTTTCCGGTGAACGGTTTGACTGTGGTGACAAATTGGGGTGGCTGGCTGCGAATATCGCATACGGCCTGAAGCGCGAAGATCTGGGCGAAGGTGTCCGCGGGATTGTTCGGCGCTTTAGTGAAAATTGACAGGATTGGAAGTGACTGCGGGTATCCCGTCCATGGGACCGTGATGGTCATAGGTTTAAGGAGATAGGCGAATGCGCATTGCCATGATTGGCACGGGGTATGTGGGGCTGGTTTCGGGCACCTGTTTCTCGCAATTTGGGATCGACGTCACATGTGTGGATCTTGATGAAAATAAGATCAGCCGCCTGAAAAACGGCGAGGTGCCAATTTATGAGCCGGGCCTCGAGCAGATGGTGCATGAGAATGCTGCGGCTGGCCGTTTGAAATTCACCACCTCGCTTGCCGAAGGGGTAAGTGATGTTGATGCGGTCTTCATTGCGGTCGGGACGCCGACGCGTCATGGTGATGGCCATGCGGATCTTTCTTATGTTTATGCGGCTGCGGAAGAGATTGCGAAACATATCACCGGCTATACGGTGATCGTGGATAAATCCACTGTGCCGGTGGGAACCGCGCGCCAAGTGGCGGACATCATCCGCAAGACCAATCCTGATGCCGATTTCGATGTTGTCTCCAATCCTGAGTTCCTGCGCGAAGGGGCGGCAATTTCCGATTTCACCAAACCGGATCGGGTGGTGATCGGCGCGGAAACCGAGCGTGCGAAACAATGTATGGAACGTCTCTATCAACCGAT
This sequence comes from Aestuariispira insulae, assembly GCF_003385955.1. GTDB lineage: Bacteria > Pseudomonadota > Alphaproteobacteria > UBA8366 > Aestuariispiraceae > Aestuariispira > Aestuariispira insulae. The sequence goes on from NZ_QRDW01000005.1 coordinate 186,284, forward strand.
TGTGGCAAACCGTGTGCCTCTGATGATCACGGGTCTGGAAACGGCCGAGTTGATCAAATATGCCTCCAATGCCTTCCTGGCAGTTAAAATTGGTTTTGTGAACGAGTTGGCCGATTTGTGCGAAAAAGTGGGCGGTGACATTATGGATGTGGCCCAGGGGATGGGCCTGGACGCGCGCATCGGTAGCCGCTTCCTGCAGCCCGGCCCTGGCTACGGCGGATCCTGTTTCCCGAAAGATACGCTGGCTTTGATGCGCACTGGTCAGGAATGCGGCGCACCGGTCAGGATTGTCGAAGCGGTTGTGGATTCAAACGACCGCCGGAAGAAATCCATGGCGGACCGTGTCGTTGCGGCCTGCGATGGCAGCGTTGAGGGCAAAACCGTCGCCATCCTGGGTTTCACCTTCAAGGCGGAAACCGATGATATGCGTGACAGCCCGGCGTTGGATATTGTGCCGGCCCTGCAGAAACAGGGAGCCCGCATCAAGGGTTTTGACCCGAAAGGCATGGAAGAGGCTGCCAAGCTGCTTGATGATGTGGAATGGCAGGATGATGCCTATGCGGCAATGGAAGATGCGGATGTTGCGGTGATCCTGACCGAGTGGAACATTTTCCGCCAGTTGGACCGCTCTCGGGTGCGGGACAGTATGGCACGTCCGGTTGTCGTTGATTTGCGGAATCTTTATGATCCTGAACAGATTAGCGCTGCGGGGATCACCTATCACAGCGTTGGCCGCTAACAGACCTGGTTACAGAACTATCGAAAACAGCCTCCCGGTGGGGGGAGGGGGAAAGTGAGTATGAAATGACAATCGGTCATCGGTTTAACCCGACCATTCTGCGGGAATATGACATTCGCGGTGTTGTCGGTTCCACACTGACCCCGTCGGATGCGCTGGCGCTGGGGCGGACCCTTGGCACCATTGCGGCGGCCAAGAACGGACGTATTGCCGTGGTTGGCTATGATGGCCGGACCTCTTCACCGGTTCTGGAAGAAGAAATGTGTCGGGGGCTTGCGGCTTGCGGGCTGTATGTTATCCGGATCGGCCTGGTGCCGACCCCGGCGCTTTATTTTACCTCCAAGGTTCTGGATGCGGCTGTCGGGGTGATGATCACCGGCTCTCACAATCCGCCGGAATATAATGGTTTCAAGATTGTGATGAATAACCGGCCATTCTTTGGTCAGGAAATTCAGCAATTGCAGGATCTGGCCTATCGCGGTGTCTGGATCAATCGTCCGGGCGGTGTGATCCAGTCTGATTCCATGTCCGCTTATGTGGCGCGGCTTCTGAAAGATCATAAACGCGGCCGTCAGCTGAAAGTCGCCTGGGACCCGGGCAACGGTGCGGCCGGTGAGGCGACCTTGCGCTTGGCCCGAGGCCTGCCGGGTGATCATGTGGTCATTAACGAGAAAATTGACGGCACCTTCCCGAATCACCATCCGGATCCGACGGTTGAGGAAAACCTGGAACAGTTGAAACAGACGGTTCTGGAAGAAAAATGCGATCTTGGTGTTGCTTTTGACGGTGACGGCGACCGCATTGGTGTGGTCGATAACGAAGGAACCGTGATCTGGGGCGATCAATTGCTGGCGATCTTGGCCAGGGATGTCCTGGCAAATATACCCGGCGCACCGGTCCTTGCCGATGTGAAGGCAAGCCAGGTTCTGTTTAACGAGATTGAGCGCCTGGGCGGCAAACCGGTCATGAGCCCGACCGGCCATTCCATCATCAAGAGCAAGATGGCCGAAACCGGTGCGCCGCTGGCTGGCGAGATGAGTGGCCATGTGTTCTTTGCTGACCGCTATTTCGGTTTTGATGATGCGCTCTATGCGGCAGTTCGTCTGATCGGTTATCTGGGCAGCCAGAGCAAATCCTTGTCGGAGTTGCGCCAGGAATTGCCTTCCATGGTGAATACGCCGGAGATCCGGGTGGATGTAAGTGAGGAGCGCAAGTTTGACATTGTCTCGGAAGTGAAGGAGCGGCTGGCTGCGGAAGGGGCCGATGTCAATGATATCGATGGTGTCCGGGTGAATGAAGGTAGCGGCTGGTGGTTGATCCGGGCATCCAACACGCAAAATGCACTTGTTTTGCGCTGTGAGGCGGAAAATGACGCCGAGCTGGCACAGCTTAAGCAGCGGGCGGTTCAGCAATTGACCGCAAGCGGTGTTGGGATCCAGGTTGAGGAACTGGGCTGAATCCCGATCTCGGTAAAACCTGGGAAATTCTTGAAGCCCCGCCTGGAAAAAGGCGGGGCTTTTTGCTGATATTCTGTCAACTAATTGTAACCTAAGGGTAATTTTTGTGACATTTTTTTTAATTGGACGTGTCGTTAAAAAAGATTATACTTCTCACAGTTGATGGTGAGGCCTTTAATGACTTCGGCCTCATCGAACGCGAGCAGGGAGCAAAATAAACATGATTAAAGTTTCTATGAAGACGTTGGCATTGGCCGGTGTGGCCGCAATGGCTCTTTCGGGCGCTGCAAAAGCAGCGGACCCGGAAAGCTGTAAAGCCGTTAATTTTGCGGATGTGGGCTGGACCGACATCACCGCAACCACCGCTGCCACCAGCGTCATTCTGCAGGGCCTGGGTTATGCGCCCGAAGCGAAGGTTCTGTCTGTACCGGTAACTTATAAGAGCCTGGAAACCGGCGATATTGATGTGTTCCTCGGCAACTGGATGCCGACCATGGAGGCGGATCTTGCGCCCTACCGTGACAAGGGCACCGTGGAAGTCCTGGAAAAAGCCAACCTGGTTGGCGCGAAATACACCCTGGCGGTCAACAAGGTCGCTGCCGACATGGGCATCAAGGATTTCGCGGACATCGCCGCCAACAAAGATGCGCTGGATGGCAAAATCTTCGGTATCGAACCGGGTAACGACGGTAACCGCCTGATCCAGGACATGATCGACAAAAACGCCTTTGGTCTGGAAGGTTTTGAGGTTGTTGAAAGCTCAGAGCAGGGCATGCTGGCGCAGGTTCAGCGTTCCGTAAAACGGAATAAGCCGGTTGTATTCCTGGGCTGGGCACCGCATCCGATGAATGCCAATTTTGATCTGACCTACCTGTCTGGCGGTGATGATTTCTTTGGTCCGAACTATGGCGGCGCGAATGTCTATACCAACGTGCGCAAAGGCTATGTGTCTGAATGCCCGAACGTTGGCAAGCTGCTGACCAATCTGGAATTTTCCTTGGATATGGAAAACCAGATTATGAAATCTATCCTGGATGAGGGTGAAGATCCGAACGCTGCGGCAACCGCTTGGCTGAAAGCCAATTCCGGTGTGCTGGACGGTTGGCTCGCAGGCGTGACCACCATGGATGGTGGTGACGGTGCGGCCGCTGTCAAAGGCCATCTGGGCCTTTAAGCGATTATGCTGAGAAACCGGCCGGATCATATGGTATGATCCGGCCGGTTTTTTTTGAGTTCCGGTATCTAGAAGAATAAATCAGGTCAGGAGCCGCGGGATGGGCGCGGCTATGGGAGAGACCCTATGGAATGGCTAGAAGAAAATAAAATCCCGATCGGGCAGTGGCTCAGTGATGCTCTGGATTTCTTAATTCTGCATCTTGGTTGGCTGTTTGACGGCATCGACCTTGTGTTGAATGTGATTTTTGATGCGACCACAGATGTCATGTTGGCAACGCCTTGGTTTTTATTCATCGCGATAATTGCGGGTGTCGCATGGTATGTGCGCCGGTCCTGGAAACTGGTGGCCTTTGTGATTTTCGCACAATTGATGATGATCAACCTGGGTTATTGGGAAGCGACCATGGAAACCCTGGCTCTGGTGATCTGGGCGACGGTTCTTTGTATGATCATGGGGGTTCCGATCGGGATTGCGGCGGCTCATCGCCCGAAACTCTGGCTGGCCATGCGCCCGGTCCTGGACATGATGCAGACCGTACCGGTTTTTGTGTACCTGATCCCGGCGCTGGCCATGTTCGGCCTTGGTGCGACACCGGGCCTGATGGCAACGATTATCTTTGTTCTGCCCGCACCGATCCGTCTTTCCTATCTTGGGGTTTCCTCCACGCCCAAAAATCTCCTGGAAGCGGCGGAGAGCTTTGGCGCGACCAAGAGCCAGCTTTTGTGGAAGGTTGAGATTCCTTATGCCATGCCGTCGATCATGGCAGGCCTGACCCAGACCATCATGCTGACCCTGTCCATGGTGGTGATTGCCTCCATGGTGGCAGCACCGGGTTTAGGTGTGGATATCCTGCGCTCCATCAACCAGGTGAATGCGCCCAAGGGCTTTGAGGCTGGCCTGGTGATTGCCCTTGTTGCGATCATCATGGAACGGATTTGCCGCAAGCCTGGTTCGAAGGAGGAATAAGCCATGTCAGTGACCAATAATCCTGTGGCGGTTTCCTTCCGCAATGTCGACATCATGTTCGGCGACAAACAAAAAGAGGCCCTTGAAGCTTTGGATGCCGGTGGCACCCGTGCCTCGATCCTGAAAGAAACCGGCTCTGTTCTTGGGGCGGCTGATGCCAGCATCGATATTCACGAAGGTGAGATCTGTGTGCTGATGGGGCTGTCGGGGTCAGGGAAATCGACCCTGTTGCGGGCGGTGAACGGTCTGAATGATGTGGCGCGTGGCGAGCTTCTGGTGCGGGACGGCGATCAGATGATCGACATGGCTTCCTGCAATTCAGAGACCCTCCGGTCCATGCGTATGAACCGGGTTGCCATGGTGTTCCAACAGTTTGGCCTGCTGCCCTGGCGCACGGTTGAGGAAAATGTCGGGCTGGGCCTGGAATTGCGCGGCATGGAGAAGAAGGAACGGGCCGAGCGTGTGGCGGAGAAACTGGAACTGGTCGGTCTCGCCCAGTGGAAGGACAAATACGCCCATGAATTGTCGGGCGGCATGCAGCAGCGCGTGGGCCTGGCCCGTGCCTTTGCCACCGACGCCGATATCCTGCTGATGGACGAGCCCTTTTCAGCGCTCGATCCCCTGATCCGCAACCATCTGCAGGATTTCCTGCTGGATCTGCAGAAAAACCTGAAAAAGACGATCATCTTTGTTTCCCATGATCTGGATGAGGCTTTGAAGATCGGCAACCATATCGCGATCATGGAAGAAGGCCGGATTGTGCAATATGGCGAGCCGGAAGATATCGTCCTTAATCCGGCCAATGAATATGTGGCGGAATTTGTCGCCCATATGAACCCGCTGAATGTTCTCCAGGGGGCCAGCTTCATGACCCCGCTGGCGGATCTGAAACGGGATGGGGATGAGGTGATCCTGGATGCCAAGGGCCATTTCAAGGTCCAGCTCAACGGCAATAACGAACCGGTCGGTGCAACATTTGACGGCGAGACCGCCCGCATTGTTGCTTGCGATGATGATACAGCCGTGCATGATCTGGGCGATGATGTGTTGGTGAAGGCACCATCCTCCATGAAAATGCGCTGGAATATCGAAATTCGCCATCATACCGGCTGGCCGGTCCTGATGGTGGAGAATGGCAGCCTGGTCGGTGTCGTCGGAGATGACGAGATTTATGGCGGTATCCTGCGTCAGACCAACCTGAAGGCGGCGGCCAGCGAATAAGCTGGCCTCAGCCACCTATTTTGAAGGATCAAGCGGGCATGACAATCAAGGCCATTCTGTTCGACAAGGACGGCACCCTGGTGGATTTCCACAAAACCTGGATGCCGCCCTGTTGGATGGCCGCGCGTTTCTTTGCCGATGGTGATGAGGCGCTTGCCCGCCACCTGCTCGAAGTGGGCGGCTATGATTTTGCAACCGAGCGTATGGGGTCAGGTTCTGTCCTGGCGGCTGGCAATAACGAAGAGATTGTCGATCTCTGGCTGGAACAGGCTGCGGAGAAAAAGCCGAATAGGGCGGCCCTGCTGGCAGAGGTGGAGCGCATCTTTGTCGAGGAATGTGTCAAACATGCCGAACCGGTGACCGATTTGGCGGTTCTGATCGATCGCTTGCATGCCATGGACGTCCGGGTCGGAGTTGCAACCATGGATTCTGAACGCGGCGCCCATGTTTCATTGGAAAGCTTTGGCGTGCGGGACCGATTCGATTTTGTCGTCGGGTATGATTCCGGCCATGGCAGCAAGCCGGGGCCGGGCATGGTTTTAGGCTTTGCCAAACATATGGACCTGGATCCGTCAGAAATCATGGTTGTTGGTGATAACCTGCATGATATCGATATGGGCCGTTCCGCCGGGGCTGGCATGGTCGTAGGGGTTCTGACCGGCACCAGCCTGGTGGAAGACCTGGCCCCCCATGCGGATCATGTGCTGGCGTCCATCGCTGATCTGCCGCAATTGCTGAATTGATATCGCTGCGGGGTTTTCCTGCAAAGACAGTCCCCGGATAGGTCCGGGGACTTAGTATTCTTACTGTAATGTCAGCGGTTGCAATTCCACCTTGCCTGCTTCATCCACCATCAGCATGGTCGAAGGCGGTACGGTCTTCCAACTGCTGGTTTCGGAATCCAGCGGTTCTGAAACCAGGATCAACCGTTCTTTTTCGTCGCAATAATAGAGGCTGGGCGGTCGGTCATCGGTGGAAAATCGCAAGGCATAATAGCGCTCGCCATCGGAAAAGACCGAAGTCATGCGAAATGGTGCTGTAATTCCGGCGGCTTCCATCATATCGACCACCTGACCAAGTGTTTTGTTGGCGGCACGCACCGGGTCATCCTCCAGGCCGTTGCCCAGCATCATGAAAAAGATTGCCTCGCTGTCGGTGGTACCCTTGCGTTCGATATAGAGCTCATCGGGGATGCGGGATTCCAGGGCCCGGCGCAGCTTGTGATATTCACCAACCTGGCCGTTATGCATGAACATCCAGTTGCGGTAGCTGAAAGGATGGCAATTGGCGCGGCTGGTGGCAGTGCCGGTGGAGGCACGCACATGGGCGAAGAAGTTGGTCGACTGGATCTGGTGGGCCAGGCTTTTCAGATTGGCATCATTCCAGGCGGGCAGGATTTCGTGATAGGTACCAGGCGTCTTCCGGGCTCCGAACCAGCCTACCCCGAAACCATCCCCGTTGGTTGGTGTTTTGGCTTCCAGCGCATGCAGGCTCTGGTCAATCAGGCTGTGTTTGGGTTCATAAAGAAGTTCTTCCAGGTAAATGGCAGGACCGCGATAGCTCAGCCATCGGCACATGATACAACACCTCGATTTCGTAGAATGAGTGGGAGACTCATGCGCCTAAAGCTGATCGCTGTCAATCCATCCATTGTATCGATGCAATGGATGGCGGGCGTTAAAATGTCGCTGATTTGTCACTGACAAGTCATTGAAGAAAAACTATAATTTCTCATTTCTTGGTGATATGGCCCGGTAACGCCCAATGGATCTGCTCTATATCCTCCTGATTTTGTTGCTGATGACCCGTGGTTTTGGTGAACTGTCGGAGCGTCTGGGCCAGCCGTCCCTGGTTGGGGAGTTGCTGGCAGGTGTCACATTGGGGGCAATTGTCGGGGCTTTTCCTGACCAGTTTCCAGCCCTTGGCCATATCAATGGGAATGAGATTTTTACCGCACTGACCGATTTGGGCATGCTGTTCCTGATGCTTTATGCCGGGATTGAGATGCAGCCGCAAAAGATCCTGAAAGCATCTGGTGGCGCGTTCGTGGTCGCCATTGGCGGGATGGTCGTGCCGCTTGTCATGGGGGTTGGGCTTGGCTGGCTGTTTCTGCCAGACAGCGAGTTATTTGTTGCCCAATGTGTGTTCCTGGGCACTGCGGTTGCAATCACGGCCGTGCCGGCGACCATTCGTGTTCTGATGGATATGGGCTGGCTGGAAACGGATGTCGGGCAGACCATTGTTTCGGCTGCTGTCTTTGACGATATCCTGAGCCTGCTGTTGCTGGCCTGGATGAGCGGCATGCTGGCCATGGGGGAGATGCCGGGGGGCCTGGGTCTTGCGCTCTTGATCGGCAAAGTCGTGCTGTTTTTCCTGATCACCTCTTTTGCCGGTCGTTTCCTGTTTCCCTGGCTGGCCCGCAACCTTGATCATTTCAAGGAACATGAAGTTGAAATCAGCCTGGTTCTGGGCGCGGCGTTCGCCTTTGCCATCTTGGCCGAATTGATGGGGCTGCATTTCATTGTGGGCGCTTTCATGGCCGGGGTGTTTTTTGGCCGTCAGACCTTTGGCGAAGTCAGATTCAGCCGGATCCGCAATACTCTGTCGGGCATGACATTCGGCTTTCTGGCACCGATATTCTTTGCCTCCATCGGCCTGCATTTCAGCCTGCAGGCCCTGGCGGAGGTGCCGCTGTTTGTCGCCGCCCTGGTGGCGGTGGCATTGGTGGGTAAGATGCTGGGGGCGGGGCTGGCGGCAAGATTGAACGGTTTTGACCGGCAGGATGCGCTGATTGTCGGTATTGGCATGACGCCGCGCGGCGAAATGGAACTGGTCATTGCCGGGATTGCTCTGAAGGCCGGTCTATTTGACATGCAGGGGCAGAGCTCACCGATTATCGACAATATGTTTTCCGCCGTTGTTGTGATGGCGATCATTACGACGGTGATCAGTCCCATTATTCTGAGGCTGGTTTTTCACGATCGGCGGCGCTGACAGTTCAGGCCGTGTAATAGTCACCCTTGGGTGGCTGCGCCAACAGGGGCATGATCGCTTCCATGTCTTCCCTAGGGAAACCGGAGACCGACGCCATGTGGCTTTCGGCCGAATCCCATCTTTCCAGCACCAGGAAACTGGAGGTGTCGCTGCCTTTCTTGAGCACCTCGACCGAATGGCATCCTGCCGACCCGGAAATATACGGCACCAATCCCAGCAGGAAATCGTGCAGATCCCCGGCCTTTCGCTCGGCGGCCTTGAACTCTGTGATACGAGTGACAGGCATATTCTTCCCCTTGGTCTATTAATCGGCCGCGGGATCCAGCGGATGGCTGATCCGGTGATCGGTCGGCTGCGGTGTCACGGACAGGATCTTAACACCCTTTGGCGTTTCAAAGCGATGCCAAGTGCCTTCCGGCACGACGATCATCTCTTTCTCGTTGAGGATGTTGGGTTTTTCATCTTCGCCTTCAAGGATGAACAGCGTGGTCTGACCTTCCAAAACCATCACAATCTCGTCAGCGGGATGGCGCTCCCATTCGCTCAAGCCCGCATAATGGCCGACAAAGATCCCACCATCGCGATATTCACCAAGCGTGGCAAAGGCCCCTTCGACTCCTTTGCCGGTCATCCCTGGCTTGCGATCAGGGAGGAACGTCACGCCCTGGAGGATTTTCTCAATGGAAACAACCTGTGCTTTCTTCACAACACCAATCCTTCGTGTTTCTGGTTTGTTCCAGGGGACTATAGCAAGGGGCCAGATGGTGCGAAAGCTGTTGGGCAGTTAACTGCTGACAAGGTGGTGTCAGGAGGGTGAGTTCAGTTCTCCCGTTTAAAAGGAGACTGTTCGGAAAGCGCCTTGATCAGATAATCCTGTTCACGCCGCTCCTGGATCAGGAAGCGTTCGATGGCGCGGGTGAAGCTGGGGTCGGGGCACCAATGAGCGGACCAGGTGGGGGTGGGCAGATAGCCGCGCTGCAATTTATGCTGGCCCTGGGTGCCGGCCTCGACCCGTTTTAACCCGCGCTCGATGGCAAAATCGATCGCCTGGTAATAACAGGCCTCGAAATGCAGGAATTTGTAATTGCCGTCACAGCCCCAGTTGCGGCCATAAAGCGTGTCCGACCCGATCAGGTTCAGGGCACCGGCAATGGGGTGGTCATCCCGGTAGGCCATGACCAATAGGGTTTTATCCGCCATGCGGGCTTGCAGAATATCGAAAAACGCCCGGGTCAGGTAGGGCGCGCCCCATTTCCGGTCATAGGTATCGATATAGAATTGATAGAAATGGTCCCAATGATGGGGCTTGAGTTCATCGCCGGTGAGGCGCTTCATCTCGATCCCGGCGGCTTTCACCTTATCCCGTTCCTTGCGGATGGATTTGCGTTTGCGGCTGGCAAGGGCATCCAAAAAATCATCAAAGCTTTCATAGCCATCATTGTGCCAATGAAACTGCATGCCGGTGCGGCGCAGGAAACCCAGTTCCTCCAGCAGGTCCATATCCTGATCTTCAAGGAAATTGATATGGATGGAGGAGAGGCCATAGCGTTCTGACAGTTGCATCATGCCACTGGCCAATGCCTTTTTAGCCAGACCCGTTTCGCCATCGTGCCGGACCATTAGGCGCGGGCCGGTCACGGGGGTAAACGGGACTGCGGACAGGAGCTTGGGGTAATATTGCCCGCCGGCGCGCTCATAGGCGTCGGCCCAGCCCCAGTCGAACACATATTCGCCATGGGAATGGCCCTTCAGATAAAGCGGGGCGACGGCGAGGATGCGTTGATCCGGGCCGCGCAGGCTCAGGTGATGCGGTCCCCAGCCAGTATCCGGCCGGACCGACCCGGATTCCTCAAGCGCCTTTAGGAAAGCATGGCTGACAAAGGGATTGTCCGCGCCCGCACAGGCATCCCAATCCGCCGGATCAATCTCCGCGATGGAGGCATGGGTGGCAATGGTGAAGCTGTCGCCGCCGTCGGGCATATCCCTGTCCTGTCTCGTCTGGTTACGCCCCATCATGTGGCGTTTTCATTGACAAGGGTCAAGGTCTGGGCTACATGTGATCACAATTATACAAATGTAAAACAAGGGTTTTGAACATGTCTGGGACGGATTTTGATGTGGTGATCATCGGGGCGGGCCATAACGGGCTGACCCATGCGGGCTATCTGGCGAAAGCGGGCCTGAAGGTGAAGGTGGTCGAGGCCCGCGATATTGTTGGTGGGGCGGCGATTACCGAAGAATTCCATCCCGGCTATCGCAACTCAGTCTTTTCCTATGTGGTCAGCCTGCTCAATCCGCGGGTCATCCGGGATCTGGAGCTGGAACGCCACGGGCTTTCCATCATCGACCGCACCGCCGGCAGTTTTTCCGCCCTGCCGGGCGGCGAAGATTATTTGTGGATGAGCCGCGACCACAATATCGTCAAACAGCAGCTGGCGAAGTTTTCCAAGCAGGATGCCGCCGTCTGGGATGAATTTGACGATAAGATCACGGTGATCGGGGAATTGCTGCGCGACCTGGCCCTGGAAACCCCACCCAATATCGGCGGCGGCTGGGGAGATTTGATTGGAGCGTTGAAGTCCGGTAATCGGCTGCGCAAGCTCTCGCCCGATCTGCAGGCGACTCTGGCGGAACTGATGACCATGTCGATCGGCGATTATCTGGATCAGTGGTTCGAGGGCGAGGCGGTCAAGGGCGACCTGGGTTTTGAAGGGGTGATCGGCAATATGGTCAGCCCTTATCAGGCGGGCAGCGCTTATGTGCTGTTGCATCACGTCTTTGGCGAGGTCAATGGCCGCACCGGGGCCTGGGGCCATGCTAAGGGCGGTATGGGGGCGATCACCCAGGCCATGGCCAAATCAGCACAATCCCGCGGGGTTGATATTGAAACCGAGGCGCTGGTTGAAGAAGTTTTGACCGAAAAAGGCCGCGCGGTGGGCGTGGTCTTACGTGATGGCCGGGTGATCCGGGCGCGCGCGGTCTCTTCAAACCTCAATCCGAAACTGCTGTTCACCCGCATGGTGGATGAGGCCCTGCTGCCGGATGGGTTTAACCGGCGCATGAAAAACTGGCGATCGAAATCCGGCACCTTCCGGATGAATGTGGCCTTGTCCGAACTGCCGCAATTGTCGGCGCTGAAGGGGGAGGCGGATCCGGAAAGGTTCCTCAATGGCACGGTGAATGTCTCGCCGTCGCTTTCCTATCTTCAGGATGCCTTCGATGACGCCAGCCGCCTGGGTTGGGCGCGCAAACCGGTGGTCTCTATGTGCATTCCCTCCCTGTTGGATGATAGCCTGGCACCGGAAGGCCATCATGTGGCCTCGCTGTTTTGCCAGCATTTCAACCCGGACCTGCCGGATGGCAAAAGCTGGGATGATGTGAAGGAAGGGGTGGCGGATCTGATCATCGACACGGTCAATGATGTGGCACCCAATTTCAAGGCCAGCATTGTCGGTCGCCAGATCAATTCTCCGCTGGATATCGAGCGCAAGCTAGGCATGTTGGGCGGTGATATTTTCCACGGTGCCTTGCATCTGGACCAGATCTATTCCATGCGCCCGGCTGCCGGCCATGCGGATTACCGCGCGCCGATCAAAGGGCTTTATATGTGCGGGTCCGGTACCCATCCGGGCGGCGGTGTCTCCGGTTTGCCGGGCATGAATGCGGCACGGGAATTGATCAAGGATTTCCGTAAGAAGCGGGTTTGATGCAGAAATTTGGGAAAGGGCTATGGGAGGTGGCCCTTTTCCTTTATACAGGGCCAAACGAAAGTCCATTTGACCCAGGAAGGCCCCATGGATTCACTGTTGCATCTCACCTTGGAGAATCTTCTCTCCCCTACTGTTCTTTTCTTTGTCCTGGGCGTCTTTGCCGCCCTAACTCGGTCCAGCCTGACCATCCCGGAAGCCATCGCCAAGGCGCTGTCGATCTATCTGGTGATGGCGATTGGCTTCAAGGGCGGCTATCAGGTCTCCAAAGCCGGGATTGATCTCGGCCTGTTCCTGTCATTGCTGGCTGGCATGCTGTTGAGTTTTGCCGTGCCGTTCCTGGCCTTTGCCATGCTAAAAGTCACGACCCGGCTGCCGACGGTCGACGCGGCCTCAATTGCGGCCCATTACGGCTCGATCAGTATTGTGACATTCCTGGCCGGAACCGAGGTTCTCAAGCTGTTAGGCCATGAGGCGGAAGGCTATATGGTGGCGGTCGCTGCTGTGATGGAGGTGCCGGCGATCCTGTCTGGGCTCTGGATTGCCGCACGAGCGGTGACTGACAAATCCTCGATCGGCGGCATGGATAACTCCCTGATGCGCGAAGTATTGCTCAACGGGTCTATTGTCTTGCTGACCGGCGCTTTCCTGATTGGTGTGGTGACCGGGGAAAAAGGCATGGCAACCGTTTCGGCCTTTATCGTGGATCCGTTCAAGGGGGTCTTGTGCCTGTTCCTGCTGGATATGGGGCTGGTGGCTGGGCGGGGCCTGCGCACCAGCTGGAAATATCTAAAACCTGGCCTGTTGATCTTCGGCATCTATATGCCGGTGCTGGGTGCGGGCTTGGGCCTGTTTTGCGGCTGGGCGCTGGGGCTGAGCCTGGGCGGCACGGTTCTCTTTATGATCCTGGGCGCCAGTGCTTCTTATATCGCGGTGCCTGCCGCCATGCGCATGGCGCTGCCGGATTCGCAGCCTGCCATCCCGCTGGCGCTGTCGCTTGGCATCACCTTCCCGTTCAACCTGACGATTGGCATTCCGCTCTATGTTACGGTGGCCAGCCGCGTCCTATAAGGGGCAGATATCATGGAAATGCGTAAACGGATTGAGTTCATCCTCGAAAAACCCTTCCTGGAGCGGCTGATCGCCCTTCTGGATGAGATGGAGACGCCTGGTTACACAGTCATACCGGCCAAGGCGGGGCGTGGCCGCCAGGATCCCTGGACCCGGGAAGGCATGGTGACCGATGCCGGTCGTCAAATTATCGTTGTGTCATTTGCGGAAGCGGGGCTGGCCGAGAAAATTGCCCAGCGGGCAGCGGAAAAACTGGGCAACCGCATTGCCCTGATCAGCCTGACAGACGCAGCGGTTTATCTGCCGGATTGAACGGCGGCAGTCGTTAAGAGTGCCGCCAAAAAACAAAACCCCCACGAATGCGTGGGGGTTTTTGCTTTTCTTAGGGCGTCTCTTGATACCCGTCGAAAACGAGCATCTGTCTCTTAGTCGATAATGGACAGGTTCTCAGCGGCAGAGCGACCGTTACGGCCTTCAACCATTTCATACTCGACCTTCTGGCCGTCTTTGAGGGTGGTCAGACCAGCCTTCTCAACAGCAGAAATATGAACGAATGCGTCGGCACCCCCTTCGCTCGGTTCAATGAAACCAAAACCTTTGGTCGGGTTGAACCATTTTACGGTACCTGTAGCCATTAAGCTTTCTCCTGGTATCAACAGTTCCTGCCCCTGTTTCTGATCTTAAGTAGGACAACAGAAGAGGACCTGCCTTCTCTTAGTAAATCGACGACACGCCCTAAAGATCAGCGGGACCGCCAAGTACAAGTTATCCGGTGGAAACGAACCAGAGTCAATGATAGCTTTGTGAACAAGGCCCTTGAATCTGCATTTTTAACGGAACTTACATAAAAAAACGGTCCCGGAAAGGTGCCGGGACCGTTGATTTGGGCCTAATCTGGCCTCATTGCTTATTCAACCTCGATGATCGCGTCGATTTCAACCGCCACGTTGAGCGGCAGCGAACCGGCACCCAGCGCGATGCGGGTATGTTTGCCTTTTTCACCGAAAATCTCACCCATCAGATCGGATGCGCCGTTGATCACCTTGGGGTGGGCATCGAAATCGGTCGGGCAGTTCACAAAGCCGCTCAGTTTCACGATCCGCTTGATTTTATCGAGATCGCCCAGCGCGTCCTTGGCCTGGGCCAGGATGTTGAGTGCGCAGACCCGGGCTGCTTCCTGGCCTTCCTCGAGGGAGAAATCCGGTCCGACCTTGCCCTGGAATTTCACTTCACCGTTCCAGAAAGGGATCTGGCCGGCGACGAAAATCAGATTGCCGCTCTGATAATGCTGAATGTAAGAGCCCGCCGGTTTCGGGGCTTCGGGCAGTTCCAGCCCCAGTTCCTGAATGCGTGCTTCGATTTGTCCGGCCATTGGGCCCTCCCTGTAAATAAAGTGACTTGTTGAAGTCGGATTGATTTTCCGGCGCGGACTATAACGCCCGCAACCTTAGCCGTCCAATTGGAAAAGGATGGGAAATTGGCGAAAATGCTGTTCCCCGGTGTCAAATTCCGGTCCGATTATTTCAGATTGTGCAGACGGCTGAATTTCCTAGAATAAAGGTTCGCGCATGGCCCATGAGCAGGAGTTTGTGAAACTTGGTTGAACGCATTCCATCCGTTTTGACATTGACCCGGCCCGGGGATGTAGGCGCGGTGGAAACACCGGTTTTGCTGGACTCCCCCCATAGCGGCACGATCTATCCGATCGATTTTCAAAGCGCTGTCCCTATGGATTTTCTGCGTCGGATGGAGGATTCCAAGGTCGACCAGCTTTACGAGCGCGCCCCCGCGCAAGGGGCGTCACTGCTGTGCGCGGAATTTCCGCGATCTTATATCGATCCCAACCGGGGAGTGGATGACCTGGACTGGCGGTTGATAGCAGACCGTTGGCCGGGTGCGATCAACCCCACGGAAAAAACCAGGTTGGGCCATGGGTTGATCTGGCGCACCTGCCCGGGCGACCGGCCCATGTATGACCGGCTGCTCTCAGTCAGCGAGGTTTCCAACCGGATCGAACATTACTGGCGGCCCTATCATCAGGCGCTGGAAGGGGAAATGTCCCGCCTGTTCAGCCTGTTTGGGGCGATCTGGCACATTAACTGTCATTCCATGCCGTCGGCCAGCAGCCCCTTCATGCCGGGCGCGGTGGGCGGCCGGCGCGCCGACATTGTGCTGGGCGACCGCGACGGGCGCAGCTGTGATCCGGGCTTTACCGAGTTTGTCCGCGACTGGTTCGTGAACCGGGGCTACCGGGTGCGGGTCAATAATCCGTATAAGGGTGCGGAGCTGGTGCGCCTGTGCGGCCGCCCGGATCATAACCGCCACAGCCTTCAGATCGAGATTAACCGCGCGCTCTATATCGATGAAAAAACGCTGGAGCCGAACCGCCATTTCGAGAGCCTGCAACGTGACCTGTCCCATCTGGTCGGCGCGATCTCTGTCTTTGCACTTTCCGCCTCGACCCGCATGGCAGCGGAATGAGTGAGGCTCTGCAGGCGCTTTGTGCGGCCCTGCAGGCACAGGGCACGGCGGAGCGGGCGGATTGGGACCGGCAATATCATAAATCGGATCTGGACCATTGGGGCGTCAAACAGCCTGACCTGGACAAATGTGTGCGTGCGCAGGCAAAGCTCCTTTCCCGGGAGGAGATACTGACCCTTGCAGAAGCGCTGTGGCAGCCGCCGGTCTGGGATTGCCGGATTGCGGCGGGAAAGCTGCTGGCCCTGCCCAGGGTTAAAGCGTCAGATGCGCTCTGGAAGTATCTGACCCGGCATCTGCCGGAGATGACCGGCTGGGCGGTGATGGATATCCATGCCAAGGCCGCGGGAAAATGCCTGCTGGCCGATCCCGGATTACTGGACGAGGTTGAGGAGTGGACAAGGGAGCCATCCTTTTGGATGCGGCGGGCGGCCTTGGTCCTGACCCTTCCATTCGCGGCCAGAGGGCGTGATCCGGAACGCATACTGGGTTGGGCGGCAGGTTATGTTTCTGACCGGGAGTGGTTTATCCAGAAAGCGATTGGCTGGTGGCTGCGCACCTTATCCAAACATAACCCGGCGCGGGTGGAAGAATTCCTGGATGCCCATGGCGACCAGTTGATGGCGGTGGCCCGGCGGGAGGCAACGAAATACCTTGCTTGATTGTGACCAGATCCCCGGATCAGGTCCGGGGATGACTGTTTCTGTCTTTAGGGGCTGAAATAGATGCTTGTCATTGCCGGGCATGACCCGGCAATCTAGCGAAATAGGCCCCTCACGCCGCGTCATGGTCTCTTGTGAAAACCCAGTCATTATCGTTGGAAAGATCAGGGCGGAACTGATAGCCGCCTTCCTTGAAATCCTTGATGCTTTCAGGGGCCTCGATCCGGTTCTGGATGATGAAGCGGGCCATCATCCCGCGGGCGCGTTTGGCGGAAAAACCGACCACCTTGGCCTGCCCGGCTTTGATTTCCTTGAAGACCGGGGTGATCAGACGGGTTTTCAGTTCCTTGGTCTTCACCGCCTTGAAATATTCGTTGGAAGCGCAATTGATCACGGTGCCGTCTTTATGGCTGGCGGTGATGTCGTTGATGGCGCGGGTCAGGCTGTCGCCCCACCAGGCATAAAGATCATTGCCGCGGCTGTTCTTAAAACGGGTGCCCATTTCCAGTCGGTAGGGCTGCATCAGGTCCAGCGGCCGCAGCAGGCCGTATAGGCCCGACAGGATGCGCAGATGATCCTGGGCATAGGCGAAATCGGCCTCGCTCAAGCTCGGCGCATCCAGGCCCACATAGGTATCGCCATTGAACATCAGGGCCGCCTGCTTGGCATTGGCCAGTGTGAAGGGCGTGGAGAAATCCTGGAACCGTTGATAGTTGAGATCGGCCAGGCTGTCAGAGATTTTCATCAAACGCGACAGGTCCGCGCGGGTAAGGCTGCGCGCCTCGTTCGCCAGTTTCGCGCAATCGTCCAGGAAGGCCGGCTGGCTGTGGGTCTCAAAAGGGGCCGTTTCTTCAAAGCTGAGTTTCTTGGCCGGTGAGATCAGCGCCAGCATTTGCTATTCCTTTCCGAATCCGATTTAGAATGGTTCCAATCTATGTCGGCATCCTGTCTAGCCGATTCAAGCCCCGATACCAAGGCATAACAGCAAAGAAGACGTGATCATGAGCACCACCCTCTATGGCCTGAAAAACTGTGACACTTGCCGCAAGGCCCGCAAATGGTTGGATGCGGAAGGCATTGACCACCAGTTCCATGATGTGCGAGCCGACGGCCTGGACCGGGCAACGGTGGCAGCCTGGGCGGGCGCGCTTGGCTGGGGGGCGCTGTTGAACCGGCGCGGCACCACCTGGCGCGGTTTGTCTGAGGATGTAAAAGCGGGTGTTGATGAAGCGATCGCCATCGACCTGATGACCGAGCATCCGGCCCTGATCAAACGTCCGGTATTCGACATCAACGGGACTCTTGGTCTTGGTTTCCCAGCTTTGCAGAAAACCGTCCAGGGCTAATGGCTGGCGAACGGGTTATCGCGGCGGCGGTCGGCCACCAGGCCTGCGTGGCCTGGCCCTCGTTAGCCCGCGTGGCGGAGCCTTGCGGTTCACCCGGGCGGGCGGCTGGATAATCACCAGCGAGCGTCCGGCCCTTTGACCATTCTCGTTAGGTTGCCAATCGCCAAAATCCGCGAGACTGCCTTCTTCCGGAAATTCGGGCTCATTTTCGGGCAGGGTCGCGACGGCGCTGTTGCTCTCCAACGGGTAATCCGACGGGAGGGCGGCCAGATCCAGGCCAGCCGCGCCAAGGTCGGCCAGCACGGTGTTATAGCGGCCATGCAGGCTGGCCCATTGATCCCGGGCCAGCTCACGCCGGGCCTGGCGGGTCATGTCGCTGTCCAGGTGGCTTTTGATTTCCTGCGCGGTAATTTGCCCGTTGCCATCCTGGTCAGCCCCACCGGCCAGCCCCAGAAGAAGATGTTTGGTGAAAAGGCCGTGGCCGGATGTTTCATCCCAACTGGCCAATTGGTCGGGTCCGGCAGCGCTTAGGACGGTCATACCGTCCGGCACGGCGGGCAAGGCCGGTTGAGCAAAAACCGGGGATGCCGCCTGGAAAAGGGGGCCGGCCGGGCTTTGACCGGTGAAGCAGGCGTCCAGATATACCGTGATGCTGTTGGCCTCCAATTTGGCAAGGTTTCGATACATCTGTTCCAGGGGATAACCGTTAATTGCCGCCAGGCCAGGATTTGCGTCACTGGGCAGTAGATAGCTGGTGCCGTCGGACGGGCCGGGCACCCCATGGCCGGAATAATAGACCACGATGTTGGAGCTGCCATTGGGATCGATATATTGCCACAGCTTGCCCTGGTGGCTGCGGTCATTGCCGAAGACGGACAGGATCTCGGCCTGTTTTGCATCTTCGAAATAGAGAATATTGTGATCCGGGATCATCAGAACATCCCGCGCGAAGCGGCGGAACGCTCTGGCGTCGCGATGGGCGAAGGAAACCTCGGGCACATCAGGGCCATAGGTTTTGTTACCGATGATGACCGCCACATCGGGGCTGCCATGGCCGCCCTCGGCACGGGCGGCAGCCGCCGTAAGGCTCAGGCAGAACAGGCAAAGCAACAAACGAACCAACACAACTCTCCCCTTGGATGGCGCGGCACCGGCATTTGGCCGGGTCCCCATCCATTCCTTTCTAAAGCCTGCCGTTCTCCTAGTCTACTATGAGACGGTTGGGGGAGTTTTGCCAAAAAGCGAGAAAGCCACCGTTTCTTGGATTGATTGTCGGGCAGGCCAAGCGTTACAGTCTCGCGGTTTCAGATTGTTTTGCTAAGGATATCGCCATGGAATTCGGCACTTGGGTGATTTATCTGTTCGCTTGTGCGGCGCTTTGTTTCACGCCGGGACCGAACAGCCTGCTGGCGCTCAGCCACGGGGCGAGCTATGGCTTTAAGCGCACCATCTTCACCAGTGCCGGTGGCGCTTTGGGTTTTGCGGCGGTGATCGCGGTCTGTCTGGCGGGGCTGGGCGCGCTGCTGGCGGCGTCTGCCACCGCTTTCCTGGTGATCAAGCTGGTGGGTGCGGCCTATCTGATCTGGCTCGGCATTCAGAGCTTGCGCCGCCCTGCCTTTGTTTTGGGGGCTGATGTTGCGGCCAAGGGCCTGCGCCGCCGCAGCCATTTTGCGCAAGGCTTTCTGGCGGCGGCCACCAACCCCAAGGGCATTCTCTTCTTTGTGGCTTTCCTGCCGCAGTTTTATGATCCGGCCCGCCCGGCTTTCCTGCAATTCCTGATCCTGGCGGCGACCTTCGCCTCGATCGAGTTTTTCCTGGAACTGGCGCTGGCGGCGCTCGCGCACCGGCTGCGCCCCTGGCTGGCCAAAGCGTCGGTCGGCAAATGGTTTAAGCGAGTGACGGGGGCGAGTTTCATTGGCATTGGTGCGGGGCTAGCAACCGCCAGTGGGCGTTGAAGCCTCAATCGGTCGATCCGTCGGCTCATTTGTTTAGGATGGCTTCCGTCATATTCACGTAGATCTTCCATTCACCGCCGCCCCTTCGGCTTTTCATGACGCCCGATCAGTTCTATGGGCTGTTTGCGCACCCATTTGATGAAGCTTTCCATGTCGGGGTGGGATCTGGCGGCCTCGGCGGTATTGATAATATTGGCCAGCGTGCGTTCATCAAACAGGCTGTGCAGTTTCTTATGGCAGATCCGGTGCAGATAATCCCAGCCGGTGCCGCCTTCACGCCGGGGGACCCAGTGGTGGCGATCGACAGAGGGACCTTCCACCATGTCGCGGCCGCAGATGGGGCAGGGGCCAAGGCGGGTTGCCTCAGCCTCTGATCTCCCTTGCCGCTTGATTGTCATCAGAGTGCCGCGACGCCTTCGGCCAGCATTTTGTCGAACCGTTTGGGCTCGTCACCATTTTCATTGGCGGAAACCGGTATGGCGGCGATATCATCCAGGCGGTCGGGGGCAATGACAACAGCACGGACCAGCAGGCTGGGTTCTTCTTCGTTGGCCTTCAGGCTGAATTTTGCGCCGTCGGCTTCAAACCAGGCCTCAGCCTGCTTTTGTTCGGTTTCTTCCGTATCCCCGCTGATCAACAGGAATTTGCCCTGCAGGCAGGCATTGATTGCGTCGCCCACCTGTTCCTGGTCGGCGATCCAATCCTTGGGCGGCAGGCCCAAGCTCTCAACCCGGAAAATATAATCCTCACCCTCTTCCAGATCGATTTCAACGCTGGAGAGAATACGCGAGGTAACCCCGGCGGATTCAATTTCTTCTTCATCCTCGGCCAGGGCCAGTTCCCAGCGCAGGATCAGTGCGCCGTCATGGCCGGTGGTGACCATGCTGGCCCCCGTGGCGCAGGTGGCCTGTTCCTTAAAGAGCGGTTCCTGGGCTTCCAGCCCGGCGGAGCCCATCAGGCAGATAAGGGCCCGGTTGGCGCCGCCGGTCAGGATATGCATCCAGCCCCCGGGGCTGATGCTGTCTTCATGAAGGGTAAATCGATAGGTCGACACGGGTCTCTGCTTCTTGTTGGTTAGATATCACCCATGCAGAGATATTTGACCTCGACCCAATCTTCAATCCCCTGATAGGAACCTTCGCGGCCAATCCCGGATTCTTTCACGCCGCCAAAGGGGGCCAGTTCGGTGGAGAGAATGCCGGAGTTGACGCCGACCATGCCATATTCCAGGCCTTCGGACACCCGCCAGCAGCGGCCGATATCCCGGCTGTAGAAATAGGCGGCGAGGCCGAAGGGCGTGTCATTGGCGATATCGATGGCTTCTTCCTCGGTGGAGAAACGCATCAGGGTTGCGACGGGGCCGAAGATTTCCTCATTGGCGATATCCATGTCACGGGTTACATCCACCAACAGGGTCGGGTCATAAAAATTGCCATCCATCTTCTCGCCGCCGGCGATGGCTTTTGCACCGCTGGCTTTGGCGGCCTTGACCAGGCGGTGGACCTTGGAGACGGCTGAATCATTGATCAACGGACCGATCACGACGCCATCTTCCATGCCGTTGCCAACTTTGAAACTGTCGACTGCTTCGGCCAGCCTGGCGGAGAAGGCATCAAAAATGCCATCCTGGACCAGAATGCGGTTGGCGCAGACACAGGTCTGGCCGGCATTGCGGAATTTACAGGCAATCGCGCCTTCGATTGCTTTGTCGAGATCCGCATCGTCAAACACGATGAAAGGCGCGTTGCCGCCAAGCTCCATCCCAACCTTCTTAACGGTGCCCGCCGCCTGTTGCATCAGCAGCTTGCCGACCGCAGTGGAGCCGGTGAAGCTGATTTTGCGCACGATATGGCTGGTGGTCATTTCATGACCGATTGCCTGGCTGTCATCACGGTCGCCGGTGACGACGGACAAGACACCGGCCGGCACACCGGCACGTTCCGCCAGTTCGACCAGGGCCAGCGCGCTCAATGGGGTCGCTTCGGCGGGTTTCAACACCTGGGTACAACCGGATGCGAGCGCCGGGCCCGCCTTGCGCGTGATCATCGCCGAGGGGAAGTTCCAGGGCGTGATGGCGGCGGTAACGCCAATCGGCTGTTTGATGGTGACCAGGCGGGTATCGCCGCGATGGGTCGGGATGGTGTCGCCATAAAGGCGTTTGCCTTCTTCCGCGAACCATTCCAGGAAAGACGCGGCATACATGATCTCACCACGGGATTCGGCCAATGGCTTGCCCTGTTCCACTGTCATGATGGTGGCCAGGTCTTCCTGATGTGCGATCATCAGGTCGAACCATTTGCGCAGCACGGCCGAACGTTCTTTTGCGGTTTTCGCAGCCCAGGATTTTTGTGCCTTTTCCGCAGCCTCGATGGCGCGGCGGGTTTCCGCCTGGCCGCATTTGGCCACTTCGGCAATGGTTTCACCGGTGGCCGGGTTCACAACCGCAAAGGTGGCGCCGCTGTCGGAATCGACCCATTTGCCATCGATATAGGCCTTGTTTTTCAAAAGACCCTGATCATTCAACTGCATTTTCATGCTCCCTAGACGTAAGACTCGACCGTGAACCGGCATTCATTCGTTATCCATAAGATAGCTTAGAGGAGCGGCAGGCCCGCGAAAAGATGAAATTTGATCACATTTTCTGTGACAGCAGGAATTCACTTGTTGCGGGGCCGTCCTGTTCGTAACCCTGAACCCTCAGATGGCCGTTGGCCGGGCAGGTTTCAACCGCCAGCCGGGTGAAGGGGTTGAGCACCGGCGGGCGGACCCAATGGAATTCCGCCATCCGTTGCCATTCTTCCCGGGCCAGTTGATCCCGGCGTTCATGACTGTCTTCGCCGCGCGGGATGGCGGGCAGGTCATAGCGCTGCCAATGATTGCCGGTGGCATTGTCGCCGGCCAGATGCTGATGGTCATTTTCCAGCCGCTCAATGATGCAGGTTTCGCCGGGCCGAACCCCGGCCACGGAAAAGATTACGGGCAGGGCCAGCGGGGTTTCACTCAGCATTATGACGGCGGCATTATAATCCGGGCATTGGTCAAAGACCTGGCGCAGCAGATGGGCGGGCGGCAGCGCCTTTGTATTCCAGATGCGGGGCCTGGCCAGCAGCCAGTTGAGCACCAGGACCGGGGTGGGTTTGCGCATCGGGGCCTGGTTGATGGCAATGGCAAAGCGCCCCGGTGCCATCCCGGTGATCACCCCGGTATAGCCGGGCCAGGCCAGATTATAGAAATCAAAGCCTGCCTGATCACTGTGATGTCCAATCACCAGGTTGCGGCCGATGCCGACGAAAGGCCAGTCCAGGGTGCGCATCAAGGAAGGTTGCCCGGTTTCCGGATGGGTGGATACCCGCGTCGTACAGCCCCATTCGTAACAAAAATTCATGAACCAGAGGCCCAGCGGCAGGTCCAGCGCCATGCGGCGGATATCGGCGCAATGGGGGTTATCGGTCCGTTCTGCCCAGGCCCGGGAAAACCGGTCCAGCATGCGTAGGCGCGTTTTGCCGACCAGACGCCGCCCTTCCACCAATAGGTCATAGGCCCGGGAGCGCAGGGCCGGGTCGGTCAGATCCCAAAGGCCATCGCCCAGCTCAATCAAGGGGATTTCGGGTAAGCTTTTCTGATCCATCCTGGGTCCTATTTTGTTGCCACCAGGAAGAGACGTAGGAAGGGCAGAAGCGTTTTACCATCCCCCTGTTTAGGGTAGGCCTTTTTGATCAGCGCGCGATAGCTTTCTTCAAACCGGCTTTTATCCGGTTCCTCCAGGGCGGCCAAAAACGGTCGCAACCATGTGCCTTTGGTCCAGTCGGCCACGGGATTATCTCCTTCCAGAACTTGCAGATAATCGCTTTCCCAGATCTCTAAGCCGGTGGAAACCGGCGCCAAGCAATCATAATAAAATTGCGGTTCCTGGGTGGGGGGCGGTGCAAAAAGGCCAGTCAATTGCTCTGTTACGCCGGCCTGCTCGGCAGCGCCCAGGACCAGACTGTGGGTTGGGCGGGAAAAATTGCGCGGGATCTGGATCGCCAGCACACCGCCCGGTTTCAGATTGTCCATCAGGGCGGGAAACAGACGGGCATGATCCGGCAACCAATGCAGACAGGCATTGGAAAAGATCAAGTCGACCGGTTGTGCCGCCCGCCATTGGCCGGCATCGGCCTCGCGCCAGGTGAGATAGGGCAAGGAAGCACGCGCGCGGTCCAGCATCTCCGGGGAGCTGTCGATGCCGGTAATTTGGGCGTCTGGCCAGCGCCGGGCCAGATATGGTGTCACGTTTCCCGGGCCGCATCCCAAGTCAATGATGGATTGCGGGGCGGTGAGCGGGATCCGGGCGAGCAGGTCCAGGGCAGGGCGAAGACGGTGGTCTGAAAAACTCAGATATTGGCTCGGGTCCCAGGACATGATTAAAGAGGCTCCGGAGAAATCAGGGATCGGAGGAGTGAATCATGAAAGTGACCCAGGAACAAGCGGAGCTTCTGGCTGCAAGCGCGCTGAGTTTCATTGCGCAGGATCCGGACCGGTTGGGCCGGTTTCTGGCCATGACCGGGATCGGGCCGTCCGAGATACGGGGCCGGATCAATGATCCTGCTTTCATGGGCGGTTTGCTGGATTTCCTGCTGGCGCATGAGCCGGATCTTTTGGAATTTGTCGAATTTGCCGGTGTTGAACCCACGTTCCCGAAGATGGCCAGGCGCAGCCTGCCGGGCAGTGAGCATCTGGATAGCTGAGCCTAAAGGGGGCGGTTATTCGCTGTTCCCCTTGGGCAGGACGGCAAGCCGGTTGAAGGCTCGCAAGGCGCAATCGGTATATTCCTCGGCCTTGCCGCCCGCCAGATCCGGCCGAATTTTCGAGGTGGCCAACAGGCTCCGAACCCATCTGAGTTGGCATTGAACATAGTCATCATAGTTGATTGTCGCCATCATCCCGTCCTCCATTGGTGGGCTTTAGAGTAGCGGCTGGTTGTTAAAAAAGAGTAATCGGAAGGCAGGGCTAGAAAAAAACGGCCCGCCGGATCAAGTGAAGGATGAGGACGGGGTGAGCGTACAGGGAATGCAGGAAAGATCATGGGACCGGGAGGTTTGGCGGCTGTCGCTGCCGATTATCCTGTCCAACCTGTTCGTGCCGTTGCCGGGGGCGGTTGATACCGCCGTTTTGGGGCATCTGGATGAAGAGGTCTATATCGGTGCTGTCGCGGTGAGCGCGATGATCTTTTCTTTCATTTATTGGGGCTTCGGTTTCCTGCGCATGGGAACCACGGGGCCGGCGGCCCAAGCCTGGGGTGCGGAAAAACACCAGGATTTCTGGCTTGTTTTATTGCGCGGCCTGTTGCTCGCAGCTGTGTTTTCCGTCAGCCTGCTGATCCTGCAAAACCTGATCGGCTTGCTGTCTTTCAGTCTGGTCGCCGCCAGTGAGGGGGTGGAAACTCTCGCCTGGGATTATTACGCGATCCGTATCTGGGGCGCACCGGCTACCCTGGCGAACTATGTGATCATCGGCTGGTTCCTGGGGGCTCAGAATGCCCGCATTCCGATGATCCTACAGGTGGTGGTCAATCTGTTGAATGTGGCGCTGGATCTGTGGTTCGTCATGGGGCTTGGCATGACCGTGGATGGAGTGGCGGCGGCCACGGTGATCGCGGAATATTGCGGCCTGGCGTTGGGGATATACTATATTCTGAAACATAGAGCCTCCTGGCCGGATGTTGGCATATCTTTTTGCGCAATCCTTGAGATGGCACCGCTCAAGAAAATGATGCTGGTCAACCGGGATATCCTGATCCGAACGCTTTGCCTGGTGTTTGCCTTCGCCTATTTCACCGCACAAGGTGCGCAACTGGGGGACACGGTGCTGGCGGCAAATGCGGTGTTGATGACCTTTCAATCTTTCACGGCTTTTGGCCTTGATGGGTTCGCCCATGCCACAGAAGCCCTGGTCGGCAAGGCCGTAGGCCGGGGCAAAGCGGGCGAAATCAGGGCTGCAGTTCGGGCGGCGCTTCGGCTGGGCGTGATCATGTCGCTGGTGGTCGGGGTTTTTTACTGGTTGGCCAGTGCCCCGTTGATCGGTTTGTTCACGGATATCACGGCTGTTGCGGAATTGGCGTCCGACTACATGATCTGGCTGGCTGTTCTGCCCATCCTGTCGGTCTGGTGCTTTGTTTATGACGGCGTGTTTTTGGGGGCGACACGGTCCCAGGATTTGCGCAACGGGATGGTGATCAGCCTGATTGGCTATCTGGCGGCGCTGCATCTTCTGTTGCCGCTGATCGGCAATCACGGTTTATGGCTGGCGCTTTGTGTGCTCATGGTCTTGCGGGGGCTAACGCTTTGGCGGCGTTTTCCCGCATTGCTGGACAATGCGGGAAAACCAGCCGAGGCTTAATCCCGTTCCAGCCAGGCAACGGCCTCCAGATGCGGCGACCAGGTAAATTGATCAACCGGCACCATACGGGTTATCCGATAACCGCTATCCACCAGGATCCTGAGATCCCGGGCCATGGTGCCAGGGTTGCAGGAAACCGCCACCAGTTTCTTGACCGTTGATCCGGCCAGTTCCTCTGCCTGTTCCCGGGCTCCGGCGCGGGGTGGGTCAAAAACCACGGCATCATAGCGGTTCAGTTCGCTGCTGGTCAGGGGATCACGGGCAAGATCCCGGATTTCCGCCGTGATTCGCATGCCGTGTGCCGCTTTGCGCAGGGCACCGATCTGGGCTTCGGACCCATCGACTGCATGAATAACCGGGTTATGAGGCAATTTGGCTGCCGGGAAGGTCAGGCTGCCGCAGCCGCAATAAAGATCGGCGATCCGCTTTGCCGTTCCAACGCCATCTTGAACCAGCTTTGCCAGATGATGCTCACCGGTGCGGCTGGGTTGCAGGAAAGAACCCGCCGGCAGTTCTACCGGGACATCGGCGAAATTCACCCGGACCGGGCGGCGGGCGGCAATGGGTTCCAGGAACCCGCCGCTTTGCCAGGCAATGCGGGCAATATCCTGTTGTTCTGCAAATTCCAGAAGGGCCTCGCGCTCTTTCAGGGCCGGGTCAGCCTCCTTGGCGGGATAAAAAACCACCTCCAACCCGGTTTCGGCCTCTGTGATCTGGATGTCCGCAGCCTTGCCCAGGCTGGGCAGAGACTGAAGCAGGCCGCGTAAGGGCGGCAGAACGGCCTCCAGCGCCGGGGTCATTAACGGGCATTCTTCCAGATCCAGCACGGTCTTGTTCAGTCGCTCGTTGAAGCCCAGGATCATCCGGTCCTTGGTCCGGACGGCGGCAAAGCGCGCCCGGCGCCGTTTTCCGGCACCGGTGGAAAGGGTTTCCCCGATGGCAAGATCGCGGAAACCCCGATGGGCCAGAGTGGCAGACAATTGTTCCTGTTTGAAGCGCGCCAGGCTCCTCTCATCCGCATGCTGCAGGCTGCAGCCGCCACAGCGGCCGAAATGGCGGCAGGCGGGGGAGATGCGTTCCGGGCTTGGTTTGCGGAGCTGGAGAAGTTTGGCGGAAAAACCATCGCCGCGTTTTTGCAGCGGGCGGATTTCAGCCTCTTCACCTGGGAGGGTGAGCGGCACATAGTATTTTTTGCCGTCCTCATCCCGGGCGATGCCATCCCCTTGCGCGCCCAGATGCTCTATGGTCACTGTGACAGGGGAAAATGCCTTTTTTGCAGCTTTTGATTTCATAATATAAAATAATGTTTCTTAATTGCTTGTTGCATTCAAATTGGTAGCTTGGGCATTATTACATGAATATTTCAGTTGGCTGCCCTTGGGATCGCTCTTTGCCAAAGATAACAGAAAATGTCCATCAATAGCTTTATTGGTTTCATCGCGGCCTTCGGCCTCTTCATCTGGTCGATCGCGCTCAGCACTGACAACTTTATGGTATTTGTCAGTGCGTCCAGCTTCATCCTGGTGGTGGGGGGCACCTTGGCGGCCACCTTCCTCGGCCAGGAAGCCCGCTATGTGGTGATCGGCCTGAAGGCGGTCGGTTCCATCTTCCTGCCGCAGCGGATTGGCCGCAATGTGATGAATAAGGAAGTCGGCCGGGTGATCACTTGGGGCTATAAGGCGCAAAAAGACGGTGTCGTCGCGCTGGATGAGGAGTTGAAAAAGATCTCCAAGGATCCGTTCCTGGCTTTCGGGATGGAGATGATCCTGAGCGGCTATGCCGGCGAGGATGTGCGTGATAACCTTTATCGCATGGTGGATAGCACCTATGAGCGCAACACCGTTCCTGCTGAAATCCTGAAAGCCATGGCGGGCACGGCCCCGGCCTTTGGCATGATAGGCACCCTGATCGGTCTGATCGTGATGCTGGACAGCATGGGCAATGATGCAAGCGAGTTGGGCAGGGGCCTGGCGGTTGCGCTCAACACCACGCTTTACGGCGTGATCCTGGCCCGGATGATTTTCATGCCGGCGGCCACAAAACTGATCCAGCGGCATCAGATCAACCGGTTTCGGATGGAGTTGCTGGCCGAAGGCATGGCAATGTTGGCCGACCGTAAGAACCCGCGCTATATCCAGGACCGCATGAACAGCTTCCTGGATCCGTCGATCCATTACGACATCGACAAACAGTTGAAGAAATAGCCTGAGACAGGACCAGATCAATGGCACGCAGGCGTAAGGAAGAAAGCGGCAGTGACGATTCAGAAGACTGGATGACGACCTATGCGGACGCCATCACCCTTCTGATGGCTTTTTTTGTCATGCTGGTTTCTTTTTCCAAGGTGGATCTGAAAGTTTTTGAAGAGGTCCAGGCCGGGATTGAAGAGGCCATTGGCGGCAATGTGGATTCTGAACGCCCGATTTTCACCCTTCAGGCCAATATTTCACAAATCATGGATGCAACACCTGACATCCCGCCGGAGGATGTGGATGTTGGGTTTGATGATAATGGCGTGGTGATTGATTTTGGCAGCGGTTCTTTCTTTAAACCTGGCACGGCGGAATTGACCGAAGCCGCCACCAAAGTTTTGGGGCGCATCAAGCGGGAGTTGGAAGAGCCCCCCTATGATCTGTTTGAAATCGATGTTGAGGGCCACACGGATAACGATCCGGTCAATACCCCGCGTTTTCCCTCAAATTGGGAATTGTCCGCAGGCCGGGCGGCAACGGTGGTGCGGTATTTGATTGACCTGGGTGCCCCGAGCGATCGGTTGAAGGCGTCTGGCTTCGCGGAGACCCGACCGAAATTCCCTAACGAGGACGTTCTGGGCAATCCATTGCCTGAGAATAAAAAGAAGAACCGGCGGGTATCGATCCGGCTTTATCCGAAGCCGCAGGATATCGCCCTATAATTTATTATCTGGGAGGGGCAATCCACAGATGAGGCGTAAATGACGTTCGAGGTGAAATTCTGGGGGGTGCGCGGATCGGTTGCTTGTCCATCCCCGCGCCATATCGGCTTTGGCGGCAATACCAGCTGTGTTGAGGTCGATGTGGGCGGTGAGGTTATCATCTTTGATGCCGGAACCGGTATACGCAATCTGGGCAACAGTTTGATGGAGCGCGGCCTGGACCGGGCGACCTTGATGCTGTCCCATACCCACTGGGATCATATTAACGGCTTTCCCTTTTTCGTACCGGCCTTCATGCCAACCATGTCGCTCTGTATCATGGCGGGGCAAAGTCAGGACCAAGGCGGAATAGAGCGGGTGATGAGCGGGCAAATGTCCCAGCCGTTTTTTCCTATTCCCATGGAAGCCATGCGCGGCAAGCTGAGCTTTCAGGATTTCGAAGCCGGCGACAGTTTCGACCTGGCGCCGGATATCCGGATCCGTACGGCGGCCCTGAACCATCCCAATGGCGCGACGGGTTACCGGGTGGAATACCAGGGCAAGTCCATGTGTTATGTGACTGATACTGAGCATGTGCCGGGAAAAGCGGATAAAAACATCCTTAATCTTATCCAAGATGCCGATCTTGTCATATATGACAGTACCTATACGGAAGAAGAATTTGTAGAAAAGGTAGGGTGGGGGCATTCCACCTGGGAAGAGGGAATGCGACTTTGCCAGTCGGCCAATGTCGGCTCGCTGGCGATTTTCCATCACGACCCGACCCATGAAGACGATTTCATGGAAGCATTGGAGCAGGAGGCTCGGCAACGCTGGGAGAAATGTTTCGTGGCCCGGGAAAATATGAGTATTAACCTAATGTGAAGGAATTAGGTTAAATATGGAGAGTGCAGCCTTTGGGGCGCATTGAAACGGAGAGTAGGGCAGCCTGTGGTTTCGCAACGATTCCAACCCGATACCCCGGTGGATGAAGAACGGCGGGAATCTGTTTTCGGTCGCCGGGCCGGTGAGCGCATGCTGCATCGCCTGGTTGAATTGGGGATCGCACTATCATCCGAACAAAACATCTCCAAGCTGTTGGAAATGATCCTGCTGGAAGCCAAAGATATCTGCAATGCGGATGGCGGCACGCTGTATCTGGTTACTGAAGACCATCAGGGCCTTTCTTTCCAGATCATGCGCAATGACAGTCTGGATATCGCCATGGGTGGGACGACCAATAAGGAAATCCCCTTTCCGCCGCTCCCGCTTTTTCATGAAGGCCAGCCCAATTTGAATAATGTGGCCTCTGCGGTTTTTCACAATCAGAAGGTTGTGAATATCGCGGATGCCTATGAAGAACAGAGTTTTGATTTCAGCGGCACCAAATCCTTTGACGCCAATACCGGTTACCGGTCGAAATCTTTTTTGACCGTGCCGATGATCAATAAGGACCGCGAGGTGATTGGGGTCTTGCAATTGATCAATGCCCGCGATGATGCCGATGAGGTGCATTCCTTCCCGGTGTCCCTACAGCCGATTATCGAAGCGCTGACCAGCCAGGCGGCGGTCAGCCTGGAAAATCAGCAGTTGATCGCGGCGCAAAAGGAATTGTGGGATGCGTTGATCCAGATGCTGGCTTCATCAATCGATGATAAGTCACCCTACACCGGCGGCCATTGCCAACGTGTGCCGGAAATCACCAAGATGCTGGTTGGCGAGGCCTGCAAGGCGGAATATGGCATCTTTGCAGATTTCGATCTGTCTGACGACCAGTGGTATGAGCTGCATGTGGCGGCCTGGCTGCATGATTGCGGTAAAGTCACAACGCCTGAATATGTGGTCGACAAGGCTTCGAAGCTGGAAACCATCTATAACCGCATTCATGAGGTGCGTACGCGCTTTGAAGTGGTGCGGCGTGATGCGGAGATCAAATATTTGAAACGCTGCCTGGATGGTGCGGATGAAGCCGTCGCCAAGGCGGAATTTGAGGAAGAATTGGCCCTGCTGGAAGAGGAGTTCGCCTTCGTTGCCACTGCCAATGTTGGTGGCGAATTCATGGAAGATGCGGATGTGGAGCGCCTGCATCAGATCGGTGAACGGAAATGGACCCGCCATTTTGATAAACAACTGGGCCTCAGCCCGGTGGAGGCCCTGGCGGCAAAAGCCAACCCGGCGGCAAGACCACCGGTGGAGGAACCGTTGCTTGGTGATTTGGTCGAGCATCAGGTTGGTAAATATAACCGGGGCGAGCTCTATAATCTGTCCATCCGGCGCGGTACCCTGACGGCGGAAGAACGGGATACGATTAATGATCATATCTCAGTGACGATCAAAATGCTTGAATCGCTGCCTTTCCCGAGGAAGATGAAAAATGTTCCGGAAATCGCGGGGGGCCATCATGAAAAAATGGATGGCACCGGTTACCCGCGCGGTTTGAAGCGCGATGAAATGTCCATTCCGGCCCGTGTCATGGCGATTGCCGATATTTTTGAGGCCCTGACGGCGGCAGACCGCCCCTACAAGAAGGCCAAGACCATATCGGAATCCCTGCGTATCATGTCCTTCATGTGCCGGGATCATCATATAGACCCGGATCTGTTTGAGTTGTTCCTGCGCTCAGAAGTCTGGAAAAGCTATGCGGAGCAGTTCCTGTTATCGACCCAGATTGATGAGGTCAAAATCGAAGATTATCTGCCGGATCCGGCCCTTTTATCAGACCGTTGATTCTAACGGGCAATCAGATCATTTATTCAGAATATCGAGGGAATAAATAAGGTCTGGCGGCACCATCAGATCGATCAGGATCTTGCCGCAAACCGCCAGGACCATGGCGGCCAGCAAACCACGCAACTGTTCCGCCTTCAATTTGGCCCCGATCCGAGTGCCGATCTGGGCTCCGATCACCCCACCGACCAGCAAAAGCAGCGCCAAAACCACATCCACCGTCTGGTTGAGCAGGGCCTGCAGGAATGTGGCATTGGCCGCGACGAAAATGATTTGGAAAAGTGACGTGCCGATTACCACGGCGGTCGGCATGCCCAGGAGATAGATCATCGCCGGTACCATGATGAAACCGCCGCCAACGCCCATGATGGCGCTCAAGATCCCAACCAGGAAGCCAATGCCCAAAGGCAAGAGGGCACTGATATAAAGCTTGGACTTGCGAAATCGCATCTTCAGGGGCAAATGATGCAGCCTGTTATGTTTGCGGCTGCTGGCCGAGTTGCCGCCTGATCTTTTGGATTTGATCAGGGCGCTGACCGATTCCACCATCATGAGCGTGCCCACGATGCCGAGAAAAACCACGTAGGAAAGCTTGATGATCAGGTCAATCTGGCCCAGAGAGCGCAGCCAGGCAAACAGCCAGACCCCAACCGTTGATCCGATGATGCCGCCAACCAATAAAACGGCCCCCATGACCAGGTCCACATTGCCGCGCCGCCAATGGGCCAACACGCCGGATACGGAAGAGGCCACAATCTGGTTGGCGCCGGTGGCCACCGCGACGGGGGAGGGGACACCCAGGAAGATCAATAAGGGCGTGATCAAAAAGCCGCCGCCCACACCATAAATGCCGGACAGCAGGCCGACCCCGCCACCCAGGGCCAGGATGGTGACGATATTGACCGAGATTTCTGCAATCGGCAGATATACGTTCATGTGTTTCTGTGTCTCCGACAGGCCCAATCCGGACCATCGTTTTCTGATTAAAGCCTCAGCAACCAGAAAGAAAGCCATCTGTTTGAATAATTTTAATCGGTCGTCCGTTTAAAAAAAAGCCGCCAAATAAGGCGGCTTTAGTTGGGAGACTGCAGAGTTAACTCTGCAGTGCTAGGAAATCGTTCGCCTTAGACAGAGCGGGCCGGTTTGCCTTCTCGCTGCTGTGTTTCCCAATTTTCGGCAATCCAGACCGGGGCATTGCTCGGGGGCAGCATCTGCACACCTTTGATATGATCCGCGGCCTTTTCACCGACCATGATGGAAGGCGCATTGAGGTTGCCGTTGGGGATGGTCGGGAAGATGGAGCTGTCGGCCACGCGCAGGTTTTCAATACCGTGAACACGGGTTTCACTATCGACGACGGCCATGGCATCTTCACCCATTTTACAGGTGCAGGACGGGTGATAGGCGCTTTCCACATTCTGGCGCAGGAAGGCGTCAATATCTTCGTCGCTGCTGATATGGTTGCCTGGCGCGATTTCTTCACCACGATAGTCGTCCATTGCCTGCTGGTGGATGATTTCGCGGGTCAGGCGCACACAGGCACGGAAAGCCTCGCGGTCATCTTCATGCTTCATATAATTGAACAGGATTTCCGGTTTATCCATGGGGTCACCGGACCGAACCCGCACATGACCGCGGCTTTTTGGCTTGTTCGGGCCGACATGGACCTGGAACCCATGGCCGTCAAAGGCGGCATTGCCGTCATAGCGCATGGCGGCGGGCAGGAAATGATACTGGATATCCGGCCATTTCAGACCGGCCTTTGAACGGATGAAAGCCGCACTCTCAAAATGGTTGGTCCCGCCAAGACCATCCTTGAACAGGATCCAGCGCGCACCGATCAGGCCCTTGTGGAACATGTCCAACTGGCTGTTCAGGGTGATCGGCTTCTTGCACTTGAATTGGAAATAGATCTCCAAATGGTCTTGCAGGTTTTCGCCAACACCCGGCAGGTCATGCACAACATCAATGCCAGCGGCTTTCAGAACAGCAGCCGGGCCGATCCCGGACATTTGCAGGATTTGCGGTGAGCCGATGGAACCGGCGGATAAGACGACCTCCCGGTTGGCATAGGCCTGCTTCAGGTTGCCTTTGACGGAATATTCCACGCCGACCGCCTTTTTACCCTCCAGGATGACCTTATGGGTCATTGCGCGAGTGACCAGCGTTAGGTTTGGACGGTTCTTGATCGGTTTCAAGTAGGCATTGGCTGTCGACCAGCGCACGCCATCCTTGACCGTCATATCCATGCGGCCAAAGCCTTCCTGCCGATAGCCGTTATAATCCTCGGTATAGCCATAACCCGCTTCTTCGCCAGCCTTGATGAAGGCTTTGTAGAGCGGGTTTTTCATCTCATTGCCGTTGCAGGTATGCAAAGGGCCGTTGGCACCGCGATATTCATCCCCGCCGAAGGAAGATGTTTCCGCCTTGCGGAAATAAGGCAAAACGTCCTTGTAGCTCCAATGTTTCGCGCCATGCTCTTCCCACTCATCAAAGTCACAGGCATGCCCGCGGACATAGACCATGCCATTGATGGAGGAAGAACCGCCCAGAACCTTGCCGCGCGGACAATGCATGCGCCGGTTATCCAGATAAGGTTCGGGTTCGGATTCAAAATGCCAGTTGAACTTGTCCATATTCATCGGAATCGACAGCGCGGTCGGCATCTGAATGAAGATGGATTTGTCGGAGCCGCCATATTCCAGCAGCAGTACCCGGGTGCTGGGATCTTCTGTCAGGCGGTTTGCCAAGACACAACCGGCTGAACCGGCACCAACAATGATATAGTCGAAACGTTCGTCAGACATGAATCCCGTTCCTTATCAATAGGGGGCTTCTACGTCACCCAGTTCCACATAAACGGATTTGATCTGGGTGTAATGTTCAATGGCGGCAAGGCTGTTTTCACGGCCGATACCGGACTGTTTATACCCGCCGAAAGGCATTTCGATCGGCGTGATATTGTAGTTGTTGATCCAGCATGTGCCGGCCTGCAACTGGGCTACGACCCGGTGACCACGCTGGATATCCTTAGTGAAGACACCGGCAGCCAAACCCATTTCGGTATCATTGGCGCGCTTTATGACTTCCTCTTCGGATGTGAAGGTTAGGACTGACATGACGGGGCCGAAAATTTCCTCTTCAACAATTTTCATGCCTTCACGGCAGTCGGTGAAGATGGTCGGCTCCACGAAGGATCCTTTGTCACAGTCGTTTTCCAGATAACGGCCGCCCCCGGTCACCAATGTGGCGCCTTCGGCTTTGCCGGCTTCGATGTAACCCAGGACTTTGTCCATGTGATCGGCGGAGATGAGCGAGCCCACATGGGTTTCAGGATCCATCGGATCGCCAATCTTCATAGCTTTGGTCCGGCTGACCAGCTTGTCGAGGAAGGCGTCCTTGATGCTTTCCTCGACAAAGACGCGCGTCCCGTTGGAGCAGATCTCGCCCTGGGTATAGAAATTGGCCATCAAGGCTGCGGAAACCGCATTGTCGAGATTGGAATCGGCAAAGATGATCAGGGGCGATTTGCCGCCCAGCTCCAGGGTGACATGCTTGAGCGTCTCAGCCGCGCCCTGGATGATTTTCTTGCCCGTCGGCACAGAGCCGGTAAGCGAAACCTTTTCAATATCCTTATGCATGGTCATGGCGGCACCGACCGGGCCGAACCCGTTGACCACGTTGAAGACACCCGCCGGCACACCGGCCTCGGTGTAAATCTCTGCCAGTTTGAGCGCGGTCAGCGGGGTCATTTCGGACGGTTTGTAAACCATGGCATTACCGCAGGCCAGCGCCGGCCCGGATTTCCAGCAGGCAATCTGGATCGGATAGTTCCAGGCACCGATACCGGCACAGACACCCAGCGGCTCGCGCCGGGTGTAGGCAAAAGCACTGCCCAGGTCATAATGATCGCCATGGATGGAGGCGGCGACACCGGCGAAATATTCGATGCAATCGGCACCGGAAACAACATCAACACAATCCGCTTCCTGGATCGGCTTGCCGGTATCCAGGACTTCCAATTTTGCCAGTTCATCATTATGTTCGCGCAACAGGGCAACCGCCTTGTTCAGGATCCGTCCCCGTTCCGCGCCGGTCATGGCTGCCCAGATTTTCTGGCCTGCGCGTGCGCTTTCCACGGCCCGGTCTACATCGGCTTCACTGGCGATCTGTATCTCGCAAATGACCTCACCGGTCGCCGGATTGACGGTCTGGAACGTCTCGCCGGACGTGGCGTCGACATATTCACCACCGATATAAAGCTTTTGTACGGGTAACGTGGTCATGGATACTTAGTCTCTCTCTTTACGACGCTTGATCGCGTCCAACTGGGTATAGAAATAATCTCTGGTTAATTCCCGGGACTGGGCTGGGGTGGGCGTGCCGCCATTCACCGCACAGCTGACCCATAGGCCGTCCATGATGGAATCGATGCCAAAGGCAATCTTCCTCGCATCCTCTTCGGATACAAGCTGCCGGAGCGCGTGCCGAAGGCTGGAATGCAGCCTGGACTTGTTAATTTGCTGGAGACGGCGCAGACGTTTCGAATGGGGCACCTGGGCCCAGAAAGCAAGCCAGGCCGTTACGGGCGCGATGTCGAACAGGCGATCGGAAAAATTGGCGTCGATCACGGCCTCGACCCGTTCCTTGGGATCGGTACATTGCGACAGCCGATTAACGTTTTCTTCCCGCAGATCGGTCAGAAGCTTGCGCATGGTTGCTTCCAGCAGATCTTCTTTGCCGCCGAAATAATGGTGGATAATCCCGGTTGACACACCGGCACGGGCGCTGATTTGTTTGACGGTGGTGTCGCCAAAGCCCATTTCGTTAATGGACTCGATTGTTGCCTCGATCAATTGTCGACGCCGTATCGGTTCCATTCCTACTTTTGGCATTTGCGGCTCCCCTGTTATATCTGGCCAAAATAGGTTTTTTTTATTGAACGGTCAATCAATAAAAAACCGCTCTAAGCCCCAATAAGAATTGAAGAAGAAATTATCAGACCGTCAGGCACACAATATTTTCCTTATTGATCAATACTGTTTATAGTTTCGAAACAAATTTCGAAAAAAAACAGCAGGGCCATGGCAAAGATCAATCAAAGACGGGAAGACATCCGTAAACTTGTCCAGCAAAGCGGTTATGTAACGATTGAGGCGTTGGCGAAGAAGTTCAATGTCACGCCCCAGACGATCCGGCGCGACATCAATGAAATGGCCAATGAAGGCACGTTGGAGCGCTATCATGGCGGGGCTGGCTGGGCGACGAGCACGGAAAATCTGTCTTATGGCATGCGGCAAAAAATCGGCCATGAAGGCAAGCGCGAGATCGGCCAACTGGTAGCGCGCGATATTGATGACGGATCTTCTCTTTTCATCAATATCGGTACAACAACCGAACAGGTTGCCAAGGCGCTCAATGATCATCGGAACCTGCGCGTTATCACCAACAATCTGAATGTGGCGACAATCTGCGCCACTAATCCTGAATTTGAGGTGATCATTGCGGGCGGTGTTGTGCGCGCCCGAGACCTCGGTGTTATCGGGGAGGCCACCATCGACTTCATGGACCAATTCAAGGTCGATGTTGGCATTATCGGCATTTCCGGTATCGATACCGATGGCAGTTTGCTGGATTTCGATTATCGGGAAGTGCGTGTCGCACAGGCGATCATCCGGAACTCCCGACGGGTCATTTTATGCGCTGACCGGTCAAAATTCGGCCGGCGTGCCATGGTGCGGTTGGGGCATCTCAGTGACATCAACATCCTCTATACCGATGCCCTTCCGGAGGGAAACTGGCGACGCATGCTCGATGACGCCGGGGTTGAACTGCGTGAAGCGGTCCGGGAGATCGGGTTGGAGAACGACCTGGAATTGGAATAAGGGAGGTTAATCTGTGGCCGGATTGCCACTGCTGCCATCTGGGCGGGCCGGCAGTTTGTACCAGCAGAAAGCCCCCACCAGGGACGGAATGATCGACAGGACACCGACCTGGACGGAAATGGCCAGGGCCTGGGGTTCATCCATGCCAATTAAACCGAAAACCACCACGGATGCCGCTTCGCGCACGCCCCAGCCATTAAAGGAAATTGGCAGGGCGGAAACCATCATGACGGTTGGCAGCAATAGCAGGAATTTCCAGGGTTGCAGTTCAGGAGCCAGATGACTGGCCACCAGAATGTAGACACAGATGGTGAGCAAAGGTGCCAGCAGGCTGATCAAAGAGATATGCAGCAATGCGGGCAGGCTGAGTGTCGGGATTACGTTGAAAATCCGGGCCATGCCGCTGAGATAGCGCTGACCTTTACGCCACAGGATAACCCCCAGAACCAGGCCGACAAGAATCACAGCGATGATCCATTGCTGATAGAAGATGGCAGTGCTTTCCGGATGGGTAATGAAGATATACCCGATGGAGATGGTGCACAGCAGCGCCAGCGCCAGCAGGGCAAAAACTTTGTCGAGAATAACACTTTCCAAAATTTTGACCGGAGAGGCGGCCTTTACCAGTAAGATAAGTTTCCCAACTCCGGTGCCGACACTGCTGGGCAGGAAGAGCGAAGCAAACAGCGAGGCCAACTGGACACGGAAAACGGTCACAAGTGGGAAATGGATACTGTAATTCTTCAGGATCAAATCCCAACGCAGAGCCGTCGCCGCGGCTTGGAACATGGTCAGGGCAAAGGCGCCGACAATGGTCGACCAATGGATTTTGGTGACTTTTTCGTAAAAATCATCATTGGCCAGAAACCAGATGAGCAAGGCCATTGAGGCAATGGAGAACAGAGCCTGAAGGCCGATCCGCAATATTTTGGATCTTTTTCTTTGTGTGTCAGCGAATGAAGTCACGTAACCAGATTTCCGTGATGATGCCGAAGCATTAGGGTCAGGCTGTTGTCCCTTATCTCAGCGTCGTTAAAGATGCATGTGCGCAAAGTCAAGTACACTGAGGTAAGCTGAAAACAGCCTGAAGCCAATTATTCCACCGTCACAGATTTTGCCAAATTGCGGGGCTGGTCAACATCCGTGCCTTTCAGGACAGCTGTATGATAACTCAACAACTGCACCGGAATGGTATAAAGGATCGGCGCGACAAAAGGATCCACCTTGGGAAGCTCGATGGTTGCCATCGGGTTCGAGTGGCGTTTCATCTTCTCGATGCCTTCCTTGTCGGAAATGAAGATGACCTTGGCACCACGCGCTATTGCTTCCTGGACGTTGGACGCCGTTTTTTCATAAAGCTCGTCGCTGGGGGCGATAACCACCACGGGCACATCCTCATCCAGCAGGGCGATCGGACCATGCTTCATTTCGCCTGACGCATAGCCTTCCGCATGGATGTAGGAAATCTCCTTCAGCTTCAATGCCCCTTCCAGGGCAATCGGGAAACTGGGGCCGCGGCCCAGATAGAGAACATCGCGTGCTTCGGCCACTTTTTGGGCGATTTCGGCGATATGATCATCATGGTTGAGAATCTCCGCCACCCGGCCCGGCACTTCGGCAAGTGCGCTTGCCAGCTGAGCCTCGCGTTCCCGGGTCAAATGGCCCCGGGCCTTGGCCATGCCTATGGCAAAGCATGCCAACACGGTCAACTGGGTGGTGAATGCCTTGGTGGAAGCAACGCCGATCTCAGGACCCGCATGGGTCATCAGCACAGCGTCACTTTCGCGGTCCATGGTGCTTTCGGGCATGTTTAGAACGGAAAGAATATGCTGGCCTTCCCGTTTGCACAGGCGCAGCGCTTCAAGGGTGTCCATGGTTTCACCTGATTGGCTGACAAACATGGCAAGGCCGTCTTTCGGCAGCGGCGGGTTGCGATAACGGAATTCAGAGGCCATATCCACCTCCACCGGTACCCTGGCCAATTGTTCCAGCCAGTATTTGGTGACCATGCCCGCATAAAAGGCGGTGCCGCAGGCATTGATGGTGACCTTGGGTACATCTTTCAGATCAACCGGCAGGTCCGGCAGCGTGATGGTTTGCTGGGCCGGATGCAGCATGGTGGAAAGGGTGTCGCCGATCACGGTTGGCTGTTCGTAAATCTCTTTGAGCATGAAATGGCGGTAATTGCCCTTGCCGATCACGGCACCGCTCACCGCGGTCTGGACCACTGGGCGGTCGACAACATTGCCTGCGGTGTCCATGACCTTGGCGCCCTCACGGGTCAGTACGGCCCAATCGCCTTCTTCCATATAGCAAATCTTGCGGGTCAACGGGGCCAGGGCCATGGCGTCCGATCCGAAATACATCTCACCTTCGCCATAACCGATGGCCAGCGGGCTGCCGCGCCGGGCGCCGATCATCAAGTCATGCTGACCGCGGAAGATCATCACAAAGGCAAATGCGCCTTCGACCTTTGGCAGCATTTTGGCGACGGCTTCTTCCGGCGAGAGGCCCTCATCCAGGTAGGCATGAACCAGATGGGCAACCACTTCGGTATCTGTGTCGGAATCGAAAGTCCGGCCTTTCTTGGCCAATTCGTCCCGCAATTCCTGGAAGTTTTCGATGATGCCGTTATGGACGATCGCGGTTTCGTCGGTCATATGCGGATGGGCGTTGTTTTCCGACGGCACCCCATGGGTTGCCCAGCGGGTATGACCGATCCCGGTGATGCCGGCCAATGGGCTGTCGCTCAGCACATTTTCCAGATTGACCAGCTTGCCTTCAGCCCGGCGGCGGTCGATGCCGCTGTCCACCAGGGTGGCGATGCCGGCAGAGTCATAACCGCGATATTCCAACCGCTTCAGCCCGTCCACCAGTCGGTCGGAAACATCCTGGATGCCAATGATGCCAATAATGCCGCACATATTGTTTTTCCCCTTGGGCGGGACGCCCGATCTATGAGTTCTTAATCAATCGTATGGTTGCAGGTCAGGACTGGGCGTCCCGGAGGGCCTTCTTCGCGGCCCGGTATTCGGTGGCGGCACCCGGCCGCATTTTTTGTTCCCCGCGCTCGACCGCAATGGCATCGGGAGACACATCGCGGGTGATGACGCTGCCGGCGCCGGTGATCGCGCCGTCGCCGATCGATACCGGTGCCACCAAAGAGGTGTTGGAGCCGATAAAGGCCGCTTCGCCGACCCAAGTCTTGGATTTTAGGAAACCGTCATAGTTACAGGTGATGGTGCCGGCGCCGATATTGGCACGCGCGCCGATCTCCGCATCCCCCAAATAGCTGAGATGGTTGGCTTTCGCGCCATCGCCAAGGGTGCATTTCTTGGTTTCGACAAAGTTGCCCACACGAGCACCTTTACCGATCACACTGCCTTCACGCAGGCGGGCGTAGGGGCCGATATCTGCACCATCGCCAACCTGGGCCCCTTCCAGATGGGAAAATGCCTTGATGGTGACATTGTTGCCCACGGTGACATTGGGGCCAAACACCACATGGGGTTCGATGATGACATCGGTACCAAGCTGGGTGTCATAGGCAAAAAACACACTTTCCGGCGAGGTCAGGGTCACGCCGTTATCCATGGCCTCAAGGCGGCGTTTATCCTGCCAGATTTTTTCTGCACGGGCCAAATCCGCACGGCTGTTCACGCCCAGCAATTCGTCTTCTGATGCCTTGATAACGGAGCATTTGTGACCGGCTTCAACGCAAAGGCTGACAATATCCGTTAGATAATATTCACCCTTGGCATTGTCATTGGTGATCGCATTGAGCAGGGGCAAGGCGGTGGCGGCATCCAATGCCATGAAACCGGAATTGCACAGGCCGATCCGGAGCTGGTCTTGCGTGCATTCTTTATGTTCGACAATGGCCGTGAGGTTGTCGGCGTCATCCAGCACAAGGCGGCCATAGCCGGTCGGGTCAGCGGGTTCAAAGCCGAGCACAACGGCGGAAGCGCCCGCTTCACGTGCGGCGACCATATTTGCGAGGGTTTCGGCGGTAATGAATGGACTGTCGCCGAACAGCACAATGACGGTTCCCTGGTCAAAGCCTTTCAGACTTGGCACGGCGGCTTTCAACGCGTCTGCGGTACCAGACTGGCCATGCTGGATAGCGGTGTCGAATGGTGCGACTTCCGCCGCCACATTGTCCATGCCGGGGCCGACCACGACGACGGTGCGTTCGGGCTTGAGAACTGAAGCCGCATCCAAGGCATGGGAAATCATCGTTCGTCCGGCAATTTTATGTAGAACTTTCGGCAGGGCGGATTTCATCCTTGTGCCTTTGCCCGCACCCAAAACAACCACAGCCCGCGGTTCACCAGTCATTTTTATCACACTTTCTCTAAGATCTTCGTCATGCTGCCCTTCCGGGGAGGCAAACTGCCATATCCTGGCCATTCCGCCAAGTCACATCGCATTTCAAATAAATGCACTTTGTTTCAGTTTATTAAAAACCCCGAAAGGCTGTATTCCTTCGCTGCAGTTCGCCATTGACCTTCCGGCGGAAAAAAAGAAAACAAGAGGCAATGGGTTCATAGATTAATTTTTAGAAAAATTGAAGCTATTCTGGTGCAGGCTCCATAACATTGTATAGTTGAGGCTGCTAATGTTATGTGCGTTGGTACACTGGATGATGATTCCGTGAGGGTGGGTTAATGTGGACTGAGCTTGAAAGCACCTATCGCTATGCCATAGGCCGCTGTAAGCGCACTTTGGTCATTGCGTTTGTTTTTGGCCTGTTTATCAATATGTTCCAGTTCGTGATCCCCATCTATATGATGCAGATGTTTGATCGCGTCCTGCCCAGTTCCAGCATGGACACGCTGATCTATCTGACGGCGATCGCGGTTTTTGCGCTTTTTATTATGATGCTGATGGAGGTTGTGCGCTCCCGCCTGCTCAGCCGGACCGGCAGTTGGTTTGAGGAATTTCTCTCGAAAACCGCGTTTGAAACCGCGATAGCCGCAGCCCTGGAGCGGAAAAACTATCATAGTGACGCGACCAGGGATCTCTTTATCATCCGATCGTTTCTGAGCGGAGGCGGGATCAATGCGCTGCTTGATGCGCCGCTGGTGCCGATCTTTCTGGGGGTGTGTTTCCTGCTGCATCCGGTTTTTGGCATGATTGCGACGGGCGGTGCCGTCGTGATGTTCGGCTTTGCGGTCCTGAACGAAAAGGCGACCCATAAGCCGATGATGGAGGCGTCAGAGGCCGGGCGCGAGGCCCATCGCCGGATCGCGGCGGCAACCCGCCATCCCGAAGCCATTGATGCCATGGGCATGCTGCGCGGTGTGGCCAACCGCTGGTATGATGCCAACGCCAAATCACTGGAATTTCACGCGATCGCCAGCGAGCGCTCGGCGATGATCTCCTCCTGCTCAAAATTCGTGCGCATGATGATCCAGGTAACGGTTCTGGGGGCAGGCGCAATCCTGGTGATGCGCCAGGAAATGACCCCTGGCGTCACCATTGCGGTCTCCATGATCATCGGCCGCGCGCTGGCGCCGTTGGAGCAATCGATCGGTGTCTGGAAATCTCTGCTGCAGGTGCGGGATTCTCTATCCAAGCTGAAAACCCTGTTTCATGAGGTCAAGGTACGCGACAAGGGCATGGAATTGCCGACACCGGAGGGGCATTTAAGCGTTGAGGGGTTGAATTACCTTCTGCCGGGGGCCAGCAACTATTTGCTGCGCAATGTCAGTTTTGAGATCAATCCGGGCGAAGTTGTGGTGATTACCGGTCCGTCGACCGCCGGCAAATCCACATTGGCCCGCATGATCATGGGGACGATCAAGCCGACCAGCGGGGCTGTGCGTCTCGACGGGGCGGATGTTTATGACTGGGACCGGGGGCAGTTCGGCCGTTTTGCCGGTTATCTTCCCCAGGATATTGAGCTTTATGGCGGGACGGTGCGCGAAAATATCGGCCGTATGGAAGATGCTGACTGGGGCGAGACGGTGATTGCGGCCAAGATGGCCAATTGCCATGAAATGATCCTGCGGCTGCCCAATGGATATGATTCCCAGATCGGCGAGGATGGGGTGTCGCTGTCCGGGGGCCAACGCCAGCGGATCGGTCTGGCCCGCGCAATCTTCGGCAACCCCAAGCTGGTGGTGCTGGATGAACCGGACTCGGACTTGGATCTGGATGGTGAACAGGCACTCACAGAGGCCATTCGAGAATTGAAAGCCCGCGGCACAACGGTCGTGCTGGTGGCGCACCGGTCTACCATCCTGCGGGTGGTAGACAGGATCCTGATCCTGCGTGAGGGACAGGTGGAAATCTTTGGTCCAAGGGATGAAGTCTTGACCAAGCTGCGCGGCGGGCGTGGCCAAGGGGCCCTGGAAAAGCCACAAGATGGAAATGGGGAACCGAAAAGGCTGGCCAAGCCGCATTTGGCGGCCCTTCATGCCCGTGAACAGGCTAAACAGCGGGCGAAAGACGCGGATATGTCCGATGCGCCTGCCACAAAGCGGGCGCGAAAACGGCAGAGTCCCGTCAGTAACAGTCAGTTGGGCATCAAGCCGATGAAACAAGGGAAATCTGGTGCCGGTTTGGAATTTCAAATGTCCGGTGCGGACGGTGAGCAAAAGAAGGTCGATCCGCAACCGGTTGAGGAAAATGCTTCCGGTGAGAAGCCGTCATCAGCAATCAAAGGGCGCGTTACCGTAAAGTCGGTGACGGAGGGCGCGGGCAAGGAAGATGCGGATAATATGACAATCGACTGGCAAAAAGCGCGGGCAGGCAGGGAGACGGATCGCAGTCAGATGCTGCCGTTCCGAAAAGACAAAACGGCGATGAGCAAAGCGGATGACTGAGCAACTGGCGTTACCGGCCCCGGAAGAAGGGCCGCGGAAAAAACCCAAAATCGGTGGGGTGATCCTG
Organism: Aestuariispira insulae; assembly: GCF_003385955.1. Taxonomy (GTDB): domain Bacteria; phylum Pseudomonadota; class Alphaproteobacteria; order UBA8366; family Aestuariispiraceae; genus Aestuariispira; species Aestuariispira insulae. Next base: position 230,837 of record NZ_QRDW01000005.1, read on the forward strand.
TTCGGCATCCTTGTGGGGTTCGGCTTTGTCGGCGGATCCCTGGTATGGGCGGCCCTGGCACCGCTCACGTCTGCGGCAATTGCATCGGGCGTAATCACGGTCGACAGCAATGTGAAGACTGTTCAGCATCTGGAAGGCGGCATTATCCGGGAAATCCGGGTGAAAAACGGAGATGCGGTCGATGCGGGAGACCTGTTGATGCTGCTGGATGATGCGCAGTCACTGGCATCTTTTAAACTGGTCAATAGCCGCTATTTGAGCCTGCGGGCGCTGGAGGCGCGCTTAATTGCGGAACGGGATGGTCTGGAGTCGGTCAACTGGCCGGAAGAGATTGTAACCAATCTGGAAAACGATGCCCACCTGCGTGAGATTAAATCGGCCCAGCAGGCGATTTTTGACGCCAGGCGTCAGGCTCTGGAACTGCGTCAAAATATCCTGCTGGAACGGGTGGAACAGTTGAATTCCCAGGTGACCAGCATTCGGTCCCAGGTGGATTCCGCCAGCCGTCAATTGAAATTCATCGATGAGGAAGTCGATGCGGTGGATGCGATGGTCAAGAAAGGCTTGGAGCGCAAACCGCGCCTGTTGAAACTGCAGCGTGAGCAGGCGAAACTGGCGGGGGATCTCGGCCAGAGCCGGGGCCGGATTGCGGAAACCCTGCAAAAAGTTGGCGAAACCAAGCTGCAGATCCTCAATGTCACAACCGAACATATGAATGAAGTGGTCGCAGAGCTGCGCGAGGTTCAATCGCAACTGGATGATGCCAAGGAGCGCCGCGAAGCCAGCCGGGATATCCTGGAACGCAGCGCCATTCATACACCGGTTTCCGGTGTGGTGGAAAATCTGCAGTTTTTCACCACAGGTGGCGTCATCGGGCCGGGTGAGAAGATCATGGATATTGTGCCGAAAAATGATGAGTTGATCGTCGAGGCCAAGGTGATGCCGACCGATATCGACAGCGTCTATGTGGGGCTGCCGGCCAAGCTGACCCTGTCTGCTTTCAAGCAGCGGACTGTGCCGCAGTTAAACGGCCGTGTTTTCTATGTGGCGTCGGCGCGTGAGGATGACAAGCGCACGGGCGAGAGCTTCTATACGGTGCGCATCCGTATCCCGAAGGAGGAAAAAGCCAGGATCGGCAGCTTGGAGCTTATCCAGGGCATGCCGGTGGATTCTATGATCGTGACGGGCGAGAGCACTTTCCTGAATTATCTGATCGCACCAATCCGCGAGAGTTTTGAACGTGCCTTCCGACAGGGGTGAGGGAGGGCGCGACCCTGCCCTAATCCACTTAAAGATGCTTTAATGAGGCCGTGATAGACTGTTGTCACAGAAGGGGGGGGGCGGATTGGCGTGATGTAGGGAGTGCGCGAATGCCTAGGTTAGCATGGTTTCTTGTTACCTTTCTGCTGTTCTTCCGGTCGTTATCCGCCCCGGCACAGGAAACGCTGGTCATCTCGGGTATTGAAAAATCCTCCTACGCGACGATCAGCGAGCGCGTGATGCGCGAGGCCTATGGCCGTATGGGGATCACGGTAGAGTTTTCCGGCCTGCCCGCCGAACGGGCGCTGGTTGTTGCCGATTCCGGTCGGGTGGATGGCGAGTTATACCGGATTAAAAATGTCCATCTCAAATATCCGAACCTGATCATGCTGCCGGTTCCAATCGGGATCATGGAAGGCATTGCCATCACCACCGATCCGGGCATTGAGCTGAAGAATTGGGATGATCTCGGACACTATAGTGTCTGTATCCGCACGGGCGTGAAATTTGCCGAAGCGGGCACCAGGCATCTGCAGGTCCAGACCGTCAATTCAAATGAATTGATGTTTCAGATGCTGGGCCTGGAGAGATGTGATGTGATTGTTTTGGCGCGCCTGACCAGCATCGCCCTGGCCCAGGAATTTTCAAGGCGCGAAAACAAACCGGTGCAATATCACCTGCTTCAGACCTATCCCTTGTTCCACTATCTTCATAAGAAGAATGCCCATCTGGTTCCGGAACTCACAACGGTCCTGGAGGCAATGAAATCCGAAGGCAGGATTGCAGCGATCCGTGCGGCGTATATCGAAGAAATTTCCTCGATTTATTAAACAGCCCGGCGTTCTGATCTTTTCAGGAAACCATCAAACATAAAGAGCAGCCACAAAGTGTCTGAATGGTCACGCAGGCCCGACTGGTGCTGGCTGACCAATTTGCGCAGGCGGTCCGGACTGAAATAGCCTGACTGCATCATCCGTTCCGATGTCACGGCTGCGGCCACCTGTTCTTTCAGGTCCCGCCGGAACCATTTGCCAAGCGGGATCGAGAAGCCCTGTTTCGGGCGGTAGAGGATATCCTGACTGAGATAGGGTTCCAGCGCCTTCTTGAAGAGATATTTGCCAATCCCGTTGCGCAGCTTGATATCCGGGTCCAGGCTGGATATCCATTCCGCCAATTCGTGATCCAACAGCGGCGAGCGAACTTCCAGGGAGTTGGCCATGCTGGCCCGGTCCACCTTTACCAGGATCTTGCCCGACAAATATGTGTGCATATCGGCATATTGGGCCTGGCTGATGGCATCCAGGTGGGAAACCTCCGCAAAAGAAGGGCGTAACGCATCCCGGGCGGAATAGCCCTGCAGATCCTGTTTGAAGCCTTTGGAGAAAAGTTTGCTGCGCTGTTCATCGCCGGTATTGGAAATGGCATTGAAGTAGGCGTCCGACGCATCCATCCCCAATTCCTGGAAGGTGGTCTTGGCGCGCAGGAATTGCGGGGCCCAATCCATCTTGGGATAGACGCAGCCCAGCATGCCAAAGAGGGGCCGGCGCAGGCCCGATGGGATCATCTGGCGAACTTTTTCTGTGTTTTTATGCAGGCCATAGCGTCGGTATCCTGCGATCAACTCGTCCCCGCCATCACCGGAAAGCGCAACGGTGACGCCGCTTCTGGCATGTTTACACACCCGAAAGGTGGGCATGGCGGAACTGTCACCAAAGGGTTCGTCATACATCTCGCAGACTTTATCGACCAGATCAATGGCACTGGGATCAAATTCGCCGGTGGCGTGATGGGTCTGGTAGCGCTCGGCCACTTCCTGAGCATAGGCGCTCTCGTCATAGGCCTTGTCCTTCACGGCGACCGAATAGGAATTAACCGGCTGGTTTGAGAGGCCTGCCATCATGGCAACAACCGCGCTTGAATCAACACCGCCGGAGAGGAAGGCACCCAGCGGCACATCGGAAATCATCCGAATGCGGGTGGCTTCCTGCAACCGCTCGATCAGTTCTTCGCCCAAGGCTTCAACCGATCCGGTCACACGCGGGGTCATATCCAACTGCCAATAACGTTCCAGGCGCACCGAGCCACCGCGTTTCTGGATCAGGTTATGGGCCTGGGGCAGTTTGCGGATGGATTTGTAAATGGATTTCGGATCGGGCACATAGCCCAGCGCGATATAGTCCTCTACCGCCTGGGGATCAATCTCCAGCGCCAGGCCGGGATAGGCCATCAAAGTCTTTAACTCGGAGCCGAACACAAGATGACCGTCCGGCGTCTCGCAATAATAAAGCGGCTTTTTGCCAAACCGGTCCCGGGACAAGAACAGGATTTCTTCGCGGGCATCATATAACGCGATGGCAAACATGCCACGCAGGCGTTTGACGCAATCCGCGCCCCAGGCTTTCCAGCCATGAACGATGACTTCCGTGTCGCTGTTGGTCCGGAAATGATAGCCCAGACCCTGCAATTCGCGGCGCAAATCCTGAAAATTGTAGATCTCGCCATTAAAGACAATGGCAATCTCGCCCGTCTCGTCGAACATGGGCTGGATGCCGCCTTCCAGATCAATGATCGACAAACGGCGGTGGCCGAGACCCAGGCCCGGCACAACGTGGATGCCATCACCGTCGGGGCCGCGATGGATGATGCTGTCATTCATGGCGGTCAGAACCGCCGGGTCAACGGGCCGCTTTTCCCGGCTGTCGAAAATCCCCACCAAGCCACACATCAGGCAATGCCCCTATTGATAAAGTCATTTTTTTGCTGTCACGTTTGGTATCGTATGGTGGATCATTCTTCAATTGTTTTTGCTGGGCCGGGCCAAAGCGAGGGCAGAAACCGATCGGCAGCGTGTGGATCAGCAGGATCCCGATTTTATGTTGGCGATTTCCGGGACGGTTGCGGTTGGCCTGCGCGGATTCGGTTCGCCAAGGCTTGAGATTTGGGCTACACTTTACCCTGGGAGACAGACAGTTGCGGGTAACAATGGCGGACGGAAGCAGTCTTGCCTGGGGAACGAAGGGGTGGTCATGAAAGACGAAAAATCTTCTGCTGAGCGGCTTCAAGCCGGTAAGAAATCTGAAATCAAGCTGCGACGGGCCGATCATGATCGGCGGCAGGCGGATCTCCCGTTTGAAGGGCCTGACCGGCGCAAGGCGCGCGGTGGTTTTGTGGTTGAGATCCACACGGACGATGACGGCCGGAAATATTCTGTGGTGAAGCGCAAAAAATATCTTGATCGACGGCGGCCGACCTCCATCCATGATCATCAACGCTGATCAGATTCTTGATCGGGTAAGAAGTGCTGCCGCCCTGTTCCTTGGGTTGGGCAGTGTGTTTCTTCTGGCTGAGATGATGGTTGCCCCTGCATTCGCAGAGGGGTTGCCGCCGGCCCCTGGTTTCAAGCAAGGCGAAATTCGACGGGATCCAACAGGCGGGATCGTTTTGGATGGGGATCAGATCCGGAAACGGATCGTGCCGGAAGGATTTGAGAAGCGGGGTATAGGCACCGGTTTTTTTATCAACGGGCAGGGCGATCTGGTGACCAATCATCATGTGATTGACGGTTGCGGTTATGTGACGGTCTCTCCGGTTACGGGGGGAGAAAAAATCGGCATTGTAAAAGAAAGGGATGAGCGGCAGGACCTGGCTTTGGTCGGAACGGGGTTTCGTCCGGCGGTTCATGCGCCGCTGCGTTCCCTTTCCAGCGGTTATAACCGGGAGCGTTACCGGATCATCGGCTATCCTACGAGAACCTTGCCGCCTCTGGATCCGGTCCGTGAAACGGTGATCTTGTTGGGCCGTTTCGGGCCCCGGGACTGGGTGGCGGTTGAAGGTGAGGTCTATCCGGGGAATAGTGGCGGGCCTGCTTTTGATCTTTATGGCCGAATCGCCGGTGTGGTGGTGGCAAAGCCCGACACGGCGGCGATTTATCAAAAAACAGGAAGCGTTGTAACGGACCGGGGATTTTTGATCGCTGTGGATCATCTTCGCGTTTTTCTCGAGGCGGCGGGTGTTTCATATCGGAGTGTATCAGAAGCAAAGGAATTCCTTTCCGACCGGGAGTTGGACAAGACGGTTGTGAAACTGGAATGCTGGCGCAAATGATGATGCATTGCCGCCCCCTTTAAAAACCGCCCGGAAAGACCAGCCTGTAACGGAAATACCTTTTGACCTTTTTTAATAACCGGGTATGGTCGCCCGCGGATGAAGCGGGGGCAGTTTCTACCAAAATCGGGAGCTTGTTGTGAGCATGCGTGTGTTATGTGTTTTCGGAACCAGACCGGAAGCAATCAAGATGATTCCAGTTGTTCAGGAATTGGCGGCAACGGAAGGAATCACAGCGAAGGTTTGTGTCACCGCCCAGCATCGATCCATGCTCGATCAGGTTTTGGATTTGTTTGATGTCACGCCGGACTATGATCTTGACATCATGCGCCAGGCGCAGGACCTCACCCATATTACAGCTGCCGTTCTGGAGGGGATGAAAGGGGTTCTGGAAGATTTCAAGCCTGATCGAATTCTGGTTCATGGTGATACCACCACCACTTTTGCGGCCTCTCTTGCCGCCTTCTATCAAAAAATCCCAGTCGGCCATGTTGAGGCCGGTTTGCGCACAGGCGACATATATGCCCCCTGGCCGGAAGAGATGAACCGTGTCCTGACCGACGCGATCTGCGATATGCGCTTTGCGCCGACTGATGGTTCTGCCGAGAATCTGCGCCGGTGCGGATATGGTGAAGACAGCATTTATGTGACCGGCAACACGGTGATTGATGCCCTGTTGGAGGTGGTGGACCGGTTGAAAACCAACGAAAGCCTGCGCCATGAGATGCAAAACCGGTTCGATTTCCTGGATGCGTCCAAGCGTCTGATTCTTGTGACGGGCCATCGCCGTGAGAATTTTGGCGATGGGTTCCAGAATATCTGCAAAGGGTTTCATGAGTTAAGCGAGCGAGAGGATATCCAGATAGTCTATCCTGTTCATCTGAACCCCAACGTACGCGGCCCGGTCTTTGATATCCTGGGGGATCGCGAACGGGTTCATTTGATTGAGCCACAGGACTATCTGCCGTTTGTCTATCTGATGACTCGCGCGGATATCATTGTGACCGATTCCGGCGGCATTCAGGAAGAAGCGCCTTCCCTTGGAAAGCCCGTCCTTGTGATGCGGGATGTGACAGAGCGGCCGGAAGCCGTGGCAGCCGGGACCGTGCGTCTTGTGGGAACGGACCGGAGCAAACTGGTCTCCGAAGTCAATCGCCTGCTGGATGATGAAGAGGCATATAAATCGATGGGCCTGGCGCATAATCCCTATGGTGACGGTCAGTCCTCCCGGCGAATTGTCCGCCACATTCTCGAACGTGGCCAGGTCTGAGGCGGGGGAACGTTATGGCTATCCAGATCGCCGAATTGACTGATGAAACCCGGGACAAGTGGGATCGCTTTGTCGCTGAGAGCGATGCCACTACTTTTTTTCACCGGTCCGGTTGGCGGGAAGTGATTGAAAAAAGTTTCCGCCATGACGCCCGGTTCCTGATGGCGGAACGGGATGGTGTGGTTGAAGGGATCTTGCCGCTGGTACATGTGAAATCCTCCCTGTTTGGCAATCGCCTGGTTTCTACGGCATTCTGTGTGGGCGGTGGCATTGCCGCTGAAACGGATGCGGCTCATGACGCCTTGAAGGCGGAGGCCGATTTCCTAATGGAAACGCTAAAGGCTGAATATGTGGAGTATCGCGCGCCGCAGCGATCGGCTGAAGACTGGCAAAAGCGTGAAGGGCTCTACGCAACCTTTCATCGCGAGATCGAGGCCGAGGAAGAGGAATGCCTTAAGCAGATCCCGCGGAAACAGCGCGCAGTGGTTCGCAAGGCACTGAAAAGCGAAATGGAGATAGAAATCGTTATCGATCCGGACGAGTTTTATCATGTCTATTCAACCACCATGCGCAATCATGGCACGCCTGTTTTTTCCAAAGGGTTCATCCGTAACCTGTTGCAGGAATTCAAAGGCGATTGCGATATCCTATCAGCCCGCAAAGATGGAAAAGTTCTCAGCAGCGTGCTGAATTTCTATTTCAAAGACCGGGTCATGCCCTATTACACCGGGGCTCTGCCGGAGGCCCGTAAGACCGGGGCGGCGGACCTGATGTATTGGGCTTTGATGCGCTCGGCTGTTGAGCGGGGATACAAAATTTTTGATTTTGGCCGCTCCAAGCTTGGAACCGGTCCCTTTTCCTTCAAGAAAAACTGGGGTTTTGAGCCGGTGCCGATCAATCTGGAATTCAGCTTGCGCAATGGTACGCCGATTCCAGATGTTAATCCGAACAACCCGAAATATGACCTGATGATCCGAACATGGCAAAAGCTGCCCTTACCGGTGGCGAATGTTATTGGACCGATGGTTTCCCGTCATCTGGGGTAGAGGTTGTTCGGTTGTAGGTACTGTTGGTTGCGACTTGGTTTGGCCGGTCTGTGATTTAAGTTGCTCCGGGCAGGCGAAGATAGTCTGGAACAGGTACAAAATGGTTGCAAAACCAAGGTTCTGCCAACATTATGTGGCAGGTCTTGGACCGTGAAATATTGCGCGAAAGATATACTTGGTTTCGCATAATATCGGGCAATATTCATGGGGTATTGAATTTAAGCCTGAGAAAGAATCCTGCGCGAGTCGGGGAAGGGTAGACACGAGATGAAACGTCTGATGCATAAATTTTCATTCGCAATGCTGGCCGCCATTATGGTGGCGGTGGCTGGCTGCAGCTCGTCGCTTCCGCCGGCGGACCAGTCTGAAACGGCGCTGACACAGGCGGAAAGCGGTGAATATGTCATCGGTCCGCGTGACTCGCTTGATATTTTTGTCTGGCGCAGCCCCGAGCTTTCCAAGCTGGTTCCTGTGCGTCCGGATGGCCGCGTTTCAATCCCGCTGGTGGATGACATGCAGGCCGCTGGCAAAACGCCGAGCATGCTGGCCCGCGATATCGAGGCCGAGCTTGAGAAATTTGTGACCAATCCGGTTGTCACCGTGATCGTGCAGAACTTTGTCGGCCCCTATGGCCGCCAGGTTCGGGTCATTGGGGAGGCCTCCCAGCCGGCCGGCATTGCCTATAACGAAGGCATGACTTTGCTGGATGTAATGATTGCCGTTGGCGGCATTACCGAATTTGCCGATGGCAACGGTGCCATCCTTCAACGCGGCGATCAGCAGTTCCAGGTGCGTCTGGATGATTTGCTGCTCGATGGCGATGTCAGTGCAAATGTGGCGATCTGGCCGGGTGATGTCATCATGATCCCGGAAGACTGGTTCTGATCGGGGTTCAAGGATCGCGGCCATCGGCCGGGGGGCCGGTTTCAGACGGTCGGGGCGAGATGAAAGTGGTTAGGGTTAGGTTTTATGCCAGCGGAAGATAACGATCGGATCAGTCTTGTGGAACGTGCGGTTCGCCGCATGAATGACGGGGATGCCGCCGGCAGCCCGGACAAGCCTGTACAGGCAAAATCCGTTGCCAAGAAAACTGTGGCAAAACGGGCGCAGGCGGCAAATCCGGTTGCACGTCCCGAGAAACAGGGCGGTAAGGCGTCCAGTGCCGCCAAGCCTGTTGATCCCAAATCCACCGTGCGGCTCGATTTGGGCGGTATGCGCAAAAAAGGCATGATCACGCCAACATCGGGCCGAACCCACTTGGTGGAAGATATGCGCTTCATCAAGCGCCCGATCCTGAACCGCGCCTTTGTGGTAAATGACAATGACGGCTCCGATACACTCAACAATGTCGTGATGATCAGCAGTTGCCGCTCTGGCGAAGGAAAGACCTTCACTGCGGTCAATCTGGCCATGAGCATGGCGATGGAACGCGATCTCTATGTATTGCTGATCGACACGGATGTTTATCGCCGCGGCGCCTGTGAGTTGCTCGGCGTGGAACCGAAAAAAGGCCTTGTGGACCTGATCCTGGATCCGGAGATGCAGGTTTCCGACGTCATGCAGCGGACCAATGTCAGCAACTTGAGCATCATTCAGGCGGGCACCCTGCATCCTCATGCGACCGAGCTTTTGGCCAGCCAGCGCATGCTTGATATTGTCAGCGATATTTCTGCCCGCTATCCGGACCGGATTGTGGTTATTGATACGCCGCCGGTGTTGCTCAGCAGCGAGCCCACTGTTTTAGCCGGTATCGCCGGACAGATCATTCTGGTCGTGGAAGAGGGAAAAACCAGCAAGCAACAGATTGATGAGGCCCTTGAAGGCCTGCGGGAAGCAGAAAATATCAGCTTCATCCTCAACAAACAGCGTGGCCGCCGGAAGCGCAACGCCAATTATGAATATTCCACGCGGAACTGAGTTGTGAGAATGCCGTCACCGACATATTCACAGATCACACTGCGGGAACTGCTTGTGGCTGGCACCGGTCTGGCCGTTGTTTTGTTGTCTGGTGCGGTTGCGCTTGCGGATACAACCTTTGTGCCTTTTGCAGAAGTTGAAGAAAGCATTACGGATAATGCGCGCTCAACCGGCAGCGGGGAAGAGGCGGATCTGATCAATACGCTGAGCTCTGGCTTTGCCCTGGATACGGAGACCAAACGGGCGGATATCAGTATCGATTACGAAATCAGCCGCGATATTTACACCGACAATAGCGATTTGAACGGCAACCGCCATAAATTGAACAGCGATGCTGCGTTTGAACTGGTCGAAGATTGGGTGACCCTGAATGGCCGCGCCGCCATCTCGGAAGAGCAGATTAATCAGACAGGCAGTTCTACGGCGACTGAGCGCACGACGTCGCAGGATACAGCGCGGATCTTCAACTATGGGGTTGGACCGACAGTTGCCCATGATATTGGCCGTTGGGCTTCCACCGAACTCTCATATGAATATGGCGTGGTAGACTCTAAAAAGACGGATACCAGCGCCAATACGACGGTGCCGCAAAAAACGACAATTCATGATTTTGCCTGGGCGATGGACAGCGGCCCCAAATTCAGCAAGCTGACCTGGGGCTTAAACGCCAGTTTCCAGGATGTTGATAAGGAAGGCAGCGAGAGCGCGGCTGGCACGACTTATCACGAGACCAATTATGAAGGTGAAACGGCATATAATTTCACCAACACCGTGGCCGGCACCTTGCGGATCGGGCATGACAATAATACCGATCCGACCACAACCGATGACTATGACGGCGTATATGGTTTCATCGGAACCAAATTGACCTTTGTAGACAAGCTGGAAGCGACGGTGGAGGTGGGTGAACGGTTTGGCGGCACCCTGGTTGAGGCTGAGGTGAAATACACCCCCAGCTCCCGAACATCGGTGGAATTTTCACTTGGTACCGATGTGCAGTCCGAACAGGAACGGATTGCCAGCGCCACCACAACGGATGCCGATGGCAATCTGGTGGATGTGAATAGTTCCGATTCTGAATTCACGGAACTGACGACGAAAACCCAGACAATGGGGCTGACGTTTAATCACAGCCGGAATGACCGAACTGATTTCGAATTGGGCCTTGAGGTTCAGAGCCGGGAATTTTCCCAGGATAATACGGAAGATTCCACCGGCACTTTGAGCGCCAGCGTTTCGCATCTCATGACCCGTCAGATGACTGCGGTCGTGTCTGCCAGCTACACCGATACTTTGGAGACACGCACCGCCAACAGCGACGAGGCCAGTTTACTGCTGTCCGGTTCGTTGTCATATAATCATTCGGATACCCTGACCAGCTCGGTTGGGTATTCCTTCCTGGACCGCCGGGAAGATGGTGCGGAAACCGTTCAGGAAAATGTCCTGATGATGACTTTGCGCAAGTCTTTCTGAGGCCGGGCCAACAGGAACAGGACACCTATGTACGCGAATTTTTTCGGCTTTCACGACCTGCCGTTCCAATTGACGCCGGACCACCGGTTTTTCTTTGGCAGCTCCACCCATAACAAGGCTTTGGCCCATTTGACCTTTGGCATCAGCCAGGGAGAGGGGTTCATTGTTGTGACCGGTGAGGTTGGGGCCGGAAAGACCACGTTGCTCGGCCATCTGCTCTCGACCTTGGATGAGGATCAATATGTGGCCTCTTCCCTGGTGACCTCGCAGTTGCAGGGCGATGATGTGTTGCGCTTGGCGGCGATTAATTTCGGTATCGATTGTGATGGTCTGGACAAAGCAGGTGTGATCCAGCGGATTGAGGATTTCCTGGTTGAGCGTCATGATGAGGGCAAACGCTGCCTGTTGATGGTGGATGAGGCGCAAAACCTGTCGGTTGCCGCGTTGGAGGAATTACGGATGCTCTCCAACCTGCAGGCCGATCATAAGCCGTTGCTGCAAAGCTTCCTGTTGGCACAGCCACAATTCAAGGCGATCCTGGCACGGCCCGACCTGGAACAGTTGCGCCAGCGCGTGATCGCGGCCTATCATTTGGGGCCTTTGAACCGCGAGGAAACCAAGGAATATGTGTGCCATAGGTTACATGCGGTCGGTTGGGACGAGACCAATCCGGGCTTGACCGACGGCGCTTTCGTCGAGATTTTCGAAGCCACCGGTGGCATTCCGCGCCTGATCAATAATCTTTGTTCCCGTGTGTTGCTCTATGCCTGCCTCGAGGAAATGGAAAAGGTCAATGCGGACACGGTGCGCAGTGTGGCCGAAGACCAGAAACGGGAGACGGCAGAGGTTCTGGTTGAGGGGGCGGGAGACGCCCTGCCGGTCGGGGCCGAGGCGGAAATGCAGTCATCGCCTGCCGCATTGGCGGCGCTTCAGGCCGAAAATCTGCGGTTGCAGCGCGATGTCAATGAATTGACACAGAGGCTCAATAAGCTGGAAGGCGCGATTTCCCATGGTTTGAAATCGGTGCTTGAATATTTTTCCGGCAATAGCTGAAACCCGGACGGAGTTTCCGTTCCCAGGAGAGAATGATGTCATCTGATCTGTTGAATGCGATGTCTGTCGATGTGGAGGACTATTTCCAAGTCCAAGCCTTTTTCGGCCAAATCGACCGCAAGGATTGGGACGGTATTGAAGCCCGTGTGGAGCGCAACACGGAAAAAGTCATGGCGTTGTTTGACCGTGCCGGGGTCAAAGGCACATTCTTCACCTTGGGCTGGGTGGCGGAACGCTATCCGGCACTGATCCGCCGGATCGTGGAAAACGGTCATGAACTGGCCAGCCATGGTATGGCGCATTACCGGGCTGACGAACAGGAACCGGAGGTTTTCCGGGAGGATATCCGACGGGCCAAGGCGTTGTTGGAAGATGCCGGCGGCGCGGAGGTGAAAGGCTATCGCGCGGCGACGTTTTCTATCGGCAAGAAGAATATGTGGGCGTTCGATATCCTGGGTGAAGAAGGCTATCAATACAGCTCTTCCATCAATCCGGTGAAGCATGACCTATATGGCATGCCGGATTCACCCCGCTTTGCCTATCGACCGCGCGGCGAAAACGGCATTCTTGAGATTCCGGTCACCACGGTGGTCCGCAAGGGCCAAAATATACCCTGCGGCGGCGGCGGGTATTTCCGTCTCTTCCCCTACATGCTGTTCCGGCATAATCTGCGCACCATGCAGAAGGCGGACAATCAGTCGGCAAACTTCTATTTCCATCCCTGGGAAGTGGACCCGGACCAACCGAAAGTGCCGGGGATCTCCCTGAAAACCCGGGTGCGGCATTATCTCAATCTGGGGCGCATGGAACGCCGTCTGGAACGGTTGATGAAGGATTTCCGCTGGGGCCGGATGGATGAGGTTTACGCGGACCTTCTTGAAAAACGCCCGGCCCCGTCCGCTGAGCCTCTTCAGGAAGCGGTTCCGTCCAGATAACCTTTCATTTTTTCGTATTTTGATTGCCAGCTGTAATCCTGGATGACACGGGACCGGGCTTTTAGCCCCATGGTCCCGTCTTGACTGCCGGTAACAGCAGTGACCACGGATTGGGCAAAATCACCAACGCCTTCGGTAACGATGATTTCTTCGCCGACACGTGCCTCAATACCTTCGTAGGCCTGAGGCGTTGTGATGACGGTTTTGGCCATGGCCATTCCTTCCAAAACCTTGTTCTGGATACCGCGGGCGATATGGATCGGGGCGACAATGGCAGCGGCATCCCTAATATAGGGGCGCACATCCTCTACGCGGCCGGTGACGGTCACCCCGTCGATCTGCGTCAAGGCCTGCACCTGGGCGGCCGGTGAGCTGCCGACAATGTAAAAGGCAAGATCCGGAATGGCTTTGCGTATTTCAGGCAGCACCTCATTGGCGAACCAGACCGCGCCATCCACATTGGGTTTATAGTCCATTGCCCCGGTCATGGTTACCGCGGGGTGCTCCGATGGCAGAAGGGTCTCCATGGCGGCGTCGGGCGAGAAAAATTCGGCATCAATCCCGTTTTCAACCCCATGAATCTTGGTTTCGTTTTGCGGGTTGAGCGCGCGGAAGAGGGCGGCTTCCTTGTCAGAGACAAAGGTGACCGCATCGGACGCGCTGCTGGCGCGGCGCTCATAGCGCAATAATTGACGGGCTTCGCGGGCATAGATCATTTTGTTCAAACCGGTTTCGGCTTCCGCATATTGCCGCCATTTGTCCGAATCAATATCGACGAAATCGGCGATGACGCGTTTCGGGCATTTGGGATGGTCGATGACATATTGGGCCATGGAGGAGCTGAAAATGAACACCGTCTCTGGTCGTTCTTTTTCGAGCAACTGATCCACCCAGTCCTGCAACGCGGAAGAGCGGAAATATGGCAGGGTCAGCGGTTCGTTGGTCAACAGACCCCGTAGGCTCAGCAGTTTTCCGATCTTTGGGTTCAGGCCACAGACCTTCAGGTCTTTGCAATAGGGGCGCAAACCGTCCACATGGTTCCAGTCTTCGGGATCATCAATGAAGGTACCGATATGCAGGTCAAAATCTTCAGCCATGCGCTTTAGGAAATTGAAAGACCGGATCTTGTCTCCCTTGTTCGGCGGAAACGGGAGGCGCTGGGCAAGGAAAAGCAGTTGGGGACGCGACATGGGAGTTTAGTCCTGTATTGCGGCGGTCATGGGAAATCGGAACAGGCAGAAGGTAGCGATACCCTCCGGGGAAGCCAATATAAAATATCCCGACAGTTTCGCGCTTGCCGGGGGCCTGGCATAGAAATCGCCAGGGCAGCGGCGGGTGACTTGGCAATTGACGTTCCTTCCCTATTTTGGTCTAGTCTGATCCGTCATTGGGGGGCGGGATCCAACTGCCTTAAAATCATATGAAACGCCTGTAATTTTGGGGCGGGTCCGCGATCGCGGGCGGTGAAACGGACAGGAAAATGTTGGAAATGGGTAAACCCGTAGCGACGCAATCGTTCAATGGTGCGGCGGTATTGATTGCCAGTGCGCTCACCGTGCTTGCGGTTCTCCTGGTGCTTTACGGCTCCACGGCGCTGGCGATGGTGACGATTTGGTCGGAGAATTCCACCTACAATTATGCTTTCCTGATACCGCTGATCAGCCTGTATCTGGTCTTTTCCGACCGCCACCGGCTGGCCGGCACCCGCCAGCGGATCGAGCCATTTGGCATCCTGTTATGTGCCGGTTTTGGTCTGGGCTGGCTGATCGCCGATGCGGCCGATGTGGATTTTGGCCGCCAGTTGACCTTCATCGGTCTTTTGCAGAGCGGCCTGTTCACCCTGTTGGGACGTGGTGTGTCCCGGCAGATGATGTTTCCGATCATGTATCTCTGGCTGATGCCGCCCATGTGGGATTTCCTGATCCCTTATCTGCAGCTGATCACTCTGGAATTGTCTGTGCCGATGATCCGGATGACCGGGATTCCGCTTTTTGTAAATGGTTTCCTGATGGAGGTGCCGAGCGGGCTCTATCGTGTCGCCCCCGAATGTTCCGGTTTGAATTTCCTGTTGGCGGCAGCGGCGCTGTCCCTGCTTTATGGCTATATGATCTATGACAGCTATCGAAAGCGGGTGATCTGCTTCTTTGTCAGTATGCTGGTGGCGATCCTGGCAAACGGTATCCGTGTGGCGGTCATTGTCGGCTTTAACCATTATGGCGGCCAGAATATCGGCATTGGCGGCGATCATCTCACCTGGGGCTGGGGATTTTTTGCCCTGGTTGTGCTGGTCATGATCTGGTTTGGCGGACTTTTTAAGGATCCGCCGGTGAAGCCGCAGGATGGGATAGGGGCAGGCATTCTCGCCCTCCCGCTATCACGAACTGTAGTGGTCGCGGCTATGGCGGCACTTGGTGTCATCGCGTTGCCGTCGGCTTATGCCAATTATCTGAAAGCGCAGATGGAAGGCGATTTTCATGTGAATATTGGCCTGCCTGACCAGATTGGCCCGGCAAAAGGCTATGGTGCGCCGTCGGATTGGTCCCCCCAATTTGCAACAGCCCATGGGACGGACCTGCGGCGATACGAATTGTCCGAAGGGCCGGTGGATCTCTATGTGGCATATTATGCCAACCAGGCACCAGGGCGCGAGATTATTAACTATAACAACACCTTCTATGACCGAAAACTCGGCAAGATTGCACCGGACCAGGTACGCGAGGTTCAAGTTGACGGCGATAACGTGAAAGTGATCGAGAGCCATATCGCCTCCGCACGCGGCAGTCGCCTGGTCTGGCATTGGTATTGGACGGATGGCGTATATGTTGAGAGGCCCGTAGTTGCGAAACTGTATCAGGCAAAAACCACTTTGCTGAATGGTGATCGCCGGACCGCCTTTATCGCGCTGTCCACACCCGTGAATGATGATCTGCAAACGGTGCGTGCCCGACTCCAGGCGCTGCTGAGCCACGGGGCGTTAATCGGCCCGCTTCTGGAAGGGGCGATAATCGTTGAAAGCGGGGCCTGACAAGGTGGACCTGGCGACTTGCCGACAGGTGGTGTGACCTGTTATTGCTAGTGCGATACAGGTGGAGCAAATTTCGTTCCCGGTTTTGTCATCGGGAACCGTAGGTCGGATGGCAGGGGGCTGGAATTCGATCTCCAAATGTGTAGAAACACATACGGGGTCCGGGGTGCTGGAAGGTAGATTTTATGGGTAAGCTGCTTCTCGTTGAAGATGATGCAGGCCTGCGCAGTCAGTTGCGCTGGGCATTGGAAGATCACGATGTTTTCGTCGCAGGCAATCAGGATGAGGCCATGGCGGTGGTTCGCAAGGAAGCACCGCAAGTTGTGATTCTCGACCTGGGGCTTCCACCTGATCCGGATGGTGCGACAGAAGGGCTTGCGACCCTCAAGGCCATCCAGGCGGTCCGCCCTGAAACCAAGGTGATTGTTTCTTCCGGCAACGAGGAAAAAGCCCATGCCCTGAAGGCGATCGAGCTTGGCGCCTATGATTTTTATCCAAAACCGGTGGATCTGGATGTCCTGCAAATGATTATCCGGCGGGCGGTTTATCTTTCCGAGCTGGAGAAGGAAAACCGGAAGCTTGCCAAAGGCACGGTATCGTCGCCGCTGAACGGGGTCATTGCGGCAAGTGCGCCGATGCTCAAGCTTTGTCGCACGATCGAGCGGGTCGCGAAATCGGACGTGAATGTCCTGCTCACGGGTGAGAGCGGGACGGGCAAAGAGGTTCTGGCCCAGGCAATTCATGAAATCAGTCCGCGATCCGGCAAACCCTTTATTGCCATCAACTGTGCGGCAATTCCGGAAAACCTGCTGGAAAGTGAGCTTTTTGGCCATGAAAAAGGGGCTTTTACGGGGGCGATCAAGCGGACTATCGGCAAGGTCGAGCAGGCGGATGGCGGAACATTGTTTCTGGATGAGATCGGCGACATGCCGATTTCCCTGCAGGCCAAGATGCTCCGTTTCCTACAAGACCGCACGTTCGAGCGTGTTGGCGGGCGAGTGCCCATAGAAGTGGATGTTCATGTGGTCTCAGCGACCAACCGGAAGCTGGAACGCATGATCCAGGAAGAAACCTTCCGCGAGGATCTCTTTTACCGGCTCAATGATCTGACCGTTGAGATCCCGCCGCTGCGTGAGCGTGAAGGCGATGCGATTTTGTTGGCGCGCTATTTCATGAATAAATATTCCCGCGAATTTGCCAGGTCCCTCAAAGGGTTCACTGAACGTGCGCTGGCGGCGATCAATGCCTATGGGTGGCCGGGCAACGTCCGGGAACTTGAAAGCAAGGTAAAGCGGTCCATTATCATGGCGGATGACAAATTCATCGATACCGAGGATTTGGGTATTCCGGAAGCGGATGACGAAGCCATGGAAGTCTTCCCGACCCTGCGCGAAGTGCGGGAAGATGCAGAGCGGGATTTGGTTCTGCGCGTGCTTGCCAGCACCAAAAACAACGTTTCTGTTGCGGCGAAGATCCTCGGGGTCAGTCGTCCAACCCTGTATGACTTGATGAGCAATCTTGGCTTAGAGCGCTAAGGCGCCCGGGGCTTGGAAACTAGGGGGAGAGAGAATGGCTGATATGTTCAAGAAGAATTCTGGCCGGGTCAGGCAATTGACGATGGCCTGTGCGACCGCGCTGGCGCTGGCGCTGACTTCGCCGGCCATGGCAGCGCTCACCGGTGAGGCGTTGGAGCTGTCCAACGAGGCGAAAGCCTATGTGGAAAAGGGTGACCTCCGGGCGGCGGTCATCCAGCTGAAAAATGCCATTCGGAAAAATCCGGATGAACCGGAATTGCGGTTGCAATTG
Organism: Aestuariispira insulae; assembly: GCF_003385955.1. GTDB lineage: Bacteria > Pseudomonadota > Alphaproteobacteria > UBA8366 > Aestuariispiraceae > Aestuariispira > Aestuariispira insulae. The sequence goes on from NZ_QRDW01000005.1 coordinate 248,726, forward strand.
GGGGAGCTGTATATTTTGGTCGGGCAGGGTGACCCTGCGGAAAAGGAGATCCGGCGAGCCCTGGAAAAAGGCATTGATGAAGAACTGATCCAGGTGCCTTATGCCCAAGCCTTGTTGTTGGCGAACCGGGCCGAGGATGCGCTGTCGAAAACGTCGCTTGATCTGGTGCCTGTGGATAAGAAACATCAGTTGATGGCACTTCATGCCCAGGCGCATTTGGTTCTGAAGGATCTGGCCACTGCTGAGGAAATGGCCCGAGAGGCCGTTGCGGCAAAACCGGATTTCCCGTTATCCACCTCCATTTTGGCCACGATCCTGGTTCAACAGGACCGGAAAACGGACGCCGATGGGGTGTTGGATGAGTTCCTGGCAAAATACGAACCCAATACGCGAATCCTGTTTCAAAAGGGGGAGCTGCGCCGGATCGAGCTGGATCTGGATTCAGCCAAATCCCTATATGACCGCGCGTTGGGTATTCAGCCGAACCATCTGCCGTCCCTGGTCAGCAGGGGCTTGGTCTTGCTGGAGGAAAATGACCTGGAAGCGGCCCAGCGGGATGTTGATCAGATCCTGAGCAAGGCGCCGGGGCATTTGTCCGGCAATTTCCTGCAGGCGATGCTGCTTTTCCGCGACCGCAAATTCAAGGAGGCGGATGATGTGCTGGAAGGGCTGGGGGATGGCCTTCGCCGTTTGCCACCGGCCCTCTATCTGGCGGCCAATATCAAATTCGCCCTGCAGGATGTGGAGCAGGCAAAAAATTACATCGATCTCTATCAGCAGGTGGAGCCGGAAAATGCGCTTGGCCATTCCCTAAATGGTGCCATTTTGTTGCAGATGGGCAAAGTTGAGGAGGCGATACGCAGCCTGGAGACCGCGGTTGAAAAAGCACCGCAGAATTTTGGTACGTTGATTCTGTTGGGGAACGCTTATACCCGAAATGGTGATTATCAGAAAGCGACCGAGATCTTTGAACGTGCGCAGGCCATCAATCCGGAAAATGTGATGTTGCGCACGCAGTCTGCGGTAAGCCAGATGGGGCTTGGCAATCAGGAACAGGCGATTGCTGGCCTCAAGGCTCTGATCGACGAGGGCGAGAACCTAGAACAGGTTGGATTCGCGCTGGTTCTGATCCATCTCAGGGCCCGTGAAATGGATAAGGCGCTGGCGGTTGTCGATCAGTTGGAGGAAAAGCTGGGGGACACGCCTCTGCCGGACTTTTACCGCGCCAATATCAAGCGGATCGAACGCCAGACTGATGAGGCGAAGGCACTTTATCGCAAGGTTGTGACCAATTATCCGGATTTCGAGCAGGGACGGCTGAACCTGGCGACGCTGCTGATTGAAACGGGGGATTTTGAAGAGGCCCGTTCAGAACTGGATAGGCTGCTCAAGATCAATCCTAAAAATGCGACCGCCATTCGTCAAATGGGGCGTATCGCGGAATTGCAGGCCGATGACATGGAGGCCGAGCGTCTGATCCGCGAAGCCATCCGGTTGGAACCCAACCGGCCGGAGCACCAATATGACCTGGTTCAGTTCCTGATGAGGATCAACCGGACCAAGGAGGCGCATTCGGCGGCAAAAACGCTGTCGGTCAAATTTCCGGAGCTGCCGCAGGGGTATCAAGCCTGGGCCCAGACTTCCACTGCCATTGGTGAAGAACATGAAGCGTTGGCGGCGTTGAATCGCCTGGCCCGGCTTGCGCCGGAAAATGCGCCGGTCCATCTGAATATGGCGCGCATGTATCAGCGCAATAAGGAGTTTCCCTTGGCCCGGAAACATTACCGGAAAGCCCTCCGGATTTCGGAAGATTTCGAACCGGCCCGTGTGGGGTTGATGAATCTGGTACTGCAAACAGACGGCGTAGATGCGGCGATTGACGAGTTGAAGCAGACTACCGGTATAAGCGATCCCGATGAGTTGCAGATGAACCGGGCAGCCCTGTTGATCCGGTCTGAACAGTTTGACGATGGTCTGAGCATCCTTAAGGATTTGATCGACAAGGATCCGGAAACGAGATTGGCACCGGTCTATTTCAATGCAATGCGCCGGGCAGGTAAGAATAGTGAAGGGGCGGCCTGGTTGGAAAACTGGATTGCGGCCAATCCCGAAGACAGCAACAGCATCATGGCCTTGGCCAATTATAAACTGAACAACCAGGATATGGATGGTGCGGCAGCCTTGTATCTGACCATGACTAAGCTGAAGCCGGAAGATCCGGTGCCGTGGAACAACCTGGCCTGGATCTATGGCCGTCAGGGCAATTCGGAAGCGCTGGCGATGGCGCGGCAGGCCTATGAAAAATCGTCCCAGGCCGCTGTGGTTGCAGATACATATGGCTGGCTGTTGTATCAGGCGGGCCAGACTGAGGAAAGCGCGGCCATTTTGAAACGGGCTTATGTGGAAGCCGGCAATAATGCGGAAATTGCCTATCACTATGCGGTCTTGTTGAATGCGCAGGGGCAGACGGCGGAAGCAAAAAAGCTGTTGCAGAAAATTGTGAAATCGCCCGCAAAATTTGCCGATCGCGGTGATGCGGAAGCTTTGCTGAAAAAACTTAATTGATGCCCTGGATCACCGATCCAGGCTCACACGGTCTTTAGGAGGAATAATTGACACGCACTGTGCTGGTGACCGGTGGTGCCGGTTATATTGGAAGCCATGTCACGCTATCCTTGCTTGAAGCGGGGTATGCCGTCGTTGTTCTGGACAATCTCTCTACCGGCCGCCGGGAGCTGGTGCATGGCGATGCCACCTTTTATGAGGGCAGTACCGGAGACCGGGATCTGGTTCTGAAAATTTTGCGCGACCATCAGATCGAGGCGGTTCTTCATTTTGCCGCCTCCACGGTCGTGCCTGAATCGTTGGCGGATCCCATGGGGTATTATGCGAACAATACGGTCAACAGCCGCAATATGATGGCCTGCTGTGCGGAAGCCGGGGTTGATCGGTTCGTATTTTCCTCGACCGCGGCCGTTTACGGAGAGCCCGAAGAATTGCCGGTGACCGAAGCTGCATCCTTGCGCCCGATCTCTCCATACGGCCATTCGAAACTGATGACCGAACAGATGCTGACGGATTTGTCGCGCGCGTCCAGCCTGAAACATGTGATCCTGCGTTATTTCAATGTGGCGGGTGCCGACCCGGAAGGTCGCACCGGCCAATCGACACCCAATGCTACCCACCTGATCAAGGTTGCCTGTGAGGCGGCTTGCGGCAAGCGGGAGAATCTTACTGTTTTCGGCGATGATTATGATACGCCGGATGGCACCTGCATCCGTGATTACATACATGTCACGGATCTGGCGGAAGCACATCTGGCCGCGCTGCGTTACCTTGAAAATAATGGTGAGAGTACGATCCTGAACTGTGGCTATAATCGTGGTTTTTCGATCCGGGAAGTGATCCAGTCGGTTGAGAAGAACACCGGTCGTGATCTTCCGGTCGTCAACGGGCCGCGCCGGGATGGCGATATTGTCAGCATCTATGCTGAAAACAGCAAAATTCTTGAAACCCTGGGCTGGAAACCGCAGCATGATGATCTCGATCATATTGTGAAAACGGCCTATGCATGGGAAACCCGAAGCGCCGATTGAATGGCGGTGAAAACAGTCCGTGAACCGGGCCGCGCAGGCAAGCCAGGCAATTTGCCCAAGCGCCCTGCGGGCGGTTCGGGCCAGAAAGTGAGAGATGGCGGTAATTGAGTCATGGCACCGCATGGCCGATCTGGGGGAGTTGGAAGCACCTGTCCTGTTGGTTGTGGTCGATGCCGAGGAAGAATTTGACTGGAGAAAGCCATTTGACCGGTCCAGCCGGGGGATCTCCAGTTTTTCAGACAATGCACGGGCGCATGAGATCTATGAGGATTTCGGTGTCGAGCCGACCTATTGCGTGGATCAGTGCATCGTTGAAAGTGACGAAGCCGTGGGGTTCCTCTCCAATCTCGAAGCGCAGGGGAAATGCTCCATCGGTGCGCATTTACATCCCTGGGTGACCCCGCCTTACGAAGAGGAAGTGAATGTCTTCAACTCTTTTCATGGCAATCTGCCACGTGAGTTGGAGGAAAAAAAGATCGCCTTCATCACCCAGTCGATCACCCAGGTTTTTGGACAAAAACCAACCATTTTCCGCGCGGGGCGCTATGGTGTGGGACCGAATACCATCGATATCCTGAAGAAATACGGGTATGAGATTGATTGCAGTTATGTGCCCCACACCAGCTATGCCCATGAAGACGGACCGTCCTTCATCGGTTGTTGCGACCAGCCTTTCTGGTTCGATGATGGTCAGTCCATTTTGGAAATACCGCTAACAAGAGGCCTCTCGGGGGTCGCATCTGGTGCATTCCCTCGCAGGCTGTCAGGCATTTTCGATGCCGGTTGGTCCCGGAAGATTCGCATTCCCTCGGTCCTGTCCGTTACCGGTATGGTCGAGCGTATCGCTTTAACCCCGGAAGGGATGACTGTGGAGGACCAAAAGCGTCTGTTGTTGTCGATGCGGCGCCAGGGGAAGCAGGTATTTTCTCTGACCTATCACAGTCCCTCACTTTCGATCGGTCACACGCCCTATGTGCAGTCACGGGCGGATCTGGACCGGTTCCTGGTGGCGATCCGTGAGGTGCTCCAGTTTTTCCGGGATGAGATTGGCGGAGAATTTTCCACCTTGCAGGCGGTTCATAAAAAGGCCTTGTCCGCCGGAACCGCCGGGGCGGACATTGTTGCCGCGAGATCGTGATTGACCGGTCTTCGGCGTAAAGGGAATCCGGGTTTTGATTCACGATCCTCTTTCCGGTATAAGGTCTCCGGTTTTTCTCTAAGCGATGCAGGGCTGCGCGGGTTGCGCTGGTAAGACAAATGGTTGAAAGCGCAATGCCGAACAAAAAATCCATCCCGGAAATCATGCCTTTGACGGGGCTGCGCGGTGTGGCGGCCTGGTGGGTGGTTCTTTATCATTTTCATCTCTATTTTCATCCTCTGGTGCCGACCTGGTTCTCGGACTTCATTGCCCGCGGTTATCTGGCGGTGGATCTGTTCTTCATCCTTAGCGGCTTTGTGCTCTTTTTGAATTATGCGCGTTTCTTTGAGCAATTGACCTTGGATGGTTTCCGGAAATTCATGGTCGCCCGCTTTGCCCGGATCTACCCGTTGCATTTGACGGTCTGTCTTATTTTTCTGGTCAATCCGCTGGCGATCCATCTCTTCTCCAGCGATGGTGTGATCGGCGGGCGCTATGATCCAACCTATTATGTTGCGATGATTTTTCTGGTGCAAAACTGGGGATGGTCGGAAACATTGGCCTGGAATATACCAGCCTGGTCTATCAGCACCGAATGGTTTGCCTATTTGGTCTTTCCTTTCCTGGTTCTGCTGGTTCAGGGTTGTTTACGCTCTAAACGCTTCCTGGTGCCTGCCATTGTGGCCATTGCGCTGGTGATTTATTTGCTTTTCTGGTCATTTGGGACCGATTCCATTGGGCAAAATATTCAGAAATATGGTCTGGTCCGCTGTGTGATCCAGTTTGCCCTGGGCATGGTGGCCTGTAAATTCTTTCTGGTGACGCGCCATTGGACCATCAAACTCTGGCCGGTTTACCTGGCGGGTTTTGCCGCGACGGTATTGATGACGGTCTTTCTGGATCTGCCGGATTTCATGTTATTGCCGGCAGGGTTTGTCATGCTGATCCTGGGGCTTTCCGATCCGCGCCTGATCTGGCCGCGGTTGTTCAATAATCCGGTTTTTGTCTATCTCGGGGTGATTTCTTATTCCACCTATCTGTTCCATTATTTCGTCAAAGATTGGGTGAAGTTTCTCTTGATCCCGGATGATGGTCAGGCTGGATGGGGCGTGATCCTGGTTTATCTGGCGGCGGTATTTGTTTCGTCCGTGATCCTTTATCACCTGATTGAAAAACCGGGGCGCAGCTTTGTCCGGAAAATCAGGTTCCGGCGGACGGCTGCGGTACAGGAATAGACGGCCTGACGACCGTTTCAGGATTTGCCCCGTTGGGTCAGGAAGTGGGTGTCTGCCTCCAACCGGGAGGCCTGAACATTTTCCAACAGGACCAACAGCTGCGCGCCATCTGCACCATCTACCCAGATTTCGGCTCCTTCGGCCCCTTGGCGGATTTCCCAGTCGGGATCGTTTGCGAACCAGATAAGATCGCGTAGGTCGACCTTATCTTCTGACGGATTGAAATCGGTGATCCGGTCACCGCCTTCCGAAAGACGATCATAAACAAACAGATCCGCATCCTGGCCGCCGGTCAGGATATCTGCCCCCTTGCCGCCCTTGATCACATCCCGGCCCGGACCGCCATTGAGCCGATCATTGCCATGATTACCGAACAGATGATCATTACCGTCATTGCCGTCAATCCGGTCCTTGCCTTTGCCACCAAACAGCGCATCCGCGCCGCCGAGGCCGGAAATCCGGTCATCGCCTTTCCGGCCATGGATCAGTTCATGGGCCTGGCTGCCGGTTAATTCATCGGCGCCGTTGCCGCCGAATTGTTCATGCTGCTTGAGGATGGCCGGTCCGTTGCGGCCCAACTGTAACAAGGGCACGAAACTGGGGTCGGTGGGATAGACTTGGTTGATGCCAGGGTCGGCGGCGCTGACCCAGCCATAGGCCTCCACGGCCCCAGGGATGCCATCACCGGCGAGGCTGGCCAGGGAAAACCGCGCAGTCGCGACTGAATTATCCGCCCGGCCGGGCCAGGCCGGGGTTTCGGGAACTTTCAAGCCTTGTTTGGTGAAACTGGCGTCATATATTTCCTGCCAGCTTTCCTTCAGAAACCGACGCTTGTCGATCCATTCAAATGTTTGGATGGTGGATTGTAGAGAGGCCATGGGCGGCAGTCCGAAATCCTCCGCCAGGAATTTTTGAACGGAAAAATTCGCTTTCCATTCCAGGAAGGGCCGGATGCCTGGAATGTCACGTCCGGCAATGGTGCTGATGACACCGGTGAAATAATCATCCATCCAGACCCGGTTGGTGGTGACGCCGTAGCCCATCAACATGCCACGAACCGGTTTGCCCTGTGCCGGGCCGTCGATATAGATCCGGTGATAACTCTCTAGATTGACCTTGAGGCGGCGCTCGAAATAAGCCTTGGCCGGGTCATCGTCCGGCAGGATATAGGCAGCATCGGCGATCTCGCGTAGTCCCCATGCCTGTGCCCTGGTTTGGGCGATGGTCTCGGTTCGGGTCCAGGCATTGGTGCCGAGTGAGAAGTTACCACTCAGTTCCTGGCGTGGGCCGCGCCAGCCGTCCCAGATATAGGCGGTTGCGTGGTTGGCGCTAAATTGCAGCTCATCCCGGTAATATTGTGATCCGCTTAGAAGATAGGGGATATAAACCAGCGAGGGCAGATGGGCGACATCGGTGACCCAGTCCGTGCCGGCGGTGGAATAGGCATCCGGCAGGACGGTTGTGCCGCTCCGTTTGTCGAACCAAAGCTTGGGATGATCATCCACAGACACCACCTGACCGGTTTTTTCATCCCGGTAATGCCAGGGAATGGACCCGGCTGCATCGGCATTGGCATACATCACGCGCTCGGCGTTTTCATCCTGGCTTGCCAGATAGCGCACGGTCCAGGCCGGCAGGGGGCCGATATCTTCGCGGCCGCCGGGTTTGGGCATGTTCAGCTCAATCGTGCCGGTGGTCATGGGGCCGGTGCCGACTTGTTGCAATCGGTTCACAGAGGCGCGGATCGCCGCTTCGGAGGCACCGACGCTCAGGTCATATTGCGGCAGGGCCCCGGTGTGCAGGAGATAATCCATATCCCGGATGACCCGAACGGGTATTTCACTGCCGGTTCGGACCGTTATGTGCCAGGTTCCCTTTTGATGATGATCAAGCGCTTGTTGGGAAAAGACTTCACGGCCATTCTGGGTGATGGAGACATCATAGAGGATATTGTCATTGCCCTTGGTAAAGGCGCGATCAGCAGAAAAGACAATATCGGTCAGGAATGTGCCGTCGGCATAGGCGCGGATATGGAAGGTGAGATCCAGCAATGGCGTGACCGGGGTTTTGATTGTGATTTCCCGCGCCAGCGGTCCAGCCAGCCAACTGGTTGCAGTCCCGTTTTCCAGTGCCCGGCGCAGCAATGTCTCTGCATCGGCCTGGAATGACGTGACGTTGCCAATATTGTTCATGATGGCAAGCTTGACGCTAAGATTGAGGCCACCGTCCAGGATATCCTCTATTGCGATCGCGCTGAGCTGGCGTTTCCGATTAACCCGGCGCAATTGAACATCCGTTGCCTCGCCGGGGGCCAAAGCGGGACTTCGCAGCGTGAGGATCGCATGGCGGACCGATCCGTCTGGATTGCGGGCTTTTATATCTGTCTGTAGCGGGATCTCCTGGCCGTTCGTAAAGGCAGCCAGATTGCTGCCCTCCGGGAGGCTGCCTGGCACGAAGACTTGTCCGAATGTAACCAGGCTGGCCCGCGTTTCTTGCTGCCCCCGGTTTACCAGGCGCATCCCAACGATATCCGAGGGGCCGTTGCCCTTCGGGATCACCGGGTTATGAATGATCGAACCGGTTTGCCCGGTAACAACGGGCATGCTGATGGCGGTGGCTTTGGCACTGTTGGATTGTTCCGCTTTTGTGGGAATTCCCGGGGCTACAATGATCCGGCCATCACTGTCTCGTTTGACGCCGCCTTTGAAAGTCGGGGCACCAGGCAGGGTATCCGCCAGTGTCACAGGCGCAGCAATCATCATCAGGGACAGGATCAGGGAGGCTGAGGCCAACCCACATTTTCTCATGGACGATTCACTGGCTTTCAAGGAGCTGCGCCTCAATTTTAGTGGGCCGGTTGGGTAAAACCCGCCTATCGGTTAACGACAAGCTTTGCAAAATACAGAAAAACATCCCGGTTAAATAGGAAAGAACAGACAACATAGATCAGGCCGCCTGCGGGAATGGCGAGACCGAGCCATGCTAGATCGCCCATGTCGGCCAATAGATGATTCCGGCAGAAATAAAGTGCCGTCCACATGATGAAAGAGGCCATCAGCGGCCGGCTCAGGTGATTGATGACTGTCAGGAAACTGAGATCCAGATGGGGCATGCATCGGGCGAAATTGATCAGCAGCGCAATGGGATAAGCGGCAACCCAGGCCACGCAAACGCCGTAGATGCCCCAGTTGGTGGAAATGAGGATCGCGGGCAGCACGATGATCACATTCACGATGGTGATGGAAAGGGTCAGGCTGGGTTTGCCGATCGCATTCAGGGTCGGGTTCAAAAGAACCTCGATAGACTGGAAGGCGACTGCGATAGCCAACAGCACCATGAGTGGCACAGCCGGTTCCCATTTTTCACCCAGCAGAACAGAGATCACTTCGGGCGCGATCGCGGAGATACCGAACATGACCGGGAAAAAGATGAAGGTGCCGACCTGCAAGGCCCTGGAAAACTGATAGCTGACAGTGGCGATCTTGTCGCCGGAGATGGAAAAAGTGGTCAGCAGGATGGCCTGGATCACTTCCGATAATTTGACCACCGGAAGGCTGACAGTGGTGCGTGCCACTTCATAAAGACCGAGGCTGGTGGCCGACAGCATTTTACCGATGATGAATTTGTCGGTTTCCGTGAAGATATAGCTGAAAATCGAGTGGACCGAGATAACCCCGCCGAATTTCATCAGCTTTCGGATCGGCTTCAGCGAAAAAGACGGCAGGTGCCAGAACGGTGCCACGGCAAATTTCCCAATGGCACAGAAAAGCTGATACAGCAGATAGGCGGCGGCCAACGACCAGAAACCATACCCGTTATAGGCCATGGCCAGGCTTATCAGGCCAGATGACAGACGGCTGACGGTTTCAACCATCGTGCGCTGTTTGAACATCATCTCCCGTTTCAAATGGGTATCGGGAATGATGCCGAGCGCGCTGATCAGCACGCCAAGGGAGATCAGTTGGCCGAGGGGCACCAGATCCGCCTCACCATAGAAACCGGCGATTATTGGGGCCGTCAGATAGCCGAAAGCGGAAAAGCCAAGATTGATCAGGATCAGCAGGCCCAGGACATTGCGGAAATCATCTGTGGTGGCGTTGCGGTTTTGAACCAGAGCTGTCGACAGGCCGAAATCCCGCAGCAGAAAGAAAAAGCCGTAATAGGCGACCGCCATGGCCATGATGCCGTAATCATCGGGCGTCAGCATGCGCATGACAAGGATGGTCATGATCCAGTTGCCTGACTGTGCGATCACTTTCAGGATCAGGGACCAGCGCATGGCGTGGAGGACTTGCTCTTTCATATCGCGAACCGGGCTCTCTAAGACTGATGAGGCATAGGCCTGTCTAAAGTGGCGCTTAACCTGATGACAGAATTGTCACAATAACAGATGCTTGAATAGGCATGCGGCCAACGATCATGTGGCCATGCAGGCAGCGTTTCCATAGCACCTGTTTTAAGGGGCGGGCAATGCTCCATTGTGGGGAGAGGGGTTTTTCAGCGGAAATGATGGCAGGGCGATGTTCGGTATCACAAGAGGAGTCCCGTTTTCGGCCGGAGTATGGGTTACATTTACAGGCCTGCTCCGGCTGATTGGAAATTGTGTCGGGATACTTGACAGATGCCTAAGGAGTGAGTGGGGAAATGCGAGCGCAATATAATGTAAAATATTGATAATAAATGAATAAAATAGTCTGGCACGCTTCGTGCGAGTAAGGGGCTAGAATGAATATTTCACGCTCAGATTTATTGGGGAAGAGTGAACAGTTATGAAGACGCTTACGAAATTTGCTATCGCCGCCGCTGCTTTGGGTGCCGCCACTTTTGCGCAGGTTGCCAATGCTGCTCCGATCCTGAACTTCAACCTCACCCAGGGTGGGACTGTTGATATCGACACTTCCAATGCCTCCGATGGCACCGGCGCTGTCGGCACCAACTTGGCTGTTGATTATGTTCAGGACATTGCTAACCCGATCACCAATGGTGTGTTGAACTTCAACACCGGTGCATATGAAGCAACCAACAACTATGGTTCCTTCGTTGAAACCGTATTCGGTCCGGTTGGTAACTTCACCCTGACCGGTACCTACAACGGTTTCACCGGTGTTCTGCTGAGCGGTACTGTTGCCAGCGCCAGCCTGAACCAGCAGTTCTCTTTCAACGGTGGTCTGCAGCGCGCATGGATGGACCTCGGCCTGGTGATCGACACCGTTGCCGACGTTCTGTTGCCGCTGGTTGGTATTGACCCGAATGCTCCGGATTTTGTTCCGGTAACCAGCAAAGCTGGCTTCGAGTCCAACAACCTGACCAAAGACACCGACAGTGCTGAACCCGGTGCTACCATCGCTGATGGTTCCTACAGCAACCAGGGCGGTCGCCTGACGGTTGATGTGCCGGAACCGATGACCCTGGGTCTCCTGGGTCTGGGCCTGGTTGGCCTCGGCATGGCACGTCGTCGCAAAGCTGCCTAACAGCTAGCGAACCAAATACTGTGCGTGAGAACGGGGCTCCTTTCGGAGCCCCGTTTTTTATTGTCTGGACTGTTTTCCTATGAATGGCACGCGCCGAACAGGGCGGGTTTTTGCGCGAACAAAAAAAGAACCCGGCTGAAATGGCCGGGATCTTTCTAACTGGTAGAGAAATATCCGGGGAAGGGCTTCCTGCCCTTACATCCAGATATCGGTTTCCGTGTTGATCTGGTCTTTATTCACCCCGTCAAGGGTCAGCAGCAATGTGTTTTGATTATCCACATCAAGCCAGATTTCCGTGCCGTTATCGGCTTGGGTCAGGTTGATCGTGGCCCCTTCGGAAACCACATTCATCAATTCACGCAGGTCCAGGACGTCGACACCGGATTCAAAGTCGGTGATATGGTCACCGGCCTCACTGATGCGGTCGTAGATGAAAGTGTCAGCCCCATCGCCGCCGGTCAGGATGTCCTCTCCCTTGCCGCCTTTGATTTCATCGTCACCGTCGCCGCCCATCAGGGTATCGTCACCCTTGTTGCCGAACAGGAAGTCATTGCCGGTGCCGCCATCAATGGTGTCGTTGCCGTTGCCGCCGAAGAGGGCATCTGCACCGCCCTTGCCGAGAATGAAGTCATCCCCGTCCACACCATGCAACAGTTCATTGGCCTCGGTGCCGGTCATCTGGTCGTTGAATTCACTGCCGTAATGTTCGTCCGCATTTTTGATGATCTCGCCATCCTCGCCCAATTGCAGCAGGGGAGAGAAGCCGGGGTCAGTATCATAGAGATCGTTGATGATGTCATAAACAGAGCTGACCCAGCCATAAGCTTCCAGAGCACCTTTGAGGCCATCACCGGCCAGGCTGGCCAGGGTGAATTTGGAGGTTGCGGCGGTGTTGTCCGTCGCACCATACCAGCTGGCATCATCGGGAACCGCGAGGCCGTTGTCGGTATAGGTGGCGTCGAACATCTCCTGCCAGGTCTGGCTGACGCTGCGGGTGCCGTCATCATTATAGGTGAAGGTGCCCAGCACATTTTGCAGGGATGCCATCGGATCCAGGCCGAAATCCTCGGACAGGAACCGGTTGATATTATAGTTGGACTTCCATTCCAGGAAGGTGTTGGCATCGCCTTCGCCATTTTCCCGGCCCGCGATGGTGCTGAGAACCATGGTGAAATAATCATCCATCCAAAGTTTGGTGGAGGTAGTGCCGACCCCCATGAGCATACCGTAATTGTCGCCGGTCTGCAGGGTACCGTTCACATAGTTTTCGACATAGCTCTTCAGGTTCACATCGAGGCGATTCTCGAAATAATCCTTCATCGGATCATCATCGGGCATGATGAAGGCCGCATCGGAAATTTCACGCATCCCCCAGGCCTGCGCCCGTGTCTGGGTCGCCGGTTCGCCATCCAGCCAATCGATGTCACCATTTTCGAAATTACCGGCAATCTCGCCATTCTCGCCGCGCCAGCCCGGCCAGACATAGGCGGTGGCATGGTTGGCGCTGGCTTGAAGTTCATCCAGGTAATATTGCGACCCGGACAGCAGATAGGGCAGGTAAGTCAGGGAGGGCAAATGGGCCACATCCGTCGACCATTCAGTACCGTCGGTGGAAAACTCATCGGCCAGGACCGAGGTGCCGCCGCGGCTGTCGAACCAAAGGTCGGGATAATCATCGACCGAAATCACTTCGCCGGTATTGTCGTCCCGGTAATGCCACGGGATCGAACCTGCAGCATCCGCGTTGGCATACATGATTTCCGCCGCGGTTTCGTCCTGGCTGGCGAGATAGCGCACCGTCCAGCTGGGCAGGGGGCCGATATCCTCGCGACCGCCGGCCATCGGCATGTTGGTCTCAACGGTGCCGGTGGTCATCGGGCCGGTGCCACTGGCCTGCAATTCCTGATAAGAGGCCTGAATAGCCGCTTCCGAAGCGCCGACGCTCAGATCGAACTGCGGCAGGGCGCCGGTTTCCACGAAATAGTCCATATCGCGGACCACATTGATGCCGGGATCACCGTCGGACCAGACCTCGGTATGCCATGTGCCCTTATGATGATGTTCCAGATCCTGTTGGGCAAAAGCCACATCTCCGCCTTCTTTGATGGTCACATCATAAGTGATGTTGTCGTTGCCGGCAGTGAAGGCGTGGTCGGCGGAAAATACAACATCCGTCATGACATTGCCGTCGGCGAAAGCGCGTATGTTGAATGTCAGATCCAGCTGGTCATTGACCGGAACCTTGACGGTATATTCGCTGGCCAGCGGGCCTTCGATCCAGGTTGAAACCGTGCCGTCCTGCATGGCTTGCGCCAGGATCTGGGCCGCATCCGCCTGGAAGGCGGTGGTGGATCCGTCGTCATTCTGAATGGACATGTCCACGGTCAGGTCCAATCCGCCATCCAGAATATCCTGGGGGGAGATGCTGCCGGTTCCGGCGGTGGACGGGGTTCCTTTGCTCAACTGGATATCCAGGCCTTCCCCCGGATTGATGGCCGGACTGTCCACGGTCAGGATCGCATGCCGGACAGAGCCGTCGTCATTGGTGGCTTTCACATTCATCTGGACCGGCACTTCCACGCCGTTGACGGTGGCGGTAAGCTGGGTGCCGGCCGGAATGTCACCGGCCTTGAAGACATGGCCAAAGGTGATCGGTCCGTCACCGGCCACTTCAGAACCATTATTGTCAAAGCGCAGGCCGACCACATCTTCGGGGTCTGTGCCGCGAATGACTTCCGGATTGAAGATGATCGTATCCGGTGTTTCGACCGGATCACTGATCGGGCCGTCCGTGCCGGGCGCGGGGGCGGCGGCTTTGCCGGTCAGCGCCGTTTCAATGGCGCTTTGACTGGCGGTGACGCTGGTATCCGCGAAGGACAGTTTTTCCACATTGGCAACAGTGTCGCTGCCGCTGTCGCCAACCGTGTCGGTGACGGTGATGGTGCCGTCATTGTTGAAGGTAAAGTCATAATCCGACAGGTTGCCGGCGAAGCTGGCGATATCGTTCCCGTCCCCGCCATCAAGATAATCATCCCCTTTGCCGCCGGTCAGGCTGTCATTGCCTTCCAGGCCAAAGATGGTGTCATCGCCGTCGGTGCCGGCAATGCTGTTGTCATATTCGCTGCCGCTGATGGAATCGATGTTGCGCATCTCGGTCTGGGAGAAGTCGCCGGAGACCCGGACAGAGACCGAGTTGGTGCCGGCCCCGCCGTCGATCACTTCAACCCCATCAACCTCATTGAAATACTTCAGGTCAATGACATCGTCGCCATCGGAGCCCAGGATTGTATCCGTGCCGTCCCCGCCGGAGATGGCATCCTGGCCTTCCCCGTTGGAAACCAGGAAGATATCATCCCCGGCACCGCCTTTGAGATTGTCATCGCCCTTGCCGCCGACAATCACGTCATCCCCGGCGGAGCCGATGATGGAATTGTTATAGTCGCTGCCGACGATGCGGTCGATATTGCGCAGCTCGGTGTTGGAGAAATCGCCGGACACATTCACGGAAACGGTGTTTTCACCCGCTCCACCGTCAATCACCTCCACGCTGTCGGGCTCATTGAAATAACGCAGGCTGATATTATCGTCGCCGTCGCCGCCAAGGATGGTATCGGTGCCGTCGCCGCCGGAGATTACATCCATGCCGTCGCCGTCATTCACCAGGAAGACATCATCCCCGGCGCCACCCTTCAGCACATCATTGCCCTTGCCGCCTTCGATAACGTCATCGCCGGCGGATCCGGTGATGCTCTGGTTGTAGCTGCTGCCGACGATGCGGTCGATATTGCGCAGTTCGGTATTGGAAAAGTCGGCATTCAGCTTGGTCTCTATGGTATTTTCACCGGCACCGCCGTCGATCACCTCGACTTCATGGTCACCGCCATAGGACATCAGCTCGATGGTGTCGTCGCTGCCGCTGCCGACCAACGTGTCCTCTCCGTCACCGCCGCTGTATCTGTCATAACCTTCGCCGGTTTTGGCGGTGAAGACATCATTGCCGCCGCCCCCGAAGATCACATCATTGCCTTTGCCGCCACTGATCAGGTCCGCCCCTGCGGAACCGATAATGGTCTCTGAAGCCGCCGTGCCGGTGATGATGTTGTCGGGCAGGTCCTCGACCGTGACCTGGGCTGTGGTCGGGGTGGCGGAGATGCCGTCGAATATATCATAGGTCAGGCTCAGTTCGCCGGACCAGCCAGCAGGCGGTGTGAAGGTCCAGGTGCCGTCACCATTGTCGGTCACCGACCCGATGCCGCTTTGCAGATTGACCACCGACAGGAAATCGCCTTCAAGGTCATAGGCCCCGGCCAGCAGCTCCGCTTCCGTCAGGATCAGATTGCCATTTTCATCCATGGTCATGGCGACCTGGCCGCCGGCTTCAGGGGCGTCATTCACGGACGCGACCATGACCTTCGCTGTGGCCGGAGTGGAAACGGTGCCGTCACTGACTTGATAGGATAGCGCAACCTGACCATAGAAATCGGCATTGGGGGTAAAGGTCCAGGTGCCGTCGCCATTGTCGGTGAGGCTGCCCTGGCTGGTGCTCAGGCCGGTAACAGTCAAGTCGTCGCCATCCACATCACTGGCATTGGCCAGCAGGTCTTCGCTGGAGATGGTAATCGTGCCATCCTCCTGCATATTGACGGTGACGTCACCGCTAACAACCGCAGCATCATTGACTGCATAGACTTCGATAGTGGCAGCCGCCGGGGTCAGGGCGGCGCCGTCGCTGACCTGATAGCTGAGGGCGACTTTCCCGTTGAAATCAGCATCCGGGGTGAAGGTCCAGGTGCCATCACCATTGTCGGTGAGGCTGCCCTGGCTGGTGCTCAGGCCCGTGACGCTCAGGTCGTCGCCATCCACATCGCTGGCGTTGGCCAACAATTCTTCGCTGGTGATGGTGATCGTACCATCTTCCTGCATGTCCAATTTGATATCGCCCGTGACGACAGCGGTGTCATTGACGGCAGCGATTTCGACGGTTGCTGAGGCTGCGGTTGCGGTCGAGCCGTCGCTGACCTGATAGCTGAGGGCGATCTTGCCGTTGAAATCAGCATCCGGCGTGAAAGTCCAGGTGCCGTCACCATGGTCGGTCAGGTTGCCCCGGTCGGCGCTCAATCCGGTCACGCTCAGACTGTCGCCGTCAACATCACTGGCATTAGCCAACAGTTCTTCGCTGGTGATCAGGATGGTGCCATCCTCCTGCATGTCCAGCTTAATGTCGCCGGTAACTTTTGCGGCGTCATTGACGGCCGCCACATTTACCGTTGCGTTGGCGGTGGTCAGGGCGGTGCCGTCGCTGACCTGATAGCTGAGGGCGATCTTGCCGTTGAAATCAGCATCCGGCGTGAAGGTCCAGCTGCCATCACCATTGTCGGTCAGGCTGCCTTGATCAGCATTCAAACCCGTAACGGAAAGGCTGTCGCCATCCACATCGCTGGCATTGGCCAACAGGTCATCGTTGGTGATGATAATGCTGCCATCTTCCTGCATCACCAGGTTGACATCGCCAGAGACAACAGCGGCGTCATTGACAGCTTCAACATTGAAATTACCTGTGGCGGTGACCTGTTCACTGCCGTCGGAGACCTGATAGCTGAAGGTGACCCGGCCGTTGAAATCGGCATCCGGCGTAAAGGTCCAACTGCCGTTGCCATTGTCGGACAGGTTTCCGCCATGGACGGTCAGGTTCTGAACCGAGAGCACATCGCCTTCAGCGTCGGTGACATTGGCCAGCAAATCGGCTTCGGTGAACAGTACAGACCCATCTTCCTGAAGTTGGAATTCCTGCATGCCGGTGACAATCGGGGCTTCGTTCCCGAAGATGCTTTTGCCGTCGACCAGGATATCAACCTGCTCAATATTTTTAAGGTCGAGATTGAAGGCGGTGAAACGGTAACTGTTGTTGGTCGAGGCCAGGCTGCCATCTTCATGCGATTGCAGGAATGCCTGGATTTCAGCCTGGATCTCCGGATTGCTGAATTCAGCCGCGGTCAGGCGGATCTCGGCACGGTCATGGCCGGTGCCGCCATCATAATAGTCGGTTTGTCCAGTATTAGCGGAGAGATCATAGATCAGCGTGTCATTGCCGTCGCCGGCCCAGACCCGGTCTGATCCGCCGCCACCAGCAATCGTATCGTCGCCCCTGGAGCCGGTCAGATAGCTGTTGGTGCCGCTGCCCTGGATCAGGTGAATGTTCTTCAACTCGGTATTGGAAAAATCAGCGCTGTAATAGACATTGAGCGTATTGATCCCAGCGCCGCCATCGATCTCTTCAACACTGCTGGTGCCGCCATAGCGGTAAATGCCTATATCATCGTCTTTTTCCGAACCGCGGATTACATCATAGCCGGCATCGCCCTGGAATATGTCGGTGCCGTCATTCTTGCCGTTCACCAGAAAAACATCGTCGCCGTCGCCGCCTTTGAGATTGTCGTTGCCGCCGCCGCCATCAATCGTGTCATCCTGGCTGGAGCCGGTGATGTAATTCCGGTCATCACTGCCTTCGATCCGATCGATATTGCGCAATTCGGTATCGCTGAAATCGGCGCTGTATTTGACGGACAGGACGTTTTCGCCCTCGTCGCCATCAATCACTTCAACCCGGTTATCGCCGGTGAAGCTGAACATCTCGATTGTATCATCCCCGCCCGTGCCGAGGATGGTGTCGGTACCTTCGCCGCCTTTAAACCGATCCGGGCCGTCGCCGGTCGTCGCCAGGAAGATATCGTCGCCGTCTCCGCCGCTGAGAATATCTGCTCCTGTGCCGCCCTGGATGATGTCGTTGCCGCTGGTGCCGGTCAAGTAATCCCGATCGTTGCTGCCGGAGAGGATGTCGGTGTCGCTCTGGCTGGCGGTGATATCTTCGGCGCTGACTTCCTGGCTGTAACTGGTGGTGGTTCCGCTGGCGGTGACATCGAAATTCACTGTCAGGCTTCCATCCCAATCATAGCTGGGGACAAAACTCCAGCTGCCATCGCCATTATCAATGATATGGCCGTTTGCGGTGGACAGATTGTTGATGGAAATTGTTTCACCGGTCTGCTCAATTGCAGCGAGTTTCAGCAGATCGGTGAGGCTCAGTAACAAGGTCCCATTGCTGTTTAGCAAATCGGTCAAAGAGGTACCGGACATTGGGATCTCCTATCCTGGAGTGAATAAGCGCGTATAAGATAGAGCGATATAAAACAAACTGATCCGCTACCCGCAATTCATTAATTTCGGACCAAGAAAGACCCATGTTGCGGCCATAATAACATAAAATTTAAATAAATTTTTATTAATTAAGAATCTTCAAACTCAGGAAGTGTGGAAAACTGCGACTCTTCGTTGAGAGACAGCGTGTTAGCGAGAGCGGAATTTAACTTTTCTGTCATTTTTCTAAAATCTAGAGCGCGGTATACAGATACGTATTTCTCGTTTTTCGAGTGAGTGATTTTTTTTGCATCTGACGGTTTTTAGCCAAATTTGATCACTCTTTTTCGGCAGGGAAAAAAGGGATCGGGGCATTGCGGCGGCCTGTTGTGTCGCTGACAGGGGGACAGATAACGGGAGCGCGCGGAAAGCCTGGATGACAACCGGGAAATCAGGCACAAAAAGGTTGCATCTCTTATGGTTTATCAACAGTATGCAGCCTCGACAATTTTGGTGGATTCTTAGAGCGTCTGGGGGCGTTGCAGGTGACGGTCGGAAACCGGTAGGCAGATTGTTGTTCTTCCAAGGAACCTTCAATCCAGTTTACCGCATAGACCGGGACGACGAGAGATATCTTTGGGGCAATTAGAGGGTCTTTTCGTGCTGCGAAGAGTGCAACGGCGATATTGTTCCGGCTTCTGCCGATTTTTCCAAGAGTGCTGACAGGTTTGTAATGGACGAACTATTAAAAATTGTGACGATAGTCTGGCGGATCTTTGTTCGCAGAAAGTGGACTGCACTGATCCTGGCCTGGATTGTGGGTGTTGCGGGATGGGTCGGCATATCGGCGCTGCCGGATAAATATCAGTCTGATGCCCAGATCTATGTAGATACCAGCACGCTTTTGGGGCCGTTGCTGAAAGGGATCGCCGTCCAGGGCAACATCCAGCAGCAGGTTGCCGTGATGCAGCGAACGTTGTTCTCGCGGCCGAACCTTGAGAAAGTTGTTCGCGATAATGATCTGGATCTGGAGGTGCATTCGGCCGAAGACATGGAACGGCTGCTGACCAAGGTTGAAGATAACGCGAATATCAAGTCGGGCGGCCCGAACCTCTTCATTGTTTCATACACCAACAAAGATCCCGGTCTGGCACGCAATATCACGCAATCGTTCCTGGATATTTTCGTCTCCACCAATGTCGGCCAAAGCCGTGTCGGTATGGAGACAGCAAAATCCTTCATTGAGGCGCAGATCGCCCGGTATGAATCCCAGTTGCGGGATGCGGAAGAAGAATTAGCGCAGTTTAAGGTTAAAAATTCAGATTTCCTGGCCAAAGGGGATTTCTTCAAGCGCTATGAAACCGTGCGCAAGGAATACCGGGAAATGGAACAGGCCCTGGTGGATGCGGAAGTGGTGACCCGCCAGTTGGAAAAGCAGCTGACACAAACCCCACGATTTCTGGAAGTTGAGGATTCCACTGCCTCGTCTGGAGGCCGAAAAGAGCAGAGCTCTGCCGAAAAAGCGCTGGAAGATGCTCAAGAAGACCTGACAAGCCTGCAGTCACGCTTCACCGACCAGCATCCCGATGTTATTGCCGCCAAGCGCGTGCTTGATGATGCGCAAAAACGGGTGGATAAGGAAAAAGAAGAGATCGCAGCGGGTGGGGAAGATCCCACGGTACGCAAGACCCGGGTGCCCAACGGCATTTATGAGCAAATTCAGGTTCGGCTTTTTGAAACGGCCCAGACTAAGGCACGGCTGGAAGAACAATTCAGCCGGATCAAAGCTGAGTTTGAGGTGATGGATGAGCAAAAAAGCTCCGCACCGGAGATTGAGGCCCAGCTTGCCGGGCTCAACCGCGATTATGATGTGATCAAGAAACAGTATGAAGAGCTTCTGGTGCGCCGGGAGTCGGTCAATATCTCTGCCGCCCGGGAAACCAGCACCGATGCGGTCCAGTTCCGGATTATCGAGCCGCCGAAAGTGCCGATCCTGCCGGCGGGTCCCAACCGGCCGTTGCTGACGGCTGCCGTCCTTGTTTTTGCCCTTGGGATTGGCGCGGGGCTGCCTATTCTGCTGGGGTTTGCCTCGGGCTATATCCACAGTTCCCGAAATCTTGAGGATACCTATGACTATCCGGTGCTGGGCACTGTCGGTTATGTCAGTGGAGCGATGAGCTCCATGGGGCGTCTGGTCGGTCGTTTGCTGTTTCTCGGCGGGCTGATAGGTTTGTTGGGCCTCGGAGGCGCATTCTTTGTCATCAAGCCAAATCCGGACATGATCCTTTCGATTGCAAGTGATTACGGAATATTGTCGCTGATAGATGGCAGCTTTGCCGGTTTTGTGGAAAAAATATCGGCAAAAATCGGGCTTTGATTTTCCTGGACCGCACCGGAGAGACCCTTCCGGTGCGGTTTGGTATCACGGACGCGTATTAATGGTGAGTTTCTGAGGTGGTGATGACAGTTTCCTTGCGTTCCATAGTGGTTGGACTGGCGTTGGCTGGTGCGGTTCAAATGGGGGCCGCCTCGGCGGCGCTGAATGGTGAAACCAAGGCGCTGTTGGAAGAAGCTCAGCAATTCATTTCCAAAAATGAGATGAAGGCAGCGATCATCCAATTGAAAAACGCGGTACGCCTTCAGCCGAAGGAGCCGGTGCTGCGGATCGAACTGGCCCGCGCCTATCTGACCACGGGGGATGCCCTCGGGGCGGAAAAAGAACTGGAAAACGCATTGGAGAATGGCGCAGATCCGGCTTTGCTACAGCTTGACCTGGCCCGCACCTATAACCTTTTGAACCGCTTCGAGGATGTTCTTGGAAAAACCTCGATCGAAATAACATCCAAGGGACAAAAGGCCGCCCTGCTGGTGCAAAAGGCGATTGCCGCGCTGGAACTCAAGAAATTGCCGGCGGCAGAGAAATTTGCGGAACAGGCGGTCGCGGAGAAGCCTGCTTTTGCGCAGGCGTCTGAAATGCTGGCCAGTGCCCATCTGCTACAAGAAAAACATGACAAAGCCATCAAGGCGATTGACGATTACATAGCCGGGAACGGAAAGACACCGCGACTTCTTCTTATCCGGGGCGAGGTTGAACGTGCTCAGGGTCGGTTGGAAGCCGCCATGGGATATTATTCCCAAGCCTTGGAATTAAACCCCGATGATCAGGGCAGCTTGTTCCAACGCGCCTTGGTGGGGGTTTCCATGGACCGGGACGAACTGGCCCGTGCGGATGCAGACAGGATGCTGGCGCTTTATCCGGACGATGTCAGAGCCACCTATTTGGATGCTTTGTTGGTCTTCCGGTCCGGTGATGCGGATCGTGCGGATGAGATTCTCTCACAGCGCGGCGATAGTCAGCTGCAATTTGCACCGGCAATTTTCCTCTACAGCAATGTGAAACTGTCCCAGGGTGAGTTAAATCATGCCCAGGAGTATAACAGGCGGTATCTGGCGCTTTATCCCGACAGTCCGGAAGCCTTGGCCTTGAAGGCAAGCATCCATGTGCGCCGCGGCGAGTTGCTCAGGGCTCAGGATGTCCTGGAAAGCGCCCGCGAGATTGCCCCTGCCAATATCCGGGTGCTCAGCCTGTTGGGCAAAGTCTATCTGATGGGCGGACAGGCGGATCAGGCACGGGAGGTTTTCAAGGCGGCCAGCGCCATAGACCCAGAAAATGCCGACATCAAGACTCAGGCCGCGATCAGCAATCTGAGCTTAGATGGTGCATCGGAAGCACAAGAACAGCTGGAGCAGCTGGTCAAAACGGGCAGGCAGGTGAATGAAGCGGGTTTTGCTTTGGTGGCCAGCTACGTCCAGGCCCGTGACTATGAAGAAGCGCTGGCCGCGGCAGATCAGCTTGTTGAGAGTAATCCGGGTGATCCCTTGCCCTATTATATTCGGGCCGATGTTTTGCGTTTGTTGGAACGGGATGCGGAAGCCATCGATGCATTTGAGGCGGTGGCTGAGAAATTTCCGGATTTTGTGCCGGTCCGCCTCAGTCTGGCCACTCTTGCCATGGTTGATGGCCGTGTGGCCGATGGGGAGGCGATCTTGCGGACCCTGTTGAAGGCCAAGCCGGATCTTGGGGCTGCCATGGTCATTATGGCGCGAATTTATGAAATCCGCGCCGATGATGTCACGGCATTGGACTGGTATGAAAAAGCGATCCGGTCGGAACCGGGCGAGCCCAAATACCATAGGGATCGGATCAGTTTCCTTATCCGGGCGAAACGGTTGGATGATGCCCTGGCCAGAGCCCAGGAATATGCCGGACTTTTCCCGGAAACCGCAGATGCCTTCCAAGCCCAGGTGCAGGTTCTGATGGCACTGGGGCGGCCGAAGCAGGCGGCCGAGGTCATGCGGAAATTTGTCGCTTTGGAGCCCCGGAATATTGCAGCCCATATGCAATATGCCCAGGTCCTGACCGCAGCAAAGGATTTTTCCGGTGTCGAAGATGCGTTGAACAAGGTTCTTGAAATGGACCCCGGGCACCAGGATGCGCGGCTCGGACTTTCAGAGTTGAAGTTGAAAACCGACGGGGTGGATGCTGCTATCGATGTTCTTGAAACGGCCGGGGGCGGGATTAATGAGCGCGCCCTCCAGATCCGTAAGGCTGATTATCTTTATCAGTCGGGAAAGGTGACCGCGGCCATTGCCTACTACCGCGAACTTTTGAACGAAGCCCCGGACGCGACCGTGGTGATGCGCTATTTCGCTGCGGTAGCAAGGGATGATCGGCAGGAAGAGGCCTTTGCCTGGCTCAAGGATTGGGTTGCTGCCAATCCCAGTGATATCGACAGTAAGATGCTGCTGGCGGATAATTTGCTGGCTGTCGGCAATTATGGCCAAGCGGAAGAATATTACCTGGAATTGACCAAGCATACGCCCAATAACGCCATGCCCTGGAACAATCTCGGCTGGATCTACAGTATCACGGAGCATGGTAAGGCTTTGGATTATGCCAAACGGGCCTATGAATTGGCGCCGAAATCAGCGCCGGTAGCCGATACTTATGCCTGGATCCTGTTCAAGCAGGGCCGGGTGGAAGAAGGGTTTGAAATTCTGCAAAAAGCGATCGTTCAAGCGCCCGACAATCCGGAACTGGCCTATCACTATGCTGCTGTGCTGAATGCCATGGGACGAAAGGATGAGGCGGCCCGGCATCTTTCCAAGGCGCTTGGATCGAATATCGGGTTTGCAGAACGCGGGGATGCGGTTGCGCTGCTGGAAAAGCTGACGTCGCAGTAGCTGGTTTGAAGGTGTGACGGCCGGGATCGGGATAAAAGAGAAATGCTGGATACATTATCAATTCTGATCAGCAGTGCGTTGCTGATTTATGTGATTGTCCGGGCGATTCTTCTGGATCGCTCCCGTCCGTGGTATCCGGAAGCCGATGAAATTCGGGAACGGGAAAAGGCTGAAGCCCAGACATTGGATGCCGAGGGATAAGGGACCAAAATGCGCAGTGTCTTTCTTCTCGGGGTCTTTATCGTCATTGTCTGTGCCGGGGCAAGCACGCCCTTTGTTTTTGGTATGGGCTATATCTGGGTCGATCTTTTTTCGCCCAGTAAGGTTTCCTATTCGATATTGACGGAGATTCCGATTGCCCTTGTGATGGCCGCGGGATGTATTGGGACCTATCTCGTGATGGATCGGAAAAGTCCCCCGAAATTCAATATCATCACCTTTCTTTTGATCCTGTTCGCCTTATGGATCACCTTCACGACTTTCAGGGCGGCCTTGCCGGGCCATGCCTGGATCAAATGGGATTTTGCCTTCAAGGCGGTGACCTTTTCCATCTTCTTGCCCTACCTGTTCCGGACCCGCGTTCAACTGGAAGCCATGTTGCTGGCGATTGTTGTGTCGCTGTCCGGCACCTTCATGACCTTTGGGGTTAAAACCTTGATGACAGGTGGCGGCTATAGCATGAATCTGGGCCTGCTGTCGGGCAATTCGGGATTGGCGGAAGGCAGCACCCTGGCCATGGTGGTGGCCTGTTCGATCCCGTTCCAGATTTATTTGATGAGACATAGTCTGATCTTTCCGAAACATTGGATTGTGAAACTGGGATTCCTGGGGTTTCAGGCCTGCAGTTTGCTGACAATTCTGGGCACACATGCGCGCACCGGCCTGATCTCTCTTGGCGTTTTGGCGATGGTTTATTGGTGGTTGGCTGCCAATAAGATCCGGAATGCCTTGATTGTCCTGGTGGCGGCTGCTGCAGCCCTGTCGGTTGCTGATGACAGCTGGCTTGACCGTATGTCGACTGTGACCGAATACAATACCGAAACATCGGCTTTGGGCCGTATCGTCGTCTGGAAATGGACCTGGGATTATGTTCAGGACAACCCGTTGGGCGGCGGGTTCGGTGTTTACAGGCTTTCGCGCTATACCCAGACCATCATCAATGAAGATGGCGAAGAAGAATTATATGAAGTGGCCGGCAAGGCATTCCATAGCGCCTATTTTGAGGTTTTGGGCGAACATGGCTATCTGGGGTTGGCGCTCTATCTTCTGATCATTCTGCTGGCGGTACTGTCACTGAGGAAAACCAAGAAGAAGACGCGTGACGTGCCGGAACTGACGTGGGCACGCGATCTCTCCACGGCTGTTATGACCGCCATTTTGGTCCATATGGCGGGCAGCTCCTTCATCGGGGTCGCGTTCCAACCTTTTATCTATTATTACGTCGCGATCGCGATCAGTCTGGACCAATATGTCCGGCGGGTCTATGAGCCGCAAAAGGCCGGACGCGGCTCTCGCAAGAGCCAGTTGAAAAACAGCAGGAAAGCGGTCTAGGGCGCAGACATGGGTATTTTCATTGTTTCTGATCAGCATGATGCCGGGCCGTCTAGCCGTCTGGATCAACTGATTTTGGACCATCAGGAGCATGGCTTTTCCCTGGTGGAAGACCGATCCTATCAGGGCCAACGCATTTGCCTTTTCAATCCTCTGGATCAGCGCGATAGCCAATATATCGTGTTGGAGGGGGGCGATTTCATCTTTGCCGCCGGCACATTTCTCTTCGACGGCAACGAAGGGCGTGTTGCGCTGACGGCATTTTTCCGGAATTTCGTGCCGGGTGAGCACTGCCTGCGCGGGACATCGGGGCATTTTGCCCTGCTGGTCGGCAAGGGCGGGCGGCTCTATTGCCTGAGTGACCAATTGGGCAGCATGAAGATTTATCATGATGCAAACCGCCGGTATCATTCCACATCCTTCCTCGCCCTTGGGCAGATGACCGGTACCCTGACTCCAGATGATTATGGATGTTACCAATATGTCTGGAATGAAACGGTGTTCGGCTGTCGCACTCCGGCAAGGGAGGTGAAGAGTCTGCCGGTGGATCGCATCCATGAAATCGGTGGCGTGTTGGCGGATTATCCGATCCGCCTGCCGGTCAGTTTGGAAGGCAATGGCTATGACGGCCTGTCGCTGGATGCAATCGCCGAAGCACAAAATGAGCGGCTTATCCCATATTGGAAACAGATGTTGGATCTGTTTCCGGAAAAATTCCAATGCGCCCTCTCGGGCGGCTATGATTCCCGATTGCAGGTGGCGTTGTTCAAACAGGTGGGAAAGCTGCCCCATCTCTATACCTATGGCCGGGATAATGATGATGATGTGAAGGTTGCCCGCGCGATTTGTGAGGGCGAGGGCTGGCCGATCAAGGTGATCAACAAGGCCGCGCGTCAGCTGGATCCGGATGAATATGCGGAGACCTTTCAAAAAGCGTTTTTCACCTTTGATGGCTGGCGTGCGGACGGTCTGTTCGGTCCGGCCCCTGACCTGCAGGACCGCAAGGACAGGATTGCCGGAGGCAAGGTATTGCTGAATGGGTCTTTGGGCGAGATTTACCGGAATTTCTGGTATCTGCCGAACCGGTCCATCAAGGCACGCTCCTTTGTCCAGGCCAGTTACAGTCGCTATGACGCACGGGCCTGCACCGGTGCTTTTGCGCCCGGTGAGTTCGAGGATATCCTGATCGAGGAGATGAAGTCGGTGCTGGGAACCGGCAGCGACCGCTTTTCGCGTGCTGAAATCGAGGGACTTTATCCATTGTTTCGGGGACGCTATTGGACGTCACGCGATGTCGCGCTTAACCAACGTTTTGGTTATGCGATTTATCCGTTCCTGGAAGTGGATACGATAGCCGACACGGCCACCATTCCCTTGCGGCATAAACAGTTTGGTCTGTTGGAAGCGCGGATGATTGCGTTGCTGGACCGGCAGCTGGCCTCCTATGGCAGCAGCTATGGCTACAATTTTCTGAACGGGCCGCCGCGCGGCTATCGTATCAAGCATCTGGAATCGGTCCACCGGCCGATTTTCCTGCGAAAGCGGGCTTATCGGATCAAGAGCCGATTGCAGCAAGAGAAATACTATTCGCTAGGCGCGGACTATATATCGCGGTTGATTGATCCGGGCTTCCCGGTCATGGGGAGGCTGTTCCGGGCCGAAGGAATCAACGACCCGGAAGCCTATAACCGGATGGCAACGCTGGAATATTTGTTCCAGAGGATGGGCTAGGTTTCAGCTTTTTGCCAAAAGTGCCCCATAGACCCCTTCGTAATTGCTGACACTGTTGGCCCAGTTGCGGACGTCTTCCACATATTGGCGTCCGGCCGTGCCTATGGCCGGCCAGTCGTCCCGTTTACGGGCCAGTGCCACCAGTTCCGTCGCCAGGGCTTCGGCATTGCCGGCCTGGAACAATGTACCGGTCCTGCCATGGTCGATCAGTTCCTTGTGACCGCCCACATCAGAGGCAATGAATATCCGGCGCTGGGCCATGGCTTCCAGCGGTTTCAGGGGTGTGACCGTCTCGGTCAGGCGCATGGAATGGCGCGGATAGGCCAGGATATCAACCAGTGCGTAATATTGATCGACCACATCATGGGGAACCCGGCCGGTGAAGATGATGTCCTGCTCAATGCCCAATGATTTTGCCTGGTCGCGCAGGGCCTGTTCGGCCTGGCCGCCGCCGACCATCAGGATCGTGGCTTCGGGGATTTCTTTTTTGATTGCGGGGAAGGCATCCAGGAGTAGGTCCAGCCCTTCATATTCATAAAAAGAGCCGATGAAGCCCAGCACGAGCTTTCCCTCCAGCCCGAGATCCTGGACCAGCTTGGGGTCACGTAATACCTGGCGGTCGGGAAACTCATTCAGATCAATGGCGTTGGGGATGACGGTCAGCTTTTCGGCCGGGATATTGCGTTCAATAATATCCTGACGCAGGCCTTCGCATATGGTGGTTGCGGCATTCACATTGCGCAAGACATAGGTTTCCAGGGCGCGGGTCAGGCGATAGCGCGGACCCCAGGCACGGCATGTGCCGTGGCTAACGGCGGCATCTTCCCAGAAAGCGCGGATTTCATAGACCACCGGAATGCCATGCTTTTTGCCGGCCCTTAACGCCGGAATGCCGTTTAGCGCCGGGCTGTGGGCATGCAGGATGTCCGGTTTGACTTCCTGGATCACTTCATCCAGACGGCGGGTCATGGCATTCATTAGGGCAAACTCACCAAGGACCGGAAGTTTTGCAACAAAACCATCCGGAGCAGGTGTGCGATAAAACTCCCAGTCTCCATCCTTGGAAGGCACGGTTTCTCTCGGCACATAATCCTGGGTATGTTTTGGGCCGGTCAGATGGAAGGTTTCCCAGCCGCGGCGGCGCTGCTCCCGAAGGATCGACAGGGTTCGGAATGTATAGCCGCTATGCAGCGGGATGGAATGATCCAAAATATGCAGAATGCGCATGTCTGACCGTTTAACCGTCCTTGAGTTGTCATCATGGCCGTCGGCCTGTTCCTGGATCAGGAACAGCATGCGATCCGGCGCTCGTGGATGATGCCCTTTGAATGCCCCACCGTTGAATAGCGGAATTCAGTTTGATGGGAAACCCCTATTCGGGGAAGGAGGCGGTGTCCGGCGACGGCGTGCCTTTGGCAGGAGCCCGGGCTTCTTCTGGATTTGGTTCTATTTCACTGTGAAAGCAAGTTGGCGTTGCCAACGCCAAACAGGGCCGCTATGAAAGCTCTCATTGACTGCAGACAAGGAGTGAACGGGTGGACACCAATGTAAAAACCGTGTCGGTCATCGGGCTGGGCTATGTCGGTTTGCCGACTGCTGCCATTCTGGCAAGCCGCGGCTTTGATGTGATCGGCGTCGATGTGAATGAGCATGCGGTCCGCACGATCAATGATGGCAAGGTTCATATTGTCGAGCCGGATCTGGATATCCTGGTACAGGCATCCGTCACGATGGGGCGTTTGAAAGCCACAACCGAAGCCCAGGCGGCGGATGTTTTCATGCTGGCCGTGCCGACCCCATTCAAAGATGACAAGCAGCCGGACCTGGCCTATCTGGAGGCGGCGACCCGCTCCATTGCGCCAGTGATTAAAAAAGGTGACATGGTCATTTTGGAATCCACTTCACCGGTTGGCACGACCGCGGCAATTTCCAGCTGGTTGAGCGAAATGCGCCCGGACCTTGCTTTCCCGCATCAGTCCAAAACGCCGGATGTCAATCTGGCACATTGCCCTGAACGCATCCTGCCGGGCCATGTCCTGCGGGAGCTGGTTGAGAATGACCGGATCATCGGCGGCATCACCCATGAATGTTCGGAGAAGGCGGAAGCATTCTATCGGACCTTTGTTACCGGGGAATGCATCCTGACCAATGCCCGCACAGCGGAACTCGCCAAACTGGTGGAAAACTCCTACCGGGATGTGAATATCGCCTTTGCCAATGAATTGTCAGTGATCTGCGACGGCCTGGATATTGATGTCTGGGAATTGATCAACCTGACCAACCGCCATCCGCGTGTGAATATCCTGCAGCCTGGTCCCGGTGTTGGTGGTCATTGTATCGCGGTGGATCCCTGGTTCATTGTCGCGCAAAATCCCGAAGATGCGCGTTTGATCCGCACGGCACGGGAAGTGAATGATGCCAAGCCGCATTTTGTCATCGATAAGGTGCTGGCCGCCGCGGACAGGTTCAAGGCACCCAAGGTTGCCTGCTTCGGTCTGACTTATAAGGCGGACATTGACGATCTGCGGGAAAGCCCGGCGCTGGATATTGTGAAACTGCTGAGCAGCAAACTGGATGGTGAGGTGATTGCGGTGGAACCCAATATTTCCAAACTGCCCGCCAGTCTGGAAAATGCCGGCAACATTTCCCTGATGGACTCCGGGGATGCCCTGGATCAGGCCGATATCGCGGTCTTCCTGGTGGCGCATCGCCAATTCAAGGATATTGCGCCGGCGGCCCTGGACAGCAAGGTTGTGATTCGCACGATCAAAAGCTGATTGGTGGAAAATCCAATGAAAAGGCCGCTCCCGAGAGCGGCCTTTTTTGTTTCATGTTTGATCTTATCAACCGGTTGGTCGCAAGCGACCCGGCTCTTGCGCCAGGATCTTGCGGAACAGACGAAGCTGACCCTGGGTGGTGTCATCCCAGCTGAATTTTTCGGCATAGGCGCGGGTGGCTGTGCGTTCCGGCATATTATCAAGCAATGTCCTGATGCCGTCAGCGATAGCGCCGGGCGCGCGTTGATCCACTAACAAGCCTGCCTCCGGAGCGGTGACAACCTCGTCAGTGCCGCCGATCCGGGTGGCCACGACCGGTGTGCCGCTGGCCATGGATTCCAACAGGACATTGGCCCAGCCCTCACTGCTGGAACTTAAAACACTGAAATCGGCAGCGGAAAAGAGTTCTGACAGTTCTTTATGCGGGACCGCACCCAGAAGGCGCACCCGGTCTTTGAGGCCATTGCGTGCGATTTGAGCCTCTAGATTGGCGCGCTCCGGTCCTTCTCCGGCAATCAGGAAAGTCAAATCAGGGATTTCCTTGACCGCATCGATGGTGATGTGATGGCCTTTGCGTTCAATCAAGCCGCCAACGGAAACGCCGATCTTGCCGGAAACGCTATATTTCTGCCGTGCCTGTTCCTGGTTCATTGGTTGAAAGCCTGTCAGATCCACGCCGTTCCGCAAGAAGGTAACTTTCTCCATATCGGCACAGAGATCTTTCAGCGGTTCGGTGAGTGCATTACTCACGGTGATGATGCCATCCGCCTGGTCGGCAGCCCAACGGATCCATTTCTTCGGGATTGGAAAGCCGGGGAACTGGTTCAGGTCGGCACCGCGTGCGGTGATGATAAAAGGCTTGTTGAAGTCACGGGCCAGAAGGGCGGCTGCCACACCATCCGGATAAAAATAATGGGCATCCAAAAGATCAAAATCATAACCGGATTCGATGATCCGCCGCACGATGGGGCGCATGGCCCGATACAGCAGATAGGGGCTAATAATCATGCCGATTTTAGGGATCACCGGAAAGCGCGGATGATTGATTTCCAGACCATGCCGTATTTCCTGTTCCGGCACCTGCGCCAGCTTGCCATATTTGCCAAAACGGTCGGAAGCGATGGGAAACCAGGGAACGGGGGCCAGTACTTTGGCTTCCACCTCTCCCGATGCTTTCAAATGGCGCAGCCGATTTTCAACAAATACGCCGAAATTCGGTTGCTGCTGATTGGGGAACAGGCTCGTAAAGGTCAGTATTTTGATCATACCGGATCACCAGGCTTATGCATTTGCCCGGCAATAGCGTTCAGCCAGGTCTAATTTAGAAAAGGTGGATTTCCAAAGGCTATAGCAGCTGGATAGGAGCTGTGGAACCCGGTAATTGAATTAAATGCGACAGGCTTTTAAACAGGAGGGGGCTGGTATATGGTCCGACTGTTTTTGGGCGGCGATCAAGCCGAGCCCTACAGGAACGGAGTGTAACCGTTGTCACGTCAGTCCCAGCCAGTGACGCAATCCAATGAAGTGACCCAAGATCCACCGGGCCGGACGCGTTCTTCCGGTGGCAGACAATATCGATTGCTGCATGTTTTTCCGTCTTTCGATATCGGCGGGTCACAGACCCGTTTCGTGCAACTGGTGAAGGGGCTTGGTACGGAATTCCATCATTTGGTTTTGTCACTCTCCAACAATTGGCAGGCGGCCGAATTGCTGGAAGAGGTCTCAAACTGGGAAAAAGTGCGCGAGGATTTTCCAAAACCCTTCCGGATGCCCGAATATCGGCGGGCCCGTCAGCTCATGCGCGATTTGAATGTGGATTTGCTGGTGACCTATAATTGGGGAGCGGTTGATTTTGCCATCGCCAATCGGCTGATGGCGGTTTGCCCGCATGTGGATATGCAGGACGGATTTGGCCCGGAAGAGGTTGTCACCCGGCTGTTGCGGCGCAATCTATTCCGTTTCCTGTCTTATAGCGGAGCCAGTACGCTTGTCGCTCCTTCCAGAATGCTGGAGAATATCGCGCGCAGGGAATGGCATCTGCCAAAATCCATCGTCAGATATTTGCCCAACGGCATTGATCTTTCCCGTTTTTCCTCAAGTCCCGACCCAGCCCTAGTGACACGGTTGGGCCTGGATGACCCGGGTCTGCCGGTCATCGGGACGGTCGCGACCCTGCGGCCGGAGAAAAATCTTCGGCGTTTGATTGATGCTTTCAACCTGGTCCGGGAGCATCATATTTGCAAATTGGTGATCATTGGTGATGGTGCCTTGCGGGATGATCTGGAAAGCTATGCGGCCTCCACCAACGCCGGCGGGGATATCGTCTTTGCCGGTCGTCTGAATAATCCGGAAGCGGTGCTAGGCCGATTTGATATTTATGCCTTGTCGTCTGATACGGAACAGATGCCCTTCAGCCTTCTGGAGGCCATGGCATCGAAATGTGCGGTGGCCAGTGTCGATGTCGGGGATATTGCCAATATGGTGTCGCCTGACAACCGCGCCTATATCTGTGAGAAATCCGCGGGTGCCCTGGCGGATCAGATCTCAACACTGTTGCAAAATCCTGATTTGACCCGGGAACTTGGGCTGGAGAACAGCCGGTTCGTCGCGGAGAATTTCGACGAGAATGTCATGTTCGCCCGTTATCGAGAGGTGTTTCTCGGTGCGGTTAAGGGGCGACAGTCGGCCTGACTGATATATCCTCAGGGCTTTCTGCTGTTTTTTTCATGAAATCGATGGTGATGCGGGTGCCTTTGCCGGGTTCGGAGCTGACCTGCAAATAGCCGCCGATTTCGCGGGCCAGATGCTGGACTTGATAGGCACCGATGCCGAAGCCGCCTTTTTTGCTGGTATTGAGCGGCCGGAAAAGTTTGTTTTTGATGAAATCCGCATCCATGCCGGGGCCGTCGTCGGTGATCGTGATGCTGATCCTGTCCGAGAGCCGGTTCAGCCCCAATTCGATATGACCATTCTCCCCGGCGGCTTCGGAAGCATTGGTGATCAGATGATCAAGGATGGAACGTATTTTCTCTCCGGACACCGCCAGGTCAATTGGCTCCTCATCCATGGTGAGGCTGATCGCATCGGTCTTTTTTTGCCAGGCAGCAAAATGCTCGGCCATCAGATCCTTTATATTGCGGGGCGGATCTGCAGGATTGTCCTTGGCATCCTGATCGGATTTCAGGCGTTCCATCATGTTTTTCATGCGCTCAACTGTGTTTTCCACGGTTTGAAGCATGTCTTTCTGGAATTCCGGATTGGCTGCATGCTTCTCGGCGTTTTTCAGCATCATGGAAAGCTGGCTGATGGCATTTTTAAGGTCATGGACCACAAAGGCGAAACGCTTGTTGAACTTCTCCAACTGTTTCGCGTCTTCCAGATTGCGTTGGCTGCGTTCTTCGGCTGCGTAGCTGGCCACCTGCTGGCAGATGACTCTCAAAAGGTCTGCATCTTCCTCATCCAGTTTCCGAGATACCCGGGGGCGGGCGAGGGCGACAATTCCAATGAGCCGTTCCATCCTGATCAGGGGCAGGACCAGCCAGGCCCGCTTGTTTTCTGCCAGCCATGTGGGGATCTGAAGTCTGGTGCGCAGTTCTTCGGGGAGATCATCGTGGATGAAATCGATCAGATGGCCGGTATCATGCAGATGGACCAACATTGGATGGTCGGCGGGCAGCGCACGCAGTTCATCGCCGATATTGACATGTGTTTCCAGGGCAAATGCCTGATCGTCGGGGCTGTGGAGCCAGATGGCTCCACCGGTGCTGTCAACCACATCACCGATGCTGCGCAATAGTCGGGCGTGGAAATCTTCTCCGCCGCGATTATCCGACATGGCTTCGGTGAAACGCAGCCATTCCTTGCGATAGTCGTATTTGTTGCTGAAAAAATGTGTGCCTATCCAGATGCGGATTCGGGCTCGGATGCTGGCGGAAGAGGCGGCAAGAACCAAGGTGATCACGGCCGCAAAGGCCACGACAATGGAGCTGATGGTGCCCCAGTCGCCGCCAAACTGTTTCAGGTAATACCCCGCGGCGGCAACGCTTAGCAGATAAATGCCGGAGAGAACCAGAACGGTTGAATGATAGA
Source organism: Aestuariispira insulae (assembly GCF_003385955.1). Lineage (GTDB taxonomy): Bacteria > Pseudomonadota > Alphaproteobacteria > UBA8366 > Aestuariispiraceae > Aestuariispira > Aestuariispira insulae. The sequence continues at coordinate 282,692 of NZ_QRDW01000005.1, forward strand.
CGACATCCCGGGATACATGCAGATCGATTTTCCAGGATCGGTAGCGCATGACCGACACCGCGATCAAGGGGGCGGCGATGGCAGCTACATAGCCTTGGGCGACCTCATAAGTCGGATCCATGGAACCGAACAGCAGCATTTCGGCAAAGAGCATCAAATCAAAGACCTGCATGGCGGCACATCCCAGCAGCAGGTGTTTGAGCGCCCAGCGCCGTTCTGAATCGGAATGTCGCACCACATTTTCCAGGATAAGAAGGCCCGCAACCTGCATCAGGCACATGGAACCTGCATAGAAGGTCACAACCAGATTGGTCGGCGCGTTTTCGACCAGGGACCAGATGCCGGTCAGCAGGGCGATTGCGGTGATGATTCCCAAGGTGGTGCGTTCGCGCATCTTGGTGCCGGGGGTGCGGTTCACCAATTGATGGATGACAAACAACCAGCCTGCGCTGTGAAGGACCTGGAGGATGTTGCCATAGGCCGGGGGCAGATTGAGAAGACTGCTGAGCAGGCTGACAGAGCCCCAAATCACGGTGAGCAACGGGGCCAGCCTCAAAAGGCGGCGGCGCCGTTCCTGCAACGGTCGGGTGATCAGCAGGATCCAAAGCACGCCGAAGGTTGCCGTTGTTAAGGCATAACCGACCGATTCAATCAACCAGACCACAGACTCTCTCCCCGAAGAGGCACTAACTTAAAAATATTGCTAGCGAAATAAAAAACGCTTGAAGGTTGTGACAGTGCCTTTGAATTTCCATAAAATGGGTATATGGATCTTAGTGAAGTTTCAATTGCCGATCTTTCGGAAAAGGTAGTAGTGCAGAAAATCTTCTCGCAGTTTGCGTTCGGACGACGACATAGCCAGTCATTTGATGGAACACCAGAATCTGGAACCGCCGTCGCGGTGATCGGGGATGTTCACGGATATCTCAACCAGTTCAGGGATATGGTCGGGCAGATCGAAGCGGTATTCGATCGAATGAAACCTTATCGACGGGTGATCGTGCAGGTGGGGGATCTGATCGACCGGGGGCCGGATAGCGGCGGTTGCATGGATCTTGCCTTGCAACTGCTCAAAAGGACCGACCTGGAATTTGTGCCCTTGCTGGGCAATCACGAATTGATGTTGAAATATTGCCTTCGCTCGGATGAGGATTGTGCCGAAAATGCGCCAAACTGGATGCTGTTTGGTGGTCGCGACACTTATAACAGCCTTTCGGGACAGGATGACTGTCCGCCTCTGCCGTCGATCATTGCCCAGCCCGGTGGCTTTCGCACGCGCCTGATTGAAATGCTGGGACCAGATCGGCGGGAACTGGTCGAGGCTATGCGGCCGGCCTATTTAAACGGAACCCTGTTGGCGGTTCATGCGGGCATATCGGAAGACCAGGATGCTGCCGAGGCCATCTCTAGACCCTGGGATACCTATAGCGCCGATCATTGGGCTTGGAACCGCGGACCGTCCGACAAGGCGCTGCTTTTTGGTGACAAGCAGATCTGTCAGATACATGGCCACAGTATTCATAAAAAAGCAGGCCCGATTGGTAAGCGATTTGCCATTGATACCGGCGTTTATCGCTCCGGCATTCTCTCTTGTGCGATTTTTGCCGAGGGTGAGTATGAAATCCTTTCAGCCCGAGGCGAAGTCTATTGATCAATTGATCAGGAATAGCTGCCGAGGCCATGTCCTGGTGGGAGCCTTCGGGCGGGATTGCGGGTCTTTTTCCTTGTTGTTCGCGGAAATCTAATGTAGCTATTCCTTCGGCTTGACGCCGTTTCGGGGGAGGTGGCATTAGTCGGAAATTGGGGGATATCCTGTATGGCATGCCTGCTAGAAAGCAGGGCTGGCCATGGGCTATGCCTATAATGTCGTGGGGCGTTAGAAAACGCCTCCAGCCGTATTGGACGGCAAATTAGACGGAAGAAACCCGCAGGGGGAGAAAAGTGCGATGATGGTTCGGGTGTTTCGGCATCATATTTCTCTATATGCCATCCTGCTTGCATTTTCCGAGATGGCTCTCTTCTCGGTCGCTGCCTTTTTCATGGCGAATATCACCCTGAGAGATCCAGGATTGGATACCGGTGATATTGATCTCAACATTCTTGTGGCAAGCTTGGCTTTGTCCGTGTTTGTGACGGTCTGCAGCATCGGTTTTTACAGCCGGCGTGTGACCATGCGCGGTGGCTTCCGGGCGACCCAGTGGGTTGCCGCCTTCCTGATCGTATCTGTTGTGTTGGGCGTGGTTTTCCTTGTCCATTGGTGGTTATTCAGCCCCGACTTGCGTTTTCCGCTCACCGGCTGGGGGGCGGCCGTTGGCATCTATGCCCTGGCGGCGGTGATGGTACGGGTCGTGTTTGATCGCCTCATGCGCGACCGCAAGGTCTTACGCAAGCGTGTGTTGGTGCTGGGGACCGGTTCCCAGGCGGAAAAAATTTACCAGGTGGCGCGCACCGACGACCAGAAACTATTCGAACTGGTCGGTTTTTTGAGCTTTGGCCGCAGCGAGGAACGTTGCGACGTTCAGCCAGTATTGTCCGACAATTTGCGAACTGATCGCTATGCACTGGCGGATTTTGCCTCCGCCAATGATGTCGATGAGATTGTGGTGACCCTTCGGGACCGACGCCGGCCGGAAGGCAAGCTGGGCGACGGTCTGCCGATTTGGGAGATGATGGATTGCAAGCTGCGCGGGATCCAGGTTACGGAATTTGCCAATTTCTGGGAGCGGGAACTTGGCAAAGTGGATTTGAAAACCATCCGGCCTAGCTGGATTATCTTCTCCGATGGTTTCCGTGTTTCCATGGGCAAACGGGTGGTGAAACGGATCTTTGATATCGCGGTTTCCGCGATGTTTGTCCTGACCGTGCTGCCCATCATGCTGCTCACGATGATCGCAATTAAGCTGGACAGCCGCGGGCCGATTTTCTATAGCCAGGAACGGGTTGGGCTGGACGGCCGGACCTTTAGCGTCCTGAAATTCCGCAGTATGCGGACTGATGCCGAAGCCAAAGGCGCGCAATGGGCAAGCAAGAATGATGACCGTGTTACCCGTGTCGGACGTTTCATACGGAAGACCCGCATTGACGAAATCCCGCAGATCCTCAATGTGCTGAAGGGTGAGATGAGTTTTGTCGGGCCACGACCGGAGCGACCGGTATTTGTGAATGACCTGGATGAGAAGGTGCCATTTTATCGTGAACGGCACCGCATCAAGCCAGGCATTACGGGCTGGGCCCAGATCAATTATCCTTATGGAGCGACATTGGAAGATGCGCATGAAAAACATGCCTTCGACCTATATTATCTCAAAAACATCGGTTTCTTTCTGGATATTGTGATTTTGATCCAGACAGTGCGTGTGGTCTTATTCGGCGAAGGTGCACGCTGAGTTGATCAGATTAGTGGTCGGTTTCGACTGACGGAAAATTTGACGATTCGGTTAAAACGCTTAGCGATTTTTGCTTTAATATATTGAAAATAAACACTTTATTTGTTTGGTGTGCTTTTTGCAATTACCGGGCGTGTGTAGAAATGGCCGGTATCCGCAAAGGCTGGCGGGGGGAACTGCCGGTCAACAACAACGGCGGTTAAGAAACTAGATAAAAAGGGGCAGGACTGGGAAATGTTCCAGATCACATCTGACGATATTCAACGGTTGTCGAACAATCCGTCGCCGGAAGTGCGCGCGTCCATTGCCAAGAAAATCGCGCGGGATCACGAGCAGATGGAATATTCCGAACAGGAACGTATCCTTGCGGAAAAGATCCTCCGGGTACTGGCCCATGATGCCGAAGTGATGGTGCGCAGTCGCCTGGCCTGGGAGATCCGTAATTCGGGGGCTATCCCACGGGATATCGCGCTTGATCTTGCCAATGACGTGGAGCAAGTATCCCTCAGTCTGCTGAAATTCTCACCGCTTTTGACACCGGAAGATCTGATCGAGATCATCGCCGAAGGCAATACCGAGAAAAATATGGTTGTTGCCAGCCGCCGGGGGCTGCCGGACCGGGTCTCGGCCGCCTTGGCGGAAACCCGTGACAAATTGGTGGTCCGGGTTCTGCTGGAAAATGAAAGCGCGGAACTTTCTTCCGAAACCATGGAGATTCTCGAGGAATATTTCGGCGGAGATACGCGCCTGCGCCAGTTGCTGACCGATCGTCGGGCGCTACAGGAAAGCGTTTCCCGCCATTTCATCCGCCGGATCACCCATGAGGTGAAATCCAAACTGTTTGGCAGCCGGGAGGAAGATTTCGGCGAATATGAACGCATTCTCTGGAATGATGATGAACAGATCGCGGATAATCTGCTGCAGGATCGCAATGGTGATCTTGATTATGCCGGTCTGGTTGAGATGCTGGCACAAAAAGGTGAGCTGGACAGCGGCTTTGTCATGATGGCGCTGGATTTCAGCCGCAAGGAATTGTTTGAGCTCGCGGCCTCCAGGCTGTTGGGCATTGATCGTGATGAATTGACCAATGTCTTGAAGAATGGCGGTAACTATGGCCGCGAACGCCTGTTTGAGCGGATCGGCCTGCAGGAAGAGAATTATGAGAATTACCGCCGGAACCTGGAAGAGCTATACGGTCCGTCCGGCGAGAAGCACTGACATATATTAAGAATTGAATAAGAAAAACCGGCGGCATGTTCCGCCGGTTTTTTTATCTGGATTGCCGAATAATCCAATGTTTGAAACTGGTGAGCCAGCGTTCCAGGGTGAGGGTGACGCGGGGTTGCTGTAGGGCGATGCTGGCAAAATCTTCAGACACCTCGCCCAGACTGGCTTTATAGCGTTGGTCGCCCGCCATGAAATCATAGATGACAGCTCCCTTTTCCAGGTGGTCCTGGATGCAGAGCGCATGACAGACCATGCCCGGCTTGATACGGGGGTTATTATCATAGGATAGAGCGGAGAGATAAAAATAGACCCGATCCCTATAAAGAAAATTATAGAGATACCCGATCGCTTTATCCCCACAACGGATCCTGACCATTTCAATCTGGCCCAAGGGCCAGCATTCATCAATCAGATCTTCATGGAAGCCTGTGAAAGCATCATTTTGATGCGCTGGGCGGTGATTGTGCGCTTTCTCAAGCCAGCGCGCTTCATGCAACGGGGCCAGGTCCCAAAACCATTGTTTGGCTTCCTGTGCACTTTTGGCCCGCTCGAGACATAAAGCACCGCGCTCCTCATAAAGGCGCATGCTCTTGCGGATCTGGGCGCGGCTGTTTTTCGACAGGCTGTCCAGAAAGCTCTTGCCCTGTTCGCGGATGGCGGCAAGGTCGGTGGCATAACAGCGGTCCAGCGCGATCACGCGTTGAGGCAGGCCGGTATGCTGAAAAGCCACACGATCCGGGGCCGGGGCATTACGGATAACCAGTTCATCCCAGGTACCCAGGATCTTTTTGGTTTCCGCATCGCGACGCAGGTAATCAACGGCGGCTGTCAGCAACTGCGGTCGCATGTTCTGCCCTGTCAGGAAACCGTTATACTCTATGCAGATCTGGTCTTTGTCCGGCAGACCTGTGGCATGAAGATGGAGTTGGCGGGCCCTGACAAAGCCGTGGCGATGCTCCTCATGCCTGGCCAGCAGGCCGAGGAGAACCGTTTCGTCTCCCAATTTGCCCTCCAGCAGGAAGGCATCATTCCCAACCTGTTTCAGCCAGCAGCAGATCCAGGTCCAGGACAGCATGAATTTTGGATCTGCCCGGCTTTCAAGGGCTTGCCATTTTTCCGCCAGGTCGATGATTTGATCCACGGGCCTGCAGCGGAATTCATAGTCCGTTGGCAGGGCGTGCGTAGGCGGATTATCTGGCTGGGGTGAATGCGGCATCGCAGTGATTCGATCCGTTCCTCAGGGATTACTTCCCATATCGGCCATGAATGAGGATGTGATTTGGTTTCCGGGGCAAAAGTAACCGCGCTTGGGCGGGACGGCAATTAAAAAGCCCGCTGAAAAATCAGCGGGCTTTTTAATGGTGCCGCGGGGCGGAATTGAACCGCCGGCCCCGTCATTACCAATGACGTGCTCTACCCCTGAGCTACCGCGGCATATTGGGTAAATGTTTGTCTGAAGAAGCAGTGTCCCTCGGACGGGCGGGTATATGCCATAGGGTTCGGGGCAGCGCAAGTGCCTTTGCCAAAAAAATGCAAAAAAAAGATTTCCCGGTCAATCCGGGCGGTGTTTCCTCGGGATTGGTATCTGTTGCACATTCCGGCACCATATATAGTATAGGGACAGGTATATTTGTGAGAGTGTTTCGCCGTGGATAAGACCCCAACCGATAAATCCCTAGAGCGCCAGCAAAAAGAAGAACGGCTTGCCGCAAAGCTGCGTGAGAATCTGCGTCGCCGCAAGTCGCAGACCAGGGGCCGGAAGGATACGGGGGATGATTTGGATCCGGGGAACAAGCCGCAGGATAGCTGATTGAAAAAGATCGTGAGATGGAAGCGTCATAATGCGGCCATGATCGGCCGGTAGAAACCGTTTCGGACGCCAATTCTCATGATTGGGTTGCCACTTAGGCCCCGGGGAGATCTGCCCCGTCGCCGGAACTATGAAGAATAGGATTTGCCATGTCGATCATGCCGGATCACTGGATACGCGAACAGGCCGAGACTAATGGAATGATTGAGCCGTTCGTGGATGCTCAGCGCCGAGAGAATATGATCTCCTACGGGGTTTCCTCTTATGGCTATGACGCCCGGGTGGCCGATGAATTCATGATCTTCACCAATGTCGACAATGCTATTGTTGATCCGAAGCAGTTTTCTGAGCAGACCTTTGTTCAGCGTCAGTCGGATGTCTGTATCATTCCGCCCAATTCCTTTGCCCTGGCAAGGACGGTGGAGTATTTCCGCATCCCGCGGGATGTATTGGTGATCTGTCTTGGCAAATCCACTTATGCCCGTTGCGGCATCATTGTGAATGTCACGCCGCTCGAACCGGAATGGGAAGGGCATGTGACCTTGGAGTTTTCCAACACCACCCCGCTGCCGGCGAAAATTTATGCCAATGAAGGGGCGTGTCAGTTCCTGTTCTTCAAGGGCGACAACCCGCCGGATGTTTCCTATGCCGATCGGGCCGGGAAATATATGGGTCAGACCGGGGTGACATTGCCCAAGATCTGATTTCTTGGTGTCCGTGGATGAGACCATGGCCGCGACCGTTCGCTGAGCGGTATGTCCGGCCTTATATGACAGGAAAGACTATAGATGGATAAGATTGCCATTCGCGGCGGCAAACGGCTGAACGGGACGATCCGGGTTGGGGGGGCGAAAAATGCGGCCCTGCCGCTGATGTGCGCGAGCCTGCTCACTGACGATGTGCTGACCCTCTCCAATTTGCCGCGTCTGGCGGATATCACCACATTGGCCAAGCTGTTGGTCCAGCATGGTGTGGCGCTGGACATGAACGGTGATGAAAGCTTCAAGGGCGAGGGCTGCCACGGCCTGACCGTCTCTCTGAATGCGGCCAATATCGAAAACACCACGGCCCCCTATGACCTGGTTCGTAAGATGCGCGCCTCAATCTTGGTGCTGGGACCGCTGCTGGCGCGGTTCGGCAATGCACGGGTGTCATTACCGGGTGGCTGTGCCATTGGCACGCGTCCGGTTGATCTGCATCTCAAGGGCCTGCAACAGCTGGGCGCAGAGATCGAACTGGACCAGGGCTATGTGGTCGCCAGCGCGCCCAATGGCCTGCACGGCGCGGAAGTGGTTTTCCCCTTTGTATCGGTTGGTGCGACGGAAAATCTGTTGATGGCGGCGGCGCTGGCCAAGGGGACAACCCGCCTGGTGAATGCGGCGCGCGAGCCGGAAGTGGTCGATCTGGCGGAATGCCTGGTGGCGATGGGGGCCAAGATCGATGGCATCGGGTCCGATACCCTGACCATCGAGGGAGTTGAGCGGCTGCATGGTGCGAAACATGCCGTGGTGGCCGATCGGATTGAAACCGCGAGCCTGATGATGGCGGCGGCAGCCACACGGGGCGAGGTCACCCTGCTGGGCGCAAGGCGGGACCATCTCGGCTCCGCAATTGAGGCTTTGGAAGCAGCCGGCATGGCGTTTGAGGATGTTGAGGGCGGCGTGCACAGCCGCTGTGACAATCTGATTGGTGCCGATGTGATGACCGAACCCTATCCGGGCTTCCCGACTGACCTCCAAGCCCAGATCATGGCTCTGTTGGCTACTGCCGATGGGGCGTCCATGATCACGGAATCGATTTTTGAAAACCGTTTCATGCATGTGCCGGAACTGATGCGCATGGGGGCGAATATCAACCTGCATGGCCGTTCTGCCATGGTGCGCGGTGTGGATCAGATGCATGGCGCACCCGTTATGGCGACCGATCTTCGCGCTTCCATGTCGCTGGTTATCGCTGGTTTGGCAGCGGAAGGGGAGACACTGGTGCAACGTGTGTATCATCTGGATCGCGGCTATGAGCGACTGGAAGCAAAACTGTCCGCCTGTGGGGCGGATATTGAGCGGATTTCAGAATAACCAAGGTGAATGCAGGGATAACCGGAGATGACAGCGGAACATAAACCAATCAGGCTGTTGGCAAAGGATCTGGAGGATATGACTGTCCTCTCCTCCATGCTGCAGGATGCGCTGGTCCCGCTCAGCGATGTTCAATATGCCGCCCAAGATCAGACCTTTATTTTGGTCCTGAACCGTTTCTGCTGGGAGGATGTGCGCGCAGGCAAGCACACGGAGCCTTATCGCCGGGTGTTGTCGGGTCTGCGTTTTGACCATGTGCGCTCTGTGGCTTTCCGGGGGATTGACCGGAATGAGAATGACCGTGTGCTGGAACTTCTGACCATTGCCTATTGCGATGGTGGGCCTGATGCGGACGGCAATTGCAACATTGTGCTGCATTTCTCTGGTGGCGGTGCCATCCGTCTGACCGTTTCCGGACTGGCCTGCGCCATGGAGGATATGGGCGAAAGCTGGCCGACCCGATGGAAGCCAGGCCATGAAAATGAAGGGACCGGCGGCTGAATGATCAGCCCAGTTGGTCCACCTGGCGGTGCAGTTTGTCGATGATCCGATCCAGGATTTCGGCTTCTTCCGGTTCCAGGCAGCCAATCAATGCCTTTTCCCAGCCAAGCGCCAAGGGAGAAATCTTGGCATAGATGCGTCGTCCTTTGCTGCTGAGTTTCAGGATGAGAAGGCGATTGTCCCGCGGGTCGGTCTCCCGGCTGATCAGATCCCGTTCCAGCAGGCGTGCAACTGCCCGGCTAACCTTGGCCTTGTCCATGCTGCCGCGATCGGCGACCTGGTTTGACGAGAGCGGCGCATGCCGCCCCAAAATCGCCATGACCCGCCATTCCGGAATGCTCAGGCCGAACCTTTCCTGATAAATACCAGACAGCGCCTGGCTGACCCGGTTATCAAGAATGGAAAGCCGATAGGGCAGGAAATTTTCCAGATGCAATTCTTCAGTTTTGTCGGGCATGGCGGGAATTTCCGTTTATTTGCTGCCGAAGGCGTTGGAGGGCGTCTGTCCGAATCATAACGAGTCTAAGCAGCATTCTCCCTCACACTCAAGAGTGCGGCTGTTCGGCGCAGGGAACAGACGAAAAAATCACTGCGGGAAAAATCCAGTTCGGGTTATCCTTGGTGTCCGGTCCCGGTGAACAGCCGAACAGAGGTACGGCGATGCTGATGGAACTTGTGGACGATCTGCGCCTGGCGCTGGAACGGTTGAAGCACCGACCGTTCCTGGAGGCTGCCATGGCAACTGCGGCTCTGGTCGCCCATTCTGACGGCGTGGTCCGGCTTTCGGAACGCACCCGTCTGGATGATATCCTGGAAACGCTCGATCTTTTGAAAATCTATGATGTCCATGATGCGGTGGATCTCTTTAACCGTTATGTGGACCGGTTGGAAACGGATGGCGGAGCGGCGGTTGAGGATGCACTCAATGATATTGCCCGGGTTTCCGAAAATCCGGAGGAAGCGGATCTGCTGGTCCGGGTTGGTATGGCTATTTCCTGTGCGGACGGTGATTTCGAGGAAGGCGAACGGCGGATCCTGAAACAGATCTGCCTGACGTTGCATCTGCCCAGTGAAAACTATTTGGTTGCCGCCTGTTCCCGCTGACCGGTTTCTATTCCTTCATAAAGCTAGCCCGAGGAGGGACTTGCCATGTTGGTTGGGGTGCCCAAGGAAATTAAGGTGCATGAATATCGTGTCGGCCTGGTGCCGGCCAATGTGCGTGAAATGGTGCTGCATGGGCATGCGGTTATTGTCGAGACCAAGGCCGGGGCCGGGATCGGAGTCCGCGACCGTGACTATGAAACAGCGGGTGCGACGATCGTCTCCAGCGCACGGGAGGTCTTTGAACGGGCCGACATGGTGATCAAGGTCAAGGAGCCGCAGCCCAGCGAATGTAAGATGTTGCGCCAGGGTCAGGTCCTGTTCACCTATCTGCACCTGGCTCCGGACCCACAACAGACCAGGTTGCTGATGGAATCGGGCGCCATCGCCATTGCCTATGAAACCGTCACGGACAGCCGGGGGGGGCTGCCTCTGTTGGCCCCGATGAGCGAGGTCGCGGGGCGCATGTCGGTCCAGGCCGGCGCCCATTGTCTGGAGAAGGAGAAAGGTGGAAGGGGGGTGTTGCTGGGCGGTGTGCCGGGGGTGGCACCGGGCAAGGTGGTCATTTTGGGCGGTGGCGTTTCCGGCACCCATGCAGCGCGCATGGCCTTGGGGCTTGGGGCGCAGGTGACGGTTCTGGAAAAATCCCTGCCCAGGATCCAGCAGTTGGACGAGTTGTTCCAGGGGCGGCTGCGTACCGAATATTCATCTGTCGATACGGTGGAACGCCGAGTGTGTGAGGCGGATCTGGTCATCGGTGCGGTTTTGGTGCCGGGGGCGGCGGCCCCCAAACTGATCGACCGATCCATGCTCAAACAAATGCTTGATGGCTCGGTGGTGGTGGATATCGCCATCGATCAGGGCGGATGTCTGGAAACATCCCGGCCGACCACCCATGCGGAACCCACCTATATGGAAGAAGGGATTGTGCATTATTGTGTTGCCAATATGCCGGGTGCTGTCGCGCGCACATCAACATTGGCGCTGAATAACGCCACATTGCCATTTGCGCTGCAATTGGCGGATTTGGGCTACCGCCGCGCGCTGGCGGAAAACAGCCATCTTCGCGCGGGGCTGAATGTGCATGAAGGGCGGGTGACATACCGGGCTGTGGCCGAAGCGCTTGATTGTGCCTATGTGCCGGCGGAAGAGGCACTAGGTCTTTGAACTCAAGCCATCCATGATTCGGCTGACCGACAGGCTGGCGGCGGTTATATGGCGGCTCATGGCCTGATGGGCGGCATCGCCGTCGCGGCGTCGGATGGCCGCCAGGATTTCCTCATGTTCACGCTGGCTCTGCGCCAGCCGATCCGGGCCGGTTTCCGGTTTGGAAAACTGCGCGTTGCGATAAGGGCTGGTGCGCAGGCGGAGGATATTGGCCATCTCCATCAGGCTTTCATTATGCGCGCCTTCGAATATGGCCTTGTGAAAAGCAAGGTTCATCCGGGCATAACCGGCAGCATCGCCTTGCTCGGCCAGTCGTTGGCCCTCCCTGACCAGCCCCTCCAGATGCCCCAACTCCATCAGGCTCATCCGACCGGCGGCATGTCTGGCGCAGATCGCCTCCAATTCCCCCATAGCCTCGAACAGGTCCATGATTTCACGCTGGCTCAGGCTTTTGACAAAGGCGCCGCGCCTGGGTTTGATTTCCAGAAGGCCGGAAGCGGCCAACTGTTGCAGGGCTTCCCGGACCGGAGTACGCGACAGGCCGAAACGGTTGGCGATCTGTTGTTCATCCAAACGGTGGCCTGGGGGCAGCTCGCCGCTCAAAATCTGATCGGTCAGGGTCTGGCGGATATGATCACCCGGTTTTTCCGAAGACATGATTTCTGGTCCGGTCAATAGCCCATGGCGCAGCCGTCTTTGCGCGGATCAGACCCGGCGGTCAGCACCCCTTGCGCCCAGTCGATCCAGATGGCCTGGCTGCCGCCGATGGGGCGCTTGGCCACTTCGATTTCATGGCCAAGGGTTTTAAGGGCAAGGATGATCTCTTCCGGCACAGTCTCTTCCACCTCGGTGATATCGGAATAGGGGTCGGTAAAGAACCGCGGTGCATCCATGGCTTGCTGGATATCGAGGCCGAAATCCAGCAACCGTGTCAGGAATTGCATATGGCCGAAGGCCTGATATTGGCCACCCATCACGCCAAAGGGCATGACGATCCGCCCGCCCTTGGCCAACATGCCGGGAATAATGGTGTGCAGCGGCCGCTTGCCGCCTTCGATACAGTTGGGATGGTCCGGATCCAGGGTAAAACCCTGGCCACGATTTTGCAGCATGATCCCGGATTTTGGCGCCATCAGGACGCTGCCGAAGGTTTCAAAGACGGTATTGATGAAGCTGCAGCAGTTCCGGTCTTCGTCCACAACAGTGATGTAGACGGTGCTTTGATGGTTGGGCGCGGTGAATTTCGGCATCGGCCGGTTGCTGTGGGCGGGATTGATGCTGGTTCGCAATTCATCGATATGGGTGTCGGACAGCATCCAGTCGAGCGGCATGTCTTTCTTTGCAGTGTCACAGAGGAAAAAATTGCGGTCCTGATAGGCCAGGCGACCGGCCTCGATCTCCTGATGCATGCGCTCCAGTGTGATTGGATCGGTGCCTTTCAGGTCCTCGGCACTGTCAAAGCCATCCATGATCTTCATCAGCATCAGGGCGATCACGCCTTGGCCGTTGGGCGGGCATTCATAAAGGGTATGGCCTCGGTAGTCGGTCTGGATCGGGGTGACATATTCACCTGTGGCTATTTTAAAATCCTCCATCGTGTGGAGGCCACCCAATTCCTGGAGGTAGGAGACGATATCCCTGGCAATCTCGCCTGTGTAAAAGGCATCCCGGCCTTCGGTCGCGATTTTTTCCAGGCTGTCGGCGAGTGCCTTTTGGTGATGCAGACTACCTTCCGTCGGTGTCTTGCCGTCTTTAAGAAAGACTCGGGCGGCATTCTTGCTTTTTGCCAGTCGCTCAGTCTGGCTTTCCATGTCGACCGCCACGCGTGAGGTGATGGGATATCCGTTTCGGGCATAATCGATGGCGGGTTGCAGGATTTCGCCAAGGCTCAAGCGGCCATGATCGCGCACCAGCCGGTCCCAGGCATCGACCGCGCCGGGGATGGTTACCGAATGGGGCGATTGGCGCGGGATTTCGGCAATGCCATGTTCCTTGAACCAATCCGCATTGGCGGCCAGGGGCGCGCGCCCGGACCCGTTATAGGCAACAAGGTCGGTGCTGCCGCCTTTGGAATAAAGGCAGAAACAATCGCCGCCGATTCCCGTGGAGCCTGGCTCGACCACACATTGCACCGCCGAGGCCGCCACAGCGGCATCCAGGGCGTTGCCGCCTTTTTTTAGAATATCCAGGGCCGCCTGGGTCGATAGGGGGTGCGAGGTGCTGGCCATCGCGTTGGGGCTTCTGACAGGCGAGCGGCCGGGGAGCTGGAGATTTCTCATGGACTAAGGATCCTCAGACGGTGAAGGCTGAATAGAGCATACGGCTGGCGGTGATGGCGAGGAAGAGGGCAAATGCCCGTTTCAAGCCTTTTGGGTCCAGACTATGGGCCAGTCTGGCGCCGAATGGGGCAAATAGAACCGTTATGGGGAAAATGATCACAGCGGCGGCTACATTCAGATAACCAAAACTCAGGGGCGGGCGGTTTTCAACCCCGACCCCGGCCCAGATGAAGCCGATAACGGCAGGCAGGGCGATCATCAATCCAATGGCGGATGCGGTGCCGACGGCACGATGGATGGGAAAGGAAAAGGCGGTCAGGGTCGGCACGGAAAAAGTGCCGCCGCCAATGCCCATGAGAGAGGAGAAATAGCCGATGATCCCGGCGATCGATCCATGGGCCAAGGGGCTTTCCGGCAGGTCATCGCGGATTTTTAATGGCTTGGGCAGGACCATGTTGACCGATACGGCCAGTGCAAAAAAACCGAAGATGAATTTCAATCCAGCGGCATCAATGAATTTGGACGAAATACCGCCGAGAGCGGCGCCGATAACGATCATCGGCCCCCACCGTTTCAACAGGTCGATGTCAACCGCACCTTTCTTGGCGTGGGCCCGCATGGAGGATATGGAAGTCGGAATAATGGTGGCCAGCGACGTGCCGACCGCCAGATGCATGATCAGGGCGGGGTCATAGCCGAGAAAACCCAGCAGCCAGAACAGGACCGGCACAATGACAATGCCACCGCCGACGCCCAGCAGCCCGGCCAAGGTTCCGGCAATAGCGCCGGTCACCAAAAGGCCTACAGCGGAGAGGGCTATTATATGAAGCGGAAAATCAGGAGCGGGCATGATCAAATCCAACAGCCAATGATGTAAACTCAAATTGTATACAAAAAATAAATATTGCATGCAAATTTGAAGATGGCCCGGATAACGGTTTTTTAAGAGGGGGGAGCGTAATCTCTCCCCTATGGTGCGGCGTTTCAAACAGATTTGGGTGATGGTTCTGCAGATGGCCTTCCCGTTTGTTTCTCCGGTAGCGGGGGAACCACTGTTGCTGGTGACAGAAGAGTATCCGCCTATGAATTATCGAGGCCCGGACGGCGTGGTTACTGGCCGGGCGACGGAGTTATTGCGGGTTGTCGCAGCGAAAGCCGGGATCGAATATGAGATTCGGGTGCTGCCCTGGAAACGGGCCTATCATATGGCGTTGCATGATAAAGGGGTCTGTGTGTATTCCACCTGGCGCACCGAGGAGCGTGAGAAGCTATTCCAGTGGATCGGGCCGCTGGCATTGGATGCCTGGTCCTTTTTTGCCAGAAAGGAACAAAGGCTGGAGATTGGCAGTTTAACCGATACCTTTCAGTATAATGTCGGTGCAGTGGAGGGCTGGGGCGTTACTCAATATCTGGTGGAGCAGGGCCATCCCAGCCTGGATAAGGTGGCAAAGGATGATACGACGAATCTGCGCAAACTTTTGCTGGGCCGCATCGACCTCTGGGTGACCGGCAGGATCATCGCCGAAGAATTGTTGGCCAAGCAACAGATCCGTAGCGTGGAAGAGGTGTATTTTTTGCGGGAAGTTGAGCTGTCTGTGGCTTGCAACATTCACAATGACCCGGACAAGATGAAGCGTCTGCAATTTACATTGGATTTAGTCCGTCAGGAACAGGCCGGCGAAGCGTCGCCAAACTAGTCAGCCGATTCATAAATGTCTATTCCTCTGAAGGCTGGATAGAACTGTTATTTCCCAAGACCGGTGACCAACGTCCGGATGGCCTTCTCGCAGTTTTTGATTGTGCCTGCACGGTCTTTTGCGTCGGCCAAATGCAGGACGCAGGCATCCAAGGCCCCGGAAAACAGATGGGCCATTTCCTCAACCGGAAAATCACGCATGTCTCCTGCGGCCTGGGCAGCTGAAAAACCGTCGATTAGGGATTGAACGCCGTTGTTACGGTCCGCTTCCCGCCATTGGTCCGTACCCATGACGCTTGGCCCTTCGGTCAGGACAATGCGCAGATAATCCGGCCTTGCGGCGGCTTCCACATAGACCATGGCGCCTTCGATCAGGCCGTTGACCAGATCATCTGCGGCAAGGGCGACCTTCTCGATCTCGCTATAGATTTCCGCCTGCATTTCATTCAGCAGATCCCGGAACAGGGCCTCTTTATCCGCATATTGGTGATAAAGCGCGCCGCGGCTGACCCCGGCTGCTTTGGCAATTGCCGGGGTGGAGGCCTTCATATAGCCGACTTCCGTAAAAATAGAGCGTGCCGCAGAGAGCAGTTTTCTGCGGGTTTCAAGCGAGCGGCGGGCGTGGCCGTCCAAGGATTCTTCCGGTTTCATTCAATTTCCTATTTACAAACAGTCTGTCTGTTTTATATATTCAAAATACAAACACACTGTATGTTTTTAATTTTGTTCCGTCAAATCCATCTGTCGCGAAAGGGGGAAGCTTATGCGCACCATTTTGAAACCCGCCGCCCTTTGCCTTGTTGCCGTTTTATCCGGCAGCGGCTTGGCGGCCGCAGAAATGACAACCAACAGCGAACCAGGGAAACAGACCATGCAGATCAACAGTTATTATCCGGTTCTGGCGGTTGAAGATGTCACCGCCACAGGCCAATTCTATCGTGAGGCTTTCGGTTTCGTGCCGGCCTTTGAAAATGACTGGTATATTCATCTTACCCATCCGGAAAATCCGTCGGTCAATCTGGCGATTTTGCAGGCGGGCCACGAAACCATTCCGGGGGCAAACCCGAACCGCGCCCAGGGTTTGTTGATCAATTTCGAAGTGGCCGATGTGGATGCGCTTTATGCACGTTTTCAGGAAATGGGGCTGACCATTTTGCAGCCGTTGCGTGATGAGGCATTCGGCCAGCGCCATTTCATCATGGCCGACCCCAACGGGGTGATGGTGGATGTTATTACACCAATCCCGCCCAGCGCGGAATTTACCGCACAATACAGTCCTGAGGCACTGCCCAATTAAAAGAAGGAGAGCCGCCGGTCTTGGAACTGGCGGCTCTCATCATTTCATCGACCCTTGCGCACTTTGTCCAGGTTTCAGCCGCCAACCTGAATCTGGCGCATGGAGAGGGCGGTACTGCCGGCGGCTTCCTGGCTGAGCGGGCCGACCCCGGTTCTTAGATCCAGGCTGCTTCGGGCCTTGATCGCTTGGTTTAGCGGTACGGTAAATGTGCGGCCGCTTGGCGGCTGGATCAGCAGCGTGGCGGATTGGATCGTGGCATCGCTATTATTGGTGATCCGCAGCACCAGTTCGCCATCCCGTGTCAGCAGTTTCTGGATATTGACATAGCGACCGGGATTTTGCGGCAGATCCAGTTTTGCGATATTGGCGGACGCCCGCTGTCCGAGTTTGGATTTATCCTGGGATGCCAGTTTGAAATGGCTGATGGCGGCTCGGGAATCGCCCGCATTCATCGCAAGCTGTCCTAAGGCAAAATGGGCATTTGCGGTGGGCAGCAATCTGGTCGACCGCTCCAGATCGGCCCGTGCCCCGGATGTGTCGCCCTGTTTCATGCGAATCTGGGCACGGTCCTCGTAATAGCGGTAAAACCCGTCTTTCTTCTTGATTGCCTTGCTCATGGACGCTTCCGCACGGGCTTCGTCGCCTTCCTGATAATAGGCGGCGGCCATCAGGGCGTTTGCTTCGGCATTGCGGGGATCAATTGACAGAGCCTGGTTGGCCAGCGTCAGGGCGTCCTGGGTGCGTTTCTTCTTTAGTGCTTTGTAACCTTCATCAACCTTGCCTGCACTTTTCTTGAGCGCGAGAAGCGGTTTGATCTGACGTTGGTAGTCACGCTTGCCGGTGCGCCATTGGACCCCGGATGGTGGGCTGTATTGATTGGCCAGACGTTGGTTGGCGGCAACCCGCTCTTCAGAAGGCGGATGTGTGGAAAACAGGCCTTCCAGCCAATTGGATTGCTTGCCATCTTTCAGACGGACAAAAGTCTGCTGCAGCCGGACGGCGGCTTGCGGGTCGTAGCCCGCTTTGACCATATATTCGATGCCGTAGCGGTCGGCTTCCAGTTCAGCATTCCGGCCATATTTCGTCAGCACCAGATTGGTGCCAACCGCCGCGGCGCCCACAACCGCGCTGCGGGTGGTCTTGTCCAACTCGGATTGGGACAGGCCGACCTGTAGCCCGACCACGGCCACGCTCGTCAGGATGCCGCGTTCCATTTGCTGGGCGCCGTGGCGGGCAGTGGCGTGAGTGACTTCATGGCCCAATACCGCGGCCAGTTCCGCTTCATCCTGCAATTCCGTCAACAGGCCCCAGTTGATGGCAACTTTGCCGCCGGGCAGCGCCCAAGCATTGGGCACATCGCTGTCCAAAACTACGAAGTCATAGGGCAGTTCGGGGCGGTGGCTGACTTCGGCAACACGCTGGCCCACCTGTTTCACATATTGCGTGAGCTCGGGATAGCCCTCCAGGCGGCCACCCCCGCTCTGCTGGGTGGGCTGATATTGCTGGGCACCGATGGATCGCTCCCAATCCTCACCATAGATCTGTAGCTCCCGTTTGCCGGTGACCGGATTGACGCCGCATCCCTGCAAGACCAGCATAAGCATGATCGGAAGGGCGCAAAGGGCGCAAAGGGCGCGGCGGGCGCAGAAGAAAAAACGCATAACCAGAAAAAATCCCCGATATTGAAACAGTTGGTCCAGCCCCGGCCGGTATTTTGGTCTGAACAGGCCAGGTCTTTCAACCGAAGAATTGTGACGGGAAATCTTGTCGGTTTTGTGATGTCAGGGAAGGTGCGCTGTCGAGCCGATCACAGGCCGTGACGCGGATTGGTGACCGCACGCTGGATTCGGTTAAATTGATTTCGATCCAACCCCTGGAAAACCACACCATAAACATCGTCATCATCTTCATGGATGACGATCCGCACCATCAGTTCCAAGGGGCCATCGGAAAAATGCAACTGGGCATCGGTCTCTTCGCCATCCTCCAGGCCGGGCACCATGGTGCGAAAGCCAAAGCCCGCCATGGATAGATCCGTGACATCACCCGGTATGCCGCCAACCATGGCGGTCATCTCTACCGCCATGCGTTTATCACGGCGGCGGTCATCTGTAGGGGTGATACGGACCAGACGTTTCATTTTATCATTTTTCCCGTATGTCGGTGGTATTAAACTGAATTCTACCAGATGTTGTCGATTTTTAACAGAATAATGGTTGACTGCAAGGGGGATGGAATTGCCAGAGGTGATATCTCTGTCGCGTTCGGCGACACATAATTTTTCCAAGACACCGGTAACGGTCCTGAATTTAATCTCAGGCGAAGGGGTAGAGGGGGATGCCCATCGCGGTGTGACGGTCAAACACCGATCACGCGTGGCGAAGGATCCAGACCGGCCCAATCTGCGTCAAGTGCATCTGATACACACAGGGCTGCTAGAGGACCTACGCATCCAGGGGTTTGAAATCGCCCCAGGTGATTTGGGTGAAAACATCCTGACCCGCGGGATCGATCTTTTGGGACTGGCAACCGATACCAGACTTAAAATCGGGGAGACGGTGCTGCGGGTGACGGGCCTGCGCAACCCCTGCAAGCAGTTGAATGATTTCAGGCGTGGTCTGATGCGGGCGGTCCTGAAGCAGGACGAGGCGGGCAATCTGAAGCGGCTGGCTGGCGTGATGGCTGTGGTTGAAAAAGGTGGGCAGATCCAAACGGGTGATATGATTACCGCAGCGATACCCAAAGATGGCTTCCGCCGCCTCGAGCCCGTTTGAGATTGAAAAAGCGGATGGCGTGAGGCCATCCGCTTTTCTTCATCCTGTCATCTGCTTTCAAACCCATCGGACCGGTAGGGTGTCAACCGGTAGGGAGGATAGGTTTTGCGATCAGATGGCAAGATATTCTTGGCGCAGCTCGGCATTGTCGAGGACCTCTTGCGCGCTGCCGTCAAACACAACCTGACCCATATCCAGGATCAGGGCCCGGTCGGCCAGATGCAGGGCGGCGATAGCATTTTGTTCAACGATGATGGTGGTGATGCCGAGATTTTTAATCTCTTCCAGTATGCTCTCGATTTCACGCACAATGACCGGTGCTAGGCCTTCATAAGGCTCGTCCAGCAGCAGCAGCTTCACATCGCGCGCCAAGGCGCGGGCAACGGCCAGCATCTGCTGTTCACCACCCGACATGGTAACCCCTTCCTGATGGCGGCGTTCGGCCAGTCTCGGGAAATGATCATAGAGACGTTCGATCGACCAGCCGGATGGCCCTTCGATCTGCGCTAATTGCAGGTTTTCCTCCACTGTCAGGCCGGGGATGATGCAGCGGTCTTCGGGCACCAGGCCGACACCGTTATTGGCGGCGTCATAAGCCTTCATGCTGTGCAGCGGTTTATGATCAAGCCAGATTTCGCCGCTGGTCAGGCCGGGGTTGGACATACGCGCGATGGTGCGCAACGTTGATGTCTTGCCGGCCCCATTGCGGCCAAGCAATGCCAGGATCTCACCCTCTCGGATGTCAAAGCTGACGCCCTGCACGATATAGCTTTCGCCATAATAGGCATGCAGGTCCCAGGCAGAGAAAAAGGCAGGCGCCGAACCGGTGGCGCGGACGGGGGATACGGGTGTCATAGATGGGCTCCTCCCAAATAGGCTTCCTGGACGCGCGGGTCGCCTTTCATGTCTTCCGGCGCGCCTTCGGCAATAACGGTTCCCTGAGCGAGCACGCTGACCTTGGTGGCCAGTGAGAAGACCACATGCATGTCGTGCTCGATGACAATCTTGGTGATGCCACGCTCGCCAATACGTTTCAAAAGGTCGATGGTGTTATTGGTGTCGGCCCGGGACATCCCGGCGGTTGGTTCGTCCAACAGCAGAAGCTTCGGATCCTGAACCAGACACATGGCCAGTTCCAGACGCCTTTTATCGCCCCTGGAAAGGGATCCAGCCAGGATGTCACGCTTTTCGATCAGGCCGACATCCTCCAAAATATGTTCCGCCTTGTCGGTGACCAAGGAATCCTGGTCAATTCGGGACCAGGCGCGAAGCGAAAAAGCCCCATCACGCTTAGCCAGGGTTGGGATTTTCACATTTTCCAGCAGGGTCAGGTCGCCGAAAATCTCCGGCGTTTGAAATACCCGGGCGACACCGGCCTGATTGATTGCATGGGGCGTGATGCCCAGCAACGACTGGCCCAGGAAATTGACCGTACCGGTGTCGGGGATCAATCGTCCGACAAAACAGTTGAGCAAAGTGGATTTTCCGGCCCCATTGGGGCCGATGATCGCGTGAACCGATCCTTCCTCCACCTCAAGGTTGACCTGGTTGAGGGCTTTCAGGCCGGCAAAGCTCTTATTGACGTTGTTAACTGATAGGATTGACATTTTCCGGTCCCCCTTACTCTGCCGACTGCGGTTGGGATTTGCCGTTATTGACTGAATTCCCTCCGGCATCCTGTTTGACCTTGGCCCGGACCCAGCTGTAGAGGCGGGTAAAGCCTTCGATGACGCCGCCCGGCAGGAAGATCACAATGACCATGAAGAGCGCGCCAAGTGTCAGGTGCCAGCCATCGCCGACAAACAAGCCAGTGATGGCTACCAACACATTTTCGATCGGGTCTGGCAGGAAGGCGAAGATGCCGTGCAGGACCTGGTCGTTGTATGAGGAGAAGATATTCTCGAAATATTTGATGATACCGGCACCAAGAACCGGCCCCAGCAAGGTGCCGACCCCGCCCAGGATGGTCATCAAGACCACCTCGCCGGACGCAGTCCATTGCATGCGCTCGGCCCCGGCCAGCGGATCGGTGACCGCCAGCAGGCATCCCGCCAGACCGGCATACATTCCAGAGATGACAAAGGCGGTCAGGGTATAGGGCCTGGTATTAAGGCCGGTATAATTCATCCGGTTCTGGTTGGATTTAATCGCTTTCAGAATGGTGCCCAGGGGGGACCGGGTGATCCGAAGCGCGATGTAGAAGCCGATGATCAGCAGGGCTGCGCAGAAATAGAAACCCGGATAGCCGCTCATCTCAATGCCAAACAGGTTGGTTGCCGGAATGGCGGTGGCGGCTTCGCTGGCGAACATATTGTCGAGAATGCGGGCATCGCCAATGGCCAATTGCAGTCCGGTTTCCCCGTTGGTGATCGGGGTCAACACCGAATAGGCCAGGTTATAGGACATCTGGGCAAAGGCGAGGGTCAGGATCGAGAAATAGATCCCGGACCGGCGCAGGCTGACATAACCGATCAGAAGGGCAAACAGGCCCGATGTCATCATGCCGAAGATGACGGCCGGGATCACATTCATGGACAGAAGCTTGAAGCTCCAGACCGCGGTGTAGGATCCGACCCCCAGAAAGGCAGCATGCCCGAAGGAGAGATAGCCGGTCAGGCCGAAGAGGATATTGAAACCAACGGCAAATAAGCCGTAGATCGCAAATTTTTGCAATAGATCCGGATACCCGGCCCCAAAGGGCGCAGCCCAGATGGGCATGGTCAGGATGGCCAGTGTGAAAACCGCCATCAGGAGCAAGTCATTGCGTGCGGTGGGTTGTTTGGTCATATCAGGCCTCCATCACGCCTTTTCGGCCCATCAATCCGCGCGGGCGAACCAGCAGGATGATGACAGCCACCAGATAGATAATGATTTGGTCAATGCCGGGCAGGATCGATTTCACCGCATTCATTGAGGCGAAGCTTTGCAGGATGCCCAGCAGAAAGCCGGCGGCCACCGCGCCCCGGAGCGACCCCATGCCGCCGACCACGACGACAACGAAGGACAGCACCAGGAAATCCATGCCGATGTGATAATCGGGCGGCAGGATCGGGGTATACATGACCCCGGCCAGCCCGGTGACAACGGCGGCCAAACCAAAGACGATGGTGAAGCGCCGGTCGATATTGATGCCCAGCAGCTCGACCGTTTCGCGGTCCTGCATGCCGGCCCGGACCACCATGCCGAATGTGGTATAGTTGAGGAAGGCGAAAACCGCGCTGATCAGCATGCCCGCGAAAGCCAGATAGACCAGACGCCACCAGGGATAAACCAGGTTGTCGCCCATTCCCAGCCAGGCGCCCAGATTGGCGCTGCCGGTGAGGAATTCCGGCGGGGTCTGCGGGATCGGGTTGGCTCCGAAACATGCCTTGATGATCTCTTGCAGGACGATCGCCAGACCGAAAGTCACCAGGATCTGCTCCGCATGGGTGCGCTTATAGAAATGCTTGATCAGCCCGCGCTCCATGATCAGGCCAATGGCCAGCATGATCGGGATCGAAAAGAGGATCGACAACGGGACGGAGTATTCAATGATGGTGGTGCCTGTCTGTCCGAACCATTGTTCGAGATAGGGCACTTCCTTGTAAGCTTCAAAGAAAGTGATGCTCTCATCCTTCACCTTGACCGACAGGGTCAGCAGCTTTTGCAGGGAAACCGCGCAGAAGGCGCCGAGCATGAAGAGGGCGCCATGGGCGAAATTAACCACGCCCAAAGTGCCGAAAATAAGGGTCAAACCGAGGGCGATCAGGGCATAAGCACCGCCCTTATCCAGCCCGTTCAATATCTGAAGTAAAAATGAATCCATTGTTTTATACCAAGCAGGGGTTGCCAGCCGTGTGTTCCGAAGAAGAAGCCACCATCACAAATGAGAGCTGTCGGAACGATTGGGATGCTTTGCTTCCAGGCTGGTGCCGGGCGGTCCCTTCGGGCTGAAATCAGCCAGTGGGAGAAAGAAACCGCCCGTGCGCCATTTGAAGCAGTCTCGACCGTGTGAGGCCCGGCCGAGACTGCTTCCCGGAGTCTGAAACGATCCGTCTTGCTTAGACTTCGTACGGGCCCAGCTCGCCACCGAACAGGGTCGGCGAGAAATCAACCTGGGAACGCGGCACCTGCTGCACCACTTCCAGAAGATCGAACTGGCTGGACGGGTTGGCGTTTCCGCGCACCACCAGAACATCCTTGATGCATTGGTGATCTTCAGCGCGATACAGGGTCGGGCCGTTGCCCATGCCGTCGAAATTGAAGCCTTCCAGCGCCTTGATCACTTCCGGCGGATAGAAGGTGCCGGCCATTTCACAGGCATTGGCATAGAGCAGGGTCTGTACATAACAGGTATGGGCCGCCTGACTGGGCGGGAAGCCATATTCCTGGCCGAAGGATTTCACAAAGGCTTTCGAGCCTTCATCCTGCAGGGTCCAGTTCCAGTTGGTGGAACCCAGAATGCCCTTGATATTGTCGCCGGCCCCTTGCGCCATCAGGCGGGAGAAGAGCGGCACGACAATTTCAAAGTTTTTGCCATTAACCTGTTTGTCGCGCAGGCCGAACTGAACGGCCTGGGTAAGCGAATTCACCATATCCTTGCCATAATGGTTCAGGATCAGGACATCCGCGCCGCTGTTCAGGACCGGTGTGATATATTGCGAGAAATCGCCGGCACCGACCGGGGTCTTGACCGTGTTGACGGTCTCCCAGCCCAGGCCTTCCGTGGTGTTCTTGATCGATTCCTCCTGGCTCCAGCCCCAGGTGTAATCGGCGGTCAAATGGTAGGCGCGCCGTTCGGTGCCCATTTCATCTTTCAAAACCGGCCCAAGGGCAGCACCCGACTGATAAGCATTGAAGAAATGGCGGAAGCCGTAGCGGCGGCGATCCTTGCCGGTGGTGTCATTGGAATGGGTCAGGCCGCACATGAAGACAACACCCATTTCCTGGGCCAGGGACTGAACCGCAATGGCCACGCCGGAGGAGGAGCCGCCGGAGAACATGGTGACACCGTCTTTTTCGATCATGCGTTTGGCGCTGGCGCGCGCTGCATCGGATTTGGTCTGGGTGTCACCGGTGACGAAATCAACTTTCTTGCCGAGGATGCCGTTTCCTTTCAGGGAAAGTGGCTTCATGGTGTTCAGCATGCCACCGTCACCCTCGCCATTGAGGTGCTTCACTGCCAGCAGATAGGCACGCAGCTCATCCGCGCCTTCATCGGCATAGGGGCCGGTTTGCGGCACGTTGAAGCCGAATTTAACGGTGGGATTGTTACCGGGGTCGTTGCGGAATTGCGCCGCCCAGGCGTCACGGGTGAAGGTCATTGGGGCCGTGCCGTTCAGAAGAAGGGCACCGGCGCCTGCTGTTACCCCGGCAGCCCCTTTGAGCATGGACCGACGGGTTAGAATGGATTTGGAAAACGGTTTATCCGTCATTTTCAATCGCCTCTCTTGGATTAGCCTAACGCTGTTCAAAAATGCGCGTATTTGTCTCGCGCGATCGGCCGATTGATTATTGTTATAGGGTCGGCCTTGAGGTGTTGACTATGTTGTGGTCTTGAAAATGATTCAATAAGACTTTGAAAAATAGCAAAATAATTGTAAACATCATTACGAAATTCCGTGATAACTTGTAAATATGTAAAACATCAGGAAAGGGCGGCATGGCACGGGCACCATTGACCGGACATCGGATCCGAACGGCCAGGCGGGATCGCAGCATGACCCAGGTGGCCTTGGCCAAGGCGGCGGGCATTTCTCCTGCCTATCTAAACCTGATTGAACATAATCGGCGCTCAATCGGGGGAACGGTGTTGCTGCGCCTGGCGGAAGCACTGGAATTGCCGCCGGCTGAGTTGACTGGCAGCGAGGAAAACCGTGTGCTCTCCGACCTGGATGAGTTGGCCGGTGATCCGCTTTTTGCCGATAGCCCTCTGTTACTCAAGGACCTGACGACGGTATTGGGGGTTGCACCTGGCGTGGCATCCGCCATGGTGACGCTTTATCGGGCCTATCGCCAGGCGGCGGAACAAAATGACCAGCTTTCGGAACGGCTGAGCCATGATCCTTTCCTGGCCCATGCCGCCCATAGTGTGGTCTCGCGGATTACTTCGATCCGCTCTTTTGCCGAGATTTTGCGCGACTATGGTGATTTGGAAACGGCCGATCGGGAGCGTTTCACGGGCTCGATGGCGGAAGAAAGCGAACGGCTGAGCGAGGTGGCCTCAGAAATGTTCTCCTTCCTGAACAGCCGTGAAGCGGCCAGGGCCTCCGCCTCGCCTTCAGACGAGGTGGATGACCTGCTCTACGACCAGAACAACTTTTTTGAAAGTTTGGAGCGGGCCGCGGATCAATTGCGGCCGCGGATCCTGAGCGGCGATGTGATCTATCTGGAAGACCTGATCCGCTATTTGGAAAAGAAACATTCGGTGGCGGTGAAACGGGTAGCGCCTGAGGAGATCGCGCCGCTGCGCTATCGCTGGGAACCGGAGGGGAAGATGCTCTATCTCTCAAAAGGGCTGCCGCCGGCCAGCAGCCGTTTTGAAGCCGCCAGGCTGGTCAGCCGCCTTGATGCGACAGAGGCGGTGGATGCGCAAATCTCTGCCGCGCGCCTGACCACGGATGAAGCAATTCATAAGGCGCGCGAAGCCCTGCACAGCTATTTTGCGGGGGCGTTGATCCTGCCCTATGAAGAATTCCGTGCCGCGGCAGAAGAAACCCGTCATGATATCGAATTGCTGCAACAGCAATATGCCGCCAGCTGGGAACAGGTCTGCCACCGGTTGACATCGCTGCGCCGGCCAGGTTCGGAAGGCATTCCCTTTCATTTGCTGCGCACCGATATCGCCGGGAATATTTCCAAACGCTTTTCCGCCAGCGGCCTGCAAATGCCGCGCTATGGCGGGGCCTGCCCGCGATGGGCGGTGCATCATGCTCTGCTGACGCCGGAAAAACTGGTGACACAGTTGGTGGAAACGCAGGACCGGGCCAATTATCTCTTCATCGCCAAATCGGAAACCAAGGCTTCCGGCGGTTACCGGGAACCCAGCGGTGTCTATTCCATCATGATTGGTTGTGACGCGGCCTTTGCCGGGCGTATGGTCTATGCGGATGGGATGGATGTGGAGCGCGCCCGGGTTGCGGTGCCGATCGGCATCACTTGTCGGCAATGCAGCCGGGATGACTGCGCGCAAAGGGTGCATGCCCGATTTGATCCGGAGCAGGGGGAATGAAGGATTTGATGGCGCTTTATATGGTCGGGGTCTCGATTGCCGGGGGAACCATCTCGCTGGTGAGCTTTGTCGGATTGTGTAATTCGATCCTGATGCTTCGGGATTCAGATCCTGACAAACAGCGGAAAAGTCGACGGATCCTGATCTGGTGTCTGTTATGCCTGGTGATCGGGGTCACGATCTTACGCAATCCGGATTGGTTCCATCCGGACCATCTTCAAGCCTTGATCCGCGGGCTTGGGATGGTTGGTTGAGCCTTCATTCCGTGCCTTCGGCGGTGGGCTCCTTGCGGAGGATTACTTCGCGATGGGGATAAGGGATTGAGATATCGTTCTCCCGGTATTTTTCCCAGATCTTGAGCAGCACGGCGCTGCGCATGTTGGCCAGGCCATTGGCCGGATCCTCGATCCAGAAACGCAGTTCAAGATCGATAGAGCTGTCACCGAAACCCATCATCAGGCAGGTGGGTTTGGGATTGTCCAAAACACGCTCGGTATCATGGGCGGCCTGCTTGGCCAATTCGATGGCAAGATTCACATCTGAATCATAGGAAATCCCGATAGGCACTTTCAGGCGCACCTCCGGGCTGGAGAAAGACCAGTTTACCACGCGCTGGGTGATCAGATCCTCGTTGGGAATCAGATATTCCATACCGTCCCGTGTCACCACCGATGCATAGCGCGCACCCAGTGAATTGATCCGGCCATAGGTTTGGCCGACCTCGATCACATCACCCGGCTTGATCGACCGGTCCAGCAGCAGGATCACGCCGCTGATCAGGTTCGAAACAACTTTCTGAAGACCAAAACCGACACCGACACCAATGGCGCCACCGAAGACGGCAAAGGCCGTCAGGTCGATACCCATGGTGGAGAGAACGGCGAGGATCGCTACGGTAAACAGCAGAACCTTGGCCAGTTTGGCGCTTAGAACCTGCAGTGACGGGCTGAGATTGCGGGTCTGGCGCAGGCGCTGTTCCAGGACCTTGGACAAGGATGTCGCGATCCAAAGCATGATCCCGGCGGTGATCAATCCCTTGACGACGCTCAGGGCCGACAGGCGCAGATCACCAAAGGTGACGGACAAATCATCCAGGATGGCTGAGGTTGCTTCCAGCAAATCCAGAATATCCAGGGCCGCAATGGACCAGATCACAAAGGCCACCACGCGGGACCAGTATCCGGCGCGCATGATCCCGGTCAGGAACCGGACCACGACCCAGGCGGTCAATAGGGATGCCACAATATCCAGCAGGTGCGGCGGGAAGCCTGCCGCAGTGGCCAGCACAAGGGAGGCCAACTGTAAAATGAGCCAGAGGGCTGGCAGCGCCAGTTCGGACGATAGCGCGCAGAAACGCCGGATCGACGGCCAAAGGCTGAGATCGGATTGTTTAGCCTTCAGTTTCCGTTGAATGGCGGGCGATATCAGCCGCGCAATGCCGAAGGCCAGCAGGATGAAGGCAGCCTGGGCGGCGGTGCCCCATGTGAGGACATGTGTCACGAACCAGGCTTCGGCCGCGAAATATAGATCCTGCAATGACTGATAGGATGGCAGTTCCATCGATCCCTGTCACAAAAATTCTGTTGTTATCTGACAGTTTAGCCGAGATTCGCCAGATTGCGACAGGGAAATACAGGCGCGGCAGTCAAGCGGGTGAGATGTCATGGGGGTCCTGGTGGACGATAACCTGTGCGCCGGGGAAACGGTCACGGATCTTGATTTCCACCTGATCGGCTATTTCATGGGCATCGGTCAGCGGCATATGGCCGGGAAGTTCCAGGTGCATCTGGAAAAAATACGTGCTGCCCGCCTGGCGGGAGCGCAGATCATGCAGACCCAGAACCCCTTCCTGGGCCAGGGCGATGTCGCGAACCTGATTTCGGATGTCATCAGGGAGTTCCCGGTCCATCAGCATATCCAGTGCCTCGCGCCCGGTCATCCAGGCACCGCGTAAGAGATAGAGCGCCGCGGCCATGCCAAAAAGCGGATCCAGCCAGTGTAGGCCGGTGATCCCCACCAGGACCAGGGCTGCGATCACCGCCATATTGGGCAGCAAATCGCCCAAATAATGTAATCGGTCGGCGCGGATTGCGACCGAGCCTGTTCTTTTCACAACAAAGCTCTGGAAGAGAACCAGAGCCAGGGTGATCAGGATGGAGGCGGCCATGAGCGCAATACCCTGCTGGCTGTCACCCAGGGCCGGAGGATTGAATAGGCGGCGCATGGCCTGGATCACCAGGATAATGGCCGAACCGGTAACAAAGGTCGCCTGGGTCAGCGCGGCCAACGGTTCCGCTTTGCCATGGCCGAAACGATGTTCCCGGTCGGCCGGCACCAGGGCGTGATGCACCGCCACCAAGGTGACCAGCGAGGCAAAGCCGTCCAGCAAGGAATCAATCAGGCTTGAAAGGATGGCGATGGAATCGGTGGCGGCCCAGGCCCAGGCTTTCAACGAGATCAGCAGCAGGGCCGTTGCAGTCGAGGCATAGGTTGCCGCCCGCATCCACCCTTTCGCACCATGCATGTTTTTATCCATGGCCGGGATTATACCGTGATTTAGGGAGCGGGCGGAATAGTCCTGGTTCAGCGGACGGTCATGCAGGCGCATTCCGCCATTTGGGAGACCTTCTGCGAGACGCTGCCAACCAGCAGGGTTTTCAGACGGCCCAGGCCCCGGCTGCCCATGACAATGAGATCTGCGTCCACCTGGCTGGCATAGGCCAAGATCCGGCTGGCGGCATCCCCGTCGGTGGAATGGGTGGCGATATTGGCGACACCTGACTTTTCGGCCGTTCGCACGGCGGCTTCCAGAATGCGTTCTGAAAGCATATGAAGGGCTTCGTGATCCAGGCGATGGTCGGCGATTTCGCCATCCGCACGCACGGCTGCGGTGAGGGAATCGCCCGAAATGGCGGTTGAAACCGGCAGTTTGCTGAGATGCTCAACCTCGGCCATATGCCGCAATGCCTTGGGTTGTTCCCCAAATAACATCACATGGATGATAGTGAGTTTTGCTTCATAGCGGGCGGCAAGATCACTGGCGGTCTCCAGCGCTTTTTGCGCCTGTACGGAGCCGTCGGTGGCAACCAGGATATTCTTGAACATCGATGAGATCCCTCTGCAATAAATGGTCGGCCTTTTTTCCGGGCCGTTGAGGGTTACTCTAGGTCAGTTTTGTGAAAGCTTCGTTGAGCCAGGTCAAAGCTGTTTGAGGATCTCCGCCTTGCCTTCGGCGCAAAGGCTGTCGAGCACGCTTCTTGGAAAACGCGGCAGCGGTTTGATATTGGGCAAAACATAGTCACAAACCTCTTCACCGATTGCGATCAGCTGGGTGCCGCGGTTCAGTGGAAAATCACCGCCTTCCCGCACGTCCGGTACGGAAACGGTTTCCATTATTTTCACCCAATGTTCAGCCATGGCCGTATCTCCTTTAGCGCTATCATATGGCAGGCTTGCCACCGTCATGCAAGTATCTGCCGGATTGGTTCATGGGTCGCGAAGAAATCGTTAACGAATTGGCGTTAGAATGAGGAACGGCTTGGTGCGAGATATTGGATAAAAAGGGGGAGAACCCTTTCATGGATGATTTTGACAGAGCTGTTGCGACCGCGGCCGACGTCCATACGATCATCAAGGAATATAAACTGAAACCGACACCGCAGGTGTATGCCATCTGGTTTGCCTATCTTTCCCGTGAAAAGCCGGAATTGGTTCAGGCGATCGATATTCTGATCAGCAATAAGCAGCGCATCACCGAACAGATCCATAACGATCTGTATGAGCGGTTTTTTATGCCGGACAATAATAACGAGAGTGTCGAGGAGGTCAGCCGTAATCTCTCGGACAAGATCGACCGCCTGATGTCGCTTCTGGAGACCGCCAATGATGGGATCAGCGATTTTGGCGATAGTATGGATTCCAGCCTGCACGACATGCAATCTTCCGAGGATCTTGGGGAAATCAGAAAAATCGTCGCGGGTCTTGCCTCAGAAGCCCGCGCCCTGCAGGAAAAAAATACATCGCTTTCCAGCAAACTGGGCGAGGCGTCCCGGGAAATTCAAACCCTGCGTTCCAACCTTCAGGAGGTCAGCCGCGAAGCCCTGACCGACGGCTTGACTGGCCTTGGCAATCGCAAGGCGGTGGATCGTGCGCTGCGCGACAGAACACAGGAGGCATTGGAACATGGCAAGCAATTGTTTGTGGCTATGCTGGATATAGATCATTTTAAATTGTTCAATGATTCCCATGGACACCAGGTCGGGGATGAGGTTTTGCGCGTGGTGGCCAGCCATCTGGGAGACGCGGTGCAGGCACCGCATATGCCGGGTCGCTATGGCGGTGAGGAATTCATCATGATTTTCACGGATTTGAGGTTGGATCAGGTCTATAGCCAGTGCGAGAGTCTGCGCGATTCTCTATCCCAGCACAGATTGCAACTGTCGGAAATGAAAAGCGGTCCGGATCGGATCACGGTTTCAATCGGCGTTGCGAAATATGAATTGGGAGAGCCGGTGACCGAATTTGTCGGGCGGGCGGATGCCGGACTATATCGGGCCAAGGAGGCGGGCCGGAACAGGACGGTGATCGAGGAATTTGGGCAGTCCTAATTTCTTGATAAAGAATTCAAATAATCAACATTGTTTTGAAAATATACCAATGCTCTGATGAGGTGGGATCGGCAAAGGGGATTGCCGCCCGTATCAGAAAGGGCATTTGGATATGGTTGAATTTGAATTGGCCTCATTGGAATTGGACTCTGCGTCATCCATGCGCATCCTTGGCCGGGACGATCTGAATTTTATGTGTGAAACCCTGCGCATCAACGGCATACAGACCCAGGTCAAGGGACGCATGACTGTTGTGTTTGCCTATCCGGGGATCGGTGTCGGGGAGATCTACCCGGAATTGTCCGGCTGTACCGGACAGGTTTGTGATTTGAAACAGGCCTTCGGCCTTTTGGAAGAGGCGGAAATCGCGCTGGTCGGATTGTCCACCGAAGAACCGGCCCGGCGGCGTTCACTTGGTGTGATTCCGTTTGAGATCGGTCGCCTGCAGACCGACCTTTCCGGTCTGTTCACACAGGTCATACGGGATAATCGCGCCTATCTGAAACGCAAAACACTGATCGCGCTGCCGGACGGTCGGTTGCTGGAATATGGCGATATCACAGATGCCAAACAGCATGCTCGCGAAGTGATTGATCTTGCCTTGAAGCTGGCGGATTGCAGCCGTTTCGCACCGGCGGCTTAGTTGGTTTCCTGAACGGATTGCGCCCAGGCTTCGATCTTGCGCTCGATCAACCGGTCCATTTGTCCTGCTTGCCGGGCCTCCCGGAGATAGGCCTCGAGCGCTTGTTCGAAAGCCGGTGCGATGCCCGCACAGGAGCTTTTCTTGGAAAATCCGATATACATCCCTTCCGATGCCCTGGGGGCGGGGTGATGCTGTATTTGCTCTGATAAACCGATGGATTTGGCAACGGCGCGCCCGCTGGTGACGGCATAGACCGCATAATCGATCCGATGGTGGGCCAGCATCTTCATCAGGGATTGGGCAGTGGGCGCGCGTTCCGCCCCCTGCTTATTCAGGAACCGGTCAAACTCCGCGCCCCAGGAATCACCCACCGTGGTTCCGCCGCGCAAACCCGCGAGATCCTTGAGGCTGGTGATGGGGAACGGGGTATCCCGCCGGCTGAAAACAACGGCGTCATCGGCTTTGAAAGGGCTGTTTTGATAGATCAGCCACTCTTGGCGTTCGGGTGTTTTGAAGACGTTGGGCACAATGTCCAGATGGCCGGTTTCCGCCAGTTTTAGAACCCGTTTCCAGGATCCCAGATAGGTGACCTGATAGGGGATTTTAAGCCGGTCCAGAACGTCCCGGGTGATCTCGATCCCGACCCCGTCCAAACGGTCGCCCTGCAGCCAGCTCCAGGGCGGGATGAAAGGATGCGTGGAAATAGAGACATTTTGGCAGGCCAATAGAGGGGATGGAATCCAGGCCAACCCGGCAAATACAATCGGCAGAAACCTTTTCAATCAAACCATCCTTTCGTTCGGATGTGGAGATAGCGCTGTGACCTTTGCCAGGTAATATAGCCCTTATCGCTAATTGCACATAATGGGAATGTTATGGCTGCGGGAATTGTCGGTTAACTTTACATCTATAAATAGAACAAACCTAAAGATATCATTTAACTATTTGAAAACAATAATAGATGCGGAGTGGTCTCATTCTTGCTGTTACATGCTGTGGGAGGGGACAAAAATGTCTTCAACCATGGGGGAAGAAAAATGAGTCGCACTAAATTCCTATTGGCATTCCTGTCATTCGTTTTCGTTATTCTTGGGGGCCAGGCACAAGCGGCATTGATCGATTTCGATCCGCTGAATAATGCGCATGGATCATCCTATACCGGCCACGCCCAGGATGGTCACACGGTAACCGCCACCGGCGGCAATTGGTCGGAAGGCCATAATGTCGGTTATGGCAAACCTGTTCCCGCCATTTTCGGCAGTTTCAGGAATAATCAAGGGGGTGGCGAAGTTGTCGTGACCGGCGGATTGTTCCGCTTCATCTCCGTTGAGGTCATGAGCCTGTTTACAAGTGGCGCGCGCCTTGATGTTACCGGAAAATTGGGAGGTGTTACCCAATATGGCTACTCTTTCAACATACCGACCACCAATGTTTTCGAGAAACTGGTCCATCCTTTCCAGTTTGATGTGCTGATTGACGAGCTTTATCTCGCTTGGTCACCGGGCGATAATCAAGCCGGCTTGGCCATGGATAACATATTGTTGCGTTCGGAAGAGGTTCCTGCCCCGGCGGCCCTCGGTCTGATGTTGATGGGATTGGCTGGATTGGTGGCGCTGCGCCGCCGCAAATCCTGACTGCCGACAGCTTTGTCGGACAAGGGAGAGGCAGGCCGGTCGCCGGTCTGCCTTTGCTTTAACCGGGGTGAGCCGGTTCTGTCGCGTCCGGACGCTTGTCCGCGCTGTTTTTGGCAGTGGTGATGACCATCCGGCCCCTGGCGGTCCGAACCATGATCTGTTCCAGGCTGCGGACAACGGTTCCGATGGAAGCGGCTTGGTTGAGCGAAAGATGATCATTCGGGGCCAGCATTCCATCTTCCATCCGGAAGCGCCCCACCAGTTCTTGAGCGGACATTTTTTTCATAAAACTACAGACTTGATACAGGCAGGCCCAGCCAGGCCGAAGTTGCTTTCATACATTTCGATCCAGCCCCGTTCAATTACCTTGTCCAGGTGGCTGGATCATTGATCCACTCATCAGAGCGCATTTGCCGGTAATTCACGGAAAATCCAACTAGTTAGCTATTTGACTTGCAATCAGATTTTGCAGCAATCTTTTGCAATTATAGGGAGAAATATTTGAGGGGAACCAATACTATGATTAGAACAGCTGTGGCAGCTTCTTTGATGTTGCTTATGTTTGCGCCGGTTACAAGTGTCGCTTCTTCTTATACCGGGATCACAAGATGCACGCCTCCCGGCGGAACTGATGATAATATTACGATTTTAAAAATTCGAACGGACGAGACAACGCCCGCCGTCGATTACGCTTATAATGGAAGGCCTGTTTCCGTCGGCAATGTTTATACCTATACCGTCGATGGCCTCAACAAATTCCACCACGATACACGCGATGTTGCCGTGATTAACGCAAATTTCTTCACAAAAAGAGATTTGGACGGATTTCCTGCCGGCACACCGATTGGCCCTGTTTATATCGGAAAGAAAGGCCAAAAATTTAAGAATAGCAGCACCAATAGTTATGGTTTTCCCACTAAAATAAATGAGCAGTCCAATACCAGTCCGGATAGTATCGCATTTTTCTTTGATCAAGCTGCTGGCGAGCAGAGTATGTCTGCAAAAATTGTCCCTGCTGCCGATTTCTCAGCATTCATATCGGGTATTAAACATCCGGATGCCGTTGTTTCCGGGGTTTTGATATACAAAAATCAACAAGAAACCCTTGGCAAAGCTAAACGGGCAAAGCTTCAACCGACAACACAGAGGCCACGTATGGCGGTTGCCATGGGCGGAATAGCGCAAGACTCGGCAACCGTATTAGATTTTCAGCCAGACAATAAGACCGTATTTTTGATTTTTGCAGGCGCGATTACTGGCAAGCGGGATGGATACCAACTGAAAAATCTGATTGGTAAAATTAAATCTTTGATCTCCAGTAATTGTGGCATGCCAGATGATTTTGTCATTTCCAATATCCTGAATCTTGATGGTGGTTCATCAGCCGGGTTCAAAGCGCGTATTTCGAACACGGTATATGAAGGCAAAGGCGGGCAGGATTATCGCAATATTCCGGTCACCTTGTCCTTTATCCAATCCCATGTTCGTCAGTTTAATATTGCGTCCGTTGGCGAGATCTCCGATGGGGATATTGTCACCCTTGAAAATGTTGATGGCAGCAACGGTAATACAGATGTCTGGTTGAATGGCCTGACAACAACAGGGGCGGTCGATATGGCCCCCGCAACGACCGAGAGCTATACAGGTACCCGTTGGCAGGTGAAGGCCTTTGGCAATGGTGTCTTCAGTTTTGCCAATTTGGGGAACCTGGTGAACCCGGACGCAGTCTGGTTAAACGGTCAGACCGGTACTGGTGATATTGGTTTAGTATCTGATATTGAAAATCATTCCGGGACAAAATGGACCCTCACACAATTAGCCAACGGCAACTATGCCCTGCAGAATATGGGAACGGAATCCAATCCTGCACATGTTTGGTTAAATAGGGATACCTCAAACGGAACCGTCGGGTTAACCTCAACCAATACCAATGCTGCTGCTCAATGGGATATTGAGGTTTATCTCTCGGCGCGCGGGGCGCTGCCACCAACCAGCCAGCCCATTTTTTGCAGAGTGTTTGATGATGGATATTCGAACAAAAGCGGATTGAGCGATGCAATATACGTCAACAGCGCCGGCCAGGCCTGTGTGCCGGATGGCACTGCTGCAGGCTCCTGCCGAAAATGGTTTGGGGAATGTCGTGTCAATCAAGATGGAGAAACCGTCAATTTTAAGGTTTTCAATGACGGAGACACCAATATGACGACCCCGAGCAATGCAGTATTCTTCCCTGTGGCAGGTTCGCAAGCCTGTGTGCCCGATGGCACGGCGCAAGGAAATTGCCGGAAATGGTTTGGCATGCCCGTAACGGAATCCGGGACTTCGGCCGCATGCTCTTTGTTCAATGACGGGTATGAAACCAAAACCGGCCTAACGGAGGCTATATACTATAATGCAGGCGAAAAGGGTGTTTGCCTTCCCGACGGCACAGGCACGGGTGAATGCCGAAAATGGTTTGGAAAATGCAGAACGCTGCCTCAGTGATTGTCCCTCGTGAGCGTCGGTGGGGTAACATGAAGCTGATTGCATAACGGACATTCCAGAGGTTAAGGCTTTGGACAGGGCGCTCTCTGGAGGATGCGGAAAAAAACACGCTCCGGGAACAACTGGAGCGTGTTTTAGACTTTTGTGTAGATAATGGTCTGAAACGAGACCGCTCGACTCTAAAAAACCTTTAAAATCAAACGGTCCGCATATACCATTCGTAATCTAGCGGCTGGATGCGTTTGTTAAACTCCGCGCTTTCGAACCGGCGGATGCCTTCAAAGGCGTCGCTGAATTTCTCACCCAAATAGGGTTTCAGGATCTTGCCGTCGCGGAAGAAATTGATCGCCCTGTGCCAATGGACCGGCAGATCATTCTTGATCTGCTCATAGGCGTTGCCCTCGATCGGCTTGCCCGGGTCTATTTCATTTTCCAGGCCATGATGGATGCCGGCCAGCACCGCAGCCATCACCAGATAGGGATTGGCATCGGCCCCGGCGACCCGGTGTTCGACCCTGACAGAGCGCTCATCACAATGGGGGATGCGCAGGGAAACCGTGCGGTTGTTTGATCCCCAGGCGGTGTTGATCGGCGCATAGGAACCGGCCTGCAAGCGGCGATAGCTGTTTGCGTTCGGGGCAAAGATCGCCATGCTTTCCGCCATGGCTTCCTGTAAGCCGCCAATAGCATGGCGCAGGGTTGCGGCCATGGGCACGCCCGTTTCCGGGTCGGTCGGGCCGGCAAAATAGTTGTTGCCATCCTCATCAACCAGGCTGACATGGATATGCAAGCCGCAGCCTGCGGTTTCGGCGAAGGGTTTGGCCATGAAACTGGCGACCATGCCGTGGTTTCGGGCCACCGCCTTGATCGCGCGTTTCAGCATCATCGCGTCATCACAGGCTTTCAGCGGATCGCCCACATGATGCAGGTTGATCTCATACTGACCGGCGCCATATTCTTTCACCGCCGTGTCCGCCGGGATATTCTGGGACCGGCAGGTGCGTGCGATATCGGCGATGAACCCTTCAAATTCATATAGCTCGTCCATGCCATAACATTGGGTCATGGTCTGACGTCGTGTGGTGATGCCGGATTGCGCCACCTGGGCGTAGCCATCAGGCGTCATCTCGGTGTCCAGCAGATAAAATTCCAGCTCTACCGCCACCACCGGGGTCAGGCCCATCTTGCTGAGCGGCTCAAGGGCTTTGCGCAGCACATTGCGCGGGTCGCCAAAGAATGGGCGACCGTCATCCTCTTCCATGGTGCCGATGATCTGGGCAGTGTTCAAGGTTGCCCAGGGCACCTGGGAGATGGTACCGGAAACGCCGAAAACCGGCAGATCCGGATCGCCGTCATTGGTGCCATAAGGCAGGGTTTCGCAATTTTGCCCGGTCGTATCCAAAAAATAGGTGGAAAAGGGCATGCGCACCCCTTCGGTGACCAGCTTCATGGCACTTTCCACACCGATCCGCTTGCCGCGCATCACGCCGTTGGCGTCGGGGATCAGCATGTCAATTCCGGTAACATCCGGATTTTGATCCAGGAATTCTTGCATTTCAGCTGCATTAATACGATCGGCCATATGGGGTCACCTGATTGTTTTTTGATGGGCCAGTGGGGAATTTACGCTTTGCCCCATTGCCCTTTCTCCATGTTCGTCTAAAATGTGATCACAATAGAAACAACCTTTCGAGGCTTCATGTCAATACTCAGCGATTGGTTAGCAGAGCATAATTCCGAGGAAGTGGAATGCCTGGTACCCGATATCACCGGTATCGCGCGCGGCAAGATCGTGCCTTCCAAGAAATTCCTGTCAGGGATTGAGGAAAAGGGTCTGCGCCTGCCGGAAGTGGTCTTCATTCAGACGGTCACCGGTGATTTCGTCGATGTTTCCTCTACCGTGGAAGAAACCAACACCGACATTCTGATGGTGCCGGATGAAACCACCATGCGGGTGGTTCCCTGGTATGATTATCCGGCGGCGCAGGTTATTTGCGACGCGGAATATATGAATGGTGATCCCGTTGATATCGCGCCCAGGAGCCTGTTGAAGAAAATCCTGGCCATGTATGACGAAAAAGGCTGGAAGCCTGTTGTCGCACCGGAGTTGGAGTTTTATCTGATCGATAAAAATCTCAATCCCGATCATGCGCTGGAAGCCCCGTTTGGCGTCAATGGCCGCCGTGAATATGGTCGCCAGGCCTATGGCATCGATGCGGCCAATGAATTTGATCCGGTGGTCGAGGATATTTATGATTTTTGCGAGCGTGCGCATGTGGATATCGACACCATGATCCATGAGGCGGGCTCCGCCCAGATGGAGTTCAACTTTAACCATGGTGATGCGCTGGAACTGGCCGATCAGGTCTTCCTGGTGAAGCGGATCGTGCGCCAGGCGGCTTTGAAAAACGGCATGTATGCTACCTTCATGGCCAAACCCCATGCCGACGAGCCGGGCTCAGCCATGCATATCCATCAATCCATTGTGGACAAGCAAACGGGTGAGAATATCTTTGCGACCAAGGCTGGCAGGCCCTCCAAATTCATGATGAATTATATCGGCGGATTGCAGCGCTATATTTCGCCTTGCATGCCGCTCTTTGGTGCCAATATCAACAGCTACCGCCGGATTTCGCCCTATACGGATGCGCCGATCAATACCCATTGGGGGTATGATAACCGCACCGTTGGCCTGCGGGTGCCGCGATCGGACGCCAAGGCTCTGAGGGTGGAAAACCGCGTGCCAGGGGTTGATTGCAATCCCTATCTGGCGATGGCAGGCACATTGGCCTGTGGTTATCTGGGGATGATGGAAAAGCGTAAACCGACCAAGCCGATTGACGGTGACGCCTATCGACTGGCCTTCAACCTGCCGCGCCATCAATCCGACGCGCTTTATAAGATGAACCATTGCAAACCGTTGAAACAGATCCTGGGCGAACGGTTCTGCAAGAATCTCACCGATGTGAAGAATGAAGAGTTCGACCTCTTCCAGAAAGTGATCAGTTCCTGGGAGCGCCAGCATCTGTTGCTGAATGTCTGATGTGACAAATTGCGCCCTTGCGGGATTAAGGCGGCGACCGGTAACTGGTCGCCGTTTTTTTTACACCGTTTCAACGGGGCTGGGGGTATCGTTTTGTCATGTTGACGCAGCATTTTGAAGATTTGGGCTGGTGCCGTTTTCCCTTTGATTTCCGGTTGAAAGACTGGGTCGATGCGGCGTTGAAGCCGGCGCGTGCCACCGTGACCGATCCCGCCAATGAAGAATGGTTCCGCTATGGCCGGACCTGGTTTGTTGGCGTGCATGTCCTGCCCAATGATCCGGCGGGCCGGGTTGAGGGCGGGCCGGAACTGGCGGGGGGCGCCATGGATTTTATCCGCACCCTGCCCGGCAATGAGGCCTTTTCCCTGGACCGGGCGCAGGTCTCGGTCTGTTATCCCGGTTACCCTCAACCCATGGCGGGCGAATCAGATGGGGTTTACCGCTTCCGGATGAACCGGGACGCGGCCCATCTGGACGGGCTGCTTCATGTTGGGGCGGACCGGCGGCGCTATCTCAAACAGTTTCACCGTTTTGTGCTCGGCATTCCCCTAGTGGAAACCAGGGGCCGGGCTTCCCCATTTGTGATCTGGGAAGGCTCGCACAGGATTATCGGGGATGCCCTGAAAAAGGCATTCTCCGGCCTTTCCGAAAGCGAATGGGACCAGGTGGACCTGACCGAGATTTATCAGGCGGCCAGGCGCGAAGTCTTTGAGACCTGCCGGCGGGTTGAACTGGCGGCGGCTCCGGGCGAGGCCTATCTGGCGCATCGCCATAGCATTCACGGCATGGCGCCTTGGGGGAAAGATGCACAGGCAGGGCCGGATGGCCGCATGATCGCCTATTTCCGCCCAGAAACGGAAGATCGCCAAACCTGGCTGGAGGCCCCATGAGCTTATGCGGCAGTGGAGCATCATTCATTTCCGATCGAGTATCATCAAAAACCTTTTGATCTCACGGGCGGGCTCTTGTAAAATGTGATCACATTATGGCTGTTCCAGATAATACAGCTGTTTTAAGATCAATCCGGGAGCAAGAACCGTTGCCTCATCGCCGATGTCATACAGGCAGGCCCCAATGCCGCAGATCAGAATTGCTGATCACCTGCGCACGCATTGACTACAACCCCTGACGATCGGATTGCCCGCCGTTTTAAGCCCTTTTCCAGGCTAATTTCCTTTTGAGGATTCCTATGACCAATATTTTGAAAAATTACGATAAAGCCGAATTGAAGCGGCTCGATAACGCCCATCACATGCACCCTTTCACCGATCATAAAGGCCTGGAAGGCGAGGGCGGCAGCCGCATGATCGTGCGCGCCGACGGCTGTTATCTCTATGATATTGACGGCGAGAAAATTTTGGACGGCATGTCCGGCCTGTGGTGCACCAATGTGGGTTATGGCCGCAAAGAGCTGACCGAGGTTGCGGCCGAGCAAATGAATGAGCTGCCCTATTACAATACCTTCTTCAAGACCTCGACCCCGGCGGCGGCATTGCTGGCGGCCAAGGTGGCAAGCCTTCTGCCGGATGACATGAACCATGTGTTCTTCTCCGGTTCCGGTTCGGAAGCCAATGACACCAACCTGCGCATGGCCCGCCATTTCTGGCAGTTGGAAGGCAAGCCGAACAAGAAAATCATCATCTCCCGCAACAATGCCTATCATGGCTCGACCATCGCCGGTGCATCACTGGGCGGTATGTCCGCCATGCATAAGCAGGCGGGCCTGGAAATCTCCGGCATTGAACATGTGCAACAGCCTTACTGGTTCAAGGAAGGCGTTGGCATGGATGAGGATGAATTTGGTCTGGTGGCTGCCAAGGCGGTTGAGGATAAGATTTTGGAAGTGGGCGCGGATAATGTGGCCGCCTTCATCGGTGAGCCGGTCCAGGGGGCGGGTGGCGTAATCATCCCACCAAAAACCTATTGGGCCGAGATCAACCGGATCTGCGAGCAATATGACATTCTGCTGATCTGTGACGAAGTGATCTGCGGTTTCGGCCGCACCGGCAACTGGTTCGGCCATCAGACCCTGGGCATCAAACCGGATATCGTGACCATGGCCAAGGGCCTGTCTTCCGGCTATCTGCCAATCTCTGCTTCCGGTGTTGGCGATCGTGTTTACAACACGCTCTATAAAAAGGGCGGTGAATTCTACCACGGCTATACCTATTCCGGTCATCCGGTGGCGGCCGCGGTGGCGCTGCGCAATATCGAGATTATTGAGCGCGAAGGCCTGGTGGAAAAAGTCAGAAACGAGACCGGCCCCTATTTGGCGCAGCAGCTGGCAACACTCAATGACCACCCGATTGTCGGCCAGACCCGCACGCTTGGCCTGTTGGGCGCGATCGAGATCACCAATGACAAGGCGGCGCATACCCGGTTCGAGCCCGAAGGCCGTGCCGGCACCATCTGCCGCGATAACTTCTTCGCGCGCAATGTGGTCATGCGCGCCTGCGGTGATGTGATGGTCTGCGCGCCGCCGCTGATCATTGACAAAGCCGAGATCGACCATCTGGTTGCGACCGCGCGCGAATGCCTGGATGCGACCGCCAAGGAACTGGGCGTGATGTAATCACCCTCAT
Organism: Aestuariispira insulae; assembly: GCF_003385955.1. Lineage (GTDB taxonomy): Bacteria > Pseudomonadota > Alphaproteobacteria > UBA8366 > Aestuariispiraceae > Aestuariispira > Aestuariispira insulae. The sequence goes on from NZ_QRDW01000005.1 coordinate 324,208, forward strand.
CCCAATCGCGAGAAAGGCCTCGGAACCATCCGGGGCCTTTTTTGATTTACACGGTTGTTTTTCTGGCAATCACCCGAATTTCGATGATGGCACCGGGCACCGCCAGTTCCGAAACACCGATCGCGGTCCAGGCGGGGTAGGGTTCGGTGATGAATTCATCTTTCACCTGTTTGAAAGCCTCCAGATGGGATTGCAGGCCGACATGATAGCTTGTCATCTCGACAATGTCGGAAAATCCGGCGCTGGCGGCTTCCAGGGAGAGGGCGATTTTCGCAAAGGCCTGTCTGGTCTGGGCTTCGATCCCGTCATCAATCCCGCCGCCTGGCTTGCTGCCCGTGCAGCCGGACAGGAATAGAAAACCGTTGCTCTCCACGGCGGGAGAGAAATGCCAGTCGGTATAGTTGCTTTCCAGTCCTTTCGGAATGATTGGATTCATGACGGTTTGCCCCTTTGTGATTTTTATACTCAAATTGAGAATTAAAGCTTGTGCCCGGAAAAATGACAGTCTATGGTCAATATGTCAGCGGATCGCTGGCAATTGAACATAAACAGGCACCATCTGGATAGACCAACCGGTGCCTTTGGCAAAGGAGCTTTGTCATGTCCCATCAAGGGCTGAATGCGAATCCAGCAAAGGATTCATCCACGAAACTCTCCCTTAAAGATCAAACTGTCGCGCGCAAGGCCTGGAAATATGATTTCCTTGTCTTCATCGGGCGGTTCCAGCCGTTTCATAATGGCCATCTGGCCGTGGTTGAACGGGCGCTTGCCCTCTCACAGCGATTGATCATCTGTGTCGGGTCCAGTGATGCCGCCCGCTCCAGCCGGAACCCATTCACCGCGGAAGAACGGATTGCCAGCATCAGAGATTCGCTGGGCGCGGCCGAGCGGGAACGGGTTGTTTTCATCCAGATCCAGGATCACACCTATAATGACACAGCCTGGATCGAGCAGATCCAGTCATCGGTCGCCAGTGTGGTGTGTGATTATGGATTCGGGGACAGCCGGGTCGGTTTGATCGGCTATTCCAAAGATGAGAGCAGCTATTATCTCAATCTCTTCCCGCAATGGGCTTCCGAGAATGTGCGGCAGGATGTGATCTATAACTCCACTGACATCCGGCGTGACTATTTCCGGTCCAACCCGATCATTTCGGATCATGTCATGCCCGAAGCGGTTGTGGACTTTCTTAAGGATTTCCTGCGTGACGAATCCTATCGTGCCCTGGTGGCGGAAAGTGAGTTTATACGCAAGTTCAGGAAACAGTTCGAACAGCTTCCCTATCCGCCGACCTTCAACACGGTCGATGCTGTGGTGATCCAGTCCGGGCATATCCTTATGGTGCGCCGGGGGGCGATGCCGGGAAAAGGCCTGTGGGCGCTGCCCGGTGGCTATCTCAATGTGGATGAAACGCTGATCGAGAGCATGCTCCGGGAATTGCGGGAGGAAACCCGCCTCAAAGTGCCGGCACCGGTGCTCAAGGGCAATATTCAGGCAGTGCAAACTTTCGACGACCCGCACCGCTCAGCCCGCGGGCGCATTCTCACCCAGGCCTATCTGATCAAACTGCCAGACGGACCGCTGCCCAAGGTTAAGGGGGGCGATGATGCGGCCCATGCGGCGTGGCTGCCGCTGGGTAGCTTGAAGCCGCGTGAGATTTTTGAGGATCATTATCACATCATCCAGGTGATGAAATCCCGGTTGAAGGAAGACCGGATCTGATGAATGCCAAGGCCGGGGAACCCGGCCGCGGCACCAACCGGGAGGGACCGGGACAGACCTAACCTCTCCCTTGATTGCAAAGGAGCTTTGCGATGTTCGACAATATCATTCTCAATACCGATTCCTATAAAGCCTCCCACTATCTCCAACTGCCGCCGGGCACGGAGGAGCAATCTTCCTATATTGAAGCCCGCGGGTCCGACCGGGGCTGGGACAAGGCGGTTTTCTTCGGGCTTCAGGCCTTCCTGAAAGAATATCTGACGAAACCCGTCACGCTTGCGATGATCGATGAAGCGGAGCAGTTCTGGGCAACTCATGGCGAACCGTTCAACCGGGAAGGCTGGCTCTATATCCTCAATGCGCATGAAGGCTATCTGCCGGTTGAAATCCGGGCGGTCGCGGAAGGCACGATTTTGCCAAACGGCAATGTGATGGTGGAGGTGGTCAATACGGATCCTGAATGCGCCTGGGTGACGAGCTATCTGGAGACGGCTTTGCTGCGCGCGGTCTGGTATCCTACGGCGGTTGCCACCAACAGTTATTTCGCCAAGCGGGCAATCTGGCAGGCCTTGCTCAAATCCAGTGAGGATCCGGCAGGACAGATCGCCTTTAAACTTCACGATTTTGGCGCCAGGGGTGTCTCTTCCCAGGAAAGTGCGGCCTTGGGCGGCATGGCGCATCTGGTGAATTTCTCCGGCACGGACACGGTGGCCGGCGCCCTGGCGGCGCGGCGCTATTATAATGAGCCGATGGCCGGATTTTCGATCCCGGCCTCGGAACATTCCACCATCACGAGCTGGGGCGGGCCCGATGGAGAGGAAGAGGCCTTCCGCAATATGCTGGCCCGTTTTGCCAAGCCTGGCAGCCTGGTTGCCTGTGTCTCCGACAGTTATGACATTTATCACGCGGCAGAGGAATTATGGGGCAGCCGCCTGAAGAAGGACGTGTTGGAAAGCGGTGCTACCCTGGTGGTCCGACCGGATAGCGGTGATCCGCTGACGGTGCCGGTAGAGGTGATCAGTATCCTGGCCGGGAAATTTGGCTATCACTTGAATGCCCTTGGGTACAAGGTTTTGAACCCGGCTGTCCGGGTGATCCAAGGGGATGGCATCACGGCCGAAAGCCTTCCCGTAATCCTGGAAAACCTTATGGCAGCGGGCTTCTCCGCCGACAATATTGCCTTTGGCATGGGCGGCGGCCTGTTGCAGCAGGTCAATCGGGACAGCTTGAAATTTGCCATGAAATGTTCCGCGCTCAAGGTGGACGGATACTGGCGCGATGTATTCAAGGACCCGGTCACGGACCCGGGAAAGAGATCGAAAAAGGGCAGGCTGGCCCTTGTGTTGGAGCAAGGTGAATATAAAACGATCCGCCGTGAGGATCGGCATGCGGAGCAGGAGGATCTTTTGAAAACAGTCTTCCGTGATGGCCGGATCTTGAAACTCTACAATCTCAATGAAATCCGGGCGCGTGCCGGGGCGGAATTTGAGAAGGTGGATGAGATTAAAGCGGTTGCATGACCAAACGCTGATCAAACCGGGGCCGCCTGACGGGCGGCCCTATTTTTCTTTCGGCGGCAGGGTGGAGACAAAATCGATCGCCAGCCGGACAAAGCGCGCGAGCGCGTCATCTTCCTCCATGGCGGCGGGTTGGATCGTGGCCCAGCCTTTCATCACCCGCCCGGTCAGGTTCATCGGCCCCACATGATCTTCCGCCAGGATTTCATCCGCGCATTCCAGGCCGACCCTGACGATCAGGGTGTCTTTGTGGATGCCAAGGCACATATTGCCATTGAGCATATAGCCGAAGCCGCCAAACATGCGGGTTTCGCTCAGCCCGCCGATAGGGGCGAAGCGGTCTGTGATGATTTCCTCCAGCCTCGCGGCCAGACCTGAGTCAAATGGCATGATTTTGGCCCTTCCCCCTTTCTGTTTCAGGGGCAGGATAGCCGGTTCCATGCCATGGCGCCAATCGATTGTCAGGCTGGCCAGGTTTCAATGAACGGATCGACCTCGGGGCGTTTCTTGGCGCGCAGCGTCTCGGTTGGCGTGCCCAAATAGAGATAGCCGATGATTTCATCTTTCGGGGCCAGGCCCAGGCCTTCCTTGACGATCACGTCCTGGGCGGTCCAGCCGGTCAGCAGCACGCCGCCAAACGGGCTGGCGTCAATCGCCTGCAGGATATTCTGGGTGGCACAGGCGGTGGCGACCACCTGTTCCACCGGCGGCACCTTGGGGTGGTTTTCGGTGATCACCGCGCAGACCGCCACAATCAGGGGGGAACGCATCGGCTTGGAGCGCAGGGTGGCGATCATTTCCGCATCGGCATCCGGTTCTTTGGCCCGCAAGGCGGCTTCGAACAGATCGGCCAGGCGCATCCGGTCATCGCCGCGGATCACTTTGAAACGCCACGGACGGACCGCGCCATGATCCGGCGCGCTCATGCCGGCTTCCAGCAAATCCCGCAATTCCGAGTCATTGGGGGCCGGATCGGCCAGCAGGGCTGCTTTGACGGATTGGCGGTTCTTGATGGCGCTGATGATATCCATGGACTGTCCCAACTGTTAGAGGCCTTATTCTAATAAACTTTGTTGAATATAGTTATTAATTGCAAAAGGAAAAAGGCTGGATCTCAGGCCGCCTATTCCTGTTGCTGGCGGGCGAGGCTGGTCTGGCGCAACCACCCCAGAATCAAGCCCGCGGCCAGGCCGCCCAGATGGGCCTCCCAGGCAATCCGGCCCTGCACACCGAAGGCTGAGGCCGGCAGGATTCCGAATAATAAATTGACCGCGACCCAAACGACCAGGAAAGTCAGGGTCTGTTTACGGGTTCGGAAAAAGGCAGGTTGGCGGTGGGCGCTGGTGGCAATCGGTTTCAAGGCAAATCCGATCAATGCGCCCATCAGCCCGGACACAGCCGCGGATGCCCCGATCACCGGCAGCATGCTTTCCGGAAACAGCAGCGAGACGGAGGCGGCCCCCGCCAGGGCACCGATAATATAAACCAACAGGAAAAAGGCGCTGCCGGCTTGGCGCAACAAAGCGCTGCCCAGCGCCAGCAGCATGGCCATATTCACCAGGACATGGGTCCAGCTGCCGTGCAGCAGCGCATATCCGACCGGAGATAGTAAAGTGGCCAGCGGATCAACGGACATCAGCTGGCTGTGGGCAAAACGCAAGGGGATATAGGCCAGGGTCATATCCACTTTCCGGGTCAGCTCGGCCGGGCCGAATTCCAGCAGGGCATGTATGCCGACTGTGATAAGCGCCAGCCATTTGATGATGCCGGGGATCAGGAAAATCGGTTGAGAGGGAGAGGAATGATCTGACAAAGGGCAGGTCCTGAAAAAACGGGGGGGCGTCTCTTTCCTCTGAAGATAGGGAGGACGCACGGGTTTGACAATCTGGAAGCTTACCCGGTCATGGGTATTGGCATCGTGGCTGTTGAATGGCCATAATCGCAGGTTGGAAAAACATATTTGGGAGAGGGCGGCAATGAATCTCGCCATTTGGCTGGATCGGGCAGGAGCGGCCCACGGGGATTTCCCGGCGGTCGCGATTGGCGACCGGGTTTTCATGACCTATGACCAGCTGGCCGAACGTGCGGCCAGGCTGGCAGGCGGCTTCACCGGGCCATTGGGGTTGAAGCCGGATGACCGGGTCGCCTTGATTTCCGAAAATTCGGCTGATTACCTGGAATGCCTGTTCGGGATCTGGCATGCGGGGGCTGTCGCGGTGCCGGCCAATGCCAAGCTGCACGGTCGGGAACTGGCGTTCCTCCTGGAGGATAGCGGCGCCAGGATATGCCTGGTTTCGGCAAAGCTGGCGGATCAAGTGCGCGAGCATTTGCCGGAGACGGTTGCGCATCTGATTGTGATCGGCGGGGATGACTATGATGAATTGATGTTTGAAGACCCTCTTGCCGTCGCACCGCGAGCGGGCGATGACATGGCCTGGCTGTTCTATACCAGCGGCACGACGGGCAAACCGAAAGGCGCGATGCTTAGCCACCGCAATCTGCAGGCGATGACCATGGGTTATCTGGCGGATGTGGATGAGGTGCGCCCCGGTGACACGATCCTGCATGCGGCCCCTATGAGCCATGGGTCGGGCCTCTATGCGCTGCCTCATATCTGTAATCTGGGCATCAATGTTATCCCTGAAAGCGGCGGTTTTGATCCGGCGGAGATTTATGATCTGTTGCAGCACTGGGACCGGGTGGCCATGTTTGCCGCGCCGACCATGGTGCGTCGCCTGATGGATCATGAAACCGACCTCGGCACAGGAAAGCTCAAAAACATCATTTATGGCGGCGGGCCGATGTATGTGGCCGATGCGGAATTGGCTCTGCGCCGGTTCGGACCCAAACTGACCCAGATCTACGGCCAGGGCGAAAGCCCTATGACCATCACGGTGCTGACCCGCCACGTGATTGGTGATGAACGCCATGTCCGGCGCCGGGAGCGATTGGCCAGCGTCGGCCTGGCCAACAGCATGGTCGAGGTGGCGGTGATGGATGATACGGGTGATCCCCTGCCACCGGAAGAGGTGGGCGAGATCTGCGTTCGTGGTGATGCGGTGATGCTGGGCTATTGGAAGAATGCCGCAGCCACTGAAAAGACCATCCGGGCAGGATGGTTAAGGACCGGGGATATGGGCTGCATGGATATGGATGGGTTCATCACACTCAAGGACCGGTCCAAGGATGTGATCATCTCGGGGGGGAGCAACATTTATCCCCGCGAGGTGGAGGAATGCCTGCTGACTCATCCGGATGTGCATGAATGTTCGGTGATAGGACGCGCTGACCCGGAATGGGGCGAAATTGTCGTGGCCTATGTGGTGGGCAGCGCCGATGAAAAGGCGCTTGATGCCCATTGCATCCGCCAGATAGCCCGTTTCAAACGGCCCAAAGCCTATATTTATGTGGAGAATCTTCCAAAGAACAATTACGGCAAGATTCTAAAAACAGAACTTCGGCAGAGGGATCAGGCCCGGTCCTTTCCGTGACGGCAGCTTGCAAAGCCATGAAAGATTGCTGATAACCGGCATGATCAATGGAAGGAAAGATCAAGAGAATGACCAGAGGCGATCAGGAGCTGCTGAGCAAGCTGCGTGCGCGTAAATCCTCCACCCGCAGCCTGAACCGGCCGGGTGGCCGCTTACTGAAACAGCCGGATGCGTTGAGCCAGCAGGCGGCGGACAGGATCGAGGCGCAGGCGGCAGAAATTGAGCGCCTGCAAGGGGATCTGGACCTGTTGCGGGATGCGGTGCGCGAGCTTCTGGCCCATGATGCCTGGCAGGGGGATGCGGAAGCGATCGAGATCTGGACCGACCGGCATTGGAAAGCCTTGCGCCCGGTCACGGAAGGCTGAGGAAGTAGGCGGTGGTTCTTGTAGCCAGGCCATAGACGATGTGCAGGATGTTGTTTTCTATCGATTATTATCTCTGCTGGCTGGTTTTCCTGCGTTCATAGAAACCCTGCCATCCCTCCGGTTCTGGATTGTTTTGGCAATAGTTGTTTTGATAGTCCGGGGAGAGCTGGCTGAACCAGTCCGAAAAATAAGACAAATAATCTTCACCGCCGCCCATACGCCAGCCGATAGATCCAGCCTTGATATGGGGAAGCGCAATCCATGGTGCTTCCATCGGATCCGGGTATACCGGCTTTTCCAATGAAACGGCGAGATGCTTAATCATTGAATCCAGCTCTTTGGGTGTCATGCGTTCATCATCCATTGGAAAGGCCTCTCGCCGAAATTGGTGGCGTTAGTGGTCGCGCCCAACCAGCAAGGTCGCGCCCTCAACCCCGGTGACGCGGTATGTCGCATTCATGTCCAGCTCGCTGCCTGATGGATCCTTGACCAGCCAGCTGCTGTCATCCAGGTTGGCGCGGCCGCGCCCGCCCAGCCGGGTTTCGGTGACTTTGACCTCACGGCCGATATATTGCGCACCGCGCTTGTTCAGGGTCGGGTCGGCGCTTTCAATCGGGTGGCGGCGCAGCCAGACCCGGTAGCCGACCACGGTGACCAGGGAGAGGATACCGAATATCAAAAGCTGGATTTCCCAGGCGAGGCCCGGAATGGCCAGTTGCAGCAGGCCGACCACCACGGCGGATATACCGCACCAGAGCAGCACTGTGCCGGGGATGGCGAGTTCCAGAATCATCAGCACGGCACCGGCGATCACCCAGTGCCAAAATTCCATCCTGCTGAGAAGCTCTTCAAGGGTCATGATGGTTAGGCCTTATCCTTGCCGAAGGTTTCCTTGGCAATTTCGGCGATACCGGCCAGGGAGCCGATAACGCCTGTCGCTTCCAACGGCAACAGCAGGGTTTTCTGGTTCGGCGAGGTGGCGAATTGCGACATGGCCTCGACATATTTCTGGGCAACAAAATAATTGATCGCCTGGGCGTTGCCGGAGGCGATGGCCTCGGATACAACTGCGGTTGCCTTGGCTTCCGCCTCGGCTTCACGCTCCCTGGCCTCAGCATCCCGGAAGGCGGCTTCCCGGCGGCCTTCAGCCTCCAGGATGGCGGCCTGCTTTTCCCCGTCGGCGCGCAGAATCTGGGATTGTTTTTCGCCTTCGGCTTCCAGAATGGTGGCACGTTTTTCACGTTCGGCCTTCATCTGGCGCGCCATGGCATCCACCAGATCCTTCGGGGGGGCGATATCCTTGATCTCAATGCGGGTGACTTTAACACCCCAGGGGTCGGTGGCATTGTCGACCACACCCAGCAGCCGCTTGTTGATCTCATCCCGGTTGGAAAGCAGCTCGTCAATTTCCATGGAGCCCAGCACGGTCCGGATATTGGTCATGGTCAGGTTCAGGATCGCACGTTCCAGGTTGTTGACTTCGTAAGAAGCCTTGGCCGCATCGAGGACCTGGAAGAAAACCACGCCGTCAACGGTGACCTGGGCATTGTCCCGGGTGATCACTTCCTGGCTGGGCACGTCCAGGACGGTCTCACGCATGTTGACCTCCTGTCCGATCTTGTCAATCAGCGGTACGATCAGATGCAGTCCGGGGGTGAGGGATCTTGTGAATTTGCCGAACCGCTCCACGGTATATTCCATGCCCTGCGGCACGGCCTTGACCGCCAGAAACAGCAGAAACAGCGCCAGCAGCGTAATGACGATCGTGGAAATACCCGGAAGGCCGATGCCAAAATCCATCTCATCCCCCTATGAAATCTTGTTTATCCTTCTAATGGATATAGGGCCTAATGCGATGGCAAACAAGAAAAACAGGCTGTTATACCGCCGGGGCGGACACGTCTGGCCGTGCGGATTTCCGGCGATAGAGGAAGCGATGGAACAGGTGATCCGGCAGGGCATGGACAAACAGCCCCAGCGGCACCATCACTGCGATGGTAAACAGAATGCGCCCGGCCAGGACACCTGACCAATGGCCACCCATGGCCATGGCGATCAGGCTGTCCTCAATCACGGAATGACAGAGGATCAACAGGCAGGTCGCCAGGAAAATGCTGCGCGGTTTCAAATGGCCCTTTTCAATCTCCTGCAGGATCAGGCCTGCCCCGAAGGTAAGGCCCAACAGGACGCCCACCATGGTCAGAGGCGCTGCATTGGGCCCAATGCCGAACAACCGGAGCGTTGGTGCGAGTATCCGGGTCAGCCAACCGGTAAGCCCGGATACTTCCATGAGCTTCAGCCCGGTGAGCAGCGCCAGGATGACCCAGAAAATGGAAAAGAGGGATTGTGCGCTGGCGATTGCCCAATCAATGATACCCATCTGCCCGCTATCGGTTTCTGCTGCCCAGATGACAACCGCCTCGCCGCCGAGCCAGCCTGTGGCCGCATAGAGGCAATGAAGCAGATAGCCATAAGCCGCCATGGCCGCCAGCCGAAACAGGGTGGTCAACCCCAGTCCACAGCCGGTTTTCTGGATGATACGCTGTTCGATCGGCAGGGCATGGGCGGTCAGCATCATGCCGGCCAGTACCGTGACCTGGGCGGTGGTGAGCGACATATCCTGCAGCAATGTCACAAGGGCGGCTGCTCCGCCATAGATGCCAACCAGCAGGTTGGTGGCCAGGATGATGGCCGCTTCCGGCGGCAGGCCGACCAGATCCATCAGCGGCGCAAACAGGGCGGAGAGCAGATCAACCAAGCCAAAACGGATACCCACCTCGACCAGGATCATGACCGGCAGCATGATTTTCACAAGCTGCCAATAGAGTTTTAGACTGTCGGCCAGGATTTGGCGCAGAGGCAAAAGGATCTTGTTCATCGAAGATGTCCCGTAACAATTGAGCATATGAAAGTGATGCCGACTCTCACTCAAGTCTTACGGGAAGAGGGTTCGAATTGGTGATCGATTTTTAGTTTATTTTGCAATATTATTCGGTTGATTGGCAATTTTTGTGAGATTTATTACATGGATCGGATTGATCGCTGGATCTTGGATCTGCTGCAGCGGGATGCGGATATCACCAATTCGGAATTGGCGGATAAGGTCGGTCTGGCGGCCAGCAGCTGCCTGCGCCGGGTCCAGCGGCTGAAGGAAACCGGGGTGATTGAACGCCGGGTGGCACTGGCCAATCCCCGGAAATTGGGCCGCAATCTCAAGGTGATCATATCGGTGGAACTGGTGCATCATGGCAGTGGGGTCGGGGTGGACTGGATGGCCAGGGTCGTCGAGGATCCCCGTGTGGCCCAGGCTTATGGCACTACAGGGGAACAAGATGCCTTTGTTATCTTGAACCTGCGCGATATGGAGGAATATCAGGACGTGTCGGAAGAACTGTTTGGACAGGATCCCATGGTGGCTCGCTATTATACTTATTTCGTGCGGGAGGCCAGGAAATGCGATACAGCCATCCCGACAGATGTAATCGGACAGGATCAATGACCGTAGACTCTCCCGTACCAGACAGCAGCGGTGCCGCCGCCCAGTCCCAGATTTCGATCAGTTATCAGCATATGGAAGACAGGCTGTTGCTCCGGATTGCTTGTGACGGCCGGGATAGCCGGATCTGGCTAACCCGGCGGATGGTGAAAAACTTCTTCCAGGCCCGCGACAAGCTCTATGAACTTCTGGAAGACGGCCAGTATCGCGACCCGGCCGAAAAAGCGATCCAGGATTTCAAGGAAGAGGCAGCCATGCATCAGGCGGATCTTTCCATCCCCTATCATGCTGATGGACTGGAGCCTTTTCCAAAGGACGGCCCCCTGCTGGCAGTGAAGATCAAATTCACGCCCTTGAAGAATGGGCGGATCCGGCTGGTTTTTCTGAACCCGGATGATCTGGAAGCGCCTTTTTCATTGGGGCCGTCCGATTTCCGGATGCTGGTTCATCTGGTGACGGAAGGTATGGCCAAGGCCAAATGGGCCTTGGAACCGGCGAAAGCAGGCATGGCCGATGGTCCTTCAGGTGTGATGCATTGATGACCCGAAATTAGATCGATCGGGCCATGCGGACGGCGGTATTGCCGCGTGGCGCGCCGGGCTGGGGCATGACCAGGAAACAATCGTCATAAGGGGTGACAACCGGGGTCACGCCATCCAGGCCCAATTCGGTTCCGGCCCGTTTGATACGCTCCATCGCCTGAACGGATCTGGTAAAGAAGAAGGCTTCATGTTCCACCGTGACCGTGTGGGTGACGTCAAGCACTCTTTCCTTGCGGGCCGATGGCAGGGTCAGCCACGGGGCGGCTTTTTCCTGCTCGAGAATGCCGGTTGCCGTCATAAAACGCAGGCAGCTGTTGATGGCAAATTCAGCAGTGGCCTGACGCCAATGCTGACCGCATTCCATCAATATCGATGCCGGCCGGATTGAGCCACTCGAAAACCGGTCGAAATCGCGCAGGCGAAACCCAGATGCATGCCCCCGATCCATGATGATATAGGGGGCAAGGCCAATGGCGCGCGCCAAGGTCACGCCTTTCTCCTGCTTGCCGGCCAATGCCAGGGGCTGGCAATCGTCCGACATGGAGTGGATGTCGAGAAGATAATCTGCCTGCTCAACAACGGGCAGGATTTCCCGAGCCCGGGCCAATTCCCGGCTGGCTGGCCCGTTTTTCAATGTCTCCCGAGACCAAACCCGGTTCATATCCACGTCAAGATAGCGTGAAAGATGGGGTTTTGCCGGATTGAAACAGCGGTATGCCGCCACATTGGCAAAGCACAGGGTGAGCGTGCCTATATCCGGTCGAATATCGTTCTTCATAAGGAAATCCAGGGCAACAGCGCCACTGATTTCATTGCCATGGATCAGTCCGGTGATCAGGATGTTGGGGCCTGCTTTTCCGGAAGTGAATTGATGCACATAGTCCAGGCCGGTATTGCCTGTGCGATAGGCGGAAATATCCGGGGCCTGATATTCGACGTCAAATCTCATCATGGTTCATTCTTGATCTCCGCAACAGGACCATCAAACCACAAGAGTTGTTAACATTTGCTTGTCACAATCGGTTTTTCCACTTTCAGCGTATAGAGGGAAAGACCGACAAAAACTTTCCGTTTAAGGGTCTGTTTACTTCGCTGATGGATAGTTGAATGGCTGCATGAACATCAAAGGAAGGGCTGAGTTATGCCGGTTTGCGCCCGATGTGAAACACTGCCGGAACTGATCAAAGGGGATGCGACGCTATTTTTGTGGCCCCCCTTGGGGCATACCCGCGGTAAATTGAAAAAGATCTTCACGTCTTTCGGGGCTGTTACCGACTATGGCAACGGCATGTCGCTGGCGGTGACTCCGGAGAGCCTGCCAGACCTTCTGGAGATGGTGGAAAGGGGGCTAACCCGTGGTGAAATGGTCGATACCCATGTTTTAATCCATGAGGGAGGTGGTGAACCGACACTGGTGGATTTTAATGGTTTGGCCACATTGAAGGCGGTGGTTGCCCTCTATCGCAGCGATTGGCTTTTGGGGATCTTGAAAGGGGATCGGTTGCGGACCTTCTTTCAGCCCATTGTCCATGGGGACGGCAATAATGAACCCTATGCCCATGAATGCTTATTGCGTTGGGCTGATGAGGATGGTGGCCTGAAACCGCCTGTGGAATTGTTCTCTGCGGCCCGTGACGCGGAGATGTTGTTTCAACTGGATCGTTTCGCACGGGAGGCCCATATCAGGAATGCGGCAAAAACGGGCGGGACATCCAAGTTTTTCCTGAATTTTACGCCGACGGCGATTTATGACCCGGCAAATTGCCTTGCCACCACCTTTCGGATCATCGAGCAGGTCGGGCTTGAAAGCGACCGGGTGATATTCGAAGTGATCGAAACCGATCAGGTTGATGATGTTGATCATCTCAAGCGCATTCTCAAAACATATCAGGAGCGGGGGTTTGAAGTGGCTTTGGATGATCTGGGGGCGGGGTATTCAACATTGACCTTGTTAGGGGATTTGCAGCCCGATTATGTGAAGCTGGACAAAGACCTCATCCGGAATGTCCATGGTGACCGATATCGCGCGGAGATGGTGAGCCGCATCATCAGTCTGGCGCATGAATTTGAAATCCGTGTGATTGCGGAGGGAATAGAAACCCGGGAGGAGGCAGCCTGGCTGACCAGTCAGAAAGTGGATTTTATGCAGGGTTTTTTCTTTGCCAGACCAGCCCCGGAACCTTTAGCTATGCTGGAGCGTCGACGCCAGATCTGATGGTTGGGGACTGAGTGCCTATATGGTCAGAGGATCCCGATAATCCTCAATTGTTGCGACAATCCTTCTGGTTTATTGAAGTGATGGGTCAGGAAGCCCAGTCTCTCTGCCGCTTCGATATTTGCTTTGTTGTCATCGATAAAAAGGGTTTCTCTCGGTTCAAGACCGAACCGTTCGATGGCAAGATGGAAGATGGCCGGATCGGGCTTGATCAAACCTTCATAGCCGGAGACAACGCGCCCGTCGAAACTTTTGAGGAAAGGATAGACAATCTCCACCTTCTCAAAGGTTTCCCAGGAAAAATTGGACAGTGCATAGGTCGGATAGCCCATTTTCTGAAGCTTGTCCAAAAGGGTAACTGTTTCCTCAATCGGCCCGGCCACCGTTTCCATCCAGCGCTCGAAATAGAGCTGGATGACGTCTCGGTAATCGGGATGGCGGGCAGTGGCCTCCGCAAGACCTTCGGCCCAGGGGCGGCCCCGGTCCTGTTCTTCGTTCCAACTTTGCGGGCAGACTTCGGTCAAAAAGAAATCCAGCTCTTCAGGATCGGGAAGCAGATCGCTGAACAGGTGACGCGGGTTCCAGTCAATCAACACATTGCCGATATCAAAAAGAAAAAACTGGGGAGACATGGGGCATCAGCCTGGCAGGTGGGAAAGGAAAACTTGGAGCCATGATCCGGGGGAACGGGATAAATTTCAACCGGACACTCTACTTTTAACTGCATGTTAGGGAAGTTTAGGCAGAATCGTCATAGGACTTGGCTGATTTTGGGGGGTGTCATTCAACCGCTTAATGAAATGACCGGACTGAATGTGCCGGATCGGAAAAAGATCCTCGTTGCTTCCCCGGCGGCGGGCGACATGGGCGATGTGATCCCGGTGATGGATCTCTATTACGATGTGGATCTGACCGATGATGCCTTTCAGGCTATTGGTTGGGCGGTGGAACGCGCCTATCACATGATTGTCCTGGATGACCATCTCTCCGGCAGCGACGGTTATGTGATTGCCCAGAAAATGCAGGACCAGGGAAGCCGGTCCCCGATCCTGATGCTGGCAGAGGAAGAAAGCCAGGCGCAGGCCGGTCGCAATGAGGGCCTCTGCCGGGATTATGTGCAAAAGCCGTTTGATCAATATGGGTTCCTGGAAAAATTCTGGCATATCTGCGACCATGCGGCAGAGCAGGAATGGGACGAACTGCCCGACACCCATTCGGAATTGTTGAAATCCACCCGAGAGCATTATCGCTGGATCACCGATGATCTGATCCGGCATGGCCGGATGGATGGTGAGGCCATTGACGCCTGCACCGGTCAGGTGGTGACGGCGGTGGAGGCAGGCATCGCCTTTGAGGCACTTAAGAAGCTTTCCGGCTACCATGAAAGCACCTATGCCCATTCACTGCATACCGCAGCACTAATGACGGTGTTCGGCAATCAGATTGGCTTGAGCAGCGATGATGTGGAGGTGATCACCGCTGTGGGGTTCCTGCATGATGTTGGAAAAATCCGTGTCCCCCGGGCTATTTTGGATAAGAAAGAGCCTCTCACTGCCGGAGAATGGGAGCGTATCCGTGAACATCCGGAATGGTCCGGCCACTATATCCGCGAATCGGAAAATGTGAACAACCTGATCGCCATGCCGGCCGAACGCCATCATGAAAGGCTGGACGGCAGCGGTTATCCGCTGGCGCTTGCCGGCGGCCAGATTGATGACCTCAGCCTGGCGGTTGCCATCGTCGATATTTTTGCTGCCCTGACTGAGGATAAACCCTATCACACGGCCATGAGCCTGTTTGACGCGCTGGAAGAAATGCGCCCCATGCGCGGCCATCAGTTGGAAAGCGGTTTTTTTGACCGGTTTGAAGAGGTTGTACCGGAACTTTATTGAACCTCCTTGGAGAGATCTTGCCTTATCTCCGTCAAAGGCAAATAGTGCGCCGGACGAAACCGGAAAAGGGGATAAGGGATGATCCGGCAGGCAACAGAAAGTGATTCCATCAAAATATCGGCTCTGGCCACTCAGGTTTTCCTGGATACTTATGCGACAGAGGGTGTCAGCGAACGGATCGCACGCTATGTGGTGGAAAATTTCAGACCGGAAGATTTCGAGAACCGGTTTCACACTGAAGGGCGCGAAACATATCTTTACGAGTTGGAGGGCAATCTTGTTGGCCTGATGGAATTGCATCTGGCGGTCCCCTGTCCCGCTCGCCCGGCTTGTCGTCTGGAAATCGAAACGCTTTATGTTTCAAGGCATTTCCACGCTCGGGGCATAGGCAGAGATCTGCTGGCGCTGGCCTTGGATCGGTCACGGGGGCCTTCCGGCGGTAAAGAAGGTGAAAAAGGTACCGGCGCTGGCCTTTGGCTGACGGTCAATCACCAGAACACGGCGGCAATCCGGTTCTACGACAAGCTGGGATTTGAAAAAATCGGTACCGATTTTTTTGATTTATTGGGGGAGAGCCACGAAAATCACATTCTCTGGCGTGCTCCCCCAATTTGAGGATCAGCGGGTATAGGGAACCGTGATCGTGGCTTTGCCCAGGCTGTTGGCGTTGGTCATATAGCCAACCACTGCGGCATTGGTGTCCGAGCCAAGATCCAGCTTTTCGACGCCCAGCGCGTGGATAGTGAATTGATAGCGGTGCATTTCGCCCTTGGGCGGGCAGGCACCGCCAAATCCGGTTTTCCCGAAATCCGTTACACTTTCCACCGTGCCTTCGGGCATTTGTCCGCTGGCACCCTGATCAACCGCACGGGTGTCGGCAGGAATGTTGAAGGCTAGCCAATGCCACCAGCCGGAACCGGTCGGCGCATCCGGGTCATAGGCGGTGATGACAAAGCTCTTGGTACCGGCCGGTGGGTTGGTCCAGGAAAGGGCCGGGGAAACATTGCCGCCTTCGCAGCCAAACCCCTTGAAGACATGAATGTCGGCCAGGGGAATCCCCTCTTTGATATCCGGGCTTGTGAGATTGAAATCATCCGCCTGTGCGGCGTTTGCGGCAAGGGACAAGGAGAGGGCGGCAAAAAATGTGGTGGCTGTCTTCATGAATATCCTCCTGAAAGATCGTTTCACGGAGGAGGTTAGGCCGCCACCGGTCAGGCCGCTTTCCCGTCCCGATCAGTCTCTGTCCCGATCCGATCATTTTCTGTGGATGAAAATGTTTCACGGGGCACGCGAATTTCGCGCGGGGTCAGATTGAACCGGTCGCGGAAACTTCTGGAAAAGGCGGAAGGGGTGCCATAACCAGCGGTCAAGGCGATCTCCGTGATCGGTTTGTCACTGGTCATGAGCAGGTCAAGTGCGTGGCTCAGCCGTGCATCCTGCAGGATATCGGAAAAGCTGGTCTCTTCCGCCGAGAGTTTTCGGCGTAAGGTTGCCTCGCTCACCGCCAGCCGTTCGGCGATTTCCCGCGCACGCCAGCGATGTTCGAGATCGGTGAGCAATGTCAGGCGGACCCTTTCCGCGAAGCTGGGTTTATGGCGCAGGAACAGGGGGATGCCCGCCTGCGTCAACCAGATCAGAACTTCTGTCAGGCGATGTTCAGCAATGGCCGCAGGCAGGTCGGGCGTTAGCAATGCATCGACCGCCTGGCGATAGGTTTTGCTGATATCACCGCTGCAGGGCAGTCGCCGGTGATCACTGTTTTCAGCCGATCGGCTGATGTTTGACTGTTCCTGGAACGCCTCGACAAAGTCCGGGCGATAGGCGATGCCCTCAGCGCGGTAAGGGTCGTTGGTACCCGCCGGTTGGTTTTCAAAAGTGATGCTCTCGCCGGCCCGAAATAGGACCAAATCCCCTGTTTTTACGGTTAGTTGGCTGCCGTCCTGCCGGTAAATATGCTTCGCACCGCCCAAAACATGCAGCACGCAATAGGACTGGGTATAAAGTTTCCGGAACCGGGCCGGATTGGCCTGGCAGAGGGTGAAATAGCTTGCCGGCGGCTGGTTGTTTTTCATGTTCATGGCCGTCATTGTAACGGCGAGAGTAAAAAAGGGAAGGGCGCTGGGATTTTATCCAGCGCCCTTGTCTGTTCCCATCGGCCGGTAAGGCGCGCAAAGGGTTATTGGTGCTCAAGCTGGGGAGCTTGGGGAGAGGAAAAGGGGGGAATGGCTGTTAAGGCCAATCCCCCGAGTTCACAGGGAGCACCGTGCCAGGAAGGACTCCTGGCTTACGAACACCCGCTGGTCGCGCCACATGTGACGCATTTCATGCAGGTGCCGTTCCGAACGAGCGTGAAGTTGCCGCAATCGCCGCAGGCATCACCCTCGTAACCCTTCGCGCGCGCTTCCCGGATCCGGTCAAGACGCACGTCAACTTCTTCCTGGACCGTCTCGGTGACGGTTACCACTTGTTCCTGAATTTCCGACAGGGACTGGCCGGTGTCGCCGCCGGTCTGTCCGCCGCTATGTCCATTGCCCAGCTTGGCCACGATGTCGAAACTGTCTTTCGAGCGGATGAAGCCGCGGCTGGTGACTTTCTTGATCGCGGCGATGGCCTGGGCATGTTCGTCCGGCACCGCGCTTTCTTTTTCGCCAAGGCCCATGGAATCCGGATACATATCGCCCGGCTGCACATGCGCAAGATCATCCCGGCTGAGATAGCTGATGGCGAGCTCGCGGAAAATGTAATCCAGGACGGATGTGGCCATTTTGATCGTATCATTGCCTTCGACCAGCCCCTGGGGTTCGAACCGGGTGAAGGTATAGGCATCGACAAATTCCTCCAGCGGCACGCCATATTGGAGGCCGATGGAGATGGCGATGGCGAAATTATTCATCAGGGACCGGAAAGCGGCGCCTTCCTTATGCATGTCCAGGAAGACCTCTCCCACGGAGCCGTCTTCATATTCGCCGGTTCGGATATAGACCTTATGGCCGCCGACAATCGCTTTTTGGGTATAGCCCTTACGGCGGTGGGGCAGCTTGCGCCGTTCGGCCACGCGCTCGACAATGCGCTCGACAATTTTCTCCGCCACGATCGGAGCGGCGGCGGCTGGCGTTGCCTCGGCCAGATCATCCGCCAGATCCTCGTCATCAAGAAGGGCGGAGGCCAAAGGCTGGCTCAGTTTGGAACCGTCGCGATAAAGCGCGTTGGCTTTCAGGCCAAGACGCCAGGAAAGAAGATAGGCGTCCTTGCATTCATCAACGGTCGCACTGTTCGGCATATTAATGGTCTTGGAGATTGCGCCGGAAATGAAGGGCTGGCTGGCCGCCATCATCCGGATATGGCTCTCGGTATTCAAAACACGCTTGCCGATTTTGCCGCATGGATTGGCGCAATCGAAGATCGGCAGATGCGCGTCCTTCAATCCGGGCGCGCCCTCCAGGGTCATGGCCCCGCAGCAATAGAGGTTGGCCAAGTCAATGTCGGCGCGGCTGAAGCCCAGATGGCGCAACAGATTGAAGCTGATGTCATTCAACTGCGCATCGGTGAGGCCCAGGGTTGATTTGCAGAAATCATCCCCGAGGGTCCAGCGGTTAAAGGCGAATTTGATTTCAAAGGCGCTGCCCAGAGCACCTTCGACCGCCTTCAGCTGGTCCTCCCCGAAGCCCTTCTCAGCCAGGGTATCGTGGTTGATGGCCGGTGCGCCTTTCAGCGTGCCATGGCCAACCGCGTAATTGATCATTCCGCGGACCACGTCCTTCGCATAACCGAGATTTTCCAGGGCTTCGGGGACGGTTCTGTTGATAATCTTGAAATAGCCGCCACCGGCCAGTTTCTTGAATTTGACCAGGGCGAAATCGGGTTCGATCCCGGTGGTGTCGCAATCCATCACCAGACCGATGGTGCCGGTGGGGGCAACCACCGAAACTTGCGCATTGCGATAGCCATGTTCTTCGCCAAGGCTCAAGGCCTCATCCCAGCTGGCCATGGCCGCATCAGCCAGGTCCTTGTGCGGGATATTGGCCAGATCCAGGGCAACCGGATTGATGGACAGGCTTTCATAACCTTCAACCTCGCCATAGGCGGCGCGGCGATGGTTGCGCATGACCCGCAGCATGGCGTCGGAGTTATCGCCATAGCCCGGGAAAGCACCCAATTCACCGGCCATTTCGGCGCTGGTGGCATAGGCGGTGCCGGTCAGGACGGCGGAAATGGCACCGCACAGCGCGCGGCCTTCGTCACTGTCATAGGAATAGCCGCTGGCCATCAGCAAGCCGCCGATATTGGCAAAGCCCAGGCCCAATGTGCGATAGCGATAGGAAAGTTCGGCAATCTGCTTGGACGGGAATTGCGCCATCAGCACCGAGATTTCCAAGGCAATGGTCCAGAGGCGCACGCCATGGCGGAAGCTTTCCACATCAAAGCTGCCATCCTCGCGTCGGAAGGTCATCAGGTTCAAGGACGCCAGGTTACAGGCGGTATCGTCCAGGAACATATATTCCGAACATGGGTTGGAGGCATTGATCCGGCCCGAATTGGGGCAGGTATGCCAGTCATTGATGGTTGTGTCGAACTGCAGGCCCGGATCGGCGCTGGCCCAGGCGGCATAGGCGATCTTTTCCCACAATTCCCGGGCGCGCACGGTCTTGGCAACACTGCCGTCGGTGCGGTGAACCAGGTTCCAATCCGCATCATCGGCAACCGCGCGGATGAAGTCATCGGTCAAGCGTACGGTATTGTTGGCATTCTGGCCGGAGACCGTGGCGTAAGCATCCGAATCCCAATCCGTGTCATAGGTCGGGAATTCAATCGAAGCATAGCCCTGGCTGGCAAAATCGATGACGCGCTTGATGTAGTTTTCCGGGATCATCATCCGGCGTGCGGCCTTGGCGGCTTCCTTCAGGACTGGATTGGCCTTAATGTCGAACCGGTCGGCCTCATCCACGCCATCGGCATGACAGGCGGCCATAATGTCATTGAGATGTTTGTTATGCAGCTTGGAACCGGTGACCAGGCTGGCCACTTTCTGTTCTTCCTGAACCTTCCAGATGACGAAATCTTCCACATCCGGATGGTCGATATCGACCACGACCATTTTGGCCGCGCGGCGTGTGGTGCCGCCGGATTTGATCGCGCCCGCCGCCCGGTCGCCGATCTTAAGGAAGCTCATCAGGCCCGATGATTTTCCACCGCCGGACAACAGTTCGCCCTCCCCACGGATTGCGGAGAAATTGGAGCCGGTGCCGGAACCATATTTAAACAAGCGTGCTTCGCGCACCCATAGATCCATGATGCCGTTTTCATGCACCAGGCTGTCTTCAACCGACTGGATGAAGCAGGCATGGGGCTGCGGATGTTCATAGGCCGATTTGGACCGGGTCAGCTTGCCGGTTTGATAGTCCACATAATAATGACCCTGGCCGGGGCCATCGATGCCATAGGCCCAATGCAGACCGGTATTGAACCATTGCGGGCTGTTGGGGGCACACATCTGGCGCGCCAGCATATAGCGCATCTCGTCGAAATAGGCGCGGGCGTCTTCTTCCGCATCGAAATAGCCGCCTTTCCAGCCCCAATAGGTCCAGGTTCCTGCCAAACGGTCAAAGACCTGGGTTGAGGATAGTTCCGGACCAAAACGTTCTTCCTCGGCGATGTCGGCCAGCGCTTTTTCGTCCGGCACACGGCGCCACAGCCATTCCGGCACATCTTTTTCCCGAACCGGCTTCAGGGCGGCGGGAACACCGGCCTTGCGGAAATATTTCTGGGCGATCACATCACTTGCAACCTGGCTCCAGGAAGCGGGGACTTCAATATTTTCAAGCTTGAAAACGACGGTACCGTCTGGATTTTTAATCTCACTGGTCGCGAGACGAAATTCGATAGCTTCGTATGGTGATTCGTTTACTCGCGTATACTGTCGCGCAATCCGCATTACGGACTCCCCTTTCGCCAGGAAGAAGTTGGACTCTCTATTCGATTGTCAGTCCGAACCCGGCCCCAAGCCCCGTCCGAACCGCGGTCCCATGTGCCGGGACCTTTGTTGGGATACCCACATATTGTGTCTAATAACCCTTACACCGTCATCTGATCTGATGACCTCTGACACAACATCTATGCAAGTCGAGATATTTAGCCACAAAATAACTTTGCTCGCAAGTGGTTTCGTCTAGTCTTCCTGAATACATGGGTTTCTCAGTATTCGTAAGTAAAAACAATATAATTGAAGTTTTATTTATAAATAATTAAAAAAGGCCGGAAACGGGCTGTTTTGAACACTATATGTAGTATGTTCTGAAAATGTTGCTTTTCTACATCATATGGTAGTCATCCCGATTCAGGCCGCTTGTTTCCAGTGAGTCGGCTAGGGCGGTGAGCCCCGGCAACCCGGATTGATCCGGGAAAGAAACGTTGGCGGGGGAAGGCAGGAAAAACCGGGTTTAGTCTTTCATGATTTCTTGCCGGGACTGTTTTGCGGCAAAATGACAGTCATGCATGCGCGTGGGGCTGGACGAACCGGCCCGGCAATGTCATATTCGCGCTCGGTTTTTTATGCATAAAGAATAAGGTGGAGCGCGCCATCCATGGCTAACGCAATTACCCGGATGATTACCCTGTTCAGCGGCTCTTTCGTTGGCGAGGATCAGTTTGGCAATAAATATTATCACCAGAAGAAGGCCAAGGCGGGCAGCCGTCGCCGCCGCTGGGTGATTTACAAGGAAAGCGATGAAGGCAGCCGCGTGCCGCCCGAACATAATGCCTGGTTGCACTATACCATCAATGATTTCCCGACCGGCGGCACGGCCAAATCCTGGCAGAAACCCCATGAGCCGAACCATACCGGTACTGAACTGGCCTATCGTCCGCCGGGTCATATCCTGGAAGGTGGCCAGCGCTCCAAGGCGACCGGCGATTACGAAGCCTGGCAGCCGGAATAACCGGGGTATCCTGTTGGACAATCGATTGACGGCCGTGCAGGTAAGGGGGGACGCCAGATCATGAGGATGAAGGAAGAATCACTTCACATGCTGGTTGGTGCGCTGGTCTTTGTGATTGGCGCGGCCTTCATGATCTATGCCTATGCATCCGATGCATCGCCTGGCCGCAATGGCGAGGGCATGCATCTGACCGCGCGTTTTGGTGCGGTAGACGGCATCACCATCGGCAGCCCTGTTCTGTTGGCAGGTATTCCGATCGGCAAGGTGACAGCGCAGGAGCTGGAAGCGGAATCCAAGGCTGCCATCGTTACAATCGCCATCACAGAAGATATCGACCTGCCGATCGACAGCGTGGCACAGGTGGTCAGCGACGGGGTTTTTGGCGGTAAATATATCCGCATCGAACCCGGTGCGGAGCTGGATATGCTCATGGATGGCGATCCATTTGAATTTGTCCAGGATTCCGTGATCATGGAAGAATTGCTGGAATTGATCATCACCCGGGCGGAAGAACGCCGGTCGGTGGCAAAACAGACGATGCAAGAAGTAAATGAAACCGGGGTGGAACAATGAGGCGCAGTGTCATCGAAACGATTTTGGGGGCGGTTGTCCTCCTGGTTGCGGGGTTCTTCCTCACCTTTGCCTATTCCAACACATCGATCAAAACTGTCGATGGTTACCAGGCAACGGCCCGTTTCAATGCCATTGACGGCCTGACCATCGGTTCCGACATCCGCATCGGCGGGGTGAAGGTGGGATCGGTCAGCGGTCAGCATGTGGATGCGGAAATGTATCAGGCTGTTGTCGAACTTTCGATTCAGGATCGGATCCGTCTGCCGGAAGATTCCCAGATCAGTATTTCCTCCAACGGGATTTTGGGCGGAAAATATGTCAAGATCACGCCGGGCAGCAGCGATGTGATGGTGGAAAATGGCGGTGAGTTTTCCAATACCGAAGATGTGCTCTCCATGGAAGACCTGATCGGTCGGGCGATTTTCCTGATCAACGAAGACACTCAATAAATATCAGGCGGGAACGGATGACCGGCAGCAAGGATCACCCGCAGGCCTGGCATCCGGACAGCTACCAGAAAAATGCTGGCTTTGTAGCGGCACTTGGGGTGCCGGTTTTGGATCTCTTGGCCCCCCAGGCCCATGAGGATATCCTGGACCTGGGATGCGGTGACGGGGTCCTGACCGAAGCGCTGGTTCGGCGTTGTCGGTCCGTCACGGGGATTGATGCCAGCCCGGAACAGATTGAAGGTGCGCGTTCCAAAGGCCTGGATGCGCATGTCATGGACGGGCAGGCAATCCAGCTTAACGGCAAATATGATGCGGTCTTCTCCAATGCGGCATTGCATTGGATGGTTGATGCCGATGCCGTGATTCATGGAGTTCGCGGCGTGTTGAAGCCCGGTGGCCGTTTTGTCGGCGAATTTGGGGGGCACGGCAATGTGCATCACATACGAACCGCTCTGGAGCGCGCGCTGGATGATCGCGGGTTTAATGGTGCCTCTTTCAATCCCTGGTTCTTCCCATCGGTCGAAGAGTATGAGGCCCGCCTTAAATCGGCCGGATTTCTTGTGGATACCATTCAACTGATCGACCGTCCGACGGAACTGCCGGGCGACGTGACCGGTTGGCTCGCGACATTTGCGGAAAGCTATCTTGATGCGTTGCCTGCAGGCGAGCGGGATGATTATATCGCGGATGTGCGCGCAATGCTGGAACCGGTTCTCAAACGCCCGGACGGTCAATGGTTTGCCGATTATGTGCGTTTGCGTTTTGCCGCGCACCTACCGGAGGAAGTATGAAGAAGATGCGAATGCGGACTGCCCTGGCCCCACTGGGGGCCATGACCCTGCTGGCTGGCCTTGCTTTTCAGGCCGGGGCCGAACCGCGCAATACGGTCATCATGCAGGGCCTGGACAAAGTGACGGCCAGGGTTTCCACCTTTGAAGCGGCTATTGACCAGCCGGTAAGTTTTGGTGCCCTGACCATCACGCCGCGCCATTGCGACAGGACCCCGCCGGAAGAGGCGCCGGAATCGGCGGCCTTTCTGGAAATCTGGGAACAGAAACGCGGCGATGAAGAGGCCCTGAGCCTGTTCAATGGCTGGATGTTTGCCTCCAGCCCGGCGCTCTCGGCGCTGGAACATCCGGTCTATGACGTCTGGGTGCTGGAATGTGTGGATCGGGAAGCTGGCACGGCGGCGCCTGCAGAAGAAACCAACGAGCAATAGAAAATTCCGGACGCGCAATGGTTTTACCAAATGAGGCCCCGGCTCTTTTTCTTGTCTGTGGCAAGATCGCATCCGGGAAGACAACCCAGGCACAAAAGCTTGCAGAAGAAACCGGGCGGATTTTGATTGCGGAGGATGCCTGGCTCTCCGGACTATATCCTGAGGAAATCCACTCCATTCCCGATTATGTGAAATACGCGCATCGTTTTCGAGGTCAGATGGAAGGACATATTATTGACCTGTTGAAGGCTGGCCTCTCCGTCGTTCTGAATTTCCCGGCCAACACACCGGAAATCCGATCCTGGATGCGGGAGATCGCGGAGCGGGCCGAAACGCGTCATGAACTTCACTGTCTGGATGTTGAAGACGAAGTTTGCAAACAGCGCATGATCCGGCGCAATGAGGCTGGCGGCCATGAATTCGCGCCATCGCCGGAACAGTTTGATGTGATCACCAGCTATTTTGTCCCGCCGTCCGCAGCCGAAGGCCTGGTGGTCAAAGTTCATCGACAGTGACAGGAGAATCTGATCAGGCGGAAGCCCGGCGCGCGCTGCCTGTGATCGACCTGGAGAAACGCAGAATTGCAAACAGTGAACCGGCCAGGATCACGACCGTGAACCAGGCGGCCCCATGCCAGCTGAATTGATCGATCGTGGCCCCCATCAGGGGCGGCAGGGTGACCGCGGAAAACTCATTGAACTGGGTGAAGAGACCCTGGATGATCGCCATTGAAAGACCCTGGGCTGCGACGGCCGGCAGCAGGGCGAAACCGGCCCCTCCGACGACGCCCTGGCCGAAGAAGAAAAGACCTGTTGCGGCGATAGCCAGCGCTGGCCCCGGACCGCTGAGCAGGGAAACAGATGTCATCCCCAGCAGGATCAGGGCTCCGGAAAACAGGGTGGGGCCGGACCAGCCCCTGGCCATCAGGGCACCCGCCGTCACACTGCCGATACAACCGCCGATGATGGAGCCCAGCCCCATCAGGGTGGCTGCATCAATCACTTGCCAGCTGCTCAACTCAATCAGCGCACTAGGCAGGAAGAGGGCCACTGCCTGGGTGCCGCCGGCAAAGAGCGCAAAAGCCAGCGAGATATACAGGGCCGGCGCATTGCGCAGGACCGGGCCGATAGCGGTATCAGCCCTGGCGGGTTTGCTGTCGCCATTCTCCCGGCGCAGGAACAGCAAACCGATCATGCAAAGCGTACTCGGCAGTATGGAGGCCAGTATGACCGGTTGCCAGCCATGATCTTCAATCATGGCCCCGGCCAACCAGGCCCCAAGCGCCACACCGACCGGCACAAAGGTGCCCCAGATACCCATGACCAGATGCAGCGCCGGGCCGCTGACCAGGGCGCACATCATGCCGGGGCAGGCGGTTACTACTACCAGATAGCCAAAGCCTGAGAGAAAGCGGCACAGGTATAAAATCTCGAGGGAGGGGGCGGTGGACAGGCCGACGGTGCCCAGGATCAGCAGGATGGATCCGATGATCAGGGCCTGCTTGTAACCGGCCCTGGCGATCCAGGCTCCGGCAAAGGTGCCGCATATGGCACCTGCGCCTGTGATCAGGGAAGAGGCCAGCGCTATGGCTGATTTATCCGCCTGAAAAGCCTGTTGCAGGGCCGGCACCATGGGGCTGAACAGGCCCAGCTGCATGGCGGCGAACATGCCCGCGCCATAAAGGATGGTGATGTCGAAAATGAGACGTTTATTGCCCATGGTCCTTCCCCGGTTTTGACAGGCGCAAACCCTAAATCGTATAGCGGGAAGACCCAACGTATAAAACATACATGTCTTGAGACGGTTGGGTTAGAAATGCCGTCTGTAGGAAGGCGGCAGAGCGTCAAAGGCCTGACCGTCTATGCTGGTGGTCAAGCGGCCGTAGGATCCGTCATCCAGGCGGATGCGTTCCCATAAGACATGCTGGGGCTTGACCCGCATCGGCGGCCCGTCGCGACCCTGGACCGGAAAGGCCAGGCAATCGATACCGTCATCCCACCATCCAAGATCGTCCAAGGCTGCTTCGGCGGCGGCGATTTCTTCCGTGGCGTAGCGCCAGAGCGATTGGCCCATGAGGTCCGTTCCCTGCCGTTGCCATTCGTCGAGCCGGGTTTGTGAGGTTGCCAACAAACGGTGGGATCGGTCCTCAACGATATGAACGGAATCGCGTGAACTCTGGATCAGGCGTTTTAACACGCCATCGAGCCCGGTCCGGCCCTGGCCTGTTATCATCGCCTCAAGGATGCGCAGGATATGGGGAGACGGGGCCTGCTGGCCCTGTTCCCAGCGTGAGACACTCGCCTGCGTGACACCCAGCGTCTCCGCCAGGCTGTCCTGCTTGATCTCTTGCGCACGCCGCCAGCGTCGCAATTCTTTTCCATCGAAAGCATTCTGCATGGTCCAGATGGTATCAGGCGGGGCTGGAAAAGAAAACGGGCGGCTAATGCAGCCGCCCGTTTCGGTTTGGGTCATGTGGCTTCCGCTGCCGCCAGCCGTTCATCACGTTGGCGGATCAATGTCTGGCGTCTGGAGACATAGCTGGCCACCAGCACACCGACCGTCACCAACCCAACCAGAATGGTAGAGATGGCGTTGATCTCCGGTGTCACGCCTAAGCGTACCGACGAATAGATCTTCATCGGCAGGGTGGTGGAGCCGGGGCCGCTGGTGAAGCTGGCAATCACCAGATCATCGAGCGACAGGGTGAAGGAGAGCAGCCAGCCCGAGACAACCGCCGGCATGATGATCGGCAGGGTCACGGTAAAGAAGGTCCGCATCGGTGGGCAGCCCAGATCCAGGGCGGCTTCTTCAATGGACTGGTCAAAAGTCACCATGCGCGACTGCACAACAACCGCCACATAACACATGGAAAAGGTGATATGGGCGATGGTGATGGTCAAGAAGCCGCGATCCAGCGAGATGGCCACAAACATCAGAAGCAGTGAGAGGCCCGTGATCACTTCCGGCATCACCAACGGCGCATAGATCATGCCGGAAAACAGCAGGCGGCCGCGGAAGGATCCGAACCGCACCATGACCAGGCCTGCAATGGTGCCCAGAATGGTGGCGAAGGTGGATGAGACCACAGCAATCTTCAATGTCATCCAGGCCGCGTCCATCAAGCCTTCGTTGCGGATCATCTCACCATACCATTTGGTGGAAAATCCGCCCCAGACGGTGACCAGCTTTGATTCGTTAAAGCTGAACAGCACCAGCAGCAGGATCGGCAGATAGAGAAAGCTGAATCCCATCACCAGCGAGACGATATTGAAGGGGGATAATCCTTTTCTCATGAATTAGGCCTCCTTCTTCGCGTTGTTTTCCTGCATCCGCTGGAAGGCCACAATGGGCACGATCAGCAGCAGCAGCAGGATCACGGCAACAGCACTGGATACCGGCCAGTCGCGGTTATTGAAAAACTCCGCCCAGAGCGTCTTACCGATCATGATGGTTTCCGATCCGCCCAACAGATCCGGGATGACAAATTCGCCGACGGCTGGAATGAAGACCAGGAAACAGCCGGCCACGATGCCGGGCAGGGACAGGGGCAGGGTCACGACCCAAAAGGCTTTCAGCGGATGACAGCCGAGATCGGCCGCCGCTTCCAGCAGGCTTTCATCCATCTTTTCCAGGGTCGCATATAGCGGCAGCACCATGAAGGGCAGGTAGGAATAGATAATCCCGATATAGACCGCCGTGTCAGTGTTCAGGATGGTGAGCGGCTCATCAATGATGCCGGTCGACATCAGCGCCAGGTTCAACAGGCCTTCCTTCTTCAGGATGCCGATCCAGGCATAGACCCGGATCAGGAAACTGGTCCAGAAAGGCAGGATAACCATCATCAGCAGCATGGTGCGGTATTGGACCGGAGCGCGGACCATTCCATAGGCGATCGGATAGCCCACCAGCAATGTCAGGAAGGTGGAGACAGAGGCGATCTGGAGGCTGCTCAGGTAGGAATTGATATAGAGATCGTCTTCCAGCAGGAAGAGATAATTATAGATGTTCAGCTTGACCGAGAGATAAGCCTCTTCGATCTCCATATCCCAGAGGATTTCAAATAGCGGGGTATAGGGCGGGATTGCGCTGGCAATCTCGGCAAAGCTGATCTTGAGCACGATCAGGAACGGGCTCAGGAAAAAGGCCAGCAGCCAGGCATAGGGAAGCGCGATCACCGCGCCCCGGCCGGTCACGGCAACGCCGGCCAGCAGGATCGCCAGCACCAGCCACAGAGGCCAGAGGCCGGGCAGGGACCAGGCGGCAAAAAACAGGATCAGGGCGAACAGCAGGGTCCGTCCGATCGGCAGCGGCCGCAGATTGGCCAGCCACCGATAAGGCGGGATCAGCATAAGCCGGGCATGCAGCCCGGCAATCCGGCCGGTCTGCGCGATGGCGCCGCTGATGAATTGGGTCGAATCAACCATTCGGTCATCCCCCCTCAGCTCAACAGCACGACACCGGCATCCGGTGCCCAGGTGACATAGACCCGGTCATCCCAGGTGATCTTGCGTTCTACCACGCGTTCCTTGTTGGTGCGGGCCATGGTCACCATGGTGCCACTGTCCAGTTTGATATGATAAATTGATAGATTGCCCAGATAGCCAATATCCCAAACCTGGCCGGTCATGCAGTTGGTGTTGGGATCGTCGGGGGCTTCCAAGTTAATATACATTTTCTCGGGCCTGACCGCGACCCAGACAGTGGCGCCATCGGCGGCGTCAATCCCATGGTCGGCGCGGATGGTGCAGCCGGCTTCCTGGGACTGGATCAGCACATGGTCGCGTGCATTTTCGGCGACCCGCCCTTCAAAAATATTCACTTCGCCAAGGAAATTCGCCACATAGCGGGAATTGGGGACTTCGTATATCTCGGTCGGGGTGGCGGTCTGGATGATCCGCCCATGATCCATCACCGCAATGCGCGAGGACACGGTCATGGCCTCTTCCTGGTCATGGGTCACGATCACGAAGGTGATGCCGGTTTCTTCCTGAATATTCATCAGTTCGAATTGGGTCCGGGTGCGCAGTTTTTTATCGAGCGCGCCTAGCGGCTCATCCAGCAGCAGCATCTTGGGCTTTTTCACCAAGCTGCGCGCGAGCGCCACACGCTGGCGCTGGCCGCCGGACAGCTGATGGGGCTTGCGTTTGGCGAATTGTTCCAATTGGACCATCGAGATGACTTCATCGACTCGGGTCTTGATTTCGGGCGAAGGAACCCCGTCCTGTTTGAGACCGAAGGCAATATTCTTTTCCACATTCATATGCGGGAAAAGCGCGTAGGACTGGAACATCATATTCACCGGCCGCAGATAGGGCGGCACTTTGGACATATCCTCACCATCCAGCAGGATCCTGCCGCTGGTCGGTTGCTCAAATCCTGCCAGCATGCGCAGCAATGTGGTCTTGCCACAGCCACTGGGGCCGAGCAGTGAGAAGAACTCGGATTTGAAGATATCCAGCGAGATATTATCGACCGCGGTGAAGTCCCCAAATTTCTTGGTGACATTTTCCAGCCGGATATAGGGCTCCTGACTGGGATCTTTCCAGGCCTCGACAGTTGTTTGCCGATTGTTGCCAGACGGGATGGCTGTCATCATTAACCCCTTGAAAAAACGTTCTTATGATCCGGCACCATGGCGGTCTACTGAACCATGGTGCCGGATAGAAACCACCGCTGTTACTGGGCGCTTTTCACCTTGGTCCACAGACGGGTCACCGTCCGCTGGATTTTCGGCGGATAAGGGGTGGTGGTGTAGAGGCGTTTCAGGGCCTCTTCGGTCGGATAGATCGCCGGATCGCCGATAAGGTCTTCTTCGAGCATCGGCTGGGAGGCCTTGTTGCCGTTGGCGTAATAGACATAGTTGGTGGCCTTGGCGATCACGTCGGCGTCCATTATATAATCAATGAATTTATGAGCCGCTTCGGCGTTGGGCGCATCAGCCGGGATCGCCATCATGTCAAACCACATCAGCGCGCCTTCCTTCGGCACGGAATAGACAACCGTGTTGCCGGTTTCATTTTCGTCGGCGCGGAACTGGGCCTGGAAGATGTCACCGGACCAGCCGACAGCCATGCAGATGTCCCCATTGGCAAGGGCGGCAATATATTCGGAGGAATGGAATTTCTGGATGTAGGGGCGGATCTTGTCCAGAACCGCCTCGGCCTTGCGGATCACCTTTTTATCGTGGCTGTCCGGATCTTCCCCCAGATAGTTCAGGGCGGCCGGGATCAGTTCATCGGCGGCGTCCAGGACGTGAATGCCGCAATCGGCGAATTTGGAAACCACATCCGGATTAAAGAACATATCCCAGGAATCAACCGGTGCGTCCGGCATGCGTTCCTTGATTTTTTCTTCCACATACCCGATGCCGGTGGTGCCCCACATATAGTTGACGGCATATTCGTTGCCGGGGTCATAGGTGGCGGTGCGTTCCTGTACCATGTCCCACAGATTGCCGTAATTGCTCAGCTTGGACTTGTCGAGCTTCTGGAACACACCTGCCTTGATCATGCGTTGCAGGAACGTCGCAGAGGGGACGACCACGTCGTAACCAGATCCCCCGGCCAACATCTTTGTTTCAAGGACATCGTTGGAATCGAATACGTCATATACAACCTTGATGCCGGTTTCCTTTTCGAAATCGGCCAGGATCGATTCATCAATATAGTCGGACCAGTTATATACATTCACCACATCATTCGCGGCGACTGCCATCTGCGCGCTCAGCACGGTGGCGGTCACACCGGCGATGGTGTTCCGGATGATTTTTCTGTCGATTTTCATCGCTTGCTCCCTGTTTTATCAAATTCACGATGGTTGGTGGATCTGTGCCGCACACCGGCACGAAAAAGCCTCAATAACGCCTGCTATAAGATACACCCCCTTTAGCTCGATGACACTATGCTATGTTGTTAAGTCACATGTCCAAAACGGTTTTTTCCGCTTTCATGGGCACCGGCGCGATGACCGCGCCATCCCGGCCGATATGGCGCGGAAAGCAGAGTGACAGGAAACCGGCCATGATCCGCCAGGCTTCTGTCGGGTTGAATTTTCTGTGCGGCATAACCAGGGAATGCCACAGCCCTTCCGCGGTTGATTCCAGCCCTCTGGCCATTTGTTCCGGCACCAGGTCATATTGGCCGGCCTGGATGATCTCCCGGCAGAGGCGCAATGTGGTGCGGTAGCGGTCATCATCCCGCTCGCCGCATAGTTCCGAATAGACCGGGCGCGATTTTGCCTCGCCCCAAAAGGCAAACCAGACCGCCAGGTTGCGCGGATTGCATATCATGGGATCAAAATCCGCCTCAAAAATCTTCACCAGCCGCGTCACGGCGTCAGGTGCGGCCTTATGATAGCGCTCCAGCCAGTGATTGCGATAGCGCCGGGACAGATGCTGCAGGGTCTCGGTGAGCAGGATTTCCTTGGATTGGAAATGAAAGTTCACGATGCCCCGGGACAGGCCGGCCCCTTTGGCGACATCGGCAATGGTAGTGTCGTTCAAACCACGTTCGGCGATTGAATCCATGGTCGATTCAATCAGCTCGCGGCGGCGCTTTGCCTTGATGGTTTCCCGGTTGCCGGCACTGATCCCGGCAGGGGCGGGTGTGGTCTTTTCAACGGCAGCCACAATGCCTCCTGTTCATTATATTTTGATCACATTTTTCAAAAACCATATATAAACTGCGGTTCATGCGCAAACAAATTATTGAACGAGGGTTCAGTTTTTTGTGGACGGCAAGACGGCGGCATGACAATCTGTGATCACATTTCGGGGCATATTTGCGGATAACCCCCCGAAAAAATAACAAAGAAGTTGAACAGGTGAGTTGGAATTTTGGTGATGGCTGGTCTGCGGTCTCTTTATCACGAAAGTCTCTATGACACGGCATTGGTGCCCAGCTATTGGGAGGAATCCTATGGGGCACGCCAGGATCATGGCACGATGCTGGAAGGGGACGCGGAATGTGATGTAGCGATTATCGGCGGTGGCTATACCGGCCTGTCAGCGGCACTGCATCTGGCCCGTGATTTTGGCATTGATGTGGCGGTGTTGGAATCCGGGCCCATGGGCTGGGGGGCGTCAGGCCGCAATGGTGGCTTCAACTGTCTGCCTGCCAGCAAAATGACAACCAATCAGATGATCCGGAAATACGGTCTGGATGATACCAAAGCTTTTTGGCGGGCCCAGTTGGACGGCGTGGATCTGGTGGAAGAATTGGCCCAGAGCGAGGGTTTTGAGATTGACCGCCAGGGCGATGGCAATCTGGAAGTGGCGCACCGTCCGGGCATGATGGCGGAATTGCAAGAGGCGGCTGATCAGATGACGCGCCTTTTTGGCATCGAAACCCGGACCTTTTCGGCAGGGGCGTTTGCCGAAATCGGCTATCGGTCGACTGAACAGTTCGGCGCGCTGCACATGAAAGCGGGCTATGCCCTCAATCCGCTGAAATTGGCACTGGGCCTGGCGGGAGCGGCGGAGCGTCACGGCGTTCGCCTGCACCCCCATTCGACGGTGACAGGCTGGCGTAAGGACGGGGCCTGGCATCTCCTGGAAACTGCGACGGGTTGCCTGCGGGCCAAACGGGTGCTGATGGCGACCAACGGCTTCACCCGGGAAGGCATGCATAAATCCTTTGATGACCGTCTGCTGCCGGTGCAAAGCAATATCATCACGACGCGCGCCC
Organism: Aestuariispira insulae; assembly: GCF_003385955.1. Lineage (GTDB taxonomy): Bacteria > Pseudomonadota > Alphaproteobacteria > UBA8366 > Aestuariispiraceae > Aestuariispira > Aestuariispira insulae. The sequence continues at coordinate 357,308 of NZ_QRDW01000005.1, forward strand.
TTAGCCCGGAGGAACTGGCGGCCCATAACTGGCAAGTCGAAGAGCCGATCTGCAACACCCGCAACATGCTGTTTTATTTCCGGATGCTGAAAGATCGCCGCCTGTTGTTTGGTGCACGCGGCGACTGGACCGGCCGGCCGGAGGATGGCCGGAAGATGAAAGCCTGGATGATCAAACGCCTGGGCGAGGTGTTTCCCCATTGGCGCGATGTGGAGATCAGTCATTATTGGCGCGGGCTTGTTTGCATGTCCCAGAAACTAGCCCCCTCGCTTGGCCGTGATGAGGCGGATCCCAGCCTGTTTTACAGCTACGGCTATCATGCCAACGGTGTGAATACCGCGCCTTGGTCCGGGCGGGCGATGGCCCGCCTTATCGCCGGACAGGAAGGGGCTGATGCAGCCATTCCCGCCGTCATGAAAGGCACAGCCAGCCGGTTTCCGTTTGCCGGTCTGCGGATTTGGTATCTGCGCGCGGCGGCCTCCTGGTATCGGTGGCAGGATGACCGTCAGTTATGGCCGCGAAACTGACAAATAATTCAAATTCAAGTATCGAGTGACAAGGTGAGAGACATGACCCATCCCCAGCATACCGGATCCTATTATGCCGCGACAGCAATCGGTGACCATGAGCGACCGCGGTTAAAGGGCGAGAAGAATGTGGATATCTGCGTGATCGGCGGCGGGTTCACCGGTCTCTCTTCGGCCCTGCATCTGGCGGAGAAGGGCTATTCCGTGGTGCTGTTGGAAGGCCAGCGGTTGGGCTGGGGGGCATCCGGGCGCAATGGCGGGCTTGTTTGCACAGGCCAGCGCAAGGATCAGGCGGAGTTGGAAGAACTGGTGGGGATGGAGGATGCCCGCCTGCTTTGGGATTATTCCGAAGAGGCCAAGCGGGTTCAAAAAGCGCTGATCGACAAATATCAGATCCCTTGTGACTATAAGCCCGGCATTTTGACCTGCGCCTATAAGAAATCCCATGTACCGGAACTGGCGGAGCATGCGGAGCATCTCAACAAGCATTATGGCTATGACCAGATCCGCGCCGTGGATGATGCGGAAATGCATGAAATGCTGGCGACGCCCCTTTATTATGGCGGCTGCATTGATATGGGGGCGGCGCACCTGCATCCCTTGAATTATGCGTTGGGCCTGGCCGGGGCTGCTGAACAGGCAGGGGCAGAGCTGTTTGAGGATTCCCAGGTGCTGTCCCTGGATCGTTCGGCTAATGGCAATGTGGCCAAAACCGCCGAAGGGGTGGTGAAATCCAAATATGTGGTGGTCGCCTGCAATGGCTATCTGGGCAAATTGGTCCCGGAAATCGCGCCATCCATCATGCCGATCAACAATTTCATGGTGGCGACAGAAAGCCTGGGGGAAGAGGGCGCGCGCGCCCTGATCCGTGATGATGTGGCAATCGATGCTACTAAATTCGTGGTCGATTATTACCGCTGCTCTGCCGATCACCGGCTTCTTTTTGGCGGGGGGGAGAATTATTCCTCGAACTTCCCCGCCGACATCAAAGGCTTTGTCCGCAAATATATGCTGGATGTCTTCCCGCAGCTCAAAGATGTGAAACTGGAATATGGCTGGGGCGGCACCCTTTCCATCACTATGAACCGCATGCCGGCCTTTGGCCGTCTGGATCACGGCCTGTTTTATGCGCAGGGCTTTTCCGGCCAGGGCGTTCTGTTGACCACCATGGCGGGCAAGGTGATCGCAGAAGCGGTCTCCGGCACGGCAGAACGGTTCGATGTTTTCGCCAGGGTCCCGACCCGGAATTTCCCCGGCGGTACTTTGCTGCGCTATCCGGGCTTGGTGGCTGGCATGCTCTATTATTCCATGCTGGATAAGTTGGGGAATTAAGGCTGATCTTCCTCTGTTTTGATGTGATTAAATAGGTTACTATATTTAATTAATCTTATATTAAGATGAAGTAGGCAAATTGACAGTCGGATGAAAGGCTTTGGTGGCATTAGTACGCAAGGGGGCGTCAAGCCATGGCAAGCTTTCAACAGGTCCTTGATCGACCTTCCAATTCCTTCACCGAAGATGATGTTGTAAAGGCATTGAATGCCTGCAAGGCGGGGCTGCTCTTTCTGGACGGAGGGCGGACAATCTGTGCTTTCAACGATTTTTTTGAAAAAATGATCACCCCTCCAGAAGGGCCGACTATCCTGGAAGTCGGCATTGACTGCGAAGAATTGATTTGGCGGGTGGTTCAATATGGCTTGGTACCTTCCGCTCTTCCGAACCCGTCGGGATGGCTTGAAAAGAACCTACCGAGAATGCTCTCCGACGAAGATGAATATGATTTAATCCTCAATAATCACCGGATATTGACGCTTCGTGTGATCCGGATTTCGGATGACCGTCAGATAATGACTGCAGTTGATAAGACAGACATGATGGAGCTGGAAAAGCGCAGCGGAGAGATTTGGGGTAATCTGGAAGCGGCGCTGGACGGTATGAGCGAGGGGTTCTGCGTCCTGGATAAGGAAATGAAGGTCGCTTTATGGAACGATAAATTCTATTCCTTCCTCGAATTGCCCGATCATCTGCATGGCCCGGGAGTATTATTTGACGATATTTTGGTGGAGATTGCCAAATACAAAGAACTCTCGGGTGAAAAGGCCGGCGCGGCTGGTATTGACGAGGTCCGTACCAGAGGAACTTGTGAGGCGGGCACCCTTTATGTTGAGACAAGTTCCGGGCGGAAGGTTGAGATCCGTTTCGGGGAATCACCGCGTGGCGGCCTCATTGTGCTGGCGCTGGATATCACCAGGCAAAAGCGGATAGAAAAGGCCCTGGCCTACAGTTACCGCTCACTGCTTTCGGTCGTGGACGCGGTGCCCGCCATAATCGACTCGAAAGATGCAGAGGGGCGCTATCTTTTTGTGAATGATGGGTTTGTCCGGCATTCCGGAATCGCGCGCGAGGAGGTGGTCGGCAAAACCTCTGAGGAGCTTTTTGGCGGGGTTGGCGGTCGCTGGATGGATTTACTGGATAGCCATCTGATCCAAAGCCATGCAGATAGCTATACGGTGGAAGAGACCTTCGGGTTTCCCAACAGCAGCGTGAAAAACTGGTTAACAAAGAAAGCCGTGACCACGGGGGGTGAGGGGATGCCCCCCAGTGTTTTAACGGTACGCTTTGATGTATCGGATAAGATTGATGCGGAACTCCAGCTGGATCGCGCTATTCATAACGATTCCCTTACAGGTCTTCCTAATCGCGACAGTTTGAGTGAACATTTGCAGGAAACACTGGACCAATATGAAGGAAGTGAGCATCGTTTTGGTCTGATTTTCATCCATATTTCCGGTTTCTCACGCGTGAATGTGGCGCTGGGTCACCATTATGGCGACAGATTGTTGAAGATTTTGTCTGAGCGGTTGGTAAACATAATCAGGAAAGATGATTTTCTCGCGCGCAGCGGAGGGAATGAATTTGCGATTTTGTCCTATCAGATTAACGGTCGCGAGTCGCTTTGCCAGTTCTCTCAGAGGATCAGGTCTGTGATTGAGGCACCGATAGAATTGGATGGACAGATTGTCCATGTGACCGGGCGGATCGGTATCTCAATTTATCCACAGAACGGCACAGAGAAGAACCAGCTCCTGCGAGCGGCCGATTTGGCACTCCAGTCAGCGGTAGGTAGTCCGGAACAATGCAGCTGTTTTTATCTTCAGGACGCCTATAGCGATATTAAGCACCTGCTGAAACTTGAGAATGCCCTGCGGACGGCGGATTATGACCAGGAATTTCAGGTTCATTATCAGCCGCAATTCAGTTTGGTGACCGGCAAGCTTGTTGGTTGTGAAGCGCTGCTGCGTTGGCGGCAGCCTGTATTGGGCTGGGTATCCCCCACGGAATTCATACCGGTGGCAGAGGAATGTGGGGCGATCTTCGATCTTGGCCGCTGGGTTTTGGAGACCGTGTGCCGGGATATGCAAAGCTGGCATGACAAAGGGGGCGAGGGGTGCCGGGTAGCAGTCAACTATTCGGGCGTGCAGTTTTTCGGCGGGCATCTGGTGGAGGACCTTGAAGGTATTCTTGGCGGCTATAACATCAACCCTGGCCTGCTACAGGTTGAGGTTACAGAAAATGTCGCGATGCAGGACATGGATGCAGCCTCAGAAACACTGAAAAAGATCAAGGAATTGGGTGTGCGTTTGTCGATTGATGATTTTGGCACCGGTTATTCCTCGCTTTCCTACCTCAAATCATTGCCATTTGACGAGTTAAAGGTCGACAAGAGCTTCGTCGATGATTTGCCGGAGGATAACAGTTGTGTCTCCGTTGTTCGCTCTATAATCGCCCTTGGCCACAATCTGGGGATGTCTGTTTTGGCGGAAGGGGTGGAAGACAAAGCTCAGCGTTCCTGCCTTCGTGAGGCTGGGTGCGATGACGCCCAAGGTTATTTTTTCGCCCGACCGCTTCCAAAAACAGAATTCGAAAAGATGCTATCGGATGCCGGTTAAGGCTTTCCGGTCGATTACTCTGGGGACTCCGGAATGGCGACCGGGGCGACCACGATATCCATCTCAGCACCTTCTTCCCGGTCCATAATGCGTACCGTGGCAAACCGGTTGCCCTGGACATAGGTGATGGAGGTGCGCCGGGAACGCAGGATGGCGGTTTCCTCCCAGCCCATCTTAGGCATTTCAGAGCGCATGAATTCCACGAACTGGACCGATTGGTAATCTTCGGAAAAAAGCACCACCTGGCCGTTCCAGTTATTATCCTGGCCTGCAATTACGGTGTCGGACAAAACAACATTCACCCCGTCGGGAATCGGCAGGCCAGGGATGCGCATCACCGGATCAGGCATCTCACGTACAACTGTTGCCGCCTTGGGGTCGCTGGAAAGAACCTCTCCTGCGCTGGCTACGGGGCCACGGTCTTCGGTCGTGCCGGGCACCTGGCATGCAGCTAGCAGTGCGGCAGCTGTGGTTAGGGCAAAAATAGAGCGTAGCGACGGATGGTTGGGACGAAGCACGTGAAAGGCCCTCTATAAAACACAGAGAATAGTGGACCTTAAAAAAATGCGATTCGGCCTGCCTGTGCAAGCGGAACAGAACAAATCAGGAAGCCGAAAGTGAGGCCAGGTAATCCACCACTTCGTTGCGGGTATAGCCATCCTTGAAAAAGGCACTATGCTGCAGGGCTTCGGCCAGACGGTTGCGATAGTCGCTGCGCGGGATCTCGACAGCGCCGAACCGTTCCAGATGCTTGGTGATGAACTGGCTGTCCAATAGATGGTAATTGGCATATTTCAGCCGTGCCACCAGATGGACCAGGGCCACCTTGCTAGCGTCGCGTTCCCGGCTGAACATGCTTTCCCCGAAAAAGGCCGCGCCCAGCGAGACGCCATAAAGCCCGCCAACCAATTCATGACCCCGCCAAACCTCAATGGAATGGGCATGGCCCATATGATGAAGCGCGGTATAGAGGGTCAGGATCTTGTTATTGATCCATGTCCTGGGGCGCCGGTCGGTCGATTCCGCGCAGCCATCCATCACTCCTTCGAAATCATGGTTGATGGTGACGGTGAATTTTCCGCTGCGGATGGTTTTCTTCAATCGCCGGGGTACATGGAATTTATCCAGCGGGATGATCCCGCGCATCCGGGGATCAATCCAGAAAAGGTCCGGGTCGTCGTGATCTTCCGCCATGGGAAAGACGCCGACCGCATAGGCCTTCAGCAGCATATCAGGTGTCAGATCAAGTGGTTCCATGCGTGAAGTATAGAGCCTCAATCGTTGACGATTTCTAAATATTAACTGATTCGCATAAAAAACGCGCCTGAAATATCAGGCGCGTTTTCCAAAATTCAAGGTCGGGGGAACGGGCCTTATTTGAGGCCCATCAACTTCTCCAGCCAATGGACGTTATAATCGCCCTTGATGAAGTCCGGTTCCTCGATCAGCTTCTGGTGAAGCGGGATGGTGGTCTCGATGCCGCCGATCACATATTCACCCAGGGCCCGGCGCAGACGGGCCAGGCATTCCTCACGGCTGACCCCATGCACGATCAGCTTGGAGACCAGGCTGTCATAATAGGGCGGGATCGAATAGCCGGTATAGAGATGAGAATCGACCCGCACGCCCAGGCCGCCGGGCTGATGATAATCAGAAATCAGTCCCGGAGACGGCATGAAGGTTTCCGGATGCTCGGCGGTGACACGGCATTCGATCGAATGGCCGTTCAACACGATATCATCCTGGGTCTTGGACAGTTTTTCACCGGCCGCAACACGGATCTGTTCCTGCACCAGGTCGACGCCGCAGATCATTTCCGAAATCGGATGCTCCACCTGAAGGCGGGTATTCATTTCGATGAAGAAAAACTCGCCATCCTCATAAAGGAATTCGATGGTGCCGGCGGATTTGTAACCCAGCTTTTTCATCGCATCGGTCACGGTCTTGCCGATCTTGGCGCGGATCTCATCGGAAATCGCAGGAGACGGAGCCTCCTCGATCACCTTCTGATGGCGGCGCTGTACAGAACAGTCACGCTCGCCCAGATGGATACAGCCACCCTGGCCATCTCCGATCAACTGAACCTCGATATGGCGCGGGTTGCCGAGATAGCGCTCGATATAGACCGCATCATCACCAAAGGCCGCTTTGGCTTCCGTCCGGCAGATGGAGAGCGCCTCGGGTACCTCCGCCAGGCTGTTGGCCACTTTCATGCCGCGACCTCCGCCACCGGCAGCTGCCTTGATGATCAGCGGGAAGCCGGTAGCCTTGGCAATTTCCATGGCTTCTTCATCAGTGGTCACCCCACCGTCGGACCCAGGCACCACGGGGATGCCTAATTTCTTGGCGGTTTCTTTTGCTTCGATCTTGTCCCCCATGACGCGCATATGATCCGCGCTGGGGCCGATGAAGGTGATGCCGTGATCTTCCACCATTTCGGCGAAATCGGCGTTTTCCGATAGGAAACCGACACCCGGATGGATGGCATCGGCGCCCGTGATATTGGCAGCGGTCAGGATGGCGGCCTTGTTCAGGTAGGAATCCTTCGGGGCCGGCGGGCCGATACAGACCGCCTCATCCGCCAGACGCACATTCATGGCGTCTTCATCCGCCGTGGAATGGATGGCAACCGTCTGGATGCCCATCTCCTTACAGGCGCGATGGATGCGCAGCGCAACCTCACCCCTGTTTGCGATCAAGACCTTTTTAAACATTATTCGACAATCACCAGCGGCTGGCCAAATTCAACCGGCTCGGAATCGGCAACCAGGATGGCCTTGACGGTGCCGGCTTTGGTGGCCGGGATCTGGTTCATGACCTTCATCGCCTCGACGATCATCAGGGTCTGGCCTTCGGCCACCTGATCGCCAACACTGACGAAATTCGGTTTGCCCGGCGCGGCGGCCAGATAGGCGGTGCCGACCATCGGGGACTTCACGGCACCCGGATGGTTTGCGTTGTCAGCGGCGGGCGCTTCTGCGGCCGGTGCCGTCGGTGCGGCAGCCGGGGCTGCTGCGGCCACTGGGGCGGGGGCTGCGGGAAGGGCTACGGCCTGGGCGACCCCACCACGGCTCAGCCGGATGGAATAATCACCATGTTCAATTTCGACTTCGGTAAGTCCCTTGTCTTCCATCAGATCGGCAATCTTGCCGACCTGTTCCGCATCAAAGCTGATTTTAGCCATAACTGACCTTTGTTGTGTTCTGACAATCTGTGTTCTTAAGCAACCTGTTTCGCCATCGCTTCCAGCGCCAGATCATACCCTAAGGAACCGAACCCGCAGATCACACCGGCTGCAATGGGCGATATATAGGAATGATGGCGGAAACTCTCCCGTCCGAAAATATTGGACAGATGCACCTCAATAACCGGAAGTTCGCTTGCGAGCAAGGCATCATGCAGCGCAACCGAGGTATGGGTATAGGCACCGGCGTTTAAAATGATGCCCTTATGGCTGGTCCTGGCCCCTTGGATCCAGGTCACCATTTCACCTTCGATATTGGATTGGCGGCAATCGGCCTCCAGTCCCAATTTTGCTGCTTTTTCAACGCATTTGGCATTGAGGTCGTCCAATGTCTCACGGCCGTAAATCTCCGGCTCGCGCAGGCCGAGCATATTGAGATTGGGGCCATTGAGGACAAGGATTTTGGCTGCGTTCATCGGGTCCGGCGTCCCTTCAGGTTCGAGAATGGCTTGCATATAGCACGGGAAATTCATGTCGAAAACCGGCGCTTTCAATTTTTCTTGCCCGAATCATCGTCTATAACCATCTCTGAGGCACCCGCATATGACTGGTCATTGACCCGATATGGTGTAGCGGGGAAGAGGATTGGAACAGGATTAATCATGACAAAAACCGTTGCGCCCTATGGCAGTTGGCCTTCCCAAATCACGACTGATCTGCTGACCAAGGGGGCGGTGTCGCTCGGTCAGATTGCGGTCGAGGATGGTAAAGCGGTATGGACGGAAATGCGCCCGTCCGAAGCCGGACGCAGTGCCTTGGTGACCGAAGGCGCGGATGGCGGGTTGAAGGATCTTATTTCCGAGCCGTTCAATGCCCGCAGCTGGGTCCACGAATATGGGGGCGGGGCATTTGCCGTCGGCGGTGATGTTGTCTGGTTCATCGACCCCAAAGAAAAGGCGTTGATGCGTCTGAAGCCGGGCCAGAGTCCGGAACGGGTCCTGGCAAAAGCGCGCACGGCATTTGCCGATTTTTTGATTGATGAAAAACGGCAGCGCCTGATTGCGGTCAGCGAGACTCTGAACCCGGATTCTGAGGCCACCAACCAGCTTGTGGCGATCGGCTTTGACGGCAGCCTGGAGGTTCTTGCCAAGGGGGCCGATTTCTACTGTGCGCCCAAATTGTCGCCGGACGGCGGACGGCTGGCCTGGATCCAGTGGCATCATCCCAACATGCCTTGGGATGGCACGGAATTGGTGGAAGCCCGCCTGGATGAAGCAGGGCGGATCACGGGGCAACGCATTGTCGCAGGTGGGGCAGAGGAATCTGTTTTCCAACCGGAATATAACCATGCCGGCCAGTTGCATTACGTCTCTGACCGATCAGGCTTTTGGAATATCTACCGGGATGGCGAGGTGCCGCTTCATTATGCCTTCGAAGCGGAATTTGGCCTGCCGCACTGGATTTTCGGAATGCGGACCTATGGCTTCCTTGAGGATGATACCATTGTCTGTACCTATTCCGAGAAGGGTGAATGGCGGCTGGGACAGTTAGATCCAGCGACCGGCAGCTTAAGCGGAATGGACATCCCCTGGTGCGGTTTTGACAGTTTGGTCTGTGAAGGGCGCAAAGCCTGGTTTGTGGGCGCGCGGGCGGACCGGCCTGATGAGCTGGTGGAGTTTGATATCGATAGCGGTGCGGGAAGGATCCTGCGCAGTGCGGCCGAATTGGATGTGCCCGCGGGTGATATTTCCATCGGCCAGGCCGTCGCCTTCCCGACAGATGGCGGCGATAGCGCTTATGCCTATTATTATCCGCCCTCGAACAGTGGTTTTGAGGGGCCTGCGGAAGAGAAACCTCCGCTCATTGTGCGCAGTCATGGCGGGCCGACCGGCCAGTCCACCCGTGGGCTGTCGTTGAAATATCAATATTGGACAAGCCGCGGGTTCGCTGTGTTGGACGTGAATTATTCCGGCAGCACCGGTTATGGCCGGGCCTACCGCGAACGGTTGAATGGCAACTGGGGCGTTGCGGATGTCGCCGATTGTGTCAATGGCGCGCGCTATTGTGCGGATAAGGGTTGGGCGGATCCGGACCGCCTGATCATCGCTGGGGGCAGTGCCGGGGGATACACGACCCTTTGCGCGCTTACCTTCCAGGATGTATTCAAAGCGGGCTGCAGTTCATATGGGATCGGTGATTTGACAGCGCTTGCCAATGACACCCATAAATTTGAGAGCCGTTATCTCGATAATTTGATTGGCCGCTGGCCGGATGACGCGAGTATTTACCGGTCTCGATCACCACTCAATGCGACCGAGAAACTCAACTGCCCCATTCTTTTCCTGCAAGGGGAAGAAGATAAGGTCGTTCCGCCGAATCAGGCCGAAAAGATGGTGAATGCCCTCAAGGATAAAAACCTGCCGGTCGCCTATTTGTTGTTTGAGGGCGAGGGGCATGGGTTCCGCAGGGCCGATACCATCCGGCGCGCCCTGGAAGCGGAATTATCCTTTTATGCGCAGATTTTTGACTTTCAACCGGCTGAAAAGATTGATCGCTTGGACATTGATAATCTTTGATCGGATGATGGATAGGGCTTTTTTGAGCCGTCATTCGGGCTTTGCTGGAAAATGTTCTAAATCAAATTTTAGGGGTGTCTTGAATTTATGCTAGAATTCCCCCTAAAGGGGACTGTATTAAGGTCTCAGTGAAAATATTGCTGTGGTAAGGAGCTACGAATGACCCAGTTTGACGATATCGAAAAGGCCCGGGAAGCCAAATTCAGCCATGAACAGGAAGTTGAGTTCAAGGCGATTATGCGGCGCAATAAGCTGATCGGTCTTTGGGCTGCTGACGAAATGGGGCTGACCGGTGCGGATGCTGATGCCTACGCAAAGACCATCATCGATATCGATTTCGAAAAAGTCGGCCATGAAGACGTCGTGCAGAAATTGCTCGCCGACATGCTGGCAAAAGGGGTTGAGACCTCTGATCATATCGTTCGCAAACAGATGGATGATTTGCTGGTTGAGGCAAAGAAACAGCTGGCCAGTGCGGCAGACTGACGCTGACAATACAGTCTGATTGACAAAAGCCCGCCTCTTGCTGAGGCGGGCTTTGTTGTTAAATGTCCGAACATCGGCTTTATCCGCTGTTGGGCGGAACATCCATCACATCTTCAATCACCCCCTCATCCACGACGATCTCTTCATCTTCCTGAAGGGTGGCGGCGGGTCTGGAGATGGTCAGGACATTATAGGAATGAACATCGGTCGGACCGATTCCGACAATTTCCCGCAAATCCCGATCCGGAGCCGCGCTGGCAACCGCGACAGCAGCCAGGGCGGCTGCTTTGGCCGGTGGATGGTCGATCTGCCGGGCAGCCCGCAGGGCCAGATCGGTCTCATCCGTTTTGGCGGCGGCAACAGCGACGCTGGTCAGGGCGTCGAATTTGGGCGCGCGGAAACTGCCATCGGGCGCACGATCCTCCATGGCCTCTCCCTGCGGATCTGGCAGGCGCGCGGAAGTGTCAAACGCGGACAGGATATCGCCGACTGCGATCTGACTTTGGGCGATATTGGCCAAGGCCAGAGGGTAGGCCGGGTTTTTCTTGTTCAGCCAGGCGATGGTCCAGGCGCTGCTGATGGTGCGGTTGGCATCATCATGCAGCCCGCGGGATGCTTCGGCGGTGGCAAGGTAGGTCAATGCGTTGACCCGTGACAGGTTGTCGGGGATTGCCCTGGACAATTCCCGAGCGCGTTGGAAGACGACGGAATCCGATTCTGGTGTGCCAAAGCGCAACTGAATGGAGAGGACGGATTTCAAAGCCTGTGGCAGCAATTCGGGAACCGGTTCGAAACCTGTGGGTTCCAATGCCTGTAGCAAAAGTTCGCTGGCCTCTACCCGTTTGCCCTTTTCACCGACATGGCGAGCGATCTCTGCAAAGATCGGCGCGCGCATGGAAATGAAGGGAATGTAATTCAGCAGCACCTTTGCTTCATCATATTTCTTCTGCCGCATCATGATCAGACCCATGCCCATGAGAGCCTTGGCCTGGATACGGCGATCCGTGATCAAACCGGCGGTGTTGAAGGCATCGGCATAGCGACCAATGGCCGTTTCGTCCTTGAGGATCTGAGCATATACGGGAAAAGCGCGTTCCGGATTGGTTTCCAGCAGCATCTGTTCCTTGGCCAGGATGAAAAGCGAGATACCTGCATCCGGATCCCCGGTTTCACCGAGGGAGCGGGCCACGGAGCTTAGTGCCAGGGCACGCTCGCTGCCTTCCGGGATGAGGCGCAGCATGGCCATGGCGCGCGCCTGATCGCTGGCAAAGGTATAGCCGGACGCGATGGAGGCAAAGGACCGGTTCCGGGCGGCGGGCTGCTCAATCTTCTCCGCCTGGGATTTTGCAAATTCCAGCGTGAGGGTGGCACCTGCCTTGTCATCTGCGCGGGTCTGGTTGCGGGCAATGCCGACAAAGATCCGGACCAGTCGGAGGCCTCGGCCTTTCAGGTTCTTGGCCTGTTCAAAAGCCTGGCGCAGAACCCGCGCGGCAACCTCCTTGGTGGCTTTGTCGTCCTCCATCGCGGCGGTCTGGGAGGCGGCGGCCGCATCCTGGAAGGCTTGCAAGCGGGTAAGCACGCTGGGAATCTTGCGGGTGGTTCTGATGGCCGATTCCAGATCACCATATTCCGCCTGTTTAACGGCGATCAGGCGCAGAAGCTCGCTGGCCCGTTTCAGACGCCCGGCGACCTCAACCTTTTCTGAAGCTAGTTTGAGATAGTTTTTTGCGCCTTCAATATCCCCCTTGTCGTGGAGGTAAACTGCAATCGATCGATAGGCACGGGCAACCCATAGGCTGTCGTCGATCCGACCGGCCTCTTCCAGGGCCTTATCCATTTCGTCCCGGGCCAGCATGGCCCTGACCAGCCCTTCCAGGGCCTGGCCGACCTCATCATCGGTTTCCAACTGCAGGGCGGCAAAGCGCAATTGCAGCATGGCATCCTGCATCACGCTCTGGGTCAGCGGGTCAATCTCCGCATTCTGGGCCAGGGCGGGCGCGCTCAGGGGCGGCAGGGCAAGGGGGGCAATGAAAAGGCAGGCACCCAACAAGGATGCCCGCCCAAATTTCAAAATCGGTTTACCGGCGGAAAAACCATGTCCCGCCGTTTGAAAATTACTTTTCGAAAACCCGTTTGAAGATCGTATCCACATGCTTAGTGTGGTACTCCATATCGAACAGGCTGTCGATTGTCTCGTCGGACAATTTTGCACTAACTTCCTCATCCTGTTTCAGAAGATCCTGGAAGGACTTACCAGTCTGCCAGCTTTCCATGGCATTTTTCTGAACCAGGCGATAGGCATCTTCACGGCTGACACCATGCTGGGTCAGCTGCAGCAAAACACGCTGGGAATTATGCAGTCCGCCCAACTGGTCCAGGTTCTTCTGCATATTCTCCCCATATACTACCAGATTTTCAACCACGCTGGTAAGGCGGGCCAATGCAAAATCCAGGGTCACGGTGGCATCCGGGCCGATCATGCGCTCGACCGAGGAATGCGAGATATCCCGTTCGTGCCACAGCGCGACATTTTCCATGGCCGGAACCACCGCGGAACGCACAAGGCGAGCCAATCCGGTCAGGTTCTCGGTCAGCACCGGATTGCGCTTGTGCGGCATGGCGCTGGACCCCTTTTGGCCCTTGGAGAAAAACTCTTCCGCTTCTCGCAATTCAGTCCGCTGCAGATGGCGGATTTCAACGGAGAGGTTTTCAATCGAGCTGGCAATTACGCCGAGAACGGCAAAGAACATGGCATGGCGGTCGCGCGGAATGACCTGGGTGGAAACTGGCTCAACGGCTAAGCCCAGTTTTTCTGCAACATGGGTCTCCACGCTGGGATCGATATTGGCGAAGGTGCCAACAGCGCCGGAGATGGCACAGGTTGCGATCTCTGCCCGCGCGGCGGCCAGGCGGTCTCGACCGCGCTTAAATTCGGCAAAATGCTTGGCCAGTTTCAGGCCGAAGGTAACCGGTTCGGCATGAATGCCGTGGCTGCGGCCGATGGTGACAGTGTATTTATGCTCTTCAGCGCGCTTCTCAAGGGCCGTCAGCAGCTTGTCCATGTCGGACAGCAACAGGTCCGCCGCCTGGGTTAACTGCACATTAAGGCAGGTATCAAGAACGTCGGAAGAGGTCATACCCTGATGGACGAAGCGGGAATAATCGCCGATATGTTCCGACAGCTCGGTCAGAAAGGCGATCACGTCATGCTTGGTTTCACGTTCAATTTCATCGATGCGGGCGATACGCTCATCCGTGTAGGGCTTGTTACCATTGTCCCAGACGGCTTTGGCGGCCTCTTCGGGGATGACGCCCAGCTTGGCTTGCCCATCACAGGCATGGGCTTCGATTTCGTACCAGATTTTGAATTTGTTGGCGGGCTCCCAGATGGATACCATTTCCGGGCGGCTGTAGCGAGGGATCATCCGATGTCTCCTATCGATGAGGCTGTGCCGGGGCCTGTGGCTGATGGGCCGGTTGTTGCCGGTTCAGCAGGCTCTTGAAAAACGCGCTTGAGCCTATACGCGCGCAGACCCGAAAAATCAATCCATGGGGCAGAGACAGTGGCGGAAATAGGCAAGAAAGCCTGTTTTTCTGAGGATAAAAACAAAACCGGCCGGACTATGTCCGGCCGGAACTGCTGTTAGGCCCCGTTTCCGGGAACAGTTAAAATCAGTCGTCTGCCTGCAAATTATTGCGGAAAATCTGGCTGACCCGGTGATAAGCCTCGATATCGGCTTCGGTGATGCCGGCGCTTGCCAGGGCATTGATTTCGTCGATATAGGGCATCAACACCTCTTCGAGGCTGCGCGCCTTGTCGGTCAGGAAGATATTCACCTTCCGTCGGTCATCCTTGTTTCGGATCCGCTTGACCAGGCCGTTTTTCTCCATCGCGCGCAAGGCGACCACGGCCGTCGGGCCCATGATGCCCAACTCATCACTCAGTGCTTTCTGAGTCAGGCCGTCTTTACGCCACAGAACACGCAGAAAATTCCACTGGCCGATGGGAACGCCATGCTTTGCCAGCCGTTTTTGCAGGGTTTTTGAAAAAGCCCGATGTGTTATGCGAGCGGCGTAACCGAGACTCGTGTCCTGGTCGTTGGTCTGCTCGTTTCCTTCCCCCATGGATTTCCTTCCTTTCTTTGATACCTCTCAACATTCAGTTCGTTCTGTGGGCGATACCAACTGACGATTGAGGAGGTCCTTTATGTGTATCGCTGCTAGAATCGAATAAGGAATCTCAATCGCTTGTCAATATGAACATTAAGAAAAAATCCAAATTTTTCACCATTTTCTATGGGCTTGCACCTATGAGCCCATTCTTGAATGTCGGTATCACTCTACCATTAGGAATGATGCATTCTAACAGGAGTGACTGGACGTATATTCAACCTGACCGAGAATTCATCAAAAAAGCGCCGTTTTCTCCTGTTGGCGAATAGAGACCCAACTCTCTGTCGCATAAATTGAATAAAATGCCGCATTTATTAACTCAATAGTTTTGCAACCATTAGGGGTTATATCAAAAGTCGTCAGATGGCTCACGGTTTTTTTGGGGACTCAAACTGTTTTTTGACCGGGAAGGTGTGCTCAGATGATCGATCTGTGCGACTCAGGCACTTGCGGTTCGGACGACGGCTGATATCTTCCGCGTCATGACACCCTTCTCCAGGATGGGGCGCTTTCGCGAAGGAGTGAACGAATATGAAACCGGCCAACAGCATTCTTTCAGGATATGGCACAACTATTTTCACCGTAATGTCCCAGATGGCGGTGGAATACGATGCGGTGAATCTTGGGCAGGGGTTTCCCGATGTGGACGGGCCGGAGGATATTCGCAAACATGCAGCCGACAGCCTGATGATGGATAGCAATCAATATCCTCCCATGATGGGGCTACCGGATCTGCGGCAGGCCGTGGCCGACCATAACCGCCGCTTTTACGACCTCGATATTGACTGGCAAAGTGAAGTGATGGTGACATCGGGGGCGACGGAAGCCCTGGCAGATGCCATCTTCGGCCTGATTGAGCCGGGGGACGAAGTGGTGCTGATTGAACCGCTTTATGATTGTTACTTGCCGCTGGTGCGCAGGGCTGGCGGCATCCCGAAAACTGTCCGGATCGAGCCGCCGGCTTGGGATCTCGACCAGGCAGCCTTGGCAGGGGTCTTCTCCGAGAAAACCAAGCTGCTGATCCTGAATAATCCGATGAATCCCGCAGCGAAGGTTTTTAATGGGGACGAACTGGCCTTCATCGCAGGCCTTTTACAGCAGTATGATGCCTATGCCCTTTGTGATGAAGTATACGAACATCTGGTATTTGACGGGCGCGCCCATATCCCGCTGATGACGTTGCCGGGTATGCGCGAACGCTGTGTGAGGGTCGGATCGGCCGGTAAGACCTTTTCGCTGACCGGCTGGAAAATCGGCTATATCACCGCGCCCGCCAACTTGTTGCAGCCGATCGCCAAGGCGCATCAGTTCTTTACCTTCACCACACCACCAAACCTGCAAAAAGCGGTCGCCTATGGTCTTCGGCAGGATGATGGCTATTACCGTGCTTTTCAGGCAGACCTGGAAGCTAAAAGAGACCTGCTGGCATCCGGGCTCAAGGCACAGGGCTGGTGGGTGCCGGACAGCCAGGGCACCTATTTCGTATCGGCGGATATCACGCCTTTTGCCCGTGAGAGTGAGGATGACGTGGCGTTCTGCACAAGGCTGACCCAGGACGTCGGAGTTGCGGCGGTGCCGATCAGTGCCTTCTATGATAGTGATGCGCCGCGCAGCTTCATTCGCTTCTGTTTTTGCAAGCGGGAACCGGTGCTGCAAGAGGCTCTTGAAAAGCTTAGCGTCCTTAATACTTGATTTCCGAATCGTATCACGCTACCGTCTGAAAAGATTAATAAAGTGTTAACGAGCAAACGTTAACCAACGGGGGCACGCCAGAGGGGCGTAACGAAAGCCTTTTGAAAGGGCCGGTTTCGAAGCGTTGGATTGTCGCTGTTATACGGTATTTAGAGAAAAATGATTGGGGCGGGACTGAACTGAACCGTCGACAACCCGATAACAGCAGGGGCCTGTGCCAGGCCCAATGATCAATGCAGCCGGTGCAGGTGGCAGATGAATGATTCGGTGCGGGCATTAACAGCCTGGGCGGCAGTCGCCCTGGTCATGGTTGCCATTATCGGGCTGGGCGTTGGCATGAAGGAAGATATCCGCAAGGGGGTCTTCGTGCTACACAAGCTCTATATTCGAAATGTCGATAAACCGGTTGAGGAGAAGCGCACGGTTATGGAAACATGCCGCGCTGCGGAGACCCCCAATCACCGCTGGCGGTGGTATGCCAAGACCTATCCGTCGCCGACGATCAAATGGCAGCTGTTTGAAGTGAGTGGCCTGATCTGTCATGGCAACAGGAAGAGCTGGAAAGGCTATCCGGTCGATGACACCCAGATGAAATATTACGGTTGTTTCATGAGTGAGGTCGGCCTTTTCTGTCGGCCGGATGCGGATCCCAACCGCCATCCCAACGCCGAAGAGGTGCTGTGAGCGATTGCGGTTGCGGGCCGGTTCTTTGATTGTATCGGCACAAGCTTTTGCTTGAATCCGTCTTTTTATAGATTAGGTTTCCAGAAAGAACGGGCTACGGATGCAATATCCGAATAGGAGCCCGTCATCCGATCAGGAATTAAGGAAATCCGATGGCTGCACCCCTTGATACAGGCTATAGCGCCTGCCCTCACGACTGCCCCTCCACCTGTGCGCTGGAAGTGGAATTGAAGGATGCACGCACCATTGGTCGAGTCCGCGGAGCCAAGGATAACGATTATACCGACGGTGTGATCTGCGCCAAAGTTGCGCGCTATGCCGAACGCATCCATCACCCGGACCGCCTGACCCAGCCGCTGCGCCGGATCGGCCCGAAAGGGTCTGGTCAGTTTGAACCGATCGGCTGGGATGAGGCCCTGGATCTGGTGGCGGAAAAATTCCTGGCGGCGGAAGCGGAACACGGGGCCGAAGCGGTTTGGCCCTATTATTACGCGGGCACCATGGGCCATGTGATGCGTGATCGGATCATTGGTCTGACCCATGTGAAAAATTATTCCCGGCAGCATAACACCATCTGCACCGGCCTATCCTTTGCGGGTTATCAGGCGGGCAACGGAGCCTTGCGCGGGGCCGATCCCCGTTCCATGGCGAAATCCGACCTGATTGTTCTTTGGGGGACAAACCCGGTCAGCACACAGGTCAATGTGATGACCCATGCGGTGAAGGCGCGTAAGAGTAACGGCACGAAAATCATCGTTATCGACACCTATGAGACCCCAACGGCCAAACAGGCGGATGAGGCTTTCATTCTGCGGCCCGGCACCGATGGTGCATTGGCTTGCGCGGTGATGCATATCCTGTTCCGTGATGGTTATGCGGATCGGAAATATCTGGCGCAATATGCGGACCGCCCGGCGGATTTCGAAGTCCATCTAGCGGAAAAAACACCGGCCTGGGCCAGTGACATCACCGGCATGTGTGAAGCGCGTATTGAAGAGCTGGCAAAACTGATCGGGGAGAACCGGAAATCCTATTTCCGGCTGGGTTATGGTTTTGCCCGCTCGCGCAACGGCGCGGTTAATATGCATGCGGTAAGCTGTATCCCGGTTGTGACCGGGGCTTGGCAGCATGAAGGCGGGGGCGCGCTTCATTCCAACAGTGGTATCTTTAGCCTGGATAAAAGTATGATCACCGCGCTCAGCGCCAGGCAGGATGGCGTGCGCAGCCTGGACCAAAGCCGGATCGGTGCTGTTCTATGTGGGGATGCGGATGCCCTGTTCGGTGGCCCGCCGGTCAAGGCGATGTTGATCCAGAATACCAATCCCATGTCAGTGGCCCCGGATCAGAACCGGGTACGCGCAGGGTTTGAGCGTGAAGACCTGTTTGTCTGCGTTCATGAGCAGTTCATGACCGAAACCGCCCGGATGGCGGACATTGTTTTGCCGGCCACCATGTTTCTGGAACATGATGATATCTATACTGGCAGCGGCCATCAGAAATTGTTGCTGGGGCCCAAATTGGTGGCAGGGCCGGAGGGCTGCCGCAACAATCTGGAGGTGATCCATGCGCTGGGCCGTCGGCTGGGCGCGGATCATGAGAGCTTTGACTTTGATGCCAGAGGCTTAATTGATGTGACGTTGAAGGCCAGCGGTCGCGGCGACCTGGCCATCATTGAACGCGACCGCTGGATTGAATGCCAGCCGCCGTTTGAAGAGGCAAATTTCCTCAACGGCTTTGGGCATCCGGACGGTAAATTCCGTTTCGCTCCGGACTGGGCCGCGCTGACCGGCCAGGATCACGGGCCGGGCTATAAAAACACCATCCCGGAATTCCCCGATCATTGGCAGGTGATTGAGGAGGCGGATCTGGATCATCCTTTCCGTCTGGTGACGGCACCGGCTAGGAACTTCCTCAATTCCTCCTTCAACGAAACCCCGACCTCCATGAAAAACGAGGTCCGCCCGACCGTGATGATCCATGAAGAGGATGCCGGGGCGGCCGGGATCGAAGAGGGGGATCTGGTCGTCCTGGAAAACACCCGCGGCCGGGTGCGCCTTCATGCAAAGCTAGTGTCAGGCCAGAAACGCGGTGTTGTGATTGTGGAAAGCCTGTTTCCCAATGATGCCTTCGTCGATGGTGTCGGCATCAACGCCCTGACCGGTGCCGATGCCGGGGCGCCGGTGGGCGGGGCTGCTTTTCATGACAGCCGGGTGATGCTTACGGGGCCGGAAATTTGAGAGGTGGGAGCATCTGGGAATGGGATATTCAATTCATATTGAGCTTGAAAATGGTGAACCCATCGATCCGAACCAATGGAAACAGGCGGTCGATCGGCTAGAATATGTGCGGATTCATGCTGAAGCATTCGTGGAGGCGACCAACCCCAACACAGGGGAAGTCATCAAAATGCCTTTGAGCGGGTTGGATGCTGATGTCTGGAATCCAGGATCAAATCAATGGGAACTGGTTCTGTATTGGCGCAGCTGGGGCGCTGTTTCCGCTGCGATGCTGGCGGGGTTTGATCACCCAGACAATTATCTAAGATCCGTCATGCTGGATCTGGGTGAGCGCCCGGTGAACCCCACCTTGTAGGTTTTTGCGAATACAGTCAGGTTCAGCCTCAGATTTTCACAGGATTGAGGGTTTGACCATGACAGATGCCAGGAAGCGCGGCCGACAGTGGAGTATGGCGGCCAAGAAGCAGATTGTGCGGGAAGCGGCACATCCGGGCATCAGTGTCCGGGCAGTTGCTGACCGGCATAATGTCGATCCGTCCCAAATCTATGACTGGCGCAGGAAGTTTCCCGACGCTGCCGTTGATCCTGAACCGGTCAGGGAAGATGTGGCTGATTTCCTCCCCGTAGAGATCGGCCCTGGTCTTTCCCCTGGTGGATCCACTCCCCTTTATAATATGTCGATCACCCTGGCTGGTGGCCACCAGGTGATGGCCGGGCGGGATGTCAGCCCGGCGCTGATGGGTGCAGTGCTGGAGATGCTGGCAAGGCGA
>NZ_QRDW01000006.1 GCF_003385955.1 Aestuariispira insulae
GCCGTATCACTCTGCGCCTGGAAGCCGCTTTCGCCCGCATCCGCATCGGTCGCGGTCAGTGTGCCGCTGGCGGTCAGGGTGGTATCCTCGGTCACAGCGCCACTGTCATCACCGGAAATTTCCGGCGCATCATCGGTGCCGTTGATGGTAATGGTCACGGTTTCTTCCGTGCCGTCCCCGGTCAGGACCGTGAAGCTTTCGGTCAGGCTGTCGCCTGCGCCAAGCGCCTGAACATCAGTGGCGTCATTATCCAGATCATAAGACCAATTGCCATCGGCATCGATCGAGAAGGAACCGTAAGTGCCTTCGGTGTCACTCTGCGCCTGGAAGCCGGACTCGCCCGCATCCGCATCGGTTGCCGTCAGGCTGCCGCTGGCGGTCAGGGTGGTATCCTCGGTCACAGCACCACTGTCATCACCGGAAATTTCCGGTGCATCATCGGTGCCGTTGATGGTCACGGTTATGTCCTGGGTTGTGCCGTCAGTCGCGGTCAGAGTGATCGTATCGGTGACCTGATCGCCCTCATTCAGCCCCTGAACCGCGCCCTGGTCCAGCGTATAGGTCCAGTTGCCGTCGCCATCCAGTTCCAGCGAGCCATATTCGCCGCTGGCCGTGGTCGCTTCAAACACCGGATTGTCACTGGCATCAATATCGCTGATCGCAATGGTGCCGGTGGCCGTGGCCACATCGCCCGCGTCACCTTCAGAGACCGCACCGGTGAAGCTGCCGGATACCTCCGGCGCGTCATCCGTGCCGTCGATGGTAATCGTCACCTGGCTCTCAACACCCTCATCAGTGACAACCGTGAAGGTCTCGGTCAGGCTCTCGCCATCACCCAGCGCCTGCACATCCGCATTGTCATTATCCAGATTAAAGGTCCAGTTACCACTCGGCGTGATCGAGAAGCTGCCGTAAGAACCTTCGGTATTATTCTGGGAGACAAAATCCGCATTGGCATTGTCGGCGTCGTCAATAGACAGGCTGCCCGTGGCCCGGGCGCTGCCGTCCTCTTCCACGGAACCGGTGAAATCACCGCTGACAATGGCATCATCGTCGGTGCCGGTGATGGTCACCGTGATATCCTGGGTCGTGCCATCGCTCGCCGTCAGGGTAATGGTGTCGGTCACCACCTCACCCGCCGTCAGATCCTGTACGGAGCCTTGATCCAGGGTATAGGTCCAGTTGCCGTCGCCATCCAGTTCCAGCGAACCATAGGCACCGCTCTCCGAGGTGGCCTCAAAGACCGGATTGTCGCCCGCATCAATATCACTGATCGCAATGGTACCGGTGGCGGTGGCCACATCGCCTTCGTCGCCTTCCGTCACCGCGCCGGCGAAACTGCCGGACACTTCCGGCGCGTCATCGGTGCCGTTGATGGTGATGGTCACGGTTTCTTCCGTGCCGTCACCGGTCAGGACCGTGAAGCTCTCGGTCAGGCTGTCGCCTGCGCCCAATGCCTGAACATCAGTGGCATCATTTGCCAGGTCATAAGACCAGTTGCCATCCGCATCGATCGAGAAGGAACCATAGGAACCCGCCGTATCACTCTGCGCCTGGAAGCCGCTTTCGCCCGCATCCGCATCGGTCGCGGTCAGTGTGCCGCTGGCGGTCAGGGTGGTATCCTCGGTCACGGCACCACTGTCATCACCGGAAATTTCCGGCGCATCATCGGTGCCGTTGATGGTAATGGTCACGGTCTCTTCCGTGCCGTCACCGGTCAGGACCGTGAAGCTTTCGGTCAGGCTGTCGCCTGCGCCAAGCGCCTGAACATCAGTGGCGTCATTATTCAGGTCATAAGACCAGTTGCCATCCGCATCGATCGAGAAGGAACCGTAAGTGCCGCTGGTACCATCCTGGGTCTGGAAATAGGCCTCTCCCGGATTTTGATCCGTTACGGAAAGCGAGCCGGTTGCGGTCGTGACGCTGTCTTCAGTGGTTTCAACACTATCGTCACCGGTTACCGTTGCCTCAGAAGGCAATTCCGGCCCATCAAGGGTCAGGCTTTCCCAGTTTTTGACCGTCAGACCAAGGGCATCAAAGGTCTGTTCGACACCGGCATTGTCCGGATTGCCGATGAAATCCTGCAATTCATGGAGGGCGGCCACAATATCCGGATTTTCCAGATCTTCCGCGCTATAGCTGACCACCAGGCTGTCGGTGCCGTCCCCGCCGTCATAAATCTCGCCTTCGCCGCCTTCACCCACGGTGAAGAGACCGGTATCCGAGCCGTCACCGCCGCGCACATCATCCACATCCACACCGCCATCCAGCGTGTCATCCCCGCCGCCGCCGATCAGCGTATCATCCCCGGCACCACCGGTGATGACATCGTCACCTTCTTCAAATTCGGCAACTGTCACGGAAATGGTCTGGCTTTCTGAAGCCGTCTCACCATTGAAGGTCTCCGTGCCCGTGGCGGTCACGGTAACATCAAAGCCTTCCGCATCACTTGGCATCGTGATGGTCACACTGCCCAGCGCATCCAGTTCTTCCGCCGACGTGAATGTCCAAACGGTCGGATCGTCGGGATCCTGTGTCCCGGCACTTAAAACGGCATCTTCGGGGACGCCGCTGATGGTGACTGTAAGCGCTTCGTTATCGTCCACCAGTGCCGCCGCAATACCAAGCGGCGCGGTGACCAGATTATCCGGCTCGCCATCACCAACCAAAACATCGCTGCCCGAACCGCCGGCGATCATGTCATCACCACCACCGCCACGCAGATGCTGGTCACTGTCCGAAGCCGACCCGTCGACGGAATCGTCCCCGCCCAGGCCATCAGAATCGGTTGCGGTAACTTCTTCTTCTGCGGTCAGTGTCACGCCATCCGCACCGATATCAACCGTATGGGTCGAAATCGTGCTGGAAGTAACCGTATTGTCGGCATCATCGGAAGAGGCAACAGAGACCTCAAACTCAGTATCCGCCGCCAGATCCGTTCCCGCCACATCTGCAGACCAGGAGCCATCTGCCCCAACGGTCGCGGTGTAATCGGTACCGTTCACGGTGAAACTGACCGTATCACCTTCCGAGATATCGCCGCCGGTCGCCATGCCGGATACGGTAATGTCACCCCCGGCTTCCGTGGCCGTGACAACATCATCACTGGTGATCGCATCAACCGAGACAGTCCCGGCCTCCGCTTGGGTATCAACCATGTGGGTTGAGGTCGTGCTGGAAGTGGTCGTGTTTCCGGCCGCATCAGAGGAGGTTACAGAGACCTCAAACTCGGTATCCGCTGCCAGATCGGCACCAGCAACAACCACGGACCAAGTGCCATTGGCCCCCACCGTGGTGGAATAATCCTTACCATTGACCGTGAAGCTGACCGTATCACCTTCTGAAACATCGCCACCAGCCGCGGTACCGGATACCGTGACATCCTCTCCGGCCTCCGCCACATTAACCACATCATCGCTGGTGATGGCATCAACCGTGACCGTTCCGGCTTCCGCTTGCGTATCAACCGTATGGGTCGAGGTCGCGCTGGAGGTAACCGTGTTGCCTGCCGTATCGGAAGAGTCAACAGAGACCTCAAACTCGGTATCCGCCGCCAGGTCGGCACCGGCAACATCCACGGACCAAGAGCCGTCCGCCCCCACCGTGGTGGAATAATCCGTGCCGTTAACCGTGAAGCTGACCGTGTCGCCTTCGGAAATATCACCGCCCGTCGCTGTGCCGGAAACCGCCACATCACCGCCGGCTTCCGCCGCATTAACCACATCATCGCTGGTGATGGAGGCCACCGTGACAGTGCCCGTTTCCGCTTCAGTATCAACCGTATGGGTCGAAGTTGCGCTGGAGGTGACCTCATTCCCGACAGCATCGGTGGAGGCAACATTAATCTCAAGTTCCGTGTCCGCTGCCAGGTCGGAACCGGCAACATCCACGGACCAGGTGCCATCCGCCCCAACGGTCGTCGAATAGTCTGTGCCATTCACGGTAAAACTGACCGTATCGCCTTCCGAGATATCGCCGCCGATTGCGGTACCGGAAACGGCCACGTCGCCGCCGGCTTCCGCCGCATTAACCACATCATCGCTGGTGATGGCATCAACCGTGACCGTCCCGGCTTCCGCTTGCGTATCAACCGTATGGGTCGAAGTTGCGCTGGAGGTGACCTCATTCCCGACAGCATCGGTGGAGACAACATTAATCTCAAATTCCGTGTCCGCCGCCAGATCCGTTCCCGCCACATCCACGGACCAGGAACCATCGGCCCCAACGGTTGTCGAATAGTCTGTGCCATTCACGGTGAACCTGACCGTATCGCCTTCCGAGATATCACCGCCGGCCGCCATGCCGGAAACGGTCACATCGCCGCCGGTTTCCTGAGCCGAGAGAATGCCGTCACTGGTGATCGGATCTACTGTGACAGAGCCTGCGTCGGCCTCGGTATCCGCCCCATGGACGGAAACACCGGAACTTGTAACCGCGTCACCGCCGCCACTGGTCGAAGAGACATAAACGGTGAATGCCTGATCCGCCGCCAGATCGGACCCGGCCACATCCACAGACCAGGTGCCGTCGGCACCAACCGTCGTGGAATAATCGGTGCCATTGATGGTGAAGCTGACCGTATCACCTTCGGCAATATCACCGCCGGTCGCAGTACCGGAAACCGTGATATCGCTTTCAGATTCTACTCCCGTCACCAGATCATCTTCGGTGATTGCATCCACCGTAACAGTGCCTGGCTCAGGCTGGGTGTCGCTTGGATTCGTGTCAATGCCGTTCCCGGTGCTGGTAACCGTATTGCCAGCCGCATCCGAAGAAGAGACTGTGACTTCAAACTCGGTATCATCCCCCAGCACGCTACCCGGCACATCCGCCTGCCAGTTACCATCTGCATCCACAGTGGTTGTATAGGTGATCGGGCCATCCGGACCGTCAAGTGTGAAACTGACTTCATCACCTTCGGAAATATCACCGCCGATCGCCGTGCCAGACACAGTAATTGTTTCATCATTTTCCGCCGCAGCCTCAATGTCTGCCGCAGAGATGCTGTTCACGGTAACCGTCCCCGGCTCGGCAGTAAGATCTTCATCAACGGTCTCGGAAGACTGAGCTGTCTGACCAGACTGAGTACTGGAACCGCCGCCGCTGCCACCGCCGCCGCCACCGCCGCCGCTACCGCCGAGGGTTTCCGGACCATCGACGTCTTCACCCCCAATATCGTTATCGAGATTATTGAGAAATTCGATATCCGCCACACCGCTGGTCTGAGCCTCCGGCCCAGCCGCGGTTTCAATGCCTTCCAATTCATCCGCGATGGCATCTAAATCCACCTCGGCACTGTCATTAGCATCCTTGATCTCGGAGGGATCGATATCCGGTTGTTTCGGCGAATAGGACAGCGCATTGCCGTAAGTCGCTTTTTGCGCGCCGTCATCCATGAAGAAGACATCACTGTGCACGCCACCAATGTCACTGATGGTGACACTGTCACCAAAGGCGCTGAGCACGGACTGGCCGCCATCGTTGAAGACATTCACTGCGCCTTCAAAAACAGTGATGGTGGATTCGCCATCCAGGGCGCTGACATTGATCCCGTATTTGGTGCCGCGGATCCCAATGGTCGCCACCGGGGTTGTGACGGTGACGCTGTCGGGATCATTTTTGCCGATAACACCGCTGGCAAAGACAAAGGCGCCCTGCACCACGTTAAACACCTGGGTGCCGAGATTGGTGCTGGGGTCATAAACCATCGCGTCCATGACGAGGCGGGCATCCTCACCCATGGACATGGTGCTTTTATCCACAAAGATAATACCAAGGGACCCATCTGCGCCGGTCTGGATGATGTCACCTTCAAAAACCGGATCGCCGGTTGCCAGTTGCACCTTGGTGCCATCGGCCCGGGTCACCGTGATCGTGCCAACGCCATTTTCAACTTCGCCGATCGGCTCGCCGAGGACTTCGGAGGGGCCGGTCTGCGCAACCTGTCCAGGCGCCAGAGGACCCGCCAGCCGCTGAGCGACTGTGGCGGTAATCATTGCGCCGCTTTCGGTGATCAGATCAGGGGGAATATCCTGGTTATAATAATCCTGCAGCACAACGGTTGATCCGTCAGGCCCTTCCAGGATCATGTCCTGGCCGCTGCGGGAATATTCCGCATCCAGGATCAAGAAACCATGAGGCACCGTTACCGTTTCCGGCCCGGTGATTTCAATCACATCAATTGCTCGGGTCGCATCGGACCCTAACGACTGTGATTCGCTAACATTGCCGGTTCCAGAACCGCCAGGTGTTTCAACGACCATCACAACCCCCTGAATACCAATTGCCCCTCAGTATCCAGACCCGGCTATTATGCCTTCTAAGACTTAATAACACATGAACCATATAGGTCACACAAGCAGTATTACCGCATTTTCAAAGAATTTTGATAAAATGAACTACTTATGCAGGCAACAATTAGCCTGTTTCTCCTCTAACAAGCAAGAAAGACTTGATAGCATGCTTCATGAATTTGGGTTCAGGCCCTGAAGATAGGTTTCAATAAGCCGGTCAAGCTCACCGGTTTTTCGCACTTCTTCCAAGGCTGCATCGAACCGGTCCCGCTTGTTTCCCGCATCGGGCCCGCTCTTCGGATAGAGAACATAATGCCCCACTTTATCCGTGGTCAGTTCAAGCACCCGGAAGACACCCGGCACCAAACCGGTTTCACGAATTACGGTCGGCGCGACAAAATTGTTCAGTTCGACAAAATCAACCCGTCCCTGAGCCAGACGGCGCAGACAACTGGCCATGGAAGTTGCCGTGACCCGTTTGAGTCTGCCCTGCTCCACCAGCCGCTCAATCCGCGTGGTGTTGGCATAGCCATTCGGCAGGCAGGTCTGCCGTCCGGTCAGATCATTATATTCATCGGCGAAAAAATCGCTGTCTGACTTGGTGTAAAGCTGGACCAGAACAAACAGGACCGGCGCGGAAAAATAAAATGCCTCGGCCCGTTCATCGGTCAGGATATAGGGGAATGTCGCCTCAAAGCGACCTTCCAACGTTTCCAGATATCCCCGTTTCCAGGGACGAAACGCAAACTCCACGGCCTCTCCGTTCCGATCATAAATCATCCGCACGATCTTAGTGAATAGACCGCCTTCCGGGAGGGTTTCATCCGTAAAAGGAGCATATTCATTGCCTGTCACCAGGAACACAGTCTGGCCCCAGGCCCCACCCTGCGACGGCACAACCATCGCCACAGCGATCATCATCAGGCAACAACCGCATATACTTCTGGCGAATATGCCTCTGATACGACCGATCATCGGTGTCTCCCGATACCTGTTACTTCCGGTTCACAGCGCAGCGTCAGGTTTTCAGGATAGCCGAGCGAGGTAAAAGAAGAGTGAATCAAAAGCTGGTCAGCCACCGCGCCAGCGGATAAACCAGCGGCAAAGTTAAGACGGAGCGCCCCACATCATGCCTGACTGGGCACAGATCAATCCCCATCTGACAATCGGTCAATCAGACTTGGCCAGCCGTCCGCCTATGGGAGGCTGGCCCGACATGGCCACCGTTTCACGAAATCTGGAAGAAGAAGGCTATCTTCAACTGCCCCCGGTTTTCGACAATGCCTGGGTCACACCATTGCGCGATGGGATATGTAATCTGGCCGCTAACGGTCTGCCGCCGGTCTGTATCTATCTTTATGATCAGCCCTGGCATCTGTTTGCTGCGCTCCGACCTCTGGTCAGCCGCTTCCTCGGCGACGATTATCGGTTGCTGCCCAATTTCTGGGCCTGGCATCTCTCGACCGAAGCCGGTTCGCGCGGCTGGCCCGCGCATCGCGATTGCCAGGCGCAAACCCGTTTCCCGGACGGACTTGGCGGCCATCTGCTGATGAGCCTGTCCCTATGGGTCCCGCTCACCGACGCGGACGAGGATAACGGCTGCATGCATGTACTGCCCAGAAGCGTGGAAAACCAATATGATCCACCGCTAGATGATCCGGACCGCATCGATTATCGACAGGGGCGGCCACTGCCCGCAAAAGTCGGGTCTGTGCTGGGCTGGCCTCAGGATCTGTTCCATTGGAGCGGCCGTGCTACCGGCCGCTCAGAAGTGCCGCGCATGAGCCTGTCCCTGGAATTTCAAAATCCAGCCTTTGACCCGCTGCGCACACCGCTATTGGAAATCGACAACCCGCCGCCACTGGAAGTGCGACTATCCCTGATCAAGGACCAGTTCGCGCGTTACCGGCATATGGAAAAAACCACCTTTGACCCCGAGAGCCTCACAGCATAGCTTTCTTGGAGATTGCCTATGCGCCCCTGATGCGTTTATGACAGCATCATGACAAACCGTCTGAATTCCCTTCATCGTGGGAAGGCCAGACGAACAGGGGGAAAATGAATGAATCAGGCCGAATTTCCAAAACGCCAGACCGAGGATATGAGCGATCGCGCCTTTCGCATGGGCGAAGGTAGGATCAGCGGCTTTATCTCCGTTGCGCTCGGCCTGCTGAGCATCCTGGCTGTGCTTTGTTACAAATTCCCAAGCTACCTCACCACACCGGAACTGCGCGCCGCCTATGATCCCGCCCTTTTGCGCGAGATCCTGAAATATGGCATGTGGGCCTCGATCACCTTCGGCCTGCTGACCTTTATCCTGAACCGGCGCAAACGGCTGGGGGCGGTTGGCATTCTGGCGACTTTGACCGCCTTTGCCCTGGGCGGCTATTGGGCCGAGGGCCCAGCCATTGAGCCGACTGCGTATTTTGCAGGCTTGGACTGGCTGGTGCTGGATCTTCTGGCCACGGCCACCGTCTTTATCTTCATTGAGAAGCTCTGGCCGAAATATCGGGAACAGGCGATCCTGCGTCCGGAATGGGGCCATGACCTGGTCTATTTCGCCTTCAATCATCTGATGATCGGTGTGATCCTGTTGATCGTGAACGGTTTTGCGCCAAGCTATTTCAATTGGGCGGTGTCCGCCGGCTTCCAGGCCTGGATCCAGGACCTGCCGCTGATCCTTCAGGTGATCGGTCTGATCTTTGCCGCCGATTTTGCGCAGTATTGGGTCCATCGCCTGTTCCACACGGTGCCGTTCCTCTGGCGCTTTCACGCGGTACATCACAGTTCAGAAAACATGGACTGGCTGGCCGGTTCGCGCACCCATTTTCTGGATACGCTGTGCGTGCGATCCTTCTCCATGGTGATGATCTACCTTTTGGGTGCATCGAAAGAGGCACTGGATATCTATGTGGTCTTCGCCAGTTTCCAGGCGGTCTTCATCCATGCCAATTTCAGCGGCAATTTCGGTCCGCTGCGCTATCTGATCACCACACCGCAGTTTCATCACTGGCATCATTCGTCGGACGCAATCGCGATTGATATGAATTATGCCGCCCATCTGCCGCTGCTGGACAAAATTTTTGGCACTTACCTCATGCCGGGGCAGCATTGGCCGGAAAAATACGGCACCGTTGGCGACCCGCTGCCCCGGGGCATCATCAAGCAGCATCTTTACCCCTTCCTGCCGGCACCAAAATCCGAAACTCAGCCCAAATAGAAGATAGTGCAGCCCAGATCAGGCCCAGAACCCCGCCAGCCAGGAAACCCGCCAGATGGGCGTCCGGCATGGCGGGCCAGGCCAGATCCATCACCAAACTGTTCGTGCTCAGCATTTCATAGCCGATCTTGAAAAGCGCACCCAAGGCAAAGAGCCAACAAATGCGTCGGTCCAGAACATCGCGCAACGCCACAAGGCAAAAAGCCAGTAGGCCGTTCAATATCGCGGAAAGACCACAATAATAGGCGATGTCCGGACGGCCCAGCCAGAGATAGCCATCCAAAACCACCATCAGCACTGCTGAGACAAGGGCCAGCAGAGCGGCGCGGCAGCGGGCAATCATTTCCAGGAACAGGCCGATCAGCACAAAGGCAAGACCGTTCCAGAGCAAATGCTGCGGATCCAGATGAACCAGATGGCCGGTTACCAGCCGCCAATATTCACCGCCGACAATCGCCTCACGGTGGTAGGTAAAGATTTCGGGCACAAAGCCCGCCACACCAGCCAGCGCCAGAAGAACGGCAAGACCACCCAGGGTGAACCAGGGCGGCGTAAGACCGCCCCGGTTTTCCTCGCCAGCCATAATCCAACCGGTCATTTCCGCCTCCCGCGGGACAGCAGCGCCACCCCACCCAGCAGAGCCATGAAGACCGCCCAGAACGGGCCAAGCGCACTGGAGCCGCCGCCACTGGTGCCACCGCCGCTGTAGCTGGGACGCGGTTTCTGAAAGGCCGGTGTCTGTTGGTCCACGCGGTTGCTGGTGACCTGAGCCTGGGCGCGCGCGGCCTGGGCCAGCTGCTCACTTTCAACCCGATCCTTATTCTTCCGGTCAATGCCGCGTTGTTTGAAAACCTCTTCGCGCAGCACGATCATGGAGGTATAGGGTGTCACGATTCCGTTCTCGACCGAGAGATCCACCACCGCCTGCTTTCGGTCCTCATCAGCACCGAAGGTCGCATCATCCTTCATCATGCCTTCAATGGCAGCAAAGGCCCACAGACGCTCAATCTCGGGATTCTCGTCACTGGTCTCCGGGAAGGGAAAACGGGATTGATAGGTGACATCACGGCCCGATATCTTGGCCCGGATCGTCACATCCGCCTCCCCGCCTTTCCAATAATGGCCGAACAGGACCAATTGCTGGCCACGATAGAGGCTGCCGATCCGCTGTGGCTCCAGGCTGGTCACCTTGACCCCATCGATATCGACCGACATATCATGCAGCGCCTCATGCCCCAGCTTGCTGGTGGCGGACATGATCGCACCGACAATATCGTCACTGTTGGAAAGGGCCAGCGCCGTGCCGCCGGATTCGCTCGAAACCTGGGTCAGCAACGGCCGGTTGGCGCTGTTGCCCATCATCATGGTAAAGAGGCGCACATCCTGATTTTGAACCAATTCCAGGAACTTCCGCTTTTCCGTTTCTCCCACATTGGCAACCCCGTCGGTCACCAGGATCAGACCCGTCGTGCGGTCGGCATCCAGTCCCTTGAGCCCCGTGGCCATCCCGGCATAGAGATTGGTGCCATTATCGGGCCGGACGGTTTTCAACAGATCGATCATCGAGCGGACATTCGCCTCGGTCGCGGGCTGGAAATCCCTTGTGAGCTCACGCACCGAACTGTCAAACAGGACGATCCGGAAGCGGTCGTTGGGCGGCACCTTGTGAAGCGCCTGCTCAACCCCTTCCAGCAGTGTATCGAACTTGCCCTCCATGGAGCCGGATTTATCCAGTACAAAGACCCAATCACGCCCCTTGGTGATCGGGGCCAGATCATCCCCCGGTGTCGCCACCAGCATGAAAGTGCCGCGCTTGCCCGCCTCCGGCTTATGGGTGATCAGGTCGATGGATCCAGGCAGGCCGTCTTGATGCCGCCAATAGGTGATGATGTCCGTGTCAAGGCGGAACGGCTGGCTCTTCAGGGCGATTTCGCCCTGACCACCATCAATCGCCACGGCCTCCCCATCGCCTTCATAACCGGCCAACCGGACACCGTTATCCAGATGCACCTTCCATTCATGGTCTTTCAGGCGGGTGATTTGGGCCTGGGGATGTTTCGGCAGGCGCAGGGCTTCGATCGGATAGCCGTTGCGCAGGGTAAGATCGAAAGAGAACCGACCCGTCACCTGGTCCTGGGACGTCCAAAAGGACATTTTTTCAGGATCAACCCCGCCCTCTTCCAGCGGATAGTTATAGCGCCCGACACCGGTATCCATATGGGTTGGCTGGATATATCCCAGGCGGATCCTCACATCCTGGCCAGCGCGTACCGGCCAGACCGAGATATCGAAGGTTTTATAGTCATCCTGCTCGGTCAGCGCCGCCTCGCGGCCGCTGGCCTTTTCCTCTTCGTAGATCTTGCGGGCCTCAGCCTTTTCCATCACCTCCCCCTGAACCGGCTTGCCGTCGATCCAATAGGTGAAGCTGCTGACCGCGGCCTTTTCCGGGACGGGGAAGGAATAGACCGCTTCCAGATCCCGGCCATGGGGATTGGTGAAAACCTGTTCCACCGTGGTGATGGCATAGCCATCCTCGATCACAACATCGACCTTGTGGTCCCGAATCTCCAGCGGCGCTTGCCCGCCATGGACGGGGGTGAGCAGACCGGCCGCTTGCGCGTCGGTCAGGGTTGCCGTGCCCGCCACCAGCAGGCCCGAGAGACAGATCCCTGTCATGAGTTTTCGTTTCAAGGATATCATTGGATTTCTCCTCTATATGAACGCCGTTCAATATTCAGATGAAAAAGGGGATGTCCCGCTATCGGGCAAAGGGGTTTAACCGGTTTTCCAGGACCTGGATCAGGTCCGGTAAAAAAGTTGCCGCCGGTTTTGCCTGCATCAGGTAACTTGATAGAAAGATTGTCAGAATGCCGGCCATGGTGGCCATGGAGGCAGCAAGGAACTGGGATTTACTCAACATGATACCGTCCTTTCATTCTTTTAATGAACATCGTTCATTTTTTAGCGTGAACAAAACCGCTTTCGCGGATTTTCTGAACATCATTTATTGAACGCTGTTCAGTTTATATAGCTTGAACTGATCAGGGGCGCAACCGTAAAATGAACGATGTTCAAATTTTAAGGAAAAACCATGGCCCGCCGGTCCGACCATAACCGAGAAGAACTCTATGCGCTGGCCATGCAGGCCGCCCGTGATATTGCGGTGCATGACGGGCTGAAGGGCCTGACCGCGCGCAATATTGCCAAGCGGATCGGCTATTCCGCGGGCACGCTTTATAACCTGTTCAAGAATCTGGATGAGATCGCTCTGCATGTGAATGCGGGCACGCTGGATCAGTTGCATGACCGCTTGGGCGAAGTGGCATTATCCGGCAAGCCGAAGAAGGATATCCGCCAGCTGCTGGACGCCTATCTTGATTTCATCGGCGGGAATGACCGGCTCTGGTCCCTGCTTTTCGACCATAAGCTGCCCGACGGCACGCCCCTGCCTGACTGGTACCGGGCGCGGATCGCGCGGGTTCTCTCCCTGCTGGAGGCGGCGCTTGCACCGCTTTTCCCGGAACCGGACCATCCGGAATGCCAGCTCTCTGCCCGCGTGCTCTGGTCCAGCCTGCACGGCATCTGCCAGCTGGCCAATGCTGACAAGCTGGAAATTGTCTCGGACGAGGATACAAGGGCGCTGGCCCATGCGCTGGTGGAAAACTACCTGGCGGGGTTGAAGGCACGGCTGGGGTAGTGCCGGGAACCAGTTGATGTGCGTGTTACACTTGAATCCCGTACCATGGCTGAGATAACAGGACACCTTAGAGAAATCCTACCGTACATCTATATGATACCTTGAGTCCCAGTGGACAATCCCCAGATTTTGACGAGATATCTTAGCTTCAGGATTAGTGACCCGAGTTGTCACAGGGCTCAATCAGCGATAGAAAAACCACAAATTCAACGGGGGAGATTGAAATGAGGCGATCGGTAGTTTTCGGAGCATTGTTGCTCGGGGCTTGTCAAACAGTACCAGTCACACAGCACGGGAATGTGCTCGCAGCAGGACCAGACGCCGTGAAAGATTGCAAGAGCGCAGGTATCGTTTTCGGTCAATCCGATAAAGGTGGAGTGTGGATTAAGTACGGAATCAATGAAGCCAAGATTGAAGCCATGGAGCAAGCCGAGCAAATACAAGCGACACACGTGACTTGGCAGGATTTTCAATCTAATAACGGCTGGACCTCCGTAAAAGGAGAAGCTTGGAGATGCAAAGGACTTGACTAAGCCAGGAGAAAGCAGCGCCAATAGCATCATCTAGCCTTAGGCTCTTTCTTCACCCCCCTGCCAGGCGCGGAATGACAAAGACCTCCGCACCTTCGGGGATCGGCTGGAACCAGTCGTCGCGATAGAGGGTGCCGTCAATGGAGACGGCCACCCCTTTCGCGATCAGCGGCCCGAGATCCGGGCAGGCGGCTTCCAGGGATTTCAGCAGCTGGCGGATGTTGTTCCCCTCCAGCTCCAGCGCGGTCAGCCCGGCTGTCTTGGCCACAATCCCCGAAAGCGTCACCTGATGGACCGGCATTGCCTTATTCCGCCGCCAGTTTGGTGGCACCGATGGCTTTCAACACCTTCGGCGGTGACATGGGCAGATCGGTCAGGCGCACACCCGCCGCCGCCGAGACCGAGTTGGCCAGCGCCGCCAGCGGCGGCACGATGCCGGTCTCGCCAACCCCGCGCACCCCATAAGGGTGGCCCGGGTTCGGCACTTCGACAATGACCGTGTCGATCATGGGAAGATCAGACGCCACCGGCAGGCGGTAATCCAGGAAAGTGGCGTTTTGCAGACGGCCATCCTCGCCATAGATATATTCCTCATTCAGGGCCCAGCCGATGCCCTGCACCGCGCCGCCCTGGAACTGGCCTTCCACATAATCGGGATGGATCGCCTTACCCGCATCCTGAACCACGGTGTAGCGCAGAATTTTGACATAGCCGGTTTCCGGATCCACCTCGGTATCAACGATATGGGTGCCGAAGCTGACCCCCGCCCCGTCGGCGTTATATTCATGATGGCCCGCAATCGGCCCGCCGGTCTTGGCGGCAGAGCCTGCGATTTCCTCAATGGTCATTGGCTCGAAATCACCGGCATTGGGACCAGAGGGATGGGCGGCACCTTCCGCCCAATAAACCGCCTCGGCCGGTATGTCCCACATCATGGCGGCTCGTTTGCACATTTCTTCCTTCGCCTTGCGTGCGGCCTTGATCAGGGCCATGCCGCTGGAGAAGGTCACCCGGCTGCCTTCGGTGGTGTCGTTAAAGCCAAGCGCCGAGGTATCGGCCACGATGGCACGCACCCGCTCGTAAGGGACCTCCAGCTCTTCCGCCACCATGATGCACATGCTGGCGCGCGAGCCGCCGATATCCGGGGTGCCGACCGCCAGGGTGATGGTGCCGTCTTCATTGACATTCAAATTCGAGCAGGTCTCTCCACCGAAATTGAACCAGAAGCCACTGGCCACGCCGCGTCCCTGGTTGGGGCCCAAAGGCGCCGCATAATGCGGATGCGCCTTGGCCGCCTCCAGGCATGCCACCAGGCCGATCTTGCCGAATTTCGGACCATAAGAGCTTTTGGAACCGTCGCGCGCTGCGTTTTTCAGGCGCAGATCAAACGGGTCCATGCCGATTTCCTTGGCCAGTTCATCCACCACGCTTTCCACCGCAAAGACCGACATGGGCGCGCCCGGCGCCCGGTAGGCCGCCCCTTTCGGGCGGTTGGTCACCACGTCAAAGGCAACCGCCTTCACATTTTCCAGGTCATAACAGGCAAAGGCCGACATGGCGCCGAAATCCGCCGGCGCACCGGGGAAGGCCCCGCCCTGGTAATTCAGAGATGCCTCACCCGCCGTGATGGTGCCATCCTTCTTCACACCGATTTTGACCCGCATGGAGGAGCTGGCGGTCGGGCCGGAGGCCTTGAACACCTCTTCCCTGGTCATCACCAGCTTGACCGGTCGGCCTGCTTTACGGGACAAGGCCAGGGCCACCGGCTCGATAAAGACCGTGGTCTTGCCGCCAAAACCACCGCCGATCTCGGAGGCTGTCACCCGCAGGCGCGAGACGTCCATGCCCAGCAGGCTGGCACATTGCGAACGCACATGGAAATGCCCCTGGGTGCAGACCCAGAGCTCGGACATGCCATCGGCGCCAACATTGGCGACACAGGCATGGGGCTCGATATAGCCCTGATGGGTGGCGGCCGTCTTGAAATCGCGCTCGATCACGATATCGGCTTGGGCAAAACCTTTCTCCACATCGCCATGGCCAAATTCATGGCGGGCGTTGATGTTGGAGGGTTTGGCCGGTTTTTCGTCCAGGCCCTGGGTAAACATATCGTCATGCAGGATGGGCGCATCCGGCTGCATGGCCGCATCCACATCGGTGACATGGGGCAGGATCTCATAATTGACCTTGATTCGCTTCAACGCCTGCTGGGCCTTGATCCGGCTGGTCGCGGCCACCGCCGCCACCGCATGACCTTCATAGAGCGCCTTGTCGCGCGCCATGATGTTGGTCAGCACATCCCGGTCCTTGGCATCGGCATTGAAATCCTCAGCCGTCACCACGGCCTTAACGCCTGGCATGGCCAGGGCCTCGGAGGCGTCAATGGATTTGATCCGGGCATGGGGATGGGGTGAGCGCAGGATTTTGCCGATCAACTGACCCGGCATATTCATATCCGCGCCAAAGCGTGCCTTGCCGGTCACCTTATCCATACCGTCGGGACGGGCGGGACGGGTGCCGACCACACGGAAATCCTGGGCGCGGTCTGCGTCAAATTCCTGGTTACCAGCCATGATCACGCACTCCTGAGCTCTTGGGCGGCATCCATCACCGCACGGATGATTTTGTCATAACCGGTACAGCGGCACAGATTGCCCGCCAGCCAGTAACGCACTTCTGTTTCGGTCGGGTCCGGATTCTTTTCCAGCAAAGCCTTGGCCGCAACAACAATGCCCGGTGTGCAGACCCCGCATTGCAGGGCCGCATGATCCAGGATTTTCTGCTGCACGGGGTGCAGTTCATTGCCTTGCGCCACGCCTTCGACCGTGCCGATTTCATGGCCGCCCGCTTCCGCGCCCAGCATCAGGCAGGAACAGGTGAGCCGCCCGTCGACGGTGATTGAACAGGCCCCGCAATCGCCGGTGCTACAGCCTTCCTTGGCGCCGGTCATGCCGAGCCGGTCGCGCAGCACATCCAGCATGGTTTCTTCCGGCTCGCAGACATAATCGATCTGGTCACCGTTGATGGTGGTGGAAACGTGAATGCCGCTCATGATTATTTGCCTCCCGCCCGTTTGTAGGCGATTTTCGCCGCGCGCTTTGCCAGCACACCGGCCACGTCCACGCGGAACTCAATGGTGCCGCGCTTGTCATTAATGGGGTTGCAGGCAGCACTTGCCGCCGCCGCCAATTTCTCCAGCGCCGCCTCGTCCAGTTTGGAGCCGATGATGGCTTTCGCCGCATCCTCGACATCCAGAACGGTGGGCGCAACCGCGCCAAGGCCGACACCGGCCTCCGTTATGGTGCCATCCGCGTCCAGGGTCAGGCTGACGCCGACGCCAACGACGGCGATATCCATCTCGGTGCGCGGGATGAAGCGCAGATAGGCATCGCCCGAGCGTTCCGGCCGCTTGGGCAGGAAGATGCTCTCGACGATCTCACCTTTTTTCAGGTTGCTCTTGCCCGGCCCCGCCGGGATATCCTTGACCAGGATCTCGCGCCGGCCCTCCGGACCGACCACGGTGGCCACCGCCTTGGCCGCAACCAAGCCCGGGACCGAATCCGCCGCCGGGCCGCAATTACACAGGTTTCCGGTCATGGTGGCGCGGCCCTGCACCTGGGTGGAGCCGATCAATTCCGCCCCTTCGACCACGCCGGGCCAGGCCGCGACCAGGGCCGCATGTTCGCCCATGCGCGCGCAACTGACCCCGGCCCCGATGCGGAAACCGCCGTTTTCCTCCACAATGTCCATCATGGCCGGGATGCGTTTCACATCGACCACCAGGTCCGGTTCGATCATGCCGGCGCGCAATTGCACCAACAGATCCGTGCCGCCCGCCAGGACGCGGGCAATCCCGCTTTCCCGGGCCAGCAGGGTTGCCGCCTCTTCTATGGTGCCGGGTGCTTCATATCGCATGAATGTGCCTTCCGTCTTGTCATGTCCCTGTGGGGCCTTGGAGCGCCAGGGCCGCCTTTGATCCGGATTGTTGCAGCCCGGTTGGACCGGGCCTGATTTGTCTAAGCGCGATGCTGCCGCAAGGCCAGGATAGTGTCAATCAGCCCCGCAGCCTGTACTGCCGCCGCCATGTTCCGTTCCGCAACCGCCACGGCGTATTTGTGATCACATTTTGACAAAAGCCTCAGCCGCCCGCAAGGGAAAAGGCGCAAAAAACCGCCCTTGGGCCGGGATACCGCCCGGACCGCCGCCACGCCGCCGCCCTTGGGGGATAATTCCCTGAGCCCCGGAATTTTTTGTGGCCGCAATCAGGATTGTGGCGCGCCAAATCGGGAATATGCAATTTTCATCTTTTCAAGCCGGTCCGGGCGCGATATACAACCCCGGTTCGCGGCGCTCCGCAGAGACGCCACCTTATGCGACAGAGATGCACCCGTAGCTCAGCTGGATAGAGCGCTGCCCTCCGAAGGCAGAGGCCAGAGGTTCGAATCCTCTCGGGTGCGCCACTTCACCCCTTAAAAACCACCCGCCGATGATAGTCCAAGAATCTTGGATGCGGCCGGAAATCCGGGTTCTCAGGCAGGATCAGTTTGCGCTCTTTGCGGATCAGCCGGTCTATGGTGTCGGGCACCTTGTCCTTGGCGGTCAGGATGGTGAAATCATCCTCCAGGCTGATCAGGCCGCGGTCGAACATCCAATGGACCGTGCCAGAGAGCGCGATGCCATTGCGGATGGAATCGGGGCCTTTGTCCGCCACCGGGCGGATATGGGCCGCCTGCACTTCCGGACGTCCACCGCCATTGATGATCTTCCATCCCGTGATGCCGCATTGATTGCCATAGGCCTGTTTGACCTGGCGGGCAAAGGCATGATCGCGAAAACGGCGGCGCTGCAGGCGTTCCACCATCGGGCGTTCGGTCACGCCATGGTCGAAGGTGGCCGTCTCTTCGCCCAAGCTAAACCGCCCTTCTTCCCCATCCTCCGAGATATCCGGGATGAAATCCATTTCATCAGCACGGAAACCCGCTTTAAGGATCCGGTCATATTCCAGATCTTCCAACAGGCGCACGGATCGGCCAAACGCGCCCTTGTTGGTGGAGCCGTCAGCTTTTTGCAGGTTACTCTCATAATAGTCTCCGCCCTGACGGAACATTACCGGCCGGTCAAATTCCAGATAGCCCTCAACCCTGGCATAATGATGATCCTCCAGGACTGGATCAGGCAGAATCTCCACCAGCCTTGCGGTCGCGAAATAGCGCTGTCGGCCACCAGCGCTCATCAGGTCGCCGCTGGACCGCCGCGGCCCGGAATAGAGGATCCAGTCACCAATGGCCTGGGACACCTGATTCAGATAACTGCACGGAAAATGATAATGGATTTCCGGTAAGTCATCATAGTCAGGCAGGATTTTCGTGGAGAAAACAGCTTTAACCATAAAGTCTTCATTATCTGAGCCTTAAAGCCCAATCCCACCAAACCGTTTCGATCGCGCCCGATTCAGACACCCGTTGCATCAGCCCGCTTCTCAACCTCCAACGCACCAATCCGCCGCGCCACGCCGGCCCAGTCGCCGTCCTTTTCCTGGCGGATCAGGCGCAGGCTTGGATACCAGGAGGTCTGATCGCCTGTTGGGCCCCAGCGGAAATCGGGAACATTGGATAACAGCAGCCAGGTCGGCACATCCAGGGCCCCGGCCAGATGGCCCATGGCCGTATCCACCGTGATCATCAGATCCAGGCCCGGCATGGTGGCGGCAATCGCTGCCATGTCCAGATACCCGCAATCCCGCATGAAGGCGCATTTTGCCATCAAAGCGCGGTCCTTTTCATTTATGTCCCGCTG
The DNA here is from genome assembly GCF_003385955.1 of Aestuariispira insulae. GTDB lineage: Bacteria > Pseudomonadota > Alphaproteobacteria > UBA8366 > Aestuariispiraceae > Aestuariispira > Aestuariispira insulae. The sequence goes on from NZ_QRDW01000006.1 coordinate 19,537, forward strand.
GAAACTGATCAGCTCTATATTGCCAAAGCGCTTGTGCAGCGCCTGCAAGCCCGGCATCAGCTTTGCCAGAGTGGTTGAACGCCGGTGGTCATTGGGCTGGATCGGATTTCCAGCCCATGCCAGGCCTATTTTCAAGGGGCCCGGTTGCAAAGCCAGCGCTTGTGACGGATCCGGGCACAGTTTTGGAAAGTCACGGAGTGGCCCATCGGCATAAACCCGGTGCGGCAAAGCCTCCAACGGGCAATGCCGATCAAAATCCACCAGGCCTTCCTCCGCCGATTGGATTTCCACCTGCCCCCCTAAATCCGGCAGCAACGACAGCAGTCCGGCCTGGATCCGCAGGATGACCTTTGATGCCTTTGATTGCGCCACTGCCAAGGGCACATAGCGCAGGAACTGGATCGTATCGCCCAATCCCTGTTCCGCATGGATCAAAAGAACCTCGCCTGCCATCGCCACCCCATCCCAAAGCGGCTTGCCGCCCTGGAAAACCGCCGAGGTCAGCCGCTGTCCGCGCCAACGATATTCATGCAGCGCCCAGCCTTCGCGATAGTCACCTTTGAAAAGCAGGAAATAACCCAGTTCCTTGTGGCAATCCGCATTATCCGGCGCAACCTCCACCGCTTTGCGGTAGCTGGCTTCCGCGGCGGCCATGTCCCCCTTCAGCCGTTGCAGATAACCCAGAGTGGTATGGTTACTGCCATTGTCCGAGGCAATTTTTAGGGCCTGGCGGAGGGGTTTTTCCGCCTCCTTCAGCAAACCCTGCTCGCAAAGTGTCATCCCCAGATTACGATGAAGATAGTCCAACCTGTCATTGCCCTTTATCGCCTTGCGATAAAAGATCTTGGCCTGTTTGTAATTGTGGCGCTGATGAGCAATGCGCCCCAACCGGAACAGGATCTCCGGGGCCTCCGGGTTATGGCGGAGCAGGTCGAGATAAAGCGTTTCCGCCTGATCCAGTTCCAGACGGGCATAATGCCGCTCTGCGCGGTCAAAAACCATGGATGCCATATTGGCCGCCATGCCGGATGAAGGATGCCGCTGCACTTGAACCCCCAGCTGATGATAACCGGGCAGCAGCCTATTCAGATCCTGCCGATTGTTCAATAGGCCGCAATGCCTCTCTTGGGCATATGATTCCGCCCCAAAAGACACCAGCAAGCATCACCAGGGAAATTCATGACTTTGCCCGTCACTATAAATGTGATTTATGAAGTCCCTCATACCGAAAGCAGGCATCCCCGAGGTTTTGATGGGCATCACCTATCCCCAGATGAAGGCGCTGAACGCGGTGGCGCGGCGCAGGAATATCACCCATGCGGCGCAAGATCTGGGGATCAGCCAGCCGGCGGTGACCGCCCAAATCCGCAAACTGGAAAACGACTATAACAAGCAGGTGATCGAGCGCGGGCCAAACGGGGTCCAGCTCACCCCCTTCGGGCTACAGCTCTACCGTGTCACCCAGGAGCTGGATGATATGGAGGCCGCGGCCAACGCATTGTTGGAAAACACGCCGGGCCTGGGCCAGGTGCCGTTGAAACTGGCCACCTCCTCCTCCCAGGTGTTCATGCCGGTCATTGCCGCCTTCACAAAGAAATTCCCTGAGGTGCGGCTGGAAATCGAACATGCGGATACCGACATCGTTTTTAAAAGCCTGCTGGAACAGCGCGCCGATATCGGCCTGATGCCGGAACGGCCGGAGGACAACCGTCTGGAAGTAATGCGGTTCTGCCAAAACCCGCTGGCCGCGGTCCTATCAAAAGCGCACCCACTGGCCACTTTTGATAGGATCTCGATCCAGGATCTACGCAATGAGACCTTCATTTCCGGCGAACCCAATTCCGTCACCCAGGTGATGACGGAAAAGCTGTTGAAGCAGGCGAAACTAAAGAAAAAAACCAGCCTGCTGCTCTATTCCCGGGAGGCGATCCACGAGGCGGTCGCCAATAATATCGGCATTACCATCAGTTTCCAGCGTGACGTGCCGCCCGATCCCCGGTTCCGGGTGCTGCCCATTTCCGATATCACGGTGGATGTCTGGGAATGCCTGATCTGGCGAAAACAGCGCTCCGACATCCCCGTGATCCAGGAATTCATCAAGATCGCCGACAGTTTCCGCTATCGGCAGAATGCCGAATAACCTCAGACCGATTTCTTGACGAATTCGGTCAGGATCACGATCTGCTGTCCGTTAACCCGGCCTTCGATATGCTTCTCATTGCTGGGCGAGAGCGAGATGTTGCGCACCGCCGTGCCGCGCTTGGCGGTAAAACCCGCGCCCTTGACCGGCAAATCCTTGATCAATGTCACCGTGTCGCCGGCGGCCAGCACCGCCCCGTTGCTGTCCCGATGCACCAAATCATCATCATCCGCGCCGGCCTGGCCGGCACGCGCCCAGGCCTCCACTTCTTCCTCCAGATAAAGCATCTCCAGCTGGTCATTGGCCCAGGCTTCGCCTGCCGTCGCCAGCCGGTTCAATAGCCGCCAGGCCGTGACCTGGACCGCCGGGACCGGGGTCCACATGCTGTCATTGAGGCAGCGCCAATGATGCGGGTCCAGATCCGCGCCCGCGATCTGGACCCGGCAGCTGTCACAGGCCAGGATATGATCGTCGGCGTCACCATGGCGCGCAGGCTCGACCACGGCAAACTGCCCCCGGGGTCAGGACGGCGTCTGGTCCTTTTCCGGCTGGTCCTGGGCACGGGTTGCGGCATGGGCCGCGCCCGCCTCCATCTGGCGGGTTGCCTGTTTGACCTTTTCCGCATTGGCGGCATCGTCATTTTCCTCTGCGCGCACCCGGATCTCGGGCCGGGCAAATTCGATGCCGTTCTGGGCAAAGGCCTCCTGCACCGCCATGAAGGCATAGCGCCGGATCAGGAATTGCCGCCCCGGCTTGCACATGAATTTCGCGCGCACCACCAGGCCGTAATCATCCACCTCCAAAACCCCCTGGGATTTGAACGGCTGGATGAAATCCTCGCCAATCTCGGGATGTTCCAACAGTTTCAGCCCCACCTTCTTGATCACTTTGCGGACTTTCTCAATGTCGGTATCAAAAGTCACCCGGAAGGGCAGCTTCATGATCGCCCAGTCGCGGCTGAAATTGGACAGGGTGCGGATCTCGCCGAACGGCACCGTATTGACCGCGCCCAGATGATGGCGCAGCTGAAAGGAACGGATGGTAATCTTCTCCACCGATCCCTTCACATGGCCGACACTGACATATTCGCCTAGCCGGAAAGCATCATCCAACAGGAAGAACAGGCCGGAAACGATATCACGCACCAATGCCTGGGACCCGAAGCCGACCGCCAGGCCGACCACACCGGCCCCTGCCAGCAACGGCCCAATATCAACACCAAGGGCGGAGAGCGCGACAATCACTGCGATCGCCCCGATGGTAATCTGGACCGTGCGTTTTGCCAAAGGCAACAAGGTGCGGATCCGCGACAGGCCGGTGCCGCCAATCTCCATCTCGGCCAGATCCATGCCCTCTTGGGCAAAGGCTTTATCTTCTTCCGCGATTTTCTTATCGATCCAGATCCGGGCCGCACTCCAGCAGACATAAGCGACCAGGATCGTCACCCCCACCTGGAACAGCGCATTGACCACCTGGCCGCTCAGCCCCGATCCGGCCATACCGGTGACATCAATCCGCCAGGCCATGGCCAGAAACACAATAGTCGCCACAAAGGCACAAACCTTGGCCGCGCGCAGCATGGCCGCGCGCACCTCTTCCTCTTTTGCGATGAAGCGCCTGGCCTCCCGTTCGAGCGCCATGATGATGCCCGGTGCCAACAGCAACAGCGCAATGGAAAAAAGCGCCGCGCCATAATGCGGGGTCAGCCCCAAAAGTGCGGTCAGCACCACCCCGATCCAGATCAGCGCAATGATCGCGGCAAAGGCCCAGGGCCAGGCGGCCGCCATATAGAGCCGGATCATGCTTTGCTTTTGGTCCTCATGCAGCAGATCTTCTTTAAGTGCATGACGCCCCAGAATCACGGTCGCCATCATGCCCAGGGTGATCATGGTGCCGACCAGGATCAACAGCAGCTGATGCACCCGCCCGCCAATGCCCAGAACGCCAAACAGCGCACAGCTGAAATAACCGAACGCGCCCAGGATGACCGTGGCAGAAACTGCCCGACGCACCCCCCCCGCATCACGGTCGGAATAATGGGGAATGCGTAGATTGGGATGATCCGGGCAAAAGAAAATATCTGCCCCTGTGATGACCAGCCGGATGATCAGGATCGCCGCCATATAAAAGACAAAGGTTGTCCGGTAATAACCATCGCCCGCCGCCAGCAACAGCATGCCGCCCACGGTCGCCAGGGTGAAAAGAAAGATTCCTAAGAGATCAGTCACCAGGAGAAAGCCCAGCGCCGCGGCTTTTTCCCCATCGCTGTCACAGGTCCGTTCTCGCACGGCCTCCCGCGCAGCCTTCATGCGGCGGCGCAGCAGATATTCCGCCCCGGCCCCGATCACCAGCGCGGCGATAAAGGCTAGCAGGAACCGGTCCACCCCCCCTTTCCCCCGATCCTGGTTCAACGCCTCAAAGGCCCGGGGGAAAATGCCCGGCAATTCCGGAAAGGCACCAAAGATGGCCGAGGCCTCACTATGCAGCCGCCCCAGATGGCCCTGCAGCTGGAACGCCGTGATCGCCGGATTGAACGATTTCTCAGCGTCTGGCGCTCGCTCCCGCAGCCGTTCCAGCAGCAGCGCACGCACCTCCGCATCAGACAGCCTGGCCAGCGCCGCCTCCGGGTTATCATCCAGTGCCTTTTGAGCCGACTGATCCTGCACCGGTTCCAGCGGGGAATGAGTCGCGGTCAACCCCGCCGCCTGCGCCACCGCTGACGACAGCAGAAAACAGATCAGAAGCAACCAATTGGGAAGCGATCCCCGCGCGACCTTTTGCATGTTTTGCTTCCTCCCTGGTTAAATTCAGTTCATCGGAGGGTTTATGAACCCGTCCGATATTCCGGATAGATCTCTTCCAGCGGCACCGAACGCCCGTTTTCCTGTACCACCCGGCAATGATAGCGCCGGAGGTCGCGGGGTTCGCGTACGCCACAGGAATGGGCAATCACGCCAACACTATATTCCATATTGCGTTTGTAATGGGCGACCCGCACCGATTTATCCACCGGATCCAACCCTTTTTGCAGACCGGGATCATGGGTGGTTATGCCGGTTGGGCAGGTGTTTTTGTTGCATTGCAGGGCCTGGATACAGCCCAGCGCAAACATGAAGCCCCTGGCCGAAACGCAAAAATCCGCGCCCATGGCCAGCGCCCAGGCCACATCCGCCCCATTGACCAGCTTGCCACCGGCAATCACCCGAACCCGGTCGCGCAGGCCGTGTTTGTGCAACAGATCCACCACCAAAGGCAGGCTTTCTTTCAAGGGCAGCCCCATATAGTCCATCAACCCCATGGGCGCCGCCCCGGTGCCGCCATCGGCGGAATCGATGGTGAAGAAATCCGGCGCGCTCTCGATCCCGCGCCGGTTAATCTCGGTAAACAAATCCTCCAGCCAGCCATAGGCCCCAATCACCGCCTTCAGGCCGGTCGGTTTGCCCGTCACCTCGCGCACATGGGCGATCATATCCAGCATGTCAGCCACCGTTTCATGCTCCGGATGGCGGTTCGGGCTGATCGAATCACAACCAGCCGGGATGCCGCGAATGGCCGCAATTTCCTCCGTCACCTTGGCACCGGGCAATATCCCGCCTTTGCCAGGCTTCGCCCCCTGGCTGAGCTTGATCTCAATCATCTTCATCTGGTCGTGAGCGGCGATCGCCCGCAACCGGTCATCGCTCAATCGCCCTTCGGCATCGCGCACCCCATATTTGGCAGTCCCGATCTGGAAAACGATATCCGCACCACCTTCCAGATGATAGGGCGACAAGCCGCCCTCTCCGGTATTCATCCAGGCCCCGGATTCCTTGGCCCCCTTGGAAAGCGCGCGAATCGCAGGCTTGGAAATCGCCCCGAAACTCATGCCCGAAATATTAAAAAAAGACCGGGTGCTGTAGGGTTCGCGGCAATAAGGCCCGATCACCAGCGGCTCCGGTTCGGCGCTATGCTGATCGATTGGCGGGAACGCCCCATTGACGAACAGGATCGTGCCCACGGGACTGAGATCCCGGGTCGAGCCAAAAGCGATGGTATTGTCCAGGTTCTTGGCCGATCGGTAAATCCAGCTGCGCTGGGCCCGGTTGAAGGGCATTTCCTCCCGATCCTGGGCAAAGAAATACTGACGGAAAAACTCGCCCATATGTTCAAAGAAATACCGGAATCGTCCGATCACGGGAAAATTCCGCCGGATCGCGTGTTTGGTCTGGGTCACATCCAGAATGTAAAGAACCGCCACCACAAGAATGGCAATACCCAGCCCCAGAATCAGCAACGTCACCAATATCTGGTTGGCCGACTGCACCAGGGAAAATGTCTCTTCCATCTATCGTCCGATCCGCGGGCCTTCTTCCCGGCCAGCCTGCTGTTCCTAATCCTCATGATCTATAAGCCCATGGCATCACAGGCAAATGACATTATCATCGCAAGGCCGTGAGCCAGGCAAGCAGACTTATGCCATTGATCGGAAGAGACCGGCTATTTCCGGAAGGCCTTGGACCGGGTGATCAGGCCGACACCGGCCAGCACAATCGCGCAGGACCCAGCCATATGCCAGGTCAGATCCTCGCCCAGCACCAAGGTGGTGGCGATCATGGCAATCACCGGCACCAGCAGGGTGAAAGGCACCAGGAAGCTGATTGGCTGTTGACGCAGCAGCCAGGCCCAGGACCCATGGGCAATAATGCTGGAGACAACCGCCACATAGCTGATGCCCAACCAGGCTTTCAGGCTGACCTCCGGCAGGGTCACCAGGGGGCTAGGCTCATTGATAAGCGCGATCGCCCAGCAGAGCGGCGTCCCGAAAGCAGAGGTCCAACAAATGATCGCGAGTGGGGAAATCCCCTGCCATCGGCGCACCAAGACCATATAGGCGCCGACACAAAACGCCGACCCCAAAGCCAGGATCAGGGGCCGGAAATTATCCAGGAAAGCCGGCTCATAAAACAGCACCACCACCCCGATAAACGCGATGGTCAGTCCCGCGATCCGCTTAACACCCGGTTTGTCACCGAACATCGGCCAGGCCAGAAGGATCGAAAAAGCCGGGTTCATCTGCACGATCACAGAGACCGCGCCGACACTGTTGGTGGTCTCAACCGCCCAGAAAAGCAGGCCGAAATGCCCAGGCACCAGCACCGCCGAGATGACCAGAAGCGGCACCAACTGCCCCTTGGGAAAACGGATGAAGGGCAGCAGGATCACACTGACCAGCGAGAAACGGACCGCCAGCGCCGTCCAGACCGGCATTTCCGAGACACCGAATTTGATTGCCAGGAAGTTGAGTGCCCACAGGATCAGAACCGCCGCAAGAACCGCATATTCTTTCGGGCTGACCGGCTGGTCCTGACTGCTAAGCACGCTCATTGGGCAATAATCCTGTGATATACCGATATAACTCCGTCTTCGGTAGCGCGCGCTCGGTATCGGCGGCAAGGCCGATTTTACACCGCGCGAAGAAAGCGAGTGCAGCAAGCAATCAAAATATTGAAATTACTATGAAATCATCCCATGTCCAAAACGGCACAAGAGATATTCCCTAGGCCGTTTTTGGATCTGCAACCCGACTGAGCGGAAACATGGAGAGCCAGGCGACCAAAACCATAAAGGCGGAAACCGCCAGACAAAACCCAAGCCCGCCCAGTTGAAAAGCCAGGCCGGACAGCAGGGTCCCGGCAAACCGCCCCACCGCATTGGCCATGTAATAAAAACCAACGGAGAGCGCTACGGTCTCGCGTTCCGCATAGGCGACAATCAGATAGGAATGCAGGGCCGAATTGACCGCGAAAACCCCGCCAAAAAACAACAGCCCCCCCAGCAAGACCATGTCTTGTTCCACCGGTGACAACACACCTTCCTGCAGAGCAGCGGTCAGGGCCAGCATCACCAGCAATAACCCGCCGGCCCATCGCCGTGCCGATCTGGCCCCTTCCAGGTTGCTGTCGATCTTGCGGGTGAAACGCGGCACAACCGCCTGAATTATGCCATAGCCCACAATCCATAGCGCCATAAAGGCGCTGACCTGATCAAAGCGCCAATTCAGGGAGGAATAGAGGTAGATCGGCAGGCCAACGACGAACCAGACGTCGCGGCTGGCAAACAGGAACACCCGGGCGAAAGAAAGATAATTGATCTCCCGGCTTTTCGAAAAAAGCTCGGCGCCTTTGATCTTACGTTTGGCCTTGCCCAGTTCTTGGCGGATCACGACGATAACCGTGATCAGGATCAGCACCAGACCGGCAGCCATTGCCCACAGAGCCTGCTGGAAACCCAGATATTCCAACAACAGCCCGCCCATCAGAAAACCGACCCCTTTCAGGGCATTTTTCGACCCCGTCAGCAGCGCCACCCATTTGAAGAGGAGATTGTTCGACCCCTCCGTTTCCTTCACCACCAGCTTGACCGCGCTTTTGGAACTCATCTTGGTCAGGTCCTTGGCAACCCCGGAGAGCGCCTGTGCCCCCATCACATAGGCAACCGACATGATCCCGACCCAGCCCGGGTTCAGAAAGGACAGCGCGGTCAGCGCCACAATCTGGGTGGTCAATCCGGCATAAAGGGTAGAACGCAGGCCGAACCTTGTGCCGATCCAGCCCCCCAGGAAATTGGTGACAACCCCCATCGCTTCATAAAGCAGGAACAGGAAGGCAAGATCCAGCGGGCTGTATCCCAGAGCGTGGAAATGCAACAACACCAGCATACGCAGTGCGCCATCAGTCAGGGTGAAGCCCCAATAAGCGGCTGTGACGGCGATGTAATCGCGGATATTGGCCATCAGAGGCTGCGCGCTACCATGCGCGCCACATCGGTCAGACGGTTCACATAGCCCCATTCATTGTCATACCAGGCATAGATTTTCAGCTGAGTGCCCTCGACCACCATGGTGCTGGGGCCGTCAATGATGGTGGACCGGGGATCACCCACAAAATCGCTGGAGACCAGCGGACGGGATTCAAATCCCAGGATGCCGTTCAACTCACCTTCGGCGGCAGCGGCAAACAATCCGTTCACCTCTTCCACGGTGACCGCACGCTGCATTTCAAAGACACAATCGGTCAGGGATCCGTTCAAGGTCGGCACCCGGACCGCATGACCGTTCAGCTTACCCTTCAATTCCGGATAAATGATGGTGATCGCTGTTGCCGACCCGGTTGTTGTCGGGATCAATGCCTGCAAACCGGACCGCGCCCGGCGCAGATCCTTATGCGGCATGTCCACCATCACCTGGGTATTGGTCACGTCATGAATGGTGGTGATCGATCCATGTTTAATGCCAATATTACCCTGCAACACCTTCACCACCGGAGCCAGGCAGTTGGTGGTGCAACTGGCGGCCGTTACCAGATCCTGGCTGCCATCATAGAGATGGTGATTGACCCCATAGACGATATTGAGCGCGCCCTCGGTTTTGACCGGTGCCGCCACCACGACCTTTTTCACGCCGCGCTGATAATAGGGTTGGACAAGATCGGTGGTTTTGAACACCCCTGTGCATTCCAGCACCATATCCACGCCAAGTCCCGCCCAGTCAACTGCACCCGGATCCTGTTCGGCAGAGAAGGAAATCTCGCGGCCATCCACAAGGATTTTTTCACCATCATGGGAAATCGACCGATCCCAACGGCCCTGGATTGTATCAAATTCCAAAAGATGGGCCGCGCATTCCACCCCGCCCTTGATCTCATTCACATGAACGATTTCGAAATCCGGATTGTCAAAAGCCGCCCGCAGCACAAGTTTGCCCATGCGCCCAAAACCGTTGATGGCCACTTTCACCGTCATTTCTTTCTCCATGGAATACCAAAACTGTCCGATCCTGCGCAGTATAGGCCGCACGACCGGCGCAAGCTATAGTCGGCAACGGTTACAGAATTATGAATATTCAGGCAACCGGCCCGGAAGAACCGCGCACGATCAGGCGGCCGGGAAACTGGGTATGGCTGCCGGCGGGACGGGGGTCCAGCACCGCGTCTATGGCGGCTTCGGCTAGGGCGGCGACCGACTGGCGGATAGTGGTCAGCCTGGGCGTGACCAAACCGGCCAGAGGGATATCATCAAATCCGACCACAGACAGATCCTGGGGCACCTGCAAGTCAAGATCCCGGGCTGCGCGCATCACGCCAATCGCCTGCTGGTCACTGGCCGTGGCAATGGCGGTCGGCCGCTCACCGACTGGACGTTGCAGCAATTCCCGGCCCAATTCCTCGCCTGTGGCAAAATCAAAGGCCCCGCGCACGGTTTCAACCCGCACCGCCAAACCGGTATCCGCCTGCCCCTTTTCAATGCCCGCACGGAAGCCCGATTCGCGAGCACGTGCAACGGCAGTACCTTCCGGCCCCGCTATGTAGGCTATATGGCTGTGGCCGTTTTCCAGGAGATGCAGGGCCGCCAGACTGGCGCTCCATTCATGGTCGGTGGCAATGGCGGGATAGCGAGCATATTGGCGGTCAACCGCAACAATGGGAATATCCGTCTCCAGGATCGCGGTTTGATCATCGGTCGCGCTGACCACCAAAATACCACGGGGCGAGCGCTCCAGCAGATTTTCGATCTGCTGTTTTTCATACAAAGGATCATCATGGGTATTGGCCAGCATCACGAAGAGGCCTCTGGCCGCGGCCACCGTCTCCACATGCTTGGCCAGTTCAGCAAAGAACGGGTTGGTGATGTCCGGCACAATCAGGCCGATCACGTCCGAACGGCTCATGCGGAAGGCGCGGGCCAGGTGGTTCGGTTTATAGTTCAGGTCGCGGACAGCCTGCTCGACTTTTTCCCGAAGGCGCGGTTTGACCGTATCATTCTTGGAGAGCACCCGGGAGACGGTCCCCACCGATACGCCGGCCCTGGCGGCCACATCCCTGATTGTCGTTGTCATCCTGCCCCTGCAAAAGTCTCTGCCGCTGCTTGCACCCGATCATCTGCAGCGTGACCGCCACTATTCACAAAGCGCATCACTTCGTCAAACGAAGGTGCGGCGACCGCCGCCCCGGGCCGCGTAGTGGCCAGCGCGCCGGCATGGCTCGCAAAGGCCACCGCCTCTTCAAAGGCCATTTTCCGAGCCAGGCCAACCGCCAGAGCGGCATTAAAACAATCCCCTGCCGCCACCGTATCCACCACATCCACACAAGGGGCCGCCACCTGGCCGGTCGCGCCGTCATGGCACCAGGCAGCGCCCAGACCGCCCATAGTGACAATCGCGCTGCCGCCAGTATTCGAGACGATTTCCGCCGCCGCCTGCCGAGCTTGATCCAGGGTTGCCGGTTCCCAGCCGATCAGCACCGCCACCTCATGTTGGTTGGGGGTCAGTATATCGAAATGTTCCAGTGTTTCTTCGTTCCAGGCCTCTTTTGGCATCGGGGCCGGGTCCATGACCACGGTCGTCCCGCTGGTCTTGGCAATACGAGCCGCCGCCAGAGCCGCCGCCAGCGGCACTTCATTTTGCAGCAGCAACAGATCCGCTTCGACAATGACATCCCGATAGCGTTCAGCCAGCGCCACATCCACCAGGCCATTGGCACCACTGGCGATCCGGATGCTGTTGGAACCATCAGACGCCACGTCAATCAGCGCCAGTCCCGTAGTCTCTTCCGGATGTTCCGCCAGCGCCATATAGACCCGTTCTTCCGCCAGGGTCTTGCGGGCAGTTTCCCCATGGCTGTCATCACCGACCGCGCCAATCATCCAGGTATCAAGCCCGAGCCTGCTGGCAGCAATCGCTTGATTGGCCCCCTTGCCGCCCATGGCCATGGCCAGTTTTTCGGCCATCAGGGTTTCCCCCGGCACCGGATGCCGGTCCAAATAGGCGGTGATATCAATATTGATGCTGCCGAAAACCGCGATACTCAAAAGACAACTCCGCTGATCAGGATGACATTGGCATAGGGCGTTGTTTCGCCGGTGCGGATGACCGCTTTGGCCCTGCCCGTCCGCTGTTTGAAGCTTTCATGGGATTGGGTTTCAACTGCAATGGGCTTGCCCTGCTCGACCGCCCAGGCGGAAAGCACCGATTCCAATTGGCCGCGAAACGGTCCCTGCGCCTCATCGGCCAGGACCACCTGTTCCACCGCCAGTTCAGTGCGGACCGCCTCCAAAAGATCGAAGAACCCCGGCACCCCGGCCAGCACAGCCAGATCAATACACCTGACCCCGTCCGGTACCGGCAGACCGGCATCGGCAATCACGATTTCATCAAGATGGCCCAGGCTGGCAATCAGCGCGCTCACATCCCGGTTCAGCAAAGCCGTTCTTTTCATCGCCGCCTCACCCTTTGGTCAGTTTCGCGCGATAGTGATCCAGGATCACTGCCACGATGATGACGACGCCGGTGATCATCTGGCGCATGAAATCGCTCAAACCCAACAGGATCAGGCCATTTGCCAGAACCCCAATGATGAAGGCCCCAAGCAGGGTACCCAGGACCGATCCCCGGCCGCCGGACAGGCTGGTTCCGCCGATGATTACGGCGGCAATGGCATTCAATTCAAACCCGCTGCCGGCAATGGGGCTGGCGATATTGAGCCTTGCCATATAGATGATGGCGGCAATACCGGCGGTAAAACCACAGATCGTGAAGGCTGCGACTTTGAGCCAGAAAACCGAATGGCCGGCCAGGCGCACCGCCTCCTCACTGTTGCCAAGCCCATAGATCAGGCGGCCAAAGACCGTGCGCGACAGTACCAACCAGGCGACCAGCGCCAAGCCCAACGCCACCAGGAAGACCACCGGCAGCCCCCAGACCGTCAGCGATCCAAAATTATTGAATTCGACCGGAAAGGAATAAATCGTGCGTGCATCCGAGATCTGCAACGCCGCCCCGCGCGCGATATTGAGCATACCCAGTGTGATGATAAAGGATGGCAATCCCCACCAGGCGCTGACCACGCCATTCAGGATACCGCAGAGTGTGCCGGCCACCATAGCCGCCAGCACCGCCAACGCGATCGCTTCTGCAGGGCCCAGGCCCGGCATGCTGATCGCCTTGCCCGCAACCACCGCCGCCAGGGCCAGGACTGATCCCACCGACAGATCAATCCCACCGATCAGGATGACAAAGGTCATGCCCACCGCCAGAATCAGATTGATGGTGATCTGGGTCAGGATATTAGTGATGTTATTGGCGGTCAGAAAATGTTCTGAGGCCAGGGAAAACACGATAATCAGCCCGATCAAGGCCAGGCCGATCCCCGCTTCGCGCATGATCGCACGGATGGAAAACCCCTTCGATCCGGGCTTGCCCGCGGTATCGGTTACAGCAGCGGTCATTCTTCAGTCCCCTCTTCTTCCCTGCGATAGGCAAGACGCAGGATCTTTTCTTCTGAAAATTCTGTATGGTGCAATTCACCCTGGATCTTGTGATCGGCCAGCACCAGGATCCGGTCGCACAGCGTGATCAATTCCGGCAGTTCTGACGAAACCACAAGCAGTGCCACCCCTTTGGCCGCCTGCTCGCGTAAAATCGCATAAATCTCGGCCTTGGCACCGACATCGACCCCCCGGGTGGGTTCATCCAGCAACAGCACCTTGGGCTGTCGGGCGAGCCATTTTGCCAATACGACCTTCTGCTGGTTGCCACCGGACAGGCTCGACGCCGCATCCTTGACGGTGCCACATTTCAGATTGAGGCCAGCCCCCAGTTCTTCCGCCAGATTCCGTTCCCGGCCCCCCAGCAAAAATCCGTTGGAGGAAACCTGGTCCAGGGCTGCCAGCGAACTGTTGGCGGCGATGGACATATCCAGGATCAACCCTTCATCCTTGCGGTCTTCGGTCACAAAACCAATGCCCGCCGAAATGGCCTTGTCCGGGCCGGTAATCTCAGTCACCGCACCTTCGCGCAGCATTTGCCCCGAAACCGGTTTCTGCAGACCAAAGATGGTGCGCAGAATCTCAGTGCGCCCGGCGCCGACCAGGCCTGCGATTCCTAAAATCTCGCCATAATGAAGATCAAAGCTGACCCCATCACTGTGCGGGGATTGAGGCACCTGCAGACAGTCCAGCCGCAAGGCGCTGTCTCCGATATGGTCATGATCCACCTTTTGCGCCATTTCGGCGGCAAGCCTGCGGCCAACCATATGGGCCACAACCCGATCCGGCGAGGTGTCGGCGATATCCTCGGTGATGATTGTCTCACCGCTGCGCAGGACCGTCACCCGGTCGCAAATCTCAAACACCTCGTTCAGGTGATGTGAGACAAAAACAACCGCCACCCCTTTTGCCTGGATCGAGCGCACGATATCAAACAAGCGCTCTGTCTCCCGGTCGGTCAGGGTCGCAGTCGGCTCGTCCAGGATCAGGATCCGGCTTTCCGACTGCAGGGCGCGCGCAATCTCGACCAATTGGCGGTGCGCGATCCCCAGATCCTTGACCGGTGATTTGACATCCACATCACTCAGCCCGATCGCGTCCAGAGCCTGGCGGGCGCGCGCATTCATCCGGGTTTTATCGAGAAAACCGAACCGGTTGCGCGGCAAGGCTTCGAAACTGATGTTTTCCGCAACAGAGAGATGCGGCAGGAGATTGAATTCCTGGTGGACCACTTGCAGGCCCTTTGCCTTTGCGTCCCTCGGGCCCGCGGGGGCGTAGGCCGCATTTTCCAACCGGATCTCTCCGCTATCGGCTGGAAATGAGCCGGACAGGATCTTGATCAGGGTGGATTTACCCGCGCCATTTTCACCGACCAGGGCATGCACTTCGCCCGGTCGCAAATCAAAGGTCACCCCTCGGAGTGCCTTCACGCCACCAAAGCTTTTCCGGATATCCTTCACCACAAGCAGGGAAGATACTTGGGAAGATGCGTTTTCGACGGGGGATTGGGGCGCGATTTTTACGGCGCTGCTATCCATGGCTCTTTCCATCACTGGCTGCTTCACTGATTGAAAGAACCGGTCCAGCAAGGGGTCGCGCCGGACCGGTCTCTCAGTTTCAGGCCGCTACGGGCCGGTTAGTTGCCGGTCACCAGTTCGATCGGGGTTTTCACCCAACCCTGCGGCTCCGGCGCGCCCTTGACCACTTCCAGGGCCTGATCGATGGCATTGGCCGCCATGTCACGGCCGAACTGATCAACAGTCGCCAGCAGACGGCCATCTTTCAGCATCGGGCCGACAGCTGGGATGTTATCGAAACCGACAACCTGGATCTCGCCGGCCTTACCAGCGGATTCCAGCGCCTTCACAACGCCGATCGCCATGGAATCGTTAGCCGCCATGATGCCCTGGATATCGGGATGCGCGGTCAGCATGTTGGTGGCAACCGTATTGGCTTCTTCGGTTTCCCAATGGGCGGTCCGGGAATCGAGAAGTTCCAGACCGCCTTCCTTAATCGCGTCTTCAAAACCCAGTTTCCGCTGCAGCGCATTGTCTGCGCCCGGATTGCCTTCCAGGATCACAACCTTGGCACCCTTGCCAAGCTTCGCTGCCAGCGCTTCACCGGCCAGTTTCGCACCCCCGCGGTTGTCGGGGCCGACAAAGGCCAGCTCAACACCGTTCTGCTCTTTCGCTTTCGGATCGAGTGATACATCAAAATTAATCACGGTGATGCCAGCTTCCATGGCACGTTTCAACGGCGGCACCATGGCGCGGGAATCGGCCGGAGCGATCACAATGGCATCAACCCCCTGGGTTATGAAATTTTCGACCGCGTTGATCTGGGATTCGATATCGGATTCGTTTTTCATGCCGACGGCTTTAAGAACATAATCACCGCGCTTGGCTTCATGTTCCTTCGCCCCTTCCAGCATATCCTTGAAAAACTCATTAGCCAGCGACTTCATCACAAGGCCGACCACCGGTTTTTTCTCGTCTGCGGATGCACCGCCAGCCGCCATCATCAAGGATACCGCTGCGGCGGTTACAAATTTGGTGAACTTCATGGAGAATCTCCCTGTTTAACCATGCCGCAACCAAAATCACCCAACAACAGGCGGCATGTTTTCGTTGATGACGGCAATTATGACGGAATGATGAAACGCGTCAATATGAAACGTATCATTTTTTTGAAACGTTTCATTTTCGAGCCTTTTCAAGGCGGCATTGCTGCCCGGTTATTTTCGAACTATTTGCACAATTCCGTCACAATCCGGTACATAATGGGGCTGGCTGATAAGGGGAAAAAATCTTGAACGCTCGATTAAGGATGTTGGCAGTCACAGTGACCTTCGGCCTGTGGTTCGCACAGACCCCGGCCTTTGCGGAGGAAACTGATCCTGTGCTGCGGGACCGCGAAGATGAACGCGGCACCTATAGCTTTGTTCTGGAGAATGACAAATTCGCCGGCAAGGATGACGGCTATACAAATGGCGTGCGTATCTCCTGGCTGTCACCGGAAACCGATATTCCGGATTGGATTGATGAAGGTGCCGACTATGTGCCCTTCTTCTCCCATCAGGGCCGCCGGCGTTACGGCTTTTCTTTGGGTCAGACCATGTATGCCCCCGATGACCTGACGGTCAAACAACTGCAAGATGACGACAGGCCCTATGCGGGCTTCCTGTTCGGCTCTGTTGGCATTCTGTCCGACACCGGTTACCGGCTGGACAATCTTCAACTGACCCTGGGGGTGGTCGGCCCCGCCTCCCTTGCTGCGGAAACCCAGGATTTTGTTCATCATAGCTTGGATACCACCGACCCCCAGGGATGGGATAACCAATTGCATAACGAACCGGGATTTATCCTGACCTACGAGCGGAAATGGCGTGGCATATATGAATTTTCGCCTTTCGGCTTGGCGATGGACATGACCCCGCATCTGGGCGCCAGTCTGGGCAACATCCATACCCATATCACAACCGGTGCCACAGCCCGGATCGGCTTTGATCTCCCGGCGGATTACGGCCCGCCCTTGATCCAGCCCAGCCTGCCCGGCTCCGATTTTTTCGCGCCCAGCCGGAAATTGGGTGGTTATCTATTCGCCGGTGTCGAAGGCCGCGCGGTACTGCATAATATCTTCCTGGACGGAAACACCTTCCGGGACAGCCATTCGGTTGATAAAAAACCCTTTGTCGGCGGCATCCAGGTTGGCGTGGCCCTGACCTATGGCGATGCCCGGCTGGCCTATACCCACCTGTTCCGCACCAAGGAATTTGACGGTCAGGACAGTGCCGATGAATTTGGCGCCATCACCTTGAGTTATCGGTTCTAAAGCACCTACACCGTCATTCGGCCAGAGAAACCCGGCGGCAATGCCAGCGCAGATGCCCATCAGGCTCACAGACCATATGAAGCGCAAACTGTTTCCGCCCGGGGATGATTTCCAAATCATGGACCACCAGATCCCGGAAATCCTCCCGGTCGCATTCCAGGCCCGAAACCTCTTCAAAAACCAAATCCACCGGCCGTTCCCCGGCATAACCGGGAATGCCGATAAAATCACTGTCTAGGTCATCAAGGGATATTTTCAAACGTGCCTGTCCCGGCTCCCAGGCAAAGGCTGTTATAGAGGCGCTGTGAACGCCACCATGATCTTCAAAGAAACCGACCGGATCTTCCAGCAATTTTGTAACCATGACCATACCCCGCTTTCATACTGGGCAGAATGGCGTTTATCGTAACATAATTTTCCATTACGTTAATTAAATTCCTGTTACGAAATCAATGCTTGGTCCAACCCTTCTTCTGCATGAACAATTCCGTGCGGGTTGAATGACCTTTTTCGTCCCTTACGGGAAAGGGCTGGAACGCGGTATGGATGGTTATTCCCTCAGTCGGCAGTTTCTCGCACGTTCTGCCGACTTACCGGTCCGCCTCGCGGACACCGGTTTTCCCGCGCAGGGTAAATTAGACTGCCGCCGGCTTCATCTTGAACCGGCGGTTTTTTCTTAGGCTCTTCGGTCCGTGCCAGCCGAAGTCATCAATCAATGGATCGTCGGATCCCGATCCAGGAAACCTTCCTCCAGAACACGCCGGATTTCGAGCAAAAGCAGGCCCAACGCCGATACCAGAGATTCCGGATCCGGTGGAACAACATCCTCGTTTTTTCGGCAATCATCCAGTTCCTTTTTGAACAATCTGGCCGCTTTTTCCAGACCTGTTGCACCAATGGTCCCGCTCAATCCGCAAAACGTATGGACAAAGCGGGCGGCTTCTTCGCTTGGACCCGATGCCAGCAATATTGAAAGCTCCCCTTCAAAATCGCTGTATTTGTCCAGATAGTCCCGCAGCATCTTTTGATAGAGTGACCGACGGCCATCCAGATTGGCCAAGCCGCCTTCCAGGGATAGATGCTCAAGGGGATCTCCCGGCACTGCCACCAGGTCCTCACTCTTTGCCATCGGTACTGCGTCTCGCCCGCTCCTTCTCGACCAGCGGGAAATCACCTCGATGGCATGGCTGGGGTTGATCGGTTTCGCCAGATAATCATTCATGCCGTGGTGATGGCATTTATCCACCACTTCCTGGAACACCTCGGCAGTCAGCGCGATCACCGGAAGTTCTTCCGGGCCAAAATCCCGCCGGATCAGACGCACCGCCTCAAACCCGTCCATGACCGGCATATGCAGATCCATCAGGACGATGTCAAAAGCATCCGCACCCCGGTCCCGGATCAGATCCAGGGCATGACGACCATTGCCGGCAATGGTGATCTCTGCTCCCGCATCGCCCATCAGTTCCTCAACCACAAACTGGTTCTGCTCGTTATCCTCCACCAGCAGGATCCGGACATCCGCCAGAGGGCGGTCCCGGCCGCCGGGGCTGAGCGGCAGATGCGGGGCATCAATCTCCATATTCAACAGGGTGCCAATCGAACTTTTCAACCGGCTGATACGCACGGGCCGCGACAGAACCGCGTCCAGAATACCGGTATCCAGCATACGTTCATCTTCCGTCGTGATTGATTGGGTCACGGCAATCACCGCCAGCTTATCCCGCACTCCTGAAGCCTTCAGCCCGGCCAGCATGGCCTGTTTGGCCGGTTTATCCTGATCCCAGTCCATCAGCAGGACCTCAAAAGGGTGATCGGAAACGGCCGCCGCCTTCAGGATATCCACCGCACCGGCATCAAAACCAGCCGTAACCGGCATCATGGAAAGCCTGGAGAAAAGCCGTTCCAGACTGTTCAATTCCCGCTCATCATTGCTGATGGTCAGCACATGAACCGGTGAATCCAGACCGGCAAACGGGTTTTCCTTATCCTGCGCCGCCAGGCCCATCGGTACCTGGAACCGGAAACAGCTGCCCTCGCCCGGTTTGCTCTCCACCGAGATGCTGCCCCCCATCAACTGGACCAGGGTTTTCGATATGGCCAATCCCAGCCCGGTGCCGCCATATTCGCGCGTGGTTGCGCTGTCGGCCTGGGTGAAAGCATTGAAGATGCTTTCCATCTTGTCTTTGGGAATGCCAATCCCGGTATCTCGCACATTGAAAAAGAGTTCCGCCCGATCCCCATCTAAGGGGTCAAAGCGGATATCGCACTCAACATAGCCCTGATGGGTGAATTTGATGGCATTCGTAATCAGATTCAGCAAAACCTGCTGCAGTTTCAAGGGATCGCCGACCAGTTTCCGGTCCAGATTGGCCGGGCGCAACAAATAGGCATCGATCGATTTCTCCGCCAGCATGGGACGGATATGGATCGAAAGATCATCCAGAACATCGTCAAGATCGAATTCGACCGCTTCGGCCTTCAATTTCCCCACATCCATCTTGGTAATATCCAGGATGTCATTGATGATCTTGAGCAGGATCTTTCCGGCCTTGTTCAAGTTCAGCAGATACCGGTTCTGGGCCGGCAGATGTTCCTTCATCAACAAAAGATGGCCGATCCCGACAATGGAATTGAGCGGTGTGCGGATCTCGTGGCTCATATTGGCGAGGAAATTCTGCTTGGCCGCCGCCGCCTGCAAAGCCACCTGTTTCGCGCCTTCCAATTCCGCCGTGCGCTCTTCCACCATCTGTTCCAGATGGCTTCGATACAGCGCGACCTCATCTTCAGCCTGCTTCCTCTTGGTCACATCAATCACGCCGGTGACCAGGGCATCCTCGCCCATAAAGCTGATTGCGCAGGTGGAAACCGACATCCAGAAACGGGTTCCGTCCAGACGCCTGGCCGGGATGACAAAATCGCTGACCACATTGGTGGTCTGCAGCTTCAACAGCAATTGCGCCCGGTCTGCGGGATCATCATAAAAATCCAGGAAGCGCAGCTTATGCTCATCTTCCTCCGGGGGAATGGCGAACAATTCCCGCAGACGCCGGTTCAAATAGAGGACCTTGCCGTCAGAACGCCTGGCGATCACCAGCCCTTCGGGCAGAGATTCGGCTATCAATCGGAACCGGTTCTCGCTTTCCCGCAGCTCTTCAAACGACATGGATAGCTGGTCACGCATCCGGTTGATGGTGCTGCCCAGCAAGTCAATTTCGGTAAAGCCCTTTTCGCGCAGCGGCCGGACCGAAACCCCGCCCAACGGCGAGGCGCTGATCTCACCGGTCATGGCGGCCAGCGGCCGGACCAGCGCCCGGCGCAGCCAAAGGAAAGCGCCGGCCATGCTGACCAGGATAATCGCAATCAACACGGTCAGGATCTGTCCCGTCACCTCACTGGCCCGGTCAATAAGCGGCTGTTGCGGGGTCACCACCACAATCTTCCAATAGACCTTGGGCATGATGAACATGGAGACCAGGACCGGCTCTCCCAGGATCAGATCCTTGCTCATGGAAAAGCGCACCGAGCTTTTGAAATCACCTGCCCCATTGCCGGGGGAGAGCGGATCGGCAAAGGTGGCGGAGATCATCTGGGCTTCATGGCGGTTGATCTGATAACTTTCATTGGCGATCAGTTCCGAAAGCCCCGGATCATAGCCACCATGTTCCTGGGCCAGGGACAGCAGTTGATCGGAAAATTCCTGCAACCTTGCGGCAATGGGTTTGAAATCCGGATGGCGGGTGGCAAATTCCCGCACCGTCACAAATTCCCGTGCCTGATTCTGCTTGCCCGGCACATTCACCACCTTGACCATATCCAGCGCCGGGTAGGACAGAAATTTATTATTGCGGTCGACCGCAAAAGCATAACCGCCAAGCTTTTCCGCACGGGTGGCAAAAAACTGCTGCAAGCCGGCCAGCTTCACATCAACCGTCGCCACCCCAACCATTTCCTCCTCCCGATGCATCGGCACCGAACAGGTGACCATCGGTTCCAGGGAATAGGGATCCATATAGGATTTCGACCAGAAGCAGCGGTCGCGCCCAACATATTTTGCGGGCACGTACCATTCCTCACGATGATAGCCCAGCCCTTCCGGCGCGTTATAATCGTCGTAATATTTCAGTTGGTTATCAAACTTGCGCGCCCAGAAAAAACTGCGCCGTTCCCGGGATGGGTCAAATTGATAAGGTTCCGGCCAGACCCCGCCGCCCGCGATGATCTCCTCATTGCCGCCGGTTTTCATCAGATGCGGCACAACCTGCTTATAAAGCTTTTCGTCAAAAGGAAGCCGCTCCACCAGGCTGGCGATGGAGCGGGTCAGGGCCTCGGTCGCTTCAACCTGCTGGCCAAGCTCGGTCACCAAACCGGTGCCGGCCTGTTCCACCAGGTCGAAGTTATTCTCGATCAGGACGGAACGCAGCAGGGTCTGGTTCACTGTCATGAAAGCCAGGATCAGAATACCCAAGATCACCAGAAGGCCGATAGAGAGCCTAAACTGCAGGCTCTCATACCATTGCACCGGCCTTGGCAGGGCCTTGCCGACCTTGTCTTCCAACTGTTCCGCCATACAACAGGCCGGCGGGTCCGGCCCTCACTCCCGTCTTGGTTATGAGATCAGATGATCTCGAAATAGCGGCTCATCTCCCAATCGGTGATCGCCTTGCGAAACTCCCGCTCTTCCCATTCGCGCGACTGCGCCCAATGGGTGACGAATTCTTCCCCGAAAAGTTCCGCAGCCGCCTTGGATTTGCGCAGACGACCAGCCGCTTCAAACAATGTCTGCGGCAGCTTCATCTCATCGGGATAGCTGCCTTCATAGGCATTGCCCTGGATCGGGTCGGTCGGCTCGATTTTATTTTCAATCCCATAGAGCCCGGAACCGATGGAGGCTGCAAGCGCAATATAGGGGTTAATGTCCGCGGCCGAAATACGGTATTCCACACGCTGGGATTTCGGGCTGCCCGGAATGGCGCGCAGGGCACAGGTCCGGTTTTCAACACCCCAGGTCGCTTCGGTCGGCGCCCAAAAACCGGGAATCAGTCGGGTATAGCTGTTGACCGTGCAGGCGATCATGGAGAGAAACTCCGGCATCAGGGCTTGTTGACCGCCAATGAAATGGCGCATCGTGTCGGACATATTGTGCGGCTTGCTCTCGTCATGGAAGACCGGGCTGCCATCCTTGCCCTTCAGCGAAATATGGATATGCCCGGACTGGCCCGGCCAGTCGGGGGACCATTTCGCCATGAAGGTGGCCATCAGACCATGGCGCTGGGCCATCACCTTGGTAAAGGTCTTGAAGAGCGCCGCCTTGTCGGCCGCATTCAGGGCATCGTCATGGGCAAGGGCTGCCTCCAGGACACCGGGCCCGGTTTCCGTATGCAGGCCTTCGATGGGCATGTCCATGTCGGTACACATGTTCAACAGCTCATGATAAAGCTCCGCATGGACGGAATTACGGATCATGGAATAGCCGAAGAAACCAGGAGTCAGGTTCTGCAGGTCCTTATAGTTCTTTTCCCGGACCGTTTCCGGGGTCTCGTCAAAGACAAAGAATTCAAATTCACAGGCCGCACTGGCGGTCAGGCCCATATCCTCGGCCTTTTTCAAAACCCGGCGCAGGGTGCCGCGCGGGCAGATTTCTTCCGCCTTGCCTTCAAACTCACCGATGAAGAGCAGGGTGTTTTCCTCAAACGGCACTTCGCGGCAGCTTTCCGGGATCACACGCACCGGCGCATCCGGATAGGCGGTGTGCCAGCCGGTATAAGTGGCGGAATCATAGAGCTGGTCATTGGAATCCCAGCCCAGCACCACGTCACAGAAGGCAAAACCGTTATCCAGGGATGAGAAAAACTTCTCTTTCGACATATATTTGCCGCGCATGATGCCGTCGGCATCAAAAATCCCGATCTTGATATAATCGATGCCGCGTTCGGAGATGATCCGCTTGGCATCCTCGATTGTTTTTACATCTCTTGCTTCCATGACCTCACCTGTCTTTTTCTTGTCTTTGAAGGAAGGACGCCCCGGCGCAGGTTGCGGCCGGGGCGCCCGAAATTTTCTTAAAGCGTGCCGTTCACCGCATTGCGGAAGATATTGGCATATTCTTCCGCGCTGAACGGGATCGGGTTGGTGCCCGCCGTCGGATCATTGACCGCCATCTGGCCGACCTTTTCCGCCTGGGCGTCGTCAATGCCGATCTCTGCCAGGGTATGCGGGATGCCGATCCGCTCGCGCAGGTCCAAAACCCAGTTCAGGAAACCGTCAAAGGTCTGGTCCTCCAACCCCATGGAGCGAGCCAACTCCGCAATGCGGGTTTCGATCGAGGACCGGTTGGCCACCAGGATATAGGGCATCACCACCGCGTTCAGCATGCCATGATGGGCATCATAAAGCGCACCCAGCGGATGAGCGAGCGAATGCATACCGCCAAGCCCGATCTGGAAGGCCGTCGCCCCCATGGCGCTGGCCGCCATCATTTTCGCACGGGCATCGATATTGGCACCATCTTCACAGGCAGTGACCAGGGACTCATTCACCAGACGGATGCCTTCCACGGCAATGCCGATGGCCATTGGGTGGAACCCCGGCGCACAATAGGCTTCCAGGTTATGGGAGAGCGCATCCATGCCGGTGGCCGCAGTCACATGCGGCGGCAGACCGACTGTCAGCGCCGGGTCGGCCAGCACCAGGGCGGGCAGCATCTTGGGATGGAAGATGATCCGCTTGATGTGGTTATCCTCATCGGTGATGACAGAGGCACGGCCCACTTCGGATCCGGTGCCCGATGTTGTCGGCACCGCAACGACGGGAGCGATTTTCGCCTCATCCGCGCGCAGCCAATTATCGCCTTCATCGACGAAATCAAAGACCGGACGGCCCTGTTTCGCGACCAGCGCAATCGCCTTGGCTGCATCCAGCGCAGAGCCGCCGCCAAAAGCGATGATACCGTCATGACCACCGGCATTGAAGGCATCAACGCCATCGGCCACGTTTTTACCGGTCGGGTTGCCCTTGATCTCGGAGAAGAGCGCGACCTTCAGGCCGCCCTTTTCCACGATCGCCATGGCCTCGCCGATCATCGGCAGGGCCGCAAGGCCCGGATCGGTGACCAGCAGCGGGTTTTCCATGCCGAGCGCCTTGCAGCAGTCGGCCAGTTCGGCAATGCGCCCCGCGCCAAAACGCATGGCGGTGGGATAGTTCCAGTTGCCGTTCAAATTGGATTGTCCTGACATATTATGATGCCTTTTATTCTTATGCGTGTTTCAGATGATAGGATTTCGGGCGGGTCAGCGCCTCATATCCCAGTTTCGAGAGCGAACATCCGCGCCCGGTATTCTTGACCCCGGTCCAGGCCAGCGCCGGGTCCAGGTAATCGCATCGGTTCATGAAGAAGGTACCGGTATTGATCTGGTCGCCCAGCTCCACCGCCTTGGCCAGATCCTTGGTCCAGATGGAGGCGGTCAGGCCAAATTCGGAATCGTTCATCAATGCAACCGCTTCCTCATCAGAGGAAACCTTCATGATACCGACCACCGGGCCGAAGCTTTCTTCCGTCATCACCGACATGGAATGGTCCACATCGACCAGGACTTGGGGCGCCAGATAGGACCCTTCACCATCATCTGCGGGGAAATCGGCTACACTCACCAGCGCCCGGGCACCGGCCGCCACCGCATCCTTGATCTGCTGGCGGACAAAATTGGCAGCCTTCGCATTGACCACGGGGCCGAGCGTCGTCTCTTCATCCAGGGGCGAGCCCAGCTTGTAACCGCTGACCAGTTTGGCCGCGCCATCGACAAAGGCGTCATAGACACTTTCATGCACATAAATGCGCTCGATCCCGCAGCAGGACTGGCCGCTGTTGAACATGGCACCATCCACCAGGCCATCAACCGCCTGATCAATATCCGCATCGGCGCGCACATAGGCCGGATCCTTACCACCCAGTTCCAGGCCAGTGCCCAGGAAATGGCCGCTGGCAGCCTTTTCAATCTCGGAACCGCCGCGCACCGAACCGGTGAAGGAGACATAATTCACCTGGCCGGAGCCGATGATATCAGCGGCATCCTGATGGCTGAGATGCAGCGCCTGGAACAGGCCGTCGGGCAAGCCCGCCGCGGCGAACGCATCAGCAAAACGCTCGGCACAGCCCAGCGTCTGGGTTGCATGTTTCAAGATCACAGCATTGCCCGCCATCAGGGCCGGGATCACGGAATTAACCGCGGTCATATAAGGGAAATTCCAGGGCGCGATGGTGAAAACCACCCCGACCGGCTCCCGCTTGATATAGCGGGTAAAACCGTCCTTCTCCCCAACCTGGACATCCCGCAGGGCCTCTTCGGCAACGGAAATCATATAGGTGGCGCGTTCCACCAGACCGCCAACCTCGCCTTTGCCATACCGGATCGGGCGGCCCATCTGCCAGGCCAGTTCTTCCGCATGGCGGTCGGCCTCGCCTTGGAATGCCTCAACAAAGGCGGTGCAGATCTTTGCACGCTCCGCAACCGTTTTGCGGGCCCAATCCTTTTGGGCAGCATTGGCTTTGGCGAGGGCCGCGTCGATCGCTTCGCTGGATGCGGTTTCACGCTCCAGATAAACGGACCCGTCGACCGGGGAGATGCATTTCAAAATCGTGGACATATGGTGGCTACCCTTATTCGCTGCGCTATTGTGACACAAAGACCGGATCAACGCTTTACATCCCGGCGCTTTTCACCCCAGCGCTTTACATCAATGACGGGCCGCAGGCTATCATCCCTGCGGCATCCTCACCGGTTTATAGAAGGGCGGCTTTTTCGGAAAGCCAAGAAAAGATCATGGCTGGCGGATGGAAAAGATCATGGTGGAACCGCCCGCCATAACCCCCGCTATTCCCCCGGAGGCCCGCGTAAGATATGCCCGCATAGGCAACCTCGCTAGAGCCAGTCTGAACGGATGAAGCGACCAATTCCCGCACATAATCAGTCCAGATTGGCTTCCAGGAATAACCTAACCTTTTCATGGGTCTTGCGGGCGGCATCCTCATCATAGCCAATGCTGGCCCCCTTGGCAGCTGGGCTGTAGATATTCTGAACATGTTCGATGAAATGCAACGCGCCAGCCCCTTCATCATCATAGCCATGGGCCGCGCCCGGATATTTGACATAATCGACCGGGTTTGCCTTGCCCACGGCCGCAGCCGCCGTTTTGTCGCATTCCTTAGCAAAGGTCCAATCATCCGACGCGCCGATATGGATGGCGAGCGGCAGATAAAACTCACCGCTGGTCATATCCTTGCAATAAGGATAGATCGCGACCGCCGCCTTGAATTTCTGCGGGTAAAATTTCTGCTGGCCGTTGGTGACCACCGCGCTCATGATCGGGCTGAAGCCCCAGCCCATCAAGGCAACATTGTCGCCATCAATGAACGGCAGTTCCTTCAAATAGGCCAACGCGCCATAGCTGTCGGCGGAATTATTGCTGCCAACCCCAAGGTAAAAGGCATCATTCAGGTTGCTGCAGGTTTCCTCGATATTGCGCGGGCCAAAACTGTCGACCTGCAGGGCCACATAGCCCCAGTCTGCCAGCTTCCTGGCCCAATCCTCCTGATAAGGCTGGATCCCGAAACAGCTGTGGATCAACACCACCGCCGGAAACGGCCCATCGCCAGCAGGTTTATGCAGGATGCCCCGGATCTCAATGCCGGGTTTGGTCTCCAGAGTGATCCCCTTGGCCTTCGCCCGGCGCAGCTCAAACGCGGTCGGCGGTGTACCCGCACTGTTGAATTGGACAGTTTCGGTATGAATCGTCGCATCGGCGAAAGCAACACCGCTCAGCAGCCCGATTACCAACCCGCATAAAACCCCAAGAACACCAATTGGTACTCGCGCTGTCATAGCAGCCTCCCCCTGTTTTCTGTCCTGGGGGAATTTATAACATGGCACCGGTCAGTCTGGAATGTTTTGTTCCCCCGCCACTTATGCCGGCACCACCGCCGTCGCTTCGATCTCCACTTGCGCGCGATCTTCGATCAGATCGGCGACCTGGACCATGGCCATGGCGGGAAAGTTCTTGCCCATGGTGTCGCGATAGGCCGCCCCCACATCCTTGAGTCTGGCCAGGTAAACCTGTTTGTCGGTCACATACCAGGTCAGGCGCACCACATGTTCCGGCCCGGCCCCGCCCTCTTCCAGGATGGCGATGATGTTGGCCAGCGCCTGGCGCACCTGATCGACGAAATCGTCGGATTCAAATTCCTGGTCGCCATTCCAGCCGATTTGGCCGCCCACATAGATCTGGCGGCCGCTGGCCACCACGCCGTTGGCATAGCCGATGGGTTTCTTCCAGGCTTTGGGGTGAAGCTGTTCATGCATTGTTATTCTCCTGCTCTTTTGAGCTTATGATGAAAGTCTTAAGGGCCTGTGAAAGGTCGGCGGGCCAGCGCAGGGCCCTGCCCGTCTCCATGCTGAAATAGACCAGGGTCAGCTTGCCTTCGAACCGCAGCACATGATCCGCGCGGCCGGTGACGGCAAAGACGCAATCCGCGCTGGACCCGCCCAGCTTTTCCACGCCGATCTCAAAGATCAGTTCCTCGCCCAGGCGGCTGGGCTTTTTGAAATCCACCTCCAGATGGGCGGTCGGCACGCCGGTTTTGCGGTTGAGATGCATCTCGGCGAAGGAGCAATTCAGCGCCTCTTCGAACCATTCTTCCACCACGCCGTTGAGCATCTCGAAATAGCGCGGGTAAAAAACAATCCCCGCCGGATCACAATGGTTGAATAGTACCTTCTGGATCGATTGATAGGCCGTCATGATCACACTCCCAGGAACCGGTCCTGCAGATCCCGGTCAGCAGAAAGCGCGTCCGGTGTGCCGGTCCAGACATCGCGGCCCTTTTCCAGGATCACACAACGATCGGCAATGGGCAGCAGTTCTTTCAAGGTCTTGTCAATGATCAGGGTCGCCTGCCCAGCGGCTTTCAAGGTGCGGATCGCCGACCATATTTCCTGCCGGATCAGCGGCGCCAAGCCTTCGGTCGCCTCATCCAGGATCAATAGTTTCGGGTTGGTCATGAGCGCGCGGCCCACGGCCAGCATCTGCTGCTCGCCGCCGGACAGAGTCTGTGCCGACTGATTGGCGCGTTCCTTCAGCCTCGGGAACAGGTCATAGACTTTTTCCAGGGTCCAAGATCCTGCGCGTTCGGTCGCCACCAGATTTTCCCAGACCGACAGATTGGGAAAACAGCGCCGTCCCTCCGGCACCAGTCCGATGCCGAGCCTGGCCACCTTATAGGCCGGCAGGCCTTTGGTCTCGGTGCCGCTAAATCGGATGGTGCCGCGCTTTGGCTGGCTGAGATTGCAGATGGAGCGCACGGTCGTGGTTTTGCCCATGCCGTTCCGGCCCAGCAGCGCCACCATCTCGCCCTCGCCAATTTCCAGACTGACCCCGTGAAGGGCCTGAGAGGGACCGTAAAAGGTTTCAATATTCTCCAATGCCAGCATCATTCCTCCTCCCCCAGATAGGCTTCGCGCACCTGGGCGGATTGCCGGATTTGATCCACCGTACCGGTTTCAATCACCCGGCCATAAACCAGCACCGAAATCCGGTCGGCCAGTTGAAAGACCGCATCCATGTCATGCTCGATCAACAGGATTCCAACTTCAGCCTTCAGGCTTTCCAGGAACTCGGTCAACCGCTGCGAGCCACCGGCCCCCAGCCCCGCCATGGGTTCATCCAGCAGCAGCAATTTTGGTTTCAGCGCCAGGGCACAGGCCACTTCCAATTGACGGCGTTGGCCATGGGACAGTTCCGACGTAACCGTCCGGGCGCTGTCCGCCAGGCCGACACGCTCCAACTGGATCATGGCCTCATCCATCAATCCCTGGTCGGACCGCACCTGTTTCCAGAATTTGAAACTGGATCCTTCCCTGGCCTGCACCGCCAGTATGACGTTTTTCAGCGCGGAAACCTCCATCGCCAGGGACGAGATCTGGAAGGACCGGCCAAGCCCCATCCGGGCGCGCTTTGCCACCGACAGTGGGATCACATCGCGATTGAGAAACCGGATCTGTCCTTCATCAGGTTTCAACCCGCCGGCAATCTGGCCGATCAGGGTGGATTTCCCGGCCCCGTTCGGCCCGATCAGGGCATGGATCTCGCCCGCCTGCACATCCAGATTCACATCATCGGTCGCTTTGAGTGCGCCAAAGCTTTTGCGCAGTCCCTTGATTTCAAGCAGGGTCTCAGTCATGGCGTGCCCTCCCGGCGATCAGGCCCATCAAGCCGCCTTTGGCAAACAGGACCACACCCAGCAGGATGAGTCCTAGGAAAAACTGCCAGCGGTCGGTAAAGCCACCGATGAAGAATTCCAGCAGGATAAAGAGTGCCGCCCCCGCCAACGGGCCATAAAGCCGTCCGACACCGCCCAGGATCACAAAGATCATGATCTCACCAGACCGGTGCCAGCTCAGCATTGAGGGGCCGACAAAGCCATTGAGTTCGGCAAAAAGCGCCCCTGCCAGACCGGTGATCATGGCCGAGAGCACAAAGCCGGTCAGCTTCACCGGGAAGGGGGCGATGCCAACAGTCGCCAAGCGCACCTCATTCATGCGCGCGGTCTGCAAAGCCGCGCCGAACCGGCTGCCAATAATCCGGGAGGAGAGGAAAATCCCACCCATCAGCAGGGCATAACAGACCAGGAAGAATGTCAACGGATCATCGCTGGAAACCACCGGCAATTGGTTGCGGACATAGATCGGCAAGCCATCTTCGCCACCATAGGTCGGGATCGAAATGCCCAGATAATAGATCATCTGCGCGAAGGCCAGTGTGATCATGATGAAATAAACACCGGTCGTACGCAGGCTGAACAGGCCAATCAGGATCGCCAGCCCGCCACAGAGGATGATCGCCATTGGCCAGATCAGCAGCAATTGATCGGTTGCGGCAAAAAGGCCCAGAAAATCCGACCCCTCAAACATATGATGGGCTGAAATGCCGGCCACATAGCCGCCGACGCCAAAGAAAGCCGCATGGCCGAAGCTGATCATGCCACCATAGCCCAGCGCCAGATTCAGGCCGACCCCCGCCAGGGACAGGATCGCCACCTTGGTCGCCAGGCTGATATAAAAAGGCTCATCCAGCGCCAGCGCCAGCATGGGCGCCGCCAGAAGCAAAAAGGCCAGGCTGATATTGACGATTGTTTCTCGGTTCAGGGTATCAGTCATGGGCGGCAAACAACCCCTTCGGCTTCCAGATCAACACAATGGCCATCAGGATATAAATGGAGGTGGAAGAGAGCGCGGAACCGACAGAAGTGGCGGCGCTCGGCTCCATGAAAAGGGCGAAGAACTGGGGCAGGAAAACACGCCCCAGAGTATCAACCAGCCCCACCAGGACAGACGCCACCAGCGCCCCTTCGATCGAACCGATGCCGCCGATCACGATCACCACAAAGGCCAGGATCAATACCGGTTCACCCATTCCGACCTGTACGGACTGCAGAGCGCCGACAAAGGAACCAGCCACACCGGCCAACGCCGCGCCTAAGGCAAACACCACCGTATAGAGGGTTGCGATATTGATGCCCAAGGCACCGATCATTTCACGGTCGCTCTCGCCCGCCCGGATCTGCATCCCCAAACGCGTCTTGGTGATCAGCATATAAAGCCCGATGGCCAGCGCCACCCCGACCAAAATGATCGCCAGGCGATACAGCGGATAGGAAACCCCAAAGGGCAGATCCACCGCCCCGGACAAAAGCTGCGGAATATCCAGCCACAAGGGCTGGTCGCCAAAAAGCCAGCGTGTGCCTTCGGAAAAGATCAGGATCATGGCGAATGTGGCCAGTACCTGATCCAGATGGTCCCGTTGGTAAAGCCTGCGGATCACCAGGATTTCCATCAAGGCCCCCACGGCCGCTGCCGCCAGCAAACCCGCCACCAGACCGATCCAGAAGGACCCGATCCAGCCGGAAACCCAGGCGCAGACAAAGGCACCGATCATATAAAGTGATCCATGGGCCAGGTTGATCAGTCCCATGACGCCGAAAACCAGGGTCAGCCCGGCCGCCATCAGGAACAGCATCACCCCGAACTGCACGCCATTCAGGATCTGTTCGATTACAAAAGCGCTCGTCATATCAGGAAACTTTTAAAAGAAAGCGGCGGGAGGCCGCACGGGGCTGCCTCCCGCCGGATAAGATTACATCTTGCACTGATCCACATAGGCATTGGCATGGCCTTTCAGACCCACCGCCACAATCTTATTGGTCAGCACATCACCTTCCTTCACCACTTCGCGAACATAGATGTCCTGAATGGGGTGGTTATTGGAAGCGAATTTGAAATCACCGCGAACCGAGGTGAATTCCGCTGCTTTCAGCGCCGCCCGGAAGGCATCGGCATCTTTCGCGCCGCCCGCTTTTTCCACGGCGGAGATAATCAGGTTCGCAGAATCAAAACCCTGGCTGGCATAGAGCGACGGCAGACGGCCATATTCCTTCTGGAAGCTCTCAACGAAGGCCTTGTTGGCCGGGGTGTCGATATCCTTGGACCATTGCGAACTGTTTTTCACACCAACCGCCGCATCGCCGACAGCGGCCAGAATGCCCTGGTCGAAGCTGAAGGCCGGGCCGAATACCGGGGTGCTCACACCGGACTGGCTGTATTGCTTCATGAAGGCGATACCCATACCGCCGGGCAGGAAGAAATACACGCTGTCCGCGCCGCTGGCCTTGATCTGGGCAATCTCGGCAGCGTAATCGGTCTGGCCCAGCTTGGTATAAACCTCGCCCGCCAGCTCGCCGGTATAGAACCGCTTAAATCCGGTCAGCGCATCTTTGCCCGCCGGGTAGTTCGGCGCCAGGATAAAAGGTTTCTTATGGCCTTCGGCGCTCACATACCCGCCCATGGCTTCATGCAGGTTGTCATTTTGCCAGGCCGCATTGAAATAGTTTTCATGACAGGCCTTGCCCGCAAGTGCGCTGGGGCCCGCATTGGGAGAGATATAAAACACACCCTGGCGCACCGCAGGCGGTACCACGGCCATGGCCAGGTTCGACCAGATGATGCCGGTCAAAATGTCGACCTTTTCCTTCTGGATGAACTTATCCGAGATCTGTTTGGCCACATCCGGCTTCCTGGCGTCATCCTCGATCATGACGTCGATATCGGTTCGACCGGATTGTTTGATCGCGAGCATGAAGCCGTCCCGCACATCAATGCCCAGTGAGGAACCGCCACCGGACAAGGTGGTGATCATACCGATCTTCACATTTTCCGCCATGGCCGATGCCATGCCGCCGACGCCCACTGCCGTGGATACCGCCAGCGCGGATAAGGTCTTCAATAGATTATTTTTCATAATACCCATCCCTGTTTCATGGATAAGAGTTTCCGGTTTTTAGGCTTGTTGCTGTGCTTCTAGTTTTCCCGGAGTTTGAACCGCTGCAGCTTGCCCGTCTGGGTTTTTGGCAGCTTATCCGCAAAGATGATTGAGCGCGGATATTTGTAAGGCGCAATGGTTGCCTTCACATGATCCTGCAGTTTCTTTGCGCATTCTTCTGACGTTGCCACCCCCTCTTTCAGCACCACATGGGCCTGGACGATGGTGCCCCGCTCGGGGTCCGACGCGCCGACCACAGCGCATTCTGCCACATCATCATGGGATAGCAACGCCTCTTCCACCTCGGGTCCGGCGATGTTGTAACCGCTGGAGATGATCATGTCATCGGCCCGCGCGGCAAAGTGGAAAACGCCCTCTTCGTCCCTGGAAAAGGCATCGCCGGTGACATTCCAGCCATCTTTCACATAGCTCAATTGACGGTCATCCGCCAGATAGCGGCAACCGGTCGGACCGCGCACCGCCAGGTTGCCCACCTCACCCGCCGGCAGCTCATTCATGTCCGCATCGACAATCTTTGCCTCATAGCCCGGCACCACTGTGCCGGTGACGCCGGGGCCGAATTTATCCTGCCGGTTGGAAATGAAGATATGCAGCATTTCGGTTGCCCCGATCCCGTCCAGGATCGGCACCCCGATTTTGTCCATCCACTGTTCAAACACCGGCACCGGCAGGCTTTCCCCGGCGGAGACCGCAACCCGAAGCGAGGAGAGCCGCATATGGCCTTCCTGGGCATTCATCATGGCCAGATAGGCGGTCGGCGCGGTGAAACAGATGGTCGCCTTATATTGCTGGATAATATCCAGAAGATTTGCCGGGCTCGCCTGTTCCAGCAGGCAGGCCGCCGCCCCGAAACGCAGCGGGAAAATCGCCAGGCCGCCAAGGCCAAAAGTGAAGGCCAGCGGCGGCGAGCCGACAAAGATATCCTCTGGTGTTACCTGCAAAATGTTTTTGGCATAGCCATCGGCAATGATCATCAGGTCACGGTGAAAATGCATGGTTGCCTTAGGCACACCCGTCGTACCGGACGTAAAGCCAAGCAGCGCCACATCATCCTGGGAGGTCTGCACGGCTTCAAACCGAACTGGCTTGTTCAGTGCCAGTTCATCCAGCTCGGCTTCATGATTGGACGTGCCATCAAAAGCCACCACCCGTTCCAACAGGCTATCCGCATCCGCCACGCAAGGCTCGATCTCTTCCAGCATGCGGCTGTCGCAAAGCGCGATCTTAATCTCCGCCTTATCGATGATTTTCTTCAATTCCACCGTGCGCAGCAACGGCATGGTATTGACCGCGACGGCGCCGACCTTGGTCACCGCCAGCCACGCCGCCACCATGGCCGGATTGTTGGCAGAGCGAATCAGAACACGGTTTCCGGGTTGGACCCCCAGATCCTCCACCAGCACATGGGCCAACCGGTTGGTCCAGTCCAGCAATTCCTTGTAAGTGCGTTGGCGCCCATGGCCGATCAGGGCCACATGATCACCAAAGCCCTTTTCCACCATCCGGTCGGTCAGTTCCACCGCGGCATTCAGCTTGTCCGGATAATGGAACTCACCCTGTTCCAGCATCAAATCCGGCCACTGATCAACGGGCGGCAGATTATCGCGCGTGAATGTATCCACATGTGCTGATGGTTTCAGCATCTCTTCTTTCCTCCCATCGTCAGGAGGCGCTCGCAGCCTCCAGAGCCTGTCTTGCAATGACAATCTTCTGGACGTCCGACGCCCCTTCATAAATGCGGAGTGCCCGGATCTCCCGGTAGAGCTTCTCTACCGGATGGCCGGATTTCACCCCGTCGCCTCCATGTATCTGGACCGCTTTATCGATTATTTTCTGTGCGGCCTCTGTCGCATATAGTTTGGCCATCGCGGCTTCCCGCGTGACCCGGGCTGCGCCCTGGTCCTTGGTCCAGGCCGCCCGGTAAATCAGCAGGGCGGCGGCATCCACATCCAGTGCCATATCGGCCAGATGCCCCTGCACCATCTGCAAGTCGCTGAGCGGCCCGCCAAATAGCTCTCGGTTGCTGGCGCGGTTCAAAGCTTCATTCAGTGCGCGCCGTCCCATGCCAAGCGCCGCCGCGCCCACGGTAGACCGGAACACATCCAAAACCGACATGGCGATCTTGAAGCCCTGGCCGGGTTGTCCGATCAAGGCGCTGGCGGGCAGTTTAATATTGTTAAAACGCAGACGGGCCAGGGGATGGGGGGCCATCACCTCCAGCCGTTCCGCGATGTCCAGGCCGGGGGTGTCGGCCGGCAACACGAATGCCGACAGCCCCCTGGCGCCTGGCGCTTCACCCGTTCGGGCAAAGACGGTGTAGAGATCCGCGATCCCGCCATTGGAGATCCAGGTTTTTTCCCCGTTGAGGATGTAATGATCCCCCTCCCGGGTCGCGGTGGTTTCCATATTGGCCACATCGGACCCGGATTTTGGTTCGGTCAGGGCAAAGGCGGTGATCGCCTCGCCTTTCCTGGACCGCCGCAGCCATTCCCGCTGTTCCGCAGAGCCAAACAGCGACAGCGCGCCAGTGCCAAGCCCTTGCATCGCAAAAGCAAAATCCGCCAGCGCATCATGCCGGGCCAGGGTTTCCCGGATCAGGCAGAGCGCGCGCACATCCAAGGGGTTTTCCGGGCTATCCGGATCAACCGCGCTATGGGTCAGCCAGCCGTCACGGCCCAACCGGGCGACAATTTCACGGCAGGCATTATCAGTGTCGCTATGATCAATATCGGCAAGATTCCGGGTGGCCCAATCATCCAGCATCGCGGAAAGCGCACGGTGACGGTCTTCAAAAAACGGCCAATCCAGGAAGCTCTTGTCCGACATGGTTCAGTCCCCCTTGAAATCCGGTTTGGATTTGGCGGCAAAGGCCTTGTAGGCACGCTCGAAATCTTTCGTCTGCATACAGATCGCCTGGGCCTGGGCCTCCGCCTCGATGGCCTGCTCCAGGCTCATATTCCATTCCTGGTTCAGCTGGGTCTTGGTGATCATGTGGCCAAAGGTCGGACCGTCGGCCAGCCTGGCCGCCATGG
Source organism: Aestuariispira insulae (assembly GCF_003385955.1). Lineage (GTDB taxonomy): Bacteria > Pseudomonadota > Alphaproteobacteria > UBA8366 > Aestuariispiraceae > Aestuariispira > Aestuariispira insulae. The sequence goes on from NZ_QRDW01000006.1 coordinate 55,225, forward strand.
CGATGGCTTCCGCCTCCAATTGATCTGCCTCGACAAGGCGGTTGTAATAGCCCCAGTCGAATCCTTCCTGCGCCGACATGGACCGGCCCAGATACAACAACTCCGCCGCCCGGCCCTGGCCGATGATCCGGGGCAGCATGGCACAAGCGCCCATGTCACAGCCGGCAAGCCCGACCTTGGTGAATAGAAAAGCGGTCTTGGCCTCTGGTGTTGCCAGGCGTAGATCCGATGCCATGGTGATGATGGCCCCCGCCCCGACGGCCACACCGTCGACAGCGGCTATAATCGGCTGCGGGCAATTGATCATGGCCTTGACCAGATCACCGGTCATGCGGGTGAATTCCAGCAGGCCCTTCATATCCTTGTCCAGAAGCGGCGCAATAATGTCATGCACGTCACCGCCGGAACAGAAATTGCCACCGTTAGGGGCGAACACAACCGCCTTCACATCGTCGGCATAAACCAGGTCACGGAAAGTGTCGCGCAGTTCGGCATAGCTCTCAAATGTCAGCGGGTTCTTGCGATCCGGCCGATCCAGTTGGATCACCGCAACCGGGCCCTTCATGCGCCATTTGAAATGGGTCGGGTTCAGATCCGCCATTTTGGTCATTACTCAACACCCCCGGCTTCATTTTTCAGCTGTTCCAGAACAGCGATCATCTCATCAATGCGGGCCTCATTGAGGCTCTCCATCATTTCATCGATCCAGCTTTCATGGGCTTCCGCCATGATCTCAAACTCGCCCTTGCCTTTCGGCGTCAGTTGAACGGTTGTAGCGCGCCGGTCATTGGCAATAGGCACACGTAGAACAAAACCATCCTTGGTCAGGCGGTCGACAATGCCGGTCACGTTGCCGTTGGAAACCTCCAGATCCCGGGAAAGAGCGGTCATGGTCAGCCCCTCCGGATGGCGGTAGAGCGCCGCCAGCACGTCAAAACGCGGCAAGGTCACATCAAAGGTCTTTTTCAACCGCTCGCGCACTTCATTTTCAATGGTCTTGCTGGCGCGCAGCATGCGCAGCCACAGGCGCAGGCGCTGCTTGCTCAAACTCAGATTGTTATTCTCGGCTGCCATGACCTTCATATCTCTCCTCCGGACAGGGACAGGGCCTGGCCGGTAACCGAAGCCGCCCCTTCGCCGCACAGCCACAAGACCATGTCGGCCACTTCTTGCACCTGAATGAAACGGCCCTGCGGATTATCTTTCACCAGTGATTTCCGGGCCTCTTCTTCCGAACGACCGGTTTTTTCCATAATGTTGCGAATGGATTCATCCAGCATTGGCGTTTCCATGAAACCGGGGCAGACCGCATTGACGGTAATCCCGGTTTTCGCCGCTTCCAGGGCCAGGGATTTCACCAGCCCGACCACGCCATGTTTTGCCGCCGAATAGCCTGACACATAGGGATAGCCGCGAAGACCAGCTGTGGAGGCAATGGCGATGATCCGCCCCCAGCCCAGCCCTTTCATATCCTCATACCCGGCCTGAGCCGTTAGATAGGTGCCCGTCAGATTGACCGAGAGCATCCGGTTCCACAGCTCCATATCCATGCGGTGAAACGGTGCGCTTTCAGCCGCGCCTGCATTGGCGATCACAATGCCCGCCGGGCCATGGTCGGCGCTGGCCGCATCAAAGGCGGCAAAGAGTGAATCCATGTCTGTCACATCCGCAGCCTGGCAATGGATGTTGGCATGCTGATCCGCCAGCGCCATCAGCGGTTCCATCCGGCGTCCCATGACGGTAACCACCGCACCAGCATCGGCAAGGGCTACGGCAATTGCCGCCCCGGCACCGCTGCCGCCGCCGGTCACCACCGCATGTTTGCCGGTCAGATCCACCATCATCACACCTTGATTGCCTGGGTTTCAGCCCGTTCCGCCAAGCGGTAAAGCTGATCCCGGCCCGCCTCATAGGGTTTCGGCCAAGTAACCGTCTTGTCCTGCAACTGGGCCGCTGAATGAAGCGTCCAATAGGGGTCAGCCAGATGCGGCCTTGCCAGACAGCAGAGATCCGCACGCCCCGCCATCAGGATCGAGTTCACATGATCGGGTTCATAAATATTGCCCACCGCCATGGTCTTGAGACCGGTCTCGTTCCGGATCCGGTCGGAAAACGGCGTCTGGAACATGCGGCCATAGACCGGTTGGGCTTTTTTGGAAGTTTGTCCGGCGGATACATCGATGATATCGACACCGGCCTCACCCAGCATGCGGGCAATCTCCACCGCCTCTTCCGGGGTGACCCCTTCGTCACCGACCCAATCATTGGCGGAAATACGAACCGAGATCGGCTTGCCGTCGGGCCAAACATCGCGCACCGCCTGAAATACCTCCAGTGGGAAACGCATGCGGTTTTCAAGGCTTCCGCCATATTCATCGGTGCGCTTGTTGGTGAGCGGCGTGATGAAGGAAGACATCAGATAGCCATGGGCATAATGCAGTTCCAGCCAGTCAAAACCGCAACGGTCCGCCATTTTGGCCGAAGCAACAAATTGGTCGCGAATCTGGTCCATATCCGCGCGTGTCATTTCGCGCGGCACCTGATTGCGGTCCGACCAGGGCACGGCGGATGCCGCCAGCAGATCCCAATTCCCCTCTTTCAAGGGGGCATCCATCTCTTCCCAACCAACCTGGGTCGAACCTTTCGGCCCCGCATGGCCAATCTGCATGGCCATTTTTGCATCGGTCTCGGCATGGACAAAATCAACGATCCGTTTCCAGCTGGCTTCATGGTCCGGCGCATAAAGCCCCGGACAGCCCGGCGTGATCCGGCCATCGGCGGAAATACAGGTCATTTCCGCATAGACCAGCGCCGCGCCCCCTTTGGCACGCTCGGCATAATGGACCAGATGCCAATCGGTCGGGCAGCCATCCACCGCCTTATATTGCGCCATGGGCGAGACCACGATGCGGTTTTTCAATTCCACATCACGCAGCTTGAACGGGGTGAACATCGGCGCATGGGGCTTTTTGGAGGGATACCCCGCCTGTTCGGCAAACCAGGCCTCTGCACTTTCCAGCCATTCCCGATCGCGCAGGCGCAAATTTTCATGACTGATGCGCTGTGACCTGGTCAGCAGGGAATAATTGAACTGGGTCGGATCCATATCCAGATAGCGTTCGACCTGCTCGAACCACTCCAGAGAATTCCTGGCGGCCGATTGCAGGCGCAGCACTTCCAGACGACGCTCTTCTTCATAGCGCTCGAAGGCCGCTTCCATACTGTCTTCTGTATGGAGATATTCGGCCAGCGCGATGGCGCTTTCAAAAGCCAATTTGGACCCGGATCCGATAGAGAAATGCGCGGTCGCGGCCGCATCCCCCATCAGAACGATATTCTTGTAAGACCATTTTTCGCACAGGACCCGCGGAAAATTGATCCAGGCGGAGCCGCGGATATGGTTGGCATTGGTCATCAGCGCATGACCATCAAGATGATCAGCAAAAATCTTTTCGCAAACAGCGATGCTTTCCTGCTGGTTCATTTCGCCAAAGCCGAATTTGGCCCAGGTCTCTTCCGTGCATTCCACGATGAAGGTCGCGGTCTCGTCATCAAACTGATAGGCATGGGCCCAGACCCAGCCATGTTCGGTCTCTTCAAAGATGAAGGTAAAGGCATCATCAAATTTCTGATTGGTGCCCAACCAGACGAATTTGCAAAGGCGGGTATCGATATCCGGCTTGAAATGATCCGCATGCTGCATCCGTGTTTTCGAATTCAGCCCGTCACTGGCGACGATCAAGTCAAAATCGGCAAAATCATCCGTGCTGTCCGCTTCGGTCTGGAAACGCATTTCAATGCCAAGCTCCCGGGCGCGATCCTGCAATAGGACCAGCAGCTTCATCCGGCCGATACCGCAAAAACCATGACCGGTGGAAAGCGTGCTCACCCCCTTATGGACGACGGCAATATCATCCCAATAGGCAAAATTGTCGCCGATGGCTTTGGCGCTGACCGGGTCATTTTCACGCAAATTGTCCAAGGTTTCATCGGACAGGACCACTCCCCATCCGAAAGTATCATCGGGGCGGTTGCGCTCGATCACCACAATCTCATGATCAGGATCCCGCAATTTCATGCTGATGGCGAAATAAAGCCCCGCAGGTCCACCGCCAAGACAAGCAATACGCATGATCAAAACTCCCAGTCGACATTTATTTTTCTGCTGCCGTTGAAAGAATGGTCTCAGTTTTCTAAATTTATTTCAAGCTTAAAATATCAAAGTTTAAAATTACTGCTGTGCAATCGGCGAAAACCAGCTAGCATGGCCAAAATGTAAGCGGGGAGAGAGTGTAAAATGCCGTGGCGGAATTATTCCAGCATCGATCTGGAACGACAGTATAATCCGAGATTATCGATTCCGGATTTTGATTATGTCATTGCACCATTCCAGGTCCTGTCCGAGGAAACCCGCAACCGGCACCCCCACCGGAATGATGTGCGCTATGGCCCGGGCAACAAGGAAACGTTTGATTTTTTCCCGGCCAGCGAACCCAACGCGCCGATCCATATCTTTTTCCACGGCGGTTATTGGCGCGCCCAGGACAAGCGCGAACATGCCTTTGTGGCGCGTGATCTGGTCGGCGAGGGCTTTAATGTGATCATCGCCAATTATGACCTCTGCCCGGATGTCACTATCGAGGAAATTATCGAACAGGCGATCCGTTGCGTGCTCTACACCCACAAGCACGGGCATGAATTGGGCGGCGATCCGTCCCGAATCAGCATTTCCGGCCATAGTGCTGGCGGCCAGATCGTGGCCAAGCTCTGCGCCAACCGCTTCAGCGGCCCTCTAATCAAGGCCGCAGTCGCCATTTCCGGCGTTTTCCATCTGGAACCGCTGCGCTTCACCTCCATCAACGAAGCTGCACGCATGACCGAGGAAACGGCAAAAATCAATTCGCCCTATCATGATCCCGCCCCGGAGAATGTCGCGCCGCTCCTGATGTTAGGCGGCGGCGAATCAGAGGAATTTCACCGCCAAAGCGAAGAATATGCGGAAAAATGCCGGATCGCCGGCCATGAGGTCGACGTGATCCCCGTCGGCACCTGCAACCATATCGATGTATTGCCTGAAATATATCTCAAAGGCGGCGAAGGATATAGGGCCTTCTTAAAAGCGATCACCTAACGCCCGGCGCGCTCAGCCTTCCAAATCAAGATTCTGCAGTGAACCGATCACATCTTGAATGGTGGCACGGGCATGGCGCAGATTATCCGATCGCTCAGACACCATCTGTTCCAGCGCCTCCCGATTTTTCTTCAACGCCACATGGGTGCGGATACGCGCGCGCAAAATGGCGGGTTTAACGGGTCGCGCTACATAATCGGCCGCGCCCAATTCCAACCCCGTTGCCTCTTCTTCCTGATCATCCAGCACGGTCAGGAAGATCACCGGGATATTTTCGGTCAGGAAGTTACCCTTCAATTCCCGGCAGACCTCATGGCCATTCATGCCGGGCATCTGCACATCCAGCAAGATCAGATCAATGTCGGGGGTTTCCTGGGCCGCCTTCAGGGCATAGCGACCATTGGTCTCAGCGATAATTTCATATTCATCCTGCAGCAGCTCGGTCATCATGGTGATGTTCATAGGCTCGTCATCAACCAGCAGGATCTTGCCCTGCTTCTCGCCGCTGGCGGCCTCTCGCGATTCCGTCTGTGTAACAGCCTCTTCACTGACATCATTAATATCTGGGTTTTGCACGATTTTCTGGGTGACCCGGGCAATGCTTTCAATCGACGGCGAAACCGTGCTGACAAACAACTCGCCCGCCGCCGTGAGGGAAAGCGCCTTGCCGCTGCGTTCAAACAGGGTGGTGCCCAGGAAATCTTCCAGCAGGCGAATCTGGCGGCTGACCGCCTCCCGGGTGACCAGTAATTCCTGCGAGGTTTTGGTGAAATTCAGCTGCCGGGCGGCCGCCTCAAACACCACAAGCGAGGTCAGGGGCGGTAGCGCCCGTCGAAGATTTCCCATATGTCTTGCTTCCTGTTCGCAGGCCCGGTTCATCCCAGGCTCTGATCTTGATTGGGGAAGGCCGCGCCCTCACGCCCCCTTCCCCTTAATTCCGAACCGCTGTTATAGCGGCCCCGCCCCCAGGCTGGCCATATCAAATCGCATCCTAAAGAATGGCCAGTTGGGCCTGACACTGAAAAGGGAAAAAATATGTCGCAATCTAAGTAACTTTCTTTTCACACCCACGCGGCAATAACGTCTTTGTTATTTCTGTTTAGTCGCCTTTTTCCCTCGGCAACGCCATATTCCCCTCAACTGCTGATGCATTCATTGAGGTAAAACCGGATCATGTTGCTGAAAGAAAAAAAAACCTGGGCCCTTCCCTATTCTGCGGTCACACCGAAAGCGGATTACCTGAACCGTCGGGACATTCTGAAAGCCATGGGCATGGCTGCCGCGGCCGGCACCGGCCTGGCCATGGGCTTTCGCCCTTCCGGCGCCCGCGCGGCAGGAAAGGCGCTGGAATATCGGAAAACCGGCTATTCGGTGGATGAGCCGCTGACCGATCGGGAGTTGGCGACGCAATATAACAACTTCTATGAATTCACCACGTCAAAGGAAGCGGTCGTGGCGGAAGCCCGTGATTTCAATACAAGCCCCTGGACGGTCAAGGTTTCCGGTTTGGCGGATAAAACCGGTACTTATGATCTTGCTGATCTCATCGACTATAACGCACTGGAAGAACGGATCTACCGCTTCCGCTGTGTCGAAACATGGTCGATGATCGTGCCCTGGATCGGTGTACCGCTGGCCGATGTGGTCAAGAAACTGGGACCGCAGCCAGGGGCGAAATATGTCCGGTTCCAGACCTTGGTGGATGAAGAACAGATGCCGGGACTCAATCGGATAAATATTCCCTGGCCCTATCAGGAGGGCCTGCGCATGGATGAAGCGATGAACGCCCTCCCCCTGCTGACCGTTGGTATGTATGGCGAGATTCTGCCCAACCAAAACGGCGCGCCCATCCGCCTGATCGTGCCATGGAAATATGGTTTCAAAAGCATCAAATCCATTGTCGGTCTTCATTTCACCGATCAGGAGCCAAAGACCACCTGGAACATCCTGGCCCCCAATGAATATGGTTTTTATGCCAATGTGAACCCGGATGTCTCTCACCCGCGCTGGAGCCAGTCATCCGAGCGCCGCTTGGGGGCAGGCCTGTTTGACGGGCGTGAAGACACCCTCTTCATGAACGGTTATGCCGACGAGGTGGTCTCCCTCTATGACGGCATGGATCTCAAGAAGCATTACTGATGGATATCAACAAAACCCTCCGGCATGGGCTGGCCAAACCGGTTCTCCATCTTTTAGCGCTGCTACCGGCCTTCTGGCTGGGATGGCTGGTGCTGAGTAACGATCTGGGGGCCAACCCGATCGAGCGGGTCAATCGCTTCACCGGGGACTGGGCGCTTTACATGCTGCTGATCGCGCTGGCCGTGACCCCGGCAAAACTGCTGAGCGGCTGGAAAAGCCTGCCACGTTTCCGACGGATGCTGGGCCTATACAGTTTCTTTTATGCCAGCCTGCATTTGACCAGCTATCTGGTGCTCGACCACCAGCTTCATTGGGGCCGGATCATCGAGGATATCACCAAGCGCCCCTATATCATGGTCGGCCTGGCCTGTGTCATCATCCTGACCATGCTGGCCGTAACCTCGCCCAAGGCGGCGATCCGCAAACTCGGCGCAAAAGCCTGGCAAAAGTTGCATAAGCTGGTCTATGCGGCCGGCTGTCTTGGCGTTATCCATTATTATCTTCTGGTCAAGGCCGATATCCGCCAACCCCTGCTGATGGCCGGCATTTTGCTCTTGCTGTTCGGGATCCGTTTCTGGCACCACCGACGCGCAGCCAGCAGCCCCCCCAAAAAGACGTCAGTGGATCGTCCCGGCCACGCAGTCTGAACAGAAAGCCTCAATCGCCCACAAGACCTGGGTCCAGATTTCCAGCTCACCGTCATCCCCATCTTCCAGCAGCCTGTCATAATGCTCCGCCGCCACCAGATAGGCATCCTCGCCGTGGCGGTGCAGCAGATCCGCCGCCGATTTCAACACTTCATTGGTAAACACGCTCTACTCCCGGACAATTCATACGCATGATACCAATCAAAATTGATGCCAAAGAGCGTGAAGATGAATCAGACCGCGGGGAAACCAGCCTTGGTCTGGCCAGCCTCCCCGCCGCCTTGGGCCTATGCGGCAAGTTCCGCCGCCCTCTGATAGTCAATTTTGCCGGTTCCCAGCAGTGGCACCGCCGCCACCACGCGCACCTCACGCGGCACCATCAGTTCGGCCACGCCTTCCTCTTTGGCATGGGCTGATAGGGCGGCCCTGGAGGCATCATCGCGATCAGTCACCAAAACCAGTTGTTCGCCTTTCCTGGCATCCGGCACGGCAATCACCGCATGAAGGCTGTCCGGCCAGAGTTTGGCCGCCTGCCCCTCCACTGCTGTAAGCGAAACCATTTCACCCGCGATCTTGGCAAAGCGCTTGGCCCGCCCCTGGATGGTGACAAACCCATCCGCATCGATTGAGACAATATCGCCGGTATCGTACCAGCCGCCAGCCGGAGGCTGTAACTCACCCGGCCGGTCCGCCATCAGATAGCCTTTCATGATATTGGGACCGGAAACATACAACCTGCCGCCTTTCTCAATACCCGGCACCGGTTTCAGTTCGGCCCGGATGCCTGGCAGCAGGCGCCCGACCGTACCTGCCTGGAAATGCATTGGTGAATTCACCGCGAGCACCGGTGCCGTCTCGGTCGCGCCATAACCTTCCAACAGGCGCAGCCCGAACTTATCGAACCAGACCTTTCGGGTTTCATCCTTCACCTTTTCCGCCCCGGCAAAGACATAGCGCAGGCTATAGAAATCATAGGCATGGGCTGTGCGGGCATAACCGGCAAGGAAGGTATCGGTGCCGAACAGGATGGTGGCATTCACCTCATAGGCCAGGGCCGGCACGATCCGGTAATGCAGCGGCGATGGATAGAGGAAAGTACGAATGCCCGACAGGACCGGCAGCAGCATACCACCGGTCAGACCAAAACTATGGAAAATCGGCAGCGCATTGAAAACAGTATCCTTCGGGCTGAAATCCACCGTCGCCGCCAGCTGTTGGCGGTTGGCCAGCAGGTTTTCGTGAGACAGGACCACCCCTTTCGGCTGCCCTTCCGACCCCGAGGTGAACAAGATCACCGCCGCATCCTCCGGCTTAACCCGTAACCGCCCATGCAGGAAACCCGCAAAGGGACGCGCCAGAAGGCCCCTGATTTTATCAAGGAAACCAATCTCGGCCTTTACGTCCTCCAGATAAATGATCCGGCATTCGCGCGCCAAATGGGCCACAGCCTCTTCCAGCTTGGCCGCCGCAACAAACCGTCTGGACGTCAAAATGGCATTCAGTTCCGCGGTTTTGCAGGCGGAACGCATATTGCTGAGACCCGCAGAGAAATTCAGCATGGCGGGCACCCGGCCGTAGGCCTGGAGGGCAAAGAAGGTCACAGCCGCCCCCACGCTGTTGGGTAGCAGCATGCCGACCGCCTCACCGCGTTCTGTCGATTTGGCCAGCTTGCCACCCAGCAGGCGTGCGCCCAGAACCAGACGGCTATAGCCGACCGGCTTGCGCTCAATATCTTCCAGAACCGGCATCCTGCCGCCGTGGATCGCCTTGGCATCCAAGACAGCCTGGAACAATGTCTGGTTTCTTTCCTGAGTTTCAAACATTAGTTCCGCCATCACATCATGCAGCTTGCGACCCGCCATTTCCCGGCGTCGGCGTCCTTTCAATGACGGGTCCAGCGCAAATTTACGCGGCGCCAGAACCTGCAGCGATACCTTCGGCAGCAATCGGCGGCGTACCACGCCTTTCAACCGGGAAAAGATGCTGTATTGCGCGCCATCAATGCGCACCGGCACGATCGGCGCATCCGCCTTATCCGCGATCATGCCCGGCCCTTCATGGATCTTCATCAAAGAACCGGTAACGGTAATCCGCCCTTCCGGGAAGATCACACATTGACGACCGGCGCGAACCGCCTGGATCAACCCCTTGACCGCCATGGGGTTGGTCGGATCCATGGGATAGGCATCCACCAGGCCCAGGAACGGCCGCACCCACCAACGCCGTGCCGTATGGCTATTGATCGCAAAGGTCGGTTTACCGGGCAGGAACGCCGCCAACAGTACCGCATCCAGAAAGGATACATGATTGACCACATAAACTGCGCGATCACCAAGCGCGTCACATTGCTCCAGCCCTTTGACACGGACACGGAACAGCACACGCAAGCACCATTTCAAGACGCTCTTCAAAACCGTTTCCGGCAACAGGCCGCAGATATAGATCGCCACCAGACCGTTCAGCGCCGCCAGCGCCAGGAAGAGGGACGATAATTCCAGCCCCACCGCCATAAGCGCGGTTACCGCCAAGGTGCCCGCCACGATGAAGGCAGCATTTAGGATATTGTTGGCCGCCACCATCCGGGACCGACTGGCGGAGCAGGATTTCGCCTGTAACAGGGCATAAAGCGGAACGATGAACAGCCCCCCGCAGATCGCGATACCGGACAGATCCAGCATGATACGCCAATTGGCCGCTTCAACCACAAAGCTTCCAATTCCCTGCATCATCAAGGGATCTGCCGGTTGATAGCCCGCCAGGGCAAAATAAAAATCCAGAATGAACAGGGTCATGCCCAAGGCACCCAACGGCACATGGCGGGCCAAAAGCTCACCTTTCAGCAGGCGGTTACAGGCCAGGGAACCGATTGCGATCCCGGCAGAGAATAATGTCAGGAAAAGAGTGACGATCTCTGCTTTGGCGAACAGCACATCCTTGGCCAGATTCGGGAATTGCGCCAGGAAAGTCGCCCCGACAAGCCAGAACCAGGAAATCCCGAGGATCGACAGGAAGACCGGCCGGTTTTCCTTTGCCAACGTCAAGATCCGACAAGTCTCGGCAACGAAATTTGCATTGATCTTCAAGTCCGGACAGGCAACCTGCGCCTTTGGAATAACCAGGCTCGCGAGCCAGCCCAAAAGCGCCATTGCCACAATGGCGATAGACACCAGCGTGGCGCCACCTTCCACCGTGATCATCAAACCACCGGCAATGGTGCCCACCAAAATCGCCAGGAATGTACCCGCTTCCACCAGGGCGTTAGCCCCGATCAGGTCAGCTTCTTCCAAATGATCGGGCAGGATTGAATATTTCAATGGGCCAAACAGGCTCGATTGCACGCCCATCAGGAACAGGACCGCCATCAAGGCCACAACATTGCTGGACAGGAAGGCCGCCGCGCCCCCCGCCATAATCACCAGCTCGGACAGTTTAACGCAACGGATCAGCCGGGATTTCTCAAACCGGTCCGCCAGTTGCCCGGCCAGGGCGGAAAACAGGAAGAAGGGCAGGATAAAAAGGCCCGCGGCAAGGGTGACCATCAACGGCCCGTCAAACCCGTCTTGCGCGGCCAACCGATAAGCGATCAGGATGACCAACGCATTCTTAAACAGGTTGTCATTCATCGCGCCCAAAAACTGGGTCAGGAACAACGGTAGGAAACGACCGCTCTTCATCAGGGAAAATGCAGCTTTGCCCATGGTTTTCACTCCTCGGCTTCCGCTTGGGAAAATCGGCCCTCAGCAAAGAAGGCCAAGACCGCATCCCCGGTTCGGGGATCGGACAGGATTGTTGAATGTAATGCAGGCAGGACCAGGAAATCCGCCATTCCGGACAGCCGGGTTTCCACTACCCGGACCACCCCATCATCATCGCCCTCGAGAAACGGGTTATAGCCCTCACCATCATTTCGACCGCCCGCAATCACCGCAAACGGAACCCTTGGCGGCATGGGGATCAATTGGGCAGCTTCAGGTGTGAGCTGCAGGCCGGGTCGACCATAAACCGCCCGATAGGCTGGCAGGGCCTGAACATCTTGGGCCAAGGCTGAACCCCGGTTTGGCGGGGCGATCATCACTGCCCGCAGGATCTCGATCCGATCAGTCCAGGTCGGTTTATCACCCAGGGCCTGGCGCAGCACCAACGCACCCATGCTGTGAGTGACAAAACTGACCGAGGACACATCTTCCAACTGATCCATCAGGCTGTTCAGGTTGGCACCATGCTGCTCAAGGGTCAGACGGGTACTGGCATAGCTCAGTCCCGCGACGGCATACCCCTCTGCCTCCAGGCGGCTGGCCAGGCTGGAAAAGGAACCGCCGGATCGCAAAATCCCATGCAACATGATGACCAGATGCCGATCCGGCTGGCCTGCCTTCTCACGGTAACGGAGCTGAAACATTTGCAGACAATGATCATAACTGCCCCAGGCTCGTCTTGTATCATCGGGATCTAGCAATCGCGCGTGGCCGGTCAGCACATTTTCCTGGATCCGCCAGCCCTGCCGGTAATAGCGGTCGGTCCAGACTTGCTTGCCGCCCAGGGTCGGGAACGGCAGATTGAGATCGGCTTCATCCGCTTGCGCCACGTCAGTACCGGACTGTGAAACCATACCAACGGTCAAAAGCGCCCACAAACCCAGCATAACCCGATAACGTGATTTTTCCCGGTGGCACATTTTGTTTCCTCGATTCGCAGCTGTACAAATGAACGTTGCTCAATATATAAATGAACGGCGTTCAATTAACAAGGTGATTTTTGCCTCCGAACTCTCTCCCAGGCGATATCACATCAAAACAGGCGAGAAATACACTTAGCCGTAGGCGATTGTGGGCGGTGCTGAAATGAACAAGCAGGCATTTTATGCCTGCCAAACACGTATACAGATTTACAATTTTTGCTCCGGAAAAATTGTAAGTATGTGGAAAAGCAAATTTTTTTGGGAGAGTAATTAATAGCAAAAAACTTGGCTTATTAATTGCATTTTCTTAGATACAAAATTTCTATTTCCGGCAGATGAAATTAAACAAAATATAAATGTTATTATTCGTCGTTATTTATTTTATCGTTTTTTTATGTATTTTGACTTTTCAATAAAATGTCGTTCTTTTCTATTTGACCTTCTTTGAGTTTTATTTATCTTCACTGAAAATAAAGATCACACAGGGGCAGGTCGTGACCAATCAAACCCATGAGCTTAAAGCTGTCATGGAACGGATGATTGCATCCGAAATCCACCGTTTGGCATCAGAGGCGGATATATGCGTTTTCGCGCTGTATGACCCCAAACGATCCACAGCAGAACCGATTGATTTTGAATGTATCGACCGGCGCGAAACCGGCTCTATCGATATGGAAGTCTCACTGGATTTTGAAGGAATCGGTGTCTGGTATCTCGCCTATCGGGAGGGCGAGACATTCCATTCCAAGAAAGTCTTGCTGCAGGTAACCGATGGTCGCTTCACCCATGGTCAAATGGGCAGTTTTGAAGGCTATTGGGAAGAGTTTCCGCAATATGTCGCGGAAGATCGCTGGGTTCTGGCCCAGCTCAGCAAAGGGGCCGCCAACGACCAACAGCCCCACCGGCGGAACACCGCCCTATAGAAAAGAAGCGGGCCGAAAATCAATTTTCGGCCCAAAAAAATATCATCACGCACCCAAGCCAAACGGATCATCAATGGAATGGGAGGGCTGAGTGAACCAAACCGGCCCGTCTGATCCCATATAGAAATGATCCTCCAGACGGACTCCAAATTCTCCATAAAGACAGATCATCGGCTCGTTGCTGAAACACATGCCGGGTTTAAGCGGGGTTTTGTCCCCTTGCACCAGATAGGCCCATTCGTGAATATCCATGCCCACGCCATGTCCGGTGCGATGCGGCAGCCCCGGCACCTTATAGCCGGGTCCGAAACCAGCCGCCTCGATCACCCCACGTGCCGCCCTATCCACATCTTCACATAATGCGCCCAGCTGTGCCGCCTCAAAGGCCGCCGCCTGCGCGGCCTTTTCCAGATCCCAGATCTGGCGCTGGCGGTCATTCGGGGCGCCAAAGACATAGCTCCGCGTAATATCGGACTGATATCCATGAAGCGAACAGCCCGTATCGATCAGCACCATATCGCCTTCCTGCAATTCCTGGGCATAGCTCACCCCATGCGGATAAGCGGTCGCCTCGCCAAACAGGACAATACAGAAGGTGGAGCCGTTATCCGCGCCCATTTTGCGATGGGCCTTATCAATGAACTCGACCACCTCGGTGGTTTTGATCCCCGGCCGCAAAATCCGCGCTGTCGCCTTCTGCACTTCCAGGGTCATATCCTTCGCCTGCTGCATCAGCGCAAGCTCCGGCGCTGTCTTGCACATCCGACAGCCGGCCGTGACTGTTTTGGCATTGACCAGATCAAAACCGCCATTTTGCGCCCTCAAACCGTCAAACAGGAAAAACGGCGCCTGCTCATCCAGGCCGACCGTGGCCCCTGGACCTACAAGGCTGATCAGCATTTCGGTTAGTAGGGCAAAGGGGCTTTCATGCTCTTCCCAGCAATGAATTTTTGGGGTTCCGCTTAGGCCCTCGCGCAGCTTCTCTTCTTCAAAAGCCGGACAGATAAAAGCAAGATCCCCGGCGGCTGTCAGCACCGCGCCGATGATGCGCTCACTTTGATAAAAGCGGGCTCCGGTGAAATAGGTGAGCGAGCTGGTTGCATCCAGATAGATAGCGTCAATCCCGTTTTCCCGCATCAGGGTCTGCGCGCGGCCCACCCGCTCGGCACGCTCCTGGTCACCGATGAGCACCGCCCGCGCCCGACAGGAATTCAAACGCGCCAATTCTGCTTCCATTGTGGAACCGCCAACACCCAGGGTCATGGGATTATATCCTTATATCGAAATTAGTATATCACTGATATATTCATACGCTCGCAAGATGACAAGCGATCAATTCACCCACCCGGCCTTGCTTCAGGAATAGACCGTGGCCGCCAGGATGATCTCACATTTCCCACTGTCCCCCACCAAGGGCAGCATGACACGCTCGATAATCTTGTAATCGGAAACATGGTAATGCGCAGGGCCTTTGCGATAGCTGGGGCCTGCCTCTTCCGCCAGATAGACATAGTCGGGATAGCCGGGCCCTTCCAGAAATCCGGGAAACGCATCGTCAATCCACATACCGGTCGGGTCGAACCCGATCGCATCAACATGCTCGGTTCCCATCAGGCGGAATTTAAACCGCAATGGATCGCGATGGACATCCACCATCCACACCCATCGCAAAATATCCGCGAGATCCAGCGGATCCAGGTCCTGTCGGCGCGGCAGGCCACCATCGGCCTGGTGGATCGACTGCCAATAGCGATAAAGACGCAGAATGCGGCGATGCCATTCAGCAACACCGGCCTCTGCCGCCTCGCAGCCATGATGCAGGATCACCTCCTGCATGCCATTCTGGTCTTCAAATGCCAATCCATACTCCGGTTGCAACATGAACAGATAGCAACCGGCAGTCTAAGCAGACTTACCCCACCGCGCCAAGGAATTATTAGCAGGCTGTGTTATAGGCTGCCATCAATCACATAATTGAGGATCCGAACCACCTGTTCCGGCGTTTCGGCCACCGCCAATGCCGCGCCATCCACTTCCTTCAAAGGATGCGTCAACTCGGCATCATGCAGGGTGATGACCGGCTTGCCCTTGGCAGCAGCAAATCCTGCGTCAAAGGCGGCATTCCACTGGCGGTATTTATCACCGAAGCGAACAACGACAATGTCGGATTTTTCAATCAAAGTCTGGGTCCGGATTGCATTCATCCGTGCGCCTTTCTGATCTTTCCAGAACCCCTTTTCTTCCGCGCCTAATATCTCCACTCCACAATCATCGCTTTTGCCGTGATCGGTCACCGGCGCATGAAAGGAGATCGGCAGGCCGCGTGCCTCACAGCCGCGTTCAATCTGCTCGCGCCAGTCCGTGTGGATTTCGCCTGAAAGATAGACGGTCCAGTTTGATTTCATAGGGTCTCTCCTGATCAAATATTTCCTGCTTCAAGAGATAGTGCCCAAGCGATCCGGTCGCAAGCGGGCGTCTGCTTCAATTTCCGAAGACTCTCTCAAATTTCGCGAAACGAGCGTCAATCCAACCGAACCCGGCCCCGGCCCTTCTTGGTCTCACTGCGCTGTTTCTTTCCCTCCAGCCTTCGCTTCTTGGAGGCCATTGTGGGCCTGGTCGGGCGGCGCTTCTTCGGCACCACCAGGGCATCACGGATCAGATTGACCAGCCGTTCGACCGCATCCTCGCGGTTGCGTTCCTGACTGCGATATTTTTCAGCCGTCAGGACGATTTCACCCGCCTGTGTCATGCGACTGCCGGCCAGCGCGCGCAAGCGTGCAAAAACCTCAGGGCGGATTGCCTCGCAATTGGCCGCGTCAAAGCGCAGTTGGACTGCGGTCTCCACCTTGTTGACATTTTGCCCGCCGGGGCCGCTGGCCCGGATGAATTTGAACTGCACCGCCTCATCGGGCAGCCGGATATTTCTCGAAACCTCTATCATGGCAGCATCATAAACCCGATCGGGCAAAACAAAAGCCCCCGGTGCGCAAACCGGGGGCTTCATGTTTCTGATTGATGGGCCTTCGGATTAGATCCGGGCAACAACCGCGTCGATATCGGTCCGTTCCAGACCAATATCGGCCAGTTGATCGGCACTCAGCGCTTCCAACTCGGAGCGGGTGCGAGCCTGCCGGTAAGCTTTGACAAAAGCATCGGATGCAACAACCAGGGCACCGCCGATCGCCAGGGTTGCACGCATCAGAGCGTCAGCGAGCGGGTGGGCGGAAACGAACTGGTTATAGGTGGTTACGGTCATAATCCTAACTCCGTCTTATCATCCAGGCGTCAGATCCGGCGCCGTTTTAATCATTTGCTGGAACGGTATATACGCCGACTTTTTTTTTCTTGAAACGCGCTGGTTTAGCAGCCCAGCCATGCAAATCATGCATATCAACGGAGAATCGGATCGAGAATCAGATCTTCGCCACCTTTTGATAGATCACAAAACTGAGCACTGAGAAATAGCCAGAGATCGCCGCAAACAGAAGCGCCTGTAGAATGAATATAGGGTATGGCAGCCCCTTCATCAGCTGCAGCAGGGTGACATGCAGCATCGTCATCACATAAAAGGCGAACATCGCCAGCCCCAACAGCCCCAGTCGTTTTCCACGGGTCAGGTCAACACTGCGTGACATGGTGGCTATCACCGGTCGGTTCTCCAGCAGGCATATTGGGGTAAACAGGAAGAAATAGACAAATTGCAGCCCATACAGGCCCAGCGCAAATAACAGACCGAACATGGATCCCGGCGCCAGTCGCGCAATCTGATACAACAGCGAATAGACTAGGGCAAAAACCACCAGACGGGGCGCCGCGGCGATTACGCCATAGACCAGTCTGGGAAAACTGACCGGCACCCCTTTGGCCATGAGATATACCCCCAGGACCACAATTCCGTCAGCCAACGCGCCAAGCGCCGAGCTAGCCAGGTCCAGCCAGTCAATGTCATCGGTCCTCATCCCGCCCTTCAAAACCAGATCGGGGTAGTTTTCCAGCGACCAGCCCGCCAGATGTAATTGCCAGGCATATTCCGGCAGCCGCAGCAATAGAAACACGCCGACCAACAGCGGTAAATAGGCACGCGACAGCACCGCAGCCTCGATCAGACAGGGAAAAAGCCGGAAGGGAGCGGCAGGCGGGAATTGCGACATTATTCTTTCATATCCTCTGGCATTATTCCGTCGGGTGTGACCGCAACGCGTTTTTCACCGCCGTTTCAAAGGCACTCAGAAACCGGGAGCGGTCCTGTTTGCCAAAACCGCCACCGCCGCTTTTCACCTCGCCCTGGTCACGCAGTTCCGACATCAGATCCCGCATGGCCACCTTCATGCCAATGCTCTCCTTGGTAAAAGCCCGGCCATCCGGCCCCAGCACCAGGGCACCATTTTCAAGGCCGCGCGCCGCCAGCAGGATATCGGCAGTAACCACCAGATCCCCCGGCCCCGCATGCTCGGCGATCCAGTCATCGGCGGCATCCGGCGTTTCCGGCACCACGACCTGATGAACCAGGGGATGATTGGCATTGCGATGCCAGCTGTTGGCCACCAGATGCACCTGCACCTGATTGCGCACCGCTACTTTCAGGACCTCATCCTTGACCGGACAGGCATCACCATCCACGAAAATCGCTACCATGAACCGCCGTCCAATCCGCAGAATCTGAAAAAAAATAATTTAGGCAGTTTACCAGTCCCGCATTTATGAGGAAAATATTGTAAAGCAATAACGAAAGTGGGTGCCTTGGCAAACATAAATGAACAATTGAGTAACGAAGTCCACAATCTGTTGGCCTATGTAGAGCGTTTGCGCAAGGAACTGGCTGGTACCATTCTGGAGGAAGAGAACAAAACGCCGTTTGAGAGCATGTCCTCCACCCTGGATGCCATTGCAACCTCTACCCTGGAAGCCTCCGAAACCATCCTGGGGGCGTCGGAGGAAATTGCCAACCTTTCGGACAGCCTGCGCGAAAAGCTGGAGGATGAGGAAGCCATCGCCCTTTGTGACCAGATCGCGGCCAAATCCATGGAAAGCATGGAAGCCTGCAGTTTTCAGGATCTGACCGGACAACGCGTTTCCAAAGTGATCCGCTCACTGCAATTTGTCGAGGAACGGGTTGATGCCATGGTGGCGCTATGCGGCCATGACACGATCCGGCAACTGAGCGAAGAGGCCGCCGCGGAAATCCCCGAACCGGAAGATGTCCAAATGCATGGGCCGCAAGCTGCGGGCGATGCGATTTCTCAGGCAGAAATCGACGCTCTGTTCGACTGACCCGAGGCGCCGGGAACGGTAAATCAATCCGCCTTCACATGGGGGCGGATAACCGCCTGCGCAACCATCATACGCCCGGTATCGCTATTGAAGGTGCAACTGGGCGACCCATAAAGCACAAATCCCTGTTTCAGGGCCGCCGACACCCGATGGCAAAACGCCGCATCATCCGGCCCGGTCAGCAATCGATAGTCGGGCAAATTCTCGTCAGACATGATCTTCATTCTTCCCTGAAATTTTGAACCGGCAGCCTATCGGCTTGTTCATGCCAGGGCAAAGGCAAATTCACGCTTGAAACTTGATCCATTGCGGGCGACTGTTGCCGCCGGAAACATCCACTGAAAAAGATTAAGGAATACCAAAATGGCTGTTGTCATCGAATGCCTGGACAAAGACGGCGCGCTGGAAATTCGCAAAGCAAACCGGGAAGCCCATCTCGCCCATCTCAAAAGCCATATGGACAAGATCATCGCGGCCGGGCCGCTGCTGGACGACGCCAATGAAACCATGGTCGGTTCGGTCCTGGTGATGGATTTTGCCGACAAGGAAGCCGCACAGGATTTCTGCGACAACGACCCCTATGCCAAAGCCGGCCTGTTTAAATCGGTCAGCATTAAGAACTGGAAGAAAGTCCTGCCGGCGGACTGATCCCGGCACCGGACCAGGCAACCAAACAGGGCGTGGCGGCAATGATGCTTCCACGCCCTGTTTTTATGCCTCACATCAATTTACCAGGGCTCAGCCCTTGGCAAATTCGCGCGCGATATGGGCCGCCACGCGGGCGTTATTTTTCACCAAAGCCAGGTTAGCGTCGATGGACTTCCCGCCGCTCAGCTCAGCCAGCTTGGACAAGAGGTAGGGCGTTACTTTTTTGCCAATTACACCGTCGGCATCCGCTGCCTTAAGCGCATCCTCGATCCAGCCGTCGATCACGGCTTTTTCAATGGCCGCCTCTTCCGGGATCGGGTTTGCGATGATCTCGCCACCAATCAGGCCCAGCTCTTCCCGAACCTGCAGGATAGCCGCAACTTCTTCCGCACCGGTCAGTTTCTGATCCACATAAAGGCCGCTTTCCCGGCTGTGGAAAGCCGGGAATTCCTCAACGCCATAGCCCAGGACCGGCACACCATGAGTTTCCAGATATTCCAATGTCTTCGGCAGATCCAGAATGGATTTTGCACCGGAACAGACCACCGCAACCGGGGTTGCCGCCAATTCGCGCAGGTCCGCGGAAATATCCATGCTGGTTTCCGCGCCGCGATGAACACCGCCGATACCGCCGGTGGCAAAAACCCGGATCCCCGCCATGGCCGCGATGATCATCGTGGTCGCAACCGTGGTTGCGCCATGCTGTTTCAACGCGACCACAGTGGCCAGGTCGCGCCGGCTGATCTTGGTAACCTTCACATCTTGTTTCGGATCGCCTGCGCGGGCAAACTCGGTGATCTGCTCGTCATTCAGCCCCACCGTAATCCGGCCATTGAAAACGCCGACCGTGGCCGGCACAGCACCATTTTCCCGGATAATATTCTCCAGATCACGCGCCAGATCCAAATTCGCGGGCCAGGGCAGGCCATGGGAGATAATGGTCGATTCCAGAGCCACAACCGGCTTGCCATGGCGCAGGGCCTCTGCAACTTCGGGGCTCATTTCCAACTCTATTGTCATATTTCTTCCAACTGTTAGAGGGTGATCGGCGCCGGAACAGCCTGCTCGCGCTGTTCCAGAGCCTGGAGGGTGAATGCGGGATTGACAGGATCATGAGACTCCGCCGTCAGGCTGGCTTTAGCCAGACCATGACGCACAGCACCAACCGCCGTGCCACCGGACCGGTGGGCGGCCACAAACCCGGAAAAGAAAGAATCACCGGCACCATTAACATCAACCACCCTGGTCGGTGGTGCCGGGAAATGCAGAACCTCGTCCTTGGTCACCAGGACCGCGCCATCCGGCCCCAAAGTCACCACCAGGATCTGGCGATCCGACTGTTGCAGGCTGGCCGCAGCGCGGGCCGCCTCAAGCGCGGTATCAGCGCCAAGCCCTGACAGGGCCTCAATTTCGTATTTATTGCAGATCATCACATCCGCACGCCCCAGAGCGGGCTTCACCCGTGGTGCCTTCGCGACAGAGACCGGTGCCAGGTAAAGCGGTCGATCACCATGATGATCAGCCAGATAACAGATCGCCTCTTCCGGCAGGTTGGCGTCAATGATCCAACCGGGCCAGTGTTCCGCCTGGGCCAGCATCCCGGAAACCAACGCCACATCCATTGCGTCATAGATCGCCATATCCGCCAGCCCGACCGCCAATTCCCCGGTCTCATCCAGAACAGCAATATAGCTGGCCGATGTGAACTGATGATGACGATGCACCAATTGATGATCAATGCCATAGCTGTCCAGGGTCCGGACCAACAGGTCGCCATCATCATCCCCAATGAGCGAGGCCATGCCCACCGGCAGGCTCAATTGCGCCAGGTTGCGCGCGATATTATGCGCAACCCCGCCCGGCGTGCGATGGGTCCGGACCGGATTGGACGCCCGTGCGCGATAAGGCCCGATACATTCCGCGATACTATCGAAATGCAAGGCCCCAAAACAAAGAACAGCGTTGGCGGCTTTCATTGGCCTAATCTTCCCCATTTAGAATAGTGAACGCCATCCCGACCAATTGGCCAGCAGCGCGAAACTACAGGTCTTAAACAGACTCCCCCCCCCTCTTCAAGCCATTATCACAGGACCGGAAAGCCGATTAAGATTTTCCTTACCTTTTATTGATATTTTAAATATTCGAAGGCGGCTTGTCACAAGCACCGCCGCTATCGAACAGTGCGGTTCACATCATAAAGTCACAACAGACTTCTCTTGGGTTGGGGGAATGGAAACAGGAGCAAGCACTGGCGTGGCGGCGACCCATCATGTGGCGCATATCGCCCCTGTTGCCCAAGCCGCCAAGAGCCAGCTGAACGTCAAGGAAGCCGCGAACGACCCTGTTAAACAGGCGCCGACCGAAACCGCTAGGCAGGCCCAACAACCCGGCATTCCCAACAAGGCCCAGCCCGCGCTCAACAGCGCCACGGCTATCGCACTCCAGACGTTGGCCAGTCAGGAAAAGATCAATCCCGATGCCCAGCGCCAGCAATTTGCCTTCAAACGCCCCGAACGGGGGGATACGCCCAGCGAGCTTCAGGCCCTCGATGACGAGGCCCGGCGCGGTGTTGCGCCCGGTTATGCCAAGGCAGCAGCCGGGGCCTTCGAGAAGGCACGTCAATTAAAACCGGCAGGGCGGCCCGGCGAAGAGACATCCGGTGTTGCCATATTCGGCCCCAACGGTACCCATCCGGGCGCAGAACGCGGCGGCATCGTGAATATCTCTGTCTAGAAAGGAAGATCGCCCGCCGAAAGCAGTCCCGAGGGGACTTTGACAGATTTTATTCCGCAGCAGCCATCGGTTTCAGATGGGCCGGATCAAAAGCCTTTCGGGAAAACACCAGTTCCATGACCGGACGGAAGGCTTCCAGTTCCAGGCTGTCATAGTCCGGGTCAAAGCAGTTTTCATCATAAAGCTCGCAAAACCGGACCGCGTCATCGAACCAGGGATGGCCCTTGAACCGGTCACGGGCATTTTTGTCCCATCCCAGTTTGTCCGCATAATAGAATTTCTGAAATTCCGCATGGTTGGCAACAATCCAGCAGGTCTTTTCCGAGACATAGGGCCGCAGGATCGCCGCCGCCATTTCCTGATGATTATGGGGGGCCAGCATATCGCCAATATCATGGAGCAGAATCGCCACAACCATTTCATCTTCCTCGCCCGCGCGCAAAGCCCGGGTCGCCCCCTGCAGGCTATGCTCCAGCCGCGAAACCTGATAGCCGCTCAGGCTTTCATCCAGCAAACGCAAATGGGCAAACAGCCGATCCACCACCCCCCGGCAATAATCCTCCTCCAATTCATAGAGATAGGCATATTCCTCTTTGGTGCCATCCTGCAGCCGGGTGAATGAAACTTTTTCCATGATCCTGATCCTTGTTGGCGTACTTTATTCGCTGGCCACCATCTTCCATGATACCCCATCCTTGGTACACTATAAAAAGCGGAGCCATTGCATCAGTTTTTGTTATGAAAGTTTCAGTTTAGCGGATTGCAAAATCCGCCAGCGCCTGCCGGAGATGCGCCTGTTCGATCGGTTTTGCGATGATTGTATTCATGCCGGCCAGCGCGCAGACCTGGCGATCATCCTCCATCACATTAGCTGTCACACCGACAATGGGAATACCTGCCGCGCCGTTTGGCAGCGCCCGGATCTGCCGGGTTGCCTCCAGCCCATCCATCACCGGCATCTGCACATCCATTAATATGATGTCGTAACTGTTTTCTTGTGCCGCCTTCACTGCTTGCGCGCCATCAGAGCAGGTTTCCACCATATGGCCATCTGCCTCCAATATCCGCTGAATCAAAACCGTGTTGATTTCATTATCCTCGACCACCAGGATCTTGCGGGGCGGCACAGAAATGTTGTTTGACTGAGCTGCCCCCGCCGAAACCACAGGTGCTTTGCAGGGTCTATAGGGGATGGTTACGGTAAAATGCGACCCTTTCCCTTCTTCACTCTTTGCTCCGAGAGTCCCCCCCATCAATTCAACCAAGCTGCCCACAATCGACAGGCCCAGGCCGGTTCCTTCTACCTGGGCCCCGTTGGCCTCTTCCACCTGCTCGAACCGGTCGAAAATGCGACCGAGATTTATCGCGCTTATGCCGATCCCGTTATCAGTCACGGCGATTTCAAGCATTTCTTCGTCTTCAACTAACCTCCGCCGGAAAGATAGGGTAACCGTCCCGTTTTCAGTGAACTTCACTGCATTGCTGCACAGATTCAACAAGATCTGGGTAATGCGGCCCTCATCCCCCGCAATCCATTCGCTTAAATCCGGATCAATCTGTTTCTCAAGCTTCGTACCCCGCGCGGCCGCCTTGTCGGAGAGTATCGAGATGGTCAGGTCCGCCATATGCGTGATACAGCAAGGCACAACCACAAGATTTATCTTGCCTTCGTTCAGTTTGGAGAAATCCAGAATATCATTCACCAGGCTCTTCAATACTTCGCCACTTTGGCGCACCATGCCTGTTAGCTTTTTCTGATCCTCGGTCAGCGGGCTGCTTAACAATAACTCGGACATACCGATGATGCCATTCAAGGGCGTGCGCAATTCATGACTGACATTGGCAACAAAACGGGATTTGGTTTCCATCGCAGCCGCCGTGCGGTCCCGTTCCATCGTGATTTCATGCAATTGGCTCTGCAACCGATCGAGCAGACCGTTAATTTCCTGCTGCACAGAGATGAAATCCGGGTTATTCAGATCAATGCGCCAATCTGCGGTTCTGTCCCCGGATATCCCGGCCACCTTTTCCTTCAACCGGTCAATGGGATCCAGCATCCCCCGTTTCACCAGATAACCGATGAAGATCGTCAGCAGCATCAACGCCAACCCCACCCCGATCAGCACGACTGCAAGCCAACCGCCAATATCGTCGATCGAATGATCCACCTGCAGTTTACGCTGCTGCAACCTGAGCGTCATTGCCGCATCCAACTTGTCCAGCGCCTCCAGCGCCGCACCATCATCCACCCGGACCATGTCGTCGATTTCCGAGATATCCATACCGAGCGGTCGCAGGTTTTCCGCCCGCTCGATGGAATGCCGATAGGCCGTAACCGTGGCCAGTAACGCCATCATATGACGTTGTTCGACATCGGTCGGATCAAGGGTCAGGAAATCCTCAACCAGAGACCGGACGGCCACAGCTCTTTCCCGCGCCTGATCCAGATAGTCTTCATCCCCACGTAACAGATAATTCTTAAAAGCGTGGATCATACCGCCGTATCCAAGCTGCGCGCGGATCGATGCGAGATTGCGCAACCGTCGCCTGTCGCTTCCCCTCAAGCCTTCGCCGATGTGAAAGGCGATGTTTTCAAGATTTGTCAACGCGCTCAGCGCCGCAGCGTCGCTGACCCGGACGCGTCGGTCAATCACAGTGGGGGATTCCCCGGCTTCGATTAACAATTCCAACAGCCCAAGCTTGTCCTCGTAGTCCGATACGGTCAACTCGATGGCCCGCAAATCAGCCTCTTCCGCTGCGCTTGGCCCCAGTTTACGATATTCCTCCAGATGCCTTTTGAGATTGAGGAAGCTGGTTTCAAGGCCGGGAACCAGACCAAGATCATGGCGCAGAACCAAATTTTTGAACTTGTGGATCATTCCGCCAAACCCCAGATCACCACGCAGCTTGTTGAGCAGCACAAAACGCTCTGACCGAGCGGTTGTATAAAGATGCCAGGCATCACTAATTTCTAACACCCGGAAATGAACAGAAACGCCGACCCCGACCACCCCTAGAATGGTCAGACAAAGAAAAAGAATAATGCCTCGGTAGGATTGCCTGAGCGATATCAACCTGCGGCCTTCCATCGTCGATAAGGTTGTAAATCATGCGCAGAATATCGCGTTACGATTTAAAGATTGGTTAATGCTGTTTGCCCGCCGTTGATGGCATCATCATCGCCGGTTAAACCACGCTCACGACACAAAAAAACGCCCGGGGAAGCCCCCGGGCGTTTCTTCAATCAGTCTTTAGACCGATGATCAGGCGTAAGCCGGTGATACCGCTGCTTCCAGCTTGGCTTCGGCAACCGCGAGGGCGGCTTCGGCCTTGGCACGTGCAGCGTCATCCTTTGCGACCTTCACATCATCCTGGAGATCAGCAATCTCCTGCTTGGCGGCCGTCTGGTCGATATCCTCGACCGCGATTGCCGTTTCCGCCAGGACGGTGCAGCGTTCCGGGGTGATTTCCAGAAAACCGCCCGCAACGAAGATCCGCTTTTCAACCGTGTTGCCCTTGAACACCGCAATGGTGCCAGGACGGACGGTTGCGATCACCGGGGAGTGGCCGGGCTGGACACCCAGATCACCTTCTGACCCCGGAAGAATGGCCAGTTCGACCTCTTCCGACATCAGAAGCTTTTCCGGCGATACCAGTTCCAGTGCAACTGTGTCAGCCATGTCCAATCTCCTTCAGCGCGTTGGCGTTAGGCAGCTTCCGCCGCCATTTTCTTGGCTTTCTCGACAACTTCGTCGATACCGCCAACCATGTAGAACGCTGCTTCCGGAAGATCGTCATATTCACCGTCAACGATGGCTTTGAAGCCTTTGATGGTGTCTTCCAGCTCAACGAATTTACCAGGGGAGCCGGTAAAGACCTCAGCAACGTGGAACGGCTGGGACAGGAAGCGCTGCAGCTTACGGGCACGGGCCACGGTCAGCTTGTCTTCCTCGCTCAGCTCGTCCATGCCGAGAATGGCGATGATTTCCTGCAGGTTTTTGTACTGCTGCAGGGTTTCCTGCACGCGGCGTGCAACCTGGTAATGTTCATCACCGACAGAGGACGGTTCCAGAATACGGGAGGTGGAATCCAGCGGATCCACAGCCGGGTAAATACCCAGCTCCGCGATGGAGCGGTTCAATACGGTGGTGGCGTCCAAATGGGCAAAGGTCGTTGCCGGCGCCGGGTCGGTCAAGTCATCCGCCGGAACGTAAACGGCCTGTACGGAGGTGATGGAACCCTTCTTGGTGGAGGTAATACGCTCCTGCATGGCACCCATGTCGGTACCCAGTGTCGGCTGATAACCCACAGCAGACGGGATACGGCCGAGAAGTGCGGACACCTCGGAACCGGCCTGGGTGAAGCGGAAGATGTTATCCACGAAGAACAGAACGTCCTGGCCTTCTTCATCACGGAAATATTCCGCCTGGGTCAGACCGGTCAGCGCAACACGGGCACGTGCACCCGGCGGCTCGTTCATCTGGCCGTAAACCAGGGCCACTTTGGAATCGCCATCCAGGTTGATAACGCCGGATTCGATCATTTCGTGGTAAAGGTCGTTCCCTTCACGGGTACGCTCACCAACGCCTGCGAATACAGAGTAACCACCATGGCCTTTTGCGATGTTGTTGATCAATTCCATGATCAATACGGTTTTACCAACACCCGCGCCGCCGAACAGGCCGATCTTGCCGCCTTTCGGATACGGGGTCAGCAGATCCACAACCTTAATGCCGGTTACCAGCTGTTCGGTGTCGGTTGCCTGGTCGGTATATTCCGGAGCCGCCCGGTGAATCGGGAATGCCTGCTTGGTGCCAACCGGGCCACGTTCGTCAACCGGCTCACCGATCACGTTCATGATACGACCCAGGGTTTCCGGACCAACCGGAACCTTGATCGCGTCACCGGTGTCGGCAACCGCCTGACCACGAACCAAACCGTCAGTGGTGTCCATAGCAATCGTACGGACGGTGTTTTCACCCAGATGCTGGGCAACTTCCAGAACCAGGGTGCGATCCCCGATTTCGGTGGTGAGGGAGTTCAGGATCGCCGGCAGTTCGCCGTCAAACTGAACGTCTACGACCGCGCCGAGTACCTGCACGATTTTACCTGTAGATGTGTTAGCCATTCTATTGCTCCTGTTGGCTTACAACGCTTCCGCGCCGGAGATAATCTCGATCAGCTCGGAGGTGATCTGAGCCTGGCGCGTGCGGTTATAAGTAATCGACAGCTTGTTGATCATGTCGCCGGCGTTGCGGGTCGCGTTGTCCATCGCGGTCATCCGGGCACCCTGCTCGGAAGCAAAGCTTTCCAGCATGGCACGGAAGGCCTGGACAGACAGGTTTTTCGGCAACAATGCTTCGAGGATGGCCTCTTCTTCCGGCTCATACTCATATTGCGCGTCGCCTGCGCCTGCTTCGGCAGCTTCCCCGGTCTCTTCCGAGGCAAACGGGATCAGCTGCAGCGGGGTCACTTCCTGGGTCAGAGCCGAGACGAATTTGTTGTAGATCAGCGTGCAAACGTCAAATTCGCCCGCCTCAAACATATCCGTGATTTTCTCGCAAACCTCGCTGGCACCCTCAAAGGAAGGTTCCGGCTTGGAGAGCTCTTCATAGGTTGCGACAATTTTGTCAGCATGATCACGCTTGAGAAGGGTGACACCCTTCCGGCCGATAATGATCAGTTTCACGGTTTTACCGGCTGCGGTGAGCGAATCGATCCGATTGCGCACATCGCGGGCCAGGTTACCGTTGAAGCCACCGCACAAACCACGGTCGGAGGAGACCAGCACGATGAGGTGCGTGTCGTCCTTACCGGTGCCCGCGAGCAGCTTCGGTGCATTTTCACCTTTCGAACCTGAGGCCAGAGAGCCCAGCATCCGCTCCATCCGCTCGGCATAGGGCCTAGCGGCTTCGGCGTTGATCTGGGCTTTGCGCAGCTTCGCGGCGGCGACCATTTTCATGGCCGACGTAATCCGTCGCGTGGACTGCACACTGGCGATCCGGTTTTTAAGGTCCTTCAGACTTGCCATTTTCTAGCTGTCCTTTCGGTTCCTCTTCCAGTTCCGGTCCTCGATCAGGCGAAGGTCCGAGCGAATGCGTCCAGAAGAGCTTTCATTTTCTCTTCGGACTCCTCAGACAGCTGACCGGTGCTGTTGATTTCGTTCAACAGATCGGAAGCGTCTGCACGGGCATGTTCCAGCAGCTTTTCTTCAAAGCGGCGGACATCCGCGATAGCAACCTTGTCGAGGTAGCCTTTGGTACCGGCATAAATGCTGAGAACCTGTTCGGCCACGGACAGCGGAGAATATTGAGCCTGTTTCAACAGCTCGGTCAGACGGGCACCACGGGCCAGCAGCTGCTGGGTTGCGGCATCCAGGTCGGACGCGAACTGGGAGAAGGCTTCCATCTCACGATACTGAGCCAGTTCCAGCTTCACAGAGCCGGCGACTTTTTTCATCGCCTTGGTCTGTGCGGAGGAACCCACACGGGATACGGACAGACCAACGTTAATGGCCGGACGGATCCCTTTGTAGAACAGTTCGGTTTCCAGGAAGATCTGACCGTCGGTGATGGAAATCACGTTGGTCGGAATGAACGCGGATACGTCACCGCCCTGGGTTTCGATCACCGGCAATGCGGTCATGGAACCAGCGCCGTTTTCTTCGTTCAGCTTCGCCGCGCGCTCGAGCAGGCGGGAGTGAATGTAGAATACGTCACCCGGATATGCTTCACGGCCCGGCGGGCGGCGCAGCAACAGGGACATCTGACGATAAGCAACAGCCTGTTTGGTCAAATCATCATGGATGATCAGGGCATGCATGCCGTTGTCGCGGAAATATTCGCCCATGGCGGAACCGGTGTAGGGTGCCAGGAACTGCAGCGGCGCCGGGTCGGACGCGGTCGCGGCAACTACGATGGAATATTCCATCGCGCCCATTTCCTCCAGGGTTTTCACAACCTGGGCAACGGTGGAGCGCTTCTGACCGACCGCAACATAGATGCAGTACAGTTTTTTGCTCTCATCGTCGGTGGCGTTCACCTGTTTCTGGTTCAGGATCGCATCAACAGCAACGGCGGTTTTACCGGTCTGACGGTCACCAATGATCAGCTCGCGCTGGCCACGACCGACAGGCACCAGGGCGTCAAGCGCCTTGATACCGGTCTGTACCGGCTCATGAACGGATTTACGCGGGATGATGCCCGGCGCTTTTACTTCAACCAGCTGGCGGCTGTCAGATTCGATCGGGCCTTTGCCGTCAATCGGGTTACCCAGACCGTCGACAACACGACCCAGCAGGCCTTTGCCAACCGGAACGTCCACGATGGCACCGGTACGCTTAACCGTATCGCCTTCTTTAATGGCGCGGTCGTCACCGAAAATCACGACACCGACGTTGTCGGTTTCGAGGTTCAGCGCCATACCCTTAATGCCACCGGGGAATTCGACCATTTCACCTGCCTGAACATTGTCCAGACCGTGAACACGGGCAACACCATCCCCTACGGAGATAACCTGACCGACTTCGGCGACATCTGCTTCGGCACCGAAATTGGCAATCTGATCTTTGAGAATCGCGGAGATTTCCGCGGCGCGGAGTTCCATTCTCTAAGCTCCCTTCATTGCAAGCTTGAGTTTCTGCAGCTGCGTGCTGACTGAAGAATCAACCATACGGCTGCCGACCTTTACGATCAGACCGCCGATGATGTCCGGATTGACGTGAGAAGTAACGGCCACCTTGCTGCCAATCGCCTCCTTGAGGGCCTTTTCAATGGCCGTCAGGCGGGTTTTGGTCAGCGGCTTGGCTGAGGTTACTTCCGCGGTTACTTCGCCCCGGCGTTCCGCCAGCGCAGCAAGATAACCTTTAATCATGGCACGCAACGCAAACGCACGGCGATTTGCGGCAACGTAACCCACGAATTTTTTGGTGAGGTCCTGGACATCCATCTTTTCCAAGACGGCAACCAGGCCTTTTTGTTGATCGTCGCGACTAATCACGGGGCTTTGAACCAAGCTCCGGAGATCTTCACTGTCGTCGAGCATGGAGTTTAGCTGGCGCAGATCGTCCGCTACTGCATCCAACTGCTTTTGATCTTCTGCAAGATCGAACAGCGCAGTCGCATAGCGACCGGCTATTTCATTAACGCCACTTGAGGCTGCCACGGCTGGGAGACCCCCTATTCTAGAAACCTAGTTAAAAAGCCACGGAGGCAGGTCGTCGGGTTCCCCACCCGGAAGACGCCCTACCCGTCCCGAAGCGCGCACGGTGTAGCACGGGGTTATTGGAGTTGCAATATGACTCCCCGCAGATTCTTATTCATTTGCGCACAATAACTGTGGATTTGGCGTCACATCATCCAAGGGAAAAACAGCCTATCCTGCTCATAACACATGAAAAGATGCGAGCCGCTCGCAGCTACACGTAATTTGTTAAGATTATGTGATTCCTACATAAAACTGACGGGATCTATATCGATCTGGGTGCGGACCGACGAGGGTTCCTTGACCTGGTTCAGCCATTGCGGAATCAATTTTTGCAGGCTGATCCGTTTATCCGCCTTGATCAAAAACCGCCGCCTGTGACGTC
The DNA here is from genome assembly GCF_003385955.1 of Aestuariispira insulae. Lineage (GTDB taxonomy): Bacteria > Pseudomonadota > Alphaproteobacteria > UBA8366 > Aestuariispiraceae > Aestuariispira > Aestuariispira insulae. The sequence continues at coordinate 85,982 of NZ_QRDW01000006.1, forward strand.
CGCGCAGCAGAGCCATAGGCGCGGGCGCCGGCCCCAATACCAGGACCCCATCCATACGCGGGGCTTTGCGCGCCAATTCACCGCAGAAACGATCGACCGCCACCTCATCCATCCCAGATATGATAAGTGCCGCCAGACGGCCGAAGGGCGGCATGCGGGAAAGCTCGCGCATATTGGATTCGGCCTCCAGGAACCCATCACGGTCGCCTTTGGCCAGGGCCTCCATCACCGGGCTATCCACATTGGCCGACTGGATCAGCACCCGGCCCTTATGCCCCTCGCGCCCGGCCCGGCCTGCCACCTGATGCAATAATTGATAGGTCCGTTCCGCCGCGCGCAAGTCGCCACCCGCCAGGCCCAGATCCGCATCCACCACCCCGACCAGGGTCAGTTTGGGAAAATGATAGCCCTTGGCGACAATCTGGGTGCCGATGATCAAATTGGTTTCACCCGATGTCACCCGATCGACAAAGGCCGAGGCCGCCGCCGGGCCGTATATATTGTCGGAGGTAACCAGTTCGGCCCTGGCCTCCGGCAGAATCAACTCCACCTCTTCCGCCAGGCGCTCCACCCCCGGACCGCAGGCACGGAACGAATCATGCGCCCCGCATTCCGGACAGTCATCGGGCTTCCGGGTCGCATAGCCGCAATGATGGCATTCCAGGCGCTTGGAGAATCGGTGCTCCACCAACCAGGCCGAACAGTTGGGGCATTCCAACCGGTGTCCGCAGCCGTCACACAAGGTCAGCGGCGCATAGCCCCGACGATTCAGGAAAAGCAGCGCCTGCTCCCCGCGGGCCAGTGTTTCCTTCAGGGCCGTTTCCAGGGGCGGCGAGATCCAGCGCTGCCGTCCCAGTGAATTTTTCAAAATATCCACCAGCTCAATGGTCGGCAGTTCCGCCACACCATGGCGTTCCGGCAGCTCCAGTTTATGGAACCGGCCTTCGCGCACATTCACCACCGTTTCCAGGCTGGGCGTGGCCGATGCCAGGATTACCGGACATTGCGCCAGGCGGCCGCGCACGATACCCATATCACGCGCGTTATAGATGACCCCTTCCTCTTGTTTGAAGGATTGGTCATGTTCTTCATCAATCACAATCAACCCCAGATCCGGGAACGGCAGATGCAGCGCTGATCGCGCGCCGACCAGCACCTGGATCTTGCCCTCCGCGACAGCTTTCCAGCTGTCACGCCTTTTGGATTGGGTCAGATCCGAATGCCAGACGGCCGGTGCCACACCGAATCGACGTTCGAACCGGCTGAGCCACTGGGTAGAGAGTGCAATCTCCGGCAGCAGGACCACCACTTGGCGACCTTGGCGCAGACTTTCAGCCACCGCTTCGAAATAAACCTCTGTCTTGCCCGAGCCGGTCACCCCGTCCAGCAGGGTGACCGAAAAATCCCGTGCCTTCACATGTTCAGCCATTTCCAGGGCGGCTTTGGATTGCAATTCCGACAAGCCTGGCCCCGGCAGGTCGGGATCGGGTTGGGGCCAGTAACCGCCAGGGGCCACCGAGATCCGCTTCAGCGCGCCAGCATCCGCGAGCCCCGTCACCACGCCGGTGGAAACACCGGCATCACGCGCCAAATCGGATGCCGGGCGCGCCGGTCCGTCCGCCGCCACCGTCAAAACACGTTTGCGCGCCGCAGTCAGACGGATATCCGGAAGTTCTTCCATCGGCTCGTACAGCGTGATCGGTTTCACCGGCTCAAAAACGGCGGGCACGCTCATGGCCATACGCAGGACGGCACCTTGAGGAGCCAGGCAATAGGCTGAGATCCAATCCACGAGATCCCGGTTGGCCTGCGGCAGGTCCGGCAGGGGCAGGACCGAATCGAGATCCTTGATCCGGGAAGCCTCAAGCCCGCTGTCGCCGCCTTCGCCCCAGACAACCCCGACCAGCCGCCGAGGCCCGAAAGGCACGCGGACAAAGCGCCCCGGCCAGACATCCATGCCCGGCGGCACCCGATAATCATAGGGACCCGCCAGGGGCAACGGCAGCAAAACCTTGACCAATTGGCTGTCATTGGCAAAAAGATCGGTAGAAGCTTGGGACTTCATCGGTTAAGTTCTAGGCACCTTGGGGACCGCAGTCCGAAATGAGGAATGTTCATCCTTTCTTTGTGACTGGTTCACCCCCCTGAGGGCAATAGATTTTTAGATGGGGGTCGCCCCCGAACCTGGCCCAAGCGGCCGGACAGAAATAACGGACGGAAGACATGAAATTTTTTGTAGATACCGCGGATATCGATGCAATCCGGGAACTGGCCGCCACCGGCCTTGTTGACGGAGTCACCACCAACCCGTCCCTGATCGCCCAGTCCGGCCGTGACTTTTTTGAAGTGATCAAGGAAATTGCTTCCGTGGTTGACGGCCCGGTCAGCGCCGAAACCGTTGCCATGGATCATGAGACCATGCTGCAGGAAGGCCGCAAACTGGCGGCGCTCGCCGACAATATCGCGGTCAAGGTGCCGCTGACCCCGGCCGGCCTGAAAACCTGTAAGGCCCTTTCTGACGACGGCATCAAGGTAAACGTGACCCTTTGTTTCTCCGCCGGTCAGGCCCTGCTCGCCGCCAAGGCGGGTGCCGCATTCATTTCGCCCTTCGTTGGCCGCCTGGATGATATTTCCTATGACGGCTTGGATCTGATCGAAGACATCTGCCAGATCTATGCAAATTACGATTTCGACACCGAAGTGCTGGTGGCCAGCTGCCGCGGCCCGCTGCATGTGACCGAAGCCGCCAAAATCGGCGCCGATATCGCAACCGTTCCGCCGAAGGTCCTGCATCAGCTTTATAACCATCCGCTGACCGACAAGGGCCTGGACGCCTTCATGAAGGATTGGGCCGCCACCGGCCAGAGCATCCTCTAAGTCACTTGAATATAAGACGGTAGAAAAGGGAAATCGGGGTATGGCACAGGATAACGGAGCCCAGGATAATGACATCCAATCGGGCACCCTCCCCAGTGAAAAACAGGTGGAAGACTATCTGCGTGCACATCCCGATTTTCTCTACCGTCATCAGGAGCTGTTTCAGATCCTGACCCCGCCGGCCCGGGAATTGGGCGACGGGGTCACCGATCTGCAGCAGGCCATGATCAGCCATCTGCGCCAGCAAATCGCCAAGACCGAGGATCTGGCCCAGATTCTGATCGATAATTCCCGTGACAACCTAACCAGCCAAAACCAGATCCATGATTGTGTGCTGGCCTTGCTGTCTGCCAACACCTTCCAGGAACTGGTGGAGATCACCACCACAGATCTGGCCGTGGTTTTAGGCCTGGACGTGATCGCACTTTGTGTTGAGACCGGGGACGATCTGGATATCGGCATCCGCGGCCTGCAATATATCTCACCCGGCCTTATTGACGAATATGTCGGCGGCCAGAAAGGCATCCTGCTCAGGTCCCAGACCAGCGGTGATCCGGAAATTTATGGCGGGGCCGCGCCGCTGATCATGTCGGATGCCATGGTGCGCCTTGACATTTCGCCGGAGATTGCCCCGGCCATGATCGCTTTCGGCAGCCGTGACGCCAATCGTTTCAACGAAAACCAGGCGACCGAGTTGTTGCATTTCCTCAGTCGTGCCATGGCAGAATTGATCCGCATCTGGCTGGTTCTGCCGCAGGACAGTGATGAAGACTGAGCCTTCGCTCACATCTCACCGCCCGCGCCTGAGCGGATCATATCCTCAAATTTTTTCAGGCAGTTCGGCTCCAGATGATGGCCGGACATCTCGCGCATGATTTCCAGCGATTCCTGTGGTGTAAAGGGGCGCTTGTAGGAACGTTTGTCGGTCAGGGCGGAATAGATGTCCATGATGCAGGCCACCAGGCTGGGATCATCCATCTGCGCCCCGGTCAAGCCGTGCGGGTAACCGCTGCCATCCATCTTTTCGTGATGATGTTCGGCGATATTAACGATACAGGGATCGATGCCCGGCGTATTGCGCAAAATCTCACCGGAGAGCGGCACATGTTTTTGCATCTCACCCCACTCATCCGGATCCAGTTGCCCCGGCTTACTGAGCAGGTGCTGTGGGGTTTGGGACTTACCGATATCATGCAGCAGACCGCCCTGAGCCAACAATTCCAGATCATGCTGGTTCATGCCGACATGAACCCCGAAAATGGTCATTAAGGATGCCACCTTGAGCGAATGCACAAGAGTATAGCTGTGATGCATTTTAAGCCCGTCCAGGATCGGGCCCAATGTTTCGGTCTTAGCCCCATCCACCACAAGTTTTCCGGCGTTTATCGCCAAATCAGGTTCAATCGCCCCTTTGGCCCCAGCTTCGCTGAAAATCCTTTTCAGATTCGTTTTTGTGACCTTCAAAAGCTTATTCTGCAGCGGGCTTAAGGTCTGTTTCCAGGAGCGCTCCACTTCCAGATCAGCGAGTTCCCAAATCAAGGTCAGGCAATCGCCGGCATGGAACGGTGCTTCCAGAAGCAGATCGCAATCGCCCTCGTCGCGGCAGGCCTCCGCCCGCTCCCGGTCTTCCTGGTTATGCAGGAAAATCACCGGTGTCCGGCGTCGGTTACCGCTCTCTACTTTCTTCAACAGATTAAAGCCGCTCAATCCCGGTAGATCGGCATCAATCAGGATGCCGGAATAATGCCTGCGATTGATCTCTTCCAGCGCCTGCCAGCCATCGTGGATTTCAAAGACGCGGTAATCCTGGGAAAGTGCAGGGGTAACCGATTTAAACAGGGATTGCCGGGGACTGGCTATCAACAGTGAGGAAAGCAGCAACGGGCTGTCCATCGCATCTGTCAAATCGGCATCATGCATATATGCCATTCCCCCGACGGATTCATTTTTTAAACCGGTAGGTCTGGATCCCCTTCGGGAATCACTAGGACGATCACATCCTGAGATTGAAAATCCAGCCAGAAACCAGGATACAGGCCCACCGCTAAAAAATGATTAATCGGGGTTCAACCTCGGTCCGCGCGTATAATTTTCCGGATGGTTTCCGCCATTTTTTCCGGGTCGGACCCGTGACCAAAATGGGTGCGATACAGCCCGTCGGGTCCCATTAGATAGGTCAGCGCGGAATGATCCACCAGATAATCCCCGTCGGCGTCCGGTTCATTCAAATTATAATAGATCCGATAGGCCTTAGCCATACTCGCCGTCGCCTGGTCGTCGCCGGACAGGCCAATCATACGGTCATGGAAATTGACCACAAACTCCTTCAATACCTCCGGCCGGTCACGCCCCGGATCCACCGTCACAAAAACCGGCTGGACCTGGTTGGCCAATTCCGGTGCTGTTTCTTCCAGCGAGGCCATTGCCTGGCCCAGGATATAGAGATCCGTGGGGCAGACATCGGGACAAAAACTGTAACCAAAATAAACCAGTTTGAATTTGTCCGGAAAACTTGCCTGCGTGACCGTATTGCCAAACTGGTCCTGCATTTCAAAGGCCCCGCCAATCTGAACATTCGCCGATGACGCCGCGCCCCCCAATTCCTGCTGGCGGGTCTGGTAAACCAACACGAAAGCCGCAAGGGCAATGGCCGCAAGGGCTGCAAGCCCACCAACAAGTACCGGCGCGGAAAATAATCGCTTCATTACGGTCATCACCTTGATTTTGGTTGAATCAATCCTCTTGCTTAGCAGGATAGATATGCCCCGCAAGCCCTTCTGTGACAACATGTCTCTCCATGGCGTCGCCACAGATCGGCTGCAAACCGCTAATTTGCAAATTCCCTCCCCCTGCCACAGACCCGCCCCATTTCCGCCACATGCTCTAGGGATTGTGTGAAGAGATTCAAAAGCCTAAATTAACGGGAAACAGGCTGGCGGCACGGGACGGGCTGCACGTTCCAAAAGACCGGCCAGACCAAAGTGGGAAGTGAACATGAAACATAAAATCGCCCTCGTCGACGATGACCGCAATATTCTGACATCCGTTTCTATGGCCCTGGAGGCCGAGGGCTATGATGTCATGACCTATACCGATGGTGAAACCGCGCTGGCCGGTCTGAATACCAGCAATGTCGACCTGGCGGTGCTGGATATCAAGATGCCACGGATGGACGGTATGGAACTGTTGCAGCGGCTGCGTAAGACCAATGCCCTGCCGGTGATTTTCCTCACCTCAAAAGATGATGAAGTTGATGAATTGCTGGGCCTGCGCATGGGCGCGGATGATTACATCAAGAAACCATTTTCACAGCGCCTGTTGATTGAACGCATCCGGGCGCTCTTGCGCCGATCGTCGGTGGAAGAGGGTGAAACAACCAGCAACGGCAACTCCGTGCTGACCCGAGGTGAACTGGTGTTGGATTCCAGCCGCCATGTCTGCACCTGGAAGGGTGAGCCCGTTCAATTGACCGTCACTGAGTTCCTGATCCTCAAGGCCCTTGCCGTCCGACCGGGCCATGTGAAGAACCGGGATCAATTGATGGATGCCGCTTATGGCGAAAATATTTATGTCGATGACAGAACTATCGACAGCCATATCAAACGCCTGCGTAAAAAATTCCGCCAGCTGGATAAGGAATTTTCCAACATTGAGACACTCTACGGTGTCGGATACCGCTACGCCGAAGAGTGACCCTGACCCTTATGGCCGATCAAGAGCCCCAGAGAACGACCGCGCCGAATAAGGTGAAACGAAAGCTGCTGTCGCCGCTGACACGGCGAATTCTGGCCGTCAACCTGCTGGCGCTGGCCATTCCGGTTGCCGGCCTGTTGTATCTTGGCACCTATCGCGATCAGCTGATCACCCAGGAAATGGAAGCCCTGCGCACCCAGGGTGAGATCTTTTCCGGTGCCTTGGGGGAAGGTGCCATCACCATACTCGACAACGGCACCGAGATGATGAGCCTGGTGCCGGCGCGCCATATCGTGCGTCGACTTTCCACCCCAACCCGTGTGCGCGCCCGATTGTTCCTGCCCGATGGCAGCCTGGTGGCGGACAGTCGTTTGCTGGGCGGGTTCGGCCAGGCGGTTCAGGTGGAAACCCTGCCTGAACCCGGTGGATCGGCGCCAGTCATTGATCCGGTTCTTGATTTCATCGATCAACTGGCCTCGCTTTTGCCCGGCAACATCCTGCCAACCTTCCGGGAGGACTCGCTTGCCAGCATCAATGACTATCCTGAAGCAATCGAAGCACTCAGAGGCGATATTTCCGGCTATGTCCGGCAAACACCTGGCGGCGATCTGATCCTGACCGTTGCCCTGCCCGTACAGCGTTATTACCAGATTAACGGCGCACTGCTGCTCTCTAAAGGCGGCGGCGAGATTGAGGCAGCCATGCGTGAAGTGCGCCTGAATATCCTCTTTGTCTTCACCGGTGCCCTGATCATCACAACGCTGATGTCCTTCTATCTGGCCGGGACCATCGCCAGGCCAGTGCATAGGCTGGCCGATGCCGCTGAACGGGTGCGCCATTCCATTGGCCGCAATGATGAACATATTCCGGATTTCTCCGACCGGCGCGACGAAATCGGCGACCTGTCCAAGGCGCTGCGGGATATGACCAACGCATTGCGAGCCCGCCTGACCGCCATCGAACGCTTTGCTGCTGATGTTTCGCACGAGTTGAAAAACCCGCTCACATCCCTGCGCAGCGCTGTTGAGACGGCCGCCCGCGTCAGTGACCCGGAACAGGTTCAGAAACTGAACCGGATCATTCAAGATGACGTTGTCCGGCTTGACCGGTTGATCACCGATATTTCCGACGCGTCACGCTTGGATGCGGAATTGTCGCGTGCTGATCTGGAACGGATCGACCTGGCGCAATTGCTGGCGACTTTGAGCGACATGCACAATACCACGGCCGCTGACAGAGAATTGCCCGAGGTGGCATTGGATTGCCTGGGCGAAGGACCATTTGGTGTTAATGGCATCGAATCGCGCCTGGTGCAGGTCTTCCGAAACCTGATCGGCAACGCCATCAGCTTCTCCCCGAAAGGTGGCAGGATCGTCTTGCGCCTGGAACGGGAAAAAAATCAGATCACAGCCATTGTCGAAGATGACGGCCCGGGCATTCCTGAAAACAAACTCTCCAACATCTTCGACCGTTTTTATACCGAACGGCCGGAAGGCGAACAGTTTGGCACTCATTCCGGCCTGGGCCTCGCGATTTCCAAACAGATCATCGAAGCCCATGACGGCAGCATTCATGCCGAAAACCGCCATGACCATGCCGGAAACCGCAAAGGCGCGCGCTTCGTGATTACCCTTCCGGTTGCGTGAATTTATCATCGAACTTATCTGATAAGTTGATAGAAGCCGCGCAACATGCATAAATACCGGAAGGGTATGGTCATTTCGGGGATGGGCCTCAGTGTATCAAGCGCTGGAGACATATCATGACCGGCTGCGCAATCAGCCGTCAGAAGAGGCGTTTTTGGAGAGCCTCTGGTCTGAACTGCGCAGGATCGGGGTACAGGATTTCAATTTGGGAATTCTGTTGAATGATGATTCGAAAACCCCCGGAAAATGTTTAAAATTCCGCAGCTGGCATTCTCCCTGGGATGATTTCTATCTGGAACAGAATTACCAGTCCCAGGATTATCTGGTGGATTATGCCCGCTATAATACCGCACCGATTTTCTGGGATGACCCGGTTTTTGATCCCTTGATGAGTGATATTCAGGAACGGATCATCCGGGAATCCACCCAGTTCGGCATCTATGGCGGACGGACATACCCTCTGGTGGAAACCGCAACGGCGCAAGGCGGCCTATTTAACATTGTCCAGCGCTCACCCTTTGACAGCAGCTTTAAAAGCTGGGTCGGCCGGGACGAAGAATTGCACAGTCTGCTGACATTCGCCCTTCTGGCCCTGTCCGAATTTCATGCGGTTAAGCCGCATCCAGAAGCCTCTGACTTAACTACGGAAGAAAAGACCAGCCTGGAACGATTACTCGGCAAGCAACCAATGACAGAGTTGAATTTGAGCAGGCTGTATTCAGCCCGGCGCAAGCTTTCCGCCAAAAGCAACCATGAGGCTGTGCTGCAGGCCTACCGCCTTGGCATGATCACGCCCTGACGGACACTACCATTCGCCAAAAACCACCCCCTTCTTGAGCCAACTGTCCGTGCGCTGTTCCACCGCTTCATCTGAGAGGGTCGCCCTGATATTCCGGCCTTCGGTCAGCCAAGTGAAAAGGCGTGCCTGAAAAGCACGGCTCCTTTCCTGGTGATCCGATTGCCGCCCAAGATCCTCCAACTCATCCGGGTCATTTTCAAGATCAAAGAGCTGCGGCTCAAAGCCCTGGAAAGCCACATATTTCCAACGGCCGTCAAACAGCATCCAGCCCCGGCAATCATTAACACCCCGCCCCAGTTCCAAACGTGCGCCGCGATGGCTGTAATCCAGCTCTGATATCACCACATCCCGCCACTGCCGGGGGGCATTGCCTTTCAAGAGGGGTAACAGTGAGCGCCCTTCCAACCTGTGGGACGGCACCTCCCCGCCAAGCGCATCGATGAAGGTTGGAACCAGATCGATCGCCTCCACCAACCGGTCCTCCACACCCCCTTTCGCCAGGCCAGGCCCGCTGATGATCAGGGGCAGCCGGACCGAGCAATCATGGAAAAGCTCTTTTTCGCCCAGCCAGTGATCCCCCAGATAGTCCCCATGATCCGCCGTGAAAACGATCAAGGTATCGTCAAGACGGCCCATCTCCTCCAGCTCTGCCATCAGGCGGCCAATTTCGTCATCCAACTGTTTGATCAGCGCCATATAGGCCGGGATCACCTTTTCCCGCACGCCGGGTTTAGAGAAGTTCCGCCCCTCTGCATGGTTCATGAAGGCCCGCATGACGGGATGCGCCTGTGAGCGCTCTTCTTCCGCCCGGTTGACCGGACAGACATCTTCCGCCCCGAACATGGAGAAATAGGGTTCCGGTGCCATATAAGGCCAGTGGGGTTTGATATAGCTGAGATGCAGGCACCAGGGCGCTTCTCCCTGCTCCCGTATGAAAGACAGCGCCTGGTCGGTCATCCAGGGGGTTTCGGAATGTTCCGCCCGGATCCGGGCCGGAAATTGCGCGTTTCTGAGATACCAGCCGGACAGGATTTCGCCCTCTTCCCCTTCCGCGCTATTGGCCCAGTCGTGCCATGGGTTGTCGCCGTCATATCCCTGGACCGCCAAATACCGGTTATAGGCCAGGTCCGGTGAAACGGATTGACTTGGATGCAGGCCATCATCCCGAATATAGGGTTCGAACCCGCATTGGCTGGCCAGCACACCATCCGCACTTTCCGGGTCCAGACCCAGCCGCCCCATTCCTTCCAGATCCGCCGGCATATGGGTCTTGCCCGCCAGCGCCACTCGAAGACCCAGCGGCCTTAGATAATCCCCCAGAGTCCATTCCCCGATATTAAGCGGCACCTGATTCCAGGTCGATCCGTGCGAAGTGACGTAGCGGCCGGTGTAAAAAGACATCCGCGATGGGCCGCAGATAGCCGATTGTGCATAGGCGCGATTGAAACGCACCCCGTTGGCCGCCAGCCTGTCCAGATGGGGGGTCGGCATCCCCGGATGGCCATAGGCGCTCAGATAATCCCAGCGCAACTGATCAGCCATGATGAACAGGATATTGCGGATTTCGGCCATGAAGCCCCCCCTTGAACACTCGTTGCACTTTCAACAATTGGCAATCTATGGGACGATGGCGGGCCGCGCAATCTCCGTGGTGTGCGACAATTGCCGGTTTACTCTTAATCTCCATTAGGATAACAGAACGCCCCAACCCCGAGACATTCAGCATAAAGGTTCCTGGCATGTATGAACTGCGTTTCACCGTCTGGCAATTTGTCCGGTTGATGGTTCAACTGGAAAAAAGCATCGAAAATGTGAAAACAGGCCCTTTGCGGACCCTCTATGACGGTTGGGAGGATATCTGGGTCGACCTGGATGCCAGGCTTGTGGATCTGGGCAAGCATGACCCGGAAGCCTTTGCCGAACTGATGATGGATCAGGAAGTTGTCTGCAACGATGTTTCCAAGGATGACAGTGCTCTGGTCGCCGAACAGCTAGCTCTGGCTGTGAATGAGATCAAAGGCCTGCTCAAGGAAACAGATGATCAGGAAACCGTTGAAGATCTCTCCTTCGAGCGCGACGAATTGCAGGAATTGGCGAAAGACATCAAAAAGCAGGCTGGCCTGAAATAAGGGCTATGCTGTTATCGGGGCCAAGAGACCGGCTCAGCTCAGAATATTCACCAGACCTCCGCCGCCGCCCAATATGGACAGCGCCCCGGTATCGGGGGATTGCTGGCGATCCATATTGTTCAGATAGGTGACAGCGATATCACGCACATAATGATCATTCTCTTCCAGGGCCTGAAAATCGAGCGCCCCGGCCAATTTCAGATATTGTTCCTCAATGGGCAGGGCTTTGTCACGGTCTGAAAACCCAAGCGCGCCATACACCACATCACGCAGCCGGGGATTGGCCAGGATATCCATGGGGGTGTCGACGGTTGACGCCTTGCGTTCAAAATAAAAGGCATCGGCCGCCGCCGGGCTGGTCAGGGCCGCCGCGGCCTCGAACTGGATCGAAACCACCGAGTTTTCAATCGCCTCCTGATATTCTGTATCCTTTAACAGACCAAGCGTATCGCCCGCCGCCTTGAAATCCTTGCCCATGGCAATAAGGCCCTTGTCCCGGGTCCGACCGAGCAAAGAGGTGGGGTCATCCGGATCCGTCATCATGATTTTTGCGAAGCGGTCTGGCGATTGCTGCAGGATTTCGACCTCATAGATCGAGGACATGACTTTATGCACAGTCGGATCGGCCAGCGCCTGTTCCAGGTTATCTGCCTTGGCCACCGCCTCGCGAAAGGCACGCATATCCCGTTTCACCTGCGAGGAAGCGGCAATTTCCTCGCGCTTCTCCAGTTGATCCGCCACTAGGGACTGATGGACAGATTTTGCCGGGACGGATGTTTTTGCATTCACGTAGGAAAAAACGTCATCCTGTTTCAGGCCGCCGGTCAGGATGGAAAGATAGTTCAACTGTGTGTTGATCATGGTTTTTTCCGGATTTTTCAATTTCGCTGTCTTTATCCAAGCAAGATCCAGGCCACCAAAAAACGTGATCACTTTTTCGCGCATTGGCTGTAGTCATCAACCCGTCATAATTGCCGGTTAAAAAAAGGCCACATCATTCAGAAGTCATTGTTTCAGTCCGCATATCGTGGTTTGATAATTCAATAAGGCTTCCGGAGCGGGTTCTCTCCCTCTGCGACCAGAAAGAGAGATCCGCAACCGCGTGGCAAGAATATGTGCGGGTGAACTTATTTAACGGTTAAGGAGCTTTGTCATGGGTAGAGTAGCAGTTGTAACAGGTGGAACGCGCGGCATTGGTGGGGCGATTTCTGTTGGGTTGAAAAATGCCGGTTATGCGGTGGCCGCCAATTATGGCGGCAATGACGAAGCTGCCCAGAAATTCAAGGAAGAAACCGGCATCGATGTGTTCAAATTCGATGTGTCCGATTACGAATCCTGCGTGGACGGCATTGCCGCCGTTGAAGAAACTTTGGGTCCGGTCGAGGTTCTGGTCAACAATGCCGGCATCACCCGTGACGGCACCATTCACCGCATGAGCCAGGAAAACTGGCAACAGGTTGTCGACACAAATCTCGGCTCCTGCTTCAACATGTGCCGTTGCGTGATTGACGGCATGCGCGAACGCGGCTTCGGCCGGATCGTCAATATCGGCTCCATCAACGGTCAGGCAGGCCAGTATGGCCAGGTTAACTATGCCGCCGCCAAGTCCGGCATCCATGGCTTCACCAAAGCCCTCGCCCAGGAAGGGGCCGCCAAAGGCATCACCGTCAACGCCATCGCACCGGGTTATATCGATACCGACATGGTCCGTGCCGTGCCGGAAGCGGTGCTGGAGAAAATTGTCGCAAAAATCCCGGTGGGCCGCCTGGGCCATGCCGAGGAGATTGCCCGCGGCGTCCTGTTCCTGGTCGCTGATGAAGGCGGCTTCATCACCGGCTCCACCCTGTCCATCAACGGTGGCCAGCATATGTATTGATCCGCCGGAACAAGGCTGTTCTGGGATCGGGGTGCTTCGGCACCCCGTTTCTTTTGGGTGGGGACTACAATGGCGACATGACATGCGCAAAGAAGCCTCCGCACCAGACAATTCTTGCATGATGCCCGCCCGCATGCAGAACTGTTCATCTGGCGGCTTTTGTAGAAGCCTGTAGTTTGAAAAAAAGAGGCGAAGTTTCATGCCCCTGGATTTTTCGCGGCCGGTGATCGGCGTGGGTGTCGTTGTCTTAAAAGACGATCAGGTTCTGCTCATCCGGCGCAAAAACCCGCCGGAGGCCGGCCATTGGAGCCTGCCTGGGGGCAAGCAGGATGCAGGCGAGACCATCCGGGAGACCGCCGCGCGCGAGGTGATGGAGGAAACCGGCATCACCATCACACCGCCCATCCTGTTGGATGTGGTGGACAGCATCCATCATGCGCCGGGCGGCCAGATCGACTATCATTACACATTGATCGATTTCCAGGCGGAATGGCAGGGCGGTAATCCGGTGCCCGGCGACGATGCCCTGGACGCCCAATGGGTTGCGCTGGACGAGATCGGCAAACTTGGCCTGTGGAAAGAGACCTTGCGTGTCATCCGTCTGGCCCATGCGCGGTCACAGGGCCGGTGATCCAGACCGGGGAGACGGCAGATGCCAGATGAAATTGACGAGCCGCATATCGGTATCCGGGAATATCATGCGCTGGAAGACAGCCACGCCCATGATTATCACCAGATCCTATTGCCACTGCGCGGTACACTTGGCATGGAAACCGGTGGTAGGGAAGGTCTGGCCGGCGGCAATGCAGGTGTTGTCATCCCGCGGAGCGCCACCCACCGCTTCTGGTGCGAGGATAAAAGCCAGTTCCTGGTGATTGACCTTCCTGCCGAAAGCCTGGAAATCCCCAAGAAATCACAAAGCGGTTTTTTCTCACTCTCTCCGGCCTTGCAGCATCTGACCCGCTTTGCTGAACTGGCCGTGCGGGAAAACCGCTATGAGGATATCCGGCCGCTGATCATCCCGCTGGTCACCCAGGTCCTGAAATCCGACGGCTTTGCCCGCGACCATCAAATGGTGGCACAGCTGTCCGCCGCCTGCGCGCTCATTGACCGGCATTTCGCCGAGCCGCTCAGTTATGAAGTGATCGCGGATAAAAGCGGCCTGTCGGTTTCTCGCCTCATCAGCCTGTTCAAACGCTGGATGAATTGCACGCCGGCGGACTATCTTTCTGCCGTCCGCCTGAAAGAGGCCCGGCAGTTGCTGCAGGCAAGCGGCCACTCCATTGCCGAGATCAGCCACCGGTGCGGCTTTTCCGAGCAATCCGCCCTCACCCGCGCCTTCAAAAGACAGTTTGGGATTACGCCCGCCGCCTTTCGAAAAACCATGGAAACCCGATAAACTGGTTTTCAGTCAAAACTGCCGCGGTTCCGGTCAAGACCAGTGCGCAAGTAAAGGGTTATCAAAAGGCTAGGTATAACTTAGAGATAATTGCAGAACCCACATGACCGAATTGAGAGCCACCCTCATTGGATCCACCGCCGTTTTGTTGTGGGGCGCTCTTGCGCTCTTCACCACTTGGACCGGTGAGATCCCGCCATTCCAGCTTGTAGCCATGACTTTTTCGATGGCCTTCTTACTGGCCGCAGTGAAATGGGTCATCCGGGGTGAACCGGTCACCAGGCATCTGCGCCATGACTGGCCCGTCTGGGCCTTGGGCGTGCTCGGCCTGTTTGGGTATCACTTTTTTTACTTCATGGCGTTGCGCAACGCGCCCGCTGTCGATGCCAGCCTGATTGCCTATCTCTGGCCCCTGTTGATCGTCGTGTTTTCCGCCCTGCTGCCAGGTGAGTCCCTGCGCTGGTATCATCTGGCAGGTGCATTGCTTGGTCTTGGCGGCTGCGCGCTTCTGGTCACCAACGGCGGCCAGATCCAGTTCCGCAATGAATATCTGACCGGCTATCTCGCGGCGATGGCCTGTGCGCTGACCTGGTCGACCTATTCCGTGGTCAGTCGGAAATTTGGCAAGGTGCCGACCGATACCGTGGGATGGTTTTGCGGCGCAACCGCCCTGTTGGGCCTGTTCTGCCACCTGCTGTTCGAAACCACCGTCTGGCCGGGGAATTGGGCGGAATGGCTGGCGGTGATTGGCCTGGGTTTGGGGCCTGTGGGCGCTGCTTTTTTCACCTGGGATATTGGCGTGAAACGCGGCAATATCAAGGCGCTTGGCGCTTTTTCCTACGCCGCCCCGCTGCTCTCGGCGCTGCTGTTGATCCTATTCGGTCAGGCCCAGGCAAGCTGGCCGGTTCTGGCTGCCTGCCTCGCCATCGTCGGTGGAGCCGTTCTCGCGGCTAAAGACATGTTTTTCCGACGCAAGGCCTTGAAAATGGCTCGAGCCTAGGGAATGGAACAAAAGGCGCTCTAATAGAGCGCCTTTTTATATCGGGCTTCCATCTCCTGCTGACTTTCCGCCGGACCTTGTTCTCCGATTTGATCATTGATCATCCGGCCCATCGTGGGGAGATCCTTACGATCAATCTGGATTTCTGACGACCAGAGGTTTGAGCGCATCATCGACTTGGCGCAATGGAGATAGGCTTCCCGGACCGTGATCTTCAAGACCGTGACCGGGCGCTTGCCATCAACCACGCATAAATCCAGGAGATCCTCATCGGTGCTGATTTCAGCCTCGCCGTTAATCCGGAAGGTTTCATTGACACCGGGCAGAAAGAAAATCAGGGAGACCGCTGGATTTTCAATAATATTGTTCAAACTGTCCAACCGGTTATTGCCCGGCCGGTCCGGCAGGATCACCGTATGATCATCCAAAACCTTGACAAAACCCGGGAGATCTCCGCGCGGGGAAACATCCCCCATGCCACCGGCTGTGCTGGTGCCCAGGACCAGGAAGGGGGATTTAGCAATGAAATTGCGGCCGTGAAATTCCAGGTGATCCAGCTGTTTTTGCAGCGCGCGCCCTTGGGGTTTACGATAGATCTCGCGGAGCGCTTTGACAGTTTCAATCCTGGCCATGCCAATATTCCCTTCCCGTAAAATGATTGATCGCAGAACCAATATCCTGTCACGACGGATAAATCATCCCAGATAAAGAATAATTTCTACCGGCAAAGCCCCTTGCCGCTCACTGCCGATCTGAATAGGGTTTCAACAATGACCGGCGATCCACCGTCATTGCTTCTCACCGGGGCTTTTCTTTCCGACCACTCATACGGATTTGCGATGCGCGCGCTATTTTACCTCTCCCTTTTCATGCTGGTTTACGGAAGCCTCTATCCCTTTTCATACGGCTTCACCCCGCTTGATCAGATCGATTGGTTTCCTGATACCGCAACGGTCAGCAAAGCGGATATCCTGGGTAATGTCGCGCTTTGTATCCCTGCCGGACTTTTTGGCGCGCTGTACGGCATGGAAAAACGATATTGGTTCTGGATCCGTCTGAGCCTCACGGTCCTGTTCGCGATCCTAGTTCAATTCGCCCAGATCTTCATTGCCGGCCGCGTGCCCAGCATGCTGGATGTGGTCTTCAATCTGATCGGCCTGGGGACTGGCCTCATTGCCGCCTTCTGCCTGCGCGGTTTCCTGAAACGTTACCCGATGCCACTGCCGCCCATTGTCTTCATGCTACTGGGTGCGTTTCTGATCTATCAGTTGATCCCTTTTGTCCCTTCCCTTGATTGGGGGCTGGTCAAAGGTAATCTCAAATCCAGCCTCGCCGCCTCTGAAAATTTCAGCATCGAATCCATGCTGCGCTACTTGGCCTATTGGTTCACTTTGGGCGCGGTGTTCCTAGCCGGGGCGCGGGACCAAAACCGCACCGGCTGGATTTTCGGGCTTTTGCTGCTGGGTGCCGTCACTGTCTTTCCACTGCGCATACTCATTCTCAAGAATGATCCGACCCTGGCACAGTTTTTCGGTGCCTTCCTGGGGAGCATCCTATTCCTGGCAATGACAAAACTGCGCGAGAAACGCATTTATCTGGCGATAGGCCTGATCGTGCTGGTCTTGTTAAATAACGGCCTGACGCCTTTCATCTTCCGGGAAGAGGCACAAATGATCTCGCTTATGCCGTTCGGCGGTTTCCTGTCCGGTTCCATGTTGGCCAATCTGATCGCACTCTCCTGGAAGCTGTTCATCTATTCCCAGCTCATTTTCCTGCTGATCATTTCCGGCCTGACACCCTGGCGGGCCGGTGGGGCCGTCGCGGTTCTCTTGTTGAGTATGGAAACCGCCCAGATTTTCCTGGCTGCCGGAACGCCGGAAATCACCGATCCTATTCTGGCCCTTTTGCTAGGCGCGATCATGCCGGGGCTGATGCAGGCGGGCAATCAACGCTCAACCGCCTAACCGATCCGATCAGGATGTTTCCGCCTCGGAAAACAGCCATTCGCGGAAGGCTTTGGTCTTCGGGCGGTCAAACGCCGCTTCCGGGCAGACGAAATAATAGGCGTAATCACTGGGCAGGGTTAGATCGAACGGTTTGACCAATTGCCCGCTGCGAAGCGCACGCTGTGCCAGGATCGACCGGCCCAGCGCCACGCCTTGGCCGTCAATAGCGGCCTGCAGAACCATATCGGATTGATTGAGGCTGGTGCCGCGGCTGGCATCCACCCCCTTCACCCCCGCCGCCATCAGCCACATCCGCCAGTCAGTTTCCATATCGTCATGCAACAGTGTGTGATATTTCAGATCTTCCGGGCAGGATAGCGGCCGGTCAGGATCATTCAGCAGGCCCGGGCTGCAAACGGGAAAAATATCCTCGGTCCGGAAATGCACAGAGGCCAGCCCCGGATAGCGCCCCTTGCCGAACCGGATTGCCACATCCACATCGTCACGATCAAAATCCACCATGTCGAAATTGGCCGAGATCCGAAGATCAATATCGGGATGCGCCGTCTGGAACCGCCCCAAACGCGGCACCATCCAGGAAGAGGCAAAAGAGGGCAGCATACTGACCGTCAAGGTGCCGGACCGCTCCTGCTCGCGCAGTTTGGCAACCGCGTTCCCCAGGATCGACAGGGATTCACGCACTGCCGGCAACAGGACCTGCCCTTCTTCCGTCAACAGCAACGCCCGGTTCAATCGCCGGAACAGCTTTACATCCAGCGCCTCTTCCAATGTCTTGATTTGATGACTGATCGCCGCCTGTGTCACAAATAATTCTTCTGCCGCCTTGGTGAAAGACAGATAGCGGCAAGAAGCCTCAAAGGCTCGCAGCGTGTTCAAAGGGGGCAGTTTACGCGCCATAGCGGATAACCTTTGTGTGACGAACAAATGACATTCGGATAAATACTTCTTATTCGAAACATGAAAATTTGTCCATTGTGATTATCCCTGATGCCCCCTATTTGTAAGCCATCAAGAGGTTGACAACCGGATGGGCCTCTTCCAAACAGTCCGGTTTCAGAATAATTCTATTGATTAGGAGACGTGAAATGGCCGCGAAATTTCACATGAACTACGAAGCTCCCTTCGTCAGCGCCATGGGTGATTTTGCCGAGCATCTGGTAGAGACCGCCGGCAAAACGGTTGGGGCGATGAAGGCTGCGGTAACCACCGTGCTGACCCATCTGCATGTCTGGCAGATCCGCATTGACCAGCGCCGTCACCTGCAGGAACTGGATCGCCGTCTGCTCTCCGACATGGGTTTTTCCTTTGAACAGGCAGACCGGGAAGCAGCCAAACCTTTCTGGCGTGGCTGACAGTTCCCTGCCCCGGGGCCTAAACCGGGCCAGGAAACAAAAAGACCCCCTATCCGATTTCGGATAAAAGACGCGGCACCTCCCTCAAACAAGGTGCCGCGTTTCCTATTTTTGGGAGGTGGATGAGGCCATAGAGAACCTCACCACCTAAGTAGAATGCCTTTCAAGCCGCATTTCGGCCTGATCCGGCGCAAGATGATTGGGGAAGGGCATGCAAAATCTCGGGCTGTATCTATCAACCGTTTTGATCTGGGGGTCCACCTGGATCGTGATCACCTTCCAGTTGGGTGTGGTCGACCCGATCTTATCCTTGGCCTATCGCTTTGGCCTGGGCGCGTTGATCCTGTTTGCCTTTTGCCTGGTCATGGGCCGCCTGCGCAATAAAGCGCTTGGGACCCGCAACCATCTTTTCATAGCCCTGCAGGGTTTATTTCTCTTCTGTCTGAATTACTGGGTGTTCTACATTGCCACCGGTTATCTGGCCAGCGGCCTGGTTGCGGTTATGTTTTCCACAATTGCGGTGATGAATATCATCAACCAGGCGATATTTTTCAAAATCCGGGTGAAATTGCAGGTGGTCATCGCCGCTATCTTCGGCCTGGCCGGTATTGCCCTTGTCTTTCGGCCTGAGATTGAGACCCTGGACCTGTCCGACAATTCCGTGATCGGCCTGGCGCTGTGCCTGCTGGCGACTTATCTCGCCTCGATCGGCAATATGTTCGTGATCCGGAACCGACGCGCCAATCTGCCGGTCATCGAAACCAATGCCTATGGCATGGCCTATGGGGCCGCCATATCGTTCCTGATCGCGATCGCTGCCGACGTGCCTGTCACCTTCGACACCTCCTTCGACTATATCTGGTCGCTGGTCTATCTGGCGGTGTTGGGATCCGCCATCGCTTTTGGCTGTTATCTTACCCTGGTGGGACGCATCGGCGCGGACCGGGCATCCTATGCAGCAGTGCTTTTCCCCGTGGTGGCGTTGACGTTATCAACCCTGTTTGAAGGCTATGTCTGGAGCCTGGACGCCATCTTCGGTGTCAGCCTGATCCTGGTCGGCAATGTACTGGCACTCAGCCCCAGTAGCCTGTTGACCGGGCTATTCAGGAAATCCGCGCTCAGCGGTTAATCCGGCAGAGGAACAGCATGCCCACGGCATTAAGCGCCTTGAAAACCTGTGCAAAGGTTGTCGCAAAAGCAATCCAGTCCGGCGATCCCGGCATCATTTTGCGGATCTCCTCCAGGCTGCGTTTGCCGTCAATCGCCTTTAGGACGATCGCCGCCTGAGGCGGTAATGGCAGCGGGATGGAAAGGCCATCGGCCTCAACATTCGGCTGGGCACCGGGCGGCATCTGATGCAGCATCGCCGCGGTTTCCCGGTCCTTGAAAACCGGTACCGCCTTGGGATCACCAACAGTAGCCGTGATTTCTCTGCCGCGTCCGGAATGGGTCAGATAACAGACATGCTTCCTGAGATTGCCTGACAGCAATTCAGCGAAGGCCGCCTGTTTCAATGGATCCAGTGCGGCCATGCGGGCCCGCAACTCCGTTTTTTTCACCATCAGTTTCGGGTCATAGCGCGATGGGTCGATGAAGGAGACGATCTCAAGCCCGGCAGCAGCCACAACATCCGCCAGCTGCGGCACCGTATAGGCCCGGTCCTGGGAGTGCAGAAACAGATCGTAAAGACCCGCATCGGATTCCCGATGATCATGAATTTGAGGGTTTTTATTCAGCCAATTGGTTGCCGGCAATTCAGCGATCAAGGATTTGGCCACCGACACCCTCTCATCTTCCGGACCATCCGGCGCGATCATGCGCAACATCTCCTGGACGTGATAAACACCGGTCCGGCCCAACTCGCCATAAACCATGATGCCCATACCGCCATCGGGGGCCAACGCGCCTTTCAGCGCCCGGAAACCGGTGCCCGGTTGTTCCAAATGATGGAGCACACCACAGCAATCGATGTAATCGAATGCACCGAGGTCTGAAGCCTCCAGCAAAGAGCCGCTATGGAATGTGATGTTGTTCAGCTTGCGGATGGCGGCCCGCTTTTCTGCAATCGCGCGCGACGCGCTCGACAGATCGAGATAATGGATATCCGCCTCGACCCCGGCATCAGCCAGTTGCTGGGCCAGCATGATCAACGCATCCCCCGTGCCGCCCCCGGCCACCAACACCCTGAAAGGCCGGTTCAGCGCGAGATGTCCCTTGAACAGATAATGCACCAATTCCGGCAAACGGCTCGGCGATCCGGTCACAAGGCGTTTTTTCTCATCCCGCGGATCGCGATGCGGATAAGGGAAATCCTCATATTGCGCGCGAACCTTGCCGCCGTTGCGGGCCGTTTTCTTTGCCGCCATGCCTAATGCCTTGTGCCTGATAATACAGTCAGTCGTGAATATGGAGCACGACCTTACCCACGCGCCTGCGTTCTGCAAGCAACTTGTAGGCTTCCATCGCTTTTTCAAACGGAAAGACATGGCCAACATAAGGGGTCATGCGACCGTCCGAGATCGCATGGGCCAGGCTGCTGAACCCCTGTCGCACTGCCTCCCAATGGCCAGGCAGGTAGCCGCCCAGCTCAAAACCGATCAGATCGATATTCCGCCACAGCAATTCATCGGCATGCATCTCCTGGATCTCGCCCCCGGCATATCCTAAGGAGATAATCCGGCCTTCGTGGCTGATTGTGGAAAGGGCCTGGCGGAACAGATCCCCGCCCACCGGATCAAACACCACATCCGCCTTAATATTCAGCGCCGCCATGCGATCGGCAAGATCCTCGGTATTCACATCAATCACATGATCCGCCCCCATCGTCCGGGCCAATTCACATTTCTCCGCCCCACCGGCTGCGGCCACGATCTGGACGCCCTTGATCCGTCCCAGCGCCACTGCCGCCGCCCCCATGGCACCGCCCGCGCCCAATACCAGCAATGTCTCATCATCCGCTAGCCGGGCACGGCGGTTAAGTGCTAGATGCGCGGTACCGTATGACATCAAATAGGCCGCCGTTTCCACCATGGAGAGGGACCGCGGCGCGACCCAGCAACAGCCGCTATCGACAATCACTTCCTCTGCCAAACCACCGTAGGGCAGCCAGGCCATGACATGATCCCCCGGGAAAACCCCAAAGGCATCATCATGCTGGTCCACCACGGTGCCCGCCACTTCCATGCCGGGCATATAGGGAAATTGCGGCTGGCGGGGATGATGTCCATCAATCATCTGGAGGTCCGCGGAATTCAGCCCAATCGCCCCGACCCGGACCCGGATCTGGCCATCCGATGGCTTTGGAATATCCCGCTCAACCATTTCCAGGCTGGCAAGGTTACCCGCCTCTTTCACGATCCAGGCTTTCATCACGCCTCGCGGATTAGGAAAACGTCCTTATCCTACACAGATTTAGAAAGATAGAAAACCTTCCGCCGGGCGGATTTCACCAACCTTGAAATTGCGCCGGTTAACCAACGGCACAGACTTCAAAGCCGCCATCTGCTGAAGGTCCTTATCCTCGATCACACCAATATGGCGCAAAACAGCTGCCAGCATCACCTCAACCCCGCGCTTGGCCCCGTCTTCGCATTTCATCGCAACGCCCAGTCCATATTCGGGAAGGGAGGCACAATAAACCCCTTCCGCGCCATATTTCACAAATGCGCGCTGCCCCAGAACCGTCATAACATCCGTGCACCAGCGCCCGGAACCGGCCACCATGAAGGGTTCTTCCGCCACGGCGGCGGCAATCTGCCGACAAGCCTGCGCCCGAATTTCCGGCAGGTCATCTGGCGCACCGAACCGGGCAAAACCGTAGGCCGCATTTTCCAACGGGATCGCCCAAGTCGGCACCGAACAACCATCGCGCTCACGCGGGGCCTCCGCCAGATGGACACCGCACATGGCCTCCATCGTGCCCAGAATCCGCTGCTGCACCGGATGGGTGATGTCCGTGTAACCTTTGGTATCCGCCCCCAGTTTTCTGGCCAGCGCCAGCATGCCTGCATGTTTGCCCGAACAATTGTTATGGCGCTGGCCCGGCATCTGGCCGGCCGCCGCCAAAGCAAAGGCACTTTCTTCATGGGTCGGCCAGTGAACACCACATTCCAGGTCTTCTTCACCCAGCCCAATTTTCTCCAGCATGGCTTCCACTGTCTTCACATGCCCAGCCTCCCCCCCGTGAGAGGCACAGCACAGCGAGATTTCCGCAGGTGTAAAACCAAACTCCTCAGCAGCACCGGTCTCCACCAGCGGCAATGCCTGAAAGGCCTTGATCGCGCTTCTGGGATAAACCGGACGGGTGATGTCACCTGCCGCCAATTGAACCTGGCCTTGAACATCCACCACAGCGACAGAACCGCGATGGCGGCTTTCCACAATCGCGCCCCGGGTCACTTCCACCGTTACCGGCTCCGCACCGGAAAAATCCATATTGATTTTGGGGTTTTCATGATCACCAGATTTGCGCACTGCTTTCAGCCTTTTCATGACGGAGAAGAGAAAAATAACGTCTGGAACTTGCCTTGAGCACCGCCACAAGGCAAGTTCCCGCCGACCTTTGCCGGACAAAATAGCCTGCAATGGTATATAGTTTGATGATAAATGCCCTGATCCGGGCCTTGAAGAAAAAGGTTTAAGACCATGCGCGGATATTTTGGCCTCGGCGTGGAAGGCATCTCGAAACCCCGCAATGTGGGCGCGCTTTTCCGGTCCGCCCACGCTTTTGGCGGCAGCTTCGTTTTTGCCATTGCCCCCCATGTCAATGTCCGTGAGGTCTATGCCGCCGACACGTCCGAAACCGCGGCCCAGGTGCCATTACATGTTTACGATTCGGTTTCCGGCCTGGCCCTGCCGAAGGGCTGTAAGCTGGTCGGGGTGGAATTGACCGATGATGCGGTCGAATTGCCCAGCTTCCGTCATCCGACCCAGGCGGCTTATGTGCTGGGTCCGGAGCGCGGCTCCCTGTCGCCTGAATTGATAGAGCGCTGTGACTTCACGGTGAAAATTCCCACCAAATTCTGCATCAATGTCAGCGTTGCCGGCGCTTTGGTCTTGTATGACCGGCTGATTTCCAAGGGCAAGTTCGGTGCCCGCCCCCTGATGCCCGGCGGGGAAATCGGTGAGGTCAAAGAACATGTGCACGGTCTCCAGAAATTTAGAACCGAGAAAAAATAATCTAACGCTTGAAATGCCTGCCTGGATATTGCCTTAATTCTTTCCTAAGTAATGACGGCCAGCGGGCAATTCTGGCGCGCGCCCGGCCAGACAGAAGCGCCCTGCCCTGACGAGACTCACGTAAATACAGGATTGCATATGACCCTCATGCAGAAACCGGCAGTAAAAATTTTGGCTTTCGCCCTCACCGCAACCATTTCCCTCGCGACCGGCTCCGCCCTTGCCGAAGACAGCAACAAGGATCTCGGCGAATATAAGAAATGGCAGGCCCATTCCTATGTGGATGCCGGTGCAAAAGTGTGCAACATGTGGTCCGAACCCACCAAACATGAAGAGGGGGGGAAACAACGGGGCCAGATTTTTGCATTCATCACCCATCGGGCATCGTCCAAGCGCTTTCATGAAGTCAGCTTTGACATGGGATATCCGCTCAAGAGCGGCTCGGAAGTCACCGTCAAAATCGGTTCCAAGACCTTTAAGCTCTTTACCCAGGATTCATCCGCCTTTGCCTTCAAGGAAGATGACAAGGCGCTGGTAAAAGCCATGCGCGGCGGCAGCACCATGATTGTCACCGGTGAATCTCAACGTGGGACAAAAACCAAGGATACATACTCCTTAAGCGGTTTTACCAAAGCCCATAACACCATTAGCAAAGCCTGCAAGGCTGGCAAGCTCTAGCCCTTGACGGCGACTTGATCCAACGGGTCGAGGCCCAGTGATTTCCTTTTCCCCCATCTGCCGCTATAAAGGTGATGGGGGAAATCATTATTTGCAGATCCAATTTTGCCCGCAAGCCCCCGTTGCCCTTGCGGTGGAGGAGTTTAGGACGCCTATGGCGGAGAAACCGGTCGTCATCCTGATTGAGGATACCCCCTCACTGTCCATGCTGTATGAACAGTATCTGTCCGATGAGGATGTGGATGTGCGCGTTGCCGAAACCGGCGCAAAAGGGCTGGAGCTGATCCGCCAGCATCCCCCGGCGGTCCTGCTGCTCGATATCGAACTGCCCGATATGAACGGGTTGGAAATCCTGCGCTACATGAAATCAGAACAGCATCCGGGGGCAGTTGTCGTGATCACGGCCCACGGTTCGGTCAACGTCGCCGTTGAGGCCATGCGGGCCGGGGCCTATGATTTTATCGTCAAACCGTTTAACGCCAACCGTCTGCGAGTCACGGTCAATAACGCGCTGGAACGTCATAAGCTGAGCCAATTGGTGGAAACCATCCAGGCCGGCGCCCGTTCAGGCTATGAAGGTTTCATTGGTCGTTCGCTGGCCATGCAGGCGGTGTATCGGATCATCGATTCCGCCTCCAAATCCAAGGCGACCGTTTTCATCACCGGCGAATCGGGTACCGGTAAAGAGGTTTGCGCACAGGCAATCCACAAACAAAGCGAACGCAAAAACGGACCCTTTGTTGCCATCAACTGTGGCGCGATCCCGCGAGAATTGATGGAATCGGAGATATTTGGCCACAAGAAAGGTGCTTTCACCGGCGCGGTTGCAGATCGCGACGGGGCCGCTTCCCAGGCGCATCAGGGAACGTTGTTTCTTGATGAGATCGGTGAAATGCCGATGGATCTGCAGACCAAGTTGCTCCGGTTCATTCAAACTGGCACCTTCCAGAAAGTCGGCGGCAGTCGCCTGGAAAAAGTCGACGTTCGGTTTGTCTGTGCCACCAACCGGGACGTCCTGGCCGAAGTGGAGCGCGGCAATTTCCGTGAAGATCTCTATTACCGCCTGCATGTGATCCCGATTGCCATGCCCCCATTACGAGACCGTGACGAAGATGTCCTGGAAATCGCCCAAAGCTATCTGGAAGAATATGCCAGAGAGGAAGAGCGCCAATTTATCGGCTTTGCCCCGGACGTCCAGGCCATGATCCAGGCCTATAGCTGGCCCGGCAACGTGCGTGAGCTGCAAAATATCATCCGCAATGTGGTCGTTTTGAATGACGGAAAGCGGGTCACATCCGATATGCTGCCAGCACCACTCTCACGCATCGTTCCGGAACAGGGGCGTGAAATCCCGCAACCAACAACCTCCCCTATGCTGCCCCAGCCAGGCTTCAGTCGCAATTCCGGGTCCTTTCATGCAACGCCGCCGCCGGTACCGCCGGCAGACTCCAGGTTAGCAACCCCCGCCACGAATTCGTCCGACGGAAAACCCAAGCCACTTTGGCAGATTGAAAAAGAAGCAATTGAGGCCGCCATTGCCCAATGCGGTGGCAACATTCCAAAAGCAGCAGAAATGTTGGAAATCGCCCCTTCCACCATCTATCGAAAAAAGGCCAGTTGGGAAAAACAGGAAAAATCAGCCACCCCTGTCTTTACCGACAGTCCCTGGCCGCGCTGATTGCCGGGAGCCGCCATCCTTTCTTGATCCTTCGATCAATCACTGGCGATGGTTCGGACAAGTTCCAACAATTCCCTTCGCGCCGCACCATCATGCATGCGGACATAGTTATCCACCAAGCGCGTCAGCTCATCCAGGCGGGGCTGCTCTGCATTGTCCACATAAGCGCGCTCATCCACCTCCGACAGGCCTTCAAAAAATCTCTCGACTTTCACATTAAGATACTTGCCAAAGGAATAGAGCATCCCGGCGGAGACCCGGTTTTCACCATTTTCATATTTGCGGATCTGTTTGAAACTAATGCCGGCGGTCGCCCCCAACTCCTGCTGGGTGACTCGTTTTTCTTTTCGAAGGGCGCGAATCTGCCGCCCGACATGCCTGTCGATATCATTGGGGCGCCGACCGCCGCTTTGATTGCCGTTACAGTTTTCCATGGCACGGATCCTATTTTATTCTATTTGAACAGGCAATCTGATCTCTGCCCGGGGAACAGGATTATCGGCTGCCGGTGGCAATCTAGGCCTTCCCTTCTCAGGTGGATTTGAGATAAATCAGATTCTCGGAAAGAATTGTCGGCCAAATGTCGTCCTCTCCGGCGGAAATGCAGCATTTGCTTGACTCTCTTGATCCCAGCTTGTATCTACCCTTCCAAATTCAGGTCATCCAAGTGCCATTCGGTTCCGAGGAGCCCCGCCAGTCCGCGAGTTTCGCGCACTGGCGTTAAGTGCTTTGTGGCCTGTTTGTTGATTA
This sequence comes from Aestuariispira insulae, assembly GCF_003385955.1. Lineage (GTDB taxonomy): Bacteria > Pseudomonadota > Alphaproteobacteria > UBA8366 > Aestuariispiraceae > Aestuariispira > Aestuariispira insulae. The sequence continues at coordinate 113,004 of NZ_QRDW01000006.1, forward strand.
ATTCGAGAAGGCAGAGAAGCATATATGTTCGACTCGCTCACCAGCCGGCTAGGCAGCGTATTTGAAGGTCTGAAACGTCGTGGCGCCCTGAAGGAAGCCGACGTTAAGGAAGCCATGCGCGAAGTCCGACTTGCCCTGCTGGAAGCGGATGTCGCCCTGCCGGTGGTGAAAAGCTTCATTAAGACCGTCACCGATAAAGCCGTTGGCGCGGAAGTTCTGAAATCCGTGACGCCGGGCCAGCAGGTGGTCAAGATCGTCAATGATGCGCTGGTCGAAATGCTGGGGTCGGAAAATACCGGCCTTAATCTGTTGGGTGAGCCGCCGGTCGCGATCATGATGGTTGGTCTGCAGGGATCGGGTAAAACCACATCCACCGCCAAGATCGCCAAGCGCCTGACGGAAAAAGAGCGTAAGAAGGTCATGATGGCCTCCCTCGACGTGGCCCGCCCTGCCGCACAGGAACAGTTGGCTGTGCTCGGTGAGCAGGTTGAGGTCAAAACGCTGCCGATCGTTCCCGGCCAGCAGCCGGTCGATATCGCCAAACGCGCCATGCAGGCCGCCCGCCTCGGCGGTTTTGACGTGGTCATGCTCGATACAGCAGGCCGGTTGCATATTGATGATTCGCTGATGGATGAAGTGGCTGCTGTTAAGGCTGCTGCTGGTCCGTCCGAAACCATCCTGGTGGCCGACGCCATGACCGGTCAGGATGCGGTTACCGTTGCCGACAGCTTCCATAAGCGGATCGGCCTTTCCGGCATCATGCTGACCCGGATTGACGGTGACGCCCGTGGCGGTGCCGCGCTTTCCATGCGCCAGGTCACCGATTGCCCGATCAAATTCCTCGGCACCGGCGAAAAAATGGACGAGTTGGAGGAATTCCATGCCGACCGTATCGCCGGGCGCATCCTGGGCATGGGCGATGTTGTTTCCCTGGTGGAAAAAGCCGCCGAGACCATTGAGCAGGAAGAAGCCGAAGCGCTGGCCAAGAAGATGCAGAAGGGCGAATTCGACCTGGATGACATGGCCAAGCAGCTCAAGCAGATGCGCAAGATGGGCGGCATGGAAGGCCTGATGGGCATGCTGCCGGGCGTTGGCAAAATGAAACAACAGATGGCCGGCGCCAATATCGACGACAAGATGATTTTGCGTCAGGAGGCGATCATTTCCTCCATGACCAAGAAAGAACGCCAGAACCCGAAAGTGATCCATGCTTCCCGTAAGAAGCGCATCGCTGCCGGTTCTGGAACCAGCGTCCAGGACGTCAACAAACTGCTGAAACAGCATCTGATGATGTCCAAGATGATGAAAAAGGTAAGCAAGTTGGGCAAGAAAGGCTTCATGCGATCGCTCGGTAACATGATGCCGCCCAATATGATGCCGCCGGGCGGCATGCGTTAAGCATTCCCCGGCAAGCCCCGAGATTTTAATTTAAGTATTCGACGATTTTGTAAACTGGAGACTAGACTATGAGCTTGAAAATTCGTCTCGCACGTGGCGGCGCCAAAAAGCGTCCTTACTACCGGATCGTGGTTGCGGATTCCCGCTCCCCGCGTGATGGCCGCTACATCGAGAAAGTGGGTACCCATAACCCGATGGTTGCCAAAGACCACGCTGAACGCGTTGTTCTGAACGAAGAGCGGATCAAACATTGGCTGTCCGTTGGCGCCCAGCCGACCGACCGCGTTGCCCGTTTCCTGGCCGCTGCCGACCTGGTTGGTGAGCGTACCTTCAACGAGCAGCCGAAGAAATCCCAGCCGTCTGCAAAGACCCTGGAGCGGATCCGCGAGAAAGAAGAAAAAGCCCGCGAAGCTGCTGAAGCCGCTGCTGCCGCAGCTGCAGAAGCTGCTGAAGCTCCGGCTGAAGAAGCCGCTGAAGCCTAAGGCTCTCAGCGCTTTCCTCTGATTGGATGGATCGACGGTTATGAAGAACCAACTCTGCCTCGGCGTGATAACGGGCGCACATGGCATACGTGGCCAGGTTCGGGTGAAAAGCTTCACGGAAGCGCCCGAACAGCTGACCGCGTACGGCCCGCTGTCTGATGAATCCGGCGAGCAGACCTTCAAACTGAAAATCACCGGCCAGAGCAAGGGCAGCCTGATTGTCAGCATCAAGGGGATCAACGACCGCAACCTTGCGGAAGACCTCAAGGGCACAGAACTCTACATTGACCGGGACAAGCTGCCTGCAGCCAATACCGAAGATGATGAATTCTACCATGCGGACCTGATCGGCCTGAAGGCGGAAACCGTGGAAGGCGCCGGTTACGGCACTATCAAGGCGGTCCACAATTTCGGTGCCGGCGACATCCTGGATATCAACCTGATCGATGGTGGTGCAGAAATGCTCCCCTTTGATAAGGAAACCGTTCTGGAGGTCGATCTGGAAAATGGCCGCCTGGTCATCAATCCACCGGTCATGGTTGTTGCTTCCGAAGATGCAGAAAGCCAGGGAGAGGCCTCATGACCGCCCCCTGGCAGGCAAAGATACTCACCCTTTTCCCGGAAATGTTTCCGGGTTCATTGGGCCAATCCATTCCCGGTCGCGCTTTGAATGCGGGTATCTGGGAATTGGAAACGGTGCAGATTCGTGACTTTGCCACCGACAAACATAAAAGCGTGGATGACACGCCGTTTGGCGGCGGTGCCGGCATGGTGATGCGGCCCGATGTGGTGGATGCGGCCATCGGCTCGGTTGAAGAAACCGGCTGTCCTGTTGTTTACCTGAGCCCGCGCGGCCAGGTCTTCAATCAGGAACTGGCAAGTGAACTGGCCGAAGGCCCGGGGGTCACCCTGGTCTGTGGCCGATATGAAGGCATCGACCAACGGGTTCTGGACAAGCGCCAGGTGCGTGAGATCAGCCTGGGTGATTTTGTCCTGTCCGGCGGCGAGCCCGCGGCCCTGGCCCTGCTGGATGCCGTTGTCCGTTTGTTGCCGGGTGCGCTTGGTGCCAATGAGTCCTTGAACGAGGAAAGCTTCAGCAGCGGATTGCTTGAATATCCGCATTATACCAGGCCTGCACAATGGGAAGGCCGGGATGTCCCGGAAATCCTACTGAGCGGCCATCATGAGAAGATCAGCGCCTGGCGCCTGGCGGAAGCAGAGAAAGTGACGCGCGAACGCCGCCCCGATCTCTGGAAACGCTATGAGTCAGGCATGAACCGTTAGGCCTCTGGCCCCGTTATCGGGTGTATGCCTGCTAGTCATTTGAGTGAAGAAGGACTGGAACTATGAACATTATCGAACAGCTCGAAAAAGAGCAGATTGAAAAACGCACCCCGGAAGGCGGTCACCCGGAATTCCAGGCTGGTGACACCGTCCGCGTCAACGTGAAGGTTGTCGAGGGCAACCGTGAGCGTGTGCAGGCATTTGAAGGCGTTTGCATCGGCCGCAAAAATGCCGGCCTGAACAGCTCTTTCACCGTACGCAAGCTGTCCTACGGCGAAGGCGTTGAGCGTGTATTCCCGCTCTACAGCCCGCGTCTGGATTCCGTTGAAGTCATTCGCCGCGGTAAAGTCCGTCGCGCGAAACTGTACTACCTGCGTGGTCGTACCGGTAAATCCGCACGTATCGCAGAACGTCGCGACACCAAAAAAGCGTCTGCCGAATAAGCAACGCTTGACCGGGCAGAAAGGGACTTGTTCCCGAAAGCCCGATAGTATCCAGCCCTCGCGTCTGGTACACAGTCGCTTCACGATTATCCGCAAAGGCAGACCCTGTGCTGCCTTTGCGGAAGCGTGTCCGGGTTGTTTACGTCCCCAGCCGGAAAACCAAAATCAACCGGCCGGAACCTTATAATCCAAGGGGACATTGGTCAGGAATTCAGGAGAGGAAGAACATGGGCTCACCCCGTACGCTCTTTGACAAGATCTGGGACTCTCATGTGGTCGACGTGCAGGAAGACGGAACCTGCCTGCTTTATATCGATCGCCACATGGTTCACGAAGTCACCAGCCCACAGGCATTTGAAGGGCTGCGGAATGCGGGCCGTCCGGTCCGGCGCACGGGTCAGACGCTGGCGGTTGCCGACCATAACGTTCCCACCGAAGGGCGCGACAAGGGTATTGCGGATGAAGAGAGCCGCACCCAGGTTGAGACGCTGGCCGCCAACTGTGCGGAATTTGGTGTTCCCTATCTTGAAATGAATGATATCCGCCAGGGTATTGTGCATATTGTCGGCCCGGAACAGGGTTTCACCCTGCCCGGCATGACCATTGTCTGCGGTGATTCCCACACCGCCACCCATGGTGCTTTTGGCTCGCTTGCCTTTGGTATCGGCACCTCCGAGGTAGAACATGTTCTGGCCACCCAGACCCTGCTGCAAAAGCCTGCCAAAAACATGCGCATCACCGTTGAAGGGCCGCTGCGTCCGGGCCTGACCGCCAAGGATCTGACGCTTGCCATCATCGGCAAGATCGGTACCGCGGGCGGAACCGGTTATGTCATCGAATATGCCGGCGAAGCCATCATGGCGCTTTCCATGGAGGGCCGCATGACGGTCTGCAACATGGCCATCGAAGGCGGCGCACGTGCCGGCCTGATTGCACCGGACCAGACCACCTTTGATTACGTCAAGGGCCGCCCGATGGCACCTGAGGGTGCCGATTGGGACAAGGCCGTGGAATATTGGTCCTCCCTGCCTTCGGATGAAGGCGCGGCATATGATGTTGAAATCAAGCTGCACACCGACGAAATCGCACCGCAGGTCACCTGGGGCACCAGCCCTGAAGACGTGATTGCCGTCACAGAGAATGTGCCAAATCCGGCCGACATCAACGACAAGAACAAAGCTGCCGCCGTACAGCGCGCCCTGGATTACATGGGCCTGACCGCCGGTCAGCCGATGACCGACGTCAAGATCGACACGGTCTTCATCGGATCCTGCACCAACGGCCGGATCGAAGATTTACGCGAAGTGGCAGCCATCGCCAAGGGCCGCAAGGTCGCAGAAGGCGTACGCACCCTGATCGTACCGGGTTCCGGCCTGGTCAAGCGCCAGGCAGAAGAAGAAGGCCTGGACAAAATCTTCAAAGAAGCAGGCTTTGACTGGCGTGAGCCAGGCTGTTCCATGTGCCTGGCCATGAATGCCGACAAACTGGCACCGGGCGAACGTTGCGCCTCCACCTCGAACCGCAATTTCGAAGGCCGTCAGGGCCGTGGCGGCCGAACCCATCTGGTCAGCCCAGGCATGGCAGCCGCCGCCGCGATCAAAGGCCATTTGGCCGACGTGCGGGAGTTCCTGTAATGCGTATGGCAACCAAACAGCAGGAAGGAGACTGGCTGAGCAATCTGCTTGGTCGGGATCTGACCGTCAATGGCTGGCAGGTGGATATCGCCGTGCCCGCCAATGATGATGAAGAATTTGACTTTGAGGACGCCATGGAATGGCTCGACCTCAAAGGCCTGAAAATTCGTTGAGGGGAGGCCAAAGCCATGCAGAAATTCACCCAACTGACCGGCATTGCCGCACCGCTGGACTTGATCAATATCGACACCGATATGATCATCCCGAAACAGTTCCTGAAAACCATCCATCGCACGGGTTTAGGCAAAAACCTGTTCGACGAGATGCGTTATGACGACAATGGCCAGCCCATTGCCGACTTCGTATTGAACAAAGAACCCTACACAGCCGCACAGATCCTGGTTGCAGGTGACAATTTCGGTTGCGGTTCTTCCCGTGAGCACGCACCCTGGGCGCTCCTGGATTTTGGTATCCGCTGCGTGATCGCGCCCAGCTTTGCCGATATTTTCTACAATAACTGCTTCAAGAACGGCATCCTGCCGATCAAACTTCCGCGTGAAACCGTGGACCAGTTGATGGAAAAGGCGGAACGTGGTGGCAATGCCATGTTCACGATTGATCTGGAAAATCAGGACGTGGTTGATCCGGACGGCAACAAGCATGCTTTTGAGGTAGATGAATTCCGCCGCCATTGCCTGCTCAACGGCCTGGATGACATTGCGCTGACCCTTCAGAAAGATGAGAAAATCACATCCTACGAAGGCAAACGTGCCGATGAAGCCCCTTGGGTTGCCCTGCAACAGGGGTAATGTATCCGGAGCCATCCGATATATTTGCAAAAACGGTCGGACTTTCCGGCCGTTTTTTTTTGCCCCAAGAGGCTAACAGGAACCTGCCAGCTACCATATATTGAAAAAAACCGCGACAAACACCACTCATTTAGAGTAAACTGGTGCCAGAAAGATCGCATTCCGGCGATTTCCTGACAAGAACCACCGGACTTGGATCATGAGTTTTCCTGATAATAAACTACCATCCCTGAAGGGCCTGAGGGCGGTCGAATCCGTTAATCGCTTGGGCAGTTTCACAGCCGCCGCCGCCGAGTTGGCGGTGACCCAGGGCGCGATCAGCCGCCTGGTAAGCGGTGTGGAACAGGATCTTGGCGTCAAACTGTTTGAACGCTCCGGGCCGAAATTCACCACCACAGAGGCCGGTGCCCGCTATGCCGATGCGCTGGGCGAGGCTTTCCAGCTTCTGGGGGCTGCAACACGTTCCGTCTCGGAGCAATCGGTTGCAGACAGGCTGACCATATCGGTCCCGCCTTCCTTTGCCGCAAAGTGGCTGACCCCACGCCTGGGCGCCTTTCTGGCCCTTTGTCCCAAGGCGGATCTCCGGATCAGCATATCGCAACAGCCGAGCGATTTTGATGATGGTGTGGATCTGTCGATTCTCCATGGTTTGGGCAATTGGCCGGACATGCATTGCCAGCTTTTGATGTCGGAAACCCTCTTTCCTGTCTGCAGCCCCGATTTCGTGACACGGCATGGACCGATGGCAACCATTCAGAATCTGGAAGGCAAACCCCTATTGCAAGCCAAGGGTCCGGAAAGTTGGCAGGATTGGATCAGTTTCGCCGCCTCGCAGCCGGTCAATATTGACGCCTGTTCCGGTACTTTCTTCAATGACGGTATTTCGCTCTATCAGGCCGCTGTGGATGGGCATGGCATTGCGCTCGGCCGGTCGGTTCTAGTCTCACAGGATCTGGAGGAAGGCCGGTTAATTGCGCCTTTCCGTCAGGAATTTGCATCAGCTCACGGATATTATCTGGTCTGGCCAAAGGACCGCCTGCCCCCCAAACATTTCGACCGGTTCCGTCGCTGGCTCGAGACCCAGACAAAGAAAAGCCGGGATCAATAATCCCGGCTCTTCCCTACACCTGATAGATTTGGACGATTATTCCGCCCTGATCCGGGCCAGGAAATTGTCGATCTCTTTTTTCAACTGCTGAGCCTGATCATTGAGATCATTGGCCGCCTCACTGAACTGCTGGGCCGACTGACCGGTTTGGGATGCCGACTCTTTCATGCCGTTCACATTGGCGGAAACCTCGTTGGTGCCGGCAGCCGCTTGTTGCACGCTGCTGGAGATTTCCCGGGTTGCCGCTTCCTGCTGTTCGACCGCGGCAGCAATGGTCGTGGCGATGGCATGAATAGAAGTGATGGTTTCCCCGACGCCGCGAATGGCATCGACCGTTTCACGGGTTTCCGCCTGAATGGTCGAAATTTGGGTTCCGATTTCCTGGGTCGCCTTGCCGGTCTGTGTCGCAAGCGACTTCACTTCATTGGCCACGACGGCAAACCCCTTGCCCGCCTCACCGGCACGGGCCGCCTCAATGGTGGCGTTCAACGCCAGCAGATTGGTCTGATCGGCGATATCATTGATCAGTTTGACCACTTCATCAATTCGATCTACGGCCCCGGCCAGCGACTCTACCATGCCGTTGGCGCGACCAACCTCTTCCACTGCGTTATTGGCAACACCGGCGGATTTGGAAACCTGCTGCGAGATTTCATTGATGGATGCGGACAGTTCTTCCGTTGATGCGGCCACCGTCTGGACATTCACCGAGGCTTGTTCCGCCGCCCCGGCCGCCGCCACAGCCTGCCCTTCGGATTGTTCCGCAATGGTGCTCATCTGATTAGCGGAATTTGACATCTGCCCGGAGGAGCCGGAGACATTCTCCACAACCCGACCGACGGAAGCCTGAAATTCATCTGCCAGAGCCAGCCGCGTCTTCTTCTGATCTTCGATCGCGCGCATTTCAGCTTCCGCGCGTTCAGTTTCCATCTGCTGGACTTTGGCGGCATTCTGCTTGAATTGCTCAAGAGCCTTGTTGACCTGACCCACTTCATCTCCACGGTCCTGACCGGTGATCTCAACCTCATATTGGCCATTTTGCAGCGCATTGATCACACCGATGCTCTTTTCCAGGGGCCGACGGATCAGGGTCACACTGAAAAAGACCAGGGCCCCTAAGATAATCAGCACAACAATCACGCCGCCAACGATCATTTCATTGCGAAGCGTGTTCGCATCTTCAACAATCTTGTCTTTCGGGATATTAACCACCACCGACCAGGGGGTGTTGGTGCGCGGCACTTGGACCGGTATAAACACCCGGACGAAATCACCATCTTCCTCAGTCCAGGATTCCCCTTCCTGGAGTTTGGGAATGGCATTAATGAAAGTCTGTCTGCTGCCTTCAATCTCACTGATCACCTTGCCCAACAGGCTCTGGTCCGGATAAGCCGCCCATTTCCCTTTATAGGAAATCACATAGACACTGCCAGTCTCAAACGGGGTCAGTTTGGCAAATTCGGCCGCCATGTCGTTGAGCATGATATCAACACCAGCAACGCCCAGGACCTTGCCACTCTTGTCATTAATCGGAACTGCAAAGGAGGGTAGCAATACACCGCCATCCCCCAGGTCTTCATAAAATACCGGGTCAATCACAGTCGGCCGGTTTTCCCGCCGGGGAATATTGTAATAATCATATCCCTCATCCTGGGTGGTATCCATGTCCGCCAAGCCGGTCAGATGCCATCCTTCGACACCTTTACCGTAATTGTAGAAATAGGTGGCATAGCGGCCGGTATTGGGGTCGTTCAAAACCGAGCTGTCATTCTTATAGTCAGCATCCTTGCCATCGAGCGCATTAGGTTCATACCCGGCCCAGGCCCCGGCAAGATCCTGGTTTTGCTCGAGAATTTCCTTCAGAACAGCATCATAGGCCCGGCGATCATCAACACCGCCATCTTCCTTCATGCCCTTGAAGGTCGCACCGATCACTTCCGCCACTTTCATCGCCTTATCCAGGCGTTTGGAAATCTGCTCCGCGTGATAACGCCCCAGTTCTTCAGCTTTCTCAAGGGTCAGTCTGCGGGTGATTTCGGACGCTTCCATCGACTGCCATGTAATCGCGATGGCGAGGCAGATTGAAATCACGATCCCGCTGATGATCGAAAGCTTTGCCGAAAGTGACAATTTGTTAAACATGATTTTCAAGCCCTATGATTATGTCTGCCGTCGACCGAAAAAACGGCCCGCCATCCCGGACGAACCTCCCGCTCCGGTTCCAACAGATGCAACCCGATCCAACCTTTTTACTTACCAGATAGTTAATAAACAACTAACCACATGTAACAGAAAGGTTTTTCCGGAATTTTAATTCACAAGCTAATGAATTCTATGCGGACCTGCATGCGGCCCTCCCTGAGGTGGGTCGAAATACTGTGCACCGTGAAACCGGAAAGATTCCAGCTCCGACGCATATAGACCATATCATCTAGCAGAAATTCCACCCGGTCGAGCAGCGGCGTTTGCAGACAGTCACTCTTAGTCGACGCCGTCACCGTCGCCCCCTTATCCTCCACCAGGATTGTGGTCTCATACCCCGCTGTCATGAGATGCTGATAAAGCAGGATCGCGCCGGAAGCAGCATTCATCTGTTCTTCACGGTTCGAAAAAATATTATGGAAATTCTCGATGGACCGCTGCAAATCTTCTGCGGAGATCATCTCCGCTTCTTGTTCCGATTCTTCTGTCAGATCAAAATCACCGAACAGATCAATATCATCCCCGCCCCCCGGCGCGGAATCAAACAACTCAAGATCACCAACCATGGAATACGAACCCATTGCTTGCAGCCATTTCAAGAAATCCACTTCATTTATGCAACATTAGGCTACAGTATCTGTCTTAAAAGCTCCTTAATGGTATCCGCAATCAAGAAGGCAACCCTAGTTATTCCCCCCCGGAACAGCAGTATTTTGCGCAAAAGCCGGCCTGCGTGACTGGCCAAACAGGGAAAATGTGGGTACAACCGCCGCAATCAGATTATTCTGAGCCGAATACGGCTAATCTTGAAACGAAATTACGCAAATTCTCAGGAGTGTCCCCGGTCATGGCCACCAACAAAACCCTGCTTATGCTTCCCGGTGACGGGATCGGTCCCGAAGTCTTCAACCAGGTCCGCCGGGTTGTCGACTGGATGGCCAAAAACCGCAGCATCAATTTTGACCTGAAGGAAGGCCTGGTGGGCGGCGCCTGTTATGACGTACATAAACAAGCCATCACCGACGAGACCATGCAGGATGCCCTGGATGCGGATGCGGTCCTGTTCGGCGCGGTCGGCGGCCCGCAATATGACAATGTGGAACGCCATGCGCGGCCCGAAGCCGGCCTGCTGCGCCTGCGCAAGGAAATGGATCTTTTCGCCAACCTGCGCCCGGCCGTTGTGTTTGATGCGCTGCTGGATGCCTCGACCCTGAAACCAGAAGTGATCCAGGGTCTGGACCTGATGATCGTGCGCGAACTGACCAGCGGCGTCTATTTCGGCGAGCCGCGTGGCATGCAGGATTATAATGGCGTTGAACGATGCATTGACACCCAGGCCTACACCAAAGCCGAGGTTGAACGGGTGGCCGCCGTCGCCTTTGATCTGGCCCGCAAACGCAACAGTCGGGTTCATTCGGTGGAAAAAGCCAATGTGATGGAAACCGGTATTTTCTGGCGCAAGACCGTGACCGAGCTGCATGCCAGCGGTGGTTACCAGGATATCGAGCTTGCCCATATGTATGCCGATAACTGTGCCATGCAGCTAATGAAGAACCCGAAACAGTTTGATGTGATCGTCACCGACAACCTGTTTGGCGACCTGCTTTCCGATGCGGCGGCCATGAGCACCGGCTCGCTCGGCATGCTGCCATCCGCCAGCCTGGGCGCGGCAGACGAAAACGGTCAGCGCAAGGCGCTTTACGAGCCGGTACACGGATCCGCCCCGGATATTGCCGGCCAGGACCTGGCAAACCCCAGCGCCATGCTGCTGAGTTTTGCCATGATGCTGCGCTACAGCTTCGGCCTGTTGAAAGATGCCGACATGGTTGAAAACGCCATTCAGAATGTTCTGAAATCCGGCATCCGCACCGGTGATATCATGGCCCCGGGTTGCACCCAGGTGGGCACTACCGGCATGGGGGACGCCATCCTGGCGGAACTGGACAAACTGGTCGGATAATCCGCCATCGGCTTCAGACGATAAACGGGCGCTGTTATTGCGCCCGTTTTTCATATGATGGGAAATAAAATTTCACGTTCCCGCGATAAATTGAATGGAGCCGTCATTTTTCCGCATTGCCCGCTTGATTTTTTGCAGCGCACAGCGTAGAACAGCCCCGGTTTGGTTTTGAAGGGCCTAGGATTAATGGCATTCGCAATGGACAGCATGATGATGGTTGCGCAGAAAATGCGCCACATATCCGCTGTATCCAAAACCACCACCACCAAAACCAAAACCACCAAGACCGGCAGATAGCCGCGAACCTCCGCATGTGCAGACTGAAAGCAGGCCGGGGTTCGAGAACTCCGGCTTTTTTGGTTTGTACGGTATTTTTAAACTGAGATGCAGATTGGTATGAACAATGGGATACAAGGTAGCAGTAGTCGGCGCCACGGGTAATGTGGGCCGCGAGATTCTCAAAACGATGGCCGAACGCGGCTTCCCGGCCAAGGAAGTTGTGGCCCTGGCCTCTTCCCGCTCTGTGGGCGTGGAAATCTCCTATGGCGAAGACAAGACCCTGAAATGCCAGGACCTGGCTACCTTTGATTTCACCGGCACCGACATTGTTCTCTCTTCCCCCGGCGGCAAGATCTCTGCTGAATTTTCCCCAAAGGCAGCTGCGGCCGGCGCGGTCGTGATCGACAATACCTCCCACTTCCGCATGGATCCCGAAGTGCCGCTGGTTGTGCCGGAAGTTAACCCGGAAGCACTCGAAGGCTGGCGCAAAAAAGGTATCATCGCCAACCCGAACTGCTCCACCATCCAAATGGTCGCGGCCCTAAAGCCCCTACATGAAAAATTTGGCATCAAGCGCGTGGTGGTTTCCACCTACCAGTCCGTTTCCGGCGGCGGCAAGGAAGCCATGGATGAGCTGTTCACCCAGACCCGCGCGATTTATGTGAACGATCCGATCGTGAAGGAAAAATTCACCAAGCAGATCGCCTTCAACGTGATCCCCCATATCGATGTCTTCATGGATGACGGCTCGACCAAGGAAGAATGGAAGATGGTGGTCGAAACCAAGAAGATCCTGGATCCGAAAATCAAGGTCAGCGCCACCTGTGTGCGCGTCCCGGTTTTTGTCGGCCATGCGGAAAGCATCAACATCGAATGTGAAAAGGAAATCACGACCGAATCTGCCCGCGAAGCCTTCAAGGAAGCCGACGGTGTGACCGTGGTCGATTTCCGCCAGGATGAAGGCTATGTCACCCCGGAAGAATGCGCCGGTGAAGACGCGGTCTATGTCAGCCGTATCCGCGAAGATATCTCGGTAGAGAACGGCCTGAACTTCTGGTGCGTTTCCGATAACCTGCGTAAGGGCGCTGCCCTCAACACGGTTCAGATCGCTGAAGAGCTGATCAAACGCGACCTGTTGTAATATTTGAAAAAATCGCAACCAACACTCGACCAGTGACACCGGGCCGGTTAAAGTCTTTTCATGGAAAATGAGAAGACCGAAACCGGCCCGGCTCATTCCGGCGCCCCAGAAAGCCCGCAACCGGCAGGCACCTCGCAGGTGACCGCGCGGCCGGATGGCAATGCTTTACTGCAACAGGCGATCGCCCATCATCACAAGGGCCATATCCCTGAAGCCGCCAAATTCTATCGCTCCGCCCTGAAAATCGACCCGAGCCTGGCACCGGCCTGGATCAATCTTGGCGTGCTGCTCCGGCGGGATAACAAACTTGAATCCGCCGTCATGTGCATGCGGCGCGGTCTGCAGCTATCCCCAGATGATGGCTCCAGCTGGTCCAATCTCGGCAATGCTTTGCGCGCCCTTAATCGCCTTGATGAAGCGCAGGAGGCACAGAATCGTGCCCTGGCCCTCAACCCGGAAGCCGCCCAGATCCATTACAATTGTGCGCTCATTCAGCGCGACCGGGGCTGCCTGGATGATGCCCTTCATTCCTTCCGCCGGGCGGAGATGCTGGGCTATGGCAAGCCGGAACTTGAATGGGACCGCTCCCTCACCTTGCTCTTGAAAGGTGAGCTGGAAGAGGGGTTCGAGGCATATGAGGCACGTTGGCAGTTGCCGGAGAGCCCACCGCGCCACCCATCCGTCCCGATCTGGAAAGGGGCGAAGCTGGAAGGCCAGACATTGTTGGTCAGCGCCGAACAGGGCATGGGTGACAGCCTGCAATTCTGCCGCTACCTGCCGATGATCAAGGATCTTGCCGACCGGGTGGTTTTTGAATGCCAACCGCCGCTCGCGCGTCTTCTGCGCAACAGCCCGGAAATGGAGGGGATCGAAATACTCGAGCGGGATGAAACACAACCCGTCGCGGCGCTGGAAAAACAGATCGACATGGATGCGGTCATCCCCCTGCTCAGCCTGCCAAGGATTTTGAAGACCGGCACGGACAACCTGCCCGACAAAGTGCCCTATCTTCATGCCCCCACTGAAGACGCGCCGCGGTTGAAACCCCGCACCGACGGGATCGCGCGTGTCGGTCTGGTCTGGGCCGGAAAACCCTCGCACAAAAATGACCGTAACCGGTCGGTTGGCCTGGAACGGTTCAGCACTCTGCTGGAAATGCCCAATGTACGCTTTTTCAGCTTTCAAAAGGGCGGTCCAGAAGGCCGTATCGAACAGCTGGGCCTGGAGCCAATCATACAGGATCTGTCACCGCATCTGCGTGATTTTGCCGATACGGCGGCCCTACTTGAGGATATGGATCTCCTGATTTCGGTGGATACATCCGTAGCCCATATGGCAGGTGCCCTGGCGCGCCCGGTCTGGGTCCTGCTGCCCTATGCACCGGACTGGCGTTGGCAGATCTGGCGCGATGACAGCCCCTGGTATCCCAGCATGACCCTGTTCCGGCAAACCAGCCCCGGTGACTGGACCGAGGTCTTCCAAAGAGTGCGCACCGCGCTGCGCCAGTTTATTCAGGAAAACCTGGACTAACGCAATTTGACGCCCGGCCTCTCAATCACGAGATACCAGGCGTTTTGTTTCAAGCGGCCGCTGATTGCGATGTCGCTGGCTGGTCTTTTACCGGCTCCCAGGAAAGATCCCTGTCATAGCGCCAGACCATATGGCCCTGATCATCCAACGCAAAAAGATGCAGCCATCCATTGTCGAACAGGGCTTTGACATCTTCATGCTGTTTCAGAATACGGTTCATGGCATCGCGAGGGGCCTCAATACAAACAGTCAGCCTCAGCGGATCATGGATAAAACGGCTGCCGTCATGGACCGACTGCCAGGGCAGCCCCGCCCGGAGCGAACCGCCATTCCCCTCCACCACACCAATGCCGCCCGTGACATTGTGCAAAAGCTTGTTCCCGCCACCAAAAACCCTTGGTGACACGGTGGAGCCGTAATATTGCAGGCTGATCCAGCTGGCCACCACGACCGGGGCGGTCATGATCAATTCCAGCACGGAGAACCCGTCATCCGCGCGCCAGTCATAATCATGCAGGAATGCACTGCCATCCAGCTTCTTGCCGGCAGTTTTCTGCCTCGGCGCCGCAATGAAAGCACTGCATCTCGCCAGGGCCCATTCCGGGCGTATTTCCGACCAGTCCCGGCTGCGTTTCAACAGGTCCTTTTCGGTTTTCGCCCCCGGCAGACGCAGCATGCGTTCGGCCCGGGATGCTTTAGCGGCCCCGTCCAGCCAGGCTTGCACTTTTACCAGCTGTTCGCCCGACGCCTTCCCGCCAAAATCATTAAACAAGGTGACCTTGTCGGTCGTGCTGTCATGCAAGGCGGCGACAAACACCGTGTCTGCCGGTATTTCAATGCCTTTGCCGACAAGCCCGGCCCTCACATCCGACTGATTCAGCAGTCCGGCCAGCAGACGGGCGCTGACATCGCCTGCATGCCCGCCGCAGGCGCCACAGTTCAAGGCACTGGCATGGGGGTTATTCTCAACAGTGGCCCCATGCCCAGCCAGAAGAACGACCGACGCAAACTCAGTGGTCAGCGACATGGCGCGCAGCACTTTTTCCGCAATCGCCAGCCTCGTTTCAAGATCCGGCATAGGATCGAAGACGGGACAGGGTGAAACCGTTTTCACACCCGCCGCGCCAAAGATGGAATCCTTGCACAGCTTGACCAGATATAGCGGCCCCGCCGCCTCGACAAAGGCAAAGGAAGAGACCGCCGCCAACTTGAAACGGCCCCATGCCCTTTTGGCCCGTGCCAGATAGCGGGCCTTCAAATCTGAGGCCTCATCCGTCTGGTCACGGCTTTCCAGTGCAGGGGAAAGCAGGACCGGCAAGCGCCGTTCCGCCTCGTCGGAGGCAAAGCCATGATGCAGGGCGGGAAGGCCGAAAAACCCCGCAAACCCCATCGTCCGGATTTTCGGATCCATGTTTTCCAACGCGCGCCGAAACACTTCGGAACGCACATCAATGCAAAAAGCGGCAATCAGGTCCGGACGTGTTTCCTGTTTCGGGGAAGTTGGCGCCGCCAAGGTTTCACCCAGCCGCCGCTGAGCCGCGATTTCCGCCGCTTCCTGGAAAATCACGTCTATTACCAGGTCCTGATTGGGTTGAAGAGGAGCGGCGTGGGCGGCGCGGGCCGCCAACCATTCGCCTGCGATCGCGTCCCCACAAAGCTCAAACAGCGCCTCTTCCCAGACAAGACGAATGGCCAGCAGATCGATCAGGACCGTGCTGCGGTCGCCTTCCAGTTCTGCCTGCCAAAGCTCATAACGTGCCAGCTGCGCCCATCCGCCCAGCGACATCAACAGCCGGTGGAAATAGGTCGGCAACTCAGCCTCCTGCAGGCCCAGCCGTTCCACAGCCCGGGTAATGGCCCCGGCGGCGGTTTGCGGCGCTTCATCCACATGTGGGGCAAACCCTTGGATCCCCAGAATACCCGGCGTCAGATCACGCGAGGCAAAAGCCCGCCATTGGTGATAGGCACCACCTTCCTTTGGCGCGCTCCACATTGCCTGCCCCGCATCAAAATAGCTGGCCGCCCAGGCCCCGATACGCTCGGCAACCAGCTCCGTACATTCAATATCCAGATGAGCCGTTGCCAACTCCGCCATTGTAGGAACCGCCCGGGGGGCTTCACTTTCCTGGCGCATCGCTGCCTTAAGGATTTCCAGAGTTTTTGGTTTTTCTTCCAGCACCGAGGCCAGCCTGGCCTTTTCAAGATCATCATCCCTGATCTGTCCCTCCGCCCATTGCCGGGCATACCAGGATCGGGGCATAGCGACCCGCGCGCCCGCCACACGGCCAAGGCGCGCACCGGCCATGGTCAGATCCACTTGCGTCTGTCCGAGATAGGGGTTGACGGCAACCGAGGATGAAAGCGGCCACATGGGCGGGATCGCCCGGCCCGCTTCTTCCGCCGCGCGAAGGCAGGCGGCCATAGCCCGGGGCGGCAGGTTCACACTGTCAAACATCTCAAATACCTCCTTCACTGCCGGCTTCAGCGCTGGGTGTGCGCTTGGCGACCCAGCCCCCCAGAAGCCGGTCAAAAACCGCTTTGACATAAAGACCGTTTGCCAGATGGACCCGAATGTCGCGGGCCGCCGGATGGCTGGACCAGGCCGGAAACATGGATTGCGCAAAAGCCACCAATCCGAAACTGATCAGCGATAGAATGATCAGCGCCCATTCCAGGGGCCGGGGGGCGGGCGGAGCCGGCAGCAGATCCTGGGTAAGCCAATAGGTGGCACTTTGCAGGGCGAAATAGCTGACCGAGGCAATCACCGCATAAAGGGCGGTTTTGACGGTCAAAGGCATCGGCGCCTCATCGGCAAAGCCCTGGGCCACCAAATAGGCAACCCCAAAAATCAGGATACCGCCCAAAGCAATGGCCTGCGGTGTTTTTTCCACCAGGCCAAAGACCAGTCCGATCACCAGATATAGACCGAAAGAGACCGTAATCGCCCTGCCGACAGCCCAAGCATTTGGGGCAGCGACAGGACCGGGCCGCCGGATCGCCGCGACATTCAACACCGCATTGCCCGCCGACAGGAACGCATGTGCCTTATAAAGGGAATGGGCCAGGATATGCAGCAGCGCCAACGGGAATAATGCCAGACCGCATTGGAAAATCATAAACCCCATCTGGGCAATGGTGGACCAGGCCAGCGAGGTTTTCACTGTGGGCTGAGTCAGCATCACCAGGCTGGCAAAAAGCGCCGTAAAGCCGCCAATGATGGCCAAAACTGCCAGAACGCTCGGATTGAGCAGCATGATGTCCGCAAACCGGATCAACAGGAAACCGCCCGCATTGATCAGCCCTGCATGCAACAGGGCGGAGACCGGGGTCGGCGTTTCCATCACTTCGGTCAACCAGCCATGGGTCGGAAACTGCGCGGATTTCAACATCGCGGCGACTGCCAGGAAACCACAGGCGACAACAGGGCCGTTGGCGGCGGCACCACTAGCGGCATTCTCAAGGATGAAGGCAATATCGCCCGTGCCGTAACCGGCCCCCAGCAACCCAACCGCAATCAACAATGACAGGTCGGAGAGCCTGGCTGTCATACGCTTCTTTCGTGCCGCGCGCCGGGCATGCATCCGGCCCGGATAGAATAACAGCAATTGGTTGAATGACAGGCTGGTGCAGATCCAGGCAAACAATAGCTGGACCAGGTTGCCGGCGGTTACCAACAGCATGACCGCCGCGATCGTCAATGATATCCAGCCGACAAACTGTGCCTGCCCCGGTTCACCGCGCAGATAGGTTCTTGAATAGCGCAGCACAATCCAGCCGACCGTCGCCACCAACAGGAGCATGGCCATGCTGAGCACATCAACACGCGATGAAAACCCAAACCCGTGAAAGGTCAGATCAAGCCCGGTTCCCGTGCCGGAAATCCCCAGCAACACTGTAGAAGCCATAGCCACAAACACGGACAGGACTGCCGCTGTTTCACAAAGCCCCGCCGCCTTGCCACCGCCAATATTCCTGAAACCAAGAGAGATTGCCGACGCAAGAAGCAGCGACAGGACCGCGCCATAGGGTAATAAATACAACACCTGATTTCCCTCTGCCTGATACCAAACTCGCGGGACCATAACAGAAGCATTTCATATTAAAAAAATCATTGTTTATTCATAATCGTTCCATAAAATAGAACAATGAATCATCTCAATTATCATCACCTTCGCTATTTTCGAGCGGTCGCGCATGACGGCAACCTAACCCGCACTGCCGGGCGTTTGAACCTGTCTCAATCCGCGCTCTCCACCCAGATCAGGCAATTGGAAGACAGCATCGGCCATGCTCTGTTCGAGCGCCGGGGCCGGCAATTGGCCCTGACCGAAGTCGGGCGGATCACCCTGGACTATGCCGATGTCATTTTTACCACCGGGGAGGAATTGCTGGTCACTCTGCAAGGGGCCGGGGCTGTCCGCAAGGCCATCCGGATCGGAGCCATGGCGACCCTCTCCCGGAACTTCCAGATCACCTTTCTCCAGCCGTTGCTGGGTCGGGATGATGTGGATATCATTTTGCGATCCGGCACAACCCGTGAATTGCTCCGGGAGTTGGAGGCACTGAATCTGGACATCGTGCTGATGAACCAGCCCTGGCTGCGCGACGCAACAACGAACTTTGTCTCTCATCGCCTGGCCGAGCAGCAGGTCAGCTTGATCGGACGGCCGGATTGTTTTGCCCCGGATGATGATATTGCCAGGCTTCTTGAAAGCTCGCCGGTGATCATACCCACATTGGACAGTAATATCCGTCTGGAATTTGATGCGCTCATAGACCGGCTGGGCATCCAGGCAACCATCGCCGCCGAGGTGGATGACATGGCGATGATGCGCCTGTTAGCCCGTGAGGGGGTCGGTTTGGCCGCCATTTCACCCATCGTCGTCAAGGATGAGCTCAGCACTGGCATGCTGATCGAATATCATCAACTTCCCAATCTCACGGAATCCTTTTATGCGGTTGTACCTGAACGCAAATTCCCCAACCCGATGATCCAGGAACTGCTCCGGCAGAATATGGCGGCCAGGCAGGCATTCCAGCCCCAATCATGAGTCAGCCTTAAAGACTTTTCACGAACTCAAATTAAATCGCTTGAAATAATATCGTGCACGATATATATTCGCCTCATGACAGAGAAACAGGACATATCCCCCTCCGATGACCGTCGGTCGATTGACCCGCTGCTGCTGGACTCACAGCTTTGCTTTTCGCTGTATTCCACTATGCATGCCTTCAACAAGACTTATCGCCGTGTTTTGAAGGGCCTGGACCTGACCTATCCGCAATATCTGGTTATGCTGGTTCTTTGGGAGCGGGATGAGCTGAATGTTTCCGATATTTGTGATCGGCTGCGTCTGGAAACCACCACGGTAACCCCCCTGTTGAAACGGTTGGAAGGCCGTGGCGTGTTGCGCAGGGAACGGTCCAAGCAGGATGAGCGCCAGGTGATCATCAGCTTGACCGATGTCGGCCGGACACTGAAAGAACAAGCCCGCAATATACCGCATTGCATGGCGGAAGCCCTTGAATGCAGCCTGGATGAAATGATCGACCTGCAGGGGCGGCTTGACCGGATCCGGGAAAATCTGTCCAAGCATTTGTAATCTAAACTTAACCTGTCAAAGAGAATGTTTCCCTGAAAGGAACCAAATTCAAATTTCATTATTTTATATCGTGCACGATTTTATATCGTACGATTAATGGAGGCGATGCCTCCTTTTTTAAGGAGAGAAGACCATGACTGTTGAAAACGTACTTTACAAAACCACCATGAAATCCAGCGGCGGTCGGGAAGGCAGCTCGCAGGCGGAAGATGGCAGCCTGGAACTGACCCTGTCGACGCCGAAGGAATTGGGCGGTGCCGGGGGCAACGGTACCAACCCGGAACAGCTTTTTGCCGCCGGATACAGCGCCTGCTTCCTGGGCGCGATGAAATTCGTCGCACAACGCGACAAACTGCCGATCTCACCGGATGTTTCGGTGCAGGCCACTGTTGGCATCGGCACGATCCCGACCGGTTTTGGCATCGAGGTTGATCTACTGATCGATTTGCCCGGTGTTGAGCGTGAACAAGCCCAGGAATTGATCAATCGCGCCCATATCGTCTGCCCCTATTCCAACGCGACCCAGGGCAATATCAATGTGCGCCTGAGCCTTGCCTGAGCTCTACCCTGCCCTAACACCATATCAACAAACTGGATTCAGGATACAGAAAGGTCCGGGAGAAACGCCCGGGCCTTTATTTATTCCCTATATGTCAGACAATTAAGCTTTCAACCGCTTGGCATGCCAGGCAATGTGATCTTCGATGAAAGAGGCAATGAAATAGTAGCTGTGATCATAACCTTCCTGCATCCGCAGGGTCAGCGCCACCGATTTGCGCTCGCAAGCCCGGACAAAAACATCCGGCAATAGCTCTGTTTCCAAGAAGGTATCCGATGCCCCCTGATCGATCAGGATATCCCCGGACCAGCCAAAGGTTTCCACCAGCGCGCTGGCATCATTCTGGCCCCAGGTCGCGATATTATCACCCAGATAATTATTAAACGCTTTTTGACCCCAAGGGCAGTTTGCCGGCGAAACGATCGGCGCAAAAGCGGAGAGGGTTTTAAACAGATCGGGATTTTTAATCGCCAGGGTCAATGCCCCATGGCCGCCCATGGAATGACCGGTGATCCCCATGCGATCAAGATCAACCGGAAAATTATTGGCCAGCACAGCCGGCAATTCCTTCACCACATAATCTTCCATGCGATAATGTTTTGCCCAAGGATCTTCGGTGGCGTTGAGATAAAAACCCGCCCCTTTGCCCAGGTCATAGGCTTGATCATCCGCCACGCCTTCCCCTCTGGGGCTGGTATCGGGCGCAACGACAATCACGCCATGTTCCGCTGCATAGCGCTGGGCGCCTGCCTTGGTGGTGAAATTTTCCCAGGTACAGGTCAGACCGGATAGAAACACCAAAACCGGCAATGGTTTCTTGGCCGCCTCGGCAGGCTGGAATACCGCAAATTCCATATCCGTACCGGTGCTGCTGCTCTGGTGGCGGTATACACCTTGGATTCCACCGAAGCATTTTTGCTCGCTGAGGGTTTCTATGGTCATCTCTGTCGGTCCATTCTGAACTAATTCCTTGTTTTCCTGTTACATTCTTTTGACGCCATTGTCCATTCCAGCTTTCACGACGACCTGAGTCCCAGACATCAGCCGCTTAACCCGAATCTCGAATACTTGGTCACAGGCCAATCAAACGCAAACAACAGAAAATCAAATAATGCATTCTATAATTCCGGATAGGAATCGCATAGAATAATCTATAGAATATTTATAGCATGAAGTAGGATTATTCTCAAAATACTAGAATTCAGCAAGAATTCTCTTAGTGAATATCAAATACTGACTTGGTGTCAGAAACCTGTCTTCCGGTCTCCGGTGCCACAACAACGTCAATAGACCCGGGTGGAAACATGATCATCAGCAATGGCAATCAGGGCCGCATCCTGCCGAAAATTGATGGACAGATATTGCAGGTGCTGATGGATATCCTGGACCAATATCCGGATGAGGCGCTGCAGATCCCACGCATGATTGAAATGCTTGCCGCCGCACGCATCTCCCTGCTCAAGGAAGAGGACATCTCTGTTGCCGACCCCGAGGCAGGCGGCGTCGCGGATTACGCCATCTCCCACAACCTAAACCAACTGAAGGAAATGATCGCACTGGACCGGCCACTGCACCTGATCAATCCCCTGCGTTCCATCGCCCTGGTTATGGAAAGGGTCAAATCATTGAAGGTCCTGACCGTTGGCCCGCGGACCGAGGTGGAAATCTACGGCCTGATCGCCTGTGGATTTGACCCTGTCAATGTCACCGGCCTGGATCTGATCTCCTATTCGCCCTTCATCGATGTCGGCGACATGCATGCCATGCCCTATCCGGACAATAGCTTTGATGTGCTGGTCATGGGTTGGGTCCTAGCCTATTCAACCGATCATGAAACAGCAGCACGCGAAGCCTTGCGCGTCACCAAACCGGGCGGATTTTTTGCGATCGGCTGCCAATATGTCCCCCCCAATGCCGAAGGCGGCTACGACACGCCCAGCAAGAAACTCTTTAATCACACGGATGATATCCTGGCCCTGTTCGGCGACGAGATCGAAGCGGTGTTCTTCCGCCATGACATCCACCCCACCCGCCTCGACAAACCAGGTGCGGTCATGACAATTTTCCAGCGCAAGGGCTGAGAGAGGCTGTTTTAGCATGACAAGCACCAGCAGCTATGAAGATATCAGGCTCTGGTATAACGGGTTGCAGGACTTGATCGAGCGGGATCCTCAATTCACGCCGCTCCGCACTCTTCTGCCCGCTGACGAAGAGGCCAGAAGCCAAGCCGGCAACATGTATCGTCTGCATATGAATGCCATGGCCGCCTGCTATGACGACAATGCCGTCATTGACCTGATGGGTAAAGCCATCGACCGTTACCTGTCCCACGAGATCGCCGTTGGCGGGCTGACCAAAATCCATGAAGGCGTTTCCGAGGAACAATGGCAAGTTTTTTGGGAAAAGGGACTTCATACCGCCACCTCCCTGTCCGCCCCTCAGGTTTCCGACATGATTGCCTTTCTGGAACAACTGCCTGTGCTCGCCAATCGCAGGCATCCCCTGGAACAGGCCGTGGAACGAAAAGCGCTGATCGGACACAGCAATGTCGGCTATGTTCCCCCGCGATTAATGGTCAACTGCCCCGGCCTGTGGGAACTGGCACTGTCTCCGGAAATCATTGCCCTGGCAGGCCGCCTGATGGGCTGTATCCCGACCATTACGGATATCAATGCCTGGTGGAGTTTTGCCGAGGCCACAGATGCTCGCGACGCTCAGCAATTCCATCTGGATTTGGACAGTTATCGTTTCTGCAAACTATTCTTGTATCTTACCGATGTAGATGCCACCGGCGGCCCCCATATATTCGTCGAAACAACCCATGACCCGGACCAACTTGCCCGGCACCGGCCATCCGATCCCGCGCAAGCTGCGGAATTTGACCATTGGCTGAAGGCGCAGTTGCGCAAGACGGATCAGGAAGTGGAACATTATCTGCAGATCGCGCCGACCGAACTGACCGGGCCAAAAGGCAGCTGTTTCCTGGTCAATACCAAGGGCATTCACAAAGGAAAACTGCCGGAGAATAAAGACCGGTTGATTGTCGCGGTCGAATATGCGCCGGTCCCCAGCCTGCATATGCCGGTCATACCCGTGGGCCCAGACGAGCCATTCACACAGAATATTCCCTTCGACACCTTAACCGCCCAACAACGCTATATGACGCGGATGCATCTGTTACCCAAATAAAAGCCCGCTTCCCCCATGACGGAAAGCGGGCTTTTCTTCAACGCGAAACGCCGAATAATCAGTCGAAGGTCACCACCGACCGGATGGATTTGCCTTCATGCATCAGATCAAAGGCGGTGTTAATCTCGTCGAGCGGCATGGTGTGGGTGATCATGCTGTCGATCTCGATCTTGCCATCCATGTACCAGTCGACAATTTTCGGCACATCAGTCCGACCGCGCGCGCCGCCAAAGGCAGTGCCCCGCCAGGACCGGCCGGTGACCAGTTGGAACGGACGGGTGGAGATTTCCTGGCCCGCACCGGCAACGCCGATGATGATGCTCTCGCCCCAGCCTTTATGCGCGCATTCCAACGCCTGACGCATGGTATCGGTCCGGCCGATACATTCAAAGCTGTAATCAGCCCCGCCACCGGTCAGATCCACCAGATAGGGCACCAAATCCCCTTCCACTTCCAGCGGGTTGACAAAATGGGTCATACCATAGCGCTCGGCCAAGGCTTTTTTGTCCGGGTTGATATCAACACCAACAATCATGTTGGCCCCCGCCAGGCGCGCACCCTGGATCACATTGAGACCGATACCGCCCAGGCCAAAGACCACCACATTGGAGCCGATCTCAACCTTTGCGGTATTGATGACCGCGCCAATACCGGTGGTCACCCCACAGCCGATATAGCAAACCTTGTCAAAAGGCGCGTCGGAACGGATTTTCGCCAAAGCGATTTCAGGCAGAACCGTGTGGTTGGAGAAAGTCGAGCACCCCATGTAATGTAATACCGGCTCGCCATTGATGGAAAAGCGGCTGGAACCATCCGGCATCAGGCCCTGGCCCTGGGTAGAGCGGATCGACTGGCACAGGTTGGTTTTCGGATTGAGGCAATATTCGCATTCCCGGCATTCCGGTGTATAGAGAGGAATGACATGATCACCCGGCTTCAGGGATTTCACCCCGGGGCCAACGTCGACGACAACACCAGCACCCTCATGGCCCAGAATAGCCGGGAACATGCCCTCGGGGTCCTCACCAGACAGGGTAAAAGCGTCAGTATGGCACACACCGGTCGCCTTGATTTCAACCAGAACCTCTCCCTCACGCGGACCATCGACGGTCACGCTTTCAACAGACAGCGGCTTACCTGCCTGGAATGCGACTGCGGCACGTGTTTCCATTTTTCATCCCTCTAGTATTGTCGTTAAATCTCTGATCGGTCATGACTGTTCAGACAGACCTTTGCAAAGATAAATTACCCCTGCAAGCCGAAACCGGTCTGTTCAGACCCTGACAGATTTGGCCAAATTTGCGCCAATTTGATAATTATCCCTGCCGTGATGAAAATCACTGACGCCCCAGGGCCACTCTGCTACTATACTCGGATATATGTGTATCCCGACAGAGCAAACCATCGGTAACGGTGGGACGCAAAGTCACCGGCCCGCGTCATTCTTGCGCCATTTTCCCAATCGGAAAGGTGATAAAAAATGACCGAAAGCGCGGGCAGCGGGACTGCCGAAGGAGAGTTTGATGGCAGCTGAAAAGCAAAATAACAACCGGGCATTGCTGATGGCGGTGCTGCTTGTGCTGGGGTTGGCATTCCCAACCGCAGTCGTCTATTTTGCAATAGAGTTTGTCCCCCGCTTCAAAGAGCTCGGCTCCGGTGGCAGTTCGGCCAAATACCATCAATCCGACCTGTACGATCCCGGCGCCGCCTGGCTGCAAACACGCCCCATCATGATCCCGGACGGCCATAAAGGATATCTGATTTTGCGGGCTTATTTGCGCACCAACAATCGCCGTGCCGCGGAATTCATCTGTGTGCATCACCCGCGATTGGCTGATGAGATCCAGGAATTACTGCAGGACAGGCCGGATATTGTCGAAGCCGCCTATTATGGAGAAACCAGCGCGAACCGATTTGTGCAAAAGGCCCTTACAGAGCGGATCGGGTCCGACCTTTTCAACAATACCCTGGTCTCCAACGGCGAAAAGGAAATGATGGCACCGACCGACACCTCCCGTTACGAATGCCATAAGGAGGGCCTGCGCATGGTATTCCGAAAAAAAAGCCGCTCCTGACGGTATCAAAAAGAAACGGGGCCGGATAACCGGCCCCGCATCATTTCTGAAAGATCAGATCATTCAGCGACAGGTTCTTAGTTGCTGTCACCGCCAAAAAGGCCTTTGACCGCATCAGCAGCGCCCTCAACAGCGCCGCCCACGCTCTCGCCGGCACCTTCGGTAACCCCTTTAACAGCGTCCCCGGCCCCTTCCATAACGGCACCGGCACCTTCAACCATGCTGCCCAAATCCAGGGTGGCAACAGATGAAATCACCGCCGTGCTGATGGCATCCAGAACCTTCGCTGCCACTTCCGCCGGGGTCGCCCCGCCGGAATCTTTGCCGATATCGGTCAGGTGGATTTCCGGCAGGCCAACACCCATTTTTTCCCCATCCAGGAAGCCGGCACTGACCGCAACCTCACCATTGCGGATATAGAGATTTTCAATCACGACCTTGGCCCCTTCTTCGGTAGATTCCGCACTGGAACCGCCCGAGCCGCCCATCGCGCTGGTAAAGCTCTCAACATTCTTTTGAATGGCCGCAATGTTGCTGTCCGTGCCGGACAGCTCGTAAATGATGGCCGGGCCATCCACAACCACTTCCCGAACGACGATCACATCCTGACCGACTGAAGAGGTATCCACGGACACGCTCACCGTGCCGAGCGCCATGGCATAGTCGGTTTTAAAACCATCCGGGTTGCCTACCTGCAGACCATTGAGCGCCGCATTGCCTTCGGTAAGTTCCAGGCGCACCCCATCCAGCGTCACATCAACCTTGGTCACCTGGCTGCCCGCTTCTTCAACAGCCGTTTCGACGATTTTGTCCAGGTTCGAGAAAACGTAATAGGCACCACCGGCAATCACCGCGACGATAACCACCAGGCCAATCAGTATCTTTTTCATCATCCACTCCGGAGAACTAGTCTCTGTTAAAAGCAAAAATCTGTTTACCATCATAGTGATTTGCCCATCAGAGGCAAAATAGAATCCTGCGACGTCGCAAAGATTTAACCGACCTCCCCCACCATGGTTGACAGAGACAGCATAACTGTAGAATGCTCTTCTCCAATCAATGAGGGGCGCGCAGGATCGCTCCCGTTTTTTCTACAGGGACAGAGTATGGTTCCCCATAGGGGATGTGGGATCATACATATGGGTTGCACGCCATTGAGTGAAAATGCGGATTTGACTTCCGCGACAGCGTCTGGTGCCACAGACGCCGCGGATCGTGACTGGAAAACCGCGCGCCGGAAACCGGCCGCCATCAGCTGTTTGGAATTTCTCGATTCCATGCGCCAGGCCGCCCTGCAGGTGACCGAAGATGGCGATGTGGTCGCTGCCAACAGGCACGCCGCCCGCATGACCGGGCGGCATATTGATGCGCTGCGCAATAAACCTTTAGATCTGATCCTGCCCTGGCTCAATCCTGAGAATACTGCCCGTTGGCTGCTGGAACTGGCCCAGCATGATATTCCGTTGGAAACCGAGATCCTGCAATTCAACGGCACGCGCATGCCCGTATTTCTGCAAGTCCGCAAACCGGATATCCTGGCTGCCGACCATTATCTTCTGAGTCTGCAGGAACGCCCCCAGCAAGAACAGATGCCGGAAGACCTGCTGCTTTCCGAACAGCGCCTGCGCCAGGCGGTCGAGATTTTTGACCTCTGCCATTTCGATTGGGAGCTGGATAACGGTCGCGCAACCTATGATGGGGAATGGCCCCGGTTGACCGGGCTGACTCCAGAAACCCACGATCCGCTGGATATCCATTGGCTTCTGGATCTGTTACACGCGGAAGACCACGGCATGGTCTTCATGGAACTGACCGCTTTGCGGCAGGGAAGAAAGCGGCGGTTTGACTGTGAAGTGCGGCTCGAGGCGGATAAAGGTGAAGAAGACCGCTGGTACCGCATGCGCGCCCAGGCAATCCGAGGGGAGAATGGCAAGCCCGAGCGCGTGATCGGCGCATTACAAGACATCTCCACCTATAAATCCACCGAACAGCAGGCCGCCCTCATCGTGCAACAGGACGCACTGACCGGGCTGCCCAACCGACAACATCTGCTCAACCAGATCCATCGTGTCATGGATACGGGAGATGCGGGCGCAAAAACGCCCTTTGCACTGATCATGATCGATGTGGACCGGTTCCGTTATGTCAACGAAAGCCTGGGGCATGAATTAGGGGATTCCATCCTGCGCATTCTAGCCACAAGGATCCAGAAACATCTGCGCCAGGAAGATCTGGTCGCACGCCTGTCCGGCGATCAGTTCGCCGTGTTGGCGCAGGGGGTCAGCCCCGGCCGCGCAGTCCAGGCACGCATCATACGCATTCGCCGCAAGATCGCCGAAACCCTGCATGTAACCGACGAGATTCCGGTCAATCTGGATATCAATGTCGGCATCCGTTACTGGAATGGCAAAGAACGGCTTTCCGCCGAGGAAATTCTGCGCGATGCCAGCGTCGCCCTGCATCATGCCAAAGAAACCGGCACCACCCGTGTGGTCGAATATTTCCCGGAATTGCAACGCCGGATGATGGAAACCGTCCGGTTCGAAAATGATATCCGCGAAGCCATCCGCAATGACGGCGTGGAAGTCCATTATCAGCCGATCATCGAAGCCCATACCGGGCGACCGATCGGCTTTGAAGCTCTGGTGCGGATGCGCCATCCCGAGCGCGGCCTGATCCCGCCGGCCGACTTTATCGGCATCGCCGAAGAAACCGGTCTGATTGGTGACCTCTCACGGATTGTGCTGAAAAAGGCGACCCGCCAGCTCGCGGCCTGGAAACGGGAATTCCCCTCCCTGAACGGCCTGACCGTCGCGATTAATCTTTCCCCCAGTCAGTTCGATGACCCTGCCATCATTGATCAGATTGCCAAGGCCCTCGAGAAATCAGGCCTCAGCGGCGACGATATCAAGATCGAGGTGACGGAAAGCATGCTGATGGAGAATACCAGCCAGACCGTCACCATCATGGAAGATATGAAGGATCGCGGCATCCGGATCTGCATTGACGATTTCGGCACCGGCTATTCCTCGTTTTCCCATCTGCGTAATCATGCCTTCGACACGTTGAAAATAGACCGCAGCTTCATCATGCGCATCACCGAAGACAAAAGGGATGCTGAATTGGTCCGCACCATTTTGCAGCTGGGTCAGAATATTGGAATGAATATCATTGTGGAAGGCGTGGAAACCAAGGACCAGCGCACCCTGCTCAGCGATCTTGGTGCTCATCACATGCAGGGCTTTTTGTTCGGCAAACCTCTGCCGGCAAAAGCCATTTCCGACTGGTTAAGCGACTGGGTGCCGGGCTGAGCCTATTTGCAATTTCCCAATTAACCCTTGCCTCACCGTCCTTGGGTATGGCTTATTACCCTCATGAAAGAACAAACAGGAAACATAACCCGTCCCGAAACCACTATTGCGGTCACTCGCGGTGTCATCCGCCTGTTTCATCATATGGGGCTCAACTGCGTGACCGAGCTCAGTCTGATAAACGGCCGACGGGTAGATGTTATGGGGCTGGACCGGAAAGGACAGTTTTCGGTTGTCGAAGTTAAATCCTCGGTCGAGGATTTCCGCACCGACGGCAAATGGGAAGAATATCTTCCCTTTTGCGACCATTTTTATTTTGCGGTCGGCTCGGATTTTCCAACCGAGATCCTGCCCCGCGAAACCGGTCTGATCATGGCCGACAGCTACGGTGCCGAAATCCTGAAACCCAGCCTGCCGGGTGAGATGAACCCGGCCCGGCGCAAAGCCTTAACCTTGCGCTATGCCCGGCATGCCGCAGCACGCTTGATGTCTATTGGCGGGCTGGATGCCATCCTGCCGGAAGAAGGCTGAGGGCTATTTATCGCCATTCATCTTGGCAATGGTGTTGGTTGTGGACTGGCCTTGAACCAGATCGGCCAATATGACCTTGCCGCCCCAGCTCTGCACCTCCTGTGCCCCAACCACGGTTTCAATCGTATAATCCGCACCCTTGATCAACACATCCGGCTTGAGGCTGTTGATCACGGTCATCGGGGTATCCTCGCCAAAAACCACAACCGCATCCACATTGGCAAGCGACGCCAGCACCGTGGCGCGGCTGACCTCATTCTGCAAGGGTCGGCTATCGCCCTTTAGCCGTTTGACAGAGGCGTCACTGTTCAGCCCAACGACCAACCGGTCGCAGGCCGCCCTCGATTGATCGATCAGGGAAATATGCCCCGGATGCAGCAGGTCGAAACAGCCGTTGGTGAAACCGACTTTCAGTCCCTGTCGTTTCCAGGTCTGCACCCGGTCCGCCACGGCCGCCAGCGGCGCAACCTTTTCTTCGCTGGCGCGCCAACGCTCACCATGGACCGCTTTCATGATCTCATGGGGATAGGCTACGGCAGTACCCGCCTTGGCCACAACGACCCCCGCCGCAACATTGGCAAGGGTTGCCGCGTCCAGCATATCAAAACCGGCAGCAAGACCGGCTGCGAAGGTGCCAATCACGGTGTCACCCGCGCCCGCCACATCAAAAACCTCCAATGCTTCTGCGGAGAGATGATGCAGCTTCTCGCCCTCGGCTCCGTGATGGACCAGGGTCATGCCCTGTTCGGAGCGGGTCGCCAGCAGGCCCTGAACCCCGCAGCTGTTCATGATATGGTGGCAGGCCATAACAATCTCCGCATCATTGGATACCGGCATATGGGCTGCCAGCGCCAATTCCTTGCGGTTCGGCGTCAGTAAGGTCGCACCGCGATATTTGTGGAAATCCTCGCCCTTGGGATCAACCAGGACCGGCAGATGCTTCAGATGGGCCGCCTCAATGACTGCGGCAATCACCCGGTTGGACAGAATGCCTTTGCCATAATCGGACAGGATCACCGCGCCGCAATCCTCCATAGCTTCCGCGCAAGCCGCAATCACATGATCTTCCTGCTCCGGCCCCAGCGGCCCGGTTGCTTCCCGGTCCACGCGCAAAAGATGCTGACCACCCGCCAAATAGCGGACCTTGACCGTTGTCGGGCGGCCTTTCAACGTCTGTAATTCCGGTACAACGCCCGGCAATTCCGCAAAAAGGGCCAGCGTCTCCTTCCCTGCGGCATCATCCCCGATTGCCGCTACCAGGCGGCAGCCGACACCCAGCGCCGACAGGTTGCGCGCCACATTGCCCGCCCCACCCAAATGGGATTTTTCACGCGCCACATTCATCACCGGAATCGGTGCTTCCGGTGAAATGCGGTCCACCGCCCCTTCCACGAAGCTGTCGAGCATCAGATCCCCGACACAAAGGACCTTCGCTTTTTCCAGTTTTTCCAGTTGCCCGGCAATATCTGCGCCCATTTCGGTGCGGTTCCCGTCTTTATCCTTAAACCTATTGTTTGCCTACTCCAGCAACGCGCAAGCGTCAAAGAGAAAACGGGGGCTGACCAGCCCCCGCTTCAAAATCTGCAGCCATAACTTGGCGGCTTCAGCCCCGGACCACCAGGACCGAACAGTTTGCATGACGGACCACCCGCGCCGCATTCGGCCCCAACAGGTAATCCTGCATTTTTGGCCGATGCGAGCCTAAGATAATCAGGTCACAATTGATATCCTCACTGACCCGCAGGATTTCCTCATAGGCCGTACCGTGGCCCACGATATGCTGGACCGGGATGCTGTCGGGAATATTCTGCTTCACGAAGTCATGCAGCTGATTATTGGCCTCGGTCAGCATCTTACCTTCATGTTCCTTCGGGAAGAAAGAACCGACAATGCTCATGCCGAAATCAGGCACTACGGTCATCACATGAAGTGTGCTGCCAAATTTCTGGGCATATTCGATGGCATTGGGCAGGGATTTTTCATAGGCCTTCGGCTGCCCCAGGTCGATTGCCAACAGAATGTGATTAAACATATTCTCTCTCCTTCCCTCAGGCTGTCGCCGCATTCAGGCCTTGCGCCTGCATGCGCCGCCGCTGCAACAAAATGATCAGGCCCAGCAACAGCAACGCCGGAATGTAAAACAATTCCTTGGCCGGCTGCGCCGCCGGCACCAGAACCGTCAGGATTTTCTGATCAAAATCAAACCCCGCATTCTGGGCCGGGCTGTCATAGGTGGCGTTATCCACAATCACCTCATCCCCGTTTTCCAGCAGTTCCAGGCCAAAATCAAACAGGCGGTCCTGGCCGGAACCGGCGGGCCCCAGATTAACGATCGCGGTGAAGACGCGGACGTCCCCCACGTCATCCAACCCTTCGACAATCAGACGCATCTCCGCCCCTTCGGGCAGGTTCTCCGCCGCTTGGAAGACCTGGGCAGGTGCCTGCTCTTCATAGGGCGGAACGGCGATATCCATCCAGAAACCCGGACGGAACAGGGTGAAGGCGATCAGAATGAGGGCCAGGCTCTCCCACAATTTGGAACGAGCAAAGAAATAGCCCTGGCTGCCTGCAGTAAAGAGCAACATAGCCGCTGTCGCCACAATGAAGACAATCACCCCTTCCATCGGCGTCACATCAATCAAGAGCAGATCGGTGTTGAAGATGAACAGGAATGGCAGCAGGGCCGTGCGAAGGCTGTAGAAGAAGGCCACAAACCCGGTCCGGATCGGGTCGCCCCCGGAAACGGCAGCGGCGGCAAAACTGGCCAGCCCCACCGGCGGGGTCACATCCGCCATAATGCCGAAATAGAAAACGAAGAGATGCACCGCGATCAGCGGCACAATCAGCCCGTTTTCCAGCCCCAGCTCCACAATCACCGGCGCCAGCAAAGACGAGACAACGATATAGTTCGCCGTCGTCGGCAGGCCCATGCCCAAGATCAGGCTCAGGATCGCGGTGAAGATCAGGATCAACATGATCTGCCCCATGGAGATGATCTCCACAATATCGACAAACACACTGCCGACACCGGTCTGGGAGACAGCACCAACGATAATGCCGGCCGCAGCGGTTGCGATACCGATACCGATCATGTTGCGTGCGCCCGAAATCATGCCGTCAATCAGATCCCGGAAACTCTCCTCCAGCTTGCCAACCGTGCTCTCGCCCCGGAACATGGCAAAAAGATGCTTCTGGGTCAGCAGGATAAAGATCATCAGCGCCACCGCCCAAAATGCGGACAGGCTCGGCGAGAGACGCTCTACCATCAGGCACCAGATCAAAACACCAACCGGCAGCAGGAAATGCAGACCAGACCGAATGGTTGGCCCCGGTTCCGGCAATGAAATAATCGGACTATTCGGATCATCCACTTCCAGATCAGGCTCTTTCGCACATCTTGAGGCCAGCCAGACATAAGTGGCAATCAAGAGCATACCGACCACATAGGGGGTGGCCGTTCCGCCCAGATGGGTTCGGATCAGATCCAGCAGGAAAGCGATCCCGAAGGAGATGACAACCGCATTACCCAGAACCAGGGCAAAGGTGGAAATCACCTTCATCTTCACATCTTCACCGGCCTTGTTGAAATAAACCGTTTTCAAGATCAACTGAACCGCCACAATCCCAACAACCGCCAACAGACGGGCAATGTTGCTTTCCAGCGCCAGCCAGGCTTCCATGATCCAGTAAACGCCACCAGCCAGGGCCAGAATACCCGTCGCCGACATCAGGAAAGAAATCGCGGCCCATTTCGCGGGCTTCGGCTCGCCCGCACGCGGCAGGCCCTCCATGCCCTTTTTCATGGCTTCCAGATGCACGATATAGACCAGCGCGATATAGGAAATCACCGCCGGAATGAAGGCATGCTTGACCACGTCGAAATAGGGGATATTGACATATTCCACCATCAGGAAAGCCGCAGCCCCCATGACCGGCGGCATGATCTGGCCGTTAACGGAAGAAGCCACTTCCACCGCCCCGGATTTCTCGCGTGAGAATCCCACCCGTTTCATCATCGGAATGGTAAAGGTACCCGTGGTCACAACATTGGCAATGGAGGACCCAGAAATCAGACCGGTCATACCGGACGCCACCACAGCCGCCTTGGCCGGGCCGCCACGCAAATGCCCCATCAGGGAGAAAGCAACTTTAATGAAATAGTTCCCGGCCCCGGCCTTATCAAGGAGCGCACCAAACAGCACGAACAGGAAAACCAGATCCGTGGAAACGCCCAGCGCAATCCCGAAAACCCCTTCGGTCGAGATCCATTGGTGATAGGCAACGGAATCAAAGCTGGCCCCTTTCCAGGCCAGAATGCCCGGCGCATGCGGCCCCAGGAAAGTATAGGCCAGGAAAATCATCGCCACCACCATCAACGGTGGGCCAAGCGCACGCCTTGTCGCCTCCAACAGCAGCAAAATGCCGACGCAGGCGACAATCACATCCATGGTGTTGGCCGCATTCGGTCGGTCCGACAGGCGGGTTCCGACGATGGAACCAACAAATTCAGTATTAAAAAGGAACAAATAAAACGCACAAAGCGCGCCCATGATCGCCAACACCCAATCGGCCAGCGGAATACGACGGCGCGGCGACATTTTGAACGCCGGATAGGCCATGAATGCCAAACCAATAGCAATGGCAAGATGGATCGAACGCATCTCGCCACTATTGAAAACGCCAACCCCCAGCGCATAGGAGAATGGCGCGGAATACCAGATTTGCAACAAAGACCAGAACAGAGCGACACCCGCCATCAGCTTGACCACCGCTTGGTTGGTGGGCTGACGTCCCCCGGTATCGGTTGAGGCAACCAGATCCTCCAATTCGTCATTGGAAAGCTGGGTGCTGGGATTGTTTTGCTCGCTCATCGCGACTACCCCCATTTATTGATTATTTTCAATTATTTCCGGCCTCCCCTATCATTCCCTTGGAACCGGAAATGCGGCGATCATGGCCGCTTCATTATATTCTATAATGCAAAACGGGCGGGGTCACCCCCGCCCGCAAGATCAGATCCGGATTACATCCAGCCCTGTTCTTTATAATATTTGACCGCACCCGGATGCAGCGGAGCGGACAGGTTGTTTTTGATCATGTTCTCTGCTTTCAGGTGACCAAAAGCCGGATGCATCTTTTTGAAACGGTCCAGATTATCGAAAACAGCTTTCACGATCTGGTAAACGGTTTCGTCATCGGTGTTGGTGGAAGCAACGAAGGTTGCACCAACACCAAAGGTGGTGACGTCTTCATCGTTGCCGTTATACATGCCGCCCGGAACAGTCGCGAAGGCATAATAATCAGCGCCTTCAACAAGGCCGCGAACCGCATCGTTATCGACAGTTACCAAGTTGCTGTCACAAGAGGTCGTGGCTTCCTTGATGGAACCGTTCGGATGGCCTGCGGTGAAGACGATGGCATCCACTTTGTTATCGCAAAGGGCAGCCGCCTGTTCGGAGGATTTCAGCTCGGAAGCGAGCGCAAAATCATCCATGGTCCAGCCCATTTTCTCCATGACGACTTCCATGGTGCCGCGCTGGCCGGAACCCGGGTTGCCAACGTTCACGCGCTTGCCTTTCAGATCGTCAAAGGTCTTGATGCCGGCATCTTTGCGCGCCAGAACGGTGAACGGCTCCGGATGCACGGAGAATACCGCCCGCAACTCTTCAAAAGCGCCTTCCGGGAATTTGTCAGGTGCGGTGCCGTTATAGGCATGATACTGCCAATCGGACTGGGCAACCCCCATATCCAGG
This sequence comes from Aestuariispira insulae, assembly GCF_003385955.1. Classification (GTDB taxonomy): domain Bacteria; phylum Pseudomonadota; class Alphaproteobacteria; order UBA8366; family Aestuariispiraceae; genus Aestuariispira; species Aestuariispira insulae. The sequence continues at coordinate 148,295 of NZ_QRDW01000006.1, forward strand.
TCGCCCTTGCGGATCCCGTTGATGTTAGCAACGGAACCACCGGTGGTGTGGGTGCATTTGATGTCGTGATCGCTGGTGCCACGATTGACCAGACGGCAGATCGCGCCGCCAACCTGATAATAAACGCCGGTCTGACCGCCGGTGCCGATGGTGATGAACTTTTCGGCCTGCGCGGTGGCAGCGACCATGGTCAACCCTGCCAAAGCGGCTGCAGCCACTGAAAGTTTCCTGATAAGCATTCCCAAACTCCTTAACGCTTGTCTGTTCCCTGTGGTTATTGAACAGGTTCCTGCGATTTATGCGGAAACCCGATCTTTTTCCGGCGGATGATCCATACAGGACCAGGCCATCCACCCCACCGGCTCCCTTAATTGGAAACCGGTAACTTGATAAAAGAGAAACGCGTACAAAATTCAGCTATCAGAAGGGCCGCCGGATCAAACCGGCTTTGTGATCCCCCGATCTTTCCGGCCCAAAAACCCGCCGGAATAACGGCCCCCAAAAGGCCCGCGCCAAAACACTGAGGGAAATTATGGCCTTATGCCCTTGTCAGCGTCAACCTTGCACACATACTCCCTTTCAAAACCCTATCCCATGCCCAGGAGCTTCCGGGCTTCCGCCGCCGATGCGACAGAACGTCCCATAAACCCTGCCTGACCGCCCACCTGGGCCACCAAAGCCGCATTATCCGGCGCAATCGTGCCGTCCGCCAGCAACAGATTATTCTCGAACCCGACCCGGCAATGCCCGCCAAGACCGGCCGCGGTCAGTGCGCAAGCCCCTTCCAGGGCACCGAATGCACAAACCGACCAGTCACAATCCATTCCATCCGCGGCCGCAAGAAACGGCAACAGATCCGATGGATCAGAGGTCATGCCGGGCGAATACCGGCCCAGCACAAAAAGCACATGAGGACCGGGGTCAGGAATAACCCCGGACGTTAGGAGGTCCCGGAAATAACGGATATCCTCCTTAGAATAAAGAATATATTGCGGGAATATTCCCGCATCCCGCAAATGGGTGAAAAAGGCAGCGGCTTTTTCCTCCATCGCCGGGCCGGGACAGATCTCCCGGATCGCCAGCGAGACCGCTTCCGGTGCCAGTTCCCTTACCATCACCATCTGCTGATCGGCGTTATAGATCCCCACCGATTCCGTGGTCGCCTGGATGATCAGATCCTTGCCCACCCGATTGCGGACAGCACGAATCGCCGCGCGATAGGCCTCCACATCCAGGCTGTGCCGCCCCTCTTCATCCCGGACATGCAGATGAATCATCGCAGCCCCTGCCTCAAGGCAATCCGCCGCGGTTTGCGCCAGTTCATCGGGACTGATCGGCAGGGCCGCATGATCCGTTTTCAGTTTGCGCGCGCCATTGGGCGCGACCGTGATGATCAACGGATCGGGCATCACGCCACCCCGGCGGCACGAAGCGCCGCCTCTATGGAATCGCCCAGCTTTTCCGTAATCTCTGCCACGTGGGTTTCATTGATAATAAATGGTGGTGCCAACAGCACATGATTGCCCTGTTTGCCATCAATGGTCCCACCGCCCGGATAACAGATCAGGCCGCGTTCCATGGCTTCCCGCTTGATCAGGCCGTCAATCTTGAGCCCCGGGTCCAGCGGTTCCTTGCTCACCCGGTCTGCCACCAGTTCAATGCCCCGGAACAGACCGCGTCCGCGGATATCACCAATATTGGCATGATTGCCCAGTCTGTCATGTAGGGCCGCATCCAGTTTGTCACCCATGGTCCGCACATTGGCCAAAAGGTCATCTTCCTCAATGGCCCGCTGAACCGCCAATGCCGCCGCACAGGCGGTCGGGTGCCCCATATAGGTATGGCCATGCTGGAAGAACCCGCTGCCATTGCGGATGGTGTCATAAATTTCTGAAGTGCACATCATCGCGCCGATCGGCATATAGCCGGCCCCAAGCCCTTTTGCGGTGGCCAGCAGGTCCGGCGCTACCCCATCCTGTTCACAGGCAAAAAGCGTTCCGGTGCGGCCCATACCGCACATCACCTCATCCAGGATCAACAGGATGCCGTTTTTATCGCAGATCTCGCGAATGCGTTTGAAATAGCCGGGCACGGGGGCCAGCGCTCCGGCTGTCGCGCCCACCACCGGTTCCGCCACAAAGGCGATCACCTTTTCCGGACCGACTTCTTTCAGCCGGCTTTCCAATTCATCAGCAACGCGCAAGCCATAGGCCTCGTCACTCTCGTCTGGCTGACGGTCACGATAACCATAACAGGGACTGACATGTTCCGCGTCAATCAGCATCGGCGCAAACGGCGTACGCCGCCATTCATTGCCGCCAACGGAGAGCGCCCCCAGCGTATTGCCGTGGTAACTCTGCCGCCGGGCGATGAACAGACTGCGCTGGCCTTCGCCTTTTTCCAGGAAATATTGCCGCGCGAGTTTGAGGGATGCTTCCACCGCTTCGGAGCCGCCGGAGACAAAATAGACATGATTGATCTGGCCGGGCGCACGGGAGACCAGGTGATCCGCCAGTTGTTCTGCCGGTTCACTGGTGAAGAAACCGGTATGGGCAAAGGCGATCTGATCCACCTGGTCCTTGATGGCCTGAATAACGCGCGGATGCGAATGACCAAGACAGGACACGGCGGCCCCGCCAGACGCATCAATGTATTTTTTTCCCTCCGTATCCACGATATACGGGCCGTCCCCTTTGGCAGCGACGGGCATGGCAGCCTTTAGCTGCCGATGGAAGACATGTGTCATTGAACCTCTACTACACTCACGCGCCTGTCTCAGGCGTAATCCCATGCTTAAAATCCTGCGGACCTTCCCGCAGACGTTTCCAAGAGCCTAGGGTGAAGTTCAATAGGCGGGCAATCGAATTATTTTCGCTATCTCTGTGATTTTTTCTCACAGCACTATTCGGTCTGAAGCAGATTTTCGACCGTTTGTCGTTCCAATTGGTAACGCGCTACGGTGCCAGACAGCCAGCGCCGGAAAGCGGCTACCTTTTCGGTCTTTTCATGATGCAGAGGGTAATAGAGGCAATAGACATGGCGCGCTTTGATCACCGGCCCAAAAGGGACCGATAACCGTCCGTCAATCAGGGCGCGGGCCGCAAGCACGCTGCCTGCGGCGATCACACCTTGCCCGTCCACAGCTGCCTGTAGAGCCAGTTGGGAGTCGGAATAAAAACGCCCTCTGGAAAAATCAGGTGCCGTCAGGCCTGCCGCACGGAACAGGGCACGCCAGGCTTCGCCATCATCATCGTGAATAAGCATCTGCGCCTGAAGGCCTGACGGGTCTTCAATGCCCTTTCCGGCCAATAATCCCGGCGCACAGGCGGCAAAAGTATCCACTTCAATCAGTGGATCGGCCCCCAGTCCCGCCATCGGTGGCGCGTCCCAGCGGATTGCCAAGTCAAATAATCCTTCGGCAAATCCCTGCGGATTGAATTTCCGAGACGGGCTCAGGCTCAGCGTCAGGTCAGGATGTTCCGCCTGAAACTCCGACAGCCGGGGCATGAGCCAGAGCGCGGCAAAGGCGGAGGTGACATTGATCGACAGGCCTTCACCCGTTCCCTGTTGCAGCAGATGGCGTGACGTTTCCTCCAGCTCGCCCAGGATTTTTTCGACCGTCTGGAACAAGCGCTGGCCTGCGGCATTCAGCTTGATACGCCCCTTGACCCTTGAAAAGAGCGGCTGGCGATACCAGTCTTCCAGGCTTTTCACCTGGCGGCTGATCGCACCGTGGGTAACATGCAATTCTTCCGCTGCACGGGTGAAACTGGCGTGGCGCGCCGCCGCTTCAAAGGATCTCAAGGCATTCAGGGGCGGTAACGGTCGCCTCACGTTATCAACTCCCTACCCGGCCCTTGTCGCGCCAGACTTCTTCCCCGGACTTTAACGCCCAGCCAACAATCCGCTTCATGACTTTGCCAAGTGCTTCGTCATAAGCAACAATCACCATGTCCAAATTCTTATCTTCTGCCTTTACCGTCTTTTCCACGGTTTTGGAAGCGACGATCACCCGTTCCGGCATCTTGATCAGTTTGGCATTCATCCGGACCCGCACCGTCGGCCCGGCACCATCTCCATCCAAATATTCCGCCTGAAATTCCCGTAAATCCGACTGCATGATGAAATCAGCACGAAGACCAATCGTCTGCCGACCAACCGAGACGATCTTGCCGGAGTTTTCAAACGATTCGATCAGCAGCGCCTGAATCATCTTCGGTGCCGAATCGGTCCAGTTGGCATGACTATAATATTTCAACTCCATCGCCGTCTGGCGCAGCGCGATCCTGGAATTGCCGATACCATTTGCCGTGATCGGCACATCTACCAACAGCTGCCAATCCACGGTTGGCAGGCCTTCTTCAAAGGTGCTTTTCGGGCTCAGGACAAAAATCCGTCCCGGATCGCCGCCGCCCGGCAATTCGACCGAACAGGCCGTGAACGCGGCCAACAATCCCAGGACCGCCATCTTATTCAGAATGTTCCTCATTCCAGATCATATCCCTGCTGGTTGTCGCCAAAGAAAAAACGGGCCGGATCCCGTTCGATCTCGGCAGAAAGATGAGTCAGGTTGGAAACCAATAAGCGCGTTTCCGCCATCAATTGGGTGAATTCATAAAGCCCAGCATTGGTGAAATGGTCCACTTGCTCGCGATTGTCGGACAGAATATCGCCCGCCTCCGTCGCGGCATAGGTAATGGATTTCGCCGCTGCATCCATATTCTCGGCCACCTGGCGCATTTGCCGGGCCACCTCCACCATTTCATCCATGGTGACACGCGCCTTCCTGGCAGTCGGCCCAACCTCCGGCCGCAATTCCGCGGTCAGGGTCGAAATATCGCGCATGGTGCTATCGGCATTTTCCAAAATCGGCCGGACCCGCAACAAGGTTTCATTCATTTCCGCAGTCAATTTCCGGGCGTCGGCCAGCAATTGCTTCATCTCCCCCGATCCTTCCGCCAGCGCGCCGGAAAAGGCACTGACATTTTCCAGGGTTTTCGCGATATTTTCCTGATTGGCGGGGTTAAGCAGCAGATTGGCCCGGTCCACCAGGGCAATGAATCGATTGATCAGTTCCGGCGCCTGGTCAAAAACCTCCTGCAATTGGGAAGAGGTCGCCTGGATCACCGGGTACTTTTCACCCTTTCCGGCTTTCAGATCGGGCGCATCGTGGGTCCCGCCAGAAATCTGGACATACCCGACCCCGGTCAGCCCCTGAAATTCCATACTGGCGCTGGCATCCTCCTTGATCGGGGTGTCCGATTGGATCTCGATCGTGACCCGCACCTGCTCCACATTATCCTTATTGATGCCAATATCATGGACAACTCCGACCGGCACCCCGCGATAGCGCACCGGATTGCCTTCCTTCAATCCGGTGACCGACCCTTCGAAGAGAATATCGTAAAAGGCTGACTTCTGATCCAGCTCCGAACCTGAAAGCCAGATGATCGCCGCGACTAAGGTCACCAGACACCCCAGAACGAACGAGCCCACCAGAATATAACTTGCTTTCGTTTCCATCGTCAGCGCGCTCCCGTCATGTGGCCAGCCCCGGAAGCGGAAACCGCCCGGGCGCGGGGACCGTGGAAATAGGCCTGGATCCAGGGATGATCATCCTTCATATGATCCGCCAGGGTCGAGACCCGGACCTTGCCATCCACCAGCACCGCAATACGGTCACAGATCGCGGCAAGGCTGTCGAGATCATGGGTCACCATGAACACTGTCAGACCCAGGCTGGCCCGCAAGTCCAGGATCAACTGGTCAAAGGCCGCCGCCCCGATCGGATCCAGACCGGCGGTCGGCTCATCTAAGAACAGGATTTCAGGATCCATTGCCAACGCACGGGCGAGGCCCGCCCGTTTGCGCATGCCCCCCGATAACTGGGCGGGCAACTTGGCCCCGGCTTCAGGTGCCAACCCCACCATGGCAATCTTCATCGCGGCAATCCGGTCCAGAAGTCCTTCGGGCAGGGAGAGATTTTCCCGCAGCGGCACCTGAATATTCTCCGCCACCGTCAGGGATGAAAACAAAGCACCATCCTGGAACAAAACCCCGATCCGGCTGCGCACCGCCTCGACTGCAGCGGGATCAGCCGCCTCGATATCATGATCCAGCAGGCGTATATGGCCGGCACTTGGCTTTTGCAGGCCGATCACACTGCGTAACAAAACCGATTTCCCGGCCCCCGATCCGCCGACCAGCCCCATGATCTCGCCGCGTCGAACGATCAGATCGACACCTTTATGGACCTGATGCGCGCCAAACCGGTTCTCAAGACCCGATATTTCAATCACCCCATCCATCAGCGTATCCCCAGAACCGACATCAAAATGGCGAAAACCGCCGTCGCCAGGATTACCAGCACAATGGATTCCACCACCGACAATGTTGTCATCCGACCGACACTTTCCGCACTGCGCTCCACCTTCAAACCTTCATAACAGCCGACAAGGGCAATGATCATCGCATGGACCGGCGCCTTGACCATACCGATCAGGAAATCCCGCACATGAACCGCCTCCTGCAATTGTCGCAGATATTGCGGGAAGCTAATATCCAGTGCCGTCACGGTCGCCAGCGCACCGCCCAGAAGGCCGCATAAATCGGCAAAAAAGGTGAGCAGCGGTAGTGTGATCATCATTGCCAGAACTCGGGGCAGCACGAGGACCTCAATCGGATCCATGCCCAGGGTCTGCAAGGCGTCAATCTCCTCATTCACGCGCATGGTGCCAATCTGCGCGGTAAAGGCGGATCCGGAGCGCCCGGCCAACAGGATCGCGGTGATCAACACACCCGCTTCCTGCAAAATCGTCAGGCCGATCAGATTAACCGTAAACACTTCCGCGCCGAATTTGCGAAACTGATCTGCCATCAGATAGGCCAACACCACGCCGATCAGGAATTGCAGCAGCCCGACGATCAACATGGCGTCCAGGCCGGTCTGTTCTATCTGGGTGATCAGGGCTTTGGGCCTGAATCGTCTGGGCTGGCGGACCGCGCGCCAGAATACGATAGTCACCAACCCCAGGAAATTTAAGAGGTCCCGCCCTTCCCGCAAAGCCTCAATGCTTCTGCGACCGACATTGCTGACCAGATCGCCCAAACCTGTATGTTTGCTATGCACATCCAGATGCCGGCCGGGGCTGCCCGCATCGCCAACTTGCGCCATCAAGGGTACATAGCGGTCAGAAATGCCATGAAAACCGATCTCGCATCCGTGCCCTTTGAGCATGTGGCCGGCCTGATGCAGCAGCATGGCCCCAGTTGAATCCAATTGGTTAACCTGGCCAAGGTTGATGATCACCTGGCGGCCTTTGAAGTCCCTCAGGCGGCAGATTTCTTCCTCAAGAAAACGGCCATGACCAATCGTCCAGCGACCATTCGCCGACACCTGAAGCCGTGCGCCCTCCTCAACGATATCCAGCCATCCGCCGCTTCGTTCCACCCAGCCTCCCCTTTTTGTGCCTGGTCTCCAGATTGCGAAATGCTGCATTTGTGATTAGGTTAGGACCCAATCATTAAATTTGTGCTTATTCTGTCTTGGTACAGAACAGCAGTATCTCAATTTAAACAGGATGTTAAGTCCCGATGGATCTTAAAGACCATATCCGAACCGTGCCCGATTTCCCCAAACCGGGCATTCTGTTCTACGACATCTCCACACTTCTGGCCCATCCGGCAGCTTGGCGGGAATGTGTCAATCAATTGAAAACGATCATCGCACCGATGAAGCCGGATCTGCTGATCGGCATTGAATCCCGAGGCTTCCTGCCCGCCGCCCCTCTGGCCCTGGAGCTGGGCGTAGGCTTTACCATGGTGCGCAAGAAGGGCAAGCTTCCCGGCGAATGCATTTCCCACGAATATGACCTGGAATACGGGTCAGATATTGTCCAGATCCAGGCGGATGCGGTGAAACCCGGGCAGAAGGTCGTGATCCTGGACGACCTGCTGGCAACTGGCGGCACGTTGCGCGCCGCCATCGAATTATCGCAGAAGGTCGGCGCGGATGTGGCCGGCGCCGCCTGCATCATCGAGCTTTTGGGCCTTGGTGGCCGGGACGGCCTGAATGCACCGTTCCATTCCCTGATTTCATACGAAATCTGATCAAGCCTCCAGCAGCGGCGCCAGGCCGCTGCTGGCCATTCCCGAGATTTCACTGGCGATGTCCAACAGGGTTTCATCACAACCACGCGCCGCGATGATCGACAGCCCAACCGGGCATCCCGCCACCCGCCCCAGCGGCAGGTTCATCTGTGGCACGCCGGTCAGGACGGAAATGCCGGTCAGCTGCAGCGCGCGATAACGGAAATTCTCTAACTGCTCTGCGGACTGACCGCGCAGGGGTGCAATACCCGGCGCAGTCGGGATAGCCATCACCACCCCTTCCGGCAGACGCGCCGCCAATTCGGCGGTTATCCTGGCCCGGATCTCCATTGCCTTGTCGCGTTCTTCACGCGTGATGGTTGCCACCCAGTTGAACCGGTCAGAAACACCCGGCCCGAATTTCGGCTTATTGTTAGTGATCCAATCCCCGTGGCAATGCCAGATCTCATAGCCCTGGCAGATCCGGAAGGGCATGAACCAGTCTTCCAAGCTGCCGGATCGGGCCAGGTCCGTTTCATCCGCGCCACCGGTCATCGCCGCCAAGCGCATGACCGCCGGGGCAAGCGCTTCCCTGGTTTCCGCATCCGCGAGCGACCAGACATCCTCCGGCAGCCAGAGCTTGACAATGCCCGGCGCCCGGTCGTTCCAATCATCGAACAAAAACTGCCCGACCTGCTGCATTAAAGATGGATCACGAGCAAACCAGCCAATGGTATCAAAGCTAGGGGCCAGCGGTAAAACCCCTTCCAGGGCGATCCGGTCATGGGTCGGACGCAGGCCAAAGATCCCGCAATAGCTGGCCGGCACGCGCACAGAGCCGCCGGTATCAGTGCCAAGCGCAAAATCGACACACTCGCCGGCAACCGCGGCAGCGGATCCACTGCTGGATCCGCCGGGGATGCGTCCCGGCGCATTGGGATTTTCCGGCGTGCCGTAATGGGCATTTTCCCCATTCAGGGAAAAGGCAAATTCATCAGTGTGGGTTTTGCCGCGCACAGACGCCCCTGCCGCCAAAAGCTTCTGCACCACCGGCGCATGGGCGGCTTCCGCCTGATGGCGTTCCCGCCACAGCGGGTGGCCAAAGCCCGTGACTTGGCCTTTCACATGGAAGAGATCCTTCACCGCAAAACTGCGCCCCGAGAGAGCGCCGCCATCGATACCGTCCAAAGCCAAATCGGCATCAATGAATGCGTCATGCCAGTTTTTCATGAGAGGGCGATCCTTTGTTCAAGCCTGCAGCAGCCACTCCCCGTGAATGGCGGCGCAATCTCCCTGATAGCCGCTATGGGCGGTTCGCCTCAAGTCTTCTTCTCGCCATTTCCAGATAAACATCGCGCCGGGCGCGGTTCACATGCCCCAACGGCCGGTGGGCGACAAGTCCGTTCCAAGGAGAGAAAGCCAGCTGTTCGGCCCTGGACATACTTTGTGCCACCGCCGTTTGATCGTGAGCGTCAATCACGATCCTCGCCAAAGGAATGAAGGCGGTCCCCTCCGGATCCCAATGCACTGTGGCATCTTCAATCGGATGAGATTCGGGATCACGATGCAGATGAATGCCAAACTCGAATTGCCATCCCTTATCGGCCAAACGCTTTGCCAGATCTTCGCTAAACCCATTCCTGGAAATAACTGCCGCGCCGTTGCCTCTTGCGGGCAATGGCCCAGCCCGATCCAGTTCAATTGGCCGAACCATGTATTTTACCGCAAGGTCATCCCCATGCGCATATGGCGTGGTGCTCCAATAACAGCTGGTCAGCAAAGACACCGGAGAGGCACTGGCAAAAGCCTGTGAACGGCGCAGCATCCCGCCATGACACAGCCTCAGCATCAACCATCCCTGCACCATCCAGAATAACCGGGGCAAAAACCGGATCGGATCCTTCCATTTTTTCAAAAATGCCAGAATCCTGGTGAAATACCGGTTGAAGATCCTGTATTCCTCCAGGCTTCGCGTGAAGAAAACGGGATGATCCACCAACAGGAAATCCTGCTCGTTCGGGGCTCCAAAGCCAAGATGTTCCCCCGTCACGCCCTCCAGTTTGATCGACATGCCATGCGCATCAGCCTTGCGGTCATCATACCAGGTCCCGTTTGACAACCGGACCCAGGCCTTGAACCGATCCGGTCTGGCAAAAATGCCATGTTTCAGATGATCGGGCAGATCGTCCCGGATGATAAAGCAGGCCGAAAGACAGCCGTGATGTTTGCCATGCTGCCCCCGTTGAGTGACGCCCTCCCGTTTGGCCAGGGTTTTGAAATTATCATCCACAATAGCCGAAATGATGCTTTCTTCATTCGGCGGGATTTCCTCAAATCCACCGCCGATATCTGTGGCCTCGCTCACTTAAAGACCCTTCAGATATTCAAGCAGCGCCCGTTTTTCATCCGAAGGCAAATCCGTGCCATAAACATGGCCTCCATTATTGTTGCCGGGTAAGGTCACATCGAACAGGAAACCGGTTTGGCAATCGGGTCCGACCCGGTCCAGGTCAAATTCGGCACATCCCCGGTAGAAGCGCGCTGAACGGTTAGATGGCTTCTTCAAGAGATCCGCCAAATTCGGCACGGAGCCGTTATGCAGATAGGGCCCTCGCGCCCAGATGCCGTCCAGTGGCGCGTTCACATATCCTTCGGTCGCCCGGTAATTGGAGAATTGATAGGAATAGCCCCGGCCAACATTGCTGAAATATTCCACCATCTTCGGCGAGAAAAGATCCGCCCGTGCGGTGTCGGTCGCCAGCAAATCCTGATGGGTGACCTGTCCCAGTTTCACCGCCCCCGTATCATGGCAGACACCGCATCCGGCCTTGCGGTAAATCTGCTCGCCCCGTGCGGCCAGCCCCTGGTCGATCTCGCCCGGGAAAGGCGGCGGTGGCAGATCCCGAAGCCAATCCGCAACCCGTTCCACGCTTGAATGTTCAAACAGCCATTCCGATGCCCCCCCGGCCAGGGCCGCCGAAATATTGCGTTCCGTGAGCGAGGCGTTATTGCCGTCCCAATGGAACCAGCCATCTTCGCGGATGCCCTGGTTCCAGACCGAAGGGAAATCCACGGCCCCAACCAAACCATCCTGTTCCGGAGCCAGCCCCCAGCGGGCACGCCAGAAATTGCCGGCATCCGTGCGGCCCGGACCGTGATCCGGACGCTTGTCCATCCAGGCCAGGCTGGCGACCAATCCGCCGACTTCTTCTTCCAGCCGGTTAAAAACCACATAGCGGAACGCCAATTTGTTGAACCAACTGAAAGGGCGGCCATTTTTCTCAGCACTTTCAAAAACCGCGTCCGGGGTCAACCTGGGATCGCGGCTGGCCGCCACCAGGAACCGGATATAGGCCTGCAGGTCGAGGCCGTTGGCAGGCGCACCCATGATCAGGCGCGGCTCGCCCGCCACCATCACCTGATCCGTATGGCAGGTCGCGCAATTGAAACCGACGCGCTGGACACCATATCGGCGCACACTGACACCAATTGGCAGCTCCTGCCCCTCTTCCTGGAGAAAGCCGAAATCCGCATAACCGCCTGGCAATTGGTCCTTAAAAATCTCCGGCAGTTCCCGCCAGATGAGATAGGGATAACCATCCACCTCCGCACCGATGGAACCGTACTTGAAATGGTCGGTCACATCATCGAAATGGGCCGGCGGCCACGGTTTGATGGTCAGTCGTTTAAACTCCAGGGTCAGAACCGCCCCCAGCAGGATCAATACATAGAGCAGCGCCAGCCAGCCCATTGTGCCTTTTTCACGCTTCACGGCCACCGCACTCCTTATTAATTGAGTTTGATCACCAAACACTATATACAATTTATAGAAGAAATCCATGGGAGCATTTATATGAAAACGATAAGTGCGACTTCCAAGAGACGGCTTCTCAACCTGATCTGTGTGATCGTCGGCACCATGATGCTCTATCGCGGCCTGATTAATCTGACGCAATATCCGGGAAATTGGGAACGTATCCTGTTGGGGCCGATCTTTCTGGGCGGTGTCTACGGCATTTATCTCATGTACCGGCGCAAACGCATCGGCTTTTGGATCTTCACTGCCCTCAATTTCCTGGTCGGGATCTGGTTCATTTATATCCTGGAGGATATCTGGTCTCATCATGTCCTGCCCCATATCGTTTTTTCGGCAATCTTTCTGCCCTTCTATTGCGACATGGAACCCGGCAGCGGTCGGCTTGGCCAATTTTTGGGAAAGTCTGGCCGCCGGTTGGTCAATATCGAGATTATTACCCGGCTGATCATCGCGCTTCCCTGGCTGCATAAACTGGTGAACCGGCTGATCATTGATGGTTTGGTAAGCATTGTGCGCACAAGGCCGCACCCCTGGAGCACGGTCCATGATTATGTATCCTGGCGCGGGTTGACGGACCGGAATTGGAGTGCGCGGCACATGCCGCCAACCGATGCCCCCCACAGCGGCAAGCCAGCGCCAAAAGATCTGGCCGCTCTGTTTAGCCGGGGAACGAGACCTCAGGCCCATTGCCCAAAATCAACGCTGTTATTCCCGACTTTTGCGCAATATCTGACCGACGGTTTCATCCGGACCGTCTCCGACCAATCCGACCCTGATTTTTTCAAGAAGAATACATCCAATCATCAGATCGATCTCTGCCCGCTATACGGCCGCACTGTCGAACAGACCCAGGTCTTGCGGGTGAATAATCCGCAGCGCCAGGATTTCGGGAAACTGAAATCGCAAATGATCGGGGACGAGGAATTCGCCCCCTATCTTTTTCTAAACGGCAAACCTGACCCTCAATTTACCACCCTGGATGAACCTTTGGGCCTGGACGATATTCTGAAACAATGCAACAGCAGCGATCCAAAGATCAAAAATCACGCAATTCTGCGGCGCGACCACCTTTTCGCCTTTGGCGGGGACCGGGTGAATTCAGTGCCCCAGGCATCAATGCTGAACACCTTGTTATTGCGGGAACATAACCGCTTGGCCGGGGAATTCGTGACCAGAAATCCAGAATGGGATGATGACCGGGTCTTTGAGACCGCACGCAATGTGGTGATTGTAGAATTCATCAAAATTGTCGTTGAGGAATATATCAACCATATCGCGCCGCTGCGTCTTCCCCTGATGGCTGATCCTTCCATCGCCTGGCAGGCACCCTGGAACAAACCGAACTGGATCACCACTGAATTCAGCCTGCTTTACCGCTGGCATTCGCTGATCCCCGACACCGTCACCTGGGGCGGCTCCGACTATCCCGTCGAACTGACATTCATGAACAACCTGCCCTTGATCAATGGCGGCATGCTTCAGGGTTTTTTGGATATGAGCGCGCAAAAGGCCGGTGCTTTGGGGCCGTTTAACACCAATAAAAGCCTGGTCGAACGGATCGAGGTTCCCTCCATAGAACAGGGCCGGGCCTGCCAGTTACAGTCCTTCGTCAATTATCAAGGCTATATCCAGCGCACGCCTCCGGCCAGTTTCGCGGAATTGTCCAGCGACCCGGCGGTTGTGCAATTACTGGACACACTCTATGACGGGCGGATCGAGGATATGGATTATTACATCGGCCTGTTTGCGGAAGACCGGATTGAAAATTCACCCCTGCCGCAAACCATCCTGACCATGGTGGCCATTGATGCCTTCTCCCAGGCATTAACAAACCCGCTCTTATCGGAGCATGTGTTTAACAGCGAGACTTTTTCCGATTATGGCTGGGAACAATTGCGGGGGGTTTCCTGTCTTGCCGATCTGCTAGCGCGGAATAGCAGTGCCTCGCCGGAACAATTACGAGATGTCCACATGACCCGTCGGGATTGGCGTTTTAAGTGATGGGCACGCATTCTTGCGACAATGGCTGGCGGTTGTTTTGCCCATTTTTCTGAACACGGCCCCTACTTGACCAGTGCTCATAGGGCGGTTGCATGGAACCGGTTTCCGAAATAGCCTGTGCACCTATCCTCATTTCTGCCGAATTGTCAGACCTGCCCCATGAAATGCACCATCAATAATGCCGAAATCCATTATGAAATCCGCGGAGAAGGCCGGCCGATTGTTCTGATCCATGGATTTTGCCTGGACCGGCGGGCCCTGACCCATCCCCTGGAGCCGATCCTGGAGGCGCAAGGCGGTTGGAAACGGATTTATCTGGATCTGCCCGGCATGGGCCGCAGCCCCGCCTCCAAATCCATTGAAAACTCGGATCAGATGCTGGCCAGTGTCTCGGCCTTCATTGGCCAGATTCTGGGCGACGAGACCTACACGCTTTTTGGCTATTCCTACGGCGGCTACCTGGCCCAGGGTTTGGTGCGGGAACAGCCGGAACGCATCACGGGTGTGGCCCTGCTCTGCCCTGTTATCTTCGCCCCGCATGAGGAACGAAGCCTGCCGCCGGAAACCTGCCTGGTCCGAGACGATGCCTTCTTGGATGCCATCCCCGCGGACCAGCGCGCGGAATTTGAAACCAATACCGTGATCCAGACGCAAGCCGTTTGGGAACGGACCCAACGGGAGATCCAAGCCGGGCTTGATTGTGCAAAAGGGGATTATTGCGACCGGCTCCAGGCTTTGGGATACCGGTTTTCCTTTCCGGTTTTTCCCCTGTCCAAACCCTTTGATAAGCCATCTTTGGTCCTGACCGGGCGGCAGGATAACATTGTCGGCTCCCTCGACCAATTCAACCTGGCGGAAAGCTACCCGCGCGCCACTATCGCCAGCCTGGACCGGGCCGGCCACCACCTGCAGATCGAGCAGGATCGCCTGTTTGATATCCTGGTGGCGGACTGGCTGGAGCGCGTTCGCCTGGAAAGGTGATAGAAAGGATCAGTGCAGAAAATCAATGCCTGACGTTTTCGCCGCCGATCACTGATCCGCCACAGACGTTGCCCTCCTGCACACCATTAAGCCACAGGCCCAATTCATCAATCCGCTTTTCCGTCATCTGCTGCCGGATTCCAGTGACGCACATGCCGTAGATCGATCCGTATTCCACCCTAGGGTCCGCCGCCGGGAACCGAAGGTGCAACTGGCTGTCCCGATAGCTTTCCCAAGCCTTCTGATTAACCGCAAGTGCCTCGAGGAAAACCGGATCATCCGCATGGATCGCCTTAATCCTCCTCAATACCGCCTCAAGATACTCATCCGCAGAAGCACTCTCAGCCAGGCCGCAATCTTCCAAAGCGCGCATGGTGAACGCCTCCGGCCAGCATAGATCAGAAGAGAGCGCCGGTTGGCTAAACCAAAATGTCAAAACCAGCAAAAATCCGGCACCGAACCCTGCCCCAGTTCTTGTCATTTCAACGCCTCCAACCGGGTCAATAATTTGTCCAACTGTCCCTGGCTGTCTTCCTGAGCGGTATCCACGCGGATAACATCCTCCTGCCAGGGTTCATATTCCCGACGGATAACCGCCTCCCAATCCGGTTGATATTCACTTTTGTCGGTTCTGTGACGATGTTCAACCCGACGGCGGTGTTCCATTTCATCCGAACAGATCACCTCGATATTGACCAAAGCCGCCTCGGCCTTCCCGGCCGCGGCCTGAAACATGGCGCGGCTGAGCGCGATCGGATTCACGCAATCGGTGACAACATCCAGGCCGATCCTGAGATTATCAACCGCCAGGTCACAGGCGGCCAGATAACCGGCATCTTCCGCACCAGTTACTTTCAGCTCGGAATGTTTGATTGCTTCCTCAATCGTATCGATACGCAGATAGAGCGCGCCAAGCCGTTTGGCCAGTGCCCGGGCCAAGGTGGTTTTTCCGGTGCCCGGCAGGCCTGAAAAGGCCATTAATTTCGGCTGCATAGATTTCCCCTGCCTGTTGCCGCTTTAGCGTTCGCGCAAAGCGTTGTCTTTTGCTTTCAGGATGGGCTTCATGAGGTAATCAAGGACGGTTTTTTGCCCGGTCAGGATGTCGACCGTGGCGGTCATCCCGGTCCGGATCGGCTTGTCCGCGCCCAGTTTGGTATCCGCCGTGCGGAGCCGAATTCGGTAAAAGGTCTCACCCTGTTCATCTGTGATGGTATCGGGACTGATATCCACCAGGGTCGCGTCCAGACCGCCATAAATTGAAAAATCATAGGCGCTGACCTTGACCACCGCCGGCAGACCAGGCCAAAGCTGGGCCCGGTCGGCGGGTCGGATTCGGGCTTCAACCAAAAGCTTGTCTTCCAGCGGTACGATCTCAACCAGATCATCACCAGGCCGGACCACGCCGCCGATGGTGTTTTTCAACACCTGTTTGACGGTGCCACGCACTGGAGAACGCACATCGGTCCGGACCGCGCGATCCACACCGGCGGTGATCGCTTCTTCCAGCGCGGAGGCTTCCACCTGCACCTGGTTCAACAATTGCTGAGCCTCGGTCCGGAAGGCCTGGCGTTTCTCGTCCACGCGGCCCTTGGCTTCGGCCACCTGGGTCCGGGTTCTGGGTATAGCCAGCTGCACACTGGAAATCTCGGAATTCAGATCCTGCAGCTTCTGCTCCACCCGATAAAGATCCAGGATCGGGGAGATCCCCTCATCCACCAGCGGTTTCAGCAGGTCATATTCCTTCTGGGCAATCTGGCGGGATTTGCGCAATTGCGTAATCCGGGCATTCAGCTCGTTCAATTCCTGCAGCTTCTGTTGATGCTGATTGGCCAGGATTTTCACCTGTTGGGCCAGTTGCGAGCGCCTGGCCTCAAACAGGGACTGTTCCTGGCGGGCGATATCCGGCGCGGTATCCACAACGATATCCGGGAAATCGATCTCCATCGCGCCGCTGATCTCGGCTTTGAGACGGGCAATCTGCCCCTGGAGGTTCATGGATTGCTTGCGTTTTTCTTCCAACTCGGCTTCGGCGGACCGGTTTTCAATGCGCAACAGGACTTCTCCCGCCTGCACTTCCTGGCCTTCCTGGATCAGGAGATCGCTGATGATGCCGCCTTCCAGATGCTGAACCACCTTGGTCTGGCCTGAGGGGATGATTTTCCCTTCGCCCCGCGTCACCTCATCCAGCTCAGCATTATACGCCCAGATGACAAAAATCGCGAAAAAGGCGACGATGAAAAACAGCAACAGATGCGCAACGCGGCTAGTGCCGCGCCCGACAATCGGCCCCATCTCACTATCGGCTATATCCCTTTCCCAGCTTCTATCATCCGTCATCGGATATCTTCCTTCATCGCCCCATCCATAATGGAGCTATATTCTATCACACTTTGGCTGTCTGGATTCGGCCGCTGGCCAATGCTTCCATCACCGCGTCCTTCGGCCCGTCCGCCACCACCCGGCCACCATCCATGACGATCAAGCGGTCCACCAGGCTGAGCAGGGAACCGCGATGGGTCACCATGATCAGGGTCTTGCCAGTCAGGATCGTGCCCAGCCGGGCCTTGAAACGGCTTTCGGACGTGTTGTCCATGGAGCTGGTCGGCTCATCAAACAACAGGATTGGCGGATCGGCCAGCAGGGCGCGTGCCACGGCCACCGCCTGGCGCTGACCGCCCGACAGATTGGCCCCGCGTTCGCCCACGGGCATATCCAAGCCCATGGGATGCTTGGAAGCAAATTCATCCACACCGGCAATGCGGGACGCCCGTAAAATTGCCGCATCATCGGCATAGGGCATGCCCAGCGCGATATTTTCCTTCACTGACCCGAAGAAGAGATAAGAATCCTGTGGCACGGTGCCGATATTGCGGCGCAGATCCGCCGGATCCACCTGTCGGGTATCGGTGCCGTCAATCATGACCGATCCCTCAGTCGGGTCATGCAGTCCCATGATCAGACGTTCAACCGTGCTTTTCCCCGATCCGATCCGGCCGATAATCCCGATTTTTTCACCCGCCTCGATATTGAAGCTGACATCGGTCAATGCCTGGGTCTGGGCATCGGGATAGCCGAAGGAGACATTCTTGAATTCAATATGGCCGGCAAAATTCGGCCGGGTCACGAAATTGCGCCCCTGGGGCCGCTCGACCGGAATCTGCATCATGTCATTCAGGCCGGACAAAGCCTGCTTCGCCTGATGGAACCGGGTCGCGATCGCCGCTACCTGGCCAAGTGGCGCCAGCGCGCGGCCCGACAGGATGGTACAGGCCACCAGCGCGCCCACGGTCATCTCGCCTTCCTGGATCTGATAAACCCCGATCACAACAACACCAACGGTCACGAACTGCATGGCGGCACCGGAGAAATTCATCGCCGCCTGCGCCCATCTGGTCGACAGCATGGAGGATTTCGCGGTCTTGTTGACAAAAACCTCCCAGGCGCGCTGCATCTTACTTTCCGCCGCGGTCAATTTGATGGTTTCAATACCGGTGATGGCCTCTACCAAGATCGCGTGTTTCTGCTGGCTTTCCCGCTGGGTTTCCTTGACCACACGCTGCATCGGCACCTGCATGATCAGGCCGACCACAACCACCATGAAGACCACCGCCGCCGGCACGGCAACGATATACCCGTTGCCGATGACATATACGATCGCCAGGAACAGAAAGATGAAGGGAAGATCGATCAGGGCGGTCAGGGTGCTGGAAGTGAAGAAATCCCGGAGGCTTTCAAATTCCCGCATGGAGTTGGCCAGGGCCCCCGCCGATTGCGGGCGATGGGCCATTTTCATGCCCAGCATCTGCTGGAACAATCGTGCCGCGATCCGCGTATCCGCCGTCTTGCCCGCCACATCCACCAGATAGCCGCGCAGCAGTTTCAGAACAAAATCAAACGTAAAGACAATGCCGACCCCGGCGGCCAGCACCCAAAGGGTTTCTTCCGCGAAATTGGGCACCACCCGGTCATAGACATTCATCACAAAGAGCGGGCTGGCGATGGCAAAGGAGTTGATCACCAGAGCCGCCACAATCACTTCGATATAAAGCGGCCAGGAGGCAAAAACCGTTCCCCAAAACCACCCTTTGGGATCGGCGATTTTTGTATCTTCCGCCCGGGTGTCATAAATGAATTCCGGCCGTGCAAAAAGCGAATAGCCGATATATTCCCGCTGCAGTTCGTCAAAGGCGACCACCTGGCTGCCTGATCCCATTTCCGGCAGAATGATCGTGGCTTTCTGGCCGGCGGAAATCTGGGTCAGCACCGCCGCCCTCTGACCGGACAGCAGAATCACACAAGGCAGGGCCAATCGGGTGATGTTGGTAAGCTCCCGGCGTTGCAACTTTGCGGAAATGCCCGCACGCTCCGCGGCCCGGACAAACAGATCCGGTGTCAGGTGGCCTTCATCCATCGGCAAACCGGAGGTGAGCGCATCGGATGAGATCGGCCGGTCAAGCAGCGAACAAAGGATCGTCAAACAACCCAAAAGTGGATCATCATTAAGCCCAGGCTGCGGCTTTACCTGCCAACTGGGGCCTTTTTCCCGGTCGGTTTTACCCGTCTCATCGGATTTCTGGTCTTCCGGATCTTGCGGAACCCGCTTCGTTTCCGTCTGTCCGATCCCGGTATCAGCCTTGTTTTCATCCGTCACGCCTGCCGGTTTTGGCACGGCAAGCAGGTCCCTTGGCCCTTTTCCGGCATTGGCATCATTGGCAGCAGGCGGGGTGTTGAGCAGACCGTCGCCCTCAGTTTTCGGGCGGCCATGGGGTCTGTCCCCGACGCCCGCCGGCTGGCCTTTTACAGCGGAATCCGTTGATTTTTCAGACTCTTTCGCCCCTTTCCGGCCATCGGCCATAGCCGATGTCACGGAATTCAGCACTTCCGCCAATTTCCTGGCCTCTTCCTGAGGTGACTTGCTTTCGCTCACTTTTTACTTTCCGCGACTTACTGAAACAGCCATTGTTTGATTAAGAATATAGGGGAACTGCCGCAATAAGCCAAAGTAAAACAAAGAAAAGCTGTTGAAATAATAATACAGGCTCTCCGCCCTTAAAAAAACTGTGGCGGCCCCCGAGGGAGCCGCCACCTACCGACGAACGGTCTGGTCTGAGGGGCAGTTTAGACAGGTTGCTCGTCGGAATTCTCACTCAATTTCAAATCTGGCTCGCTGGGTGCCACCAGCACGATCCCCGCATCCTGCGGGGCAGGCGCCGCTGTGGCACCGTCAAAAAGGTCATCGCGCAGCGATAGCAATTCATCCGCATTCAAGGTTCCATTATCATCACTGTCCGCATCAAAATTGGCGATGTTGCCGTCTTGGCCGAGCTCACTGGCATCCACACCGATCAACTTGATCGCTTCACCGTCATCACCAAGCTTGATGATGGTGTCCTGGCCGTCAGCAATGAATGTCATATCCTCACGGTCATAACCGCTGATCACCAATTGATCGATACCCAGCTCAAAATCATGGATCGTATCCACACCATCGCCTTCCCGGAAGAAGAAGACATCCTGTTCCCCATCTCCCGGGACCGTGATTTCAATGTCATCCAGTTGGCTGTCATACCCCTGTGCACCGGTCGCGGAGGCTACCGGCTGCCAGCCGCCGTTGCCGTCCGGCTGTTCCAGCTGATAGACCGCCCCCGCGCCATGGCCATCCAACAACAGGTATAGCTGTTCTCCTGGGGCGACCGTGACGTCACGCGATCCTGCCTCCCAGGTGAAGATATCATCACTGCCGGCGTCCCAGCGGATACGGAAACTCTCACTGCCGCCCTGGTTAAAAAGGCTCAGAACCTGCCCCGCCGGCAATCCGCCATCCGTCAAAACGCCGTGGGATTCAATGGCCGTGTCAACACCATCGACAGACACCTGCCCCACACTGGCTTCACCCCGTTCCGCCAGGCGCTCGGTCACGGATAGCTCACGGCCCCCGACCTCACCGCCCCAGAGCTGATCCCCGCCGACGATTTGGGAAAGGGAGGTATCGTAATCCACATCCAGAACGGCATCATTGAAATCAAGGTCTCCGCCACCTTTAAGATCTTCGAATCCTATCCTGCCATCGTCACCGATCCGCGCGTGGATGATGCCATCCGGATTCATTTCGGACCCGCCGGAGAAATAAGCCGGATTGCCCGTGCCTTTCAGGGGAACGCCGTCATGGGTTACCTCCCACTGGCCTTTGTTATTCTCGGCAAAACCGACGTCATCTCCATCTTCCAGGCCCTTATTCTTCCGCCCCCCGTTAGGCACCAGGAAAAAGCCGATCCGCGCCGGGTCAACCCCGTCCAGGGCAATCGTCGCCACCGATCCAATCGGGGTCTGATGCAGGTTTGCCCAGATGACTTCGCCGACAACCGGCTCACCTGCTTCATTCATCAGGTAATAGCCGACCGTGTTGCTGTAGCCTGCGGATGCGCCCGGATAGGTCAGGGTCAGCCCATTGACAAAAGAAGCCTCACCCTTGTCCCCCAATTCGATCGAACCGGCATCACCAGACCCCATGATCCAATCATTGCCGTTGCCGCCAGACAACAAATCATCCCCGTCCGTGCCCTCGACAATATTATCCGGTGTCAAATCAATCCAGATGGTGGCAGCGCCAACCGCCTGACTGTCTCCATCATGGGATGTTGCGGAAACAGTCAGCTCGAAATCCTGATCGATGGTTGCGGGCACATTCAACCGCAAGCCCCCCAGGTCATCCTCCGTCACGGTCCAACTGCCATCAGCATTCTGGCTGCCGGCCGACAAGGCGGCCCCTTCCGGCAACCCGCCGATGACAATCGCGCCAAGGCTCTCAGAACCGTCAAGATCCGTGAGCCCCACCATCAGGTCGATCGGATAGGAAAGCCCGCCGTCCATCGGATCGAGAAGGGTCGCTTCCACCCGTTCGACCACATAATCACTGGTGTCATTGCCTTGGACCGTGCCGTTGGAATAGGTACCACTGGCCCGGAATATAATCTGATCAAAACCGTTGCCGTCATCCGCGCGCAGATCCAGTTCTGCCCGGTTGCCTTTGCCGCCTGAGAATTCACCGCCGCCGACCGGCGCCCCCTCACGGAACAATTCATAACTGCCGGCTTCATGGCCACCCCGGCCGCCCTCATTCTGGAACAGTCGGCCAATGGTCACCGCCGCGGCTGCAACCGCCTGATCAAAATTGACCAGCAATTCCTCAGAGACATCATGGCCTAGGTCATAACCCAATTGTCCGTCCGGCCCGGCATTGCTGCCCTCGGGCGCAAAACCATTGCGCTCAGGGTTCAGATGATCTGCACTGGCATCGCTGAGCGTGCCATCCGGCGTGACAATTCTGCCCAGCACTTCGAAACCCGCGTCGGTCGCCAAATAGTTGTTCTGGGTGATCGTCACAGAGACAGGATCAATCGAAATGTCGCTCGGCATCCCAACCGACAACGTAACAAGCGGGGCATCGGCAACGGGATTGACCTCAATATTGCCGCCGGCCGATACGGTCTCGCGGCCATCGGTCACATCATAGGTCAGATGAACATTGCCGCTAAAATCCGCATCCGGGGTATAGGTCCAGGTCCCATCCCCATTATCGGTGATTGATCCGCTGCTCACCGCCAGATTTTCAACCAGCAACGTATCCCCATCCGCATCGGAGATGATGGACAACAATGTATCACTGTCGAGGATGATACTGTTATCCTCAGCCGTTTCGAAGGAAAGATCACCAGAAACGGTCGGGGCCACATTGAGATCCACCTCCAAAGTGACTTCCCGGCTGGCTGTGGTGCCATCTTCCGAAGCCATCGCCTTAACGGTCAGGTCAAAATCATCGGTCACACCCGGTTGAACCCGAAGCTCAAGCCCGTCCAGGTCATTAGGTCCCAGCGACCAGCTGCCATCTGCATTCCGGGTGCCGGCAGAAAGTGCCACCCCTTCCGGCAAGCCCTCCAGTTGAAACGTCAGTTCCTCGGATCCATCCAGATCCGTCAGCGCGGCCTCAATCTCAAGCGGATAACCGGTGCCGCCAGCCCAGGGATCAAGGAGGCTGGCCTGAATGTCGGTGATCACATAATCACTGGCGTCATCGACACCCACCTGGCCGTTGTAATAGGTTCCCCAAGCGGAAAAGACGATCTGATCAAAGCCCTGCCCATCATCAGCCGTTAACACCCTGGAACGCTCACCGTTGATATTGCCGTAGAAATCACCGCTGCCCACCAGAAGCCCATCACGATACAGCTCAAAATGCGCCATTTCGTGGGTACCATATCCGGCTACGTTCAAATTCAGTTGGGCAACTGACACAATGGCATCCGAAACCAAATGATCGAAGTTAATCTGCAACTGCTCGGACAGGTTATGATCAAGGCTGTATCCCAACTGGCCGTCGTCGCCAGCATTGGGCCCGCTGGTCGCAAAACCACCCCCATGGGCGGCCACATGATCCGCCGAGGGATCACTCAGGGTACCATCGGCATCAACAATCCGGCCCAACACCGTATAACCGCTGCCCGAGGCAAAATTGCCCTGGTTGATCGAGAGCGAATCCGTTCCCCCCTCAATCGTTGTGCCTTCACCCAGTTGCGCTACCAAATCAGGTTGGTCGGCAATACCAGAAACGACAATATCACTGGCACCAGCCGTCCGGGCGATCCCGTCCGTGATCTCATAGGTTAGATTGACAGTGCCGCTAAAATCCTGTCCTGGTGTGAAAGTCCAGGTGCCATCACCGTTATCTGTGAGGGTCCCGCTATCCGTTGCCAGATTGTCAATCGATAGTCCATCGCCATCAATATCGTTGGCTGAGGCCAGGATTTGCGCCTCCGCGATGATCAGGGAATGATCTTCCTGACCGGTTAAATGGATGCTGGATACTTCCGGCGCATCATTGGTTCCGGTGATGGTGACCTCCACCGTTTCCGTCACCGCGGCCCCTGCAACCCGGACCTGAAAGGTCTCTGTGACAGTTTCACCCTGCTTGAGCTGCTGTACCGTCAGCAGATCATTATCCAGATCATAAGACCACGCCCCGTCGGCGCCGATCGTGAAGCTGCCATAACTGCCGTCAATCGTTCCGGGCTGGAAAAGATTTGAGCCACTGACCGTTAATTGATGACTATCGGTCAGTTGCAGATCTTCCATCACAGCCGCCAACATTTCACCGGTTATGACCGGCAGATCATCACCATCATTGGGATCTCCCTCCGGCAGGTCCGGAAGGCTACCACCGTCATCCGGCAGGTTGGGCACCCGTCCCAACGGCTCAAATTCCCGCGGCAGCGCCCCCGGCAGAGGCAAACCACGGCCGCCGGCCAGCTCGTTGACCGGAAAACCGCCACCCAGATCAAAGCCCCCTTCACCGAATTTCAGCGTATCGGCATAATTGGTGACCGGTGCGGCATAGCCTTCACCGGCTTCCGTCTCGACCCCTTCCAACACTTCCGCCAATGCATCGATGATCCCGAAATCCTCGAGAAGCTGATCCGCTGTCATGAGATTGCCATCCGGCAACAGCAAGACAGGGGGCTGATCGGAGAAGGCAGCATCAATCATGGAGCTGAAAATAATCCGGGAACCATCGGCAAACTGCAGAATGATATCATTCTCAGTCTGCGTTATCTCAGCTTCCTCCAGATTGAAACCGAGCTTCAAAGGCTGGCCGGGCGCGATCAGATAGCGGTCCTGCGCGCCTGCTTCCGGCCGATCAACAAAAATAGTACGCGCCTCCAATTCGGCACGGTTTTCCGTCCCGATTTCGAAAGGCGCTTCCCTTGGCGGCATCGTCTCCAGGGACGTATCAATGTCTTTGGTATCAACCATCACGCGGTAACAATCCGTTATCCGGAGCCCATCAACTGGTCAGCTTAATCATTGAGCAAAACAGGGGCTTCGGGTTCGACAAGGTGATGGATAGCATATCCCCCCTACAAACAACACAATAATTTCATAAAATTTTAAGTATATTTTAGAATTATTTTATATATACAGGCAAAAGGTTAGGTCCTGTGTTCACAGGAAACGGCTACACGCAAGCTGTTAAACAAATGCCCTAATCAGGATGGGTCTTCGCCAATGACCTCGAAATCTGGCAATTCCTGAAACATCCCATAGGGTAATTCGGCCCGGACCGTTAAAATTGTCGGTCGGCCCCCCTCTGAGGCATCAGCCCCTGAAGCGCGAACAGGCAATGGCTTGGGCTGCTCTAGTCCATAGGGGGCGATCGGCTGGACAGCCCCCAAACTGTAGGGTGACGATTGGGCCGAGGTGAAAGCGGCACCGGCCAGGGATTGGTCCGGACGGATCAAAGACGCCTCCGGCGGCAGCATATCCTGATTGGGGTCGAGAATTTCCAGCTCCGGCTGGACAGGCGCCACCGGATTGGAAGCAGGCGCCGGAGCATTCAATCCGGGAACGGACGGGTCAATCAGGTCCCCCTCCCCTTCATCCAAAAATGCGTCCGGATCAAGAATTTCGCTTTCCGGACTCAACAGATCCAATTCAGGATCAAGAAGGTCCGCGTCAGGGTCCAGAATCTCGGCATTCGGATCCAGAAGGTCCGCACCAGGGTCCAAAACATCATTTTCCGGACCGAGCAGATCCGCATTGGGATCAAGAAACTCGGCATTGGGGTCAAGAATGTCAGCACCCGGATCAAGAATTTCGGCATTTGGATCCAGGATATCCGCATCCGGATCCAGCAGTCCCTCGACCTCACCACCCGGCTCCGGTCGCAAAGAAGGATCAACCGATACAGGCGTGATAGGATCCAGCGGCACATCAGCCTCAGCCACCGGCTCCACATTCAACACGCTGAGCAGGATGCCACATTGGCTGAGGATCCGATAAACCGCGAAGATCTCGAGATATTGGGTCGTGACAAGGTTCCCCTTGGACAAGAACAGCTCGTTTTCGGCATCCAGCAACTCAAGTAGGTTGCGTCCGCCCAGATCAAACTGCCGCCGATATGTTTCGCTGACGGTTGCATTGGCGTCGACTTCCCGCTGCTGGACGGCAGCACGTTCGCGCGCACTGTCCAAAGCATTCCAAGCCAGCCGCATCTCTTCTTCCGAGACCCGCAAAACCCTGTTGTAACGCTGGCGGGCCTCGGCAATGCGTGCAATGAATTCGTTGCGCCGATTGATATCCGCGCCGCCATTATAGAGGTTATAATTCATCGTCAGCAAAGCAGAGGCATCATAATCACCGCCCCGTGTACCATCCACGTTCCGGCTTGCATTGCCCGCCAATTCAAAGCTGAGTGTCGGCCAAAAGCTGCTATTGGTGCCCCGATAATCCTGCAGCGCCGTATCCAGATCTGCCTTGGTCACCGAGATGCTTGGATTATTGCTCAAAACCAGTCCAATGGCCGCTTCCAAATTCTTCGGCAGTGCCCAGGCCGGCGGGTCCGGTCGGACAATGCCCTTGGGCCGCTCACCAACGATGCGGGAATAAGTGGTATCGGCATCGCGAAGGCGTGACTGTGCCTCCTGCAGGGTTGCCTGGGCGGATGCCAGCCTGGAACGGGCTTGCTGCACATCGGCAACGGTGGCCGCACCACCTTGCGCCTTTCGTTCAACCAAGGACACATTGCGTTCATTTAGCGAGACATTCACCTCCGCCAGCTCGGTCAACTCCCGCTGGCGCAGCGCTTCGAGATAGGCCTCGATGGCATCCAGGCCGATCTGACCAGAGGTTTCCCGGACCCGGCGGGAGGCAGACACCAGGCGGCTTTGCTGGCGGGCGACCGCAGAATCCGTTGCATAGCCATCAAACAGCATTTGCGAGAGCGTCAGGCCCATTTCATACCGCGGCAGCCCGACATATCGCTTACCGTCATTTTGATCTGCGGCGGCACGGGTCGTGGTGTCATTGGTCCATTGATAGCCGGTGGAAGATGTGACATCGACGCTAGGCCGGTATCCTGCCCTGGCCTGCTCCAATTCATACCCGACGGCACGCTGGTTTTCCGCGACAATCCCGACATCCGGGTTCGTTTGCAATGCCGTCCGGACAGCTTCTTCAATGGAAGTGGCCCAGGCCGCATCCCCGCCGGCCAGCAGCCCCATTATCGGCACAAGCATCACCGTTCGCTGTCCCCGCTTTACGGGTACAACGGCGGTTTGCCGCAGAAATCGCGCCAATATCGTCATTCCTAATCCGTATCCGGACCTAAAAATGATGCCAGGAGCAGGCTTGATTTAGTTGAGAATCCTTCGCTGCCCCCAGACATCGCACCAAACAAATTACTGCATTTATTACCGTAACCGACGCAAGAGTCAGTAGGCAATCTTTTTTCAACATTTTTTACTTGTTGTTTTTATGGGATTCACTGTGGAATTACTTAGATTCCAAGCAACGAAGAGACGCTCGACGAGCGTATCGGAGTAAAAATATGCAGTCGTGGTTTTTACTATTCAGTCTTCGCTGACCAGGCGATCCAGCGGATACCCTGCGAATTCCTTGGTATGGGCCAAAACAACATGACTGCTGATCCGGAACAACCCCTTGGTTCGCGCAAGCATCTGATCGCTCAATTCATGATAATGCTCTACCGTCGGACATTCAAAGCGTAGAAGATAATCAAATGCGCCGCTTACCTTGGAACATTCGACGATCTCAGGCGTTTCGTTGACAATCGCCTCAAAAGCCTGAAAATCCTCATAATCGTGATCACTTAATGTCACTGTACCGATGACAGTGACACGCGGGCATATGCGCCCAAGGGCAATCTGGGCCATATAACCGCTGATCACACCTGCCTCTTCCAACCGGCGCAATCGCTGCAGACAGGGACTGGGGGATAAGCCGACATGATCCGCCAGCGCCTGATTGGTGATCCGCCCCTCCCGCTGCAGAGTCTTGATGATGTTGATATCAATCCGGTCCAGCTTTATTGTTTTCGCCATTTAACACAGTTTCCCGTAGTGAATTCCACCAATGATAGAGCGTTGGATCGCATCAGCTGATTCTGCTGTCATCGGCCGATGTTCGGTAGGATATGCCACACTCACCAGGATTTTGAAAACATCTGCCAACGCCAATATGGCAGTTTGTCATAAAAGATGAGGCCGATAATCATTTGAGAAACCGGCCCATTAAAACGAATAGAACAGGGATCGGCTGACAAGCGCTTCTTATTCTGGCTTGACGAGTCAGGATTGGCTGTGGTCACTCTATCCGGCAAATCGAACAACAACCGCTGCAATCCGCCGCCATGCCACGGCTTTGTTCTTGCAGCAGGCGGCCAAAATGTCCAATATTCCGGGCAACGCCCGCGGTATCAAGGACGGGACCATACAGGGGAGCATAAGAGTTTGGCATCTGCTGACAATTCCACCATGCTGAAGGTGGAAGATCTTCATAAGAATTTCGGCAATATCGAGGTATTGAAAGGCGTTTCCCTGACCGCCCGCAAAGGTGATGTGGTTTCCATGCTGGGCTCTTCCGGCTCGGGCAAGAGCACTTTCCTGCGCTGTATCAATCTGTTGGAAATGCCCAATTCGGGAACCGTGACGGTCAATAACGAGGTCATCAACATGACCACGGACCGCGTTGGCGAACCCAAGCCCGCCGATCAGAAACAGGTGGAGCGGATCCGGTCCAAACTGGCGATGGTGTTCCAGAGCTTCAATCTCTGGTCCCATATGACAGTTCTGGAAAATATCATTGAGGCGCCGGTTCATGTGCTGGGCCTTTCCAAGGCCGAGGCCATCGAAAAGGCGGAAGCATTGATGCACAAGGTGGGCATCTATGAGCGCCAGCATTATTACCCTGCCCATATGTCCGGCGGCCAGCAACAGCGCGCAGCCATTGCCCGTGCGCTCGCCATGGACCCGGATGTGATGTTGTTTGATGAACCCACATCCGCACTGGATCCCGAATTGGTCGGCGAGGTGCTGGGTGTCATGCGCGGCCTGGCCGAAGAAGGCCGGACCATGATTGTCGTTACCCATGAGATGGGTTTTGCCCGCGATGTCAGCTCCGATGTGATTTTCCTGCATCAGGGCCGCATTGAGGAACAAGGCCCGCCATCCGAAGTTTTCACCAATCCGAAGTCGGAGCGGTTCCGTCAGTTCCTGGCCCGTACAAGGGACTGATCCACCCAACAATGAATAATCAGGTCCGGTGGGGTGGCCGGACCGGTATCGAAGGGAGAGAACCCAATGTTCAAGAAGATCACCATGGCCGCTGCAGGCCTGGCAATGACTTTTGCCGCTTCCTCCGCCATGGCGGACGGCCACATGCTCAAAATCGGGGTCGAGGGCGCTTATCCTCCGTTCTCCGAAAAGACCGCTGATGGCACCCTGGTCGGCTTCGACGTCGACATCGCCATGGCGCTTTGTGAGAAAATGGGCAAGAAATGCGAACTGGTCGAACAGGACTGGGACGGCATCATTCCGAACCTGCTGAACAAGAAATATGACGCAATCATCGCCTCCATGTCCATCACGGAAGAGCGTAAGAAGAAAGTCGATTTCTCCGAAAAATACTACAACACCCCGTCCCGGTTCGTCGCAAAAGAAGGCGTTGACTGGGCTGACACCAACGAAGGCCTGGCCGGCAAGACCGTTGGCGTTCAGCGCGGCACCATCCAGCATGACTATCTGCTGGCTGTATATCCGGATGCGGACGTCAAACCCTATGGCACCGCAGAAGAAGCCTATCTGGACATCGAAGCCGGCCGCCTGGACGCCATTCTGGTGGACAGCCTGGCCGTTGACGGCGGTTTCCTGAAAACTGATGCCGGCAAAGGCTTTGCCTTCTTCGGCGGCGATCATTCCGATCCGAAATATTTCGGTGACGGTGCCGGCGTTGCTGTACGCAAGGGCGAAGAAGAGCTGCGCGATGCCTTCACCAAGGCAATCCAGGAAATCCGTGCCGATGGCACCTATGAAAAAATCAACATGAAGTATTTCGACTTCGATATCTACGGCGGCTAAGCCTGTGGATCGGGGCGGAGGCCTAACCTCCGCCCCATTTTTATTTCTTCATTCATTTGTTTTATCATTAATCCGGTCTGGACCATGGAAACAGTCATTGATTACAGCCCTGCCATCTTAAGAGGGACGGGTGTCACAATCTTTCTGGCGATCTGCTCCTTGATGGTTTCCATGAGCCTTGGGCTTATTGCAGCCTGGGGCAAGCTTTCGTCTTCGCCAATCGGCTCCCGGGTGGCCAACAGCTATACGACCTTGATCCGGGGTGTTCCTGATCTGGTGTTGATGATGCTGATCTATTTTGGCCTGCAAAGGCTGCTAAATTTTGTTGGCGACTATACCGGGCTCTGGGGCTATATCGAGATCAATACATTTGTTGCGGGCTTTGTGACCATCGGCTTTGTGATCGGGGCCTATATGACCGAGACCTTCCGAGGCGCCATCCTTGCCATTCCGCGCGGCCAGATCGAGGCAGGCATCGCCTGCGGCATGTCCAAAAGCCTGATTTTCCGACGCATTATCTGGCCCCATCTGGTGCGCCTGGCATTGCCCAGCTTTACCAATAACTGGCTGGTCCTGCTGAAAACAACAGCCCTTGTTTCGGTCATCGGCCAGAAGGACCTGGTTTATGAAGCCTTTACCGCCGGCCGGTCCACCCGCCAGCTTTTCACCTTCATGTTTGTGGTTCTGATCATCTACCTGATCATGACGGCCGCCTCCCAAACCGCCCTAGGCTTAGTTGAACGGCGCTACAATGTCGGCGTGCGGAGGGCCTGATCCATGGAATTCATCATCGAATATTTCACGCTGATCCTAGGCGACGGCAACTGGAAATTCTGGCTGGAGGGCATCTCCCTCACCTTGATGTTTGTAAGCCTCTCCTTGCTGATCGGCGGCGTGCTTTCCATTCCCCTGGCCATCGCCCGGGCAAACCGCCATCCCATCTTCAACCCGATGGTCTGGTCCTTTACCTATTTCTTCCGCGGCACACCGCTGTTGGTGCAGACATACCTGCTCTATTACGGCTTGCCACAGTTTGATTTCGTCAAAGACAGTTTCATGTGGCCAATGCTGCGGGAAGCCACCTGGTGTGCATTGATCGCCTTCACCTTGAATACCGCCGCCTACACCACGGAGATCTTCCGCGGTGCGATTGAAGCGGTTCCCCATGGCGAGATCGAGGCGGCGAAGGCCTGCGGCATGTCACCCTTTAAACGGATGCGCCGGATCATCCTGCCCAGCGCGCTTCGAATCTCGCTGCCGGCCTATTCCAATGAAGTGATCTTCATGCTGCATGGCTCGGTTATTCTCGGCGTCCTGCCAATCATCGACATCTTTGGGGCGGCCAAGACCATCAATTCACGGTATTATGTGTCATTTGAGGGCTTTATCCCCTGCGCGATCCTCTACATGATCCTGGTTTTTGGGATTACACGGATTTTCAGGATGCTGGAAAAACGCTATCATGCGCATCTGCGCCCCCGCACCAGCTAACCAAGAAAAGACAAGTAAAAAGCCAGACATCGAATGAATGTTTGGCTTTTTTTATATTCTATGTTGGAATATTACCCATTGAATTACTAATCGCATCTTTGTGCGATTACCCTGACAGTATTTGACATGAATAAAAAAGACATGACATCACAAAGTGATGTGGCACGGGATTCCGCAGAAGCGAAAAAACCCATGCGATCCAGCCGAGGCAGCGATGTCTCTTCCATCCGTTATTTTCCCGTCACCATGTTCGCGGGCATTCTTGGCCTGTGCGGTACGGGGCTTGCCTGGCGCAAGGCGGCGGAAGTCCTGGATTTGCCCTTTATCATCTCCAAACTGCTCTTCGGATTTGGCCTCGGCTATGCTCTGGCGGTGCTGGTGCTCTATGGCTTCAAGCTGGGCCGGCACCCCAAACTGGTCATGGCCGACCTCACCCATCCGGTGCGCGGCAATTATCTGCCCGCCGCACCGCTCGGTCTGCTCCTGATTGCGGAAATACTGAGCGCGCAGTTGCCCCTCATTTCGGATATTTTCTGGCTGACCGGCGTGGCCGCTACTCTCGCATTGACCGTATTGATCCTGAATCAATGGATTGATGGCCGCTATAAACCCCATGAAATCACCCCTGCCTGGTTTGTCCCCTCGGTTGCATTATTGGTGGCCCCGGTCACCGGCGCCCCGCTGGGGTTTCAGGATCTTTCCTGGATGATGCTGGCAATCGGATTGATTTTCTGGATCACGTTAATGCCGATCACGCTGCACCGTCTGTTTTTTCGCCGTGCGATCTCGCCCTCCCTCGCGCCTTCGCTTTTCATCTTCACGGCTCCACCGGCCCTGGCCTGCGTTGCGGTGACAAGACTGGGCCACGGCTATATGGACGGGTTTGCGAAATTCCTTTTGGGTGCGGCGCTCTTTACCTTCTTCATGGTCCTGCCGCGCTGGCGGCGCTTTGTTGGTCTGCCTTTCGGCATGTCCTGGTGGGCCTATACCTATCCGACAGCGGCCCTGGCGACGGCCTGCCTCCATTATCACGACCAGACCGGCAGCCTGCTGTCCGGCTGGCTGGCGGGCTTAACTTTGCTTTTGGCGAGCCTCGCCACCCTGGTGGTCACAGCCTGCACCTTGAACGCCTTTGCCCAGGGGCATCTGTTCAGAGGGCCAAAATCCTGACCAAATGATCAGCGAACAATTGTTGCGCGGGACGGCGCAATCCCTATGATGCGTGAAATTCCAGTGCATCCAGATTTGGAGAAGACCCCATGGCGCTTACCCCCGCCCGCATTGCCGCGCGCATTCTGATTGAAACCCAATCCGTGCTGTTCCGCCCGGAAGATCCCTTCATCCTGACCAGTGGTCGCGCCAGCCCGGTTTACGTAGATTGCCGCAAATTGATCGCATTTCCGCGCGCGCGCCGTCGCCTGATGCAGATGGGTGCCGCAGCGATTGAGGAGCGCGTCGGCTTTGAAAGCCTGGATGTGGTCGCCGGCGGCGAAACCGCGGGCATTCCCTTTTCCGCCTGGATCGCCGATCAACTGATGCTGCCCATGGCCTATATCCGCAAGAAACCGAAAGGTTTTGGTCGCAACGCCCGCATCGAGGGCCATGTGAAAGAAGGCGACCGGGTCCTCCTGGTGGAAGATATGACCACCGATGGCGGCTCCAAGGTCAGCTTTGTACAGGGCATCCGGGATGCCGGTGCGGAATGTGGCCATTGTTTCGTGGTATTTGAATATGGCATTTTCCCCGAAGGCATTGAAGCCTTGGAAAAGGAACATGGCGTTAAGTTGCATTCCCTAACCAACTGGTGGGAAGTGCTCGCCTGCGCCCGTGAGGAAGGATATTTCAGCGCCGAGGCAACCGACCAGGTCGAGGCCTTCCTGAAAGACCCCAAAGCCTGGTCCCTGGCTAACGGCGGCAAGGAAGATTGAGAACATCGCGAAAGATCCCCGGGTCAAACCCGGGGATGACGTTTTTATCCAATATTTGATAGGAAGATACGTCATGGCCGGGCTTGACCCGGCCATCTTATTGCCCTCACACTGAGGCCGCAAAACCGGGCAGAAGCCCCGGATCCAAGAATCAGATAGACAGGGGAATAAGTCCATGCAACTGAGCCTGATGACCTGGCAGGAAGTCGAAGCTTATCTGACGGATAGGTCCGCCATCATCCTGCCCATCGGCTCCCAGGAACAGCATGGTCCCATGGGATTGATCGGCACCGACGCACAAACGGCTGAGGCCATCGCACATAAAGTCGGTGCAGAGCGGGAAATCGTCGTCGGCCCGACCATTTCGGTCGGCATGGCCCAGCATCATCTGGGCTTCACCGGCTCCATGACCCTGCGCCCGACCACCCTGATTGCCCTCATTGTGGATTACATTACATCGTTGAGCCGACATGGTTTCGACCAATTCTATTTTGTTAACGGACATGGCGGCAATATCACAACGGTCCAGACCGCCTTCCAGGAAATCTACGCGGAATACAGCCTGGCTGGTGCTGACTGCCCGATCCGCTGCCGTCTGGCGAATTGGTTTGCTATGAAGGATGTGGTCAACCTCACCCAGGAACTTTATGGCGACAAGGAAGGCATGCATGCCACCCCGTCGGAGGTTGCCCTAACCCAATATCTGTTCCCGGACCATATCAAATCCATGGCCCCCAGCGACGCGGCGCCGATCAAACGCATGTTCACGGATGCCAGCGACTATCGCGCCCTCTTCCCCGATGGGCGCATGGCCGCCGCATCGGAACTGGCCAATCCCGAAGATGGGAAGCGGTTTCTCGAAATTGCGGCAAAGGCAATCAATAAGGATCTAAGCGCCTTTCTGGCCGGAGAAAAATAAGCGCCAATCCAACCGATTTCATTAGCCTCTTTAATTATTCCTTAAAAACCGTCTGCAATGATGCGCAGAACATGGCTTAAGGCGGATAGTTAGATGGTATTCAAGAAGTTGGTGCATGGCCTATTGATCCTCGTAGCCCTGGGGCTGAGCGGCTGCGACGACAGCAGCACGGAAGAGGAAACCCA
This sequence comes from Aestuariispira insulae, assembly GCF_003385955.1. Taxonomy (GTDB): domain Bacteria; phylum Pseudomonadota; class Alphaproteobacteria; order UBA8366; family Aestuariispiraceae; genus Aestuariispira; species Aestuariispira insulae. Next base: position 182,632 of record NZ_QRDW01000006.1, read on the forward strand.
ACAGCAAAGCAAGGCGGAAAAAGAAACCCGGATCGCGCTGGTGATGAAAACCCTCACCAACCCGTTTTTTGTCTCCATGGAAAAGGGGGCCAGAAAGGCGGAAAAGGAACTGGGCATTGAGTTGATTGTCCGCACGGCCGCAGAGGAAACATCCGCCAACCAACAGATCCGCATTGTCGAACAGTTGGTTGATGACGGGAACATCCAAGCCATCGTCATCGCGCCAGCCGATTCCGTGGGCTTGATCCCCGCCCTGAAGAAAGCGCAGGACGAAGGTATTATTGTCGTCAATCTCGACAATCGCCTGGATCAGGCCTTCTCGCAAAAGGCCGGGTTGGAAAATGTCCCTTTCATCAGCATCGATAACAAACTCAGTGCGTATCGATCGGCAAAATTTATCGCCGACCAGGCGACAGGACCTTCCAAGGCCGTCATTATCGAGGGCATTCGCGAAGCGCAAAACGCCCTCGACCGGCGTGACGGTGCAACGCAGGCCTTTGAGGAAAACAGCAATATCGACGTCGTGGCCAGTGAATCTGCCCGCTGGATGATTGATGAGGCCAATGAACTGATCAAAACCCTTTTCGAGAATGAACCGGACATCACACTTATTTTTTGCGCCAATGACATGATGGCTTTGGGTGTCATCGAATATCTGCAAAGCACCAATCGCAAGGATGTGCTGGTCGCCGGCTTCGATGCGATTGAAGAAGCCCGGCAAGCCATCAAACAGGGAAGCCTGCAGGTCACCATCGATCAACAGCCAGCCCTGCAGGGCTATATGGGGATCAAGGCCGCCCATGACCTTATCAACGGCCAAGATGTTGACGCGCTGATCATGCTGGACGGCCTTCTGGTCAGCAATTGACGGTCCCCCGATGACCCCCATGATTTTCCGGCCCGGCATTGCCAAGAAATTTGTGCTTTACCTGATGCTGTTCGGTATTCTGCCACTACTCACCGTCGGTGGGGCTTCTTACTATTTTTCCAGCAAGGCCATCCATGACCAGGCCATCGGATTTGCCCAGGAAACTGTCGAACGACGGCGTGACACGCTTGATCTCTATCTGGCCCAGGTGGAGAATCTCATTGTCGACATTTCAGGGGTTGGCGAAATCGTCGAAGCCATCCGCCTCAAGAAAGAGGAATTCAGCACCTATACGCAATTGGCGACAAAGGCCCGTATCGGATACATCCTCAACAGTTATCTCTATTTGGATGGCGTTCTTTCCCTGGATATCTACACCATCGAAGGGGCACATTTTCATGTTGGGGACAGCCTGGTCACACCGGAAAGCCAGCAGGCCTTTACCAACCAGTTGATCCGGGAAACGACCCAAAGCAATGAGTTCATCTACTGGGCCGGCGTGCGCGACAATATCAACCTGTCCACACCCCAGGAACGCGTGATCAGCGCCAGCAGCCTGATCCGGGAGGTTAACCGCGAAACCCTGGAACAGGAGCCACGCGCCCTGATCGTTGCCAATTACAGCCTTGAAGTTTTCACCGATCATCTGAAGCAATCGGACCACGTGCCGGGATCATTTTTTGTTGTCATGGACCAAAATGGGTATCTCGTCGCCCACCCTGACCCGGCATTGCGGGGTGCCCTCGCCCCGACGTCGCTCAAGACATTGCTTGATAGGAAACAGTCGTTGGCCTCCTTTGAGATCGCCGGCGAGGAATTCCTGGCCAATATGACCAATTTGCGCAGCAACAATTGGCGGATCGCTTATTTTGTCCCCGTGGCGACCCTGAATAAATCCGCCCGAAATATCGGCACCATCACGCTTGGATTGCTCGGCATGTGCCTGCTGATTATCACTGCCGCCGCACTCCGGTACTCCCGGCAGGTCGTGCGCCCGATCCGTCAGGTCACCAATGCTTTCGAAGCCTTTGAAAAAGGCACCCTGGATCCGGCGGCACGCCTGGAACCGGAGGGTGAGGATGAAATCGCCGAACTGGTACGATGGCATAATGCCTTTCTGCGCGTAAGTGAGCAGCAACAGCGCGCCCAGGCGGAACTTATTCTCTCGCAAAACCGTTTCAAGGATTTTGTCGAAGCCTCGTCAGACTGGCAGTGGGAAACCGATGAGAATTTTGTCTTCACATCCGTGTCACGCCGCTATTTCGAAACACTGAATGTGGCCGAGGAAGATGTGATCGGACAGTCCCGGCGCAATCTGGTTCGGCATTTCAACCAGGATCAGGATAGGGATCACTGGGAAAACCATCTGACCGACCTGGAAAACCATAAACCCTTCCGGATCATCTATCCCATGGAAGGCCGCAACGGCCAGACCTACTATATCCGGTCCAGCGGCAAACCCTTTTATGATCAAGATGACCAATTCATCGGTTATCGCGGCACGGATACGGATGCCACCAAGGAAATCGAGGCCGAGCGGGCCCTGGTCGAGATTAACCGGACTCTGGAGCAGCACGTAGCAGAGCGCACTGCGGAATTGCGCGTGGCCAAGGAACGTGCCGAGATCGCCAACCGCAGCAAAACCGAATTCATGAATAATATGAGCCATGAGTTGCGCACACCTTTGAATGCGATCATCGGCTTTTCCGACATCATGAAGAATGGCCTCTTTGGCGAGATCGAGAATGACCGATATCGCAATTACATCACCGATATCCATGCCTCCGGTAGCTATCTCCTGGAGATTATCAGCGACATCCTGGATGTCTCCAGAATTGAGGTTGGCAAACTGGAGTTGGATGAGAGCGAGTTGGACATCAGCGAACTTATCCATTCTCTCCATGGCATGATCGACACCAGGCTTCGAGAGGGCAACCTTTGCCTGACCGTGGACTGCCCTGATGACTTGCCCAAATTCAAGGGCGATGCCCGGCGCGTGAAACAGATCCTGGTCAATCTTTTGACCAACGCGATCAAATTCACCCGGCCGGGCGGCAAAATCTCCCTGACCGCCACGAGATCGGAGGATGGCGGGCTGTGCCTGGAGGTTCATGATAACGGCATCGGAATCGCGCCGGAAAACCAGGAGCGGGTCTTCGAACCTTTTGGCAAGGTTGAAGACAGCTTTGTCCGCTCATACGAAGGGATCGGGCTTGGCCTGCCGATCGTCAAATCCCTGGTTGAAATGCATGGCGGCCGTATCACCCTGGAAAGTGAGGTCGGGGTCGGTACGTCTGTGCGGATTTTCCTGCCGGCCAAGCGGTTGATTTCATAACCCGAACAACTGTCCAACCGCCTCCTGTTGCAGAGAAAACTGGTCCATCAGCCATGCTTTAACCGCCTCGGTAGCCGGTGTGGAGGCAACGTTTCCCGGCTGGACAAACCAATAGGCATAGCTGGCTTCCAGAAACACATCAAAGGGAGCAACCAAGCGCCCGGCGGCAATATCCTCCGCCACCAGAAGAGACCGCCCCAACGCAACCCCCTGATGCTCGACAGCCGCTTGCAGGATGGCACCATCATCCCCCAGGCGCGGCCCGACGGGGAGCACGGTTCCGATACCGGCTGCCTCGAACCAGGCGGACCAATCTTCCGGGAGATCACCGCACAAGAGCGTAACATGGCTCAAATCCGCTGCCCTTTTCAGGTCATGATCACGCGCATATTCAGGTGAACAAACCGGCAGAATGATTTCCACGCCAAGCTTTACAGCCAGAAGATCCCCCTGAGGCGCGGGACTGTAGCGGATCGCAGCATCAACAGCTTCCGCAGCGAAATCCACCAGATGCCGTGACGCCGTGATGCGAAGGTCTATTTCCGGATTCACCGCCAGGAATTCCCCAAGACGCGGCGCAAACCACCGGGTTGCCACCGACGGCAGCATCGACAAAGTCACCACCTGATCAGACCGCCTGGCGTCGGCCACAGCGGTCCTGGCTCGTGCAAGGACATCAGCCAGTTGCACAGCCAATCGCTCTCCAGCCGGTGTGATCTTGAGCCGTGCTCCATTCCGGATGAACAGGGCAACCCCCAACACCGCCTCCAGATCTGATACCTGCCGCGATACGCCACTTTGCGTGATCCCAAGCTCGTCTCCAGCGGCCGTGAAATTGCCGTTTCTGGCGGCAGCTTCAAAAACCTGAAGCGACCTTAGTGGCGGCATGGCATGAGTTATAGGCATGCTAACTCTCATATTTTCTCATTATGACGTATCATAATTCGATTCTATCATGATCTATACTCAATTTGGAACCAGGCTGTCATGACGGATACACAGACAACATCTTCCCCTGCCGCAAGTTTAAACCGCGCCCTTCCCGATCTGCCCCTGGTGATTTGGATGGTCTTGTTAACCATCGCGGTTGGACTGGGAACCGGTTTGGGGGCGGAACGGATCATCACGGAATTCAATTTGGGCTTTGGCCGGGCGCTTGGAGAATTTGCACTGATCCTGTTGCCTTCTTTCACCCTGGCAGCGGCCCTCGCCCGGCAGCATGTCATCTCTGAGACAGCCGGCCGGACAGCGATGTTTCTCTCGCCGGTCGCCGGGGCGGGCATGGTTTGCCCCGATACCGCATACGCAGCCCTCTCGCCCGCGGCCGGGCGGTATAAACTGGCTGTCGCCTATGGGGCGTATGCGGGGTTCAAACTGCTCTATCCCGCCGGGCCGCTCATCGTGGCGGCCGGACTCGGCGTTTTGGGTCATGACGGGACCACACCGGGAAGGTTGTTACTGTGCGGCCTGTTATTGATGGTGCCAATCCTGGCGACGGGAATATTCTGGGGGCGTCTAAAAAAACCTCTTGTTCAAAAGACGGCCCACATGCGCACCGCCTCCGGTGATTCCCGGCGATTGCTTGTTTCTTTCATCCCCTTCATCATCATGACCGGGCTGTTGATATTGGGCAGTATCATAGGACCGACGGAGATTGGACCTGTCGATTTCCTATTGATGCCCAAAGGAGCGCTTTTGGCTGCTGCAGCCGTGGCTATGGCACAAACGCCGGCGGATGAACGCCGCGCCTGTCTGGACAGCGCCGTGCGACGGACAGGCGCATTATTATTGGTCATCGGCGTCGCCAGTGCCTTTGGTGTGGTTCTCACCGGACAGATATCACCCGATCGTTTTCTGTTATCGGGCGGCGGTATATCCGCCCTTTTGTTGCTGTTCGGCCTAACAGCGCTTTTCAAACTTGCACAAGGATCGTCCATGGCAACCTTTGCGGCGGTCACCCCGGTCGCGGCCCCCGTGGTGATGACAAACGATGTCAATGCGACCATGGCGGTGTTTGCGGTCTGTCTCGGCTCTTTCATCGCAATCCTGCCCAACGACAGCTACTATTGGCTCTTGCGCGACGATACCTTTGCCGAGGAAAAAAGTGACCGGCACGTCATACGCATCCTGGCAACCGGGGTGTCTCTCCAGGCCATAGTCGGCATGGGGATTTTGTTGGGGGTCGCTGCCATCTGGCCATAGGCTACAGGCGGCTGCTGAGCAGTTTGAGCCCCGCGAAAGTAAAGAACAGACCAAAGCCCGCCTGGATCACCCGCCTCGCCCGGGCATAAAGGCGCACCATAGGGGCCGTGGAAAAGGCATAGGCATATGCCATATGCCCCACAATCGACAGGCCCCCCGTCCCAAGGATGATCGCAACCCCGACCCAAAGGGGTGCCTGGGGCTGCATGCCGAGGGAAATGATCGCGATCCAGGAAAATGCTGCCTTGGGGTTGGTCATCTGGATCAGCAGGCCACGCATATAAAATCGGAACAGTCCATTTTCCTGAAGCCCCTGCGTCTTGATCTCCAAACGCTGTGCAGCGGAACGAAACGCCTTGTAGGCAAGCCAGAGCAGAAACAAACCACCCAGCACTTTAATCACAATAAGCAGATCCGCATAAACAGCCAGAGCGGCAGAGAGGCCGGAAACGGTCAATCCGCCCCACAGGAAAGAGCCTGTCGCCACGCCCAACGCCAGCGCACATCCCTGTCGGCGCCCCACCTGCATGGATGTTCCCATCACCGCCAGGATATTCGGCCCCGGGCTCATAATCCCCAGCATGAATCCCGTATAGACCAACAGGACACCCGGACCATAGAGCATCAATTCAGACATCAATATCTCCCCTTTTGCGCGTCACTCCCATCCCGAACCGAGACCGCTGACAGCGCCATGTCAGCATTCTTCTACGCACGCCCTGCTTCTTCCAAGAGCCAATCCCGTACCAGTTTTGCATCATTTGGCAGGGGTCGCCCCTTGACCCAGACCACATAGAACCCCATGCCCGTTCGCACCGTATGGGGGATCGGCCGGACCAGGCGCCCCTGTTTCACCAAATCCGTCGTCAGATGATGCCACCCCATGGCAACCCCATGACCATCAATGGCCGCATGCAATGTGGTCGCATAATCATTGATCGGGAACCTTTCCTTGGGTGGTGCCTCCTCCACGCCGAACTCCCGCAACCATTCCGCCCAGCCGGGCCGGTACCGGAACGCCTCCTCAAAAATGATCAATTGGCTGTCGAGTAAATCCTCCGGCTCTCTTAGACCCGGATGATGACGCAAGAAATCAGGCGAGCAGACGGGATAAATCTCCTCTTCCGCCAAGAGGGCGGATTCATAGCCTTCCCAGTTGCCGTCCCCGCGCCGGATGCCAAGGGTGATCCCTTCGGCCGCCAGATCCACATCCTTGTCCGTGGTCTGGAGGCGCAGATCCACATCCGGATGATCACGCCGCCAGTTTGGCAGGCGGGGCAGCATCCAATAGCCGGCAAAAGCCGTGGTGATCGAAAAGGTCACATGGCTGCCACCATGGACCTGGCGGATCTCGCGGGCCGATCGCTCGATATGGGAGAGCCCGATCGCCACGTCATTATAAAATTTCTCCCCCACATCAGTCAGGCTGATCTTTCGGTATTCCCGGTGAAAAAGCTGCACCTGCATATTCTCTTCCAGCCTCTTGATCGCGTGGCTGACCGCTGCCTGGGTCACATTCAGTTCCCGGGCCGCATTTGTGAAGCTCAACAACCTGGCTGCTGCCTCAAAGGCAAATAATGAATTGGCAGAGGGAAGAAGTGTGCGCAGATTTGACATGACTCAAACTTATTAAAAGTAGGACAATTTTTACAGGTTACGGCGTTTCCCAGAGAAATTACCATACACTCATTCATGTTGAAACGAGTTTGAGTTACCGAAAAATGAGCGAAGCGCGCACCAGAAAAGGCCGAAACCGCCGCGACGGGAAATCTGTTACGGTTGCCGCCCCCTATGTTCGGCGACGGATCCCGACTTATAACCTGCTGGATGAAGAGGCGCTGCAGATCATTGAGGATAATGCCGATACTGTGCTGCAGGAAACCGGTGTCGAATTCATGGAAGACATGGAGGTATTGGATATCTTCCGCGAGGCCGGTGCCGATGTGAAAGGCACCAGGGTCCGGTTCGAACGCGGCATGCTGCGCAAAATCATCCAGGCCAGCGCCCCCGGTCAATTCACCCTGCATGCCCGCAACCCCGCCAAATCGGTCATCATCGGCGGCGGCAACACGGTTTTTGCGCCGATCTATGGCGCGCCCTTTGTCCATGACCTGGAAAACGGCCGCCGTTATGCCACCATCGAGGATTTTCGAAACCTGGTGAAACTGATCTACCAGCTGCCTTATCTGCATATGTCCGGCGGCACCGTGTGCGAGCCAACCGACATTCCCGTACCCAAACGCCATCTGGACATGGTTTATTCCCATATCCGCTTTTCCGACAAAGCCTTCATGGGGTCTGTCACCGAAGGCAGCCGGGCCGAGGATTCGGTGCAAATGGCCAAGATCCTGTTCGGGGACAGTTTCGTGGAGGAAAAATGCTGTCTGGTGAATATCATCAATGTGAATTCACCACTGACCTATGATTCCACCATGCTGGCAGCGCTGAAAGTCTATGCCCGCCACGGCCAGGGCACGATCATCACACCTTTCATCCTGTCCGGGGCCATGGGCCCGGTCTCAACAGCTGGAACCCTGACCCAGATGCTGGCCGAAGCCCTGCCGGGGATCGCGCTCACCCAACTGATCCGGCCGGGTGCTCCCGTGATCCTGGGCAATTTCACCAGTTCCATGTCCATGCGTTCCGGCGCGCCCACCTTTGGCATGCCGGAACCGGCGCTGGCCCTGCTGGCGGCCGGACAACTGGCGCGAAGGCTGGGCGTGCCCTGGCGCGGCGGCGGATCGTTGACCGCCTCCAAACTGCCCGATGCCCAGGCCCTGCAGGAGAGCTCCGATACCCTTTTCCCGGCTATGATGGGCGGCGTCAATCTGATGATGCAATCGGCCGGCTGGCTGGAAGGCGGCCTGTCGGTCGGGCTGGAAAAACTGATCCTGGATGCCGATCATCTGGGCATGATGGCACGGATGAGCGAAGGTATGGACCTTTCGGAAAATGGCCAGGCTATGGATGCGATCCGCGAAGTGGGACCGGGCAAACATTGTCTGGGTTGCGCCCATACCCAGGCCAATTTCAAGACCGCTTTCTATGATCCGGTCACCAACGATTCCAACAGTTTCGAACAATGGCAGCAGGACGGATCCCTAGATGCCGCCCAACGTGCCAACCGTATCTGGAAACGGATGCTGGAAGAATATCAGGCGCCCGACCTGGATCCTGGTATCGACGAGGTTTTATGTGCCTTCATGGCCAGACGCCGCCAGGAACTGCCGGATTCACTCGTGTAAAAAGAAGGGGGATAGTGCCATGAAGATCACCGCCACCAAGGCGACACCCGTCAATATGCCGTTGGAGATCCCTTTCTGGTGGACGGCCGGATATTACCCGGGAACGTCAAAAACCATTATTGAGGTGGAAACCGACCAAGGCATTATCGGTCTGGGCGAAGCGCCCTCCGTGGATGTGGTGGAGACCATCCGCGCCATGGGCGAGGTTTTGGTTGGCATGGACCCGATCGAGATCGCCGCCTGCGAGAAAAAATGCGTGCCTGCCTGGCAGATCGTTCAAAACACCGATGATTCATCCGTCGTGAAAGCCTTTGGCGGGATCGAGATCGCGCTTTGGGACATCCGGGGCAAGGCCTGGGACCAGCCCCTCTATAAGCTGCTGGGGGGTGCGGTCCGCAAGGAAATTCCCTTCACCGAATATTTCGCTTTCCGCCCTGAAATTGACGGCAAGGGCGGTGAAAATTCCCCGCAGGCGGTAGCCGATTATTGCCAGCAGATGGCCGAGGATCATGGCTCCAGCTTTTTTGAGGGCAAACTGATCTTAGGGGACCCGGAGTTGGAGATCGATACAGTCAAAGCCATCCGGGAGAGGCTGGGCAAATCCGCCATGATCCGGCTGGATTCCAATATGCAATGGTCGCTTTCGACCGCCCGCCATATCCTGCGCGAAATCGCCCCCTATAGCATCCGCAATTATGAGGACCCGGTCGCCACCTTCGAGGAAATGGCCCAACTGCGCCAACATTCATCGATCCCCTTTTCCACCCATATGCCGGATATCCGGCGGATCGTCGCCCTTGGCGGCGTGCCGGATAACATCGTGACCAATTTCGCGGTTCTGGGCGGGATCGGACGGGCGCAGCGCTTTATCGGGGCCTGCGAGGCCATGGGGATCGGCTTTTGGTGTTATAGCGGGGATACCGGCATCTGCACCGCGGCCTATCTGCATATGGTCGCCGCCACTCAATGGATGCATGAACCCAGCCAGTCTTTGTTCCGTTGGCAGTATATCGACGTGATTGAAGGCGGCCCGTTCCGGCAGACCGGCAATGTGATCCCGGTGCCGGAAGGCCCCGGCCTCGGTGTTACACTGGACCGGGAAACCCTGGCACGGATGCATGCGGATATTTGTGACAACGGCCCGGTGGATCATTTCCATGATCCGGCAAGGCCGGGGCAATTCAGACGATTGCCCCTGAACTGATTTGCAACAAAAGCTGCCGGAAAAAGAACAAGGACCCGGCAATTGCGACATTTAAACTGAAGAAAATCTCCGGGAGTGAAAATTATGGAAACCCATGCAAAAGTGGTGATCATCGGCGGCGGTGTCGTTGGCTGCTCAATCCTCTATCATCTGGCAAAGTTCGGCTGGAAGGATGTGATCCTGCTGGAACGCTCGGAACTGACCTCCGGATCCAGCTGGCATGCGGCCGGCCAGATCCACACCATCAGCTCGGACCCGAATATCTCCCGCCTGCAAAGCTATACCATTAATCTCTACAAGGAAATTGAGGAGCTGTCCGGCCAGTCGGTCGGCCTGCATACCACCGGCGGTTTTTATCTGGCCTCGACCCCGGAGCGGCTTGATTACCTGAAGCGCGAACGCTCAAAGGCGCGCTATATGGGCCTGGACCAGGAATTTATCGACCTGAAAGAGGTCGCCGAGATGCATCCCCTGATCGACCCCAAACATTATCTCGGCGCACTTTATGACCCGATTGACGGTCATGTGGACCCAAGCGGGGTGACCTATGCCTATGCCAAATCCGCCAAACATTATGGCGCGAAATATTACCGCAACACGCCGGTGATCGAGACCAATCAGCGTGCCGACGGCAGCTGGGATGTGGTCACGCCCAACGGTACCATCAATGCGGAGATCATCGTGAATGCCGGCGGCCTTTGGGCGCGCGAGGTCGGCCATCTGGCAGGAATCGATCTTCCGGTCCAACCGATGGAGCATCACTACCTGATCACCGAGACCATCCCCGAGATCGAGGCGGAAAACCGCTGGCTGCCCTGCGGTATCGATTACGAGGCCAATATCTATTTTCGGCAGGAACATCAAGGCCTGCTGCTTGGCACCTACGAGCCCAAATCCACGCCCTGGAAGGTGGAGGGCACACCATGGGATTTCGGCCATGAACTGCTGCCGCCGGATCTTGACCGCATCTCCGAACGACTGGAGCTGGCGTTTGAACGCATCCCGCCCCTGGGCGAGGCCGGGATCAAAACAGTGGTCAACGGCCCCTTCACTTTCGGCCCCGATGGCAACCCGATGATCGGCCCAGTGCCCGGCATGAAAAACTATTGGGCCGCGGTTGGCGTGATGGCCGGTTTCTGCCAGGGCGGCGGGGTTGGTCTTTGCATGGCAGAATGGATGATCGAAGGCGAACCTTCCATCGATGTCTGGGCCATGGATATCGCGCGCTTTGGCGAATTTGCCACCAGGGAATACGGCACCATCAAATCGGCGGAAAATTATTCCAGGCGATTTTTGCTGACCTATCCGAACGAGACTCTCCCCGAAGGCCGCTGCCAGAAAACCACCGCGCTTTATGACCGACTGAAAGCACGCGGTGCCGTCATGGGTGATGGGTTCGGCCTGGAAAATGCTCTGTGGTTTGCAAATTCGCCGGAAGAGGCCCATGAGGAGCCCACCTTCCACCGCTCCAATGCCTTTGACCATGTGGCCAAAGAAGTGAAGGCGGTTCGTGAAGATGTTGGCGCGATTGAGATCGCCAATTTCGCCAAGCATGAATTCAAAGGCCCAGGCGCCAGATCTTTCCTGAACCGTCTTCTTGCCGCCAAACTGCCGAAACCGGGCCGCCTCACCCTGACGCCCATGCTCACGCCAAAAGGCAAGCTTTATGGTGATCTGACGGTAGCCTGCTTAACGGAAGATCATTTCATCCTGTTTGGATCCGGCGGGGCGCAGGAAATGCACCGCCGCTGGTTCGAGAGGCATCTGCCGGATGAAGGAGTTGCCTACCGCAATCGTTCCGATGCGTTTCACGGGCTGGCGCTGTCCGGCCCCAAGGCCCGGAAACTTTTGCAGCGGATCTGCCGGGATGATGTCAGCGCGGAGGCGTTTAAATTCCGTGATATCCGGCAAACCACCGTCGGCAATGTCCCTGCCATCCTAGCCAGAGTCAGCTTTTCGGGCGAGTTGGGTTACGAGATTTATGTCGCCCCGCAATATCTTCTAAAACTGTTTGAACAAGTGGAGGAGGCCGGTTCCGATCTTGGCCTCACCCTCTATGGCGCGCGGGCATTGATGTCCATGCGGCTGGAAAAAAACTGGGGTATTTGGACATTGGATTTCCGGCCCGATTTCACCGCAGCGGAATCCGGCCTGGATGCCTTCATCAACTGGGACAAGGGAGATTTCATCGGCCGTGAAGCCGCCTTGAAAGAAAAAGAGACCGGTCCGAAACAAAAGCTCATCACTCTGGTAATCGATACCGATGACATTGATGTCTCCAATGACGAGGCAATTTTTTATGAAGGGCAATGCGTCGGTTATGTCAGTTCCGGCGGTTACGCCCACCATATTGGCGCGAGCGTCGCCATGGGCTATGTGCCAAGCAATCTGGCCGACAAACCAGACGGGTTTGCGGTTGAGATCTTGGGAGAATTGAAACCGGCACGGCTGCAAAAGGAACCGCTCTATGATCCAATGGGCAGCCGCATGCGCGGATGAGTCTCAATCTGCCCGGAAAACCGGTGTCGGCAGGCACCGTTTTTTCCCCGGCATAACGATTAAATATCCGCTGTTTCCCATGGGGAGGAAAGGTTGAGCCCACTTCATCGCGCCTTGGTGACTTGATCCGGGGCGGTGTTCTGCGCCATCCTCCATTCAACCGTAATTTTCACCACGCCCGAGGAACCTTATGCGCTGGATCCAGCTGACCTGCCTTTTGCTTACCTTCATTATCAGCGGCACGGCATGGGCCGAAAACAAACGTTTGGTGATCGGCATCAGCCAATATCCCGGCAGTTTGCACCCGGCCTATGATTCCATGATGGCAAAGAGCTATATCCTGGGCATGACCCGACGCCCGATTAGTGTTTATGACGCGAATTGGGAAGATGTCTGCCTGCTTTGCACCGAACTGCCGGATTTCGACAAGGGCACGGCAAAATATGTGGTCACCGAAAGTGGCAAAGAGGGCATCGCCGTTACCTACAGCCTGGATCCGAAAGCCGTCTGGGGCGACGGCACACCTATCACCACCCGGGACGTGATGTTTACCTGGGAAGTGGGTGCCAACCCGGAATCGGGGATCGACAATTTCGAGTTTTACCGCCGGATCGAAAAGATTGAGGTGATCGACGACAAGACCTTTACCTTGGTTATGAACCGACGCAGTTGCGATTATCAGGGAATACCCGGCTTCACCCTGTTGCCGTCCCATGTGGACCGGCCTTATTCAGACGATCCGCGCGAATATCAAAATCGCACACTTTATGAAAAAGACCCGACCAACCCCGCCCTTTGGTATGGCCCCTATCGGGTTAGCAATGTTCAAAATGGGCAGTCAATCACACTGGTGCGCAATGAACGCTGGTGGGGCAAAAAACCCTGGTTCGATGAGATTGAGATCCGCGCCATTGAAAATACCGCCGCCCTGACCGCCAATCTGTTGAGCGGAGACATTGATATGATTGCCGGAGAGTCGGGCCTAACCACGGACCAGGCCCTGGCGTTTGAACGCCGCCACGGCGATGATTTCCAGTTCATCTACAAACAAGGGTTGGTATACGAACATATCGATCTGATGCTGGAAAACCCCATCCTGGCGGATGTGCGGGTGCGCCGCGCCCTGCTGCAAGGCATTGACCGCGATGCCATCAGCCAGCAGCTATTTGCCGGAAAACAACCGGTTGCCCATGGTTCTGTCAATCCGCTCGATTCCGTCTATAACCCTGACGCGCCGCGATATGACTTTGACCCCGAAGCCGCCAGCCGCCTGTTGGAAGAGGCCGGATGGACCCTGGCTTCGGACGGTGTCCGACGGAATGCAGAAGGTGAAAAGCTGCAATTGGAATTGATGACCACCGCGGGCAACAAGACCCGTGAGCTGGTTGAACAGGTGCTGCAATCCCAATGGAAGAAAATCGGCGTTGACGTGCGGATCCGCAATGAACCCGCCCGGGTTTTCTTCGGTGAAACCGTCTCCAAGCGCAAATTCACCGGCATGGCCATGTTCGCCTGGTTTTCCTCGCCCAAGCATATTCCGCTAACCACATTGAAATCCGATCAGATCCCCAACGAGGAAAATAATTGGGCCGGCCAGAATTACACCGGATATGCCAAGCCGGAGATGGATCAATTAATCGAGGATATGGATCTGAAATGTGAGGCGGATCAGAACCAGGCCGCCTGGGACAGAATGCAGGAGCTATATGCAACAGACCTGCCGGTCTTGCCGCTCTATTACCGGGCGAACCCTTACATCCTGCCAAAGGACCTGAAAGGACTGGTTCCGACCGGCCACCAATATCCCAGCACGCTATGGGTTGAAAACTGGCATAGGGCGCCCTGATGGCGGCTTTTCTGGCCCGGCGGCTGGCGCAGTCCGGCCTCATCCTGTTCATTGTGATCTTTCTGACCTATTGGCTGATGGGATTGATGCCGGGTGACCCTATCGATCTGATGGTGCAATCCAATCCGGACCTGACACCCGCGGACGCGGCCCGCCTGAAAGCCCTCTATGGGCTTGATCAGCCGATCATAACCCGGTTTTGGAACTGGCTCACCCAGGCTTTGCAAGGGGATTTTGGCTATTCCAGGCTGTTCGGCCAGCCGGTCTGGGAGGTCTTATGGCCGCGGTTGGTAAACACGCTGATCCTGATGCTGCCGGTGGTCCTGCTATCCATCGTCATCGCGGTTCCGCTGGGCCTGCTGGCTGCCCGGAAGGCCTATGGATGGTTTGACTATACCGTCAATCTTGCCAGTTTTGCCGGCATCTCCGTGCCGCCCTTCTGGTTTGCCATCCTGATGATCATCGGCTTTGCCGTGACCCTGAACTGGCTGCCGGCCAGCGCGGCCCCTCCGGGCGATGCCGGGCTGATGGACCATCTGCGTCATTTGATTTTACCGGTGGCCACCCTCACCATCCTGAATGTTGGCACCTATCTGCGATTCATGCGCGCCGCCAGCTTGCAGACCCTGCGCCAGGATTATGTAAGGACCGCCCTGGCCAAAGGAGTTAGTGAAACACGACTACTCACCCATCATGTGCTGCGCAATGCGCTATTGCCACTGGTGACTATCATAGCCCTCAGTTTTGGATCGCTCTTTTCCGGCACCTTGATCATAGAAACGATCTTTGCCTGGCCGGGCATGGGTAAGACAATTTATGATTCCGTTCTGGGCAACGATTACAATCTGGCCATGGTTGGTTTCCTGCTGGCCACCGCCACCACGCTGCTGGGCAATATCCTCGCCGATCTTTGTTATGGCCTGCTTGATCCGCGCATCGAGCTGGAGGAGGTGAAACTTGGCGGTTGAATATTCCAATCCCGGCCTTCCCACGCATGATGGTTTTTGGCGGCAGTTTGCCAGGCACCGGTTGGCCCTGCTGGCGCTGGCCCTGGTGGTCCTGCTGGCCTTGCTCGCGCTATTCGCCCCGGCCCTGGAAATGTTGCTGGGGCTTGATGCCGGTGCGGCGGACCTGTTCAACCGCCTGGCCCCGCCCAGTGCCGATCACTGGCTGGGCACCGATGAAGCCGGGCGTGACGTTTTCCTGCGCCTGTTATATGGCGGCCGGGTTTCCCTGATGGTCGGGATCATTGCGGCATTACTGGCGGCTCTGTTGGGGACCATGATTGGTCTGATAGCCGGCTATTTCGGCGGTTGGCCCGATGGTTTTTTGATGCGCGCGACCGATGCGGTGATCGCGCTGCCCCTGCTGCCCCTCTTGATCGTGCTGGCGGCGGTTGATCCCCAAAAGCTGGGCCTGCCCGACAGCATCGCCCAATCGGAACTTTTCAGCCTCTATCGCATCATCCTGATCATCAGCCTTGTTGGCTGGACCACGGTGGCCCGACTGGTCCGGGCCGAGACCCTGAGCCTGCGCCGCCGGGAATTTGTTATTGCCGCCAGGGCGCAGGGACTGGGCAGCCCTGCCATTTTGTGCCGCCATATCCTTCCCAATGTGGCATCACCTATCGTGGTGGCCACCACTTTGACCATCGGCAATGTGATCCTGCTGGAATCCGTGCTGAGCTTCCTGGCACTCGGCATCCAGCCACCCACCGCCAGCTGGGGCAATATGCTTAATAATGTCCAGGATTATCTATGGGATGCGCCCATGCTGGCAGTCTGGCCCGGCCTGATGATTTTCGTCACCGTGATTGCCTTCAATTTCCTGGGAGACGGCCTTCAAGATGCGCTGGACCCCAGGGCCAGGCGCTGAGCCCCCTTCATTCCGCTTTGGCGGTCAGCTGACTGAGCATGTGACGATAGTTTTTCACCCCCTGGGCCCCCGTCATCAGATGTTTTTGCTGGAACACCACCGCAGGAACGCCGCTGATGCCGTTTTCCGTCCAGAATGATTCCTCGGCCCGCACCTCATAGGTAAACCGGCCGTCTTTCAGCACTGCCATGGCCTCAGACTTGTCCAACCCGACAGAATGGGCGGCCTGTGCCAAGACCTTATGATCACTGATATTCTTCCCTTGCGTGAAATAGCTCGAGAAGAGTGCCATCTTGAGGTCGTGGGCCTTGCCGTGATCCGCCGCCCAACGGATCAGGCGATGAGCGTCAAAAGTGTTGTAGATCCGGCTCTCGTCAGAGAAGTTGAACCGAAAACCAAGGGTTTCTCCCACTGCGGTCAACTGTTCGCGCGCCTGTCTGGACTGATCCACAGTCGAGCCATATTTGGCCATGAGATGCTCGCGCAGATTTTCCCCATCCGTTGCCATCTGCGGGTTCAATTCAAACGGGTGCCAGATAATTTCCGCTTCAATGCCGCTTTCCGCCAGAGCCTCTTCCAACTGCCGGTATCCAAC
Source organism: Aestuariispira insulae (assembly GCF_003385955.1). Taxonomy (GTDB): domain Bacteria; phylum Pseudomonadota; class Alphaproteobacteria; order UBA8366; family Aestuariispiraceae; genus Aestuariispira; species Aestuariispira insulae. Next base: position 199,301 of record NZ_QRDW01000006.1, read on the forward strand.
GACGCACCAGGGGCAGACAACATCGGAAACGATGTCGATCTTCATAGGGGCTTGTTTATTTTTCATCATCTGTTTCCGTATCTGGTGCAAAAGGCAAACCGGCATACCCGATTGCCCAGGATATTGAAATGCCCGATGCGATAATCAAGTGCCTGAGGGGCATTCACCATTCACCACAAATCCCCGCAAACAACAGGTTTCCTTGAATTTCCAACGTTTTTCCACTATATTATGAGATGGAGAGAGAGCCTGGACCGGTTCATCAGGTGATATATGATCGGTCGTGGGCCCGGCAAAATGTCTTTTCCAATCGCGCTATTCAAAGAATAGTTTCTGGAAAATCAAACAGTTCGGGATTGTCCCGCACCCGGCATTTTGCAAGCGAAGGACGCAAGAAATGACTGATCTCGCTGGAGTTGGCGGCAACGCCCCATTTGATCCGGGGCAAGTGACCCGGACCAATGACACCAACCGTCAGGCGGAGCAGGACCGGCTTCGTGAGGACGAGGAACGGACCCGCGCCGAAGATACCGGCGGCACGGAGACCCGGCGTGTTGACCGCGCCGAGGACACCGCCACCCCGCCGGAGGCAAGGGCCACACAACAGCCTCAGGAAAGCGACGGTGACACGGCCAGGGGCTTCCAGCCTTCTGACACAGAAGACACCGTCACCATCAGTGCCGAAGCACAGCAGGCCGCACGTCAAAACAGCGCCCCGCCGCCGGCCACACCGGCGGCAGGGGAGGTCGACGCCACCGGCTTCCAGCCCGCCAATGACACTAATCAGGCGACCCGGCAGGAAAATTCCACCACAGTGGTGAACGGCAACCAGGATCAGGAAAGCGAACAGACCAGGGCCCTCGGCCAGATTGTCGATCAATTCGCTTAACGAAACCCAGATAAAAATTCTTTTGCGAAAGGGCCCGCGCTTGCGGGCCTTTTCCATTGGCGATAGTCTCGCCATGACCATCAATCAATACGCGATTTCCATGAATTCAAGGCTTTCCGCATTTTTTATCTTCATTTCCGGCCTGTTCGGATTGGCAGCAGTCGCTGTCGGTGCCATCGCCTCCCACGCGGCTTTGGAGCCGGAAGCCATAAAACGCCTGGCCACCGCCAGCCAATTCCTGTTTTTCCACATTCCGGGCTTTATGATCTGCATCTGGCTTTCTTCCCTCCAGCCGAGGCTTGCCGCGCTCGCCGGGATTCTGTTTCTGGCAGGACAGATAATGTTTTCCGTCAACCTGATCCTGATGGGACTGACCGATGTTGTATTCTTTTCAGCGCTGACACCGGTTGGCGGGGTTTGTTACATGTTAGGCTGGGCTATGGTCGGAACCCTTGGCCGCCGTCTGTTTTTGACCCCGGCAAAAGCAACCTCTCGCACAGAAAAGACATCGCGGCCATAATTCTGACTCATTGCCGGTCTAAACAGGCTTCTGCACTTGCCTTTCCGCCCTAGTTTCGGCAGGGTGCGCCTGAATGAGCGCACTGTTCCGGAGTCTTGAATTATGTCCCGCCCCGTCCGTATCGCCCCCAGCATTCTTTCCGCTGATTTCTCCAAACTTGGTGAGGAAATCCGTGCCATCGACGCGGCCGGCGCCGACTATATCCATATTGATGTGATGGATGGCCATTTTGTGCCGAATATCACGCTGGGCGCGCCGATCGTCAAAGCGCTTCGCCCGCATACGGAAAAGACATTTGATACTCATTTAATGATTTCCCCGGTTGATCCCTTCCTGGATGACTTTGCCGCAGCCGGCTGCGACATCATCACGATCCATCCGGAAGCGGGCCCGCACAGCCATCGCACAGTCCAGCATATCAAGTCTCTGGGTAAGAAGGCCGGGATTGTCTTGAACCCGGCCACGCCAGCCAGCACTGTGGATTATCTGATGGATATGGTCGATCTGATCCTGGTCATGTCAGTCAACCCCGGTTTCGGCGGCCAGAGCTTCATTATGAACCAGCTTGATAAAATCCGGGAATTGCGGGCCAAGATCGATGCCAGCGGCCGCGAGATCGATCTGCAGGTGGATGGAGGCATCAATTTCGACACAGCACCGCTTGCCATTGAAGCCGGGGCCAATGTCCTGGTTGCCGGGACCGCGACCTTTGTCGGCGGCCCTGAAAAATATGCAGAAAACATCCGGCGCTTGCGCGGGGATTAAAAAGAAGATTGAGGGAGTGATGCAGGCGTCTGAAGGCACCTTGAACACAGGAAAATTCTGGCCGGTCTTGCGCTATGCCCTGTTCCGACTGACGGGCGGGCGGGCGCTTTATGGGTTGACCCTGCTGGGCGGCACATTCCCTTTCCGCAAACATCGTATCGACAGCCCCTGGGCCGGAGAGCCCGCACGCGGCGAAGCGATCGCAACCGGTCGCTATCATTTTGCCGGCCAAACCATTGCCCAGGAACGCAACCCCTGGGAAGCCGCCGGCGCCAGTCCTGACTGGCTGTGCGCAATGAATGATTTCCGCTGGATTCGGGATCTCCAGGCATATGGAAGTGAAATTGCGATCCTGAAAGCACGCGCCCTCACCTCCGACTGGATCACCCGGAATAACAACCTGGCAAGCATCCGTCTCTATCCTTCCGCCTGGAAACCGGCCGTGATTGCAAACAGGATTTCCACCTGGCTTCGCCATTGGCCCTTTTTCATCGAGAATGCAGATCCCCTGTTCCAGCAGCAGGTGACCCAGAGTCTGCGCCGCCAGGTCAGGCATCTGACCCGGGTTTCCCCCTTCGGCCCGCAAAATATAGACCGCTTCACCGTGGCAAAGGGTCTTGTGATCGCACAGCTTTCCATGCCCAACCTTTCGGTACGCCTGGACAAAGTCATGGATCAGTTGCAGGAAGATCTGTCGAAACAGTTTCTTGCAGACGGTGGCCCCGCCACCCGCAACCCTGAGGATCTGGTCGCAGTCTTTCGGGAATTTGTCGAAATGCAGGCAGCGTTTCAGGATGCCGGCATGGATGTTCCAGGCGTCATCTTGAACGCGCTGGACCGCTGCGCCGCGACCATTCGGTTTTTCCGCCATGGCGACGGCGGCTTGGGCATCTTTAATGGCGGTCGGGAAGGCCATCCCGCCGAGATCGAGGCTTTGCTCCGCCGATCTGGCAGTAAAGCAACAGCTCCGCAACGGCTTCCCCACTGCGGTTTCGAACGGCTTCAGGCAGGCAAGACCATTGCCCTCATAGATGCAGGCGCCCCGCCACCAGCCCCCTATGACAAACATGCCCATGCGGAAACCGCCGCCCTGGAGATCAGCATTGGTAAGGATCGGTTGCTGGTGAATTGCGGCCTGGACAGCAGTCCGCGTTGGCAGGAAGTCAGGCGCACCACAGCGGCACACAGCACATTAACCCTGGATGAAACAAATTCCAGTGCCTTGCGGGACAAAGGCGGGTTTACAAGACGCCGGGCCGCCTGCGAGATCACCCGCCATGACGGCGATGGCCCCAGCTGGGTTACCGTTGCACATAACGGCTATGTGCCAAGCTTTGGCCTCCAACACACCAGGCGGGTATACCTGTCCGAAGACGGCACCGATCTTCGCGGCGAAGACAAATTGGAAGGCAGTTCAACCAAGGAACGGGCGGCATTCAAAATACGCTTTCATCTACATCCGAAATGCTCCGTCTCCCTGGTCAACAACCAGTCCTCCGCCCTGGTCAGACTGCCGGGCGGCAGCGGCTATAAATTCCGCTGCAAGGGTGCAGAAATGAGCCTGGAAGACAGCGTTTACATGGGAGATGGCGAGTTGCGCCGCTCACAACAGATTGTGCTTACCGGCTTGGCCGGTGAAGAAGCCACGATTATTAAATGGGCCTTCCATCAGGAGTGACAGGAGGCTGATGGGCCGCTCTGTCACTTCTGACAGTTGCCCCCTGTCCCGATTGACCTATGCTGGGATAAGGTAGGCGGACTTATATCTGCCTCCATTTCCTGCCTGCTCCGGGATAGTATTACATGCCAGCTCAATTCCCTTTTCGGAAGCAAGCGCAAGCATCCGTTTCGCCGGACGCCGCGCCTTCAGTTCGGAACTTCTGCTTTGAAACCGACGGCAACACCTTGTCCGTCCTATCGCCCGAAGGACTGCCCCTTGCCACCTGGGACCTTCGTTTTCGCCGACAGGTCTCCGGTTGCATCTCCCTCCCCTTGCCGGATGCGGCGACACTCATGGACACAGACGCACTGAAAGAATATTCCGCGCGCCACTGGCTTGCGTGGAACCAGAAAGAGCGGATCTGGCACCGGCGTATCCTCCGGCCCGAAGCAGGAACCGTGATTTTGATGACTGTGGAACCGGGTGAAAATTTGTTTTTCGCGTTCCGATCGGATGAAATGGAGATCATCCGGGATCAGGAAGACCTGATTTTTTCCTTTTCGGATGGCGCACTTCTGGTCTTGTCCGGCTTTCTCAACCGGACCCGCCAAGAGCCGCCCGCAGGCTTTCGCTTCAAGGGGGCGGAACCGTTTCAGACAGCGCCCATGGCCTGATCAATGAGCATTGGCAACCGCCCGAATATCAAAAATGCTATCGAACTGGGGATATTCACCTAGAAAGGATCAGATCCGTAAAGCCCGGTGATATTCCGTCCGGCCTTACATGCTCCAGCGGCGCAAGCTGTCCGGCAGGCTGCGATGACGCCACATACCCTTTACATCCGCAACCAGACCACCTTCCTTCAGCAACTCACGTAACGAATATTCATTGAAAACATCGTGCGGGACAGCCCCGACAACGCAGTCATAGCCGCTGCCCAAATCGTCAGAAAGCTCAATCCCATATTCGTCAAGGGTCTCTTCTTTATCCGCCAGAGGATCAAATACAGTGATATCATGCCCTTGCTCCTTAAAGGCGGCAATCAAATCCCCGACTTTGGAGTTGCGAATATCCGGAACATTTTCCTTGAAGGTAATTCCCAAGACCAGAAGCTTAGAAGGCCCTGTCAGCAAATCATTGATCCGCCCAGCGATAACCTTGCTCATATTGTCATTGGTCTCACGTCCCGACAGGATGATCTTGGGATCCAGGCCGATTTCCTGCGCTGCATGCGCCAGGTAATAGGGATCCACACCGATGCAATGCCCGCCGACAAGCCCCGGCTGAAAATTCAGGAAATTCCACTTGGTGCTCGCTGCATCGAGCACATCATAAACCGAAATACCCATTTTGCCGAAAATGGTCGCGATTTCGTTGACAAAAGCGATATTGATATCGCGCTGTGCATTCTCGATGACCTTGGACGCTTCGGCGGTTGGAATATTACGGGCAATGAAGATATTGCCGTTATTCATGGAACCATAAATACGTGCCAGAAGCTCAGAGACCTCTGAGGTCTGTCCGGCGACCACCTTGGTGATCTTGTCAACCGTATGGACCTTATCGCCAGGGTTGATGCGTTCCGGAGAATACCCCAGGTAGAAATCCGTACCCGCCTTAAGCCCCGATACCTCTTCCAGGATCGGGCCGCAGAAATCTTCCGTGACGCCGGGATAAACGGTGCTTTCATAAACAACCACATTGCCTGATTGCAGAACAGTCCCAACAGATTGGGAAGCCTTGCGCAATGCGTTCAGATCCGGAAGGTTGTTTTCATCAACCGGGGTCGGAACAGTCACGATATAGATATCCGCATCCGAAATTTCCGACAGAGTGGCGGACAGACTTAAAGGCGCATCCCGCAAGGCACCACTGGAAAGCTCGCCGGTCCGATCATGACCTTGCTTCAATTCCTTGACACGGCCTTCATCTATATCAAATCCAATGGTCGAAAATTCGGTCGACAAAGCAGCAGCCAAAGGCAATCCGACATATCCCAGACCGACAACCGCAATGCGAGGATTTTCAATCATTAAAATGCTTCCCTGAAGTTCATTAGGATATCGTCCGAAATCCGTGTCATCCGCCAAATTGCGGTGTACCTATTTCGACGATGCATGTCAAACACCGCACAACATGCAACAGCCACTGGTCAGAGACAGAGACTGCGGTTATAAGGCTGGAATGTTTGAAAATATCACCCTGTTTCTCATTCTGTCTGCCTCCTCCGTTGCTGTGACCGGTATGGTGCTGCTGTTCCTGCGCAAACGGGCCATCCTTGATCACCCCAACCATCGGTCGAGCCACAAGGTGCCGACACCTCGCGGAGGCGGAATCGCCGTCACTTCGATTATTCTCGCCGTATGGCTTTGGCAGTTGGGACCAGACGGGGCATTGCTGGACTATCTGCCGCTAGGGGTCGGTTTTTTACTGGCTGGCATGTCCTGGTTGGATGATATCTATGACTTATCCGCCAAAATCCGCTTCCTCGCCCAACTGGTGCTGACCGGTATGTCGCTGCCCTGGGTTTTTCAGCATGGCATCCCGCTGGAGGCATATCTCCCAGTCTGGCTGATCGCGATTTTGATCATTCTGGCGTGGACCGCATTCATCAATTTTTTCAACTTCATGGATGGCATTGATGGCATCTCCGGGGTGGAAGCCATAGGCATTGGCCTGGGGTTCACCTTGATCACCCTGTCCAGCGCACAGTCTGCCAGCAATCCGTTTCCAACATTCGAGCTGGCTCCCGGTCTTCTGATCGCCGCGGCAACAGCCGGTTTTTTGATCTGGAATTGGCACCCGGCGAAGATTTTCCTTGGCGATGTCGGCAGCATTCCTCTGGGTTATTTTCTCGGCGGCCTTCTGTTGGTTCTTGCAGCCCGCGGAGAATGGGCAGCCGCCATCATTCTGCCCGGATATTATCTGACCGATGCCGGCCTTACCTTGTTAAAACGCATCATCCGTCGGGAAAAAATATGGGAAGCCCACCGGGATCACTACTACCAGCGCGCTGTCCGATCCGGACATAGCCATGCCCGGGTCAGTTTGATGATCGCGCTGACCAATTGCGGATTGATCATCTTGGCCGGCTGGTCGGTAGCCGCTCCCTATTACGCACTGGCCGCCGCTGCTGCCTTGATCGGCCTTCTGATCTTCTGGATGAATTCCAGACATGCCGAGAAATCACGGGGTGCCCTTCATGACTGATCTGGGCGGGAAAGTCCTTCTAACCGGAAGCACTGGTTTCGTCGGCAAGCATCTTGTTCCCGATCTGCAAGCTGCCGGATATACGGTCATTCAGCCAACAAGGGTGGAAATCGGCGAGATCGACGGCAATACGGATTGGCACCCCTACTTGGATGACATTGACACTGTCATTCATTTGGCGAACCGCGCCCATGTCATGAATGAAACCTCGGAAAACCCCATTGATATCTATCGTGAAGTCAACCTGCATGGCACCGAAAACCTGGCCCGGCAGGCGGCCGAGAAAGGCGCCCGGCGCTTCATCTACCTGAGCTCAGTCAAAACCATGGGGGAGGAATCCCAGCATCCCCTCAGCGCGGATGACGAACTCGCCCCCTGTGACCCTTACGGGGTTAGCAAAGCCGAAGCGGAAGAGGCGCTTTTACGCTATGCCGGGCGCATGGAAATCGTCATCCTACGCCCCCCTCTAGTTTATGGCCCTCAGGTGAAGGGAAATTTCATAGCCCTGCTGAGGCTGCTGACCCGGGGCTTGCCGTTGCCGGTAGGTGCCATCAAGAACCGGCGCAGCATGATCTACGTAAAAAACCTGACTCATGCCATTTCCCATGCGATCCACTGCCTGCCGGGCATCTATTTGCCAAGCGATCAGCATGATCTCTCCACGCCCGAACTTTTCCGCCTCACGGCAAAAGCGCTGGGATATCCTGCCCGCCTGTTGCCTGTCCCGGTCGCGGCCCTGAAAATGGCCGGAAGGCTGAGCGGCCGGTCCAACATGATACAACGCCTGACCGAATCCTTAACGGTGGATGGAAAAATACCCGGCTGGATGCCGATTTATTCCCCCGAGGAAGGATTGAAGGAAACCGCGGACTGGTATCGCGGGCATAGGCAGGATATATCATGAAGCTTTACTTGCACTCCAATCCCCGTGGGACTAGAAAATCGCAATCATGACGCCCTTATTCAAATCCCATCAGGCGCGCATTGCGTTTGTTCATGACATGATCATGGCAGGCTTGTCCCTGCCATTGGCGCTGTATCTGCGTATCGGCAACGAAATTCAATATTATCCTGATGAGTTTTTCATACAGACGACCGGGATCTTTGTTCTGATCTGTGCTCCTGTCTTTTGGTTTTTGCGTTTATATCGTGGAATTTGGCGTTATGCCTCCATGAATGACCTGGTCGCCATTACCAGAGCGGTTACAGTCGCAGTCTTGATTTTCCTGCCGATCTTGTTTTCCCTGAACCGGCTGGAACTGGTTCCGCGTTCGCTGCCGGTGATCAACTGGATTGTGCTGATCGCCATGCTGGGCGGCCCTCGTTTCTTTTACCGCTTGCTCAAGGACCGGCATACGGGACATCTGCTTGAGAAAAACGGCTATAAACGGTTGCCGGTGATGTTGATCGGCGCTGGTGATGAAGCCGAGCTGTTTTTGCGGGAACAAAGCCGCGATCATAAGGGCATGTTCAAGGCCGTGGCACTGATTTCTGAAAAACCGCGCCGGGTTGGCCATACCATTCATGGTGTTCCGGTCATCGGCACCTTGAAATCGATCCAACCGGACAATTGGAAAAGCCTGAAGCAACCGCCGCAAAAAATCATCCTGACCAAGGATAATATTGAGCCCACCCAGTTGCGGAAGCTGTTCGAAATGGCCCAGGCAGAGGGAATCACGGTTGCAAGGCTGCCCAAGCTTTCCGAACTGAAAGCCGGAATTCAGGACGAGAAGATGGAACTGCGCCCCATCGCGGTTGAAGATCTGCTCGGCCGGGCACAAACGACGCTGGACCGTCCTGCCATGAAAAGGCTCGTGACCGGGAAGCGGGTCTTGGTGACCGGTGCCGGAGGATCCATTGGATCCGAGCTTGTCCGCCAGATCAGCGCCCTGGAACCAGCCAGCTTGGCGTTACTGGATAATTCCGAATATCAGCTATATCTGATTGACCAGGAAATCGGCCTGAAATTTCCTGACCTGCCCCGCCTTGCCATGCTGGGTGATGTCCGCGACCGGGACCGCATCGATGATGTAATGCAGCGCACCAAGCCGGAATTGGTTTTCCATGCTGCGGCCTTCAAGCATGTGCCGCTGGTTGAAGAAAACCCCATGGAAGGCATTCTCACCAATGTTGTGGGCAGCCGCATTGTTGCCGACGCCTGCCGCAAGGCCGGCGTCAATTGCATGGTCCAGATTTCCACCGACAAGGCCGTCAACCCGACCAATGTCATGGGGGCTACCAAACGTCTGGCGGAAGAATATATACAAGCCAGCGACACAATTTCCCGGCGCGAAAACGGCACCAGATTTGTGGTGGTCCGTTTCGGCAATGTTTTGGGGTCCACCGGATCGGTTGTCCCCCTGTTCCAGAAACAGCTCGCCGCCGGTGGCCCGCTTACAGTAACCCATCCGGAGGTCACGCGCTTTTTCATGACCATCCGCGAAGCGGTTGAACTGGTTCTGCAGGCGTCAGTCCTGGGCAGCACCGACGACAGCACCGCAGGCCGGATTTTTGTGCTTGATATGGGCCAGCCGGTGAAAATTGCCGATCTTGCGCGGCAGATTATCATGCTGGCGGGTCTGAAGCCGGATGAAGATATCAAGATTGAATATACCGGACTGCGCCCCGGTGAGAAGCTCTATGAAGAGTTGCTTCACAATCTTGAAAAGCAGCTGCCTACCGTCGCAGAAGGCATCATGTTGGCGGCACCGCGAACCAGTACGCTGGAAATCCTGCGCGAAGAGTTCGACATTTTGGAAAAAACCGCCCGCAAGCGCGACCGGCAAAAATGTTTGGAAAACCTGTGCCGGCTGGTTCCCGAATATAGGCCAGACAACAGAACCGTCACTTTTGATAATGCGGCAACGCCGCCCCTTCGGCAGATCGAACAATAAGTACGATCCGCGCCGGAAGAAAATGAGGATAGAATGACCGATACTCCCATTGCACGCGCCCTTATATCCGTCTCGGATAAAACCGGCCTTGTGGAATTTGCCACTGAGCTTGCACGCCACAAGGTCCGCCTGCTCTCCACAGGCGGCTCCGCGAAAGTATTGAAGGAAGCGGGCCTAGCCGTTACCGAAGTTTCCGACCATACCGGTTTTCCTGAGATCATGGACGGACGGGTGAAAACCCTGCACCCGACCATTCATGGCGGCATTCTTGCCAACCGGGAAAACGAAAAGCATCGCATGGCCATGGAAAGCCATGATATCGCCCCGATCGATATGGTGGTGGTCAACCTCTACCCCTTCGTGGAAACGCTGGCTTCCGGTGCCGATTATGATACCTGCATCGAAAATATCGACATTGGCGGTCCCGCCATGATCCGCGCGGCAGCAAAAAACCATTCCTATGTCACGGTGGTCACCGACCCCGGGGAATATGCCTCTGTCATCAAGGATATGGATGAGAATGAAGGCCAGACCAGCCAGAAGCTGCGTCAATTCCTGGCCCGGGAAGCTTACGCCCGGACATCTGCCTATGACAGCGCCATCAGCAACTGGCTCACCGCGGAACAAGGCCAGACCTGGCCCAAACGCTTCACCCAGGCCGGACGCCGCCAACAGATCCTGCGCTATGGGGAAAACCCGCATCAGGAAGCCGCCTTGTATTCCACCGGCACCAAGCGGCCGGGAGTGGTGACTGCCGAACAGATCCAGGGCAAGGAACTCAGCTTCAACAATATCAACGATGCCGATGCGGCTTTCGAGCTGGTTTCCGAGTTTGACAAACCGGCCATCGTGATTGTCAAACATGCCAACCCCTGTGGCGTTGCCCAGGCAGACAGCCTGATTGACGCCTGGCAGCCGGCCCTGGATTGCGATCCGGTTTCAGCCTTTGGCGGCATTGTCGCCCTGAACCGTTGCCTGGAAGCTGATTTGGCGGAAAAGCTGACTGAACTATTTCTGGAAGTGATCATCACGCCCGAAATTTCCGACGATGCCAAAGCGATCCTGGCGGACAAGAAAAATGTCCGCGTTCTTGTGACCGGGGCCATGCCTGACCCCGCCGAACAGAGCATGACCTGGCGCACGCTTTCCGGCGGCATCCTGGCGCAAAACCGGGATAATGGTGTGATCCGGCGGGAAGATTGCAAGGTAGTGACCAAGCGCGAACCCACCGAACAGGAATGGGAAGATATGCTGTTCGCCTGGAAAGTCGCCAAGCATGTGAAGTCCAATGCCATCGTTTATTGCCGTGAGCAATCCACGGTCGGTATCGGTGCCGGGCAGATGAGCCGTGTCGATTCCGCCCAGATTGCCGCATCCAAATCCGAGAAACACAAAGGCACTGCGGGGTCAGTCGTCGCATCCGATGCCTTCTTCCCCTTTGCCGACGGCCTGATGGCCGCCGTTTCAGCCGGCGCGACCGCCGCGATCCAGCCAGGCGGCTCCATCCGTGATGACGAGGTGATCGCCGCCGCGGACGAAGCCGGCATTGCCATGGTCTATACCAACATGCGTCACTTCCGGCATTAATCGGCCGGCATCATCAATTGATGGAAACCGCCCGCAGCCTCTGCTGCGGGCGGTTTTTTATACAGTTCAAGCAACAATTCATCACCCTCGAACAACACGGTCGGAACCTCTTGACCAGCAACTGGACATGCCGCAGACTGCGCTTTATCAGAATTGGCGCATATTCAAGTCTTCATGTCGAACCCGATTAATCCTCTGGGCCTTTATCCCGATCCACAACAGGGACTGCCGATCGTGCAGTCACAGGCGCTTGGCATAGTGTTGAAACATTGGCTCGACATCCGCCGGGACCGTTCAATCCCGCTTCGATCCGATATTGATCCAACCGCCATTTATCAGGCCATGCCCGCGATCTGGATCTACCAGTATGATGACGATCATGATGATTTCCGCTGTGAGCTTTCCGGCGATGCCATCAATACGGCATGGAAAAGGAATATCACCGGCGCCCTAACTCGTGAGTTATTCCAGCCCAATATCGCCAAGACCCTAACCACCCGCTGGCAGTATCTGATTGATCGTGCCCTTGTGATGAAAACCGATTTCAACATGGCGCGCGATCTGTCCTTTAAGCCAGCCGAGCGCCTGACCCTGCCCCTGACCAATGAAGATGGCAGCGCGCGCTGCATCATCGGGGTCACCGAATATGCCTATAAGAAATTTTACGAAGACCAAAAGGATGTGGCCCCACCGGATTCCAATCCGCATTATTTTGACTGCCTGACCGGTCCATGAAAAAAGGCCGCCCTTGCGAGGCGGCCTTTTCCATTTCTTTATGCCAACATATCCTTATCAGACGTGGATCGCACCATCCTGGGTGGCCAGTGCCGCTTCACGCACGGCTTCAGAGAAGGTCGGATGGGCATGGCAGGTACGGGCCACATCTTCCGCCGTGCCGCCAAACTCAATGATGGTGACAATCTCATGGATCAAATCACCGGCATTCGGTCCGATAATATGAGCCCCCAGCACCTTGTCGGTTTTCTTGTCTGCCAGGATCTTCACGAACCCGTCGCGCAGGCCGTTGGCCTTGGCCCGGCTGTTGGCGGAAAAAGGAAACTTGCCGACTTTATAATCAACACCATCCGCCTTCAGTTTTTCTTCCGATGCCCCAACATCGGCCACTTCCGGCCAGGTGTAGACCACGCCAGGAATGGCGTTGTAATTGATATGTGGTTTCTGGCCATCCATCATTTCAACACAAACCATGCCTTCGTCTTCTGCCTTATGCGCCAGCATCGGCCCCGGCACGCAGTCGCCGATGGCGTATATACCCGGCACATTGGTCTGGTAGCTGTGATCAACGCTGATGAAACCACGTTCGTTCTTTTCAACGCCCAACTCTTCCAGGCCAAGCCCTTCGGTATAGGGGCGACGGCCAACACAAAGCAGCACCACGTCCGCTTTCAGCTCGGAAGCATCACCTCCGGCAGCGGGTTCTATTTTCAACGTCACGCCGGTTTTCGCTTTTTTCGCTTCGACGACCTTGCTCTTCAGCTTCAGGGTCACACCCTGCTTTTTCAGCGAGCGCGCAAAGGTTTTCGACACTTCACCATCCATGGTCGGCAGGATACGGTCCATGAATTCAACTACGGTCACTTCCGCGCCCAGCCTGCGCCATACGGACCCCAGCTCCAGGCCGATCACACCGCCGCCGATCACCACCAGATGCTTCGGCACCTTGTTCAGTTCCAGCGCGCCGGTGGAGGTGACGATCTGTTTTTCATCCACATCAATGCCTGGGATCGGGGTGGATTCGGAACCGGTCGCGATCAGGATTTTACCGGTGGTCAGTTCCTTGCCCTTGTCTTCACCCTCGGTCACTTCAACCAGTCCTGCCGCCTTGATGCGACCGCGGCCTTTGACATAGGTGACTTTGTTTTTCTTGAACAGGAATTCGATGCCTTGGGTCAGTTCGGAAACGATCTTGTCCTTGCGGCCCATCATCGTGTCCAGATCCAGTTTCGGGCTGACCTTGATCCCATGATCGGCAAAGCTGTGGTTGGCCTCATCATAGAGCTCAGAAGACTGCAGCAAGGCTTTGGAAGGAATGCAGCCAACATTCAGGCAGGTACCGCCCAGAGAACCGCGCATTTCGACACAAGCGACCTTCATTCCCAGCTGAGCCGCCCGGATCGCAGCCACATAACCGCCCGGACCACCGCCGATAACAACCAGGTCGAATTCCGTTTCAGACATTGTTTTGAAACCCCTTTTCGGATTTAGGCACGTAAGGTTCGTCCCCACAAACCGCCCGTCGCGCCGACAGGATACGTAATAACACGCATTAATGCCGCAATTGGGACAGTCGGGCAACCCGCCAATGGCGGCTTCCAAGGGATTTCTTAGCAGGCCCCGCCGGTCAAGCGCCCGTTACTCCCAATCCAGGATCACCTTACCGCTCAGACCGGATTTCATCGCGGCAAATCCCTCACGGAATTCATCCACTCCGAACCGGTGCGTGATCACCCGTGAGACATCCAGACCATTTTGCAGCATGGCGATCATCTTGTACCAGGTTTCAAACATCTCACGGCCATAAACCCCTTTGATGGTGATCGCCTTAAAGACGATCCGCGACCAATCCACCGGTGATTTTCCGGGCGGAATGCCCAGCAAGGCAATCTTACCGCCCATAACCAGGTTTTCGACCATCTGATCCAGCGCCGCCTGGCTGCCGGACATTTCCAGCCCGACATCAAACCCCTGTTTCATGCCCAATTCATGGGTCACATCCGCCAGGTCTTCACGGCTCACATCAACGGTCCGCAGGTTTTTCACCACATCTTCCGCCAGTTTTAACCGATCCGGATTGATATCGGTCAGCACCACATGGCGCGCACCCGCATGGCGTGCGACCGCCGCCGCCATGATTCCGATCGGCCCGGCCCCGGTGATCAGGACATCCTCCCCCAGCAGATCAAAGCTCAGCGCGGTGTGGACCGCATTACCCAGGGGATCGAGAATCGCGCCAATCTCATCCGGGATATCATCGGGCAGCGGCACCACATTGAAAGCAGGCAAGCGCAGATATTGGGCAAAAGCCCCCTGGACATTCACCCCGATGCCGCGGGTGCCCGGATCCAGATGGAACTTGCCCGAGCGGCTCTGGCGGCTCTCATGGCCGATCAGATGGCCTTCACCGGAACAGCGCTGCCCGATGGTGAGGCCTTCCACATCACTGCCGATCTCGACAATCTCACCGGCAAATTCATGGCCGACAATCATCGGCACCGGCACCGTATGGGCGGCCCAGTCGTCCCAGTTCCAGATATGGATATCGGTCCCGCAGATCGCTGTTTTATTGATTTTGATCAGCACTTCATCATGACCGATCTCCGGCACCGGCGCCTCAACCATCCACAAACCTTCAGCAGGCTGGGATTTTTCCAGGGCTTTCATAGTCGTGGGCTGGCTCATCATGCGATCCCCATATGATGGTTGGACAGGCAAGGCATCGAACACTGTAGGATGCCGTTTTCATGACTCACGTCTATCATACAGGAATTTTGTCCGCAATGGCGGATTTCCTGTTTATTGGATTAATATTTAATATTACGGATATATTGCAGCCCCCGTCAGAATGACAAAGCCCCCCGGCACGAACCGGAGGGCTAGCGTCAAATCAATGAGGGTTTAGCAGTCACGCTTCCAACAGTGCCCCTTCCTTGCGGTAGTCCAGGATATCGGATCCGGCCACTTTAAACACGCCGTCACCCGGCTGGACCAATCGCTGGTCCGCTCTGGCAAAGAAAATCCCCGTGGTACCAGCTTTCAACTCAATCCTGGCATTCACCCCGGTCGGATCAATCAACACCGCCAGCACATCGCCTTTTTCAACCTCTTCGCCAATGTCACGGCAATAGGAAATAAGGCCCGCCCCCGGTGCATGCACAACATCGGTCGCCTGCAGCGGGTTGGAGAAAGTCGTGCCACGCTGGGGCGATGGTTCCCCCTTCACCACGCCTTCCCGGCGCAGGAAACTCATCAAACCCGCCGCATCTTTTGCCCCGAATGCATCACTGACATCCTGACGTCCCCGAAATTCCACCGTGCAGGAGAAACAGGCATTGGGCAGATGCGCGGCCCCGTCCAATTCAGTGGCCAACTGCCACCAGGGGGACGCATTGGCTTCATCAAAGGGACCGCCCCCGGCCGTGGATTCCAGCAGGACCACCGGACAATCCAGATCCAGGGCCAGCGCATTCACCGTCTCCGCATGACGTTCATTGGCATAAAGATGCACGGTTGCCTCGCCATCGCAATGCAGGTCCAGCACATAATCCGCATCACAGGATAGCCCCATCAGAATCTTGCGTAATTCCTGCACCGGCGTTTCAGCCGCCTGGTCGGCAACCACTGTGCGGAAAGCATCGCGCACAAGGGCGGTATCCTGCGTCACATCCCCGGTTAACCTGCCCTCCAGTAACGGTTTGGCACCAGCACAAAGATCCGCCCAGTTCCGGTTGAAGTTGCCGCTACCATCAAAAGAATAGCGACCGCTTGCGGCTGCGCCGATCCGTTGATCCAAACCGATCGGGTTGGCATAGGGCACCAGGATGATCTCACCAACAATCTCACCCTTAGCGTCCGCTTCGTCCAACAGCGGGATCAAGTGCTGCAGGGCCATCATGCCCGGCCATTCATCCGCATGAAGGGCCGCTTGTATATAAACCTTTGGCCCCTGCCCTGGTGTGCCATAGCAATGCGTGATCAACATCCGCTCGGTGCCTGGCGACGGTGCCATGAGGGAGAGCCGCTGGGTTTGTCTGGACATGATCCTTGTTTCCTTTGTGATCAAATTTACCTCACCCACATAGCGACTGTGCCCCCGCCCCACAAGATATATCACAAAAACACAGCTGGTTCCCTCCCAGAAACACAACCATAAATGCTTATACACAAACAAAATTCGAACACTCATTAGTAACCAATGGTTAAGGTTCCGGGCGTATCCTGAAGGCATGGCATAGGGAGGACTGGCAACCATGGTCCACGCACTCGAAACCCCGAAAAGTGGCTTAGGCAGCGAAAACCGCTATCGCCTGGTCACAAGAAGTGACTTTGACGGTCTGGTTTGTGCGACATTGCTGCGAGAGTTGAACCTGATCGAAGAGATATTTTTCACCCATCCCAAAGACATGCAGGATGGCAAGATTGAGATTGGCGAGGGGGATATCACCACCAACCTGCCCTATGTGCCAGGTGTGCATCTGGCCTTTGACCATCATCATTCGGAAACCGTTCGCATCGGAAAACGGGACAACCACATTATTGACGCCCATGCACCATCCGCCGCCCGCGTAGTCTGGAATCATTATGGTCAGGAAAAGGCTTTCCCACGCATCGACCCCCTGATGATGGAGGCGGTCGATAAATGCGATGCCGCCCAGCTCAATCAGGATGATGTCATCAATCCGGATGGCTGGATGCTGTTAAACTATATCATGGATGCGCGTTCCGGCCTGGGCCGCTTCAAGGAGTTTCGCATCTCAAACTATGATCTGATGATGGAATTGATCGAGATGTGCCGGAACAAGCCGGTCCTGGAAATCCTGGAAGAACCTGACGTCAAAGAACGGGTCGAGGTTTATCTTTCCTCGCAGGAAAAATGCATTGACCAGTTAAAACGCTGCGCCACCGTGGATGGCAACCTGGTCCGGATTGATCTGCGCGATGAAGAGGTGATCTGGCCCGGCAACCGGTTCCTGGTCTACACCCTGTTTCCCGACTGCAATATCTCCATGCATATCCTGCCGGGGCGGGAGCCTGGCATCACGGTCTTTGCGATTGGCAAATCCATATTCAACCGCAGTTCCAACACCAATGTCGGGGAATTATGTCTGGCGTTCCACGGTGGTGGCCATGCGGCGGCCGGCACCTGCCAGGTCCCCAACGCACAGGCCGAAAAAACCGGCATGGCACTGGCCGCCAGAATCAAACTGGACGGGTAAATTCTGCCGGGAATTTTTCTGTGAGCGACAAAGCACTGACAAAAGACCGGAAAAGAAGACTGATCCGGTCTTTTTTCATTGCGCGCCCATGATCCTCTGCTTAAGTGGGATCGGATTAGAATTCTGACGATGTGGGTTAAAATATGAGCATTCTTCTGGGCATTGATACCGGTGGC
The DNA here is from genome assembly GCF_003385955.1 of Aestuariispira insulae. Taxonomy (GTDB): domain Bacteria; phylum Pseudomonadota; class Alphaproteobacteria; order UBA8366; family Aestuariispiraceae; genus Aestuariispira; species Aestuariispira insulae. The sequence continues at coordinate 216,956 of NZ_QRDW01000006.1, forward strand.
ACCTATACCGACGCGGTTTTGTTTGACGAGGAAAAAGGTGTTTTGCAGGCCTCCAAGAGCCTGACCACGAAGAACCGGCTCTCCGATGGGCTTCATGCCGCCGCCAAACAGGTCCTGGCCGACCAGCCCGAACTTGACCCCAAAGATATCAAGCTGATTTCCATCTCCACCACGCTGGCCACCAATGCCATCGTCGAGGATCATGGCGGTTCCGTCGGTCTGATCCTGATCGGGCAGCCCGCCGCCACCCTAGAACGCGCCGGTCTTAAAACCGTCATGGGGACCGACCCTGTAATTTTCCTGAAAGGCGGGCATAGCGCCCAGGGAGACGAAAAAGAACCGCTGGATATCGAACATGCCCGCGCCGTTATCCGCGAGCAGGCAAAGAAAGTCAGCGCCTTTGCCGTTGCCGGCTATTTCGCCGTGCGCAACCCGTCCCATGAAAAACAGATCCGCGATCTCATCCGCGAGGAATGCGGCTTGCCGGTCACTTGTTCCTACGAGCTGAGCAATGCGCTGGACGCGCCCCGGCGGGCGCTGACTGCGGTCTTGAATGCCCGTCTGGTGCCTCTGATCCAACAGTTGATCCTGGCCGTGCGCGAGTTCCAGGCGGAACTGGACCTGGATTGCCCCTTGATGGTGGTCAAGGGCGACGGTTCGCTGATTTCCGCTGATACCGCATTGCGCCGTCCGGTGGAAACCATCCTGTCCGGCCCGGCCGCCAGCGTAATCGGCGCCCAGTTCCTAGCCGGGGAAAAAGATGTGCTGATTTCCGACATGGGCGGCACCACCACCGATATCGCCCTGTTGCAGGATGGCCAGCCCGTGCTGAACAGCAACGGTGCCACCGTCAACGGCCACCGCACCATGGTCGCCGCCGTTGAGGTACATACCGTGGGCCTTGGCGGAGATAGCGAGATCAGGATCGATGACGAGAAAGAACTGACCGTCGGCCCCCGGCGCGTGGTGCCGCTCTCCCTGCTGGCCAAGGAATATGGCCATGTCATCCCAACCTTGGAAGAACAGCTGAAACGCGGCTGGCACAAAACCTATGACGGCATGTTCGCCATGCGCTTGCGCGAAATTCCAGAAGAGGCCCGTGAGAAATATTCCTGGCGTGAGCTTGCGATCTGGGACCAGTTGGAAAAAGGCCCGGTCAGCCTGGAAGAACTTTTGGGTCGCCAGTCCCCGGAACAGCCGCTGCGCCGTCTGGTGGATAAAGGCCTGGCCATCATCAGCGGCTTCACACCGTCTGACGCATCCCATGTCCTGGGCTTGCAGGATAGCTGGAACCGGCAAGCGGCAGAACTGGGCGCGGCCATCTGGGCCAAGCGCGAACGCCGCCCGAACCAGCCCTGCGCTGAAAATGCCGAGGATTTTGCCGCCCAGGTCCGCAATCTGGTGATTGTCCGCACGGCCGAGGCCCTGGTTGACAGCATGTTGGATGAAACCTTCGGCCAGATGGTGGACCAGGGCCAGGGACTGGCCAAAAAAATGATCCGCATGGCGCTGTCCGGAACGGAAAAAGCCAATAAGATCGGCATGGCGCTGACCCTGGGCCATCCTTTGATCGGTATTGGCGCACCGGCGGCCACCTATTATGCGGACGTGGCCAAACGCCTGAACACCAAATTCATCAGCCCGGATTTCGCCCATGTCTCTAACGCGGTCGGTGCGGTTGCGGGCGGTGTCAGCCAGAAGGCGGAGGTTCTGATCACCGCGCCGGAAGATCAGTTTTTCCGGGTCCACGGCTTTGGCGAGAATATTGATTTCCCCGCCCTTGAAGAAGCTGTTGAAAAGGCCACCGCCTTGGCACGGGAACGGGCGGAAAAACTGGCCATTGACGCCGGGGCGGATGATATCCATATCTCTGTTACCGAGGACCGTCGGGAAGCTACCGGCCCCGGCGGGCGCGCGATTTTCATCGAAAGCCGCCTGACCGCCACTGCCATGGGACGGCCGCAACTGGCGGAATAAACCGCTTCCTTCCCTTGAAACCAGCCACCGCCGTCACCCCGGACTTGATCCAGGGGCCAGGGCAGCATACTCACCCCCTGCTGCAGGTCCGGGATGACGAAAGTCGTTTGAAAAGCCTATTTCGTCCAGTCAGCCACCGCGCTGGGCGGTACCATCAAAAGCGCGAAAATGAGCCAGCCGGCGACTCGTGACAAACGCGCGCCCCAGCTGACCCGGGGTAGCCTTTCGCTTTCCTGAATGGCCTGGAACGGCAGCGGGATCAGATGTTTATGTCCGACCCGCCCGGCAATGGTCATACGGTCAAGCCCGCCCAGCGCCATGACACCACCCATGCGATTGAGCAAACCCCGGTGTAGGATAAAGCCCTGATGCAGAAACGGCAGGCCGGAAAATTGATTTCGCAGCTTGGAGAGCGCCCCATCCTCGCGCCGGATTTTGCCATCTTCACGCACCGCCAGCTTGCCATAGCCGGCAAATCTCTCGGCCCCCTTTTGTTCCACAAATGCCCGGACCACCGTGGACCAGCCGGGACGCAGCATGGTGCCTGCATCCAAAATCATCAGCCAGTCGCCAAAGACAATATCCAGGCCCGCCTGGATCTGCGCCGCCGGATCGGGGGCCGTTTCCAAGACACGGGCGCGCGCCTTTTGCGCATGATGAACCGTCTCGTCACCGGAACCGCCGTCAACCACGACAATATCCAGATCAAACAGGCAGGTGGCTTCCTGCAGGCTTTGTAAAATCTTTGGAAAATCTTCCCCCGCATCAAGCGCGGGGATGACAATGCCCAGGCTCGGGCATTCTGCCGCCGCGCCATTGTCACTGGTTTGCGCCTTCTGCTTCCACATCGCTTGTAACCCCTTGCAATTCCTGCCGGGAAAATCCTGCTCCGGCAATAGGATATAGTTGCCCATAGGCAAATCGTGCCTACGGTTACCAAGCGATTTGTGAGAGCATTGCGCTCTTTTCTGTTTATTGGACATTCAACTTGCAGGTGCCATGCCAAACAGCGTTTCACCCTGTATCCCGCACAAAACTTGAACTTTTCGGAAATTTGTGGCAAGAAAGCCGCCATCAAAAAAGTTTGGACCCGATATGTAGGGGTCACTGTGCCACCAATCGATATCGATTGATGCGGGGTATCTATGAAGTTGAATGCGTTCGGGCGGGCCGTGTCGGCCCTGGCCCTAGTCTTGGCTGCGGGCTGTCAAAGTGCCCAGGACCAACAGGATATTGTTGCCGATGTCTCGACCGAGACGCGGACCGTCACCGTGCACAGCGCCGACCCGGATGATATCACGCGCCTGAAAAAACAGTATGAAGGGCTATCTGCGGGTGATCGCGCGGTTCTGACCCATCTGCTGCAGGGCAAAAGCAACCAGGCAATGATCCTCAAGGATGGCCCGTCCCATGGCTTCTGGCAGGCACTGGATCAGTTCGGCCTGGCGCTGAAAGAAAAAACCGGCAACAGCCTGGTCGATGTCGGCCAGACCTACAGCCTGAACAAAGCGGCCTTTGACGCGCTGGCCCAAATCAGCGGCGTGCCCGCGGACCAATTGGCCGTGAGCGCCTATGACACGCCCTGCGGCCGGGCGAATTGCTATTATGCGGAAATGGCCTGCGGGGATGTCTTTGATTCCGCTAAAGGCGTTTTCTCCCTGCCGAAAAAGGATTACCAGCGCCTCTATCTCTATGCCATGGGCTATTTCCTGGCGACCACGGACAAGCGCCAGATCCCGGGCCAGAGCATGGGCACCAATATGGTGCTTCTGGCACGCCAATGCGCCATCACCCCGGATATCAGCCTGGTCGAGGCTCTGCGCAAAACCGCCCTGGTGGCCGAAACCACCGGGCCGGACCGGCGCAAGCCACTCTGGCCTCAAAAAACCTGTGCCCAGGTTTTCCGGGCGGGCGAACCGGCCTACCAGGGCAAAGCCAGCGAGATGCCCTATCTGATTGAGATGGTGCTGGGCTATTACAGCGCCTATGCGGGCAAAGAGACGGAAAAGGCCGTGGCGCTCGCCGCCAATAACCAGGTGCTGCCCGCACTGGTCAATCAATGCCTGGCAACGCCAAAGATGAATTTCGGCAAGGCCGTGGAGGCAACTTCCCCCTTCTGATAGGCGTCGGACCGCAGAGGCATTTGCCAGCAATTGAATATTCGGCGTATCATGTTCTGACCATTCCCGGTTATTAGGGCGGTGAGTTTTTGATGTGCGGATCCTTGGCCTCTTTAGCGCCCCTTTTCAGAATTGCCGTGATTGGCATTTTCTGCCTGATACCCTGGCAAATCGGCTTGGCTGAAGAGGCCAAAACACCACTTAAGATCGCCTCCATCGACTGGTGTCCTCAACTGTGCCAGGGCGAAGACCAGAAGGATGGGTTGGAAGGCTATATCATGGACACGGTCCGTGCATTATTCCGCGACAGCCCTTATGAGCTGCAGGTCACTGTGCTGCCCTGGTCCCGGGCGATCGGCTATACCCGGCTGGGGCGCGCCCATGCCCTGCTCTCGCCCGCAAAGGCCGAAGCCCCTGATCTGATCTATCCGGCCCATGAGATCGGCAACCAACGTATGTGTTTCTTTTCGCTGGCCTCCAACCCCTGGACCTTTGACGGACCGGAATCCCTGGAAGGGCATTTGACCGGGATTGCCGCTGATACCTCGATTGAGGAGTTAAACGATTTCATCCATACCCGCGAGGATCTGTTTAACTTTTCCACCTACGGCCCGCATTATCTGCGCAACAGCCTGAATATGTTGCGCCTCAAACGGGTCACCAGCTTCCTGTTCACCTATAATTCAACCATTTATGCCGCCAGGCGCTTTGGTATGGACCGGGATATTCGGGTCGCGGGCTGTGTCTCGCTGGCCAAAGTCTATATGGCCTTCAGCCCCAACCCGGAACTCAAAGCAGAGGTCAGCGCCATGCGCGCCTATTTCGACGTCCGCATGAAAACCTTCCTCAAAGAAGGACGTGTCGCCCCCCTGATGGCGCAATATGGCCTGCCCGACTGGACGCGCTTGGAAGTTTCCAGCGGCAAACCGGGGCTGTAAACAGGGAGGGGCGGCAGACCATATTGGCCGCCGCCCGGACACCGGCTTCCTGGGAAGGGGTAGGGGAGATCAGGAAAGCGGTGCCGCAGAGAAAAGCACGGAAAACTGTTCACACCAGATCACGACCGAGCCGGGTTTGAAGGAGAGGTCCTGGGGCAGTTGATAATTCTGGTCGCCGATATTGCCCTTCAAATTGCCCAGGCTGATCCAATTGCTGTCCAGCACGTCACGCGCCGAGGCAACATCCGCCTTTTCCACCAGATAGACTTTTAGATCCGGCCCGTTGGTCACCTGGAAATCGCTCAGCGCCATCAACTGATTGCCTGCGGGATCACGATACAAGGTAGCGGTGCCGCTGCCCTTATGGGCCGCATCACCATCCCGAAACTGTCCCACCGCCAGGGTTTCCAGGCTATCCGCCCCGGTCAGCCGTTCGGACACCTCCCGGTCAATCCACAAGGGGCTGGCCAGATACCAAAAGGCATTGCCCATGACAAAGCCGACAGCCCAGACAACAGCCACCGGAAGAAGGAGTTTTTTCCGCATCTTTCACCCATTCAAAAACATCATTGCCCCTGTCCTAAGAGAGATAGGGTGAGCGGCGTTCAACAGCAAATAACGAGTTTGTTGGGTGGGGGTGAGATCTTTACCCTATCCATTTAACCTTCCGGGGGATAAGGATCATTCCCGTGACTATCGCTCTGAGAGATTTTCCCGTCTTTGTTATGAATCTTAAGTTCTGTTTTTTGATTGCGGCTTACTTCTCTCGCAGTATCGACTGCTTCTTTTTTCGTACTATGGTGACTTGAAGCGCGATCGCTTCCACCACGTTTCACATCCCAACCGCCTTTTTCGTTGTTTGGAACGACATGATGTGTATTAGACTTTTTTGCCATTCTAATCTCCACAATTTTTGAATGAAATTCTAAACAATAATAATGCGATTCGTAGAAATGGCGTACAGAAAATCTCCATCCTCGAAACACGCAAAAAGAAAGGCTAGGAAAAATCCTAGCCTTTCATATCGTACTTCCTCTTAGCCTTACCCCCGGCGACGGCGGCGTTTCCGGCCGCCTTCTTCGTCGCCGCCACCGCCATGACCGTGGGCGCCGCCCGCAGGCATGTTGGTCAGCGCGCCCAGTTTGGCGATGATCTCATCCTGGCTGGGCTTGCCGCCCGGTGTGTAATCTTTGAGCGCATCGGCGATGGCCTTGACCACCGCGCCGTCGGACCCGCAACAGCCGCCGATGATGCGCGCGCCCGCATCACGGGCCATGCGCGCATAATCCGCCATCAGTTCCGGCGTGCCGGTAAATTCGAACTTGCCGTCCTTATATTGCGGGATACCGCAATTGGCCTTGGCCACGATCCAGGCCCCTTCCGGCACGATATCGGTCATGTCGCACAGGCTGATCACGCTTTCCGTCGCGCCCAGGCCGCAGTTGGCGCCGATCGCCGCCGGTTTCACTTCCAGGCCGCTCAGATGGGTATAGGCATCCTGCGGGGAAACCCCCATCATGGTCTTGCCCGCCGTGTCAAAGGTCATGGTGGTGACGATGGGCAGGCCGACCGTACTGGCCCCTTCTACCGCCGCCTGGCTTTCTTCGCGGCTGGACATGGTTTCAATCCACAAGACATCCGCGCCGCCATCCTTGAGGCCCCGGGCCTGCTCGGCAAACGCTTTGGCCGCATCGGCCATGGAAAGTGCGCCGACCGGTTCCAGGATCTCGCCCGTCGGGCCCATGGAGCCAGCCACCACCACCGGGCGGTCCGCTGCATCCGCCACTTTACGCGCGCGCTCGGCCGCGGCCTTATTCAGCTCATAGGTGCGATCCTGCGCGTTATGCAATTTCAAACGATGTTCGTTACAGCCAAAGCTGTTGGTCAGGATGATATCGGAACCGGCATCGACATATTCCTGATGCACGCTTTCAACCCGGTCCTGGTGATCCACATTCCACAATTCCGGTGCATCCCCGGTCTGCAGGCCGCGTTTGAACAGGCTGGTGCCCATGGCACCGTCAGCGACCAGATAGTCACGCTTTTCCAGGAGATCCAGAAACAGGTTGCTCATCAAATTCATTCCTTATGACAAATGCCAGATTACTGGCGTGTAACCTAAACTAATCCACGGCGCGGGCAAGGGCCTGATCCAGATCCGCGATCAGATCGGCGACCGTTTCCAGCCCGATGGAAAGCCTTATCACATCGGGGCCGGCCCCGGCGGCCACTTTCTGCGCATCTTCCAGTTGATTATGCGTGGTCGAGGCCGGATGGATGATCAGGGATTTAGCATCACCGATATTGGCCAGATGGCTGAACAACTCCACCGAATCCACCAGGGATATCCCCGCTTCATATCCGCCTTTCAACCCGAAGGTAAAGACCGCACCCGCCCCTTTTTCCAGATATATTTTCGCCATATCGTTGAAGGGCGAGGATTTCAAACCGGCATAAGACACCCAGGAAACGGCGGGATGCGCCTCCAGATAGCGCGCCACCTCCAACGCGTTGGCGCAATGGCGCTCCATACGCAGTGGCAGGGTTTCGATGCCGTTCAGGGTCAGAAAGGCATTCATCGGCTGCTGCGCCGGGCCCAGATCGCGCAAGCCCACCGCATGGCCATACATGGTATAAGCCAAATTGCCGAAGGTCTCGGCAAAGGTCAGGCCGTGATATTCGGGTGCCGGTTCCGAAAGGGCCGGAAATTTCCCATTCTGAGTGAAGTCAAATTTTCCTGAATCCACAACCACACCGCCCAGCGCGTTGCCCTGGCCGGAGAGAAACTTGGTGGTGGAATGGATCACAATATCCGCGCCATGTTCAAACGGCCGCAACAGATAGGGGGTGGCCAGGGTATTATCGACAATCAACGGCACGCCCGCCTCATGGGCGATATCGGCGATTTTCCGGATATCCAGCACAACCCCGCCCGGGTTGGCCAGTCCTTCGATGAAGATCGCTTTGGTCCGGTCCGTCACATTCGCGGCGAAACTCTCGGGATCTGTGGCGTCGGCGAATTTCGTGACCCAGCCGAATTTCTTGTAGGTATGGGCCATCTGGTTGATCGAGCCGCCATAGAGCCGGTTCGAGGCGATCACCTCATCCCCCGGCGCCATCAGTGGAAAAACCGCCAGGATCTGGGCCGCATGGCCGCTGGCAGTGGCCGTCGCACCAATCCCGTCTTCCAACGCCGCCATGCGCTCTTCCAGGACGGCCACCGTCGGATTGGTCAGGCGGGAATAGATAAAGCCCGGTTCCTGCAGGTTAAACAGGCTGGCCGCATGCTCGGCGCTGTCAAACACATAGGATGTGTTCTGGAAAATCGGGGTTGCGCGCGCACCGGTCGTTGCGTCCGGGGCCGCGCCCGCATGCAGGGCCAATGTCTCGAAACCGGGTTTGTCCTTAGTCATGTGATTGCCCCTCTCCTGTTACCGCTGATACCGGGTGCCATACGACCCTGGCTCCCGGATCAGGTCCGGGATGATGTGATTTCAATTACCCACTTTCGTCCCGGCCTCCGAGCCGGATCCAGGGCGGTGTACACCGTTTCCCGATTGGAAATTCGTTGCCACTTTAACAGTGGTGACGATTATTCAAACAAAAAAGGGCCGCCCGAACCGGACAGCCCCATCACAACAGTTTTGACCGACAACGCCTTATTCAATCATCGCCAGGAATTCAGCGCGGGTTTCCGGGTTGGACCGGAACACGCCCAGCATGCGGCTGGTCACGGTGGAAACGCCGGGCTTGTGAATGCCTCTTGTGGTCATGCATTGATGAACCGCATCAATCACCACGGCAACGCCCTGGGGTTTCAGAGCCTCGTTAATGGCATCAGCGATCTGGACGGTCATGATCTCCTGGGTCTGCAGGCGTTTGGCATAGGCCTCAACCACGCGGGCCAGCTTGGAGATGCCGACCACACGCTCGCTCGGCAGATAGGCCACATGGACCCGGCCAATGATCGGTGCGATATGATGTTCGCAATGGGATTCAAACGGAATGTCGCGCAGCATGACCATCTCGTCATAACCGTCAGTCTCGCCAAAGGTGCGCTGCAGAATCTCGATCGGATCCTGCTGATAGCCGACGAAATACTCGTCATAGGCTTTGACAACACGCTTAGGCGTGTCGCGCAGGCCCTCACGCTCCGGATCATCACCGGTATAGGCCAGCAACACCTTAACGGCGGCTTCGGCCTCTTCACGGGTTGGGCGATTGGCCACCAATTCCGGTTTTTTTACCGCATCAGCCATGAGTCTTGAACTTTCTGTTATTTGCGCCCGGGCGGAAAAACCCGCACAAGAAAATCAAATGCTGGGGCGATATATCATTGCAATGGGGCCCCAAGTCAACAATATGAGGTCAAAGAACTGGCCTGTGAGCGCCATTCCGCCATGTAGGGGCGGAATTTTTTCACCAGCCATGATATGATCAGGATCTGGCAATTTCCGAGGCAGCAATGCTTGAACAACTCTATAACAGCCGCATTCTTGCCTTGGCTGAATCCCTCAAGAAAGACAACCGCCTGGAGGTGGCCGATGCCAGCGCGACTTTGGACAGCCCGCTATGCGGCAGCCGAATCAAGGTGGATCTCAAGCTGGATGGCGAGGTGATCACAGACTATGGCCAGCAGGTGCGCGCCTGCGCCCTGGGCCAGAGCGCCGCCGCCATCGTTGCCAATACGGTGCGGGGCCAGACCGTCACCACAATGCGCGCGCTGCGCGACCAGATGGAAGATATGCTTAAAAATGACGGCCCTGCCCCCGATGGCGACTGGGCCGAATTGGCGGTGTTGGAACCGGCCAGGGCCCACAAGGCACGCCATGCCTCGATCATGCTGCCGTTCAACGCGATCCTGAAAGCTGTCGACGCGCAGAAGGCCGGCAAAAATGAACAGCAGCAGGCGTGACCCGATAAGCCTTTTGTTCAAGGGGCTGATTTACTTTTACCGCTATACGCTTTCCTATTTCCTGGGCCGCCATTGCCGCTATGTGCCAACCTGTTCGGCCTATGCGCTGGAAGCCATCGACCGGTTCGGACCAATCAAAGGTGGATGGCTGGGATTAAGGCGCATCGTGCGCTGCAATCCCTGGGGTGGGCATGGCTATGATCCCGTGCCGGATCACTGGCCCGGCGATCAAAACCAATAGGCCCAGCAGCCCCGCCCGCTATTCCGTCACCGGCGGTGCAATCAGCTCCCGTTCCAGTGCGGCCGGGCCATAGGTTTCCTGATAATCGGGCTGCAGCATCAATTGCCGCAATTCATCATTGAATCGCTTCATCATAGAAGCCGAGACGGTCTTCCGGCTCGCCAGGAAATGAACCGGGCTGCGGCGCAGAACATAGGCATGATCCCGCAGTTGCGACCCAATCCCCAACTGCCGTGCCTCATAAAGCTGGACCGCCGGATCGCCGATCAGCAAATCAACCCGGTTCTTCAGCACCAGCTGAAGCCCCTGCTTGTTGTTACTATAGGGGAAAATATAGTTTTGGGCGTCTTCCCTTTCACGGAAGGTCTCAAATTCCTCCCCCCAATAGGTGCCCTGGTAATAGCCGATGCGCAGCCCGAGACGCACCACATCCTCGAGGCTGTTAATGTCATACCGGCTGTCGGCCCGGACGATCATGCCGACTTTTTCATAGCGGTAGGGAATGGAAAATCGGGCAAATGCCTCCCGTTCCGGGGTGACGGAGGCATAGGGAACAATATCGAGCTTACCCTGTTCCGCATAGCTGAGGCCGCGTTTCCAGGGCAGGGTCACCATCTCATAGTCACAGCCCATGGCACGGATCACCGCCTGGACCAGTGCATTGTCAAAGCCTGACAAGTCGCCATTGTCGTCCTGCCCGCTATAGGGTCGGTAATCCGTGACATAATAGATGGAAAAAACCTTGTCGCAGGCCAGTGCCCCCCCCGCAATGGGACTGAATATAATGGCCGCCGCCAGACCAAGAATTAGGGCAACCTGCCGCGTCACTGTCCCTCTCCTTCTCACTGTTTTGGCCGAAATCCTATCAGCCAAACGTAAAGGATCGGATAACGGCGCGGTTCAACCGCTATCCGGCCGGGGACAGATGGTTCAGGGGCAGGCCGCTGTCGCCTTTCAGCACTTCCAGGACCAGGCCTGATTCCACATCCTGGACGTTGGGCAGGCGCAATAGGCGATGGGTTGCGATCCGGCCATAGTTTTCCAGATCGGTTGCATAGATCATCAGCATGAAATCCGATCGACCGGTCATGGAATAACAGGCCGTCACCTCCGGCATCGCGGTCACCGCCTCGACAAATTGCGCCACCGCCTCTTCTGCATGGTCATGCAGTTTCACCATGCAGACCGCCTGTACCCCCAGTCCCAGTTTCTTACGGTTCAGCCGGGCGGTATAGCCGTCAATCATGCCCTTTTCCTGCAAGGCCTTCACCCGGCGCAGGCAGGGGCTGGGGGCCATGCCGACCTTTTCCGCCAGGTCGACATTGCTGATCCGGCCGTCTTTTTGCAGTTCACGCAAAATGCGCACATCGGTTTTGCTGAGCCCCGAAACGGTCATGATCATCTCCAAATTCATGATTCAGGTCACAATATGACCATATTTCGCCATCATTGCCAATATCAGTCACAAAATGACCCGGCCCGGATGGTAGAATTTGCACAAGCAATAAAAACCGATAAGCCAGAACCGGGAGAAGATGGAAATGGACACGGAAAACCTGCGCGGCGATTACACCCATATGCGCGATGACTGGACGGTCGAACAGGATATGGCCGCCTACAGCGAGGCCGAACATCAGCTTTGGCGCAGGCTTTACCGCCGTCAGATCGGCCTGATGCCCGACCATGCCGCGCCTGAATTCATCGAAGGCCTGGAAAAACTGGATTGCGCCAACGGCATTCCCGACCTCGAAAAGGCCAGCGACACCCTGCAGGCGCTCACAGGTTTCCGCCTGGTGGCGGTGCCGGGCCTGGTGCCGGATGATGTGTTTTTCGATCATCTGGCCAACCGCCGTTTCCCGGTAACCGTCTGGCTGCGCGAGCCGGAGGAATTTGATTATCTGGTCGAACCCGACATTTTCCACGACTTCTTCGGCCATGTGCCGCTGCTGTCCAATCCGGTCTTTGCCGATTTCCTGGAAGCCTATGGCCGCAAGGGGCCGGAAGCGATCAAACATGGCGGGCTGAAATGCCTGGCCAGGCTCTATTGGTACATGGTGGAATTTGGCCTGATCAAAACCGATGCGGGCCTGCGGATTTTTGGCGCGGGCATCCTGTCCTCCTCCGGGGAAACCGTCCATTCCCTGACCAGTCCCGCCTCCAACCGGATCGGCTTTGACATCGACCGGATCATGCAGACCGATTACGATATCGACAGCTATCAGCAGACCTATTTCGTGATCGAGGATTACCAGGACCTATTCGACGCCAGCAAGGTGGATTTCAAACCGCTTTATGCCAAATATGCAGATAAGCCGCCATTGCATAAAAAATGCCTGCTGGATGGCGACCGCTTTTATGCCCCCGAGCCGGAAGCCCTGCCCAAGGCGGGCTGAGCCTGGCAATCCCATATCCGATCAGAAAAGCCCCCTCCCCGGTTCGCGCGCAAACAGGTTGATGCCCGGACCGGGTTGGGTTATGAAGCGGAAGTGGGGTCCCGTAGCTCAGCAGGATAGAGCGACAGATTCCTAATCTGTAGGCCACTGGTTCGAATCCAGTCGGGATCACCACCTTTTCCATGAATGACAGGTATTGCTAGGCCCAACACCTTTCCTGTTCGTTCCGTCAAAATTCCTGCTGCAGGCTTTTTCAACACCAAGCCTCCTCAAAGCACTTGAACAGCCCTCGGATCTTCCCACACCAAACCGCCTCAACGTTTCTTATGGTGCAATTGAAGAACCAACAATAGAGAGGTCATCACCATGAAAGGCCAAAGGGATAGGGCATATCGCGCGATGCCAATGCCGGTCAGCGCCACCAGCAGACAATAGCCGTGCATCAGCAGCGAGGCCGTCAGCATCACCCGGAAACGGCTCGTCATCTCTTTTCCGCGCAGCAAACTGATGATCCCAAAGACAATCACCCCCAACGCTGCGGCGGCGACTGACCAGATGGCCGGCAATATGATATAGGCCGTTTTAACCGGACGAATCACTTCCGGAAAACCGGCCCCTTCGGCAAAGGGGAGCGGCATCAGCGCCTCTTGATAATGGTTGATCTCCGCATAACTCCATGGGTGGCTTGCCACGTAGAAAGTCCATACGGAATAGAAGTTAAGCGCCACCAAGCGCACATATCCGAGGGGATTTTGCAAAAGACGTTCAACGCCGACCTTTTTCATCATTTCACTGGAGGAAATGCCGGCGGAATCTGCCGCCTGGGCGATCTCTTGACGGGCAAACTGATATTGCGCAAAAACTTCGTATTTTGCCGAGAGATAACTTTCCGCCGGTAGGGTGGGGGACGAGCGGATCAGGTCGCGCACCGGAGCAAAATCCCGTTCGACCACCTGCCATAGCTGATAGGCGGGATCATCCGCTTCAAAAGGGTTCTCCCCGTTGGAAGCAACAAGGCTTCCCTTGGCAAAGAGATGGATCGGGGCGAGAGATATTCTTGCCTCCTGCCCATGTCGGTAATGATGGGCGAGATTTTCCGCAATTAATCCTGCCACGACTGGCATGAGTGCATATAGAAGGAATTTAACCGGCCTGCTTTTGAGAAGCGGCCAATTGATCCAGAGCATCATCGGAATGATCGGCAGAAAGGCATAGGCAATCGGTTTGATCGCAATTGCCAGCGCCAAGGCGCCCCCCATGACGACGGCATGCCGAAGATCACCGTTATGAGAGACCTGACAAAGGGCAGCAAGGAAGATGACCGATAAGCTGAAAAACAGGGATTCTGTCAGGATCTGATTATGAAACTGTATCGTGAAGGGATTGAGCAAAACCAGCAAAGCCACACTCGCGGCCATCCAATTACTGTCGGTCAATTTGAGGACTGAAAAGGTAAGATAGATCGTTGCCGGTACCAGAAGCAGATGTTGGGCTATCACGACGGTGCGTAAATCCCCTCCCAACGAGAATAGGCCATGGATGAAGTAAGGATAGCCCACATTCCGAACATCGGAAAAATGGATATAGCTGGAAGAATCAGGGAATGTCACCGGTTCCAGCCCCACAAGCGAGCCGATGACCAACTGCATCATTACTGGGAGCAAGCAAACAACCCAGCGATGTTTGTCCGCAGCTGATGCCACCGTGACCTCCGTCAGTATTTTTTTATTGATTGCCTTTTTTTGTATCATCAATAGCATCAATTATCTCAAGAAAAACAAGAGATTTATTTGCCGCCAAACAGGTGGCGAGAGGAACGCGTCAGCAAACGGCCCACGATGACATTTTTCAAATTCACCCTGGCCCTGGCCGGCCTCGCGATCGCATTGCTGATCGTGATAGTCTTTTCCAAAACCCCCGCCCAGGACCGGGATTGGAAACCGGATTATCTGCGCCTGCCCGAAGTCCAGGCCGAAGGAGATCTCTACCGGATCAATCAAATCCGGGATTTCCGCTTTGCCCCTAATGGCGACATTCTCCAGAACCGCTATCTGGATCGGGAATATGATCTCACAAATCTGAAGTCCCTGTGGCTGGGCATTTCCCATTTCACCGATTATGGGATCGCCCACACCTTCCTCAGTTTCGAATTCACAAATCAGCCCCCGCTCGTGGTTTCCGTGGAAGCCCGCATGGAACAGGGCGAGAGCTATAGCCCGGTGCGCGGATTGATGCGTGAATATGAGCTGATCTTTCTACTGACCACGGAGCAGGATTCCATCGGCAGCCGCCTGCATCCGCGCGCAGAACGGGTGCTGTTTTATCCGCTGGACCTTTCGCCGCAAACGCAAAAGAACCTGTTTCGCGCCCTGATGCAGCGGGTGGCGGATTTGTCTGCAGCGCCGGAATTTTACAACACCCTGACCGACAACTGCACGTCGAGCCTGACCGCCCATGCGACCGGGCTTTCCTGGTTCCAGCGCTGGTTGGATTACCGGTTACTGCTGCCCGGTTTTTCCGACGGCCTTGCCCAGGAAGAAGGCCTGCTGCCACAGGATATCCCGCTGGAGGATTTACGCGCCCGCGCCCTGCTCAAACCGGAAAGCGCGCCCCTCGACGATCCTGGCTTCTCCGCCCTGATCCGCATGGATTGACAGAGATTTGCATTAAAGATATTCCATATCAGAGAATTATTTTCATATATGGAATAAGCGATGCCAGATGCATTCGCCACACGCCTTGCCGGGCGCCTGAAAGAGTTACGCCAGGATCGGGGTTGGTCCCTGGATCAACTGGCCGGGTCAAGCGGCGTTAGCCGGGCAACACTCTCGCGCCTGGAAAATGCCGATGTCAGCCCGACCACAGATATCCTTGGCAAACTCTGCAGCTCTTATGGCATTACCCTCACCCGCCTGATGATGTCTGTGGAACAGGTCTTCCAGCCCCATTTGCCCCGTGACGCCCAGGAAGAGTGGACGGACCAGGCCAACGGCTTTACCCGGCGCATGGTTTCACCGCCATCGGCATCCCTGGCAGCAGAAGTGATTGAAGGCCGGATCGAGCCCGACCGCCAACTCATCTATGACCGCCCGACACGCATGGGCATGGAACATCATCTGATCATGCTGGAAGGCCGGCTGGAGGTTAGCCTCGATGATGTCCGCCATTCCCTGGAGGACGGTGACTGCCTGCGTTATCTATTGAAGGATACCAGCCGTTTCCAGACCCCGCCCGACAGCGGTGCGCGCTATCTCCTGGTCTTGTTGTGAGAGATCCTATGGAAACTGCCAAGATACAAACCATTGCCCCTGATCTGCTGAACCAGCATCTGGCCGGGCTTTCAGAGATTTTGACCGCCACTGTTCTCGACGGCGCCAGTGTTGGTTTCATCCTGCCCCATGATGATGGTAAGAGCCGGGCATTCTGGACGGGATCGGTCTTCCCGGAAGTGGAAAAGGGCAACCGCCGCCTTCTGATCGCCAGCCTGGATGGCCGGGCGGTCGGCACGGTGCAGCTGATCACCGGCCTGCCGGAAAACCAGCCCCACCGGGCGGAGATTGCCAAGCTTTTGGTCCACCCGGATTTCCGGCGACGCGGCCTGGCCCGTCAATTGATGCAAGCGGCAGAGAAGGACGCGCGCACCCTTGCCAAAACCCTGTTGACGCTCGACACCCGCACCGGCGACAGTGCCGAGCCACTTTATGCGTCCTTGGGGTTTTCTGTGGCAGGCGTCATCCCCGACTATTGCCGCGCACCGGAGGAAAACCGGCTGGAGGCCACCACTTATATGTATAAAAAGTTGGTCTGAGCGACTGGCTTTCAGTTCAGATAAGCCTGATGAATCCGGTCATATTCGCCACTGGCCCGCAACCGGTCCAGGGCACCTTGCCAACGGCTGACTACCTGATCCGGGATTTCTTTCGAACAGGCGATATAGAGGGGAAACTCTATCAGCTTGACTTCCGTCTGGCGCAAAGCATCCACCGGCTGGCCCAGCTCACGCAGGGAGAAAACCATCCCCATATGCGCCAGGTTCACCACCAGATCGGCGCGCCGGTTCAAGACCTCGTTCAACTGACGGTTCTTTTCCGGGGTTGACCAGAGATTGGTAAGACCGATCTCGCCCAGCCGGTCGGCCACCAGGCCACGATGGGGAGAGACCACCCGTGCAACCCTGCGCACATCATCGAGCGAGCGAAACTGTCTTTGATCGGATTTATGCTGATAAAAATAAACCGCATCGTTTGAAAGCGGCCCGATCCATTTATATTTCCCCTCCCTTTCCGGCGTGCGGAAAAGCGAGAAATTCATGACATTGGGCAACCGGTCCAACATTGCATGGCCGCGCGCGCCGGGATAAAGGACAATGTCATGCACCTCCCCCAACTCGCCCATGATCGCCCGCACGATATCCGCAGAAAACCCCTCGACCCGGTCTGACCCGGCGTAATTATAGGGCGGCCAGTCTTCGGTGATGATCAAAAGATCGCTTTCCGCGCGCGCCGACGACAGCCATAAACTGAACAGACCACAGGCTATCGCGATTATTCTTGTCATCCTCACATCCCGCCATGAATGCCAACCAGAGACATAAGCATACTACAAAAATCACGCAAATTCACCCGCCCCCGCCCCCATTGGCTTCCCAATAAAAAAAGGGCCTCCGAAAAGGCCCTTTCTCTTTTTGTCTTTGTTCCTGATCCAACCAACCCGTCAGGTGGGGTCGCCGGAACCCATTTTGGACTGAACATAGTTTTCCAGACCCATCTTGTCGATCAGGCCCAGCTGTTTTTCCAGCCAATAGGTATGGTCTTCTTCCGTGTCTTCTAGCAGGCTGACCAGCAATTCACGGGACACATAATCCTGCTCCTTTTCACAAAGCGCGATCACCTTTTTCAGGTTGGCCCCGACCTCCAATTCATAAACCAGGTCGTTTTTCATCATGGAGGGCACATCCTTGCCGATGCGCAGCGCCTCGCGGGAGGCCACATCCGGCGTGCCTTCCAGGAACAGGATGCGCTCCACCAGGCGGGCGGCATGCTCCAGCTCTTCTTCCTGCTCATGCTTGAGCCGCTCATAGAGCTCATTGAGGCCCCAGTCATGATACATGCGGGAATGAACGAAATACTGGTCGGCGGCGGACAGTTCCCCGGTCAACAGCATATTGAGCGCGTCGATGACTTTCTTGTTACCTTTCATGGGTCCTTATCCTCAGGCCTGGGATTGCAGATAATTTTTGATGCCGGTGAGTTTGACGAGCCCCTGTTGGGTCTCCAGCCAATCCAGCCATTCCTCTTCATCCTCGATGATCTCTTCCAGCAGATCCCGGGATACGTAATCTTCCTCTGTTTCGCAAAGCGCGATGGCCTCACGCAGGGTTTTCAAGGTGGGTGTATTGAGCTGCATCTCGCATTTCAGGATCTCTTCGATATCCTCACCGATCCGGAGCTTGCCCAGATCCTGGAGATTCGGCAGCCCTTCCAGGAACAGGATACGCTCAATCAGGTCATCCGCCTGCTTCATATCCTTGATGGATTTTTTATATTCCTTCTCGCCAAAATCATCGAAGCCCCAGTCATTGGCCATGCGGGAATGCAGGAATGTCTGGTTGATCGAGATAAGTTCATTGGCGAGCACCTTGTTCAAGGCTGTGATGACCTTCTTGCTGCCCTTCATGTCTCTTCCACCTTCTTGAATTGATTATTGCGCGGCCCGGTTTTCCGCAACCGGCCAGGCCTTGGCAGAGACTATACGCCAACAGCACAGATAAGTCATTGATTTTTATGGTAATTGCAACTTATTTGCAATTACAGGGCGAGTGATTATCAGTGCCATCTTTCTTTGTTAAAAAGACGCCTTCCCGACAGCATACAGTTAGCCCGCATCCCCTTGGGACACGATGCTTTCTTAGAGAAGCTGGCGCAAAGAACAGGCCGCATTTTAAAAAAGGAAAAATCCGGGCGCGAGACCAAAGGTCTAATTAGATATGGTGCCCTGAAATTATGGGCCCAAAAGGCACCTTCCCTTCCCCTCCTTACCTTACTTGCCTGCCGGGCATAGCTGCCAAAAAACAGCCTAGAACTGATGCGAAAATTGCTCCGATCATCATCAGATCCGAAACCAGAAAAACCACCCCTCTCATATCCGAAAACTGGTCTTTTCCATCGGAGATCAACAAAACCCCACCAAATGCCCACACATGAACCACAAGTGATGCCGGACAAAATGGTATTGGACCTTCGTTTGCTTCGCTCCTCTGCGGAGGACCTGCAATTAGTCGCCATCCCAGCACGACAACCAGAGCAATGAGGCCAGCAAACAAGAACGAACGGTAGTTTTCGAAAAGACCTTCAACGCAATATGAAGTGGTCTCGGTTGTTCGGACCGTTTCGCGGCACATTTAAGGTGTATCCAGTTTGATTTTCATGCCGCCAGTTTCGTCTGTTCGTGATCCCA
>NZ_QRDW01000007.1 GCF_003385955.1 Aestuariispira insulae
GATCGGTAAAGTTTCGGCGTTTCGCCATTCTTGTCGTCCTTCTTATCGAGAAGGATACACCTTAGCAGATGGTCCGATTTTCTAGGACCACTTCAATATTCGCCAGAGACACAATAATAAAAACCATCCGCAAAAGAAACAAAACTTAAATAATCATCATACATACCATTGTGAAATACAAAAAATATTACAGTAAACAAAACAAAGAAAATCATTAGGACTGAATAAAACCTATCATTCCACCCACCAAACCGACCAACAATAATCAGATCCCTCACGCCAAAAAGAACAAACATAAAAAATATCAAGTGACTAAAAAAGTAGGCAACAGAGCCAAAATACCAAGAGATAAATGCCAGTATGAATGGAATATTGATCACTCACAGCCCCTAAAAAATATAGAAATTACACACGGTCCAACGCTATTGAATCAAGGGCTCTCGGGAACACCTTGATGATCTTACCTACAGCATCCCGCCCTTGTCCGGAAGGGGTCATGAGGGGCCCCAAGGATCGCTTGCCTGTTACCCCCCCAAAAAAACTCGGAATATTTCCTACAGGAAGGCACTCGCCTGACCTCCCTGCATATCCGGGATACTCCCTCTTGTTTCTCAAGCAACCGTACACAGCAACCTGCCAGCCTGTTTCTGTTCCCAGTCCTCTATCAGCGCGCTGGATTCTAAAACCCAAGGATAGTTTTCGATATAGTCGTTGGTATTCAATACATGCCTTTCCATACGACTTCAGGGGTTCGACACCTCACGCCGAACAATCGGCTCTCAGACGATCCAGTACGGTAAGCGACATCCGACAGGGAATATTTTTACAGATACCTGAGGCTTCAAACGAGCCGACATAGAAGTTTTTGAAAAATGGGGCAGGATAACTCTTTATCGGTCTTTTGGGGCGGTTGATGGCAGTTTACATGCCTCTCCTCCAACAGATAGCCGACGGCCCTTTTGGACCGTCGGCTATACTATTCCGCTGAAGATTGTTACGCCCCTTGGGCTATCTGAGCGCCAACTCAGCCTCCGCCATCACCAGACAGAATTCTTGCCTGTTCCCGGAGGTGAAATTTCTGAATCTTGCCGGTGGAGGTCCGGGGTATTTCCGCAAAGACGAACCGGCCCGGCACCTTATAGGACGCCAGGTTTTCCTTGCACCAGTCACGCATTCCGGCCGCATCCACCTCATGCCCCGCTGCCTTTTCGATAAAGGCGCAGGGGGTTTCACCCCATTTGGGATGCGGCATGGCCACAACAGCCGCCACGGCAACGGATGGATGCCGGTACAATACCTCCTCCACCTCCATCGAGGAGATATTCTCCCCGCCTGAGATGATCACATCCTTGGACCGGTCTTTCAGCTGGATATAACCGTCGGGGTGAATGACGCCCAGATCCCCGGAATGGAACCAGCCGCCTTGAAAGCTCTCCCGGGTGGCTTCGGGGTTTTTGAAATAGCCCTTCATCACCACATTGCCGCGGAACATTACCTCGCCCATGGTTTTGCCGTCCCGCGGCACCGGGGTCATGGTTTCCGGGTCCAGCACATCCAGACCTTCCAGGGGCAGGTATCGGACCCCCTGGCGCGCCTTCAACGCCGCCTGCTGCTCCGGCGGCAGATCCGACCATCCCTGGTGCCAGTCATTCACCACGGCCGGGCCATAGGTTTCGGTGAGGCCGTAGAGATGGGTGACCTCAAACCCGGCCTGCTGCATATCCGCCAACAGCTTTTCCGGGGGCGGTGCGGCAGCGGTGAAGAACTGGACCTTGTGACCGAGGCTGCGCTTTTCATGATCCGGCGCGCCGATCATCAAGGACATGACCACCGGGGCGCCGCACATATGGGTCACGGCATGCTCGGCAAGCGCCGACCAGATCGGTTCGGCCCGCACCTGGCGCAGACAGACATGGGTGCCCGCGATTGCCGACAGCGTCCAGGGAAAACACCAGCCATTGCAGTGAAACATCGGCAGGGTCCAGAGATAGACCGCATGTTTTGCCATAGAGGTTGTCAGCGCATTGCCCTGCGCCAACAGATAGGCCCCCCGATGATGAGAAACGACCCCCTTCGGATTACCGGTGGTGCCGGAGGTATAGTTGATCGAAATGGCATCCCATTCATCTTCCGGCATCAACCAATCGAAATCCGGGTCTCCGTGAGCCAGGAAGTCTTCATAATCGAGGGCTTCATGATCCCGCTGCCCGCCATGAAATTCAGGATCATCATATTGCACGACAAATGGCTTCACCCGGGTTAGGCCCAGGGCTTCATGAAGCAGCGGCATGAACTCAGAATCGACGATGATCAGCCTTGCCGCCGCATGATCCAGCTGAAAGGCAACCGTCTCCGCATCCAACCGTGTATTGATCGAATGCAGGACAGCGCCGCACATCGGCACGCCATAGTGACTTTCCAGCATGGCGGGCGTGTTGGCCAGCAGCGCGGACACCGTATCGCCACGGCCAATGCCGCGCCCGGCCAAAGCAGAGGCCAGGCGCCTTGAACGGGCATAGAACTCCCGATAACTGCGCCGCAAGGCCCCATGGATGATTGCTGTATAATCAGGATAGACACTGGCCGCGCGTTCCAGGAATGTCAGCGGTGTCAAAGGCTGGTAATTCGCGGGGTTGCGGTCCAGGTCCGTGTTGTAGGGATTAACCATTGCCACCTCACTGATCCCGCCATTGGGGAGCACGCTTTTCGATGAAGGCTGCAATGCCCTCCTCGGCATCTTGCGCCAACAGGTTTTCCACCATCACGTTTGACGCATGGTCATAAGCCTGCCTAAGGCCCATTTCCCGCTGCTCATAAAAGGCACGTTTTCCAATAGCCAGGGTCAGGCTGGATTTGGCGGCAATCTTGTTGGCAAGCGCCATGACCGCCCCCGCAACATCGTCCGGCGGCACCACCTGGTTCACCAACCCCATTTCGGCCGCGCGGGCCGCTGAAACCATGTCACCGGTCAACAGCATTTCCATGGCATGTTTATTCGAAAGATTACGGGACAGGGCCACCATTGGGGTGGAACAGAAGAGACCGATGTGAACACCGGGTGTCGAGAACTGCGCCCGGTCTGATGCAACGGCAAGATCACAGCTGGCCACCAGCTGGCAGCCGGCTGCGGTTGCCACCCCGTCCACTTCCGCGATAACCGGTTTCGGGCAAGAGACAATTGACTGCATCACGCCCGAGCAGAGCGCCATCACCTTCTGGAAGTAGGCCCGGCCGCCATCCGACCCCTTGCGACCCGCCGTCATTTCCTTCAGGTCATGGCCGGCACAAAATGCCGGTCCATTCCCGGCCAAAACCACCGCCCGCACGGACCGGTCTTCGGCGGCACCGGCAAAGGCATCTCCCAGCCGCACCAGCATCGCCTCAGAGAGCGCATTGCGCCGCCCGGCATCATTCATGGTAAGGCGCAAAACACCATTGGCATCCATCTCACGCAGCAGGATATCCACACCGGTCTCAACCATTTCCTGTCCCTTTCCTGCTCTCAGAGGATATTGACTTCGACTTCATCGGCCAGGGCATTGGCGATGAAGCAATAGCGATGGGCGCGATCCTGCATGACTTCCAGCTCGGAAGCCGCAACAGTGAACCCTTTGTCAAACCGGACGACCGGATGCAGATCGATCCGAGTCACCGTCGTCTGCCCCTTCGGGTTCTTGCCCAGATGGGCAATCGCATGATCCCGGTAGCTGGCCACCGGCCATCCCGCCTTTGCGGCCAGCGCCAGAAACGTCATCATATGGCAGCTGGACAGCGCCGCCCCCAATGACTGTTCCGGGTTGGCATTCATGGCATCCCCGCCCCAGTCCGGAGCGGCATCCCCCTCCAGCATGAGATCATCGGTGAAACGCAGAATATGGGCATTTGAATAGGTGCCGGGGCTCAGTTCCGGTTCCGAACGTTCCCATTCAAGTTCGACCATCAATTCAGACATCGTAGTATCCTTGACGATTGAGTGACAATTTACGCAGAAATAGCGATTGCCTTCTTCGGATCGAAGAACGGCTTTTCAACAATCACTGCGAAGGCCGTTCCGTTCGACGTCTCAATTTCAAACTCAGAACCAAGCACCGCATGATCCGCCTCAACCATGGCCAGGGCGATATTTTCCCCCAGGCGGGGGGAATAGACGGCCGACGTCACCTTGCCGACCGTTTTCCCTGCAACCTTCAACGGCCAGTATGAGTTATTCGGCCCCTTGAGCGGGCTGCCGCCAATATGCAACCCAACCTGCTTGCGGCTGGCACCTTCCGCTTTAATGCGTTTCAGCGCGTCCTTACCAATAAAGTCGGCATCCATGTCGAGCGCTACAAGGCGGTCCAATCCCAACTCAAAGGGGTTGGTATGGATATCCGCATCGGCATGATAGGAAAGCATGCCCCCTTCGATCCGCCGGATCGAAGAAGTGTGACCGGGTTTCAAGCCAAGAGGCGCACCAACGGCCATGATTTTTTCCCAGAGCTCATCACCACGGGAGCTGTCTTGCAGATAAAGCTCATAGCCCAGCTCACTGGACCAGCCGGTCCGGGAAATGATCAGCGGAATGCCGTCCAGCTCGACTTCGCGCAGCCAGTAATAGCGCAGGTCCATGACATCCTCACCGAACAGCGCCCTCATGACCCAGCCGGATTTCGGGCCCTGCAATTGCAGCGGGGAAACATCAGGCTCGCCGATCGTCACGTCCATGCCCGCATGCACGGCAACGCCCTGTGCCCAAAGCAGAATGTCGCTGTCCGCCAGAGAGAGCCAGAAACGGTCTTCGGCCAGGCGCAGCAGGATCGGATCATTCAGGATGCCGCCGTCCGCATTGGTGACCAGGATGTATTTGCACTGCCCGACAGCCATCTGGGACAGATCCCTGGGGGTGAGCATCTGTACAAATCTGGCAGCATCCGGCCCGGTGATTTCCACCTGCCGCTCCGCCGCGACATCACACAGGATTGCGTCATTCACAAGATTCCAGAAATTCTGTTCCGGATCTCCGAAATCGCGCGGAATATACATGTGGTTGTAGACCGAAAATGCCGTCGCGCCCCAGCGGACCGTCGCATCAAAGAAGGGTGACTTCCTGATCTGTGTGCCGAAGCCAAAATCTTCTTTTTGTACCATTCTGATCGCCTTTCAAAACGATGCCCATCAAGGGCTGCCGAACAATTCATTGAACGGCCAGAACATAGTTGAAAGAAACGATATAAAGTGGTCCTTCTTTTTCAGATTTTCAGTCTGAATGGACTAAAAATTTACCGGAATTGAGAACAATCAGTCTTCGCCGGGCAAATTCCGCCCTTCAGTCCTTCGGGGCGGCCAATCCGGCAATATCCGGAACCGCCGACTTCACCTCTCTGGTGGCAATATAGGTCATATAGCGATCAATTCCGTCATCCTCTTCAAAGAGGCCGTCCATCACCTGCTGGAATGAGGAAAGACTGGAGGTGACAATTTTCAAGACATAGTCCATCCCGCCGCCGGTCGCGAGACATTCAGTGATCGCGGGTTCCTGCCTGACCCGTCTCTCAAAACTATCAAAATCGGCTTTTCGATGATGCTTGAGTGAGACCGTGACAACGACCGTCATGGCATTGCCAATCCGGCCAAAATCGATATCCGCCCGATATCCACGAACAAGCCCCGCCTTCTTCAGGCGGTTGAAGCGCGCCCAGCAGGGTGTTGGCGAGAGATTGACCAGCTCTGAAAGCCGGCCCTTGCTCAATTGTCCATGCTGTTGCAAGGCGCAAAGAATGCGGATGTCCGCAGCATCGAGTGCAAACTTCGCCATTTAATCCAACCTCACCTATAGAATGATCAAACGATATTTTTATTCTGATTGATACGATGCCGGTAACGACATGGTTAGGCGGATCAGGACTCGCACACACCAAAGCCGCCCTCATGAATCGAAAAACCGCAACATGGTCTCCCGGGAGATTTTACAGCCTGGAGGCTGGGTCTGATTTCCTATTCGCGGCATCACTGTGTCTTTTGGCGAAAATCTTATGCGCCATGCCCGATAAACGATTGCGACCAAATAACGATCACGACCATGAAGAAGCCTCGCCAGCAGGTATCCCTTGTGTATTCTGAGATCTCCCACTAATTCTTTCGTTGATCCCTTCCGCCTAAAGCAGATTTTAGCGCCAAATGCCCTTAGTGAAATCATCCCTTAAGTCTGTGGCCATATTCATCGCCAAGCTGGCCGTGACGGTGGCTCTCTTTTACCTGATTGCACACAATATCGATCCGGCACAGATTGAGGCGCAGATCATCAGCTTGGATCCAGTCCATATCCTTTTGGCTGCATTATTGCTCTATCTCCAGATACTGCTGGTCAGTGGAAGATGGGTCTGGATGCTGCGCTTTTATAAGACTGCCTTTTCCCTGAGAACTGCCATACGGCTTTCCATCGAGGGGTCTTTTTTCAATCAGGCCTTGCCTTCCGGGATCGGCGGTGACGCGATCCGAATCCTGCGATGCCGGCAATATGGCATCGGGACTGGGATCGCGGTCAGTTCAATCCTGATGGACCGGATCGTCGGCCTGGCGGCCCTGCTTATGATGGCACTGGCAGCCATGCCGGCCATATGGGCGGCGGACCCAATGGGGCTTACGGCCAATGGCGCTTTCATGGCGATCCTGATCGGCTTTGCCGGGCTTGCATTTTTGCTGGCATTCCCTTTCATGCCGGAAAAGCTCCGCCGACCGCGGGCAATGGATGCACTGGGTGCACTGGGGGAGCGCGCTGCACTATTCCTGATAAAGCCGAAGGCTGCCCTACCAACCCTTTGCCTCTCGCTGCTCAGTCATGCCTGCACCATCCTGGCCATGTATCAGATCGGTCAGGCATTAGGAACGGATATCCCACCTCACGCCCTCTTCATGGTGGCCCCCGTTGCCCTGCTGATCATCGTCTTACCGGTTTCGGTCGGTGGCTGGGGGTTGCGCGAAGGTACTATGATTCAGGGATTGGCGATCTTTAATGTCGCCAATGAGTCAGCGCTGACTCTCTCCATCCTTTTCGGGCTGCTCAATATCGTCATCAATATTCCAGGCGGCCTTCTCTGGCTGGCTGCAAGGAAAGAGGAAACCGCATCATGAATGAAGCCAACGGGACCGCGCGTGGCCGCACCGCCTACAGCCAGCATCTGGCCCAGAAACTGCTCTCAGGACTGACCTCAACGGATGGCGGCGAGATCATTCAGATTCTGCAAGCAGAGGATCTGGATCACGATCCCGCGCCGGGCAGCGCCCCGTGGCCGGCGGACCGCCTGAATGAGACTATCCGGGAATTTGGCAAAAACAGCCTGGATGGGATCCTGGCCATTGACCTGCTGGGCCGATTGCCGGAACCGGCGACTCTTTTTGAGCAGGCGCAATCCAGTTTAAAACCTGGGGGGCGGCTGGTGATGATTGAGCCTGGCGTGAGCTTGCTATCCTGGCCTTTTTACTATTTTTTCGGCGATCGACGCGTGGATTTTTCTCATAGTCCGCTCGACAACCATGCCGCCCGCCATGGCCAGCATGGCAATCTGGCAACAGCCAGCCATCTGTTTAATTTCCTGGAACACAGAATTGAACTGATGGAGCGCTTTCCAACACTTCATTGTATTCACCAGGAATGGATGAGCATCCTGACCGGCCCGCTGGCACGCGGTATCGGCAATGCCAGCCTGCTACCGGAACCGGCATTACATCCTTTGCTGGCGCTGGAAAACAAGCTGATGCCATTCATCGGCCGGTGGAGCGCCTCCAAGCTTTTTATCGTGCTTGAAAAGCGCGCAACCACATCCAGGCAACCGAATTAAAATTCGTTATTGAGACGCTTATAGCCTTTCACCAACTCGGTATTGGCCTGAACCACACTTTCCGAGAAAGTCGCCTGCACAGGCGTTACCTGCTCAATCGATTTCAAATCCGCATTGGAGTGGATCGTGGTTGTGGAGGGAATATGATAATTTTCCGGCACTTCACAGCCTTCGATCACAGAATTGTGGCGGATGACCGACCCGTTGCCGACCGTGCAATTGAACAGGACTGAATTAAAACCGACAAAAACATCATCCCCGATCACACAGGGGCCGTGGACGATGGAACGATGCGCGATGGAACTGCGCTCGCCAATCTTAACCAATGCCCCGGCCTTGGAATGAATGACAACACCATCTTGAATGTTGGAATTGGCCCCGATGATAATCGGATCCATATCGCCATCCTCATTCACCTCATCCGCGCGGATAACTGCATAAGGACCGACAAACACATCGCCCTCGATGAAAACCTTGCCACAGATAATGGCGGTTTTGTCCACGTAGGCCGACGGGGAAATCACCGGGATATCACCGTTAGGGTTCTTTCTGATCATGCTTCAGTCCTTGCTCAAAATCTGTCTTTTTGCTTTTTCTTACTGCCTTCCGCGTAACACCCCCCCTGTCCGGGTTCAAGGGCAATCACGCCGGACAGCGTGTTTTGCGGCTTTTTAAGGCCATTTTTCAAAACACATTCCCTACCAAATGGACCTGTCATTTACCTGTCGAAACCGATACGATTAGAGCCAATTTGGAACTCTAAGCAAGATATGGCTGGCCATGACTACGAAATTGAGCGTGAATTTGAACAAAGTTGCCCTGCTGCGGAACCAGCGGCATGTCGGCTATCCTGATCCCGTTGCCGCCGGGCGCACTATTCTGGAGGCAGGTGCTCATGGCCTGACCGTGCATCCGCGCCCTGACGAACGCCACATTCGCCGCCAGGATGTTTATGATCTTGCCACCATGCTGGATAAAGACGGTCATAAGGCGCGCGGGATCGAATATAATCTGGAAGGCAATCCATTCGACGATTTCCTAACCCTTTGCCGCGAAACCCGCCCGGATCAGGCCACATTGGTGCCCGATGCCCCGGACGCAGCCACCTCCGACAATGGCTGGGACGTCATGGATGACGCAGTGCGTGAGCGGCTGCGCCCCTTGATTTCAGAACTGAAGTCCTTTGGCTGCAGGGTCTCCCTCTTCATGAACCCGGACGCCGCCGCCATGGCTCGGGTTGCGGAACTGGGCGCCGACCGGATCGAGCTTTATACCGGTCCCTACGCCGATGCTTTTGAAGCCGGGAACGCCGATGGCCAGCTCGCGCTGTACGCTGCTGCTGCCAGTGCCGCTGTCGAGGCCGGGCTCGGCATCAATGCCGGCCATGATCTGACCACGGACAATCTGCCTTCCTTTAAGGCAGCCGTGCCGGATCTCGCTGAGGTTTCCATCGGCCATGCCTTTATTGCTGATGCGCTTTGGATGGGCTTTGGCCGGACTGTGGAGGCCTATCTGGAAGCGTTGGATGTCCGACGCGATGGCTTCCTGTACAGTGCAAACGGCTAAGAGCGCGCTGTCGCTCTTTTCGCCTAACGATCCGGGGCAGGGGCCACGCCACAGGGATGGTTGCCCCGGTCGGGCACGATCTTCGGCAACTCCACGATAAAGACGGCCCCTTCCCCTTCCCGGCTCTGACAGGTGATATCGCCACAAAGCTTGGCCTGGACGATATTATAGACCACGCTGAGGCCAAGCCCGGTTCCCGCTCCGCCCATGGATTTGCGGAAGAACGGGTCAAAAACACGGGCCACATTCTCCTCCGCAATGCCGCAGCCATCATCGCAATGTTCAACCCGGACCATACCGTCCTTCTCTTCGATCAAGAGGCGTATCGTTCCACTTTCGCCTGGCTTATAGGCATGTTCCAGACTGTTGATCATCAGGTTTGAAACCACCTGGGCAAAAGCGCCAGGAAATGAATCCATTTCGATCGCCTCATCACAGACCAGTTCGATCTTGATGTTGCTTTCCTTAAATTGCGGCAACAGGCTGTGAAACACATTGCGCGTATATTCCGCAACATTGAACTCCCGCCGTTCCTCACTGGTTTGATCCACCGCGATTTTCTTGAAACTAGAAATCAGGTCCGCGGCTCTTTCCAGGTTGCCCCGAATTAATTCAAAGGCCTCATCCGCTTTTTCGCAAAACGCGGTCAGGTCTGACTTCTTAATTTGCCCGCTTTCCAGACTGCCCTTCAACCCATCCAGCCGGTCGGTCATGTGGGTGACAACCGTCAGCCCCACGCCGACCGGGGTATTTATTTCATGCGCTATCCCGGCGACCAGATGCCCCAGGGCCGCGATCTTTTCGGCCTGGATCAATGTCTCCTGCGTTTCCCGCAGTTCGGTCAGGGCTTTTTCCGCATCCTCCTTCGCCGCCAGCGCCTCTTCCTGGGCACGCACGGTTTCAGTGACATCGGCATAAGTGGTGACAAAACCGCCGGTGATGACCGGCATGGGATTGCCTTCGATTTCTATCACGGTGCCGTCATTCAGCACCCGCCGGAAACTGTGCGGCTGTGGGTCTCGGGCTTTTTCCAGGCGCTCTTCGACCAATTCATTGATGTCGCCGTCACCATATTCCCCGCGCTCGGCATTGAAGGTGAAAAAGCGGGATAGCTCCGTTCCCACTTCAGAAAAACCGTCCGGCAGGTTCAACAGCTTCATGAACCGGTCATTACACAAAGCCAGCCTAAGGTCCTTGTCAAAAACCGAAATTCCCTGGGATATATGCTCGACAGTCGCTTCGAGCAGCGCCGATTGATAGGCAAGTTCCCGGGTGCGCTCTTTCACCTTTTCTTCAAGGCTGGCATTTGCCTCCCGCAGCTTTTCGGCAAACTGCCGACGCTCCGTGACATCCTTATAGATACTGATGAAGCCGCCATCCTCCAGCGGCGCTCCTTTGATTTCAAGAACGGTCCCATCGGGGCGCCTGCGCTCAAAACAATGGGCCTGACGCAGTTTCAGAAGGGCGACCCGCTCGGAAACCATGGCATCCACATCCCCCGGACCATAGTCACCGCGTTCCGCATTAAACCGGAAGACATCCTCCAGAGGAGTACCCGGCCGCATCAGGGAAACCGGCAAATCCAGCAGGGTAATCGCGCTGAGATTGGTATAAACCAGACGAAACTCGGAATCATGCATGGTGATCCCGTCATCCAGCTTATCCAAAGCGGAAAACAGCCGCCCTTGGTCACGATTTCCCTGCTGGCCCGCCATGCCCTGTTAAACCGCCCGGACTTTGGACAAAAAGGTGTCCACCGCCTCACGCAAGACCGTTGCCTGTTCCTCCAACTCCCCGGCGGAGGTCAGCACGTTTTTCGAAACCTGACCGGTTTCATCCACGGCCTTTGACACACCGGAAATATTGGTGGAAACCTCTTTGGTCCCCTTGGCCGCCTGATCGACATTGCGGGCGATCTCTGTCGTAGCCGCGCCCTGCTGTTCGACCGCGGCGGCAATTGTCGTCGCTGCCTGATCCAACTGCTGGATGGTTTTGGCAATACTCTCAATGGCGGTCACCGCCTGATTGGTCGACTGCTGAATATCCCCGATCTGGCTGGAGATTTCATCAGTTGCCTTGGCTGTTTGATTGGCCAATGACTTCACTTCATTGGCCACCACCGCAAATCCTTTGCCGGCATCACCGGCCCTGGCCGCCTCGATGGTTGCGTTCAAAGCCAGCAGGTTGGTTTGTTCCGCAATGTCCGTGATCAGGGAAACAACTTCACCGATTTTATTGGCCGACTGGGCAAGATTCTCAATTTTTTTGTGCGTTTCATCCGATGCCGCCACCGCCTGACGGGCGATTTCAGCGGATTGCCCCACCTGGCGGCTGATTTCACTGATCGACGAAGATAGCTGGTCCGCCGCCGAGGCAACGGTTTCCACATTCATTGAGGTTTCTTCCGATGCCGTGGCCACGACCGAGGATTGCTGTCCCGCCTGATCGGCTGTTTCGGTCATTCGGCTGGCAGATTGGCGCATCTCGCCAGTTGCGCTGCTGACAAAACGGACAACCCCGCCAACGCTTTCCTCAAAATGGTCGGCCATCTGCAGCATGGCGGCCTTTTTCTCAGACTCCGAGCGTTTCTCCTGCTCGACCTGATGTTGGCGCATCTGTTCCATTTCAATGCTTTTTTCCAGAAACACATCCATGGAACGCGATAGATCACCGATCTCGCTGCGTTCGTCGGAAAAGCGGATATTGATATTGTGATCGCCTTCAGAGAGCCGGATCATGTTCCGGGCAATCGAATTGATCGGCCGGGAAATAGAGCGTCCAATGACAAGAGAAAGAGCAATCATCACCGCAACAATCACTAGCGCGACGATGGCCAGCAACAGCACGTTTTTCATGAAAATCGCATTCACATCATCAATATATATGCCCGACCCCATGATCCATTTCCAGGGGCCGTAACCTTTCACGTAAGACACTTTTGGAACCGGTTCTTCAAAGCCGGGTTTTGGCCAATGGTAGTTTACAAAACCGCCTCCGGACTGCTTAACCACCTTCACGAATTCGCGGAAGATATAAACACCATTCACATCCTTCAGATCACTGAGGTCTTTGCCGTTCAGTTTCGGACTGATGGGATGCATCAGCACAACGGAATCATAGTTATTGATCCAAAAATATTCCTGGCCGCCGTCATAGCGGACATTGTGGATCGCTTCCATGGCGGCTTTTTGTGCCTCTTCAACGCTCATATTGCCGGCACTGGCTTCTTTCCCAAAGTAATCAACAATGCTGTGAATGGATTCAACGATATGCTGGGTTTTAATCTGACGGCTTTCCACCAGCATTCGATGCTGTTCCACCAACACATACCCGCTCAAGACCGCAACACCGATCACACCGACCAGCGTCACCAACAAAATACGCCACCGCAACTTGAGTTTCTTCATCTTTCCCTCCCTGATCGAGGCTCATTGCCATTTTCTGGCAACTCTATGAATAAATAGTTTATTACTATTTCTAGTTTCTTTCTTTGATCTATCTCTATCTGGATATCTTCTATAAAGGCGGGCGCTACCGGTCTTTCCGAGTAAAGAAAGAACAGCCCAGCAGGCGGCTGACGGTCTCTCCGCCTTCCGAAAGCGGCAACAGCAGCCGGTCATAGGAAATGAAATCCTTATTCATCCATTCCGCGTCCAACTGGGCATAAAAAGGCTGATGGCTATCAACCACATGATCATATTGCCGGCGCAGTATTTTGGCGCTTTCTCCATGATACATCTCATAAAACCGGCTGCCGGTGAAATCCCGGCCAAGAACCGATACGAGAGCTGTTCCCAACAGGGTTGGTTCATAATCCCGCTCTGGTTCTTCATATACTTTGAAAATAAACAGGTTCGGCAGTAAAGCCGTGAGATCCACCGGATCAATAGCCTGGCGTGGCGGCGCAATCCGCCCCGCACATTTCGCGTGCCAATAATCAAAGAGATCCTGATGTCTCGGATCCGGCAGCCCCGCCCCCGGTTCCAGTCCCATAATATCCTGCATATATTCTATTTATTCAGCCGTCATCCCCGCTTGCAAGACAAATTGAGATGAATCAAGGCCGGGATCTTTGCTTATGACATAATGCAAGCAGGGTGAGGGGCTATCCTCTCCAGACACCATTAACGGAAAGGTGAGAGAGATGCGTATCAAGTCAATTCTAGTGCATTTGGAAGCAAGCGAGCGGGGCAGACTTTGCCTTGAAACCGCCATCAACCTGGCAGGCCGGTTTGATGCCCACCTGACAGGCCTTGCTGTCAAGTCCCCTTTCTATATCCCAAGCTTCGCCGCCGCCCAGGTCCCGCCCGACATCTATACCGCGATGAATGAGGAGCAGGACCTCCGGATTGCCAAAGCCAAGGAGGTCTTTGATGACGTGGTACGCGCCAACAACCGCCAGGACCGCAGCCAATGGGTACAGGCCGAGGGGGATATCGCCACGGCCATTACCGATCACAGCCGCTTCAGTGACCTGGTCATCCTTGGGCAGGAAGATGAAGACAAGGATATGGAAACCTATCAAAGCGTGCCGGACAATGTCATTTTGTCCGCTGGGCGCCCCGTTCTGGTCGTGCCCTATATTGGGACACAGGCACAAATCGGCCAATCGGTGATGATTGCCTGGGACGGCAGCCGGGAAGCCGCACGTGCCGTGTATGATGCAAGGCCGATCCTGGAACAGGCATCCTCCATCACCATATTGAGCGCCAATCCGAAACGGGGCGAGGATGCACCGGGGGCGGACCTGGCCCGTTATCTCTCGGAACATGACATCGGATCAACGATCCAGAAAACCGTCTCTGACGGTGTTTCCGTCGGAGACCTGCTGCTTAACGAAATATCGGAAGGCGGCTATGACCTGGCCATCATGGGCGGGTATGGCCATTTACGTCTGCGGGAAATGATCCTGGGTGGCGTGACCCGGCATATGCTGGAACATATGACCATTCCGGTAATCTTCTCTCACTAACTTAAAACGAATTCAAAATTGCGGGGCCGCTCGAATATCGGGCGGCCCTTTGCATTTTTGTTTCTTTGACCTCGGCTCAGATCGAACAGGTCGCCAGGCCGCGCTTTTCCAGATATTGCTGATGATAATCTTCAGCGACCCAAAAATCGCCCGCTGGTGCAATTTCCGTCACAATAGGTCGGCTGTGACGGCCTGAGGCTTGCTCTTCCGCCATGGAGGCCTTGGCCGTTTGTTCTTGCGCTTCATCATAAAAGTAAATCGCCGAACGATATTGGCTGCCTGTATCCGGCCCCTGCCGATTCAATTGCGTCGGGTCATGCTTTTGCCAAAAAACCGACAGTAGATCCTGATAAGACACCCTTTCCGGGTCGAAGGTCACCAGCACAACCTCCGCATGACCGGTACTGTCACTGCAGACCTCTTTGTAGCTCGGATCGGTTTTTGATCCCCCGCTATATCCGACCGCCGTTTCCATGACACCGGGCACCGACCGGAAGGCCGCTTCCACGCCCCAGAAACAACCTGCGCCAAACATCGCTTTTTCCACCGGCATTCTCCCTATCGCAAAAAATCTATTGATGGCAGCCTTCGAAAACCGGCTCCATGCCCCTGCCATTGCAAGGCCCTCCCAATATGGTCAATCCCGGGGCTCACTTCCAGTAAGCTCCTGTCACAATTTCTTGTGGCACCCACACATGTAGGGAGCGCCATTTTCGCATATTGCAAATAACTATTCGCATATTGCGAATTTATTCATTTGCATTTTGCGATTTTTCTGGATATTTGCAATTTGCGAATAAGGGAGTTTTTTTAGATTTCGTTTTTTATATTGTTTATTTTCAACAGCTTAATTTTTTTTCAAACCCTCAGAGAAAACTGGCACACCCTTTGCTACTATCTTGTTACATCGGGCACTTGCAGCCAATCCACTTTCTTGCCCGATGTGCAAAGGCAAAGCCTTTGATAAGGACTGTGGCCCTAACCGCCCCTTCCCCCCAGGTTAGGGCCACACGTCTTTCTAAACCATTAAAATCCTCAAATTCACTCATATGAGCCGGCCCGCATTCGAGCCGGTTGAAGCTCTGCGCTTTCGCACATTCCGGAGGCGTCCCTCAAATCCCCAAGACATCATACTCCATCCGGGCCTCAATGGCCTGATCGGCCAACCAGGCCCGAAAAGCTTTGATTTTCGGACGATCTTCCTGATGTTTGGGGCAGACGATGTAATAGGCGGACGCACTCTCGTAATCCACATCAAATAACTTCACCAACCGCCCCAACTTTAAATCCTCGCCTACATGGGCGCTGCGCACCAGCGCCACCCCCTGGTCACTGTAGGCCGCCTGAAGCGCCATGTTGGTATCCGGAAAGCGTGGGCCGTCGCCAAGCAACGGGTTCATCAGCCCCGCACGCCGGAACCATTCCTGCCAGGTCGATGTGCGCTCTTCATTATTGCGCAAAAGCAAGGGCATCTGCAGAAGATCCGACGGTGTTTCAGGCATGCCATATTGTTCAATCAGGCCCGGGCTGCAGGCGGGAAAGACCTTCTCCGTCAGCATCAGCTCACAAAACAGCCCCGGATAATTGCCTCCGCCCAGCCGGATCGCCATATCGGCTTCGCCATCAGCAAAGTCGATGCAATTATCATTGGTGGAAATCCAGACATCAATGTCCGGATGCCGGGCCTGAAAATCCGGCAGGCGCGGCACCAGCCATTTCACTGCAAAGGATTGCAAAAGGCTCACTTTCAAAGCCCCTCGCACCTCTTCCTCCGCCAGTTGGGTCAGGGAAACTTCCATCCGTTCCAGGAAATCCCGAATCACAGGAACCAATACCTTTGCCTGCTCGGAGAGCACCAGCCCTCGCTTTTGCCGGATGAACAGCTTGAAACCCCAAAATTCCTCCATATGGCGGATCTGGTGACTGATCGCGCTTTGGGTGACATTTAGCTCTTCCGAAGCACGGGTAAAGCTCAGATGGCGGGCGGCTGCTTCAAGCGCACGCAAGGCAGCAATAGGCGGCAGGGGACGCATGGCTCAGCACCTCAAATCGTCAGAATCATCCATGAATATATATTCATGTTTCCGCCGGGATAAAAGCGCCCCTTACCGCCGATCCCGGAAAAAGGATTTCAGCAAATCAGCGCATTCACTTTCCGACAGGCCGCCGACAATCTCCGGTCGGTGATGGCAGGTGGATTGCTCATAGATGCGCGGCCCATGATCCACCCCGCCGCCCTTGGGATCATAGGCCCCGAAAAAGAGCCGCCGGACCCGGGCAAAGGAAATGACGGTCGCACACATCGGACAGGGTTCCAGCGTCACATATAGATCACAGCCTGGTAGCCGCGGTTCGCCCAGCAATTGACCCGCAGCCCGGATCGCCAGCAATTCCGCATGGGCGGAGGGATCATTCAATTCCTCCACCCGGTTTCCCGCCGCCGCCAAGACCCTTCCGGTTGCCGATTCGACAACGACCGCCCCCACCGGCACTTCACCTCGGGCTGCCGCGGCCTCTGCCGCCTTTATTGCCTGTTGCATATATTCGTTCGGTTCGACCGTCATCACTTTCCTGCCTGTCTCCGGCTCAGAATACCTCACGCTTAACGGTCTGCCGCCTTTCAGCGAAACGGGCCGTGCCAAGTATCTGGCAGGATACCTAACACAGCCCTTTCTCTGCTATCAAATCTCTTCTTTTCGATAATAATGGATCACCGGCTGCGCTTCAAAAAAGCCAGCCAGTCGCGCCAGGACGCCATTTTCCGTGATCGCCTGGAGGTAGGCCTGATGATGCTCTTCCGACAGCCACTCTTCATGGATCAGAAAGTCATTCGTTTGGCTATTAAACAGGATCGAAACATTCAAAGCCCCGGGAAAGGACCGCACATTCGGCAGGTTTTCGCGCAAAAAGGGCTCGAGCGCGCGATAGCCCCCCTGATTGACTTTGGCTTGAATGGTTACGGTTACTCGCATGACTTAACTCCTTCGTTGATGTCGGAGATGTCATAACGGAACCTAGCCTGGCGAAATATTCGGACCTTCCCAAAAATACGGTTCTTCTACCAGTTATTTTCCAGCCGCAGTTTTTTCGGAGAAACGCCAAATTTTTTCTTAAAGACCGTAATGAAGTGGGAGATATTTTCATACCCGACTTCAAGCGCGATCTCACTCACTGAAAGTGAACTGGCGCGCAGCAAATCATGGGCGCGTTCCAGTCGGGCAGCTATAAGCCATTTCTGTGGCGTGGTCCCGAACTGCCGGCGGAAATCCCGGTTAAAGCTGGTTGCCGGACGTCCCGATAAACGCGCCAGATCGGCAATGCTGAGTTTCCAATGAATGGGGTCAGCCAGCAGCCTTTTAATGTTACGCTTCGGATTATCCGACCCAACCGCGCTCAAAAACCCGCATAGGTTTCCTCCGTTGTCGGTCAGTTCCAGAATATTCAACAGCTCCAACAGCTTGACTCGGACAATTTCGGGACTGGTCCTGAAATCGCGATAGACCGCGTACAAGGCGGCCATATAGGCTTCCACAACCGGGTCAGCATTCATTTCATATGGGGCAACCGGTTCCACAGCTCCCCCGCCTGCCAGCGGCCTGCTTTTCAAAAATTCCTTGATTGTCCCATCGTCAAAGAAAAACAGGAAGGCCTCCAGCGGGCCGTCCGTCCGGACAAAATCAGATATCATATAAGAGTTTTTCGGCATGAACAGCATCTGCCCCTTGCGCAGGACAATCTCATCCCGCTCATAAGAAGCAAATGTTTCTTCCCCGGATAAAACGAAGGCCAGACAGGGCGCATTGGTGAAAAACTCCACATCAGTCATGTTCTGCGGGATATTTTTGTAGAATATCGACGCCTCGCCATGGCCCATCACACAATGCGCATCCACCATGTCATGGAGACACTCCGGGATCAGAAGGGTTTTCTCTCGACTATAAACGGGGATTTGGTCTGGCATGAAGAATCGTCCATACTGGCTATCCGGTCTCCCAAGGGCTGGCCGGAACCGGTGACCCCGCCTGTTTAACCTTGAAAAAGACGGTGGCCTTTAATGCTATAAAATCGTAACAAGTCGGCGGGGCACCAATCGCCTCCCCTATTCACAAACGGACTATACGAAGTAGATCATGGCCGAACAACGCCCGAACGACAGCGATGCCCCCGCGACCGAGACCGCCAATGCCGAAACCGGCCAGCGCATTGCCAAAGTGATGGCACGGGCGGGCCTGTGCTCCCGGCGGGAAGCCGAACGCTGGATCGAAGAGGGCCGTGTCACGGTCAATGGCAACAAGATCACCTCGCCTGCCCTGGCCGTTACGGATGCAGACCAGATCGTGGTCGATGGCAAACCCCTGCCAGTGAAACAACCGACCCGCATGTGGATGTATCACAAACCGGCCGGCCTTGTGACAACGGCGCGGGATGAGAAGGGCCGCCCCACGGTATTTGACAATCTGCCAAAAGACATGCCGCGGGTGATTTCCATCGGTCGGTTGGATCTTAATTCCGAGGGCCTGTTGCTGTTGACCAATGACGGTGAGCTGGCCCGCAAACTGGAACTGCCGGCCACCGGCTGGCGACGGATATACCGTGTGCGCGTGCGCGGCCGGGTCGATGAAGCCAAGCTTCAATCCCTGGCCAATGGCGTGACCGTAGACGGCGTCCGTTATGGCGCGATCGAAGCCGTTTTGGAAAACCAGCAGGGATCCAATGCCTGGGTCAAGATCACTTTGCAGGAAGGCAAAAACCGGGAGATCCGCCGGGTGATGGAACATCTGGGCTATGCGGTGAACCGCTTGATCCGGGTTTCCTACGGCAAGTTTGATCTGGGCCGCCTGGAAAAAGGGGACGTAGAGGAAATCCCACCCGGTGCCATCCGCATAGCGGAGGGCCGTCAACATAAAGGCGCCAAAGCCAAGCCCAAAAAGGGGCTGCGTAAATCCGGTAAAAAAACCTATGGCAAGAAACCGGCGGTCAAGCGCCCGGATGGCCGCAAGGCCGCCTCGAAACGCCCCGGTGCCAAGCGGCCTGACGCCCGGAAGCCGGATGGCCGCGGCCGGGACGGAAACTGATCCATGCGCATCATCACCGGCCGCTTCCGCGGCACCAAACTGATGACGCCTGATGGCAATACCACCCGACCAACCGCCGACCGCACCCGTGAAGCCTTGTTCAGCATGCTCGGCCATGGCGATTACCGTGCCCTGGTGAAGGATGGCCATGTGGCCGATATCTGCGCGGGCAGCGGTTCCGTCGGCCTGGAGGCGCTCAGCCGCGGTGCCGCCCATGCTACCTTCTTTGAGATGGACCGCCATGCGTTGGCCGCGTTGAAGGCCAATATCACCAAATGCCGGGCAGAAAAAGAAACAACCGTATTACCGATCGATGCCCGGAAGGCCGGTAAGCCAAAACAGCCCTGCGACCTGATCTTCATCGACCCGCCCTATCACAAAGGCCTGGCCGAGCAATGCCTGGAATCGGTGCTGAACAGCGGCTGGATGGCCAGGGACGGGCTGGTGATCGTGCAGACCCATCCGGAAGAACCGTTTGAATGCCCGGCCAGTCTTGAGGTCGTGGATGAGCGCAAATATGGCGCGGCCCGTCTTTATTTCCTCCGCGAACCGGCGGATAAATAGATCATGAACGACCAACAGCCGACCGAGAATTTCAGCTCCGATTTCCAGGAAGACTTCCTGCATCTGCTGCAATGGCGCCGCGATATCCGGCATTTCCGAACAGATCCCCTGCCCGATGGCGCGGTTGAGGACCTCTTGTCTGTCGCCAACCTGGCTCCCAGTGTGGGCCTGAGCCAGCCCTGGCGCTTTGTCCGGGTCTCGGACCCAAAGCGCCGACAGGAGATTATCCGCAATTTTGAGGAAGAGAACAGCGCGGCCCTGGGCGATTATAAAGGCGAACAGGCCAAGCTATATGCCAGCCTGAAACTGTCCGGCCTGCGTGACGCGCCGGAACATCTGGCGGTTTTCTGCGACCCGGACCCGGAACAGGGCGGCGGCCTTGGCCGCAAGACCATGCCCGAAACATTGGCCTACAGCTGTACCATGGCGATCCACACGCTCTGGCTTTATGCCCGGGCCAAAGGCTATGGCCTGGGCTGGGTCTCGATCCTGAAACCCGATTTCATCACAACCGCCCTGGATGTGCCGAAAGACTGGCAGTTTATTGGCTATCTCTGCCTCGGCTATCCGGAATATTGGGACAGTGTGCCGGAGTTGGAACGGCGCGGCTGGGAACATCGCCAGGCACCACAGATCCTGGAACGGTAATCTCCAGATCAAACCTCTCCCCGAACGGCCCGCATCCAATCAAAAAAACCCTGCACCTTGGGCAGGTCGCGATGGCGGTTTCGGCAGCTCAAATAATAACGCGGGCTGGAGGGCAGGCCGGCCCGGTCGATCTCGAACGGCACCACCAGTTTCCCGCTTTCGATGAAATGCGCCGCATTTTGGCGGTTACCCAAGGCAATCCCCTGGCCGAACATGGCGGCATTGAAAGCCTGGAATGAATAGCGAACGCTAATGGTAGGACAGGCGCGATACCAATCCGCCCCGCCCGCCAACGCCGCCCATGAGGTCAGCCGCTGTTCCGTCACGATCAATGTCTGACCCGCCAGATCCGAGAGACCCACCAGCCGGTTGCCGGACAGCAGGTCCGGACTGGCCAGCGGCACCAGCTCATCAGCAAACAGGATTTCCGAAAACCGGTCTTTGGGCGGGGCCAGCCGGTATTCCACCCCGCAATCCACCTGATCCTCGCAAGCATCCATGGTCAGATGATCATGAAACTGCAAATCCAGATCCGGCAGCGCCGCCCGGAGCCCCGACAGCCGGGGCATCATCCAAAGGGCGGTGAAGCTGGGCGGCAGGGCGATTTTCAAACTGTCTCGGCTGCGATCCTCAATCACATCGGCGGTCGCCTCCTCCAACCGGTCAAAAGCCTGTTCCACCTGGGCCAGGTAATTGCGCCCCGCCTCGGTCAGGACCAAACGCCGGTGCTGTCGCAAGAACAGCTTCACCCCCAAGCGTTCTTCCAGATGGGCGATTTGATGGGAAACGGCCGAGGCGGTCACGCAAAGCTGGTCCGCGGCGGCCCGCACAGTACCAAGCTGAGCGGTCGCCTCAAAGGCGGTCAGAGCGTTCAGGGGAGGCAGTCGACGCATTTTATGTATTTTTTCTCATTCGTTTGCACTGTTTATATCATTTTACTTGATTATTTCCATCCGGCAATCTGACGGCGGTTTTTTGGCGGCGTGGGCTTTTGCCTTACCCTGCCTCCTTTGGTTTAAAGGCTGCATCTATGAGTGAAGAGACTAAACCTCTCGACGACATCCTGGTCGTCTCCCTGGAACAGGCGGTCGCCGCCCCGGTCTGCACCGCCAGGCTGGCAGCGGCGGGCGCGCGTGTGATCAAGGTTGAGCGCAAGGGCGGTGATTTTGCCCGCTATTATGATTCCCATGTGAAAGGGGAATGCACCTATTTCGTCTGGGCCAACCGGGGCAAAGAATCCATCTGTTTGGATTTAAAGGAAGACGATGACCGGGCCGTGATGTTGGCCATGCTGGCCCGGGCCGATGTTTTTGTTGAGAACCTGGCCCAGGGGGCCGCAGAACGGCTGGGGCTGGGACCGGAAAGTCTGCAGGCAATCAACCCGCGCCTGATCACGGTTTCCATCTCCGGCTATGGCGACCACGGGGATTATGCGGAAATGCGCGCCTATGACATGCTGGTCCAGGCCGAGAGCGGCCTCTCATCCATCAGCGGCGGCGGGCGGATCGGCGTATCCATTGCCGATATCCTGACCGGCATCAATGCCAATGGCGCGATATTGGAAGCCTTGCATCAGCGGGCAAAAACCGAAAGGGGCAGTCATATTGCAGTCTCGCTGTTCGATTCCATGGCGGATCTGATGGCGATCCCCCTGCTGCAAACGGAATATTCCGGCCTGGCACCGCAATATGGCGGCATGCGCCATCCCTCCATCGTTCCCTATGGCAGCTATCCGACCCGATCCGGCCCGGATGTGGTGATCGCGATCCAGAATGAGCGGGAATGGCAGCGCCTTTGCGAAGAAATCCTGGAGCGGTCCGACCTGGTGACCGATCCCAGAAGCCGGGATAATAAATCCCGCACCACCAACCGGGAATTCATCGAAGGCGTCATTACCGAGTTCACCACCGGCATTGACTATGGCCCGCTCACCCAACGCCTGAAGGAGGCCAAAATCGCCTATGGCGCGGTCAACCCGGTGGAAGCCGTGCTTGACCATCCGGCCCTGCGACGGGCACAGGTCACCCTGCCCGGCAATAAAACAGCCGACCTGCCGGCACCGCCCGCGCACACCGACTGGCATGGCGAGGATCTGGGCACTGTGCCGCGCCTGGATCAACAGGGCAGTGCCATCCGAAAAGAATTTTCCTGAATGAACAGGCGAGGCAAAAATTTATGGAACAATCACAGCAAGATCACATCCGGATTGAACCTGCAAAAGGCCTGGCGGCGACACTGGATCTCGACCACCGTGACCTGAAACCTGGATCGGATCTGCCGCCCTGCTGGCATTGGCTTTATTTTTTGGACCAAACGCCCGCCCGTGCCTTGAGCGTCGATGGCCATGAAAAGCTGGGTGGCTTCATCCCGGAAACCGACCTGCCCCGGCGTATGTGGGCCGGCAGCCGGATGCGCTTTCACCAACCGCTCCGCTTCGGCGAACAGGCCGCCCGGAAAACCGTGGTCAAGGATGTCCGGCATAAGCAAGGACGCAGCGGTCGAATGGCCTTCATCACACTGGCCCATGAGATCACCGGCGACCAAGGTGGTCATATCACCGATGAGCATGACATTGTCTATCGCGAAGCCCCCCGACAGGGCGAACCGACCCCGGCCCCAATCGCCCTGCCGGATGGTGCCGAATGGTCAGAGGAAATCACACCGGATCCGGTGATGCTGTTCCGCTATTCCGCGCTCACCTTCAACGGGCACCGGATCCATTACGACCGGGATTTCTGCCGGGATGAGGAA
The DNA here is from genome assembly GCF_003385955.1 of Aestuariispira insulae. Lineage (GTDB taxonomy): Bacteria > Pseudomonadota > Alphaproteobacteria > UBA8366 > Aestuariispiraceae > Aestuariispira > Aestuariispira insulae. The sequence goes on from NZ_QRDW01000007.1 coordinate 23,394, forward strand.
GGTTATTCCGGTCTGGTCTTCCACGGGCCGCTGACGGCGACCTGCCTGCTGGAGGCATTGCACAAAGCCCACCCGGACCGGAACGTCGAGGCATTCACCTTCCGGGCGACCGCACCGCTTTTCGATAACGCCCCTTTTCAGGTTGCAGGCAAATTGGATGGGGATCAGGCGCAGTTATGGGCGATCACACCCGAAGGCGGACTGGCCATGGAAGCAACAGCAACGCTCCGATCAGGCTGAGACTTCCCCCTCGGCCGCCTTCAGGCTTTCCGCATGGCCCTGGGCGCGTCTTGTGGCAAAAACACCAAAAAGGATGATCGGCACCAGAAGCACGGCCCCGATCAGAAACGGCCAGTCGGCGCCCATCTCCCGGAAGGCAAAGCCGGCCCAGGCCGGACCGCCAACACGCGCCAGCGAGGCACCGCTTTGCGCGATCCCCATGACACCGCCCTGTCGGCCTTCCGGCGCACAACGGGATAAAAGCCCCTGCATGGCCGGGTTGAACAGGCCCATGGCCAGCGCAAACAGGCCCATGGGTATATAAATGCCATTAGGCCCGCTGATGAAAGGCACCGAAACAAAAGCTGCCAACAGGATCGCCACCGCCAGGATCGAAACCTTGCTCTCGCCCCTTTTGCGCACAATCCGGCCAATCCCGCCCTGAACCAGCACCATGATCACCCCGGAATAAACCAGGAAGACACCCACATCCTGCGGCCCGAGATTAAACTTCGCCATGGCCCAGATGGCAAAGACCCCTTCCACCGCGGTGAACATCAGGGAAATCAGGAAGTAAAAACCGACCATGCGCGCCAAGACCGGATCGCGCAGCAATTCCAGGCGTTTGCGCCCGCTGACCTGGCGATGGCGTTCCGGTTCCGGCACGAAGGCAATGGTGACAATCAGGGAGGCGGCGGCAAAGCCGGCAGCAATGAAATAGGGCAGCGAATAATCCACCCCGTCAAAACCGATCATCACCGCAATCAACGGCCCGACCAGGAAGCCGATGCCGAAGCTGGCCCCCAGCAGCCCCATGCCCTTAGCCCGGTTTTCCGGGCCCGTGATATCAGCGATATAGGCCTGGCTGGTCGCCATCCATCCGGCGGTGAAACCAGCCATGGCACGGCTCGCATAAAGCTCCCAAAGCGCATCCGCATTGGCCAGCCATAGATAGGACAGGATGGAAAAGAACATGGAAACCATCATGATCGGTTTCCGCCCGAACCGGTCCGACAGCGCGCCCCAAATCGGCGTGGAGATGAAGGCCGCCAGCGAGAAGGTGGAAAAGATCACCGGCGCCCAGAAATCATCCGCACCGTAATCCTTGGCATTAAACGGCAGGAAAGGAATGATCACGCCCAGGCCGATCATCGCAACACAGGTCGCTCCGGCCAGCGGCAGCAGACGTTTGACTTCACTCATATCACTTCCAGCCCGGTCTCAATCATTCGGCACAATCCGAACCGTATAAAGGCCCAGCATGGGAATGTCCAATGGTCATGGGGTCGCAGGGTGCCGATCACCCCTCAATTCTTCGTAACCACATCTTGTAGCCGGCACGACGGCAGTCAACGGAATGATATCAACGCCGCCCGAACAGCCGCTCGATATCGGCAAGCTTCAGCTCCACATAGGTAGGGCGGCCATGGTTGCATTGGCCGGAATGGGGCGTTTCCTCCATCTGGCGCAAAAGGGCATTCATCTCGTCCAGACGCAATCGGCGTCCGGAACGGACAGAGCCGTGGCAGGCCATGGTGCCGCAGACATCTTCCAGTTTTTCCTTCAGGCTGAAAGTGTCGCCCAGCTCCATCATTTCGTCGCCCAGATCCTTGACCAGAGCCTGGACATCCACCTCGCCCAGAAGCGCGGGTGTCTCGCGCACCGCCACGGCACCGGGGCCGAAGGCCTCAATCACCAGGCCCAGCTTTTCGAGATCCTCCCCCCGTTTGGTCAGCGCCTCAACGATATCCTCGTCCAGCTCGACCACTTCGGGGATCAACAATCCCTGGCGGGCCAGCCCTTCTTCGGCAATCGCCTGCTTCATGCGTTCATAGACCAGGCGTTCGTGGGCCGCATGCTGGTCAACGATGACAATGCCGTCCCTGGTCTGGGCCACCACATAGGTTTCATGCAGTTGCGCGCGCGCCGCCCCCAGCGGGAAGCCGTCACTTTCCTCGGGAACCGGCTGCGGCTGCCCCTCAACAAGGGCCTCAGCATAATTTTCCGGCGCATAATCCAGCTCCGCCCCGCTGCCACTGGCAGAGGCCGCTGGCGCGAAGGCCGGCGCTTCCATGGTCGGGCTTTGATAGGCGGCGGCTTGCTCCGCCAGTTCCGGGCTCGGATGGTTTGGCTGATAACTGTAATTTTGCGGGCGGTAAGCAGAACCGCCGCCATAGCTGGGGTTCCGGGTGAAACCGCCCAGCGGCAGGGTCGATGGTTTGACCGCGCCCAGTGCCGACTGGCTGACCGTGGTCGAGGCCCGATGCCCGGCTTCGGCCAGCGCATGTTTCAAGGCCCCGACGATGAGGCCGCGCACAGTCGCCGGATCGCGGAAACGGACCTCGGTCTTGGCGGGATGCACATTCACATCCACCGCGCGCGGTTCCACATCCAGAAATAAAGCCAGCATGGGATGGCGGTCCCTGGCCAGGAAATCCTGATAGGCAGCACGGACCGCCCCGGTCAGCTGCTTGTCCTTGACCGGGCGGCCATTCACAAACAGGAACTGCATCATGGCATTGCCGCGGTTCAAGGTCGGCAGGCCCGCATAGCCGGTCAGGCGCACCCCATCACGCTCCGCCTCAATCGCCAGCGCGTTTTCAGCAAATTCCCGGCCCATGATTTCACCCAGGCGCTTCAACCGCTGGTCCAACAGCTCACCCTGGGCGCCAATCACCCGGACCCGGTCACGATTGCCATCATTAAGCGTGAAGGAGATGCCCGGATGGGCCATGGAAAGGCGCTGGATCACATCCACGATGGCGCTGGTCTCCGCCCGGTCGGAGCGCATGAATTTTAGCCTGGCCGGGGTGGCATAGAACAGATCCTTCACTTCCACCGTGGTGCCGGGGGCTGCCGCTGCCGGTTCCGGCGGCGCGATTCTGCCACCTTCGATGAAAGTCATCCAGGCACTGTCAGCGCCGGGAACCCGGCTGGTGATGCGCATGCGGCTGACCGATCCGATAGAGGGCAGTGCTTCGCCCCGGAAGCCCAGGGTCGAGATGAAAAACAGATCATCGTCGGGCAGCTTGGAGGTCGCATGCCGCTCCACCGCGATGGTCAGATCCTCCGGCGACATGCCACAGCCATTATCCGTAATCCGGATCAGGGATTTACCACCGTCGCGCACAGAGATATCGATCCGGTCGGACCCGGCATCAATGGCATTTTCCACCAATTCTTTGACCGCGGATGCGGGGCGTTCGACCACTTCACCCGCCGCAATGCGGTTGATGACCTGATCGGGAAGCCTGCGGATCACACTCATGACCGACCTTTCATGCCAGGCGGCCTCAGCCCATCTCGCGCATATATTGCCGGATCAGGACTTTGCCCTGTTCCACCGCCGGCTGATCAAACGGATCCACATTCAAGAGATTCGCCGCCAAGATGGTTTCCAGCATGAAATGCATCATCAAGGCCCCCATGCTCACTTCGGAAATTTCATCCAGGGTGATCAGACGGACCGGACGTCCGTTCTTGGCCAGGGTTTCAGCGGTCGCGCGCCTTGAGGCATCCATCAGGTCCCCCATGGTCCGCCCAACCATGAAATCAAGCTTGGGATCGCTGGCCAGATCCACGTCGATCGGGTCAGAGCCTTTGGCCACCGGCCCGCCCAGAACGGTAAAGATCTTATCTTTCGGCCCATCGAGCCAGAGCTGCAGCTGACTGTGCTGATCAACCGGCCCCATCGCATAAACCGGGGTGGTGCCATGGCCCTCTTTGCCCAGGCTTTCCGCCCAAAGCTGGCGATACCAGCGGGCGAGCGAGCCCAAACGGTCCGAATAGGCCAGCATTACTGAGGCCGAAACATCGTTATGCCGATTCAAACCCACATTGACCGCAGCTCCCAGTGCCGGCGCGCTGTCTTCCGGATTGACCGCGGACAAGGTCCGGCGCAGCACGGCTTCCGCCCCTTCACGCACGCCTTCCGGATTAAGCCCCGCAATCATAGTGGGCAGCATGCCAACCAGGCTGAGCACGGAATACCGCCCGCCCACTTTTGGATCATGATCCAGAACCGGCAAGCCAAACCGCGCGCCCAAGCGGCGCAGCGGATTATCTGTCGGTTCCGTGATCAGGGTGAAATGTTTGGCCAATGCCGCCTCGCCCAAGGCCTCGCGGAAATGCGGCAGGATGGCGATGAACTGCATCATGGTTTCGGTGGTGCTGCCGGATTTCGAGATCACCACCACACCGGTATTCTTGCAATCCAGGCGATGGATCAGGGCATCAAAACTGAATGGATCCACATTGGTTACAATATGCAGGTTCGGCCCTTTTCGGTTGGCACCGCCTTTGGGACGCGCCATGTCATGCAGCGCTTTGGACCCAAGGCTGGACCCGCCGGTCCCTAGAATCAGGACATCGGTGAAATTTTCCCGGTAATGCTCGGCAACAGGCTCCAGAAGCTTAAGGTCCTGACGCCGCTCCGGCAGCTGCAACATGGGAAGACTGCCAGCCTCATAGGCTTCGGCAATCCCTTCCAAACCAAGCCGCAGACCTGCCAAAAGGCCCGCCAGCGCATTCTCGTCCAGCCCGCCATCGCCAATGGTCCCTTTAAGGCAGTTGTCGATCGACTGGTGATAATAAGTATCCTGATTTTTCATGGCGGCGATATTAACGACTTAGCCCCTGCCGAAGCAAGGTCTAGCGACGGTTGAAGCAATCATTTTAACCTCTTTGAAACGATAGGGGGGCTGGGCCGATAAAAACGGCCCGGTTTTGGGATCATTCTGCGGCAAGTCCCTTGGGTTTGCCAACCACAACAATGGCCAGTTGCTCAGGATCAAGAATGCGGGCAGCCAACCGGTTCACATTTTCAAGTGTGACCGCATGGATCAGATCATTTCGACGGGCAATATAGTCCATGCCCAATCCTTCACGCTGGACCCCCACCAGGATACCGGCAACGCGCAAGCTGCTGGTGAAACGAAGGGGATAAGCACCGGTCAGGTAAGTGATCGCATCGCGCAATTCCTGCTCCGTTACTCCTTTTTCAGCAATGCGCCGCCATTCGTGGCGCAAAATCTCGATCGTTTCGGAAACCCGGCTATTTTGCGTGGCCGCCGCACCGCCCCAAAGCCCGGCGCGGTCCATGGGGTAAAGATAACTGTAAACGGAATAAGCCAGTCCGCGATTTTCACGGATCTCATCCGTCAGGCGGGAAGAAAAACTGCCCCCGCCAAGAATATGGTTCAACACAGTCGCTGAATAGAAATCAGGATCATCCCGTTTCAATCCCGGTTGCATAAACACGATCGCGCTTTGCGGCACATCCATCTCAATCACATCCAGGCCACCGGCCGAATGTGGCGTCACGTCCTGCACCTCCGGTACCGGGCCTCTTTCCGGCAAACCGCCGAAGGCCGTTTCCAACAGATCCGACAATTCATCAGCGGTGATATCACCGACCACCCCGACCGTCAGACGGTCACGCGTCAACTCCTTGGAGACAAAGCCAGACAAATCCTCGGTCCGGATCGTGGATATACTCTGTTCCGTGCCGCCCACCGGACGGCTGTAGCGATGATCCGGAAAAAGATCCTGCATCAGGCGACGACCGGCAATCGTACGGGGGTTTTGCGCTTCTGCCCGCAGGCCCGTGATGATCTGGCTGCGGATCCTCTCGACTGGTTCCGCATCAAAGCGCGGTTCGTTAAGCGCCAGGCGCAACATCTCCACCGCCTCGCCCCGATAGCGGTTCAGACTATAAAAAGTGCCGCCAAAGCCTTCCCGGCCCGCCGAAAAACGCAGGGTGATGGACAGATCGTTCAGACGCCCCTGGAATGCCCGGCTGTCGAGCGAACCCGCCCCTTCATCAATCAGGCTTGATGCCATATCCGCCAGCCCTTCCAGCCCATCGGGATCGGAGATGGCACCGGCATCCCTGAATTGGAATTGCATGGCCGTGATCGGCAGGCTTTTATCCCGGACAAGCCAGGCCCTAATGCCGGAAGGGCTTACGACTTCTTCTATCTCCAGCCCAATCGCGGGTTCACTGATTGGTGCTTGGAATTTCGGTGTTGCCACGCAGGCCGAGAGGCCTGCGAAAGAGGCCATCACCAGGATCAATCGCTGTATCATTCCGCATCCTCCTCGGGCAGCAAACGCAGTTCCACCCCACCGGGACCCGCCAGAACCCGACGGGCGGCGAGGGTCACCTCATCCGCGGTGACCTTCGCAATCCGGTCAGGCCATTCCTCCACATCGGAAATATCCATACCAATGACCAGGGCCGCCCCCAGCACCCGCGCCGGCCGTGACGAAGAATCAAGCGCCAGGATGGATGAATCCTGCACCCGTCGAATAGCCCGCTCCACTTCATCTTGCGTGACACCTTCATCCAGCAGCTTTGCGATCTCTGCATCCACTGCGGTTCTTACATCCTCAAGACTATGGCCTTCCCGCGGAGCGCCGTAGACTGCAAAATGTGCCGGCCCCCGACTATCCGGATCAAACCAGGCTCCCGCGGAAGTCGCAATTCCCTGATCGATCACCAGCGCGCGATAGAGTCGACCAGTTGCGCCGCCACCAAGAATATCGGCCAGGACCTCCAGCGCGTAAATCTCCGAGGCGTCCTGGCTATTGCGACTTGGGGCGACCTTTCGGCGCGACCAGCTTGGCTGGGTTACACGCCCATCGCGCAGCATCACGGTATATTCCGCTTCGACCGGTGGCTCCTGCCATGCCACAGGCTCCGGTATTTTACGCGGTTCTAGATCACCGTAATATTTCTCCGCCATCGCAAAAACCGCCTCGGCCTTCACATCGCCGGAAACCACGACAATGGCATTATTGGGCGCATAATAACTTTGGTAAAATTGGGTCAGATCCTCAATGTTCAACGCGCGGATCTCATGCTCCCATCCAATGATCGGGATCCGATAAGGATGATTGGCAAAGAGGGCGGCACTGGCAGCTTCCTCCAGCCTTGCCCCGGGATTATTATCAACCCTGCTGCGGCGCTCTTCGAGAATGACTTCACGCTCCGGCTCAACATCTTCCGGAAGCAGTTGAAGATTGACCATCCGTTCCGCCTCCAACTCCATCATCAGCGGCAGTCGGCTGGCGGCCACAGTCTGAAAATAGCCGGTATAGTCCTGGGCGGTGAAGGCATTTTCCCGTCCGCCATTGCGCGCCACGATATCGGAGAATTCACCTGCCGCCAGATTCTTGGTCTTCTTGAACATCAGATGTTCCAGGAAATGGGCCAGGCCCGATTTACCCGGCGGTTCATCCATCGCCCCCACCTTATACCAGACCATATGGGTAACCACTGGCGCGCGATTGTTTTCCACCACGACAATCTGCAGGCCATTGTCCAGCACATGTGTTTTGGGATTAAACAGATCCGCCAGCGCAAGGCCGGGCGCCAACAAAACCATCATTGTGAAAAGCAGAAATCTCAACAGGCCAAACTCCGTTTCCGATGTTTTGGAGAGAAAAAAATGCCGGCGAAGCATCTCCGCCGACATTCTTCTCTTAATCCATATATGTGGCAATTATCCGGCAACAACCTGCTGTTGTTAGATTTTGCCAACAAAAACCCGTTAAAACGGCCATTCAAAGCCGTTAAAAATCGTGTCATCCCGCTCGCGCCGGATCATCGGGGTATCGCCTTCGGTTACCGGCTTACCCAACCCCGAATTTTCCTGAATGCGCTGGGATTCTGCACTGGCATCAATGATCGTGCCCGGCTCGCCCTTGTCTTTCCAGAACAGCAGATCGTTGACGAAAGTATCACTTTCAATCGCCAACCGGGTATTTTCGTCATCCACAATCCGACGAATGGCACCATCCGCCGCCAGAGCATCCGCCCGGGTCAGCAACGCCAACTCACCACCGCCGAACTCTTTACGGGCTTGCTCCTCGCGCCGCTTGATCTGTTTTTGGTCGATCAACAGGGCACGCGCCTCTTCCCGCACCGATGTCTCATTGGCGCGTTTGGCATTCGGGTCAGGCGGCCGGAGGCCAAAATCAGGCGGCAGCGACAGCGGCGCGCGGCTGACCACAGTGAATTCATCAGGCGCCTTTTTCTCAAGGCCAAGGATCGAGCCGGCATCACCGCCACAAGCGGACAATAGCCCTGCCGCGGCAAGGAGGCTCAAAATGATGCGTTTGCGCATAACTGCCATGTCACTTTCTATTCAATTCCGCGCGCAGTTTATCCGTTCTTATCCGGCCATGCAAACACCTGCTGCACCGGCAAACAGAATTCTCACCCGCAACAAAACACCCGAAAACGGGATAAATTTACATATTAAATTACTTTTGGTTGTTGCGTTGCCTCTATAGGGTGTATTCTTTTCTCAATTTCTACCAATGATCATAATGGGGAAGGATTGGATCATGGCCCAACAGGACAACAGCATCCGTTTTTATCTGAACATGAAGGAAGTCACCATCAAGGATCCCTCACCGGATCTGATGCTGATTGATTATCTCAGACAGCCGGATGTCAACCTGACGGGACCAAAGAAACCCTGCGGCCAGGGCGGGTGCGGTTCCTGCACCGTGATCCTGTCCCATTGGGATGAGGATCTCGCCAAACCCCGGCATGAGGCCATCAATGCCTGCCTGCGGCCGGTTTGCGCCCTCAACGGGCTCAGCATTACCACCATCGAAGGCACCGGGTCTGTAGGGGGCGTTATGAACCCGGTCGCCTATCGCCTGGCTGTGAATAACGGCACCCAATGCGGCTATTGCACCAATGGCTGGGTGATGAATATGACGGCTTTCCTGGCCAGTCATCCGGAAAGCGGCACAAAGAAGGAAATTGAAGGATTGTTCGACGGCAATCTCTGCCGCTGTACCGGCTACCGGGCCATTCTGACCGGGATGAAAAGCTTCGCCACCGATTGGAGCGAAGAAGATGAAAAAGCTGCAATGAAATGCAAGATTGATCAGGCGTTTGACCCGAAATCCGTTGGAAAGACCGTATCTATCCCTTTCCCCGAGGAGGCCAAGTCGCCGGTAGAACCGGCCCGGGTGGACAAAGGATCAAAACAATGGATCAGCGTAACCAGCATCGATGATCTGCAAGCCCTGTATCTTGAAAATCCCGGCGCCGTTATCCGCCTTGTCCATGGCAACACTTCTTTCGGGATCTACAAGCAGGAGATGCTCGCAGCCGATATCCTGGCCGACATCCGCCCATTGCAGGAACTGCACGGCATTGACCATGGCCCGGATGGTCTGTCCTTTGGCGCGGCCACGCTCTATTCCGATCTGATCCCCACGCTCACCGAATTGGCCGGGGAAAACGGTACCAGCATCCAGCCCGGCAACAGTATCTGGGCCGGACTATCCTATATGGCCAAACGGACCGCCGGACATCTGGTACGTAACGCCGCAACCATTGCCGGGAACAGCATGCTGGTCCTGAAACATATCCACGAAGGCGAGCCCTTTCCTTCCGATATGGCAACCGCCCTTTGTGGCGCCGGCGCCGACATAGAAATTCTCCAGCTTGAGACCGGAGAAAGGGAGCGCCTCCCCCTGTCCGATCTGATGATCAATTGCCGGGAAAATCCGGATCTGGCCGGGAAGATCCTCCTGATCCGGTATCATGTCCCCACCCCCGGCGACCGGGAATTGGGCATGGCGCATAAAGTGGCGCTCCGCGAAGTGAATTCACATTCCATCGTCAACGCCATGACCTCGTTTCCCCTGACGGAAGCCGGAACACCCGCCATAACCGATTGCCGATTGGTCCTGGGCGGTATTGCACCTTATGCCTGGCGGGCAAATCGCACCGAAGACTGGCTCAACGGCCAGCCCCTGAGCATGGATATCATTGGCGAGGCCTGCAGGATCCTCGACGGCGAAGTGCGAGAATGCCTGGATCATTGGGCCGACCGGATGCAGGGCCTGCCCGATGAGGGATTTTCCAACAGCTATCGAACCCGGCTCGCATGCAGTTATCTCTATAAATCCCTGGTAAATGCCCTGCTGATCACCGACCCGGACCAAGTGCCGGCCGATATCGCGTCCAGTGGGATTAATCTCTGGGGGCGCTGGCCGGTCAGCGATGGTCGACAGAGCTATCAAACCGACCTTTATCCGGCCCCCTTGTCGGAACCCTATATCAAGCTGATGGCGATGTACCAGGCACAGGGGGAAGTGAAATACACCCATGAAATGGCCCTGCCGCCAACGGCCCTGTTTGGCGCGCTGGTCCAGAGCGCCCGGGCGCTTTCCAGCTTTGAATACACCCTGCCAAACGGCACCCCCTGCCCAAACCTGCACGATTTGGAACAGGAGCTCGCCCGCCGGTTTGAAGGGTTCAACGCGCTGATCACGGCAACCGATATTCCGCCAGGCGGCGCCAATATGCAGGGTTCCGGTGCGGATGAAGCCCTGTTTGCAACGGAGCACGTAACCTTTGAAGGCCAGCCGCTTGCTATGGTTCTGGCCACAGAGGAAATCCAGGCACAGGCGATTGCCGCCTTTATCGAGGAATGCTGCCTACGCTACGAGGAAGAGCAGCTTCCCATCCTGACAATTGAGGAGGCCATCAGCCGTGAATCCATCTTCCCGGATTGCCCGCAATCCGCCCCCTTCCTGGCTCATATCTGGAAAGTAACCCGACCCAACAGTGATTTTTCCTGGGTCCGGGAGAAATCCCCGCTGGATAAGGAGATCGAAGTCCGGGAGGCCTCGCTGGACGGTGCCGACTGCCTCGTGGTTGAAGGCACACAGAAAACCGGGGCACAGTTGCACTTTTATATGGAAACCCAGAGCGCAATCGCCCGCCCGCGTGATGACGGCACCATCGAAATCACCTCCTCAACACAAAGCCCAACCACGGTCCATGACACCGTCTGCAGCGCCATCGATTACAGCCGGAATATGGTCGGCATCAAGGTTCGCCAGCTGGGCGGCGGCTATGGCGGCAAAACCGATCAATCCCGTTTTGTCCCGGCCCAGGCAGCTGTCGGCGCATTGAAAACCGGGCGGCCGGTCAAACTGGCACTCAGCCGGGAAAGCGACAGCGCCTTTATCGGGCGACGCCATCCCTATTACGGGCAATATCAATTCGCCCTGGATACCGGGCATAAGGATCCCGCCGACAAAGGGCTGATCCGGGGAACCCATGCCAAGCTCTGGGGGGACGGCGGGGCCATGTATGACTGCTCCTTCGTGGTATCGGACTGCATCCAGCTGCGTGTCGACAACGCCTATTATGTGCCCAATTACGAAACCCAGATTGATGTCTGCCGCACCAACAAGGCGCCCAATACAGCCTATCGCGCTTTTGGCGATATCCAGGGCACGTTGATTTTGGAAAACGCCATTGAGGATGCGGCGGTCGCCCTGGAGATGGAGCCGGAGGACATTCGCGAGAAAAACCTCTACCAGATCGGCCAGACCACGCCCGGTGGCCAGGGCTTGCTCTATTGTTACCAGCGCGAGGTCTGGGACTATGCCAAACAGAAATCCGATTTTGCCGAACGCAAGGCGATCGTGGATGATTTCAATGCGGAAAATAAATGGCGCAAGCGCGGTATCTGCCTGATGCCATTGAAATACGGTTCCGGCTATAACCTGGTGATGCTGGAACAGACCAGCGCCATGGTGAATGTCTTTTCCGGCGACGGCACGGTCCTGATCCGTCAGGGCGGGGTGGATATGGGCCAGGGCATGATGACCAAGGTTGTCCAGATTGCGGCTTATGAGCTGAATGTGCCGCTTGAGATCATCCGGATCGACAGTTCCGATACCGATGTCATCCCCAATCCGCAAAGCACCGGGGCCTCCACCGGCACACAATATAATGGTGAGGCCGTGCGCCAGGCCTGCCGCGTTTTGCAGGCGAGGCTGCAGGCCTTTGGTTATCAGATGCTCAAAGAAAACGGCCCGGACTGGTGCAAAGAAAAACAGATCAATTTCTGGGACTATGGCATTGAGGGCTGGAAGACCCCTGTGGGCGACGGCAACCGACCGGTGACCATCTGGCAGAAACTGGTCTCCCTTGCCTATCAGATGCGGGTCAATCTGCAGGCTCAGGTGAATGCGCAGATGCCGGGCGGTATCGGCCCGGTTCCCAATATTGCCTTCAAGCCGAAACAGGACCAGCCAACCGGCACAGGGATTACCATTGATCCGAACGGGGCTTTTTCGGAAACGGTCAATCAATATGTCGGCTTCACCTATAATGCCGCCTGTTCGGAGGTTGAGGTGGATATCCTGACCGGGGAGACCAAGATATTACGCTCGGACATCTATTATGACATGGGCAAAAGCCTCAATCCCGCCATTGATGTCGGCCAGATTGAAGGGGCCTTTGTCCAGGGCATCGGCTATGTGCTGACCGAAGATCTGGTCTTCCAGCCGGAGGGCGAGAATGCGGGTAGGCTGAATACGGTCAATACCTGGCGTTACAAACCGCCCGCCATCACCACCATCCCGCTGGAGATGAATGTGCATCTTTTCCCGCGCGAACTGGCGGCCCATGTGCCGGAAAACCCCAACACGCTGTTTTCGTCAAAAGAAGTGGGCGAACCGCCACTGGTGCTGGCCAACACGGTTTTCTTTGCGCTGAAAAGGGCGATCCGGACCTCCAGGATCGATCGTGGTCTCTCGCCCTATTTCGACCTGGATGCGCCGGCAACCGTCCAAGCGGTTCAGACCGCCTGCGAAGTGGATCATCATTAACAAAAAAAGCCGGAGGTTATGCCTCCGGCTTTTTATCACCTTTTTGGAACAGGCCTTCCAGCAGCCATAATCCCACCCCGATGAATATCAGGCTGTCGGATATGTTGAAGGAGGGCCAATGGCCGTTCAGGAAACCGATATTGAAAATCCAGCCATGGAAATCCAGGAAATCAAAGACCGCGCCAAAGCGCACCCGGTCCAGAACATTGCCGATCGCGCCGCCGATGATCAGGCCGATGGTGATGGCCATATAGGCCCGGTTTTCCCGGGTCAGCATGAAGAGCAGAACCGCAACAATCCCCAACGCCATGGCACACAGGAACAGAATGCCCCAAGGGCTGCCATTGGCAAACAGGCCAAAGCTCACCCCCCGGTTCCAGACCGCCACCAGATTGAAGAAGGATGTCACTTCGCGCCCGAAGGCGGCCGGATAGCTGTCTGCCGGAGTCCAGAAATCGTATCCGAACAGGATCTCCATCACCGCCCATTTGGACGCCTGGTCCAGGATCAGGGCAACAAATGCCACCCCAATCCCGATCCAGAAGACCCGCCCGAAACGGCCTTGTTGCCCCTCAGCCTTCGTGTCACTCATTCAGCGGTCGCCTGGCTTTCGGAAACCGCATCGGCACAGCGCACGCAAACACCCGGATAGTCGGCCTTCGCGCCCACATCCGGCAGAACCTTCCAGCAGCGTTCGCATTTTTCACCGCTCGATGCCATCGGCTCAACTGCGACACCCGGCACATCTGGCAGGGTGAACGCCCCGTCAACAGGGCTATCGGTGCTCAAGGTGATGGCCGAGGTGATGGAGACTTCCGCCATGTCGACATCTTCGAGCAGGGCCTGGATTTCTTCCGGCACATAGACCTTCGGTGCTGCCTGCAGGGAAGAACCGATGCGTTTTTCCGCACGTTCAACCTCCAGAGCGCCCGTGACCACACGACGCACATTGCGGATCGAGGCCCATTTCTTCGCCAGACTGTCATTCAACCAGGCCGGATCAATCTCCGGGAACTCGCGCAGATGCACGCTGTTATCCAACGCATCACCGGTACGGGTCAGCCAGGCTTCCTCCGCGGTGAAACACAGGATCGGCGCCAGCCACGCGGTCAAGCAGTTGAACAGCTCATCCAGGACGGTCAGCGCCGACAGGCGCTTGATGTCGCTGGGCGCGTCGCAATAAAGCGCGTCTTTACGGATATCGAAATAGAAGGCCGACAGGTCCAACGCGCAGAAATCATGCAGCTCGCGGAACAGGCGATGGAAATCATAGGCGTCGCAAGCCTCGCGCACCACTTTGTCCAGCTGTGCCAGACGATGCAGCACCCAGCGGTCCAGTTCCGGCATATCGAAAATCGCCACCCGCTTGGATGCGTCATAAGAGGCTAGATTGCCCAGCAGCCAGCGCAGGGTGTTGCGCAGACGGCGATAGCTGTCCACCTGTTTCTTGATGATTTCCGGCCCGATGCGCAGATCTTCCGAATAGTTGGATGCCACCACCCAGATGCGCAGCGCTTCGGCGCCGAACTGATCGTTGACTTCCTGCGGCACCACCACATTGCCCAAGGATTTCGACATTTTGCGGCCGTCTTCCGCCATCACGAACCCATGGGTCAAAACACCTTTATAAGGGGCACGACCACGGGTACCGCAGCTTTCCAGCAGCGAAGAATGGAACCAGCCGCGATGCTGGTCAGAGCCTTCCAGATAAAGATCCGCCGGCCAGGTCAGGTCCTCGCGACCTTCCAGCACAAATGTGTGGGTGGAACCGGAATCAAACCAGACATCGACCACGTCTTTGACCTGTTCGAAATCCTCGGCCTTATAGTCCTTGCCAAGGAATTCCTGCGGGTTACGGGTGAACCAGGCGTCCGCGCCCTCCTGTTCGAAAGCGGCGGCAACGCGGTCGACCACATTCTGGTCGCGCAGCGGCTCACCGGTTTCCTTATTGACGAAAACCGGGATCGGCACGCCCCAGGCGCGCTGGCGTGAGATACACCAATCCGGGCGGTTTTCGATCATGGAATAGAGGCGGTTGCGTCCCGCAGCCGGATAGAATTTGGTCTCATCGATCGCATTCAAGGCCACCTTGCGCAGATCATTGGTCTCCATGGATATGAACCACTGCGCTGTGTTGCGGAAGATGAGCGGGGCTTTCGAGCGCCAGCTATGCGGATAGGAGTGGCGCAGCGAGCCTTTGGCCAGCAACGCACCCGCCTCGATCAGCGCCTTGATGGAGATACCGTTGGCATTGCCATCCTTGCCTTCGGGCGTCAGCACGCAGGCCTCTTCAAACATCGGCACACCCGGGTAGAAGGTGCCATCCTCGGCCACTGTGCGCGGCATCTCGAGGCCATATTTCTGGCCGGTCACATAGTCATCCGCCCCATGGCCCGGCGCAGTGTGGACAAAGCCCGTGCCCGCGTCATCGGTCACATAATCCGCATGCAACAGCGGCACATCATGATCATAGCCCTGGCCACGCCAGGGATGGGCCAGGATCGAACCCATGATTTTGGAACCGGGGAAGCTGGCCACAACGGTATGACCGGAAACCTTGGCCGCTTCCAGAACCTCACCAATGAGCGCCTCGGCAATCACCAGCTTTTCACCCACCTTGGCAAGCGATCCTTCCGCCAGCTCGGTCACTTCCACCAGGGCATAGTTGAAATCGTCATGACCGCAGACCGCCCGGTTGCCCGGCATAGTCCAGGGCGTGGTGGTCCAGATCACAACAGATGCGCCCTCAATCACCGGGTCTTTGGCAGTCACAACTGGGAAGCGGACCCAGATGGTCGGGGATTTCTTTTCCTGATATTCCACCTCGGCCTCGGCCAGGGCGGTTTTTTCCACCACAGACCAGAGAACCGGTTTCGCGCCCTTGAACAGGCCACCATTCATCAGGAATTTGCCAATCTCGCGCGCGATTTGGGCTTCCGCGCCATAATTCATGGTCAGATAAGGGTTTTCCCAGTCGCCCAGGACGCCCAAACGCTTGAATTCCTCGCGCTGGATATCGATCCATTTGTCGGCAAACTCGCGGCATTCCTTGCGGAATTCATCAATCGGCACCTCGTCCTTATCTTTGCCGGCGGCGCGATATTGTTCCTCAATCTTCCATTCGATCGGCAGACCGTGGCAATCCCAGCCCGGCACATAAGCCGCATCCTTACCCATCATGGTCTGGGACCGGTTGATGATATCCTTGAGGATTTTATTGAGCGCATGGCCGATATGCAGATGCCCGTTGGCATAGGGCGGGCCATCATGCAGCATGAAAGTGGGCTTGCCTTTGGCTTGCGCGCGCATGCGGCCATAGAGGTCCTGTTCATCCCAGCGCGCCAGCAGCTCCGGCTCTTTCTTCGGCAAACCGGCCTTCATCGGGAAGTCGGTCTTGGGCAGCGCGATGGTGTCTTTATAATCGATGGTCATGCCATTAGTCCTTGGGCAGGAAAAATCTTACAAATTGTCTGGTTTGGATCTGACGCGGCGACTGTGTCTGCCGCTGGGGCTTTGATCACATGCAAGCCCATATCCCGACGCCCACCGCGCAATTAAACGCGTGAGGCCGGGCCGATAATTCGACCGATGAAGGGAATTATGATCAGCATCTTTTGCATAACAGCGCGAATTTATGCGGGCAGACGCTCAAAAGCAAGGGCTTCTCGCAGGCGCAAAAGCAAATTACAGCCATCCTGTAAACAGGAGAATTAAAATCCGAGTTTCCGATGATGCAAGCGGGCTTCCAAGATATAGCCCTTCACTTGTTCGCACTGCTCCCGGAGGGCCAGGTCTTCACTCTCCAGCCACATTCCCACCATCTCTTCTGCGGCATCAAGATCTAGTTTCTCGTTTTCCCGCACCAAATGGCCCAACCCTTTCATGGCACCGATACGAATTCCGGGATCAGGCCGTTCCAACATGCTCTGCACCCTGACGAAGACCCATTCCCAATCTTTCATCAAACCGGCAGCCTGCAGGATCGCCTCACAGATGGACGCAACATCATCCCCGGCGAATATTTGATCAAAATGTAACGCAGCAGCCTTCATGCTGACGCGATTTGCATCATCAAGCACCGGCGGCACGGGTTTGCAATATCCGTCTGGCCACATGGCAGTCTTCTTCGATCTGGGCTTTCAAGGCATCCAGGCCTTCAAATTTCATTTCCGGCCGGATGAATTCAATAAGCGCCACCCGGACCACCCGGTCATAGAGATCCTCGTCAAAATCAAAGATATGAACCTCCAGCAGTTCGCGCAGCCCGTCAACGGTTGGCCGCTTGCCGAAATTAGCGATCGCATCATACCAGCTGACCTTATGGTTCCATTCCAGGCCCAGCCGCACCGCATAAACCCCATAAAGCGGGCGCAGATAATCGGACAGTTTCACATTGGCGGTCGGGAAACCGATGGTCCGGCCGACCTGATCGCCTTTTTGCACGCTACCTTCAAACTCAAACGGTCGGCCCAGCAGTGCTGCCGCCTGACCCGGCATGCCGTTTCTTAGGTAATCACGGATCCTCGTGGAGGAAAAAATCTCTTCATCGACACTGGCGACCGGCTCGATCGCGGTGACCGGGAACCCGCCCCATTCGCGCATCATGTCCGGGTTGCCGGTCCGCCCCTTGCCGAAACAAAAATCATAGCCGACCACGACATGGGCGGCATTCAACTGTTCCACCAAGATCACCTGGACAAAATCCTCTGCCGACATTTCCGCCAATGTCGGGCCGAAATCCAGCGCCAGCAGGCAATCCACGCCCAGGGCCTCGATATGATGGGCCTTATTTTCAAACGGGGTCAGGCGGAAGGGCGCATCATCGGGGCGGAAATAGCTACGGGGATGGGGCTCGAAGGTCAAAACCACCAGAGGGACATCCATCTCCCGGGCAAGATCCCAGGCCTGGCCAATCACCGCCTGATGGCCACGATGCACACCGTCGAAATTCCCGATCACCACAACACCACCGCGCATATGCTCGGGCAATGTTTCATTCGCACGGACGATTTTCATCCGGTCCCCACTGCTTTTTGTTATCTCCCCCCTGTATAACCAAGCCGATGGGGAATGTCAGCGCTTATTCCGACGCCACCACAGCACCGTGACAGGTGAAAATGTTAAAAAATCATTAATATGGCAGATGTGACACTTGGGTTTTTACAGAAAACATACTATCCTGCCAATCGGGTGAGGCAGAATAACTGGGTTCGGGTGTTTTCGCGCAGTTGTTTTCAGACAAACTGACGGAACTTTTCCGGTGATGTAAGGAGCCTGCGCAGATGAGTCGGGCACCGAAAGAGTGGTTTGCATTTATAGCGGGCCTCCTGAGCCGTACAGGTAGCCAGATGAATGGGTGAAACAAATCTCAAACTGTTCCTGCGGGACATCGGCCAGCTTTTGAGCGGTTCGGTCAATATGGCCTTTGTCCGGGTGGATTTGACCAAGCTGCCGCATCATTGCCGTCGGGACCGTTATCTGCGGATGGCGCATTACACCCTTCAGGAATTCAAGAGCGTTCTGAACGCCAAGGTTTATCCGATCGATCAAAAAACGATCATCCTGATCCACGATACCGAATGCGATAGCTTCGCTTCGATGATCCTCGATAAACTGACCTCATTTTTCGAACTATCCCCGGATCAGATCAGCAGCACGTTACTCTCATCCTACAGCTTCCGTGACGATCGCCGCGAGATTCTGGCCTACCTGCAGCAATTGACCAGGAAGCTGGAACGGCGGATCGAGCGGCGGATAGAGGATGAAACCCCATCGAAACGCCCCATTACGGTGAAGGAATGCGCCGCTTTGGTGGAGATGCTCGACAAATCCTCTCCCAGCGGGCTGGTGCGCAATCAGTCTGTTTATGCAGCCCTCTCCGGAAACGCGCCAAGACCGGTTTTCACGGAATCATTTGTCTCCGTGCGCGATCTGGTCACCACGGTCTCGCCAGATGCGGATTTCCTGCAAAGCCGGTATCTCTTCATGCATTTCACCCAGATCCTGGACCAAAAAATGCTGAAGCTCTATGGCAGCCTGGAAGAGCAGCAGTTTGATTTCACCCGATCGATCAACCTGAATGTCGCCACCATTCTGACACCGGAATTCCAGCATTTCAGGGATACCCTGCGTTCCGGCCTGGCCGCGCGCTACCTGATTGAATTGCAGCTGACCGATATCATGGTCAATCTCCAGGCCGCCCAGCAAGCCATCAACCTGTTGGAAGAAAGCGGCTTTCGCATCGTCATTGATGGCGTATCACCGGAATTCATCCCCATGCTGTTTCATATGCAGCTGCAGGCAAGCTATCTCAAGATCAACTGCACATCCACGGCGGATATCGAGCAAAACGCTCCGATCATACAAACGCTGATGGCGCAGATGGATGGCTGCGAATTCATCTTGGCGCGCTGCGAGAAGCAAAATCATATCGCGCTTGGCCGGAAACTGGGTTTCGGCCTGTTCCAGGGCTTTTTTGTTGATTCCGTATATCGGAACGCCAAGAAACCCAAACCGCTCAAAATCAACAGTGTCCATACCCATCGCGAACTGCGCCGCGCCGCAGGCTGACCCTCGGTCCGTCGTTATTCGGCAGCCATCTGGTCGGCCTTGGAACGCACCATCATCTTGCCCACGCCGGTCAGAACCATTTTGTCGCCTACATGAACTGTGGTTTCCATGACCACCCGTTTCTTTTCCGGGATGATCTCAACAATGGTCGCGCGGGCCGTTGCGGTATCGCCAATCCTGACCGGTGCCAGGAATTTCAATTCCTGGCTGACATAAATACAGCCCGGCCCCGGCATCTTCATACCCAAGACGGTGGATATCAGGCTGCCGGTCAGCATACCGTGGGCAATGCGGCCCTTGAACATGGTGCCCCTGGCATATTCCTCATTCACATGGACCGGGTTCATATCCCCGGTGACGCCGGAAAAAAGCACGATATCGGATTCCGTGATGGTTTTAGCAAAAACCGCCGACATGCCGACCGTTAATTCTTCCAAATAATAGCCGTTAATGTCTTCCCGATGATCCAGATGGGCAATGCCCGCGCCGGTCTCTTTGTTCATGGCTTTTTCCCGGTTAGTGTTTTGAAGCAATGCAGCATAACCACGCTGCGTTGCACAATTATGGCAGCCTAGGGTTAATAAATTTCGTACGCAAGCGAATTACAAAATTCCCCGGTGGCACCGGGCGGCCAACTGCGCTAAACCGGCTTGGAAACACCAAGGCCAATTGAGGTATCCCCATGTCTGACACCACCGCGCAAGAAATACCGCCACAATTCCCTGTCACCATCCTGACCGGCTTTTTGGGGGCTGGAAAAACGACGCTGTTGCGTGGCTTGCTGGACAAGCCCGAAATGGCCAATACCGCCGTGGTGATCAATGAATTTGGCGAAGTCGGCCTGGATCATATGCTGGTGGAAAGTGCGGATGAGGATATGATTGTCATGGATAGCGGCTGTCTTTGCTGCACCATCCGGGGCGACATGATCGAAACCCTGCGCCGCCTGATCAAGCAACGCTACAAGGGCGAGATCCCCGCTTTTGACCGGCTGATGATCGAAACCACCGGCCTCGCCGACCCGGCCCCGATCCTGCATACTCTGATGACCGACCCGGTCTTGTCCAACCGATACCGGCTGGATGGCGTCCTGGTCTGTGTGGATGCAGTCAACGGAATGGGCCAGTTGGATGGCCAGCCGGAATCGGTCAAGCAGGTGGCGGTTGCCGACCGGATCCTGCTCACCAAAACCGATCTCGCCGATCAAGCCTCAGTGTCCGCCCTGACCACACGGCTGCGGGAGAATAACCCGGCCGCGCCGGTCCTGACCGTTCTCAATGGTGAAGCCGATCCGGCGGATCTTTTCGGCCTCGGCCTGTTCGATCCGGAGAAGAAAGTGCCGGATGTGGCCCGCTGGCTACGTGAAGAGGCATTTGCTGAAGATCATCCCCATGATCACGACCACGCCCATGACCATCACGGCCAACATCATCATGACGTTAACCGCCATGGCGACAATATCAAGGCATTCTGCCTAATTCATGAAGGCGAGATTGAATGGGATAAATTCGCCGACTGGATCGAGAGCCTGATCGCCGTTCACGGCAATGATTTACTACGGATTAAGGGGATCCTGGATGTGAAAGAAGCCCCCGGCCCGGTCGTAATCCACGGTGTCCAGCATGTCTTTCACCCGCCGACCGCCCTGGAAGCCTGGCCCGATGATGATCACCGCTCCCGGATCGTGATGATCACCCGGGGCATCAGCCGGGAGCCTGTGCAGGAGATGTTTGAGAAATTCCTGGCGACCTGACAACCATCGCCTTTCCCCCCTTGTGATCGGGGAAGCGACAGGATTATGCTGGACCTCCCTCTCAATCAGCCCCGCAGATCCGTTCCATGACAATAGCGCCCGCAAACCCGCAATCCCGATCGCTTACCCGGCTCACTCACCATCTGGCGGGGCTGGTCCGGCAGCGCCTCTGGCTCCAGGTTCTGATCGCCCTGTTTGCCGGCGTCGGTTTCGGGATGCTGATCGGTCCTGCGGGTGGCTGGCTTGATAAGGAGACCGCCTCCCTGCTTGGAAACTGGATCTCCCTTCCCGGGCAGTTATTCCTGGTCGCAATCCAGTTTGTCGTTGTGCCCCTGGTGGTGGCCTCGGTCATTCGTGGTATCACCGCCGGTGAGGGCAACAAGGACCTTGGCCGCCTCGGCAGCCGCACGGTGTTGTTTTTCCTGACCACCACCCTACTGGCCGTGGTGATCGGCCTCGCCGCCGCTGCTGTGATCCAACCGGGCCATTACGCGGATGGCCTGGCTCAGTCACCCGCCTCTGTTGGTTCAACCACAGTCGCTGTCGAAACATTGTCCAAACCCAGCGCTTCCGATATTCCCGGCTTGATCCTGAATATCTTTCCAAAGGATCCGCTCAGCACTTTTGTCAGTGGCAACATGCTCCAGATCGTTATTGCGGCCGCAATTTTTGGAATTGCGCTGTTGATGACACCGGGCGAACAACGCAAACCCCTGGTCGATTTGCTCGGCTCGGTTCAGGCCGCCTGCATGGTCATTGTCGGTTGGGTCATGCGCTTCGCGCCGCTGGCAGTCTTCGGCCTATTGGCAAACCTGACCGCCCGTTCGGGCCTGAGTGCACTGGTCGGTACCGGGGTATATGCGCTCACCGTCATAGCCGGGCTGTGCCTGTTGTTAATGGCCTATCTGTTGTTGGCCAAACTGATCGCGGGCAAGCCAATGGGCCGATTTCTGCGCGAAGGACGTGAGGTGATGCTGCTAGCCTTCTCCACCTCCAGTTCCGCGTCCGTCATGCCGGTCACCCTGAATACGGTTGAACAGGGATTATTAGTAAGCCCGGCCAACGCCCGCTTCATCATCCCGCTTGGCACCACAATCAATATGGGCGGCACCGCCCTCTACCAGGGGGTCGCCACTCTCTTCCTCGCCCAGGTTTTCGGAGTTGAACTCGGTTTCGCAAGCTTGTTGTTGGTAGTGGTGATGGCAACCGGCGCCTCCATCGGGTCCCCCGGGACACCGGGGGTCGGTATCGTGATCCTGGCAACCATCCTGACCAGCGTCGGCATACCGCCCGCCGGCGTTGCCATCATTTTAGGCGTGGACCGCATTCTAGACATGTGCCGGACCATGGTGAATGTCTTTGGCGATATGACCGCCTGCGTTGTCATTGATCATTTGATGGAAAAGGACCGGCATATAGAAACTGCAGTCGAAGGTCCGACCTAGCTTTCCTGGGATGCCACCGACGCTATGATGGCTTCAATCGCCTGATCCGCCTCGCCATCCGGCAGCTTGACGCCGCCCGCCTGGGCATGGCCACCGCCGCCATGAGTGAGCAACAGCTTGCCGATATCAGTTTTAGCGGTGCGATTGAGGATCGATTTACCCATGCCGATGGCGGTAATCCCCTCACGGCGGCTTTTCTGCACCGTCATGGAAATGCTGCTCTCAGGATAGAGAGCATAGATCATGAACCGATTGACCGGGAAAATATCCAATTCCTTGCGCAGATCCGTCACCACCAGGCTGCCATGTTCAGCCGTGCAGCGTTTGATCTGCATCTCCGCCAGCTCGGCATGATAGGTGAGAGACTGTACCCGTTCCGCCACATCCGGCAGTTCCAGGATCACATCAATCGGGCTGTGGCGGCAATAGGTCATCATGTCGGTCATGAAGCTGTCATGATCCAGGGCAAATTTCCCAAAATCCTCCAGCCCCGTGCGCGGATCCAGGATGAAATTCAACATGGTCCACCCGGCCGGGGCCAATATGTCTTCCATTTCATATTGGGCGGAATCCGCCTGATCGACCGCCGCCATCATTTCTTCCGAAATGTCCGGGAAACCTGATTTTCCGCCATAATGGTTATAGATCACCCGCGCGGCCGAAGGGGCATCCGGGTCGTTGATCAGATTGTCCCGGCTGCCGACCCGCTCCAGCTCACTGCGATGATGGTCAAAACAGAGATGCACTTCTTCCCGGTAAGGCAGGTTCGCCGTGATATCATCGGAAGTCACCGCGACCAAACCGCGCTGCATGTCATTGGGTTCGGCAAATATCACCTCATCCACCATATCGCGTTCCTGAAACAAGGTGCCGCAGATTATGCCATCGAAATCCGTACGGGTGATCAACCTGAATTTCTTATCACTCATGAACCGGTCAACTGCCTCCGACTATGCCTCGGGAAGTCATTAAAACCGTTATACGTCACCAAATCATAAGAAATTACTAAAAGGCTGCCCGAGCCAAGGCGCTGTTTCTAAAGCGCTGTCCCCAACCGCATCGCCTCCACCGCTATCTTGGCGCAGGCCTCTGCATCAGAGCGCGCATCATGATGCTTGAGTGGAATGCCCAGATGGTCCGCTAAAATATTCAGCTTGTAGGATGGCAGTTTCCAGGTGCGCCTGGCCGCCTTGACCGTGCAGGCGAAACGCTGTTCCGGCAGCTCAAGGCCGGCCGCCGCGCAACATTTGCTCAAAACGCCCTTATCAAAGGCCGCGTTATGGGCGACCAGGAATTCCGACCCTTCAATCATCCGGGCCAGGCTCGGCCAGATTTCAGCAAAGGTCGGGCTTTGCGCCACATGATCCCAAGTCAGGCCATGGATATGGGTGAAACGGAAATCCGGCCGGGGCGGCCGGATCAGCTGATCGATGCTGTAGAGGATCTCACCGTCAACCACCACCACCAATGCAACGGCACAGGCACTGTCGCGGCCATAATCGGCGGTTTCAAAATCAATGGCGGTAAAACGAGTCATGAGGACAGGGGAACAGGATTCCCAAATTCAGGCAAGTCCGGTTTAACATCAGAAAATTAATGTTGCGGTGCCCAGAGGGAATAATAGGGCACACCGTCGTTGCCGGTGCCGCTGCCTTCCAGCGAAGCATCCATCATCATGTAGGGCGCCGCGGCCAATTCGGGCTGGCGCAGCGGGCCATAGGATTTTGCAGAATCCGGTTCGCCCTCTTCCCAGCCTTCACAGATTGCCCGCTCCCGGCTGAAGATATTGAGCATATTGCAATCATAGCCGGTCACAGCTGAAAGCGCGTGATCGGTGCTGCTCTTGCCCGTGCCGATGTAGGAAAGGCCGTCAATTGACAGTTTAACCGCCGTATAGGTTACCGGATCGATGCCCATGCATCCGCTGGTTAGCGAACCGGAAACCAGCGCTATGATTGAAGCTGCGCGCATTTTGCGCCGCATTGTCGCAGCCATGTCCAGAACCCTCCGGTGACAACACCAAGTTACCCAATCACCGTTACTACGGCTAAGCAATTGACTCAATTCGATTCTGCCCTCGAATTCGTTAATAAGAGGTTACTAAAAAAAGGCAATTTAATTAGCATGCTTATATTAAAAGAGAAGGGAGTGCAGCATTTTTTACTGCACTCCCCTGTTTTTTGAGCCCGATCAGGATGCGGAATTAACCGAATTCCCGGGCCGCTTCGACGAAATAGTTCCACAGATATTCCGCGAAGGACCAGCGCACTTGCACATCGTAGCTGGGCTGATCATCCAACTGGCTGATCTGAATAGTGGCATTGGCATATCGGGTACCGGAAACCATGCCCGCCCTGAAGGCGCGCGGGTGGAAATCCAGCGGTGAGCCCTTGGCCAGAACCTCGCGGGCCGCCGGACCGGAGAGGCGCATCACAACATAATAGTCGGACACATCCACCACCTGCGAATGGATGCCTTCCAGAGCCTCGCGAAGCGCCAGCACAAGCGCATGCTCGCCATCTTCCTGGGTATGGATCATCCATTCATCGGGGCCGACCCAGTGAACGGTGTAAGCACCGCCCGCCACATAGGTCAGCGGGGTAAGCGGCAGATCAACACCAAGGACATCCTTAACCTTGCTCAGGAAATCCTTATTCTCCGGGTTGCCGCGCAGGGTTACCTTGCCCAGGAAACGGCGTTCCTCCAGGGAAACATTGCTGCCGGCCGGCTTGGCCAGCCCGTCGAGCGGGCTTACTTTGACAATATGGTTAGCCACGGGTCCGTTCCCCTTCTTTGTCGAAGAAAATCGGGTCGGTGATGGTCACCTTGTGGACCGAGCCGTCCATCAGCGGAACGGACAGGGTCTGACCCTTGCGGTTGAAGCCGTCCTTGATCAGGCCCATGGCAATGGACCTGCCCACATTCGGGCTCATGTAACTGGATGAGATATGGCCCAGCATATCCATCGGCGGCCTGTCCTTGACGGTTTCCACAACATGGGCCCCTTCGGGCAGAACCACATTGGGATCTTCCGTCAGGATGCCGACCAGTTGTTTGCGGCCCGGACGGGACGTGTCGGAACGGGCAAAGGAACGGCGGCCCAGGAAGTCAGGCTTGTTCTTGCCGACGATCCAGGACATGTCCAGATCCATGGGTGTCACGGAACCATCCGTATCCTGTCCGGCGATGATGAAGCCTTTCTCCGCACGAAGAACGTGCATGGATTCGGTTCCATACAAGACCAGATCATATTTCTTGCCGGCCTCAATCAGCGCATCCCAGACATGCTTGCCGTAACGATGGGGCACGTTGATCTCATAGGCAATCTCACCGGTGAAGGAAATACGGTAAACGCGGGCTGGGACACCAGCCACATGGCCTTCGCGCATTTCCATAAACTTGAAGTTTTCCGGATCCAGATCGATGTCGGTCAGTTCTGCCAGAAGCTCACGGGATTTCGGCCCGTTGAGCGAGGAAACCGCCCATTGTTCGGTAACGGAGGTGCAATAGACCTTCATTTCCGGCCATTCGGTCTGAAGCCATTCCTCCAGCCAGTTGGCGACACGCCCCGCACCGCCGGTGGTGGTGGTCATGTGGAAATGGTTTTCACCCAGACGGGTGGTCACGCCATCATCGAACACCATGCCATGCTCGTTACACATCAGGCCATAGCGTGCCTTGCCGACACCCAGTTTCAGCCAGGCGTTGGTATAGATCATATTCAGGAATTCAGCCGCATCCGGCCCCTGAATGTCGATCTTGCCAAGCGTGGAGGCATCCATCATGCCGACCGTCTCGCGCACCTGCTTGCATTCGCGCTGAACAGCGGCATGCATATCCTCGCCGTCTTTGGGGAAGTAACGCGGCCGTTTCCAGTCGCCAACATCCTCATAGACCGCACCCATTTCCTCATGAGTCGGGTGCATCGCGGTTTTACGCTTTTGCAGGAACAATTCACCCACCGCATGACCGGCCGCCGCACCAAAGGTCAGCGGGGTGTAGGGCGGGCGGAAGGTGGTGGTGCCGACCATCGGAATCTTCACATCCCGGATCTGGGACATGATCGCAATGGCATTGACGTTGGATGTCTTGCCCTGGTCGGTGCCCATGCCCGTGGTGGTGTAGCGTTTCAGATGTTCAACGGAAACAAAGCCTTCCCGTTCGGCCAGATGAATATCGGCCACGGTGGAATCATTTTGGAACTCGTGGAAATGCTTGCGGCCACGGCCCAATGGACGATCCGACGGGATATACCAAAGGATGCGCATGTCGCCCTGGGCATCTTCTGGTGCAGCCGGTGTTGGCGGCACCACACCGTCGCCGAAACCGGCATCCTGCGCCGCCTTCGAACCAGCGGCCAAGCCCTGAGACAGGCAGCCTTCCAAGGTGAATTCGCCATTGCCGGCACCAACAGAAATGTTAGCCCACTGGCAGTGGTCGGGCACGAAAGATGTCAGCTTCTCATCATAGCGCAGCTTGCCGCGCCCCTGGGAGAAGAGGCTGATCATCGGGTTCCAGCCGGAAGACATGGCAACAATATCCGCGTCAATCCGCTGGGACTGGCCGGTCACCCCTTTGCCATCCGCTGTCAAAGGCATGATGTCCACACCCGTGACCTTGCGATAGCCGGTGGTGCCGATGACCGCCATGTTGGTATGGATCTGGATCGAAAGCGCCTTTGCCTTCTCAACCCAGGCACCAGCCGGATTTTCACGGATATCAACGATCGTGACCTTGGCGCCCGCCTTATGGGCGTCAATCGCCGTGGCATAGGCACTGTCATTGTTGGTGAAGACCACGACATTCTTGCCCGGCAGCACGCCGAAACGGTTGATGTAGGTGCGCACAGCGCTGGCCAGCATCACACCGGGACGGTCATTGTCGCCAAACAGCATCGGGCGCTCAATCGCGCCCTGGGCCAGGACCACCTGTTTAGCACGGATCTGCCAAAAACGCTGGCGCGGCAGATCACCGCCATTGCCATGGCCGAGATGATCGGTGACACGCTCCAACGCGCTCAGGAAGTTATGGTCGTAATAGGCAGTGACCGTCGTGCGCGGCAGGATGGTCACTTCTTCCATGGAGCGCAGCTCAGCCAGTGTGGCTTCCACCCATTCCATGGCCGGCTTGCCATCGATGGTCGCATCAGCATCGCTGAGCAACTGTCCACCAAATTCGGCATGTTCTTCCGCCAGGATAACACGCGCACCGGTGCGACCTGCCGTCAGGGCCGCCGCCAGGCCGGAAACACCGCCGCCCGCAACCAGCACGTCACAATGGACATGTTTGGTGGCATAAGTATCGGGGTCGTTTTCGCTGGGCGCGTTCCCCATGCCGGCGCTGGCACGGATGACATGCTCGTACTTTTCCCACATGCCTTTCGGCCACATGAAGGTTTTATAGTAAAAACCAGCCGGGAAGAATCGGGACAGCTTGTTATTGATGCCACCAATGTCGAAATTGACCGACGGCCAGCAGTTTTGCGCGGTCGCCTTCAGGCCGTCATACAGCTCGACCATCGGGGTCCGGCAGTTGGGCTCGGTCCGGTTGCCTTCACCCAGCTGCACAATGGCATTGGGCTCTTCGGAACCGGCGGTCAGAACACCACGCGGTCGATGATATTTGAAGCTGCGGCCGACCAGATGAACGTTATTGGCCAACAGCGCAGAGGAAAGGGTATCCCCTTCAAAGCCTTCATAGGTCTTGCCATCGAAGGTGAATTTCACGGTCTTGGCGCGATTGACGCGGCCACCGGAAGACAGACGGTTGGTCTGGGTCATTTTTTACCCCCTTTCAGCGCCTCTTCGGACACTTCGGGAGCCGGCTCACCCGGCTTGTAACTTCCATAGACGATATCGGTGTGGGTATGGCGAACCACATTGAACCACCGGCGACAACCATGATCATGAACCCAGCGTTCCTTGTGCAGGCCTTTCGGGTTGGAGCGGAAGAATACATAATCCCCCCACTGTTCGTCGGTCAGCTCGTCCGGGTTTTTCGGGCGTACGATATGCGCTTCACCATGACAGGTGAATTCCGTCTGGTCACGCTCGCCGCACCATGGGCATTCGATAAGAAGCATCGGTTTGTCTCCCTCTTATCCTTAGTGGGCAACGGCCGCAGCCGCGCCCTCGTCAATCAACGCACCGGTGTTGAACCGGTTCATGGAGAAGGGCTGTGCAATCGGGTGCATCTCGCCATTGGCCAGGCTATGGGCGAACACATGGCCCGAGCCCGGTGTGCATTTGAAGCCGCCTGTGCCCCAGCCGCAGTTGAAATAGAGATTTTCAACCGGGGTCTTGGAGACGATCGGCGAACGGTCGATGGTCACATCAACAATGCCGCCCCACTGGCGCATCATGCGCAGTCGCGAAGTGAAGGGGAACAGTTCCACCATCGGGCTGATGATATGATCGATCATATCGAAGCTGCCGCGCTGGGAATAGCTGACAAAGTTATCAGAGCCGGCCCCCACCACCAGCTCGCCCTTGTCGGACTGACTGATGTAAACATGGACCGCACCGGACATGATGACCGTGTTGATGCAGGGCTTCAGCGGCTCGGACACCATCGCCTGCAGCGGGAAGCTTTCGATCGGCAGACGGAAGCCCGCCATTTCAGCCATCACACCGGAGTGACCGGCGGTGACGACACCGACCTTCTTGCCTTTGATCGAACCACGTGTGGTTTCAACCCCTTTGACAACACCGTTTTCGATGTTGAAGCCGGTGACTTCGCAATTCTGGATGATATCAACACCCATGGCGTCAGCTGCACGGGCATAACCCCAAGCCACCGCATCATGGCGGGCATTGCCGCCGCGGCGCTGCAAGAGGGCGCCCAGAACCGGGTAACGGCAGTTGAGATTGATCAGCGGGACCATTTCCTTGACCTGGGCCGGGGTCAGAAACTCGCTATCAATGCCATTGAAATGGATCGCGTTGCCGCGACGGCCGATTTCCTGCAGATCATGAACGTTATGCGCCAGATGCAGCAGACCGCGCTGCGAGAACATGACGTTATAGTTCAGCTCCTGGGAAAGGCCTTCCCAGAGCTTCATCGCATGTTCATAGATCGCCGCCGATTCATCCCACAGATAGTTGGAA
The DNA here is from genome assembly GCF_003385955.1 of Aestuariispira insulae. Classification (GTDB taxonomy): domain Bacteria; phylum Pseudomonadota; class Alphaproteobacteria; order UBA8366; family Aestuariispiraceae; genus Aestuariispira; species Aestuariispira insulae. The sequence goes on from NZ_QRDW01000007.1 coordinate 53,147, forward strand.
CGAACGATGGTGGTGTTTCGGCCGGTGTTACCGCCGCCGATCCAGCCTTTTTCGATCACGGCCACATTGGTGATGCCGCATTCTTTAGCGAGATAATAGGCCGTTGCCAGGCCATGGCCGCCGCCGCCGACGATAATCACGTCATATTCGGACTTCGGGTCCGGGCTGCGCCAGTTTTTCTGCCAGTTCTCATGGTAGCTCATGGAGTTACGCAAGAGACTGAAAATCGAGTATTTCTTCATGATCATCCCCGTCCGGCCGTTCAATTATGATATCCGGTCCAAGAAACTCAGATTACGCTTTTGCTTCCCCGTTGGGTCGGCAAAGGCGCCTTGTGGATTTCGGATCAATGGGCAGTCTTGCATAGAAAGGCACTTTCCAGGCCTCTCTGTCTTACGCTGATCGCTCCCATTTTTCCCTAGCGTCTTGTTTACGGCAAAAGGTGCAAATTGAGACTCAAACTAGCGACAGCAAACTGCAAACGCGCGACAAAATGTTAAGAAGATCCCCCGGCCCCAGCCTTGCGCGCCAGTGCAATCCCCCCAACCGATTGAATGATAACGCGGATCAACCTTCCAGAAAACCATCCCAAAGACTGGGGATGAATCCTCCGGAGGGATTGCAGCCTTGATCATGGCACGACATGATGGTTGCCGTTACATCATTTTACGACAGCGTGAGAGAGTCCCATGGTGGCAAGAAGCCTGACCATCGTTGAACTGAACGAATTCAGCGAAACTTTGATCAACCGCGCCACACAGGACATGACCCTGCCGCATCTGGAATGGCTGACAAAACTCAACCGCTCCACCACATATTCCCCAGATCAGGAAGAGCATCATGGGCTGGATCCCTGGGTGCAATGGGTGTCCATCCATACCGGGACCACATCTGAGCATCATGGCATTTTGCGTCATGGGGACGTTTCAAACCTGACCTTGCCGCAATATTGGGAAATCCTGTCCGCACAGGGCATCAGCTCCGGCCTGTGGGGATTGATGAATGCGGCCCGAGGCCAGGCGGATCAGTGTCGGTTTTTTCTTCCTGATCCCTGGACTTATGAGGAAGAAGGTTATCCGGAAGACCTGTCACGATTTTTGGCGCTGCCGCGGTATTTCGCCAAAAACTATCTTCAGCCCAGCCGGTCTGAGACCATCCGATCCGGCCTGACCACACTCGGATATCTCATCCGGCCGTCAAACCTGCCCGCCACCGTCAGAAGCGGCCTGGCAGGCCTGCCCGTCATCCTGAGCGGCGGGGTGAACGCACATAGCCTCGCGATTATTCATGACATCCTTTCGACCCGGCTGTTTCTCGCCCATAAAAAACGTCACCAACCGCAGTTGGCCGTGATCTTCCTTAATCTTCTTGCCCATTGCCAGCATCATTTCTGGCAACGGGACGGCTGGCATCCGATCATGCGCCAGGCCCTTAAGACCACCGACAGGCTGTTGGGCCAGATCCGGCAGGCACGCCGTCCGGGTGAAGAGATCATGATCCTGAACGCACTGACCCAGCAAAATGTGGATGGCGAGCATTATTGCATCTATCGGCAGCGGGACCCCGCCGGATTGTTGCGCGCTTTTTCTATCCCTTTTGCCCGTGTCGAGCCCTGCATGACCAACGACTGCCACGTGTTTTTTGATCATGCAGGGGAAGCAAGATCCGCGGTCGATACGCTTCGCTGCATAACGGTTGATGGCCAGCCTCTGTTCCATGTTGAGCAGCAACCCGACCGGCCTTTGCAAATCTTTTATCAGATCGAACTGCGTGAGCCAGTTGCCGAAAACTGCCAGATCGAATGCGGGAAGACCCGCCTGCCTTTTGCCAGCCTAATCGAGCTGCTGGCCGAACGGACCGGCGCCCATATCCCCGAAGGCGCGCTCTATACCTCTCTGCCCAGGCTGCCCCAACAGATGATCAACCACGATGTTTATTACAGGATTCTCGAGTATTTCGGTGTCGCTCATGCCAAGCAGGATTGCGCCGCCAAACGTGCCAAGACAAAGTGAAATCATCAATCCATTTGCAAAATTGCGGCAATAGAAACAATAATTGCGTCATAATGATAGCTGTCGCTAGACTGAATTGTCGTTGATAGACTAATAGCAATTGACAAGCATACCCGGTCAGCCTTAAGGGGCGGTCGGAATAAAAAGACAGCCACCCCGCATGCGGGATCAATGGCTGTGGAAGGTGGGCATTAAGACCGGTTGAATTGACGCCTCAGGGGAGGCTCAGGGACAAGGATTAAAATATAAATGGCGGATTTCATGCTTAAGCAGGATGGTGACGAATCGGTTGATATCGTCAATCTGTTCCTGGTTCCGAATTTCTCCATGATCGCCTTTACCAGCCTGGTGGAACCCATGCGGCTGGCCAATATGATCGCCAACAAAACACTTTATCGATGGCGCATCATCAGCCGGGACGGGCTGCCCGTCCCATCATCCGCCGGCATCGAGGTCAGCCCGGAACTGTCCGCGCCGGAACTGGAGCGACCATCCAATATCGTGGTCTGCTCTGGCATCGACGCCCATATTTATCAGGATGCGCTGACCTTTGGCTGGCTGCGCCGTTGGGCCCGTGAGGGCAGCCATGTGGGAGCCATCTGCACCGGCGCGCATATCCTGGCCCATGCCGGGCTGTTGAATGGTTACCGTTGCACCATCCACTGGGCCAATCTGGACAGTTTTGTTGAAGAGTTTCCCGATATCGATGTCCGGGCAGAGCTCTATGAAACCGACCGCGACCGCTTTACCTGCGCCGGGGGCATTGCCGCATTGGACATGATGCTCAGCGAGATGACGAAGAAACACGGCCCCGAGCTGGCCGCCGCGGTTTCCGAACAATTCATGCATGAGCGCATCCGGGAAGGCCACGACGATCAGCGCCTGCCGCTACAGGCACGCCTCCGGGTTTCCCATCCCAAACTGATCCGCGCCATCGCGGAAATGGAAAAACATACGGAAGAAGCGCTCAGCCGTGATGAAATCGCCCAGCGGGTGGGGCTGAGCCGCCGGCAGCTGGAACGTCTGTTCCGACGGTATCTCTCGACCAGCCCGGCCAGATACTATCTGAAGTTGCGTCTTAACAGAGCACGCACCCTGCTCACCCAGACCACCATGCCGGTAACGGAAGTGGCCTTCGCCAGTGGCTTCACCTCTGCATCGCATTTTTCCAAATGCTATCGCGATATGTTTGGCCGTACTCCGCGCGCCGAACGGCGCGGTGGCGATGACGAAGAATAGGTTGCATTTCAACGGTACTTTATTACCACACACTTCAGTAAATTCTCCGCTACACTTCCCTCTTTAGTGGTATTTGGGGTATGGGCCCGTTGAATTTTGGGCCTATTCCGGCGATCCGGCTTCCTTCAGTTAAGCCGGTTGGCCGGGCATCACTTTCGGGGGCAGGCCGAGCATGTATCTTTCAACACAGGAGAGAAATCTCCTGGATTTTGCGGAGCGCGTGGCGCGCAACGCCTCATCCTATTACGCGGTTCTTTTCGATCTTGGCAAAATGGCGGAAAGCGCCTGCTCGCCCGCTTTGACAGGCATCCTGAGATTCACGATCGCCAACTTCGCCCGCTCCCACGGTGCCCAGATCTATACCCTGCAAAATGATCGGATCATGCTGGTAACGGGCTCAGAACAGCGGGTTTCGGCCAACAAATTCATCCTGGAACTGGAAAACACCCTCCCGGGCGGCCGGGCCGGACTGATGGACCAGCCAATAGAGCCATACGACATCTCCACCACGCCAAAGCTCTTCCTGCGATGCTGCGAGGAGTTATATGCCGATGCCAAAGAAGCTGAAGAAGAGCGTTTGGAACTGTCGAGACACAACACCTCCACCAAGGTTGTCCCGATGACCGGACGGCTGTTGGATCAACTGCTGGTCTCGCTGAATTCCTGCGACATATCACCGATGGTGCGCCGTCAGAATATCTGCGCGCTCATGGATGGCCAGCAGGCCCGCACCTTGTTCGTCGAGTATTTTGTGTCCATGGCCTCTTTATCGCGCACGATTGCGCCAGGCGTATCCGTAACCTCCAACCCCGGTCTGTTCAGGGAACTGACCCGGGCGCTGGACAAACGTTTCCTCGCCCTGCTGAAGAAAGAACATGCCCAGTATATCAAAGGGCCGGTCAGCTTTAATCTCAACATGGCCAGCCTGCAGTCCGATGACTTCCTGCTCTTTCTCGACCAGGTTCTGCCCAACACGGATAAAAGCCTGGTGGTTGAGCTGGATTTCATGGATGTGTTGGACCATTTACCGGATTTTCAAACAATCATCCCCTTCCTGCGCCGCCGGGGATTGAAAATCCTGGTGGAAAATCTCCAGCCGGCCTTGTTGGAGATGCTCGACCTCAGCCTGCTGGAGGCTGATCTCTTTAAGATTCGCTGGCAAAAGCAGTATCTTGCCAACCCGGCGCAAAAAACCCATTTTTTGAACGCGTTACGGACGCTGCCACCAAATCGGTGCATTCTGACCCATTGCGACAATGCACAGGCCGTCAGGATCGGGCAGTCCGCCGGTCTGCAGGCATTCCAGGGGTTCCATGTGGACCGGATCGCCGCCGGGCCACCCCAGGCCGGCACAAGAATGCCCGAACAGGTAACCGCCTAAGGCACCGGATCGGCGTAATCAATTCCTGACCTGCAAAGCTGTCCGGCGGTCAAACCAGTCTCTGGTCCGGTTGGCAAACCCAACCAGGGTCAGCATTACCGGCACCTCCACCAGAACCCCGACCACCGTAGCCAGGGCCGCGCCCGAATTCAGGCCATAAAGGCTGATCGCGACAGCAACAGCCAATTCAAAGAAGTTGGATGTTCCAATGAGCGCACAGGGCGCGGCCACCCGGAAGGGAACCCGCAGCCCCCAGGCCGCCGCATAGGCCAGGGCAAAAACCCCATAGGACTGCACCAACAGCGGAAGTGCGATAATCAAGATAATCAAAGGATCCGCCAGGATCACCCCACCCTGAAAGCCGAACAACAAAACAACGGTCGCCAGCAATCCAGCCATGGAAACCGGCTTCAGCCGCTCCATAAACCTGTCCATGGCTGCCTTTCCGCGGCGCATCAGAAGATGACGAGTCACAATCCCGGCCAAAAGCGGCACCAGCACATAGAGCAGCACCGACAACACCAATGTGTCCCAAGGCACCGGGATATCCGTAACCCCCAAGAGCAGGGCAACGATCGGCGCATAGGCAAAAACCATAATGACATCATTCACACTGACCTGGACCAGGGTGTAATTGGCGTCCCCTCTTGTCAGCTGCGACCAGACGAAAACCATCGCCGTGCAAGGTGCCGCCCCCAGCAGAACCAAGCCTGCAATATAGCTTGAGGCATCCTCGGTGCTGATCATGTCGGCAAACAGATATTGAAAAAACAGGATGCCAAGCGCCGCCATGGAGAATGGCTTCACCAGCCAGTTGACCACGAGGGTGATCAGCAGCCCCTTCGGTTCATCCCTCACATGGCTGATGCTGGCGAAATCAACCGCGATCATCATCGGATAAACCATCGCCCAGATCAGCACAGCCACCACCAGATTCACATGGGCAAATTCCAGGCCTGAGAGAAAGGCAAAAACCTCCGGTGCCACCTGCCCCAACAGAATTCCAGCCAGTATGCTCAGCCCGACCCACAGGGTCAGATACCGTTCAAACAAGGACATGATTAGACTGCACCTTCTGTTTCTTTCGCCATGGCCAAGACATTCAATACCGGTGAACAGAGCTCGGGCCGGCCATCGCAACAATCTTCCATCAGATAGGTCAGCAACGCCGACATGCCCTCCATATCCGCGGCATAGCGGATCGAACGGCCTTCGCGACTGTTTGTCACCAATCCGGCCCGATTCATAATCGCCAGATGGGTCGACATTGTATTTTGGCGGCATTCCAAGGCCTGGGCGATCTCTCCGGCCAGCATGCCCTTATCCCCAGCCCGCACCAGCAGGCGGAAAACATCCAGCCGGGTCTCCTGAGCAAGGGCCGACAAGGCTTCCAATATCTCATTCTTTTCCATACATCTGGATTTATCGATATATCTTGGAAAGGACAAGAGTGAAGAAAACCGATAGCTGTGAAATTTTCATGACAACGGCACCCAAATCCAAATATCAGGCCGTATCCACACAGCAATAGAAAAAGGGCGGTGCCATCTGGCACCGCCCTTCTCCTTGAACCATATGGTCCGGCTTTTGGGGCCGATGATTACATCATGCCGCCCATGCCGCCCATGCCGCCCATGTCCGGCATTGCCGGTGCACCAGCGCCTTTCGGCTCCGGCTTGTCAGCGACCATGGCTTCGGTGGTGATCAGCAGACCGGCAACAGAAGCCGCATCCTGCAGAGCCGTGCGAACAACTTTAACCGGATCGATCACACCAGCTTTCACCAGGTCTTCATAGACACCGGTCTGAGCGTTGAAGCCCTGGTTGAAATCGTCGATTTCAGACAGCTTGCCGGCAACAACCGCACCGTCAACACCAGCGTTCTCAGCAATCTGGCGAACCGGCGCCTGCAGCGCACGGCGAACGATGTCGATACCAACTTCCTGGTCAGCGTTAACCGCTTTGGACTTAACACCTTCCAGAGACTTAACAGCGTGCAGCAGAGCGGAACCACCACCAGCAACAATACCTTCTTCAACCGCAGCGCGGGTTGCGTTCATGGCATCGTCAACGCGGTCTTTGCGCTCTTTAACCTCAACTTCGGTCGCACCGCCAACGCGGATAACAGCAACACCGCCAGCCAGTTTAGCCAGACGTTCCTGCAGTTTTTCACGGTCATAATCGGAAGTGGAAGCTTCGATCTGGCCACGGATCTGACCGCAACGGTTCTGGATGTCGTCCGCGGAACCCGCACCATCAACGATGGTGGTTTCGTCTTTGGAGATCTCAACGCGCTTGGCGGTACCCAGCATGTCGAGGGAGATATTTTCCAGTTTGATACCCAGATCTTCGGAAACAACCTGGCCACCGGTCAGGATGGCGATGTCTTCCAGCATGGCTTTACGACGGTCGCCGAAGCCCGGAGCTTTGACAGCAGCAATTTTCAGGCCGCCGCGCAGTTTGTTCACAACCAGGGTAGCCAGTGCTTCGCCTTCGATGTCTTCAGCGATAATCAACAGCGGCTTGCCGGACTGCACAACAGCTTCCAGGATCGGGAGCATCGGCTGCAGGTTGGTGAGTTTTTTCTCGTGCAGCAGGATGAACGGATCTTCCAGAACCGCTTTCATTTTTTCGCCATCGGTGACGAAATACGGGCTCAGGTAGCCACGGTCGAACTGCATGCCTTCAACAACATCCAGCTCGGTTTCCAGGCTCTTGGCTTCCTCAACGGTGATAACACCTTCGTTGCCAACTTTTTCCATCGCCTGTGCCAGCATGCCACCAACTTCAGCGTCGCCGTTGGCGGAGATGGTGCCAACCTGGGCGATTTCCTCGGAGGAGGAGATTTTCTTCGCGCGGCTCTGCAGCTCGGCAACAACCGCTTCAACAGCAAGGTCAACGCCGCGCTTCAGATCCATCGGGTTCAGGCCGGCAGCAACAGCTTTCGCGCCTTCTTTAACGATGGACTGGGCCAGAACGGTCGCAGTGGTGGTGCCGTCACCGGCAATGTCGTTGGTTTTGGAAGCAACTTCCCGAACCATCTGAGCGCCCATGTTCTGGAACTTGTCTTCCAGTTCGATTTCCTTGGCAACGGAAACACCGTCTTTGGTGATGCGCGGAGCGCCGAAGGATTTGTCCAGAACAACGTTCCGGCCTTTCGGGCCCAAGGTCACTTTAACGGCGTTGGCCAGGATGTCGACGCCTTCCAGCATCTTCGTGCGGGCGTCGGTGGAGAATTTTACGTCTTTAGCAGCCATGCTAATAACCCCTTCTTAGGCAGTTTGAGTTGGCTTTTACTTCAGTGAAGCGATTTCTTAGGCTTCGATCACGCCCAGAATGTCGCTCTCTTTCATGATCAGCAGGTCTTCACCGTCAACTTTGACTTCGGTGCCGGACCATTTACCGAACAGAACGGTGTCGCCAGCTTTGACGTCGAGTGCGATAAACTCGCCGTTATCAGCGCGTGCACCGGGGCCAGCAGCGACGATTTCGCCCTGCATCGGCTTTTCTTTTGCGGTATCCGGCAGAATGATGCCACCAGCCGTTTTCTCATTCTCTTCAACGCGACGAACGAGAACGCGGTCGTGCAAAGGCCTGAATTTCATCAGAGAACCTCCTCAGTTTAGACAAAGGTCGTTTCATTTTTAGCACTCGCACCAGCCGGGTGCTAATGCGAGCCGAGTCCGATTTAAGACAGAAGCCCGTAATTTTCAAGGGGAGTCAGTGAAAATTGTTAGCACTCTGGATTGATGGCTGCTAATGCCTTGGAAAATATATAAATTTTCTCGCAAATCGTGATATTATGGTTTTGTAAACACGATCCGCCCCAGTCAATTGCCAGGCGAACAGTATCGATTTTACCGCGTTTTAACAACCATGGAGGTGCCATATGGACTATAAACAATCCAACCCGCTCGACCTGCAACTCAAGGGCTACCGGCTTGCCACCGCCGAAATCATCTATCATTTGCCCGACCATCCGAAACTGTTGCAGAGCTTTCTCTGGCAGTTTTACGACGTAATCCCTGACTTTCCCGAACTTCATAAATTTCTCGATTTCTGGCGGGACAATCTGGACGGTCCGCTTCATTCGGTCCGGGTATCTTCCCAGGAATTGATCACTCCGGGTGACTCACGCTTTGTGGATGTGCAATATACTCTTCATTAGGGATTATTGCGGGACAGCGCTAGCCTAAGTGACTACACTTGCCGAAATGACCTTGTCCCAAACCATTTGAAGCGGCCATGAAAAACGATCTTTTTGACCCGGCGACGGGTGCCTGTATCGGATTGAACCTGCGCCAGGCCTCCCGCCTGATCACCAGTTTCTATGACCGACATATGGAACCAAGTGGCCTGAAACTGACTCAGTTCGGCCTGTTGTTTTCCGTCGGCGACATGGAAAAACCAACCATCAATGAATTGGCCGACCGGTTGGAGCTGGATCGCACCACGCTGAGCCGCAATTTGAAGCCGCTCGAACGGGAAGGCTGGATCAAAGTCACCCCTGGTGAAGACAAACGGGTTCGGACCCTGACATTGACACCGGACGGCGCGGAAGTGCTGGCACGCGCCCGGCCCTGCTGGGAACAGGCGCAGCATGAGGCCGTCGAAATCTTCGGCCGCTATAACTGGCTAACCATGAAAGATCGGTTGGATAGCGCCAACCGGGAGATCAAGGAGATTCTGACGCCCTCCGGTGAGACCAGCGAAGCAGCCGAATAATCCACGACCGGAACAGGTTTGCTGAGCCAGTCCCCAAGCTAACCTCTAAGCCTTCGCCAGCACCAGTGAGGCATTCACCCCGCCAAAACCGAAGGCGTTGCAAATCACGGCCTCAAGATCCTGACGGCGACCCTGTTTGGCCATCAGATCCAGATCGGCAAATTCATCATCCGGCTGATCCAGGTTGGCGGTCGGCGGAATGAAGTTATTCATCAAGGCCAAGGTGGAGAAAATGGTTTCCACCGCACCGGCGGCCCCCAGCAGATGCCCGGTCATGGATTTGGTGCCGGAAATGCCGAGCCTTGTTGCCCAATTGCCGAACACTGTCTTGATCGCGCGCAGCTCCGCCGCATCACCAACGGAGGTGGAGGTGGAATGGGCATTCAAATGGCCCACCTGCTGCGGTGACATATCCGCCTGGGCAAGCGCATTGGCCATAGCGCGCACCGCCCCTTCGCCATCGGACGGCGGAGAAGTCATATGATGGGCGTCCGCCGTCTCACCATAGCCCGCCACACGGGCGAGGATTTTGGCACCGCGGGCTTCGGCCACTTCGCGCGCCTCCAGCACCATGATCCCGGCGCCTTCCCCCATGACGAACCCCGCCCGGTCCTTGTCAAACGGCCGGGATGATTCTTCCGCTGGGCGCTCTTCACCGGTATAAATCGCCTTGGCCGCCGCAAATCCGGACAGCGATATGGGATCGATGCAGGCCTCACTGCCACCGGCCACCATGGTGTCGGCCTCACCAGTCGCAATCAGGCGCGCCGCGCCGCCAATGGCCTGGGCCCCCGCGGCACAGGCAGTAACGGGCGTATGAAGCGGGCCTTTCAATCCATGACGGATGGATACCTGCCCGGCCGCGAGATTGGCCAGGAAAGATGGGATCAGAAACGGTGACATACGCCAGTTGCCTTTTTTGACACGCTCGCGCTCGGCTTCCATGATCGCCGGGAACCCGCCGATGCCCGAGGCAATCGCGGTCCCGGCTTTCAAGCCGGCCATATCATTCTTCACATCCAAGCCTGCCTGGGCGACCGCCTGCTCGGCGGCCACCATGGCAAACTGGATGAAGCGGTCCATCTTGCGCAGATCCTTTGGCAGGACAATCTCTTCAGGGCGGAAATTCTCATCACGGACCAAGCCGGCCACTTTCACCAGGATCTCTTCCGCCCAATCCTCGGTGATTTTTTTCACTCCGGAAACCCCGTTGGAAAGCTTATCCCAATTGGCTTCCAAGCCAACACCCAAAGGCGTCACCAGCCCCATACCCGTCACAACAACTTCACGCATGTCTCACTCTCCGACATTCATGTGCATATGCACTCAATAATATATGTGTATGTGCATACATCTAATTTTTCAAGGGCATTTATCAGATGCGACCCATCCGGCGGAAGCTAACAGGCAAGTGTAACGGTAGCGTTACGGGGATATTTCAATTCAGCAGACAAACCGTATATTCGGTCTAGGGATGGGGACCCAAAAGCTGATCGAGGGAAATCACCCCGAACCATAGCATCACCGGAACCGGTGCCGTGGCCAGGATGATGGTCAACAGGAAGCCGGGCCAGGAACATCGGCGGCTAACCCCACAGGCCAGCGCAATCCCGCCACCGCCGCCCAGAACCGAATTGCCCGGCATATTCAGCAACAGCGCCACAGCCAGATAGCGGTAACGGATCAGCAACGGCGCCAGGCGGCCAAATAACTGTTTCTGCCCGGCCTCATAGGCAGCAAGCGAAGAAGGCACCGGCGTCAACCGGCCGACCATGAAGGCAAGCACCAAGCCAAAGAGGGTCGAAAAATAGACCAGCACCAGCCCCTGCCAGTCAAACAGCATAATGATGGCCAGCCCCAGTTCCAGCCCGGGTACAAAGGGAATGGCGATCAGCAAGGCATAGAGTAACGACACCAGTAAGAGACTGCCCCACCCCTTGTCCAAATTCATCATGGCCAGGATCTGTTCGGCATTCATCTTTTCCACAAAAGCCAGATAATGCCCGACCACCACCAATATAATCCAGACCGCAGCAATCAAGGCGGAACGCGGGGTTAGGCGCGGCTTGCGGACTACCAGCATCACCAAGAACACACCCGCCAGCAACAAGCCGATTTCAATCAACAGGGCAACCCCCACCGAATAGGCATCGGACAAGTCCTGATGATGCGCCCTAAGCCGGGCATGGCCAAGCACCAGAAAAGCCGCCCAGGCCGCACAAACCCAGAACAGTCCCACCCCGTCATTCGGCCGTTGCCCATCTGAATGCAATTGATCATCTCCCCACAGATGGATCAGAGTAAACGCCAAGGGTGCATTCGGTCATCATCCGGAAGCATGAAGCATCATCAAATTAACGCGAGCCCCCCCGGCTTTCGGAGATCCATCTTTAGATTCACTAAATGTAAGGGTTTACATAGCATGCTTAAGCCAAACCAATTCGACAATTGGCGGCATCCGCATGACCAGCACCATGACAGACATACCGGGTCTGACCGGCCGGGATCTCCGTTCGGAGACAATTGCATTTGCACATTTCTGGCTGCGGCTGCCCAAAGAAGGCCTGATGCCGGACCGACAGAGTTTCCGCCCGGAGGATGAGACCCGTCTGCTGCCGCGGATCATGCTGATGGAGTTGCAGGCCCCTGATCTGATCTGCATGCGCCTGATCGGCACCAAACTGGTGCAGATGCATGGCTGCGACCGCACGGGCCAAAATTATCTGGATTTTGTCGAAGCCGAACGCCGTCCCGAAGCCGCAAAAGCCCTATGGCGCATGTGGGATCAGCCCTGTGGCATGCAGGTGATGCTGGTCCAGAAAAGCAACAAGGGCGTTGAAACGCTGTCAGAAACCATCGGCTTTCCCATGACCGACCGCCAGCATGGCCGCAAACTGCTGATCTGCCACAGCACACCGATGGAGTGGCGCGACCTGCCGGCTTTCTGGGAACAAGATCCGGCACGCCTCTATAACGTCAGTGACCGGCATTATATCGATATCGGCGCCGGGATCCCCGATTAAACCGGCGTATGTACGGCAAGGGCCGCGGTAATGCCGCGGCCCCTCCGCATTCTTTTCTACATTGAATGCGCCAATCAGGCCGCTTCCGCCTTGATCTGCTGGCCATTGATGGCCAGACGCCCTTCTTCAACGGAGACACGGACCGTACTGCCATCATTCACCTGACCATCCAGAATCTGGGTCGCCAGGGGGTTTTGCAGCTGCTTCTGGATCACCCGTTTCAACGGACGGGCCCCATAGACCGGATCATAGCCGTGATCCGCGATCCAGATCAGGGCCTGTTCATCCACATCCAGGCTGATCTTCCGGTCTTCCAGCAGGCCTTTAAGATGGCCCAATTGAATATCCACGATCCCGGCCATATTATCCCGGGTCAAGCGGCGGAACAGCAGGATCTCATCCAGCCGGTTCAGGAATTCAGGGCGGAAGGCTGCCCGCACCACATCCATCACCTGCGGCCGGACCGCCTCCACATCCTCGCCATCGGCCTGATTGGCCAGGAATTCCGCGCCAAGGTTCGATGTCATGATGATCAGCACATTGCGGAAATCAATGGTCCGGCCCTGGCCATCGGTCAGACGGCCGTCATCCAAGACTTGAAGCAGCACGTTAAAGACATCCGGATGGGCTTTTTCCACCTCATCGAACAGCACCACCTGATAAGGCCTGCGCCGGACCGCTTCGGTCAGCGCGCCCCCCTCATCATAACCGACATAGCCGGGAGGCGCGCCGATCAGACGGGAAACGGAATGTTTCTCCATATATTCCGACATATCAATCCGGACCATGGCCTGTTCATCATCAAACAGGAACTCGGCCAGCGCCTTGGTCAACTCGGTCTTGCCGACGCCAGTAGGGCCAAGGAACATGAAAGAGCCGATCGGGCGGTGCGGATCCTGCAATCCGGCACGCGCACGGCGCACCGCGTTGGAAACCGCCACAATCGCCTCTTCCTGGCCGATCACGCGCGCCCCCAGTCCGGCCTCCATCTGAAGCAGTTTCTCCCGTTCGCCTTCCAGCATCTTATCCACCGGAATGCCGGTCCAGCGGGAAACCACCGCGGCGACATCATCATCGCGTACTTCTTCTCGGATCATGGCACCAGCTTCGGATTCTTCCGCTTCCGTCAGTTTTTTCTCCAGATCCGGAATGATGCCATAGGCCAACTCACCGGCACGCTCGAACTGACCGTCACGCTGGGCACGCTCCAGCTCGATCCGTGCCGAATCCAGCTTTTCTTTCAGATCCTGGGCGGAATGCAGACTGTCCTTTTCCGACTGCCAGGCCGTGGTCAGTTTGTTGGATTTGGCTTCCAGATCGCTCAGCTCTTCCTCAAGTTTTTCAAGCCGATCCTTGGAACCGCGATCGGTCTCTTTTTTCAAGGCTTCGCGCTCGATCTTCAGCTGAATGATCCGGCGATCCAGCTGTTCGATTTCTTCCGGTTTGGAATCCACCTCCATGCGCAAACGGCTTGCTGCCTCATCCACCAGGTCAATCGCCTTATCGGGCAGGAACCGGTCAGTGATATAGCGGTTAGAGAGGGTCGCGGCAGAGACAATGGCGCTGTCGGTGATCCGGATACCGTGATGCAGCTCGTATTTTTCCTTCAGGCCGCGCAGGATCGAGATCGTATCCTCCACCGTCGGTTCGGCGACGAATACCGTCTGGAACCGCCGGGCCAGCGCCGCATCCTTTTCAATATGCTTGCGATATTCATCCAAGGTTGTCGCGCCGACGCAATGCAGCTCACCCCGCGCCAGGGCGGGTTTCAGCATATTGGAGGCATCCATCGAGCCTTCCGCCGCACCGGCCCCGACCAGGGTATGCAATTCATCTATGAAGCAGATGATCTGACCTTCGGCGGCGGCGATCTCTTCCAGGACCGCCTTCAGCCGTTCTTCGAATTCACCACGGAATTTCGACCCGGCGACCATGGCCCCCAGATCCAGGCTCATCAGCTTCTTATCAACCAGGTTTTCCGGTACATCACCATTGACGATGCGCAAAGCCAACCCTTCGATGATCGCGGTCTTGCCGACCCCCGGCTCCCCGATCAGGACCGGGTTATTCTTGGTCCGGCGCGAGAGCACCTGGATGGTGCGCCGTATTTCCTCATCCCGGCCGACCACCGGATCCAGCTTGCCGCTCCGGGCCGCCTCGGTCAGATCCCGGGCATATTTGTTGAGCGCGTCATATTTATCCTCCGCCCCGGCGCTGTCTGCCGTGCGGCCCTTGCGCAACTCATTGATCGCGGCATTCAGCCCCTGCGGCGCAACACCGGCATCCTTCAGGATCCGGCCAGACGCAATGTCTGGCAGCATGGCCAGCGCCAGCAACAGACGTTCCGCCGTGACAAAACTGTCTCCGGCCTTTTCCGCCAGCTGTTCCGCCTGGTCAAACAGCTTCGCCATGCCGGGATCCAGGTGCAACTGACCGGCTCCGGCACCCTGCACCTTGGGCAGTTTGCCCAATTCCCGCTCGGTTGCTTCCAAAACCCGTTTCGGGTCCCCGCCCGCGCGCTGGATCAGGCCGGCGGCCAGGCCTTCCTGGTCGTCCAGCAGGGTTTTCAGCAGATGTTCAGTGGTAAAACGCTGGTGATCCGAGCGCATGGCCAGCCCCTGGGCGGACTGGATGAAGCCACGGCTGCGGTCCGTGTATTTTTCAAAATTCATGTTTTAATCCTCTTTAAGCCCCCCGTTAAGCGGCGGGACAGCTAGAGACAATCCATGTTACCGCAAATTCCGGACCCTCCATAGGCATCCGGGCATTCGGCAACCCGACATATAAAAGATTTGGGTATTATCCCGCATTTTACAAGCTTTTCGGACTGCGAAATTCTGTCGCAATTAGAGCCACTTGCCTGAAAATATCCACCCCCCCTTTAAATCCCCCGATGAATATGGTTGAAAGAGGCGCTTTGACATCTCCAGCCATGAACAAGGGTAAGTTCCGTGCAAACCGCATCCGACCATCTGCGCGCCCATTTCCATGCATTTGAAGAGTATATCCGCGAAGGCATGCTGCCGTTATGGCGCGGGTACGGTTGGCGAGATGGCATTGGCTGCCATGAACGGCTGGATAGTGACAGCCTGGCACCGGTTCAGGATTTTCATCGGCTGATGAACCTCTCACGCCAGCTGTTTGTCTTCAGTTGTGCCTTTAAAATGTGGCGCAACCCGGTTGATGCACATCACGCCAAATGCCTTTACGAAACACTGACATCAAAATTCTGGGATGAAACCCACGGTGGCTGGTTTTTCAGCATCCATGCCGATGGCAGTCCCAAG
This sequence comes from Aestuariispira insulae, assembly GCF_003385955.1. Taxonomy (GTDB): domain Bacteria; phylum Pseudomonadota; class Alphaproteobacteria; order UBA8366; family Aestuariispiraceae; genus Aestuariispira; species Aestuariispira insulae. The sequence goes on from NZ_QRDW01000007.1 coordinate 68,813, forward strand.
GACAGGCGCAAGGATCTATATGGCCATGCCTTCCTGTTATTTGGCCTGGCCCATTTCAACCGGGTTTTTGAAGTCGAAGAAGCCATCGAATTGGCCCGGAAGACCGACGACTTATTGCAAGAGAAATTGAAACTGGACAGCGGCTGGTTCGCCTTTGAAGCCAGTGAGGACTGGCAGATCCAGGATCGCGCGCTTCGACAAAACCCGCACATGCACTTGTTGGAGGCTTATCTGGCCCTGGAGGCATCTGACCATGATCCGCGATGGCGCTTACGCATCCTTACCATGGCCCAATTGACCGTCAGCCAACTGATGGATGCGCAAACCGGCCTCATCCGCGAATATTTTGATGAAAATGGTGCGCCCTGTCCGGAAAGAGGCGACTTGGTAGAACCCGGCCACCAGTTTGAATGGAGCTGGCTGATCGGTGAGATCGCCCGGCTTGCCGGCCCTTCAGGCGGCCTGGAGGAAAAGCGGCAGGCTGTTTTTGAATGGACAGAACGCACCGGCATGGATCCACAGACCGGGGGTATCTATAACCAGTTGAACATAACCGGGGCAGTTCAAGACAAGGCCATGCGCCTATGGCCGGTCACAGAGTATTTGAAGGCCGTTTCAACCCTGCCGTCCTTGGCCCCCGTTCAGCGACAGGAACGTCTCGCCGACGGCCTGGCTTTCCTGATGGACCACTATCTGCAGCATGACGGCCGCTGGCACGAACATCTGGCCCAAGACCTCACCGTGACCAGCGACTTTATCCCGGCCAGCAGCATGTATCATCTGATGATGGCCTATCTGGTCCTCCGCGAAGCCCAATCCAAGGCCTGAGCCAGAGAATAAGGCCCCTCAGCGGTATTTGTCGTGAATGGCTTCGTAGCGGCCGTCGGCACGCATCAAGCGAAGCGCCTGATTGAATTCCTGCCGCAACTTATCCGAACCACGGAATTTGCGGGAAAAGCAGAGATAGAAGGGGGCCGTCTTAATCGGCTGGAAACGGAATGCCTTTTCAAGCCCCAATTGCTTGATGACAAAATCCGTTGTTTCCCGACCGAGATAGAGATAGTTGAAACGCGCCATCTGCAGCATCTTGACCGCACTTTGCGTATTCGGCGCGACCATAGGTGTGGCTCCGGCGGCCTCCAACTCGGCGAAACTCTCATACCCGCCGACCGAACCGACCAATACCTGGGAAACATCTTCAAGGGAGGTCGGCCTCTCGGCCTGAAAATCGGCACGCATATAAAAACCGCTGGTAAAATGACTGATCGGGTCGGAGAAATTGATGAATTCCTCGCGATCTTCTGTGTGCGCACAGGTCAGGATTGCCGCCACATCCCCCTTGCGGGCATAGGCCAACGCCCGCCGCCAGGGCAGGAACCGTACATCTGCGCGATATCCCATTTGGGCAAAGGCCTCTTTCAGAACCTCATAATCAAACCCTCTAAGTCCGTTGACCGGCTGGCTCATTTCATAAGGGGGATATTCTTCCGTGACGATCGGAATCACGCGCAAGGCATCGCCTTCGCCAAGGGCGGCAAAGGGGAAAAACCAAATCAGGAATAATGCAGGGAAAAGACGAAAACGCACAAAATACCTATCAAGCAAAAAGCCCCCCTGAAATCTGAGGCCATGTTACCGGCAACAAGTTAACAAATCATCTTCTCCTTGCAAAACGGATTAGAGCATATAGCGCTGAATGGCAGACTCACTGAATGTAAAACCGCAGCCGGGCCTGTCCGGTATATGAAGATAACCATCCTTCACCGGCATCTCCTCATTAAACAGCGGCGCATACCAGGGCATATGCTCAACCGAAATACAATTGCTGGCGCTGCCCGCTATAGAAAGGCTGTGTTCGGTGAAAATATGGGTTGAGATCGGCATATTATGGGCTTCGGCCAGGGCAGCAACCCGACGCATCTCGCTCAAACCGCCAATGCGTTGCAAATCCGGCATCAGAATATCACAGGCCTTCGTCTCAATCATCGCCTTCATGCCATGTTTTGTATATTCGGTTTCTCCGCTGGCGATATTCATATCCAGACGTGTCCGCACTTCCGCGTGGCCTTCCAGATCATATGCGGGCACCGGCTCCTCAAACCAATAGAGATCCAGCTCTTCCAGCATCCGCCCAAGTCTTACAGCCTGCTTGGGGGCAAAGGATTGATTGGCATCCACCATCAGCTGGACCTCAGGCCCGACCACATCGCGCACCGCTTTTACCCGGTCGAAATCCTCTCGCGCATCCGGCTTGCCAACGCGTACCTTCATGGATCGGAAGCCCTGGTCAAGGAAACTTTGCGCCTCCGCCTGCAATTCATCGATTGTTTGATGCAGCCACAGCCCACCACTGGCATAGGTCCAGATCCGGTCACGCACCGCACCGAACAGATGATGCAACGGTTTTTCCGCCGCCTTTCCAACCAGATCCCAGCAGGCCGTATCGATGGCGGTCAGCGCTGATATGGTCACCCCCTTATGACCCGTTGGATTGATCTCCGACCAGATCGCCTGCCAGATCGCCTCCACATAATGGGGGTCCCGGCCTTCAACCTGATGGGCAAAGCCCTTGATCATCTCGTCAAAGGCCTTGAGACGTACCGCATTAATCGTGAAGATGTAGCTTTCCCCCACCAACCCTACATCGGTTTCCAAGCGCAGCAGCACACATCCCACCGACCGGATATCATGGATGGCGGTTTTCAACGGCTTGTCCAGCGGGACATCCACAGGAATGGTCTTCAGCCTGGTGATCTTCATGCGCTTTCCTCCACGATGCCGGCAATGTTTTTCAGACCTGCCAGGGCCGTTTCCTGCAGGTCCGCGTCAATAGGATCCGATTGATAAACCAGATAAGTGGGGCGCTCGAATTCCGGCGCATTGGCAACCCGGTGCAGGCGGCCCTGGGCAATCAATGGGGCCACCGTTTCCTCCAGGAAATAACCGGACCCGCCATGTTTCAGGATATGTTCCAACCCCACCGCGCCAAGCCCCACCGATAATTTTGGTGCCGGTGTTTCCGGAAAGGCCAGACTATGCTGTGCCCGGAAGGTATCCCCCCAGTCGACAAACACATAGCCAGTCACCCGGCCGCTTTCCACCACTCGGGGCGAAGTTGAAATCAGGATCAGTTTTTCAGTGAGATAGGGCTCAATGGTCAACTCTGCCCGTTGCTGAGGGTCATAGAGGATCGCCAGATCCAGCAAGCCATCACGTAATCGGTGCATCAGGGGTTCCGAGTATTCCGACAGGATTTGGGTGGCGATATCGGGTGCATGGGCCTGCATCCAGCCCAGCCAGGGCGCAGCGATCCGATCCCAGTGATTGAGCTGCACCCCCAGATTGACAATCGCCTTCAGATCCTCCGGCAGGGCAATTTCCTGGCGGGCCCGTTCCCAGGCGCGTACGGCAGTAAGGGCGTGACGGTGGAAATGATGGCCACCCGCGGTCAGTTCCGCCCCATTGCGCTTGCGCACGAAGAGGGGGCGGTTCAACCGATCTTCCAGCGCCTTGATCCGTGCACTGATCGTGGACTGGGTCACATGCAGCTTGTCCGCTGCCAACTGGAAACTGCCGGTGGCAGTCACTTCCAGGAAGGCACGCATATGTTCGATATTCATAGCACTTAGCCCCACCACGCCTCAGTAAAATTGAAAAATTCGATATTACGGTTAAATTATATTCGTTTGCTTTGTCAAAGGAAAATCAGGAATCCTCCAGTCATTCGGTTTTCATTCGGAGGCAGACATGAGCGACAATCTGGCCCTTGAGCAACGCCAATCAGGCATTCCGGGCAGCCGCCCGGCCCTTTCCCAGATCATTGATCTGGAACGCTATCCCATTCACCAGCCCGATCACCCCGAGACAAAGGCTTTGATCCGTCGCTGCCGGGAGGAATTGGACGATGTGGGCTGTGCTGTCATCTCCAATTTCGTCACGACAGCCTCACTTGCCCGCATGCAGGCCGAAGCCGAGCGGTTGATGCCGCAGACCTTCTGGAGCCAGGATGACCATACCCCCTACATGACCAAGGACGATCCATCCCTGCCTGCCGATCACCCCCGGCGCTTTTTCCAGAAACGCACCAGCGGCTTCATCAATTCCGATTTCCTGGAAGAAAGCTCGGATCTGCGCACCATTTATGACTGGCAGGGCATGACCGATTTCATCAGTGCCTGCGTTGGTGTCGCACCCCTCTATTGCTGGGCCGACCCCTTGGGCCGCAACCCTTATTCCATCATGAATGAAGGCGGCTATTTCCCCTGGCATTTTGACGGCAATGAATTCACCGTCTCGATCCTGGTCCAGGAAGCCGAGGCTGGCGGCATTTTTGAATATTGCCCGGATATCCGCAGCCCGGAGGCCGAAAATTTTGATCATGTTAAGTCCGTTTTGAACGGCGGGCGTGACGGGGTGCGGGAACTGCCCCTGAAACCGGGCGACCTGCAGCTGTTCAAGGGGCGCTTCTCCATGCACCGGGTCACCAAAGTTCAAGGCCCACGCCAGCGGATCATCGCCCTGCCGACCTATGTGAAAGATCCCGACAGCGTCAACCGCCCGGAACGGGCCAAGCAGTTTTATGGCCGGGCCCTGCCGATCCATTTTGAGCGCGAGGCGATCCGCCCCGACCGGCTGGCAGATTAGAAAGGGAAACCGCCATGAAAATAACCTTCATCGGTTTGGGCAATATGGGCGCTCCCATGGCCGCGAACCTGGCCCGTGCCGGATATGACCTCACCGTCTGTGACCTGGATCCGGCCAAGGCAACTGAATTGCAATCATTGGGCGCCACGTTCGTGGATAGCCCCGAAAAGGCGGTGCAGCATACCGATATCGTGATGACCTCACTGCCGGGGCCGAAACAGATTGAAGCCATGGCCGGGCCGGCCATGCTGGAGGCCATGAAACCGGGATCGGTCTGGATCGAGCTTTCCACCAATAACCTGGAGGTAGAGCGGTCGGTCCGGGCAAAAGCAGAAAAACAAGGCGTTGAAATGCTCGATGCCCCGGTCAGCGGCGGCACCGAAGGCGCGGCCAAAGGCACCTTAACCATCATGGTCGGCGGTGATCTGCCGGTCTTCAAACGCTGCCAGCCTCTGCTGGAAGTGATCGGTGGCAATGTGATGCATCTGGGCGATCATGGGGCGGGCTATGTCGCCAAAATTGCCCAGGTGGTTCTGTGTTATTTGCATTCCGTCGCCCTTTCCGAAGCTCTGATGCTGGGTGTCAAGGGCGGGGTCGACGCTGCCACCATGCTCGCCATCATCCAGAATAGCACCGGCACATCCTATGTGGCCGACCGATACGGGCCCCCTTTGCTGGACGGCACCTATGATCCGGGCTTTGCCCTGGGCCTGGCGCACAAAGACATGCGCCTGACACTGGAACTGGCGCAATCGATCAGCGCGCAACTGCCCCTATGCACCCAGGTCGAAGATCTCTATGGCCGCGCCGTCAAAGCCTTCGGCCCGGACCAAAACCATTTGATGGCCCTGCGCCTGCTGGAAGAGGCCAATGGGCAATATCTGCGCAAACAGGACCAGCGGGAAACCGCTTAACCCCGCAAAACGGATTTAGGAGAAGAAGACAATGAATCGCGAACTGAAAGCAGAAGATTTCAAGAGCGCCGTGGGCAACAGCGGTATCTCGCCGGAAGAATGGGAGGCCCGTGTCGAACTGGCCGCTCTTTACCGGCTGGCCGCCCTGTTCGGTTATGACGATCTGATCTGGAACCATATCACCATGCGGGTGCCAGGCACCGATCATCAGTTCCTGCTCAATAAATTCGGCCTGCTCTATAACGAGGTCACCGCCTCCAACCTGATCAAGGTGGATGAGCAGGGCAATGTGCTGCACGGCCCGACCGACGTGAATACCGCAGGCTTCGTCATCCACAGCGCAATCCATCTGGCGCATCCCGATATGAAGGTGGTGTTTCATGCCCATGCCCCGGAGGGCCTGGCGGTGACCGCGCTCAAAGACGGACTGGATTATCTGATCCAGGACACCTCCATGCTCTATGGCGATATTGGTTATCATGATTGGGAGGGCCTGTCGCTCACCCTGGAAGAGCGGGATCATCTGGCAAAAAACATTGATGGCAAAAGCTGCCTGATCATGCGTAACCACGGTTTCCTGACCGTGGGGGAGACGGCGGGCGAAGCCTTCATGAATATGTATTACCTGATCCGCGCCTGCAAAGTGATGATCCAGGCCCATTCCACCGGGTTGGAACTGGACAAGGGACCGCAAGAAATCTGGGACCTGTCCCGCCGTCAATATAACGATTTCCCGCCGGGCAAATATGAATGGCCTGCCCTGCTCCGACTGCTGGATCAGAAAGATCCGTCCTACCGGCAGTGATTGAGACTGGCGCCTCTCCCCATAGGGAGGCGCCACCTTTTTTGTTGGGAGGGAGATGATGCGGATATCGCTTGAAGGAAAACGCGCCTTTGTCAGCGCTGGCGGGGCCGGAATGGGCCGCGCCACCTGCCTGGCCTTTCGCGATTTGGGGGCCGAGGTCTTCACTTGTGACATAGACGGGACGGCACTGGAAAGCCTGCCGGATGACATCCACGCATTCACCTGCGATGTGGCAGAACCGGACGCCGTTGCCAATCTGATGGCCGAAGTCACAGCAGGCGGACTGGATATCCTGGTCAATAACGCAGGCATCGCGGGGCCCACCGCACCGGTTGAACAGATCTTAATTGAGGATTGGCAGCGCACCCAGGATATCTGCCTCAATGCCCAATTTTATTTCGCCCGCGCCGCCATACCGGCTTTCAAACGCGCGAAGGGCGGGGTGATCATCAATCTGGTCTCTGCAGCCGGGATCATGGGTTTCCCAAACCGTGCGCCCTATGTGGCCGCCAAATGGGCGGTGACCGGCTTTACCAAGACATTGGCCATGGAACTGGGGCCTGCCAACATCCGGGTCAACGGCATCGTGCCCGGCAATGTCAATGGCGAACGAATGGAGCGTGTCATCCGTGATCATGCCGCAGCCGATGGTATCGCAGAGGAAAAAGTACGCGCCCTCTATGCCATAGGCACCTCCATGCAATGTTATGTCGATCCAGAGGAAATCGCCGGTCTCATTGCCTTCCTGGCTTCTGACCATGGCCGGCATATCTCCGGTCAGATCATCGGCGTCGACGGCCACACTGAAACTCTTTTTCCCCGCATCCCGGCGTAGATACCGGACAGAGAGGCTGATATGTCAGACAACCACACCATCACCCGGATCGCCGCTTATGAAGCCAGATTGCCCGTGGTCGGCGGCGAATATCGCATGTCCCATGGAAAAGTGATCAAGGAAGCGGTCAGCATCGTGGTCCGGATCGAGACCGATGGCGGGCTGGCCGGTCATGGCGAGGCCTGCCCGCTGGGCTCGAATTATCTGCCGGCCTATGCCGGTGGCGTGGTTCCGGGATTGGCCGAGCTGGCACCGAACCTGTTGGGCCGGAGCGCCATCGAGATCGATCCGCTGAACCGGCGGATGGACGCTCTTTTTAAAGGGCATGCCTATGTCAAATCGCCCATTGATGTGGCCTGCTGGGACATTCTGGGACAGGCAACGGGGCAACCGGTCTGGCGTCTGCTGGGCGGCCGGGCGCAAACTGGCGTGCCGCTTTATCACTCGCTTACCAGCGATACACCGGAAGCCATGGTGACCAACGCCGCCCATTATCGGGAAAAGGGCTACAGGCATTTCCAGATCAAATGCGACGGCCATGTGGAAATGGATATCGCCCGGATACGCGCCGTCTGTGGTGCCAGACAGCCGGGAGAAACCTTCATCGCCGATTCCAACCAGGGCTGGACCCAGCATGAGGCAATGACCGTGATCCAGGCCGTGCGCAATATCCAGGTCTATATTGAACAGCCCTGCGCGACCCTGGCCGAATGCCTGGCGGTCAGGGAAAAATCACCCCATGCCTTCAAGCTGGATGAAACCATCGACAGCGTGCATGCCCTGTTGGATGGCTGGCAGAAAAACGCCATGGATGTGGTCTGCCTCAAGGTGTCCAAGGTGGGCGGCCTGAGCAAGGCGCGGCAGATCAGGGATCTGTGCGCCTCCATGGGCCTCGCCATGACGGTCGAGGATGTCTGGGGCAGTGATATCGTGACCGCGGCACTGGGCCATCTGGCCATTTCGACGGCGCCGCCGGTGATGCTGAACGCCACCGACCTCAACCGGTATAATATTGGATCTATTGCCGAGGGCGCGCCCAAGGTGGCCGAGGGGCGCATGATGGTATCCGACCGACCGGGCCTTGGCATAAACCCACGCTGGGATGTGCTGGGCGAACCCGTCTTTGATCTTTCCATTTAGCACGAGGCCCATCAGATGAGCGGTTGGACATTCCTGTTGTTGGGCATCGTGACGGAGGTGGCGGGCACTTTTTGCATGAAGCTTTCCCATGGCTTCACCCATATGGTCCCCTCAGTCCTGTTCGTCATTTTCTTTGCCATTGCCCTGGCACTGATCAACCTGTCGATGAAAACCATTGATATGAGCGTTGCCTACGCGATCTGGTCCGGGGTCGGTATCGCCTGCCTCGCGGTACTCGGAATCCTTTTCCTGGGCGAACCCGTGACCGCGCCAAAGCTCATTTTCATCGCCTTCATCGGCATCGGTGTAGTCGGCCTGCACGCCTATGGATAGTGAGGGGCCATCCGAATGACGATCCTGCTCAATAATAACGGCTATGGGAATGCGTGCTGGGCGCGCGAAATCACCCAACTGCTGCCCGATATGTCGGTTCATGTCTATCCCGACATTCCCGACCCCATGGCGATTCGCTATGCCCTGGTCTGGGATCATCCGGATGGCGACCTGCAGCGCTATCCAAACCTCCGGGCGATCCTATCCCTCGGTGCAGGTGTCGAACATCTGACCAGGGACCCCGACCTGCCGAATGTGCCTGTGATACGTCTGGCTGATCCGGCCGTGGCCCGCGACATGGCCCATCACAGCCTCTATTGGGTACTCAATTTCCACCGCCATTATCACCGATATGCCACCCAACAGCCCCAAAAACACTGGCAGCGCCACCAGGCCTCCGCCCCCGCTGACTTTCAGGTCGGCGTGCTCGGGCTGGGGCAGATCGGCCAGACCGTTGCCCGCACCATCGCCGGAAACGGCTACGCGGTTTCCGGCTGGGATTTAAGTGAAAAGCATCTTCCCCAAATTGCCTGTCACCATGGCGGGGACGCGCTTGCGGGCTTTCTCACCGGCCTGGACCTGGTGATCAACTGTCTACCGCTTACCCCGGCCACCGCCGGCATGATCGATGATGATTTCCTGGCCCGGCTGCCAGAAGGGGCATTCCTGGTCAATATCAGCCGCGGCGGTGTGATTGATCATGACGCCCTGCTGGGTGTCCTGGATCGTGGATACCTGGCCGCCGCGGCACTGGATGCCTTTGAAACCGAACCGCTGCCTGAAACTTCTCCGCTCTGGCAGCATGACGGGATCCATATCACCCCGCATATGAGCGGCGCCACCTATGCACGTTCCGCCGCCCGCATCGTTGCCGAAAATATTCACCGCCTGGAGCGGGGAGAAACCCCGTATCCTCTCTATGACCGGAGACGGGGTTTTTGAGATTACGAAACGTCATCAACATGCCATCCAGGCAACAGCCGGTCTTAAAACCGGAAACGAACATGGTTTCAGGAGCAGCTCTAAAGTCTTGAAGAAACTATATTTAGCGCCAAAGCTTCTTCCTTCCTGCAAACCCCATTGCCATAAGTGACAATTGTCTAAAATGCCATCTAATGACAGTTCTTGGATACCTCGAGCAAATATTTCCTTCTCCCCAGAAGCGGGGAAAGGTCTGAAGGCTAAAAGATATTTTCCAGGAGCTGATCCATGTTCAAGAAAAACCGTTTCTCCATAACCGGACTGTGCCTTTCGGCACTGCTGGCCGCATCCCCAACTGCCTGGGCTGATGAGGTCTCTGCAACAACTGGGGGAAAGGCACTCATCCAGATCACCATTTCCAGCACCACTGCCCTGAATTTCGGAACGATGGTTTCCTCCACCTCCAGCAGCAATACCGCCACGGCATTCACCATTCCAGCCAAGGCGCCTAGCAGCTATACCGCAGGCAGTGATTACACCGTCGCCGGCGGCGACGGTTACCGCCTCACCTCGTCCACCTCCACTCCGGGTGAAATCTCTCTCATCGCCAATGATGCAGAGCCCGTCACACTCACCCTGACTAACGGTGGTTGCAGTGATACGGGGCTAGCCTTTACGACATTGACTGGCACCCATCCTCAAGCCGCCGGAGACGTAACCCTCTCCGCCGCGGCAGACGGCACCTCTGCCACCACAGACATCACTTACGAAACCGGCAAAACCGCAATCTATATCGGGGGCACAGTTACTGTCGACGCCAACACCAATGGTGAAAGCGGCTGCAGCTATACCGTCGGCGCGGCTTACAAATGATCATTTAGATCTGCACCCATCATGCATTTCATCATGAAAAAACTGCAAAGGGGCAGTTTCGGTCCAGTGCTGGGCATGATCTTCATGCTCAGCCTGGCCACCGCAAGCCAGGCGCAGGAAATGATGCTTTGGCCCAAACGCCAGATCATACAGGATGGCAACCAGACCAGCTCTTTTCTCGTAATCAATAACAGTTTGGAACCGGCATTGGTCCGCATCACCTTTCAAAAGCGGATGATGTCGCTAGTCGGCGCGTTGGAGCAGGTATCCGATGACACCGCGCATGAATGTTTCGCGGATCCCGCGGATTTCCAAATTTCGCCCCGGCAATTCACTCTTCAAGGGAACACCCAGCAGGAAATCAAGATTATCCAGCGAGCCCCGCTTGCCGCAGGCAAACCAGAAGAACGGGTGCATCTAGCCTTTAATTTCTATCCCAGCCCGGACTCTCTGCCCGTCCTGAAGGCTTCGTCTGGCCAGCAACAGGAAAACAACGTGACTCTGATCGGGCTGACAGCCCAGATCGTGCCCCTGTTTAAACTACGCCAGCCCGCTGCCGAAACCGACCCAATGGAAATAGAAAAGATCCGCCTGATGCCCACGACCAATGGCGGCAACCAATTGGCCATCAAGATCCGAAAGTCCGTTGCACGTTCCATCCGTGGAAATCTGCAGGCGCATTACATCGCCCCGACCCAAGGCGCAGCCCCTGTTTTGCTTGGACATGTAAAAGGGGTGGCTGCCTATTGCGAGCTGGATGAAATGCTGGTCCGGCTGCCGGTGGACAGCACCGCACTGACAGAAGCCCGCGCACAATATCCAGGCGGCAAGTTGAGCATCTCATTCAATGAAACCAGCAAAGTGCCATACCCCGTTGTCATTGAACGTGATTTCCCGCTTTAAGGCGTCACAGTTTCCACAACAGTCTCATCCGGCCAGGCCTAAACCCACGACCTTTAGAATGGGCCTGAATGGCACGCTGGTTTGGCTGTTCCTTTTCACAGTCACCTGCCCGGTCGTGCCGGTTTCCGCCTTCGGTGCGGATTCCGGCACGGCTCTTTTCGAACAGCTTTTCGGATTCAGCCCCGATGAAGCCAGCAGCATGTTCTTTCATGTCGAAACGAAACGCGGCATTGTCCTGCACGATGCCCTGCCTGCGATCCGGGATCGCGAGATCATCTATCTGGATATCATGGCGCTCGCCCAGACCGCCAATTTTGCCATCCGCCGTGATGGCGAAAGGATTTCCGGCTGGATCCGGCAACCGGAACGGCTGTTCGATCTCAATATCCCGGCCCACACGGTCAGGATCCGGGAGGAATATTCATCTATCGCGGAAAACGACTTCCTGATCCGTGAAAACCGGATATTCGTGAACTGGAAACGCCTGAATGATTGGTTTCAGTTGAAAGCCGATATCGACAGTCAAAGCCAGCGCATGCTGCTGTCTGGTTCACCTGTGCCGGCAGAAAGCCGGATCATCCGGGAACAGGATCGCGCCAGATTGCAGAATTCAAGGAACCAACAGAATACTGAAGCGCCCAAGGACTGGGTCGATGGTGAACACCAGTTGATCAGCATGCCTTCGCTGTCCACCTCTATCAGCGGCACCTATCGGGATAACAAGGATTCCGATGCCCAATTCACCAGCAGAACACAGAATATCGTCCAAGCGGATTTCCTCGGCAGCCACGCAAAGCTGGTCTCCGTCGCCAATAGTGAAACCGGCCTCAGCGATCTTAGGGTCAGTTTCAGCCGGGCGGAATTTGATGATAGCTTTCCCTATACCAGGCTGTCTCTGGGCGATGTAACCGGTTACAGCACCATCAATGGATCACCTGCCGCCCAGGGTCTGGGTTTTGGCATCTCGAACCGCCCTTTGCAGACACCTGACGTTTTCGGCGAAGAAACGTTTGAAGGCGACGGTCCGCCCGGTTGGGAGGTCGAGCTCTACCGGAACGGACAATTCATCGATTTCCAATATGTCAGCGACAACGGCCGCTACCGCTTCGAAGACGTGAATTTGAATGGCGGCGTCAACGATATGCGAATCGTTTTCTACGGCCCGGAAGGCCAGGTCCAAACGCAGGAGAAAACCTTGATCGCCAATGCGGGCCGCCCTTCAAAAGGCAATCTCTGGTACGCCTTTTCCGCTGTCGACGATAACCGGACCCTGCTTGGCTATAATGAAAGCCTCCTGGAAGACAACACAGATGATGAAACCGGTGACAGTCACCCAGTCTACGCGGCTAACATTATCTACGGCATCAGCAATAATCTCTCGGCACATCTGTCACTCTCCCACACCACCAATGATGACGGAAGATACGGGTTTACAGGTGTCGGCATCCGGCACAGTATTGCGTCCGTTCCCTATGCCCTTGACCTGACCCAGGGGCATGAGTTTGCAAATGGCCAGGCTCTCAAATTCTCCAGCCGTTTGCCTTTCTTTAACAGGTCTGTCAGCGTTAATCATAATGAGTATTTCAGTTTCGCGGGTCTGACGAATGAAGAAGGCGACGCTTATTTGGAACGGGAAACTGATATCTTCTTTTCCCTCCCCCATGCCACCCTCAATGATTGGCAATCCCGCTCCTGGCGGCTCCAGAACACATTTAACATCGACCGGCAGGAAACAACTGACCAGAAAACCGAGATTGCCCTCGCGCCCAACCTGTCTTTGTCGACACCTTATGGCACCTTATCGAACACCTTCCGTCTGACATGGCAGCAGAGTGACAACGGATCGGCTTCAAGGAATGGTGAAGGCAGCCTGAGCTACCAAAACCGATGGGAGGATCTGACCCTCCGGTCCCGCCTGAGCTATGACGTTACCCCCGAACAATCCTTCAACAATGCTGATTTTCGGCTCAGCAAATCAATTAATGAAAACTGGAACCTGACCGCCAGCGTCACCCAGGGCCTAAAGGCCGAACGCACCACAGGATTTTCCATGGGTGTGCTTACAAAAAACAGCCACAGCGACCTGGGCAGTTCTTTGACCATGAACAGCAGCGGGGATCTTTCTCTCTCTTTTTCCCTTTCATTCGGCCTACAAGATGACGCCAGCGAGGGAGGTGTCACCATGCGCCGCCCTGAAGGCCTCAGTTCGGGCGCGGTACTCGCCCGGGTTTTTTCCGATCTAAACCGCAACGGCGTTTATGATCCGGGCGAACCGGGGCTGCCCAATGTGGTTGTTCAGACTTTGAGCCGTCAGGCAACCACCAATAATGACGGCCTGGCACATCTCACATCCCTGGGGGTTAACCACCCGATCAAAATTTTCCTGGACCAGAATACCCTGGAAAGCCCCTTTTACCTCAATGCGGACAATCAATGGAAAGTGCGCCTAAAAACAGGAATATTGCTGCCTCTGGACATACCATTGGTACCGACCGGCGAAATCACGGGCCAAATCATGCTGAAGGGAAGATATGCGGATAACAGTCCGATGCAACGGCCTCTCCAAGGCATTCAGCTGGAACTGTTGAATGAAGCTTCTGACGATGTCCGGGAGGCGGTTTCAATATTTGACGGCAGCTTCTTATTTGCCTCCGTACCGCTCGGCAAATACCGGCTCAGGGTGAAAACGCCGGAGACGCAGGTCTATGGACAGCTTGTGACCTGCGCCGACCCGGAAAAGGCCTTGGTAATCGAGAAACAGGGGCAGTTGCTTACCATTCCGGAATTCACCTGCAGCTTTGTCGACAGCACGTTCCGCCCCCTCAACCCAGCCAATGGGAAAGGCCCTCGATCGGGACCTGGAAAATCCCAGCCTCTTGACGACCGACAGCTTATTCCCGAGGAAATCCGGGATTGGTGGTAAATCCGTCACCGGCTATCGCCCTGGCCCACTTTCGTGACATCCAAAATACTCTTTTGTTACAGCATGAGGGTATCCTCATGCATCCATGAAGCCGATGAGAATTCCTCCTTTCCCATGGCGTTCTGATCTATGGTAATCGCTTTGGAAACGGATTTGGGTTCAGGAGAGATTTCGACCATGGTTTCCTTAAACGAGGTCATGCATGATCAACAGGGTGTGACCGCAGTTTTTTCCGACGGCACCGTCAGCCGCTTTCACGGGGCCTGGCTGCGTGACAATGACCGGGGGCAAAGCGCCCGGCACGCAGATAATGACCAGCGCCTATTTGATATCACCGAACTGCCGGACGACCTTTCCATCGAGGGGGCGGTCGTGACCGATGACCATCTGGATGTGGCCTTTGCCGCCGATGGGCATGTGGCACGTTTCCCGGTTTCCTGGCTTTTCGACAACCGATATGACCGGGAGCACGAAACAGTTTTGCCCGATCTTTGGGGCGCGCATTTGAAGACATCCCTGCCGGTTTTCGACTTTTCCCGTGTTCTGGAGGATGACCGGACCCGGATGGCCTGGCTTCAGGCGGTTCGCGACCAAGGTTTCGGCATTCTGGAAAATGTCCCTTGCGAGGAAGGGATGGTATGCCGGGCCGCCGAAATTTTCGGTTATGTGCGTGAAACCAACTATGGCCGCCTGTTTGAGGTGCGCAGCGAGGAAAACCCGGTCAATCTCGCCTATACGGGCTTAGGCTTGAATGTGCATACGGACAATCCCTATCGCGATCCGGTGCCGGGCCTGCAATTGTTGCACTGTCTGATTTCCAATCCCGACGGCGGGGACACTCTGCTGGTGGACGGCTTTCATGTGGCGGAAACCCTGCGCCGGGAAAACCCGGCTGCCTTTGGCCTTTTGTGCGAAAACTGGGTACCATTCCGCTATCGAGGCGATTCCTCTGACCTGCAGGCCCGGGGGCCGATCATTCAGTTGAACGACCGGGGCCGGATCATCGCGGTTCGTTACAATAACCGCTCGGCAGCGCCCTTTGACCTGCCGGCCGAAAAGATGGAGGCCTATTATGACGCCTACCGTCTGTTTGCCAAAATGCTGCACCGGCCGGAATTTGAACTGACCTTCAAACTGACCGACGGCCAGCTGATGGCTTTTGACAACCAACGTGTCCTGCATGGCCGAAAAGGATTTGGCGGGGGCAAACGCCATCTCCAGGGCTGTTATGCAGACAAAGATTCACTCTTGAGCGCGCTGCGCGTGCTGGAGGCACAGTCATGATCGCCAAACAGGATGTCACCCACGACAATGTGGTCGATTTCATCATCGATCTCTTCAACGACATGGGCAATCATTCCTATCTTGGCGAGGATATCAGCCAGGAGGAACATGGCCTGCAATGCGCCGTGGTGGCCGACCAGTTCGACAGCCCGGACAGTTTGATTGCCGCCGCCCTGTTGCATGATATCGGACATTTCCTGCATGAACTGGACGAGGACTGCCTGGAACAGGGGATCGATAATAATCATGAGGATGTCGGCGCGGATTTCCTACGCCCCTTTTTCCCGCCGGAGGTCACGGAACCGGTGCGTATGCATGTGGGCGCAAAACGTTATCTCTGCGCTGTGGAACCGGATTATTTTAGCATGCTCTCCCCCGCTTCGGTACAGAGCCTGGAGGTTCAGGGCGGCCCAATGAATGGCGAAGAAGTGAAGGTCTTTGCCGCCAATCCGCATCTGGAAGACGCTTTGAAACTGCGCCGTTTTGAAGAAGCCGGAAAAAATGTCGGGGTCAAAACCCCGCCGGTTGAACATTACCGACCGCTATTGCAGTCATTGATCACAGTCAATAACTAACATCTGGTCTATCGTCGCGGCAGCTCTTGGCCACTGGGCCCTCTATCATGGAGGCAGCCTCACCCCGGAGAGAGGAACGGGTCGTGCCTTGCAATGAAATCAATATTCTTGGCGCGTTCCAATACCTCTTTTGCTTCACTCCGAGGCAGCAAACCGCCCACCAGGACAGGATAGAAACCGTTACTCTTTAGTCCCACGAAAGCGCCTAAACCTTTGTCGACGGAATCGATACGTTGAATGAAGGCCTTTGCATCCCCCCTGTTTTCGAAAGAACCCACAACGATCCAATATTGGCGCTCCCCAACACGCAGCACAGATTTCAACCCGCCAACGGCCAAGTCCAGAATGCCCGGCTGTTCGTACTGTTTGACACGATTATCATCTTCAACCGCCTGGGCATGCGCGTTTGAGATAAAGATGCCGGCGGCCACATCTGTCTGCTGAGTTTGCAAGGAAGCGATGACCTGAGAAGATGAGTCGCCGCCAAAATATGTAGTGATCATCGAAGGGGCCGCCACCGCGATTGCCAGCAACCTGATCCTGCTTTTTTCCCCCGTGGAAGCCCAGGTACATATCGCTCCCACGATTGCTAGGGCCAGGCACAAAACCGCGGTGCCAATCAGAATACTGACCACCATATTCATGTTAATGATTTCATCGGAAGGAAATGCCCGGGCATGATCCTGCCCGAGATATTTGACGATCCCGGCGGCCAAGCCCCCTGAAACTCCAATAAGAATTCTTTGGACCCCCGTCAACTCCGGCGTATCTGCCGAGCCGGAATCACCGTCAGTAACAGCTGTCATGATCTTCCCCTCGCCACCAAAAACTACCTTTGAGTGCTAGATTAAATGATACACTACATTAGGTGGATGTCCACTGATGACGATAACTGGTTCTGCCGGGGCAAGGACCGCCAGTTCCAAAGCCAGGGCTGGATTTTCCCGCTATTCACCTTTATCTCTGCGCCCAGGTATCATGTTCCATATCAAGGAGGCCTTTGGCCGTGACCGAGCGCCTGACAGATTTCAACCGCCGGCTTTCCATCGCCCCGATGATGGATTGGACCGACCGCTATGACCGGTATTTCCTGCGGCTGTTCTCCAAACATATGCTGCTCTATACGGAGATGGTCACCACCGGTGCGGTCATTCACGGCGAGCGCCAGCGCCTGATCGGCTTTGATCCGTTTGAGCATCCTGTCGCCTGCCAGCTGGGCGGGTCCAACCCGGCGGATCTGGCCGAAGCAGCCAGGATTGTCGCCGATTTCGGTTATGACGAGATTAATCTCAATGTCGGCTGCCCGTCGGACCGGGTCCAGAATGGTAATTTCGGGGCCTGCCTGATGGCGGACCCGGCGCTGGTCGCCCGATGTGTCGAGGCCATGAACAAGGCCGTTGATATCCCGGTTACGGTCAAGCACCGGATCGGCATTGACGGGCGTGAGACCTATGAAGAGATGGAGGAATTTGTCCGCACTGTCATGGATGCCGGATGCCATCATTTCATCGTGCATGCCCGGATCGCCATCCTGGCGGGGCTGAGCCCGAAGGAAAACCGCGATGTGCCGCCGCTGAAATATCATTATGTGCACCGGCTGAAAAATACCCTGCCCGATCTGAATATCTCAATCAATGGCGGGATCAAGTCACTCGGTGAGGCGGAAGAACAGCTCGAAAGACTGGATGGGGTGATGATCGGGCGGGCGGCCTATCAGGATCCTTATTGCCTGGTGGCAGCAGACCATCGGATTTTTGGCGAACCGGAAACAACGCCCAAGACACGCCATGACATCATCCGGGAATTCCTGCCCTATGTGGAGCGGATGTTGTCACAAGATATCCATCTCAATCATATCAGCCGTCATATCATGGGCCTGTTCAACGGCTGTCCCGGTGCCCGGCAGTTCCGCCGCTATTTAAGCGAAAACGCCTATCAGAGCGGCGCGGATGCCGGTGTGATCGAACGCGCCGCCGCCCAGGTCAATGAAAGCCGCCTGGGCGAATGGGAAGCCTGCACACCTGCCTAAGCCCGGCTGTCGATCAAGATCTCTTCACGCCAGTTTGGATAGACCATTTTCCGGCGGTGGCAATTCTTCAAACCGGACATGGTCCCTCTGGCTGCCCAGCAGGAAACTGGAGCCCGGCGGCAGGGCCATATAGACCGCCAGATCCGGGCGCTTTTCCACAATATGATGGAAATGCACCTGAACCAAACTGTCAGGCCGACCGTCATGTTTTGGCGTGGTCAGCACCCAGCCGCTCAGCGGAAAATCCAGCGCGCCCCTGGATCCTTCAACCGGTTGGGTCGGATCATAAAAACCGGCTGAAATCCAGACCAGATGATCCGGTTTCGGCGGCTTGAATGCCATATCATAATAGCGGCAGCAATCGCGCTGAAGGTCACTCACTTTCATGAGCTGTCTCCCATCCAGAGCCAACAACTGCCATGTATCAGGAAATGTTCCGGGGCGCGGTATCACCCTCTGTCGATTGGTGAAATTGTATCACAAACCTGCCGGAGATCAAAAACCCTCCATTCCAGTGGTTGGGAATGGAGGGCTTGAACGCAAAGGGGAAGGATCAGCCGCCGGTCTGCTCTGCGATAATCGCGTCGATGCGACCGGACGCGTGCATCTCCTTAATGATCGCGTTGAACTTGGCCAGGAAATCCCCCATGAAAGGGAAATTGGCCGCCCCTGGCCCGGAAAAGCCCAGATAGCCCTTCTCCACCGTCAGGGTTGCGGCTTCAGCCAGTTTTTCCGAATCCGCTTTCACTTCTCCGGCCGCCTCCAGCTTCTTCATCTCACTCAGAATATTCAGCCGGTCATTAATGAAACAATCGCCGCGCCCCAACAGCATCTTTTTCAAATTCAACTGGGTCGATTTGGCTTCCTGCATCTTAATCTCGCCTGCCTCAACCAGGGCCATGAACGCGTCCCCGCCGGAGGCATAGCCCGTATTATTCACAAAAACCAAACCTTTGTAATCATCAGGAAAACTCTTCGGCGCCCGTTCCGCTATCACCGCTTCACGGCAATAAACAACAGTGGTCTCATCCAGAATCGGCTCGGAATAAGGCGTGATCCAAGGCCGGAGACTGGGCCGGTGATAAGGCGGATAAAGTGCAAAACCATCACCTTTTTCAA
Organism: Aestuariispira insulae; assembly: GCF_003385955.1. Classification (GTDB taxonomy): domain Bacteria; phylum Pseudomonadota; class Alphaproteobacteria; order UBA8366; family Aestuariispiraceae; genus Aestuariispira; species Aestuariispira insulae. The sequence continues at coordinate 88,111 of NZ_QRDW01000007.1, forward strand.
TGCTGGAAAGCGCCCGCTTCCAGGGCACCATTTCGATGGTGACCTCATAATCCCCCATCTTGGCAAAGGCTTCCTTGAGAATCGCCGTATAGATCCCGCGTTCTTCCCCGCCTTCCTTATAGGAATAAGGCGGATAGGCATTATCGCCGTATATTGTCACCTGCTGTGCCGCCTGGGTCAGGCTCACCGATGACATCAGGGCCACCAATGCGGCAAGCGGGACCAGTTTCTTTCCAAGCATCTTTCAACTCCCTTGATTGACAGGAAAGACACTCATGCAACCCGTTCGATAAGAAAGCTAACAAAGACCGGTTTATTTTTGATTAATCATGAAAAAACCCTTTAAGCCCTGGCCTTACTTCCCGCCGCCATGGGCCTCTGCCTCCGCCTGCAGCAGGGCTTTCACATAGGCCGACAGCAAGGTATTCTTGTCCGTCATGCCAGCCACCGTCATGCTGTCCTCATCCTCCACCACCGGCAAGCGGTCCAGATCCCAGCGCTCCATCAGGGTGATCGCCTGGGCCAGGGACTGGTCTACGGTCAGCACCACCGGATACAGCCTGGAAAACATCTGTGCTTCGATCGCATCCTGGTTGGCCAGAGGATCAAAGGCCACATCTTTGACATCCTCCAGCCCGATGGTGCCGATAAACCGGTGACCGTTTTCCACCACAACCACCTCCGCGTCTTCCGGCTGGGTATGTAGAAAATCAATCAACTCCATCAGTTTGGTGGTGGATTCCACCGACTGGAACTCCCTTTTGACCACATCGCCCACTACCTGCTGGCGCAGGATCTGCATGGCCCGCGCCCCGTCCAACTCAACGTCCGCCCGCTTCAATTGCCAGATATAATAGGATTTTCCAAGCAGGCTGTGGACCAGAACGGACGAGACCGCCGCGCCCGACATAACCCCGATGGTGATCTTGAAATCGCCCAACAGTTCAAAAATGATCAGGATCGTCGAAATCGGCGCACCCAGAACCGCTGCAGAGGTCGCCGCCATGCCAACAATAGCATAAAGCCCTGTATGAATATTGAGGTCGGGGACAAACCCGGCTGCGATGATGCCAAAGGCGGACCCGACAATCGCCCCGATAAAAAGGGAGGGGGAAAATACGCCGCCGCCAAAGCCGCCACCGATAGAGACCGCGGTCGCCGCGGTTTTCATCACCACCAGCAACAGCAACAGCTCGACCCCGATATTCAACCCTTCATTCAGCGCCAGGGTCGTCGTGTCATACCCAACGCCCAGCACCTGGGGAAAAACCAACGCCATCCCACCAATCATCAGCCCCGCGATCCCCGGTTTCAGCCAGAGCGGAATCTTGACCTTCTTGACCTTATCCTCAGCGAAAAAGATCGACCACATGAAGATGATCGCAGCAAAACCGCTGACGATGCCCAACAGAATGAAGGCCGGGAATTCCCAATAGGTGGTGATCTCATAATGCGGCAATACATAGGCCGGGAAATCGCCGTAATGCACTCTTGTGATCATGGTGCCGATCACGGAAGAAAGCACCACCGGCGCAAAGGCGGAAAGCGCATAATGGCGCAACACCACCTCCAGCGCAAAAAACACCCCCGCGATCGGCGCATTGAAAGATGCCGCCACGCCCGCCGCCACCGCACAGCCCAGCAAGGTATGGCGATGATGGGGTTCAAGCCTCATCTTCAGCGCCACCCAGGTTGAAACCGTCGAGGTCAGATGCAAAATCGGCCCCTCGCGCCCGACCGACGCGCCGGCCCCGATGGAAAGCGCGCTGGCCATGGCCCCCAACAAACCGCGTTTGACCGGCATTTCCGCACCATGAAGGGCGTTACGCTCAATGATATTGGCGATGCCCTGACCGCGACCACCTTCCAACAGCCGATGATTGATCCAGCCGACCAGAAGCCCCCCCAATGTCGGTGCCAGCAGGACGTGCCACCATTGCAGACGGATGATGCGGGAGGTCAATTGCTCCGCCTCTTCCCGATGGCTTGCCGAACCTTCGATGAAGAGCGCCAGAAACTCCTGCGCCATATCAATGTCAGAACTGTATAAAAGCCAATGTAGAACCGTGATCACTTCCCGGAAAGCTAGGGCCACATAGGCCCCGATCACCCCAATCACCACGGCCAGGAACAGCAGCACGAGATTTTCATGCAGCAGAAGCGCCTTGATCTTGGCAGCGATATCCCGATACGGCATGCGCGCGCGATCTCCAGAAAAGATAAGCCATCTTAACGGCTTAATCGATTTCTGGGAAGCCTTGCGCGTTCACAGCCACGTCATTTGGATAATCTCATCCCTTGGGAACAGCCAATCGGGCCAACTCGTCCACCCGTTCATTTTCCAGATGCCCTGCATGGCCCTTGACCCATTTCCAGACCACATCATGAGGGGCCATGGCCGCCTCCAACCGCTGCCAGAGATCGGCGTTTTTGACCGGTTTTTTGGCTGCTGTTTTCCAGCCGTTTTTCTTCCAGCCATGGATCCATTTTGTGATCCCGTCGCGCACATAGATGCTGTCTGTGGTCAAAACCACTTTCTTCGGCCGTTTCAGGGCTTCCAGTGCGGCAATCGCCGCCATCAACTCCATCCGGTTATTGGTGGTGTCTTGCTCACCGCCGGACAGCTCTTTTTCCGTGCCCTTCCAGCGCAGCAGCGCGCCCCAGCCGCCCGGCCCCGGGTTCCCGGAACAGGCACCATCGGTGAAAATCTCAACCGGCAGCTCCGCCGATTTATCCGTCAATTCCCGCGTCATGGCCCTATTCCCCGATCCCATAGGCACTTGGCCCGGTTACTGACTGATGGAACGTCAGATAACGCAGATATTCCATCGGGTCCTTCGGTTTGACGAAGGCCCCTTCCGGATGATTGATCCAGTCATACAGCCTCGTCAGCAGGAACCGCATGGCAGCGCCGCGTGCCAGAACCGGCAAGGCATCGATCTCGGCCTTGGAAAGCGCACGCTCCTTGCGATAATGGCCCAGCAACAGCTTTGCCTTGGTCATGTTGAAACTGCCGTCGCGCTCGAAACACCAGGCATTCAGGCAGATGGCCAGGTCATAAACCAGGAAATCCGTGCAGGCGAAATAGAAATCAATGATGCCGGACAGGCTTTCCCCGCGATAAAAGACATTATCGGGGAACATATCCGCATGGATCACCCCACGCGGCAGGTCTTTGGGCCAGTTTGCTTCCAGAAAATCCAATTCGCGCGCAAGAAAATCAGTCAGCCCGGGTTTGACCTCATCCCCGCGCCCGCCACAGCTTTCCAGCAGCGGCCGCCAATTGCCAACCGTCAGATTGTTTGCGCGTGTCCTGCCGTAATCCAGCCCCGCCACATGGAATTGCGCCATTGCCTTGCCCAGCTCCGCGCAATGAAAGGGATGGATCTTGCGTGGCCACATCCCTTCCAGAAAGGTGAACAGGGCCGCCGGGCGGCCTGACAGGCGGCGCAATGACTGGCCGTCACGGCCATTCACCGGCAAAGGGCAGCGGATCCCGCGATCGGCGAGATGTTCCATCAATTCCAGGAAAAACGGCAGATCATCTGCATTTACCCGTTTTTCATATAAGGTCAGGATGAAAGAATCCTGTTGGGTTTGCAGGAAAAAATTGGAGTTTTCCACCCCTTCCGCGATGCCCTTACAAGCCAGCACCTCACCGACATTATAGTCGGCGACAAAGGATTCGAGATCGTCGTCGGTGACTTCCGTATAGACCGCCATCAGTTAAGCCCTGTTCGATAACGTTTATGCCTCACGCCGTCAGCTGGCGCGGGAGTTTGAATTCGACATCTTCAACGGCCGTAACCACTTCTTCGACCTCTACCGCGTCAAAGTGCGACCGGCATGCGTCAATCACCTCGGCCACTAACTCTTCCGGCGCAGAAGCCCCGGCCGTGATTCCCAGCACCGAGATCCCCTCAAATACCGACCAATCGATATCGCGCGCGCGCTGGATCAGCATTGCATTGGCACAGCCGCTTTCCACCGCCACATCCACCAGACGCCTGGAATTGGAGGAATTCGGTGCCCCGATCACAAAAACCATGTCGCTGCGCCCCGCCACCTCACGAATCGCCACCTGGCGGTTGGTGGTGGCATAACAGATATCTTCCTTATTCGGCCCTTTGATTTCCGGGAAACGTTTGCGCAATGCCCCCAGGATATCTGCCGTCTCCCCCACGGACAGGGTTGTCTGCGTGGCATAGGCCAGAGGCTCACCTTCCGGCACCACCAATTTGTCCACATCGGCAACGGTTTCCACCAAGCTCATCGCACCCTCGGGCAACTGGCCCATGGTGCCGATCACCTCCGGATGGCCAGCATGCCCGATCAGGACAATATGACAGCCATTGCGATGATGGCGTTCGGATTCACGATGCACCTTGGAGACCAGCGGACAGGTGGCGTCCACATACAACATCTCCCGGCGGCTGGCTTCCGCCGGTACGGATTTCGGCACGCCATGGGCGGAAAAGATCACCGGCCGGTCATCCGGGCATTCATCCAGCTCGTCGACGAAGACAGCGCCCTTGGCCTCCAGGGTTTCCACCACAAAGCGGTTATGGACAATCTCATGGCGGACATAGACCGGTGCGCCATATTTTTCCAAGGCGCGCTCCACGATCAGGATCGCACGGTCCACACCCGCACAAAAACCGCGCGGCCCTGCCAGCAATATCTTCAACGCGCCTGTCATTTCATCCTCATCTGGTCATCTGGTATCACTTGCCGCCACCGGCAACTGGCTCTAGATTGGTAATTCACTTTGGCGCATGTTTATACCAGCAGGCCCGATGAAGGAAGAGCAGAGATGTCTGATCCAGTCATAGCCTCAAAAACGCCCTATTCCATTGAGGTCGAAGCCGGCAAATCCTATTTCTGGTGCAGCTGCGGAAAATCGGCGAAACAGCCATTTTGCGATGGCTCCCACAAGGGATCCGACTTCGTGCCAATGAAATATAGCGCGGAAAAAGACCGAACCGTGTTTTTCTGCGGTTGCAAACATTCGCATAAACAACCACTGTGCGACGGCAGCCACAACAAGATTTAACTTTCTCACCAAAACCATCCGTCCAACCTGAGCCGAGGCCGACCAATCCCATGTACAAGGCGCTGTCCGTAACCTTTTTGATTCTGACCGCTTCCCTGCTTTCCGCCTGCAGCAGCGATTTTTTCGCCGCCCCCGTGGAAGCCTCCTGCCCCGAAGCCCGCGTCCTGGACGGAGGCGCCAACTTGGTCCGGTATCAGCCCGGCGGCGGCCGCGACATCACCGATGTGCTGTTGGAAACGGAATTCATTCGGGTGGCCGGTGAATGCAATGTCGATGACGAAATGGTCGAAGTCGGACTTCTGGTGGTTTTGGATGCCACCAAAGGCCCAGCGCTCGAATCCGACCAGACAACCACGAGCATCATCATGGCGGTTACCGATTTGGACCGGAATATCATCAACCGCCGGACCATGGATATCAGTCTCGATTTCACCGGCAACCGTGGCAAAATCAGCTATCTGGAGCGTTTTCTGATCGATATCCCGCTCAAGGAAGGCCAGAAAGCCGATGATTTCGTGATTTTCCTGTCATTTGAACTGAGCCGTGAAGAATATAAGTTCAATAAAAACTCTACTCTTTTCTGATCTACCTAATTTAGCGTATTGACTTCTGTGCGACGCTCTATAGCTTAGGTGCGTCAGCCTACTGACGTGCGTGGGAGAGCTCACGATGCCCGGAGTTATTCGGGATGTCTTGACGCCGAAGGAGCAACCACCCCGGAATCTCTCAGGCAAAGGGACCGCGCACGGAAGGCATTCTGGAAAGTGATTGGCCGGGACTTAGGGATAGGAAAGGGCCATTCCACCGAAGGGGTAAGCCGGAACATCTTGGGATATTTTCCCGGAAGGATGTAAATGGTCACACTCTCAGGTTCGATGACAGAAGGGGTCCATCCGATCCGGTATAAGGATCGGCGTGGTAACTCAACCTGTTAGGAGAATGTGAGAATGGCCGAGACGCCAGCCGCAAGCTGTAAGCGCACACCGCTCTTCGATCTCCATGTGGAATTGGGCGCCAAGATGGTCCCCTTTGCCGGTTACGAAATGCCGGTGCAATATCCGCTTGGAGTGTTGAAAGAACATAATCACACCCGCGAAAATGCCGGCCTTTTTGATGTTTCGCACATGGGACAGGCCTGGCTGGTCGGCGAAGATGCCGCCGCCGCGCTAGAAACCCTGGTGCCCGCCGAATTGCAGGCGTTGGAAGCCGGGCAGCAGCGCTATACCCAACTGTTGAACGAAGACGGCACCATCCTGGATGACCTGATGGTCACCCGCCCGGTGGAAACCGAGAAACAGGACCGCCTCTATCTGGTGGTCAATGCTGCCTGCAAGGATCAGGATTTCGCCCTGATCACCGAAAAGCTGGCTGGCCGCGCTAAATTGGAAATCATCGATGATCACGCCCTGATCGCGATCCAGGGTCCGAAGGCCGTTGATGCGACCGCCGCGATTTTTGGTGATGTTGTGCGCACCCAATCCTTCATGAGCCAGCAGGTCCTGCCGTTTGAAGGCAAACCCTGCCTGATCAGCCGCTCTGGCTATACCGGTGAAGACGGCTATGAGATCTCTGTTCCTGCCGATCTGGCGGAAGCGCTCAGCCGTGCCTTCATCAATCAGGACATCGTTGAACCAATCGGCCTTGGCGCACGTGACTCTCTGCGCCTGGAAGCGGGCTTGTGCCTCTATGGCAACGATATCGACACCACCACGACCCCGATCGAAGCGGGCCTGATCTGGTCCATCGGCAAACGCCGTCGCGAAGAAGGCGGTTTCCCGGGGGCATCCGTGATCCAAAAACAGATCGCCGACGGTGTGGAACGCAAACGTGTCGGCATCCAGCCGGAAGGCCGCGCACCTGCCCGTGAAGGCACCCCGGTCACCGATGGCAACGGCAATGAGATCGGCAAAATCACCAGCGGCGGCTTCGGCCCGACCGTGGGTGGGCCTGTCGCCATGGGCTATGTGGCCGCCTCCCACAAGGAGCCGGGCACAGCCATCCACCTTCTGGTCCGTGGCAAGGAAGTCCCGGCCAAGGTGGTCAAACTGCCTTTTGTGAAACCCGGCTTTTACCGCGGGTAATCAAACAATGCCGCCAAGGGCCGATAGCGGCCTGCGGCAAAGAACAATAAACGAAACGAAAAACTAACTTTGGGAACGGTAGCAATGACAATGAAATTCTCTGAAGAGCATGAATGGGTCCTGGTCAACGGTGACGTAGCCACCGTCGGCATCACCGACTTCGCCCAGCAGCAGCTTGGCGACGTGGTTTTCGTGGAATTGCCCGAAGTGGGCGATGAGATTGAAAAAGGCGGCGATGCGGGTGTTGTTGAATCCGTGAAAGCGGCCAGCGAAATCTATGCCCCGGTCACCGGCGAGATCGTTGAAGTGAACGAAGCCCTTGAGGCAGAGCCGAGCCTGGCCAATGAAGATCCGGAGGAAAAAGGCTGGTTCTTCAAGATCAAACTGTCCAACACCGCTGAACTGGACGACCTGATGGACGCGGACGCCTATAAGGCCTTCACCGAAGAGTAAGCCTGGAACAGGCACTCTCTTTCGACAGAAGTTTTTCCGCGTTCAGCCGAACGCCACAGGATATTATTATCTGAGGAACCAAAACATGACTGCAACACGCCCAAGCCTGGACGATCTGGAAAAGCGGGACGATTTCGTCCGCCGCCACATCGGCCCCGGCGATCCGCAGACCCAGGCCATGCTCGATACGCTTGGCCTGGAAAGTATGGACGCGCTCATCGACCAAACCATCCCGAAAAACATCCGCATGGATCGCGGCCTGGACCTGCCGCCGGTCCGGTCCGAACGCATGACGCTTTCCGATCTGCGCCGCATGGCCGGCCGCAACAAGGTTTTCGTCAACATGATCGGCATGGGCTATTACGGCACCATCCTGCCCAACGTGATCCTGCGCAACGTGCTGGAAGATCCGGGCTGGTACACGGCCTATACCCCTTACCAGCCGGAAGTGAGCCAGGGCCGCCTGGAAGCGCTTCTGAATTATCAGCAGATGATCACCGACCTGACCGGGTTGGAGATTGCCAACGCCTCCCTGCTTGATGAAGCCACCGCGGCGGCTGAGGCCATGGCCATGTCGCATCGTGTTTCCAAGAAAAAAGGGACAAACGCCTTCTTCGTCGACCGGGATGTGCATCCTCAGACCCTGTCCGTCGTTGAAACCCGCGCCCGTTCCATGGGCTTTGACGTGATTGTCGGCGATCCCCTCGATAACCTGGACACCAGCAACCTGTTTGGCCTGCTGATCCAGTATCCGGGCTCAGGCGGTGAGATCCGCGATATCCAGCCGGTGATTGAAAAAGCCCAGGCCGACAAGGTCCTGGTCACGGTCGCAGCCGACATCCTGAGCCTCGCGCTTTTGACCCCACCGGGTGAAATGGGCGCTGACATTGCCGTTGGCTCCACCCAGCGCTTTGGCGTGCCGATGGGCTTTGGCGGCCCGCACGCGGCCTATTTCGCGACCAAGGACGCCCACAAGCGCCAAATGCCGGGCCGGATCATCGGCGTATCGGTCGATTCCGCCGGGAACCAGGCGCTGCGCATGGCGTTGCAGACCCGTGAACAGCATATCCGCCGTGAAAAAGCCACTTCCAACGTCTGCACCTCACAGGTGCTGTTGGCGGTGATCGCTGGTTTTTATGGCGTCTATCACGGTCCCGACGGCATCCACCGGATCGCCAGCCGGGTGCATCGCATGGCATCCATCCTGGCCGAAGGCCTGAAACGGTCCGGCGCGGAATTGGTGACCGAGCATTTCTTCGACACCATCACGGTCCGTTCCCGCGGTCAGGCTGAACGTCTGGCGGCCAAGGCCCGCGAGGCCGGAATCAATATCCGCGTGATTGACAGCGACCATGTGGGTATTTCAGTCGACGAATCCACCAAGCGCGCCAATATCGTGGCGCTCTGGGAAGTGTTCAAAACCGGTGCCAGCAAGGATCTTTCCATCGAGGCGCTGGATGCGGAAGTCTCCGACTTCCTGCCGGAAAACCTGAAACGCGCCAGTGGCTATATGGCCCATCCGGTCTTCAACCTGTATCACGGCGAAACCGAGATGCTGCGTTATATCCGCTGGCTGCGGGACAAGGATGTGACCTTGAACCGGGCAATGATCCCGCTGGGTTCCTGCACCATGAAGCTGAATGCGACCACCCAGATGATCCCGGTCACCTGGCGTGATTTCAGCCATCTGCATCCTTTCGCACCGGAAGACCAGACCCAGGGCTATCAGCAGCTGTTCGAAGAGCTGGAAACCCAGCTTTGCGAGATCACCGGCTATGACGCCATGTCCCTGCAGCCCAATGCCGGGTCCCAGGGTGAATATGCCGGCCTGCTGGCGATCAAGAAATATCACGAAGCCAATGGCGACATGGACCGTGACATCTGCCTGATCCCGGCATCCGCCCATGGCACCAACCCGGCTTCTGCCGCCATGGCGGGCATGAAGGTTGTGGTGGTTGCCTGTGATGAGTCCGGCAACGTGGATGTGGAGGATCTTAAGGTCCAGGCCGAAAAACATTCGGCCAATCTGGCGGCATTGATGGTCACCTATCCGTCCACCCATGGTGTGTTTGAGGAAGCGATCCGCGATATCTGTGATCTGATCCACGAACATGGCGGCCAGGTCTATATGGACGGCGCGAACCTGAACGCCATGGTCGGCCTGGTCCGTCCGGGCGACATCGGGTCCGACGTTTCCCATCTGAATCTGCACAAGACCTTCTGCATCCCGCATGGCGGCGGCGGTCCCGGCATGGGCCCGATCGGGGTGAAATCCCATCTGGCACCGTTCCTGTCCGGCCATCCGATGATCCCCGGCCTGAACCCGGCGGAAGGCGATGCCGGCACTATCGGTCCGGTTTCGGCCGCCCCCTGGGGCTCTGCCAGCATCCTGCCGATCACCTGGTGTTATGTGGCGGCCATGGGGGCCGAGGGCCTGACCCAGGCGACCAAGCAGGCCATTTTGAGCGCCAACTATATCGCCCATCGCCTGGCCGATTATTATCCGATCCTCTATGTCGGCAAACAGGGCCGGGTTGCCCATGAATGCATCATCGACCTGCGCCCGCTGACCGATGCGTCCGGGATCACCGTGGATGATGTGGCCAAGCGCCTGGTGGATTACGGCTTCCATGCCCCCACCATGTCCTTCCCCGTGCCCGGCACCCTGATGATCGAGCCCACCGAATCCGAAGCCAAGCGTGAGCTGGACCGGTTCTGTGACGCGATGATTCAGATCCATGCCGAGATCAAGGATGTGGAAGAAGGCCGCGCGGACAAGGAAAACAACCTGCTGAGCAACGCGCCGCACACGCACAAACTGTTGCTGGACGGCGCTTGGGAGCATCCCTACAGCAAGGAAGAAGCCTTCTTCCCGCTTTCCAGCCTGCGTGAGGATAAATTCTGGCCGCCGGTCGGCCGGGTGGACAATGTCCATGGTGACCGGAACCTGGTTTGCTCCTGCCCGCCGATGTCCGCCTATATGGAGGCCGAAGCGGCAGAATAACCTCAAACATCGGAATTCCTCCTGTTTCCCCACAAACGGGAGGAAGGCCTTAGTCCGATTGCCGGGCTTGGGCCGGAAAGGGCGACGACCTCCCTGTCGCCCTTTCTTTTTTTCTGGATCTGGAGAACGATACCCTGGCTCAGGATTTTTGGCCGCGTTCCGTCCAGGCCATCATCAGGATCGCGGCAATGCCCAGAATAGCGAAACCGCCAACCAGCGGCAGGGCGGTGCCGTCAAAGGCCTGGCCGACGAAATAGCCAAACAGGATCGAGACAAAGGATTGCACCGATCCGATCACGGCAGAGGCAACCCCGGCAATATGGCCCAGCGGCTCGATGGCCAGCGCATTGAAATTGCCAAACAGGATGCCGATGCAGAAAAAACCCATCAGCATATAGGCCATAAACAGGCTGAGCGGCAATCCGCCCTCGATCTGCCAGCCGATCACAAAGAACAGGCAGGAAAGGAGGGTGAGCGCGATCAGGGAAATCCAGGAGAGCCTGCGCATGCCAAGGCGCATCACCAGCCGCGCATTGACCAGGGACGCGCCACCAATGGCCAGCGCGAGCGCCCCGAAATAATACGGGAATTGATCCCCCAGCCCATAACGTCCCTGGAAGATCTGCGGCGCGGTCGAGAGATAACCGACAAAGGCCCCGAAGATCAGCCCAGAGGCCACCGTATAACCGGCGGACATCCGATTGCTCAGTACCTCCCAAACCGCCCCGCCCAGGCGGGTGAGGGAAAAGGCCACACGTTTGTGCTTGGGCAGGGTTTCCGGCTGGCGCCAACCAAACCAGACCAGCCCGACCAGCGCCAGGCCCAGGAGAACCGTGAAAATCGAGCGCCAGCCCGCAAAATATAAAATCCCCTGCCCAACCAACGGCGCCAAGGCCGGCACAATGATGAAAACCGCCATCACCAGGGACATGATCCGCGCCATGGCCCGGCCTTCATACTGATCCCGGACCAGCGCCATGGTGACAATGCGTGGCCCCGCCGCGCCAAAGCCCTGCAAAACACGCCCCGCCAGCAAAATTTCGAAGGTGGGGGCGATGATCGACACAACCGATCCCAGGATGAAGATAATAAGCCCCAGATAGATCGAGGGTTTGCGCCCGATGGAATCGGAAAGCGGCCCATAAAACAATGTGCCGACCCCCAGCCCCAAGAACAGCGAAGTCACCACCATCTGGGTGTCATTGGCCTGGGCCACGCCGAGATCCTCGCCGATCATGGCAAGGGCGGGCAGCATGGCGTCAATGGAAAGCGCGATCAGCGAGATCAGCACCGCCATCAGGGTGACAAATTCCCCGAGCGCGAGATCGCCCGGTTGGCTGGGTCTTGTTTCTGCGGACATTTTCCGTTCCATCTGCAACTATTTACCGCCGGATATATCAACTGGCCGCCCGTCTGGCGAGCTTTGTGACCGGATCAGCATTTATGATAGCCCTTTTCAAATGTCACCGCCGACGCGCCGACAAAGCGCCGCTGGCGGTCCAACTCTGCCATCAGGCCGCGTTCGCGCTGCCGACCGAAACCGACACCCGGCTCCAGCCACAAGCCGGTTACATGCAAACTGTCACGGTCTTTTTGATGTTTGACGTCAATCCGGCCAATGAAGCGGTCCCCTTCCAAAATCGGGAAAACGTAATAGCCGTATTTGCGTTTGGCCGCAGGCACAAACACCTCAATCCGGTAATCAAAGCCGAACAGCCGTTCCAGGCGCTTCCGGTCCCGGATGACCGGATCAAAGGGGGACAGCAGCCTGAGCCGTTTCAAAGGCGGTGCGGCCTCGGCCAGCTGCTGTTCAATATCCGGAAAGGCAAATGCCTTGCGCGGCGCCGCCTTCCGGTCCGCGCCCTCGACCGTGACTTCCACCAGGCGACCTCCCTCCAGCTCTGCCTTGCACCAATTTGCCGCCTCCGCCGGTTTGATCAGGTCCCAAAAGGCGGCCATCTCTCCCGACGTCGCAATCCCCAACCGTGCCAGAGCACTTTGGCAGGCCCAGTCGATGAACCCGGCCTCATCGCACTCCGCTGACAGGGTATCTGGTGTCAACACCCGTTCCGTCAGGTCATAGACCTTCTGGAAGTTTTCCCGGCCCGAAATAGCAAAATTGCCGGTTCTCCAGTGGTATTCCAGCGCGGTTTTTTCCGGATGCCAGTTCCACCAGCCGCCAGACGGCTTTTTCTGATCCTGGCCCAACTCCCGGGCCATGGTGGGCCCCCGGTCGCACACGGTTTCATACACCTGGTCGATCACCTCAACGAACCCGTCGCGCCGCCATTTCTGCCAACGCTCCTTGAGGCGGGTGCGTTCCCGCTCAAATTTGTGCCGCCAATAGGGATAAAAAGCCGCCGGGATCACCGCCGCATCATGGGTCCAATGTTCAAACAAATCCCGAGATTGCTCCAAGAGACCGGTCAGCGCTTCCGGCCGGTAGGTCTGGTTCCTGGCAAACAGGATCATATGATGGGCACGCGCCACCGTCTGGATACTATCCACCTGGACAAAGCCCAGCTGCCGGATCAAATCAAGCAGATCCTCGGGGGATTGCTTGGCCCGGACCGGGGCCGACAGCCCCTGCAACTGCATGAACAGATGTCGCGCCTGCCGATTGCGGACCAGAATAGGATCAGACATCGGCGCCCTCGATTGCTATGGAATAGAAATGATCGACCGGCCCGGCGCCAGCGCCATAGGACTGGCCCGCCCCGGCGGCGATAGCGCGCTGCAGATAAGCATGGGACCGGGCCACCGCATCCGGCAAAGCCATACCGCGCGCCAGGCAGGTGGCAATGGCCGCGGATAATGTGCAGCCGGTGCCATGGAGATTGCAGCTCTCCTGACGAGGCGCGTCAAAACGAACCATCGCTTGCTCGGTCAGCAGAAAATCCGTCAGGACCGCGCCCGCGCCATGCCCGCCCTTGATCAACAATGCCTGCGCGCCCAGGGCCAATAAATCAGACCCCAGGGTCAGAATCTCGTCTGGAGAACGCGGCTCAGGAACCTCCAGCAAGGCCGCAAGCTCCGGCAGGTTCGGTGTCATAAGCGTTGCTTTCGGCATCAGTTCCCGCCGGAACAGCTGCAACGCCTCAGCCGCCAGCAGGGCGCGCCCGCTGGAAGAGACCAGAACAGGATCCAAAACCACCGGAATAGCCGGCACCCGCGCAAGGCAAGCCGCCACCATCGCCACAATCCCTGCCTCGGCCAGCATGCCAATCTTGATCGCGCGCACCGGCATATCATCCAGGACCGCCTCGATTTGATCCTGAACACTCTCCGGACTGGACGGATAAACCGCCCGCACTTCAGCGGTATTTTGCGCGGTTAATGCGGTAATCGCCGTTGCACCATAGCCGCCATTGGCCGCGATCGCCTTCAGATCGGCCTGGATGCCCGCCCCACCGCTGCTGTCGGAACCGGCAATTGTCAAAATCACTGGCGGCGTCATGAATTCCCCTCTCCCGCAAATTTCCTGGAAATGACCAGAACCGGCCTCAAAGCCGGTTCGGCATAGTGTCGCCGGAACCACACCACCGCAACGGTTCTCTTGTCATGCCCCGGCGGGGAAATCCAGCTCCTCGCGCAGCAAAGCAATCATGCGCCTTAGTTTCGCGGGCGGATGACGCTCATAATGATGCAGCGCATAGATCCCCTGGCGGACAACCGGCCCCTCCACCAGCAGCGGTCGCAAACGCCCGGTCGCCAGATCATCCCGCACGGCAAAATCCGGCAACCGACCAACACCAAAGCCGCGTCGCACAAAATCCAGCACATCCTGCAAATGGTCACATCGGATCCGCACCTGGGCGGGGAAGCGACTGCCATCCGGGGCCAGGACCGCAGGATTATTTCCCTGCCACCGGCTGGCCACATGATCCCACTGCGCCAGTTCCCGATAGGATCCGGGCGAGCCGCCTTTGCGGTTCACATAGGTTTCGCTGGCACAATATTGATCATGCATATCACCCAATTTCACAATCCGGGCCGATTGCTCGGTTGGCTCACCGACCCGAATAGCCAGATCCACCTGTTCCGCAATCAGGTCAAGCCGTTCGTCCGATATCCTCAGATCCAGCCTGACATCGGGATTTTCCTGGAGATACCGATCCAGCACCGGCGCCAGCAGCCCGGAGCCAAGGGCCGTGGGCGCGGTCAGCACGAGTTGCCCCCTTGCCTTGCCATCGCCGGCGGCCGCTTCTGTCACCGCCTGTTCATAAAGGCGCGCAATCGCCCGGCAATGATCATGAAACCGTGCCCCGGTATCGGTCAGGGTCAAGCGCCGCGTCGTCCTGTGGAGCAGGCGGGTTTGAAGCATCTCCTCCATCCGGCTGATGCCCTGGCTGACTGCGGATTTTGTACAGCCAAGATGCGCTGCGGCTGCGGTGAAGCTTCCCTGCTCCATCACCGCAACGAACAACAGCATATCGGCAATATTCGGTTTCATTGTTAATCTTAGCTAAACAGTTTGTTCTTGAATAGACTGATTATAGAAAGAAGATCATTCAATTAAAGTCTCTCCAACGACCAAATTCAAGTCAGGAGAAAGCAGATGAGCGATCAACATCATGCCACTTTGATCAAAGCCGTTAACAAAGCCAGCCAGGATTGGATGAATGCGTTCAACCGGGGGGATGCCGCAGGCTGCGCAGGCGCCTATGAAGAAAATGCGGTGATGGAGGCCAGCCCCTTCGGCCGGTTCGAAGGCGCAGTCCAGATTGAAGCTTTCTGGCGGGATCTCATCTCACAGGGGTTTACCGACGTAACCTACATCGCGCCCAAACTGGAGATCTTGGACAGCCGCCGCATCAATTTGACGGCCCATTGGCGCATGAACAAGGCCCACGGGATAATCACCAGGGAAATCTGGGTCTTACAGCCGGATGGACGGGCCCGGCTCCAGGAAGATGCTTTTGAAGTTCTGGGATGAGACCGAGATGCCAATCATTCATCGTTTTTTAATGCGAATCGCTGTTTAATTAATCATTATCAACTCTTAGCGCGCAGGCCCCGTTGCTCAAACTGTTTAAAAAGAAAGGGGACGACGATCCCGCCGGGGATGCCCCCTATATCCCGTTCAAAAAGCGGTTCGTCGCCTGGTGGGAAGGCCGCGATCCGGAGATGGCGCTGCTGGCGGATGAGGATCTCGATCAGGCGGACGCCAGCACGGCCTCAGGTCCAAAAGCCGCCTTAAAGACCGAAGAAACCCTCGCCGATCAGAGCTGGCCGGAAACCAGGCTCGCCGTTTGTCGTTTGTTATGGGGCGGGGAAAATCAGGAAGAAGTGGTTCAGCCCGGCGGCACCGAATACACCCTGACCCTGGCCAAGCCCATGGCATTAAACGAAAAAAAGACCGTGCTGGATCTGGCCTCCGGCCTGGGCGGCGGCACCAGGCGACTGTCGAAGGAATTTAATCTCTGGATCACCGGTCTGGAAATGGATCCGGGCCTCGCAGAACACGCTTCCAAACTCTCGGAACAGCACGGCCTGTCCAAACGCGCACCCATTGGCATATACGATCCGGACAAACTGGAATTGCCGGATAAAAAATATCACGCGATCCTCGCCCGGGAAGTATTCTACGCCATGAAAAACAAACGCGCGATACTCGATACGGTTTTCAATGCCCTGAAACCCGCAGGCGACCTTGTATTCACTGATTTTGTCCTGAAAACATCCGATTCAGAGGATAACAAGGCCGTTGAAACCTGGATCAAATCGGTTCCCGGCAGCGCGCGCCCCTGGACCATGGCCGATTACAAGAAACGGATCATGGAATTGTCCATGGATCTGCATATCTTCGAGGATAAAACCGAAGAGTACCGTCATATGGTTCTGGAAGGGTGGGGGATTTTTGTCGCCAGCTTGAAAAAAGACGACATGAAAAGTGAATTTGTCGACCACCTGCTCGCCGAAGGCCAGCGCTGGCTCTGGCTGATGCGGGCGCTGGAAAGCGGCGAATTGCGGTATTTGCGCACCCATGCCACCCGGGGGCGCGAAACCATCTGATCCCTATTCCGGGTCCGCCTTGAACAGGGTTGGCAGGGTCACAATAAACTCAGCCCCTTCACCCAACGCCGATTCCACCCTGATATCACCGTCAAACAAACCGACAACCCGGACACAGGTCGCCAGACCCAGTCCATATCCCCGCTGTTCGCCCACTTGGCTGCCACGGGTCAGGGGACGGAATATTCTGTCCCGTTCCTCCGGCGCGATCCCGCGCCCGTTATCGCGCACCCGGATTTCGGATTTATCCCCAACTTCCCGGAAACGGACCGATACATGCGCGATTTCGTCCGGCTTGCGGTATTTCACGCTGTTTTGAAACAGATTTTGGAACAACAGGGTGAGCGCCTCGAAATTGCCCTCCACCCAGGGAAAGGGGCCGTGCAACTCTATCTCAACCCCTTCGGCGACGGCCTGGGATTGCAGGACCACATCACGGGCATAAAGCAGGACTTCCTCCAGCGAGACAGCCTTGATGGCAAATTCCCGGCTGCCATTGCGGGCATATTGCACCAGTTCATTGACCAAACCGACCGCATAGCGCGCGCCTTCCAGAGCGCGGGTGACATTGGTCCGGTCTTCGCCTTCAAGCCTGTCAGATTCAAGTGCCAAATTCAAAAAGCCAAGCGTGGCCGAAAGCGGGTCGCGCAAATCATGCGCCAGAAGAGCCGCGAAATTCTCGATCACGTGACGTTGGGCATCCACCTCCCTTTTCAATTTCAAATCGGCCAGTGCCTGTCGCACCGCCGCCATGATCTTGTCTGGGGTCATACGGTCCTTGGGCAGATAATCTATGGCGCCAAGCCGCATGGCCGTGGTCGCCACCTCCTCATCGCCCTGGCCGGTAATAAGGATCACGCCCAGATAACGGTTTTTGAAATCCGCTTGCAGTGTTTCCAAAAATGAAAGGCTGGAACCATCGGGCATCAGATAATCGAGAAAAATACAGTCCGGCGATCGCTGCTCAAGAATTTCCTCAGCAGTCTCCAGACGATCCGCCTCGAGAATCTCTACCCGGCGCCCCGAGTCGATCAGGGCTTTCTTAATTACCAACCGGTCCAGGTGATCGTCATCAATGATCAATACACAGATTCGGCGATGCTGCGCCTCATTTCCTTCCGGCTCCCCAACGGCCCCCTCTCCCGAGGTCTGTGCACTATTCAACATATGCGTGTCACCTTCTTCCAACCATCGGCCCTCGCACATAGCAGCCATCGGCAGATTTGTTGAACCAAACTTGAATCCCGCATCTTAGAATTACAACCTTATGGTTATTATTGTTGGGATTTACTTCCGGTATATATGATGTTTCATTCAACCCCATAATGGCACCCCTCAAAGATTAGCAACCATTAGTTTATTTAAAATTAACGAATATACAGCCTCATGTTGCCCCAACCCCCATTGCCGACTGGATCGCCTGCATCAAATAATCCTCGTCCTGTCCTTTCAGGAAATACCCTTCCACAGCGCATTCATTCGCTGCCTGAATATCCTGTGCCGCATCAGATGTGGTCAGAATGAACACCGGCAGATCCCTCAGGGCCGGATCCTCCCGGATTGCCTCCAACAATTCCAGGCCATTCATGCGCGGCATATTAATATCCACCAACAGCATGCAGGGATGTTTCAGACAGGGATACCCGCCCTCACCCCGTATCACAGCCAAAGCTTCAACACCGTCCTTGGCAACATGCAGATTGACCGGCATCTGGCGTTTGCGAAACAGCCGACGCACGCTTTCGGTATCGATCTCGTCATCATCCACAACCAGAATATTCATGCGCTCCGGCGACATTCCACCTCCCTTGGCCAGGTAAAGCGAAAACAGGTGCCCCTGGCCTGCGCCGGGTCCGATTCAATACGGATAACACCGCCCTGCTGTTCCACCAGCTTCTTCACCAAAGACAGCCCCATACCGCTGCCCTCAACCTCGTCACGCGGTCGCAAGGTCTGGAACATGCCAAAGATCCGTTCGTGAAATTCGGGGCGTATCCCCGGCCCGTCATCATAGACGCTGAATTCGCAAAACGCCCCGTTATCCAATGCCGACACGGCAATCTCCCCCGTGTCTCTGTCATGATGTTTGATGGCATTGCCGATCAGGTTATGGAATACCTGACTCAGGGCACTTTGTTGAGTAATCAACACCGGCAAAGAGCGGTCAATCCTGACGGTCCAACCATTCATCGGCGCCAAGCTTTCAGATATGGATTGCACCAATTGATTGGCATCCACCTCTTCCAGGCGATCCTCCCGGCGGCCCGCCCTGGAATATTCCAATAATGAGTTCAGCATAACCTGCATGCGATCCACACGGCTGCCCAGCAATTCAAGATAACGCTTTAGCTCTTCATCCTCATCACCCTGCAGCTTTTCCGTGATCCATTCGACAAGCTGCGCAACCCCGCGCAGCGGCGATTTGAGGTCATGGGAGGCGACATAGGCAAACTGCTCCAATTCGCGATTGGACCGTTTGATTTCCTCCTCTGCCTCGACCCGGTCGCTGATATCGATCACCGCCGCGAGCGTGCACAAACCTTCCGGCATCATGATCGGGGTCAAACCAACAGAAACCGGGAATTCTTCGCCACTTGCATGGCGCCCCCCCAAATCCCAGCCCTCGCCCATGTTGCGTTTTTCCGGATCTTCGAAAAACTTCTCCACATGGCGTTTGTGATGATCGCGGCGGTCCTGGGGTACCAAAATTTCTATTGGCTCTCCCACCAGGGCTTCCCGGGAAAAGCCAAACAATTCCTCGGTTTCCCGGTTCACCATCTGAATGCGCCCGCGCGAGTCGCACAAAATCAGGGCGTTGGGATTTGATTCGAATATCTCCCGGATCCGGCTTTCCGAGCGTTCATGGGCCGTGCGGCGCACATCCAGTTGAAAATAGACCCAGATCATGAAGGCGACCGAAACCGCGAATGAGCCTGCGCTGATCAAAATCATCATCTGATTGATGGTATTTTCCTGTCCGCGCAGATGGGTCAGGAACAGGGCCGCCAGACAGCCGCCCTGGAATAGCGCAAACATGAAAAACGATAATCTCAGCCTCAAAGGCACCTTCCCCCAAAGGTTGCTCAGGGGAAATTGTAGCTTTTTTGGGTTAACAGACCCTTACCTCAGCACCCGCCAAGATCATTTGCAACTTCCGGTCCCCAGCCATCCCTGCCAAACCATGGAAGCATTACCATAGGCTGGCATTTACATCCTTACCTTTTTGAAAAAATGAAATAAATTACCCTCATCACAGCCCCACCTTCAGATGGGTTTCATAGCGGAGAGATAGAGTGAGATACTTATTTGCAGTTGTCGTTGGCGCACTTCTTGTAGGCCAAGCTGCGGGTGCAGGCTACGCAGACACCAAACCTGCAATTCCCGAATTCGGAGGTAAAATCCAGCCGTTAAAGAAGACAACACTGCTCGAGAAAACAATCCATCCGCCCTGGAAATTTTCTATTTCAATCGAAAACTATAATGAAAGCGGGAAGAGCATTGGTCGCGTCGCTCAAGGAACTGGAAAGGTCTTTGTGACTGACCATGTCTTTGAAGGTGAGCTCCCTCTGTTTTTATCCATGAGGGAACCAAGCAATCGACCGAATAAATTCCTAAAACAACAAATTCGTTTCGAAAGCCTGACGATAGATTCACAAGGCAGCTACAAAGATCAAGGATACTTTTTAGTCACAGATGCAACTGGCTTTCCTTGGCAAAACGGCAGTCATATAACCTTTGATATGCCGAACCGCGACAGACGGTTATTGGGACGCTGGTTTACCGATATCAGCCAGGTGGTTTTCCCTGTTCTTTCTGCGAAGGGGTATCATGATGGGAAAGATCATGAATTCTTAGCCCAGGCGGGCAATGACATTCTGAAATTCTTTCAAAGACCAATTGGCCTGTCTCAGCTTGAAGGAAGATCAGTTTTGGTCTTGCAGACAAATTGCCACTATGGCGCCTTGCTCAACATGCCAACGATGCCTCGCCCATCTCACCTGATACAATGCAGTGGATACATTTTGCTCGACGAGCAAACAGGCGAAATTTTGGAAAACAATTTATTGTTTGAGTATCGTTCGGAAACCGGACCCCTTGAAGCCTATAGCCTTTTGAGGGTCTCATTGACAGCAGATCAGGGAAATCCATAAATTAGGGCCGCCCGACACTCTCAGGCGACCCTAATTTTTCGTAAAACCTGCGGGCCTTACATATTCGGATAGTTCGGTCCTTCGGCCCCCTGCGGAGTAACCCAGTTGATGTTCTGGGTCGGGTCTTTAATGTCACAGGTTTTGCAATGGACGCAGTTCTGCGCGTTGATCTGCAGGCGCGGGTTGGAGCCATCATCATCGGCGACGATCTCGTAAACACCTGCCGGGCAGAAACGCTGTTCCGGCGCATCATATTCCTTCAGATTAACTTCGATCGGCACAGCCTCATCCTTCAGGGTCAGATGGCTGGGCTGGTCCTCTTCATGGGCGGTGGCCGAGAAAGACACGTTGGTCAGGCGGTCAAAGCTGATCACACCATCCGGCTTCGGATAATCGATCTTCGGCGCTTCCGATGCTTTTTTCAGGCAGGTATGATCCGGCCCGTGATGCTTCAGGGTCCAGGGTGCCTTGCCCCGGAACAGGAAGGTATCGATCGCGGAATAGAGCATGCCTGCATAAAAGCCCCATTTGAAGGATGGGCGCAGGTTGCGGGACCGGTAAAGCTCATCCCAGACCCAGCTTTTCTTCATGGCATCCGAATAGGCCACAATCTCGCGCGGCGCTTCCGCCTCACCGGTCAGGGCCTCGAAAATCGCCTCGGCGGCGGTCATGCCGGACTTCATCGCGGTGTGCGTGCCCTTGATTTTCGGCACGTTCAGGAAACCTGCCTCACAGCCGACCATCACACCACCCGGGAAGGTCAGTTTCGGGATCGACTGGAAACCGCCTTCGTTAATGGCGCGCGCGCCATAGGAAATGCGTCGGCCACCTTCCAGATATTTCTTGATATCAGGATGATGTTTGAAACGCTGGAATTCCATATAAGGCGACAGATGCGGGTTGGAATAATCAAGCCCGACAACAAAACCGACCGCGACCTGGTTGCCTTCCAGATGATACAGGAAGGAACCGCCATAGGTATCGGCCTTCATCGGCCAGCCGGTGGTATGCACGATCTTGCCCGGTTCGGATTTCGCGGGATCAATCTCCCACAATTCCTTGATGCCGATCCCATAGGTCTGGAAGCTCGAATCTTTGCGCAGGTCGAACCGGTCCATCAGGACCTTGCCCAAATGCCCGCGGCAACCTTCGCCAAAGACGGTCTGCTTGGCATGCAGCTCCATGCCGACCTGATACATCGGCCCGTGGCTGCCGTCTTTCAAAACGCCCATATCGCCGGTGGCGACCCCTTTGACCGAACCGTCCTCATGATAAAGGATCTCTGCTGCGGCAAAGCCCGGATAAATCTCAACGCCCATGGCTTCGGCCTGTTCGCCCAGCCAACGGCAGAAGTTGCCGAGGGAAATAATGTAATTTCCTTCGTTATGCATCTGCGGTGGTGTCGGCAGGCGGATGCTGCCCTTTTCACTCAGCAGCAGGAAATGGTCTTCCTTGGCCGGCGTGTCGAGCGGCGCGCCCTTTTCCTTCCAGTCTGGAATCAGTTCATTGAGCGTGCGCGGCTCCAGAACGGCACCTGACAGGATATGGGCGCCCACTTCCGAGCCCTTCTCCAGAACACAGACGGAAATCTCTTTTCCGGTTTCCTGTTCCAACTGTTTCAGACGGATCGCGGTCGACAGGCCCGCCGGGCCCGCGCCTACAATCACGACGTCATATTCCATTGACTCCCGTTCAACGGTCATCGTCTTCTCCCACAAAAAAATCCTGATCCCGCGCTTTCTTACCCAAAGATGGCTTGGGTTCCAATGCTTATGTGTTAAAATAGCCGGATTGCAGGGGCATAAATGATCCAGTACGACAGTAAAATGACCGATAGCGACGATTTGGTGCAAGCTTTGGCCTGGCAGCTAGCCATGGGGGCCGACGAATCCGTTTCCGATATGCCGATCGACCGCTACCAATGGGTGGCCGAGCAACTGGCTGCGCGCACTTCCGGGCGGGCGAGCCCGCGTGCAACCATGCCACCGGCAGGCCAGCAGATGCAAGAAGCCCCGGCAAGCTATCGCCCCGGCCTTTCCGAAAGCGCACCTCTGGGGACGGCCGATGCTGCGGCGGAAAGCCGCAAGCTGGCAATGGCCTGCAACAATCTTGAAGAATTGCGCAAGGCTGTTGAACGTTTTGAGGGCTGCGCCTTGAAACAGACCGCTTCCAACACGGTCTTCGGGGATGGTGTGGAAAATGCCGATATTATGTTTATCGGCGAGGCGCCGGGCCGGGACGAGGATCGGGAAGGCAAACCCTTTGTCGGTGTCAGCGGCCAAATGCTGGACCGAATGCTGTCTTTTATCGGGCTGGACCGGCAGACAAATTTCTATATCACCAACACACTCTATTGGTGGCCGCCGGGCAATAGAACGCCCACCGACGGCGAGGTGGCAAGCTGCCTGCCCTTCCTGGAACGTCAGATTGAACTGGTCGATCCCAAAATACTGGTGCTGGTCGGCAACCGTTCGGCCAAGACCTTTCTGGCAACCACCGCGGGGATCACCCGGCTGCGCGGGAAATGGTCGGAATACCAGACCCAGAACATGGCGGCCGCCATACCGGCGCTGCCGATCTTCCATCCCGCCTATCTGTTGCGCAATGCAGAACAGAAACAGCTTGTCTGGCGGGATCTGCTTTCCCTGAAACGCAAAATGGAAGAAACCGGCATTTAGGAAGCTGCTGGAATCATGGACGGAAACGCCGCCCCCAGTTTTGGACCACCCGAAAAACGGCAGAAATGCTGCTATATCTTGTCTAAATCCGCAAGATAAGCTATGTGTATCCTTTGGTAACTTAATGACCCAAAGGGTCGGTACAGTAACGGGATGGCAGTCCCGGGCGTGGAAAATATATGGCAAGGGCTTGGTTTAAAACAGTGAACAGCTGTATGGCTGCCACGATCGTGGCGGCCTGTTTTGCGTTTGCGGCACCCAACGTTGCCGCCCAGGAAACAGCGGCATTGCCGCCTGCCGGCAGCGTCGCCGAGCAACAGCCCGAATTCAACCTGCCACGCCTGCTCACCGAAAAGGATGTTAGCCTGTATCGGCAGATTTTCGAGATCCAGGAAAGCGGCAACTGGCGCAAGGCCGACCGACTGATCCGGGAGTTGGGTGACGACATCCTGATGGGTCATGTCCTGTTCCAGCGTTATATGCACCCTACCCACTACCGGTCGAAATATTTGGAACTAAAAGACTGGATGGAGGCCTATGCCGACCATCCGGGTGCGCCACGCATCTATGATCTGGCAATCAAACGCCGGCCGAAAAACTACAAATATCCGGTCCGCCCGAAAGATGTGGATCTTTCCGATCTGGCAGATGATGTTTCGCCCGACGAACCGGTTTCGCGCCCGAAAAAGGCAAAGCCGCAGCGCCCTTACCGGTCCAAGGCGGACCGCAAGAAAATCCGCAGCTACCAAAGCCGGGTCCGGCGTCTGGTCCAACGCGGCAGCGTCACCATCGCCTATGAAAAGCTTCAGCAAAAGCCGGTGGTCAAGCTGTTCGACAAAGTTTCCTACGCGGAAAGCCTTGGTATCGTTGTGCGCGGCTATTACCGTTACAATTTGGATGACAAGGCGCTGGACGTTGCCGATCGCGCCTATCGCCTGGCACCGGAAACGGCGGAAAACGCGCTATGGTGGGGTGGTTTGGCCGCTTTCCGCTCGGAACAGTATGATCTGGCTGCGCGCTATTTCACCAAGCTGGGCGAGAGCAAATATGTTGACACCCAGACCCGGACCGCCGCCCACTATTGGGCTTCCCGCGCCTATCTTGTCGGCGGCCAGCCACATCTGGTGAACCCGTCATTGGCCCAGGCCGCCAAAGAACCGCGTACATTTTATGGCCTACTGGCCAATCGGGCGCTGGGCCAGGATCCGGGCTTTGACTGGATGCCGCCAGTATTGTCTCCGCTGGAAAGCCAGTTGGTCTTGCGTGTGCCGGCCGTGCGCCGCTCTCTGGCCCTAATCCAGATCGGTCAGGCACGCCGGGCAGAGACCGAGTTGCGCCGATTTGTCGGCAACCTGCCGGAATCCCTGTCACGTTCCATGCTGGCCTTTGCCGATGCGGCAGGCCTGGCTGATGTTGCCTACCGGATCGGTGCCCATCTGGAACGCAGGGATCAGGTCCAACTTGATTCAGCGATCTATCCGCTTCCCGGTTGGGAACCGCAAGATGGGTTCAGCCTGGACAAAGCGCTGATCTATGCCTTTGTGCGCCAGGAATCCCGTTTCCGTCCGCGCGCCAAAAGCCATGTCGGTGCCCGTGGCCTGATGCAGCTGATGCCGGCCACTGCGGGATTTGTCGCGGGCAAGCGGTTTTCCGGGAAAACCCGGGAGGAACTGTATGATCCGGCCTATAATCTGAGTCTGGGCCAGAAATACATCTCGCACCTGTTGGAATCCTACACCGACGGCGGCAATCTCTTCATGCTGACCGCAGCCTATAACGGCGGGCCGGGCAACCTGCAGAAATGGATGAGCAAAGTGGATTACAAGGATGATCCGCTGCTCTTTATCGAGAGCCTGCCGTCCAGGGAGACCCGCTTGTTTGTCGAGCATGTGCTGTCCAACCTGTGGATCTACCGCAACCGGATGGGACAGCAATCACCGTCCCTGGATGCGATTGTGTCGGGCCAGTGGCCGGTTTATGTGGCCCAGGATGGCAAACAGCGCCTGGCCAGGGTCTCTAATTAAACCCGACGACGCAAAGGCCGCCCTTGGCGGCGGCCTTGCAACCCCGTATATAGCAAGAGCCCTTTTCCTTAGTTTTCCAGGAGCATCACTCTATGGCCCTTGATATGAACCGCCCCTTCAAACCGGTGCGCATCGCGATCCTGACCGTATCCGACACCAGGACGATGGCAGATGACAAATCCGGGCAAACCCTGGTGGACCGTCTGGAAAAGGCAGGCCATGTGCTGGCCGACCGCGCGATCATCAAGGATGACGCCAACGAAATCGTCGGCTGTTTGAGCGACTGGATCGAGGATGACCAGGTCGATGTTGTGATCACCACCGGCGGCACCGGTGTCACCGGGCGCGATGTCACACCGGAAGCGTTTGAGGCAGTCTGCGAAAAAGAGATCCCCGGCTTTGGCGAGCTTTTCCGCATGCTCTCTTACGAGAAAATCGGCACCAGCACGATCCAGAGCCGCGCCACGGCGGGTGTTGCCCATGGCACCTATCTCTTCGCCCTGCCCGGCAGCACCGGCGCCTGCAAGGATGCCTGGGACGGCATCCTGGAAAGCCAGCTGGATTTCCGCCACCGTCCGTGCAACTTCGTCGAGCTGATGCCGAGACTGCTGGAGAAATAGAGGCGCCTTTCAGGGTTTCTTGGGACAGCTTCAAAAAATCCGGGATAGTGATTTCCCCTCCAACTCTTCCCAAACCCCAGTAAAACTGCTATATGCAGCGCCATCCGCAATGGTGCGGAGACCGGTCGCAGCCTACCCGGTTAGCTAAAACAAGGACTAATAGCTTGAAAACAATTGTCATCTGCTCCGGCGGACTGGACTCCGTCACGCTTGCCCATAAGGTGGCGAAAGAGCATGAATTGCTGGCCCTTGTCACGTTTGACTATGGCCAGCGCCATAAAAAAGAAATGGATTTCGCCAAGGCCTGTGCCGAACGGCTGGAAGTTCCCTTCATTCCGGTGGACATGGCCAATATCGGCGCTTTGTTGAGCGGATCCGCCCTGACCGACGATATCGATGTGCCCGACGGCCATTATGCGGAAGAGACCATGAAGATCACCGTGGTCCCGAACCGCAATGCCATCATGCTGGCCATCGCTTTTGGCATCGCCTCCGCCCGCGGGGCCGATGCGGTGGCGGCCGCTGTTCATGGCGGCGATCATTTCATTTATCCCGATTGCCGCCCTGCCTTTGTCGAGGCGTTCGAGACCATGCAAAAGCATGCGTTGGAAGGGATGAATGAGATCCAGCTCTATACCCCCTTTGTCCATGTGCCAAAATCCGAGATCGCCGCGGAGGGCGCTCGCCTCGGCGTGCCTTTTGCCGAAACCTGGTCCTGTTACAAAGGTGGGGAGGATCAATGCGGCCGGTGCGGCACCTGTGTCGAGCGGATCGAGGCCTTTGTCGAGGCCGGGGTTGAAGACCCGACCCACTATGCCGACACCGAGTTTTGGCGCGAGGCCGTGGCCAAGGCCCATGAAAAGGCAGGTGCATGATGTATCGGATCGCCAAGGAATTTCATTTTTCCGCCTCGCATCAATTGCTGCATCTGGCCGAGGACCATCCCTGTGCCCGGCTGCACGGCCATAATTACGTGGTTGAGGTGGAACTGGCTTCGAAAGAGTTAAACAGCGACGGTTTTGTCCGCGACTATCGCGAATTGGGCGCGTTGAAGGATTATATTGACGGCGAATTGGATCACCGCCATCTGAACGATGTTCTGGGCGATGATTTCGTGACTGCGGAACTGATAGCCAAGCATTTCTATGACTGGTGCAAGGCCCGATGGCCGGAAACGGTTGCGGTGCGCGTGAGCGAGACGCCGAAAACCTGGTCCGAATACAGGCCTTAAAGACCATGGCAACCGATACCATCCGGATCAGCGAGATCTTCGGCCCGACCATCCAGGGCGAAGGTGCGTTGATCGGCGAGCCCACGGTCTTTGTCCGCACCGGCGGCTGCGATTATCGTTGCAGCTGGTGCGACACCCTGCATGCAGTCGAGAGCGACTATCGCCATGACTGGACGCCGATGACCGCGGAGGCGATCTTTGCCGAGGTTGAGCGGCTGTCCGGCGGCAAACCGCTGACGCTCTCCCTGTCCGGCGGTAACCCGGCGATCCAGCCCCTGGGAGACCTGATTGCCCTTGGCAAGGCAAAAGCCTACCGCTTTGCCCTGGAAACCCAGGGCAGCGTTGCCGCCCCCTGGTTTTCGGGCCTGGATGTGCTGACGCTCAGCCCCAAAGGCCCCAGCAGCGGTATGGATACAGATTGGTCGAAATTTGACGAATGCCTGGAAATAGCAGGGCACAGCCCCGACATTGCGCTGAAGATAGTGGTGTTTGACGAGGCCGACTATGCCTATGCCCAGGATGCTGCCGCACGTTACCCGAAGCTGCCGCTTTATCTGCAGCCGGGCAACCACACGCCGCCCCCTGCCGATGATGATGATGCCGAGATCGATATTGACGGCATTCTGGCCCGCATGCGCTGGCTCGTCGACAAAGTGGCGGAAGATCAATGGTATGACGCCAAAATCCTGCCCCAATTGCATGTCCTGTTATGGGGCAATCTGCGCGGCGTCTGACAATGAAGAAACGAAGGAAAACCCCATGAGCAATGAAACGATTTATGATGGCCTGACCCAGTTGGGCGGCGACAGCAAACTGCCCGACCGGCCGGAAGACGCGGTGCTGGAAAAAGTGCCGAACCCGCAGGAAGGCACAGGATATCTGGTGCGTTTTACCGCGCCGGAATTCACATCGCTTTGCCCGATCACCGGCCAGCCGGATTTTGCCCATCTGATGATCGATTATGTGCCGGAAAAATGGCTGGTGGAAAGCAAGAGCCTGAAACTGTTCTTAGGTTCCTTCCGCAACCATGGCGCCTTCCACGAGGATTGCACGGTTTCCATCGGCAAGCGCCTGGTGGAGTTGCTGGAGCCGCGCTGGCTGCGGATCGGCGGCTATTGGTATCCGCGCGGCGGCATTCCGATCGATGTCTTCTACCAAACCGGCGAGCAGCCACGTGACGTCTGGATCCCGGACCAGGGCGTGCCGCCCTATCGCGGCCGGGGCTAAGCCATCGGAACAGGGAAAGGGCGGCGAAATCCGCCCTCTCTTTTTCATTATTTTGTTCTTTATTTGTTCTGTTTTTGGGCATATAATCCCCCCATGGAACAGACAGAACATACCCACCCCGTTTTGCCCGACCGGCCCCGCAAAGGCCGGGGATCGGTCAGCAACCGCACCGGCCGGTTCGAGCGTGAAACCCGCCAGGCGGTCGATGACGGCTGGGACTTGGACGAAGATGAGGCTTTGCCGCCGCTGCGCACCCATTTGAGCGTGGATGCCAGCCGGACCATCATCACCAAGAATGAATCCCCCGACATCCCGTTTGACCGGTCGATCAACCCTTACAAGGGCTGCGAGCATGGCTGCGTCTATTGCTTTGCCCGGCCGACCCATGCCTATCTGGGCCTGTCACCGGGGCTGGATTTTGAATCCAAGCTTTTCTTCAAGCCCAATGCGCCCGATCTGCTGCGCAAGGAACTCTCCAAGAAGGGGTATAAGGTCCGACCCATTGCCTTTGGCACCAATACCGACCCTTATCAGCCGGTGGAACGGGATAAAAAGATCACGAGGCAATTGCTGGAGATCCTGCGGGATTTCAACCACCCGTTCACCATTGTCACCAAATCGGCGCTGATCCTGCGCGATCTGGATATCCTGAGCGAGATGGCAGACAAAAACATGGTGTCGGTCCATCTGTCGGTCACGACCCTGGACCATAAGCTTGCCAACAAGCTGGAACCGCGCGCCAGCACGCCGCAAAAGCGGCTGGAGGCGATCCATCGTCTCGCAGAGGCTGGCGTGCCGGTGGGCTGTATGGCCGCCCCCATGGTTCCGGCGCTCAATGACATGGAAATGGAGAGGATTTTCACCGCTGCCAGAGACGCCGGGGCAACCCGCGCCAACTATATCCTGCTGCGCCTGCCGCTGGAAATCACAGAGCTGTTCGAGGAATGGCTGGCCACCCATGTGCCGGACCGGGCCGACCATGTGATGAGCCTGATCCGGCAATGCCGGGACGGCCAGACCTACCGGTCCGGCTGGGGCACCAGATTCCGCGGCACCGGCCCCTATGCCACCCTGATGAGCCAGCGGTTCAAACTGGCCATGCGCAAGCTAGGCCTCACCCCGGAACGGCAGGAAAATTTGGATTGCAACCGTTTCCGGGTGCCGCCACAGGCTGGCGATCAGATACCACTATTTGACACAGAATAATCAAGCCCCGGTTGGTAAGAATAAAATGCCCGCAAAGTGCCGTCACTGGGATACTCCTGAATGATCCTCTTGCCGATGCCATTTTCATAGGTAGCATTCAACTCAGCCAGATCGGCTTCATACCCCTTTTGGCCTGGCTTCCTGCGCTTATAGTAATTAAACGCATTCCATAAACGGTTTTTGAACAGCCAGGAGGTGATTTCCTTCATCTGATTATATTCATTTTCATCCGTCAACAGGGCAAAAAACTCCACGGATTTGATAACACCATCCCGATAAATAATATAAACATCCAAGAATCCCGTAAGATCGGGGGCCGCAAGTTTCTTGACGTAAAACTCATCGCCTTCCGTCAAGATCTCCTTCAACTCACTTTCTGGACTTTCCTCCTCCCAAAGGAAATGTTCCGACGCTGGCGATTTTTCAAAACCCAGCGACAGTATCTCACTGACCTCCATCGGCTCCCGGATCTCTATTCCCAGCTCAAACTGCAACGCAGGAAGATTGCCCGGCACTAAACTCCCTGTGTCAAAGGCTTCAACGCCCTGATTTCTCCCAGTCTGATTTGCTGACTGGCAACCGCCCAGCCCCATCACCAAAGTCAGAATCACAGACAACTTTGCCAGCCTGCCAGTCCACCCCATCCGATATCCCCAATTCCTGATTGTTCCTTAAGGCCAGCTCCAAAACCAAAATCCAGATAGCGACCTTAGGAGTTAAAGTGAGCTTACTTACGAACCAAACTTATTCAACCTGGTCAATAATGAAAGCACCTGGTTTACTTGCACTACGCCCCTGTGCCAGGCTCTAAAAATCATCCCTACCGACCTTACCCCTCCGGGTAAGGCGTGCCATCCTTATGCAGGAAACGATAGTTACCATCCACCATTTCCAATTTCATATCCACATCCGGATAGGTGACCTTGTCATTCAGCGTACGGGTGCCGACCTCCAGATAGACCACATCCATAACGCCCTTATTGACCAGATTATGGCCGTCGGGCACACCAGCGGGGAAGCCCGCAAACATGCCGGCGGTCAGTTCCTGTTCGCCTTCATCGGTGATCAGGGTCGCCGTGCCCTGGACGATATAGATGAACTCATCTTCGGTTTCATGCCAATGGCGCTGGGATGAACCGCCGCCAGGCTTCAGGGTCACAAGATTAACCCCGAACTGGCTCAACCCCAGCGCATTGCCCAGTTTCTGCTTGATCCGCCCTTCGGTAATGCCCTTCAACCCATCCGGATAAACGGTGCCGACACGCTTTTCCACATCTTCCGGTCCCATGGCTGGCGGGAAATTCCGGTTGCCCATATGCCCTGTTCCTTCCTATTGTTTAAACAAGAGGTTACCGACCCTAACTGAACGTCTTTTTTACGGATTGCTGCCTTCCCATGCATGGTGCCACAGACCTTACCGGAATCGCAATCATTGCCGTCGCCGCCACCCTGTGCGGCATGGCCATGGTGAAATACCGCCAGCCCGCCATCATCGGCTATATCCTGGCCGGTATCTTTCTGGGGCCGAGCGGCCTCGGTTTTGTCACCGACCGGGAAAATATCAATGTCCTGGCGGAACTGGGGGTAATCCTGCTGCTGTATTTCATCGGCATGGAGCTGTCGCTCAGATCCTTCCGCTATATCTGGAAACTGGCGCTCTTTGCCACCGCCGTGCAGATCGGCGGCTCCGTTCTGGCGGTGCTGGGACTGACACGGCTTTTTGGCTGGCCGGTGGAATATGCGGTCCTGTTCGGTTTCTGCCTGGCGCTGTCCTCCACCGCGGTCGCGGTGAAGGTTTTGGAGGGCATGGGCGAGTTACGTACGCGTACGGGCCGCATCACTATCGGCATTCTGATTGCCCAGGATTTGGCGGTGGCGCCTATGCTGGTGGTGGTGTCCAATCTGGCGGGCGGCTCCATGGGGCTCGGCGTGTTGTTGGAAGTGGCGCTGTCGGTGGGCCTGCTGGTTTCCTTGATCGTTTACCTGACCAAGAACCGGAAAAAGGTCAATCTGCCAGGTCATCACCTGATCGAGGGCAAGCCGGATCTGGCCCCCCTGGGCGCGCTGGCCTGGTGCTTCCTGCTGGCTTCCATCGCCGGGCTTTTCCATATGTCGCCTGCTTTCGGGGCGTTTCTGGCGGGCCTGATCGCAGGCAACAGCGCGCAACGCAAACTGGTCCATGAACATGCCGGCCCTGTGCAGGCGGTGCTGCTGATGGTGTTTTTCCTCTCCATCGGCCTGCTGATCGATCTTGGCTTCCTGTTTGACAATTTCGGCATGGTCCTGGCCATGTGGCTGTTTGTGACCATCTTCAAGACCGCGCTGAATGCCTGCATCCTGAAATTCCAGGGTGAAAAGTGGAAAAGCGCCATTTCGGTTTCCCTGGTTTTGGGACAGCTGGGTGAATTTTCCTTCGTGCTGGGCGCGGCCGCCCTCTCCGCCGCCGTGATTGATAGTGAAATCCACCGCCTGCTGGTGATTGTGACCGTGCTCTCGCTGATTTCCAGTCCGATCTATACCGATGCCGCCCGCCGCCTGACCCATTTGGCCAGCCAGCCGGAAGGCTTCCGCGCGACAATGAAGGTCCTCTATGTCAATGAATGGGCGCTGACCCGGCAGTTTTCCAAACGCCTGCTGGTGCTCTGGCAGCGATTGGCCATCCACATCGGAAGACTACTAAACATGATCGAAAAACGAACCGGCTGGCAGTTATCCGCCGTCCGGCGGCCCGGGAAAAACAAGCCCGGCCATGACAAAGAGTCGCCAAATCAGCCCGAACCGAATAAGGAAGACCCTTCCTAAACAACCGACATAGATCCATGCCAGACTTCTCCCTGGAATCACAATTTGACGGTCCCGTTGCCGGGATTGATGAGGTGGGACGCGGCCCTTGGGCCGGGCCGGTAGTGACCTGTGCCGCCATCCTGGATCCCGAGACCTTCCCCATTGAGTTGGCCGCCCAATTGGATGATTCCAAGAAACTGACCGACAAAAAGCGCGAGGCGCTGTTCGAGCCGCTCTGCCAGCATAGCATCTATTGCCTGGGCGAGGCTTCGGTTACGGAGATTGATCAGGTCAATATTCTGGCCGCCACCATGCTTGCCATGCGCCGCGCGGTTGACGGGCTGCCCCAAAAACCGGCTGTGGCCCTGGTGGATGGCAACCGGGACCCGAAACTTGGCATCCCGACCCAGACCGTGGTCAAGGGGGATGGACGCTCCCTTTCCATCGCCGCAGCGTCTGTGATCGCCAAAGTGGCCCGCGACAGGATGATGCGCACCCTGGCGGCGGAATTTCCGGGCTATGGCTGGGAACGGAATGCGGGATATGGCACCAAGGCCCATCAGGAAGGGCTGGCCCAATTGGGGGTCACCCCGCATCACCGGCGATCATTTGCCCCGATCGCGCACCTTTTGATGGATTAAAGAGTTCGGAAGGCCCGGGGCGTTAGGCCCTTGGCAGCCTTGAAACTGTTGGAGAAATGGCTCTGCGAGGAAAAACCGCATTCCAATGCGATCTCCGCCAGGCCCATGCCTGAATGGCGCAACAGATCCTCCGCCCGTTCCAGCCGCTGGGCCATGACGAATTTGTGCGGCGGGATGCCAAAGGAAAGTTTGAACATGCGCGCCAGGTGATAGGGGCTCAACCCGATTTGGTCCGCCAGGTCATCCAAGGTCAGAGGCTGGTCCAAATGGGCCTCGATAAAGTCTTTCAGCAGGCGCTGGTCCCGGGGCGACAAGCCACCGCGCACGGTCAGGTTCCGCGCCCGGTCGGAATGGTTCTTCAACAGATCGAAAATCAGCAGTTGCGCCGCATTGCCCAGCGCCATCCGATCGGTTTCGCCCTGCCAGTCCATGGACAGGAAGACCGAATTCACCACCGATTCCGTGAAAGGTGAATCCTTGAAGGTCTCATCCTTCAATTCCAGCTGGCGCGGGTCAAGATCCAGGGTCGATTGCGCCAGATAATTCAGATAATCCGGCGTGATATAGAGATGGAACATGCGCAAACTGTCGCCAACGAACCAGCGGGATTGGTGGTTGGCTGGCAGGAGGCAGAGCTTGCCCGGCGCGCTTTCGCCCGCTTTCGTGTCATCCAGCCGCCGGACCTTATATCCACCTTCCAAATAGAGGCTCAAGGTGTGATGGCCGGGCCGGTCATAAACCGGCACCTGATCCGGGGCCATGCCCGGATTGCGCCAGACCGCCGCTTCGAGACCTTTGCCGAAAGACACATGCTGCTGCAGCTCAACCCCGCGGGATTGCAGCTCTCGGCTGACCTCATTTTGTGGCGCTTGCAGCATAATGTTCCGGTTCTTTGACAAATCAACGTCTCTCTCAAATAGAGGCCTATCATAGGCCCGACAAGCTTTTGCGGCCAGCGACGCGCGAAAATTGCGCAAGAATTTGCAAAAAACCGCCAGGATCTGAAATCTTTTTCCGGCTCTAACCGGTCATCATGGCAGCATCCATTTGTACCGGAGTATCCGCCCATGACCGCCTTTCTTTATATTTTGACCGTCTTTTTGTGGGGCACCACCTGGATTGCCATCAAGTTTCAGGTCGGCACCGTGCCACTGGAGGCATCTGTCCTCTATCGATTTGCCATTGCGGGCGCGGTCCTGTTTGTGATTTTGCTGGCGACCGGGCGGCTGCAACGGATCGGCTGGCGGCACCAGCCCTATTTGTTGGCGCTGGGGCTGTGCCTGTTTTGCTTTAACTTCCTTGGTTTTTACAATGCGGCTGAATATGTGGTCAGCGGCCTCATGGCGGTGATTTTCTCCTCTGCCACCATTTTCAATGTGGCCAATGCCTATCTATTTCACCGCCGGGTGCCCACGGCCCGCACCGTTGCCGGGGCCGCCATCGGGCTTTGCGGGCTTTGCCTGCTCTTCTGGCATGACCTTATCGGCCAGAATGCCAGCCCGGAAATGATCGCTGGCATCGCAATTGCCATGGGGGCGACCTATCTTTTCTCGCTCGGCAACATGATCTCTGCCCGAAATCAGAAAGCCGGCCTGGATGTGGCCAGCGCCAATGCCTATGCCATGGT
Source organism: Aestuariispira insulae (assembly GCF_003385955.1). Classification (GTDB taxonomy): domain Bacteria; phylum Pseudomonadota; class Alphaproteobacteria; order UBA8366; family Aestuariispiraceae; genus Aestuariispira; species Aestuariispira insulae. The sequence goes on from NZ_QRDW01000007.1 coordinate 122,906, forward strand.
TTACGGGGTGGCCGCACTTAGCCTGGTCGGCTTGGTTAGCGGGGTGGATTACAGTTTCGATCCCAGCCCGCTTTATGTCGGCTCGCTTCTCTATCTGGCCGTTCCAGGGTCGGTCATCGCCTTCACCACTTACTTGACGGTTGTCGGTCGGATCGGGCCGGAAAAAGCCGGCTATATGACGATCTTGTTCCCTCTGGTGGCGCTGAGCATCTCCACCTTCCTGGAAGGCTATCAATGGACACCGGAGGCCATCGTCGGCCTGGTCGCAATCCTGTGCGGCAATTTCCTGGTTCTGACCAAGGGGCGCGGCACCCCGGCAGTGGTTGCGCAAAAGACTTAAGACTTCTGAAACCCCTATCCACTAGAATCGCAAATCCACAGGGAGACCCAGGATTTGCGGTTCTTTTGCTTCATTCCTCTCACCATCCTGTCGTTGCTCACGACGGCAAGGGCGGAAACCGTCCGTTTTTGTGTCGGGGACTGGCCGCCCTATACCACCGTAGCCGACGACATGGTCAGCGGAATCACGGTCGACATTTATCGCGAAGCCCTGAAGTCGATCGGTCATGAAGCGGCCTTCATGCATGTTCGCTGGAAACGCTGCCTGCTGCATGTGCAAAAGGGTGACTTCCATGCCGCCGCCGATTCCGGTCCGCGTGAAGGTTTCCTCCAGGGGCCCACCTTCACAGCAATCTTCGCCCAGAATATCTGGGTCCATAACGATCATCCGGCCCAATCCTATCCGGGGCCGTCGCTGATGAAGAATCGGCGTCTGGGCTTGGTCAGCGCCTATGTCTATCCGGACGAGATTGAAAAAGACCCCGCCATCATTCTCGATTATGCGGAAACCGATGAAACCAATTTGCGCAAACTGGCGCTCAAGCGAATCGACATGGCGCTCAGCGATCTGGTGAATTCCCGCATCTTTGTCCGGAAGCACAATCTGCCCATTCGCCCCCTGGCACCCGTGGTCAGCATCAACAGGCTCTACCCTTCTTTCGGCCCGGATCACCACGACCTTCAGGAGAATATGGATAAAGCATTGCGTCAAATGGTTGACAATGGCCGTCTCGACCTCATCTATCAGGCCTATCTCGGTATCAGTTTCACCCAACTGCAGAAATTGGCCAGTTCTAATTCTCCTTGATTTTGTTCTTATTTTGTTCTAATTATTTTCCGAAGACTTGATCCAGAATATGGGGGTAACCAGTATGGAACAGCGATTGAGCCTGGTCTCATTGGGCGTGAATGATTTGGGTCGGAGCCGGGCCTTTTATGAAAAAATGGGCTGGCAGGCTTCGCCGAAGAACAGCAACGACAATATCGTCTTTTTCCAACTGGGCGGCATTGTGCTGGGCCTCTACAGCCGGGCGGCGCTTGCCGAAGAGGCCCGCTTGACCGATGACGGCGGCTTCGGCGGCATCACGCTGGCCCATAACGGCCGCAGCAAGGAAGAGGTTGACCAGGTTCTGGAGGAGGCCGTTGCCGCCGGGGCCACCCTGCTGAAACCGGCTGAAGAAGTGTTTTGGGGCGGTTATTCCGGCTATTTCGCCGATCCCGATGGCCATCCCTGGGAAGTGGCCTATAACCCGTTCCTGCCCATTGCCGAGGATGGTTCCGTCACCCTGCCGGAGGATGAATGATCATGGCGGATGGTGAGCGTTTCAAACTGCCCGCTTCGGTTTTCGTGATGGCGCGCGAAGCGGGCCGGGTCCTATTGCTGCGCCGGAACAATACCGGCTGGATGGACGGCCATTTCAGCCTGCCGGCGGGGCGCATAAAAGGGGGTGAGACGCTGGTCAGCGCCGCCCGGCGGGAATTGGAAGAGGAAACCAGCCTGGTTGCCAAGGAATCGGCCTTGTTCCTGGCCCATGTGCTGCACAGCCGGAATGAAGACGGACAGGAATGGACCGGCTATTTCTTCGAATGCTCACGCTTTGACGGCAGCCCCTATCTTAATGAACCGAATAAACATGACCGGCTGGGCTGGTATGAGGCGGACCAATATCCATCCCCCCTGGTGCCATATGTGGCTCAGGCCCTGTCCGCAATTCGATGCAGCCAGCCCTTTTCCGCCTATGGCTGGGCCGCAACCGGTTAACCGGTTGGCATCGCATCACCATGGTTCAGTTTGATTTCCAGCCGCTGGCTCCCTACCTATTGTAGATGCGTGAAGACTTTTTGAATTCTGCCGGAAATCATAACCTTGCCTGAAAACACCTCCCTCCCCTGGCTGCTGGCCGGGCCGATCTTGCGAAAGATTGAACCAAGCCGGATCAGCTTTTGGCTGGCATCAAGCGCAGGCGGCCCGCTGCGCCTGACCCTGCAGCCGGAGGACGCACAGCAACAGGTCCTTGAGATCAACTCAGATGACAGCGGGCACAGCCGACTGTTGCAGGCTGGCGAGAAACTCTTTTTCCATCTGATCTCCCTGGACCTGTCCAGCCCGCTGCCTGTTGACCGTCGGGTCGACTATGTCTTGGAGCGGCAGCAGGACGGCAAGGGCTGGATCGATATCACGAGCGAAGCCCCTTATCTGCTCTATCCCAACCAGAACCGAATGACCTTCAGGGTGCCAGGCGAAATCAAATCGATCCTGCACGGATCCTGTCGCAAGCCGCATCATAATTCCGGTGATGGCCTGGTGGCGGCAGACAATCTGATGGCAGACCTTATGAAGCCAGGCCCGAGGGAAGATCCCCTTCCCCCCCACCGGCCCTCCCTGTTGCTGATGACCGGCGACCAGATCTATGCCGATGACGTTGCCGGACCGATGCTGATCGCAATCCATGATGTGATCGCCAGACTGGGCCTGTTCACGGAACGGTTCGACCTGGCAGAGCATGAGGATTACCGCACTTCAGATAAAATCCACCATCATGATTACAGCTACTACCGGCGCAGTGAGATGCTGCCCAAGCTCCAAGGGGAAGATGATCTCGCGAAGGTTTTTTTCGGCGGCATTCGCAAACCGGTTTTCACCTCGGACACCAGTGACAATCACCTGATCACCCTGGCAGAACATCTGGTGATGTATCTGATGGTCTGGTCACCGGTGCCCTGGGAATTCGCGGACACATCCCCGCCGGATGGCTTAAGCCCGAAACAAAGTGCGCGCTACCGGCGCGAAAGACAGATCATCCGATCGTTCAAAGAGGGGCTCCCGCAGGTCCAGCGCCTGTTGGCGCATTTACCGACCGCCATGATTTTTGACGACCATGATGTGTCTGATGACTGGAACCTGAACCGGGAATGGGAAGAAGAGGTCTATGGCCACCCCTTTTCCAAACGCATGGTGGGCAATGCCCTGGCGGCCTATCTGACCTGTCAGGGGTGGGGCAATGCCCCCACCGAATTTCCCACCACGCTCATGGAGCATCTGGACCAGACCCTCAAACAGCCCGGCAGCAGCGAGCATGATGAGTTTACTGATGAACTTTTGCGGTTTGAAGGCTGGGAATATATCTGGGAGACCAGCCCGCCACTGACCGTGATCGATACAAGGACAAGGCGATGGCGTTCGGAAAGCTCGCGTGTCAAACCAGCAGGCCTGCTGGACTGGGAAGCAATCACCGACCTGCAGCAAATGCTGAAAGGCAAGGAGGCCGTGATCCTGGTTTCATCCGCTCCGATTTTCGGGGTGAAACTGATTGAAAATATCCAGGCCTTTTTCACCTGGCTCGGCAAACCTTTGATGGTGGATGCGGAAAACTGGATGGCCCATCCCGGAACGGCCCACGCGATCTTGAATATCTTCATGCACAAGAGAACGCCCAGGAATTTTACCATCCTCTCTGGAGATGTGCATTATTCCTTCGTCTATGACGTGGAACTGCGCCGCCATAACCGGGGGTCGGATATCTGGCAGATCTGTTCCAGCGGCTTACGCAACGAATTTCCGAAAACCCTGCTGGATCGTCTGGATATCCTGAATCGCTGGCTATACTCGCCCTCATCGCCGCTGAACTGGTTTACCAAGCGACGCCGCATGCGGGTGGTCCCCAGGCGGCCCGAAGGGTTGGAGGACGGTCGGCGCCTTCTTAACGGCGCCGGAATCGGTCTGGTAGAATTTGACGATCAAGGACGCCCGGAACGTATCCGCCAGCTGTTGACCAATGGTGAGTTCCGGGGTTTCGAGCGCATGGAACATCACCACCAATATCGCTAACCCGCCACAAAATTCTATCCGCTTGACCGGGAATCAGGTGCGCTCTACCCTCCTTTCCCATGAGAGGGAAACTGAACAGGCACATGCGTCTTTGGGCGGCGCTCTTCTTTCTGTTGGCGTTGATCGTCAACGGGTTCGGGCATGGTTTGTCCCGCTCTCAAACAACTTTGCCCGATTTTTCGGAACTGGGTTTCACCGGTGACCTAGCCGCCTTTCTTTGTATCTCTCCCAATGGCAATGGCCCAAAAAGCGGCCAGACCGAGGGCTGTGACAATTGCCGGCTGGTCGTAGCGGCCGCCCTGCCAGCTGCCCCGAAAACCCCCGCGGAAATCCTGGCGGCGGAATATAGCGCCACCCCGCAGTTGGAAGACTGGCAGCTTCCCTCTCCCATTACCCGAAGCCCGCCCAGCCTCCGAGGGCCGCCTCTTCCTGTCTGATGGTGACCGGTGTTTTGCACCGGATTGAAATTCCCGAAATTAATCAGAAGAAGAGATCGCTATCATGACATTGCAATCCCCCGCCCCTTTGGGCGCGGCGGGCACATCTGTCCGCACTGAAGGCCTGGCCGGCAAATTCTATGCCGCCGTCTGGCGCTGGCATTTTTACGCCGGGCTTTATGTTATCCCCTTCCTGCTGATGCTGGCCGTGACCGGCCTGATCATGGTCTATTACAACGCCATCGAAACCCGGTTTGGCGAAACCATCCATGTGCCGATCGGTGATCAGGCCAGGTCGCCCAATGAAATGGCCGGCGCGGTCCTGGAACAGTTTCCCAACGGCATTCTGAAGCAATTTATCCCGCCCGCCGGACCGGACCGGGCAGCCTTGTTTCAAGTGGCAACAGAAAACGGTGCCCTGATCGTTTCGGTCGACCCCTATCAGAACCATGTCCTGGCCAGCGTGAACAAGGAAGAGAGCTGGTATAATTTTGCCAGCGACATTCATGGCACCTTGCTGATCGGCGACCTGGGTGACCGGTTGATCGAGATCGCCGCCAGCCTGTCGATCCTCATGATTATCACCGGCCTTTATCTCTGGTGGCCACGCGGCAGTCAGAGCCGGGGCCTATTCTGGCCCAATCTCGCCTTGCGCGGGCGTGCCCTGTGGCGGGATCTTCATGCGGTCAGCGGTTTTTATCTTTCCATCCTGATGATGTTTTTCCTGTTGAGCGGCCTTTCCTGGGCCGGGATCTGGGGCGGCCAGTTCGTCCAGCCATGGTCCAGCTTTCCGGCGGAAAAATGGGATGATGTGCCCCTATCCGACCAAACCCACGAGAGCCTGAATCATGGTGGTGCGGTCAAAGAGGTTCCCTGGGGCCTGGAACAAACCCCGCTGCCCGCCAGCGGATCAGACAAGGGCATTGAAGGCCTGCCCGAGGGTGTTCCCGTTTCCCTCTCTTCAATCGATTGGTTGGCAAGAGCGACCGGTTTTGGCAACACCTTTCGGATCAATATTCCGGCAGATGCAAGCGGTGTCTTCACCATCACGTCAGATGCCTGGGACGGTGAATCCGAAAGCCCGACCGGGGACCGGACCATGCATGTGGATCAATATTCAGGCCGCATCCTGGCACAGGTCGGCTATGACGATTATTCACCAATGGCCAAAGCCATGGCGGTCAGCACTGCCTTTCATCAAGGCGACATGGGCTGGTGGAACGCGCTGCTCAACGCCCTATTCTGCCTGATGATGATTTTCCTCTGCATCAGCGGCCTGGTGCTCTGGTGGCTGCGCCGTCCAAAAGGGGTCGCGCGTCTTGCCGCGCCGCCAATGCCAAGCAACATACCGCTCTGGAAAGGGGCCGTGTTCATCATGCTCTTGATATCACTGGCCTTCCCCATGGCGGGCCTTACCCTGCTCACGGTGCTGGCCTTTGACCTGCTGATCCTGGGCTGGGTGAAACCCATGAAGTCCATTCTGCAATAAGAGATTACCGGGGTCGGCAATCGCCGGCCCCCTCATTTTCCAGATAAACCTGGCCATCGGTTGCCACACCGGCCATAGTGCCCGTCCCAGAAACACCCATCCGCACAGATTGATCATGCCGCTTATCCTCTCCACCGACCGTCTGGTCCTGCGCCCCCTGGAAATGGCCGACCAGGATCTGGTCACCGCCCTGCTGACCGATGAGCGCGTCATGCGCTACATCCGTCCGCCTTTCACCGCCGAAGAGGTCGCGGGCTTCATGAAAGAACTGGTGAAGCGGGGCGCAAAAGGGGCGATCGGTGTCTGGTGTGTCGTGGAAAAAGCAACGGGCGAACGGATCGGCAATTGTGCCCTGATGCCCATGCCGACCGATCAGAGCGTCCCGGACTTCTCTCAGATCAAGCCGGACCGCCTGCCCGACATTCCGGTCGAAGTCGGCTATGAGCTGCTGCCGGCCGCCTGGGGCAGGGGCTATGCCACCGAGATCGCCAAATGTCTGGTGAACTGTGCCTTTCAGCACACGGAACTCGCAGAACTAGTCGCCTGTATCGATGACCCGAACGAAGCGTCACGCCGGGTCTTGAAAAAAGCCGGATTGACCGAAACCGGCCCGATCATGGCCTATGGCGCCATGGGCCCGGGCTTCCGGATCACGAGGGCAGAGTGGGAAGCTGGCCGCCGGTCAAAATAAGCCGGCAGCCAACCGAGACGGCCAACGCTTACTTCCAGATCGGCTTGCCCGAACCAGGCAGGCCCAGATCCTGCCAGATCTCGCTGACCCGGTCGACGACCTCTTCATCCATCTCGATCTTTTCGCCCCATTCCCGTTTGCTTTCTGGGAACCATTTATTGGTGGCATCCAGGCCGATCTTGGAGCCAAGGCTGGATTCCGGGCTGGCAAAATCCAGATAATCAATCGGGGTGTTTTCAATCACCGTGATATCGCGGGCCGGGTCCATCCGGGTGGAGACCGCCCAGATCACATCCTTCCAATCCCTGGCATTAATGTCCTCATCCACTACGATCAGCCATTTGGTATACATGAACTGACGCAGGAAGGACCAGGCGCCCATCATCACCCGCTTGGCATGGCCCGGATAGGCCTTTTTCATGGAAATCACCGCCACCCGGTAGCTGCAGCCCTCGGGCGGGAGCCAGAAATCCAGGATCTCCGGGAATTGCTGTTGCAGCAGCGGGATAAAAACCTCGTTCAGAGCCTCCCCCAACACCGAAGGTTCGTCAGGCGGACGGCCGGTGAAGGTGGAGAGGTAGATCGGTTTCTTGCGCATGGTGATGGCGGTGATGGTGAAAACCGGGAATTTCTCCACCGAATTATAATATCCGGTGTGATCTCCATAAGGTCCTTCATCCTCATATTCATCTAACGAAACATAGCCTTCCAGGATGATCTCCGCCTGCGCCGGCACTTTCAGCGGCACGGTCTTACAATCGACCAGATCAACCTTTTTGTTCCGCAGCAGGCCCGCGAACTGATATTCCGACAGGGTATCCGGCACCGGGGTCACGGCTGCCAGAATGGTTCCCGGGTCCGCGCCGAGGACAGCCGCCACCGGCAAGGGTTCTGTTTTTTCATTTTTCCAGCGTTGGTGATGCTGCGCACCACCGCGATGTTTGAGCCATCGCATGATGACCTTGTTTTTAGACAGTTTCTGCATCCGGTAGATGCCGAGATTGAAATCATCAGCCCGGTCCCCCTTGGGGTTAGGGCCTTGTGTCACCACCAACGGCCAGGTAATCAGCGGCGCTGGCTCGCCCGGCCAGCAGCCCTGGATCGGCAATTTATCCAGATCCACATCGTCACCGGTCAACACCACATCCTGACAAGGCGCGGAGGAAACCGTTTTTGGTTTCATGGACATGACGGTCTTTACGATGGGCAGCATGCCCAGGGCTTCCTTGAAACCGCCGGGCGGCTCCGGCTGGCGCAGGAAAGCCAGCGTCTCGCCCACCTCGCGCAACTGATCCGGTGTGCGGTCCATACCCCAGGCAACCCGTTCGACGGTACCAAAAAGATTGACCAGCACCGGCATGTCGGAGGGCGTACCGTCTTCTTTGACGACATTTTCAAACAGAACCGCAGGCCCTTCCTCGGCCAGAAGGCGCGTCTGGATCTCGGTCATTTCCAGATGGGTGGAAACCGGATGGCTCACCCGGACCAGACGTCCCTGTTTTTCCAGATGGTCCATGAAGTCGCGCATTGATTCGTAGGGCATATGCGGCCTTTTATCGTTCGGGTCGGGTCCGTCTGGACCGGGACCGGTTTTTTCTTAATCTCAAACCTTATTTACCCCTTGCCACCGGTCAAGAAAAGCAAGTCTGACATCGGGTCATGCGGCATCATGTTCCAGGCAGATGCGATCCGCATCCATCTGCGCCAGCGGCTCGCCCAGCAGGGAACAGAAATAGGGGGCGCCTTCTTCCGCGTCTTCACGGAAATGGCGGCAACTGCGGCAAAAACCGAACCGTTTGCCACCGGACCTCTGCAACCCGACCCGCAATAGGTTTTCCATAGCCTCTTCCATCAGGCGGCGCTGATCCTCCGGCAGGGACTTGAGATCCTCTTCCAACAAGGCTTGCGGATCCTGTGTGAGAAGCTCTTGCCCGGCCGGAGTGAGCACAAGATGGATCTTTCTTTTGTCTTCCGCATCCTGACGTTTTTCAATCAGCCCCTTTTTCTCCAGCGCGATCAGGGTCTGGGACACCGTTCCCTTGGTGGAGCCAAGATATTCGGTCGCACCTTTCGGCGAGGCGGAAAAACGGTTGGCCCAGTGGAGATAGCGTAGAGCCTCCCATTGCACCGGGTTCAGTATGGTTGCCTGTTCGCGTGACCGGACCAGCCCCACCAGACGGTAGAGCAGGGCGGCCAGCCTGCTGTCGGTTTCTGTCGTCATGACAAAATAGTATCGAGTCAATATTTTCCTTGCAATCGAAAATCTCTTCCCTATTTTAGTTTCGAGTCGATACTTTAATGGAGAATATGATGAAAACCACCTTCACCCTTGCCGGCCTTTTTGCGGTCGCCCTGCCTCTCACCACCCTGGCCCATCCGATTGAATCGCCCCAGGGCGGCCTGGATGCGGACCCGGCCTTCGATATTGTTGAAACCCGGGTTATCGCCGACAAAAATAATCTGGTCTTTTCCATCAAAACCGCCGGCATTGCTGGTTCATTAAAGCCCACGGCAACCGGCAATCTTGCGGGCAGCGAGGTTTATGCCTATGTCTGGCCGACCAGCCTGGACAGTTCCCTGGTCGGCTTTGAAAAGGAACAAGGCATCCTGGCCTTTACCGTCACGGCGCATCCGGATTTTGACGACACGCCGCTGTTTGATGAAAATGCCGACGGCGACAAGGGCAATGATGGGGATCTGTGGCACAGCCACTGGGTGGTTCTCACCCCGGATGAGGCCTGCGGCAAAGGCGGGCTGAAGGTGCGGGATATTGCAGAAGGCACAACACCGAAACTGCCAAAAACCTGGCCCGGCCTGCCGATCCTGATCGATAGTCCCGGATGGTCCCCGACCCTGGAAGGAAAGGAGATTTCCGTAACCGTTCCCTTTGAGGAGGTCGGCACCGGCCTTGGCGACCAGTTTGACGGGGTGACCTCAGCCCTGCGGGTCAACCGCAATATCCATAACCCGCTGCTGTGCGTCAGCGCGGTCTTTGATATCGCATCGGGTGACCTGTCCCTGCCAGGCGGCATCAGCGACGGGACTCACTGATCCCATAGGCCCATTGATTTTTCCGACCCGCCGGACAGGCCAGCATCTTGGCCTGTCCGGCAAGTCACTGTATGATCCGCCCCGGGTCGGCAGCCGAAAACCGGCTGCTTGCGGAAACCACCAGAGCGCAAAAAATAATCGGAAAATCAATGACCGAAACAAATGAACAATATTATGTGGTCGGCGGCCTGTTCAAGGACACCACCTTCACCGACATTGCCGAAGGCGAAAAGCTGCTGAAGCTTGGCCCGTTTGACAATTATGACGAGGCGCTGGCCGTTTGGCGCGCCAAGGCCATGGAAACTGTTGATGAGGCCTATGCCAAATTCAATATCGAAAAGGTCGACCATAAAAAATTCTGGGTCGTTGGCGGTGAATATACCGACACTGACTTTAAAACCATCAAGGGCGGCGGTGACGAAGACCATATCGGCCCGTTCGACACCCGCGAAGAAGCCCGCGATGCCTGGAAATCAAAATCCATGGCCAGTGTGGACAATTGTTACGTCCGCTATCGCATCGATAAACTTTGATCGGGGCAGCGTATATCAGATGACCGCCGATCGGTCAGAAAGACTCTCCAAGGCGCGGGATTATCCATATGCCTTCCCGCGCCAGTCCTTCATTTATCATGATAGTGAAATCCGCCCCTTTAACCAGGTGGCCACTGAGGGGCGGATCCCGGTTCTGGCCATCGGGTCCAACCAGTCACCCGTGCGCCTGACCCAGAAATACGGCCATCTGCGCAATCAGCAGATCCCCGTGCAAAGGGCGGAACTGGATGATTTCGACATTTTTTACTGTGCCCATATCACCAGCTATGGTGCGGTCGGTGCCATGCTACAGCATTGCCCGGGCGCCCGGGTCGACCTGGCCGTGAATTGGCTGAACGAAGAACAGCTTGAAATCATGCATGCTACCGAAGGCAATTATGCTTTTTGCAGGCTTGAAAATCTCGCCCTTGCCCTGGACGGTCAAGGCACCCTCGACCAAGCCTATGTCTATGTCGGCACAGCAGGCCACATGATCCTACAGGATCAGCCCGTCGCGATGGCGGCCGTTTCCTGCCGGAACCGCCGTCATCCGGCCAGCTCCACCGCCGCATTGCTCAGCCGGATTCACAAGATGCATGACCTTGAATTGGATGAGGATGCATTCATCTTGCAATTGGTTGAAGACCCTGATTTCCGACGCTTCGTCAGCAGCCGGCTTGCCCGCGGATCGGTTCCCTTTGCCTACCCCCATGATACCGTTTGATCCAGGATCGCAAGCATGAAGAGCATAGACTCAAAAAAATCGGCCACAAATTGAATGCTATACAATCACCCCCTATGCTTGTAGAACCGAAGACGGAAATTTTCCAATTCGAACAAGACTTAAGCGTCACAGGCAGAAGCCATGAATTGCATTCATTGCGGATATGACCTTCCCGTCGGAGCAAAATTTTGCTCGGAATGCGGCACGGCCCAGCCTGGTGAGCTGGAGGAGCAATCCGCAGGTTTCAGCACGGCCCTCCATGCCGGTGGCGAACATCGGCAAGTCACTGTTTTATTTTGTGATATCGTCCAATCCACCCAGCTGGCGGAGGAATTGGATGTGGAGGCCCTGCGCGATCTGCTGCTGGCGTATCAGCAAACCTGCGCGGATGTGATTGAGCGGTTTGAAGGGCATATCTCAAAATATATCGGTGACGGAATCATGGCCTATTTCGGATATCCGATGGCTCATGAGGATGCGCCAAAGCGTGCCGCCCATTCATCGCTCGAGATCCTCCGCCGCATGGACAGCTTCAACGACAGTCTTTTTGCCCGGATCGGCATGCGGCTTTCTGTCCGTATCGGCATCCATACCGGCCCGGTGGTGGCCGGGGAAATGGGGGCGGGACAAACCCGTGAGACATTGGCCATTGTCGGCCTGACCCCCAATTTGGCAGCCCGCCTCGAGAAGACAGCGGAAACAAATTCCATCGCACTCAGCGAAGAATCCAAACGCCTGATTGAGCCTGATTTTTCCGTTATTGATCTGGGTTTCAGGACCTTGCGCGGTGTCAAAGACCCGATCCAGGTGTATCAGCTGGTCGGCCTGGCTAATCAGGTGGAAAAACTACGCGCGCAAAATCTGAAAAGCGATTTTCTGGTCGGGCGCGATCTTGAATTGCAAATCCTCATGGATAATTGGCGATCGGTCTCCAAGGGATCCGGCGGACGTATCGTGACGATTGTCGGCGACCCCGGCATTGGAAAAACCGGTCTGCTGCGCGCCTTCCTGCATCAGGCCGCAATCCCCATGAAAAAAACGGTCATGATGGCCTGCACGCCTTATGACCAGCATTCGGCCTTCAGTCCGATTTTGCGCATGTTGAAAGAGGAATTCAGTTTCATTGCCGGTGAAACCGGTAACATTGAAGCTTATCAGATCAAGGAATGGATCCGGGGCAACGGCATTCGCGATGAGCGCACTGTCGGCGCGCTTGCCCGCCTGTTTTTGATGGACCGTCAGGGAGAACTGGAAGAGGGCCACAGTGGCCAGGCCATGCGCCAGGATATTTTTATGGGATTGGCGCGCTTTTTCAAATCCAAGGGAACACCTTTGCTCGCCATTCTGGAAGACGCCCATTGGACCGATCCCTCCACCCAGGAATTCATCGACCAGATTGTGCGCCGATCCAGTGATTCTCCCGTCTTGCTGATTGTTTTGAAACGGCCGGAGATTCATTTCCCCTGGGAGAGGATGTCCGTCCACCAAACGATCGGTCTGAAGGGCCTGGACGAAGCCTCATGCACCGCCATTATCCGTCGTGTCACCAACAGTTTACCCCTCGATAAAAACCTTGAGCAGGATATCATCAACAAAACAGATGGTGTGCCGCTTTTTGTCGAAGAACTGACCAAGACCATGATGGAAAGCAAGATCCTGGTGGAGAAAAACGGCAAGCTTGGTATCAGTGCCGCCTCACCGGAACTGGAGATGCCCGCCTCATTGATGGACAGCCTGATGGTTCGGTTGGACCGCCTGGGCGATGCCAAAGCTCTGGCACAAATAGCATCCGTTCTGGGAAGAAGCTTCACCTTCGATGCGCTATGTGCGCTGGCCGATTCCGATCCTGCAACCATCAGCCAAACACTCGAACAGCTGATTGAATCAGACTTTGTTGTTCATGTTGAAGACCCTGTAGGGCTGGCCTATGAATTCCGCCATGCCCTATATCAGAAAGTGGCCTATAACAGTCTTCTGCGCCAAAACAGATCGGCCATGCATGCCCTGGTCGTGGACTGGATCGAGCATGACCCCGTGCGTTTGCGCCAAACCCGGCCGGAAGTCCTGGCCTATCATTGCGATCAGGCGGGCTTGATTGCCAAGACGGTGCAATATTGGCTAAAGGCGGGAGAACGCGCCAGCCAGGCCTCCGCCTGTGAAGAAGCGGTCAGGCACCTCACCCAGGGACTGGCACAGCTCGAAAAACTGCCACCCATTCGCGCCAACCAGACCTTGTCACTGCGCTATCATGTTCTGCTGGGCAGCACCTTGATCATCACCGATGGACCCGGCGCCCCCAAGACCCGGGAAGTGTATGATAAGGCATTGAAACTTTGTGAGATTCTGCCGGAAACCAAATGGCATTTCCCCGCCTATTGGGGCTGGTGGCGCATTTCCGAAAATTTCACCATTATGCTCTCACGGGCGGAACGCCTGGTGGAAGTGGCGGAAAATATGGACGAACCTGAATTCGGTCTGCAGGCACATCACTGTAACTGGGCCAATTCCTTCCTGGTCGGCGACCATAAATCCGTATGCGACCATGCCTATACCGGCCTGCAGATCTATGAAAACGGTCATTTCGGCCAGATCGGGTCACTCTATGGCGGCCATGATCCAAAGGTTTGCGCACTCGGCGAGCTGGCACTTTCCAAATGGCTGACCGGTTATCCCGACCAGGCCCGTGCCTATATGGATCGCTGTTTGGAATGGGCCGATGAATCCGGCCATTTGGGCAGCCGTCTGCATGCGCTGGATATTGCCACCATGTTCTATCACTACTTGCGCGATGTGGATATGGTCCGGGATTTTGCCCATGAACTCAAATTGCTCGGGGAAAAGAATGATCTGGAAGACTATCTCGCGAAAGGCATGATCTTCGAAGGATGGTGGCATATCGAGGAAGGCCTGGTCGAACCCGGCGTGATCCTGATCCGAAACGGCATTGAGATCATGCGCAAAGTCGGCACCCAGGAAGACTTTCCGGTTTTCCTCTGTATGCTGGCCGAAGGCCAACGCCAGTTGGGCGATTTCGAAGCCGCCGTCACCATGTTGGAAGAAGGCTTGAACGTGATGAAGCGGGAAGGCGTTGCCTATTGGGCCGCGGAATTGAACCGGCAATATGCGGAAACCTTGCTGGCCATGACGGTCGATGATGACGCCTGGATTGATGCCTATCTGAACGAAGCGATGAAAATCGCGAAAAAGCAGAAATCACGATCCTTGGAGTTGCGTTCCGCAGCAACTTTTGCGAAAGTCCTTATCCAGCGCAGCAAACCAAGTGAAGCTCGCAATATATTGGAAACAATAGAAAACTGGTTTACCGAGGGGACGGAAACCAGAGACCATCAAGAGGCTAGGGCGCTGTTGGCATCCATCACTTCTTGACCGTCTGACAGACAGGGGAGTAGAGGGGGTGCTTCAACGCGCACGGCATCAGGCCAGCTCGGCAGCAAATGAATATCGCGGCCAACCAGCCGTACCGAAAGGATACCGGTCCGGCACCCATCGGGCGGTTTCGCCGGACAAAACACTTGCGCGCATCGAACCATTGTTGCCGGTCTTCGGGATCACCCGGATCGCCAATATCACCGGCCTCGATTGTCTGGGCATCCCCGTCTTCATGGCCTGCAGGCCCAATTCCCGTTCGCTCGCTGTTTTTCAGGGCAAAGGACTGGACCCGGCCGCTGCCAGGGCCTCTGCCATCATGGAAGCCGTTGAAACCTTTCACGCGGAAACCATTGACCTGCCGTTAAAATATGGCGCTGTGGAAGAAATCTGCTACAGCCATGCCATCGCCGAAATCCATAAGATGCCCTTTTCCAAGGAGGGCAATTTTGACCCTCTATGTCCGATCTTCTGGATCGAAGGAGAAGATTTGCTGAATGGCGGGCGTAAATGGCTGCCATTTGAGCTGGTTCATGCCAACTACACCCTGCCCCATCTGCCAGGATCCGGCAGTTTTGCCGCCACCACCAACGGCCTGGCCTCGGGCAATGTCAAAGAGGAGGCCATAAGCCACGGCTTGTATGAAGTCATCGAACGCGATGCCATAACCTTATGGAAATTATCGGGCGATCAAACCCAGGCGGCTACCGTTGTTGATCCCCACAGCATCGATGACCCCGCCTGTAGAGACTTAATCGACCGGATCAAGGCCGCCGGGATGGATCTGGTGATCTGGGACATCACATCAGACATTGGCCTGCCTGCTTTCCAATGTCTGATCGCGGGTCGAGACCGGACCGTGGGCGCGCCGGAATTTGGTTCCGGGTGCCATTTATCCAGGCCCGTTGCCCTGGCGCGTGCCCTGACGGAGGCCGCTCAAGCCCGCACAACCTATATCACGGGCGCACGGGACGACATCACCGCACGCGATTACGCAGCCGATGCCGTTGCGCTGCGCCACGACAATGCCCGTGCACTTGTCGCGGATCATGTGCCGGCCCGGTCGTTTCAGGATATTCCGCATCATGAAACCGACTGTCTGGCATCGGATCTCGAACATACTCTGTCTGCATTGGCCGATTCCGGCATCACCGAAGTCATGCATGTGGATCTCAGCAAGCAGGCGCTCAATATTCCGGTATCGAGAGTGGTTGTGCCGGGATTGGAAAGCCTTCTGGAAGGGCCGCATTCGGATTACTTGCCGGGCGAGCGCGCCCTCAAACTGCTGGAGGCCACGTCATGACCATCTGTGTTTTCCTTGGTCCCACCCTGGCCCATTCCGAAGCGCAAACGATCCTGGATGCCGTTTACCTGCCGCCGGTCGCCCAAGGGGATATCATCCGTGCGGTTGAAGCATATGATCCACAAACCCTTGTTTTGATTGATGGTCTGTTCGAGCAAACCCCCGCCGTCTGGCATAAAGAGATTCTCTGGGCTCTGGAACAGGGCCGCACCGTTTGTGGCGCCTCCAGCATGGGAGCCTTGCGGGCCGCCGAGCTTTGCCAGTTTGGCATGATCGGCCATGGACGCATCTATCAAGCCTATCGGGATGGGGTGTTTCCCCCATTCACAAAGGAGCGGTTCGAGGATGATGACGAAGTCGCCGTCATTCATGCCCCCAAGGAATTGGCTTATGCAGGCTCGGTTGCCATGGTGGATATCCGGGCCACCCTGGATGCGGCTGAACAGGCGGGCATTATTGATGACCGTACGCGGGATCGGCTGGCCCGCTTGGCGAAATCCCTGTTTTACAAGAACCGCCACTATCCCGAGTTGCTGCGCCTCGGCCGTGCCGACGGCCATGATCTGGACCAACTGGAACAATGGCTCGAAACCGGTCGGATCAACCAAAAACGCCTGGATGCGGAAAGCCTGTTACACAAGGTGGCCGCCGGGGAAGTGATCAGCCGGCCGCCCACTTTCCGCTTCGAGGAAACCACGGTTTGGGACGCCGCCCTTCAGGGCCTTTCCCTCCCTTCAACAAAAGAGGGGGATTGACCAATGTCACGGAAGTTGGACGCCAGATTGCAGGGCCATGGCACCAAATTCCGCCTCCACGCCCAGCCGCCCTTTCTGGAAGGATATGAGATCCCGGAAACAGTCTGGCTCTCCCCGCCACCGGGCAGCATCCAGCCAGGCCCGTCCGATCATCGGATGTATGTGATCGACCCCAAAGAGAAGAAAGATTTTTACGAAGACCCTTTTTCCCTCCCCTTTAAAGGCCCCGCACATCCCCCTGCTCCGCCTTGCCCGCAAGGCCATTTTGATCATCATGGCCAGGACAGCCGTGAATTCCGTGCCGCCCATATGTATGGAACCGTCCGCCGGGTGCTGGATATATGGGAAGATTATTTCCGCGGACCTATTCCCTGGCATTTCCGCCAGACCCATGACCGATTGGAAATGATTCCCTGGCTGGACTGGAATAACGCGCAATTCGGCTGGGCCTTTATGGAGGCGGGCTATGGCAGGGATGGCCAGGGCAACCGACATGCCTATGCGCTGAATTTTGATGTGCTGGCCCATGAGGCGGGACATGGGCTGGTCTTTTCCATGGTCGGCATTCCCAGTGAGAGAAATATAACAGCTGAATATCGCGGCTTTCATGAATCCGCCAGCGATCTTGTCGCTGTGCTCTCTGTGCTTCATTTCGAGAAATTCCTGGATCGCCTGCTCAGGAAAACCGCCGGTAACCTCTATCTTGAAAATATGCTGAACCGGGTTGGCGAACTCTCGCAAACCGAGGAGATCAGGCTGGCCTCCAACGCTTACCGCATGCGCGACTGCATTGATGTGCGAACCCCGGTTGAAGAGCTGAGTTATAAGCAGGTGCATAGTCTGGGCGAACCCCTGACCGGTGCCTTTTTCGACATATTGGTCGAGATTTATCAAAACAACCTGGTCCGTCTGGGTGCAATTCCGGCTGAGTTAAACCGGGATTCCACCCGCAATTCAAAACTGGCGCTGGCTGGCGATCGCCTCCATAAACAGTATCAGGACTGTTATGCCCAATCTCCTGATCTTTTCCGGCAGGCCCTTGAAATTGCCCGTGATGCCCTGGGATATCGGCTGGCCGAATGCTGGCGTCAGTTAAGAGCCGACCATCTCACTTACGGCGGGGTCGCCAAAACATTCCTTACCATCGACAGGCGTTTGAGCGGCAATTGCTATCAAAACGCCATCATTGAAAGTTTTCGTTGGCGCGAGATTGGGTTTGGGTATCCGCGCAGCCGGAAAGCGCATGAAGCGCACTAGTTCGTATTTTTTCCGGCATGGGGCCGGGACTTGTTACTTTGAGAAGGGGAATAATCATGCCGAAGAAGGTCACATTAGGGGACCCCTACCATTTCACGGTTTATGGACAGGTGGTCGACGGATTTAACATTGATCCCAAGGCGCTGAGCCGCCGTCTCCAAAAATTCCTGGGTCAGGATCCGAAATCCAAGCCGGTCCTGGCGTATATCCACGGGTATATGGTGGATCAGGAACAGGCTTTGCTGGATGAACCGGTGCTGATGCTGATGCCCAATGGCGGGGCAGATGCAAAAGGCTGGGAGGATGCTTTTCCGAAATCCGACTATTCAATGTGGGAACTTGATCAGGACGATCCAAGCCTGGAGATCGCCACACTTGAAGGCACGGTTAGCGAGATCCTGGAAGAAGAGGAATTCGACGACTGGACCGATGCCGAAGAAATGGATGTGGCCGACGAAATCGGCATGGTCAACGACGGCAGCGGCCTGACCCTGCGTGGCGCAGACGGCCGTCTCTACTTCGTGCCCGGCGACCTCGACAGTTACGAGGTGATTGACGAAAACGTGAAATCCGAACTGGCGCTGAGCAACGGTGTCGATCGCCCTGATCTCGCCGTTCGGGAGACGTTTCCCGGGGATGATTTGACCGGTCGTGCGGTCATGGCATCCCGCGCTGTCATGGCATCCCGTGCCGTCATGGCATCCCGTGCCGTTATGGCATCCCGCGCCGTTATGGCATCCCGTGCCGTCATGGCATCCCGTGCCGTTATGGCATCCCGCGCCGTTATGGCATCCCGCGCCGTTATGACATCCCGTGCCGTAATGGCATCCCGTGCCGTCATGACCGGACGGGCGGTCATGTCCAGCCGCCACCAGGATGACGACGAGGATTAATCCCGTCACCAGTTTGATCGTGCTGAACGCCCGGGAGATTTCTCCCGGGCTTTTTTACGGTCACATTTCCGGAAGTCGTCAACGACCGGCATCCACCTCAGTAAGGGCTAACGCACCAATGGTCGCCACTACGGTGCCATGCTCATCCATGAGGGGGCAATCGAGGGATTCGAAGCTTTTCCGCCCCTCGGCCGTCACTAATTCACCGCAACAGCGATAGCATAGCCGGTCATCCACCACTTCCTGAAAATAGCGCGCCAAAGTCCGGGCTTCCTGCTTTTGATCGGTATAGCTGAATGTCTCACCCTTTTGATAACCGCCGACCAGACGCCTAACTTCCCGGCCATTCCGCTGATAGAGGAAACTGCCATCCCCCAACACCCGGACCATGTAATAATTCGGACGGAACTCCACATCACTGTCCAGATTGTCCACGTTCCAGGCGTCAACGCGCGCGCCATCCCGGCGCCATTTCTCATAGAGCCTGCGCACCACATCGGTCTGGAAGGCAACAGAACCCACAACCGGGTAGCGTTCAATATACTGGAAATTATCCTTGCGCCCGGGATTATCATCACCGGGAAGAATCGTTGCTTTTGATCTCTGCGTCATGGTCCCCCCGTTAGAACCTTGATTCCGTTCTTAACTTGCCCCTCCTCCCTCTATAATAGCCATTTCCGTTTAAATTATCGTTAATGGCGAGGCCTTTTCCCACATTCACGCCATTAACTGACAGACAAAGATCCGTTCCGGCGCCGTTCTGCTTGCAGCTTCACACCCCCAATCGCCATAGCAGGAGACAACCTCCAGGCCCGCCGCCTTCAACCCCAGTCGGATCTCCCCCTCACTGGGAAATCGCAAAAGACCCGATCCCTGCCAGACCTCACCACTCCGCCTGTTTTCCCGCCAAATCCGATAGTGAAGACATGATGTTTTGCGGTCATAATCCTGTTTGATTGAACAATCGATCCACTCACCATTCGGCATCCGATAAGACCGATAGGCCTTACGATCGCAGGAGGATGCCAATGGCGAGATATCCCGATTACGGGTCTCAAACACAAACCGCCCGCCCGGCGCCAGGTGACGGCGCACACAGCCGAACAAAGCCGCTTGATCCTCGTCCCGGATCAGATTTTGAAATCCATGGCCGGTCATGAAAACCAGTGGAAAACGGGTTCTCAAATCAAAATCGCGACAGTCGGCTTTGAGGAAGGAGATTGGCAACTCACCGGCAAGGCCGCGGCCATGGACCAACATCGGTTCACTCAGGTCAACCCCTGTCACCTGATAGCCTTCCCTGGCCAGAGGAATGCCGATCCGGCCGGTGCCGCAGGCGATATCCAAAACCGGCCCGCCGGTCTGACGCGCCTGGGCCAGGAAGAAATCCAGATCCTGATCCGTGCCATTTTCCAGATCATAGAGATCCGGCCGGTCATATTCGGAAAGATCGATGTCCCGCATATCCAAACCCCATAAGAAAACGGCCCGGTAACAATACCGGGCCGTCTCCAATCATCAACCGGGAAACCGGTGATTACTTCTTCACGTTTTTCCAAAGACGGCGCTTGGCCGCAATGGTCAGGCCCAGCAGGAAGACCAGGAAGAGAATAACCTTCCAGCCCATTTCCTTACGCTGTTCCAGTTCCGGTTCGGATGCCCAGGCCAGGAAAGTCGCGATATCGCGCGCGATCTGTTCCTTGGTGGCCTCGGTGCCATCCTCATATTCCACATAATCATCGTCAATCGGCGGTGCCATGCCGATGTTATGCCCCGGGAAATAACGGTTGAAATATTTGCCCTCAGCGGTGACATGCTCCTTGAAGCCTTCCTCCAGCTGATGCTTGGTCAGATGACCGGTTTCTTCCGCATGATCCCAGCGTTCTTTCAGCCAGGCATTGGCCGTCTCATCATCCTCTTCATAGCCGGTCAACAGGGCATAGATGTAATCAGCGCCGCTCGCGGTGCCATTACCCTGCATCCATTTGGCAAAGTTGAGGGGGATAGAGCCATAGCCGGTGGCACGGGCCTTGACGATCAGCGACAGATCGGGCGGCAATGCGCCACCATTGCTGGCACGGGCCGCATTGTCGTTGGCAAACGGGCTGACGAATTTGTCAGCCGGGATGGCCGCACGGAAGAACATCTCCCCTTCGTCATCCGGACCGTCCATCACTTCATATTCAGCGGCGAAGGCCTTTACCTGATCCTCGGTGTAACCGAGATCCATCAGGTTCCGGTAGGCAACACGCTTCAATCCGTGACAGGTAGAGCAGACCTCTTGATAGACCTGCAGGCCACGCTGGGCGGATGCCTTGTCGAACTTACCGAAATAACCGGTCCAGGACCATTCCTGTTCCGCCGGGACGATCTTGTCGCCTGCTGCCTGGGCGCCGGTGGCCCCCATCATCAGGGCTGCAGCAAGAGCAAATACAGACTTACGCATTATTCTGGTCTCCTCTTACTTCGCAGCCATGACCGGCTCGGAGATCGAGGCGGGCAAGGGTTTGGGACGTTCGAACCAGCCGATGACCGGGGTCAGGACCAGTAGATGGAAGAAATACCAGAAGGTGGCGACCTGAGAGAGTGCCACATACCAGCCTTCAGCCGGTTTGCCGCCGCAATAGCCGAGCACGATGACATCGGCCACGAAAAGCAGCATGAACCATTTGTAAACCGGACGGTATTTGCAGGATTTCACCTTAGAGGTATCCAGCCACGGCAACAGGGCCACCAGGATCAGGGAACCGAACATGCCCAGAACACCCGCCAATTTGGCATCGATCCCGATCCAGGCCATCGGCCAGTAAAGCGGGAAATCCGGGGTGAAGGCACGCAGGATCGCGTAATAGGGCAGGAAATACCATTCCGGAACAATATGCGCCGGGGTCACCAGCGGCTCGGCCGGGATGTAGTTATCCGGATGACCCATATAGTTCGGTGCGTAGAAGACAAAGAACGCCCAGAACAGAATGAAGGCCACAAGCGCGATGGTGTCTTTCGCCGTCATGTAGGGATAGAACATCACGGTGTCCTGCGGGCCTTTCGGATCAATCCCTTTCGGGTTGTTGGAACCGGCAATATGCATGGCAATGATATGCAGGATCACAACGCCGAAGATCACGAACGGCAGCAGGTAATGCAGCGAGAAGAACCGGTTCAGGGTCGGGTTATCAACCGAGAAACCGCCCCACAGCAGGGTCACGATCGGGTCGCCCACAATCGGCAGAGCCGAGAAAAGGTTGGTGATCACAGTCGCACCCCAGAAGGACATCTGGCCCCAGGGCAGCACGTAGCCCATGAAGGCGGTGCCCATCATGAGCAACAGGATCACGACACCCAGGATCCACAGGATCTCACGTGGTGCTTTATACGATCCGTAATAGAGGCCACGGAAAATATGAATATAAACCACGATGAAGAACATCGAGGCGCCATTCATATGGATATAGCGCAGCAACCAGCCGTAATTCACGTCACGCATGATGCGCTCGACGCTGTCAAAGGCATAGTCAACATGCGGGGTATATTGCATGGAAAGCACGATACCGGTGACGATCATGACGATCAGACACATGGTCGCCATACCGCCGAAGCTCCAGAAATAGTTCAGGTTCTTCGGGACGGGAAAGGCACGGTATTCATGGTGCAGATAGGAAAAAACCGGCAGGCGCACATCGATCCAGCGCACGACCGGGTTTTTGAATTCGGGAGCAGGTCCACTCATCATTCGTCCCCTTAGCCGATTTTCACAACGGATTCATCAATGAAGGCATATTCCGGAACACCAAGGTTCTTGGGAGCAGGCCCCTTCCGGATACGACCGGAAGTGTCATAGTGAGATCCGTGGCAGGGGCAGAACCAACCGCCGAAATCACCTTTCGGCTCGCCGTCCTTGTTGCCCAGCGGAATGCAGCCCAGATGGGTGCAGACGCCGACCATGATCAGCCATTCATCCTTCTGAACGCGATCGCCGTCGGTCTGCGGATCCACCAGGTCATCCAGGTTTACCGCTTGTGCCGCTTCAATTTCCTCCGCCGTGCGATGACGGATGAAAACCGGCTTACCGCGCCATTTAACAACGATGCTCTGGCCTTCCTCAACTGCGCTGAGGTCCACTTCCGTGGAGGCCAGGGCCAAAGTATCTGCGGCCGGGTTCATGGAATCGATCAGCGGCCAGGCAAAAAACGCCCCGCCCACTGCGCCAGTCGCGCCGACAGCAATATTCAGAAAATCCCGGCGGTTCGGTTCTTCACCGTTGGCCGGCTGGCTCACATCAGCCATCTTCGTCCCCTCATTCCGATCTAACAAGCCCTAGGGCAGCTCGAAATATCCGAAAAAATTTCGGCTCGCGTGCACCAAAACGGGCTGGAAAGCAGTCTTTGCGCTCTGCCCGCCCGCGTTCCGGTTAGGGAACGATGCACCATTTATCCGGGTTCCTATACAAGATAAGTCCTTAAATGGAAAGGCCATCATCTAACATTTGCGCGGAAACTCAGGCTTCTATAGTAAATTGGCAACAGATAAAAAACGGAATCCCATCATACGGTTTCCATAGAGAATACGGTGGATCGGCAATGGCTTTGAGACTGGCGCTTTACCAACCAGAAATCCCACAAAACGCAGGCACTCTGCTGCGTTTTGCCGCATGTATGGGCCTCGGCGTGGATGTCATCGAACCCTGTGGATTCGTCTGGTCGGAACAAAAAATGCGGCGTGCCGGAATGGATTATCTAGACGCGGTTGAAATACGTCGCCACCGGTCTTGGGACTTTTTCCGGCAATCCCTGGAAGATGAGGGCCGCAGGCTGGCCCTGCTCACCACCAAGGGCGCACAGGCCTATACGGATTATTCTTTTGCGGAACAGGATACACTGATGGTCGGTCGGGAAAGCGCCGGCGTGCCGGAAGAAGTCCACGCGGCGGCCCATGCACGTCTGTTGATCCCCATGGCGCCGGAAATGCGGTCAATCAATGTTGCGGTTTCCGCCGCCATGGTTTTAGGTGAGGCGTTGCGCCAAACTGGCGGCTTCCCCCAGAGCTGAAGTTCGTCCCCCGGACGCACCCATTTTAGACTTTTCTTTGGAAGGCAGAGATTCGTGAATAGCACTGACACCACCGCAGAGCTTTTGGAAAACCGGAAGACCGAGGCCAGCGCCTGGTTCGAGGATCTGAGGAATCAGATCTGCAAAGCCTTTGAAGATCTGGAAGATGAACTCACCGGCACCAATGCAGACCAGGAACCTGGACGCTTCGAGCGCAAGACCTGGCAACGCCCTGACCAGGTCGGCGAAACCGGCGGCGGTGGCACCATGTCGATCATGCGAGGCCGTGTTTTTGAAAAGGTTGGGGTGAATATCTCTACCGTGCACGGTACTTTTTCCGAGCAGTTCCGAAAGGAAATTCCGGGTGCCGAAGAATCAGAGGGTAAATTCTGGGCCAGCGGCCTTTCCCTGGTGGCCCATATGCATTCACCGCTGGTGCCCGCTATCCATATGAATACTCGCTTCATCGTAACCTCGAAATCCTGGTTTGGCGGCGGCACCGATCTCAACCCCATGTATGAAATCGAGGCGGAAACCCAGGAATTTCACGATGTCCTAAAAGCCACATGCGACAAATATGATCCGGCCTACTATCCGAAATACAAGGAATGGTGCGACGATTATTTCATGATCAAGCATTGGAACGAGCCACGGGGCGTCGGCGGGATTTTCTTTGACTATTTGGATAGCGGTGACTGGCAGACGGATTTCAACTTCACCCAGGATGTCGGCCGGGCTTTCCTGGATATTTATCCGCGTCTGGTGGCACGCCATATGAACGAGAACTGGACAGAGGAACAACGCGAGTGGCAGTTGATCAAGCGCGGTCGCTATGCAGAGTTTAACCTGGTCTATGACCGGGGCACGCGGTTTGGGTTGATGACCGGCGGCAACCCGGAAGCGGTGCTCATGTCCCTGCCGCCGGAAGCACGCTGGCCCTAAACAACAGACTGCTCCAAGGGGGGAGGCGATCAGCCCCCCGCCTTTTCCGGCACACGGCTGGCCAAAGCGACACCAATCAACACGGCAAAACCGGCCTGCCACCAGCTTGTCCAGATCGAGAAATTGGCAAGCGAGCTGATCCAGAACGCGAAGATCACGCCAACCGCCGCCCATCGGGCCTGCCCCAGGCGCGGATCATATAGGATACCACGGGTCAGCAGCACAAGCGCGGCAACCGCACCAACCAGGCCCGGCACCCCGGTTTCGACCAGGACTTCCAAAACCCAGTTATGGGGGTGGGAGCCGATGAATTGCACGGTTTCAACTTTTTTCACCAAGTTCAATGTGATTTCAGCCCGCGCCGAAGGCAGCAGATTGGAACAGTCAATCCCAACACCCAACAGCGGGTTCGCCACGACCAAATCATAGATGAAGCCCCAGATTACCTGGCGATGGAGATCGGGAAACGGCAGCGCAATCTCAGGCAGGCGCATACCGTCAAACGGCATATGGGGCAAAGCCTGGAGGAATAACAAACCACCGATGGAAACGGCCGAAAACCCGGCGACGACAATGGTCCGCTGCAAAATGCCCGGCAGTTTAACCAACAGCCAGCAGGCAGCCGGTCCGACAAAGCCCACCAAGGCCCCAATAACCGCCGCACGGCTGATTTCAACGCCATTGTAATAAATCACCAGGACAGCAACCGGCAATGTCGTCAGAGACAACCAGCGCCATGCCCCCCGGTCCCGTAAGCCCCACCAAAACAATAGGGGCATCGTGCAGGCCACCAGGGATGCATAGGGTTTAAACACCCTGATAAAGCTTAACTCTTTGCCGCGCAAGGCCTCCAACAGGCCCAAAAAGTCTGGGTTTACATAGGCGACGGCAACAATATAGCCACCTATGACCAGCGCACTCACCGTCAAGGAACGCATGAAGATTCCGATCATTTCCTGACGGCTGGCAAACTGTCGGGCAACCTCTGCCGCCAGAAAAATGTAGCCGGCGGAATGCGCCAGGGCGCCCAGAGCGTTTTTAGGATCATAGGCGACAACCGAACTAATCAGCCACCAAAGCAGCATGGCCGAAAGAACCAATCCGTGCGGGGATACAACAAGGCTCCGCCAATGCTGCCAGCCCCGTTCCTGTACAAACCGGTACAACAGAATCAATGCAGACAGGGCAATCGCAACCGCCATGACCGATCGGCCGATCACAAAAAACGGTATGCTGATACCGAGAAATGCGGCCTGAAGTGAAGAGAGGCGCGCCGAAACGGTAGGCAAGTTCATATCAAAGCCTAAATTTTTGGTTATTGTTACGTGACGATTCGCCAGCTTGGCCATGATATAGAAACTCTCCCCTGTACTTCAATTGTCCTTTGCAAGAAAATGCCGCTCTCGCCATTTTGTCGCCCGACCAACACCAACCGGACACTCAATCATGACCGCTAAATCAGCCTATCAGGACCTCCAAGACCGTTTTCAACGCATGGCCGTTTTTTCCGAAGCCATGTCCGTCCTTCATTGGGACATGGCCGTCATGATGCCACCGGGCGGTGCTGAGCCCCGGTCTGAGCAACTGGCCGCTTTGAAGGTCATGCATCACAAGATGCTGACCGATCCTGCGGTCCGGGATCTGCTGGACGCCTCTGAAAATATGGCACTTGATGATTGGCAGCGGGCCAATCTCAATGAAATGCGCCGGGCCTATATCCATGCCGTTGCAGTACCGGAAGACCTGGTGGCGGCAAGCTCCAAATCCGGTATGGAATGCGAGACTTTGTGGCGCCGGGCCAAGAAACAAAATGACTTTGACCTGGTTGCGCCCGCCCTGACCAAACTGCTGGGCCTGACACGCCAAGTAGCCCAGGCCAAGGCGGAAAAATTGGGATGCACAGACTATGACGCGCTGTTGGATGAATATGAACCCGGCGGAAAATCCGCCAATATTCAGCCAATTTTCGACGATTATGCAGCCTTCCTGCCCGACTTCCTGGATCAAGTGCTGAGCCACCAGGAGGCCAAATCCCCTCTGCCGCCCCTAAAAGGACCGTTTCCAATCGAAACGCAAAAGCGGATGACCCGGCAATTTGCCGAAACAGTGGGCTTCAGCTTCACCCGCGGCCGCCTGGATGAAAGCGCCCATCCCTTCTCTACCGGCTATAAAGGCGACAGCCGGATCACCACGATCTATAGTGAGGATGATTTCAGCGGCAGTTTGATGGCCGTGCTGCATGAATGTGGCCATGCGCTCTACGAGCAAGGATTGCCGGATGCCTGGACCCATCAGCCGGTGGGTGATGCAAGAGGCATGACCATCCATGAAAGCCAGTCGCTGATCATCGAGATGCAAGCCTGCCGGTCACGGGAATTCGCCTCCTTTGCCGCCCCGATCTTACGGGAGGCCTTCGGCCATCAGGAAGGGTTGAGTGACGAAAACTATTACCGCCGCAATATCCTGGTAAAGCCGGATTTCATCCGGGTCGATGCCGATGAAGTCACCTATCCCGCTCATGTGATCCTACGCTTTCGGCTGGAACAGGCCATGTTGAAGGGTGATTTGACAGTGGCGGAGTTGCCCGGCGCCTGGAATGAAGGCATGACCTCCTTGCTGGGCATCACCCCGCCCACCGACACGCTTGGCTGTATGCAGGATATCCACTGGTATGACGGCGCTTGGGGTTATTTCCCGACCTATACTCTAGGCGCCATGACCTCGGCTCAGCTCTTCCAGGCCGCAACCGAGGCCGATGCCGCCATCCTGCCGGCCATTGGTAAAGGCGATTTCTCGCCCCTGCTTTCCTGGTTGCGGACGCATGTGCATGGGCAGGGCTCGCTGCTCAGCACCGATGAGCTGGTCAGCCGCGCGACGGGACGGCCACTGGATCCGGAAGCCTTTAAAAACCACCTCAAACGCCGCTATCTCAGCGATTAAGCGCTTGCAACCGGCCCCGTAATTCCTTTGAATAGTGCCGGTTTTGGAAAAAACACAGCGATAGCGTCTGAACAGACCGTCCGCCTTCTTCTTTGGGGAGACCACAGCGTGGAAAAATTACAAGAAATCGTGCCGCCCGGCCTGCTGGAAAGTGGTTTGGATTACGCGATGCAAGCCCTCATTGCCATCCTGATCCTGATCGTAGGCTGGACCATCGCTGGCTGGGTCAAACGCCTGACCCTACGGGCGATGAACAAGATCCCCAATATGGATGCAACCCTGAAGCCACTGCTATCCAACATCGCCAAATATATCGTGATTATCATCACGATTATCGCGGTCCTCTCCGAATTTGGTATTGAAACCACCAGCATCATCGCTGTTCTCGGTGCCGCGGGTCTGGCCATTGGCCTGGCCTTGCAGGGCACTTTGCAGAATATCGCAGCCGGTGTGATGATCCTGATTTTGCGCCCACTGCGGGTCGGTGATTTTGTCGAAGCCGCCGGCACCAGCGGTGTTGTGAAGGAGATTGGGCTGTTTACAACCCAGTTTACGACGCTGGACGGCCTTTTCCTGTCGGTTCCGAACAGTTCCATTTGGGGCGGCATGGTTAAGAATTACAATATGAACCAAACACGCCGTGTGGATTTGGAAGTAGGCATTTCCTATGACGATAACCTGACCGAGGCACTGACCTTGCTGGAAACATTCCTGAAAAGCCGCGACAAGATGCTGGCCGATCCGGCCCCGGCCGTCATGGTGATGGCACTGGCCGACAGCTCGGTGAACATCAATCTGCGCTGTTGGGTCAACACACCCGATTATTGGGCTTTTGTCTGTGATCTGAAACGGGATGTGAAGGTCCACCTGGAAGCCAACGGATTTACCATCCCTTATCCGCAGCGCGATGTGTATCTTCACCAGGTCGAAAAAACGTCATGAACGGATTGCCCAAACGCCTTTTCCCGGACGTCTTTGGGCGCTAAAAGCAGTAACCGAGTAACACAGGGGCAGCCATCCGGCTGAAAAGTAGCGATGAAATATGTCAGTACACGGGGCAAGGCACCGGAGTTGAATTTTGACGAGGTCCTGCTGACGGGACTGGCCCGCGATGGCGGCCTCTATGTTCCGGCTGCCTGGCCAAAGCTGACAGAAGATGACCTGCGCGAGATGCGGGGTCTCTCTTACGAGGAAATCGCTGCACGGGTGATGTATCCCTTTGTTGAGGGCTGCATCCCGGAAGATGATTTCGCCCATCTGGTGGCCGACGCCTATGCCGGTTTCGACCATGACGCAACCTGCCCCCTGAAACAGCTGGATTCCAATACCTGGGTCATGGAACTGTTTCATGGTCCGACCCTGGCCTTCAAGGATGTGGCGCTGCAACTGCTGGGCCGTTTGTTTGATTACGTGCTGAAAAAGCAGGGCAAGCGGGTCACCATCGCCGGGGCCACCTCCGGCGATACCGGCTCCGCCGCCATTGAGGCCTGCCGGGACCGGGAAGCCATCGATATTTTCATCCTGCATCCGCATAACCGTACCTCCGAGGTGCAGCGCCGCCAGATGACATCCGTCCTGTCGATGAATGTCCATAACGTGGCGGTCGAGGGCACCTTTGACGACTGCCAGGATCTGGTGAAAGCCATGTTCAACGACCTTTCCTTCCGGGACGAGGTCAATTTGTCTGCGGTCAATTCCATCAACTGGGCCCGGATCATGGCCCAGATCGTTTATTATGTTTATGCCGGTGTCAGCCTGGGTGCGCCGGAACGCGGCATCACCGTTTCCGTGCCGACCGGAAATTTCGGGAATATTTTTGCCGCTTATGCCGCCCGTGAAATGGGCCTGCCGATCGATCAGTTCATCGTCGGCTCCAACAGCAATGACATCCTGACCCGTTTCTTAAGTGACAATGACATGTCCATGAAACAGGTTTCACCCAGCCTGTCGCCCAGCATGGATATTCAGGTTTCCTCCAATTTCGAGCGATTGCTGTTTGATCTTCTGGACAGGGATGGCGAGGAGGTTGAAGAAACCATGCAGCAATTCCGCGCCAGCGGCAAAATGCCGATGGAGGAAGACCGCTGGCGGCGCGCAGCCAAAGATTTCACCGGCCATTGCCTGGATGACAATGAAACCCTGGCGGCAATTGGCGCGATCCACGAGAGCAGCGGCGAACTGGTCGATCCCCATACGGCGGTCGGCATCATCGCCGGCTGGACCCAGCGCAAGGACCCGGCATCACCCTTGGTCTGCATGGCCACCGCCCATCCGGCCAAATTTCCAGATGCGGTTGAAGAGGCCACCGGTATCCGACCGGCCCTGCCGAACAAGCTGGCCGACCTGTTCGACCGGGAAGAGCGGTTTGAGGTCCTGCCCAATTCCGTGGATGCCATCCAGACCCGGATCCGCAAGTCCAACAGTGCCGGCAGCGCTGAATGACGCAAGTACGAACCAGCACCCTTTCCAACGGGCTGCGCGTTATCACCGACCGGATGGATTCGGTCGAATCCGTTTGTATCGGCGTCTGGGTCGGCACCGGCAGCCGCGCGGAGACCGCGCCCATCAATGGCACGGCGCATTTTTTGGAACATATGGCTTTCAAGGGCACGACCCGGCGGTCCGCCCTTGATATCGCCATGGAAGTGGAGGCGGTCGGCGGCCATTTCAACGCCTATACCAGTCGCGAAAACACCGCTTACTATATGAAAGTGTTGCGCGGTGATGTTGGCCTGGCAGTCGATATCCTGGGCGATATCCTGCAAAACCCCAGCTTCATAGAAGCGGAGTTTGAGCGGGAGCGTGGGGTCATTCTTCAGGAAATCGGACAATCCCTGGATACCCCCGACGACATCATCTTCGATTATTTCCAGGAAACCGCCTTTCCCGATCAAGCCATTGGCCGCCCTATTCTGGGGACAGCCCCGCTGATCCGGGATTTCCAGCGCCAAACCCTGATTGATTTCATGAAGGCACGTTACCAGGCCCGCAATATGGTCCTGGTGGCCAGCGGCGCGGTCGACCATGACATGATCGTCGCCCAGGCCGAAGAGGCCTTTGCCAACCTGACCAATGACCCGGTGCCGGAAATTGACAAGGGCCGCTATCAGGGCGGTGATTTCCGTAAGGAACGGGATTGCGAACAGGTGCATCTGTTGCTGGGTTTTGATGGGGTCACCTATGGCGGGCCGGATCATTTTGACGCCCATATGCTCTCCACCCTTTTGGGGGACGGCATGTCTTCGCGCCTGTTCCAGGAGGTGCGTGAGAAACGGGGCCTGGTTTATTCCATCTATTCCTTTTCCAGCGCCTTTTCCGATTGCGGCCTGTTCGGCATTTATGCAGGCACCGGTGAAGAAGAGGTTCGCGAACTGATTCCCGTGGTCTGTGATGTGCTCTCCAGCCTGCCGGAAGACCTCACGGAAGAAGAGATCAGCCGCGCCCGGGCGCAGCTGAAATCCAGCCTGCTGATGGGATTGGAATCAACCAGCGGCCGGGCCGATCAGTTGGGCACACAGATGCTATCCTACGGGCGCGCGCTCAGCATGGACGAGATCATCACCAAGATTGATGCCTGCACCCGTGACAGCGTTGCCAGCCTGGCCGGCCGCCTGTTCAGGGGCACCCCCACCCTAGCCGCCACCGGGCCGCTCAGCCATTTGGAAAGCCATGACCAGCTAACGGCGAGGCTTTAACATGCTGGGGCTGCTGTTTGGATCGCGAAACAACACGCGCCTAACCGGCCCCACCGTGCATATCCGCCCCCCGAAATCCCGTGACTATGCCGCCTGGTCCGCCCTGCGCGAAGAAAGCCGCGATTTCCTAAAACCCTGGGAACCCACCTGGGCATCCGATGCCTTGAGTAAACGCGGCTTCAAACGGCGCCTGGAACGGTTCAACCGCGAATGGGAAGACGGCACCGGCAGCCCGTTTTTCATCATCCGCAATGCGGATAGCCAATTGGTCGGTGGCATCACCGTTTCCAATATCCGCCGCGGGATCGTGCAAACCGCCAATATTGGCTATTGGACCGGTCTGCCCCATATCCGTAAGGGTTACATGGCGGAAGCCCTGCAGCTGACCCTTGACTACTGCTTCCGCATCCAGGGTTTGCACCGGGTGGAGGCAGCCTGCCTCCTGCGCAACAGTGCCAGCCGCAGCCTCCTGGAATCAAACGGCTTTACCGAAGAAGGCCTGGCGCGCCAATATCTGTGTATCGACGGCCAATGGCAGGATCACGTAACCTATGCCATCCTGCGCACCGACCCGCGCCCGATGCCGGCTGTGAAAGAACCTTAAGTCTTCAACCACACAAAAACCGATCCACCAAGGCCATGGCGGGGACGGCATGTTGCGATTCCTACTGCGGATAAACCGTCATGTAGAATGCACCGGCATCTATGGCAAAAGGCGATCCATGCAAAGCGGTCAGGGCACCGGTGCTCTGGTTAATCGAATAGCCCGATACATTGTGGGATTGTGCGTTGCCGATATAGCCGTATTGGCCGGACGGGCTGATGGTGAAACGCGTGGCGAATGTCCCTCCGGTCCCGAAGGGCGAACCGGTGATTTCCGTCAGGGCACCGGTTTCCTGATTCACAGTGTAGCCGTGAATGACATTGGCCTGACTGTCCGGAACATAGAGAAATGATCCATCCCGGCTCATCGTGAGATAGGTGGGGTCATAGCCAAAAGTTACCGATCCGGGATCAACTGTAGACAGACTGCCGGTCGTGCCATCCACCTTGAATATCATCGGCACGGATTTATTAAAAAAATTAATGGCATAAGCAAAATTACCGGACGGCGACAAGACCATTCCGGAGGCGGCCACCGCATACCGGCCGTCTTTGACCTCGCTGACTTCGCCGTTGGCTTGATCGATGGAAAAGACATAGCCCTTTTTCTCGTACCCGGCCTGAATATAGAGATTATCGCCGGCCGCATCCATGACCAGGTTGTTCCCTGCCTCAAGTGCCATCGGCATGCCATTAATGGCCGTCAGGCCCCCGGTTCCGGCATTCAGGCTATATCCATAGAGATGACTGTTCGCCAATACATAGACATATTTCCCGGTAGGATGGATCTTTGGGGAAAAAGGCGGTCCTCCCAAGGCATATGGGGAGCCGCTGGCCTGGCTCAGGACGCCATTGCTGCCAATAGTGAAAACTGCCAGGGACTGAGTGATATTATTCGTTGCGATAGCGGTGGTGCCGTCCGGCGAAAATTGCAGCTTGCTGGGACCCCGGCCACCGGAATCGGAATTGGCCAGGATTGCCAGCTGCCCTGTGCTCACATCAAAGCTATAGGTTGTAATGTTGTTATCGTCATAATTTGCAGTATAGGCATAATCGGCCTTAGGGCCGATCACCAGGAGCCTCGCACCGTCACTGGAGGCAAAAGGGGTGCCAGGCACCGCAGTGAACGCGCCGGTCGTTTCATCAATGCTGTAGCCGTATATCTTGCTATAGTGTGGCTGAGGCCCATTGTCCCTGCTTGGAGCCAGGTCCGGGTTCGTCATAAAGATAAAGTTGCCATTAGACAGGGCGGGTGCCGACAGACCTGACAGGGCGACCATGACTGCTGTTGCCATGCCGGACAAACGGATCAATTTCATTAAATTTCCCCCATTTGATTATTACGAAACAGTAATATCTCCCATAAGAAGCAATATATGATTGTTTAACCTGTTAAAATTGTAAATGAAATTCCATCAAAACGGGATTTACCAAGCACAATACCTCTTTAAGATATCCCTGCAATAGAATGGCTGGGCCTGCGAGAACTGCTTGGCCTTCATCTCTTTGGAGCTCGTTTGGATGATGCCTCCACAACCAATTGAAGCCAAACCGCTTTGACCAAAAGCCTGCTGCGGGGCAGTATCTGTTTTATTAACGACCAGTAGCAGGATAGAGAGGTTCACGCGATCCTGTGCGTTTAACCGCAAACGGTGGCGGCGGGAGGGCTCTCTGATAATCTCGTGCGAGGGGAATCTATGTTAGATGACAATCTCAGTCTGCTGAATCAGCAGGGCCAATCCGATCTAGCGGAGCGCATCAAAAACCAGGGTGATGACCGGTCCCGCCTGGAAGGCAGCCTGGATCAGGGGCCGGTCAATCTGTTTGACGACAAGGGCAATCCCTATTATGGCGATGACGCCTTGCGCCTGGCCGACGCTCAGGTCGAGGGATATCTGAAACAGCCACAGCGCTATTTCGCCGAACCGCCGCGCCATGGCGGCGACAGCACCGGCCTGTATCATGATCAGCTGATCAGGGAGTTGCTGCAGCAATTTTCCAAAACCGAGATTAATGCCAACCCCGATGCAACCGGTGGCTATCTGGTGCTGTTCGGGCTGGGGCTTGGCCTGCAGATCCCCTTGCTGCTTGAACGCCTGCCGGTACGCAACCTGATCATCATTGAGCCGAACCTGTCTTTCATCCGCCATGCGCTTGCCCTGCAAAGCTGGGGCAAGATCTATCAGGATATTGAAGACCGGGGCGGGGAGGTTTCCTGGATCGTTGACAACGAACCGACCCGGGCGGCATATGCCCTGCTGCATGGCCTGCGCAGCCGCGATTATCCGCTGGTCGACGGCAGTTATCTGTTTCCGCATTATCAGTCGCCCTATTTCGATGAGCTGGTTTCCTGCTTTCGCGAAATTCAGGTGAACCTGCGGGCCTCCATGGGTTTCTTCGAAGATGAATGCCTGATGCTGAAAAATGCCTGGCAGAATTACCTAGGCTATGCAGCGGGTTATTTAGGTGCTGATGCACATATAAGGAAAACTCTGCCGGCCTTCATCGTCGGCAGCGGCCCCTCCTTTGACGAAGCCCTGCCCTGTCTGCGCGAAAACCGTGAGCGCGCGGTCTATTTTTCGGTCGGGACCGGGATCTCCAGCCTGGTCAAACATGGCATCCAGCCCGATTTCCATTGTGAGGTGGAAAATACCGCCCTGACGGTCGAGGCCCTTGAAAAAGCCAGTCCCGGCGGCTTCCCGGAAACCGTGCTGATCGCGGCCAACACCGTGCCACCGGAAACCGCAGCAATGTTCAAATCAGTGATTTTTGTGCATCGAGATTCCGTGGTGCCCACCAGACTTCTCACCGCCGACGATGCCTGTGTGCCGCTGGCGGTGCCGACCGTTGCCAACATGGCCTGCCGGGCGGCCATGGAATTCGGCTTTCCTGAAATCATTTTGTTCGGGGTGGATTTCGGCTCCCGTCAGCCGGACAATCATCATTCAAGCGCGTCGGTCTATGAGACCGAAGGCAGTGATTTCTTCAGATCCGGTGCTGGAATGGCCGCTCTGACGATCCCGGTGGACGGCAACCGCGGCGGAACCGTTTACACCAACCGCAGTTTCCTGAATGCCAGGATCTATCTGGAGCAACTGATCGCCAGCAGCAGCGGGTTCAAAATCTACAATGCCGGTAACGGCTTGCGGATCGAAGGCACTTTGCCCGCCCTGCCGGACCAGGTCCAGCTCAACAATCCGCCCGAGGCACGCACGGCCCAGCTGGCCGGTATTCTGGATCACATCGTAACCGTGCCGGCAGGCACGCTTTGCGATACCGAGCGGCTTTCCGAATTTTCACAGACTGTGGCCCGGCATTTCCAAAATATGATCGAAGCCCTTGATGCCAGCCCGTCCCCGGATGTGGCGGCCCTCTACGACCAACTGCGCCCATTACTTCAGCAGGGCCAAGGCGATATCGCCCACGGGGTGGAGGCGGCCAGCCGTGCGCTGGCATCGGGTAGCCTCATGATGATGGTCCAGACCGCCTGGTTCCTGGTCAGGCGTATGGATGAATCAGACCAACAGCCTTTCTGGGACCGGTTCCGGGAAGAGATGAGAGATCAATTGGCGGCCATGCAGACAGCAACCGACCGGTTACTGGCTTCCCTTTCATCAGACTGAGACTATGATCCCCGGCATTGTGCCGGGGATCTTCCATTGTCAAAATTCCACTTCGACCGGTCCCAGCGGGTTTGAACAGCAGGCCAGGATATAGCCCGCCTCGATATCGGCGTCATTGATGCCGCCATTGTGGACCATGTGCACATCCCCGCTGACCTTCTTAACCTTGCAAGTGCCGCAAACCCCGAACTGGCAGGCATTGGGGATATGAAGACCCGCTTCCTTGGCGGCGGCCAGAATGGTTTCGGATTCCTGGATCTTCACTTCCTTGTCGGATTTGATAAAGCTAACCGTCGCTTTATTGCTTTCATCGATGATCACATCATCATGTTCGGGGGCTTCCTCTTCCGAGGCCACCGGCGCGGAGAAGCTTTCTTCATGATAGCGATCCATATCATAGCCGGCGCTGTTCAGAATATCGCGTACCGCCTGCATATAGGGTTCCGGACCACAGCAGAAAATCTCGCGCTCCATATAATCCGGACAGATCAGTTCCAGCATCAATTGGTTCAAGCGGCCGGTATAGCCGGTCCAGGCACCATATTCGTCCGGACGTTCACAGATATAGGAAAGCTTGAAATCCGAAACTCGCGCGCTCATTCCCTCCAGTTCGCGTTTGAACAGAAGGTCGCTGGGGGTTTGGCAGGATTGAATGAAAGAAACATCCGTATGCATACCATAATCGAACAGCCACCGGGTCATGGACATCAGGGGTGTGATGCCAACCCCGCCCGCCAGGAACAGATATTTATCCGCCAAGTGGTTATGCAGAGTAAAGATGCCGGCAGGCCCATAGGCCTTCACCTCCATCCCCTCTTTCATATTCTCGTGCAGCCATTTTGAGACATAGCCGTCTTTCGTCGCCTTTACGGTAATCGTGATGGAAAGCGGCCGGGACGGGCTGGAGGAAATGGTGTAGGTGCCATGCACGACCTTGCCGTCAATCTCCAGCTCCAGAGTGATGAACTGCCCCGGCAGATAGAGGAACCAGGCCTGGTCCGTGGTCTGGAAACAGAAGGTTTTCACATCATGGGAATCCTGCAGCACCATAGAGCAGATCAGTTTCTGGTTATGGCTGTCCCAAGGTTTGCTCTGATTGAGGGCGGAGATGGTTTTTACAACGGACATGGTGTTTCTCTTTTATCTTTTCGGAAGGCAAAAGGCGGGAATGTGCAGTCACACATTCCCGCCTGAGACCATTAGGCTGACAATAGTTTCATATCAGGCTGATCTTCCAGGATCCGGGCTTCCATCTCTGCGCAATACCAGTCGATGAAATTCTGCACACCAAATTCGATCGTGTCGGAATAGGGCCCCGGCTCATAGGCCATGGAATTGATGCCCTTCTGGTTGTTTTCCGCCAACTCCCGGTCCTGCTCATTGGTGGCTTTCCAGACCGTGGTCAGTTTATCCAGGTCATAATCAACGCCTTCCACTGCATCTTTGTGAACCAGCCATTTGGTGGTGACCATGGTTTTCTGCGGTCCCAGAGGCAGCACCCGGAAGGCCAGCACATGATCGGATTGCAGATGGTTCCAGGTATTGGGCAGATGCAGCATGCGCACCGACCCAAGGCCACGGTCGGTCAGATTCCCCAGCATCTTTTCGCAGGCCGGGGTACCGTCGATGGTCATGCTGTCGGCTTCGTTGATGAAGGGCAGGCGCACGGCGCGATATTGCAGATTGGCCGGGGTCGGTTCATGAGGCAGCCCCTGGGCGGACCATTCCCTGGCCTTGCGCTCCATCAGATCCTTGTATTTGGGGTCAATACGCGGATCATCGGAATTATCAAATTCCGCCAGGGTATTCAGCAGCTCGGGATGGGACCCGGCGCAGTGATAACATTCCCGGTTATTCTCAATCACCAGCTTCCAGTTGGCATCTTCGATCAGGGTCTGTTCAAAAGCGACCTTGCTATTGTCGATATCATGGGGCGCCAGATAGGGTTCCACTTCTTTGCGGAATTGATCAAAGGCTGGTGGGTTCTTTGCCAGGCTGATGAAGATATAGCCACCGCATACCTCCAGATGAACCTTTTTGAGCTTGTAATCCGTGGTCTTGAATTCGGGGCCCATATTGCCCGCAAAGATCAGGCTGCCATCCTGATTGTAGGTCCATTGATGATAGGGGCAGACCAATTTCGGCGCATTGCCTTTATCCTTCAGGCAGATTTTCGATCCGCGATGGCGGCAGGTATTGAAAACACCATGGATCGAGCCATCCGGGTCGCGGGTCACGATGATCGGGTTATTGCCGATGTCAACGGTGAAGAAATCCCCGCTGTTGGGGATGTCACAGGTCAGGCCGACATAGATCCAGCCTTTTTCCCAGATATGCTTCATATCCAGATCAAAGAATGCCTGGGCATTATAAAATGGCTGTTCCAGTGAGAAGTTGGCCTTGCGCCGCAACAGCATGGCCAGCATCCGGTTTTGCGTATCCATAACAAAATCCACTTCTTGTCGTTTCCGCC
Organism: Aestuariispira insulae; assembly: GCF_003385955.1. Lineage (GTDB taxonomy): Bacteria > Pseudomonadota > Alphaproteobacteria > UBA8366 > Aestuariispiraceae > Aestuariispira > Aestuariispira insulae. The sequence continues at coordinate 160,915 of NZ_QRDW01000007.1, forward strand.
AAGGCATGATCCCGGACGGCTTTCGGATGTTATGAATCACGTGGTTGAGGATAAGGCGGCGGGACCATTCTCACCCGCGGATCCTGAAAGCGGGCAAGCCTGAAAGGCGCATTGGTCACGCACGTCTCGTCAATCGCCCACCGCGATCCGTCGAGTTAACATGTTCCAGGCTGGTTTCCGGACTCAGAGGTGAAGGCCGTCGCCTTCCCCCCACCCCTTCCCGGGCGATCCGCCCAGTGGTTCCGGTGGGGACTTCCTCTTTACCGTTGCGGGGGCAGCACCGGGATCGACGGTTATCCGCCTCACCGGTTTCCCAATTATCCGATTGAAATCAAAGATGATTTCATCCAGCACCTGCAACAATTCCCGATACCGGGAATACCGTAAGATCTAGCAGCCGATCCGGGAGCACTCCGCCCTGTAAGCGGCATCAATCTGGAAAAATGCGACTGGATTAAAGAAAACCGGGACGGCCAGGGGAAAGCCGTCCCGGTTACAAGGGACATCGGTCAACTCAGCCGGGTCAGGGAGGGGACAGGGGAGATCATGAGGCCCTTTCCCGGCAGGAGATCACGTGACCGCGCCCGGTCGTTCCAAAAATCTATTCCTGTTCAGCGGCATCCGCCGCCGCATGAAGATGCGCCACCAGATCGGCTTCCAGGCCCATCCTTGCCGCCAGCATGGCCAGATAACCCTGTTCCGCCGGGCCATTGCGGTCAACAATCAGGACTGAGGCCAGATAAATTTCCGCCTTCTGCTCCGGACAGTCGACAGACCCGGCCACGGCTTCGATATCCATTGGCTTGGCAAGCTCTGTTTCAACAAACTGGCGGTGGCTGTTTTCCAGGGACAAACGGCCCAACTGTTCAGAAATGCGCGCGCGCTCATCCGGCGTGATATGCCCGTCCGCTTTTGCCGCATTGATCATAGCCCGCACCAGCGCAGTTCCCAGATCATCCTGTGCGGCGGCAGCCTGTGGCAGGAACGCGCTGTCCGCCGGCGCAGCCAGGTCCGCCTCATCCAGGGGCGCAGGAGCTGTCGCCTTATTATTCTGCCAATCGCGATAGGCCTTATAGGCCAAACCGCCAACCAGGGCGACGCCGCCCACTTTCAGGGCCTTTTTCGCAATCTTCTTCGGTTTTTTGCCACCCAGCATCAACCCAGCCAGGCCACCAACCACCGCTCCGGTCGCCAAGCCGCCTTTGCCGCTCAGCATGGATTGAAGATCGACACCGGTACCGCCGCCGGCCCCGCCGGCGCCCTGGCCACCCAGAAACTGATTGAGAAGTTGGCCCGCGTTTTTCATGCCGTCATCCATTTCATCTTGTCATCATTCACATTTAGGCAGATGGGGAGGCGGAATCCTGGTTGCAATAGTCCAGAAACAAAACGCCACAAATTTGCCTCAATCCGGCCCCCGTCGCCCAAAACACCTGAAAAACGGGCAGATGATTTAGATCACTACCCTTTTTAAGCGTATTTTGATAAAGTCGGAGCACCATGGAATTTTGGCTGTACACGGTATCTGCAGAGCAGAATGCGTGAACAGGGGCCTAGGGTAATAAAAAAAGTCAGTGGGGTGGATAGTTAACAGCCGGACCGGGACCATTCGGACCCGGTTTGCCGGTTTGTGCTGCAAATACCGTGTTCCTTGCAATTGGGGGAAGGAATGCGCAATGACCCTGCACACCCCGGGAAACCGGCGGACTGTATAATAAAAAGTGATTTCCGGGCCTTTGACCGGAATTACGAAATCACGGCTCAGAAATATCTGGACAGCCTGAAACAGCTGCACACCCCTTTCCGGCAGAAGGACACGCCGGAATTATCGCTTCAGGCATCCCAGCAATATTACATCTATGCCAAATGGCTGGCCCGTTATACCGCGCATTGGCACAGGTTGAACCGCCAGATCGAACGGCTGGAAAACAGTTTCCTGTTGCCGGATCAGAGCTATGTTTCCACACAGTCCCCGGATGACGGCTCCTGGGGCTGGCATTATCAGGAATTTCATCACAAGCTGGATGCAACGATCGGACGGCTTTATGAGCTGGCCGAAGAAGAAAGGGCCCCGCGTTTCCCCCTCGATTTCCTCAAACCCATCTCCAACAAACGGCGTATGCTGGAATATCTGGAAAGCATGCGGATTTCCAACATCGCCGAAACCGGGCGCAACCAGCGCGATGAATTTGGCGGGGTGGTGTCCTGCCTGGCGCAAATCTGTTTCAAACCGGTTTTGCGGAATTATGTCCGGCGCTATGTGCCGGAACTGCACCTGACCGATAAATATGTCGATGCCTTTGAGCGTTTCCTGGATGACTCCCAAAACCCAGAAACCGGTTATTGGGGCCCCTGGTATGAATCGAATGGCACCCTCTATCGCTATGACGATCTCAGCTACACTTTCCACATCATCTCTTACCGCAAGGGAAATATTCGGGGCTGGCGCAAAATCATTGAAACCACATTGCTCAACAGCCAACGCGAATATCCCAACGGCTGGCTGGTCGGAGGCAAGTTCAACAACCATAACAGCTATGATGTGACCAAAATCTTCCGGTTCGCCTGGCCCTATATGACCGCCGCCGAACAGGAACAGGCCGCCGCCGCGATCCGACGCATGCTGCATTGGTGTCTTTATGACTCCATGGATCCGGAAGGTTTCTTTCACTGCCGCGACGGTTTTTACCATTCCGTTGAAAATGCGTTCTATTTCGGCATCGCACTGCTGGATGAAACCGGTTTCTTTGACCGCAACAAACGGTTTTGGACCAAGGAACATTTTGTTCCGAAACCGGAATTGCGCGAACGGATCGCCCATTACCTGGCCCAGTTGAACCAGGCCGATGACATGGTGACCGCAGCCTGGTGGAAACTGGGCTGCCATATCAGCGAGATCAGCCCGTGTCATAATGAAAAAGACCAACAACCCGTGGTCCACTGAGGTCCAGCGGTATCGGAGAGAAAGAATGAAAGAGCAAACTTTTCTGCAAGGCGCCCCGATCAGCCATATCCTGGGTATGGCCTGGACCAGTATGGTCGGATTGGTGGCCGTGCTGATGGTCGACGCACTGGATCTGTTTTTCCTGAGCCTGCTGGGCGATGTGGAAATCATCGCCGCCCTGGGTTTTGCCTGGCCGGTGATCCTATTCATCCTGGCGCTGTCGCTCGGTTTTTCAACAACCATGATGGCGCTGGTCGCGCGCGCAGTCGGGGCCGGGCGCCGCCCACGCGCTCGCCGCTTGGCCTTTAATATCCTATTATTCGGCCTGATCTTGAACAGCCTTCTGTGTCTGGTGCTGTGGCTTTTCACCCCGGAAATAATGGCCCTGTTCGGCGCGGAAGGCCGGGTCCTTGACCTGGCGATCGGCTATTTACGCATTATTTTGCTGTGCCTGCCCATCGTCACGATCAGCATGGCAGCAGGCGCGCTGCTGCGGGCCATCGGTGCCAAAAAGCGAGCCATGGCCGCCAAATTATCCGGGGCATTCAGCAATGCCATCCTGGATCCGATCTTCATCTTTGCCATGGGGTGGGGCATTGAAGGGGCCGCCTGGGCCACCGTCTTATCCCGTCTTTTCATCCTGGCAATCGCCCTGCATGGGGCGGTTAGCGTGCATAACATGGTGGGGCGGTCCGGCTGGCGCGGGTTTCGCCTGGATTTGAAACCGATCCTGGGCAATGCCATCCCGATCAGCCTGGCCAAGGCCGGGCCGCCCATCGGCAGCGCCTTCGTCATTTCCGCCATGGCCGCCTATGGCACTGAAGCCATGGCCGCGATGGCGGTGATTGACCGAATCACGCCTTTCGCCTTTGTCGGCCTGGCCGCCCTGCCCCAGGCCATCGGGCCGATTGTGGGGCAGAATTTCGGGGCTGGTCAGACCGAACGCATCCGCGCCGTCTGGCAACAGGTGCTGGGTCTGATGATTGTCTATATGCTGATTGTGGCGCTGGTCATGGCCTTGGGCCGGGACTGGCTGGCAATCCTGTTTGGCGCCTCGGGCGAGGCGGCGGCCCTGATCGGTTTTTTCTGTATCTGGATCGTACCGCTCTATTTCTTCACCGGCGTTCAATATGTCGCCCACACTTCCTTTAACGTCACCGGAAAAGCCCCCATGGCAACCGCCTTTGATCTCGCCCGGGAAACATTAGGCGTCATTCCGTTTGTCTGGCTGGGCAGCCATCTGTGGGGGGCTGAGGGCATTTTGATCGGTCTGGGCTGTGGCATGGCATTGTTTGGACTGCTGTCAGGCACGGTCTCCTACCGGATCGCCGTGCAGCCGCCGCAGCCAAAAAGCCGCATACTGGCCCACGGTCACGGATAGGGAGAAAAGCGGCCGCCATAAGCCATATCAGCGCAGAAGGGCGATCCGTCCCCCGTCGGCATAGCGCCCAAAGATAGCGTCAATCCGACCTTCGGCCTTCATCTCCATCAATGTCCGGTTAATATCGGCCAGCAGGCGGGCCTTGCTTTTATGCAGCTTGACCGCCATCGGGGCCTTGCTCAGCTGCATGCCACGCTGGAAATCCTCGCGCACGACCCCTTCTTCTTTCACAAAATGGCTGAAAAGAAACTCATCCAGCAGCAATCCATCCACCCGTCCCAGCCTTGCCATTTTAAACAGCTGAAGCGGTTGACTGACCCGCGCCCGGAACAGGTCTCCGCGTTGAAACGCAGATGCCAGGGCAGGATAGGCATAGCCGTTCACATGAGCCAGCTTCAGCCCTTGCATCTCTGCCACCTGCATGGCCCCTTCCCGGATACCGGCGCGCAGATAGACGAATTCCCTCAGATCAAACAGACTGTTGGAAAAAACCGAAACAGCCTGATTATTCTCATCATTCCAAAGCGGTGAGTCTAAGGGGATCACATCAATATCCCCATGTTCAAACATAGCAATCAGCCTTTTAACCGGAAAATGCCGCATCTTGAGCCGATACCCGTTCCGCGCTGCCAGTTCACGGATGATATCGACCGCAATCCCCCGATATTGTCCGTCTTTCACCATGGCAAAAGGCGGCCATGGGTCGAAGCCGACGCTCAGATCCTCCTCTGCGCATGCATGGCTCTCATGGAAAAACAGACAGATGATAGCAATCATCCACCCCCGGAATGATACCCTTGTCAATTGAGTATGCCCTTTGATCAGCCAATCCTTAGATTGCAAGCTTATCGCACTTGTGTGAAACCAGAATGACAGCCCCGATCATTTTCGGCGCATTATCGCTTGACCCGGGTTCAAAGCCTCACTAACGTTGGCGCCATGAACATGAACCGCGCATATTGCCCGCTGCTAGGCCTACTACTAGGCGCCTGATTTCCCTCAGACGGCATGACCGCCTGCGCCCTTCGCGGCACCTTAAAAACAGCAGCAGCAACCGGTTCGACAAAAGATGTCCTTTAATTTTTCACCCAACAGCATTAAAACGCCCGTATTCTGCGGGTCATCTTTGGCTGCGCCGAATTGGGGTTTGTCCTTCTGGACGCAGGCTCTTTGGCTGCGACTAAGGGGCGGTCGCCGGGTCCTTGCGGCTTCCGGTGACCGTGACGGTGCCGCCCCCCGAGATCACAAGATGTAATTTGACGCTTCCCAGGAGCTTGAGACCGATGGCAAAGATGCCCGTTGATAAATACAAACCCTTCACCCCGATCAATCTCCCCGACCGCCAATGGCCGGGACGGGTGATCGAACAGGCCCCGATCTGGTGCAGTGTCGATCTGCGCGACGGCAACCAAGCCTTGATCGAACCGATGGGTTCGGAGCGCAAACGCCGCATGTTCGAACTGCTGACCCGGATCGGCTACAAGGAAATCGAGATCGGTTTCCCCAGCGCCTCCCAAACCGATTTTGATTTTGCCCGCGAGCTGATCGAAGAGAAGATGATCCCCGATGATTGCGCAATCCAGGTGTTGGTTCAGTGCCGCGAGCATTTGATCCGACGCACCTATGAAGCAATCGACGGCGCGAAAAATGCCATTGTGCATTTCTATAATTCCACCTCGACCCTGCAGCGCCGGGTGGTGTTCAACCAGGATCGCGAGGGCATCAAGGAAATTGCGATCGAGGGCGCAAAGCTGGTCAAGGAATTGGGCGACCAGGCGGAAGCGAAGGGCACCAACATGCGCTATGAATATAGCCCGGAAAGCTTCACCCAGACCGAGATGGACTATGCCTTGGAAGTTTGCGAGGCGGTCATGGATGTGATCCAGCCGACCCCGGAGAAAAAGCTGATCATCAACCTGCCGGCCACGGTGGAGGTTGCCACCCCCAACGTCTATGCCGACCAGATTGAGTGGATCTGCCGCAATATCAAGAACCGCGATTGTGTGACCATTTCCGTCCATCCCCATAACGACCGGGGTACCGGTGTTGCCGCAGCGGAATTTGCCATGATGGCGGGCGCGGACCGAGTCGAGGGCACGCTTTTTGGTAATGGCGAGCGGACCGGCAATGTGGATCTGGTAACACTTGGCATGAACATGGTCAGCCAGGGTGTTGACGCCGGCATTGATTTCACCAACGTGCCGGAAATGGTCAAAACGGTTGAATATTGCAACCAGTTGCCGGTCCATCCACGCCACCCCTATGGCGGTGAATTAGTCTTCACCGCCTTTTCCGGCAGCCATCAGGATGCGATCAAGAAAGGCCTCACCGCCTTGGAGAAATCCAACAGCGGCGTTTGGGAGGTGCCCTATCTGCCGATTGACCCGAAAGATGTCGGTGCCAGCTATGAGGCGGTCATTCGCGTCAATTCCCAGTCCGGCAAGGGCGGGGTCGCCTATCTTCTGGAGGCGGATTACGGCATCAAACTGCCGCGCAAACTGCAGATCGAATTTTCCGGCGTGATCCAGCAGCATTCGGACGAGACCGGCAAGGAGATCACCAGCCAGCAGATCTGGGATCATTTCAATGCCGAATATATCGGCAATGAAGCCCCCTATGCCTTTATCGATCATCGCACCGTCCCCGACACCCATGCCAGCGAGATCCGCGCGATCACGGCCAAGGTCAAACGCGACGGTGAGGAGATCGAAATTCACGGCAAAGGCAACGGCCCGATCGACGCCTATTGCAACGCGCTCAAAGACGAGGCCGGTGTCGATATCAAAGTGCTGGATTATTCCGAACATGCGGTCGGCAGCGGCGCGGATGCCGCAGCGGTTGCCTATGTGGAGGCCCGCACCGCCGACGGTCGCACATTGTTTGGTGTAGGCCGTGATAAAAACATCGTCTCCGCCTCCCTGAAAGCCGTCACCTGCGCGGTGAACAGGGCGGCCGGTTAAACTTCTAGCCACGTTCTTTTTGTCGGTTATTGAGCCCCGGGGGTATCCTCGGGGCTTTTTTATGTCTCCACTGGTTGCGTTCTTTACTAAAAACTACTATAGCGGGATTATCGGTTGATAAATCTCCTATAAATTGTTTTCTTACAATCTGTTAAGCAGATCCATCTTTTGGGGAAAGGGGAAGGGTAATGAGGTTCAAATCACGGCAGCTGGCCCATGCAGCGGTCCTGGCTTTGTTGGTGCCGGCCTGTGCGCTGGCGGCAAGCCCGTCAAAGACACCAACCGCAGAAGAAGCCGCCGCTTTTATCCGTCAGGTTGAAGAGACCCTGGACGAAAAAAGCCAGGCCAGCACCCTGGCCGCCTGGACACTGGCCACCGACATCACCCCGGAAAACCGGGAAAAATCCATCAAAGCCGATGCGGAATATTCCCGGATCCTGGTGGATCTGATTGAACAGTCCAAACAATATCAGGGGCTGGATCTGGATCCAGTGACCGCGCGAAAGATGGGTCTGTTGAAACGGATGCAGGCCATCCCCAAGCCCAGTGATCATGACAAATTGGCGGAGCTGGCCCGGCTGGAAGCGACCTTAGCTGAAACCTATAGCCTGGGCGAGTTTTGCCTCAAGAATGGCGATTGTTTCGATGGCACAGGCGTTATCGGGAGAATGGCAAAAAGCCGGGATGAGGCCGAGCTGAAGGCGCTGTGGGCCGGATGGCGGGAGATCGCCCCCCCCATGAAGAAAAACTACGCCCGCCTGGTCTCTCTTTCCAACGAAGGTGCGCGCGAGCTGGGTTTTGCCAATACCGGTGAATTATGGCGCAGCGGCTATGACATGCCGGCCAAGGACTTCCCGGCGGAAGCCGAACGCCTCTGGCAGCAGGTGCGCCCGCTTTATGATGCCCTGCATTGCCATACGAAAGCGAAATTGACCGATTATTACGGCCAGGATGTGATGCCAAAGGACGGCACAATCCCCGCCCATCTTCTGGGCAATGTCTGGGCCCAGCAATGGGGCAATATCTATGATATTGTCGCCACCGGTGATTCCGGACCGGGGTATGATCTGACCCTGCTGCTGGAACAGGAGAATTACAATGCCCGCAAAATGATGCAGGCGGGCGAAGATTTCTTCGACAGTATCGGCATGGGCACTTTGCCGGCCAGCTTCTGGCAGAAATCCCTGCTGGAAAAACCGAATGACCGCAAGGTCGCCTGCCATGCCAGCGCCTGGGACATTACCCGCGATGATGTCCGCATCAAAATGTGCACCAGCGTGAATGCCGAGGATTTCCAGACCGTCCATCATGAACTGGGCCATATCTACACCTATATGGCTTACAAGGATCAGAGCCACCTGTTCCGGGACACCGCCCATGACGGGTTCCATGAGGCCATCGGCGATGCCATCGGCCTCTCGGTCACCCCGAATTATCTCCGGCAGATCCGCTTGCTGAAAGCAGCGCCAGAAAAAACCGACCAGGTCGACTTCCTGCTGAACCAGGCTTTGGACAAAGTCGCGTTCCTGCCCTTTGGTCTTTTGGTGGATCAATGGCGCTGGAAAGTTTTCTCCGGTGAGGTGAAACCGGAAAACTATAACCAGACCTGGTGGGAATTACGCCGCCAGTATCAGGGGATCAGCGCGCCGATGACGCGGGGCGAAAATGCCTTTGATCCCGGCGCAAAATACCACATCCCCAACAACACCCCCTATATGCGTTATTTCCTGGCCCATATCATGCAGTTCCAGCTGTTTGAAAAGGCCTGTACCCTGGCCGGACAGGGCGGTGACCTGACCCAATGCTCGCTTTTCGGCAACAAGGAGGTCGGCCGACAGCTGACCGCCATGCTGGAAATGGGCGCGTCCAAACCCTGGCCCGATGCCCTGGAGAAATTCACCGGCAGCCGACAGATGGATGCAGGTCCCATGCTTGCCTATTTCAAACCGTTGAAAAGCTGGCTGGACGAACAGAATAAGGGCCGGTCCTGCGGCTGGCGCTGATTAAAAACTCCCCCTCCCTCAGTATGTTAACGGGGTCCGAATTCGGGCCCCTCTTTTTTTGAGGCTTGCGATAAGAGCGCTTTCATTCGCCCCCCTTCTTGCTCCAGCAAGCTTACTCAATAATCCAGCCATAACTATTGTTCATGCAATTGACGTTAAAATCCCGGATCAAACATATGAACATGAAGTCAGCCGCTCAAAGCCTCGCACTCCTGATCGGCAGTCTGGCCTTTATGGCCATTCTGCTTGAACTGGTTTTGCGGATGATGCCCGTCAATGAAGGCTTGAGCTTTGCACCGGTCAATCAGCAATCCCCGGTTTTCCACGCAAACGGGTATCAGACGATTTCCTATTCGCTCGGCTGGGACATGTTCAATGCCCGCGAAATTCATATAAATCAGGCAGGTTTCCGAAACGATCAGGAATATTCCAACGACACATCCACACCCACGATCGGAATCATCGGAGATTCATATGTTGAAGCCGTGCAGGTGGATTACCAGGACACATTCTACGGACGGCTGTCTGAAGAATTCAGCGATCGCCTGAACGTTTACAGTTTCGGTTTTTCCGGTGCCCCTTTGAGCCAGTATCTCATTTGGGCAAAACACGCACGTGAAGAATATGGCGTGGACTATCTGAATTTCGTGATCATTGCCAATGACTTTGGTGAAAGCCTAGCAAAATACAAAAAGGGGCCGGAATTTCATCATTTCTCTCCCTGTGAGACTGAGGCGCCCTGCCTGAGGCGGGTGGATTACGCCCCGGGCCAGGTCAATTTTTTGGCGCGCCATTCTGCATTGGTCCGATACCTGATCAACAATATGCGTATTTTTTCCGTCCCTGCCCTGGCCCGGCAAAAATGGTCCGAATGGACACAAGACCAGGAGCAGGTTGACTATGTCGCCAATGTTTCAGCAACAGTAAGCCAGGAACGTGTGACAGATTCCTACCGCGCCATTGACGCCTTTCTAGACGCCCTACCGGAAATGACCCAATTGCCGCCCAACCGGATCTCCATGATCATGGACGGCCGGGATTGTTCCGACGATGGAGCCGTATTCAATGCCAGTTATTTCAACCTGATGCGGATCTATATGGCCCAGGAAGCCCAAAAGCGCGGCTACACTGTCCTGGATCTAAGGCCAGCCTTCCGAAAAGATTATGATCTTCATGGATCCACATTCGAGGCCCTGCGGGATGGCCACTGGAACGAACGCGGCCACCAGCTGGTCGCACGGACTTTGAGTGATTTCTTAAAGTCACAACCGCTGAGCCAGGCCGGAGACGCACAGTGATGGGAATATTCTCACGGTCCGCAGGCTATTGACCTCCGGGTCGCGTGACATGCTGGCAATAGTGCAGGCCTGCCTTTTCCCCGCCGCCCACGCTTAATTCCTTGGAAAGGAATTTGGCTTATCATCTGGCCGGGAGAAGAGATTGATAAACCGGACTTTTCCATGCTCTACAAAACCGTCTCCAGCCCGGCCTTCCTGATCCTCATTTCATTCGGTGTCCTTTTTGGCGCGGTCTCGGTCCTGGATGAACAGCTGGATTTCCTGCTGAGCAACTATCACATGAATTTCATGCCCCACGAGATCAGCCTGGAAAATGAGATTGTGATCCTGATCGCCACCTTCGGTGTCATGCTGGAACATCGCTATTGGATCATCGAAAAAATCCACGGATCTGCCATTCCGGAGAAAGAACGACAATTGGACAGCGGTATCCAGCGCGATGGCGTGGCCCTCATCCTGGTGGCGGTCATGCTGGAACTGACCGCTTCCACCTTCAGCGGCATCAATTTCTGGATCAATGATGCCAGCCTGCTTAAATATGTCGAGATCCTTGTCCTGCTGATTTTCAATGCCATCGCGGTCTTGCTGATCTTCCGCTTTTTGCTGCGCATGACCGGATTCCGGTAAATCCATTTCAAAGATCGCTACAAACCTCGGTGACTAATAGGTGCTTCAAGCCCTTTTAATGACATGGTAAAAGATCTGGAGCTGAGCACGAAAAAAGAAATCCACCCTCCAAGCGTCATAAAAAACAATAAGAGATTAACCCTTACATCACTTAGAAAAAGATGATGCTCAATTGAAGCTGGATCATCTGAACCACATAAATAGCTCATACTCAGATCAAAGCAGTAGCTGGAGAGACGCCAAGACAGGAAAAAGAGCAACGGCCAAATCAGCTTTCTCCATTCTGGTGCGCATCGCCCGATATAGGTTCCTCCCCAAAAGAACAAATACATCACCAGATAAAGAATGGCTGCAATCAGACTGTATTTGGATGATTCTGCGATCAAGCGGCTTTGTTCTCCACCCGTTATTATCTTGGTACAGCCATCCAGGTTGACCGCACCTACAACCGCTATTCCTGCGGACAAGAATAAGAAGAGAGGAAAATAGACCACACCTGGCCAGATTCTTGGGAGATGATTTTCAGCAGCCACTCTAACAGACCATTTTTCTTGCAACTAAAAGCCTCTCTATATCCCAATTATGGCTTTCGTTAGACAGCTGAAGACATATTGAAACCTTCTTCAGAAATTGTGAACTATGCCAGGACTGAGATCAGTCCTGGCAGGATAAAAGTTCCAGGTCAGCGCAACCTTTCCGCCCAGTTTTTCCAATCCGCCAGTTCACCGGCTCGCGTCTCGCCGCCCTGCGCCAGGAAAAGCTCAACGCGACGGTCAAAATCCTGCCCCTTCACCAAATCCCGGAACAGCCGGTTATTGGCAATGAAATCCGCCTGCCGGTCGTCTTCCATGAGATTGACCGCCGCCTTGTTCCGGGCAATGGCCTCCGGTGCGTAACTGGCAATCCGGGTGGCCAGCTCTTCAACAAACCCATCCAGTTCATCTGCCGGCAAGGCACGGTTGATATAGCCATATTCCGCCGCCAGGGCCGCCTCAAAATCACCACCGCCAAGGCAGATTTCCATGGCCCGCGCCCGGCCCAGCTTGCGCGCCAGATAGGCCGCCGCCCCACCGCCCGGCAGGATGCCGATGATGATCTCCATCTGTGAGAGCATCCCTTTGCCCTCGGCGGCAAAACACATATCCATCGCCATGGCAAATTCGGCCCCGCCGCCTCTGGCCCGGCCTTCAATCTTGGCAATCGACGCCTTAGGCATGCGGCGGAATTTTTCCAGCAGGCCTGAATAAAGCGGCATTTCCTCACTGTCATAGGCCCCTTGATCGCGGAAGTCCTGCAACAGCGGGAAATGCGCGTGAGAGAGGAAATAATCCGGGTTGGCGCTTTGGAAAACCATGACCCTGACCTCGTCATCCGCTTCCAAAAGATCCGCCAGCCGGACCATTTCCCCGACCAGGGACATGTCGAGCAAATTAAGCTCGCCATTGTCAAAAGTGATCCAGGCCACGCCATCGGACTTGCGGACCGCCAAAGTTTCAAAATCGCTATACATTTTATTTTCCTGTCTTTCCGGTTTCGGTTCCCCATCTGGGACAGGTCATAAATGCCCTTGCATATATTTAACTAAAAGTGATGATAGTTGAGATCGAACTTAACCAAATGGAACAATGTCGCGCTTTTCCCAATATCAGACCTTCATCGCCATCTTGGATTCCGGCTCGCTGAGCGGGGCGGCACGGGCATTGAATATTTCCCCTTCCGCGGTCAGCAAACAAATCGGCCTGCTGGAACAGCAGCTGGGGAGCCAGCTGCTGCTGCGCGACAACCGCCGGGTCAGCGCTACAGTGGAGGGGGCCGCCTTTTACAAAGCCGCCAAGGATATCCTGGCGCGGGTGGCGGAAGCGGAAGACGGTATTCACCGCAACCGGTCCGAGATATCAGGCCTGATCCGGATCAGCTGTTCAAAATCCCTGGCTCGCTCGCCCCTGTTCGATCATCTGGCAGCTTTTCGTGCCGAACATCCCCTGATCCGATACGATATCCGGATGACAGACCGGATTGAGAACCTGGACGGGCTGGATTTCGCCTTCCGCCTTGGCGCGCTGGGCGACAGCAGCCGTCATTTCGCCAAGCGCCTCGTGCAATCCCGGCTGGTCTGCTGCGCCAGCCCCGCCTATATCGCGCGCCATGGAAAACCGGAAACGCTCAGCCAATTGAACGATCATCCCCTGATGATCCTGATGCCGGACAATCTCTCCGACCAGCTGCGCCGTTTCCTGCGCGATGAAAAGATCATCCTCGACCGCCAGCGCCATCACGGATGCGACGATGTGGAAACGGTTTATCAATCGGTGCGCGCAGGCCTTGCGCCCGGTTTGATGCTATCGCTAACGATTGAACAGGAAATGCGGCAGGGTCTGTTCATTGATCTGTTGCCCGATGAAAATCTGCCGGTCAAGGATCTTAGTCTGGTCAGCAAGGATCTCTCGCTCGCGCCCCGGAAACACCGCCTGTTCCGGGAATTCATGACCGCATCCTTCCAGGCTGCCCCTTAGCAAAAGCGTTCGAAAAAGCGGGTCGCCTGCAGATCATGCCAGGGTTGCTCACTGCCCTGACCATGGAAACCCACATGGCCGCCCTCACGCGGCAACAGGGTGGTGATTTTCGGATTATACGGAAGCGCCTGATAGCTTTCGAACGGGATCCAGGGGTCGTCCTGGGCATGGATCATCAGGGTCGGTGTTTGAATGGACCCCAGATAACCGCGCGCGCTGTTTTCCTGATAATAATGATCGGCATCGCGAAAGCCGTGATAGCCCGCCACCACCAGATTATCAAAATCATAGATCCGTTGGATCTGTCCCAGATCTCCGCCCGGCACCGGTTCCAGCATCCGGGGAAGCGGTTTCAACCCCATTAGCATGTCATGCAGCAGGACCTTGTGATAGAGGAAATTCCGGATCTTTTCGATCCGCCGCTGGGCCAGTTTGAGTGAAATCGGGGCCGAGACGGAAACCGCGGCATCCAGACCGGATTCGGGCCCCGTCTCACCCAGATATTTCAACAGCATATTCCCGCCCAGCGACACCGCCATGGCCACCATGCCGTGGCGGCTTTCCGGGCGATTGCGGAAATGGCGCACCACCACAGAGAGATCCGCGCTCAGGCCCGCATGATACATGCTCTGTGCCACAGAGGCCCCGGGGCCGGCACCGCGCAAATTCAAACGCGCCACCGGATAACCCTGTGCCAGGAAATGTCGCGCGGTAATGACGATATTATCGCTGCCCTCACAGCCAGTGAGGCCATGGATCAATAGAATCAGCGGACGGTCCTGAGCATCACGGGCCGGTCTATTCACGGCGACACGGAGGTGGTCACCCGGACTGTGCGGCAGAGCCAGCTTCACAATTTCCGCCTGGCCGGTCAGCCGATCCCGCAGTGGATTGATCAACCGCCGGGTCATTCGGTTGCGGAGCGTCTGCAGATCCCCACCGAACCAGGGGCCTCGCGCCCGGAAATCCTGAAATGTCAGTTCCATCTCATCAATTGCTCTCAATTAGCCAGCCGCATCAGACCGGTAAAACCCGACCGGGCCGCCACCATGTTTCTTGTTACGGTTTTGCGAAGCCAAGCAGTTCATCTTGCCTGATATCTGTGACTATCTTATGAATTTCAATAACAAACAAAAAAATTGGCAGGCCCATGAACAGGGGCGCTTATCCGCAGAGGGAGAGGGTATTCAATGGTATCCGGTGACAATGAATTGTTAAACCGCCTTCAATCCCAGGGGATTGATGATGAAATTCTGGCATCCGCCAAATCTTTCCAACCACTGCTGGAAAAGAATATTGATGCCATCCTGGAACGGCTGACCGCCTATATGATGACGGTGGACGGATTGCGTGACGTGGTGCGCGACAGCGTCCAGGATAAAAGCTATCACCGCATCACCAAGGATCATTGGCTGTCGCTGTTTTCCGGCACTATCAACCAGAGTTATTTCGACGCCACCCAAGAACGGGGCCGGGCGCAATCACAAATGGGCATGCGGCCACGCTGGCTGATGCGCAATTACAGCTTCCTGCAATCGGAACTGAATTCGGTTGCGGTTGCCGCCTTCAAATACCGGCCCAAGCGCCTGGCCGGCATCTTGGATGCGATCAACCGCATGGTCTTTCTGGATCTGAATGTCCGCCTGGCCGTCTATTTCTCGCTGGCGGAAGAATCCGCTGTCATGCGCCGCCACGAAGACCAGAAACAAATGCGTGATTCCTTCGAGCGTAGCCTGCGCGGCCAAATCAACCAGATTGCCGATCATGTGGCCGATATTGATCCTGTTTCTCATTCCATGGCGGAGATTGCCGAAAATGCCGGCAGCCGGGGTGAGCAGGCGGTCAGCGCCTCAGAAGAAATCTCGCAGAATATCAATTCCATCGCCTCATCGGTTAGCCAGCTTTCCGCGTCGATCGGCGAGATCGGACAAAATGTCTCTCAATCCTCCAAAATCGCGGAACGTGCCGTTAAGGAGACACATGATACCGATGTGCATGTGAAGGGGCTGGCGGAGGCCGCCGACCGGATCGGCGAAGTGGTCAATCTGATCTCCGATATCGCCGAACAGACCAATCTTCTGGCGCTCAATGCCACCATTGAAGCTGCCCGCGCCGGAGAGGCCGGGAAAGGGTTTGCCGTGGTTGCCAATGAGGTCAAGAGTCTGGCCAATCAAACCGCCAGCGCAACCGAGGATATCACCCAACAGGTGAATGCAATCCAGAACGCCACTTCCAAGGCCGTGGCGGCGATCCAGAGCATCGGTGAAACCGTGCAGGAAATCAGCGCCAATTCATCGGTCATCGCCAGTGCGGTCCATCAACAGGATGCCGCCACCAGCCAAATCCATCACAATATCGAAAGCGCCGTCAGCCGCACCGAACAAGTGGCCGGCAATATCACGGAAATGAGCCGGATTGCCGGACGCACCAAAGAGGCCAGCGGCTTGTTGCAGGAAAAAGCCTCCGGGCTGTCCAGCGCCACCAACGGGTTGCGCCGGGCCGCGGACCAGTTCCTGACCGAACTGGACCCTGCCGACTGATGCCGGTCATGGATATCCCGGCGCCAATTGATTGGCTGGAAGCACATTCAAGATGCCTTGCCGACAGTTATCGCCATTGGACCGGCAAGGGTCTTATTGATCCGGGGGACATCCCGCTAGCAACCGCATTATGGCAGGCACCATACATTCTGGTCTCCCATAATGGAGCCAGTGATCCAATCCTGAATTACGGTAACCGCGCGGCCCTGGATCTTTGGCAAATGGATTGGCTGGATTTCACAAAAACCCCGTCTCGCTATACGGCTGAACCGGACAAGCGCGCCGCGCGGCATGAAATGCTGGCACGGGCCGGGGAAAGCGGCCTGATCACCGATTATTCCGGGATCCGGATCTCCTCCAGGGGGCAGCGTTTCATGATCCGCCAAGCCACCATCTGGACCCTGCTGGCCCAGGGCGCGCCCTGCGGCCAGGCCGCGATGTTCCATGATTGGGATTATCTTTAAAACCGTTTCTCACGCCGCCGCGCGAGAGGATAGTTCCTGATTGATTCTGGCGATCTGCTCCTCGACCGATACCGGCATATAGGATGTGATCTCCAACGACCGGTCTTCATAGACATCCCGGTCCGGATGCTTTTCCGCCCATTCAGCCACCACGCGGTCGCGCTCCTCCAGCAGGGCCACAATCTGGGGCCTGAACAGGATGATCATGGCGCTGATCCAGCGGTTGGTCGGCCAAGACGGCCAGGCATGGTCAATCTCGAAATGATCCAACATCGATACGACATCCGATGCCTTGAACCAATTTTCGCCCGTGACCCAGCGGTTGGTGGAAAAGAGAATGAAGGGATAGCCCGCCGGCACCATGGATATGGCAATCAGATGGGAGAGAATATCATCACCCTCGGGTACTTTCGCACTGCCCTGGTCGGCCAATGGCTGGATCTCCGCCGGGATCCCCTTGCGGCGCATGAAGGTGTGGAAATGGCCATGTTCGTTATCCACCCCGCGATGGGCATGATAGTAATATTGAGCATGGGTATCACGGTCATATACATCCCCCTTGGGATAATGATCCCACTCGAAGAAGGTATCCGCGGTTTTCAACAACTCCCCCACCACATTGGCATTCACCTTGGTCAGCACATGGTAGCATTTTAGGATCTCCGCTCCCGCCGCCTGCATTTTGCGCAGTCGGTCCGGGGCCAGATCGCGCCAATGCCGGTCATCCATAGCCAAAGGTTTATCCGCACCAAACTCACCGTTCATCCCAGAACCTCTTTTCCTTACTTCTGTTAACTATCATCCTTGAAACCTCCTGGCGCATCAAGAGAACTGTCTCACTCCAGATCCCGAACCAGGCGAAAGCCCACCAGGATATGTTTCAAATCCTCCGGTCGGCTATGTCGCGCCGCCGCGCGGCAGATCCCGCATCCTTTGTCATCCCATGAACCGCCCTTCACGATTCGCCGCCCCGGCCCGGCAGCCGTCGCGGTCCATTCAAAAACCTGACCCGCCATATCCATCACCCCGAAGGGGCTCTGGCCCTCGACGAAATGACCGACGGGCAGGGTGTCAAACGGCCCCCGATCATGGCTGTTGAGCCGGACCGCATCAAATTCGTTTCCCCACGGGAACCAGCGACCGTCATCGCCGCGGGCGGCACGTTCCCATTCCGCTTCAACGGGCAGCCGCCAAGGCTGGCCGGTTTTTTCCGACAACCATTGGGCATAGGCCTCCGCATCTGCAACTGAGACCAGCACCACCGGGTGATCTGCCCGGCCCTGCGGATATTGCTGCCCCTGCCAGGCATGCCTTCTGGTACGGGAAAAGGGGTGGATCAAACCATATCCCTGCCAGGTATCCGACGTGACATCGGGAGATGGATGGCCGGTATCCATGACAAAGGCCTGATACTCCCGGTTGGTCACCAGATGGCGCAAGATCACATAGCCGCCGGTTTCTTCCGGCCCATAGGGAAACTCATTTTCATACCATTGCTGCGCACGGGTCCGGCTGTGGCCATAGGCGACCTCATCCATGTGATAAGCCGCCTCGCGTTGGGCCCGGCCGGATCCACGCATAAAACTGCCCGCCGGAATGACCTTGGCCTCCGGCTCAGCAGCCATGGCCTGCCCACCGGCAGCCATTTCCGCGGTGATGAGCAGGGCAAGCATCACTCTTGATATGAAGGAAATTCTACCGATCCGCATTCACCTTAATCCAGATAACTGCACCTGGCCGCAATCTAGAACAACCGGCCAACGAGCGCCCGTCACGGATACTCACATTCATTTGAGGGGACTTTATTCGCCTTTGCCAGAGCCCTGCGCCAGTCTTAGGCCGTGGGTTAAGGGCAACCGAACTCAAGAACCAAAAGCGGCGATCGCCGCAGCGAGAACATACGAACCAAGGAGTGACTGAAGTGAAGTCGAACAAATCAAAAATGCTGACCGGCACCATGATGGGGTTGATTGTAGGCGCAAGTGTCGCGACCCCGGCCCTCTCTGCCACCTATAACACCGACAGCGCAGCAAACCCGGCCGCCATTTCCAAAGCCAGCGCGCCGCTTCAAGTCGCGTCCGGCTGTAACCCGTGCAATCCCTGCGCAGCGGCAAATCCGTGTAACCCGTGCAACCCTTGCGCGGCGGCAAATCCCTGCAATCCATGCAACCCGTGCGCCGCAGCAAACCCGTGCAATCCATGTAACCCTTGTAATCCCTGCGCGGCGGCAAACCCGTGCAATCCATGCAATCCCTGCGCGGCAAACTAAAAATTGGAACTACAGTGATGCCACCGTCCCTGACCGTGGCATCACTCATTTCAACCACCAGGAAAAACAGGACTAAAAAGGGGAGAAATGCCTCATGAGAACCCATCAATCAAAACTGCTGTCCGGTACCGTTGCCGGTCTGATCGTCGGGGCTGGCCTGACCGGCGCCTCTATGATTCCGCTGTCCAGCATGAGCTTTGCCGCCTCCCCCAGTTCAAGCCAACTTGAAAACCCGGCGGCCAAGCCCCGCCCAGCGGCACATGACATTCAATTGGCCTCAGGATGCAATCCCTGTGCGGCAAACCCGTGTAACCCATGCGCCGCGAACCCGTGTAACCCGTGCGCCGCGAACCCGTGTAACCCGTGCGCCGCAAACCCGTGTAACCCGTGCGCCGCGAACCCGTGTAACCCGTGCGCCGCAAACCCGTGTAACCCGTGCGCCGCAAACCCGTGTAACCCATGCGCCGCAAACCCGTGTAACCCATGCGCCGCAAACCCGTGTAACCCATGCGCCGCAAACCCGTGTAACCCATGCGCCGCAAACCCGTGTAACCCGTGCGCCGCCAGTGCAGGCAGTGTCTCAAGCTGTGTGATCCCGCGCCTTGGGAATGCCGGATATAACCCCTGCAACCCCTGTGCTGCTGTGAACCCATGCAATCCCTGCTCGGCTGCCAATCCGTGCAACCCTTGCGCCGCAGCTGCCGATATTGAGATCACCGCAGCGGAAGCCAGCGCCGTCTATGAGTGTCTCCAGGCCGAAATGGCCGGCTATTCCCGGTCGGGACTGGATGTGGCCAGCGCCTATCCCGGCTGGACCAATGTGGCAACCGCTCCTTACCCGTCCGATACCCATGGCGGTCGGTTCGTGAACAACTATGTGAATGCAGTCGGAGCCGCCGCCTATCAGAAATACGAAAATATCGGTACCGCACCGGTCGGTACGGTGACCGCCAAGGATTCTTTCCTGGTCAAACCGAGTGGCAAGACCTCCGTCGGTCCGCTTTTTGTTATGGAAAAAATGGCCGCAGGGTTCAACGGTGATACCGGTGACTGGAAATACACCATGATCATGCCAAATGGTTCCGTGGTCGGCGTCACCAATGGCAAAGGGGCCAAGAACGTCGCTTTCTGCGCGGATTGCCATAATGCCGCCGAAGACCAGGACCGATTGTTCTTCCTGCCGGAAGAATTCCGGAAATAGGAAAACGCACTCCCCCCCTCAGGGATAACTGGGCGGCATCGTCACGGATGCCGCTCTTTTTCATTCCCGTTTTAAGAACAGACGATAACTGCCCTGGGCAGTCGCCAGCAAAGAGCCATTGAGATCCCCCTGATACAGTTGCATGGATGTATGCGCGATGGTCTGACCATGGCCATCCACACACCCGGTAGCCACCAGGCGCCCGGACCCGGCCCCGCCGATAAAATTGGTGCTCATGGAAATGGTCGCGATCCTTGAGACCGCTAGTCCCAGCCGATACACCGCACCGCCGCCAGCCACATCCAGCAATGTCAGAGGCACACCGCCATGGGCAATGCCATATTGGTTGAGATGATGGTCGGAAAGATCAAGCGACACTGCCCAGCGATCCCCGTCCAATTCCTGAAACTCATACCCGACCAGATCGCCAAAGGCACCGGTCCATGGCAGTTTTCCTATAGCATTTCCCTGTTTTCCCAACCCTGTCTGCATCCAAGCCTCCCCTGCTTGTGACGGCACATCCCGTTTCTCATCAGGCTAGCCTGCCGGTCGTAGCGCTGGCAAGTCACCCCAGCAGCAGCATGCCGCCCAGCACAAACACCGCGAGGAAAACCGTCTCTCCCAGGATCAGGAGAAACGGCACTGATCCGGAAGCCACCAGGGATTTAAAGGATGTTTTCATACCGAGCGCCGCCACGGCCAGAATAATGCACCAACGGGATAAATCGACAAAGAAACCGGTAATCTGGGTTGGCAGATCCATCATGTTGTTCAACGCCATCAAACAGACAAAGCCAATGGCAAACAGCGGCACCGGCAAACGCGACGCCGCCCCTTCACCGACTTGACCACGGAACAGCAGCGCGATTACCAGCACAACCGGGATCAAGAGCGCCACGCGCATCAGTTTGATCACGGTGGCAACATCCCCGGTATTTTCCGATACGCTGTATCCCGCCCCCACCACCTGGGCCACATCATGGATGGTGCCGCCCAGGAATATGCCGGTATCCGACTCGCTGAGACCCAGCCAACCGGCCATCATGGGATAAAGGATCATGGCCACCGTGCTGAGCGCGGTCACCGTGACAATGGTATAAATGGTATCGCGTTCGGCATCCTTATGACCTGGCAGGACCGCTGAGATGGCCAACGCCGCAGATGCACCACAGATCCCGACCGCGCCACCGGTCAGAACGCCAAAGGCCCCTCGGCTTTTCGTCAGCCTAGCCACCCCCCAGCCAAAAAGGATGGTTGCCGCAATCGCCGCCAGCATCAATACCGCCGGTCCCCAGCCCAATCCGGCGATCTGATCAAAGGAGATCCGAAGCCCCAGCAAACCGACCCCGATACGAAGAATGGATTTTGAGGCAATCTCAATGCCCTTTGTCGTCCGGTCCGATTCAGACAGGAAATTGAAGGCAATCCCCAACAAAAGGGCATAGAGCATGGCCGGGCCGTCATAATGCTCTTCCAGGAACACCGCGGCGAGGGCCACTGTGCAGCAGGCGATCAGCCCCGGGAAATAGATATTGAAGAAACTCCGTCCCCGCTCCAGCAATGCAACCATTTCCGACTCCCTGAATACCGATTTGTTATCTGCGTTATTTTGTCCCGGTTTTTTACATGCAAATAATGGAGAACCACGTCAAGCCCAATGGAACTGCGGCCTTGTGAAGGAAATGGAAAAGCAAAGCACGGAAATTGCGGATTTCCGCTGAAAATATCCCATACCACATTGAACGAATCATGCTAAGGTCAATGACAGTTGAGAAATCATCAACTATGGCAAGGCGATTTCCCGCCCCGAAATCAGCCCTGCCAGAAAAACCGGGCGCTTGGATTGGCGATAGTGGATTTCATCGTCGGCCTGGAGACAGTCACTGGCATACACGCCGGTGAGACGGGGCGCTTGAACCAAATCGCAAAATCCAGACTCGGCCTTAAGAAAACCATATTTGGCAGATAGGATTCTATTTATTGAATCAGAAGAACCGCAACACTATATAAATAGTAGGACAATTCGATATCATCTTTATTGATCAAATACTTAATATGGGAAAATTGGTTCATCTCTTTACCAATATTTAACGAAGCGGCGGTAGAATTATGGAAGTCGCGACAGAAGAAAAAGCTTAGGGGGCACTCGCAAGAGGAGGCCCCTTTTTTAATTCCAGTACCTGTTCGTCTAAGGAGGCGTTTGAACATTTAAGGAGGGTCTATAGTCCATGGATATTGTGAGCCAGTTCGCAGAACATTATGACCGGCATCATCTGGAGGAGATTTCGGTTCAAGATTACCTGCTTGCCTGCAAGGATGATCCGTCATTCTATGCCACCACGGCAGAGCGCATGATCAAGGCCATCGGCGAGCCCGCGGTTGTTGACACCAGCCAGGATTCCAGGCTCAGCCGGATTTTCCAGAATCGGACCATTAAGACCTATCCCAGCTTTCAGGACTTTTTTGGCATGGAAGACACGGTGGAACGTATCGTGGGTTACTTCCGCTATGCCGCCCAGGGCCTGGAAGAACGCAAACAGATCCTTTACTTGCTCGGCCCCGTTGGCGGCGGCAAATCCTCGCTGGCCGAACGGCTGAAACAGCTGATCGAGCAGGAGCCGATCTATGCCCTGAAAGCCGGCGACCAGATCAGCCCGCTTTTCGAATCACCCCTTGGCCTCTTCAATCCGGACAAAATGGGCGACCTTCTGGCTGATAAATACGGCATCGCGCATCATCGCCTGCCGGGGATCATGTCGCCCTGGGCTGTAAAACGACTGGATGAATATGACGGCGATATCTCGAAATTTTCCGTTGTGCGGCTGACCCCCTCCAAGCTGCGCCAGATCGGCGTCGCCAAGGTCGAGCCCGGTGACGAGAATAACCAGGATATCGCAACCCTGGTCGGAAAAGTGGATATCCGCAAGCTGGAACATTTCAGCCAGGATGACCCGGATGCCTACAGCTATTCCGGCGGCCTGAACCGCTGTACCCAGGGTTTGATGGAATTTGTGGAAATGTTCAAGGCCCCGATCAAGGTGCTGCATCCCCTGCTGACTGCAACTCAGGAAGGCAACTATACCGGCACGGAAAGTTTCGGCGCATTCCCGTTCCAGGGCATCGTGCTCGCACATTCCAACGAATCGGAATGGCAGCAGTTCAAGAATAACAAGAATAACGAAGCCTTCATCGACCGGGTCAGCATCGTCAAGGTTCCCTATTGCCTGCGCGCGACGGAAGAGGCGATGATTTACAAGAAGCTGCTGGAAAACAGCCAGCTGAGTGAATCCAACTGTGCACCGGAAACCTTGAATGTGCTCAGCCGGTTCTGTGTGCTGAGCCGCCTGAAGGCCCATGAGAATTCCAATCTTTATTCCAAGATGCGGGTCTATGACGGCGAAAGCCTCAAAGATACCGATCCCAAGGCAAAAACGGTCCAGGAATACCGGGATGCAGCCGGTGTGGATGAAGGTATGGAAGGGGTTTCCACCCGATTTGCCTTCAAGGTGCTTTCCGCCACCTTCAACTATGATGTGGAGGAAGTCACCGCCGATCCGGTCCATCTGATGTTCATGCTGGAGCAGGCGATCAAACGGGAACAATTCCCGCCGGAAACCGAATCCACTTATCTGGAATTCATCAAGGAAGAGCTGGCGCCCCGATATGCGGAATTCATCGGGAACGAGATCCAGAAAGCCTATCTGGAAAGCTACAGCGAATACGGCCAGAACGTGTTCGACCGTTATATCTCCTACGCCGATGCATGGATCGAGGAACAGGATTACAAGGATCCGGACACCGGCCAGTTGTTCAACCGCGAAGTTCTGGATCAGGAGTTGTCAAAAATCGAGAAACCCGCCGGCATCGCGAATCCGAAGGACTTCCGGAATGAAGTGGTCAAATTCGCGCTCCGGACACGGGCCCAGAATGAAGGCAAGAATCCGGAATGGACCAGTTACGAAAAACTGCGTGATGTGATCGAGAAACACATGTTCAGCCATGTGGAGGATCTGTTGCCGGTCATCAGCTTCGGTTCGAAGAAGGACAGCGATACCGATGCCAAACATAAGGAGTTCGTACATCGTATGACCGAGCATGGTTATACCGAACGCCAGGTCCGGCGCCTGGTTGAATGGTATATGCGCGTTAACAAGGCTGGTTAAGCGGGAGGTTGGATACGGTATGCATCATTTCATCGACCGCCGCCAAAATCCAAAAGGGAAAAGCCTCGGGAACCGGCAACGGTTCCTGCGGCGCGCCCGTCATCACATCAAGGAGATGGTCAATAAATCGGTGAAGGACCGGGCGGTCAGCGATATCGCCAGCGGCGAGAAAATCTCGATTCCGACCCGGGGCATCGACGAGCCGCATTTCACCAACTCACCCACCGGGGGCTACCGGCAGCGCGTCCTGCCCGGCAACAAGGAATTTGTCGTCGGAGACAGTTTCCCCAGACCCAAGCAAGGGGCCGGTGAAGG
The DNA here is from genome assembly GCF_003385955.1 of Aestuariispira insulae. Lineage (GTDB taxonomy): Bacteria > Pseudomonadota > Alphaproteobacteria > UBA8366 > Aestuariispiraceae > Aestuariispira > Aestuariispira insulae. Next base: position 185,593 of record NZ_QRDW01000007.1, read on the forward strand.
CCGCGGCAAAAAAGCATCCGAGGATGGCGAGGGTGAAGACGACTTCACCTTCACCCTGACCCGGGATGAATTTCTCGAGCTTTTGTTTGAGGATTTGGAACTGCCCGATTTGGTCAAGACCACTTTGAAGGAAACCACCACCATCCGGCAAAAACGCGCGGGCCATACCTCCGACGGTATGCCGGCGAATTTGAATGTGCTGCGCACCATGCGCAATGCCTATGGCCGCAGGCTCGCTCTCAAACGGCCTAAGCTGGAAGAGGTAGAAGCACTGGAAGCGGATATTGCCGATCTGGAGACCCGTACCCCGCATTCGGATAAGGACCGGAAAAAGCTGGAGGAGCTGAAAGGCCGGTTGGAAGTTCTTCAGCGTAAACGCAAGGTTGTCGCCTATATCGACCCTGTGGATGTGCGCTACAACGCCTTCGTGCCAGAGACCGTGCCCAACTCAAAAGCTGTCATGTTCTGTCTGATGGACGTGTCCGGATCTATGGGCGAACGGGAAAAGAATCTGGCGAAACGCTTTTTCCTGCTGCTGCATCTCTTCCTGGACCGTTGCTACGAACATACAGAGATCGTTTTCATCCGGCATACCCATTATGCCCAGGAAGTGGACGAAGACACCTTCTTTTACGGTCGTGAGACCGGCGGCACGGTGGTGTCCACCGCCTTGGTCGAGATGGAACGTGTGTTGAAGGAACGCTATCCCACGGATGAATGGAATATCTACGCCGCCCAGGCTTCAGACGGTGAGAATCTCAGCCGGGATTCCGCCAAATGTGAAAATTACCTGGAGCAGCACATCATGCCCTTGTGCCAATTCTACGCCTATGTGGAGATCATCGAGGAAAGTGAGATGGAAATTCTCAAATCCGAGGAAACCGGCGGGGAATTGTGGCGTGCCTACCGGTCAGTGCGCGAACGCTGGCCCAACTTCGATATGAGACGGGTGGCCGATCCCTCGCATATCTATCCGGTTTTCCGGGAATTGTTCGCCAAAAAATTAGGGTAAGGAGGGGATCGACTTATAATGGCCAAGAAAAAACTTGAGACCCAGCCGCTTTTCACAGAATCCGACTGGACCTTTGAGAGCATGGGGATCGTCTATGAAGCGATCCAGGATATCGCACTCAATGACCTGAGCCTGGATGTCTATCCCAACCAGATAGAGATCATCTCCTCCGAACAGATGCTGGATGCCTATTCCTCCATCGGCTTGCCCTTGATGTATCAGCATTGGTCCTTCGGCAAACGCTTTGTCCGGGATGAGACCATGTATCGAAAAGGCATGACCGGACTCGCTTACGAGATTGTCATCAATTCCAATCCCTGCATCAGCTACAATATGGAAGAAAACACCATGGCGCTGCAGACATTGGTCATGGCCCATGCCGCTTTCGGGCATAATCATTTCTTCAAGAATAATTATCTCTTCAAGCAATGGACCGATGCAGACGGTATTTTAGATTACATCTCCTTTGCCAAGAATTTCATCATGAAATGCGAAGAGAGATATGGTTTCCAGGCCGTTGAGGACCTTCTTGACGCCGCCCATTCCCTGATGTCGCATGGTGTGTTCCGCTATCGTCGGCCGCCGCGCCCGACCAAAGAGGAACTGGAAGCCATGCGCCGCATGCGCGAAAGCCATGAGGAAAAGCAAAGCCAGCTTGATATCTGGATGGAAAGCATGCTGAACCCCTCCCCCGAGGAGCGGGAGCTCAACCGCCGGGAACGGGTCGACCGACAGAGTAAAATGAACCTGCCGGAAGAAAACCTGCTCTATTTCTTCGAAAAAAACAGTCCGGTCCTGGAACCCTGGCAGCAAGAGATTTTACGAATCGTGCGCTCCCTTGCACAATATCTCTATCCGCAAAAACAGACCAAAGTGATGAATGAGGGCTGTGCCACCTTCGTCCATTACTACATCATTAACCGCCTTCATGATCAGGGCCTGATCACCGATGGTGCCTTTATGGAGATGCTGCATTCCCATACCAATGTTGTGATGCAGCCGGATTTCGACGATCCGCGTTTTTCCGGAATCAATCCCTATACGCTGGGTTTCAACATGATGATGGATATCAAGCGGATCTGCGAGGATCCCACGGATGAGGACAGGGAATGGTTTCCGGATTTCGCCGGATCCGACGATTGGCGATCCGTATTGAAGCACGCCTGGGCCAATTACCGCGATGAATCCTTCATCCAACAGTTTTTAAGCCCGCATCTGATGCGCAAGATGAAGCTGTTCGTGATCACGGATGATTCCAAGAAGGACGAGTTGGAAGTCACCGAGATCCATAGCTCACGCCATTATAAGAAATTGCGCCAGACACTTGCGAACAGTTACGACATCACCAATTACGAAGCCAATATCCAGGTCATGGATGCCGACCTTAAAGGCGATCGAATCCTGAAGCTGCGCCATGGGGTCCATAACGGCATCCTTCTGGAGGACAAAAGCCGGGATGAGGTGCTGAAATATGTGAAATATCTGTGGGGGTATGATGTGACGCTGGACGGCCATGATCAGGAAACCGATCAGCATCTCTACAGCGCATCCACCATCGAGGAAAAGGTGGAACCCGGCAGTAAGAAGAAAAGCTGAAGTGTAGTAGTCGAGACTCCGTCTGACAGTTACCGGCTTTGACGCGGTGTTCTGTCAGGTCAGGTTCAGTCTACGAACTTTTCCTTCCAGATTGGTT
>NZ_QRDW01000008.1 GCF_003385955.1 Aestuariispira insulae
CTGTTTCCGTTTGGACATAACTGATCTCCATTGTTGAGATCAGAAAACACTCTTCTGTAGCTTACGTCACTGTCCGATTTCCGGGGACTAGCTCAATTGAGTATGTACAACTATCTTACTATTTATGGTGCATTGCGTAGCCTATCACTTTCGTTCGTTATTTTTGCCTGGACGGCTATCGTACAGCTCTTGATCGATCTCCCGCTATTTGGACAAGGCAAGCTCTCTACATGGATATCTGGTGAGGCTTGGTTGTTCTCTAGAGAAGTTTGGTTAGTTGTTCTTTTTAGCCTTCTTGGTTGGTTCTGTTTTTTGGGTTTTGTGAAGTTCTTTAGGCGATACTCTGAGGCCGGTTTTTGGGGTTATCTCGTTGAAGATCATCGAAACTCGTCGGAACGATAAAAAAACGGGGCCGTTTGGCCCCGTTTTCACGTCGATCACGTCTGTCGTGGAAGATTATTTATATTCCACGGAAACCACTTCGTAATCCTTGGTGCCGCCCGGTGCGGACAGCTCGAAGGCGTCGCCCTCGGTTTTCCCGATCAAGGCGCGGGCCAGCGGGGAAGAAAGCGAGATCAGGCCTTTGGAAATATCGGATTCCAATTCGCCAACGATCTGATAGATCTTTTCTTCGTCCGTATCGCAATCGGCAACGGTCACGGTCGCGCCGAATTTGATATTTTCGTCACCGGCAAATTTCGCGGGGTCAATCACCTCGGCGCGGCTGGTCTTGTCTTCCAGCTCCATGATGCGGCCTTCGGTCAGGCTCTGCTGTTCGCGGGCAGCATGATATTCCGCGTTCTCCGACAAATCGCCATGTTCGCGCGCCTCGGCAATCGCCTGGATGATTGCCGGACGGGTGACGGATTTCAATGTTTTCAATTCTTCCTGCAGGGCTTCGTAGCCGCGCAGGGTCATGGGTACTTTTTCCATGAACGTGCCACCATTCTTTTCAATTCTGAGCTCTTCGTTCCTGCCACTCCTCAGTTACGAAGATCCGTTAAAAACAAAAAAAGAGCGTCCGCGAGGCGTCTCTTCCTCGCGGGGCCCGGCCTAAAGGCAGATACTATGTTTACCCAAAATAGGTCTGAAGCGGCGCAACTTCAAGCTTTCCTTTGCGCAGCGCCCGGATTGCCTGGGCAGCGGCCCACATGCCACGGGTGGTGGTATAGTAGGGAATGGACTGCATCAGGGCGGTGTTGCGGATGGAAAAGCTGTCTTTGAGCGCCTGTGCTCCTTCGGTGGTGTTGAAGACCAATTGCACTTCGCCGTTGATCATCGCATCCACGATATGGGGCTGGCCTTCCTGCACCTTATTGATGCTTCTGACCGGAATGCCGTTCTCGGTGAGATAAGACGCCGTGCCATGGGTGGCAATCAGTTCGAACCCGTCTTCGGCCATCATACGCGCCGGTTCCAGGATCTTTTCCTTGTCGCTGTCCTTGACCGAAATGAAGATGCCACCCTGGTCCGGCAGATCCGCGCCACAGCCCAGCTGGGCCTTGGCGAAGGCGATGGCAAAATCCTTGTCCAGGCCCATTACCTCACCGGTGGAGCGCATTTCCGGCCCCAGAACCACATCAACGCCGGGGAAACGGGCAAACGGGAAGACCGCTTCTTTGACCGCGATATGTTCGCCCAGCGCATTGTTGGTCAGGTCGAAATCGGTGAGACGCTCACCGGCCATCACACGGGCCGCGATCTTGGCCAGCGGAATGCCGGTTGCCTTGGCAACAAAAGGCACGGTCCGGCTGGCGCGCGGGTTCACTTCCAGGATGAAGATATTCTCGCCCTGGACGGCAAACTGGATATTCATCAATCCAACCACCTTGAGGGCATGGGCCAGGGCTTCGGCCTGGCGTTTCATCTCCTCAACGATGTCATCGCCCAGGGTATAGGGCGGCAGGGCGCAGGCGCTGTCACCGGAATGGATGCCCGCTTCCTCGATATGTTCCATGACGCCGGCCACATAGACCTGGGCACCGTCGCACAGCGCGTCCACATCCACCTCGACCGCATCCTTGAGGTAATAATCGATCAGGACCGGGCTGTCGCCGGAGACAGTCACAGCACTGTCCATATAGCGTTCCAGCTGTTCCCGGTTGTAAACGATTTCCATGGCGCGGCCACCCAGCACGTAGGACGGGCGGATCACCACCGGATAACCGATATTCTCGGCAATGGCGGCGGCTTCGGCCTCGGTGGTGGCGATGCCGTTGGGCGGCTGGCGCAGGTCCAGATCCTGCAACAGTTTCTGGAACCGCTCGCGGTCCTCGGCCAGGTCGATGGCATCCGGGCTGGTGCCCAGGATCGGGATCCCGGCTTTTTCCAGCGCGTGGCTGAGTTTCAGCGGGGTTTGGCCGCCAAACTGTACGATCACGCCTTTGAGCGTGCCCTTCTGCTGTTCCTTATGGCAGAGCGCGATTACGTCTTCGTCGGTCAGCGGCTCGAAATACAGGCGGTCGGATGTGTCATAGTCGGTGGAAACCGTTTCCGGGTTACAGTTGACCATGATGCTCTCGATACCGGCATCGCTGAGCGCATAGGCGGCGTGAACACAGCAATAGTCAAATTCGATACCCTGGCCGATCCGGTTCGGGCCGCCGCCCAGGATGATAACTTTTTCCCGGTCGGAAATGTCGGCTTCACATTCCGCCTCATTGATGCCGTCGCCTTCGTAACAGCCATACATATAGCTGGTCTGGCTCGGGAATTCGGCGGCGCAGGTATCGATGCGCTTGTAAACCGGCAGGACATCCAGCTCCCGGCGCAGCAGGGCAACATCATCGGAAAGCCGGTTGGCCAGCGTGGCCAGCCTTGCATCCGCGAAGCCCATTTTCTTCAGCCGCAGCAGATCCTGGCGATTGTCGGGCAGGCCGTTGGCGATCACCTCGGCCTCGGCGGCCAGAATGTCCTGGATCTGCTCCAGGAACCAGGGGTCGATCTTGGTGGCGTCGAAGATTTCCTTCTGGGTCATGCCGTGGCGGAAGGCCTGGGCCACTTTCAACAGCCGGTCCGGTTCCGGACGGGAAATGGCGGCACGGATGGCACCCTTATGGACCTCGCCATTTTCGTCAACGGCGCCGGGGATCACAATGTCATCCAGGCCGGTCAGGCCGGTTTCCATGGAACGCAGCGCTTTTTGCAGCGATTCGGCAAAGGACCGGCCGATGGACATGGCTTCGCCCACGGATTTCATCGCGGTGGAGAGGATCGGCTCGGCACCGGCGAATTTCTCAAAGGTGAAACGCGGCATCTTGGTGACCACATAATCGATGGTCGGCTCGAAAGAGGCCGGGGTCACTTCGGTGATGTCGTTTTTCAACTCGTCCAGGGTATAGCCGATGGCCAGTTTGGCTGCGATCTTGGCAATCGGGAAGCCGGTGGCCTTGGACGCCAGCGCGGACGAGCGCGACACGCGGGGGTTCATCTCAATCACGATCAGGCGGCCATCTTCGGGATTGACCGCGAACTGGACGTTGGAACCGCCGGTTTCAACACCGATCTCGCGCAGGACCGCGATCGAGGCGTTGCGCATGATCTGATATTCTTTGTCGGTCAGGGTCAGGGCCGGAGCGACGGTGATGGAATCACCCGTATGCACGCCCATGGGGTCGATATTTTCGATGGAACAGATGATGATGCAGTTATCGTCCTTGTCGCGGACAACCTCCATCTCATATTCCTTCCAGCCCAGGATTGATTCCTCGACCAAGACCGTGGTCACCGGCGAGGCCTTCAGGCCGCTGGTCACGATGTCGCGATATTCTTCCTTGTTATAGGCAACGCCGCCGCCGGTGCCGCCCAGGGTGAAGCTGGGACGGATGATTGCCGGCAAGCCGATGAAGTCGAGCGCATCCATGGCCTCTTCCACGGTGCCGACCTGGCGTGAGCGCGCGCTTTCCAGCCCGATCTTGTCCATGGCGACCTTGAACCGGTCCCGGTCCTCCGCCTTGTCGATCACGTCGCCATTGGCGCCGATCATTTCAACGCCCAGTTTCTCAAGCGTGCCATCCTGGTCCAGCGCCAGCGCGGTATTCAGCGCGGTCTGGCCGCCCATGGTCGGCAGCACCACCAGTTTTTCATCCGGGCGCTCGGCCAGCTCGCGTTCGATGATGCGGCGCACGATATCCGGGGTGATGGGTTCGATATAGGTGGCGTCCGCGGTGCCCGGGTCCGTCATGATCGTCGCCGGGTTGGAGTTGATCAAAACAACGCGATACCCTTCTTCCTTCAACGCTTTACACGCTTGCGTGCCGGAATAGTCAAACTCACAGGCCTGGCCGATGATGATCGGGCCGGCGCCGATGATGAGGACGGTATCGATATCGGAGCGTTTGGGCATCGCGCAAAAACCTTCACTGCAGTGTCTATTTTGCGCCTGTCGACCCGGCAACCTGCCACGAATGAAAGAAACCGGGTCCTTAGGCGGCGCAGATGTACAGCAAGTGACCTGAAATGGCCAGCCCTGTATGACAGGAAAATGACGGAAATGCGCCGGAATTACTGACTGTTTGGTCAGGAACTGCCGCCTGGGAGCTGAGTCAGGGAATGATGATCGGTTTTTTCTGCTTGGTCATAAAAGCCAGTTGCTCGATCGGGTCGCCCAATTGGACCACCGGGATATACTGGATCTCTTTGAGCAGCTTGCGCTGGATGGCACGGGCGTAATCTCCATAATCCTGGGCCTTGACGACGAAGGCACCGGGGCCGCCGATGACCCAGTCGCGGTAGTAGAAATCCAGCGTCCGGTGATCATTGGTGATGGCCAGGCCGTTGATGATGGTGCCGCGCATCACCGCCTGATCCCGGGCGATCAGGATATTTTCGCCGGTATTGTTACGTCCGTCGCCTGAAATATCGAGCACCTGACGATCACCCTGATAAGGGCTGGTTTCAAACAAAACCTGGGAAAAGGAAATCACCGAGGAAATGGCGGTTGCGCCCAGCTCGGATATCCGGGGCATGCTGTCAATCTGATCTGCCAGCGCCAGCGCATCGGCGCGGCTGGAGACCTTGGTCCAGGGAATGGCGACCGCCTCCAGGCGGACATTGGACCATTGCACGACCGTGATCGCGATAGAGCCAATGGGGCCTGACTGGATCGCGGTAATCACTTCGGGGCTTCTGAGTGCCTGGGCCATGCCGCTCACCTGCTGGCGGAATTCCAGCCGGTTCACCGAATAGGAACAGTCAATGGCCAGGATCAGCTCTAGATCCACCGGTTCGGCCAGCGCAGCCCGCCCGCCCCACAAGAGGCTGAACGCCAGGGCGGCAAGGATGGTCAGGCGTCGAAACGGGCGAAAGGTCAGGATAATTCTCCCTCTTTGACACTATCCTAATATCCTAAGCTTTTTCTGTGAAGCCTTTCCAAACAAGATGATGAGATTGGGTCAATCGCCAGGCGGGTGGGAGGGGCGGAAGGATTATATGTGGGGGCACAGCCGTTCAAACAGTATGTGCCGCGATAATTTCACCCAGCCGGTCCAACCCGTCCTGCCAGTGCGGATTGTCCTCATAATGGGCAATATTGAGGCGGATGCAGTTTTTGAACTGGCCCGTTGTGGAAAAGATGCTGCCCGGCGCGATGCCGATCCGGGCGGCCTGCGCATGGCGGTAGATGGCGTCGCCATCGGTGCCGGGCGGCAGGGTGATCCACAGCAGGAAACCGCCGTCGCTGCGATGGATGCGTCCGCGCCAGTGTGGGGTCTCGGCCAATCGTCGGCGCACCGCCTGGGCGCGCTGGTGATAGCTGCGCCGGACCCGGTCCAAATGGCGGCGGAACTGGCCGGATGAAAGGAAGCGGGCGATGCCCAACTGCATCAGATTGACCCCGCCCAGACCGGTCAGCATCAGCTTTTTGGCGATGGCCTCCTGATACCGGCCTGCCGCGATCCAGCCGAGGCGCAGCCGGGAATCCAGGCATTTGGATAGTGAGCTGCAATAAATCACCCGTCCGGCCAGGTCCATGGATTTCAGGCTGGGGGGTATCTCATCCATATGCAGCATGGCAAAACAATCATCCTCGATGATCGGCAGATCCCCGGTCTTGGCCATGATCGCGCGGCGGTTTTCTTCCGGCAGGCTGTATCCGGCGGGGTTGTTGACCGTGGGGTTAAGCAGCAAAGCCTTGACCGGCCATTTTTTCAACGCATCGCGGAGCGCGTTAATATCCATGCCGTGGACCGGGTCGGCGGGGATCTCGATGACTTTCAGCTCCAATGCTTCCAGGGATAAGAGGGTGCCGAAGTAACAGGGCGCATTGACCAGCACGATATCGCCAGGCCTCGTGATTTCCTGGAGCGCGATGCTAATCGCCTGCTGGGCGCCCTGGGTGACCAGAACGTCATCGGGCGGCAGATAGGCAGCTTCCTGGAGGCTGATCCGGCCCAGATGCTTGCGCAGATCGGCCAGGCCGGGGGGCAATTGATAACCATTGGGCTGGTCCAGCTGGTCACGCGCGCTTCTGGCGATGTCGCCATAGAGCCGCCGCACCGCCGGGAAATTGACACAAGGATGGGCCGACCCCATGGGCAATAATGTGGAATTGCTGGCCTGTTCCATGACCTTGCGGGCCAGATGGAAAACACCGACAAATTCCGGATCGGGCAGGTTAGCCTCCTCGTTCCGGGACAAGTTATCACTGCACAGGACAAAACCCGACCGGTCATAGGCTGTGATCGTGCCGTCGGCCTCCAATTCCTGATAGGCGCGGATCACGGTGTTAAGCCCGATATTCATCTGACCGGCCATGGCACGCAGGGATGGCAGCCTGTCGCCTGCCGCCAGCAGCCCCTGTTCGCGCTGGTCTTCGATATGGCGGATAACATCCTGGTATTTGGCCATTGCTATTTCCAACTGTACCTATTCAATTTCAAGAATCTGTGTCTTTTAACCATATCTGTTTCCTATTAGATAGGGGGCAGGTTTTGTTTCACATTAGGAAAATACCGGATCCATCCATGTTAGACCGTTTTGCCCCCATTCTCTTTGTGCTGCTCTGGAGTACCGGTTTCATCGGGGCCAAATACGGTTTGCCCTATGCAGAGCCGATGACCCTGCTTTCGGTGCGCATGGGTTTCAATGTGGCGGTGTTCCTGTTGATTGCCTATTGGATGGGGGTGCGCTGGCCGAAAGGGATCGAGATCCTTCATGCCATGGTGGCGGGCATCCTGATTCACGGCATTTATCTTGGCGGCGTCTTCTATGCCATTGGTGAAGGCTTTCCGGCGGGTCTGTCGGCTCTGATCGTGGGGCTGCAGCCCATTGTGACCGCCTTTCTGGCCGGTTTCCTGTTTGGCGAACGCCTGCGGCAGGTGCAGTGGATCGGGCTGGCGTTGGGTTTCATTGGGGTGGCTTTGGTTTTAAGCGGCCGTTTCCAGATCCCCGGCAGCGCGGAGGTGATGCAATTGGGAGTGATGGTTTCCGTTTGCTCCCTCTTTGGGATCACCATCGGCACGCTTTATCAGAAACGCTTTTGCGGCAATTTGAATTTGATCGGCAGCAGCATTTGGCAATATCTGGGGGCGGCTTGCTTCTATCTGCCGCTGGCACTTGCTTTCGAGGAGATGACCATCCGCTGGACGCCGGAATTTATCGCGACCATGGCCTGGCTGGTGCTTGGGCTTTCTGTGGTGGCGGTGTTGTTGCTGCTTCACCTGATCCGCAAGGGCGAGGCGTCCAAGGTGGCGTCACTCTTCTATCTGGTACCACCGACGGTGGCCCTGGAAACATATTTCCTGTTCGATGAACGTCTGGACCTGATGGGAGTTGCCGGGATGGCGCTGGTGGCCTGCGGTGTCTGGCTGGTGCTGCGCCAGGGCGCGGCAAAGGGGCTGAAGAAGCCGCTGGCCTCGGGGCCGGCGGAATAATTTAAAAAAAATCAGCCGCCACTGTCACAATCGCTGAAATTTTCCGTCTAACCCTGTGCAAGCCGCTTTTTGCGGCAAAACACAGATGAAAGAAGGTTAGACCAATGAAATTTCTACGCGCAGCATTGATGGCGGGTGCCGCCTGTCTGGCGACCGAGGCAGCCCTGGCCGCGGATGCCGGTATCACGCCGGTTATCAAAGGACCTGTGGCCGAAGTGGCGATTTATCATGTGGCGGATCCGGAGAATTATCCGGCCATGATGGCGGCGGTCATGGAGGAGGTGGGCGAGATGCCGGGCCTGAGGAATGGCGTGCATATGCGATCCTTGAAGGATCCCACACTCTTTGCCGATGTCAATCTGTGGGATAGCCTGGAAGAGGCGGTAGCCGCCGCTAAACAGGTTGAAACTGAAGACCGGTTCAAACCCTTCATGAACAGCATCAAGGAAATCAAGCTGTTTGGTCATTTTGTGCCGGGCCAGGATGGATCGGCGTTGCGGAAATTCCTGGCGGATGGAGCGGTCATTGAAATGGCGGTTTATTCGGTCAAGGACCCCGCTGTCCAGGAAGGGCCGCGGCAGTCCGTCTATAATGCGTTGCAAAAGACGGATGCTTTTTTTGGCGGCCTCCCGCTAAGCCCGGCCCATGAAGGCGAGCCTTATATTGACTTCATTGCCTGGTCTTCGGAAAAAGAGGGCATGGCGACAGCGGAAAGCATGATGGCAATGGATGAGCATAAAGCCTTTTTTGCCAATGCGGAGAAGATGTCGATGTTTGAGTTTTTTGAGATTTATGACATGGACGGATTCGAGTGATGGCCGCCAATCCCTTCCTGGCCAGTGAAACACGGGATGAAGAGGACGCCGCTTTGGCGGCGTCCGCAGCCCGGGGCGACCGAGAGGCCTTGGAAGCCCTGATCCGGCGGTATCAGGCCTGGATCTATAATCTGGCGGTGCGCATGATCCTGAATCCTCAAGACGCCCAGGAACTGACCCAGGAAGCCCTGTTGCGCATCATCACACGCATCGCCCAGTTTGAGGGGCGTTCCTCCTTCCGGACATGGGCCTACCGCATCGTGACCAATTGTTTCCTGGATGCCAAACGCGGTCAGTTGGAAGGGTTCATCACCAGTTTTGACGATTATGGCCGGGATCTCGATGCAATTCCGATGGCGGCACTGACCCTGACTGCGGATCAGGAGCCGGACCGCGCACTGATTGTCGAAGAGGCCAAGCTGGGCTGTATGTTGGGCATGCTGCTCTGCCTCAGCCGGGAACAGCGGATTGTTTATACCCTAGGCGACATTTTCGAGGCGCCGTCAAAAATCGCAGCGGAGATCCTGGGATTGTCAGCTGTGAATTTCCGTCAGAAATTGACCCGTGCCCGGCGGGATCTGATCAGTTTCATGCAGGATAAATGCGGCCTGATCAACCAAGCCAACCCCTGTCGTTGCGACCGCAAGGCAGCCGGTTTCCGGCAGGCAGGCTGGCTGGAGCCGGACCGGTTGAAATTCGCGGGCCGTCATTTGCAGCGGATCAAGGGGAAAGTGGCGGCAGAAAGCGCGCCGCTGGATGATTTTGTGGAAGAAGCCTATGCTAGGCTTTTCCGTGATCATCCGATGCAGGAGCCATTGGCCGAAGGGGGGACGCAGGCGATCCTCTCTGACCTGCTCGACAGCCCGGAATATAAACGGATTTTCGATTTGCCCTAGCGGCTGGGCCCGGCTCGGCATAGACTCAATTTCATGAAGCCGACATTGACCCATATTGCCCTCCATGTCCGCGATCTTGAGGCCTGCGTGGCTTTCTATCGGGATTACTGCGGATTGGTGATCGTGCATGAACGGTCCCATGAGGATGTGAAACAGGTGGTCTGGCTGGCGGAAGACCCGGAGCGGCATGATTTCATTTTCGTGCTGCTAAAAGGTGGTCCCGGTCGAGACCAGGAGAAAGAGGATTACTCCCATTTGGGCTTTGCCTGCCCGTCGAAACAGGCGGTGGACGTGATCGCGGCAAAAGCCAGGGCGGCGGGCTGCCTGATTTGGGAGCCACGCGCAGAACCCTATCCGACCGGTTATTATTGCGGGATCCGCGATCCTGACGGCAATGCCGTGGAATTTTCCTTCGGCCAGCCGCTGGGGCCCGGCGCGGCTGTGATTGGCTGGCCGGAATCCTGATCCGGCTCTTTTCCTGCGGGCTTGCGCTTCCTATATGGATATGCGTAAAGTTTGATCCCGCTCGAAACAGCAATTACAGAAATGGGTTATTCACCGATGGTCGCACCGGTTCAGTGGCTTCTTTATAACATTCTCCAGATATATTTTGTTTTCGTGATTGCCAATGTGATCCTGAGCTGGCTGGTGGCGTTTAACGTGATCAACACCCGCAACCAGTTTGTCTATATGGTTGGGAATTTCCTGCATAAAGTCACCGAACCCGTGATGGCGCCGATCCGCCGGGTGCTGCCGGCCATGGGTGGGCTGGATCTGTCCCCGATTGTGGTGCTGCTTGGCATTGGCTTCCTGCAGCTGATGATCCTGCGCTATATCCATTTCTGATCACCAGGATAGACCCGCCATGCCGGTCAAGCCGGTCTGCGATGGCATCCACCTGTTCCTGCGTGTGACGCCGAAAGCGTCCGCCAACCGTCTCCGTTCTGTGGAGCTGGATGGCGCTGGCCAGGCACGCCTGAAGATCCAGGTCACCGCCCCGCCGGAGGGCGGAAAAGCGAATGCTGCGGTGATCAAACTCTTGTCAAAGGCGTTGGGAATAGGGAAAACGTCGCTCAGGGTCGTATCCGGCCAGACGGATCGGCATAAGATGCTGCATATTGCCGGGGAACCGGCAGAACGAGAAAAACTGATTAGAGACTTGCTTAGGGAAAACCATGTCTGAACCGAAAATCATCGACGGCAAGGCCTTTGCCGCGGGTCTGCGGGACCGGATCGCAACCGAGGTTGCCAAGCTGAAAGAAGAAAACGGGATCACGCCGGGACTGGCCGTGGTTCTGGTGGGTGAAGATCCCGCCTCCCAGGTCTATGTGCGCTCCAAGGGCAAGCAGACCGTGGAAGCCGGCATGCAGAGCTTTGAGTATAAAATGCCGGAAACCACCAGCCAGGAAGAGCTGCTGGCCAAGGTGGAAGAGCTGAATAATGACCCGGCCGTCAACGGCATCCTGGTCCAGCTGCCGCTGCCCAAACAGATTGACGAGCAGGCTGTCCTGGCGGCGATCGATCCGGCAAAAGACGTGGATGGTTTCCACACCACCAATGTGGGGCTGCTCGGCACCGGTTCCGACAATGGCCTGGTGCCCTGCACGCCGCTTGGCTGCATCATGCTGCTGCGCGATCATTTCGACGGTAACCTGAGCGGCAAGAAAGCGGTTGTGATCGGTCGCTCCAACATCGTCGGCAAACCGATGTTCAATCTGCTGCTGAAAGAAAGCTGCACCGTGACCGTTGCGCATTCCCGTACCCAGGATCTGCCCGGCGAAGTGCGTCAGGCCGATATCGTTGTTGCGGCCGTGGGTCGTCCGGAAATGGTCAAGGGCGACTGGCTCAAAGACGGGGCTGTTGTGATTGATGTGGGCATCAACCGCATCGACAAGCCGGAAGGCGGCACCCGGCTGGTGGGCGACGTTGATTTTGCCAGCGCTTGCGAGCGCGCATCGGCCATCACCCCGGTTCCGGGCGGTGTCGGTCCGATGACCATCGCGGTACTGCTGGCCAATACGGTCACGGCCGCCTGCCAGCAGAACGGCATTGCGGTGCCGAAACTGTAAGGCGATCGTCGTAAGACGGAATTAAAAAAAAGGCCGGATCTATTCGATCCGGCCTTTTTTGAATGTTGTTCCCTTTGCCGTCATGCCGGACTTGATCCGGCATCCGGGAAGGTGATCTCTAATCCATTGTGCCATGCGCCCTGGATCCCGGCTCGGTGACCGGGATGACAGGTTGCAGCATGGTTTTAATCCTGCTTGGGCAGGCGGATGCGCCAAAGGCCCTTGAGGTCATTCAGGTCCGCGGGTTCGCCCTTGCGGATGATCTCGACCTGGCCGGTGCGGGCAAGGTGCAATGCCTGCTGTTTGGCGGCATTCATATAGCGGCGCCACAATTCCGGGCCGTCTTTGGGTTTGCGCACCCGGTCAGCGGTCGCCTTGGCCACGTCTTGCGGACTCACCGACTTGCCGTCTTCCAGGTAATGCAGCAGCTCCAGGATATCCCGGGCAACGGGGTCGAGGGGCTTTTCATCTTGCGTATCAGTCATGGCGGTCCTTTATCACGACCATGTTTGGTTGGAAAGAGAATCCATGCCAAACCGGTTGTCAGCGCGGTTTAATGCGCAAAAAGATGGCCCCGTCGGTCCGGATGGGATCCACGGCAATTCCGTTTTTCCGGGCCTCGATCTCGCCCCTGTTGACCAGGATCTGGGCGGCCTGCAAAACTTCCGAGAGGATTATTTCCGGCGCCTCATCCGGGTAAAGAGTATCAATAAACCAATGGGGTGTGATCTCGCCCCGGCTGTGCAGGCTGTCGAGTAAATGGCGCTGAACCTGTTCGGTTGTACGGCGGAAGCGAAAGCCGAACAACCGGTTGAGAATACGTGAAATTGTCATCTTTCCACTATGGACAGCCGGGGGGCTCAAGTCCATACTCTGGCCATGACAGAACCGATCAACATTCTCTTTTTCTGGACCTTGGCCTTTGTCGGCGGGCATTTCCTGCTCTCTTCCCGGGCGATGCGGACACCGCTGGAGCATAAGCTGGGGGTTCAGCCCTATCGGGGCCTTTATTCCCTGTTGGCGCTTGGCACATTTGCCATGATGTTGTTGGCCTTCCGTGATGCGCCTTTTGTGGAGGTTTGGAGCCCCAGCCCGGCCTTGCGGGCGGTGCCGGGGCTTTTGATGATTCCGGCCTTGATTTTATTTGTTTCCAGCCTGACCACACCCAACGTCACCCTGGTTGGCGGCGAACGCCTGGCGGCTGAACCACAGCCGGTTACGGGCATCATGACCATCACCCGCCATCCTTTCTTATGGGCGGCGTCCCTGTGGGCGATCGGTCATTTGAGCGTGAATGGCGATCAGGCTTCGATCATTCTTTTTGGCGGCATTCTGGTGCTCTCGATCGGGGGCATGCTGCATATTGACCGGCGCCGGGCGGGGACGCTCGGGGCGGCGTGGGGCCCGGTGGCACTGGCCTCTTCTGTGATCCCCTTCCATGCCGCTTTGCAGGGGCGTACCAAGATTGATTGGCGTGGGATCGGCCTGATCCGCCCGCTGGCCGGGTTGGCGCTTTATAGCGCCTTGTTGATGGGCCATGAATGGATCGCCGGGATCGCGCTGTTTTAACCCTTCGTCTATTTAAGAGAAAATTAGCAATTAGCCTGTTACCGTCCGCCTTACGGGTGATCTGGGCTGAATGGATCTTGTTTTGTGGGGTCTATTTGGTGATTTTTCTAAACCAGATTCAAAAAGTATTACAATGATATGGCCGTCTTGTTGCAGAAACTGGATGAACCTGTAGGAAAGGCACAAGTATTTGTTATCGGTAACCGACCCGCTGACCGGCAGTTACAACCGGATGCATTTCATTGAGACCGCTGAACAGTTCCTGGAGGATTGCCGTGCCCGCGATTGCAGGCTTTCCCTGGCCTTGATTGATGTGGACCGGTTCGGTGCGTTGAATGATGAGTATGGCGAGGCAGCGGGAGATCAAGCCCTTGTTGCGGTGGTCGACGCCTGCAATGCTATCCTTCATGACGCTTTTTCCGACCTGAAAGAAAAGGGAATTGGGGTTTCCCGTCTGGGCGGAGAGGAGTTTGCTTTCATGTTGCCGACCATGGATTCCGCCATTGCGGTTTCTTTCTTGGAAAGCATCCGTGCCTGCGTGGCAGATCGGGAGATCAATCATCAGGATAACCGGTTCCGGGTGACCATCAGCATCGGTGTTGCGGTGCTGGGGGCAGGGGACAGTTTGGATGACCTGCTGGCGCATGCCGATTGCGCATTGTATCAGGCCAAGGAGGAGGGCCGGAACAAGGTTGTTCTTTACCGCCCGGGCTTAGCCACGCCGCCGGTGGGACGTCGGGTAACCCGGTCAGAAGGGCGCTAAGCAGTATCGCACCCCCCGACGGTTAACCTTTTTCATACCGGGATCCAGCAATTTAATAAATTATTAGAAAGCTTATAGGTACCGTATTAGCCGTTTGTCAGGACGGAGCAGGCGTAGCTGCGGATATATGACTGATTTTTTTTATGAAGATGAAGAAGGGCTGGAAGAGGCCCAATCCACATTCCGACAGCTGGCGGATACCCAGCAGCGCATGGGCGAGATTATCGAATTGATGCCGGTCGGTCTGTTCATCCATCGGGACCAGACCATTGTCTTTGCCAATAAGGAAAGCGCCCGGATGCTGGGCATCGACCAGGAAGGGTTGATTGGACGGCATCTGTTTGACTTTGTCGAGGATGCGGCCGCCTCTGATCTGTTTCTGAAATTTCAGGAGCTGTTTCAGAAAGATGAAAATCTGCAGCTTGAGGATGTCCGGATCCGATCCACGGACGGAACTGAGCGCATTGTCAGGATCACTGCCAGCCGCCTGCCCTGGGAGGGGACCCCGGTTGCCCAGATTCTGCTGTTGGATATCACCGAACTGAAGGAAAAGGAGAACGAGCTTTTCACCATTTCCATCACAGACCCGCTGACCGTTTGTTTCAACCGGTCTTATTTCGCCAAGGTTTCCGGCGATTTGATTGCGGCCTCCCGGCGGCTGAATGAATGTCTGGCGTTGACGATTTTGGATGTGGATCATTTCAAAAAGATCAATGATACCCATGGCCATGCAGGCGGGGACCAGGTCCTGATGAACCTGGTCAGGATCTGCAAGGCGAAACTGGAACAGGTCTATGCCGATGCCCCGGACAGGGCCGGCGCGGTCTTCCGGTTGGGCGGGGAGGAGTTTGCCCTGTTACTGCCAGGGCTTGGAGACAGCCAGGCGCAGGCACTTTGTGATGAGCTGCGTGAGGAAATTGCAGCACAGGGAACGTTTTTTGAAGAAGCAGTGATTCCGATGACGGTCAGTATGGGGCATTCCCAACTGCAGCCCGGGGAAGGGGTCGATGCTTTTTTGCGCCGGGCGGACAGCGCGCTCTATCACGCCAAGGAAACCGGTCGGAACCGGGTGGTGGCCTGGCGGGCCGATCTGTGTCTGCCGCCCGAGCGCGCGCGTATTGCCCGCAAGGATGGAAAACGCCCGGAAGAACAGGAATAGGGCGGCAAAAAAGGGGGCTATGAAGCCCCCTTTTTTAGATTGTTCAGGCAAATGACCCGGATCAGACGCCGTCGATCGGCCCCTTGCGCAGGCGCAGGCGGAGCGCGTTTAGCTTGATAAAGCCTTCCGCATCGCGCTGATCGTAAACATCATCTTCCTCAAAGGTCACCATGGCCTCGGAATAGAGGCTGTTTTCGGATTTGCGGCCGGTGATGATGACATTGCCTTTATACAGTTTCAGGCGCACGGTGCCGGAAACCATTTCATTGGCTTTATCGATGGCAGCCTGCAGCATTTCGCGTTCCGGTGCGAACCAGAAACCGTTATAGAGCAGCTCGGCATAGCGCGGCATTAGCTCGTCTTTCATATGCATGGTGCCACGATCAAGGGTGATCGATTCCATGGCACGGCGCGCATGGAACAGAACGGTGCCGCCAGGCGTTTCATAAATGCCGCGGGATTTCATGCCGATGAAGCGGTTTTCTACGATATCGATGCAGCCAACGCCATTGCGACCGCCCATCTCATTCAGTTTGGTCAGCAGGGCCGCAGGCGTGAGGCGCTCGCCATTGATGGCAACCGGGTCGCCCTTTTCAAACTCGATCAGGACCTCTTCCGGCTTGTCAGGCGCATCAAACGGGCTGACCATGCGGGAAAGCACATTGTCATATTCCGGCTCCATCCACGGATCTTCCAGAACTTTGCCCTCGGAAGAGATATGCAGCAGGTTCGCATCCTGGGAGAAGGGGGCTTCGCCGCGCTTGTCTTTCGGGACCGGGATCTGATGCTTTTCCGCATAATCGATCAATTTGGTGCGCGAAGTCAGGTCCCATTCACGCCAGGGAGAGATGATCTTGATGTCGGGTTTGAGCGCGTAATAGCCAAGCTCGAACCGGACCTGGTCATTGCCCTTGCCGGTGGCGCCATGGGCAACGGCATCGGCCCCGACCTGTTTGGCGATCTCAATCTGTTTCTTGGCGATCAGCGGGCGCGCAATGGAGGTGCCCAACAGATAGGTGCCTTCATAAAGCGCGTTGGCGCGAAACATGGGGAAGACATAGTCGCGAACAAATTCCTCGCGGACATCCTCGATGAAGATCTCCTTGATGCCCATCATTTCCGCTTTTTTGCGGGCGGGCTCCAGCTCTTCACCCTGGCCCAGGTCCGCGGTGAAGGTCACCACTTCACAGCCATAGGTTTCCTGAAGCCATTTGAGGATGATGGAGGTATCCAGGCCGCCCGAATAGGCCAGGACGACTTTTTTCACGCTGTCCGTCATGTTCCGCGTTCCTTGCGTCAGAAAAATTCAAAACGCGCGGAGTATAGGCATTGCCAGCGGTGGGGCAAGCGCTCATGCATTATTTTCTGCGGAGAAAGCGCAAGTTTTTGGCATTTTCTGCGTTTCTCCTTCTGGCTAAACCGAAAATCTATTCCGTCACGATCAATTTGTAGTCCGGTGTGGTATTCAGCGGACAGGAATAAAGATATTCACCAGGCGCCAGATCAACCGCATAATCGCGCGATGTGCCGGAGGTCAGGCCGCCGCCGGAAACACTGGTCTTGGTCAGTTTGTGAAGCGGGTTCTTCCAGTCATAATCCTTATCCCGGATCCAGAAACCCAATTCATAGGGCACATCCCGGTTGGTGACCCGGAAAGTATAGCGCCCGGCTTTCAGGGTTATGGGTTTGGCGCTTTGCAGGCGACCTGTACCTGTCTTGGCATTGATCGCTTCGCAATCGGCCTTCTTGCTGCTCTTATATTGATGATCCACGCCATTTTCCGATTCAATGAACTGGCAGGCAGTCTGGGTGAGGGTGATAACATCGGCGGCATTTGCCTGAGCGGAAGGTAAGAGGAAGGTAAGTGCGAAAAACGGAATGGGTAGAGCTTTTATAAGCATGATCGGCTATCTCCAACGCGGATTCTTTTACTGCCGGAAGATGGGCAGCGGAGGCCTGCCAGACAATTCAATCCGTTGTCACATTGATGTGACAGATCTGTGTGGGTTTGTATCGGCCGAAGCTCTTCAGAATAACTGTTGGAAATTTTCCCGGATACGTCGATAGGTGCCGTCCTGATGCATTGTGCTCAACTGGCTGTTAAACTGATCACGCAAACCGCTGTCCCGGAAGCCGACGAACCACCAAAGCGCATTGTCGCCAGGAAAGGCGGCATAGCGTGCGGTGACTTCATGGGGAACACCCGCTTCGCGCTGTAAAACCTGGACCCACCATTTCAGCAGAGTATCGTCAATTAAGATGGCCTGGCAGCCGCCCTTCAACCATTGTCGGACCTGTTTTTTCTGAAGCGCAAATTCACGATAATCGGAGAAGAAGGGAATGGTCTCGTCAAAGGGAGACCCAAGATTTTCTCTCGCGTTCTGCCAGGCGCAGACCGAATGCCCGCGCAGGTCGGGCCAGTCCTGAAAACTAATGTCATCCCGCTCGTGGGTGACGACATAATTGCGGTAGGCAATGAAAGGGCTGGAATAATAGATTGACGGATCGGTGGGCTGAACCTCGACGGCGACATCGACATTTTGGTGTTTGAGTGCAATTTCAAGGCGCTTATTGGCCCCAAAAGACGGGACGAATTTGCGGCCCATGCGGTTAAAGATTTCGCGGGTCAGCTCGACCGATATGCCGGTTTGGTTTTCTTCCATGACATAGGGCGGCCGGGAGATGCCGAATATGACGGAAAGCACCTCATCCGCCCTTGCGGCCGGGGCTAAAACACTAACCATCACAAGGACGAAAAGCGATAACCGTCTTGTAGACAAGACGAACAGGGGGCGGCCGGGCCGGGAATTGAAGGCGGGTCCATTGCGCATATGCGAAAACTATAACGCAAACACCGCCGGAAAAACAGTTTCGGGAAAGGAAGGCCTTATAATCGGTCTTGCAGGCATGCCCAGTGCGTTAATGGAGGCTTTGCCGGTGTGACGCTTCCGATTTGGCCAACGATGTTTCGGTTGTCTGTGATGCCGGATCGGAGATTGCCGGGATCCAGTCGCGGAAAGGAACGGCGTGCCCAGCCTGTTTCATGGCATCAGACCAGGATTGGATCATCGGCATGGCGATGCGCAGCGCCGCCGGCTGGATCAGACTTTCCAGCGCGGTCTCAGCGAGACCGATTTGATCTCGCTGGCAGAGAGCCAGGGCCTCCATTATCAGGAATTCCTCCTCTGAGATGCCCGGACAATGCACGCATCTTATGTCGATCGGTGCTTGCAGGCCTGACACCAGAACGCTCATGAAACCATCCATGTCGGCCATGGCCCGCGGTGCGCCCGCCAGTTTATAGGCATCACGCAGCAATTGCTGGGGGTGCTTGCCGCGCCGGAAAAAATCCGCCCAGAACCGCACGCTCCACAGGCACAGCTGTTCAGAGAAAGTCATGTCTTTAAGGTGCGGAACCGCGCGCAGGCGGGGCATCTCGGAAGGGTGTGCGGTAGATTTCATTGATCTGGATCACTTTTTGCCAAAGTTGTTAAGAATTATTCTCAACTATATTGACATTAATAATCACTCGCAACAATAATCAAGCCTAGAAACCGCATCCTTACGAGTCTTGAAATCGTCATGAAATCTCCACAAAGTCGAAACGACCTAACCCTATATCCACCCCGCGGCCGGATCTCTCTGAGCCGATCTCATGGAAAGGGTAATGCTGTGTGGCAGGAATCCTCTACTGGCTCTTTGATACTGGACCCTACTTCGGGTCTTTTGGTCACCGCCATGCGTCTCTGGCAGGATGGCCGGCGCAACTGGCATCTGGTTTCGCGTGAATTCCGGTCCCTGATGGGTTCCGAGAAAGGTGGCTGGGCGCTGGAACATTTTGAATCGATGATGGCGGCGATCCTGAACCATGCCAATCGTGAACTTTCCATATCCAACCCGGGTCAAGCCGCGCTCTCGCCGGATGAATTGCTGATTTTAAGGGCGTTGGCGGCTGTCCAGCGTGACGAATTTGATATCTTTGCCACCGCCATGCAGGGGCTTTTCGATCCCATGCACCGGGCGGAGCCGGCGGTGGACATGATGGCGCTGGCCCGTCTGATGGGTCGCTGCGGTGTGACCATCGGCAATGTGCCGGCGGAAACCGGCGATTATCTGGCGATGCCGGATCTGGTGGCTGCCGAATAGGAAACCTGCGGTTAACCGAGGCGTTCGGCTATGCGATACAGCTCGTCAAGGGCGGTCCTGACGGGACCTGTTTCGCGGATCTGGTCACCAACCACCACATAGACCGGCTGTTCAATCACCGGTGCCTCCTCAATGATGCGGCAGCCATGGCGCTCGACCAGCATCTGGGCGGTGCGTTGTGGAAAATACCCGCAGCCGCCACGTTCCAGAATATGGTCGACGGCCATTGAGCCCAGCCCCACTGAAACCGCAGTGGCCTGCAAATGGGGCAACAGTTCCAGGTGCCGATTCTTGAAATGCGGGCTCCAGTCGATGAACACATAATCATCGGCCGTAACATCGGACAGGGCCGCAGGGCCTGCGCCGATCATTAAATATCGTTCCGTGAAGAGATTTTCCACCAGCAGGCCGGGCAAGGCGCGCGGAATGTAAATGACGCCGATATCCAGGGTGCCGTCGGAAAGCTGCTGCAGTACGCTTGGGGAATAGTCCGCCTCGATATAGACCGCGATATTGGGGTGGTTGTCGCGCATGGCAGCCAGCCAGTCGCGGACAAAGGCGTCGCGCAGGCTGGGCTGGGTCGCAAGACGCACCGACGCGGCCAGCCCTTCCGGTAGGGCCAGTTCCTGCCGGGCCTGGTTCCAGATCTGGCGCAGTCTTGTGGCATGGGGCAGAAATTTGAACCCGGCGGCGGTAGGTTCCGCCCCGAACCGGCCGCGATGGAATAACGGTGATCGCACCGCCTCTTCCAGGGCGCGGATTCTTGCGCTCACCGTGGACTGGGTGACATTAATCCGTTCTGCCGAGCGGTTGAAATTCCGAGTTTCCATCACATCGAGGAAGGTTTCCAGATAGTTGATATTCATCTTCTCGTCACCTTGATTTCATATCAATCGGATAAGCCGATTATATAGCGCAAATTAATTCGCTTTAACAGTTGCAACATTTCCGTATCCTTTGTTCAACTCAAAACAAGGAGACAGGACAATGACCGCAACCAAGGGCATGAATATCCTGGTGATCATGGCCGATCAGCTGAATGGCTTTTCGCTCGGCTGTTATGGCAACCCGGTTGTGAAGACCCCAACCTTTGACAAATTGGCGGCGGAAGGGGTTTTGTTTGAAAACGCCTATGTGAACAGCCCGCTTTGTGCGCCGGCCCGTTTCACCATGATGGCGGGCCAGCATGCGTCGCGCATCAAGGCCTATGACAATGCGGCCTATTATCCCTCCAACGTTCCGACCTTCGCCCATTACCTGCGCGCCATGGGCTATCAGACCTGCCTGTCGGGCAAGATGCATTTTATCGGTGCCGACCAGATGCATGGCTTTGAAGAACGTGTGACCACCGATATCTACCCTGCTGATTTCGGCTGGGTGCCTGACTGGGAATCGGAAGAGCGTATCGACTGGTGGTATCACAATATGATGTCGGTCAAGCAAGCAGGCGTGGCCGAAGCCACCAACCAGCTGGATTTTGATGACGAAGTGGCGTTCCAGGCCCGGCGCAAGCTCTATGATTATGCCCGGGCGCAATCGTCCGGTGTGGACCAGCGGCCTTTCTTCCTGCTGGCCAGCTTCACTCATCCCCATGACCCTTATGCCACGCGGCAGAAATATTGGGACATGTATGATAATGCGGAGATCGACCTGCCCAGGGTTCCGGCGATGGATTATGCCGACATGGACCCGCACAGCCAGCGCCTGCACCAGGTTTCCGACATTGGCGCAGTGGATATCACCGAACAGGATATCCGCAATGCCAGGCGCGCTTATTACGGCAATATCACTTATGTGGATGAACAGGCAGCCAGCCTGTTGAAGGTTCTCGACGAAACCGGTATGCGCGACAATACGATTGTTGTCGTCATTTCCGACCATGGTGACATGCTGGGTGAGCGGGGCCTTTGGTACAAGATGAGCTTCTTTGAAGCCTCCTGCCGGATCCCGATGATTGTCTCGGCCCCGAAACTGTTCGGGTCCAAACGGGTAACCAATGCAGTTTCCCAGATGGATTTCCTGCCGACCTTGATGGATCTTGCGGAATTGAGTGGGTCAGAAGAGAAGCCGGAAGTTGTGGAGCCCCTTGATGGGCGCTCCCTGCTGCCGCTGCTGGAAGGGGCTGCGATCGATGACCCGGATGAGGTGATCGGTGAATATATGGGCGAGGGGGCCATCGCCCCGGTCCTGATGATCCGGCGCGGCAAATACAAATACATCCATTGCGACGCCGACCCGGTCCAGCTCTATGACCTGGAGGCCGACCCCAACGAGCTGACCAACCTGGCGGAAGACCCGGCCCATTCGGAACGCAAAGCCGCGTTCGAGAAGGAAGTTTACGAGCGCTGGCAGCCGGAAGAGCTGCATTGGCAGGTTCTGCAGGATCAGAAAAAGCGCCGTCTGCTTTACAATGCGTTGAAAACCGGTCGGTTCCAGCCCTGGGATTATCAGCCGGGCCGCGACGCCACCCAGCAATATATGAGGAACCATCTGGATCTCAACGATCTGGAGCGAACCTCCCGTTTCCCTGCGCCAAAAGCCTAAAAACAGCACGGGCTTGAGGTTGCAAACTGGAGAGGCTGCCCTGAGGGGCAGCCTTTTTTCTTTTGTGCTGAAAAATTATGGAGAAGGATTGATGCGATACAAAGTTTGTTGGACGAAACGTTGAAAGATCGAAATTTTCACATATATGACAAAGGGTTAAATGATTTCAGGAAGTGGAGATACCTTAAGTGACCTCAATACCGAAATCCGCTGTTTTAAGGGTGGCGCGCCCCACCGATAACCTGCAACAGATTACCGGGATGTATCTGGGCGGGCTGGGCTTCAAATTACTGGCGTCCTTTGAGGGGCATAACGGATTTGATGGCACTGTCCTGGGCCATGAAAAACACAATTACCATCTGGAGTTTACCCATCATCACGGCACGACGGTGGGCAGGGCACCAACCCAGGATAACCTGCTGGTCTTTTATCTTCCTGATGAAGAGGCATGGCAGCAGCAATGTGATCAGATGATCAATGCCGGATTTGTTCAGGTCCCGTCCTATAACAGTTATTGGGATGACTGCGGGCGTACCTTTGAAGATCCGGACGGATACCGGGTGGTGTTAGCGAAACGGGATTGGGCTGCTTGAGCATGCTTTCTTGGGGGGGCTGAATAAAACGGTCGAAGGAATTCCAGTCATTAAAACAGGAAAATGCGGTTCAGCGCGGATAGGGATATTGGCTTGGATTAGCTCTCAAATGACGTGCTTTTGAGTGTCAGTCAGTTTTGGTGCTTTCCAGTGCTTTGCCCCATTGAACCGCCCATCGGCCCATAGGCACCAACAATTCAAAAAGCTCTTTGCCCAGCGGCAGGGCCTGGTAGCCACATTCACCATGATCAACCAGGCCGGCTGCGCGCAATTCCTTCAACCTCGTGTTCAAGACGGTGGGGGAAAGGCCGTCGCAATAGGCCTGCAATTCGCGAAATGTTGAAGGGCCCTGTTTGTTGAGCGCCCACAAAATCCCCATGGCCCAACGCCGCCCCATCAGGTCAAACAGCGCCATGATCGGCTCACCGGTTTTTGACCCCCGGACCGGCTGGCCCGGCCTCGGGATCGGTTTAGTCTTTTTCTCGTTCATGGTCCCTGTCGTCGTAATCTTCAATCGCTACTGAATTTATAGCATGAAGATGGGAGGGAGCAAGCTTACGCTTGCGGACGCTGAAGCGCGTCAGCCTTCGGCTCAATGGCTGGAGCTGGTAAGTCTCTGAGAAAACTAATGGGGATTAAACCGGTAATGCGATCCCGGCGGCTTCTTCCTTTTCCCGGCGCATGGCTTCCATAGCCATGCGTTCGCGCTTCCCGATGCGTTCGCTTTCCGATTTCAGCTGGCCGCAGGCGGCCAGGATATCGCGGCCTCTAGGCTTGCGGATCGGCGCGGAATAGCCTGCATTCCAGAGGATGTCGGCAAATTTCTTAATCTGCGCATCGTCGGAACATTCATACGGGCTGCCCGGCCAGGCGTTGAACGGGATCAGGTTGAATTTCGACGGAATGCCCTTGATCAGCTGGACGAGGCGGCGTGCATCCGCTTCCGAGTCATTGACGCCTTTCAGCATCACATATTCCCAGGTCACCCGGTTGGAATTGCCCAGGCCCGGATAGTTGCGCACCGCTTCCATCAGGGTTTCAATATTATATTTGCGGTTGATCGGCACAATGTCGTTGCGCAGCTCGTCATGTACCGCATGCAGGGAAACCGCCAGCAGGGCACCGGTCTCTGCACCGACCCGTTCCATTTCCGGAACTACGCCCGACGTGGACAGGGTCACCCGGCGCTTGGACAGCTGGATGCCGTCCTCGGCCATGATGACTTTCAAGGCCTTGATCACATTATCGGTATTATAGAGCGGTTCGCCCATACCCATCATGACGATGTTGGTCAAACGGCGGTCCTCGCCCGGGCTCGGCCATTCGCCAAGCTCGTCCCGGGCCAGCATCACCTGGCCGACAATATCGCCGGGGGTCAGGTTCCGGACCAGCTTCTGGGTGCCGGTATGGCAGAATTTACAGGTTAAGGTACAGCCGACCTGGGAGGAAACGCATAAGGTGCCGCGATCGCCATCAGGGATGAAGACGGTTTCCGCTTCATTGCCATCTTCATAGCGCAGCAGCCATTTGATGGTGCCGTCTTCGGATTTTTGCAGGGTGGTCACCTGCGGCCGGTCCATGCGGTAAAGCTCTTTCAGTTTGGAACGCAGGGGCTTTGCCACATTGGTCATATCGTCGAAATCAAGCACGCCGCGGTTATAGATCCATTGGAAGATCTGCTGGGCACGGAATTTTGGCTCGCCGAGTTTTTCCATCTCGGCGATGATGTCGTCCTTGCTCATCCCAATCAGGTTGGGACGCGGATCGGGGGCGGGCGCATGGGCACCGCCCGGCATGAAATCGGTCAGATTGGCTGTGTTTTCCATAATGGCGCCCCATATAGGCGTTTTAGCTTTCGCTGTAAAGCCCGGAAAACCGGGGGTTGGGACTCAAATATTGCCCCGTTCGGTGTGTCTTCAGCCCTGACTGGATATTGTCAGATGGGCCAGACGTTTCATTTCCAGGCGCTGTTTGGCGACCGAGTCCAGGATAAACCCGCTGGTCAGGCTAAGCAAAGCACAAATGCCGATACCGGACGCCAGGATCGCGGTCGGGATCCGCGGCACCAGGCCGGTTTCCAGATATTCCAGGATCACCGGTAGCGCGGTCAGTCCCGAGATCATGGCCAGGATCAGGGCGATGATCGAAAAGAAAGCCATGGGGCGGTAATCCTTGAACAGCCGGACCATGGTCATCAGGATGCGCCAGCCGTCCCTGTAGGTGCTGAGTTTGGATTCGGTTCCTTCCGCACGCTCGAAATAAGGGGTTACAATCTCTTTGGTCGGCAGGTTGAGGCTGAGCGCATGGATGGTCATTTCAGTTTCGATTTCAAAACCGGCGGACATGACCGGGAAAGATTTCACAAACCGGCGGGAAAAACCGCGATAGCCGGACAGCATGTCGGTAAAGCCGCGGCCGAAGAAATAGCGCGCCGTGCTGGTCAGGGCCCAATTGCCGAAGCGATGACCGGACCGGTAGGTCTCCTGGCCTTCAACCGATTCACGGCAGCCCACCACCATATCCACGCCGTCATCATGCAGCGCGGAGAGAAGTTTGGGCGCGCTCTCGGCGTCATAGGTGGCATCGCCATCGGCCATCAGGTAATAATCGGCATCGATCTGGACGAACATGGAACGGACCACATAGCCTTTGCCCTGCATGCCTTCACGCCGGACGACGGCCCCGGCTGCACGGGCTTCCTCAACCGAATTGTCCTTGGAATTATTGTCAAAGACATAGATCTGTGCGTTGGGGAGGACGGTCCTGAATTGCTGCACAACCTTGCCGATCGCACCTTCTTCATTATAGCAAGGCAGTAAAACGGCCACGCGGCACTGTTCCAGCGGTTTATCCATGATCTCCATCCAAAACTGTCAGTGATCTTTGTATAGCGATTGTCGCCACGCCAGGCAATTGAAAGATGTGTAACGGACCAATGGTGCGGGTTGTGAAGAAAATTTACGGCAGGTCCGCCGATTTGATATAGAGCATATGGTCAAGCCGGTGAGTGGTGTTATGATGACTTCATCCCGCCAGAGGATTGATATTGAACTGTAAAGTGAGGCTGAGCTATGGATGAAGTGGATTATAACGCGGAGATCGCACTGTTGATCAATGAAATGCAGGGCGAACCGGAAGACATCCATGAAATCCAGATGCGACTGCGTCAGATGATCTCCACCATGCGCGCCGAAGGCCTGCCAGTGCCGGAAGATATTAAAAAGCTTGAGGCGGAACTGGATAAGGCGCTGTCAGGCGAGGCTGACTAGGGCAGCGTATCCCACCTAGCCGACGGTCCAGGTATGGCCAGCCTCTATCAAATTTTGTAATTTTTTAATGCTGGGATTTCTCCTGCCCATGACGTCGGCAATCTGCTGGTCGAAGGCTGCAGTGGGGGCACAATAGATCACGCCCATGGCCACGGGTAAGTCAGGGCCTTCCATGGCGGCCAACATCCCTGCCATGACCCGGTCGGTTTCATCATGGATCAGGATGTCGGCTTCGGTCACACCGTTTTCACCGATCGTAACGGCTTCCAATTGTAATTTCCCGGGTTTCAGGCGCAGGCCTTTCTTTGCTTCCCTGCCAAAGCGCATGGGCTGACCGTTTTCCAGATGGATCTGGGCGTCATCGGCCTTGTCCTTGTCCATAATATGGCCAAAGGCACCATCATTATAGACGATGCAGTTTTGCAGGATTTCGACGAAACTGGCCCCTTTATGCGCGTGGGCGCGTTTCAGCGTCTCGCTCAACTCCTTGATCCGCACATCGCCGCCGCGCGCCACAAACCGCGCGCCGGCCCCCAACGCAAAGGGAATGGCATGGGCCGGTTGTTCCATCGCACCGGCAGGCGAGGATGGCGTGCGCAGGCCCGCGCGGGATGTCGGTGAATACTGCCCCTTTGTCAGGCCGTAAATCTCATTGTTGAACAGCAAATATTGCACATCCACATTGCGCCGAAGCAGGTGAAACAGATGGTTGGCGCCAATGGATAGGGAATCCCCGTCGCCCCCGACAATCCAGAGATCCAGATCCGGATTGGCCAGCTTGACACCGGTTGCCACCGCCGCCGCGCGTCCGTGGATGGTGTGGAAGCCATAGGTCTTCATGTAATAGGGAAATCGCGCGGCACAGCCGATACCGGAAATAAAGACAGTGTTTTCCGGCCTGGCCCCGATATCGGCCAGTGTTTTCTGCACACCTTTCAGGATCGCATAGTCACCACAGCCGGGGCACCAGCGCACATCCTGGTCGGTGGCGAAATCCTTGGGGCCGAGCGGTTTCATCGGGCTGGTTTCATTCATCGTCGGATCCTTCCAGCAGGGCGGCCGCGGCGGTTTCGATCTCATGCACCTTGAAAGGTTTGCCGGTGACCTTCCTGAGGCTGGTTGCTTCCAGTAACAATTCCGCGCGCAGGAATTTAAACAGCTGGCCGTCATTCATTTCCGGGATCAGAACATGATCGAAACGATCCAGGATATCGGCAAGATTGGCCGGAAGGGGCCAAATATGGCGCAGATGAATGTGCGAGACGGCCAGGCCGGTTTCATTCATGTTGCCGACGGCCCGATGGATCGGTCCGAAGGTGGACCCCCAGCCCAGGATCGCAAGCACGCCTTGCTCTGGCCCGCGGCAGATTTCCTGAGGCGCGATGTCATCGGCGATGCCAAGGATCTTGTTGCGCCGGAAATCGGTCATTTTTTGGTGATTATCCGGATCATAGGAAATATTGCCGGTGACATCCGCCCGTTCGATCCCGCCGATCCGGTGCATCAATCCGGGGGTGCCGGGCACGGCCCACGGCCGGGCGAGCGTTTCCCCGTCCCGGTCGTAGGGATGGAAATCGGTGACTTCGGTCACGATCCGTTCCTTGGCAAAATGCTCGTAATCCTTTTCCAGGTCCGGAATGCGCCAGGGTTCGGAAGCATTTTGCAGATAGCCGTCGGTTAACAGCATGACTGGGGTCATGTATTTGGTGGCCAGGCGTACCGCCTCGATGGCCACATCAAAACAATCGGAAGCGGTCCTGGCGGCCAGCACCGGCATGGGGGCATCACTGTTGCGGCCGAAAACCGCCTGAAACAGATCCGATTGCTCGGTTTTGGTCGGCAGGCCGGTCGAGGGGCCGCCCCTTTGGGCATTGACAACAACAAGCGGCAGTTCGGTGGCAATGGCCAAGCCCAGTGCCTCGGTTTTCAAAGCGATGCCGGGGCCGGAACTGGAGGTAACCCCCATCTTGCCAGCATAGGACGCGCCGATCGCGGCACAGGCGGCGGCGATCTCATCCTCGGCCTGGAAGGTCAGCACGTCATGGTCACGCATCTTTGAAAGCACATGGAGAAGCTGAGAGGCAGGGGTGATCGGATAGGAACAGAAAGTCATGCCCAGATCGGCCATCCGGCATCCGGCGGTCAGGCCCCAAGCGAGAGCTTCCGCCCCGGTGATATTGCGGTAGAGGCCCGGCGGGATGTCGGCTGGCGGCACATGATAAAGTGGTAATTCGGCAGAGATCTCTGCCGTTTCACCAAAAGCGTGCCCGGCCTTCAATGCGGCTTTGTTGGCAGCCAGGATGTCGGCTTTGCCGGCGAATTTTTCCTCCAGCCAGCGAAGTGTTGTTCCGGTATCGCGCTCAAACATCCAGAGCACCAGGCCCAGGGACCAGAGGTTTTTCGTGCGCAGGGCTTCCTTGTTGGAAATATTGCAATCCGCGACCGCATCCTGGGTCAGTTTCTGGATATCGAGCGGAATGATCCGATAAGCATCCAGGCTGCCATCTTCCAGCGGATTGGCCTCATATCCAGCCTTGCGCAGGTTACGGTCGGTAAAGGATCCGGCATCGGCGATGATCAGGCCGCCACGGCGCAGATCGTTGAGATTGGTGATTAGGGCGGCGGGATTCATTACCACCAGCACATCCACCATATCACCGATGGTACGGATCTTTCGGGCACCGAAATGAATCTGGAAGGCGGAAACGCCATAGGTGGTGCCGACGGGGGCCCTGATTTCCGCCGGGAAGTCTGGAAAAGTGGCCAGGTCATTCCCGGCAACTGCGGTCGCCAGGGTGAACTGCCCGCCGGTCAGTTGCATGCCGTCACCGGAATCGCCGGCAAAGCGGACAACGGCTGACTCAAGCGCGTCACTATGGTCTGGGTTCGGTACAGTATTTGATGATCCGTCCATATCGGAACTCCTGCCCTGATCCGCCCGGCGGTTAGCTTTTTGATTTCCACCGATGTCTTAGAGATTACATGGTGATTTGCCCAAGCGCCAACAAGGGAATTGCCCCGGCCGGAGTTTTTCACCCCGGCCAGGGGAATCAGGACAGTTTTATATCTTGAAAGGATTGGCGGTGCGACGGTGCCATCGCAATGGCGGGCAGATCCTATTTTTGCGGATCAGTTTGTCAGGCCATGTCCTCGCGCAGGGTGGATACCCGGCCCAGCAGGGTCAGCGCGCGCGTGGCATTATTGACAGCGGTGAAATTGTTGCTGCCCATGCTGCCTGCTAACTGCATTTGCCAGTCCGCTAGATAGTTGCGCGGCAGATTTCTGGACTGGTTCGACCGGCTTTTAGGGGCACTCATCAGAATATCGTAATCATGATAACTTATGGCATCTGCATCAAACAGCAGATCCGCCAGCCGCTGATTCTGGGACGGGCTCATCTTGGTCGGATCAAATTCCTTGGCCGCCAGGATAAAAGCGGCTTCTTGGCTCATGGTGATGATGTCGGCATCTTCATGAGCGGGGGCCGGGAATGGTTCCAACGGGTTTGCAGGCACACCCGGCGGTGGCGGCAGCTGGGCTTTGTAGCCCTCGGCGCCGCCGATAATATTGGTAAATAGGTTTACCAGCTTCATGGTCTCTCTCCTGTGCTCCGCAATCCGACTCGCAGGATTCGTGCCAAAGGAAGAATCGAAGGTGAATCAACAAATTACCATTGCAGTTTTTCTAAGGAGGCAGTTTCAACCGGGCAAAAATGAGATGGCCTGACCCCTTGATGGCAATTCATGCCGCCAACCGGGCTCAAGAAAAAGTCATCATTGGCCTATTGGGACGATGCGGATCGTTAACCGTTTGGTGATGCTTGCCTGTTAACTTGTGAGAAATCTAACCAGAGGCGTTGGGGAAATTTCCGATGGGGGCGAATAGCCGCGTTGAAAACTGCGACTTCCAGATTTTGGGGCCGGACTTTGATTCCGTTGCTTTGAAGCTGATAATGGCTGCAGGTCCCTGTTCCATCGCGCAGACCTTGGGGCTGCGTCGGGAAACCTTGCAGGATGACCATATTCTGAATTACCTGAGCGCCAACAGTTTGCGCGTGATTTTCAATGTGCTTTTGACTCGGAAAATCCTCCAGATGAACCCGGCGGTAAATGAAATGGCCCGGCATGACCGCTTCGAACAACTATTACCGCCGCTTTCGGAGAACTATGCCGAAAACCAGCGGGAACGGGATCGGGAAATCTTGGAAAACAGTTTTGTTCAGGCCCGGGTCACGGATCTTTGCCGAGTGCTCAGTCCTCTCGCACAGGATGAAAATCCCATCGCAGACAGTATGCCGTCCGGGGCTGTGCGCAAAATTTACACGGATAAAATACGGCCGATCCTGGCCCAGCTGGATCTCAGCCTGGAAGCGACATTGCAGGATAGCGGGTTTGAAAGCGCGATTATTGGCGTCAACAATCTGATGATGGTCTTTCCGGTCGCGGTGATCATGCATATGCGGCGCCTCGCCCTGGAGGATGATGAATTATCGGCCTCTATTCATCCCAATCAGTTGCGAATCCTGTTCAATATCTGGCTGACCCAGAAAATCCGGGGGTTGGAGGAAGAAGCCTTTCATCAGGCCCGTGAGGAGAATTTCAATTCACTGCTGCCGATTTATGACCGGGAAGGAGCGGATGAAATCTGGGCGGCGGATCGAGATACCCTGAATTACGCCTTTGCCCAGGCGCGCATGACCAATCTGGGCATCGATGAAATTGAAAAACACAAATTGTCTGTGCCCGAGGCATATCTGAGTTCGGCTTCAGCGACAGGCGATGGCAAGGCTCAATCACCGGATGGGTTTGGCGGTGTCTTTACCAGTTGGTTCACCCCTTATGTGATGGATCTGCTGAACAGCAAGCTGCAATTGATGGTAACCGAGAATGACAAAAAGAATTTCCTGTTGAGTGACGCTTTTGCCAAGGTCTTCCTGGACCGGTTTTTTCCGAAATTGGTGTTGCCGCACATGGATCGCAATATCGAGGCGATGGCCACCAGTTTTGAATTGCATGCAAAAACCGCCAAACTGAAACTTGGCAAATTGTCGGACGAAACATCGCGTGAGCAGAGCCTGAAGAAGTTCCTGGAAAGCGACGGCGCGGAGGAGTTTCATGAATTCCTGTCCAAAAGCGCAATGATTGTCCGTGAATTTCCACAACAGCTGGGCAAGGCGAAAAAGGTGATCTCGGAACATAAGGAATCGTCTGAAAAGCAAGGTGCCTTTTCCAAGCTGTTCAAAGGCGAGGATAAAAATCTTAAATCCCGGGCAAAGGACGGCAAGAAATATCTAGCCGTCGAGCAGGCATTCCATGATGCTGCAAGCCGCCTGGAAGAGCCGCCGGTCGTCCGCCTGGATGAAACCGATTTTGCACTGTTGGGTGATTTTGTCGAAAAGATTGATCCTGCACGGATCGATATGCTCTACAAGTCGGTTGAATATGAGATTTTCAAGCCCAGCGGCGACACGAAACCAGGGGCGGCCCTGACCGATACCCTGTGCAAGATTTTCAGGGATGAGGAAACCGATCCCCTGGAAATCGGGATCATTCTGACGCAGATGATCTATCGTCGTTACCCGTTCAATTTGGAATATATTGATACCTTCTTCCAGAATAATGCGCGTTTCTCCAAGGAGAAGGTGATCGGGGCTTACCCCTATCTCAAGAATGCCATGGTTTGGGAATTGAAAAGTCAGGCAAGCCGTTTGGCGGAGCTTGCGGACCAGGATGACGAATCTGCCTTCGATGAAGAAGTGCAATTATATAAAGTTTCGCGCCGGGTCGCCCTGGTGATGGAAATGCGCGGCCCGGCGGACAAGATTGCCAAAGACCTTAGTTCGAAGCCCCTGGATCTGCCGGCTGACCGGCGGCGCTATTGGGAAGAGAAAAAACTTCCGGAGTTGCGTCCCGCCTGATAACCGGCCGGATGATCAGAATTTCAACAGGAAACGGACAATCTTCCGCATGCGCTCCGAAAAGAGTTTCGGTGTGTAATAACTGCCTGCGGCCCGTTTCGAGACTTCGCTTAATGTGGGATAGGGAATGATCAGCCCCGCCATGGCACCGATTTTCATCTTCTGCTGGATCGCGAGGGTCCAAAGAGAGATCAGTTCTCCGGCCTGTTTGCCGACAATGGTCGCCCCCAGGATCCGGCCTTTTGGATCGGTCAGCACCTTTGCGAAGCCGTCAGTTGCCTTTTCCGCCCGTGCCCGGTCATTTTCACCATAGCTCCAACGTAAAATCGTGACTTTGCCGGATCCCAGCTTTTGAATAGCCTGTTGCTCCGTCAACCCGACCTGGGCCAGTTCCGGGTCGGTATAGCTGACCCAGGGGACAGCATTATGGGAAACCTTGGCGGGCAGTTTGAAAAGAATGTTGCGAATGACAATGCCGGCATCATAACCCGCCATATGGGTGAACTGATAACCGCCGGTCACATCGCCGATGGCATAAATATGTTTGTTGCTGGTACGCAGGCGCTCGTCGACATTGATCCCGCGCGGTGAGAATTTCACATTGGCCCGGTCCAGATCCAGGCTCTCCACATTGGCCTTGCGCCCGGCGGCAATCAAAAGATGGCTGCCTTCCAGGGATTGCGTCTGACCGTCCCGGCTGATGGAAAGCTGGATGATATCACCATTTTGACTGCTGCCGACAACGCTGGTTTTCTCGTGGATCGAAACCCCTTCAGAAATGAGTTTCCGGCGCACGATGTCGGCGGCTTCCGGATCATCCTTGCCCATGAAGCGATCCATCTCGATCAGAGTCACTTTGGCCCCGAGACGCCTGTGGGCCTGGGCCAATTCGGCACCGATCGGTCCGCCCCCCACCACCAGCAGATGGTCGATCCTTTCGGTGACGTTGAAAATGGTTTCATTGGTGAAATAGGGGGTGTCTTTCAGGCCCGGAATCGGCGGGACCATCGCGGAGGAACCGGTGGCGATGACAAAATACTTCGCCTGGATGCGAAAATCACCCGCGGCGATCTCGTGGCCGCTGAGGAACCGGCCGGGAGCCTGGACCACCCGGACACCCAAACCTTCAAAGCGCTCGACCGAATCATGGGGGGCAATGCCATCGATCACGGAACGGACATGATCATGGACCGCCTGCATATCAATGGCGGGATCGGCGGATCGGATCCCGAACATGTCGGCTTCGCGAATATCCTGTGCCCTATGGGCTGCGGCAAGCAACGCTTTTGACGGGACACAGCCGAAATTCAAACAATCGCCCCCCATAAGATCCCGCTCGACCAGAACGACATTGGCCCCCATTTGGGAGGCGCCGGCCGCGACAGAAAGGCCGCCGCTGCCTGCACCGATGACACAGATATCCGCATTGATGTTTTCGACCATGATTTTTCCAGCACCCTTTATTGTTCTGACATCATATTTAGCCAACGAGCGCTGAAACACCCTTAAATTTTTAGTGAGAATGCCGTTAGCATGATTATGGCGTAATTTTTTTGTCACATGTCGTCACGGCCAAAGTCTGGACCGGGTCCATTCTTCATCTTGTCCGCCGTTATGTCGGCAGCCGGTGCCGACACAAATTAACGTATAAAAAAATACCGGCTGGGAAGCTGCAGAGGTCTTGATAGGAAATTTTCCTGGGTCTTATCGACCCGCTGTCCGTCTTATCCGGCGGGCAAGCCTGCTGTTTCAGACTGAGTCAAAATTGGATCCTCTTGAAGGCGAGTCGCTCTCCCTTCAGGAAACAGTGGAGGTTACTCAGCATATGAGTGATGAAAAACGTCCTGAATATGTCGTGGGGCAGGATAATGTCGAGAAATTCGGTTTCGACGTCCATAACCCCGTATTCTTTCTTTCCGGTCTTGTGACCGTCTTATTTGTTCTTTTTGCCCTGATCTTTAAAGAAGACGCCGCCAAGATGTTCGGCGATCTGCGCCCGTACCTGACCAACAATTTTGATTGGGTATTCATGATCGCGGGCAATATCTTCGTTCTTGTCTGTTTGTTTCTGATCGTCTCACCCTATGGCAAAATTCGCCTGGGCGGCCAGGATGCGAAACCTGATTATTCCTATGCCGGTTGGTTTGCGATGCTGTTCGCGGCCGGTATGGGGATCGGCCTGATGTTTTATGGCGTGCTGGAGCCGGTCTATCACATGCAAAATCCGCCGCTGGGTGTTGATCCGGCGAATAC
The DNA here is from genome assembly GCF_003385955.1 of Aestuariispira insulae. Taxonomy (GTDB): domain Bacteria; phylum Pseudomonadota; class Alphaproteobacteria; order UBA8366; family Aestuariispiraceae; genus Aestuariispira; species Aestuariispira insulae. The sequence goes on from NZ_QRDW01000008.1 coordinate 33,865, forward strand.
GGAGCTGGCGCGTGAAGTCGGCATGGCGGCAACCATCTTCCATTGGGGGCTGCATCCCTGGGCGATCTACGCTGTTGTGGCGCTGGCGCTGGCCTTCTTCTGTTATAACCGGGGCTTGCCGCTGACCATCCGCGCAGCGTTTTATCCGCTGGTGGGTAAAGCCGCCTGGGGCTGGTTCGGTCATATCGTTGATATCCTGGCTGTGTTTGCGACCCTGTTTGGTCTGGCAACCTCGCTGGGCCTGGGCGCGGAACAAGCCGGTGCCGGTCTGAGCTACCTGTTTGGTATTGAATCCACTGATTATACCAAGGTTGCTCTCATCATCGGTATCACGGCTGTTGCGCTGATTTCTGTCGTGGCAGGCCTTGAAGCGGGTGTGAAACGCCTGTCCGAGATCAATATGGTGCTGGCGGCTGTGCTGCTGATCTTCATCATTGCTGTGGGGCCGACGCTCGATATTGTCGCAGGCTTCTTCAACAATACCGTGGCCTATCTGGAGCATCTGCCAGCTCTGTCTAACTGGATCGATCGCGAAGACGAAAGCTTCATGCAGGGCTGGACCACCTTTTATTGGGCCTGGTGGATTTCCTGGTCACCGTTTGTCGGCATGTTCATCGCCCGTGTGTCCCGTGGCCGGACCGTCCGGGAATTCATCACCTGCGTTCTGATCATTCCGACCCTGGTCAGCATCCTCTGGATGACGGTCTTCGGCGGCACTGCCATCGACCAAATCGTCAATGATGGCTATCAGGGTGTGACCGAGACCATTGCAGCCTGGACCCCGGAATTGTCTCTGTTCAAGATGCTGGATCAGCTGCCGATGACTCAGATTGCGTCTCTGGTCGGTATCGTTCTGGTGATTGTCTTCTTCGTAACCTCGTCCGATTCCGGCTCGCTGGTGATCGACACCATCACCGCCGGGGGCAAGGTGGATGCACCGACCCGCCAGCGTGTTTTCTGGTGTGTGATTGAAGGCCTGATCGCGATTGCGTTGCTGCTGGGGGGCGGGCTCGCCTCGTTGCAGGCGGCGGCCATTGCCACCGGGTTCCCCTTTGCTATCGTCCTGGTCCTGATGTGTGTGAGCATCATCATTGGACTGGCGCGCGAGAAAAGGCGTGTTTGGGGCGCGTCCGGTAAAGTGGCGAAAGAGGCAGCTAAAGAAAAAGCCTGACGCGGCGCCTGAACAGGCAAAGCCGACTCAGTAACTAAAAAAGCCCCGCCGGTTTGGCGGGGCTTCTTTTTTGTCTGGTCACCGCCCGGATTTTAACCGGCAAGCGACTTACTGGCGATCTCGTAGACATCCTTGCTCAATTCTCCGGATTCCAGAACATGGCTGATGGCGGCCTTCATCTTTTCCTGATGCCCACTGTCGAACCGTCGCCACTGACCGAGCGGCCCCATAAGGCGGGCGGCAACCTGTGGATTGATCTTGTCGAGCGCGATGACCTGTTCAGCCAGGAAATCATAACCGCTGCCGTCCTGTACATGGAAATGGAGTGGATTACCGATACAAAACGCCCCGATCAGGGAGCGGACCCGGTTCGGGTTTTTCATGGTGAAGGCGGGATGCTCCATCAGGCCACGCACGTCATCCAGGGTGTTTTGCCGCGCCGACATGGCCTGGATACCGAACCATTTATCCATCACCTGCTGGTTACCCTTCCAGCGCTCTTCGAATGCTGTGAGACAGCTGGCACGTTCCGGCACATCCATATCCGTCAGATACCGCAAAGCGGCCATGGCATCGGTCATGTTGTCGGCCTGATCGAAATGGGATTTCAACACCGGGGCGGCCGTGTCGCCATCGGCGCTGCCAAGATAGCCAAGTGCGACGGAACGCAGCGCACGATGGCCGGCCGCTTCCGCGCCGGGATCAAATCTACCGTCTTCCAGACGGTGGGTTTCGTAGAGATGCTGGAACTGGTCCCGGTGAGCGGTGCCGATGGCCCGGCGCAGATGTTCCCTGGCCCCATGAATGGCCTCCACGTCAACGACTTGCATCTGTTCAGCGACATAATCTTCAGACGGCAGGGTCAGGGCCAGGGCTTTGAAGGCAGGATCGATTGCCTGATCACGCGCGATACGGCCCATGGCATCCAGGAAAGCGGGGTCAACATCCGGCTTGCCGCCGTTTTGCAGAGTTTCGACCATTTCCAAAATCAGGCTGACGCCGTAATCCTGACCGGCATTCCAGCGATTGAACGGATCGGCATCATGTGCCATTTGGAAGGCCTTTTCCGGGTGTCCCGCGTCGGATTTCAAAATCACGGGGGCGGAAAAACCGCGGTTGATGGAAAGAATCGGTTTCTCCCCGACCCCCTCAAAAACAAAATCCTGTTCCGCCTTGGTCAGGGTCAGCACATGTTCTCGCGCCTCCACCCCATCAAACCGGCAGCTCAAATCCTGGCCATCCTGACCGATCAGGGCGGTACGTAGGGGGATATAGAGCGGTTGCTTTTTTTCCTGGCCCGGGGTCGGTCGGGTTTCCTGGCGCACCCGGATGCGGAAGGTTTTGGCGGTTTCGTCATAATGTTCGGAAACGGTGACCAACGGGGTGCCTGACTGGGAATACCAAAGTTTGAAATGGGAGAGATCCATATCATTGGCATCGCTCATGGCAGCGGTGAAATCATCACAGGTGACGGCCTGGCCGTCATGGCGCTCGAAATAGAGCTTCATGCCCCTCTGGAAACCGTCCTCGCCCAGAATAGAATGCATCATACGGATGACTTCGGCACCTTTTTCATAAACAGTGGCGGTATAGAAGTTATTAATCTCGATATAGCTGTCCGGGCGCACAGGGTGTGATAGAGGGCCTGCATCCTCCGGGAACTGGCGCGCGCGCAGCATACGGACATCCTCGATCCGCTGCACGGCATGGGAACGCTGGTCTCCGGAAAATTCCTGGTCGCGGAAGACGGTCAGGCCTTCCTTCAGGCTGAGTTGGAACCAGTCTCGGCAGGTGACACGGTTGCCGGTCCAGTTATGGAAATATTCATGTGCCACAATGCCTTCGACCAATGCGAAATCAGCGTCCGTCGCGGTTTCCGGATCGGCCAGGATGTATTTGGCATTGAAGATATTGAGGCTCTTATTTTCCATCGCGCCCATGTTGAAATCGGAAACGGCGACGATGTTGAAAATATCCAGGTCATATTCCAGGCCAAATCGCTCTTCGTCCCATTTCATCGAGCGGATGAGCGAATCCATGGCATAAGCGCAGCGGCTCTCGTTGCCATGTTCGACAAAGATCCTCAAGGTGACGTCACGATCACCCATGGTGGTGAATCTGTCCTCCATCATGGCCAAGTCACCCGCCACTAGGGCAAATAGGTAAGAGGGTTTCGGGAAAGGGTCGTCCCAGACCGCATAATGACGGCCATCGGGCAGATCACCATTTTCCACGTTATTGCCATTGGACAGCAGCACCGGATAGTCGGCCTTGGGCGCGCGGATTGTCACCCGGTAGGTGGTCATCACGTCCGGGCGGTCCGGGAAGAACGTGATCCGTCGGAAGCCTTCCGCTTCACATTGGGTGCAGAACATGCCGTTCGACTGGTAAAGCCCTTCCAGCTTGGTGTTAGCCTTGGGATTGATGCTGGTCTGAATCTGAAGCTCAAATTCTTCTGGCAGATCGCGCAAGGTCAGGCTTTCTTCAGTCAGCTCATAGCGCCCGTCCGGCAGTTCGCGGTTGTCGAGCCAGACCGATACCAGCGCCATGTCCCTGTCACCGTCCAGTTCCAGTGGCACCTCCATTCCGGCCAGCCGGGTGACGGCCATTGTGGTGGTGACCAGGGTGCTTTCCGGATCCAGGTCAAACACCATCTCCACATGGCGCAGCCGATAGGCGGGCGCGGTATAGTCCTGAAGACGGATGACGGGCGGGTTAGTATCTGCGCTCATATAAATCTGCTCTTCACTTAAGAGGGTTAGTCGAACCAGCGGCGCCAGGGCCGCCAATTTTCAATCAGCCGGGACAGGAATTCATAACCCGCGCCGGTGGGATGAACACCATCACCTTCATTCAGACTGTGATCCCATTCGGGCGTGTCGGCAAGATGGCCATGACAATCTAGATAGGGGATATCGAGCCGCTTTGCCAGGGTGGAGAAACGGGCATTCAATTCCGTGACCCGATCTGCATGAAACCGATAGGTGATGCCCTTGCCGGGGCTGATTTTCGGATTGTCCCGGCGCACTGGTGTCGGTCCTAACCATAGAACGGGCCAGGTTGCGGCTGAGGCGGTCAAAACGGCCTCGGCATTTTCCAGGGATTGTGCCAGCGAAACCCTCCGGCTGTCCTGTTCATCCGCGATATCATTCAGGCCGAACATGAAGGTGATGCCGGCGGGGACATGGCCGGGCAGGCGTGCACGGCATTCATCCTGCCAGCGATCCCGGATCTGGCTGCTGGTCTCGGCGCGTACGCCGAGATTATAGCAGGTGAGGTCATGGCCGTTTGCCGTTATTTCCGCTGCGCTCAGACGCCCTGGCCAGCCCCGGCAATCAGCGTCGCCGGTGCCGTTGGTAACGCTGTCGCCGACAAAACAGATCCGCCGAAGGCTCATGCAGGTAATTCCCGATTGTCCGTGGCAAGCTGGCGCAGTTTTTCCTGGCAGGCAGAAAGATCGGGCCGGAATCCTTCATGGATCCACCAATCCCGGACTTGGGCAAGCCTCGCACCGATCGCGGGGCCTGGGGGCAGGCCCAGATCCTGTGCGTCCCGGCCACGTAGCTCGAATCTGGGCAGACCGGTTTGTTCGGCATAGTCGATGACATCATGCCAATGGCCGGGCGCTTCTACCGCGAGGCCGATCATGGCGGCATCAATTGCACCTTCGGGCCCGGTCCGGAAATAGGTGAGAAAAAAGTCACTGTCGCCCGGTTGCTGGCCGTTAAACGGTTTTGAGAGGATCTCAGAAAAGCGATGCTGTTCCGCATTGGACAGGCGTAAGGCGCGGGCATGCTTTTTGGCATCCGCAAAATCCATCGCATCATAGAACAGGCAGGCCAGGCGCCGGATCGGGTCGGCAGGTCCGCGTTCCTTTTCCAGTGCGATCAGTCGATTAAGATGGTCCAGTCCGGTTTCGTCAAAATGAATGGCGCCGGCAGCGGAAAGCATTTCAAAGACACCGGCGCTATACATCAGGCGCAGGCTCGGGGCCGGATCATCCGCAGCAAGAAGCTTTAGCAACTCCACCCGCACGCGCTCGGCGGCCAGCCGGGGCAGGTGGACGGCCATGGACTGGCAGGCGGCAATGGCTTCGGCATCGGGCGCGCCCTTGCCATAGTGAGCGTAAAAGCGGAAATAGCGCAAAAGCCGCAGGACATCCTCTTCCAGCCGGGTCTTGGCATTGCCTACGAACCGGATATGACCGGTTTTTGCATCTTCGACACCGTTGAAAAAATCAGTGATCAGCCCTTCGCCATCCATAGAGAGCGCATTCATGGTGAAATCACGCCGGCTGGCATCTTCCTTCCAGTCATCGGTGAAGGCGACTACCGCATGGCGACCATCGGTTTCCACATCTCGGCGCAGGGTCGTGATTTCATAGGGGATATGACTGGCAATGGCGGTGACCGTGCCATGTTTCAGGCCGGTTGGCACACATCGGATACCCGCCAGTTCCAAAAGCTGCTGAACCTTTTCCGGCGGCAGGTTTGTGGCGATATCAATATCGCCGATCGCGCGTCCCAACAGCGCATCACGCACACAGCCGCCAACGAAACGGGCCTCCCCGCCGCCATTGGATAGACAATCCATCACCGCACGGGTTTCCGGGGTGGCCATCCAGGGCTGTTTCGGCAGTCGGGTTTGGTGCGCAGTCATGATATCTGTCAGCTAAAAATATGTTGGCTCATTGCTGTGTTGGTTCGTTTGTTGGCGCATCTTCGAAATGGCCGGGGACCAGGACCCCGTCTTCCATGCGCGGCGGCACATAGATGCTGTCCCGGTCATGGGTGCTCGGGATCCCGATGATCAGCAGGCTGACGACGGTAAGGATGCAGCCGCCGCCGATAAGCCAGGGCCAGGGCAGCTTTTCCCATTCCGGCAAAGGTTCGCCCGTTGCCATCGCCTTGGCTTTGTGGCGGCGCAGCTTCATCCAGAAGAAATACAGCACCGTCGGTGCGATCAGCGGAAGAAGAATTGTCAGAATTAACTTAATCATTGCTCACTCAATATATCCACCAGATTAACCAGCATGCCGGCTGTCGCGCCCCAGATATAATACTCCAGGTAGGGCATGACATAGAAATAGCGTGTCTTTCCCTGCCATTCGCGTGACCGTTTTTCATGATTTTCCCGGGCCATGAAAAACGAGAGCGGCACCTCGAATATTTCTGCGACCTCAAAGGAATCCGGGCTCAGGGAAAAGGGCGGCCGCACCAGGCCGACAACCGGTGTCACATCAAATCCCGTTCTGGTGATATAGCGGTCCAACTGGCCGATGGTTTCGATATGGCGGCGGTCGAGGCCGATTTCTTCCTCGGTTTCCCGTAAGGCGGTCTCAATCAGGCTGTCATCATCCGGTTCTACCCGGCCACCGGGAAAACTGACCTGGCCGGCATGGTCATTCAAATGATCGGTCCGCTTGGTCAAAAGCACGGTCAGGCCGTCCTCGCGCTCGATGATCGGGACTAATACGGCGGCGGGGACAAGCCGGTCGCGCACTGGTGCCATGCCGGGATTCAGATCATCATCGCCCCGGTTGCGCCCCAGCGGGCGATTGATGAATTGATCGAGGATTTGCTGCCGTTCCAACGGGTATTCCATGCTTTCCGGTTTCATACGCTGCCTAAGGGAAAGAAAGAACCATGGCTCCAGACGCCCAAAATCGTCTGTCCGTTTTCTTCCCCCTCTTCCGCGGGCCCTTCTTCCGCAAGATTGGCCAGGTCAAAAAAGACCGCCCGGCCGATCAAAGCTTCCAGGCCGTCCCTGACATGGATGTAAGGTGATGGTGTGCCTGTATCAAGATCTTCTTCAATCCGAAGAGTGTGGTTTTCATCCAGAGCCACCCAATGATCCAGATTGGTCCGAAAGCCCAATTTTTGCTCGCGGCCGCTGCCCTCGACGGTCATTTCAACCGCGACAAAGGGCGCATCCTCAACCTCGATTCGGCCTTTTTCCCCGGGGGTGACCAGCCAGAAATCGCCGTCTTTATCCCGTTGCAGGACGGTGGCGAAAAGCTGGCACAGTTTGATCCGGTCGATCGGGCTGTCTTGATAATGCCAGCTGCCGTCCCGTTTGATGCGGATATCAAAGTCGCAATAATGGTCGGGCCAGGGAAAACCGGAGAAGCCGCCACCTGTTTCCATCAGCTGTTTAAGCCTGGTTGGCGCGGTTTCTTTCATCTTTGATTGCGGTTTTTTATCTTGGCTCATCCCTGGGATGTCTTTCTCGCGATTATTTTATGATACAAAGATCTGTTAAGACTTATATAGTCATTAGACCATATACTGGGAATTAGACAGTTTTCATTACTGTTCAACCCTGTTGTCCGAAACTGGTTACCGGCAGATCCCTGGACGGGTCTGTGCGGCCCAAAAGCTCCTGGAGGTATGCCTTGTCCAAGCTCGATTCAGACGGCACTGTGGAAACCGAGACCTTGGAACCTGTTCCGGATATCGAAAACCAGTTGGAACAGATTGTCGATTCCATGAATCGTGCCCGGCAGGAGATCCAGCGGGTTATCATTGGGCAGGACCAGGTCGTCGACCAGTCCCTGATCACCCTTTTGGCCGGCGGGCATGCCCTGATGGTTGGCGTGCCGGGGCTGGGCAAGACGCTTTTGGTGGAAACCTTGGGGCGCGTGCTGGGCTTGGATGAAATGCGCATTCAGTTCACCCCGGATTTGATGCCGGCGGATATCCTGGGATCTGAGGTGCTGGAGGAAGGCGATGATGGAAAGCGCCATTTCCGTTTCATTAAGGGGCCGGTTTTCACCCAGCTTCTGATGGGTGACGAGATCAACCGCGCCAGCCCGCGCACACAATCCGCCCTGTTGCAGGCCATGCAGGAAGGGCGGGTGTCGATCGCGGGGGAATATCACCGTTTGCCGCAGCCGTTTCATGTGCTGGCGACCCAGAACCCGATTGAGCAGGAAGGCACCTATCCGCTGCCGGAAGCACAGCTGGACCGGTTCCTGGCTCAGATCAATATCGAATATCCCGACAGCGCGTCGGAACGTGAAATCATCCTGGCCACCACCGGCGTCAGTCGGGCGCAGGCGGATCGTGTGCTGACGTCGGAAAAGCTGCGCGATGCCCAAAAACTGGTGCGTCATGTGCCGGTGGGCGACAGTGTGGTAGAGGCCATCTTGACCCTGGTCCGCAGCGCACGGCCGGAAAGCAGCCCGCTGGAACTGGTCCAGCGCCATGTGGCCTGGGGACCGGGGCCGAGGGCCAGCCAGGCACTGATGCTGGCGGTTCGGGCCCGTGCGGTGCTGGACGGACGATTGGCACCATCCGTTGATGATGTGATCGCGTTGGCAAAACCGGTGCTGCAGCATCGCATGGCGCTGAGCTTCAGCGCGCGTAGCGAGGGTGTGACCTTACAGGATGTCGTTGGAGGCCTGACGGAGCAGTTGCGTTGAGAAAACAGCATGCCGATCATAACCTGACCCGGGATCAGGCGCTCAGCCTGGCAGAGCATCATGTTGCGGACATGCCGGGATTGATGATCGAGGCTGAAAGGGTCGCCGCCACGGTGGATCAGGGCATTCACGGGCGACGGCGTACCGGCCAGGGCGAAAGCTTCTGGCAATATCGGGCCTTTCACCAGGGGGATAGTGCGGCCCAGGTGGATTGGCGGCGTTCCGCAAAATCAGACAGTCTTTACGTACGGGAATCCGAATGGGAGGCGTCCCAGACCGTTTGGGCCTGGCGCGATTCCTCCCCATCCATGGCGTTCCGGTCGGTGCGCGGCCTGCCGACCAAGCTGGACCGGGCGACAGTCCTGACCCTGGGGCTGGCGATCCTGCTGCTGCGCTCTGGCGAGCGGATCGGTTTAATGGATGGCGTGACCCGCGCGGGGTCCGGCAAGGCCACCCTGCACCGGCTGGCCGAAGCGTTGACCCTGACACCGGGCAAGGTGGCGGGCATTGGCGCGGATACCCTGGAACGTGGCCTGTCGGAGAGTTTGCCGGCACCGCTGCCCCTGCCGCCTTTTGGCCAGGTGGTCCTGATCAGTGATTTCCTGGCGCCGATGGACAAGCTGCTGGGCATGATGGAGGCGATGGCCGACCGGCGGCAAAAAGGCCTGTTATGGCTAATCACGGATCCTGCGGAAGAGGCCTTGCCCTATCGTGGTCGGGTGCGGTTCTCCGGCCTGGAGGAGGAGGGTATGCTGCTGGTCCGCAAGGCGCAGTCACTGCGCAGCGAATATCGGGAAAAACGCCATGCCCATTATGCTGCCCTTCGAGACCAGGCGCGGCGGTTGGGCTGGCAGTGGCTGGAACATCGGACGGATATGCCCGCGGAAACCGCTTTGCTGGCGGCATTTCAGTCACTCAGCCATGATCGGGGCGGTGCGGATTGGCAGGCACGCGCGGGAGAACATGGATGATCAGTTTCGGCGCGCTCAGTTTCATTGAACCCTGGCTTTTGCTGGGGCTGTTGGGGCTGCCTCTGCTCTGGTGGCTGCTCCGGGTGACGCCGCCGGCGCCAAAGCAACTGCATTTTCCGGCCATCCGCCTGCTCTTCGGTCTGAATGCTACGGAACAGACCAGCGCCGACGCCCCCTGGTGGCTTGTGCTGTTGCGGCTGGTGGCTGTGGCTCTGCTGATCGTGGCCTGCGCGCATCCCCTGATGAATGATAACCGGACCCTGAAAGGCCAGGGGCCGCTGGTGTTGGTGGTTGAAAACGGCTGGACTGCTGCAAAGGGCTGGACCGGTCGTATGGATGCTTTGAGCGCGATTGTTGACCTGGCCGGGCGTGAGGAGAGGGGGGTGATCACGGTGAGCACGGCCCCTGGCGCGGATGGCGAAGTGCCTGCCGCGCGCCAGATGAACCATGATGATGCTTTGAGCTGGCTGAAATCCCTGCAGCCATTCCCGTGGCCGGGTGATCCGGAGGCGGCGGTTGACGCGGTTGAAGAGGCATTGTCTGAAGGGCCCGCGAATGTGGTTTGGGCCGGTAGTGGGCTGATGCCGATGGAAGGGGCGGGATTATTCGGCCGCCTCCAACGCTATGGCACTATCAAGATTCTCACGCCGGAAAGTCAGGCCTTGCCGGCCTTTGTGGCGGTGGAACGCGGGGCGGCCGGTCATCCGACGGTGCGTATCAGCCGGGCTTCGGACAGTTTTCCTCAGCAGCTGGCCGTTTTGGCGCGTGGCGCTGACGGACGGGTTCTGATGCGCCAAGATGTGACCATGGCACAAGGGGAGAAATCCCGGGAGCTGGCTCTGGAATTGCCGCAGGCGATTGAAACGCAGTTGGCCTATATCGAGGTCCAGGGCGAGCGGCATGCCGGCGCGGTCTACCTTCTGGATACACTTTGGGATCGGGTGGCGGTCGGTTTGGCGCAAAATGTAGCGGCAGGCAGTTCGCTGACGTTGCTGTCGGATAATTATTACCTCACGCGGGCCTTGGCACCCGAGGCTGAGATGAGCCAGGCTCCTGTGGACATCCTGGTTCGGTCGGGGCAGGGCATGATTGTGCTGCCGGATGCGGTAGCCCTGGCAGAAGAAGAGCGGGAGATGCTGGACCGCTGGACCCGCGATGGCGGGGTCTTGGTGCGGTTTGCCGGGCCCAGGCTTTCCCATCATCCCGACGACGGGTTGCTGCCGGTGACTCTGCGACAGGGCGGCCGGATACAGGATGGGGCCATGCAGTGGGGCAGTGCAGTCAAGTTGGGCGCGTTTTCCGATGACGGGCCCTTTGCCGGTTTGGAACCGTCTGAAGATGTGACCGTCACTCGTCAGGTTTTGGCGCAACCGGGCCCGGATCTGGCTGCGCGCACCTGGGCGGAACTGGATGACGGAACCCCCTTAGTGACCGGCAGGCGACTGGGCAAGGGCTGGCTGGTTCTGTTCCACACCACGGCGAATGCGGACTGGTCCAGCTTGGCGCTTTCGGGGTTATTTGTGGAAATGCTGGAACGTCTGGGCCGTCTTTCCTCCAGCAGCCAGACCACCTTGGGTGACGAGATCAAGCTGCTGCCACCGCTAAAAACACTGGATGCGTTTGGAGAATTGGGGCCGCCGCTCAAATCCGCACGGGCATTGCCCGTCGAAGACGGCGAAGACGGTGCCGGAACGGAAGGCGGCCTCTCTGCCCTGTTCCCGCCGGGGCTTTATGGCTCGGAAGGGTTTGGTAGAGCTGTGAATGTCATGGATCATATGACGGTACCGGAGCGGCTCTCGGATATTCCCCCAGGTGTGGAACTGGATGGCTATCGAACCGATGCGGGCTTTGATCTGCAACCCTGGCTGCTGGTATCGGCGCTGCTTCTGGTCTTGCTGGATGCCTGGCTGTCCCTCTATCTGCGCGGACAATTGACCGCGGTCCGGACCGCGGTACCGGTTTTGGCACTGATCCTGGTCGGGATTGTGCAACCCGGCAGCGGGCAGGCCCAGCAAACCGTGATTTCCCCGGCCGCAGCTCCGGGCGCCAACAATCCCCGGGAAGCATTTGCGTTGGCGGCGTCGGGTGGCACCGCGCTTGCTTATGTGGTTACCGGCAACGATCAGGTGGACCGGATCAGCCAGGAAGGCCTGGAAGGGCTGGGCCGGGTGCTGAACCAGCGCACCGCCGTGGAGGCGACCCAGCCGATTGGGGTAGATCTGGTCCAGGATGATCTTTCATTCTTTCCGTTGCTCTATTGGCCGATCACCCCGGACCAGCCGGATCTTAGCCGGACGGCGGTTGAAAATCTCAATCAATTTATGGCGGCGGGTGGCACGATCCTGATTGATACCCGCTCCAAGAATCCCAATAGCCTGCTGGATTCGGAGCGCAGCGAACTTTGGCGACTGACGCGGGGGCTGGATATTCCGCCTTTGACCAAGATCCCGGCTGGGCATGTTTTGACCAAATCCTTTTACCTGCTGCAGGAATTTCCAGGCCGTTGGCAGGATGGCGGCCTTTGGGTCGAGCCGCAGGGGCGCGGCGCCAATGACGGCGTGTCCCGGATGGTGATTGGCAATGCGGATTGGGCCGGGGCCTGGGCGTTGGATTCCTATGGGCGACCGCGTTTTGCGACCGTGCCCGGTGGTGAGAGGCAGCGAGAAATTGCCTATCGGTTCGGGGTCAATCTGGTGATGTATATGCTGACCGGAAATTACAAAGCCGACCAGGTGCATGTGCCGGCGATTTTGGAACGGCTGGGGCAATAGGGGATGATGGGATCGTGAATACCGCAAGCATTGCCTGGTCACCGATGGTCTCGCCTGAGATCCTGGCGGCGCTTGGCCTCTTATGTCTGCTGACCGGAATCTATGCTATGGTCCGCCGGGCCAGAGGCAGCATGGTCAGGATCTTTGTTTTTGCAGCCATCCTGGTGGTATTGGCCGATCCCAGTCTGGTTCTGGAACAGCGGGAGACCCGCAAAGATGTGGCGCTGATCATGGTGGACCGGACGCCGTCCCAGGGTTTGGGGGCGCGGGCTGAACAGACCGACGCCGCAGAAAAGGCCTTACTTGAAAGCCTGGCCATCCATGAAGATACGCTTGAGATCCGCAGGGTGACCCTGCGTCATGACAATCTGGCGGAAGGCCGGCGCGGGACCAGGCTGCATGATGCCCTGCGCGAAGCCGTTGCCGACATCCCGCGCCAGCGCCTGGCGGGTACAATCATCATCTCGGACGGCCAGATCCACGATGTGCCGCCAGTTGAGGAGATTGAGGGCCAGCGCCAGGTGAGTGCGCCCGTTCATGTGTTATTGACCGGCAGCGCGCGGGACCATGACCGCAGGCTGGTGGTGGTCAAGGCACCGGGCTATGGCGTGGTCGGCGAACAGGCGACCCTGACCGTGCGGGTGGAAGACAGCCGCATGGCGGAAGGCCAGGCCGGTCTGGTCCTGAAAGTAGCGGGCGAACGGGAGCGCCGGATCAATGTGCCGCTGGGCCGGGATGTGCAGCTGGAAGTGCCGCTGGAACGGCGCGGCAAAATGCTGATCTCGCTGGCAACGGATGTGGTCGATGGGGAATTGCTGGCGGAAAACAACCGCGCGCTGGTCACGGTGAATGCAGTGCGTGACCGGTTGCGGGTGCTGCTGGTGTCTGGGGTGCCGCATCCGGGCGAGCGGACCTGGCGCAATCTTTTAAAGGCGGACCCTTCGGTGGATCTGGTGCATTTCACCATCTTGCGCCCACCGGAAAAACAGGATGGCACCCCGATCCATGAGCTGTCGCTGATTGCCTTTCCGACCCGGGAGCTGTTCCAGAACAAATTGGAAGAATTTGATCTGATAGTTTTTGACCGTTATCGCCGCCGGGGCGTGCTGCCGTCGCTTTATTTACGCAATATCGTTGAATTTGTCCGCAATGGCGGGGCGCTGCTGGAAGTGGTCGGCCCTGGATTTGCCGGGCCGATGAGCCTTTATCGCACCGCCATGGGCGAGATATTGCCAGGTGAGCCGACCGGGGCGGTGATTGAGCGAGGCTTTAAACCGGCCCTGACCGGCGATGGCCTGCGTCATCCGATCACGGCGCGCCTGCCCGGCGGGCCGGTGATCTCCCTGGAAGATGACATCCGTTGGGGCCGGTGGTACCGCCAGATTGAAGTGCGGCCCAGAGGCGGCAATGTGTTGATGGCCGGGCTGGATGACAATCCTTTGCTGGTGGTCGACCGGGTTGGCAAGGGCCGTGTCGCGCAATTGACCAGTGACCAGATCTGGCTCTGGGCCAGGGGCTATGAAGGCGGCGGGCCTTATGCGGAACTGATCCGTCGTCTGGCCCATTGGCTGATGAAGGAACCGGAACTGGAAGAAAACGATCTGCGGGCCACGGTCCGGGATGGGCATATGCAAATTGAGCTTCGCAGCCTGCTGCCGATTGCACCTTCGGTCGACATCTATAAGCCGGATGGCAGCAAAGAGACACTGACCCTGAAACATACGGGCAATGGCCGCTATCAGGGCGGGGTTGGCGTTGATCAGAACGGCATTTACCGGGTGACGGACGAAACCCATGAGGTGTTGGCGGCGGTTGGCGGGGCAGCGGGGCTGGAACTGGCGGAAGTGATCTCCACCGATGCCCAGGTCGCGCCTTTGGTGAAGGCAAGCCAGGGGTCGGTGCGCTGGATCGACAACCGGGTACCGGATATCAGGTTGCGGCGCACACTGAGCGCTAGCGCGGGGAATGACTGGATCGGTCTGCGGCGCAATGAGGATCATGTGGTAACCGGCTTGCAGGTGGTTTCCCTGTTGCCGGCCTGGGTCTCGCTCTCGGTTCTTCTGGCGCTGCTGCTGCTCGCCTGGCGGCGGGAAGCGGAATAAAAAGTCATTTCGCCCGATTTTGCGTAGTATTTGACGCAAATTTACTTGACCGGATGCCGCGCTGCACACAGAGTCGGCCTGTTGCAACCGGGGTTGAAACTGTGCGGGTTAGAGAATGAACATAACGTCCAATGACAGCGGCCAAGCCGCGCGAATGGAATGGGGACGGGATGCCAGGAAATTCTGGTATCTGGAAGAAGAATGCACCTATCTGAATCATGGCGCTTATGGAGCCATATCCAGGCCAGTCATGGAAGCGGCGGAAAAAACGCGGCACGGGATCGAGCGCCAGCCGACCCGCTATCTCCGGGAAGAGCTGATCCCGCAATTACGTGGTTCCGCCAGCTTGTTGGGCAGTTACCTGGGCGGCAATGGCGAAGACCTTGTCTTTGTCGATAACGCCACGACCGGCGTGAATGCGATTTTGCGATCCCTGGCGCTGTTGCCCGGCGACGAGATTGTCACCACGGATCATTGTTATGGCGCGGTTCTGCGCACCCTCGAATTTGTTGCCGAACGAGCAGGCGCACGGATCATCTATGCCAAAGTGCCTTTCCCGGTCAGGGATCCGGGTGATGCGACCGAGGCGATCGTCGGCAAGCTCAGCCCGCGCACCAGGCTTGTAGTGATTGACCATGTGACCTCGCCAACCGCGGTGAAATTACCGATTGCGGACATTATCGATGAATGCCAGGACAGGGCCATCCCGGTTCTGGTGGATGGTGCCCATGCGCCGGGCATGTTGAATTTGAAACTGAACGAGCTGGGGGCGACCTGGTATGTGGGCAATGCCCATAAATGGCTGGGGGCGCCGCGCGGCTGTGGCTTCATCTGGACCGATCCAGACCGGCAGCACCGTTTGCGCCCGACCACGATCAGCCATTTTATCGGCGACGGCTATAATATGGCCTTTGACTGGCCGGGTACTAAGGATTTCACCCCCTATCTTTCGATCAAGGATGCGATTGTCTTCCGCGCCGGTTGGGGGGAAAAGGAAATCTATCAATATTGCCGGACTTTGGTGCGTGATGGCGCGAACCTGCTAAGTGAGGCCTGGGGTACGGAGCGTGGTGAGTCCGACAGGATGAGCGGCTTTATGGCCACGGTTGCCTGGCCGGGTTCCGAACCGGCCAAGGATGATGCCGCCTTGACTTTGATCCGCAAATTCCGCGACGAACATGGTATCGAGGTTGCGGTCAAACCCTTTGCCGGGAAATTGTGGGTCCGGACCTGCGCCTATATCTACAGCGAACTTGGTGATTTCGAAAAACTGGCCAATGCGGGCCGGGCCTATCTGTGACCAGGGCATGAAAAACCCCGGAAAGCCGGATGGCGGTTTCCGGGGCAAAAATTAGCGCTGTTATCTTTTACCAGACGAACCGGGCCACCGAGTATTTCGGCGTGATCGCGTAAATATCAAACAGGTTGGCCAGCGCCACTTCGTTGGGCGGGTTGCCCACTTCATCGGCATGGATGCCGCCGCAGACAAACAAACCATCCCCGCCCGCGTCATTGGCGCCCTTGATATCATGGCGCAGAGAATCCCCGATGCCTAAGATGCGGGTGCAATCGGGGGCCAGCGCCTTGCAATGGTCGTAGGTTTCTTTCTGTGGCTTGCCGTGCCAGCGCACAGGCCCGCCCATTTCTTCATAAGTTTTGGCCACCATGCCGGGACACATGTTCAATGTGCCGTCGGGTGCCACACTGACCAGATCCGGGTTGGCGCAGATCAGCGGCAGGTTGCGGGTCACGGCCTTTTCCAGGATCGGGCGGTAAAAATCCAAATCCCCCTGGTCGGTGCCGGTGCAGAGGATGAAATCGGCATCATCGATATCATCCACCTTCTGTTTGTCGGAACCATCGGTCACAGCGTTGGAATCGTCATTCCAGCTGAAAATCACATAATTTTTGCCGAGAGCCGCATAGAAAGGATCTTTGGGCTCGAGGAAATTGCGATGGACCATCTCGCCGGAGGTGACCACATGATCATAATAATCCGGCTTTACCCCCATCCGTTCCATGCGGGCAAAGGAATCCTCCACCCGTTTTCCGGAATTAGACAGGATGATCACCCGCTTATTGGCCTCATGCAGTTTGGCCAATGCTTCCAATGCGCCGTCATGGGCGGTTTCGCCATTATGGATGACGCCCCATTGGTCGATCAGGAAAAGGTCGTAATCGTCGACGATCTCGGAAAGGCCGCTGACCAGATTTGTGCTCATGATGCGAAATAAGTCCCTATTGGGTAAAAGACGAATGGCAAAGGCCGATCAGATTGCCCGCATGCCGGTGGTGGGGTCCTTGCTGATCCGTGGTTCGCCGAACAAGAAACCCTGACCATAATCAATATTGAAGTCGAGCAGTTCAATCAACATTTGCTCGGTCTCGATATTTTCAACGATCATATCGATACCCTTGTCATCCAACTGCTGTTTGAAGCTGCGAATCTCGCCGCCGGCAGGGCTTTCCTTGAACCGGTTGATCAGGGCCTTGGCGTCAACCTTGACGAAATGGAAATGATGACGCTGCAATTCTTTGAAATCCAGGTCGAAATCGGTGACGCTGTTCAAGGCGAAGCGGTAACCCATCCGGCCCAGGCGGTCCATCTGCGGGCTCAGTCCATTCAGGTCGTCCGGCACATCGCCCTGTTTCAGTTCCATGACCAGGCTGGGGGCCAGATCCTGATGGCTTTCCATATAACTGATGAATTCCTTCAGGAATTTTTCATCGCCCAAGCTGTAGGGCGAGACATTGCAGAAAAAGGCCATGGAATAATCATGGGCGCGCACCTTGCGCAGCAACTGGACCGATCGGAAGAGCAGCATATTGTCGATGGCTGCGACCAGTCCTTCTTTCTCGGCCACTGGCATATATTCCTGGGGCTTGATCACCGCGCCATCGGCGGCCCGGATCCGGCTGAAACACTCATAAAACCGGCGCTTGCGCTGGGGCAGGCTGACAATAGGCTGTAAATAGAGGTCGATCCGGTCATGGCGCAGGCCTTCACGCACCGTGTCCAGAAGGGCGCTGTCGCTGCCCTTGCCGACAATGCGCAGGCCCCGGCGCTTTGGCTTGACCGGTTCCGGGGCGGGTGCGCTCTCGGTTTTGCGGCCATAAAGGCCATCATCATTATAAAGCTGTTCGACCAGGGAATGCAGCACCTTCACCTCGGCCTCCATATCCTGGAGCTCCTTGGTCTGCAGGCCAGACTGGCCTCCTGCCTTTTGCACTTGGCGTTGTTCGGGGAAGAGGGGTTCATCCTCATCTTCCGGTGCGTTGTGCAATGGCGGCCGTTCGGGACGGGCATCGGGCAGTGGCATTTCCCGGTGCATCCTGTCGGGACGGGGGGGCACCTGCCGGGGCGCGGCCTGTCTTGGCATGGGCTGCGGCGGGCGGTCCTCGGCAGGGGCCGGGCGACTGGATGGGAAATCACTGCCGCTGACCGGCGGATCGGGGCGGAAAAAATCTTCACTGTCCGAAATCGGATTGCGCGGGGCGGGGCGTCGACCACCCTGGCTCCTGATATCGGCCAGCGCCTGCTGCAATTCCTCTTTTTGCAGGTCGTAGGCCTTTTTTAAGGCCAGCATGCGGCGCACGGTCTGGGCGTCATTCTGGCGGCGGGTGAAAATCTCATGGGCCAGCGCACAGGCCATGAAACTGACGATGGCCAACAGGATCGCAATGCCGCCCGCCGTCTCCGGCAAGAGCGCAGGCAAAAGCAGCGCGATCATCGCCGCGAGCAGCGCATATCCAGCGATCAAGATGCCATGCCAGGCTGTTTTCATTCTACCCCCGGGCCCAAAGCCGAAAGCAAACCGAAAACCTGCGAAACCCTCCCGCCTCGCAAGTTTTTGCTTCTTCATACCACTATTATAACGAAATCAAGCCGTTGGCTAGGATTCCTTAACCGAAGCCTTTGCATGATCGGCACCGACCGCCTCTTGGACAGAGGCAAAGCCATCGCGTTTAAGGCATTCCGCCAATTCCCGCTTGATCGCAGGGATGAGCGCCGGACCATGGAAAACCAGGGCGGTGTAGAGCTGGACCAGGCTGGCCCCGGCGCGGATTTTTTCATAGGCATCGCGGCCGCTGGCCACCCCGCCGACACCGATCAGCGGGATTTTACCCTCGGTGCCGATATAGACCTTGCGCAGCATCTCGGTGGAGGGGCCAAAGACCGGCTTGCCACTCAGCCCTCCGGTTTCCCTAGCGACATCCTGGTGATGCAGGCTTTCCGGCCGGGCGATGGTGGTATTGGAGACGATCATGCCGTCCAGAGCCTGCTCAAGCGCGAGATTGCAGATCTCGGCCACATCCTCGTCATTGAGGTCGGGCGCGATCTTGACCAGGACCGGCAGATTGCGCTCCCGGGCCACCGCATCGCGCTCGCGCCGAACTGCCTGGATCAGGCCAATCAACTCGGACGGGTCCTGCAGGGCGCGCAGGCCCGGTGTGTTGGGGGAAGAGACATTGATCACCAGATAATCGGCAAAGGGGGCCAGCTTCCTGGTGCCCATGGCATAGTCGGCGGCGGCATCCTCGGAGGTTTTATTCTTGCCCAGATTGACCCCGATGATGCCGTTGTGACGCTTTGCCAGATTTTTCGCCGCCTCGTCCATGCCCAGATTGTTAAAACCCAGCCGGTTGATCACACCACCATCGTCCGGCAGGCGGAAGATGCGCGGTTTCGGATTGCCGGGCTGGGCCTTGGGCGTGATCGATCCGACCTCGACAAAGCCCATGCCGGTGGCCAGCATGGCGGCCGTTACCTCGGCATTTTTGTCAAAGCCGGCGGAGAGGCCGATCGGGTTGGGGAAGCGGCGGTTCCACAAAGTGGTTTCCAGCACCGGATCATCATTACCGGTATCCTTCGGCCCCAGGCCCAGTTTGAGCGCTTTCAGGGTCAGGTTATGGGCGGTTTCCGGATCCAGGCAGCGGAGCAGCGGCAGGGCGAGGCTGGCAAGAGACATGGGGCTTGGTCCTCAGTCGGTCAGGTCGGGGAAAAGATGCAGGCCATGCGGCCCCAGTTCCAGCGGTATCGCCATTTTGACAGCCGAAAGCGGCAGGTCGGCATAGAGATGCGGGAACAGCTGGCCACCCCGGCTTTCCTCCCATTTGAGCGCTGCGCCCAATTCATCGCCCTCGGCCCCGATCAGGATCAGGTCGGTTTCGCCTGCGCGATGTTTGGCGGCACTTTCCGCCACCTGGGCGGCGGTGGAGAAATGCATGAAGCCATCGGCCAGATCCTCCGGCGTGCCGGTATAGGCCCCGGCTCGTTCTGCCTGTTCCCAGGCCGCTTTTCGTGCCAGATGATAGATGATCATGGAATGCCTCCCGCCGAGCGTTGAAATATCCCGTTTTCTTTAAGGGCTGCGGGCGGAGAGGTCCAGATTTATTGAATTTTGGCGACTCGGCCTGCCTATTGCAGGTTTTTTTCGGGCGGAGAGTCATTTTTGTAGCGCACCAGCGAGAAGGGCAAAGTATCTAACATATGTAGAGCTATGAAAATAAATGCAAATATGACGCGAATATGCAAGTTGTCCTCCAGGAATACTGTCACACCATCGGCGCCAAAGTGGTAATTGTATCAGTATGATGGAGACGAATTTCAATGAGCGAGGCTATTGTAGTGGACCTGAATGATGGTCTGACCGAAACTGTTGTCGAAGGTGTTTACGGGGCGCGATTGGGGCGGCGCCTGGGCCGGCTTTGGTTGGATTTTTATGTGGACCGCTGTGATCCCAATACGGGCAAAAAAAGGCGCGTGGTCGTTTCCAGACTTGCGATGGATCCCAGTGCGGTTGTGCAATTGGCGCAAACCTTGGTGGAAATGGATCTGGTCATCCGCAAGGATCAGGCCGATGAATCACAGGATTCAGGCAAGCGGATGAATTAAAGGGGCAGCCCAGGCAGGTCACCCTGCCCGGCGGTTGGTCCGTGTGATGGCGATGGAGACCCCCAGGGCCGCCAACGCCATCCCGGCCCAGGCGGCAGGCGGCATCGCCTCGCCCAAAAGCCACCAGCCGAAGAGGGCGGCCAGCGGTGGCACCAGGAACATCAGGGACGATACCCTGGCCACTTCACCGGACCGGATCATGGCCAGCAGCAGGCTGATTGCCAGGATCGAATTGCCGATCACCAGATAGGCCAGTGCCGCCATCAATTCCCCGGTCCATTTGACCGCCATGGTCTCAGTGAAATAGGCGATCGGGAGCACGGCAAACAGGCCTGCGCCATACTGAACCAGGTTGGAGACAACCGGGTGATAGCTGATGCCGAAGCGTTTTTCATACAAGACACCCGATGTGATGCCCAAAAGCCCCAGCAGGGAAAAGACGATGCCAGCCAATGTTGGCGGGGTAATGGTGGATCGGGCCAGAATGACAATCAAAACCCCGCCCAGCCCCAGCAGCAGACCCAGCCAGCGTTTCCAGCTGACCCTCTCGCGGGCCAGCCACGGGGCCAGCACCGCGACCAGGATTGGCTGCAGGGACATGAAAATGGCCAGAACACCCGCCGAAACCCCGGTCTTGAAGGCCCACCAGCAGAAACCGAAATAGACGGCCTGCATCAAGACCCCGACCACGGCCAGATGCAACCAGTCCTTTGGGCGTTTTGGCAGGGCAGGGCGCAGGATCAGATAGAGCGGCAGCAATAGAATGAGGACGGCACCGAAACGCATGGAGAGCAGGGTCATCGGTTCGGCATATTGCAAACCGACCTTGGCGACAGCATATCCGCCCGCCCAGAGCAGGGTGAAGGCGACCGGCGCGAGGATGAGCCAGATCGGTTTTGACGGGCTTTCCATGAGGCCGGTTCCAATCAATTGCAAAAGCAAGTCTGAACCATAGAGGGGTTCGGCTATATTTGCCTATCACCAAACGGTGGCAATGACTTGGTCCAACAGGTCATGAATTGCCGGGGCGGTGGGGCCAACCGCCCCGGCGCGAAAAATCAGGCATCGCCGCCCATGGCTTTTATATGATCCGGCAGGCGTTCATGGCTGCCATACATGAAGTGATTTTCCATTTTTTCCGAATAGCGGCTGGCCGGGGTTTCGCGACCGACCGCTTCGGCGACCTCGCGGATATGAATGGGAGAGGCGCCACAGCAGACCCCCAGATAACTGATGCCCGCTGCATAGGCCCGCTTGGCGAAATCACGAATCTCATAACGATTGACATAAAGCGGGTCGAGCGCGGTCGGGAAGGTGCGGCCATGGGGGCTGGGGCAGGTGCAGCCGTTATTATCGGTGAGGTTAAAGAAAGTGGGTTCGGCCTCGGTGGTGCGGTAAGGCACCGGCAGACCGGCAACGGGGCAAGTGACCGCCGCGCGGATCTTGACCAGGTCATTGAGCATGATTTCCGGCCCGCGGAAGCAATTGAGCCCGACCACGTCGGCCCCCATTTGTTCCAATTCCTGGCAGGTTTCGACAATCCCGGCTCCGTCCATCATTTCATTGGCCGCCATGGGAGCCAATGTCACCACGGCCGGCAGACCGCTCTGGCGCATCACTTCCAGCGCCACCAGGGCCTCGCCGGCGAAATAGAAGGTTTCCCCGATCAGCATGTCGGCCCCTTCCTCGACCGCCCAGCCGACCATCTCTTCGAACATGCGCCGAACCTGTAGTTGTGCCTTGCGGTCATTGGGATCCCAGATATTGGTGTTGGAGATATTGCCTGCCATCAGGTTGGGTTCGCCCTTGGCACTGTCGGCCACTCGCCTGGCAATCTGAAGGGCGGCGCGGTTCAAGGGCTCCAACAGGCCTTCCTTGCCGATGACACGCATTTTCTCCCGGTGGCCGTTATAGGTGAAAGCCTCGACAATATCCGACCCGGCATGCTGGAAATCGCGATGAACGGCCTCCAGAATAAGGGGGTTCTCCAGTGCTACCTCCGGCACGAATTCCCCGGCTGTCAGATAGCCGCGCCGTTCCAATTCAAAAAGGAAACCTTCGGCACAGATAACCGGGCCGTCCTCCAGGCGTTGAAGCAGATTGCGGGTGTGTATTTTTGTCATGGCAGAAACCTTTCCGTGACGGATGTGAGTGCCGGGTCGCGGTCGGTTTTCAGCCGAGTTTGAAAATAACAGTCAGTCATATGCGTATCCCCGTGCATGGTTGGCCGGGCCGGGTACTGACAGATTGGGGGCGTGTTTGGTTGAAACGACCGCAAAAACCCCAAGCCGCCGGGACACCCCGCCCGTTGACGAATTGGCTGATGGCAGGTCTCCTGGCTTGCGGGTCATGGCTGCCGTTCCGTCTTCCCGGCGATCAGGCCAGTGACTGGGTGGAACGGTGGCTTACCGCTTACAGTTGCGGGGGCAGCGCCGGACTTTCACCGGCTTCCCTCTTCGCTCCGCCCGGTTTTCACCGGTGCGCAGAACCAGAGCCAAATTCAGCATTACATCATTTGGACCAGGGTGCAATAAAGCATATAAAGAAAAGTTTATGTGCAAAAAGGAGCGGAGGGCTAACCTCCGCCCAAGTTAACCGACGTAGGGTATTATTCCAGATAATCCGGAATGGGAATGCCGTCGGTAAGACGTGGATCCGCGACCAGCGGATCAATGATCTGGCGGGCAGGTTCAACCCCGGCCCAGATGGGCAGGGCGTAATCATCCTCATCATCGACAGGACCGCCGGTGCGGATCTTGGCGGAAGCTTCTTCGATCTCCATGGTGACCACGGTGGTGGCCTTGATTTCCTGGGCGCGGACCGGGCGCAATTCCTCCCAGCGGCCGGGCCAGAGATTATCCATCATCAGCTTCAAGGCTGCCTCTGCCTTGGCCGGGTCCTCAATCAACTTCGCTTTGCCAAAGGCCATCACTGCCCGGTAATTGGCGCTATGGTGAAAGGCGGAGCGCGCCAGCACATAGCCGTCAAACAGGGATGCGGTCACACAGACCGGCACGCCGGTTTTGACCTGGCGCAGCATCCGGCTGGCGCTGGAGCCATGCCAATAGAGGCGGTTGCCGTCGCGCCAATGCAGGGTCGGGGTTACATAGGGCTGATCATCGATCACATAACCCACATGACAGAAATGGGCGGCATCCAGAATGCCGTGCACGGTTTTAAAATCATAGGCGGCACGCCTGTGCACGCGCTTCACACGGGAGATTTGACTGGGATTATATTCACTCATTTTCTTTGCCTGGAATGCTTGTGGTTCTGATGATGGTCATATGCCGGTTAAATTGGCTTGCATAAAAGAACCATTGTTGGAATATTGATGGTGCCATTTTTTGAAAGAGATTTGCGGGGGCATAATATGGTGCGCAGGACGGATAAAGCAGCATTGCTGCCGGTGGCCCTGGATCGGGACAGTGAAAAGCCAATGCATCGCCAGCTTTATGACCAGCTGCGCGACATGATCCTAACCGGGCGGCTGACGGCAGGCGAACGTCTGCCATCAACCCGGACCCTGGCCCAGGATCTGGGCGTGTCGCGCAATACGGTGGCGTCCGCCTTTGATCAATTGCTGGCGGAAGGCTATCTGGAAGGCCGGGTCGGGGCCGGATCCTATGTCACGACCGAACTACCGGAATCTTCCTGGCCTGCGGCCAATGATCCGGGCGCCGGGGCCAATCCGAGAACCAGGGGCCTATCCAAACGCGGCGAGCGTCTGGCATCACTGCGCCATCTGCGCAAAGGCAACCGGCATCCGGCATTTACCGCCGGTATGCCGGATTTGAAGGAATTTCCTTTTGATATCTGGGCCCGGCTCATGTCCCGGGCCTGGCGCAATCCGCCGATGGATATCCTGGCCAATACGGAACCGGCGGGTTATCGCCCGTTACGCGAAGCGATCGCGGGCTATGTCAGAACCTCACGGGCGGTGCGCTGTCATGCGGATCAGGTGATCATCGTTTCGGGTGCGCAGCAGGCGATCGGTCTGGCGGCTCATGTGCTGCTGGATGACGGTGATCCGGTGTTGGTGGAGGAGCCGGGTTATCCCGGCGTGCGCGGTGTGTTGTTGGCCGCAGGTGCTGAGCTGATCCCTGTGCCGGTGGATGATGAGGGGTTTGACGTGGAGGCGGGCGAGCGTATGGCGGCGGATGCCCGGCTGGCCTGTGTCGCGCCCAGCCATGAATATCCGCTGGGCGTTACTATGAGCCTCTCGCGCCGGCTCAAACTGCTCGATTGGGCGTCGCGCTGCGACAGTTGGGTGATCGAGGATGACTATGACAGCGAGTTTCGCTATTCCGGCAGGCCCTTGGCGGCTCTGCAGGGGCTGGACCGGGATGGTCGTGTGGTTTATGTCGGCAGCTTTTCCAAGGTGATGTTCCCCTCGCTTAGGCTGGGTTATCTGATTGTCCCGGAAGATCTGATCGATCCCTTCCGCCAGGCGCGTGCTGCCCTGGATGACCATCCGTCCACGACGGGTCAGCCCGCTTTGGCGCAGTTTATTGAAGAGGGGTATTTTGCCGCCCATCTGCGGCGGATGAAAAAGCTCTATGGTGCCAGGCAGGAAGCCCTGCTGGCGGCGGGCCAGAAATATCTGGCGGGTGATCTGGATCTGAAAGCGACCGAAACAGGAATGCATCTGCCTGCCTTCTTCAAGCCGGCTTTAAGCGCGCGTATGAGTGATGTGGAGGCGTCCAGCCGGGCACGGGCACGCGGCATCACCGTTTCCGCCATGAGCGAATATTCCAGCACCGGACCGGGGCGGCAGGGGTTGCTGCTGGGATTTGCCGCGGTGCCGGAACATCAGATCGAGGCGTCCGTGCGCAAGCTGGCCGAAGCCCTGGCCGGGGATTGACCCTGTTGGAAAACGGTGATGCCAAAGATTGTATCAGCAGCTGAAAACCATAAATAATGAGTAACAAAGCCAATTTAACGGGGGAAAGAATGACTACAAATTCCGCTTTTTCTGTCGAGATCGAACGGGCTTTTGCCGGTGCTGATCGTTCCTTGCTGAACGCGATGTCGGCTGCCTTTGGGTTGGTGGCCTGTTCCGATCAGGTGCTTGAACAGGTGGAAACCTCCCGGTTTCTGGCGCTGGCAAAAGAAACGGAGGCTTTGAAAGCTATTCCCTGGGAACAGGTGGAAACGGCCTTTCGGGAATGGACCCAAAGGTTGTTGCAGGAGGGAGAAACCGGCCGGGAAGAGGCGCTTAAGGCGGTCTCTGTCGTTCATGCCAGTGAGGCCTATCGTAAGCTTGTGCTTGGTAGCGCGCGCATTGCGCTCATTTCCAATTTCAAGGTCCAGGACATGGAAGAAAAGGCGCTTTCAGAAATTGCCGAAGCCCTGGGTCTGGATCCGGCTCAGGCCTGAATTTTCATTCAGGGAAAAGACGACAAGAAGGGGGCGGATAAATGCCGCCCCCTTCTTTAATCTGGCCAGGAAAATCAGTCTTCCTGCAATTCCTTGATATTTTTGAACAGATCCAGCGCTTCCGGGTTGGCCAGCGCTTCTTTGTTTTTAACTGGCCGGCCATGGACCACATCGCGCACGGCCAGCTCGGTGATCTTGCCGGAACGGGTGCGCGGAATGTCGGTGATGGCGATCACCTTGGCCGGCACATGGCGCGGTGTGCATTGCTGGCGGATATGGGAGCGGATGGCACCCACCAGATTATCATCCAATTCGGTGCCGTCGGACAGGCGCACGAACAGGACCACGCGGACATCACCCTTCCATTCCTGGCCGATCACGATGGCTTCCTGGACCTGGGCAAAACCTTCTACCTGACGGTAAATCTCGGCGGTGCCAATGCGGACCCCGCCCGGATTCAAGGTGGCGTCGGAACGGCCATAGATGACATAGCCGCCATTTTCGGTCTTGAGAACGAAATCGCCATGATACCAGGTATTGTCGAACTCTTCGAAATAGGCCGCCTTGTAACGGGCATTATCCGGATCGTTCCAGAATTGGACCGGCATGCAGGGGAAGGGTTTGGTGCAGACCAACTCGCCCTTTTCGCCTGCGACCGGCTTGCCATCATGGTCAAAGACATTGATCGCCATGCCAAGGCCGGCAGCCTGTAGCTCGCCACGGTAAACCGGCAGGATCGGCATACCGCCAATAAAACAGCCGAGAATATCAGTGCCGCCGGAAATCGAGGCCAACTGCACATCTTCCTTAACGTCGCGATAAATATAATCGAAGCTTTCATCCACCAGCGGCGATCCGGTGGACAAGATCGCCTGGATGGAATGCAGATCGTGGGAGAAGCGGGGCTTGATTTCGGCCTTGTTGCAGGCATCGATGTATTTGGCCGATGTGCCGAACACGGTGAAACGTTCCTTGGCGGCATAATCAAACAGGATATTGCCGTCGGGCGCGAAGGGGGAGCCATCATAGAGCATGATGCTGGCCTTGCAGCTGAGTGCCGCGACCAGCCAGTTCCACATCATCCAGCCGCAGGTGGTGAAATAGAATACCCGGCTGTCGGTTTTGGCATCGCAATGGAGCATATGCTCCTTTTTCTGGTTCAGCAGGGTGCCGCCGGTGCCATGAACGATGCATTTCGGCGCGCCCGTGGTGCCGCTGGAATACATGATATAGAGCGGGTGGTTGAACTCGACCTGCTCGAAAGCAATGTCGCCGGCCTCAAAATCCTCGGTGAAATCGGCCAGGGTCTCGGCACCGAAAATCTCGGACACGACCGGATGGTCGTCCAATAGCGGCAGCACGACAACTTTTTCCACGCTGGGCAGGTCGGACACAATCTCACGGACCCGATGCAGGGAATCGTGGGATTTACCGTTGTAATAATACCCATCGGCGGTGAAGAGGATCTTGGGTTTGGTCTGGCCGAACCGGTCGAGAACGCCCTGGATGCCGAAATCAGGCGAGCAACTGGTCCAGATGGCGCCGATGGAGGTGGTGGCCAGCATGGCCATGACGGTTTCCGGCATATTGGGCACGAAACCGGCAATCCGGTCGCCTTTTTCAACGCCCATGGCGCGCATAGCCTGGGCCAAGCGCGAGACGCCGTCATAAAGCTGGCGCCAGGTCATGCGGCGCTTGACCTTATCCTCTGCCCAGAAGGTGATGGCTTCATTATCGCCGCGCCTGGTCAGCAGGTTTTCAGCAAAATTCAGTTTGGCATCAGGGAAAAACTGGGCACCGGGCATTTTGTCGCCGTCGATCAGCACCCGTTCCCCTCGGGTTTCGGCCTTGATATCGGCGAAATCCCAGAAGGTCAGCCAGAATTTCTCCATCTCATCGACAGAGAATTTATGCAGGGCCTCATAATCAGGTAGGCTCACGCCCCATTGCAGTTCCAGCGCTCTTGCGAAGGAGGTCACATTGGCTTTTGCGATCCGGGTGGAGGAAGGGGTCCAAAGCGGTTCGGTCATGAATTTTTCCCTGCATATGTCTCTTCACGGGCCTCGGTTTATAGCACCGGTATCTAAACCCTGGTTGCCGGTTGCAATAGCATTAATCCGACATAAAGCTCAAGTTTTCGCTGCGCTGCACCAAAATTATCGCAACGTCGATAAGATTTGAATCCATGATATACACAGCATTGCCTATGAAAAAGCCCGGACAGTGGGTATGCACTGTCCGGGCTTTTTCTGATATCGGTGCTCACTTCCCGTCAGGTGTCATGAGCGATCAGGGTCTCCCCGGCAGCATGTTTTCGCTTGGACCGGAACATCCTGCGCAGGGTCAGATAGAAGACCGGGGTCAGGAAGAGCCCGAAGAATGTGACCCCCAGCATGCCGAAAAAGACCGCTGAGCCCAGCGCCTGGCGCATTTCCGCGCCTGGGCCGGTGGCGATCATCAGAGGCACCACACCAAGCACGAAAGCAAAGGCGGTCATCAGGATCGGACGAAGACGCAGGCGCGCCGCTTCGATGACGGCGGCCCGCAGGGGCTTGCCTTCATCTTCCAGCTGTTTGGCAAATTCCACGATCAGGATCGCGTTTTTCGCCGCCAGTGCCACCAGCACAACCAAACCGATCTGGGTCAGGATATTATTATCCATGCCGCGCAGGGAGACCCCGGTCAGGGCGGAAAGCATGCTCATCGGCACGATCAAGATGATCGCCAGCGGCAGGACCCAGCTCTCATATTGTGCTGCCAACAGCAGGAAGACAAAGACGATTGCCAGCAGGAAGATAAAGACCGCCGTGTCGCCGGTCTGTTTTTCCTGATAGGCAAGCTCTGTCCACTCGATCTCCAGCCCCTGTGGCAATGTCTGGGCCGCCATGTCTTCCATGATCTTGAGCGCCTCCCCGGTGGAAATGCCGGGCATGGCGCTGCCCTGCAACGGCACTGATGTATACATGTTATAGCGCTGGACCAGATCCGGCCCCGCCACATCACGAATTTCCACCAGTGTGCCCAGCGGCACCAGCGCGCCCGTGGCGGACCGCACTTTCAGGCTGGCAATATCCTCACGCTCTGCCCGAAAGGCCTGGTCGGCCTGGGCACGGACCTGGTAAACCCGGCCAAAGGCATTGAAATCGTTAACATAGGCGGTGCCCAGATTGATCTGAAGGGTTTCGAAAATTGCCGGGATAGGCACATTCAGCATGCGCGCCTTGACCCGGTCAATCTCCAGATAGACCTGCGGGCTGGAGGCGCTGAAGGTTGTGAAGACGCCCATGACGCCCGGCGTCTGGCTGGCCTGCCCCATCATCTGATAGGCTGCGGCCAGGACCCGTTGCACGCTGTCGCCATTGCGTTCCTGGATCTGCATCTTGAAACCGCCGGCATTCCCGATACCGCTGACCGGTGGGGGCGGCACGGCGATGATGAAGGCTTCCTGGATCGATTGCAGGCGGCCATAAATCTGGCCGATGATCGCATTGGCATTCTGGCCGTTTTCGATCCGGCTGTCGAAATCCTCAAATGTGGCGAAGATAGCGGCGGCATTGGACGCGTTGGTGAAGGTTGCGCCTGAAAAACCGGCAAAGGCCACGGCATTTTTCACACCCGGCGTATCCAAAATGATCTGGGTCGCGCGCTTGGTCACCTCGTCAGTCCGGGCCAGGGATGCGCCATCGGGCAGTTGGATCACCACGATGGAATATCCCTGGTCCTGCGTCGGGATGAAGCCGCGCGGTACCGTCATGAAGCTATTAACCGTTAACGCGACCAGACCGGCATAAAGCACCCACATGAGGGCGGTCCGTTTGGTGACAAAGCGGATCGATCGGCCATAGCGGTTGGTCAGCCCGTCAAAGAGATGGTTGAAGCCGTTGGCGAAACTGCGGCCCCAGCGCGCCAGGAAAAAAGTGGGTTCCTGATCCTGGCCGGGCCGGTGCAGCAGCAGGGCGGCCAATGCCGGTGACAATGTCAGCGAGTTCAAGGCAGAAATCAGGGTGGATATAGCGATGGTCAGGGCAAATTGCTTGTAAAACTGTCCGGAAATGCCCGGTATGAAAGCGGTCGGCACAAAGACCGCGCACAAGACCAACGCCATGGCTATGAGCGCACTGCCAACCTCGTCCATGCTTTTGTGGGCGGCTTGGCGCGGGCTCATGCCCAGGGCGATGTTCCGCTCCACATTCTCCACCACGACAATAGCATCATCCACCACGATACCGATGGCCAGGACCAGTCCAAACAGGGTCAGGGTGTTGAGCGAATAATCAAAGGCGGCCATGAAAGCCAATGTCCCGATCAGCGAGACTGGAATGGCGGCGATCGGAATGATCGCGGTGCGCCAGGATTGCAGGAAGATGATCACGACCAAGATCACCAGGATCATGGCTTCGAACAGGGTCTTGTAAACCTCGTTCATGGATTCGGCGATGAATTCGGTCGGGTTGTAAACGATCTCGTAATCAAGCCCTTCCGGGAAATCCCGGGACAGGTCTTCCATGGTTGCCATGATTTCGTCGGCGGTGTTCAGCGCGTTGGATCCCGGGCGTTGGAAAATGCCCAGCGCCACGGCGGGCTTGCCGTTCAGATAGGAGTTGGTGACATAATCCTTGGCCCCCAATTCCACCCGGGCCACATCCTGAACCCGGATCAGACGGCCGTCATCGCTGGATTTGACGATTACCTGGCGAAATTGTTTTACATCGGAAAAACGCCCCTGGGTGGTGACCACAAACTGGAAGGCGTTATTGCCGGGATTGGGCGGTGTGCCAAGCGCCCCGCCGGAAACCTGAACATTCTGCTCGCGCAGTGCATTGATGACATCCCCGGCGGCAAGGCCGTAGGAGGCGAGCTTTTCCGGATCGAGCCAGACACGCAGCGAATATTCACGCTCCCCAAAAATGGTCAATGTGCCCACTCCGTCGAGGCGCAACAACACGTCGCGCACCCGGGTCTTGGCATAGTTGGAGACATAAAGCTGGTCATAGCTGTCGTCGGGCGAGAGCATATGAACCACCATCATAAGGTCCGGCGAGCTTTTGACCGTTGTGACCCCCAGCCTGCGGACTTCTTCCGGCAGGCGCGGCTCGGCAATGGCGACCCGGTTCTGAACCAGGACCTGGGCCTGATCCAAATCGGTCCCCAGGGCAAAAGTGATGGTCAGGGCCATATTGCCGTCGCTGGTGGAATAGGAGGACATATAAAGCATATCCTCGACCCCGTTGATTTCCTGTTCCAGCGGGGTTGCGACCGTGGCGGCGATGGTTTCCGCATTGGCGCCGGGATAGCTGGCGCGCACCACGATGGATGGCGGGGCAATCTCCGGATATTGCGCCACCGGCAGATTGAAATAGGAAATCCCGCCGACAATCATGATCACCAGGGAGATCACGGTTGCAAAGATCGGGCGTTCGACGAAGAAATGAGCGAATTTCATGAGATTGGTCCTCGGCCGGGGCGGCTTATTGTTTCACCGGCGGCAGCTCGGTCATCTGCGGGGTGACGGTGACGCCGGGGCGCACCCGCATCAAGCCGTTCACAACAATGATTTCCGTGCCGGTCAGGCCTTCGCGGATCACCCGGTAGCCGTCGATGCGCGGGCCGGGCCTGACAATCTGTGGGCTGACCGCATTGTCATTGCCCACCAGATAGACAATCCGGCGGTCCTGGTCGGACCCGATTGCCTCATCCGGGATCAGGATGCCTTGATACAGCGGGGAACCGGGGATGCTGATCCGGCCAAACAGGCCGGGCTGCAGAATCATGTCGGCGTTGTCAAAGACCGCCCGGATCCGAACCGTGCCGGTGGCCTCATCCACCCGGTTGTCGACGAAATCCAGATAGCCGGTCAAATCGCCTTCGCGCTCATCGGTCAGGGTGACTGTCACCGTCTGGCGGTTGGCGCCGCCGCCGTTGCGGGCCATGCGGGCATAGGCAAGATAGGATCGCTCATCCACATCGAAGTAGAAATGGATCGGGGATTGGGAAACAATATTGGCCAGGATTGTTTCATTGGCATTGACCAAATTCCCGATGGAAATGCCTTTCTGGCCGATGCGTCCGCTGATGGGGGCGCGGACTTCGGTGAATTCCAGATCCAGCCGTGCCCGGTTGACCGCGGCCTTCGCGCCTTCAATCTGGGCTTTGGCAGAGGCAAATTGCTGATTGCGCTCATCCAGGGTGGCCTGGGAGATATTTCCGCGTTTGATCAGGGTCTGGGCGCGTTCCAGTTCCTGTTCAGCAAGATCGAACTGCGTTTGGGCGACATCCAGATTGGCCAACGCTTCGTTCAACTGGGTTTGATAGGGGCGCTGATCGATGGTGACCAGAAGGTCGCCTTCCTGGACCAGGCTGCCTTCGGTGAAATGGATTTTCTCCAGATAGCCGGTCACACGGGCACGCACATTGACATCATCCACAGCCTCGAAACGGCCGGTGAAGTCATCCCGCTCCATGATTTTTTTAACGACAGGCTTTGCCACCGTCACGGCTGGCGGCTGCGGGCCGGGGCTCTGGCTGTTGGCGCTGTCATCGCAGGCGGTCAGCAAACCGAGACCGGCCAGCGCGGCCAGGGCCAACAGTTTTGAAGGGCGTTTGAGGATGTTTTTCATAGGTCGTCTGCCTGTGGCTGATATCTGTGCAGGAACGCTGTCGGGAACTAACAAATCAGAAAGTTGTTAACAAAATCCGATAATTGTGCGGGATGATCAACATGGCGTTCGATTCCGCAAATACAATTAACGAAATGGAAAATAACTATTTCCAATCGGTTGGGGATGCGACAAGTTGACGTTGATATTCATTTCCCCGATTGCGAAGCTGTCATACAACGCCCGATAGTGTGCCATGAATTCGCGGATACAGGGGAGAAATTAAATGGATATCAAAAATGCTGTGGCGGTTGTGACCGGCGGTGCATCCGGCCTGGGTGAAGGGACCGCACGTGCGTTGGCACAGGCAGGAGCCAAAGTTGCAATCCTTGATATGGGCCTGGAAAAGGCGCAGGAGGTTGCATCTGATATCGATGGTATTGCGGTTCAATGCAATGTGGCCGATGCCGCCAGCGCTGAGGCCGCCATGGCGGAAGTCTCGGAAAAACTTGGGGCTTGCGCGGTCGCGGTGAATTGCGCGGGCGTCGCCCCGGCTGGGCGGATCGTCGGCCGGGACGGCCCGATGGAGCTCGACGCCTTCAACAAAGTCATCCAGGTCAATCTGGTGGGCACTTTCAATATCATGCGCCTGGCGGCCAGCCAGATGCAGACACGTGATGCCAATGAAGATGGCGAGCGTGGCATTATCATTTCAACGGCCTCCGTGGCGGCCTATGAAGGCCAGATCGGCCAGGCGGCTTATGCGGCATCCAAAGGCGGGGTGGTGTCCCTGACCCTCCCGGCGGCCCGCGAATTTGCCAAAACCGGTATCCGTGTCAATGCGATTGCGCCGGGCCTGTTTGGCACGCCAATGCTGCTGGGCATGCCGCAGGAAGTCCAGGACAGCCTGGCCGCAACCCTGCCGTTCCCGTCACGGTTCGGCAAACCGTCCGAATATGCCAAGCTGGTTTTGCATATGATCGATAATCCGATCATGAATGGCGAGGTGGTGCGTCTGGACAGCGCGCTGCGCATGCAGCCGCGCTAACGGGGCTGCGGACTATCCGGCGGGGGCCTGGGCTTCCGCCGCTGTCCGGCTGATCCTCTCGGTGTCGATATCCCTGGCGGAGGGGAATTCCGTCAGGGCTGCGGCCTGGCTGAAGGCATCGGCGGCCTGCCTGGCGGATATGCCGCCCTCACCGAATTGGCCGGACCCAGGCTGGCCAGTGGGATCGGAAGACTCTCCGGCTTCGGCCGATCTCGTTGTCGTATCAGGCCTGTCTTCCAGGCTTTCCGTGCGCTGTTCTTCTTCCTCCCGGCGTGCTTCGCGGGCTTCTTCCTGTCGCTGTGTTCTCAATTCAGCTGAGGCCTGGGCAATTCCCTGGTTGGCTTCTGCAGCCACCCGTTGGTCTTGCGGCGAGGGTTCCGCCGGGGCGAGCGCCGCCCGACGCACAATCGTTAACTTAGCAATGGTTGCTTCCGGATCATTCAACGGGGAGGTATTGATACTGACTTCGCCGCCAATGGCATATTGCCGGCCGTCGGGGCCGGTTTGGTATTCATATGTGGGCGCGCTGGCATATTGTCCTCCGACCGCGGCATGGGCCTGTTCGTGGCGTTTCACTTCCGCGTCACGCTGTTTCAATTCCTGGACCTGCTGCTGTTCGGCGGTGGTCAGGCCCTGCGCGTTTGTCTTTTCCTCTGGCTGTTCTTCATCCTCTGCCTCTGTGGCAGCAGCATCAGTCTGCTCTTCATCGGCCTGGTCCGTGGCTGCTGCCTCTTCGGCGGCCGGATCCGTTGACTCTGGTGGGGTACTGATCAATGCCTGGGCCGCCAACAGGGTGTCGGTTGCCAGTTGGGATGTGGCGGTCAGAGGGTTAATGGCGGGCGATGGGCCGGACGGGCCTGCAGGGGCAGAGCTCTGCGATGTCGCAGGCACAGACGTATCACCCGCCACCGCAGACGGGGTGGCGAGTGGTCTGGCAATCGCAAGTCCACTGCTTAAATTTACCTGCATTCTACTTTT
Source organism: Aestuariispira insulae (assembly GCF_003385955.1). GTDB lineage: Bacteria > Pseudomonadota > Alphaproteobacteria > UBA8366 > Aestuariispiraceae > Aestuariispira > Aestuariispira insulae. The sequence continues at coordinate 68,200 of NZ_QRDW01000008.1, forward strand.
GCCTTCTGGCTTTCTTTGATCGACTGAAGCCCGATACCGCTTCTGGTTCAGGAAATACGCATTCTTGCCAACAACCGACCACACCAGACTATAACAAAGGATGCCGGATTTGTGGAGATATAATGTACATAAAAATAAAGTTAATAATATATATTATACAAAAAATATTGTAAAACAATTGACCTCTCACCAGATATTCCTTAAACACAAGCAATCAGGCAAAGTTGAGGATCAAACCATGGCGCTTATTGATGCAGCCGATCATACTGCGGAGGCTCAAGCCACCCCGCTATCACAAAGAGTTGATGTCCGTGCGCACAGCGCGCCGATGGATCCGGCCTTGCTGAATGATTCCCTGGCAGGATTGTCAGTGAAGGAATTGCTGCATAAGGTTCTGCTCGAAATCTTCCCCGGACGGGTCGCGGTTGTTTCATCCTTTGGGGCTGAAGCCGCAGCCTTATTGGATCTGGTTTCCCGGGTTGATCGCGACACGCCGATCATTTTCATGGATACCGGCAAACATTTTCAGGAAACCCTCGATTACCGGGACATGCTGATTGAACGGCTGCGGCTGACCAATGTCCAGTCTTTCAACCCGCTGGAGACGGACATTCAGGCGGAGGACCCGAACGGTACACTTTGGGAACGCGATACGGATGCCTGCTGTGATATCCGCAAGGTTCGCCCGTTGGATCGTGCTTTGCAGGGCTATGATGCTTGGATTTCCGGGCGCAAGCGTTATCAGTCTTCCACCCGCGCCAACCTGCCGACATTTGAATCTGATGACGGCCGGATCAAGATCAATCCGTTGGCGGATTGGGATGCTGAGCAGATTGATGAGCATTACATGAATTTCGGCCTGCCGCGCCATCCGCTGTTTTACGAAGGTTATCCGTCCATCGGCTGCGCCAACTGTACCTCCAAACCGAAACCGGGTGAAGATGCGCGGTCCGGTCGCTGGGCAGGTAACGGCAAGACCGAATGTGGTATCCATAAAATGCGATTTGCGGATAATATCTAACCGTCGGCTCATTTGGGATCCGGAGGAACCAGTCGCCTATGGCGGCTGGTTTTTTGTTTCAGGACAAAAAAACGAACGGTTGTTCTGTATAGCGGATTTTTGGACTGGAAAAGCGGATTGATTTCCATTAGGTAGATTGGATTAAGTTCATTATTACCCAGAGGCCAGTCCAATGCCCATCAAGATTCCAGATAACCTGCCGGCGCGTAAATTCCTGAGCGACGAAGGCCTGGTGGTGATGCAGGAATCCGATGCTGCGCGTCAGGATATCCGGCCACTGAAGATCGGGTTGTTGAATCTGATGCCGCTGAAGGAAAAAACCGAGCTGCATTTTTCACGCCTGATCGGGGCGACGCCGCTGCAGGTTGAGATGACCCTGATCACGACGGGGTCCTACACACCTAGCAATGTATCCCGTCAGCATATGCTGGATTTCTATCATCCGTGGGAAGCCATCCGGGATCAGAAATTCGATGGTTTGATCGTCACCGGTGCCCCGGTGGAAACACTGGATTTCGAGGATGTCGCCTATTGGGAGGAGCTTTCCCAGATCTATGAGTGGACTCAGACGCATGTCCATAACACGCTGAATATTTGCTGGGGGGCGCAAGCGGCGCTTTATCATTTCCATAATGTGCCGAAACATCCGCTGCGTGAAAAGATGTTCGGTTTGTTCCAGCATCGCGTGGTCAAGAAACATTCGATCCTGTTGCGCGGTTTTGCGGATGAATTCCTGGTGCCGGTTTCCCGTCATACCGAGAACCGCCGGGAGGACCTGCCACAACGTGACGGGATTGATGTGCTCGCGGAATCACCTGAATCCGGGCTTTGTATCGTTCGGGACCGGATCTGCCGTCAGGTCTATATGTTCAATCATCTGGAATATGACGCGACCACCTTGAAGGATGAATATGATCGTGATGTGCGCCAGGGACTGGAAATACAGCTGCCCAGGAACTACTATCCGGATGATGATCCAAATCAGATGCCGCTCAATCTTTGGCGCAGCCATGCCCATCTGTTGATCGCGAACTGGATCAATGATGTTTATCAAACGACACCGTTTGATATCGAGGCTATTGGCACGGGGACCTGACATAACGTCATGATGAGGAACAGGCGGAACCTTCTTAGCGCATATGGATGCGCCTTGTTCGGTCTTTTGCTGAACCTGTTCCTGCCCATTGCCAGTGCACAGGCCTCTTCGGCCTCACAGGACCAGTCTGGGGTTTTCATCTGCGGATGGATCCAAGACATGCAAGCGAATCTATCCGGCGGGAATGTTCCCGCTGGGGCCGATAGGGGGGCGGTTGATCCCATAAAGGCTTGCGATTTCTGCCTGCTGGCCTGTGAGAAGCCTGCGCAAGATGCCGCGCGTGCCGGGCTTGCCCAATCCCCCTTGCCGACCGCGATCCACGGTGGCTGGTTGGCAGTGCACTATGGTCCGGCAGGCATGGTCGGGACCGTCTCGATCCGGGCACCTCCTGCGGTTTGAAGCATACAAGAAAAACCATTATATAACGCTTCATTCTCCAGAGAGGGAAACCAGACATATGAAAAAAATCCAAATGATCGTGGCCGCTGTTGTCACGCTGATGAGTGTTACCGCCTTTGCCCATGATGTGAAGCTGGGCGATTTGATGATTGAAGAAGCCTGGGCGCGCGCCAGCGCCACCAAACAGGCAAAAGCGGGCGGTGCCTATCTGACCATTCATAACAAGGGGGACGACGACAAGCTGATCCGCGCTTCCTCCGATGTTGCGAAAAAGGTGGAGCTCCACACCCATCAGATGGTCGGTGACGGTGTCATGAAAATGACAGAGGTTGCCTTTGTACCGGTACCGTCTGGCGGTATGGCGGAACTGAAACCCGGCAGCTATCATGTGATGTTCATGGGGCTGAAACAGCCTTTTGTTGAGGGCGAGATGTTCGATCTTACCCTGACTTTTGAAAAGGCCGGTGAAACCACCGTTCAGGTGATGGTGAAATCCGTCGCCCATGGTGCGGAAAAAACCATGAACCACAACAGCCACGGCAGCTGATTGGCTCCGCTGTCCGGCAATCCAGGTAACAGGTGTAGAAATGGCCCGTTGGAAAATTCGAGTTGAATATAATGGCGGGCCTTTCTCCGGCTGGCAGCGGCAGGATGACCGTGCCACGGTTCAAGGGGAGTTGGAGGCGGCGATCTTCCGTTTTTCCGGTGAAGAGGTTCTGGTCCAGGGCGCCGGACGAACCGATGCGGGTGTGCATGCCACTAATCAGGCGGCCCATTTCGACCTGGAGCGCGATTTTCCCGCACTCAAGATTCGCGAGGCGCTGAATGCCCATCTGCGCCAGGTGCCAATCTCGGTCCTGGAGGTCGAGGCTGTGGAAGATGATTTCAACGCGCGCTTTGATGCGCTCAGCCGGGCCTATATCTATCGCTTGCTGAACCGGCGGGCACCGCCTGCCCTGGATAAAGGGCGGGTCTGGCATGTGAAGGTGCCCCTGGATGTGGCCTTGATGGATGATGCGGCAAAGGTTCTTTTGGGCCAGCATGATTTTTCATCCTTCCGCGCGGCGGAATGCCAGGCGAAATCACCGGTCAAGACGTTGGACCGGCTGGATGTTGTGGAGGAGGATGGTGAGATCCGTTTCCATGTGGGGGCGAAATCCTTTCTGCATCATCAGGTGCGCAATTTCGTAGGCTCGCTGAAGCTGGTCGGTGAAGGCAAATGGACCAAGGCGGACCTGAAATCAGCCCTGGAAGCCTGTGACCGTGCGGCGGGTGGCCCCACAGCCCCTGCGCAGGGCCTTTACCTCACGGAAGTGAATTACTGACGCCCGTTAATGCAAGATGGCCTGTCGGGTGGCGGCAACAGTCAGCACCAGGATGACATTGCCGAGCACGATCAGGATGGCGGTTGGCACCAGTTGTTTCAGCAGGGTGGTCACAATGAAGATATGCAGACCGATTTTCCAGAAAAAGAAACCGAATAATAAGGTTTGATACAAGTCGTGTGCAATCAGGCCTGCGGCTTCCAGCAGGATCAGCGGGGTCAGCAGTAAGTAGAACACGCCGTTGTTCCAGTTCAGCGCACAAATATAGGGAATGAACTGTTGGCTCTGGTTCATCAGTCTGCAGATTGGTGCGATGACCACAGGCCAGATGATCCAACTGATCAGATAGATCAGGCTTTCCACCGTAACTGCCCAAAAAAGGGACCATTCGATGTCGGGTCTGTAATATTCCTGACCGAAGGTCAAACGCAGCACATGCAGGGGCAATACGAATGCAGCGCACCAGAAACTTTTCCAGAAGGCTTCTTCGGTGCGTCCGAAAGAAGCCAGGGCTTTCCGGTTGAGCCAGAGCAGCCGCCAACCGAGATAGAGCTGCCCGGCGGTTTCTGCAATGCTGGGTCTTTGGATCATAGGCCCATTGTCTCCCGGGGCCCACGGTTGTCCCGGTCCTTTACGGGACCGGGTTTCCTGTTGTTCAGGACGGGACCTTTTCGAAATAACCTTCGATAATATTCTGATAGATTTTGGCAAGCGCTTCAACATCGCTGACGGCGACGCATTCGTTGGTCTTGTGCATGGTCTGGCCGACCAGGCCGAAATCCAGCACCGGACAATAATCTTTGATGAAGCGCGAATCCGAGGTGCCGCCGGTGGTCGAAAGTTCCGGCCGCTGGCCGGTTACTTTTTCGCAAGCGTCGCTGACCAGATCGGACAGCAGGCCCGGCGGTGTGAGGAAACTCTCGCCCGATACCTTGATATCAAGTTCATACTGGCCACCTTCACCGATGGCGGCGTCCAGGATCTCCCGATACTGCTTTTCCAGGCTGTCGGAGGTGTGCAGGTCATTGAAACGGATGTTGAAGACTGCTTTTGCCGTCCCGGGGATAATGTTGGTGGCCGGGTTATCGATATCGATGGTGGAGATGGCCAGCGTGGACGGCTGGAAATGGTCGGACCCCTGGTCGATTTCCCAGTCCGTCAGGGCTTTCAACATGGCGACCAGACGGTGGGCGGCATTGTCTGCCAGATGCGGATAGCCGGTATGGCCCTGAACGCCGGTCACGGTAATGGTGACATTCAGGCTGCCGCGGCGGCCGATTTTGACCATTTCGCCCAAAGATTTTGGGTTGGTTGGCTCGCCGGTGACGCAAGCGTCAAGTTTTTCACCCATCTTGGTAATAGCGGGCAACATCTTCTTGGTGCCATTGATAGAAGGGCCTTCTTCATCTCCCGTGATCAGCAGGCTGAAGCTGCCATGGGGCTGGCCTTTCTCTTCCAGATAGGCGGAAACGGCGGCGACCCAGCTGGCGATGGCGCCTTTCATGTCCGCAGCGCCGCGGCCATAGAGCATGCCATCCTTGATCAATCCCTGGAACGGATCGTCATTCCAGCCATCCCGGTCGCCGACCGGGACCACATCCGTATGCCCTGCAAAACAAAGATTGGGGGCACCATCCCCCAGACGGGCATAAAGGTTATCAACATCATCGGTCCCTTCTTCCTGGAAGGGCAGGCGGGTACAGGTGAAGCCCAGATCCTCCAGCACCGATTGCAAGAGGTCCAGCGCGCCGCCTTCATGGGGCGTGACGGACGGACATTGGATCAGTTGCTGGGCCAGTTTGACCGGATCGAGGGGCATTTTTTCACCTATACCTTTATGAGCCTGATGCTGGGATGCTTAGTCGCGCAGCAGATCGTTGATGGATGTCTTGGACCGGGTTTTTTCGTCCACGCGCTTCACGATGACCGCGCAATAGAGGCTCGGTCCCGGCGTGCCGTCGGGCAGCGGCTTGCCCGGCATGGAGCCGGAAACCACGACGGAATAGGGCGGCACGCGGCCAATGAAGACCTCACCGGTGTTGCGATCGATGATCTTGGTGGACTGGCCGATGAAGACACCCATGGAAATCACGGAACCCTCGCCGACAACAACGCCTTCGACCACTTCGGAACGCGCGCCGATGAAGCAGTTGTCTTCAATGATCACAGGACCGGCCTGCAGCGGTTCCAGCACACCGCCGATACCGACACCGCCACTAAGGTGAACATCCTTGCCGATCTGGGCACAGGACCCAACGGTCACCCAGGTATCGACCATGGTACCGCTGTCCACATAGGCGCCCAGATTGACAAAGCTTGGCATCAGGACCGCATTGGGGGCGATATAGGCGGAGTGTCGCACGATGGAGCCCGGAACAGCCCGGAAGCCGGCCTCACGGAAATTGGCTTCACCCCAACCTTCAAACTTGCTGGGCACTTTATCCCACCAGTTGGTGTTTTCGCCCGGACCACCGGCAATCGGCTTCATGTCATTCAGGCGGAAGGACAGCAGAACGGCTTTTTTCAGCCACTGGTTCACCTGCCATTCGCCATCAATTTTCTCGGCAACGCGGGCTTTACCCGAATCCATCAGGTTAAGCGCTTCGTTGACCGCTTCACGGATTTCGCCGGTGGTGCCGTAGTTGACGGTGTCGCGGTTGTCGAAGGCCGCTTCGATGGTGGCTTGCAAATCTTGGTAGCTCATAGGCCGAACCCCTTGTTCAAATCATTTGTTTCTCACAGCGGCGGCAGAATGGTGCGCAGGGCCTTCAAGGTCAAGCTTGCAGGCGACTTCTGCTTCCCAAAAAGCGGCTGAAAGGCTGGTTCAGGCGCTGTTTTGCGCCGACCAGTCGAACAGGACCAGCTTGATCAACCGGAAGAGCAGGAACAGCGCGAGCAGATTCAAAAATCCGACCACGTGGCTGAGGCCTCCTCCGGCCAGTGGCGTGATCACGTCGGTGTTGATGAAAATGCCGGTTTGGCAGGCAGGCGTCGCCAGATTTTTTTTCCCAGAAGCCGTTTGAGAATAGTTTGAAAGCGACTGCGTGTCACCATGCCTATGGCGGTGTTGAACACAAAAATGCTGTTTTGTTCTCATTTTGTTTGTTGACGATGTTCCAATTCTGTTCTAGCGTTCCTTCATTGAGAACAGAGGGGAAACAAAATGACCGCGTCCGCCTATACTGTACCTGTTTCGACCAATGCTGTATCGGCCAATCCGGTGCACGAGATCTCGCGTTTTCTGCATGATATGGAATATTTCGCGGAGCAGACGAAGCCGAATACCTGGCAGTTGCGCACCATGAAGGAAGAACTGCTGGTTGAGATTGAGGGGTTGCGCGCTGCGGCCGCTCCGGACCGGCTGAAATGGGCCCTTATGCGGTTTGAATCCTATCTCTGTGCGATGCAGCCCCAGGATGCGGATCTTTTGGAACTGCAAAAGCGGTTGCGCGGTCACAGTTTCAAGATGCGTATGGGCATGCAGAAACGGGTGCCGGTGAAACGGGGGGCTGTCCGGCGGCTGTTTGCCGCCTGACCGGATCAAATTATGGCCGGAATAATTGAATGGCGTCCCATCAGTTCCTATCTCTCTAAAATAAGTGATAGGTTCTGACTGGTTCCGGGGGGTAGGAATGCAACGCGTATTTTCGAATATTCTGGCCAACGATGTTGACCGCACGGCGTCCTTTTATGAGGCTCTGCTTGGCATGCGGCGTCATTTCAATTCAGGCTGGTTCGTGATTTTGACCCATGACGGGATGCCGGGATTGGAATATGGCATCTTGAAACGGGATAGTGACATTGTGCCACCGGACGTTCGTGAGGCTCCGCAGGGCGTGATTATCACCTTTGTGGTGGAGGATTGCGACCTTGTGCATCAGATCGCCCAGGAAATGAAAGCGGACATCATCCAGCCGCCTACCGATATGCCCTATGGCCAACGCCGTATGCTGTTGCGTGATCCGGAAGGCGCGGTGCTTGATATCAGCGCGCCAACCGCGGCGGTAACGGTCGTATGACGTTTGGTGCCAGCATGGGCTTGGCCGTCATAGTTTCCGCAGGAAAATCTCGTCAATCATATGATCGGCCCCCTTATGCAGGATCAGCCGCGCCCGCTCCCGGGTGGGCTGGATATTTTCATGGAGGTTTTTCAGGTTGATTTCGTGCCAGATCCTGGTCGCGGTTTTCACGGCCTCTTCTTCTGATAAGCTCGCGTAGTTGCGGAAATAGGATCGGGGGTCGGTGAAGGCGGTTTTGCGTAATTCCAGAAAACGTTGGATATACCATTCCTCCACCAAGGCTTCATCGGCATCCAGATAGATGGAAAAATCAAAATAGTCCGAGATGAAGACATGGGGCTCGCCGGCGCGCAGCCGTCCAGTCTGCAGGACATTGAGGCCTTCGACAATCAGGATATCCGGCTGATCCACTTCCAGCCACTGATCGGGCACCACATCATAGACCAGATGGGAATAGACCGGGGAGCGCACCTGGCGGCGGCCGCTTTTGATATCGCTCAAGAAAGCTAGCAGGGCCGCGCGGTCATAGCTTTCCGGAAAGCCCTTGCGGTTCATGATTCCCTGCTGCACCAGCTTGGCATTGGGATGAAGGAAACCGTCGGTGGTGATCAGATCCACCTTGGGATGGCCGGGCCAGCGGGCCAATAGCGTTTGCAGGATCCTGGCGGTGGTGCTTTTGCCCACAGCGACACTGCCTGCAAGGCCGATGATAAACGGGATCTTAGCGCCATTACCGCCCAGGAAAGATGATTCCTCGCGGTTCAGCCCCTGCACGGCGCCGACATATAGGCTCAGCAGCCTGGACAGCGGCAGATAGATCTCTTCCACTTCCCGCATCGAGGCTTTCTCGTTATAGCCTTGAAGCTCTTCCAGCTCCCTTGCGGTCAGCGGTGCCGTTTTATCCTGGCTGAGCGCGCTCCATTCCTTGACCGAAAACCGTCGGTAGGGGGAATAGACTTCCTTGGATAGGGCCATGGCGCCTTCTCTCAAAAGAAACGGGCGATCTGTAATCCAAACCGCCCGTTTAATTTATCCTGCTCTGTCGGGCGGTATTAGACGCGTCCGTGGCAATGCTTGTATTTCTTTCCGGATCCGCACGGGCATGCCGCGTTGCGCGCAACTTTGCCCCAAGTTTCCGGATTATCAGGGTCAATTTCCTGTGGCGTGCCGCCGGCCGCAGCACTTGCGGAAAGCGGCATGGCCGCTTCGGGGGCCTGCTGGCGTGGCTGTTCCTGTTCGGGCTGGCCGATCTGCAACTCCACATGGCTGAGAACCTGGGTCACCTGGCTGCGCAGGTTATTCAGCAGATGATCGAAAAGGTTGAAGGCCTCCCGTTTATATTCGTTCAGCGGATCCCGCTGGGCATAAGCCCGCAGCCCGATGCCCTGGCGCAATTGGTCCAGATGCAAAAGATGTTCTTTCCAGGAATGATCCAGGATCTGTAAAACAAGCTGTTTTTCCAGGCTGCGCATGACTTCAGGCCCGTAATTGGCACCCTTTTCCGCCATCATCTTATCTGCGGCGCTGGCAATACGCTCACGGATTTCCTCATTGGCGATGCCTTCTTCCTTGGCCCATTCATCGACGGGCAGGTCCAGGCTGAAAGTGCGGTTGACCGCTTCGCGCAGACCGGGGAGGTCCCATTGATCCGGCAGGGCATTGGGCGGCATATGTTCGTCAACGACGGTTTGAACCACATCCTGGCGCATGTCCTGGATGGTGTCATGGACATCGTCGGCCCGCATCATTTCCTTGCGCTGTTCAAAGATGACCTTGCGCTGATCATTCATCACATCGTCAAATTTCAGCAGCTGTTTCCGGATTTCAAAGTTCCTGGCCTCGACTTTGGTCTGGGCCTTTTCGAGCGCTTTGTTCACCCAGGGATGAATGATGGCTTCGCCTTCTTCCAGACCCAGCTTCTGCAACATGCCATCCATGCGCTCTGACCCGAAAATGCGCATCAGGTCATCTTGCAGGCTGACGTAAAACTTGGACGCACCCGGATCGCCCTGACGCCCGGCACGGCCGCGCAGCTGGTTATCGATCCGGCGGGATTCATGGCGTTCGGTGCCGATGATGTAAAGCCCGCCAGCCGCCATAACCTTCTCACGTTCTGCGGCAATCTCGGCTTTGACTTCTTCGGTTTTTTTCGTGCGGGCGTCTGCGTCCTCGATGCCCTCCAATTCCTTGATCAGGCGCATTTCAAGGTTGCCGCCCAGCTGGATATCGGTGCCGCGGCCTGCCATGTTGGTGGCAAGGGTGATCGCGCCGGTGAGGCCCGCATCGGCAATGATGAAGGCTTCGCGCTCATGCTGTCTGGCATTCAGGACCTCATGCTTGAGGCCGGCCTTTTTCAGCTTGGCAGAAAGCTCTTCAGAACGTTCAATCGAGGCGGTGCCGACCAGGACCGGCTGGCCTTTTTCATGGCAATCCTTGATCTGCGCGATGACAGCGTTATCCCGTTCGTTGCTGGTACGGTAAACTTCATCATCATAATCTTTTCGGGCAAGTTCCCGGTTGGGCGGAATATCCACCACGCGCAGACTATAAATCTCCTCAAATTCACCGGCTTCTGTCATGGCCGTACCGGTCATACCGGCCAGCTTCGGATACATGCGGAAGTAATTCTGGAAGGTGATCGAGGCCAGAGTCTGGTTCTCACGCTGGATCTCGACACGCTCCTTTGCTTCCAGGGCCTGATGCAGGCCCTCGGAAAAGCGGCGGCCTTCCATTTTTCGGCCGGTGAACTCGTCAATGATCACTACTTTGTTGTTTTCGACGATGTAATCCACATCGCGGGTAAACAATTTGTGGGCGCGCAGAGCCGAGTTGATGTGATGCACTACCGAGATGTTTTCGGTGTCATACAGGCTGCCGCCATTCAAAAGCTCGGTTTTCTCATTCAGCAGCTGTTCGATATGTTCCGTGCCCTCCTCGGTGAAGGTGACGGATTTCGCCTTTTCGTCGACTTCGTAATCCTCTTCCACCAGATCGGGGATCAGGGCATCGATGGCGATATACATTTCAGATGAGTCTTCCGCCGGGCCGGAAATAATCAGCGGCGTCCTGGCCTCATCGATCAGGATACTGTCTACCTCGTCGACAATGGCGAAATTGAATTCACGCTGGACCATCTGATCGATCGAAAGCTTCAGATTATCGCGCAGATAATCGAAACCAAACTCGTTGTTGGTGCCGTAGGTGATGTCACAGGCATAGGCATGCTGGCGCATCGGGTCCGGCAGGTTGGGGACAATCACGCCCACCGACAGGCCCAGATAATTATACAGCTTGCCCATCCATTCGGCATCGCGGCTGGCCAGGTAATCGTTCACCGTGACCACATGGGCCCCTTTGCCCGAGAGTGCGTTCAAATAGACCGGCAGGGTGGCGACCAGGGTTTTACCCTCACCAGTGCGCATTTCTGAGATCATGCCTTGATGCAGCACCATGCCGCCAACCAGCTGGACATCGAAATGGCGCATCCCCAAGGCCCGTTTCGAGGCTTCCCGAACCACGGCGAAAGCCTCTTCGAGGATCTGCTCCTCGGTTTCGCCGGCTTTCAGCCTTTCGCGAAATTCTGTGGTTTTCGCCTTCAGCGCCTCTTCACTAAGCGCCTCCAGTTCCGGTTCCATCGCGTTGATGCGATCAACCTTTTTCTGGAGATTTTTGACAATACGGTCGTTGGCCGAGCCAAACACGGCTTTCAGCAATCCGCCAATCATGAAAAAGCCTCGAATACAGTGCAGTAAATAAATGAATAAAGTTCTTCTAGAATTCTGAGATAAGCGCCGGATGGGCATGTGTCAACGTAAACGGGGTGACATTAAGGGAATAACCCGAAACTAATCCCCGATAAGATCAGTTTTCCGAAAAATGAGGGTTTTTGGACCGTATTCCGGAAATCCCGTTATTGTGGTATGATCGTGTTTCAGTATCGCGGCAGAATGCCGCTGTTTCCGACTATTTTCTATCCATCATGGCACCAGAAGGAGGCAGTCATGGGTAGTATTTCCAATCTTGGCGAACCTGTGCCCAAGTCACGGGACCCCGCGCCACATATCCGTCAAAATCAACCCAACAATGATTCGACCGGGTTAAACCGGCAAGATACTGATCTGCTCTCACAGCCAATAACCGCACAGCTTTTTGCCGATAGGATCCCTGTTGCCCGTGATCCGGGGCGGCAGGATGATGTCTTTTTGAGCCGGGCGGCCGGCGATGTGCTGGATCAGGCCCGGGACGCCATTCAGCGGGCCCGCGGTTTTGTTCGGGAAACTGTTGCGGGCGCGATCCGCGATGCCGCTGGAGATTTTTTACAGCAATTGGGGGCTATTGCCGGCCAACCGGTTGGCAAGGAAGCATCTCTTGCCGGCTTTTCGGAGGAAATCGGCCGGACGGCGTCAGAAAAAGCGGAGCAGTTGGGGCAATCCCTGCTCGAGGAAACCGGAAATAAGGATTTTTCCTTTAAGGAAATCAAACTATCCGTTGTTGTGGAGACCTTTGATTTGCGGGTGGCAACCAACGAACATTCCGCGGCTGTCCAGCTTAAACGGGTCAGCCTCCGTGTTGAAATCGAGGAAGTAGAAGGATCGCTCACCAAAAAGGATAGTGTCGATATTACCTTTCCTAATGCGACTAAGGGGCCGGGCCTGCCGGAACCGGATCAGTCACGGACCCCAAGCCCGTTGGACCCGGAAGCCTTTGATCCGCTGGCGGAAACCTTGGATCAGACACGCGGTGATCTACGGTCGGTTCTGGACCGGCTCAAGGAAGAGCGCTCAGGTTTGAATCAGGATTATCTGGCAACTGCGACCCGGTCTCTCGGCGATCTGTTTGACAAACTGTTCGGCGGTCCGGTGAGCCGGGCGGATCCGGCAGAAGGACGGCTCACGGTCCGGCCTGAACTGGTTTTGATAGTGGAGGGCGGTGACGGACGCCCAAATGACGGGCTGCGCCGATTGCCGGATTTGAGGCCGGGTGGGATTGCGCAACTGGACGCGTGATCCGCCTTTTCAGGCTGCACAAAGGTTCCCTTGCCGGTCCGGTCCACCGGATTGACCGGGGGGTCAATTGTTGTTGACCAGCCCTAACTCTATCTCCAGAGCACCGATCAGCATATGGCCGATGGTGATATGCATCTCCTGGATATGGGCGGTGATATCGGAAGGCACAATGATCAACGGGTCACACAAATCGATCATTTTTCCGCCATCGCGGCCGGACAGGCCGGTGGCGACCATGCCGATGTCGCGGGCTGCGATCAATGCCCGGTTCACATTTTCCGAATTGCCGCTGGTGGAGATGCCAACCGCGATGTCGCCGGGCCGGCCAAGGGCGCGGATCTGGCGCTCGAAAAGATGGTTGAACCCGTAATCATTCCCAATGGCCGTGAGGGCGGAGGTATCGGTGGTCAGTGCCAGGCCGGCGATGGGTGCGCGGTCATCCTTGAGCTTCACCGACATTTCGGTGGCAAGATGCTGGCTGTCGCTGGCGGAACCGCCATTGCCGAAAAAGACGATCTTGTTGCCGTCCCGGATCGCGGCTACCCAACCGGCCAGCATGTGGGCGAAGGTATCGCGGCAGGCACCGCGGGTGCGTTCCAACACGTCGGAATGCTCATCGAGATTTCGGTCGAAATAAAGATCCAGATTGCTCATGGCATGGCTCCTTGCTAGCGCGGGCTGTTCATGTTGGACAGCCGCCCTTCCCGTTCCCTCAGGATCATATCAAATTCCTCCAATTGGGCGGCAACCCGGCCATAGATGCTCGAATCCGGGATATACTGGCCTTTCTTAAGCTCGCCCACCGGCATATCGGTGAAAAGGGACAGGGCCTGATCCACATGGGAAATGGTCCAGATGTGGAAAGACCCGTCGGACACTGCCAGTTCCAGCTCCCGGTCGAAAATCAGGTTGGTCCGGTTGGCCTCGGGCACCACCACACCCTGCTTTCCGGTCAATGGGCCCTTGGCCAGGCAGGTATGGTAAAAGGCCTCGACCTTTTCCCGGATGCCGCCGACCGGCTGCACGACACCGCGCTGGTTCATCGAACCGGTGATGGCCAGATCCTGGCGCAGCGGGCATCCCGCCAGTTCGGACAGGACCGCCAACAGCTCGGCCACGGTCGCGCTGTCGCCCTCGACACCGCTGTAGCTTTGCTCGAAAGTGATGGTGCAGTTAAACGCAATCGGCATCACCCGAGCAAACAGACCGGTCAGATAACCATGCAGGATCATGGCGCCTTTCTGCTGCAACGGTCCGCCCAGATCCACCTGGCGTTCGATATTGATCAGGCCGGTGCGTCCGGCGCTGGCCCGGGCGGTCACGCGCGACACATTGCCAAAACTATGGTCGCCGGTATCATAGACGGTCAGGGCATTGACCTGGCCAATTTCCTGGCCTTCCACATCCAGCAGAACTGACCCGCGCGTAACCTGTTCCATCATGCGGTCTTCGATGCGCGCATTGCGGCGTCGGCGCATGGCGTCGGATTTTTCCAGCGCATTGATGGTGATTTTGCCACCTTTGGCGTGATGGCGGGCCTCCACCATCAAATCGACCAGCAATTCATAGCGCGAGCTTAGGCGGCTGCGGTCATCGGCCAACCGGGCCGCTTTGCCCAGCATGCGCATTAACACCGGTCGGCTGAGCCAGCCGAGTTTCTCCCGCTTGGCCATATCGCGCAGCAGGCCCGCATAATGGGACAGGTTTTCTGTGGTGGCGGCCATGTCGGGATCGATATCGGCCTTGACCTTGAAGAGCGGCGCGAAATCCGGATCTGCGGAGAAGAAGGTGTAATACCAATGCGGCGCGCCGATCAAAACTACTTTCACATCCAATGGCACAGCCTTCGGGCTGGGCGATCCCGCCACCCGCACGCCATTCTGGCGATGGCGTTCCTCAATCCTGATTTTGGAGTCACGAAGCGCGCCTTTCAGCGCCGCCCAGGCTTCCGGCTGTTCGGCGATCTCCTGGGCGCGCAGGACCAGAACGCCGCCATTGGCACGATGCAGCGCACCCGGCCGGATCATGGAAAAATCCGTGGTCAATTCGCCATTCACCGAGCGGTATTCGATATAACCCATCAGATTTTCATAGGTGGGCGAGGGTTCAAGAACCGGTTCAGGCGGGGTCATATCGCCATTATCCACCAGCAGATTGACCCCATAGCGTCGTTTCAACTCCTCCTCATAGGCCTCACGGACATCATCATCCTCGGTGGCGATGGTGGTCTGGAATATTTCCAGATTATCCATGATGTCTTCCTTGAGGCCGGTCAGCCAGCGCCCGATCCCCGGATAACCCCCGAAATCCTTGATGATCGGCGAGAGCAGCTCGCTTATGATGCTGTCGGCGATATCCTGGTCCAGGGCGGCAACCTCAATGCCGGCTTCGGTCTGCTGTTCGGCGGCCCGGCGGTGAATTGCGGTCAGTTCCTCTGCGATCTCATTGGCACGCTCGGTCATTTCCTCGCGCATTTCGGCGGGCACATCGCTCAAGGGCATGGCCTCGCCCTCTTCATTGAGCGGGCTGACCATCATGCCTTCCTGGGTGCGCAGGATGGTCAGGCCATGTTCGCTGGCCTCCTGGCGCAAGATATCCATTTCTTCGTCGATGGTGGATTGAACCTCGCGGCCAATAGTGGCCAACCTGCCTTCGTAATCCTCGCTTTGGAAGGCGGCTTCAAAAGCCTCGATCATGGTGATCACGCAGGCATGGATGCGGTCGCGGAACAACCGCCCGGTGCCGGGTGGCAGGGAATAGGGGCGTGGCCGATGGGTGCGCTGAAAATTATTCAGATAGATCCAGTCATTCTGCGGCCGTTCAGTTGAGAGCTTTTCCGTCAGGAAAGCCATGGTCTGGGTCAGCCTGCCAGAATCATCATCCCCAAGGACGAAGATGTTGAAACCGGGTTTCTTGATGGAAAGGCCGAATTCCAAGGCTTCGCGTGCGCGTTTGTGGCTGGATAGAACAAACAGACCATTGCCGCGGGCCCGCCACCCATCAAAACGGGGCAGGCCGACTTCCTTGTGAGATTTTTTCTGGGGCATGAAAGAGAGCAATTCCGCTTTTTTGTTTTGATGAAACAGAGTCTAAAGCGATTTCCGGCGATCTGAAAGCTTTCCGTCGGCAAATTCTTTCGTTATGTTGCAGTGCATGAAAATACAGATCGACGAAATTTGCCGCTATCCCGTCAAAGGCTTGGCGGCTGACATCATAAGCGAAACCAATCTGGTTCCCGGCGAAGGGCTTCCCTATGACCGGCGCTGGGGCATTATTCATGCCTCTTCTGATGTGGATCCGGCGGCCCCGGCCTGGGCGCCGAAGAAAAATTTCCTGATGCTGGCGCGGGATGAAAAACTGGCGCAGCTCGGCTTGGAATTTGATGAGGAAAACGGGCAGTTGACGATCACCCGCAAGGGCAAGCCGGTCAGCCGCGGCGTGATCCGCGATCATATCGGTCGCCAGACGTTACAGACCTTCCTGTCCGCTTTCATGCCAACCGGTTCGCGCGGCATGCCGAAGATTGTCGAGGCTCCCGCCAGCGACGGTTTCACCGATACCCAGCCGAATTTCGTCAGCCTGATCAATCTGGCCAGTGTTAAGGATCTGGAAGAACGTGTGTTGCAGCAACCGGTGCATCCGCATCGGTTCCGCGGCAATCTGTATTTTTCCGGCGCGACCCCCTGGGTTGAGGGTGACTGGATCGCCAAGAAGATCAAGATCGGGGATGTGATCCTGGCGGTTGAGGAAATGATCGGGCGCTGTGCAGCGACCAATGTAAACCCGGAGAATGGCGAGGTGGACATGAATGTGCCCTTAAGCCTGCGCCGCGGTTTTGGTCATATGGATATGGGTATCTATGCCCGCGTGATCGAAGGCGGCACCATCCGTCAGGGAGATGAGATTACGCTTGTTGATTGATGCCTCGAAGCAATAAAGGCCACGGTATAAAAAAGGGCGGTAAACAACCGCCCTTATCTATTTCCGCCTGCTTAAGCTGATTTATTCAGCAACAGCCGCTTTGGTTTTTTTACGTCTGGCCGGACGCGGCTTGACGTCTTCTTCCTCTTCATCCGCCTCGTTGTTTTCATCATTGGCGGGCGTTTCGGTCACAACCTCGGCTTCAGCTTCATCTTCCTCGTCGCTGCTATCATCAGCGTCGTCATTTTCGGTTGCCTCTGGATCCTTGGATTCAGCTTCTTCCTTTGCCTTTTTGGCATTCTGCTGTTCCTGGCGGCGGGCACGGTTTTCCTGGTCGGCGCTCAGGATGCGGTAATAATGTTCCGCATGCTGCAGCAGGCTTTCGGCCAGAACCGGATCGCCGGAGGTCTGGGCGTCACGGGCCAGGGCGACATATTTGTCGTAGATCTGGGTCGCGGTGCCACGGATGCGGACATTCGGACCGTTGGAATCAAAATTTTGCCGCGCGTTCGGACGACGGTTACCCCCGCCACCACTATTCCCGCGACCACGGCGGTTTTTGTTGTTTTGTCTCATACTCGCATCACACAGATAAGCCGGTGAAAGAAGCCGCTAACCTCTGCGCCCAGTCAGATGACAGTGGCGCTCGTTTTATATTGTAGCGGAAACTAAAGTGCCTCACAGCGCTCCCAATAGCGCCCGCGCTTTTCAGCGCGTCTAGGACATATCTTCACCGTAACCATTGAAGACGGCTTTTCAAGCTTTTTTTTACCACATCGGCGGAAAAGTGCGGGATCAGGGATGCCGGGCAGTCAGGCATCGTTCGATGCCCGCGAGATCGCAATGGGTATTTATTTCGCTAAATCCGGATTGTAATAGTATTTCAGAGACTTGGCCGGCCTGTCCCATGCCCAGTTCTAACGCGATCAATCCGCCTTCGCGTAAAAGGGAAAAAGCCTGGGGGATGAGTGCGCGGTAGGCAACCAGGCCGTCGGCACCCCCATCCAACGCCAGATGGGGTTCATGATCACGCACTTCCGGCTCCAGATCGAGCACGGTGGCGCTCTCGATATAGGGCGGGTTGGAAATCACGATATCAAAGGGGCCGGTCACATTCTCTGCCCAGTTGGACCGGATGAAGGAGCAGCGTTCCGCCAAGCCATGGCGGATTGCATTGCGTTGGGCAACGGCCAGCGCGTCCGGGGAAAGGTCGACCGCCGTGCCCTTGGCCAGCGGCCGTTCCGAAAGCAATGTCAGCAGCAAGCAACCGCTGCCGGTGCCGAAATCAACAATGGATAATGGCCGGTCCGCAGGCGGCGACAGGGTCAAGACGGCCTCAATCAGGGTCTCACTGTCGGGCCTGGGGTCCAATACATGGGAGGAGACCTCGAAATCCAGGCTCCAGAATTCCCGCAGGCCTGTGATGTGGGACAGTGGCTCGCGCGCAGCACGGCGTGCAATCATGGCATCAAAGCGCTGCCGGTCCGCAACCGGCTCTTCGGGGAAGGCCATGACCCGCTCCACCGTGCAGCCCAGATGGTAGGCTAGCAAGAGTCTGGCTTCACGCCGGGGGCCTTCGATCCCGGCGGTGCGCAGCTTCTCCTCCGCGTTGATCAGGCAGTCATCCGCTCTGGGCAGGTCGCTCATCTCATGCCTCGCCGAGGGCGGCCAACTGAGCCATCTGGTCTTCCAGGATCAGGGCGTCCAGCAGCTCATCCAGGGCTTCGCCCTCAATCACTTTGTCCAATTTATAGAGGGTCAGGTTGATGCGATGATCGGTCACGCGCCCTTGCGGGAAATTATAGGTCCGGATGCGTTCCGAGCGGTCGCCGGAGCCGACCTGGCTCTTGCGGTCCTCGGCGCGCTCGGAAGCCAGGCGCTCGCGTTCATGTTCATAAAGCCTGGCGCGCAGAACCTTCATGGCCTTGGCCTTGTTTTTGTGCTGGGATTTTTCATCCTGACACTGGACCACGACGCCGGTTGGAATATGGGTGATACGGATTGCGGAATCGGTGGTGTTCACATGCTGACCGCCGGCGCCCTGGGCGCGGAATGTATCGATGCGCAGATCTTCGTTGGCAATCTCGATATCCACCTCTTCCGCCTCGGGCAGGACGGCAACCGTGGCTGCGGAGGTGTGGATGCGCCCGCCGCTTTCGGTTTCCGGCACGCGCTGGACCCGGTGCACACCGGATTCATATTTCAACCGTTTAAAGACGTCGGACCCGGACACGGAAGCAACAACCTGACTGAAGCCGCCGATTTCGTTGGCACTTTCTTCAATCAGCTCGACCCGCCAGCCGTGATTGGCGGCATAGCGCTGATACATGCGGAACAGATCGCCGGCAAAAAGGGCGGCCTCATCGCCGCCAGTCCCGGCGCGGATCTCCAGGATGGCGTTTCGGGAGTCTGCCTGATCCTTCGGCAGCAGCGCCAACTGCAACTGATGCTCCAAATCCGGCAGCTGCTCGTTGAGGGTTTGCAATTCCTCTTCCGCCAACTCTTTCATTTCCGCATCGGCGTCCGGGTCTGCAACCATTTCCTCCAGGTCGCTCAATTCCTGTTGGGCGGCCTTGAAGGCGGCGACTTTTTCCACGATCGGGCTCAGCTCGGCGAACTCTTTGGAAAGCGCGACAAAGGCGTCCCCTTCAGCCTGGCCGGATGCCAAGGTATCGGACAGTTCCTGATGCCGGGCAACAACCCGGTCCAGCCGATGTGTCCAACTCATTCTTTCTCTCCTGAAGGGGCCATTTTATCGATGGCTTGGTTCTTGTCCTGGTTATCCGCCTGGGCAGCCAGATCAAACAGTTGTTCGAGAACCCTATTGACGGTGATGGTGTCGCGCAAATCAGCGGCATCGCCCTGGCCGGCAAGCGCACGCAACGCTTCGCTCGGCTGATGCAGCAGGCGGTTGACCAGCAGACGGGTGGCTTCTTCGGCACTGGCATTGGGATGATCGGCCAGCAGGTTTGCCCGGATCAATTCAAAATGGCGGCGCAGGGTGACCAGCATGGGAATACCATCTTTCTCCGCCTGAATGCGGCGATAGTCGCCGACCGCTTCCCGGACCATCTGCCGGGCCTCTTCTGCCGCTTCCTGCCGGTCCAGCTGGCCTTTCTCGGCCAATTGCTCGATATCGGAAAGGCCGTAGAGGAAAACATCGTCCAGCGCGTCCAGGCCGGGGTCGATATCGGCCGGTATGCCGCAATCGAGAAACAGAACCGGTTTGCGGCGGCGGGCACGGATGATGGTCTCCGCCATCTCGACATCGATTAAATAGCGTCCGTTCCCGGCAGCGGTGACCACCAGGTCGGCCTGTTCCAGGGCGGCGGGCAGCTGTTCTGTTGGCGTGAAATGTGCGCCGATCTTGGCCGCCATCCGTTCGGTGCGGCGGGCGCTGCCGGCCATCATCCAACCGGTCAGCCCGGCCAGCTGCATCTGTTCGCGCAACAAAAGGCCGGTTTCCCCCAACCCGATCAGCAGCGCCCGGCAGTCGGCCAGATTGCCATGGAGGTCGCGGGCCAAACGCACAGCTGCCGAGGCGACCGATATCGCGCCCTCGCCAATGCGCGTCTGGCTGCGCACCCGTTTTGCCAGCGCGACCGCGCTGTTGCTTAAGTCGGCCAGTTCGGTGCCGATCATGTCGGCCTCCTGGCTTTCCGTGATCGCTTCTTTTACCTGGCCGAAAATCTGCGCTTCGCCGATCATATGGCTGTCGAGGGCGCAGATGACGGTAAAAAGATGGCTGACGGCCTCATCATCATAAAGTCGGTAGAGCAGGTCTGAGATTTTGCCGAAGGACAATCCGGCATGAGCTGCCAAATGCCTTTGCACCTGCTGGCAATGGGGTTCGCCATCCGGGCTGCAGATCAAAACTTCAACCCGGTCGCAGGTGGACAGGATCAGGGCCTGATCAATCCCATCACGGCGTAGTTTTTCCTGCAGGGACTGGCGGGCCGCCCGGTCAAGGTAGAGCTTGTCGCGAGTCCCGGATGGGACGGTGCGATAGCTGGCTCCAACAATGACAGGGCGTATGCCGCTCATTCAGTCTCTTTCTTTAAGGGGCCGGCTCAGTCTTGCGGATCCGACGGCAGACCGTCTTCACCATACATCTCAGCCAGTTCCCAGGCGGTGATGCCACCGACCAATTGTTCCAGCGGCACTTCTTCCTGTTCGCCGCTATCCAGATCTTTGACCATGGCAACGCCTTTGGCCAGCTCGTCATCACCCATGATAATGGCAATGCCGGCATCAATCTTATTCGCATGTTTCATGCGTTTCTTCATGTTGCCGCCATAGGCCATTTCAACCCGGTAGCCCTCGGCGCGAATCTCTTCCGCCAGGGTCAGCGCCCGGATCTCTGCCGCGTCACCCAACGGAATGATCACCATCGGTCGCACGGCTTCCGGCGTGTCATTGGCCAGCATGGCCAGACGTTCAATGCCTGCTGCCCAGCCAACGCCAGGTGTTGGCTGGCCACCCATCTGTTCGATCAGCCCGTCATAACGGCCACCCGCCATGACGGTCCCCTGCGCGCCCAGTGCCTGGGTGGTGAATTCGAAACAGGTATGGTTGTAGTAGTCGAGGCCGCGCACCAGGCGCGGGTTCAGCTCATAAGCAATGCCCAGGCTATCGAGACCGTCTTTGACGGCTTTGAAAAAGGCCTTGCTTTCTTCATTCAGGAAGTCACCGAAAACCGGTGCGTCCTTGACCAGTTCCCGATCACTGGGATCCTTGGAATCGAGGATGCGCAGCGGGTTTTTCTCCAGCCGCATCAGCGAATCTTCGGAAAGCTTATCCTTATGCGCACTGAAATAGGCAACCAGGGCATCGCGATAGGCGGTGCGGCTGGCCGGATCACCCAATGTGTTCAGTTCCAGCGTGGTTTCTTCATAAATACCAAGCGATTTCAGCACGGCAACACCGGCGGCGATCACTTCCACATCCGCCTGCGGTTGGGCAGCGCCGATCAATTCCACCCCGATCTGGTGGAACTGGCGTTGGCGGCCTTTCTGCGGTTTTTCGTAACGGAACATCGGGCCGGCATAGAAACATTTCACCGGCGCATGCTGGGCCAGGCCGTTGGTGATGAAAGCGCGGGCGACACCGGCGGTGTTTTCCGGGCGCAGCGTAATGTGATCTCCACCCTGGGTCTCAAACGAATACATCTCTTTGGTGACGACATCGGATGTGTCGCCGAGCGTCCGGGAGAAAACCTCGGTAAATTCAAAAACCGGGGTTGCGACTTCCTCGAACCCATAACAGAGAGTCACACCAGCTGCGGTATCAACCACATGACGATGGGCGCGCATGGCTTCGGGTAACAGGTCATAGGTGCCGCGGACGGGTTGCAATACCGCCATGGTTTTAATCCTTCGTCAGTTGGTGAGCTACTCTGCAGCGTCGGCTGCGTTGGGTTTTGCCTTTTCGGCGTCGATCTCCGCCTGGATCTCGGCGGCTTTCTTTTCCACCAGACCGACAAGATGATCAACGATATTATCGTCCTTGAGACGATGATCCGGCAGGCCGGATACGTAAACCTGATGGGTGCCTTTGCCCCCGCCGGTGAAGCCGATATCGGTCTCGCGCGCTTCGCCAGGGCCATTGACCACGCAACCGATGACCGAAACGCTCATCGGGGTGGTGATGTGGGCCAGGCGTTCCTCCAGAACCTCTACGGTCTTGATCACATTGAACTGTTGGCGGGCGCAACTTGGGCAGGAAATGACATTCACACCGCGATGGCGCAGGCCCAGCGTTTTCAGGATATCGAAACCGACTTTCACTTCCTCGACCGGATCGGCGGAAAGGGAGACACGGATAGTGTCGCCGATGCCAGCCCAAAGGAGGGAACCGATACCCATGGCGGATTTGATCGTGCCGGTGCGGATCCCGCCTGCTTCGGTGATGCCAAGATGCAGCGGATAATCACAGGCTTCAGCCAGGCCGTGATAGGCGGCGGCAGCCAGGAAAACATCGGAAGCCTTCACGCTGATCTTGAAATCAAAAAAATCGTTGTCTTCCAGGATGCGGGCATGTTCCAGACCGCTTTCCACCATGGCTTCCGGGCAAGGTTCGCCATATTTTTCCAACAGGTGCTTTTCCAGTGAACCGGCATTCACGCCGATACGCATGGAACAGCCATTATCTTTCGCGGCTTTGACCACTTCGCGAACCTTCTCCGCGCTGCCGATATTGCCGGGATTGATCCGCAGGCAGGCCGCGCCGGCCAGGGCGGCCTCGATGCCACGTTTGTAATGAAAATGGATGTCGGCGACCACAGGGATCGAAACATTGTCGATGATGGTCTTGAGCGCGGCGGTGGATTCAACATCCGGGCAGGAAACACGCACGATATCCGCACCGGCCTCCTCAACGGCCTTGATCTGCCGGATGGTGGCTTGAGCGTCGCTGGTCAGCGTATTGGTCATGGTTTGCACGGTGATTGGCGCATCACCGCCCACCGGCACATTGCCGACCATGATCTGACGGGATTTCCGCCGATAGATATCGCGATAGGGCCTAACACTCATGGCCGGTTTATCTCTCCATTTTGCCGGGGCCTGCTGCCCGCGGGGAGAAAATGCGCTCAAAGCCCTGAAAATTCAAGCCTGCAGCGTCTACTTCGGATGAAACTTGCGTGAATTTTCCCCGTTACGGTAAATCGGGCGACTGTCAGGGCGTGGTCAGGCTGTCGGGATCCAGGGATACATCGCGCACAACCGCACCAACCTCACCGATCGGTGCGACCGGTTTTCCATCCACGGCAATTTCCAGCGCACCGGCATTTCCGGTGATCAGGGTGATACCAGGTTTGTTGGGAACCTTGTACCTATCGCCGCTGTTTAAAAGGCGGGTGAGAAGCAGGTCTCCGGAGGCGGAAGAGATTTCCACCCAGGCGGTGGATTTGGCGGTGATGATGACACGCGCACCGTCATTTTCTTCGCCATAGATTTTTGGTTCAACGGTGGCCGTGGGCAGGTTCGCAGAAGGCACGGCTGCCACAGCACGCTCCTCGGCGGGCTGTTCGGTCCTGTTTTCTTCTGCGGCATCGACATTACCTTCTTCCACGGTTTCAGCTGCTGCTTCATCAGCGCTGGCGACTGTGTCAGCAGGGGTGTCCGGCGCGGTTTCTGTGACGGTTTCTGCCACTTCCTGAGCGGTTTGGGCGGCGGCGTCCTGACCGTCTGGGGCTGAAGTCGTTTCTGCAGCCATTTCCTCATTGGCTGGAGACGGGTCGGACGGCTCAGCGGTCTCGGTCGCCATCATTTGTCCCGCTTCCTCGACGGATGTTTCTTCCGCCGGTTCATTGCTGGCAGGTGCGGTCTCGACCGGGGTTAGGTTGTTTTCAGTGACTGTCGGCTGCGAGGCTTCCACTGCCGGGCTGGCATCGGAACTTGCCGTGTCGCTGTCGGGGTCCTGATCCTGGTCCTGGCCGGCAGGAGCTTGCGCGGTTGAATTCTCAGGGACAGATTCCTCCGGGGCGGTGCTGGCGCCCTCAACTTGTGCCGGTTCAGTTTGCTCTGCCGTTTCCTCCGATTTGGCGCCGGTCATGCTATCAATCACATGGGCAATCTGGGGCGGCAGGTCCGGCACCAGATCGGCGACGGATTTATCCTGGGTATTCAGATAATACCAGAGACCGTAGAACACGCCGAATAACAATAGCCCCATGAAGACAAGGGCGCCGCCGGGTACGCTTTTGGCCGGCAGGGGTTCCGGGAAGTTAAGCTCAGTGAGTTTTTCAATCTCTTCCGCTTCTACCTTGAACTGGTCCACAAGAATTTTGGTGTCCAGGTCAAGATGGCTGGCATAGGTTCGGACAAAGCCGAGGGCGTAGGCGGTGCCGGGAAGGTCGTTTGGCCGGTTTTCCTCGATGGCGCGTAGATACTCCAGCCGGATTCTTAAAAGATCGGCAACCTGATCAAGCTCTTCATCTCGGGCAACCCTGGCCTCGCGCAATATATCGCCAACACGTTTCTTATTTTCCAATTCTGGCGCTTGCGCGGAATCAGCTTGATTGATTGGAGTCATGGTACGACCTGCCACCGCCTAAGCGGCGATCCCCGTTTACTTGTGTTTTTTTCATCCCTCTGGCGAGTATGCCGCGTGGAACGGACCCGCTTTGGGGCATTATGGGCAAGTGTTGAAAAAATGCAAAGCCTTAACCGAAGGCCGGGCAAAAAAACCAAATCTGATTCAATTCCTTACAGGAATATCTTGTGATCTTTGGCGAATGCGATCAGCAGGCTTCTCAAACTGTGGGCGGGGCTGTCCAGATTGACGGCCAGGAAGGCTTCCAGCGCTTTGGCATCAAGGGTCCGAACCATGCTGCGGACCGGGCCGATGGAGCGTGGTGACATGGATAGCTGCCGAATTCCGACACCGATCAGGGCCATGGCATGAAGCGGATCGCCGGCAATTTCACCGCATACGCTCAACGACACCCCTTTCTCGCGGCATTTGTCCGCAATCAACCGGATCAATGACAGGAATGCGGGTGAAAGGGCTTCATAGCGTTTGTCCAGGCGCGGGTTGCCGCGGTCGCTGGCAAAGAAAAACTGCAGCAGGTCGTTGGAGCCGATTGAAATAAAATCCACATGCGGCAGCATTGCATCCATCTGGAAGGCAAGCGACGGCACTTCAAACATGATGCCGACCGACAAATCGGAGGGCAGCGACAGCCCTCTGTCCTTGGCCCGGTCCAGCTCCTTGTTCAACGCCTTCTTGGCGTTCAGCAGTTCCTGCACATCGGAGATCATCGGGAACATGATGGCTAATGGCTGACCATTGGCCGCATGGATCATGGCGCGCAGCTGCTGGCGCAGCATGGCCGGCCGGTCGAGGGCCACCCGTATCGCCCGCCAACCCATGGCCGGGTTTTCTTCCGCCTGATCCTGGAAATAGGGCAGCACTTTGTCGCCGCCGATATCCAATGTCCGGAAAACAACCGGCTTTCCCTCGGCCTGTTCGTAGACACGGGCATAGAGATCCGCCTGGACTTTCACATCGGGATATTCGGACCGGACCATGAACGGGACTTCGGTCCGGTACAGGCCGACCCCGCAGGCGCCGGTTTCATGTAAATGTGGCATGTCGATCAGCAGGCCGGCATTCATATTCAAAGTGATATTGGCCCCGTCACAGGTGACGGAGGGCAAATCACGATCCCGGGCATAGGCCGCCAGGCGCTGTTCATGCAGCTCCATGGATGTGGCAAAGACCCGGCGGAATTCCTCGCCCGGACGGACGAAGCAAACCGCGTTATTGCCATCGACAATGATCCGGTCATGGGGTTCGATCCGGCTCAGGATCCGGCTGACCCGACCGACAATCGGAATGTCGAGCGCGCGCGCGACAATGGCCACATGAGCCGTGGAAGAGCCTTCCTCCAGCACCACGCCGCGCAACCGCTCCCGGTCGTAATCCAGCAGTTCCGCAGGACCCATGCTGCGTGCGATCACGATCATGTCTTTTGGCAGGTCGGCCTGGGTCGGGCCGGACTGGCCGTTCCCATTTGCATTGCTTTCCTGGAGATGCTGCAACAGACGAAAGGCGAGATCTTCCAAATCCAGGAGGCGCTCGCGCAGATAGTTATCCTGCACCTTTGCCATGCGGGCGCGGGTTTCGTTCTGGACACGCACAACCGCCCCCTCGGCGGTCAGGCCGGTGCCTATGGCGTCCCGGATGCGCTGGATCCAGCCGCGATCCTCCGCGATCATGCGGTAGGTTTTCAGAATATCCACATGGTCACCGCCGCCGGCGTCATCCACGGTTTTAACCATATGGTCCAGCTTGGTATGCATGGCGGCCAGCGCGTAATCCAGGCGGCGCTGTTCATGGGCCTCATCCTCGGCCACCATCTTGCCGATCGGCACAAGGGGGCGATGCAGCACGGCGCGGCCCATGGCAAGCCCGCTGCTCAATTGGACACCATCAATACGAAGCGGCTTCAGGGCAAGGCCGTCGACCGGGGCCTGTTCACGGCGACGCACCACACCGCCCGCGGCGATGACTTCGGCCACTACCATCCCGACGGTTTCCATCAATTCGACGGTTTCGTCGGAATATTCGCTTTCCTCTCGGTTCTGGACAACCAGAACCCCCATGACGCGGCCGCCGCGCAGGATCGGCACCCCCATCAGGGAATGGAAGCTTTCCTCACCCGTTTCGGGGCGATAGGCGAAATGTGGGTGGCTTTGGGCGTCGGCCAGGGCAAAGGGCCTGGCATAGGCGGCAATATCACCGACGATCCCCTCGCCGATGCGCAGCCTGGTCTGATGCACGGATTCCGATTTCAAACCTTCAGTGGCGAACAGTTCCAGGACATCCCCCGCCCGGCGCACATAGAGTGAGCAGACATCGGCATGCATTTCCTGCGCGATGATTTTCACCAGCCGGTCAAGGCGTTCCTGGGCGCCCTCTCCGGTGGCCATGATATCTCGAAGACGCCGCAGCAGCTGCCTGGACCCGCCACGGGCCTTGTCTTCCTTCATGGTCGGAGAGTTTGTATCTTTATGTTCCAACATGCCCCCAAGCATTGTCCCGGTTTGGGTTGCACCCGTTACCTGCGCCAATGACGCCCCGGAAGCAAAGATTCCGGGAATCAAAAAACCATGCGGGCTGCCCAATCCGCGATGAAGCAGCCCGACATGTTCTTTTGTAGCGCGAATCGCGCCACAGCGTCCATCAGATAACTATTATGTTATCCGGGCCTGATGATCCAGACCTATGAGAGAATTATTCCGCGTCCAGCCCGTATGCCGTGTGCAGGGCGCGCAAAGCCAGTTCGGTATATTCCTCAGCCACCAGAGTGGAGATCTTGATCTCGGAGGTGGAGATCACCTGGATATTGATGCCTTTTTCAGCCAGGGTCTTGAACATGGTTTGGGCAACACCGGCATGGGACCGCATGCCAACACCGATCACCGAAACCTTGACCACATCGGAATCCGCCAGCAGATCATCATATTCGATCTCGTGGTGATTATCTTCGAGGACCTTGACCGCGCGCTCCACGTCGGTTTTGCCAACGGTGAAGGTCAGGTCGGTTTTCTTGCCGTCGGCGGAAACCGACTGGACAATCATGTCGACATTGACGCTGGCATCGGCCAGGGGGCCAAAGATATGGGCGGCGACACCCGGTTTGTCGGCGACATTGACCAGGGTGATTTTGGCTTCATCGCGGCTATAGGCGATGCCGGTGACGATTTGTTCTTCCACGATTTCATCCTCTGCAACTACCAGGGTGCCGGGCAGGTCCTCGAAACTGGATAATACCTGCATGCGAACCCCATGGTTCATGGCCATCTCAACGCTGCGGGTCTGCAGGACTTTCGCCCCCTGCGACGCCAGTTCCAGCATCTCTTCATGGCTGATTTTTTCGATCTTGCGGGCTTTGGTCACGATCCGGGGGTCGGTGGTATAGACCCCGTCCACATCGGTATAGATGTCGCACCGGTCGGCTTTGACGGCGGCGGCCAGAGCAACCGCAGTGGTGTCTGAACCACCCCGGCCCAGGGTCGCGATGCGGTTCAGCGGGCTGATGCCCTGGAACCCGGCGATCACGGCAACCTGGCCTTCGCCAAACCGCTCGATCATTTCCGAGCCGTCGATGGCGGTGATACGGGCCTTGCCATGCACGTCATCGGTATGGATTTTGATCTGCCAACCCAGCCAGGACCGTGCATTCACACCCATTTCCTGCAGCCGCAGTGCCATCAGGCCGGCGGTCACCTGCTCGCCAGAGGCGACGATGGAGTCATATTCACGGGTATCATAGATCTTGGAGGTCTGGTCCACATAGGAAACCAGCTGGTTTGTGACACCGGCCATGGCAGAGACGACAACCGCCACCTCATTCCCGGCGTCCACTTCCCGTTTGACCCGTTTCGCGGCATTGGCGATCCGGTCCAGATCGGCGACGGAAGTGCCGCCGAATTTCATAACAATGCGCGCCATAGCGTCTCTTCGGCCTCATATAAAATTAAGCGTTCGCGCAACCCGACCAGCAGGTGCGACCAAAAGGTCTCATTCAAGCTCTATTGGAGGGCTTGCCCTGCCGGGGCCGCGTATCCATACTCTGTGTGGCGGTTTGGTTCAAGCGCGGACGGCAATATATTCAGGCAGGCCGTGATCTTTTTGGACCCGATCCGTCGTAACTGGCATAAGTTTCCTTCGCCAAATTTTGAATATCAGTAATTTTGGGAATCCTGAGGATGGGCAAATCGAGCGCCATGGACAAAGAGCATCTCAACCCCCTGGGCCACACGGTTGATGATGCGGAAATCGCCAAATTCGCGGCCATGGCCGAGGAATGGTGGGATCCTGATGGTAAGTTCAAGCCGCTGCATAAGTTCAATCCGGTCCGCATCGGCTATATCCGCGATCATCTTTGCGCCCGTTTCGGCCGTGACCCGCACGCTGCCAATCCGCTGAAAGATTTGCGTATTCTCGATATCGGCAGTGGCGGCGGCCTGTTGTGCGAGCCGATGAAGCGGCTGGGCGCGGACATCATCGGGGTCGATGCCACGGAAAAATCGGTTCATGTGGCACGCGCCCATGCGGAATCCGTCGGCTTGGATATCGATTATCGCTTTGCCACCGCCGAACAGTTGCTGGCCGATGGCGAACAATTTGATGCGGTGCTGAATATGGAAGTGGTCGAACATGTGGCGGATGTTCAATCCTTTGTCAGCGTTTCAGCCGACCTGGTGCGGCCCGGCGGGGCCATGTTCATGGCGACCCTCAACCGCACGGCACGCTCCTACATGTTTGCCATTGTCGGTGCGGAATATGTGATGCGCTGGCTGCCCAAAGGCACCCATGACTGGAAAAAATTCCTGAAACCATCCGAGCTGGCAGCCCATCTGCGTCCGACCGGTATGGAAATCCGGGATTTGCAGGGCGTGGTCTTTAATCCGCTCAAAGACACGTGGTCGCTGAACCCCAATGATCTGGCGGTGAATTACCTGCTATACGCGGAAAAAGAAGGTTAAGGTCGGGAACCCGCTGGGGCGTTAACCCCCCATTAAACAAAAGATACAATACTACTGGGCAGGCCCGGCTGACAGGCTTGCCTGTTTTTTCTAGTCGCTGGACCTTGAGGCACCGGATGCTTGTTCGGGCTGATGATCGGCCCACGCGACATAACATGACCGGCTCCGGTGTGGACTTGAATTTTTCAAGGAGCATAGACAATGCGCACCCCAAGCCGACGCCGTTCCCCCCGTGTCCGGGCCGCAACTGCTGAGAAATTGACAATGATCCAATGGGGCACCGGTTTGCTCGCAACCCTGATGGTCCTGGCCCTGATGGGGCTGGGCAATGCCCATGCTGAAACGATCAAGCTGGTGACCGGGGATGAATATCCGCCCTACACGGACAAAAAACTGGAAGGTGGCGGGGCTGCGGTGGTGATCACGGAAATGGCCCTGAAGGAAAGCGGTATGGACAGCACCCTGTCCTGGGCACCGTGGAGCCGGGCCATGAAGGATGTGGGGGCTGGCAAACAGGATGCCTCTTTCCCCTGGGGCAAGACCCCGGAGCGGGAGGCGGATTTCCTGTTTTCGCGCAATGTCTATTCCTCGGATCCAAGTTACGGTTATGTCTTAGCCGGAAGCCCGACGATCAATTCGCCCGACGATATGAAAGGCAAGACTGTTTGTCTGCCGGCCGGCTATGGTGAATTCGGCCATGTTGGCACATTGATCGCCAGCGGGGATTTGAAACGCCGTGATCCCAAGGATATGGCGGCCTGTTTCAAGCTGCTGGAACGCGGCCAGGTTGATTTTGTCGATTCCGCGATCGCTGATGCGGAAGGGGCTGCGGCCGAGGCCCTGGGCGATGCCTCCAAGGTGGCCCGCAGCGAGTTCCAGACCTCTGCCGCCGGGCTGCATTTCATTGTCGCAAGATCACACGCGAATGCTCAGGCGCTGGTGGATGCTTTTGATGCCGGTTTCGACAAATTGATGGCGGCAGGAAAAATCGAAGAAGTCCTGGGCCGCTATCAATAATCTTCCCCTTGTGACACGGGAATGGCTTGGCCGTTCCCGTGTTTCATTTTCTCGGATTTCGAAGAGGGTGCCATGTTGCTGTCGAAAATCAGTCTGAAAGTCAGGGTCCTGTTGCTGGTGGCAGCATTGGTGATCATCCTGTTGGCCATCTCCGGCTTCATCGAGGGAACCCGAATTGCCGGGCAGCAGCAAAACCAGCTGGTCACCAGCACGCGGCTCTTGGTGGAGCTACAGGCAAAAGCCATGGCCAGCCCGCTCTGGAATGCTGATGATGAAGAGGTTGAGAATCTGCTGCTGGAGCTTGGCCGGGAAGAAAGCTTCGCCCAGGGTGAAATCTTTGATACCGACGGTTCGCAGATGTTCATCTTCACCAAGACTGATATCTCAACGGTTAACACCCTGCAGATCGAGCAGCCGCTTTTTATTGTCGAGGATGAAGAACGCACCGATCTGGGCAAGATGGTTGTTCATATTAGCCTTGAGGCGGTGGAGGCGTCCAAGCGTGAGCTTTTGCTGCGCCAGATCATCACTGCGCTTGTTTTGATGGGGGGGGTCATGGCTGCGGTGTTCTTTTCCCTGCGGATGTTGACCGGGCCATTGGGTGATCTAGTAAAGGTGATGGAGGGGCTTTCCTCGGGCCAGACGGATCTCGAGGTGCCTTGGCAACAGCGCAACGACGAGATCGGTACCATGGCCCGCTCGCTTGAGGTCTTCAAAGCCAATGCCGCCAATGTTGATCGCCTGCGGCATGAGCGTGAAGCAACGGAAAAACGGAACCAGGCCGAAAAACGCGAAGCCATGGAAACCCTGGCTCGGCATTTCGAGGATGCTGTCAAAGGGATTGTCGTCCAGGTTCAAAGGGATACCGACGCCCTGTCCGGCAATGTGGGCCAGATGGGCGAGGTGGCAGAAACCAACCGCACGCTCAGTCGCAGGGTGGCCGATGTCACCGAAGAATCGACCCATAACGTAAATACGGTTTCGTCCGCGGCTGAAGAGCTTTCCGCGTCTGTCCGTGAGGTGTCGGGCAGCGTAAACCGCAATTCCGATCTGGTGCAGACCATCAGTGACCGGGCGGACAATACCCGCAAGATCGTCAATACGCTGGAAGAACGCGCGGGGCGCATTGGTGAGATCGTTGAACTGATCAGCGGTATCGCGGATCAGACCAATTTGTTGGCCCTGAACGCCACCATCGAGGCGGCGCGGGCCGGGGATGCGGGCAAGGGCTTTGCGGTTGTGGCCGGGGAAGTGAAGAGCCTGGCCTCGCAAACCGCGCAAGCAACGGAACAGATCACGGAAAATATCGGTGCGGTCCAGAGCATCACCAAGGACACGGTTGTGGCGATCCAGGAGATCAGCAAAGTGGTGGAGGAAGCGGGGCAGATCTCCAAAGCCGTGGCCATCTCCACCGAGCAGCAGGCGGCTGCAACAGCGGAGATCGCACAGAAAGTGACAGAAATTTCCGCCAATACCCACGAAGTGGCGGAAAGCATCCGAGAAGTGGAGGAAAAGGCTAACAGCACCATGGAAGCCGCCGGCCAGGTGACCAGTACGGTCAATGAGGTGAACAGCCAAACGGCCAAACTATCCAGGGAGGTGGATAAATTCCTAAGCGAAATTCGAGAATCCGCTTAAACTGGAAGGCGAGCAAAGATTTTCAGAGGGATAAATAGGATCTGACCGGTGCGTTTTCTGGTAATTGCCAGCTTTCTGTCGCTGATAAGTATTTTGTCTGTGTCCATGGCGCAGGCCCGGGAATTTATTGTGCTAGCCACACCCCAGGCACCTTTTAAATATTTGGAAGAGGGAACGGTTCGCGGCATTGATGCGGATGTCCTGCAACTGGTGATGAAACAACTGGGCTTACATTACAAAATCCGGTTGATCAATTCGGGCAGTCGATTGCTGACGGAGGCCAAAAACGGCAATGCTGACATGCTGTTGCTTTTTTCAAAAAAAGAATCCCGCATGTCCTTTCTGGATTATCCGGACGAGTCTTATATCGACATCACCTGGAGTTTTTTCATCCGGAAAGAGGATCTAGGCAGAATCCGGTTTGAACAGCTCTCGGATCTCAAAGGCCTGCGCGTTGGTGCCACCAGTGAATATGCCTATACCCCGGAATTTTGGGCGGCGGGCCTGAATTTGGACATGGTTTCCAATAACATGCTTCAGATTCGTAAGCTGATTGCGGGCCGGATTGATATTGTGGCGCTGAATACCATCAATCTGCTTTATGATGAGCGCTACAGTGACCGCCTGGAAAAAATTGCGATCTTGCGAAAGCCCTTGACGTCCAAGCCGTATTATAATGTTTTTCCCAAAGCCTCTAGCCATCCGCAGCGTTCATTGCTGCTTGCGAATTATGATGCCATCATTCGATCGCTCCAGGCGGATGGCACCATTGCCAAAATTAAAAGGGAATATCTTGGGACCGTGATCAGCGAGCGATGAGCGGGTTTACGCTAACGCCCGGATCGGGGATGGGCCTTGGCATATTCCATCAGCAATGTGCCGGTGTCGATCTCGGTATAGCGCTGGGTGGTGGTCAGGCTGGCATGGCCCAGCAATTCCTGGATCGCGCGTAAATCCCCGCCGCCCGCCAAAAGATGGGTCGCGAAACTGTGCCGCAGCGCATGGGGGGTGGCGCTGTCGGGAAGGCCCAGTGCATGGCGCAGTTGCTGAACCAGTTTCTGGACCGTGCGCGCATTGAGGCGACCGCCGCGAAGCCCATAGAAAAGCGGATCGTCAGCATCACTGCCGTAGGGGCAGAGATCAAGATAGGCGGTTATGGCTGCTTGCACCGCAGGCAACACTGGAACCAGTCTCTCTTTATTGCCCTTTCCCAACACCCGGACAGTGGCTTGGTCGGCGGCCCAATCCTTTCGGTTCAGATCCAGCGCTTCGGAGATACGCAAGCCGCAGCCATAGAGCAAGGTCAGCACCGCTTCATCCCGCCGGGCAGCCCATTCTTCCGTGGTCCAGCTGCCGGCCAGATCCAGCGTGCGTTCCGCATCTGATGCCGTCAGTGGTTTTGGCACGGCCCGGTCCAGTTTCGGGGTCCGGATGGTGGCAATGGCCGCGTTGCTGGCCAAATCCTGTCGGTCGAGCCAGCGGAAGAAGCTGCGCACGGCGGATAGCGCTCGCGCGGTGGAGGTCTTCGCCATCTCTTGTGCCGCGCGCCGGGCCAGCCAGGCCCGGAAGTCAGCGGTTTTTAAGCTGGCAAGGTCGTTCAGGCCGGCAATGCCGCCCAGATGATGGCTGACGAAATGCAAAAAAGCAGTGAGATCCCTGGCATATCCGTCCAAGGTGTGGTGGCTGTATCTTTTTTCTGCACGGATATGTTCCAGAAAACCCCGATAGGCACGAGCCACATCACCATTGCCACAGGTCGGATCCAGATCCAGGTCCCAGACCGGGGCTTTTGCCCCGGACCGGGAAGATGGCTTTGTCGTCACGCCAGGCTCTCGCTCAGAATGTCATCTCCAGGATCGAGGTCGAAAGGGGGGACATAGCCGCCCATCCCGTAATTAACCTCTGCCGTATAGATCGACCCTTCCGGCGTGAGCCGGCTGGAATAGAGGGTGAAGTGATCGGCGGTGAAGGTGATCTCCTCCGGGTGATGATGAGAGGCGCAATAGCTTTCCGCCACCGCGACCGGCACCGGTTTCATGCGGGCCAGGGTTACATGCGGGGTGAATTTCCGGGTTTCGGGCGGCAGCCCGGCACGGACCAGGGCCGATTCCACTTTCTTTTGCAGATGAAGGAGCCTCTCTGTGCGTTTCGCGCGGGAAAAGATGGTATGCACCCGTTCTTTCTTGGCAAAGAAACCAAGCCCATCAAGGGTCACATCCACCGGATCCATATCGATGTGGCTCAGCGCCATGTCGATATCGTCGGCCAGGCCATGTTCGACCTCTCCGATGAAAAATAAAGTCAAATGCCTGTTCTCCTCGGGAACCCAACGCGCATTGTTCAGGCCATGGCACATGGTCTGCAAAACGTGATGGACATGTTCCGGGATGGGCAGGGCGACGAATAATCTGATCATGGCAACCTCCCTGTTCGGGTTGTTATAATACCGGGGAAGATGATCCCCGATATTCGTTGGAGGGCCTAAGAGTCCCACTAACGCACTAACAAAACCAAGTATATCAGCTTGTGGGGAAGGGTGTCTCCTTATGAATTATGGCAATTGCATGAAGAACCTCTTCCGGCAGGCTAATATTAGCCGAGCCAATACAGGTTTCCAATTGGTCCATCCGGGTTGCGCCAATGATGTTGGAAGTGACAAAAACTTGTTGATTAACAAAGGCTAATGCCATCTGAACCGGATCAAGGCCATATTCATTTGCAAGTGATACATACTTGGCAATTTCACCTTGAACCTTGGCCGACTGGTAGCGCGGAAAATATTCACCAAATAATGCCATGCGCGATCCTTCGGGCATCTGTCCGTTCAGATATTTGCCCGATAACGTGCCCATGGCGAGCGGTGAATAGGCCAGCAGACCGACCTGTTCCCGGCAGGAAACCTCGGCTGCGCCCACTTCGAACTGTCGGAAGAGAAGGTTGTATGGGTCCTGGATCGAGGCGATTCGCGGCAATCCCTTCGAGTCGGCCAGGGCCAGATAGCGCATCATGCCCCAGGGCGTTTCGTTGGAAACTCCCACATGGCGTACCTTCCCGGCCTTGACCAATTCATCCAGGGCGGACAGTGTCTCTTCGATTTCAATGGCGTCATCGTCCGGGTTATGGACATAGCCCAACTGTCCGAAGAAATTGGTTGAACGGTCCGGCCAATGGACCTGATAGAGATCGATATAGTCGGTTTTCAAGCGCTTGAGGCTGTTGTCGCAGGCCTCAAGGATGCTCTGGCGGTCGAGCCTGGTTTCGCCGTCATGAAGGTGTGGCCTGGCATAGGGAAAACGCTGGGCGCGGCCGGAAACCTTGCTGGCCAGGATCACATCCTGGCGGCGGCCGGTCTTTTGAAACCAGCTGCCGATGATTTCCTCGGTCCGGCCATAGGTCGCCTCACGCGGGGGCACGGCATACATTTCGGCGGTATCAACAAAGTTTACTCCATGTTCCAGCGCGTAATCCAGCTGGGCATGGCCGTCGGCCTCGCTGTTTTGTTCCCCCCAGGTCATGGTGCCCAGACAGATCAGGCTGACATCCAGGTCTGTCCGTCCCAAACGGCGATATTCCATATTTTCCACCCTTCTTTCAGAAATCCCGGCTACAGGAAAAGCGTCAGTATCCCCGTATAGCCATAGAGTTTGTCCCGGCTTATCTCGCCATTGGCAAAAAAACCGGTCAGGGGGAAATCCCCCAATGTTTCTCGGATCATTTCCAGTTCAACGGCCTTTGGGCCGAATTGATTCGGGCCGCGCCCGGCGCAGTTGACATAGATGCCGCCGCGTATGGTTTGTCCGTCCCGCCTGCGATCCAGATCATCCAGCATGCGCTGCATGTCCTGGACTGCGCTGTCGTGATCGCGTCTGCAGAACATCAGCATTTCACCGGGTTGGATCACGGAATCGATGGCAAACACCGCATTGCCTGTATCGATGCCGACCAGATTGCGCACCATATAGTCCGCCTGATCCCCATCCAGCAGCGGCAGGGCGGCATAGATATAACCCTCCACCCGGCGCAGATCCCGCGCCAGGATTTCGCCGATATCTTCCTTGAACACCTCAAGCGCCGGCCTGCCATCCAGGCTGATGACCACATTGTCGGTAGCGTCGGTCACCTGATGCATGCCCCCGATCGGCGAACAGCCCTGTGTCTGACTGGTGATGGCGGGGACCACCCGGTTGGACAACATGACCCCGCTTAGCCCCTGACCGTCCGGCTGTCCGGCCAGCTGGGTGCCGGGCCCCATGGCCGCGCTCAGCCCTCCGACCAGGAACCCCCCGGTTTCCAGGGCCAGGTCTTCCAGCAGGCCCTGCAGGACCTGGTTTGATGGGTCGCCATGGGTCAGGATCAGCGGCACATCGACATTCTTAAGCCAGGGGAGGGCATTGCCGACGGTCGGATCAGTGTCTTCATGGATGCCGTTCAGCAAATGGAAAGCCCCTTCCGGCACTGGCAGGGCCATAACTGAAATCGAAGGACAGCCTAGATACTCGCCTTCTGTCCCGATCACACCTTGTCCGATTGTTCCGACCCAATGAGGGATGCCGGTCGTCTGGCGCATGAAAATTTCTATTTCCGGCAGATAGGGCGCGAAATCAGATGAAACATAGAGAATGCCAAGGCGATGCGCTGCGGTCGGAGTACCAAGATTTTGCAGGATTTCCGCAGCGGCCTGCTGCCATTCTGTGGCTTTGGCTGCGGCTGAAAGAAATGGTGGTGTTTGTTCTCCCAAGGGTTAGCCCTCCGCGCCGGTATCAGTCAGCGCTTCTTCGACGAAGGGCAGGATCCGGTCAACAATAATGGCAATGCCTTCACCGGTGGGGTGGATGCCATCCTGCTGGTTAAGCGTCGGATCGGCGGCAACCCCATCCAGGAAGAACGGGTAAAAATGGACCCCGTGTTTTTCGGCAAGTGCGGGGAAGATGGCGTCAAACTGTTGAACATAGTCCCGACCCAGATTAGGCAGCGCTTTCATACCGGTCAGCAAAACGGTGGCCCCGGTCGCCTTGGACCGGAGGATCAATTGATCCAGATTTTGTCGGGTCAGGTCCGGTGAGAGGGCGCGAAGCCCGTCATTGGCCCCAAGTTCAATAATAATCAGATCCGGATTTTCCGATAGCAGCCAGTCCAAACGGGATAGGCCGCCTGTGGTGGTGTCGCCGGACAGCCCGCCATTGATTACGCGAACTTTTTGTCCCTTGCCCACCAGTGCCTTTTCCAGCTGAGCGGGGAAACTTTCTTCCTCGGCCAGGCCAAAGCCGGCTGTCAGGCTGTCCCCCAGTGCCAAGATAACTTTCTCATTGGCCAGTGAACCATTTGCGGTGAGAAAGAGAATAAGAAAGAGGGACGCGGTGAATTGAACCGGTCGAAACGCTGAGAGGCCATTGAAAAGCTTGATCATCGCGCCATATCCTAATGCGAGCCGCCCTGCCGTTGCCGGGGGCTCTTGTTCAATTTCTGGCTGTTGGAGTGCCATATGAAAGCCACTGATGTTGCCGTTGACAGGGATGATCGACCGTTGGTGCATCTCGAGCATGTCGATTTAACATTGGGGTCGGCATCCGGTGACGTCAACATCCTCAAGGGAATTTCTTTTTCCATTCAGGCCGGTGAAACGGTTAGCGTGGTCGGGCCCAGCGGGTCGGGAAAAACGTCGATGCTGATGCTGATTGCAGGGCTGGAATCCGCCAGCGCTGGCCAGTTGGAAGTGTGTGGCCTGGATCTGCGCGCCCAAAGCGAAGACCGGTTGGCCCTGTTCCGGCGCGATCATGTGGGCATTGTTTTCCAGGGATTTCACCTGATCCCCACCATGACGGCGTTGGAAAATGTCGCGATCCCGATGGAACTGTCCGGCCGGTCTGATGCGTTTGAACAGGCGGCGGATAGCTTGCGATCCGTTGGCCTGGGGCACAGGATGGATCACTATCCGGGGCAGTTGTCTGGCGGCGAACAACAGCGTGTCGCCCTGGCCAGGGCTTTTGCAATCAAGCCGAAACTGCTGTTGGCGGATGAACCGACGGGCAACCTGGACGGTGCCACCGGCCAACAGATCATCGATCTGATGTTCAAGCTTTCCGATGATCTGGGAACAACCCTTCTGTTGATTACCCATGATCCTGCCCTGGCCGAGCGATGCGGGCGGATTGTGCGCATGGCTGATGGTTGTTTGGAAGAAGTGGAACGCGACCGGATGCTGGCCGGCACGGCAGACTGAGGGGCGTGTTGTCATGATCAAGCTGGCCTTCAAACTGGCGATGCGCGAGATGCGCGGTGGCCTGAAAGGGTTCCGGGTTTTCCTGGCCTGTCTGGCGCTGGGTGTTGCGGTGGTGGCCAGTGTTGGAGCTGTCTCCCAGGCCATTGAACAGGGATTGCGGGCGAATGCGCGCCTGCTGCTGGGCGGGGAGGTCTCCCTGCGCCTGACCCATAAACCGGCCGAACCGGACCAGGTTGCCTGGCTGAAGGAGAATAGTGACGGCATGTCGGCCATTGCTATTCTGCGCGCCATGGCGGTGCGCCCCGATGGGGCGGACCGGCGCCTGGTCGAGGTCAAGGCCGTGGATGGGACCTATCCGATATTCGGCGGGTTCGAACTTGCAAGCGGTGCGGCCCTTCATGATGTGCTGGTGCGGGAAGATGGGTATTGGAACGCGGTGGTGGCGTCCAACCTGCTGGAACGGCTCAATTTGCAGGTCAGGGATTACTTCCGTTTGGGACAGGCGACCCTGCGCATTGCTGATGTGATCGCCGTCGAGCCGGACCGAAGCACCCAGGCCTTTGAACTGGGGCCGCGCGTCGTGGTTCCGCAGGCGGCCTTGCCGGAAACCGAGCTGATCCAACCTGGCAGCCTGGTTCGATTTTATTACCGTCTTGATATACCGGCAGATGAATCCGCGGCCGTCTGGGAAGAAAGGCTGAAGACGCAGTTTCCCGATGCTGGCTGGCGGATCCGAAATCTTGAAAATGCCGCGCCCAATATCCAGCGCTTCGTCGACCGGGTGCAGATCTTCCTGACCCTGATTGGCTTGACGGCCCTTTTGGTGGGCGGAGTCGGGGTCGGCAATGCGGCGCAGGCCTATCTCGCCACCCGTAACGGCACCATTGCCACGTTAAAATGCCTGGGTGCGCCGTCACGCTTGATTTTCGGTACCTATCTTAGCCAACTGATGGTGCTGGGAACCCTGGGCTCTCTGGGCGGTGCCTTGATCGGGGCGGTGATGCCGACCATTTTGGCGCCGATTCTGGCGGATAAACTGCCGGTGACGGCGGAAACCGGTTTTTACCCGATGCCGCTGTTATTGGCCTTGGGCTTCGGGATTGGCACGACATTGGTTTTCAGTCTCTGGCCATTGGCCCGGGCGCGCATGGTGCCGGCAGCCTCGCTCTTTCACGATGCCATCAGCGGTCAGCGTTTCCGGTCGGGCCGGCGATTGATCCTGATCACGACGGTCTTGGGAGTGCTGATGGCGGGCATTGCCATTGCCACCTCTAAGGATCCCAGGCTGGCCGCGATTTTTGTGGTCTGCGCCACAGCGACCTTGCTGTTATTCCGGGGCACGGCCTGGGCGGTGATCCGGCTGACCAGGAAGATGCCGCATCCGCGTTCGGCCCGGCTCCGGCTGGCGCTGGCCAATCTGCACCGACCCGGCAGTCCGACCAGTTCGGTTGTCCTCTCCCTGGGGCTGGGGCTGACGGTTTTGTCCGCAGTTAGCCTGATTGAAGCGAATTTGAACCGGGAGGTTCGGGTGACTCTGAGCGGTGAGGCGCCGTCTTTCTATTTCATTGATATCCAGCCGCATCAGATTGCCGATTTCCGATCAGAGCTTTCCGCCTTTCCCACTGTGAGTGAAACCGGTGACACGCCGATGCTGCGCGGTCGGATTACGGCCCTGAAAGGGGTGCCGTCGGACCAGATCACGCCGCCAGCTGATTTTGCCTGGGTGCTGCGTGGGGACCGGGGCATGACCTGGGCCAGGACACCGCCGAAAGAGGGCAGTGAGGTGGTTGAGGGCGATTGGTGGCCGGCTGATTATTCCGGCAAGCCGCTGGTTTCCTTTGATGTGCATGCGGGCAAGGCGTTCGGGCTTGCGATCGGGGATAAGGTAACGGTCAATATCCTGGGCCGGGAGGTGGAAACCACCATTGCCAATTTCCGGGAGATTGACTGGCAGGGGCTGGGTCTGAATTTCGTGATGATCTTCTCGCCGGGGCTGCTGGAAAGCGCGCCGCAAATGTATATCGCAACTGTCCATCTGGATGCGGAAAAGGAAACCGCGCTGGAGCGTGCGGTGGTTGATAAATTCCCCAACATATCCAGCATCCGGGTCAAGGAGATCCTGGCCGAAGTGGCCAAGATCATCGAAAGCCTGGGTATGGCGGTGCGCACCATTGCCATGGTGGCGATCCTGACCGGGGTTTTGGTCTTGGCGGGTGCGATTGCAGCTGGGCATTACCGCCGGATTTATGATTCCGTGGTTCTGAAGGTTCTTGGCGCGACCCGGCGCGATGTGATGGCGGCATACATGATCGAATATGCACTTTTGGGTGTGATCACCGCTATTATTGCAGGATTTATAGGCACATTGGCGGGGTATGGCGTGATCCGGTTCGTGATGGATACCAGCTGGGAATTTGACGCGATGGCGTTGATGATGACTTTGGTGGCTGCCCTGATCTTGACCGTGGGAATTGGCGGTTTCGGGGCCTGGAATGCGTTGGGCCGGAAAGCGGCGCCCTTCCTGCGCAACGACTGATGAATTCATACGAAAAATATTGAATTCAATTTGGATCATCCCCATATTAAACACAGTAATTGCCGCGCTGGATTTGTCCGGCGCAATTGAAATTGCATCAAGGGGTTAGAAGAAAGATGGAAATGAATCGACACCAGTCGACCGTGATGGACCGCAGCGGCGCGCGTGCCGATATTGATGCGGGCCTCCGGTCATATATGCTCAAAGTCTATAACTATATGGCTCTGGGCGTGGCCTTCACCGGCCTGATCGTTCTGTTTATGTCCACCAATCAGGAGCTGATGTACACATTGGCCGTTG
The DNA here is from genome assembly GCF_003385955.1 of Aestuariispira insulae. GTDB lineage: Bacteria > Pseudomonadota > Alphaproteobacteria > UBA8366 > Aestuariispiraceae > Aestuariispira > Aestuariispira insulae. The sequence goes on from NZ_QRDW01000008.1 coordinate 109,696, forward strand.
GACCGGCGAAATGGGTGCTTCTTATCGCTCTTCTCGGTATGGGCTGGTTCTCGCCGAAGATTATCAGCATGCGTTCCAGTGCCATGGCGCAGGGCTATTATTGGCTCTATTGTGCGCTTTGGGGCGTGATGATCTCTCCGATGGTGGCCTTTTATCTGGGTAAAGATCCGATGCTGGTTGGCCGGGCCTTCTTTATCACAGCAGGCATGTTCGCAGGCATGAGCCTGATCGGTTACACCACGAAAAAAGACCTGAGCGGTTTTGGCCGCTTTGCGATGATGGCTTGTATCGGCCTGATCCTGGCGTCTCTGGCGAATGTTTTCTTCTTCCAGGATGTTGGCATGAGCCTGGTTATCTCCTGTGGCATGGTTCTGCTGTTTGCCGGCATCACCGCCTGGGAGACCCAAGAAATCAAAAATAACTATTTCATGGCCGGTTCCAGTGAAGCGGCTGGCCGGTTCGCCATCTTCGGCGCATTGCAGCTCTACGGCAGCTTCGTGGTCATGTTCGTCCACCTGCTGAACATCCTCGGGATCATGAACGGCGACGATTAATCCGTTCCCTGAGTGACCGAATGAAGAAACGCCCGGCCTTGATGGCCGGGCGTTTTCTGTTTGGCTGCTGGGGGACAGCCAAATCAGAAGGCTTTGAATGCCCAGATCATTAGGGCCAGAACAGTTGCCCAAAGGCCCAGACCGGCCGCAAGGGCCAGGATCAACCCCTGCATAGGTCTGAGTAATGTTTCCGGGCGGATCGGTTCGTTGGGGCATGGCTTTTGGCGGCACCGGGGCCGGTCAGTCGCGGGTTGCCGACTAAGGGGCTGGAAAGGTGAATAATCGCTGTCATAAGAAGACCAATGAGAAAATGACATAGGCGGTATCCTCCTGTTTTGACGCCCCGTGTTTCGACGCCCCGTGTTTCATCAAAACACACAGGTCTTAGACTTATTCCCGGGAAGAGCCGAAAAACTGTCCGAAAATCGGCAAACATCTCCCAAGTTACGAAGAAACAAGAAAATTTTGCGAAGTCGCATCTAGGAGTTTTTACGACGTTCCTGTAGAGTTTTGCGACGCTGGCAACGTGCATAAGCGCCGTTCTCGCATTTGCGAAATGGTCTGTGCCCCAATTGGGGAAGAAAGGAAGCCTGATGTTTCATGCGGTAAAAGGCTGCTGGGCGCTGTTTTTGGGGCTTGGTCTGATGATGCTTGGCAACGGGCTGCATGGCACGTTGCTTGGTGTGCGCGCAAAATTGGAAAGCTTCCCCAATGGCCTGACCGGTATCGTGATGTCGGGCTATTATGTCGGCTTCTTGCTGGGCTCGATGATTGTTCCCAAATTGGTGAACTCCGTTGGTCATGTGCGGACCTTCGGCGCCCTGGCCGGCCTGGCCTCGACGGCTGTGCTGCTGCATCCGGTTTTTGTGGATCCGATCAGTTGGGGCATCATGCGAATCCTGACCGGCTTTTCCTATGCGGGGCTCTATATCGTTTGTGAAAGCTGGGTGAATAACGCCTCCACCAATGAGACGCGCGGCCAGATGCTCAGCTTTTACATGCTGGTGATCTTTGGCGCGCTCTGCCTGTCGCAGCTTTTGCTGAACGTGGCTGACCCCAGCAGCTTCGAGCTGTTCACCCTGATTTCCGTTTTGATCAGTGTTGCGGTGGTGCCGATCCTGGTTTCCGCCACGCCGGCCCCTTCCTATGAAGCCTCGGAAAATGCCAGCATGCTGATGCTTTATCAGGTGAGCCCACTCGGCGTGGTCGGGCTGTTTTTCACCATGATGGGCCAGGCCATCCTGTTTTCGCTGGGCGGTGTATATGCAGCGGAAGTGGGCATGAGCGTGCCGCAGATTTCCCTCTTCATGTTGATGATGTTTGTCGGCGGGCTGCTGTTCCAATGGCCGATCGGCAAGCTTTCGGACATATTTGACCGCAGGCAGGTGATCGCTGTGGTTGCCTTTCTGTCTGCCGCGACCGGGGTGGGCTGTGTTCTGCTGGAAGACAACTATATTATGCTGCTGGTGATGTTCGGGCTATTGGGTGGGCTTTCCTCACCGCTATATTCCCTTTGCCTGGCCCATACCAACGATTATCTGAACCCGCAGCAGATGGTCGCAGCCAGTGGCACTCTGGTTTTGGTCAGTGGCCTTGGTGCAATTTTCGGCCCACCCGCCGCAGCCTTTGCCATGGAACAGTTCGCAGCGGATTCATTCTTCTGGGGCACGTCCGTTTGTTTTGCCCTGATCGGGGTTTTTGCCCTCTATCGTATGACCCGGCGTGCCTCCCTGCCGCAGGCGGAGCAGGGGGATTATGTGGCGATGGCGCCCACGCCCAATACCGCCGGTTTGAACCCGGAATTCGATGGCACGGAATGGAACCCCTGCGAGCCGGATCATCCCGATACGGTTGAGGAATTGTTTGAAGAATTCCTGACCGGTGAGGATGATCTGATCGATGAAGAGGAAGACCGGGAGAATTCCTGATCCATTCCGGAATGGCTGGAGCCAATCTACTGGCCAAGCTGTCTTGAATGCCACAGAATAAAGGCATGAGCGAAAGACAGGATATAGATCTGGCGGGGTTCGAACGGCAATTGCTGGACCGGCGCGAGGAATTGTCGGCCTTGGCAAAAAACAGCGAAGAGGCCCGTGCGCCGGTCGCGCTGGATCAGACCATGCAAGGGCGGCTTTCGCGCATGGATGCGATGCAGGGCCAGGCCATGGCGCAGGAAACCGAACGCCGGCGCATGGCCGAGATCGGGCGCATTGATGCGGCGCTGAAACGGATCGGGCAGGGGGATTACGGTTATTGCGTCACCTGTGACGAACCGATTGCGGAAAAACGGTTGCGGCTGGACCCCAGTATTCCCACCTGTATTGCTTGTGCAGGCGGATCTGTCTGAAACAAAGTGACCACTGAAGAACGGGGACTGACATGCAATATTGGCTGATCAAATCGGAACCGAATGCCTGGTCGTGGGAGGATCAGGTCAAACGCGGTGCAAAAGGCGAGCATTGGGACGGGGTTCGTAATTATCAGGCGTCCAATAATATGAAGGCGATGAAGCTGGGCGATCGCTGTTTCTTTTATCATTCGGTCAAGGAAAAGCAGATTGTCGGCATCGTGGAAGTCTGTAAGGAATATTATCCCGACCATACCGACAAGACCGGGCGTTTCGGCATGGTGGACGTAAAAGCGGTCGCGCCGATGAAAAAGCCGGTGACATTGGCTGAGATAAAAGCCGAGCCGCGCTTGTCGGAATTAGCCCTGATCCGGCAAAGCCGGCTTTCTGTGGTGCCGGTGGACGAAGCCTCCTGGAAACTGATTTGTCAGATGGGCGAAACTTCGGCCATCTAGTCTAGCCCGGCCAATTATTGAAAATCCGTCAATCCTTGATCCGGAAGCCTACTTTCAGGACCACTTGATAATGGGCGACCCGGCCGTTTTCGATATGGCCCCGGGTTTCAATCACTTCGAACCAATCCAGATGTTTCAGCGATTTCGAGGCAGTTTCGATGGCATTCTGGATCGCTTTTTCGATGCTGGTCGCTGAGCTGCCGACCAGTTCGACTTTTTTATAAACATGATCCGACATCACATGTCTCTCCTGTATTAAGGACGGTGTATTTCAGCAGGTTAGCATCATTTTGCGCTGTATCGTCATGAAATTGCCGAACTGGCCGTGCTGTCTGTTTGAGCCTGACCCATTTCGGGCTATACTGAACCTATAACCATAAAGCCGACAGGGGCGACCGGGATGTATCTGAAAACCAGTGACCCGAAGTATCATTTTGGCGCGGCAATGCTGCTGATCAAATCCCATGGAGAGCAGGCATCCGATGTCGCGCGGGAGAAGGCCGACCGTTTCGCCAGAGAGGGCGATTTGGAAAACCAGGGCGTCTGGTATTGCATTGGCCAGGCAGTAAACGCCTTGCAGAATATGAATCCCGATATCCTTCATTGAGTAACTTGAAATGACATTAGATACAGATGACGCCGTGGCGGTGCCGCTGCCGGTTTTTGACCTGCTCGGGCAGGCCTATGGACAGACTTTCCGGCATGTTGGCGCCCTCATTCTGGTTAGCTGGTTTCCGGCGCTGATTTTCCTGCTGCTCATGATGTCACTGGAATTTGTCGATGACTTGGTCGATGCGGACAGTTTCTGGCCAGCAGGGTTGAAGGTCACATCGGCCTTGATCTGGGTGCCGATGATGACCACTTGGCAGCGCTGTTTGTTACAGGGCCGCGAAGAAGTGGTGGGTTGGAAGCCGTTGCGCCTGCGCCGGGAGGAGTTTTACTTCTTATGCCTGTTCCTGTTTTTGGGATTTGTGATCGGCGTTCCGGTATTCTTTACCGGGTTCATTCCCTATGGCTGGGCGGCGGCGGCCCTGGTGGCCTTGTGGGTGGTCAGCCGGTCGATCCTGATGTTTCCCGCAATGGCGCTTCAGGTGGAAGAGGGCAGCTGGGTGATTGTGGAGGCGACCAAGAAACGGTCCTTCAAGATCGGCACGATCCTGTTGTTGAATATCGCAATTGTGGGCGGGCTGTTTTCTTCGCCCTATCTTCTGGTAGAGTTCCTGGATCTTTATGGGGATCTCTCCGCTACGATGATGAACCTTCTCTGGCCGATCTGGATCACGGTGGGGGGGGGGGTTTTCATCGCAACGACGCTGGCGATCGCCTGCCTCTTGTTCCTGCGTTTGCGCCCGCTCGTTGTCCAACTGGAAGATGACCAGATGTATGATTACAGCGGGAAATAAGATGGTGGAAAGCGCAATTAAACTGGTGCGGGCGAATATTGCCACGCTCGATGTTGATGCTATTGTCAACGCTGCCAACAAAAGCCTGCTGGGCGGCGGGGGTGTTGACGGAGTCATTCATGCGGCTGCCGGTCCCGGCCTTAAGGAAGAATGCCGGGCCTTTGGCGGCTGTCCGACGGGAGAGGTGCGTATCACATCGGGCCATTCCCTGAAAGCGCGCCATGTGATCCATGCGGTTGGTCCTGTCTGGAAAGGCGGGGGTGATGGGGAAGAGGATCTGTTGGCACAAACCTATCGGAATATCCTGAAAGCTGCGTCGGACTATGGGCTGGGCCGTGTCGCCATACCGGCAATCTCAACCGGTGCCTACTGTTTTCCGGTGGAACTGGCGATCGGGATCGCGGTTCGAGAAATACGGGCAGGCCTGGAACAAGCCGATCAGCCGATGGAAATCATTTTTTGTTGTTTCGATCGTAAGACCGTCAAGATTTATGAAAAGGCTTTGGGAATGGTTGCGCAAGAGACATAAAAAAGCCGCCGGGAGGGGGCTAACGCTCCCGGCGGTGGGAATGAAGGGCTTAAGGGAGAGGTAGCTCCCAAGGGAATAAGCCCCGCGGGGTAATTTTGTCTCTTAGATATCGATGCCCAGGGCGACACCTTTGTCCTTGGCCAACCTGACGGCCGCATCGGCAACGGCCAGGTCCTGCAGGCCGACACCGGTGCCGTCAAAGAGCGTGATTTCATCGTCACTGCTGCGGCCCTTATGGTCGCCGTTGATCACGTCACCGATCTGGTTGATGTCATCTTCTTTGATCAACCCTTGTGCAATGGCATGCTGGCATTCGCCGATCTCGATCGACTGTGCGATCTCGTCGGTGAAGACGGTCGCGGCCGCCACCATATTGGCATCCACTTCCTGCTTGCCCTTGGTGTCGGTGCCCATGCAGGCGATATGGGTGCCGGGCTTGATCCAGTCTTTCATCAGGAGCGGTTCAAAGCAGCTGGTGATGGTGATGATCACATCGGCCTGCTGCCCCATGGTCTCGCGGTCCACCGATTCAAACGGCAGGCCCAGCTCCTGGGCTGTCTTTTCCAGATTGCCCAGCATGTTGGGATCCACATTCCAGGCGATCACCTTGTCAAAGTCCCGCTGGGCAGCTGCGGCGCGCAGCTGGAAAGTGGATTGGTGACCGGCCCCGACCATGCCCAGGATTTTGGAGTCTTTCCTGGATAGATATTTGATCGAAATCGCGCTGGCAGCGGCCGTCCTGACAGCGGTCAGATAGTTGCCGCCGACCATGGCATGGGGCCGGCCTGTATCCGGATCAAACAGGAAAACAGTGGACTGATGGTTGGTCAGGCCCTTTTCCATATTGCCCGGCCAATACCCGCCGGATTTCAAGCCCAGCACCTGACCCGCCCGGTCGAAACCGGATTTGAAACCGTAGAGCGCATCCGCATGGCCGATGGCTTCGCGGATCACCGGGAAATTATAGGCGTCCTTTTTGGCCATGGCACCAAAGACGGCTTCCACGGCGGTGAAGGCATCCTGTTCGGAAATCAGGTCCGGGATGATTTTTTCGGGAATAATCAACATCTGCCAAATCCTTAGTATGCTTTGCCGCGTGCGGTGATCGGCCAGAGGGTTTCCACCTTGCCGCCCCGAACGCCAACATACCAATCATGGACGTTGCAGGTCGGGTCGCAATGGCCCGGCACTAGGCGCAGTTTTTCATTGATGGCCAACTTGCCATCGGGATCGGCGATCACCCCATGCTCATCAGAGCATTTGACATATTCCACATCGTCGCGGCCAAAGATCACCGGCAGGCCGGAATCCACACTCTGCGCCTTCAGACCGGCGTCACAGATCGCCTTGTCTGCTTTGGCATGGCTCATGACCGAGGTCAGGATGAAAAGAGCATTTTCCCATTCGCCCTGGTCGATGCGCTTGCCGTCCTTATCCAGAATGCGGCCGTAATCTGCATCCATGAAAGCATAAGACCCGCATTGCAGTTCGTTATAGACGCCGGACGCCCCTTCGAAATAGTAGGAGCCGGTGCCGCCGCCGCCGACAATGTCGCATTCCAGGCCTTCGGCTTTTAAGCCTTCCACAGCATCGACGACCATGGCGACCGCGATATCGATCTTGGCCTTGCGGTCCTCGTAGTTATCCAGATGCTGCATTGCGCCCTGATAGGCCTGAATGCCGCCGAATTTGAGGCCGGGGGCGGCGTCGATCGCCTTGGCGATGGCGACCACATCGGCGGTTGTGGTGACGCCGCAACGGCCGGCACCACAATCAATTTCCACCAGGCACTCGATTTCCGTACCATGTTTGCTGGCCGCGGCAGAAAGCTCCGCCACATTGGTGATGTCATCGACACAGCACAGCGTGCGCGCACCCAGTTTCGGCAGTTGCGCCATGCGGTCGATCTTTGCCGGGTCGCGCACCTGGTTGGAGACCAGGATGTCTTTCACCCCGGCGCGGGCGAAGGCTTCCGCCTCGGACACTTTCTGGCAGCAGACACCGCAGGCATCGCCATGGTCGATCTGGTAATGGGCGACATCGGCGGATTTATGCATCTTGCCATGTACCCGGTGGCGCATGTTGGTTTCGCGGCAGAAATCACGCATTTTTGCGATATTGCGCTCAAACGCGTCCAGGTCGACAACCAGGCAGGGGGTCTGGATATCGGCTTCGTCCATGCCGATGGCGGCTGGTACGTCATAACCCACTTCCAGTTTCGAGAAATCAAGTCTGTTGCTCATTGGGGCTCTCCACTCTTGCATCTTTTATCGATTATTTGTTTCAGGCTTTCGGCAGCCAGGGCAGTTTGTTCAGGTCCACATTGCCGCCGGTGATGATCACGCCGACCCGCTTGCCGGCGAAGGCCTCTTTATTCTTGAGGATGGTGGCCAGCGGCACGGCGCTCGATGGTTCCATGACAATCTTCATCCGCTGCCAGATCAGGCGCATGGCCTCGATGATTTCCTCTTCTGTCGCGGTCAGGATGTCGGTGACATGGTTGGAAACGAAATGCCAAGTCAGGTCTTTCAAGGGTACTTTCAGGCCGTCGGCCACGGTCTGGGGCGCGTCATCGGCAATGATGTGGCCGGCCTTGAAGGAACGGTAGGCGTCATCGGCGTTTTTCGGCTCGGCCGCGATGATCTCCACATCGGGGGCGATACTGGACAGGGTCAGGCAGGTGCCGGACACCATGCCGCCGCCGCCGATGGGGGCAACAACCGCATTCAGCCCCTCCACCTGCTCGGTCAGTTCCAGCGAACAGGTGGCCTGGCCCGAGATCACCCGATGGTCGTTATAAGGATGGACAAACTCTGCGCCGGACTTGGCGACAACTTCAGCAAAGACCGCTTCTCTGGAAGAGGTGGAGGGTTCGCATTCCACGATGGTGCCGCCATAGCCTCTGACGGCTTCCTTCTTGGCTTCCGGTGCGGTGCGCGGCATCACAACCGTGACCGGAATGCCCCGGCGACCGGCAGCGTAGGACAGTGACAGCGCGTGATTGCCGGAGGAATGGGTGGCAACGCCCAGCTTTGCCTTTTCCTCATCCAGGCCAAAAACGGCATTGCTGGCACCGCGCACTTTGAAGGCCCCCGCTTTCTGGAAGTTTTCGCATTTGAAGAAAAGCTCCGCACCGGCCAGCTTGTTGATAAAGCTGCTGGTCAGAATCGGGGTGCGATGGATGTGGGGCTGGATCCGCTCCTGGGCGTTACGCACATCATCGAAGGTAGGTACATACATCTTGTTGCTTCCCGTCTCGCATTGGAAATCATCGGCTTCCGCGAGAGCCTCCCTGTTGTCCGGCGGACCGGACAGACCTCTTGTTTGCGGAAAGGGCCATTCCAGAAAGATGGGCAGCGCTTATGTTTTAGGAAAGCTATAAAAAATAAAATTAATCTTTTAAAAATTTTGATAATAGAGCAAAGAGACTGATCTTATGGCATTTTTGGGTGGTTTAAGCAGAGCGGTTTTCATCCAGATATTGCCGGACTTTCACCAGCAAAGGAAGCAGGCGCTCAATCTCGGCGTCATTGAGTTGAGCGGACAGGGCAGCCAGAAGGGGGGTGACGGTGGTAACCGCCTGTTGTCGCACGGCCAACCCCTGGGGGGTGAGGGATACCAGTTTTGACCGGCCATCTTCCGGGTCTGGACTTACGTGCACCAGATCCCGCGCCTCCAGTCGCTGGATGGTGTTGGTCATGGCGCCCCGGGTCACTTGAAATGCATTGGCCAGACGCACAAGGCTCCATTCACCGCCCAGTCTGGCCAGGTGGTTCAAGACATTGAACTGTGACGCCTTCAAACCGTCGGGCAGCAATCTTTCCAACTCGGTCCGCGCCAGCTGTTCTATGATCCCAATCTCACCCAGAAGTCGGAAAATGGGCGGGTCGTTCAGCTCCGGCAAGGTCAGCCTTTCTTGATGAATGTCTCCAGGGGCCAGCGCGGCGATGGGGCGGACCGGTCTGCATAGCCCAGACGGGCCAGCATCTGGACCGTATCACCCGCGGCGGGGGCTAGCAATTCATGGATCGCACCGTTATTGCTTGCCATTTCGGGGTATTCCTGCAACGCCTGGCTCATGGGCTGCATGGCAATGCCCTCGGTTTCGGCGCCCAGGGCAAGGCGCATATAGCTTCTGCCAGCCAAGATCTGATCGGTTCTGGAATTGCCCGGTGTGGTGATCCAGGCAAAACCCATGGCGGTCATGGCGGTGCGCTCGACCATTTCCAAACCGCCCCGGAAGGCCATGCTGGTGGGATCGTTCAATGTTTCCCTCGTCAGGATACCGGCAAGATTCATGGCTTCCAATACCGGCCCGCCGAGCGATATGCCATCGGGGTTGGCTTCGATCTCCGCTTTGCCGATGCGCATCAGATCAATACTTTCCTGATGGGCCGGTTTGGTCCGCATTTCCACAAGCATCGCATCCCGGGTCAGCTTTCGGAGTTTCCCAACAAGGGGATCAGATTGGCTGGTTCTGGTGGCGGCGGTGCCGATTGCTGTACCGGTCAGTTTATTGAGGGCATCTTCATCAAGAGGGCGTGACAGGTCGTAAGCCGTGCGGTTCGTGCGTCTGGTCAAAATCGCCGGGAACAGCGGAACATGCGCCAGGTTTTTGTTTTCCCGCAGGGTTAGATGGGCGATAGGGCGATGATCCAGATGGCGGCCTGGCTCACCCTCGGGGAAATAATCAATGGCGGCGGCATAGCCCTGGGCGGCCGCCGCGATCCTGAAGGTTTCCAGGAAGCAGCCCAGGCCGATGGTGATCTGCCGATTGAATGGGTCGGTGGCGGGCAGCAGCCGATCCAAATCGCAGGTGAGGGCGGCATTGAGGCCGGGTTTCAGATGAACGATCCAGGGCTGGCGATTATGTGGGTTGGGGGCCAGCAATGCATAGGACAGCGCTTGCAACAAGGGATTCCCGGTTTCTTTTCCGGCATTCCTCCAGGGCGTTAAGGCCCGGCTTGGATCGCGGGTTAGGGCAAAGCCGGCGGCTGAAGCAACAAGAATGCTGCTGCCCAGTCCGGCAATTTTCAGAAACGTGCGGCGGTCCATCTCGTTTTCCTTAGTATGTTTAACGCTAAACTAAATATATAGTTTAACGTTAAACAATGAAAGGTCAGTGAAATGAAACTTCTGTGACTGCAGCGATCAGACTGTTTTTTCCGGGTAAACGAGGATTTCCCAATCCTGTGATACGATGATGTCCCCGGTTGCGCTATCCTTTGTCAGCGCGGTGAGCGAGGCATGTGCCCGGTTGCCTTTTGTCGACGGACGCATTTTTTTAACCGTCGTCTCGACGTGAATGCTGGTGCCCGGTGGCAGCGGTTTACGGAACAGGATATTGTTGACACCAGCTCCGACGAAATGAGCTTGACCGAACGGATTGGCCTCCACCACCAGACGCATAGTCACAGAAAGCACATGCCAGCCACTGGCGACCAATTGGCCGAACGGTCCTTCTTTTGCGGCTGTTTCATCCAGATGCATGGGTTGAGGATCATATTTGCCGGCAAATTCAAGAATCTCCTCTTGCGTGACAAGATGGCTCTCTGTGCGCAATTGAGTGCCGGGTTGCAGGGCTTCCATGAGGTGGAGGTCAGCCATGCATCTTTGCTCCCTTGGTGATCTTATCGACGGTTTTTTTCTCGGCGCGCATGGCCAGTCCGACGATCTTGGCATTGTCCGGTCCGAAAGATTTGAAGACGGCCCGATTGGCATCATCATGGCCCGTCTGGAACATTTCTTCGACATAGGCCGAGGTTTTGACCTGTCGGTTTAAGGCGCGGTTATGGATTTTTGACAGCGTGTTGCCGTCGCCCTCCAGGACGATCATCGGCTGTACGGCCAGCGGATTGAATGTATTGCCGTCGGCATCCTCATAATCCCTGCCCAGTATCTCAGGCGTTTGGCCGACAAGACCGCTGGTTAGGAAAGCGACCACATTCATCTTCTGCCAGCTGGCCAGATCGTTCCGTAACACAATTGCGATTTTGGTGTCGAACATGCTCATGTCCCTTTCCCTAGTTTGATTAGCCCCTGGCGTACTTTCTTGGCTTTGCCGCCCAGGATCATGTCTGCCTCTGCATTCAGGCGATCCATCGCATTGTCCAGCTCCGGCAACAAACTCCGGGCCTTGTCCTGGAGTGCCAGGCGGTTGATCCGGCGATCCTGACCATCCGGCACACGGGCGACCATTCCTTGTTTTTCAAGCCGGTCAACAACGCCGGTGAGGGTGGCGCTATCCATGAACAGGGTTGTGGCCAGCTCGCTGCCGGTTTGCAGGTCATATTCGTAAAGGGCCCGGATCACGGCATATTGCACCGGGGTCAAATGATAGGGCGCCAGCAATTCCCGCGCCCGGCGGTTGATCTGTTTCGCTGCGCCGCTAATAAGATAACTTATGCAATCCGTAATATTTTCCATGACGGTATTATGTACAAATAATATTTGTATACAAGATATATGTGCAAAAAGTTTTAGGAGTGACTGGGTAACTCGGCCTGTCTAAAGATCAGTTGGTAATGCTGGAAAAGAGATTGCTTTGCTGTTCCGGCAAGCGCCGCTCAAGGGACAAGGTCAGCGTGACGGTGGTTCCTACGTCTGGAGTGCTTTCCATGGAGAGATTGCCGCCATGCAATTCCGCCAACTGTTTGCTGAGCGCCAGGCCGATTCCGGTGCCGGGTTCTTTGGCGGTGCCCGGATGGCTCAGCTGCACAAAGGGTTCCAAGACGCGGTCGATGTCGGCCGCATCAATTCCAATGCCGTTATCCGTCACGGAAAGCCGTATGGCATCATCAATCACCAGGCGTACTGCGATATCACCGCCAGAATTGGTGAACTTGATCGCGTTGGACAGAAGATTCAACAGGATCTGGCGTAAGGCGCGTCCATCACCAAGAATCGGGCAGTTCTGAGGGGCGGCCGTTGATAGATGAATGGATTTGGCTTCGGCCAATCCCTTAACGATGCGGGTGCTGGCCTCAATGATCTCAACCAGATCAATGGATTCCTCCTGCAACTCCATAGTGCCGATTTCGATCCGGGATAGATTGAGAATATCGTTAAGCAGGGTGAGGAGATGCTGGCCGCTGGTCCGGATGTCGTCGGCATATTCCACATAGCGGTCATTGCCGACCGGGCCCAGTTCCTGTCGCTGGATCATTTCGGCCAACCCCAGGATGGCATTCAGAGGCGTGCGCAATTCATGGCTCATATTGGCCAGGAATTCCGATTTGGCCTTGCTGGCCATCTCTGCGGTGATACGGGCTTCCAGGGCGTCTTGTTCCGCTTGTTTCAAGGGCGTGATATCGCTTCGGATGCCAACAATCCAGCCTTGACCCATGGAACGTTCCCGCACAGAAATCCAGCGTCCGTCATCCAGGCGCGCGATATAGGCATCCTCAGAGCTGTCACGGTGAACCCGCAACCGTTTGTTGATCCAGCCCTCGCGGTCATTTTGCGCGCGATCCGAAACCACATTGATATGTTCCAGCGTATAGCGGAGGATTTCTTCGTAGGTTTTACCGACCGCGCCGCCGGGGATATCCCTGAGGAAAGGATAAATCTGCAGATATTCCTCGTTATAGAGCGCCAGGCGGTCTTCCTCATCCCACAAAGTGACACCGTCGGCCATGCTCTCGATCGCGGCATGAAGGCGTTGTTCGGCCTGGCGCAGGGAGGTGACATCGCGGGTGACAAAAGCGACCAGCGCGGGCGCGCGTTTCGTGGCCGGCACCAAAGAGGTCTTGCCTTCAAAAATCACTTCGCTGCCCTGAATGGTGAGGCAATATTCGACAAACTGGTTCTTGCCGGTTTCCAGCGTCTTAGAGACAACCTCTTTCAGCTTGGAGGCAACATCATGGGGCAACAGGTCGGAAAAGCGTTTGCCGATCAGATCCTGGCGATTGCGGATCAATAACCTTTCGTCGCCGTAAATCTCCAGATAGCGCCCCTCGGCATCAAACAGGAAACCCAGGTCGGGCAGGGCGGCGGCAAAGCCGGTGAGGCGGCTTTTTGACTCGCTGAGCGCATCCTGGTTATCCGCAACCTGCTGTTCCAACATGGATGTGGCGCGACGCAAAGTATGCGTGCGCATCATCATGAAAAACCAGGCTGCTAGGAAAATGACCAGGGTCAAAATGGCGCCCAGCGACAGGCTGAGCCAACGCATGGTATTCATGCCTGCGGCCAGCTCGCTGTCAGGGGCGGATAGGGCGATGATGAATTTGTGTGGGCCAAAGGATACCGAATCCCACGCGGCCAGTTTTCGCACGACCGCGCCGCTTCGTTTGCGGGTGAAATGATAGGTGTCAACGCCGCTTTTTTCGCTGATCAGCCGATTATCGAACCGACGCAGGTCCGGATAATCCACATGCATACCGTCGAAAACACTGCGCCCGATAATCTCGGTCTCATGGTCATAAAGGATGGTTCCGGCCTGATTCATCAGATATCCCGCGCCAAATTCGCCGGACCGGAGGGGGGAGACATATTTCTGGGAAAGATCAGCGATATCCACCAGACTGACAAGCAAGCCCCGGGTCATGTCACCTCGCAAGTCATTGGCCGGGATAGGAAACAGAACTGCGGCAATCTGATGGCTGTTGGTAACCAGGAAATCGGGAAAGAGCAGATAAGGATCGGTCCGGTTTTCGGACTGCCAATAGTTGTTGAGCCAGAAGGCTAGCTGTTGATCAACAACGGAATCGCTTTCAAAGCCAGCGGCAGCCACCAACTGACGGTCCGGCCCGTAATGGATGAAACGGACAGAATCGCCAAAATTCGAAAGCGCGCGGGTTAGGATTTCTGCCGAGCGCCTATTGCCGGGTACGGGGCCTCGCTGGGCCTCGCTCAGCGTCAAGGCGACTTCGCCGGCCCGGGTGGACAGGAAATCAAGACGCTGCTGCATGCTCGCCGCGCTGGATTGGGTCAGGAGCGCCTGCTGCTCCAAAAACACATGTTCCTGATCTTCAGCGGCAAATCGTTCCGCCGTGAAAACCGACATTGTGAACAGGGCCACGGCAACCAGGACAGTTGCAAAAAAATAAAGGCCCGACCGGTTTTTTGGCGAAAGAATCATGAATTCACTTCTGGATTAGGATTGGCACATTCTTGTACGAAATTCACATATCATGAAAATCACGAGGATGCTAATGCAACGGTGCGCGCAGCCGTTGCAAGATCGCCAGCCAGCTCCAAAACGAGGTTGCTCAGGGCGGCGGCGTTATCTTCATGGCCGCCACCATTTTGCGACTGATAGATCTTTCCATCCCGTAAGCGAGGTTTGCCATCCAGGCTATTGAACAGGCTCCAACGTGCTTTCAGGCTGACATCCCCCGTCGGGGAAAAACGGACTTCTGCAATATCCAATGTAATCTGAATGACGTCCGGTCCGGGGCGCAGAGACGCCGGATAGGCATAAACCTGTTCGGTTTCAAGCGCTGCCGACAGATTATCGATCAACACACGTTTGAGATTGTCGTGCAGCGGTTCAGCCCATTGATCCAATTCTGACAATGCGAGCTTGTTGTCGGAGGTATGAGTGACCAATTGCGGCCTGTCCAGATAGCCCGGCAACGTGACCGGGCCCAGCAGAACAGCTTTACCCGCCGACAGGGGCGGGCCGTCCTGTTCCGCTCCACCGGCGGACAGCATGTAAAAACGTGTCGGCTGGGACGGACTGCCAACGCAGCCGGCCAGCAGAAGGACGGCGGCCAGGGCAATGAAGAGGCGTTTTGATATCATATCAATACTGTCCTTGTTTGATGGCTCAAGGCTGGACCCCCTGCGGGGTTTTGCCGGTGATCAAAGCGCTGGGGTTGCGCTCCAGATAGGCCGAGAGATTGCGGATGGAGCGTGCGGAAGCGGAAAGCTCGCGCAGCATGTTTTCCAGGTCGTAGCGGAGGGGCGAACCATCGGCCAGCATGGAATTGGCGGCACCGAACATCAGCTGTGCGGATTGGATGGTTTTCTCCGTTTGTGCCAAGGTCGCCCTGGCATCGGCTAACGCGCCGGCCGCTTCGGGGATCACAGTCTGGTCCAAATTCTGCGTCAGGTCCTGTGCATTCTCCGCCAGCGTGCGATATTCAAGCAAGGTTGCGTTCAAGGTCCGGACAGTTTCCTGGATATCGTCCGATGTCACCAGTTGTTCCACGCCCTCTGCCGTGCGCAGCATGCTGTTGGAAAGCTGGTCAATCGGCAGCCTCTCGATTTTTTCCACCAATTGGGTGATGGAGGTGGTGATTTCCTCCAGGCTGGTGGGGATGGTGGGAATTTCCGGGAAACCGTAACGATTGCGCTTGGAATAGTTCGCGGGTTTATCCGGTTCCATCACCAAATCTACAAACAGCTGGCCGGTCAGGAAGCTGCCGGTTTTCAATTGCGCCCGCATGCCATGCTCGATTTGTTGCTTTAGGCCGCCGGTCATGCTGGGAACATCGGCGCTGCTATCGACAAAGCGGATGCGCTGGGGTTCCAGCTGGATCAGGACCGGTATGAAGAAATCCCCGGTGGAACGGTCGATCTCTAGATTGATATCGGTGACTGTGCCAACCCGGATTCCCTTGAATTCCACTGGTGCCCCCACATTCAGGCCACGCACCGACCCTTCAAAATAAAGAATGAAGGACTGTTTTTCTGTATATTGCGCCTCTTCAATATCCTCTTCGCTGCCAAACAGGGTGAATTGATGCCCATCCGGCGCAGGTGCCGCATCTTCCAGGGAGACGGGCGTTGAGAATTCGATACCGCCCAGCACGAGGCTTTGCAGGGAGGAGGCGTTAAGCTTCATGCCCTCCGCGGTTAAAGAGAGATTGATGCCGCTGGAATCCCAAAAGCGGGAGGAAACAGTGACCAATGCATCATAGGGGGCCTTGATGAAGATCCGGGTTGTGATGGATTGTTTGTCATCAGAGAGCGAATAGCCCAAAATTTCGCCCGCCTCGAAACCGCGATAATAGACCGGGGATCCGACTGAGTAACTGCCCAGCTTCCGGGACGCGAGGATGAATTCCCGCCCTTCGGCACTGGAGGTCAACTGGGGCGGTTCCTCCAGGCCGGTAAACTCAGAGGTGGAGGCACCTGGCTGGCCGGGATCAATCTCGATAAAAGCCCCGGATACAATGGTGTCCAGGCCGGAGATACCTTTCAAGGTGACCCGGGGGCGAACAACCCAGAATTTCGAATTTTCGGAAAGATAGGATTCCGACCCGGCCGACATGCCAACAGTCAGTTTAACCCCGCTTAAATCGGGATTGAGCTGGATTGCTTCGACAGTGCCGACGATCACATCCTTGTATTTGACCTTGGTTTTACCCGCTTCAATGCCTTCGGCGGTCTCAAATTGGATGGTGATGGTTGGCCCCTGATCGCGTATGGCCTGCACGGCCAGCCATCCGGCAATGGCCAGGGCAATGATCGGCACCAGCCAAATGGAAAACAGACTGGCCAGTCCGCGGCGGATCACCAGGTCATCGCCTTTGTTATTCTCAGACGCAGGTTTCGGGGCATCGGTCATTTTACAGTTTTCTCTTTCACATCCCAGATCAACCTGGGATCAAATTTCTGGGCGGCAATCATGGTCAGAACGACCACAGCGGCAAAGGCGATGGCACCGGGCCCTGCCTCGATGGTGGCGATGGCATCCAGCTTCACCAGGGCCACCAGGATGGAGATCATAAAAATATCGATCATCGACCAGCGGCCGATCAGTTCGGTCATGCGATACATTCTGGTGCGCTGGCGGCGTTTGGCGGCAAGGTTCCACTGGACCGAGACCAATAGATAGGCCAGCACGCCGATTTTAAGCAGCGGCACAAAGACACTGGCTATGAAAACCAACAGGGCGATGGGGTATTGGCCGGCGGCGGCCAGGTGAATAACCCCGCTCATGATGGTGTCCGGCGCGCCGCTGCCAAAGGAAATAACAGTCATGATCGGCATCATATTGGCCGGGATATAAAGAATGGCGGCAGCCAGAAGATAAGCCCAGCTTTTGGCGAGGCTGAGCGGCTTGCGCCGATGCATCGGCGCCCGGCATCTTGGGCAATGATGGCTTTGGCGGCTTTCCAGGAATTGTTCCGACACCAATAGGCCACAGTCATGGCAGCCGATCGCCCCCAGCTCTGCCGCTGTTTTTTGCGTGCTCATAGTTCATTCCCCGTCCGGATATCCTCTTCCAGACGCCATATGACCCGGTCGTCCAGGGTGACATTGGCCAGGGTGATGGCGATCACCATACCAACGAAAGCGGCCATGGAGGGACCGGGGGTGACGGTTGCAAAATCAGTCAGCTTCACGAAGGCGACAATGATGCCCAGGATGAAAACTTCCGACATGGCCCAGGGCTTCAGCCACTCAATGGATCGCACCGCATAGACGAAACCCTTTGGAATCCGGCTAAATTTCAAGGGCAAAAGGACATAAAGGATTGATATAAGACTGAAGAAGGGAACGGCGACGGAGGAGATAAAGACCAAGAGGCCAAGTTCCCAATAGCCGCTTTTCCAAAACGCCAATGATCCGTCAATCAGGCGGTTGGATTGCTCCCGGCCTTCCATTTCAAAGGTCAGCAGAGGAAACATATTGGCGGCGATGAAGAGAATGAGGCCGGTCAGCGCGAAGGCCAGGGATCGGTCCATGCTGTTGCGGCGCTGCTGATACAAAACCGCCCCGCAACGGCCGCAGGCGGCGATCTCACCGTCAAGCAGGCGTCGCACCGGATGCACCAGGTCACATTCGTGACAGGCGATATACCGGTCGGTATAGCTCTCCAGCTTTTCCAGCGCCAAGACCGTTTCCATCCATTTGATTTTCCTGCAACAAGGATTACCTCATCAAGGCCGTGAAAGGCAAATGACGAAGTTGGCCGGGCGGCCGATCAAAGGGTCGATGAGACAAAATCAATAATCAAGCGCCTGCACGGCCATCATGGCGATATCCTCGCATTGCTGGGCGCCTGCCGCATGCAGGGTTAGGGCATGATCGATTTCTTCAAGGGATTTCCCGGCAGCATTGGCTCGTGGCAGTGCATCAAGCTGGTATAGCAGTTCTGTTTCGCCAAAGGGTTCCTGATTACCGTTTTGGCGGTTGATGGCGCCTTCGGTAAAGATGAAAAAGCGATCCCCCGGTTCCAATCGGCCGAGACCGATTGTGAAATCAACATCCTCGCAGCCACCCAGGCGCGGGGAGGCCTCGGCATCAAGGAAATGGAAGGCATGGCCATTGCGGGAGACAGCCGGAGGCTGATGGCCGGCCAGGCAATAGTCAAATCCCCGTTCTTGAAGGTCGATCACGGCCACGAATAGGGATACCTGCATGCCGGATTTGTTGGACTGACAGACCAGGTTGTTGAGAATACCCATGCGTTTGGCGATATCGCCGGGCCGTTGCATCTGACCGCGCAGCATGCTCATCACCTGGACCATGAACAGGGCAGCGGGCATGCCTTTGCCGGAAACGCTGCCCATGGCGAGGCAAAGATGATTATCTTCCATAAAAAATGCATCATAGAGGTCGCCGCCAACCTTGGCCGCTGGCTTCATCAAACCGGCCAGTTCTAGCCCGAAATCCTGAACCGCCATCTGCGAGAGATCGGGCAGCATGTTTCTTTGCAGATCTGCCGCATGGGCCAACTCGCTCTGCAGATGATCACAGAGCAGTTTTTGTTCTCTGGCCGCCAGGATCATTTCATTATGGGTGCGCATGCGTGTGGTCAGGATCCTGAGCATATTGCGCGCAATGTGACGCGATTTGCCAAAACTGTTCCAAAATCGGCTGGCATCGATCTGGATAACCGTGGCGGAGCCATCGCAGATGACTGTGGCCGAGGCGGGGCCGCGATCTATCACCGACATTTCGCCGACACATTCACCCGGTTCCAGCAGGATACCCTCATCTTCTTGTGAATCATCAAGGTGAATTTTCAGGCAGCCATCAATCAAGAGATAGAGATAGCGGTTGCGTTGGCCGCGCCTGATCAGGACTTCTCCATCGCTAAACTGCTTTTGCGGCAGACTGCTCAATTCAGATTCGAGCAGGTGATAAGGGATCTGGTGAAAGAGTTTTTGTTCGGAAATATAGCCGTTTGAACGCCGGTCGCGGCCGCGCCGGTTGTTGGAGGCGATGGGGCGCATCGGTGGCTGTGACGGCGATAGGAGAAACGGATTGCTTAAACGGCGATCACATCCCCGCGGTTCCCATTCTGTTCGATCCCTCATGGCATGGCTCCATGGTCAGTTCGTTTTCTGGGCACAGTTATTTGTATTTTTTTCTCGGAGGCAGTCACCATGCCGATGGCATGGGATCCACAGCCCCTCCCCCGCGTCCGGATCCAGCCGGAAACATTCCCGCCGGATGGTGGCGGATACCATGGATTTATATCACGAATAGGGGGGCAGAGATATGTTGAACTGACAAAAAGACACCATTCCCGATAGCTTTAGCCGAATGGCGGTACTTCCCGTCGTTGATCCGGGCCGGGATTGGCAAAGGTGATTGCGATGGTGCAGGTCAGTTCCTCGGGGCTGCCTGTCGGCATGGGATCCTCTGCACTGGCCCGCAGGCCCTTTTCCAGAAGTAATTCCAGGAAGCGGGCAGTTGCATCGCCGGGCAAGTCAAAATTGATTGTGGCGGACAGATTGGAAAACAGGCTGTGGCCGGTGATCCAGCCACCGGCACGTGAGATGGCGTCCCTGACTGCGTCAATGGCGAGCGGCCCGGGCTGATTGGTGATCAAGGAAAAACGGGCGAATTTCATCTCAATGCCCCTGGCTCTAAATACGGAAAGGCCCAGCGCCATAACGCCGGGCCTTCCATGATGGTGCCGACTACGTGACTTGAACACGTGACCCCCGCATTACGAATGCGATGCTCTACCAGCTGAGCTAAGTCGGCTTAATGATGCGCTTTCGCGACGGCGCGGAACATACGGCCAGTCTGCCCTTTTTGCAAGAGCTTGTGAATCAGTTTTTTTACTGTGACGACGATCACTGAACATTGCCCGAGATGCTGCTAGGTTAGCCCTGTCAATTCGGAAAAGAGTCTCAGGAATTTTTATTCCCTTTCCTCAAGGTTAACCTGCAGAAACCGGCCCTCCTCAGGCCGGTTTCGTCTTTTGGGGTCGAGGAAAACCGCTCAGGGCGCGGCGGTCTCCCCGTTTTCACCGGCATAGACCGCCCGATTCAGCCATTTGCGCGCTTCTTTCATGTCGCCATGTTCCCGTTCCTCCAGCTCCGCCATCAGATGGCAGACCCGTGGGCTGATTTCAGAATCGGGCAATTGGTTCAAATGATTGCGCGCCTCTCCCCAAAGGCCCGCATCCAGAGCCACGCGGGCCAGGGCGATATGGCCCTCGCTGGAGCCGGGTTTGAGCGAGAGCAGATGCTCGAACCGCTTGACCTGTTTCAGAGGATCCTGGTCGGCGGCAATATCCCGATAGGTTTTGGCCAGCAGCGGGTTTGGATTGCGTTTCCAGGCCTCTTCAATGGCCTTTTCCGCTTTTTTGACCTTGCCGCTGCGGGCCAGCAGGCGGGCCTGGGTGGTGATCGCCACGGTCAAATCGGGTGAGAGCTTATTCGCCTGGGTCGCCAATCTGAGCGCCAGGGCACTGTCGCCTTCATCGCGGGCCGCGCGGCATTGTTCCATCAGCAGTTGGGCCTTGCGCTCCTTGCCGTCCTCTTGACTGATGGCCTTTGCTTTGATGGCTTCGTCGATCGTCCGGATCGCCCCGGCCCAGTCCGCCGATTTGATCTGCAGGTCGACCAGTTCCTTCAGTACCCAAGGGGTGTCCGGCCGCAGGTTATAGGCCTTGCGTGCCAGCATCAGGGCTTCTTCCTGATTGCCGGTTTTTGCCGCCTGCATCATCAGGCCGCGCACGCCCAGGAAAGCGGCATCTGGATGATCCAGCATGGCGTTGAAATAATTTGCTGCCGCCTGGTCATCGCCATTCAGCTGGGCCGACTGTGCGGAGAGCAGCATGGTCAACGGCGGGTCATCCAACAGGGCATTCGCTTTTCTGGATTGTTTGCGTGCCTCCAGCCGGTCACCGGCGGCTACGGCGACCAACCCCTGGGTAAGGGCCTTGTAGCCGCGTTCCCGGCGCGATAACGCCCGGTTCTGTTTAAATTTGCCCGGCGCGGATTTTGCCGAACGCCAGAAATTGTAGCTTATCATCAGCAAAAGGCTGACCCCCAGCAACAAGATCAGCATGACACCGACAGAGGTGTCCAGGCGCCAATCCTGCCAAGTGACTGTCACCTGACCGGGTTGGCTGGCCAGCCAGAAAGTGATCGCGCCCAGTACGGCAATTTTAAGAAGAAACAGCAGGCCTCTGATCATTCTGTATCTCCAGCAGGTTCAGCAGAAACCGGTGTCGGTGCGGTCGGAGCACCCTCCTGAATGATCTCCCGCGCCAATTCCTCCGCAGTCTTCGGGGCGGCGGCCAGCGCCAGATTATGGACCGCGATCCGGCGCAACTCGGATAGTGCGCTTTCCGCCTCGATCCGACTATTGGCGGCCTTCAGCCAATCGGCGATAAGCGGTGTGGTGGATTCAAGCGGGCTCAAGGCTGCGACCGCGCCCGGCAGGTCATCCTGCCTCAGGGCATTTTCCGCCAGGCTTTCCGGCGGCAGGTCCGCAGCGGCCCCGGTGGGGCGGATATGAACCAGATTCTTGATATTGGCCAGGCTGGCATCCAGCCAGTTTTCCAGGCTCGCCTCCTGAACGGGATCCCGAAGCTCGGTCATCATCTGTTCAAACCGGCGGTTCAGTTCCGTCCGGGTTGGCAGGCCGCCTTCCGCATAGGGGGCCAGTTTGGCCAAGGGGGTATTGAGATCAGGCAGATTGCGCGCCAAAGCCTGCAGGCTGGTCAGACTGCGATAATAGGGCTGTCCGGCGACCAGCTCACTTTCCATCTGGCCGACGGCAATGACCAGGGCCACTTCCCTTTGGTCACGGCTGCCGGGCGCTGATTTCAAACTGGAAAGTTGAGTTTCTGCTGCCTGCAACCGGCTGGACAGGGCTTCCAGCCGGGCGGCGACCGCGGCTGTTTGCTCACCTTGCGAGGTGACAGCCTGGCGCAGGGCGTTTTGGCTCTCCAGTCCTGCCGAGCGGCGCGCTTGCAGCATTTCGGCCATGCGGTCCAACCGGGTTTCCAGGGCGCTGGTATCGGCTTGGTCGCTTTTCGCGGTCACGCTGGTCCGTGACACCGTATCGAGGGCAACAACCTGCAGTTCCAAATCTCGGATGCGCTTTTCAACGGCCTCCAGATCGGTGATTGCGGCTGATGGGTCGGTTCCGACCGGTCGGCTTTCCAGGGATAACAATCGCTCGTTAACCTCACCGAGACTGCTCTTGAGCGAGGCGATCTCCTGGTCGGCCTGGTTGGACCCCGGCTTGGCAAACAAGTTGGGGGCGAATTTGGACAAGCTGGGATGCAAGCTATTGCGGACTGTTTCCCCCCAATAGGGCTGGGTAACCAGGGCTGCGCCCATGCCTGCGGACAACAAGAGCGCCAGCCAGGCGACACGACTGCCACCGCGTTTGATAACGGTTATTTCATTGGCCGGCATGTTTTGGGCCTGAATGGTCGTGTTGCCGGAGGCCGTATTTGACGTATCCGTTGCGCTCTCATTCGCAGGGTGAGCCTCGTCCTTGGAAGGAGCTGTTGCCTCTTGCGCTTCCGGTGCCGGGTTTGCGGCAACAGACATGGTGGCGATGGCGATCAGGTCAATGCCATTTTCGGCAGCCGCCCGCTGGATATCATCCAATCTGTTTTCGGGGATATGGTTGCGCTGTTTCCAGCCCTGCACCGTGCTGACGGCAACATCCAGTTTGTTGGCCATGGGACGAATGCCGCCAAAAGCCTCAATCAGGGCTTCGGCGTCCAGGTTCAGGGCCTCATCATTGCCGGTATGATCACTGCCAGCACGATCATTGTCGGTGCTTTTTTCCTTGGCCCGATCGGGTGCCTGATCATCGGTGTTGTTTTTCTTGTCGTCCGTCATGTCCCGATCCCTGTCTTCCCCATTCAATATCTTGTCCAACTTGGCCAAAAGCAAATCACTATCCGGCCGGTCCACCACGATCACCGTCGCCCATTGGCTGGGTGTCAATTTGTCGGCGACCGCCTGGCTGAGGCATAAGGCGGTGCATCCGGCCAATTGAGAGGATACCCCCGCTTCGGTCACCAAGGCCAGCAGGGTTTCTGCCGTTCTGGGAGAAAAAAGCGGAATAATGCAGCCTTGAGGCGATTTTATGGCATCTAAGGCGTTTTGGCTTAACCGATCCGCCTTGCCTGCGGAATAGAGCACGGCCCGGCGGATTTCAAAACCCGACCGGCCCAACTCACCTGCCAGATCACCGGCCAGCGCGCTGCCGGCCGCATGCAGGAATGCCCCTTGGTTGGGAACGCATTTGTCCCGGATCATGTCGGCCAGAGCCTCGACATCGCCGGCGGCCACATGCACTTTTTTGAAACCGGCCTCGCGGGCTTCGCGGGCAGAGGCCGGGCCCACCGCATAAACGCTGTGATCCCGCCTTTTTGTCAGGCGGGTAAAGGCCCGCACCCCGTTGGCGGATGTGAAAATCAGGCCCTGAAGGCCGTCCAGTTCAAGCTTCTCGTCCAGATACCCGATGGTCAGCAGCGGTTCGAGAACCGGTTGCGCACCGGCCCGTGCCGCCGTTGATGCCAGCTCTCTTGCATCTTCTGTCGGGCGGGTGATCAAGACCGGTCGCTTAGCCAAAGAAATCATCTCCCATCAGGGCCTTCAATTCCCGTCCGGCATCAATGCCCATGGCTTCGGCTTCGTCCGGAGGGCCGAGCCGTTCCGCCTGATAACAAAGAGTGCCTTCCGGATTGGCGACCAGGGCGCGCAGACGCATCTGCCCATCCGGGGTGAATTCCGCCAGTCCGGCAATGGGGGTTCGGCAGGACCCGTCCAGGGTGGCCAGCATGGCGCGTTCGGCGGTGACCCGGATGCGGGTTGGTTCATGGTTCAAGGCGCCGAGCCAGTGGGCCACCTTTTGGTCGCCCTTGCGATAGGTGATGGCAATGGCCCCCTGGGCCACAGCGGGCAGCATGAATTCCGGTTCCAGGGCGCTGGAAACGACATCGGTTTTATCCAGGCGGTTGAGACCGGCCATGGCCAGAAGGGTGGCATCGGCCTGGCCTTCCGCCAGCTTGCGCAGTCGGGTCTGAACATTGCCGCGGAAGGTAACGACCTCCAGATCCGGGCGTTTCAACTTGATCTGGGCCTGACGGCGCAGGGAGGAGGTGCCGACCACCGATCCGGCGGGCAGGTCTTCCAACCGGGCGGCCTTGGGGCTGATGAAGGCATCGCGCACATCCTCACGCTCCAGAACGGCGCCAAGTGCCTGATCGCTGGGGATGCTGGTTTCCAGATCTTTCATGGAATGAACGGAAATATCCGCCCGGCCATCGGCCAGGGCTTCGTCCAGCTCTTTGGTGAACAGGCCTTTGCCGCCGACTTCGGCGAGCGGGCGGTCCAGGATCTTGTCACCGGTTGTGGTCAGTTCCACAATCTCAATGGTCAGATCCGGGAAAGCAGCCAACAGGCGGTCACGGGTTTCATAAGCCTGGGCAAGGGCGAGGGGGGAGGCACGGGTGCCGATTTTCAGAATCTCGGTCATGGAACCATATTTTTTTGGATTTTCTTTCACCAACCTGTAGCGCATTCGGCCCGGATAAGCTACACCCAAGCGCATGATAGTTTTGGGAATTGAATCCTCCTGCGACGAGACCGCCGCCGCCGTCGTGCGCGATGACCGCACTATTCTTTCCAACGTGGTTCTAAGCCAATTGGATGAGCACCGGCCCTATGGTGGCGTTGTTCCCGAAATCGCAGCGAGAAGCCATCTTGATTATATGGATTCCATCACCGACCAGGCCATGAAAGAGGCCGGGATCGGTTATGAAGACCTGGACGCGGTCGCCGTGACTGGCGGGCCTGGATTGATTGGCGGCGTGATGGTTGGTGTGATGACCGCCAAGGCGATTTCGCTGGCGCGCCAGCTGCCTTTTGTCGCAGTCAATCATCTGGAGGGTCATGCGCTGACAGCCCGGCTGAATGGCGACGTGGAATTTCCCTATCTTCTTCTGCTGGTTTCCGGCGGCCATTGCCAGTTGTTGGCGGTGGAGGGGGTCGGGAAATACACGCTTTATGGCCGCACGGTCGATGATGCGGTGGGCGAGGCCTTTGATAAAAGTGCCAAGATGATGGGGCTGCCCTATCCCGGCGGGCCCAATCTGGAAAAGATGGCGGCCAAGGGGGATGCGTCCAAATACGACCTGCCGCGCCCGATGAAGGGGCGCCCGGGATGTGATTTTTCCTTCTCCGGTCTGAAAACGGCCGTGCGCCAGCAGATCCAGAAATTGCCGGAAGAGGGTCTGACCGACCCGGTGGTTGCTGATCTGTGCGCCTCTTTCCAAAAGGCGGTCGGCGATGTTCTGGAAGACCGTGTCGGGCGCGCGATCGCTCAGTTCAAACAGGATTACGGCGATGGCCATGCGCTGGTGGTCGGCGGCGGTGTTGCGGCGAACACCCATATCCGGGGTGTGCTGACCGGCCTTTGTGCGCGCGAAGGCATGCAATTTGCGGCCCCGCCGATACACCTATGCACCGATAATGCTGCGATGATTGCCTGGGCGGGGTTGGAACATTTCCGTCTGGGCCATCAGGACAGTCTTGAATTCGCGCCGCGCCCGCGCTGGCCGCTGGATCAATAACCGGGAGGCGAAAACAGCATGAAGGCAAATTCCGTGGCGGTGATCGGAGGCGGCGCATTTGGTACTGCCTTGGCCTGTGTGGCCCGGAAGGCCGGGAATGATGTCTGTATCTGGGCACGAAACCAGACCGTTGTCGCCGATATTAATGAAGGACGCGGCAATCCGCTGTATCTGCCGGATGTTTCTCTGGAAAGCGGGATCACAGCCACCACGGATATGGCCGAAGCCCTGGAGGGTGCACAGGCCGTGCTGCTGGTGGTGCCGTCCCAGCATCTGCGGGAAATTGCTGAAAGAATGGCGCCTCATGCATCAGGTAAGGCCGTGGCGCTCTGTTCCAAGGGCGTGGAGCGTTCGACTGGAAAACTGATGAGCGAGGTGGCGGCGCAATGCCTGCCGGACAGCGGGATCGCGGTTTTATCGGGGCCGACTTTCGCCCGTGAACTGGCCTTGGGGCTGCCCGGGGCGGTGACTCTGGCGGCGACGGAAGAATGGGTTCAAAACACCATATTGCAGACCGTCGGCATCCCCACTTTTCGGCCCTATGTCAGCAATGATGTGGTCGGCGCGGAAATCGGCGGTGCGGTGAAAAATGTCCTGGCCATTGCCTGCGGGATCGTAACGGGGCGAAATCTTGGTGAAAATGCCAGGGCTGCCCTGGTGACCAGGGGGCTGGCCGAAGTGATGCGTTTGGCGGTGAAACTTGGCGCGCGTGCGGAAACGGTCATGGGGTTAAGCGGTCTTGGCGATCTGACCCTGACGTGCAATAGCCCGCAATCACGCAATATGTCCTTTGGGATAGAATTGGGGCGGGGTCGGACCGTCGCGGAAATCCTGGCCGAACGCCGGGCGGTGACGGAAGGGGTCTGGTCGGCCGAATCAGTCTGCGATCTGGCGGATAAGCTGAAAGTGGACATGCCCATCTGCCAGGCTGTTAACCGGATCGTAAGTCTAGATGCGGATATTGAGAAAACCATATCGGATGTGCTGAACCGCCCGTTCCGCCAGGAACATGGTTAACCCACCGTTCTTGGCATTTTTGTCAAAAACTGGCCGGGCGGTGCAGGGAAGGGCTGTTCAGCGCAACCCTTCTGATCCTGCAGACCCAAGTTGTTTAAGATCGGCCGGATAGCCCCCTCAATAGGTGAAGCCCTTCAGATAGGTTTTGATATTGGTGACCAACTGGCGATCCAGGTCCGTCATCAGTTGTTCGGTGAAATCATACCAGATATCGGACCGTTCATTCAGGCTGACATCTTCCGGAACGGTGGTGGAACGGCGCACGACCGTGGTGGTTTCTGCCATGGTGCCGCTGGGGTCTTCCGTAACGATCTTCATCTCAATCGTGCCGTCATAACGTTCCGACTGGTCGGTGGTAAATGCACCGGTGAGGCCGTCTTCGGTTTTCAGAGCGGTTTCAACAACGGAGGCATCGGAAATGGTGACCGTGGCGACACCCCTGGTGCCGGTGGCCTTGAGCCGGTCGGTGGCCCAGCGGGCTGCCGTTTCCAGCGGGGAGACCGGGAATTCCAGTTCCACATGGGGAGCGGCCGGGGACGGCTGATAGGCCTTGATCACTTTGATCTCGGCGACATTCAGCTCAATCACGCCCAGATGACCAAAGGTCAGGTCGGCATATTGCGGCTGGTCGATCGCGGTTTCACAGGCGCTGAGACCGGCCAGTGCGAACAGGCCGACAAGTCCGGAAACAATTTTCTTCATGGTATTACCCCAAGAATATAAGAACCCTGACAAACACTATGCGACGGCGCCAGAAGGCTGGCAAGGGCGGTAGAAGAGATGCCTTGAAATTGTCAAATTCCCTTAAAGTCTTGTTTTTTCTTGTCTAGGCTGCGGACCAGCATCTCGATCAAGGCATGATAGGCTTCTTCCATGGGGGCCTCGTTGCCGCTGGACCAGCGGGTGACAAAGGCTTTGTCCGTCATTTGCGTCCTTAGCGATGTCAGATGCGGAAACTCTTGCTCAGACAAATCATCCAACCGTCGTAATATGTCTGATTTCAGAGCTTTGCCGCTGTTTTTCGGTTGTGGTGAGAATTCCAAGGTGACAAATCCGATGAAAGCCCCTGAGAAACTGTTATAGGCATCAACGATTGCCTGTCCAGAATAGCCGGCGCCGGCAAGCGCCTCAAGAATCGCTTCGACAAAACCGAAATTCACACCTGCGTTGGAGGTCAGATCGGCACCAAGCAGAGGGGAGATGTTGGGATGGGCCTTAACAGCGCCCCGGTAATCAAGGGCGATTGCAAGGAGGCTTTGTTGCCAGGTCAGTCCGCTGGTATCGGGCGGCAGGTTTTCCAGGACCTTTTCAACCACTTTTGCCAACAAGTCGTCCCGGCTGCCGATATGCCACAAAACAGCCGTCGGATAGACATTCATTGCCTGTGCCAGCCGGCGAATTGAGAATTTCCCGAGGCCCTCTTCATCAATCATAGCCAGTGCATGGGCAGTGATGTCGCATTCCGTAAGTGCCGTTTCCGAGGCTTTTAATGTCATCTTATGCCTATTGGTCCATGTCTGGGATGAGTGGAGATCATAAGGCTCAATTGTACGCTGTACAAGGGGGCGGTGTTCCTGTATTTAAATCTCTTGTACGCCGTACAATAAGAAAGGAAATGCGGGAAAATGGATCACGGTAATGGTGTTAGGCTGGGCCGGGCGCTAGCCGGTGCGCGGGCGCGATATGTTGATCGATGCCCAAAATCCTACCAAGCCTTTCAAGAGGCTCTGTCGGTTATGCCTGGCGGGAATACACGGACAGTTTTGTTCCATGAACCCTATCCCTTTCGTGCGGCAACCGGTGAGGGGAGCTGGCTGATTGATGCAGACGGCAACCGGTTGCTGAACCTGTTGGGAGAATATACGGCAGGTTTGTTTGGCCATGACCATCCGGAAATTCAGCTGGCGATCCGCACTGCTCTGCAAGGCGGTATTAACCTTGGGGCCCATCAT
Organism: Aestuariispira insulae; assembly: GCF_003385955.1. Classification (GTDB taxonomy): domain Bacteria; phylum Pseudomonadota; class Alphaproteobacteria; order UBA8366; family Aestuariispiraceae; genus Aestuariispira; species Aestuariispira insulae. Next base: position 138,699 of record NZ_QRDW01000008.1, read on the forward strand.
TCAATAGAATCAAAATTCGCTCAGCTGCTGGTTTCTCGCTTTCCGGCATTGGAAAAAGTCCGTTTCACAAATTCAGGAACCGAAGCCACGTTAATGGCGCTGACGGCGGCCAGGGCTCATACGGGCCGTGACAAAATTCTTGTTTTTGAGGGCGGTTATCACGGTGGTGTTTTTCTGTTTAAGCCGGATATATCAACAAATGCCCCCTTCTCCTGGGAGGTCTGCCCGTTCAATGATGTGAAAGCGGCTGTCACGGCGATCCGATCGCTGGGGCCTGAATTGGCGGCGGTGATGGTGGAACCCATGCTGGGGTCCGGAGGCTGTGTCCCGGCCAGGCCCGATTTTCTCGCCGCGTTACGGCGTGAAAGCGATGCGGCTGGTTGTCTTTTGATTTTTGATGAGGTGATGACCTCCCGTCTGGGGGAAGAGGGTGGACAAGGGCTCTATGGCATTTTCCCCGACCTTATGACTGTCGGCAAATGGATTGGCGGCGGCATGTCCTTCGGGGCTTTCGGCGGCCGTGCGGAAGTCATGGATCTTTTTGATCCGAGGCGGCCCGATGCCATCGCTCATGCGGGAACATTCAACAATAATGTACTGACCATGCATGCCGGCGTGGCGGCCTTGGGCAGGATCTATACAGCAAAACATGCATTCCGGTTTAATGCATGGGGGGACAAGATCCGCGAGAGGCTGAATCAGACCGCAATTGATCTGGAGATACCGTTCCAGATATCCGGTCTGGGGTCGCTCATGTGCCTGCATCCGGGCGCTGGCCCGATAGAAAACTATCGGGATGTGATGCGCCGGGATGATCGATTGCGAGAATTGGTCTTTCTCGATTTGCTTGAAGAAGGATATTACATCGCACGGCGGGGGTTTATCGCTCTGTCCCTGACATTGACGCAACAGGAAATTGATCGCTTTGTCGATGCTTTTCGCCGGGTCCTGGAGCGGCGATCAGACCTTCTCAGGGAGCATTTGCCGTGATAAGATCAGCAGGCCGTATAGAGCCTAGGCTTGGTCGCGCCGGGCTGCCTTAAGGGCGTCTACATCATTGGGGGTGAAGTCAAAGCTGACATTGCAAAACTCGCAATTGACCGAGATTTTGCCGTCGACCATGGCATGGTCCAGATCATCGTCCGGCATGCCCATGAGGATGCCCGCGATCCGGTCCCGCGAACAGCGGCAGCCCACATCCAGCGGCCTGGGGTCATAGACCCGCACGCCATCTTCATGGAACAGGCGATAGAGCATGCCATGGGCGTCCAGGCGCTCGTCCAGCATCTCATCCGCCGTGGCGCTTTTCATCAAGGTGACCGCGCGCACCCAATCTTCCTGGGTTTCCTCGTGCGTTTTGTCGCCGCTTTCTTCCGGCAGGCGCTGCAGCACAATGGCGGTTGCACGCCATTGGCCGGACGGGGTTTTGCCTGCGGCCAGATGGGTCTTTGACGCAAACTGTTCGGATTTTTCGAAATAATTGTCGATGCTGTCTTCCAAACTGTCACCGACCAGCTCCACAATGCCCTGGTAGCGCTCCATCTCGGCACCCTGGTCCACGGTGAAGGCCATATAGCCCTTGCCCAGCAGATTTGGCACAGGGGCGGCGCGCGCTGCTTCCTCGTCGGCAATCTCACCGCTCAACTGGGCATAACCCCGAATGTCGCCATTGGTGGTGACATCGGCCACCATCATGGAAACCGGACCATCGCTTTTGATCTGTAGGGTAAAAATGCCGTCATATTTGAGCGCGGTCGCCATGCCGGCCCCCAGGGCTAGCAGTTTGCCCAGCAGGGCACGCACGGATTCAGGCAGGTCATGGCGGGTGACGATGGTATCGATGGCGTTGCCAAGACGGACCAGGCGGCCATTGAGACCACTGGCATCGATCATGAAGGGCTGGACCAGATCGTCGGTCATCTGAAAATTACTGTCGGACATCGCTCAATACCCTGAAAAAGTGAGGGGCGCTCTATAACAGAGCGCCCCATGATACGCAATATCACCTTAAATAGGCTTAAAGCGCGCCCATGCAATAGGCCAAAACGCCTTTCTGGGCATGCATGCGGTTTTCCGCCTCGTCCCAGATGACCGATTGCGGGCCGTCGATCACACTTTCGCTCACCTCCTCGCCGCGATGGGCAGGCAGGCAATGCATGAAGAGCGCATCCGGATTGGCCAGGCTCATGATATGGTCATTCACCTGGAAGGGCTGCAGCAGGTTATGGCGTACCGGCGCGTCCTTGTCGCCCATGGAAACCCAGGTGTCCGTTACAATGCAATCCGCGCCCTCGGCGGCCGGTTCGGGGCTGTTATAGATCTCGATCTTGCCGCCTTCTCGCTTGGCCCATTCCAGAACATCCGCCGGCGGCGGCAATTCTTCCGGCACGGCCAGGCGCAGGGTGAAGTCAAACCGCACGGCCGCATGGATCATGCTGGTGGCCATATTATTGCCGTCACCGGACCAGGTGAGGATCTTGCCCTTGATCGAGCCGCGATGCTGTTCATAGGTCATCACATCGGCCATCAGCTGGCAGGGATGGGTGCGGTCGGTCAGGCCGTTAATCACCGGCACGGTGGCATATTCCGCCAGTTCCAGAAGTTTTTCCTCTGTTGTGGTACGGATCATGATGCAATCCACATAACGTGACAGCACGCGCGCGGTATCGGCGATGGATTCGCCCCGGCCCAGCTGGGATTCAGACGGGGTCATGACCACTACTTCGCCGCCCAGCTGTTTCATGCCGACATCAAAGGAAATGCGGGTCCGGGTCGAGGGTTTTTCAAAAATACAACCCAGTACCTTGCCTTCCAGCGGACGTTCGGCCCCACGGGCATTGCCTTTGCGGAAAGCATTGCCGGCATCGAGCATGGCGCGCAGCTGGGCTTCGGAAAATTTGTCCAGGTCCAGAAAATGTTTCGGTTCAGTCATTGGTTCTAACCTTCCTTCGCGCCTGCGCGGCGGCAACTTTGTCGAGGATGGCGATGGCGTCATCCACATGGGAATTTTCAATGGTGAGTGGCGGCAGGATTCGGATCACATTATCCGAAGCCCCGACCAGCAACAGGCCTTCCGCCTTGGCCGCCCCGATAATGTCACCATTGGTGATCGCATCTGTGCATTTCAGGCCCAGCATCAGGCCAAAACCTTTTTTCGCTGTGAAAATCGTCGGATGGCGCTCCACCAATCCGGCCAGTTTCTGGTCAAGATACCCAGAGACGGCGATCACATGATCCATGAAACCATCCCCTTCCAGGACATCCAGAACCGCATTGGCGACCGCCATGGCCAGCGGGTTGCCGCCAAAGGTGGTGCCGTGGGTGCCGGGGGTCAGGCCCTGGGCGGCGTCATTGGTGGCCAGGATGGCGGCGACCGGGAAGCCGCCGCCGAGCCCTTTGGCCGTGGCCAGCGCATCGGGCTTGATCTCCGCCCATTCATGGGCCCACATTTTGCCTGTCCGTCCGTTGCCGCACTGGACTTCATCCAGAATCAGGAGCAGGCCAAATTCATCGGCACAACGGCGCAATTCCTTCAAATATCCCATCTCGGCGGCATTGATCCCGCCTTCGCCCTGGATCGGTTCGACCAGGATGGCGGCGGTTTCTTCGGTGATGGCTGCACGCAGCTCGTTCATATTGCCGAATGGTACATGGTCAAAGCCTTCTACCTTCGGCCCGAAACCTTCCAGATGTTTTGGATTGTTGGCCGCCGAAATGGTCGCGAGCGAGCGCCCGTGAAAGGCACCGCTTGCGGTGATGATCCGCCAGCGCTGCGGGTTGCCGGTGACAAAATGATAGCGCCGGGCCAGCTTGATCAGGCCTTCCAGCGCTTCCGCGCCGGTATTGGGGAAGAAGGCCACATCGGCAAAGCTGTGGGCGGTGAGGCGTTTGGCCAGGCGTTCCTGATCCTCAATATGATAGAGGTTGGAAACATGCCACAGTTTGGCAGCTTGATCCTGCAGGCATTTCACCAGATGCGGGTGGCAATGGCCAAGCGCATTCACAGCAATGCCGGTATAGAAATCGAGATATCGTCGGTTCTCCGCATCGAAGAGGTAAACCCCTTCGCCCCGCACCATGGTCTCTGGGAACCGTGCGTAGGTATTCATCACAGCCGTCGGCTGTTTTGCGGTGTCGTTGGAGGACATGACCTTAATATCTTTCCTTATACTGCATGTTGGTTGAAATAAGTGAAACGCGAGGAATGACGGGCTTTTCACGTCCTGTCAACGAAGCTTTCCGCAATTCTGTCAAAAAGGGACTGAACGGATGGGGTTTTTTAGTGTATTGAGGTAGATACTGAGAAACTATTGGGGGTTCCCATGAAAAAATTGACCTTGGTTTTGATGCTGGCATTCACAGGCGCCTTCCTGACGGCTTGTGAGCCCGAAATGGGCAGCAAGGAATGGTGTGAGCAGTTGAAGGAAAAACCGAAGGGTGACTGGTCCGCCAATGAAGCGGCAGAGTTTGCCAAGAGCTGTGTTCTCTGACCGAATGATCAGAGCGCTTTAGCGGCTTTTTGAAAAAGCGAGAAAGGGAGGCGGTCAGGCCTCCCTTTTTTCGTGGCTGCTCATGATGGCGGCTTTATCTGCCTCAGCGGAGGTGTGATCGAAGAGATCGTCAAAGGCTGCGATCTCAGCCAGATCGCCAGCGGAAAAGTCGGGCAGGTTTGTTTCGCACCAATGGCGGGCTTGGAACAGGGCGGCCTGATCCACGAACCAAAGATGGCGCTGGCTTTCCGCCATGCGTAGGCGGATCAGTTGGGCGACTTTTTGCAAGAAGTCGCGGCCCTGATCCCGCGAAAAACAGGTAACCGCAGCATATTCGATGCCGCCCGGGCCGAAATCAGGGCGAAGATATCGGGCATAAACCTGGTTTTCCACCGTTTCGGCCAACCGTTCGAGGGAGGTCTTGGCCACCAGATCAATATCCATGACCGTGATTCCGCAGCCATAATGGTCGATGATCCGGTCTCCGATCAGAAAGCGGGTACCGGCATAATAGGCGGCCTTCTCAACCGCAAAGGCGGCGCTGTTATGATGGGAGAAGCGCAGATCAATCCCGGTTTTACCAGCCTTGGAACGTAAACCGGCAATTTCCTCATTTAAACTGGCCTCATCCGGATCCATGATATGGAGATGCAGGCGACAGCCATCCGGTAGCTTACCGGCCAGTCCGGCAATGAATTCAGCAGCGAACCGCCGGATGTATTTTGCATCGGCGGCTGCAAAGAAAACCGGGCCGTTGCCTGTGGCCCCATCCAGCCAGGTGATTTCTTCCAGCGGGCGGGCGGGTTCTTTCCCAATCAGGCATTGATCGACCGCGTCCGGGTCCATCAGGTTGACGCATTGCAGATAAGTGGTGGAGAGGTTCATGTCCGCCTGATCGAGGTTGAGTGCAGCGCCTTTTTCCAAAAAGCCGGTTTTCGCCGCCATCAGGCTCTCAAGCGCTTGATCTGTCTCACCCAGAGCCAGTTGGCAATGACCCAGATAATAATCGACCAGTGGGCGGTAATGGGATTCTGACGGCCAGCTATCCGCCAGGGATGCCAGTGCGGGCAGCACCTCGTTATTGGCCAGCAATATCAGGGCATCGCACAGCATGGAACCTGCGTCGCCAAAGGCATTGTCCCGTTCTTCCGCCAAACGGTCGATGCCGTCTGTCTGCCCGCTTAGAACGCCGCAGACAAACAGGCCGGTCCAGGCGCTGCGGTCCTGGTCCTTCGCTGAAACGGCAGCCTGGAAAATTTGGGCGGCTTGAACCACCTGGCCCTTGGAGAGCAGGTTCCAGGCGTCATCAATGGAAAAGAGAGGTTTGGGCATGCCGGTTTCCGGGACTAGGTTCATATGGATCAGCAGCGTAACAGAGGGCATGCCCCCTGACCATGGTTCAGCTTTTGATCCGGTAGCCGCGTTTCAGGCAGATGAAGGCGGCAACCCACATGATGATCGCCGTGAACCAAGCGACCAACATGCCAAGCTCCGGCGGGTTGTCCTGATAGCCTGTCATGGCATAGCGGAACCCGTCGATCATGTAGAAGATCGGATTGAACAGCAAGGCAATCTGCCATTCGCCGGGCAGGGCGTTGAGGGGGAAGAAGGAGCCCGACAACAGAACCAGGGGGGCCAGGATGAAGACTTCCTTGGCGGAAAGGCTGTCCCATTTATCGGAAATGATAGCGGACAGGATGCCAAAAGCGGTGAAGGCGATGCTGGCGGCAGCAAAGAAGCCGAGCAGCAATAGCGGGTTTTGCGGGATGACGACGGTGCCGAACAGGCAAAGCGCGCCCCAGACCGTAAGCGCGGTCAGGGCCGAGACCACGAATGTCGAAACTGTATAGGACAGCAACCATTCAAAGGCATTGAAAGGTGCGCTCAGGAAATCACCGATCTGGCCGGAAAGCTTGTCATCCATCAGGGAGAAGGCACCGGATTCAAAGGCTTTTTGCATGGCGGCGGACATCATCATGCCGGGAATCAGGAATTCCAGAAATCCAATCTCGTCAAAAGTGATCATCTTATCGCCTGCCGCCAGCAGGAAGACAGCGGCAAACAGGGCGGCTTGAAGGGCTGGTCCGAAGACGGTGTAGCGGAAGAAACGCCATTCACGGGCAAGCTCGCGCCGGATGAATGTGGTGACCCCCATCTGGTTCAAAATGCCATATTTTCGGGGGGCTTCAATCATCCTGCTATCACGCTTTCAGTTTGTAACCGCGCGCGGTCATCCGCCAGGCCACCAGCCAGAGGGCCACATTCACACCCGTCATGACCGCCAGCCCTAGCAGGGGATTGGCATCGGACTGACCGATGAACCCGAAGCGGAAACCATCGATCATATAGAAAAACGGATTGAAGTAGGCGGCAGAATAGAAGGGTTCCGGCAGTCTGGAAATGGAATAGAACGTGCCGGACAGGAAAGAAAACGGCGTTATCACAAAGTTGGTGACGGCAGCGATATGATCAAATTTCTCGGACCAGATTCCGCCGAGCATGCCCAGCAATGCCAGCATCATGGAGGAACTGACCGCGTGGAACAGGATGAAGCCGGGATGGGCAAAGGGTAATTCCACAAAAGCGGACATGCCAAGGCCGGTGACAAGGCCGACAAGGACGCCGCGCGTGACCCCGCCCAGGACATAGGCGGCGACAAACTCCCCAGCGCTGATCGGTGGCATCAGGACATCGACAATATTGCCCTGGATCTTAGAGATCACGATCGAGGAGGAAGTATTGGCAAATGCGTTTTGGGCCATGGCCATGATGATCAGGCCAGGCGCCAGGAAGGTGGCAAAGGCCGTGCCGTTCACAGTTTCAACCGCCCGCCCCAACGCCAGGCTGAAAATGGCCAAAAATAAAAGGGTGGTGACCACAGGGGCCGCAACGGTCTGTGTGAAAACATTGAGAAACCGGCGAACCTCTTTGAGATAGAGATTCCAAAGGCCGATCCAGTTGATCAGCCCAAATCGCCTGGGAGACGCCACTTGCATGAAATAAAACCAATCGCCTTTGCACGGGAAATTTACGATTTAGGCATTACTGCCTTATTTCTCAAGGGCAGGTGCTCAAGATGAACGGATTTTCCCCGTCACGGCTTTTTCGCAGGTGTGCCGCCAGCAACCAGATTGAGCACATCATCCAGAAGCGCCTTACTTTCATCCCGAGCCTTCTGCCGTTCTTTCTCCCGGTGCTTTTTGGCTTCCGGATCGTCAGTTGATTGTAATTTTCCCTGTAAAACCCGGTTATAGAGCTCGTCGTCGCGCTCTTCACTATCCCAGCTATGCATCTCTCGCACGGAACCCGTTCGTAAACCGGCACCTTTGGTGTCATATCCGCGCAACGACACTTCTTCCAACTCCTTAGTGGGTTGAGGCATGGCCCGGTACATATCGACAATCACATCATTACAGGCATCGGCACCTTCCAGCTTCGCCTTGGCCCAGCGTATAGAATGACCGCCCCAGCCATCCAACGCAAAAGAGATGTAGAGGCGGTTCTCTTTCAGCTCCTTTTGCATGGCCTTGAATTTCACGGGATCAATATAGGCGGTGTTATCCAGGATCAGCGCCTGGATATCTTGTGCCTTGATCAGGGCGTAATCGACAAATTTCTGGGCATTTTCATAGATCTTGTTGGCAAAGGTTGATAATTCGCCGCGTTTAAGGCCTGCATAATCCTTGATTTCGTCTGCCAGTTTTTCCAATTCGCCTAATTGCCGGGACAGATAGCCGATGTCACGGCTGTTGTCGCCAGAGACAAGCGAACAAATCGGCGCGGCAAACTCACTGTAAAATTCGATCCGCCGGGCCAGCACATCGCCGGAAGCACCTGATAGGCGGCCCATGATGGTGGCCAGTTCTCTTGCCAGCTTATAAACGGTATCGGGATCCTCGCTCATCAGGCGCATCAAAATTTTGCGGGTAACATGACGTAATTGCTCATCCCCGGCGCGGGCACCATAATCCCTGGAAAATAGAGCGAGCACTTCTAGAAAAGTTTCTCTGGTATCACGTTCCTCAACCTCCATGGCGGCTTGAGCCTGAGACACTTCAAATTCATCCCCATGATCGGCGACGATTTTCAGCCGCAGATTCCGCATCACCAGGGGATCCATATAGCCCTGGGTCACCTTGCCGTAATCCTGAACCGCCAGGAAAAGCGTTTCATCAAAGAAATTCAGTGTCCGCCAGTCCTTCAAACCCATGAAAGGCATGATCATGTCGCCGCTTCGCGAATTGTCCCCGCTCCAATTGACGATCAAGGCTTCATAAACATCATTTTCTGTTTTTGCTTTCCGGCAGCGAACAGCCTCCAGTCCCCGTCCCCGGAAACCGACATAAACTCCTCGATCTGCAAAATCCTGTTTCTTTGCCAATAATGTCACCCGGCAGTTGGCGAAAGGGACTAAGGCCCTGATCAGGCAGAAGCCTAGCATAAAAGGCTAAAGAGAAAGTTAGCGTAATTATGAGAAAGACTTAGGCATAAAAAAACCGGTGACGCATGATCTATGCGTCACCGGCCTTGAAACCCGAGCGACCGATGCTGGATGGGAGGGGCAGGATATTCAACCATCGATCGTTCCGGCAAAACTTCACCTTGGTACTTAGCCTTAGCTTTGTCTTGTGAAAATGATAATACTGTGGGCATCGCGACAGGGATGTGATAGCCATCACAAGCAACGAAAAAAAACAGGTCATGAATCGGAAAACCCTCATTTAATGATTAAAAATCAAATGGATAACGGGGAAGAAAAAAAGCAAAACACCCAGGGTGGCCGGAATAGGCGCCCATCCAGGCCGATTACCAAAAGCCGCCTGCATAACGGGGCGCTTTTTTACCTGCAGCGTTTCGCCAGCAGTTCCGAGAATCTACGCCAGGTCTTGATGCGCCGCGTGTTAAAAAGCGCGCGCGACCACAGCACCAACCCGGAAGAGGGTGCCGCCTGGATTGATGAGATTATCGTCAAGCTTCAGGAGCTGGGCCTGCTGAATGACCGTCAGTATGCAGAGGTAAAAGTGACCAGCCTTCTCCGGCGCGGCAATGCGCCAAGAACCGTGCGCATGAAATTGCGGGCAAAGGGTGTCGCTTCAGAAGATATTGACCTTGCGCTTGAGGCGGCGGCGGAAGAACAGCCTGCGGATCTGGACCTAACAGCCGCGGTGGCCTATGCCAAACGTCGCCGGATCGGTCCCTATCGGATAAAAAACCGGGAAGAACAGCGGGATAAGGACCTGGCGGCACTGGCGCGGCAAGGGTTTGGGTTTGACCTGGCACGAAAAATCATTGAAGCCGACTCAGCCGAGGCTTTGGAAGAAAGCCTCTATGAACAAGAATAGGGAAAGGGAAAAGAGAAAATGGTTGAAAAACTGTCAGCTGACGCACGGGCAACTTTGCTGCGGGAACTGGACGGCTGGGAAGAGGTGGATGGCCGTGATGCCATCATCCGGAAGCTGAAATTCAAAGATTTTAATGAAGCTTTCGGTTTCATGACCCGGGTCGCGATCCAGGCGGAAAAGGCGGACCATCATCCGGAATGGTTCAATGTCTATAACCGCGTTGAGGTGACATTGACCACCCATGACTGTAACGGTCTGTCCGAACGGGATGAAAAATTGGCTAAGTTCATCGACCGCATTGCCGGTTAATCCTGTAAGACGGACTGCGATTTAGAAATCCACACAACGGCCGGCCCGTTCCCAATCGCCGTAACGGGTCGGCTCCAGACCTTTCGGGCCACCGATTTCAATATCAATCTCGCCATTGGCCTCAGCCATCTTGCGCCATTTTTCGCCCGCCAGATCCGCCTTTTCTTCGGCTAGGGAACGGGAATCATGGCCTTTGGCCTCCGGGGTTGGCTGATCCTGGGCGGGCTCCGCTTCCGGGGCCTTGCCATCCGTTGACCGGGCGAATTTCAAAAGTTCTGCAAGCTTGTTCATAAGGCATAATATGTGTGCAAAATGATGATTTGCCAAGATCGGGCATGTGGAATGGTTCCGTCTGGAGGCAAAGACGCGGCAAAGCCTGGCCGGGAAGGAGTACGGGACGGAATAAGATTGCCGAAACGCGTGCGAATCTGGGATCAAGGCGTTGTAGCAAAAGGCGATGAGGGCCGGAGAAACCGTCATGACAAATAGCCTTGCAGAATTTGATACGCATTTCAGGATACCGGAGCTACAGGTTCACCAGACAGATTTCTGGCGTTGGAGCGTGCGACCGCAGCAGCCTACACTGGGGGCTGGGATCCTGTCGCTGCGTAACTATCAGACCAGGCTCTCGGCCATGCCGGAAGGGGCCGGCGCGGATTACCAGCGCATGGTCCGGGTGATCGAACAGACCCTGAAACAGTGTTTCGGCTATGACAAAATCAATCATCTGATGTTGATGATGGTGGATTCGCATGTGCATTATCATGTGATTCCCCGCTATGGCGGCCCGCGGATATTTGAGGGGCATACCTGGCAGGATGGCTCTTGGCCGACAGCACCGGATCTGGGGGCCGACCAGGCCGCCGGCCGACCGGAGATACTTTTGCAACTGTCAGATCACTTGCGGGAAAACCGGGTGTTGGATGGTGCCTGACCGGGAAAGATGGTGATAAGGCTTTCTTTTGGGCGGGCATGGGGTCATAACCAGTCTCATGACTGACAGATTCTCTTCCAAAAGCGCGCATGGCCGTAACGGCCGCGCACGAAAACCGGGCAACCCCAATGCCCGCCCAACCACAGCGCGGCCCAAGAGTGCAAGGCAGGTTGCCCTGACCTTGCTTGGTGCGGTGATGGATAAACATCTGGCCGTGGATGATGCTTGTTTTGGCAACCGGGATTTCGCCGATTTGTCAGATCGGGACAAATCCTTTGCCAAACTGCTGGTGCTGACCGTCGCCCGGCATATGGGCCAGATGAATGCGTTGATTGACCGTTTGCTGCAGGAACCGCCCGAAGGAGATAAGGGCCAGGTCCGCCGGATCTTGCAACTGGGCCTGGCGCAGCTGGTTTATCTGAAGACACCGGCCCATGCCGCGGTCGGCCAGACCGTTGAGCTGGCGGGCCGCAAACCGCTGTTTCGGTACAAAGGGGTGGTCAATGCCATTCTCCGTCGGGTGGATCGTGAGGGCGATGCCCTGTTTGACGATCTGTCCGATCCGAAACTAAATGTCCGCCCCTGGGCATGGAAATCCTGGGAAGCCGCCTATGGCGAAACTACGGCGAGGGCGATTGCAACGGCGCATGTTGCCGGGGCTACGTTGGATCTGACCGTGAAGGATGATGCGGATGACTGGGCGGAAACACTGGGCGCGGATCGGCTGCCCACGGGTTCGCTGCGTCTGCCCGCCGGTACCGCTGTGCCGGGGTTGGAAGGCTATAAGGCCGGCCATTGGTGGGTGCAGGATGCGGCGGCTGCCCTGCCGGTCAAGCTGCTGGGCGATGTGACCGGGAAGACGGTCATTGATCTTTGTGCTGCGCCGGGCGGCAAAACCATGCAACTGATCGCAGCCGGGGCCTCCGTTACGGCGGTGGACCGGCATGGTGGCCGCTTGAAACGTTTGCAGGCCAATCTGGACCGGGTCGGCCAGCGTGCGCAGGTGGTTGAGGCGGATGCGGAAACCTGGCGACCGGAAAAGCCCGCAGATATTGTCCTTTTGGATGCGCCCTGCACGGCCACCGGCACCATTCGGCGTCATCCGGAATTGCAATGGATCCGCTCGCCCAATGATGTGAAGGAATTGGCGGAGCTGCAGCGGAAGTTATTGTTGGCCAGCCTGGACATGGTTCGTCCGGGCGGCGAGATCCTTTATGTGACTTGTTCGCTTCAGCCCGAAGAGGGTGAAGCCCAGATCGCAGGTCTTTTGGATGCGGTGGTTGAACTCTCCCTGAAGCCGTTTGTCAAAGCGGATCTGCCTGGATTGGAAGAAGCCATCACGGATCATGGTTATCTGCGCTGCCTGCCCAGTTACTGGGCGGAAAAGGGCGGCATGGACGGGTTTTTCGCGGCGCGTCTGATCCGAAAATAATGGGCCGGTATCACCGTCCCGGGCGGAAATCGGGCAAAAGGCTGGACTTTTGCCCGTTACTGGCCTTATAACGCGCGCGTAAGAACCGGTTGCACCCGATTGATTTGCGCGTCATGGTACGCTGCATGGTGCCCCGTAACCTGCTTCAGACAAGAGCGTATTAAAAATGATTCCGTTCAGGAAAATGCATGGCCTGGGTAACGATTTTGTCGTTATCGACAACCGCCACGGACAATGGTCCCTGACGACGGATCAGGTACGCCTGGTGTCTGACCGCCGCTTTGGCGTTGGCTGTGACCAATTGATCATTATGGAAGCGGTCGAAGGGGACGCGGATCTGTTCATGCGGATTTATAATCCGGACGGGTCCGAATCCGGGGCCTGCGGCAATGCGACCCGTTGTGTCGCGTCGCTTGCGATGAAGGAACGCGGCCTGGATCAGGTCCTGATCAAGACCCGGCGCGGCAACCTGCATGCAACCGCCGCCGAGGCGGGTGATATCACCGTTGATATGGGCAATGCCCTGATCGATTGGCGCGATGTGCCGCTGTCGGAGGAAATGGATACCCTGTCCCTGCCGATACAGTTGGGTTCGCTGGAAAACCCGGTGGCGGTTGGTATGGGCAATCCCCATTGTGTATTCTTTGTTGAGGATGCGGACAGCCTGCCCCTGGAAAAACTGGGACCGCAGGTGGAACATCATCCGCTGTTTCCCGAACGCACCAATGTCGAGCTGGCTACCATCCGGCCGAACGGATCCATCCGGCTGCGTGTCTGGGAACGCGGCGCCGGGAAGACGCTGGCCTGCGGATCGGGCGCTTGCGCGACCCTGGTTGCTGCCGTGCGCCGCGGTTTGAGCGCGCGTCAGGCGGAGATTGAGCTGGATGGCGGGGTTCTGAAAATGCAATGGCTGGAAAACGGCCATGTGCTGATGACCGGGGCAGTGGCCACTGCCTTTATCGGGGAGCTGGACCTGTGAGTAACCCGGATCAACGCCCCGATGCGGATCCGGAAATTGTCACTTTCGGATGCCGGTTGAACACCTATGAATCCCAAGTGATGCTGGATAATGCGCGCGAAGCAGGCCTGACCAACGCGGTGATCTTCAACACCTGTGCGGTGACCGCAGAGGCCGAACGCCAGGCCCGGCAATCGATCCGGCGCGCCAGACGCAACAATCCCGACGCCCAGATCATTGTGACCGGCTGCGCTGCCCAGGTGCATGCCGACGCCTTTGCCCAGATGCCGGAAGTCGACCGGGTGGTCGGCAATATGGAAAAGATGAAGCCCGATGCCTTTGGCCTGGATGTGACGGAAAAAGTCCTGGTCAATGACATTATGTCGGTGGAGGAAACCGCCGGTCATCTGGTCGCAGGCCTTGAGGGCCGCGCCCGTGCCTTTGTCCAGGTACAAAATGGCTGTGACCATCGCTGTACCTTCTGCATCATCCCCTATGGCCGCGGCAACAGCCGCTCGGTTCCTATGGGCGAGGTGGTCGCCCAGGTGCGCGAGCTGGTTGCCAATGGTTACAAGGAAGTAGTGCTGACCGGGGTGGATATCACGTCCTATGGCGAGGATCTGCCAGGCAAGCCACAGCTGGGCCAAATGGTGCGCCGGTTGCTGGCCGCGGTGCCGGATCTGCCGCGCCTGAGGATTTCGTCCATCGACTGCATTGAGATGGACGAGGATCTGTTCCGCCTGCTGGCGGAGGAAAAGCGTCTGATGCCGCATTTCCACCTCTCGCTGCAGGCGGGCGATGACATGATCTTGAAACGGATGAAACGCCGCCACTTGCGTGATCAGGCGATTGACCTGTGCAAGCGCCTGCGCGCCGCCCGGCCCGAGGTGGTTTTCGGTGCCGACCTGATTGCCGGTTTCCCGACTGAGACCGAGGAAATGTTCGAAAATACCATGGCGATCGTGGATGAATGCGGCCTGACCTGGCTGCATGTTTTCCCCTATTCCGAACGGGAAGGCACACCGGCGGCAAAGATTCCAAATTCGGTGCCCAAGGCCGTGCGCAAGGAACGCGCGGCCCGCCTGCGCGCCAAGGGAGCAGAGCGGGAAGCGGCATTCCTCGCGGCTCAAATTGGAAAAGAAGCCATGGTGCTTTTCGAGCGCAACGGCGTTGGCCGCACCGAACAGTTTACCCAGGTCCGGTTCGACCGCCCGGTCGAGGACGGTGCCCTGGTGCATGCAGTGATTACAGGGGTAGAGAATAATATGTTGCTGGCAAAACCGGCCCATGAGGCCGCCGCATGAGTTGGTTCCAAAAACTTAAATCCGGCCTTTCCAAATCCTCCACCAAAATTGTTTCCTCCATTTCCAGTGTCATCACCAAGCGCAAGCTGGATGATGAGGCGCTGGAAGAATTGGAAGAGGCGCTGATTGCGGCGGATCTCGGACCTGTCACGGCGGCGAAGCTGACGGCATCGCTGGCAAAATCGCGCTTTGACAAGGAAGTCACCGACGAGGAGGTGCGCGGCGCGCTGGCTGAGGATATCGCCATTATTCTCGATCCCGTGGCCAAGCCGCTGGAAATTGACCGCTCGAAAGGCCCGCATGTGGTTCTGGTGGTTGGAGTCAACGGTTCGGGCAAGACCACCACCATCGGCAAAATGGCACAGCATTATTCCGCGCAGGGGCTGAAGGTCATGCTGGCGGCGGGCGATACCTTCCGTGCGGCCGCGGTCGAACAGCTGAAAATCTGGGGCGACCGGACCGGATGCAAAGTGGTGGCACGGGAAACCGGCGCGGATGCGGCAGGCCTGGCCTATGACGCGATTGAAAGCGCGCGGGCCGAAGGCGCGGATCTGCTGTTGATCGATACCGCCGGGCGTCTGCATAACAAGAAAGACCTGATGGCGGAGCTGGAAAAGGTCGTGCGTGTGATTGCCAAACTGGACGCAAGCGCGCCGCATAACACCCTCTTGGTGCTGGATGCGACGGTTGGCCAGAATGCGCATTCCCAGGTGGAAACCTTCCAGTCGATCGTGAATGTGTCCGGCCTGGTGGTGACCAAGTTGGATGGCACGGCCAAGGGGGGCGTGCTGGTGGCGCTGGCGGAAAAATTCGGCCTGCCCGTGCATGCCATCGGCGTTGGCGAAACCGCCGATGATCTGAAACCTTTTGAGGCGGATGCCTATGCCAAGAGCCTGATGGGCTTGGCAGACTAAGCGCGTTCAATTCCCTGATTTTCATTTAGGTTCTGTCATCCCGGCCACCGTGCCGGGATCCAGGGGCTGTAAACCGCCGTCGCCTGAGAAATTTGTCTTGGACCCCGGATCACGTCCGGGGTGACGAATCGTTAGGACTGGGATCAACAGCAATATCATACAAGTGACTTGCAGTGGCGATCTGATATGCTTGGCCCCTTCCAAGAGGGGAAAGCGATGCAGGCAGACAGGACAATCCGGATTGATGGGGGCAAGGGAAAAGCGGACAGTGTCTCTTTTCATGCCACCAACCGTGCGGATGTGATGCCTGTAACCGCCTGGCTGCCCAGCCATGCCTATCCCAAACACAGCCATGATGCCTTTGGCATCGGATATATGGTCGCAGGCGCACAGGATTCGGTTTATGGCCGCCATTCCCGCATCACGGAGGCGGGGGATGTGATGCTGACCAATCCCGGTGAGGTGCATGACGGCACGCCCATTGACGATCAGGGAAGGGCGTTCCGCATGTTTTATCTGGAACCCGGCATTCTCTACGAGGCCGCGGATGATTTGGGGGCGGTCTGGTCAAACAATACTGAGATTGCACCCAGCGCGGCAAAAGACCGGTGCTTGGCGGCAGGGCTGCACCGGCTGCACAACGCCTATCTGGAACGCGAAGACAAGCTTGCGACCGATAGTTTGCTGGCTCAAATCACCGGGCGTCTGGTGTGCCATCATGGAACCGAAAGGCCGGATCGCCAGGCCGGTGCCTTTGGCGCGGTGGAGCGCGTTAGATCCCTGCTGGCGGATGCGCCGGAGGAAAGTTATGAGTTGGATCAGCTGGCGGCACTGGCTGGGCTTTCCAAGTATCATTTTGTCCGATCATTTAAGAAAGCGATCGGTGTGACGCCCTTTAGCTATCTGACCCATCGGCGGGTGGCGAAATCCATGACGCTGCTTCGGGCAGGGCATAATGCGACTGAGGCCGCCCTCGACAGCGGTTTTTTTGATCAGTCCCATTTCACCCGTTATTTCAAACAGATCTATGGTGTGGCCCCGGGAATGGCGGCCCGGCAGGCGGGGCTCTATTAAGCGCAATATCTTACAAGCTGGCGGCGCAGATGCCTGTTAGACATGCTGCATCCGCTTTGTGATTGAATTTGGAACCGCCATGCCCTTCGCCTATCTTTCCCTTGCTGCCGCCATGATCCTGGTCGGCCTGAATATTCCGGTTGGCAAGATGTTGCTGGATCATTTCCCGGTTTTTGGTTTTTCCGTGATCCGCGGGCTGGTCGGTATTCTGATCCTGTTTCCCCTGTTGAAGATGAAATATGGCCGCATTCCAGCACCGGGCCTTTCCGGCGGGGGCGCGATCCTGGGGCAGGCCTTTATCGGGGTATTCCTGTTCAACCTGTTCATTCTATGGGGGCTTGAACGCACCTCCTCCATTGATGCGGGCATCATCACCAGCACCATTCCGGCCGCCGTGGCCCTGCTGGGGTTCTTGTTTTTCCGGGAACGACTGACGATGCGCGCCTTGATGATCATCGCGTTGGCAGTCTGTGGCGTGATGCTGGTGAACCTGGGCGGCAATGCACAGGGCGCAGCGGGCGACTTGATCGGCAACGGTTTCGTGATCGGCGCGGTCTTTTG
This sequence comes from Aestuariispira insulae, assembly GCF_003385955.1. Lineage (GTDB taxonomy): Bacteria > Pseudomonadota > Alphaproteobacteria > UBA8366 > Aestuariispiraceae > Aestuariispira > Aestuariispira insulae. The sequence continues at coordinate 156,017 of NZ_QRDW01000008.1, forward strand.
CGAGGCGTTGTTTGTGATCTTTGCCAAGCGCGCGTCCGGGCGGCTCAGTCCGCTGGCGGCGACGGCCTGGCTGAATTTGGCGGCGCTGGTGATGTTCCTGCCGCTGGGGTTGCCGGAACTTGTCGCCATGGATCTGGTATCGGTTCCGGCGGATGTCTGGCTGCTGCTGTTCTATTACGCGGTCACATCCAGCGTGATCAGCTATATGCTTTGGTTCTTTGGCACAGCCCATGTGCCGGTCAGCCAGTCAGGCCTTTTTACCGCGGTGTTGCCGGTGAGCGCGGTATGCGGCGGGGCCTTTTTCCTGCAGGAAACGCTATCATCAATGCATGTGGTCGGTATTGGCGCGACCATCGGTGCTATCCTACTCGGCACGATGGCTAACAAGAAAAACGCCTGATACTGTCGGAAAGGGGCCAGAACGCGCTTAGTCGTCCTGGCTTTTCTTAAACTTCATCTTGGCTTCGTGAAGGCTCTGCATCAATTCTTTGCCGATCTTGCCGCCATCGCCTTTAATTTTCTGGGACATGACAACCTTGATCAGGTCGATATGGCTGTTGATCAGATCCAGCAGCAACGGTGTTGCTTCGGATTCCTCATCGGTGCATTCATAAAGCGATTTACCAAACTGGGTCATCAGCGGATAGCCGAAGATGCCCCCCTGGCCGCGCAATTCCAATGCGATGGAATGGATGGTGGCCATATGTTCCTTGCAGGATTCATCGCCCATATCCTCGATGGAGCGGTGATGGGCCTGGACCAGCTTTTCAATGCTTTCGGCCACCCAATCGGCGTAATCGCCCTCCATGTCGGCAATCTTGGCTTCCGCCGCTTCCAGCAATTCCGGATCAAAGGCCGGTTCGTCATTGCCGCCAAAGCCGGTGGCCAGTTTGGTTTTCAGTTTCTTTGGCAGGCGGATATACCAGACACGCTTCTTGCTGTTTTTCAGCGCGGCCATTTCCTTGCCCGAATGGATTATTTCCACGTCATTTTGCGTGTTGACGCGCTTTTCTTCCTTGGCTGGAATATTGCGCCGGCGGCGATCCGGTCCGAAATAGGTCGGGCAATAGACGACTTGTCGGGGATGTTCGATCACCTGGGTGAAGCGGGAGGCCAGGTTGGCGGCGGAAAAGGGCTTTGCGAGGAATTCATCAACACCGGCATCGCGGGCCTTGATAATTACATCTCGATCGGCGGCGGCGGAAATCATGATGAAAGGTAGGAACCGATCCGGTGACTTATCCGACAGGCGGATCCAGTGCAGGAACATAAGCCCGTCTACCACCGGCATGAACATATCGGAGACGATGATATCGACACCGGTCATGCCGACCATGGACTGGGTTTTCTTGCCACCTGGTGACATGACCGCAATGGCTTCCTCACCATTTTCAGCCGTTAAGATCCTCTCGACACCAAGGGCCCTGAGGATGCCGATAATCAGACTGCGCATGAATTGGCTGTCTTCGACGACGAGGACAGATAGCCGGGAGAAGTCAAAGCGTGCCATAGGGTCCCTTATATCCTTGTTACTATTTTATAATTCTTATCAGGCAAGCTGGCGTTTTGAAAACCCGTTAAACCAGTATGTTGAGATAAAACCCGCGGGTCGGCACATCTGATCGCGGTTCCCCGCCGTCGTCCCGCGCCAGAAGGGTATCCAGGCGGCCAAAGGCATTGTCGAGGTCCGTCTGTTCTTCCTGATCGGGTCGGGCCGCACGCGCCGCCGTACGGCCGCCACTGGTCTGCGGTCGGTCGGTGACTTTTTGTGGGCTGACCGCGGGAGTTTGTAGGCCGCGCGGTCCCGAGATGGAAGAACCATTATCAGACATGGCAATATTATACCGCTTACCGAAGGAACTTGGCAACGGCGGGAAACAGCCAGGACCAGATTGGGTAGCAATCCATTGATATCTGAAGGCGCCTTCAGGACGATTAACATGAATAAATACTCATGCCTGTATGACAAAGCCTCTTTTGATTACATACGGTTAGTTGGAATAATGTTGGTGAAATCTTGTTATTGCACTCGTGGAGGGGCGGTTATGGGGCTCGATGGCCTGGCTATTTTGATGGTTCTTGCTGCGGCGGTTTTGCATGCCAGCTGGAACGCCTTGGTCAAATCAGCGGCGGATCGGGTGCTGACTTTCGCCACGCTTTCTCTGGGCGGCATGTTGGCGGGGATGGTGGCGGTTCCCTTTCTTGAGGTCCCGGATCATCAAGCCTGGCCCTATCTTATAGCCTCTACCCTGGTTCATTACGGCTATTACGCATTCCTGATTCTCTCATACCGGCATGGCGATCTCAGCCAGGTCTATCCGCTGGCACGGGGGGCAGCGCCACTTCTTGTTGCGGCCGGCGCCTGGATCTTTGCGGGCGAGATGCTCTCTCCCATGGGGATGATGGCGGTGATGGTAACGTCAGCCGGGATCATGATGCTGGCCTTTGAAGGCGGCTGGCCGCGGGGGCGGGACCGGACACCGGTGCTGTTGGCACTGGTGACCGGGTGCTGGATTGCCGGCTATACGGTCCTGGATGGCATGGGCGTGCGCCGCTCTGGCGCGCCAATTTCCTATATACTCTGGCTCTATATCCTGGAAGGGCTGCCGTTCCTGGTCTGGGTTCTGCTCTGGAAGCGCCGGGCCTTTGTCAGCCATTTGAAACGGAACTGGATCACCGGCCTTGGCGGCGCAATGGCCAGCAATCTGGCCTATGGTCTGGTGATTTTTGCCATGAGCCTGGGCAGCATGGCGGCTGTATCTTCCATCCGGGAAACCTCTTCTTTACTGGCCACGGTGATCGCCGCCGTTGTTTTGAAAGAGAGCTTCACCGCCAGACGCTATCTGGCTGCGGGGCTGGTTTCCATCGGTGTCGTGGTGCTCAACGGCTGGGCCTAATGGGAAACCTCTGCCAGATGCCGCAGGATCTCTAAGGCCCGGTTTTGATATTGATGGCGTTCCCTGACCGCTGAATAGGCATCAAGTGCCTTTTGGGCAAGCAGGTCTTCATCCTGCAGCGCCGCCATCAGCCGGTCACGATTGCCTGAAGGGTCCCGGTAATCCACTTTCACAACCCCTTGATCCAGCCATTGCGCTGGATAGTCCTGTTGGCCGGTGATGGGAACAGCGGACCCGGCGGCAGCAAAGAAAAACCGTTCATGGGATTGGTAATATTCCGGTTGTGGTGACATCATCAGGCGGGATTGGTGCACCAATGCCGGTACCTGATCCGCCGGGACCGCACCGGGAAACTGGTCGGCCGTGCCGGCCGACAGCAATGCGTCAAATCCTGGACCGGCAACCAGGCCGCCAACATCCAGGCAAAGCTGGGCCATGATCAGTTTCATCCGGTCGCGCAGATACCGGTCCAGAACAATGGCGTAGGACCGTAACAATGGCCAGTCCAGGCGCTCCTTTTCCTGCTGGTCCAGGCCCTTGAGCAGATAGTTTTCAAGTCCGCCCGGCAGGCCGCCCAGATAAAGCTCGACCATCCGGTTCAGGTTTTCGGCCACCCGCTCTCCATATTGCCCGGCCCATTGATTGCGCTGTTCATCCGGATGGGCGCCTATGGTGCCGACAAACAGGCAAGGAATGGTTTTCTCCTGGTCCCAGGAAAAATTGTCGCTCACATTCACGGCATGGGGCAGCGTATAGAGAGGTCTGCCATCATGGATGGGGTATTTTTCCAGGAATTCCACATGCAGGGGGGAGGTTTGCGTGATGATGTGATTCTTGACCGGGATATTGAATTCCGGTGCATTGATGATCGGGTGATCCAGATACCATGAATAGACCGGGATGAAGGCGTCGTTGATGGCATCAAGAACCGGACTGTCACCGGCTGTAGGCAGGCCGACATTGTTGAAACAATTTAGGAAACAGTTGCCGTCCGTCTCCCTGATCAGATCCAGCAATTCCTGCCCCGCGCCGCTTTGGCGGGTGTCGATCAGGCGGTAGTCGACGCCTTCGGCCAGAAAGCCGTCCGCCATCTGCCGGGCCATTTCATTCACATTGTCATTCTCGGCGTGACAAAGGAAACCGATGCCAATCATGGGTGCACCGCCTGTTGCATATTTATTAACATGCTCAACACTATAGGGCTGTTCGGTTGCGCCTGCCAACAGGAAGGCCTATATCTGGCCCTGCCAATGAATAAGGGAGTATCAGGTTTGACCCAATCGGAAACACGCGCGGAAAAGGCAGAGCCGAAATGGCTGAAGCCGGTGGTGGATTATGTGCCATTGGCCGCCTATTTCATCGCCTATTATTTTTTCACCGATAAAGACCTGGTGGCTGCGACAAAGGTGATCCTGATCGCCACTGCCGCGGCGGTGCTGCTCTCGCTGGTGGTTGCCCGGCGCGTGCCGGTCTTGCCTCTCGTTACCTCGGGCTTCGTTTTGTTCTTTGCCGGGCTGACGGTCTATTTCGAGGATGCAACCTATATCAAGATGAAACCGACCATCGTGCAGATCCTGTTTGCGGGCCTGCTCTGGGTCAGCCTGTTGCTGAACCGGCTTTGGTTGAAGCGCATCTTTAATATGGCTTTCCATTTACCGGATGAAATCTGGCGCACGCTGACCTGGCGGTTTATCTGGTTTTTTCTGGCCAGTGCGGCCTTGAACGAATTTGTCTGGCGCACTTTGTCGGAGGAATTCTGGTTCAATTTCAAGGTTTTCGGCCTCACCGGCCTAACCTTTGTCTTTATCCTCAGCCAAATGCCGATGATTTCAAAAAATGCTGTCGAGCATGAGGAAGAAGACGGAGGAGATGACGCCGCCTGAGCGGAGGCGGCATCGGTCACAGGGTGCCGGTGGCACCCTCCGGATTGGTGAATGGCGCGAAGGCGGATTGCCCCCGGACTTCTTGAAAATGGTTCAAGGCCCAATGGACGGTCGGAAAGGCGATTTCCTGCCAGGGGATTTCATCCCAGCTGAACAGCCCGACATCGGTGCTTTCAGGTCCCGGTGAAAAATGGGGTTCCGGCAGGCTGGCGCGATAGATCATCTGGACCTGTGAGATTCGGGGAATCGTATAGATCGCCAGCAGTGCATCAATCTCGATCGCGGCGTTGGCCTCTTCAACCGCTTCCCGCTTGGCACCGTCCAAGGGCGTTTCATGCAGCTCCATATAGCCTGCCGGGATGGTCCAAAAACCGGCCCTTGGTTCGATCGAGCGTTTGCACAGCAGGAATTTATCACCGAAAGTGACCACGGCGCCGACCACCATCAGCGGGTTTTCATAGTTGATAAAGTTGCATTCGGGGCATACAAGGCGCTCAACGGAATCACCGCTGGGCACGCGCCGGACCCTCGGGCCGCGCTCGCCCTTGCCGGTCTCAACGGTATCGCCGTCGAAATAGGTGGTCTGATAACCGCCTTTATGTTCCTTGCGTGTGCTCATGGGCTGATATTGGAATTGCCGGCTCGCTCACGCAAGAGGGATTGCAGCGGCGGAGCAGAATTTTTATCCGGAGACGATATTTCATGACGGACGGACAAAACCTGGACAGCCTGCTGGCAGCGGCAATGGATCAATATCGTGAAGATCGGTATGAAGCGGCAGCAAAGCTTTATGATTCCGTGCTAGCGCAGGATCCGGACAATTTGGAGGCCCTGGGCTGGCGCGGCGAGATTGCGATCCAGCTGGATGAATATGAAGTGGCGGCGGCATGTCTGCAGAAAAACCTGGATCTGGATCCTGACGGGTTCGAGGAATATGGCAAGCTGGGCTTGGCCTATTATGAATTGGAAGAGTCGGAGAAATCGGTCCGCGCCCTGCTGACCGCCATCGAGCGGGATGACGAGGATCTGGTTGCCCATTCCAACCTGGGCCGGGCGCTCTATGACTATTTTCACAGTGGGGCGGAGCAGGAAGCGGCCCGGATTGCCCGTGACTGGGTAAAACGCTTTCCTGACAATCCGGATGCGGCCCATATGGGGGCGGCCGTTGGCGGTTTGACCCCTCCGGAAAAGGCCGTCGAGGCCTATGTGGCGGATGTGTTTGACGTTTTTGCCCAGGATTTCGACCAGAAACTGGAGGAGTTGGGTTATTGCGCGCCGCAATTGCTGGAAACGTTGGTTAAACAGCATCTGCCGGAAGGCATAACGGGGTTGGATATCCTGGATGCCGGTTGTGGTACAGGATTGTGCGGCCCGCTGCTGAAGCCGCTGGCGAACCGCATGGACGGGGTGGACCTCTCGTCCGGCATGCTGGAAAAAGCGGCGGACCGCGGCCTATATGATGACCTGGCGGAAGAAGAGCTGGTGGCGTTTCTGAAAAGCCGGCGGGGACAGTATGATCTTGTGGTCGCGGCGGATGTGCTTTGTTATTTCGGGGCTCTGGAAGAGGCTTTTGCGGCGACCCATGACAGCCTTCGGTCGGGCGGGACATTTGCCTTTTCTCTGGAAACCCGGCCGGACACCGCGCGCTACCACCTGCATCCAAGCGGACGCTATTCCCATGAACAGGATTATGTCCTGTCCGCGATCCGGGCGGTGGGTTTTGTGATCGAGAACTATGACCGGGCGGTGTTGCGCAGTGAATATGGCGAGGATGTCAAAGGGTTGATCCTGTTGGCCCGCCGTCCCTAGTGCCTTGCAATTAGAGTCTGGAAATTCGCCAGATCTTCTGGCCGGCATCTTCGCTGAACAAGATCGAGCCGTCGGGCATGACGGCGAGCGCGACCGGGCGGCCCCAGATGCTGGCGGCCCCATCTTCGGCCTCTGGGTTGAGATGAAAACCGGTCATGAAATTCACATAACCGCCGGTGGGTTTGCCCTTTTCAAACGGCACCCGGATAATCTTATACCCGGTTGGCCGGGCGGCATTCCACGAACCATGGAGCGCGACCAGCGCATCATCCTTCCAATCTTCCGGTACATCAGCGTTTTGCAGGAAGGTAAAGCCAAGCGGTGCCGAGTGTGACTGGATCAGGACATCCGGGATGATGGATTTCGCAACCATGTCCGGTGCGCGTTCGCCATAGTCCGGTTGAGGGTTGGGGCCGATATAGGCATAGGGCCAGCCATAAAAGCCGCCTGCGCGCACGGAGGTGAAATAATCCGGGACTAGGCCGTCGCCCAGGCCATCGCGTTCATTGACAACCGTATAAAGCCTTCCATTTGCCGGATTGAAACCAATTCCAACAGGATTGCGCAGGCCGGTGGCATAGGTTTCCTGGTCGGTCAGGAAACCGTTCTTGGTAAGGCTGAATTTCTGGATGCTGGCACGGGGCAGGGGTTCCTCCCCGATATTGCCACGGCTGCCGATGGAGGCAAACATAGTCTTGCCATCGGGGCTGATGGCAATATTGCGGGTCCAATGGCCGCTGCCATCGCCAAGCGCGCCTTCTGCTGTGATTTTTTCCGGTGCCCGCTTGGGCCGGGTACGGCCCGGCACCCAGTCAATGCGCCAGATATGGTCGGTATCGGCAAAATAAAGCCAGCTGTCATGAATGGCCAGGCCATGGGGGCGGGACATGCCCCGGACATAAAATTCCCGGATGTCGGCTTGGCTATCACCATCGCTATCCTTCAGCAGCAGGATGCGCCCGCGCCTGGATTGCGCCATGAAGACGGTGCCGTCAGAGGCGACCTTGATATTGCGTGCATGCTGCAACTGATCGGCAAACAGATTGATCTGAAAACCGATCGGTAAATTGATCCGTGCGTCGGACGGGCTTGGATTATATCGGGATGGATTGACCGCTGACGCGGTCGCATAAGGTTTGGGCAGGCTGGCCGGGTCGATATGATAGGATTTGCCCGGCATCTCGGCGGACGCAATGGCTATCGGAAGCAGTGTTCCGGCAAGTGCCAGGAAAGATGCTATTCCGGCCCTGATCATATCGACCCTCCCTCGGATTACTTCTCCAATACCGCGACGCCCGGCAGTTCCTTGCCTTCCATCCACTCCAGGAAAGCACCGCCTGCGGTGGAGATATAGGTGAATTTGTCGGAAACACCGGCATGGGCCAGGGCTGCGACCGTATCGCCGCCTCCGGCGATGGAGACAAGATTGCCATTGGCGGTCAGCTTACCGGCTGCCTGGGCGACTTTAACCGTGCCGGCGTCAAAGGGCTCGATCTCAAAGGCGCCCATGGGGCCGTTCCACAGCAATGTCTTACAGGTTTCCAGGCGCTGGGCCAGGGCGGTGGCGCTGTCCGGGCCAATGTCCAGGATCATGCCGTCTTTCTGGACGGAGGCGATCTGGCGCACCTCGTTTTCGGCACCCGCCTTGAATTCCTTAGCGACGACTACGTCAGAGGGCAGGATCACCTCGCAATTGGCCTGGTCGGCCTTGGCCATGATCTCGCGTGCGGTTTCCGCCAGATCCTTCTCGCACAGGCTGGCCCCGATATCGGTGCCCAGGGCATGCAGGAAGGTGTTGGCCATGCCGCCGCCGATCACCAGCACATCAACCTTTTCGATCAGATGGGTGAGAACCGCCAGCTTGGTGGATACTTTGGCGCCGCCGACAATGGCGGCGACCGGTTTTTCCGGATTGCCAAGGGCCGCTTCCAGGGCTTCCAGTTCCGCCTGCATGTTGCGTCCGGCATAGGCGGGCAGGGTCTTGGCGACCCCGTGGGTGGAGGCATGCGCCCGGTGCGCCGCAGAGAAAGCATCATTCACATAAAGGTCACCCAATTGGCCCAGTTTGGCGGCGAACATGGGATCGTTCTTTTCTTCTTCCGGGTGATAACGCAGGTTTTCCAGCAGCAGGACCTGGCCGTCGTCCAGCTTGGCAATGGCGTCACTGGCGACGGATCCGACACAATCATCGGCAAAGGCGACCGGTGCGCCCAGAACCTCGGCGACGGCCGGGGCAATCGGGGCCAGGGACATTTCCGGCACCCGCTGGCCCTTGGGCCGGCCGAAATGGGAGAGGATCACCACGCGCGCGCCCTTTTCACAAAGTTCGCGGACGGTCGGCATCAAACGCTCGATCCGGGTCTTGTCGGTTACTTTACCGTCGGCCATCGGCACATTGAGATCACCGCGCAGCAGCACGATTTTACCGGAGACGCTTGCATCATCCAAAGTCTTGAACATCAGATCCTCGTCATTTTACTGGGTCAGCAAAAGGGGTGTGTAGCTTTTCGCCGTTGGGCATAGCCGATCATAAGGGAAAAAGCCAGCCATGGCAGCTACCCGTAAGGGTGAGGCTAGGGCTTCACTCGCACCGGTACTGCCTGGCGGGCCAGTTCCGCATAGATCGCCTCCAGCAGGATTTCGCGCGCCCGTTCGGTGACGTCACCCAGCGCCGGTGTCCTGGCGAACATTTTCTGTGCGCGCGCCATCAGGTCGGCCCCGGTGGGCATGGCCTGGGCGGGCAGTTTTGCCACCAGTTCCCGGATATCTTCGCGGACTTTTTCCATATCGCCTTCCAGATGCTGATGCCAGCCGGCCAGGGTTGCCGCCACATTGGTCTGCAGCTTATCAAAGGATGGCTCCAGTTTTGCATAATGTTCGGCAAGGCTCGCTTTCAAGTCGGCGGTGATCGCATCTACCTGGAAGGAGGCGGCCAGCTGCCGGGCGGCTTTTTCCACGACGGAGCGGGCCACCTTGCGCTCATTCTCAACCACCTGTTTGGGCGGCTGGGCCAGATCCCAGACAAGGCCCAGGCGTCGGCAACCCTGGAGGATGTAATAGGTCATATCCACTTCATACCAGCGGAATCCCTGGCGGGCGGCGGATTGGAAATGGTGGTGGTTATTATGCCATCCCTCGCCCATGGTGAGGATCGCCAGCCACCAGTTGTTGCGAGACTGATCACCGGTCAGATAGCGCTGGCGGCCATAAACATGGGCCAGCGAATTGATGCAGAAAGTGGCATGCCACAGGGCGACCGTGGACCAGAAGAAGCCGACGATCAGGCCGGACCAGCCGAACAGCAGGGTGACAAGCACACCCATGATGACCGCCGGGGTATAGGGATGTTTGTCGAGCCACATCAATTCCGGAAGCTTGGCCAGGTCCGGGGCGGCGTCATAATCGGTTTTTTCATGATGCCCGGACCAGATCCAGCCCATATGGGCATACCAAAACCCTTTGCGCACCGGCGAATGTACATCTTCCTCCGTGTCAGAGGCCCGGTGATGCTGGCGGTGATTCGAAGCCCACCAGATTACCCCGCGCTGGGCCGAACTTTGGGCGATGAAGGCCAGGATGAAACCGAAAACGCGACTGGTTTTAAAGGTCCGGTGCGAAAAATACCGATGATAGCCCGCCGTGATGCCGAACATACGCAATCCGTATAGGAAAAAGGCCAGGGCGATGTCCGTCAGGGAAACCCCGGTCCAGATGGCGGCAAAGCACAACAGATGCACCAGGGCGAAGGGCACAGGGGCGGCGATCCGCGACATCAAGGAGCGATTGTCGGCGATGGCGGTATGGTTGTCCGGCATGAAGTTACTCTCGGTCTTGCGGCTGATCAGTCTGAAAGATGGTATATCAGACATGGGTGTAGAAATGATGAATGCCACCCTGTTTCATGAAAAAAATCGGGTTCCGTCCCGAATTTCCATCAAGGCTTTCATAGGGGCATTGTTTCATCCTATTCTGCGAAAAAATCACCCGTTTGAACAGGATGAATTGATGACTGATAAGTTGGGCCGGGCCACGGCCGATATTGTAGATGATTTCCAGGAAGTGGTTGAAAGCTGCCAGACCCAGTTCCTTGATTTGGGCGGGCGGGTCCGTTTTTCCGGGCCGGTGACTACAGTAAAATGCCGCAATGACAATGCCTTGCTGAAATCGATCCTGCAGGAGGAAAGTGACTGCGGTATTTTGGTGATTGATGGCGGCGGCAATATGGAAACCGCCCTGATGGGAGATCTGATTGCGGCAATGGGTCGCGATCATGGATGGTCCGGCGCAGTGATCCTGGGCCCGATCCGCGACAGCCGCGCCATCGGTGAGATGGATTTCGGCGTAAAGGCCTTGGGAACCAATCCGATGAAGTCCGCCAAGACCGGGGCAGGTGAACGGGATGTGCCTGTCACGTTTGGTGGTGTGACCTTTACGCCGGGTGGCTGGCTCTATGCCGATGAGGATGGTGTTTTGTTCCATGCGAAGGGACCGCTGCCGGCCTGAGAGAGGTCTGCCGGCAACGTGTACAGCCGGCATTTCAAATCCAGCGGCGGGTTCTCAGACAGTAGTTCTCGTAATCGTCACCGAAGATGGCGCGCATGCGTGCCTCTTCAAAGCGGATGTACCAAAAATCCGTTATCAGGAAGAAGGCCAGCACGACCAGGAAGGGCGAGAGGCCCTGCAAGACGATTGCAATCCCGATCAGGGCTAACAGAAAGCCGAGATACATCGGGTTGCGCGACAAGCGGAACGGACCCTCGGTGACAAGCGTCTGGGGGTCGTTGAAGGTCTTGATGTTGGTCTGGCGATTGGCAAAAAGACGTTTGCCAATAATGGCCAGACCAAGGCCGCCCAGGATGGCCAGCCAGCCCAAATGGTTCCAGGGCGAAAACTCGCCATGCCAGAGTGGCAGATAGCGATGCACGGCAAGCATTGCCAGCACGGACAGGAAGAACAGATAGGGGGGTAGTAGGCGTTTCATGGTCTTTCTCCATATTGTTTAGATGCTAAACTAATTACGCAAATTTTTTTTAGAAATCTTTGACCTTCTCTTCATAAAGATCAGTGACAGACAGGAGTTCCTGCAAGCAGCCGCGCAGCTCTGCCATCTTCTGCTCCAGTGCCTCACCATAATGGTCCAGCAGCACCTGGTGCAGGTAGGCGTGGAAGGCTTCATGTCTGTGAAAACCGGTCCAGCCTTGTTCGGTCAGGTTCAGGAGCACCTCTTTCCGGTTATCTTCACCTTTGTCTTTTTTCACCAGCCCCTTTCGAACCAGCTTGGTGACCATCTGGGAGGCCGCGCCTTTGGTCACAGCCATCCGATCCGCCAGTTGCTGAAGATTCTGGCCTGGCCGCAGGCCGATCGCCTGGATCGTATGGATTTCCGCACGATGCAATAAAGTGTCGGTGCCAAAAGCCTTTGGCGTGTTTTCAAGCGCATTGGCCCGCGTGATCAATTGATGAAGCGTCTCCAGCATCTGATCAACGGCTTGATTTTTCCCTGTTCCGGACAAGTCTTGGAACCCTGTTACTGTTACAAAAGCATTTTTGTTTAGATGCTAAACGATGTCAAATATTTTCTGTCCTGCCGCAAAATTTAGCAATCCCGGTCAAAACAGATGCGGGCCTTTCCCTTACGCTCCATTTCAGGGTAAAGGATGTTGCATGAAGCAGTTTTTCAAGGCGATCGACTATATTGAAGCCAATCTTTCAACCGAGATCCGCCTGTCGGATGTGGCGAACGCCGCCTGTTATTCGGATTATCATTTTGCCAGGATGTTTCGCGCTTTGGCCGGGGATACAATCGTTGGCTATATCCGTAAAAGGCGGCTTTCCATCGCGGCCGAGCGATTGGTCAGTGAAGATATCCGGCTGATTGATCTGGCGCTGGAGAGCGGATTTGACTCACAGGAGGCATTCTCCCGGGCGTTTCGAAAGCTTTTCGGCATGGCACCGGGACAATTCCGGCGTCAACGGGATTGGGAGGGATTCATGCTCAAGCCTGCCCTGACGAGCGATATTTTGAAGCATTTCCATGAGGATATCACGATGGAACCAAAAATTGTCGAACATGCGGGATTGAAGGCGATCGGTTTGGATATGACGTTCTCACCTGAAAAAGCGGTTGAAATACCGGCGCTTTGGGGGCAGCTGCGTGGGCGCATTCCCGATATCCCGGCCAAAACCGGAAAGGCGGCCTACGGGATCTGCTCTGGAAAACAGCCCGGCGACGAAACATTCACCTATACCGCCTGCCTGGATGTCAGTGAAATCGGTCATGTTCCCGATGGCATGCGGTCGATCGAGCTGCCGGCCAGGACCTATGCGGTTTTCACCCATAAGGTGACCTCGCCTGATGTGCCCGCGGGAATGAAAGTGACGATGCAGTATATCTGGGGTACTTGGCTGCCCAATTCCGATTACCGGTATACCGGCGATCCGGATTTCGAGCTGACCGATGACCGGTTTGATCCCGAAAGCCTGAGCGGTGAAATTGATATCTATATTCCGGTGGTTCCGGCGTGATGCAGGTGGCCGGAAAATAATTCATTGGCCTAATGCCGGTTTCTTCCCACAATGGCCAACACAAGATCAGGGCAATGATCAGGGGAAGAAAAGATGAAATTCTATTATGCAGCCGGCACATGTGCGCTGGCGACGCATATCGCGCTTGAAGAGGTCGGTGCCGACTATGTGGCGGTCGGCATCGATTTTTCCAAGAACCAGCAACGCAGCTCGGATTTCCTGACGCTCAATCCCAAAGGGCGTGTCCCGGCATTGGTAACGGATAAAGGGGTTCTGACCGAAACGCCAGCTCTACTTTTTTACATCGCGCAAACCCACCCGGACGCGGATCTTGCCCCGCTGGGCGACCCCTACCAATTGGCGGCGTTACAATCCTTCAACAGTTATCTCTGTTCAACCGTGCATGTGGCCCATGCGCATAAACTGCGTGGCAGCCGTTGGGCGGATGAGGTGTCCAGCTTTGATGATATGAAGCGCAAGGTGCCTGAAACCATGCTTTCTTCCATGATGCTGGTGGAAGACGGAATGCTGGCAGGGCCATATGTTATGGGTGAGGATTATTCCATCGCTGATATGTACTTATTTACGTTGGCGCGCTGGCTGGAAGGGGATGGTGTTGATGTGGAAAGACTTCCCGGCATCATTGCCCACCGGAACCGCATGCGGGCAAGGCCCGCGGTGAAACGGGCCCTGGCTGCGCAAGGGCTGGATTGATCAGGCGTTTTTGAGGGCGGCAATACGCGCTTCCAGAGGCGGGTGGCTGGAAAACAGGGCCTGCACTTTGCCCGCATTGATGGCAAAGGCTGCCATGTCATCGGGCATCGGCGGGGTTTTCCCGCCAGCTTTCAGTTTTTCCAGGGCCGCTATCATATCCCGCTGTCCGGCCAATGCGGCACCGCCTGCATCGGCCCGGAACTCACGCCAGCGGGAAAACCACATGACGATCATCATCGCCAGCACGCCGAAGAACATTTCGGCAATCATGGATGTGATCCAGAAGGCGGGGCCGTGGCCGCGTTCGACCTTGAAGATCAAGCGATCAACCATGAAGCCGACAATTCGGGAAAAGAAAATCACAAAGGTATTCACAACGCCCTGGATCAAGGACAAAGTTACCATGTCGCCATTGGCGGCATGCGCGATCTCATGGGCCAGAACCGCCCTGACTTCCCGCTCGTCCATGTGCCGCAACAGGCCAGTGCTGACTGCGACGAGAGCGTCATTGCGGTTCCATCCGGTTGCAAAAGCATTGGGGGAGGGGTGATCGAAAATGCCAATCTCCGGCATGCCGATCCCAGCGCGTTCCGATAGTTCGTGCACCGTTTCCGTCAGCCATTTCTCGGTGGGGGTGTTGGCCTGCCGGATTACATTGACCCGCATGCTCACTTTCGCCAGCCGCTTGGAAAGCAGGAGCGATATAAGCGAGCCGGTGAAGCCGATCACTGCCGAATATATGAGCAGGTTGGTGAGGTCCAGATCGGTACCATTCGCCTGCAGCAGCGAACCAATTCCAAGCAGGCTGAAGACCAGGCCCAAAATCACTAGGATCGCGAGGTTTGTGCCAAGGAATAACAGGATGCGCAACATATCAGATATCTCCGCACATGACACAGTTGTCATGCTTACCGGCTTGATATAGGGAGCCGGAAAGGCCGTTCCAGGCCCTTCCGGCAAAATTCCCGCATCAGATGGCGGCAGCTGCGGCCATTCTGTTTTTTCGCCAATAGCTGATGAAGACAATGGTTGTCACAACCATCATTAGGATTTCGGTCACCGGGTTGGCAATCCAGATGCCGGGCTCTCCAATCAGATAGGGCAAACCGAATATCAACGGCAGCGCCAGCAGATACATCCGCGACACGCTCAAGGCCAGGGCGCGACCGGCATCCCCGACGGCCTGGAAATAGGTGGTGGCCATGTTCTGCGGGCCGAACAGGACAAACAGGAAGGTCATGATCGGCAAGATGCGCGCAGTTTCCGCGATGATCGCCGTATCATCCACAAAGATCGCCGCCAGATGATCCGGGATTCCCTGATAGACGATTTGAAGAAGGGCGCAATAGGCAAAGGCAATCATCAAGGCGAGATGGAAGCTCTTGCGGGAACGCGCTATGTCCCCGGCGCCGAAATTGTTCCCCAGGATGGCCTGAAATGCGAGGCTCAAACCCAATATCGGCATATAGCTGAAAGTCATCAGGCGGGTGACGATCCCGTAGGCCGCGGCAGATTGCTCGTAATTTTCCGGCGCCCAGACCTGAAGATCATAAAGAACCAGGAAAGCGATCAGGGAGACACCGACATAGGACAAGCTGAATGGTAGACCGAGGGCCAGGAATTCCTTCCAATGTTTCAATATGGGATGGCCGTTGGCGGGGCGGAAGCCAAGCGAGGATTGGCCGAGCGCGCGGTAGATCAAAATCGCAATCAGTGAGCAGCTCTGTGCCAGCAGCGTGCCATAAGCCGACCCCGGAACGCCCATATCCATTTCAACAATCAGGAGATAGTTAAAGGGGATATTCATTAGGGTCCCGATCAGGGTGACCAGGGTCATGAACCCCATACGCCCCTCACAGCGAAGGCTGTCCACATTCACCCCGATGGTCATCATCAGGAAGCTGCCGAAAATCATCGGAGCAATATAGCTGTAGCCAAGATTGCCCAGTACCGCGTCGCCACGTGCCAGCCATTGCACCATGTCGGTGCCGACAAGAAGGAAAGTCATGATCAGGGTGAGCGCGATCAGCAGGGCCACCAGGCTGGCCCCCAGATAGGTGCTCTGGGCCTCCCCCATGCGCCCGGCGCCCAAAAGCCTGGCAACCACACTGGCGTAACCGTTTGAAACCAGCGTGGACAGGGCGACCATCAGCATGAAGAAGGGGAACATCAGGGTTACCGCGGTCAGGGCTTGCGCGCCGACAAACCGGCCCAGGAACCAGGCATCGACCAGGGTGTGAATGCCGCTGGCCAGCATGACGAGCACAATAGGCGCGGCGGTTTTCAGGAATAGTAACGGCAGAGAGCCGTGCAGATAGAAATTGGAATTTGGATCTTGTTTCATTGATGATTCTTCCCTCCGGAGGAAGCCCCCGGGTACAGCCAAATAGAAATTGCCGGAAACCCTGCTCAGGGTGCCGGTAATGAAAATGAGAATGCCGCCCGGGATTGATAAATCCAGGCGACATTCTAGTTATTGATTTTGGAAAATCAATGACTGATCTTGCTCAAAAAATGATAGGAAACGACTATCTTTTTGGGCTGAACCGACGCCATATGGCCGTACCCTTGAACAGGATCAGCGCATGAAGGCCAAAGAGAGCCAGTGTCGAGAGAAACTCGATCTTCGTGTCGATGTCGTGAACCTCGAGCAAGGTGGGGGTGAGCGCCGGTGCAAAGGGAGAGCTGACCACCACAATCGCCAGGATATTCTGAGCCAGATGCAATCCGATGCTGGCTTCCAAGCTATCGGTTTTAAGGACCAGCCAGCCGATATAGAGGGCAACTGTGATGTAGCTGAGTTTCGCCCAGATATCGTTATAGGCTTCGGCGGGATTGTAGAAGTGCAGCAAGGCAAAGAACAACGCGGGAACCGCCAGAATGATCAACCTGATCCTGGTAAAAGCGGCAATTGATTGCATCAGATAACCGCGGAAAAAGATCTCTTCCGCAAAGATCTGCAACGGGATCAGCATGATGCTGAGTGCGAAGAAAGGCCAGAAGACAACCGGATCGAAGCTGATGGAAGCATCATCCGGTGTAAATAGTGTGGTGATCAGAAAAATCGTCAGGCCCGGCAGAAGCAGGGCAAGACCACTGATTGCCAAAGTGCGCCAGTTAATCCTGCTCCGGACGGTGATAAGGCTTCTGAAGCCCCTTTTTTGAAACAGCCGAACCGCCAAATAACTGGCGGGGATCAGGATAATAATGCTGAGCATCAGCAGGATGTAATAGGCCTTGGCATCCGCCAGCGGCATGGAGCGCCATCCGCCATTGCCGGACAGGACAGTGCTGTCATTGAAAAAACCGACCAGAACCGCGCCAAGCACAATGCTGAGCAGGAAATAAACCAGGGCCGCACAGGCCATGGATAACAGAACCATGAACCAACGGACCCGTTTTTCGCGCAGGAAAAACAAATAAGTCGACTGGGTGGCTGTAGCCAACGGTGAGGATCTGTCCATTTCACCGGAGATCGTGTTTTCAGTCTGTGTTGGATTCTCGGTCATATGAGGCAATTCCCTTCCCAAAACAGGGCGAAATCATAAGAACCGCCGTTCCGGTTGGCAATGGGTGTAGTCGAAGCCATTGTGGAATTAGTTCTTGATTAATGAATAATATGATTCAATTATAGAGTATCAAGACGGAAATAATGGATAGAAAGTTTTTATTATGAAGATATCCAAGGCGCAGAAAGAGAAGAACCGTCGTAAGATTATCCTGGCTGCGGTGGATCTGTTTTCCGAGCATGGCTTTGACAATGTCACAATGAAACAGATCGCGAAATCCGCTGAAATGGCGGATTCGACCGTCTACAAGTATTTTGCGACCAAAGATAAGTTCCTGTTCGCCTTTCACGAGCTGATGATCCTGGACGCGGTCAAAGGATGCCGCAAGGCTAAGGCCTATGACGGTTTTGACCTGCAGGAGAAGATCCAGTTCTTTCTGGATCTCTATCTGGAATCGCTGTTGAACCATCGGGAGTTTGTCGGTGACAGCCTCTCAATGCTGATGGGGACGCCCCTGTCCGGCATCAACCGTCGTTTCCCGGCCAGGGCAGATCTGACCGCCCTCATGACCGAAGCGCTGGATCAGGCGATCGAGCGGGAAGAGATCCCGGAATTTCCCTATCGGGAGGCGATCACCCATCTGATGACCGATGCTTTGCTGGGTGTTGTGCTGTTCTGGCTGAAGGATGACAGCGAAGAATTCCATCAAACCACCCAGATGGTGGATATGTCGCTTTCCCTGCTGGTGACCTTTTTGCGCAGCGGACTGATCGGCAAGGTCAATGACATGGCGACCTTTGTGATTAAGAGCCAGATGATACGCTTCATTGAAGATGGCAGCCTGATTTCCAACCTGATGAATGTGCGCAACCTGGCCAAGCTGGGGCGCGCCGGGGGTGGATTGGGCCGGGATGCGGTCTGATGGCGGGCGGCAGAATTGTTACAGGCAAACTGGCCCGGTCGGCCTCCATGGGGCTAGCGGCAACCAGGATAGGGTTGAAGCAGCTTGACCGGAAGGGGCGGGGTAGCTCAGCGGAACAGCAGCTCGACCACGAGCGTGAGATCGGGAAGATCCTGTTCGGCGCGCTTAATCAGTTGAAAGGCACTGCTCTGAAGGCCTCGCAAATCCTGAGCATGGAAGTGGATTTCCTGCCCCGCGGTGTGCGGGAAGAACTCTCCAGGGGGTGTTATCAGGCAACGCCCTTGAATGCCGCTCTGGTGCATCGCGCCTTTCGGCGGGAGTTTGGCTGCGGGCCGGAAGATCTGTTTGAGCATTTTGATCCCCAAGCCTTTTCCGCTGCTAGTCTGGGCCAGGTGCATTTTGCCCGAGGCAAGGGGGGGCGAAAATTGGCGGTGAAGGTGCAATATCCAGGTATTGCCGCCTCCATCCGGTCGGATGTGAAAATGATATCCAATCTGCTCGCTGTCTTGTCCAATGCCAGTGACTTGATCCCCGACCGTAAGGTGACCGGCATCGTCATGGATGAGATCGAGCGGCAGCTGGAGCGGGAGGTCAGTTATCAGTTGGAAGCGGATAATACTGACTGGTTCCGAGACGTATTGCGCCTCCCTGGCTTTAGCCTGCCTGAGGTGGACCGGGATCGGAGCAGCGATCGCATTCTGACCTTGGGATATCTGGAAGGTGAGCATCTGGAGGATTGGCTGGCCGGGAACCCGGATCAGGCGGCCCGCGATCATTACGGACAAATGATCTTTGATTTCTTTTTGCATTCTGTCTTTGAACTGGGCTGTCTGCATGCCGATCCGCATCCGGGGAATTTCCTTTTTATGGACGCCGGGCGGCTGGGTCTGATCGATTTCGGCTGTATCAAGCAAATGCCGAGGGATTTTGCTGAGGGTATGGCTGATTTCTACAATTGCTTCATTGCCCACCAGCTTGATCCGCAGCCGGAAGCCCTGTTGGCGGCCTATCAACGGCTGGGACTGGTGGAAGAAGGGCTGGGGCTGGAGGAATATTCAGCGCGGCTGCAGCCCAACTTGGCGCCGCTCCAGCGCTGGATCATTGAACCCTTCCTGACCTCGGTATTTGATTTCTCCCAGAAGGAACCCATGCCGCATCTGGAAGGGGCCGATGCCCGCGCAGCCATGCCCTACTTGAAGGGCATGCCCCGGAACATCCTCTATTTTGACCGCACCTTCCACGGGGTCATTCATATGCTCAGGCGGATCGGCGCTAGGGTCCGGACGCAAAATTCCTGGATCGGGCCGGATATGGCGAGGGTGCTGACATGACATCTGCAAGCATCTGCGTTTTTCCGGACCTGTGGCGGAAATAAATTATTTCGAATTTGAGGAGATAGAAAATGAAATCGGCTTTGCAAAAGCGATGGATTGGCCGCTGGGTGATTGCCGTGGCCTTCATTCACATGGCCTTCACACCTGTTTTATACCTGAAAGAGATATCCGCCTGGCTGGCGGGCAATGGCCCGGTTGAGTTGGCCCCGTTTCAGCAGGATGCAGGCAATTGGTTCTTCATGTTTGGCTTGCCGCTTCTTTTGGCCGGCTATCTGATCGACTGGATGGAGAAACAGAGGATCGGTGGCTATCCAGCGGGACTGGCCCTTTTGCTGGCGATCACCACAGGGATCGGCATCGCCCTTTATCCCGAAAGCGGATTTTATCTTTTAATCCCGGCAATTGTCGCCCTGTGGCTGCGCCGGGACACGGGGCAGGCTTTGCCAGCCTGACGGTCAGCTCGCGGGGGCGTAGGCCCGCATCCACATCTCAAGAGCGTCATCAATCAGGGCGGTCAGCTCTTCCGGGCTGGCCTCTTCCTGGAAACAGAGCAGCAGCTTGTAATGCATGTCGCCTTTGATCAGACAGAAAAGCAGGGTTGCCGCTTTCTCAGGGTCGTCTTTTCGCAGGCGGCCCTGATCCATCATCTTGGCGATATATTCCTGGGCGTGGAACTGTGCCGGGCAGACACCCGCTTGAAAAAACACAGTGCCCAACTCTGGAAAGCGATCCGCTTCGGCGACAATGGTCCTGAACAGCTTTACGCCGTCGGGCGAATAGATGATATCCAGGAAACGCGCGGCAAATTCGCGCAGGGTGCCCTCGATATCCTCTTCGCAATAGGCCATGCGCTTGGCGACACTTTCCATGGCCTTGTCACATTCGCCTTCGATAATGGAGCCGAAAAGCGCATCCTTGCCGGGGAAATGGTTATAGACCGTTCGCTTGGATACATTGGCGCGGTTGGCGATATCATCCATGCTGGATTCGCCATAGCCTTTTTCGATGAAAATATCACGGGCCGCATCAACGATGGCCTGCCTCTTGGCTTCGCTGCGGGTCAGCTTGCTGACCGTATTTCCAATTGGGCATCCCGGGTGATTGAGAATCAAACCATTACCTCACAGTTAATTGCTCGCCCGCCGGAACCATCCTAACACAGCAGGGCTTTGTCCCCCTTTATATGGGGGTGGATAAAAAAACTTTCCACTGGCTCTTGACGAACGCAGCAGAATGACCAAAGTAAACTGCACCGTGTAGTTTACTTCAAGGGATATTTTTCATTCAACCATCCCTGCATAGCGCAAAAGCCAGGGTAAGCAAAGCACGGCATAAGCAAGTCGGTCGCAAAACGGCCGGGAGATGAGCGCAAGGGAACGGCCTTTTGCAATCAAGTCGGGACAGGGGAATGCTCCTTCCCGTCTTGCAAAGGATCGGTCCCGAAACGAAGGGGATAGAAAAATGGATCACAGACGCAAGGGTCTGGCAGTCCGTTATGCTCAATGGGTGATCCGCTGGCGGTGGCTGGTGCTGATTGCCTCAATTGCCGCGGTATTCGCAGCGGCCGCTGGCGCTCCGCGCCTGGGCTTCACCAACGATTATCAAGTTTTCTTCAGTGATGAAAATCCGGAGCTGAACGCGTTTCAGGCTTTGGAAAATGTTTATACCAAAACCGATACGATCCTGATCGCCGTCAAGCCGAAGGATGATAGTGAAAAGGTTTTCACCCCGGATACCCTGGAAGTGATCAAGGGGCTCACGGAGGAATCCTGGAAGGTGCCTTTTGCCATCCGGGTCGACAGTTTGACCAACTTCCAGCATACGGAAGCAATCGGCGACGATCTGACGGTTGCGGATCTGGTCGTCGATCCGGCCGGAATGGATGCGGCGGCCTTGAAAAAGGCTGAGGAAGTTGCAGTTTCCGAGCCAGCATTGGTTAACCGTCTTGTGGCGGCCGATGGTTATACGGCAGGTGTTTTAATCACCTTGCATATGCCGGGTGAGGACCCAATGGAGGTTACCCAGGCGGTTTCCCATGCGGAGGAACTGGTTGGGGCGGTGCGTACGGCCAACCCTGACCTGAACTTTGCGATTGCCGGTATAGCGCCGCTTTCCAATAGCTTCCCGGTGGCTAGCCAGACAGACATGGAAACACTGATCCCGCTCATGTGGCTGGTTCTGTTTGTGTCCATGATCGTCCTGCTGCGCGTTGTGACGGGTAAGATCGGCAGTTCTGTTCTTGCCTCTGTCGTGATGACCCTGACGGTGATCATGTCGGCGGCGGTCGCGATGGGCATGGCCGGTTGGGGCGGGATCAAGCTGACCCCGCCGTCGGCAACTGCGCCCAATATCATCCTGACCATCGCGATCGCGGATTGCATCCACATTCTGATCACCATGTATAGCCAGATGCGCCGGGGCATGAATAAGCATGACGCATTGGTTGAAAGCCTGCGGGTCAATGTCAGCCCGGTATTCCTGACCAGTCTGACCACAGTGATCGGCTTCATGAGCCTCAATTTCTCTGATTCCCCGCCTTTTGCCGATCTCGGCAATATCTCGGCTGTGGGAGTTGCGGCGGCCTGGGCGCTTTCCATGACCCTGCTGCCGGCCCTGATGGCCATCCTGCCGGCCTGGGTTGCGCCTGCGGTTGAAGGGAAAATGACGGCCATGGACCGGTTCGGTGACTTTGTGGTCAATCAGCGTCGTAAGCTGCTGTTGAGCACGACGGTGATCATCCTGGCGATCCTGGCCTTCATTCCAACCATCGAACTGGATGACCGGTTCATTGAATATTTCGATCATTCCTACCAAATCCGGGTGGATACGGAATTTGTCACCGATAACCTGACCGGTCCGGATATTCTTGAAATGTCTGTTCCTAGTGCTGGTGAAGGCGGTATTTCCGAGCCGGAATACCTGCGGAATCTGGAGATGTTCGCCAATTGGTTCCGGACCCAGCCTGGTGTGATGCATGTGAATTCCTTCACCGATGTGATGAAGCGTCTGAACAAGAGCATGCACGGGGATGACGAGTCCTGGTATCGCCTGCCCAATGACCGGGAATTGGCGGCCCAGTATCTGCTGCTCTACGAGCTGTCCCTGCCCTATGGCCTGGATCTCAACAGTCAGATCAATATCGACAAGTCCGCGACCCGTCTTTCGGTCACAATGGAAAGTCTGTCGACCACGGAAATGCGGGCCTTGAAAGAGCGGTCCGAACAGTGGCTGGTGGATAATGCGCCCGAATATATGCAGACCCAGGCCTCTGGTGCCGTGATCATGTTTGCCTATATCTCGGACCGTAATATCCGGTCCATGCTGACCGGGACCGTGTTGGCTTTCCTGGCAATTTCCGCTTCGCTGGCAATCGCGCTGAAGAGTGTGCGGCTGGGCCTGATCAGCATCATCCCGAATCTTGTTCCCGCCGGTATTGCCTTTGGCATCTGGGGCATGAGTGTCGGTGTGGTCGGTCTGGCGGCATCGGTCATTACCGCGACCAGCCTCGGCCTGATTGTCGATGCGACCGTTCATATCATGAGCAAATACAACAGAGCGCGCAAAGAGCATGGCTATGATGCGGCCGATGCGATCCGTTACAGCTTCTCCACTGTTGGTCTGGCGCTTTGGGTGGCAACCGCCATCCTGGTGGCGGGCTTTGCGGTGTTGGCTCTGTCCGGCTTCCGTCTTAACTGGGAGATGGGCTTGTTGACCGCCCTGGCGATTGCTGCGGCCATTGTTGTCGACTTCCTGCTGTTGCCGCCGTTGTTGATGCTCTTTGATCGTTCCCGAAAAACCAATGACAGCGCGGCCAGGGCAGAACCTGTGCCTGCTGAATAAGGAGGATTCCTGATGAAAAAAATCATTCTTTCAACCGTAACCGCCGCTTGGGTGGCAGGCGGGGTTGGCGTGGGGCTTTATGCCCCCGCCGCCCTGGCGGATGATGCGGCAGACAAGGGCCGCGCGATTGCCGAGGAATGGGATCGTCGTGATCTTGGCTTTGGCGATACCAAAGCCAAGCTGCGTATGGTGCTGCAAAACCGTCATGGAGAGACCAGCGAGCGTGAAATGTATATCAATACGCTTGAGGTTCCGGGAGAGGGTGACGGGGATAAATCCCTGGTCTATTTCGAGCATCCGCGGGATATCAAAGGCACGGCCCTGTTGTCTTATGCCCATATCCTGGATCCGGATGACCAATGGCTCTATTTGCCGAAACTGAAACGGGTGAAGCGGATTTCCTCGACCAATAAATCCGGGCCGTTTGTGGGGTCCGAATTTGCGTTCGAAGATATCTCTGCGCAGGAGTTGGGCAAATACACCTATAAATGGCTGCGTGATGAGCCCTGTGGTGAGTTGACCTGCGCGGTTCTGGAGCAAACCCCGCTTTATGAAAACTCCGGTTATACGAAGCAGGTCACTTGGTATGACCTTTCCGAATATCGCCAGCAAAAGGTTGAATATTATGACCGCAAAGGCGAATTGCTTAAAACGCTGGAGTTCCGGGATTATCAGCAATATCTCGGCAAATATTGGCGCGCGGACGAGCTGTTCATGACCAATCACCAGACGGGCAAGAAAACCAGCCTCGTCTATGAAAGTTATGAGTTCCAGACAGGGTTGAGCGAAGGGGATTTCCGAAAGAATACCCTGAAACGCCTTCAGTAAAAACAGGTGGTTGAACAGTGACTAATCACTTTCAAAAATCATGGCTGTCCGGGGTGGGGATTTCCCTCGCCCTGGCGGCCTCCGCCACAATGGCGGAAGAGGTGGAATTATCCGGTTTCATTGCCGGTGATCTTCGGGCTTATCCACAATCCCCCCGGCATGACGGCCAGTCGGATGCCCACCTCAATCCTTCGCTCGTGATTCAGCCGGAGCTTCGGTATGAATGGAATGATGGTGATGACCGGGTTTCGTTCATTCCTTATTTGCGTCTGGATCCCCAGGATGCACGGCGCACTCACGGTGATATCCGGGAATTGAACTGGCTGCACCGTGCGGATGGCTGGGACATCAAGGTCGGCGCCGACAAGGTATTTTGGGGCGTCGCTGAATCCAACCATCTGATCGATATCATCAACCAGACGGATGCGGTGGAAGATATTGATGGTGAGGACAAGCTGGGCCAGCCCATGGTCAATTTTGGGTTCCAGCAGGATTGGGGGTCGCTCAACCTGATTGCGATGCCCTATTTCCGGGAGCGGACTTTTGCCGGGCGTGGCGGGCGTTTGCGCAGTAGCATGATCGTGGACACGGATCAGACGACCTATGATTCCGGAGCTAAGGAATGGGCCCCTGATTTTGCTGTGCGCTATGCCACCTATATTGGCGATTGGGATATCGGTCTGGCGCATTTTCATGGCACCAGCCGGGAGGCTACACTGAGAGTCGGCACGGATGGCGGCGGCTCGGCTGTCTGGGTGCCGCATTATGACCGAATTGATCAGACCTCCATTGATGTCCAGGCCACGATTGAAGAATGGCTCTGGAAACTGGAAGCCATGACCCGTTCGGGCCAGGGCGACCGATTCGGGGCCTTTGTCGCAGGCCTGGAATACACCTATTTCGGGGTGAGCGAGAGCGGGGCGGATCTGGGGCTGCTGGCGGAATATCAATATGACGGCCGCGACAGTGATGCGCCGTCGGTATCCACGGATAACGATATTTTCCTGGGCGCGCGCTATACGCTCAACGATACGGATGACACCGATATTCTCGGTGGTGTGGTTTATGACCATGAAAACCACACCACCTTCTTCCAGGTGGAGGCGGATACCCGTCTGAATGATAATTGGACCATCGAGGGGGAGCTGCGCGTGCTGGGGCATGTGGCGGCGGATGATCCCTATTTCGGTGTTCGGGATGACCATCATCTGCAGATCCGTCTGTCACGCTATTTCTGATCGGATGGCTGTTATCGCTGCGCAAATGTTAATCATTTGTGCAGCGATATGATGAAAAAAACGTCATATTTGGCTGGGCCGGATGGGCAGCAAGACTACTAAATTTATATAAATCGTTGTTATTTAAAGAATATTTTTAGTTCCATGAGTCTGGCACGGGCTTTGTAATCTAACTCCTTTGCGGACAGTCAAAAGAATTGTTCTGTAGATATAAAAGACAGCAGCGGGGATTAGATTATGGAAGCCGTCACGCAAGGTGCGGATGTTTTCTTCGTCCTGATGGGCGCCATCCTGGTATTTTTCATGCATTCCGGTTTTGCCTTCCTGGAGGTCGGCACGGTCCGGCATAAAAACCAGGTGAATGCACTGGTGAAGATCCTGGTGGATTTCGCGGTTTCAACCCTGGCCTATTTCTTTATCGGTTACTGGGTCGCCTATGGTGTGGATTTTCTGGTCGGGGCCGATGTGCTGACCGGTGCGGGCCAGGCGGAAGGCTACGGTTTCGCAAAAAGCGGCTATGACCTGGTCAAATTCTTCTTCCTGCTGACCTTTGCGGCCGCGATCCCGGCGATCATCTCTGGCGGGATTGCAGAGCGCGCCAAATTCTGGCCGCAGCTGATTGCGACTGCGGTGATTGTCGCGGTGGTTTATCCTCTGTTCGAAGGCATGGTCTGGAATGGCAATTTCGGGTTCCAGGATTGGATGGAAGCCGCTTTTGGCGCAGGCTTCCATGATTTTGCCGGTTCCATCGTTGTCCATGGGGTGGGCGGCTGGATCGCGCTGGGTGCTGTCCTGATGCTGGGCGTGCGCAAAGGGCGGTATCGCAAGGATGGCAGCCCGCTTGGCATCCCCCCTTCCAACATTCCTTTCCTGGCGCTGGGGTCCTGGATCCTTTGCGTCGGCTGGTTCGGTTTCAATGTCATGAGTGCGCAGAGCCTGGAGGGGGTTTCCGGCCTGGTGGCCATGAATAGTCTGATGGCGATGGTTGGCGGCATCCTCGCTGCACTGGTGGTGGGGCGCAATGACCCGGGCTTTGTCCATAACGGAGCGCTGGCAGGCCTTGTGGCGGTTTGCGCGGGATCCGATGTGATGCACCCGCTGGGATCGCTGGCGGTTGGTGGCGTGGCGGGCGGCCTTTTTGTCCTGCTGTTTAACCAGTGCCAGAATAAATGGAAAATCGACGATGTGTTGGGGGTCTGGCCTTTGCACGGTATCTGCGGCCTCTGGGGCGGTATTGCGGCTGGTATTTTCGGCCAGCAGGCGCTGGGCGGCCTAGGCGGCGTCAGCTTCACAGCACAGCTGGTTGGCAGCTTGATCGGCATCATCTTTGCCGCTGTGGCGGGTTTCGCGATTTATGGAGTGCTGAAGGCAACCCTTGGCATTCGCCTGAGCGAGGAAGAAGAGTTTAACGGCGCGGATCTCTCGATCCATCAGATCAGTGCGAATCCGGAGAGCGATTTCGGCGGTCGCGGTTATTGAGCGCCCTTTGAACCGACATCGTGATAATCCCGCAGTTATTACCCCTATCACGATGCTTTACTGGCGAGGCCTCCGGGCCTCGCATTTTTTTGAATAATCCGAAAAATTTATGATCTTTCAGGCCTCTATCCAGTTGTCTGGTCAAGCAGGTTCGGATTGCTTATGGTGTGCGCTCTTTGCAAGAACCATAACCGACCCGAGGGACCCACAATCATGAAGATCAGCAGCAATTTCGATTCCGGTAATATCGAGGTGGTCAAGGCGGAAAGCCCTGATGATATCCGCCTGCGGATTCGGGTCGATGCCGGCGGCGAGTTTTTCCAGTGGTTCCATTACCGGCTGTCCGGGGCACAGGGTGCTGATTGCCGTATGGTCATCGAAAATGCCGGTGAGGCGGCCTATCTGGAAGGTTGGAACGACTATCAGGCCTGTGCCTCTTATGACCGTGAAACCTGGTTCCGGGTGGATACGGAATATGACGGCAAGAATCTCATCATCAATCACAGTCCCCAGCTGGATACTGTCTGGTTTGCCTATTTCGCGCCCTATTCAAGAGAGCGCCATCACGATCTGATCGCGAAATCCCAGCTGCATCCGCGCTGCCAGCATGTGGTACTGGGCGAAACCGTTGACGGTGAGGATATGGATCTTTTGGTGATCGGGGATGAAGCCAATGAAGATGCGTTGAAAATCTGGGCGATCGCGCGCCAGCATCCGGGCGAGACCATGGCCGAATGGTGGATGGAAGGCTATATCGCGCGTCTGTTGGATGATGCTGATCCGGTTGCCCGGCAACTGCTTCAAAAGGCCGTCTTTTATGTGGTGCCTAACATGAACCCGGATGGCAGTCGCCGTGGTCATCTGCGTACCAACGCGGCCGGTGCTAACTTGAACCGGGAATGGCAGACGCCGACCCTGGAGCGCAGCCCGGAGGTTTATTGGGTCGATCGCGAAATGCGTGAAGTCGGTCTGGACTTCTGCCTGGATGTCCATGGGGATGAAGGCTTGCCCTACAATTTTATCGCCGGCGCGGACGCTATCCCTGATTGTCCGGAACGTTTGATCACGCTGCGGGAGTCCTTCGAAGAGGCGCTGGTCCGGTCCAATCCGGATTTCCAGCGTGAACATGGTTATCCGAAGAAACCGGCGGGCCAGGCCAATATGACTATGGGGTCGGCCCATATTCAGGCAACTCATCAGGCCCTGGCGATGACTTTGGAGATGCCGTTTAAGGATAATGCCAATGACCCGGATTTCTTCCAGGGCTGGTCACCGGAACGCTCGATCAAACTGGGCCATGCCTGCCTGGATGCACTCTATCAGATCATCGATGATTTGCGCTGAGGTGATTTTATGGCCGGTGCCAAGAAGAATTCAACTGTGCCGACCCCGGAGGCATTGGTCGCACATATCCCCTATCGCCTGGGCCAGCTGACCAATCTGGTCCGGCGGGCCACGACGGACAGCTATGTGCGCCAATCTGCGGTCTCGGGCCGGGAATGGCGGGTGCTGGCGATGATTGGTATCACCGGCCCGGTCCAGGCCAGCGAGATTGTCGGCTATACCGGTATGGATAAGGCAACGGTTGCCCGGGCGGTCGGACGCCTGGTCAAGCTGGCCATGGTGGAACAGTCCAAGGATCCGGAGGATGGTCGGGTAAAGCTGTTGCAGCTGACTGAGGATGGCGAACGGCTATGTGGCCGTATCATCCCCCAGATGAAGGATGGCGGGGATATGCTGGCCGGTGCGCTGACACCAGATGAGCGCCGCATGTTCCTGCGCTGTCTGGACAAGCTGTCCCGGCGGGCGCTGGAAATGCTGGAGGATTCCGAAGGACGCTGAGTGGGCGGCTTGGTCCAGGTCTGAAATGTCACGATATTGGGATGGGGGTGCAAATTGCCGCACCCCCATTTTCTTTTGCTCTGTACGTTGTTATAAGATGCATATAATATACATCTATAAGGATGCATGAAGATGGGACAGGTCGTAACGAAGGAAGTCGGGTCGATTGCAAATCAGGCGGCACAGCGCGGAATTCGCAATGGATGGCTGGCCAGTCTGGTTCATATCGCGCTGGTGCTGATGGCGGGCGGCTTTTATCATCCGGCATGGGATAATGGCGGTATGGCGGCTGGCGCTGTTTTTGCGGCCTGTGCCATGGGAACGCCATTGGTGATGGCGGTGGTGGGGATTGCCAGTTACCAAATTCACTATCGCCGTCTGATGAGCCGGTTGTTGGCCGGGGATGCGACGGTCTGCCGGATCTGGCTCTCGGAAGGGCGGGAGATGAAAAACCCGAATCCCAATGGCTGTGCGTTATGTATGTGAAATGGAGTATGGGTGAGAATATGACCGAACAAAATCCGGGCCTTCTGGATGCAGAGGCAAATGACCAGTCGATCAAGCGGTTGGTGGATCATTTTTACGGCAAGGTGATCGACGATGATCTTCTTGGCCCGATCTTTCGACGCGCCATTGGCGAGAAACTGGAGGATTGGAGTACGCATCTGGCGACCATGTACCGTTTCTGGTCATCGGTCATGCAATGTTCTGGGCGCTACAAAGGAAATCCGATGAAGGCGCATAAGGATCTCAGCGGGGTTGAACCGCATTTCTTCGACCGCTGGCTGGCGCTTTGGGATGAAGCGACCGGAGAATGCTGCGAAGAGGAACTGGCAAACATTTATCGCCAAAAGGCGCGCAATATCGCCAATAGTCTGAAAATGGCCATGTTCTATCAGCCGGGCCAGCCTTTTGCGCCCATCCGGGCGGTGCCGGCCTGACCCTGGGGCCAGGCCGGATTGCCTTATTGTGAATCCGGTGTGGCGTCGGCAACTTTTGCGCTGCCGGGCAGAGAGGCGTAAAGGCCGTCGATTCGGGCCCGTTCCTGCTGGAATGCGGCCAGGGCTTTGCCTTTGAGTGTTTTGCCGGTCGGCAGTTTGACGCCCAGTGGATTAACCTTGCGCCCGCCCTTATGCACTTCAAAATGAAGATGCGGTCCGGTGGATCGACCGGTGGTGCCGACATAGCCGATCACCTGGCGCTGGCGAACCCTCTTGCCCTTGCGCATGCCCTTGGCCAGTTTCGACATATGGGCATAAGCCGTTTTATAGCTGTCATTATGGCGGATCCGGATATAGATGCCGTAGGAGCCGTTGCGTCCGGCCGCTTCCAGGACGCCGTCACCCGCGGCATAGATCGGTGTGCCGCGGGGGGCTGCGAAATCCACGCCGGAATGTTTCTTGGTATAGCCCAACACCGGATGTTTGCGCTTGCCATATTTGGAGGAGATGCGTGCCCCGTCCACAGGGGTTTTCAACAGGGCTTTGCGAACGCTCCGGCCCTTTTCATCGTAATAATCGACAAAGCCATTTTTGTCTTCATAACGATAGAAGCGTCGCTTTTCTCCGCTCAAGACCATCTCGGCCAAGAGGACATCGCCGTGATCGACCGCATTGCCCTGATCATCGGCCATGCGTTCGAACATCAGCTGGAAGGAATCGTCGCGCTGCACTTCGCGCTGGAAATCCACATCAAAGCTGAAAATGTTGATCATGTCGGCCAGCACCTTGAGCGGCACGTCATTTTCCACAGCAGCTGCATAAAGGCTGCTATCAATCACGCCTTGTGACCGGACTAGCTCTGTCGTGATCGGGATGTCGACCGCTTCGCCGGCAAAGCCGTCCTGGCCATCGGGGGTGACGACAATATTGCGTGTCTTATCCGCCTTCAGTTTGAGGCGGGTGAGGCGGGCCTCGCCGGTGTCCGGATCATCTTCCAGGATCAGGGACAGCTTTTGCCCTGCCTTGATCTCGCGCGGATTAAATAGCGGCGTCATCGCCTGGATCGCCTTGTGGGCCTCGACACGATCGACACCGGCCCTGGTCATCACGGCCATCATGGTGTCGCCGCGATTGAAGGTGGCGTCCACCTCATTAACCAACGGCGGCAGGGGTTCCTCATCGGCGGCAACGGCGATGACCGGGGCCGCCTTAATGATGGGGTCTATTTCTTCGCCCAGCCAGACGCCGTTATCATCCTTGAACAGGATCGCGGATAGGGCCAGGGTGCCGGCAATAGCCAGGCAGCTGGCGCCCAGGATGCGTGCCCGGGTCAATCCCGCCTTGGGGGCGGTCTCGGTTTCTGTTGCAGCTGTCTCCTGCGCCTCTGCTGGATTCCCTTCCCCATCCGGCTGCGTGATTGGCTGCCCTTCACTATGCTTCATAATCAGTCTTACTATATATGTTTGATTCTGGTCCTGCCGCAGGCCCCGGTTTTCCGGGTGGCCGCTGCCTCTATAGGCCTCTGCTCCCTATGGCATACTATATACGGTATCTAAGATGGCGCGAAGCATATAATGAGTCGCAGCAATAAATAAAAGGCCCGGATGTGAATTGCCTTATCAATGCCCCATTCGAGGCCGTCTGACCGAATGGACAGGATTTTTAAAATCCCGAAACGGCAGAAAAGCTGACCTTTTGGTATGGTGTGTCACTTTTTTGCAAAAAAGGTAAAAAAAGGGGTTGCGTGGTTTGGGTGAGGGGCCTATAAACCGCCCCACGCCAGACGGGGCGGCCCACTGAGGGCGGCGCCGGACGGGCCGGAAAACAAGGGAAAATCAAGCGGTTACCGCTTAAGGTTTGAAGTTGATTTTCGGAAGTTATTGAACAGAGTGAATATGCAAATGGAAGGGATACGCGGTCGGCGTTGAGCCAAGATTTAGGCCTAAGGGTTTAGATTGATCGTGTATCTTGGGAACTCGTTAATTCAGGTAATTTGAGTTGGATCACGTTCATAAGTCTTCGGACGAATGAACCTGAGAG
>NZ_QRDW01000009.1 GCF_003385955.1 Aestuariispira insulae
CAAGGGAAGTTTATCACGGATGCCTGCCGCTCTCCGGCCCGGGCTATCGCCCGGTCCTCCAAGCGGCAGACAGGGCAGCATAGTCAGTAATCATGGAGAACCGATCAGAGAGCATGTTTGTAGCTTAAACTGCGGCTGGATCTGTCCAACAAATGGGGACTAGTTCACCTCTCAATCCGATCTGCCATATTTATCCCCTAGTTAATTGCGCTTAACCATCATACCACTTTTAGTTTAATTTCGAGCGAAAACCTCATTTTTGTTTCAACAGGCAATAAAAAGAATGGGGCCAAACGGCCCCGTTTTTTATTTCTCAATGAGGCTCAAGACCGGCGGCGGCGCCAGCCGATGGCAATGAGGCCCAGCCCCAGCAGCAAGACCAATGGCGGCTCCGGCACCAGGACCACTTCCAGATTCAATCGGTCCAGCTCGCCGGACAGGTGGATGCGGTCAAAGGGGTCGTTAGCCGGGTTCACCACATGAAGCTGGAAATCGCGGCCCTCAAAATCCTCCACGGCCGGCAGGCTTTGCGGCGGCAGATCATCAGCCAGCGCCTGATGGTCAAAATCCAGCAGGCCGATGGAGACAAAATCCAGCAGGAAACCGGCGAGAGTCTCCGCCCCGGCGAAGGAGGATTTGATCCGCAACTGGTCCTGGCTGCCGTTCAGATCATCCAGCACACGCATGGAATTATTCAGGACCGGATTTTGGAAATCCCGGCCATTGATGGTGAATTCAAAAGAGCGGATGATATCCTGGCGATAGGTGGTGATCTGACCGACCCGATTGGGCAAGGCATCCGTATCGTAAATGAAATGGCCCGAAAAATGGTCGCCCATGGCGAAATCCGACGCCAGCCTGGCGTCAACCTGATCCAGGCGTCCTTCGAAACTTCCCATGACCAGGGTAGCCTCCGCCCCGCTTCCCCAACCCGGCACAAACCCGGCCAAAGCCGGCAGCGCGGCAACAGCAAGGCGTTTCATGATTTTTTTGAACACTTCAGCCCCCGGCAGTTTTTCTGATTTAGGGCCATTGTTAGCAATCTTTATGCCCTTTGACGAAACCCGCACAATCCTGCGAATTTTCGCGTTAAAGAGGTAACTAATAAATCTGTAGTTGTAAAAAATACCGTCAGGTCTGAGGAGAAACCTGCGGCCCCTTCACGGTTGCCCCGAAAAATTGGGGCGGAAGAAAACCTCCCGCCCCGTTGAACAATTATGCCAGCTGACGGTGATCAGCTTTTCTTCCCGCCGCCATTGCCGCCACCATTGCCGCCGCCGTTACCGCCGCCGTTGCCGCCGCCGTTACCGCCGCCATTACCGCCGCCATTACCGCCGCTATTGCCATTGCCGCCGCTATTGCCGTTGCCGCCGCTATTGCCGTTGCCGCCGCTATTGCCGTTGCCGGCCGCCGAGCTGCTGGCGGATTTGCTCAGCCCCAGGGCCTTGCCGTTGGAGCCGCCATTGCCATTTGAGCTTGCCGCGCCAGATTTCATATCCCGGCCTGTGCTCTTGCCTTTGCCATTACCGGTATCGAGCGAAGCGCTCGCCATTGCCTTTTTGGTGCGGCCCAGCCCCAAAACAGACGGGTGCACACCCAATTCATGGGCAATCTCCCCCCATCCCATGCCGGCAGAGCGCATATCGGCAATCGCGCCAACATCAACAGAGGCCGCATCGGCAAGGACCGAATCCACATTGGCCTCTGCTTCCGCCAATGCGGCTTCTGCCTCAGCAAGGGCAGCTTCGGCCAGGGCGATGGCTTCCGGATCTTCCGACGCCAAAGCAGCCTCCAACGCGGCTTCAGCGTCTGCGACCGATTCCGCGGCAGCATCCGCATCCGCTTCCGCTTCCGCTAGCGCCGCTTCGTTTTCCGCCGCAGCAGCATCAGCCGCGGCAGCGGCCAGGTTTTCCGCACGGGTCGCCTGGGCTGCATTTTCGAAGGCAGGTTCATCGCCGTCACCGGTGCCATCACCAGTACCATCACCCGCATCGCCGACATCGCCGGTGTCACCGGTGCCTGCGGCCCCGTCATCACCTGTTTCCGATGTTCCTGTGCCGTCATCCGCGGTCTGGGCCATGGCCGGTGCCCCACCCAGGAAGGTAAAAACGGCTGCTGCGGCCATCGCAAGCTTCAGTTTCGTCTCAAATTCCTGTCCTGTCATCATACTCTCACTCTCTTTCAACGATAGGGAGGGTTGCCTTCACCCCCTTATTCAACTGCCGTTATGAAACGTACCGATTCATTCAGTGTGATATTGCCATTGGCGCTTTCAATCATCTCCGGTTCCGCGAACCAGCTCAGCAACAGCCGATCCGCACCAATATCCGGTTCTTCACCAAGAATATAGTCACGCACCGCAATCACGCGTTGCCGGGCCAGCGCCCGGTCGCCCGCCACGTGAACAACCAGATGAAGTTTTAGGGACGCGTTATCGCTCAAAACTGTGGCAAGAATTGGGAGCGCCTGGAATCCTTCATCAACCGGTTCTGCCGCGCCACGGCGAAACTCCACCGACTTAAGCGGCAGATTCCGGTTGCCGATCAGGAAATTCCGATAGCGATAGTCGCCCAGCGCATTCAGTGCACTGGTCGCCCGGATGGCATAGGCCCCATAAGAATAGCGTTCCAAAAAGGTCTCAAGCGCCTCAACGGCCTCTTTATCCTTATTCAGCTGGACCAGGGTCCGGGCCCGGTTATAAAGCGCAGATCTGTTCCAATCATAAAGAGAGAGAACATGATCATATCTCTCCAGCGCCAGGGCCCATTGCTTGCTGTCGAAATAGTTATGCCCAAGATACAGGCTGGATGGCAGATGATCAGGCTCCAATTCCAGCGCCCTTAAATAGGATGCCCGCTCCAGATCCGGCTTTTTCTGCCCCCAATAAGCAATGCCCAGCCAGAAGCGATAATCGGCACTATCCCCTTTCAGTTGCACCGCCTTTTCCATATAGGGCAATGCCTTACCGCTCTCAGAGAGCGCCAGATGCATTCGGCCCAGGAAATAGGCCGCCCGGGCATCAGCAGGATTTTCCCGATACATGGGTTCCAGGGCGGCAATACCATCCCGGTATTCACCGGCTTTGAGGTAATAATTGCCTTTCACATCGCTGCAGCCGACCAGCATCAGTGCGGCCAGCAAAAACAGCGTGATATCGCGTAAATTCAAATCATCCTCCTATCAGGCGCCTGCATGATACAACAAATCCTCAGTTTATTAGAGAATTATCAATTAGCTTTTTATGCAAATTTCGAGGTGTTTTCCCCGCATCCATCCGAGGCAGCTTCCGCATAACCACCTTGAAAAATGCTTCGGAGATCGACACTGGATTGCTGCCCGATCTTATCAAAATGCGCATCCAGCCATCGCTCCGCCGCGGCGTGCCCCATCCGGAACAGATGTTTGAAAAAGCGCCATTCCGTATTCATCTTGCTGGACGCCCCAAGCGGCAGGATCTCTTCTTCCGCTTCAATCATATGCATCTGAAGCCGACGATAACGCCGTTCATCCAGGCGCCCCTCATCCAAAAGGCGCTGGACAAATTCAATGGCCCGCAATTCCTTCATCAGGCTTCCATTGAAGGTGATTTCATTCACCCGGTCGAGAATTTCACGGGCGCTTTTCGGCGTGCCGGGCCGGGTCATGGGATTGATCTGGACGATCACAATGTCACTGCTTTCGCATGTGGAATAGAATGGAAACAGGACGGGGTTGCCCATATAACCACCATCCCAATAGGGCACGCCGTCAATCTCAACCGCCTGAAACAAAAACGGCAAACAGGCCGAAGCCATGATTTTTTCCACGGTCAGATTGCCGTGACGGAAAATTTTTACCCGCCCGGTTTCCACATTGGTGGCCGACACCATCACCCTCACCTTATCGCAGGCGCGGACGGCGTCAAAATCCACCCGGCTCTCCAATATCTCGCGCAAAGGATTGAGATTATGGGGGTTGAGATCATAGGGCGAGGCCAAGCGATTTATAAGATCGAAAAAGAGATAGGCCGGGCTGTTTTCCATCCCCCAATGACCCAGCCAGACATCCAGGGGGCCGCGTTGGATCGGGTTCATCCGCCCGGCATCGCTGATCGCTTTCCAAAAATCATGCAGTGCCTTCCTGGCGGCATCCTCGCCCCCCTTCATCAGGCCATCCGCCAGAACAACCGCATTCATAGCCCCAGCCGATGTGCCGCTGATCGCTTCGATCGCAATGCGCCCGTCTGCCAGCAGGCAATCCAGCACCCCCCAGGTGAAGGCGCCATGGGCTCCGCCTCCCTGCAATGCAAGATTGACCGGTTTGCGATTTGCCATATGATCCCCGTGAAGTGGATTGAACCCCCGGCATGGTAAACCGGGACGAGAGAATTTCAAACAATCAAAACAGGTTAACCTCCCCGCTGCAGGAGACTATTTTTCAATGAAAACTGCCATATTGGTCATTGATATCCAATGCGCCCTGACCGACCCGGAACCCCGTCCGGACGATATCGATGCCGTGATCAATCGGATCAATCTTATCACCGGAAAGGCCCGAAAGGCGGAGTTGCCGGTGTTTTTTATTCAACATGAAGCGCCAGACAGCCCGGTTGCCTACGGCAGCCCCGGATGGAGATTGCCCGAAAAACTGGCCGTCGAAGATGGGGATCGGTTCATCCGCAAAACCACACCGGATTCCTTCCTCAAGACAGATCTCCATGACCAGTTACAGGCGCTCGGCATCAAACAGCTGGTGATCTGCGGATATGCCAGCGAATTTTGTGTCGACACCACCACAAGACGCGCCGCAGGTCTCGGTTATGCGATCAAGCTGGTAACTGATGGCCACACCACCCATGATAAACCCCATGCCGCGGCAACAGAAATTCGCGCGCATCACAATGCGACCCTGACCGTGATCCAATCCTTTTCGGTGCCAATCAAAGGCATCGCCGCCGCAGATCTCCAATTCACCGGCTAACTGCCTTCTCACCCGGCCCGCCACACAAAAGCCGAGGCGGCACACCAACGGGATGTGCCGCTTTAGGCGCAAAACCATTACTGTGCTATCATTTGCCGATCAACCTTGACCGGCGGAGTGAGCAAGATGATATGGAACCGGCTGCCGGCTCTCAAATGTCTAGTCATAATCTCATTCTGCCTGGAGGTGATGCACGCGGTGAAGGCCGAACCTCTGCGCCTGACAACCGGTGACGATTTCCCGCCCTATACCGGTGCAGAACTGCCTGAAGGCGGCTTGGCCAGCGCAATTGTCATTGCGGCTTTTGCCTGGATGAACCAGGAGGTTGCCCTCGAATACCGGCCCTGGAAACGGGGTTACGAGGAAACCAAGGCCGGACAATATCTGGCCACATATCCTTATGTGAAATCCCGGGACCGGCTGGTTGATTTCCATTTTTCCGATCCGATCTTCCAATATGAGCGCATTTTGTTCGAGCGCCGTCATCCAAACGCAAGTCAATGGCCGGATACCCTGAGGGGTGAACGCCTGTGTCTGCCGGTCGGCTATGAGGTTCCTTCCGTCATCGAAGACAGAGTGATCAAAGGAACCTTAATCCTTATCAAACCATCGGACATGGATGCCTGCTTCAAACAGCTTTTGCGTAACCGGACCGATTATGTGCTGTCCGACCGAATCCTGGGCCAGTCAATTGCCAGCCACCATTTTGGGGCCGCACCGCAGCAACTCACCATGATCGAGCCGCCGGTCAGCAAACAAAGCGCCCATCTGATCATCGCCAAGAACCAACCAGACGCCATCAAGATCATCGCGGATTTCAACCGGGCACTGATCGCGCTCCGTGCTGATGGCACCCTAGATCATCTGGTCGCATTACCCAGTGAACAGTCATCCAAGCCAGTTTCCAAATGATATGATCCTAAGTGAGGCACAAAAAAAGCGGAGCATGAATGCCCCGCCCATAATACAGACCATGTTTGGTAAAATCAGATATCCATGGCCTCTTCAGAACCATATTCGTCATCGCCTTCCTCCACATCAATCGGCACGCCGAAGCTGCGCTTGGAGTTGCGGATCCCGATCGCGGATTTGACATGGGAGACATTATTGGCCGCCGTCAGTTCCTGGGTCAGGAACCGATTATAACTGTCCAGGTCTTTTGCCACGATTTTCAACAGAAAATCGGTTTCCCCCTGCAGCATGTTGCATTCCCGTACCAGCGGCCAGCCTGAAACCTGGCTTTCAAACGCTTTCAGATCGGCTTCCGCCTGGCTCACCAGACCGACAAAGGCAAAGACGGTCACGCCATAGCCCAGCATTTCGGCATTCACATCGGCATGATAACCCCGGATAAAACCATTTTCCTCCAGCGCCCGCACCCGGCGCAGACAGGGAGGGGCGGAAATCCCGGCCCTTTTGGCCAGCTCCACGTTGGTCATCCGGCCATCATCTTGCAGATCGGCCAGGATCTGACGATCGATTTTATCCAATTTTGTACGGCGCATGGGTCTTCCCTTCTAATTAGCGAGGGGGAAATAAAACAATATTCCACGGAAAAGCAAGAAAATTATAACGGTATTTCCCCGTAAAAACCAAGCCTCCGCCTTGTTTTCCGGGAAATTTCGGGGCATATAGCCTATCCATTCCTGGTTGACCAGCCCCCACACACCTGAAAATCTGTGGGCCAGTGACGCCACACCCCCGGGACATAAAAACAGTGACTGAAAACAAAAGATGTTGGGTCATTACAGACGGCCGTGCCGGCATGGTGGCAGGCGCGCTTGGCCTGGCCGAAGCCGTGGCACGAGTGGCGCCGAAGGCGGGGGCCGGGGCATTCGACATCGAAGAGAAGATTATTCGCCTGAAAGCACCCTGGCGCCAGCTGCCGCCGGTATTCTGGCCGCCCGGCATCCTGGGACTGGATCCGGCTGGCGCATCACTGACCCCGCCCTGGCCCGATCTGGTGATTTCCTGCGGCCGCCATGCGGTTGGCCCCGCCATTGAGATTCGCCGCCGATCCAAGGGTCGTACCTTTGCTGTCCATGTCCAGCATCCACGTGTCCCATGCCGTCATTTCGATATGATTGCCGCCCCGGTGCATGACCAATTGACCGGCCCGAATGTGATCCAGACCCATGGGGCTCTTGGCCGGGTGACGGCGGAACGGGTGGCAGCCGCGGCTCAGTCATTTGCCCGACCGGTTCAGTCCCTGGCCAAACCGGTTATCGCTGTCGCCATCGGCGGTGATAGCAAAACCCATCAGCTGCCGCCATTACGGGCCGCCGAGATCGGCCGCCAGTTGGCGGAGATGGCACGGGCGGAGGCTGCTAAGCTTTTGATCACCGCCTCCCGGCGCACCCGGCCGGAATCGGAAAAAGCCCTGCGCGCCGCCCTGGCGGACATTCCCGGCGAATTCTGGAATGGCAGCGGCGACAATCCCTATTTTGCCTATCTGGGCGCAGCGGATGCCATCATCGTGACCGGGGATTCAGTCAATATGGTCTCGGAAGCCTGCGCCACCGGCAAACCGGTCATGGTCATCCATTTGCCATCGAACGGTAAAACAAAGTTTGATCTTTTCCATCAGGATATGGAAGAAGCCGGGGTGACAAGGCCGTTTCGCGGCCGGTTGGAACAATGGGATTATACCCCATTGCGGGAAACCGACCGGGTTGCCGAAGCCGTGATTGATGCCCTGCGTCAAAGGGGGGCGCGGGATTAGCTTCACGGCGCTTGCGAATCCCGTTAGTATTTTGAGTCTTATTGGATTTTTATGAGTATTGTCATGCCTATGGATTGGGACAAATTGCGGATTTTTCATGCGGTCGCGGAGGCGGGCAGCTTCACCCATGCCGGGGAAAAGCTGAATCTCAGCCAATCCGCCATCAGCCGCCAGATCAGCGCGCTGGAAGATAGCGTGCAGACACCGCTTTTCCATCGGCATGCACGTGGCCTGATCCTCACCGAACAGGGTGAAACCCTGTTGCGCACCGTGAAGGATGTTTTCCATAAGCTGACCATGGTTCAAGCGCGGCTGTCCGAATCCAAGGATCGCCCCAGCGGTCCCTTGAAAGTCACCACCACCATCGCTTTCGGATCCACCTGGCTGACCTCCTGCATCAAGGAGTTTATCGAGCTTTATCCCGAGGTGGAGGTGAGTCTTGTGCTTTCCGACCAGGAGCTGGATCTGGGCATGCGCGAGGCCGATGTGGCCATTCGCATGACGCCCCCCACCCAGCCCGACCTGATCCAGCGCCCGTTGATGACAGTCCACAGCCGGGTTTATGCGTCCAAGGAGTATTTAGCAGAGCGCGGCTTCCCACAAACGGTTGAGGACCTTGATGACCATCGCCTGATCATCTTTGGCGAAGACAGCCCCCATCCCGTGCGCACCATCAACTGGCTGCTGCATGAGGGGGAACGGTCCGACAATCCGCGCCATCCGGTTCTGCAAGTGAATAACATCTATGGCATTTACCGCGCCTGCCGCAGTGGCCTTGGCATTGCAGCCATGGCGGAATTCATGATCCCGGAAGAAAGCAACCTGGTGCATATCCTGCCCGAGTTGGAAGGCCCCCAGCATCACGCCTATTTCGTTTATCCGGAAGAAATGCGCAATTCCAAACGGATTACGGTTTTCCGCGACTTCCTGCTGCGTAAAGTGGCCGAATCCGATTTCTGACCGGACCGGACATTTTCCGACCCGGTCATTTCATAGCCCCATCAAGCGCATTAGATCCTTGTCCGCACGGCCAAGCTGTGGTCTTTTGGCGACCGTTAATTTTTTCTCGAACAGGCTTAGACATGACCATTTCCACCTTCCGTAAAATTACCGTCGGTCTGCTGGCTGGCTTAGCCCTGCTGGCCGTTCAGCCACTTGCCGCCCAGGATCCGTCCGGCGACCAGGTGATCGCCGTGGTGGAAGGGGAGAAAATCACACGCCAGGATTTCACCATCGCCTATTCCAGCCTGCCGCCGCGCGTGCGCCAGCAGGGCATGGAAACCCTCTATCCTCATGTTTTGGAATTGCTGATCCAGCAGGTCCTGATCGTGAAAAAGGGCCGCGAGGCAAACCTGGCAGCCGATCCGGAAGTCCAGGCACGGATGAAGGCTTTTGAGGACCGGACCATCCATAATGTCTATCTCAACCGCGAGATCGAAAAGCGCCTAACCAATGAGTTGCTGCTGGCGGAATATGACAAATTCGTCGCCGCCAATCCGCCGCAGGAAGAAGTCCGCGCGCGCCACATCCTGGTCAATAGCGAAGCGGAAGCTCGTGAGATTATTAATCTGGTTGGCCAAGGTCAGCCTTTTGCCGAACTGGCGAAAACCCGTTCCCAGGGCCCCAGCAGTGCCCAGGGCGGCGATCTTGGCTTTTTCGCCCGCGGCAAGATGGTCAAGGAGTTTGAGGATATCGCCTTTGCCCTGGAGCCCAACACCTATTCGATCGATCCGGTGAAAACGCAATATGGCTGGCATGTGATCCTGGTCGAAGAAAAGCGCGTCATCGATCCGCCCAGCTTTGACCAGATCAAACCCCGCCTGGCCCAGGCTGTCGGCCAGGCCATGGCCGGTGATGTGAAACAATCCATCGTGGATAATGCCAAAATCGAACGGTTCGACCTGGATGGGAAATCGATTAATCCTCCGGCCCAGGTCCTTCCCGAGTTGCTTGGCGTTCAATAATCCCTGAAACCTCCTGCTTCTTACCTTCGGAGCAACAGATCATGCTGAAACCCTCTCCTTTCGCCCCGGAATCCCTGCCCCATATCCCGGAGATCGCAGGCGTGCGCCTTGGTGCCGTCGCCGCGGGCATAAAATACAAGGACAGGACCGATCTGTTCCTGGCCGAACTGGCGGAAGACAGCCAGGTGGCGGGTGTTCTGACCCGGTCCCTGACCCGGTCCGCACCGGTTGACTGGTGCCGCAAGGTCCTGCCCGGTGGCACCGCTCGGGCGATCCTGGTCAATTCCGGCAATTCCAACGCCTTCACCGGCTCCAACGGGGTTGTGACCACGGAAAAAATGGTCGCCTCGGCCGCAGCGGCGGTGGGATGCGCCATGGAGGAAGTTCTCATTGCCTCCACCGGTGTGATCGGTGAGCAGTTGCCTGTCGAAAAAGTCGAGGCCGCCATGCCCGACCTGACCAAAAGCCTGAAGGCGGATAACTGGGATCTGGCCGCCAAGACCATCATGACCACCGACACTTTCCCGAAGGCGGCCTTCCGGGACACCCGCATCGGGGATATTCCGGTCAGGATCGGCGGCATAGCCAAAGGATCCGGCATGATCGCGCCCGACATGGCCACCATGCTGTCCTTCCTGTTCACCGACGCCAATATTCCGGCCCCGATTTTGCGCAGTCTGCTGAAAAAGGCGGTCGACCGCAGTTTCAACTGCATGACGGTGGATGGTGATACCTCCACCAGCGACACCCTGATCCTGGCGGCAACCGGCAAAGCCGGCAATATCGCCCCGACCAAAGCCGACGCCCCGGCACTGGATACCTTCTATGCCGATCTGGAAAGCCTGCTGATCGAATTGGCGCAACTGGTTGCCAAGGATGGAGAAGGGGCCAGCAAATTCATCACCATCGATGTGAGCGGCGCGGAAAACGACCGGGCAGCAAAGGTGATTGCCCTGTCGATCGCCAATTCACCGCTGGTGAAAACCGCGATTGCCGGTGAGGACGCCAATTGGGGCCGTGTGGTCATGGCGGTTGGCAAGGCGGGTGAGCGCGCTGACCGGGACAAACTGTCCGTTTCCATCGGCGGCGTCACCATCGCCAAGGATGGCGAAGGGGTGTCCAGTTATGACGAGGCACCTGTCACCGCCCATCTCAAGGGCATGGAAATCAACATCGCGGTCGATGTCGGCATCGCAAATGGCAAGGCGCGGGTCTGGACCTGTGATCTGACCCACGGCTATATCGATATCAACGCCGATTACCGGAGTTAAAACCCGATGGCAGAGATTATGTCAGAATCCGGTTGCTGGCAGGCCGGAGAACGCGATGCCCAAACCGACCAGCCTAAGCCCACGCTGCTGGTGGTGGCGGTCGCCCTGATTGATGCCGATGGGCGGGTGTTGATCGCCCAGCGGCCGGAAGGGAAATCCATGGCCGGCCTGTGGGAATTTCCCGGCGGCAAGGTCGACCCCGGCGAAACCCCGGAAGCAGCGCTCATCCGGGAATTGAAAGAAGAGCTGGATATCGACACGCGGGAAAGCTGCCTGGCGCCATTAACCTTTGCCAGCCACAGTTATGATGATTTCCATCTGCTGATGCCGCTTTATGCCTGCCGCACCTGGAAAGGCACCCCGCACCCGAAAGAAGGCCAGAAACTGGCCTGGGCCCGGCCGGTGCGCCTGGGCGATTATCCAATGCCGCCCGCCGATATCCCTTTGATCGCGATGCTGCGGGATCTGCTCTGACACCCCTGTCAGGCGCGGGACCAGGACCGGTATCCAAACGACAGCATGCCAACAGCCAACGCCAGCCCGGCAAATTCCATGAAGTTCCCGATCAGTGACGACAGAAGAAACAAGACCGGGCTTTCCAGGATCATGGCATCCGCAAAGATCATGCCCAACAGATAGTTGGCCGCCACAGGCAGGCCCAGCAGGAAAATATGGGAAATGAAGGCAAGGCCGGCAAAGGACCAGGCTTTATCCTTGCCGGTCCGGATCACCTCCGCCAGGGGCGTGGTATCACCGATCGTGCTGCCGATCTGCCACGGCGCCAGCCTTGCGTAGATATATAAGGCAACACCATAGCCCGCGGCCATGCCGAACAACTGTCCCGCTCCGCCGCCGATAATGGTGGCCAATACACCGGACAGGATCACGCTGAAAGCAAATGCCAGCATCAGGATCGCCAGGCTCTTGAAAAGATATGCGCTCTTTTCCGGGCGCCATTTCAGGGCCTCCCAAACCGTCGGGCTCTCATCCGGCAGAAGCAGCTTGCGGTGCCATGCCACAGAAAAC
This sequence comes from Aestuariispira insulae, assembly GCF_003385955.1. Taxonomy (GTDB): domain Bacteria; phylum Pseudomonadota; class Alphaproteobacteria; order UBA8366; family Aestuariispiraceae; genus Aestuariispira; species Aestuariispira insulae. The sequence continues at coordinate 11,943 of NZ_QRDW01000009.1, forward strand.
ATAACGAACAGAGCAACCTTGATCAGGAAGACGAGCAACAGCCCCGGGCCGATGACCAAGGTTTGATGTTCCGGATTATAACCGAGGACAAATCCGGGGTTCACCGCCTGCAGCACCGCCGCAATCAGCGCCGGCACCACCGCCGGCAGAAAAACCAGGGACCGGAAGTCGCGAAACTCCGACCAAAAATGCTGCCAGGACAGGGCCACGCATGCGGTCATGGCAAGTTGCGGATTTTGGTGATCGTCAGATTGGTTCATTTTCCTGCCTCAGCCTTCCGTTGCCCTGTTTCCGGTCTTGTCCGGAACGCTCACTTCATCCGTTTCCAGCGCATCCGCCAGCCGGGTCTTGGCGCTGCCGGGACGCATGGGTTTCTGCTGGGAATCATGCGGGGCCCAACCATGCAGGAAAATCATCTGGAAGGTGGCCGGAATGCGGCCGTCCTCGCCTTGGAACCGTTCCTGATACAATTCCGCTGCACGCATGAAAATGGCCCGGCGCGGGATGCCGCGCGCCTGCTGGATCAGCATGTTGGTTTCCCCCATGCCGCGCAGATCCGAAAGCAGGCGGAACATATTCTCATAGCGCACGGTAACGGTCTCGCTGTCGATCACGGGCAATGCAAATCCGGCACGCTGCATCAGCGAGCCCACATCCCGGATCTCGGCGAAAGGCGAGATGCGCGGGCTGACCCCGCCGGAGATATCAATCTCCGCCTGCATCAGGCATTCCCGCAACTCATACAGGGTATCCCCGCCCAGCAGCGCCCCGATGAACAGGCCGTCAGCTTTTAAGGCATGGTTGACCTGAATGAAGGCACCGGGCAGATCATTGACCCAATGAAGCGAGAGATTGCTGATCACCAGATCCAGGCTTTCCGGCCGGATCGGCAGCCATTCTTCATCCGCGACCAGGGCAGGGCCATGGGCCTTTGCCTGCCTGGCATAGCCTTCCGCAATATCCGACTGGATCACATGCCCGACCGACGGCAGATCGGCAACCTCCTCCGCGATACAGCCGCCATGGCTGCCCAGATCAAGGGCCAGCGGAAAACCACGCTGGATATCCAAAAGCCGGTCGGCAAGGCGGACCGCCCCTTCCCGGAACAGGAAATCGCACCCGTCGCCACTGCGCGCGGCCCGGTCCCGGCGCTTTTTCAACAGCGCCCGGTCAAAGATCAATTGCGTATCACTCATGACAGGGGAGATAGGCGCTCTTTGCTCAGATGGCAACGACTTAATTGAAGCTGTAGGCCCGGTACCCTAATCTTCTGTCGGAAAGGGGTGGACGATGACAAGCCTGCAGAAAAACAGAGATCCGTTTCAATGGCCGCGAAAACTGATTGGGCAGGCCGTCAACCTGATCCTGCCGCACCGCTGCATCGCCTGCGAAGAAATACTCTCCGACAAAAACGCCCTTTGCACCAACTGCTGGAACCAAATGACCTTCATAGGCGCCCCATTGTGCCATTGCTGTGGCTACCCGTTTGAAATCGGCGAGGCCGGAGACAATCTGTGTAACAGCTGCCTTGATCGGCGGCCCACCTTTGACCAGGCGCGCGCGGCAGTGCTTTATGATGACACCAGCCGAAGGATTATCCTGGCCTACAAGCATGGCGACCGAACTGATCTGGCCCCATCCCTGGCACAGTGGCTATTACGCCCACTGCAAAGCCTGGACACGCCCCCGGACCTGGTCGCACCGGTGCCGCTGCATCGCTGGCGGCTGTTGCAACGGCGGTTTAATCAATCGGCCCTCCTGGCCAGACCCCTTTCCCAATTGACCGGCCTGCCCCTTGAACAGCGTTTGGTGCGGCGCCACCGGGCCACGCCGTCCCAGGGCCATCTGACACCGGGCCAGCGCCGCCGCAATGTCGCCCGGGCCTTTTCCATCCCCACGCGCGCGCAACAGAAAATACAAGGAAAGCATATCCTGCTGGTTGATGATGTTTTGACCACCGGTGCCACAGCGGAGGAAATTGCAAATGCCTTGAAACAGGCCGGTGCGGCCCGTGTATCCCTAATCGCCCTGGCGCGTGCTCTGCGGCCGCGCCATTAATCCCACAAAACTGTGAAGAACGGCAGGGCTGGCATTTTTGCGCATACTTCCCTATATCAGGCGCAATGAGAACCGGACGCGGCGACGCCTCAGATCGACAGCGCCCTGTCCGGGCCGGATGTGAAAGGTATGAATGATGGCCCTTGTTGAAGTATATGCCCGCCCGATGTGCGGTTTTTGCCACCAGGCAAAGAAACTGCTGGATTCCAAAGGTATCGCCTATACGGAATATGACATCTGGGCGGAAGGCCAGCGCAAGGCGGAGATGGTGCAGCGGGCCAACGGCCGCACAACGGTCCCGCAGATTTTCATCAATGATAACCATATTGGCGGCTGTGATGATCTGATGGCGCTGGAACGCACCGGCAAGCTGGACCAGCTGCTGGGAGATGCCGCATGACAAATGCCCGCCTCACCATCGGCCTGATCCAGCCCACCTCCACCACCAGTGTGGAACGGAATGCGGCCTTGAGCGAACCGATGATCCGTGAGGCGGCGGCCAAGGGCGCGCAGCTGATTTCCTTACCCGAAGTGGTCAATCTGGTGGATATCCGAAAAGGCCGCTCGATGCAGGAGGCACGGACCGAGGCGGATGATCCCTGCCTGGCCCTTTACCGCGCCCTGGCAAAGGAACTTGGCGTTTGGATCCATGTGGGTTCCCTGGCTTTACGGCTGGAAGATGAAGACCGCATGGCCAATCGGGCCTTCATGATTGATGACAAGGGCGAGATCCGCGCGCGCTATGACAAGATCCACATGTTTGACGTGGATCTGGACGGCGGCGAGAGCTATCGCGAGAGCAAATTGTTCCGTCCCGGTGAAAAGGCGGTCCTGGTGGACAGCCCCTGGGGCAAAATCGGCCTGGCGATCTGTTATGACCTGCGCTTTCCCCATCTGCACCGAACCCTGGCTGAAAACGGTGCCCGGATCATCCTCAACCCGGCCGCCTTCACCCGCAAGACCGGCCAGGCCCATTGGCATACCCTTTTGACCGCACGCGCCATTGAAACCACCTGTTTTGTGGCGGCAGCAGCGCAATGCGGCGATCATGAAGATGGCCGGGAAACCTATGGCCATTCCCTGGTGGTCGCACCCTGGGGCGAAGTGATCGCCGATGGCGGTGAAACCCCCGGCATCGTGATTACGGAATTGGACCTGGGCGAAGTCGACAAGGTACGCGGCATGGTGCCATCCCTGTCCAACGGTCGGCCCTTCACACTGGAAGAAAAATAGACCCCGCTAACGGCCGCATTCAGTCCCGGCGCTTCAGGTGAAATTCCATATCCTCTTTCACCATGATGCGCGGTGCATCCTCCGGCTCAACTGCGACAAAGCCGAATTTTTCATAAAGCCCGTGGGCGTCCCGGGTGACCAACATATGGCGTTTTAACCCCTGCAAATCCGGATGGGTCATCAACGCCTCCATCAGGAAGGTGCCAAGCCCCTGCCCCTGGGCCTGCTCCAGGATAAAAACGTCGGCCAGATAGGCAAAAGTGGTGCGGTCGGTCACCATTCGAGCAAACCCGATCTGCGCCCCGTTGGGATCATAAAGACCGAAAGACAACGAGTGTTTGGCCGCCCTGGCAGCCGTTGCTTCCGCCAGCCCCCGATACCAATAGGATGACGCCAGATAGCCATGCATCACGGCAACATCCAGCCGGGCGGGATCATCGCTGACCGTATAGCCATCTTTGGACCGTTCAAAAACCGCTGGTCGGCGCCGGGCGGCGATCCGCTGTTTGACCGCGTCCGCCGGGTCGCCGGTGAGGCCTTCCTCAAATTGCAGGATCTCAAAATCGATGGGCAGCCGGTCTTTTAGCTCGCCGCTTTGCAGCAGGAAATCAGGATTGGTGGGGCGGCCATAGGCTTCGTTGCCCGCCATGAAAGTCTCATAGAGCAGCATGCCGCCGGGGGCGACCAGCTCAAAGATATCCGCAAACCGCGCCCTATACAGGTAATTTGTCACCACCAGCAGATCAAATCGCTGCCCGGCCAGGGGCCAGGGGCCATCGGTTTCCAGATCGGCCGCCATCACGGTTGCGCCGGGCGCGCCGGCCAGGTCCATCACGCCGGTGATATCCCTGTCCAGGAAGGTTACCGGCCAGCCTTTTTCCAGGAAGGCCCGGCCATGGCGGCCGCTGCCGCAGGCCAGATCCAGGACTCCGCCTGCCATATAATGCACATCCAGCGCCTCAACCCAACGGCGAATGAAGGGCAACGGTTCGGGATTTACTTGCATGGACATGGGCCGGATACCTGATTTTCGTGACAAATGCTTGTCTTTTGGATAAGAAATCGCCAAATCAATGGGCAGGGTCGGAAAAAATAGGACCCATTTTGGTCTTTTGAAAGGCTGATTATCGTTTCGTTGCAGGTCTTTTGATGATTTCGTTCAATTTGAAATGTGAACATGAGCATGAGTTTGAAGGCTGGTTCAAGGATAGCGCCGCCTTCGCCAAACAGGCAGAGCAACAATTGCTTGAGTGCCCGCTTTGCGGCACCAACAAGGTAAGCAAGGCGTTAAGCGCGCCCAATATTTCCACCAGCCGCAGCCAGGCCAAGGCCCAGAGTGAAATGGCCGTCCGCGCGCATCAGATGATCGCCGAGATGCGGAAAACCGTCGAAGAGAATTGTGACAATGTCGGCGACAAATTCGCCGAAGAGGCCCGCAAGATCCATTATGGCGAGACCGAAGCCCGAGGCATCTACGGCCAGGCAACCGCCGATGAAGCCAAGGAACTGATCGAGGAAGGGGTGGATTTCACGCCGATGCCCTGGCTGGATGAAAAAGCCAAAAACTGATCCGGGGATAAATTTTTTTGCTCCCTCATGTCACACATCCGGTTTCAAAACCGTCCTTGGTTTTTCGATTAAACCAAGGATGAAAAATCATGCAACCGAGACTGGATCCGTTCAGCACCCTCCCCTCAGCCTTTGAACCGATGATGGCGATGGAGAAATTCCTCGCCTCAAGCGGCTTGGAACACAGCCTGGTTGAGCTCTTGAAAATGCGCGCATCCCAGATCAATGGATGCGCCTATTGTCTGCATATGCACGCAACCGACGCCAGGGCCAACGGCGAGACGGAAAACCGGCTTTATCTGCTGGATGCCTGGCGGGAAAGCCCGCTTTACACCGACCGGGAGCGCGCGGCTCTTGCCTGGTGCGAGGCGCTCACCCTGCTGCCCGATGGTCATGCCCCGGATGCGGTTTATGAACAGTTTCAGGCCTTGTTCTCTCCGGAAGAGCAGGTCAAAGTGACGCTGGTTATCACCAACATCAATGCATGGAACCGGATTGCCGTTGGCTTTCGTGCGTTGCATCCGACCGACTGAGGAACATCATGACGGAACCGCGACCCGTAGCTGAGCATCCCGAACAGGTTTTCGAGCGCCTGCGCGCAAAACTGTTTGCGGTAGCCTATCAGATGCTGGGATCAGTCGGCGATGCAGAGGATATGGTCCAGGATTGTTACCTGCGCTGGCAGGCCCTGGACCCGTCTGAAATCCGCGACCCGGAAGCCTTTCTGGTGCGGGTGGTTAGCCGGCTGAGCCTGGATCATCTGAAATCCGCCCGGGTCAGGCGGGAGAACTATGTCGGGGAATGGCTGCCGGAACCGCTGATCACGGACCTGCAGCCTGATCCCGAGCCGATGGAAAAGGATGTTTCCTTCGCCCTGCTCTATGCCATGGAACGTTTGTCCCCGCTGGAGCGGACCGCCTTCATCCTGCATGATGTATTCGATCATTCCTTTGAAGAGGTGAGCAAGATCCTGCAACGCACGCCCTCCACCTGCCGGCAGCTGGCGGTCAGGGCGAGAAAGCATCTGCGGGACAACCGGCCCCGGTTTGACGTGCCGGAAGAAGAAGGCCAGCGCATTACACAGGCCTTTTTTGAAGCCGCCCGCAAAGGCGATGCTGACCGGCTGGGTGCACTGTTGGCGCCCGACGCGATCCTGATTTCCGACGGCGGCGGCAAAACCGGCGCGGCAATCAACCCGATCTATGGTTCGGAAAAAGTCATCCGCCTGCTGACCAATCTGGCCCGGAAACGCGGCTATCAAATCCCCGGCCAATACCGGTTCCTTAAAATCAACCAGATGCCGGGCATTCTCAATTTGGAAGAGGACGGGCTGGTGCAGACGACCGCCCTGGAGATACAGGACGGCAAAATCCAGACGGTCTATGTGACCCGCAATCCGGACAAGACCCGCCATCTTTCCCTCGCCACACATTGATCGGGCTTGTCCTGTGCGGGCGGGCGGCTTAATGGAAATAGGCTAAGTCCTCGGCCTTGGAGTTCAAATATGAAAATCGCCACCGTCGCCCTGCTGGTGCCCGACTATGATGAAGGCATTGCATTTTATGTGGATAAACTGGGCTTTGACCTGCTGGAAGATACCCAGATTGGCCCCGGCAAACGCTGGATCCGGGTCGCACCGAAAGGTGCAGAAACCGCCCTCGTACTGACCAAAACCACCAAACCGGAACAACAGGCAGCCCTTGGCAGACAGACCGGCGGCGGGGTCGGCTTTTTCCTGCAAACCGATGATTTCGCGCAAACCCATGCCGATTTTCTCAAGGCCGGAGTCGCCTTCCGGGAAAAACCGCGCAAAGAACCCTATGGCACGGTCGCGGTCTTTTCCGACCCCTGGGGCACCTGTTGGGATTTGATCGAGCCCACATCCTGACAGATATTCAGGGATGTCACGGCTGACGCCGCGCACTAAGATCGAGCAAACGAAATCACATCGGCTGCCCCGACCAGCTTCCTGCTTAGAGATTGACATGACAAAAACCACCGCCCTTGAATGCCGCTCCCTCATCCGCGCCCTCGACCGTGCAACGCTTGCCACCCGCATGGCCGGAGACCCGGAACAGCCCTATGCCTCATTGGTGCTGGCGGCCTGTGACCTGGAGGCGGCACCGCTGCTGTTTTTGAGCGATCTGGCCGAGCATACCAAGAATTTGAAAGCCGATGGCCGCGCATCCCTTTTGTTTGATGGCACCGGTGGATTGGACAATCCGCTGACCGGCAGCCGTATTACCGTGCAGGGCCGGTTCAAACGCAGTGATGATCCGATGCTGCTGGACCGCTATTGCCGCCGCCACCCCTCTGCGGAAGTCTATCGCGGCTTCAAGGATTTTCATCTCTACCGGATGGAGGTGAGCTGGGTTCATATGGTTGCCGGGTTCGGCCAGATTCATTGGGTAGAGGGCGACAAGGTCGTGTTTCCGGAAGACGGTGCAGACGCGCTCAACCGCGCGGAAGAAGGCATCATCAACCATATGAATGCCGATCACAGCGACGCCATCGGGCTTTATGCCAATCGCCTATTGGGCCTGGACGGGGTTGGCTGGCGCATGACCGGGATCGATCCCGACGGCTGTGACCTGCGTCGCGGCGGCGAGACAGCGCGGGTAGGTTTTGACAAAAAAGTGCATAACGCGAAGGAAGCCCGTGATGAGCTGGTCCGTTTGACAAATCTTGCACGAAATGACGACTGACGCAGCTTCGCAACCATCATGAATATTATGCACCCGTCATGACAGTCATGACCGGGTGGAAAGAGTGCCTGACGGCTAAGATGCCCGTTATGGTCGCCTCTGCTTGTCTATACATCAGCCCAACCCGTTGTGGAATGGGCCTCTCCGGCAGCCGGGAAATAGGTGCATGTGAAACAGTTGCCCTAATGCCCCGGCCAAAGGGCTGAATTCGCCCTCGAATCATCGCTACCGCGACAAATTTAGCGCAAATTACGACTCGATTCTCGACGCCTACCCGGATATACAAGAGGCACTTCCGAACGGGTAGTTATCATTGAGTGGGAACTTTCCTACCCGTTAGAATAGGGTCAAAATCACATCAGGAGGAAACCTTGGCTTCCCAGGGCAGCACTTACGGTCTTCAGAATCACGGCGTCTTCAACGAGGGGGATGCTCTCTGGAACCTGGGCGCAGAGGCGCTTTACGAAGAGACGGTCCGCCAGGGCCTCGGCACCATCACCAAGGGCGGCGCATTGACGGTTGAAACCGGCAAATTCACCGGCCGCTCCCCCAACGACAAATTCATCGTCGACGAATCCTCCAGCCGCGACAATATCTGGTGGGGCCAGGTCAACAAATCGACCACGGAAGAAGTGTTCGACAATCTGCACCGCCAGATGACCAGCTATTACCAGAATCGCAAACTTTATGTGCAGGATCTTTATGCCGGCGCATCGGAGAAATACCGCATCAAGGTGCGCGTGGTATCCGACAGCCCGTGGCACAGCCTGTTTGCGCGCAATATGTTCATTCGCCCGGCCCAGGAAAACCTGGCCGATTTTGAACCGGACTTCACCATTTTGCACGCGCCCCTGCTGCAGGCCGACCCGGCCCGCGACGGCACCAATTCAGAAGTGTTTGTCACCGTAAACTTTGCCAAGCGCATGGTTCTGATCGGCGGCACCCGCTATGCCGGCGAGATCAAGAAATCCATCTTCGGCGTGTTGAACTATCTGTTGCCGGAACAAGGCGTGCTGCCGATGCATTGCTCAGCAAACATTGGCGCCAAGGGCGACACCGCGATCTTCTTCGGCCTGTCCGGCACCGGCAAGACCACCCTTTCCGCCGACGGCACCCGCACCCTGATCGGCGATGACGAGCATGGCTGGTCCGACGATGGCGTCTTCAATTTCGAGGGCGGCTGTTATGCCAAGGTGATCAACCTGAGCCCGGAGATGGAGCCGGAGATTTACGCCACTACACGGCGGTTCGGCACGATCCTGGAAAACACGGTGTTTGATCCCTTCACCCGCGAGATCGATTTTGCCGATAACAGCCTGGCGGAAAATACCCGTGCCTCTTATCCGATCGATTTCATCCCCAATGTGGAACCGACCGGCCAGGGCGGCCAGCCGGAAAACATCGTGATGCTGACCGCGGACGCTTTTGGCGTCCTGCCGCCGATTTCCGAGTTGACCCCGGAACAGGCCATGTATCATTTCCTGAGCGGTTACACCGCCCGCGTTGCCGGCACCGAGCGCGGCGTGACCGAGCCGCAGGCCACCTTCTCCACCTGTTTCGGCGCGCCCTTCATGCCGCGCCACCCCGGCGTCTATGCCAAGATGCTGGGCGAGAAAATGGCCAAGACCGGTGCCAAATGCTGGCTGGTCAATACCGGCTGGTCCGGCGGCGCCTATGGCACCGGCAAACGGATGAGCATTCATCATACCCGCGCCATGGTGCGCGCGGCCCTGGAGGGCAAGCTTTCCTCCATCGCCAAGGTCAGGGATGAGAATTTCGGCCTGTTCATCCCGGAAACCTGTCCGGATGTGCCGGCAGAGGTACTGCAGCCGAAAACCACCTGGGAAGATACCGGTGCCTATGACCAGGTCGCCCGTGACTTGCGCGGCCGGTTTGAGCAAAATTTCAAACAGTTTGAAAGCCACGTTTCCGAAGACGTGAAGAAATCAGGCATTTACGCAGCCGCGTGATCCGCGCCCGGCTGTGTGACTAACAGCGCCCCTGAGCAATCAGGGGCGCTCTTTTTATTTCGAAGAGAACCAGCCTCAATCAATCACCCCGTCGAGCACCATTTCGCGGAACCGCTCGAAGAAGCCCGGTTCGATATGATGGCCCGCCATGGAGGCCATGATCTCCATGGATTTCTGCTTACTGAACGCTTTTTTGTAAGACCGTTTGTCGGTCAGGGCAGAATAGATATCCATCATCATGGCAATCAGGCTGGGATCATCCATCTGTGCGCCTTTCAGCCCATAAGGATAGCCGGTGCCATCGATTTTTTCATGATGGCGCTCGGCGATATGGATCACTTCCCGGGGCACCTCGCCGCTGGCCCGCAGAATGCGGCCGGAATGTTCCACATGTTGCCGCATGATCTCCCATTCATCTTCATCCAGCACCGTTGGCTTATCCAGGAGATGCACAGCGGTCACCGCCTTGCCCACATCATGGACCAAGCCGCCCTGCGCCAACAACGCCAAGTCACCATCCTTCAGGCCGACCTGTTCCCCGAACAGGGCCATCAGGGCGGAAACCTTCAGCGCATGGCAGAAGGAATAGCTGTGATGATTCTTCAGCATGGTCAAAACGCCATTGAGATCCTGAGAACGCGCCGCCTTGACCAGAGCCACCGAGCATTCCGACGATAATTTGGGATCCACCGCGCCATGGATTGCGGCTGAATCGAACAGCTTGATCAGGTTTTTCTTGGCGACTTTCAACACGCTGGACTGGATGTAATTCAGATCATCCCAGGCCCGTTCCATATAGACATCGCATACTTCCCAAAACCTGGTCAGGAAGGGGCTTGCCTCAAACGGGGCCAGCATATAGCCGTCGCAATAGGCCTTGATCCGTTCCACCGCGTCATGATCTTCCGCACGCCGGGCGACCAGCATCACCGGCAGGGTATAGCCTTTTTCATCCGGCTCCCGCTTCAAGCGGCGCGCCACATCGAAACCGCTCAGACCCGGCAGGTCCTCATCGATGATGGCTGCGATGTAATTGCCGGTCTTGGCCATCTCCAGCGCGGTCCAGCCCTCTTCGGCAAACGTCACATCCACATACCGGGTCAGCCCCGGCATGATTTCGGAAAATAATTTTGGATTGGCCGCCGCCAGCAGAATGCTGTTCTTCTCCACAGCCTTGATTGAGGCCACTTTGTCAGCAACCAGTTTATCCCAACCCGCACTCAACCCCGTTACTCCCCCGTGACCATCTCAGTCCCGAAGCCTGACCGCTTCGTAACCGGATCATCTTGGCAAAGGAAAGCGTTCGGAGCAACGAACAAGCGATGATTGTTCACTAAAACGTGCGCAAAAACAACCCCAAGGCTATGCGATTATTTTCAACGCAATCAGAAGGATAAATAGATAGCGTCCTGTTTTTGCCAACAGCACCAGCGGTAGGAAGATGATAAATCGAACACGCATGATGCCGGCGGCAAAGGTCAACGGATCCCCGATAAAAGGCGCCCAGGACAGCAGCAGCGACCAAAGCCCCCAGCGCTGAAACCGGTCCTGCGCCTTTACCAGTGCTCTCTGGCTGACCGGAAACCACCGGCGGTCCTGGAAATGCAGACACCAAAGGCCAAGCGCCCAATTGACAACGCTGCCCAATGTATTGCCGATCGAGGCCACCACCAACAATATCCAGGGATTAAGCGTGTCTTCGGTGAGAAACCCGATTAACACCGCCTCCGAATAAACCGGCAGAATGGTCGCCGCCAGAAAGGCGCTCAAAAACATGCTGCCATAGGCCAGCATCAGCCAGTTTCCTTTGAATTTCTGCGGTGTTTAAGGATCGATCCCGATCACCATTTTCGGTGTCGGCTCCGCCATGGAACGGATGATCCATTCATACATGGTCGGGTTGCCTTCCTGAACATAGCCGGCATTGTGAAATTCCACATTGGCATCGCTCCAGACCCGGATTTTGCCCCAGCTGTCAAAACCGGTGGCGATCAGTTCATCACGATAATTCTTTGGCAGCTTATTGCCCTGCAGCTCCACCACGCCGGGCTGATTGCGCAGGATGCGCATGAACCAGCCGTTGCGGCGTACGAAACTGTAACTCTTGCGTTCGTTGATATTGCCCTGGTGGCGGTATTTCACCCGGAAGCGCGCCTCGCCCACATAGTTGATCTCGCTAAATCCCCGGTCGCGCTTGAGATCCGCGATATAGATCTCTGCCTGTTTCTGTTCCTCCGCACTGCCCTGGGCCACTTCCTTTGTGCCCAGTTTCTGCAGGAAGCGCAGATGAATGAGATCTCCCTCATATTCATAGGCATAGCGCCCATCCTTGAGAATCTGGATCTTGAGATCATATTTGGTCGGCATATAGCAGCTGGCCAGAACCAGCGGCAGGATGACAACAGCAAGAAGGGCGATAATTTTTCTCATGTCTGGCAGTCTATCAGGGTGATTTGAAAAGAAAAGAACCGCTGAACCCTTTCCGGATCACAGCGGTTCATCTTGTGATACGCAGATCATCCGCCCCGGGATCAGGCGCCGCTGACACCGGCCTCGGCAAAGGTCGCCATGCCGTTATGGCAGGCCAGCGCCGACTTCACGATGCCCAAAGCCACCGCCGCCCCACTGGCCTCGCCCAGGCGCATGTTCAGATTGACCAAAGGCTGTTTGCCGATCGCTTCCAGCAAGTGAATATGCGAAGGCTCCGCCGAAAGATGGCCGACAATGCAGTGATCAAGCGCATGCGGGTCCATCTTAAAGAGGACGGACGCCGCCGCCGTGGTCGCATAGCCATCCAAAATCACCGGTACGCGGGCAATACGGGCCGCGATCACCGCGCCGACGATGGCCGCCAGCTCGAAACCGCCCAGATGGCGCAGCACTTCCAACGGATCGGTCATCGCAGCCTGATGCAGCGCCACCGCCTCACCGACCACACGGACCTTGTTTTCAAAGGCCTCGCCCTGTACGCCGGTGCCGGGACCAACCCAGTCGCGGGCCTCGCCGCCGAACAGCGCATGGGCCAGCGCCGCGCCGCTGGTGGAATTGGCGATGCCCATCTCACCCACACACAGGCAGTCCAGGCCGTCTTCCACCGCCATCATGCCGTAGGAAACCGCGGTTGCACATTCTTCTTCCGTCATGGCCGGAGCTTGCGTGAAATCCTCGGTCGGGTTTTCCAGCGCCATTTCATAAACGCGCAATTCCGCGTCATGAGCCTTGCACAACTGGTTCACGGCAGCGCCGCCATGCTGGAAATTGGCCACCATCTGAACGGTCACTTCCTGCGGAAAGGCGGAAACGCCCTGGGCCGCGACACCATGGTTACCGGCAAAAACCGCCACGCGCGGCCGCTTGATTTCCGGCCGGTCCTTGCCCTGCCAGCTGGCAAACCATTCGGAAACTTCCTCCAGGCGGCCCAAAGCGCCAGGCGGCTTGGTCAGCTGCCCTTCGCGCTCGCGGGCAAAATTGCGCGCAGTTTCATTGGCACCCGGAAAATGTGAAATCAGTTCCCGCAATTCTGCAAATGTGGCTTTTGACGGATTTTCGCTCATGCACGTCGGCCTTTATCTAGTGGTGTCATCCCCGCAAGGGATATAACGTGGCACCATGACAAGCGAAAGTGAAAATACCAGCAAGGGGGCCATCCCCCCGGAATCAGTGCCGGAAGTGACGGGCTTTGCCCCGCTCACCGATCTGAATATCGGCCTGATGTTCCTGACCCGCCTGCCAACCGCCCCCTGGCGCAACCGGCCCCTGGCCCGTGCGGCCTGGTGCTTTCCCTTGATCGGTACCCTGGTCGGCCTGTTGGGTGGCTTGATATATTGGGGCGCGCTTCTTCTGTTGCCCAGCGGCTGGATCGCGGCCCTGTTGGCCATCGCCGCAACCGCGATTGTGACTGGAGCCCTGCATGAAGACGGCTTTTCCGACGCATTCGACGGGCTATGGGGCGGGCATGAACCGGCGCGGCGGCTGGAAATCATGCGCGATTCCAATATCGGCGGCTATGGGGCGCTGGCGCTGATGATCAATGTCGGCCTGCGTGCCTCCGCCCTTGTCTTCCTCTTTGATCCGAAACTGGTTCTGCTGGCCATGGTCGCCGCCCATGCGCTTTCCCGCGCCCAGGTGGTCTGGTGCATGAATGTTATGCCGCTGGCCGGCAAACCGGGTTTGGCCGCGCGTGCCGGACGCCCCAACAGCAAGGTTACCCTGATCGCCTTGGTCCTGGGACTGGGGATGGCCATCTGGATCCTGCATCTTTTACTGGAGCCAATATTGATTCTGGCGGTTTGCGGATCCAGCCTGCTGGCAGGCTGGCTGTTCATGGCACTGGTCCGTCGCAAGATGGGTGGCTATAACGGCGACACGCTGGGGGCCGCACAGCAGATCACCGAGATCGCCTTGTTCCTCGCCCTGGCCTCGGCTTATCATTGGTCCCTTACCGGACTAAATCTGCCTAAGGTGTTTTCATGACGACAGTAACCCGATGGTGGTGGGTGCGCCACGCCCCCGTCACCGAACATAACGGCACCATTTATGGCCAAATGGACCTGCCCTGCGATTGTTCCGATCAGGCGACCTTCCAGGCGCTGGCCGGTATGTTGCCCGTCGGTGCCGCATTGGTGCGCACTCCCTTGCAGCGCACCGCCCAGACGGCCGAGGCAATCGCTGTCCAAGGTCTTGATTTCAGTGAGTCCCTGATCGAACCCGATTTCAAGGAACAATCCTTTGGCGACTGGCAGGGCGTCAGCTATGAGGATTTCGACAAAATCCGCGACGGCATAGCCCATCGATACTGGCTGGCACCGGCCTATGAGCGCGCGCCCAACGGCGAGAGCTTTACCGACCTGATCGCCAGGACCGTTCCCGCCATTACCAAACTCACCGCCAGCCATGCGGGCCGGGACATCATCGCCGTTACCCATGGCGGGACAATCCGCGCCGCTATTAGCTTCGCGCTTGGGCTGGATCCGGAACGGGTGTTGGCTTTTTCGATCGATAATTGCTCGGTCACCAGGCTGGATCACATCGATCATGAGGGCCAGCATCACTGGCGGGTGGGTTTCATCAACTGGCTGCCGCGCAGCAAGGGGGATCAATCATGAATTTCGGCGAATTCTTGAGCAGTGATCTGATCATCGGCGCCCTGCTGCTGATCATGTTCCTGGTGATGATGCGGCGGCTTCGCAAGAATCCGCAGCTGGTCAAGCTGGAATGGGATCTGGCCTATGATTATGTCAGCGAACCCCGGGAAAGCGACAATGGCGACTTTGTCGCCACCTTCACCGGCGATCTGCCGCCCCATGGCGAAGATGTGCATCTAATCCGGCTGGCCTTTCTCAACAAAGGCCGCAATAAGGTTTCAGAAGGTGATTTCAACGGGCCGGTCACCATCACCTTTGCCGAAGGCACGGACGTGATCAGCGCCAGTTACAATGATGCGGTCAAGACCGCCCCTCTTGAGAACCATAAGATCCAGATCGATGGCAACCGCCTAACGATCGATCCATTCTCTATCGAATCAGACGGGGTTCTGGTGTTCAATCTGGTCGCCAAAGGCTCATCCGCGGCAGAGCCGGAAAGCCTGGCCGGATCGTTGAAAGAACAGGAAATCATCCGCAGGCTTGGCCTGAAATTCCGCTATGTGAGCAAAGGCAAATGACCGGAATCATCTATGTCTGTGGCGGCGCACGCTCGGGCAAAACCGGCTATGCGCAAAAGATGGTGGAAGAAATCGCCGCCACTGCGGGGCTGGCAAAAATCTATATTGCCACCGCCCAGGCCTGGGATGCGGAGATGGCGGACCGTATCCAGCGCCATCAGAGCGAGCGCGGCCCGGACTGGCAAACGGCCGAAGCGCCCATGGACCTGCCCGAAAAGATCCTGGAACTCAGCAATCCGGAGACCATCCTGCTGGTGGATTGCCTGACCTTGTGGCTGACCAATATCCTGCTGGCGGAACGCAATATTGACGCGCAGAGAATAGCCCTGGTCGCCGCCATTGAGGGCGCGAAAGGTCCGGTTGTGCTGGTATCCAATGAAGTGGGCATGGGGATCGTGCCTGAAAACGCACTGGCGCGCCGGTTTCGCGATGAAGCCGGATGGGTCAATCAGGCGGTTGCCAAAGCGGCGGACAAAGCGGTATTGGTCGCTTCAGGACTTCCTGTCATCCTCAAAGACAACAACGTTACCGAATAAGGGTTTCCCGCCAATGGCAAAGAAAATTCCAGCCACCGTCATCACCGGCTTCCTGGGTGCCGGTAAAACCAGCCTGATCCGCCATATGATCGAGAATGCCAATGGCAAAAAGCTGGCATTCCTGATCAATGAATTTGGCGATCTGGGCATCGACCGGGAAATGCTGCTGGGCTGCGGCATCGAAGGCTGCACCGAAGATGATATTGTGGAATTGGCCAATGGCTGCATCTGCTGCACAGTGGCCGATGATTTCCTGCCCGCCATCGAAGGTATCCTGGACCGGGAAGACAAGCCGGACCATATCCTGATCGAAACCTCGGGCCTGGCCCTGCCCAAGCCGCTGGTCAAGGCCTTCAACTGGCCGGAAGTGCGCGCCCAGGTGACGGTTGACGGCGTGATCACCGTGGTCGATTCGAAAGCGGTGAAAGAAGGCCGCTTTGCCGATGATGAAGACGCGGTCCAGGCCCAGCGCGAGGCGGATGAAAATCTCGACCATGAAAACCCGCTGGAAGAAGTGTTCGAGGACCAGCTGCTCTGTGCCGACATGGTTGTTCTGAACAAAGCAGATCTGTTGGACGGTGATGAGATACGCGAAATCGAAAGTGAACTGGCCAAGAGCCTGCGTGACGGGGTCCGTTTCCTGCATGCCTCCAACGCCGCTGTAGACCCGGCGATCCTGCTGGGCCTGGAAGCGGCTGCGGAAGACGATCTGGACGCGCGCCCGTCCCATCATGACCACCATCATGATGACGATGATGATCATGATCACGACCATGACGACCATAATCATGATGAATTTGATAGCTTCACCGTGCATCTGAACCTGGTAGAGGATGCCGACGCACTGGAAGAAAAGCTGATCAATGTGGTCAAGGCCCATGATGTGCTGCGGGTCAAAGGTTTCCTGCTGCGGCCCAATGCGGATCGCCGCGAAGTGATCCAGGGGGTGGGCCCGCGTTTCAACCGCTATTTCGACCGCGCCTGGAAAGACGGCGAAGCCAAACGGTCGCAATTGGTGGTCATCGGCCGCAAGGGTCTGGATCGGGCCGCTATTGAACAGGCGATCACCGCCTGACCATAAGGCCACTTAAAGGTGCGTCAATCGGCCCGCCCCCCGGCGGGCCGTTTTGATTTGCAGCCGCCCCTGGCCGGATATATCACTTTGGATCAGTTCAGATTTTCAAGTGAGTCCGGCCCCATGCCCCAGAATTCCACCGGCATTCGTCCCCAGACCCTGGTGCTGTTGCGATGGATCGCAGCCGCCGGCCAGTCGGCGGCGGTTCTGGCCACCAGTTATCTGCTGGGATTTGAGCTGCCGGTTTTTGAATGCCTGGGCGTGATTGGCATGCTGGTCCTATCCAACCTGGTGATCGGGATGGGCCGGACCCGGCTGACCGGCTACCACGTGACCCGGATCCTGGTTTTTGATATTGCCCAGCTGACCGCCCTGATCTATCTGACCGGGGGATTGCAGAACCCGTTCTCCCTGTTGATCCTGGTGCCAGTCACGGTTTCCGCAACCATGCTCTCGAAAAAAGCCACGATCGGTTTGAGCGTGGTTGCCCTGCTGGCGGTCTCTTTCCTGGCATTCCAGCACCGCCCTCTGCCATGGTCTGGAACGCCCCTGGAAATACCGATGATCTACGTGATCGGGATCTGGACCGCGGTTTCCGTCGCCATTGTTTTCACCACCATTTATCTCTGGTCCCTGATGGAGGAATCCCGGCGCACCGCCAAGGCGCTGGCCGAAGCGGAATCCGCCCTCACCCGACAGCAGCGCATGTCCGACCTGGGCGGGCTGGCCGCCGCCGCTGCCCATGAGCTGGGATCCCCCCTGGCCACCATTGCGGTCGTCGCCAAGGAATTGTCCAATGATGTGCCGGAGGACAGCCCGCTGGCCGAGGATATCGAACTGCTGATCAGCCAGTCCGACCGCTGTCGCGAGATCCTGGCCTCCCTGCGCCAGCGGCCGGAAACCAAAGGCGGCGCGCCTTATGAACAGGTGTTGCTAACCGATCTCGCCCAGGAAATCCTGGACACCTATCTGCCAGACGGCGTCACAGCAGATCTCGCGATCGAAGCTGATAACCAGGGCGGGGAGCCGGAATTCACCCGCAAGCCGGAATTGGTCCAGGGACTTGGCAATGTGATCCAGAATGCTGGCCAATTCGCAAAAAACACTGTGAGCCTGCAGCTTTTTTGGAATGAAGATGAGGTGCGCATCACCATCCGGGATGACGGCCCCGGATTTCCACGCCAGGTGCTGGACAGTATCGGGGAACCCTATATTTCAACCCGGACCAGTACCGGCAATCATATGGGCCTTGGAATTTTCATTGCCAAGACCCTGCTGGAACGGGTTGGCGCACGTGTGCTGTTTCGCAACCTGGTTGCCGGTAACGGCATGCAGGCCGGCGGTGCGCAGGTGATGATTCGCTGGAAACGCGATGTCTTCGACACTAAATAACCGATAAGAAACAAGAAAATGCTTGATGGACCCAATGCAGAAAGTGATGAGATGACCGATTTTCCCTCCAGACCGGCAAGCGACCGGTCCCTGCTGATCATGGATGATGACATGCCGCTCAGGAACCGTCTGGTCCGGGCCATGGAAAAACGCGGATTTGACGTGACCGGCGTCGGCAGCGTGGGGGAAGCCCTCGAGACCTTGTCCGAACGCGCGCCTGCCTTTGCTGTCTTGGATTTGCGCCTGGAGGATGGCAGCGGGCTGGAAGTGGTCGAAGCCCTGATCGAATCCCGGCCCGACATCCGCATTATCATGCTGACCGGATATGGCAATATCGCCAGCGCCGTCTCTGCCATCAAGGCCGGTGCCATCGATTATCTGTCCAAGCCCGCCGACGCGGACCAGATTGAAGCCGCTCTTCTGACCAAGGACAACACCCTGCCGCCACCGCCGGAAAATCCCATGAGCGCCGACCGGGTCCGCTGGGAACATATCCAGCGGGTGTTCGAGCAATGCGATCATAATGTCTCCGAAACCGCCAGGCGCTTGAAAATGCACCGCAGGACCCTGCAGCGCATCCTGAACAAACACGCGCCGCGGGAAGACTGACCGTCATGCCCCAGACCGGAGAGATACTATTTTACGGTGCCGGATACAGTGTGTATTCCCGGATCGTGGAAATGGTGCTCCTGGAAAAAGGGCTCTCTTATCAACAGGTTTCGGTGGATATCTTTTCGCCAGAGAAGATACCCGCCGGATATGCCGAAATTCACCCATTCAACCGCATTCCGGCCATTGATCATGACGGTTTCAAATTATTTGAAACCGGCGCCATCACCCGGTATCTGGACCGATTGACCGAAGATCCCAGTTTAACCCCGACCGACCACAAGCGCGCCAGCCGTATGGATCAGGTTATTGCGATCATCGATTCATATGCCTACCGCACCTTGGTATGGGATATCTATGTTGAGCAAATGGAGCGGGAAACGCCGGATCTCGAGAAAATCACACCGGCCATCCAGCAAGCCCATAAATGCCTGGCGCAGCTGACAAAAATAAAAAACGGAAAATCGTTCCTGGCCGGAACATATGCCCCCTCTCTCGCAGATTTCCACGCCTATCCTGTGCTGGCCTATCTGGCAAAGGCTCCGGAAGGGAAAAATATATTGGCATCATACCCAGAGCTGCAAAACTGGATCCAATTGATGCAATCCCGGAAATCCGTTGCCCAGACAGATTTCACCCAAGATGTCTGAATAGGTTTCAACGCCTCGCCCGCTGGCGGTGGGCTTCGATATAATCCACAACGATCATCAGCATATCGACCCTTTGCCCGTCACTGGCCAGCGGCAGGTTGATCTGACAGGTGGCCAGAAAATCGCGATGCGGACCGACATAGGGAATCGAGCGACAACTGGGTTGGCCGGTTTCCGCAACCAATCTGCAGTTGGACCAGACTTTGCTGGGTTCCCGGCGTTCGGGAATTTCGCTCATCCATTTACCGGTATTGTATTTCTGGGAATGCCGGTCGATTTCAGTCCCGATCAGACGGTAATAGAAATCCAGTGGCTCCGCACGCACAGACAATAAAACGATATTGGGCAGGATCGGTTTCATCTCAAGCGGATCCAGATCGGCCCGGCCAGGCAAACGCCCGTCGCGGATCTTGCCTTTCCAATAATCATAGGCCCAGCGCACAAGCGGGCTCAGGGATTTGAGATCCAAATCCTCTTCCCGATACGGCAGTTCTCTATGTTCAATACCTGCTTCAGTCACTGTCGTGAACCCTCACCCAGTAACCTGCCCCGGCGGGACATTAACCGAACTGGACCGGATAAAGCCAGTTGAATCATGCGGACAAGCTCTACCCGTATAAGATACCTTTCTGGTGTGGCTTTGCAACCAAGCCGTTTTTCGGACAGGATGCGGCGGATATATTGCTGACAGAGGCGGCAAAGGGTGATAGTTCCTTGGCCATTCGCACCCTGGGCCGGGGCAAATAGACTCAAGGGCCGGAAAAAATCCGGTCCAATTGAAACCGTAATTCATGAGAACCCATAATCAGAACGGGGCAAATATGTCTGACATCCATCAGGATCCTTTCCACATTCCGACCCATACCGCAGACGGCCGCAAGATCGGCATCATGGTCTGCGGCCACGGCAGCCGCAGCGAAGACGCGGTCAACCAGTTCAAACAGGTCAGCGAACAGTTGAAACAGCGCTGGCAGCACCTGCCGGTGGATTACGGTTTCCTGGAATTTGCCACCCCGATTATCCGCACGGGCCTGGATAATCTGCGCGCAGAGGGCTGTGAGTTTATTTTGGCGGTGCCCGGCATGCTGTTTGCCGCCGGCCATGCCAAAAATGACATCCCATCCGTTCTGAATACCTACGCGGCGCAAAATCCGGGCGTTGAAATCAAATATGGCCGCGAGCTGGCCGTTGACCTCAAAATGCTGCAGGCTGCTGGCGGCCGGGTGGATGAGGCGCTGGAGACTTGCGATGACAGCATCTCGCGCCATGAGACTCTGCTGGCAGTTGTCGGTCGCGGGGCCAGCGACCCGGATGCCAATTCCAATGTCTGCAAAGTGACCCGCATGCTGTGGGAAGGCAAAGGCTTCGGCTGGGCCGAAACCTGCTATTCCGGCGTCACTTTCCCGCTGGTGGAGCCGGGCCTGGAACATTATGTGAAGCTTGGTTACAAGCGCATTCTGGTTTTCCCCTATTTCCTGTTCACCGGCATCCTGGTCGACCGGATCTATGACGCGGTTGATACCGTGGCGGCGCGCCATCCGGATGTGGAATTCATTAAGGTTGGTTACCTGAACGACCATCCCATGGTGATGGAGACCTTCGCCGAGCGCGTTTGGGAGATCCTGGAAGGCGCGAATGTGATGAACTGCCAGATGTGCAAATACCGCGCACAGGTGCTGGGCTTTGAAGACGAGGTCGGCCTGCCGCAGGAAAGCCACCACCATCATGTGGAAGGGCTGAATGACAAAGAAGGCCACTCCCATGATCACTCCCACGATCATGACCATTCCCACAGTCACGGACATCACCATCATCACGACCATGGACACAGCCACGATCACGGCCATAGCCACGATCACGGCCATAGCCACGATCATGGGCATGGGCATGGGCATGGGCATGGGCATGATCACGACCATCATCATCACCCCTATCCCCATGCGGATCACCCACTGGGACCGGTGACCCTGAAAAACGGCTATAAAGGGTAAGGCAAGCGGCCATGCCGGCCTTTGACTGCTATCTCACCGTGGACTGGAGTGCTGCCAACAGCCCAAAGAAAGGCAAAGACAGCATCTGGTTCACGGAACTGGCCCGAAAGGACGGCCGCCTGGTGCAGACCTGCCTGGAAAATCCAAGCACCAGGGATGCCGCGACCAGGCAGCTTGCGGATCTTCTGGGCGAGAGAGTGGCACAAGGGAAGCGGGTCTTGGCGGGGTTCGATTTTCCTTTCGGCTATCCCACCGGAACCGTAACCAGCCTGGGGCATACCGGCCTTCTCTGGCGCAAGATCTGGTCGGAGCTGGATGACGGTCTGGTTGATGGCCCTGACAATCATAACAACCGGTTCGACCTGGCCGAACGGTTGAATGAGCGGATCAGCGGCGAGGCTTTCCCTTTCTGGGGCAGCACCGAGAGACGGCACCGGCCGTTCCTAAAATATAAAGGCCGCCGTCCCCATGGCCCCGGCGACCTGGCGGAACGACGGTTGGTGGAACACCGGATCCGCACCACCCAGCCCTGCTGGAAACTGGCCTATAATGGGGCCGTGGGCAGCCAGGCTCTGACCGGTATTCCAAGGGTCTGGCAATTGCGCACTGACCCCAGGATTGCCTTTGCCACGGCGATCTGGCCGTTTGAGACTGGATTGTCGGACCAGGCCGAAGCACAGGTTATATTGGCGGAAGCCTATCCGTCACTGGTGAAACCGGAAGAGATCCCCGGCAAACCGAAAGATGCGGGACAGGTGGTGGCACTGGCGCGACATTATGCCGACCTGGATGAAGTAGACCGGCTAGGAACGCTGTTTGAAGCAGATCCGGCCCTGACAGAAGAAGAAAAACAAAAGGTCGAGGCTGAAGAAGCCTGGATCTTAGGCGTGACGGGAGAAAAGAGGCCATGAGCCTGAAATTTGACTATATCCGTGATCCTATGGCGATCTATGAAGCCTCCTTCAAACAGATCCGCCAGGAAACAGATCTGACCCGCCTGCCGGAGAGCCTGCATGCGCTGGCGATCCGCGTGGTTCATGCCGCCGCTAACCCGGAGATTGTCGAATTGATTGACTGGTCGGACGGCGCCGCTGAAGCCGGGATGGAGGCGCTTCAATCCGGCAAGCCGGTCCTGACCGATGCCCAAATGGTCGTACATGGTATTATTCGCACGAAACTACCGAACAAGAATGAAGTGATCTGCACTCTGCGGATGGATGGGGTACCCGGCATGGCACAACGGTTGGACACCACGCGATCCGCCGCCGCGGTTGAGCTGTGGCAGCCCTGGGTCGAGGGCGCAGTGGTCGCCGTCGGCAATGCGCCGACTGCACTTTTCCACCTGATGGAACGGATCAGTGAGGGCTGGCCAAAGCCGGCAGTGATCTTGGGTTTCCCCGTGGGTTTCATCGGAGCAGCAGAATCCAAGCGCGCCCTGGCCGACCATGCGGCGGAACTAGGGGTTCCCTATATCACATTGCACAGTCGCCTTGGTGGCAGCGCCATGGCGGCTGCCGCCGTCAATGCGCTGGCCGGGGGAAATGAAGAATGAAGAAATGGCTCTCTGTCATCGGCATCGGAGAAGACGGCCTGTCCGGTGTTTCACCACAAGGACGGGCCCTGATTGATGCGGCCGAAGTGGTGATTGGCGGGGAACGTCATCTGGCCATGCTGCCGGACAGCCACGGGGCCACACGCATGACCTGGAAATCCCCGCTGACCGACACCATCGACGATATCCGGGCACTGGAAGGCAAGCCGGTCGTGGTTCTGGCCACCGGCGATCCGATGAGTTTCGGGATCGGCGTCACCCTGGGCAAAGCTTTTGGGCATGAACCGCTGACCGTCCTGCCGGCCATTGGTGCCTTTTCCCTGGCCGCCGCCCGGCTCGGCTGGCCCCTTCAGGCCGCCGATGTAGATTGTTTGACCTTGCATGGCAGGCCGCTTGCCATGGTCAACCTGCATATACGGCCCGGTGCCCGGCTGCTGATCCTGGCGGAAGACGGCGGCACGGCTGAGATTCTGGCACGCCATTTAACCGCGATGGGCTATGGTGACAGCCAGATTACAGTCCTGGAACATCTGGACGGCACGAAGGAAAAGCATATTTCCGGCATCGCCCGCGACTGGAGCCATCCGAGAGGGGCCGATCTCAACACCATCGCCATCATCTGCCTGGCCGATCCGGAAAACAGGCCGCTCAGTCGCTTGGCGGGCCTGCCGGACGATGCCTTTGCCCATGATGGCCAGTTGACCAAACGTGAAGTGCGCGCCGCCACTCTGGCTTCCCTGGCGCCACAGCCGGGCCAGCTGCTCTGGGATGTGGGCGGCGGCTGCGGGTCGGTCGCGATTGAATGGATGCGCGCCGGTGGTCGGGCAATTACAATCGAAAAAAACCCCGCTCGTATCGCAATGATTCGCGAAAATGCGGATCGGCTTGGGGTACCACTCCTAAAAATCATAGAAGGCGAAGCACCCAAGGTGCTGAAAGACCTGCCCCGGCCAGATGCCATTTTCATCGGCGGTGGCCTGACCGCAAATGACATGTTTGAAAGCTGTTGGAAGGCGTTATCGGCTGGCGGACGCCTGGCCGCCAATGCGGTCACCCTGGAAGGGGAGGCAAAACTGCTGGAATCGCGCGAAAAATGGGGTGGCCAGATGAGCCGGATTGCGGTATCCCGCGAACAGGCCGTTGGACCGCTCAAAGGGTGGAAACCTCTCATGGCCGTGACCCATCTCATCGCCTTCAAAGGATAAATCCGTGGCCAACCTCTGCGACCAGTATCAGGATTCCAAACTCTGGAAAGACGTCTTTGCCCTCAGTCAGATCGCGGTTGAATCGGTCAGCCAGAACAGTCATCCGCTGAACCCGGCCACGGCAGAGATCGCGGCCCGGCTGCCCGCGACCCTGGCCAACGCGGCGCTGGCCCCAGCCACCGATATTGTCGCCTGCCTGGGCCAGGTCCTGGAAGATCTGGTGCTGCTGGAACATCACGCGGCGCTAACCGGCATTAAACTGCCGCCTGCAAAACTGGATGATTTGAAAAACCGCGTTATCACCCTGTTGGAAGATGAAGAGGATGGGGATGATGACGATTATTACGATGAAGACGAGGATTAAGCGGCTATGAGTATCGCCGAAGAACAAGGAACGACCACTAAAGGCACGCTCTATGGCGTCGGTGTCGGCCCTGGCGACCCGGAATTGATCACCCTGAAGGCATTGCGGGTCATTCGTGACGTGCCGGTTCTGGCCTGGCCCGCGCCATTGGAGGGTGAATCCATGGCGCGCACCATCGCCGCCGATCATCTGGACGGTCATCACAAGGAAATCCCGATCCGCATGCCCATGGAAGTGGCCCGTTTCCCGGCCCAGCAGGTCTATGATACCGCCGCGGTCGAGATTGCCGCTGAATTGGACAAGGGCCATGACGTCGCGGTTCTGTGCGAGGGCGACCCCTTCTTTTA
Organism: Aestuariispira insulae; assembly: GCF_003385955.1. GTDB lineage: Bacteria > Pseudomonadota > Alphaproteobacteria > UBA8366 > Aestuariispiraceae > Aestuariispira > Aestuariispira insulae. The sequence continues at coordinate 36,861 of NZ_QRDW01000009.1, forward strand.
CGGGTCCTTCATGTATCTGTTTGGCCGCATCGCCGAAGATTATCCGGTCCAGGTCGTGCCCGGTGTCTCCTCCCTGATGGCAACCGCCGCCGCTATCGGATCGCCGTTGGCCAGCCGCAATGACGTGATGACCGTCATGCCCGGCCCCATTGAAGAAGACCTGCTCGAACGCAGGCTAACGCAAGTGGAAAGCGCGGCCATCATCAAGGTCGGCCGCCATCTGCCCAAGATCCGGCGCGTCATCGAGCGTTTGGATTTGATGAATGAGGCCCGCTATATCAGCCATGCCACCATGGAAAACCAGGTGGTCTCCAGTTTAAGTGAAGTTGATCTGGAAAAAGCCCCGTATTTCTCCATGATCCTTGTCCATAAGAGAGGCGAAGCCTGGAAATGACCATTGCCGTCATCGCACTGACCCAGTCAGCATTTGAAACCGCAAAAGAGATCGCGGGCCATCTGGAAAACGCTTCTGTCCATGGCCTGGCCAAACGCCTGCCCGATGCGGACGTCACCTTTGACAATACCATGGATCATATCCGCACCCTGTTTGCGGAAAAGACCACCATCATTGGGGTTTGCGCCTCCGCAATCCTGATCCGGGCACTCGCCCCGGTTTTGGGCGACAAACGGGATGAATCCCCGGTCCTGTCCGTGCCGGAAGACAAATCCGCCGTGATCCCGCTGCTGGGCGGGCATCGGGGTGCCAACGCCCTGACCCGTGAGCTGGCGGGCAAGCTGGAGACGTTGGCCGCCGTCACCACCGCAAGCGACCTGTGCCACGGCTTCTCGCTGGATGAGCCGCCCGTTGGCTGGGTTCTGGAAAACCCGGACATGATGAAACCGGTCACCGCCGCCATGCTGGCAGGCGAACCGGTGAAGCTGGTGATCGAAGCAGGTGACGAGAGCTGGCCGCCTGCGGACAAATTCGCCGATGAGGGTGAGTTTACCGTGCTGATCACCGACCAGGCCGATTGTACCGATGAAAAGACCCTTGTGATCCACCCGCCGGTATTGACCATCGGAGTTGGCTGCGAGCGCGGTGCGCCTGCCGGTGATTTGACCGGGATGGTCAAAGCCGCCCTTTATGATCAGGGCCTTTCCGCCCAGTCCGTTGCCGCCATCGGTTCAATCGACATCAAGGGCGATGAACCGGCCATGCATCATCTGGCAGCGGATCTCAATAAACCTTTCCGCCTGTTCGAGGCCGCAACATTGGAAGCGGAGACCCCGCGCCTGGCCAATCCGTCCGACGTGGTCTTTGCCGAAACCGGCTGTCATGGCGTGGCGGAAGGATCCGCCCTGGCGCTGGCCGGGCCAGAGGGCGAATTGATCCTGCCGAAACAGAAAGACCCGAAACATACAGTGGCGATTGCGCGTGCGCCCCTGGTCGACCTGACTGGCAAAGGCCGGTCACGGGGCAAACTGTTTGTGGTTGGCATCGGCCCCGGAAACCTCGAATGGCGCACAGCAGAAAGCGTCGCGGCGTTGAAAGCAGCGGACGAGATTGTCGGCTACCAGCTTTATCTGGATCTTTGCGCCGACCTGATCGCTGGCAAGCCAACCCATAATTCCGAACTGGGTGAGGAAGAGGCGCGCGCCCGGCGCGCACTGGAACTGGCGGCCGAGGGCCGCGACGTGGCGCTGGTCTGTTCTGGCGACCCCGGCATTTATGCCCTGGCAACCCTGGTGTTCGAACTGATCGACCGCAAGGATGACCGTGCCTGGAACGGGGTTGAGGTGACGGTTGTGCCCGGCATTTCCGCCTTCCAGGCAGCGGCCGCCCGCATCGGCGCGCCGATCAACCATGATTTCTGTACCATCAGCCTGTCTGACCTGCTGACCCCGCGCGACCATATCCTGAAACGCCTGGAAGCGGCCGGCCAGGGGGATTTCGTGATTTCGTTCTATAACCCGCAAAGCCTGCGCCGCCGCACGCTTTTGGGCGAAGCGCGAACCATCCTGTTGAACCACCGCCCGGAAACAACCCCGGTCCTGATCGCCCGGAATCTGGGCCGCGTGGATGAGACCATCAAGGTGGTCACCCTGGCCGATTTCGATCCGGAAGAAGTGGACATGCTGACATTGGTAATGATCGGCAATTCCGAAACCCGCTTTGTTGAGCGCGGCGGGCGCAATATCGTTTACACCCCGCGTGGCTATGCCAAGAAAATGGAAGACTGAGGAGCCTGACCGATGACTGTATATTTTATTGGTGCCGGCCCCGGTGCCGCCGATCTGATCACCGTGCGCGGTTTGAAACTGATCCAGGAAAGCCCGGTCTGTCTTTATGCCGGATCCCTCGTCCCGGAAGAAATCGTCAAAGCAGCACCAGAAGGCGCCCGCGTGATCGATACCGCGCCCATGCATCTTGATGAGATCATGGAAGAGATCAAGGCCGCCCATGCCAAAGGGCAGGATGTTGCCCGGGTTCATTCCGGCGATCCCTGCCTTTATGGCGCGATCGCCGAACAGATCCGTCGTCTGAAAGAACTGGATATCCCGTTCAACGTGACACCCGGTGTCTCCGCCTATGCGGGCATGGCGGCAGAGCTGGAATCCGAACTGACACTGGCCGGTGTTTCCCAGTCGATCGTGCTGACACGTACAGCCGTACGCGCCTCATCCATGCCGGAAGGGGAAACGTTGGAAAACTTCGCCAAAACCGGCGCGACCTTGGCGATCCATCTCTCCATCAACAACCTGGCCAAGGTGATCAAGGAATTGAAACCCCATTATGGCGAGGATTGCCCGGTGGTAGTCGGTTACCGGGTCACTTGGCCGGACCAGCAGTTCGTCCATGGCACATTGGCCGATATCCGCGACAAGGTGAAACCACTGGGCATCACGCGGACCGCCCTGATTCTGGTCGGGCGCGTGCTCAGCCAAGATAACTTTGCCGACAGCCATCTATACCATGCCGACCATACCCACGTGCTGCGGCCAGCCGCGGACGGATCGATAGACTAAACCCTATCGAGAACAGTTGAATGCTATGTATGAGGGGGCCCATAAAAAACGGGCCCCCTTGTCGTTCAGGGGCCCGGACAAATAATGCGCAAAATTCTTGGGCGGGGTGTTTGAGGCTTGCAGTCGATCCGACGTGTGGTTCCGTCAGAGAAGAAGACCGAAGGCTGCTTCCATGAAAATCATCGAAAGACCCAGCAGAATACCGCCTGCCATGCCGATTGAGATATTCCTGACGCTGCCAACCATGGGTCTATTCCTCGCTCCTGATCCCATATCCAGGGTGTTTATGTGATTATGAATAACAAACCGGTTGGCTGTCCGAAGTGATCGCCGTCACAAAATCAATATTTTTGGGAATAAATTGGATCCTGGCCGCGCCAACAGCGCCATATACCCATTTATACGGGTATCTTTCTTTAGATTTTCCCGGATAATGATCCGAAATCCATTGAAACAGGGGAAGTAGATCCATGCGCACCGGACAACGGTTTCCGGGCATTGCCCGGCTGTATCTGTTTATCTTAGCCATTTTCATTTCAACCATCTCCTTTGCCAGAGCCGATGAGACCCCGCCACTTTTGACCGAAAAGAAGGTTTTCCAGATGGAAAGCTACCAGACGGTGGGCGGTGCCGTGATCAGGGATGTCAAAGTAGGATGGGAATCTTATGGCAACCTGAATCAGGATAAATCCAATGCGATTTTGATCGCCCATTATTTTTCCGGCAATTCCCACGCGGCCGGCAAATATGCGCCGGATGATAAGGCGGCGGGTTATTGGGACAATATCATCGGTCCGGGCAAGGCCATTGATACGGACAAATATTTCGTGATCAGTGCCGATACCCTGGTCAATCTGGGTGTTCATAATCCCCAGGTCACCACCACCGGCCCGGCCAGCATCAATCCCGACACCGGCAAGCCATATGGCCTCACTTTCCCGGTGGTCACCATTGAGGATTTTGTCCATGTGCAAAAAGCACTGCTGGACAGCCTTGGCATCAAGAAGCTGCATGGGGTGGCAGGTGCCTCCATGGGATCCTTGCAGACATTGGTTTGGGCCGCGAAATATCCCGAGATGGTGCCGCGCGCCATGCCGGTGATCTCGCCGGGCGCCTCCGGCACGCCCTATCTGATTGGCATGCTGAAAACCTGGGCCGACCCGATCAAGCTGGATGCCAACTGGAATGGCGGGGATTATTATGGCAAGGACCTGCCCAAGGCGGGCCTGGGCGTGGCCCTGCAATCGGTCACCATGGATGCCTTCCAGGCCGGCTGGGTCGCCAAACATGACAATCAATGGGCCGACCAAACACAAGACCCGGCGTTGAATCTGAAAGCGCTCTATTCCGTGGAAAAGATGCTGAATGAACGTGGCCAGTCCCGGGCGGCCATCGCGGATGCCAACCATTTCCTGTATCTGGTACGCGCCTGCCAAACCTATGACATCCGGGCGGACCTGGACAAGATCAAGGCCAAATTCCTGTTCCTGCCCGCCGAAGGCGACCTGATCTTCCCGCCAGAAGAATCCATGAAATTGGCCGAAACCCTCAAAAACCAGGGCAATGAGGTGGATCTGCAGGTGATCACCGGCCCCTTGGGCCATATCAACGGCGTGGTCTTCCTGCCCCAGGCGGAAGAGAAGATTCGCGCCTGGCTGGAATAACGCTTACTGACCGGCCTGCACCATATCCCGGATCTTCACGGCTTTTTCGAAATGATCAAGCTGGTGGGTCCGGATCCACCATGTGGCGGCTTCCATCAACAGATCCGGGTCGTCATTGCGGTTCTTGAAAAAGGCATAGAAGGAAACGCCCACCCCTTCGCCCTTGGCCGCAATCTTGGTATTGCAGACCTCGATGATTTTCTGTCTCAAACTGTCGCGCATCTCTTACACCGCCTCTTCCGCCGGTTCGCTGACACCGCGGATCATCAGGAAATAACAAAGGAAGCTCGCCAACCCCATGAAGGCGATGGCCAGGGCCATGGGGATCTGGCTGTCGTTGAAGGCATGGCCGACCGCATAGCCGATGGCCGCCGCAATGGAATATTGGCAAAAGCCCAGCAGGCTGGAGGCCGCGCCCGCCATTTTCGGGAACGGCCCGATGCTGCCCGCCGCCGAGTTGGGCAGCACCAGCCCCATGCCGACCATATAGAGGATCATGGGCGCCAGAACCGCCGCCACGGAACTGACACCCATAATGGCAAAAGCCGCCATGGCCAGCCCCGCCACCGCGGAAATCACCGCGCCCCATTGCACCATGGCCTTGATGCCAAAGCGGGTGACCGAGCGCCCCCCGATTTGGGTGCCGGCCATATAGCCCAGCACGATGGCCGCAAAACAATAGCCATATTGATCCGCGGTCAGACCAAGCACCTTGATGAAGACAAAAGAAGAGCCGGAAATGAAGGCAAACAGACCGGAATAGCTAAATGCGGAGGTAAACAGATAACCGCGATAGCCGCCATGGCCCAAGAGGCTCTTGAAATTGCGCAGCATCTGCGGCGGGTTGAAGGCGGTCGGATCAGTGTCGTGATGGGTTTCCGGCAGCAGGAAGATAAGCCCCATCAGGCAGGCCCCGCCAAAAATGCTCAACACAACAAAATTTGCCTGCCAGCCAAAGGCCACGGTCAGATACCCGCCCAAAATCGGCCCCAAAGCCGGGGCCAGCGCCATGGCCGTCCCCATGTAGGAGAGCAGCTTCGCCGCCCGGGTCGCGCCATAAACATCGCGCACCACCGCCCGCGCCACCACCACACCGGAACAGCCACCCAGCGCCTGAAACAGCCGGGCCGCCACCAGCTGCTCAACGGATTGCGCAAAGACGCAAGCCACCGAGGCCGCCGCATAAATGCCAACCCCTAAGATCAGCACCCGTCGGCGCCCAAACCGGTCCGACAGCGGTCCATAGACCAGTTGGCAGACCGCAAAGGCGATCAGATAGACCGACAAGGTCAGTTGAACGGTTGGCACATCGGTCAGGAAGGCCGCCTGGATCGACGGCAGGGAGGGCAGGTATAAATCAGTCGAGATCGGCCCCAATGCGGTCAGCATGGTCAGCAGGATCGTGATCGCCAGGCTTTCCGGGCGGATGGTCATGGATGTGCAGCCTTGTTGATGGTTGTGTTTTCAACAAATTGGCGCAGGCGACGGGGGCTTGCAAGCCTTTGCCTCTCCGTTCTTGTCCACCTCGCGTAAAAGCCTGATCAGCAATCACTCTTTTCCTGTGTCTCCAGATATTCCTGGACGATCAGGAAAGTTCCGTCCACCTGCCGCTTCACCCGCTGGAAATAGCCCCTGTCGGTGTAACAGAGTAGGTGGGACGTGCGTTCCGCCTTGATCTTGTAGGTGCCGTCGCCTTCATCGATCACATCGGTGATGGTGAAATCGGTCTTATCCTGGCGGATTTTTCCCAGCTGCATGGCGAGCACCATAATGCGTTTCCATTTCAAGGCATGATGGCTGACCCGATGCGGGCCGCCTTCGGCGTCGGTGCGCAGGGTGATGATTTTAGCCTCCTCAGAATAAAGGTCGGCCACCCCCTGGTCATAGTCATTCACCTTGGCGGCGAACCCCTCAAAAAAGGTGCGGGCCTGGGCCGCGTCATCGGCCTGGGCAGCGGTGGCCAGCAACAGGGACGCAATAACGGTCATCAGCAGTTTATTCATCAGGGCAGTCTCTCAGGCGAATTTGAAGGTGGTGCGGTTACAGACGGTGCGGAGCGCGAAGTTGGACCGGATCCGGTCCACATAAGGCAAGCGCGCCAGATAGCTTTTATGGATATGTTCATATTCCGTGGCCCCGCTGACGGCAATGCGGATCATGTAATCATAGTCACCCGACATCAGATGGCAGCTCATGACACCGGGGCATTTGGCCACCGCCGCCTCAAATTCGTTCAGGCTTTCCTCCGACTGTGATTTCAGCGTGATCTCAACAAAAATATTGGAGGTCCGCCCGATCGCCTTGGGATTCAGGATCATGGCATAGCGGTCGATAACCCCGTCATCCTCCAGCCGCCGTACCCGGCGCAGGCAGGCGCTGGCCGATAGATTGATCTTCTCCGCCAGCTCCGCATTGGACATGCGGCCATCCTGCTGCAACAGGCTCAGGATCTTACGATCCACCTCATCTAGCTCAATCAACGCAATATCCTTCGAAGATTTCTCTTATTTTGACGATTTTATGCGAAATTTGTCGCCAAATCACCCAAAAATAGCAAGCACATTCGGCGCGCCATCCAATAGAGTCAGGCTTGGGAATAACTGGACCGCAGTGAGGCGACAAAACCCCTGCGGCCATTCGGGAGAGAAAAGATGTTTATCGGTGTACCCAAGGAAATCAAGAACAACGAATTTCGTGTCGGCATGACCCCGACCAGCGTGCGCGAAGTGGTTGCACGCGGCCATAAGGTGGTTGTCGAAACCAATGCCGGCATCGGCATCGGCTGCACGGATGAGGATTATATCAAGGTCGGCGCCACCATCGCCCAGACCGCCGAAGAAATCTTCGCCAGCGCCGAAATGATCGTGAAAGTAAAAGAGCCGCAGCCGGTTGAATGCAAAATGCTGCGCGAAGGCCAGCTGCTGTTCACCTACCTGCATCTGGCGCCCGATCCGACCCAGACCGAACTGCTGCAGGAAAGCGGTTGCACCGCGATTGCTTACGAAACCATCACCGATGCCAAGGGCGGTCTGCCGCTGTTGGCGCCGATGTCCGAAGTTGCCGGCCGCATGTCCATCCAGGTGGGCGCAGTTGCCCTGCAGAAAGCCAATGGCGGCCTGGGCACTTTGCTTGGCGGCGTTCCGGGCGTTGCCCCTGGCAAGGTTGTTGTCATCGGCGGCGGTGTTGTCGGCTTGAACGCGGCCCGCATGGCGATCGGCCTGGGCGCGGATGTCACCGTTCTGGACCGGTCCCTGCCGCGTCTCGCCTATATCGATGATGTTTTCGGCCCGCGCTTGAAAACCCAGTATGCCACCATTGATGCAACCGAAGAGCTGGTCCTGCAGGCCGATCTGGTTGTGGGTGCGGTTCTGGTGCCGGGTGCGGCTGCGCCGAAACTGATCAAGAAAGCCCAGCTTTCCCAGATGAAACCGGGCGCGGTTCTGGTTGACGTCGCCATCGACCAGGGCGGCTGTTTCGAGACCTCCAAGGCAACCACCCATGCAGAACCGACCTATGTGGTGGACGATATCGTCCATTACTGTGTGGCCAACATGCCGGGTGCGGTGGCACGGACCTCCACCTTCGCGCTCAATAACGCAACCCTGCCCTTCACCCTGGCGCTGGCCGACAAAGGCTGGAAACAGGCATGTGCCGATGATGCGCATCTGCTGAACGGGCTCAACGTCCATGCTGGCCAGATCACCTACGAGGCGGTCTCCGAGGCCCTGGGCAAAGAATTTGCCGATCCGAAAAGCTTCATCGGCTAAGAAGCTCTCGAGCTTCACCCAATTCTCTGATGGAACGATTCCCTCGTTCCTTCCCCTTGCTGGGGCGGTGTTCTTTCACCGCCCCGCTTTTTTTTGTGATGCTTTATTTGCGCTCCATTAACTGAGCTGTGATAGCCTCTACCCGTTTGGAAGACAGGAGAATACCGCATGCAGCCCGCCCCGCCGCCGCCCCATAAAGCCGTCTGTGCCGCCAGCAACCAGCTATTGGCCCGCTCGACCCAGGAAGAGCTGGAGAAAATGCTGGCTGCGGGAGAGCGGATCCTGGAAAGCTACCGCGTGCTGAAAAAGGGCAATGACAATGTGGTTTCCGAGGTGCTGAAAGGCCAGGGCACCTTTTATGAGATGGATCATTACCCCAAGGGGGACGCCTATGATCCAGAAAGTCATAGCCAGTATTATTACCATTCCCACCGCCCGGACGAGCATGGTCATTTTCACCTATTCCTGCGCGAGGCGGGGATGAGCACCGAATTCCAGCCATCCGAACAATCCCAAGCGGATTACATGGATAAACGCGATGACAACATCAGCCATCTGATCGCCATCTCCATGGATAAATACGGCTTTCCTGTTGGCCTGTTCACCACCAACCGATGGGTCACGGCGGAAAACTGGTATCGGGCCGGGGATGTGATTGCCATGCTGGATCATTTCGAGATGGATCTGGCCCGGCCCAGCTGGCCGGTCAATATCTGGATCACCGACATGGTCCGCCTGTTCCGGCCTCAGATCGAAAACCTGATCCGGATGCGCGATCAGACCATTGCCATCTGGACCCGCGACCATCCCGACCGGGATGTGTTCGAGGACCGGGCGTTGGAGGTTACCTCCGAGCAGCCGATCTCGGTTGAGGAGCAGATCCGGCTGGTCCGCGCCGCCTTGGCATGACGGCTGTCACAATCGATTGTGACCTCACGGTTTAATCCGCTGTTAAGAGATGCGTTTTATAGTGTTCTTCGGGAAACTGGGAGAAACGGTGAGTTGGTGTTGAACAAATATTCTCTATGCTTACTGCCAACGCTTTTGGGCGTGTTCGCGCCCCTTTTGATCACGGGGACAGCGCTTGCTGAATGCCGAGAATTGCGGGTGAATGGCACCAATGACTGGTTTCCGGTCATGATACGGGAGGAAAACACCAACAACCTGTCCGGCATCCTGCCCGACCTGGCCGTCGAGATCGGCAGCCAACTTGATATTCAGATCATACCCCAACCACAAGTCAGCTGGAAAAGCCTGTTCCTGCAGATGGAACAAGGCGAGCTGGACGTCATCATGGGGGTCTATTGGACCCAGGACCGGGCCAACCGCTTCCTCTATTCCAAACCCGTGCTGCAAGATGAGGTTGCAATTTTTGTCCGCAAAGGGCGCGAGTTTCCCCTACAGCGCCTGGAGGACTTGGTGGGCCGAGTCGGCCTGCGGCCACAGGGCGGCTCTTATGGCGAGAGTTTCGATTCATTCGCCAAGGAAAACCTGCTCTTCAAACATGTGCCTTCCCGGGACCGGAACAAGATCATGCGCATGCTCGCCTCCGATGTCGCCGATTATGCGGTTCTTGGCCGGTTTGACGGATTGGAAGATATCCAAAGCAGCGGTTATCAGGGCGAAATTGTCGACCTGCCCTGGGCAGTCACCTCAAACGGCGTGCATTTCCTGTTCAGTGGCCATACGGAATGCGCGGGCCTGGTGGAGGACTTCAACAAAGAGATCGGCCGTATGATGAAGGATGGCACAATCGCCAAGCTGGAACAGAAATATATCATCCGCTGATGATCTTTGGCCTTAAACGGGCAAAAGAGCAATTTCATTCAATATTTCACGGTGCAATCGCCCTACAGTCGCCCCTGTTTTACCAGGAGAGCGCCGTTGCTATCAGTCATCCTACCCATGTCCGCTTTTTTGCTGGTCGCCGCCATCACACCGGGACCGGTCAATATCATCGCCACCAGCACCGGGGCCGCACATGGTTTTCGGCGCGCCCTGCCACATGTTTTCGGGGCTTCCGCTTCCTATTGCCTAATCTGCCTGTTGGCCGGAACGGGATTAAGCGGTTTTCTATCCGGCAATCCAAAGATCGCCCAGGCCATGCAACTGGCCGGTGGGGCCTTTCTGCTTTATCTGGCCTGGCGCATTGCCAGTGCGCCGGTAGAGGCTTTGCCGTCGGACGACAAGCCGACACCGCCAGAGCTAACACAGGGTTTCCTCAACGGGTTTCTGGCCCAGGGTCTAAATCCCAAGGCTTGGCTGGCTGCCCTTTCCGGGGCTGGTCTGTTTCTGGCGGGCAGCCCGCAGCCCTTTCTTTCTCTTATGCTATATTGCGGGCTGGCATTTACCATCTGTGTCGGGTCAATCGGCACCTGGGCTGGTCTGGGCAGTCTATTACAGGCTTTCCTTGCCCGGCCCAAACGGGCTAAATTCTTCAACCTTATTATGGCGGGCCTTCTTGCAGCCTGTGTGATTATGATGTTTTTTCAGGGATGAGGCCCAATCATTTTGGCAGTAACCGGCACTATGAATTTCTGGAAATGCCCGGCGCTTCCCTTTGTGGAATTGCGGGAAGCCAAGGAATCCCATGCCTGTTTCCAACCCCACAGCCATGACGAATTTTCCTTCGGCATGCTGAAAGGCCGCGCCCTCTATCAGAATATGGGCGAAAGCCAAACAATCGGCGACGGCACATTGGTGACGATCAATCCGGGTGACGCCCATTCCTGCAACCCGATCGGCGACCATTGGTCCTATCGGATGCTGTTCATCGATGCCCAATGGATTGGGGAATGGCAGGACAGCCGGTTTGACATGCACGGCCTGGATTACCTCCCCTTCCGGGAAAGCGCCAGCCAATTGCCCGGCATCAGTCGGGATTTCCAGCATCTTTTTGACGGACTGGCCTATGAGACAGACGCTTTTGCCGCAGAATGTCTGCTGTTGGAAAAACTGGACACGGTTTTCGGTTCCTTGATGAAAGACCAGCCGGAGGAGCCCCGGTGGCGTTCTGCTGCTGCCAAACTGTCCCTTGCCGCCGAACTGTTGCAGGATCGGCTGGAAGAGAATGTGTCATTGGACGATCTGGCCATCGCCACGGGCCTCAGCCGCTATCACCTGGTGCGGGCGTTCAAGAAACATTACGGGCTCACCCCGCATGGCTATCAGCTGGACCTTAGGATCAAACAGGCAAAAAAGATGCTGGTCCGGGGAGCGCGACTGGCCGAAACCGCACATGGGCTGGGCTTTGCCGACCAGGCGCATTTCCAGCGTTCTTTCAAGCAGAGACTGGCGGTAACCCCCCGACAGTATCAGGGGTTCTTCAGGTAAAACCGCAAATAACCCCGCCACCCCGGGCGTGATCCGGGCATCCACCCGGAGAGGCCTTGATCACTCCGCCGCCGTAACCTCTTTCACTTCGGTCTTTTGCAATAGCTGTCCCTGCTTCTTGCTGGCCAGCAGGCTGCGGGCTTTTTCATAAATCGGATCATTCCAGAACATCAGGCAACCATTGCAGCCTTTGCCACAGCAACCTTCGGTGCCGACACGCGGCGTGCGGAATGTGCGGTCCGCATTATTGTCCGCCAATGCCCCCTGCAGTGCCTTGGTCTTTTTGTCGTAAGAAAGATCAGACCCTTTCCCCAGTTCGATCCGCTGGGCTTCCTTGTCCAGCTTCATGCGGTTGCGCTGCACTTCGGTCAGCGGCTTTTCTTTGCGCAGGATGGTATAGGGCGGAATTTCATTCCTGAGGCTTGCCAGCTCTTCCTGGTCAAACAAAGACCAGGCGATACGGATCTTCGGCTTTTTGCCCGGCTGAACCACGGTGACCGGTTCATCCACACCAACCTCGTCAAAATCATAGAGCCGGATCAGGATCGGTTCACGCCTGTGGGGAGAGACAATTTCCAGAACGTCGCCCGCTTCCAGTTTTGCTTTCACATCAACGGTGAAACCCGCGTCATCCGCCTCTTCAACAATGCCAGCGAACTCATATTCCGCCACATTGCCGCCTTCGTCGAAATTGTGGGCATGATTGGTCAGGCGCCCTTCGTGGAACGCAAAGGTATAGCCCCGGTTCGGCACTTTGGCCAATTCATCCATATAATCCTGAGGATCCCAGTTTTCCGGGTCTTTGTACCAATCATCAATCGCCATGCGATAGGCACGGGCTACAATGCCGGCATAAAACGGGCTTTTGCCGCGCCCCTCAACCTTCAGGCTGTCGACACCGATGGAGAGATAATCCTCCAGTTTCGGCATGATGCACAAATCCTTGGAATTGAGGATATAGGTGCCGCGGTCATCCTCCTGGATCGGCATCAGCTCGCCACCGCGATGCTCTTCCTCCAGGAAAAACTCAAACAGGTCCATATTCTCTTCCGTCAGGTTCAGTTCTTTGACGGTGCCATCTTTCAGCTTGATATGGACCTTGTATTTCCAGCGGCAGCTGTTGGCGCAGGCCCCCTGGTTCGCGCCGCGCTCAACCATGAAGTTTGAGAGCATGCACCGCCCGGAATAGGTCATGCACATGGAGCCATGCACAAAGGCCTCCAATTTGATATCCGGGCATTTTTCCCGGATTTCAGCCAGCTCGGCAAAAGAGACCTCACGGGCCAGCACCACCAGTTTCGCCCCCAGATCCTGCCAAAATTTAACCGACTGCCAGGAACAGACATTGGCCTGTGTGGAAACATGCAGTTCCAATTCCGGGGCATGTTCCTTGACAAACATGAAGACACCGGGATCGGCCACGATCAAACCGTCGGGTTTGACCTTGCGCACGGTCTCGACATATTGCGGCAGCTTGTCGATATCCTTGTTATGGGAAAAGAGATTGAGGGTAAGATAAACCCGCTTGCCATGGGCATGGGCAAATTCAATTCCCTCAACCACATCTTCCAATGTCAGATCGGATTTGGTGCGAAGGGACATGTCCGGTGTGCCCATATAGACCGCATCGGCGCCATAAAGGATGGCGACCTTGAGTTTCTGCAGAGAGCCTGCAGGCATCAGTAATTCGGAACGTCGGGTTGGCACGGTCATGGCCCTGATTATACCTCATCTGGGAAAAGCGCGCCTTACATAAGGCGAAAACCGCAGAAATACAAGTATTCCGCCATTTCCATACCCTCTGGAAAACCTATAGCCTGGAAAACAGATCGGTCAGCCAGTCTGCCGCGACCGCGTAGCGCACATCCTTGTCCGGACAATGGCCCTGCTCATACAAAATAACCGTATGGCTGTTGCGGGCGGCCTGGACCAATGGTTTCAGATCACTCAACGGCGCAACCGGGTCCGCATGGGTGGTCACAACCAGCAGGGGCGTCTCCGCCGACTGACCATATATCCCCTGTTGTGCCAGGGAAAAAGATCTGAACCGCTCACTGAATTGCTCCCAGGCCACTTCTTTGGAAAATCCCAACCGATCCTTAACCGCATCCAGGGTCATTTCCGGTAGTTTCGCGTAATCGTCCTCTTCCATCAGGAAAGCGCTGTCCAGGGGTCCGCAAATTGAAACGCTGCCAGCCAGTGACAATTCTTTGCGGAATAGAATTCTTGCCGCCGGATGGCCGCCAAAACTCGCCCCCATAACGGCGATACGATCGCCATCCACGGACGGGTGACGGCGCATCGCCCTGACCGCCGCCACATGGAGAATGTCGCTGCTGGCCGTCAACGGGAAGGCACCGCTTTCACCAATGCCTGGCATATCAATGGATAGCATGGCAATGCCGCGCGGTGCCAGATGGCGGCTGAAAACACCCAAGGCCTGTTCCTTGACAACATCCGATCCCATGGATTGCACGACCAGCGGATGCGGCCCCGGCCCCTTCGGCAGATGCAGATAGGCATTGAAAGCATGCTGTCCATGGCGGATCCGAACCGTTTGCAGCGGCACCTCAAGCAAGCGCCCTCCGGCCTGATAAGACAGCCTGGCCTTGTTGAGCGCCCTCATCGCCAACGCATCATTTTTCAAATGCGGATAGGAAGCGGTCGTGTAATAGCTTGACGCTTCGAAAAAGAGCTTCCGCGCACGTGCCGTTTCGCCCGTCTGTTCTGCCTTCCTTGCAAAATCCAGGACCTGATCACCGGCCGTTTCCCATTCAAAGACCCAATGACCGGGACCATAATCCTTCACACTGTCCAACAGGTTCGGATCGCGCCGGGCATTTTTGGAACTGGCAATCCTGGCCAGCACCCGTTCTATCACTTCCGGGTCCGCGCCCTGCCAGGCCCAGCTGTCCCGTGAAATATTGTGATACCAGTTTTCGTTTTCTTCTTCTTCCGTTTCAAAATGGTGCCTGTCGCCCTCAATGACCATACAGGCGGTAATCACCAACATGCATAGAAACGCCGCCCCGGTTCGGAGCGCTGTTGTCTTTGAATTCAGCATCTTGTTCTCCCGTCACCACTTGTAAACCAGGCCGAAAATCGCACTCATCTGATTGGCGGATCCCTGATCTTTGACCAGCGGGCTGTCGGCAGCCTCACTCATCAACCGGCTATAATCCACCCGGGCCAGAGCCAGAACGTTATCAGTCACCGGATACCCCACACCCAGCGTGAGCCCGACATCACGCAAACCCGCCGCCGGATCATATTGGGCCAGCCCCAGGGTGGAGCTCGCCGCCTGGCTGGCGGTGATGCCGAAGGAATTGTCCATGTAGTCTTCGTTGACCCAGGTCAGATGTGGTGCGATGGTCAATCGGGCCTGGCCGTTGAATACCGGCATGGCATATTCCGCTTCCAGGGTCGCAGCCGTGCCTTTGCGATCTCCACCCAGGTCATGCGCAAGTTCCAGGCCAATCTCCATCGGCCCCATTTCATAGCTGACAGCCCCCACGGCGACCGCCCCGACATCCATGTTACCAAGACCGCCCAAGGCATCATTGTCGCTTGCCTCGCGCCCACCTTCATAGCGGATGCCGAGATCCACCCGGAAATCCTCCGTGCCATAGGCCTTTGCATACAGCCCCGGACCGCCATAGGTCGTCAGTGTGATCCGGTCATTCCAGGAGATTTCCAACAAAGGCACCGGGGCGATTTCGTAATCATCGGATCCTTCATAGTCCGGTGCATACATAGCCGCCAATCCGGTTTCAAAGGACCATTCCTCTGTGCCTTGATCCTCCGCAATGGCCGAATGAGGAACGAAAGCTGCCGCTGCAGCAGTGGCCATCCCGGCAATGATCAACGGTGAGAACAGATTGGTTTTCTTCATTGTCTTCAAACCTTATTGTGTTTTGAAATTCACGTTTGTCGGAGACGGTTTTAAGCGGCCTGCCTGAATAAAACCTGAACCGGTTGAAGGGCTCGATTCAGGTTTTATTCAGGTTCGTTCCCTCTGAATGATGCCAGGAAATAAGTGAAGCGGATGTTATGCGAATATTACTAGTTGAAGATGACCCCCTGATTGGCGACGCCATCCGGGGCAGTTTTTCCCGAGCCGGAGATACCGTTGACTGGATCACCGACGGGGCCGATGCTTCGGAACTGCCGGAAATCGATGGTTTTGACATGATGATCCTGGATCTGGGACTGCCCGGAAAAGACGGTATGGATATTCTTCAAGAAATCCGGGGCCGTGGCCATTTTCTGCCCATCCTGATCCTGACCGCCCGCTATGAGATGGATAACCGCGTGCGCGGCCTGGATCTCGGGGCCGACGATTATCTGGTCAAACCTTTTGCCATGGAAGAATTGATGGCGCGCTGCAGGGCCCTGGCCCGGCGCCGCGAAACCAAACAAAGTCACCGGTTGACCTATCGCGACCTGGTCATCGATCCGGCGGCGCTCACCGTATCCAAGAGCGACCGTGACATCCCGCTGACGCCCAAGGTTTTCGGTCTGCTGCGGCTTTTGCTGGAAAACCAGGGGCGGGTTCTCACCCGGCGCACTTTGGAAGATCATCTTTACGGCTGGGACGGCGAAGCGGAGAGCAACACGCTTGAGGTTTTTATCTCCCAGATCCGACGCAAGCTTGGTGCTGATCTGATCCAAACCATCCGGGGTGTCGGCTATGTTCTTCCCAAGGAATGAAGCCACCAACGCTGGTGATCCCCCACCGTCCATAAAAGCGCATCTCTTTAAAAAGCTTGCCTGGTCGATGGCTGCCATCTGGCTTATCACCGCCATGCTTATCCTCATATTCGCACCGGTTGAATATCAGGAATCTTTGGACCGGCGCGCGGTCAGGACCGCCCAGATGGTTCTGGCTTTTGCCTCCGTCATGCCGGACCGTGTGGTCCAGCAGCCGACTCTGGATGACGTTCTGTCCGATAAATTGGAACTGGAAGAATTTCTGATCGTGATCAGACGTGACGGCCATCCAATCTATTCTTCCCTGGCCGGGGGATTGCGTCTGGACATAACCCTGCCCTTGGACGGCACTGCCCGAATCGGTTCGGAAACGTATGACCTATTTGGCTTAGAGGACCGGGCCACCCGGACAGAAGTCATCGTCGGTGTCAGCAAGGCAGAAGCATTTTTTGCTTCTGTGGAAATCGCCGGCCTCGCAATCGGGCTATTGACCATCGCCATGTTTTTTGTCCTGAGCGCCGTTCGAATGGGGATTCGATCCGGCCTTGAACCGCTGGATTCCTTTGCAAAAAATGTCGAACAGCGGGATGGCCGCGACCTGACCCCGCTCGGGACGGAAGCCACCCCCATTGAGATGAAACCCATCGCGATGGCACTGAACGGTTTCATGGGCCGCCTCAAGCAGGTTATGGACCAGGAGCGTGAGTTTATTTCCAACGCAGCCCATGAATTGCGAACGCCGTTGACCGCGATCCGTGCCCAGGTCGAACAGATTGATCCTGATCCGGAACACCCGACCGAAAGCCAGGCCATCGGCAATGTCATGATCGCCATTGATCGTGCAGACAGGCTGGTCCATCAACTTTTGGACCTTTCCCGCTCGCAAAGCGCCAATCTCGGCCATATGCCGGAGACCCGGTTCGACCTTGCGGTTCATCTGCAGGAATTGATGGCTGATTTGGTGCCGATTGCGGAAAAGCGCCAAGTCGAGCTTTCCCTGGATGCACCGGACAATCTGTTCACGCGCTGCCAACAGGATCTTTTGCGGGTGATACTCCGGAATCTGCTGGAAAACGCCATCAAATATTCCTCCGAACAAGGCCTGGTCGCTGTCAGTGTGAGACAGGCTGACAATGGCAGGCTGAAAATTGACGTTCACGACAATGGGCCAGGATTAACCCCGGAGGAGTTTGAACGGGCCGGCGACCGGTTTCAACGGCTGGGCCGCACCGACCGTCAGGGGGCCGGTCTGGGTCTGGCCATCGTCTTTGAACTTTGCGAGAAATTAGGTTTCACTTTGACCCGCATTTCAAAACCCACTTTAGGCGGACTATCCCTTGAACTGGACATACCCGGTCCTCATTGATCAAGGTGGGAACCGCCCGCCACGTTCCCTCCGGTAAGGTCAGGCGGCTCCCATCCGCTGTTCCGGGCCAGCATAATCCAAAGCCACCTGCAAGAGTGCGGGTGCCCCATCCTCGAAATAGACCCGGAGCAGCAGGGCCGCATATTGAAAGATTTGATCCCGCCCTTCCAAATCCCTGCGCCTCGTTTCAACCTGATACAGCTTTGGCTCGCCGAATTCCAATACCTCTTTGAACGGACCGAAGGTGACCCGGTTATAGTCCGAACCAATCCCTCCCGGCACAAAGACCGCACCGATTTTGGCCCTGCGCCATGGGTCTCCAAAGATAGAAACACTGGCATGGCGGGCACCGATATGGGCCATGACCAAACTCTCCGTCGGCATCAGGGGACGCAGGACCATGCCATAATCCATGAAGGCATCGAGCCCCTCCCGGGAGAGGATAGGGCTTTTCCGCCATGCAGCCAGGGCCCGGGCGAATAATCCGCTCCGATCCACCTCCTCCATCTCAGCCATATTATGGTGAATAATCCTTGTATGGCTGGGTGGCCGCTGGGCCGGAAATTTAATCCCATCCACCATGACCGTGATCAAGGGGCCTTTCGGATCCTGCGCACGCAAGACCAGGCGTTGATAATGCTCGACACGGTATTCACCATTCTTATTGGCAATATAGCATTCCACCAGATCCAGTACCGGCTCTCCGGTTTCATAAGCCAGATGAAAACTTTTCATGATGTCATAATCATAGACATTATAGCTGTTTGTCGGCTGGGCACGGTCAGCATATCGGCCAATCACTTCCTTCGACAGTTTTAGCCCAAAATGATTGGCATAGCTTGAACGTCGGCCAAAGAAATCAAAGACCCAGCGTCCCTGGTGCAATCGATAGTTGTTCGCCAGCGCGAGAAGCGCATGACTTCTGGTACCCGGATGGAAACAATAGTCATCCGCCGCCAAACGCCGATGGAAATCTGCAATCCTTGGATGCGCCTGCTCCAGCGGCAGTCGCTCAATAATCGGTTCCTGGTCCGAGATATAGCTTGGCACAAGGTCGCTGAACATCTTCCGGATTTTGATCAGATATTGTTCACCGGCTTCGGTTCTTTCCATCGGTCGCCCTTTGCGTGCCCGATGAAACAGTCTGGTTCCCAACTGATCTTCCAGGGATTTGATATGCAGCGACACCGACCCTTTTGACAAGCCGAGCAAATCCGCAGCCAAAGAGTAATTCCGGCATTCCGCCACTACGATGAAAGTCTGGAGACTGCGCAGGCCCGGTATTTCAGGCGGCAGAATTGGTGGCAGCTGATCCAAATGCAATTTCCCGATAATTCGTTTAGCTTTTTTTAACAAATATAGGGAACTAGTAGTAGTTTCAACGATTCCCGCCCACTATTATTCCACTACTCGATTCGGGGTAGGAAACATGCTTGACCAGTGTGGGGGGAAGGCATGTTAGGAACATCCGCGGTGCAGGATTGCGTCGCGGATGTTCTTATTTGGACTGATGCATTCAATCCTTCCGGCAATTGTTCTATCCGATACGGTGCAGATGGTTGCCATGCCGCTTCAACCAAGTGCGCCAGCGCTTCATCTCCGGCTGGATCTGTTCCACAACCGCCCAGAAAGCCGGACTGTGATTATGTTGGGCCAGATGGGCCACTTCATGAGCAACCACATAATCAAGCACCTCCGGCGGGGCCATGATCAATCGCCAATTGAAAGACAGGTCGCCTTTGGCGGAACAGCTGCCCCAGCGGGTTTTCTGGTCGCGGATGGAAATACGCCCAACCGTCTTGCCGATCTGATCCGCGTAATCCTTGGCCAGCGGAACAATCCGGGCCTTTGCCTCCTTTTTTAGATGATCCCGCAGCCTTCTGGATAAATGCTCTTCCGGTCCGGCCACCGCCAGGCCGGGGCCTTCGGTCACGCGGACACCATAGCGGCGATCAGGATCGTGGCGGATCACATGATCAACCCCTTGGTAGGGGATGGAAATGCCAACCTGAAATGACAGTCGTTCGGGCAGTGAACGGATCTGGTCGAGCAGCCAGTCCTGATGTTGTTCAACAAAGGCAAACCCCCTTTTTTCGGAAATGCCGCGCGGCAGGACCAGCACCGCCATGTCCTTTTTAGAGTCATATTTCAAGGATAGGTTCCGCGCCCGCTCCGACTGCCGGACAAGAATATCGATCACGACATCGCCCAGCCGGATCCCGGCAATCCGGGACCGGTTCATTCCCTTGCGGGTCTCCGTTTTTCGATCAAATATCCGAAGCAGATCCATGGCGCTATATTTGGGCTGATTCTGTTACAGCCACAAGCGCGCAGGACGGAAAATTCGATATGATGAAAAAGCAATCCTTCCATCCGTTATTGCCGCCCCCCTCTCTTCTATCCTGTTCAAAATGCTCCATGCCACCTAGACTGGGAGCAATCCCTGTCTATCCATCGGACAATGAATGACTTTTTCGCCCGAAGACCTGACCCTTGCCCTTACGGATTTTCCCGACCTTGACCATGCGCTTTATCAGCAGCTGGCTCCCACGATCGTGGCTGGATGGAACCAGATGGTCGCCCATCACAAGGCCTGTTACCAGGATGCCTGGGCCAGCTATACCGGTCTGATCGATGCAACAGGCACAATCAGCGGTATGGATCTCGACGCCGCCGTAACCATTCTCGATGGCAAAGGCAGCGCAACCACAGGCGGCCTGCCCGACTGGATTAGCCGCCAGATCCCAGTCGACCTGGGCAACTTCGCGGATGTTCCTGATAATAAAAAAATCTATGCGCTCGACGGGCGCTATCAATTGGGTGATGAGGAGATGCACCGCGCGAGCCTGATGCGGCATTTACGCCCCTTGCTGCGGCCCGAAACCCAGGCAGTGATCGAATTGGGCGCCGGATGCGGCCGCAATCTCGGGCGCCTGCTCGCGCAAACCGGACGCCGTGACATCACCTATATCAGCTGTGAACAGTCACCATCCGGCTTGGCGGTATTCCGCGGATTGCTTGCTGCCCAGGAAGATGTCGCCCACCGGGCGGTTCCGTTTGATTTTAATGAACCGGATCTGGAGTGCCTGACGGGGTTTGACCATATCCTGGTTTTTACTTGTGCGGCGATCGAACAGATCCCCTTTCTCCGGCAAAGCCTGATCACGGATATTCTGGCGGTTGCACCTCAGGTGGATCTGGCCTTTTTTGAACCTGTCGGCTGGCAGCGATTTGGCAATATCGCCACCTTCGTCGCAGACGGGTTTTGCCGCGAACTTTCCGGGCAGGTGCCGCAAAGCCAATTCCACAAGGCCGGTTTCACCTATCGGCTGCAGGATGATTGCTTTATCGATAATGCCGCTAGCTGGGCATTGGCCGGGCGCTATAATATGAACCTGGTGCCGTTGGTGCAAAAAGCGCTGAATGCAAAGGTTGCATCCATGACCAGTCTTGCCTGGGATTCCTTTGGCTCCAACCCGTTCAATCCCATGAGTTTCCTCAGCCTGAGCAAAATCTGAACGAACGGAAAAGAAGCGCTGCGCCCACTGTCAGCGGTCAAAAGGATTGTTGCCGTCCAGGATCCAACCGGTCACATGATCTTCCAGATCATCAATCTCCACTTCGGAGACCGCATTGTCCCGAACAGAGATACCTGCTTTATGGACGCTGTCCGCATCCCCGCTCAGCAACGGGTGCCAGTCATGGAGATCTTTGCCTTCCGCCAGCAGCCGATAGGCGCAGGTTTCCGGCAACCAGCCCAGATCCGATGCCTTTTCCGGTGTCAGCTGGACACAGTCCGGCACAAAATCCCAGCGGTTGGCATAGGAGGAACAACGGCAGCTTTTCATATCCAGCAGTTTGCAGGCAACGTTGGTGACCGCGATTTCACCGCTGTCGACATCTTCAAGCTTATGCAGACAGCATTGCCCGCAGCCGTCGCACAGGGATTCCCATTCGGCCTCACTCATCTCATAAAGACGCTTGGTCCGCCAGAAGGGCTGTTTTTCTTTATCCGTCTCAGTCATCGGCGCGGTCTATCAGATGCAGGAAGGACCCGGCAACAGAATTCACCTTCAATCCAGCCTCCGTCCCGGACTGGTCCAACGCATCACGCATCCTGAATAGCCGGTCGGCCGCGCCCTCTTCCACGATGCTGGCATAATGGAACTCATGCCCGCGCCAATATTGACCGGTCCGGCCCAGCGGGCTGTCCGACAGACTCACCGCCTTGCGGTAGCCAAGATGCAGCCGGCGTTTCTGGAACGAGGTTTCTAGGGGCAGTAGACCCGCCATCTCGTGGCGCTGTCCTTCCGCGTCGACCAACCCTTGCCCCAAGGTCATATAACCACCGCATTCGCCAAACACAAAGGCACGCCGTGCAGCCGCCGACTGTAATCCGTTCATGAAATTCTGATTGCCGGCCAAACACCCGGCATGAAGCTCCGGATAGCCACCCGGCAGATAGATGGCATCGGCATGGCCATCAGGGGCTTCATCAGCCAGGGGGGAAAAGAAGGAGATCTCCGCACCCGCCTGCCGCCAGCCATCCAACACCTCCTGATAGGTAAAGGCAAAGGCCTCATCCTTGGCAACCGCAATCCGCTGTCCCAATGGCGGCAGGGGTCCTTCGTTTCCGGGCACCAGGTCAGCCGCCGTTGCAATCGCCACCAACCGGTCCAGATCAACAGCTGCACCCGCCCATTCGGCAGCCTGTTCCAGGAAATGGTCCAAATCCGCATTTTCCACCGCCTGAACCAGCCCCAGATGCCGTTCCGGCATGACCAAATCCGCCTGTTTCGGCAAAAAGCCCAAGACCGGGATTTCCGGGAGATGTTCAGCCATGGCCTGCGACAGGATATCCACATGCCCTTTGCCGCCAACCCGGTTGAAAATCACGCCAGAGAGGCGAAGATCGGTTCTGAAACGGGCAAACCCTTGAACCATAGCGGCCGCTGAAGCCGCCTGCCCCTTCACATCCACCACCAGGACAACCGGCCAACCCAGCATCACCGCCAGATCGGCGGTCGAACCGGTGCCGTCACGCGCACCATCAAACAGCCCCATCACCCCTTCGGCGACAATCAGATCCGCGCCTTCTGCCAAGGCATGAACCGCATGGCTAATGGTTTGAACCCGCATGGCCCAGGGATCCAGGTTGCGGCAGGGCCGGCCACTGGCCGCCGAATGGAAAGCCGGATCGATATAATCCGGGCCGGTCTTGGCCGAGGCGACGCGGCAGCCCCTATTCTTCAGGGCGCGTAACAGCGCCAGAGTCACCAGCGTCTTACCGCTTCCCGATGACGGCGCGGCGATGACCAGCCCTTTCATCAGACAGGGTCCGCGGCTTTTGCCTGCCATTCCGCCGCCTTGCCGAGCCAATCGAGCTGCTCACGCAACTTAACCACAGGCCCAACCACAACAATCGCCGGAGGAGACACTTTTTTTGCCACCTCTGCAGCCGTATCCAAGGTGCAGACATGGACCTTCTGATCCGCCGTGGTGGCGCTGGCGACAAAGGCAACGGGCTCATCGGCGGGCCGCCCGCATTCTTGCAGTTTTTCCGCGATGCGGCCGAAATGTTTGATCGCCATATAGAAGATCAATACAGGCGCGCCATTGGTCACCGCATCCCAATTCAAGTTGTCCGGCACCTCACCGGTCATGGAATGGCCGGTAATGAACGTCACCGCCGAATTGGCATCCCGGTGGGTCGCCGGCATTCCGGCATAGGCGGTTCCGGCAATGGCAGCCGTCACACCCGGCACGACGCGGAAGGGTACACCCGCCCCGACCAGCGCCAACGCCTCTTCGCCGCCGCGCCCAAAGACAAAGGGATCGCCACCTTTCAAACGCAACACCCGGTGGCCGGCCTTGGCCAATTCCACCAGCCGTTCGGAAATCGACGTTTGGGTCGGGGATGGTTTACCGCCGCGTTTGCCTGCAAAGATACGCTCGGCATGGGGTTTAGCCATATCCAGGATACGTGTATCGACCAGGGCGTCATAGACAATGACATCCGCCTGGGCGAGGGCATTGACCCCATGAAGCGTGATCAGCCCCGGGTCTCCGGGACCTGCACCCACCAACCAAACCCAGCCCGGTTCAAAAACCGGCAGGCCTTTCGGGGGAACAATATTTGTTTGCCAAGTCATGAGGCGTATCCTATCGACAAATACCATACAGAAGCGCTTGGGCCTTTATGCCGTCGCTTCAACCTAATGTGCCTCGCGGGAAGCGACGGAGAAAGACAGGATTGCGGCAACGAGATGCGGCAAACTGTCTGATTTCATCGCGGCCCTTGGGGCTTCACAGTCTAATGCGCGATGTTAATACTGCTGAATCTATGGCAAGAAAACCCGAAGGTGAACTGAAAAAAGGCTGGACCACTGGTGCATGCGCCTGTGCAGCGGCAACTGCGGCCTATGAGGCCTTGCTGTCCGGGGCTTTCCCGGACCCGGTTTCCATTACCCTGCCCAAGGGCCAGACACCGGCTTTTGACCTGCTATCGTCCCGTATCGACGGGGTGGTGGGCCATGCTGCGGTCATCAAGGATGCGGGCGATGATCCGGACGTGACCCATGGGGCCACCATCCGTGCCGCCGTGCGCCTTCTGGACGAAGGGGAAGGGTTGGTTTTCAAGGCTGGCCCCGGGGTCGGTATGGTCACCAAGCCTGGCCTGCCGATCGAGCCGGGCGAACCGGCGATCAATCCAGGCCCGCGCAAGATGATCCGCGACAATATGGATGTGGTGGCCGCACGCCACGGCATGGATTTGAACGCGGAAGTGACCATCGCCATCGACAAGGGAGAAGAAATCGCCCAGAAGACCTGGAATCCCAGGCTCGGAATTGTCGGCGGCCTTTCGGTCCTGGGCACCACCGGCGTGGTCATTCCGTTTTCCTGCAGCGCCTGGATCCATTCCATTCACCGGGGCATTGATGTTGCCAGGGCCACGGGGCTGACCCATGTAGCGGGTTCCACCGGCAAAGTGTCGGAAGAGACCGTCCAAAAGACATTCAACCTTCCTGACGAAGCCTTGCTCGATATGGGGGATTTCGCCGGCGGGCTGCTCAAATACCTGCGCAAGCACCCCCTGCCCCGCCTGACCATTTCAGGTGGCTTTGCCAAATTGCTCAAAATGGCCCAGGGCCATCTCGATCTTCACAGTTCCCGCAGCCAGGTGGATTTCGAAAAGCTGGCGGCCCTGGTGGAAAAGCTGGGTGGCAGTGATGACCAGGTTGCCATGGCGCGCGAGGCCAACACCGCCAAACAGGTTCTGGACGGCTGCCCAGATCTGCCGCTTGCCGAAATAATAGGGCGCCAGGCACGGGAAACCGCACTGGCAACGCTTGCCGGCCAGACCCGGGTTGATATCCTGGTGATAGACCGAAAAGGGACAATTCTTGCCCATGTCGGAGCCCCCGATGGTGAATCCGCCGATGATTAAACATCCTGCGATCCTGATTCTTGGCGGCACCGGTGAGGCCAGGGACCTGGCGGCAAAGCTATCGGAGCTGCCCGTGCGGGTGATCACTTCACTGGCCGGCCGAACGAGAAAACCGGCTGATATCCCCGGCGAAATTCATGCAGGTGGATTTGGCGGCGTTGCAGGCCTGTCCCGGTTTTTAGCCGTCGAGGATATCAATCTGGTGGTTGACGCCACCCATCCCTTCGCCGAAAAGATCAGCCGCAACGCCATGCTGGCCTGCGCCGAATGGCAAGTGGCGCGGCTGCGGCTGGAACGTCCAGCATGGCAGCCACAACCCGGCGATCATTGGCTTCACGCAGCCAGCCTGGAAGAGGCCGCCCGCCTGTTGCCATCCCTTTGCAAGCGGCCCCTGATCACAGTGGGATCCAACGATTTTCATTTTTTCCGGGACGTTCAAGGGGTTGAAATTTTCGCCCGTATGATCGAAGAACCGCCCTTTGCCGAACGGCCACCGAAATGCCAGCTCATTCTGGAACGGGGACCATTTGACCATACACACGAAATGGCGCTATTTTCGCGCCACAGAATAGATCTTCTGGTGACAAAAAACAGTGGTGGCTCAATGATTGATGCCAAACTGGACGCTGCCAGAGAGCGGGGCCTCCCCGTATTGATGATTGACCGCCCAGTTGCTTTGCCTGGCCCCTGCGCCACGACAGCAACAGAGGCGTTGGATTGGCTTAAAACTAAATTGGACTTCTAAATGTTTCGTCGCTTGTTTACCGCTTTGATCTTCACCACCGCAAGCTTGGCCGCCGGGCAGGCTCTGGGCCAAATTTCCCTTTTGGAGAAAAACGAAATCGTCGAAAAAACGGTAAGCGGAGATTACGATGGTGTGCGCTTGCTGCTCTTGCGCGGCGGCAATGCAAACAGCACTGACAGCAACGGAAAAACCGCGCTTTTTGAGGCTGCTTCCAATCAAGATCTTTCCATCATGGAATTGCTGATGGAGTTTGATGCGGATGCGGATTGGAGCGATGATCTCGGCAATACTGCCCTTTATTATTCCGTCGAGCAGGCCCGGTATGAATCCGTGCAGTTCCTGCTGGATGCCAATGCCAACGTCAATCATTCCAACAAACGCGGGGTAACCCCCGTAATGATGGCGGCACGGGTCGGGGATCCCGATATTTTCATGATGCTGATGGATGCGGGTGCAGATCCGAGCCTGCGGGATTATTCCGGCAATACAATCATGGATCACGCCCGCCAGTCCCGGAACGGCAATATGGTGAATGTTGCCCGCCGCGCCGGCATCACGGACTAAAACGCCCATTCGCAGGGACGTCTATACCCGGCGCAGCCTACTATATCAGGGTTCAAGTGCGCCGGATACGGACCGGCTCCATAGCTGGGCCGGCAGATTGCCGCCGCCCACATTTTTCATCGGCGATGAATCATCATTGCCGAACCAGACACCGGCCACTAGATCATCCGCATAACCTATGAACCAGGCGTCTCTGTAATTTTGGGTCGTACCGGTTTTTCCGCGCACAACGCGCCCATCGATCCCGGCCCTTTTACCGGTTCCCCAGGCAACAACCGCCCGCAGGAGATCCCCCATCTGCGCAACCCTGACAGGTTCGACAACCAACGCACCTGTTGTCCGTTCCGACTGGAACAGAACCGCGCCCGCCGCGTCGGTCACCCGCTCAATCGCATAAGGCCAAACGGAACGGCCGCCATTGGCAAATACACTGTAGGCCGCGGTTAGTTCCAGCAGAGTTACCTCATGCACCCCGAGGGCCAATGCCGGATCCGCCTCCATCGGCGTGGAAATGCCCAGTCGCCTGGCCGCCTGTATCACCTTGCCCCGGCCCACCTGTTCCATGAGGGCCACTGCCACGGAATTGGAGGATCGCGCAGCCCCTTCCCGCAACGTCATCTCGCCCCGGTGGGTGCCACTGGCATTACGTGGGCTCCAACCCTCCACCGTGATCGCACGGTCATCGATGATGCTGTCGGGGGTAAACCCATTCTCCAGCCCTGCCAGAAAGACAAAGGGTTTGAAGGCGGAACCGGGCTGGCGCTGGGCATGGACAGCCCGATTATACGTGCTGGCAGACCAGTTCTTGCCCCCCAGCATGGCGGTTACGGCCCCGTCGGGGCGCATGGCGACATAGGCCAGTTGGCCTGCATCGGCAGAGGCCGCTTTATTTTTCAAACTGGCCACCGCACGCTCCGCCGCACGCTGATGCGCAGGCATCAAGGTGGTGTGGATGATCATGTCACGATCCGGGCGGCCGACCAGCGCCGTTGCTCTTGCAACGGCCCAATCGGTAAAATAGCGGACATTGCGCCCGGCCGGACGTGCCGCAACGGCCACCTGTTTTCTTTTGGCCGTCTGGGCGGTTTTAGCATCCAGCCAACCAGCAGCCACAAGATTATCCAACACCTGATTGGCCCGCGCTGCCGATCGTTCGCTCGATGCCAGCGGGCTGTAACGGCTAGGGGCTTTCGGCAAGCCCGCAAGAACCGCCGCCTGATACAATGTCACCTGCTTCGCCGAACGGCCGAAATACTTCCGGGCCGCCGCGTCCACTCCATAAGTACCGCTCCCCAGATAAATCCGGTTCAGATAGACCGAAAGGATCTGATCCTTGGTCAATTTATGTTCCAGCCAGAAAGCCAGCAGCACTTCCTGCACCTTGCGTCGCACGGTCCGTTCCGGGCTCAGGAAAAGATTTTTGGCAAGCTGCTGGGATATTGTGCTGCCGCCCTGGCGCACCCCGCCCGCCATGAGATTGGTCACCAGCGCCCTGGCCAGTCCGATCGGATCCACCCCTTGATGATCATAAAAGCGCCGGTCTTCGGTCGCCAAAAAGGCCCGCGGCAAATAGGGCGGCAGGTCCGCGACATTGACTGCTTCGCCATAATCGTCACCGTGACGGGCCAATTCCACCCCGTTTGCCGCCAGAACGGTAATAATGGGCTTTCGGGTGGTGCGCGCGATGATTTCATCCGGATTCGGTAAATCCCAAGCATACCAAAGCAGCAGACCCGCGCCCGCGATCATGAGCCAAATGCTCAGGGCCAGCAGGCGTTTGAACCAGCGCCAGCGCGCGGCCCAGCGACCCTGCCCGGCGGCGCGCCCGTTGGTGGTGGCCGCATTTTTACGAACCCGCTTTTGTTTTGCCATGGGCTTGGACGATTTGGTTTTCTTGGATGCCGTGGTTTCACGGGTGGTTTTCTTGGGTTGTTTTCGAGCCGGTTTTGACCCGGTCTTTTTGCTTTTCTTTGCAGGGGCCATGGAACGGGGGACACACTTTCAAAAAGGGGATAGGCGGGATCGGACGATTGCTCCGCTCAATATCCCAATATAATGACCCGATTCCAAGGATCGCAAGACTGGTTCTTATTCCCGTCCCACCTTCCTTCCGGGACCGAATACACTTGCCCGTTCTCGTCAGTTGACGATAAGTTTCTATCAATTCCGGGCATTCAGGGGTAGACTCTGGAAATGCAGCCCCATTTGATTGGGCAGGAAACAGTCAAGATGATGATACAGGACCGTCCCTATTCCAACGCCTTGAACCGGCTGACCAATGCCGGTCTGCGGCCAACGCGCCAGCGCCTGGCCCTTGCCCGGCTGTTGTTTGAATGCGCGCCCCATCATGTCACCGCGGAACAACTTTATTCCAAGGCCCAGCGCGAGAAAGTGAAAGTATCACTGGCCACTGTTTACAACACCCTGCACCAATTCAAGGATGCCGGCCTCTTGCGCGAAGTTGTGGTGGAACCCGGACGGTCTTATTTTGATACCAACTTAAGTGATCATCATCATTTCTACCGGGAATCGACCGGTGAGTTGATCGACTTTCCCGTGGACACGTTGACAGTCGGCGATCTGCCGCCGCCGCCCTCCGGAACATCTGTCAGCCGGGTTGATGTTATCATTAGGCTTCAGGACAATTAATAATCATTTTCAATGGCTTGGGTGTATTTTTAGAGCATTTCCAAGCTGTTGACTCTGATTCGTGATCGGCTCATAGTATGGGGGCCGGACAACGAACCGGCGATAAATTAAGGATTCCGGCGGAAACTACCGCATCATCCCGATCAGGAGAGAAGCCATGTCCCTTAAAGGTTCCAAGACAGAAGACAATCTGAAAGCGGCCTTTGCCGGTGAAAGCCAGGCAAACCGCCGGTATTTGTATTTTGCGCAAAAGGCCGATGTTGAAGGTTACAATGACGTTGCCGCCGTATTCCGATCCACCGCCGAAGGTGAAACCGGCCATGCCCATGGCCATCTGGAGTTTCTCGAAGAAGTCGGCGACCCGGCCACCGGTGAACCGATCGGCGGGACGTCCGATAACCTGAAAGCGGCCATTGCCGGTGAAACGCATGAATATACCGATATGTATCCCGGTATGGCGCGCACTGCCCGCGAAGAAGGCTTTGACGAGATCGCCGATTGGTTTGAAACCCTGGCAAAGGCTGAAAAAAGCCATGCCGGGCGCTTCACCAAAGCGCTTGACAGCCTGGATGATTGATCGGGAAAGAGCGGGATGAACCATCATCCCGCTCTTTTTTGATCCGGATCCCGCTTTGTTGGATCCCATGAAACAGCGCCCCTTATTCTGACTTGAAACGGCAACCGCGGAGAAATCGTCATGCGGGAAGGAAGTCTTGATGCCCCGATCCGGCATCCTATCGATTGGCAGAACCCTGACTTTTATGATGAAGAGGCATTAGACGCCGAGTTGCGCCGTGTTTTTGATGTCTGTCACGGATGCCGCCGATGTTTTAATCTCTGTGATTCCTTTCCGCGCCTATTCGATCTGATTGACGATTCCGAAAGCGGCGAATTGGACACGGTCGCTTCCAAGGATTTTAAGCCGGTCGTGGATGCCTGCACGCTGTGCGATCTGTGTTTCATGACCAAATGCCCCTATGTGCCGCCTCATGAATTCAATCTGGACTTCCCGCATCTGATGCTGCGCTACCGTGCCATCGAGTTGAAAAAAGGCGAGGTCGGCACCGCCGCCCGACAACTGACCGAAACCGATAGAAACGGCAAAATGGCCGGTCTGATGGCACCGGTGACCAACTGGGCTTCCGACCGGCGCAATGGCCTGACCCGCCCTGTCATGCAATCAGTTGCCGGTATCCATAAAGAGGCGGAACTGCCGAAATTCCACGGCAAGACCTTTATCAAACGCACTAAGGACACGGCCCCGACCGTCAACAAAGAGGCCCCGGCCAGCGGCCGCAAGGCGGTAATCTACGCCACCTGCTTTGCCAACTATAATAATCCCGATATTGGTACCGCCGCGCGGGCGATCCTGGCCCATAATGGTGTTGAAACAGAAGTCGTCTATCCGGAATGCTGCGGCATGCCGCAATTGGAGCATGGCGATCTGGCCAGGGTCTCGGAGAAGGCTGACAAGGTGGCCTCGGTCCTGCTGCCCTATGTGGAAAAGGGCTATGATGTGATTGCCCTGGTGCCCAGTTGTACCCTGATGCTAAAATTTGAATGGCCCCTGATCGCCCCCGAAAATGAAAAGCTGAAAACCCTGGCCCAGGCCACCTTCGATGTCAGCGAATATATTGTCGACATTGCCCGCAAGGAAGGATTGGCCGATGGGCTATCCCCGCTGGATGGCGGGGTTTCAGTCCATCTCGCCTGTCATGCGCGCGCACAAAACATGGGCCAGAAAGCAGCCGAATTGATGAAACTGATCCCGGACGTTGAGCTGAAAGTGGTTGAACGCTGTTCCGGCCATGGCGGCTCCTGGGGCATACAAAAAGAGAATTTCGAGGTCGGCATGAAAATCGGCCGCCCGGTCTTCCGACAAATGGCCGATGGCGGCAAACCAAAATACATCGCCAGTGAATGTCCGCTGGCCGGTCTTCATATCGGCCAGGGTATCCAGGCCCAGGCCAAAGAAGGCGAGCCTTTGCCGGAAACAGTGCCCCATCCGGTAATTTTGATGGCCAAAGCCTATGGTCTCAGCTATTAGAGTTAAGAATGGTTCTTAATACGGAGTGTCTCATGTCCGCTGCCCGCAAGATTTCCGCCGACGATATCCTCTCCAATGAGGAATATATGAAAATCCGTGCCGAACGGCGCAAGGCGCTGGTCGCGGTTAAAAAGAATCGCCGTGTGGAAATCGGTCCTGTGGCAACCGCCTATTTTGAATCCTTCGACACCATGCTGCACCAAATCCAGGAGATGCTCTATATCGAAAAGGGCGGCGAAGAGCAGTTGGCGGATGAACTGGCCGCCTATAATCCGCTTATTCCCAATGGCCGGGAGTTGGTCGCGACCGTCATGTTTGAAATTGACGACCCTGTTCGGCGCGGCACGTTCCTCTCGAAGCTGGGCGGTGTTGAAGAAACCATGTTCATCAAGTTTGGCGATGAGGAAATCATCGGCACACCGGAAGAGGATGTCGATCGGACCAATGCCGCTGGAAAAGCCTCTGCCGTGCAATTTGTCCATTTCACATTCAATGACAGCCAGGCGGAGAAATTTCGGTCCGCCGACCAACAGGTCATCATCGGATTCAAACATCCGCAATATGCGCATATGGTGGTGCTGCAGGATGCCACCCGTAACGCGTTGGCCGGTGATTTTTCAGATTAATGCCGGGAGATTAGGCGGCCGCTTGTTCCACTCGGTTCCGGCCGCCTTCCTTGGCCGCATATAATGCCGCGTCGGCCCTTTGCATCATAGCCGACAGGCTTTCGCCTGAATGCCATTGAGCAACACCCTGGCTGACGGTATAGCGAATTTCACTGCCATCCTTGGTCGCGACGACAGATTCCGCCACATTGACGCGGATGCGCTCAGCAACCTTTTGCGCCGATACCAAGTCCGTTTCCGGTAACATGATGGCAAATTCCTCGCCGCCCAGACGGCCAACAAAATCCTGATCCCTGAGATGGTCTTTGCAAGACTTTGCCAGATGGCGCAGGACTTCATCCCCTGCCGCATGACCATAGGTATCATTCACCGACTTGAAATGGTCCGCATCCACCATGATCACAGACAATTTGCCGCCATAACGTTGCTCCCTGGCCACTTCATGCTCTGATTCCTCCAGGAAATGACGGCGGATGAAGACCCCTGTCAGGGAATCAACTGTCGCAAGCTCCCGCAGTTCAACTGATTTACGGCGCAGTGCCAGCAAATTCTTACCCCTGGCCAACAGCTCGATCGGCTCCACGGGTTTATCGACAAAATCATTGGCCCCTAATTCGAAGGCCTCGCGCAGTATTTCCTTATCTTCCATGGCGGTGACCATGATCACCGGATATTCTTCCGGCGTGCGTTCCGCGCGGTAACGTTTGATGTATTCCATGCCGTCCATATCCGGCATCAGATAATCAACCAGCACCAGATCAATATCCTGGGACAAACAGAATTCCAGGCCCTCCACCGGATCGGTGTAGGTGTGTACCGTGACATCAGAGAGCTGTTTGAGATACTCACCAATCAACCTCGCGGTTATCAGCGTGTCGTCTATGACCACTACCTGCATGTGCTTCCTTTGCCCGTTAGCCGTGAACCACGCCCTTCCCCCATTTTCCTCTTTGTCAACTTCCTGTCTTCGGCTCAACTTGTCAGATTCGACAACGGAAATGAAATAGGCGTTGTTAGTCAGTTAGGGTATACTGTCCACGTGAACAGAAGGTTAATCCTTAGAGATCATGAGTTATCCCCTGGCGAATTACCATTTCCGAGACCGAACCCGGTTAGATGTTTTTGAGCTTCTACGGACACCGGTATGGATTTTCGATATTACCAACCACGCCATCTGGTGGGGCAATCGGGCAGCCCTCGATTTTTGGCAGGCTTCCAGCTTGGACGAACTTCTTGCCCGGGATTTCTCCAGCGATAGTGACATGGTGCGCAATCGCCTGCGCCAAGTGGTGGACAGCACGCCACCCGGCCAACATGTGACCGAGGCCTGGACACTCTACCCCCACGGCAATCCGGCTGTTGTCACCCTCGACATGAGTCCGATCCGCATCGAAGGCAACCGGGATGGCGTGCTGATCGAAGGGCATGTGCAGTTGGATATGATCCGCGACCCTGACGCAATCCGACTGCTCGAGGCAGCCCGAAACACCCCCATGCTGGTCAGTACCTTCGGCTTAGTGGATGGTCGCATCCGCACGCAAAATACCGCTGCCGCAGGTGTTTACGGCCTGAACACCAGTGATCCCACCAATATCGTTGACCTCGAGAGTCGCTATGGCAACCTGGTGGCGGCCTCTCTGCTGGAATGTTGCCGCAATCGGCGCTTTTTTGAATGTGACGCCTATGTCTCAAGCCCCACTGTCGGCCGTTGGCATCATGTGGATGCCCGCCCCGGAAGAGACCCGGTCAACGGCGACCTCGTGGTGGTTGTCACCGAAGAAGACATCACCATGCAGGTTGCCGCCTGGCAACAGTTGGAGAATATGAACCGCACACTGGAGACACGCGTCCAGTCCCGTACAAAGGAATTGGTGGAAATTACCCAGCGGGCACGGGAATCACAGCAGAAGGAAATAGAGGCCAGCCGCGCAAAGTCAAATTTCCTCGCCAATATGAGCCACGAATTACGGACTCCGCTCAACGCCATCATCGGGTTTTCCGATTTAATGCGTTCAGCCTTTTTCGGTCCATTGGAAAACCGCTATCAGGAATATGCCGACCATATTCACAGATCGGCGGACTATCTGCTCAAGCTGATCAACGACCTCTTGGATCTGTCCCGGATCGAGGCGGGCAAGACCCGATGCGAACCGGCCCTGTTTGAATTGCGCCAACTACTTGACGAACTGACCTCTTTTCTACCTGGACAGTCGGGCACAGACCGCTGCACGGTCAATATCCATGTCGATCCAGACCTCCATCAACTTTATACCGACCGGAGGATCCTGTCCCAGATCCTGATCAATCTGATTGCCAACGCCATCAAGTTCACCCCTGTCGCCGGACATGTCGACCTGCTGTTCAAACGCGAAGAGGGTCTGGGAATTATCATCGAAGTGAAGGATACGGGCGCCGGGATCCCCCCGGAAGATCTTGACCGGGTGCTGCACCCCTACGAGCAAACTGACTCTGCCACCATCGCCAATAACGGCACCGGCCTCGGCCTTTCGATTGTCAACCGCCTCAGCATCCTTCTTGGCGGACGGTTTGAGCTGGAGAGCGAGATTGAGTGCGGGACAACCGCCCGGATCACCCTGCCAGACGATCAGAGGTAACCCCGTCCCATCACCAATACTTCTACCTATGCGAGAATCAAGACAGCAAAGCGGGAGCATAACGCTCCCGCTCATGAACCTAGTCGGTTATGGTCAGATCCAACCCCACCGCGCGTTGTGAGATCGATCACATGTCCCCGCACTGGATTGCGGGAGGCTAATTCGCGCCTGGCATTCCACCAACCACGTGGGCATTATTCTGGCATAACGGCAGCCAGGGTCAAGGGGTTAGTCGTGCGCTGCAAAACAGCATCTTCAACCGGTTACCTGTTGTCACCATAGGTAGTGGCAACAAATTTGGAACCTTTTTTAATGAATTCTTAACCTTCTCAAATCTCACAAAGATTTCATTCTGAAAAAACCAATCGGGAGAACAGTGGGAGAATTCTGGTCATTTTGCATCGCAAAAATCGCTCCCTCCGCCAAATATCGGATTAATCCTCTTCGGCCTCATCCAGATCCTCATAGGGGAAATCATCGGCATCATAATAGGGCCAGCGAAAACTGAAGGCTTTCGATTCACCCAGATCCAATGTGCCATTGCCATATTGTTCCAGCAGGTCTTCCGCCACCCGGGCAACGAAACCTTGGGCGATTTCATGGGCGACCTTGGCCGGGCTTCTTGCGAATTCCTCGGAAAAGAGGGTCTTTGAGATCACAAGCTGGTTTTTCCGCAGGTAACTGGCCATGTGATTGAGGAATGAGACTTCCGGCATGGCCGCCGGCAGTGGTTCGGGTAAGTCCTCCAGACTGTATGCCAACACCATGAAAGCAACATTCTGTTTGTTTTCAAATGCTTTCACCGTATCAATGCTGGTGACCACGCGCTCATAGTAACCGCGTTGTTCGCCCTCAAGGGCTTGAACCTTACGCAATACGATTTCGAGATAGGGTGTGGACATGCCTGCTATACCACCCCGACTCCGGCCCCTATCAGCATACGGCTGTTTATCCTCATCTTATGCATTACCGCAAAGAATACCCCCGGCCCGCATCCTTGTCGATAGAGGAGACAGAAAAAGGGCCCCCAGACAGGAGGCCCCTTTTACATCTGTCATATCGCAGGAATTATGCGGCAACACCGCCTGAATCCATGTCCAACGCATATCCCGCGGAACGAACCGTACGGATAATGTCACGACCGCCATCTTCGTTCAGCGCCTTGCGCAAGCGGCGGATATGAACATCCACGGTCCGGGATTCAACATAAACATCGCGTCCCCAAACCGCGTCCAGAAGCTGTTCCCGGGAAAAGACACGTCCCGGATTTTCCATCAAATGGCGCAACAAACGAAATTCCGTCGGCCCAAGCTTGATTTCTTCTTCATTGCGGAAAACCCGGTATGCGGCCAGGTCCATACTCAATTCCCCAACTTCCAGCATATCCTGGGCAAGACCTGGACGCGACCGGCGTAACAAAGCATTGATCCGGGCGACCAATTCGTTGGGTGAGAAAGGTTTCACCATGTAATCATCGGCACCGGAATCCAGCCCGCGCACCGCATCGGCCTCTTCCCCCCGGGCGGTCAGCATAATGATGGGCAGATCCCTGGTTTCTGGTTTCCGCCGCAGCCGCCGGCAAATTTCAACGCCGGACACATAGGGCAGCATCCAGTCCAGAAGCATCAGGTCAGGCTGCATTTCATCAACCTTGATCATGGCTTCCTCGCCGTCATAAGCGGCATCCACCTCGAAACCGGCGGTTTCAAGATTGTATTGAAGCAGGGTGACCACCGCCGCCTCATCTTCAACAATCAGAATTTTACCATTGGTCACAGGACTTTCCCTTTCCTTCTGAAAGGCCTTAAAAATACTTATACCATCCGGGCCTTAAGCGTCCGGCTCGACCAGCATCTGGTTTGCCGAATTGCCTTTGGGCCTGGTCTGGGACAGACGCACGCCTTTTTCCCTGTAATAAAGGGTCTCAGCCACGTTGGTGCACAGATCCCCCATCCGTTCGATGTTTTTTGCGATGAACAGGAGATGCGTGCAGGGCGAAATGTGCCGCGGATCTTCCATCATGTAGGTCAGCAGTTCCCGGAACAGGCTGGTATAATGGTTATCCACATCCTCATCCGCTTCCCAGACCTCGATCGCCTTTTCCGCATCCCCCTGCAGGTAGGCATCGAAGACATCCTTCATCATTTCGGCAACCGACTGGCCCATGCGCATCACAGACCGGGTTACCGGCAGGCGCGGCACCTGATTGAGCACGATGGTCCGTTTGGCGATATTTTTTGCATAATCCCCGATACGCTCGATATCAGCCGCTGTTTTCATGCTGGCTACGATAGAGCGCAGATCGTTGGCCATTGGTTGGCGCAGGGCAATGGTTTTCACCGCCAGTGCCTCGATCTGATCTTCCAGATCATCGATTTCCTTATCGCCATCACGAACCTGTTCCGCCAATTCGTCATTCCGGCTTTCAACCGCTTTCATGACTGCAGCGAACTGGGCCTCGGCCAAACCGCTCATCTGGCTGATCAGGGTTGTCAGCTTTTCCAATTCGTCGTCAAACGCCGTGACGATATGCTCTTCCGATTCCATCTTTTTTCCTCTCAGCACTCGGGCTTGGAAATAATCATTCTCAAACCGGCCTTGGTCTCTTAACCGAAGCGCCCGGTGATGTAGCCCTGAGTGCGCTCATCTTCCGGATTGGTAAAGATTTTTTCCGTGTCACCAACCTCAACCAGATTTCCCAGATGGAAGAACGCCGTTTTCTGGGAAACACGCGCGGCCTGCTGCATGCTGTGGGTGACAATCACAATGGTGTAATTCTCGCGCAGTTCGTGGATCAGATCCTCGATCTTGGCGGTTGCAATCGGATCCAACGCCGAGCAGGGCTCATCCATCAGGATCACTTCCGGTTTAACCGCAATGGCGCGTGCGATACACAAACGCTGTTGCTGGCCGCCGGAGAGACCAGTGCCCGGCGCATCTAGGCGATCCTTGACCTCTTCCCAGATGGATGCCTTGCGCAGGCTCTCTTCCACCAGATCGTCCAGCTGTGACTTGCTGCTGACCAGGCCGTGGATACGCGGGCCGTAAGCAACATTATCATAGATGCTTTTCGGGAAGGGGTTCGGTTTCTGGAACACCATACCAACCTGGGCCCGGAGATGGACCGGGTCCACATCCTTGGCATAAATATCCTGCCCATCCATGGTGATGGAGCCTTCCACGCGGCAGATTTCCACCACATCATTCATGCGGTTCAAACAGCGCAGGAAAGTGGATTTACCACAGCCGGACGGGCCGATCAGGGCGGTGACTTCCCGCTCATAGATGTCGAGATTGACATCGAACAGCGCCTGTTTCTCGCCATAATAAACACGGACATTATCACCGCGCATTTTCACCCGGCCGGTGCCCGGTTCACTCTGAACTACTTGCTCAACAGCAGCCATTTTCCGTTCCTCTTTCTCTCTATTACCAGCGACGCTCAAACCGCTTGCGCAGCAGGACGGCGGAAAGGTTCATTGCAATCAGGAATGCCAGCAGTGCCATGATGGCTGCACTGGTACGTTCAACAAAGGCACGTTCCGGGCTGTCAGCCCACAGATAGATCTGTACCGGCATCACAGTGGCCGGATCGGTCGGGCCACCCGGGATATCCGCGATGAAGGCAACCATGCCAATCATCAGCAGCGGCGCGGTCTCACCCAAAGCCTGGGCCATGCCGATAATGGTTCCGGTCAGCATACCCGGCAGCGCCAGTGGCAGAACATGATGGCCGACAACCTGCAGGCGGCTTGCCCCCATGCCCAGGGCGGCTTCCCGGATTGACGGCGGCACCGATTTCAGAGAGGCCCGGCTGGCGATAATGATGGTCGGCAGGGTCATCAAAGTCAGAACCATACCGCCGACCAACGGCGCTGAACGAGGCAGGCCGAACCAGTTCAGGAACAGGGCCAATCCCAAAAGACCAAACACGATGGAGGGAACCGCCGCGAGGTTGTTGATATTCACCTCAATCAGGTCGGTCCATTTGTTCTTCGGTGCGAATTCCTCCAGATAAACCGCGGCAGCAACCCCAATCGGGAAGGAAAGCGCCAAGGTGACCAGAAGCGTATAGAAAGAGCCAACAGCCGCACCGGCAAAACCGGCCAGTTCAGGCTCACGGCTATCACCGGATGTGAACAGACGGGTGTTGAATTTTTTCTCGATGGCGTCATTTGCGACCAACGCATCAATCCAGGCGATCTGCTGATCATTCACCCGACGATCCGATTCCGGCAGTTCTCGGTCGATATAGCCTTTCATCAGCATATCAACGTCATCTGCCGCCGGCAGCCAGATCTCAATCGTTTGGCCGACCAGGTCCGGATTGGCCTGAACATGGTTCAGCAACTCGTACCATGCGCCGTTGCTGACCACTGCATAAAGATCTTTCCGGTCCCTGCGGGCAACATCCGGGAACATGTCGCGCAGGGATTTCTTAATCAGGATCTGATAATCGCCTGCGCGCATGGTTTCCGGATCCAAGGTCGAATCCAGCTGGATCGTCATGCGCACTTCTGTCTGAAAGAGCGCACTGGCTCCGTTGGAAATGATGGTGAAAAACAGTGTCGACAAGGCCAGCAAAGCCGCCCCGATCGCCACCAAGCCGTAAGACCGGAACCGTTTTTCCGCCGCGTGGCGGGCCTTTAGGTTTGCCCGGATCTTACTTTGACGTTCTTCTTGTTTAATCGCTTCCGTTGTCATTGCCGTATCAGTCATACTGCTCTCTGTATTTCCGGACCACGCGAAGCGCGATGATGTTGAGGATCAGGGTAACGATGAACAGAACCAAGCCCAGTGCGAAAGCCGCCAGGGTCTTGGGACTATCGAATTCCTGGTCACCCACCAGAAGGGTTACAATCTGTACCGTCACCGTGGTCACCGCCTGGAACGGGTTCGCCGTCAGGTTCGCGGCCAACCCTGCCGCCATCACCACGATCATGGTTTCACCGATCGCGCGGCTCACCGCCAGCAGCAGCGAACCCACAATGCCCGGCAGCGCCGCCGGGAAAATCACTTGTTTGATGGTTTCCGATTTAGTCGCGCCCAGCCCGTAAGAACCTTCGCGTAGGGAATGGGGCACTGCGGAAATCACATCGTCAGACAGCGAAGATACGAACGGAATGATCATGACCCCCATGACCAACCCTGCCGCCAGCGCGCTTTCAGATGCTACATCCAGTCCGATGCTCTGCCCGAACCCCCGGATCACCGGCGCCACCGTCAAGGCCGCGAAGAAGCCGTAAACCACTGTCGGGATGCCAGCGAGGATCTCCAGCATCGGCTTGACCGTGCTGCGGAATCTCGGCGTGGCATATTCCGCCATGTAAATCGCGGAATAAAGACCGATCGGGGCCGCCACCATCATGGCCAGGAAGCTGATCAGCATGGTGCCGGCAAAAATCGGCACCGCACCAAAGGCACCGGACGACCCGACCTGATCGGACCGCAGGGCCATCTGCGGGCTCCAATCCATGCCGAACAGAAACTCTGTGACCGGCACCTTGGCAAAGAAACGCATGGTTTCAAAAATCAGGGACATCACAATCCCGGCGGTGGTCAGGATCGCCACACAGGAACAGCCGATCAGCAGCCACATGATGGTGCGCTCTACCGCCTGGCGGGCCCGCATCTTCGGATTGATCCGCTGCAGGGCCAGGAATAATCCCAGCGCCGCGACACCGAGAAAGACCACAAGCATCGCCATGAAGCTGGTGCTTTGCAGGCTGCTATATTGCTGTGCCGCTGTCTGGATCGCCGGGTCGGCCAGGCTGGCATCTTTCAGGCCGGCCGCGATATTCTTGATATCGTTATAAACCAGGTTCACCTGATTTTCGGCCATATCGGCCAGATCCAGGCCGGCACCGGACAGAACCATATCCCGGATGATAACCGGCTCCGCGATCAACCAGACAACCGTCAGGATCAACGCCGGCACCACACACCACAAAACGGCATAGGCACCATAATAACCGGGAAGGGAATGAAGGCCGCCGCCGGGAGCATCCGTACCAAGACGCACCACCCGGGTGCGTCCAATCCGAAATGCCAGCGCCACCAGAACCAGAAATGCGAGACTGATTAGCAGGGTCGTCATAATGTGCCGGACCTAGTTTTTAAAAAACAAAAAAAGAAACAAAAAAAAGATCGGCGGGACCGTTGTCAGACATCGGTCCCGCCATATCTCTCAAGACCTTACATGGTCAGGTTGGCAAGCGTTTCCGTTGCCTTTTTGTATTTGGCGCGCTCTTCAGCCGGCATCGGGATCAGACCCTTGTCTGCCAGGTAGCCATCGTCGCCCCAAGCACCTTCGCTGGTGAATTCAGCCAGGTATTCTTCGATACCCGGGATCACACCAACATGGGCTTTTTTCACGTAGAAATACAGGGAACGGGACACGCCGTATTTACCGTCGGCGATGTTCTCGAAGGTCGGCTCGGTGCCACCAACTTTGGAACCCTGGATTTTGTCGCTGTTCTGGTCCAGGAAGGAGAAACCGAAGATGCCGAAAGCATTCGGGTTGGCTTCCAGTTTCTGAACGATCAGGTTGTCATTCTCACCAGCTTCAACAAAAGCGCCGTCTTCACGGATGGAGTGAGCAACAGCTTTGAACGCTTTTTTGTCGGACTTGCGCAGGTCAGCCAGAACTTTGATTTTCTTTGCGCCGCCTTCCATGGCCAGCTCAACGAAAGCGTCACGGGTACCGGATGTCGGGGGCGGGCCCAGAACTTCGATTTTGGTCGCCGGCAGGGAGCTGTCGATGTCAGACCATTTGGTGTGCGGGTTCGGGATCAGTTTGCCGTCGGCACCCGGGATCTCTTTGGCCAGGGCCAGGAAGATCTGCTCTTTGGAGACTTCCAGAACGTTGGAGGCTTTGGAGTTACCGATAACGATACCATCGTAACCAACTTTAACCTCAACGATGTCGGTCACGCCGTTTTTCGCGCAACGCTCAACTTCGGAGGATTTGATGCGACGGGAAGCGTTGGTGATGTCCGGATGCTGAACGCCAACACCTTCACAGAACAGCTTCAGACCGCCACCGGAACCGGTGGATTCGATGACCGGGGTTTTGAAGCCGGAGGTTTTACCGAAGGTTTCAGCAACAGCGGTTGCAAACGGAAAAACGGTAGAAGAACCAACAATCTGGATCTGGTCGCGTGCTTCAGCAGCGCCGGCGAATGCCACTACGCCAAGCGCAGCAACGGAAAGTGATTTGCTCAGAAACCTCATGGGTATATCCATCCTGGTTAACAGTTTTAATTCCCTCAATGACACAGGTGGCCGACTGCCGACCTGGCGTCTTGATAGGGCCTTCCTAGACCTGTAGCGCGACTCTTTTATGATGGAAATGTTACAAGAGCGTTACAGCCCCCGAAGAATCATGAAGGATGTTGGAATCACTGACGGATTCAGACTGTCGTCACGGCTGAGTTATATGAAAATTTTCACGGTTGGTTAAGAAATCGGCAATGTAACTGTAAATGTGGTGCCCTGCCCCACTTCGCTTTCCACCGTAATCCGGCCACGGTGGCGCTTGACGATATGCTTGACGATGGCCAGCCCCAGACCGGTCCCTCCCATTTCCCGCGAGCGGGCGGTATCGACCCGGTAAAACCGTTCGGTGAGGCGCGGCAAATGCTCGCGCGGGATCCCGGCCCCATGATCGCGCACATCCACCTTCAGCTTGGCCTCCTCACGGCGCACGATGACCTCGACCGATGTACCCGGCTTGCCATATTTAAGCGCGTTATCGACAAGATTCTGGAAGACCTGGATCAATTGGTTTGAATCCCCCA
This sequence comes from Aestuariispira insulae, assembly GCF_003385955.1. GTDB lineage: Bacteria > Pseudomonadota > Alphaproteobacteria > UBA8366 > Aestuariispiraceae > Aestuariispira > Aestuariispira insulae. Next base: position 79,160 of record NZ_QRDW01000009.1, read on the forward strand.
TGATCGGCGGCACCTGGTCCGGCACATCAATGACTATAGGCATGTCACGATTGTCTGCCTTCAAGGTCAAAACATCTTCGACCTTGCGCAGCACCTCGCCAATATAAACTTCTTCCGACGGCCGGGCATGCTCATCCAGCTCGATCCGCGAGAGCGACAAAAGGTCCTCGATGATACTGAGCATTCGGCTGGATTGTTCCTGCATGATGCCCAGGAAACGTTCATGGGCCCTAGCATCATCTTTGGCCGGGCCACGCAGGGTTTCAATGAACCCCATCAAGCTGGTCAGGGGCGTTCGCAGCTCGTGGGACACATTGGCCACGAAATCCGCCCGAAGCTGTTCCATGCGATGGGCCTGGGTGACATCCTGCATCACCATGAGCAGCGCTGAGCGATTCCGGGACTGCTGCATGCTGCGCGGCTCATTGATCGGCAGCATCCGGACTTTAAAGGTCTGCGCCACAGGGGAAGAGAGCACAAGATCCGCCTCTTGGGTGACACTTTCCGCCAAAGCCTTGTTGACCGCCCGCATGAAATCAGGCTGGCGGAATAAACGCGAGAGCTGATTGCCAACCTTCGCGCCCTCACCCAAGGCGCGCGCGGCCCGGTTGACCCGGTTTATCTTCTGGTCCGCATCCAAAAAAATCAGTGGATCCGGCAGGGTATCGATCATCTCATCAATGATCTTGGAACGCTGCAGGTCGTCATCGGAGAGAACCGCGATCCGGCTGCGCAAGCGGGTCACCTCCCGCTCCAGGACCGCTTCAGTCCTCAACCGATTTTTCAAGACAAAATAGAAACTGCCTAACGCCACGCATGCCAAACTGACCGCCACCCAGATCGTAATCTGTTTAGCGGCCAGCAACAGCAGCAAAAGCCCGATCAGGGGGACAGTCACCCCCAGGGTCCACTTGACAGCGCGCACCGGCATCATTCCCAACATTGTATGGCATTGCAAAAACGCACCGGGGACCCGGAACGAGAAATCAATCGCAATGCCATACCTTTTCCCACTGTAACAAATCAACCCGCTAAAACATGAAGTTTTTTTGTCACATCAGGTACTTATAAGGGCTCTACCCTTCCCTTAACGTAAGGCATCATGCACCGCCAGGGCGGCCGCATTCACCAGATCATTAACGCTGGCCCCGGTCTGGACGATCTGCACCGGTTTGGCCAATCCCATCAACAACGGCCCCATCACGGTCCCGCCGCCCAATTCCTGCAGCAGGCGCGTCGAAACATGCGCCGTATGCAAGCCCGGCATCACCAGGACATTGGCGGAATGGCTGAGGCGGCAGAAGGGATAGAGGCGTTTCATATGATCATGATTGAGCGCGACCGACGGCGACATTTCCCCGTCATATTCAAAATCCACCTTGCGCCCATCCAATACCTTGACCGCCTCTGCAATGCGATCGGCCTTGGCCCGGACCGGGTTGCCAAAACTGGATGCGGACATGAAGGCAACCCGTGGCTCATGACCCAGTGAACGGGCAAAATCCGCCGTCTGTTCGGCGATATCCGCCAGGGTTTCACTGTCAGGCAGTTCGTGGATCGAGGTATCGGCGACAAAGATGGTGCGGCCCCTGGCCACAACGATCAACAGGCCCATAACCTGTTCACCCGCCCGCGGGTCGATCACCCGGCTGATCCCCTCGAAGGTATCCGAGAATGTCCGGGTGGTGCCGGACACGACCGCATCCGTGTCGCCCAGCGCCAGCATGCAGGAGGCAAAAACGTTTCTGTCCAGCTTCACCAGACGCTGGCAATCGCGATACATCAGACCTTTGCGCGCCATCCGGTTATAGAGGAAATCCGCATAACGGTTATTCCGGTGCGACAGACGGGCATTGAAAATCTCCAGATCACCGCCGGCCTCCGCCAGGCCCAACTGGTCCATGGTCTGCTTGATCCGGTCTTCACGCCCGATCAAGACCGGTTTGCCGTAACCGGCATTGCGGAAGGCAATGGCTGCGCGGATCACGCGTTCTTCCTCACCTTCGGCAAAGGCCACCCGGCGCGGGTTCGACCGGACCTTTTCAAAGATCAGGTTCAGCATGCTGGCGGTTGGATCCAGGCGTTCCTGCAATTCCTGTTTATAGGCTTCCATATCAATGATCGGTTTGTGGGCAACACCGGAATCCATCGCCGCCTTGGCTACCGCCGCCGGCACCGCCACGATCAGGCGCGGGTCAAAGGGAGCCGGAATGATATATTCCGGGCCGAACACCAACTTCATCCCACCATAGGCCGCGGCCACTTCATCCGGCACGTCTTCGCGTGCCAGGGACGCGATCGCCTGGGCCGCCGCCATTTTCATCTCGTCATTGATGGTCGAGGCGCGAACATCCAAGGCCCCACGGAAGATATAGGGGAACCCCAGCACGTTATTCACCTGGTTGGCAAAATCAGACCGGCCGGTGGCAACAATGGCATCCTTGCGCACGGATTTCACCTCATCCGGCGTGATTTCCGGATCCGGGTTGGCCATAGCGAAGATAATTGGCTTCTCGGCCATTTCCTCGACCATTTTCGGCGTCACCGCACCTTTGACGGACAGGCCGAAAAAGGCATCCGCCCCTTTCATGGCCTCTTCCAGGGTGCGGTCCTTGGTTTTGACTGCATGGGCGGATTTCCACTGGTTCATGCCTTCGCTTCGGCCCTGATAGATCACGCCTTTTGAATCGCACATGACAACATTGTCATGCTGCACGCCCAACGCCTTGACCAGTTCCACACAGGCAATGGCCGCGGCACCCGCGCCATTGACCACCAATTTGCAATCCTTGATATCGCGCCCGGTCAGATAGAGAGCATTCAGCAGGCCGGCAGCGGCAATGATCGCTGTACCATGCTGGTCATCATGGAAAACCGGGATATCCATCAGCTCGCGCAGGCGCTGTTCAATGATGAAACATTCCGGCGCCTTGATATCTTCCAGATTGATGCCGCCAAAGCTTTTGCCCAGGAAACGCACACAATTGACAAATTCATCAACGTCGGTGGTGTCCACCTCCAGATCGATCCCGTCCACATCGGCAAAACGCTTAAACAAAACGGCCTTGCCTTCCATCACGGGCTTGGAGGCCAGCGCGCCGATCGCGCCAAGGCCCAATACCGCCGTCCCGTTGGAAATCACCGCCACCGTATTGCCGCGCGCGGTGTAATCATAGGCCGCCGCCGGATCATCGGCGATGCGCAGGCAGGGCACCGCCACACCCGGCGAATAGGCAAGGCTCAAATCGCGCTGGGTGGTCAGCGGCTTGGTCGGTGCGATTTCCAGTTTGCCGGGTCGTCCCTGAGCATGGAAAAGAAGAGCATCTTCTTCGGTCATCCGTTTATCGGGCATTTGCCTAATGTCGCCTCTGCTGGTGAAAAATGTCGCTAATATGTCATGAGACCCGGCACTGGCAAGCCCGGATCCGCCCGTTTTCACAATATATCAGTAAGATTATTGCCCGTCGGGGCCAATTTATACAAATAAGTCACTAATTTTAGTCCGGCAAACCTAATAAATCGGTGATACGGGCGGAAACAGTTTCAAAATTTGATTGAAAATAACGCATATCCCGCAAAGGGATGCGCTGCCCGCGATTTTTCATTTGCCGGAATTGGCCCGAATCATGCTAGCCAATTTAGCCATAAGAAGAACAGTAACGGAGGATCTGCATGTGGCACTCACTCAGAGATGTCGCGGCACACAGGCGACTGCCGGAGGATGATTTTCTGTCCTTTGCCATCGGCCAGGCACCAAAGTTTGGTGTGATCGATACCAGCGACGATCCAAAAGTGAGCACTTTCGATGTGCGGGATCTGGTCAATGCCTTCCAGCATCTGCAGTTGGAAAGCATGAACCAACATTAACGATCGGGGCTGAAACGAACACCGTTTCAGCCCTTTTTAACAGCTTATACCATGTAGCCGCCCCGCCCAGGCTTGCGGAATTCTCGGACACATCACATATCCTTCATGTAGGATTCAGACTGACCCCAGTAATTTTGCCGATCTTTAACCTTCTTTCGGGATAATGGTTCGTATTGCAACCATTGGCACCAAGCATGACCTCATCCAGGATCATTGACCAGCATAACACCGGCTTGAACCGGCCCAAGGAAATGGTCACCAGCATCATTGACCCTGATACGCTGGCGAGCCCGTTGGCACAGACCTATCTTTACTGGCAGAAAATCCAGGCATCGCGCACGCTTCCACTGGCCAGCGACTTCGACCCGATCGCCATCCCACAGGCTCTTGCCCATCTGATCCTGGTGGGTATTGAACAGAGCCCTCTTGATTTCCGCTTTCGCGTCATTGGGGATTACATCAATGAACGGATGAAGACCAATTACATGCATCAATGCCTGTCCGACATTCCGGAAAAGGGGCCGAGCAGCCAGATCTGGGCTTTTTATGAGCGCTGCTGGTCGGAAAAGAAGCCGGTCCTGGTCCGGCTGAATTACATTGGCCCCTATGCCGGCATCCGGCAGTCGGAAGAAATCTATCTGCCGCTGGGCAACGAAGCGGGCGAAGTCACCAAGATTCTGGTCTGCCTGACATTTGATGCCCAGGGCATTCCGCCGCGATAACACCTTTTCACAAGGCATACCTTATTTCTTGAGCCGGACTAGTGACAAAGATGGAATCAGGCTATTTTCATCCGCTCATCTTTTCGCTATGAAGCGGCCCATGACTGAACAGCGCCTGAAAAAATCCGCCCCGAAAATCACCCCGATGATGGAACAGTATCTGTCCATCAAATCGGCCCATCCCGATTGCCTGCTGTTTTACCGGATGGGCGATTTTTACGAGCTTTTCTTCCAGGACGCGGTCGATGCCGCGGCAGCGCTGGATATTACGCTGACCAAGCGCGGCCACAGCCATGATGGATCCGAAATCCCCATGTGCGGGGTGCCGGTTCATGCCCATGACACCTATCTGTCGCGCCTGATCCGCAAAGGGTTCCGAGTGGCGGTCTGTGAACAGACCGAGGATCCAGCGGAAGCCAAGAAACGCGGCTCCAAATCCGTGGTCCGGCGCGAGGTGATCCGGGTGGTGACGCCGGGCACGCTGACCGAAGACACATTGATGGACGCCAGAAGCCATAACTATCTGGCAGCGCTTGCCGAGACCGGTGCGGAAATGGGTTTGAGCTGGGCCGATATGTCCACCGGCAATTTCCATGTCCAGCCGGTGGCGGCAGAAAACCTACCGGCGATCCTGGGCCGGATTTCCCCCGCGGAGCTGATCTGCCCGCAAAAGCTTCTGGAAAAACCCGAGCTTTATGACCTGTTTGCCGACTGGCAGCATATCCTGACCCCCCAGCCCGATGTGCGCTTTGATTCGATCAATGCCGAAAGCCGGTTGAAGGAATTTTACGCCGTCGCCTCGCTGGATGCCTATGGCGATTTCAACCGCGCCGAACTGGCCGCCGCCGGGGCTCTGCTGGATTATGTGGAATTGACCCAGGTCGGCCAGATGCCCAGGCTTTCCACCCTCTCCCATATCGCCGAAGGCGCGATTATGGAGATTGACCACGCGACCCGGCGTAACCTGGAACTGGTCCAAACGCTTTCGGGCGAGCGAAAAGGCAGCCTGCTGTCGGTCATCGACCGCACGGTGACCGGTGCTGGGGCTAGACTGTTGGGTGCCAGGCTTGCGGCACCGCTGACCGATCCGGAGGCGATCAACCGGCGGCTCGACATGGTGCAATATTTCCGCGATGCCGATCAGTTGCGCGATGATCTGCGTCAGCTGTTGAAGGAAACCCCGGATCTGGAACGCGCGCTCGGCCGGTTGAGCCTGGGCCGCGGCGGCCCCAGGGATCTGGCCGCAATCCGCGACGGGCTTGCCGCCACCGCCATTGCCCGCACGATCCTGAGCGGAGATGCCTATCCAGCGACCGGGGAATTGAAAACCGCCATTGCCGATCTTGGCAATCATTTCTCGCTGGTGGAAAAGCTGGGCCGGGCCTTGGGCCAAGATCTGCCCCTGATGGCACGCGACGGCGGTTTTATCGCCGAAGGTTATAACGAGCGCCTGGACGAATTGCGGGTCATGGGCTCGGAAAGCAAGAAGCTGATCATGGCGCTGCAGGCGCGCTACCAGGAAGAGACCGGCGTCGACAGCCTGAAAATCAAACATAACAATGTCCTTGGCTATTTTATCGAGGTCACGGCCAAGAATGTGGACCGGATGGGTGACCAGTTCATCCACCGCCAGACCATGACCAACGCCACCCGCTATTCCACCACGGAACTGAGCGAACTGGCACGCGACATTTCCGAATCCAAGGACAAGGCGCAGGCCCTGGAGCAGGAATTGTTCGATAGCCTGGCCAGCGACGTTACCCTGCAGGCCGACCAGATCGCCATTGCCGCCCATGCCCTGGCCAGCCTTGACTGGGCATCCTCCCTTGGTGAACTGGCGATTGAGCAGGATTATTGCCGGCCAAGCGTCGATAACAGCCTCGCCTTCGAGATTGAAGGCGGCCGCCATCCGGTGGTCGAGCAGGCCTTGCGCAAGGCGGGCGAAAACGCGTTCGTGCCCAATGATGCGGATCTGGGCAATGAACGCAGGCTTTGGCTGATCACCGGCCCCAACATGGCCGGTAAATCCACCTTCCTGCGCCAGAATGCCCTTATCGCGATCCTGGCCCAGATGGGTGGCTTTGTACCGGCAGTTCGCTGTCATATTGGCGCGATTGATCGGCTGTTCAGCCGGGTTGGTGCTGCCGATGACCTGGCCCGCGGCCGTTCCACCTTCATGGTCGAAATGGTCGAAACCGCCACCATTTTGAACCAGGCAACCGACCGGTCCCTGGTCATTCTGGACGAGATCGGCCGGGGAACAGCAACTTTTGACGGTCTTTCCATCGCCTGGGCCTGTGTCGAGCATCTGCATGACGCCAACAAATCCCGCGCGCTTTTTGCCACCCATTATCATGAGCTGACCGCGCTGACCGACCGTTTGGGATCGGTGAAGCCCTATTCCATGCGGGTCAAGGAATGGCAGGGCGAGGTGATCTTCCTGCATGAGGTGGCACAAGGCACCGCGGACCGGTCTTACGGCATCCATGTGGCCAGGTTGGCCGGCCTGCCGGGGCCGGTGGTGAAACGGGCGGAAGAGGTTTTGCAAACCCTGGAGAATGGGGAAAAATCCTCCGGGGCGCTCTCCAAATTGGCCGAAGAGCTGCCGCTGTTCCAATCCCTGCTGGAACAGCCCGTAGCACCTGCCCTTGAAGCCGGTCCCTCTGCCTTGGAACAGGCTTTGGGCGATATCAATCCGGATGAGCTCACCCCCCGTGAGGCGCTGGACCAGCTTTATGCGCTCAAACAGATGATTGAGACGGATAAATAAGGCTCTGCTAAACTGGCCCCATGGTGAGCCAGACCGAACAGAACCTTGCCGACATGCGGGCGTTATTACCCCGCCTGTTTGATTGCGCGCCGGAACGGCTGGAAGCGGATAATCCCCATCTCAAGACCCTGTCAGACCGGGTTTTGGGCAATGCGCGCTCGCTCTCCGGGCGCGCGGCTCCTGATCATTTCCGCCATACCCTGCTTCACACCATGCGCCAGCGCTTTGTCCGGGAAAGCCGGGATTTGGACGAGAAACAACTGGCACGTATGACGTCAAGCGCGGTGCGGTTCCATCGCAGCAAGCTGGCGGACCGGCGGCATGCCCTGCCGGTCCACCTGGAGTGCATTCGCGCCGACAGCCCGGTGGATCTGGGGCCTGTACGTATGACCCCGATCACCACCTATGCCGCCAGCCATGAGAATCCGGACATCAGATCCTGGATCGGCAAGGCCGATATGGTGGCGGAGGTCACGATCCCGCAATGCGACATACCTATGTCGGAACAAAGAGCCCTTCATACGGTCGAGCGGGCCCGCGATATCCTGCGGCTGCTGGCCGGGGAATATCATGCCGTGAACAAGATCACATCCCCCCGCCCCGTCCGTTGGCCCGAGATCGTCCGGGATCTTCCTGCCGCCATACCCCGCGGCTTTGCCCTGGCCCTCACCAGCATCAGTGATCCGACCCGGCCCTGGCCCCTGGCGGCCCGGCTGTTGGATGGGGTCAGCTGGTACTCCATCGGGTCGCGGGAAAATTCCGTCGCGGCAGCGATCACCATCTGGGTCAATGCCCTGGAACGGCTGACCATGACCCGGGACCATATGCGCATCACGGATTGTGTCGCCCAGCGGACAGCCCTTCTGACCCTGCTGCATCATCCGGAAAAAGGATATGCGGCCTGCCGACGGGAGGCGGATGCCCTCTATGAAATCCGCTGCGCGCTGGTCCATGGCGGCGCGTCACCTTTCGATCCGGATATGATCGCCCATGCCGATGCCGCCGAGGCCATCACAAGAACCGCCTGCCTGGGGGCACTGTCCTTCTTCAGCCAGATCGGGTTGGAAACCATGCCTTACACATCAAAGGCCATGGAAAAAGCCTATCACATGATGGAAAAACAGCTGCAGACCTGATAGGGGTTGGAAAAGCTCTCCTTATGGATCGCGTCATGTATGATTTGAAGAACCGCCGCAAGATCATCAACCGCCAGGGCCTGTTGCAGGATCTGGAAGCCGTGTTGGCGGAAGACCTGCCGCCGCCCAAACGCCGGGCAAAATGGCTGGCGCTCTACAAGCAGGCGCTGAACCAGGGGTATGACGAGGTCAAACGGCGTTTTATGGAGGATCATAACGGCGCTCTGGCCGTCATCGGCAACAGCTATGTAATCGACCAGATCCTGCGCACCATGTATGAGGTTGCTTCCCGCCATCTATATCCCAGCGGATCGATTACCAAGGGTGAGGCCCTGGCGATTGTGGCGGTTGGCGGTTTTGGCCGGGGGGAGCTGGCACCGCAATCGGATGTGGATCTTCTGTTCCTGCATGCCTACAAGCTCTCGCCAAGGGTCGAGCAGATCGTTGAGGATATCCTCTATATGCTTTGGGATCTGGGCCTCAAGGTCGGGCAGTCAACCCGATCCATTGATGAATGCCTGCGCCAGGCCAAGGCGGATTGGACCATCTGCACCGCCATATTGGAAGCGCGCTATATTGTTGGTGAAAAAAGCCTGTTTGCCGAATTGCAGAAACAATTCGCCAAATCGATCATGGATGGCAAGGACCGTGAGTTCCTGGAGGCCAAGCTGAGCGAGCGGGATGAGCGCCATGCCCGGTTGGGCGATACCCGATATGTACTGGAACCCAATATCAAGGATGGCAAGGGCGGATTACGCGATCTGCATACGCTCTACTGGATCACCAAATTCCTGTACCGCGTTCATGACATTTCCGAATTGGTCGACCAAAGCCGACTGACCAAACGCGAGGCGGAGCATTTTGCCAAGGCCCAGCAGTTCCTCTGGACCCTTCGTTGTCATCTGCACTATTTGACCGGCCGCCCGGAAGAACGTCTGACCTTTGACGTCCAGCCGGAACTGGCCAGCCGCATGGGCTATACCGACCATGCCGGTGCCAGCGGGGTCGAACGGTTCATGAAGCATTATTTCCTGATCGCCAAAGAGGTAGGCGACCTGACCCGGATTTTCTGTGCCACCTTTGAGGCCAGCTCGAAGCGCCGCCGCCTTTTAAACCTGCCGATGAAGATCTTCCGCAAGGATATCGACAGTTTTCCGGTCGAAGGCGGCCGTTTGACCATCGAACATGCCAAACGGTTTGAAAAAGACCCGGTAGACATGCTGCGTATTTTCCGCGCCTCCCAGCGCAACCGGATCGACATTCATCCGGACGCGCTGAAATCCATCACGCGCAAGCTGCGCTTCATCCGCAAGTCGGTGAAAAAGGATGAAACCGCCAACCGGATATTCCTGGATATCCTGACCGCCCAGGAAGACCCGGAAACCACATTACGCCATATGAATGAATGCGGCCTCTTGGGCAAATTCCTACCCGATTTCGGGCGTGTGGTCGCCCAAATGCAATATGACATGTATCATGTCTATACCACGGACGAACATACCATCCGGGCGATCGGTATCCTCAACCGGATCGAAAACGGCCAGTTGAACGACGACCACCCCGTGGCCAGCCAGATCATTGGTAAGGTCCTGAGCCGCAAGGTCTTGTATGTCGCCGTCCTGTTGCATGACATTGCCAAGGGGCGTGGCGGCGATCATTCGATCCTGGGCGCGGATGTGGCGCGCGAAGTCTGCCCCCAACTGGGCTTTTCCAGTGAACAGACCGAAACGGTGGCCTGGCTGGTCCTGCATCACCTGCTGATGAGTGAGACCGCTTTCCGCCGGGATCTGGGCGACCCGAAAACCATCCAGGATTTCGTCGACCAGGTACAATCGCCGGAGAGGCTGCGGCTGTTGCTTTGTCTGACTGTGGTTGATATCCGCGCGGTCGGCCCCAAGGTCTGGAACAATTGGAAAGCCACCCTGCTGCGCGAGCTCTATTACCGGGCGGAAGATTTGATGTCCGGCGGTTTGATGGCGGAGGGTCGATCGAAACGGGCCGAAGCAGCGGCCAACAACCTGCGCGAAGCCCTGCCTAACTGGCCGGCCGACGATTTGGAAGACCATCTCAGCCAGTGCAATCCGGCCTATCTTTTATCCTATCCGTTGGAATCCCTGGTCCGTCATGTGCATCTGATCAAACAGGCAGAAGGGGAAGAGGCACCGCTCTGCATTAATATGCTGACCGCGCCGGAACGCGACGTCACGGAAGTGACCATCTATGCCGCCGACCATCCGGGCCTGTTTTCCAGGCTTTCCGGAGCCATGGCGGTTTGCGGTGCTTCCATTGTCGATGCGCGCATCCATACATTCGCCAATGGCATGGCGCTCGACACCTTCCTGATACAAAATGCCGACGGTGTGCCCTTTGGCCAGAAAGAGGATCTGAAACGCCTGGACAGCATGATCCGCAAGGTTTTGTCCGGCGCGGTGCGACCGCTGCAGGAATTGGAGAAACGGGCCAAAAGCGGCCTGAAAAGCCGAACCGAGATTTTCACCGTGCAGCCGCGCGTGCTGATCGACAACAAGGCTTCCAACACCCATACGGTAATTGAGGTCAATGGCCGTGACCGGCCTGGCTTCCTGTTCGAAGTGACCAGCACCCTGACCCGGCTGGGCCTGCAGATCGCCAAGGCCAAGATCTCCACCTTCGGCGAACAGGTGGTCGACGTCTTTTATGTGAAGGATGTCTTTGGCATGAAGATCGATCATGACGGCAAACTGAAACAAATCCGCGAAACCTTGGTCGAGGTCCTGGCCAAACATGGGGCAAAAAACAAGAAAGAAAAGAAAAAGCCGGTGGCGGCGGAATAAGCCACCCCATCAGCCATTGATCAGGGTCACCCCGCCCGGATCTGGCTGACGAAGCGATTGACCACGCCTTCCAGTTCTTTGGCCTGTTCGGCCAGCTGGGTGCTGGAATTCAGCACATTGTCCGCCGCGGTGCCAGTTTCATTCGCAGCCTTGGTCACACCGGTGATATTGTTGGACACATCCTGGGCGCCAACGGCGGCCTGCTGAATATTCCTGGCAATCTCGCCTGTGGCCTCGCGCTGTTCCGAGACCCCGCCAGACGCGGTCACCGCCACCTGATTGATATCCCCGATCCGTTCCGAAATACGATTGATCGCTTCGACCACTCGGGCGCTCACCCCCTGGATCCGGCCGATGGATGTGGCAATCTCACTGGTCGCGTTGGCGGTCTGGTTGGCCAGGCTTTTCACCTCATTGGCCACCACGGCAAATCCCTTGCCCGCATCCCCCGCCCGCGCTGCCTCAATGGTCGCATTCAAGGCCAGCAGGTTGGTCTGTTCGGCGATATCCGTGATCAGGCTGGTCACTTCATTAATCTCGCGACCTGCCTGGTCCAATTCCGCCACCAACTTTGAGGCTGCATCCGCATCGTCAACCGCCCCCGTGGCCAGGCTGGAGGTATTATCCACCTGCCCCGCCATGGACTGAACCGAGGCGGAGAGCTCCTCGGTTGCCGCCGCCACTGTCTCCACATTGGCAGAGGCCTCTGTGGCAGCCGCTGCCACCTTAATTGCCAGTTCATTGCTTTCGTCCGCGATCTGGGACATGGAGCGGGCGGAATCAGTCAGTTGCGTTACCGCCATGGTCACCGAGCCGACCACACGGCCGACACTGGCCTCAAACTCATCGGCCATCCGGGTCATGGAAGCCCGTTTCTCAGCTTCCGCCCGTTCTTTTTCCTCTTCCCGCTCCCGACGCAGGCGCTCTACCCGTTCTGCATTTTCCTTAAAGATCTGGACCGCGCCGGCCATCCGCCCGATCTCGTCCTTGCGATCCCGGGCCGGGATTTCGGTCGCAAGATCCCCTTCGGCCAGTTTCTGCATGGCAGAGGTCATCTTCCGCACCGGCCCGGCAATGCCCTGGCCTACAGCCAACGCCAACAGAATGCCTAAGCCAAAGCTGGCGAGCGCAATCACGATGGTGATGGTGATCCGTTCTGCCACATCGGCTTCCGATTCAAGGCCCAGTGCCTGTTGCCGGGCGATGTTTTCTTCCTGGAAGGAGGCGGCCAGCGTGCCGATCTCCGGCCCAACCTGGTTAAGGCTCTGGTCGATCATCCGGTCGCGTTCCTGGACAGCCGCATGGATCTGGTCCAGGACCTGGCGGTATTCTTCGTAATTATTGCGCGCCAGATCAATGGCATTTTTCAGGGAAAAGTCAGTCAGGACCTTTTTCAGCTCACCGATATTCTCACCATAAAGGTCCAGATATTCGACGGCCCGTTGATAGGCCTCTTCGTTACTGTTCACCAGATAGCGGTTGGTCCAGAGCTGGGCATGAAGGATGTTGCGCAACATCTGGCCGGAATAATAGACACTGTCCAGATCCTGCGCATCCCAGGAAATTTCCAGGATATCACCCAAATGGTAATCCATGCTCTCGCCGGCCTTGTCGATCTTCTCCGTCACCAGGGCATTGATCTCGGTCTGACGCACGACAATCTGCTCGAAAACCTCCGCATAATTTTTCAGTTTCGCCTGCAGCGCATTGATCCGCTCAATCGCCTGCGCCTCCTCGTTTTCCCCCTTAGCCACCTCAAGCCCGGACAGCGTATCGCCCACATGGGACCGCAACTCTTCCAGGGCGGCTTCATCATTGGTGGTGATATAACGTGACGCCTCGATCCGGGCATTGGACATGCCGGTGCGGACCTGGCCCAGCCGGTTGGTTTCCTCCGTCAGATGCCGGTAATTGGAGAAACTCCCACTGGTCGCATTCAGCCCCGTCACCCCCAGCAGGCTGATCGCGCCCAGCAAGGCTAAAACAATCGCAAAGCCCAGAAAGGCCTTGGCCGCAATCGGAATATTCTTGAAAAGATTCATCTGTTTCCTCGCCGCAACACGCTCTCCCCGCCCAACCGGCCGGCGCAGCTTCCGACCCTGGATCATCCTCCAGAGTCTCTTGTAATGGTTTGCGTAGGCTACTCTTTTTTTCTTAAGGCTGTTTTAAGAAAAACCCAAAAATGCGGGTTCGCGGTATTTTCACTTGTCCAGCGGCCCGGCGCGGTCCAGATATAGAAATTATGACTGTAATCGATACCCGCCGGGGCCGAATACGGGCCGTTTTGGGTCCTACCAATACCGGCAAGACCCATCTGGCCATTGAGCGGATGCTGGGCCATTCCAGCGGCATGATCGGCTTTCCCCTGCGCCTGTTGGCGCGGGAAAATTATGACCGGATCTGCGCCCTGAAAGGGGCCTCCTCCGTGGCCCTGATCACCGGCGAGGAAAAGATCATCCCCGCCCATCCAAAATGGTATATCTGCACCGTGGAAGCCATGCCGCTGGATAGGTTTGTCGATTTCCTGGCCATTGATGAAATCCAGCTCTGCGCCGACCGGGACCGCGGCCATATCTTCACCGACCGCCTGCTGCATGCCCGGGGCCGGGATGAAACCATGTTTTTGGGCTCTGACACCATGGCCCCGCTGGTCAAACAGCTAGTGCCGGATGTGGAGATTGAAAGCCGGCCACGTTTTTCCACGCTGAGCTATACATCACCTAAAAAACTGACCCGCCTGCCCAGGCGGACCGCCGTAGTCGCCTTTTCGGTCAACGAGGTTTATGCCATGGCGGAAACCATCCGTCAGCATCGCGGCGGCACCGCCGTGGTCCTGGGCGCGCTCAGCCCCAGGACCCGCAATGCCCAGGTCGCCATGTATCAGGCGGGCGAAGTGGATTATCTGGTGGCGACCGATGCCATCGGCATGGGGCTGAACATGGATGTGGACCATGTGGCCTTTGCCAGCATCCGCAAATTTGACGGTCAACATATGCGGGCCCTGACCCCGGCAGAGGTGGGCCAAATCGCCGGGCGCGCCGGACGCCATATGAATGACGGAACCTTTTCCGTCACAAATAATCTGCGGGATTTCGACGAGGACATTGTCGAAGCGGTCGAAAATCACGAGTTCCAACAGATCCCGAAAATCTACTGGCGCAACCGCCGCCTGGATTTCAAATCACCCAAATTGCTGCTGAGATCCTTGCAAACCAATCCCAACCGGGCGGAATTGATGCGCTCCCGGGTGGCCGAGGACCACCAAACCCTGATGGCCCTGATGCGGGATGAGGATATCATGCTGCGTGCCGATGCACCGGACCGGATCCGGCTCTTGTGGGAGATCTGCCAGGTACCAGATTTCCGCAAGGTTACCCCCGATCTGCATGCGGAACTGGTCAGCGGCTTTTATACCCGGCTTTGTGACCATGACCGCCTGCCCGATGATTGGGTCGCGGACCATATCCGCAAGCTGGACCGCACCGATGGTGATATCGATGTCCTGACCGCCAGGTTGGCCAAGATCCGGACCTGGGCCTATGTCTCCCACCGGTCCAGCTGGGTGCGTGATTCCGATCATTGGCAGGAACGCACCCGGGTGATCGAAGATGCGATCTCGGATGCCCTGCATGAGCAATTGATGCAGCGTTTTGTGGATAAGCGGGCCACCCTGATCGGACGCGGCGGCAAAGAACGGCAAAGCCTGCTGTCCAGCGTTGCCAAGGATGGCCGGGTTATGATTGAAGGCCATATGGTTGGCCGCCTCAACGGCTTCCGTTTCCAGCCGGACCGGGCGCGCGACACCAGGGAAGCCAAGAACCTGCATGCCGCAGCCGCTCCGGCATTAGTCCTGGAAATGCAATCGCGCACAGCCCGCCTTGAACGAGCGGTGAACAAGGATATCAAACTCAATCCCCTGGGCCGCCTCGTTTGGGAGGATAATGAGATCGCCAGCCTGAAAAAGGGCGATAATCCGCTTGGACCCCAAGTGACACTGCTGGCCAATGACATTGTGGATTCCAGCCTGCAGACCCGGGTTGTCAATCGGCTAGAAAGCTGGCTGAAAGGAATGATTGAAGCCCGTTTCAGCCAGTTGAACCTGGATAAGGATCATGGGCTTACTGCCCCTGCGCGCGGCATCCTGTTCCAGCTGCGCGAAGGGATGGGAAGTCTGGCCATCGCGGATTTGCAGCAATCGATCAAGGCCCTGTCGCAGGATGACCGAAAGGCACTCGGGAAACGGGGGGTCCGTTTCGGCACGCAATGGATCTTTGTCGACCGGTATCTGAAACCCGACATGATCCGTTTAAGGGCGGTTCTCTGGGCGGTCTGGTCCGGGGTTGAGATCCCCGCCATTCCCAACCGCGCCCGGCCCAGTTTGCCACTGGATTATGCGCCATCCGAAATTTGGCCGCGCCTTGGCTATGTGGCCAAAGGCCCCCTTGCCCTGCGCCAGGACAGATTGGAACATTTACTGGCAACATTGCGTGCAGCTGCACGAAAAGGTCCCTTCGCAATTGACGGGGATATGCTGAAAACTGTCGGATGCAGTCAAGAAAACATGGTTGCGATGATGAAGGATCTGGGAACGAAACCGGCCGGGCCGGAACATCCGGATTGTTATCTAATGCGCGGAAAAACCGGTCGAAAACAACCAAATCGGGCCAAAATGGGGCGAAAGCCGTCAAAAAATGCACAAAATTCAGTGCCAGGGTCGAAAGGCCATAGGCGAAAGAAAAAAACTGTGTCAGAATCCCCGAATTCACCATTCGCCGCATTGAAGGAGTTGTTTGACAAACAATGAGCGAAGGCGAAACGCAGAAGCTGCGACTGGATAAATGGCTCTGGTATGCTCGTTTTTTCAAAACGAGAACACTGGCCTCCACCGTTGTCTCTGCCGGGCATGTCCGGGTCAACCGGCAACCGATCAAGAAACCCGGGCATATGATCAAGCCCGGGGACGTCATCACTTTCCCTCAGGGACCCCATATCAGAGTGATAGAAATCCTTGGCCTTTCGGACCGTCGCGGTCCGGCGGTTGAGGCACAACAACTATATAACGACCTGGACCCGCCTCAACCACGGGCCCGGGAAGAGCAGTTCGATGTGGCCAGACGCGATAAGGGGGCTGGCCGCCCAACGAAGAAAGAGCGCCGCGACACCGATCAACTGAGAAGCGCATGGTAAGGAGATAACAGGTCATGTGGTCCAAGGTTAGAGATTTCCTGTTTGAAAAGGCCGGGGAGCCTGAACCCGACAGGAACAAACATACGCTGGATGAATTACATATCGCAGCAGCCGCCCTGATGGTCGAAGCGGCCATGCTGGACGGTAATTTCGATGAACAGGAAAAATCCGCAATCGTCCATGTCTGCAAACGGCATTTCAATATCGATTGCGATACGGCGCGAAAACTGGTGGAAGAAGCGCAGAAACAACAAAAAGATGCCGTTGATATCCATAATTTCATCTCCAAATTCGCCCCGCATTTCGATCATGCGGAGCGGCTGAAAATCATGGAGATGATGTGGGAGGTGGTCTATGCCGACGGCGAATTGCACAGCTATGAAGCCAATCTGATGCGCCGGGTCTGCGGATTGCTGGGGGTCAAAGACCAGGAGAATGGCGATCTGCGCAAACAGGTCCTAGCCCGGATTGAAGCCGGGAATAACTCGCTGCAAACCGCCAGCGTTTGAGTAAATAAACCGATCATTCTCAAGATCGTTCGGATAAGGCAAGGGTGACACAGGTGAAGGGAGCCTGTGTCACCCTTGTTCATGTCAGGCTTACCCTTCCATCCCGGGCTTGCCCATTTTGAGTGGCAGAAGCAACAGAAGGCCGACGACGAAGAAAACCAGAATGGTGGACATTCCCAGGCGCTGACTCTGGAAGGTTTCTGTCACCAGAGAGAAAATCAACGGTCCGGCAAAGGCGGTCGCCCGGCCGGACAACGCATAAAGGCCAAAAAACTCGGTGCGCAATTCATCGGGGGCAAGCCTGGCCATCATGGTTCGGCTGGCGGCCTGGATCGGGCCTAAGAAAATGCCGATCAGCAATCCTAATCCCCAGAAAACCATTTTGTCCTGCACAAGCAGGATCCCGATCGAAAGCATGATCAGCGACGTCAGGGACACCACAATCACCCATTTCGCCCCCCGGCTGTCATCCAGCCAGGCAAAAACAAAAGCCCCCAGGCCGGCGGTCACATTCAATGTGATGGCAAAGGTCAAAACCTCCTCAAAGGACATACCGAATGTCACGCCGGCATAGATACCGCCCATGGAAAAAAGCGTGGTCAGACCATCATTATAAATCATGCGGGCGAGTAAAAACCGGAAGGCGGTTTTATAGCGCCGGACCTCGCGCAGGGTTTTAAACAGGCTTCTCACGCCCGCACCCACCGCCTGGTTCAGCGGCAACTGATGTTTGGAATGTTCACGCACCCACAGAAACATCGGCAGACAAAAAAGGGCGAACCAAACCGCCACCACAATACTGGTGGCACGGACACCGCCCGCGGCCACATCACCGACCCCAAACCAGGGTGTTTCCGCCTGAACAAATCCCACAAGGCAGATGACTAGCGCACAGAGGCCGCCGAAATAGCCGAGCCCCCATCCCCAGCCCGACACCCGCCCCAGATGATCGCGCGGCGCAACATCCGGCAGCAGCGCGTTATAAAAAACGGTCGAGAATTCGAAACCGACGGTCGCCAAAATAACCAGCCCGACCGCCAAGGGCACAAAGGCTGGATCGGGTTCCACGAACCAAAGGCCGGCCGAACTGGTCACACAGACCATACTAAAGATCGCCAGCCAGAACTTCCGGCGACCGCCAAAATCGGCGATCGCGCCCAGAAACGGTGCCAACAGGGCCACGACCAGACCGGCCCAGCCGACCGTACTGCTCCACAAGACCGTGCCGTCGGTTTCGTTTTCCGCGACAGCCTTGGTGAAATAGGTGGCAAAGACAAAGGTGCTGATGATTGTGGGAAAGGCGGAATTCGCCCAGTCAAAAAGGCACCAGCCCGCGACCGCCTTTCGGTCCATCACCTGAATTTCCGACATATCAGCTACCCCTGTCTTTTAATCTGCTGCGTTATATTCTTATTCCGCCCAAGGACGGTTGTCTGCCTTCGCCCGTCTGGTATCCTGCGCGGGCAGAGTATTGATATTCCACTTCAAAAGGAAGCCATAGAGATGATCGTCACCACCACAGATTCCGTCGAGGGGAAGAGCATCACCGCTTATCACGGTATTGTCAGCGGTGAAACTATTCTCGGTGCCAATATTGTGAAGGATTTTTTTGCCGGTATCCGCGATGTGGTCGGCGGCCGGTCCGGGTCTTATGAAAAGGTTCTGAAAGACGGCAAGGACATGGCCATGGAAGACATGATGGAACGTGCCCGCGAATTGGGGGCAAATGCCATTATCGGCTGTGATCTGGATTATGAGGCAATCGGCGAAAAGGGCTCTATGCTGATGGTCATCGCCAACGGCACCGCCGTCACGATAGAATAACCACAAGCGATCAAACTCGACTGCCCCGCTGTCAGCTGGCCTGGCCAGCAGCGAAGTTGATCAGGGCACCGGTCAGGACACGGCCGGTGCCCCTTTCCTGGATGATCAAGGCACAGCCGCCATCACCGGCCATTTCATCCCGGCTGGCAAAATGGGTCACGGCTTCCCCCCGCCACAGGCCAATCCGCTGCAGGCTGCGCACAACG
This sequence comes from Aestuariispira insulae, assembly GCF_003385955.1. Classification (GTDB taxonomy): domain Bacteria; phylum Pseudomonadota; class Alphaproteobacteria; order UBA8366; family Aestuariispiraceae; genus Aestuariispira; species Aestuariispira insulae. Next base: position 98,194 of record NZ_QRDW01000009.1, read on the forward strand.
CGGGCATTTTTTAGTTGTTTCCCGCTATTTTCACCCCGTTTCACGGTTGTTTCGTGCAATCCGTCAAACCCGACCAGGGTCAGCACATACTCTCCCTTCAGTTGCGGAAGACCTGAGATCGCGAGATGGATCTCCCCATTATTCTCACGGAAGCGAATGTCCGGCAGGGTAGCCGATCGTTCATCGCGCATTTGGCGGATCACCTGTTCGACCTCGTGCCGCCTGGAACCCACCACATGGCGCGCACCATCAATCACCATCTGAGGCGTATAGACATAGCGATCCCCGAGATTCCGGACATAGGCCCGCTGCCTCTCGGTAAAAGCCGGGTCGGCAAAAGGATCCTGCCATCCGATGTAATCCCAGTAATCCACGTGATATTCCAGCGCAATCACATCATCACGCATGGCCAGTTCCTGCAGAAAAGCCTCTGCCGGCGGACAGCTGCTGCAGCCCTGGCTGGTGAATAGCTCAACCACGACCGCGCGTTTTTGATCCGCCTGAACAGAAGCAGAAATAAAAATGAAAGTCGTGGCAATGAGCGCGCTGATCCGTTTTTTCATACCCTTAAGACCTAACCTTGGTAACTGTTCCACGGCCTCAAAGTAGAACGGACCGTCAAAGGTCACCAATCAAGGCCCATCAAATAGAAGTGAGGCAATGTGCGCGTTCGGTTTGGGCGGGCCGCAAACAGCCAGTATCATAGCCCGTATCCGGCCATGATGGATTTCCAAACCGGATCCTCGCGCAGCCGCGCCACCTGTTCCTGAATGAAAATTTTCAAGGCTTCGTCCCGGGTCACCAGGAAATGCCGCCGATAGGCCGAATGGGGTTTGATGGAAAAATGATAAACGCCGGCCAGGTCACGCCGGACAATGTAATATTTGGCTACAGACATGGGCACGATGGCAACATTGGCCCGGCCGACAGCCACCATTTTCATGGCCGACCAAAAGGAGGAAACATCCAGCCGCTCTATCTTTCCACCAGACACCATCACATCGATCCCGACCAGCCGATGCCCCAATACACTGGCAACCGATTTCCCGGCCAGGGACACCGGCCCTTCATATTCAACCGGCAGGGTTGCCGGCGACAGGATGGCGTTATTGTCGGTCATGAAACCGCCGGTCCAGAAGGCTACCTCCCTTGGCATATTGGGAAACCATTGTGGATTGACCCAGGGCACAACCAGCGGCATTTCCTGATCCAGCATCAGATCCAAGCGTTTGCGCGGCACAACAGTCGGCTTAAAGAGGTACCGGCCATCCGAATGACGACTGAGCATTGCCGCCAATTCATGGGTCAAGCCAATCCCGGCATCCGCATCCACCACAAAGGGCGGCACATCATGGTAAGTCGGGAAATCAATGATCTGTTCCTCTGCCCAGGCTTGGGCTGACCAAAATATATAGATCCAAAGAAACCAAAACTGCCGCTTATCCGCCATACAATCCTCGAGACCGGGTCAATCCGATAAGAGGCTAACAGTAAATGGATAATAAGCTGCTAACAGAAGGAAATAGAAAAAGCAGGACCAAACCGTCCTGCTTTCCCATGAAGCCGGGTCGAGAGAGCCAACCGGGCTCAGTCTTGCAGGATGGACCTCAACACATATTGGAGAATACCACCATGACGATAATAATCCACCTCGTCCAAAGTATCGATCCGGCACAAAAGCTCAATTGTCTGGCTTGAGCCATCAGCCCGGTTGATCACACATTGAACATCCATGCGTGGTTTCAATTCCTGCTCAATACCCAGGATATCAAAACTCTCGGAACCATCCAGGCCCAGGCTGGCCGCATTTTCCCCGTTTGTGAATTGCAGCGGCAATACGCCCATGCCCACCAGGTTGGACCGGTGGATCCGCTCGAAGCTTTCAACAATCACCGCCCTGATACCCAGCAGCCTGGTCCCCTTGGCCGCCCAGTCACGGCTTGAACCGGTGCCATATTCCTTGCCACCGATCACCACCAGGGGCACACCGTCGGCCTGATATTTCATGGCCGCATCATAAATCGGCATGATCTCGCCCTGGTATCTGGAAAATCCGCCCTCGGTGCCTTGCGCCAGCTGGTTCCGGATCCTGATATTCGCGAAGGTGCCGCGCATCATGATTTCATGATTGCCACGCCTAGAGCCATAGGAGTTGAAATCTTCGGGCCGGACCTGGCGTTCCAGCAGATATTGTCCGGCGGGGGTATCCTTTCGGAAAGAGCCCGCCGGGGAAATATGATCGGTGGTGATGGAATCGCCCAGCAATGCCAGCACCCTGGCCCCTTTCACATCAGAGAGCGGCTCGGGTTCCGGGGACATATCCTGAAAGAAAGGCGGATGCTGGACATAGGTTGAGCTCTCGTCCCAATCATAGGTCTGCCCCTCAGCCACCTGAATGTCCCGCCATTGCTTCGGCCCTTCGGACACATTGGCATAGCGGCTCTGGAACATCTCAGGGGTCAGGGATTGTGCGATCACCTCCTGAATCTCGCGATTCGACGGCCAGATATCCTTCAGATATACCGGCGTGCCGGACGGATCGGTTCCGATCGGCTCCCTGGTGATATCGATCTTCATATTGCCGGCGATCGCATAGGCCACCACCAGAGGCGGCGAGGCCAGGTAATTGCCGCGGGTATGGGGGCTGACACGGCCCTCGAAATTCCGGTTGCCCGACAAAACCGACGCCACGACCAGATCCCCATCTTCCACCGCCTTGGCAATAGGGCCCGGTAAAGGACCTGAATTACCAATACAGGTGGTGCAGCCATAGCCAACCAGATCGAACCCTAATGCATCCAAATCATCCTGCAAGCCAGCGGCTTCAAGATAATCCGTCACCACCTGGGAACCTGGCGCCAGCGAGGTCTTAACCCAGGGTTTGACGGAGAGCCCTCGTTCACGTGCCTTCTTCGCCACAAGACCGGCTGCCACCAAAACGGACGGGTTCGAGGTATTGGTGCAGGATGTGATCGCGGCAATCACGACGGCACCATCTTCCAACACCCAGTCGGCCCCGTCCACGACATGGGTCTTGTCCACATGACCATAATCCCGCGCCACTTCGGCGAATGCTGGCGCGGCATTGCTGAGCGCCACACGATCCTGCGGGCGTTTCGGGCCTGCCAGCGAGGGTTCCACTTGATCCAGATCCAGTTCCAGCATATCGGTGAAGACCGGATCGGGTGTATCGGCATCGCGCCACATGCCCTGCGCCTTGGCATAGGCTTCGACCAGCGCCACCTGATCCCGGTCGCGGCCGGTGAACTCCAGATAGCGCAATGTTTCTTTATCCACCGGGAAAATGCCACAGGTTGCGCCATATTCCGGGGCCATATTGGCTATCGTCGCCCGGTCCGCCAGGCTGAGATTGTCGAGGCCGGGGCCGAAAAACTCGACAAATTTGCCAACCACGCCCTTTTTGCGCAGCATCTCGACCACCATCAAGACCAGATCGGTTGCGGTCATGCCTTCGCGCATCCGCCCCGTCAGCTTGAACCCGATCACCTCGGGGATCAGCATGGAGACCGGCTGGCCCAGCATTGCGGCTTCCGCTTCAATCCCGCCAACCCCCCAGCCCAGAACGCCAAGGCCATTGACCATGGTGGTGTGGGAATCGGTACCAACAAGCGTGTCGGGATAGGCGACCGTGCGCCCGGATCCATCCTTTTCCTCAGATGACCAAATGGTGCGCGCCAGATATTCCACATTCACCTGATGGCAGATGCCGGTGCCCGGCGGCACAACCCGGAAATTGTCAAACGCGGTCTGGCCCCAGCGCAGGAAACTGTATCGCTCCCCATTGCGTTTAAATTCCAACTCTTCATTCTTGGCAAACGCATCGGGCGTGCCGAAATAGTCTACCATGACGGAATGATCGATCACCAGATCCACCGGTGAAAGCGGGTTGATCTTTTCCGGATCTCCCCCCATCGCCACCATGGCGGACCGCATGGCCGCCAGGTCCACGACCGCCGGGACACCGGTAAAATCCTGCATCAGGACCCGGGCCGGGCGATAGGCGATTTCATGATCGGATTTTTTATCCCGTAGCCAGTCGGCCAGCGCCCGGGCATCTTCGGTTGTGACTGTCTTCCCGTCTTCAAACCGAAGCATATTTTCCAGCAGCACCTTCAGTGAAAAAGGCAGCCGATCGATATCACCAATCACCGCGGAAGCGGCTTCCAGCGAAAAAAAATCATATTCTTTTCCGCCAACGTGAAGCGTGCGGCGAGTGTTCAAACTGTCCTGGCCCGTCATTGTCATGGATCCTGCTCCTTGATTATTCCCCCTCACCGAACAGGCCGACGCATTTGCCCCCGGCGTATCGGATCAGTTTATCTTCATATTGAAAGTCTTAGACGATTGTTCAAGCTTTCCCAGTCTAATGCGTACACCCGCCCATTTCTTCCTTGGCTGGAAAACCTTACCACAACAATGGGTAAAGGAACGGTTCGGCTTGCAGGAATTTTTAGCCTCGGCCAGAATGATCCCCCGCAACCCGTCCCCTGATCAGGAGCAGAATTCTTGTTTTTGCTGGCAAACACCCGTGAACATCTCTTGCCCCATCTGCCCAAACAGGCGGAAATTGCAGAGATTGGCGTCAATCTCGGCGAGTTTTCCCGCTTGATCCTGGATCAATGTGCACCGTCAACACTGCATCTGATCGATCCGTGGGAATTATCCACCGCCGATGACGATTATGCCCAGGCAGAGGGGAAAGCCCCTGAAACCGAACAGGCCGAAGCCCGCTATGAAACCGTGATGGCAATGTTCGCCAAGGAACGGGAACAAGACCAGGTCAGCATTCATCGTGCCTATTCCGATAAGGCGGCGGACGATTTTGCCGATGAAAGCCTGGACTGGATCTATATCGACGGTAATCACACCTATGAATATGTCCGGCAGGATTTGGAAACTTATCTGCCGAAACTAAAACCGGACGGGCTGATTTTGGGCCATGATTATGCGCGCAACAGCCTGGCCCGAAAATATGGTTTTGGCGTGGTCGAAGCGGTCAATGAATTTTGCCAGACCCACCCCGTAGAATTCCTGTTTCTCACTTTCGAACCCTTCCCGACCTTTGTACTGGCAAAAGATATCAACGCGCCCGCCACGCAAAAGGTCATGGCCAATGTTCTTTATCATCTAACCCCGGCCATTCAGATCAGAAATTTCGAAAAGATGGATTACGACCAGTTGGAAATTGATTTTGGCGACAGCCGTTACCGGTCCCTGATTTCTGTCGGCTGACCGGTTTCATGCCTGTCACAAGGTCGCCGTTAACAGAATTTGAATGAAATCAGGATAATATCCCTAATTGGTGAGCCCCCGTTTCCAAGAATCATAGACGGCTGAAATACATGCGCCCAGATCCGCTCGACAATGTTCAGATCATGCTTTTCGATCCCGACCGTAACAGCGCCAGCGTAACCAAGCTGGCCATGCAGCAGGCGGGCATCAATCTGGCAAAACATGCCAAGGAAGAGGCTGAAGCCCTTGAATCGCATGAAGCCTCGCCCTTCCAGATTATCCTGGTCGAAATGACCGATGAATTTTGCGAGCTTGGCGCTGCTTTCATCCGGGCCCTGCGCTCCCTGCCAAAAGAACAGGAGCCACCGCCCAAGGTTGCCACCCTACTAGGTCACGGAACCGAGGAAGCCTTAAGAACAAGCATTGCGGTTGGGGCCGATTCCGCCTGGGTGAAGCCGCTTTCCGCCATCAAACTGCGCAAACAGCTGGAACATCTTTTGGCCGCAACCGTTCCTTATTATCAGGCTGAGGAGTATTTCGGCCCGGACCGGCGACGCGTCCCCGATGATCATGAATATGACGGCACCGAACGCCGAACAGACTGATCGCTGAGATTTTTTCTGCCCATCCATAACGTCTCCGGCCCCGGCTTGATTTACAGGCCGGAAAAAAAAGATGTAGTGTGAATCAGAAAATACCGTATCCGACCTTTGGAGATCCGATGTTCCTGCTGGCCAATTTCCGAGAACAGCTTCTGCCCTTCTTGCCCAAGAATGCCCATATCGCCGAAGTGGGTGTCAATATGGCCGATCTGTCGCGGAAGATCCTGGATCAATGCGCACCGGCAAAACTGCATCTGATTGATCCCTGGGAACTGTCCGGGGCGGATGACGATTATGCCGCCAATATCGGCCATGAAGCGCGGACTGAGAATGCGGAAGAACGTTATGAACATGTGGTCAAAACGGTCGGCCCGGAGATGGAGGCTGGCGTGGTAAAGATCCACCGGGCCTATTCTCATGATGCAATAGACAATTTTGAAGATGAAAGCCTGGACTGGGTCTATATTGATGCCAACCATCAATATGAATATGTCAAAAAAGACCTGGAAATGTTCCTGCCCAAACTAAAGCCCGACGGGCTGATCCTGGGCCATGACTATGCCAATAATGAAATGTCGCGCAAATATGGGTTCGGCGTTGTCGAGGCGGTCAATGAGTTTTGCAGCGAACAGAATCTCGATTTCATGTGCCTGACCTTTGATCCTTTCCCGACCTATGTTCTGGCGAAAGATCCGGCCAGTGCCAAAGCCCAGCAATTCCTGGCCAATGTGCTCTATCATCTGACACCGGCGATCCGGATCGAGAATTTTTCCGCCAAGAAATACCAGCAGGTCGTGGTTGATTTTGGCGGCGGCACCCACCGCACCATCATTTCGGTTGATTGATCAAACCCCGCCCCAAGCGGTCGGTCACTTCAGATACATGTCCTGAATAGGCAATTGGAACCCGCTCTGCTGTTCGCGCTTGCGGGCCAGACACACCAGATCCAGGCCACCAGAAAGGTTTTTGAAGCTGTCTGTTGCATAAAATTGGTGATGGGCCTTGTCTTGGATATTGTAGACTTGAACCGAGGACCAGTCGCCGACACCGTTTGTCCAATGGAAAAACGCCATGGCCACGACCTCCATGCCGTTGGCATCATAAATTCCCCGCAGAAAGGTTGGATTGACCTGGTAAAAGCCTTCATTCACATAGCCGTTGCAAGGCAGATGGTGAATCACATGCCCGCCAACCGCCAGCATATCAATGATATGAGCATAGGCCTGGACAATATTGATGACATGTTCCGTGGTGCCACCATCATAAATTAAGTCAAAACCACCTTTCATCCCCTCAGGCAGCACCGGATTATTCAGATCGAAAACAATCTCCGCCCCCTCGTCCGGGCGAACATCCATGCTTTTGACATCCCCGCAGCCGAGCAACCGGAAATAAGATTCCGCGGCAATCAGGCTGGGGTGGAACACGGACGCTTCCGGTGAGATGCCGTCTTTCACCTGATATCCGCTTCCTTCAAGAATAGAAGGCACTTCATCAGGTCCGAAGCGGCAGAACTGACGGCCCAGCATCAGCATCCTGGCCTGATCATAAATATCCTGACTGAAAATATGCGCCATTGCGCGTGCCGCCTGAATTTCTATACCCATCAGCCCATCCGTCTCTTATTTGTTTTTTTCATGCCGCCTGCCATTCGATCCGCCAATAGGCCTCACCGCCAATCTCTGCTGTTTGTTTTTCGATGAGCGCGCCGGTATCACCCTGCATTTGGGAAGGGTAACATGCCGCGCCGGCCTGTTTGGCCGCCTGGATGTCCGGTGTGGAAAATACATACGGGCAGGGCCGAAATCCCAAGGCATTGCCCATCGGGGCCAGATAATCCGCCACCTCATTTGGCAACAACCGCGCCGCATAGGGAAGATCCTCATAAAGATATAGTTCAACACCGGTATGGCGTGACAAGGCAAGCGCCGCATCCCGGACCAGAAGATGATCCACATGATTGCCAATCCCAACCGGGGCCAGCAGGATCACCCGATCCGCCATCTTTGCCATGACCGCCTGCAGAAGAGGCGGCATCAGCGCCTGATCCCCATCATCATATTGGCCCGAAAGGATCTCGGCAAAACCGGCCTTGCGCATATAGGCCTCTTCAAAACCTTCCCAGGAAACCTGACAGCCGCCCCCCAGCCATGTGACAAAGGTATCATCTTCCCGCATGCGCAAAGCGGTCACCACATCCGCATCTGCCTGCGGGTCGGACGGATCATAGTTGGACCGTGAAAATATTGTCTGGATCAGGCAGGGCATTTGCTGACGGGCCACATGGGCAAGCAACCCCGCGCAGGAAAACCCCGCGTCATCGGAATGCGGGGACAGGACCTGAAGACCCTGCCACAGGCCGATATCAAGTGTTTCGCGTTTCAATGCCCCACCTCCAACCCATCGTCCGCATCACGGCGGAAGCGGTGTTTTTCCTCCCGGCTGCCAGCGGACTGAAAATAATCATCAAACCGGAAACCATCCAGATAACAAAGCGGTTTAATGGAAATATCCCCGGTCCGGCCGACCATGTCATTGACCGTCATCAACAGAGCGGATTGATCCACAAACCAGCCACTCTCAGGCAGAAGGCGCAACAGGAAATCCGTCAGGCATTCCAGAAATCGGCCCGCCTCCGGCCCAGCGCGCAAGAAAACGAAAGCCGCCTGATATTTCAGCCAGGGCAGAATAAGACCGCTATCAAACAGACCGACATCGGCCTCCGTCAACATTTCCTGCAATTTTCCAAGATCACTGACACGGTCGATATCCACATCCAAGATCATCAGATCGCGGCCAAAAGCCTGCCGGATTGCGCCCGCTCGCAAGAATCGCATGCTGGCATAATAGGTGCTGGATCGCCAGGAACCGGTGTTTTCGACTGTGACACTGACCCCCGGCCCGGCCAGGGCCGCAAGCTGTTGCCGCTGGTCATCCGTCGGGTCCGCGATATGGAGATGAACCCAGCCATGGGCACGAATAGCTTCTATAAAACGGGTGCCGAAACGATCGAAATACCGTCCGTCGCAAGAGGCCAGAAAAACCGGCCCCTGCTCCTCATCCACCGAATCCGGTTGCGGCCCCGGCAGCCATTGCAGCTCCGGCAATGGATCCTGGCGTGGTTCCCGGGGATTGAACAAGACCGCCAGATTTCGACTTTCCGCCAAATGCGGGATCGCCGCAAAAAGCGGTCCATGATCAGATGCCGCCGCATCAATGCGTTGCCAGCGGGCCAGACCGGTTTCATAGGCACCCCGGGCAATCTCCTGACAGCCCGCAAAGAATGCCAGAACCAGTTCAACGGATCTTTCCCATCCGCCGGCATCCACCATCGCCGGCAGGGCCTGCAACAATGTCGGATTGTCCTTGGCATAGGTGGAATAAACCGTCTGGAACAGCAAAAGAGCGGCATCCTGGAACAGCTGCTGGCGCAGCGCGCACACTTCCGTCAGCAGAACACGGTCCTGTTGCGCGATCGCAAATAACATCAGCCGGACCCAGTTTTCCGCATCCTGCGGCTGGGTTTGCACTTTTTCCAGCAGATGCTCCAATTGTTGCTGCATCAATTTCTGTCCAGATACTTCAAAGGCTTATCCACTCTACAATCCGCCAGGGGCGAAGCAAAAGGGAATATTCTGACGGATTGCCCCCTTCCGACACCAGATCAACCGTGAGATTGGATTTGATCCGCATTTGGTGCATCGTTACCATTCTTGGAAACGACCATAACCGGAAGCCCGCCACCATGCCCGATATCATGAAAGCCGTCCTGCTCACAGGGTACGGAGGCCCGGACAAACTGGAATATCGTGAAGATGTGCCCAAACCCGCCCCAGGCAAAGGCGAAGTCCTGATCCGGATCGGTGCCGCCGGAGTCAACAATACCGACCTCTGGACCCGTGAAGGCGCCTATGGCGAACCGGATGAAGAAGGCGGGGCCTCCGGCTGGCAAGAAGGCGGCATGCAGTTCCCCCGCATCCAGGGCCTGGATATCGCAGGCACAATTGAAGCGGTTGGCGCGACCGTGCCGGAAAGTCGCATCGGCAAGCGGATATTGGTCAATTTTGTGCTGTATCATCCCTCAGAGAAAGATCCGGACGGCCTTTATTATTCCGACGTGGTCGGCTCCGAATGCGATGGCGGTTTTGCCGAATATGTCACCCTGCCCAGCGAGAATGCCAAGGCGATCCAGTCCCACTACAGCGATATCGAGCTTGCAAGCTTTCCCTGTGCCAGTGTCACAGCGGAAGGTATGTTGCATCGTGCCCGGCTGAACGCCGGGGAAAAGATCCTGATCACCGGCGCGACCGGTGGGGTCGGTTCCGCCCTGGTGCAACTGGCAAAGATCCGCGGGGCGGAAGTGTGGGCCGTTGGCAGCCAAGGCAAAGAAGCCCCGTTGAAGGAACTGGGGGCCGATCATGTGATCACCCGCCAGTCCGGCAATCCTGACTATTTGCTGGCCACATTGGCGGAAGAAAGCATCGATGTCGCCGCCGATGTCGTTGGCGGCGACAGCTTTCCCGCGTTGTTGAAAATCCTTAGACGCGGCGGGCGTTATGTGACCGCTGGCGCGATCGCCGGTCCGAAGGTGGCGCTGGATCTGCGCAAGCTTTATCTGAAACATCTGGAATTGATTGGTTCGACCATGGGGCGACAGGCGGATTTCGAAGCCGTGGTTCGGCATATCGAAACCGGTGCTCTAAAACCGCAGGTCGCCCAGACTTTCCCCTTGAGCCAGATCCGGGAAGCCCAGGCGGCATTTCAGGAGAAGAAATTTTTCGGGAAACTTGTCCTGGTTCCGTGAGGTCCGCAACGGCCTTTAGTGTCCGCGCAGCGATTCCAATCCCTCCAGCAAAACTTTTTCCGCATGATCCGGACCGGCGGCAAGCTCCAACATCTTGATCGCGATCATGAAACGGAAACGGGCCCGGTCATCATCACCATCCACCTCTCGCGCTTTTTCAACGATCTTCTGGCAAAGGCCGTTCAATTGCTGGCGCAATTCGCGATGAATCTGCTCGGCCTGGGTTTTGATGGCCAGGGATTCAGACATGACCACGCAATCACACACCGCCGTGATACGCCGTTCCGCCGCCGCAATCTCTTCCGGATCCGGATCGCCACCGGCATAGGCATCCAAAACCATCTCCACCGACCCTTCAAAAATCTCGCTGCAGACAATCTCGGCCACACGTTTCATCGATGCGGTCATCCGCCGCTTCCATGAAACATCCGACGTGATCGCCAACACGTCATGCACGTTCAGCAACTCATTTGTGAAGCTTTTCACCACCTCGGTGAGCTGGATCTCATTGCCTCCGCTGGCCACCAGATCTTCCAGCTTGTCCGCGGCAAGATCCAGGTTGTCGAAAACCACATTGCCCAGCTCTTCACCGATTAGGGAGACATCGCCGATATTGTTGTCATCCATCTCTTTCAAAAAGGTGAAGACATCCGCCGGGTGCAGTAAGCACCCTTGCGCGGCAAGAAGAACAAAATACTCCGATCCCGGATTGGTCTTGGCCGCTTTCTGAACATGGCTGTGGATACATTCGATCTGTTTTTCATCCAATGTCTGGATCGGCCGTTCCTGCAAACTGTCGCGCATGGACAGGATCAGGGCCGCATTCCTAATCATGCCCGAAATTTCCGAAAGTACGCCTATCGCATTTTCACAATTCAGCCTTTTCCTAAGCGCTTTTTGTTCGGATGGATCCGATTGCGCTAGTTGGATGATGGTATCCAGTCGCCCGGCAATCGCCTGCCAAAACTGGTTCGCCGCGATGATGATCGATTTCCCGTCCGCCTGGCCGATCAGTTTTTCCAGACGTTCCATGGCCTGGATGACGGCTGTATCCTCCGCCTCGGTGACCAGGGACCAGATCGGTTTGATCACATCCCTTTCAATCCGGCCATGACGAACGCCTTGCGCATCCAAATTCATCAAAACCACTTCGAAGGGCTGACAGAAAAGCCGCAGCATATTGGGATTGCGGTCCGGCCGGATCTTACGCAATTGCGGCCGCAAGGCCGACAACAGTTGGGCGCTGGGCAGGTTTCGGTTCCCGCCCTTTTCCAAAACCTTGGTCAGTTTGATGATCTCAGGCGCCTGAAGCTCGCCCATAGCCAGGGAAAGCACATCCAACTTTTCTGTTTGCCCCATCCGTCTGCTCCCTTAACCAGCGCCAGAATTGAAATGTGACGCTTTTTCCTGCGGCTCAGCCACATCCTGCTGTGCGATCACGCCCTTCCAGAAGCGATGGGAAACATCGGTCAGCTCTCCTTGCGGCAGGATCGGCATGAATTGATTCAGTTCCAGCACCAGCGCCCGTTGCTGATGGCGTTCCCAACCATCCGCTGCGGACCATTTTTCCAGGATCAGCGCCCAACCATCCAACAACCAGTCGATCCGTTCGATCTCCTGCCGAAGCAGCGCCCCGGTAGATTGCCAATCCAGAATCGTTTGTTTCAAGTTCGTCCGGCAGGCATCAATCGATGCCAGGCAAAATTCAGTTTGTTCCACAACGGATTGGGCTGCCAATGCCAGTTCATTGGCCAGGCGTTGCGATTTCGGCGGCTCACTGCGCGCCCAGCCCGCCACATCGCGATTCATTTTCCGCAGCAATTGTGCAAAACAGCGCATATAACCGGCACAATCCTTTTCCGGAAAGCCGATAGGTTCCACAAGCCGTGTCCATTCAATCAGGTGATCAATCAATTGATCACCGGAAAAGCCCTGACGCCTGGCAAATCCTCCCAAAACACGCCCTGCCGCCACCATGGCCGCCTGCTCATCCATGGCGGCAATATCAATCGGATCGTCTTGATCGCCAAACCGATCGACAATCGCCTGCAACAGCACCTGGCGGATACGAATCCGGACGGCATTATCCTGTTCCAGGGTTTCTTTAGCCGCCTGTGCCCGATCAGAGCCAGAGACACCGCTCTTCGAGAGATCCAGTGCGATTTTCCGGATTTTTGCTGGGCTGAGGGCCCCTTCGGCTTTCAGGCTTTTGGCCAGTTGACGGTCATAGACCGACATGGAAACCATGTCCTTGAGATTGTTCCATGGCAGGACATAGGTTCCGCGTCCGCCAGACAACCCCGGCACAAGTGCCTCAAATTCTCCCTGATCAATTTTCCGGATACGGGCATGAGCGATCACCGGCGTGGTGAAGGGAACCGCAGCGCCCCGTTCCTGGAAAGTGGCAGGAAGCAGGATCTGTTTGCTGACGGCGGCGTGGTCGGTAATCATAGGCGCATACCCGCCTGGTCCCGGAAACCGGACGCTCTAGGTTCAAATCCGCGTTTGATCTTCAGGCTGCTCACCCGCGACAACGCCAACTCCTTGTCTGACTTCCCCTCCAAACCGGCTTTTGGCCTCTCAAAAAACCGGTTTCTGCGCTAATTTTGCCAATCAAGTGCCAGACCGCAAGCTTACTACAAAGTTAGTTTCCAACCGGTTAATATCCACGTTCCCCCCCTGCCGCGCCGTCTGGATAAATTCCATATTTTGATTGTGCGACCGGGAGTATAACAAGCAGGCAGCAATATAACCAAAAATTTCATTTCATTCTTCTTTTTCCCTTTAATCAGGCAACAATGGCGCATTGGCTTGTTTCAAGCCGCGCCCGGTGATATCGAAGGCCGTTGAATTTTTCCGGCTTTCCGGTGACAGGCCCAAATGGGTCGGCTCCCAAACTTGAAGGTGCGACAGCCATGACGCAGACCCCAACGGATTTCACCCTCGCGCTTGCTAACCGGCTGACCGATGCCACCTACCCGGAGTTGCCGAACCATTACACCGGTAAGGTACGCGAGGCCTATGACCTGCCCGATGGTCGGCGCATCATGATCGCCACCGATCGCCAATCCGCCTTCGACAGAATTTTGGCTGCCGTCCCCCATAAAGGACAGGTTTTGAACCAAACGGCGCGTTTCTGGTTTGAACAGACCCAGGATATCTGCCCGAACCATGTGATCGATTTCCCGGATCCCAATGTGGTGATTGGCCGTAACCTGAAGATGCTGCCCATTGAAATGGTGGTGCGCGACTATATGACCGGATCAACCGAGACCAGCATCTGGCCGATGTATCAACGTGGTGAACGGGTGATGTACGGCCATCAATTCCCCGACGGTCTGTCCAAAAATGACAAGCTGCCGGCGACCATCATCACCCCCACGACCAAAGCCGCGCAGGGTGATCATGACGCCCCGATCACCGCTCGGGAAATCGTTGAAAACGGGTTGTTGGATCAAGGAACCTGGGACGAAGTGGCCCGGATTTCCCTGGCCCTGTTCGCACGAGGCCGTGAGATTGCCGCGAAAAACGGTTTGATCCTGGTTGACACAAAATATGAGTTTGGCGTGGACGAAAACGGCCGGATCACCCTTGCCGATGAAATCCACACACCCGATTCCAGCCGTTACTGGATTGCGGAAAGCTATCAGGATCGGATTGCCCAGGGATTGGAGCCGGAAAGCCTGGACAAGGAATTCCTGCGACTGTGGATTTCCGAACGCTGTGATCCCTACAGAGATGATATTCCGGAGATCCCTGCTGAAACGCTGGAAATGTTTTCCGAGAAATACATCAATCTTTATGAACGGGTGACCGGCCAAACCTTCGAACGGGCGGCTTATGATCGCCCCCTGAAAGACCGGATCCGGGAAAACCTGGCCCGCATTCTGCCAGATTATTTCAGTGGTTGATGTAGGCTGACCGCCTCACCTGTCCCGTTCGACTTGAAACCCTTCTCGCTGCAGTAATGTTGGCACCCCAAGATCGCCGACCAGATGAACTGCGCCTACCGCGATGAAAAAGGTTCCGGGCTCCGCCATGATATCCCGGATTTGGCCCGTCCAGTTCCGGTTCCGCGCATAAATCAGCGATTCGATCAGCGTTTCATGTCCTTCAAACCCCTCGGTCTGGATCCGTTCCAACGCGGCGGTATCTCCGGACATCCAGGCATTGATCAACGCATCCGCATCTCTGTCGATTTCCGCGAGCTGATCCAGACTGTTTTCCAGGAATGAATTTTCTTCTTCAGGGGTAAGGCTGGAAAACAGGCCAAGCTGCTGTTCCATCGTCTCAAACCCGCGGATATCTTTTCCCTTGTCCGCCACATAGGCCTGAATGACTTTTTCACTGCCATACTCAGGATCCATACCGCGTTTCACAAATTCCATAACCGTAATATTAATGGCAATCATCCAGGGCCGCATCATGTCAAAACCGTTTCGCGGCATACCAGATTCCGCGAGGATATCGCCCAATTTTTCATAGAGCTCTGATCCCACTCTGCTCTTCAGGCTCTCGCCCGGGGTGAGCAAGCCATGTTTCTGAACCGCCGCCATGGCTTTTTCCTCACTGCTTTCCTCCGGCGACAACTCCAGATAAAGCCGCTGAGACCGATCCAGTTTCCCCTTCATATCCTCATCCAGCCAGTCGAGGCCGTTGGGGGCAATATGAATGGTGCCGAAGAGATAAACCGTGGTGTCTTGATCCCGGACAACCCATGTGGCCGGATCCGCATGACCCACTGTCGCAGAAAACAGCAGAAAGACTGTGGCTCGAAACATCGTGATCAGAGGGCGGCAGAGCAGCATTTGGAATCTCTTTCATTAGATTGAGCGGCCATCTTAAAAAAGATAACCGCCGAAGCCACAAGTATTAATAACAATCCCAGACGGGTGTTTCGCCACCAAAGCTCTCAACCGCAAAATCCAGGAAGGCCCGAACCTTGGCCGGCATATGCAGCCGTTCCGGGAAAACCGCATAAAGTGTATGCGTCTCAACCGGGTAGTCCGGCAAAACCTGAATCAACCGCCCGGACGCAAGATCGGGCCCGACAATGAATGTCGGTATGCGGGCAATGCCCAAGCCGCCGATGACCGCCTCACGCAGGGCTTCGCTATTATTGACCTGATACCGGCCGCTGACCGTTATTTTCTGTCTTTCTGTCCGTGTTTCGAATGTCCACTCGTGATGATTGCTGAGATAGGAATAGGTCAGACAATCATGATCCCGCAGATCCTCCGGTCTTTGCACCGGTGCCGCTCCGGCCAGATAGTCCGGTGAAGCACAAAGCACCACGCGGCAGGGCGCCAGCCGCCGGGCAATCAAACTTGAATCAGGCAGGTTGCCCGCCCGCATTGCCACATCAAATCCGCCCTCCACCAGATCAACGCGCCGATCATCCAGCACCAGGTCCAGTTTCAGAGCTGGATAGCGTTTCATCAATGCCGGTACCAATGGGGCAAGATGCAGTCGGCCAAAAGACATTGGCGCACTGACCCGGAGCAACCCGCGCGGGTCGCCTTGCATCTCGCTCACGGCATCTTCCGCCTGCATCGCGGCCTTTCGGCATTCCATGGCATAACCGAGATAGGCCTCGCCCGCTTCCGTCAAGCTGAGCTTACGCGTGGAACGCTGGATCAGCCGCGCGCCCAATCGGGTCTCCAACTGGGTGATCCTCTTGCTGACCGCTGACTTCGTAATGCCCAACTTGATTGCCGCGGCAGAAAAACTGCCCTGTTCCACCACCGCCACAAATACCGGGATCGCGCCGAAATCTTCCATAACCTGCCATCGTGTCGTTTTTCTCAACATTAGGTTTCCAATAAACAGAATTATCAGTCAACAGGAAACGAAATAGGGTGCCTTCACCAAATCAATCGACGTGAGGACATCCCATGGCCAAGATGCTTATCAACGGACAGCTTGCCGAGAAACCGCGCGCCCCCGATGGCCGCTTCGAACGTTTCCCCAGCCAGTACCGCCACTGGATATCCCGGCAGAAAGATACAGAGTTTCCCGCCGAAACGAACCGCTACCATCTGTTCATTTCCGAGGCCTGTCCCTGGTGCCACCGGGTGATGATCCTGCGCGCGCTGATGGGGTTGGAAAAGTTCATCACCGTCACCTACATGGATGCCTTGATGGGGGAAGAGGGATGGAGGATCGATCCCGACCGCCATCCTGATTTACCCGGCCTGTACGGAGATCAGTTTCTTTACCAGACCTATCTGCGGGACAATCCCGCCTATACCGGCACCATCACCGCACCCGTTCTCTATGACCGGAAGAGCGAACGGATCGTCAGCACCGAATCCTCCGATATCATGCGCATGTTCCATCAGGCCTTCAGCGGCCTTACCGGGAAAGGACAGGACCTGTATCCAAGCGCCTTGCGCGGCCGGATCGACCGGATCAATGATTTTGTACAGGACCGAATAGCCGAAGGGGTCTATCGCGCCGGGTTCGCCACCTCCCAGGACGCCTACGATACCGCCGTGGACAGACTTGTCGACGGGCTGAGCCAATTGGAAGAGATGCTGTGCGCACAGCGCTATCTGGCGGGCGAGCGCATCACCGAGGCGGATTGGCGACTATACCCGGTTCTGCTCCGGTTCGATCCCGTCTATTGGATCCATTTCAAGATCGGACCGCACCGAATTGCGGATTATTCCAATCTGTCCGCTTATCTGCGCGAGCTGCACCAGATACCGGGCATCGCCGCCACTGTGGATATGGATCATATCCGCCGGCACTATTTTCTGAGCCACCGGCATCTCAATCCCGGCGGCATCATGCCCCGCAGTCCCCAGTTTGATCTGAACCAATCCCATAACAGGGAAAAAGTCGTATGGCGGAGGGTCGGGTGATGAAGGCAGTTTCATTTCTGCCGCCGGTTGTTCGAACCGGCACAACCCCGATGATCTTGTTCACGGGAACCATCATTTCCGCAAGTTTCATCCTGGCCAAGCTGGCGGTTGAAAGCGGTATCCCATCCTTTGCCGTCTATTTCTGGCAATTGCTGACCGCCTGCCTGATCCTTTTGGTGTTGACTGTGGTACGGGGTGAAAAACTGCCCGTATCAAGGCGTCATCTCACCTACTACCTGCTGAACGGTCTGATGGGGTCCTGCCTGCCGCAATTGATTGCCTATGCAGCCCTGGGCCATATTCCAGCCGGGCTATTCACCGTGCTGATCACCCTTTCTCCGCTTTTCACCTATCTGGTCAGCTCTCTTGCCGACCGCCGTTTCCTGCCCTGGCCGCGACTGGCCGGTATCCTGACCGGTTTGATCGGGATCAGCCTTGCCACTTTCGGCGGTTTTGCAGTCAGTGGTGTGAACGGATCATGGGTTCTCATCGCGGCCCTCTCCCCCATGTTTCTGGCCGTCAACAATGTCTATCGGGCAAAAGCCTATCCCCAAGGCACCAGCCCGCTGGCCCTGGCGCTGGGTTCCATGCTGTTCCAGATCCTCCTGCTCTGGCCGGTTTTGATCTGGACCGGCCATGACTATCAGCCTTTCAGCCTGACCGGTCTCCTTGACTGGGCAGTTCTCCTGATCGGCCTGATCACGGCGGTTTCCTTCATCCTGACCTTTGAGCTGCAAAAAAGAACCGACGGTCTTGGCTTCAGCCAGGTCGGTTATGTGGTGACCCTGGCCGGGATCCTGTTGGGGGCCTGGATCTTCAACGAACCGCTAAGCCCGGTTCTGCTGATCAGTCTCATTCTTCTCTTCATTGGCCTCGGCATGACCAACGGCCATCTCCACCTCCCTATAGGAAAAAAGGACTAACTCCATGAAAAACATGTTTCTTTCATTCGCGTTTGCGGCCGCGGCCAGTTTCGCCGCTACCGCCCTGGCCGAACCGACGGTCGGGATCAGCCCCTGGGGGCCTGATGATGAGATCGGCCGCCTCAACCTGATGACGGAGGAAACCCGTGCCGCAGTTCTGAGCCGCGTTGCCAGCGGCAAAAGCTATGATCTCAGCGTGGATTATTTTGTTGGCATGCCCAGCTGGCACGGGATCGGCGATCCCCGTTATCAATATTGGCTGACCCATACACCCCATGGCACGGTTGTGGACGATCCGATGGGTGTCGGCCAGGAAATCAACCACCATGTCAGCTATACCGGGGATGCAGTCTCCATGTATACCCACATGGGCACCCATATTGATGCCCTCAATCATTTTGGCCTCAAGGGTAAGATCTGGAACGGATTTTCCGCCAGCGAGCATCTGGGTGACAGGGGTTGGAAAAAAGCCGGAGCCGAAACCATTCCTCCGATCATTGCCCGGGGCGTGATGCTGGATATCCCGGTGGCACTCGGCCTTGAGGAATTGCCGGAAAACTACCGGATCACCCCGGATGATCTAAAATCCGCCCTTTCCCATCATAAGGTGGATCTGCAATCCGGTGACGTGGTTATGATCCGGACCGGCCGCATGCGTCATTATCTGGATGAAACGGCCTATATGCATAACGCACCAGGATTGGATATCACAGCGGCCAAATGGCTGGTGGAGGAAAAGGGTGCAATGCTGCTTGGCGCGGATAATCTCAGTCTCGAGGCGTTTCCTTCCCAGACGGAGGGTGATTATGTGCCGGTCCACACTTATCTTCTTGCAGAAAAGGGGGTGATGATCATGGAACTGGTGATGCTGGAAGATCTGTCCCGCGACCAGATTTATGAATTTGCCTTCATCGGCGGGTCATTGAAATTCCGCGGGGCCAGCGCCGCCCCCATGCGCCCCATTGCCCTTCCGCTGAAATAACCATCTGCGACACTATGCTTATTTGGCATCGTGAAAAATAACACCCAGCGCGTGGCGTTGGCCGGATCGGATCCGGCTGACGCCATGGCGCATGGTCACCCGGTAATCGCCGCGCTTCCCTTTTTTGGGCTGATGATTGACCGGAAAGACCACCGCATCCCCCTGTTTCAGCGGTATCACCTCGGCACGTGACTGCATCCGGGCGCGCTGTTCGGTCAGAATAAACTCACCGCCCTCGAAATCCGTTTCCGGGCGGGAAAGCAATATGGCAACCTGCAGCGGAAAAACCATCTCGCCATAAAGATCCTGATGCAGGCAGTTATAATCCCCTTCGCCATAACGCAGGATAAGCGGGGTCGGCCTTTCCTGGCCATTTTGATGGCAGCGTTTCAAATAGTCCTGATGAACGGCTGGATAGCGGATCGCCACCCCCATCCTGGCCGTCCATTCATTGGCGATCTCCGCCAGGGCCGGATAGAGGCTGTTGCGCAAATCCAGGATCCGGTCCGGCAAAGGATAAGAGAAATAGCGGTATTCTCCCTGGCCAAAACCATGCCGGGCCATGGCCACGGTTGATCGATAGCGTTGATCGTCATCGTAACCATTTACAAAAGACTGGCATTCCGACGGAGATAACAACCCGGTTAACAGGCAATAGCCGGTTTCATTCAGGGCGTCTTTATTGATTTGCACCAAGGGCGGGAACCTTCTGCATCCATGTGATCTGGATAGTTTAGCGATCCTGCCGCCGGGCCAGCCACCCGATCCTTGCGCTTCTAATAACCGCTGCTATACCCACCTTCTTCGGTGGATTTTTGCCCGCTGTCATCTTTGCTGCTCATGGTTACGATATACCAGACATTGCGCACGCCATCCCCGTTGATATCACCGGGTTTCTTATCCTTAATGAAAAGATAAAGAGGCTGTTCCTTGTAGGCCCATTGATTGCGCCCGTCCTTGCGGGGGATCATACTAAAATCCCCTTTTGCCTCCGCGCCGTCGGCCGCATAGGCCGGCGGCCAGTTTGTCGCACAATCCTGATAGCAGTTGGAGATGCCCGGTAAATCGAGATCAAAGACATAGAGCGTCAAGCCTGCTTCATTGGTCAGGATTTTGCCGCCTGCCACTTCCCGAACGGAAATGCCATTTGGCAGCGATAAACCGTAGCTGACGCAGCCCGCCAAGAGAGACAATGAAATCAGGATGCTCGCAAACCGAATTTTCATAGACGTCTTCCCCTTAATCCAAAACCTGCACCGATCAGTTGTATTCTGATGCGCTTTTTGCCTGACTGCAATCATCGCACCATAAAAACGTTAACAATCGGTGACCTTGCTCAACGCACGCACCATGGCCTGAAACAATAGATCACGTTCTATCGGCTTGGTGACATGATCATCCATACCAGCGCTGAGGTAGCGTTCACGATCTCCCTTCATGGCATTGGCCGTCAAAGCAATGATCGGTACATCGCTTTTTGGAGGGGCCATGGCGCGGATCTCGGCGGTCGCGGTGATCCCGTCCATGCGTGGCATCTGAGAATCCATCAAGATCAGATCATAATCTTCCGTTTCAACCTTCGCGACCGCTGCGGCACCATCATCGGCAAAATCCATGGATACATTCAACCGCCCCAGGAATGCCTGCATCAGGCGCTGGTTCACATGGTTATCTTCAGCCACCAGGATACGCACAGGGGCCGTTCCTGCTTTTAGGAACCCCTCCGGCACTTCCGTTTGCAGATCTTTTGCATTCTCCAGGGCTGCTGGCTGACCGGCATCAAATTCTATTCCAACAGAAACAGTCGTGCCCCGGCCCTGCTGACTATCCAGCGATACGGTGCCTCCCATCAGTTCCGTCAATTCCCGACATATGGCCAAGCCCAAACCTGTGCCGCCATAGCGGCGCGAGACCGAACCATCCACCTGGGCAAATCGTGCAAACAGCTTTTCCTGGTCCGCCTTTGCGATACCAATGCCACTATCTTCGACCGTCAAGGTTACATGATGCCGACCGCTCTTTAACAACGAATGATCCATCCTGAGACTGACCGCACCCATATCCGTGAATTTAAGGGCATTTCCCAGAAGATTGTTCAAAATCTGGCGCAGACGCAATGTATCGCCGATCAAAACCGGTGGCATGACAGGCGGTAAAGACAGTTTAAAATCGATGCCTTTGGCATTGGCTGCCTGGCGCCAGAAACCGGCAACCCTTTTCAGTAGTTCCCCCATATCAAAGGCGACAGGTTCCAATTCCATTGCACCCGCCTCCACCTTGGAAAGGTCCAAAATGTCGTTTAACAGGTCTCTGAGTCCAAGGCCGCTTTCCCGAACATAACGCAACATCTGTTGCTGTTCTTCATTCAGGCCTTCATCCATCAAAGCTTCTGTGAAGCCCAGAATACCGTTAAGCGGGGTGCGTAATTCATGGCTCATCACGGCAAGAAAATCGGATTTTGCACGATTTGCCGCCTCCGCCTGTTCCAAAGCCTCGCGCAACTCCGTGACATCCTCTTCTGTCACCACAAGATTGAATTCACCGGTCACTGGATCACGGCTGATCCGGACATCCATCGCATGCCGCCGCGGCCCGGCCAGGGTTTCCACCTGAAACTCCTCCCGGCTTGCCTGATGGTCCCGGGCCCGGCGCAACCGGTTCTGGCCGAGCGCCCGGTCGGAAAAGCGCCGTACAAATAAAGGGTCCGGATCAACAATCCGGTCTTCCCGGATATTGCCATAAATCGCGCCCGCGGCTTCATTCTGGCGCATCAGATGGCCATCCATGGAAAAAACAGTGATGGGATTGGGGATATAGCGCATCGCCTCGATCAGCATGATATTATCCGGCATACTTCCCAGATCAACATCGTCGGACACAAAGGCGATGATCCCTTCCACCGCATCGTCACCCAGCCGGATAGACCGATGGCGCATATGAGTAACCTTCGGCTTGTCGTTGGGATAGGTGGTCCAGGTTTCCTCGCGCTCGCCCTGCGCCGCGGCCATTTCAAAGGTCTGCCAAACCCGCCGTTTCGCACCATCACTGTCACCGGACAAGTCCTTGTCGATCATATCCTGGACCGTGTTCACACCCCACATCTTCAAAGCGGCCTGGTTGCACCACCAAAACTTATAGTTGCGAACATCAAAAAACCATACCGGAGTCGGTACCATTTCAAACAGTTCGGCCTCTGAACGATGTTGGAAATGTCTTAAATGGTCATTTGCCATAGGAAGACCGCCCCCCTGCCCCAGTTGGATATATCACTGCTGATAAACCTAGCCAGCTATCCAGCCTTTGCAATGCAAAAGTCACGGCATATTATAGGCGACCAATAATTGAAAATGGTCAAAATCGTAGAACCGGCTTCAAATGGCACCGGCCGGCCATTGCGCCTGCAGCTTGCTGGCCAACCCTTCCAGCTGGTCCTTTGACAGATTGCCGACCAGATTAAAACTCAGTGACGGGTTTAACCAGTAAAAGGCCCCGGTTTTGCCCTGGGACACAAAGGCAAAGGATGATGTCTTGCCCGAGGGATTGGGCGTGATGAACAAGGTCACCCGTTCCCCCTTTTCATCTTCAAACATAAACTGGGCCGCCGCCCCATTGGTCGCCGCCAACAGACGCCCGCCGATCAGGTCAAAATCCAGCCCGCTCAGATCCGGCTCAATCAGTTGCCGGTCCAGCCTTTTTGACAGCCAGGAGACCAAATGCTGGGACTGTTCCGCCGTCACTTCGACAGGATGGGTCTTGTCAACCGAATAGACATCATGGGCATTGATGGCGAGATGGGCCTCCGCGGAAGCCGAAAAATCCTGTGACGCCAGGATTCCGCGCGTCATCCACCCCCCGGCGAGGCCAACCGCCAGCAGCAAAATTGACGCGGCCACCAGGCGCAGCTCCGGCCGCCAGAGACTCATTCGGCTTTCCCTGTTTTTCCGCAAGTTTCTCGGATCAAGATAGTCCGGCACGGGTGCGTCCACTTCCCGGTCAAACAGGGCTTTTAAATCCTGATTCTGCTGTTGCCAGGTCCGGACCTTTTCCATGGCGTCGGGGTTTTCTTTCAGGAACGCCTCCATGGCCCCGACCCGATCAGGGTCGAGCTGGCCGTCCACATACATCATCATTTCATCATCGCTGAAAATGGGATCCTGTCTGCTCATTTCACCGTCCTCACCGATACCGTTTTTTCCACCCCTTCCTCCGTCAGCCGGGTCAGATTCTGCCGGGCCCTTGAAAGCCTGGACATCACCGTACCCTGCGGAATATTGAGGATTTCCGCCGCCTCCCGATAACTCACCCCTTCCAGGACCACCAAGGTTAAAACCTCTTTTTGATCTTCCGGTAGTTTGGCCAGTGCCTCGGCGGTCTGGCCCAGCGCGATCCGGTTGACCTGCGGCGCCTGCTCGGACAGACGCGCCGGATCCCGGACCTCTTCGATCGGCAGGCTGTTCCGGGCGAAATCCGTTCGGCGCACCTGGTTCCGGTTCACATTGACCATTACCTTGAACAGCCAGCTTTTCAGGGATCCGGAAGGCCGCCAAAGGCGGCGCTTCCGAATGGCACGCTCCAGACAATCCTGGACCAGGTCGTCCGCACGATCCCGGTCCTGGGTCAGCGCCAGCGCATAACGCCTGAGCGCCGGAACCTGATCGGCGATATCGTCCATCAAATCAGCCATAACACTCCCTCGGCCCCAAAAACGGCCTTAATAACCGCTGCTGCCATCCATCCGGATCACGTGCCAGACATTCTTGACCTTATCGCCGGTCACGTCTCCAGCCTTCTTATCTTTGATCCAGGTATAAAGCGGCATTCCTTTATAGGCCCATTGCCAATCACCGTCATCCCTGGTGATCACGGAAAAATCCCCTTCGGCCTTGGCATCCTTGGTGGCCATCATCGGCGACCAGGCAGTGGCGCATCCGCCATTGCAATTGGATTTTCCAGGCTGGTCCTTATCAAAAGTATAGAGGGTCATTCCCTTTGCATTGGCCAGAACCTTGCCAAGCGAACTTTCCTGATACTGGAAACCGGCCGCCGCATGATGATCGGCAAGTGCCGCGGTAGCGCCCAACGCCAGCGCGGCAGTGAGGATGGATGCTTTTAAAACCTGTTTCATGTCGATTGTTCCTTTCACGATCAATAGCTGCCGCCATAGCCGCCATTGCCGCCATAGCTGTAGGTTTTTTGGGCTTTCTTGATCAGGACCGCATGCCAGACACCACCGATGCCGTGACCAGTCATATCGCCGGGCCGATCATCCTGGGCATAGAGATAAAGCGGTTGGCCCTTATAAGCCCATTGCCAGACATTACCGTCCCGCTTGATCACCGAATAATCACCCTGGGCCGCCTGATAACCGCTGGCCAGCACCGCAGGCCATTTGGCTGCGCAAGCCTCGTGGCAGTTGGACACACCCGGCATATCCAGATCAAAGGTATAGAGCGTCATGCCATGGGTATCGGTCAGCAGATAGCCGCCGTTGGCTTTGGCCAGGGTCAATGCCGGGGGGACGGATTGCGCGCCACTGCTGAAACAGGCGGTCAGGGTCATGGCACCGGCCAGGGCAAGTAAGCGGGAACGGATGGTCATAGGGTTGATCCTTTTTCGAAGTGGTAAATTTGTCCCTCCGAAAACAGAACAGGTCGACCGGGCCAATTATTCCCAGATTTTTCGACTTTTTTTCATTGTGATTGAAAAACAAAGGGATGCGCATGCTTTCACGCGCATCCGCAATAGATCGGCGGTTAATTTTCCCGCCCGATAAAGTCCAGCAGATACCCTGTGACCTCTTCCGGCCGGTCTTCCATCAGGAAATGGCCGCATCCTTCCAGGATTTTGAGCGCCGACCCCGGAATATCTCCGTGCAACCGGTGCGCCCAATCAACCATCTGCCATTCGTCATTCTGGCCCCACAGGATCTGGACCGGTATCTCCCCCAACCTGTCCAGGTGCGGGACAACCTCCTGGGTATGGGTCGGGTCGTAATGGCGGATCTGATGCTGGAACAGGCTCGCCTGTCCGATAGGGTTGGAGATCAGCTCCAGGAAATAGGCCTGGGCCCCTTCGGCAAAAGCCGCTTTGTCATGAACGGCAGAAGACAGCCAATCATGAAAATGGGCCCGATGATCCGCGTCCGACGCCGTTATCAGTTTTTCCAATCCTTCGTGCATCTGCTGGCGGGTGCGCGGTGAAGGCCAGCTGTCATAGCTGACAATATCCAGCAAGGTCAGGGATCTCGGCATCCGGCCCGCCAACAGGGCCAGGCGCAGGGCCACCGCGCCGCCGATATCATGGGCAACCAGATGAAAATCCGTCAGCCCCCAATGGTCCAGCAACCCTTCCAGCACCGGCACCTGCCCGGTAACGGAGGTGTCCACCGCCGGGTCCCAGGGCCGCTCCGACAGGCCAAATCCCAGCAGGTCATAGAGATAAACACGATAACCGGCTTCGGCCAGTTGGGGCGCGACATGACGCCAGATATAGGATGAAGACGGCGTGCCATGCATCAGGACAACGGGCGTGCCTTCGCCGTAAATGCCATAGGCAATGCGGTTGCCATTGACGATGACATGATCTTTCACGAGAGGGTTCATAACAGGCTCCTTAAAAAAAATCCCTTTCAGGAGTCTTAGCCCACCGCTACAATATGACACAAACGAATGATTGTCATATATTGATCGATATTCTTCATGTGAGGTTTTTATGGCGGAACGGCTGGAAATTGACGGCTTGAGGGCTTTGCTGGCTATCGCGTCCCAAGGCGGCGTGACCCGGGCCGCCGATCATCTTGCCCTGTCACAATCGGCGGTCAGCCATAAGATAAAACGGCTGGAACAGAATCTCGACTGCACCCTGTTGGCCCGGCGGCCTGGCGGCCCTCTCTTCACCGAAGCAGGCCTGCGCCTGCTGGAATATGCCCGCCGGATGATCGATCTACATGACGAGGCCCTGGCCGCGCTTGGCCGCAAGGCCCTGGCCGGCACCATTCAGCTTGGCATGACCGAAGATACCACCAGCAGCGGCATCGCCCGCATCCTGGGCCGGTTCACAAGGCTGTATCCTGAGATCAAAGTGCGCACGAGGATCAGCCAGAGCCTGACCCTGGAGGACTGGCTTAAGGATGCGAAGATCGATATAGCCGTGATGCAGATTTTCAAGCGCGACATCCGGCCCGATGACCTGGTTTTATATGAAGACCGTCTCTATTGGGTGAAATCCCATGACCTGACCCTGGACAGCCAAAAACCGGTGCCGTTCCTGACCTTCGATGAAAATTGCTTTTACCGCCACTGGGCCTTGGACGAAGGATCCGCAAGAGGACAGCGGTTTGAAACCGTGCTGGAATGCGGCAGCGCCGCCGGGATCCGGTCCGCCGCCCTGTCCGGACTCGGCATTGCGCTGCTCAACGGCCTGCATCTCACCCCTGAGCTGGACCTGATCACACAAGAACTGCCATCGCCGCCCGAAATCGCCTATGTGGTGCGGGCACATAAAAAAAGCCGGACCCCGCCGGTCCGGGCCCTGATCGGTGAGATCGAGCGCGAGATCGGCGGCACCCGGCTTCTGCTGAAAGCCAGCTAAGGCGGCGGGACCGGACAAAATGCCGGTCCCGCACGCCCCATGTATCAGGGCTGGATATAGGCGGTTTTCACCGTGGTATAAAACTCCGCCGCATAACGGCCCTGTTCCCGGCTGCCATAGCTGGACCCTTTGCGCCCGCCAAAGGGTACATGGTAGTCCACACCAGCGGTCGGCAGGTTGACCATCACCATCCCGGCCTGGGATTTGGCTTTGAAGTCACTGGCAAATTTCAGCGACGAGGTGCAGATCCCGGCGGAAAGCCCGAAATCAGTGTCATTGGCCAATGCCAGGGCCTCGTCATAGTCAGCAGCCTTAATCACACTGGCCACGGGACCGAAGATTTCCTCACGGTTAATCCGCATCTCATTCCTGGTGCCGATGAACAGGGCCGGGCTCATATAGAAACCGTCATGCTCCAGGTCCAGCCGCTCGCCGCCGCAGACCAGCTCGGCCCCTTCTTCCCTGCCGATCTTGACGTAATCCAGATCCTTGGCCAGCTGATTGCCGTTGATCACCGGCCCCACCTGGGTGCCGGCGTCCAGGGCATGGCCAACTTTCAGCGCCGACACCGCATTGGAAACCGCATCGACAAAACGGTCATGAATGCCTTCGGTCACAATAATTCGGGAGGAAGCCGTGCAACGCTGGCCGGTGGAGAAGAAACCGCTGTTCACGCAGGCGCCAACCGCGGTTTCAAGATCCGCGTCGTCCAGCACAACCATCGGATTCTTGCCCCCCATCTCCAACTGGACCTTCTTCATATTCATGGCACAGGCCTGGGCAATGCCGCGGCCGGTTTCAACCGAACCGGTGAAGGAGATCGCCGCCACCTTCGGGTGATTGATCATATGGTTCCCAACAAGAGAGCCACGACCATTGACCAGGTTGAAGACACCTTTTGGCAAACCGGAACGGTCAATGATATCCGCCAGCGCCCAGGCGCTGCCCGGCACCAACTCCGCCGCCTTCAAAACCACCGCATTGCCATAGGCCAGGGCCGGGGCAATTTTCCAGGCCGGAATAGCGATCGGGAAATTCCACGGCGTGATCAGGCCGATCACACCCAACGGCTCACGACGCACCTCTACCTCAATGCCCGGGCGCACGCTGGCCAGGCTATCGCCCTGCTGTCGCAGGCATTCACCGGCAAAAAACTTAAAAATCTGACCAGCCCTGGCCGCTTCGCCAATGCCTTCCGGCAGGGTCTTGCCCTCTTCCCGGGAGAGCAGACGGCCCAATTCCTCACGGCGTGCCAGGATTTCTGTGCCGATGGCATCCAAAACGTCAAAGCGCTGTTGCGGCGTGCTATAGCGCCAGCCCTCAGCCGCGTCATGGGCGGCGTCAATGGCGCGGCCCATATCCTCAATCCCTGAGCGCGCGCTCATGCCTACAACGTCGGTGATATCAGACGGGTTGATATTGGGCAGCTGTTCATCGCCCATGGTCCATTCGCCGTCGATCAGATTGGGAAAGTCAGTCATTGGTTTCTCTCTTTGGGATTATGCGGGGGAATATACGGGCGTTTTCCGGCCACCGGATAAACAAATAACAAAAAACCGGGAGAGGGGAGGCCACCTCTCCCGGTGAAGGCGGAAGCGCTTAGGCCGCAGCTTCCAGGGAAGGCAGTGCCGGACGGCAGGCAATCGCATCGCGGATAATTTTTTCCGCATTGGCGCGACGCTCACCGGTCAGGGCCAGACGCGGTGCCCGGACCCGGTCGTTGGAATTAATCTCAAGCTGTTCGGCCAGTTTAATATTCTGAACCAGATAGGTGGAAACATCGAGGTCCAGCAACGGACGGAACCAGCGATAGATCTCCAGCGCCTCGTTATAGCGGCCCTGCTGCATCAGCTGGTAAATCGCAACGGTCTCTTTCGGGAAGGCGACAACCAGGCCTGCGACCCAGCCGACAGCACCAACGGCCAAAGCCTCGAACGCCAGGTTATCCACACCGGTCAGCACGTTGTAGCGATCGCCCAGCTTATTGATGATCTCGGTCGAACGGCGGATGTCGTCACTGCTTTCCTTGACTGCGACAAAGCGTTTGTCATCGGCCAGTTCCAGCATCACTTCCGGGGTCACATCCACCCGGTAGGCCACCCGGTTGGAATAGATCATGATCGGCAGATCGGCAGCCTCGGCAACGGCGCGCAGGGTCGCAACCGTCTCGCGGCGATCTGTATGATAGATCGGGCTGGGCACGACCATCAGACCGGTAGCGCCGGCTTTTGCCGCCCGTTCAGCGGCCTTGCAGGCATCCCGGGTTGCCGCTTCATTGACCGTCATCAGTGTCGGCTTGCCATTGGTCGCGGCCAGGGCAGTTTCCAAAACCTCGATTTTCTCATCCTGGTCCAGCATGGAGCCTTCGCCCAGAGAACCGCAAACGATCAAACCGTCACAGCCGGCCTGCATCTGATAGTCAAAGCACCGTTTCATTTCGGCATGGTCAAGATTACCCGCCTCATCGAATTTGGTGGTTACCGCAGGAATAACACCAGTCCACATTTTCTTTTCTCCTTGAATAAAACACTCTGTGACTTGGAAAGACCTGAGCGCAGTTTAACGCACGTTGCTCAGAAATTGTTTCGTATGTTCGCTTGTTGGATCGCCAATCACCTGGGACGGCGGCCCGATCTCCTCGATCACGCCCTGGCGGAAAAAGGCCACCCGGTCGGAAACATCCCTGGCAAAGGGAATTTCATGGGTGACCAGGATCATGGTCATGCCTTCTTCGCTCAGCATCTTGAGGGTATCCAAAACCTCGCCTACCAGTTCCGGATCCAGGGCCGAGGTGACTTCGTCAAACAACATGTAATCCGGTTCCATGGCCAGCGCCCGGGCAATCGCCAAGCGCTGTTGCTGGCCGCCCGACATATTGGTGGGATAGGTATCCAGCTTGTCGCCCAACCCGACATGGTCCAGCTGCCTGGCAGCTATTTCGCGTGCCTCCGCTTTGGTTTTCCCCAATACGATCCGGGGCGCCAGCGCGACATTTTCCAAGGTGGTCATATGAGGGAAGCTGTTCCATTGCTGAAACACCATCCCAATATGACGGCGCAGCTTATTCACATCCGTCTTGGCCCCATGTACATCGATGCCATCGACCCGGATCTCACCCCCCTGGATCGGCTCCAGCGCATTGATGCAATAAAGTAGGGTCGATTTACCGGAACCGCTGGCCCCGATCACGGAAAGCACTTCGCCTTTTTCAACCTTCAGGTCGATGCCCTTTAGGACCTCCAGACTGCCGAAGGATTTACTGACATTATTAATCTCGATCATGACTGCCACCTGCGTTCCAGTCGTTCAGTGATACGGGCAATCGGAAAGGACAGCGCGAAATAAAACGCGCCCGCGATTGCCAGGATGATAAAGGGCTGCTGGGTCCGGGTGATCAGGATCTGGCTGGCACGCAGCAATTCCACATAGCCCAGGACAGAGACCAGAGCGCTATCCTTCAGGACGCCCAACGCCACACCGGTCCAGGCCGGCAGCGCAGACCGGCAGCCGATCGGGAAGGTGATATAAAACAGTTCCTGCCAGTAGGTCAGGCCCAGCGAGCGCGCCGCCTTCCTTGTGGTTACCGGCACAGATTCGATCCCGCCCCGCGCGACGGACGCCACCAGGGCAGCCGTATAAAAGACCAGCACGATCGTTCCTGCTGCAAAGGGATTGAGCGGCAGCCCGATGATTGGGAAGAAATTGAAGAACAGGATCAGCTGGATGATCAGTGGCACCGAGCGGAACATATCCAACACCAGCCCTAATGTGGCCGCCCCGGCCCAGCGGGAAACCGACAGCACCCAGCCGAAAAAGACCCCAAAGACCGTTCCGATGGAAATCGCCAGGGCCGCGATCATCAGGGTATGGCCCGCCGCCCCAGCCAGATACCAAAGGTCATTCAGCTTGAAACCGGTGAAGAAGCTGGCGGATTGCGCGGCTATATTAATGGATTCCGACATGAATCAGCCCTCTCCCTTGCGGAAAAATTTCCAATGGATCAGGAAAGAACCGCCCAGGATCAGCTTAACGATCACATAATAGATCACGGCAGTGATGGCGAAAAATTCGAACACCCGGAAGGTTTGAGAGGCCGCGAACTGGGTCTCGCCGGAAAGTTCCCGGAAACCGACCAGCATGCCAAGCGAGCTCATCAGCACCGACCAGACCATCTGGTTGGTCATCGGGTGATAAACGATTTTCAAAACCTGCGGAATGATGATCCGGCTATAGGTCTGCCCCCAGGTCATGCCCAGCGAACGGGCCGCCCGGACCTGGGTGTCCGGCACCGCCTGGAAACCACCGCGGAAGGTTTCCGCCAGATAGCCGGCATTGTTGAAGGACAGCGCGCACAGCACGATCACATAAGGGCTTAAATGTACGCCAAACGCACCCAGCCCGAAACCGAAGAAAAACAGCTGCAGCAGCGCCGGAGTATTGCGTGCGGTTTCGATCCATGTGGTGGCGAACCAGGTGAGTTCGCGCCGACCCGACATGCGGATGAAGGCCAGCATCATACCCAGTACAATGCCCAACAGCATAGCCAGAACCGCCACTTCCATGGTCAGCAAGCCCGCCTCGATCAATTCCGGCAACCGTTTCCAGACCGGGCGCCAATGAAAGGTATAATCCATGGGGATATGACCTCTAGAAAACTCTCAAAAAAAACCGCCCCGGCACCACAGAGTAAAAACAAGCCGGGGCGGTGACCAAGTTTGGGTTAGTACATCACGTTCGGGATCCGCAGTTCCGGGGCTTCCCCGCCGACAAACTGCGCCCACAATTCCTCGTAACGACCAGAGCGAACCTGATGGGTGACAAACAAATTCAGGTAATTCAGCCAGCCGTAATCCGTCCTGGGGCCAACAACAGAGGTATAATCCGTGGTCCAGGGCATGCGCGGCCCGGCAACCACCGTGTCATACTGCTCGGTGATCGGTTTGACCGTGGTGTTGGTGGTGATCCCCACATCGGCCTTGCCCTGGGCAACCGCCAGGAAAACCTCATTCTCACTCTGATAGCCCTGATAAAGGTCCTCGGTGCCCCATTCCTTGGCGATCTTCAGGAATTCCTGTTCCGGCACCGTTCCGACGGCTGCTGCAACCCGCTTGCCCTTAAGATCTTCAAAGGTTTCGACACCGCTATCCTTGCCGACAACCGCCTGCGCATAATAAATCGCGTAGGGAATGGTGAAGCCGACCGTCTTGGCACGCGCCAGGGAATCGGATGTCGCGCCAAACACCACATCGGCCCGGTTGGCAACAATCATCGGCAGACGTTCGGCCCAGGTCGCGGGCAGGATCTCGTAATCCACCTCAAGCGCCTTTGCCAGATCCTTGCAATATTCCACGTCGAACCCAGCGGGTTCGTTATTTTCATCGCGATAGCCGATCGGCGGGAAATCCAGCACCACGCCACAGCGCAGCACACCTGCATTGATCACATCATCCAGCTTGTCCGCCTTGGCAACGCCGAAACCGGCGGTGACGGATAGAGCGGCAGCCACGGCGGCAAACGCTGTTTTCTTGAATAATCCCATTTGATTTCTCCTGTTCAGAACCGTCCGGAATGCGCCGAAGACGGCCATAAAATGTCTCATCTCTTATTGTTATATATTTCTGATATATCAGAATGAATGTGAAAGCAAGACTACTTATGAAGAGGCGGAGCCATCAACCAACTAACACTTTGTTTTAATGGAGAGATATGGACAAAAAAAAGCCCCTGCCGAATCCGGCAGGGGCTCAATCTTCACTTCATTATTCGGGATCAGTAATTCTGGAACCCGTATTTTTTCTCATGGCTGAGGCCCATATAGACACAGACACACATGGCAAGCAGAACCAGGGTGAAGGGCAGCCCTACTGTGATCGCCGCCGCCTGAAGCGCGGTCAAGGCCTCGGCCCCCCCGCCAAACAGCAGGACAGCTGCTACTACGCCTTCAATCACCACCCAGAAGGTACGTTGCATGGCAGGCGCATCCACCTTGCCACCGGCGGTGATCGCATCAATGACCAGCGATCCACTATCCGAAGAGGTGATAAAGAAGACCAATACCAGCACAATCCCCAAGGCAGAGGTGATGGTCGCCATCGGCAGGTTCTGGAGCATCTGGAACATGGCCAGCTCCACTTTATCAATACCGTTGGCCAGGGCACCAACACCGTTTTGCACCTGATCCAGGGCGGATCCGCCAAAGATCGACATCCAAACCAGGGTCACGAGCGTCGGTACCAACAGGACTGCAACGATGAATTCACGAACCGTCCGGCCTTTGGAAATGCGGGCGATGAACATGCCGACGAACGGGGACCAGGAAATCCACCAGGCCCAATAGAAGACCGTCCAGCCCTGCATCCATGCCTCGTCCGACCGGTCGACCCAATTGGAAAGCGGCACGATATTCATCAGATAATGCAGCAGGGTATCACCCATGGTGATGAAAATAATGGCGGTCGGACCAGCAATGAGCACAAACAGCATCAGCAGCCCGGCCAACCCCATATTGATGTTGGAAAGAACCTTCACGCCACCATCGAGCCCGCGCAAGACGGAAACCAGCGCAACGGCCGTCACCCCGACGATGATCGCCACCTGGCTGTTGATCCCTGCCTTGATGCCGAACAGAAACTCCAACCCAGCGGAGGCCTGCTGTGCCCCAAACCCCAGCGAGGTCGCAAGACCGAACAAAGTTGCCACCACCGCGATCACATCAATCAGATGGCCAAACGGCCCCCAGGAATGATCCTTGATCAGCGGATAAAAGGCTGACCGGATCGTCAGCGGCAATCCTTTGTTATAGGAGAAGAAGGCCAATGACAGGGCCACCACCGCATAAATCGCCCAGGGATGAAGCCCCCAATGGAACATGGTCGCACTCATCGCCATCGGGGCCGCTTCCGGGCTGTTCGCGGTCACCCCCAGCGGCGTTTCATACCAACCGGTGAAATAGGCTGTCGGCTCTGCCACCGACCAGAACATCAGGCCGATCCCCATGCCGGCCGCGAATAGCATCGCGAACCAGGACAGCCTGGTAAATTCAGGTTTTGCGTCCGGCCCCCCCAGCCGGATCTTACCGACCGGCAGGATGATCAGGGCCAGGCTGAACAATACAAAGATGTTGCCTGCCACCATGAAAAGCCAGTCAAACTGGCCGATGGACCACCATTTGGCGCCATCAAACCACCCTTTGGAGGCTTCCGGTGCCATCAGGACACCGACCACAAACAGAATTACCAGCCCGCTTGCGATCCAGAAGACAGGATGATGCACATCCATGCCAAAACGCTGGAGATTGTCCTGCCCCAGCTCGTAATCTGTATCATAAAGTTTTTTGTCGCTCATACCGCAACTCTCCCCTTGAATAAGGCTTGAATCACGCACGCAAATTCGTGGATTTTTTTCTTCTCCTGCGCACGCCGTGCGCGGCCTCTCGGAACCGCCATTACAGGGCCGACACATTATGCATCGACCCAGCTTCACCCGGCTGTTCAACCCGGGCATTCCCAGTCCGTGATTTTTCCGGCCTCAGACCCGGCTCTGTTAGAATTGGCCGGGCTTCCCATGAATGCCGGACACGGAAACAGGTGCTCCTCGTCCTGCCTCAAGCCTAGGCCGGGGCGGATTCATAAATCAAGTCAAATAATTAGGAAGATGTGCCTTCAGGGCCGAAAGGCAGGCTGAGCCTAGCGTCGTAGTTTTCTAATAAACTGCCGTTGATGTGTAATTGTCCGCTGTTTTTTTCACGCAGGATGGCAGTATTATATCCCTCGAAGTCTGGGGCCGCCGATCTGCGGCCCCTCTTTTTTTATCAGCAGGACTGCCAAGATGGGATGACTGATAAGTTTATTGGCGCCTACCATAGTGGGTTCTGCCACACAGGTGATCAGGTTGGTCGGGCCAACGGCGCCCCGGCATCGCCGCTTGTCTTGTCATTAACGGTCCGGGCCATGTCAGGCTGTCTCTGTTGGCCGGTGACCTGGGCCGCGATCCCCGGCAGCAGGGAAACACCTTGTTTGGCCTTTGGCACCCGGAAACCGGGCACATGGAAGTCATCCAGCAGGTTTTCCTCGAACGGGAAGCGCGAGAGAATTTCAACACCTGTGTCAGTGATCAGGCATTGCTGCTCCAGCTTAACCCCTTCATGACCGCCATTTTCGCCGATATAGGCCTCGACACAGATGGTCATGCCGGGTTCCACCACGCCGTCATACCCGGCCGCCGGATAGTCCTTGCGATGATAGAGATAGGGATATTCACCGGTCATCCCCACCCCGTGGGAGGAAAGGTAATAACGGTTGTCGATATATTTTTCCGGGATCGTCCAGGCTTGTTCCGAATATTCCTGGAAGGTGAGACCGGGCTTCAGGATTGAAATATTGTGATAAACCTGCTCCAGCGCCACCTTATAGAGCGTCTTCTGGTCTTCCGACGGCCTGGCCGGCCCCACATGAAAGGTGCGGGAAAAATCGGAATAATAGCCAAAACAGCCCACTACATCCGTATCCAACGCCACCAGGCTGTTGGCACCGATCACATGGTCTGAGCTTTCCTGGAACCAGGGATTGGTGCGCTCACCCGCGCTCAAAAGCCTGGTCTCCACATAATCGCCATTCTGGGCAATCACCGCCTGATGAAGAATCGACCAAAGCTGGTTTTCCGTCATTCCGGGACGGATCGCATCGCGCAGCATGGAAACACCGCGTTCGGTCGCCCGCAAGGAGGCCTCAACGCATTTTATTTCTTCCGCCGACTTGATGCAGCGCGCCATCTCAACCGGTTCCTGTGCATCAACAATGCGCACGCCCAGCTCCGCCAGCGCCAGCGCGGTCCCGGCATTCATCCGTTCCAGGCCCACCGTCACCCCGGCCCCGGTCAACTCGGTGATGGTTGCCAGCATTTCCCGGGCCCAGCCCCGTTCACGCTCGGCAATCTGGGGACCGGCAGCCACGAAACTGGCGGTCATGGCGGCACGAACCTCATCCACAGTATCCAGACCAGCGGACAGATGCTCACAGCCGGTGAATTCATAGAGAATTGTGCGGCCTTCGGTGATCAGCAGATAGCGCGACGGGGTATTGCGGGAACAAAAGACCTGCATGTTGCGGGCGTCAGAGGCATAGCGGATATTAATCGGGCAGGACAGGACGAGCGCCCCGATATCCCGTTTCTTCATCTCCCGGCGGATGCTCGCCAGGCGATATTGGCGTACCGCCTCCATATCGATATTCAGATCCACAGGCTCACGGTCCAGGAACGCCAGTCCCTTCAGGTCGCTTCGGTCCGCATGCCAGTCGAACATGGTCATCAAGGTGATCTCCAACATTCCCAGAAGTAATTGAAGATCAGCCTATATCGCCGTTCAAATCGGTTAAATCCCCTGAATATTCATGAATTATGATAACTATTAGTTATTAAAATTCTCATTCTGCTGCCAAAACCAGTTATAGACCAGGCGCAAATCATCCGTGAGCGGCCGTTTTTCATTAAGCGCTAGGAAGTAACCGCGGCCCGTCTGGATTGAGACATCCATCACCTTTGTCAACGAGCCTTGCTCCAGTTTGGCATCCAGAAGATAACGCGCACCAAGCGTCACCCCCTGCCCCCGTTCAGCAGCATCGATCAGCATTGTGTAATTGTTGAATTTCTTGGCAATCTGCAGCCCCTGGCAATCCTGCCCCAAGCGGGTCAGCCAGATCTTCCAGTTAATCCAGTTTGGCTCGATCCGTTCAAAATCCAACAGGTCATGACCAAACAGGATAGCCGGATCATCACCTTCAATAGGATGACGCTCCAGATAGTCCGGCGCGGCCACAGGGAACAGTTCCTCCGCAAACAGCTCAATCATCGACCAACCGATCCGGGTGCCCGGATCATAGGCCAGCGCAATATCCACATCGTCGGAAAACTGGTCGCGAGTCAGGTCCGAGGTAATAACGCGGAAACTGATCGGGTGTCCCGGATGCGCACGATAAAACTCATTAATCGCGTTTGACAGCCAGAAATGTGAGGTTGCCGTATTGGCCGAGAGGGTCAACACCGGGCGATCCTGCTGCTTGGCTGTGATTCCTTCGACACTGTCCGCAAGATAATTGAAGGAGGCATTGACCTTTTCCTGCAATAGCTGCCCTCTGGCAGTCAGCAAGACCCGGCGCCCCGAACGCTCAAAAAGCGTAACGCCCAGATGATCCTCCAACAACATAATCTGCTTGCTGACCGCCGCCTGGGACACATGCAGCTCTTTCGCCGCGGCGGTGAAATTGCCATGACGCGCCGCAGCCTCGAACACCATCAAGCTGTTGAGCGGCGGTAGACGATGACGAAAACTCTTCATAACCATTGATTATCCAAATTGATAAGAATTCGGTGCATTGACGCAATATGCATCGCAACCATACTTTCCTGAAAACAAAAATAACAAGCCTTCACAGGCATAAATGGGGAATACCCGGTGAAAAATCCGCCGGTGATGGACGCAATACACATAAAGGATAGTTATTACAAAAATCCTGATTATTGCGTTCGCCGCCATCTCTTTTGCACCCGGCAGTGCCACTTCGGTGCCCATCTGGACAAGACCGGCATGCGCCCCGACGCCCCTGGCGACATGCCTGGAAACCATTGAACAAGAAAGGGGAACCCACTGTGAATCCCAAACATGTCAAAGTCGGCCTGTCGGAGCGCGGGCTTTATGCCGGCCTCAACCCGCCGGTCACCCTGGCCAGCAAAGCCGTTGTGGCTTTGCTGGTAATCTATGCCGCCGCCTTTCCCGACCATGCGGTCTCGGCCCTTGGCCAGCTGAACAGCCTGTTGCTGGCCACCTTCAACAGCTATTACATCTATGCCGTCGCGCTGTTCCTGATCTTTTGCCTGTTCTGTGCCTTGAGCCCGTTCGGCAAAATCCGGCTCGGTAAAGATGACGAGCGGCCTGAATTTTCCTTCTTTGCCTGGTTCTCGATGATGTTTTCCGCCGGCATGGGCATCGGCCTGATGTTTTATTCCATCGGCGAGCCGCTTTATCATTTCCAGACCAACCCGGAATTGATCCAGACTGGCACTGAGGGCGCCACATCAGCCGCGGTTTCAAGCGCCATGCGCTATACCTTCCTGCATTGGGGCCTGCATGCCTGGGGCGTCTATGTTGCTGCCGGTCTGGCCATGGCCTATTTCGCCTATCCCAAGGGCCTGCCGCTGACTATCCGCTCGACCCTGTTGCCATTATTCGGCAAACGCCTCAACGGGCCTCTTGGCCATGTGGTGGATATTCTGGCCGTGGTGGCCACCACCCTTGGCATCGCCACCTCCGTCGGGGCCGGTGTGACCCAGCTGGTTTCCGGCACCGAATATATCTTTGGCATCGGCGGCCTGGTGGATGCCGAAGGCGTGCCCTCCCCTGTCGCCATCATCACCGCCCTTCTGGTGATCATGGTACTGGCAACCATCTCCGCCGTGACCGGGGTTAAACGCGGGGTCAACTGGCTCAGCCAGATCAATATGTATCTGTCTTTCGGCCTGCTGGGTTTCTTCCTGCTTGCGGGTTCCACCGCCTACGGTTTCGGCTTATTCGGCGAAAGCCTGCTGGATTACGGTGCCAATCTGATCCCGCTTACCTTCAATGTCTGGGACGCCACCACAGATCTTGGTCAATGGCAGACGGGATGGACCATTCTTTATTGGGCTTGGTGGATTGCGTTTGCTCCTTTTGTGGGTCTGTTCCTGGCACGCATTTCCAAGGGCCGCACCATCCGTGAATTTGTCTTTGGCTGTGTCATTGTGCCTTCGCTTATGTGTTTCTTGTGGATGAGCATGCTGGGCGGCACCGGACTGGATCTGGAACTGAATGGCCCGGCAAAAGGGGCGATCATCGCAGCTGTTGGCAGTGATATCGGATCGGTCCTATTTGTCACCATCGGCATGCTGGACAGCGGCCTTTTGGGCGGCATTGTCTCCATCGCCTGCGGCATTTTGATCATCACTTACCTGGTGACCAGCGCCGATTCCGGTGTCCTGGTCCTGAACACCATCATGGCCGGCGGCAACAGCGAACCTGACACCCGGCACCGTATTATTTGGGGCACGATCCTGACCCTCGTTGTCGGATCCCTGCTGCTGGCAGGCGGCCTGGGCGCGATCCAGAAAGCCATGATCATTGGCGCCCTTCCCTTCAGTCTGGTCATGGTGCTGATGTGTATCTCCATGACCAAATCGCTTTTCCAGAGCCGCCGCGAAGGGCAGAGCCCCATGGCTGTCGAAAAGGCATAATTTTTCTAACCCAACCCGCAGCTTCCCAAAAAAATGCGGGGCGACCTCGGGGGAGCGGTTTTTTGAACTGCTCCCCTTTTTTTGGGGGGACAGGGTCTGATGACTAAAGCGGTCAGGGCAGTGGTCGATACCGGTTTTCCACCCTCCGGCGCGCGCATTCATGGCGTCCGGAACCGGGCCGTTACCGCCCGTCACTGAATTCCGGAAACGTCACGAATTTGGTTAAAATCAGCCTAGACGCGCGTCAGAATACATGAATTTTCCCAATATTATCAAAACCCTAACAAACCACCTCTCCAAAAGGAGAAAATTCCGACACTCCCCCGCTTGACCTTCCACCAGGGGGAAGCCCTATATCCCTGTTGATCGACCAACTATTGGACCCTTTTTACTATGAAACTATTCATGGCCATATTGCTGACATTGGGGCTCGCCGTATCCGGCGTGGCCAATGCCGCCATGACCATGGATCATAATGGGGCCGGTCCTTCTGCGCTTGCGTCTCAAGCCAGTGATACCGGCATGGCCGATCATGTGGAGGGCGACGATCATCCCCCGGCCAGCCATCATACGGACAGCGCGGCCTGTTCCGTTTTTTGCACCGGTGTTTCCCCCATCCTCAGCAACGGATTAGCGCAACATGCATCGCGACCACTGCGTTTCATGATTGAGGATGTCAACCGTCAGGGCCAGATGCACCTGCCACCGGAACGCCCCCCCCGCGCCTGACAGGCCCGGCCGCATGCAATTTGCCCTTCTGCCTCGCCAGATGGGTTCCCGCGGTCGGCTCCATAGACTGAATTTCCTTTGAATTCCCGCGGTTCGGTCCAAGGACCAACCCACAATATGAAAAATCTATGGTTTTGCAGGTTCGGAAGCCTAGGGTCACGGTTCTTACCGGGTCCGGCCCGCCTGCGGCCCGAAAGGCACGATGATGAAAAACTTCACAAACAAAACCCGCCAATCCCTCACCGCAATTGGCCTGATCATGGCACTTGGTTTGGGCACCGGCTATGCCCTCGCCTCGCCCGGCGGCAACCATAATGACGCCATCGGCAAACCCGGCCAGGAAGCGACCGTCGACCGGGTGATCGAAATTAGCCTGGACGATAACTATTTCGACCCGGAAAGCATCGAGATCCGCTCGGGCGAAACGATCAAATTCATCCTCTCCAACCAAGGCGACGGCCTGCATGAATTTAATCTCGGCACGCCGGAGATGCATGAAGCCCATCAGGAGGAAATGGCCGAAATGATGGAAAGCATGAATATGGACGGCATGGATCACGGATCCATGATGGGTATGGATCATGACAGTATGGGCATGAGCAATATGGACAAGGGCAACATGGAAATGGGCGGCATGGAGCATGACAGCCCCAACAGCGTCTTTGTCCAACCCGGTGAGCAGGCCGAACTGATCTGGACCTTCGGCGAGGCGGATAACCTGGAATTCGCCTGCAATGTGCCGGGCCATTATGACAGTGGCATGGTCGGCGCCTTTAAACAGGCCGGTCCGGCAGACGCCTCCTGATTCCGTTTCATACAACTAAGAGCAATAGAAAATGAGCTTCCTTAATCAAGCGAAGCCGGTTGCGGCTGCCCTATTTCTGGGCAGCCTCTCCCTGGCCTCCCTGTCGGCAAAGGCCGGCATTTATAACCTGACCATTGACGAGGTCATGACCGATATAGGCGGAGAGCTGCGCCCCGCCATGGGCATCAACGGGCAGATCCCGGGCCCCGAACTGCGGTTCCGGGAAGGTGAAGAGATCACCTTGAATGTCACCAACAACCTGGAGGAAGACAGCTCAATCCATTGGCACGGGCTGATCCTGCCCTACCAGATGGATGGCGTCCCCGGCATCAGTTTCGACGGCATTAAGCCAGGCGAGACCTTCACCTATAAATTCACCGCCAACCAAAACGGCACCTATTGGTACCACAGCCATTCCGGCCTGCAGGAACAAGCCGGGGTTTATGGCCCGCTGGTCATTGATGCCGCCAAACGTGAGCCTTTTCGGGTCGATCGGGACTATACCATCCTCCTGTCCGACTGGACCAATGAGGACCCCAATGATGTTCTGGCCAACCTGAAAAAGCAGAGCGATTATTACAATTACGGCCAGCGCACGGTTGGTGATTTCTTCGAAGATGTGGCGCAAATCGGCCTGGCCGAGACGATCAGCGACCGTGTTGCCTGGGGCAATATGCGCATGACACCGACCGATATTGCCGATGTCTCCGGCTATACCTTCCTGGTCAACGGGCGCAATCCGGATCAGAACTGGACCGGGCTGTTCAAACCAGGCGAGCGGGTGCGCCTGCGTTTCATCAACGGTTCTGCCATGAGTTATTTCGATGTCCGCATCCCGGGCCTGGAAATGACCGTGGTCCAGGCGGACGGCAATAATGTCAAACCGGTAAAAGTGGATGAGTTTCGCATCGCCGTTGCCGAAACCTATGACGTGATTGTCCGCCCCAAAGAGGATACAGCCTATCAGATCCTGGCAGAATCCATCGACCGCACCGGCTTTGCCCGCGCGACCCTGACCGCAGAAGAAACGACAGCAACACCGGCCCTGCCCAAGCTGCGCGAGCGTCCGTTGCTGACCATGGCCGATATGGGCATGGATCACGGCGCAATGGAGATGGACGCAAAGGGTGAAACCGGTGACATGGCCGGCATGGATCACAGCAATATGGCCGGCATGTCCGGTGACGCTATGAAAAGCGGCATTGCGCCGGAAGCCGCCAATGGCGGCAAGATCCTGGTCTATGGCGATCTGAAATCCCTGAAGGCGGTTGAGGATTACCGCGCGCCCGAACGGGAGATCGAATTGCGGCTGACCGGCAATATGGAGCGCTATTACTGGTCGATCAACGGGATCAAATATTCCGATGCAGACCCGGTGAAACTGGCCTATGGCGAGCGGGTCCGGATCAAATTCGTCAATGAAACCATGATGAGCCACCCTATGCATCTGCACGGCATGTGGATGCAACTGGATACCGGCAAGGGCGAGTTTAACCCGCTCAAACATACGGTCAATGTGCCCCCCGGCCAGACATTGACGGTGGATGTGACCGCCGATGCGCTGGGCGAATGGGCCTTCCACTGCCATCTGCTCTATCACATGGCGACCGGCATGTTCCGCAAGGTCGTGGTGGAGGAGACCCCGGACCTCTCATCGTTGACCGCACCGGTAGGAGAGTGATCATGACCATGAATGTAAAAGCAACCGGTCCGGCGACCCTGCTGTTGATGGCGGCACTCCTGACCAGCTCCGCCCGGGCGGAGGTGAGCGACAATGCCATCCATTACCTGATCCAGGCGGAAGAGTTTGAATATCGCTATGGCGAGGACCAGGACAGCCTGAATTGGGACATCCAGGGCTGGGTCGGCACGGACGAAAACAAAGCCTGGCTGAAGACCGAGGGTGAAAAGATTCTGGGCGGGGATTTGGAATCCGCACAGGCGCAATTGCTCTACAGCCGCAATATCTCCGATTTCTTCGACCTGCAGGCGGGCCTGCGCCAGGATTTCAAGCCGGAACCGGAACGCACATTCGCGGTGCTTGGTTTCCAGGGGCTGGCCCCGCAATGGTTCGAGGTTAATCTTGCCTCTTTCCTCAGTGACGATGGCGATCTCTCGGCCAGGGTCGAGGCAGAATATGAGCTGCTGCTGACCCAGAAACTGGTGCTTCAGCCCTCTCTTGAAGTGAACGCCGCCTTCCAGGAGGTACCCAACCAGGAATTGGGCAGCGGCTTTAACGATTTGGAGCTGGGCCTGCGCCTACGCTACGAGATCGAGCGCGAGTTTGCGCCTTATGCCGGTCTCCAGTGGGAACGCAAACTGGGCGAAACCGCCGACATGGCCCGCGCCGAGGGGGAGGAGGTTTCTGCCACCGCCCTGGTGGCGGGGATCAGCTTCTGGTTCTGACGGACAGAGAATATGAAGCGGTTCATCCTGGCCGGCCTGGTTTTGAGCGCTCTGCTCTCGATCCTGGCCGGCCTCGCCACCTTCACCCATCACTGATCAGCAACAGGCACCGGCGCAAATCCGCCGGTGCCCCTTCCCTCAAAAAATGGATATCCTGACCCCGCTTCACGACCTGACCGAATGGGTGATCGGCCCAACCATGCAGCACAGCCACTGGTGGTTTCATGTGGTGGTGCATATGTCAGTGGTCTTTGTGCCCCTGGCTTTCCTGACCCTCTTCCTGGCATTGATCGGGCATCTGACCGGAAGGTTGCGCCGAGCCATCCGGCAAAGGAGCCTTTCCGGCCATCCGCTGCGCTATTTCTACCGCCACAGCCGGCGGGCACAGATCCTGCTGTTGATGATGGCGCTTGCTTCCTTGCCGATCTTCTATGCCAGCCTGGAACTGCCCAAAACCATCATCAATGAAGCCATAAACGGCGAGAATTTCCCGTGGATCTTCGTAGGATACTCTTTCGACAAAATCTCATTCCTGCTCTTGCTCAGCTTTGGCTATCTAGCGGCGGTCGCCGGCACGGGCTATGCCAAATTC
This sequence comes from Aestuariispira insulae, assembly GCF_003385955.1. GTDB lineage: Bacteria > Pseudomonadota > Alphaproteobacteria > UBA8366 > Aestuariispiraceae > Aestuariispira > Aestuariispira insulae. Next base: position 142,007 of record NZ_QRDW01000009.1, read on the forward strand.
CTGATCAATCTGTGGCAGGGCCGTCTGGCCGAACGCATGACCAGGCGGTTGCGCCTGAAAATCCTGCGCCGCTGGCCCGCGCGTGCAGCGGAAACGGGCCAGGCCGCCATGATTCCGCTGCTGACCCAGGAGGTGGAGCCGATCGGCGGCTTTTCCGGCGAGGCCTTCGTCTTGCCGCTGCAGCAGGCGGGCACCTTCTTCACCATCCTCACCTTTTTCTTCCTGCAGGATCCGGTTTTGGCGGCCGGCGCGCTCACCCTGGTGCCGCTGCAGATCTATCTGATTCCCCGGCTGCAAAAGCGGGTGAACCGCCTGGCTGACGTGAGCCCTTAAAACTCCTCCAAAAATGAGTAGAGTCCGTCCAATAAAAGGAGACGGACATGAAGCGCAGTCGATTTAGCGAAGAACAGAT
>NZ_QRDW01000010.1 GCF_003385955.1 Aestuariispira insulae
CATGCCCCCATACTGCTTGCAAACAACAACGTAACTGAGCAAAACTTTAACCGACGACTCTGCCTATAGCTGGAGGAACTCTGGGGCTCAGGTCATTTTGACTAAACGATGTTTTCGTACGATGTCAGGCTCCGCGGCCCGATCGTCCATTTTGACTTCGTAATAAACTGAACCCGCACGATATTCGACCAAGACGTCCGGTATGTAGTACCGGTTCTTCATTCCATCTCGATAATCGAGCCTCTCAGGCTGCACTTCGAAACAGATGACTTCCGGATCTAATTCTAGAAGTTTCAAGAAATCACGTTCTGGCTGCGATTCCCAAGGCAACGATTTTTTGCACTTAAAGCTATGAAAAAGGCCGTTAAATCGATTTCGCCCCCTATTGAGGACAGGTTCTCTAACTCGCATTTCAACCTCCGTACAAAATTTGGACAAAGGCCACCTGCTGCGAGAATCAATCTCGCCTCTTGCCTGGATAAGGAAATGGTGCTAGAGAGGGTATTGCTAAATAGGCCTCTTTAGGCAGACATTGACCGTCCCGGCTTGCTGGTGGCGGTTTTTGTTTCTATTGCTCCTTTTCATTCACAATATGAAACAAAGTAGAGCGAGCCTGGTTCACCGGCAAGTTCCCGCATTCATTTGATTTTGCAGGGGGCACCTCTTCGGATAAATGAGTTTTGTGCGACTTTTTTAACCTAGTGCTTAAGCCAAGCTAATATTTTCACCTATTTTGCTTATATTTTTTTTCATCGATTTTCATAGTCTGAAACTGGTTAAAAATTCCAATAGCAAGTGGCTGCTTATATTTTCGCGATCTTGCTTATATTTTTCCGAGATAAATTTAACTATGAGATCACTCGGAAACTCGGATCAGGCCAAATAAATCTTGTCCGAATATTTTTTTTCGAAAAATGCACCAAACGCACAGAAAGTGCGATTCACTACAGCGCGGTATTATAATACCGCGAATCGGTGTGATGCTCGTTGCAAGTACGGATCAAGTTTGTTTGGGTAAAGTCGAGTGCCAGAGACATATCCACATCACATTAGAAAACACTGATGCAAATAACTTTGGCCAGAATTGCAAACAACTGTGGCACTCGACAAGAGAAATGGTGGGCCCGGCAGGAATCGAACCCGCGACCAATCCGTTATGAGCGGACCGCTCTAACCAACTGAGCTACAGGCCCCACCATGGACGGGCCAAGTGACCCGCCGCCATTTCCGATTTCTAGCCAAGGGGTCAGGATGTGGCAAGCGGAAAAGGATATGGCCGGCACCATCATTCCGCAGCAGCCGGCATATAAACCACATTGTCAGCCTCATTGTTGGCCGCCCCCCCGCTTTCCATGCCGACCTTTGGCCTTGCCCCTTCCGGAGCGGCACCTTCGGTGCGGCTGGCCGCATGCAGGATCCCAAACAATTCTTCGCGCATCCCATTCAGTGCCTGCACAATCCCGCCCATCGCACCGGAAAGCTGGCCCGCCGCCTCGCCGGATGTCTCGGCCGAACGCTGGATCGATTGATTGCTGCCCGCCACCTTCTCGGCATTTTCCGCAGAGCTTTTCACATGACCGGCAATTGAGCGTGAGGCCTTGATCTGGCTTTCGCAGGACCGGGTCAGCTCACCCATGGCGCCATTCACATCGGCGATTCTGTCGTCAATCGTCGCAATGGCCTTGGCCGCGCTTCCTGAAACGGACCGGATAGCTTGGATTCGGTTGCTAATCTCCTGAGTTGAACGGGCGGTTTCCGCCGACAGCTTCTTCACTTCCTGGGCAACCACAGCGAAACCGGACCCGGCCGACCCGGCGCGGGTGGCCTCAATGGTGGCATTCAGCGCCAATAGATTGGTCTGCCCGGCAATATCCTGGATGATCTGGACAATCTCTTCCACCTGATCGGCGGCGCGCTGCAATTCCTCAACCGTTTTCTGCGAGGCCGCCACATCCCGGCTGGCGAGCCCGGTCAAATGGCGCTGTTGATCAACCGCCCGGCTCATCTGGTCGCCATTGCTGACCAGATTTTCGGAAAGCTGCAGGATCTTGGCGGCGGTTTCCGCATTGGCACCGGCCAGTTGACTGGCCTGATCCGCCTGGGCCTGGTTGTCATGGGCCAGACGGGTCAGACCGGCTGCCTTATCCGTCATATCATGGGCCCGGTTGGTCAGATCCTTCATGCTGGTCCGCATGCCGCGCTCAAGACTGTCGGCAACGGCGGTGAGCCTTTCTTCCACCCGGCGCTTGGTTTTCTCCCGCTCCGCATCCCGGCTGGCCCGCAGACGGTTCGCTTCTTTTTGGGCATCCTGGATCTGATGCAGACCGATCGCCAGGGCACCAATCTCGTCCTTGCGTTCCACCTCACGCAACGACACTTCTTTTTCCGCAGCAATATCCTTCAAGGCCTGCTTCAGACGCACAAGAGATCTGGTGATCAACATGCGCCCAACCATATAGGCCGCTGAGATCGCCACGAGAATCGCCAACAGGCCACTGCCCGCCACCAACGTCTTGACCCGTTCCACGAAATCATCCACCGCAGCATCCTTTTGCTTGATCTGGTCAAACTGGAACAAGATCTCCACCCGGCTGTTTTCCGCCGCCAGCGCCGCATCGGCCAGGCTGGATTTCAACGCACCAATCTTACGCACAATGGCGTCTGCGCCAGCATTGTCAGCGACGATCTTATCCACATCCGCCTGCAACTGATCCTGGGGGACGCCCTTGAACCGGTATTCCAGAACCACATTCTTAGGCTCACCATTCTCAAACAGACCAAATGAAACGGCACCGCTGCCGTCATATTCATCCACCACGAAACGGCCCGGTTTGCCGACGTCCCTGCGGACTTTACGCTTTTTATAGCGGGCAACAATGGCATCACGCCCCTCATGCTGAACCGGTTTCGCACCCTTTTCCGCCGCCCAACTGCCAAGCGCGGCCACGGGGTTGACCTCCAACTGGTTCGGGATTGCAAGATATTGTTCTTGTAATGCAAATACCTGTTCACGCAGGTCATGGTTGGTTTCCGCCAACATCTGGTTCCGGGCGTTCTCTTCATCCAGAACCTGATTGAGCAGGACAATATAACCGCCGATCTGTCCGGCCATCACAACGGTCAGGACCAGAGCCAGAATCAGCACGAATTTCACATCAATTTTTTTACGCAGGGCACGAAGCATCATCGTTCAACTTTATGCAGGGAGAGGGGCAGCCTTTTGAATTCCGGACCTTCCTAGGCCTGTTCCATGACTCTCCGGTTACATTTGCATAAAAATTGACACGATTTTGCCACAGACAAGAAAAAACCCGCCATAAAGGCGGGTTTTCTCATTAGTTATCAGCAAGCTAACCTGTTGACTTATTTTTGCTGTCCAACGATCAATAATCCAGGAAGCTGCGCAATTTGCGCGAACGGCTCGGATGTTTGAGCTTGCGCAGGGCTTTTGCTTCGATCTGACGGATACGCTCGCGGGTGACCGAGAATTGCTGACCGACCTCTTCGAGTGTGTGGTCCGTATTCATGCCAATGCCGAAACGCATGCGTAGCACACGTTCCTCACGCGGGGTCAGGGATGCCAGAACCCGGGTGGTGGTTTCCCGCAAGTTGGACTGGATCGCCGCATCCGACGGCAGCAACGCATTCTTATCCTCGATGAAATCACCAAGGTGGCTATCTTCCTCATCCCCGATCGGGGTTTCAAGGGAGATCGGCTCTTTGGCGATCTTCAGGACCTTACGCACTTTTTCCAGCGGCATATGCAGCTTTTCGCCCAGTTCCTCCGGGGTCGGCTCCCGGCCGATCTCGTGCAGCATCTGGCGCGAGGTCCGGACCAGCTTGTTGATCGTCTCGATCATATGGACCGGAATACGAATGGTGCGGGCCTGATCGGCAATCGAGCGGGTGATCGCCTGACGGATCCACCAGGTGGCATAGGTGGAGAATTTATAACCGCGGCGATATTCGAACTTATCCACCGCCTTCATCAGGCCGATATTGCCCTCCTGGATCAGATCCAGGAATTGCAGGCCACGGTTGGTGTATTTCTTGGCGATTGAAATCACCAGGCGCAGGTTCGCCTCAACCATTTCCTTCTTGGCCCGGCTGGCTTCACGCTCCCCCTGCTGAACCAGCTGATTGATCCGGCGGAATTCCGGCAGCGGCACGCCGGATTCGGCGACAATATCCCCGATCTGGCCGCGGATTTTTTCCGCATCCACACCATAGTTGGCAGCAAATTTCGCCCAAGGGTTGGATTTACTGGCCATATCTTCCAACCAGTTGGGATCCAATTCCCGGCCATAATAATGCTTAAGGAAATCCTCGCGCTTCACCCGGCATTTTGATGCCAAACGGAACAGCTTGCCTTCACAGGACGTCAGGTTCTTGTTGATGGTATAGAGCTGCTCCACCAGATCTTCGATCCGGGCATTGTTGAGGCGCACACTGTCCATCAGCTCGATCAGTTCCCGGCGATGCTTTTCATAGGTGCGTTCTGTCGAACGGGAGGCCTCTTCCCCTTTTTGCAGGCTGACCATCCGCTTGTCCTGAGCCTTCTGCAGCTTGCCGTAGGTCGCGGCAATCTGTTCAAAGGTCTCAATCACGGAGGGTTTCAGCGCCTGTTCCATGGCGGCGAGAGACATATTATTCTCATCGCTATCACCATCTTCACCGCCTTCACCATTCTCGCCTTCCTCCCCCTCTTCACCGGAGGCAGCGCCTTCGGCACCGTCCTCGGCGGGCTTGGCTTCGGCAGGCTTGACTTCGACCTTTGGCTCTTCCTTAACCTTGGCGGCCTTGGCTTCCTCCACCTTGGCCTCTTCCTCCTGATCGGCTTCGTCGGCCAGGATGGTCTCTTCCTCATCCATATCCTCGGAATCCGGTCCGCTGGACATGGTGGCGTCAAGGTCAATCACGTCGCGCAGCAAGATGCGGCCTTCGACCAACTCATCATGCCAATGGGTGATCGCGCGCATGGTCAGCGGGCTTTCACACAGCGCGCCGATCATTTTCTCACGGCCGGCCTCGATCCGCTTGGCGATGGCAATCTCACCTTCACGGGACAAAAGCTCGACAGACCCCATTTCGCGCAGATACATCCGCACCGGGTCATCGGTGCGACCGACCTCTTCATCATTCAGATTACCGGAAGGACTGCTTTCCTCTTCCTCGTCGGAGGAATCGTCGGAACTGTCATTGTCGCTTTCTTCATTATCGATAACATTGATGCCCATCTCGGAAAGAAGGGTCATCGTGTCTTCGATCTGATCCGTGGAAACCTGATCCTGCGGCAGGGCGGCATTCAGCTCATCAATCGAGATGAAGCCTCGCTCCTTGCCTTTGGCGATCAGCTTTTTCACCGCCGCCTTGGGATCTTCCAGTACCGGGTTGTCCCCGCTCTGGTCTTCGGTTTTCTTGGATTCCTTCGCTTCAGCTTGTTTGGTGGACATTAAGCCAGCATCCTCAAGTCATGCAAACATGCGGCACGGGCCTCCCGGCTCAACCGCATTTAATTCTTCAATTCCTTCCCGGCCGCCAGGTGCAGGCCGGTGCCGGAAACCACATCCAACCGATTGAGTCCCGGACCCGGCCTCTGCAGCGGCTATTCGGGTCCTGCCAACGGTTGTCGCCTGTCGCTTCCAATCGCCCCGTCTCTGATTGCCCGCTCACCCATCAAGGTTCAGGAGCGGTCAATCCAATCCAGTGCAATGCGCGTCTCCGCAATCGCGGTCACCGGTCCGGCCTCTCTGGCAAGTATCATGACTTGCGGGCTCTGAACCGCTTTCATTTCGCGCGCTTTCACCATGGAATGAGAAATGGGATTTCACGATCTCGGCGTCAAGGGTTTCCTCATAAGAAACCATCTTTTGGCGAGCAGAGGGAATTTTGTCAAGGTTTCGATTGGATTTCACAGGAAAGAAGATGGCAAACCACCGGCCTTAATCAAAACTTCGTTCATCTTCGATCCGGCGCAGTGCATCGATTGCCCGCAAAATCCGCTCCTCACGATCCTGGTTCTTTTCACTCAACCCGGATTTCACCTCCTGCTCCAGGCTGGCCGATGCGTGGGTCCGGTTGAAGATATCGTCCAGAATGTCGCGCGCATGGCCAAAAGACCGGTCACGCCCCAAACCATAGGTATGAAGCTGCATCGTCGCAAACAGCTTGGCGGTGATTTCCGCGCATTCCCCGTTTCTGAGCACATTCATCACGGCTTCCGAACTTGGATCCTCGAGAGTTGCATAGGCCCGCAAGATCGTCTGGAATACCCGTTGCAGATCCGGTGCAAACGGGATCGCCCCCACCTGCTCCTCGAATTCATCCAGAAGATTGGGATGAAATCCAAGGCAGGCCAGAATGGTTTTTTGCTGCATCACCCCAAAGACATTGCCACCGGTATTTTTTTTCAACACCTGGCCGCGCAATTCCTGGCTATGGGGCGCTGATCCCTCGATCCGGCGATAGGGCTTGGAAAAACGCCTCTGGGGAGCATAACCGCCGGCCTTCCCGGCGCCGCCATTCCTTTGCTCGCGCATCAGTTGCCAGATCCGGTCGCCAAAGGCCCGGCGATAATATTTCGCCACCACCTCGTCCGGGATGGCATCGGCAATCTCGTTAAGACGCACTTCAAGATCCGCGCGCTGCTCCGGCGTGGTCACCGGCTTGGCCCGGCTTTCCCGCTCCCACAGGAATTGGTCCATAGGCTTGGCACTGTCCATGACCGCCTCAAAGGCTCCGCGCCCCTCGCTTTGGACCAGGCTGTCCGGATCCTGCCCCTCGGGCAGGAAGACAAATTTCATGGACCGGCCCGCGCCCAGCATCGGTATCGCGCGATCCGCCGCCTTGGCCGCGGCACGGCGGCCCGCCTCATCGCCATCAAAACAGAGATAGGGCAGCTGATCCATCTGCCAGAGCGCCGTAATCTGGTCTTCGGTCAGGGCGGTCCCAAGAGGGGCAACGCCGCCTTCCAGGCCGGCCTGGGAGAGTGCAATCACATCCATATAGCCTTCCGCCACGATCAGGGGCTGTCGGTCATGGGTCGCCTGCCTGGCCTCGGCAAGATTATAAAGGGTGCGTCCCTTGTCAAAGAGCGGCGTATCCGGCGAGTTGATATATTTCCCCACCCCGGCCGCCTTGGCATCGCCCATAAAGCGTCCGCCAAAGGCAATGATACGGCCACGCCGGTCGGCAATGGGAAACAGCACACGGTCGCGGAAAAAGGCATAAGGCGCCCGGCCATCCCGGCCCTGGCGAAACAGCCCGGCCTCGATCAACAGTTTCTGCTCCACCTCCTGGCCGGTCAGCTCGCGCATCAGGGCACTGCCATCGGCAGGTGCAAAGCCCAAGCGGAAGCGGGCGATGGTTTCATCGGTCAGACCACGCCCTTTGAGATATTCCAGTGCCTCCGCCCCGGCGGAGGACCGGAGCGCACGCTGATAATGCTGGCAGGCAATTTCCATCACCTCATAGAGGCTATGGCGTTTTTTCTCCCGCGCTGCCTGTTCCGGGCTGGCTTTTGGCACTTCCAAGCCGGCCTGGTTTGCCAGTTGCTCCACCGCCTCGGGAAAACTCAGGCCCGATGTCTTGATCAGGAAGGTGAAAATATCGCCATGCTCACCAGTGGCGAAGCAATGATAAAAGCCTTTTTGATCATTGACGGTAAAGCTGGGCGTCTTTTCCGTCTTGAAGGGGCTCAAACCTACATATTCATTGCCCCGCCGGGTCAGTTTGACCTTTTGCGAGACAATTTCGGAGACGCGGATACGCGCCCGAACCTCATCCAAAAATCCATGCGGATATGCCATGACGGAAACTTAACATAAAAACACTGGCGACAATTCACTATATCCCCGGCAAAGGGCCTGTCCAGTGCTCAGATAAAACGATCCCCGGGTCAGGCCCGGGGATATCAACATCTATACAGCGCTGATCATCATGCCGGATCCGTTCCGGCAATCCGCAAAATGTCAGCTCAGCTTCTGCTTCACCAGGCCCGACGCCGTGCCAAAATTCATCTGGCCCGCATAGCGGGTGCGCATCTCACTCATGACCCGGCCCATATCCTTGAGGCCCTCGGCGCCCAACTCGGCGATCATCTCGTCAACCTTGTCAGCAACCTCATCATCGGAAAGCTGCTTGGGCAGGAAACGTTCGATCACATCAATTTCCCGCTGTTCGGATTCGGCCAGCTCAAGACGGCCGCCCTGCTCATACATATTGATGCTTTCCCGGCGCTGCTTGACCATGGTCTGCAGCATCATCAGGATTTCCTCTTCCCCGATACCTTCGGCCTGACCCTTGGAACGCGCGGCAATATCGCGGTCTTTCAAAGCCGCCAGAATCAGACGCAGCGTGGCCAGGGACGCGGTGTCCTTCGCCTTCATTGCCTCTTTCAGCGCCTTGTTCAGCTCTTCGCGCACGGTAGCCTCCCTAAAGAAAATTGCAATCAGACCGGGTACCGATTCCGGCCAATCCGGGGACGTTATATAAAATTGCAGAGAAACGCAACCTTCATATTTTTGCTAAGTGATTGAATATAAACAATTAATTAATTTGAATGATTCTTGACGGATCGCCTCTCTTCCTTTAAAAACCGGCAAAATCATATGCGAGGATCGCAGTTCCATGACAATTGAACTTGAAAATATGACGCCGCCGAAGAACGCGACGGCAGTCGTTGTGCTGGCCGATGGAACCGTTTTCTGGGGCCGCGGTGTCGGAGCCGTCACCACCAAGGTTGGCGAAGTTTGCTTCAACACATCGCTGACTGGGTATCAGGAAATCCTGACCGACCCCAGCTATGCCGGGCAGATCATCACCTTCACATTTCCCCATATCGGCAATGTGGGCGCGAATTTCGAAGATGTCGAAACCACCACACCGGCCGCATTGGGCTGCATCCTGCGCGCGGATATCACAGAGCCCTCCAACTTCCGGGCGGTTTCCCACCTTGATGGCTGGCTGAAATCCCAGGACCTGCCGGGCATCACCGGGGTCGACACCCGAAAACTGACCCGCTATATCCGCGACAATGGCGCGCCCAATGGGGTGCTGTGCCACAATCCGGAAGGCCAGTTCGATCTGGTTGCCCTGCACAGCCTGGCAAAAGAATGGCCCGGCCTGGAAGGCATGGATCTGGCCAAGCAGGTTTCCTGTACCCAGGCCTACCAGTGGGAGGAAACCACCTGGAAGCTGGGTGAAGGTTACGGCCAGCTGACCAACCCTAAATTTCACGTGGTCGCGGTTGATTTCGGCGTTAAACGGAACATCCTGCGTATTCTGGCAGGCCTCGGCTGCCGCCTGACCGTCGTACCGGCTGAAACCACCGCCGAAGAGATCCTGGCGCTCAATCCCGATGGGGTCTTCCTGTCGAACGGACCTGGCGACCCGGCAGCCACCGGCGAATATGCCGTGCCGATGATCCAGGGCGTGATTGAAAGCGGCAAGCCGGTCTTTGGCATCTGCCTCGGCCATCAGATGCTGGCCCTGGCCGTGGGCGCAAAATCCGAAAAAATGCATCTGGGTCACCGCGGCGCCAACCACCCGATCAAGGACCTGACCACGGACAAGGTGGAAATCACGAGCCAAAACCACGGCTTTGTGATCAATAAGGACAGCCTGCCGGAGAGCGTCGAAGGCACCCATTATTCGCTCTTTGACGGTAGCCTCGCCGGCATCCGCCTGAAGGATAAACCGGTCTTTTCGATCCAGTATCATCCGGAAGCCTCACCCGGGCCCCAGGACAGCCACTATCTGTTCAAGCGGTTTGTCGACCTAATGGAAGACCGGATCTGACCAATAATAGATCCAGACGTGAAGGCCCCGCGGCATTGCCTGCGGGGCTTTTTTCTTTCCTAGAGCCTGTTCCCATTTTCCGAGAACAAATGATATTGCTCTGCCGCTACTTGAAAACCGATATTCTCGCCCGTGCGGACGCCGGAAATACCGTTTATCCTAGCGATTCCCCCCTCCATGAAAGCACTGTCAAAATGGACCAGCGTGTCCGCCCCAAGATGCTCGACCGCCGTCACAACACCACGGAGCCCCCCATCATCCACCGGGGTCATATGTTCAGGCCTGATTCCGGCAAAAACCCGGCTGCCCGCCGCCCCCTCTGCCGATAAGGCCGTTTGTTCCGACAAACGAATCACCGGATTGCCGCCTGACCGGTCGAGATCAGCGGAAAACACATTCATTTTCGGCGAGCCGATAAATTCCGCCACAAAAACATTGGCCGGCCTGGAATAAAGCTCCAACGGTGTACCGACCTGCTCGACCTTGCCTTCTCGCATAATCACGATCCTGTCGGCCAGTGTCATCGCCTCCACCTGATCATGGGTGACATAGACCATCGTCGCGGCCAACTGCTTATGAAGCCTGGAAAGCTCCATGCGCATTTCCAGCCTCAGGGCCGCATCCAGATTGGACAGTGGCTCATCCAGCAACAAGACCTTTGGATCCCTGGCCAACGCGCGCCCGATCGCCACGCGCTGGCGCTGACCACCGGATAGCTGACCCGGCTTGCGGTCAAACAACGCCCCAAGGCGCAGACTCTCCCCGACCGCCGCCACTTTCTCCGCGATCCTTGCCCTTGGCAATTTCGCGAGCTTCAACGGAAACCCGATATTTTCCGCCACAGTCATATGGGGATAGAGCGCATATGACTGGAACACCATGGCAATGTTGCGGGCCGCGGCCAGCAGTTGGTCCGCACGTTGACCGCCAATCCAGAATTCGCCCGATGTGATATCTTCCAACCCGGCAATCAACCTGAGCAATGTGGATTTCCCACAACCGGATGGCCCGACAAACACAACCAGCTCGCCGCTGTCAATCGAGAGGTCCACCTCGTGAATAACCGGGAACTCCCCAAACTTCTTATTGACCTGTTTTAGTGTCAGCCCCGTCATGCCAATGCGTCCTCTTCCGAAAATTTACCCGCCACCCCCTGATCCAAGCCGATTTCTTCCGCATTCGGATAGCGTCGGGGATCAGATGAAATTGCAATTGAAGCGGTTCGAACCGCCAGCTCCAGGCAAGCCTCCATAGGCAGGCCACGGGCAAGCGCCGCCAGGAAGCCGGCATTAAAGCTATCTCCGGCACCAATCGTATCGACCGGCTGCACCATGGCGGCGTCCACCGAGAGTGGTTCCGCACCCAAGCGATCAATGCGCGCGCCCCTGTCCCCGAGTTTGGTGACAAATACGGCTCCTTCCGGCATTTGGTAGAGCGCCCGGCTAACATCCGGCAAACCATCGGCTTTCACATCCCCCAACAGGCCTTCGGCTTCAATTTCGTTCAGCAGAAGGATGGATACCTCTCCCAGCCATCCAAAGACTTCCCGGCGCAGCTCTTCGGTCCAGCCGCCGGTCGGCCATGCTGTATCCAGGGCAACCAGCCCGCCGCGCGCGCGCACATACCGGAATATCTCCGGCAGGCCTGGGGCCAGGGCCGGCATCAGCGAGGTGCCAACAAAGAGAACGATGACTTCATCCAGGCCCATGCCCTTCAAGCGGTCCATAACATCCTCGGGCTTGAATACCGCCACATGCCCCGGCGTGCTCAGGAACGTCCGCTCACCGTCCGGATGGGTAATCCCCACGGTCAATGCCGTGTCGACATCTTCAACGATCCAGTCCTGCGACAGGCCGCCGTAACGCTGCCGCAACCAATCACCAAAAAGGTCCTGGCCGACATTGACGATCATCCGCTGGCGGCAGCCAAGCGCCGCCAGAGCCATGGCCGTGATACCCGCACCGCCCCCCTCCCGCAGGCTCGCATTCGGGAGAATGACTTCCGTACCCGGCGTTGGCCATGGCTCTTGGGGGCCCATGATGAGATCAACATTAACCGTGCCCACCGTCACCACCTCGGCCCGTTCGAGCATTGCCAGGGGAAAATCACTGTTTTTTCTTTTTTGTGGAATAATCGGTTTCATCCTTTGACACTCCCACTCATCAGGCCGGATACCAGCGATTTTTGCAGAAAATAGGCCAGCGCCACCGGTGGAATTGTCGCCAGGATTCCAGCCGCCGATATCAGGCCGTAATCCGCCACCCGGCCGGCCGCAAAATCAGCAATTGCAACCGGCAGGGTCTTGGCCCTGATATCGTTGGTAAAAAGCAGCGCATAGAAAAATTCATCCCAGGCCATCAACACAGCCATCAAGGCAGCTGCACCCAGGGCCGGCTTGGCAATCGGGAGCGTCACATGCCAGATCACCTGCAACCGGTTGGCCCCATCAATAATCGGCGCCTCATCGAGATCCATTGGGATGCCATCAAAATTGCTTTTCAACAGCCAGGTGGTGAATGGAACCAGGATCCCGCAATAGACCAGAATGAGAGACAGGTGGGTATTCAATAGCCCCAATTCCCCCATCATCGCATAAAGCGGCAAAACAATGGCCACAGGTGGCATCATGAAAGTCGCAATCGCTACAAACAGCAGCGATTTGCGGCGCCTGCCGGGCAAACGGGAGAAGCTGTAGGCTGCCGGCACTGCCACAGCCAGGGAAATAGCGGTCGCACTTAACGCCACGATCAGACTGTTGCGCAACGCCGTCAAAAAGCTTTCCGCCACCGTGCTGCCCCCGCCGCCCAGAAGCTTGGCGTAATTTTCCAGGGATATCGTTTCAGGGATCCAGGTCAGCGGCAGCGCCGTCAGATCCCGGGTTGAACTGACACTCATGATGAACAGCCATAAAACCGGCGCGAGCAGAACTGCACCTAACAACAGGGCCAGGCTATAAATCATGATCGTTTGGGAGGGCGATCGACGGGTCATGCGGTTTCCCCCTGTCTTTGCAAAAGCTTGAGATAGACGGCAATCAGCGCCGCACTGATCAGGACCACAATCAACGCATAGGACGCACCTGATCCCACACGCATATAGGCGAACGCCTCCTGATAGACATGGAAACTGACGGTTTTGGTGCTGCTGGCCGGGCCCCCACGCGTCATCACATAAATAATGTCAAAAACCTTGAAGGCCTCTATCGTGCGCAGTACCAAAGCCACACTGACCGGCGCAACGATGGCGGGGAACACAACATGCCAGAAACGCTGCCAGGCATTCGCGCCATCCAGAAGCGCCGCCTCCAGATGATCCCTTGAGATCGTTTGCAGCGCCGCCAGGGTGATCAATGCCACCAGTGGGAAATTTTTCCAGATATCCGCTAGCGCCACCATTGTGAGGGCCGAGGACGGATCCCCCAGCCAGCTGCGGTATTCGGCCAGCAGGCCCACCTGGGTTAACAGGGCGTTGAGGGCGCCGAAATCAGGTCCGTAGATCAGACGCCACATCATCGCATTGACCACAGTTGGCAGAGCGAGCGGTAAAATCACCAGCGCCCTGAGCAGGGTCCGGCCGTGGAATTCCTGGTTCAGCAACAGCGCAACCAGCACACCGAGCAGAATTTCCGCACTGACCGAAAACACCACAAAATAGACTGTATTACCGATAGAGGATCGGAATTTCGCATTGCCAAGCGCTTTGAGGAAATTCGTCAGCCCCACCCATTGATCACTGGTATCGGGTGAAACCAGATGGGCCGCTGTAAAACTGAAATAGACTGTTTTGATCAATGGGTATCCCGCCACCCCGACGATGATAATCATCATCGGGGCAAGCAGGTACCACGCAACGGTGGTTTTGGACATTTGCGTCATTGGAAATCATTTTGCCCTTAGTCGAGATTGGCAACAGTTTCAGCCGCTTCCCGCAAAGCATCTTCGGGGGATTGATTTCCAAGCAGGGCGTTTTGAATGGCCAATTGTAATGCAGCGGACATTTCCTGATAAGACGCCTTGGTCGGACGCGGATACATGGCCGCCAAACCAACCTTGGCAGCAACCAGCAGCTCTTCCTGGCCCTTGGCGATTTCAGGATTATCATAGGACGCCTTCCATACCGGCAGGCTCAGACGGGCAAAGTCTTCCTGCACAGGCATTGAGGTCAGATGCTGGATATATTTCCAGGCCAGGTCCTTGTGTTTGCTGTTGACCGGAATACCCAGCCCCATGGACCCATTGACCGCAGACGCTTTGCTGATATCGGCCTCCCCCAAAGCAGGCGCGATCCGAACCTGGCCGGCAACCGATGATTCCTCCGGATTGTTGGCAAGGCTGTACATATAGGTCCAGTTGAGGGCGAACGCCGCCTGACCGCTGGAAAAGGTGCGGCGCACATCTTCTTCGGAATATTCCCTGGAGTTGGGATTGGTTAAGCCCGCCTTGATACTGTCCACCATATATTCCAACGCCTTTAACCCGCCGCCAGAATGAAAGACTGGGTTCTTCTTATCATCCAGAAATTCCCCGCCCATTGCAGACAACAAGGTGGTGTAATCACAAATGACGGCTTCGGATTGCGACCAGCTCCAAACCAGTGGATATTCCACAACCCCTTTTTCCTTCAGGGTTTTCGCCTGCTGAACCAGCTCGCCCCAGGTCGCCGGCGGACTATCGATTCCCGCCTTTTTCAACATGGCTTCGTTATAGAACAGATATTTGGTATCCACGATCCAGGGCATGCCATAATACTGCCCATCATATTCTACAGTAGACCATGCCCCCTCCAGGATTTTCCCCTTGGTCGTGCTGTCAATCTTGTCACTGACATTCTCCAGCAGCCCATATCGGGCAAATTCCGCCGGCCAGATGACATCAAACAGAACAACATCGTAACCATCCGCAGCGTTGTGGGATAAAACGATTTTGTCATGCAGCGCCTCGTAGGGCACAAACTCCAATTTGACATCAGTACCGGGGTTTGCCGCTTCGAAAGCTTCTGTCATCTGTTCGATATCTTGCTCACTATAGGCCGCCTGGGCCATGAACAAGGCGCTCAATTGGGTGTCCGCCCCCAAGGCAGCGCCAGAAAACACCAGGCTTCCCAAAGCGGCAGCCAGCCATTTATTTCCCAGTTTCATTGTAACCTCCCTGTTTCAAGGTTTGCGCCACCCGACAAATCACTCTTATGTTTGTATCTTATCACTGTCTGTGGCAGTTTTAGTCGAGACTCATTTATTAATTCAATTTGATTTAATTAATATAGCGCGGAAGTTTTTGATGACAACAAGAATCTCGAAACCGGGACAAAACAGGTCTTTCATGCAGGGTGTTTCCGGTACAAATCTGGGCTTTGCCAAGGAACATAATCTCCGCGCGGTCATCGATGCCGTGCGCCGCCACGATGCGTTGACCCGCGCTGAAATCACCCGGATCACCGGGCTTTCCGCACAAACCATCTCCAACCTCGTCGGCGAATTGGAAGCACGTGGCCTTCTGGTGGCCGGCGCGCCGCAAAAAGCCAAACGCGGTCAGCCGGCAAGGCCATACAGCCTCAACCCAAACGGTGGCTATTCCATTGGCATTCAGGTGGATTATCAGATGGCACTCGCCACATTGGTCAACCTGTCCGGTCAGGAATGCCACCAGATCAAAAAACAGATTGCGCGCCCTTCCCCGAATGACGGCGTCATCATATTGTCCGAGATCATCGACCGGCTTTTGATCGAAAGCGATGTCGCCCGCGAACGGGTATTCGGGGTCGGGGTGGCAATTCCAGGTCCCTTTTGTGTCAGCGGCCCGACCGGCATCGGCCCGGGCTGGGTCGAGTTTCCCGTGGCTGAACGGC
Source organism: Aestuariispira insulae (assembly GCF_003385955.1). Lineage (GTDB taxonomy): Bacteria > Pseudomonadota > Alphaproteobacteria > UBA8366 > Aestuariispiraceae > Aestuariispira > Aestuariispira insulae. The sequence goes on from NZ_QRDW01000010.1 coordinate 15,643, forward strand.
TGAGCGAACGCAGCGGCCTCCCGGTGATAGTGGAAAATGATGCTAATGCCGCCGCAATCGCCGAACGGCTGCATGGCGCAGGCCGCAACAACGACAATTTCATTTATATTTTCATCGGCATGGGCCTGGGGGCCGGCCTGTTCATCAACGGACAAATTTACCGGGGGCTGCGCGGCGCGGCGGGCGAGATCGGCCATATCATCGTGGAACCGGGCGGCAAAATCTGCGAATGCGGCAACAGAGGATGTCTGGAACGCTACGTTTCCCTGCGTGCCGCCTACGAAGCCATTGGCGAGGCGGAAGACGATCCAGACAGCCTGGCCAAATTGGAACAAAGGCTCAACGACAATGACCCCGCCGTGAAGGCCTGGTTGAAGGATGCCGCCGAAAAGCTGAGAATGGGCATTCTGGCTCTGGAAAGCACCCTGGATCCCGAAGCCGTTTTCATCGGTGGCCTGTTGCCATCCAAACTGGCGGAAGCGCTGATGGCAGAGTTGTTACCCCCCCTGCCATCAGTGACCACCCTACAGGGATCCGGGCAAGGTTCCGGAGAACCTCATATCCAGCTCGGCAGAAGCGCCCCTTCCGCGCCGGCCCAAGGTGCTGCCAGCGTCCCGATTTTCAATGAGTTCAACCCGGGGCCGACCTGATCACAAGCCCCCACCTCCCCACTTCGGCCAGAAGGTCAGGTTAGTGCATTATTGCAATCATGGCGATCCGGCGTCCGGCGGAACGTCATGGTCCAGTTCACCTCCCAACTCTTTCCTCCATCCGCTGAAAAGGCCTGCTCCCATACCGGGGTCGGGGTTTCCATGCTCCGCCAGCGGAACCGGACCTTGATCGGGCGGCCTTCGAAAACATCTTCCGCCAGAAAGATCCCCTCGCCCCCTTCAAATCGGCCGACGACCGGCACATCCATGCCGTGGGGGGACCGTCCGTCCAGCCACCAGATCGCCCACTCCCCGCTTCTTTGGTCAAAACTGCGCACCGACATGGCGCGGTAATCCCCCTCGGGCAGCGCCAAGAGATTATCATCCACATTGCCTATCCCGCCCAAGGTCGGCCAGACAGCGACACACCCGCCAAATTCCTGCCAGTCATCCGCTCCGGCCAGACGGGTTTTCAGCCGCCGATGTGCGACCTCCCATTGACCATGCAGAAAATCAAACTCCGTTCCTGGCACCACTGTCATTTTGAATGCTTCCCTTTATCTATACCCCTATCCGCCGGTTGCCGGATCAGGATCGTCAGCTGCTCGTTTCTTTACGGGCCGCACTCTATCTCCGCCCTGCTGACAGGGTCTTGTCAGTAAGGAACGCTCAGACCGATATTTTTTCCGCACAAATTTTTTTGGGCGACTGCCGTCTCTTCGATAAATACCAATTTTCGAGTTTGTTGAAAAATCAACAACTTCTGACAAAACCAATGAAATTGGCAGTTTTCTGCAGCTTTGACCGGAATTTTGCCCCCCGGAAATAGCGCGAATTTATCTTGCATTTTCGGTAATTTCATATCAAAACCGGTCAGGAGACATGGAAATGTCGCGATCAGAATTCCTGCCCGCATGAGACGGGCAACGGGGGACAGAGATTATGAAAACCATTTATCGGGCGCTTGGCCTGCTGGCTGTCGGCCTTCTGGCAGCACTGCCTGCTCGGGCCGGCGTGATCGACCTGGGCACAGCCGATGACTATACGCTGCTGGCGACCGGTTCGGCATGGGGCGGCTCCATGGTGCTGGGTTCCGAAGTGGATATCGGCGGTAATATCGGTGCGCGTGACAGCGTACTGATCGGTACCGGCTCAACCATTGACGGCAATGTGGATGGCGGCCTCGTTCATTTTGACGCCAGCACCAGCATCACCGGTGCGGTTCAGACACGCTCCGGCGGCTACTGGGATCAGGTCACCAGTGATCTGAAAAATGCCTCTCTCTTTGCTGCCAACATGGCCGGCAGCGATAGGGGCAATATCACCGATACCACCATTTTATCCGGCGGCGGTGTTTCGGTTTTCCATCTGGACGGCCTCGCACTGGGCTCCGGCGAGACCCTGTTCCTGGATGGTGACGCAACCTCTGAATTTGTCATTAATGTCAGCGGCAGTTTCATCATGAATGGCGGGGCGGAAATCGCACTGCTCAATGGTCTGCAGCCCGCCAATGTCACCTTCAACATCCTGGAAGCATCCCTGATCCAGATGAATAACGCCATTGCGGTTGGCACCTTCATCGCGCCAGAAAGCTATGTCCAGCTGGGCGATGGCAATATCCTTGAAGCCACCCGCTTCCTGGGCGGCGCCATGCAGGGCAACCTGCAGTCTGTGCGCCCGCCCTCGGTTGTTGATGTACCGGCACCGGCCATGATCGGCCTGATGTTGATCGCCATTGCCGGCGTTGGAACGATCCGCCGGTCCCGCTAAATCAAAGCGACATTCTGTAAGAAAAAAGCGCGGCCGGTTTCCGACCGCGCTTTTTATTGCCTCCATCCCTGCGTTTTTACCGGAAAGCCGGCTCAGAGAAACTTCTCAGCTTTCGGGAATGCAGCCGGTCGACGCCCTGTTCCTGCTCGCGGAGCATGCGGATCGCCTCGATTGAGATATCCAGATGCTGGCTGATCCGTTCCTTGTAGAAGGCATTGGCCATGCCGCGCAGCTTGATCTCCCCATGCATCGGCTTGTCCGAGACGCAGAGCAAGGTGCCATAGGGCACCCGGAAGCGAAAACCGTTGGCGGCAATGGTGGCGCTTTCCATATCCACCGCCACAGCGCGGGACTGGCTGAACCGTTTGGAAAGTTCGGAATATTGCAATTCCCAGTTCCGGTTATCCGTGGTGGCCACAGTACCGGTACGCATGGAGATCTTGAGGTCCGGACCGGTCAGGCCGGTGACGCTGGCCACCGCCTGTTGCAGGGCCACCTGCACTTCGGCGATCGGCGGCACCGGCACCCAGGTCGGCAGATCGTCATCCAGCACATGGTCTTCACGCATATAGGCATGGGCCAGCACGTAATCCCCCAGTGACTGGGTTCGGCGCAGGCCGCCGCAATGGCCGATCATCAGCCAGCAATGGGGGCGCAGGACAGCGATATGGTCGGTGATTGTCTTGGCGTTGGAGGGCCCAACCCCGATATTAACCAACGTAATACCGTCCCGATCCGACCGTTTCAGGTGATAAGCCGGCATCTGCGGCAAGTGATCCAGCGGCCTGCCCGACGGCTTTTCATCGGAATAGCGCGGGTTCGGCGTGATCACATCACCAGGTTCAACAAAGGCTTCATATTCATCGCCATTCTCCACCTGATCGCGGCTGTATTTAATGAATTCATCCACATAGCGCTGATAGTTGGTGAATAGCACGAATCGCTGGAAATGGCTGGCATGGGTTGCCGTGTAGTGCGCAAGCCGCATGCAGCTCAGATCAACCCGGACCGCAGAAAAAAGCGACAACGGGAAAGGATAGCCCGGTTTGGGTTCAAACGTGCCGTTGGCAATGGAATCATCAATATCCGCCAGGTCCGGCATGGTGAAAATGCGTTGAAGATCCTTCACATCATCGGAGGTCACATCCGCGGTCGCATGCTCGATCACAAAAGGCAGCGGGATCGGCCGATCGGATATGCCGATCACCACGGATGTACCATGGCTTTTCATCAACAGCGCGATTTGTTTTTTCAAATAGCCGGTGAACATGTCCGGCTGGGTCAGGGTTGCGCCGTAATGCCCCGGGAAAGAGAGCGTTCCATAAGACATGTTCAGATCATGGGCCGGATGCGGGTTATCCACCCGCAGGCCCAAATACGGATAATAGGCCTCCACCGGCTCAATTTCCCGGTTGCCTTTGGAAAACTCATCAAAGGCGCGATGGATCTTCTCCACCTCTGTTTCATAGAGGCGTTTGATCTCTGCAAAAGCAGAATCCGGATCGGTAAATTCCGTGAGATTACGGGCGTTGCCGTGGCCAGTTCCTGGCATGATATGTCACCTTATTTTTGTTGTTATTGTGACCCCGCATTCTGTCTTACTTGGCAGGGCGTTACAACCTTCGAAATCAGTAGGGAACAATAGAATGATCCTCCGCCTGCCGGGATTGACTTCCCCCCCCGACAGCCGTCAGCCTACCCCCATGGTTCCACAGGAAAGTTCCAGTTTCATGACCGACCCGGCCTCTGCCTATCACGCCCATATCTATTTCGACCAGGACAGCCGGGAGGCCGCCTTGACCCTGCGGGAGCAGGTGGCCGCCGCCTTTCCCGATCTGGAGATCGGCCGGTTTCACGAACGGGAGGTGGGGCCCCATCCGAAATGGAGCTGCCAGATCGCCTTCCCCCTGGAGGCATTTGGCACCCTGATACCCTGGCTGATGGCCAATCGCGGGTCGCTGACCATATTTTTGCATCCACTGACCGGGGATGATCTGGCCGATCATCGTGACCTAGCCTGCTGGCTGGGCCGGGAAGAGACATTGAAGCTGGAGATGTTTGGCGCATGACCACGGAACGCGCACCCTATTCCTACCGGCAGGACCCTGACGTGCCGGACTTTCCCGATGGCAAGCCCATCATCATCTTTGACGGGCATTGCGCCTTTTGCTCGGACTGGGCGCGCTTTGTTCTGAAACATGACCGGGAGGGCCGGTTCCGCCTGCTGGCCGCCCAGACGGATCTGGGCCGAGCGCTCTATGTCCATTACGGCCTGGACCCGGAACATTACGAAACCAACATCCTGATTGAAAACGGCATGGGATGGTTTAAATCGGAAGGATCAATCCGCATGGCGGAAGGCCTGGGCTGTCCCTGGTCCCTGGCCGTCATCTTCCGGCTGCTGCCGCTGCCGGCACGTGACTGGCTCTATGAACTGATCGCCCGCAACCGATTCAAACTGCGTGGTCGCCTGGAACAATGTTTACTGCCAAGCGAAAAAGAGAAGGCCCGGTTCCTCGGCCTGTAATACCAAAGGGTAGAAAAAACAAAACCCGCAGGTTTCCCTGCGGGTTTTGATGGTGGAGCCAAGGAGGATCGAACTCCTGACCTCTTCGCTGCCAGCGAAGCGCTCTCCCAGCTGAGCTATGGCCCCTTTGCCTTCGGCTTCATCTTGCCGTCGGTGGCGCTTTTTATACGCACCCATTTCCGACTTGCAAGAGGAAAAATTGCCCAAGGCTACATTTTTATGACCTATGCCACTTTTTTAGGTCTCGTCGCCGTCGCCATCCTTATCGGAAGCCACAACTGCAACACCATCATCATTGTCGAGATCGCTGGTATCCTCCAGGATATCGTCATCGGAATCATCGATGGCATCATCGTCGGTTTCCAGCAATTCAACGTCGCCGCTGTCCGCTTCCTTCGCAGGCTTGGCACCCTCGGACATAACACTTCGACCGCGCTTCAGTTTGATGGCCGCTTCCGGATCAAACGGGGAATCGCATTTCGGGCAGTCAATCGGATTACGCTGCAAATCGTAAAATTTAGCACCACAGCTCAGGCAGGTGCGCTTCAGGCCCCATTCGGGTTTCGCCACAGGAACTCTCCTCGGATATCTCTTAAGCCATCCAGGTTTCGGTCAGCCGCGCGCCAGCCATGCACCATCTAATAAAAACGGCTGGTCTCACGCCTTCGGGCCGACCAAGGCGACCTGGTGAATAAACACGTTGCAGGGCAATAGCGAAAATGGCCCCCCTCTGTCAAAAGCATTTTGACGATTCCTCCATTTTTTTGCACGCATATTATCCTGAGATGCCTTTCCCACATCGTTCAGTCATGATAATAGCCTCTCTTCCCGCGCCAATGTGAAGCGCAGGGACCACATGAATTTTCTGCCCTCCGGAGACACCCGCCTTGACCTTTCTTCGTGCTTCAAAATCACAAAATCTGACCGGTACCGTCACTGTCCCCGGAGACAAATCGATCTCGCACCGGTCCATCATGCTGGGCTCGATGGCCATTGGGCGCACAACGGTCAAGGGCCTTCTTGAAGGCGAAGACGTCCTCTCCACCGCGGCGGCCTTCCGCGCTATGGGCGCGACAATCGAAAAACATGAAGATGGCACCTGGACCGTGGACGGCGTCGGCATCGGCGGTCTGCAGGAACCGGATGATGTGCTGGACATGGGCAATTCCGGCACCTCGGCCCGGCTGATCCTCGGCATTCTGGCCGGTCATGACATCACCTGCTTCCTGACCGGGGACGATTCCTTGCGCAAGAGACCCATGGGCCGGGTAATCAACCCGCTCTCCGAAATGGGTGCGACTTTCGAGAGCCGGGCGGGCGGGCGCCTACCCCTGATGGTGCGGGGCGCGGCCGATGTTTTGCCGATCACCTATGAATTGCCCATGGCATCGGCCCAGGTGAAATCCGCTGTCCTGCTGGCCGGTTTGAGCGCCCGTGGCAAAACCACTGTGATAGAGAATAAGCCGACCCGGGATCACACCGAACGCATGCTGACCCATTTCGGCGGGGAAATCACCGTCGAACCGATCGAAGGCGGCGGCAATAAAATCACCGTCACCGGCCAACCGGAACTAACCGCGGCCGATCTGGTGGTGCCGAGCGACCCGTCTTCGGCCGCCTTCCCGGCGGTGGCGGCCGCCATCACGCCCGGTTCCGAGGTGGTGCTGCCGGCGATTGGCATGAACCCGACCCGGTCCGGCATTTTCCAAACCCTCAAGGATATGGGCGCCGACCTAACTCTTTCCAACGAGCGGATCGAAGGCGGCGAACCGGTTGCCGACATCACCATCCGCCACGCACAGCTCACCGGCATTGAAGTGCCGGAAGAGCGCGCGCCCTCCATGATTGATGAATATCCGGTTTTGGCCGTCGCCGCCGCACAGGCCAGCGGCAAGACCGTTATGCGCGGCATCGGCGAATTAAGGGTGAAGGAATCCGACCGCCTGGCAGTTGTCGCCGAAGGCCTGCGCGCCAACGGCATCACGGTGGAAGAAGGCGAGGATTGGATGATCGTCCATGGCACCGGCGGCAAGATCCCGGGCGGCGGCACTGTCACCACTCATCTGGATCACCGCATCTCCATGTCCTTCCTGGTCATGGGGTTGGTCTCCGAAAAACCGGTCACCATCGACGACGGCCAGCCGATCGAGACCAGTTTCCCCAATTTCCTGGAATTGATGACGGGTTTGGGCGCAGATATTGCGCCTCTTTGAGGCGAACCGAGCAACAAAGGACGAGAGACCATGATCATCGCCATCGACGGACCCGCCGCCAGCGGCAAGGGCACCCTTGCCCGCCGCCTTGCTGAGTATTTCGATTTTGCCTATCTGGATACGGGCAAGCTTTATCGCGCGGTCGGGCTCGGCGTCTTGCGCATCGGCGGTGATCCGGAAGACGAGGATCAGGCCCTGGATGTGGCACAGAACCTTGATCCGGCACAGCTGGATGACCCGGACCTGAAAGGCGATGATGCCGCACAGGCCGCTTCCAAGGTTGCCGCAATCCAGTCCGTGCGCGCCGCCCTTCTGGATTTCCAAAAGACCCTCGCAGCCCACCCGCCGGGCGGCAAGGCAGGGGCTATTCTCGATGGCCGCGATATCGGCACCGTGGTCTGCCCGGAAGCAGAAGCGAAGCTTTTTGTCACCGCCAGCGTGGAAGAACGGGCGAATCGGCGACACAAAGAGTTGCTAGATCGGGGAGAAACCTCTATATACGAGCGCGTTCTGGCAGATTTGAAGGAACGTGACGCAAGGGACAGCAGCCGGGCGGTTGCCCCGCTGAAACCCGCGGATGATGCCACTGTCATTGATACTTCGCAGATGAATGCTGACGAAGCCTTTGATAAAGCAGTAGAAATCATCCAACCGATCTATTCGGCAAGCGCACGGGATTAATTTTCAGAACGGAAACTCCTGGGAGTTTAAATGCCAGCGTCAGAGCCTCAACACGCTGACATCATGAATGAGGTGAGACCGCCGGAAACAACCGGACGGCCGGATAAAACTGAATATCGAAAGGTTTATTAACAATGACTGAGAGCTTTGCAGCCCTCCTTGAAGAGTCTCTGGGCGCGAATGACAGCCTGGAAGGCACAGTAGTAAAAGGCACCGTTATCTCCGTTGATAGCGACCATGCCCTGATCGACGTTGGCCTGAAAGCCGAAGGCCGCGTTGCACTGAAAGAATTTGCCCCCGCACCTGGCCAGCCGGCAGAACTGAAAGCCGGCGACACGGTTGAAGTCTACATCGAGCGCCTCGAAGACCGTAACGGCGAAGCGATGCTGTCCCGTGACAAAGCCAAGCGCGAAGAAGCCTGGAAACTGCTGGAAGAACAGTTCAACGCCAATGAGCGCGTTAACGGCGTTATCTTCGGCCGCGTCAAAGGTGGCTTCACCGTTGACCTCAACGGTGCCGTTGCCTTCCTGCCGGGTTCCCAGGTTGATATCCGCCCCGTGCGCGACATCACCCCGCTGATGGGTAACCCGCAGCCGTTCCAGATCCTGAAAATGGACCGCAGCCGCGGCAACATCGTTGTGTCCCGTCGTGCTGTTCTGGAAGAGACCCGCGCGGAACAGCGTGGCGAGTTGATCAAGAACCTGGAAGAAGGTCAGGTTCTCGAAGGCCTGGTCAAGAACATCACCGATTACGGTGCCTTCGTTGACCTGGGCGGCGTTGACGGCCTGCTGCACGTCACCGACATCTCCTGGAAGCGCATCAACCACCCGTCCGAAGCTCTCAACATTGGTGAGACCGTCAAGGTACAGGTTATCCGCTTCAACTCCGAAACCCAGCGTATCAGCCTCGGCATGAAACAGCTGGAAGCGGATCCGTGGGAAGGTGTTGACGCGAAATACCCGATCAACGGCAAGTTCACCGGCCGCGTCACCAACATCACCGATTACGGTGCCTTTGTTGAGCTGGAGCCGGGCATCGAAGGTCTGGTTCACGTGTCCGAAATGAGCTGGGTGAAGAAAAACATCCACCCGGGCAAAATCGTTTCCACCAGCCAGGAAGTCGACGTCATGGTTCTGGATGTGGACGCTTCCAAGCGCCGCATCTCCCTTGGCATCAAACAGTGCGCTGACAATCCGTGGGATTCCTTCATGGACAAATACCCGGTTGGCGCTGAAGTTGAAGGCGAGATCAAGAACATCACCGAATTCGGTCTGTTCATCGGCCTCACCGACGACATCGACGGCATGGTTCACATGTCCGACATCGATTGGGACCTGTCCGCGGAAGAAGCCCTGGCGAAATACGCCAAAGGTGACATCGTTAAAGCCAAGGTCCTGGATGTTGACGTTTCCAAAGAGCGCATCAGCCTCGGCATTAAACAGCTGAGCAGCGATCCGTTCGAAGAAGCCATGGACGGCATCAAGCGTGGTGCGATCGTAACCTGTACCGTGACCGAAGTGACCGAAAACGGCATCGAAGTATCCGTCAATGACGGTCTGACCGGCTTCATCCGCAAAGCAGAACTGAGCCGCGACCGCTCCGAACAGCGTCCGGACCGTTTTGCCCAGGGTGAAAAGGTTGACGCCAAAGTCACCGCCATCGACAAGGCCAGCCGCAAGCTGACCCTGTCCATCAAGGCATTCGAGACCGCAGAAGAGAAAGAAGCCATGGCGAACTATGGTTCCTCCGACTCCGGCGCGTCCCTCGGCGATATCCTTGGCAAGGCTCTCAAAGAGAAAGCCACTGACAAGGAATAAGGCTTAAGGAATATACCGCTGGATCCGGCCTCATGGGGCTTTGATCAGGCGGTTCCGGCCACGGGCCGGCAGCTGTTCCCAGCTGCCGGCCCGTTTCTTTTTCTGCCGCCAATTCCCAACCATCTGCGCTAACCTGCTGATCCGATTCTGAAATTTTCCCTCAAATCGCCCTTAAGCCCTTGACCTGAAACTATTGTAATGGCAAGCTTTTACGGCATCTAAGCATTCTAGGCAGCTAGGCCTAACGGGAATATGGCCCGGCAGATGCGAGAATTGGAGCGGGCGCCCTTTGGTGCCTTTTGGATCATTATCTGGGGGCTCGAAAATGACGCGTTCGGAACTGATTGCACGCATCGCACAGCAGAACCCGCATCTCTATCATCGCGATGTTGAGCGCATTGTCGCAACCATCTTTGAAGAGATCTCTTCCGCGCTGGCCGCTGGTGATCGTGTGGAACTGCGTGGGTTTGGTGCTTTTTCCGTAAAACATCGAGATGCACGCGTCGGCCGGAACCCGAGAACGGGCGAGTCCGTTTCCGTGGAAGCCAAAGCGGTACCGTTCTTCAAGACCGGGAAGCTTTTGCGCGAACGGTTGAATAAGTGAGCATGGCCCCTGTTCAGGGGCTCTTGTATTTTGTGGCATATCGTTTTCAGACTTAACAGTAGAACGCTTCACCCATGCGCCTGATCAATTGGCTTGTTGCACTGCCGGTGACCCTGCTGGCAATTTCCTTTGCCGCGTCCAATCTGGAACGGGTCGAATTCAAATTGTGGCCGTTGCCCATGACGTTCGATCCCCATCTGCCACTTTTTACTTTTTGCGTCTTGCTGATCGGATTCTTACTTGGGGCCGTAACGACCTGGGTGGGCGCCAGCAGGACCCGCAGCCGCGCCCGGCAGGCCGAACGCAAGAGCCAGCAGCAAGCGCGCGAAATCAATGATCTTGAGCGCAAGGTCAACGAAAATAAGCCAGACCAGGCCCTGCTCAAGCCTCAACAGGACAAAACCGTCCTGCCCCCTCAATAACAGCGTATGATGGGGCAGACCATTGGCTGAGATCGCAGCAGTCATTCCCTGTTATAAAGTCACCGATCAGGTCCTCGATGTCCTGGCGGCCATTCCCGACTGCTTCACCAGAATCTATTGTGTCGATGATGATTGCCCCGATCATAGCGGTGATCTGATCGAAAAAGAAAACCGGGATCCCCGGGTCGTGGTCCTGCGCAATGATCGCAACCTGGGTGTTGGTGGTGCCGTTAAACATGGCTATCGAAAAGCTCTGGAAGAGGGCGCAGAGATCATTCTGAAGATCGATGGTGACGGCCAGATGGATCCCAGGCTAGCCCATAAATTTATCGAGCCGATCCTCTCCGGTCGGGCCGACTATACTAAGGGCAACCGCTTCTTCGATCCCCATAATATCAAGGATATGCCCGCCATCCGCCTGTTTGGAAACGCGATCCTAAGCTTCATGAACAAGTTTTCCAGCGGCTATTGGCATGTATTTGATCCCAATAACGGCTATACCGCTATCCATGCAAAGGTTTTACGGCTGCTGCCGCTGGATAAACTCTCGGACCGCTATTTCTTTGAAACCGATATGCTGTTCCGCCTGAATACGGTGCGCGCCATGGTGCAGGATATCCCGATGGATGCGGTTTACGGCGACGAGATCAGCAATTTGAACATCCGCAAGGTCATAGGCAGCTTTTTCGGCGGCCATATCCGGAATTTCGGCAAGCGTGTGCTCTATAACTATTTCCTGCGGGACTTCCATGCCGCCTCGGCCCAGCTTGTCCTGGGCCTGCTTCTTTTCCCATTTGGCGTCGCCTACGGCACCATCCATTGGATCGAAGCCCTGGCCACCGGCCAGCTCACCCCCACCGGTATCATCATGGTCGCGGCCCTGCCGATCATCATCGGCGTGCAGATGCTGCTCTCAGTGCTTCAATTTGATGTTGAGAACACGCCAAAGACGGTGATTCACCCGCTTCTGTAGGTGACCCGTTGCGCTTCGATTCCAAGACCGACGCGCGCACCAACCCAGGCCAGCGGATGATCCCTGCGCAATTCGCTGACAAGCTCTTCAACGCCTGCAGCAACGGTCTCCAGACAGAACAAGAACAATCATCATCCGACAGTTCAATGGCCATTTTCACGGTCCCCGTGCCATAGCAGTCACAGCTTAGCTGAAAGGATTGAGGCTCCTCGGGCAGAGCAATCTCGAACCTGCAACGATCCCCCTCTGGAGACTGCGCTTAGTGCGCCTCGCGCCAATTGTCGGCGATTCCCCCATCCACCACCAACGGCACGGAAAGGTCATATACCGGCCTGGCTGCATTTTCCATGATGTCGCGCACCACCGGCACAACGGCTTCCGCCTTATCTTCCGGCGCCTCAAAGATCAATTCATCATGGACCTGCAGCAGCATTTTGACATCCGTCATCCCGGCCTTTTCCAAGGCTCCCGGAATACGGATCATGGCGCGTTTGATGATATCGGCCGCCGTCCCCTGGATCGGTGCGTTGATCGCCTGCCGTTCGGCATAATTGCGCTTCATCGGGTTCTTGTCATTGATCGAGCCCAGATGGATGCGCCGCCCAAACAGGGTTTCCACATATCCCTTGGCCCGACAGCCCTCGACCACATCATCCATAAAACGGCGGATACCTGAGAATCTCTCAAAATAAGCTTCGATAAAGGCTTTGGCATCGCCCCGGCTGACGCCCAGCTGGTTTGCCAGGCCAAAGGCGGAGATGCCATAGATGATGCCGAAATTCACCGCCTTGGCCTGGCGGCGCACAATCGGGTCCATGCCTTCAAGCGGCACGCCGAACACCTCTGACGCGGTCATGGCATGAATGTCGATATCGTTGCGGAAGGCTTCACGCATGGTTTCAAGCCCAGCGATCTCTGCCACCAGGCGCAGCTCGATCTGCGAATAATCCAGACTGATCAGCTTATGGCCGGGCTTGGCGATGAAGGCTTCGCGGATCTTGCGCCCTTCTTCCGTCCGGACCGGGATATTCTGCAGGTTCGGATCGGTTGAAGACAGCCGCCCGGTCTGTGCGCCGGTCATCATATAGCTGGTATGGACCCGTCCGGTTTCCGGATTGATGTCTTTAAGCAGCGCATCGGTATAGGTGGAACGCAGCTTGGACAGGGTCCGCCATTCCAGGATCTTGGCGACAATGGCGTGCTCATGGGCCAGCCCTTCCAGCACCTCGGCATTGGTGGAATAGCCGCCGGTCTTGGTTTTCTTGCCCCCCGGCAGCCCCAGATCCCCGAACAGCACCTCGCCCAGCTGCTTGGGGGAACCGACATTAAATTCCTTGCCGGCCATTTCGTGGATCTCGCCCTGCAGTTCCTCGATCCGTTTGGAGAAATCCTCGGACAGCTGTTTCAGCGTTGCCGGGTCCACCAAAATGCCTTCCCGCTCCATGGCGGAAAGCACCGGTGCCAGCGGCCGCTCTATGGTTTCATAAATGGTGGAGAGGCGTTCGGAAAGAAGCTCAGGCTTCAGTTTCTGCCAGAGGCGCAAGGTGATATCGGCATCTTCCGCCGCATAGTCACGGGCCTTGTCCAGATCCACATAATCAAAAGTGACCTGGGATTTCCCCTTACCCGCCACTTCTTCAAACTTGATCGGCTTGATATCGAGATGAAGCTCGGACAACTCGTCCATGCCATGGCCGTGGGAACCGCCTTCCAGCACGAAACTGATCAGCATGGTATCGTCGATGGGGGCCACATTGATCCCGTTACGGGCCAGAACGGTCATATCATATTTGATATTCTGCCCGATTTTCAAAACAGACGGATCTTCCAGCATGGGTTTCAGGATTTCAATCGCCCGGGCAAAAGGGATCTGTTCCGGCGCTTCTTCGCCACCCCCCAGCAAATCCCCCTGGGCCGCGGTCGATTTATGGGCCAGCGGGATATAGCAGGCCGTGCCTGCCTCCACGCATAAAGAAACCCCGACCAGCTCCGCCCGGTTCTGGTCGACGCTGGTGGTTTCCGTATCCACCGCCACGGTGCCCTTCAATGTCGCCTCACGGACCCAGCGGATCAGATCCTCTTCTTTCTGGACCAGCTGATAGTCGGTTTTTTCCGGCACCTTGGGCGCGCCATCCCCTGCATCCCCGTTCAAAGCTGCCTCTTCCGCCTCAAATTTTGCGATCAGGCGTTTGAACCCTTGCTCTTTCAGGAAGGTCAGCAATTTCCCATGATCGATCTCACGGCGTTCCAGCCCGGTCAGTGGCGTTTCAACCTCGATATCCTGGCGCAGGGTCACCAGCTCTTTGGATACGCGGGCCATATCCGCTTGGCCGGTCAGCCGTTCCCGGCGTTTGGGCTGTTTAATCTCACCCGCTCGCTCTAAAAGGGTTTCCAGATCACCATATTCATTGATCAACTGGGCTGCGGTCTTGATGCCGATCCCCTCGACACCCGGCACATTATCAGCCGTATCGCCTGCCAGCGCCTGGACGTCGACCACCCGTTCCGGGCCGACACCAAACTTCTCCCGCACCTCGTCCGGCCCGATGGTCTTATTCTTCATCGGGTCCCACATATTGATCCCGTCGCCGACCAGCTGCATCAGATCCTTATCGGAAGATACGATGGTCACTTCCGCTCCGGCTTCGCGGGCCTGCCTGGCATAGGTCGCAATCAGATCGTCTGCCTCGAACCCATCCATATCGATACCGGGCAGGTTGAAGGCTTCGACCGCCTCACGGATCAGGGGAAATTGCGGCACCAGATCCTCCGGTGCCGGCGGACGGTGGGATTTATAGTCAGGATAAATATCGTTACGGAAACTTTGCCGGGCCTTGTCAAAAATCACGCCGACATAATCCGCATCCGTTTCCTCCACCAGTTTGAACACCATGGTGCAAAAACCGAAAACCGCGTTGGTCGGCGTGCCATCCGGCCGGTTCATCGGCGGCAGGCCGAAGAAAGCGCGGAAAATATAGCTGGAGCCGTCAATAAGGTAGACGTGACGCGGTGCCGACATGGATTTGCAGCCTTGTTAGATCAGAGTGAAGGTCAGAAGGCGATCAGGCCCCGGATATACCGGGGCGCATTGATCAATGATAGCCGGGATCAATGATGGCCTGAGATTTTGGCCCCTTCCTTCAGCACGAAACGGCGGTCGCAATACTGGCATTCGACATAATTGGATTTGGCCGGATCGATGGTGAGGTATACGCGCGGGTGGCCCATGGCGCCGCCATCGCCATCACAGGCAATTTTCAGCGTTTCCACCTCAACGATTTCCGGGTTGTTATTGGCTTCAGCACCCATGATCTCATACTCTTCCATTGTTTAAAGCGATTTGCGCCCTATATAAACGCAAGGCCCGCAGTTCTTCTGCGGGTCGATCCCTTCTATTTAAACGCTTGGATGATAGATGTCAGCCCAGACCGACAATTTTTCTCACCCTGAATTTGCCATCGAGATCGAGGGGCTGTCCAAGACATATAAACCGAGCGGAAATGCTGAGCCCAAAGTGGCCCTTTCCAACGTGGATCTCAAAATCCCGCGCGGCAGCCTGTTTGGCCTGCTGGGACCCAATGGCGCCGGGAAATCCACCATGATTAACATTATGGCAGGCCTGGTGATCAAAACCGCCGGCACCGTCAAAATCTGGGATATGGATATTGATACGGATGGCCGAAATGCCAAAGCGGCCATCGGCATCGTGCCGCAGGAACTTAACATCGATCCTTTCTTCACCCCCCGTGAGGCACTGGAGATCCAGGCCGGCATGTATGGGGTGAAAAAGTCGGAACGCCAGACCGAAGAGATATTGAAAACCATTGGCCTTTGGGACAAGCGGGATTCCTATGCCCGGACCTTGTCGGGTGGGATGCGGCGGCGCATGCTGATCGGCAAGGCAATGGTCCATAACCCGCCGATCCTGGTGCTGGATGAACCAACCGCCGGTGTCGATATCGAACTGCGCCAGCAGCTCTGGGAAAATGTCGTCGAGCTGAACAAACGCGGCACCACTGTCCTGCTGACCACCCATTATCTGGAAGAGGCGGAAGAGCTGTGCGACCGGATCGCCATCATCAACCATGGCCAGGTGGTCGCCCATGATGAGAAAAAGCGTTTACTCGGTCGGCTGGATGCAAAAACGGTTAAGCTCAGTGTCAAGGAAAGTATGGACCGTGTGCCCGATACCCTGAAACATCTGGATCCGGCGATCAGCACCGACATGGACGGCCTGACCTGGCTGACCATTTCCTACCGCCCCTCCAACATCAATGCCGGCGACATTATCCAGGCGGTGAATGCCGCCAGCCTATCGATCCTGGACCTTACCACGGAAGAGACTGACCTGGAGGATATCTTCCTGCAGCTGACTTCTTCAAAGACTGGCGCAGTGGATAAACGAGACGAGCAGGCGGCATAACGGATTGCCCGGTCAAACCCAGCAATGGCAAAACCATCAAGTTATAGGGGTTGAGTGGTTATCCCCGGGTCTGCCCCGGGGATTTACCTAAAGACCTCAGTCCACGGTGCCGACATAGGGCAGATGACGGAATTTCTGTGCATAGTCGATCCCGTAACCGACCACGAACAAATCATCGATCTTGAAACCGACATAGTCGGCTTGGCTATCCACTTCACGTCGGCTGGGTTTATCCAGCAAAACACAGGTTGTAACTTTGGCGGCACCCCGCTCCAGGAACATATTTTTGGCAAAGGCCAGCGACCTGCCGGAATCGAGAATATCATCCAGAACCAGAAGATGCTTACCTTCCACATCGCTGGGAATGTTGCCGGAAACCAGCACCTCGCCGCTGCTCTCCTTTGAATTGCCGTAGGAAGAAAGACGCAGGAATTCGATCTGGGGTTCCATACCGGCCTTATCCAGCGCGCGATACATATCGGCAGTGAAAACAAACGCCCCTTTCAAAAGACCGATCACCAAAACATCATTTGGCAGGTCCCGGGCAATCTCAGCGGCCATCTCTTCAACGCGGGCATGAATGTCCGCTTCATCGATCAGTTTGGTCACCGTGGTCATGTTCGTGCGATCCTTCTCAATCCGGCAGTTATCTAAAATGATTTCCTTGTCCCGTGCCGTGTTGAAGCCTTGAGCAGGCATATCGCCTCTTTCACCGGGCGATCCGTTGGCCCGCGCAATGTGGCCAAAAACGACAGCAAAGGCAAGCACGCCCATCAATATAGCTTGCTATACTGATTTCCTTCCGGTATTTACATTCCATGCTATATAAATGAGGGGAAAGAAATGCCGAAAACCATCAAACTATTTCACATCCTGGGGCTGGTCCTGTTTTTTGGAACCGTGCCGGTTCACATTCTGCTGGGCCAAATCGCGCTCAGCTACTTCGAAAATGGAGATACCAGCCTTGCGGCCACCTATCGCATGATCCTGGTCCAAGTTATCCAGATGCTGACCCTGCCGGGCCTTGCCTTGTTATGGCTGAGCGGGCTGTTCTCGGTATTTCGGTCCAAAGGCAGAATACTTAGGCAGAAATGGATCCTCATGAAGCTGGCGCTCGTCTTTTTGGTAAGCGTGAACGGAGTGGTCATCCTGACATCACTCGCCAAAGAACTGGCCTTTCACTATGGCATGGCCGCCGCCACAGGGGAGATCGCGGAAGAAATCACAGCTCTAACCACCCAGGAAGATTTGTTTGGAACACTAAATTTGCTAATGATTTTGGCGATTTGCGCGCTTGCATGCTATAAGCCGGGACGGATAGGAAAAACCGCCACTATTAAGCATCCGGAACAAAAGGTTGAGCAAATTACCGCGACGTGAATCCTTCGGCTATCAGGTCAATCATCTGGGCCGGCTTTTTGCCAGGGCGCTGGACCGAAAGATCCAGCCCCTGGGCGTATCAACCGGACAGATGCCGACCCTGCTGGCGCTGTTCGAACAGGACGGCCTGAGCCAGAAAGAGTTGATTGCCAGGGTTCAGGTGGAACAGCCGACCCTGGCCAATACACTAAACCGTATGGAGCGGGATGGTTTGGTCCAGCGGGAGAGCGACGACCAGGACAAGCGCAGCAGCCGGTTTTTCCTGACCGAAAAGGCCAGGGATATTCAATCCCCGCTGATCGCGTCGGCGCGCGCCATCAACGCATTGGCCGTAACCGGTTTTGCGGAGCAGGAACAACAACAGCTGCTGGATCTGTTGACCCGCATGATCGGAAACCTTCAAACCGGCGGCCATACATGATTCGCGCAGTCTTTTTGCGCACAAGCTGCCTTCTCCTTCTTCTTTCCATCGTGGCCTGCGCACCGAGAGTGGAACCGGCTGGCCCGTCGATTCAATCGCCCGCTATGGCGGCGCAGAGCTTTGTGATGGCCGATGCGGCGGTACTTCCTTTCCAACGATGGGGGAATGAGTTGGCACCGCCCAAAGCCATCCTGCTCGCCCTGCATGGATTTAACGACTATTCCAATGCCTATGATGCCCCGGCAAAATACTGGGCGGCACAGGGTATCATGACCTATGCCTATGACCAGCGGGGCTTTGGACAAGCCCCCAATCGAGGGCTTTGGCCGGGCAGCGAGACCCTGCGCCGGGATTTGACCGAAATCGTCACACTGCTGCGCCATCGCCATCCGGGTATTCCATTGGTTCTGATCGGAGAAAGCATGGGCGGTGCTGTCTGCCTGACCGCCCTGACCAGCGATGACCCGCCGGACGTGGATCGGACAATCTTGAGCGCCCCCGCCGTTTGGGGCAAACAGGTTCTGCCATTATACATGAAGGCCCCTTTCTGGTTTTTCGCCCATACCATTCCTTGGCTGGAAGTGCGCCCGCGGGTTGATATCCAACCCTCGGACAATATTGAGATGCTCCGCGCGCTGGGGCGAGATCCCCTGATCATCAAACGTACCCGCATCGATGCCGCCTGGGGATTGCTAAACCTAATGACCGACGCCCATGATGCAGGCGCCAGGCTCGACAAACCAACGCTCATCCTGTTTGGCCTGAAAGAGGAATTAATCCCGGAACAAGCCCGTCAGGGGTTTTTAGCCAAGCTGCCGGCGAGCAATGGCAAAAGTTGGGCCTTACGCGAATATGAAGACGGGTATCATATGTTAATGCGTGATCTGAACGCTGAACCGGTTTGGCAGGATATTGCGGATTTTATCCTGGATGATACTGTCCAATCATCATTTGCAGACGGTTCCTAATATCCCGATACCGGAAGCGCGGGATCTTCTTGAAAATTTAAGGTAATTGTTAACCCTGTCGGATAAGAATGTTAGGTTGTCACCCCAGGTGATCTGAGGCGACCTATCTTTCCGAGGGGATGAATGACTGAACCGAAAGGGAAAATCACAACGGAACTACTGGCGCTGGTCGCGAAACATTCCAGCACCGCCGTGATTATTCTCGACAGGCAGGATCGGATCCTCTGGGCCAATGATGCCTATGAGAAGCTGACCGGTTGGCCGGTTCATGAAATCACCGGCAAAGCGCCTTACGAGTTTCTCAATGCCGAGGGTACGGATCCTGAAGCAATCAAACGCCTGGCAAATGCCGTTCGAGATGGCACAGCGGCTTACGAAACCATCCGGAACAAACATCGGGACGGGCACGCCTTTTGGATGCGGATCGAAAAAGAACCGGTTACGGATGAAACCGGCTTTGTTACCCATTTCATCTCTATCGAGCGCGACGTTACCGATGTCATGGAACAGCGCAATGCGCTGGCCCATAGTGAGCGGATCCTCAAAGATGCCATAGAAGCCCTGGCGGACGGGTTTGTGATTTACGACGCGGATGACCGCCTTGTGGTCTGCAATGAACGCTATCGCGAAATCTATCAGACTTCTGCGGATCTGATGGTTGAGGGCGCCTATTTTCCCGACATCATCCGGGAAGGGGTCCGACGCGGCCAATATCAGGATTTCACCGATGAAGCAGAGGCGGAGGAGTGGATTAAAGAGCGGCTGGACCGGCATAACAATCCTAGCAACGAACCGGTTGAATATGAAACAGATGACGGGCGCTGGATCCAGATCCGGGAATGCAAAACCGACAATGGCGAAATAGTCGGAATCCGGACCGATGTCACCCAATTAAAACAGGCGCAGCTGGATGCGGAGGCCAGCAGCAAGGCCAAATCGGATTTCCTGGCCCATATGAGCCATGAACTGCGCTCGCCGCTCAATGCCATACTGGGCTATGCGGAACTGACGCTCAATCCAGAGATTGCAGGTTCTTTGCCCGCAGAAGCACGGCATTATGTGGAAACCATTCAGAAATCCGGCCAGCATCTGATGGGCCTGATCGGGGACATCCTGGATCTCTCCAAGATTGAGGCCGGACAACTCAGTCTGGAACGAGTACCGTTTGACCTGCGCCATATGATGGAAGAACTGGTCAGCATGATGACCCTGCCCGCGCGGGAAAACAACAACCGCCTGGAATTGGAAATGCCTGACGATCTGAACTATTGGATCACCGGCGACCCGGTACGCGTTCGCCAGATTGTCATGAATTACATTTCCAATGCCGTCAAATTCACCCGGGATGGGCTGATCCGGGTTTGCCTGAAATGCATAGAGGAAAGCCGCAAGGAAGTCCTTCTGAGATTTTCCGTCATCGATAACGGCATTGGCATCCCGCCGGAAAAGCAGGCCCAGCTGTTCGATGCTTTCATCCAGGCTGATGGCTCCACCACCCGGGAATATGGCGGCACCGGGCTTGGCCTGGCGATTAACCGGAAACTGGCTGAGGCCATGTCCGGCACTGTAGGCCTAGATAGCCGAGAACATGAAGGCAGCAGTTTTCATTTCGAGGCCCGTTTCCGCAAGGCACGCCAGCCGGTCCGCAAGGCTGACGGCAAGGGATTGGCCAATTTGCCCTCCATGCGGCTGCTGCTGGTGGAGGATATCGAAATCAACCGGGAGATGGCCAAACGGATGCTGGAGCATCAGGGCCATGTCATCACCCCGGCCGGAAACGGCCTGGAAGCGGTCCAGGCAGTGCGCGAAAATGATTTTGACGCGGTTCTGATGGATATTCATATGCCGATGATGGACGGCATCGAAGCCACCAACCGGATCAGAATGCTGGATGATCCTGCCCGGCGGGCGGTGCCGATCATTGCGCTGACGGCGGATATCGCGGCATCAAACCTTGAGGAATATCTGAAGGCCGGTATGAATGACTGCTGTTCCAAACCAGTGGACCTGAAAAACCTGTCACAGGTGCTGCAAAAATATGCGCCAGTACCCGGCATGGCCGCCACGACCTTCATTAAAGCCGATATCCCACCCCCCAAACCCGCCAGTGCGGGCAACCCGAACCTGCTGGACCGGAGCCGCCTGCTGGAGGTATTGCGCCATATTCCCGATTGTCTGGCCCTGTTCGAGAGCCAGTCGGAAAAGAATATCTCCGCCTTCAAGCTGGATCTGGCCAATTTTGAAATGGGAAAACTGAGGGCTCATGCCCATGCGCTCAAAGGGTCGTCACTGAACCTGGGATTCAAGGCCATGTCGGGCTGTTGTGCGGAGATTGAAACCATGCTGAAGGATGAGAACCAATCGGCCGCCGTTCTTGAAGAACGGATCCGGGAGTTGGAAACCCTTGCCCAGGCGACACTGGCTGCGGCCCGCAAGACGGCTGATGAAAATCATAACCCTTAAGGACCTTTCAGCCCCGGCGGGGTGATTTTCTTTTGACGCGCAAGGGGATATCTGCAAAATATAAGGAACTGCTGATTCAGCAATAGAACGTTCATGGCGCGACCGTTGTAGCGGGCGTCTGGTTGACCAAACGAGGAACCGATGATCAAGAAACTCCTGCCTGCCGGCGGCATTTTGCTGGCGCTTTCCTCTCCGGCTTATGCCCATCTCAATCCTGCGGAACACGGTTCTTTCATGGCTGGTGCCACCCATCCGCTGTTCGGCCTGGACCATCTTCTGGTCATGGTAGCCGTCGGTCTTTGGGCCGCCCAGGAAGGCCGGAAAGCGATCGTTGCGCTGCCGGCAAGCTTTGTCGCCATGATGCTTTTAGGATTCGGCCTGGCCTTGACCGGCATGGCCCTGCCTTATGTTGAACCGGTCATCCTGTCATCCGTGGTCGGCCTGGGCCTGCTGGTTGCTCTGGCAATTCGTCTGCCGATCGGTGCCTGCATGATGATTGTTGGTACCTTCGCCCTGTTCCACGGCCATGCCCATGGCGGCGAGATCGGTTCTGCCGGTGCCCTGGCCTATGGGGCCGGATTTGCGCTGGCCACTGCCCTGCTGCATGGCTGCGGAATTGTCATCGGCCGTTATGCACGGGCAAGCCGGAATTCCGAAAGCCCGCTTCACCAGATGATCAGCCGTGCGCTGGGCGGTTTGACCGTTTTGGCCGGGGCGGCTTTGATCCTCGGCTGATCAGGCGAACCTGATTATTTGAAAGAGCGGGCCTATTGGCCCGCTTTTTTATTGGCGACTGGCTGACGGATTTTTGTGGCTTTGCTCCTGGTATGGCGATTAACCTGACCAAAGAGTCAGAACAATATCAACTTACAGGGATACATCACCCATGCCCAAGGCCTATTGGATCGCCCATGTCACGGTCACAGACCCGGATCAATATAAGCTCTATGCCGATGCCGCACCCAACGCATTCAAGAAATACAATGCCCGCATCCTAGCGCGCGGCGGCACCCATGAACATCTGGAAGGCGAAGGCCGCCCCCGCAATGTGGTGATCGAATTCAACAGCCAGCAAGATGCCCTGGATTGTTACCATTCCGAGGAATATCAGGCGGCAAAGGCCCATCGCAAAAACGCCGGGATCGCCGACATCGTCATCGTTGAAGGTGTTTGATCCCATTCTATCCACAGTGTAGCCTCCGGCCATCACCCATTGCCGGAGGATCTCATGACCATCACCGCCCTTTATGCCAGTTTGTTTGCCCTCATCTTCTTTGCGCTCTCGGTGCGGGTGATCACAGTGCGCCATGCGACCAGGATCGGGGTTGGTGACGGCGGTGACAATCTGTTGAAACGGCGCATGCGCGCCCAAGCCAATTGCGCGGAGTATGGCCCCCTCATCCTAATCCTGATGGGGCTTTCCGAACATTTGACCGTTTCCGCCTGGGCGCTTCACGGCCTGGGGATTGCCTTCCTGGCGGGACGCGCATTGCATGGTTTCAACATTGCCCGCGATCGGGAGGTCATCCGGCTGCGTATCTTTGCCATGGGCCTGACCTTCACCGCCCTTCTTGGCTTCAGCCTGCTCAATCTGATCCAATTGGCGCGCGTTTGGATCTGAACCAGTTGCCGCGGCTGTTGATCAGCATCACCCCGATGAGGGCGGCGGCTAGGCCGATGCCCTGTTCGGCGGTGATGGTCTCGCCAAGAAACAGCATACCCAGGACCACCCCGACACCAGCGCGCAGATAGGCCTGGCTGGCAACCCCCAAGGGTCCCAGCGTATGGACAAGCCGGTAATAGATCAGCAATGCCACGCCTGTGCAGCCGATCGAGAGAAAACCCGCAGCCGCCATCGCCCCCAAAGAAGGGGAAAGTGTCCAGGGACGTTCCAAAATCAGGCTGGCCGGGACCAGAGCAATGGTTGCCCAGATCATGACCCCTGCCGCCGAAACCGCGCTTGGCAAATGGGAAAGACGCCGACCATAGAGCGCGGCACAGCCATAGAGCGCCGCGCCGCCCAAAATAGCCAGCTGGGCCCAAACCTGTTCACCAAGCCCATTCAGGGCGCCGAACCCGACAATCAGCGCAACCCCCGCCAATCCCAGCGCCGCGCCCAGGATTTTCCGGATGGCGGGGCGGTCGGATAGCGCAAGCATGCTGCCGATCAGGACAACAAAGATGGGCGAAGTGGAATTGAGCACGCTGGCCAAGGCACTGTCCACATATTGCTGGCCCCAGACCAGCAACAGCCAGGCCCCGATGCTGTTAAAAAAGGATTGCAGCAGCAAACGCGCCCAGTCCCGGCGGTCTCTGGGCAGGCGCAGCCCCCGGAGAAAGAGGACAATCAAAAGAAAACAGGCCGCACCCGACACCCGGACCGCCACCAAGGTGACCGGCGGGATTTCATCAACCGCCAAACCAATGAAGAGGTAGGAAGACCCCCATAACAAAGCCAGCAGCCCAAGCAGGCCATATTCCAGTTTATGATCGGTCATTGCTTTCATTTCCGTCCTGTCATCAACATTATCTGGCCGAATTCCTACTTCCGATCATCGGACAAATGCTTCGATCCCGGTCGAAGCACCATTGGATTTGATCCACCGGATGACGGTCGCAGCCATCATTTTGGCGTGCAAACGATAGTGCATGCTCCCGCTTTGCGGCTTGATCCCCCGAGCCAAGGAGTTGCCCCATGATCGTTCGAGACCGCCCCAGCCCCCTGCGTCTGTTTTTTGTTATGCAGGGTTCTATCGTACCGCGTATTGCGCCCCAGATCATCTGCATCTTTATTCTGGGCTGCCTGGATCTCCTCCTGCATCGTTATTATCCCGCCTTCTTCTCCGGGCTAACGGCTGCGCCCTTCGCCCTGATGGGGCTGGCCCTGTCGATCTTTCTCGGCTTCCGCAACAGCGCCAGTTATGACCGATGGTGGGAGGCTCGGAAACAATGGGGGCAATTGGTCATTGATACCCGCTCACTGGCCCGGCAGGTCAACAGCCTGATGCCGGAAAAGGGCGAAACCGGCAGTTTGGCGGCCCGGAAGATCACCCGTCTTTCCATTGCCTTCACCCATGCCCTGCGCCATCATCTGCGCGGCACGGATGCCTGGTCCGACATCGGGGATTTTCTGGATCATGGGATGATCGATGATCTGAAACGCAGCCGGAACCTGCCCGATGCACTATTGCGACAGATTGGCCAGGAGCTGGGGCGCGCGGTTCATAGCGGCCTGATCAGCGATGTGCTTTACCGTCCGATGGAAGAACGTCTGACCTCCATGGCCTCTGTCCAGGCGGCATGTGAACGCATTCATACCACACCGCTTCCCTTTGCCTATAATCTGTTGCTGCACCGGACCGCCTATCTTTATTGTTTCCTGCTGCCATTCGGCCTTGCCAGCACATTGGGACTGCTGACCCCGCTGGTGTCGGCCATCATCGCCTATACCCTTTTTGGCCTGGATGCCCTGAGCGAGGAATTGGAAGGGCCGTTCGGCACCTCCGCCCACGACCTGGCGCTTTCCGCGATCAGCCGGACAGTTGAGGTGAATTTGCGTGAGACTTTGGACGAACAGGACCTCCCCGCAGACCTGACGCCGGATAATTTTCATTTATGCTGAGGAAATACCGATCTCAGATTTTTCCTGCTCGTCATGCCGGAAATGCAGCGCATTGACGATCTTATGGCTGATATCGTTCCGTCCGTGGATGAAAGGCAGGAATAAGACCGTGTAAACGGTTTTGCGAATGGCTTCTTCCTCCTGTTCCCGCCATTCCATGGTTTTGGACACCAGATGAGGCTCTTCGCAATCCCGGACCCAATCCAGTCGGCCTTTTACATCATCGTAGTTTTCAGGCGGCATAAATTCACGCAGGCTTTTGGGGGTTGCCGGGATCTGAAGCGCGTTTTTGCAGCTATTGCCGACAACACTGACAAAATAGTCGCCATTGTTCAGCGCATCATAAAGCAGGATATCGGGCAGGACGTTCGGCACCTCTACTGGGTCAAACTCTGACCAGACAGGCATGAGCCGGTTCCCACGCAAATCATTCCAATAGCGAAACAGCCCCTGCATCGACGGACAGGGAATATTGTCTTCACATACATCCAACACCGTCGCAAAAGGACTATGCGGCAAACCAGCCTTTGCCTTTCGATAAGAATCCATCTTCTCTGTCCGCATCCCAATTTATCTTTTGCCCTATTATTCCATAGAAAGTTAACAAAATCATCAACGGTGGCGGGAATTCGGCATTTCCGTGTCTATCTAACACTTTTTCCCCTTCCAAGAACGCCCTCGCCGCCCGATATGTCTTCAACCGGTTAGCAGATGACATTACCTGCCAGGCTGATATTGTGCGCCAAATGCCTCCTTGCTTGGAATGATCGGATGACCGGACTGGAAACCTTCCTGATCGCATCCCTGGCGCTGAATATCACGCCGGGCGCGGATATGATCTTTGTCCTGGCCACCGCGCTGGCCCAGGGGCGCAGAACCGGCATGGTTGCCGCCTTGGGCATCGGGGTCGGCGGGCTTGGCCATACGGCTGCCGCTACCGTGGGGCTGTCCGCCCTGTTGAGCCTGTCTGCGGAGGCTTTCACCCTGCTTAAGATTATCGGCGCGGCCTATCTTGTCTGGCTCGCGGTTCAGACCTTGCGGGGATCCGGCGGACTGTCTTTTGCCGATGGCCGTCCGGTAAGGAAGAAAAAACGCATTTTTCTGGATGCGGCTTTGGTCAATCTGCTGAATCCGAAGGTGGCGCTCTTCATGCTGGCATTCCTGCCGCAATTTGTGGATACAGCCGCCCCCAACCCGGCCCTACAGGTCATGTTCCTGGGCGCGCTTTTCTGTTTCACCGGAACAGTCACGCTCTGCCTGGTGGCCTGGTTTGCCGCACCGCTCGGCCAGGCCGTGCGCAAGAGCGCGCGCACGCAGCGTATCATGCGCTGGGCTACCGCCGGAATTCTGGCGGGGTTGGGCGTGCGACTCGGGCTGACCCAACCGTAATATCCGACGATATTCCCGTTGGTTTGCGGGTGCTTTGGCCCCCGGAAATTCTCGTTATATGTCCGATTTATGTCATAAATTGCAATTGGGTTACAAATCCGTAACAGGCGGGTGATAAATCCCGCCTGTCGCAATTGTTTAACAATCATACATATGCCTTCCATGATAGGCACAACCCGTTCGTTTCTCTTATCCCGGAGAATGAAAGGACGGGAGATGATGCTCGATACCGCCACAGCCAAATACCGCGCCATATGGATTTCTGACATCCATTTGGGTACCAAAGGGTGTCAGGCCGGTAAGCTATTGGACTTTCTTAAAAAGAATGAAAGCGACTACCTGTATCTGGTCGGTGATATCATCGATGGCTGGCGCTTGAAGAAATCCTGGTACTGGCCGCAAGAGCATAACGATGTTGTGCAAAAGATCCTGCGCAAGGTGCGCAAAGGGTGCAAGGTCACCTATGTGCCCGGCAATCATGATGAATTTGCCCGTGAATATGTCGACCATCATTTCGGTGGCGTTGAGGTTGTCGACAAGGCCATTCATGAGACCGCCGCCGGTCGGCGCCTGCTGATCCTGCACGGCGATGAATTTGATGTGGTCGTGCGGTATGCCAAATGGTTAGCCCTGCTGGGCGACGGTGCCTATACGGTTCTGCTGGTATTGAACAACTGGCTGAACCGGATCCGGGAAAAGCTGGGCTATCCTTATTGGTCGCTCTCCTCCTATCTCAAACTCAAGGTGAAGAACGCGGTCCAGTTTATCGCCGAATATGAGACCGCCATCGCCAAGGCAGCCGCCCATGAAGGGGTGGACGGCGTTGTATGCGGCCATATCCATCACGCGGAGATGCGCGAGATCGATGGCATCCTTTATTGCAATGACGGTGATTGGGTCGAAAGCTGCTCTGCCCTGGTCGAACATTATGACGGGCGTCTTGAACTGGTTTATTGGGCCCATCAACCGGCAACACAGTCTGATTCACAAAAGAAGGCCGAAATCGCGTGCGTATATTAATAGTGACCGACGCCTGGTATCCGCAGATCAATGGTGTCGTTAGAACCCTGACGGCCATGCGGGACGAACTTACCCGCGCCGGGGACGAGGTCCATATGCTGACGCCGGAAGGTTTCCGGTCCATGCCCTGCCCGACCTATCCGGAAATTCCCTTGAGCCTGGTAACCGCCCGGAATGTTGAAAAAGTGGTGCGGCAGTTCCTGCCCTGTGCCATCCATATCGCCACCGAGGGACCTCTCGGTCTTGCGGCAAGACGGTTTTGCCGCAAACTGGACATTCCCTATACCACCGCTTTCCATACCCGGTTTCCGGAATATATCGAAGCGCGGTTCCGCATTCCCGCCAATTGGGTTTACCCGGCCATGCGCTGGTTTCACGGACATTCCAGTTCAGTAATGGCCCCGACCCCCACCGTGGTTGAAAGTCTGAAGGACCGGAAATTCCGCAATGTGAAACTTTGGGGCCGCGGGGTTGATATTGACCTGTTCAAACCCGGCCCGAAAGCAGAGATCCCCGGCGCAAAAGACGGGCCGGTCCTGTTATCGGTCGGTCGCATCGCCGTTGAGAAAAACATCGGTGCCTTTTTGGAATTGGAAGCGGAAGGCACCAAAGTGGTTGTCGGTGATGGCCCGCAGATCGGCGAATTGCGCAAGAAATACCCCGATGTGGTTTTTGTCGGTGCCAAACATGGTGAAGAACTGGTTTCCTACTACAACGCGGCTGATGTTTTTGTCTTTCCCAGCCTGACCGACACATTCGGACTGGTGATGCTAGAAGCCATGGCCTGCGGTGTGCCCGTTGCCGCCTACCCCGTTATGGGGCCGAAGGATGTGGTCACAGACGAAAAAGTCGGCAGCCTGCATGACGAGCTGGGCGTCGCAGTCAACCGGGCCTTGGGATTGAAACGAGCCGACTGCCGTGCTTTCGCCGTGGAACGGTCCTGGGAAAACTGCGCTAAAACCTTCCGCTCCTACCTGCATGAATTCGACCCCGCCATGATCCATGGCACCTTGGTCGACCGGGATATGAACCGCGAAACTATCTGATCAGGAACGCCAGATTATAGGCCTGTTAACGATTCATCGATAGAATAACGCTTGCTGGGAAATAAACCGAAAGCAGCATTCTATTGATAAGATATTTGTTCACGGCGCTCTCTGTCAGCTGGTTGCTTGTCCCGCTTATGGCCGCATCCAATGCCAACGCGACAGGCATTGGCCTCAGAATTGCGGGATATCAAAATGAAATCCTGCTGCCAGCGGACAAATCCGGCCCCTATAGCCGGATTATCACCGCCATCGGGGATGAGGCCGGCATTCCCCTCACCATGGAAATCCTGCCTGCAAAACGGGCCTGGCGACGCATGCATGGCCCCAAACCGGAAGTGCATTGCGAATTTCCAAGTGCGCTGGCGCACCTGCCCGTGGATAGGCTGGATGTAACCGACTATATCCAGGCAAAGGCCATCAATAATGTGAGGGTCTATGCGGTGGCCAGGGAAGGGAGGGCACCGATCGGATCTGTTTCAGAACTTGAAGGACTGCGCCTGGCCTATAATCGCGGCTATGGATACGGCCCAGAGCTTTCCCCGATCCTGAGAAAGGAAAAACCGTTTCCGGCACAGCTATTCCCGGTGGAAAACGACATGCAGGGGCTGCGCATGTTATTGGTCTATGATCGGACCGACGTGATGGTGAGCTATTACCCGGAGTTATTGAGTTACCTGCAAAGAGAAAAACTGCCAACGCCTGTTTACGATCTGAACAAGCCGCTTTGGCAGGTTGAAGACGCCATTTTATGCCGCCGCAGTGCGCGGGTCTCCAGCTTGCTGCGGGATCTGAATGGCGCCATTGATGCCCTGCTCCAACGGGGCGTGATACAGGCCATTCTCGGGGATCTTTACCTGCCTGCCCCCCGCAACAAATAACAGCCTAGCGCACCCGTTCGGTATTGCCGTCTACGGCAATAATCTGGCCGGAGACATAGCGGCTGGCCGGGTCCGCCAGAAACAGCGCCATGTTGGCAATATCGTCCTTTTCCACAAAACACCCCATGGAGACAGCGGATTCATAACCATCCCTGATGGTGCCCTCTGACCGGCCGGTGGCTTTTGCCTCAGCGGCAATCACCCGATCCATCCGATCGCCGGCAACAGCACCCGGACAAATCGCATTGACCCGAATCCCATCCATACCCACCTCGCCGGCCAGGCTTTTTGTCAATCCGACAACGGCCCATTTGGCCGCGGCATAAGGGGTGCGCATGGGATACCCCCAAGTACCGGCCGTTGACGCCAGATTGATGATTGCCCCTGCCCCCGCCTGTTTCATCACCGGCAATGCGTATTTCAGACACAGGAACATGCCATCGACACCAACTTCGAGACAACCGCGCCAATCCGCCAGCGCCATATCTTCCAGATAACCGCTGGGGCCTGCGATCCCGGCATTATTCACCAAGACGTCAATGCCGCCCATCCGGTCCAATACCCGGGTGAAGAAGGCGGATACCGCCGGTTCATCGGTCACATCAACAACCTCGGCCAGGGCCTCTGGATGCTGTTTACGGAATTCCGTAACCGCCGCCTCCGAGAGATCGAAAATCGCAACCTGTGCGCCTTTTCGCAAGAAAGCCTCCGCAATAGCCCGCCCGATACCGTCCGCCGCCGCCGAAACCACGACCCTAAGCGCAGCCTGCTGGTCCTTGGTCATGATTGATCACTCCCTATTTCTTTTTTTATACGGTGCGCGCCTATTATGGAAAGAACCTTCCCAAATTCGACAATTAGTTTCATAAATCCGTCCGAAATCAGATCCTTGATCCAATTGATAAATGAATGGCTTACCCTCGGAATAGAATGTTAGACTCAGCTGCCGAAACCATTTGTCCGCCGACAACGGTTTTCCGCCTGATGAAAGAACGGAGAAGTTCATGAGCGAAAACGCGCCCCATTCCGAATTGGTCAGTTCGCAATTTGGCAAGCTCTATACCGCCCTGATGATCAAACAGCTGAATGAACGCGGTTTTGTCACGCGGATGATGGACGTGGGGACCGGACATGGCGGCTATCATGATCTGCTGAAAGATCATGTGCCGGATATGGAGTGGGTCGGCGTCGAGGTATGGGAGCCCTATGTCCGGGATTTCAAACTGCATGAAAAATATCCGGAAATGTATAACGAGGATGTCCGGACCCTGGATTTCAATAAGATCAAGAAAGTCGACCTGACCCTGTTCGGTGATATCCTGGAACATATGACCAAGGAAGAAGCCCAGGCTGTGATGGACAAGACCCTGGCCATGTCGCGCCTGGTGCTGGTTTCCATCCCAATCGTCCATTACCCGCAGGAAGAATTCGAAGGCAACCCCTATCAGCGCCATGTGAAGGATGATTGGTCCCATGGGGAATTTTGCACCAGTTTCCCCGGCCTCCTGACCGGTTTTGTCCATGATCATATCGGCGTTTATTTCCTCTCGCTCGATGAGGAGGCATCTGAGCTGATCAAGCTGCTGCATCCCGCGGTCAGCAGCCTGGTCGAACAAAAACTCCCCAACGACCAGATCAAATGGGGGTGATGCAGATGACTATGCCGCAATGCCTGGTGGAAGCGACACACACACCCTATGCGGCTATTCATGTGATGATGGAAGACATCGCCTATGCGTTGAAAACCGCCGGGGTCGGGGTCACCCATTATCTGTTTCATCCCGAAATGCAAACGGACCTTTATACCCTCCTGCTGAAGGAGCTGGCGGCCTTTGACGCGCCCAGAATACTGTTTGATATCAACGGCAAGACCAACCCGGCACAGCGTGCCACCCATGACGGCGGCCATCTGCTGGACCATCTCGGCATCCGCCAGATCACCTTCCTGGTCGATAATCCGATGCAGCATGTGGAGAATCTAAAGAAGGGGTCGGAAAACGGTATATTGCTCTATCTGGACCGGGACTTCGCGCCACTGCTCGACAGTTTGGACCTGCCTTATGAAACCCGGCTTTTCTTTCCCCATGGCGGGCCGGATATTCTGGCCAAGGCTCCGCCGTTGCCGGACCGGCCCATGGATCTTCTTTATGTGGGGAATATCTTTTGCCCGCCTGCTTTCCCTGACTGGCTGGCCGCTAACGGCATCGGCGACGAGATGATGGCGGGTGCCCTCGATCGGGCGGCGGAACGGGTATTGATGCAGTCTGACCCGATCCATGACGCGCTGTTAGGGGAATTGACCGAATGCGGGTTTGAGCTGGCCCTGGCGCAGCGGGCCGCCCTGAACACGGCCCTGGAGCATTTCGTGAATGGCAAATACCGCTGGGAGATGATCCATAACCTGCAGGAGGCTAACTTAACCGTTTGCGGGGATATTCATGCCGGTGCCCACCTGCCCAGTGATAAGATCCAGGTTTTGGGGCCGACACTTTTTAGGACGTTCCTGGATCTTACCGCTCAATCTAAGTTCCTGCTGAACCCGGTTCCGGTATACCGGAACGGGGCGCATGAGCGGGTTTTTTACGGCATGAACCGGGGCACGGTCATCTTGAACAGCCATTCCCGGTATCTGGAGCCTGAGGCGGAACAGGGCCTTGGGGTTGCCATGATACCCAACGATTTCCGCAATCTCGGTGAATGGTACCAGGACCAGCTGGCGGCTATTCCGGCTTTTGAGGATAGACGCGAGGACACCCTCGGACATTTCCTGGACCATCACAGCTGGAGTAAGAGACTTGAGCCCGTATTGGCAGCCGCCGGGCTGACCGATTAAGCGCCGATAACAAACATCTGATTAAACATTTCCATGACCCGGTCCACCGCCTCCCTGGTCACATGGCGGCGATCCCCGGTCCATGGTGCCTCCAGACAGGCGGTGATCAACTCATAGCTGGGGAAATAGAAACAATCCTTGTTGCGGGCGACGACTTCTTCCACTGCAACCCGCAAAACCGCCTTGGAATGGCTGTTGGCTGAGACCACGTGATGATCTTGCGCCCGCCAGGTGGCCAGGAACGGAATGGGCGAGAGGCTGATGATGAACTTAATATCCCGGTTATGATGCCGCACGATATCAATGAAACGCTGCAGGGCCGTGATATTTTCCTCAACCGTCAGGACCCTGGGTTTGGCCATCACCTGGGCGGCCCAGCCCCGCGGATTGCGTGAAAAATAGGTGCCGTCATCCAGAAACTGCCAGCATTCGTTCAGGCCCGGCGTGATCGTGAACACTTTACATTCCTCCAGCGCCCGCCTCACCGCAGGAATATGGCGTTTCAGATCCGCCAGATAACTTTCCGGATCGGCGAAAAACACCCCTTCACGATAGGGATCTGAGAAAAACTTCTGGCCGCCAGGCCCATCTTCCCGGATCAGCTTTTTTCCAAAATCCCGCTCGCCAAACGCTCGTTCCGCCAGTTGGGCAAAGCTTGGTGCATTGAACAGCAAGCCCCAATGGGCGCAGAAATCGACCAGTTCACCGCCTTCACGGCCTACATCGGCCCAAACGCCGTCACTGCCATCGGGCACCGGTTCGGTCACCACATAATTATAACCTTTACGCTGCATGGCATGGCTAAGCTCAAAGGCAAAGCAACTGCCCGCGGTGCCAAGCGGGGTATCTTTTTCCAGGATCGGATGGCGATGCACGAACGGCAGGATGTCACGCAGGTCCATTCCGCCATCGCGTTCGGGATTGGGCCAAAACACCGCATGGCTATCTGGTTTATTGCCTTTGTGATAGACCTGGGTAACCCACTGGGAATGCTGAATGAAAAGCTGTAGTGATCGTTCATGCGCCTGGGCGCGGGTCGCCATTTCCTTATCCCCGGAGGCTTTCAGCGCGTCAATAAATTGCTGGCAGAGACCGAGGATATCAGAAGATCCCTGGATTGAGAGATCCGCTTTCTCAATCTGCTCCAGCACCAAACCGGTAAACCCTTCATCCCGGAAAATACAGTCCAGGAAAGCCCGTTGCGTGGCCCGGTCGGCCCAGCCCGACCGTCCGCCCCAGATGATCACTGATTCCTCTGTCATTTCCGGTCCATCCATGGGGTTCTCCTGCCCAGTCGAAGCGGGCTTTATTTATCGGCTGCTCCGACCATCACCGCGTATAGTTTGGAAACCACTTCGGAAGGTTTGTAACGCCCTGTGGTCAGGGCCTCGCGGCCGGCTTCCACCTGCGCCTCGGTCGCTTCCGCCTCGACAATGACAAATCCCTTTGCCCGGATCGCCTGCAAAACTGCGTCCGCCTGTTTCGAATAGTTTTCGTTGAACCAGGAACTGTCCGCATCCTTGATCGCTTTCGCGATCGCTTTTTTTAGTTTCTGCATACCTGTTTTTTTACGCCTCCCGATTGATCCCCCATCATCATACAGTGCTTCGCCTCTGCATAGCTTTTTAAAATATGGTAATCTGTCAGTATCTTAGCGCAAGTAGATTTCCACCATACGCTACCGTATGGACAAATGACATGACTGCGCATAAACTGCGCGCCGTAACAGGGTATCCGGCAAACCGGATGAAAACTGCGTATCGAATATGGATCGGAATCGATGACGGATAAGAACCCCCTTCAGGATTGGCAAGATCTGGCTGCCAAGGAATTGCGCGGCGCAAATGCTGAGACTTTGGTCTGGCAAACACCCGAGGGCATTCCCGTCAAACCGCTCTATACCGCGGCAGATCTGGAAGGCCTGCCCCATTTGAGCGGCAATAACCTACCGGGTTTCTTCCCCTTCGTACGTGGTCCGCGCGCCACCATGTATACAGGCCGCCCCTGGACGGTGAGGCAATATGCCGGATTCTCCACCGCCGAAGCCTCCAATGCTTTTTACCGGCGTAATTTGGCGGCAGGCCAGAAGGGCCTGTCGGTTGCTTTCGATCTGGCCACTCATCGGGGTTATGATTCCGACCATCCCCGTGTGGTCGGCGATGTGGGCAAGGCCGGTGTCGCCATCGACAGCGTTGAGGATATGAAGATCCTGTTCGATGGCATCCCCTTGGATGAGATGTCGGTCTCCATGACCATGAATGGTGCAGTGCTGCCGGTCATGGCGGGCTATATCGTCGCCGCCGAAGAACAGGGTGTCACCCCGGACCAGCTTTCAGGTACGATCCAAAATGACATCCTCAAGGAATTCATGGTGCGGAACACCTATATCTATCCGCCCGAACCTTCCATGCGGATTGTATCCGACATTATTGGTTACACTGCCGAACATATGCCGCGCTTCAACTCCATTTCCATTTCCGGCTATCACATGCAGGAAGCGGGCGCGACCCAGGTCCAGGAACTGGCCTTCACCATCGCCGACGGCCTGGAATATGTTCGCGCCGCCAAGGCAAAAGGGCTGGATGTGGACAAATTCGCGCCGCGGCTTTCCTTCTTCTTTGCCATTGGCATGAATTTCTTCATGGAAGTGGCCAAGCTGCGTGCCGCCCGTTATCTCTGGGCGACCCTGATGGAAAAACATTTTGCCCCCAAAGACCCGCGCTCGCTCATACTGCGCACCCATTGCCAAACTTCGGGCGTCAGCCTGACCGAACAGGATCCCTATAACAATGTGATCCGCACTACGGTTGAAGCCATGGCGGCAGCCCTTGGCGGCACCCAGTCGCTGCATACCAATGCTCTCGATGAGGCCGTTGCCCTGCCAACTGATTTTTCTGCCCGCATAGCCCGTAACACACAGTTGGTGTTGCAGGAAGAGACCGGCATCACCAACACGGTCGACCCGCTGGCCGGATCCTATTATGTGGAGAACCTGACAGCCCAGCTGATCGAGGAAGCCAGTAAACTGATCGATGAGGTCGAGGAAATGGGCGGCATGACCAAGGCGGTGGCCGCCGGCATGCCGAAACTGAAAATCGAAGAAAGTGCCGCACGACGCCAGGCCCGCATTGACCGGGGCGAAGAAGTGATTGTCGGTGTCAATAAATACCGTCTGGAAAAAGAGGATGAGATCGAGATTCTCGAAGTCGACAACACGGCGGTGCGCGAATCCCAGATCAAGCGTCTCAACGATATCCGGGACACCCGTGATCAGGCTGCCTGCGATGCCGCGCTGGAATCGCTGCGCGCCTCGGCCGAGAGCGGCGAGGGCAACCTGTTGGATCTATGTGTGAAAGCGGCGCGCGCCCGTGCCACTGTTGGGGAGATGTCGGAAGCCATGGAACGAGTCTTTACCCGCCACCGGGCAGAAACCATGTCCATCAGCGGGGTTTATGCCGCCGCCTACGAAGGGGACGCCGGTTTTGAAAAAATCTGTTCCGACGTGAATGCCTTTGCCGAAAGGCAGGGCCGCCGGCCGCGCATGCTGGTGGTGAAAATGGGCCAGGACGGTCATGATCGCGGGGCCAAAATCATCGCCACCGCCTTTGCCGATATCGGATTTGATGTGGATATCGGGCCTTTGTTCCAAACCCCGGAAGAGGCCGCCCGACAAGCGATTGAAGCAGATGTCCACGTGATCGGGGTCTCTTCCCAGGTGGCCGGTCATAAAACCCTGGTGCCAAAACTGATTGAGTCCCTGAAGGCAGAGGGTGCCGGGGATATTCTGGTAATCTGCGGCGGCGTGATCCCTTCCCAGGATTATGATTACCTGAAGCAAGCAGGCGTCGCCGGTATTTATGGCCCCGGGACCAACATCCCCGCGGCCGCCGCCGAGATATTGGCAATGATCAATGACGGGACAGCCGCCGCTGCCGAGTAATCCCCAGGCCGGTCGTGGAATTACTGTTCCACCCGTTTCGACAGATCCTTGATGCGCTGGGTGAGATAAGTCACCCAGTAACGCATGAATTCATCTACCCCATCCAGCTGTCGCTCGATATCCTCGGGCCGGACAATCACCACTTCGCATTGTTCAAGCGCAATAGCGGTCGCGCTGCGCGGGGACCCGTCCAATAGGGCCAGTTCCCCAAACAGCTGGTTGGGCATAACTGTGGTCAGCAACACCACCTCGCCCTCCTTTGTCGTCGTGATCCGCACCTTGCCCGATTTCAGCAAATAGGCCTTATTGCCGACATCGCCTTCATGAAAAATCACGCTGTTCGCCGGGATGATTTTTCGGTTCATTACAGGTTTTGCCATCAATGCCGCCTTCCGGTCTCGCCGCTGCCTGTCTGTGCTAGCATATGATAATATTGTATCTTTTGGTGAAACAGGGATAATTTTTCATATCCGGTGAATTCGAGGGATAGGAAGCCATGCGCCTGAATATCGCCCATAAGATCTTCGGCATTGCCGTGGTAATCCTGGTCTTGATGATCTGCGTTGCCGTGCTATCCGGTCGCCTGACGGCGCGGATCAGCGCCGAATTGAACAATATCGCTTACAAGCAGTTGCCGCTTTCCAATGAAATTGGCGAATTGAACGTGCGTATCCTGGAACAGGGGCTGTTGATCCAGCGCCTGTTTGCCCTGCCCGGGGATCCGGCTGACTCCCTTGACCGGATTAAGGAATTGGGCGCCGAGATTGATCACGACTTCAAAGAGAATTTCGAGTTGTTCGAACGCGAGGAGCAAAGCGCCAATCCCCCGCCCGGCATTTTTGAGCTGCACAAGGCCCTGAAACGGGTTGAAGGCGAATATCGCAAGCTGCAACGGGACGGGCTGGAGCTGGTGCGGCTGCATGCCAACAAGGATTCGGAACGTTTCCATGCCTTGCTGGTGGATTTCAACCAGGAACAAAATGCCGTTGACCAGGAAGTGGCCGCGCTTCGGGAATATATGGAGAAAATTGCCGAAGATGCGGTCAAACGGTCAGATCGGGATGAAAGGTTCCTGCTCTATTTCAACAGCGGCCTCACCGGATTGGCAGTGATCCTGGGGATCGGCTTTTCCTCTCTGGTCACTTATATCCTGGTCCGGAATGTCCGGATACTCGTGCGCGCCGCCGAAGCGGTTGAAGAAGGCAACCTGGATACCGAGGTCCCGCCGCTTTCCCGCGATGAAATCGGCCGGCTGGGCCTTTCCTTCAACGATATGGTCGACGGTTTGCGGCTGAAGGAACGGATCAAGGACATGTTCGGAAAATATATGGATCCACGCATTGTTTCCAGGCTTCTGGAAAATCCGGAATTCGCACGCATGGGCGGCACGCGCCAGGAAATGACGGTTATGTTCATTGACCTGAAAGGCTATACCACCTTGTCGGAAAATCTGGAGCCGCCAGAGCTTTTGGATGTAATCAACCTGTTCCTGTCCAGCATGACCCAAGCGGTTTCCAACCGAAATGGCGTGATCAACGATTTCCTGGGCGATGCGGTCATGGCGTTCTGGGGGCCGCCTTTCACAAAGCCGGACGAACATGCAGCCCTTGCCTGTGACGCCGCCAGGGATGCCATCCTTCAATTCCAGTCATTCCGGGACCAGGTTCGGGAAAAACTGGGCGCGCGTGCCGATCATCTGGATCTCGACATGCGGATCGGCATTTCAACGGGCGAGATGATTGCCGGTAATATCGGCTCGCTTGCCAGCAAGAAATATTCCGTGATCGGTGACCCGGTCAATCTGGGCGCGCGTTTGGAAGGAGCCAACAAGGTTTACGGCACCCGGATCATGGCGAGCAATCGCACCCGGGAACTGGCTTTGGATCGCTTCAAGGGCCGGGAACTGGACTTGATCAAGGTAAAGGGGAAATCGGCCCCGACCCGTGTTTACGAACTGTTTGAGCCGGATCTCCTGCGCCCGGATCTCAGTCATGCGCTGGCCGCTTACCGCCGCCAGGACTGGACCGGTGCCAACGCCGCGTTTGAGCAGGTTCTGGCACAAGATCCAGACGACCCGGTGGCTCAGGTTTTCCTATTCAGGACTGCACAACTGCAAGCAAAACCGCCAGAGGCAGACTGGGATGGTGTTTGGGAATTGCAGGAGAAATAACCTTTGCTACAGCACTTTCGCCATTAAAACTTCGTCAATCAGGCGATCGCCCACTTTCAGGGCTGCCGGTTCACGGCCATAGGCCTCAAAACCAAGGCTTTCATAGAGCCCTTTTGCAGCCTCATTCTCTGCCGTGACAGTCAGATAAAGATGACTAACCCCCATTGCGCCGGCTTGCTCCATCAGGCCATTCATCAGGATCCGGGAGAGGCCGCGCCCTCTTGCATGTGGGCTGACATAAACACCGAATATACTGGCCTTGTGCCGGCATTTTTTCTTTTCCTGGCGCATCAGGATGCCCGATGCAATCAAGTCATCCAGCTCCCAATAGCCAAGCGTGAGCCAATCTGCGCCCGGGCTGAGACGCCGGATGAAGAAATCGAGCGGTTTCCTGGCTTCTTCCGCATAATCGGCTCCAAAGGCCTGCGGCTCATCTTTGCGCGCCCTCAGGCGGTTGCGCCGGTAAATAGCTGCATCAGCAGGGGTGAGTGGCCTCAGCATCCCGGATCAGCCCTTAAAGGTGCCGCCGCGCTGGCGGATCATCTGCATCTCCGGTTCACCGAAGATAAAGGCCAGCAGGACAAAGCGTTCACCCGCGGATACAGGCAACACTTCATGCAGCATGGAACAGCTGAAAACCGCTGCCTCCCCGGCGCGGGGCTTGATCGGAGCATGGGTGTATTCGGGAAAGCGCAGTTGGCCGCCGTCATAATCCTCATTCAAACATAATGTCATGGCAAAACGCCGATGGGCGGCGGCTTTGCTCAGATTATCCCGATGCGGGCGGAAATGGCCCGAGCTTTCGCCATCATAGCGGCAGATCTTCAATTCCTCGAAATAGCGCAAATCATTGGCCAGCGCCTTGGCCACTTCCGGAAACACCCGGCGCGAAAGGATGTGGATCAATTCCTGCTGGATCTTCGGATCAGAGATTCCGTGATCCCGGCGCACTTTCACATTGGCATCCTGCACTTCAACATAAGTCCCGCCCTGATTGGCATAATGGCCCGACTGCCGGTTATCGGTCGCCCAGAGGTCGATCAATTTTTGGCACCAATCCGGATCCAGAACCCGCGGAATCGTCAGGACAGGTGGAAATCCGGTTTGCAGGCTGGTCATACTGCCTCCAACCAACGCCTGGACCTGATGGGCCAGATCCTTGGCATTGAGCGGCATGTCCGCCAGCAGCCTGGAATTGGGATCCGTGACATAAAGCTGCGGTGCGCTGCCCGACATGCCAAGCCGCGCTTCCGCCTCGCCGTCCTGATCAATGCCCAGTTTCAAGGTTGGATGGGCTGTTTCCAGATCCGCCAGCTTCTCAAATTCGGATTCGTTGCGCACCAGCGCAAAGACCTGGGCGTCCGGAATCACCAGCAATTCTTCCAACCTGGCACGAAATTCCTTGAGCTTGCTAGATCGTTTGAAGGCCAGCAGGGTCGGCAGCCCGATCACATCCACATAATAATGCATCATGGTCCGGCCCGGCCGGTGACCGCCAAAATCAAGCACCCGGTCACCGGGCAGAGGTTTAGGTAAAACGGGTTGAGCGGATTTGGCCATATCTTTTCACTATTCGGATGATCGCAATCTCATGCGCAGAGACTAGAGAAAGCCGCATGCCCCAGCAAGAAGATGGTTATTCGAAATTGCCCTTGCGGACAATGGCTCCGTCTTCCATCCAGCTTTCACCTGCGGCAAAGACCCATTGCAGGTTCAAATCCGCGTCCAGCAACAGGAAATCGGCATCCTTGCCAACCGCGATCCCGCCTTTGCCGTCGAGTTTCA
Organism: Aestuariispira insulae; assembly: GCF_003385955.1. Classification (GTDB taxonomy): domain Bacteria; phylum Pseudomonadota; class Alphaproteobacteria; order UBA8366; family Aestuariispiraceae; genus Aestuariispira; species Aestuariispira insulae. Next base: position 55,641 of record NZ_QRDW01000010.1, read on the forward strand.
GAACCCGGGCCGGGTTGCTGGTCACCAGTTTCAACGCCTGGTCCAGGGGCAGCACATCCTCCCGCACCATCTGACGGATATTGGCGAACAGGGCGGCAGGCAGGCCCATCTTGATCCCGATCAGATTGCCGTCCCCATCGTAATCAGGCAGGGAGCCACAGCCATCCGAACTCATAGTGATATGCTCGATCGGCGCCCCGCCTTCTAGCAGGGTTCTCACCGCTTCGCCCGGTGCCACATGGGTTGTTTCCAACTCACCCGGCATGGTGGCAGCCGTAATATCCACCGGGATCTGTTTTGCCAGCGCCACCGCTTCCTTGATGATGCGGGGATTGCGGTTCACATGAGTCGGATAGAATTTCGAAATCGGCAGATCGCTTTCCTCAGCCGCCCGGTAGATCAGCTCAAACGGATTATCCGCATTGCCCATATGCAGATGGATGACACCGGCTTTTGAACCCAAGAGGCCGCCTACCAGCGTCGCCTTGCCCAGCTTGACCAGCTCGGTCAGGGTCGGCGAGGAAGAGCGGATATCGGCGATGGCGGTTTCCCCCACCCCGATGATTTCATCGATAAGCGCCAGATCCTGCGCCACCTCCCCGGTCAAGGTCGGGGCCGGCACCTGATAAGACCCGGTATAGACCCAGGCGGACAAGCCCTGCTCCCGGATCGCTTTTGCCTTCATCACCAGGGAGGCTGTTGTGCGGGTATGGCCATCAGTACCGATACAGCCCACCGCCGTGGTCGTGCCGCCCGCCACCAGCTGCTGCAACTGCACTTCCGGGGTCCGTGTCGCAGGTCCGCCATCACCGCCGCCACCGGCGATATGCACATGCACATCCACCAGGCCCGGGGTGAGTTTCAGACCGTTGGCATCAATAACCCGGCAATCAAGGTCTTCAGGCGCATTGATCTTGCCTTCAATGGCAATGATCTTGCCCCCGGCCACCAAGACATCCTTGGAACCCAGAAAGTCCGGCGCATAAACGTCAGCGCCTCTGATCAACAGCATCACGGACATGACTTCAACCTATCAAAATGAATATTCCAAGCAGGCCCCTGCCCGCCTCACTGATATATTTCACTCTCCTCAGTGCCTCAATTGGCAATCCGCTCCCAAGAGAGCGCCGTATTAGTTGCCCATTGATCAGCGGACAACCACTGCGCTTGAAAACAGAGGCTTAACTGTTTTATCGATCAAGCCGGCCTCACGGACAAAGTTCGGCTTCTTTTTATCATCCTGCCATTCATAACTAACCAGATAGAGCGCTTCCGTAGACGCCAGGATCTTGAAAGCAAATATGCTGTTACGCCGGGCATGGATTTTCTCTGGCACCTTCGCCAAATCCCGATCCGTGCAATAGGCGATCCTATTCGTTGATTGTTTCTCAATGCGCGGTGCGATACTGCCAAAAACATACCCCCCGCAATGTTCAACATACGCCGCCATCGACCGGTCCAGCAGTCCTGTTTCCGCAACAACCAGATACTCATCAATAGGCTCAGGGCGCGCCAGCTTACGAATTGTAATCATTTCCCGCCAGTTATCGGTGGTCTGGTCCTGGGGCAAATATTCCCATAAAACCTCCCGGTCATTGGCATGAATCCAGTTGGTCTTGAAGCCTTCAGGCAAGGAGATTTCCAATCCCTTTTGCGCCGGCGACGGCTGGCTGCGATAAACCTCCGAAAGATCCAGCCGGTCCATCATCAATTTCAAATTGCCAACGTCACCGCCATTTTCGTAGACGAAACGGATATCGTCCCGCGCCACCTCAAGATTGCCGATACTTTCATTGCTGATCGCACGGGCATAGCGGACTCTCAGATCCATCGGTTGGATCGCAACAAGCCTGTCAAATAAAGGAACCGCCTTTTTAAACTCTTCCTGACCGAAGTAATAGGAAGACAGGTTGATCAACTCAACCTCAGTTTCTTTGATCTTATGGGCCTCAATGAAATGCGGTCCTGCCTTTTCATTCTGATTTAGATACCCAAGTGAAACACCGATATTGCGATGGGCAATGCGGCGATTTAGATCCGAAGTTCCCGCATGTTCCAGGCAATCGGAGAAATGATCAAAAGCCAGTTGATGACGACCGTCATTTTGAGCTTCCAATCCATCACGACATGCCTGATTCAGCTCAGCCAATCGATTGCTTTCGCATGCGGACAAAAAAAGGCCCGCACTAATCAACGCTACAAACGCTTTCATTTTTCCCCCTAAAGACAATTGAAATTGCTGTTGCCTGTTTGAAACAGCAAAGAATGGCAGAATTAGGGCGCGGTTGATGGATCAACCACCCAGACCTGGGCATTGCGCAAATCGCTGTCTTCCATGATCGATGTGGTGGGCGCATGATATTTGGCGATCTGGCGCAGGCCCAGTTTCGGCAGGTAAAACCGGCCCGGATCACCGACCAGGATATCGGTGCCGTTTTTCGCCATGTCATGGATCCAGGGGATCACCGTATCAGCAATCTCCTTGTCGTAACAAACATCCCCGACCAGGACCACATCCCACTGGCTTTCCTGGCCGACCAGGTCTTCGGTGGTGATGTCGAAATAGACGTCATTGGCCTCTGCATTCATGCGCATTACCTCAGCCGCCAAAGGATCAATATCCGCCGCGGTCACATCCCAGGCTCCGGCCTTGACCGCCGCGATTGCCACCATGCCGGACCCGGCCCCGAAATCCAGCACTCGTTTGCCCCGGACCGCCTCCGGGTTTTCCAACAGATACCGGCTTAGGGCCTGGCCACCGGCCCAGGCAAAGGCCCAGAAAGGCGTGGTCCAGCCCATCTCGTAAAGCTCATCCTCGCCCATGCGCCAGATGGGCAGGTCCTCCATCGCCAGATGCAGCCGGATTTCCGGCAGCAGGCGTGGGCTGTCGAGCCTGGTATTTTCCATAACGGTGGTTTCAAAATCGCCAGGTTGGATAGCGTACATGTTAGATTCCTCCGGCCAGCAGGCCCGCAAAAATGATGAAACCAAAATCCCGGTTGGATTTGAACAGGCGCAGGCAAAGATCGGGATCATCAATATCGAGCCGTCGGATCTGCCAGGCCAGATGGATCGCCGCAACCGCCAGCAGCGGCCAGAACCACACGGCAAGGCCCGCCAGATAGGCGCTGGCTGCAATCAGGATAATGGTGAGGCTATAAAACCCGATCAGCCACCGACCGGTTGCCGCCCCTAAGCGCAGAGCCGTTGATTTCACCCCGACCAGGGCATCATCTTCCTTATCCTGATGGGCGTAGATCGTGTCATAGCCAAGGGTCCAGAAAAAACCCGCCGCATAAAGCAACAGGGGCGCCAGGGACAATTCCTGTTTCATTGAGGTCCAGCCGACCAGCGCACCCCAGTTAAAAGTCAGGCCCAGCCAGGCCTGCGGCCAATAGGTCACCCGCTTCATGAATGGATAGGCCATCACCAGCAGCAGGGCCGAGGCCCCGACCATCCGGGTGAAATCATTAAACTGCCAGAGAATCGCCAGGCCGATCAGCAGTTGCACGGCCAGGAAAACCAGGGCCTGCCTGACCGTGACCTCACCCGCCGGGATCGGTCGGGTGGCGGTACGCGCCACCTTGCCGTCGAAATCCCGGTCCGTGATATCGTTCCACGTGCAGCCCGCCCCGCGCATCACCAGCGCGCCAATGGCAAACAACAGGATATACCAGGGGCTTGGAAGAGCGAGTGCCGGATGATCCGCATTGGCCAGCGCCAATCCCCACCAACAAGGCAGCAGCAGCAGCCAGGTGCCGATCGGTCGATCGAGCCTGGCCAGCCGCGCATAGGGTTGCAGCCCCCCGGGCAAGACGCTATTCACCCAGCTCCCCTGGGGGATGTCACTTGCATCCTGACGCATGATTTCCCTCGCCTTCAACTCAAACCGCCTGTACCTGGAAAGGCGGCTCAGCTATTGTTGCTCATTACCGCTTGGTATTACCCAATCACAGCGCCGCGGCCAAGAGAGTCCTGAAAAACACCCCATGAATATCATTTCCAAGACCCGCCTTTATGTAACCGAAGCCTTGAAAGAAGGGGCAGTGGTCGGCTGTTCCAGCAATCAGGCCCATTATCTACGTTCGGTGTTACGCCTTCAGGCCGGTGATCCGGTGACTCTGTTCAATGGCGAGGATGGCGAATGGCTGGGCTCGATAGACGGGGTTGGCAAGGGCTGGGCCTCGGTCAGCCTGGAACGGAAGCTGAGGGACCAGGCAGCCTCGCCTGATCTATGGCTGCTTTTTTCACCGCTCAAACGCTCAGCGACCGATCTGGTGATCCAGAAGGCAACAGAACTGGGCGCAAGCCGGATCGTGCCTGTCTTGACCCAGCGCACCAATACGGAGCGGCTGAAACAGGACCGCGCCCATGCCACGGCAATCGAAGCGGCCGAGCAATGCGAGCGCCTTGATGTGCCGGAAGTGACAGAGATACAAAAACTGACCACCTTCCTATCCGACTGGAACGAAGAACGCCTGCTCTACGTCTGTGCCGAGGCCGGCATTGCTGACGCGGTGTCAAAAGTGTTTGCCGCCCATCAAATGGACCGGCCCGCTGCCATTCTGATAGGACCGGAAGGCGGCTTCACGGAAAAGGAACTTGCATTTTTGAATGATCGTTCCTTTATTACGCCGGTAAGCTTGGGGCCGCGTATCTTGCGGGCGGAAACCGCGGCGCTTGCCGCGCTGGCTTGCTGGCAGTCGATTTGCGGGGATTGGGCGGACCGCCCGCCGCATCGGCAGGGTGTAACGGATTAAAACATATTAGGGGATACTGCCATGGCGGCTGCCTCATCCAAGGACCAGGAACTGATCACCTCAAAGGATCAGTTGATCCACTCCCTCGCCAAAGGCTGCAAGCCGAAGGATCAATGGCGGATCGGCACCGAGCATGAAAAGTTTGTCTATGATCTGAACAATCACAAACGTCTGCCCTATTTCGACACACCGGGCATCAAGGCCCTGCTGGAAGCCATCGGCGAAGGGGCCGGTTGGGAGCCGGTCATGGAAGGCGAGCATATCATCGCGCTCAAATGCGGAGAGACCGGTGCTTCCATCAGCCTGGAACCGGGCGGCCAGTTTGAACTGTCCGGCGCGCCTCTGGAAACCATCCACCAGACCTGTTCAGAAGTGAACCGGCATCTGAAGCTGACCAAAGAGATTTGCGACAATATGGGGGCCGGCATGATCGGCCTCGGCTTTGATCCGCAATGGGCACGTGACGACATCACCTGGATGCCCAAGGGCCGCTACAAAATCATGCGGGAATACATGCCCAAAAAAGGCAGCATGGGCCTGGATATGATGATCCGCACCTGCACCGTGCAGGTAAACCTGGATTTCGATTCCGAAGCCGACATGATCCGCAAAATGCGTGTTTCCGTTGCCTTGCAGCCAATCGCCACCGCACTTTTTGCCAACTCGCCCTTCAAGGAAGGCAAACTGTCCGGCTTGAAAAGCCTGCGCAGCCATGTCTGGACCGATACCGATCCTGACCGTTGCGGCATGCTGCCCTTTGTTTTTGATGAGGGTTTTGGATTTGAGCGCTGGGTCGATTACATGCTGGATGTGCCGATGTATTTCATTCATCGCGGCAACGATTATCTGGATGTGTCGGGCAAGAGCTTCCGCAGTTATATGAAAGGTGAGCTGGCAGGCTTCGAAGGCCAGATCCCGACCATGACTGACTGGGAAGACCACCTGACAACGGCCTTCCCCGAAGTGCGCCTGAAAAGCTTCATTGAAATGCGCGGGGCTGATGGCGGCCCCTGGCGCAATCTCTGTGCCCTGCCCGCCTTTTGGGTCGGGCTGCTCTATGATTCTCAAGCCCTGAATGAGGCGGAAGCCTTGATTGCCGACTGGACGGTCGAGGAAATGGCCAAATTGCGGGATGACGCCCCGGCCAAGGCATTGGATGCGGAAATCAGGGGCCGGACCATCCGGGAGATTTCACGCGAAATCCTGGAGATTGCCCGCGGCGGCCTGAAGCGGCGTGGCAAGTTGAACAGTGATGGTGACACGGAAGAGCATTTCCTTAACCCACTGCAGGATATCGTGGAAACCGGACGCACCAATGCTGATGAGCTGATTGAGATCTACGAAAAGGAATGGATGGGCGATATCAGCCGCATCTATGACGCCTTCAGCTATTAAGGATTATTTTAGCATGGTTCGCTTACTATGGAGCCATGAGACACCCATTCTGGAAATGCTTCTGCCTGCTGGTTGTCCTGGCGGCCAAACCTGTCTTTGCCGGTGATCCGGTCGCGATTTGTGACGACCAGGCCGAATGGCCGCCCTACACCTATTATGCGCGAACAGCAGACGGCATTGACAAGACAAGGATACAAGGCGCGACGGCAGAGCTTGTCGCAGCAATATTCGACCGCATCGGCCTGAAATACAGTTACGATCTGCTGCCCTGGAACCGCTGCATGTATCAGGTGGCGAATTTCGCTGATCTGGGCCGGTATGAAATTGTCGCCAACGCCTCCTATAACAAGGAGCGCGCCAAACTTTATTACGCCTCCACCCCGCTATATCAGACACGCTATGGCGTTGCTTTCACGCTGGCGCGTTTTCCCAACGGCCCAAAAATCGATCGCTTGGAAAAGCTGCGCAAATTCCATCTCTGTGCACCAAGCGGCTATAACATCGCCATGTATGACCTGACCCCGGCCCAAGTCAGCAGTTCCAACCGGTCCTACCGGGAAATCCTGAACAGAGTGTCTCATGCGAGATGCGATCTGGGCCTGGTCAGCATTGGCGTGGTCCGGGGATTGGCACAGATTGAAGATTGGTCCGTTCCTGAAAATGTTATTTTGGAACCGCTGCGTCAGATCAAACCCATTACGTTCCACTTGCTGATTTCAAGAACATCACCGCGCGCCCAGCAACTGTCTGTCAGCATCAATGAAGCGATCATTGACTTGCAGCAAGATGGCACCGCAGGTCGGATTCTCGAGGCCCACACCCGTATCCAATATTAGCCACGTTCAGTTTCCAGACCAAATCCGGCGCCAGGAAGGCAACTCTCCATGCTTTAAATCTTCATGCAGTTTTTTTACCGCTTGGCGATGGCCGTTGAACGGCAACAGATCATCCGCCTCATCGAACGTAACCCACCGGTAATCCGTATGTTCCCTATTCAGGGAAATTTCAGCCTCAACAGGGACATTCGCGACAAATAACGGGACAATTTCAACCCTGTCCTCGGCCGGATTATAAAAATGATCGCAATAGTCGGCCGTATACAGACATTCCGGCACCAGTGCGGTCTCCTCATGCAATTCCCGCAGCGCCGCCTGCCACAGGGTTTCATCCCCATCCGGCCGACCGGTCACTTGTGCCCAAGCCCCCTTTAGAAAGCCTGCCGAACGTTTCAGCAATAGCACTTTCCGGTCAGCACGCAGGACAATCACAGCAACCGCATCACAGGCCACATTGGTGCCGTTGGACATGAGATTCCCCCTCAGACCTTGCTTGTGCTCTCCAGGTTCAAAATATCGATAATGTCCAGGATAATGCGGATCTCCGCCAGGGTCTCAGCCACATATTTTGTGTCGGTAAGATCGGAAAAGACAGACCCGGCCTCGAACATATTCTCGCGCTTGGGCCCTGCCAGATACAGGCGATCCTGGTCAAAGGCCAGTTGCAGGCCGCGGTCGAAATGGCGGCTGAGATCCACCAGGCGTTCCATGAAACGCGGGGTGAGCAGATAGCGGGCCTCCACCTGATCCGAGGAGAAAACTTCAAAAATGCGTTCGAATTCTGGATCTTCCAGGGAGACCCGGTCCCCCTGAATGCCCCAGGATTTGAATTTGTTGAAAATCTTGCCGCTGTCCTGGGTGATGATGGTGCGCGCCTTCACGCGCTTGGGAAAGGTAAACTCCGCCAACAGCCCTCTAAAAACCGTGTGGTAACTGGTTTTCCTGTTGCCCTTGCTGTCGGTAGTGGTGCGCTTGTCCTGCAGGCGTGCCTCGACCAGATGCAGTTCAATATCACCGATCCGACCGGATATCTCGTCTTCCAGGTCCGATTTGTCATAGGACGGAATCAATGACAGTTCCCGGAACCGGGCCAGCGGGCTGAAGCGGCACTGTCTGGTATAATCCAGTTCCAGAAAACGGCAAATCGAACCGGCCACATGGGTGTCAAAACCGCTTTTAACCTTGGAAATCTGGTAATAACCAAAACCCACACCCGCCGCCAAGCAGGCAAGGCCACCAAACAGCCAGCCCTGCCAATCCCCGTCCCCGTGCATCTGCCAAGCCCGGAACAAGAGATAGGCCGCCGGAACCGCCAAAACGGCGATCGCAATCTGGCCCTGCCGCAAGGCCGAACGGCGCGCGCCCTCCATCTCTGTCAGGGCCGGTTCGATCTCACGACGGAAATATTCGTTAAAGCCCTTCAGGCGCGGATGGGATTCGTCGAATATCATTGAAATCGTGCGTCACTCAGTCCAGATAGGCCGAGGCGTCCACCGGTTTGCGGGCGGCTTCCTCAATCTCGAAATAAGGCATGGTTTTAACCCCGGTCATCGTGGCGATCATGCTGCCGGGAAAGATCTGGACCGCATTATTCAGATCAGTGACAGCAGAATTGTAAAACCGCCTGGCCGCCGAGATATGCCCCTCCACTTCCGCGAAGGTATCCTGTGCGCGGACGATGGTTTCGTGGGATTTCAATTCCGGATAATTTTCCGCCACGGCAAAAAACTGCAGAATGCCGGATTGCAGCTCGGATTCGGATTGCAGATGGTTCTGAACCGCATCCGGATCCTGGGGATGGTAATCCTGCTGGGCTTTGGCCCGCAATGCGGTCAAGCGGTCCAGCAATTCGCGCTCATGCTTCATGAAACGGCTGGCCAGCTTTAGGATATTGGGCAACAGGTCATGGCGCTTGCGTAATTGCACATCGATGGAAGACAAAGCCTCCAGCGCCTTATTCCGGCGCCCGATCAGGGAAATATACCAGATATAGCCGCCGACCAGAACGGCACCAATCACCAGCATGACGATGGTGGTTTCACTCATAGCCCCGTTTTTCCCCCCGCGGATAATAAACCAACTGACAGCCCGTATTTTAGACGGCCAATCCCAGTCCGCCAACTGAAAACCGGCGATAAAACGGGTTATTCGGCGGCCTGGGCATAACTGCGCAGCCGTTCATTCAGGGTGCCGGAATGCAGCTCAAACAGGTGATTGTCGTAATCATGGAAATAAATGGACTGGCCTTCGCCCTCGATCCGGGGACGCGGGGCACGGATATCCAGGCCAAGCGCCTCGATCTTCTTGCGACAGGCATCCATATCCCCAGGCTTCACCTTGAAGGCCACATGGTTATAGCTGCGTTCATAAAGCGGATCGCCTTCCTGGATGGCGATCCATAACCCGTTCACATCGAAGAATCGTTCCGCCGCAATGGAAAAACTGTCTTCGCCACTGTCATAGACTTCCACACCGCCGAGGATCTCAGTGAGAATGCGCGCCATCTTGTCCAGGTCGCGCACAATGAAAGTCATATGGCTCAAACCTTCGATCATTCCTGATACTCCAATAAGATAGGTCTGTTTTTTTGAGGGCGTATGTATCCAGCTTTTCTTGCAGGAATATGAGTATTTTATGGCAGATGCGTGGCAGGCTTTGCCAGGGCGGAAAAACTGGTAAACTGAAGGGTGACAGCGGGAAAAAAGGCGGGAATGCATCATGCTGAATCTGACCAAAGCCCTGTATCATCTGTCCGCAAAGGCCAGGACCAACTGGTATGGCGGCCACTATGCGCTGGCCCAATTCCTGGCCCCGCCCTCCAATGCACCGCTTCCCCAACCGGGCAGCATGCCAGGATGGGAAGTGATCCTGGCCGACCTTAACGCATTGAACGAGCGGGACTGGACCCAGATCGAACGGGGCGAATACCGACCGCCTGCCGATATGGTCCCCAACCCACTGGCGCTGGCGCGGCAATCACTGCGCTATCTGCGCGATCTGCCGGCCATCAACCAGCGCCGCCGCCTGGGATTGGCTAAAGAGTTGAAGCCCGATGTGGCTGGTCAGGGCTATCCGGATTATTTCCTTCAGAATTTCCATTTCCAGACCGATGGCTGGCTGAGTGAGGATTCCGCAGAGATTTATGATTTCCAAGTAGAGGTTCTGTTTGTCGGCGGGGCCGACGTCATGCGCCGCCAGACCCTGCCCGCCATTCGACGGGCGCTGTCGGGTCAATCCGGCATGGGCATGCGGCTCTGCGATATTGCCTGTGGCACCGGCCGCTATCTGCGGGAGGTCCAGCGCAACTGGCCCGGCCTCGCCTTAACCGGCATTGATCTCAGCGCCGATTACATCACCCATGCAAATCGACAGCAGGGCCGCCAGGGCAAGACCCAGTTTCTCACGGGTATGGCAGAGGATCTTCCCCTGGAAGATGAAAGCCAGGATTTGATTACCTGCATCTATCTGTTTCATGAATTGCCCGCCGATATCCGGCGACTGGCGGCCGCGGAAATGATCCGGGTCCTGAAACCCGGCGGGCAACTGGTCTTTATGGATTCGATCCAGATCGGAGATCATCAACCCTATGACGCCCTGTTGGACCGCTTCCCGATCGCTTTTCACGAACCTTATTACGCCGATTACATCCGGGATGATATTGACGGACTTTTCAAAAAGGCCGGCTTTGAGAAATTAACCAGGGAGCGCGCCTTTTTCTCCACCGGATGGGTGTTCCGCAAACCATGTTGACAGATTCCAAACACTGATGGAATTTGCCGCCCGTCAAAGATCAGCGGGGGAATAGAAGACATGGCATGGCGAAACTGGTTGGTTCTGCTCATAATCGTCGGGGCGGAATCCATTGTCTTTTGGATGCATCCGTTATTGAGCGGATACACGATCCTAGCTTTTCTGCTAGCGCTATCGATTGATCTGCTGTTGCTCGCACTCCTTGGCCGTTTCATGCCAAATCTGGGTTCCCTGTTCTTTATCCTGTTGGCCATACATATGCTAAGATTTTGGCTCTTGATCGAAAATAGGGTGATTTGGGAAATCAGGGGAAACACACAAGATCTGTCCATCCTTGCTGCCATTGCTTTTTTCATCAGCTATATGATTGCCAGCCAGTTCCATTTGCATTTCAAGGCCCGGAAAAGCCGTTAGTCCGGCAAAGCCGGTATCTGACCGTTCAGAATCGGCTGGCTGGAAAAATAGCGCTCCATCTTATCCAGAAAGCATCTTGCTCGCGCGGTCAGCAATCGCCCGGTCGGCCATACCGCATGAATTTCCCGGTCCGGTCCCTGCCAATCCGGCAGAATCCGTCGCAACCGGTTTCGGCGCATATCCTCCGCGCCTTCTGAAACCGGCATCATCAGGAGACCATGGCCATCCGCCGCCAGCTTCACCGCCATATACATATCATCAACCACTACCCTGGATGTCGGGTGCACGATCTGTTGCTGTCCCGTATCCTGTTGCCTGAGATGCCAGCGGGTCAGAAGGCGGCTAAAGATCACCTGATGGCCGGAAAGATCCTCAAGGGTCTCCGGTGTGCCCCGTTTTGACAGATAATCCGGCGACGCCACCAGAATACAGGATATCACCCCAAGTTTCTTACAGGTCAGCTGGGAATCGCTGAGCGGCCCGATCCGTATCGCCAGATCAATCTGGGCTGCTTCCAAATCATGGATATGGTTGCTGAGCACCAGTTCCAGCTGGATATCCGGCTGCGTTCCAAGGAAAGCCGACCACATGTCCATTAAAATGCCCTGGGAAAGGTTGGTCGGCGCTGCGACCTTTAACCGCCCGGCCAGTTGATGCATGTCCCGGCTCAAGCGCCTGGATTGCGTCTCCATCTGATCCAGCAGATCCGCATAGGCGGCAAAATAGGCCTCCCCCTCTGTGGTGAGTTCAAAACGCCTGGCCGAGCGATGGATCAGGCGACATCCCAGGCTGTCTTCCAGCTTCGCCAAACGCCTTGTCACTGTCGCGGGTGGCAAATTCAGCTGATTGGCCGCTGCGCCAAGCCCGCGATGCCGGACAATATTCACAAAAAGCGCCAGATCATCATACATTGCAAATATGGAATTTTAACTTCCATCCTTCGATATATATTCCGTTTCTGGAAATAAATATCATTCAGATCCCCTATTCAACACAGAAATGAGGATCAAGATGCACCCCCTTTGGATCAGCGCCGGCATCGAAGTGACAGACCCGGCCAAATTGAAAAGCGCGAGAATAGAGCTGGATCAATTGCGCCATCACACGATCAGCGAGAAAGGATGCCTGCAGTTCGAGATTTTTCAGGATAACGACACCCCCGGACGTTTCACGCTCTGGGAATGCTGGACCGACCAATCCGCACTGGACGCCCATTTTGCCGCCGCCCACACCCAAGCCTATCTGGCGCAGGACCTGACACAGGTCGTCTATATCGAAAAACTGGGCAAGTTGAAAATCAACGAGGAGGCTGCGTTATGAAATTCCGGATCATCAACTCCATTCTGATGGCCCTATTCCTCAGCTCCGCCATGTCCGGCTGGATCACCTGGATCAATCTCGGCTTTGTTTCCGATTTTCCATTCCGCTGGTTCGAGGCGTTCAAGATGGGCTGGCCACCGGCAACCGTGATTGCTTTTGTGATCGGTCCCAGTGTTCAAAAACTCAGCCGGTGGCTCATGCAAATTGGCGCTGCTGCGGAACAGGCCTGAGCATGGAACATCTCAATTTGAAAAACCTGGGGCTGCCGGTCGGCCCCTATTCTCATGCTGTCTGCCATAACGGATTTCTGTTCACATCCGGCTTCACCGCCTTTGGTACCGATGCCCAAAGCAAATCCATTTCCGTGCAGGCACGGGCAATTTTCCAACAGCTGGAACAGATTGCCCGTGATCAGAAGAGGTCTCTGGCGGATCTTGTCAAAGTGACGATCTTTGTCACGGATTTGGCCGAGATCGAGCCTTTACGCGACTTTCTGCGGAAGGCTTATCCGGGAATTCCGCCGGCAAGCAGCCTGGTTCAAATTACCGGATTGTTCTCGCCGGATCTGAAAATAGAGATTGAAGCTGTCTTTGCGCTCTAAACATCCACACAAAGGGGCTGGGCCATCGCTCAGCCCCGGCTTTCACGGCTAGAATCCGTGATGGCCCAGGATAGCCTGGTACCGGCCGGATGCGCGCAACTCAGCCAACCCCATATTGAAATCCTCTTGCAACCGATCATGATCCGGCGCTTTGCGGCTGATCGCCAGATGCAGTTGATTACTGTCAATCGCGATATCCAGGGGAACGATGTTTTGGTGATATTGAGGCGGCATGCCGGTCTGAAGCAGATGCATGCCCACATACCGGTCGGTCACCAGCATATCCAACCGCCCGACCAGCACCATGCGAAACCCCTGCTCAAGGGTTATAACAGGATAAATCTCCACCCCCTGGCCCGACAGGATCTTGAGCACATGGGCACCGCGCAAACCACCGACGCGCGTCCCGCGCAGGGTAAGAAGATCCTGGCCTGCCTTAAGATCTATTCGTCCAAAGGGAACACTCACCTCTTCCCCGACGGGATCTGTGAAAACCGCCCATTGCCGCCGTTCTTCGTTGATATTGGCCAGATAAAGGGCGTCCGCCTTACCATCACGGGTCAGGGCTAACGCACGCGCCCACGGCAGGATCTGAAGATGCGGTTCATATCCCGCTTCTTTCAGAATCGTCGCGCAAACCTCCCAGGCCCAGCCTTTCTGGGGAAGGTTTTCACTGACATAGGGTGGAAATTCCAGCGTCACCACATGCACCGGTCGGCCATCGGCCCGGGTTGGGTTTATGACCGACAATAAAACCAAGGCCAGCAAAATGGGTCGGATCATTGGAGTCCTCCTGGACCGATAGTAATCCGATCTCCCGGTTCCGGGCAATTGCTGATCAGCGCCGCCAGAAAGTGGCGGTAAATAGAATGATCACGGTGAAAATCTCAAGCCGCCCTAGCAGCATGCCCGCCGACATGACCCATTTGGCCGGGTCGGAAAGCTGGGCGAAATTACCAGCTGGGCCGACCTGGGGCCCAAGACCAGGCCCCACATTGGCAATGGCAGTGGCCGCCGCGCTGGTTGCAGTGATGAAATCCAGCCCTAACGCACCAAGAGCCGCCGCCAGCACGGCAAAGGAGATTGCGAACATAAAGAAGAAGGCCATGACGGATTCGGAAACCGATTCCGGGATCGGGCGGCGGTTATAATAAGCGATAAACACGCCATGGGGCTGCAGCAGGCTTTTTAACTGGACCCGCGCGGTCTCGAACAGAACTTGAAAGCGGAAAATCTTGATACCACAGGTGGTGGACCCGGCGCAGCCGCCGACAAACATCAGGGCAAAAATCATCGGCTGGGCAAAATCACCCCAGGAATAAAAACTATAATCCGTCGCATAGCCGGTGCCGGTCATGATTGATGTGACATTGAAGCTGGTTTTGCGCAGCGCCTCCCAGAAACCTATATCCTGATGAAGTGCCATCAGATGGGCCGAGCCAATCACCGCGATCCCAAGAAAACTGATGAACCAGCGCACCTGGGTATCCTTGAACAGCGGCCGCCAATTGGCCCGTATCACCTGCAAATAGAGAAGAAAGGGCAGCGATCCCAGAATCATAAAGACGATCGCTATCATTTCCACCCGGAGATCCTTGAACCAGCCCAGGGACAAATCATGGGTGGAAAAGCCGCCGGTCGCAACGGTGGTCATGGCATGGTTGATAGCGTCAAAGCCGGACATGCCGACCATCCAATAAAGCGTTGCGCAGGTCAGGGTCAGCGCCAGGTAAATAAAGGAGATCCAGCCGCCGATCTGAGCCGCACGCGGCAGCGCTTTTTCCACACGATCGGAAAATTCCATGCGGAAGAGCTGCATACCACCGACCTGCAGGATCGGCAGCACGGAAATCGCCATCACCACAATCCCGATCCCGCCCAGCCATTGCAGGATCGAGCGCCAAAGCAAAATCCCGGGCGGCACATAATCCAGGCCCACCATCACCGTTGAGCCCGTGGTAGACAGACCTGACATGGCCTCGAAATATGCGTCCGTGTATGAGAGATTAAGATCGGCAAAGGCGAGCGGCAGGGCCGCAAACGCCGGCAGAGTGACCCAGGCGCCCGTGGTCATCACAAAGGCCTGGCGGATGTTGAGCATCGCCGCTTCGGTGCGGGTCGCCAGAATGCAGCTGACCCCGACAAACAAGGTGAAACCGGCGGAAAGCGCGAAGACCTGCCAATCATCATTATTGACGGCAGCATCCACCGCCGCCGGCAGCAGCATCGAGACTGCCAGCATGCTCAGCAAAATGCCAAGCACAAAGAAAATTGGACGAAAATCCTGCAAAAACCGCCTGCCCCGGTTGTTTATCCCACTGCCAAACTTGCCAGAATTCTTCTCGGGCGGGAACCATGATTCCTTCCCTCACGAAGAGAGTCCAGATTAATCAGCAGATTGAATGCATGGACCAACTGCCGGAGAACCGGTCAGATGGAGTGCACCTTGCGGATATTGTTGCGGCCAATCAAAGTCAGAAATTCGGAACGTGTCCGGGCATCCTCACGGAAGCGACCCGTCATATAGCTGGTCATCATATCAACACCCGGCTTATGAACCCCGCGGCAGGTCATGCATTGATGTGAGGCCTGCACTACGACGGCGGCACCCTTTGGCTTCAATGCGCTGGTGATTGCATTGGCAATCTGGGCGGTCATCTTTTCCTGAATCTGAAGGCGTTTGGCATAAATCTCGACCACACGCGCCAATTTGGAAATACCAACCACGCGTTCATTGGGCAGATAGGCGACATGCACTTTACCCAGGATCGGCGCCAAATGGTGCTCACAATGGGATTCGAAGGGAATTTCCTTCAAAACCACCATTTCATCATAACCGTCTGTTTCTTCAAACGTGCGCGACAGCAAGGTATCGGGGTCTTCCGCATAACCGGCGAAATATTCTTCGAATGCGCGTACGACACGCCCTGGCGTGTCCAGAAGGCCTTCACGGTCCGGATCATCACCCGCCCAGCAAAGGAGCTTGCGCACCGCTTCTTCCGCATCCGCCCGGGTTACCGTCATCGCCCCGCTGGGGCTGGTTTTCGAATCAGTGGTCATGAATTTGCTCTTCATCCAACATGGTTTGCGCGCAATAAACGGCTTTTTGGCGCAAATATCAACATCACAAACGTTGGATATTAGCCTTTTCGCGACCTCACGGTCGCCATTTCACTGCCCAGGCAAGTTCAAAGGCTCAGTGGATCTGCTGGGACATGTGGGGGCTGTCGAGGGAAAAAGCCGGAATGGTCACCTCAAAACCGGTGCCATCGGACCGTTCCATCTCATATTCGCCCATCATGATGCCGCTGGGGGTCTGCAGCGGGGTTCCGCTGGTATATTCATAGCTGTCACCCGGCGCCAGCACAGGCTGTTCGCCGACCACACCAGCCCCGCGCACTTCCTGGCAGCGGCCCATACCATCGGTGATTTTCCAATGTCGGTTGATCAGCTGGACCCGGTCCTCACCGTGATTTTCAATGCGTACATTATAGGCCCAGACATAATGATCATCCTCGGGCGAGGATTGATCCTCAAGATAGACCGGCCGTACGGACACACGAATGCCGTTGGTGGTCTCCTCATACATATGCTGGTCGTCCTTGTGCGCGGTCATCTTTTCCTCGGACCTGGGTGGCATAGTCAGCTATGGGAAATAGATTACGCCAAGCGGGTTAAATGGCAAGCGTGCTGATCACAAAAAATCCCCCTGCCGGTCCAGGGACAGTGGACCATCTAGCAGGGGGTCAAGTCAGTGGGATGCCGGGCCCAGTGGTTTCTCGCGAAAACCTCTGGACGGAACTTGATCGAGAGTGGCGGGATCAAGCAGCCAACGGAGCCAGGCTCTTAGCGCCGGCATCCCCGGGAAAGCGTCACTCTCAGGCATCCACCCGGGGATAGAAGATGATCTCCACACGGCGGTTTTGGGCTTCACGCACATTATCCCGGGTTTTGACCTTCAGTCGGTCTTCGCCATAGGCGCTAATGGCGATGCGGTCTTCCGGGATCCCATTTTCCATCAGGATCTGTTTCACCCGGTCGGCCCGGCGCAGGGAGATCTTCATGTTATTTTCCTGGGACCCGACCGTATCGGCATAGCCGACAACCGTCACCAGCGGCACATTCAGCCGGACGGATTCTCGCGCCAGGCGGGCGATTTCCGCCTTGAAATGATCGTTGGGTTCCGCACGATTGAAGGAAAACCAGACCCGTTGTGGCTCGCTCAATTCGCGCTCCAGGCTGATCACGGATTTCTGGAACCGGTCATGACAAGCGGCAATATGATCGGCCTGCCACCCCTCTTCCAACTGTTCGAGCCAGCAATCATAAGAAGCTTGGGCACGGGCAGCCAGTTCCGGAGAGCGGCTGGCGGCGTCCCTGGCGAGCAACGCCACCAACCGCTTCCGTGCGTCGGACAAGCGCCTGGCCCCATAGGCCAGATCCCAGTCCGCCACCCTTTCCGGAACCGGGCGTGCGCCTTCCGCCGCCGTCAGGCCTTTCTTAGCGAAATGACGGGCATCCCCCCAGTCATACATCTGATAGGCTTCGTAACTGGCCAGGTCGCGATATTCACGCGTCAACGCCTGGTCATACCCGGTGCCGCCGGATTGCCGGGCGGACAGCTGATCCACTTCCTCGGTCGCGGTATAACAGGCAGCCAGCGGCAGGCTAACTGCCCCTGCCAGCAACATACGGGATACTGTTTTTACCTTAAGCATGATCCGGGTCCTGTTCCGAAATTTTTGATGAGACCAGTTTCGCGCCGGATCTGGATGAGAATGTGCGGAAATTAAGGAAAGATTTTGACAGCAGACTGCCCTGTTAGGGTATTGTAATAAAAGGATTCCATCGTTTACCGGCCCAGGGAGAGCCGCATTTTGGCAAGTGAGACCCTAAAAAATTCCTCCAAACCCGTTCCCCTGTTGGAACCGGATATCGGCCCGGCAGAGCGTGCCAGGGTCGATCAATGCCTGGCAGATAACTGGGTTTCCTCTGCCGGCCCTTATGTCAGCGCGTTTGAAAAACGGGTCGCCGGGCTCGCCAATCGCCGCCACGGCATTGCCACCGCCAGCGGCACCGCGGCCCTGCACCTGGCGTTACTCAGCCTGGGGATTGGCCGGGACGATTTCGTTCTTGTTCCCGATTGGACTTTTTCCGCCTCGGCCAATGCGGTCATTCATGCAGGTGCGGTGCCTGTTTTCATCGATATCGACCCGGAGAGCTGGGACCTGGATGCCAGCAGTTTGGAACAGGCTTTGTCAGGGCTGGACCGGAAACCGGCGGCCATGATGGTGGTGGACCCGCCCAGCCTGCTGGGCGATCTGCCGCGATGGGAGGCGATGGCACGCGGTCACGGCATTCCCCTGATCGAGGATGCCGCAGGGGCCTTGGGCAGCCGCCGGGAAAGTCGACCCGCCGGGCATTTTGGCACCCTTTCCACCTTCAGCTTCAACGGCAACAAAATCCTCACCACGGGCGGCGGCGGCATGATGGTCACCGATGATGACGCCCTGGCCGAAAAGGCACGCCATTTTTCGGCCCAGGCCCGGACCGGTCAGGTTTATCGCTATGATGCCGCTGGCTATAATTTCAGAATGCCCAGCCTGAACGCCGCCCTTGGCCTCGCCCAATGTGATCGGCTGGACGCCATGCTGTCCCGTAAAAGGGAAATCGCCGCACGTTACCGGGCATTTTTTGACGGCAACAATCATCTATCCTTCATGCCGCTGAACAATCTTCAGGACAGCAATGCCTGGATGTCCTGCTGCGTGACCGACACCACCGACGCTGCGGAGGATCTGGTCCGGCATCTGGATGTCGCCGGGATCATGGCACGGCCTTTCTGGTGCGGCCTTTCAGACCAACCCCCCTACCAGGCCTATCCGGCCTATCTTTCCGGCGGTTCGGCGCGCCTTTCCGGCCGGGTGGTCAGCCTGCCCAGCAGCAGCACGCTGACAGATCAGGATCTGGACAGGGTTCTGGCCGCCCTGCAGGAATGGCCACACCAACAGGGGTTACCATCATGATTAGGCCGGGCGATAACATCATCCTGTTCGGGGCCGGCGGCCATGCCAAGGGATTGGTGGAAATCATCACCACCCATGGCGGTAAGATCGCGGGCTATACCGGACCCGAGAAAAGTCACTGGCTGGATGCCCCCTGGCTCGGCGGAGATGATCAGGCTGTGCCGGAGATGGGACCGCTGGTCCTTGGTTTCGGGGCGGTCACACCGGCCGCCCTTGCCACGCGTCTTAACCTGCTGGAAAAATTCCGCTTTCGCGGCTTCACAGCACCAGCCGTGATCAGTCCCGATGCCATCATAAGCCCCAGTGCCACACTCGGCGCAGGCAGCCAGATCCTGCCCGGCGCGATCATTCATGCCCAGGCAACCATTGGTGATGGAGCCATCATCAACAGCGGTGCCATTGTCGAGCATGATGTCCAGATTGCCGACGGTGCCCATGTGGCGCCAGGGGCCATCATCCTTGGCGGTGCGATGATCGGAAAGCATGCCATGATCGGGGCCGGGGCGGTCATCCTGCCGGGTGCCGAAGTCGCCCCGGAAACTCTGATTGCCGCCAACACCCGATTTGGGGCATGATAGAGCCTTGAATTCACTGTTTATTCAAAGGCGCTTCACGGGCTGGCCGGGAATAAGGAAGACAGGTTAAACCATGTCCTATTATGTGGAATATGACATCGATCCCTTCTGTTGCGCACCCGATATGCCAATCCGGGAGGTGCTGCTCCGGATCAACAGCCTGACAACCACACCGGTTTTCCAAATTGTAGTCGATGAAGCGGGCAAAGTGGTCGGCACTGCCACGGACGGGGATATCCGCCGTGGTATCCTGGCCGGGAACAGTCTGGATGATCCGATCCGGTCCTGCATGCATCAAGGCGCACGGACCCTGAAACGGCTGGACCGCATTCCCGAACCGACGATGCAGGAATATGGTTTCCTGCCTCATGTGGATGAAACCGGAAAGCTGGCCGCCATTGTCATCAACAGTCTTCTGGCCACAGGCATTCAAAACTGCCTCATCATGGCGGGCGGCTATGGCAAGCGTTTGGGCAACCTGACCCTCAATACACCAAAACCACTGGTGGCCCTGGGCGACCGGCCTATCCTTGCCCATATCCTGATGGGGCTGGAACGGTTCGGCATCCGGCATGCCTATCTGTCAGTCCATTTCCTGGCCGACCAGTTCAAGCAATTCGCACAAGATTGGAACGGGGATATTGACCTGGACCTGATCCACGAAACCGAGAAGCTTGGTACCGCCGGGGCGCTGGGGCTCTACCCGCGCCCTTTGGATGCGCCGGTTCTGGTGATCAACGGCGATGTGCTGACCAATATCAATTATCTGGCGCTGAAGGATTTCCACGATCAAAAGGGCTATGACGCCACCATTGGCGTCACGTTGCATGACACCGAGATCCCCTTTGGCATCATCCAGCAGAATAAAGACGGCACCCTTGCCGGTATTGAGGAAAAACCGGTGCTGACCCATTTTGTCGCCGCCGGGATTTATTATCTCTCGCCTAAGATCCTGGATATGGTGCCGGAACCAACAGCCCTGGACATGCCGGACCTGATCAATCTGGCCGCCGAAAAAGGGCTCAAAATTGGTCTGTTCCCGATTCATGAATATTGGCGTGACATTGGCCGCCCACCGGATTTGAAAGCAGCCGGCATCGATCTGGCCCAGGACCTGGTCAATCTAGATGGCTGCGATTAATACGCAGGCGGCAGAGAGTCAGCCTTCTCCATCCCCCGATAATGGCACCGCCAGGCCAACTTTGACCCCATCCATGACCACATTGGTCTGGAAACGGCGCACATTGGAGTTTTGAAAGAAGAAATTGCGGGTGAATTCTTCGTAATCCTTCATATCCTTTGCCGTGACAATCAAAACGAAATCCGCCGTGCCGGTAACATAATAACATTGCATCACTTCCGGTGACGCACGCATCTTACGCTTGAACTCATCCAGATATTCCGGCCGTTCCCGTTCCATGGTCACTTCCACAATCATGGTCATCCGGCGACCGATGCTGGCCGGGTCCAGCACAGAGATGTCAGAGGCAATCACCCCGGTTTCCCGAAGCTTCTTGAGCCGTTTTTGACAGGCCGCCGGTGACAAACCGACCTTTTCGCTCAAAATCTCTGCCGTCTGACGGTTATTGATCTGCATCTGGTTCAACAATTTGCGGTCAAATTCATCCATTAGCCTATAGATCCTGTTTTTATCACTGACTGACATAATAAATCATATTTTCGGATCGAATTCCGCAAACTGAAATTAAATTCGGAACGAATTCGTCTTTATCTTCGGTGCAATCGAAGAAATTCAGATGAAAGAGACCGATGTTGGATGGGAACAGGCAGGCGCTCGGCGCGGACATGATCCGCTGGCGCCATGAAATACATCAGAAACCGGAACTGGGCTTTGCCGAACATGAAACCGCGGCCATGGTTGCCCGGCATCTGAAAACGATCGGACTGACGTTGCATGAAGGCATCGGTGGTACCGGCATTGTCGGCATGTTGAAGGCAGGAACCAGCAGCAGGGCAATCGGCATCCGCGCCGATATGGATGCACTGGCCATCCAGGAACAAAATGAATTTGACCATAAATCACAAATTCCCGGTCAGATGCATGCCTGCGGTCATGACGGCCATACATCGATCCTGATGGGGGCAGCTGCCATGTTGGCGGAAGAACCATGTTTCGACGGCACGGTTTATTTTATCTTCCAACCGGCCGAAGAACATGGCCGGGGCGCGCTTTCCATGATGGAAGACGGTTTGTTCGAGCGGTTCCCGATGGACGCGATCTATGCGCTCCACAACATGCCGTCGCTGCCCACCGGTCATGTCGCGGTCAAGCCCGGCCCCGTGATGGCCTCTGAGGATAACTTTGAAATCACTGTCCTGGGCAAGGGAGGCCACGCCGCCCTGCCCCATCTGGCAAAGGACCCCATTCCGGTTGCAGCCGAAATTGCATTGGCACTGCAATCAATCATCTCGCGGAAACTGAAACCAACCGACAGTGCGGTAATATCCATCACCGATATCCAGACCGACGGCACCCGCAATGTTATTCCGAACCGGGTGACATTGACCGGCGACACCCGCAGCTTCGATCCGGAAGTCCAGAACACACTGGAGCGGGAGATGGAACGCACCACCGCCAACATCTGTTCCGCCCATGATGTCGGCTTTGAGTTCGCCTACAGCCGTGAATTTGCCTCGACCATCAGCACTGAGGCGGAAGCCCGGCATGTCTTCGACGCGGCCACCGCCCTGTTGGGGCCCGAGAAGATCCGCTGGGACGGGGAACCGATCATGGCCTCGGAAGATTTCGGCTTCATGCTGCAACAAAAACCCGGCTGCTATTTCCTGTTGGGTAATGGCGGGGATGGCCCCGGCGGCTGCGGCCTGCACAGCCCGCATTACGATTTTAACGACGACATCTTGATGACCGGTGCCCGGCTTTGGGTGGAACTGGTCCGGCAACAGCTGCCTGTAACGGCTTGAGGAGACCATCATCATGACCCAAGACACATTCGCCCAGGCCCATATCGCCCGACATGCCAATGCCATGGCCACCCATGATGCTGTTTATCCAAAAGCCCTGCATCCCATCTTAGGCACCGGCGACTGCCAGCAGGCAGCTGAGGTGATCCGTCAATGGCCCGGTTATGCCCCGACCCCGCTCAGCAACCTTGATTCCCTCGCTGCCAAGGTCGGAGTCGGCCAAATTCTTTACAAGGATGAAGGTCCGCGCTTTGGCTTGGGCAGTTTCAAGGCGCTGGGCGGGGCCTATGCCGTCCTGCATCTGCTGCAACGGGAATTGGGCAAGCAACTTGGTCGGACCATTGCCTTTTCAGAAATCATGGAGGGTACCCTCAAGGACGAATGCGCCCAAATCACCGTGGTTACTGCGACCGATGGCAATCATGGGCGCTCTGTTGCCTGGGGCGCGCAGAATTTCGGCTGTGGCTGCCGGATCTATATGCATGCCGGTGTCAGCCGGGGCCGGGCCGATGCCGTCGAGGCTTATGGTGCCGAGGTGATCTGGGTCGATGGCAATTATGATGCGTCCGTCCGGGCCGCGGCGAATGATGCCGAAACCCATGGTTGGCACATCGTTTCCGATACGTCCTACGAAGGCTATATGGATTTGCCGCGCCAGGTGATGGCCGGATACACGGTTATGACTGGCGAAATCGCCGATCAGCTCCCCAATGGGCAAATCCCGACCCATGTTTTCCTGCAGGGCGGCGTAGGCGGCCTGGCCGGGGCGGTCTGTGCCCATTTCTGGCAGCTGTTCGGTGAACAACGGCCGCGCGTGATCATCGTTGAGCCGGAACAGGCCGATTGCCTGAAACAAAGCGCGATTGCTGGCGAGCCGACCCTGGTCGACATCCAGGAGGAAACCGTCATGGCCGGCCTGTCCTGTGGCGAAGTCAGCCTGCTGGGCTGGGAGATCCTGAAACGCGGTGCCGATGATTTCCTGACCATCCCAGACGGCCTGGTGCCGCCAGTCATGCGCCTGCTGGCCGATCATAGCATCATTGCCGGCGAATCCGCTGTGGCCGGGCTTTCGGCCCTGTTGGGCTGCCTGAATAATGCTGAACTGGCGAAAGCCACTGGACTGGATGAGGATTCCCGTATCCTATTGATCGGTACAGAAGGTGCGACCGATCCGGCCATTTATCGGGAATTGGTCGGCCGCGACCCGGAACAGATCGCCGCGTGAACCCGCTTTAAAAACCCTGGCTTAAGAAAGTTGTCGACGACGATGATGCAGCCCCCCCGGCGCGGTTTTGATATCGTGGAATATGAATTGCGCGTGGCGCGCGCACAAAAGGCCATGCATGCGGAACAGCTGGATGGCCTGCTGCTGACGACCGAGGCAGAGGTTCGGTATTTTTCCGGTTTTCAAACCCAGTTCTGGGAAAGCCCGACAAGACCCTGGTTTCTCATTCTGCCGGCAAAGGGTGAACCGATCGCGGTCATCCCCGGCATTGGCGAGGCCGGCATGCGCGGGACCTGGATCCGGGATATCCGGTGCTGGCCCGCGCCCCGTCCGGAAGATGACGGGGTCAGCCTGCTGGCAGACGGCCTCAACAGCCTGCCAAGACGGTTTGGCCGGATTGGTCTGCCCATGGGGCATGAAAGCCTGCTGCGCATGCCGCTGGCCGATTTTCGAAAACTGGAACGGGGTATTGCCGGCTATGAACTGATTGATGCAGCCCCGTTGATGCATGCGCTGCGCTTTGTGAAGTCTGCTGCAGAAATCAACAAGATCGAATATGCCTGCCAGGTGACATCCAAGGCATTTGAAGCCTTGCCGGAAAAACTGGCCATCGGCATGACCGAGCGGGAGGCCTGCCAAGCCCTGCGCATGGATCTTCTGAAGCTGGGCGCAGATCATTCGCCCTACCTGATCGCCGGCTCCGGCTCGATGAGCTATGGCGATATCATCATGGGACCAACCGACCGGGTGCTGGAAGATGGTGATGTCCTGATCATCGATACCGGTACAGTCTATGACGGATATTTTTGCGATTTTGACCGAAATCTCGCTTTTGGCACGCCGGCGGATGAAACGCTCGCCGCCCATGAATGTGTCCACCGCGCAACCGACGCCGGTTTTGCCGCAGCCAGACCCGGCGCGACCATGGCGGACTTGTTCAACGCCATGTGGCAGGTCCTGGAAGCCGGCGGCGCGTTGGGCAATAATGTCGGGCGCATGGGCCATGGACTTGGCATGCAGCTGACTGAAGGCCCGTCCGTCACCCCGCATGACCAGACCGTGCTGGAAGTAGGATGCGTGGTCACACTAGAACCCGGCATGTGTTTTGCTCCCGGTTGCGAAATGGTGCATGAAGAGAATATTGTGATCACCGAAAACGGCGCGCGCTGGCTTTCCAACCGTGCACCGGTGGAAATGCCGCGCATTATCAGGAAACAATCATGACCTCTGTCCCCTATCAGCGATTGGAGCTCTCTCTTGAGCTGGACCACCGCGCCCCGCGTGGCCGGATCGGTTTGGTGGCACTGGGTACCGATTTCACCGCCGAGGATGAGTTGCGCCAGATGCTGCCGGACGGCACAGCGCTCTTTACCAACCGGGTGGAAAACGCCAATCCGCTGACCCTTGACAATCTGCGCAGGATGGAAGCCGATCTGACACGGGCCGCTGCCGGAATCCTGCCCGGACGTGGCATCGATGTAGCGATATTTGCCTGCACATCCGGTTCCGCCGCCATCGGCGATGAAATCGTCGAGCAGCGGGTCCAGGCCGCCTGGCCCGGCATACCGGTCACCAATCCTTTGCGCGCTGCGGCCGCTGCAATGAAATCGCTCGGCCGCAAGCGCCTTTCCGTACTCACCCCCTATATCGAAGAAGTCAGCAATAAACTAGCCAAGGAGTTTTCAAGGCGCGATCTGATTTTGACCAGCCTGTTCGGCCTCGACATGCTGGATGATATTGATATCGCCATGCTGCCATTTGACACGATCCGCGAAGCCGCCCGAAGGAGTGTAACAGGAGATGAGGAAGCGCTTTTCATTTCCTGTACCGCCACCCGCGCCGCCCAAATTGTGGCGGAACTGGAACAGGAACTGGGCCTGCCTGTCTTGACCAGCAATCAGGTGATGACCTGGCATGCCCTGCGCCTGATCGGGATCGAGGATGCAATCGAAGGGTTTGGTGAGATATTCCGGACGGACCTGACCGGGTAGGCTTTCCCTAAACCGCGGTCCAGCCACCGTCAACGGGCAGAGCCACGCCATTGACATAGGCCGCCGCATCGCTGGCCAGGAACACCACTGGCCCAGCCACATCATTGGGATTGCCCATACGCCGCATGGGCGTGCGTTCCGCGTATTGGGCGATGAAATTTTCTGGCTGGCCATCCTCGATACCGCCCGGACAAACCGTATTCACCCGGACCCCTTTTGGCCCGTACCAGGCGGCCAGATAACGGCCATAATTAATTAGCCCGCCTTTAATCGCGGAATAGACAGGCGGAGACAACGGCATTTCCAACCCGTCATAGACTCGCAAATCCGGCCCCCGTAGGCCGTAAATTGATGCAAGATTAATGATTGAGCCATGGCCACGCGCGCCCATGCGCGTCGCCACCTTGGCCGAGAGCAGACAGGCCGCGTTCATCTGCAGATCCACATTCTTGCACCAATCCGCCTCATCCAAATCATCCTGCTGGTTCGTGCCGAATTCGGTTGTTCGCGGATAGGCCGCATTCACCCAGACATCCGCATGCCCATGCATGTTTTCCAGTGTCTCCAGGCGGCCTTCCAGATTGATCATGTCGGCGGCATCAAACACAGATTGCCGCACCCGGGCATCCATGCCGTGTTGTTCCACCAGATCCAGGGAAAAGACAGAGGCCCCCGCATCCGCAAGGGCCGAACAGATCGCACGCCCGATCAATCCATTGCCGCCGGTCACATAAGCGGTCTTGCGATCAAGCTGGAACATATGCTTTCTCCAAAGCAGGAAACTCGCGAAATCAATATCTTGAGATGATGAGTCTGCCTGCGGGTTCTGGCCCCGTCAAGAAAGCAAAGCTTGGTAACCCGGCTATTTGACCGTTATAGTCTTGGGAAAGGAATCGCTGAGTGGAATTGAGATATCATCGTGAATAACAAGGCTTTACAGGGCAAGAGGGTTTTCGTGACCGGTGCAGACGGTTTTATCGGGTCGCACCTGACGGAGCATCTTGTCAGGGCGGGCGCAGATGTCACGGCTTTGGCGGCCTATAATTCCTTCGATGCCAATGGCTGGCTGGACGATCTTGAACCGGACATCCGTGATCAGGTCCGCATCATCCGGGGCGATGTGCGGGACGCGGCCTTCACCATGCGCGAAATCCGGGGCCAGGACATGGTTTTCCACCTGGCCGCCCTCATCGCGATCCCCCATTCCTATGTGGCGGCGCAGTCTTATGTGGATGTGAATGTCACCGGCACGCTGAACATCCTGGAAGCAGCCCGCACGGCCAACTGCGAGAGGGTCATCCATACCTCCACCAGCGAGGTTTACGGCACCGCCCAATTCACCCCGATCACCGAACAGCACCCGCTTCAGGGGCAATCGCCCTATGCCGCCAGCAAGATCGGCGCGGACATGATGGCGGAAGCCTATGCGCGATCCCACGGGCTGCCGGTCATGATTTTACGCCCCTTCAACACCTATGGCCCGCGCCAGTCGGAACGCGCGGTCATCCCAACCGTCATCCGCCAGGCCCTGGACCCGGCCTGTGATGAAATCCGCCTGGGCTCGCTCGATCCCAAACGGGATTTCAACTTTGTCGGCGACACAGCGCAGGCATTCCTGGCCATGGCGGTCACGGACGGGCTTGAAACCGGCAGCCCCTATAACACCGGCACCGGGGTCGCGGTATCGATTGCGGAGATTGTGGCAGAAATCAAATCGACCACCGGCAGCACCAAACCGGTGGTGACGGAAGATGCCCGCAAGCGCCCGGAGAATTCCGAAGTCGGGCTTTTGCTGGCGGATAATGGCCGCCTTCGCGACACAACCGACTGGCAGCCCGAGACGGATCTTGCCGACGGGCTTGCCAAGACTGTTTCCTGGTGGCAGCGTCGCCTACAGGCGGGCCTGGTACGCCCGGACCGGGGCTACGCCACCTGAACTTAAACTCACCCGATTCCCAGTGGGAGACAATCCATGGCGGTTTTGCTGTGCAGCCGATCCGAATCCGCTCAAGAATGGGCCAAAGCCTTTGCAGCATTGAACGCTTTTGAGCTTCGGGTCTGGCCCAATGCCGGGGATCTGTCCGAGATTGACTATGCCATTGCCGCCCATCCGGAAGAAGGCGTGCTGGCGCAATGCTCGAACCTGAAGGCGATCCATTCCCTGTGGGCCGGAATCGAACATCTGACCAATGATCCCAGCCTGCCCAAGAATGTGCCGATCATTCGCATGATCGACCCGGGCCTGACCCAGGGTATGGTGGAATATGTCTTTGGCCATGTGATGCGCTATCACCTGCTGACCCATATTTTCCAGGCGGGCCAGGCACGCCATGACTGGGCCCCGATGGATCCGCCGCTGGCGCAGGAACGCACCATCGGCATGCTGGGCCTTGGGGTTCTGGGCGGCACGATTGCTGGGAAGCTTTCTGATTTCGGCTTCAACATGCTGGGCTGGAGTCGCTCGCCCAAGGAAATCAAAGGCGTTGACTGCCTGCACGGTGAAAACGGGCTGATCGAACTGCTTTCCCGATCCAGCATCCTGATCAATCTGTTGCCCAACACACCCGCCACCACAAAATTGTTAAACGCGGAAAACCTGGCCCAACTGCCAACGGGTGCCTGCATCGTCAATGCCGGACGCGGCCAGTTGATCGATGATGATGCCTTGTTGGCAGCCCTGGATACGGGCCAGATCGGCGGTGCCAGCCTAGATGTTTTTTGGGAGGAACCGCTGCCCAAAGACCATCCCTATTGGTCCCATGACAAGG
This sequence comes from Aestuariispira insulae, assembly GCF_003385955.1. Lineage (GTDB taxonomy): Bacteria > Pseudomonadota > Alphaproteobacteria > UBA8366 > Aestuariispiraceae > Aestuariispira > Aestuariispira insulae. The sequence goes on from NZ_QRDW01000010.1 coordinate 84,245, forward strand.
TCCTGGTCACCCCACATATCGCCAGTGTCACCCGGATTTCCACCGGTGCCGCCACTGTGGTGAAGAACCTGCGCCATCTAATGGCAGGTGGCGCGATTGATGTGATTGACGGCGTGATGGACCCCGGGGCGGGTTATTAATCGCCCAAATTGCAGAACAACTGTATTATTTTCAGTAAAACTGGGGCGCAAAGGCCACGCCGGATCACGCCAGAATATTGACGATCTGGCCGCGGCCGGAGGAATTCAGCGGCTGGGCGATGCCGCCCGCCTCACCACCAGCGACATTTTCGACAAGCTCGACCGCCTGGGCACTCTGGTCCAGGGAGGTTTTCAAACTCTTCAGGGCAAATTGCTGCCTTGTTTGAAGATTGTTTAAGGCGACGGCGCCGGTCGCATCCATGGTTTTAAATCCTCTTTGGCGCCGGAGGCCTTCTTGGTCCGGCGGGCCAGTCTTGCTCGTTCTATGCCGATAATTAAGCGCAATCTTATCACAGAGTCATCCAAAAAAGAATAACGGCAGCGGGAAAACCCGCTGCCGCTAACCGTTTAAAGCGTTTCAGGCGCTTGGATCAGCCTTCGACGTCGGCCGCCACTTTCATGGAAACAATCTGGTCCGGGTCGGTCACGGAACCGTTCTGACCAGCGCCTTTCTTGATCATGTCGACATATTCCATGCCGGAAACCACCTGGCCCCACACGGTATATTGACGGTCAAGCCAGGGGGCGTCGGCAAAGACGATGAAGAACTGGGAATTGGCGCTGTCAGGATGACCGGAACGGGCCATGGAAAGCGTGCCGCGCACATGTTTCTCAGCGGAAAATTCCGCTTTCAGGTCCGGTTTGTCGGAACCGCCCATGCCAGTGCCGGTCGGGTCACCGCCCTGTGCCATGAAACCGTCAATCACCCGGTGGAAGACGATACCGTCATAAAATCCTTCGCGCGCCAGTTCCTTGATCCGGGCAACATGGTTCGGGGCCAGGTCCGGACGCAACTCGATAACCACACGGCCATCTTTCAGCTCAAGATAAAGGGTGTTTTCAAGATCAGCCGCTTCGGCAGCGCCGCCAGCGGACAGGGTCAGGCCCACCGCCAGGGCGGCAGAACGCATGAAACGGGAGGAAAACAGGGACATGGATGATCCTTTCTCAAATCGACAAAACGGCCCTCTCCATCAGGGCCGCGCAATCCCGGTGCGGAAGTCCGCATCGCGCGCAGCCTAGGGGCAGCCCCCGGAATTGGCAATCCTGAAGATTGCGGCAATCCGGTGGCATGACCTGATCAATGATTGCGCCACCGCCCCGACTCAGGGTTAGATCCAGCCATGCTTGACCAAATTTTCGTCTTTGACATTGAAACCGTCCCCGATACCGATGCGGTGCCTAACCTGACCGGCTTTTCCGATCCGGACATTGCGGCCAGGCGCGAAGAGCTGGAGCGCTATCACCTGGAAATCACCGGCGGCAAGAACGCCTTTCCCCGACAATGTTTCCATAAGGTAGTGGCAATCAGCTTCCTGCGCGCGCGCATCCTGCGCGATGGCGGCTATGAATCCTACCAGATCGAGGAAATTCGGTCCGGCGGCACGCTGGCATCGGACGAAGAGGAGTTGGTTAAAGGATTTTTCCAATATTGCGGGCGGCATCTGCCCAGATTGATCAGCTATAACGGCCGCGGCTTTGACCTGCCGGTGCTGAAATACCGGGCGATGAAATACGGCATCTCCGGAGAGTGGCTGCACAAAGGCGTCAATAAATGGGAGAACTATACCCAGCGCTATGCCAAGGACTGGCATTGTGATCTGATTGAGGTTTTGTCCGATTATGGCGCTTCGGCCAAGGCGCGCCTGAACGAGATCTGCGCCTCTGTCGGGCTGCCGGGCAAGACCGGCACCGATGGCGGCGATGTAATGGCGCTCTATGATGCGGGCAATATCCAGGAAATCCGGGATTATTGCGAAACCGATGTTTTGAACACCTTCCTGCTCTATTTGCGCTATGCGCTGCATGCGGGAATCACCGATTTTGACGGCTATAACCACAGCCGGTTGCTGCTGTTGGGCGATGTGGAAGAACGGGCGGAGGAAAATGAGGCCTATAAGGCATTTCATGAGGCCTGGCGTGACGCTTCCGGCGGCAGTTTTTCAGCCCTTTAAGACCGTCTTGCCCATCAGGATCGTTTGCAGACGCACCAGATCGTGATCCTCCGGGCTGTCTCCTGCGGATACCAGGAAATAACCGCGTTCCGTCTCGACCGATTGCCGGCCGATCCGGACCAACTGCCCGTTTTCCAAATAGCGATCCACCATATTGGACCAGCCGAGCGCCACTCCGCGCCCTTCCATCGCCGCCTGCAAAAGAAAGGGATATTGCAGATAAAGTTCCGACCGGCTGACCCGTTTGCCCGGCGGTAACGGTCTTGCCCCCGCCTGCTCCAGCCAGCTTTCCCAGACCAGCCAGCCGCGCTGGCCCGCATCCAGATGCAACAGCGGATAATCCGCCAGATCACGCCAAGCCTGCGGATCTTTCAAACCCGGATGGCGGCTCAGAAATTCAGGCGCACAAACCGGAAAGACATTTTCCCGAAACAGGCTGACCGCCGCCCGGCCCGGCCATTGCCCTGTTCCATAGCGAATGGAGTAATCCGCGTCCGACCGTTCCAGATCCGCATAGGAATCGGTGGTGATCAATCGCACCTCATGCGCAGGGAACGCCTCCTGGATGGCCGCGAAATAGGGCATTAAATAGAGATGCGCCAGGCCATAGGAACAGCCGATTGTTAGTGTCCGGATCTGATAGGGCGATCGGCGGATTTCCTGAAAAACCGACTGGATATGCCCCAGGCCCAAGGCAACCGCCTCATGCAGGGCACACCCCTCCGGGCTCAATACGATCCTGTTATGGTGGCGATCAAACAGCGCCACTCCCAGATGATCCTCCAGATTAGCGATATGGCGGCTGACCGCCGGCTGGGATGTTCCCAGTTCCTCCGCCGCACGGGTAAAACTGCCGGTGCGCCCCGCACATTCAAAAACGGCAAGCGCATTCATCAATGGTTGGATTTCCCTAAGCAGCTTCATAACATGAGATTATGAGACTCTGCCCTCGCTGCCAAGGATCTATCAGCAGACGACAAGGGCCGGTTCCCCGGTCGGGGTTAATATGATACTTTTCTGAAAAATGGCCGACAGGGTCGAAAAGGGAAGTATTTATAGTGAGAAGCAAAAATGCCATCCTGCAGCGATTTCCTTTGATTCTCTGCCGGACAATTTTTCTCTGCCTGATGGTGATCCTGCCGGTCCGTGCGCAAGCCGATCCGATGATCATTGGGATCGAAAGTAACGATTATTACCCTCATTACCAGTTTCAGGATGGGGAGTTTCGCGGCTATGTCCGTGATCTGTTTGACCGGTTTGCACAGGATAGCGGCCTGAAAATCCATCTGCGCACCATGCCGCTCAAAAGACTGTTGAAGGAAGTGCGCGCGGGCACGGTGCATTTCAAATATCCGGATAACCCCAAATGGAATGTCGGAGAGAAACAATCTGTCTTTCTGCACAGCGACCCGATCGTCGGCTATATTGACGGCACTTTGGTGCTGCCGAATCAGGTCGGAGGCCCGGTTGAGAATATCAAGACACTGGGTACCTTGATCGGTTTTACGCCATGGCCCTATTTCGACCGGATTCAGGCCGGCGCGGTCTCGGTTTATGAAGGCACCTCACTGGGCGGGGTCATTAAACGGACCTTGCGCCGGGGCAAAGGCGGCCTTTATGCCAATATCGATGTGGCCCGCTATCAACTGACAAGCCTGCTTGGTCAGCCGGACGCGCTGATTTTTGACCCAAACCTTCCCCATGCGGTCAGTTATTATGCGATCTCAACGGTGCATTATCCCGAATTGCTGGACCGGTTTAATCGCTGGCAAAAGGAATCGGCCGCATTCAAAGCCTTCCTGGAACAGAAATATGGCGTTGGCGACGCCGGAATATTGGGCCAAAGTCAGCTGACAAATTGAGCTGCCCATTCCTTTGATTTCCCTGTATATTCCGGGCAAACAAGGAAGAAGGCTGCGATGAACAAACCTTTGCCCCCGTTGAACTGGCTGCGCGCATTTGATGCCGCCGCCCGGCATCTCAGCTTCACCGGTGCCGCAGGTGAATTGAACATGACACAGTCTGCGGTCAGCCAGCAGATCAAGGCCTTGGAATCCTTTCTGGGAAACCCGCTTTTCATCCGCAAATCACGACAGTTGGAGCTAACCAATACGGCACAGGCCTATCTTCCTACCGTGGATGCAGCCTTTAAACTGTTGGCGGAGGGCACCCAGACCGTGCTCGGTGTGGATCAGGACCAGATGCTGGAGATCCGATCCAATCTGGCGTTTAGCAAATATTGGCTCACCCCCAGGATTGGCCGGTTCCTCAAGGCAAATCCCTGGGTCCGGCTGAATAACACCACGGTCATCTGGCCCGACAAGGCGCCACTGGTGCCTAATGCCAGCGTCGAGATTGCCTTTGGCGATGCCGCTGCATTGCCGTTTCAATCGGGTGCCCGCCTGACGGAGGAGACCTTTTATCCGGTTTGCGCGCCCAACCAAGCAAAAACATTCACCAAGCCGAAAGAGCTGTTGGACCAGCGGCTGCTGGATGTCAGCGGCATCATTGAAGGATGGGACAGCTGGCTGCGGGCCGCCGGGGTCGAAATCCCGCCATTGCTGCGGATTGATATGGCCAGTACCTATGTGGTTACCCTACCCCTGGCCCTGGAGGGATGCGGGATTGCCATGGGCCATGACATGATATGCGGAACCTTGATGGAACGGGGCGAACTGGTGCGACCGTTCGAAATCGGATGCCCGTTGCGCGAGGCCTATTTTTTAATGCCCCCGTTCGGCGGCAAGTCCAATGCCGCCTCCACCGCCTTCCGGCAATGGATATTACAGGAATTCGACCTTGGGAATTAATCCCGGTATCCCGGCTCTTCCTCATCCAGGATCGCCTTCAACTCGTTGAAATGGCTGCCAGCCTGGCTGGGATAATCTTCCAGTTCACAGGCGGTTTTTTCCGCGATCTCATTACTGAGCACGCGCAATTCCCGCCCCGTTTGCAGCGCCCGGATATAGGTCTCCGCCGCGCGTTCGAAATAATAGAGCCGGTTAAAGGCATCGGCAACGCTGTCCCCAATCACCAGAACCCCGTGATTGCCCATGATCATAACCTTGATTTTCGGATCCGATAACATCCCGGCGCAGCGCTCACCCTCTTCCTCAAAGGCCAAACCGCCAAAATTTTCATCAATCACATAGCGGTTGTAGAAAGTGGCCGTATTCTGGTCGATCGGCGGCAGATTGCTGTCCTTCAGGCAGGCCAGTACCGTGGCATGGATCGAATGGACATGCATCACGCAACGGGCATGGGGCACATGCCGGTGGATGGATCCATGCAATCCCCAGGCCGTCGGGTCCGGCGCACCGGGCAGGGACAGGGTGTCCCGGTCATTCGCATCCAGAAGCAAAAGATCAGTCGCCTTGATCCGGGAGAAATGTCGTTGGTTGGGATTCATCAAAAATCGTGTGCCATCTTCATTCACCGCCAGAGAAAAGTGATTGGCCACCGCCTCATGCATACCAAGCCTCGCGGTCCAGCGGAACGCACAGGCCATATCCACCCGCTCCCGGTAAAAGGGCATGTTTAAGCGATCCGTCTCTTGCAAATCCAGCACCGTCATCTTCCGTCATCCTGGTCTATCTTCGTTACGCACCATTGTCTGGCAGCGACGTATTTCCGGCAAATGATAAAATCGCAACCTATTCATAAGTGAAACTTATGGATAATACCCAAATGACCGGCAAAGAGGTTGAATTTTCAGCATAACCTGCGCTAGCGTGAAGCCAGCATATATCCGTTCCAGGAGGGCAACATGCCATCGGTCGGTTTCCAGCAAGGTCAATTCGAGGATGAGGGCCGCCCCAATTGGGATGGCAACGGGCCGCGACCGATCCGCTATTGCGTCTGGTACCCGGCAGAGGATGGCAGCCCGGGAGGACTGATGGATATAGGACCACCGGAAGCACCGCTTTTCCATATGGGTGAGATCGCGCCGGATGCACCCCTGGCGGAAGCCATAAATCCCTATCCGGTTGTCTTATTGTCCCACGGCACCGGCGGCAATGCGGAAGGCATCGGCTGGCTGGGATGCCGGTTAGCGGCCCGCGGTTATGTAGCCATCGCGGTCAGCCATCATGGCAACACCGTCGCCGAACCCTACCGGGCCGAAGGGTTTCTTTGTTGGTGGGAACGCGCGCCGGATCTGGTTCTGGCGCTGGATCATGCGGCCGAACAGCGGGCTTTCGCCGAGCAGTTGAACAAGGGCCGCGTCTATAGTGCCGGTTTCTCGTTGGGGGCTTATACCGTGATGGCTTTGCTGGGCGCGCGCACCGACACCAACCTTTTCCGGACCTGGTATGACCGTCATGGTGACCGGCTTGGCAAAGGACCGCGGGAGTTTCCCGATCTTACCGACCGGATAGATGATCTTTTGAAGGATAGCCCGGTTTTTCGGGAAAGCTGGGATCGTGCCGGGGATGATTATCAGGATAACCGCATTCACGCGGCCCTGGCCCTGTCTCCAGCCCCGACGGTTCGGGGCTTCACCGAAGACAGCCTGGCCGCCATCACCCGACCGGTCACCATTATTTGCGGTCGGGATGACAAGGAAGCGCCCCATGATCTTTGCGCCGCCTGGCTCAATGATACCTTAAGCAACAGCAACCTGCTGCTGCTGGGGGAAACGGTCGGCCATTATGTCTTTTTGAACGAGGCCCTGCCCGCCGGCATCGCCGAAATGCCCGATATCTGTGTGGATGCCGAAGGGGTTAACCGGCACGCTATTCATAATCAGGCCGCCCTGATGGCGGATTTCCTGTTTTCAGCAAATTAAAAGCGGAGAAGAAAGGGTCCAACCTGGGATCCGGATCGGTCCGGGGGCAGGAAATGGCCAACCCGGATCCGCAGGCATTGGGTTGCAGGTTTTCGCCTGCTTGGCGGCATTGGCTGAATGAAAACGCATGTCTGCCTGGGGGACAGGGTAGGTTACATCCAAACAAGTGCCACCGTGGGACTGACAGCCCTGTGCGGTCGGGCCGCCGTCGTCACAGGAGATATAGATAAAATTTTAAACAAATATTTGTCAAATTTTATTTTATCTCCAAAATGCCATTCGTTCCGCTGGTAATGCTTGAGATCAGCCTAGGGATGAAGCGCGGGGATGAAAACTGTCACATTTGACATACCCCGCCCCACCCCGGCCATCAGCCTGTCAGCAACATGGCACCGCCCTTGTTCCGGGCCGCGCGATAAGCCAGCCGGGTCTCGATTCGCTCCAGGAATTTGGTCATGTGGGGCATGGATTGCCCGCCCCCCATCCGCGCCTGGGCCGCTGCCACCGGATATGCCATCTGGATATCGGCCATGGAAAACTCGTCTCCCGCAAACCATGTGTTTTGGGCCAGATGACCTTCCACATGAGCCAGCAAGGTCCGGATGGTGGGCCCCAGATAGGCGGCATCCGCCTTGCCCGCCAGCAATTTTGCCACCGGCTTGATGAAGAAGGGCGATTTTTCAATCATCCGGGACCAGAGATATTTCGAGACCAGCGGCGGCATCACACTGCCCTCCGCCGCATGCAGCCAATAACGGTAATCGTCCAAAGCCCGGCCCTCGGCCGGACGTAAGCCCTCGGCCTGATCGGCAATGGCTTCCAAAATCGCGCCCGATTCCGCAAGCACGCGGCCCTCCAGCTCCATCATGGGAAATTTGCCCGCCGGATGCAGGCCCCTGGCCTCATCCGGTGCCAGCCTGGTCTCCGGATCTCGCTGGTAGGCTTCAACCTGATAGTCCAACCCGGCTTCTTCCAGCGCCCAGAGAATGCGGAAAGAACGCGACTGTTCCAGATGATGCACAATAATCATGCCAACCCCTCAAAATTTATATTTCATGATTTTATATGTCATGGATTGTAATTTTTTGTCAAAGAAATTTTGAACAACCGTTGCAGACCGGAATGATGCGCGCCGCTTCTCGGGCATCCACATCCCGGACCTGATCCAGGATCCAGGGTGGCACAGACAGCAAACCGGAAACATCCGCACCCGCTTGATCCGGCCAAAAGCCTGTGCATATTGGAAATAGAGATTATTGGAGCATACCCTTGGCCAAGAAAAACCTGATCATCGACTCAGACATGCCGCTGGACCAGAAAGCCCTGGTCCTGTTGCTCTGTACCGCCCAGGAACAGCAGATGGAGATGACCAGGATCATTCAGGATCTGAACCTGTCATTGGCACAATTGCAGATGCTGCATTCCCTGGCCCAGGTCCCAAATGGCACCCTGACCGTCAACCAGCTGAAAGACTTCATGGTCAATGATGCCTCCAATGTCAGCCGTGCGCTGAACAAACTGGTGGAAGCGGGCTATGTCACCAAGGAACGCTCGACAACCGATCAGCGCACCGTCATGGTCACCATCACCAAGGACGGCCACGCCGCCCATGAAGAGGCCGACCGCCGGCTGATCAAGCACAGACTACCGTTGAGCGCGGCAGAGACAGAGACCCTATACGGATTGCTGGCCAAACTTTAACCCCTGATGTTTTGGAGCCTACCGGCCATGGCGCCGGAGATTTCTAACCATACCGAAAGCATGATAGCCGACATAAGCGCCCGTTAAGATCAGCAAATAAGGCCATGTTACAAACACCACTATCAGAAACAGTTGATTTTTGAGCTTTCGACCTTCCAAGCTCATATCCTCCGGCAGCCCCGGCCAGCCGCCAGCCAATATGATGCCGGAGGCAATGCAATAGACGCACAGCAACAACTGGCCATACAGGGCTGCCAGCAACAACCGGTTCAGACTGCGTTTATCAGCAAACTCAGCCAAATAAATCAGCCCAATGATCGAGATGAATGCAACCAGAGAATACTCGCCGCTAACCATGCCCTCACTCCCCCCTTCTGTTGACAGCCTATGCGGAGACTCAAGTCCTCTCAACCGGAATAGGGCCTGGAACAAGAAAACCCCCAGTCCGGGAGAGGACTGGGGGTTTTTTACCGCGGAATAATGGGTTCAGTCAGTTATTCCGCAGCACCTACCTGAACGCTGTCGTTCAAGGTTAGGGGGCTCTCGAGCTTGCCGATGATTTCATGGGGCACCACATGTTTGATCATGCCCCGCGCCCGGTCCCATTCACTTAGGATCGTTTCGGCCCAGGTGGAATGGGTCTCCCGGAAATGATCCTCGATCATGCGGCGGCAGACATCGGCCCAATAGTCGGTCTCAAGGCTGTAGGCCGCGCAGGTATCATCGTTGAGGCGGTTTTCAAAAGTGCCGTCCCTATCGAGCACGAAGGCCATGCCGCCGGTCATGCCGGCGCCGAAGTTCTCGCCGACACTTCCCAAAATCGCTACACGCCCGCCAGTCATATATTCACAACCGTTGGAGCCGCAGCCCTCGACCACACCAACCGCACCGGAGTTTCGGACCGCGAAACGCTCGCCCGCCCGGCCCGCGGCATAAAGCGCGCCGGAGGTTGCCCCATAAAGGACTGTGTTGCCGATGATCGCGTTTTTCTGGCTTTCCAGCGGGCTGGTCGCGATCGGGCGAACCACGATCTCGGCCCCGCTCAAGCCCTTACCGACATAATCATTGGCATCACCGATCACCTCCAGTTTCAACCCCTGGACCGCGAAGGCCCCCAGGGATTGACCGGCCGCGCCGCGCATGCGCACGGTCAGATGGCCGGGTTTCAGACCCTTCATGCCGAACTGGCGGGTGATCTTGGACGAGATCTTGGTGCCAATCGCCCGATAGGTGTTGCGGATGTTATATTGCAGCTGCATTTTTTCGCCATGGGTGAAGAGCGTTTCCGCATCTTCGATCATCTTGGCATCCAGGGTTTCCGGCACCTCATTGCGCCCAATCATGGTGCAGACGGAGCCGCTCGGCCCCGGGTCGGCTCTCGCCAGCAACGGGTTCAGGTCCAGATCATCCAGATGGGCCGCACCACGGCTGACCTGGCGCAGAAGATCGGTACGGCCGATCACTTCTTCCAGAGACCGTGCTCCAAGTTCCGCCAGGATCTCGCGCACTTCCTCGGCAATGAAGCTGAACAGGTTGACCACTTTTTCCGGATTACCCTGGAATTTGTCGATCAGGGATTGATCCTGGGTGCAGACACCAACAGGGCAGGTGTTGGAATGGCACTGACGCACCATGATACAGCCCATCGCCACCAGGCTGGCGGTGCCGATGCCATATTCCTCCGCCCCCAACAGGGCGGCGATCACCACGTCGCGCCCGGTCTTGATGCCGCCATCGGTGCGCAAGCGCACCTTGTGGCGCAGACCATTGAGGGACAGGACCTGATGAGCTTCCGCCAGACCCATTTCCCAGGGCAGACCGGCATATTTGATCGAGGTTTGCGGGGAGGCACCCGTGCCCCCGGAATGACCGGAAATCAGGATCACATCCGCATGGGCCTTGGCCACGCCCGCAGCAATGGTGCCGATCCCGGCGCGCGCCACCAGCTTCACACAGACCTTGGCTTCCGGGTTGATCTGTTTCAGATCATAGATCAGCTGGGCCAGATCCTCGATGGAATAGATATCATGATGCGGCGGCGGGCTGATCAAGGTAACGCCTTCGGTGGAGTGGCGCAGTTTCGCGATCACCTTGGAAACCTTGAAGCCCGGCAGCTGGCCGCCTTCGCCCGGTTTCGCGCCCTGGGCCATCTTGATCTCAATTTCCTTACAGTTATTGAGATATTCCGCCGTCACGCCAAACCGGCCGCTCGCTACCTGCTTGATCGCACTTGATGCATTGTCGCCATTGGGTTTCGGCTTATAGCGCGCCGGATCCTCACCGCCCTCGCCGGAATCCGATCGCGCACCGATCCGGTTCATGGCGATGGACAGCGTCTCATGGGCAATGGGGCTGAGCGCGCCCAGGGAGATCCCCGGCGAGATCAGACGCTTGCGAAGTTCGGTAATGCTCTCCACCTCATCCACCGGCACCGGGTCGCCCTTGGGGTCAAAACCCAACAGATCGCGCAGCGCCACGGGCGGCAGCTTTTGCGTGCCTTCGGAATATTTCTTGTAGGTGGCAAAAGAGTCGGTTGAGACCGCACTTTGCAGGGTATGGATCAGGCTGGCTTCCCAGGCATGGGTCTCGCCGCCCCGGCGATAACGGTAAAATCCGCCCATGGGCAGGGCCAGAACCGCTTCGTCATAGGCCTTGCCATGCTGGGATCCGACCAGTTTCTGAATACCGGTCATACCGATGCCGGAAATCCGGCTGGGCAGGCCCGGGAAGAATTCAGAGACCAGCGCGCGGGACAGGCCCACCGCCTCGAAATTATAACCGCCGCGATAGGAGGAAACGATCGAGATCCCCATCTTGGACATAATCTTCATCAAGCCGTCATTGATCGCCTTTTGATAGCGGCGCAGCGCCTCTTCCAGGCTCAATTCACCCAGCAGGCCGCGGGCATGGCGGTCGGCAATGGCTTCCTGGGCCAGATAGGCGTTGATGGAAGTGACACCGACCCCGATCAGGACTGCGTAGTTATGGACGTCCAAGACCTCGCCGGATTTGACATTCAGGCTAGCAAAGGTCCGAAGCTGGCTTTTGACCAGATGGGTATGCACCGCCCCCGCCGCCAGAACCATGGGGATTGCGGCCTTTTCTGGTGACGCATATTCATCGGTCAGGATCAGATGGGCTGCCCCCCGGCGTACCGCCTCTTCCGCCTCACGCTGAATGCGGTAGATGGTTTCGCGCATGGTGCCGGACTTACCCGATACATCATAGGTACAGTCGATCTCGGCCGCCGCATCCTCGATATAGGCTAGTACCTTCTTAAAATCAGTATTGAGCAGGACCGGGCTTTCCAACTGCAGGATCGCCATCTGGCGCTCGTCTTCCTCCAGGATATTGCCCAGGTTGCCGAGACGGGTCGCCAAACTCATCACCTGGCGTTCGCGCAGGGGATCGATCGGCGGATTGGTCACCTGGCTGAAATTCTGTCGGAAATAGTGATGCAGCCCGCGATATTGCGAGGACAGAACCGCAACCGGCGTATCATCCCCCATGGAGCCGATCGCTTCCTTGCCGGTTTCCGCCATGGGCTGCAACAGCAGCTCCAGATCTTCCATGGACCAGCCGGCGGCCACCTGGCGGCGGCGCAGTTCCGAACGGTCCATTTTGCCGACCACACCGCTTGTATCGGCCTCCAGCTTGTCCAGTGTGGTGATATTCTTCACCCAGTCGCCAAAAGGCGCCAGCCCGGCCACATGGTCCTTCAGGGCCTGGTCGTGATAGAGTTTGCCCTCGCGCAGATCGACACCGATCATCTCTCCCGGACCCAGCGCGCCTTTTTCCTCGACCAGCTTTTCATCGACCTTGACCATACCGACTTCGGACCCGATCAAAAGCAAGCCGTCGCCGGTTACCACATAGCGCATGGGGCGAAGGCCGTTCCGATCCAGACCGGCCAGCACCCAGCGGCCGCCATGGGCGCAAATGGCTGCCGGGCCGTCCCAGGGCTCCATCACGCCATTGGCATAGGTGTAAAAATCCTTGTGGTTTTGCGGAACCGACTTGGAATGCTCCCAGGCTTCAGGAATGAGCAGGCTTTTGACTTCCGGCAGGCCGCGCTTGGTGCGCACCAACACTTCAAAGACCGCGTCAAGCGCGGAGGAATCCGAGCTGCCAGGCTGGATGATCGGTTTGATATCCTCCACATGATCCCCAAAAATCGGGTCATCCATGCGGGTTTCATGGGATTTCATCCAATTGACATTGCCGTTATAGGTATTGATCTCACCATTATGGGCCAACACCCGGAAGGGCTGGGCCAGCGGCCAGCTGGGGAATGTGTTGGTGGAATAACGCTGGTGATAGATCGCAAAGTTGGATTCAAACTTCTCATCCAGCAGGTCCGGATAAAAGGCGGTCAGCTGTTCCGCCAGGAACAGACCTTTGTAAATCACCGACCGGCAGGACAGCGAACAGATATAAGCCTCACTCAGATTGGCATCCAGAACCTTGCGTTCAATCCGGCGGCGGATAATGTAGAGATCCACCTCAAACTGGGAATCATCCACATCCCGGGCATTTTCCACCAGGATCTGCTCAATCTCGGGGCGGGTTGAATTACCTTTTTCACCAAGGGCGGTGATATCGACCGGCACCTGGCGCCAGCCATAGATCCGGTGGCCCATGCCGATGATTTCGGATTCAATGATCTGGCGCACACTTTCCTGCTTGCCAAGATCGGTCCTGGGCAGGAAAACCATACCGACGGCCAGGCGGCCCTTGCCGACCTGCTGGCCCATGCGGCGGATATGATCCTTGAAAAACTCCTGCGGGATCTGCAAATGGATCCCGGCCCCGTCGCCGGTTTTGCCATCCGCATCCACAGCCCCCCTGTGCCAGATCTGGCCCAAGGCCTCAATGGCGGAAAGCACCACCGATCGGCGTGGCTTGCCATCAATACTGGCCACCATGCCAACCCCGCAGTTCGCGGTTTCGGTTTCCGGCAGATACATGCCATTGGCGGCCAGATGGGCTGCGCGTTCCTGGTAATTGTCGATGAAGGGCCGGTTATTGGTCATCTTATTTAGTCCCCTGGTTGCCCGTTCGGGCCTGAATTCCTGATCTCTGGTGTCGTGTTCGGCGCTTATTCCGCGGCGGCCTGCGCCGCTATATCGCCGGCCTTGGCCTGGATATAGTCATGCATGGCATCAGCCGCGTCGCGGCCGTCGCGGATCGCCCAGACCACAAGGCTGGCACCGCGCACGATGTCACCGGCGGCGAAAATGCCGGGCCTGGCGGTCATGGCGGTGCGATGATCCACCTTGATGGTGCCCCAATTGGTGACGGGCAGGTCCTTTTCCCCCCACAGGGTCGGCAGATCTTCCGGCTCAAAACCAAGCGCCATCACCACCAGATCGGCATCATGGGTCACCTCGGATCCTTCGATGGCGCGCGGGCTGCGCCGACCGGTCGCGTCCGGTGCGCCAAGGCGCATGGAGATCGCCTTAACCCCGGTTACCTTATCCTGCTTGTCGGCAACAAAGGCTTCGGGTGCCGAAAGCCAGACAAATTCAACGCCTTCCTCCTCTGCATTGGCGGTCTCACGGCGCGACCCCGGCATGTTTTCCTTATCGCGGCGATAAAGGCATTTTACCGATTTCGCTCCCTGGCGAATGGCGGTGCGCACACAATCCATGGCAGTGTCTCCACCGCCGATCACCACAATATTCTTGTCCTTGGCATCCAGATCGCCGCTTTCAAAAGCCTCAACCTTGTCACCAAGCCCCTTGCGGTTGCTGGCGGTCAGGTAATCCAATGCCTGGATAACATTCTTCGAGCCAACACCCGGTGCCTTCAGATCGCGGGTCTTATAGACACCGGTCGCGATCAGGACCGCGTCATGCTTGGCTTCCAATTCTGCAAAGCTCAACTGCTCGCCGATACCGACACCCAGATGGAACTGAACACCGCTGTCGGCCAGCCATTGATTGCGGCGCTCGACGATTTCCTTGTCCAGCTTGAAGTTGGGAATGCCGTAGACCAACAGGCCGCCCGCCCGGTCATAGCGATCATAGATATGGACTTGATACCCTTTGGCACGCAGTTTTGCAGCTGCCGCCAGACCGGCAGGCCCGGCACCGATGATGCCAACGCTTTCATCCCGCTCGGCCAACGGCTTAATTACCTCAACCCAATCATTATCCCAGGCCGTATCGGTAATGTATTTCTCAACCGCGCCAATGGTGACCGATCCATGGCCGGACTGCTCGATCACGCAATTGCCTTCACAAAGTCGGTCCTGGGGACAAATACGGCCGCAAATTTCCGGAAAGGTGTTGGTGGCACTGGAAATCTCGTAAGCTTCCTGCAGGCGCCCCTCAGCGGTCAACATCAGCCAATCGGGAATATTGTTATGCAGGGGACAATGTACCTGGCAAAAGGGCACCCCGCATTGGGAACAGCGCCCGGCCTGGTCAGCGGCATGGTCCTTGGCATAGCGGCCGTAGATTTCCTCAAAATCCTCTCGACGCAACTCGGAAGCGCGTTTTTCCGGCATTTCTTGGCCGAGTGAAATGAATTTGAGCATCTTATTCGTGGTCATGGTCCAAGTCCCTAGATCCGGTCGGTTATCCCTCTGCCGAAATAGTCAGAAATACTGACCTTTTTAGCCCCGCCAGCACTTTCTGATTATTCAGTTACACAAATTCAGCAAAACGGGAAATTTTCTGTCGGCAATGGTTCTATACAGGCAAGAAATCGGGAAATCCAGAAAAAAATGCAATTTAGTAAACATATGATTACCATTATCTGGCAATGATAAGCTTATTCGCAAATTTCTTGATAATACCGGGGTAGGGTCAAATTTAATTAGTTCCGTTTCGGTACTATCTTAAAAATCGAAACTTCACAATTGTTTGATGCATGCCACGACCGTCAATGTTATAAGCGGCTTCCCCCATGTGCGCGCCCGCAAGAACAATCCAAGGAAATCCCGTTGGCTCTCCATCACATTCTGATTTTGGCTATCATCCAGGGAATCACCGAATTCCTGCCCATCAGTTCTTCCGGCCACTTGGTTTTGACCGGCAAGGTGCTGGGCTGGACCGACCAAGGGCTCGCTATTGATGTGGCGGTACATGTGGGCACCCTACTGTCCGTCATGCTGTATTTCTGGCGTGACGTCGGGGCCCTGGCCAATGGCGCACTCAAACTGACCACGGGGCGCAAGGGACCGGAACGCAAACTTTTCCTGAATGTGGTTATCGGCACCATTCCGATCGTCATTGTCGGCTTCCTGCTGAAAGACGAGATCAGCCATTATCTACGCAATGTGGAATTGATTGCCTGGACAACCATCGGGTTTGGCATCCTGCTGCTGCTGGCGGACAAATTGGGTATGACCGCCTGGCGGCTGGAACATATTTCCTGGCGGGTTTCACTGGCCATTGGCCTCGCCCAGGTGCTGGCCCTGCTACCCGGCACCAGCCGGTCCGGGATCACAATGACCGCCGGGCGAATGCTGGGAATCGAGCGATCTGAATCCGCAAGATTCTCGCTGCTGCTCTCCATCCCGACCATCGCGGCGGCCGGCCTGCTGGTGGGAATAGAAATTCATCAGGCGGGCAATGTCGCCCTTGAAAAGGATGCCCTGATCGCAGCCGCTATTGCCTTTGTTGCCGGCTACATTTCCATCTGGGCCATGATGGCCTGGCTGAAGCGGGCAAGTTTTACAGTCTTTGTCCTGTATCGACTGCTGCTAGGCGGCATTCTGCTGGGCTGGATCTATCTGTAACGCACAGACTTCACCCGCACCCCAAACAAAAAAGGCGGCGCCCGCAGGCACCGCCTTTTCTTATAAGCCCGATTGGCCCGACAGCCCTTACGCCATTTTCATCGGGTTAAACTGTCCACCCGGACGATAACGGTCCATATAGGTCGGCAGGATCACCTCAGCCGCATGAGCCTTAACCCCCAAATCCTCAAGACCGGGTTTTTCGCCACTCAGGATGTTATCATGACGCAGCTGGCGCACCTGATCACGGGTCAGGAAAACCGGAACGATCGGCAGCTTACCCACAATCTCACCCACCAGCCCGATGATATTGGCCAGGAAGAAAGGCAGCGGCACCAGACCTTTGTGAACACCCATTTCATGCATCACCAGACGCAGCAGCTCTTCAAAGCTGTAGACCGTCGGCCCGCCCAATTCAAAGACCTTGCCATTTGCATCATTACTGCACAGGCATTTGGTCACCGCTTCGGCGACATCTTCAACATAAACCGGTTGAAACTTGGTTTTACCACCACCGATCAGCGGGAAACCCGGCACGGGCATGCTGGCGAATTTATTGAAGAAATCATCGTTGGGCCCGAAAACGATGCTGGGCCTCAGAATGCTGGCGGTTGGAATATGGGAAAGCACCGCCTCCTCGCCCGCCGCTTTCGCACGGGCATATTCAGAATCCGACGCCTTATCCGCGCCCAAGGCCGACATTTGCACGAAATTGGCTATCCCCAATTCCTTGGCCACCCTTGCAATGGTCTCAGCGCCCTTATGCTGGATCGCATCAAAGGTCTGCTTGCCGCTCTCATGAAGGATACCAACCAGATTGACGACCGCATCGGACCCTTGCATCACCATGCGCACCGCCTTCTCATCACGGATATTGCACATAACCGGGGTTACCTGACCAATTTCGCCATAAGGCTTAAGAAACAGCGCACCTTCGGGATCGCGCACCGCGACAATCACCTGACAACCCATCTGCGCCAGACGCCGCACAACACTCCGGCCAATAAAACCGGACCCCCCAAAAACTGTCACTTTGTTCGGTCGCATAACATTCCCCTGAATGATCCTGAACATTTTCAAAGCATTCGCACGTTTAAGCGCGCGCGAAATCAAAATCTATCGCCCGATATAGCCTAAAGCGCACGTCTGGCCAAGAGGCAAAGCCCCGAAAAACCTAGCGTTTTTGCCGGATTTTCAAAAATTGCAAAAAAAAGTTCAAAAAGACATAAATTCCGTGTTGACATTCCCCCTCCAAATCGACATTTTCCGTCCCGCGTTAGAGCCCAGGTGGCGGAATTGGTAGACGCGCTGGCTTCAGGTGCCAGTGGCCGTATGGTCGTGGAAGTTCGAGTCTTCTCCTGGGCACCAATTCCTTATAGTTATTAAGTGAATTGGTCTTAAATAAATGTAAACGCTAACAAAATGCGGTGCAATACCGGCACCGCATGATACACTAAGGCCGATTTCACGAAGATCTTGAAGCGTTGAAAGGGCCTTATCCGTGACTATCCATCTTCATCATGATGATTTGCCAGCCGATATTGACCTCGGCGACGTTATCGCTGTGGACACGGAAACACAGGGATTGAACCCGCATCGGGATCGGCTCTGCCTGGTTCAGCTTTCGTCCGGGGATGGCACATGCCACCTTGTTAAATTCAAGGCCGGCCAATATGACGCCCCCAACTTAAAAGCACAGCTGGGCGACCCCAAACGCACCAAGCTTTTCCACTTTGCCCGGTTCGATGTCGCCATCATTGAAAAATATCTGGGCGTGCGGGCCGAGCCGCTTTACTGCACCAAAATTGCCGCCAAATTGACACGGACCTACACGGACCGTCATGGCCTGGCGGTCTTGTGCCGCGAAATGCTCGGGGTGGACTTATCGAAAGCACAGCAGTCTTCTGATTGGGCCGCGGACGAACTCTCCGATGCCCAGCTTGAATATGCGGCCAATGATGTGCTGCACCTGCATAAACTCAAGGACAAGTTTGACATCCTGCTGGCCCGTGAAAACCGCACCCACATGGCTGAAGCCTGCTTCCGGTTCCTGCCAACCCGGGCAGAGCTCGATATTGCAGGCTGGGAAGAAACAGATATCTTCTCCCATTGATCATGAAAGGGCTTGCGCCAGACAGGCGCAGGCCCCACATATCCGGAAGCTAGGTTCTGACCGCTAATTTATTGACCGGATAAGTATAAACAGCGTATTTTACCGGTATTTTAAGAGCATATTCCGCGACCCGGACCGCTGCCCAAGTATTGTATAGTAACCGTTAGGGGTTAACACATTGCTCAACCAGCAAATTCAGCCGTCAGTTGATGACCGCCAAGCAGAACTGGATGTTGAGGCCGGCCGGAAGGTCTTGGCCCGGGAAAGCGATGCCATCAAACAGTTGGCAGACTCCCTCAATGGTGAATTTTCCAGAGCAATCACCCTATTCTCGACCATCACCGGGCGGGTGATTGTATCCGGAATGGGCAAAAGCGGGCATATTGGACGCAAAATTGCTGCTTCCATGGCCTCGACCGGCACTCCGGCCCAATATGTCCATCCCGGCGAAGCCAGCCACGGCGACCTGGGCATGATCACTCATGACGACGCCATCCTGGCCATTTCCAATTCCGGCGAAACCAATGAACTGCGTGATCTGTTGGAATATGCAAAACGCAGTAAGATTCCTCTGGTCGCGATCACCTCTAGACCCGACAGCACACTCGCCAGCTATTCGGATATTGCCCTGATTTTGCCAGATGAACCGGAAGCGGGCGAATTACGCCTGGCACCAACCACCTCTACCGCCATGACTTTGGCGCTTGGCGATGCCCTGACGATTGCCTTGCTGGAACGCAAGGGATTTACGCCCGAAAAGTTTCATAACTTCCATCCGGGCGGCAAATTGGGCCGTCAGCTTCAGCGGGTATCGGACCTGATGCACAGCATCGGTGAAACCCCTCTGACATCCAGGGATACACGGATGCAGGATGCAATTGTGATCATGGCGGAAAAGCCGTTTGGCTGTGTGGGCGTGGTTGATTCACAAGGCCGCCTTCAGGGCATTGTTACCGATGGCGACCTGAGACGCCATATGAGCCCGGACCTGCTGGATAAAGCCGTTGGCGACATTATGAAGAGCAACCCGATCACCACAAGCCCAGACGCACTGGCCATGGAAGTGATCGGAATGATGAACGAAAAGAAAATCGGTGCGATTTTTGTAACTGAAGGTGATAAGGCAGTCGGCATTGCCCACCTTCACGATTTCCTGCGTGCCGGGATTTCTTGAGGAAGACGATGGCGTTGGCGGATCAGGAAATAGAGAAAAAGGCCATAAAAGGGGCCAGCATCCCCTTTGCCCGGCGCGAAGCCAAGCTCAACCGGATGCATGGCCGTGTCGTTGGCGGCCTGAAACTAATTCTGCCGACCATTGCGCTTGCCATGATTGTTGCCGTGATCGCCTGGCCCTTACTGGAAGAACAGACCCAGGCCAGCCTGGGTCCCTCCATTGGCGACAGGCAATTTGCCGATAACATTCAAATCACCGACGCCTCTTATGCCGGTATTGGTGATGCCGATTCTCCTTTTTCCCTGACGGCCAGTCATGCGGTTCAAGAAGACCCGGACCAACCCCTGGTCTCCCTGACCGAACCCAAGGGTGATATTTTCTGGGCTGATGATGACTGGTATGCCATCACCGCCCCCAATGGGCAGTTGAATCAGGAAACAGGCACATTGGAACTGAGCGGCGGTGTAAACGCCTTTCAGGACAAAGGCTATGAGTTCCAAACAGAGAGCATGGTGATCGATATTCGCGGCCGCAGCGGCTATGGCGTTGAACCGGTTGTCGGACAAGGCCCGGACATCTATCTCACAGGCGAGGGTTTTCGGGTTTACAATATGGGTGAACGGGTGGAAATAATGGGCAAGTCCAAACTCATCATCCGTTCGGTGAAATCCGGAAGCTGACCCATGAATTTTTTCCACAATACAGCCTTTGCCTCTTTCGCGCTGCTTGCCTTGGCAGCAGGCGCAACCGCGCAATCCCTGAGCCAGGGCGGCAAAGGCGGTATCGAGATTGAGGCTGATGACGGCATCGAATGGGTGCGCAACCCGGATGGAGGCTCGGGTCAGTATCATGCCCGCGGCAATGCCCACGCCTCCCAGAATGATGTCGATCTCTATGCCGATGAGCTGACGGCATATTATCGAACGCAAAACGAATCCCAGGAAGTATTCCGGATGGATGCCATCGGTCAGGTGCGTGTCCATCAGGCCGAGACACAGGCCTTTGGCGACAAAGGCGTCTATCACATGGACAAACAGGTGGTGGTTCTGGTAGGTGAGAGCCTGCGACTGATCAATCCGCAAGCGACCATCACTGCCGAAGATTCCTTAGAATATTGGCAGGCGCGCTCGATCGCCGTGGCGCGCGGAAAGGCAACGGTTGCCCAGGAAGACCGGCGCCTACGCGCCGGTGTGCTGACGGCCTTTATTCAGAATAACACCAAAACCGGCAAGGATGAGATCCAGCGCATAGACGCCACCGGTGGCGTGCATATTTCAAGCCCGGATGAGATCGTAACAGGCCGGGAAGGTGTTTATGAAGTTGCCAAACAGATCGCCACTGTCTGTGGTGATGTGAAAATCACCCGGGGTGAAAATCAACTGAATGGTGAATGCGCGGAAGTGAATATGGCGACAGGCCGGAGCAGGATTGTGGGCGGCGCCGGGCGGGTCACCGGCCTCTTGCTTAACAGCAAAAAGAATAATTAAATTACCGTCTGGCACCCCTCCGCTATTCGGTTGGAGGGAAACGATAGGGCAAGAAAGTCGATCATGAGCTGGTTTAGAAAGTCCAAGAATAAGAAAACGGACAAAGGCGCTGATGAACAAGCGCCACAGCCAACAACATCCCCCTGCGGTAGCGACAAACCTGTCGACATAGATGTCCAAGCAAAAGCGAACCAGGCCAGCGCACGCCAGGCTCTGCGCGCCTCGGTGAAACAGCCATCCGCAACCCCAGACCGGACCAAAGACAGCAAAGCCGTCACCGGAAAAACTGGAGAGGAAGAAGAGGAATCCTTCATCCTCAAAGCAGCGATCGCCCTGGAAGAAAAAGCCAGATTGCATCAAAATCCCGGATCAGGGGCGATAAAGCCGGGAAATCCGGCTCAGAGCGATCAGACGGCTGGCAGCCAAACGGTACGCGAGAGTTTCGATAACCTGAAACAGGCGTTGGCGGATACCGATGCAAACGCGCCTGCAACAACGCCAGGCCAACCAACCAGCCAGCAACCAGCGTCCGCCGCGACGACACCAACCGGTGCGCAGGATAAGCCCGACACCAAATTTGTCGAACGCCGAAAAGTTACTGACCGCCGTCAAACCGACCGTAACGCCAGCGGAACGCCTGCTGCCAATAATTCCGAGCTGGTTGAATTCCCGAAAACCCCACCCAAGGAAACCAGACCCGCCGCACCTGCATTGGTCACGCAAAATGAAGGTCTGGTCATCGAATCACTGGGAAAGCAATTCAAGAAAAGACCCGTCCTGCGCGATGTCTCCCTGCGGGTACAGCGTGGTGAGGCTGTGGGCTTGCTGGGGCCGAACGGTGCGGGGAAAACCACCTGTTTTTATATGGTAAGCGGCCTTATTCCCGCCGATTATGGGACCATCAAACTGGACGGCCAGGACATCACTGAACTGCCAATGTATCGCCGCGCCCGTCTTGGGATCGGCTACCTGCCCCAGGAAGCATCGATCTTCCGCGGCCTGACGGTGGAACAGAATATCCGTGCGGTGTTAGAGTCAGTGGAAAAGCGCCGTGATAAGCGCGACGCGATGTTGGAATCCCTGATGGCGGAATTTTCGATCAGCCATCTCCGGCGTTCACCGGCTGTGGCATTATCGGGTGGCGAACGGCGCCGTCTTGAGATTGCGCGAGCCCTGGCCAGCCAGCCACAATTTGTCCTGCTTGACGAGCCTCTGGCAGGCATTGATCCGATCGCCGTCCGCGACATCCGTGAGCTGGTAAGCCACCTCAAGGACCGGGGTATCGGCGTGTTGATAACTGATCATAATGTGCGAGAAACGCTGGACTTAGTCGATCGGGCCTATATCTTGCATGATGGACATGTTCTGATGGAAGGTACACCAGACGAAATTGTCCGCAACCAGGAAGTCCGCCGCGTCTATCTGGGTGATCGTTTCAACCTGTAACAGGGAAATCAAGCAGTCTCCATGGCATTAGGTCCCAGGCTCGATCTCAGACAAACTCAGTCTCTTGTCATGACTCCGCAATTGCAGCAGGCCATTAAACTGCTGCAGCTGAGCCATCTTGAGCTGGCAAGCTTTGTGGAAAACGAGCTCGAGACAAATCCGATGCTGGAACGGGACGAAGGCCAGAATGATCAGCCCGCTGATCAGAATGACGGTCCCGACACATCTGCTGGGGTAGATGGACAAAATTCCGATTCCCTCGAACTGCTGTCGCCCAGCCAGATGGCGGATGGCGCTGACGCCCCGCTTGATACCGATTATCGAAATGAATACGACCAAGATATCGCCGGCCCTGGCGCTGTTGCGCCCAACTCGATGGGAGAAAGCCTGAACATTAGCGGAACCGGCGGTCGGAGCGACTTTTCCGACGATTCCATGAATTTGGAAGCCACCCTATCGGAGGCGGAAACCCTCACCGACATCCTGACCGACCAGTTGCAAATCGACATAACAGACCCGGCGGAACGCATCATCGGCCTGCATCTGATCGATATGGTCGATGAATCCGGCTGGATCACCGGCGATCTGGAAGAGGTCGCGAAAATCCTGGGCTGCGGGTTCGATCAGGTTGAAACTGTTCTGGCCAAATTGCAGAGTTTCGATCCACCGGGCATCTGCGCGCGCAACCTGCAGGAATGCCTTGAAATACAGCTCCGGGAACAAAATCGCCTGGATCCGGCCATGCAGGCGCTTTTAAACAATCTTCACCTTCTTGCGGCCCGGGATGCCAAGGCATTGCTACGGATTTGCGGCGTGGATGAAGAAGACCTAACCGAAATGGTTGCTGAAATCAGGGCGCTCAACCCCAAACCCGCCGCTGCTTTTGACCATTCTGTCGCGCAGCCTGTGGTACCGGATGTGCTGATGCGGTCGAACCCTGAGGGCGGTTGGTTTATTGAGCTCAACCCCGAAACCCTGCCACGGGTTCTGGTCAATGAACAATATTACGCAACCATCAACGGCAACACCCGCTCCAAGGAAGAAAAAGATTATCTTTCAGAGCGTTATCAAACGGCCAACTGGCTGGTAAAAAGCCTGCATCAGCGCGCAACGACCATCTTGAAAGTGGCCTCCGAAATTGTCGTGCAGCAGGATGGTTTTTTCCATCATGGCGTCTCCCGCCTGCGCCCGTTGGTACTGCGCGACATTGCGGAAGCGATCGAGATGCACGAAAGCACGGTCAGCCGCGTCACCAGCAACAAATATATTTCCACCCCGCGCGGCCTGTATGAACTCAAATACTTCTTCACCTCGGCAATCGCCAGTACCGGCTTTGGCGACGCGCATTCAGCCGAGGCAGTCAAACACCGTATCGCCAAACTGATTGATGAAGAATCCCCAAAGGCCATTTTGTCCGACGACAAAATCGTTGAAATGCTGAAAGACGACGGCATGGATATCGCCCGGCGTACCGTCGCAAAATACCGTGAAGCCCTTAAGATTCCATCATCTGTCCAGCGGCGTCGGGAAAAGAATCGCGCGCTTTGAACCCGGCTGAATATCCGGCCCGGAAAAAACCATAATTTCTCGGTTTACAGCAGGGGGGGATTCGAGGGATCATATATCCTGCAAGCGGCGCTTGACTCGGACGGTCTGCGTCGATAGGGTCCGGCCTCGGTTCGATCCTGGCCCACCGAAATGCGACAGTAGAGCGCATGAGAATTATCGAAGCGGGGCCCGGGAGACGCCTGATATCGACGTCTACCGCTGCAGTTGTGCATCGGCGTCTGGGAAAGACGGCGCCACTTGGCGGAACCGAAAATAACAAAAGGCATCACAAATGCAGCTTTCTGTAAACGGCAAGCAAGTAGATATCGGCGACGCGTTGCGGACCCATATTGAGGAAAACCTTGGTCCGGCGGTTGAAAAATATTTCAGCCATGCCACGGATGCACATGTAACCGTGCTGAAAGAAAATAACGACTTTAAAGTCGACATCCAGGTTCATGTGGGCAAACGGATCATGGTCCAGTCCCAAGGGAACAGTAATGATGCCTATGCAGCGTTTGAAGAGGCGCTGGAACATATTGCAAAGCGCCTGAGGCGCTACAAGAGACGCCTGCGCGACCATAAAGGGCGCGCGCAGGATGAGGTGCTGCCGGCACAGGCTTATGTCTTGCAAGGTGGGGGCGATTCCGATGAAGAAGCCTCCGATAATCCTGTTATCATTGCCGAAATGCCGAGCGAAATTGAAACAATGTCCGTCAGTGAGGCAGTCATGCGGATGGATCTGGCCAATGTGCCGGCCATGATGTTCCGTGACACCAAGCATGGCGGTTTGAATATGGTTTACAAAAGACAGGATGGACATATCGGGTGGGTAGACCCAAAGGTCCAAACGGGGTCATAAGACCATAAAATTGAAAAGGTCGATAGCAGAATGGATGCGCATGATTGCCATGCGCATCCTCTGTTTGAATGCTAGGTGAAACATGGAAATTCAGGATCTGGTCCAGGCGGACGCGATCATCGCAAAGCTGAATGTGACCTCCAAGAAACAGCTTCTTCAGGAATTGGCCAAACGGGCAGCCGCGTTTGTCCCGGCTAGCGAACAAGCGATTTTTGATGTCCTGCTTGAACGGGAACGCCTGGGCACCACCGGTGTCGGAAACGGCATTGCAATTCCCCATGGAAAATTGAATTCGGTCAATGGCATTTTTGGCATGTTTGCACGTCTGGATCGGTCAGTTGATTTTGACGCCATTGATGATCAGCCCGTTGACTTGGTATTCCTGCTACTCGCCCCTGAGGCTGCTGGGGCCGATCATTTGAAAGCGCTGGCACGTGTTTCACGCCTTCTGCGGGATCGTGCGGTCTGTGAAAAACTGCGTGGCGCAGATCACGCCGATGCCATCTATGCCCTGCTCACCGATGAGCCGGTCGGACGGGCCGCCTGAGATCGACCAAGCGCACTTATCTGTGCCATAGAACCAAGAATGACAAAAAGGGCCGCTTAATCGGCCCTTTTATTTTTTCTCTCTTCCCAATTGACCACCATGTCTATCGGGCCTTGATCGACTGAATCGGGAAATTGAGCGCTGATTGATCCTTCACTTTGGGCCTGCCCTTCCCCCCCTTTTAATTGCCGAAAAGGCAGCATTGCGACCTACAACACGCATTTCAAAAGCGGGGAGTTTTTTGGATTTGTAGTGGTCCTTACCAACCTCTTTGATTAGCACCAATACCATAATCGCAAAATTAAACTGCAAAAATGCCGCGAATCATACCAGCATGCCGTTTCATTGGTTGTTAAGGTTTTTCGTCTAAGTTTATTCCATACAGATAGTGCTCTACTTAAGGCAAGGATTTTGGGGGAAAGCTGGAGCCACAAAGCAAACACTGCGCGGGAGTATGTGGTTAATGTTTTCGTATCTTGCAAAAAAGAAATTGCGGGTCCTCGTTCCGGCTGTGGTTGTTATCATGGCCTTTCTCGCAACGGTCACAACCGGTATTTCAAGCTTTCTTCTGGCCGATGCCTCTTTGGAGACAGAATCCCAGAATAAGCTGACGGCCATTGCGGAATCACGCAAAAATGCCATGGCGGATTACCTGAATAGTATTGAACAAGACCTCTTGATCCAGGCAGAGAACCCCGCCATCAAGCAGATGCTTACCGAGTTCATTGCTGCCTGGGACGCGCTTGGCGGCAATCAGGAAAAGACACTTCAAAAAATCTACATTACCGATAACCCCAACCCCACGGGCCAGAAGGATAAACTGGTCAAAGCACCGGGATCCTCCGACTATGAGGCCCTGCACACCCGCTATCATCCCTGGATAAACCAACTGCAGCGGGATCGCGGCTATTACGACATTTTCCTGTTCGATACCCGCGGCAATCTGGTCTACACCGTCTTCAAGGAACTGGATTACGCCACCAACCTGGTTAACGGGAAATACAAGGAAACGGGCCTGGGCATCGTTTATCGCGCCGCCCGCGACGCCGCCAAGGTCGGCTCTGTCTCATTTGATGATTTTGCCCCCTACGCGCCCAGCCACGGCGCACCAGCAAGTTTTATTTCCACCCCTGTGATGGAAAATGGGAAACTTCTGGGCGTTCTGGTGTTCCAGATGCCGATCGACAATATCAATGGTATTATGAACCAGCGTGCAGGCATGGGTGAATCCGGGGAAAGCTATATTGTCGGTGAGGATCTGCTGATGCGGTCGGATTCCCGTTTTAGCGAGGACTCCACCATCCTGCAGGTCAAGGTGGATTCCCAGACAGTCAAACAGGCTCTCAAGGGAGAATCCGGCGTGGAAGTCGTGGATGACTATCGCGGCATTCCTGTCATGTCCGCTTATTCACCGCTGCATTTCCAGGGCGCCAATTGGGCGATCATGGCCGAGATTGATGATGAAGAGGTCCATGCGCCCTCAAACCATCTTATGCTCTGGATCGGCGGTATACTGATCGGTGTGGTCATCGTGTCCGCCCTGGTCGGGCTTCCTTTTGCCACGTCTATCACCCAGCCATTGGTAGAATCGGTCGCTGTGATGGGCAAATTGACCAAAGGGGAACTGGATACGGAAATCCCCACCTTTGACAGCGACAACGCCCTGGGCCGAATGGTACTGGCCCTGACCGATCTGCGTGACGGTTTACGTAAGGCAGAGGAATTGCGCCGACAGCAGGAAAAGGACGCGGAACTCAAGCTCAAGCAGGCGGAACAGATGCGCCAATGGGTTGACGAGTTCAACACCAAATCCGGTGCTGCCATCGAACAGGTTTCCCAGGCCTCCCACGCTATGAAAGAAACCGCCAGCTCCATGAGCCGCTCCGCAGATGAAACCACCTCCCTTTCCTCAGATGTGGCCAGTGCCGCGGAACAGGCATCCAACAACGTGAATACGGTGGCCGGTGCCGCCGAGCAGTTATCTGCCTCTATCCGCGAAATCAGCGCCCAGGTCCAGAATTCCAACTCAATTGCCCGGGCTGCTGTGGACAAAGCCCACGAAAGCGACCGTCTGGTCCAGGGACTGGTCGAAGGGGCAGATCGGATCGGCGAAGTCGTAACATTGATCAATGAAATCGCCGATCAAACCAACTTGCTGGCCCTGAATGCCACGATTGAGGCCGCCAGGGCCGGTGATGCGGGCAAGGGCTTTGCCGTGGTGGCAAATGAAGTGAAAAGCCTGGCCACACAGACCGGGAAGGCAACCGATGAAATCGGTTCCCAGATCGTGGCCATCCAAAATGCCACCAACCACACGGTCAGCGCCATCAAGGAGATCACCGGCATCATCCAGGAGATCAGCGACATCACCACCGGGATTGCCGCCGCGGTAGAAGAACAAGGCGCCGCCACCCAGGAAATTGCCCGCAACACCCAACAGGCCGCCAGCGGCACAAAAAACGTCACGACCAATATTACTGGCGTGAATGGCGCAGCCGCCGAAACCAAGGGGGCAACCGACAAAGTGATGGCCTCTGCCGACGATCTCTCGCTTCAAGCAGATTCGTTGCGCGAAGAGATCCAGCACTTCCTGGAACGGGTGCAGAGCGTCGGCTGACCGCCGCGCATCCAGGGCATTTCAAAAACAGGGAGGCCGCCCAAAAAGGGGCGGCCTCCCATTCGTTAAAACATATCAAAAGCCGGTCATTTCTTCCGACGTCGGGCTGCTCCCATCGCCAGAAGGCCAATCCCCATCAGGGACAGGACCGCCGGTTCTGGCACAGATATCTCCCCCGAAGGCGTAAAGGACACCAGGTCCAGGATATTTGACCGGTTGTCGCCAAAATTGGTATCAAACGAAAAGAGGCCAATCCCAAACGGCCCGGGATCTTGACCATCCTTATAGAAATTGAAATTGCCCAGGCCACCTTCCCAGGACTGAACCCCCCAGGTTTTTGTGCCGACTGCCTGCCCGACCAGTTCCTGCGTCAGATCAAGGCCATATTGCGTCGTGTCAAAAATGAAGCTCCCAAAATCATCGATATGATAAACCCCATCATTCATTGGTGTGCCGGTAACCGTCAGGTCAAACTGGACAATGCCCCAATGACTTGCCGAGAGCGGCGGTTCATCAATGGGATGCGGATTAGGCAAAACAGTGTCATCAATCACTAGCCTCGCCGTTGCCGATCCCTGTGCAAACTGGCTCGCCTGCCAGGTCAGGTCAAACCCCAACAAAGCTGCCTGCGAGGATCCCATGATTGCCAAAGACGTCCCGATCGCGACAATCCCGGCCAAAAGCCTGGTCGAATAATTCCGAAACATTACATGCCCCCATAAAGTGAATTACATATCTCAAACCATTCAAATGGTTACAAAATTCATTCCATGGGGCGTCATGCCGCAGTTTCACTTTTATCAGATAAAATTCTAATATTCAGTCGACCGCCGGATTGTTAAAAATCCCGTCACTACATTGACTTAAAGAACACTGGAGCAAAGAAAAACCGCCTGCCCGTGATAGGGCGGCGGTCTATTCTTGTTTTAAGGACAAACTTCCCGGGCAGGATCGAACAGCTTAATGCAGAGTCGCGGCCTCAAGGTCAAAATGCTCAAGCGCCATGCAGGCGGCATCATAATCCTCGGCCTCGGCAACCAGCTGGCCGGTCGCTGTCGTGATCCGGAAACGGATTCCTTCCGGCATCGAAACGGGCTTGATATAGCCGACGGTTTCAACACCAAGGTCGGCGAAATCCTCAGCCGACATATTCTTCAAATCAAAAAATTCGTCATTCATCTCAAATATACTCCACGGAGCATCCCTATCAGCTCGCATCCCCGGTTTCAATATCCAGCGCCTTGGCGGCATCAACCGACTTTTTCGGGGTGTCGATCTTGATGGTCTGGATCCGGCCTTCCTGCAACGGGCGCCGCAGGTCCACATGAAGCAGGCCGTTGGTCATATGCGCACCTTCGATATCAATGCCTTCGGCCAACAGGAATGACCGCTGGAACTGACGTGATGCGATGCCTCGATACAAGAACACGCGATTTTCCGCGTCGCTGTCTTTTTGACGACCGGAAATCACCAACTGGTTCCCGTCCCGATGAACATTCAGGTCCTCTTCGGAAAAACCGGCAACAGCCAGGGAAATCCTCAGCCTGTCTTCACCAATCTGCTCAATATTATATGGGGGATAGCCTTCCGCCGACGACTTGGCGATACGGTCCAAAGTGCGCTCGAAATGCTCAAACCCCAAAAAAAGCGGGCTATCAAACATATGCATCCGTGTCATGGCTCAGCCTTCTCCTCTTAACGCTGCTTGAAATGAGCGAGATGCTGTAGCATTCGGCCCCGAACCAATCTGCCCGTTTATCGGCACAGAACGTCGGCACCTTGTCTTACAGGTACTGGTTATAATTTGGTGGAGCAGGGGCGCAAGTTCAACCAAAAACACAACGCCCTTGCCAATTTGCCGACGGATCAAATCCGTAGGAACCGCATAGGGCCGCTATTCCGATCCAAGATTGCTGAATTGAACCGGGCCGTTAGGCCCTTTCAGCAAAGCCGCGGGCGACTGAAGCGGGCCGCCACCGGTCACCAGACACACAATGGCAAAAATAGTGATCATTACAAACAGGGATGCCATAACGTTTCTTAGTACTTCGGTCATATTCTCTTCCATTGATACAGACGATCATCAATCTGCATCGGAATAAGGGCAAAAATGGGGCCCTGATCAGGCGATTTTACAGTCGGAAAGTTACCTATCGGACATAGATGTTGATAGCGTGGACTACCCCTGAATTCAACGGAAAATTACCGTCAATATCCCTCTCGATATGATTGGCGCCCCACTGGCATGATCATTCGATGATTTCGTCTTCATAAATGCCCCACAGCCCTTGCCGCCGGACCCATCCTTCATAACCGCGCACGCTCAAGTAACACCATTGGGGGCCACATTCTTCGGCCCTGGCAACCATCCCCTGGCCCAGTCTGGCAACCGCCGGGGCTTCATCCGCGGAAGAACGACGGATGGTCACCTCCCTGTTCAGGACAATGATTGTCCGGCGCCCGGTCACCATGGCCCGGTGAACCCAGCCTTCCGCCCCCTCCCAGTCGCGGATTTTCCGCCATGTGTCATATTCAGCAATAATCTCCACCGGCATATCCCGGCGCTGGAACACCCATTTTACCGGATAGCGTACGCCCGGGCCTGAGCGGACATTCACCTCATCGGCCCGCAGGGAAACCATCCGCGGCACCGGCAGGGAGGTTGCCCAGGCCGCCAAAGCCGGAACGAACCCGGAAACAAAGGCCAGCAGAAAAAGAATATGTCGGATACGCGCCATGGATCGGTCGATCTAAAATCAGGTGTTGTGAAGCGGGATTGTTTGATTCTTAATACAGTAACAGTTAGGGGATAGGTCAAGACCAGATTAACCGCCTTTTATCCATCGCGGCTGATTAAAATTCGAAACCAGGGAGCGGAAGATCCATGTCCACCAAGAAACCATTGGTGATCGTCACGCGAAAACTGCCGGAAATCATCGAAACCCGGATGATGGAACTTTATGATTGCCGGTTGAATCTGGATGACCATGCCTGGAGCCAGGATGAATTGCTGGCCGCAGTCAAAGAAGCGGATGTTCTGGTACCGACCGTGACCGACCGGATTGACCGCCAGATCATCGAAGCGGCGGGGCCCCAGCTGAAACTGATCGCATCTTTCGGCACCGGGGTTGACCATATCGATTTCCAGGCCTGCAAGGCAAAAGGTATCATGGTCACCAACACGCCGGACGTCCTGACCGAAGACACCGCCGACATGACCATGGCGCTGATCCTGGCCGTGCCGCGCCGCCTGGCAGAGGGCGAACGCCTGGTCCGGACCGGCAAATGGCAGGGCTGGAGCCCGACCGGCATGCTGGGTCATCGGATCTGGGGCAAGCGTTTGGGCATTATTGGCATGGGCCGCATCGGCACCGCGGTCGCCCGGCGCGCAAAGGGTTTCGGCCTCTCGATCCATTATCATAACCGCAACCGCGTGCATGAGGGCCTGGAAGAAGAGCTGGAGGCTACCTATTGGTCCAGCCTGGATCAGATGATCGCCCATATGGACATCCTCTCCATCAACTGTCCGCACACGCCGGCCACCTATCATCTATTGAATTCCAGACGCCTGGGCCTAATGAAGCCGCACGCCTATATCGTCAATACCAGCCGCGGCGAGGTGATTGACGAAACAGCCCTGTTGAAAGCTCTGCAGAACCGGGATATCGCCGGGGCAGGCTTGGATGTGTTTGAGAGCGAACCCAAGATCAATCCAAAGCTGTTGAAGCTGGAAAATGCCGTCCTGCTGCCGCATATGGGGTCGGCCACCATCGAGGGCCGCGTCGCCATGGGTGAAAAGGTCATTATCAACATCCGCACCGTCATGGACGGCCACAACCCGCCCGACCGTGTGATTGATATGATGTTCTAACCCTCAGATTATGGAACTGCCTCCGAAATCCAGCTTCGCGATTTTCTTGTCTTTTTGGCTTGCGGCCGGAAACAGCACTATATCCGAAGCACAGGACAAAATGCGGGTTGGCGGGATCACTATCATGGGGCACCGCCTGATTGAAGATAGGACCCCGGTGGAAGTTGCAAGCTCAGCTTCGCCGGCATTTGCCGCTATGTTTGACACCCTGTCTTTTCCCGATCCTTGTGGTTGGCAGGTGAAAAACTGCCGCTTCACCAAAGCAAATGCAGAAAATCTGATCCGAAAACATAAGCTCAACCTATTGATGATGGCCGCTCCCGACAGGCAAAAGCCCGCCTCCAGCAATCGGGACGAAATCAATCAATCCTTCGGTTTGCCAGCAAGACACACTTATTTTGTTGTTGAAGCCTACGATTCGGACTGCCAACCAACGATCAAAGCTAAACGCATCAGCACGCGCGCCGGGCAAGACCGGATAGCTGCTGCAATCCGCGAAGTTTTTGCATCTGCCGAGCAAGCAAGAACCGCGTTCCCCGACTGCCAGCAACCGTGACTGAACGGCTATACGGCGACATCCCTTAGTTCCTCGCGGAAATTCTCAAACGCGCCGCGATGGACCTCAAATAATCCCACCAGCCAGTCCCAGAGCACCCGCACCCGCGGCAGGGCCAGGAGATCCCTGTGCGCCACCAGCCACGCTTCAAAGCTCAGCTCTTCGACCTTCTCCGAAACCCGCACCACATTTGGATTATCCTCGAGCGAGAAAATGGAACAGACCGCCAATCCAGCGCCGCCTTCCAACGCTGCAAACAGGCCGTTGAATGTGCGGCAGGTGACGGATGGCCGGTTGGGGCCGATCTTGCCCATCACCCATGCATGATCCGCCCCGCAATCCCCCCGGACCTCGGCCGTGATCCAATCACATTTGCTGTAGCGGTCCTCGGTGAAGGCCTCGGGGTGCTCCGCGACATAGGACCGGGCCCCATAGACCGCATGGGTGTAATGGGCCAGTTTCTTCACCGTGATATCCCCGTGCCCCGGCAAAGTATCGACCATGGCGATATCCACTTCCTTGCGCGACAGATCCGCCAACTCATAACTGGTTTCCAGCTCAATCTGGATCTTGGGATAACGGGCCCGAAATTCATGCAGGTGACTGGCAAAAAAGCGGCTGGTCAGCTCACCCAGCCGGATCCGGACCGGACCGCTCAAATCATCTTCCGCCCCCCCTGGATGCTTCAGAAAGGAAAGTGCCTCTGCCTGCATTCGCAAGGCATGCGGTAGCAAAATCTCACCCGCCGCTGTCAGGGAAAAACCCTGTTGCGATCGCTCAAACAACCGCCGGCCGACCACCTGTTCCAGCGCATCCATGCGCCGCCCCACCGTGGGCTGGCTGACGTTCAAGGCTTTGGCTGCCGCAGAAAGGGTGCCATTTTCGGCAACGCTCAGGAAAAAGCGAATGTCGTTCCAATCCATTTCTATTCACCAATGAATAACAATATGCCAAATCATCTGTTTTTCTTTATTACAATATGAATAATATGGGAAGCCTAACCGATACAAGGAAGGCACGATTATGTTTATTCCCATGATGGTTCTGCTGAAGAATCTATTGCGCCGCAAAGCGCTCAAACACACCAACAAACTTCCGCCGGAGCTGGATTATCTGAGGCGGGACCTGCAACGACCGGATGAGCCCTTTGGTCACTTAGATGCCAGGGATCCGGATTTCAGACACTTTCCTTATTAAGGAGGATTACTTGCTGGTCATCACCCACACGCCGTCCCAGTCATCGCCCGGGGGCTCGGCCAGCATATGATCCACCCGGTCGAGATAAATGTTGGAAAGCGCGTCCTCCGCATTGGCCTTTAGGGCCTTATGGAACGAGGTTTTGGCCTGGTCCCATTCCTGTTTGCGGTAATGGATGACCCCTTCATTGAAATGACCCACCACATCCATCAGGTTGGGAAATTCCTCATCCTTATAGTAATCCAGCACTTCGAAAATGCTGACCGGTTTGGTTTTGCCCTTGACCACCACCAGATCCACCTCGCGCATGCGGTATGTGCCATGCAGCCGGGCCTTGGTATTTTCACTGATCAATATCCGCGCCTTATATTGCTTGCAGGCGCTTTCCAGCCGGGCGGCAAGGTTCACACCATCCCCGATCATGGTGTAATCCATGCGTTTGGGCGAACCAATATTACCGCTGACCACCTTGTCCGTATTCAGGCCGATCCCCATGTCAATTTCCAACTCGCCCGCCTGCCTGCGACCGATATTCCATTCGCGAAGCTCGCTGATCATGGCGATGGCCGCCCTCATGGCCCGGTCTTCATCATCCTCATGAGGCAATGGAATGCCGAAGCCGGCCATGATCGCATCGCCGATGAATTTATCCAGCATGCCGCCTTCCCGGGTGATACAGTCCACCATAATGGTGAAATATTCATTGAGAAGACTGACGGTCCCTTGTGCGCCAAGGGTTTCGGTAATCGTGGTGAAGGAGCGCACATCGGAAAACAGCACCGTGCTTTCGGTCTGGCGCCCGCCCAGCATCTCCTCGCCCGATTCCAGCAGCTGATCCGCCAGGCCTGGATCCATATAGCGCGACATGGTCGATTTCATACGTTTTTCCGAGGAAATATCCTCAATCATCAGCATGGAACCCAACGCCTCGTCATTTTCCTGGCTCATTAGCGGCAGCACCGAGAGATTGACCGAGATGGTCTCGCCCCCCAGATGCAGTTCCGCATCCACCGCGATTTCCGTCTCGCTGCTTTCCCGCACCCGGGCAATACGGTCCAGCACCCAATCATTCTCGCCGGCCAGGAAATCGGCAACATCACGGCCGACAATTCCTTCCTCGTCGGTATGTAGAATGCTCAATCCCGCCGCATTGCAGGTCACCACATGGCCTTTTTCATCCAGGGTGACCACGCCGTTGGACATGCTTTCCAGCATATTCTGGTTATAATTCTGCATGCGCTGCACATCATCAAACAGCTTGGCATTTTCCAGGGCGATGGACACCTGGGCGGTGAAGGCTTTCAGTCGGCTTTCATCCTCTTCCGTGAAGGTACCGTTTTTCTTGTTCAGCACCTGGGTCACCCCGATACAGTCCCCTTCTTTATTCACCACCGGCACACAAAGGATCGATCGGGTGAAATAGCCGGTCTGCTTGTCGAAGGCCGGATTGAATTGAAGATCCGCATAGGCATAGGGGATATTGACGGTTTTACGGGTGGTGAAGACCTTGCCCGCGATCCCCAAATGATTGGGCAGGCGGATCTCGCCAATAGAATCGCCCATCGCCACCTTGGAAAAAAGCTCAGCGGTCTTGGCATCATTCAGGAACAAAGTGCCGCGATCCGCATCCAGCATTCTTGTCGCCTCCACCATGACTTTTTGCAGCACGTTGGACAGATCAATCTCGGAAGTGATGTCACTGACCACATTGAGGAATTCCATTTCCTTTGCCCGGGTCAGCTCCATATGCTCCACCTGCTGCGCGCTTTGCAGGGTCACCGCGCATTGACTGGTCAGCATCTCCAGCAATTCCAGGTCATGCTGGTCAAAATCGCCCTTTTCCTTATTCAGGGTCTGGATCACGCCAATGACTTTGCCACCGGGTGTGCGCACCGGAGCACACAGGATCTGCTTGGTTGTGAAACCGGTTTCGTTATCCACGGTCTTATTGAACCGGGGATCACTGTAGGCGTCGTTGACCACTTCACCGACACCGGTTTGGAACACCGCGCCGGCAATCCCGCTGGAATTTAGAATGCGAATCTCGCGCATTTTCTCACCCAGTGTGATCCGGGAATAAAGTTCATGGGTTTTCGGGTCATTGAGAAACAGGCTACCCCGGACGGAACCGGTTTGCTCCACAGCGTTTTCCGTGATCGCCGTCAGCATGGCATCCAGGGTTTCTTCCGCGGCAACCTGCCGGGAGACATTCAACAGCATTTCCAGATATTGCAGGCGTGCCGAGCCCGCATCACCCTGTGCGCTCAATGCGGCCTGCTTCCGCGCCACGTTTTGCCTCCCCTTCCGGCTTTATCAATTTTTCCCGGCGGCTTGCCGGGCATTTTCCCCGGCACCCCCGACCGTTCCAGCTCGTTGCGCATGGCAACAATGGTTTCCTTCATCTGGGCAATCTGGCCCTCATATTCTGAACGCAGGCCCTGCTGTGCATCCGCATGGGCAAATTTCATTGCCTCCATTTCATCCCGCAGGGCCTGGATGGTCTCATGCAGCTGGCCGATCTCCTCATTGCCACCAGCCAGAGCGGCCTGGACTTCCGACCGTTTGGACAAGGACAGATGCTCCATCTCGTCCCGCAGGGCCTGGATCGTCGCCTTCAACTGTTCCAACTCGTCCCGGGATTGCGCCCGTGCCTTTTGGATGGCAGCGGATTTTTCATGATTGGCACGTTCCAGCTCATCCCGCATTGCCTGAATGCTTTCACGCAAGTGCAGGATTTCCGCGTTCATATCCGCTTCCGAACGCTCTGCCTGACCTTTCCCGCCGGAAGGCTTCGGCATGTTCTCCACCATTTGGGCCCCTCTCGCTTTGCCTTTCATATCCCCGCGCTCTGACGCCGGGAGCACTCGGTTCCGTGAACAGCAAATCCAACGTCACCCGGCCTCTAGAACGGATGCTAGCATGGAAACCGTTAAAACTTCCTAAGTAGTTTTCGAACAACATGAATAAGACAGCAGAATAATTTTATTGACCCTCCAGCTGCCAGAGGCCATCAGAATAATCATCGGGGGAAAAACATGTCGCTGCCATCTTATAAATTGCAAACATCGAGACAAAGGGTCGCCCGCCATGTGGCAGAGCTCATGCGCCTTGCCATGCCGGTGATTGTCAGTCGCGCGGGGCTGTTGCTGCTGGCGGCTGCGGACATGGTGATGCTGGGTCGGTTGGGCGCGCAGGATGTGGCGGTTTATACACTGGGGACATCCCCCTTTGTCGTGCTGCTGGTGATCGGGATCGGTTTGATGTTCGGCACCATGGTCTCCACCTCCCATGCCCATGGCGAAGGCAAGCTGGCCGAAGTGGGGCCGGTTTGGAAACGTTCCCTCCCCTATGCCCTGCTGATCGGTCTGGTCATGCTGGGCCTTTCCCAATTTGGCGACGCCTATTTCGAAGCAACCAGACCCGCGGAGGACTTACGTGCAGGCAGCGCCCGGATCATGGCCTTGCAGGGGATCGGGCTGCTGCCCAGCATCCTCTTTGTGACCACCTCCTTCTTTCTGGAGGGACTGGGCCGGCCCTACCCCGTGCTGGTGACGATCGGCCTCGCCAATCTGGTGAATATCGCGCTCAATGCCGTTCTGATCTATGGCTTGTTCGGTACGGACGCTCTGGGGGCCGAAGGTGCGGCGCTTGCAACCGTCACAGCCCGCAGCTTCATGGCACTCACCCTGATCGGCTATGTATGGTTCCTGCCCGACCGGGAAGCGCTTGGCATAAGATTGAAACTGCCGCGCAGCTGGTGGCGGGATTCCAGAACCCAGCGCCATTACGGATATGCAGCCGGTTTATCCTATGGATTTGAAACCGCCTCTTTTGCTGTGATGTCGGTTTATGCGGGTTGGCTGGGCGCGGATGCCGCCGCCGTCTACGGGATCTGCATCAATTTGATGGGCATGCTCTTCATGACCGCGCTTGGCTTTGCCACCGCGACCGCGGTCCGGGTCGGTATCGCCCATGGTCGGCGGGATCACCGGGATCGCGCCTTGGCCGGCTGGACCGGCCTTGCCGCAACGACGGTTCTGATGTCCCTTTACGCCTTTTCCTTCTGGTTCTGGCCGGAGATGGTGATCGGCGTTTATCTGGATGACGCCAGCCTGATCGCCCTTTCGGTGCCAATCCTCAGCATTTTGGGGCTGATCATGTATGCCGATGGCGGCCAGATCGTTATGGCGCAATCCCTGCGCGCCGCCACCGACACCTGGATCCCGACCATGCTCAATTTCACCAGCTATATGGCGATCATGATCCCCTGCGGCTATCTGTTCACCCAGATCCTGCCCCATGGGGTTTTCGGCTTGTTCGAGGCCATCGCCGTTGGCTCGGTGGTGTCCGTCTCTATCCTGACCGGGCGCTGGATCTGGCTATGCCGCCAAGACCACACTCATTTCGGTTCGTAAGGAGGGATGGGGACACCATCGCGGACAGCATTAGCCAGCCATTGGTGATATCGACGTTGACCTTTTGCCAACATGACACAGTCACAACGCCGATAAAGCCGCTTAAATTCTGAGCCATGCCAGCCGCTATCCAGAAGAGTTTGCAAGAAATCAGCAAATTCCCGGCGTTCGCGCGCGGGCAGGCCGGTAACAAAATTTTCGACCAACTCCTCTACCCTTTTGTACATATAGGGTGCGTCCTGATGGAAATAGCCTTCAAGAAACCCTTGAAAGATCTCAGGTATTTTGACTCTATCCGGTCGCACAATTCACCCACATTCCCTCATTGATGGAAAAAGATGCTACTGGAAATTCACCATTAGGCAAATGATGCATGAGTTTGAAAGCAAAATTCCGTCACCCCGGACTTGGTCCGGGGTCCAGGGGCAATAAACGCAAACGATAGAATCTTATGTACTGGATGCCGGATCAAGTCCGGCATGACGACAGAGTAAGGTGGCTCACCTTACAGACATGATCGTCGGATGATCGCCGCACAGCGCGCAGCCCGGATCGCGTTTGGTCTTGATCTTGCGCTGGTTCATGTCCCAGGCGTCGAACAAAACCAATTGCCCCATCAGGCCGGTACCGATGCCCAAAATTTCCTTCAAGACCTCGGTCGCCTGCATGCAGCCGACCACACCTGCAACTGACCCCAGGATACCGACCGTGTCACAGCGCGGCACCAGATCCGCATCCGGCGCCGACGGAAACAGACAGCGGTAACAAGGTCCGCCTTCGTGGGGTTTATAGGTGGATATCTGCCCCTCGAACCGGACCAGGGCTGCACTGACCAGGGTCTTTTTGGCAAAGAAGCAGGCATCATTGGTGACATAGCGGGCGGTGAAATTATCCGATCCGTCCACCACAATGTCATATTGGCTGACGATCTCGACCGCGTTTGCGGCATTGAGGCGCATGCGATGCTCGATCACCTCGACATCAGGATTAAGCGCCTCGATCTTTTCCGCCGCCGACGACACTTTGGCTTCACCGATTTCTTCAGTGGTGTGGATGATCTGACGCTGCAGGTTGGTCACATCCACCACATCATGGTCGATGATCCCAATCGTGCCGACCCCGGCCGCCGCCAGATAGAGCAGAATGGGTGAACCCAGGCCGCCGGCACCAACCACCAGAACCTTCGATTGCAGCAGCTTCAGCTGCCCTTCTTCACCCACCTCATCCAGGATGACATGGCGGGCATAGCGTTCCAGTTCGGCATCGGTCAGGTCTTCGCGCATGGCGGCGGGCTCACCCACAGTTACAGGTTACAAAATCGAATGTTTGAGACAGGCCGGGCTTACAGGCCGTCAAACAGACTGGTGGAGAGATAACGCTCGGCGAAGCTTGCCAGGATAACGACGATCCGCTTGCCTTTCATTTCCGGACGCTTGCCGACCTCGACCGCTGCCGCCAGGGCCGCGCCGCCGGAAATGCCGACTGGAACACCATCGGATTTGGCCACCGCACGGGCGGTTGAAAAGGCGGTTTCATTGGCAATGCGCACCACTTCGTCGATCACATCCGTATCCAGCACGTCCGGCACGAAACCGGCACCGATCCCCTGGATCTTATGCGGACCGGGCTGACCACCGGACAGGACCGGACTGTCTTCCGGCTCTACCGCCACCGCATAGAAATTGGGGTTTTTCTCTTTCAGCGCAGTTGCAACACCGGTGATGGTGCCGCCGGTGCCCACACCGGAAATCAACACATCAACATCCCCGCCGGTGTCTTCCCAGATCTCCAGCGCAGTGCCTTCGCGATGCGCCTGCGGATTGGCGATATTATGGAATTGTTGCGGCATAGCGGCATCCGGCAATTCTTCCAGCAGCTCTTCCGCCCGGGCAATTGCCCCTTTCATGCCTTTTGCCGCATCGGTCAGCTCCAGTTCCGCACCCAGCAAACGCAGCATCTTGCGGCGCTCGATCGACATGCTTTCCGGCATGGTCAGGATCAGACGATAGCCTTTACAGGCCGCGGCAAAGGCCAGCGCGATCCCGGTATTGCCGGACGTGGGCTCAACCAGGACCGTTTTACCGGGTGTGATGGCACCAGCGGCTTCCATGGCTTCGATCATGCCCTTGCCGATGCGGTCCTTAACACTGGCCAGCGGATTGAAAAATTCCAGCTTCACCAGGATTTCCGCCTGGACGTCATGCTCTTCGGAAAAGCGATGCAGGCGGACCAGCGGGGTGCCCCCCACCGTTTCAATCATGCTATCATAGATCTTGCCGCGAAATTCAGTCTTACCCATGTCACTCATTCCTTGTTATCTGTCCGTCCTGTCCGTTTTGATCGGAAGCGGGCGGGATTATCCATCTTCACATAATACCGACCCCGCCGCTTTTGAAGCCGGGTCGGGCTATTTCTCAGATCATAAAGTCAAAGGTCGTCTGGTTCTGGCTTTCGATACCAGCCTTCTGGGCGGATTTACACAGATCCTCGATGCTGGTTTCCCCCAATTTCACCAGGGCCTGATCCTCCAACTCCTGCCAGAGCGGACGCAGGACCGCATGGCCCAGCTCCGATCCGGCGGGATCAGTCAGGGGATCCATCGCGCCATCCATCTCCTGGACAACCCGGACAATATCCGCCACCGATATATTGCGCCGTTCCCGAGCCAGGCGATAACCGCCGCGTGGCCCACGCACACCGCGTAGAATGTCGGACCGGACCAGATTCTGCAGAACCTGCTCCAGATAGCGGCGCGGGATGCCCTGGCGCTCTGCGATTTCCTTGCTTTGAACCGGCAGGTCGGATGCATGATAGGCGATATCCAGCACCGCCTCGATCGCAAACATCAGTTTTTTGGTCAGTCTCATACCGTTACGGCCTTCACTTCATGAATACATGTTTAACCGTGGGTTCCGGTGGAACCGAACCCGCCCGCACCCCGCACGGTTTCGGGCAGTTCCTTCACCAGATCCCATTCTGCCTGGATCACCGGCGCAATCAGCATCTGTGCGATGCGCATACCCCGGGTCACCACGAAATCTTCTTCCCCATGATTGATCAGGATCACCCCAACCTCGCCACGATAATCCGCATCGATGGTGCCCGGCGCATTGACACAGGTGATCCCTTCACGCAGCGCAAGTCCGGAACGGGGGCGGACCTGCGCCTCATACCCTTCCGGCAACGCGATGCTGATGCCGGTTGGGATCAATGCCCGCTTGCCGGGATGGATCACATGGCTGTCCGGGATTGCCGCTAGCAAGTCAGCACCGGCAGACCCGGCGGTCGCATAGGATGGCAGATCAAGCCCGATACCATGATTGGTTCGTGTGATCGCTATCTTTAGTGTCTGTGTCATTCATGATCCCCTTGATCTTGTGGGTTACCTGCAAAAGCAGTTATTCCGCCGCTTCTGAATTCTTATCTTTTCCCGGTACGGAAAAATGGCTGACAATTGAATCCACCAATCGTTCCGCCACCGCTTGCTTTGTCATATGCGGCCAATCCTCGCAGCCATCATCGGTGATAAAATGGATGGCGTTTTTTTCCCCACCGAAGGTACCCGTACCGATCGAGACATCATTGGCCAATATCCAATCACAACCTTTGCGGAGCCTTTTCGCCGTAGCATTTTTGACCACATTTTCCGTTTCGGCTGCGAAACCAACCACCAGATCAGGGCGCTGTTTTTTTCTCGATGATATCGCGTGTAAAATGTCCGGATTTTCCACCAATTCGAGAGTGGGCAGGCCACCGGTTTCTTTCTTCATTTTCTGCGATCCAGCATCTTTCACCCGCCAATCAGCCACCGCCGCAGCACAGATGGCGACATCTATCGGAAGTTGATCATTGCAGGCTGACAACATCTGCTCGGCAGACTCAACCCTGATCACATTGACCCCTTTTGGATCCGGTAGATCAGTTGGCCCGCTGACCAAGGTCGTTTCGATGCCACGCGCTGCCAAAGCAGCGGCTATCGCATGTCCCTGGCGCCCGGATGACCGGTTGGCGATGTAGCGAACGGGATCAATAGGCTCATGGGTCGGTCCCGAGGTTACCAACGCTTTTTTATTTATATCACTGTGTTGTTTTGAAATCGATACGATTTGGAAGTGGCGGTTTACTGCCTCCAAAATCTCCATGGGCTCACTCATCCGTCCCATGCCAAACTCACCACAGGCCATTGCGCCTTCTGCGGGCCCAACCTGGATTACGCCCCGTGCCGACAAAGTTTTGATATTGGCTTGTGTGGCCGGATGTTGCCACATGCGCACATTCATTGCCGGCACAATCATGACGGGTTTGTCAGTCGCCAACAGGGCGGTACTTGCCAGATCATTGCAAAGACCATTGGCCATCTTGGCAATCAGGTCGGCACTGGCCGGCGCCACCACCAGAAGATCCGCATCCCGGGAGAGTTGGATATGGCCCATTTCCGATTCATCGGTCAGGGAAAACAACTCTCCATAGACTTTATCCTCCGTCAGGGAGGAAACCGACAAAGGCGTGACAAATTCCGCTCCGGCTTTCGTCAAAATGGCGCGCACGGAATAGCCGCACTCGCGCATACGGCGAATTAGGTCCAAGGTCTTATAGGCGGCAATGCCGCCGGAGATGATTAACAGGATGCGCTTATTTTTGGTCATGCACCACATTCCTGGGGTATCGATTTATTCACATAAGTCGATTGTAGATTTACCTGAAACCCCCAAAAAGGCAATCAGGAAATGCACCCCCACGATCGGAAATTTGAAAAGTCTGTTTGAAAGCGGATTATTTATTAAAATTTTAACTTTAAACGCAGTTTTTCATGCCATGAGCGATTCATTCTCATGCTATTCAGCTGAAATATAACTACAAATGAAGTTATTGTATATTGTTTTATATCAATAAATTAAGAAAGAAATTCAGCTCCAGATCCGGATATTTGGTATGTTTATTGGAAAAGAACCAGCGACAAGGCTGCTATCGCAGTTACCAAAGAGAACCCGGTCACCAATTTCACACCATTCCCCGCAGAATTCGGGCGTTTTCCCCATATTCCGCGATGGTCGTTGCCACCTCCGGCTTCGATGCGCTCCATTAACGCCAGCGCCCTATCCGCTTTTTCCAGCATCCCCGGCAGCCGCATGATCAAATTCTTGCCATCGATCGCCGCCTGGCGCAACTGCGCCTCGGGACCGCGGTTGGCAATCATCCAATCCTCAATCAGGGGCTGGGCCAACATCCACATATTGACTTTGGGATTTAGTTTCCGCCCGACCCCTTCGGCAACCACCATCGTCTTTTGCAGCAACAGGAGATCCGGCTGGGTCTCCATGTCGAAATCTTCCGTGGTCTGGAACAGATGGGCCAGAAGACGACCAAGGCTGAT
Source organism: Aestuariispira insulae (assembly GCF_003385955.1). Lineage (GTDB taxonomy): Bacteria > Pseudomonadota > Alphaproteobacteria > UBA8366 > Aestuariispiraceae > Aestuariispira > Aestuariispira insulae. The sequence continues at coordinate 127,841 of NZ_QRDW01000010.1, forward strand.
TTCATTCAATGGCTTGCCCAGCAGCGGTTCGCCAATGGCCCTGAGCGCCTGGGTGAAGGCGTCGCGTGATTTATGGGGCGGCACCACCCCCATGTCGAAATGCACATCCGACACTTTGCGATAGTCACGCTGCAGAAATCCGATCAGCATATCCGCCAGGAACAGCCTTGTAGGCCAGTCAACCCGACCCATGATGCCGAAATCCACCGGTGTCAGGATGCCGTTTTCATCCACGAACATATTGCCGGGATGGATATCAGCATGGAAAAACCCGTCCCGGAACACCTGCAGGAAGAAAATCCGGGCCGAATGCTCCAAAACTTTTTCCACATCATGCCCTGCGGCCCGCAAGCCTTCCAGATCATCAATACGAAGCCCGGTGACCCATTCGGTGCATAAAACCCGCTTGGCGGTACGGTCCCAATCCACCTCGGGCACCCGGAAGCCTTCATCCTCGGCACAGTTTTCCGCCAGCTCGCTCGCCGCAGCGGCTTCCAGGCGAAGGTCCATCTCCACCAGCACCCATTCATGGAAAGTCTGCACCACCTCGGAAAGACGCAGCCGCTTGAGTTTCGGGAAAAACCGCTCGCCCAGCCCGGCCAACCAGAAAAACAGCGCCACATCCTGGTCAAAGCGTTTCTCAACATCCGGCCGCAGGATCTTGACCGCAACCTGCCGGCCATCCGTGGTTTGCGCCTTATGGACCTGGGCGATCGAGGCCGCGGCCACCGGTTCCTTGGCAAACTCGGCAAAAAGCGCGTCCAGCGGTTCGCCCAGCTCACGCTCGACGGTGGCTTTTGCGGTTTCATATGCAAAAGGCGGCAGGCTGTCCTGCAATCGAGCCAGATCCTCGGCAACGCGCTCGCCCACCAAATCTGACCGGACGGAAAGGGCCTGGCCCAGTTTGATGAAGGTCGGCCCCAGATCGGTCAGCGCATTGGCCAGTTTTTCGCCCGACCGCCCCTGGCGCTTCCTACGCCATAGGATCTTCACGGGCATCAGGGCCAGTTTTGACGCCCCGGCCTGTTCAAGCGGCCATAGCGCATCCTGTCGAGCCAGCGTTCGGACAATGGCCAAGAGCCGGATGGTATTCTTCAACCCGTTCAGCATCGATTTCCGTCGCCGTCCCAAATATGTCCAAAAAGAGTGTCTTTAAATCCGCCAGCCGGAATGGATGGCGGCGATACCCCCGGACAGGTTCCGGTGGCTTACCATGTCAAAACCGGCGTCACGCATCATCGCTTCCAGCTTCTTTTGCGGCGGGAAACGGCGGATGCTTTCCACCAGATACACATAGGATTCTTTGTCACCCGCGACAATCGAGCCGATATGCGGCAGGAGGCGGAAAGAATATTCGTCATAGATTTTGTCAAAAACCGGCAGGACCACATGAGAAAATTCAAGGCAGAGGAAGCGCCCGCCGGGTTTCAACACCCGAAAAGCCTCTGCCAACGCCATCTGCGGTTCGGTGACGTTGCGCAACCCAAAGGCAATGGTATAGGCATCAACAGAATTGTCCGGCAATGGCAGGCGCTGCGCATCGCCAACGGACCAATCTACCCCGCCCAAGATATTCTGATCAATGGCCCGGTCACGCCCGACACGGACCATGCCTTCGGTCAGATCACAGACCGTCACATGGCCGCCGCCGGCCCGCAGGAACCGGAAGGCAATATCCCCGGTGCCGCCCGCCACATCCAAAAGACGCATGTCACTGCGCGGCTTGAGCATGTCGATCAGGGTGTTTTTCCAAAGCCGGTGGATGCCGCCGGACATCAGATCATTCATCAGATCATAATTGCCCGCGACCGATTCAAAGACTCCCTGGACCAGCCCCTGCTTTTCGTCAGATGCGACTTCCGTGAAACCGAAGGAAACGGTTTTATGGTCCGGTGAATCGTGATTATCTTGATGCGCGTTTGTCATGGCCGCGAACATAACTGAGCCCAAGCCCCTTGACCAGTCTTTAGAGATGCCGCGTCAAGCGGCCGCACGGGCCAACCAATCTCACTCCGTTTCAACCTTCTCTTATTAGATCTGACCATGCCCGAATTGCCCGAAGTCGAAACTGTCTGCCGCGGACTGGCCCCTTTCATGGAAGGCCGCAGGATCAACCATGTCGCCCAGAACCGGCCCGACCTGCGCTTTCCCTTTCCAGAAAATTTCACCCTCCACCTTCAGGGACGGCGGATCGAAGCGATCAGGCGGCGGGCGAAATACATGCTGGCCAGGCTGGATGATGACAGCCATCTGATGGTGCATCTGGGCATGTCTGGCCGCTTCACCATCCATCCGGCGCAGACGGCATCCGCCGGCCCCGGCATCGCCAGCAGCGCCCAGACCGGGCATAACAGCGGCTGGCAAAAGGCCGAGAAACATGACCATGTGGTCTTCACCATGGAAGACGGCACTGTGGTGGTTTACAATGACCCGCGTCGTTTCGGCTTCATGGACCTGATTGCGCCAGGTGGCCTGGGCAGCCATCCAAGCCTGGCCCCCCTTGGCCCGGAACCCTTGAGCGAGGATTTCAGCCCCGGGCATCTGAAAAAGATCTGGGCCGGGCGGAAGAGCAATGTGAAAACCGCTTTGCTGGACCAGAAAGTGGTGGCCGGTCTCGGCAATATATATGTCTGTGAAGCGCTTTGGCGCGCCGGCATTTCGCCCAAAAGGCTGGCTGGCGATATTTCGGGCAAAAAGCTGGGTGAATTGGTGCCCCATATCAAAGAGATCCTGACCCAGGCAATCGCGGCGGGCGGCTCATCCCTGAAAGATTATCGCCAAGCCGATGGCGAGCTTGGCTACTTTCAGCATAGTTTCGATGTTTACGACCGCGAGGGAAGCCCCTGCAGCAGGGAGGGGTGCGATGGCGTGATCCATCGGATTGTCCAGTCAAACCGGTCCAGTTTCTATTGCCCTCGCCATCAAAGATAGGCATGCTGCCCACCATGATGATGAACCCCCTTCTGATCACCCGCCTTTTAACCGCTCTTTTCCTTTTGGCCATCACTGCCGCCCCCCTTCGGGCGCAGGACGCTGCGGAAGGTTTTTTACCCGGTTTTGAGGATGTGCCTGTCCAAAGCGGGCTTATCGTTGATGAAGAAGGCACCGTGGTTTTTGACTCGCCATCGGGCCGGATCGTTGAAGTATATGCCACCGGCCCTTTGGCCCCGGAAAGCGTCCTTGAATTTTACGGCGCAACCCTACCCGAAATGGGGTGGCAACCGGTAACCCGGCAGCGCTTCCAGCGGGAAAACGAACAACTCTCAATCGATTTCTTTGATGATCAGAGCAATCTTTCGGTGCGCTTCACCCTTGCGCCGCTTTAAGAGGTGCGGTTAAATCCGCGGCCTGAGACCAATCATCTCATTCGAACACGCCATAGGGAGCAGGATTAGGCATGGCTTACGAACATATTCTGGTGGAAACCCATGATAACGTGGGCGTCATCACATTGAACCGGCCCAAAGCGCTGAATGCCCTGTGCACCGATCTGGTCCGGGAAGTGGGCTCCGCCCTTAATGACATGGAAGCCAACAACGAGATTGGCGCCATCGTGCTGACCGGCTCCGAAAAAGCTTTTGCCGCCGGCGCCGACATCAAGGAAATGGCCGACAAATCCTACATGGATGTCTATCTGGAAGATTTCATCACCAACGGCTGGGAAGTGATCACCACCTGCCGCAAGCCGATCATTGCAGCCGTTGCCGGATATGCGCTTGGTGGCGGTTGTGAATTCGCCATGATGTGCGACTTCATCCTGGCGGCGGATAATGCCAAATTCGGCCAGCCCGAAATCACAATCGGCACAATCCCGGGCGCGGGCGGCACCCAGCGCCTGCCGCGCTATGTCGGTAAATCCAAGGCGATGGAGATGGTGCTGACCGGTCGCATCATGGATGCGGAGGAAGCCGAGCGCGCCGGTTTGGTCAGCCGCATTGTGCCGTTGGAGGAATTGAAAGACGAAGCCATCAAGACGGCCGCCAAGATTGCAGATCTGTCAAGGCCGATCGTTTTCACGGCCAAGGAATCCGTCAACCGGGCCTATGAAACCACCCTGGCCGAAGGGCTTCGCTTTGAGCGCAGGACCTTCCATGCAACTTTTGCCACCGAGGACCAGAAGGAAGGCATGCAGGCCTTCGCAGAAAAACGGTCCCCAAAATTTAACCATCGCTGAACGGCCCGGCCTCAAGATTCTTGAAAAATGAGTCGCCGGCGGGGTTGACGCGGTCTTGAAAGGGCCGTATAAGCCCGCCTGCTCAGCTAAAACGCTAGAAACGGAATTGGAAACTATGGCTAACATTCAATCAGCCAAGAAACGTATTCGTCAGATTAAGACGCGCACCGCTCGCAACCGCGATCGCATCAGCCGTATCCGCACCTTCGTCCGCCAGGTCGAAACCGCGATCAACGCTGGTGACAAGGCCGCCGCTGAAACCGCATTCCGCGCTGCAATGCCGGAACTGCATCGTGGCGTGACCAAGGGTGTATTGGCAAAGAACACGGCTTCCCGCAAGATCAGCCGCCTGTCTGCTGCCGTTAAAGCGCTCTAATCTGACCTGATACCAGGCACAGATTTCCTCGCATCTGCGAGACACAAAAAGGCCGCATCCGCACGGATAGCGGCCTTTTTGCGTGCCTGCCGCGAGCTCTCACCAACAGATCAAACACTTACCCCCACGCCGCGCCGCATCATTGTTTCACAGCCGGAATAATGGCAGAAATGCAAGAATCCGCCTGTGGATAATTGTCAATGAATTTATTTGCCCGAATCGACATTTTGTCTTCTTGCGCGCAAACCGGCGGATGAGTAAAGTTGTCAATGCACGGGTACTGGGGAGTCCCAAGCAATAATATACATAAAAACTCACAGGTGTAGTGTGAGTATCTGAATCGGTACTTTGAGTAATCGGCAAGTTAAATTGAAATACTCTGCTCCGAATTACATCTCGTGTCGAAGAAGATTTGTTCTGGCAACGTGGCGTTTACTTGGGCGTTACGAAGGAAAGAAGTTTGTGTCTATCCTTTATTCGCCCAGTTGAGTTTGTTTTTCTATGTGCCGTGACGCAGGGGGTGCTGGCGCACCCTGATCACCCGGAAAGGCAATTCGCGATTGAACGGCTGACGGCGCATCCCCGTTTGGATGGGCATTCAGCCGGCGGGATAAATTTTTTCAACAGGCCGCCGCGCGGTATATCGCGCGGCCCCGGTGTCGAGGACATCCATCGGGGAACGGCATACCAAGGATATAGGGGCAATTAATGTCTGTGGTTGCGAATACAAGCGAGGACATGAGTGATAAAGTATCCGCCCAATGGGCACGTATCAGGGCAAGGTTAAGAGCAGAATACGGTGAAACCGCCTATAAGAGTTGGCTGAAACCGCTCACATTTGATTCCATTGACAATGGCATCGTGCGCCTCCGGGTACCGACCCGCTTTATGCGAAACTGGATTGAGTCGCAATATCGCGACCGGCTTGTGACGCTTTGGACCTCTGAGAACCCGGCCATTGAAGCGATCGAGATCGATCATGCCGGCGCCCGCCCGGCCACGCCCGAAATCACACCGGTCATGACGACACCGGAACCCGCCAACGGCAGCGAAGAGACCCTGAGCCTGGATTTTTCCGCCCCGCTGGACGAACGCTATTCCTTTGACCGCTTCATTGTCGGCAAACCGAACGAGCTGGCCTTTGCCGCCGCGCGGCGCGTCGCCGAAGCCCAGGCCGTTCCGTTTAACCCGCTCTTCCTTTATGGCGGCGTCGGCCTCGGCAAAACCCATCTGATGCACGCCATTGCCTGGCATATCAAACAAACCAGCCCTGAGAAGAAGATCATCTATCTCAGCGCCGAGAAATTCATGTATCAGTTCATCCGGGCCCTGCGATACAAAGACACCATGTCCTTCAAGGAACAGTTCCGCTCGGTCGACGTTCTGATGATCGACGATGTCCAGTTCATCGCCGGCAAGGACAGCACCCAGGAAGAATTTTTCCACACTTTCAACGCGCTGGTGGACCAGAACCGGCAGGTCGTGATCTCCGCCGATAAATCGCCCGCCGAAATTGACGGTATTGAAGACCGGATGAAATCCCGTCTCGGCTGGGGCCTTGTCGCGGAAATCCATTCCACGACCTATGAACTGCGCCTGGGCATCCTGCAGTCCAAGGCGGAACAAATGGGATGCGCCATCCCCAGCAAGGTGATGGAATTCCTGGCCCACAAAATCACGTCGAACATCCGCGAACTGGAAGGCGCTCTGAACCGGCTCATCGCCTATGCCAGCCTAGTGGGGCGTGATATCACTCTGGAAACCGCTCAGGAGGTCCTCCATGACCTGCTGCGTGCCAATGACCGCCGGATCACCATTGAAGAGATCCAGAAGCGGGTTGCGGAACATTACAATATCAAGCTGGCCGAAATGCACAGCGCGCGGCGCAGCCGGGCCATCGCCCGCCCGCGCCAGGTGGCCATGTATCTGGCCAAGCAGCTGACCACCCGGTCGCTGCCCGAGATCGGACGCAAATTCGGCGGCCGGGATCATACAACCGTCATGCATGCGGTGAAGAAGATTGACGAGCTGAAAGGCACCGATTCAAGCTTTGCTGAGGATGTGGAACTGCTGCGGCGCATGCTTGAGGGCTAAAGGCACCTCAGGCGTTTTTTTCAGTCCTCCGACCCGGATCAAGGTCGGGGGACTTTGTTTTTTCCCGCAAAAATACAGCCTTTAAACGGGTGATTCGGTCATTTCTGCCGCTTGGATGCATCCCATATACTACCTGCATGCAGACAGCTCTCTTCCCGAATGGGAAAACTACATTTGTCGTTGGATTTTTTTACAATATTTCCAATAGTTTAATCACCAAATATTGCCAGGGATCAACCCAAGCTTTTCCCGGAGGAAATTTGTTAATTTTTCCTTCGGTTTTCGGGCTGACATGTTATACTCCGCCCCCGTTCCCAGAGCCCGGAAAATCCAGCATGACCGGACCATGGAAACGGGGCGGAAAATGGTCTGTTTTCGCCCTCTTCGCACCAGTTTCAAAACGGTGTTTCCAGGGAAAATTCAGTTCCGCCATCCGCACAACAAGGCTCAGGCATTCCGGATCCGGGGTGCGCCATTTTGATTCCGGCCTTTCTTGCCGGAAATCGATGGAAGAGCCACAGGGGTTAACGAAAGAGAAATTTTAGATCATGAAGCTGACCATTGAACGCGCCGCCCTCCTGAAATCCCTCAATCACGTGCAGAGTGTGGTTGAGCGCCGCAATACCATTCCGATCCTTTCCAATGTGCTGCTGGAAGCTGCCGACGGCAAACTGAGCCTGACCGCCACCGACATGGATATCGCGGTTGTCGAGAAAGTCGACGCAGAGATCGAGACCGCCGGCGCCACCACCGCCCCGGCCCATACGCTTTATGACATCGTGCGCAAGCTGCCCGACGGTGCCCAGGTCAATCTGGACGCGACCGGCGAAGGCCAGCTGGTCCTGCAGGCGGGTCGATCCCGCTTCACCCTCCAGACCCTGGCCACCGATGATTTCCCGGTCATGACCGGTGGCGACATGCCCCATGAATTCACCCTGACCTCTTCCGAAGCCAAGCTGCTGATCGACCGCACCCGGTTTGCGATCTCCACCGAAGAGACCCGCTATTACCTGAACGGGATTTACATGCATGTGAATGCGGATGCGTCGCCTGCGGTCCTGCGCGCAGTCGCCACCGACGGCCATCGCCTGGCGCGGGTCGAGATCGCGGCCCCGGATGGCGCCTCCGGCATGCCGGGCGTCATCGTGCCGCGCAAAACCGTCCAGGAACTGCGCAAGCTGATCGACGAAACCGACAGCGAGATCCAGGTTGCCCTGTCCGAAACCAAGGTGCGTTACAGCTTTGGCAACATTATCCTGACCTCCAAACTGATCGACGGCACCTTCCCGGATTATGAACGTGTGATCCCGTCCAACAACGACAAGCTGATGCAAGCCGATGTCAAAAGTTTTGCCGAAGCCGTTGACCGTGTGTCCACCATCTCCACCGAAAAAGGCCGCCTGATCAAGATCAGCATTGCGCCGGGTTCCATGACTCTGTCTGCCTCCAGCCAGGACCACGGCACCGCGCGCGAGGAAGTCGCTATCGATTACAGTGCGGAAACCATCGAGATCGGCTTTAACTCCCGTTACCTTCTGGACATCGCCTCCCTGATCGAAAGCGGCAGCGCCGAATTTGTGATGGCGGACCCGTCTTCGCCCACGATCGTGCGCGACGCAGAAGACGCCAGCGCTCTTTACGTGCTGATGCCGATGCGGGTCTAAGGGGCGATGGCCCTGGCCGCGATGCAATCTGTTGACATGCAAGGGACCATGGCCCCGAAACTGGCCGTGCAGAAACTGACGCTTTCCAATTTCCGGAATTACGTCTCTGCGCGTCTGGATGTAGACCAGGGGCCGGTCCTGCTCACCGGGGAAAACGGTGCCGGCAAAACCAATTTGCTGGAAGCCGTATCCATGCTGGCCCCGGGACGCGGATTGCGCACGGCCAAGACCAGAGAGATGGACCGGGCCGGTGGGGACAGCCCCTGGGCGGTGTCTGCCACCGTCATGTCCACCATGGGTGAGGTTAGCCTGGGCAGTGGCCGCGAACCGGAGGGCGAACGCCGGCTGGTGCGGATCAACGGTGCCAATGCCCGGTCTCAGGCGGCATTGGGCGAATATGTTAATGTGGTCTGGCTGACCCCGCAGATGGATGGTCTGTTCCAGGAGGGTGCCTCGGCGCGTCGGCGCTTCCTGGACCGGCTGATCTACGGGTTTGATTCCGCCCATGCGGGCCGCCTGAATGCCTATGACAAGACGTTGCGGGAACGGTCCCGTCTATTAAAGGAAGGCCGGGCGGATGCTGCCTGGCTGGATGCCCTGGAAACCCAGATGGTCGAACGCGGCATTGCCATTGTGGCCGCCCGCAAGACCATGGCGGAACGTCTCAATCTGGTCTGCCGCAAGGCAGATGGCCCCTTTCCCGGCGCCGGTGTTGCAGTGACCGGGAGCCTGGAAGACTGGCTGGGCCGGATGCCGGCTTTGCAGACCGAAGACCGTTTTAAACAAGCCCTGCAGGAGAACCGCCGCCGGGATGCGGAAACCGGCGGTGCGGCCCACGGCCCCCACCGGTCGGACCTGGAGGTTACCCATCTGGGCAAGGGAATGCAGGCCTCGCTTTGCTCCACGGGCGAGCAGAAGGCCCTGCTGATTTCCATCGTCCTGGCCCATGCGAAACTGCAAGCAGCAGAATTGGGCACGGCCCCCATCCTGCTGCTGGACGAGGTGGCGGCCCATCTGGATGCGGACCGGCGGGCGGCCCTTTTCGAAATCCTGTTGGGATTGAACAGCCAATCCTGGCTGACCGGCACGGAACCGGGTGTATTTGAAGGTTTGCTGGACCGGGCGCAGCTGTTCCGGGTGGCAAATGCAACAATTGAACGTATCGATAACAATAATTAATCGGTTAGTGAGCGATAGATCATGAGTGATGAAAACGGCATTGAAAACAGCGCGGAATATGGCGCGGACTCCATCAAGGTCCTGAAAGGCCTGGAAGCTGTGCGCAAAAGGCCGGGCATGTATATCGGGGATACCGATGACGGCACCGGCCTGCATCACATGGTTTATGAGGTGGTGGATAACGCGATTGACGAGGCGCTTGCCGGCCATTGCGATCTTGTTACCGTGACCCTGAATGGCGACGGTTCCGTGACCGTGACCGATAACGGCCGCGGCATTCCGACCGACATGCATCATGAAGAAGGCGTGTCAGCCGCGGAAGTGATCATGACCCAGCTGCATGCCGGCGGGAAATTCGACCAGAACAGCTATAAGGTCTCCGGCGGCCTCCATGGTGTCGGTGTTTCTGTTGTGAATGCGCTTTCCGTGCTGTTGAAGCTCAAGATCAAACGCAATGGCCAGGTCCACGAGATGTCCTTCTCCCATGGCGATGCCAACGGCCCCCTGACCATCACCGGCGAATGCGGCGATGAAAGCGGCACGGAAGTCACCTTCCTGCCGTCCAAAGACACCTTCACCATGACGGAATTCAGCTTTTCCACTTTGGAACACCGCCTGCGCGAACTGGCATTCCTGAATAGCGGTGTCCATATCCTGCTGACCGATGCCCGCCACCCCGAACCGGTGGTGACCGACCTTCTCTATGAAGGCGGCATCCAGGCCTTTGTCGACTGGCTCGACAAATCCAAACAGGCGTTGCATCAACCGGTTATTGCCATGCATGGGGAAAAAGACGGCATCACCGTCGATATCGCCATGGAATGGACCGACAGCTATCACGAAAACACACTCTGCTTCACCAACAATATCCCGCAGCGTGACGGCGGCACCCATATCGCGGGTTTCCGCGCGGCGCTCACCCGTCAGATCAATAATTACGCTGCCAATTCGGGCCTGGCGAAAAAAGAAAAGGTGAGCCTGGGCGGTGATGACGCACGCGAAGGCCTGACCTGCGTCCTGTCCGTGAAGGTGCCGGATCCGAAATTTTCCAGCCAGACCAAGGATAAGCTGGTTTCATCGGAAGTGCGGCCCGTTGTGGAAAACATCGTCAATGAAAAGCTGGCGGAATGGTTCGAGGAACATCCCCAGGAAGCCCGCAAGGTGGTGCAGAAGGTGGTTGAAGCCGCCGCCGCCCGCGAAGCCGCCCGGAAAGCACGTGAGCTGACCCGGCGCAAGGGGGCTTTGGATATCTCCTCCCTGCCCGGCAAGCTGGCGGATTGCCAGGAACGTGATGCCACCAAGGCCGAAATGTTCCTGGTGGAGGGTGATTCCGCCGGCGGCTCCGCCAAACAGGGCCGCGACCGGAAATTCCAGGCGATTCTGCCGTTGCGTGGTAAGATTCTCAACGTGGAACGTGCGCGCTTTGACAAGATGCTTTCCTCTCAGGAGATCGGCACCATCATCACGGCGCTGGGCACCGGGATTGGGCGTGATGATTTCAACATCGAAAAAGCGCGCTATCACAAGATCATCATCATGACCGATGCGGACGTAGACGGTTCGCACATCCGGACCCTGCTGCTCACCTTCTTCTACCGTCAGATGCCCGAACTGATCGAGCGCGGCTATGTCTATATTGCCCAGCCGCCCCTTTATCAGGCCAAGCGCGGCAATGAAGTGGTCTATCTGAAAGACGATCCGGCCATGGAAAAATACCTGATCGGCAATGTGGTCGCCGCCGCCCGCTTCACCGGGGCCGACGGCGCCCAGCATACCGGCCAGGGTCTTCATGCCGTGGTCGAACAGGCACGCGACGCCGCCAAATTCCTGGAGCCATTGGCCCGCAAGACCGGCAATGCCCATGTGGTGGAACAGGCCGCCGTGGTCGGTGTTCTGGACCCCTCTCTCACTGACGACGAAACCGCCGCGCAGGCCGCTGCCGACAAACTGGCCGCCCGCCTGAACGAACTGGCCGATGAGCTAGAGCGCGGCTGGACCGGCGACCTGCTCGATGATGGCGGCCTGCTGCTGGAACGCACCTTGCGCGGTGTGACCCAGCGCTGTGAGATTGGCGCCGGGCTTCTGCACAGCGCGGAATCCATCAAATTGAAAGCCATGGCCGATGATCTCGGCGCCTATTTCGGCAACAGCCATTCGGTGCTGGAATATAAGGAAAAGGATTTTCACGTGAACGGGCCGGTCAGCCTAGTTTCCACCGTGATGGAACAGGGCCGCAAGGGCCTGGCCGTGCAGCGCTATAAAGGCCTTGGTGAGATGAACCCGGACCAGCTCTGGGAAACCACGCTGGATCCGGATGCCCGCACCCTGCTGCAGGTGAAGGTGGAACAATCAGACGAGGCGGAGACCATCTTCTCCACGCTGATGGGCGATGTGGTCGAACCCCGACGCGAATTTATCCAGGATAACGCCTTGAAAGTGGCCAACCTGGACGTTTGATCTGATTTTTGTTGTTAAATGACTCATAACTTGAGAAACTTGACTCATAAAATGCGAATTTTGTGACACATAAAATGAGAACCCCCGGCCAAATGGCCGGGGATAATCATCTTAAGAACCGCATTTATACAATTACGGGCGAACTCTTAGTTGCTGTGCGATGGTAATGTCCTGCAACTCAGCTTGCGTCAGACTTATTAGCGATTGACGCGCATCGTTATACACAGGTGCAACGCCTTCATTATCCCTGATGGTTAGTACTACGGTAAAAGGAATCCCATCTAATGGCATATCAAAATCACCCCTCTCCAAATACCCTACATGAAGTCTGAAGTTTGAAGAGTGGCCTTTACCGCGGAGGCGCGCACGCGACTTTTGGATCGGACTCCACTTCTTTCCGTTTTTCACCAAATCTATCTCATAAGAGTGGGCATCAGCATGCTCATCAAGCCCTTCCTGTTTGAGAATTCCATTCCAACGCCCGTTCTGTTGCTCCTGCTGTAGTGCAGCATCCAAGCAAACACGTACAGCCTCAGCGCCAAACCTAGGCTCAACAGGTGGCGAATAGGCAACCGTCAAAACCACTTCTCCACGGCAACTACCATTGACGTGAGCCCTTAAAACTCCTCCAAAAATGAGTAGAGTCCGTCCAATAAAAGGAGACGGACATGAAGCGCAGTCGATTTAGCGAAGAACAGAT
>NZ_QRDW01000011.1 GCF_003385955.1 Aestuariispira insulae
AAACCCATAGGCATGGATTGTGTCATTGCCATTGCCGGCATTGTAACGGCCTGTAAAAAAATACTCGATCGACTTACCTACCGAACCCATGGCTCTTACCCTTTTCCCGGGACCGCGTGCGGTCCAGCCTTCCGCGCCCAGATTGAGCGCGCAAAAATCCTCTGGCCGCCCCGTATCCGGGCCGGACCTCATGTTCCATTCAGAATGATGTTAATGCGCGGTTATTCGGCCGCCTGCTGGTCTTCGACCGGCGGCAGAAGGCCAGCGTCCTGATATTGCTGCAGAAGGGCCTGGAGCTTCTCATCCTCCAGGAAGTTCCGCATCACGGACACCGCATAAAGAAAGCCCGGTAAGGGCATGGTCACGCATTGCCGTATTTCGGGCGGTGTGGTTTCGTCTTGCTCGCCGGAGGCCAGCTTTTCTAAATCCTGGCCGACAAAAAACAGCCGGACCACACCGTTGGCGCAATTCACGGCGGACAGTGTCTCGACAAATGTTTCGTTGATACGGTCTGTGGACATTCCAGTCTCTTTCCCCAATCATCAATCCGGCGCTGTTTGTCCTGCCCCGGATCTATTCTTGAACCCTCACCGCGTGCCCACCTCCCAACGCGGTACTCACCTGCGCCTCTATACCCAATTCCGGATTCGAAAACTGTGAAAAGTTTGTTAAATTTTTGCGGGGAACTGAAGTTTTTGTAATTATCTATGGTTGTTGATCCGGAATGTAAAAATTCCTGTCGGAAACCAGCAAAGCTGCTGTTTCAATCAGGCGGGTTTGGAGCGGTATCGGTTTATAAAAACTGAAATGGTGCTGCATTGCTAACCCTAAAATGACGGGTGCCGTATCGGTTATCCTGTCTTTCCGATTTATGCGCATGTTTTGTTCCAATTGAAACAATAATAGTTTCATTTGAAATGATTGGCGGCTATAGTGAGGGGAAATCAGGAACAGGTTCCGGCCACCATCAACGGCTGGAAACCAGGATCAGGGAGTGGCACGACCATGAGCAAGACATTCGCATCCACCGGGGATCTGGGCGAAAAGCAGATCACTTTCGCAAAGCTGGGGGAAGGGGCCTATGCCTACACGGCGGAAGGCGATCCCAACACCGGGATCATCATCGGTGATGACGGCGTGATGGTGATTGATACCCAGGCGACCCCGCATATGGCGGAAAAGGTGATGGCCAGGATTCGTGAAGTGACCGACAAGCCGGTCAAATATGTGCTGCTCAGCCATTATCATGCGGTTCGGGTTTTGGGGGCGGCGGCCTATGAGCCGGAAAATATCATCGCAAGCCGGGGCACCTATGAAATGATCGAAGAGCGCGGCCAGCAGGATTGGGAATCAGAGCTGGGCCGTTTTCCGCGCCTGTTTGAAGGCCATGAAACCATCCCCGGCCTGACCTGGCCGACCATCGTGTTTGAAAATAAGCTCACCGTGGATCTGGGCAACCGCAAGGTTGAGATCATGCATGTGGGCAAGGGCCACACCCAGGGCGATACCATCGCCTGGCTGCCGGAAGAGAGGATCTTATATGCGGGCGACCTGGTGGAATATGGGGCGACACCCTATACGGGGGACGCCCATCTGACCGACTGGCCGCAAACCCTTGATAATCTTTTGGCCCTGAAGCCTTCGAAGCTGGTGCCGGGGCGCGGCGACGCGCTGGACAGCCCGGAAAAATGTGAAGAGGCGATCGCCATGACAAGGGCCTTTATCTCGGACTTGTATCAGAATGCTCAATCCGCGGTGCGTGAAGGTCTGGACCTCAAGGGGCTGTTCGATAAATGTAAGATCGAGATGGACCCCAAATATGGTGACTGGGTCATTTACGAGCATTGCATGCCCTTTGATGTGGCCCGGGCTTTTGACGAGGCGGGCGGGATGGTGCGGCCGAAGATCTGGACCGCCGAACGCGACCAGGAAATGTGGGGTGCATTGAACAGCTAGCCCCTGATCGCCCGTCGTGCCAACCGGCAAAAGTTAACTGACGGATGGATCCTAACAGGAAGAAGGCCGCTCATGAAAAAGAGCGGCCTTCTTATTATTGGGTGTTTCTATCATCCGAGCCGATCCAACCCGTGATTGGGATTAGTCTGTCGCCAGGCGCATAGCTTCCTTCAGGATCTCCCGGTCGCCGATATGGTTTGCCAGCAGCAGGATCAGCTTGGCATTGACCCGGGCGCTTTGCTCATCGCTTAAATCCCGGTGGAGATCGATCAGTTCCTGATAAAAATCGTCCGGGCCGATAATGTTGGGATCCGTGTTTATCATAGTCATTCCCCTTCCTGCAGGCGGCCTGCCGCGCGATTGGTTGCCTGGCGGATTGCATCGGTGTCAAAACGGTGCCATCTAGCGGCAACATATTGATCCGGCCGTATCAGGTATGTGCTCCCCTGGCGCAGGTCATAGCGGTCGCGGACCAGACCGTTGGTATCTTCCAGATCGCGGCCGATCACCAAAACATCCACCGTAATGCCATCTACGTCGACCTCGGTGACGCCGGGCTGGTGATCATAGGTGAGGGCGACGAAACGGCCCCCCAGATGATGCAGCAGCCAACCCTCGCCCGCGCGGCTGCGTACGGGGGCGTCCAAGCAATTGCTGCCTGGGGTGAGCGGGCTGTTAAATGTGTCGCTTTCCGGAGTGTTTAGAGAGCTGTCTTTATACGGGGTCGGCAGGGAAAGCCTACCGGAATTGACCAGGGGTCTGGCAAAGCTATGGTCTTTTGCCAGATCCAGCACCGCATCCCGGAAGGCCCGGCTGACCGCGCTTTTGGGGGTGATGAAATCGGTGGACCGTGTCGAATTCATGATATTGTCGTCAGCAGCCAGCACCCGTTCATCGCTGTAACTGTCCAGAAGCCTGTCCGGGGCATGGCCCTCCAGAACCAGCTTTAATTTCCAGCCCAGATTATCCGCATCCTGCACCCCGCTGTTGGCGCCTCTGGCGCCGAAGGGGGAAACCTGATGGGCGGAATCACCGGCAAACAGAATGCGGCCATGGCGGAATTTCTCCATTCTGCGGCAGGCAAATTGATAGACCGAGGCCCATTCCAGCTCGAAATCCGCATCGGGACCGAGCATGGCCCGCAGCCGGGGCAGGATATTCTCTTCCCGTTTTTCCGCATCCGGGTCGGCATCCCAGCCCAGTTGAAAATCAATCCGCCAGACATTGTCGGCCTGGCGATGCAGCAACACGGATTGGTTTTCATGGAAAGGCGGGTTGAACCAGAACCAGCGCTCGGCAGGAAAGTCCGCCTTCATCACCACATCGGCAATAAGGAAACGGTCCTGGAAGGCCTGGCCGGTGAAATCGAGGCCCATCATGGTGCGAATATCGGACTTGGCACCATCGCAGGCAATGACCCAATCGGCTTCCATATGATAGAGGCCGTCGGGGGTTTCCACGCCCAGTGAAAGATGATCATCACATGTTTCAAGCATGGTTACTTTTGATTTCCAGCGGATATCCAGGAGGTCCGGAAAATCTTCGGCGCGCTTCACCAGATATTCCTCCAGATAATATTGCTGGAGATTGATGAAGGCCGGTTGTTCATGGCCGGATTCCGGCAGCAGGTCGAATTGGTAAACCAGATCCTCTTCCCGGAAGACCTTGCCGACTTTCCATAGAACGCCTTTATCCACCATCGGCTTTGCGCAACCCAGCCGGTTCCAGATCTCAAGAGGGCGTTTGGCGTAACAGACCGCCCGCGAGCCGACCGAGACCGTATTATTGTCATCCAGCAAGACAACCGAAATGCCCTGGCTGGCCAGGTCGATGGCCATGGTCAGGCCCACCGGCCCGCCACCGACGATGACGGCTTTGTGCCGTTTTATAATTCCCTCTCGTTGCTCATCCGATTGGATATAGTCAAATTCGGGAAAGTCATAGGTATTGAGCATCAAATCCTCCCTGTTCAAAAGGAAAGGGCCGGGGCTTGTTTTGTTTTCTGCCCCGGCCCTGTCTGCCCGCTTATTCCGCGTTGATGTATTTCACGACCTCTTGGTCGATGCGGCCAAAAATCGACTGGCCGGCTTTGTCTTTCATCTCAATCGAGATCCGGTCACCGAATTTCATGAAGGATGTTTCCGGGCTGCCATTTTGAATGGTTTCGATCATGCGAATTTCGGCAATACAGCTATAGCCAAGGCCGCCCTCTTTGACAGGGCGCCCGGGATCACCGTTTTCCTTGTTGGAAACCGTGCCGGATCCGATGATAGCCCCCGCACCCAACGGCCTGGATTTCGCGGCATGGGCCACCAGGGTGGGGAAGTTGAAGGTCATATCAACGCCCGCTTCCGGCTTGCCGAAAAGATCGCCATTCAGGGTGGAGAGCAGCGGCAGGTCCACCTTGCCGTCAATCCAGGCATCCCCCAATTCATCCGGGGTAATGGCCACGGGGGAGAATGCGCTGGACGGCTTGGACTGGAAGAAACCAAACCCTTTGGCCAGTTCACCGGGAATAAGGCCGCGCAGGGATACGTCATTCACCAGCATCAACAGTTTGATATGACCAGCGGCCTTTTCCGGGGTGATGGCCATGGGCACATCATCGGTAATCACCGCGATCTCGGCTTCGAAATCAATCCCCCAATCGTCGCTGGGCAGGGGGATCTGGTCGCGCGGGCCGATGAAGCTGTCGGAGCCACCCTGATACATCAGCGGATCGGTCCAGAAGCTCTCGGGCAGTTCCGCGCCGCGGGCTTTGCGCACCAGCTCCACATGATTGACATAGGCAGAGCCGTCCGCCCACTGATAAGCACGTGGCAGCGGACTTTCACAGGCCGTTTCGTCGAACGGCTCACCGGAAACGGCGCCGTTGTTCAGCTCATTATAGAGCGCCTGCAATTGCGGTTCAGCAACCGTCCAGTTATCCAGGGCCTTCTGCAAAGTGGCGGCGATATCCGCGGCGGCGACACAGCGGGTCAGATCCTTGGAGACGATGACCAGCCGGCCATCGCGGCTTCCGTCTTTTAACGTTGCGAGTTTCACGGGCTATATCCTCTTAACCGGTAAATTCTTTTTCATGCAGGAAGGATGCATGGCGCGGCGGCTGTTTGGTACGCGCCCATTCATCCAGCATCTCCGGGGCCAGTTCCTTCAGCTTTGCATGGGTCTCATCTGTGCCGGTGACACAAGTCAGTTCCAGGCGGTGTCCGTTCGGGTCGAAGAAATATATCGACTTGATGATGTCATGGTCGGTCGGGCCGATGACATCGATCCCCTGGGCCTGGATTTCGGCCTTGGCTTTCAAGAGGGCCTCTTCGTCGGCAACCCGGAAAGCGATATGCTGGACCCATGCCGGAGTGTTGGGGTCACGGCCCATGGGTGGTTTGCCGGTAATTTCAAAAAAGGCCAAGATGTTGCCGTTTCCGGCATCCAGGAACACATGCATGTAGGGGTCGGGTTCCTTGGTGGAGGGAACCTTATCCTCGGAAATTGCCACCAGGAAATCCATGTTCAGCACCCTCTGGTACCATTCAACGGTTTCCTTGGCATCATTGCAGCGATAAGCCACATGGTGAATTTGTTCGATCTTCATCGCTTTTCTGCCCTCAATATGTTCCGCCCGTTTTGCGTCGGCCGGCGTGAATTTGCAGTTTCTAACCCAAACTCGATTTTTTGCGGGTATCTGGTCTTGATAATAGTTGCAAATGAAACGATTGCAATATGAATCTGTTGTATATCAGTTATTTTGGCAGTTTTCTTTGTAAAAACAAGGGGAAGAGGGATGAGTGTGTGTTGGTAATATAATTACTCATCTGGTGGTGGTGTTGAACAAAAAATCCGCTTAGCCGTGGATTCTCCTTGCTTATTCGTTTTATACGAAATTATATTGTTTCAAACGAAACTAATAAGCCGGATGGCAGCCGGCATCGCAGTGCGAGGACACGAAAGTCCCGGAAGTTTTTGTTGAACAGGAAGGTGAAAGCCATGAAACGAATGATCTCTTTAGGGGCCGCCATTGGTGTGGCCATGGGCGCAGCGGTGCTGGGTACGGGGGCTGCCGCCGCAGAAACAATCCAGCTGAAACTCAGCCATTTCCTCCCGTCTTCCCATCCGACCCAAAAGGATTTCCTGGAACCCTGGGCGAAAGAACTGGAACAACGTACCGGCGGCAAGGTGAAGATTGAGATTTATCCGGCCGGTTCCGCCTTTGGTCATGTGGCCAAACAATATGACCAAGTGCGCGCCGGCGTGGTGGATATCGCCCACGGCCTGACCGGTTTCCCGCGCGGCCGCCTGCCGCGCACATTGATTATGGATTTGCCTTTCCTGGCTAAAAGCTCGGATGCGGCATCGCGCACGCTTTGGGAACTTTATCCCGAATATCTGGCAGAAGAATATAAAGGCCTCAAGGTGCTGGCACTCCATGCGCATAACCCGGGGCTGATTCATACGCGGGGCAAGCAGGTCAAAACCATTGATGATCTGAAAGGACTTCGTCTGCGCACCCCCAGCCAGGCGATTTCCATGATGCTGGAACAGCTGGGTGCGACCCCGGTTGGCCTGCCGCCGACACAGGTCTATGAAAATCTGCAAAAGGGTGTAATCGACGGCAACGTCTTCCCTTATGAGGCGGTCCACGGGTTCAAGTTGTTTGAAGTGCTGGATTATCATCTGGATGCCAAGGCCTATACCACCAGCTTCTATTTCGTCATGAATGAGAAGAAATACAACGCCCTGCCGGACGAGGTGCGTGCGGTGATCGATGATATTTCCGGGGAAAGTCTCGTGGCGAAATTCGGCCCCTGGTGGAACGAATGGGACAAGCCGGGCATCGAGGATATCAAAGCCAAAGGCAACCCGATCACCACCCTGGATGACGCGCAGCGCGCCGAATGGCGCAAGCAGCTGCAGCCGACCATTGACGGTTATTTGGATGCTGCGGAAAAAGCCGGTGTCGGCAATGCCCGCGAAATTTATGACGCGGCCGTGGACACGGTTGCCAAATACGACTGATTCTGAAGACGGGCCGGGCTTGCCGTTTTGAAAGCGGCAGACCGGCCCTAACCAGCTTGAGTGTTTTTATATGTTTGACCGGTTTCATCGCCTGCTGTTCCTGATAACACGCGCGGTTGCCTGGATCGGGATGCTGTTCCTGTTGGGGGCCATGTTCGTGACAACAGCTGATATCATCCTGCGCAAGATCAATACCGAAGGGATCTTCGGCACGATTGATCTGGTGCAATTGATGATCGTGGCGGCAGCCTATCTATCAATCCCCCATGCCTTCATGACCAAATCCCATGTGGCGGTGACCATCCTGTCCGACCGGATGCCGGCTCGACTGGCGGCTTTGACCGGTCTGGTCGGCATGGGGCTTTCATGTGCCTTCATGTTTTCGATCGCATGGTTCGGTTATGACCAGGCGGCCATGCAGCATGAATATGGTGATATCTCCCAAACCTTGGGAGTGCCGCTGATCTATTATTGGATCCCGCTTCTGTTCGGGGCGGGTCTAGCGGCGTTTGTGACCTTGGTCCTGAGTTTGGAATTTGTCGTGGGCCTCCTGACCGGCGGTGACGAGTCAGCGGCGGGGAGGGATTGAACTTATGTCTTCCTATATGATTGGCCTTGTGGCCTTTGCCTGTCTTTTTGGTCTGATCGCGATCCGGGTCCCGATCGCCATTGCCATGGGTATGGTTGGGCTGGTTGGCGGCTGGGTCCTGAACGGGCCTGACAGCATTGCCTTCATCATGGGATCGGTTCCATTTGAATCGATTTTCCCCTATTCCCTTTCCGTGATCCCGCTCTTCATTCTAATGGGGGTGTTTTCCGCCCATGCAGGGCTGTCGCGCTCGCTCTATGATGCGGTTCACGCCTTTATCGGCCATTTCCGGGGCGGTTTAGCCATGGCGACTGTTGGGGCCTGTGCGGCCTTTGGCGCGATCTGTGGATCGTCATTGGCAACAGCGGCGACCATGTGCCGGGTCGCCATGCCGGAAATGCGCCGACGCGGCTATGATGACGGCCTGGCCAGTGCCACCATTGCGGCGGGTGGCACCCTGGGCGTCTTGATCCCACCCAGTGTGATTATGGTGATCTATGCGATCCTGACCGAACAATCGATCGGCCGGATGTTCGCGGCTGCCCTGATTCCCGGCATTCTGGCGACGGTTCTATATATGCTTGCGGTTCGGATCCGCACCGGACGCAATCCAGCCTTGGGCCCGCCCGATGAGCGTGTGGATTGGTCCGGCAGGTTGCAGACCCTGTTGAATGTCTGGCCGGTCCTGTTGTTGTTTGGTGTGGTGATCGGGGGTATTTATGCGGGCTGGTTCTCACCCACCGAGGCGGCGGCGATCGGGGCCATTGGCGCGTTCCTTCTGGCGCTGGTCCGGCGCCAGCTCAATCTTGCGGTCTTCAAGGATTGCTTGGGGGAAACCGCCAGCACCACGGGGATGATATTCCTAATCCTGATCGGTACGGCGGTTTTCAACTATTTTGTTGAAACCACCGGCCTGCCGCAGGCGCTGGTGGCCTATGTCACGGGACTGGGCTGGAACGCCTATCTGATCCTGGTGCTATTGGTCCTGTTTTACATTATCCTGGGGTGCTTCATGGATGCGCTTTCCATGATCCTGTTGACCCTGCCTTTCGTGTTCCCGCTTGTGACATCTCTTGGATTTGATCCGATCTGGTTTGGTGTGATTATGGTTTCCGTGGTCGAGGTCGGCCTGATTACACCGCCGGTTGGCATGAATCTCTTTGTCATCATGGCTTCGACGCCAGGCCTGAAGTTGCAGACGGTCAGCCGCGGGGTGGTGGCTTTTCTGTTGGCCGATGTGGTGCGTCTGGCCCTGCTGATCCTGTTTCCGGCCCTCTCGCTCTGGCTGCCGGCCATCATGATGGATTGATCTGATATGAACGAAGAAATGCCTGAATTCGACCTTCACGCCTTTTTCCCCTATCAGGTGCGGGTTTTCTACCGCACGGTCAGCCAGTCGGTGACGGAGGTTTATGCCCGCCGCCACGGCCTGTCGGTACAGGAGTGGCGCGTGATGGCGGTCATGGGCAATGACCAGCCCATGGCGGCGGGTGATCTGGTGGAAAAATCCAGCATGGATAAGGTCCAGATCAGCCGGGCGCTCAAACGGCTGGAGGAAACCGGCCTGCTGCACCGGCGGGAGGACCCGGCCGACCGCCGGCGCGTGATCCTGACCCTGACTGATCAGGGTAACGCCATTTTCCGGGAACTTGTGCCCTTGGTGCTGAAGCTGGAACAGGATCTGCTCGCTGGATTGGATGCAAAGGAACGGGCAAGCCTGCTTGGTCTGATGGAAAAAGTGAAGGCAAATGCCGAACGGGCCATGTCAGCGGAAAAACAAGAACCTTAATCCAGGGATGGGAATATGAAACTATACACCTATTGGCGGTCTTCAGCGGCATACCGGGTGCGTATTGCGCTGAACCTGAAAGGGATTGCCTATGAGGAAGCCTTTGTTCATCTTGTCCGCGACGGGGGTGACCATCTGAAAGCGGCCTATGCGGCGCTCAACCCGCAAAAACTGGTGCCCAGCCTGGAGCTGGAGGATGGCACGGTGCTGACCCAGTCCCTGGCGATGATCGACTATCTGGAAGAAACCCATCCGACACCGGCCCTGTTGCCGGATCAAGCGGTCGGGCGGGCACGTGTTCGGGGGCTTGCACAACAGATTGCCTGTGACATTCACCCGGTCAACAACCTGCGTATCCTGAAATATCTGACCGGCGAGATGGGCCTGTCTGATGCAGACAAGACCACCTGGTATCGCCATTGGGTGGAGGTCGGGTTCGAGGCCCTGGAAAACAGCCTCGCTAACAGCACGGAAACCGGCCGCTTCTGCCACGGAGACCAACCGGGGCTGGCGGATTGCTGCCTGGTGCCCCAGGTTTATAATGCGCGCAGGTTTGACGTGGATATGGCCCGATATCCGGTGCTGGCCGGGATAGATGCCGCCTGTCTGGAATTGGAGGCGTTCCGACAGGCAAGTCCGGAAGAGCAGGGGGATGCGGCCTGAATCCGAGGCCGGGCTCAGCGGAACTCGGCGGGGATGCAGTTGCCGCGGTCGCGGGAGCCATAGCGTGCAAAAATGTCCGCCATCGTGCCATTCTGCCGCAATCGGTTGATGCTGGTTGTTATTTTGCTGGCCTGTTCCAGTGCGGGTGAATTCATGGCGATGGATAAATGGGTTTCGAGAATGTCGATCCGGATCGGCTCGGCCACATGGTCACGCCAGTTTTTGGGAAGGTCCACGGGGGATTCAAAAAAATAGAAGGCGTCATAGACTGCGGAATTGATGACAAAACCGTCGAGGCGCTGCCGGACCAGCATTTTGAGCATGGCCTGGTTGGACGGCACCGATACTTCCTGATAGGCTATTTTATCGCGGAAACGTTTCTGGAAATATCCGCCGCTGATGGTGCCGATCCGCCGGTTTGACAGATCCTCCATGGATTTGATGTCGCTGTTCCTGGCCGGGATCACATTGGCGGTCAGACATCCCACATTGCCGATAAAGACGACATTCGGAACCATCAGCGGATCCTTGTAGGAGATCAGCATATCAACCTGGCCGTTGGAAGCATCCCGCAGGGCGCGAGGCACCGGCATCAGGCGGGCATCGATTTTTATGCCGCTGTCATTTGCGATGGCCTCGGTCATATCGAAAAACATGCCCTTAGGCGTGCCACTCTGGTCGCGATAGCCAAAGGGGAAAAAATCGATCACAGCCAATGTGGGAGCGTTATCCGCCTTGGCGTGGAGGGTGGAAAGCAGCAGGCAAAGGGCGAAACCCGCCAAGACGTGCATGGATCAAATACTCCTTCCTTAGGACGTGCATCCTACGCCTGATCGGGCCTTAGTGCCATAGGTCAGCCGCGGGCCAAAGATTTGCCTGCGGTATTGTGGTCTGCTGACAGAAGGCTGTCAGCAGACACCGGATAAGCTGTTTGCATCATCAAAAATTTAGGGAAGACAGTGTCATGAGCTTTAAACCGGAACATTTTATTGTTTGGGGGGAACTGCCGGTAACCAATCTGGAAAAATCGATTGATTTTTATCAGGCGGTATTCAAAACCGAATTGCGGATCGATGATACCGGGCCGCAGAAAATTGCCATGTTCGTGGCTGCGGATGGTGATGGAGGGGTGGCAGGCCATCTCTATGAAGGCAAGCCGCCGGCAAGCGGCACCGGCCCGACCCTTCATTTTATTGTCCCCGATCAGCTGGAAGATGCGATGGCGCGTGTGACGGAAGCCGGCGGCAAGGTGGTTTCCGATCCGATCGGCATCCCGCCGGGCCGTTTTGCCTATGCGGAGGACCTGGATGGCAACTCTATCGGGCTGTTTGTTTTCAATTGACCCAGTTTATCGGCCGGGCGGGGTGGTCAGCGCTTCCAGAAGATCCGCGCAGACCGCTCTGTCCCGGAAGGTTTCCGATGTGATGAAATGATATCCCCGGTCACTGGTGAGGGGCGCGAACGGCAGGGATGCCAGGGTGCCCGTTTCCAGGAAATCGGTAACCACCCCTTTCCAGGCGAGCGTGATCCCATGCCCCATGAGGGCGAGATTCAGCGCGATCCCATGGTTGGTGACGGTCATGGCCGGTTGAATAGCAGGCTGGGATGGGGCGTGTTTTTCCCGCCAATCCTCCCAGGTCAACCATCGGTTTTCCGGATCCTCCAGTGCTATCAACGGGGCTTCGGACAGGAGGGATTCTACACTTTTGCCGGCCCACATCTCGGCCTGGGCGGGGGCGGCCACCGCGATCACTTCCTCGTCCAGCAGTTTGCTGGTCACAAATCCCGGCCATTGATCTGACCGGCCGAACAGGATGGCGCAATCACATTCATTGAGATCGATATCCGCATCCAGATCCGCACTGACGAGGCGGACATCCAGTGATTTTTTGATGCGTCGGTAGGTTTCGATGCGCGGCAGTGCCCAAAAAGCGCCAATGCCCGGATAGCTGGCCAAAGTGATGGCCCGTGTTTGTGAATGGCGGCGCATGACCTGACTGGCGCGGGCAATTTCGCCAAGGCCGGTGCGGATCGCGTCATAATAATCATGGGCCAAACGGGTCGGCAGGATGCGGGCTCCCTTTTTCTCAAAAAGCTTTACCCCGAGGTCCCGTTCCAGCAGGCGAATTTGATGGCTGATGGCCGGCTGTCCCACATTCAGGCTGCCCGCTGCCTGGGTGAAGCTGCGCAGCCGGTAACAGGCTTCAAAGGCACGGATGGCTTTCAGGGGTGGCAGGTCTTTCATGCTTCATCATCGAAAAAATTGATAATGGGATGAGAATTACAGATATTCCTCTTTCCCGCAATCATCGGATAGTCTGCATGTCAGACGATATTTTACCGATCAAGAGGGAAAGGGACCATCATGTCCGCACCGATTCTGGCGATTTCCCGCCGCACCCGCCGCACACCCTACACCGACCGGATCGAAGCGCTCGGTGTGAAAGCCTATACCGTCTATAACCATATGCTGTTGCCGACGGCGTTCATTTCCCCGGAAGAGGATTATTGGCATCTGCGCCAGCATGTGCAGCTATGGGATGTTGCCTGCGAGCGTCAGGTGGAGATCAATGGGCCGGATGCGGCCCGCCTGGTCCAGTTGATGACACCCCGCAACCTGAGCAAGGTCGTGGTCGGCCAGTGTGCCTATGCCCCCCTGGTGGATGAAAAGGGCGGCATGATCAATGATCCAATTATCCTGAAACTGGCGGAAGACCGCTATTGGCTTTCCATTGCCGATTCAGACGTCCTGCTCTGGGCCCGAGGGCTGGCGGTTGGCATGGGACTGGATGTGGCCATCTGTGAACCCGATGTGTCGCCCTTGGCGGTGCAGGGGCCGAAGGCCGATGATCTGATGGCGGATGTCTTTGGCGAGGATGTGCGCGACATTCGTTTCTTCCGTTTCAAATGGCTGGAATTCAGGGGTCATCCGCTGCTGATCGCGCGCTCCGGCTGGAGCAAACAGGGCGGGTTTGAGATCTATCTGGATCGGTCTGATATGGGCGAGGATCTTTGGGACACGATCTGGGAGGCGGGCGCACAGTATGAAATCCGGCCGGGATGCCCCAACCTGATCGAGCGAATCGAAGGCGCGCTGTTGTCCTATGGCAATGATTTTACCAATGACCACAATCCGCTGGAATGCGGGCTTGGCCAATATTGCGATCTGGATAGCGAGATTGACTATCTGGGAAAACAAGCCCTGTTGGCTGCGCGGGACAAGGGAATTACCCGCCAGTTTCGTGGGGTTTCCTTTGAGGGCGAGCATTGCCCGTCCTGGCGGCAGGCCTGGCCGGTTCTGAAAGGCGGGCAAAAAGTGGGCGAGGTGATGTCCGTTTGCCGGTCTCCCGCATTGGACAGAAATATCGCGATTGCTATGATGGATAAATCCGCTTGGGAGGGCGGAACGGAAATTGAGGTGGAAACGCCGGAAGGGCGACGCCGAGGCATGGTTTGCGATCTGCCGTTCAAGGTGCCGCCGATGGAATAAAAAAAAGTACGAAGGGAGCCGTGAATGAATGATGAAATGCCGGTCTGGGATTACGCCCCGACCCCAGCGAACCATGTGCCGCTCTCGCCGCTTTCTTTTCTGAAACGCACCAAGGATGTCTACCCCGACCGCACCGCACTGATCTATGGCACGCGCCGATACAGCTGGGCGGAATGTTATCAACGCTGTGTAAGATTGTCGGGTGCGCTGAAAAAGCATGGGGTTGGCAAGGGGGATGTGGTCTCTCTCTTTGCCGCCAATACGCCGGAATTGTTCGAAGCCCATTTTGGGGTGCCGATGGCTGGCGCAGTGCTCAATACTATCAATATCCGCCTGGATGCAGATACGGTTGCCTATATTCTGCGCCATGCGGAAAGCAAACTGTTGATTACGGATGCGGGATTTGCCGCCACGGTTCGTGAGGCGCTGGAAATATTGGGACGGGATGACCTCACCGTCATTGATATCGTTGACGGGCAATTTGGGCCGGAAGAATCGGAATTGCTGGGGTTGATGGAATATGAGGCCTTTCTGGACACCGCGGACGAAGCCAGCCACTGGGTCTTGCCGGATGATGAATGGCAAACCCTGGCATTGAACTATACCTCCGGTACCAGCGGCCGGCCGAAAGGGGTCCTATATCATCACCGCGGCAGTTATCTGATGACCATGGGCACGGTTCTGGGCTGGGGCCTATCCGGCCATCCGGTCTATCTTTATACGGTGCCGATGTTTCACTGTAACGGATGGGGGCATGCCTGGACCATGGCGGCCCTGGCCGGAACGGTGGTTTGTTGCCGTGCGGTGACGGCGGACGCGATCTTTGAAGCGATCGAGACCCATGGGGTCACTCATCTGGGGGGCGCGCCGATAGTTTTATCCATGCTGGTCAATGCCCCGGATCACGAAAAACGCCCGGTCCGCCATCCGGTCAAGGTGATGACCGCTGGTGCACCGCCCCCGGCGGCAATCCTGGAAAAGATCGGTGCACTGGGCATGGAGGTGATGCAGGTCTATGGCCTGACCGAGACCTATGGTCATGTGGTGCAATGTGCCTGGCAGCAGGAATGGAATGATCTCCCCGCAACTGAACAGGCGGAGATCAAGGCGCGCCAGGGTGTTGGTTTCCCGATGAATGAAGAGGTTCGGGTGGTGAACCGGGATAATGGTTTGGAAGTGCCCCGTGATGGTGAGACCATGGGCGAGATCCTGATCCGTGGCAATACGGTGATGAAGGGGTATCTTAAGAATCCGCAGGCCACCGACGAAGCCTTTGTTGGCGGCTGGTTTCATTCCGGTGATCTGGCGGTGGTGCATCCTGATGGGTATCTGGAAATCCGCGACCGGCTGAAGGATATTATCATCTCCGGGGGCGAGAATATTTCATCCGTTGAGCTGGAAGGGGTTCTTTATCACCATCCCGCGGTCGCCTTTGCCGCAGTGGTGGCGAGGCCGGATGAAAAATGGGGCGAGAGCCCCTGTGCCTTCCTGGAGTTGAAAGAGGGTGAAACCGTGTCGGAAGCCGATATCATCGCCCATTGTCGGGAGCATCTGGCCGGGTTCAAAATCCCCAAATCCGTGGTGTTTTGTGAATTGCCGAAAACCGCGACGGGCAAGATTCAGAAATTCATGCTGCGTGACAAAGCCAGATCACTATGAGGGGTGCCTACCAGGGAACCCGTTGCCCTTTGTGATCGAAAAAGCCGCCACTCTCCTCCGGGGAAAGACCATCAATGACAGCCAGCAATCGTTTGGCGGCTTCGTCCGGGCTTAAGGTGGCATGGCGGCCGCGATAAGGTTGGCTCAATGGCGTATCCACGGTGCCGGGCTGCAAGGCCACGACCAAAGAACCGGTCTTCTTCATTGATAGCTCGATGGCAGCGGTGTGGATGATCTGATTAAGGGCCGCCTTGGAGGCGCGATACCCGATCCAGCCGCCGCTTGCATTGTCGGTGATGGAACCGACACGGGCGGACAGGCTGGCAAAGATCGATTTGCGACCGCGCGGTAAAAGAGGGGAAAAATGTTTCAATAGCAGGGCCGGGCCGATGCTGTTGACCAGAAAGGCTTCTGCCATCCGTACCGGATCGATCTGGCGGATGGTCTTTTCCGGGCGCGCGCCCTTGATGGTCAGGACACCGGTCGCATCGATCATAAGATCAATCTCCCCCTGCCGGGACTGGATGAAGGCGGCTGCCTCGGCCAGGGTATCTTCATCGGAAAAATCGATTGCCGGACTGCCGGTGCGGCTTAGGGCAAAACACTGTGCGCAGTTTTCCATTTGCTCAATCTGGCGGGTAAGTGCGCGACCGATGCCGCCCGTCGCACCAAAAACAATGACCGTGAAGCCTGGACGAAGACTTTCCATGGAATGCTCCGGGGATGTGATAATCCTGTTCACCTTACGGATGGAAGGAAAAGCCGGATCAGCTGTAATCTCGTAACAAATTGTTAACCGTACAGTCATTAATTCCGCATGCTGGCTAACTAACGTGCCGCACACTGTTTTTAGAGTGTCTTGAATTCAAGAATTATTAGGGGAAGTTCAACATGCGCGTTAACCGCCATCAATTGATGGGTGTGCTGGCTGGTCTGATGACTGCCGCAGGCACCGTCCAAGCTGCGGATGAGGGGAGTTATTTCCAGCGGATCAACACCTATCCGGTATATGAAACCCTGGATGCCGGTGTGGACAAGAAAACCGAAACCGTTGCGGAAATCATCTATGCCAGCAAAGACGGCAGGACCCTGGTTTTCACTGACAGCCCTGGTGAGGCCGTAGTCTTTGTTGACGCTGCTGATCCGGCAAATCTGAAGTCGCTTGGCCGCACGGCCCTTGGCGGAGAGCCGACCTCCGTCGCGGTTGCCGCCAAATATGCGCTTTCCGGCACAAATACGTCCAAAAGCTACGTTGAGCCGTCGGGCCATCTGACCGTGATTGACCTGGCAACCCGCAAGGTTGCGGCCACCTGTGATGTGCAGGGGCAGCCGGATTCCGTGGCCATCAGCCCGGACGGGAAATTTGTTGCCATTGCCATTGAAAACGAGCGTGACGAAGACCTGAATGACGGCGTGATCCCGCAGATGCCGGCGGGCCATGTGGCGATTTTCGATCTCGACAAGGACGGCAAGCCGACCAACTGTGATAATGCCCGTATCGTTGGCATGACTGGCATGGCGGAAGTGGCCCCGGAAGATCCGGAGCCGGAATTCGTTTCCATCAATGAAGATAATATCGCGGTTGTGACCCTGCAGGAAAACAACCATATCGCTTTAATCGACCTGGCCAAGGGCGAAGTGATCAACCATTTCTCTGCCGGTACCGGCAGTGCCCAGGCCATTCCGGTCAAGAAAGCCCGGATGAGTGATGCCAGCGGCGCGATCAAGGATGTGCGCCGTGAGCCGGACGCCGTTGCCTGGATCGATAATGAGCGTTTTGTGACCGCGGATGAAGGCGATTACGAAGGTGGCTCGCGCAGTTTCACCATCTTCAACAAAGACGGTGATGTTGTTTATACAAGCGGTGCCGATATGGAGCATCTTGCGATGTCTCATGGCCATTATCCGGCCAAGCGGGCGCATAAGAAAGGCTCTGAGCCGGAAGGTGTCGCGGTTGGAACCTTCAATGGTGAACGCCTGATCTTTGTGAACAGCGAGCGCGCCAACTTTGTGGCCGTTTACAAAGACACCGGCGTCAAGCCTGAGTTCAAACAATTCCTGCCGACCCACGTGAAGCCGGAAGGCCTGCTGGCCATGGGCGATCAGGGCCTGTTTGTTGTGGCCAACGAAGAAGACAGTGTAAAAGACGGTGTCCGTGCGGCGCTCAGCCTCTATCGTTTTGGCGCTGATAAAGCGGAATATCCCACCATTGTTTCCGCCAAGGACGGCCAAACAGGCGCGCCGATCGGATGGGGGGCCCTGTCCGGTCTCGCAGCGGACCCGAATGATCACAAAACCGTCTATGCGGTTTCTGACAGCTTTTATGATGAAGCCCGGATCTTCAAGATCGATGTTTCCAAGAGCCCGGCCAGGATCGTGTCCCATATGGATCTGACCGGTGGTGCTGAAAAGAAATATGACCTGGAAGGCATTGCGATCGCCAAGGATGGCGGTTTCTGGCTCTCTTCCGAAGGCCATCCGAAAAAAGAGATGAAACATCTGCTGCTCAAGGTTTCCGCAAACGGCAAGATGGAACAGGAAATCTCCATTCCCGACGATCTTCTGGCCCAGGCAAAGCGTTTCAGCCTGGAAGGGGTCACATCCTATGAAGACGCGGGTGAGACCAAGGTTGTGATCGCCGTTCAGCGCGAATGGAAGGACGATCCGAAAGGCATGACCAAACTGGCGGTCTTCACGCCCTCCAAAAATGAATGGGGTTATGTTCATTATCCGCTGGATGCGCCGAAAAGCCCGGCTGGCGGCTGGGTTGGCCTCTCGGAAATCACCCATGTGAAAGATGGCACTTTCGCCGTGATCGAGCGTGATAACAAAGGCGGTCCGGATGCTGCCATCAAGCAGGTGACCCTGGTGTCCCTGAAGGATGTTAAACCGGCCCCGCTTGGCGGCAGCCTGCCCGTTCTGGAAAAGCGGGTGGTCCTGAACCTGCTGCCGGCCATGGCGGCCAATAACGGCTGGACCCCGGATAAGGTGGAAGGCCTGGCCATTACCGCCAACGGTCGTATCCTGGCTGTGACTGATAATGACGGTGTGGATGATGCGACCGGCGAGACCCAGCTTCTGGATCTCGGCCCGGCCAGTCAGCTGCAATAACGGCTATTCATAATCTGCTTTCCGGCAGAGAAATGAGGGAAATGCCCGGCTTTCGCCGGGCATTTCTTTTGTTGAGTTAGTTAGATGCAATTTAGATAAAATTATAATTAAATTGCGTCGGATTCCCTTACATTAAAACAATATGATGCTATCTAATAAAAGTGCAAGCCATTGAAGACATGAAGAAACCTCCAAATGGCACATATCCTGCGATATCGGGGGAGAGGCTGTATCCCGCAGAAACATTAGGATACGCTTCATTTTCATGAATGGGGGAGTAAGCACATGAGTTTGTCCAACCTTTGTAAAACAGTTATCATGGCCGGTGCGCTGGTTGTATTTGCCGCCGGCGCACAGGCGGCGATTGTCGGTGTGTCCGGTGACGGTATGATGATCGCACCGCCGGCCAGTGTCGAAGACGATCATGCCGCCAACCAACATCAGACTCTCCAGCTCGGCTTTGACGAGCGTCAGTCAGTCACCCTGGGTGCGGATCTGGCGGTTGATGGCGGTATCATAAGTGCCGGCACAACGGTCAGCAGCCATATGATTTTGTTCAATACTGATGGTACTGATCGTGCGTCGGCATTGGCTGAATGGACCTTTGACGGTGTAATCCTTGGGGTCATGTCCGATGCAGGTGGCACGTTGGAAGCGGCCAGTAACGCCATCCTGGGCCTTGGATCCGTAATTTATCCGGGGGCGTTCCCGGCACGCGGTTTTGAAGGTCGGGATTATTATTCCGTTGTGGGCGCTAGTCTTGAGGTCCTGATGGAAGTGACCGAACCGGGCGACTGGATCCGTGTGGTGACCGCCTCTCGGGATGTCCCTGCACCTGAAAGCATGTTGTTGTTTGGTCTGGGCCTGTTGGGGCTTGGCCTTTACGGCCGTCGGCGCCGTTCCGCTTAAGGGCGTTTCCACAGTCGAAGATTATGAAGGGGCGGCCTGATGGCCGCTCCTTTTTTTGGCGGACCTAGTTCGTTGTGATGGGGGCTTGTACCTGGGCACCCAGCTCGACAAACTTGCTAAAATCAAATCCTGTATGGTTCCGGTAAATCGCATCGACGGTCCCATCCTCATGCATGCTGCCCAAGGCATTGTCGATCCGGTCCCGCTCGCTTTTCAAAGAGGTGTTGAAGGAAGGGTATAGTGCCTGGACATTATGCACGGGCAAAAGCGGTTTCACGGCAAAGCCTTTGTTTGAAATGATATTTTGCATAACGACAGCATCGGCATAAACCAGATCCAATCGATCAAGAACCAACATTTCCGCTGCATTTTCTTCCGTACGCAGCCATTCGATCACACGGAAACCCGCATTCAAGATCTCCGTGCTATATTGAAAGCCCTGGATCAGCCCCAACCGTTTGTTGGTCAGTTTGCCGATATATTCAAAACGCCCGTAATCATCACCCTCCCGCATCCAGAAGGCTTGGATGTAGAGTGCACTGGGGTGCTGGCCATGGATGTATCCTGGCCGGTCGATCGCATCCATGGCAAAGGCCATCTCCGCCCGCTGGACCAGCGCCAGGCAGCGTTTCCAGGGCAGGCTGGTCAGGCTCAGATCAAAACCCGCTCGGTAAGCGGCCTCTTTGATCAGATCCACCGTGATGCCATGGGGTTCATTATCGCGCATGCCGGTGTAGGGTTCCCAGATTACAAAACATCCCTTCAGCGGTTCCGATTGCGCGGGTGTTGTCCAAAGGCCGGATAGAAATGCGGCCATTATCCCAAATCGCCAAATCCTGAATATCATGGATAGTGCCTCCCAAGCTCATTTCCATGTCTCGGGCAGTCTATCATAATTAGCTTGTTACTTGGTTAACGGTGGCTCAGACAGTATCCGGCTGACCATGATCGGTATCATGGCACAGGCTGTGATCGCTCAACACCTCCACCACCCGGCAGCTTTTGATTTTACCACCCTTGCATTGTTTGATCATGCTTTCCAATTCCCCTTTCAAGGATTGCAGGCGGGCAATCCTATGCTCGACTTCGGCCAGCTGCTCCTTGGCGATCACATCGGCTTCGTCACAGGAATGGTCGGGATCATCTGATAGGCTGAGCAGTTTACGGATCGCGTCCAGATGAAAGCCCAATTCCCGGGAATGGCGAATGAAGGCCAGGCGGTTGCGGTCATCCTGGCTGTAGACCCGCTGGTTGCCGGCGGTGCGCATGGCGGGCGGCAGCAAGCCGATTTGTTCATAATAGCGGATTGTCTGCACTTTGCAGCCGGTTTCCCTGGCCATGCGGCCGATCGAATATTCATGCGCCATGTGCATTTTTCCTCTTGAAGCTCTAGTCGCTGTAGCTCCTATCTTGATCTGAGTTGATAAAGTTTCAAGGAGTTTTCGCTGTGGAAATCGCAGGAAACAAAGCACTGGGGGAAACGGACAAGCGCACCATCTGCTGGTCGGTCGGCGGCATGGATTGTGGTAGTTGCGTGAAAAAGATTGAGGGGGCGTTGTCGATCCTGCCGGGGGTGGCGGAGATCCAAGTTTCAATGATGGCGGAAAGCCTAACAGTTCACTTCGTCAGTGATCAAACCGATCCGGATGCGGTGGAAAAGGCCGTGCGCAAGCTGGGTTTCACCCCCAGTCGCATGGATAAGGAGCTGCCCGAAAAGACAGAGGAGGCAGCCTGGTATCAATCCAATAAGGGGAGGCTGGTGGTCATCAGCGGTGCCCTGTTGCTGGCCGCATGGGGCGTCAGCGCTTCAATGGCGGCGCCATACGGCCAATGGGCTTTTGCCGGCGCCTGCCTGCTGGGTTTGGTGCCGATTGCGAAAAAAGCCTTTGCGGCCTTGCGCGCCGGCATGCCCTTCACCATTGAGATGCTGATGACGATTGCAGCCTGCGGCGCGCTGGTGATCGGTGAGGCGGCGGAAGCGGCTTTGGTGGTCTTTTTGTTTGCTATTGGTGAACTGCTGGAAGGAGTGGCGGCGAACAGGGCGCGGGCGGGCATTCGTGCGCTGGGTGATCTGGTGCCGAAAACAGCTATGCTTCTCATCGACGGGAAACTGTCGGAAGTACCGGCTAGTTCCCTGGCCATTGGCCAGTCAATCCTGGTCCGGCCCGGTGACCGGATTGCTGCGGACGGTATGGTGGCATACGGCATTTCCGCTGTGGATGAAAGCCCGGTCACGGGCGAATCCGTTCCGGTCACAAAAGTTGCGGGGGATCAAGTCTTTGCCGGTTCGATCAATGTGGAGGCTGCGCTGACGGTAACGGTGGCCAAGGCCGCGGCAGACAATACCATTGCCCGGATCATCCGCATGGTAGAGGAAGCCGAGGCGGCCCAGGCACCGACAGAGCGTTTCATCGACCGGTTCAGCCGTTATTACATGCCGATCATTGTCGGGATGGCAATCCTGGTAGCCCTGGTGCCGCCGCTTGGATTTGGCGGAGCATGGGAAACCTGGACCTATCGGGCGCTGGCCCTGCTGCTAATCGGCTGTCCCTGTGCGCTGGTGATTTCGGTGCCGGCCTCCATCGCATCGGCCCTGTCGGCGGGTACAAAACGTGGATTGCTGATGAAAGGCGGCTCGGTCATCGAGGCGGCGGCGGAAACACGGCTTGTGGCGTTTGATAAGACCGGCACCCTGACAGCGGGTGAACCGCGCGTCACTGATATTCTGCCAAAGGCCGCTAACGTGACCGAGTGCCTGGCTCTGGCTGCCGCGGTGGAGTCAGGATCCAGCCATCCGCTGGCCAGGGCAATTCTTGACCGGGCGGCAGAGGGGGGCGTTTCCCCGCTCTCCGCCAATGATATCCGGGTCATTCCCGGGCGCGGCCTGGAAGCTTTGGTGGAAGGGATAAAGGTTTTTGTCGGCTCTCCCCGCCAGATGGCGGAGGACGGCTTGCTGGCCAGCACGGTAGAAACTGAGATTATGGCCTTGGAAGAACAGGGGAAAACGGTTGCTGTGATTACCCGCGACGGCCAGCTATGCGGTCTGGTCGCCCTTCGGGATGAGCCGCGGGACGACGCGGCTGAAACGATATCCGATCTGAAAAGCATGGGGATCCAATCGGTGATGCTGACCGGGGATAATGCGCGGACCGCGGCGGCCATTGCAGGCGGGCTTGGCCTGGAATACCGAGCTGAACTTCTGCCCGATGACAAGGTTGCGGCTATCCGCGAATTTTCTATGGACCGACCGGTCATGATGGTCGGTGACGGGATCAATGATGCGCCTGCCCTGGCCCTGGCCAATGTCGGGGTGGCCATGGGCGGTGGCACGGATGTGGCGCTGGAGACGGCGGATGCTGCTCTGCTGAGCAACCGGGTTTCCGATGTGGTCGCCAAGATCCGACTGTCCCGGGCGGCCATGGGCAATATCCGCCAGAATATTGTGCTGGCCCTGGGCCTCAAGGCGATCTTCCTGGTGACCAGTGTGCTGGGTGTCACCGGCTTGTGGCTGGCGATCATGGCCGATACGGGCGCGACGGTTCTGGTGACCTTGAATGCGTTGCGCCTGCTGGGTTACAGGCCGGAACGGTAGGCGGAGGGGCTGGTGCCATATTCGTCCCGGAAAGCACTGGCAAAATGGGCGGAACTTGCAAAACCTGTGGCAAGCGCCACATCGGTGATCGTCAACGGGGTCAGCGTTAGCAGGCCCCGTGCCTTTTCCAGTCGCAGGCTTCGATAGAATCCCATGGTGCGACATCCCAGCTTTTCCTGGAATAACCGATTCAGCTGGCGCGGGCCGGTGCCGGAAAAAAGGGTGAGCTGATCCAGCGAGAGCGGGTCGGCAATATGATTTTCCATGGCTTCGATTGACTGGATCAGGGCCGGACTGGTGATGTGATAGCGCTCTGCGATGCCCGCTCGCTGAGGCCCACCGGATGGGCGGATGTCGGTATGCATATACCAGTCGCTGACCTGGCGGGCGAAATCAGGACCGTGATGTTCTGTGATCAGGGCATGCATCATGTCCAATGGCGCGATCCCGCCTGCCACCGTGATACGGTCCCGATCCATGACATAGAGGCTGCGTTCCACAATAAGCTCTGGATGAGATTCTTTTAGCATGGCGGCATGTTCCCAATGAACGGTCATGCGTCTGCCCTGCATCAATCCGGCATTGGCCAGAATCACCGGACCGCCGGAAACCCCGCCTAAACGCACCCCGCGCCGGTCGAGCCTGCGCAGCCAGGCAAAGATATGCCGATCCTGGAATTGATTGGGGTCACCACCTGCAAAGACTAACAGGAGGTGATAATCCTCTTGCCGGCCTGCCGGTTCGGTTGCGGGAATCAAGGCTCCACTGGAAGTTTCTGATTGCTCGCCAGCGGCGGGAATCTGCCGGATATCGTATAATTCCGCACCCGCTAGCAAATTGGCGGCACGAAGGGGTTCAACCACGGCGGAATAAGACATCAGCGCAAAGCCGTCGACCAGCAGCAGTCCGAACCGGAATGGGGCCGTATTTGTTGAAGTGATGTCCATAATGGAAAAGTTATAGGCTGTTTTAAGAAAGTCAATTGGGCTGCGCGGGGAGATGATGCCGGGCAGGAGGACAGCCATGCATTTTTCCGGTTTCAAGATCATCAAAGAGGCGCTTACCGGTCATAAGGGCTGGAAGCCGACCTGGCGCACGCCGGACCCCAAGACTGAATACGACATTGTCATTGTCGGCGGCGGGGGGCATGGCCTGGCAACGGCCCATTACCTGGCCAAGGTTCATGGCATCACCAATGTGGCGGTGTTGGAAAAAGGCTGGCTGGGGTCCGGCAATATCGGGCGCAACACCACGATTGTCCGATCCAACTATTTGCTGCCGGGGAATGAGCCATTCTATGAATGGTCAATGAAATTATGGGAGGGCCTGGAACAGGACCTTAATTACAATGCCATGATGTCCCAGCGCGGGATCCTGAACCTGTGTCATTCCGATGCCCAGCGCGATGCCTTTGCCCGGCGCGGCAATGCCATGATCATGGCGGGGGCCGATGCGGTTCTGCTGGATGAGACGGGGGTGCGCGATATGTGTCCCTATCTTGATTTTGACAATGCGCGTTTTCCCATCAGGGGCGGCCTGCTGCAGCCGCGCGCCGGCACCGCCCGCCATGATGCGGTTGCCTGGGGCTATGCCCGCGGGGCCGACAGCCGGGGCGTGGATATCATCCAGATTTGTGAGGTCACAGGCTTCCAGATCGAAAAAGGTGTCTGTAAAGGCGTTGAAACCAGCCGGGGCCGGATTGGCGCGAAGAAGGTGGCGGTCTGCGTCGCCGGGTCTTCCAGCCGGGTGATGGAACAGGCCGGCATGCGCCTGCCAATCGAATCCCACGTTTTGCAGGCCTTTGTCTCAGAAGGGCTTAAACCTGTGCTGCCCGGTGTGATTACCTTTGGCGCAGGACATTTTTACATCAGCCAGTCGGACAAAGGCGGCCTGGTCTTTGGCGGTGATATCGATGGGTATAACACCTATGCCCAGCGCGGTAATCTGCCCGTGGTGGAAGATGTCTGCGAAGGCGGCATGGCGATCATGCCGATGATCGGGCGGGCCAGAATGTTGCGCATGTGGGGCGGCGTGATGGATATGTCCATGGACGGTTCCCCATTCATCGACAAGACCCCTATCGAGGGCCTCTATTTCAATGGCGGATGGTGTTATGGCGGCTTCAAGGCGACCCCGGCCAGTGGCTGGTGTTATGCCCATTTGCTGGCAACGGATCAGCCCCATCCGGTGGCAACGGAATACCGGCTGGACCGGTTCCGGCGCGGGCGCATGATCGATGAACGCGGCGCTGGCGCCCAGCCCAACCTGCATTAAGGGGAGAAAAGGCAAATGATCATTCATCATCCATTGTTGGGCCCCCGGGATGCGGCTGAATTTTATGTGCTGGGTGACGCGGCCCTGATCGACCGCCCGGACGGGCAGGCGGAGGATGCGGCAGAGCGGTTCTATGGCTATCTCTATCTCAGGGACAATCCGGCGGGTGAACATCGCGAGCTCTGGTATCATGAACAGGGCGACCGTTCCTGGCTGGTGGTGACCCGCGATACGCTGACCCATGAAATTAAGAAAGTGGAGCTGGCGCGCGATGTGGCGCTGCAAAAAGGGCGTGGCCAATGACCCAGGTTTTCAGGATTGAGGGCGGGCTGATCAACCGCGCCAAACCGCTTAGTTTCCAGTTTAATGGCCGGGCGATGCAGGGCTATGAAGGCGACACACTGGCCTCCGCTCTGCTGGCCAACGGCCAGCGACTGGTTGGTCGCTCCTTCAAATATCACCGGCCGCGCGGGATCTTCACTGCTGGATCAGAAGAACCCAATGCCCTGGTGCAATTGCGCGAGGGCGCATTCCAGGAACCCAATACACGGGCAACGGTGGCGGAATTGTTCGACGGGCTGACCGCCCGGTCGCAAAACCACCGTGGTTCCCTGGAATTTGACCTGATGGCGGTCAACGATCTTCTAT
This sequence comes from Aestuariispira insulae, assembly GCF_003385955.1. Lineage (GTDB taxonomy): Bacteria > Pseudomonadota > Alphaproteobacteria > UBA8366 > Aestuariispiraceae > Aestuariispira > Aestuariispira insulae. Next base: position 25,697 of record NZ_QRDW01000011.1, read on the forward strand.
CTCCTTTCCTGACAGCGGGTTTTTATTACAAGACTTTCATGTGGCCCAAGGCTTTCTGGGAGACGCTTTATGAGCCGGTGATCCGCGCGGCGGCTGGCCTGGGGCGGCTCTCGATGGAAGAAGACCCGGACAAATATGACAAGGGCTTCCTGCATTGTGACCTGCTGGTGATTGGTGCAGGCCCGGCGGGGTTGAGCGCGGCCCTGCTCGCCGGCCGATCCGGCGCGCGGGTGATCCTGGCGGATGAGGATTTCCGCATGGGCGGGCGGCTGAATGCGGAAACGCTGGCGATCGGGGATCAGACCGGGGCCGATTGGGCGGCATCAACGGTGGCGGAACTGGCGGCCATGGCCAATGTTAGCCTGATGCCGCGCACCACTGTCTATGGCGCTTATGATCATGGCATCTATGGTGCGTTGGAGCGGAGAACCGACCATCTCGCCCACAGCAATGGTAAGCCCCGCCAGGTCCTGTGGCGGATCTATTCCAAGCGAACGGTGCTGTGCGCCGGGGCGACCGAGCGGCCCATCGCCTTTGGCAATAATGACCGGCCTGGCGTGATGCTGGCAGGGGCGGTCCGTGCCTATGTGAACCGCTATGGTGCGGCGCCGGGCAAACGGGTTGCGGTTTTCACCAATAATGATGATGGCTGGCGCACGGCGCATGACCTGGCGGCAAAAGGGATCGCGGTGGCCGCGGTCATTGATGTGCGGGAAAAAGCCGGTGTCACAGCGCCCAACGGCGTGGAAAGTTTCTTGGGCTGCCGGGTGGTTGATATAAAAGGCCGCAAAGGGATTAAATCTGTGATCCTTTCAAACGGCCAGGCAATCCTGACGGATTGTCTGGCGGTATCAGGCGGATGGAATCCCAATGTGCATCTCACCTGTCATCAGCGTGGCAAGCCCGTATGGCGCGAGGAATTGAATGCCTTTGTGCCGGGGAGGGACCTGCCGGTGGGCATGGTTGTCGCGGGGGCGGCGAAGGGCGAGATGACCCTGGGCGCGGCCCTGAAGGATGGCGCGGACCAGGCGGCAGAGGTTTTAACAGCACTCGGGCGTTCCGTCCCCGCCGGGGATAGGCCGACGGCAGAAGATGAACCTAGCACCGGCACGGCTTTTTGGTATGTGAAAGAGAGCAGTAAACGCGCCTGGCTGGATTTGCAAAATGATGTGACGGTCAAGGATGTGAAACTCTCCCAACAGGAGGGGTTCCGGTCAGTTGAGCATCTTAAACGTTATACCACGCTGGGCATGGCGACCGACCAGGGCAAGACCGCGAATATCCCGGCCCTGGCGGTGATGGCGGATTGCACCGGAAAAACCATTCCGGAAACCGGGACCACCATTTTCCGACCGCCCTATACACCGGTGCCTATCGGTGCGCTCGGTGGCCGGGCCAGGGGGCGGAATTTCCGCCCGACCCGCCTGACCACCAGTCACCAATGGGCGCAGGATCAAGGTGCGGTTTTTGTCGAGGTTGGGCCGTGGCTGCGGGCGCAATGGTATCCTAAAGAGGGGGAAACCCATTGGCGCGACAGCGTGGATAGGGAAGTCAAAGGCACCAGAAGGTCGGTCGGGATCTGCGATGTGACCACCTTGGGCAAGATCGATGTCCAGGGCCGGGATGCGGCGGAATTTCTTAACCGGGTCTATGCCAACGGCTTTGCCAAACTGGCGGTGGGCCGGGTGCGCTATGGCCTGATGCTGCGCGAGGATGGCATGGTCATGGATGATGGCACCACGGCCAGGCTGGGGGAATGTCACTATGTCATGACCACCACGACCGCCAATGCGGTCAACGTCTTCCGTCATTTGGAATTCTGCCGTCAGTGCCTGTGGCCGGGCATGGATGTCCATATCATTTCTGCAACCGAGCAATTTGCCCAATATGCGGTGGCGGGACCCAATGCCAGGAATGTGCTGCAAAAGATCGTTGATCCGGAATTTGACCTCTCCAACGAGGGGTTTCCCTTCATGGCCTGTGGCGAGGTCACGGTCTGCGGCGGCACACAGGCCCGACTGTTCCGGATCTCCTTTTCCGGTGAGCTGGCGTATGAAGTCGCGGTTCCGGCCCGTTATGGTGATGCCATGATCCGTGCCCTGATGCAGGCGGGGGCAGAATATGATGCCGTGCCGTATGGCACGGAGGCGCTTTCGGTCATGCGGATCGAAAAGGGCCATCCTGTGGGCAATGAGCTGACCGGCCAGACCACGGCGCGCGATCTGGGGATGGCGCGCATGGTTTCCAAGAAAAAAGACTGCATTGGCAATGTATTGTCCGAACGGGACGGCCTGAATGACGAAGACGGACTGGCCCTGGTTGGGTTCAAGCCGGTGGATCGTTCAAGAAGCCTGAAGGCAGGTGCACATTTCGTCGCAAAGGGTAAGCCGGTGACCACAGAAAATGATGAAGGCTGGATGAGCTCTGTCGCCTATTCGCCGGAACTGGGCCATGCCATCGGCCTCGGGTTCATCAGGCGCGGGGCAGAGCGCCATGGTGAGATTGTGGTGGCAGCGGATCTGCTGCGCGGGGAACTGACCGAGGTCGAGATTACCTCGGCCCATTTCATTGATCCGGAAGGGGAGCGGTTGCGTGGCTGATATTATTTTGAAGGCAAAGAGCCCGCTGGATGGTTTTTCCCGGGATTGGCCCGGAATCACCCTGCGCGAAGTGACCGGGCGCGCTCTGGTTTCTGTTTCCATCCCACATGGCGGTGAGGCGGCCTTGGGGCAAAAACTGTCCCAGGTTTATGGCACTATCATCCCTGCGGTCGGGGAAAGCACCGCCAGTCCGGTGGATAATGCCCACCTGTTGGGATTGGCCAGGGATCAGTTTTTCATATTGTTCGACGAAGGCGGGCAGGCGCCCTTGGCGGCGGTATCGGCGAAACTGGCGGAGGTGGCCTATCTGACGGATCAATCCGACAGTTGGGCGATGTTGCACATCTCCGGGCCCAACAGCCGGGCGGCGCTGGCGCGTATCTGCCTGCTGGATCTGCATCCGGACCATTTCCAGACCGGGCAGGTAGCCAGAACGGTAATGGAGCATCTGGGCGTAATCATCCTGCGGGACGGGGCGGATTCCTTCCTGTTGCTTTCGGCCCGGTCCTCGGCGCAGAGTTTTTTGCATGCTGTGACGGTTTCAGCAGAGAATGTCACCTGACGTTTAAAGGCCCAGAGGGTGGGCCGTTTGCCAGGAATTGGCCAGCAGGGATCCGCCCAATGCGACCAGCAGTAAACCGCCGGACAGGGCGACGGCCATGCCGCCGACCATGAACAGGCGGCCACTGCCCTGCGCCACCAGGCGACCGGCCAGGTTCCTTGCATTCACCGCCACCAGGGCCAGAACCGCCACGGCGATGGCGGTGCCCAGCGACATGGCGGCAACCGCCGCGACACCGGCGGCCGATAGTTTCAGCGCCTTGGCAAAGACCAGCACCAATACTGCGCCGCTGCAGGGGCGAAGCCCAATGGACAGAATCACGCCAAGCGCGGTTTTCCAATTGCCCTCCAACTGGTCGGCGGTGGGGGCATGGGCATGACCGCAGCTTGAACAGGTAGTATCATGCCCCTGATGATGGTCATGATGGTGGTGGTCATGATGATGATTATGGCTGTGTGACGCTGAAGCGGTCCGCAGACCAATTACCGCCTTGGCCGCCCGCCAGACCAGCATGATGCCGATCAGGGCGACCAGGGCATAACTCATCCGTTCCGACCAGGTGACCGCTTCCGAGGTTTCCCTCGGCAGCCAGCCTGCCAGATAAATCAGGCCGTATACCAGGACCAGTGCCACCAGTCCCTGGCAGAAGGCGGCCAGCGTGGCCAGCAGAATTCCGCGTCCGACCTTTTCCTTTTGTGTGACCAGATAGGTGGTCAACACCACCTTGCCGTGACCGGGGCCGGCGGCATGGAACACCCCATAGAGGAAACTGGCCAGGATCAGGGCCCAGGCCGCTGAAAAGCCGCCATCATTCTTCAAGGTCTTCAAACCTTCGGTCAGATCCGCATGAAAGGCCTTTTGCTGGGCAATCACCCATTGCAGGAACTCTCCCCAGATGGAGACATCATTACCGGCACCCGCGGCGGCCATGGCTAGACCGGACAAGAGCAGGAGGGGGATCACGAACCGCATGAAACCGTCACCTGTTCCGCGAAGCTGAGACCAAGGTCATTACCGCCGCTCTCGGTCTTGTCGAGCGATGCGGCATAGGAGGCAACCGACGGGTCCGGGTTCGGCTTGGTCAGGGTGAAATCACATCCCGTCGGCGCGCCATCCATGATCACGGCGTCATTCCCATCCACATGCAGCATCTCCACATAATAGCTGGGGTCAAAAATCGCGTAGGTGAAAGGGCTCTCCGATAGGGGGAGTGGCGTTTCAAACGGCAGGGTAAAGCTCATTTCCAGCCGGTCCTGACGCATGCTGCTGACGATATTGTCAGGCAGACCATAGGCGGGTTGTGCATCATTCTGGCGGGCCAGGGTGAAATAATCATAGTCGCGCAGGTTGCTCAGATTTGATTTCGCCAACAGGTCCAAGGCGTCCTGATCGGGTTTGCCGTCACCATCCTTATCCTGGCCGTCGGTTGCATACGCGCTGTAAAATTCGTCAAACAGCCAATGCTGGCGCAAGGCCGTGATCCGGCCTTCCTGATCGAACAGCACTTCGACCCGGATATCGACAAATGCGTGGGGATGTGCCAACGCGCCGGAGAGCGGAATTAGTGTCGGTAACAGGACAATCAAATACTTGAAAAACGGACGCATGAGGGACTTTCACTGATAATTTGACGTTACTATGTAACATGCCGTCCAAGTGACGCAAAGTCCTCAATTGTGACATTTCTTGGATATGCCAGCTGCCGAGTTAACGCCTATGATTGATTTGCCGTTATTTTCCTTCCCATGTCAGTATTGGCACATTTTGAGGCGCTAACGGAAAACCTGCTTGCCATCGTTTCAGGCTCACTAAGAGACATCGAGCCGCGCTTGTCGCGGGTTGAACAGAAACGGAAAGGCGGGCGAAAATGGCACGCGAAAGACGGCGGCGGTCCAGAAATGGACAGTCTGACCGGACAGACAATCACATTCCCCAATTGCCCTGGCGGATGATCAGAAATCCGAACAAGCCTTATGAGCTTTTTGATGAGGATCAGATCGACGCCATCCACAAGACATCCATGCGCATCCTGTCGGAGCTTGGCCTTCGGGTGATGGGCGATAATGTACTGGACCTCTTCGAACAGGCCGGTGCCAAGGTTGACCGGTCTGAAAAGACGGTCAGGATTGATGAGGATCTGGTCAACGATGCGCTTGCCACCGTGCCTTCATCCTTCACATTGACCCCGCGCAATGGGGATAAAAAAATATCATTGGGTGGCGATCATATGGTGTTCGGCCTGGTGGCGGGGCCGCCCAATGTCCATGATCGGGTCAATGGCCGCCGGTCGGGCAATTACCAGGATTATGTCAATTTCACCAAGCTGGCCCACCATTTCAATGCGATCCATATGATCGGCAACCAGGTCTGTGCGCCGATTGAAATGCCGGCCAACTCCCGCCATCTGGATACCTATAATGCCAACATCACCTATTCTGACCTGGCCTTCCATGTGACGGCCATCGGGCGCGGCCGGGCGCTGGATGGGATCAATATGATGGCGATCAGCCGGGGCATCTCGGTTGAGGATATGAAGACTGACCCGGGTGTAATCACGATCATTTCCGTCAATTCACCCAGATTGCTGGATGACGCCATGGCCGATGGTCTGATTACCATGGCCGAACATGGCCAGCCCTGTTCCATCACGCCTTTCACCCTGATGGGGGCGATGACGCCGGTGACCCTGCCGGCAGCACTGGCGCAGCAGAATGCCGAGGCATTGTTCGGCGTGGTGCTGACCCAGCTGGTCAATCCGGGCGCGCCGGTCATGTATGGTTCTTTCACCTCCAATGTGGATATGAGGTCCGGCGCGCCGGCCTTTGGCACGCCGGAAAATACCAAGGCCAATATTGTCGGCGGCCAGTTGGCCCGCCGCTATGGCATTCCTTACCGCACGTCGAACGCCAATGCGTCCAACTGTGTGGATCTGCAGGCGGCCTATGAAACCGGGAATGCCACCTGGGGTGCGGTCTTAGGCGGGGCCAACATCATCTATCATGCAGCGGGCTGGCTGGAAGGCGGCCTGACCGCCAGTTACGAAAAACTGGTGCTGGATGTGGAAATCTTGCAGCAGATGATGGAATTCATGACGCCTGTCAAATTCGATGAGGATGAATTGGCATTCGAAGCCATGAAACAGGTCCCGTCCGGCGGTCATTTTTTTGGCATCGATCATACCATGCAGCGCTATGAAAACGCCTTTTACCGGCCCATGCTGTCCGACTGGACCAATTATGAAAACTGGGAGCTGGCGGGCGCCAAGGACGCGCTCACCCGGGCGACTGAAATCTGGCAGAAAGCCTTGGTGGAATATGAACAGCCCGCCCTGGACCCGGCGATCCGGGAAGAACTGGACGCCTATATGGCCAAACGCCGGGAAGAGATCGGTGACGGGGAACCCTAAGAGACAAAAATCAGGTCAAACAATCGCGTATCGTTTAAGGGATCAATTGCGATGGAAATGAATAATACGGCCCAGGCCGTTGTGATTGGTGGCGGGCTTGTCGGCTGCTCCATCCTGTATCATCTGGCCAAGCTGGGCTGGACCGATGTGATGCTGCTGGAACGGTCTGAATTGACCTCCGGCTCCACCTGGCATGCGGCGGCGGGGGTGCATGGGCTGCATGACAATAACAATATTTCCAAGCTGCAATATTACACTATGAAGCTCTATGCAGAGCTGGAGCAGGAAACCGGACAATCCTGCGGCATCCACAAAAACGGCTATATTTATCTGGCACAGACGGAGGATCGCGAACATCAATTGCGTATCCAGGCGGCCAAGGCGAAATATTTCGGTGTCGATTTCTACGAACTGTCCCTGGATGAGGTGCGCAAGATGCATCCGTTGGTCAATCTGGAAGGGATCCGCTGTGCCTTTCATGAACCGGACGCCGGACATGTAGACCCCAGCGGCGTCACCTATGCCTATGCGCAGGGCGCGCGGCAGAGGGGTGCTGCGATCCACCGGTTTACCCCGGTGATTGAAACCAACCAGCGAGCCGATGGCACATGGGATGTGGTCACCCCCAACGGGACAGTCCATACCCAGGTGGTGATCAATGTGGCGGGCCTTTGGGGGCGCGAAGTGGCCAAGCTGGCCGGTTTCGAGTTGCCGCTGATGACCATGGAACATCAGTATTTTGTGACGGAAAACATCCCCGAGATCGAGGGGCTGGATTACGAATTGCCGGCGGTCGCGGACCGGGACGGCGAATATTACCTGCGCCAGGAAGGCAAAGGTCTGCTGGTCGGGGCCTATGAAAAAGACGGGCGTTTCTGGGCGGAAGAGGGCACACCCTTGGATTTCGGCCATGAATTGCTGCCTGATGACCTGGACCGTATCACCGAGAATGTGATGCGAGCCTGTGAGCGCATCCCTGCACTTGGTGAGGCCGGGATCAAGCGGGTCATTAACGGGCCGATGATCTGGACCCCGGATTCCGCAGCCCTCTTTGGACCGGTACCGGAGCTGAAAAACTATTATTGCTGCAACGGCATTATCCCCGGTTTCTCGCAATCGGGCGGCCTGGGCATGATGCTGGCGCAATGGGTTGTCGAGGGCGAGCCGGAATTGGATATGTTCCCCTGGGATCTGGCGCGCTATGGCAAATGGGCGGACAAAAAATTCACTAAGGAGCGGGCGCTGGATTGTTATTCCCATCGCTTCAAGATTCATTTTCCCTATGAAGAACGCGCGGCGGGCCGCGCGGTGCGCACAAGGCCGCTTTATGAAATTCAGAAGGACATGGGCGCTGTCTTTGGCCTGAACTATGGCTGGGAGCATCCGCTTTGGTTCGCCGGTGAGAGTGTCGAGCCGAAGGAGGATTACGGCTATACCCGTCAGAACTGGCATGGGCCGGTGGGCGAAGAATGCGAGGCGCTGCGGGCCGGGGCCGGTCTGATCGACATTTCCAACTTCGCGAAATATGAGATCAAGGGTGCTGGTGCCGCCGATTGGCTGAACCGGATTGTGGCCAACCGGGTTCCTGGCGTTGACGGCCGTTCCTGCCTGACGCCGCTTTTGTCCGTGCGTGGCGGCATTGCCGGTGATTTCACCATCACCAAACTGGCCGATGATCATTTCATGATGTTCGGATCGGGTATGGCGGAACGCTATCACCAGCGTTTCTTCCAGATGGTGGAAAAGCCGGAGAGTGTCACATTCGAGAGCCTAACCGAAAGCCATTGCGGCTTTAACCTGGCAGGCCCCAACGCTCGGGAAATCCTGTCCCGATTGACCGAGGGGGAGGATCTATCCAATGAAGGGCTGCGTTTCATGCGCTCCAGGCCAATGAAGGTGGCTGGCTGTGACGCGCTGGTGCTGCGGGTCTCCTTCACCGGAGATCTTGGCTATGAAATCTATATGAAGGAAGAAGATCAGGTCGCGGTCTATCAGGCGATCCTGGAAGCGGGACAGGATCTTGGCATTCGGCCGGTCGGTGGCCGGGCGCTTCTGAGCCTGCGTGTTGAAAAGGGATATGGATCCTGGGGTCGGGAATATTCCCCAGAATATTGGCCGCAGGAAGTGGGGCTGGACGGACTGATCAAGTTGGATAAGGAAGAAAATTTCCTGGGCAAGCAAGCCTATCTGGCGCTGAAAGACAAAGCGCCGCGGGAGAAACTTGTCTCACTTTCGGTTGAAACACCGTTCAACGCCGATGCAGTTGGTGGTGAACCGATCTTTGCTCTGGATGGCACCCCCGTGGGGCGGGTCAGCTCCGGTGCTTTTGGTCACACGGTGGGGACGTCCCTGGCGCTGGGCTTTGTGAAGACGGCTCATCTTAAACCGGGTGCGGAATTCGATATTGCGATCCTGGGGAAACCGCACCGGGCCAAATTGTTGGAAACACCGTTGTTTGATCCGAAAGGGGAGCGGCTTCGTAGTTAAGTTCGTTCAATTTTGACATCTGTCAAAACCTATTGGGGCGCTGATCAGCGCCCCTTTCTTTTTTTGGCTGCCGAGCCTGGTTAGCCAGCCTAAACAACTATCGAAAATCAATCGTTTCCCTGATTGGGGTGCCGTGCGTTAGGTTGTGGCCAGCAACTTTGAACAAACCGGGGATCTGCGGAATGATTGGTGAGACACATGGCCTGATGGGGGCGGTGCGGGATCGTTTTCATCATGTGGATGAATGCCCTTATCAGGGCGAGCGGGTGTTTTTTGAAAATGCCGGCGGGGCGCTGACCCTGAAATCGGTGGTGGATGTTTCGGCAAAACTGGCCGCCGTGCCGGATAATCAGGGGCGCGACAACCCGGCCTCCAAAGAATTGATGCGCCTGATCGATCAGGGCAGGTCGGATATCCACACCTTTTTTGGCGCAGGCTCGGGCCGGGTCTTTGTTGGGGAAAGTGGCACCGAGCTGCTGTTCCGCCTGATTTCGGTTGCCTGTTTGGGCGCGGAGAAACCGGGCCGGGTGGTTGGCAGCACGCTTGAACATCCGGCCACCAGCAGTGCCTGCACCCGCTGGGCATCGGTTGCGGGCCATGATTATGTGCAGGTGCCGCACAATAATGAAACGGGAACCGTAACGGCGGCTGATTATCTCGCGGCCCTGACGCCGGATACAAAAGTTGCCACTATCATTCATACCTCGCCCGTGACCGGCATGGGGGTTGATGTGGGGGGAATTGCCCGTGAGATCCGCAAAATCTCGCCCGACTGCTTCATCATCGTGGATGGTATCCAGCATGCCGCCCATGGGGGGCTGGATATCGATCGTTATGACATCGATGGTTATGTGATCTCGCCCTATAAGGTCTTTTCCCGCCATGGTTATGGCATCGCCTGGGTTTCTGATCGTTTTTCCAAATTGCCGCATGATGTCTTGGTGGGCGCACCGGAAGGGCAGTGGGAATTGGGCACCAGGGATACAGCCTCTTATGCCACTTTTTCCCAGGTGGTGGATTATTTCGATTGGCTGGGCGGGCATTTCATCGAAAGCCAGGACCGTCGGGACCGGATCAAAGCGGCAGGACATGCCATTCATGATCAGGAACAGCACCTGACTGATGCCATGCTGCATGGCACGGGCAACCTGCGCGGGCTTGCGGAAATGGACCATGTAAATGTCTTGTTCGGTATTGATAATCCGGCGCGAGAAGGGTTGGTCGCCCTCACCGTTGAGGGCTTGGGCGCCGTGGAGGTGGTTGCGGCCTTGAATGAGCGCGGGATCCGCACCCATGCAAGGAAAGCCGACCATTATTCCGGCAATGTGCTGAAGCCAATCGGTCTGGACGACTGTGTCCGGGTATCGCTCTGCCATTATAATTCAGAACAGGAGGTGGCCTCCTTCCTGGCGGCCATGGCTGAAATCGGCCGATGAGATAAGAAAGGGGGAGAGAGCAAATACTCTCCCCCTTTCCTGCCTGCCCACGACTGGTTGCCCGTTAAAGCCCGATGATCGGCTGCAGAAGCCTTGGCAACAGGCCCTTGAATTTCAGATTACCGTCAACGGCGATCAGGCAGATGCAATCTTCATCCGAGTCCGCGATCGGCTGGTGCGAAACCTCGCTGTCCAGGGTGGCGATGTCGCCGCGTTTGAACCGTCCCATTTCATCGGTATAAGACCCGTGCAGGATCAGGGTCAATTCCGATCCATTATGCGTATGTTGCGGAATGGTCGTGCCGGGCGCGATTTTGAGCAGTTTCAATGTCTGGTCAGAACCACCCTCCGGCGTCAGGTCGAACTGTTTGACACCCGGGACCATGGATTGCCAGGGCAGGCTTTTCAGGTCGCTGTGGGGCAATAGTTGCGCCAACGGCCCCGGTACATCGGAAAGCTCCCTGCCGGATGGTCTGGATTTCGGTGCCTTGGCAATGGGGCCGGCTTCTGCGATCTGCGCAAAAATGCAATCCAGGCTGTCCTCATTGACGGCAACGGGCTGCTCGTGTTCCATCAACTGGCCGGCAATTGCTTCATGCTGTGCCATGCGTTCCCGGCAGACCGGGCACAGGGTCAGATGGCTGGCAAGCACCACCTCAAAGGCGTGGCTTGTGTGGCCTGCGGCATAGGAAAAAAGAACTTCCTCAGAAATGTGATGTCTTGGTTCCATCACGCATCCTCCAATGCCGCTTTGATCCGGGCAATAGCCAGTCTGATCCTGGATTTCACGGTTCCGATTGGAATATCCAGTTGGTTGGCAATCTCGGAATGCGACATATCACTATAATAACAAAGTTTAATCACTTGCAGCTGCTCATGGGACAGGTCCCGCATGGCGGCTGAAATTCTCTCGCGGTCCTCGGATCTGGCAACCACCGCCTCTCCATCCTCCAGCGGGTCCGGGACCAGGGCCGGGTCCGTCAGGTCCACATCCGCCCGAGCCTGTTTGCGCAGCCGGTCAATGCGCCGGTTCCTTGCGATCGTGAAGATCCAGGTGCTGGCCCGTGCCTTTGCAGGGTCGAACTGATGGGCCTTTTGCCAAATCGTCACCATGGTTTCCTGCATCAATTCCTCCGCCTGGGCCAGGGATGCCCCCTGTTTAAGAAGGAAGGCTTTGATGCGGGGAGCGAAATGTTGAAACAGACGCGCGAAGGCGTCGCGATCTTGGGATTGGGCGACCGACTGCATGTCGGCGGCGAAATCCGGATCCGCTGCTGGATGTCCAGGCATGCGCGCTTTTTCTGTCACTACAATGTTTCCGTGCAGCATTGAATGTCCCCATTCTAATCTAGAAGGGATTACGCTCAACCCGTGAAATTGGATCAATGAAGAATCATGTTAATCCAAAATTTGTTCCTTGGCGTAGAGGGATCAGACACTTAACAAAGCTTGGAGGTTCTATGTCCCAGACGCGTCGAAAGGTTGCAGTCATCGGTTCCGGCATTGCCGGACTGTCGGCGGCCTGGCACTTGTCCAGGCATTGCGATGTCACTCTGGTTGAAAAGGATGATCGTCTGGGCGGGCACAGTAACACCGTTGATACGATCGACGGTCCAGTGGATACGGGATTCATTGTTTATAACGAGAAATGCTATCCCAATCTGGTCCAGCTTTTTCGGCATCTGGATGTGAAAACCTGTGAAACGGAGATGTCTTTCGGGGTGTCGGTCAATGAAGGCGCTTTGGAATATGCCGGCCGGGATTTGGCGGGTATGTTTGCGCAGAAGTCCAATTTCGTGAAACCGGCCTATTGGAAGATGATCAGCGATATCCTGCGGTTTTACCGCAACGCAGGCATGGCCTTGGCGCAGTCCCGGGAAGGTGAGGAAACCCTGGGTGACTATCTCAGCCGAAACGGTTATGGGCAGATGTTCATTCAAGATCATATCATCCCCATGGGAGCGGCGATCTGGTCGACCCCGGCAAATCAGATGCTGAAATATCCCCTGCGCAGCTTCCTGGTTTTTTGTGAAAATCATGGATTGCTGCAACTGGAGAACCGGCCGCAATGGCGGACCGTGGTCGGCGGCAGCCGGAATTATGTCAATCGCCTGATGGAGGCGTTCAGTGGTCGTGTCCTGACGGACCGGCCAGTGAAAACGGTGGAACGCCTGGCGGATGGCGTCCATGTGGAAAGCCATAGCGGCTGGCAGCAGCGGTTCGATGATGTGGTTTTGGCCTGTCATGCTGATCAGGCCCTGGCCATGATGAAAGACGCCGGGCATCAGGAACGTGATCTGCTCGGACGCTTCAAGTATCAGCGTAACCGGGCCATCCTGCATACGGATGAAAGTCTGATGCCCAAACGGCGTTCGGCCTGGTGCAGCTGGAATTATCTGGCTGAGGGTGAAACATCGGACCGCGAACTCTGCGTCAGCTATTGGATGAATAATTTGCAGCCCATTGCAGGCAAGCGGGACTATTTCGTGACCCTTAACCCGATCCGGGAACCGCGCGCTGGCAGCATTGTGCGCAGTTTCCTTTATGACCATCCAATTTATGATTTGGACTCTGAAAAAGCCCAGCATCAGCTGTGGCATTTGCAGGGCAATGGCGGCCTGTGGTTCTGCGGCAGTTATTTTGGCTATGGTTTTCATGAAGATGGTATTCAATCCGGCCTTGCCGTTGCGGAGGCAATTTCCGGCATTGCCAGGCCCTGGTCTGTCCCGGCGGGGTCGGACCGGGTCAACCTGCCGGAAAGCTGGCTGGAGGCATGGCCGCATAAAGAGGAAGCGGCATGACGTTGGCTCTCAACAGCGCGCTCTATCATGGTACGGTGATCCATCACCGCCTGGCACCAAAGCGCCATCGGCTGAAATATAGTGTTTTCAGCTGGCTGATCGATCTTGATGAATTGCCGGATCTGGACCGCTATCTACGGTTATTTTCCTGGAACGGAGCCAATCTTTTTTCCTTTCATGACCGTGATCACGGCGCGCGCTCCGGGGAGGCTTTGAAGGATTATGCGCAAAGGCTCTGCGCAGAGGCTGGCAGTGAAGACATGATCGAAAAGGTGTTCCTTCTCTGTTACCCGCGCCTTTGGGGCTACAGTTTCAACCCGCTTTCGGTCTATTTCTGTTACCGTGCGGATGGGGAAATGGCCGCCTGCATTTATGAAGTGCGCAATACGTTTGGTGAAAGCCACAGCTATGTCATGCCGGCAATCCGGCCCGGTGTGATTCGTCACAGCTGTAACAAGACCTTTTATGTTTCACCCTTCCTGCCCATGGAGGCGCGCTACCAGTTTCATATCCGCCCACCGGGGGAAACCGTGACGCTTGGGATCTGCCACGAGGCAGAGGATGGCGCGAAACTAACCGCGGTCTTTGCGGGCACTCGCCAGCCGTTGGGCGACCGCCATCTGCTCACCGCACTGGCAGGCAATCCCATGATGACCGTGAAGGTGATGGCAGGCATCCATTGGGAGGCGTTGAAAATGTGGCGCAAGGGCTTTGCCTTTCATGCCCGCCCGGCCCCGCCGGAAACGCCCTACACCGTTATTTCTACTCGCGATATTGCCGGAAAATAAGCATGACCCAGATAGAAGAAATCTCCCCGATCGGACAAAATAGTCCCGCCCGCAAACGGTTTTTCCCAAGTCTTCAGGGGATTGCGGAACGTCAGGCCCGCAAGGCACTGGCGGAATTGAAACAAGGACAGCTTGATGTTGTTTTCCCCAATGGCGATGCGCGGGCCTTTGGGATGGAAGAAAGCCTGCGCGCCGATATCACCATCCATGACAGCCGGTTGTTCCGGCGCGCCCTGACTGGCCGTGAAACCGGACTGGCGGAAAGCTATATGGATGGCGATTGGGACAGTGGGGACCTCACCGCGTTGCTGCGGGTGTTGTTGCGCAATGAACCGCATTTTGTCTCCGCGCTGCCGGGCGGGGTATTGTCCCGGGTCGCCGGACGGGTGCGCCATCTGGTCAACCGAAACAGTCTGAGCGGTAGCCGGAAAAACATTGCCTATCATTATGATCTGGGGAACGCGTTTTATGGCCTTTGGTTGGATAAGACCATGACCTATTCTGCCGCGCTCTATGAAGGGCTGTCGCTAACCCTGGCGGAGGCTCAGAACCGGAAATATGACCGGATCGCCGAGTGGGCGGAGATTGGTGCAGGGGACAGAATTCTGGAAGTCGGCTGTGGCTGGGGTGGTTTTGCCGAACGCGCCTGCCTGGGAAAAGATGCGCATATACAGGGCCTTACCCTGTCCAAGGAGCAATGGGTCTTTGCTCGGGAGCGGGCCATAGAGGGTGGTTTTACAGATCGCTCTCAATTCCTGCTGCAAGATTATCGGGACAGCCAGGGCAAGTTTGATGCGGTTGTTTCCATCGAGATGTTTGAGGCGGTTGGCGAGGCCTATTGGAATCAGTATTTCACCATGCTGAAGGACCGGTTGAAACCTGGTGCGCCGGCGGTGCTGCAGGTAATCACCATTGATGAAGACCGTTTTAAACGCTATCGGCGCGGTGCGGATTTTATCCAACGCTATATTTTCCCAGGCGGCTTCCTGCCCACGATATCAAAGATGCGCGAATTGGGGCTGCGCCATGGTCTTGAAATGGAAGACAATTTGATGTTCGGGATGGACTATGCCCGTACGCTGTTGCTTTGGCGGAAGGATTTTGAGGAAAACTGGCCAGCCCTGGAAAAGATGGGGTTTGACGAAAGGTTCCGGCGCATGTGGCGTTTTTATCTCTGTTATTGCGAAGCCGGGTTCCTGGAAAATTCGATCGATGTCGGCCTCTTCAAATTTCGTCAAGCTGATTGACCGGGCTCAGTTGGCGCTGTACGGCGCCCCGGCATTTGCGCTCGCAATCCCGCTGATCCCGGCCCAGGTTCTGCTGCCGGAATTTTATGCGGCCAATACCGCGGTGGCACTCTCTGCGGTGGGGCTGGCCCTTTTGCTGGCGCGGGGGCTGGACTTTCTGACCGACCCCCTGATTGGGGCCCTGGTGGACCGGAGCCTGATGGCCGGGCGCGGTCTGCGCCGGATGATCGGCGGTGGGGCAATGCTCTGCGGCGGCAGCCTTTATCAGCTTTTCACCCCTGAACCGGGTGCGACGGCGCTTTATCTCTTTATCTGGTCTGCTTTGCTATTTTGCGGATGGTCATTCATCCAGATCCCTTACACGGTTTATGCGGCAAGATTGTCTGCCGTGCCCAAGGACCGGTTGCGTTTGAATGGTGCCCGGGAGGCGGCGGGTATCCTGGGGATCATGGCGGCTTCGATATTTGTTGCCATATGGGCAGTGGATGATCCGGCCCGGCAATTGCGGGATCTGGCGCTGCTGACCATGATTGCAGGAGGTGGGGCTCTTCTTTTTTTCTTATGGTTTATGCCGGTATTGCGGGCGGCACCGGACGACTTTCCCATAAAGCGGGATGGTTGGTTTTCGATGCTGGGTTTTGCACCGGCCCGGCGTCTGGTCAGCGCATGGTTTTTGAACGGGATTGCCAACGGGTTGCCGGCGGTCTGTTTCCCCCTCTATCTGGCACTGATCCTGGAAGGAAGCAGTACGGAAAAAGGGATTGCCTTAATGCTGTATTTCCTCTCCGCGGTTTTGGCGGTGCCGGTTTGGGTGCGATTGTCTTCATCCGTGGCCACGCACCGCGTCTGGTGTTGGGCGATGATCCTGGCCTGTATGGCATTTGCCTTGGTGCCGTTTCTGGGGCCTGGCGATATGGTGTTTTTCTCGCTTGTCTGCCTGGTGACGGGTATTGCCTTTGGCGCGGACCTGGCGTTGCCGCCTGCTATCCAGGCGGATGTTTCCGACTGGGACCGGGATCAGAATGGCCGGGACCGGGCCGGCAGTCTGTTTGCGCTCTGGGGCATGACCACCAAGCTTGCGCTCGGACTTGCGGCGGGCATTGCATTGCCGGTTCTGCAATGGGCCGGTGTTTCCGCCGGGGCGGAAAGCGCGACCGAGGCCGGGAAAACCGCTTTGATCCTGATCTATTCAGGCATGCCTGTCGTAATCAAGATAAGTGCCATTTGCCTGGTCTGGTCCTTTCCCAATGCATATCGGCCAATGATGCATCCTACGGGTTTTTCAGGAGAACGAGAATGAAACGGGTTTTGATGGCTTTTTTTGCAATATTGGCCATTCAGGGATGCAGTGGAATGCAGCCGGAGGATTTCGCCGGTCAGGAACCGGAACTTGATCTTTTTGAGTATTTTGACGGTCAAACGCAGGCGTGGGGCTGGTTCGAAGATCGCTTTGGAACGGTCCGGCGTCAATTTCATGTGTCCATTTCCGGCACAATTGATGACGGTGTGCTGACACTTGATGAAGATTTCACCTACCGCGACGGGGAACGGTCAAAGCGGGTTTGGCGCATCCGGAAGGATGGAAAAAGCGGTTATGCGGGCGAGGCTGATGACGTGATTGGCCGGGCCACGGGTCGTGTGTCGGGCAATGCGCTCAATTGGCGATATACCTTGGCGCTGCCCATCGGTGACAATGTCTGGCATGTCCAGTTTGATGACTGGATGTTCCTGCAGGAAAACGGGATCTTACTCAACCGGGCCGTGGTCCGAAAATGGGGGCTGGAGCTGGGCCGGGTTTCAATTTTTTTCTCTAAAGGGAAAGACGTTTCCTGATCCAGGCCATGGGCAGGCGCAGCAACGGCAGCCGACCATAAAAGTAAACGCCGGAATCCCAGTAATCCACATGCGCACTGATCCGGCCGGAAGGGTCCAGGCTGATCTCGCTGAAGCCTTCGAAATCCATCTTGCCGATCACGGGCGCTAACCCTGAGAAACGCCATTTAACAACCCGGTTCTCCTCTGTCGGGCTTTCCCAGATCGACAGGATTTCAAACCTGGGCGAACGCACATCCTTGCGGGTTTGTTCAAGCAGGCGGATCAGTTTTTCGGATCCCCGGAAGTCATTGAACGGGTCTTGAAACCGATAGTCATTGCTGACCAGGCTGTGGGCCTGGCTCAGGTCTGTACTGTCAATCTGCCGGAACAGGTCGAGATAGGCATTAAGGCTGTTCATTGTCATGATGCTCGGGGGTTCCGGTCAGTCGGCGTGTGAGGGGGAAAAAGAGACCATAAGGCAGGATTGCCAAGGCTTTCAATATCCAAACAAATTTTGCGGGAAAGGCAATTTCGAACCGTTTGCTGTTCAGGCCATGTCGGATGGTTTGTGCCGCCTGGTCGGCGGTTATCAGGAAAGGCATGGGAAAATCATTTTTGGCGGTCATGGGGGTTTCGACGAAACCCGGATTGATGATCTGGATCTGAACCCCCCGGTCCCGGCATTCTCCATGCAGGCTTTCGGCATAGCTGATCAAGGCCGCTTTCGTTGCGCCGTAGATCCCAGCGTTGGGCAAGCCGCGATAACCGGCAACAGAGCCGACAATGGCAATCCGGCCCCGTCCGCGTTCCAGCATGGCGGGCAGGATGCTGCCCACCCCGTTGACCACCCCCGTCAGATTGGTGGCGATTTGCTTTGCCGCGTCTTCGGGATTGATTTCACTGGTGGGGCCGGGCTGATAGATGGCGGCATTGAAGATGACAAGGTCGGGCAGGCCATGGTTTTCCATGATCCGGTCATAAGCCGCCCTGAGGCTTTCCACATCGGAAACATCGGCTGGTTGGCCATGAAAATGCGGATGGCCGGCGACCGCGGCCTCGAGCCGTTCAGAAGGGCGCGCGGTGAGACAGACCTGACTGCCTTCATCGGCCAGCAAACGGGCAAGGGTCTGACCGATCCCGCTGCTGGCGCCGGTGATCCAGACGGTCGGGAAGGCGGGGCCCGTCATGAAAGATGCCCCAGGCATTGGCGGCATCGATATTGGATGGTTGATCCGTCACTGGCCTGGAATTGCAGGGCGACCCAGCGGCCCTGGCGGTCGTACCAGACTTGGGTATCCAGCTCACCGCTATAAACATATCGGGTTGCCTTGATCTTACGGCCTTCCGCTTCAATCCATTCCTGCCCGGCGTTGGTGATGGTCACTTTGTTCAGATTGCCGGTGAGGGTGTTGAGCACCTGGTTTTGCTCTGTCACCGCCGCATTCCAATGATTGGTGGTGAAGATCGGGCCTGGAATATTGTTGGTGCCGTCAGGGCTTTTGATTTGAAGGGTCTTACCCCGCCGCATGGCATTGATTTCCCGGCGATCGTCATTTTCCTCTATGCGGGCTGACAGCCGGACCAGGGTGCTGCCATCCCAGGTTTCTTCAGACTGATAGGAAAAATCATACACAGGGAACATCATGAATTTCACTTCCAGGGACATATCTGCCTGGATTTTCAGGAAGCCGTCCTCCCGGCCAAACCGCATCACCTGTTTACCCACCGGCAATCCGTCCCGGAAAATATCATATTGGGCACGGGGACCATAAAGGCTCAGGGGATCGGTTTCGGCCTGGACAGCAGCCGACGAAAAGGCGGCAATGCCAGTGATACAGAAGACGAGCAGTTTGGCCGTGGCTCTCATGATTTTTTCCCAGAAAATGAAAGGTCATTTATGCTACGGATTTTCTGCCATTTCGGATTACCATTTTGACGGTTCCCCCTTTCATTTTCGCCCTATTCGACTATGATTTCGCCATGATTGAAATCGAACGAAAATTCCTGGTCCGTCATACCAATTGGGGCCAGCCGGAATCCAGCAGGAGAATTGAGCAGGGCTATCTGTTCATTGCTGAAGGACGGAGCATGCGGGTGCGCCGTACGGGGGAAGCCTACGAAATGACCTTGAAGGTTCAGGGCGAAGGCCTCATGCGCCACGAGATCAACACTGATATCGATGCGGCCCAGGGTCAAAAGATCCTGGACGAGCTTTGCGTTGAGCCGCCGATCCAGAAAACCCGGCATGTGATTGCCTTTGCCGGCAAGACCTGGGAAGTGGATGTCTTTGATGGGGCCAATGACGGCCTGATCATGGCTGAGATCGAGCTTTCTTCCGAAGATGAACAGTTCGACTTGCCTGATTGGATCGGTCCCGAAGTCACCGATGATGACAGGTTTTTCAATTCCGCCCTGTCCAGCCACCCTTTCCAGGATTGGGGCGTCAGCTATGATGATCTGATTGCCAGTAAGGAAGCGGCCTGACCGCTCGCCTGTTACGGTATGAATGTAAATAAGAAGCCCCGGCGATGAGCCGGGGTTTTTTCATTTGAAGGCAGTTGCCAGATCAGTCCAGTTCCTTGTTGATTTCACGCCATAGTTCCCGGTAGGAAAGCGCCGGTGCTGTCCGGGGGGCAAAATCACCGACCGGGGCCCGCTCGATTCCCATTTTCTCGACCGCGCTGGCATAGGGAATATTGGCCTCGATATGGCCTTTTCCCTTGGCGGCAAACTCTTCTATGATGTCCTTGTGCATTTTCTTGCGCCGATCGACCATGGAGAAGAAGGTGCGCAGCTTAAGCCCTTTGATTTTTTCCTCTTTCAGGAAAAGCCTGATCTGATCCAAGGTCCTGATGGACAAAGTGGTGGGCAGCATCGGCACGATCAGCATATCGCTGGCGCGGAAGATTTGCTGGGACAGTTCGGAAATGCTGGGCGGGCAATCGAATACGATCAGGTCATATTCTTTTTTCAAAGGCGTGATCAGTTTTTTCAGCCGGGAGTCTTTCTCATCGGCAAAGCGCAAATCCAGGTCACGATAGGAAAAATCGGCCGGCAGAAGGTCAAGGTTGGTGTAATCCGTGCCTTTGATCAGATCATCCAGGTCGGACTTGCCCTTGACGATTTTCTTGCCGCCGCCTTTGACTTTGGGTTTGACGCGAAAATAGAAACTGGTCGCGCCCTGGGGATCCAGATCCCAGATCAGGGTGCGCAACCCGGACTGGGCCGCCTGGTAGGACAGGTTGACGGCTGTGGCGGTTTTGCCGACCCCGCCCTTCATATTATAAATGCTGATGACTTTCATGCGGCCTTACCCCCGGCTTTTGAACAGTTTCTTGAAAGAATCCTTCACCTCGTCGGTGCTGAACGCGTCAAAACGCACATGAAACGCCCGTCTTGCCCCGCCTTGTTTCTGCAGGATGGAATCGGCAACCATGCCCATGGCCATCTGGGTTTCCACAGGTGCCTTTTTCGCTTCGGCCATGTCGCGGCCCAATTGTAAAATGGCGTTGGACTGAACCTCGGTATCCTGAAATTCCCCCAGGACATTCTGGAAACTTTTTAAGGCCTTGATCAGCTTGCCGATCTCACCGGCGGGATAAAGACTTTGGAAAAACTCCAGCAGATAGCGCAGTTTCTTGCAGGTGATGCGCAGGTCATGCAGCATTTCAGCGGGCGAATCCTCATCAATGGCGCCGCCTTCCTTCATCACTTTGCGATAGGCTTTCCAGATCCGGCTATCGGCCAACTCCTTGACCGGTAACTCGGCATCCTCGCCGCGCGAACTTTTCTGGTGTCCTTCAGTCAGATAATGACGCCAGTCATTGAGGATCTTGCGATAGCGCGCACTGCCGATCAGTCTTTGCACCTGAGCATGGGCTTTGCCCTGCTTGGAGACAAGGTAATCCTTGAATGGGGTCAGATAGTCCCGGTAGCTTTCGGAGATGCTGCCCTGGATTTTCGGGAAATCAAGCAGGTAGACATCAAGGTCGCGCATGTCGTTGGTTTGTTGGCCGATCCATTTGAAATCATCCTTGGCCTTGGCAATCACCTTGGGCGGCAGCACGCCTTTGTCCAGTTGGCTGAGCGCGGATCTTGTGCGGCGTATGGCGACACGGAAATCATGGAGGAATTCCGCGTCGATATTGGCGGCCGTTCCTTCTTCATTGCGCTCGATGGTGTCCAGCAAGGTGAGATGAACCAGATGGGATGCCTGCTGGGCGGTCATATGAGGTTCAAGATGCAGTTTCAATTTTGAACTGTAGTCACCCGGGGTGACTTTGATCAGATCAAGCCCTTTCAGGAATGGGGCACGGTCTTCGGTTTTACGCTGGTAGCTGTCATCCAACAAGGCCATGGCCTTCTCAGCGGCTTTGGCATAACCGCGGATCGGCTCCAGAACCAAACGGACGCCTAAGGCTTTCCGGGCGCGGGAACCGGGTTTGGCGGCCTCGATAGATTCCAGGTTCAACCGGAAGAGGGCTTTGCCCTCTTTGTCGCGCACTGCCATCGCTGTGCGCAGGGCATGCAGGTCCAGCCTGGCCATCAGGCGACGGACATCGATCAACTCTTCCACCATGTCCCTGATCCGCCCAGAGCCGAAATCATCGGCGAAACCGGTTTTCAGGCGACCGGGCATGGAGGCGAGGATTTCATCAGCGTTCAAAGATTCAACCTGGATATCGGATTGGTCCTCATGCTGGCTGACACAAAGGGCTTTGCCAGCGTCGAAGAGCCGCCAGTCAAAGGTGTCATAGTAGCTGAGCTTGAACGAACGCTCCGAGGCGGTCTCGACCTTGCCAACGCCTGCAAGAAGTTTGGCAATATCCAGTGCTGTGTCGGTATCGGCCAACTGGTAAGATACGGTTTCCCTGCTCACGATTTTAAAAACTCCCGTCGGCAAGGTGAAGCGGGAGTAGCTGGCCGAACGGCGGCCAGGGCATATGAAAATCGATCAATCGGTTACTCCCACGCCAGAACTGATTGTCGAGAGGGTGCTGCAAATATGTTTGGAAATCAAGGGCGATAGGGGAATAACTTGTCTCGATACAACCGGCCCCTGGCTCAATAAAAAACACCCGCGCTCTTAAGGCTATAGATAGTCTGTGAAGTTTGTGTGGCGGAAATATAGTTGTAAATGAAACTATTTCAAGCCTCCTTTGGGGGGAGGGTATATGCATCCCTTAAAAAGCCGCACTGACAACGCAGGGTCGTTTTATTGAGGGCGGCGTTTTTGTTGAGGGGGAACATCATGTTAGTCTTGCTGGGGCCTTTTCTTTTAACTTCATCCCGACTTGGGAGGCAGGTTTGAAAAATCTAGTGCCGGGTGTTCGAAATGCGGTGCGTGCCGTCATTCTGGAGGGCGGCCGGTTGCTGGTTCAACATAAATTCTATGCCGATGGTCGGGAACGGTTTGTGCTGCCAGGCGGTGCGCCTGAGGGTGGAGAGACCCTGGAACAGGGGCTAAAACGGGAATGCCGCGAGGAGATTGGCGCGGATATCACTGTTCTCCGGCTGTTGCATGTGGCGGACTTCCTGAAGCCGAGGGAAACCGACCCGGTCACCTACCGCCAGCAGGTGGAGTTTCTTTTTTTATGTCAGCTGCCGGAAGGCTATGTTGCCGGCAACGGCCCCCATCCGGACAAGCATCAGCAGGCGGTTT
The DNA here is from genome assembly GCF_003385955.1 of Aestuariispira insulae. Classification (GTDB taxonomy): domain Bacteria; phylum Pseudomonadota; class Alphaproteobacteria; order UBA8366; family Aestuariispiraceae; genus Aestuariispira; species Aestuariispira insulae. The sequence goes on from NZ_QRDW01000011.1 coordinate 48,501, forward strand.
TGTGGCTACCGGTGGCCGAACTCTGTCATAAAAACTTCTTTCCCGGGGGCTTGAGCCGCCTATTGTCAAAGCCTATACAGGCTGAGCCCGTCTATCTGGGCCTGATTGAATGAAAAGTGTAAGGACCGCATGCAGTTACCCATCGCCGTCCGCGACAACCTCTTTTTCCTGCTCAGTGAAACCGCCTCCCAGGTGGCCAATCTGCAGGTCTTGCTGGAAACCCTGTCGGACTCTGTCGGCCAGCGCATCCTGGACCGGACCGGTTACAGCTATAATCTGAACATGCGCATCCATGACGGCTGCGCCAGGACCCTGCGCCGGTCGAAAAAGGACGATGTGGATATCTATTCCCTGCGCGCGGCGGAGAGCATTGCCTCCAGTCTGGAACAGATCACCGCGCTGACCCATGATTGTGTGCGATTGGTTCTGAAGCTGGATCAGGCCGACAAACTGAAAAAGCGCCCCCATGCCGCCCAATTGGAAGAGGTGATGAAGGGGATTGGCCTGATTGAAAAGGCGGTTGAGAAATATGATACCCGCCTGGCGCTGAAAATCGGCAATATTGAGCGCAAGTTGGATCGGGCCTATGACAAACTCTATCAGGAACATCTGAAGGAACTGCGCAAAACCAAACATGCCGAAGAGGTGGTGACATCGCTTTTTGTTGGTCAGCGGATTGCAGAAATGGGTGACGTTCTGTTGCTGATCAGCGAGGCAATCATCTCCGCCAGACTGGGCCAGCCGATGCATATGGAACGCTTTCGGTCGTTGGAAACGGCGCTATCGGATCTGGGGCTGAAAAAGGCGCGGGTTGAACCTCTGGCGGCGACCAAATCAGGAAGCGGCATCTCCGGGATCTCGGATCCCGATGCTGATGACAAGGATTACGTGGCGATCTTCAAGGACGGCAAGAAAGACAAGATGCTGGAAGAGCGCGACAGCGTTGAGAGTTGGCACGAGATCTTTCCTGGCCTGGCGCCGCAGATTTTTTCCTACAAGAAACAGGGTAAGCATGCGTCCCTCCTGATCGAGCATCTGCCGGGCCGCACTTTCGAACAGATCGTGCTGCAAAATGAAGATGATCTGCTGGGAAAAGCGCTTAAGCATTTGACCAAGACCCTGAACGCGGTCTGGGTGGAAACCAAATCGAAAAAGATTTATCCGGCATGCCATATCGGCCAGCTGCGTAAACGCCTGGACAGTGTGATTGATTTGCATCCGGATTTTCGGCCGGGACCGGTTAATATCAACGGCTGTTCGATCAAATCCATGGACCAGTTACTGGATCAGGCAGAAAAGCTGGAAGAGAAGTATCCGCCGCCCTTTTCCGTTTACATCCACGGAGATTTCAACCTGGACAATATCATTTTCGATCCCCAGGAGAAATCGATCCGCTTCATTGATCTGCATCGGTCGCGTTATATGGATTATGTGCAGGATGTGGCCGTGTTCATGGTGTCGAATTACCGACTGCAGGCGCTGGACAAGCCCACCCGGGAGCGCATCCGCCTGGTTGCGTCGCAAATTTACGCCTTTGCTGCGGATTTCGCGGATAAGAATAAAGACAGGAATTTTGAGATTCGCCTGGCGCTGGGCCTGGCGCGGTCATTCATCACATCGACGAGGTTCATTCTGGACCAGACCCTGGCCAGCAACATGTTCTGGCGCGGCCAGTATCTGCTGAAACGGGTCGGTGAGATCAAGCCCAAGACCGCCCGTGCCTTCCGCCTGCCTGTTGAGGAGCTGTTTAAATGAGCAATCTTAAAATCGCCGTGATCGGCATTCCCGGGAAATGGTCCACTGAAGTGCTGGGCGACGCGCTGGAACAGCGGACCGGTTATCGGTTGGTTTTGGATATGGCCGAGGTGACGGCGGATCTGGCCGATGGAAGACTGCATGCGCGTGGGGTGGATCTCACCATGCTGGACGGTATCATCGTCAAAAAAATCAGTCAGGAATATAACCCCAACACCCTGGATCGGATCGAGTTACTGCGCCTGGCGGAAAATAAAGGCGTGCGTATCTTCTCACACGCCGAAACGATTGTACGCATGATCGACCGGCTATCTTGCACCATGACGCTTCATAATGGCGGCATCCCCATGCCCGGCACCATCGCAACCGAAGATATCGAAGCCGGTGTGGATGCAGTTGAACGATTTGGCGGCGCGGTATTCAAACCGCTGTTTTCCACTAAAGCGCGCGGCATGTGCGTGATCGGCGCGGACCAGCCGGAACCGGCGATCCGGGCGGCGGTGGGGGCGTTTAAATCGGAAAACCCGATGATGTATATTCAGCAACGCCTGGACCTGCCCGGGCGCGACTATGGCATGGTTTTTCTGGGGGGCGACTATCTGGGGACCTATGCCCGTGTGTCCCAGGGCGACAGCTGGAACACCACCATTCAGGATGGCGGAAAATATGCGCCCCATGACCCGCCTCAATCTACCATTGATCTGGCCTCAAAAGCCGAACGGCTGTTTGGTATGGATTTCACCACGGTGGATGTGGCGGATACAGATGAAGGGCCGATTGTCTTTGAGGTTTCCGCATTTGGCGGTTTTAAGGGCGCCAAGGAAGGCATTGGCATCGACGCGGCAGGCCTTTATGCGGATTATGCGATTAACAAAGTGAGCAAGGGATGAAGGTAATCGAAGCAGCCGAACGCTTGATCAATGGGCGAGAGCTGATTGAAGGCTCGGTGACCCTGGATCTGGACGGTTTCACCGTTGCGGTCTATTCCAACGATGAACGGATGTTGGAACGGCTGGGAATTTATTTCTCTTCAGTGCTCGGTGCCGGGGAGCCGGACGTGGAAATCCTGGTGTTGGAAGGGGCAGTGCCGGAGCTGGAGCTGGCATTTGCCGACTGGAGCCGGGAACCGGGAAAGACGGGGCGCAAGGACGCGATCGCGGATCTGGAGGATGGCCGAATACTGCGCAAGGTGCGCACCGGCATGACCTTCCTGCAAAGCCGGTCCCATCTGATTGCGGCGGGTGCTTGTCTTGCCAATGACAATCAGGTGATCAATTTCATCCTGAACCAGCAGATGAGCCATATTCAAAACCATGGCGGCCTGATCTGCCATGCATCAGGGCTGGTCCGCCAGGGGCGCGGTCTTGGCATTGCCGGTTTTTCCGGTGGCGGCAAATCGACCTTGATGTTGAAAATGATGGAACAGGATGATGTTGATTTCCTGACCAACGACCGGCTTTTCCTGACCCCGGAAGCCGGTGCGGTGACGGCTCACGGCATTGCCAAGATGCCGCGCGTCAATCCGGGCACATTGCTGAATTCCGACCGCCTGCGCACGCTTCTTGGGGAAGAGCGATGCCGTGAGCTGGATAGTTTGCCGGTATCCGCGCTTTGGGACCTGGAAGAAAAATATGATGTGGATATTGAGGATTTCTATGGTGAGGGCCGGATTGCGGCCAGAGCGCCGTTTGGGGCCTTCCTGATCTTGAATTGGAAGCGGGATGGGATGGAGGATTGTGAAATTGCGCCGGTGGAACTAGATGAGCGTCCCGACCTGCTGCCGGCTGTGATGAAATCACCGGGGCCGTTCCATCAGGATACAGAGGGACGGTTTCTGGAAGATGGCGCGGTATTGGACCCTGCACCCTATTTGGCCTGCCTTACGAATCGGCCTATCTTTGAGGCCACAGGCAAAGTCGATTTTGATGCGGCTGTCCGGTTCATCCAGGCAATGAAACTGTAACCGACCGGAATAAGAGAACAGATAAATGCTCCGGGAAATATTAATTTACAGGCAGGGAAAAGCCCGTGACGGTGGCCGTCGGGGGGCCAGGGGCCGCAAATTGACCGATGAGGGCAAGCGCGATGCCCAACGCATGGGTGTCTGGCTGGACCGGAACGGGCTGGTGCCTGACCAGATCTATTCCTCCAATTCCTTTCGGGCCCGCAGTACCGCCAACAATTGCTGCAAGGCGGCCAACCTGGGCGTTGCCGAGGTGATCTTAGATGCGGACCTTTACCGGGCGGGTCGCAAGAATCTGATTGGCTTTCTCCGGAACCTGCCGGAGCAAACAAAACGGGTGATGATTGTCGGCCATAACCCGGGGTTGGAGAAACTGGTGAATTATCTGGGCCGGACATCCGACAAGGACAGTGCGGTGGAAATGGATGCGGGCAGCCTGGCCCATCTGCGTTTTACCGGAGGTTGGCAAAACCTGGATAAGGGCTGTGCGCAAATGATCCATCTGGTTCATCCACGCCAACTGCCGGAGAAATTCCCCTACCCAACCCCTGATGGTCCGGAACAGCGGCTCCGGCCGGCCTATTATTACAGCCAGTCGGCAGTGGTGCCTTTTCGCAAGCGCAAGGGCAAACTGGAAATTTTGTTGGTGACTTCGGGCGGTGGCAAAAAATGGATCATCCCCAAAGGCATTCATGATCCGGGCATAACCGCACAGGATTCCGCGGCCAAGGAAGCCTTTGAAGAGGCAGGGGTTCTTGGGACGGTATTGGATTGTAAGCTTGGCCAATACGCATATTCCAAATGGGGAGCGACCTGCGAGGTTGTGGTCTTCCCGATGGAAGTGACGCGCGAACTGCCATCCAGCCAATGGGACGAAAGCCATCGGGACCGCCGTTGGCTGCCCGTCAAAAAGGCGGCAAAGCTGATCAGCAATGATGATATCAAGCTGATCGTGAAATCCCTGCCGGATTGCCTGGGGGATTGCGGTTGATGAACGGGCGGATCGCGGTGCTTTTGCGTCACGGGGATTATCATCAAAAGCCGGGTGTTCCAAGCGCGCACCAACCCTTTCCGCTGACGGGGAAAGGGTGCCGCCAGGCAGCGGAAGCGGCCGGGTTGTTGATGGATATGGCGCGCGATAAGGGTTGGGCGGTCAACCCGGTAATTCACTGTTCAAATTTGCTGCGAGCCTGGCAAACGGCGGAAATCATCGGGGAAAACACGGATCTGTTCGAACGTCAGATCGGGCATGATGATCTGGCGGAACGCGGGGTCGGCAGCGCGGCCAATCTTACCGTGGCCGAGATTGAAAAAAGTCTGGCCGATGATCCGCGCTTTGATGCGCCGCCAAAAGACTGGAAAAGCAACAGTCACTATTGCCTGCCGTTGCAAGGTGCGGAATCGCTGATCCAGGCGGGCGCGCGCGTGGCAACCCGTATCGGTGAGATACTTCGGGCCGTAGAAGGGGGGACACAGCCGGTGATGACCGTGTTTGTCGGGCATGGGGCTGCTTTCCGGCATGCTGCCTATCATTTGGGAGTGCTGGCTTTTGAGGATATTGCGCGTCTAAGCATGTATCATGCAAAGCCGGTTGCCCTGGCGGATGGGGGCGATGCCCCCTGGCATCATATTGCCGGGGAATGGAAAATCCGCGCGGAAGCGGTAGAAAACCGGAATCTCGATTGACCATGGCCCGATTGAAAACCGAACCCCATGTGCCACGCTATCGTGGAAAAAGCTGGATTAAGCCCAAACTGCCGCGGGATGTGCGTGACTGGACCCATGGCGGGGAAAAATCCATAGCACTTGATGGTGACAGTCCGGAAATCCTGGCGGCTGTGTTGGATGAGTTCCATAAGCGCCGGGCTTGGAAATGGCCGAAGCGGCGCCATTACTTCTTTTCCGACCTGCATGGAGACCCGGATGCTTTTGCTGCTTCGCTGGTGGCCTCTGGCGGTGTTCATAAGACAGGGCCCGGGCCGACCGACTTCGTGTTGACACCCAAAGGCAAAAAGGGCGCCTTTGTCATTGGCGGGGACTGCTTTGATAAAGGCCCGAGTAGTCTTGGTCTGTTGCGCACGATCCACCATCTGATGAAACAGGGTGCGCGTGTGCGTGTGCTGGCGGGCAACCATGATGTCCGGGTGTTTCTCGGCATGGGCGTGGTCGGCCAGGAAAAAGATCCCCATAATGAGCATTTCTTTATCCGGACCGGCCAGAAGATCATCCCGCTGCTCAAGGAGGTTTGGGAGGAATATCTGGCGGACGGCAAGGGCCTGAAGGGTATTCCGGGGCGCAAGGAATGCCGCCGGCGGCTTTTCCCCGATGACCAATGGCCGGAAGCCTTTCCCAAGATCGCCGAGGGGAAGGTGCGCAAGGCCCAGATCCATAGGGAAATCGTCCGTATTTCCAAGAAAATGCAAAAGTTTGAAAAAGCCTGTGAGGAGCAGGAGTTGTCGCTGCGCCAGGTCTATGCGGCGGTGGAAAAATGGAAACAGTTGTTTTTGGACGCAGATGGTGAATTTCACTGGTTCTTCAAACGCATGCGCTTGGCTTACAAAGTCGGCTCGCTGTTGTTTGTCCATGCAGGGGTGGATAATGAGATCGCACGCGATCTGGGCCGCGGCGGCGTGCGTGAAATGAACCGTGCCTTTAAGACGGCATTGAAGGAAAAGCCATTTGATTTCTATTACGGCTCGCTCTGCAATACCGTCAGGACCAAATATCGCCAGGTAGATATGCCCTTTTCCACCAAGGGCGCGCGCCATGTGCGCAAGGCCGGGATTACCGCTATCATTCACGGCCATCGCAATCTGCATCACGGCCAGCGCATATCCAGCCGCAAGAGCCTGATCAGTTTTGAATGTGATGCGACCTTGGACCGGCATTCCAGGAAGAAGGAAAATGTCCGGGGGCATGGAGCAGCGGTGACCATCATTGAACCCAAGGGCTGTATCCTTGGGATCTCCAGCGATTATCCCTATGTGAAGAAATTCGACCCCAGGGAAACCCTGGATCATCTGAAAAGCATCCAGCCGAAACAGAGGCGACGCGTATGAAACAAAATGGACGATTCCGACATGAATCCCTTCAGGACCGCAGCAGCATCCAGGATTTGCTGAATGCCCTGAATGAGGGGATGGCCAGAGGCAAGCTGGTTTTAGAAAACGAGGATGGCAAACTGGAATTGAACCCTGCGGACCTGGTGAATTTGCGCATTTCCGCCACGGCCGATGAGGATCGGAACCGTCTGGATATCCGGATTTCATGGCAGGGCGAGCGGGAAGTGCCCAAGGGCAAGAAAATTCCGCTTAAATCGGACTGAGCCTGTTCTTAGATTTCAAAAAAGTTTCATTTGTATGAAATGGATCTGCCCCTAGAGTGAGACTCATAGGGTATGCAGCTATTTGAAGTGTGGGGGAAGACATGTTGCGCAAGAGAATTTTGACCGGCATGGCTGCCGGTCTGCTGGGGTTGTTGCTGTCCGGCTGTAACGATGGCGGGACCAGCCGGACGGTTACCCTGATTTCAGGATCCGAGAATAAATCCCTGTTTCCAATCGTGCAGGATTTTGCGGATCAGCAGGGCATCGACCTTGAAATCAAGGGGCGCGGTTCGGTTGATATCATGCTCGATATCCGAAAAGGAACCCGGGCCGAGGCGGATATCGTCTGGCCGGCGGCATCTTTGTGGCTGGAGCTAGGCGATCTGGCGCGGGTCGTGAAACATGAAAAATCGATCATGCGCTCTCCCGTTGTTTTCTGGGTTAAGAAAAATAAAGCGGAAACACTTGGCTGGACGGGCAGGGATGTCACCATGGCTGATATCGTATCGGCGGCGGAAGGCGGCCTGACCTTCGGCATGACGTCTGCCACCCAGTCCAATTCCGGGGCGATGGCCTATTTTGCGATGTTGTCGGCGGCGGCCGGCCGTCCCAATGTGCTGACAGAGGCGCATGTGAATGACCCGGCGGTGAAATCCCGTGTAGCTGAATTGCTCAAGGGGGTCGATCGCACTTCCGGTTCCTCCGGCTGGCTTGGTGATCTGTATCTGGAACATCCGGGTGCCATGGATGCGATGTTCAATTATGAAGCGGTCGGCATTGAGGTGAACCAAGCCCTTGAACGCGCCGGCGGTGAACCGCTTTGTGCGATTTATCCGGCCGATGGTCTGGCGATAGCGGATTCCCCGCTTGCCTATGTGGATAAAGGCGACAGTGATGATGATCAGGCGATCGAGGCATTTTTTCTGAAGCTTCAGGAACATCTTCTGTCCGATAAGGTTCAGGCTAAACTGGCGGCATCCGGCCGCCGGGTCGGGCCGCTGGGGCTTTCTTCTTCCACTCTCAGCGACACAGTGTTCCGTAAAGATTGGTGCATTGATACCGGGCGGGCCATTACCGCCCTGACCATTCCCGAGCAATCCGTGATTGAGGCCGCATTGCGGGTGTATCAAGGGGAAACCCGCCGTCCTTCCGAAATTGTTTTCCTGCTGGATTATTCCGGTTCCATGACCGGTGACGGCAACCACCAATTGGTGGAGGCCCTTTCCAATCTGCTGTTGGAAGTGAAATCCAAGACATTTTTCCTGGAGACCACGGCGGATGACATATTTTATGCGGTACCCTTTAATGACAGCCCGTTGGCCATCTGGAAAGCGACGGGGAATTCCGCGACATCCCTTGAACAGATGTTCCGGCAGATCGAGGAATATAAGCCCAATGGCGGCACGGATATTTATGCAGCGTCCGCACGCGGCCTGACAATCTTGAATGAATCCGGTCACGGCGACACCCATAGCCAAATGATTCTGTTGCTGACCGACGGCCAATCCCAAGGGGCGCCGTCCATGGTGCTGGAGCGGCTGTCGCCGGATCCGGCGGCAAACAAGCCGATCTTCTCCATCCTGTTCGGGCAGGCCTCTGAAACCCAGGTAGAGCAATTGGCCAAAGCCAGTGCCGCCCGAGTGTTTGACGGGCGTAAGGGGCTGGTGGATGCGTTCCGCAATGCCCGGGGATATGCAAACTGATGACAGATGGTCTGAAAGACACGGTCCGTGTTGCTCTGGCTGTCACCATGGCGGCAGTTGTCGGAGTGGTCTTGTATTTTGCCACACAACTGCATGAGTGGGTTGTGATTGCTGCGGCGTTGGCGGCTTTTGTCGTTATGATTCTGGTTGTGCCGAAACAACGGGAAGATCATGAAGTTATGATCGCCCCTGGGGTCAGTCTGGCGGATCAGAAAAAGGTGACCGGTGAAGGGGGGCATATCCTGGGCAGGGTGCGTGATGCGCATGATGCCATACCGGTCGCGGATGAAGCGCATCTGCGCGTGGCCGGGATCATGGATGTGCTGGTATCCATCTACCGGCATTTCAATGAAGACCCTGCCGAGATCCTTACAACAGCCCGGTTCCGCGAACAGCATGTGAATAAGGCGGTGGAACTGGTCGAGGTTTATTCCAGGCTGGTGACCGACCCCTTATTGGATGAGAGCGGGCGCGCCTATATCGATCGCTGCCGGGAACGGTTTGCGGGGATTGAGGCCGCCTTCGCTGCGCAGTATAACGCCATGCTGCGCCATGATGTATCGGCCCTGGAACAGGCCGGCCGCAATCTGGAAACGTCGCTGCGGTTAGAGCATGGATTGGAAAAAGTCGCGGCCAAGGCGCTGCGCAAGGAGGCTGTATCATGAAGAATATTGTTATCGGCGTGGTTGCTCTGCTGGTCATTGTTGGCGGCGTGATTGCGGTGGATCGAATGGGGGGCGATATTCTCAAGCGGGCCGACCGTCCGGATGATGTCACCATCACGGCGCTGGTCGGTGGGGAAAAAATCGAATTTCTCCGCAATGAAGGGATCCTGAAGATCCTCGATCAGCGGTATGGCATCACTCTGGATGCGCGGAAGGCCGGTTCCATTGCCATGGTGACGGACAAGCCCGCGGGGGATATCGACGCGCTCTGGCCATCCAACGAAGTGGCGGCGGAAATATACAATAACCGGCATGGCAAGCCTGTGGCGGACGAGCTGATCTTCAACTCTCCGATCGTGATGTATACCTGGAAGCCGATTGCTGAAGCGTTGATCCAGCAGGGCATTGTCGAGAAACAGGACAATGTCTTTTACGTGGTGGATACCCAGGCCATGATCCAATTGGTTCTGGCAAAAAAAGACTGGAAGGAAATTGGCGTGAAGGCCCTATGGGGTAAGGTTGCCGTTCAATCCACCAATCCTGCCAAGTCCAATTCCGGCAATATGTTTTCCGGCCTTATTGCCAATATGCTGTCGGGCGGGCGTGTGGCCGGTCTGCAGGATGTGGCAACACATGGACCCACGATCCAATCGTTCTTCAAGTCTCTCGGCCATATGGAGCATTCTTCGGGGGATATTTTCCGGAAATACCTGGATACCGGGATTGGTGCCAAACCGATCATCGTTGGTTATGAAAACCAGCTCGTGGAGTTTTTCATCGCCAATGAGCGCTATCGGGATCTGATCCGGAAGGAGGTCATCACCCTCTATCCGCAACCGACCATTTGGGCTTCACATCCGGTGATTGCGCTGAATACCAAGGGTAAGAGGCTGATTGAAGCGCTGTCAGACGAAGAGATCCAGGAAATTGCCTGGCGCGAACATGGTTTCCGCTCGGGTTTGAAGGACCGCCTGACCGATACCAGTGCCGTTGAAATTGAAGGCCTACCGAAAACCATCACCAGCGTGATGCCGATGCCTGGCGCCGAAGCCATGGAAAAAATAATCAAGCTGATCGATCCGGATGCCTGAGGGTGTGCGGCTCAATATGAAGGGGAAGAGGGATGAGTGAGACTGCAATAAAAGGCGCAACCGATCTTGTGCCGGTGATGATGCCGGCGGAAGCGGTGATTTTTGAAGAAACGGAATTTTCAGAGGACGGTTGGAAACGGGTCCGGGACCTGGCCGAGATGGTAGACGCAACAGACTCAAACCTGTTGCTGACCTATGGGGCAAAACCGCAGCGCGAGGTTTCCGCTGTTTTTGACAGTCTGCTTCGAACGGTCCGCACAGAGGATGCAGGGGTTGGCGGTGATCTGGTGATTGCCCTGTCGCGCGGCATGGAAGAAGCCAAAATTAGGGAAATGCGAGCCGAGTTGGATCATGGCGGTTCGAGCTTTGCCTATTTCCTGAACCAGATCCCGCTGATCGGGCCGTGGATTGCCCGTCAGATATCCGCCTTTCTCTATTTCAAACATCGCAAGGATTTCATCATCAAGCATTTTGATGAAATGGAACGGCAGATTGCGGTCAAGAAGGATGAGTTGCTGGCGGCCAATACCCAACTGGATATGAATTACGAGGCGACGGAAAAGAACCTCCAGGATCTGAAGGTCTATATTGCCGCCGGTGAACAGGCCGGATTGCGCCTGGTGGCGGAATCGAAAATCCGCTTGGAACAGGCTCAGGCATCGAAGGATCCGGTGGTGGTCAATCAGTATCGGGACTTTCGCGGCAACGTGGAGTCTTTCCTGACCAGGATTGTTCGCCTGCATACGGCCTATGCCAATGCGGCCCAGAATTTGCCGCAGATCCGCCAGATCCAGGAAACCACCAAGATCGCCCTGGCGGACATTGTCGATACCCTGCTGGTGGATATCCCGCAGATGAAACAGGCAATCTTACAGTTGACCGCGCTGAGAACCATCAAGGATGCCAGGGTTGGCGCGGAAAAGCGTCGCGAGATCAGTCGTGAATTGCGGGAAATCACGGCCAATGCCGCCAACGACAGTTATCTGGAAGCCAAGGCCAGCCAGGGCCAGTTTGAAACCGAACTGGTGCTGCTGGAAACCATGGCGGCCAAATTGAAAGAAACCGAACAACAGGCCCGCCAGATCGAAAGCCAGAATGCTGCGGCACGTGAGGACGCCCATAAGCGTTTGCAGACCGTGACGCAGGAATTGGCTGAAATCCAAACTACGGTCTGAACCGGTCCGTCGAGAGTGGTATGATAAGGGGCGGTTCATTTCTGAACCGCCCCTTATCTGGTCTGGAGCAATCGGTCTTTACTGGCAACATCCTTAGATATCGCCTCGTCAAATCATCTGGCCTTGTATTAGCTTGACGGCGATAGGCATGCCTTCATCGAGGCGGCCATCTTTTCAATCAACTGCAGATACATATCGGCACCAGGTTGGATTGAGGCTCCCAAGGGATCAAGCGCACCGGTTTTTGCGTTCGTGCCTTCCAGAATCACCGAGACCAGTTTCGGATCGAATTGTGGTTCTGAAAACACACAGCCGGCTTTCAGAGATTTCACCTGTTTTTGGATCTCACGGATGCGTTCGGCGCCAGGGCGTACATCGGGATTAACCGTGATGGAGCCGGTGGCGTTCAGGCCAAAGCGTTTTTCAAAATATTGATAGGCGTCGTGGAACACCACAAACTCCTGGGTACGGACCGGCTCAAGCATGTGGGTTGCATCATGGATCAGTTGGTCCAGTTTTTCGCTCATCTGCTTGGCATTGGCTTCATAACGGGCGGCATTTCCCGGATCTGTGGCGACCAGGACTTCTTCTATCTCGTGAAGGAAGGCCTTGGCATTCACAGGATCCAGCCAGAGATGTGCATCGAATTCACCATGACCGTGATCGTCATGCTCATGTTCTTCATGTTTCTCATGGGCATGTTCGTCATGCTCATGTTCTTCATGTTTCTCATGGGCATGATCGTTATGCTCATGCTCTTCATGTTTCTCATGGGCATGCTCTTCATGCTCTTCATGTTTCTCATGGGCGTGTTCGTCATGGCCATGTTCTTCATGTTTCTCATGGGCATGTTTGTCATGCTCATGTTCTTCATGTTGCTCATGAGCATGGTCATCATGGTTATGGGCTTCAAACGCACCGCCCTCGCGGAAAGGCAGCTTGATCAGGCCGTGGCTCTCGATCAGTGCAACCGATTTTGCATTTCCGGCAATGCTGTTGATCGGCTTCTCCAGAAAGGCTTCCAATTGCGGGCCGACCCAGAAAATAATTTCTGCCTCTTGCAGGCTGGCCGCCTGGGACGGTTTCAGGCTGTAAGTATGGGGGGAGGAAGCACCTTCGATAATCAGTTCCGGCTCTCCTACCCCATCCATCACCGCCGCGACCAGGGAATGGACCGGTTTGATGGAGGTGATCACTTTCGGTTCCGCATAAGCGGTTGTTGCGGTCAAAGCCAAACTGGTTGCCGTGATCAGCAAGCTGCGGAACGGGTTCATAATTTTATCTCCAAGCGGGATGTGATGTTATTATGTAACGTTATTGCGTAACGGTATAACGTATGTCATAACCGCAGGCAATAATGGAAATGCATTTTCTGGAGTATCCGGGTTGAAGGAGTTAACCCCCCTGGTATCCCTGTCTTCGGCGGGGATCGAGCGTGCGGGCAGGTGGCTTGTGCGCAATGTCGATCTGACGGTGCGGCCGGGAGAAATCGTCACGTTGATCGGTCCGAACGGATCGGGCAAATCCACCACGGCGAAAATGGCGTTGGGGGTTTTGCGCCCGGATGAAGGCGCTGTAGAGCGCAAATCAAAGCTGCGGGTCGGTTATGTGCCACAAAAAGTGGCGGTCGATTGGACCTTGCCGCTGACCGTTGAACGGTTCATGCATCTGACCGGGCGTATTCCAGTGGCAGAATTGGATAACGCGTTGGCTCGGACCAATATCAGCCATCTGCGCCAAGCCGAGGTCCGGGTCTTGTCCGGTGGCGAGTTTCAGCGCGCCATGCTGGCCAGGGCGATTGCCCGCAAACCGGATCTTCTGGTGCTGGACGAGCCGGTGCAGGGAGTCGATTATTCCGGCGAGATTGCACTTTATGAGCTGATTGGCAGCATCCGGCAGGAGCTGGGTTGCGGAATCCTAATGATTTCCCATGATTTGCATGTGGTGATGGCGGCAACGGATCAGGTGGTGTGCTTGAATGGGCATGTTTGCTGTCAGGGCGCGCCGACCACGGTGGCGGCCAGTCCGGAATATCAGCGATTGTTCGGGACCCACAGCGCCTCGGCCATCGCAGTATACGAACATCATCACGATCACACCCACCTGCCCGACGGACGGGTGCGCCACGCAGATGGCAGCATCACTGAACATTGCCATCATGAAGATGGTCATCATGATCATGACAGCGATCATCAAAAGGATCCGGAGGTGATGGCGGGGGAAGAGAAAACAGAGAAGGGGCAGGCCGGTCATGCTGGATGATTTCTTTGTCCGTGCGCTGGTTGCCGGCGTAGGGGTGGCTGTGGTTGCCGGGCCGCTCGGCTGTTTCATTGTCTGGCGGCGGCTTGCCTATTTCGGAGATACGCTTTCCCATGCGGCGTTGCTGGGGGTGGCGATGGCGTTCCTGCTGGAAATGAATATCACTTTGGCGGTCTTTATTGTCTCGGCTGTTGTTTCCGTGACGTTGCTGCTGTTACAGCGCCGGGCGACCTTATCCTCAGATTCGCTTTTGGGGCTTTTGGCCCATTCCTCCCTGGCGTTAGGGTTGGTGGTTCTGGCCTTCATGACCTGGGTCCGAATTGATCTGATGGGATTCCTGTTTGGTGACATTCTGGCTGTATCGAAGCCAGATATTGCGGTCATATATGGTGGTGGCGCCTTGATTCTCCTTGTGCTGGCGCTGATCTGGAACCGGCTGTTTGCCGCGACCGTCAATCGGGAGCTTGCCGAGGCGGAAGGAATGAACCCGGACGGGGCGAATTTGGTCTTCATGCTGTTGATGGCGACTGTAATTGCCATAGCCATGAAGATCGTCGGCGTTTTGCTGATAACCGCGATGCTGATCATTCCGGCAGCAACCGCAAGACGTTTTGCGCAAGGGCCGGAACAGATGGCCGTTCTGGCTGCGGTGATCGGGGCTTTGTCGGTGACTGGCGGGCTTTATGGTTCATTGCAATGGGATACGCCATCGGGGCCGACGATTGTGGTGGCGGCCCTGGCCCTGTTTCTGCTAAGCCTGAGCGGGGCGGCGGCAAGGATCGCCCGTTTCACAACCAAGCAGGGGGAATGACTTCTCATGGCCGACCATAATCATGAGCTCCCCGAAATGACCAAAAACCAGGCTTTGGTTTATGGCGCGTTGAACAGTGCGCAGGCGCCATTGAGCGCCTATACCATTCTGGATCAACTGCGTGAAGAAGGTTTTCGGGCGCCGCTGCAGGTCTATCGTGCTTTGGATAAGCTGGTGGAGTTCGGCGTGGTTCATAAGCTGGAGAGCCTGAACGCCTTTGTTGCCTGTGCCCATCCAGACTGCTACAGCCATGAGACGGTCGCTTTCACGATCTGCGAGAAATGCGGTCAGGTGGCGGAAGTTAATGATGACAAACTAGGCGGGCGCCTCGAAAAGATCGCCGCAGCCGGTGACTTCGCTTTGAGGCGGTCTATTATTGAGCTGCGCGGCATCTGTGCCGTTTGTCGAGGCTGACGGCTGGATGTTTCTCTAGGAGGCAAGGCGGGCAAGGGCGTTGGCCAGTAGCCTGGCACCCGCTTCAATATCCCTCCAATTCGTATCTTCGAGCGGGGAATGGCTGACGCCGTTGATGCTTGGGACAAAGATCATGCCTGATGGTGCGAGATTGGCCATGAATTGACAATCATGCCCAGCCCCGCTGGGCATGGTTAATGAGCCCAGCGACAAATGATCGGCCTCATCCGCGAGCAACCGCTGGATATCCGGGTTGCACGGGACCGGGCTCAGCCAGCTTACCTGACGGATATCTAGCTGCAAATCGTGATGGCGTGCTATGTCAGACAATCTGCCGGCGCAAATTTCGGCGAGAGTCGTCATGATGTTTTCTTCCATATCCCTCAAGATCAGGGTGAAGGTGGCACGGCCCGGTATGGTGTGGGGATAATTGGGTTTCAACTCGACCTGGCCAATGGTCAGGCGGCTTTGGTCGCTGCCGGCCTGTTCAATGATCTGGGGTATGGCGCTGGCGAATTCGGCGAGCCCGGCAAAGGCATCGGCGCGCATGTCCATTGGTGTGGTGCCGGCATGATTAGACCGTCCGGACAAGGTGATGGAATAATTGGCGCAGCCGGAAATACCCTCTACGATCCCGACCGGTATATTTTTGCGATCGAGAACCGGTCCCTGTTCGATATGCAGCTCGATAAAGGCGCGGATTGGGGTTTGATATTTCAATTGCAAGGCTTGTCTGGCATCCAAGCCATGTTGTGCCATGGCATCTTTCAGCAAGGTGCCGCTGTCATCCTGTGTGGTTTCCAGCCAGTCCGGATCAATGGCCCCGGCAAGGGCCTGGCTGCCGAGCATGCCGCCGAAACGGCCCTCCTCCTCGGAAGTGGCGAGTATCTCGATCGGGAAACGGGGGGAGAAGCCTTGTTCCTTCAGGGAACGGACCGCTTCAAGCCCCGCCAGCACGCCCAATGTGCCGTCAAAACGACCGCCATTGGGCACGGTGTCAAGATGAGAGCCGGTCATGACAACCGGCGCGTTGCTGGCGGGCCAGAGCCCGAAGACATTGCCGACCGCGTCCATGCGCGTCGACAGACCGGCTTTTTCCATCTCGGCCATTAGCCAGCGACGCCCTTCCATATCGGCATCTGAAAAGCTGGTGCGGCTGATGCCGCCGGTTTCGGCAATACAGCCAAACGTATTCAGTCCGTCCAGATCGTCACGCAGACGATCGACATTGACGTGGAATTTTTCAGGCAGCCGGTTTACGGGCTGCGCCACACTTTCTAAGGTGGAATCGGTTTGTATTGAGTCCATCAGTGGTTACATTCGTCATAATTATAATGATAAATATTGAATAATTTCTATTTATCATTATAAAAATGGATCGAACAACAGATAAATTCACTTTGGAGCAGGGGAAAACAATGAGACGATTATCTCGAATGCTCACCGCGGCATGGCTGGGAATGCTGGCCGTCCTGGGCATGACATCCGTCGGCGCGGTCGCGCAGACACCACCGAACGTCCTGATCGTGGGGCAGATCGCCGAACCGAAATCGCTGGATCCGCACGCGGTTACAGCGGTCAATGATTTCCGCATTCTGATGAATGTCTATGACGGTCTGGTGCGTTACAAGGACGGCACCTTGCAGGTCGAACCTGCCCTGGCCGAATCCTGGACCATCAGCGAGGATGGCAAGACCTATACCTTTAAGCTGCGCGATGGGGTCAAATTCCATGACGGTTCCGCGCTGACCGCGGAGGCGGTGAAGTTTAATTTTGACCGGATGTTGGATGAAAACCATCCCTATCATGAGACCGGCCCGTTCCCGCTGTCGTTTTTCTTCAGCACAATTGAAAATGTGACGGCCAAAGATGCGCTGACGGTCGAGTTCCAGTTGAGCGCGCCTTATGCGCCTTTTCTGTCGAACCTGGCCTATCCGACGGGTTTGATCGTCTCACCTGAGATGGTGAAACAGCATGGCAAGGATTTTGGCCGCAACCCTTCCGGCACCGGTGCTTTTAAATTTGCCGAATGGGAGAGCAATGCCAAGGTTGTTGTGGTGCGCAATGATGATTATTGGGATGGTGCGCCGAAGCTGGAAGCCGTGGTTTACCGTCCGATCACCGATGCCAATACCCGGGTTGCCGAAATGCTGTCCGGCGGGATCGATATGATGGTTGAGGTACCACCCGACAATGTGGCGACCTTTGCCGATGATGCAACCTTCCTGATGCATGAACAGGCAGGCCCGCATGTCTGGTTCCTGATCCTGAATGCTAAAGAAGGCCCGTTGGCGGATAAACGTGTCCGTCAGGCGGTGAATTATGCGATCGACAAAACAGCGCTGGTGAATAATGTCTTGCAGGGAACCGCGGAAGTTGCGGCCGGTCCTACCCCGCCTGCGTTTTCCTGGGCCTATAACGACAGTTTGCAGCCCTATCCCTATGATCCGGAAAAAGCCAAAAGCCTGATCAAGGAAGCCGGCCATGATGGCGCGGAGCTGACATTTTATGTGACCGAAGGCGGTTCCGGCATGTTGGACCCCATCCCGATGGGAGCGGCGATCCAGGCGGATCTGGCGAAGGTCGGTCTGAATGTGAAGATCGAGACCTATGAATGGAATACTTTCCTCGGCAAGGTGAACCCGGGGTTGGAAGGCAAAGCGGATATGGCGGAAATGGCCTGGATGACCAATGATCCGGACACGCTGCCCTATCTGGCGTTGCGCACCGATGCCTGGCCGGACAAAGGGGGTTTCAACTCCGGTTATTATTCCAATCCGAAGGTTGATGAGCTGCTGGAAGCGGCAAGAAGCTCCACGGATCAGGCCGAACGGGCTAAGCTTTATAAGCAGATGCAGGAAATCGTCCGCGAAGATGCCCCCTGGGCCTTCATCGCAAACTGGAAACAGAATGCGGCCACAAGCAGCCGCGTGGAGGGCTTTGCCTTGCAGCCGTCCTTTTTCCTGATCCTGCGGGATGTAACCAAGAACTGAATTGGGGGGAAGAGGCCTTCGGCGCGATTGTGCCGGAGGCCTTTTCTAACAGGGGCCGATGTCCAGTTACATAGCCAAACGGCTGTTATATGCCGTGCCCGTTCTCTTCGGGCTAACCATCATCGTTTTTCTGATCATGGCCATGATCCCCGGAGATCCGGCAACGGCGATTTTGGGGTCTTATGCGACCCCGGAAAATGTCGAACGGCTGAACCGGCAGCTGGGGCTGGATAAGTCCCTGGCGGAACAATATTGGATCTGGCTGGGGAATATGTTGCAGGGTGATTTTGGTCGCTCCTACAGCCTGAATCGGCCGGTGCTGGATGAAGTGCTGGAGCGGTTTGGCGCGACGCTTATCCTGGCGGGTTCTGCGCTTCTTCTATGTTCCATTCTGGGCCTATTGGCGGGTGTTTATTCCGCCGTGCGCCAATTTGGCTGGGGCGACCGGCTGATTACCCTATTTGTTCTGATCGGTATTTCCCTGCCATCCTTTTGGTTGGGGCTATTATTGATCTTGCTGTTTGCGGTTGAGTGGAAACTGCTTCCGGCCAGTGGCATGTATGCAATTTATGGCGGTGGGGATCTGCCGGATCTGATCGCGCATCTGACCTTGCCGGCCATTACGCTATCTGTTGTGGCGACGGGCGTGATCGCACGGCTGACCCGGGCTTCCATGCTTGAAATCCTGCGCCAGGATTATATCCGAACCGCCCGGGCAAAAGGGCTGGGCGAACGCCGGGTGATCGCCCGTCATGCTTTTAAATCCGCGCTGGTCAGTGTTATCCCGGTGATAGGGATCCAGGCCGGATTTGTGCTGGGCGGGGCGGTCTATATCGAAACCGTTTTCCAATGGCCCGGTATCGGCCGGATGCTGGTTCAGGCGATCGCCACCCGCGATATCCTGTTGGTTCAAGGTGGGGTGCTGATCGTCGCGGCAAGTTATGTTCTGTTCAATCTGCTGGCGGATGTTTTGCAACATAAGCTGGATCCGAGGCTGAAAACATGAGTGGCAAACAAAAAAATTCCGGCCGACCGACGGCCTGGCGTTTGTTCGTGAACAACCGGCTGGCCCTTTCCGGTTTAGTGATCCTGTCGGTCATAATTCTGCTGGCCCTTTTGGCACCTATTCTGCCGCTTGCTTCACCCGATGAGACGGCCCCGGCTCAACGGTTGATCCGCCCTTTGGGGGATGGCTATCTGCTGGGCAGTGATCATCTGGGACGGGATCTCCTATCCAGGCTTCTCTGGGGGACGCAGGTTAGTATCGCGGTCGGGCTGTCGGCCACCATTGTTGCTGCTTTTTTTGGTTCCCTGATCGGCCTGGTTGCGGGTTATGCCGGGGGCAAGGTGGACAATAGCCTGATGCGGGGCATCGATATGGTGATGGCCTTCCCCTATATCCTGCTGGCTTTGGCCATTGTTGCGGCTTTGGGGCCGGGTTTGATGAATGCGCTTTATGCCATCGCGGTCGTCAATATCCCCTTCTTTGCCAGGAACATCCGGGGGGTGACTCTGGGCCTGGCGCGCCGTGAATTTGTCGATGCGGCCAGGCTTTCCGGCAAAGGGCATATCCGCATTTTGCTGACCGAAATTCTGCCCAATGTTTTACCGACCATCGTGATCACCATGTCGACCACGGTGGGATGGATGATCCTGGAAACGGCGGGTTTGAGCTTTTTGGGCCTTGGTGCGCAACCGCCGCAGGCGGATCTGGGTTCCATGTTGGGTGAGGGGCGCAAGCTGCTGTTCACCGCACCGCATGTGTCGATCATACCGGGGCTGATGATCTTTTTGCTGGTGATGAGCATCAACCTGATGGGGGACGGCATCCGCGATGTGCTGGATCCCAGGCTGAAATCGGGCGCTCTGAGTCGGCCCATGGCCAAGACGGAAGACGCCAGGAATATTACTCCTGGCAACCGGGATCAGAAAACCGGCACGGCGATGGAAGTCATGAATTTGCGCACTGAGTTTCAGGTCGGGCAGGAAATCTACAAAGCCGTTGGTGGTGTGTCTTTTGATCTGAGGCCGGGAGAGTGTTTGGGGCTGGTTGGTGAATCAGGTTCCGGAAAATCTGTAACCGCCATGTCCCTGTTGGGGCTGGTGCCGACACCGCCGGGCAGGATTGCCGGTGGCGAGGTTCGCTATGAAGGGGAAGATCTGCTGGGCGCATCGCTCTCCCGGTTGCAATCCCTGCGTGGCGGTAAAATTGCCTATGTGTTCCAGGATCCGCTCTCGACCCTGCATCCGCTGTTCACGGTGGGGGACCAGATCTGTGAGGCCATCCGCGCGCATCAGCCGCTAGGCCGGGCGGAAGCCTGGAAGCGGGCGGTCGAACTGTTGAACAAAGTACGCATTCCCAATGCGGAACGGCGGGCCCATGATTACCCCCACCAAATGTCGGGTGGCATGCGCCAGCGGGTCGGCATTGCCATGGCGCTGGCCAATGATGCCGAAATCCTGGTGGCGGATGAGCCGACCACGGCCCTGGATGTTACCGTTCAGGCGCAGGTGCTGAAACTGTTGAAGGAATTGCAGCGGGAAAGTGATGCGGCGCTCTTGTTCATCACCCATGATTTTGGTGTGGTGTCTGAAATCTGTGACCGGGTGGCCGTTATGTATGCGGGACGGATTGTCGAGGTTGGCAGCACCGATCAGATCCTGACCCGGCCCGCCCATCCCTATACCCGGAAGCTGATTGATTGTGTGCCGGTGATGGGACGCCGGGAAAAACGGCTGGAGGCGATAGCGGGTCTGCCGCCGGTTGTGAACCGCCTGCCCGCGGGCTGTGCCTTCGCCGACCGGTGTGAGGCGGCGGATGACGATTGCCGGAAAGGAGAGCTGTTGCTGGAAGAAATGTCGGACAGGCACGCGGTGCGCTGTCGCAAGGCAAAGGAGGCTGCCTGATGGATGCGACAATATTGGAAGCGAAACAGCTGGTGCGCACTTTCGGGGGAGGGCGCACACTCTTTGGCCGGGAGAAACCGGGGGTTCATGCTGTCAGAGAGATGGAGTTGCAGGTCCGGCGGGGCGAGACGCTGGGGATTGTCGGGGAATCCGGATGTGGCAAATCCACGCTGGCCCGGATGCTTGTGGGGCTGGACAGTCCCACGTCCGGTGACATCTATCTGGAAGGCGCAGCCATGGATACCCAGTCCGCCCGTCAGCGGCATGACCTGGCCAAACGGATTCAGTATGTGTTTCAGGATCCTGTCAGCTCATTGAACCCGCGCAAGACCATCCGTGCTTCCCTGGAAGCGCCGATGATCCATCTTTTGGGGCTTGATCGTGATGCCCGGCGCCGAAGACTGGATGAATTGATGGATGCGGTCAATCTACGCCCGGAATTCCTGGATCGGTATCCGCATGAATTTTCCGGTGGTCAGGCGCAACGGATCGGTATCGCGCGTGCACTTGCCGCACAACCGGAAATCCTGGTGCTGGACGAACCTGTCTCGGCGCTTGATGTGTCCGTTCAGGCGCAGGTTTTGAACCTTCTGGCTGATTTGAAGGATAAATACGGCCTGACCTATATCTTCATCAGTCATGACCTTTCTGTGGTTGAAGCGGTTAGTGACCGGGTTATGGTGATGTATTTTGGTTCGGTGGTGGAACTGGCGGAGTCGGAAAGCCTGTTCCGGCAGCCCCGGCATCAATATACGAAGCTGCTTTTTGATTCCGTGCCGCTGCCGGGGAAAAGGGGTGTCCGGGGCGAAGACGGGTTGGCGGAACTGCCGGATCCGCTGAACCCGCCCAAGGGCTGCGCCTTTGCACCCCGTTGCGCTGAGGCCTCACAACAGTGTAGAGAGGCGATGCCACCGTTAAACCCGGTGGTGGATATTCAGCATTACACCGCCTGTTACCATCCTGTTGGTACCGGGCCCCAGGAAAGTCAAAATACGCGTGACCAGTGATAAAAACGACGGGTTGGAGCGGGGATCGCTTTCTGCGCCGCGCAAACCGCGTAAGCGCACCGACGAAATCTGTGACCGTATCAAGGACTGGATCGTCGAGCGGGATATGCAGCCCGGTGACCGATTGCCACAGGAACCGGATCTGATCCGGGAGTTTGAAGCGTCCAAGGGCACGGTGAGGGAATCACTGAAATCCTTGGAAACCCAGGGTTTGATTAAAACCCGTACCGGACCGGGTGGCGGGGCGTTTGTTGCCGATATCGACGGCGGTCGGGCGATGGAATTGCTCGCCAACTTCTTTTTTTTCCGCCAGCCAACCATCTCCGATATTTACCAGCTGCGCCGCCGCCTGGAACCGGACTTGGCCGTTAGTGTAATCGGTCTGTTGAAGGATGAGGATTTTAAGCGCTTGGAAGACACGTTGCGGCTCTATGATCATCCGCCGGAAAATCGGGGTGAAGAATATGAACAACGCCTCGCGGAGCTGGATTTCCATACGGTTTTGGCAGAATTATGCCCCAATCCCTTGTTGGGGTTCTTTTGCGGATTCCTGCAGAATCTTTTGCGCAACCAGACTGTTTGCCAGCATATCTATGAAAAACCCAATCCGGAATTGCGGCAGCATGCCCTGCATTATCAACTGCGCCTGCTTCAGGCATTGAAAGCTGGAAATGCGGAAGCCGCCCGTGAGATCATGTTTGAGCATATGTGTGCTGCCCAGGCCTATATGGAAAGCTGCGAGGCCGAGATGAAACGTGGTTTTCTGCGGGTAGGGGATAAGTGATTCCCAATTGAAACCGACAGGATTTATCAGTTTGTTAAAACCTCCGCCGTCATAATCGAGCGTGAGGAAAACACTGACTGAGGCAGAAATGACCATGGCGGCTGAATGCCTGCAAGCGGCCCGGAAACTGGATATCCTTCATGAGGATAACCGGTTATTCATGGAAAAATGGTTTGCCCTTCGCGGGAGGCGTATCATGCCGGATAAATCGGCATTTCGTCCGGAAGAGGTACCCAAACTGCTCTCCAACCTTATCCTTCATGAATTGGAGGCGCCGGATCGGATCCGGATCCGTCTTGTCGGCACACGGTTGGTGGAAAAATACGGTGGGGATGTCACCGGTCGGAACTACCTGGAATTCGTGGCTCCCGACCGGCAGGAGAAAGCGTCAGAGGCCTTGTGGCTGATGGGCCATCATCCAGTTGGCATGCGGGTTATCCTCCTGCAGAAGCAGTCCAGCGGACGGACGATCTATTCGGAGGCGATGGGCTTTCCATTTGAGGATAAGATTTCAGGCCATAGAATGTTACTGTTTCACAGCAACCTGATTGATTCGGTCAAAATCCATGAGTTGATCGATGACCAGCTCCTGAAATTCAATGTCGCACGGCGCGATTTCATCGATATCGGCAATGGTATCCCGGATTTCTCGGACTGAGTGCGGTTGCAAACCAAACCATCCGCTATCCTTCACGCATTAGACAAAAGGCTTAAGCCGCAGACGGGATTTAGACGCTTGCAAAAACCGTTCGGGACAAAGAATCTGTCAGGACGATCTGCGGTCATGATCCGAAACAGGGAAGGATAGAAATGTCGATGCGGACAGACTGGTCTGCCTATGCGCGGCTTTTTAAGACTAAACCCGACAAGCGGCGCTTAAATGTGCTGTTCCTTCCGCAGGCGGGCGGCGATACCAGCCTGTATAACCGCTGGCAGCCAGCATTATCGCCTCATATTCAGGTAATGCCGGTGCAATTGCCCGGGCGTGGTGCCCGGCTTGGCGAGGCGGGGCCGGACAACATGGATCAGGTCATGGAGCTACTTTTGCCGGCGATGCCGGCTTTTGAAGGCGCGCCCTATATCCTGTTCGGGTCCAGCATGGGCGGATGGATTGCCTATGAATTATGTCTGCAACTGATGGCGACGGGCCTGGCCAGGCCTGAGGCGTTGTTCATCTGCGCCTCCAATGATCCTTATGCCAAGAGGCGGCTGCCGGATCTCGAAGGAAAAGACCGTGCGCAGCAGGTCGCGGCACTGACGGCCTTTAATCCGGGCTTTGCCGAGGTTGCTGCCAGTGAGGAATTGCTGGATCTGCTGTTGCCGACCATCCAGTCCGATTTTCGCATCTGCCGCAGCTACCAGCCATCCAGCCGTGAAAGGACCCCGGTACCTGTACATGCCTTTGCCGGTGAGAGGGATCAGATTGTGCCGATGGAAAACATGACCGGTTGGCAACAGTTGGCGGCGGGCCCCTATCACCTGGATCAAGTGCCGGGTGATCATTTTTTCATTGAAGAGAAACCGGCGCTGATATGCGAACGGTTGATCCGGCATGCAGGGGTGTTGGCGCTTTCATGACGGGTTCAATCGGTCAATGGTACTTGCAACTGCGATCTCGTTGGCAGGCTCTGCAAGCCCGCCCCGAGATTGCCCTGCTGGCGGTGGTTCCTATCGAGGCGCCGGGACCGCCAGAGGGGCAGTTGCTGCCGGAAGAACAGGACCGGCGGGATCGCTATCGCTTTGACCGGGACCGGAATGCCTATGCCCATGGCCGTCTGCTGGTCCGCTGGTTATTGATGGGTGATGGAGAAACCCGGTCCTTTTCCGTTGGTGAGAATGGCAAACCTTTTCTGCCAGGCAGTGCAGAATTCAATATTTCCCACGGGGCCGGACTGGTTGCGGTGCTGTTCAGTCGCGCTGGCGCGGTGGGGGTGGATGTTGAGGCGCTCGCCAAGATGAAACGGCATGAAAATCTCCATGATATGGTCTGCCACCCCAATGAGCGGCAATGGATTGAAGAACAGGGGGCGGATAAGGGCAGGGAAGCCTTCCTGAAATGCTGGACCCGCAAGGAAGCACTGCTGAAAGCGACCGGACAGGGCATCTTAAATGATCTGCCTTCCCTGAATACCTGCCTTGATGATGATATGCCGGACACCCATCTGGCAAGCGGGCATCGGTTGCGGGATATGGCGTTGCCCTTTGATGGGGTTGGCTGCGCCATCGCCATTCCGGAGGGTGTCCGCGATGTTGAACTGGCCTGCCTGGATCTTGACTAGAAAGGTATAACACTGATGGGTGGCCCGGTCAGGCTGACCGGGCAATCTCCACCTGTTCAATCATCTGAGCGATGCGCCCGATTTGCGGCATGGTCATGATGGAGTAATGATCCGCCGCCATTACATGCGCGTCAAAAATACCGGTCAGTTTGGCGCGCCATAACTGTAGGGCGGTTTCCATCTTGATCGGCGTGGGAGCCATGCCGCTGGCCTTTTCCGCGGCCAGGAAGACCGTTGCCCTGGTCCGGTTCAGCGTGGAAAGCTGGTGGCCGGTCATGCTGGCGATATTGGCCTTGCAGCAACGGATGAGGGCTTCCGCATACCGGGCAATCCCGTCCGGCAATCCGGCCTTGGATAGATCCGCCAGTGTTTCCAGACTGCCTGCGGCTGGCCACCTCTGGGATAATTCCCGAAGGAAAACGGTCTCAATTTCCCGGTCGGTCATCAGTTCCATTGGTACCTGTTGGCCGGGGGCGGGTGGATCGATCAACGTGATTGCCGCCGCCGGGGGAGCACCTTTTTCCAGGAGAGCTGCCATTTCCTGGGCAATCCAGGCACCAAAGGACCAGCCGATCAGATGCCATTGGTAGTCCGCTGCAGGAAATTGATCCTCCAGGGCCTCACGATAGAGCCTTGCGCGTTCCGGGATTGATAACGGATGTTCCTGGTCACGTCGCAATCCCGGATCTGCAATCACACAGACATGACAATGGCCGCCAAGGCGCCCTGCCAGTTCACGATAGGCTTCCACATCACCGCCAACGGGGTGAATGAGGCAGACAGCCTGGTTGCTGTGGCCTCGTTGCCAGACATCAATGTCAATGGTTGGCAGGGTCGGATCAGCTGTATTCTCCGCTTCCAGATTGCTGTCCGCCATATTCCCGGTTGCCTGTTCCAGGAACCAATTGATGGTCGCATCCTGGGGAATCTCGGAAAGTTGCAGTTCCGCCCCACCCTGTTTTTCAAGATAGGCGACCACCTCCAACATCGTCAGTGAATCCGCACCCAAGTCATAGAGAAGCGCTTCGCTGGCAAGCGTATCCAAACCAAGTTCCTCGCAGAGCAAATCGCGTAAACCCTGTTCCAGGGAGGGCTGATGACTGCCTTCGGACGTTTGGGTCTCCTGTTTCAATGAGAGTTCCAACAGCGTTTCATTTGCTGTGGAATTGGATTGGTAGAAATAACTGCTTTCTTCCAGGTCGCAGACATTGATGGCGATCTGGGCTGCGTCCATGGTCATGGCCTGATCAAAACAGAAAACTGCTTCGTCATTGCCAAGACCCACGGACAGATGGTCCTGATGACGTTTGTCCGGGCGCCTGACATTGACCGCCATGCCACTTTCCCGCCAGGCATCCCAATTCAAACTGACTCGCCGACAATGGGGATGGTCCGGATGGCGGATATGGGCAAATCCATCCATCAATGCATTGGTTGCTGCATAATCCATATGACCTGCCCCGCCGAAATGTGCGGTCATGGAGGAACAATAGACCGCCCAGTCCGGTTTCAACTGGGCAATTAGTTTTTCCATATGAGCCAGTCCAGCCAGTTTAGGGGCACAGGCGATCCGCATGGCTTCAGGATCACGACCCGATATCAGGGCCCCGGCCCCGGCTCCAGCGGCATGGATGATGCCGGCCAATCGTTTCCCGCCTAAGGCCTGCCGAATGGCCGGTAGCTGATCATCCAACCCGATGTCGCCGGTAATGACTGTGATCCGGTCGCTCCAATCCGCGAGATCCGGATGCAGCTCAGGCCGCCGGGATAGAATTAGGATCCCGTCAGCGCCTTGGTTCAACAGATGGCGTGCCAATGTCCGGCCGATGCCGCCATTGCCACCAAGGATCAGCCAGTTGTCCGATATATGAAGCGCGCGGTTATTCTGCTCAACCTTGGTGAGGGTGCGTTCAAACCAACGGCCGTCGCGATACATCAGGCATCCGCTGCGGTGGGCAAGGCCGTCTAATAGATCGGGTAGCAAGGATGCCAGGGCCCTTTCAGACATGGCGGGCAGGTCCAGCCAGTTGGCCGCGATACCATATTCCTGAGGGATTACCTGCACCGGCCCGGCCAGCAGCCAGGGAAGCGGTTTGGCAATGGGGCCGGCCTGACGGTGCGCATCCTGACTCAGGAAAGATATTTTCGCAGGCTTTAACCCGGATTGCAGCAGGGCCGAAGGCATATCCAGGCTGGTGAGCATCCCCTCAGACATGGTTGCGGACGGCTGCAGTGTTGTGGGCAGGAGATTTAGACAGTGGAACCCGTCGGACAGGCAATCTGTTAACTGTCTCCAATGGGCCGGGTCGGCAGGATTGAGCGAATAATGGTCTTCCCGTATGAACTGGAAACCATCGCCCGGGCTCACAAACATCAGTTTATCAATGGGACCGGCCAGTGATTGTTGGATGGACGCGCGGGCCTCCTCCGGGCAAAGAATCATCCATGTTCCGGGTTTCGCAAGCGGAAGGGATGAGCTGTCAGCTAACGGCATCCATTTCGGGCGGTAGAACCATTGATCCTTTGGCAGGCGTTTCGGACATTCTGCGGTTGCATCCAGGCTGCGGTTGTCGTTGAAATGATAGCGCGCCAGGTCAAAGGGATAGGGGGCAAATCCATCGGGCGCCTGTGCCGGTTGAACCGGCCAATCAATGGGGGCGCCATCGATCCAGGCCTCAATCAGATGACCTGTGGACGCATTCGTTGCCATCAAGGCGGCCTCGGTATCCGAGGCTTTTTTTTGGGAAATCCGCACCGGTTCTATCTCGGATAATTGCCGGATAAGATCGTCCAGGCTGCTCACCTTAATCGCAGCGCGCCAATCATGATGTATCCGCCCGGACTGGAAATGACGCAACAAGGCAGGCAGGTTCTCCGGATGTTGGACGAGATAAGTGCTTATCTGCCCGACAAGGACGTCAAATGCAGGCTTGCTATGGGCGGAGATGGGCAGGACCGCGATCGGCTCTGCAAACCCATTATTATCCGTTGTTCGTCCCGGATGGGATAGGATGACATGGGCATTGGTACCGCCAATACCGAAACTGCTGACGGCGGCAATGCGCGGACGGTCGTCCGGCCAGGGGGTAACGGAAGCGGACACGTAAAAGCAGGTCTCTTCCAGGCCCAGCTCTGGATTGGCGCGGTTGAAGCCCAGATTGGCGGGGATCACCGCCTGTTCGAGGGCGATGGCAGCCCGGATGAACCCGGCAAGGCCCGCACCTGCGCCCAAATGCCCGATCTGGCTCTTGAGGGAAGAAAGCGCGCAGCTTTTTTCCCGACCGCCACCATAGGCCCTGGCCAATGCATTCACCTCGATCGGGTCTCCCAGATGGGTACCGGTACCATGGCATTCCACATAGCCGATGTCTGCGCCGGACAGCCCGGCCCGGGCCAGGCTGTCCCGGATCACCTCATATTGGCCCTGGGCCAATGGTGCGGTGTAGCTCATTTTTGCACCGCCATCGTTATTGAGGGCCGAGGCTTTCAAAACCGCATGAATATGATCGCCGTCCCGGCGTGCTTGATCCAGCGGTTTCAAAACCACAGCCAGCGCGCCACTGGCCCCGATGGTGCCGCTGGCATCCGCGTCAAAGGGCCTGCATTTTCCATCCCTGGAAAAAATATGCTGGGCTTTGTAGGCATAGCCCTCTTCCAGGCTGGGATCGATCAGGACGCCTGCGGCCAGCATGATATCCGCATCACCCTGGCGCAGCATGCCGGCGGCCATATGCACCCCGATCAGGGAGCTTCCGCAGGCGGCCTGCAGGGTGATGGCAGGACCTTTGAGATTGAGATGATAGGCAGCCTTGGTCGCCAGGAAATCCTTGTCATGGTGCAGGGCCATTTGAAAGCGGTCCGGTCGTTTGTCGGCCGGGGTTTGATCAAGATAATCCTGGAAATAGGTGTTTTCCCCGCAACTGGCGATCAGGCCGATCCGTGGAGCACGCCTGGCCTCCGGGACAATACCGGCCGCATGAAGCGCCTGAACACAGATCATCAGCATATGCCGCTGCTGCGGGTCCATGAGCCGGGCTTCCTGGAGGCTCAGGCCGAAATAGGCAGGATCGAAATCGAGAGGCCCCTTCAGCAGGCTGCTGGCACGAACATAGCCCTCGTCATGGGAACCGAATTCATCAATCCCGGTGCCACCCTCACAGATCATTTCTTTGAATGCGGAAAGATCGGCGGCGCCCGGCAGGTTGGCGGCCATACCGACAACGGCAATATCCTGGCTCATTTTGGCGGAAGTGTTGATCTGGTTGGCGGGCCTGGATTCCCGAC
The DNA here is from genome assembly GCF_003385955.1 of Aestuariispira insulae. GTDB lineage: Bacteria > Pseudomonadota > Alphaproteobacteria > UBA8366 > Aestuariispiraceae > Aestuariispira > Aestuariispira insulae. The sequence continues at coordinate 77,916 of NZ_QRDW01000011.1, forward strand.
CACCGGAAAGGTGGTGGGCTAACTGATCGATGGTGACATGGGCAAAGAGATCCGCCATCTGGATGGATAAGTCATATTGTGCCCGACAATGATTCCGGAACCGCATGAGATCCAGGCTGCTGGCCCCGGCGTCGAAGAAGGTGACACCGGGCTGGATGACATGACCGGTCACCTGCTTGAAGGCTTCTGCCAGTTTTCTTTCGGTTGCGGTGGTTGGCCTGCTAGCGGTGTTGTTGGGATCGGTGGTGAGAGATATCCAGGCATGCTGGTGCAGCCCCCGGCGATCGATCTTACCGCTTGGGGTGCGGGGCCAGCTGGTTACCTGCCGCCAGTCCCGGATTTTTATATAATTAGGCAGCCATTCCCTGAGATGGGCATTCAAGGTTTCAGGGCAAAGCGGCTCCCGGATCTGTAGATAGATCATGAGTGATCCCTGTTCGAGATCCGCGACCGCATTTTCAACCGCCCCATGCCGTATCACGGCCGCTTCGACCTGGCCAAGTTCGATCCTGTGGCCATCCAGTTTTATTTGCTGGTCGCCGCGTCCCTGATAGATCAGGTCGCCGGTCTCTGACAGGCAGGCCAGATCTCCGGTCCGATAGTAAGTCCGGCCATCTGGTTCGGCGGAAAAGAACTTTTGCTGATTGGAGGAGGCGTCGCCGATATAGCAGGGGGCAACCATCGGTCCGGCGACCACAAGATGCCCGGTCATGCCTTTGGGCAGGCCCCTGTCCTGGTCATCCAGGATTTTAAATTCCGCATTGCTGACTGGTCGGCCGATGGGCACATGCACCGGCCAATGTCGGCTATCTCCTTCCAACAAGGTGCCGCAAATGACATGGGTCTCGGTTGGACCATAATGGTTGGCAAGGGAAAGGCCCGGAAGATTGGCGGCCCAGTCCCGGATGGCCCGGGTTACGAACAATTGTTCTCCAGCCGAGATGACCTGTCGCAGGCTAGCGGGATACCGCCCGCTGGCAAGACCGGTTTCGGCCAGCATCTGTAATGCCACATAGGGCATGAAAATCCGCTCAATCCGCTTTTCATCCATATAGGAGAGAAGCCGCTCCAGATCCTGGCGCCATCCGGGTTCGATCAGGTGGAAACACCCGCCGGTGCATAGGGTGGAGAAGATTTCCTGGAAGGAGACATCAAAGGATAGTTTGGAAAATTGCAGGGTTGCCTTGCGCCCGGCTATCCCGCCATGCCGCAATTGCCAGGCCATCAGGTTGCACAGGGTCTGCCCAGGAACATCAACCCCCTTAGGACGGCCGGTCGAACCGGAGGTGAAGAGGGTGTATAATGGCCGTCTGCCGTTGGAAGAGACCTGATTCCTCCACCTATCCGGTAGGCGCGGGGTGGTTTCCAAGTCGGAAATCTGCACCGGGATCAACGGACAGTCAGGCAACTGTTCCGGCGCCGCGTCAGCAGAGGAACCGTCAAACAAGATTGCTGCCGGGCTGGCCTGATCCAGGACATCTGTGATCAGCGTGTCGGGATATCCCGGATCAAGCGGCAAAGCCGTCAAGCCGGCCTTGGCCAAGGCCAGCAGCGAAACAATATGAGCCGGCGATGTTTCCATCTTCAACGCGACCCGTGTTGTCTCGTTGTGATCATCGGCGGGCTGGATTTTTTCCATCAACAGATGCGCCAGATGGTCCGAAAGGTGATCCAGATCCCGGTAGGTGAAGGTCAGATCCCCCGCAACCAACGCCGGGGCATACGGTGTGGCCGAAGCCTGGAATTGGAACCAGTCAGCGGGATTTTGGAAGGCTGCCGGATCAATAGGGCCGGTGACGCCGTCTGCAGGTTGGTTCCGGTAGGGGGAGGCCAATTGCGATAGGCTCATGCTCCCCCCCTGGATCAGTTCCTCCAGGGTTTTCTGGAACAGATCGGCCATTTTTTCGGCCGCATTGTCCGGGAAGGCACTGTCACGATATTCCCAAAGGAAACGATAGCCGTCCTGCTGGGACAATGCGGTCAAAGTGAGGGCGCATTTTGCCGTTGCGCTTTTCAATGGCTGGAAGGACGCGGCTGTTTCGCCCAGGCGCAACTGCCGGTCATCGGTATTTTCCAGGACGAACATATAGTCAAACGGGCTGCCGTTTTCATCCAGCAACTCGGGGCAATCCTGCAGCAAATCCTCCAACAGCAGATCCTGCAAAGGTGTGCAGGCCCGGATCTGCTCCAGTTGTTGGGTCAATTGTTGGTCCAGGGTCTCTTCCTCGTCGACCGTCATCAGCAATAATTGGGTATTGCTCAGCATGCCGACAGTGCCTTCAAACATGCCTAGGGGGCGGTTTGCGACGGGGGTGGCGATCTTGACCATTTTTTGTCCGCGCAAGGTATGAAGGCACCAGGCATAAAGACTGGTAAACAGTTGAAACGGAGTCAGGCCGCGCCACCGGCAAAAAGCGGCAATGCGGCTATTGTCCGCGTCAGTAATCCGGCAGGCCAGAATGGTTGCCTGTTCCCCGATATCTCCGGATGCAGGACAGGCAATCCGGTCCGTGTCCTGCAGGTCCTCCAGCCGTGACAGGACATGATCCCGCGCGCCATGGCGCAGGTCATCATAGGCCGGGCTGCTCCGCCATTTCCGCTGCCAATCTGCCTGGGCGGCGAGGCTGGCGGCAGGACGCGCGTCCTTTTGATGCCCGTCATAGGCCTGGGTCAGATGCCGGAACAGGATATTGATGGAATGACCATCAATAAGGATATGGTGAAAATGCAGGATCAATATGCCGCCATCCGAAGAAAAGGGCAGCCAATAGACCTGGAACAATCTGTCCTGTGCTAGGTCGAACGGTGTTTCGTTCAGCAGCCGGGCAAATCCGGTCCAGCTTTTTTCGTCATATTGCCCGGGATTAAACACATGGAGGCTGGTGTCTCTATCGTGATCGTGCGTCTGCATGATGCGGCCCGAAATATCGGCAAAACGGCTGCGGATTTCCGGATGTTGAAGGAAGAGTTGGTCAACAGCTTCTGCCAATCGATGTTGGTCGATAGCGCCGTGGATGCGAAAGGCCAATGTTTCATTATAGGCGCATGATTTTGGATGTCGGGCCTGATAGAGCCAGAGGCGCGTTTGCTCGGAATTCACCTCCCACTGATCCGGGGCGATGGGTTTGTCCGGGTTCAAGAGGGGATAACCGCCGTTATCAGCACTCGTTCCCCGGGAAAGGGATGCTTCAATTTGCCGGAAGGTCGCGGTCAGGATGAAACTGGCGGAAAGCTGGATCGTCCAGTGTTCCTGAATGGCATGGCTGATCCGCATGGCGCTCAAGGAATCACCACCCGCCTGTGGCAGGGTTTGGTCGGGGTGGCTGGGCCGCGTGCCCAAAATCGTGCCGGCCAAATCCAGCAGTTTAGAAAGGTCTTCTGAGGTTTCCGGTTCACATTCGAAGCTTTGTTCTATCCAGACAGGATGATTCCCTTTCAGTAAGGCCCGGCCATCGATCTTGCCATTGGCGGTCAGTGGCATATTCTGCAGTCGGTGAAGCCGATGCGGGATCATATAATCCGGCAACCCTGTCGAGAGATGTTGGCTGATCTCTGTTGGCGTTACCCCGTCCCTGGCGACTATGAATGCCAGCAATAGATGTTGCCCGGAGGGGGCTTTGCGGGTGCCGACAAAGGCCTCCAGGATTTCCGGATGGCGGAGCAAGGCCTGCTCGATCTCGCCCGGCTCGATCCGGAAACCTCGGATTTTGACCTGGCGGTCCGCCCGGCCCCGATAGGTGATCAGTCCATTTTCATCCTGCTGAACCAGATCGCCGGTGTGATAAAAAAGCTGGCCCCTGTTTCCGGTGGCAATCGGCTTGAAACTATCCGCGGTTTTTTCCGGAAGATTGTGATAGCCGTCGGCCAGCGCCGTCCCACCAATCAGCAGCTGCGCGATTTCACCCGGCAATGCCTTTTTGCCATCCGGGCGGATCAGATAGGTCTCGGTTCCGGCGATCGCCCGTCCGATCGGGACCGACGCGCCCTGATGATCCCGGGGAACTGGCTGTATGGTTGAGAAAGTTGCGCATTCAGTCGGGCCATAGACGTTATGGATCACGCAATTGCTTTGCGGATTGGCCTCATACCAGGACCGGACGGTGGCAGCGTTGATTGCCTCCCCCCCGATCAGGAGATCCTGAAGCCCGGCAAAGCAACCTGGCTGCTGCTGAGCGATCAGATTGAACAGAGCCACGGTCATGAACATGGCCTCGACCTGCCGTGTCTCCAGAACGGTTTGCAGGCGTGCAGGATAGTTCACATCCTCCTGGTCGATGACGATGATTGTGCCGCCGGTCAGCAAAGGCACCCAAATGTCGAAGCTAAGCGCATCAAAGGCAGGGTTGGAAATATTGCCGTAGCGGCGGCCAACCGGCATGGGAATGAAGTGCGGGGGCCAGGACAGTCTGGCAATGGCGCGGTGAGGCACCCGCACCCCTTTCGGCCGGCCGGTTGTACCGGATGTGTAGAAAATGCAGGCGAGATCCCTGGCCCCGGTTTGGGTTTGGAGTGGGGTCTCCTCCGGTTGGTGAAGCAGGTCCGCGACAGGCATGGGCGCCAGGCATGGCAGATCCAGATTGTCGATCCCATCGTGCGTGATGACGGCTGCGCAACCGGCATCGCTCAGGATATAGTCCCGCCGCTCTGCCGGGCTGTTCCGGTCCAGTGGCACCATATGGCATCCCGCCCGAACGACGGCCAGCATGGAAATCACGAGATCGGCGGAACGCGGCAGCATCAGCGCCACACCATGTCCGGGGAGAAGTCCGGCGGCCTGCAGGGATTGTGCCTGTCGGCGGCTGGCGACTTCCAATTCACGATAGGTGAGACGGATGTCTCCTGCTTCCAGTGCGATCAATTCAGGCCAGGTTCCGGCGGTTTTTAGAAATCCCGCCACAAGGTTTGACTGGCCGGGATAGGATGCTGTTTCTTGTTCAGTCATCTGACAGGTGTCCTATGCAAATTTCCGGGTTTGCCGGGCCGTGGTTGCGGGTGCGCTGGAACGGCTGGAAAGTAAATCAAACTCGCGTTTCATCAGGGAGGCGACGCGATTGATCTCTTCCGTTTCCAACAGTTCCCAATGGTCACCCCGGACCAACGTGACCAGCATGTCGGTGGTCCGGTCCCGCCAGAATTTCCTCAACTCATGCAGCAGGGCACGGGGGTGGTTACCCATGGCCTGGACAAAAACCACGCGCCCGTCATGGGCCGGGCAATCGTAACCTGGCACCGACATGCGGTTATGGTTATAGACATGGAAATATCGTTCGATCTGGCCGTCATCGATACCGGGATACATGCCGTTGAACTTAATCAGCTTGTCCCGGAATTCGGCCATTTCCACCGGGGCCATAGCGTTGCGCAATGTTGGGTCGTCGGTTCCTTGCGTATCCAACAGGATGACACTGGTTCGGTGGTGGCCTCGGGCGCGCAACAGGCGCGCCATCTCATAGGCGACATAGCCGCCAAAGGACAGGCCGGTGAGAATAATGTCGCAATCATGGTTCAGATCCAGGCTGTTCAGATAGTTTTCTGCCATGGCCGGAATGCCGGGCAGGTATTCCTCCCCTTCATTCAGGCCCGGGGATTGGACCCCGATCACGCCAATCTCTTCGGGCAGGATCTTTGCCAAAGAGAGATAGCAAAAGGCCGTGCCACCGGCCGGGTGGATGCAGATCACTTTTTTCCGGCCCGTACCCGCCCGGAACTGGACAAGATTGCCGCGTTCCTGTTCCGGCTTGGCACCGTCCCGGATCCATCCGCCCAGGGCCTGGATGGTCGGCATGGTGATAAAATCGCGAACCGGTAGGCGGATGCCAAAATGCTCTTCAATCGCATGAACGACTTTGATGGCGGCGATAGAGGATCCACCGACATGGAAAAAACTGTCGTCAATGCCGATAGACGGGTGCAGTAACACACGTTTCCAGATGTTGTAGATGGTCAGTTCCACATGATCACGCGGGCTGGCCAGGTTGACCTTGTAGGGCTGTGTGCTTTCCTCGGCCCGTTTCAAAACGGCCTTTCGATCCGGTTTGCCGCTGCTGTTGAGTGGCATCTTATCCACAGGGATGAATTGTTGGGGGATCATGAAACGGGGCAGATGCGCCCCCAAGATTTTTTCCAGCTCATCGGTTTGATAACGGATGGATGGTGCTGAGGTTTGATAGACTGCCGCCAACTGATGGGCGCCAATTTCGCGTTGGACCAGAACAACGCTTGCTTCCTGGATTCCGGGGATTTGGCGCAGGGCGCTCTCAATCTCGCCGGGTTCCAGGCGCTGGCCGTTCAGCTTGATCTGGAAATCGGCGCGCCCGGAGAAGAAGACAGTGCCGTCGGGCTGGAAGTGACCCAGATCACCTGTGCGATACAACCGCTCACCGGGATCAAACCGGGCCGGGACAAACCGTTCTTCCGTCAGATCCGGGCGATTGCGATAGCCGTTGGCAAGGCCTATGCCTGCCATATGAATTTCGCCATCCACCCCGGCTGGGACCGGTTGGCCGTCTGGGTCGAGAATATAGACATGGGCGCCGTCAACAGGGCGGCCCACCGGCAGATCGGGGTGGTCCCAGGAAAGACCCGCCGGGAAGATATGATAGAGGCTGTTCACGCAGGCTTCCGCCGGACCGTAAACATTGACCAGGTCCGCCTCGGGCAATTTCGCCTGGAACTGGTGCAAAAGATCGATGGTTAACACACCCCCGCCGCAATAGACCCGTCGCAGGCTCTTACCCTGACCCGGTTTGAGGGCGTCCAGGAAAAGCTGCAGGATCTGGGGCACGAACTGAATGTCGGTGATCGCGTGATCTTCGGTCATTTGGACCATTTGTGCCGGGTTTTGATGGCCATCCGGTCCGGCGATCACCAGGCGCGATCCCGCGGCCAGAGGCCAAAAAAACTCCCAGATTGCCGCGTCGAACCCGCAGGGCGTTTTTTGCAGCATGCCGTCACCCGGATGAGCCGGGAAGGCGCGCATGCTCCAGCGGACCAGATTGCCTAGCGCGCGATGGCTGATGTCGATGCCTTTGGGCTGCCCGGTGGAGCCGGAGGTCTGGATAATATAGGCGATGGAATCCGCCGTGATGTGGGGCGGTTCTTGTACGGGGTCATCTGTACGGGGCTTCCCATCTGCAAGCCAATCTTCTTTCAGGGGGGAGATGGTCATCAACTGGCATGCATTCTGGCTGAGTTCGCCGGCCAGTCGGGCCGTTCCTTCATGGCAGAGGATCAGACCGCAACCGCTTTCCGCCAGGAAGGAGGACAACCGTTTGACCGGATGATCGGGGGGCAGGGGTAAGAAGGCTGCGCCCGCTTTCAAAATGCCCAGAATGGCGACGATCTGTTCAGGCGAACGCTCCATCAAAATGCCGACCGGGTCGCCGGTCCGGACTTTCCGGGAAATCAAATCCGCTGCCAGCCTGTCACTGGCGCTGTCCAGATCCTGATAACAGAGCGTGCCGCCATCCCAGACGAGGGCCGTTGCATCGGGCTGCCGCGTGACTTGATACTGGAAATGATGCAGGAAGGTGTGATCCCCATCGCAGGGCTCTCCATGCGACCAATCGTTGAGGATTTCTGCACGTTCCTCTTGCGTCAGAATGCGAATATCCTGAACCGCCTGTTTTGGCTTCAAACAGATCTCTGTCAGTGCGGTTTCAATATGCCGGGCCATGCGTTGCATGCGATCGGCGTCAAACAGATGGCTGTTATATTCAAAACCCAGTCGCAATCCCTGTTCACTGTCGAAAACTTCCAGGGTGATGTCATATTTAGCGGTCGCGCTATCCGTTTCCACCGGCTGGCAGGACAGACCGTCAAGGGAGAGTCCGCCACCTGGAATATTCTGATAGATCATCATCACCTGGAACAGGGGGGAATAGGCCGGATCCCGTTCCGGATTGACCGCTTCAACCATATGTTCGAAGGGAAGATCCTGATGCTCCATGGCCTCCAGCAGGCTGGCATGGGTTTGCTGGATCAATGTTTCCGCCGTGGTTTCCGGCGTGATCCTATTACGGATGACCAGGCTGTTGATGAAATGGCCGATCATGGGTTCCAGCTGGGCCAGGTTACGCCCGGCAAAGGGGGTTCCGACCAGGATGTCATCCTGGCGGCTATAGCGGGCCAGAACAAGGCTGAATGCGGTCATGAACAGGCTGAAGGGGGAAACGCCTATCTCACGGCAAAGGCTCCGAAGCTTTCCGGCGACTTGTTCAGGAATATCATGATGGCAATGGGCTCCGGTATGGATTTGGACCGGCGGGCGCGGACGGTCAGTTGGAAGATCAAGCAGGGGCGGGGCGTCTGCTAATTTAGTCTTCCAGTATTCCGCCTGCTCCTGCAGCCGTTCCCGGCCCAGTGTCTGGCTTTGCCATAGGGCAAAGTCGGCATATTGGATTTCCAGAGCAGGCAGAGGGCTTGGCTGGTTCCTGATCCGGGTTGAATAAAGCTTGCTCATTTCATCAAACAGCAAGCCGATCGACCAGCCGTCAGCGGCAATATGGTGCAGGTTGAGATGCCATAACGTGCGATTGTCACTCAGGCGCCAAAGCCGGGAGCGAAGCAACGCGCCGCCGGAAAGGTCAAAGGCGGTGCGGGCATCCGCCCTCGCAGCCGCGACAGCCTGATCCGTTGCCGCGTCCAGGCCGAGATGGCGCAGGTCGGAGACGGTTAGCTGAAACGGTTGATGGGGCTTTATCTGCTGAACCGGTGTGCCTTCCAACTCGACGAAGCAGGTGCGCAGGCTTTCATGCCGCGCCATGAGATCGTCAATCGCGCCTTGCAGGGCATCGATGTCAAGCTTGCCGTCCAGGAACAGCGTGATTGGGTTGTTGTAGAACGGGTTTTCCGGTTCCAGCGCCTGCAGATACCAGAGTTGGCGTTGGCCATGGGATAAGGGGAAACTGGCTCGGTCATCGGTTCGTGGCTTCGGGCCTTCCGCAGCGAGCCGGTCGGTCAACAGGCTGATCAGTTGCGGTTTCATCTGCTTGAGCAGCAGGACCCGTTCTTCCGTCAGGAAACCTTTTGGTGCGCGGCATTTTATATTGCCGTCCACCAGGTGAAGTTGGGCGTTATGCTGAGTGAAGAAATCGATCAGCTGTTGCGGGGTCATATTTCGATTTCCTCAATTTCTTCTTCCACCTGCATGGCGGGGGCCTGGTTTAAGGCTGATTGGGGGGCAACGGCTTCGGCAAAGACCGGGGATGGTTGGCTGTCCGAGCGTCGCCCGCCGATCATGGAATAAATCACCTGATGGCTGGGGCTGAGTTCAAACAAAGGGGTGAGTTCTTCGGTCTCAACGGATCCCATGCCGCACAGGCCAAGTCCTGATGGTGCGGCTTCCATGGTCAGCAGTTGGGCGACGGAGCCCGCTTCGATCAGGCAGAAATCACGGGATTGCGGACCATAGAGCGGTTCGATGGCGGCCATGTCGGCGATCATGAACAATGAAAATGCCGCCTGCTCGAATACCGGACGGTTGACGAAATAATCATAGCCCAGGCCGGACAACAGATTGCCCGATCCGGTCCGGATCAGCTTCCGCGTGCCGGGATGGTAATAATAGCCGCCGGCTTCCAGACCGCTGACCCGGCCTTCCTTGGCAAAGAGATATACCTGCAGAGGATAGAGGCCGCCAGCCGATGCATATTGATAACGCGGTTGGTCCGGGACCGAATTGCGCGCCAGGCAGGATAGCAGTTCCGTCAACTGATCCAGTGAAACCGGATCGGCGCGGTAACTGCGAACCGAGCGGAAATCGTCATAGCGTTTGCCATTCGAAGTCCGGGTCTCATCGGTCAGATCAACGCAGGCGCGGTCGGCGGGCAGTGTGCGCAACCCATGTTCGGCCAGTTTGAAGGCCTGCCGTTCGGCGGGGTCGTCAATCGCCTTGATGGAGGTGTTATCCTTTGCTTCGCTTATCTGGGGGGCTGGCTCATGATCCCGCCATTGCCGCAGCAGTTCGGCGACGCTGGGCACGGCCATGAAACGCGCCAGTTTGGGTCTGAAACCGGTTTGGGCGGACAGTGCATTGCTGATCCGGACAATATCGATACTGGTGGCGCCGGCCTGCAAAAGGTTGTCTTCCCGTTCCAGCGCCGGGTTGTTTAAGACTGAGCGCACGATCTCCAGGATTCCGGGATCATCCGGCCCGTTGGTATCGTGACTGATCTTAGGTTCATCTTTTGCGTTGGCGGCACGCGGTGTCGGCAACTGTTTGCGATCCACTTTGCCGTTGCTGCTCAATGGCAGCCGGTCGATCACCGTGAAGCTGCCGGGTACCATATAGGCGGGAAGCCGTTCGGCCAGATGGGCGGCCAAGTCGTGCGCCATTGTTTCATGGTCCGGCCAGTGGCTGTTTTCCGGTATCACATAGGCGGCCAGGGTTTTTTCCGCCTGTGCGTCCCCCCAGATCTTTGTCACGGCTGTCTGGATGCCGGGATGGCTGGAAAGCACGGTTTCGATCTCGCCTAATTCCACCCGGAAACCCTGGATCTTGACCTGATTGTCGACCCGTCCCAGGAATTCGATATTGCCATCCGGCAACCAGCGCCCCATATCCCCGGTCCGGTAAAGTCGCTCGCCGGTAACAGGGTGTTGGATGAAGCGGTGGGCGGTCTGTTCCTCATCTCCCCAATAGCCCATGGCCAGTCCGGTGCCGGAAATGAACAGCTCGCCCACGGCCCAGACCGGGCGCGGGCACATTTGGCCATCCAGAATATGGAACTGTTGATCCTGCATCGCCCGGCCATAAGGGATTGAAGACCAGTCGGGATCAATTGTTTCGACGGGATAACAGATCGACCAGATGGAGGCTTCGGTCGCGCCGCCCAGGCTGAGCAGGGAGGCGCGGCTGGCGATGGCCCGCAAACGCTCCGGCAGGGATAATGGGATCCAGTCGCCCGACAGCATGACCATGCGCAGACTGTCGGGCAGGCGGGTCCGGTCGCTTTCACAAAACTCCACTAACAGGGTCATCAAGGCCGGGGCGGAATTCCACAGGCTGATATCATGCTGCCAGATCAAATCATGCCAATGGGCGGGATCGCGGGCTTGTTCCGGATCCAGCAGGATGAGCGCCGCCCCGGCGGCCAAGGTGCCGAAAATATCATAGACCGAAAGGTCGAAGCCCAGTGCTGATATGGCCAACACCCGGTCATCAGCCCCGACAGACAGGCGGTGGTTGATATCGAGCAATGTGTTGACGGCGCCCCGGTGGTTGATCATCACGCCCTTTGGCTCCCCCGTGGAGCCGGAAGTGAAAATCACATAGGCCAGATCAAGGTGGCTGGTTGATACGGCTTCCGGTTCCTGATCATTGCTGAGCAGGGATCGGGTCAGTGCGAGCGAGGTGAACCGGTCAGGCAGATCTTCAACTTGTCCTTCCTTGATAAGGATGATCTTGGTGTCGGTCCGTTTGAGGATCTGGCAGCGCCGGTCTCTGGGTAATGCCGGGTCCAGCGGCAGATAGGCCCCACCCGCATAGAGGATCCCCAGGCATGCAACCACTTGTTGCCAGCCCTGATCCATCATGACGGCGGTAAGCTGGCCTGCAGTCAGTCCTGCCTGTTGCAGGTGGCTTGCCAGGGATAAGGCCTCCTTGCGCAATTCACCATAGGTGAGCGTCCGGTCCGGCGCGATGAGGGCGACGGCGTCCGGTGAAACCAAGGCCTGTTCATCAAACAAATCCTGGATCAGGCCGCGCCCGGCTGGAAGAGGCCTGTCTGCCGGAATAGGCATCGGGGCGGCAAGGGGTTCAGACGGTTTTTCCGCCCAGCAGGCTTCTCCAGCCAGTTGATCCAGCTGCGCATTATAGGCCGTGAACATATTCGCGATCATTCCCTCGGGGAAAAGCGCGTCAATGCTGTCCCAATTGAAATGCAGGGCACCGTCAATTTCCAGGATCGTATGATCCATCCATACCTGAGGGGTCTGGGTGATGGTGGCGATGGTTTCGGCCTCAAATGCGCGGGTCAAGGTTTCCGCCTCTTCCCGGCCGGCCATGTCGATCAGCGTGCTGTTCATTACAATGGGCATGGCGCTCTGCTGCTCGCCGCGATGCTGGGATAATTCACGCAGCACCTGTACCCCGCTGACCGAACGGTGATCCATATCCCGCCAGAGCTGGGCCTGGATTTCCCGGGCAAAATCGGCGAAATTCCGGTTGCGCCTGTTTCTAATTTCCAACAGCGTGACGGAGGTGAAATCTCCGATCAGGCGGCTGATGTTTTCATGCAGCGGCGGCCGGTTGAACAGCGGTAACGTCAGGCTGAAATCGGGGCTCGCCGACCAGCGCGCCAGGGTCTCCGAGAAGGCGGCCAGCAGCAACCCGGTCGGAGTGATGCCATGCCGGCGTGCCCGATCCTTGATCGCCTGCCACAGGTCGGCCTCAATAATGCGGTCGCGTCTTGTGAAGGTCGGGTTGCTCAGCTGTTCCGGCCGACAGGCCAGGGGCAGGTCCGGGCCTGGCGGCAATTGATCCAATCGGGCGCGCCAATAATCGAGATCCTTTTGATAGCCGGAGGATTTCTTGAAATTTTGCTGTGCGATTACACAATCGCGGAAGGTCAGGTCAATTGGCGGCAGATCCCGCTCCAGGTCCCGGTAAAGCGCGACCAGCTCATGGGAAAAAACCTGGCTGCTGGCGGCATCCATGATGAGGGCATCCATGCTGAGATGCAGATGGCAGCGGTCATCCTCCAACTGGCTGGCGCGGAACTCGAACAAGGGCCACTGGCTGGCATCCAGCACCTGATGGGACATAGCCTGCCGGGTCTGTTCCAGGGCGGTTTTCTGTTCATTTTCCGACAAGCCGCGCAAATCCTGTGTTTGGATCTGATAGCTTGGCACCTGGCTTAGAACCCTTTGGCTGCCGTCCGCATCAAAAACCGCGCGCAGCATGCCATGCCGCTGTATCATACGGTTCAATGCTTTTTCCAATCGGGGGATGTCCAATCCCCGGATCGCCAGTTCCTCATAGGCATGGGCGCTGACCCCGCCCAGGTCCAAATGGCTGTCCCGGCCGATCCAGTATGCCTGCTGGATATCGGTGAGGGGGAAGGGGGCATCGGCCTCTTCTGGCGCGGGGTTGAAATAGTCGGCGATCTCTCCGTCAGAATGAACCTCGTTGGCGTTGTCACTCGGCATGGTCTCAAGACGCGAAAGCAGCCGGCCCACGGTTGGATATTCAAATAACATGCTGAGCGAGACGGCACTTCCGGCGGTTTCGCGTAGAGTATGGACCAGGCGGGTCGCCATCAGGGAATGGCCGCCCAGCTCGAAAAAATTGTCATCAAGGCCGACGTTGGGGACCTGCAGGATCTCAGACCAGATCCGGCAGGTTTCGATCTCTAACGGTGTGATCGGCGCGCGATGGGAGATTTGATCGCCAAAATCCGGTTCCGGCAGGGCCTTTCGGTCCAGTTTGCCATTGGCGTTCAGCGGCAGCTTTTCCATGGTAACCCATTGGCCGGGGATCATATGATCGGGCAGTTGTCGGCGCAGATGATCCTTCAAGGCCTCATGGGGTGCGCTACCGCTCACATAGGCGACCAGTTGCTGGCTGGTGGCCTGTCCGCCTTTCAGGATCACGGCGACATCCCGAATATCTGGATGTGCTCGCAAGAGATGTTCAATCTCGTTCAACTCAATACGGAAACCACGGAATTTTATCTGGTCATCCTTGCGGCCGATGAATTCCAATATGCCGTCACCACGCTGCCGGGCCAAATCGCCGGTGGCATAGATGCGTTCTTCGATGCCAAAGGGCAGGGTGATGTCACGGAACCGCTCTGCGGTCAGATTATCCTGGGCCAGATAGCCAGCTGCCAGGTTCGCCCCGGCGACATGAATCTCGCCAACCACACCTGGCGGCACCGGTTGCTGTGCCTTGTCCAGCAGATAGATCCGGCTGTTGGCGATGGGTTTGCCGATCGGAGGATGGGTTTCCCAACGGTCCATCTCGGCGCAATTCAGGCGCTGTTGGCTCGCTACATGGGTTTCAGTCGGACCATATTGGTTGCACAGATACCGGCTGCCCAAATAACGCAACAGGTTTTTCAGGCCGTCCGTGACAGTTACCGCTTCGCCCGCCGTGATGATATCGCATCCGTTTGCGGCCGGTTCGGCCAATTGATCATCGCCGTCTGCCTGCATCAGCGCCATTTGCTGTAAAACGGCAAAGGGCAGATAGGCGCGATCCAGGTCGTTCTTGCGGATCAGATGCGGCAATTGACCGAGATCCAGGCGTTCTTCCTCTGTCGGCAGGAAAAGGGCGGCACCGCTGGCCAGGCTGCACAGGATTTCCTGGAAAGAGACATCAAAATTCAGGGAGGCAAATTGCAGGACGCGGGTTGGCAGGCTTGCGGACTGTTGGTCCTCCGCCTGCTGCCAGGCCACAAGATTGCGCAGCATGCCCCGGGTCTGGACCACCCCCTTGGGCCGCCCTGTCGAACCGGAGGTATAGAGGATATAGGCCGGATCATTGTCGGTTGCAGGAACCGGGGCCTCTGGCGGAATGCCACCCGACATGTCAGCATCATCCAAGCAAATTTCTTGCGTGCTTCCCATAATGGGCCGCAAGGTGGCACCTGTGGCGGTCGAGGTGACAACCAATCCCGGACCGGCTTCCTGGATAATCGTCTCCAGTCGGTTGGCCGGATAGTTGGGGTCCAGCGGGATGACCAGATTCTTGTTGAACAATGCTGCCAAGACGGCGGCAATCATATCCGTGCTGCGCGGCAGGCAGATCGCGATTGGGGTGCCGGGTTCCAAACCGGTTTGTCTGAATTGTCCTTGGATGAACCCGCACCGGGACAGAAGAGCGCCAAAACTGGTTTCTTCCCGGCTGGACAGAAGGGCTGGCCGGTCGGGCTGATCTGACGCCCAGGAAAAGATCTGGTTCAGCGGGTCTTGGTCAACAGGAACTGGAGAGGCTGTGTCATTCCACGCGAGCAGGACCTGCTGCATTTTGCTGTCCGCGATCAGGGGTAGCCTTGAACAGGTCCGGGCATCTTCTTCGAGAACAGCCAGCGTCATGCGGGTGAATTGCCCTGCCATCTCCTGGATGGTTGCCGGTTCAAACAGGCTGCTGGCAAATTCAATCACCGCCTGAAATTGCCCATTCCGGTCCCCCATGGACAATAGAAGGTCGAACTTGGCCCCGCCAGGGGCAATGCTTTCACGGCTGGTGGTCAGTCCGTCGAGATCGTAACGCTCATCATTTTCGCTGCCTTCCCAGGCGAACATGACCTGGAAAATCGGGGCATGGGAGAGATCCCGCATGGGATTGAGTGTTTCAACGATCTGATCGAAGGGCAATTCCTGATGATCTTGGGCCTCCAGGATTGTTTGCCGCATCCGTCGCAGATATTCGGCGGAGGAAACATTCGGATCATACCGGACCGGTATCGGCAGGCTGTTAGTAAAGAAACCCAATATTCCGTCCAGACCGGGGGCGTTGCGATTGGCGACCGGGGTGCCGATGACAAATTCATCCTGGCCGCTGCGCCGGGCGAGATACAGACTCCAGCAAGCCAGCAATAACATAAAGGGACTTGATTGCTGACGATCCGCGAAAGCCATGATCCGTTGGCTTTCCTGCCGGTCAAAAGTAAAGCTGACACGTGCGCCTTTGAAATCCTGCCTGGGCGGGCGCGGATGGTCGGTCGGCAGGTTCAGGACCGGCGGCATTGTCTTGAGTTGATCAACCCAATAGTCCAGCTGTCCGGCCCAGGCACCTGCTTCCAGCTGGTCATTTTGCCAGGCCGCATAATCGGCATATTGCAGTACCAGCGGCGCGAGGTCCGCCCCATTATAAAACTGGCTGAATTCACGGGCGAACACGCCCATAGACCAGGCGTCGCCCAGTATATGATGGAGGGTAACCAGAAGGAGATGTTCTTCCGTGCCAAGACGGATCAGGGAGGCCCGGGCCAGCGGGCCTTTGGCCAGATCAAACGGTTTTGAAACTTCCTCTTCGATCCGTCGACCGAGATGTCCATCCTTGGCGGAGAGGTCCAGACATTCCAGCGGGAAGGGCTGGCCCGGCGGATGGATTTCCTGGCGCGGGGTGCCGCTTTGATCAGGAAAGGAAGTGCGCAGGCTTTCATGTCGGTCCTGTAGCCCGTTGAGCGCCTGTTGCAGCCTGACCCGGTCCAACGGGCCTTGCAGCCGGAGGCCTAGCGGCATGTGATAGGCGCTACCGGTCTGCCCCATCCGGTCCAGGAACCACAGGCGCTGTTGCGCGAAGGAAAGCGGCAAGGGCTTTGACCGGTCGGCCTTGGCGATCTGCCGTTGCGGAGGTTGTTCCAACCGGTACAGGCTCTCCAACCGGAACAGGCTCTGGGCAAGATCCTTCAGCACTGGCTCGGCAAAGAGGGCCGTTGGCGGATATTCCAGATTAAAGGCTTCGCGGATGGCCGCAGAGAGGCGGATCGCCAGCAGGGAATGACCGCCCAGGTCAAAGAAATTGTCGGTGCGCGCGATATCCTTACGCTTGAGAATCTTTGCCCAGATCGCAGCCAGTTTCTCTTCCCGCTCCCCCTCAGGCTTGGCCAACAGGGCGGGATCACGGACGGTTTCCGGAACAGGCAGGGCCGCTTTATCCAGTTTCCCGTTGGCGGTGAGCGGGAATTGTCTGAGGGGGATTACCGCAGCCGGGATCATATGGTCCGGCAGCTGGCCGCGCAGGTGATCAAGCATCTGATCGGCGAATGGGCTGTCGCCTGCGGTCTTTTCTCCTTGGCAGATGACATAGCTCATGATCCGGTTACCGGCCTGCAGCAGGGTGACTGCATCGCAGATTTCCGGATGGCTGAGCAAGGCGGTATCAACCTCGCCCAGTTCCGTGCGGATTCCGCGGATCTTGACCTGGGCATCATCGCGCCCCAGGAATTCCAGTCCGCCATCCGGGTGCCGCCGGACCCGGTCGCCAGTTCGATAGAACCCACCGGTGGGGTGATTAGGAAAACGCTCTGCCGTCAGATCATCGCGCCCGTGATACCCGTCGGCCAGTGCGGGGCCGCTGATGCATAATTCACCGGCGACCAGGTCTGGCACAGGGTTAAGATCACCGTCCAGAATGTGAAAACGGCAATTGCCAAGCGGTTGGCCTAGTGGCAGCCAGTTGCGCCCGGCCAGGAGATCAAGGGAAAGTTCCTGCGCGGCATTGTCGATAGTGGCCTCAGTTACGCCATAGGCGTGATAGATTTGGGCCTTGTCGGCGCTGAGCGCACAGAGACGGCGCGCCTGGGCAACGGACCAACGGTCGGAACCGCAAATCACGGTCTTCAGTTTTTCCGGCCAGTCAGATGTTTTCTCCAACTGTTCAATCAATGGATTGAGGAGGGCTGGCACAAAATCGGCAAAACTTACCTCTTCTTTACGGATTAGCTGGAATAGGGCCGCACTGTCCAGCATATGGTGCCGCTGGGGAATGATCAGTGTTCCGCCAAAACACAGGGCGCGCAGCATATCCGCCAAATAGACATCAAAGGAAAAACCAGCCATCTGCAAAAGCCGCGTTTCCGGACCCAGCGTGTAAACCTGCGGCCAGGCAGTGACCAGGCTTGCAAGCGCGCCGTGGCTGACCTTGACCCCTTTCGGTCGGCCGGTGGAGCCGGAGGTGTAAATCAGGTAGGCGGTATCGGTGGCGGATTGTTCGGGAAATGGCTCTGGGGAACTGTCTGTATCACCGTTGATCCAATGATCGCGGATTTGGTCCAGGTTTTTGATCCCGGCAGTTGTTTCAGCTTGTTCAACTGCTTTGGCGAGGGCTTCTTCGGTAGTCCGGTCCGCTAGAATGATGGCAGCGCCGCTATCGGCGAGCATCATGCTCAACCGGCTGGCGGGATAGCTGGGGTCCATCGGCATATAGGCGGCTCCGGCGCGCCAGGCAGTCAGGATGGCCGCCAGCCGGTAAAACGGATCTTCGAGGCAAAGTGCGACAACAGCCCCCGGTTCAAGTCCCTGGCCTCGTAGCAAGGTCGCCAGTTTCTCCGAGCGCTCCAGAAGTTCCTGGTAAGTCCATTGCTGGCTGTCCTGGCGGATTGCGGTTTGGTTCGGATGCTGTTGAGCTATTGCCGCAATGGTCTGGAGGACGGGAACTGATATCTTGTCCGGATCACAGATCATGGGTGTTGGCCCGTCGGATATGTTGGCGAGCGTCAGGGATGCAAGCGACTGATCCGGGCTGCTGATCAGGCTTTCCAACAGGCAGAGAAAATAACGGGCGAACCGGGCGGCTGTTGCCTCGGAGAAAAGCGCGCAGGCATATTCCAGGCCGCCGGAAAAGACGTTCCCCTCTTCACCCAATTCCAAGGTCAGATCGAACTGGGCATGACCGGCAGGCAGATCCAATGGGGATGCAGCGGCCCCAGAAAATAAATCTCCTGATGTTTCGGCTGCGCGCCAGGAAAAGAGAGTCTGGAACAGTGGTGAAAAGCTGCGGCTGCGCCTGGGGTTCAGGCGCTCTACAATCTCGGACAGGGGGAAGTCGCGATTGTCCTGGGCATCCAGCAGATTGATTCGGATCTGTTCAAGGAAATCACCGGCTGCCATGTCACGTGCCATGGAACAGCGGATCGGCAGGGTATTGATGAAAAGGCCGCAGCGCTCTTCCTCGCCGCTGGTCCGGGTATCCATGGGCATGCCGATGGCGAAATCCGACTGGTCGGAAAGCCGCCCCAGCAGAATGGCGTAAGCCGCAAATAGGATCGTGGCGGGCGAGCATTGCCATTGCCTGGCAAAAGCGCGCACCCGGGCAGACAGGTCCGGTGAAATGGTCAGCGGCAGAAACCCGCCTGAAAAATCCTGTATTGCGGGCCTTGGATAATCCCCAGGGATTTGAAGCCAGTCCTGTACACCGGCCAGCGCGCCTGTCCAATATTCCGCCTGACGGTCATGCCTGTCGGCAGACAGCTGGCGGGAAGGGCTTGGTTTTGGGACTGGCAAGCTGTTGCCGGCATAGAGCGTTTTCAAATCCTCGATCAGGATGGCGAGCGAGGTGCCATCGGCCACGATATGATGCACGGTCAGCATCAGCCAGCTCCGGCCTGGCTGGCTCACCAATGTCAGGCGGCAGCACCGGCCATTCTCCAGGTCAAATGGCCGGTTGCGTTCCTGGCGGCAGATCCGCAAGGCCTCTTCCTGGCCGGGGGTATCTTCGTTGAGAACGAAAATCTGGTAATCGTCTTGATCCAACTGCTCAGCCTGCGCACAGCGCAGTTGGCCCTGATCTTCCCAGAATCTGGTCTTGAGAATGGGATGGCGATCCAGCAGGGCTGTGAAAGCCTGCCGCAATTTGTCGCCGTGAAGCGGGGCCTCAATTTCGAAACCGCGGGAAAGGTGATAGCTGCCGCCGATATGATCAAGGCGATTGAGAAACCAGAGTCGTTCCTGTTCTGGTGAAACCTCGGGGGCCTTTTGGGGGCGCGTGGAAGATTTTCCGGCGGAAAGCATTGCTTTCAACTGGTCGGGGGTCAGGTTTCGAAGATCGGCGTTTTTTGTCATTATCTTAAGGCCTTGTTATGCTGTGCTCTTTGGCGTCTGGGCGAAAGGATATCGCTCAGGACGCTGCCTCTGCGTCAATCTCACCGAAAATGTGATCCAGCAGGCCCCGGATGGTGGGGCGCTCGAAAAAGCTCCGGAGCGGGATTTCTGCCCCCAGCAGATCGCGGATCTGGGCGGTCATGCGGGCCGCCAGCAGCGAATGCCCCCCGCAATCGAAGAAACTGTCATCCAGGCCGATTTGATCGAGATCCAGCAAACCGCACCAAATCTCGGCAACCGCTATTTCAAGCGCGGTTTCCGGACGGGCTGTGATTTCTTCCCGATAACCGGGGGCTGGCAGGGCAGAGCGGTCCAGCTTGCCGTTTCGGGTCAGCGGGATGCTCTCCAGGCGGATGAAATGGCCGGGGACCATGTAGGGCGGCAGGCATTGTTCCAAATGCTGGCGCAGTGCCTGGCCGTCGGGAACCATCGCTTGGTCCTCGGGCAGGAAATAGGCAATCAGCTGCTGGTTGCCGGAGGCATCGGGATGGGCGGTGGCAATGGCCTGCCGGATATCGTCGTGCTGTTCCAGCTGATACTCGATCTCTCCGGCTTCAATCCGATACCCCCGGATTTTGAGCTGGTGATCCTCGCGGCCCCGATAACGGAACGATCCATCGGGGTTGCCGATGGCCCGGTCCCCGGTGCGGTAAATCCTCAAACCACCCCTCTGCTGAAAGGCCTGGTCGGTTAGATCGGGCCGGTTGTGATACCCGATTGCAAGACCCGGTCCGGCAATACAGAGCTCGCCTTCCACGCCGGCGGGCAGGATATTGCCGTAATCATCAAGAATGTGGACGGCATTGCCGTATTGCGCCGATCCGATGGAAACGATTGCGCCCTCTTCCTCACTAACGAGGCTTTCCGCTGTGACCTCATGCCAGCAGCAATAGATCGTGGCTTCCGTCGGGCCGTAATGATTGATCAGCCGGGCAAAAGGCAATTGCTGGTGGAATATGCGGGCCAGCGCCACCGGAAGGGCCTCACCACCGCTGTCGACCTGTTGCAGGCTGGTACAGGTTCCGGCGGATCCATCCTCCAGGAAATGGCGCAAGAGCGAAGGCACAAACTGGCAATGGGTGATGCTTTCTCCTCGGATCAAGTCCGATAGTCTGCCGGGGTCCAGCAGATTGGCCGTTTCGGCAATCACAAGGGATGCCCCTTCCGTCAAGGGCCAGAAGATTTCCCGGAAGGATATGTCGAAACTGAGAGAGGTGGTGCACAACACCTTGTCTGTTTCGTTAAGCGGCTCGCCGGTTGCCAGCCCCTGGACATAATTACTCAAGGCGCTGTTGGGGATCACCACGCCTTTCGGTGTGCCGGTGGAGCCGGAGGTGTAGATGATATAGGCGGGATCATCCGTTGCGGCGGCGCGCGGTGAAAAGCTTTCCCGGCCGCTGAGATCATGGGCGGAAAGATCGGTGGTTTGGGCAGGTTGCCCTGCCAGGGCGTTTGCACGGTTGGCGGTTTCGACAGATAGCTGATCGCAGATGATTTGGTCCGGGCGGCTGTCGGCCAAGGCCTGGGCGAGGCGCTGTTCAGGATGGGCCGGGTCCAGCGGAATGAAACAGCCGCCCGCTTTCATCACGGCGAGCAGCGCGACCGGGATCCAGCGGGTTCTCGGCAGGCAGATCGCCGCTTTGCTCCTGCTGCCAAAACCGCTTTTCTTTAGCAGGCCTGCCAGCTGGTCGGAATAGCGTTCCAACTCCCCGTAGGTAAAGCAGCCGTCCGGGGCGGATATCGCAGTTTTATCAGGTGTCAGTCCGGCTTGTTCACTGACCCTGTTGAGGATGGGAATGGCGGGATGCTGAGGTTGTGCCAGCGTGTTTTCCGGCAAGCGAATCCGACAGGCAGGGGCCTCGGTCGGTTTGTCCAGCTCCCGTGTCATCTCCTGCAGCCGTTCCAAGAGACTATTCATCACCAGATCGGCATCAATGCCGGAACGGGCCTGCAAGGTGACCCGGAAACCGTCGCGGCTGTCATCGACAGCCAGCATCAGGGGGTAATTGCTGCGTTCCTCAGCGCCTAAGAACCGGGAACCGGGCAGATTACGGATATCTCGATTGGTATCAGTCTGTTCCATCCTGTCGGAATGGCGGTAATTCAGCAGGCTGGCAAAAAGCGGTAATGGCGCCCGGATCTCGCTGCATTGCTGCGCCTGGGCGAGGGATGCCGCCTCGTGCTGCAATAGCTGCGAAAGCTGATCCTGGACCTCGGTGAGCATCCTTGCTGCCGGTGTTTCATCCAGACGGACCCGGAAGGGCAAGGTGTTGATGAACGGGCCCAGGATACGCTCGGCCCCGGCCATGCCCTGAAGGCGGCCAAACAGCACCGTGCCGAAAACAACATCCAACTGGCCCGATGTCTGGGCCATCACCTGGGCCCAGGCCATATGGAAGAGGGCCGCTGGGCTGGCCCGGTAGCTGCGGCAGGTTTGATAGATCCGGCCGGCCAGTTCGTCCTCCAGATGGAGGCGGCGTTCCGTGACCGAGCCGCCGTCATCATAGATATCCGACTGGCCGAAGGGGATGGTCGGGGTTTCAAAATCCGAAAGCAGGGTCTCGAAATACCGGCGATGGCGTTCTTTCTCTGCCGGGTCGGCCGCCAGGGCGACATAGTTGCGGAACGGCAGGGCGGGCGGCAGCCGATCAAAATCACCTTCCAGATCCGTCAGGATTTCCGACTGCATCTGTTTTAGCGAACTGTTGTCGTCAATCAGGTGATGGAACTGCATCAATGCCAGCCATCCATCGCCTTCCGGGGCCAGATAGATCCGCAACAGCGGTGCCTGTGTCAGATCCATGAGATTCTGCCGACTGCCATAATGGTCGATCAGATAGGCGCGCGGATCATCTGTTGCAGGCGGAATAGAAACGGTTTCAACCGAAAGCGTCACTTGGCGCAGGACGACCTGAATTGGCATGTGCAATCCCTGCCAGATGAAGGCGGTGCGCAAGATGTCGTGACGCTGGATGACCTTTTGCAAGGCGGTCAGATACCGGTCGAGATCCTGCCTGCTGTCAAACCGGTTGAGATGCCAGAGAAGATAAGGGTCGCTGTCCCGGCTGATTTGATGATGGAAAAGGATACCTTCCTGTAAGGGCGTCAGGGGATAAATATCGGCAACATTCTCCAATCCGCCGGGCACCATTTGACCGATCTGGTCCAGATCGGCCTGTTCGAGAAACACCAGGTCGAGGTCTTTTGGTGAAATCACACCGGTGGGGGCAATGTGCTGGCCGGGTTCCGGATCCGATGCCCCGGTCAGCGGGCGCAAATGCAGGGCCTGTTTTTCCAGAACAGGATGGGTGAGCAGGCTTGCCGCATCCACCTGGTATCCTGCTTTCCGGAGGCTGGCCTGAACCCGGACCGCCAACAGGGAGTGGCCGCCCAATTCAAAGAAATGATCGGTCCGGCCGATCGCTTCCCGTTCCAGGATGGTCGACCAGACGGAAGCCAGGATCTCTTCTTCCTTGGTCTGCGGCGGCTGGTGATCGGTTTGGATATTGCGCGGCATTTCCGGCGACGGCAGGGCCTTTCGATCCAATTTGCCATTGGTGGTGAGCGGGATCTGATCAATCTCAATGAAGGCCGCGGGGATCATGTAATCGGGCAGGAAGGCGGCCAGATGCTGTTCCAGTTCGGATCGTTCGGGAAATGATGCCCCCTCCGGGATGATGCAATAGGCCACCAGCATCCTGGTGCCATCGGGCAAATCATGGGTCGAGGTGACACAGTTTGCCACATCGGGATGGGTGGAAACCCGGTTTTCGATCTCCCCAAGCTCGATGCGGTATCCCCTGATTTTGACCTGATCGTCGTTGCGGCCCAGATATTCAATCGTGCCATCTGCCAGATAGCGCGCCAGATCCCCGGTCTTATAAAGCCGTTCTTGTGGGTGATGGGGATTGGCGATGAAGCGGGCCTGGTTCAGGTCCGGCCGGTTGAGATACCCCCGGGCGACACCGGCACCGCCGATATGGATTTCCCCGGCCCGTCCGGGAAGCACCGGTTTCAGATCTTCGTCCAGGATATAGAAAGACAAGTCATCCAGGGGACGGCCTATCGGGCTGCCGGTGGTTTTTTGACGGCAGTATTCGGGGCTGAGTGCCAGGAATGTCGCATGCACCGTGATCTCGGTGATGCCATACATATTCACCAAGCGGCAATTCCGGTTGGCTGCCTCACCATACCAGGGGACCAGCATGCCGGCATCCAGGCCTTCGCCGCCGAAAATCACTTCGCGCAGGCTGTGTTCGGCACCGGCCTCCCTCTGCGCTGCCATGAAGGCGCGGAAGGCGCTGGGGGTCTGATTGAGGATGCTGACCTTTTCCTGGCAGCAAAGCCTGTAGAACCGGTCGGGGGAGCGGGTTGTTTCTTTAGGGACAATGATCAGCGTTCCCCCATGGCCAACGGCGCCGAAAATCTCCCAGACGGAAAAATCGAACGCATAGGAATGGAACAGAGTCCAGACATCATCGGGCCCAAAATCGAAATGCGCCCGGCAGCTGTCAAACAATCGGGCGGCCTGGCGATGCTCAATCATCACGCCTTTGGGTTTCCCCGTGGAGCCCGACGTGTAGATGATATAGGCGAGGCTGTCGGGGCGGATATCGACCGGTGCCAAGCTGTCGAGGGGCTGGACCGCGCCCTCCCGGCGGGTATCAGCGATATCCAGAAGGGTTAGGATGCTGTTTCCAGCGGCAATCTGGTCCAATTGCTTTCGGCCGGTGGCATCGCACAAAACGGCGGCTGGTTTGGCGTCATCCAGTATGAAGGCCATCCGATGCTGCGGGATTGCCGGATCAATCGGCAGATAGGCCGCGCCGGATTTGAGGATGGCAAGCATCGCGATGATGAGATCAAACGACCGATCCATGCACAGGCCGACCTTGTCCCCGGGGCCGATGTCCCGGTCCTGCAATGCTTTTGCCAACTGGGATGCCTGGGTTTCCAGGCTTTGATAATCGAGGGTGCCGCCGTCAAGGCGAAGAGCGGTGCGGTCCGGCTGTAGCTTTGCCATCTCTTCAAAGGGCTGGTGCAGCAGTTTGCCCTCGGGATGGGTGGCTTTCGCGGCCCAGTTCTGGATCATCTCTTGGATCTCATCCGGCGTTGGTGATTGCAGGCTGGCGACCGGTTGGGCCGGGTCCCGGAGACAGCGATCCAGCAGCTTTAGATACCGGTCCAACATGCCGCGCATGGTCTCTTCCCGGAAGAGATCTGTTGCATAATTCCACAGGAATGTGATGGTGCTGGCATCCCCCTGGCTTTCCTGGCGGGCAGCGGCACGGGGCAGCATGACAATCTCGAAATCAAATTTGCAGGAATTGTTGCTGTAGGCCTCAAACAGAGAAAGGTCGAAATCATCACGCTTCAATTCCGGCAGGTCGGAATTATGGAAGCTGAACCCCACTTGGAACATTGGGTTGCGGTCGGGGGTACGGTCCGGTTGCAGGGTGTGGACAATCTCTTCAAAGGGCAGTTCTTCGTTGTCATAGGCGTCGGCAACAGTGCCCACAACCCGGGACAGTAGATCCCGGAAACTCGCCGCGCCGGGTAGGTCGGAACGGATCACGACACTGTTGACAAACATGCCGATCATTTCTTCCGAAGCGCTGCTCTTGCGGTTGGCAACAGCGGATCCGATCAGGAAATCCTGTTGCCCCGCCTGTTGGGCCAGCAGTATCTGAAACGCCGCCATCAAGGCTGAATAGAGAGTCACGTTTTCGCGTGCACAGAAGTCGCTCAGCCTGTGGAACAGATCCACGGGCATTTCATGGCGGATCTGCCGCCCGTTGAAGGACATGCGCGCGGGCCGCGGGAAATCGGTCAGCATATCCAGGCGGGTTGGCGCGCCCTCCAGTTTGGTGCACCAGAAATCCAATTGCCGCTGATAGGTTGCTTTTGCCGCATCACTTTTTTGCCAGGCGACATAATGCCGGTATTGGGCCGGTGGCGTGACAAGGGCGCGGTCGGCAGGCGCGCCGTCACCGATCCGGTCATAGATGGCCAGCATCTCTTTCAGGAACAGGTTGGCGCTCCAGCCATCATGGACGAAATGATGTTCGATATGCAGCAGGGCATGATCGGTGGCAGTCAACCGGAATAAAACCCACCGCACCAGGGGCAGCTGATCCAGGGTGAAGGGTTTTGATACTTCTTCGCTTACGGCGGCCTGCAATGCGGCCTCCATGTCACCGCCATTTTGCTCAAGGGGCCTTTCGGTCAGACTGGCCGGTGCGCTGGCATGCACTTTTTGAAACGGATTGCCATCCTCATCCATATGAAAGCTGGTGCGGAAAATATCATGGCGGGCCACAACTTCATCCAGGGCCTGCTGTAACCGGTTCTTGTCCAGATTACCGCGGATCCGGATCACGCATTGCGCGTTATAGGCCAGGGAATTCGGAGCCAGTTGTTCCAGCAGCCAAACGCCACTTTGCTGGCGTGACAGGGGATAACAGTCATGTTCCTTGAAAGCATCAAACTCGATTAACTCCCGAAGGTGGGCGCTCTCGACAGTGCTGTGTTTTTCGATCTTTTGGGTGATGTCTCCGACAGTGATCCCCTGGAAGATTTCACGCAATTGCAGGACAGGGCCGAAGCGGTTCCTGATCCTGGTTAGGAACTGAACCGCGTCCAGGGAATTGCCGCCAAGGCTGGCGAGCGTGTCATTGCGCCCGACCTGGTCAAGACCGGTGACCGTACGCCAGATGTCCGCGATTTCACTTTCCAAACCGGCGTTGGGCACCAGGAAATCGTTGGTGCCAAAATCGACCCTGGCAGGTTCAGGCAGGCGTTTCCGATCTATCTTGCCACTGGGGCTGGTCGGAAGCCTGTCCATGGCGATAAAGGCCGACGGTATCATGAAGTCTGGCAGGGTTTTTCGAAGGATGGCGGTGAGACTCTCCCTGTCTGCGTTATGACCGATTGCAGGCGTGAAGTGACAGATCAGGCGGTTTTCACCTGATGCACTGCGAAGGGCCGTAACGACAGCGGCGCGGACCTGTTCCAGGGCCAGGACGGTATTTTCAACTTCGCTGCATTCAACCCGGAACCCGCGGATTTTGACCTGATCATCATCCCGGCCGAGATATTCCAGCCGGCCATTCTCGCCCAGGCGGCCAAGATCGCCACTGTCATAATACCGGCCCTGATGCCCCGGAATTGTATGGAACCGATCCGCGGTCAGGTCCGGGCGGTTCAGATACCCGCGCGCCAATCCGGCGCCGCCAATCCAGATCCGGCCCTGCTGTCCTTTAGAGACCGGAACCAAGTGATCATCCAGAAGCAGGATATCGATACCGGCCATAGGATAACCGATCGGCACGGGACCGTTCTGATCTTCATCCGGGCCCAACTGGATGGCGGTGGCACAGACAGTGGATTCCGTCGGGCCATAGGCGTTGATATAGGTCCGTCCCTCTGACCAGCGCCGAACCATCGGCCAACTGGGGGCTTCCCCGGCGGTGACGAGTACCTTGACCGTTTCGAAGCCATGGCAGTCATCCAGCCGCGCAAGCACGGCGGGCGGCAGGGTGACGTGAGAGATCCGGAACGCTGTCAGAGCCTCAATCAGTGCTTCGCCGGCAAGAATTTGGTCAGGGTCTTCAAAACAGAGTGCAGCCCCGCTGGCCAGGGTCACGAATATTTCGGAAACCGAGGCGTCGAAACTGAAAGGCGCGAACTGGAGAACGCGCGCCTCTTTCGTCATGTGAAAGAGATCGGCTTGGGCGCGCGCCAGATTGGCCAGGCCGCCATGTTCGATCATCACGCCCTTGGGCTGGCCGGTGGAACCGGACGTATAAATCACATATGCGAGATCACTGGCGGAAGGGTCGTGCCATTCCCCTGACGGTTCCTGCGCGATATCATCACCGGTCTTTTCCAGGGCAGCCAAGGTTTTGACCGGGATCGACTGGCCAGCCTGATCAATCAGGTTGGTCACGTGGTCCAGGTTTTCGTCGTCACACAAGATCATTTTCGGCCCGCTGTCTCGCAGCATGTAACAGAGGCGGTCCACCGGATAATCAGGAGACAGCGGGATATAGGCGGCACCGGCGCGCATCACCGCCAGCGATGCCATGACCATATCCGGCGATCGGTTCATGCAGATGGCGACAAAATCACCTTGTGCGATCTGATGTTGATGAATGGCCGCCGCGATCAGGGCGCTGCTGTGGATCAGCGTCCTGTAGCTGATCTCGCGGTTGCGGCAGACCAAAGCAGGCCTGTCCGGAGCGCTGGCGGCTATCTCCGCTATATGGCTTAAGACAGTCTCAGGCTGCCCGCCGGGGGCATCGCCGTCTTTCAATTGTGAAGAAGATATAAGGTCCTGAGCAATAATGACATTTTGCGCATCGGTACCGTCTGAAAATTTATTCTGCATGCCGCAGACCCTTACCTACTTCTGTTCCATCACTTCAGGAAATTGGCAGGACAGGGGTACAAATACCTTTAGGCAAAAGCCGACACATAAAAATGGCCAGTTCAGTCGCCCGACGGCCGATGGACACCGCGGGGCAGTGAACGGCCTTGGCTGGCTTCCAGATGCCCGCTCTGGTTATCTGTTTTTGGCGCGGACTACCTGGAATATGTGAACCCCTGTCAGTGTTTCCTGACTATTGTTATTTAGGTTCTCTGCGGCATTTATACTTAGGCGATTGTTCGTGAAACCCGGATGATGTCAAGAGATATATCAGGTAATGATAGTGCGCAGTTGTTATCTTATTGAAAAAAAAGGTAAATAAAAATTTTGTTTCCAAAATCCGGAAATTGAGTAGGGTCTGAGCGGGCGGCCCAATGGGCTGCTGCTAATGATAACACACGTATAGCGAGTTGATGGCTTGCGTGGAGAATAATGTGACAGGGGTGGTTGTGAAAATCGAACGCACCATGCGTCACCGGACCATTGTCTGATGTCGGTGCCGGAAAAAATTGATCCTTGGCGGGTGGCTGCCGGGCTGTCCGGTGCGGCGAAGGTTCTGCTGTTCGGCACATTTTGTGCGCGATTGTTTTCCTTTATGATCTGGCCGTTTTTCGCCGTGATGATGACACGTAAGTTTTCAACACCGGTGACGGAGATCGGTTGGCAATTTTCCATTGCGGCAGTGATCGCGATATTCGCCGCGCCGGTGAGTGGCATGCTGGCGGACCGGTTTGGCCGGGTCGTGATCATGGTAATTGCCGGATTTGTGGCGATTATCAGTTATCTGGCCATGTATTTCATTGGAACCGAACAGGCGTTGTTGACCTGTATCTTGTTGAGTGCACTGGCCAGCGGAAGTCTGGAACCGCTGCTCCGCTCCCTGCTGGGGGATTGTGCCAGTCGTGATGAAGAACGCCCCGTGCTGTTTCACATCCGCTATTACATCATCAATTTTTCCGTGGCCGCCGGGCCTTTGGCCGGGATGTGGTTTGCAGACCACGGCCTGGACGGTGTCTTTTTGCTCGGCGCATTGGGGAATGCCATTTTGCTGGTTTCCATGATGGTGGCCAGTGCCCATAGCCGGGGCGGGTGTGACAATGGTGTTTCCGGTAATCCAGGGATGAAGGCAGCGACGGTAGCCTTCCTGCAAAACCGGTTTTTCCTGACCCTGTTCCTGTCCAATTTTTTCTTGGTTTTCCTGTACGCGCACACCGACGAACCGTTGACTTTCTACCTGATTACACAAGGGATCGAAGGCATTACCGGCGTGATTGCATCGATCAATCTAACCAATACACTGGTGGTTCTGGC
Organism: Aestuariispira insulae; assembly: GCF_003385955.1. Taxonomy (GTDB): domain Bacteria; phylum Pseudomonadota; class Alphaproteobacteria; order UBA8366; family Aestuariispiraceae; genus Aestuariispira; species Aestuariispira insulae. The sequence goes on from NZ_QRDW01000011.1 coordinate 107,206, forward strand.
GGCGCATTTATTCTTGTTGAAATGGCTGCTGATGCTGGATGAGCATCGGGCCTATTGCCTGGCGTTTTTCTTTCTCGCGGCTGGGCTGGCATTAATCAGTGTCAACAGCGCCAACCTTGTCTGGGTCTGGCTTGTGGCCATTGGCCTGGCCACGCTGGCGGAAATCATCGCGATGCCGTTGCTGGCGACCTTGATCGACCGTGAAGCCCCGAAGAAGTATCGCAGCAGCTATGCAGGCCTTTATATCATGTCCAACCTGGGCGGAGCGGCGGTGCCTTTCCTGGGAGCCTTGGTGATTGAAAAGGCGGGCGGTGATATTCTTTTTGCCGCCGTGGCCTGTGCCTGTCTGCCGGTTGGATTTATAGGATACCGCTTGCTGGGGAAATCCCGCAGCCTGCGAAAAAAATACGCGGAGGAGGCCGCCTGATGAACCCTTACGAAACTTATCCGTCACGCCAGTTCTGGCGCAGTGCGGTGGCCCAGGCGGATCTGGACCATATGGCTGATCTGTGGCGACCGAAGGTTGCGGGATTGGCCGAATTGCCAACGGTCACGGCTGGTTCCTGTTTTGCCCAGAATATCGCCCGCAATCTGGTGGCGCGCGGGCTTGAATGGCTTGATTGCGAGCCGGTGCCGGAAGGGATGGATCCCGAGAGCGCAGCAGAGCGGGGCTATGGCGTCTTTTCCTTCCGGACAGGCAATATCTATACGGTTGCGCTGCTGAACCAATGGCTGGAATGGGCCTTGGCCGGACAGGAGCCGCCCCGCGAGATCTGGATGGAAGAGGGGGCCTATTTCGATCCCTTCAGGCCGGGCCTGGATGGCGCGGGTTTCAATAGTCCGGAGGCGGTTCATGCAGCCCGGGAAATAACCTTGCAGGCGATTCGAGATGCGGTGGAAAAGGCCGGACTGTTTGTCTTTACCATGGGGCTGACCGAAGCCTGGCTGAATGATGCGGGCGGGTATGTTTATCCGGTCTGCCCCGGCACGGTGCGCGGCCGGTTCGATCCCGACAGGCATCGGATGCATAACTATGGCTGTGGCGAGATGCTGGAACTGATGCACCGATCGCTGGAACTGATGCGGTCGGTTAATCCGGATATCCGTATCCTGCTCACCGTTTCGCCACAGCCTCTGACCGCAACAGCAACGGATGATCATGCGTTAAGTGCCAATACCTATACCAAATCGGCTTTGCGCGCGGTTGCCGGTGAATTGGCACAGGCCCATGACTATGTCGATTATTTCCCATCTTATGAATTGGTGACCGCCTATCCATTCAAGGGCCGGGCCTTTGGTGATAATCTGCGCACCGTCACCAAAGACGGAATCGCGGAGGTGATGGCCCTGTTTTTTGATGGCCTTGCGTGCGGGCCGGAAACGCTCTCCGCCAGCAGTGGATTGGCGGCGGCCAAGCCCGGTGGGGATCAACCTCCAGAAGATGATGTGATTTGTGATGACGCCATCCTTGAATATTACCAAAGCCTGTGAATTCCTGCTGTTAGGAGATTCCCACGCCGCCGCGATCGGTCGCGCTGCGCGAGAGATGGGAATAGATTTTGCCGGAGGGCCGCTTGGCTCCGGGCGCGAGTTTAATGTCGGCTTTTACCGTTGGCAGGGCCAGGATCTGGAATTCAAGGCCAAAAGGTCACAGGAACTTTATCGGAAATTTCTTGAAGACTGTGCGGTTTCGTCTGTTGCGGAACTGGATAAGCCCGTGGTCTGCACCTTCGGGCTGGGATTACATTTCTTTGCGACCACCGAAAATTGGGACATCTATCGGGATGATTCCGGGCTATTTGCGGACGGCTTTCTGCAAGGGCCGCTTTTTGCCGACCTGATTGCGGCTATGGCGGAAGATGCGATCCGGTTTTACGGGGATTTGGCAGACCGGAACATCCGGGTTTTTGCGGTGCTGCCACCCCAGCGGGTTCCTGATCTCTCCGAGCCGGATGTTTTTCTGGCCGCGCAGGAAGTGATGATGGCCAGGCTGAAGGCGGTTGGCGCGGATATCATCGATGTCCGTACTGTGGCCTGTGATGAAACAGGATGGCAGAAACCGGAATTTGCCCAGCAGGGCGATCCGCTGCATGGCAATGCGGCTTTTGGTCGGCTTGTGCTGGAAACCTTGTTGCCCCGCATGCGCCAGGCGGCGTGAATCGATTAATCTGTTGCTGGTGTCGGATCCTAACGTCAGGCTTCCGGTTTCTGGCCCAGCAAAGTGATCCGTTCACCCGCCCGGTTCAGCGGATAATAATCCCAAATCGCGTGATGCTGGGTACAGCGATTGTCCCAAAGAACCAATGTGCCGGGCTGCCACCGGATGCGGCAGTTGAGCGCTTGAATTTTTTCAGGCAGCGCAAAGAGGAACGCGAGCAGATGGTCGCTTTCAGCGGGGCTCAGCTGGGGGATATGGGTGGTGAAGCCGCCATTAACAAACAGGCATTTGCGCCCGGTTTCCGGATGGCGGACCACGGCCGGATGCTCGGCCTTGGGCAGGCCCGGCGGTGCTTCAAATCCTCTCCAGGGAACCGCGCCATCATGGATGGCGGTCAGCCCATCGAGCAGCCCGCGCATGGCTGGTGACAGCATCTCATAGGCCAGATGCATATTGGCAAACAACGTGTCGCCGCCAGCCCCGCCTTCTGGGGTTTCATGCATATAGAGCATGGATCCCATGGAAGGGGCCTCTTCTGCGGTGCCGTCGGTATGCCAGACGGCGCCAGCCACATAACGAGATCGTTTGCTGGCACGGATCAGGGTGATTTCCGGATCATCGCCGTCAATATCCTCTACCGGCAGGGCGCGCAGCTCGCCAAACAGCCGGCCGATTTCCTTGTGACGTTCCCGGTTCAATTCCTGGTTCCGGAAGACCAGAACATGATTTTCCAGCCAGGCCTGGCGCAATTGGTCGACGGTCTGCTCATTAAGCGGCTGCGCCAGATCCAGACCGGTGATTTCAGCGCCGATGACCGGTGTCACGGGGGAAAGGCCAAAGGCGGTGAAGCGGGTCCGGTGCCGTTGGGTTTGGCGTTCCAATGCTTCCAGCGCAAATTCATCCATAGATGGGGTCTCTTTCTCTAACGATCGGTCTGAGCGGCTTTTAGCCGTGTCATGGCCATTTGGTGGCGCTGATCAAATTCTGACGGCAGGAAGGCACCGGCATAGGCCGCGGCGCAGGCCCGGACAATGGCTGTCTGGCTTTCCCAATCCGTGCGGGGGGCTGAGGCCGGATCAGCGAGGAAGGCCGTTAAGCGGCGGGCATGGACCTTGGCATTTGCAGCGGCAAAGGCCTTCCGGCAAGCCCTGGCATTCAGATCGGCGTAATAGTCGCTATAAGCCTTGGCGCTGCCAAAGGCATCATCGATCATTTTCTTATTCTGCCCGGCATAATCGCTGGCGCTTGCGTAGGCCTTGTCATAGCTGGTCTGATAGGGGAAGGCGGCAGTGAAGAGCGCTGAGAGCATATCTTCCAGATCCTGATTGGCCTGCGCAAAATCGACCTCTTGTCCCGAAAGCCGGGCGCGATGATGGTCTGTCACCCGGTCCAGTGCTTGGCTTAGATCCCCATGCAGGGCAAGTGTTTCCGACAGCATCGGCAGGAAGTTCTCCAGATGCCAGCGGTGAAAGCCGGTATTTGCATTATCCGGACCGGCATTGCCGGACACGGTTTGATCCCCTGTAGGCAAAAGGCTCATTCCCCCGTTGCAACGACCAATTGTGATTTCTTGTTGCGGAAACGGTATCCGCGTCACGGGGGAAGATCAACGCCCTATTTAAGAAACGGTCCTAAGGGAAGAGGATCGGTCGGCCTTCCGCTGCAGACTGATCGCGGGTATAGCTGGCGACCTGTGCGATATCCCCGTCCGGTGTCTGCAACAGAATTTCTCCGCCTCTGTTTCTAAGCACGCCCTGGCCGGTGGGCAGTGTGAATTTGTAGATATCCCCTGCAGAAAGCTGGATATCCGCCAATTCAAACCGCATGCCGTTGGGTGCGACGATTCTCCAGCCGGCAAGCGTATTAGATTGCGCGCCAATATTGGCTATTTGGAGGAATTCCCGTCCGCCCTCCGGGTTGGTGGGGTTGATCATCCCGGCCAGGATTTTGAAATCCGGATTGTCGGCTGATCTGTTGTTATCCTGCTCACCATTGCCGTGGGATAGATCATCAATAATCACGGTGTCGGAACGGATGAAGCGCGGGAAAAATGTCCTGATCGCATTTGGTTCCCCATCGAGGCGATGCAGATCCAATTGGTATCGGGAACCATTGATGTTGGCGATCTTGCCGCTTTGTGTCCTGGCCCGCACCAGGCCGAGTGCCATCAAGCCTTCGGGGCTCAGCCCGACAAAGAAACCGCCTATGGGCTTCTCCAATGTCCGGCCTTGACCACCATCGCCGGCCGGTGCGTTCCAGATCAGGGACAGGGTGACAACTTCGGGCACCAAAATGCCCTGGCCTGGTTGCTCGGCACCGCCATATTGGGTGCCGCGATATTCAATCCGGTCCACGCCCGTCACGCCATCAAACCGGCGGCCCGCATCATCAAGATGGTATTTGTGCCAATAGTGATAGCCGCCGACCTTGGACGGGCGGCTAGACTGTTCACCAACGAAGACATGTTCAAAGCCGGTGGCGTCACGCTGGTTTCCGGCATTACCAAATTTGAACCATGTTTCGTGGATCATGCGGGCCAGGGTTTCATCACTGATGGAGAGATTTTGCGATTGCTCGATATAGGTCTTTGCCCGCTGAATGGGCGGGGTTGGCAAGATGGCCTGGACGAAATCAATCTCTTCTTGTCGCTCTTCCGGGCGGATGACCTCTGTTGCGGCCCGTTCAAGCGCGTAATTGTCGAGAACCGCCTGGCATAGCCGGTAGGTTGGACGCTTGGCCTCCGGAATGTGAACCTCTGCCAGTACTTTATGGTTGGTGCCAACAGTGGTGCTGCGCTCATCCACGACCACATAGCCGGTCGCCTCATCTTTTTGCTCATCAGGCCGTAGGGCGGGAACACCGTTGCCTGCCATGTCGGCATTCCATATTTCCTGAAAAATATCATCCATCAGATTTGCTCCCGATCAGCGATAAAGATTGCGAAGGCGGTCATGGTATGAACCGGCATTGAAATGGCGCGCGACCCAACGATCATCCGGCTCCAGGATGGCGGCACGGCGTGGATTGCCGGTGCCGGAAAGCGCGCGCCGCACGGCGACGGTCCGGAAATAGAGATGGTTGAAAAGGCGCATGAACTCGGTCAGATAAATCTGCGCGACCTGTTTATAATCCGGTCCACGCATGAGCAGCATATTTTCGTCATTACCCTCGACCGACGGGTCCGAAAAATTGGCAGAGCCGGAAAAGATCTGCGGGTTTTCAGACAGCGCATCCAGCAGCATGAATTTGGTGTGGATGTAAAAGACATGCCCCCGTGTTCGGAAATGTTCTTCCGCCCGGAACCATTCATCCAGCCGGTATCCGTTGATCTTTTTGCTGATGGCGGTGCTGTTCAGTTTGGTGCCGAGCGCAATGCGGGTATCGCGATCGGTCATCAGGCGGGCCTGATCTTCTCGGTCCCGCCGTTCCATGAGGATGAATCGGAGGTAATCCTTGTCTTCCTCGAAAATCTCGACCAGTTGATCGGCAACACCAAAAGCGGCGGTAAACATCACGCTGTTTTCCGCTTTGTCCATTTCGCGGGCAATCCATTCCAGAAGCCCCTTTTTCCGGGGAGAGAACATGGTCTGGATCGAATTTTCATGCAATGTGCCCTCGGGGTCTGGAAAGGCTGTATTGTTGAATCGTTTGAAATCCCGCGTGCCAGGATCCCTGGCCAATTGTTTCCAATAGCGGTTATACCGTTCAGCCACCCCGGGATCCCGCACCACATGGGCAACGTTGCTCTGCCCCAGAAAACCGGACGGGGTGATGTTGGTTGATCCCGTCAGGATCTCGATCGGTTGGTCATCTTTAAGCAGGACAAAAAACTTGTTGTGCGGAATTTTGGAGAACATGGTGCGCGGGTGAAGTGTCAGATTCGCCACCTGATTCAGCCGCATTGTTTCAACGGCGGCTTTGTTGGCGGTGCTGGTATTGTTATAGGTGATGGTGCCGTCCCGTTTGCGGTCGCCCCCGTCATAACAGACCTGTATTTTGGCTCCCGTTCCGGCAGCGGCTTTCAGGGCTTCGATGACAGGCGGGTAAAAGAATTCATAGGCCGCCACGCGCAACTCGTACCGGGGGCCGTTGGCCGATCGAATGAAGGTTAGAACCGCGTCGAGCAATCCGCGGGAAAGCCATTTCACTTTCTCATTGTCCGGATCGTTCATTTCGTCGCCGCTTGGCCCGACATTGCCAAAACGGTCCGCAAAGGCCTGGGAGGGAATGGCACCACGATTAAAAAACACCGAATGTTGGTCGGATTCGTCATTGCCTGTGGTGGCGGAAATCTCAATCTCGGGACCATAACTCAGATCCGTGGGCGAACCATACACCGCTTGAATGACATAATCTGTCGTCGTGGCCGGTTCTGCGCCGTAATCTCCCCACTGAAATCCCTGGATCGGATGTTCGCGTGTTGAACGCCTTTCCCCCGGCTGGGGATCGGGAACCGTCTCCTCAAAGAACTTGAACCCGCGCATCCATGATATCTGCCCGGAACCTGGATTTCTCTTGCCGAGCGTGAAACCAAGCAGCCCCTGTTGGGCTTGTGGTGTTGCGTCAAAGCCAAAAAGCACATTCCTGGCCCCGGCGATGGCATGTACGCTGATCCCGTTTTTCTCAACTCTCATTGATTATCCCCCTGTGGATTGACCCGCGCCGCCAAGATGCCGACCGCCCTTTGTAAACAGCCACTGGGGGTATGCTTGATGAACATATACCCGTATGAAGGAACCTAGTCGGGATCGAATTTGGAATTCTATCTCTTTTTCCGCTTATTTTCTACCAAAATACAGATATAGGTTGTGTTTGTTTCTTAAGTTTTTATGACATGTGAGAGCTGGAGAACGGAGCCGTCAGTGCTGTTTTCCTTTAAGCCAGGGGGCACCGTTGACGGGCGGTTCTGGTGCCGGAGGTCCGGAAAGGGGCCCTTCGGTTTAGGTGAAACCTTGCGGGGGGCCTCCTCTCCGGTAGGGCCTTACCAATGTTTAGGCGGCAGACCGGTCTTTCAGCCAGTCCAGGATCTTTTTCGTTGTTTCTGTTGGCTTTTCCTGTTGGATCCAGTGGCCGCAATCCAGACTGGTCACATCCACATTGGGGACGAATGTGGACAGATTTTCCGATTTTGGAATGATATCCCGATCCCCATAGATCATAAGCGCAGGCTGTTTGATAATGGGATCCGCCCCAGCCAGAATATGCCAGTTCCGATCGAGATTCCTGTACCAGTTTATGTTGCTGGTAAAGCCAGAGTGTTCAAAGGCGGAGACGAAGACCGCCAGCTCTTGTTGGCTCATCAGGGGTTCCCCATCGGCCCTGTCCGCTTTTGCCAGATTGATCAACGACATGCCCGGATCAGGCTCTTTGAGAGGTTCGTTCTTACGGTATAGGTTGCGAAGGAATTGAGAGGTGTGTTTTTCCAGAATTGCGTCTGCGACGCCCGGTTGACGATTGAAATGCACAAAATAATAGTCGCCGCCAAGAATGGCCTCCATGAATTCAATCCAGGGAATTTCGCCCCTTTCCTGGTAGGGCAAGCTGAGATTAATGATTTTGCTGACCCGGTCCGGATGCAGCAAAGCCAGACCCCAAACCACAAAAGCGCCCCAGTCATGGCCGACAAAGATCGCATTGTCATAGCCATAATGATCAAGAAGGGCGGTGAGGTCGGCTGAAAGATGACTGATATCATATTCTGTTACGGCAGTAGGTTGGGAAGAGTTGCCGTAACCGCGCTGATTGGGGGCAATCACATGGTAGCCGGCAGCGGCGAGTGCAGGGATCTGATGGCGCCAGGAATAGGCAATCTCCGGCCAACCATGGCATAATATGATCGGGTTTCCCCTATTCTCTGAACCGGCTTCAAAAACCTCGAGAGTCACGCCATTCACTGAGATCAGTTTTGGTGTTGGGAATTCTGTGGGAAAGCGCATGCTTTTGTCTCCTTGTCGATGTGAATTTCGGCTGACTAAGACAAATAGGTGACAAAAATTGTCACCTTTGTATGATGGGCTGCAGTCATGAAGAATCATCAACGCCGAGATGCCATCATTCGAAATTTGCGCCGTAACGGGTCTTCGACCGTTGCGGCACTGGCGCAAGATGTCGAGGCGTCAACACGCACTGTCCTGCGTGATATCGGGGTATTGCGAGATGAAGGCTATGTGATCCATTCGGAGCCTGGGCGTGGGGGCGGCCTGTATCTTGATCCGCAATCCGTCCAAACGACGGCGCGCTTGTCCGTGGCTGAGGTGTTTGCATTGCTCATCAGCGTTGCGAGTATGCGGGCGGCGGGCATGTTTCCCTTCTCCGGCCTGGCGGATGAGGGGCTTGCCAAAATTGAAAAATCACTGCCGGCCGATAAGGTCCGGGATCTTCGCCGTTTCCTGGATTGCCTGTATGTGGGCAGGCTCGCACCTCAGGTCGATCTCTCCGATCTGGGGCCGATGGATCCGGGGCTTTTGCCCGCGTTTGAAGCAGCCTTTCTGCAACGGCGTTATCTCCGCTTCCAATACCGTGATGCAAAAGGTGTTAGAAGCGCGCGCCAGATTGAGCCTCAGGCAATGCTGATCCTGCCGCCGGTTTGGTATCTGGTGGCCTGGGATCCGGCCCGAGACGATTTCCGGCATTTCCGGATGGACCGGATCAGTGCCCCGGAAATAGTGGAAGGATCAATGTTCCGTCGTCGGCACGTGGTTTTTGATGATGGGGTGCGCCCGGTCCGGTGAAGGTTTCGATAAGGGTGCCGCGGCACGAAAGGGGAAGGGGGCATTCCCTCTCCCCCCATCATTCGTAGGCATCCTTGAACTATCGCAGGATGGCGGCAAAGCCCTCGGCAACCATATCCATATTGCCGGAAGACAGGCCGGCCACATTAATGCGCCCGTCACCGGCGGTGAAGATGCCAAACTCCTCGCGCAGGCGTTTGACCTGGTCGGGATTGAATCCGGTATAGGAGAACATGCCCGTCTGGTCGGTCAGGAAGCTGATATCCGCGCCGACCTGGCGCTCTTCCAGCTTCTTGCGCAAGGTTGCCCTGTTCCCGGCAATTCGGCTGCGCATCTCTTCCAATTCAACCAGCCATTTTGCTTTCAGGTCCGGATCATTCATGATCGTGGTGACGATCCGGGCGCCATGGCTGGGCGGCATGGAATAGTTGGTGCGGACAATTCCGACCACGGCCTTCATCGCATTCGCCGTTGCCGTTGCATTTTCCCCCATCAGGGTCAAAGCACCGGTGCGCTCGCGATAGATGGCGAAATTCTTGGAAAATGAGCTGGCGATCAGCATCTCCGGTACTCGGGCGGCCATATGGCGGAGACCGGCCACATCCTCTTCCAGGCCGGTGCCAAAACCCTGATAGGCGCAGTCGACAAAGGGTAGCAGGCCCTTCTCAAGGACAAGATCCGTGATCGCCTGCCATTGCGGCAGGCTCAGATCCACGCCGGTCGGGTTGTGGCAGCAGGCATGCAGCAGAATGACATCACCCGCCTTGGCCTGGGTCGAGAGGTGGGAGACCATGGCATCGAAATCCAGCGACCGGTCGGCGGGGCGGAAATAGGGGTATTGCGCGACCGTCAGACCCGCGCCTTCGATGGTCGGGATGTGGTTGGCCCAGGTTGGTGTGCTGACCCAAACCCGGTTGCCGGGCTTTATGGTATTCAGGAAATCAAACCCGACCTTGAGCGCGCCGCAGCCACCAGGGGTTTGCAGGCTTTTAACACGGCTTTCCGCGATCAACGGGCTGTCCGCGCCCAGCAGAAGCGCCGGCATAATCTCGGCCAGGGCCGGATCGCCCATGACACCGACATAATTTTTAGAGGATTCTTCTTCCAGCAGATGGCGTTCCGCGGCCTTCACGGTGTCCAGGACCGGCACATCACCGGCATCATTCTTATAGACGCCGACAACCAGATCCACTTTTTCTGTCCGGGGGTCTTCCTTGAATTGCTGCATGAGTGCCATGAGATTGTCGACACCCGCTTCCTTGATCTCGTTGAACATGATCTCTCCTGAATTTGACCGTGTCAAAAGCGTCCCACGCCCCAACTGTCTGATTGGATGCGGTGACGAATAAGGTAGGGTTATTTTAGTTGCGTGATCCTGGCCGACGGCTCTGGCGAGACGGCGCAGGAATCTGCTCACGGTCTTTTTGTCATACTATTCCGGTCTTGTCGAACTCGGGCCAACCCTGCCTCTTTTTCCCGTATTCATTAGTCTTCGTTGTTGTTGTGGGCTTGTGGTATCATCCTGGCCATTTTGATATCTCGGAGAGGGTCACATGACCGGTTTTCTGCCCCGGTTCACGGCGGTTTATCTTGCCCTGTTATTCCTGTCGATTATGCCTGCGCGCGGGTTTTGCGGAGAGACAGAATCATGCCCGTTGATCACACTGTCCGGTGTGGAAAATAACGACTTTGGAACCCTTCTGGGGACCCTAATCACCGAAATATACCGCGAAATGGGATATGATACCGAGATCATCTATATGCCGGGGAAACGCGGCCTATCCATGGCATCGGCGGGGCGCATAGCAGGTGTGTCCGGCCGCGTTTATGCCATTGGAGAGCAGTTTCCAACCCTGGTTCGGGTGCCGACCCCTTTCACGGTGTTGATTGGCCGGGCTTTTACCGATCGATCCGATATTCATATAACCGATAAAACCGATCTGCACCGCTATCGGGTGGGCAGTCTGCGGGGGATCATCTTTAGTGATGATCTTCTTAACCCCAAAAACCAGACCCTCGGTGATTCCGTGGATCAACTGTTCAGAATGCTGATTGCCGATCGTATTGACCTGGCACTGATCACGGAGGTGACCGGCACGCTGGTGGCTCAGCGCGATTTTGCTGGCATGAGGATCCATGCCGAAGGCCCGGTTATGGCCAGCATACCGGTTTATCACTATCTCCATGAAAGTCGGAAAGATCTGGTCCCGAAGGTTGATGCTGCGATCCAGTCCCTCAAAGCGCGGAGCCGGTTGGAACAGATCCGTCACAATTTCCTGGGAACCGATCTCGGGCCGGTTACCAACTGAGCATATCGGGAATAGGACCTGGGCGGATCATCCAGGGGCCGGGAAATTTTGGCATTTTGTTTGGAAAGTGGCGGAGAGACAGGGATTCGAACCCTGGGTACTCGCAAGAGCACAACGGTTTTCGAGACCGCCCCGTTCGACCACTCCGGCACCTCTCCGCGGTCTGGTGGGTTGCCGGATCGGGCCTCTGTGCCGCCCCTGTGTTTTCCAGCGCGGCGGAACCTACATGAACTGCTGGCCCCTATCAAGAGGGGAATTGGTCCATCTGTGCGGCTGACTTACATGGTTTTGACTCGGGAAATGGCGGAAAAACTTAGGCTCTGCCATTGACTTGCCGGGGTGGCCAAGTATATAAGCCCCCAAGCGCGAGGCTTATGGTCTCGCGTGCTTTGTTTGCGCTGCTCGAGGTTTTCCGGCATGGGGTCGGATATTTTTTAAAGTTTTCAGTTGCTTGCTGAAACACCGTAGGGCGCGGGATTATAGAGAGACAAAGATGTTTGCAGTAATTAAAACTGGTGGCAAGCAGTATCGCGTTGCCAAAGACGATGTCATCAAGGTTGAGAAGCTGGATGCCGAAGCCGGCGCCAAAATCACCCTGGACCAGGTTCTGCTGGTTGGTGACGCCGACAAACAGACTGTAGGTGCCCCGGTTGTTGAGGGTGCTGCCGTTGAAGCGGAAGTTCTGGATCAGACCAAAGACAAAAAAGTCCTGGTCTTCAAAAAGAAGCGCCGCCACAACTATCGCCGCAAGCGCGGTCATCGTCAGGAAATCACCGTTCTGCGTGTGACTGACATCATCGCCAGCGGTGCCAAGAAGGCAGCTCCGAAAAAGGCCGAAGCCAAAGAGGCGCCCGCTAAGAAAGCAGCCGCCAAAAAGGCGACCGCCAAGAAAGCAACCGCGAAAAAAGCCGCAGCTAAAAAAGCTGCCGCTAAAAAGTCCTAAGGTCTAGGGAAGAGGAGAACGAACCATGGCACATAAAAAAGCAGGTGGTAGTTCACGTAACGGTCGCGACTCAGCGGGTCGTCGTCTTGGCGTAAAGAAGTTCGGTGGCGAGCATGTCATTCCGGGCAACATCATCATTCGCCAGCGTGGTACCAAAGTGCACCCGGGTGCAAACGTCGGCATGGGTAAAGATCACACCCTGTTTGCTGTCGTTGAAGGGAACGTACAGTTCCGCAAGATCCGTGGCGGCAAGACCACCGTGTCCGTCACCCCGCTGCCGGAAGCCGCTGAATAATCAGCCTTCCCTTCGGGTATGAATGAGAGTAGAGGGAATGGCTGACCGGCCATTCCCTTTTCTCGTCTGAACAGCAGTAAAAAAGAACCACGATCATGAAATTTCTGGACCAAGCCAAAGTCTTTTTGAAAAGCGGTAACGGCGGACCGGGCTCGGTTTCCTTCCGGCGCGAAAAATACATCGAATATGGCGGTCCCAATGGCGGTGACGGCGGTCGCGGCGGGGATGTGATCATCCGTGCGGTGCCGGGGCTCAATACCCTGATCGATTACCGTTATAATCAACATTTTAAGGCTAAGAGCGGCACCCCTGGCGCCGGGCGCGATATGAACGGGCCCAAAGGCGACAGCGTGATTTTGAAATTGCCGGTCGGCACCCAGATTCTCAGTGAGGATAAGGAAACCGTGCTGGCCGACCTGACTGAGGTGGGCCAGGAAGTCGTCCTGCTCAAAGGCGGTGACGGCGGGCGCGGCAATACCCATTTCAAGACCTCCACCAACCAGGCCCCCCGCAAGGCGGAGCCGGGCTGGCCGGGTGAGGAAATGTGGGTCTGGCTGCGGCTGAAACTGATCGCGGATGCGGGGCTGGTTGGTCTGCCTAATGCGGGCAAATCCACCTTTCTGGCGGCGACCAGCAATGCCAAGCCGAAGATTGCGGATTATCAGTTTACCACCTTGCATCCCAATCTGGGTGTGGTCGGCATTGATAATAACGAATTTGTTCTGGCCGATATTCCGGGCCTGATCGAAGGCGCCCATGAAGGCAAGGGCATCGGCACAAGGTTCCTGGGCCATGTGGAACGCACCCGGATCCTGCTGCATCTGATCGACGGGTCGGATGAAAAGGTCGGTGAGGCCTATCAGACCGTGCGCAAAGAGCTGGAAGCCTATGGCGCGGGCCTGGCCGATAAGCCGGAAATTATCGCCATCAACAAGGCGGATGCCCTGATTGAAGAAATCATAGACGAGCAGATCGCAGAATTGAAGGCTATTACCGACAGCCCGATCTTTGTCATCTCCGGGGTTTCCGGAGAAGGGGTGGATAAGGTGCTGCGTGCATTGTTTGCGGAAGTGGTGAAATTCCGCGCGACCGAAGAAAATCCCGAACCAGAGGTGGAAGAGGAAGCCGAGGACGGCGCAGCCAAACCCTGGTCCCCCGTTTGAGCGGGGAGGGATATCGATGAGCGGATTTTCCCTTCAGCAAGCCAAACGCATTGTCATCAAGATCGGTTCCGCCCTTCTGGTGGATGAGGCCGGGCATGTGCGCCAGGGCTGGCTCAACGCCCTGGCCGACGACATCGCGGTCCTGAAACGCATGGGCAAGGATGTTCTGGTGGTGTCTTCCGGTTCAATCGCGGTCGGCCGCCGTCATCTGGGCCTGGCGGGCCAGTCCCTGAAGCTGGAAGAAAAACAGGCCAGCGCCGCCACCGGCCAGATCCGTCTGGCCCATGCCTATCAGCAGGCGCTTGGCCATTATGAGATCACTGTGGCCCAGATCCTGGTGACCCTGGCGGATACGGAAGAACGCCGCCGTCATCTGAATGCACGCAATACCATGCTGCAATTGCTCAGCCTGGGCGCGGTTCCGGTGATCAATGAAAATGACACGGTCGCCACGGAAGAGATCCGCTATGGCGACAATGACCGGCTGGCGGCGCGGGTCGCTACCATGGTCAGTGCCGATGCGTTGATATTGCTTTCCGATATCGATGGTCTTTATGCCGCGGATCCGCGCAAGAACCCGGATGCCGAGCATTTCCCGGAGGTCACCCAGATCACCGAAGAGATTGAGGCCATGGCAGGTGATGCGCCGGAAGGCATCTCGACCGGTGGCATGGTGACCAAACTGGCCGCTGCCAAGATTGCGGTGAGCGGCGGCTGCCATATGGCGATTGCGCTTGGCACGGAAAAACATCCGGTGCAGCATTTGCTGGATGGCGGGCGCTGTACCTGGTTCCGGCCGGGCGACCGGCCGATGACCGCGCGCAAGAAATGGATCGCCGGGACTTTGAAGACCGTTGGCGAAGTGGTCGTTGATGCCGGCGCGGCGAAGGCCCTGATGGCGGGCAAGAGCCTGTTACCGGCAGGTATTCGCAAGGTCGCAGGCCGGTTCGACCGGGGTGATGCGATCCAGGTAACCGACATGGACGGACGTAAAGTGGCCGTTGGTTTGGCTGCTTACGGCGCGGAGGAAGCCGAACGGGTGATCGGGCGCAAAACTTCCGAGATCAAGGATATCCTGGGATATGAAGGGCGCATGGAGATGATCCACGCGGATGATCTGGCGCTGCAGGATGCGGTGGAATAAAAATAAGTCAGTACAGGGACAGGCGATAATGAGCGCAGTGGCGGAACAGACCATGGATAATGTGAGTGACCAGATACGAGAGATGGGCAAACGCGCCAAGGCGGCCTATCAGGATCTGGGGCAGGCGGAAACGGCGGCCAAGAATAAGGCGTTGCTGACCGCTGCGGCCAGGCTGCGCGACGGCCGGGATGTTATCAAGGCCGCCAATGAAAAGGATATGGCATTCGGTCGTGACAAGGGCTTGAGCGAAGCCATGCTGGACCGCTTGCTGTTGGATGATGCGCGCATTGATGCCATGGCGGCGGGCCTGGAAGCGATCGCGGAACTGAAAGATCCGATCGGTGATGTTATGGCCGAATGGGAGCGTCCTAACGGTTTGAAAATTGCCCGTGTGCGCGTGCCTCTGGGCGTGATCGGCATTATTTATGAAAGCCGCCCCAATGTAACTGCGGATGCCGGTGCGCTTTGTTTGAAATCCGGCAATGCGGCGATCTTGCGCGGCGGATCGGAGAGCATTCATTCCTCCGGGGCCATTGTCGATTGCCTGCGTGCGGGTTTGAAAGAAGCCGGGATCAATGAGGACGCGATCCAGATGATCCCGACGCGGGACCGTGCCGCGGTTGGCGCGCTTTTGTCCCTGAGCAACTATGTGGACGTGGTGGTGCCCCGTGGCGGACGTGGCCTGATCGAGCGGGTCCAGCGCGAGGCGCGCATGCCGGTCTTTTCCCATCTGGATGGCATCTGTCATGTCTATCTGGATAAAGCGGCCGATGCACAAAAAGCGCTGGATATCGCGGTCAATGCCAAGATGCGCCGCACCGGCATCTGCGGGGCCATGGAAACCCTGCTGGTGGACCAGGCGGTTGCTGCCGATCTGTTGCCGCCGGTGATGGATGCCCTGATCGAACAGGGCTGCGAGATCCGTGGCGATGAAGTGGTGCAGGGGCTGGATGGCCGGGTGATCCCGGCGGTTGAGGATGATTGGGGCACAGAATATTTAGAACCGATCCTGTCCATTAAGACAGTTGGTGGTGTTGATGACGCGATTGATCA
Source organism: Aestuariispira insulae (assembly GCF_003385955.1). Lineage (GTDB taxonomy): Bacteria > Pseudomonadota > Alphaproteobacteria > UBA8366 > Aestuariispiraceae > Aestuariispira > Aestuariispira insulae. The sequence goes on from NZ_QRDW01000011.1 coordinate 123,002, forward strand.
TATCAACCGATATGGCTCGCATCACACCGACAGCATCGTGACCGAGGATGATCCGACGGCGGAAATCTTCCTGGCCCGCGTCGACAGTGCGATTGTGATCCGCAATGCCTCGACCCAGTTTGCCGATGGCGGTGAATTTGGCATGGGGGCCGAGATCGGCATCTCCACGGGCCGCATGCATGCGCGTGGACCGGTAGGCACGGAACAGCTGACCAGTTTCAAATATGTGGTGCGTGGCACCGGGCAAACGCGCCCCTGATATGGTTGGGCGCGCGAATCAATCCTTGAAGCGGGGCGGGGGAACGGCTAAAAGTCGGCGCGTCCGGCGGATCGGATTGCTGGGCGGGTCGTTTAATCCGGCCCATGACGGGCATCGGCATATCTCGCTGGCGGCCATAAGGCGCCTGGGCCTGGATGAGGTCTGGTGGCTGGTTAGCCCACAAAATCCGCTGAAGCCGGTAGAAGGCATGTCCCGCTTTGAGGCGCGGTTTTCGTCCGCCAAGAGGGTGGCGCGCCATCCCCGGATCCGGGTGACCGGATTCGAGCGTGACATGGGATTGCAATATACTGCCGATACGCTGGAGGCGATTCGCGTCCGCCACCCCGACTGCCGGTTTGTCTGGCTGATGGGGGCGGATAATCTCGGCGGATTTCACCGCTGGGAACGCTGGGAAAGGATTGCCGCCGCCATGCCCATTGCCGTTTTCGCTCGTCCGGGCTATGATTTAAGGGCTCTAGCTGGCGTCGCGGCACAACGTTTCAAACATGTTCGGCTGCCGGAATGCAGATCCCGGACATTGGTGAAACAGAAACCGCCCGCATGGGTTTTTTTAGCGATCCGGCGCCATCCGGAGTCCGCAACCCGGATCCGACAGGTCCGCAGCGGACGGAAAACCGGATGACCGGATCAAAATAGGAGAGGAAGACAATAGCTAGCAACAATGGGAAGTCAGACACTTCCGACGCCTTGTTGAAAATCGTTGAGACGTCTCTGGACGACGACAAGGCTCAAGCCATGACGGTCATCAATCTGGCCGGAAAATCCAGCATCGCCGATTATATGGTTATCGCCTCGGGCACCAGTGCCCGGCAGGTGTCGGCCATGGCCGACCATTTGGTCGAAAAGCTGAAAGATGAGGGTCAGGAAGGCGTCACCATCGACGGTAAATCCCAGGGTGACTGGGTGCTGATCGATGCGGGCGACGTGATCGTGCATCTGTTCCGTCCGGAAGTCCGCGAATTCTACAATCTTGAAAAGATGTGGGGCGTGGATATGCCGGCTCAGCCGGGGGCGCTGCACGCTCAGGGTTGAGCGGGCCGGGGCTTCCGCGTTTTAGACGTTAATTGGCGCGGACTGGCCGATGGATGGCCGGTCCGGTCAGGAACGGGGTTTCCTGATGCGTATTCATCTGATCGCGGTCGGTCGCGCCAAGCGGGGGCCGGAGAAAGATCTCTTTGACACCTATTGCGGCCGCATCCGCTGGCCTTTCCAACTTCACGAAGTTGAAGAAAAACGCCCGCTTTCCGGTGACGAGCTGAAGGCACGTGAAGCGGAATTGCTGCTGGGCGCGCTGCCCGATGGTGCGATCCTGGTGGCCCTGGATGAACGCGGTAAGCCGCTTGGCAGTGAGCAGCTGGCGGGCAAGATTGAAGGCTGGCGCGATGGCGGGGCGGGCGACCTGGCCTTCATGATCGGCGGCGCGGACGGCTTGCATGAAAGCATCCGGAAACGGGCCGACCTGATCTTGAATTTCGGCGCGCTGACCTGGCCGCATATGTTGGTGCGCGGCATGCTGGCCGAGCAGGTTTATCGCTGCCAACAGATTCTGGCGGGCCATCCGTATCATCGACGGTGAGGCTGCTCAACATTCGACGGGGGGAGAAATGTATCCGGAACTGTTTGTTATCCGGCATGGTGAAACCGTGTGGAACCGGGAAGGGCGATGGCAGGGGCACAAAAATGCCCCGCTTACCGACCTTGGAAAATGGCAGGCGGCCAGGCAGGGGGAAATCCTGCGGGACCTGGGATTGCAATCCCGCCTGGACCTTACCTGCCTAAGCAGTCCCCTGGGGCGCGCCTGCGAGACCGCGGAGATTGCTCTTGGCGCGCTTGGCTGTGTCTTTCAATTGCATGACGGTCTTAAGGAAGTCTCCCTGGGGCGCTGGGAGGGTTTGTCACGCGAGGATATTTTGGGGGCGGATAGTGTTTCCAGTGATCAGCAGTCGGTTGTCCTGAGCTGGGACCAGGCGCCTGAAGGCGAGGGCTATGACGCGGCGCGTATGCGGGCGGAACAATTCCTGGCCGGCCTTCAGGGGCCGTCCATCCTGGTGACCCATGGGGCCTTCTCGGCTGTGTTGCGTGGTCTCTGGCTTGGGCTCGGGCGCGAAGAATCTATGGCTCTCAGCATGGAACAGGGGTGTGTATTCCATCTTTCCGGAGGGAAAGAGACTATCCTCAGAGAGGCCCAGGGCGAAGTGCGGGTAAAGGGGCAATCGTCGGATAGCCGGGGTCAGAACAGCTTCAAGGGTTCGTGCCAGTAATCCGCCGGGATGGACAAAGTTTCCCTGGTCATTAACGGATTGGGTATGTCAAAGCGGCGGCGCTCGGCCAGCCGCACCTTGGCCATCATATCCTTTACATGCGGGTGTTGGTTGAACAGGGCCATGAAGGAGCCATCCTCATAGGCCCGGACCAGGCCGGTTCGTATGGCATCATGCAGCGCCTGGTTATCCCGGTTAACGAAATAGAACTGGGCGAAGGGATAGACCAGCAAAAGCTCTTTTTCCACGGCCAGGCGAGGAAAGCGGTTCTGGTGCTGGGCCACTTCCGGATGGGCCTCGTTAATACCGCGGGGAAAATAATCGATCCGTTTCAACTCAATCATCTTGAGCAGGGATTCATAAGGGGCGGCCATCACGATCAGGCCCGAATGTTCCAAAATTCCGATATCGGCCCAGCCGGTGCCCTGGCCCGCGCGCAGTCCCGCAAGCTTTTCCAGGCTGTCGATCCGGCTGAAGAGGAGTTGATTATCCGGATGGATGATAAAAACCCGATAACCCAACAAGCCCCGATAGACCGGTATGCGCACCGGCAGGAACCGGCTCTCCAGGTCGGCGCTGGTACCGGCATAATGAACCGTGATGCTGCGTTTCTTCTCCAACTCCAGGAAGGCGCGCGCCTGGGTGATCGGCAGGTCATAGGCCAGCAGGTCATAGGCGCGGCCGCTTTTTTTCAGTGCCAGTTCAAGCAACTGGATCGGATAACCATTGCGCACTTCCCCGCCCATGCGGGTTCCATAAATCACCTGCAAGGGTTCCGCCGCCAGCGGCAAAGCCCAGAACAGCCCCAAGATCAGACTGATCGAAGTTATTAGATTTTGCCCCCGCATCATCGGCCCCTTATCGCCGTTAAGCCAACAGAGATCAGAATAGCGGCAGCCGCTTGATTAGGCCAATTGGAATTGTGTTTCCAGGATGCCGGGGTGGTTTGGCTGCCAGCCAAGCGCTTCGCGCGTTTGCTCGGAGTGGATATGCTGGCTGAGATGGGCGCCATCCGACCAATGGGTGCGGTCCACCACCGGATCCGTGCTGATCCCGGCCTGGCGGCTGATGGTGCTGGCGATCTCGGACATCGGCACGGCCGCTTCGGCGATGGCGTGATAATCCGACTGATTGTCATCTTTCTCGATCGCCAGCCGGTAGAGCCGGGCCAGGTCATCCCGGTGAACCAGTGGCCAGCGCAGGTTTTCGGTCGCGGGCAGTCGTAGGGCGCGGCCCTTCTTGGCATCTTCCAGCAGGGGGTTGATCATGCCGCCATCCTCATCCCAGACCAGGCCCGGATGAACCACACTGGCCCGCAGGTCCGGGTTGGCAAAAAGGCGATCACGATGGGCGACCATGAAGGCAAACTCGTCCAGCGGTTTAAAGCCGCTTCCTTCTGCGGCCGGAGTGTCTGCACATGTGCCATAAAGCCAGACCCCGCCAGTATAAAGGAACCGTTTATCCGGATGGGTTCTTGTGACTGCTTCGATGCCGGACAGGAAGGTGCTTTCGGCCTCGGCCATATTCTCATCAAAGGTGGCGGCCATATGGATGATACCGTCGGCATCGGCGGCGGCGTCCTGCCATTTGTCTGTTTCGGTCATCCCGGCGATGCGCGGCACAGCGCCAAACGCGCGCAGTTTTTCCGCTGATCTCTCGGACCGGGCGAGACCGATGACCTGATGGTCCGCTGCGATCAATTCTTTAACGACGGCGCTGCCCACATAACCGCTGCCGCCGGTGACAAAAATTTTCATGAGATCGGTTCCCGTCCTGTTTGCTGTCGAGATGATTAAATAAAGATTATTCTTTATTAATTCAAGCGCGAGAAAAAACCTTTCCCCTATCCTGCCGACGGAAACCTTGTTAGTCTTTTGAAAAGCGGAGGAAATCCGCGATTGAAGAAGTTTGGGAAAGAACAAGGAAAAGCCGGGGAAACCGGCCCTTAACGGCGTGACACCGGAGATAACCGGGCCGCCAATGGTTCAATCGCAACAGGGAAATTTGGGTAAATGACAGAGAATGTTGAGCCGGCATCCACCGGCAGCGGGCCGGGCGCGTCGCGCCTGAGTGACACCAATTACAGGCCGCCTTTGGTGCAGGCTGTGCCTTTGGGCATCCAGCATGTATTGGCCATGTTCGCGGGCAATGTGACCGTGCCGATCATCATCGCGGGCATCGCCGGGCTGGCCGGGGCGGATAAAGTCTTCCTGATCCAGGCGGCGATGATGGTGGCGGGGGTCGCGACCCTGTTCCAGACCATCGGTTTCGGGCCGGTGGGCGCGCGCCTGCCCATCGTTCAGGGGACCAGTTTTGCCTTCATCCCGGCCATGATCCCGATCGTCAAAGGGGCGGGGCTGGGCGCACTGTTTGGCGCGACCCTGGTCGGCGGGATTTTCCATTTCCTGTTGGGTACCTTCATCGGGCGCATTCGCGGCATCCTGCCGCCGCTGGTGACCGGCATCGTGGTGCTGGCCATCGGCCTGTCGCTCATTCCGGTTGGCATTAAGTATGCCGCGGGCGGCGCGCATATGCCGCCGGATTTTGGCGCGCTGCATCATTGGGGGCTGGCGCTGTTGGTGATGGCGGTGATTTTGGGGGTGAAATTCCTGTCCCGGGGTTTTGCCTCCGCCGCGGCCATCCTGGCCGGGCTGGTGGTCGGCTATCTGGTTGCGATCCCCATGGGGCTGGTGGATTTCGCCCGTGTGGGGGAGGCCGCCTGGTTCGCGCTGCCGGAATTTGCCAAATACGGCCTGGAATTTGAGATGACCGCGATCCTGGCCATGTGCCTGATGTCGGTGGTCTCGGCGATCGAGACGGTGGGCGATATTTCCGGCATCACCAAAGGCGGGGCCAACCGCGAGGCCACGGACAAGGAACTGGCCGGCGGCACCTATGCCGATGGCCTGGGCACCGCCTTTGGCGGTCTGTTCGGGGCCATGCCCAATACCTCCTATTCCCAGAATGTGGGACTGGTGGCGCTCACCGGCATGATGAGCCGCCATGTGGTGACCATCGGAGCGCTCTTCCTGATCCTGGCCGGTTTGGTGCCCAAGGTGGGCGCGGTGATCTCGGTCATGCCCAACGCGGTTCTGGGCGGGGCGGCCATCGTGATGTTCGGCATGATTGCCGGCACGGGCCTGAAACTGTTGAGCGATGTGGTGATGAACCGGCGCAATATGGTGATCATCGCCATGTCGCTTGGCATCGGACTTGGCCTGAAATCGGTACCGGAAGCGGTGGCGGGCCTGCCGGGGTCGGTTTCGGTCTTGCTGACCTCTGGCTTGCTGCCGGCGGCGGCGGTGGCGATCCTGCTCAACCTGATCCTGCCGAAGGAAGGTTGAGAGGCATCAAGCCAGACGAATAAAAAAACAAAACCGGCGCCCATGGGTGCCGGTTTTTTCATGTCTTCACTGCAGGTGAGAGAGGGCTGGTGGGGTGAATGCCCGTCAGATCTTGCTGGGCGCCATGACGGCGGCGCCACCTGGCGTGGCCGATCCGGCATTCTGGTTCAGCATATCCTTGATATCGCAGCCGCATTTGCCGCATTGCGGTTGACATCCATGGGCGCGATACACCGCCGGCACGCTGGCGGCGCCATTGTCAATCGCGGTCTGGATCTGGCCATCGGTAATGCCATTGCAGATGCAGATATACATGTCTGAATTCACCCAACTTGAGAATGTTTCGCAGTATTATCGTGAATGCGAGTCATTGTCAATTCAAATGCGAGTCATTTTCAACTTCGAGAGGTCACACGTGTTGTGAAACGACACATAACGCGGTCTGGCGACAGATAAGATGGTTTAGTAAACTTAATGATTTTAATGTTTTAGTAGGTAAAACGACACATAAGACGATCCAGAAAGTTAATGCTTTAGTAAGCCATTGTTTTATAAAGATTACTATATTTTATAGTAAAGGATAGTACTGAATTCACTCTACTGAATTCACTCTACTGAATTCATAATACTGAATTCAGGAAAAGATTATTAGCTGGGAAAACCGATAACAAATTCACGATAATAAATTTACTATATTGAATTTGTTATTTGAATTTAGGTCAGAAAATATGAAATGGCATATATGCGGTGACATATTTGCTCTTACGGCTTCCATAAATATTTATGGAAATCAAAATTTTTATTTCCAAGACGGGTTCCCTTTCGAGGAATCGGTCCTATCATCACTGAATAGTCAAATTTTCAGGAGGTAAAAATGTAAACACCGCCACAGAGTTTCCGTAGCGGCGTGTACAAGTGCTAGAAGCACAGATTCAACACCTTTCTTCTAACACTTCTCTCACCCGCTATCAACAGTCGCGTGCATGCACGCCACAGTTTTTTGTTGCCGAAATCAGGAGAGAAGTCATGCAGCAGGCCTTTAGATCCCCGGTTTCCCGCAGTTGTGGGCGGGTTGTCGGTTACTGGTCCTCCAGGAAGTCACATAAGCTTATTCAGTGGGAATCTCAGTTGGAAAGGGATTGCCTGATCCGACTCGATGCGGATCCCAAAGTGCGGTTGATTTATGAACAGCCGTTTCCATTGCGTTATCAGTTCGACGGCCGTCAGCGAGAGCATATTCCGGATTTCCTGGTCTATCTGTCCAATGGTCGCAAAGTCGTCGAGGTGAAGCCGAAGGTAAACCTTGAAATTGATGGTGAGCAAGAAAGATTTGAGGCCATCAAGAATGAGTTCAAGGCGCAAGGGCTGGATTATGAGGTTTTGACCGAGGTTGAAATCCGCAAAGAGCCTGAATTCTCCAATGCCAAGCTCGTCTCCAGGTTTCGATATCACCACCTTCCCTCTTCCGCGGAAGTCCTCTTGCGCAAAATCGGCAGTCAGCATCGGCAGCTTGAGGCAGGAGAAATCGAGTTTCTGTCCGGCAACGAGATCAGGAAACCGACATTGCTTACCGCGCATAGCCTCGGGTTGCTCGAGTTGGATCTGGGAAGGGAGTTTTCGGCGAAAACCATTGTTTCGTTTCTGAGTCAGGGAGAAGAAAAATGACACAAATCTATATTGGTGCCAGCGACAGTGTATCTCTGGACGGGCGTGTTTTTGATGTGAACCGTGTATTGGATCACCACACCATCCAGTTGGTCTGCCCGAGGAACGGTGAACTCCGGAATATAAAATTCGATCATCTGGCCAAGCTTATATGCTTGGGGGGCGCTCTGGTTCAGCCAGGGGCTAGGCGTAAGCCTGTTCCCCATACGGAGAATAGGCCAAGCGTGGATCTTCTGTCGGATGAAGATAAAGCCGCTTTACATCGTATGGTCGCTTATGTTCGGAAAATTCCGGCGCGGAATGCACATCACATCAGTAACAAGGTTCTCGGCCAGTGGATCACTATTGTCGCGGATCAGATCGGGGATTCGTTGCCTCCAACAGTGTCCACTGTCCGGCGATGGCTCCATCGGTGGTGGACCGGGGGAGAACGGCCAAAGGCACTAGCCTATAGGGTGTCGCAACGGGGTAACAGATCCTGCCGGTTTGATCCGGAAGTCGAAGAGGTCCTCGAGCGGGATATTAACGATCGCTTGCTTCGGGCCGAGAAGTTTAATGCCCAGGATGTTGAAGCGAATGTGAAAAATCATATAGAGGAAATCAATCGTTCCCGCGTGCCGTCATTGCAGTTGAAGGTACCGGGGCTGCGCACCATACAGCGTCGCATCAGTCAGTTGGACCCTTATCAAGTAATGGTGGCGACCAAGGGCAAAAGAGCGGCGGATAACTATTATCGTGCCGTTGGGCCCGGGCTTGTGGCCGAATTCCCTCTGCATATCGTGCAGATTGACCATCACTTGATTGACCTGGTGATCGTTGATGAGGAAAACAGGGTGATTGGCCGATGCTGGCTGACCATGGCGATTGATCTGTTTTCTCGGATGCCGGTGGGTATCTATCTGTCTGTTGGCGATCCCAGCTATGACAATTTGGTTGGATGCCTGAGGCAATTAATATTGCCAAAGGATTCGATCCTGGAGAAACATCCCGAGATCGCCAGTGACTGGTCGGTGTATGGGATTCCCCACACTATTGTGCTGGATAATGACCTTTCCCATCATGGGAAGGATTTCCAGGATGCGGCCAATCAGCTTGGTTTCAATATTCAATATGGCCCGAAATGGACCCCGCATTACCGCGGGGCAATCGAACGATTGTTCCGGACATTGAATACTGGACTTATTCACAAACTGGCCGGGACCACCTTTTCCAATCCCAAGGAACGCGGGGACTATAAGTCTGAGAAGATGGCCTGCCTTACCATGTGGCAGGCAGAAAAACTCATCCTCAAGTTCTTTTTGGACGTTTATGGAAAGAAGCTGCATTCCGCATTGCGGGATACGCCCGAAAACACCTGGAAGCAGGCGGCAAAGGAGAATCCCGTACGATTCATCGACAGCGCTGAGGAACTTATCATCCTTTCATCCCACACTGTGACCAGATCACTCTCGCGCAAGGGTATCTTGCTTGATCACCTGCAATATAACTGTGAGTTGCTCGCGGATTTGCGTCTCCGGCTCGATCAGGCCGAAGGCAGGCAGCGGGTAAGCCGCGTGGTTTCGGTCAAACTTGATCCAACCGATATCGGACATTTGTACGTCAAAGATCCTCTGCTCAACAGATGGATAACAGTTCCCTGCCTGCAGTGTTATGCGAAGGGACTTAGCCGTTGGCAACATAATATCATCCGCAAACGGGTGCGGGATCGCCTCAATTCAAAACGAAAGTTAACCGAGGAAGATCTGCTGAAGGGTCGCAATGAATTGCTCTCAATGATTGATGACTACTGCGACAAATATAAGAGGACCACACGCAAGCAAGTCCGTTTGCGAAATGGATTGGACCGCATGGAAGCTCAAATGGCGAAGAAATCACTTTCAAATCGCGTTCAGGACCTGAAGCACGATGATATTCCGGACTTCGACCCAGTCGAGTTCCTTAGGAATGCGGGCGAAAACGGCTGGTTCACTGATCAGGATGATTGAGGAGGATGTCATGAGTGAAGCGGTGAATGATTTTGATGATATCCCGGTGTCGGATGAGATGGAAAAAATCCGGAAACTGGCGGAATTCCACAATGCTTGGATCCAATACCCAAACGCGGAACAACTGCTTGGTAAGTTAAAATTCTTTCATCTATATGGTCGGCATTTGAAGGAAGGTCGTATCATGACCCTGCTGGGCAGTACCGGTACCGGAAAGACCAAATTGCTGGAGCGTTACACCAGTCAGGCCAACCAGACCAACCGGTTCCGAGTGCTCTATGTCTGCCTTCCGGAGAAATGTTCCAGGAAGGATGCAGCTATGGCGATTGAGGGTGCCTTTGGCGGTCTCTATGTCGGTCAGCAGACGAAAACAAAAATTGTGGATCGGATTCTGAAATACATTGCGGCGAAAAAGGTGGAACTGATCATTTTGGACGAATTCCAGCATGTTCTGGACAAGGATAGAGACAAGGTGATCCTGGAATCAACTGACTTTATCAAGTCGCTGGTCAATATGGCCAAGATACCATTTCTGCTAGCAGGGCTTCCGCAGGTTCAGGACATAGTGGCGCTCAATCCCCAACTGGATCGTAGGATTTGTCTCCAAGGCCAGCACAGTGAATGAGCTAGTCCCCGGAAATCGGACAGTGACGTAAGCTACAGAAGAGTGTTTTCTGATCTCAACAATGGAGATCAGTTATGTCCAAACGGAAACAG
>NZ_QRDW01000012.1 GCF_003385955.1 Aestuariispira insulae
CCGCGATACCGCCATTCTGGAAAGGAGAAAACAGATCAAACTGACCACCATGAAAAACCGGCGCTTGAATCACTTCAAGCAAGCTGCTTAAACATCAACAAATGATGAGCCAGATCCTCCACTAAATCAGACGCTCAACTGACCCATTTGTTTTGACGACGGACACCACAGACCATCTGAACATATGTGGTCGGCACTGGAAGATGTGGCTGACATCTTGGAACAGATGGCAGAGGGAACCTGTCTTCCCCGATATTATCTGGCCAGCCTTGATCCCGGTGTGGGCAAGACCAAGACCATGATCCACTTCATCCGGACGCTCCTGGCTTCTGAAGACCATGAAAGGGTGTCAGTTCTGATCTGCGTCTCCAGGCTGGATGAGATCCGGAATCTGGTGGAGGAAATGGGTCTGTCCCGTTCGCAATTCTCGGTCCTGACCAGTGACACCGACCTGAATGGATTGGGGTCTGATGATCGGGACCAAGCCCGCATCCTGTTCACAACCCAACAGATGATAGAAAGCCGCTGCCAAGGAGAGCAGTTCAAGCATGTTTCGGCCTTCCATTATCAGGGACAGGCCAGGGATGTCAGAATCTGGGATGAAGCGATCCTTCCGGGACAGCCTTTGACATTGAAGCGGGATGACCTTGGTCACCTGTTCGGGCCGATCCGCCTCCGTCATCCCGCCCTGGCCAAGGATATCGAAGACCTGTTCATCCAGATCAAGGAGGCGTCATGCGGTTCTCGTGTTGAGATACCGGACTACTCGGAAAAGCATGGCGTGGATCTGAATACAGTGATCGGATGCCTGTCTGAGTCACCCAAGCAGCATATCGACGCAGTCACCACTCTCTGGCTCCTGTCCGGGAAGCTGGTCACGGTGAAGCAGGACGGGGCTTCCGGTAACACCCTGCTGGACTATCGGGACACCCTGCCGGATGACTTCGCACCGCTCCTGATCCTGGATGCTTCCGGGCGTGTCAGGGCGACCTATGACCAATGGGAACGCAAGCGAGGCAACCTGATCCGCCTAAGCAAAGCCGAGAAGTCCTATCGGAACCTGACCGTCAACGTCTGGCAAACGGGAGGCGGCAAACATGCCTTTAGAACCAACGGCGAGCAACTGATTGACGGCATCGTCTCCACCATCAACAACAAGCCTAAAGAGGAATGGCTGGTGGTTCATCATAAAACCAAAGGAGGCATAGATGTGCCGAGCGGTGTCAAAGCCCTCATGGATGGTAATCCGGGTCGGGTTCACTTCACCCACTGGGGTGACCATCACGGAACTAACGCCTATGCTCATGTTTCCAATGTCATCCTGGCTGGGACATTGTTCCTACCCGCTTCTCAATATGAGGCACTGGGGCGTCTCGGGGCGGGACTGTCTTCCGCTCAAAGCCTTGATCCCCAAGACTTCCAGCAGATCAGGATCGGGGAATACCGCCACCTGATTCTCCAAGCCCTGTGTCGCGGGTCGGTGCGGCGTTGTGACGGTGCCGTCTGCGCCCCCTGCGACGCTTACATCATTGCCTCAGCTCAAAGCGGCATTGCGGAAACCCTGCCCGAGATCTTCCCTGACTGCCGTGTCAAGCGCTGGCAACCGGTGAAGAAGGTCCTGAAGGGCAAGATTGCCGAAGCGCTCAAGGTCATCCAGGATTACTTCAGTTCCCACCCCAGGGAGCTACTGCCTTTCCGGGAGGTGGCAGATGCGGTCCAAATGACGGACTTGAAGAATTTCAGGCGGAGCATCCGCAAACATCCTGACTTTGTTGAGGCCCTGGCAGAAGCTGGTGTCATGGAATTTGGACCGGGCAGGAACCCGACCGGCTTTCGCATGGCTGTTTCGGTCTTCGGCTTTGATGGGATCGATGACGGAGACTTCTAAGGCCCGGATTATTTCGGTCCAAATTTGTGAGAGCCTATTAACGTAAGTGAGATGCGAGACTTCCCCCCATAGCCCCCTAGCCGTCAGCGGTGGTTGCGGAGGGCGGTCTCGTATTCTTGCGCGTCTGCCTCTGCCTATCTGTTTTTGCGCTATGAGGGATTCACAGATGCTACACAAGTTGCTACACTCCGAACCTGCTACGGGTGGATCTTCGACGGTCTGACTGTGCGTGAGCGGAACAGAGGAACCCAGGGTTTCCATATGTCAGATCCCACACCAGATTTGGCAGGTCAAAATTAGAGTGGTGATTTTCCGGCTATTTCCCCCTAAAAATACCCACTCTATTTTTGAAAAAGTTGCAAAATCACTAAACTAGATTTGTCTAGATTCTTGAGGAAAAGGCTGCGTACCACCCTTTTTCAGATTTCTGGTATCTCTTCGTAAACAGGTTCATCCCCTTTTGAGTATATTTTCATTAACTTAAACCAAAATATGTGGGTTGCTAATTTTGAAGCGCTCTGCAATTCTTCAACTCGCTAAACTAGAAATTTTGTGGGGAAGGGGGCTGCTGGTTGGTGAGTGAAGAAGAAATTCAAAATTTCAAGGATGGTCCAATTGTTCGTGAAATAATTGAATTAGAAAGAAGTTATTTCTTCGAAAAGCGTAATGTGAAGACCGAACGCCAGAGAAAGCTACGCGATCTTATTGAGCGTCACACCAGGCCCGGAGATCATTCAAATGATTCTTGATGAGATCAGGCTTACCGACTTTCGGTGTTTTTACGGAAAAACACGTATTCGCTTCTCCGAAGATCCCGACAAAAATGTCACTCTCATTTATGCGGAAAGTGGTTTCGATGATCGCTCATTGATCATTTCGCCGCTATTTTTCTCTGTAACGGAGAACAAATGACGTCTCCTGGCATATCGATCGAACATGTCATCAATGGCATGAAACGCGCAAGTCTTTGCCGACTTCTCGGCGACGAGCTCGTCGAGACGTTGCGGCAGCTCTTAGCTTCAACGCCTACAGATGACGCTCTTCGGAATGTCGCAAATGTCCTTTACGCCGACAATAACCCGACAAGCATCCAAGACGCCGCGGTGCGGAATATCATCATCGATAGCTTGAGCTTGGAAAAGGCGCGGGAACTAGCCGACAAACTAAGATTGAAGACGAAGGGTAATTTCTACACCTCCCTAAAGGCATTCGATCCAGCGAAAAATCCGGACCACACAGGCGCTCTCTTTTCCTTCTTCGGCATCACGGAAGACCCGAGCGCACAAATGGTGCGCAAGCCGGCAATAAACGAAGTCACCCCAGAATACGGCCTATTCCCCCATCAGCGAGACGTAGCACGGCGCGCTCAAATGGCGCTTGAAGTGCACCCCAATAAGGTTGTCGTGCATATGCCAACCGGCGCAGGTAAGACGCGCACCGCGATGCACATCATTGCACGGCATCTAATTGATCACGGACCGACTGTCGTCTGCTGGCTGGCGAACAGCGGCGAATTATTGGAACAGGCAGCAGAAGATTTTGAAAAATGCTGGCGCGTGTTGGGGGATCAACCCGTGATGGTCTATCGATTTTGGGGAGATCGAAACATAGACCTAAGTGAGGTACGAAACGGGATTCTCGTAGCTGGATTCGCGAAGATGCACGCGGCCTATTCACGTAATCAGAACGCCCTGATAGCACTCGGGGACAGAGCCAGCCTTACAGTTGTAGATGAAGCTCATCAAGCGATTGCCCGGACCTATAGATCTGTGATTGAGGCTCTTTATACCAAGCAGCCCGAGAATCAGTTGCTCGGCCTGACAGCAACACCGGGCCGCACATGGAACGACGCAGGAGCTGACGCCGAACTGTCAGAATTCTTTGCCAATAGTAAGGTTACGCTAGACGTGCCCGGCTACAGCGATCCGGTCGATTTTCTGATATCAGAGGGCTATCTGGCGAAACCAACATTTACCTCTGTTCGGTTCGACGGCGACCTTGGCTTATCCGATAAAGAAGTCAAAGCGGCCGAAGCTGGCGTGGATATTTCCGACGAGTCTCTACGGACAATTTCGGATAGTGGCGCGCGCAATTTCATAATCATTCGAGCAATCGAGGACCTTTTACAAAGGCACAACCGAATCATCGTTTTCGGGGCTTCTGTGCGGCACGCCCACTTAATTACAGGACTGCTTGTCGCGCGTGGACACGACGGAAAGCTTGTTACCGGCGAAACACCTATCGCCCGACGAGAGCGCATTATTCGGCAGTTCAAGAGTGACGCCCCTCGGGCAATGGTTTTGTGCAATTTTGGAGTTCTAACGACGGGCTTCGATGCACCGCGGACGAGCGCCGCTGTTATAGCACGCCCTACAAAGTCGCTGGTCTTGTACAGCCAAATGGTCGGACGCGCGACGAGAGGTCCGCGTGCTGGAGGCAACGAAACATCAGAAATTGTGACAGTCGTCGATACGAACTTACCCGGTTTCGGCAGCGTCGCAGAGGCATTTACGAATTGGGAGGACGTATGGCATGAGCACGAGTAATGCGGAAGATATCATTGAAAATGCATTTGATGGTGAAGTAATCCCCCCATCGCTGGCGCTCAAGGCCATGCGCGACAGCGGGTATAAAAACACAGCCTACGCCCTCGCTGAACTCATCGACAATTCGGTCCAAGCCAATGCGAGCTTCGTCGAAATCTTTTGCATCGAAAAGCGCGTCCTGGTTAAGGAACGAGAACGCCGCCGAATTGCTGAGATAGCCGTACTAGATAATGGGTCCGGAATGGACATGACGGTACTTCGTCTTGCGTTACAATTCGGCAACGGCACGCATTTGAATGACCGAAGTGGCATAGGAAGGTTCGGCATGGGCCTTCCGAATGCCTCAATATCTCAATGCCGACGGCTGGATGTGTGGACGTGGCAAGCTGGGCCTGACAACGCCCTACATTCGTACCTCGACCTAGACGACGTAGAATCTGGGAAAACCCGTCATGTCCCAGTTCCCGAAGCAAAAAATGTACCGAATGAATGGCTTAGCAGGTCAGAGGGAATTGGTACGACCGGGACGCTTATCGTGTGGAGCAACTTCGAGGACCACCGTCTTACATGGAGAAGCGGTCGTGCAACGTTGGAAAACACGGAGGCCCTCGTCGGCAGGATGTATCGAAAGTTTATCCATGAGGGGAAAACAGATATTCGGCTTGCCGCATTGGAGGACGACACATCCACTTTTGATATGCGGGCACGAGCAAACGATCCAATGTATCTCACGGTGCCCTCTTCGACGCCTGCGCCGTTCGATAAACGGCCAATGTTTAAAGTCTGGGGAGAACAACACCGCGAGTTTCCTGTCGAATATGAGGGGGAAACACACAGCGTTCATGTTCGTATGTCATGGGCAAGTTCGGAAACGATCCCTGACGATGGCACGGACCGAGGCCGAACGCCCTACGGCAAGCATGCGGCTAAGAACATTGGAGTCTCAATCGTCAGGGCTGGCCGAGAGCTCGAACTAGACAGCACTTGGGCCCTTGGCTACGACCCAAGAGAGCGTTGGTGGGGGGTAGAAGTGGAATTTCCTCCCGCGTTGGATGAAGTCTTTGGCGTCACAAATAACAAGCAAGCTGCCACAGTCTTTTCGCATATGTCCCAGTTTGAGTGGGAAAACGAAGCTGAGCCAGGTGAGAAGTATATGGACTTCAAGTCTCGGCTCGAAGAGGAAGGCGATACTCGCCATCTCGTCATTGATATTGTGGTCTACGTCCGCGAGCAGCTTGCTCAAATCCGCAACCGCATTCAAGATCAAACGAAAGGCATTCGAGGTGGCGGAAAGCGTCACGATGACGTGTCAATTGAAGACAAGGCTACGACAAAGTGGAAAGATCGCGCAAACAAAGGCTACAAAACCGACATCGATGATGAAGATTATGACGATAAAGCTCGGGATGATCTAACAAACGATCTTATCAAGAACAAAAATTATAGCGAAGAGGTCGCCAAAGAAATTGCTCAAGCGGTAAAGACAAGAGGTAGAAAACTAATTTTCGTTACCGCTGAAACTGATTCACAAGCATTTTTCAACGTAGATATTCGCCCCGGCGGCATAACAGAAATCGTCTTCAATACGCGCCATCCTGTATACGAAAAGCTTGTGCGCGCACTAGATACAGATGTTACGGAAACATCTTCCAGCGAACTTGTTACTCGAATCGAAAATGCCTCGGATACCTTAAAGTTACTCCTTGCAGCTTGGGCTCGTTACGAAGAGGAAGATTACCCTGCACGGGATAGAATTCGTGATATCCGCCACGAGTGGGGTAAAATGGCCAAAAACTTCATCGGCGATGAGGATTGATCTATGCTCTTGCCAGGACCGGAGCTCATTGATCTTTGCCGAAACGGCAAGAAGGAAGTAATCCTCATCGCGCCATTCATGAAGTGTGATGCGGTGCAGATGGCGTTTGATGCGATTCCTCGAAGCGTGACTTCGGTAAAGTGCGTAACACGTTGGAAAGCTGAAGAGGTACTGGCTGGCGTCAGCGATCTCGAAGTTTTCGATCTGATCAAAGAACGAAACGGCGCATCACTTCATGTGCAGCCTGTTCTTCACGCGAAATATTATCGTGCGGATGATGCATGCCTCATCGGCTCCGCCAATCTGACTAAGAGGGGCATGGGATGGGCAATGCCCTCAAATTTAGAACTCTTAGTGCATCTGGAGGCCAAATTAGACCGCCTGAGAGCTTTCGAAGCGCTCGTATTTTCCACTGCCATAGAGGCTACGGACGAGCTGCGAAGTGAAGTCGCGCATACAGTTCAAGAATTGGAAGACGAAGGAAATGTCTACATAGCCGAGGAAACGCCAACGGACGACAGTACGTCATCGATCCCGCCGGAGTATTGGCTGCCATTATGCCTTCGTCCGGAGCTTCTCTTTCCGATTTTCACTGAGACTCAAACTGATCGCATAGTCGGATGGACCCTCGAAGCGGGAAGACGCGATATCGGGGCGCTACGCATACCAAAGCACCTCTCGGCAGTTTATTTTCGAAAATACGTCGCTGCTCTTTTGAGGCAATCACCTGTAGTGCAAGCTCTAAACAAGATTGCCCATAAACCGATTACCCCTGCCGAAGGACGAGAATTTATTGCTGAGCACGTTCCCGAAGATTACCGCGCCTATGGCAATGACCAGCACTGGGAAACAATGCGAAACTGGCTTCTGCACTTTCTCTCAAACGAATACCGCCAACCCACCGGCTCTTTCGACCTCCAGAGAGGAACAGAAATCGCGCGTTATTCTCGCTAACCAGAAACTTTTGGAATTGTAATAGTAGTGAACTGCGAACATCGGCGCAGGCCCAGATTTTCCGCGATGAACAAGGAGATGCAGCCTCCTGGGCGGTGCATTTGATCTGATAAGTCTGCACTTGCTATTTGTGACAAGCGAGACAGGCTTTGGCCTGGCCATAGAGTTCGTCAATATCGAAAGTCTCGTCATCATCCCGTAGTGGATTCTGCCGGCGCTTTGCCTTCATCCGTTCGAGCCGCTTCTCGTAGTCCTTCTTGATCTGCCTGACCCGCTCCGGCTGGATCATCTCATCTAGGGATTCTCCTTGAGACCAGGTAAAGGGCGAGCCATGGGCAACGGCGTCTTTCTCGTAGGATTTGGCCTCTTCAAAGGCTTCGGGGTGTTGCTCTTTGAGACGTACCCATTCAATTTTCTGCTGATAGAAGCAGAAAGTACAGCCGCTGCGGGAACGCCAATCATAGTAGCGTGGCAAGCCAAGTCCGGACGCGTCGAGAATGTCGTGTACTCCGGGCTTGTCGATTCCGGCCTCTTTGAACGGCAAAACAATTTTCAGCCTGTCATGCTTGGAACTGTAACCCTCCCGGTACTCTTCGTCCGCGCGTATCGCAACGTAACTATAGACCGTGCTACCCTCTTCTAAGATGGGACGAAGCCATTGTTCAAATGGCCGAAGCTTGAGCTGCCTCGTGCACCACCGTGTTTGCGGCGAAGGCAAGAAGCTATTGTATTGCTTGAGCCAAAAATCAAAGTCACGGTCTGGATTGAGCCGCAGGATAGCCTTTCCGAGAAACCCCTCAAGACGGCCCAAAAATTCATAAACTTCAGGAAGCTCTTTTCCCGTGTCGGTAAAGAAATACTCGATATCGAGTTCAGGATGGTGCTGCCGCATGTAGACCGCAAGGGCGGCACTGTCTTTACCACCGGAGAGGCCCAACACATGCTTTTCCGACACGACGCTCACGATGCGACCTTCTCAGTTTCATTGTCACCGTTCTCCTCCGACTGCGTCATGTAGCGTGAACTCAGTTCAGCAAGGGCGGCCAGCACGAGCCGCCGCTGTGTTTTATCTGCAGCATCTATGACGCTTTCGAGGCGCGCAATGATCTCGTCGATTCCGGAACGCTCATTATCGGTGACTTCAAACTCCGCATGTAGAGGTGACGGACGGCCATTTACGCCAACGACAACAGCCATAGCATGACGTTTATCGACCCGCCCTTTCACACGCGCGAAGTTTTCGGCCCGGATGAACTTCTGGGCCAGGTCCGTCATCTCTACCGCTGCTCTATCAAGATCGGGATCGGTCCAGTCTCTCGGCGGTTTGTTAGCGGCTAGACTGGCGATACCCTCAATGTCCTGTTCGGTACCCTCAATTTTAGCAAGCCGTCCGATAAAAGCATCAAGCCGGAAGTCCCCCCCGATCTTCTTAATATTCTCGGCGCGCGCCCGAAGCTCAGCAAGCGCCTGCGAAGAATTGTTCGGAACTTGCAGTTCGGCGAGCATAAGATCGTTTAGACGTCGTAGCATAGAGGGGTATGATTCAACGAGTTCTTCGAGACCGTCCCGCACATCGTCAACGATACCTTTCAGCGCGGCATCATCATTGAGCGCACCGCGCCCGCCGAACGCCCCTGGGATGTCATCGAACAGAAACTTGTTTGGATCGTTCGCATGCTTAAAGATGTCGCGGACGCGAATGGCATTGGCCGAAAGCTGGGTCGTGCGCTTTGTCCAAGATTGCAGACGGTCAAAGATCGCAATCAGGCCGCGCGCCACATCAATCGGCGCCAAATGTGTAAGCCGGTTGCCAGCATCCAGATCGTGCACAACTTCCACCATGCTTGATAGTAGACGCCGTGACAATGCTGACAAATCCATCCAGCGTAACTGAATCTCGCTGGCATTCTTCGCCAATATTTCAACATCAATGTCTTTGAAACGCGCTTGGAAAACTCCTTCCCTGTATAGCGCAACTTTCTCACGGCGCGAAAGAATGAAAGCAACAGCCAGCACGGGCATCACCCCGTCCTTCAAGCCAAACGGCGGTTCTGACCAAAGACGATAGATTTCAGCGACACTAACGGTTCGATCTTCGGCCTTTTTTAAAAGCTCGGCTGTGGCCTCCCAAAGTGGTGATAGATTAAATGGATCGCCATCCTCTGCCGGTGTGCAGAAACACCAACCATGGTCGGTTTGGGCATAAAGGCCGGTTGCCTCCAATAGCGAGTCAAACAAACCGCCTTCGGCCGGATAGCCGTTGATCCCAAGACGTGGCTCCCCCTCATTCGACACCATAGCCCGTAAAAGCGCGTTTTGAGCCGCAACCGCGTTGCTCGACGGCTTTATCCTGTTGAGCAGTTCGTTATTGAGTCGCGGCGAGAGCGGATAGCGTCGCGCCGCGAGTTCCGAAGCGACGTTATTAAGCTCGGCCTGAAACCATTGCTGGGGCTTGTGGCTCTTGAGATACCAGGTCGCATTGTCGAAGGCGCGGCGGATTTCCTCTTCGAGTTGTCCTTGCAGAACTGTATGCCTCGCCTGCACTTCCCGCTGTGCCACAGGGTCTCCGGCAAGGTCAGGATGTTCGTCCTGCACTTCGGTCAACGCAATTAGCTCACGGGCAAGGTCAGTGATCACCCAAGCCCGTTGAGACAAACCAGCGACAACATCCCAATCCCTAGACTCACGCGTGGCCTCCCGGCAAATCCTCTGCGCTTGCTCAGCCGTCTCCCCGTCTGTCGGAACCGCAAGCAGAAACTCTCCAATCGTACCCACATGAGGCTTATATGCCTGCGCACGATCTATAAGAGTACTCAGCGGAGCAACCTCTACATCAAACCATCGGAGAGCGCCGGTCTCATGGTAATGCCGCTTCGCCAGTATGGGCTGCAAACCAGCAAGCTGCTGTAGTAGAGTAAAATCGACTTCCCGTACATGCTGCAACGTTTCCTGCACGGCTCGATCGATGTCGAAGTCACTTCCTGCATAAATCGCATAGGCATCAGCGAACTTACGGTAGATGACAAGTGACCACTTTTTGAGTTGTTGAAGAGCGACTTCAGTTTCCTCCTTGGAAGCTGCACCGGCGCATGCCCCCAAAAGTTCGTCCGTCGGTATTAGTCCGGAACGTTCCTTGAACAGATCAATCAGCGCAATCGCTTTCAAAAGCCGGGTATGAAGCGCATCACCGCCAAGCGATTCACAACGTTCAATTGCCTCAGCCGCCGTCGCCCAACGGTGCCCGTCCGGTGATGCGAGGATGGAGGGTTCAAGGTTAACTCGCAAATAGTTCCAAAGCCGATCCGGCTCATAGAAAATCTCTTCGGTCTGGTGGCGAATGAAATCCTGAAATCCGTACGGTTCTGCAGAATTCAGGAAGCCAAAGATACTACGCTGGTTCTGCCCGAAGCGCCGCCGCGAAATAGGACCCAGCAAACAGGCAACGACGGGATGGAGCGGCCAGCATCCTTCTAGAGTCTCCGGTAAATAGCGCGAAGCGGCCGGGCGCTGGCGTTTAATTTCGGATGCAATCAGAGATGCAAGTTTCCCCGGCTTAACAGCCGACCGGCCATTCTCGATAGCGCGGGAGATCAATTCGATCTGCTCCTCACCCGCCGCGTTCACGGAGAGATCGATATACCGGCCCTGGATTTTCGACCATTCATCGCGCATCTCCCGCGACAACCGGTTCGCATATTCCTCAAAGGCCTGATGAAGAATGCCTATAATTATCAAGCGACCACCACTGCGCGATGCTGCTTCCGCAAGAAGCTGAAACAGATAGACATCAGCACCTTCTTGCGCAGCAGCTTCAAGGAATTTACCCATCTCATCAATGAATAGGACCAGGCCGCCTTCGCTGCGTGGGTGCCTATTGGAAAGTTCAACGAGCGCGTCCACAACGGCAGCGTCAGTCCAACCTTTCTTCTGTGTGGCACTAACGAGTCCTCGCCCAACAAGAGCCTCACCAATGACAAGCGCCGCATTGTCCCGACGCCCTACGACAGGCAGCGCAAGCCAGCCTTTCGATTTTGGCGGTAGATCGTTAAGCACGCCCTTAGCTGTGCCCCTTCCGATGGCAGATACTGCTTTATCCCTGAGCGCTGCGTTACCACTAAGCAAAGCACTCAGTGCGACGACAAGGCTCGATTTGCCGCTGCCGTAAGGCCCGGTCCAGGTGAAGGCACCATGACCGGTTTCCGCCACATGATGACCGACCGCTGCGAGAACGTCTGCTGAAGATTTTGGGCAGATGAAACCCTCAAGGGCCTGAGCATCATTGTGATCCGTGTCGATTCTAATCGAACGCTGAAATCGCCTTGCAATATAGACGTTATCGGCGAGCACCATTACGCCGCCTCCTTATTCTTTATTCGCTCATAGTCACGGGCGACATATTCAAGTGCAGCATCCAGATCGAGCGCCGCATCGCGCAAAACCTGTTTCAATCCCGCAGTCTCCGACCAGCGGAATGCGCCGTCTGTGAATTCTTCAAGGCCGAGCAAGCGGTCTGCGACATCGTTTTCGTCCAGCAAAAATACACGCCCCGGAGAGCCCGGCTCATGCGCAATCGCCTCAAAAGACAAGGTTTGCGCCGATGTGTAATCCTTCCAAAAATCAATCAGCGCATATAAAAAGATGCCACTGCGCAAGGTCGATTTCGGGCCGCGCACAAACCGGAATCCATCGCGCTTACCAACTGCTTTTATCAAACCAAGTTCAGCAAGCGGCGATTCAAGTGTATCTTCCGGCGACGCACTCGCCGACGACTGCCGCGCAACATATGTGCGGAGAAAACACTCAACATCACGCCGGATCGTTGTCGCCGATACGCGCGGCCAAGCACAGTCCTTCGCAACCTTTTCAAGCCCCTTCACAAGCCGTTCACGTTCGAATGTCGCGCCGGGGAAGTTATTGAAACTCCAATACCATGTTGTTTTATCCGGTCGTCCCGCAAGCTTCCAATGAATCATCCAAAGGCTCGCCGGATGCTCCATATACGGATCGAACCCCTCCGCCCCAAAGAGCCTGTCGCCAAGCGCTGTCGTTACAAGCGCATTCGCGGCTTCCCCATCCATAATAATATCGGATGCTGTCGCCCAATGCCGCATTGACGAAACCATGTTCTTTCCCACGCCGAAGCGGGCGATAGCATCATCCCGCGTAAAAACCGTCTTGCTATCGGAGACGCCCTTCCGCTCATTCACGGCATCGTATGCCTTCTTGAGCCACCCGTAGCGTAACGGAAACGTCTCGTGCCCAGAGAATTGTGGCTTGTAGCTGTCTAGGTAGATAGGTCCTCGTGGCATTATTTGTCTTCCTGGAGGTTTGATCCAGCTCGACACTAAACTATAAGACGTGGTAGGGTCAAACTCATTCCTGGAGATATCATCCAGAAAGGAAGCTAGGCTTTTGGTTGGAAAATTTGCAGCGCAGAATCCTTAATAACTCATTGGAGATAAAATGAAAACTGGGAAAGCGCTATATTTTGATTATCAGGCGACCACCCCCCTCGATCCACAGGTTTTTGAGGTGATGCGCCCATTTTTCGCTGAATCTTTTGGTAATCCTCATGCATCGGATCACGTGGTTGGATGGGATGCGGCCGAAGCCATTGATCATGCGGCTACAAATGTGGCCGCAATTGTCGGTGGCGATGCAGATGAGATTATTTTTACCTCAGGGGCCACTGAGGCAAATAACTTGGCTTTGCTGGGTGTCGGGAGGCGAGCTGCTGGAGGCAACAGGAGACGAATTCTTCTTGGTGCTACTGAGCATAAGTGCGTCCTTGAAAGCGGCAGAGTACTCAGCAATGAACATGGATATGAGGTCACACACATACCTGTTGATGCTGATGGCCGGCTAGATTTGGACGTTTTGGAGGCGGAATTAGATTGTGATGTCTTGCTCGTCTCGGTGATGGCTGCGAATAACGAAATTGGAACACTGCAAGACATCCCAAAAATATCGCAGCTTGTCTCTCAATATGGTTGCCTGCTTCATTGCGATTGCGCTCAAGCTCCCTGTGCCATGGATATATCTTCCTTTTCCCAATATGTAGACCTTATTAGTTTATCTGGGCACAAAATGTATGGCCCTGTGGGGATCGGTGCGCTTTATGCTCGAAGAGATATACAAGGAAATGTCGAACCGATTATTCATGGAGGAGGGCAGCAAAATGGATTGCGATCCGGTACATTGCCGACTGCTTTATGTGTCGGGTTTGGAGAGGCTGCTCGAATAATCGTTGGCGATAAGTACGCTGAGGAACGTGCAACTCTCGCTAAACGTCGCGACAAATTTGTGGAATATTTGGATAAGTTACCCTGCAGAACTTGGGTAAATGGTCCGACGGATTCATTCCTGCGCCACCCAGGGAATATTAACATAGGCTTCGAAGGAATCGCGGCTGCTGATTTGATTACAGTGCTTCAGCCGCATCTTGCCGCTTCAACAGGGTCAGCTTGCACGAGTGGCCTACCCGAACCTTCCCATGTTCTAAGAGCAATCGGCCTGAGCAAGCAAGAAGCTGCCTCTTCAATTAGATTTAGTATTGGGAGGTATACATCCGACGAAGAAATTGAGGAGGCTTCAAAACTCATCAAGTCTTCTATCGAAACCCTCATAAAAAATAGTATGCAGATGACTGCCTAAATATTTCCCTAATCCATAGCCAGAGAATATCACACAACAGAACTTAGAAACGATTAAGCAGTGGTAATGAGAGGCGAACTGCCTAGGTTAAGCTAGTTCACCTCAAATCTGTTCAAAACCAACTTAATTAACACGCTCCATACCGCTCACTTGGCAGCATCCATTCCGTCTCGGTCAGTACCTCTGCTGGAATATGATCCAACCCCGATCTGATGGAATTCTTGGCGGCCCGAACAATCAAGTCCTTGGTCTCCCCGGTCAGGCCTTCGGTACGCTCATGCACCAGCGATATGAACCGGCCTTTCTTATTGTCGTCACATACCTTGAGATTACAGCCCATGATGAGCTGCAAGACGAATGCGGCATATTCCTTATCCGCACGTTCCCATGGCGACAGGTTGAAAGGAAAAATGCGGCTGGCCAGTTGTGGATCCAGTTGGATCATATGACGAGCATGGTGGGTTCCCACTGCGACGATCCGCAAATCCAACTTATTACTGAGATAACGGATTGAGTTCAGGAAGGCTGCGCGTTCATCAGTATGCGCATTCATGATGTTATGAATTTCATCCAGAATGAGAATACGGACATTATATTTGCCCACGAGGATTTCAATCTGTGCCAGCAGGCTGTCTGCATTATGTGAGGTGCGGATCGGTGCATTCATCGATTTCAGAATTTCAATGAACAGGGATTTCGGATTCGCACGATGCCCCGGCGTTTCAACAAGAAGGACCGGGCATTGCTTCGCGTCCATGGATTTCTCCCGAAGCTGGTCCCGCACATCCAACCGGAATTTGCTGACCAACATGCTTTTACCGCTATTTGGCTCCCCATATATCAACAGTCCCTGGGATCGCACAGAGGGACCTTCGTGAAAAAGCGACCAGAGTTCGTACATGCACTCCTCCCCCTTCCGATAGGGGATCCATTTGTCCTGGTACAAGGCTTCGTGCACGGACTTTTCAAAAGGCAGTTTATCAATGCGATGTTCAATCTGATGCATCAGAGGGTTCTCCTGAGGATCGTGAAATTGGGTTTAAGCTGGTCTTCGTCAAAATCGATGAAATCGTCCTCCTCAGGTGGATCTGGGCTTTTTACTTCCACGGGTTGCACGGTTTTCAATTCAGGCTTTCGGACAGGTGGTTTCGGTGTTTCCCTCGCTCCGGCGGGCATCCGGTCCGCATCCTGTTTCCGGCGCCTGGATTTCTCTTTTTTCTTCCTGACACTGCGGGTTTCTTTTTTTGCGGCATCAATGGCCTTCAGATTCTCCTCAACAGCCCGGAAAATAAGATCTTCATCCACTGTCTTGAGGCCACGGTCCTTTATCCGCTTGCGGGCAGCCTTGTATTCCCAAAGGGAGATCGGCCGTCGATAGGTATTTCGATAAGGAACCTGGACATATTCATTAAAAACCGGATGGAATAAGTATATCTTACTGATATCTCTGGGATCTCTCCGAATAATCAGCTGGTTTTTATTGTACTTTTTCCTGTTTTCCAGGAGGATCTTCAGTTCAGGTGAGTTGTAGTGGATTTTATCCCATACAATGCCATCCCTCTGGATTGTCCTTTTCGACAACGGCAACAAATCGAGACGCAGTTTCTTTTCATCAGAAATCCTGTCCGGCAGACCAATTCCATTCTTCCCGGTGAGGCCGTCATTCCATTTTGAAATCGGTGAGCATTCCAGTTGGCGATGCACTTTCTGGTGATAGACATTCACAACATGGTTGAAGAGATATTTTTCCAATTCGTCCAAGGTCATGACAGCATATTGATCCGGGTCATATTCCACCCTGTCTTTTGGCCCCCGGAATGTTGTGCCTGGAATACTGTCCAGTTCAGTTTTCAGGGTTCCATTAAGGCGCTCAATATGACCGCCCCATTCGGCAAAGCCAGGCGGGCGAAACTGGGTATCCACGGACCATTCCTCAGAAAAGATCTGGACCATCTCGCCCTTGAAATCCTTGCCGTTGTCCATGTGCAGGATCTTCATCAGACCCCATACCGGCCAATCACCTTCAACGCCAATATCACGGAGAAACTTGTCCTTTTCCAATATGCTCTGACAAAGACACATGCCGACACTGTCAGCACTGGGCTTGTCCAATGAGAGAAACATGCCGGTGATCATTCGGCTGTAGACATCAATTGCCACCGTGATCCAGGGCCTGTCGATAGGTTCCCGATCTTCTGAATCCACGACCATTATGTTCAGCTGGGTATGATCAATCTGAACAACATCCAGGGGCCGTTTGGCCTCACCATATTCGCTGTTGATGGCTTTGTACTGTTCCTTGGCCTGCTTAGGCCCCCGGCGCTTTCGTTTTCTTTCTTCCTCAGAAAGCAGGGCAATCCTCCGGTCGACGGTATTATATGATGGGGGAGTTAGCTTGGCTGTCCTGCAAGCAAGCACAATGAGTTCGTGGAGTTTCTTCTTCTTGTATCTCTGCTTGGTCAGATATTTGGTCTGAATATGATGCTCGATGATCAACTCTACATTATCATCAAGCCGCCGCTGCCCTCTCTGGGAGTTCTTGCGATCGGAAACAAGCGCAGACAAAACCGGATTGTCTTTGTATTTTCGCAACCAATTGCGAATGGTTTGACCGGAAAGTCCGGTTTCCTCCGCGATTTGCTCAACCTTCTTATGGATCGATCCAGATATAGAGATTAAAGGTTCAATTATCTGAAAACGCTTTCGGGCAATTTCGAGATCATCCGCCGTAAAGGAACAGTGTGGTTTGATTTTCAGCTTGGTGGATGGGGCACAAACGTCTTCCCGGGCCACCACCTGTTTTTCACCAACGGTACGATTGAGTATGAGAATATTGTTGGCATCCACTATCCGAAGAATTTCGCACTGGTCACCATTCACCTCGACCGCAGCTCCGGCTTCGAATTTGAGAACTACCATGATTTATCTCCGGCCAATCCAACTGGAGTTTTCTGATCAATCAGGTTTTCAAAATCCGTTGTGAAGATTCCGTGTGCCAGTAGGCCCAGGACGACCCTATACACCCGTGATGCCGGTTCATCTCTGAGGCCCGATAGGTGAACCAGTTCTTCAGTTGAAACCATGCATCCTGTGGATATGGATTTGATGATGCGCGCAGAAAGGCCTGGATCCGGCTTATTCCTTTGCAGAGGCAACAACAGCTTAGCATTTTCCAGGCGGCTATTTCGTATTTCATGTTCGGTTTGAACGGAAAAATTCCAGTAGTTGAGAGCCGAGTATTCTTCAGCCGCCTGAAACCGCGGCATCAACAATTTGCGCTTCTTCTTCAGTTCATCCTGATACTTAATTTCCACCAGATCAGACGACCGCCCATCGCTGTATATCACCAGGAAATCAGGTGTATATTTCCGGGATTTTCCCTCTCCATCTTCAAACTGGATACAGCACGGTTGCGGGATAATATCCTCGACCTGGTGATCCAAAGACTTCAGATAAATGAAATCCCTCTCTAGGCCCGATTCAAACTGAACCGATTGTTTGAACCTATGCACATTTACAGCGCCAGTCAGGCTTCGGCGCCCAGGCGGAATTTTCCGTACTGCTCCAGAATGCACGTTTGTCTCCCCATTCATTCTCTTTTCCCCAACTGGAGATAGTTATGAAATCATCGGGCAAGTTTTTCTTCAGCCTTCAACCTTCGCTTGATCGTTTCCTCAACCCAGCTAGCAATATTCTCCCCCTCCAGGCGTGCTGCAGACTTGGCTGCCTCTTTGACTTCAGGGGATACACCATCAAGTTTCCAATATCGGGAAATCTTTTTATTCGGCAATGGTTTGGCACGAATTCGATGGCCAACAAGATTGACAATATTCGGAGTTGTTGGGTCAATCGCATGCGAGGACAGTGTTTTTGCTGCTTCGCCGATCTGACTTTGCCTGAAACGAATACATGGTTCCGCAAAGTAGCGATCAATGACATCTTGCAGGATGTACGGAAGCGGCTCCCGCCTGCGCATGAAACGCCAGCGTTCAAATTCCACTATCCGTCCGGAGCTCACAAACCGGCCAGGCCAGAACTTCAGCAACCATTCCGCTCCAAGAAGCAATTCCCTTCGGCATCGTGGATTATACTGTTCTATTTCGTGCAACTTTGGGATCAGTCCGGAGCGAAACAATCCAGCCCGCAGTTTTAGATGCTCCTGCAGGGCCCGGGCATAAAATGAGCAGCCCAGGAGACGAACCAATACCATCAACAGCTGGAAATAGATGATACTATGCAGCCAATAGCCACCGACAGCCTCATTTCCTCGGCACAGTATCATCAAATGTTTCTGCTGCAGGTCGAGTGCTGCCTTGGATACCAATGGGACTCTCGCCATACGGCTCAGTTCATTTCCACAAACGCTACAACAAGAAATCACCGAGCCGGCGGGTGTGCGCAGAGGCTCTATCGGTTTGCCGCACTGCTTGCACCGGTCAATCAGCTCACAACCATGTTTCGGACATATCGTGATGAATGAAAACCGCCAAAGGTGCTTGAAGTAGGGGGTCGCCTTCTTATCCAGACATATAGGACAATACTGCTGCCCATAGCTTTTGAATCCGGCTCCGGCCGGAGGGAACCAATCCATCCGGGATTTCTTCAATCGCTTAATAAGAAGGGAATTCTCATAACGTCGAATTCCCATATTCATGAGAAACAGGGGATCTATACCCGTATGCTCAGCTAAAACTGAACAGAAAGATTTGGTGGCATTTCTATCCAGATCAAACCGATAGAGACGGCCACCAGGCTCACAAATCGGA
Organism: Aestuariispira insulae; assembly: GCF_003385955.1. Taxonomy (GTDB): domain Bacteria; phylum Pseudomonadota; class Alphaproteobacteria; order UBA8366; family Aestuariispiraceae; genus Aestuariispira; species Aestuariispira insulae. Next base: position 18,625 of record NZ_QRDW01000012.1, read on the forward strand.
TATAAATCCTTGGGTGCCAGACCATTACTCAACGCAATCCGTGTGAACCAGGATGACAATAATTCATCATGGTAAGGACGCGGCCGACCGAGCCAGAGCGAATGCCATTGATCAAACATGCGACTTATTCCGAAAGCGAAACAAATCAATCACGCATAACTCCAGTTCAAGGGGGAGAATGCTTGATTACACATTATTATTAGCATACTATTTATTATTGCGGTAGCGGAATGTAATTCAGCTGTATGAAGCTACTTCGCTTCTGTCTCTGCCGATTCAGAAGCATTCCCGTTTCCGAGTGTTCTGGATATCGCCGATCTCACAGCTTAACCTTGACCGGAAAACATTAAATAAACTGAGAAGGAAAACCTTCCGTGAAAATCGCCGTCATGTCCGATCTCCATATCGAGTTTGAACCCTATAGGCCTGATCTGCCTTCAGACATAGATGTTGTAATCCTGGCCGGAGACATTGCCTTGGGTACCGATGGCATGGAATGGGCGAAAGAAAATCTGACTAATCATCAGGTGATCTATGTGGCCGGCAATCATGAGTTTTATCGGCATGACCTTCACCCCACGCTGGAAGCCTTAAAAGCGGCTTCCAACGATCACGTCCACTTCCTTGAAAATGAACAGATCGAAATTGATGGCGTGCGATTTCTCGGCTGCACCTATTGGACCGACTGCGCTTCAAACGGCACGCCTGAGATATCGGCCGGGAATGTTGCAGGTGCACTGAACGATTTTCATGGAGCCATCATGAATGGAGAACGGAAGTTCACCATTGGAGATGCCTTGGACCTTCATAGGCAAAGCCGCACCTGGCTGGAAGCTGAACTCGCAAAAGACTATCCCGGGAAGACTGTTGTTGTAACCCATCACGCACCGGTCATACATGCAGGCGCACCGATGTTTCATGGCGGCCCCATCTCGCCCGGTTTCGAAAATGCCCACGAAGATCTGGTCGCAAAATCAGGCGCCAGACTTTGGTGTTTTGGCCACACCCACTATGACTATGACAGGATCGTCGGAAACGACTGTAGAGTGGTCTCCAGTCAACGGTGCTACCCCAAAGAGAGGGCCCGGATGGGGTTGCCAGCTTTCGAGCCCAAAATAGTGGAAGTCTAGTAATTAGGGGCAGGCTTATACATTTCGGCGATAGCCGATATGACTCCCAAGTACCCGCGGATACCCAAAGCCAGAAAAAGCTGTGCAGTGCCTGCCTGAGATTACAAACTCTTTTCAAGGAATGCCTTTGCCCACCATAAGGCATCGGCTTCCGCTCTATGGTCAGGTTCCTTTGAGTTTTTATTGCTTAAAATGTCCTGCCAACTTTCGGCTACTCCAGGGATGTTGGCCGCGATAATCTGAATGGAATGCAGAACCGGTTTATTATCAACGCCGGCTGTCTGATCCATCCCTGATCATATGCAGGCGCATCGGAAACCAGAAGTGTCTCAGCTATCTCCGCTTCAAAATGCTCGACAACTTTTTGGGCCGCGATCCCCTGGTCCAGTAAAAGTTCCTTTGAAATCCCATGAATGGTTTCGGATTCCAGTGACCAGCCTGTCCAATAGTCCCAATCCTCAACCCAGTCCTGATCCGGATAGATCAACCAGGCGCCGGACTGGATAGTACCGTCGTCAAATAGATGGGCAAAACCCAGTTCGATCGGCCAGCCGCCGTAAAGGCTGGAGGCCTCCAAGTCAACGAAGGTTATCTTTCCGAGATTGTCTGGAAAGCTGATTTTCAAGCTGAAATCCGGAATTGCAAAGCTTCAGGGAAACAGAAACCTCATTATACAAGCCATTTCAAGCAATTGTATCTGATCTGCTAAGTACATTCCTTCAAAAATAGATCTGATATTTCCAACTTAGTCTGCAGGTATTCCAAATTAGAGTGACGATTCCAAACTGGTTTGAAGTCTGACAGAACCCAGGGTTTCCATAAGAAAAACCCCCGGAAACCTTAGGGTCTCAACGGGGGTTTTTATATCTGGCGGAGTGAGGGGGATTCGAACCCCCGAGGGGTTGCCCCCAACACGCTTTCCAGGCGTGCGCCTTAAGCCGCTCGGCCATCACTCCAGTGATCTTGGCGTCCCTTAGAACACGGGTATGTCCCTCAGGCGCCGGGAAACTAGCGGATGAGGCCGGGTGGTGCAAGAGGGGTTTTAACCAAAATGCCATTTTTTTGCCGCCCTTGCGCTTTTTTCCCCACATGGTAACGTGCGCTAGCGTTCACAATTGCACCTAACCGTCGGAAATCGCATCAAAATGCTGCTTCTGCGCCTGATTGGTAGATTATTTCTGATCCTGGCTCTGGCCCTGCTCGGCCTGGGGCTTTACCTATGGCTGGGCGGTGAGGATATCATGCTGCCGGCGGGCAAGCTGTGGTTCGATCTTCATGTGGACAGCCTGCAATATGTCCAGGTCATCATCGAGCGCCATTTGGGCCTCACCGGCATCTGGCAGAACTGGATCCAGAACGGGCTCTTGCAGCTGCAGGCCTGGGACGCGCTGGTGCGCCTCTTCATCTGGCTGCTGGTGCTGGCCGGGATCTTCATGATCCTGGGGCGTGACCGCTCACGACCGCGCTATACCTTCCGGAAGAAATAACCGCGCCTGAAAGAGAAAAGCCGCCCCCGGCATACGGGAACGGCTCTTGATCTTCTATTCCTTCAGCGCAACACCTAGTTATCGCCCATTTTGAGCGCCTCCAGGAAGGCGGATTGCGGAATCTCCACCTTGCCGAACTGGCGCATGCGCTTCTTGCCCTCTTTCTGCTTTTCCAACAGTTTCCGTTTTCGGGTGATGTCACCGCCATAACATTTCGCGGTCACATCCTTGCGCAAGGCACCAACAGTTTCACGGGCAATCACCTTGCCGCCAATGGCCGCCTGCAATGCCACCTTGAACAGCTGACGCGGTATCAGGTCCTTGAGGCGGGCACAGATCTGGCGGCCACGATATTCCGCCTGGGAACGGTGCACGATCATGGCCAGCGCATCCACCGGGTCACTGTTGATCAGGATCTGTACCTTGACCAAATCGCCTTCGCGATAGCCGACAATCTCATAATCAAAAGAAGCATAGCCTTTGGAGATGGATTTCAAACGGTCATAGAAATCAAACACCACTTCATTGAGCGGCAGGTTATAGACGACCATCGCGCGGTTGCCCACATAGGTCAGATCCACCTGCTCTCCCCGGCGCTCGGTGCAAAGGGTCAGGACCGGCCCCAAAAATTCGTCCGGCACCATGATGGTGGCCTTGATCCAGGGCTCCTCGATCCATTTGATCTTGGTGACATCCGGGTAATCGACCGGATTGTGCAATTCCTGCTCGGTCCCGTCGGTCATGCCCATACGGTAGACAACGGAAGGCGCGGTCGAAATCAGGTCCAGGTCAAATTCGCGGTTCAGCCGTTCCTGGATAATCTCCAGATGCAAAAGGCCCAGGAAACCACAGCGGAAACCAAAGCCCAGGGCCGCACTGCTTTCGGTATCATATTTGAAGCTGGCGTCATTGAGCGCAAGCTTGCCCAGGCTTTCGCGCAGATATTCAAAATCACTGGCATCCACCGGGAAGAGGCCGCAGAACACCACCGGCACGGAGGGTTTGAACCCCGGCAGCGCCGCATCCGCCGGATCCTTCTCATAGGTGATGGTGTCACCGACCTTACAATCATGAACGGATTTGATCGAGGCGGTGATGAAGCCCATCTCGCCCGGGCCCAATTCATTGACCATCACATGTTTGGGCGTGAAGACACCGACCCGGTCCACATCATGGGTGCGACCGGTGGACATCATCCGCACCTTCGCCCCCTTTTTCAAAGTGCCCTCAACCACGCGCACCAGGATGATCACGCCCAAATATGGATCATACCAGCTGTCAACCAGCATGGCCTGCAACTTGGCATTGGGATCGCCAACAGGGGCCGGCAGGTCGGTCACGACCGCTTCCAGCACATCCTGGATGCCGATACCGGTCTTGGCGGAGATTTCCAGGGCACCGGATGCATCGATACCGATCACATCTTCGATCTGAGTGCGCACCCGCTCGGGTTCCGCCGCCGGCAGATCAATCTTGTTCAGGACCGGCAACAGCTCCAGATCGCCATCCAAAGCCAGATAGACGTTGGCCAGAGTCTGCGCCTCGACCCCCTGGGAAGCATCCACCACGAGAAGCGCGCCCTCGCAGGCCGCCAGCGAGCGGGAAACCTCATAGGCGAAATCCACATGGCCCGGAGTATCCATCAGGTTCAGGATATAGGTCTCACCATCCTTGGCCTTATATTCCAGGCGCACGGTCTGGGCCTTGATGGTGATGCCGCGCTCACGCTCCAGCTCCATATTGTCCAGGACCTGCTCCTTCATCTCACGATCGGTCAGGCCACCGCAGACCTGGATCATGCGATCGGCCAACGTGGATTTCCCATGATCAATATGGGCAATGATGGAGAAATTGCGGATTTTGGATAAGTCGGTCATGGACGTTCCGGTTCAAATAACAGTCAAGCGCGCGCAAAATAGGCGTGAAACGCCCGGTTTGCAACGGTTTTAAGCAGACCCGCCCGGGCCGCCGGGTCAGAGGCTATATTCGCCGCGCACCAAGGCGTGCAGCCAATCGGTCAGATCATCGGTGATATGCTGCACATGGCCGCCTTCCGATCCAAAAGACGACCATTCCGCCTTGGTTTTCACCCAGACCGTCTTCATACCCATCTCCGCCGGCACCTTGAGGTTTTTGGCCATATCCTCGACAAAAACCGCCTTAGCCGGATCAACGTCAAATGCCGCCACCATCTTGTGATAGGGCTCGGCATTGGGCTTGGGCTGGTAATCCGCCGCGACGATATCAAAGGTCCCGTCAAAATGATGGGCGATACCGATCCGGTCCAGCACCGCATCCGCATGGGCGACCGTGCCGTTAGTGAAAATCAGTTTGCGGCCCGGCAATGCCTCAAGGGCCGTGTTCAGCCGGTCATCCCTCAAGACCGGCGAATAATCAATGTCATGGACAAAATGCAGGAATTTCGCCGGGTCCATGCCATGGTGATGCATTAATCCATTGAGGGTCGTGCCATGTTCCAGGAAATAGCGTTTCTGGATGGTTTTGGCTTCGGTGTGGTCAACGCCCAGGAAATCCGTGATAAAGGCCCCCATCTGTTTGTCGATTTGGGCAAACAGGTTACAGCGTTCGGGATAAAGGGTGTTATCCAGATCAAAGATCCAGGTTTCCGACGCCAACAGGCCCTGGGCAGCATTCATATCATCGTCATCCATATTGAGGTTCCATTTCCCGTCTCAACCTTCTAAACGGGGTGCCGGGCCTTTCTACACGTTTCCGCGCCAGTCTCAAAGCCTGCAAACGTATAACTTAATGACGCATATTAACTTGTCGCTCATCCTTTTACCGCTATCATGCTGGCAAGAGTAATCATTTTCCGAGAATGTTTCAGACAGCCCGAATGACGGACCAAGAATTCATCCCTTCCCACCCGCGGGTTCCGGCCCGGCTGACCTATGAGCAGGCCCGCGACCTTGCCGCGGAGGATGATCCGAAGATCAGGAAGGCGCTTGCCGAACATCCGGCAACGCCGCCGGAGATTCTCTATTTCCTGGCCAAGGATACGGATATCGACATCCGCCGGGCGGTTGCCTGTAACCCCAATACGCCACGCCAGGCGGACCTGTTGCTGACCAGCGATGAATCGCCCGAAGTCCGGCATGACCTGGTGAACAAGATCAACCGCATCACCCCCGATCTCACCGAAGACAAGCGTAAGGCGGTCTATGAAGTGACCGTGCAGATGCTGGAATTGCTGGCGGTCGATCAGGTTGTCCGGGTACGCCAGATCCTGGCCGATGCGATCAAGGATCTGCCGGAGGTGCCAAAATCCCTGGTCCACCAACTGGCCACCGATGCCGAACTGATCGTGGCGGAGCCGGTCTTGCAATTCTCACCGGTTTTCAACGATGCCGATCTGGCCGACATCATCCACCAGAAACCGGTGCAAGGTGCCATCTCGGCCATATCCAGGCGCGCGCAATTGTCAGCCGACCTGAGCGAGGCCATTGTGGATAGCGGCGACCGGGATGCCATCGGCCATCTGCTGGAGAACCCAAGGGCCGAGATCAATGAAGGCACCATGAATACCATCCTGGACCAGGCCCCCTGCGTCCCCGCATGGCACGGCCCGCTGGTCTCACGGCCGAAGCTTTCCTCCAACGCGGCCCAGCGCCTGGCCTCCTTTGTCGCCATGAACCTGTTGGACCAGCTGCAGCAGCGCAACGACCTGGATGATGACACCTTGGTGGCGCTGACCATGGCGGTTGAAAAACGCCTGGCCGATGAGGCCAAGGCGGCCCGGGAGGAAGAGAAGCAAAAAACCTGGGAAGAAGAGGAAGCCGAGCGCGAAGCCGCTGAGGAGGAGGACGAGGCGGAAAACGGAGCAGAAGACGAATGGAGCACCGATGACGAGGAGTTCCAGCATGTCCAGACCCTGCATCAGGTGGGCGGCCTGGATGCAGACGCGATCGACGAAGCCTTTGACGAGGATCGCAAGAAATTTGTGATCGCCGCTGTCGCCATCCTGGCCGACCTGCCCTACGGATTAATCGGCAAAACATTTGGCCGCCCGCAGGCGCGTGAGATCACCGCCATTTGCTGGAAAGCGGGACTGAGCCCGCATTTTGCACGGCGGGTCCAGATGCAATATGCCCGGATCGATCAAAAAGGCCTGGTGTCACCGAAACCGGACGGCAGCTACAGTCTGACGGAGCCGGCGATGAAAAAGATTCTCTTTGGATTGCAGGGCTGAACGGTCAAGCGGCAAAAGGCGGGATCACCCCGCCTTGATCAGGGTACCCGCCCCCATTTCAGTGAAAATCTCCAACAGCACCGCATGGGCATGACGCCCATCCAGGATCACGGCCGCGTCGGCCCCTTCTTCGATCGCCTTGATGCAGGTTTCCACCTTCGGGATCATGCCGCCCGACAAGGTGCCATCCTCCATCAGCTCGCGCGCGCGGCTGACATTCATTTCCCGGATCAGTTTACCCTCTTTATCCAGCACACCGGCCACATCGGTCAGCATCAGCAGACGCCGTGAGTTGGTCGCGCTGGCAATGGCACCAGCGGCAGTATCCGCATTGATATTGTATGTATGCTCATCCTCGCCCCAGCCAATCGGCGCGATCACCGGAATAAATTCCGCCGCCATCAGATTGACCAGCAACGACGGGTTGACCGCCACCGGTTCCCCGACAAAGCCCAGATCCAGAACCTTTTCGATGTTGGAATCCGGATCCTTCTTGGTCCGCGTGATCTTGCGGGCCGTGATCAGGCCGCCATCCTTGCCGGACAGGCCGACCGCATTGCCCCCTGCGGACTGGATCGCCGCCACAATGCTTTTGTTGAGCGATCCGGACAGTACCATTTCGGCAATCGCCACGGTTTCCTCATCCGTCACACGCAGCCCGTCGACAAACTCGCTTTCCTTCTCCAGCTTCTTGAGCATGGCGCCAATCTGCGGGCCACCGCCATGCACCACCACCGGGTTGATGCCAACCTGTTTCAACAGCACGATATCACTGGCGAATTTCTTGGCCAAAGTGGCGTCACCCATGGCATGGCCGCCATATTTGACCGTGATCGACTTACCGGAATAGCGGCGCATATTGGGCAGTGCCTCGGTCAGGATGCCCGCTTTTTCAAGCCATTCGAGACGACGCTGGTTTTTTTCTGTGCTCATATCAACCCCGTTCGGTTCCGGCCCGCAACCAGGCCGTTCATTTTCATTTACATTAACGCGCCCACTCCCTCTGTCCAGAGGGCTGGCAGATCAGCCCCGCGCGATCGGCGTAGGTGACGCCACCCCGTTCAACAGGGCCCGCAGTTCCGGCACGCCCCAGCCTTTGTGTGAGCTGGTCACCATGACTTCCGGGAACGCTGCGGCGCGCTTTTTGATCGCCGCCTGGACACCGGCCAAGGTCTTGTCGCGCTGCTGGGTCTTGACCTTATCAACCTTGGTCAGGATCAACTGGTAGGCGACACCCGCCTCATCCATCATATCCATCAATTCTTCGTCCGTATCCTTCAGGCCATGCCGGGCATCCACCAGCAGGCACAGTTTCTTCAAGGATTGACGACCGCGCAGATAATCCCGCACCAGTTTGGTCCAGCCATGGACCTCGGTCTTGGAAACACGTGCATAACCATGGCCCGGCAAATCAACCATCATCAGACGGTCGCCCAGATTGAAGAAATTCAATTCCCGCGTCCGGCCAGGCGTATTAGAGGTGCGCGCCAGCGTCTTCCTGCCGGTCAGAGCGTTGACCAGGCTGGATTTGCCCACATTGGAGCGGCCGGCAAAAGCGATCTCCGGCAGAACATCACCCGGCAGCTGTTTCAGATTGGCGACACCAAGCAGGAACTGGCAGGATTGCGCAAAGAGCAGGCGGCCCTGCTCAATCTCTTCATCGGTGAATTGCATTCTTTCTTCCCGTCATCAAAAGGCCCCGTACGATGACGGGGCCTTGAAGTGTAGCATAATTTCCGGATCAGGAAGCCTTGGCCGCGCCGCCGCCGACGGCAACACCCATTTTCTTCATAATCAGATATTGCTGCGCAATGGACAGCGTGTTGTTCCAGGCCCAATAGATCACCAGGCCCGCCGGGAAAGTGCCCAGCATGAAAGTGAAGATGATCGGCATGAAGGTGAAGATCTTCTGCTGGATCGGATCGGCGGGGGCCGGATTGAGTTTCTGCTGCAGCCACATGGTCAGCCCCATGATCAGCGGCCAGATCCCGACGTTGAAAAATGCCAACATCGCCGGCACCTGCCATTCAATCAGACCAAAACCGGTCAGCAGCCCCAACGGATCGGGCGCGGACAGATCCTGAATCCAGCCGAAGAAGGGCGCATGGCGCATTTCAATATTGATGAAGAGAACCTTATAGAGCGCAAAGAAGATCGGGATCTGCACCAGGATCGGCAGACAACCGGCCAACGGATTGACCTTTTCCTTCTTGTAGAGCTCCATCATTGCCATATTCAGCTTCTGACGGTCATCCCCGTGCTTTTCCTTCAACTCCTGCATTTTCGGCTGCAAAAGTTTCATGCGGCTCATGGAGACATAGGATTTATGCGCCAGCGGCAGCAGGATGATCTTGATGCCTAGCGTCAGAGCCAGGATCGCCAGGCCAAAATTGCCCAGGAATTCGTTCAGCCAATGGATGATGTAATACATCGGCCGGGTCAGGAAATGGAAATAACCAAAATCTACAGATCGGTCGAACAGCGGCAGTTCCAGCTGCTCTTTGTATTCATCAATCAAGATGGCTTTTTTCGCCCCGGCAAAGATGTGGTCCTTGCTTTCGAAAGCGGCACCAGGTGCGAGAACCGTGCTCTGCTCATTGATGAAATTGGCGGTATAATTGAAATCGTTTCCGCTCGCCTTGGCCAGATACTGGGCTTTGATCTTCTTGCCCTGATCCGGCAGCAGAGCTGTCTGCCAGTATTTGTCGGTGATCGCGACCCAACCACCTTCGCTCTCAAAGCTCACGGTGCCTTTTTCCGCATCCTGAACGTTTTCGTAGCTCTCTTCCTTCAGGCTTTCATCCAAAACACCAGTGAAACCCTCATGCAGGATATAAAAACCTTCGGTCTGCGGCGTGCCAAGGCGACGGATTGTGCCATAAGGCGCCACCTGGATTTCATCGGCGCTGTTATTGATGACCTTCTGCTCAATCGTAAACAGATAATGTTCATCCAGGCTGTAGACCTGTTGGAACACGACACCCGCTGGGTTGGTCCAAGACAGGGTCACGGAATTGCCCGGTGTCAGGATTTCCCGATCCGCCGACCATACGGTATCGGCCTTCGGTGCCTCGACGCCTTTTGACGCCCACATCCCCATGCTGGCGAAAAACGCGCCTTTCGTGCCTTCTGGGCGCAGCAGAACGATATTCTTGCTGTCTTCATCCAGCGTCTCTTTGAATTCCGGCAAAACCAGATCGTCAAGGCGGGCACCACGAAGATTGATCGAGCCTGTAAGAACAGGCGATTCAATTTTAACACGCGGGCTTTCAGCCAGCACTTCCGCTTTGTCGCGGATCGTCTCCAATGTCGGCGTTTCCAGAGCGGTTGGCGCACTGCTGCCCGGTTGCGGCGTGGCAACGCCGTCAGCCGTTTGTTCCTGCGGCGCGACCGGCTGCGGGGCCGGGGCGAAATATTGGAATCCCCCCCACACCAAAATGGAAAGGATGATGGCTAGAAAGGCGTTCTTCTGTTCCATGAAAACCCCGGTTCGCGCAAACCTGCCGGTTGGATCACCGGGCTTGCGGCCTGCTCAAGTCAACTCGCTCTGTTTCAATTGGCGAGGGGGTTTAAGAAGCTTCCGCCCCCACCTCTTCTTCCTTGTCACGCCGAAGCTTCAAGCGTTTCAAGGCCTTCTTGAGATCACGGATAAGGGCTGGATAAGGCCGGTCTACCGTGCCGGCCCGTGCGATCAGGACATAATCATGCCCCGGAAGCGCAAAAAGTGGCAGGATTTCCCGTGCCACTGCCTTTAACCGCCGACGGGCCCGGTTTCGGACCACCGCCTTGCCGACCTTGCGGCTGGCAGTGAACCCGACCCGGATCGTCGCTTCCTGCATGTTGGATTCCCGTGCCTGGAGAACCAGACCGGGCATCGCGGCGCTTCGCCGAGCACCTGCTACACGCAGGTATTCAGACCGCCGCGTCAATCTTTCAACGGCGGGTAACATCGGGTCTTAAGCGGACAGACGCTTGCGACCTTTGGCCCGGCGATTGGCCAGAATGGTACGACCAGCTTTGGTAGCCATGCGTGCACGGAATCCGTGGCGACGCTTGCGAACGAGCCGGCTCGGCTGATAGGTGCGTTTCACGTTTCTTCTCCTAGAGTTGGGCATAGGCCCGGAAATTCGAACGCCGCTGTATAGTGTGCATGGCCGTGCAAGTCAACGGATGAGTCGCCGCAAACGACTCTATCCGGGCCGAAGGGGCAAAAACTCACCTATTAACAAACCGCTCGCGCGTCTCTCACGGAGCGTTTACTGGCACGTCAGAGCCGCACAGGCTACAACGCATTCGTGGGGCAATAACAATTAGCTGTGGGCTTTATATCCCGCCTGCAGATAAAATCAAACACAGGTTTTAAGCGATGACGGAAGTTGAATTGGAAATGCAGGAAAAAAAGTCGATCCATAAACGTCTATTACCCGTTTATCTGTTGATCGCCGTTTTCATTCTTTTCATCGCCACCGGCCTGCACGAACATTTCACCCCGGAATCCCTAAAGGAAAACCACGCAACCCTGACCAGCTTCGTCCAGGAAAATGCCCTTTTGGCCGCCCTGGCCTTCATTATTCTATATGCACTCTGCACCCTGTTTTCCCTGCCGATCGCGACCGTGATCACCCTGGCCGGCGGCTTCATGTTCGGCGCGGTTCTCGGCACCGCCTATACGGTTATGGGCGCGACCATCGGGGCAACAGCCCTGTTTCTGGTCGCCAAAACTTCCCTTGGCGAATTGCTGCATGAAAAAGCCGGCCCCTGGCTGGACAAGCTGGAGAAGGGGTTTCACGAAAACGAGCTCAGCTATCTTTTTTTCCTGCGCCTCGTGCCGCTTTTCCCCTTTGTCGCGGTCAATCTGGCCCCGGCTTTTCTCGGCGTGTCCGTGCGCAACTATGTGATTGCTACCTTCTTCGGCATCATTCCCGGCAGCGCCGCCTATAACTATGTCGGTGCTGGCCTGGGCTCGATCCTGGAACAGGGCGGCGAGATTTCGCTGGAAGGGGTTTTAACCCCGGAAATCCTGACCGGGATTATCCTTTTGTGCGGGATTGCACTGCTGCCGGTGGTCTATAAAAAGATCAAGGGCACGCAAGCCGAAGACTGAAATCCGCCACCCCACGCCCCCACCGGGGGGTTTGGTTTTGATTAACCTTCTGACAATGTTATAGTTTTCCCATGACGGGACCCATTGATCCAAAATCCGCCACCAACGGCGAAACCATGTGGCATGCGCTGGTCCACAGCCTGTCCGCGCGCCTGCTGATCCTGACCATCAGCTTTGTCATGCTCACTGAGGTCTTTGTCTTCTTGCCGTCCGTCGCGAATTTCCGGATGAACTGGCTGAATGAAAAGCTTGGCGCGGGCCACCTGGCGATCCTGGCATTGGATGCCACACCCGATGGCATGGTCTCGGAACAATTGCAGATGGAATTGTTGAAACATGTGGGCGCGCGTTCCATCGCCGTCCGGCGGATCGGGGTCAAGGTCGCCCTGATCAACGATATGCCACCTGCTGTGGATGTTACTTATGATCTGCGTGGTGCCATGGCCCCGGAATTGATCATGGATGCACTTGAAACCCTGACCGGGGGTGAAAACCGCGTGATGCGGATCGTCGGCCTGTCGCCCAAGGATGAAGCCGCGGAAATTGACCTGATTCTGGATGAAGGCCCCCTGCAAGAGGCAATGGTCTCTTTTGCTGGGCGGATCTTCCTGCTGTCGCTCGCCATTTCCCTGGTGACAGCGGGCCTGGTTTATCTGTCACTGCAATGGTTCCTGGTCCGGCCCATGCGCCGCTTCACCGCCAATATGGTCGGCTTCGCCGAAAATCCCGAGGATGAAAGCCGGATCATGACCCCCGGCCGCCGCCGGGACGAGGTTGGCCGCGCCCAGCGCCAGCTGGCCGGATTGCAGCGCAGCCTTCACGGCATGCTCCGGCAAAAGGCGCATCTTGCGGCCCTTGGTACCGCCGTTGCCAAAATCAATCACGATCTCAAGGGAATTTTGTCGACCGCCCTGGTGGTTTCCGACGCCCTGGAAGCATCCGAGGACCCCAAGGTCCGCAAAATCGCACCAACCCTGATTTCCTCCATTGACCGTGCGGTGGCGCTGTGTGGACAGACATTGAATTATGTCGGTCAGGACCGGCCGCCGCTCAACAGAAGCTGTTTCCCGCTCGACCGGCTGCTGTTGGAGGTGGGGGAAGGCCTGCCTAACGGGGCCACCTTAAGCTTCGGTCGGGATTGCGCCCTGGAACTGAATGCCGATCGGGATCAAATGTTCCGCATCCTGCAGAATCTCGCCCGTAATGCGGCCCAGGCAGGGGCCCGACAGATCCGGGTGACCTGCCCCTCCCAGACGGATGACAGGAAAACCCTGGCCCTCGAGATCTCTGATGATGGGCCGGGTCTGCCGCCGCGGGCCCAAAAGAACATGTTCCAGGCCTTTGAAGGATCTGGACGGTCCGGCGGCACCGGCCTCGGGCTGGCCATCGCACGAGAGTTGGCGCGCGGCCATGGCGGGGATCTGTCCCTGCAATCCACCAGCGCGGAAGGCACCATCTTCCGGCTGGAACTGCCCTGGGTGAAATAAAACAACCCGATCCGGATGCTATGGGAATGGACCAATTTGTCGCAGATCCGTCAATTGACACAACCCTGCCCCGGCAGTATCCCTAGCGCCGGATTAGGTGCTGTCACATACAGCCAATGTCTTCCTGACGCCAACGGCGTAGCGGGATACGCAGTCAAAATGGTTCCTATTTTCAAGGACATGTTCTAGACTGTCGCCCATGGATTGGATGCCCCGGACAAAGGGGCCCAAAAAGATTAAAACGATGGGCAATTCGGGATTTAAGAAAGGCCAGAGCACGTGAGCTCTTCCAAACAAGATGCGGCAGCACCGCTTATAAATGCAGCCCCCCAGCCAAAGCCGGACCCGCTGGCTGGCACTCCTTGCGCCGCCTGTTCCGTTCGGGATCTTTCTCTTTGCAATGTGCTGCGCGAAGATGAGATGGAGATCCTGTCCCAGATCGTCACCACGGTTGATGTTGCCCCCCGGGAACCCATCATTGATGAAGGCGAAGTTGCCGGGTCGTTGTTCAATGTAACCGGCGGCGCGGTGAAACTTTACAAACTGATGCCCGATGGCCGGCGCCAGATCACCGGCTTTCTGTTCGCAGGCGACTTCCTCGGGATCGCTTTGAACGATATTTATGCCTATTCCGCCGAGGCGGTAAATCAGGTTAAGTTATGCCGCTTTCCCAGCACCAAACTTGAGGATCTGCTGAGTCAGTTTCCGCATATGGAAAAACGGCTTTTGGGCATGGCATCAAACGAACTGGTTCAGGCCCAGGAACATATGCTGCTGTTGGGCCGAAAGAGCGCCAAAGAGAAGGTCTGTTCCTTCCTGCTATCCTTGTCACGACGCGCCGAGAAGCGCGGGGAACAACCCAGCCCCATCTCCGTCCCGATGAGCCGGGCCGACATTGGGGATTATCTGGGCCTGACCACGGAAACCGTCAGCCGGACCTTTACCAACCTCAAGCGCGACGGCTTCATCCGGCTTCTGGAAGGCGGTATCGTGGATATTCCCGACATGGAAAAACTGGAAGAACTGGCTGACGGTTTTTAAATCCGCCTGCGAATAGAAAACCTCAATGGCCAAGCCCCCAGTCATTCATCTGCTGCCCATGACCCCGTCCTATTACGCGAACTGGCTGGATCATGCCATTCAGTCCTTTGCCGATGACAAGCAACGCACACATGGTTATGCCCCGGACCAGGCCCGGAAGCTGGCCAACGACAGCATAACAGGCCTGCTGCCTGACGGTCCGGAGACCAAAGACCAGCATCTGTACATGGTCCAGGAAGAAACAGGCACCCCGATCGGTCACGCTTGGCTGGCGATGAAAGATGATTACGGCCTGCGCCGCGGATTTATTTATGAGATTGAAATCCTTGATAATTTCCAGGGGAACGGTTTTGGACGTGCCACCATGCAGGCCCTCGAAGAGACAGCCCGGGCATTGGGAGCAGAAGCCCTCGGCCTCCATGTATTCAGCTTCAACCAACCGGCTCAAAACCTGTATCGATCACTAGGTTTCGATGTTACCGGTCTCTCCATGGAAAAAGCCCTGTAAAATCAGTTAACAAAACCCTTGGCTCCCTTTAACATCCCTATGTTAAAGGAAATTCCTACAGGAAACCGATCATGCTGCTTCATCCAGGACCGAAAAATCTCATCACCGATGTTCCCGGCATCAAGGTCGGCAATGCGGAGGATACAGAAGCCCTGACCGGCACAACCGTCGTCCTGGCTGACCGCCCCGCCATCGCCGCCGTTGATGTGCGCGGTGGCGCGCCCGGCACCCGTGAAACCGACATGCTGGCGTCCGAAAGCACTGTAGAGCGTGTTGATGCCATCACCTTGTCCGGTGGCTCCGCCTTCGGATTGGATGCCGCTGGCGGCGTGATGCAATGGCTGGCCCAACAGGGGCGCGGCTTTTCCGTGGGCGAGGCGCGCATTCCCATAGTGCCCGCCGCCATCCTGTTCGACCTGCTCAACGGCGGCAACAAAGGCTGGGACGGAACACCGCCCTACCGGAGCCTTGGCATCGAAGCCTGTGAGATGGCCGGAACGGATTTCGCGCTCGGCAACGCCGGTGCAGGCCTAGGCGCCCAAGCAGGCGATCTGAAAGGCGGGCTTGGCAGCTGCTCTCTGGTCGATGAACAACTGGGCTATACCATTGGGGCCCTGGCGGCCGTCAATGCCGTCGGTTCCGCCGTCATGCCGGACCAGACGACCCTTTGGGCCTGGCCATTTGAACGGGACGGTGAATTGGGCCGGCAGCAGCCGCCGGGCAAACAAGAGCCACCGGTGCCGGACATGCCGCAAAAGAGGCCGCTGCGCACCGCCACCACCCTGGTCACCGTGGCCACCGACGCGCCGCTTTCCCAGCCACAGGCCAAGCGGGTCGCCGTAATGGCCCAGGACGGTTTTGCCCGTGCCCTACATCCGGTGCACAGCCCCCTGGATGGTGATATTGTTTTTGTTCTGTCCACCGCGCGGGAAGAGGACCACAGCGAATTACTGGATCCCTGGGATCTGAGCCGCCTGGGGGCCGGTGCGGCCGATTGCGTAGCACGTGCCATAGCCCGTGGCGTGTATGAAGCAGAGGGCTTGGGAGGCGTGCCCGCCTACAAGGACATCCGCTAACGGTAGGCAGGTCGGGATTCATTTGCTATGATCCCTACTCCCGGGGTGGGCGGCATGAATGACGACGGGGCAGCTCCGAATGCGCACGATCACGTTATGTTTCATCACCGCGATTACTATCCTGGCCGGCATATTGCCCGCTGGAGCCGCCGAGCGTGTACGGCTGACCAATGGGGAATGGCCCCCCTTTCAATCGGAAAACCTACCGCATTACGGCCCCTATTCCCATATCGCCAAACTGGCCTTTGCAGAAGTGGGAATCGACGTGGAATTCGGGTTCTTCCCATGGAACAGGGCGGTCAAACTGGTGCAGGACGGGCATTGGGACGGCACATTTTTCTGGGTCGCCACACCTGAGCGCGAACAGGAATTCCGTCTGAGCGATACCGTGATCACCTTCCGCGAGGTGATCTTTTACTCAAAAGACAACCCATTAAAGGTTCAGACAATCGAAGATTTTGCCGGGCTCACCATGGGGCGGATCCAATCCAGCGCCTTTGGTCATCAATTTGGCAATCTGATTCAACAAGGCCGGGTCCATGTAACCGAAGTGCCGACCAACGAAAACCTGTTTCAAATGCTGGCGTCGGGCCGGGTGGATTTCGTGCCCGAGCTCTATCATAGCGGCCAGGAAGCCATTCAGGCGCTTGCCGGACGGATCGATCGCACAAGGATCGATTTTGACCCACGCTTTGGCCAGGATTGGAACTACCATATGATGATTTCCCGCAAGACGGAAAATGGCGCGGAGATCCTGGCGAAATTCAACCAAGGACTGGCGAAGCTGAAGCAAAAAGGCCTGATCGAGGAAATCATGGCCCCGATCACCAATCCCGCCATACCTTCAGAATAATACCGGTCAGCAGGCGATCTTGCTTTGCATGCCTTCTACACAATGCCAGAGCCTACGCACCTGCGTGCGGTTTTTATCCGCCGCACGGAAAAGATTGATCCCAAGCTCGGTTCGGTAGTTGTCATCGCCGATTTCGATCAGCCGCCCATCGGCCAGCTCCTGAAGAACCGCGCTTTCCGGTAGCCAGGCCACGCCCTGCCCCGCCAGAGCCATGGCTTTCAGGGCTTCCGCCATCGGATTTTCATAAACAGGCCGGAATCGTTTGGAAATCCCGGGCCGGGCCAGAATATGATCCTGGACGCGGCCGAAAAAGCAATCCGGCGAATAGGCCAGTAACGGAATACCGTCATCTGCACCGCCCAGGCGCAGATCCCAGATCGGTCGCCCCTTATGATTGGCCGGCCCCACCAGGATCAACTTTTCCTCCGCCAGGCAAATGCCCGGAAATTTTTGCGGATCCAGCAGAAGCGGTGTCGCATCATGGGTGAAGCAAAGCAGGAAATCACAATTACCGTTTACCAGGGAAGAGACCACATCGTGCAAGTTTCCCGGCATCAGGCTCGTCATCAACCGTTCGCCCAATTCCCCCTCTATCGCGCGCAGCCACTGCGGAAAGAAGTTGAGCGAAATGGCATGCAAGGCGGAAAACCGCAAGGTGGCGCGACCGCGGCTTTCCTGATTGGAAAATTCGGAGCGCGCCTCATGCATGATACGCAACACTTCTTCCGCCGTGTCCCGGAACTGCCGCCCCGCATCGGTTAATGTGGTGGGGTAGGTACTGCGATCTACAAGGGAGGTGCCGAGCCAGTTTTCAAGCGCCTTGATCCGGCGAGAGAAGGCCGGCTGGGTGACATAGCGCATCTTGGCCGCACGCGAAAAACTGCGCTGATTGGCCAACATGACAAAATCTTCGAGCCACTTGAGCTCCATAACACCACTACCTTACTTTGACACAACCCTGATCGGCGCGGTTAGCGGTTAGCGCATTTCCTTGATCGGCTTGGCGTAAACGGGCGCCACATCCCAGGGGAACAGGATCCAGGTGTCCTGGGACACTTCAGTGATGAAGGTATCCACCAGCGGCCGCCCCGCGGGCTTGGCATAGACGGTGGCAAAATGCGCCTTTGGCAGCATGTTGCGCACCACCCTGGCCGTTGTGCCGGTATCCACCAGATCATCGATGATCAGCCAGCCTTCGCCTTCACCGGCCCCTTCAACCCCTTTCAGGATGCTGGGGTCACCCATGTCTTTCTTATCATAGGTGGCCACACAGGCCGTATCGATCAGACGGATCTCCAGCTCGCGCGCCACAATGGCGGCCGGCACCAAGCCACCGCGGGTGATGGCAACAATCCCTTCAAACGGCCCCAACTCAGACAGACGCCAAGCCAGTGCGCGGGCATTGCGGTGCAATTCGTCCCAGGAAACCGGAAAATCCATGCGGTAAGTATCGCTCACGGAAGAAATCCTTCAATATCAGATCAATAGCAAAAGCCGCCTATTCAGGCGGGAGGCGGGCCGTTTCCGGCCCTGTTTAGCGAGAACCCGGCCTTCCTGTGGGAAGGCCGGGTTCGGCAGTATCATGTTGGCAATGTGACCAAACTTAGCGGACGTAAAGCCGCACTTCGTTATTGGTCGCATTCGGGTCCCCGGTCGCCAGCAATTGCACCCGACTGCCGGGCACACCCATATCGGTCAAGGTGCGCAACACATCTTCCGCATTGCGTTTGGCGGCAGCACTGTTCAGGGCAATTTGAGCCGAGGTGCCGCGTTGCGGGCTAATCGCCACCAGATCAAAGGTCGCGGTCGGCTTGCGGGACAGCGCCAGGCTCACCGCATTATAAAGCGCCTGCTGATAATTCACATTCGGGCGGTCGAAGCGGATGATCACCAGCGGACGGTCACCCGGATGCGGCTGTTCGGACCGGCTGGCCGCGCGGGCCAGGTTTTCGGTCTGGGTAAAGGCCCGAGTTGCCAGGCTGGCACCATAAAGCTCGCCATTTTTGATCGCCAGGGACAGGGTCGTCATATTCTGGCGTTCGTTATTCACATAAACATTCTGGCGGTTGATGTCCTGGGAAAGGTCGGTCATCAGGCGATCCACCTGAACCAGTTCCTGATGCACCCGGTCTTCCAAAGACTGCAGGCGCTCATGGTCCGCATCGACCGCACCGCTGAGGCCATAGGTGGCCTGCACTGCGCTCAACAGATACTGGCCAAAGGCCGCCTGTTCCGCCGCTTCGTTGGACAGCTTGGTCATGCGCGGAATGGTTTCCGCCACCTGTTCGAGCTGGACCTGGGCCTGGTTCCACTGATCCACCAGGATCGGGTTACCCGGCGTCGTACCGCGCTGCAGACGCGCCGTGATCAAGCCGAGCAGGCTGTGATACTGGTCTGATCCGACCTGGGCCTCGCGCTGGATCTGTTCCACTCGGCTACCAATGGCATTGACGCCTTGTTGAAGTTTGGCCAGGTCGCCATCCATATTGCTGACCTTATTGCCGACGAAGGTGCCGGTATTTTCATCCGGCAATGTGCGGGCCTGCGGCACCGGATTGGTGGCCACCGGTTGCACTTCGGTTTCGGCAACCGGCGCAGTGTTGTTCACAGGTTGCACAGTCGCAGGAGCCGAAGAACTGCTGCCACCGGACGGATCTGATGCTTCCAGGGAAGGCCAGAGCGAATCTCCGCATCCGGCCAACAGAAAACTAGCTGCACTCAACGTAACGGCAAATTTCTTAGAAAAACCCATGCCCCAATTCAGCCTTTTTAAATCTTTTACCGTCGGCGCGCGGACCGGTTCAAAACCCCTAAACCAAGGACGCAACATCCAGACGAAAACAACATTAACCCGCAGTTTAAATCAAAACCCCTGCGATCAACAACCTGTTCAACAATAAAAGGGAATCAACCCCTTCCATTCTTGGTTCGGGCGATACTACTTGACTGTACGAAAAGCCACAAGCGCATATATGTCTATGCTCCCCGACAAGGATTGCCAAATTTTCCGACAGTTGTAATTAGGTCACAGCCTGCGGCCCAAACAGGAATTTTAACGAATAATAGATATTTTTTTGCAAAATTGTGATTCCGGGGTTGCCAAAGCCCCAACCGGGGATTATACCCCACGCCGTCGGGCAGGAAGCCTGGCAGACGGAAAACATGGTTATGCGCCCGTAGCTCAGCTGGATAGAGTACTTGACTACGAATCAAGGGGTCGGGAGTTCGAATCTTCCCGGGCGCGCCATTCCTCAGAATTGACCAGGACTTGGACCGATCGGCCAGGTCCTTTTTTATTGCGTGAATTCCCCCGCCTAAAATCCCGTTTCCGTCCCCAGGCGCTTCAACTGACGCCAGCCGATGAAACCGTTCAATGCCAAAACCAGGAACAGGACTGGGAAAACAAGCGCGATAACGATGCCTGCCGTGCCATTGAACCATCCCTTAAATGTCACTATCAAGATGACTGCCGCCAGATTGAGCAATAGCAGCAGCACCATCAATCCAAGTGCCACAGGCGACCATCCCGCACGCCCGGCCCGCATCCTGAAGGCCATGAGCACAAACAGTAAGCCGATCACGCTATAGCCCATCACCCAGGGCCAACTCAATTCCGGACTTACAGCGCTGAGCAGCCCAGCCAGCAAGGAATAAAACCCCAAGGCCAGTACCGGCAGCCCCGCCATCCGCACCGCGGCAAAAGCGCTTTCCTGATCAATAACGGGAATCCAATAGCCATTCCCATCCGGTCTTTTGCCCATTACGCGGCCTCCCATAACGAATGTTACAACGCTGTTCTCCAAGACTAAGTTGTCCAGCATCTTTGGCAACAGAAAAGACCGGATCTATTGACCAATCAGCGCAGGGCTTCCTATTATCCTATGGTGGATTAAAAAGGCTGGACGATCTAGATATGCGCGAACCCATCGAAGGCGATAAGGTGCGATTTGGCGATTATCACGCCGAACGGCAGGATAATTTCCAAATGATCTACCGCTATCCGGTTTTTGACCGGGAAGTTTTCCACACTGATGTGGTGCGACATCTCTATGACTGGTGGTCCTCTTTTGCGCCACAGCCGCCGCAATGGGATGATTTCGATATTGTCCAGCATGCCAAATTCACCTCCAATATCTATTTGATCAAAGTGCTGGATCAGGATTGGTATGAATATCGCCTGAACGGGGACAAGGTCGCCTATCTGGTCGGGGAAACCATGCAGGGCGTGAAATTCACCCTGGATGATGCGGTGCCCAGCCGCCGGACCCTGGCCGCCTATTGCCATGAAATCTGTGAAAGCAAGGTGCCGCGCCGCTGTGACGGCATGCTCTATCTGCCCAACGGCCAGGAAGTGAATTTTGAATCACTAGACTGCCCCCTTTTTAATGAACAGGGCGAGGTCAGCCACACCATCGGGGCCATTGCCGCCATACATGATTAATCCCGGATCATCCGGACGGCCAGAGGAACACTATCTTTCCTGACCATCATCTTTCATGATGGCGCGGCGCACCCGCCGCATCCCCAGCCAGACCAGCCCGCCGATCACGGGAATGGAAATCCCCGTGACCAGGGATACATCCACCGGCAGGCCCGCCGTCTTCGCCGCCTTCGCGCCATAACCCATCAGGCCGACGGCATAATAGGTAATCGCCGCGACCGAGAGGCCTTCAACCGTTTCCTGCAGGCGCAGTTGCAATTGCGAGCGGCGCGCCACCGCCTTCAACTGATGCTGGTTTTGCTCCTGCACCGCGAAATCCACCCTGGTGCGCAGCAAATTCGCCGCCCTTGTTGCCCGCCGGGATAAATCCGCCAGCCGATCAGCGGCGGATTCCACCGTCCGCATGGCCGGTGCCAGCCGCCGGTCCAGAAACTCGCTTAAACGCTGATAGCCGGGAATGCGCTCTTCCTCTAATTCCGCCAGACGGGATTGCACCAGTGCATAATAGGCCCGGGTCGCACTGAACCGGTAAGTCGCCGCCGCCGCCAGACGTTCAATCCGGGCCGACAGCCCTGAAAGCTCGTGCAGCATCTCGCCATCATCCTCGGCGGAAGTGTTTTCGCCAGGTTCCGCCATGCGGCTGGTCAGGCCGGCAAGCGCGGTATCGATATGGGCGGTTTTTGG
Organism: Aestuariispira insulae; assembly: GCF_003385955.1. Classification (GTDB taxonomy): domain Bacteria; phylum Pseudomonadota; class Alphaproteobacteria; order UBA8366; family Aestuariispiraceae; genus Aestuariispira; species Aestuariispira insulae. The sequence continues at coordinate 40,646 of NZ_QRDW01000012.1, forward strand.
CCCCGTTGATCGGGCCAGCGGCAGGGAGAGCAGCGCCATGTTGCGATAGGTTTCGATCTCCAACAAACGCTGGATCATCCTGCCTGCTTTCGCCGGATGCATGCCCTGATCGCGGATCAGGATGCGGCTATGGCCATCGGAATGGATGCGCATATCGGTCCAGAACTGCGCCAGCCCCGCCGCCATCTGGCTGCCCAGCAGACTTTCATCGACAAACCAATGATGCAGGTCATCCTCATCCGGCTCCTTAGAATCCGATGGCAGGAAACAAAGGTGCGCACCGACCATCCGGTCGCCGGGCAGGCTTTCCAGCCATTCCGGCGGCACGAAATCGACCGGGTTTTCCTGGAACGGCTCGCCATGGTTGGCCTGGCGCATGAAGGTATAGGTGGTGAATTCCGTATGCCGTTCCCAGCGCAGCCGGAAGGCCCCGAAATCGGCACGGAAATAGCTGGCATTTTCCGCCGGCGGGTTAACCCCCAGCCGCTCGCACAAAAGCCGCAGATGTTTCAGGTCCTTGCCCACGTTCCCCTCGCCCGTGGTCATGGAATAATAGCTGATCTGCATCGGCGGGCTGAGCTTCTCAAACGGCCGGGCATGCATTTCATTGCTGAGATCATAGCGCAGCGGGTGATCGCGGATTTCCGGCGGCAGGGAAGTGCGCAAGGTTTTCTTCTGATCGTTCATAACGTCTCCAGCTTTTTCCCACCGACGCCCCAACGGGCGGCCCGGATCTTCACCGCTTGAGATTTTGCGGTCTTTCCCATTGGCGACCGGCTGTATATCCTAGGCGATAGTTATTGCAATCATGCGGCAACAGCGCCACATAGTCATTAACGATATCCGACGCTTTTACCGCCGATACCGACCAGATTCCAGTGATTCAGGAGCAAACCATGTCCAATATCGCCCGCACCGACCAGATTTTCTTCGAAAATACAGGTCTGGACCAATCCCGGGTGGAAAAACTGGTGAGCGACACCCTGCGGGGGGCCGATGACGGCGAATTGTTCCTGGAATACTGCCAGTCGGAAAGCCTGTTTCTCGATGATGGCAAAATCCGGGCGGCCAATTTCGACACCACACAGGGTTTCGGCCTGCGCTCGATCGCGGGCGAGGTTTCCGGCTACGCCCATTCGTCCGAACTGTCCGAAGCAGCTCTGAAACGCGCGGCTAATACGGTACAGGCGGTTCATTCCGGCCATTCGGGAACCTTTGCCGACGCGCCCAACGGCACCAACAATATTCTCTACACGGACGAAAACCCGCTGGGTGATTTCAGCTTCGAACAAAAGGTCAAGCTGCTGGGCGAGATTGATGCCTATGCCCGCGCCAAGGACCCGCGTGTCTCCCAGGTCAGCGCCTCCATCGCCGGGGAATGGCAGGCAGTTCAGATCGTGCGCCCCAGCGGCCTTCGTGTGGCCGACATCCGCCCGCTGGTGCGTTTGAACATCTCTGTGGTGGTCACTGACGGCGACCGGATGGAAACCGGCTCCTACGGCACCGGCGGCCGTGTCGGTTTCGGCGAGTTCGTGACCGAAGCCAGCTGGCAGGCCAGTGTGGATGAGGCCCTGCGCCAGGCGCTGGTCAATCTGGATGCGATTCCGGCTCCGGCCGGCGAGATGACCGTGGTGCTGGGTTCCGGCTGGCCAGGCATTTTGCTGCATGAAGCGGTCGGCCACGGGCTGGAAGGGGATTTCAACCGCAAAAAAACCTCGGCTTTCTCAGGCCTGCTGGGCCAGCGCGTTGCCTCTCCGGGCGTCACCGTGATTGATGACGGCACGATCCATGACCGCCGCGGCTCGCTCACCATCGATGATGAGGGCACGCCGACTGCCAAAACCGTGCTGATCGAGGACGGCATCCTGAAAGGCTATATGCAGGACCGGATGAATGCCCGGCTGATGGGCATGACGGCCACCGGCAACGGACGCCGCCAATCCCACGCCCATGCGCCCATGCCGCGCATGACCAATACCTATATGCTGGGCGGCGACAAGGATCCGCAGGAAATCCTGGAAAGCGTCAAGGACGGCATCTATGCGGTCAATTTCGGCGGCGGCCAGGTGGATATCACCAACGGCAAATTCGTCTTTTCCTGCACCGAAGCCTATAAAATTGAAAATGGCAAGCTGGGCGCGCCGCTAAAAGGCGCAACCCTGATCGGCAACGGGCCGGAAAGCATGCAGCGGGTTTCGATGATCGGCAATGACATGGCGCTCGATCCCGGCATTGGCACCTGCGGCAAGGACGGCCAGGGTGTGCCCGTTGGCGTCGGCCAGCCGACCCTGCGCATGGACGGGCTTACTGTTGGCGGCACGGCGGCGTGACATCCAACTACGACGAAGATTATCCATTATTTACAATGGAACTCTTTGGGGAGAAATTCGATCCGGCAGATATACCGGGTTTGAATGATTTGCCGGTCCAGCACAGGATTTCACCCGGCGATCCAAGGGCCTATGGTAAAAAAGCTTCCGAAACCGCAGTCTATGAATACGGGCTTCTATTGATTCATTCGAACTCAATTCGTGGGTTAGCCCAACACTGCCAGACCATCTTTCGTTCCTATGATCGACAAAAAGTTGAATCAGTTAATATTCACGTCACCTATGACGGCGATCCACAAGGCAATTGGGAATTTGACAGGGACGAAATATACTTACTTGCCGAGATTGGGGCCAGCCTCTCCGTCACCTGTGACAGGCCTTAGAGCCGATATAGCCAATCGCTTCCAGATAGTGGCCTCCTCAGTTTTCCCAAATTGGGCCTGTTCCTCCGCGTCAATTTCCCTATTCCTTGGCGGCTGAATAAATCAGTACCCGAGGAAGCACCCCATGTCCGTCACCATCCGCCCGCTTGAACCCGCCGACCGTACGGCCTGGAACCCGCTCTGGCAGGGGTATCTCACTTTTTACGAAACCGATCTGGATGATGCGGTGACCGAAGTGACCTGGGCTCGCCTGATGACCCCTGGCGAAGACCCCAGTGGATTTGCCGCCCTGAATGAGGCGGGCGAGATAATCGGTTTCACCCATTATCTCTATCACCGCTCCACCTGGGCGGAGGGGCCTTATTGTTACCTGGAGGATCTTTATGTATCGGAGGCGGCCCGCGGCACCGGGGCCGGGCGCGCGCTGATTGAGGCGGTTTCGGACAGGGCGGAGAAAGACGGGGCGGAGCGGGTTTATTGGAACACGCAATCCTTTAACGAGACCGCGCGCAAGCTGTACGACAAGCTCGCGACCCTCACCCCCTTCGTGCAATATCGAAAATAATCAACCAAAGGCGGGGTGATAGGAGACCTGGCCGCTGGGCACGGCCGTCCCAAAGGGCAGGATCTGGAAATATTCCGCCGGCACATTAGGCAAAATCATCCGGCCATCGGCATGGAAGCCAAAGCGGGCATAAAAACCAGGTTCGCCCAACAAAACCACACCGGCGGCCCCGCTGGCTTCCAGCTCGGCCAAGCCTTCGCGGATCAGGGCGCTGCCTAGCCCGCGGCCCTGTTCAGATGGCAACACGGAAACGGGGCCAAGCCCGTACCAGCCCCGGTCCTCGCCATTGATGGTCACTTTGGAAAAGGCGATATGGCCGACGATTCTGTCGCCTTCGTCGATCACGAAAGAAAGGCTCAGCGCGCCCTCATCACGCAACCGATCAACAATCAGATGCTCGGTGGGCCGTGCGCCTGGCGCATGATGGGGGTGGTTTTCAAAAGCCCGGAAGATGAGGTCGCGGATCGCGGCGATATCTGATGATTGTTCCGGGCGTATAGTCATCGGCTCTCTTTTCTTGTCTTACGCGCCTAAAACTCTTCCGGCTTGATCCGCTTATATTCCTCCATCTCAAATTCGATGAAGGCATCGACCATGGGCCGCCAGGCGGCTTCGGCGATTTCGGGCTTCAGGCCATGTTCCTTAGCCAGGCGTTTCACATTGGAAACCACTTCCTCAATCCGCTCCGGAATCCGGACAATATTGGGATTGTCCTTGATCCGCGCGGCCTGGGCAACATATTGCGCCCGTTCTGCGAGCAGTGCAATCAGTTCCGCATCCAGGCGGTCCACATTGCGGCGGACATCCTTCATGGTTTCACAATATTCGATCTCTCTCATGGCGGGTTCCATAAGGCTGGGTATGACAGTGACCCGCTTTATACCCACCCCTCACGGTCCAGGCAAACGCATTGTAATAATATTGCGCATGTCTGCTGCGATCCGCCGCAGGCCGGTTTCGGGGCCCGCGATTAATCGGTCGCGATATACCCCGAATCCAGGTATGAAAGAGCCATGAACAATCTCCGCCGCCTTTTTTATCCAACCCTGGCGTGCTATCGGCTTTTGCTGATCGTTGCGGTGCTGGCGCCCCTCTCTGCCTGTGAGGAAGACACGCCCACCGCCACTGAAAAAGCCCTCATCCGGCTTGAGTTGACAGATTTCCAATATCAACAGACCGACGATCGCGACCGGTATTACCATCGGCGGCGCTTCACAGCGCTGAACGGCACCGGCGCAAGGGTGACGAAGGGAAGGGTCTGCGTTGAAAATGGCGCGGTCTGCGCCGAAGCCGTGGTTGATTACCGGATCGAAGGAGACAGCGTTTTCGAGCAGCCGCAATCCTTCTTTGCCACAAGGGCCGAAACGGACCGGATCACGGTGGAATATTGGCTGATCGATGATGCGGGTTTCGAGCATCACCTGACCGCCGAGATACAGGTGGCGGATCAACAGGCAAAATGGGTGGAACAGTAAGCGGGATAACGCCATCCCGGCCGCCTGGCCGGGATGGCGATCCATGATAATTAGAGGATGTTATGTCCCGGCCCATAAGGGAATTTGGTAATATTCTCCGCCCCTTCTTCGCCGACAATCAAAATGTCATGCTCGCGATAGCCACCGGCACCGGGTTCGCCTTCCGGCACCCAGAGCATAGGCTCCATGGAAACCACATGGCCCGGTTCCAGCACAGTATCGATATCCTCGCGCAGCTCCAGGCCTGCTTCCCGGCCATAATAATGGCTGAGCACACCAAAAGAATGGCCATAGCCGAAGCTCCGATATTGCAACAGGCCTTCATCCGCAAAGAACCGGTTCAGCTCGTCACAGATCTCGGCACAGCTTATGCCCGGCTTGATCAGGGAGAGGCCCAATTCATGGGCCGCCACATTGGCCTGCCACAGGCGCAGACTGTCCGCATCCGGCTCACCCAGGAACAAGGTGCGTTCCAGCGCGGTGTAATAGGCTGAAATCATCGGAAAACAGTTGAGCGAGAGGATATCGCCCTGTTCCAGCCGCCTTGTGGTCACCGGGTTATGGGCCCCGTCGGTGTTGAGACCAGACTGGAACCAGACCCAGGTATCGCGCAGTTCACTGTCGGGATGGGCCCGGGCAATCTCACGTTCCATGGCGTCACGCCCGGCCATGGCAACGTCAATTTCACGCGCGCCCTCTGCAATGGCCGCATGGATTGCTTCACCGCCAATATCGGCGATGCGTGCGCCTTCCCGGATCAGAACCATTTCCTCATCCGATTTCAGCATACGGGCCTGCATGGTGGCCGGTGCGATATCCATAATTTCCGGCGCATCCAGCATCGCATCCAATGTCTTCCTGGCCGCCAATGTCAGATGATCCCCTTCGATTCCGATCCGCTTGACCGGCCCGACCAGATCCCGGACCGCACGCCAGTAATTGTCCCGGCGCCAGTCGGTATAGATCACATTATCAGCGACCGAACGGCGCCAGGGCTGGCCACCATCAATATTCGCGGACAGGGTCGTGCATTTATCCTGAGTCACCACACAGCCATAGGGCCGACCGAAACTGCAATAGAGGAAGCCGGAATAATAGGCGATGTTATGCATGGATGTGAGCAGGACAGCCGGAATATCTTGTGCCGCCATGATAGCGCGCAGGCTGGCCAGGCGGCGACCATATTCCGCCTCACTGAAGGGCAGCGGGGCCTTGCCGCCATTATGGCTGATAAAGGTATCCGGGCGATTGGCAATGTTTGACATCATCGTCTCCACGTCTGGCCGGACGGGAGACAGAGCCGCCCGGCATTGTCATCCGGGCGTACAGGACGTGATCATCATGTGATGAAAGGGTGCTTTTGGAGCGACGCCATCGCCCCGGCACGGACCAGACTGTAAGGCCGAAGTGAATTTTCTGTCAATAAAAACCGGTCAGCTGGAAAAACCGATCAGCTGCATTTCGACCAGCCGCAGCTGGGGCAGGTGTCGCAGCCTTCCTGATGGATCAATCCCGGTGACAGGCATCTCGGACATTGCCGTCCGGGTGGCCGATCACCGATCTCGCCCCGCTCCAGGGCAATGCGCTTTTCCGCCTGCTCGGTCAGCATGCTGCCGCCTTCCGCGGTCAGAAAACCAATCTCGATCATATGTTGTTCAATCACCCCGCCGATCGCCGCCAGCAGGCTTGGCACATATTTACCCCCCAGCCAATAGCCGCCGCGAGGATCAAACACCGCCTTCAATTCCTCCACCACGAAGGCCACATCGCCGCCGCGCCGGAACACCGCCGAAATCATCCGGGTCAGCGCCACGGTCCAGGCATAATGTTCCATATTCTTGGAATTGATGAAGACCTCGAACGGTCGCCGCCGCCCGCCCTCGATCAGGTCATTGAGCGTGATATAGATTGCATGGTCGCTCTCCGGCCATTTTAGTTTATAGGTGCGGCCTTCAAGGGCTTCCGGCCGGTCCAGCGGCTGGGTCAGATGCACAATATCGCCACGTTCCTGTTGGGTGATCACCGGCAACAAGCCCGCCTGTTTGACAGGTTCCGGCTTGGTGGACAGCACCGCCCCGGTAACAGGGTTGGGTCGATAGGTGGTACAGCCCTTGCAACCCAACCGATAGGCTTCGCTATAGATATCCTTGAAAGCCGTGAAAGAGGTTTCCTCCGGCAGGTTGATCGTTTTTGAAATCGAGCTGTCGATATAATCCTGGGCCACTGCCTGTATTTTGAGATGATCCTCCGGCGCCAGCGACTGGGCATCGACAAAATAGTCCGGCAGAGCCGTTTCTTCGCCAAATTTTTCCCGGAACAACGCGTAGGCATGGTTTACCACTTCATGTTCTTCCGCCTCGCCGTTCGGCAAAAGGACCCGTCGGTGGTGGCAAAAGGCAAAAACCGGCTCAATGCCGGAAGAGACATTGCCCGCCACAAGCGAAATGGTGCCAGTGGGCGCGATCGAAGTCACCAGAGCATTCCGTATCCCCTTCTTGGCGATCACCTTGCGGACCTTATCCGGCAGGTTTCGAATATTTTCCCCCGCCAAAAATGCCTCTTGGTCAAACAGGGGGAAGGAACCTTTTTCCGCCGCGATATCCGCGGATGCCAGATAGGCCTGATCCCGGATCCGGGTAAACCAGCGTTTCATCAGATCTATCGATTCCGGCGAGCCATACCGCGCACGGCATTGGATGAAGGCATCGGCCAAACCCGTGACCCCCAAACCGATGCGCCGCTTGGCCTTCGCCTCCCTCTCCTGCTCCCGCAGGGGAAAACGGGAGACGTCAATCACATTATCCAGCATGCGCACCACTATCGGCACCAGTTTTTCCAGGGCCGCTTCATCCAACCGGGCTTTGGCCGTAAACGGATCGCGCACCAGGGCAGCCAAGTTGATCGACCCCAAGAGGCAAGCCCCATAGGGCGGCAGGGGCTGTTCGCCGCAGGGGTTGGTTGCCGCGATGGTCTCGCAATAGCTCAGATTGTTGCGCGCATTGATCCGGTCGATGAAGATCACGCCCGGTTCCGCATAATCATAGGTTGCCCGCATGATCTGATCCCAAAGATCCCGCGCGCGCAGGCTCCGATAACTATGCCCCTCAAAAACCAGATCCCAGGGCCGGTCTTCCTCCACCGCCGCCATGAAGGCATCCGTCACTGTGACAGACATATTGAAATTGGTCAGCCGCCCCTTTTGTTGCTTGGCATGAATGAATTCTTCAATATCGGGATGATCACAGCGCAGTGTCGCCATCATCGCCCCGCGTCTTGTACCGGCACTCATGATGGTGGCACACATGGAATCCCAGACATCCATGAAGGAGACCGGACCGCTGGCATCGGCACCAACGCCGCTGACCGGTGCGCCACGCGGACGGATGGTGGAAAAATCATAGCCGATCCCGCCGCCCTGCTGCATGGTGAGCGCCGCTTCGCGCAGATGCTCGAACAATCCGTTGAGATCATCCGGCAGTTGCCCCATGACAAAGCAATTGAACAGAGTCACTGATCGCTGTGTGCCGGCCCCCGCCCAGATCCGGCCGGCTGGCAGAAACCGATAGTCGGCCAGGGCGGCGGCAAATTTCCGGCTCCAGGTCTGACGCACACGTTTGCCGCCCACTTCAACCGCGGACAACGCTTCCGCGATCCGGAACCAGCTGTCTTCAACCGAATTGTCCACAGGCGTGCCGTCGGGCCGCTTCAAGCGGTATTTCATATCCCAGATCAAACGCGCAAAAGCGGTTTCATCCATGCCCGTGCCTCCTCGACATGCACCCACCAGACCTGGAAACCAGGGGCGAGCGGTCAAAACACCAGAAAATCTAGGACTTACAGCCCTATCATGTTAGAGGTGCGCAGTGTGCCAAGTCAACGTATCAGAGGGAATACGGTCTTCACCAAATTGATGAAAGAAATGTTACAAGTTGTTGGAATCCGGAAAAATGTCTGTTTGGATCACGAAAGTGGCTGTAAAACCCACAGAGTTATCCACAAACCGCACCGACCATAACTAGATACCATATAGATCAGGTTTCCGGCCCGTCTTCTGTTACCGGCACATAAGGAATGCGGTATTTCTCAGCCGCCTCGATTTCCAGCGCTTCGGTCGCCGGTTCAATGCTGTCCGCCAGCTGTTTCATGAATTCACGACGGTTCAAACCGGGCTGGATGGCGGGCAGGAATTCGACCGTGATGACACCCTGGTTTTTCATAAAACCATGCCGCCGCCAGAACATGCCGGAATTCAACGCAACCGGCACAACCGGAACCTCAAGGTTGGTGTAGGCCGCCGCAATGCCCGGCAGATAGGGACTGGTCTTATCCCCTGGGGCCATGCGGGTCCCCTGCGGGAAAATCAACACCGACCGATTGTCAGCGATCAGTTTTTTCGCCTGGGCCACCAGATCCTTCAGGGCGGAAGCCCCCGCCGACCGGTCAACCGCGATATTCTGCATCTTGCCCAGATACCAGCCAAATAACGGAATGCGCAGCAATTCCTTTTTCAGCACGAAAGCAACATCCGGCAGGATCACGCCCAGTGAAATGGTTTCCCAGGCGGATTGATGCTTGGCGGCAAAAATCACCGGTCCTGACGGGATATTTTCACGCCCAATCACCCGGTACCGCATCCCGCCAAACAGGGAGGCGATCCCCGTGATGCACCAGCACCAAAAAACAACCATCCTGGCAAAAACAGGACGCGGCAACAGGATGGCTGGAATATAGAGTATGCACAGCGTACTTGTCGTCAGATAGAAAAAGACGGCAAACAGGATCGATCTTATAAGCTTCATTCCACCCATACATCCCGAATCAATCGATATTGCCGGTTTATCAGGCCGCAGCCTAAAAACCAAGAGACCGCGGACATCATGAAAATCGGAATATCACGATGCGTTTAACCGACAAGGTCGATCCAGAGCCAACGCATTGGCATCAAAAGCAGTTTCAGATATTCCCCGACCAGCAACGCAGCCGTGCCCGGCCAGCGGTACCAGCTGTCGGTTTTTACATGATCCGGAAACACCGGATGCGGCTGCACCTCCAGTTCCGGCATGACATGCCTGAGTTCAAGAAGACTGCGCGGCATGTGATAACTGGCTGTCACCAGACGCACCTTCTTAAAACCGTTTTCCCGAACCCAGTTGGCCGTCTCGACCGCATTTCCATGGGTATCACTCGCTTCATAGCCAAGCGCAATACAACAATCCAATTTGCCTGGACTCTGGCGGGAAACCCTCAGCAGCTCCGCCACATCCACCCCGCGATGGACGCCAGAAACGAATAATTTGTCCGCTGCCCCCTTTGATAGAAGATCCAGACCCGTTTCCAACCTCATGGAACCGCCGGTCAAGACCACGATCGCCTCGGACTTGCTGCCGTCATCCGTGACCTTGTCCGGAATGGCCGCCACAAAAAACAGTAATCCGACAATCCAGGATATGGCCGCAAAGATGATCAGGCTGCCGGCGATACTGGTCTTTCTGGGACGTCGTTTGCCAAACATGGATTCAAACCAGCCTACTCAGGGCCTGCATCACCGTAACACGGGCGGTCAGCGCGGTAATCGTGATCCCGAGGATCGGCACCAGGGTCAGGATCAGCCATTGTTGCCAGCCGAAAACAGCCAGGCTGGATGCTGTGTTACCCATGGCATGGGCCATCTGCAAGAGCCCGAAAATGATGCCCGTGCCAAAAAGCGCCCCAACCAAACTCCCCTTAAAGGCAGAGCGGGTTGCATGCAGTTGAAACTGCCGTGCGATATAGCCGTCACGCGCACCGATCAAATGCAGAGTCTCGATCACACGCCGATGGGCGGCGAGGCCACTTCTTGTGGCAAAAACAACCATCACGATCGCGCAGGCCGCCACGACCGCAACCACACTCCAGGCCACAAGCTGGAGCAGTTCAAGGAATCCGACCATGCGTTCACGCCACAATTGATGATCATCCAGGGCGGCCCCCGGAACCGCTGCCGCCAAACGTCGGCGCACATCATCCATGTCCAGATCATCGGCATCATCAATCACCACATCAATCAACCGGGGCAAGGGTAGTGAATCCGGATCCACGCCGCCGCCCAGCCAAGGCTCCAACAGCACCACCATATCCTCTGACGGCAGCAGGTTCACTTCACCCAGACCGCGGGTCCGGCGCAGAACCTCCAGCGCCTGGCGCACCCTCTGCTCAGTTTCCTCATCACTGTCATCAGCAAGCGGCGGCACCTGCACGGTCATGCTGCCCGTGAGGCCTTGCTGCCAGCCTGCTGCCATGCCGGCCAGGGTAACGCCGCCGGCGACCGCCAGGATCGCCAGGAACACCATGAACCCGATGACCCAGGGCACCAGCCGTGTGGAAGGATCCCTTGCCAGGGGGATATCCGTCGCGCGCGCAAAAATCATTGCCCTTCCTCCCGCCCATGCATCATTTCATTGACGAAGAACGGATTTTCTTCCGGTTGCGGCGGCTGGATCGGATCAAGGGCCGTGAGTTCACCATTTTCGAGATGAAAAACCGGATGCTGGAACCGGTCGATCAAACTCTGGTTATGGGTCGCGATCATCACGGTCGTGCCCATCCGGTTCAATTCCTCAAACAAATACAAAAGGCGCACCGCGATTTCATCATCCACATTCCCTGTCGGCTCATCCGCCAGCAGCAGTTTAGGTCGGCTTATAACCGCGCGCGCGATCGAAACCCGCTGCTGCTGGCCACCAGAAAGAGTGGCTGGCTTGGCATTGATCTGATCTTTCAGGCCAACCCAGGCCAACAATTCTGTCACATGTTTTTTCAACCGGTCCTCGGACACCCCTTTGACCCGCAGCGGCAGCGCCACATTGTCAAAGGTGCTCATATGCTCCATCAGGCGGAAATCCTGGAAAACCACGCCGATTTTGCGGCGCAGGGTCGGCAACGCCTTACGATGGATTGTAGAGGTATCCCGATCGAACAGGGTCACCAGACCGCGGCTGGGCCGGTGCGCCAGATACATCAGCTTCAGCAGGGAGGATTTTCCAGCACCACTGGGGCCTGTCAGGAAACTGAAGGAGCCCGGCTCCAGTTGGAAAGTGACGTCACGCAGCACCTCGGGGCCGGCTCCGTAGCGCATTCCAACATTTTCAAATCGAATCATATTCCTGTCCCAAACGGCCCGGTCAGCGGACCTTTACCCTCTGCAATGCCTGCGGTGCTTCCTCTAAATATATGTGTCCGTTGACAAAGAGAACCACAAAATGGCGTAATCACTGTTATGAAAACTAATTGCACGTCATCAGGTGTGCCAATATAAAATATTCATACCCGGTGTCGACCCGGCCCGGCGATGCGACAAGGTGCCATCCGTGACCAGTATGCATACCGAAGCCAAAAGAGAAGACGCAAGCAAAGTGCAAGAACAGGCGTTGAGTGGATCATGATCTTAAGCTGTCCCAACTGCGCGACCAAGTTCAAGGTCAATCCTAATGCCATTCCGCCGGAAGGCCGGTCTGTGAAATGCGCCAAATGCAGCCACAGGTGGCATGCGGATCCCGAGCCGCAAGCAACGGCAGCTCCGGCAGCCGCAGCCCCCCCTGCTGCCCCTGCACCAACGGCCGCAGCCGCACCGCCGCCACCGCCGCCGCCCGTAGCGCCCCCGGAGCCCGAACCGGAACCCGAACCGGCACCGCCGCCACCGCCGCCGCCCGCCGCCGCGCCAGAACCGGAGCCTGAGCCTGAGCCGGAAGCTCCGTCGGCCGAAGATGCGCCTATGGAAGAGGACCTACCACCGCCGCCACCGCCGGAACCGCATCTGGAAATCGGTGATGATCTGCCCCCGATACCACCAGAAGGATTTCAACCGCAAAGGGCTTCGGGAAGGACCGATTCCAAAGGCCCGCTGATTGCCTGGGCCGCCCTTGGTGTGTTTATCGTTGTTTTCGGCATTCTGGGATATTTCCTGCGATTCGGCCTGGTCGAGAGCTATCCGCCCCTGAAAAAGGTCTATACCAGCCTGGGGATCGAGATCTCTATTCTGGGCAATGGCCTGGATCTGCCTCAGCCCACGGTCGACCGGGAAATCACAGGCGAGGAAACAACCTTGGTCATCTCAGGCACGGCCACAAATGTGACGGACGAACCAATCGTCATTCCCAAAATCAAAGGCATCCTGCTGAACACGCAAAATGAAGCCATCCATGTTTGGGTATTCGAGGCGATAAATACCGAGGCACTGCCAGGGGAAAGCGTTGCCTATGAAACCCGAGTGGTGAATCCGCCACGCGGTGCGGTCAATCTCAACGTCACCTTTGTGACGGATGAAGAAGCCCATATGCTGGAAAACGAAAAAATGCCAATGGATGGTGAAGCGTCCATGCCGGAACAGGACGAAAGCAGTTCACAATAAAGCCGACTATTGGCAACAAGCTTCTGCACATTCCTGCTTGACTTCCGGGTCAAGCCAGCCTGTTAAAACGGCTTGAGCAATCGCTCGATATAGTCCAGTTCCACCGGTGGCCTGTCCTGATCACCGGACCGGCGGCGCAATTCGTCCCGGATCTGGCGCGCACGCTCAATATCACCGGCATCCGGGATTTCGGTCTCTCCGGCACCATTGCCCTGATTCCCCGCGTTGGGCACCCGGCCAAACGGGTCACGACCACTGCCTTCGGCTTCCCCCTGCATGACCTGCGGGCTGCTGCCACCATTGCCAAACCGTTCGATAATCGCATCCTGAACCGCCTTTGCGCTTTCCTGCAACTGGTTCAGGGCATTGCCTTGGGATTTTGCAGCCCTGTGGGTGCGCCCCTCGCCCAACGCCTGGGAGGCATCCCCCATGGAATCGCCCGCCTCGCCCATTGAGGGCGGCACATCCCCCAGCATATCCCCGATGCGGTCCCCCAAGGACTGAAGCTGACGGCGTAATTGTTCCTGGCGGGCGGCCTGTTCCTGCGGGCTCATAGAGCCAGGATCGCTTGACCCTTCACCAGGTTGACGCTCGCGCCCCATCGCCTGGTCATGCGTGTCTTCCAGCAGGTTTTGTTGCTGTTCCATAAGGTTATAGAGATCTTTAAGCATGTCCAACGCCTCCTTGCCCTCACCGGAGGCGAAGGGGCTTGGCGCGGCACGCAGATTTTGCATCATTTCCCGCAGTTCCGCGAGCATCTTCTGGGCCTCATCCACCATGCCCATGCGCAAAAGCTCGCGGATCTTATCCATCATTTCCTGGATATTCTGCCCGGTCAGCTGTTGGGCATTGGACACATCGCGGATGCTTTCACCATTTTCTTCCATCTCCTGCTGCATCTGCTGGGCCAGGGCCTCCAGATAGCGCGACATCGCCTGTTCCATCTGGTTCATGAGTTGGTCGATCAGCTCCTGTTCGGCCCCATCCTTCAATGCTTCCAGCAGGGCTTTTTCCGCCGCTTCAAGTTCCTGCGCCGCGAGAGATACCTCACCATCCTCCAAGCGCAGCGCCACCTTCCAGAGTAAAGACAGGACGGATGGGATCTGTGGCTCGACCTTGCGGTGATGCAGCCTGGCCGCCACCACATCCAAGGTTAGAAAAACCGTCATATCGTGATGATAAGCTTCCGCATTCCAGGCAAGGGCATGCAGGTTGCGACCGACGGCAGAAGGCGTTTCCTCACCTGCGGCCAGCAGGCGGCGCTGTTCGATGATCACTCGGGCAACAGGATGGGTGAAGACCCTCTGGGGCAGCAGAATCGCCATAACCGCGCTCTCCCCGGTCTGGCCGCGGTCATCCACCGCCACCAGGGTCGCCAACACCTGAAGCCCGGCCCAAGGATGCGGCGTCAGGTCAAGATAGTGGCTGCTGTCCAGGACAGACCGACTGCCAAAGCCGGCCGGCAGGGGAAATTCTTCAACAGGTCCGTCGGGACGTCCGCTCTGGCGCAGCCTGAGAACCAGATCAGCCACGCCATAATCATCCTGCGCCAGATAAGAAACCAGAATGGAATCCCTCAATGTGATTTGGACTGGTCCCTTGAAGGCCGCGCTTGGCGCCTGATCCGGCAAAACCCGCACGGACCATTGCGCTAGAATGTCGCCATCCACGTCGACCCGATAATCGCCATCCGCATCCAGCGTCGCGCGGAATGCAAACTGCCCCTCTGCCTCTCGGGTGAAGGCCTGCCCAGCATTTTCAGGTGACAGAAAACTCGGCACTTCGCCCGATTGGCTCACCCGGAGAACCATCTCACTGCCCTCCGGCACCACCACCAGATCCGCCTGGCGCTTGGCCAAATCTGATCCGGAACCGGTTTCTTCCTCACCGGCTTGGGCGCGCTTGCGGCCATCGCGGTCCAGCAATATCGGCGGGATACGGGTGTAATCAGGCGGCTCAACCCAAGCGTCCAGAGTGATCATTTCACCGGCCGGCACATTCAGCCCGCCGCCCTTGAATGCCGCACCAAGACGGCTGCCCAATGGCCCTTCGGTCACGGAAAAACCGACAAACAGGATCAACAGCGCAAGAAACCTCAATGCATAGGGATCCCGATTGGACAGCAAAGGGGCTGGAAAATGGAATTCCAGCCGCCCGATGGTGGCCACCAGTTTCTGGATATGGCGATGCCATAAAAGGCGCGAGGTCGGCTCTTCCGTACTAGCGGCATGGTCGGCCAAACCACGCAGAGGCCGATTTGCCAGACCGTTGGTTTCCTCCAAGTGACGCAACACATCTTCACTGCTGGGAGGATGGAACCGCCGCACCCCGAGAACCATGGTCCAAAGGATGGCAGCGGCATTCATCACCAGCCCGATCCAGGCCAGCCAAAAGGCACCGCCCATTTCACCCAGCAGGATCAACCAGCCAGCCAGAAACAACGTTAGGAAAAACGGACGCCATAAAGCCGTGGAGAGGGCCTGGAATAACAAGACAGCCAAGACAAGCAGAAAGCGGTATCGCCCGACCACTGCAATCACTGGCGCATAATCCATGCCTTCTTCTCCATTGCTGCCTTCACAATGGACGATGCGGCAGGAACCTCAGTCGAGCCACTCCGCCATATGGTCCAATGCTAACAGCTCTTCATACGTCTGTCTTGGGCGGATTACAGCAAATTGATCACCCTTGACCAAAACTTCCGGCACCAGAAGCCGGGTATTGTAGGTCGATGCCATCACTGCACCGTAAGCACCCGCCGACCCGAAAGCCACCAGATCACCATGATCGAGCGGCGGGAGCTGACGATTCTTGGCAAAGGTATCCCCGCTTTCACAGACCGGACCGACAACATCGGCAGCCGATTTTTGCGCATTCTCGGCGGGTTCCCGCACCGGCATGATTTCATGATGCCCGTCATATAGCGACGGCCGGATCAAATCGTTCATCGCGGCATCAACGATCACAAAACGCCTGGTTTCACCCACTTTTTCCAGAATAACCTCGGTCACCAGCAGGCCGGAATTCCCAACGATCAGGCGGCCGGGTTCCAACATGATCGGCAGATTAAGATGCCCGACAGACTCGCGGACAACCTTGGCATAGTCGCTGGGCAGGGGCGGCTCGGAATCGCTGGCATCATAGGGAATCCCCAAGCCACCGCCCAGATCCAGCCGCTCAATGCCGATCCCCTGCTTCTGCAGGGTCTCCACAGTTTCCGCCAGTTTGGCGAAGGCCGCCCGATAGGGATCCAAGCTCGTCAGTTGGGACCCGATATGCACGGCGATTGATACCGGCTTGATCCCCGGCAGGTTGGCCGCTCGGGCATAGATTTGCCCGGCATATTCAATGTCGATGCCGAACTTATTTTCTTTTTTGCCGGTGGCGATTTTTTCATGGGTTTTGGCATCCACATCCGGATTGACCCGGATCGCCACATGGGCTTCCCTGCCAAGCCGCTGCGCGGTATCGGACAACATCTCCAATTCCGGCAGGCTTTCCACATTGATCTCAAGGATCCCGGCGTTAAGCGCAAACTCCAGCTCAGAAACGGTTTTGCCGACCCCTGAAAACACAATTTTTTCCGGCGGCACACCGGCCGCCAGGGCCCGTCGCAACTCTCCCTCGGAAACAACATCCGCGCCTGCGCCCAACTGGGCCAGGGTCCGAATCACGGACAGGTTGGAGTTGGCCTTGACCGCATAACAGACCAGGGCATCCAGGCCTTCTTGAGAAAAGGCATCGGCAAAAACCCGGTAATGGCGTTCCAAAGTCGCTGTTGAATAAACATAGAACGGCGTGCCCACCGCCTCGGCAATGGCGGAAATGGCAACATCTTCGGCATGCAGTATGCCGTCGCGATATTCAAAATGGTTCATCGTTCAAACCTTCAAAAACAAAACCCAGTCGGGATCAGATCAACTGGTCGGATAGGTTCTGGGATAATCCGTCTTACCCGACGGCGGCTCCGGCGAGGCCTTCTTCCCACAGGCGCCCAGCGGAACGGCCAGCATTAAGACAGCGATCAGAACCGTCAGCTTTTTGATCATAGGAAACGCTCCCGGGCGGCGCTGGCCGCCGCCTTCACATTGGCCGGTGCCGTGCCACCAAAACTGGTTCGGCTATTGACCGAGGCATCGGCAGAGAGGACGGAAAAAACATCATCGGTGATACGCGGCTCAACCGTCTGCATGTCCGCCAGGCTCAACGCATCCAGGGTCACCCCCTGTTTTTCGGCCAGCGCCACCAGGGATCCGGTCACATGATGTGCATCCCGGAATGGCAGGCCCAAGACACGCACCAGCCAATCGGCAAGATCCGTGGCGGTTGGGAAACCATCCACCAGGGCCGCACGCATGCTTTCCTTGTTCGGCTCCATATCCTCGACCATGCCCGCCATGGCAGCAACCGCCAGGGACAGGTTGTCCGCCGCATCAAAGGTAACCTCTTTGTCTTCCTGCATATCCTTGCCATAGGTCATCGGCAGGCCCTTCATAACGATCAGCAGGGCATTCAGCGATCCGATGATCCGGCCCGGCTTGGCCCGGATCAGTTCGGCCGCATCGGGATTTTTCTTCTGCGGCATGATCGAAGAACCGGTTGTGAAGGCATCGGTCAGATGGACAAAATTAAACTGCTGGGAGGCCCATATCACGATCTCTTCGGCCAGCCGCGAAAGATGCACCGCCGTGATCGAGGCAGCCGCCAGAAACTCCATGGCAAAGTCGCGCGCAGCCACCGAATCCATGGAATTGTGGGTCGGGCCGTCAAAGCCCAGCATCTGTGCGGTTGCGTGCCGGTCGGTCGGAAAGGATGTTCCCGCCAGCGCCGCCGCCCCCAGCGGGCATTCATTCAACCGCTTGCGGCAATCAGCGAGACGCCCCCGGTCCCGGCCGATCATCTCAACATAAGCCAGCAGATGATGGCCAAAGGTCACCGGTTGCGCGCTTTGCAGATGAGTGAAGCCCGGCATGACCACATCGGCATGTTTGTCGGCCTTGTCGATCAGGGCCCTGTGCAGGGTCTTCAACTGCGCTTCCAAACCGTCGATGGCGTCGCGCAGCCAGAGGCGGAAATCCGTTGCCACCTGATCATTGCGGCTCCTGGCGGTATGCAGCCGGCCCGCCGGCTCGCCAATCAGCTCTTTCAGCCTGGCTTCCACATTCATATGGATATCTTCCAACGAGGCTTTAAATTCAAATGCGCCGGCCTCAATCTCTGCCAGAACCTTGTCCAGGCCCTGGGTGATGGCGGTACCATCGGCTTCGCTCAAGATCCCTTGTTTCACCAACATGGCGCAATGAGCCTTGGAACCGGCAATATCCTGCGCATACATTCGCTTGTCGAATCCGATGGAAGCGTTAATCTCTTCCATAATCGCGGCGGGTCCGGCGGCAAAACGGCCACCCCACATTTCGTTTGCAGTCATTGAATAAAACCAGGTAGCTGATGAAACATTGTTATCCAAACCGGCTGAAACTCGCAGGCATCAAGACGGTTCTAGCCCTTTTAGCGATCTTGTCCCTGCTTGGCTACCCTGTGCAGGCGGATAATTACCCGCCAACAGTTGGAAAAATGCGCGGATTTGTGCTCCTGAAGGAACCGGTTGCCGCGCCGGAGACCCCGTTTTTTGATGAATCGGATGCCGTGCGCCATTTCAGCGACTTTGGCGATCAGGTCCTGTTGGTAAATTTTTGGGCCACCTGGTGCGCGCCCTGCGTTAGGGAAATGCCCGATCTGGACCGGCTGCAGGCTGACATGGGCGGTCCCGACTTTCAGGTGATCACCATCAACCAGGACATCAAGGGCGCGGCAATCGCCGGTCCCTTTCTGCGGGATCGTCTCGGCCTTGAAAACTTGACGCTTTTTATCGACAAAAAAATGAAACTGGGCCGCGCCTTCAAGGTTCGCGGCCTGCCAACCACCTTCCTGCTGGACCGGCAGCACCGAGTGATCGGAAGTTATGCAGGTCCTGCGGATTGGGCATCCGAAGATGCTAAAACATTGATCCAACATGTGATCGACAGTTCGCGGTAATATAATCCGATTATTCATAAATCGGGAATTTCTGCCCCTGAACCATTGCAATGGCATGGCAAAAACGGAGATAATGGCCACGAACCGGGAGGGGTTTGGAGCTACATGATCAGTCTTATGCCATTCAGCCACAACGGTGAAAGCAGGCGGTATCGCTTTGCTGCCCTTTCTTTCCTATTCTGTTTCCTGATCCTCACAGGGGCCGCTTCGGCCGGCCCCACTATGGACCGGGTCCGTGATGACGGCGTATTGCGCTGCGGCCTGACCCTTACCGGGAAAGGGCTGACAACCCGTGACGCAACCGGTCAATGGCGCGGGTTTTTCCCGGATTTCTGCCGGGTGGTTGCCGCCGCCGTCATCGGCGATGCCGAAGCCGTGGAATTCTACCAGGTGGATGTGGTCAGCCGGTTCGATGCCTTGAAAAATGGCGATATCGATATCCTGATGGCCAATACAACCTGGACCGCACAGCGTGACGGCGAGCAGGGACTGGCCTTTCCTGCCATTTATTATTACGACGGCACCGGCTTCATGGCACTGCAAAGTGTGGGAGCCGTCCAGATCTCCGATATTGCTAAAGCAACGGTCTGTGTCGGCAAAAACACCACCACGATTGAAAATGTCCAGGAACTGATTAACAACGGCAACAAGGGGCTGACCATTAAGGCCCTCAATTCTCTTGAGACACAACTGGAAGCCTTTTATCTTAAAAAATGCGACCTGATCGCCTATGACAGATTGGGCTTGATCGCCCATCAGGCCCGCTTTGACGGGCCGGGAGATCCACCGATTGTCTTTCCCGACGTAATTTCAAAAGAACCGCTGGCACCTGCTGTCCGGGATAACGACATGGCATGGTTCGATGCAGTGCGCTGGGCGATCCATGCGACCATCATTGCTGAGGAGCTGGCTTTATCGAGCCAGAATATCGAACATAGGCGCGACAGCAAGAGCACGGAAATCCGCCGCTTTATCGGTCAGAAAGATCAGATCGGTCATGGACTGGGCCTACCGGACGACTGGGCCTTCCAGATTGTCCGTCAGGTCGGCAATTATCGGGAGATTTTCGAACGCAATCTCAGCCATACCCTGTCACCAGCCGGTGGTCGGGGACTGAACCGGCTTTGGTCTGAAGGCGGTCTTCTTTTCGCGCCTCCTATCCGATAACACAAGGCGCGGGGCACATGCGTTTTTCAGGCGTTTCTCTTAAGCTCGGTGGCGGCATCAGCATCATTGTCGCGGCAACTATCGCTGCCGGAATAACAACTTTAATCACCCTCAACACCCTGCAAAACGGGTTTGAAGGCATTGCCCGCGATCGTCTGCCGGCCCTGGTGGCAGCGGGCCATCTGTCCGGCAGTGCACAAGCCTTGAAGGGTAAAGGGGTCGAGCTGATCGCAGCACGCACACCAACAGATCGCGAACGGGTTAAAAACAGCATTTCCGATCTCCTCAGGGCGCTCGAGGAAGATATTGCAGAGCTGCATTCCCTGGAACAGCAAGATTTGTTCAACCGCGCCGTTGCCGAAACGTCAGGCTCCGGTGCCTTCACCACCCGGACCATTCAACCGGTTCTTGACAGGCTCAAGGACAATTTCGACCGGCTGAATGAGGCATCTGCAACCATCCATGATGCCAACACCACATTCCAGCATCACAAAACACGCATCAGACAGCTTGCAATGGAATTGCAGGACCTCCGTGCCGCTATCGGAGATTTTGGTGCACCGGCCGGCGGAAATAGTCCTGAATCCAACTGGAGCCATCTGCAGCTTCGGGTGATCAGCATACTGGCCAATCTGGATGACCTGAACAGCCTACCCAGGCTGCGCAGACTATCCACCAACCTGGACCGCCTATCCGAACAGCTGGCTGCGGCTTTTGACCGCTTGGAGCCCCCCCAACAACAGGCACGCCTGCCCGCTCAACAGAAAGTTATTGCGATGATCCAGGCGCAAGACACCCCGCTCAAGGCACTGGAACAGCTGTTATTGCTGCGGAATCAACAGGCGGGGATCCTGGTGGCCAACCGCGAATTGTCCAATCAGCTGGCGTCCTTGGCCTCAGGATTGCTAACCTGGCAGGAAAACGAAATCATCCGCGAAGGCAACTCCTTTGCCGCGCTGATTTCCAGCCGCTCCAATATCGTGCTGATTTCCGCTGCTGCCTCTCTGCTGGTGGCGATGATGATCCTCGCCTATCTGCGCCGTTCCATTCTGCGCCGCCTTTCCTTATTGAAAAAGAGGATGCTCGATTTCATGCAGGCAACCTCGGATTCTCCCGATAAATTGCTGAAAAAGGGGGATGAGATTACAGAAATCGGCCATGTTCTCGATCATTTATATCAGCAGATCCAATTACGAGAGGACAATCTGCGGGCCGCGCGCGACCAGGCGGAAACCATGGCCAAGCGGGCGGACATGGCTAATCTGGCCAAATCTTCTTTCCTGGCCAATATGAGCCACGAACTGCGCACGCCGCTTAATGCAATCATCGGCTTTTCCGAAGTGATCAAATCCGGAATCCGCCCCGGCATGGAACAAGAATATGCAAACGACATTTATCAGTCCGGTTCCCATCTTCTCAGCCTGATCAATGGCATCCTTGAGCTCTCCAAAATCGAGGCCGGCCGACACGAGCTTGTACCGGAACAAATCAACTGCGAAACTCTCGCGATGGAGGTTGAACGCTTTTTCTCGCTGCCGCTGCAAGACAAAAACCTCAAGCTTGTCATCGACTTCGATAACGATCCGGTCATTCTGGCCGATGAGATGGCGGTGAAGCAGATCCTGGCCAACCTGATTTCCAACGCCGTCAAATTTTCCAATTCCGGCTGTGAAATCCGCGTTTCCGGTTCTCGCGATCAAACCGATTATCTGATCAAGGTCCGGGATGAGGGGATTGGCATCGCCGAAGAAGAGTTACTGTCCGTCCTGGAGCCATTCCATCAGGAAGAGCGCGGATATACGCGGGATTCCAGCGGTACAGGCCTGGGTCTATCAATCGTGAAAGGTCTTACCGAACTGCATGGCGGCCAACTGACCTTATCCAGCCAGAAAGGGTCCGGTACAACAGTGACCGTGCGCTTGCCGCTGCGCGACAGTTTCCCCGGCCCCGGCAATGACTAAGCTCTAAGCCTGTGTCGGATCATCAACGGGTTGGCCGCGGTTGATCCCCGGAATAGTCATAAAATCCACGACCGGTTTTCACGCCCAGCCACCCGGCTTCAACATATTTCACCAATAGAGGGCAGGGGCGGTATTTTGCGTCCGCCAAATCCGTATGCAGCACATTCAAGATAGCCAGACAGGTATCCAGCCCGATGAAATCCGCCAGTTCTAGGGGACCAAGCGGATGCTTGGTGCCAAGCTTCATGGCGGTATCGATAGCCGTCACCGTGCCAACCCCTTCATAGAGGGTATAGATGGCTTCATTCACCATCGGCAACAAGATACGGTTTACGATAAAGCCTGGGAAATCCTCGGAAATGGCGACCGTTTTACCCAGCTGTTTTTCGGCAAAATCCCGGCATTTCTCAAAGGTGTCCTCGGATGTCGCCAGGCCTCGGATAATCTCAACCAGCCGCATCGCCGGCACCGGTTTCAGGAAATGCACACCGCAAAACCGGTCCGGCCGGTCCGTATTGGCGGCCAGCCTTGTCACGGAGATAGAAGACGTGTTGGTGGCAATGATCGCGTCATCGCGAAGATGGGGGATGAGGTCGCGAAAAATCTCGCGTTTCAGCTCTTCATTTTCCGTAGCTGATTCGACAACAAGATCACAATCGGAGAACATCGCGTAATCGCTGCCGGTTTCAATCCGGGACAAGGCCGCGTCCTTGTCCTCAGGCGAGATGCTGTCCCGATCGACCTGGCGGTCCAGGTTTTGCGAGATGAGGTTAAGCGCTTCATCCAGCGGGGCTTTGTCCACATCCAGCATTTTTACCACCGCGCCGGATAATGCACAAATATGGGCAATGCCGTTGCCCATCTGACCCGCGCCGATCACCCCAATGGTTTTGAACATGCTTGTCCCCTGAAACCTAACCGTTTTTCAATTCTCTTATGCCCTTTGCCGGGACGGAAAATCTGGCATCCACCGTCCGACGGCCTAGCCTAACGGCTTCACCATGATGCGTCCATGTCCGAATTGCCGCAGGCCAGCCTTTTCACTTGCCTAGGCCCGGCCTCGGGGCGGTGATTTATACTGGCTGATTTCTTGGTGTTCCGCGACCACCTGATCCAGGATCATCTGCATAAAACGATGAGCAAAATCCCGATCCAGACCATATTCCATCGCCAATGCCGTCCGGTTTTCCATGATAGCGGCCTCCCGGGCCTCATCCAGGGCGGGCAGTCCGGTCTTGCGCTTGAATTCACCGATCAATCGGGAGATTTCAAACCGCTCCCCAAGCACTTCTATCAGCTGTTCATCAAGCTGGTTGATCTGGGCGCGCAGGTTTAGCAGTTGATCGGGGGGGGCAGACATGGGCACTCTCAACAAGGAAACGACAACAAAACAGTATTATGCCACTGATATACCAGATTTGTCAGCAATAGGGGTTGGTCGCGACAAGCTCAGCATGTTAGGAGAGAATGATTAAACATACCGGAGTACCCAATGACCATTACCGATGCCCAGATCGAAGCGGGACAGGCTGTCTATTCCAGTCGCACACTCAAAATATACGACATCCTGGTTCTGGGACTTTCAAACCGGTTTATCTGGCAATGCTCCACATCAACCATTCTCGCCTTCTACAACCAATTCTACAGCACCAATCATCTTGATGTCGGCGTAGGAACAGGTTGGTTCCCGGCGCATGCTAAATTGCCAGGCAGCGAACCTGTAGTCACATTGTTGGATCTTAACCAGGGCTGTCTTGATTTTGCCGCACAGCGCATCGCAGAGGCTAACCCGTCAATCAATCTGCAAAAAATCAAGGCGGATGTTTTCAAATCCCTTCCCAATGACGGCCCGTTCCAATCCATCTGCCTGGGCTATCTCCTCCATTGCCTGCCCGGCTCTTTGCCTGACAAGGCGATTGTCCTGGACAACGTGATGTCCCTGCTCGCGGAAGAAGGCACATTGTTCGGAGCAACCATCCTATCCGGCGGGGTGAAGCGCGGCTGGGCGGCCCGCCGCTTGATGGCATTTTACAATTCCAAGGGTATCTTTACCAATGACCGGGACTCACTCAGCGACCTGAAAAAACTGTTAGAAGAGCGATTTTCGCATGTAGACATTCGGATTGAGGGCTGTGTCGCCCTGTTCCAGGCTTCCGGACAACGTCGCGAAACCGCCTAGTCGATTGGACTGACAACGGGTAACTGAAATCGTTTCGCGATGTTTGAATAGGTGCCATTCTCCCGAATTCGCTGAAGACCCATGTTAAACGCCTGGATGATACCGGCTCCTTCCGGATGATCTTTTGCCACGATCAGATGCAAACGGTTTCGGCCCACGGGCGGCTCCAGCACTCTGAAATCTGAGCGCTCCAATCCAATCTCATCAAGCGTGTTGAACATTGGCAGCTCAACGTCATAGATCATATCCACCCGGCCGAAAGCCAGCTTACGCAGGTTTGACACCCGGGTTGGGGCCGAACGGAAGTCCAGATCGGCTTCCAGAAACCCCAGAGGGGCCGCATTATCCTGGATCACGCCAATTGAGAATCCCTTCAATTCATCCCAGTATTCGTATCGAACCAATGGAAACTGTGCCTGGACCAGCAGAACCCCACGAACTTCCCAGAAACTATCCGAATAGAGATAAACCTCTTCTCGTTCCGGGGTCCGGAAGGCAGCCGCCACGCCATCTACCTTGTGCAAACGCGCAGATACCAAAGCCCGGCTCCATGGCAACAAACGGATTTCGGCCTCACGGCCCGACGCCTGAAATGCAGCAATCACCAGCATATTCGCCATGCCCTGACCCGGCTGGTCCGCATGGGAAAAAGGCGGCCATGCGTCATCATTGGCAATGACGATATCCGCTGCCCGGCCCACTGACATCATCATAAGGCCAACCAATACCACAGCGAACAAACGACAATACATAGAACCCCCCCCGTGCCAGATTGGGTAGCGTTGATTCCGTCAACTTTAGCACATGACGGAAAATTCTGCCTCATTGTAGCTCATGCCGAATAAGATCGGTGAGTCTCACTACATCCAGCGGCTTGGTGAGATATGATTTGAACCCGGCATCATGTCCCAGTTGAATATCATCCTCCATGGCAGAAGCGCTGATTGCAACCACCGGGATAGCGCGTGTCTCCTCATCAGCCCATAATCGCGCTTTTGCCAGGAAACCGTTTTCACCGGGAAGGTTGATATCCATCAGGATCAGATCCGGCTTTATACTCTTTGCAAGCTCTATCCCCATCTCCGCATCAGGTGCCGAAACCAGGGCTACATCCGGTATTTCAGCCAGAGCCATCTCAACCAGGGCAATATTCGCAGGATTATCCTCTATATACAGGACCAAGCCACTGTTGGCTTCAATATGATGCTCCTCCTTGAATGAGTGTCCGTTATAGACCGGTTTTCCCAGCTTTGGCAGCAAGTCGTAAACAGGGAAGTCCATCCAAAAAGTCGTACCTTGACCCACCAAACTTTCACAACGGATCTCTCCCCCCATTTCTGTGACAAGCTTACGGACAATGGTCAAACCGATGCCCGTTCCCTCAATCGTTTCCCGATGATTAGGTAATCGGCTGAAAGGCTCGAAGATGGTCTGGATTTCATGCTCTTCAATGCCATACCCGGTATCGGAAACAAAAAGACAGACTGTGCCAGTAGGTTCTTCAAGGCATCCAAACTCCACCCTTCCCCCCTGGCGGTTGTATTTTATGGCATTGCCAATCAGGTTCACCATGACCTGTTTCAGGTGGTCCCGGTCCGCAAGAATCCTCTTGTCCGTGCGTCTTTTCCCCTCAAGGATAATCTCTTTTTCCTGCGCCACACTCCGCATCAGTTCTAGCACTTCCTTAAAAACCTCACTGGGCCAGATTGGTTCCATTTCCAGATCAATCTGACCCGCCTCGATTTTGGAAAGATCCAGCAAACCTGCAATCAACCCAAGAAGATGCTCGCCACCAATTCGGATTTGGCGCACACATTTTTCTTGCCGTTCCGAAAGGGGCTCTTTTCTGCTGTTTTCAAGGATTTGGGCAAAACCGATAATCGCGTTTAACGGCGTGCGCAATTCATGGCTCATCGCCGAGAGGAACTCCGTTTTTGCCTGGCTTGCTTTTTCCGCCCGATCGCGGGCCTTCTTTAAATCACGTTCAACCACATGCCTGCTGGCCAATTCCCTGGTCAGGTCATCATTCAGTTTTTCAAGCCCCTCATTGCGCTTGGCAAGTTCACCGGAAAGCAGCTTGTTCGTTGCCGCAAGATGGCCTTTGGCATCAAAAAGCCGCTTGAGCAAAATACGGCATTGCCGGGAAATGCTGCCTAACTCATCCGGGCGCGACAGCATTTCATTCGAAAAAACAACTTCCTGCATGGCGATACTGTCAAGAAGGCCGGAGCGAAGCTCGGCGAGGGGCAACAGAAACAACCGTTGTGTAATGTGGAGAGAAGCAAAAGTCAGGAAAGCCGCCACAATGACAACCAAAAACAAGACCATCCCAATATAGTCCAGAAGTTGCCCAAAAACGGGGGTGCTATCCAGGCGCACGACTATTTTCATGCCTTCCGGCAACGTTGTTCCGGTGATACCGAATTCAATGAAACCATCTTGATCCAGGATATTCCCGTGATGATCAAACGCCGAAAAATCAAAATCGGATTGAACCCGATCGCCAATGCTGATCACCGGATCATGCTGTGACGGCATGATGGCAAGGCCGACAATGCCATTCAGACCCAAAAGGTCGGAAATCAACCGTTCGATACCGCTTGAGTCCACATTGGAATGATCCACAGCCAACTCGACCAGATGTCCCGCCTCATGGATCAGATCTTCGCGCAATTGTTGGTAACGGAACACCGCGGAGGGAATAAGGATCATCACCTCAATGAAGATCAGGGACGCAAAAATATAGCCAGCATATCGCCAGGCCAGGCCGGAGGTTTTGGAAAACTGAAATGAGGTCATCACGTCGCCATGCGAGCCTGCACCCGTCAATCTGCGTAGTTTTCTTTGATGTTGACCATCTTATGGATCGAATCGCAGAAGATCTTTGCAAGCTTGGGATCAAAATGCCGCCCGGCCTGTTCCCCGATAAAGGCGAGGGTGTCCACAATTGACCAGGGTTCTTTGTAGGGGCGTTTGGAGGTCAAGGCATCAAACACATCACAAATAGCACACACCCGGCCAGCCAGGGGGATGGCATTGCTGGACAACCCATTGGGATACCCGCTGCCGTCCCATTTTTCATGATGGGTCAGCGCAATTTCCGAGGCGGTTTTCAAAAGACTTGAGCTATGCCCCCGCAAGATCTCCGCACCAATTATTGTATGTGTACGCATGATCTTCCATTCTTCATCATCCAATGGTCCAGGCTTCAGCAGGATGCTGTCCGGAATACCGATCTTGCCCACATCATGCATTGGGCTCGCCTGAAGAATAAGCTCGGCAAACTCCTCGCCGAGGTCGGCGTCCAGGGACAGTTGCCTGCACATCTCGCTCATCCGAACCACATGCATGCCTGTTTCACAATCCCGGTATTCCCCGGCGCGACCGAGCCGATTGATCACTTCAAGTTGGGTTTCCCGGATCTCGGTATAGGCTTCCTGAAGCTCTCGGGTCTTTTCATCCACCTGGCTGGCCAGATCATCCGCCTGCCGCTGTTTTCTATTATAGAGCGAACGGACCTCCAGCATATTTTCAATCCGGTTCAGGGCCTCAACCTGGTCAAACGGTTTGGTCAGAAAGTCCTTTGCCCCGCTTCGGAGCGCCTGCAGCTTGGTCTGCGAATCCTGCTGGGCGGTTAACACCAGGATGGGCAGATATTCGTCCACACAGCCATCCGACAGGTTTGACATAACGTCAAAACCGTCCATGCCGGGCATACGAATATCCAGGATCAGCAAGTCAGGTTTAAATTCTTTGTAAATGGCGATCGCTTGGGCCGGATCAGTGGTCGAGATCACATTGAGGTAGCCTTCCTCATTCAGCATCATCTCGATCAGTTCAACATTGGCAGCAACATCATCGAGGACCAGAATCTTCGAGTTTTTGTATTTTGGCTCTTTGCTAGACATGATTTCCTGTCCGCACTCCGCCTGGAATGGAATTACCGTCACGTCGCTCTCCCTTTGTCCCAAGCCAAAAGGAACCGACACTATATATTAGCAAGTCTTTAAAAAATGGTAACTGGGGCATAGCGCATGCCGCACAACGGAAAAGGGCCTCGGATCAAACCGAGGCCCTAAACCAATACAGATAGTCTTTGTCCGCCGAAAGCTTAGTCCAGCTCTGCTTCCAGGGCCGGGACCGCTTCGAACAGGTCCGCCACCAGGCCGTAATCCGCGACCTGGAAGATCGGGGCTTCTTCGTCCTTGTTGATAGCGACGATGACTTTAGAGTCCTTCATACCGGCCAGATGCTGGATCGCGCCGGAAATACCGACAGCGATATAGAGTTCCGGTGCAACCACCTTACCGGTCTGACCGACCTGGTAGTCGTTCGGCACATAACCGGCATCAACGGCCGCGCGGGAGGCACCAACAGCGGCACCCAGCTTGTCAGCCACTTTTTCCAGCATGGCGAAGTTATCGCCGGACTGCATGCCACGGCCACCGGAAACCACCACACGGGCAGAGGTCAGTTCCGGACGCTCAGATTCGGTCACAGCCGCGCTCACGAAAGAGGAGATGCCTGCGTCACCGGTACCGGCAACAGATTCAACAGCCGCGGAACCGCCTTCAGCCGCCGCCGGCTCGAACGAAGTGGTGCGGACGGTGATGATGTTGGTGCTCTCGGCGGATTGAACGGTCGCAATGGCGTTACCGGCATAGATCGGGCGCTCAAAAGTGTCCGCAGAGACAACAGCGGTGATCTCGGAGATCTGCTGCACATCCATCAGGGCCGCAACGCGCGGCATGGTGTTTTTCGCAGCCGTAGTCGCCGGGGCCCAAACATTTTTGTAGCCTTCAGCCAAGGCAACGATGACAGGTGCCACATTCTCCGCCAGCTGGTGGCCGTATTCCGCGCCATCCACGGTGACAACCTTGGAGACACCAGCCACTTTCGCAGCCTGTTCGGCAACAGCGGAAACGCCTTCGCCGATAACGGCGATGGTGATGTCACCACCGGCAGCCTGGGCAGCGGTCACGGTGTGAAGGGTGGCAGCTTTCAGTTCAGAATTATCGTGTTCTGCGATGATCAGGTTGGTCATTCGTCCCGCCTCCCTCAGATAACTTTTGCTTCGTTTTTGAGCTTTTCAACCAGCTCAGAAACGGAACCAACGATGATGCCTGCGGCACGTGCCGGCGGCTCGGAGACCTTCAGGGTCTTCAGACGCGGGGTCACGTCAACGCCGTAATCAGCAGCGGCTTTGGTATCCAGCGGCTTTTTCTTGGCTTTCATGATGTTCGGCAGGGACGCATAGCGCGGCTCGTTCAAACGCAGATCAACGGAAACAACCGCCGGCATGTTCACCTTAATGGTCTCAAGACCGCCATCCACTTCACGGGTGGCTTCCATGGAGCCGTCACCCAGCTCGATCTTAGAAACGAAGGTCGCCTGCGGCCAGCCGGTCAGAGCACCCAGCATCTGGGCGGTCTGATTGCTGTCGTCGTCGATCGCCTGTTTGCCCAGCAATACCAGGCCCGGCTCTTCCTCGGCGATGACGCCTTTCAGGATTTTGGCAACCGCCAGCGGCTCAACTTCGCCGTCAGCTTCAACCAGGATGGCGCGGTCAGCGCCCATGGCCAGTGCGTTGCGCAGAGTGTCCTGGGACTGGGCGGTGCCGATGGAAACAACCACAACTTCGGTCGCCTTGCCGGCCTCTTTCAGTCGGATGGCCTCTTCAACGGAAATCTCGTCGAAGGGGTTCATGGACATTTTCACATTGGCGGTTTCAACGCCACTTTCGTCGGCTTTAACGCGAACTTTGACGTTGTAATCAACAACCCGCTTTACCGGAACGAGAACCTTCATTGGCCAGACCTCATTTCAGCTGGATATTTCAAAACAGTTAAACTCGGCAGGATTTGTAGGACCCTGTAGAAGCCCAAGTCAAGTGCGGAATCCCAAGTTTACGCGGATTCGCTCAATGATGACGCGGTGAGATCAATCCGAGGCGTTCTCGGTATAATCCAGATAACCCGCCACCAGATTTTCCCGCCAGACCGGTCCGTCCAATTCGCCCATCGGCGCCACCGCCCAGCGCCAGATCCTGTCCGGACCCGGCATTTCAATGCCATAGAGCGGGTCACTTTGGGAAATCACCCGGCCAGTCGGATCTTTTTCCTCCCATCGGCGGTCGGTGATCAGGCAGCGAACCCCTTGGAAACCCTGGAGCCAATCCAGATGCGCCCGGATCAGATCATGACCGAATTGATCCAGCGCCTCATCCTCGGCCAGCCCCTCTTCCTGGAGCCAATCCAGGAAGGTCACCGGCAGCTGGCTGAGCAGATTGAGCGAAACCACCAGGTCGATATCGGGAAAAATATGATAAAGATCCGGCACCGGCACCGGGTCGGGCAGCGTTTTAAACGCGTATAATTCCTCACCGACACCTGTGATGTCTGCGACAATTTGTAGCACATTAGGTAACTTAGATGACCTATTGGTAATTGGGTGAACGATATCAAGCAGGATTACCCGATCGAATCGATCCGCCAGCTCTTTCAACGGCAGATCCAGGCACGCCCCCGATCCGGCCACCAGGGCGGTCCTTGTCTGTTCGCACCCCTCCACCGCCTGAAGGATGAATTTTTTGCATTCCTTCTGATGCGGTTCCCAGGCGGCGGCACAGCGTTTGGCCCGGGCATCAATGGCCACAGATTCCGCGACAAAGCCCATCTTCTTGGCCCATTTCGGACAGGGCGTCAGGGTGGATTTGATCAGCTCGACTAACATGGGATCTCTCCCGACAGGTTTTTATGCGTTGCTGTTGGAATAAAGAAGGGCAAAGGCCAGACTGACCAGCATCACCCCCACCGCCAGCTTTTTCTGAAGGCGGATATAGCGCATGCCCTCCGGGGTGAAGACCAGCTCTTTATGCTTGAACATGCTGTCTTTATGCATGAATTTCATCGCGTCTTCGGTCCGGTGGCGCATGGCCAGCAGCTGGCAGACCAGCGCACCCAGCACGAACAGGGCAAACAGGCCGCCCAGCGCGATTTCAAGCATCATCGTGATTTCCGGGTCCATGTCTCAACCTTTCCAAGAGATACTATTTGTGCCGTCACCGGTTGGCCCCCGGGATCCAGAGTACATCATCCCGGCCCTGATTATTACAATGGCGGCCCAGGACAAAGAAAAGATCGGACAGGCGGTTCAGATATTTAACCGCTTCCGCATTCACATCCTCCGCCGCCGCCAATGCAGTGACCAGCCGTTCGGCGCGTCGCGACACAGTGCGGACCAGATGCATCTGCGCACTGGCCCGCGAGCCGCCCGGCAGGATAAAACTGGTCAGTGGGGCAAGGGCTTCATTGTAATGATCGATCTTCTCTTCCAGCCAGGCCACCTGGGCCGCAACGATGCGCAGCGCGCCGTTTGACCGTTCGGTCCCTTCCGGCGTGCAAAGATCCGCGCCCAGATCAAAAAGATCATTCTGGATCCGGCTCAAGAGCGCATCCAGCTCCCCTTCGACCTCGAGCCGCGCCAGCCCGATCACCGCATTCACCTCATCCACCGTGCCATAGGCCTCGACCCTGAGGTCATGTTTGGGTCGGCGCTGGCCGTCGCCCAGCGAGGTTTCGCCCTTGTCACCGCCACGGGTATAGATCTTGGTAAGCTTGACCATCGGGGCCTCTCCAACCTGTCAGGAAAAAATGTTCACTCGCGGTGCGGTGTATGATCACCCGGCCGCTTGCCGCCGCGCAGCGATGGCGTACGGGACGCCCGGCTGCGCCGGTCAGCGAAACTCAAAACATTACTACGGTTCTCCGCCGCCGCCGGTTCAGCGGCCCGGGCCGCCTCCACTTGGCGCGCCAGCTCATCCAGCGCGATCTGGCCGACCACCGTATGCCCGTTCATCGGAAAGGAGGCATTGAAACCGCCATGTTTGTGCCGGGTCACCGAATTCGGCCGGCGTTTATAAACCCAGAGATCGGGCATGATATTCTCCAAAGGCAGCGCACTTGTCAGTCTGCTCTTAAACCTGATCAAGATTTGGCAGATTACCAGGGCCCAGACAAGAAAAAGCGTTTGGCGGCCTGACGAGCAACCCAAATAGGATACCTAATCAGATAGTTTAAACCCATCCGCTCCGGCTGAACCCATCCCAGATCAGTTTCGCGCCCGCCACGAACAGAAGCACATAGCTCACCTGGTAAAACAGTTCCTGACTGATCCGTTTGTGCAGCACTAGGCCCAGCCAGACGCCGAGCGGAACCAGAGGCGAGAGGATCAGGGAAGTGGTCAGGTTGGTGAAATCCAGCTGCCCCAGCCAGGCATAAGGGACCAGCTTGGTATAATTAACGATCAGGAAGAAAACCGCGTTGGTGCCGACAAAAAGGGTTTTATCCATCTTTTGCGGCAACAGGAAAAATTTCACCGGCGCGCCGCCCGCATGGGCGACAAAGCTGGTATAGCCCGCGGTCAGGCCGCAGAGCCGCCCGATCCAGCGTTTTGGCGCGACGCCTTCTGTGGCTTTTGCCGTGCGGAAACCGTTGAGCGAGAAAATCAGCGCGATTGTACCCAGCAGGATACGCAGGCTGTTTTCATCCACATAGCTGAAGGTCAGCGCGCCGATGCCGATCCCAATGAGCGCGCCCGGCACCAGGGTCCAGAGGTTCCAGCGATCCCATTGATGTCGATAATTGTAGATCACAAACAGATCGATCGCACACAGGATCGGCAGCATAATGGCCGCCGCCTGAACCGGGGAGATGGACACCGCCAGCAGCGGCACCGCGATCATCCCCATGCCGCCAGAAAGGCCGCTTTTGGAAATACCAACAAGAAGAACGGCCGGAATGGCCAATAGATAGATGAGCGGGTCAAAAGCGATCATGAATATCCTTGGGGCAGGATGGAGTGAAGGGGCACTATGTCCCTGAAAAACCTGTTCAGTCCAGATAGTTGTTCACGCAACAGCCGTCACCCCAGACCCGATCAAGGGTCCAGGGCGACAAACCGACTTGCAGCGGCAAATGTTACAGCGGCGGCTGACGGCTCAGCAGGGCCGAACGATAATCAGCCAGATCCTCAATCGGTGTGGGGACATGCCCCATATGAACCTCGCCCGACGCCGCCCGGCGGCGCCAGAAGATTTCCCGCAGCCGCCATGAAAGGGGCAGCATGGCGGAAAGTTTGATACCGCCCTGCGGACAGCTTGGGCAAATTGGGGCCTGGAGGGTTCCTGTTGTCATTTTTTGAACTCCTGCACTCAGTGGCAATCTCTGTGGCCTTCTTTATCGCGCAGCTTTAACCTCTTTAAAATTGACTAATTCCGTAAGTCAGTATTCATAATTGAATAACGGGATGATGCGGGGAACCCCCATGGACTGGAACCATATCAAGATTTTTGCCGCCGTCGCCAACCAGGGCTCACTGTCCGGTGCGGCCCGTTTGCTGGGCATGAGCCAACCGACGGTCGGCCGCCATATCGAAGCTTTGGAAAAGGCCTTGAACGTGCGCCTGTTCGACCGTGAGGCCAAAGGCTATGTCCTCACCTGCGCCGGGGAACGCCTGCTGCCGCAGGTGAGCGCCATGGAACGTGCCGCCATCACCATCGACGATATCGCCACCGGCACCGCGGACCGGCTGGAAGGGGTGGTGCGCATCACCAGCCCGGAAATGGCCAGCCGGTTTTTTGGCCGCCGCCTGGTGGGCCTGCGCCAGCAATTGCCGGATATCCAGATCGAGTTCCTGACCTCTAACAAAGTCTTGAACCTGTCCCGGCGGGAAGCCGATATCGCGATCCGGCCGGTCATGCCGGATCATGGGGATCTCAGGATCAAGCAGGCCTATATGGGCCAGCTGGCGGTATATGGCTGTTCAGACTATATCAAGGCCCATCCCCAGGCCCTGACCGAGGAACGGTATCAGGCCTGTGACTGGGTCACCATGAAACATGGCTTTGTCCTGAACCAGTTGGACCGGTGGCTGATGGAAACCAAGCGGATCCGGCATAACCCGATCCAGTGCACTTCCGTGCACACCCTTGTGGAGGCGGTCTTGGGCGGGGCCGGCCTGGCCATGCTGTTCACCAAACATGCCGACGAGATACCAGGCCTGATGCAGGCCTCGCCGGTGATACGCGAAATGGACCAGCAATTTTGGCTGGTCGCCCATGCGGAAGTCCTGGCCCAACCCCGTGTGCGGGCGGTTTGGGACTGGCTGGACACCATGCTGAGCGAGGAATTTGAGGATAGCTGACCCGGGTCAGCTGCCAAACTGGGTGACCGGACGATGCAGGTCCTCCTGGCCGGTATAGTTTTTGAAGGCCCCCACGGATTTCACCACCCGTTCCGCCACCTGCTGCGGGGTTTCATCAGGATGCAGGGCCATCAACACCTGGTTGGTATCCCGTTCCAGGGCCGATGCGGTTTCTTCCGCAATATCCTTAATATTATCAAGAATATCGGTCACATCCCCGCGCAGCTTGCCGCAGGTCTCCGAAAGTTCTCCATGGCCCGCCTCTTTCAACATCACTGTCATTTCAACGGAAATATCGCGTATCCGCTCCAGGTTACGGATCAGGAATTTATCCACATTCCCTTCCACCAGCGGATCCCGGCTGAGCGCTACCAAAAAAGCCATCTGGAAGGCATTGGCCTTTTGCCGCCGATTCTTCACCTGCGTCTGAACCTCGGCAATCTCACGGGCAAAGGAGACCGCATCCACCACCGCACCGATCAGTTTATTTTCCAGCATGTTCGGCACTTTGAACAATTCGGCACTATTGGCATTATTGCGTTCTTTCTTGCGCCGGTCCGGCCCCAGATAATCGCTGGTCACGACAAATTCCTTGCGGTCGAAGGCCACGGCATCAATCCGGTCAATCAGGGACTGGGTGGAAAAAGGTTTGACCAAAACCACATCGGGCCCGCTGTTAATCAGGTCGGTCACCTGGCGCTGGTCCGGGGTCCAGATGGTGGCGATGATCGGCACAAAGGGGTTGCGGCCCAGCTTTCCGTGCCGGATATCCCGGATCAGCTTCGGCACCGTTCGGCTCTCCCAGGTCAGGGATGAATCCAGAATCAGGATATCCGGCATATTGTCACCCGAAACCACATCATAAACCTGATCCAGGTTGCGCATGTCCCGGATCTGGCCATACCCCTGCCGGTGCAGGGCTGCACGCAGTTCCATAAGAAGCGGTGGCTGCGGTTCTGCAATAAGGAGGTCCACCCGGCTACGATTTTTACGATTTGATTTTTTCAATTGATTCTGGCCCCGACATGATACTGGTGTCACGCATGGCAATCGATTTCATGATCCCCTGCTTGATACCAAACTAACGGTTAGCGCTTAAAAAATATTTAACCCAAACAACGCGCCACCCTCCCTTGATCCCCCAACAGGGCAAGCCTATCTTTGATTGCAGAAATCAATCATGCAAAAGGGTTTGCTTCCCTGGAGATTGGAATCTCCGGGGGTTGGATTCCCCGGGGAATTGGACTCCGAGGCATGATATTCGGGGGGATGGCGCAATGACCGGTTTGATCCGGACGGTTCTGGTCTTGATGACCGCGGTTGTTTTATTGGCTGGCGGCGCTTTGCTGCTGGTGTTTGAAAATTTTGAGATCAGCGCCGCCCGGCAGGTGACCTTACCTTTCAAGCATGGCACAGACCGCTTGGAGGGGGACCTGTGGCTGCCAGAGGGCGAAGGCCCTCATCCGGTTGCCCTGCTGGTCCATGGCGACGGCCCCCAGGACCGGACTTCATCTGATGGCTATAATCCGTTGATCAACCATCTTTTGTCTCAGGGCATCGGCGTGTTCAGTTGGGATAAACCCGGCATTGGCCGATCCACTGGCAACTGGCTGACCCAATCGATGGCGGACCGGGCCGACGAAGCCCTGGCCGCGCTGGAGGTTGTTGCCATGCAGCCCGAAGCCCGGAAAGGGGCCATCGGCTTGATCGGCTTCTCCCAAGGCGGGTGGGTATTGCCGGAAATCGCGCTGAAATCCGATGCCCCCGCTTTTCACGTCATCATCGGCGGCGCGGTCACTTGGGCGGATCAAAGCCTCTATCTGACCCGCAAAAGAATGGAGGCAGAGGGCGTATCCGCAGATGAGATCACCCAGGCCATTGCGAAGGAACGCCAGGAAAACCAGCGCATTTTCGGTGACGCCCCCGCCGCCGACGGCCAGCTATCCGGCCGCGAAGGTTTTATTGCGCGCAATTTTCATGTGGATGCAAGGCCCGGCCTGGCCGCGCTGAGCCAGCCGTTCCTTGCCCTTCTGGGAAAAAAGGATCTGAATGTGGATACCCGGGAAAGCGCGCAGGTTTACCAGTCGATCCTGGCCCGGGCCGGTCATCCCGACTTCGAAATCCACCTGATCGATGGGGCGACCCACAGCCTGTTCCGAGCGGAAGACTACAATTTCCAAACGCCGGGCGCCTGGACCAGCGAAGCCCAGCTGCGTTTCTTGCTGGAAGGGCGGGACGCCTATGTGCCGGGAAGTCTGGAGACCCTGTCCGGCTGGGTCCGGCGTGTGACTGGAAGCCAGCCCCCTCCCAGCTAGGGTAAAACCCCAGATATCCGACATTTTATGTGATTTTCCACCCGGATTCATGATTTCACCGATACGCGAAACTGCGTTTAACTAGTCGTTGAATGATTGAAATTTCCGTGGGGGAAGAAATCATGTCATTGTTTAAACTGATCCGGTTTTGCGGCGTTATCCTGATCCTGGTTGGCGGCCTGGCCTATGTCACGTTGGATAACAAGGCCGATTCAAACATGGCCTGGAAAGCCTTCAAGACCGTTTGTGAACCCAATGTCGGCAAGGGCTATAACGGTCAGCGCCGGATGAAAACGGCTGCCTTGCAGATGGAACCTGGTGACGAGGGTGATAACCCGTTTGTGAAGGACAAGGAAGATGGCAGCCGCTGGTGGCGCTACGATCATGACGGGACCAACTTCAAGGTGGAAGTGGGCAAGCGCGCAAAATACTGCATGGTTCATGTGGATGTCTCACGCACGCTGTTGAAGGCAAAGATCCGCGAGGACGGCCATTATCGAAAGGCCGAGGGCTGCACCTTTGAAGGCGAGCGCATCAGCCGGCGAAAGCGCACCAAGGATATGTATGTGGAATTTTTCCGGCATAAGGAAGAACGTCGTCTTGTGCTGATCTCCATTTCCGGCAGCACCACGCCCGGCTGGTATCTCTACCGCGCGCCCTCCGCCGCGGCTGCCACCCGGGAGATCACCTCCGGCGGGCAATGTGACTGGCGGGATGAAGAAGGGGCTGCCTGAGGCAGCCCCATAACAATTTAGTTCATTAGGATTCCTGCACCCGTGCCAGCACCGCTTTCAAGCTGGCCACCGAACGGTCCAGGTTATGCAGTTTGTCCAGACCGAACAGGCCCAGGCGGAAGGTTCGGAAATCGTCCCCTTCATCGCATTGCAGGGGCACACCG
Organism: Aestuariispira insulae; assembly: GCF_003385955.1. Lineage (GTDB taxonomy): Bacteria > Pseudomonadota > Alphaproteobacteria > UBA8366 > Aestuariispiraceae > Aestuariispira > Aestuariispira insulae. Next base: position 78,544 of record NZ_QRDW01000012.1, read on the forward strand.
GCTGCGATCTGCATGCCCTGGGCTGCGAATTTCTTGCCCGTCTGGATCTCCGGATCATCGGTATAAAAAACTGCGACACCCGGTGCGCCATACCCCGCCGCCGCCACCGATTTAAACCCATGATCCGCCATCAGGGCGCGCACCGCATCGCCCAGGGCCTGTTGTTCATCACGCACGCGGTCAAAACCATATGCCTCGGTCTCCAGCATGATGTCGCGGAATTTGATCAGGGCATCGGTCGGCATGGTCGCGTGATAGGCATGGCCGCCATTTTCATAGGCCTGCATGATCTGCAGCCATTTTTTCAAATCCACTGCGAAACTATTGGACTGAGAGGCCTCGACGCGGGCCTGCGCCGTCTGGTTCATCATCACCAGCCCGGCACAGGGTGAGGCACTCCATCCCTTTTGCGGTGCGCTGATCAGGATATCAACCCCGGTTTTTTCCATATCGACCCAAATCGTACCGGACGCAATGCAATCCAGCACAAAAAGCCCCCCCACCTCATGCACCGCATCGGCAACCGCGCCCATATACTCATCGGGCAGGATCATGCCCGACGAGGTTTCCACATGGGGCGCAAAGACCAGATCGGGCTTTTGATCCCGGATCGCCGCGACAACCTCTTCAATGGGGGCCGGGGCAAACGCGCCTTGCGATCCGTCTTCCACGCGCCTTGCCTTTAGGACCGAAGCACTTTCCGGTAATTCGGCGGCGTCCAGGATCTGGGTCCAGCGGTAGGAGAACCAGCCATTGCGGATCACCAGGCATTTCGCCCCGTCCGCTAGCTGGCGTGCGACGGCTTCCATGGCATAGGTGCCACCACCCGGCACCACAGCAACCGCATGCGCCTGATAGACTTTTTTCAGGGTTGCCGAAATATCGCGCATGGCCTTCTGAAAAGTCTGGGACATATGGTTAAGCGACCGGTCCGTAAAGACGACGGAATATTCCAGCAGTCCGTCAGGATCGATATCGGGCAGCAAGCCAGCCATTGTTTTTTTCTCCGTCTGTTCGATTGTTGTCTTAAATTTTTCCGCCTTCAGCAGTTACGGCCATCTTGAACCGCCCCATCAAACTCATCAGATCCGCTTCCGGCTTTGTCATGTCTGGATGAGACCTGGAACAACGGTAATCAAGGGGAAAACAAACCCGTTGCCCCCCTGGCAAGCACCTTTGTCTGAATCTGGCCCTAAAAAACGACTGTCATTTATTGGGCTTTTAATGCCAGATTAATTCACCAGATAGAAATGAATTCATACTGTTAACGGGGGGAATAATTATCATGCGGGAGATTTTCAGGTCCACCGCGCTTCTTTTAGCGACACTCATGTTGACGACAGTTGGGCATGCCAAGGATTACAACGCGGGATTGGCCAATATCGACATGACCGACCCGGAAACCCAAAAGCCGGTCCGCGCCCTTGTCTGGTACCCAACCCATGCCACCGGCCCTGCAGTGCAACGCGGCCCATTCAGGCTTGACGTGGTGGAAAATGCACCTGCGGCCTCTGGCCCGCATCCGCTGATCCTGCTCAGCCATGGCAATGCCGGCAGTCCGCTTGGCCACCGTGATACCGGCCAGGCACTGGCCGAGGCCGGTTTCATCGTCGCTGCGCCACTTCATGCAGGCGATAATTTTCAGGATCAAAGTTTGCTTGGCACCGATCTGCTACTGAAAAGCCGCCCCCGCAGCATCTCGGCCTTGATCGATAAAATAATCCATGATCGGCGGTTTCAGGCTGACGGGCAAAGGATCGGTTTTATCGGTTTCTCCGCCGGAGGATTCACCGGCCTGGCCCTGCTGGGGGCAAGACCGTCCCTTGGACAGATGGGGCTGCATTGCAAACTGCATACAGATGACGCCTTCTGCCAGTATGTGAAAGAAGATTTTGGTGCCCCTGACCCAATTGACGGCCTGGCGGATCCGCGCATCCGTGCCGCCGTGATCATGGCCCCCAATACCAGCCTGTTCAACGATGCGGATCTTCAGAAAATTGACAAACCGATGTTGTTGATGGCCGCGGAAAAAGACCAGATCCTGACCGCGCCATACCATGCGATCCGTGTCTCGCAGCTATCTCCGGGGGTCCGGGAATTCTGGATCATGGAAAATGCCCAGCATTTTTCCTTCCTTGCGCCTTTTCCGGAAGCCATGCGGGCGGAGCTGGGTGAGCTGGCGGAAGACCGCCCCGGTTTCGACCGTCAGGCAAGCCACCAGGAAATCAATCAGAAAACCACGGCTTTTCTTGAAGAGTTCCTTTACTGACAGAGCGCTGCGCTCAATGCGTTAAGATGGGAACAAGTGCTTTGACGCCCGTGCGGATTGTAACCTTCCTGTTTGCAGGATTAAGCTTTGCAACTGTCTTTCCCAGCGCGTGAGCCTGCCTGTCCATGGAAATCGTTGTTGAAATCGTCCTGCCCGTCTTTGGTGTCGTGATCCTGGGCTTTCTGGCGTCACGCCTGGGCTGGTTCAAAGGCGAGGCGGAAAGCGGACTGGCCAGTTTTGTTTTTAACTTTGCTGTGCCTTTGATGTTGCTCCGCTCCCTGGCGACAGCCCAGCTTCCGGAAACCGTACCCTGGGGCTTCTTCGGCAGCTTTTACATCGCCGCCGCCGCCATCGCGCTAACCGGTTTCCTGCTGGCGCGTTATCTGTTCGGCCGCACCTGGGGCGGACAGGTGATCAGCGGCATGGGCTATGCTTTCGGCAATAATGTCCTGTTGGGCCTGCCGTTGATCATGACCACTTTCGGGGACCAGGCGGCGCTGCCGTTTTTCATTCTTTTATCCATCCATGGCCTCTGCTTCTTCACCCTGACCACCCTGTTCCTGGAATTTGGCCAGAAACAGGCCGGATCCAGCCGCGCCGAGCTTGTCCGGCAGATGACCAAATCGGTTTTCACCAACCCGCTTTTGCTGGGTATTTTTGCGGGCTTGGCCCTGAACCTGACCAATATCAGCCTGCCGGTGCCGGTCGATGCCATTTGTTCCCTGATGCAGCAGGCGGTCACCCCCTGCGCGCTCTTCAGCCTGGGGGCCAGCCTGACCCGGTACGGCATTGCCGGGCGGCTCGGTCAGTCGGCGGTGATGATCAGCGCAAAGACAATCGTCATGCCCTTGATCGTCTACATGCTGGCGACACGGATCTTTGACATTGAACCGCTTTGGATGATGGTCGCCGTGATGATGGCAGCCCAGCCGACGGGCGTGATGACCTATATCTTTGCCGAGAAATACAAAACCGGCCAGGCGATTGCCACAACCTCCATTTTCCTCTCCACCGGCCTGTCGATTGTTACTTTGTCGGTGATCTTGTTCCTGTTTGATGTCCGCTGATTAAAGGGTTGCCAGCAACATTCCTGCCCGTTAACGTAATCGCCATGAAACACGCCTTCGCAATTCGGATTATTGGTCGAATTAGCAACCCGGCTCCCCGTGGGGACCGGGCAAATTGCTTTGACCAATATTATTCGGCTTGTGAAGGAAACGACCGTGACTGCTTCTAATACTTCTTTTTCATCTCATCCCGGCACTCCTCAGGGACTGCCCGCTCCTGTGGCCTGCTTTTCCGTGCATGCGAAAAGCGATCCCGGCAGCCTGCCGCGTGTGCTGGAACCCTTTGCCAAACGCGGCCTGGTTCCGGCCCAGGTCCATGTGACCCGGGACCGGGACGATAACGGCCTGCTTCAGATCGATCTGCAAATGGCGGATATGGACCTGGACACCGCCACCACCATCGGACGCAGCCTGAACCAGATTTTCGGCATCCAATCCGTCCTGGTCAGCGAAAAGGTAACCGGCTGAGCCCTCATGAGTTTCCTTGATCACATCCGGCACGCGAACAATGCGGATCTATCCCGTTACCTACCCTATCGGGCGGAGCACCGGACGCTGGGATGGATCCGCAGGGACCGGCTGGATCTTCTTCAAGGCTGGCCGGATGCCTTTCTGATCAGGGAGAGTGAGGTCCAACTGCCGGATTGCGGCGGTTTTGAGGGCCGCTCGGCCGCTCTGGCACAGGCGACCGGCCAATTGGAGGCGATGGGTGAAATTCCCGGTTGGCGGGAAGAACTTTATCCCGTAACCGATCGGTTTTCCAACCCTGCACTGGCCGCAGTGGAACGGGCCGCCTGCCCGTTCCTCGGCATCCGGTCCTGGGGTGTGCACATGACCGGCTTTGTGAAACGTCCCGACGGCTTGTACCTATGGATCGCAAGGCGTTCCGCCAACAAGCCGAACTATCCCGGCATGCTGGACAATATGGTAGCCGGTGGTCAGCCACTGGGGCTCAGCCCATTGGAAAATATGATCAAGGAATGTGAGGAAGAGGCCAGCATTCCCGATGACTTGGCCAAACAAATCCGCCCGACAGGTCTGCTGGCTTATTGCCACGAAGTTGACACCGGCCTGAAACCGGATCAGATGTTCTGCTTTGACCTGGAGTTGCCCGAGGATTTCACACCGGTCAATATGGATGGCGAGGTTGCGGAATTCATGCTGATGCCGGCACCGGAAGTCATGTCCATCGTCCGGGAAAGTGCGGCATTCAAGTATAACTGCAACCTCTGTTTGATCGATTTTTTCATCCGGCACGGATTGATCACACCGGAAACAGAACCGGACTATGCGGAAATCTGCCTTGGCTTGGCCGGCCTTGCCCACCAGATCGGGTGACTAACAACCGGCATCATTAGTATTATATTTTGATTAACCGTTATCCTTTACTCTCAGCATGCCTGATACGCCAACCCCGCAGGTCAGAATGAAAACCGAGATATTCAGGAAAAACAAAACCGCCTTGTTTCTGCTATGGGGCCTACTGTTGCTGTCATCAGTACCCAGCGCCTATGCGGACCATATATTGCCTGCGGCGGAGGGTCCGGTGATCTTGACCGTGACCGGCAACCTGCAACAAACAACCGATGGCCATCAAGCCTTACTGGATCTTGCCTTGCTGGAATCGATCGGGCTCACCACCATTGTCACAACCACGCCCTGGCATCAGGGCCGTGTGAAGTTTGAAGGCGTGCTGGTCCGTGATCTCATGGCCCATCTCGGTGTGGCCGGGCGCATGGCAACCGTCGGGGCACTCAATCAATATCAGGCCGACACTCCCGTGGCGGACTTCCTGGACCACGACGTCATTCTGGCACTTAAGGCCAATGGCAATTATCTGTCCGTTCGGGACAAAGGACCTGTTTTCATCATCTATCCCTTTGATCGTGACGAAAACCTTCGGAACGAAACCTATTTTGCCCGTTCTGTATGGCAGGTTAACAGCATGCGGTTCTTTGGGGATGGTGCCATTCTCCATAACGAAAAACACTGGTGGAACATGGAAACCATCCTGCTCGCGGCTGTCGCGGCTGCAATTGTCCTTTTGGCTGTTTTCCTTTTCCTGTCCCGTGCCCGGAAATCCTGATACAGGCGATCAAAGCATGGGGCATGACACAATTGTAAACTCAATAAAACGATTGATCCGGCCCTTACGCAGGCCCCTGGTCGGGTCAAGCATCACCATGCTGTTCACATTTGCATTGGGCATTCTGTTTCTGAGCGCCATTTGGATGGTGATTGTCCTAGAGCGAGATTCGAAGACACGGACATTCAGCGCCAGCGAAAGCACATTGTGGGCTTCGGTCCAACTGCAGACCGAACTCTACCGATTCCGGATCAATTTGGACGATATCATGGATACAGGTGAATTGGGGACTGTCGGCATCCAACAGCCATTTGATGTTCTGATAAGCCGCATGCCGATCCTCACATCCGGAGAGATCGGCGCGGATATTCAAAAAATTGTCCGGGCCCGGGAACTGTTCCACCAGATCCAGACCCAGCTCAACGAGATTGAACCTCTGGTGCCGCAAGTTCAGGCCGGAAAGTTGGAAGTCGGCTTTGTTATTGAACGCAAACTGCAAAATCTCGATTCCCTGGTTAACCGGTTCGTGCTGGCCGTGAATCAGGGCCATATGGAACGCATGGTTGATGAAAGGCGGCTGTTGACGGAAGATTTTTCTTTCTTGAAAAAGCTGATTTTCGGCTCCCTGGGCGGGATGAGCTTACTGCTTATCCAGCAGCTTTTTGTCCGGCGCAAACTGATACAGTCCAATAGCCTGGCGGAAAGATTGCGCCATCGTGCAGAAGAGGCCAACCAGGCCAAATCGGATTTTCTGGCGATCATGAGCCATGAGATCAGAACTCCCATGAATGGGGTGATCGGCATGGCCAGTCTGCTGCAGGATATGGACTTGGACAGCCGCCAGCGTTATTTGGCTAAAACCATCACCCATTCCGCGGAAGCCTTGATGAATATCATCAACGATATACTGGATATCTCCAAGATCGAAGCGGGCAAGCTGACCTTGGCCCCGGTACCATTCAGTGTGCTTGAAACCATCGAAAGCACCTTGGAGCTGATGATCCCGAAAGCGGCGGAAAAGAAATTGGGCCTCGCTTATTATGTCGATCCAGGCATTCCCGCATTTTTAAAGGGCGATGCAGGACGCATTCGCCAGATCCTGCTCAACCTGGTGGGCAATGCCATTAAATTCACCAAATCCGGATCGGTAACCGTCATGGTCACCACCCTGCCGGAGTTGGCGGAAAATCCTGACAGGCTGCGTCTGCGCTTTGCGATTCATGATACAGGAATCGGCATCCGACCGGAAAACAGGCATAAACTGTTTCAGAAATTTTCCCAAATCGATGTTTCCGATAGCCGTGAATTCGGCGGAACCGGCCTTGGCCTGGCCATCTCCAGGCGGCTTTGCAATCTGATGGATGGCCAGATCGGTGTGGACAGCCATTTGGGCAAAGGCAGTGAATTCTGGTTCACCCTGCCGCTGTCCGCCTGCGAGGTCGAAATCAGGCAACCGGATTCCTGGCCCGGACTGGGCAAGTCGATCCTGGTTCTGGATCAACAATTCATGGTCGCTGAATTGCTCGCACGCCAGCTGTCGGACATGGGCTGCCGGATCCATCCCATGCCGGTTCACTCTGCCGATTCGCTCAATGAGTTGCCCGATATGATACTGGTGGACAATGCCTCACTGGAACAGCCGGAACTCCACCAAATGATTGTTTCTTGGCATGCCCAGGGGGTTAAGACCCTGGCTTCGCACTCCGTTCCGAGCTTTGAACAGGCCGATGACGTGATTGACCGGGTCGTGCCACTGCCCTGCGGGCCGCTCACCCTTCGGCAGGCCGTTGCCGATCTGTATCTGGAAGGACCACAGTCTCAAAAAAAGGCTCCAGCAGCTGATCCGGTCAGCCTGCCAGAGATCAAACCCGCCAACCCCGAAGCCGACAAAGGCATTCATGTTCTTGTTGCCGAAGACAGTGTCAGCAATCAGGCTGTCGCCCGTCTGCTGCTGGAAAAGGCCGGCTATAAGGTAAGCTTGGCGGACAACGGGTTGGAAGCGTTGAAAGCCGTGCAAAGCCTACCCTTTGATCTGGTTTTGATGGATGCGCAAATGCCGGAAATGGACGGGTTGACTGCGACGAGACTGATCCGCGAGAGCGAAGCAACCGGACAACATATCCCTATCGTCGCAATGACAGCCAATGTGATGGACAATTTCAAACCGAAATGCATCGACGCGGGCATGGATGATTTCCTGACCAAACCTGTAAAGCCGGCAGAGTTGCGCGCCATGGTCCATCGCTGGACCAGTGGACGCAAAAACGGAACCGATGCAGACGAAACCGTAAACGATACAACCGCCCTTGAGGAACTGGTGGTGCAGCTGGGAGCTGACGAGGTCATGACCATGCTGCAAGATGTCCGGAATGATGCCTTGAAACAGTTGCAGGATATGGAAAAGAACCGCCGCCAGAAGAATTTCGGCGCGTTGGAGGCCAACGCCCATCGTCTGAAGTCCGCGGCGGCCTCTTTCGGTCTGGCCAGTTTGGCAGATCGGGCGCGGAAAATTGAGCTTTCCTGCCTGGAGAAGGATCACCAGCAAGCCCTGGCGCTTTGCGAGGGGCTCGGCAGCCTCCTGTCCAGCGATTACGATCAGATCATCAATCAGTTAGGCCAATAAGGCCAACCTGCTATAACTGTTGGAGGAAAGGAGAACGGGTTACGATTCCTTAACACCTCTCCCTTACTATCCCAGATATGGATACAGAGGCTGGCATGACTGACGACGATTTCCTATATTTCGCGGAGGATGAAGCGGATGAAATGCATCCGGTGTCGAAATCCGCGCAAAGCTGGAAAATCCTCGTGGTGGATGACGAACCGGAGGTGCACCGGGTCACCAAACTCGCCCTCGACAGCTTTACTTTTGCGGGCCGCCCGCTACAGTTCTTCAATGCTGAAAGCGCCATCGAGGCCAAGGAGATCCTTAATCAGCACAAAGATCTGGCCATGGTGCTTCTTGATGTGGTCATGGAAACCGACCATGCCGGCCTGGAACTGGCGAAATGGATTCGGGAAGATTTGAAAAACCATTTCATCCGGATCATTTTGCGCACCGGCCAACCGGGGCAGGCCCCGGAAACCGAAGTCATCGCCAATTACGATATCAACGATTACAAGGAAAAGACGGAGCTCACCTCCCGGAAGCTCTTCACATTGATGTATTCGACCCTGCGGTCCTACAGGGATATCATGGCAATTGACAGAAACCGCCAGGGGCTGGAAAAAATCATTGATGCCTCGGCCACACTGTTTGAACTGCAGTCGCTGCAGAAATTCACAAGAGGCGCACTGGAGCAGCTATCGGCCCTGCTGCATCTGAACGAAGGCGCGGTCTACGGGATTGAGGATGGACTGGCCCTCTCCACCAGAGGCGATGAAATCATCATCCAAGCGGGAACCGGAAAATTTTCCGATTGTGTCGGCTGTAAGTTGCGCGAAGTGATGGAGCCGGACCAGGTTTCCATGCTGATCCACTATATGAAACAGGGTAAAAACGTCCTGACTGACAAATATTATGTCGGCATTTACCCGACCCATACCGGCGGTAAAAATCTGCTCTATCTCAGCGGCCTAGAAAATGTCGAGGAGGTGAATGAGCATTTGATTGAGGTTTTTGGTCGCAATATCGGTGTTGCTTTTGAAAACCTGTATCTGTTGCGCCAGATTGAAGAGAATGAGCGCACCATGGTGACCAGCCTTGGCACCATGATTGAAGGCCGCGCCTCAAAATCCGGCGATATGTCGCGCATCGCCGACGTGGTACGTTTTCTCGCTAAAAAACTGGATCTGGGCGAACAAACCGTGGAGATCCTGGCACGGGCGGCCCCACTGCATGATATCGGCATGCTGACCGTACCGGAGGAGATCATCAACAAACCGGGTGATCTGACGGAAGAAGAACGCATTGCGATCCGGAAACATCCAGAGGTCGGATACGGCATTTTGTCCCAATCGAAACAGGATACCTTGCGCGCTGCGGCACTGATTGCCCGTGACCACCACGAACGCTGGGACGGCCATGGCTATCCGGCGGGCAAACATGGGGACAATATCCATATCTATGCCCGCCTGACCGCGATTGCCGATGTATTTGACGCATTACTCTGTCCTAGGGTTTACAAGAAAAACTGGAATATCGACGAAATTAAAAACTATTTCCGGCAACAGCGCGGCAAACAATTTGATCCCGACCTCACGGATCTGCTGCTGGCCCACGCCGATGAACTGGCCGCTTTTTATCCGGATAGACCCGAATGATCCTACTGCCTTAATCCGAACATGATTTCATGGTTTGGTCACATAGACTCTGTTGCCAAACACATGATTTATCTGGCATTCTGTGGAGGATACAATTTTAGTAATCTACTCGAACAGGTGGATCTACTGGGTAAAGAGGGGCATGACGCCGCAGCTTGGGGATGCGATTGGGGGAGAAATCAACTGACCATCATCACAGCATCGGCTCCAATTCTAATTAATTAACGAGGAGTGGTTACCGTGACCGTTAAATTCAGCGTTCCCGCCATTACACTGACCGCCATGTTGCTTGCCGGTTGTGCCAATACTTTCGAAAGCGTCAAAGAAAACCCGCCCGCCGGTGATTCCTTTGCCCGCTCACTCCATGCCGGCTATATCGAGCTCGCCGAATGGGAACGGGCGGAATATGACTGGATGGACGGCAGCAACTTCACCGACCGTGCGGCCATGGCAACTGCTGGAAACATTCCGAACCCGGAAGAGATTGCCGCACGCAACCTGCCGGGTGATAAAGTTGGTGAGTTGACCGATGCCCGCGCCCGCCTGATGGCAGCACTGGACGATGGCGCACGGACCAAAGCGCCGAAAACCGCCGCCCATGCACAGGTGATGTTCGACTGCTGGATGCAGGAACAGGAAGAAAACCGCCAGCCGGAAGATATCGATAACTGCCGTGGCGCCTTCCTGGCGGCCATGGACCGCCTGGACGAAATCATGGCACCGAAACCGATGGCAGAGCCGGCTCCGATGGAAGAGCCTGAAGAACTGCCGACCGATATCACGGTCTTCTTTGCCTTCAACAGTTCCGAACTGATGGGTGCTTCCAACTACATCATTGCCGAAGCTGCTGACGTCTTCAAAAACATGGGCGTCTCCCGGATCGTTCTGTCCGGCCATGCCGACAAATCCGGCGCGGATGACTATAACGCCAAGCTGGCCGAACGCCGCCTGGCAGCTGTCAAGGCGGCCTTGGTTGCCAAAGGCGTACCGGCCAACAGCATCGACACCCGATCCTATGGCGAAAAACAACCTGCCGTAGCGACCGATGATGGTGTGAAGGAACCGCAGAACCGCCGCGTTGATTTCCTTTTCATCAAATAAGCAAAACTGCTAAACAAAAAGGGGGGCTGGATACAGCTCCCCTTTTTCGTTTCTGCAGCAATTCAGGTATCCCATGTCCAACAGCGAATCCAACAACCGCAACGTCATCGGCACAGTCATCAAGCTTCTGGTCGCCTCGCTGGTTGTCGGCCTGCTCATCAATTGGCTGGAAATCACCCCTAAAGACGTGTTTGACAATTTTGGTGAAACCATTGCATCGATCTACCGTGCCGGCCAGAAAGCACTCAATTGGGCGTCCGATTACATAGTGACCGGTGCATTGATTGTTCTGCCAATCTGGGGTTTGGTGGTTTTGGTCAATTTCATCCAGAACAAAACCCGCCGCAAATAAAACCCGCGACTTCAAAGGAGCCAACCCATGCGACTGATCCTCGCCCTTCTTCTTCCCTGGCTGCAATTCTTCACGATCGGCCGGCCCTTCTCGGGCATTATCTGCCTGATCCTGCAGTTGACCCTCATTGGCTGGATTCCGGCAGCGATCTGGTCTGTTTATGCCTTAAGCCAGTATGAAACAGACAAAAAGATCCGTCAGTCGCACGGAAACTGAATGATGACATGCAGTTCCCGGATATAAACCGGGAACTGCATCATTCTTCAATTGGTCTATTTCCCGTGCTGGGATCAGGCCTCTACCAGCATCTGGATCGGCCCTTCGGCCTCGCCTTCAACCATCTGCATCAACGCAGCATGATGGCTGTCGTCAATTTCCGTCGTTCGGCCCTGCCACTGAATCTTTTGATCATGCAACAGGGCAACCCGGCGATATCTGTCTCGGATATTGTTCATTTCACCGGTGATTGCGATTGCCGTCACCTGGTTTTGTGCCACCAGATTGTCAACCAAACGGTCAATGGCATGGGCCAGGATCGGATCCAGACCGGCGGTCGGATCATCCAGGATCAAAATTTCCGGATTACCTGCGATGGCCCGGGCAAGCCCGACCCTCTTTTGCATACCGCCTGACAGATCAGCAGGAAACAGATCCGCAACCTCCGGCCCCATGCCGACCTGCGCCAGCAATTCCACCGCACGATCCTTTGCCGCCCTTCGCGTCAGCTGTTTTTCACTCAACAAGCGGAAACAGATATTCTCCCAAATCGGCATGGAATCAAACAGCGCGTTCTGCTGGAACAACACCCCGATCCGTTTCATCATCTCATCCTGGTCGGCCCGCGAAAGCCGCGTCACATCCTGGCCGTCAATTTCAATGGAACCGCCGTCGGCGTGATACAGGCCCAGCAAACATTTCAGCAAGACCGTCTTGCCGCAGGCGGATGGCCCGATCAACGCCAGCGAAGAACCGCGCGGCACCTCCAGATCCACACCATCCAGCACCACATGGTCATGGAAACGCTTCACCAGCCCTGTGACACGCACAGAAATTTCCCGATCAGCCGACATTGAACCCCTTATCCTTCTCTCCAATCCTGGTCCGAGACTATCCTTATTCACCGAGCCCGGAAAGTCCCTAACTATAGCGCCTTTTGCGCCGCTGCAACCGGCGTATCTGGAATCGCGCCGGATGAACCGCCTCCAGGAAATCCCGGGTCAGGCCACAGGGCCGGCCCACCATCAGGTCGACCAGCGCCGAGGCCAGGAACGGTGCCGTCTGCAAGCCCCGGCTGGCCAGGCCGGTCAGGCAATAGAGTCCCGGATGATATTGCGCCGCCGGATAGAGCCGCGCCGGTTTGCCGTGATGCAGATCACCGTAATTTTGGTCAAAGTAACCTTCATCCGGCAATGGCCCCATAACCGGCATATGGTCGGGTATCGTCGCCCGTAGCCCCGCGCGGCCAGGCATGCCGGACAGCGGCTGCAAATCTCCCAAGTTGGGAACAATTTTCCCTAACCCGTCCAGGTTCATCTGTTCATCTTCCGGATCGAGATCCCGCCAGCTCTCAGCTGCAGGGTCATCGCGCCAGTTGCCATAACTCGCCCCGGTGACATGGGCGACCTCGCCATCTATCTCCACCGGCGGACAGATATAGCCGCCGCAGGAAAGGCCGGTCTTCAACTGCGCGGAAAGTGTACTGGCCTTCACATGCGCGACCTGTCCGCGATTGGCATGAAGCGGCATATCCGCCATCGGCCAGAGACCGCGCATGAAAGCACCGCAGGCAATCACCACGGCGTCGGCTTGCGCAATCATATTTTCCGCCGCATCCAACAAATGCCAGTGCGTTCCTTCCCGCTGCAGCCGCTCGATCGTCCTGCCATAATGGACCGGACATCCCCCAATCAGGCCGGGCACAAGCGCGCGCGGTTTCAGGGCTCCCGCCTTTGGGAAATAAAGCGCTTCCCTATCAATCGGGATGCCCGCTTTTTCAGAGGCCTGTTCCGGTGACAACAACATCATTTGATCAACGGGCAGTCTTTTTTCCGCAATCAAACGGTTGAACCGATCCACATCCTCGCGCGCCCTGGCCAGTTGCATGACACCGCGCTGCGGCAGCCAAACCGGGTCGGTCCGGTCCAAACGGTCATAGTGGCGGATGGCAAACAGAAAGCTTGCTGCATTGAACCGGCCTTCCGGGCTGTTGGCCGCGGTAAGACGCGGCTGCACCAAACCGGTATGATTACCCGACCCGACGGTGGCAGCACGGTCCGCGCGCTCATAAATGGCACAGTCATAGCCGGCCTGTTGAAGGGCCTGAGCCACGGAAACGCCCGCAATCCCGGCACCAATCACCGCAACTGACGCGCCCTTTGGCAGGGGGATGGGCGGGGCAAACCAGGGACGACCATTCCAATTTGCTGTTGGTTCGACGAGACGCCCACGCAAACATTCCCGCTTGCGGCCAAAACCCGGCATTTTTGCCATGCCAAAACCGGCATCCGCCAATCCCCGGCGCACATGACCAGCCGCCGTGAAGGTCGCCAATCCAGCCCCGGGTTTAGAAAGCCTGGCCAATTGCGCATAGACCGCCGGCTGCCACATATCAGGGTTCTTGGAGGGGGCAAAACCGTCCAGAAACCAGGCGTCAACCGGTCCGGACAGTTGGTCCAGCATGGCCACCACATCACCAAACAGCAATGTTAGAGATACCCGCCCGCCATCCAGCTCGATCCGGTGAAAACCCGGATGTAGGGGAGGATAGGCCTCAATCAGGTCCGCCGCTTCCAGTGCCAGTTCCGGCCAGACAGCCAAAGCCTTGGCCAGATCCGCCTTGGCAAGCGGGAACCCCTCCACAGAAACATAGTTCAAGCGCGCTCCTTGCCGCGCTGTTTCCCGCCACAGATGCCAGGTCGCCAGGAAATTCAGGCCTGTGCCGAACCCGGTTTCACCGATGGAAAAATCCATCGCTTCCTGCCAAACCGCCGGTGCGCCAATCCCTTCCAGGAACACATAGCGGGTCTCTCCCAGGCCGGCTTCCGGATTGAAATAGATATCCCCGAACGCATTTGACTCCGGCATATTACCGGGCCGCCAGGTCAGGCTGGCGGGCTGGAGATCCGTTTTATCCCGTATCATTGTGTCGCGGTCTCATTCTGGGCGACCGGCTCTGTAGGTGCCTGCCCATCCGATCGTTTTCCCGTCAGGCCCAGTTCTTTCAGAGCCGCCTGAAAAGAAATCATGGGTACCGCCCGGCCGATTGCGCCACTCTTAATATTGCTGCTGTTCAGCCCGATCACCTTGAATGTCTCATCACGGGTCAGCATCAGCGGTCCGCCGGAATCCCCATGGGTGGTGAAACAATTATGTTCGATCAGCTTTTGCTTCATCGCCGCACTGCACCCCTGGTCGATGGAGATCACATGGCTGCGGTCTTTCGGATAACCGGTCAGCATGATTTTCCACCCTTCCTGCAAATGGCGCGCAATTGCATTGCCATCAGCCACCTGCCAGCCCAGATACCCCACCTGACGGCCGATCGGCTTTTCCAACTCGATCAGCGCCCAGTCGGTTTCCAGATTTTGTCTCGTCAGCCCTTTTGTCAGATCAAATCCCGGATGTTTCAAATAACGTACCGCAACAGAATGGGCCAATGGCTCTCCTTTATGATAGCCAGCCACAAAATGCACCAAGCCCGGCCGGATCCATTTTTTTGTCCGCATGCTGAACAGGCAATGGGCTGCGGTCAGAACAATCCTTTCCCCGATCAGAGCCCCCGTGCAATGGGCCCTGTCGCGGATTCCCGCCCATTGAACCCGTCCGACCGCGCTAAAAGGGTAATGCCTGGCATCCACCACATCACGGCCCTTGGTCAGACCGTCCGCAGAATTGCCGGCCAACACAGAGGATGCCGGGAAAAAACCAAAGAGAAGGAAAAGAAATAAGCGCATAAGGGCCGTCATGGCTGATACCCGATCAAACTCGCAACAGGGTGAGCACCTTACCCGATGTAGCCTGGCCGGTCACGACCACAGAAGCGGAAACGCACGAATCCCTCTCTAAGAGACTTTCGCTGTCACTTCCAAAGTGGAGATATCGAAACTGGTGTCAAGTTGCCGGATTTCCACATTGATCCCTTTGGATTCAAAACCATCCTCGGCAAAACCACCATAAAAACGTGCGACTATGGTATTGGTGTCGGACACATAAAGATCCACCACCGCCTCGTTCACCGTGCCATCGGGCAGGGTTTCATTCACGCGCAGCATAATCTTGCCCTGGTTGATCGCATCCAAAGCATCGGTGATGCCAAGGGAATTGATCCCGCTGAATTCCAGCCGGACCTCCTCCACCGCACCGCCGGTTTCCGCCAGGAAGGTCAGGTCGATATATTCCTCCGAATAGCCGGTGAGATTGCCTCGATCGGTCTGGCGGTTTTCCTCTTCCCCGGTCGCAACAGCGATAGTTTGATAAGTGCCGCGCCCATCATAGGTGCCATCCCCGCCCGGGTCGGTCAGTTCAATGATCGAAATGTGATCCAGGCCCGCTTCCGATGAGGCTTTGTAATAATAAGTCGAAAGCTCGGCTGCGGTCAGCACCACCGTGTCTCCAACCTCGGTCATGGTATTGTCCAACAGCGATCCGTTGGAACTGTCACCCAGCGCAGATCGCACGGAAACCGCATAATGGGTCGCCGCACCGGTTGTGGATCTTTCAATCAGATCAGAGAGCAGGATTTCCCGATCCGTCCGGATCCCAACTGAGCGCACAAACTGGCCGTTCAGGCTGGCATCAGTGGCCACCGATGAATAGGTGCTGCCAAAAACGGCTGTTTCCGAATCCCGTTTGGTAAAGTCCGATACCCGTGGGTCAACGTCATTTGCCGCTTCCTCAGCCTCTGCCGCGGCTTCTTCCGCCTCCGCCTGGGCCTGCAATTCCAGAAGCGCTTCCGCGGTCAGGGTGATCTGGACAGCGGTATTAAAAGGCGCAGACATCAAAATTCTTTCCGCATCATTCAGCAGGAAAGGTAGCCGGTCGATCGAGGCAAATTCCTGAAGCGTGAACATGGCGTTGCTAAACGCTGCATCCGGATCCCCAAAGCCACCATCCAAACCGGTATTCAGCTCGGCCAACAGCAGGAAATTCTGCAAACTCAGATTGTTGGGATGATAGAAAAGGGCGGGGGTATCAGCACTGAACCCGCGGCGTTCCACAGGCTGATTCAGCAGCCCCAGCGGTGCCATGGGGTCCAACGCGACCCGGAGCCCGCGCGCAATTGCTGATAGCCCGGATTGACGCAATCCGCTGCCGGCCAATGTGGAAAACACATTGCCTTGCGAAAACAGCGTCAGACTGGATGTCTCGACGGCCATTTGACTTCTGCCTTTTTATCCGGCGTTTCTGCCGGTCTCTCCTCAAGGGGCGCTTCTGTCCCCGGACGTAATTCTTACGTCTGCTATCTACTATAGCAGTTGAAAGATCAAAAAGCGAATCGCCCACACGGGGTTCCGTGCGGGCGATCGGCAGAAATATTAGGATACTGTGCGTCAGCCAAATCAGCTGCAGAGCGATCCGACTTTGGCCAGGCTGGCCGGCATGGCGTGGCCGTATTTTTCCGTCAACGGGCGCAAGATACGCTCCACCTCGGTCTGGCCCAACTCATCCATCAGGGCGCAGGGCGCCTTGCCAAAACGCAGTGCCAGGGACGCCCCCATATCGATATCGGCAGCAGACGCCACATCCTCATCAATGGATTGCAGAACCGGGAAGAAAGTGGCGGCACGCAGACGATCGGCAATCACCGCATCATTCGCAGCATTACCGGTCGCATCCTCTTCAATTTCAAACGTGTAATCGCTGTCGCCGCGCTCACTCAGCGTTTTGGAGATTCCATAAAATTCACCATGGGGCCCAAGATTGCGCTGGGCATGGAACATAATCTTCGGTTTGACCAGGTTCATGACCACAAAGGGCCCGGCCGCCACATCCATGCATTCCTGGGCAACACGATCGATCTGAGCCGCCGTGCCCAAACCTTCGTCCAGCAGACGCACCGCCTCATTGCCATAAGGCACAAAGAAACGGTTGATGGCAAAACCGAAACTGTCCTTGCAGGCAATCGGCTTTTTCGCGGTGTTGCGGCAAAACTCCATGGCCTGGTCAAAGATGGCCGGATCGGTCTTATCACCACGCACAACCTCGACAATCGGGTTGATTGCCGCCGGATTGAAATAATGCAGCCCCAGGAACCGGCTCGGATTATCCACCGTTTCCGCCAAATCGGATACGCGCAGGGCGGATGTGTTGGTGGCAATCACGGCATCTGCGGACACAACCGCGTTCAAGCGGCCAAAAAACTCCGCCTTCACGTCGAATTCCTCAAAGATCGCTTCTATGACCAGATCACAATCGGCAACAGCCGCCAGATCCGTGCTGCCGGACAGGCGCGCGTTGGCGGCATCGGCATCCGCTTCGCTCATTTTCGCCTTTTCCACGGCGCGTGCGTAAAACTTCGATGCCGCAGCCAGGCCACGATCAACGGATTCCTCGGTGGTATCCACCAGATATACTTCCACGCCCTGCTGAGCCAGACTGGTTGCAATGCCGGATCCCATGGTGCCGGCACCGACAATTCCTACCCGCTTGAATGTCATGATTTCTCCCTCTCACCCTCTGGCGGTTATTCGGTTCGCTGATATATGCGACGCGGCATCTTAATGCTGCGTCGCAACAGTGTCGAGGGAGAACAACGCTTGCAGGCACCGGACCCGCCGCTCGATGGAAGGCTGCCACACGCAATGTCGTTGATTGACAACCATGATTAAGTGTATCCAGAGGCATCATGAAAAAACCCGCCTCTCCTGTGAAGATCCTTAAAGACCGGGCCCAACTGCTCCATGCACGGGGACAGACGGGCGAGGCAGTAATGATCTGGCGCAATATCCTGCTGGCCCGACCGGATGATGTGGATGTTTTGCTGGCCATGGGACGCGCGCTTTTCGAGGCTGGCCGCATTGCCGAAGCGGAAGCAAGCCTGCGCGTCGCCGTCGAGCGCGCGCCCCAGCGGCCCGAAATCTGGATTGCACTGTCACAATGCCTGCAATCCTGGGGCAGTTGGCAGGAAGCAGAGGACTGCCTCCATAACGCCACCGCCCGTGCGCCAGACCGGTGGGAGGCTCACCAGGCCTTGGGCGCGTTGAAACTGGCCCAGGGCAGTATAATGGAAGCGATGGCTGCGTTTCAGGCAGCGCTGGATCGGAACAGTGATTTCGCCCCCGCCCGGATCGGTCTTGGCCGGGGCTGGTGGCTGCGTGGTCAGGCGGAAGAAGCCATCCGCCATTTCAAGGAAGCTGCGGAAAGCGCCCCAAAAATGCCCGAAACACAATTGCAGCTGGGGCTGGCATTATTATCCCAGGGCAAAGGGGCGGAAGGCTGGCGTGCCTTGGAGGGCCGCATGAATGCGCAAACACAGCTGAATGATCCTCCCATTCAACTGGATCCAAAGATAAAAACCCTGCCCTTGTGGAACGGACAGCCACTGACACATGAAACCCTGTTGGTCACCCATGAGGGCGGCTTGTGTGAAGCTCTGCAATTCAGCCGCCTGTTGAACCGGATTCCGGCGGAAAGGGTGATCTATCATTGCCCGGCATCTTTGAAGGCACTGCTCCAGGGATCGCACAGCAAAGCGGAATTTGTTTCCGATCATGAAACCGCCCCCGCCGCGGACCGGCGTGTGCCCCTGCTCAGCCTGCCCCATCTTCTCAATCTGGACCGACCGGACGACCAGAAACCCTATCTCCGGGCCGATCCCACCCTATTGTCCCCTTGGCGATCGCGGTTGGAAGGCGGGGTTAAGATCGGGATCGCCTGGAAAGGCGGCAGCCGGCCCTTTGACGCCGGTGAGCGTTATGTTCCGCTTGAGGCTTTCCGTCCGCTAAACGAATTGGAGGGGGTCTCCCTGGTATCGCTTCAAAAAGGCGATGGCCGCCAGGAAATGGACGCGGTTCCCTTCCCGGTCCATGATTTTGATTCCGAAATGGATGAAGAGCAGGACGCCTTCCTGGACAGCGCCGCCATGATCCAGGCCATGCCCCTGGTGATTGCCGTGGACGGTGCCATCGCCCATTTGGCGGGCGCGCTTGGCCGGCCGGTCTGGTGCCTGCTGCCACCGGATCTGCCCGAATGGCGTTGGCAGGCAGAAGGCCGCGACACCCCCTGGTATCCGACCATGGATTTGTTCCGCTGCCCCGACAGCGGCAACTGGGAAAACCTGATGCAGGAACTTGCCACCAGACTGCGCAGAATGATGGCGGGCGAAGATCCCGATACTCCCGCCCTTCCCCTTGATCTGCCGGAAAACGGGAAATAAATTCGGCTTGTGAACCCGGTTTACGCAAAGGGCAAATTGGGTCACAATCAGGCCACAAAACTCATTCATATAAATGTGTTAAGCAGTTGAGGACCGGCTCGCCGGTCCCTTTTTCAGAACAGGTTTAGGGAAAGATGATAGAACTCGATCACCTGACCAAGAAATTCGGCGATTTCACCGCTGTCGACGATATCTCGTTAAATGTGGAAAAAGGCGAGGTTCTAGGCTTTCTGGGCCCGAACGGCGCCGGAAAATCCACCACCATGAAGATGCTCACCGGCTATTTGGTGCCCAGCGCCGGCACGGCACGGGTCTGCGGCCATGACGTGCGTAAATCACCGGTCAAGGCCAAGTCCCATATCGGATATCTGCCCGAAGGAGCACCCGCCTGGGCGGACATGACACCCGACACATTTTTGAATTTCGCCGCACGCATCCGCGGACTGTCGGGTGGTGAGGCCGCCAGGGCCATTTCCGCAGCCATCGAGAATACCAGCCTGGACACCGTGTTAAACCAGCCGATTGAAACCCTGTCCAAAGGCTTCAAGCGCCGGGTTGGCCTGGCCCAGGCCCTGCTGCACAATCCGGATGTCCTGGTATTGGACGAGCCGACCGACGGCCTGGATCCGAACCAAAAACATGATGTGCGCGAATTGATCCGCGAAATATCCGCCAACAAGGCAATCATCGTGTCCACCCATATCCTGGAAGAGGTTGAGGCAGTCTGCAGCCGCGCTGTCATCATCGATCAGGGCCGTGTGGTCGCCAACGAAAGCCCGGCAGAACTTGAAGCGCGATCAGAGCGCCATAATGGGGTATCCGTGACCGTCCGCCCGGCCGATCTGGAGCGGGCCAAGTCCGCCATCTCCGGTGTCACCGGCATCGCGGGCATGAAAAACGAGGGCGAAGGTCAACTGTTTATTACCGTTCAGGGCCGCAAGCCTGTCGCTGCCGAAGTGGCGGAGACCTTGAAGGCCCATGGTATCGCCCCGATCGAATTTCTGGTCGAACGCGGACGCCTGGAAGAGGTGTTCCGAACCCTGACCCACAGCGACACCGCAGAGACTGCAAGCGCGGAGCAAAATTCATGAGCAAGACACTCACCCTGTTCCGGCGGGAGATGAATGCCTATTTCGCGACCCCGCTGGCGTATGTTTTCATTGTTATTTTCCTGATCATGGCCAGCAGCCTGACCTTTTTCCTGGGTAACTTCCTGGAGCGCGACCAAGCCGATCTGATCCCGTTTTTCCAGTTTCATCCCTGGCTGTTCATCCTGCTGATCCCGGCAATTTCCATGCGGCTTTGGGCCGAGGAAATCCATTCCGGCACCATGGAACTGTTGCTGACTTTGCCGGTCACCACCGCCCAGGCGGTGCTGGGCAAGTTTCTGGCGGCCTGGATTTTCATTGGTGTGGCTCTGATGCTCACCTTCCCGATCTGGGTCACGGTCAATTATCTGGGTGAACCAGATAACGGCGTGATCCTGGCCAGTTATATCGGCTCTTTCTTCATGGCAGGCGGTTATCTGGCGATGGGTGCCTTCATTTCCGCCATGACCAAGAACCAGGTCATCGCCTTTGTGGTCTCAGCCGCTTTCTGTTTCCTGTTTACCGCCAGCGGTTCCCCCATCGTGCTCAATCTATTTTCCGGTTGGGTCGGTGATTCCGCCACCCATTTCATCGCGGGTTTGAGCTTTCTGACCCATTTCCAGGATCTGATGAAGGGGGTCATCGATTTCCGCGATGTCCTTTATTTTGCAAGCCTTATTGTCTTTTTCCTGTATGCCAACACGGTCGCGGTCGACCGGGCAAGGGGGGCCTGATCCATGCCAGAGAATTTCAACAGCCGGCGGGTATTGCTGGCGATCCTCGCGGTCATTGCCTTCGTCGCGGTCAATGCCGGATTTTCCAATCTCGCCGGATGGCGGCTGGATCTGACAGAGAACCGTCTTTTCACCCTGTCCGACGGGTCGAAAAACATCCTGACCCAGCTGGACCAGCCGGTGGAACTGACATTCTATTATTCCAGCAACCTGGGTCGGGAAGTTCCCGCCTACGGCAGCTATGCCGACCGGGTACGAGATATGCTGAGCGAGTTTTCCGCGGCCAGCGGCGGCAAGCTGCGCTATCGCGAAGTGGACCCGTTGCCTTTTTCCGAACAGGAAGACGAGGCCGTGGAAGCCGGTATGCAAGGTGTGCCGCTGGATGCGTCCGGCGAAAAGGTCTATCTGGGCCTGACCGGCAGGATCGTCGGCGCGGAAGAGACGGATAGATCCGCTCCGGCCATCCCCTTCTTCCAGACCCAGCGTGAACGGTTCCTGGAATATGATCTTTCCAAGCTGGTTTACAGTTTGAGCCATCCCGAACTGCCCGTGGTCGGTGTAGTCACCGGCGCACAGGTCTTTGGCGATTACGGCATGATGATGCAGGGCCGGGAACCCCAGCCCTGGGCCGCCATCGCGCAGGCACAGGAGTTTTTCACTGTCGAGCAGCTCTTCACCCCGGAAGATTTCCTAGAATATCAGCCGGAGATCCTGATGGTGATCCATCCGCGCGAATTGGGCGACGAGATGCTCTATGCCATCGACCAGTTCATGATGCGCGGCGGACGTGCGGTCATGTTCCTGGATCCCTGGTATGAAACCGCGGCCGGCGGCAGGCCCGGCATGGTCCCGGAAAATTCCGAGACCGCGCTGACCAAACTGTTCGACAAGTGGGGCATTTCGATCGAGGCCGGAAAATTCGCGGGCGACATCAAAATCGGCCGCGAAGTGAATGCCGGTGAGAACGGGCAGGTGATCCCCGCCCCTTATGCCGCCTGGCTGATGCCGAAGGATGAGAATTTCAATCGGGACGAAGCGGCCATCGCGGATTTGCAGCAGATGCTGATCCCCAGCGCCGGGATCATCCGGCAGGCGGAAAATTCCCCGCTGACCATGATCCCCCTGATCGTCACCAGCGATCAGGCCCGTGCCCTGGATGTTGCTGATCTGCGTCAGCCGAAGGTCTTGGATCTGCTCAAAAACTGGCGAGATACCCCGGAAGGCAGTGAACAATTCACTCTGGCTGCCCGCTTCTCCGGTCCTCTGGCAACCGCCTTCCCGGATGGCCCGCCGGAACCGGAAAAGGATGAAGCGGCAACCGAGGAAACCGGGGACGAAGGTGCAACCGAAGAAACCACCGAGAATGCTTCCGATGAAGATACAACGGCGGAAGAGGAAAAACCCAAATTCCTGCCCCACCTGGAGGTTACCGAAAAAACCGCCAATATCATCCTGGTGGCAGATGCGGATCTTCTGGTCGACCGTTTCTGGGTCCAGGTCAGCGAGTTTTTCGGACAACGCATGATGATCCCGTTTGGTGACAATGGTTCCCTGCTGGTCAATGCGCTGGAAAATATGAGCGGCAGCACGGATCTGATCTCCCTGCGCAGCCGTGGCACCGGTCAGCGTCCCTTCACCATGATGGCCGATATCCGCCGGGCCGCGGAAGAACGCTATCGCGAGCAGGAACAGCAGCTGTCCAAACAATTGATCGAAACCGAACAGAAGATCGCTGAATTGCAGGGCGGTGGGGCCGATGGCCAACAGGCGGTGATTGAATCCACCCCTGAAACCGAAGCCACCATCCAGCAATTCACCGAGGATTTGCTGGCAACCCGCAAGGAATTGCGGGCCGTCAATCACAAGCTGAGACAGGATATCGAGCAACTGGAAGGGCGGGTGAAATTCGTCAATATCGCCGCCGTTCCCTTAATCGTAGCACTGGCTGCTTTTGCGCTCGGCTGGGCACGGCGGCAGCAAAGACGCCGGGTGCGTTAATCCGCACCGTTCCCTTAAGCAAGAGACAACAAGGCCGCCGGTTATCCTGGCGGCCTTTTCTTGTTCGCGGGATGCCCGTTGTTTTAATCTTTCGGCATCAATAGGCCGATCCATCCTCTCCCGCCAGATTATGCCGCTCCGTTCCTTTAAGGGGCGGATTGAAAATACTCACCAGAACCAGATCTTCGTCACGGCCGCCTCGCAGAAAATGTTTGTCGTGATTGTCCAGGACATAAATGTCCCCGGTCTTGATGGGGTGAATATTACCCCGCATATCCTCCACCTCGCCGCTGCCGCCAATGCAATAGCAGGCCTCCAGATGATTCCGGTATTCCAAAAGGGATTCGCTGCCCTTTGCCACAACCGTATGACAAACGGTGAATCCCATGCCGTCTGTTTCTGTCAGCAGCCGGTGGCTGGTGCCATTCCCCCAATGCACAAACCGGTCGGTCTTTTCCACTTCTTCCAAATTGCGAACAAACATCTCTCATTCCTGTAAATTATCTGAACATATTTTCCCAAACACCCTTCCTAATCGTGGTATCACTTAGATTTGGAACCCGACAAATGATCAAAACTTTCTATATTTGTAAGTTTTTTTAACATATGAAACTTCCGCCTCTAAACGCTCTGCGGGCTTTTGAATGCGCCGCACGCCACCTCAGCTTTTCCAAAGCCGGCGACGAACTATGCGTCACCCATGCTGCGATCAGCCATCAAATCAAACTGTTGGAAAGCTGGTTCGCACGGCCTTTATTTGTGCGGGAAAATCGGCAGGTCCGGCTCAATCACGCCGGAACGGAACTCTATGAACATCTGGCTCACGCCCTGCCCGAACTCGCCCGGCTGTGCCATCGTTTGAAACAAGGTCCTCACCCGGTAAAAGTCGGTTGTATTCCCTCCATTGCCAGCCGGTGGTTGATCCCCGGCCTTCCCGATTTCAACAAAAAACACCCGGAGATCCAGGTAAGCATTCTTTACGCCCGGGCTGAGGAAAAGCTAACTGACGGTGATTATGACCTTCTGGTGACCTTTCGCCGGGACCCAGACAACCACACCAACAGCATGCCGCTCTTTTCCCGCGCCAGCCGGCCCGTTTGCAGCCCGCATTATCTGGCAGGCCGCCCGAAACCCGAAACGGCCGATGCCATCTTACGATCCGACCTGCTGCATGATGAGAATGAGCGTGACTGGCGGGACTGGGCCAATGCTGCTGGCACCTCCGAACAAACTGTAGCCGATCACCATGGCCCCGTTTTCCAGGATTCCAATCTTATGATGACCGCGGTGATTGCCGGACACGGCATTGCCCTTTGTCCGGTCGATATTTTCCGTACCGAGATTGACCGGGGAGACTTGGTGGTTTTATCCGATATCGCCACGCGACAGGATGAACACTATTATTTGATAGAGCATCAAGATTGCCGACAGGATGCAAAAACCGTATCACGTTGGTTCCTTGACTATATTCATCGGCAAATTTGAACCGGGCCGGTTCAACCGCCCAACAAACCGCGTATCTGCAAACAGTAGCTCTCAAACGCCTTCATGCCGCTGGGAGACAGATGATAAACCGTGTTGGAACGGCCCTTCAAAACAGTTTGGCTATGGAGAAATCCGGCGGCCGCGAATTTCTTCAAATGCGCATCCAGGTTGCCGTCGGTGACCCCCAGCCGATTTTTTAGATCAGTGAAACTGATTTCCTCGCGTGCAAGCAATACCGCGATCCTTGTCCTGACCGGCTGATGAAACAGAGGATCAGGTGACGGCAGATCCACCATCTTCAGATTCCCGCCCGGATCAGCCGCTGCCCGTCCGGATCCCACTGCCAGGCGGCTTCCGGGCCGGAGAGATGCACACCACCCATCCAGTCATCGCGTTTTATTCCGGCTCGTTTTTGCCCCGCCAAAACAGCCCGGCCATGATCACTCAGCAAAAGGCGCTGGGCTCGAAAATCCTCCAGCTCAATCTCGTCCTTGGGCGGATAGCGGAAAGGGGTTGGCTGGCAAGTTAGCAAGGGAAATTCTGCCATGCAGAGCCGTTCCAGAATGACGAAACTTTGCCAGTCCCCCATGAAAAGATGGGTTTCAAAATCCATATTGCGCATAAACAACCGCGCCGGGTCTTCTGTTCCATCCGCCACCAGCTGCAGAAACTGCCGTTCTGATCGGGTCAGGCCATCACTGATCCAAGGGAATTCTTGCAGCTGCCGTTCCAGGCAGGGTTTGAGATAGGGCAGAGGGGAAAAATCCGCTTTCAACAGAAAATTCTGCAACGCCAATGGATCATCACCACAAAAAGCTGCCCAGGCGCTGCGTGCCAAAGCAATCTGGGATTCACTCACCGTCCGGCGCTGATCCATCAGGCCTGCCGCCTGTTCCAGGGTGAGCTGCCCCAGCCCCCGGAAAGGCTCGATACCCGGATATTCCCCAATACAGATCAGACTAACGGTTGTCTCGTCCCTCAGGCCCAGCTTAGAAATCAAGTCCAGGATCTGGACCAGCTGCAGCTGGTCCAGCAGATCATGTTCGAACCACAAGACCAGCTCGTCATAGCGCCCGGCACCTTGGAAATGCGCATCCCGGAGGGTGAAACCGACAATAACCTCCCGCCGGTCAAGTATTTCGCCCGCCAGATATCCCCCCCGGATCTCTGCCAGCGCCTCCAGGGATTTATCCGCCGGAAACGGTCCATGATGCATAACATCGCGCCAGGGCAACACATCGCCCGGCACCGTTGAATGCTTGATCAGATCCGACGCCCCATCGCCATTTGTCACATGCAGCCAATTCACGTTTTCTCGCTCCGATAACACCAACACTCTGCATTACAGAGTATCTCTGTTTTGCAGAGTGTCAATCCTTTCATCATCACCGGACCTGCATCACCCCGCCGGCTGAGGGGACAGAAAATTTCGGATTAATCGCAGGATTTTCCGATGCACCTCTGCCCTGTTGCCGCCCGGCGGCTCGTCACAGATCGGGTCCTCGCCTTCTTCCCGCAGGATCCTTGCCCCCTCATGCTTACATAGCGCCAGGAAGGAAAAATGGTTGGCCGCCGGAACCACATGATACCGCATATCCGGCACAAGCTCCGAAAGGCGGTTGCCATCCGGCCCTGAATTGGCGGCGAACAACCGATTGGTTCCTGTGCCAAGGTTAATCACCAGCGAAGGCAATTTGATCGACCGAATGCTGTCTTCCGCCATGCCAAAAATCAATCCGGGATCAATCCCGATCAGGCGCTTGATCCGGCGATCGGCCAATTCCTGCTCAAACTCCGCCTGAGGCAAAGTGGCCAGATCAACCCCGCCCCTGACAAAATGCAGGCAATCCTCCGCCCTGTTCCGGTTGGTCCGGCAATAGTCCAGATAGCGGGCCAGATCCATCCGCCCGCCCCCCAGTGAAAAGATGCTGGCACCACCGAGAGAAAAACCAAGTCCCGAGATGTCATCCCGGTCTATGCGCCCCGACAATTCACGATCCGCCAGGATGTAATCCAACGCAGCGCTGAGATCCTTGGGTCGGGTCCAATGCCGAACGGCTCTTTTGGGATCGGCATTGCCTGTGGTACTGCCGGGATGATTGACCGCCAGAACCATGCCGCCGTCACGGACCAGGGCCGAAGCCAGCCAATTCATATTTTCTGCACTACCGCCCGATCCATGGGACATCAGCACAAGCGGAAAGCGGCCTTGCGCCATTTCCGCATCCCTTTGCACCGGTCCGCCGGAAAAAACGGCATTGTCCCCCACAAGCGCCTCCCGCCCGTTGGAACTGGTGGGATACCAGAGGGAGGCCCGGATTAATTGTTCCCGATGCTCTGCCGGTATCTGCAATTCGCGATACCCAATGGTTGGATCTGATAAGGCCGATGAGATGGTCAGGCAGAATAAACCAACAGATGCTATTGGCAGTGTACGCATACGCATGATGATCTCCTGTTTCATGTAAAACCGGGACCAGATAAGCGGCAATTGATCGGTTCGGCGACCTTGAACCGGTTTTAGGTCGCCCGGAACCGGTTTAGGGTCTAGAAGAAGGGAAAGCACGCCACTGTCAAAGATCTGATCTTCATGCCTGTCCTGCCATTATCTCTGTTTGTAGCGCTGATCCTGCTCTATTTGCTGGCTCGAGCCCATATTCGAGGCGAAATCCCGCCTTTGATGCGGGCCGGTATCGGGCTTTGTGCCCTGCAGGCGATCATCATTGCAGGCAACCAGCATTATCACCTCACCTGGCTTGGGGCGGTTCAACCGGTTACAGCCGGTGCCATACCCGCCCTGCTCTTCACCGGCTTCCTGTCGGCGGCCCGTCGCAGGCTGAGTTGGGGCCGGGATAGTTGGCATTTTGCCGGTCCCGCACTTACTTTCTTCACCGCGGTCTTTGCCACCCCGGCCCTGGATATTGTCATTCCCTTCCTCTTCCTGAGCTACGGCAGCGCCATCCTGATCATCTTGAAAGACGGTCCCGATGCCGCCCTTCAAGAACGCTTGGAAGAAGTCGGCATATCCATCCGGGTCTGGCGGTTGCTCGGAACTTTTCTGATCCTATCTGCCTTTGGTGACATGCTGATCGCGCTCGATTACCTTTACGGGCAGGGTCATTATGCCCCCTTGATCCACGCATTTTCCAACAGCCTGACCCTTCTGGCGCTTGGACTGGCCGGTTTAAGCGCCAGTACCAGGCCAGTTCTGGAAACATCGGCTCTAACCACGCCAGCAGGCGATGAGCGCCACGGCACGGACGAGGAAATCATCACGCGCCTGGAAAAACTGATGGAAAGCGGACAGGTCTATCAGAACCCGGACCTGACATTGGCACAGTTAGCCCGCAAGCTCACCCTGCCGGTAAAAGCTTTGTCCGGGGCGATCAACCGCCAAACCGGCATGAATGTCTCACAATTTGTCAACGGATATAGGATCAAGGCAGCCTGCCGACTGCTCGAACAGCCCGAAACCAATGTTACGGAAGCCATGCTGGCCTCAGGTTTCCAGACAAAATCCAACTTCAACCGGGAATTCAAGCGCGTCACCGGGAAAAGCCCCAGCGCTTGGCGCGCTGTGTCGAACACAATATCTTAGTTGGTCAGATACTCCGCCTCAATCGTCTGCAATGTGCCGTCAACACGCATCGCGTCCAGCTCCGCCTGCCAAGCAGCAACAATCTCGGGCGCGGTACCATTGGAAAAGGCAATGTAATGATCAGATTGCTCCAGTTTCAAAACTGGTTTGATCAGATCCAGCGACAGGCCCTGGTGGCGCATTTGATGGGCCACCGTCAGGTCGTTGAGCAGCAGCAACGTCCCGCGACCGGAAAGCAACATCTGAAGATGTTTGTCCACATTGCTGTAGGGCAGCAGATTGGTGAAACCTTCGGACGACAACAGCTGGAAATGCGCGCCGCCATCCTGAACCAGGATACCTCGAACCGCCTTGGCCTGTTCCCGCGTGATGGCATCCTGCTCGTACAAACTGCTGGTATAAAAATATTCCCTGACCGACAGAATGGGCCCGACCCACTGGAAACTGCCTTCACGCTCGGCGGTCCGCACCATGGAGAACAACACCATATTCGGCTCATTTAAGGTCAGATCATAGGCATGTTTCCACCCCATTACCTTGATCGGCCGCTCCGCCTCCAGCCGCTGCATCAAGGTTCGGACCACTTCGGGGCCCATCCCCTTCAGACTGTTGCCTTCGACATAATTGAAAGGCGGAAAATCTTCGGTCATGATCGTAAGATCATCCGACGCGCGCAAGCCCGACCAGGGCAAGGCAATCAAGATCACCCCTGCAAAAAACCTAACCAGTGACAGCACAGACAATCTCCCCAAGGATCACTCAACCCAATAATCTATATCACGGTTTTCCAAACTATGGAGCGTTACCTGAAAGCAAACCGTGACCGAAAGAATTAATAGGGCAGATGGGTGCCACGGCTGATCGCACGGCCACGTTGAAAATCTTCCACATCCATCGGCTTCTTGCCCGGTCGCTGCAGACATTTGATTTTCAACGCGCCTCGCCCACAGCCCACCGTCAGTTCTTCATCCATGACAAAGCCCGGCGTGCAGCAGCAGGGAATGGCTTCTGCTTTGATGACTTTCAACCGTTCGCCGTCAGCCTCGAACCAGGCTCCCGGCCAGGGGGTAAAGGCGCGCACTTTCCGGGCCAGTTCTTCCGCGGTCACATTCCAGCAGAGCCTGGCCTCCGCCTTATCCAGTTTTTCCGCATATGTGACGCCTTCCTCCGGCTGCGGCACGGCTACCGCGCTGCCGTCGGCAAGACTGTCCAGCGCAGGGCAGATCATCGCGGCCCCAAGGGTAGACAATTCATCATGCAGGCATTGCGCCGTCATGTCCGGTGAGATCCTGACCACTTCACTGGCTAGCATGTCACCGGTATCAAGCCCTTCATCCATGGCCATGATGGTCACACCCGTTTCTTCGTCGCCCGCCAAAATCGCACGCTGGATCGGTGCCGCCCCGCGCCAACGCGGCAGCAGGGAGGCATGCACATTCACGCAGCCCAGTTTCGGCGCGTTCAAGATCATTTTCGGCAAAATCAGGCCATAGGCGACCACCACGGCGGCATCCAGATTGAGATCCGCAAAAGCCTGCTGATCGGCGGGATCACGGAAATTGACCGGGCATCGCACCTCAATGCCATGCTGTTCCGCCAGTTCATGCACGGGGCTCGGCCGTAGCTTTTTGCCCCGGCCTGCGGGGCGGGGCGGCTGGGAATAGACACAAACCACATCATGCCCGGCATCCATAATCGCTTGCAGGACCGGTACGGAAAAATCCGGGGTTCCCATGAATGCCAGGCGAAGTTTCGTCATTTGGTTCCCATCTGCTGCTGCGTCCTTGAAACCGGCTCAGGCCGCTTTGGTTTTCATCAATTTCTTGAGCTTGCGCATGATCATCGATCTCTTCACCGTGGAGAGGTGATCCACGAACACCACCCCATCGAGATGGTCGATCTCATGCTGAACACAAGTTGCCAGCAATTCATCCGCCTCAATCTCACACGCCTCGTTCTTCTCATTGAGGTAGCGGACCTTGACCTTGGCCGGGCGGATCACTTCAGCATATTGATCCGGGAAAGACAGGCAGCCCTCTTCATAGGGCGCGGTCTCATCGGATTCCCAGATGATTTCCGGATTCGCCATGCGGATCGGTTCCGGGGCATCGCCTTCGCGCGCGATATCCATCACCAGAACACGTTTGGAGACACCCACCTGGGGCGCTGCCAGTCCAATGCCCGGCGCGTCATACATGGTGTCCAGCATATCATCCATCAGCTTGACGATCTCCGCATCAACTTCGGCCACCGGCTCCGCCTTTTTCTTCAAAACGGGATGCGGGGCGACAAGGATCGGCAAAATGGCCATGGCAATTCTTCTTTCCAACTGTCATAAGAAGCCTTAGCAATACGGCTTCCCATGGGCGCAATTTCTTTTCCGGTTTCCGCACGAAAAACCGGCTCTTCTGTTTAGGTAGGGTTTCAACCCCCATACGTCAAGCAGCTTGGGTCAATCGTGCGAATCGCCTTATCCTAGGGATAATAACAGTTTTGGGGTTAATTCATGAGTATTGAATGGATCATCATCGCAGCCCTTGGCGGGATCTCGCTCTTGAGCTTGGTGGGCCTGATCCTGCAGGTCCGCCGCACACCGGCCACCGTAACCGATCCTGAAACCCTGCGCGATCTTGTGGAAACCCAAACACGTCTTGAACATCTGGAAGGCCAGCTGGAGGAAGCCCATGGCCAGCTCCGCCTATTGGATCAAAGCCGCGACCAGCTGCGCCAGCAGGTGAGCGAGCTGCAAACGGCGCTCGCGCTCTCCCGCCAGGAAGTGGCCGAGGCGGCAAAGCGCCTGTCCGATTGGGATGAGTTTAAAAAGCAGGCCCAGAACACCGCCCAGGCCGCCACGATCGAGGCCGCCAACAAGCTGAGCAGCAAGCTGTTGGAAGACCATAAGCGGGAAAATGAAGAGGCCAAGAAAGAGGCGGAAAAACGGGTTGCCGAAACCACCAAAACCCTGACCGAACAATTGAGCAATGTGGTGAAATCCGTGGCGGCACTGGATTCCCAGGTCAAGGTGACCGACCAGACCATGAATGTCCTGCACCGGGCACTTTCCGCACCGTCAACGGCTGGCTTGGCGGCGGAAACCGTTCTGGAAAACACATTGAAAGCCTTTGGCCTGACCGAGGGGCGTGATTTCTCGCTCCAGCATACGGTGGATGACGGTGACGGAAAAAGAAAACGGCCCGATGCCCTGGTCTTCCTGCCCGGTGACAGCCTGCTGGTGATTGATGCCAAAGCTTCGAAACATCTGCTGGATCTGGCCGAGGCAGAGGAAAAAGGCGAGGACACCGCCCGGATCCACGCAGATTTCAAATCCACCATGGGCAAGCATTTGCGCGATCTCACCACCCGTGACTATGCCCAGGCGATCCGCAACCAGTTCAAGGATATGGACACAAACCGAGATATCCGCCAAGTGACCACCTTCATGTTCCTGCCCAATGACGGCGCGGTCGAAAAGCTGATCGACATTGATCCTGAAATCGCCCAAAAAGCCGCGGCCAGCGATATCATCCTGGGCGGCCCCAGCAGCCTGTGGGCCGCGGTCGGCGTGGCCAGCATGCGGTTGAAATTCGCCAAGTCCCAGGAAAACCAGCAGAAAATTGTCGACGAGGTGGAAAAACTGGTCGCGGCGATCGCAACCATGGCCGAACATGGCACCCGCCTGGGCAATGGGCTGAAAACCGCCCTTTCGGCCTTTGACAAGATGGCCGGATCGGTCAATCGCAACATCCTGCCCAAGGCCAGCCGCATGGTGCAGATGGGCGTTTCCGCCCCGGCAAAAGGCCTGGATTCAAAATTTCCCAGGCTTTCCGTCCAGACCGACGCGATTGATGCCGATGTCAGCCCGGCAGAAGAACGGATCAACGGCGGCGAACTGCCCCTGCTGAAGGCGGGCGACGACTGACTATCAGCGTCACCCTGCCACTATCCGACTTTGTAAGGATCAGGGATTTTCAACCCGAACCTTATAGCGCAGCACCGTTTCGCCCTTTGCCGGAACAGCAACCGACCAGACCGCCCGGTAGGCGTCCTTTTTCGCATGGCGCGCGCTTTCTTCCAGGATTCTCCATTCGCCGTTGAACCCTTCGATCACGTCGACCACGACCCCGGCCGGGCGGGCATTACGCAAGGTGATTTCATAAGTGGTTTCATAATTGTTGCTGCGGCTGCCAGCGCCAAGCTTTTCAAAATCCACCTGTTTCCGGTCGGCGGAGATATCAAAGGCCTGGCCATATTCAACCTCGCCACGCTCGCCTTCCGCCAAGGCCTTCAAGCAGTTTTCACCCAGAAACTGGTTGCCGTTTTGGGCATAGATCCGAAACAGGCCTTCCGGCAATGGGCGGCCAAGGCCGCTTTCTGCGTCATTTTTCAGCTCCAGCCGCAGGGCCGGACGCAAATCCGCCTGGACCGGGCCCCGATACCAATGGCCGTAATCCCGATTTTCCAACACATAGCGTTTTTTCACCCGGAGATCACGGGCACTGGCAAAGGGGATCTTGATGCTGCCGCCATCCGCCAGATCCATCGGATAAGGCACGGTATAACTCCAATAGTCATGGGACGAGACACCGGAGATATCCGCTTCATCTGCCAACATCGGCGCCGCATTAAGCTCCATCCGGCCCATGGCAGCCTGGGGTACCGGTCTGGCGGCACTCTGCCGGTTGACCGACCCGGCAATCACCTGGACCCTGGCACCCTCATAGGCACGGCCACTGCGGTTCTCCAGCATGATCTCACCGGACAGCCTTAACCGGCTCTCATCATCGGAGAGGGTCGCATTATAAACCGCCTGCCAACCCAGCCCGTCGGCCAGATAGCGGACACGGGCAGGCGTTTCCCCCTTGCCCCTTGTCTGCAGGGTCACCTGCGGCAGGCGGCTGCCCAGTGATTGAAACTGATCCTTGCTCAGGATCGGGCGGCCCGGCGGGTTCATTTCAACCCGGTCGCCAAACTGGATGACCGGCCCGTTTTCCATGGACAGTAGGATACCGTCACGCCGGTCATCCTTGCCCGTGGCCGGGTTCCGGTCCGCCCAGGTGATGGCCTGGCCGACAAAACGGGTCAAAATGTCATGCATGCCAAGGCCGTCCGGCAGGGTCAGCGCATTGACCACCGCCACATCCTCGGTCTGTGGGGAAACCGACAAGCTGTCCGCGATCAGGCCGCGGCCCAGCCCCGGCAAGGCAATGCGGTTGGTGCCGCTGTCATGCACCAGCACACGTTCTTCATCCACCAGGCCCAGACCATTTTGGTAGGCGGTCACTTCCAACTTTTCCAATGCCCAGGCCGGCAACGCGGACGCTACCAGCACCAAAGCGGTCATGCCTGTGAAAATTTGTTTTCCCTTACCCCAAGCCATACTGCATCCCCCTAACAGGTTTCTGTCTAGATCAGGCCGGACCCTTTCAGGAAATTGCGCAACATCTTCGGCGCGTCCGGCAGTTCATGATAATTCGCTACATATTCCGGATGATTGTCGGACCAGGCCCCGGCAAACACCTGGCAATCCGCCTCCGGATGAAACTGTACTGACAGCCGATGGTGGCCATAATCCAGCGCCATTGCGGCCATTTCAGGGCGGGTCGCCAGAACAACGGCATCATCGACCGGAGCCGCCACCTGTTCATAATTGCCAAAGTGGAATTCCGGTGCAGCGCCCAACCCGTCAAACAGGTAATGATCGCGCCCCGCATCGGTTATATCGACCGGCAGACTGGCCGCCATGGGCCCGCCTTCCACGGGGATCACGTCACCGCCCCTTGACACCGCCATCAACTGATGGCCGCCGCAAATGCCCATCAAAGGCTTGCCGCTGTCCCACCAGTTATCGAGCCAGTCCAGCAACGACAGTTGGAACGGGCGTTTTTCATGGACCGAATGATAACTGCCCCCCAGGATAACACCATCCGCATCCTCCGGCCCGGGCAATCCGTCACCACGGCAGGCATGCAGGCCGTCATAATCGATATGATTCAGCACCCCCGCTTCATCCAGCTTCAGCGACACCCAATGAACCTCGTTATCGCCGCCGGGCGCATCCGCATAGCGATGATCCGGATAGCGGCCGGGCTCGGCAATCTGGGAAATGAAGAGGATGCGGTTTTTTGCCATGATTCAGGATTCCAGCGCATGACGCGCTTTCAGGGCCGCGCTCAGGGTTCCGTCATCCAGATAGTCCAGCTCACCGCCCACCGGCACCCCATGGGCCAGCCGTGTGACCGAGACACCGCTGGCCGCCAGCCGCTCGGTCAGGTAATGCGCGGTTGTCTGGCCATCTACCGTCAGGTTGGTGGCCAGGATCACCTCTTTTACCGGCTGGTCCGGGCCGACACGGCTCAACAGGCTTTCGATATTGAGATCCTCCGGCCCGATGCCATCCAACGCGGACAGGACACCGCCCAGGATATGAAACCGCCCCCGGAAAGCCCCGGTGCGTTCCAGCGCCCAGAGGTCACCCACCTGTTCCACCACACAGATCTGCGTGTCATCCCGTTTGGGATCGGTGCAGACTGAACAGGGATCATGGGTGTCGATATTGCCACAGGTGGCACAGATCCGGATGTTTTCCACCGCCCGGTCCAGGGCGTCAGCAAGTGGCCGCATCAGGCCCTCGCGCTTTTGGATCATATGCAATGCCGCCCGTCGGGCCGACCGGGGCCCCAGCCCCGGCAAGCGGGACAGCAACTGTATCACCTGCTCAATCTCATTCATGGAAGATCAGGCCTTCGCTGCTCAGAAAGGCAGCTTCATGCCGTCGGGAAGCTTCATGCCACCCATCATTTCCTGGGTTTTTTCCTGAACATAGGCCTCAACCTTCACCTTGGCGTCGTTATGCGCCGCCGTGATCAGATCTTCCAGGATTTCCTTTTCATCCGCTTTCAACATGCTGGGGTCGATGGAGACCCCTTTCATCTCGCCCCGGCCATTCAATGTGACACTGACCATGCCGGCCCCGGACACGCCCATATGGGTAACATCCATCAGCTCTTCCTGCATGGCCTGCATCTTGTTTTGCATCTCCTGGGCTTGCTTCATCATTTTCCCAAGATTGCCGAGATCCTTGAACATAACTTACTCCTCCGGCAGCTGGTCCGCCGCCTCGTCATCATAATCGATCAAACCGGCCTCAATGACCGGCTTCAATTCCTTAACCCGCTTGATACGGGCGCTGGGAAATGCCTTTTTGACCGCCCGGACCAGGGGATCAGACTCCGCCTCGTCCTGAGCTTGTTTTTGCGCATCCGCATTCTGGGTGGCAATGGTCGGCTCTCCTGGCTCGTTAGATAGGGAGACCATCCAGCGCATTCCAGTCCATTTGGACAAAAGCTGGGCAACCTTGCCGTGGAAATCCTTGGGCGCATCCGCGGTCGGGCGGATTTCGATCCTGCCCGGTTCGAACCGCACCAGATGCACATGCCCCTCCAGATGGGTGACCAGGATGCCTTCACGATTTTCGCGGAAAAGCTCCACTACCTGACGGAAAGATTTCGGCCGCGGCAGTTTAACTTCGCGCCTGGCTTCGGCGGCCGGTATCGGGTTTGGAACAAAATCCGGCTGGGGTGCTGCACGCATCGCTGCGGCCCCGCCATTGATCGCGCGCAGATGCGCGCTCGGCCCCGGCGGGCCCATATCCGGCCCGGGCGGCATCGCCCCCTGCGACATGGCATTGGTCATGCCGCCATTGCCGCCACCGGCGGGCGCACCACCGGCACCAACTGCCCCCGGCACACCCTGACCGGATTGCAGCTGTTTTATAATCTCACCCGGGGTCGGCATATTACTGGCATGAATCAGGCGGATCAGGACCATTTCAGCCGCCTGAATCGGGCTTGGTGCCTGCTGGGTTTCAGACAGGCCCTTCAACAGCATCTGCCAGGCCCTAGTCAGCACCGGCTGGGACAGTTTCCCGGCCATTTCCTTGCCCTTGCTCCGTTCAATCTCGGGCGTAGAGGGCTGGTCGGCCAGATCCGGCGACAGCTTGAACCGGGTCAGCCAGTAGCAGACATCCAGCAGATCCTGGATCACCACCACCGGGTCTGCACCTTCGTCATACATGCCGCGCAGTATATCAAGCGCCTGGGTCGCTTCGCCCTGCATGACCGCATCAAAAAGTTCGAACACCCGGCCACGATCGGCCAAACCCAGCATGTCACGCACCTGTTCGGCGGTAACCGCCTCCCCGGAAAGAGCGATCGCCTGGTCCAGGATGGAAAGCCCATCGCGGGCGGAACCGTCGGCCGCGCGCGCCACCATGGCCAGCGCGTCATCATCAATGGTGATGCCTTCTTTTTCGGCGACCCGGCCAAAATGAGCCGTCAGCTTCTCTACCGAGATGCGACGCAGATCAAATCGCTGACAGCGGCTGAGCACCGTCACCGGCACCTTGCGGATTTCCGTGGTGGCAAAGATGAATTTCACATGTTCCGGCGGCTCTTCCAGAGTTTTCAACAGTGCGTTGAAGGCACTGTTGGAAAGCATGTGGACCTCATCGAGGATATAGATCTTATAGCGGGCCGCGACCGGTTTATAGCGCACCCCCTCGATCAATTCGCGAATGTCGTTGACCCCGGTGCGGCTGGCGGCATCCATTTCCTGGACATCCACATGGCGGTCTTCGGCAATGGCCCGGCAATTGTCGCATTCGCCACAGGGGCTGACCGTTGGGCCGCCATTACCATCAGGACCGGTACAATTCAGCGCCTTGGCGACAATGCGCGCGGTTGTGGTCTTGCCCACGCCACGCACCCCGGTCAGCACAAAGGCCTGCGCGATGCGGCCACTATCGATCGCATTTGACAAGGTCCGGACCAAGGCTTCCTGGCCCACCAATTCTTCGAAATTCGTCGGCCGGTATTTGCGTGCGAGAACGCGATAGGCCGTATCCTGCTGTGTGTCACTCATGGGCCCGATCATATACAGCTCTCCCCGCCCTGTCTCCCCTTCTGAACGGGATTGGCAACAAAAAATATGCGCGATGATTTGGATGCGGAAAATCGCGTTGGCAATAGCATGCCAACAGTCATTTATATCATTTTTTCAGGAGGTTAAGTGGAAGATCGACAATGCGACCCAAACGAAAACTCGTTACGGCTGCTTCCTTCCGGACCTGACCGGGTTGGCGAGGACGTTCGTCCGCCGCCGACCTTCCGGGGCGTTATATGCCAATTTGTACCTGGTTTCGCAAGCGGGAATTATGTGCTACGTATTTCGCAGCACCCCGGAAGGTGATGTTCAGTAACAAATGGTATAGATGGGATTGGCATGAATTACCGACGGAACTTTTATGAAAACAGCACCCTCGACCGGGCTGCACATCTCCGGGAGGATGAAGATTGGTACCGCCAAACCATTGTTTCCATTGAAACCCGCATCCTGCCGGTCTGGCGCTCCCAAAGTTTTGTCAGCGGGGTGGAAGGACCCGATCTGGCCCATCTAACAGGAGAAGATTTGGGCCAGCTGGATCATGAGGCCGCCTTTTTGGGACTGGTGGACGACACCCCATATTTTGCCATGGATTTTTCCCGGCATGAGGATCCGGGCCTTTCCGCTCATGGAGAGTTTCATGACCTGCGCGCGGTAGGGCCCCAGATGACAGCAAACCAGGGCGCCCTTGCCGCCTATGCCCGTGGAATCCTGCATTGGCATCGGCGACATCAATTCTGCGGGCGATGCGGCTGGCCAACGGTCAGTGTCTGGGCCGGACACAAGCGCAACTGTTCCAACCCGGATTGCAATCTGGACCATTTCCCACGCACAGACCCGGCTGTCATCATGTTGATCCATGATGATCAGAACCGGGTATTGATGGCCCGCCACCCCAATTGGGCCGAGGGCCTTCATTCCGTGCTGGCCGGTTTTGTCGAACCCTGCGAAAGCCTGGAACAGGCGGTCGCCCGCGAGGTTTATGAGGAAGCGGGCATCCGGATCACTGATATCCGCTATCATTCCTCCCAACCCTGGCCATTCCCGTCCAATATCATGCTGGGTTTCACCGCCCGCGCTCTGAAAACAGACTTAACACTGGACCCGAATGAGCTGGCCGAGGCCTGCTGGATGACGCCGGAAGAGTTGCGCAATTCTCCGGAAAACGAAACCTTTAGCCTGCCCCGACCGGATTCAATTTCCCGGGTTTTAATTGAAGACTGGATCCACCGGCATTAACTCCGTTGAAGCCTCGTCGCTATGCCCCTGATTGTGCAGAGGAAATACATCTCTGAACAAGGCACAGTCATGACAGAAATTAATCAAAAATTAAGCGCGATCGTAGACATTGAGACATCTGGTTGCAAACGAGGCCTTCGTTGGAAACAT
The DNA here is from genome assembly GCF_003385955.1 of Aestuariispira insulae. Lineage (GTDB taxonomy): Bacteria > Pseudomonadota > Alphaproteobacteria > UBA8366 > Aestuariispiraceae > Aestuariispira > Aestuariispira insulae. The sequence continues at coordinate 117,288 of NZ_QRDW01000012.1, forward strand.
TCATTGAGTCACTTGCCCGCGGCTATGTCGCGCTGATTGCCAATATCGGTCTTTTGGCAATCCTGGCTTGGTGCGTCTCTCTATTCGGCCGCCATCTGTTTGTTGAGGATTATCGACCCAACCTGACGGTTGCCACCGTTCTGGGGCTGACATTCGGCTCCGCTGCGGCCCTGCTGATGAATTTACCGGTAGAGTTCCAGCCGGGCATTTTCGGAGACGCCCGCGGCGCACCCTTGATGATGTCCGGCCTGGTTGGCGGCCCGGTTGCCATGGTCATCACTGCCTTAATGGCCGCGGCCACCAGGCTCTGGTTGGGTGGAACCGGCGCTGATGCGGGCGTCGTGGCAATTTTCATCTATGCCCTGGCCGGCTATGCCTGGCGTCGGATGGCCAATCGCATTGGCAGCACCGGCATATCAACCTTCGAACTGGTGGGTGTCAGCTTCTTCACCACCGCCCTGACCAGTCCGGTGGTTTTATTCATGCCGTCCAATGTCCAGCTGGCGGTGCTCACCAGCCTCTGGCCAAAACTGTGGGCTGCCAACATCTTAGGCACCCTGATCCTTGGCAGCCTGATCCACCGGGAGATCCAACGGCAGCAGGCCGAGCATGAGTTAATGATCCAGCGCGTGCTGTCCGAACGGGCGACCGTGGCAAAATCCAAATTCCTGGCCGCCATGAGCCACGAAATCCGCACGCCCTTGAACGGCATCCTGGGCATCATCCAACTGCTGATGAACAGGGATTTGGAAAAGCCGATCCGGGATGATCTGAAAATTGCCCAGGATTCAGGGTTTTATCTGCTCTCCCTGCTCAATCAGGTGCTTGATTTCGCCAGGATCGAATCCGGCCAAAGCTCGATAGAACGCCGCCAGTTCAAGGTCGCCTCCATCATTGACAGCCTACATTCCATATTCGCCCGCCAGGCCGAGGCAAAGGGGCTTGAGCTTGAGGTCACCCAGACCGGGCCATGCGACCAGGATGTCGAAGGGGATTTCAACCATATCCGGCAGATCCTGTTCAACCTGATGGGCAATGCGCTGAAATTCACCGAAAAGGGCAAAATCACGCTGACGGTCCGGCAGGAGCAGGAGGAGGATCAATACCGGGTGCAATTTGAAGTGACCGATACCGGCCCCGGTATCCCGGAAAAGGATCTAGGCCTGATATTTGAAGAATTTCAGCAAAGTGAAACCGGCCGCGCCATGCCGGGCGGCAGCGGCCTCGGCCTTAGCATCGCCCTGCAATTGGCAACCGCCATGGGGGCCTCACTCTCTGTCCGCAGCACCCTGGGAGAAGGGACCGCTTTTTCCCTGATGGTTATGGTCGATAAGGCCGCCCCTCGCGCCAACCCACTGCCATCACCGGAAAGCGCCTCTCATGACCTACCGCTCAACATTCTTCTGACCGAAGATAATGAAATAAACCAACGTATCGCCAAAGCCATGCTGGAAGAGATGAATTGCAAAGTCACCATCGCAGAGAACGGACGCGAAGCCCTGCAATGCATGACACAGCAACCAGACCGGTTCGATTTGATTTTCATGGATATCCAGATGCCCATCATGGATGGCATCGAGGCAACCAAACGGATCAAGGCCCTGCCGCTGCCTGCAGGGGCGGTTCCAATTGTCGCGCTGACCGCCAATGCCTTTGACGAGCAGCGTGCCGAATATTTGGAGAGCGGTATGGAGGATGTTCTCACCAAACCGCTGCATCAGGGAGAACTGGATCAGTTTCTCACCTACTTCCGATCCGATCAGGATATCTCCGACCGCCCCCAGCCCAGCAAGCAAAAACCTGAACTAGACCACGGCGAGATGGTGAATGGGGAAATCGTCAAACAGGTAATCACCACCCTAACACCCAGCGGTGCCCGGAGTTTTTATGACGATGCGCAAAGCCGCAGCCACAGCCTGATCGAACGACTGAAGGCAAACAGGAATGAAGGCCGGGATACACAAACCGTTTCCCACGAATTGCGCAGCCTGCTGTCCAGCATTGGGTTCCAGGCCGCGGTGGAAATCACCCGCCAAATCGAATTCCCGGAACCCGATCAGACGGACCCGGAACAACTGATTGAGGCCTTGGAATCCTGTCTGGATGCATCTGTTATCATTGCCAAGAAGCATCTGGAGGGAATTGAGGACACCATCATTGCGAACAAGGAGCCTGAATCTTGACGGTCAATAAACGGTTAGTCCTGCCGCTCGTGCTGATCACCCTGTCGGCTGCCTTTTACGGCGGCATGGTTTTCTATACCGAGCAAACCACCACCAATGCCCGCGCCGAGGCGGAAATGGTTTATCAAAGCCTGCGGGATAGTGTCGCCAGCCAGGTCAGGCAATCCGAACGACACCTGCGCGAACTGGCCGAAGACCCGGGTGTGCTGACTGCTGACCCGAGAAAATGTGGCAAACCCCTCGCCGAGATGCTGGAACGTCATCGCAAAATCCATGATGTCTTCCTGCGGGTCCGTGCTGATGGGATCCTGGATTGCACCCCCAAAGGCGGCAGCGAAGGGATCGATTTCTCCGAGCGCCTTTATTACCGGAAGGCTGTAGAGACCAAAGAGTTCGTCATTGGGGAGTTTCTGATTGGTAAGGTTTCAAAAGAACCGGTTTTGGCCGTTTCTTTACCGGTTCTGGATGCCAACGGCGAGGTTGCCATGGTCCTGGCCGCCGGATTGAAAACCGACTGGTTGCAGGACATCATCGAACAGCATACGCCGTCGCGGAACCTGGTGGTGGAGATCGAGGATTCCCGCGGCACGTTGATGTCATATTTCATTCACGGACAATCGGTGGAACCCGGCAGCGACGCCAAATTGGAATTGATCCGGCTGCCCCTGTTTCCTGGCCAATCCGATGCCCAGGTGGTGATTTACGAGCAAACCTGAAATACTGCTTACGCCAACGCCAATCAATCGTCCGGTTTATGCAGGATCTTGCCCATGGAGATCCTGGGCTCCACTTGATAGCCGTTCTTTTCATAAACCGCGACCACAGCTTCGTTGCCTTCGCGCACCTGAAGATTGATCTTCACACAGCCAAGCGACGCCAGCTTTGCCTCGGCCATCTCCAGCAGGCGCGACGCAATCCCCCGTCCGCGCTGGGCGGGATCGGTTGCGACCGAATAGATCCAGCCGCGATGACCGTCATACCCCGCCATCACAGTGCCCAGCATCTGCGCGCCCTGCATGGCAACGAACATCAATTCCGGCTGAAAGGCCACCTTCAAATCCAGCGACAAGGCCGGGTCTTTCCAAGGGGGATCATCCGGAAAGACCCGTTTCATCAGCGCTATATAGGCTTCCCTGTCCTGCGGCTGATAAAGGCGGCATTCCATGGGATCAGTCCCGAGTCCGGAACGGGCTGATGGGATAGGTGCCAAGCACCTTTACCTTGGTGGTGAAATACTGCAGCTCCTCAAAAGCCTGATCAACCGAACGCTCCGCCGGATGGCCTTCGATTTCCGCATAGAAACGCGCTGAACTGTCGTCACCGACGGAAATATAGCTCTCCAGCTTGATAAAATTGACCCCGTTGGTCGCAAAACCCCCCATGGATTTGTACAAGGCAGCCGGCACGGAACGCAGTGCGAAAACCAGGCTGGTGATGCAGCGCCCGGCCCGCGGATCCGGTTCAATCCTGGTACGCGACATGACAATGAAGCGGGTCACATTGCCGATTTTATCCTCGATACGCGCACGCAGGGTTTTCAAACCATAGGTTTCGCCCGCCAGGCTGGAGGCGACCGCCGCCACGGTCGGATCATTCAATTCCGCCACCAGCTTTGCCGCCCCTGCGGTATCCGCCTCTTTCACCGGGGTAATACCCAATTCACGCAGCGTGCTGCGGCATTGCGCCAGAGCCTGGGTATGGCTTCGCGCCTCTTTCACCGTCTCAAAGCTCGCCCCCTGGGGCGCCAGCAGATGGTGATGCACCGGCTGAAAATGCTCCCCGACGATATAGAGATTTGATTCCGGCAGCAGATGATGAATATCCGCCACCCGGCCACCCAGCGAATTTTCGATCGGGATCATAGCGAGACCCGCACGCCCATCTTCCACGGCGGCAAAAGCATCTTCGAAACTGGGGCAGGAAAGCGGCTCCATATGGGGAAATGCTTCGCGGCAGGCCAAATGCGAATAGGCACCAGGCACCCCCTGATAGGCGATTACGGGATTGTCTTCTGCAGGATTGGTGATCATCGCCGTTTCTCCGGAAGTGGCATATTGCTGCTGGATGGAAGGGGGATAGGTATCCCGCCTGTCACTGGAAAGAAGGAAAGAAGAGGCCGTCGCCCTGGACCGCTGCATGGGTCCCGCAGGCTCAACCTGGCTGCCCAGCATGAGCCAGTCCAGGTTCACACCGGTGGCTTCCGCCAATCGCAGGCATGTTTCACGGTTGGGCTCGCGATGGCCCGCCTCCCACCGGTTGACGGTGGAATGCGATACATCGAGCTTTTCGGCCAATCCGGCCTGGGTCAACCCGGCGGCCCGGCGGGCCTGTATAATTCTTTGCGCTACAGTCATGATCCTGCTGTAGCGGGCCCGTCACCAACTGTCAACCCTTGTGCAATTTTTGCACAACCGGCAATCTCGTGTTCTTTAGTGCAAAATTTGCACAGAATTATTGATTTTTGCGTAAAAAGGCAATGGCATCATTCAGTTGTGCCATCCGCTCGTGATTGCCGATATCACTGTCGGGATGATGAATGGTGGCCAACATCCGGAAACGCGCCTTGATTGTCTGCATATCCGGATAAGTGCCGGGCGCGATCCCCAACACATAGAGAGCCTCCTCCCGGGTGCGGATTCCATTGCTGAGAATTTCGGAAGAAAGCGCACTGATCACAGAGCGCAAGCGACCGATTTCCTCCGCCTGATCCGCCAGACGCTCCCTGGCGCTGGGTTTTGCGGCATCCTCCAGGGTAACCTTCAAGGCATCCCGGTCCAGTTTGAGCGCCAGCGCAAGTGCCTTGCGAATGGTCACAACTTCCAATCCGGCCGGCATGCGCACCTGCAGCCGCGGCTTGCGCCGCCAGGGCTTGCCCGCGCTGGGGCCGGATTTCAAAATCACCGTCTCGCGGTCATCGGCATCAGGCTCGCCGGGGTCTTCCATAGCCTGAACGGTGGATTCCGGCATGGTCAACATCACGGACCGGGCAATATCGCCCACATTCACCTTGCGGCTTTCCGCCAACAGCGTGACAGCATCCCGGAAGGCACTGGCACAGGGAATAGCATAGGAGACTTTACGCTGGGTCGGGCTTTTGGTCGCTTCCCGGATTGCATCAAGCAACCGGCCGTCCTCTGTCTTCTTCACTCGCGACACGGCTTCGGCCGCTGCAGCCCCTCTCATCGTTTTTCTCACCCCGGAAAAAATGATTGTTTCCATCGCTACCGGCCTCTCCGGTAACTACATACGATATCAAAATTCCCTGATTCGTTAAAATGCACAAGCAAATACTGGGTTATTTATTATCCATTAATGATTGTATGGCATGAATAGGTTTATACCTATGACAAAGGCGGGGTAATTCCATCTATACCCTGAAAAATAGATTTAAAGCTATTTTTTCACTTTTGCCGTTTCGCAAATTAGGAAAATGCGATATAAAGGTATAGGGGAAAGTGCTGTTATACACTACACTTTTGGTAGTGTATTTGCATTGGACGGACCGGTTCACAACCCGGCCTCCGGGGCGCGCAGATCCGGCCTGATGGAAAGGCCGGTCGCAATTTCTAAAAAATCGACTGTATTCGTCTGGCGATGCTGCTTGCCAGACACATAGTTAGGAGACTAGGAATTATGCCGCACCCGACAGACATCCATGTTGGACGCAAGGTTCGTGAAGCCAGGGCAGCGAAAGGAATGAGCCAGGAACAGCTCGGCAAGCTGCTGGGCGTCAGCTTCCAGCAGGTCCAGAAATATGAAAAAGGCACCAACCGCATCGGCAGCAGCCGCCTGTGGGATATTGCCCAGGCCCTGGAAACGCCGATCACCTATTTCTTTGACGGCATCGAAGATGCTGGCGCGCTGGACCAGAAAGCCCTGCCCAGGCGGACCATCGAACTGGCCAAGCAGATCGATTCAATTCCCGATGACAATGTCCGCAATCAGGTTTTGAACCTGATAAAAGCCTGCGCCACGTAAAACCGGCGATCACGTGCTGAGGAACAGGTCCGGCCCCGGATGACATAAGCCGTTGATCATCCGGGAGAGGCCGGCCCCGTCCCCCCATTTTAATTTTTCATACACAAAACCCGATTTCGGGCTATAGTTTCGCCGAGGGGGCTTTCCTGCCGACTGTACCCATATCAGGGAACAGTCGGGATGCTGATCGGTGCCGATATCCAGCGCGCATGGTAATCGGTGCCTACAGAATGTGGGGGAACTGGCGATGACACATTCAGGCATTGCATATCTGGGCGAACTGCCTTGCAGGCCGCAAACCCAACCTGAAACCCAATGGTGGATTGATGATAGCGGCAGATGGCTGCCCTGCGGCCGCCGGAACAGCCGCCCGAACAGCCAGGGGATCAAAGATCAAGATCCGTTTTCCGATCCCGCCACGAGACGCTTGGCCTATCACCGTCTGGGCATGGTTCATCTTTCCCATGACGGTGCCCTGACCACCTTGAGCTGGGACCTGAGGGAAGCCGCGCCGCAGAGCCTGAATGCCGCCCTGGATTATCTGATTAACCTTCCGCCGAACCAGACCATCCGCCTCTGTTTTTTTTACAGCGGCTGGTGTTTCGAGACCTTTCGGGACCGGCATGAGGCCCTGCGCCGAATTTGCTGCATCCGGGCCTGCCATGACCAGGAACCGGCCGCACGGCTCATCACCCGGGAGATTGACATCTCCCTGATGCGCCGGGCCAAACCCCTGATCCGGGATTGTTACCAGCGCTGGCTTCATGAACCCAGCCTGCACCGTCGGAACCCCAATGGCCTGCAAGCCATGCACCGGCAGCTCCAGATTTTCAGCCTGCATACCAAGGAACGGCGTATCACCATTGATCATATCGGCGACCAAACCCCGCTGATGCGCTATCTGGGGCCTGACTTTTGCCGGAAAGCCGTGGGCAGTTCACCCGCCAGCTATGAGGATCCGGAACAGGAATCCGCGCTTTCCGGCCCGTATTGGCGAGCCCTGGAAAAAGGCCGCGCCTATTACGACCACGTGCGCTCCCTGATCCTGCCCAAGGCGGACGATCCCGTTTGGTTCACCTATCAGCGGCTCATCATGCCCCTACCGGACAAGCGACCATCCATTCGCCGCCTCGCGGTGGCCGTGCGCATGACACGACAGCTGGAGATCCCCTTCCTGGTGCCGGGGACCAAAGGCCGGCTGGAACGGATCAGCGTCGCCTGACGGCAACAGAATGGCCCCAGATGAAAGATGCCGGATGATTGTCAGTTCAGGCCGAAAGAATTCTTCAAAACCGCTATTTTCTGGCGGTTCTCTTCCAACCAGCGGCTGAAATCCTCCAAAGCCTCAGGTCTGATCGCACTGGAGAGATGATAATAATCCCGCACCAGCGGTCGGGTATCGTCAAAAACCAGCTTACCGGGCCTTCCCATCATATGGCGCAAGTAATATTGCACCACATGCCGTTCGCCATAAATCGCATCGGTCCGGCCTAACAGGACAAAACGCAGGGCCGCACGCAGGCTGTTATGTTCTGAAAGCTCGAGATCGCCCCGGTCAATGCGGTCCAGGTAAGGCACAGGGGTAAATCCCCGGATGATGGCCAGCGACCCCAGCGCGCTGCCATAAAGCTCCGGCGGCACATTGGCCCCTTCCACATATTCAAAGACCGGCGCACTGAAATGCAATTTGGAGACATCCCGGCCCCGCCAGGCGGGATTATCCGGATATTTGAAATCGATGCGACCCTCCATCAATTCGATATTCAACCGCTTGATCGGCAACGGCTTATAGCGGAAATGATGGCCCCGGTCCCGGGCGTAGGTATCCAGCAATTCACGGGCAAAGCCGGCATATTCTTCACCCACCACGCTGAAATGGGGCATATATTCGATATTCTCCACCCCGACCAGAAAAGTGTCAGCACGGCCATATGGAAAATCCAAGGCCAGCATCCCCAGAGATAAAGCCATGATCTTTTTATAGAAATTACGGCCGACCTGCATGAATCACATTCCTCGCCTTTGGGTGATCCCGCCAGTATAGAAGCCCGCGCTTTTGAAAGGATTAACAGAGCGCTCAATCACTCTTTTTCAACCGGTGGCAAAAGATTATGATACTAGCGTGTTTTCACGGGGCCAGATGGCGGCCCCAGTTTCGTTCGAGGTAGCCATGGCCTTTCGTCTTCAGCGTTATTTTGCCCTGGCAGGCGGTGCGGCGCTATTGGTCATCGCCACAACAATCGTATTCCTGTACGAACGTTCCCAGCGCCAGCAAATTGTCACCTCCATTGAGCGGCAGAATATCCTGCTGGCCACCATGGCCGCCAATCATCTGGGCACTCAGATCCCCGCCGGCGACCCCCGCTTGGACGCCTTTGCCGGGGTCGCCAGCCATATGCCAGGCAGCCCTTTCCACAGCCTGGTCCGAGACCAGCTCATGCGGAACCTCAAGGGCCTCCCCGTGCTTAAAGTGATGATCTTCCGGGGCAATGACACGATTTTCTCGACCGATCCCAATCAGATCGGTGCCAAGAAGGCGGATGCCGAGATCGTTGAGAGCATGCGCCGCCAGGTCCCGGTGAGCCATTTATCGCACCGGGATCAATTTGATACCGGCGGGGAGCAGCTGGTGGATCGTGATATTGTCGAAACCTATGTGCCGACCGGCCTGGCCGGCGCAACCCCGGGCCAGTTGGAAACGCCCGTCTATTTCGAGCTCTATACCGATGTCACCCCCCTGATGGTGGAATTCCGGACCGACCGGACCCGCCTGATGATCATGCTGCTACTGGCCTTTGGCATCTTATATGCCACTCTGTTGCTGATTGTGCGCCGCGCTGAATTTACCATGCGCGAACAGCAGAAAAGCCTGGAAAAACGGGCCGATGAATTGCTGGCCCTGACCACAGAATTGACCGAGGCCCGTGACGCGCTGCAAGAGTCCAACAACCAGAAGGACCGGTTCTTCTCGGTCATCGCCCATGATTTGAAAAGCCCGTTCAATGCGCTTCTGGGATTTTCGCAGCTGCTTTCCGAACAAGGTGGCATGCTGGCGCGGGAAAAGGTCACCGAATATGGCCGGATGGTCCATCAGGCGGCGGAAGCAGCCTATAAACTGCTGGAGGATCTGCTGGATTGGTCGAGGCTGAATATGGACCGGATTGAGTTTAATCCGGAAGCCTTTAACCTCTGTGACCTGATGCAGCAGAACGAAATCCGCTTCGGCCCCATGGCGGCCTTCAAGGAGATCGACCTGATCCTGATCCCGCCATCCGTACGGCCGGTCCGGGTGTTGGCCGATATCCAGATGGTGGATGCGATTTTAAGAAACCTGATCAGCAATGCGGTGAAATTCACCCATCCCGGCGGCCAGATCATCCTTTCCTGCAAAAAAATGGGGGAGATGGTCGAAATCTCCATAGCCGATACCGGAATCGGGATCCCACCCGACCGGGCAGCACATCTATTTGATCTAGGCAAAGGCACCACCCAAGGCACCCAGGGCGAATCCGGCACCGGCCTTGGGCTTCAGATATGCCGGGAATTGGCCGACAGACAAGGCGGACAGCTCACCTTCGACAGCACGCCCGGCGAGGGAACCACCTTCCGTTTCACATTGCCAATGGCCGACCAGCTCAAGAAAACAGCCTGACAAGTGACATTTCCCGCCAAACGGTAATTATGCTATGAATAACGTGGGAGGGCTGAAAGGGACAGCCAATTGCAGGATTTTTTTGAACCGGCCTCACATGTGGGCCAGCGGTTGCTTGACCACTGGCACAAGATGGCCAATGGCAAAGCCCTGCCCGCGCGTGCGGACCTGGACCCGGCCCATATCCCACGCCTGCTCAGCCATCTGCTGCTGGTCGATGTCCGCCATGATCCCCTGGATTTTACCTATCGCCTGATCGGTACCGGCATTGTGGACCGCAGCGCCAAGGATTACACCGGCATGCGGGTTATGGATATTCCCATGCAGCGCCCGCCCAGCGGTATCTGGTCCCTGTATCAGGCGGCGGTTGAAACCGGACAGCCGCAATGCACCCACATCCCCTACAAGGATGAAAGCACCCGTTTTGTCGAGATGCAGGCCTTGCCACTTTCCTGCGACGGGAAACGTGTCACGATGCTTTTGGGATCGGTCGCCTTTGAACAGGATGAGGAAATGCCGATGAGCGTCAACGCCCTATAAGCCCGCGCCCACACGGGCCACCACTCATTGGCGCGTTGTCACATCTGTCAAATTGCCCCTTTCTGCCATCCGTGGTTTCATAGAGGCCTTGTTATTATGAGTATTGTATAGTTGGATTTCGGCATGTTGATCTGCGACAAAGCCATTGCCCCTCAAAGCTCTATCAATCGACGGGTGCGTGCCTATTGGGATTCGCTGGCCAAAGACGGCCTGCCCGCCCGACGGGATATCGAACCGGCGGATATTCCAGCCCTTTTACCGCATATCTATCTGGTGGAAGTCAGCTATGAACCGCTTGATTTCCAATATCGCCTGATCGGCACCGCCATCGTCGAGCGATCGGCACGCGATTATACCGGCACCAGCATCCGCGACATCCCCATGCAGGCCCCGCCCAGCCAGATCTGGTCGCTTTATGAAACCGTCGCCACCACCGGCCAGCCCACCTGCACCCTCATCCCCTACCGGGATGAAAAGGACCGGTTCGTTGAAAAACAATGCCTGCCACTCTCCAGCGACGGCACCACCATCGACATGCTGTTGGGATCGATCGTCTTCGAGGAAGAACGGGTCCGCTTCCCGGAGCGGAATGCGCTTTAACCGCCCCCACCTCCGCGCTATCAATACCTATACGTATGAGATATACTGATCTTCATACGGAGGACCCGTGATGAGCGCGAGCACCAGAAAACACACCAACCTGTCCATGGACCCGGGCCTACTGTCCGAGGCCAAAGCATTGAAAATCAACCTCTCCCGTGCGGCCGAGGACGGCATTCGCGACGCCATCGCCAAGGAGCGGGCGCGTCTTTGGCGCGAAGAAAATGCCGCCGCCATTGAAAGCGCCAATCAATGGGTTGAGGAAAACGGCCTGCCACTCGCAAAATATCGGCAGTTCTGATGGCCCGGTTTGATGTTTATCCGAACCCTGATGGAATAGGATATCTGCTGGATGTGCAGGCCGATCTGCTTAACGGGCTAAACACAAGGATCGTGGTACCGATGTTATCACAAGCACAGGCTCCGGAACCGGCCCGATATCTCAATCCGATTTTTCAGATTGAAGGCGTGGATCATGTCATGGTCACACAGTTGATGGCCGCAGTGCCTCTATCCGTATTAGCCGAGACGGTTGGCAACCTGTCGGATCAAGCCGACGACATTACCAAGGCGTTAGACATGGTTTTTCAGGGATTTTGAGCTTCTAGCGGATCTAGTCCCAATATAACACACTTGTAGGTCTCTTTTAGGTGGTTCTTTAGTTGGTACAGTTCCGAATACGTTTCGGGTCCATAAAGGCGCCTACCAAGTCTGCTAATCGGGTGAAATGATTTGATTCGATCATCGTAAAATTCGTCAAAGAACTTTAAATTTGTATGCTCTTGGCCAAAGACTTCCTCCAGATGGAATTGAGCATCCCTAGTGCTGGGGTTTTGAACACCTGCATCGGCCAACTTTCTGAGGATTAGGTGAAAGGCCACATCAAGAGCAATGAAGAGATTGTATGCAGCTTCTTCTGCTAAAGATCTAGAATTTACTAACATTGAGGCCTTAACCAAGCAGTAGAGCCCTCGAATTAGCGCGTAATTCGATAAATTAATTTTACTAAAGAGGTTCTGTTGCAGCTTGAGAAGATCATCATCTCGAAACTGGTAGTTGGAACGAGAAACGCCCGCACGAAAGAAATCCATGTCATATGGATGGAAATTGTACTCAGAAAAATCTGAATTTAGGTTTGCGTCAAAGAACTCCTTAAGATCTTTTTTCGATAACTGAAGTGGTCTCGGTTGTTCGGACCGTTTCGCGGCACATTTAAGGTGTATCCAGTTTGATTTTCATGCCGCCAGTTTCGTCTGTTCGTGATCCCA
>NZ_QRDW01000013.1 GCF_003385955.1 Aestuariispira insulae
TCGTGTGTTTTGATGGTTTGGTTCGCACCGTCATCAAAACCGGTAACTCTCACTCCTTCAAGGAAGCGGTGTCAGATCAGATCGCAACTACTTCAGCTGAAGAATACTGGCCGCATCCTCAGTACCCATCCGTCAACTGCCCGCACCGCCTTGTTGTTGCTCTGAACCAACCCGATGGTGAAGGACTTTTTCAATGGCGTTCACCAGAATCCGCCGATCATCCTGGCCCATTTGACTTGCAATATCCTTCACGCTGTTGATCAGGTAAGGATCCAGCTCATTCCGTTTGGCCTTCAAACCCTCCAGCAATGCTTCCAACTCAGCGCGATCAACTGTCTCCCTGGTGAGAAGATCAAGCAAGCGCAGATGGTGATCGCGAAAAGACGGCTGGAATTGGGCCAGGTCTTCACTCAAACGCATTTTGATCCGGGTGACAACCATACGGCCATTTTCCGAAAGATCCGGATAGGCCGTATCGAGCATTAGATTCAAAGCCCGGATCGGTGGCGGCACATGTGTTCCAACCGCACCCTCAACCTTGGAATGTTCCCCTGCCCCGAACAGCACGTAGGAGGTAACCGCCCCAAGCAAAAACAGATTCAGGCTGAAGGAAAGCAAAAGCATGAGCAACATGCGCTTGCCCAACACGATTTGAGACATTATGGACTGTCCTCCCAAACAACACTCATTCGCAAGGCGCTTAAAGCCCCAGCAAATCGAGCAGGGTAAAACCCTCATCGTTACCAGCCACCTGTGTCAAATCCGCCTGCGCATCGCCAAAATGCACATTCATCAATGACAGTCCCCCTCCGGTAAATACTCCCAAAAACAAACTGGCTGCCAGCACCCCCGCCATCACCATGGCGGATATACCCTGTTGCCTGGATTGTGATCTGATTTTTGCCTGTTCTTCAATTTCATGGCTAACCGACAGGTCATTGGCACAGGCGGCTCCATCCGGTTCGATTTCGTCGATATCCGCCATAATTTTGTCAACAAGCCCGGAATAATCCCCTTCTTCGACTGCCGGGCCTTTTTCATAACGACTGGCAGCGAGCACACGCTCCACCGCCTGCATTTCATTTAAACTTTCCCAGGCATCCGGATTCTCTTCCAGAAAACGTTCGGCGCGACCACGTTCATCGACAGGCCAGCGCTGAAGCCGCCCCCCGTAGGTATCCACAAGGTCTTCAAACTCATTTCGATTCATGGTCGTGTCAGCTTCTGCCAACGTTTCTATAATTAAAATTTAATATATATTTGCAGTTTAACAACCGCAACTAAAGTGTTTGTGATAAACACCACCGGTAGAGTGAATCGCCACGCGATACTCTTGTAGATTTTTTTTCTAATATAATGATACCGCAAATTCACCGTTGCGGGTCCGGGAAGCCACCGTGGTTCACGGTCTAATAAAGGCTCATATCCTTCAATTCCCGATCGCTCAGCTTGGAATCCGAACGGCCCGCCATCTGTTCCCGCAATTTTTGTCGGCCTCTTTTCAAGAGGGACTCCAGGGCATTGACCTTGATTTCCATCACTTCCGCACAGCGCGCCGCACTTAAGCCCTCATGATAATAGAGCGCCATGGCCACCTGCTGCGGCTCCGATAGCCGTCCGATGGCGCTGCGCAATTTCTGCGAGACCTGACGGGTATGAATCTGGGAAACCGCATCCAGACCCCCATCCTCCGGCTCAGCCACCTCATCCAGGGGATCGAAACTCATCTTGCGCTTGTAATCGATCGACCGATTCACAGTGATCCGATAAAGCCAGGTCGAAAAAGCCGCTTTGCCTGGCTGCCACTGCTGAGCGTTCTTCCACAATGTCAGAAAGACATCTTGCGCGATATCTTCGGCATCCGACTGGTTCGCGACAAAACGCCGGGCCAACGCCACGGTCCGGTTGATATAACGCTCCACCAGCTGCCGATAGGCTCTTTTATCCCCGGATTGAACCGCCCGCATCAACTGCTCATCCTGCGCGTCGATGTGATTGACGATTTTTTCGCCGTCTTGTTGCGCCGCTTGCTCTTCCGCCACCGGCGACTGGCCGCGCAGGGAGAGTTTCAAGTTCCGGACCTGAGCGATCCGGTCGCGCAATCGGCGCCCCTGCCCGCCGCCTGTCGGCGCGGTTGGCTGCTCCGTTTCCCGCGCCGAGCCTTCGCCCGGACCTCGCATACCCTCTTCAGCCACGTTACGCATCGGTCCATCCTCCCCGAGTGACACGGCCAGTTTCTTGCCTATTCATGTAACCCAGGACGCTTCTACGCCGCTGATATCCCCAAGCCTTCATTCGCCTGTCTCTTTGGTATCAATTCGCTGGCGCTTGCGCGCCTGCATTCACCTGAGACCAGGCATCTCGCATGACCGAGATTTGCTTTGCTAAACTGTCATACAGCGCTGTGCGGTCTTCTGCCCTGTGCCGCAAGCGTAATTGACGTATGAGACGTTCGTAATAGTTTTCCAGAGTTTTGGCGATGGAGCCACCCTGTTTGTGGTTCAAACGGCTGCTCATGGCCGAGAAAACTTTGATCACTGTTTCAACCAGTTCAAATTCCTGATCGAACCGTTTTTCCAATCGCGCCTCTTTGGCTTTTTGCAGATTGATTACGGAACGGTCATACAGCTCTATCACCACGGACAATTCACTGCGTGTGAATTGCGCGCGTCCATAGGCTGACGCCGCTTGAATATAAGCGCTGTTCATGAGGTGCCCCCGCATCTCTTAGCTAAATCCATTGCTCCGGATATCCCATCCAGCCCGGAACAATGTCGTCCACTCAACGACAAAAAATAATTATGCGAATGATTTCGGTCAATCATATTCTTGTCTCCCTTCAATCTTCTGAGCTGAAACTCACCTGTCGAATTCGCTCACGCTCCGGCGTCCTTGCATTGGTTCATGCAGACCCCATTCAATTATTGTTCGACGCATCAAGCAGTGCCTGAATTTGATTGATCATCAGTTCGGAAGCTTTGATTCGCGCTTCGATTTTCGCATATTTATCAATCAGATCAGTGTAATATGACTGCGCTTTGGTCTGTAATTCCTGGCTTTCCTCTGTCTTCTCCGCGACCGTTTCCTCAAGTTCATCCACCTGCTCTGCCAGCATGCCGGTTTGTGAATCCGCCAGCAGATCCATCAGATAGGAAATACTGTCCGCAATGCCCTGGGAAATGCTTACCGAAATCGCCTGGGAACTGTTGCCCACATAGGTGAATTGCAACCCTTCATAGGCGGAACCGGCCGCGCCTTTGATCACGCTGCCATTGACCGTGACCATCGCACTATCGCCATCGATATCGGCACCCGTCAGGTTCCCGCTGCCGTCAACAGTCACATTAAGCGTGAAATCCATGTCTCCGAATTTGCCCGCATGACCGGTCACTGCGAGTTCAGAGGAGGAACTGCTGGCCTCAAACCGGAACAGCCCCTTAACCGCGTCCATATTGGTCAAAAGCGCATTTTCCAGCTTGCTCGAATCCACCACCAGCTTGTTGGAACTGTCAAAAGTGATCCCGAGGTTACCAAGGGAATAGCTCTCGCCGTCCACTTCGACCACTTGCGAGAGATATTCGTAAACCTGCGCGTTGACCGTTCGCAAAGTGGCATCACCGAACAGCACGGCACTTTCCGACGCAATACCGTCTTCCGTGGTTGCCTGATGGGTCAGGGCAAAATCGCGATAACTGTTATAGGCTTCCACAAAAGCAGTGATCGCGTTTGAGACCCCACCCAGGTCTTCCTCGATTTCAAAAGTAATCTTGGTGCCCGGCTCCTCGCCATAGAGGCTGAAGGTCACGCCTTCAATCAGGTCGTCAATATCGTTGTCATCACGTGTGACCGTGATGCCATCCACGACCAAGATGGCCGGTTCGGCCGCCTGAAGCTCGTTCGTGAAACCGCCCAAACCGTCGGTCACACCAATCGACTGCATGAGATCGTCACCGGAGGTACTGGTGATCGCGATCTCTTCATTGGTGTTTTGGGCGGTCAGGATCAAACGATAGTCATTCGTGCCAACCTGCAGCACGGATGCAACCACACCAGTGGTCCCCGTTTCTGCATTGATCATGGTCGCCAGCTCAGAAAGACTTGTCGTGGCATCCACCGAAATGGTCGTGGCCGCCCCGCTGCCTGACGCAATCGTGAAATCACCGGAATATCCTAAATCCGCCGTACTGTCCGCGACTGTGCCGGATGCAATCTTATGGGCTTCGGCAACTTGGGATACCTCAATTTCATAGGTACCTGCCGTCGCATCAGATGTTACCGACGCGCCAATCAGGCTGTCGGCGGATGTCGAAGAACTGGAGCTGAAAAAACCAGCTTTGTTATCAAATATGTCGGTTTCGCCATAGCTGCCCGACGTGGTCAGTTGGTTCATGGATGTCTGCAAACCCTGGAGCAGACTCTGCATCTCCGTATAGGCGGCGATTTGAAGATTATGCTCCTTAACCTCCGTATCGAGGTCATAAGCGGGCTGCAGCTTTGCCTGATATTGGGCTTCGATCAGGGCGGAATAGTCATAACCACTGGTCCCCGACACATACATCGTCGAGGAATTGGTGTTCAGCGAAACCGAACTATTGATATCAGACATCTTTTTGCCTTCCCGATCGTCCTAAAAAAATTTTCAAAGCGTTTGGGGGGAGACCGGCCTGACCGGCCTCCCCTCAATACGACTTAGTTGAACAGGCTCAACAATTGCTGTGACATAGAGTTAGCCTTGGACAACGCGGAAATCGCCGCATTGGTCAAAACCTCGTAGGAAGACAGTTTTGCCTGCTCTTCCGCCACATCCGCATCGGCAATGGCAGAATTTGCAGAATCGACATTTTCCTTAGACACATCAATGTTATCGGCACGGAATTCAAACCGGGACATGGCCGCACCAACAGATGCACGTGCCGCAGCCACCTGCCCGATGGCGGTGTCAATCGCACCGGCCGCCGCCGTAGCATTTGTCTGGTCAGTCACATCCAAAGCGGTCAAGTCACCGCCCAAGGCATCAGCCGACACGTCGGTCAGGCCAATGGCCAGGGTATCGTTGGTTGTGCTGGTTCCCAGCAGGAAGTTGACATTGGTACCGTCACTCCAGTCCGTGGTCCCGTCGATCAGGGATTCACCGTTGAACTGGGTGGAGGTCGCAATGGAATCAATTTCCGCAACCAATTCCTGGAATTCCGCGTCGATATAAGCGCGTTCGGTAACGGTCACAGCCCCGGACAGGGACTGAGCCGCCAGGGACTTCATACGAACCAGGATATCGCTGATGTTGGAAAGACCGCCGTCGGCGGTTTCCAAAATCGAGATACCATGGGCCGCGTTTGTGGCAGCCTGGTCAAGAGTACCCGACGTTGCAGACAATTTGGTTGAGACGGCCAGACCCGCCGCGTCATCAGACGCACGGACAATACGGGAACCGCTGGCAATCTTGGCCAGTGTATCGGTCTGGTTCGCACTGTTCATGTTCAGGTAACGCAAGGTGCTGTTCGCCGCAATATTCGTTGCAATGGATGGCATCTTATCTCTCCTTCTGAGTTTTGGATTTGCGGATTCTTCCGCACTACACACGTAACCTTTACGAATCAGCCTCCGGGAAACTGGCGCAAAAAAAATTCAACGGCTGGATGAAACGCGTTTTCATATCGCCCAAAAGATGAACGGGTCAGGCAGAACAAAAAAAAGGGGCCGCATTCCTGCGGCCCCAAATTTTGGTATCGACTATCTGTTATTGGAACAGGCTCAACAATTGTTGCGGCATCGCATTGGCCTTGGACAACGCGGAAATAGCCGCGTTGGTCAGGACCTCATAAGACGACAGGGTCGCCTGCTCTTCCGCGACATCCGCATCGGCAATCGCCGATTTGGCTGCGTCGACATTTTCATTTGAAACGTCAATATTGTTGGCCCGGAATTCAAACCGTGACATGGCCGCACCCACTGTGGCACGGGCTTCTGCAATCTCACCGATAGCGGTCTCCAAGGCCGATGCCGCCGCAGCGGCATTGGTCTGGTCAACGACATCCAGGCCGGTAAGGTCACCGCCCAGATTGTCCGCGGAGACATCGGTCAGATTGATCGTCAATGTGTCGTTGGTTGTACTGGTCCCCAACAGGAAATTGACACCCGTACCGTCACTCCAGTCCGTATTTCCGTCCAACAGGGATTCCCCGTTGAATTGGGTGGAGGTGGCAATGGAATCGATTTCCGCGATCAGAGACTGAAATTCCGCGTCAACGAAGGCGCGTTCCGTGTTAGTGACCGCGCCCGACAGGGATTGTGCGGTCAGGGTCTTCATACGAACCAGGATATCACTGATGTTGGAAAGACCGCCATCGGCGGTCTCCAAAATCGAAATACCATGGGCCGCATTGGTGGCAGCTTGACCCAATGTCACCGAGGTTGCTGACAGTTTGGTAGCGACGGCAAGACCCGCTGCATCATCAGACGCACGAATGATGCGCGAACCGCTGGCGATTTTCGCCAGAGTATCGGTTTGGTTCGCACTATTCATGTTCAGATAGCGAAGCGTACTATTCGCCGCAATATTAGTCGCAATTGATGGCATCTTTCTTCTCCTTCTGAGCCGAGTTTAGTGCGAATTCTTCCGCGCTACTCACACCCCTTCTACGGATATCCGGCCCCGATACTGGCGCAAAAAATTCTAAGAAAATTTTTCTTCATTTTTTTTGCGCCAGTTTTCCCGCGTCCCGCCCGTAACAGGTTTGCACAACGAAAAGTGCACCAGTTTTCAACCGATCGGCTCGTTTAGAAAGACGCACCGGTCTAAGCACGGGATCCCCGGAATATGGATGTCTATTCAGTTTCCAGCGGCAGCAGCGCTTACGACACCAGTGCCTATCAATCGAGCATTGACGACAGCTACGACATGTTCCTGTCGCTGCTGACCACGCAGTTGCAGAACCAGAACCCGACCGAACCGATGGATTCGGACAAGATCACAGAACAGTTCCTGAATTATTCCAGTATCGAACAACAGGTCCAGGCCAATAGCATGCTCTCTTCCATGTTGAGCATGATCGAGGATCTGCAAAACGGGAACCCGACCGAATATCTCGGCAAAGAGGTCACCTTCTTCAGCAGCACCGCCGCCCTGAAAGATGGCGCGGCTAAATGGACCTACAGCGCCTCTACCGATGTCGATGAGGTCGCCGTGGTGATCAAGGATGCCGACGGCAACAAGGTTTATTCGGAAACCGTGACCAGTGCCGAGGCCGGCATGAACGATTTCACCTGGGACGGTGTTGGTACCGACGGCACCGAATACACAAATGGCGATCTTTTCACCATCAGCCTTGAAGAAACCGTTGGCGACACAACCAAAGCCATCAGCAGCATCAGCACCACCGGAATTGTCGAAAAGGTCGACTGGTCCAGTGGCAGCCACATTCTGACCGTGGATGGACAGCTTGTCGGGTCCAGTAAGGTCGGCGCCATCGCGTCGGCGCAATAAAGGAGGAATTTAATCATGAGTTCCCTGAATAGTGCCCTGTCCGCAGCCGTAAGCGGCCTGTTTGCCCAGAGCACCAGCATCTCGGCCATTTCCACCAACCTGTCCAATGTGGGTACCACTGCCTATAAAGAAGCCAGCGTCAGCTTTTCGACCCTGGTGAGCGGCTCCACCGGTAATAATCGCTCATCCAATTTCAATGGCAGCGGCGTTTACGCCGGCGTCAATCAATCGATCAGCCATCTGGGCAATGTGTCCGACACCGCCATTTCAACCAACATCGCCCTGACCGGCAGCGGTTTTTTGGTGGTGTCCGATGATGCCGCCGGCGACGAACTCTATTTCAGCCGCGTGGGCAGTTTTTATCCCGACAAGGATGACAAGCTGGTCAACCTGAACGGTTTTTATCTGCAGGGTTATCCGACCGATGCCTCCGGGAACCCGACGGTTGGAACCGGCTCGACATCCACCCTTGAGACCATTGATCTGGGTTCCATCGGCGGCAATGCCGCGGCCACCGAAAATATCGATATCCGCGCCAATATCCCGGCTAATGCCGCAATCGGTGACAGTTTCAATACTGATATCGAGATGTTCGACAGCCTGGGCACCAGCCATTATGTCACCGCGACCTGGACCAAAACTGCCGCCAACACATGGGATATCACCTATGCCGATCCAGTGTTGAGCGCGGATTCCACCACCACGACCGGTACCGTCACCGGCAGCAGCACCATTACTTTTGACAGTGACGGCAACTTTGTTTCCAGCACGTCCAACAACCTGGCGATCAACGGTTGGACCACAGGTGCCAGCAACAGCGCCATCACCATGAACTTCGCCGGCCTAACCCAATTCACCAAAGACGAACAGACCCTGGATATCGAGATCGACAAGATCAATCAGGACGGATTGGAATATGGTGAGCTGAAAGCGGTTTCCATTGGGTCCGACGGCCTCGTGACCGCCACCTTTGAAAACGGCACCAGCTATCCCGTTTATCAGATTCCGGTCGCCACATTCTCCAACCCCAACGGCCTGGCGCTGGAATCGGGAAATGTCTATTCCGCCACCAATGATTCCGGCACCTACACCCTGCATGATCCCGGCGATGGTGGTGCCGGTGAGCTGAAGGGCTCTGCCCTGGAGGGATCCACCGTGGATACGGCCGATCAGCTAACCAAACTGATCGTCGCGCAACAGGCCTATTCGGCTTGTGCGGAAATCGTCTCCACCACCGATGACATGTTCGACACGCTGATCAGTGCCGCGCGCTGATCCTAGCTTGAACAGAATGTGACGAAGGACCCAACCGCCATGACCAACACCGCCGACAATATCATCAGGATGCCCGCTAAACCCGGCACCTCCCCGGATCAAAGGATCCTGGATCGCTGCCGAAGCCGTTTGGATAAAATCTCGGCGGAAGAGGGCCCCGACGACCCGGCGGAATTGATTGGCCTGGCGGATGACCTGCTGCGGCTGCAAGACCGCCTGGCGGATCAGCGTGCCCATATCGGTGACGAAATCCGGGGGCAGATAAACCGGCTGAAAGCCGCCCAAGCCTATCAGAATACACCCGGCAAAGGCCGGGGCTGAACCGACGCGAGAGAAGAGAGAGGAGAGAGAGCCATGGAAATCCAGACCTCCCAGACCAATGCCCCTGAAGAATTGAACGGGCTGATGGAAACCGTTGATCAGCTGATTGATCTGGTGATGACGGAAAACGCCTTTTTGCGGGCCGGTAACCGCGATACCGAAGAACTGGAAGAACTGGTCGGCCGTAAGATGGAACTTGCCAACAGCTATTATGCAAAATGCAAGATTCTGAACGCCCTGCCGGCCAACAGCGCGGAGCGGCGTTCGCTCGATGAAGGCCTCGTGGCTGACCGGCTGCGTGATCTCACCATCAATCTGAATGAAAACCGCCGCCTGCTGGCTGCCCGTCATTCTGCTACCTCGCGCCGCGTTTCAGCGGTCATGGATGCGTTGAACAACAAACAGGAAAATGTTGGCACCTACAGCAAACAGGCAGAGGCCAAGCCCGCGAACGAGCATCGCCATCTGTCCCTGGTGACCGGCACGACGGCCTGATCACCCGCCCTTTTCCCGGAGCCGCAGCATGAACATGAACCAGATCTTCCAGCTTCCTTTCGGTAGCCCGATGGTTTGTGCTGCTTTCCCGTGGCGCGCGATATCCGGTCCGGAAACAAGGAAGGAATGAAGCCATGTCTTTGAGCATTTCCTTGAATGCCAGCCTCACCGCCATGATGACCGCGCAATATAATATCGCGGTCTCCTCGGCCAATATCGCCAACGCCGATACGGATGGCTATACCACCAAGTCCGCCCAGAATCAGGCTCAAATCATTGGTGGCAAGGCGGTTGGCGTTCAATCCGGCAACCTAACAAGCGCCATTGATCAACGGTTGTTTGAAAGCCTGGTCACATCCGCCACGGAATTGGGCTATGCCAGCCAGCTTAACGGATATTTTCAGCTGACCGATCAGTATTTCGGCTCTGTTTCCGGCGACAACACACTTTCCGAGTTCATCTCCGGACTGGAGACGGCCCTCAGCCAATGGGCGGTCGACCCCAGCAGCAGCTCGTACCAGTATGACACGGTCCAGAAAATGGCGGCCATGGTCGACGGCCTGCACAGCCTGAGCAGCAGCATCCAGTCGCAGCGCGCGGATGCGGACGAGGATATCGAAAAAACCGTCGGTTCCATCAACGAGCTTCTGAGCGATATTGACGATCTCAATGAACAGATCAACGTGGCAAAAGCAGTGGGCAGCCCGACCGCGGATCTGGAAGACCAGCGCAACACCGCTTTGCTGAAACTCTCGGAAAAAATGGATGTCGCCCATTTCACCGACAGCAACGGACGGCTCAATGTCTATACCAAGAGCGGCACGGCATTGGTTACCTCCAACGCCCATCTGCTGAGCTACACCGCCACCACATCCGTCACCGCCAGCGTCACCTATCCGGGCGGCTTTGACGATATTTCAGTGGCCGGGAAGAATATCACCGAAGAAATTCGTGGGGGGGAATTGGGAGCATTGGTCGATCTACGCGACCAGGAATTGCCCGCGCTACAGGCAGAGCTGGATGAATTGGCAACGGGTTTGATCAGCGCGGTTAATGAAATTGCCAACCAAGGCAGTGCCTACCCCGCCCCCAACAACCTGAGCGGAACAGAGACTGTCACCGCCGCCGATCCGTTTTCCGGCACCGGCACGGTCCGGATCGCGGTCACGGCATCAGACGGCACCGTCTCGGGATTTTCCGATATCAATCTGGGGGCGCTTGCGACGGTCCAGGACGTCATCGATGAAATCAACCTGATCCCGGGGGCCAGCGCATCGGTCAATGCCGACGGCGTCTTGGAAATCACCGCGACCGGTGCCACCGACGGCATCGCAATCAATCAGATGACCAGCGATGTTGGCGGCGAGAGTTTTTCCGGCTATTTCGGCCTGAACGATATTTTCACCGGCACCGACGCCAGTTCCCTGCAGTTGAACAGCAGCCTGACAGCGGATCCGGGACGGTTGCCCGGCGGCAGGCTCAGCGACGATGCAGGCCTGGCTGTCGGCGATATTGGCATCAGCAGCGGGGACGCCAGTAATGCCCAGACTCTAACCAACCTGTTCAGTACCGATCAATCCTTTGCGGCTGCGGGCAATCTCGGTGCAAAAAGCAGCAGTTTCGCGGAATATGCATCCTCGATCCAATCAGCAATGTCGCTCTCTGTTTCCGACGCCGCCAGCGATAAAAGCCTGAAAACAACCCTTTTTGGTGATCTGGCTGACACCATGTCATCGGAAACCGGTGTGAATCTGGACGAAGAAATCGCCCGGATGAACACCTATCAGCAATCCTACGAAGCCGGCGCCTATGTGCTGAAGTCGGTTCAGGAGCTGTTCGACACCCTTCTCAACTCCGTTTCGTAATGCCCAAGGAGAACCTTATGCAGCGCGTATCCAGCTTCGGCAATTTCCAAACCCTGATTGATCACAGCGTGAAACTGCAGGCCGACGTCGCCCAACAGCAGATCCGCGCAGGGTCCGGCAAAAAAACCGACAAATACAGCGAGATCGCCGATTCCACCAAATTGGTACTCGATTTGCAGCAGGATCTGGCCCTGTCCACGCAATATGCCGAAAATGCCAACCAGGTCATGCCGCAATTGGATACCATGTATTCCTCCCTGACCCAGGCGGCCGATATTCTCTCCAGCTTCCGCGCCACCCTGGCCAGCGGTTTCAATGGCGATCCAAACAGCATCTCCGGCATCGCGGTCACCGCACAGGCCGCCCAGGAAAAGATGGTCGCATTGCTGAATGCCAATGTGGCCGGGAACTATGTGTTTGGCGGCACCGTGACCGACCGGGCTCCGGTCGACATGTCTGCCTACCCGGTCCAGACGTATCCGAGTTCTGCCAATACCAGCTATTACGGTGGCAATGATAAGATCCTGAGTTTTACTGCCGATACGGATTACGATGTTTCATACGGTATCACCGCCGATAATGAGGCATTTGAACAGGCGCTGCGCGCCATGAATATGATCGCCAACCTTGGCACCTATGACCAAAATGCCCTGCAGGAAGCCTATGACCTGACCAGCAACGCCATTGATGCGAACGCGGAATTGCTGGCCAAGACATCGGCCAATGCGACATCAATCGACGAGGCGCTCGATATGCACACCGAATATGAGTTGTTCGTGGAAACATTGCTGAGCGACCTGACCGATGTGGATGCGGCGGAAGCAACCGCTGAGATGCAGGCCTTGCAGACCCAGTTGCAGGCCTCTTATACCGCCCTGTCCAAGAGCCTGAGCATGAGCATCATGGATTATCTTTGATCCCTGAGCAGCGAAAGAAAATGCCGCGGATCCAGGTGTAAAAAAACAATAAACGGGGACCGGACAGGCAGGAGTTTTAGATGATATGAAGATGATGGGTTCAGGCAGCCTCGCCCTTATGGGAGCAGGGATTTTATCCTTCCTGGAAAGCCCATCGAGGACAGAGAGCCGGTTGAACCGGTTCATCCGAAAAGGCCCGACAAACCGGTCAAATCTAAATGCCTATGATGGCTTTGCGACGATTGGCGGACTTTTGGCCGCAATCACGTTCGGCTTACTGATTTGGGCGTTTCTTGCCTGGTTTATTTTCGGCTAAGTAAGGCACAAAAAGGCCGCCCAAGGAGGCGGCCTTTTTCTTTGGTCTTCACCGCAGGCAGATCAGCTCGCCTGTTTGAAATCTCGGCGTTTTTTGAAGTAGGGTTTATCACCGCCATCGTTAGCGCCACTGCGCGGCTTGCGGAACGGTTTGCCGGATTTGTCGGCACGGAAACCACCTTCCTCGCGACGTTCACCACCGCCAGATTTTTTACCAAAGCCGCCCTTACCCGGGAATTTCCGGAAATTCTTGCCACCCGGCTTACGCTTGCCGTCATTTGCACGCGGGGCCAGCACATAGGGGTGATCGCCATCAATCTCGATCCGCTGCTTGATGATCCGCTCCACGTTTCGCAGCAGGCCTTTTTCAGTATTGTCGCAAAATGAAATGGCGTTACCTTCCGCACCGGCACGGCCGGTCCGGCCAACACGGTGAACATAGGATTCCGGATCCAGCGGAATATCGTAATTCACCACATGGGTGATGCCCGGCACATCAATGCCGCGCGCCGCAACATCGGTTGCCACCAGGATCGAGAACTTGCCCTTGCGGAACGCCTGCAGGGTGCGCTGGCGGGTATGCTGGGGTTTGTCGCCATGGATCGCACCGGCCTTGATGCCGATCTCTTCCAACTCATCGGCAACACGGTCGGCATCCGCCTTGGTCCGGGTGAAGACCAGGCCGCAATCAACCTCGTTATCCTGCAAGATCTTGTGCAACAGCGGACGCTTGTTATGGCGGGATACAAACATCACTTTATGGTCGATGGTATTGGCAACGGTGGATTCGCGCGCGACTTCCACATGGACCGGATCATTCAACAGCTTGTCCGCAAGCTTGCGCACATTCTTACCCATGGTTGCCGAGAAAAGAACGGTCTGATGATCTTCCGGCAGGGCCTTGGCCACTTCCATCACGTCATCAACAAAGCCCATATCCAGCATCCGGTCAGCTTCGTCCAGGATGAAGGTGGTGGTTTCATCAAAGCGCACGGAGTTTCGGCGCACATGATCCAGCAGGCGACCCGGTGTCGCGACCAGAATATCAACGCCACGGTTCAACGCATTGAACTGCGGGCGGAACGGCGCGCCACCGTAGACAACGGTATGATAAATGCGCAGCCCCTTGGAAAAGGTGCGAATACACTCACCGATCTGGATTGCCAGTTCGCGAGTCGGGGCCAGGATGACCGCACGCGGTGCGTTGCGGTTCGGGCGCTGGCGGTCTTCTGCCAGGCGGTGCAACAATGGCAAGGTAAAGGCTGCGGTCTTGCCGCCACCGGTCTGGGCAACGCCCATCAGGTCTTTGCCGTCCATCAGGGCCGGAATGGTCTGGGCCTGGACTTCGGTCGGGCTTTCAAACCCTTCGGTTTCGATCGAACGCAACAGGGACGCGTTCAGGTTCAGCGCGGAAAATGGCGCCATGGACTTCTATCCTTTCACAGGTTCAAACCGGCCACGAACGGATTCCGGGACCGGTCTTGCAAATCATTTTCGGGTGGCGGGAACGCTCTTCCCATAAACCGGTAAAAGGATATTCAAAAGCCCGTCAACAAACCGGGGCCAAAACACTACTCGACCGGGCGCCATGACACTCATGGCGGAAATTTCGTTCATATGAACCGGGAGATCCATCGGCGGGCCGTCATCGCGCTCCGCCTAATCATTCTCTCATGGCTGCAAATCGCCGCGCGCCTTCTCGCCTGTTTTGCGTCCCAAGTCAAGGATAATCGCCCTTGATCAATTCATATGGGTGAATTGCGCACGCTGGTCCCGGCCATAATAGCGACGGGCCCAATAGGTCAGGGTCTGATCCAGATATTGCTGCAATTCACCGTCAGTGACCTTGCCATCCCCGTTGCCAAACGGTGCCTTGTCTGCGGCACCACTAAGCCCCGTCAGGTAGTATTTCGTGAACAGGCTGTTGGACTTATCCTCTTCCCAGGACGCGATTTGACGTGGCCCGCCAGCACTGATCACCCGGACATTTCTTGGGATCTCCAGATTTTCCTCCGACAGGAAAACCGGCGAGGCATTGGATATCAGGCTGCCCGCCTCCGACCGGCCCGAAAAACAGGCCTCCAGAACCACCGTCACCGATTTTGCCGGGATCTTGCCCAGGTTTTGATAGAGGGTGGCCAGCCGATAGCCGGTTAGCTCAATTGTATCGGCGTCCGCATTAGAGGGCACCAAATAGGCACTGCCTTCCTCGCCTGCGGGCGCACCATGCCCGGAATAATAAACATAAATCCTGGATTGACCTGGCTTGGTCCAGTTATAGAGCCTGCCACGGTGATTGCTCTCGGTTCCAAACAGCGACGCCATGTCCGCCGTGGTCGCATCCTTGATGAAGATGATGTTGCCTTCACGGATCCCTAAGGCCGTTTTTGCATAATGCCGGAAGCTCTCCGCGTCCGCATAAGCCGGCACGACATCGGGAATATCACGGCCGGCCTTGCCATAATCGGCATTACCGATAATGACGGCTATATCATCCGAAGCACGACCACTAGCCTTGAATTCAAGGGGCAGTGCCCGAGAAGGAAAACCACGGCTGGCGGTTTGAGGGACTGGCGCCTTAGAGCTTGCCGTTGCCGATGGGGCGGTGCTTGCAATCACAGCCCCGTCCGACCGGATCGTCGCCAGAACCTCACCTTCATTGTTGACCGTGGATCCATCCACATCATTCATACGCAGGAACAAACGCCCCGCTTCCGACGGCCTGATTTCAAGGGAGCTTCCCACGACAAAACCACGCCCGTTGCCGATGCGCCCGATCAGGGTCGGGTGGGAGGCTTCGGGGATAACCCGGTTGGCTGCAATTGCCATACAAAAACCGCCATAAGCATTCTGACCATCCGGCCCGACAAACCGGCATACCGGATGCGAGCGCCAACTGCCGGTGGCCGTCACCCGATAGACCTTCCCAGGCTGGACAGTCACGCCGGTATCCCGCCAGGCCGCCGCATTGGCAAGGATCTTGACCTGGACCGCGCCTTCCTCAGGCCGGGCATCCGCAACCTGGTCGGTATAGCTGACACCGCGCCCCGCCTGGCATCCGGCAAGGATCAACAACAGCCCGATTATCATTGGAACATTACGCATAATCACCTCCATCTACCGGTTACCGGTTCACCCATGCATGACCATAGCAAGGCAGGTTTAATATTTCGTAAGAGCGTTCGTAAAAGGGCTTTGCCCATCGGAGCAATTGGATAGACTGGCTCGGGGAGTCCGCATGCTCAGTTTGATCATTACAAAAACCGTTATCTCCATCTTCACCATTCTGGGGCTGTCCTGGCTCACGGAACGGGTCAGCCCGCGCATGGCCGGGCTTTTATCCGGCTATCCCATCGGCACGGCGATCGCGCTTTACTTCATCGGCTATGAACAAGGTGCCGCATTTGCGGTAGACGGTGCGGTCTATACATTGGCCGGGTTAAGCGCGACCCTGGCCTTTGTGGTGGGATATTATTATGCCTCACGGAGATGGGCCGGCTGGCCCGGGGTTTTCCTGTCAGCGCTTTGCGGCAATATCGCTTTCTTCACCGCCTGTCTGTTGTTGCGGCATTTGCCCGATCAGCCGTTGATAGCAATCCTCTCCCCGATCTTGGCTATTTTGTTTTTCAGTTGGCTGTTCCGCCATATCCCGGACAAAAGGATCGATAACCCCGTCCGGCTGGGATGGCGCGTGCTCGCCTTCCGGGCGTTCATGGCGGCCGGCACCGTGATCACCATTACCGGTGTCGCCGCCTCGGTTGGGCCGGAATGGTCCGGCCTGTTTGCGGCCTTTCCCATCACCGTTTTCCCTCTTTTCCTTATTATCCACGCGCAATACGGCTCGGACCCCATTGCCGCATTTGTCCGGAACTTCCCGCGCGGGCTGGGGGCTTTGGTGGTTTATTGCCTGACCATTCATTACAGTTACGGGAGCGTCGGCATTACTTTCGGCACATTGTTATCCTTTTTGACCGCAACCATCTATCTGATGATCTACGGCACTTTCACCCGCCAGCGAGCCCGCCACAACCGGCAAAGACCATCATCGGGTCGCTGACCCGGAGATAGCTTCAGCGCATCACGAACGGGTCCGGCATGGGCTCGTCAGAGCAATTGATCCAGACGGTTTTCGGCCGGGTGTAATCGCGCATGGCTTCCATGCCACCTTCCCGGCCAAAGCCGCTATGGCCGAACCCGCCAAAAGGCGCCACCGGTGAGACCGCCCGGTAAGTATTCACCCACAAGATGCCCGAGCGGATTTTCCGGCTCAAACGGTGGGTCCGGCCCACCGAATTGGTGAAAAGCCCCGCCGCCAGGCCAAATTTGCTGTCATTGGCCTTGGCAACGGCATCCGCCTCATCCGTGAAAGGCATGACCGACAGAACCGGGCCGAACATCTCTTCCGCCATGGTCGGCAACGCCGGGTCATCACAGGCAAGGATGGTCGGCTGGTAATACCAGCCTTTTTCCCGCCCCGACGGGCGGGAACCGCCAACAAGGAGCCGCCCGCCCGCCGACACCGTGGCCGCCACGGCCGCCTCTATTTTTGCACGCTGGCGCTCCGTCGCCAGAGGCCCCATTTCAGTTTCCATCGCCATCGGATCACCGATCCGGATTCGGTTCGCCCGATCCGCCAGTTTCGCTGTAAAGGACTCAAATAATGGCTTCTGGACAAACAGGCGCGATCCCGCGACACAGCTTTGGCCGCTGGCGCCGAAAATCCCCGCCATCACGGCATTAAGCGCATTGGTCTGGTCCGCGTCCTCAAACACCAGAACCGGCGATTTTCCACCCAGCTCCAGGGTCGTGACCGCGAAATTATTGGCGGTATTGGCGACCACATGTCGCGCAGCCTCCGGGCCGCCGGTGAAGGCAACACGGGCAATATCCGGATGACTGGTCAAGGCCCGCCCGCAGGGCTCCCCAAAGCCGGTGATGATATTGACCACGCCCGGCGGAAAGCCCACTTCCCGGATCAATTCGGCAAATTTCAATAATGGTGCCGGTCCTTCTTCAGACGCCTTCAGGACAACCGTGTTTCCGGCCGCCAGCGCCGGCCCCAGTTTAACCGCACTTAAAAACAGCTGACTGTTCCAGGGGACAATGGCCGCGACCACACCTAAGGGTTCGCGCCTGGTGAAAACCTCCATCTCCGCTTTATCGATCGGCAGAACCGCACCTTCCTCCTTATCCGCCAGTCCAGCGTAATAGCGGTAAAATTCGGCGGCATAGGCGGTCTGCGCCGTCGTTTCCCGAATGATCTTGCCAGTATCCCTGGTTTCAAGCTCTGCCAATTCCGGCGCATGCTGTTCGATCAGGTCGGCCAGCCTGTATAACAGCCTCCCGCGCTGCGACCGGGTCATCGACGCCCAGTCGCCCTGTTCAAAGGCAGACCTAGCCGCCGCCACCGCCCGGTTCACGTCTTGCTCTCCCGCCGCCGGTATCCGTGCCCAGGGATGACCGGTCGCGGGATCAATACTGTCAAAGAAGATTCCATCGACAGGCGCGCAAAAAGCACCATTGATAAACAGGCTAAACTGCCTCAGATCACTCATTCGCCCTCTCCCAGAAAATCCAGCAGCGTTTCGCTGACCTCTTTTGCCCCTTCAACGGGTGCCATATGGCGCAGCCCCGGCCAGATATGGCATCGCGCGCCCGGTATCGCCGCTGCCATGCGGCTCGCCATTTCCGGCGAAGAGCCGCCATCCGATGCGCCGGTGCAAACCAGGGTCGGACAGTTAATGGCGCTGATCCGGCCCGCATCCGCCTGATCCGCCTTGGCAAACAAACGATATGCGGCCAGGAACCCTTGCCGATCATTGCTTTCCAGCCGTGCGCGTACAGCAGCCAGCACATCGGGATTGGCCTTGGCATAGGCCGGGGAAAACCAGCGATCCAACGCAGCTTCGATCAGCTTCTGCGGCCCTTCATCCTCCGCCTGCCGATATCGCACCATCACGGCTGCCTGCTGATCATCGCTGCGCTGATAAACAGAATTCATGATCACGAGACGTGCCATGCGGGCCGGATGGCGCTCCGCATAGCCACGCGCCACCAGCCCCCCCATGGAAAAACCGACCAAGGCCACCTGATCCAGTTCCAGATAGCGGACCAGGTTCTCCAATTGAATGACATAATCTTTCAGCCGCCGCGCGCCCGGCGGTTTCGCGGATAAACCATGCCCAATCATGTCATAACGGATCACCGTATAACGGTCTTTCAGTGCCGCGACCTGTGCCGCCCACATGGTGAGATCCAGCCCGACACCATGGATCAGAATCACCGCAGGCCCCTGTCCTTCCATGCGGAAATGGGTGCCCGCCTCAATCCAGTCCCGTTCGGTGCCATGGCGTTCCACCGGCTGGCGCTGTGGTTCCCGCCAGCCGGTGGAAGGGGCCGACACCGGTTTTTCCTGCACAACCGGCATCGCCCTGTCCCTACGCGTCGACCAGGCCGGCGGATTCGCGCTCGGCCTTCATCTCTTCCATATCCTGATAGCGGTTACCGGTGCGGGCATGGGGCCGCCCGGCGGTAGCCGCGCCGATGGCGACCAGGATTTCATCCGGCCCCGGCGCGTCGCCAACGGTGAATTCATGGGTCAGATAATGGCTGCGCTGGCCTTCATCTTCCTTATGCATCATCGGGATTGAGATGACACAGCCCGGCCCACCGCGCTTGTTGGTGAAGGCCAGATAGCTGGTCCCGCCCACGGCCTCGCGGTATTTATTGCCAAAGCGCAGGGTATGGATGAAGCCCGACGCATGCTCCACTTCACCATTCATGCCGACCGCCGCCGCCTTGCCATAGGCCTCGACCGCGTCCAGATCCGTATGTTTGGCCAGTTCCGCCACCAATCGTTCGCCCAATTGCGGCGCATGGGCACGGATCACCGGCTGCATGTCCTCATAGAATTCTCCGGCCCAGGGGTTTTTGACCACGGCAGCCACCGCGATCATTTTCAACGGCTTTTCCGCAGCCTTGCCGCCTTCAATGAAGGTTTCATCAATGGCGGTGACGATTTTACGAATTTCCAATGACATCTGTCTGTTCCATCCAATTTTTGGTTGATTGATTAATCTGCTGCGGCGACCGCCGGGGCATCCTCGGCGAATTGCGGCATGACCTCCTGGGTGAACAGTTTCACGCTGTTCATCACCGCCTCATGTTCGACACCCGGAAAGTTGGACCAGACCAACAGATGCTGCAGGTTCAGCTTTTCCTTCATCTCGTGGATCTTCTCGGCGATATAATCCGGCGTCCCGAACAGAAGATTGCGCGGATGCAGCCATTCATAGGACAGCAGATCGAGCTTGCCCGCGGTCTGTTCCAGGGTTTCGCCCGGGAAGACATGGTTGCCCAGCCCTCGGTAATGACAGACCCATTTCAGGTAATCGATGATGCCGCCGCCCGCCAGTTTTTCGGCCTCAGCCATGGTTTCGGTGACGAACATATCCCGGACCAACGCTAGGCCATGGCCATAGGGGACATCTGTCCCGCGCGCCTTAGAGGCTTCTTCCTGATACATTTCGAAACGGGGCACCATGGAATCCGTCGGCGGGATCCAGAACATGCCGTTCAGATTGTTTTGCGCGGAAAATTTGATCGAGCGCGGACTGTCGATCACCTGCCACATGGGCGGGGTCGGCTGCTGCAGGGTGCGCGGCACCAGGGCCAGCTTGCGAATTTCCTTGGTCTCGGGATCCTGGAAATGCTCTTCCGGCGGGCTCATGGCATGGTCAAACTTCACGCCCGGATGGGGGAATTGATAATGCTTGCCCTGAAACTCGAAATATTCCTGCGACCAGGCGCGCCGCATGATCTCAACCGTTTCCTCGAAAATCTCCTGGTTCTGTTCCTGGTTGGCCACGTCGGCCAATGGATTGAGGTTGATAGTCTCGCGCGGGTAAATGCCGCGCCCAACCGCCACCTCGAGCCGCCCGCCGGACATATGGTCCAGCATGGCCAGATCCTCCGCCAGGCGCAGCGGATGATAAAAGGTCACGATATTGGCGGCCTGACCCAGACGGATCTGTTTGGTCCGGGCCGCCAGATCAACACTCATCAGGCCCGGGTTCGGGCAGACCTCGAAGCCTTCATGGCCGAAATGATGTTCTGTGGTCCAGATCGAATGCCAGCCATTTTGGTCACAATATTCCGCAATATCACGGCCTTCTTGGACCACTTCGTAAAAGGGCTTTTTCAGATGGCGGTTATTCTGGTTGAGGAAATAGCCGAATTTCATAATTCACCTCTCGATAAATCCAACAAGGTTGATCAATCAAAAGGCACACACCGTTTATGCTCACTGCCTGCCGACTTGAGCGCGTTTGCTCAGCCGGGCGGCGATGCGGGGGTAAGGCTGTTCAGACCGCCCCGGTAAAAGGTCATGGGCCGGACGGCATCGGTGGATGAAAAATCCAGCACCCGGCCGATGATGATCCGGTGATCCCCGCCCTCCAGCTCCGCATGCAGCGCACATTCAAACCGAGTCAGATAGTCGCTCAGCGCCGGAATGCCGAATTCGGTCATTTCCAACTCCATCCCGGCCATCTTGCCAGGGGCCTTGCCCGCACAGGCCATTACGGTTTCTTGCTGCCCCTCGGCCATGACATGGATTGCCAGACTGCGGTTTTCGCGGATCAGGGACAGGATGTTTGACTCATTTTTCAAACAAATCAGCACCAGGGCCGGGTCCAGGGAAAGCGCGCTAAAGGCACTGACCGTGGTGCCGCTGCACCGGGCCATATCCGGCCCGGCAGTAACCACCGTCACCCCGGTGGCAAAGCAGCCCAACGCATCACGAAACGCGCGCTGATCAAATTCATGTGCAGGCGCACATAAATGCGCCTGATGGTTTCCTGACGGGATTTTTTGAAGACTCTGGTCGGTCATCTCACGGGCTCCAAATGCTGAAAACAACATCTGGCACACACCGTTTCCACTCACTGCCTGCCGACTTGAGGTGCTTTTACGGTACGCGAAACTAAAATTTGGTCAATAGCGTTTTTTGAAAACCTGATAAACCTCTGCGTTGGAAGTAAAAACCAAGGTTGGCGGCAGCGCGAAGTGAGGTCGCGCTGAGCCACAAAACCATTGCTGCACTAGCGATAAGGCGACCCGTGGCCCCCACTTAAACGGCTGGCGACCCAGGCGTGGAAATGGTGGGTTGGCAGGTCCATTTCAGGTGAAAAATGACCGCCCGCATAACCAGGCGAATGGCGGCCCTTCTGCATGCCCTCCACCGCAAAGACATCCTCGCCGAAAACCACGCGCCAGCTTTCCAGCACCGCTTCGCGGCTGGGTGCAAAACCATCGCCTAACGCCTCATCGCCGACATAGAACAGGCGCAGATGCTCGACAGTTTTTTCCTCGCTGACCGGCTCGACGATCATGGCAAAGGCATGGTCCGCCTGCAGGCCGATCAACACATTGGGGTAAAAGGCCAGATATTCCGCCTGGCGGATCTTGTCCGGCTGCCAGTCCGGAAACTGCGGCAGTTTGGTGCCAGCCACTTCGGACAGGTTATAGACCCAGGTGCCCTGGCCCGCGAGGCTATCGCCAACCATGATATTATAGTGATCCTCCAGCCTGGAATATTTGTTCAATTCCGGATGAACCCAAGGCAGGTGATAGGCCTCGCAATAATTTTCAATGGCGAGCTTCCAGTTGCAATTGACCTCAACCCGGAGCTTGCCGCCATGCTCGGACGGGCGCAGTTGGTCCAAACCGTTTTCACCCCAAAACGGTTTCCAGCGGTCGGTTACCGGTTTTACATAATCCTCAAACGGCACCGCATCGCCGGACAGGTTGATAAAGACCATGTTCATCCAGACGGCAGAGCGCACTTCACGAAGGCCCTTACCCTTGCACTGGAATTTCTCGGATTTATGCTGGCCGACACCGCCGATATGCGGGGTCCCGCGCAAGTTACCTTCCAGATCATAGGTCCAGGCATGATAGGGGCAGGTCAGGGTCGTCTTGACCGGACCGGGTTCGGCCACCAGGATCATGCCGCGATGGCTGCAAACATTGTGAAAGACTTTCATTTCACCATGGCGGTCGCGCAGGATCAACAACGGCAGGCCCATGAATGTCACCGGCTTCGCATAGCCTTTTTCCGGCAGGTCAGCGGCAAAGCCAATGGCCGCCCAGCTGTCCGCCATGACGGTGTCACGTTCATGAATGAAATAATCCCGGCTGATATAGGCTTCATTGGGCAGGCCGGTCGCCGCCTCGATCGGGGCCAATATGGACGCAAGCGCGCCTTCATGAAAAACTGTTTTCTTTTCCATGTCCGTCTCCATCACACCCTGTTCGGTGTATCTGCACTTTTATGATACTGGCAGCGGGATATTTATCCGAAGAACCTTACCCGGCCACTGAGGGCGCCCCGCCGGTTTTCCGGTCGGATCGGGCGCCCTGTTTTCCAGCAGCCCTTTACAGGCAGTCTTTCTGCAGTCTCCCAACTGATGGTCTGATCATCACGCTGAAATGGCCAGCCGACAAGCGATTTTTAGGCCTTCGATTAATGAGATTTCCTCATTAATGAAGTTCCAATTCCCGCAACAGCCAGTCCCGGAACAGCCCAGCAGCCTTCTTTGGCCGGATCAAATCCAGCGGTTCCAGCAGGTAGAAATGCGCGCCCGTGGTCAGGCTGTCACCCAGCGGCCGGACCAGGGTGCCGTTATCCAGATAATCATCGACCAGGCGGCTCCAGGCCAGGGCGATTCCCTGCCCGTTGGCCGCGGCCTGCACCACCATGGGATAGTTGTTGATATTCACCCGGTGAAGCGGCTCGCTGTAATTCAGGCCCAGCCGTTCAAACCAATCCGGCCAGTTGATCCAGCCCTCATAAACCCCTTCCAACATCAACAGGGTTTTGCCCAACAACGCCTGCGGCCCGTCAAACGGCTTGTTTTCTGCCAAATATTCAGGGCTGCAGACGGGAAAGACCTGTTCCGGAAAAAGCGGGGTGGCCGCAACAATGGCGGGCGGCTGCCCGCAATAATCGACCGCGATATCATAATCCGCGCTGCTCAACTGGCGTACATGGTCGGAGGCCAGGATCCGAATATCCAGATCGGGGTGACTTTTCTGGAAACGGGGAATGCGCGGTAACAGCCAGAGCGAGGCCAATGCATTGGTGGTGGCCACCGTCAGCCGGTTTTCGCCCTGCCATTGCACGATTTCCTTGGTGGCCCCAACAATGCTTTCCAGGCCGGGCAGGATTCCTTGATAATACTGCCGTCCGGTCGGGGTCAGATCCACGCGCCTTGTAGACCGGGCAAACAAGGCCTTGCCCAGTGCGGTTTCCAGCGCACGGATCTGGCGGCTGACCGCCCCCTGTGTCACGTTCAATTCCTCCGCCGCTGCAGAAAAGCTCTGCAGCCTGGCAGCGGCTTCAAACACCACAAGGCTTTTCAGCGGCGGCAGTGGTTTTAATTTCATCGGAAGTCCTTCCGGTTCATGACCCTCATTTTGTCATAAACCGGAAGGCTTAAAAACCACCAGTAATTTTTTAGCCGGCCCGTTCCTGGCGCCAGTCATCAAACCGGTATTTCCAATAGGTCATCTGCACGCCGACCGGTCCCAGCGGCCCGAAATTCCAAGACAGGCCAAAAGGCGCAAATAGTTTGTACCGGTCATCACCATGATCGATGGCATTGGCGATCAGCTGACCGCAAGAGGCGGTCGTGTTCATGCCATGGCCGCCAAAGCCGGTGCAATACCAGGCATGGGGTTTCAACCGGCCCAGCTGGGGCATTTTATGAATGGGATAGCCCATCAGGCCGGACCAGGCGACATCCACCTCGACCCCTTCGAGCTGCGGGTAAACATCCAGCAGATCCCCCATCAGCAGACCGGCCAGGTTGGCCGGATCCTGGATGCGGGTCGTGATGCGCGATCCCCACAACAGGCGCCCGTCTCTGGTCGCATGATAATAATCCGCCGCCCGCCGGTCGTCACCCACCTGGGCATTGGTCCGCACCGCCGTTTCCAGCCGGTCATCCAGAGGCTCGGTCAGGATGACATAGGTGGCAATGGGCAACAATGCCCGGCGCAAGGTGGGAATGCTGTCATCGGTATAACCGCCACAACAAAAAACGATCTGTTCCGCCGTAACCTTCCCGCCGCCGGCCTTCACGGTCACCGGTGCCCGGTCATAATTCACCGACAGCATCGGGGAATCCTCAAAAATCCGGCCGCCCAGCCGCTCAAATTCGCGGGCCAGACCCAGCGCATAATTCAGCGGGTGAAAGTGAAAGCCTTTTGAATCGAACAGTGCATAATGATACCGATCAGTCAGCAGATTTTCCTGCAATTTGGCCCGGTCCCAAAATTCGCTTTCATAGCCGAATTTTTCTGCTTCCAGTGCCTGGGACTGTTTCAGGCCATCCGCATCATCATAGCGGATCACCCCCAACTTGCCCGCTTCCACCACCTGGGCATCGTCGAGACCCAGATTGCGGATATTATCGCGTACAATCTCAACGCCGTCGCAGGAAATCTGGAACAGTTCCTTGCCGTCCTTCAGGCCAACCTTGTCAACGATCCCCGTATTGCCGAGCGAATAACCGTTGGAAACCGAGCCGCCATTGCGCCCCGACGCGCCCCAAGCTACACGCCTGGCTTCCAAGACCACCACGTCATGGCCCTTGCGCGCCAGCTCCAGCGCGGTCGTCAGACCGGCAAGGCCGCCGCCGATCACACAGATCTCGGCCTGGATGTCATCGGATAAAGCCGGACGCGGCGCATCTTCGGTGATGGTGCGCCGATAATAGGTATCGATATAGCGGGCTGCGGTCATCTGTGCCTTCCCAGAAATCCGGTGATCAATGAAGCCCAAGGCTCTAGCAGAGGATCAGGCTCAACGATAACGGTGTTTTCTCACCAGGTCATTCCGTTTCGGCATGCAAGGAACCTAGAAACAAAAACAGCCCCGGCGGGGAAGCCGGGGCCATTTTCATAATGCGCAGGTTTTCCGGGCCAAGCCCGGAAGGCATCAGATGCGGGCAACGAAACCTTCGATGTCACCGCGGCTGAGGCCGATATCTTCCAGCTGACGATCGCTCAGCGCTTGCAGCTGACGACGGGTCTGGTGACGCTGGTAAGCAAGGGAAACTTTGTCAGCGATTTTCAGTGCGGCATTGCCGACCATCAGGCCAAAACGCTGCAGCTGTTCTGCAACCGGGGAAGCGGAACCGTAGTTTTCATAAGTAAAAGCAGCCATGATCTTAACTCCATCTGGGCTCTATCGCCGGGGGGCCTCTCTTGAGGTCTCAAGGGCCTCGCCTCTCGGCATGTCGTTGTCTGTTGACCTCTATGTAGTCCCGGATGAAAAAAAAGAAACGCGCTAAAAAATCAGCCCCGGCATGCAGAAAACGCATGGCTTGTCATAATGCTGTAACCCGCTGTGTCACTGGGATAGCAGATCCAACCAATGGCGGATGCGGTTTTCATTCACGCCAAAATCACTGCGCCCGTAATGGGAGCGGCTATAAATGGCCAATGTCGATTTCCCGTCTGCCAGGTCGAAAAAGCAAACTGTGATACTGTCTGGGAAACGCATCCAATAGGATCGCTGAACAAAATGATAGAGCAGGTTTTCCGGATCCGCCGCGATCGTTTCCACCCTTGGCTGGTCCTTAATCATCGCCAGCCATCGGTCACGCAGGGCTGTCGCCGTCATCTCAAACACCGGACTTTCCAGATCGACCGGTGCCGAACAAAGCCCCGCCGGGCAGACCAGGAATTGATTGGGTCTGTCGGATCGCTCCAGGGTTCTGAAATCAATGGATGCCGTCACCGGTTTTGCAAAAACCAGATCCAACAGCCGCTCACGCCCGAATAGTACCGCCAGCACAAGGGACAGAACCATCAAACCTGTCAGGATTTTCGGCATCATCGCCATCCGATCAGCCCTTTCGGTCGGCCAGGATCATATCGCTGGCCTTTTCCGCGATCATCATGGTCGGCGCATTGGTATTGCCCGACGTGATCGTCGGCATAACAGAGGCATCCACCACCCGCAGGCCTTCCACCCCATGCAGTTTCAAGTCGGCCCCGACCACGGCCATGGGGTCTGAGCCCATCTTACAGGTGCAGGTGGGGTGGAAGATTGTGGTGCCGATGTCCCCTGCCGCCTGGGCCAGCTCCTCCTCGGTCTGGAGGGCAGAACCCGGCAGATATTCTTCCGGCGCATAGCGCTGGAACGCCGGGCGTGCGCAGATCCGCCTGGCCCATCGGATCGCTTCCGCCGCAACCCGCCGGTCACCGGGCGTGGCGAGATAGTTGGGCGCGATTTCCGGGGCGCTGAATGGATCCTTATCAGCCAACCGCACGGTGCCGCGCGATTCCGGGCGCAGGTTGCAGACAGAGGCCGTGATCGCCGGGAATTTATGTAGCGGATCCCCCAGTTTATCGGTGGAAAGAGGCTGAACATGAAACTCCAGATCCGGCGTTTCCAGCCCGGGATCACTCTTGGCAAAGGCCCCCATCTGGCTGGGCGCCATAGTCAGTGGCCCGCGTTTGAACAGAAAATAGTTCAGCCCGATCCCCGCCTTTGTCAGCGGATTATGGGTCATTTCATTCAAGGTGCGCACATTCTTGACCTTAAAGACGGACCGAATCTGCAAGTGATCTTGCAAATTCGCCCCGACCCCCGGCAGATCATGCCGCGGCTCTATGCCCATGGCCTGAAGATGATCGCCGGGACCAATGCCGGAGCGCATCAATATCACCGGCGAAGCCACAGCTCCGGCCGACAGGATCAATTCCCCCTTGGCCTGTGCCCTGGCTTGTGCCCCCTTGATTGAAAGGCTGACGCCGGTGGCGCGCCGGCCCGCATCATCAAACAGGATATTGTGAACATGGGCCCCGGTCTGGATGGTCAGGTTGGGCCGATGACGCACCGGATCCAGGAAAGCGCGCGCCGCACTCCATCTCCTGCCCTGATGCTGATTGACCTCGAAATAGCCGACCCCTTCGTTATTGCCCCGGTTGAAATCCGGCGCATGGGGCAGGCCCGCCTCCCGGGCCGCTTCCATGAAGGTATCAAGGACCTCCCAGGACAGGCGCTGTTGGCCGACCCGTAATTCGCCCTCCGCACCATGCAGGTCATCGGCCCCTTTATGATAATATTCCTGGCGCTTGAAATAGGGCAGCACATCCGACCAGCCCCAGCCCGCATTGCCCATCTGGGCCCAGCCGTCATAATCGCGCGCCTGACCGCGCATGTAGATCATGCCATTGATGGAAGAGCAGCCGCCCAGCACCTTGCCTCGCGGATAGGTCAGCACACGGCCATTCAACCCCTTTTCCGCTACGGTCTTGAACATCCAATCGGTACGCGGATTATTGATGGTAAAGAGATAACCGGCCGGGATGTCGATCCAGAAATAATCGTCTTTCCCGCCCGCCTCCAACAGCAGCACCCGGATATCGGGATCGGCGCTCAACCGATTGGCCAGCACACAGCCCGCTGAGCCGGCGCCCGCAATGATGTAATCATAATCCCCTAGATCCACTGCCATTAACCGCCCCCTGCTTTTCAACCATCACCCATTTTCCGTTTCTTGCGAAACATTCTTGGTCAGGTCTCAAAGAAAGGCAACAAGCTTGGCCGCCAGGACTAGAAAAAGCGGGATGGATATCAGCGAGATAAGTGTTTGCAGGGTGGTTGAGGCGGCATAAAGCTCCGCATCGCCCCCCATCTGGCGGGCCAGGACATAGCCATTCATTGCCGTCGGCACCGCCGCGCATAAAACCGCGACCTCCAGAGCGTCACCGCGCAGGCCGAAGAACACCGCTGCCCCACCCACCACCAGTGGGGTCAGCCCCAGCTTGATCAGACTGCTGACCCAGATGCCGCCCGACGGATTGACCAGATGGCGCACCTTGAGCCCCGCGCCAATACAAAGCAGCCCCGCCCCCAGGGCCGACCGGCCCAGCAGATCCATCAGGGTCAGAACCGGGTCCCAGACCGGGATATGCAGGCGGTTCAGGAGCAAACCACCGACACAACCCAGCAGAATGGGATTTTTGATAATGTTGAGCGCAATGCGCCCGGCCGATGGCGGCTCGTTGGAGGAATAGGCCGCCAGGACAAAGATACAAGCTATATTGATGATCGGCACCAGCACCGCCATGGCCACCGCCACCAGCGCGATCCCCTGCTCGTCAAACAGTTTGAGCACGATCGCCAGCGCAATGAAACCGTTCCAGCGCACAGACGTCTGAAAGACAGAGGTGAAGGCCGCGCCATCCAGCCCCATGCCCCGGATGAAAACCGGCTTCAGCGCGAAGGCTAGGATGCCCATGATGATGCTTGCGGTCAGCATCGCACCCGCCATACCGCCCAGCGGCACATTGTCCAGATCCGCCCCCACCATGGTCTTGGCCAGCATCATCGGGAAGAACAGCCAGTAACAGACCTTGTTCAAACCGTCCCACTGATTTTCCGGCACAATGCCCTGGCGCCGCAGGACCAAGCCCAGGCCGATCAGGGCAAAAACAGGCAACAGGCTTTCAGCGATGGCGAGCATGACGGATTTCCAGAAAGGTATATCGAAGGATAACCATTAGAGTCAGTTTGCATGGACGGCACAACCAGACAGCAGGGCTTATCAGTTATGACGAGGCCTCATCAATGCGACGCATGGCGCGCTTGAGGAAGGTTTCCGCCGGATCGGGACCGGCCAACAATTCCATCAATCGTGCGATCATAATCACATGGGACCTGGCCCGTGCAATATATTCATCCGGCACATTGGTGATCTGCGATAACAGGCTGTCACTGTAAAGATGGATTTCGTCAACAATGTCTTTGGTCACTGCCTGGATCGCGGCATTGACCCCGATCCGCTCGCCCAGGCGGGCAACATCACGGATGGCCATGGCCCGCGCCTCGGCAAATTCATAAGCGTCCATATCCGGATCCTCGCGCAGATCCGCCTTCGAGACCATTGTACGACCGCTTTGAACCTTCCTGGATTTGAGCGCTGTAAAGATATCGCGCCTCGCGGACCTCAACAGGCCATTGTCGATGGCCGCGCTGACGCGCCGCTTGGTCTCCAGCATCCGCTGGCCCCAACTGCCTTCCCGCTTGATATCCAGACTTTCCACGACGGCCAGATAGGCCTCAGAAAATTCCCGGGTCAGTTTCACAATCTCTGCCGCACCGCCTTCCGTGCCGCAGGCCGCCTCCATATCCGTCGCATAGCGGTCCAGATCGTTGAGGATTTCGTCTCCGACAATGGCCAAATCCGTGAGGCTGGCCAGCGTATCCTGGCCATCCCGGCACAGTGATCGCACCACCTTCAGAATATCCGCCTCATGCAGCAGACGGCGCATCATGGCAATGATCAGCCAGGATTCATGGCCGGGCCGTTGCTCTGCAATCCGATGATATGCCTCCAGGATTAGGGAGGCCTGGTCACGGGTCAGGGTCAAGGCCGGGGCCGGCGCGATCGCCATCTTCAGGGCCTCAATCTCCGGTGCAATCGCCACAAGAACCAACATTTCGCGGATATCCTCCAGGCGACGCGTGCCGCCCAGATGTTTCGCCAGTGCCTGGCCTGCCTGTTTGTCGGCAAAGGCTTCTTCAAGTTTATCCTCGGTCAGCCGCACCGCTGCCCGCCAAAGGGCGGCACGGGCTTTTTCCGCCTCTTCCGGCGGCCCATATTCCAGGGCCTCTTCATACCGCAGGCAGACCCGGGAATGATCCTCACCGCCGACCTCTCGCAACCAGTTCCAAACCGGCCGGATGGACTTGCGCGAAATGCGCGCCGGTTCCTTGACATCAGGATCGCGATCAGTGAGCAGATCCTCGAACGGATCGCAAAATCCCTGGATCACCCGATCGCGATGCTCACGCTTTTTCTTGCCGACCATTTCCCGCCGCAGCAGAGACAGGACCAGCGCATCCTCTTCGTTCAGGCTGTCGGAAGCTTCCAGCGCCTTGCCAAGTTCGGCCTTTTGCGCATCACTCAAGCCGGAGAGCATCTCCTGCAGCGCCGCCATTTTTCCCGAAACACGGCTCAAAC
This sequence comes from Aestuariispira insulae, assembly GCF_003385955.1. Lineage (GTDB taxonomy): Bacteria > Pseudomonadota > Alphaproteobacteria > UBA8366 > Aestuariispiraceae > Aestuariispira > Aestuariispira insulae. The sequence continues at coordinate 30,716 of NZ_QRDW01000013.1, forward strand.
CCGGCTATCCCTCTTCCACCTGCATGCCATCCAGCTTATCAAGAAGCTCCTTATCCACATTTTCCTTGCGGACCATGGTCGCGCTGTCCGACCAGATCCGCTGTTGCCGGCGATATTCATGCCAGACATGTTTCTGTTCCGGGTTTAAAACCTCCTCCGGCAGGATCGGCAGGCTCTGTACCAGGGTCGCCACCACCGCGCGCTGGCGACTGCGGGTATCTCCCCAAACCTCCTCCCACAATGTGAGAATGCGCTCCCAACCATCCAGGATCCAGCTGATCCGGTCAATTTCCTTGCGGATCTCGTCTTCCTGATCCCGCCAGTTAATCAGCATTTCCTCCATCCGGTTGGCACGGCCCATGGCCGCCTTCACCTCTTTTAAGGCAAAACGCCTGGTCATCGCCGCCGCATCGGCAATCTGCATCGCCATGGAAGCCGTATAGGCGGGCTCCTCCGCCATCCATTCGTTGAGATCCTGGATAAGGTCCCCCAGCCCCTGTATCCGCCGGGCCAGAAAACCTTTCCGGGACCCATCCGGCGTGCCGAGCGACAATGCCAGCTGACCCCAGGTCTCCAGACGTTTGATGACATCACCCGGGCTGGCATTGGCCTCACGCGCGAAAGACGACAGTCCATTCTTGGCCCGGTCCAAGGCGCCGGGCCGGATCAGATCCACCAGGGACATATTGCGCGTTGCATCCCCCGCCAGTTGCTTAAGCGCCTCCACAATCAGCGACAGATGGGTCATGGTGGCGGTTTCCTCATCCTCCATGATCAAGCGGGCCGCACGTTTGGCTGCCACAGGCCCGTCGAACCCCTCTTTTTGCAGCAATAGGCAGATGTCGCGGATATTGAAGGGATTGGGGCGGCGAACACGGTCCAGTTTTTCAAGCAAAGACCGGTCATGCAGTGAGAGGCTGATCACCTCGGGAAAAGCAGGCCACGGAACAACATAGGTGCCGCGGCTGCCGGACAGGCCTGGAAGCAATGCTTCGCGAACCCCTTCTTCGGTCACCCGCACCCGGGCAAAATACACCACCCGCGTGGTCAAGGACAACGACACGCCCCGATGTGCAAATGTCGGCGGCAGTGCGATATCTTCCGCAACGATTGGATTTTCCATGCCCTGGTACAACACCTCCCCGCGGAGAACTTTAGACCAATCATTAACACAGACCAGTAAAAATATAATTATTTACAGAAAAAACGGCCTTTGACAAAATCGTAATGTCGTATCGGTGGCATATAAGGTCGGACAGAAGATAGGAATTTTTCCGCTTTTTCGCGAAAATTTGGCTCACAAGACGCCGTTTTCCGCCATTTCCACCCGAAAGCATCCAGTGCTTTCCCGGTCGCGCTCCCCGATCCGACCATATTGCGCGGCAAACCCTAGAAGCGTCCATAAAAACAGGTAGTTGTCACGGATGGGGATATGTTCCAATGGTGATCGTCAACAAACACCGCGAAGAGAGCGGTGCCCAGGGCCGCAAGCGTGTGGGCATTTTGATGCTGCCCCATTTCCAGGGGTCGGTCTTGCAGGGGATTCTTGATCCCATTGTCTGGGTGAACAAATTATTCAACCGCTATGAATATAAAACCGCCCTGATCTCCTTCAATGGCAGCGCGGTCACAAGCTGGCACGGGTTCGACACTCCCGTTCAATATTCCATCTGGGATGCCCCCAAACTGGACAGCCTGATTGTCATTGGCGAATCCAACCTCACCCATTATTCCCAGGCCCAACTGCAATCCTGGCTGCGCTTCCTCGGCCGCCAGGACATTCGGATCGGCGCCATCGGTTATGCCGTCATGACCTTGGCCGAAGCCGGACTTTACAACGGCCATAAATGCACCGCCCATTGGAGCCAGCATGCCAGCGTGGTGGAACGGTTCGAAGAGGTGGATGTGGTGCCGGATCTCTTTGTGTTTGACCGCAATCGGTTTTCCTGTGCGGGTGGCGTTGCCACCTTTGACCTGATGTTATCCATCATCCGGGAGGATCTCGACAGCGACATCGCCCGGCGCTGTGCCAATTTCTTCAATCACGACCGGATCCGCAGCGGCTCGGAGCCCCAGCGCCTGCCCCACAATGTCACGGCCAGCTACCCCAATGTGAAGATCCAGCGCGCGATCAATATCATCAATGAAGAGATTGGCAATCCACCCACCCTGACCGAACTCAGCAAGCGGGTCGGCGTCTCCCGACGCCATTTGGAGCGCCTGTTCGCCAAGCATCTGGGCAAGACATTGCGCAATTATGTGGTCGAAACCCAGCTATGGCGCGCCTATGACTTGCTGGTTAACACCTCTATGTCGATCACCCAGATATCCTATGCCACGGGTTTTAGCTCAGCATCGCTCTTTTCCAAGCATTTCAAGATGATGTATGGCCAGAGCCCGAGCAAGATGCGCGAAGACAGCATCATCGGCTGACGCGGACACCTTTATTAAGAACCAATCGGAAACAATCGGTTTCTTTTTGACCGATTTATTTCCGACATTCGGTTAATCTACAATGATCCTGTCGAGAAACCGGGGCCTGCCCCGCCTTACACCAGAACAGGATCAGGACATGGACAAACCCGTAATCGCAGACCGCAAACCAAAAGCGGTTACACTCAACGCCGGAGAAGACTATTTCTTTTGCCGATGTGGGCGCTCGTCAAACCAGCCTTTTTGCGACGGCTCACATCGCGGCACCAGTTTCACCCCTCAAAAATTTTCCGTTGATGAAGATGGCAAGGCCCATCTCTGTATGTGCAAACATAGTAAGAACCAGCCGTTTTGCGACGGCACCCATGCAAAGCTGCCAAAGGAGATCGACGCGCTCCCGCAAACCGCGACGAGCAACAGCGAAGCGATTCCGACTGCAGAAGAGCCTACGGTGGCGGAAATCCACGAACTTGCGAAAAACGGCTTAAAGAACCTGGGCCATCATGGAGAAATGGCTGCCATGGGGGTCCCTCGAAACCTGCTTCCGGACTGGAATGACATCCAGATTATAACGGCCCAAATGGCCACCAAACCATTGATGGAAGAAGCCGATGTCGGCACCGGCCTTGTCATCGGCCCAAACGCCCGAAAACCTATGGAGCTGAAGATCCCGCTGTTCGTTTCGGACATGAGTTTCGGCGCCCTTTCAGAAGAGGCCAAAACCGCCCTGGCCAAAGGGGCTGAGCTGGCAGGGACGGGGATCTGCTCCGGTGAGGGCGGGATGCTGGCTGAAGAACAGAGAGCCAACAGCCGCTACTTTTATGAACTGGCTTCTGCGCAATTCGGATTTGATATGGAAAAGCTAGCCAATGTACAGGCCTTCCACTTCAAGGGCGGCCAGGGTGCCAAGACCGGCACCGGTGGCCATTTACCAGGCGCGAAAGTAACGGAGAAAATTGCCCAGGTGCGTGGCCTAAAAGCTGGCCAGGACGCCATTTCGCCACCAACCTTCCGGGATCTTCACACACCCGCCGATTTCAGAAAACTGGCGGATGAAGTCCGTGAAACCACTGGCGGAATACCAATCGGATTCAAACTTTCAGCCAACCATATCGAAGCGGATATCGCTTTCGCCCTGAAAGCGAGCGCTGACTATATCATCCTGGACGGCCGAGGCGGCGGTACCGGTGCAGCCCCTTTGTTGTTCCGTGACCATATTTCCGTCCCGACTATTCCAGCGCTGGCCCGCGCCCGGCATTATCTGGATCACGTCGGCCGGCCGGATGTCACCCTGATCATAACCGGTGGGCTGCGCACGGCACCCGATTTCATCAAGGCCATGGCCCTGGGAGCCGATGGAGTGGCATTGGCAAATTCAGCCATGCAGGCCGTGGGATGCATCGCGGCAAGGATGTGCAATACCAACAATTGTCCGGTCGGCATCGCCACCCAGAAACCGGCATTACGGGAAAAGCTTTTGGTGGAACCCGCCGCCCGTCAACTGGCAAACTTCCTCGAATCTTCAGTGGAATTGATGCAAGTGATGGCGCGGGCCTGCGGCCATCGCCACCTCAGCGGTTTTAACAGGCAGGACATCGCCACTTTCCACCGGGATATGGCGGATCTATCAGGCATCAGCTTCTCAGGCTTTGAAAGCGCACGCCCCATACCGGCCTGAGCATCACAAGCAGCCGGAGACGAGGTTTTGATCCTGGCTTCCGGCTGCTTCAGACCGGATCCAATTGCAAAAAGCCGCCAATTCGCGACGTCGGCGCCCCCCCTTTCGATAGGCCAGATACATGGCCATCGGACTTTGGATTTCAACATCGGACAAACGAACCAAACGTCCGGCGGCAATATGCGTTTCCACCAGGCTTGATCGCCCGAGAATAACCGCCTGGCCCTGCAGGGCGGCCTGCATGGCAATGCCTGTATCATCATACACCGGCTGGCGCGACAGATCGGCCCGGCCATATCCCGCCGCATCCAGCCAACTCAACCAGTTCTCGTGATCGATGACCGCATCGGAATGAACGATATGACGCGCAAAACCATCAAGAGCGCGCATATCCAACCGCCGGGCCAAGTCCGGCGCGGTGACGGGATAAAGCCGGTCTTCCAGCAATAGTTCATCTTCGAGGCCAGGCCAGCCGCCCCGGCCATAACGCAACCCCAGATCCACCTCTTCCCGGTTCAGGTCCACAAGGCGCCTTGTGGTCAGCAGTCGAATTTCAAAATCGGGATGAGCCGCATAAAATCGCCCCAGGCGGGAAACCAGCCAATGAACAGCAAAAGAAGGCAGGATCGTCACCGTCAGCTGCCGCAGGCCGGGCTTCAGCTCTTCAAAAGCACGATCGATCTGCCCGAATGCCTCATGCAGGCTTTCCGCCACACGCGCGCCATGCGCTGTCAATTCCAGCCCCGCATTGGATCGTTCCACCAGAGTCAGTTCCAAAAACGCCTCCAGCTGTGCGACCTGCCGCGACACCGCACCGTGGGTCACCCCCAACTCCCGTGCGGCATGGCTTAAATTCCGGTGCCGGGCCGCAACTTCGAAGCTGCGCACCCAATTTATCGGCGGCTTGTTCATCTTGCCTCGCATCATAGCACTGTGAATTTTCCTAATATTGATGCAGTACAAACATCAACATATCTCTACTGCATTGATAACATTTCTAATAGCAGGTAGAGAAATGACAGCCAATCTTCTTATCTTGGGCAACAAACGATATTCCAGCTGGAGTTTGCGCGGCTGGCTCACCTTACGCTGGGCGGAAATCCCGTTTGAGGAAGCCGTAATTCCGTTGCAAAAGTCCGATACAAGCGAACGCATCCTTTCTTTCGGGAGCGGCTATCCCGCCAAAGTACCGACATTGTTAAAAGACGGGCATGCCATCTGGGATTCCCTGGCATTGATGGAATTTGCCGCCGAGAAGGCGCCGGAGAAAAATCTATGGCCGGCAGACGCTGTGCGGCGTGCACATGCCAGGTCGATCAGCGCGGAAATGCATGCCGGTTTTCCCGACCTCAGGAACGAGATGCCAATGGATCTGGGGCGCATCGGCGTTCCGAAACCTGTCTCAACCGGCGCCAAAAACGACATTGCCAGGATCCTAGCCATCTGGAATGACTGCAGAATGGCATATCAGGATGACGGCCCGTATCTGTTTGGCACACTCTCTTTAGCGGATGCAGCCTTTGCCCCGGTTGTTGCCAGGTTTAAGGGTTATGGCATTGAAACCGATCCGGTATGCAGCACCTATATGGAGGCCATTTGGACGCTTCCCACCTTCCAGGAATGGCGAAATGCTGCCGAAAAAGAGGAATGGATATTGAGTTTTGATTAATGTTTATGCATTTTTATTTGGTGCATAATATTTAATCACTTCCTGGATAACATTGAACCTGGAAGTCCAGGATTTCTGCCATTTCGTGTCATGGCACGGAATCTGCTTCCCATTGCGTGGCGGTGAAAACGGGCTTTGCCCCTTGCATAGGCAAGCGCAGACCCACCCCGCCACCGCATGGGGCGGCAGAACATCAATCAGAAGGATTGAGACAATGAGCAGCAATGAAAATCGTTTTGAGGAATTTCTGATCAAGCGCGACGGCGAACCCGTCAAATGCATGAACCTGCCCAAGATGGGCGTGGCGCGCTTCATGGAAAAACTCAATATGCGCTTTCCAGAGAACGACTGGTCCATCACGACCAGGTTTCATGCCTGCGGCGCGGACTAAGCCGGCTACAGGGCAACACCATACCGTTCCAGGATAGCCCGATAGGCGTCGTCCCTCTTAAACCGGTCCAACGCCGCCTGCACTTTTGACGCCAAAGCCTCTTTTGGCCTGGGCACGACGACATAGCGCATCACCCGGTCCAACGGTGCACCAACCGGCTGGAAAGCCCGGACCATTTCACCCCGCTCAACCGAATCCCAGAACACGGTTTCATCCGAGACCAACAGGTCAATGCGCTGCAGCCGCAACATCAATGCCAGCTTCTGTGTCGAGCCATTGAAACGGTAATAGTCCAGATACACCGCCTGCTCGATACTTTCCGGGTAGGCAAACCCATCGATCAAGCCGATCACATAGCCGGTCAGGTCCGGCAGGACCTTCCATTTGATCGATGTATCATTCAATCCGAAGAAAAACGTGCGGCTACCAGTTTCGGTAAAAGGCCCGACCATATAGTATTTCTCAAACCGTTCCGGCTTATGTCTGAAGGGCAGCGCCAAATCCAATTCCGCCAGATCCGCCAACAATACCAGGCGCTTCCAAGGATAGCCTCGCACTTCATATGCCATCCCGGCATCTTCCAGCGCCCTGGAAATAATTTCCACATGCAGCCCCCTATAAGCGCCTTGATCATCCTGGTAGGTGAATGGTGGAAAAGAATGGTCAATCCCGACAATCAAGGTCTCTGACCGCCCCGTCACCGCCCAGGCCAGACTGGCAATGGCCAACAGGATCAGAGATATCGGCTGTAAGAACTGGCGAACGTGCATAGAACCGGCACCTGGACTCATTTTTACAAACAAGCCCAGAGTACCATAAATCACACATATCCGCAGGCCGGCCCGGATATTGTTGTCAATCCAGGCCGCAAACCACCAGGCCGCGCTGCACCGCCGGTCGGGCGAGACAGCGCTCCAGCCAGCTATTCACCACCTTAAATTCGGACAGCTGCAGTTGCTCTGCCCCTTCATAATAGCCGCCCAGAATGCGTACCCAGGGAAAAGTCGCGATATCAGCAATAGAATAGTCAGATCCCATGATGTAATCATGATCCGCCAGGCGGGTCTCAAGCACCCCAAGCAGGCGCCTTGCTTCCTTGCTGTAGCGTTCCAGAGGATAGGGATCCAGGCAGGCCTCACGCGCAAATTTGTGAAAATGCCCGAACTGTCCGAACATCGGGCCGATCGATGCCATCTGGAAGAACAGCCATTGGATACACTCGTTCCGTGCAACCGGGTCAGCGGGGATGAACTTCCCGGTTTTCTCCGCCAGATACAACAGGATCGCCCCGGACTCCATCATAACCACTGTTTGACCGCCGGGACCATTGGGGTCCTTGATCGCAGGGATCTTGCTGTTAGGGTTATATTGTTTGAACTCTTCCGTGAATTGGTCATCCTGCAGGATATTAACGGTATGAGGCTCATACTCGAGCCCCAGCTCCTCCAGCATCACAGAGACTTTCTGGCCATTTGGTGTAGCCAAGGAATAGAGCTGCAAAATGTCCGGATTGGCGGCAGGCCAATGCGTGGCAAATAGGGGTTTGTTCATCGTGAGCCTCCGGTGGGATTGATTGAATTCACCCCCATATGGGCATGCCCGGCACCGATGTTAAGATATTTGAACGATTATTCCAAAAAATATTGCCGGCCGCCGGCATGACTAGATTGACAGGGTCAGCTCCCCGCGCAGGCTTTCCTGGAAAAGCCGTTTCACCTCCTGCTTCGGCAATCCCAGACCCAACAGGTAATAGAGTTTGGTCACGCAGGCCTCCAAGGTCATATCCAGGCCCGAGACAAATCCCGCCTCCTGCAGCAGGCCACCCGCTTCATATCGGGTGAAACTGGTGGAGCCTTCCCGGCATTGGCTGACCCCAACCAGGATAACACCGTCGCCATTGACCTTGCGGAAAGCCTCCATCAGCCCCTCATCCAGATGGGGCGCATTACCCGCACCGTAACATTGGATCACCGCAGCCTGCAGCGGCGGGCTTAGCAGGTTGCGCATGATATCCGCTGACAGACCCGGCACCAGAGACAGGACGGCAATCTTTGATTGCTTGTAAGGCCGCGCCACGAAGGCCGGGTCATTTAGCACCGGCCCGAGGATATTGTTCGCCCCGAATGGCCGGTAATTGGGGGTTTCAAAAGCATCAAAGGAATCCATCGAGGTCTTGGAAACCCGGTTGCCACGCATCAGCTTGCCATTGAAGAAAAGAGACACCTCACCATAGCGCCCCTCACCCGCGGCTTTCACCGCCCCCAACAGGTTCGAAGGCCCATCGCTGGGAACTTCACTCAGCGGCACCTGGGATCCGGTCAAAACCACCGGCTTGCTCAATCCTTCCAGCGCAAAGGACAAAGCGGAGGCCGTATACGCCATGGTATCCGTGCCATGCACCACCACAAAACCGTCATACCGTTCATAGTTGCGTGCAATCCGCTCAATGATCCCGTTCCAGTCATCAATGGTGATGTTGGAACTGTCGATCAAGGGTAGAACGGCTTCGATATCACATTGCGGCAATTGCTCCGAAAATTTCGCCAGACTATCTTCCAGAAATTCTTCAAGAACACTGGCTGCCGGCGCAAATCCCTGGGCGGTCTTGCGCATGCCGATCGTGCCGCCGGTATAGATGATCAGCACACGGCGCTGGTGAATATCTGACATATGCATTTAATCCTTACACTTATCCGCCAAAATCCAAGGACCCCGACTGGCTTCAGCCCCGTTTTGCCAGTTCCCGCAAGACATTGGCAAGGCCCGCTGTTCAATCATCGGATTGTGCCGCGAGAAACTGTGCCATCCCCGTTTCCAGGATCAGCCGCAATTCACCGCTGCGCTTCAGATTGTCGATCTCCGCATTGATATCCCATAGATATTCCGCAAAGGGCGAATCCCAATTCATCCCCATGGCCAGATGCGAGATATCCATATAATGCTGGGACCGGGCGATGGCGCGAAATTCGCCGGGCCCGGCCACTGCGGCCCAGCGGCCGACATCTTCCGGCATGATGGCGGCATCGACCCTCTGCAATTGCAGCAGCTTTACAATAGTGAGCGGGCTGCGGCTCTCCAGCAGGGTGACATTGTTGGCTGCGGCGAATTCCTGGAAATCCCGGTCATGGCGCCAGGCCTGCAATCCACCGACCCGTTTGGCCGCCAGTTGCTTGAGATTACCGCTGTAAACCGGCCCATCGGCGCGAAAGAAAACATAGTTTTTTGATACGACCAAAACATCGGTGAAATCCAGATCCACCGCATGGGGTCCGACCATGGGAACCAAGGCGATCATATCATGGCTGCCTTCCATCACCGAGCGTACCGCGCGGTTATTGGGCAGGAAGTCAATGCTGTAAGCTATATTCAGCCGCCTCAGAATCCGGTCAAGAACATCCAGCACCGGCCCACCACCTTCTGCCTGAGAAGAGATGTAAGGCGGCAGATCAAAGGCCGTGATCGAGAGCGGCTCCTGAGCTTTGGCCGCCCAGGGCACCAAAGACAAAAGGATGACGAAACCTTGCACAAACTTTTTGGGATCGTGACCAAGAAAAAAGGCAAACATCATCACATCCAACCATGTTTGCGGTAATAACGAAGCGCGCCTTCATGAAACGGCGCGCTGTTATTGCCCAGCATCGTCAAGGGATTCAGGCGCCCGAAGGAGGGATGCATCTTCTTGAACCGCCCCAGATTGCCAAACACCGCCTGCATCAAACCATAGACCAGATCCGGGTCCAGACCCTTAACCGTCACAACAGTCGCACCGACCCCGAAGGTGCCAATATCATCCGGATTGCCTTTATAGGTCCCGCCCGGGATCACGGCACGGGCATAATAGTCCGTGGTTCTAACCAATGCATCCACCGCCTGATTTTCGACCGAAACCAGATTGGTGTCACAGGCCGTGGTCGCCTCGGAAATAGACGGGTTGGGATGGCCGACGGTAAAAACGATGGCATCCACCAGGCCGGCGCATAGGGCGCTTGATTGTTCCGCCGATTTCAATTCGCGGATTTCGGAAAAATCCGCCATGGTCCAGCCCATGCGCCGCATCAGGATTTCCAAGGTGGCGCGCTGTCCAGATCCCGGATTCCCCACATTCACCACATGCCCTTTGAGATCCTCAAACCGTTCGATCCCTGCATCACGCCGGGCCAGCACCGTGAAAGGCTCGGAATAGAGCGAGAATAACGCCCGCATATTGCCGAATTCACCGGCCCCCAATACCTCTGGGGCGCTGCCATGAAAAGCGTGATACTGCCAGTCCGACTGCACGATCCCGACCTGAATGCGTCCCGCCCGCAAATCATCGATATTGGCGACCGACCCGCCACTGGTGGCATAGGAGCATTTCACCTGCGCGCCCAGCGGGGATTTATTGATCAACCGGCAGAGCGCGCCGCCAACCCGGTAATAAACCCCAGTTTGCCCGCCGGTTCCTATAAGAATGGATTGATCCGCCGCCTGCGCGGCCATGCCGTAAATCATCCCCAGAATGACGAGACATGCTCTCGCGACTCTTGACCCGTTCATGAATACCGTTTTCCCGTCAACATCTGCCATGGCCGGTCCGCGTCCGGTAACTTCACGACAGTCTATTCTTTTTTCCCAAAGATAGTCTTAACGGACCACGGCCCCCGCATCCCATCCCATTGGACTGGACACGGATAAAACACCGACGACCGCCTGTTTTTTAGGAGGTCTTCTCACAAAGCGGGCAGCAAAGCCATTTATATCGATAGTATATCTGTATGGATGCCCGCGAAAACACTATGGGGCATCCGAGGAAGAGGGGCTAAATCAGGAATAGGCTGCTCAAAGCCTCGGCCAGATCATCAGCAAAAGACGGCCCCTTGTGAATGACCGGCACCCGATCCGGCAGGAAAGCCAGATAATCATCATTCGGATCCAGACTGGTAATCAAGGCACACGGCACATTGCGCGTGGCCGGCATGGCAATCAACGCCGCCGCCAGATCAATCCCCGACAATTCCGGCATGACTGCCGATATGATCACCATATCCGGCTGGGTCCGGACAATCATCGGCAGCGCCTCAAACGCCGATGTGCAGGTGGACACCCGATAACCGCAGGCCTGCATCTCCCGTTCGACAAAATGGGTCCCAGTGCCATGCAGCATAACCAACAGGACCTCCACATCGCGCACCTCAATCGCCCCGGCATCAAGGCGCACCTTGGCCGGTAACCCCCGCACCAGCAAGGTTGCATCAGCATCCTGGTCAGTCCGGCCGTCGACCACATCTACCATGGCGTCAATGAATTTCTGGATGTCATCGATGATGGCGAGCGGCGGTTTTTTCACATTGGCCAGGAAATCTTCGAGACGATGCGCGATCAACCCCAGTTGCCAGAGACCAAAATTTGAGGCGCTGCCGCGAAACCGCAAGGCCATTTCCCGCACCGTCTTGATCAGGTCGGCCAGTTCGCCCTCGCCACGGCGTATTTCGGTCATTTGAAGATCTATGGATTGTAGCCGGTCGCGCGCCTCATCCGCGAATTCAACGCGCAGCACATCCGCGATCTCGCTCACCTCACCGGCATATTTTCCATCATGCACCATTTGATCCGTCACCCCGTGTTATTCCGGGCAATCCCATTATCCCGAAAAGCCGTTAAAGATCCCTGAAGTATCGGGAGTGTAACGCAGCCTTTCAGTTTTGACAGATTTCCGCTTTCTGTCAGTCGCCCAACTGTAGGTGAATATGGTCATCATGCCGCGCGGCATTGCAACCCTGAAACCGGACAACCCCTCCCGAGATACCCCATTTTTTTTGCAACGACGGCTCCAGGAAAATCTTTTCAAGCCCATGCGCCTCTCCAGCTGCCAACAGCCAGTTCAACGCTGCCTTAGTCCGGTCTAGATCAACAGAAAGACCCCGGTTGTACTGCTGAAACCATGCCATATCCCAGCGCGGAGAATGCCAAGGGCGCTGTGCCGGGCAGAGCAAATGATCAGGTGCTGCCGCAAAAGCCCAATATCCGACCGGCGATGCGCTAACACCGGGCAGATACCCTTTGTCATCGCGGTAATAGAAAGCGAGATCCAGCTTGCGGCCATCATCATGACTCAGATGGGGAAACAGCGGAAAACCGTCAAAGAACGGGAAGTTTGCATCCAGTCCCAGGGTGATGGTCCCTGGAAATTCCCGGTTCATATGGATGGCCAGATCGAGAATCATCGACCGGACTTCCGGCCGGACGTAATTCCGGTTCAACAAACAGTAAATCGGCGATTGCATCCGGAATTCCCGCTGCTCACCCTCCAGGCAGGGCAATGGCACGCGGCCGTAAACGGGTGCCATTTCACGCGCCGCAAATAATGCCCCGACATAGAGTGTCAGGAACAAAACCACCCGCCAGAATTGGCGGGGCAGGAAGCGCCGGATATTGAAGGTTAGCGCCCATGCCAACAGATAGACCAGCCCGCCAATCTGGGTCAGCAGGGTCAGGGCCAGAAAAACCGCCGCATGGATCAAAAATCCCAACCATTTCATGGCACCAAACTCCCACTGGAATGTGGCATAAATATGAGGGCAATTGATGCCAATAGTTCTTAAACGGGCCTTTGCCCGTGGGCCCATTCCTCAGCCACATCAAAAAACGCCTGCACCACCCGGCGACGCAGATTAGGCCTCAGGCAAAACAGCTTTTCAGGATGGTTTTCCGGGGCTTCCAGAATGGGCACTCGGCGCACTTTTTCCTGGCGCTTGCTGGCGGCGGAAAGCATGAACCCAACCCCCATGCCTTCGGCGACCGCCTCATAAACGGCTTCACGGGTTTCCAGGGATACCATCGGCTCCAAACGCAATCCCGCCCGCGCCAGACAATCATCGACCGTCCTTTGCGTAATTGACGCCCCATTGCGGAAAATCACAGGATAATCAGCTAACTCCCGAAAACTGACACTTGCCTGTTGCGCCAGCGGATGATGTTCCGGCACCAGGCAGTCCAGCCGTTGATCAATGAGGTGCACCATATGCAGCTTCTCATCTTCCGGTGGGTTGGTCAGGATCGCCAAATCGGCCTGGCGCTCAAAAATCGCACTAGTCACCCGCCCCCAATTGCCGAAACGCACATCCAGACGGACCTGTGGATAAAGCCGATTAAACTCAGACAGCAGCTCCACACAAAGCGACGGCGCACCGGAAACAATGCGCAATTCTCCGGTTTTCAACTCCGCCGATTCCCCCAGGATATGATCGATCACCTCTTCCTGCTCATCCAGGCTGGCGGTCTCACGATAAAGCTGCCGGCCGAGCTTGGTCAGGCGCACGCCGGTATTGGACCGTTCAAACAGCATCACTCCATAGGATTTTTCCAGGGTGCGGATCTGCGCGGTGATTGCCGGCTGAGTCACCCCCAGCCGATTGGCCGCCGCGGAAATATTGGAGAGCCTGGCTACCGCATTGAAGGCCCGGATCTGGGAATAATTAAACTTGGCCATAACTGCCCAATCCCGCTTGCTGACCACCAGGATGATGCAAAATCCAATGGCGGTATAAGAAATTCTTAGAATGATAAGTCAAACTGAAACGAATATTGATATAAGAAAGACAGGAAGAGAAGGCAAATCCGGAACCGAACCATGTTGAAATTCATCCATCTGACCGATACCCATCTGGTGGGGCAAGGAGTCCGCCTCTATGGCCTGGATCCGCATCAGCGCCTGAAACAGGCACTGGCGGATATCAATAAACATCACGGGGATGCCCATTCCATCGTGATTACCGGGGATCTCACCAATTGGGGCGGGGAAGACGAATATCAGGCCCTGGCCGATGCCCTGGCGTTATCGCGCCTGCCGGTTCGCTTAATCCTTGGCAATCATGATCATCGCGCCCGGTTCCGAAATGCCTTTCCAGACGCCATGGCTGATGAAAACGGCTATGTCCAAGACGTGACAGACACAGATTTCGGCCGGATGATTTTTCTGGATACCCTGATGGAAGGCACTCATGCGGGCTGGCTCTGCGAAGAAAGACTCAATTGGCTTGGTGCGCGCCTGAAAGAAACCGGCGGGCCGGTCTATCTCTTCATGCACCATCCCCCCTTTGATATCGGCATGCCCGGCATGGACCAATATGGCTTGATCCAGAAGGAGGAATTTAAAGCGGTGATCCATCCGTACAAATCCCGCATCCGTCAGATTTTCTTCGGCCATATCCACCGGCCAATTCACGGCGAATGGCTCGGCATCCCGTTCAGCACCCTGCGCGGCACCAACCATCAGGTCTGGATGGATCTGGAAGGGCGGGCCGATGGCAACCTGCCCATGTCCTACGAGCGGCCGGCTTATGGCGTGGTTCTCATAGATCAGACAATCACCCTGATACACGAGCATGACTATCTCTATGATGACGAGATTTACCTGGGCGACCCGCCGGAAGGGCTGAGCGAATATGACTATGCCACCACCGGGTTCGATCACCATGAATGACAATCAACCGAGCCCCATGGGCATAAGACCCGACAAGCTTGAGGATTACCGTCTTCTCCTGGACCGTCAGGAACGCATCCTGTGTGACTTGGACGGTTGCCTGATCCAGGACGGAAAAGCCATAGACGGTGCTGCGGCATTGGTGGATCGTTACCGCCAGAAATTCCGCATTCTTTCCAATAATTCTACCGACACGCCGCAAACTCTGGCCCGAAAGCTGGACGGTTATGGCATTGAGATCGATCCGGTCCAGATCATCCTGGCCGGTAGCGCTGCCGTAGATCTGTTGGCAAAGGATTATCCAGGTGCGCGCATTTTATTGCTGGCCAGCCCGGCCATTGAAGATTACGCAAAAAAACAAGGGTTGAGACCAATTGCACCTGCCGATGCCGATGAATTGCCGGACTTGGTGCTGATCTGCCGGGATACCGCCTTCAGCTATGAAAGTGTGCAGACAGTGATCGAACTGGTCAGCCGGGGCATTCCTTATTACGCCGCCAATCCGGATTTGACCCATCCCGGCAGGGACGGCCTGCCAGTCATTGAAACCGGCCTGATCCTGCAGATGGTACAGATGGCAACCGCCCTGAAACCAAAAGCCGTAATCGGTAAACCGGAACCGGATTTATTCCTGGCCGCGTTGGAAAATGTAGCACCGGCCAATGCGGTCATGATCGGCGACAATCTCCGCACGGATATGGAGGGGGCAACCCGCCTGCGCATGCCCAACATCCGGGTCAGCCCCAACCTCACCGTCGGCTGTCTTCTCTAGCCGCCCCTGTCAGCGGTCAGGGTCGACTACCACGCCGCCTAGCGACACCATCATCCCATCAAGCGCGCCATAAGCATGCACCATCCGCCAGGTCAGCAATTTCTGCGCATATTTCAGCATCACCGGTGCATAAGCCGGATCACCGGCAAGATTCCTGGTCTCATCCGGGTCCTCAACCAAATCATAAAGAATGGCTGTAAGGCCGCTGAAATGTATGTATTTATAGTGTTCATCCCGGATCCATAATGCCGCGCATTGATCCGAACGCAGGCCAAACTTCCGTTCCGCCTTCTTGGTGATCACATTGCGGAAATCAATCTGGCCGCAGGCATGATCGCGCCAGCCATCAGCCTCTACCCCTTTGAGGAATGGCACCAGGGAACGCCCGTCACATTGATGCGGAATTTCAAGGCCGCAGAGATCCAGGATCGTCGGCATGATATCCACAGCCTCGGTGAAGTGATCCACCTGCACGCCCCGGGCAGCACGCCGCCCGCCCTTGATCATCAGCGGGATATGGAAGCTCTTTTCGAAAATGCTGGCCTTGCCCAAAAGCCCGTGATCGCCCATCTGCTCGCCATGGTCCGAGGTCAGGATAATGGTGGTATCTTCGTAAATCCCTTTCTCTTTGAGGGATTGAACAAGGCGTCCGATATGATGATCCACCTCCGTGATCAGGGCCAGATAGGTTGCCTTGATCTGCTGGAAATCCTCTTCCGTCAGGTCACGCAGGGGCCGGTCCTCGACCCCTTTCAGGAAATTCGACAGGCTGACATATTCCTGGAAGAAACCGATAGCCGGATGCTGCGCCCGTTCATCGGCCACCGTCTTCGCGCCAACTGGCTTTGGCAGCGTCACATCCCTATAAAGGTCACAATAAGGCTCCGGCGCGATAAAAGGCGGATGAGGGCGAAGGAAACTGGCATGCACAAAAAACGGGGCATCGCCTGCAAATTCCAGATGATCGATCACCTTATCCATCAACCAGGCGGTCTCGCTATCCTCGGCTTTGAACACCGAAGGCTGGGCGGAAAGCCCCTTGCCGTCATCAGGGTTTGCCGGCGCGTAAATGCCATAGCCCGGTTCCGTCACATCATAGCCCATGCGCTTCAAATAAGCCGCCCAGTCCAGGCTATGTTCCGGAAAGGCCTGTGCCACGGTAAAACCCGGTAGCGGCCCTTCATAGGTGGTCAGGCTCGGATCATCGGGCGGCAGATAGCGCGGATCGGGTGTGGTATCCGTATAGCCAAACAACATCGGGTCATAGCCCGCCTTGCGCATTTCCAACGCAATATTGGTGAAAGATGCGTCCAACGGCGTACCATTGGTGATCATCCGGTGATTGGTCGGATACATACCCGTCAGCAGGCTGGCCCGCGACGGCCCGCAAGGTACCGCATTATTGTAATGTTTCCGGAACAGAACCCCATCAGCGGCCAGCGCATCCATATGCGGCGTCTTCACAGCAGGATGGCCCATGCAGGCCAGACTATCCGCCCGCGTCTGGTCGATGGTGATCAACAATACCCGTTTCATCTGGAATATCCTTTTGCCTGTCGCGCCCCGTTATGCCGTGATTTGGTGTCAGATATTTGACAAGGCCCGGAAACAATATTTCTTACCATGATCCGACGCGATCAAGGTATCAACATTGCGACCTTTTGAACCGATAGACAAAAGCCCGGACCGGCGCAATCGTCTCTTTTCCCGACAGTCCAATTTCTATCGCAACCATAATCAATATTTTTGTAACTAATTATACTGCCTCAAAAAATCACATTTCAGCAATGAAATCCCATTGACGGTGAGAATGATTCTCAATATTAACAACTACCGGAAGTAAACGATCTGCCAAGATTTTAAAGAGGAGGTTACTTTGTCTTCCGTTGAGCTTATGGCCGTCGATGATCTACGGCCTACAGAATGGATCAAGAAACGCCGTGCGGCGCGCTTGGCCCATACAATAGAATCGTCCGGTATCTGGCGATGTCCGATCTGCATTGAAGCGGAAAGCCTGTTTGTCATGGATGGTCATCATCGGCTGGAGGTGGCAAAAATGCTGGGTCTGTTGCGGGTGCCGGTGCTGCGCCTCAGCTATAACGATATTCCAGTGATCAGCCGAAAAAGCGGTTTCAACGTCACCCCGGACCAACTGCGGGAACGCGCAGCCAAAGGTCTGCTCTATCCCTACAAAACCACCCGGCATCTGTTTCCAGCAGGGCTTGTCGCCTGCCAGGTCCCAATCACCCTTCTTCGCCAGCCAGCCGACACCATCCGGCAAGCCGCCTAATCCACATCACAAAATTCGACCAGAATTATTCAAACCGTTTGCTGCGCCCAGAACATAGAAAAATGCGGGCCGTGACCGGTTGAGGGGACAATGTTGAGTTTTCCATTAAAAAGCCCAGAGGTATGCCATGTTGGCCTTGGAAGAAAACACACTCGCCCCTCACTATCCTGTTGAAGCACCGGTCCCTCAGACCGTTGCCCTCTATGAACTGGACCGGTCTGAAAAAGCCGCGATCGAACGATTGATCGACATGCTGGCCCCCCGGTTTTCCATGGTGGAAAGTTCGGATTTTGCCGAGGAATGCGCCATTCATGCCCAGGAACTGCCCATTGGCCTGCGGCGCTTCCTGTATCATTTCAAAACCTTGCAGTTACGCAAGGGAACCGCTCTGATCCGGGGTTATCAGATGCAGGATCACCGCATCGGTGACACCCCGTCCCATTGGGACATGCCCTGGGAAAACCCCAAGGTTCTGCGCGAAGAAATCTATCAATGCTTGATCACCGCCCTGGTGGGCGACATCTTCGGTTGGGTCACCCAGGAAAATGGCCGCTTCATGCGCCATATCGTACCGATCAAGAAAGATGCCTATGAACAACTGGGCGCGGGCAGTGCGGTCGATCTGGTCTGGCATAATGAAGAGGCCTTCCATGAGCGGCGCGCCACCTTCCTCTCGCTGCTTTGTTACCGCAATGAGGAACAGGCCCGGACCATTACCTGTTCCATCGATGATTTCGAGCTTGATCCCAGCCAGGAAAACCTCCTGCGCCAGAAGCGTTTTGTCATCCAGCCGGACAAGGCCCACCTGCCGGAGCAGAATGACAGCCAGCATTGGCAGCTGAGTGACGAGCAATTCTCCCTGATTAAATCCCATATGGAAAACCCGCCAGTGATTCCGGCCATCTACGGTCCCGCCTGGGAACGTTTCATCCAGGTGGACCAGGCCTTTATGGAGGTGGTGGACAATGACCCCGCCACAAAGGCGGCCATCGACGGGCTTTATGAGAAATTCGACCGGCATAAGGCTGAAATCGTCATGCAGCCGGGCGATCTTGTCATCATCGACAATGACAAAGCTGTTCACGGCCGCTCGAAATACAAGCCCAATTACGGCCCCCGCCAGCGTTGGATCCGCCGGGTGAATGTCACCGCAGATATCCGCAAGACCCAGGATTACCGCGCCAATACGCGTTCGCGACAGCTTTATTGATCGCGCTGTCAGAATTCCCAAACAAAAATCAAAGAGGCTTACCCCATGACCACTGTTGTCATCCCCGAAGACCTGCATAAAGCAGACGATCTCGATCATTCCGTCACCCTGCTCAGCCGCGAGGATATTGCCAAGATCGCGCTCGACCACAAAACCCTGCTCTCCACCATTGAAACGGCCCTTGGTGATCTTGGTCGCGGCCAGGCGTTGAACCCGACCAAGATCGAAATGGAATCCCCAGGCCAGAAAGCCATGGCTTATGCCATGCTGGGCGCGCAAAGCGACCCCGCAACGGTGGGCATGAAACTGTCTTACAAATTCTTCGGTGGGCCCAAGCGCCAGATGCAGCGCTATTACACCACCCTGCTGATATTTGATGATGCCACCGGCCAACCGCTGGCTTTGGCGGATTGTTCCTGGATCACCGCCGCCAGGACTCCCGCCGTATCCGCGCTGATGGCAAGGGCCGCCATGCCCCGCCATGCGAAAAAAGCCTTGATCGTCGGGTCGGGCATGCAAGCGCAATATGCCGGCCCGATGCTGCTGGAAGCGATTCCACAGCTGGAGGAAATCGCCCTTTTTGGCCGCTATGAAACCGGTTTGGAAAAGGCTCAGGCCTTTTTCACTCAATGCCATCCGGGCCAAAGCCTGAAAATCGCACCGGATCTGGAAATGGCGGCCCGCGAGGCCGACATCCTCATCGGGGTTTCCGGCCCGGCCTCCCTGGATCAGGTCCAGGCCGATTGGCTGAAACCCGGCGCGCTGAGCCTGTTGGTTGGATATGGGTTAAACGCAGATTGCTTCCACAAGGCTGATTACCGGATCGCCACATCGGAAGAACAGATGCACGTGACCGGCACCGATTTCGCGCTGCCTGACGGTTCTTTCCCCAAGATCAATGCGGAACTGCCGGATATCCTGGCTGGGAACAAACCAGCGCGGATCCATGATGAACAGAAGGTCTTTGCCTATAACAGCGGCCTGGTGATCACCGATGTGGCCGTTGGCCGCGCGCTTTACAACGCCGCTGTGGCGCAGGGCCTGGGACGGAAGATTTCCTTATGGTAAATCTGGCGCAATCAAGCCCAGCGGAGGGAGAGCCTCTCTCCCTCCCCGCCCAGATTGATCCGCGGATCACCCGGCTGCTCCGGGAGACAGGCTTTATCCGGGCCCTGAAATCGGGCTTTGGCGGACCGGTCCATTTGCTCTTCCCGGAAATTTTCAGGGACACCATTTCCCGCTTCGAAGACGTGCTGGACCAGCGAGCCCTTCACTATCATCTGATGTTCGCCAAGAAGGCCAACAAGGCCGAAAGCTTTGTCCAGGAAAGCGCCCTGGCCGGGATTGGCCTGGATGCAGCGACTGTGGAAGAAGCCGCCAATGCCATGGCCAACGGGATCCGTCCCGACCATATCGGCATCAGCGGTCCGGCCAAAAGTGATATCCTGCTGGCGCTGGCCGCCCAGCAGGGATTTCTCATCGCCCTAGACAGTCCGGATGAACTGGACCGGGCCTCGTTTATCGCCAGGCGGGTTGGCAGGCCGCTGCGCGCGCTCATAAGGCTGACTCCCGAAAGCCAGGAAAAATCCCGTTTCGGCATCGCCGCCGCTCGGCTGTCCCTTATGCTGGACAGACTGGATGATGGGATTCAACTGGAAGGCTTGTCTTTCCATCTATCCGGCTATTCCATCCCGGAACGTGCCGAGGCGGCTTTTACCACAGCCCGGTTGCTTCTAAAACTCCGGCAGGATTTCCCAAACTGCCGCAAACTTGATATCGGCGGCGGATTGCCGGTTTCCTACTGTCGTGAAACTGACTGGCAGACCTTCCTGGATCGGGAACAGCCCGGGGATTTCCACGGCAACAAACGTTTCTCAGGCTATTACCCCTACCACCAGCCCCATGATGGCCCATCCGCCCTGGCCGCCATCCTCGATACAAAGCCGTCCGGTCAAACCCATAGCCTGGCCGCGCTTTTGAAAGAAACCGGGATCGAGCTATTGCTGGAACCGGGCCGGGCGCTGCTCGACCAGGCTGGGATCACGCTATTCTCTGTCCAGGGCGTCAAGGATCGGGGCGATTACGGCATCATCACCGCCGATGGCACCAGCTTTAGCCTGTCCGAACAATGGTTCGACAGTGAGTTTCTGCCCGACCCGCTGCTGCTGCCTGCCAGACCAGAGGCGCCATCACCGTACCCGGCCTCGATCGGGGGTGTCAGTTGCCTGGATTCCGACATGCTGACCTGGCGCAAAATTTCCTTTCCGCAAAAACCACGGCGCGGCGACATCCTCTGTTACCCGAACACCGCCGGTTATCAAATGGATTCCAACGAAAGCGAATTTCACGGACTGCCCCTGCCCCGGAAAATTGCCGTGGGACTGAATGCACCGGATTTCACCTGGTGCCTGGATGAAACCTATTGTGCCGCCACCGCCGGCATCGACATTCAAGGATGAGATTAATCATGGAACACCAAACCCTGCCAAACCGACCGGCCATCGTGTATCATTACACCCATACGGTCGGATACACCCCGTTGATGCAATTGCCAACGAATGGCTATGACGCTTCACTGTTTTTAAAACTGGAACCGTTCAACCCCATGGGGAATATGAAATTCCGCATGGCGCTCTCGATGGTGGATGCCGCAGAGCGTGACGGATTGTTAAAACCCGGCGGGCGGATCATTGAATCCACCTCCGGCAATACGGGTCTCGGCCTGGCCACCATTGCCGCCGAGCGGGGCTACCGCTTCACCGCCATTGTCGATTCCCATGCCGCCAAGGACAAGCTGCGGGCCATGAAGGCCCTTGGCGCTGAATTGATCTTTGTTGATGAGGGGTGCGACGGAGAAGAGCTATCCACCGCCGCGCGTGAGGAATTGGCGGAAACACTGGCCAAAGAAGACCCAGAAGCCTTCTGGACCGAACAGCATAACAATCCGGCCAATAATGATGGCTACACCGCTCTTGCGGAAGAATTGATCGCCGCATTGGGACCTAATATCTCTAGTCTGGTGGCCGCTGTTGGTACCGGCGGTTCATCCTGTGGCACTGCAAGGATACTAAAGCGGCGCATCCCCGAACTAAAAATGATCGGCGTTGAGCCGGTTGGGTCTATCGCGTTTGGCGGTCCTGGCGGCGCTTATTACCAATCGGGTACCGGCACCCCGGAAGGTGCCGAGATCGGCGAATGCGTAGATTTCTCCCTGATCGACAAAGGGGTCAAGGTCGGTGATGTGGAGGCCTTTGCCACCGCGCGTTATCTGGCCCGCCGGTTCGGTGTTTTAATCGGCGGTTCTGCCGGTGGCGCGGTCTATGCCGCCATTGACGCGATCCGGAAAGAAGAACTGACCGGTTGCATCACGGTGATTATTCCCGATGGCGGCGAAAAATATCTCGACACTATTTTCGATGATGACTGGATGGCCGCACGCGGCCTGACCAATGACAGTCTGTTCGACGAGCTCGATCGTTTCTTCCCGCCCCGATGACCGATCTTGGCGAATTATTCCGCTGCCAGCGTAACCCCGGGGGCATCCCGTCCCCGGGACCGCTCACCCAGGAAAGCAAGTACCCCCCGGTCAAGCCTGCGGAAACTGCCTTCCACCGCAAACACGGTCTGCAGCAAATCCGTCTCCGCCAGTGCAGCGGGCGATCCTTCAAACCGGAGATGTCCGTTTTCCATCAGGAAAATCCGGTCGCCAAACATCAGTGCATGGCTGATTTCATGCAGGGATATCAGAACCGTTAGGGCGCGATTGCGGCTCAAATCCTGCAACAGCTCCAGAACCTCCAGCTGATGGCCGATATCCAGATAAGTGGTTGGCTCATCCAACAGCACGATTTGTGTCTGCTGGGCAAGGGCGGCAGCAATCCAAACCCTTTGCCGCTCACCACCCGATAAGCCAGCCACGGACCGTGCACGAAACGCCGTCAAACCAGTCTGTTCCAGAGCCCAATCGACCGCATCCCGATCCTCTCCCCGCATCCCGCCCAGCAAACCCCGATGGGCAAAGCGTCCCTGTTCGACCAACTGTGCAACCGTCATATTTTCCGGCACGACCGGAGCCTGGGGCAGAAAGGAAATCTGACGCGCCAGCTTTCGGCGCGGCCATTGGCCGATCGGCTTGTTGTCCAGCTGAACCTCACCACTGACCGGCTTTAGCAAACCTGCCGCGGTGCGCAGCAGAGTGCTTTTCCCACACCCGTTCGGGCCAATCAGAACATTGATCGCCCCCGGGCTCAGTGCCAAAGAAAGCCCTTTGAGCACCTTTTGCTCTCCGTATCCGGCAACCAGGGCATCACAGGTGATTGTCATGGCAAACTCCCTCATCCGTATCGGCGTAGCAAAAAGAGAAAAAACGGTGCGCCCAGCAAGGTGGTCACGACCCCGACCGGCACCTCGCCCGGCGCCATGATCGTCCGGCCCAGCAAATCCGCACCAACTGTCAGTCCGGCCCCCAGCAGGGCCACCATAGCCAAATAGAATCGACCGTCCGGCCCGGCCAGGAAACGGGCCAGATGGGGGACCACCAGACCGACAAAACCGACAGGTCCCACGACACCGACCGCGCTGGCTGCCAACCCGGCGGCCACTGCCAACACCAGGCTGCGATAGGCCTGGACGGAAAGCCCAAAGGAGGCCGCCGCAGCATCGTCCAATTGCAACAGGCCAATCGGACGCCGCAGAAGGGGCAGGCAACCAAAAGCCAAAACCGTCCAGGGCAACAGATAAAGCAGATGCTGCCAGCCCCTCGCGTAAAGACTGCCGGACATCCACATCAAAAGGCTTTCCACCCGTGTGGACCCCCAGCCCGCCAGGATGCCAAGCGCCAGCGCATGCAATACCGCCCCCAACGCAATCCCCATTAAGGTGAGCCGCATGGGAGACAGGCCCCCTCTCATGGATAGCAGAAAGACCGCCAGGCCCGCGACCAGACCACCGGCACAGCCTACCAGCGACAGATACTCCACGGGAATGGCGAATAAGATGCTGCCATCTGTGCTGTCCCAATAAACGGTGATCAACAAGAAGATCATCACAGCGAGCGTCGCGCCCTGGGATACACCCAGGATCGTCGGATCGGCCAGAGGGTTTCTTGTCACCGCCTGCAGCAGGGCGCCGGACAGTGCGAAATGCAGCCCGATCACCATACCCGTCAGCACCCGGGGCAGGCGGATATGTGAGATAATCGTGTCCGTACGCCGATCGCCCTCTCCCATCAGGGCTGTCCAAACCTCACCGGCGGTTAGACCTGCCGCGCCGAGGAATACTGCCAGTGTCACCGCTGTTAGAAGACCGGCCAGCATCAGCCAGGGGCGCCAGGACCGCGCTGTTGTTTCATATTCACGCATCTTACCGGGCCTGCCGATAGATCAGGGCGATCAGCACCGGCCCACCAATCAGGGCGGTCAGCACTCCCACCGGCAATTCCCGGGGCGGGGCCAGGCTGCGGGCCAGGAGATCGGCCCCCAACAGCAAACAAGCGCCCAACGCCATTGCCATAATCAGGGACAACAACACATTGTTGGGTACCATCAGGCGGGCCAGATGGGGAATGCATAACCCGATAAAGCCAATCGGCCCGGCCACCGAGACAACCGCGCCGGCCAAACAGACCGAAAGCCCGACCAGGAGATAGCGCCATAGCCCGACATGTGCCCCCATGGCCTGGGCCGCATCATCCCCCAATGACATTAGGATCATCGGCCGAAGACAGCATAAAACCCCCAAAATGCCACCCACCCCCCAGGGCATGAGCATCCAGAAATGGTTCCAGCTGCGGCCCTGAAGACCGCCGGAGAGCCAGAAAAACAATGTGCCGGACTGGGAACCGCTTTCCAGCATCAACAGCGTGGTCAAAGCCGCCGCCAGGAAAGAAACCGTCACCCCTGCCAGGGCCAGGCGCATTGGGGATCTCCCGCCCTTTCCGCACAGGGCCAGCGTGATCAGGGCCGCGACTGCACCGCCTGCAAATCCGACAACCGGATAGAAAAGCGGCGAAACCGATGGGAAAAGGACAATACAGGCGACAATGAAAAGCGACGCACCTGCGGTCACCCCGGTCAGCGAGGGAGAGGCCAGCGGGTTCCGGGTGACCGATTGCAAAACAAATCCGGACGCGGCCAATGCGGCCCCCGCCAAGATCGCGATGCAAATACGGGGCAGGCGCAGTTTCCAGAGAATAATACTGGCCAGGCTGTCATCCGGCCTGGCCAGCACTGATATCACATCCGAAACCGGAATGGGCTGGGCCCCTGCCCCCAGGCTGATCACCGCCACCCCGGCCATGACGGCCAGGATGACGACGGTAACCGGCAGCGGCCCCCATATTAGAGGTCGGGCGGAAGGGCTATTCAACAGCCAGCCTCCCGGTAATCCGACGCTGGAAAAACTCAAATCCGGCCATTTGCAGAACCGCCGTTGCCGCCAATCCTATGGCCAGCCCCTGCCAGATGCCAACCGCACCACCCGCATTGGCGATACCCATGCCATAGGCCGCCGGCAGACCAATCAGCCAATAGCCCGCGATCGTGAACCAAAAGGATATCCCGGCCCGGCCCAAACCACGCATAGCCCCGACACCAATATTCTGCAAACAATCGAAAATCTGCAGATAGGCCGCCACAGCCATCAATTGGATCGCCAGTGTCAAAACAGCTGGATTTTGATCCCCGCTTTTCAACATGATCAAATGCACCGCCACATCGGGCCGGATCCAATAAGCGACCCCAATCACCATCATAAGGACGAGACCAACCAGGAAGCCGGTCCGTCCGGCTATGGCCAGGGATGCCGTTGATTTTCCACCGCGGGCCTCACTGATCCCGACCGATGTGGCATGCGACAGACCGATTGAGATCATGAAGATGATATAAATGATCTGATTGACCAGGGTATGGGCCGCCAGCGCCTCGGTGCCAATCATCCCCATCAAAAGGGCGACCACCACGAAGAAACCGGCTTCCGATCCATAAGAGGCCGCCGTCGGGAAGCCCAGTTTCAATAGCTTACGCATCGGATCGCCGATACCATCGGCAAAGGCGCGTGCGAGATGAATGGTCTTGGCTCGATGCACCAACAGTGCCATGGCAACAAAGGAGAACAGGAAAACCAGGCTGCTGGCAAAGGCAATCCCGGACAGCCCCAGCGGAGGCAGGCCGAACAAGCCCTTGATGAAGACATAGTTCAGCACGCCATTCACCAGCACGGAGACCAGGGTGATCGTGAGCAAAATGCCGGTCTGGCGTTCCCCCACCGAGATCCCCCGGTAACAATAGAACCAGAAACAAGGGAACATGCCCGGCGCCATCCACAGAAGATAGTCCGCCGTGGCACTGACCAAACCAGAATCCTGCCCGATCAGCAGCAGCAATTCCGGACCATAGACCATCATCATCCCCGCAATTAGCGCACAAAGGCTGGCAATCACCAATGCTGCCGCCAGGATATGATCACGGTGTTTTTCATCCTGAGCCACCAGGTTGGAGACCCCAACCACCATACCAAACCCCATGGTGCGCAGCAGATTGAACAGGAACATGGCCAGTCCGCCTGCGGCCAGTCCGCCCGCCCCAAGCCAGCCCATCATGATGACGTCGGTTGTGGAGATGGCCACCTGAGCCAGTTGGGTCAGTGCCAGAGGGGTCGCTAGCTGAACCACTCGCCTGCATTCCTGCCAGTAAGAAAGAACCACCGATATACCTTTCCGATGCGTGTCTGAAGATGCGGACATGGCGGAAGTTTCCCCCCGCCTCCGTTACATGCTGTCAGCTATTGGATTTCTGCGGGAATGATACCGGCCGCGATCTGGCGAACATCCGGTTTCGGGAAGGAGTCGGGATAGAGATAATGAGCCGCTTCCGCCAGAACCGCCTGGCGCGCAATCGGACCATGCGCCTCCACCCAGTGATCCTTCACATAGATCACCCGGTTGTTCTTCACCGCGTCCAACTGGGACCAGATCGGATTG
The DNA here is from genome assembly GCF_003385955.1 of Aestuariispira insulae. Lineage (GTDB taxonomy): Bacteria > Pseudomonadota > Alphaproteobacteria > UBA8366 > Aestuariispiraceae > Aestuariispira > Aestuariispira insulae. Next base: position 57,598 of record NZ_QRDW01000013.1, read on the forward strand.
GCTTCAAACGGACGGTCCGGGCCGTAATCATAAACAAAGATCACATCCGGATTTCCGGCCAGGATGGTTTCCAGGCTCATTTCAAAGGCGGTGTTGTCGGGAACATGCGGTGTCGGGTTATTGCCAGCGACATTCTCCCCCCCAAGCGCTGTGGCAATGGCGGCACTCATATTCTCGTTATAGAAAGCCCAGGGTGCTTCGCCGCCGCCCCAGATAAACAGGAAGGACGGCTTGTCCCCTGTTGGTGCCTTTTCAACATACGCGGCCAGATCTTCCGCGAATTTCGCGTTGAGCGCGCGGGCCTCTTTTCCCTTACCCATCAGCGTGCCCAATTGCTGGATCGAACGGTCACTGTCCGCATAGGTCTCCAGGCTGAAGGCGACAAAGGGGGCAATAGCCTCGAAACTGTTGGCATTGGCTTCCGTGTAGCGGCGCAGCGCTACGATCAGATCAGGCTTGGCATCCGCCAAGAGCTCCAGATTGGGGCTGGCGCGCTGGCCCAGTTTTTTGGCATCCGCGATCAATCCCAGCAGAAAATCCGGGTCGCGGTCTTCCAGCATGTAGGTTGAGGCAACCGGTTTAACCCCCAGCGCCAACGCTGTATCGGCAGCAAAATAGGAGACCGATGCGATGCGGTCGGTTTTTTCCACAGAGACCACGGCCCCACGGTCATCAATGACAGAAACCCCGTCCGCGTAACTGGCTGGAAGCCCGACCGTTGCCGCCAACCCAAGGAAAGACACCAAACCGAACAATCGCATTTTTCTCATTACAGCAATCCCATCTGTGAACCCGGCCGGACCGATCCTTAAGGGATCATCACCCGACCAACATTGAAAATGGCTGGAGTTTCCTCTGGCTACGGCGATTGCTATTGCAAATCATTCTCAGTGTCAACTGTCGAGTGATTGACTGACGAAAGAACAAGTCTTTGTTGTGATGAGGGCAAGACCAGAGGTATGGGAGGGCCCCGCTGACAAATGATAATGATCGTGCCGGTTAAAAAAATGGTCAGGCTGCGATGCATCTGACCAGGTGCCGTGATGAAGAGAGTGTTTTGGTATAAACTCAGTGATCGTGCTTGTTGGGGGTATAACCGCGCAGCCTATCATAGAGATCGATCTGATCTTCGGTGAGCAGATCTTTGGTTTGCAGATGGGTTTTCAAATGAACAAGACGAAGCCTTGTCCATAACTGGCCGATTTCCAAAATTGCCTGACTCAGATTATCCGGTTGGACCGTCTGCTCCGCAAAGAGAGCGTTCAGCTTGCCTTCGGCCCGAATGATTTCATGACCAATATCAGAGGCCTCTTTCTGCATTGCGGAATGAAGTTCTTTCAAACTGTCGATTTGTTTCGCTGTCAGACTCATCGCTTCCGGCGCATCAAGAAGATGGCGCGGCCCAGGGTAATGGTTCAACTCTGCCGCCTTGGCCAGGCCCATACCAGCCCCGGATTTCAACCCCTCTATCTCATGTGGCGACAAGGATTTGATCTGGCGATTTTGATGTCCCGCATAGGGTTGGTCATTCGCCATTACCGTTGCGCTTCCGGTCAGCAGAAATGCCAGACAATAGAGGATACGGGAAAGTGGTTTCATATCATGCCCTCCAATAATTCCTAATTGGAAGGCCATTTCTAACGCAATGAATGGACACCACCATATGATTGTAATCATACAGAGGGTAAGAAAACCGACATACCCTGGCGATCAATCACCCCTTTGCGTTGCAGTTTTGCCAAAGTCCGATAAAGGGTCTCATGAGTCAGCCACAATTCGCCGGCAAGGTCCTTAACATCCTTGGGAATAGTGAAAATCCCGGTCTGCTGATCGCATTCCAGCCGGAAAAAAGCCATGATCCGCTCTTCGGCATTCCTGATCTGAACCAGTTCCAACTTTGTTCGCACCCCAATCACCTGCCGGGCCAGATTTGCCATATAGCCCGTCATCACTGCCGGGTTTTCAGCAAAATACCGCAGCATCTCGTCCTTATCGTGACAAACAATCCTGGCGGCATGTGCCGCCACCGCCTCACAATGATAATGATCGGAAAACAGCGACGCTTCCGCCAACATGTCCCCCGCCCCCGCCCGATGGACAATCTGGCGATGGCCGTCATAACCATTCCGGACAAGATAAATGCTGCCCTCCAGGATCGAATAGGGTCCCGTTGAAGGCTGCCCCTGATTGAACAGGATTCCCCCTTTTCGCAGGGTGATCACCCGATCTCCGGCAAGCTCAATGGTTTTTGTCATCACACCATCTCCCTGTCCGAGGCCAGTTAGCTAGAGGGTCAGCCCCAGGAAGGTGCCGCCATTTCTTTTGGTGACTTCACGCATCAGGGTCGGGAAGCGGTTGGTCGAATGTTTCGACAGGAAGGCGACACCATGGATCTTGGCAAGCCGGGTTCCATCGGGTTTGCGTTTGTTCAGTTGGTCAATCTCCTTCACCACCCGGTCATAGGATGAACCGGTGAAATCATCGCCAAACACATAAATCGACAGATTGATATCTGGACGCGCATATTTTTTCAGCGCCACTTCAATCCCTTCCACAGGACTGCTGTTGGAGGAACTGTTCCAACCTTTAAACAGGTTCATGACGCTCTTCCGGCGCGCCGGCGTATCCGGAATCCATTTGCCCGCATAGCCCGATATCATGTGCAATCCGTTATCGTTCATGATCTGGAACCCTTTGATCTCGGGATGGATCTTGATGACATTCACCACTTCCTTGGTCACCCGGCCCCAGATTTCCTTCATGCTGCCTGACGTATCGACAATGAAGATCACATAGTCGCTATCGACGGGGATGCCGCCCACCTCTTCATCACGCTCGCTCGCCCTGCCGGGTGTGATCGTTGCCCGTTTCAGCGATTCCTGGACCAGTTGCAGCCCCTCCAGATCCTGCTGTAATTTGGCGCCCTGCTTCCGCTCGGTCTCCCGCTTCTGGGCTTGGATCTCCGCCTTCTCCGACAGCGCCTCCGCCTCGCGCGACGCACTGGCCAGAGTCTGTTGTAACTGCTGCAATTCCTCCGACAGGCTCTTGTTCCGGTTTTCCAGCTCCAATACCTGGCTGAGCAACGGGGCGATCTCCTCATTTGGCCCCTGTTCCGGGGCGATCTGATATTTCGAGATCAAGACCAATAGCACCACTGCCCCAAAGCCGCAGGAAATCACGTCCAGGAAGGACATGTTGAAGATTTCAAAAGCCCGGCGAGAACGTTTCATGGCCAATTGATTGCCGGACTGATCAGCAACCCTCCTGTCTGGGCACTCCAGAGCCAAAACTCCGGTGCCGCCTGCGGATCCCCCTCCAGGGGCAACAGCACCACATTGGTCGGCGTTTTCAGTGGGGCGCTGTCCTTGACAGATTGACGGAAAAGCTTGACCCGGCAGTCCCCTGATATCGTGCTGCCACCCCCGGTAATGGAGTTGCATTTGGCAAAGGGGTTCAGGCTCTTGTAACTGGAACGCCCTTCTGTCGGCAGGCCGTCCGTCACCAGATAGATATTGCTTGGCCTTTCCTTTTGCACGAAATCCAGGGCTTTTTGCAGATTGGTCGGTCCCGTCGGCACAACCTGTTCCAAATCACCCAACAAACCGTTCAAATTGTTGCTATCGCGTGCATTGATCCAGGCCGCCCCGCCCAGAAAACGTACCTTGTCGTTGAACGTGATCACAGAAACCTGTGCCGTTTTAGGCAAGCGGCTCAACAGCCATTTGGCCACCCGCTTGGTCCGCTGCCATTTTGGCCCCTGCTGTTTAACTTGGTCCGACTGGCTTTTCCGCTGGATGATATCAATCAGCTTTTCATCGGTCATGGAGGCACTGGCATCAATCAAAATGGCGATCTTGCGCCCGTCGACCTTGAGGCCCATCAGGTAATTTTCCTCGCCGCCCCTCTGATCCTCAATTACATCATCCGCTTTTGCTGGCGGTGCCTCTTCAATCTGCTTGATCAAATTCTGGATCTTGCCGCTTTGGTTTTCGTTGGCACTGGCCAGTTTTTCCGTCGCCGCTCGAACCGCCTCGATCTGTTCGCGGATATCGGATGTCTGCGCGTTCAGGGCATCCAAGGTGGTTTGCGCGTCCGCCGTTGCCCCTTTCAGATCCTGTTCCTTCTGGGTCAGGGTCTCGATCTCTTTTTTTAGCGCATCAATTTCGGTGGGGCTTTGTGCCACATCCTCCTTGGCCAGCATAAAAATGAGAATAACCGCCCCAAGCCCGCAGGACATCACATCCAGGAAGGCGAGGTTGAAACTCTCGATTTTTCGGTTCGGTTTCAGTGTGATGCTACCTTGCTGATGCGGTTGAGCAGGAAGCTTTCGCAATAGGCCTGGGTGCGGACGATTACATCATCCTGCAGCCTTTGGAGGCCGTGGAGCAGCAGCATCAAAATGATGCTGACGATCAGCGCTACCAATGTCGAGTTGAAGGCAACCCCCAGACTGTCGGTCATGCCCGCGATATCCCCGGCCAAGGCCAGATCCGCCTGGGACAGGGCCTGGCCGATCCCGCGCACGGTGCCGATAAAGCCGATTGAGGGAATGGCCCAGATCAGATAGCGGATCATTGAATTTTCCGATTCCAGCCGGATGGCCAAAGCTTCAACCCCGGATTCAATGGCGTCAGAAGTATTTTGTACGTCCCGGGTGATCAAAAACCGCCGCAGACTGGTCAGCAGGGTCTGCACCAAAGGGGTTTCCCTGGTGTCGTCATCCAGGGCCTCCAGCTGTGCCAGCACCTGCTTCATATCCTGATTTTCATCATCCGATGCCAGCAAATCGACCTTGTACATGTAACGGTGCCGGGCGATGGAGAGGGATTTCATCACAATAAGGCAGGCCGCCCAAAGGCCCAGCGCGATACAAATCTCCTGCTCCAGATCCTTGAGGATCACCACCAGTTCCCGGGGTGCGGATTTACCGGCTGCCGCCGCCGCCGTGAGGACCGCATCCGCTTCCGGCAGAATGTAACCCAGATACAGGAAATGCACCGCAATGACGATCACCGCCAGCAAAACCAGGTTTTTGATGAGCGCAAACATGATCAGATATCCACAGGGAAGGAGACGGGGGAATTCAGGCTGATGGAGCCGGTCTGACTGTAGGCCGCAAGCCCGATCAGCGAAACCGCGACCGCAATAAGAATGGCCAGCCGCCGCAACCATCCCTGCGTTAGAAACTTAATTCGCATGACTTCCTCCAATCAAATAACGCGCCACCCGGAAACCAATATCATCGCGCCCCTGGACGGCCCCATCCCGATAGGCCGGACGCAGTTTTGTCCGAGTACCCGATTTATAGCTGGCACCTTTATAGATATGGCTTTCGCCACTGGTCGGCCCCATCGGATCGACAAATCGATCGCCGGGTCGAGGCGGGCTCAATGAATAATAATCATGCACCCATTCGCTAACATTGCCCGCCAGGTCAAACAGGCCCGATGGTTCCACGGCAAAACTGCCGACGGGGGCGGTAACCGCAAATCCATCGGTATAGCGGGGCACATAGGTCGGCACTGTTCCGCGCGCGCTTTCATCCGCAATATTACCCACACCGGCCGGGATTGTTGTTGCATCCCCCCAGGAAAAGATCGTCTGCTTTTTCCGGTTTGCCTTACGCGCCAACCATTCCCATTCCGCCTCAGTCAAAAGGCGGTAGCCATCCGCCTTGGGATCAAATCCCTGGTAACGGCCATTCCGGATCCGGTAGACCGGGGACAGGTTCTCCTCACCACTTAGCCAATTGGCATATTCCGCCGCCTCCAGCCAGCTAACCGACGTGACCGGCAGGTTCTCATTGGCTGCCTTCGGGGGTTTGCGAAAATGGGCATATTGGCCGATGCTGACCTCGTGAAGACTGGCATAAAACGGTTTTGTCAGTTGTACATCACGCAGGAATTCGTTCGCACGCTGTCCTGGCTCGGACCGGGGCGCCCCCATCGTAAAACTGTCCGGGTGAAACAGTTTCATCGTCTGTCCGCCTGCATTGACATATTGAGCCGGCGCTTCCGCCAGGCGGGCCGCGTGTTCCGGCAACAGGGTTTCCTCAATCAAAGTGGGCGCATTGGCCGACAGCGCAACCTTAACTTCCTTGCTGCGATAGCCCTTTTTGCGCAGGGTCACGGTATAGCGCTTTTCCAGCAGATCAAGATCCAGCGGGGTCTGGCCCCGGGGCTTGTCGTTCACAAACACCTCCGCCACCGGCGTCGCCCGGACCTTCAGGCGGGCGGTCTGAGCCTCAAGAGAGATGGATAGCGTTTTATGCTCATCCTCCTTCAGGGTGAAGGTAGATTGATGCTCCCGATAACCCGGCAGGGAATAATGAATGTCATGCTGCTTGCCTGACGCCAGGTCGATGCGCTGTCCCGCGGGCTGCTTCTTACCGTCGATCAGCAGAAACCCGCCTTTGGGCCGGACATTCACGGTGACGGCTGCGCTCTTCGGCAGCATGCGATATTCACGCGCCACAAATTCATCCCGGTTGGTCATCTCCACCTGATCCCGGATCGGCTGATAGCCTTTGCGTTCAATCAGGATTTCATGCAGTCCGGCAGCCATCTGGGTCTCCAGCGGCGTATCGCCGATATAGAGACCGTTGACGATCACCTGAGCGCCATCTTCTTCGGTTTCGACCGAAAACCACGGGCGATGGGGCTCCATTTTCGGCTCAAAAACAAGATCCTCACCCGGTCCCAGTGTCAAAGAAACCTCTTCCGGCCGGAAATAGGGATGATCCATCTTCAACTGATAGGTGCCGGGCCGCACCTCATGCACCAACTGGGCACCGATCTCCAGGATCGCGCCATCCAGATACCATTTTGTCTCCGCATGTGCGGGGGTGGGTGCCGCCGCAATCCGTGCCGGCAATGGTTCGAGCACGACCTCAAGGCTTTTGCCTTCCAGGTCTTCCGGCACTTGTGTGGTCAGCGGTTTATAGTGCGGGGCTGTGAAAGAAACGGTCGGGTTCCGGGTCAGGGCATAGAGCTTATCTTGAAAAATGAAGGCTGTCCCCGCGACAACACTGACTTCCGTTTGCGGTGCGATTGCAACCGGCCGGATCACAAAGGCGGTCCCCTTTGACACCGCCAGGAAAGCACCCAGCGCCGCGACAAACAGAATAACCGATATCATCCCCGCCAGGATGGTAATCTTCTGTCTTCGCCGGGCTGCGGCTAGCTGCTGGTCAAATGGGTTCATCGCAAATCACCGTTATCGCGCTGTCGCTGGCGGCGGCGGGGATTTTCAACTCGACCCGTTTGGATTTGAAACCCTGACGGCGGCCTTCAAAAACATAGCTCCCCGGTTTTAGGTTGATTTCGCGCGACGTGGTTTTCCCCACCTTACCAACTCCCACAACGATGATATCCGTCAGGTTATCGGATGTAACCAAGACCGGAATTTCCCTCTGATATTTGCCAACAAGATCTTCCAGCAGAATCGCCATATCCCGCAGACGCGGAGAAAACGGCGCCACAATGCTGGCATCAAACAACGCCTTTTCCGCCTGGTCGCGCACTTTTGCCGATGACAGCCGTTCTTCCTGGGTTATCAGCTGTTCCAGAGCGCGGCTGGAATCATTGATCTTGCCAGCCAGTTGCAGCCCTTCCAGAACATCTTTGTTATTCGGGTTTTCTGACTTTACCGCGGCCAGAGCATCATAGGCGCTCTGCCAGTCATCCTTACCGGAGGAACTTTCATAATTCGCCAATGCCGCCTCCAGCCGGAGCTGTTTTTCCAGCGCGGTAATCTTGGCGCCGAGCAAGTTGATTTCCGGGCTGTCCGGCTTCAACTGCGCCGCCTGCGCCAGTCTGTCCCGGGCTGTCCGGGCATCACGCCTTTCAACGGCCGCGAGGCCGTTGCTGATATGGGCAGCAAACCGCTGGTCACGGAGGATCTTCACAACATCTTCCAGCCGGTTCGACTGTTCATGCCGATCCGGATCCAATTCGAGAACCGCCTGCAGGAGGGCTGCCTCCTTTTCAAGCTTGTTTTCAATCCGCGCGATTTCCGCTTGATTGATCAGGTCCAGAATTTCCGGCAGCGTTTCAATTTTCTGCGCCAACGCAGAAGCTTCAGGGGAATGGGGATAGATCTGCAACGCCTTGCCAATCATCAAAGCCGCTTTTTCATAGGCGTCTTCGCGATAGGCATCAAAGGCCTGCTGAAAAGCACTGACAAAGGCGTCCTTTTGTGCGGCCATCAGGGTTTCAGCCTGTTTGGAGGCTGCTGCCAACTGGGTCAGGGCGGGCTTATATTCACCGCGCCCAAACCGATCCAGCGCCTGTTTCTTACCCTTGGACACAGCCTCATACCCGGCCGGATCCCAGCGGGCCAGCCCTGACTGTTCCATGGCTGGTTCGATCTCGTCATTGAACCGTGCCAGCGCGGTTTTGAATGCCTCCCGGTCGGCTTCATTGTCGGCAGCGGTATTCTGTCCGCTTGCGGAGGGTGTGTTTTCGACCCCTGACGGCGCAACGCCACCGGTCGCGGGAGACGTGACTTCCGCCGCCACAGATTGGCTTGCATCTTCCGGGGCCTGTGGCCACAGGGTTGCAACAATCAAGACAGCAGAAACCAGGAAAAGGAAAGCAGCCCCGATCACAACCATCTTATAGGTGTTGGACGTGCTCTCCTTGCGGGCGGATTTTAACTTTTCTTCAAGCATAAACAGAAACCGGACATGTTAGAGGGCGACATCCGGTGTCTGTTCCTGGGCGAAAATCTCTTTGAGGAAAGCGCGCCACTGCTGGAACTGCTCTTTGGCATTCCCGGTCAGTTCCGCGGTTTTATTCTCAAACTCCACCACCTGGGGCGCGATCTCCACATCCATGGATTTGCCCAATTCATTCAGGGCGTCCCGATGAACCTTGGCTTCTTCGCTGGTCTGGAAACCGTCGGCCAGCAAGGCCGCGCCGCCAACACCGCCGAGGATCGCCCCGGCGGTGCCCAGGGTCTGCCGACCGGAATTGCCGGAATTGCTGCCTGCAACGGCTGCGGCAATGCCAAGACCGATTAACAGGATACCGCCAATCTTTTTATTCATGGCTTCCTGTTCAGCCTCTTCCCGGGCAACGGCTTCCTGCAGGGCCTGTTCCTGCCAGATTGTATAGCTATCCTGCATCTGGGCGGAGAAATTTTGGTAGGTGGTCTGCAGGCCATCAACATAGAGCTGATCACGGACACGGATGGCCCGAACACGATTGAGCATGGGATCCTCGTCGCTGGGCAGCGCGACAACTTCAAATCTGCCGTTATCCTGTTTCAGATATTGCGCAAAGCTTTCTTCCGAGAAACTTGCACCGAAACGGACCTCAGTCAGTTTCTGCAGATCCTCAAGTCTCTTGGCACGAAGATCCTCCAGCTCTTCCACAATATCCGCCGCCGCTTCCTGGAAAGCGGGCTCGTAAGGGTCCTTCCCCTCATTACGGATATTGCCGTGGAAAGCCTCGCTCACCTCATGCTCATAATCTTCCGAAAACCATGATTTTCCAGCGACATCAACCACCTTGAGATCAAACTCAACATCCTTGCCGGTGGATTTCACGATTTTGCCGAGAATATAAAGATCGCCGGTGGCATTGGCATCCGGGGTCACACGCACCGCGCCAAACTGTTCGGTTTCCTCAAGCGCCTTTTTCATATGCATGGCGAAACGGACCGATTCCGCACGGCGCAGCTCCGGCCATACGAACTCTTCCTTATGCTTTTTCTCGTCTTCGGGAATGCCGGGGTCAAAAACAGGGATGATCACATCCAGTTTCGGGCGCGGCGTGCCCGGCGGATCTTCCGGTTCAAAGAAACTACCGGAAAAAAGTGGCCCCACGCTGGAACCGCCACCGGAACCAGGATTGGAGCTAACACAGCCGGACAGTGCAAAAACGAAGCATGTCACATAGGTAATAAGGCGTTTGATCATTTTTTCCCCCGAAAAGCCGATGGGCCATCATCTATCGTCAATTGACCTGCGGCAATCCTTTATATTTTCGGTATTCATTCCACAAACGTTTTTGCACGACCGGATCCGTTTCGGCCTCTGCCGCCTTTCGGATCTGCGCCTCCAGCACACTATCATTATCCGCAGATGGAATATCATCGGGAATCTTGCCATTGGCCAGCACCTTTTGCCGTTGCCCGGCGCCCTCGCCATCCCCGGAACCACCGTCCGTGGTATTGCCCACAGTTACGGTCGGCATCTGTTCCGTTCCGGCCATATCCCCGGCAACACTGGGAACCGTATGATTTCCCTGTCCACCTGACGCGGCCTGCTGAGAATCCTCCATGGCGCTGGGATCTGCTTCCTCAGAACGATCAGACGTTTCCGTTCCCGCCATGTCGCTGCTGGGGGTGGACGCAACGTTTTTTACAGCATTCGCCGCCTGTTCGGCCGCACTGCCTTCCATGCCCTGGGCGTCGCTGCTGTTTTTCCCTTTTGCCTCGGCACTTTCGGAAGCGGCCTGCTGCCCCTCAGCATCGGACGCCTCTTCCCCAGCGGTATTTCCGCTAGAATCCTGGGTAGAATCTTGGGCCGTATCCTGGGGTTCTTCCGGCTTGCTGAAATCTTCCTGACAGGCATCATAGCGGTTAAGGGAATCAAACAGGGCGGCATCCATCTGCGCCGTGATTTCATCCTTGGTTAAATCACCTTGTTTTTCATAATTTATGCTGGCTTGGCCGCAATCCAGGCTGGCACCGGAAGTGGCAGGCATATCAGCCCCTTGTGCCAAAGCACTGCCCGCAAGGAATGTGATCCCCAAAAATGCACCAAGACTATTCATCCAAATCATCAATCCTAAACTCCCGGCCCCATAACCCCTTATCAAAGCTCAATAGAGCATATCGAAATCTCCGCCGCAAAGGGCCTATGAAAGGACTGGCAGATATTTTAGTCCAAAGAAGGCGCCAACCCAAATCCCGGAAAGCCCCTGGCACAATCAAGTCCGAAGAACGAAACAATCAGCAACGGTCTAGAGCGCAAGAAACACCACAATATTGTTTTTTGTGAGGCGCGCTTCAGATGGCGCATGATCCAGTGAGATAGCCATCGGCCGATCCGGCACTCTCTCAAGCCTCCGCCGCCGGAAAACTGGATGACCGCCACGACTCATCCAGCAGATATCGATGCCTGTCAGAAAAGCGTCACATTTTCATAACCAGATTGATATCCGGCTAACCGAACGTTGATGCAAAGAGATCTATCGATGTTCGGAGTAAACACGCATGTCTGCCATTTCTGTCCAGGCGCTTTCAAAAACTTTCAGCGGTAATGCCAAAGCCCTGAAAGAAATCAGCCTTACGATTGAGGAAGGTGAGATGGTGGCCCTGATCGGTGCATCCGGCTCCGGCAAGTCCACCTTGATCCGCCATGTCGCGGGCCTGGTGTCCGGCGACCGGTCCAGCGGTGAGATCCGCGTTCATGGGAATTTGATCCAGCGTTCGGGCCGAATTCCGCGGAAGGTTCGCCAGCATCGCCGCCATATCGGTGTTGTCTTCCAGCAATTCAACCTGATCGGCCGATTGAGTGTTCTGACCAATGTTCTAATGGGTGTGCTGGGGACCGCTCCCGCCTTCCGGACAATTTTCGGTATCTTCACCAAATCTGAGAAACGAAGTGCCCTGCAAGCGTTAGAGCGTGTCGGCATTGAAAGCCACGCCGATAAACGCGCGGATAAGCTTTCCGGCGGCCAGCAACAACGTGCGGCCATTGCCCGCACCATTGTCCAGGGCGCCAGGGTCATCCTCGCCGATGAACCGATTGCCTCCCTGGACCCGGCGTCTTCCCGTAAGGTCATGGATAATCTGAGCCGGGTCAACCGGGACGACAATGTCACGGTGCTGGTTTCCCTGCACCAGGTTGATTACGCAATTCAATATTGCCCGCGCACCATTGCCATGCGCGATGGCCAAATCGTCTTTGACGGCGCCAGTGACAAATTGACTCCGGCCTTTCTGCAAGAGCTTTACGGCGCCGAAAGCGTCAAACTTACCAATGAAGAGAAGCAGCGAGAAACCTTCGCGGAAGCTGAGGTTAAACCTGTCAACACACCGGAAACGCCTCATGGCCTGCCAGTGGGGGCACAGGCCAAGACCGTCACACCGGAAACCCAATTCGTCCAATAAAATCTGATCAACGGAGAATGTAAGATGTTCCGCAAATTCGCGACGGCTGCCGTTCTGGCCGCCACCACCCTGTCTTCCGCCGCCCTGGCGGAATTCAAACCGCTGGAAGAAGATCCGAAGGAAATCAACTTCGGTATCATTTCCACCGAATCCACCTCCAACCTCAAGGCCCAGTGGGTTCCGTTGATGAAGGACATGGAAAAAGCGCTTGGCATGAAAGTGAATGCTTTCTTCGCTCCCGATTATGCCGGCATCATCGAAGGCATGCGTTTTGGCAAGGTCCATGTTGCCTGGTTCGGCAATAAATCCGGCATGGAAGCCGTTGACCGTGCCGGTGGCGAGGTGTTCGTTCAGACCTCCAAAGCCGACGGCAGCCAGGGCTATTATTCCCATATCATCACCCAGGCGGATAACGACAATATCAATTCGCTGGAAGATATCTTCAAATGCGACAAGAGCCTGAATTTCGGTATCGGTGACCCGAACTCCACCTCCGGCTTTTTGGTACCGTCCTACTATGTCTTCGCCAAGAATAACGTTGATCCGAAATCCTGTTTCAAGACCGTGCGTAACGCCAACCATGAAACCAACCTGATGGCAACCGCCAACAAACAGGTCGATGTTGCCGCCAACAATTCTGAACAGATCGGCCGTTCCAAAATCAAAGCGCCGGATGCCGCCGCCAAAATCAAAGTTATCTGGACCTCGCCGAAGATCCCGTCCGACCCGATGGTTTACCGTAAGGATCTGTCCAAAGAGCTGAAATCCAAAATCAAAGGTTTCTTCCTGAGCTATGGCCGTTTCGGTGACGTGGAAGCTGCCAAGAAAGTTCTGGCCGGTATTTCCGATGGCCAGGGCCTGTTCATGGAAAGCAACAACACCCAGCTCTATCCGATCCGCCAGTTGGCCCTGTTCAAAGACAAGCTGAAAATCCAGGGCAGCGAAGGCGCCAGCGACAGTGCGAAAGCTGAAAAAATCCAGCTGATCGACAAGAAGCTGTCCGAGTTGGATATCCTGGTTGCAAATCAGTAACCCAGCCTGAATGTGACATGCCGCCCGGTCTTCGGGCGGCATGTTTTCTTGATGCAATAACCGAAACCGTGAAGAGTTAAGCCAATGTCCCAGGCATTAAAGATCTCCGACCTGACACTGCCAAAGGCCCACAAACGATCAATCATGAATATTATCGGTTGGGGGATCCTGCTGGCTCTGCTGGCATGGTCCTGGGAAGGCGCGGACATGCGCCCCATGGCATTGATCGACGACGCCGAAAACATGTCGCAATTCGCCGCCAGTTTCTTCCCCCCGGATTTTACCGAGTGGGAGATGTATCTGGAAGAAATCATCATCACCATCCAGATTGCGATCTGGGGTACGGTCCTGGCCGTTGTGATGTCCGTGCCTTTTGGCATTCTCTCTTCCGAAAATATCGTTCCCTGGTGGATCTGCCAGCCGACCAGACGGCTGATGGATGCCGCCCGCGCAATCAATGAGATGGTTTTTGCCATGTTGTTTGTGGTCGCCGTCGGACTGGGGCCCTTTGCCGGGGTTCTCGCGCTCTGGATCCATACCACAGGCATTCTGGCAAAGCTGTTTTCCGAAGCGGTTGAAGCGATTGACCCGCGCCCGGTGGAAGGCATCCGCGCCACCGGCGCCAATGCGCTGCATGAAGTCATCTTCGGGGTCATTCCGCAGGTGCTGCCGCTCTGGATCTCCTTTTCGCTTTACCGGTTTGAATCCAACGTGCGTTCCGCCACGGTTCTGGGTATCGTCGGTGCCGGTGGCATCGGCATGCTGTTATGGGAATATATCCGAGGGTTCTATTATGCGGAAACCGCGGCAGTTATCCTGATGATTGTCGCAACCGTCAGCCTGCTCGACATGCTCTCCCAGCGGCTGCGCAAAATGGTCACCTGACCGGCATGAAACGCCTGTCCCCCCAGCCCACGATAGATCCAACCGCCCTGGTCCAGGAGAGCGAGCTCGGCGCCTGGACCGAGGTTGGCGCCCGCACCAAGGTCTCCAGCAGCCGCATGGGCGATTATTCCTATATCGTCAATGATGGTGACATGATCTATGCCGATATCGGGAAATTCGCCAATATCGCGGCTCATGTCAGGATCAATCCCGGCCAGCATCCCATGGATCGGGCGAGCCAGCATCACTTCCAATATCGCAGCGCCGCTTATGATCTCGGTGAGGACGATATCGAGTTTTTCGAATGGCGCCGATCCAAGCCGGTAAAAATGGGTCATGACGTCTGGATCGGTCATGGCGCCGTCATCATGGGGCCTGTCACGATCGGTACCGGTGCCGTAATCGGCGCCGGCAGCATTGTTACCCGCGATGTTCCCGATTACACCATTGTGGCAGGGGTTCCCGCCAAACCACTGCGCCAGCGATTTGAGCTGAATTTGCAAAGGGCGTTGTTCCGGATTGCATGGTGGAATTGGTCACATGAGACCTACCGGGAACGTCTGCAGGATTTCCGGAAACTCGATTGCTGGGAGTTTTGCCTGAAATATGATCCGGGCGTCTAATTCAATGGATCTGTCTATAAAACCGGGTGTCTCTGCGGGAGGAAACCATGGAACAGTTTAAACGCTATGCCCTCTATTATGCACCAGAGTCAGGGTCAGACTTGGCGGATTTCGGCAATCACTGGCTGGGACATTGCCCGGACAGCGGGAATCGCCTGGAGCATAAACCCATCATCGGCCTGGCACCGAGCCAGATCGACCAGATCACCAAAGTGCCCGCCCGCTACGGGTTTCATGCGACATTGAAACCCCCATTCCATCTGGCTGCAGATCGCAGCCTGGAAGAGCTGGAGGCACAGTTGACGACCATCAGCCGCGGTCTGACCGGGTTTTCCATACCCGGTTTCCAGATCAGCCGGATCGGTGATTTCCTCGCCCTGACACCGGCCAAGCCTGTTCCCGAGCTGCGCCAGCTTTCGGACCGACTGGTGGTTGAACTGGATTCGTTCCGAGCCCCGCCAAACGAGGCGGAACTGGCCAGACGGCGCAAGAAACGCCTGACAGCCCGGCAGGAACAACTGCTGGATCAGTGGGGCTATCCCTATGTCATGGAGGAATTCAAATTTCACATGACCCTTACCGGCCCGCTTGGCGCGGTTGAGCTTTCCCGGCTAAGATCTATCCTGTTTTCTAAAATTGAACATTTGCTCTACCGGCCGGCATCGGTTGGTGAGGTTTGCCTGTTCGGTGATCCGGGCGGGGGCCCCCCCTTCCGCTTGATCCGGCGCTATCCGTTTTCCGCCGCCATTGCCGCTTGACGGTTTTTTTGCCGGATGACTTCCGCGAATTGAGACAGGGCGGTTTCCAGCCGTCCACCATTATCGATGCAGACCACCCGGACCCGTTCCGGCAGCGCCAACACCGGGCGGGCCAACCTGCGGCGGATGTCCGCTTCGCTTTCCCTGTTCCGCTGCCGCAGCCTTTCCGCCAGAACCTCCTTGGGGGCAGTGACCTCGATCACCGTGACCGGTGCCAGATGACGCCATGCCTCGGTGATCACGGAACGTGACACATTCACCAGAACCGTGCCCCCCTCCCGGCGCATGGATTGAACCTCTCTTGGAATGCCATAGTCCAATCCGTGGGCATGCCAGTGCAGAATGAACCCGCCAGCCGCACGGATCTCGGCAAAGGCGTCTGGATCCATTGCGATATGATCCTCGCCACCCGCGTCCCGGGGGCGGGTGACAATGCGCCTTGGAAAATAGACGTCGGGATCGTCGGCAAATATCTCACGGGCCCCGGCAAGCAAGCTATCCTTCCCGGCGCCGCTGGGGCCCACCACCAGGATCAATTCACCCAGATCATGCGACACGGTGCCCTCCCGACCAGACACCACGGATCACAGGGTGATGCGGGGAATGGTGCATATGGACAAGATCGGCCCTTTTGCCGGGCAGGATTTCCCCACGATCATCCAGTCCAATGCTTTCGGCAGGGTTTTTCGATATCAGCCGAATCGCATCCGGTAGGGCGATATGATCGAAGTCATCATGGAGGATCATGGCCGCCTGAAGCAAGCTGTGCGGCACATAATCACTGGAGATCACATCCAACACCTTTTCCGCCGCCAGATCGCGCGCGGACACATTGCCCGAATGGGATCGGCCCCGGACAATATTCGGCCCGCCCATCATGACTTTGAGCCCGGCCGCGTGAGAGGCGGCTGCCGCCTCCAAGGTTGTAGGGAATTCGGCAACACTCATGCCATCTTCCACCGCCTCCTCCACATGGGCAAGCGTCGCATCATCATGACTGGCCAGGGTGATATCATAGCTGCGGGCCAGTTCGACCACCATTTGCCGGTAGCGATGGCTATATTCCTGCTGCTCACGCTTGCGCGCGGCAATAAACGCATCCATCTCCCGATCGGTCAGCCCGAACTTGCCCTGATAATAGGTATAATAGGCATCCATGCTGACAAATTGACGCTGGCCGGGCGTATGATCCATGACAGAGAACATCTTGACCCCGGGCTCAGTCGCCAGCCCGTCCAACGCCGCCGGAAGATCGGGATAGCTGACTTCACAACGCAGATGCAGGAAATGTTCCACCCGCAACAAACCGGCTTCCCGCGCGTTGCGCATGCCGCCGATCATTTCCTTCAAACGCGTGATCCGGCTGCTGCCTTCCTTGACATCGCCAAGCGCGACCGCATCCAGCACCGTCGTGATACCGGAGATGGCAAGCTGGCCGTCATGGGCGACGGCCGCCGACACCGACGGCCATTCGGTTTTAGGCCGCGGGGTCATATGCTTTTCCATATTGTCCGTATGCAGCTCGACAAAACCCGGCAGCAGGAAGTCCCCTTCAAGATCCATGGCACCGGGGAGCATGCTGCATCCGCTGGCCAGATCCGCGATCTGACCATCCCGGATCTGAATGGTGCCGTGGATCACTTCACCCGCCAAAACGATATTGGCATTGGTAAAGACCTCTTCACGCATCTGTCGCCACCTTGAATGATGTGATGTCAAACTCACGATCGCAAACCGCCGCTCTCGCGGATTGATCATGGAAGATCCCGAGGATTGCAGCTCCGCGTGCTTTCGCTTCATCAATCAAATCCAGCACAACCTGGCGGTTGACCTGATCCAGGGAGGCTGTTGGCTCATCCAGCAGCATCACCGGATAATTCGCGATAAAGCCCCGGGCAATATTCACGCGCTGTTGTTCGCCACCGGAGAAAGTCATCGGCGAGAGGGACCAGAGGGTCTCCGGCACATTCAGCCGCTCCAACATGACCGCTGCCCGTTGCCGTGCCTCAGCCGCATCCTCCCCCCGAAGGCGCAGTGGCTCCGCGACGATATCCAATGTTGGCGTCCTTGGAATCACCCGGAGAAACTGGCTCACATAACCCAGTGTCTTCCGGCGCACCTCAAGGATCCGATGGGGTGAGGCAGCGACCATATCCACCCAATCCTCGCCATGACGGATATTGATGGATCCGGACTGGCTACGGTAATTAGCGTAAATCATGCGCATGAAGGTGCTTTTCCCGGCACCGGACGCGCCGGTCAATGCAACGCATTCCCCTTTTTCCAGACGCATTTCCACATTTTCAAAGACCGGGATCTCCGTTCCGTTCTGCACATGCAGCGTGAAGCTTTTGCATAGCTTTTCAGTAATCAGCATTTCCTGCATTGGATGCTCCTAAATTTGCAGAATGGAAGAGACCAGCAACTGGCTGTAGGGATGCTGCGGATCATCCAGGATCTGGTCGGTCAGCCCCTGTTCCACCACCTCGCCGCTCTTCATCACCATCAAACGATGGGACAGCAGCCGCGCCACTGCCAGATCATGAGTGACGATCACCACCGACAGGCCTTTTTCCGCGACCAGGGTCCGGATCAGGTCCAGCAGACGCGCCTGGACGGAAACATCCAGACCGCCGGTCGGTTCATCCATGAAAACAAGGCGCGGGTTGGTCACCAGGTTCCGCGCGATCTGCAATCTTTGCTGCATACCGCCGGAAAAAGTCGCCGGGCTGTCATCAACGCGTTCGGTATCAATCTCTACATCCTCGAGCCAACCCACTGCATTGTCGCGGATCCGGCCATAATGTCGCCAGCCAACACCCATCAGGCGCTCGCCGATATTGGCCCCGGCGCTGACCGCCATGCGCAGGCCGTCACGCGGGTTTTGATGGACATAGGCCCAGTCGGTGCGCATCAATAGCCTGCGCTGTGGCTCGCCCATCGCATGGATATCATCCATTCCCCCCATACGCGTACGGTATTTCACCGTGCCGTGCGAGGGCTCAAGCCGCCCATGCAGGGCATTGAGCAACGTGGTTTTACCGGAACCGGATTCCCCGACAATTCCCAACACCTCGCCAGGATAAAGATCAAAACAGACTTCCTTGCAGCCGATATGGGAGCCGTATTTTACCGTCAGCCCCTCAACCGCCATGATCGGTTCATCCATCATGTTTCTCCTGTAATCCGCCGGCATGATTTTCCGGCATTTGGCTGCCATGGAACCCCTGTTCCTGGCGTGTTTGACAATGATGGCTGTCCGAGCAGACAAACATGCGTTCCCCCCGGTCATCCAGAATCACCTCATCCAAGAAGCTCTGGTCATCGCCGCACAAAGCACAGGCTGATTCCCATTGCTGAACCTCAAAAGGATGATCTTCAAAATCGAGGCTTCTCACATCGGTGTAGGGCGGTATCGCGTAAATCCTCTTTTCACGCCCGGCACCAAACAGCTGCAGCGCCGGCATCTGATCCATTTTCGGATTGTCGAATTTCGGAATCGGCGATGGGTCGGTCATGTAGCGGCCATTCACCTGGGTCGGATAGGCATAGGTCGTGGCAATCGCGCCATGGCGCGAGATATCCTCATACAGTTTCACATGCATCAGCCCGTATTCTTCCAGGGCATGCATCTTCCGGGTCTCCACCTCACGGGGTTCCAGAAAGCGCAGAGGTTCCGGAATGGGCACCTGATAAACCAGGGTCTGGTCTTCACGCAGCGCTGTTTCCGGAATTCTATGCCTTGTCTGGATGATCGTGGCCTGTTCGGTCTTGGTCGTGGTTTCCACATTGGCGGTTTTGGCAAAGAACCGCCGTATGCTGACCGCATTGGTCGTATCATCCGATCCCTGGTCGATTACCTTGAGCCGGTCCGAGGGGCACAGGATCGTTGCCGTCACCTGGATACCGCCGGTACCCCAGCCATAGGGCATGGGCATTTCGCGGCTGGCAAAGGGAACCTGATAGCCCGGAATGGCGATCGCCTTGAAGATCGCCCTACGGATCATCTTCTTGGTCTGCTCATCCAGATAGGCGAAATTATAAATATCATTTTCCGTGGTCATTTTTTCACTCCGCCGCCTGTTTCTGCTCGACCACCATTTCCGCCCGCAAACGGCGCACCAGTTCCAGTTCGGACTGGAAGTCCACATAGTGGGGCAGCTTGATATGCTCGACGAAACCGGTTGCCTGGATATTGTCCGAATGGGACAGCACAAATTCCTCGTCCTGGGCCGCGGCCTCGACCTCTTCACCCAGCTCCTTTGCACGCAAGGCACGGTCTACCAAGGCCATGGCAATGGTCTTGCGCTCGTTATGGCCAAGCGTCAGGCCATACCCCCTGGTGAATTGCGGCGGCACCTTTTTTGAGCCCTTGAACTGGTTGACGGTTTCGCATTCGGTGATCGTGATATCCCCGATCTCGATGGCAAAACCCAACTCTTCCGGCACCATCTCCACCGCCACTTCACCAACCCGGATCTCTCCGACAAAGGCATGATTGCGGGCATAGCCACGCTGGGTGGAATATCCGAGCGCCAGAATGAACCCTTCGTCGCCACGTGCTAGGTTTTGAAGACGGATATCGCGGCCGGCCGGAAAATCCAGAGGCTCGCGGGTGAGGTCTCCAACCTCACAATCCTGATCATTCCCTGCCGCCGCCTGTTCGATCAGTCCTTCATGATTGAGCAGTTCGAGCACCCGGGGTGTTTCCGGCTCAACCGCCTTGTCCGCCGTTTCGGCCTGAAGAGGTTCTTCCCCTTCCGCCGCCAACGCAAAATCCAGCAGGCGATGGGTATAATCATAAGTCGGCCCCAGCACCTGCCCGCCCGGCAGATCCTTAAAGGTTGCCGAGATCCTGCGATCAAGGGACATGTCCGAGGTCTCAATCGCGGTTGTGAAGCCAAATCTCGGCAAGGTGGTCCGATAGGCCCGGAGCAGGAAAATCGCTTCGATCAGGTCACCACGCGCCTGCTTGACTGCAAGCGCTGCCAAATCCGGATCGTAAAGAGACCCTTCCGCCATGACCCGGCTGATCGACAGGCTCAGCTGTTCGCGGATCTGGTCCAGGCTCAGTTCTGGAACGTCTTTGTCCCCCCGGCGTTCTTCCGCCAGGAATTTATGCGCATTTTCAATGGCGCGCTCGCCCCCTTTGACCGCTACATACATGTTGTATCCTCCAATTTTGTGGACCGGGGCAGGGCTGCGACCGACTGGCCGCTGACCAGCAGCCAATCCAGGCCCGCGGGATAATCCATCCGGCTTTCCCCGATCAGGGACCAAAGAGCAGGAGATGCCCCGTCAAAATCGATCCGGCGCGGTTCCTTGAAACCGGGTCCGCTGCATACCGGCCCGCTGTCGGCTTTGATCATTTTGCTCACCAGGATGACGGTTGCTCCCCGGTCGGGATATTCAGGGCTTCCGGTCGACAACTTTTCCAGCTGTTTCAGTGCCGTTTCAGGCGTAGCCAGGACAAACGTCGCCTCTTCCGGCCTTTCAACGAGGGGACAACCGGTGTGAAACCGGATCCAGAGGTCAAGCGCGGAGTCTCTTAACTCCGGTGCAATCCATAACGGCGTGTCGCCATCAGCCATGGTCAACAAAATCTGTCCCGCCGCGGCGCCGATCTTGCCCGGCACATCCATCTCCAGCGGGAATTCATGTGCATAGGCCGGCTTTGCCATGGCCTGCATGATCACACGGTAGCTTTCGGTCGAGTCCATCACCGGATCGGAAAAAGCGGGTTTAAGATCCATATCTGTGGATTTCATGGTCAATCCTCCCCCCGAACCATGGTGTAAAACTCAACCTTGGTGGCTGCGGCTTTCCTGGATCGTTCATGGCGTTTTTCCAGCCACTTTTTCTCAAGCGGATCGATGAGCCTGGCAAACAGGTCCTGGCGGTATTCATCCCGCTGCAACAGCGCGTCAAACAATGCCGCCAGCTCGCAATGGCGTTTATCCCGGCCCTTGATGTATCCATGACCAACCGTGCCGTCCGCCAATCGGAGGGAACAGCGGGTCACCGTCATTTCGCCCAGATTGAACGGATCGCCCGTTCCACCGGCACGGCCTCGGACCATGGACAGGCCAATCTCAGGCAGACGCAGGAAATCGTAGCCGCCACTGTCCGGCAGCTGATCCAGAAATGCTTCAAGATCCCGGCATGCCGCCCGCGCCAGAATTCCCATCCAACGTTGCCGGTCGGCGAGCGCCCAGCCGCTCTGTTCCTGGCCGTTATTATCCTCAATAGCCTTCACTGACTTCTCCCATCTGGATGACTTTAATATTTGTCTAGATGTCTATATCTTTTTCAGTTATAAAGGGTTCGCGACACAAATCGGGTGACGCCTTGGTGAAATTTTCATGACAGTTTTTTCAGGGGTGGGAACAATGATTGATTGGCAGGCCGGAGAGGCAAAATGGCGCCAGATCGAACGCATCTTGAAAGAGGAAATAACCCTGGGCGATTTCCCATCGGGGGAAAAGCTGCCGACCGAACTGGTCCTGGCCAAGCGGTTTGGCGTGAACCGGCATACGGTGCGTCAGGCCATCGGCGCCCTGGCGGATGCGGACCTGGTCCGGGTTGAACAGGGCCGCGGCACTTTTGTGCAGGAAGCGGTATTGGATTATAACCTGAGCCAGAGAACCCGATTTTCACAAAATGTCAGCCGGAAACAGAAACTGCCGCACAAACGCCTGCTGGAATGGGAAGAGACCAAGGCCCGGGGCAAGGTTGCCCGGAACCTGCAATTAAAAGAAGGCATGCCGGTCCTGCGGCTCTTCTCCGTCAGTGAGGCGGATGGGATTCCCGTCTGCTGCAGCGAGAGCTTTCTTCCCGGGATCCGGTTTGAAGGTCTGGAAGAGGCCTTCAGAGAGACCGGCTCCTTGACCGAAGCCTTCAAGAGTTACGGCATTGCCGATTATCAGCGCAAGGAAACGCGGATCACGTCCCATTTGCCAACCGCCCGCATCGCGGAATTGCTGCGCCAGCCTAAAACACGGCCGATCCTGCTGACGGAAAATATCGATATCGACATGAATGGCGGCGTCATTGAAACCGGGTTCACAAGCTTCGCCAGCGACCGGGTTCAATTGATCGTTGGCGGGATCTGATTCGGCGCGCGGCCCTGTACCAGCACCGCGCGCGTTCATCAGCGACCGTCAATCAACCGTTTACGTGCTGTTGAACTCAGCCGCTCCACTGCCAGGACCAGAACGAAAATCATAAGCACGATCATGGCCGCCTGGTCATAGCGGAACATCTCCATGGAAACGGCCAGCTCCGCGCCAATCCCGCCTGCGCCGACCAACCCCAGAACCACCGAGGAACGCACCGCTTTTTCCAGAGCAAACAAGGTGGTGTTGGTCATCGCGGGCAACGCTGCCGGCAGAACCGTGCACATCACGATATCAAGACGGCCCGCTCCCATCGCGGAAAATGCTTCGGCCGGCCCGGCATCAGTCTCTTCCATATTCTCGGCGAAAAACCGGGCACAGAAACCGATCGTGTCAACGATGATGGTCAGTGTTCCGGCAAAAGGCCCCAAGCCAACCGACACCACAAAGAAAAGTGCCCAGGCCAGGTCCGGTACCGTTCGGAAGAAACTGACCAGGCCCCGGACCGCCACCTGCACCCAGGGTGCGGGCGAGAGGTTGCGCGCCGCCAGCACCGCCAAAGGAATGCTGATGATCACACCGATCACCGTACCGACCAGCGCCATCTGAAAGGTCACCAGCACCGATTGGAGCATGGGCACGAATCGGTCGGTTGCCGGCGGCACCATTTCCGAGGCGATCTGTCCCATATTCGGTAAACCGGCCAAAAGATCGCGGATCGAGATTTCTGCGCCCGCCAGCGACCACATGAAAAAGCCCAAGAACAGCGCGAAGCCTGCCGCGCGGAACGGTGAAGGTACCTCAAAACGGTCCGGCAAATGATGCTTGGCGGAAAGCTGTTCAGTCATAAAGCCCCCTGAGACTTGAAGCGGTCCAATGGTCAACCGGTCCATCAATCGCCAGCTCACCGCCTTTAAGCCCAAGCACGCGGTCCGCGTAATCAAGCGCATGGTCAAGCTGATGGGACACAAACATGAAAGTAAAATCCTCGTCCCGGCTGAGCTGGTGGAAAAGCTCCATGATTTCTTGTCCGGCCTGCGGATCAAGGCTGGCGGTCGGCTCATCAGCAAAAATCATTTCAGGTCGCTGCATCAGCGTGCGGGCAATGGCTACCCGCTGGGACTGGCCGCCCGACAAATGATCCGCCCGACGTTCCGCCAGATCCGCAAGCCCGACCTGGTCCAGGCAGTGAAGCGCAAAGGCCCGTTCCTCCCGGCGGCAAAAACCCTGCAGCCAGGCCCGGGCCCCCTGCCCCCTTGAGAGGCTGCCGTGACAGACATTGCTGAGCACGCTCAGCCGGGGAACCAGATTGTGTTTTTGAAAAACGAATCCCACCCTCGCCCGTTTTCGGCGCAACTGTCTCCCGCGCAGTCCGGTGAGGTTCTCGTCATTGATGATGATTGATCCGCTATCCGGCTCGATCAAACGGAGGCTGCAGCGCAGCAAGGTGCTTTTGCCGGATCCGTTTGCGCCAATGAGCGCCACCGATTGCCCTTTGGGAATTTGAAAAGAGATATCCCGAAACACCGGCACCGCACCGCCGCCGAAGCTTTTCGACAAACCCTTCACCCGCAAGGCGGCGAGCATGGAGGAGCAGGCACGGTTGACCGGCACCGTGCCTGCACTCTCTTCAGGCACCCCATCAAGCGGGAATTGCTCTGCTAGGCTGCCCATGGCGATCAGTTACCGATAAAGTCGGAATATTCCGGATAACCAGCCGTCTTATACATGGCACGGACATAGTCGTAATCTTCGTCCTTGATGGTATCCAGGAAGGCCATGCCCTTGTATTTCTGGTTGTCTTCCCCCTGCAGGATCGCCTGGATCAGATCGCTGGACTTTTCCACGAAAGCCTTGCGCACGGTATCCACAACCTGCGGATCCACATGGGTACCAACCATCAAAACGTCGTTCGGCAGATCCGGACCGCGCCCGATCACCCGGAAGTCACCCGGCTGCAGACCGCCATTTTCCATTTCCTTGTCACGCAGGCTCAGGAACTTGAGATGGTTCATGCCAATCGCCGCGACATCCCCTTTCTTAAGGGATTCCCAGGCTACCGGTATCTTGGTGTTAATGACGGTCACATCGTTGAGCGGATCCAGACCCGCATCCGCCATCGCCTGGATCGGCCCCAGATGTTTGGAGGTGGACCCGACCGAACCCATGGCCACTTTCTGACCCTTAAGCTGGCTTGCCAGGGTATAGGGGCTGTTGGCCCGTGCGATCAGGACAGCAAAATAGTCGGGGCGGGAAAACCCGACCACGATCTTGGCGTCCGTACGTTTTTTAATCACCACATATTCCGCAGGACCGGTCAGCACAAAATCGACCTTTTTAAAGCGAAGCGCCTCAACCGCAGCGGTGCGGTTCGTAACCGGCAGAAACTCGACTTCATAACCGGTCGCATCGGACAGGGTCTTGGTGAAAGCCCCAAATTCCCGCTGCAATTCTTCCATGCCGACCAGATCGGTCACCGCCAGCTTGATGGTTTTGGAGTCGGCTTGTGCAGCCTGGAACCCCACAAGAGCTGCGGCGAAAGTCACGGCAGCTATCAATTTACGAAACATATCCTGATACCCCTTAAACATTGTTTTAGATGAATAACGCTGGCGCGTTTAGCAAAGCATGCAGGCGCCAGTTACCAGACTGCGAACCCCCGAATATGCGGCTTCGCTATGCACAGATGCGATAATCCGCATCAAACATGTAAACAGGACGTCCCCGGACGATCGTCGCCATCACCCTGGGACAGGCGGGATCGGAATCGTCAATGATCACCAGATCCGCCCGCAGCCCCTCGCGAACCTCACCCCGATCGGTTAAGCCCGCCGCCTGCGCCGGGTTGCGGGACACCATGTTCCAGGCGGTTTGGAAATCGACGATACCGTCATTCACCAGCCGGAAAGGCGCCTGCAGCAGCGATGGATAGTAATAGTCCGAGGTTAAAATGGAGCAGAGACCGGCTTTTGCGGATTCCGCTGCATTTAGCCGGGCGCAATGGCTGCCGCCGCGCAGGATGTTCGGCCCGCCCAGAACAACCGGATCGCCATGATCAATGGCATAGCGCGCGGTTTCCTCATTCACCGGAAATTCGCAGATGCCGACACCGAGCTGGTGGTACCCGGCCCGCATTTCAGCTGTTTCATCATCATGGGAGGCACAGGGGATGCCATGATCCACCGCGCAAGCCGCCAGTAACGCTTTCGCCCCTTCCACCTGATCGGCACGGGCGGCCACATCATGGACCAGCTTGATGAAATCGGCACCACTGATGCCGGCACGACCGGCATATTTTACCAGCTTCTGTGCGTTATCCAGTTCACGCTGCATCATTTCCAGATGATTGTTAAAGGCCAGCAGATCGATCCGGCCCTCTTCAATCCAGCCGGCGATCTCTCCGGCAGCGGGTGTATTAAAGGTCTCCCAGCGAAGATGGACCCGGGTGTCACAGGCCAGCCTGTCCTGGAGCGCGGCCAGCGCATTCAGAAGTTCAAGGGCGGTTTCCCGCCCGCGCAGGCCTGGTTCCCAAGAATAGGTGATCCCATGATAGGCTGTGGCAATGCCGTTTGAAATCATCTGACGATCGGTTTCCTGCAGGGCCAGATCCAAGGGGAAATGTACACCGGGCCGGGGCATGATCTGGCGTTCGAAAGCATCCCCATGCAAATCAATGATCGCCGGCAATACCAGATAACCGGACGCATCCAGGACAGATTTTCCTGCGGCGTCCTCGTTTCCGATTGCCGAAATATGGCCTGCGTCAATAGTAACACCCGCCTCGCGGAGCACCCCGCCTTCCCCTAGAACCCGACCGCCGATCACCGATAACATTTCGTCCACTCCCTCTAAATCGAAGCCGAACGGTTCAGCCCCTCTCTTTGAGAGGCGGCGTGCACTACGTTCGCCACAAGAAATAGAAAGCGATGCAATTAATTTCGGATACGTGACAGGATCGTGACTATTCCGTTACCGTGACAGGTTTCGGGGGGACGAATCCGCATTAGGTCCAGTTTTGCAGGAACGAGTTTCGATCGCGGGACTGAGCTGACCAACAGGTTCTCTCTGACTTGTTCTGAGAGACAGCCCCACGGCATATGCGAAATCAGGGGGGTGTTTGATAATTGTCAGGAATACACCAATCTCGAAGAAACAATTTCTGGCCGACCAGATCGCTTCTGCCTTGGAGCAGGCGGAAACCGAGGCAACGTCGGGATTTTGAATCAAGCAATTCAACTAAAATACGAATTAAATCCGAATTGATTGTGCTTGAGCAATCTTTGCAACCAAACTAAATGTCCGTTTGGGGCAACAATTTGGTGCAGTTGGGGGAAGTCCTCAGTGATCGGTGCGGGATTATTGAGCCGGATGCGTGCGCGCGCTCCGGAAGTGGTTGCATTTTGTCTTTTGTTCGGTTTCACGGATCTGGCCGCTGTTGCAGCGACGCCATCCGCATCCGAATTGCAAGCAATCCAAAGGGAACAGGAACAGCTTTTGCGCATGGAGGAGGAGCGCCGCCGTGAACAGGAAAGGCTGCGCAAACTCAAGGAATTGCAACCGCCTGAGCCGGAGGAGAAGCCGGAACATCCGAGCGTACCGGAGTCGGAGAGATGCATCCAGGTCGATCGGATCCGGGTTCTGAATGCCGATATCGTCAGTGATGCCGACATTGCGCAAATCACCGATCCATTGCGACAAAGCTGTTTGAAGACCAACCAGCTGCAACAGCTGCTGCAGCAGTTAAATGATCTTTTCCGGGACGCAGGCTATGTGACCAGCCGGGCCTATCTGCCGGAACAGGATCTCCAGGACGGCATCCTGATCATTCAGGTTCTGCAGGGAACGATCAGTAATATGACCTTGGGCGAGGGTCGACGGGCCGACCGCTGGCAGCTTTATTTCGCTTTCCCGACGTCCGAAGGCGAGGTCCTGAACATTCGGGATATTGAACAGGGCCTGGAACAAATGAACCGGCTGGCGTCCAATAACGCCACCATGTCCATCGAACCGGGCCAGGAAGCGGGCACATCCGTCGTGGCCGTGACCAATAAGACATCCCGGCCGTTCCGGGTTGAAATCGGCCGGGATAATTCCGGCACCAATTCCACCGGCATTTTGCGGGATACCGCCAATGTCTATCTTGATAACATTCTGGGCATAAATGATGGCTGGAGCTTCTATTTTTCCAAGAATGCCCGGGGTGTCCGCCAGACAAGGCGCAGCAATTCCGCCACCGGCACATTCACCGTCCCATTCGGGTATTCCACGCTGACATATACGTCGAGCTATTACAGCTACAAAACGCTGTCTGAGGGTGACACGCAGAGTTTCTTTTACAGCGGCTTGAGCACCAGCGACATGCTGGAGCTATCCCATGTGGCGCATCGCGATCAATCAAGCAAAACCCGCATAGACCTTGGCATCACCCGAAAGCGCGCCCGCAATTTCGTGGATGATAGCCGCCAGTCCAGCAGCCGGAATCTGGCAATTGGCCATCTGGCATTGGCGCACAGCCGCAGGGCCTTTGATGGCGTCTTGTCGGCCGAAATCCGTCATGAGCGGGGCATGAAAATCCTGGGCGCAAAGGAAGACGACCCGGATCAGGATCACGGTGAAGCAAAAGCCCAGTTTCGGAAATGGATCCTGGAAGCGGCCTATTCCCGGAATTTCAGCCTGGATGAAAATATGGCGCTGGCCTGGAGCAGCAGCGCGAATTGGCAATATGCCCAAGACGGGTTGTTCGGGTCCGAACAGATCGGGGTTGGCGGCCTCTATTCGGTGCGCGGCTTCCGTGAAGACAGCCTGTCCGGCGATACCGGCGGTTATTGGCGCAACGAGCTGGCGCTCAATGGCATCGATCAGGATTGGGGATTGTTTGAGCCGGTTGTGGGATCAATCACCCCCTATGTCGCTTTTGACATGGGCCGGGTTCTCACAAACCGCGGAGATGCCAATGAAAAAGGCACGGTCTCGGGCTGGTCGGTGGGCCTGCGGAACGATGCCAGATATTTCCGTTTTGATCTTCAATTTTCCCAGGGGTTGGCTGCGCCGCAACATCTGGAAAAAGAAAGCCACGAATTCAATTTCAACGCGACGCTGCGTTTCTAGGGGGAAGCTGGCATGACTGAGAAAATGGCCTTTTGGGCAGAGGAGACTCTGTCATTTGACAAAAAAGAAAAACTGTCGTCGGTTTTGCGCCGCTACGCCAGCTATCTGCTGATCTGTCAGTTTGCTTTGCAGCCGGTCCTGGCCCAGGCCCAGATGGTTCCGGACCAGAGCGATCCCTCCAAGGCGCCCACCATTGACAGTGCGCCCAACGGCGTGCCGGTGGTGAATATCACCAGGCCAAGCGCAAGCGGAGTCTCCCAAAACCGTTTCACGGAATTCAATGTGGACGCCCAGGGGGTGATCCTGAATAACAGCGCCAGCCATGGCACTTCCCAGCTGGGCGGGGTTTTGCTGGCCAACCCCAATCTGGGGGGGCAGGAAGCCCGGATCATCGTCAATGAGGTGACCGGGTCCAATGCCAGCCAGTTGCGCGGTTTCACGGAAATCTTCGGCGGCCAGGCGCAATATGTGCTCTCCAATTCCAACGGCATTTATTGTAATGGCTGCGGTTTCATCAACACGCCGCGGGCCACCCTGACCACTGGTCAGGCACAATATAACGACGGCAATCTGACCGGCCTTGATGTGGAAAATTCCAGCCAGATTGATATCGATGGGCTGGGGCTGAATGCCCAGGATATTGCCGCCCTGGATCTGGTCGCCCGCTCGGTACGTGTCAACGCGCCGGTCAATGCGCAGGACCTGCGTGTCTTCACCGGGCGCAACCTGATGGACTATGGCGCGCGCACGGTGACGGTGAAGGCGGATGATGGCAGCGCCAAACCCGCGCTCGCCCTGGATGGCGCCCTGTTTGGCGGCATGTATGCCCGCCGGATCGAGGTGATTGCCACCGAAGACGGGGTCGGCGTCAAGATGCCGGATGACCTGGCGGCCGGCACCGGCGATATCACGATTACCGCCGATGGCGGGATTGCTCTGAAAAACCTGTCGGCCAAGACCGGAACCACCCTCTCCTCCGCCAATGGCGACATCAACATCACCGGCGGGGCAAATGGCGGCAGCAGCCTCAGCCTGAGCGCCAGCAACGGCGCCGTTGCCACGGATGCAGCGGCGGTTGCGGGCGCGCTGGATACGGTGACCGTCACTGCCCGGTCCGTCAGCAATAACGGCCGCATCGTCGCCGGGTTGGATGCCAATGCAAACGGCACCGCCAATGGCGATCTCCAGATCACCGCCAGTCAGGATCTGAACAATGGCGGCACCCTGACCGCCGGACAGGATCTGACCGCACAGGCCGCCGATATCACCAGCACCGGGCTGATCCAGGCCGGCAATATCAACAGCCTCACGGTTGCTAACAATGCCACCCTGGCCAACCTGTCCGCCGGAACACGCGCGGAGATCACCGCCACCAATGGCAATGTCACCGTCAATGAGACCGTGAATGGCGGCGGGGAAACCGTGATCACCGCCACCAACGGCACGGTCGCCACCGGAGCCGATGGCGTGATCGCCGCCCTGGACCGCGTCACAGTGGATGCGGCGAACATCACCAACCAAGGTGAAATATCGGCCGGGATCGACAGTGACGGCAATGCCACCGCCACCGGGGCCCTAACCCTGAAGGCCAGCCAGAAACTGACCAACAGCCATTACATCACCAGCGGTGACAGCCTGACCGTTCAGGCCGATGAAATCGACAATGATGAAGGGTATCTGCTCTCCGTTGGCGCAATGACCCTGGAAGGGACCGAGGGCGCGCGCGCCACTGCCGTGGTGAACCAGTCCGGCACCATTGAAACCGCCACTGGCGATATCCTGATCCGGGCCGATGCGCTGAGCAACAAGCGCAAGCAATTCACCACCGGCAGCGTCAAGATCTTTGACCGGTCCTATTCGGAAACATCGGGCAACCCGCCGAGCAATCCCCCGGGGGCGGGCATCTCCGGGGCGGGCTGGGCCTATCTGACGGATGGTTCCACCGTCGTGGTTCCCCATCCGGACCGGGGCATGGCCTATGCCTCCTATTATGATTTCGGCCCGATCCGGGTGCGCCAATATGAAGTCCAGGTGACCGCCACTTCCGCCGCCAGCATGCTGTCTTCGGGCAACAATCTGACGGTTGACGGCGGCACCATCACCAATGAATACAGCGCCATTTCCGCCAAGGGTGATATCGCCCTGACCGGCACCAGCCTGCAAAACACCCAGGTGAACCTGACCAAGGACCTCTATTTCACCGGCCCGAACGGCAATTATAACCGTTGTGTCGGCGGCCCCTGCCAATGGTTCGGCAATGGCGGCGGCACCATCCTGGTGGAGCGCAGCACCTATGACACGGTCAGCGCCACCATCCAGGCAGGCGGCAGCCTGACCGGCAGCTTCACCGGCCAGATCAACAATACCACCATCTCGCAGACCGTGGATGACACCAACCTGCAGCGCAGCAACACGATCACCAGCGAAACGCCCTATAAGCCGAGCAAGCTGACGCTTAACCCGCTGGATATCGCAGAGGAAATTCCCGGTGGCCGGGAGATTTTGGAAGAGATCCGCAATTTCAACGGCAATGAGGCCAGCGTGGAAAGGCGCGCCAAATTTGCCGATCTGGGCACCTATTTCGCCGGTGAGGATTTCCTTGCCCGTGTTCCGGGGGCCGCGGCGGCGCGCGAGATCTCCGACAAGCTGGCGCTTGGCCGCAACGCGGAAAAGACACTGATCGATGGTACGATTGTGGTTGAGACCGGCAAACGCTGGCTGGATCCCTCCGTCCGGGACAGTGAAGGCCAGATGAAGCAGCTGGTGGATAACGCTGTCGAGGCGGCTGGAAATCTCCAGCTGGCATTCGGTGTCTCCCTGAGCGCGGTGCAGATCCAGGCGCTGACCAAGAATATCGTCTGGTATGAGGAACAGGAAATCAACGGCCATAAGGTCTTGCTGCCAAAAATCTATCTGGCCAGCACCACCGGTTCGGTCATCAATGACAAAGGCACCCTGGCCGCAGGCAGCGATATCCGTCTGGATGCCGGTACCACGCTTGCCAACAGCGGCAATATCGAAGCGGGGAACACCATCACGCTCACCGCCCAGGATGACCTGGTCAACAGCGGCGGCCGGATCCAGTCCGGCGGCGACCTCTCCTTGGAGGCGGTTAACGGCGATCTGGTCAACCAGACCGAAACCTATGATCTGAGAACCAAGGCCAATGAGATCCAGACCGTGGCACGGACCAAGGGCGAGCTGATCTCCGGCGGGGATCTCACCCTCAAGGCCGGCAATGATGTCACCGTGAAAGGGGCCGCGATCACCGCGCTGGGCGATGCCGCGATAGAGGCGGGCAACAATGTCGAGATCGGCACCATCGCGCTGCGGGACAAGAAGGAAAGCGTCTTTGAAGGCGGCCATGACAAATCCGACAGGACCACAGTCGAAGGGTCTTCGATTCTGGTGGATGGCGCGCTTTCCATCACCGCAGGCGAGGATCTGACCGTCAGGGGCAGCGCCGTGGCCGCCGGTGGCGACCTGGCGCTCAAGGCCGGGGATGATCTGACCATCACATCGGACCAGAATACCGCGACCTATGATACCAGCCGCAGCAAGAAATCCTTCTGGAAATCCTCCAGCCTCCAGGCCAACGGCCTGCAGATCGAACAGCAATCCTCGGTCATTGGCGCCGGCGGCACCTTGAGCCTGGAAGCGGGCGACAATGCCCGCATCACCGCCTCGGCGGTTAATGCCGGCTCGGATCTTTCCATCAAGGCCAATGACGTGCTGGTCGACACCGCCCGGGATGTCAAAGAAGACTTCCTGGAAACCAAGCGTTCCGGCTTCTTTGTTGAAGGCTCCGCCAGCGGCGACGGCGTCGGATTTTCCGCAGGCGCGCGCAAGGAACAGCATAAGTTTGATACCGACAGCGCGACCCAGGTGGTGTCCGGCCTGAATTCAGGCGGGGCCATCACGATTGAGGCCACCCAGGATGCGGTGATCGATTCCGCCACCCTGTCGGCGGCCGGGGATGTGAATGTCCGCGCGGGCAATGACATTGACCTCAAAGCCTCCAGCGACACGTTCTCCCACAGTGAAGAGCATAAGATCAAACAGGCGGGCATTTCCGTTTCCCTGAAACAGAATGTGACCCAGGCGGTTGAAAGCGTCGCCAACCTGCCCCAGGCCCTGACCGAGGGCGAAGGCGGGGCCGCCGCGCAGGGCGTGACCGCGGCCTCGGCGGTGCTGAAGGTCGCCTCCGCCGTGACCGCGCTGCAAAAAGGCGCGGT
>NZ_QRDW01000014.1 GCF_003385955.1 Aestuariispira insulae
ATCATCCGATCAATCGGATTGATGAACTGTTGCCCTGGAACTTCAGGGTCAGTCAGGAAAAACTGGCCGCTTGATCAGCCGACCGGGCGCTTACGCTTATCTGTCATTTCAGATCACGTTATCTGTCGCTGTGCTTGTCTAAGTGTTTGATATGTGATGTTCGATGGGAACAGCTTATGTGTCGCTGCACACGTGTGATGTGAAACGAAACATAACCCAGCCGGGCGACAGCGACCGTTGTTTAGTAAACGACCAGATGCCAGGAACAACTATGCGCGCGATCCGGGCGATGTCTGAACCGCCTTTGTTTGAGATGAGTCATTGTGGTAGAGCAAAATAAGTATGATGTTCCCGGAATTTGAGGACGAGAAATTCGTGATCCGTTTTGTTGATACCACGGATCAGCATCCACGCATGATGATTGTGACTGAAGCCTAAGAAAGGAATGGGGGAATGGGGTATTTTCGATTGGAAACCTACGGTGCAACGCATGACCGCATCGGGATAAATGCGCGAGCACTTGGTTCAGGGCTGATGCTAGATCCTTCTGAATTTGAAGCCCGTTTCCAGTCTGTTGGGCATTTGGACGATAACCTGAAAGTTAGTCTCATGCAGGCTCCAGAGATAGATCCGGTCAAATATGGCTATGATTTTAAGTTGGAGAAGAAAAGAACCAACCCCATCAAAATTCCGGACATCATTACCTTCCGTACTCATCAAAACATAGTGTCGGAAAAAGTGCGTGAAGTGATCGAAGCCTTTGATGATTTCCCTCATCAATTCCAGAAATGCCGGATGTTCAACCATGAAGATGTCGAATTGACCGAGCGGCAGTTCTACCTAATCAATATTCGCCGCTATGTGCAATTCGAGGCGGGCAAGCCTCCAGAGATTAAGCCACCCTATCAGATGACATATACGGAAAAGCAGGTGCTAGGGACGATCGAGACAAATCCGGAGCTTAAGGAAAAACTATCAAAATTGCCGATATGGCACATCCGTGGAGATCGCAACACGCTCTATCTGAGCGAGGGCCTGGTTTCGGAATTAAGAGCAAAAAACGTTATCGGGATGGATGAATTCTCCGTCCCGTTGGGTCGTGATGAGGAGTGTTTGGTCCAAGTCTGGGAGGCAGACAAGCACAGAACAATATACGAATGATTTGGGCAATGGAGTGAAGCCGGAAGAGGCTGTCTCCTGTGCCTGGGCCAAAATTGAGAATCTGAAAGTGTTCAGCATTTGATGAACTAAAATAATTTTCCTTGGAATGGGGCCATCAACTTCGTATCAGTCCTGATGCAGGCATGAAACTTCCCGTTTTTTCACCTGGGTTTCCTGTCCGATCGCTCGGGCGGCGGCATGGCCGGCATAGACTGCATGGGCGATGATGCCTGGCGCGTTGCAGTCTCCGATGCGGGTGATGCTGGGGCCGCTGCCTTGGGCCTCAATGTGGTCTGCAAGTTCAAAGAAAAGCCGGTCCCGGGGCTGGCGCGCGGTCACAGTGACCAGGCCGGTGGCGGGACGCCGCTTTTCTTCTCCCGTGAACAGGCAATGGCTGATGACCTCGTTGCCGTCAAAGGCCTGGACCACTTCATTATGGTGCAGGGCCACCCCTTCGGTCATAAGCTGGGCGTTTGTGAAGGACAGTTCTTCCGTATGCTGGGTCCAGGGGCCGATCACGCTGTGGGTGCTGATGATGGAAACCGCCCTCCCGGCCCGGCGCAGGACGAGTGCGCTACAGGCGCTCATATAATAACTGTCATCGTCAAACAGGATGACCGGCCCGTCCGGCAAATCGCCTGCCATGATGTCATCGGGTGTGTATGCCCGGATGCCGTCCGCCAGGGAAATAGGCGACAGGCGGTTAAAGCCGACCCCGTCGGCCCGCCATTTGGCACCGGTTGCCACCAGGACATGGTCGGCTTCGAAATCTAAAACGTCATTGGCACCAAGATCGCTGTCCAGGTAGAGGGCGACGTTGGCCAGCTTGTTCAACTGCTCGAGGCGCCAGTCACGCACCCGCGCCCATTCGGCCAGGCCCGGCAGTTTGCACTCCCGTGTGACGCGGCCGCCAAGTTCGGTCCCGGCTTCGGCCAGGGTAACGGTATAGCCGCGTTGCCCGAGGGTGCGTGCGGCTTCCAGCCCGGCCGGTCCGCCGCCGACAATCAGGACCGTTTCATCGGCGTGGCGGGGCGGGACTTTTTCCGGGTGCCAGCCGGACCGCCATTCCTCGCCCATGGTCGGGTTTTGTGTGCAGCGGATTGCTGCGCCCCTGGAATTATGGGCGTAACAGATATTGCAGCCGATACATTCGCGGATATCCTCCAGCCGGTCTTCGCGGATCTTGGTTGGAATGAAGGGATCGGCAATGGACGGCCTGGCAGCGCCGACAAAATCCAATATACCTTTCTTGATCTGGCGGACCATTGTGTCGGGGGAGGTGAAACGTCCGACCCCGACAACCGGTTTGCTGGAAACCGATTTGACAAAAGAAACCACCTGTTCCTGGGCGGCTTCTTTGACAAAGCGAGAGCTGCCCATCTCTGTTGGATAATCATGGATGGTGATGTCCCACAGGTCGGGCAGGTCGGCGATCCGTTCCAGCATCTCGCAATAATCATCGCGGACCAGCTGGCCGTTTTCCAGATTGCCGGTCAGGGAATAGCGCACAGCAACCGCGCAGCTGTCGCCGACTGCCTCTTTGGTATCCTCAATCAGCTCGCGGGCAAGGCGCAGGCGGTTATCCAGCGATCCGCCATATTCATCCTCCCGGTGGTTGAGGGCAGGGTCCATGAATTCCCACATCAGATAATTGTGGTTGAGATAGACATAGACAATATCGAACTCGGCCTTCTTTGCCCGCAAGGCCGCCTCCCGGTGCCAGCGTCGGAAATCCCGGATATCCTGGGCATCCATCTTGCGGCTCTGCACGGGATCGAAGAAATGCGGGCGGCTTTCCGAACCAAAGGTCGGTTTGCGGCTTTGATTGTTGGAAATCAGGCTGCCGCCATGCCACAATTCAACCCCCGCCAGAGCCCCATGTTCATGTACGGCCGAACTCATTTTATGGAGCGCCCGGACATCGCTTTCATCCCAAAGGCTGGCAAAGGGGAAAGGCACATCATCGGATGTCTCGTGGATCGAGCAATATTCCGTGCAGACCACACCCCAGCCGCCTTCGGCCTTCACGCCGCGCATGGCGGCTTGGAAATGGGGCCGTTGGACCCCCATGCCGGTGCAATGGGGAACCTGGTAAAAGCGGTTGGGGGCGGTGACCGGTCCGATTTGGACCGGTTCAAACAGGATCTCGTAACGGGGATTGGTCGTCATACAGGTTACTCTCGGTCCTGGCTTTTCATTTCCTCATTGATCCGGCGCAGGCTGCCCGGCTCCGGTGCCTGTTCCAGGCCGATGGCTGGGATGATGTCACGCAGATGGTCGTGGAACTGGGCGATCCCCACTTCTTCCAGCGCCAGGGGACCGGGTGTATAATCCTTGGAATTCATGCCTTCCTGAACGCGCAGCGTGATTTCCTTATCCTCGTTATCGACCTGATCCATGATCTTAAAGTTAAGCTGGCGCAATTCGTTGAGCTTCGGGTCGTCGCTGGGCAGGCCATAGACGCCATAGCGGATCATGGTCTGGTTTTCATTGAGTGGGAAAATCTGGAAGATATCCACCAGTTCCGGATAGATATCAAAGCCCAGGCCCGGCGCCATGCCATATTGATCCCAGAGCCTGCGCAGCTCTTCCGGCAGATGTTGATTGCATTCGCCGATCAGTTCCTGATAACGCGCCTCATCGGCCTCTTTGGACAGTTTGGTGCGCACGGTGAAAGTGCCGCGGGAAACACCCCGGTCAAGCACTTCCAGCTCGTCGAGATTCTCCTCACAGATCCGGTTAAAGCCCGGGTGGCCCACCGGTACATGATAGGATTCCAGGTAATTGTCCCAGGCGATTTTCCAGTTGGCATCCCAGATCTTGGTTTTGATCGGGGCGAGCGGCACCATTTCCTCCATCCGATAGGGGGCGAGATTTTCGGCATAATCTCCCCACATCTCGGCAACAGACGGGCCCTCGCCTTCAATTTTGACAAAGACCCAGCTGTTGAATTCTTCCAGTTGCAGCTTGTGCAGCCCCAGGCATTCTTTTTTGGCTTCCGGGAAGATCGGTTCTTTCGGGATTGCCTTCAAATCGCCGTTCAGGTCATAGCTCCAGCCATGATAGGGGCATTGAATGCGGGTCTTGCAGTTGCCTTGGCCATCCAACAGACGCGCGGCGCGGTGGCGGCAATGGTTTTTCATGGCATAGAGGGAACCGTTTTTGGCTCGCGTGACCACCAGGCTTTCGCGATAGAAATCCAGCACGATGAAATCGCCGGGTTCCTTAACATCGCTGATATGGCAGACCAGGATCCAGTTCTTGCGGTAATATTCCTCATGCTCC
This sequence comes from Aestuariispira insulae, assembly GCF_003385955.1. GTDB lineage: Bacteria > Pseudomonadota > Alphaproteobacteria > UBA8366 > Aestuariispiraceae > Aestuariispira > Aestuariispira insulae. The sequence goes on from NZ_QRDW01000014.1 coordinate 4,447, forward strand.
AGATCCAGCAGCTCTTTGCTGCTATATACCCAGGGGAAAAGCGGTTTCTGGGTGAAGCGGCTGTCAGCGCCGGTTGTGGGGAAAGTATCGAGCATGAATGCCTCCGTCCTGGTTTTGTTGTATCTAAATGGTTGTTTAGCATTTTCATTGATAAAATGCAACGAACATTTAATTAATATGAAATGTTCATTTAGAAAACATAAGGCCAGCCGCTGGAAGGCGACTGGCCCTAAATCATGGTTTAGGTTTTGTGGCGGTTATTCGGATGCGGCCATCTGCATGTCGCGTGCCCGCTGGTTTTCCTGCCGGAACATCAAGACTGCCGCGCAGATGACACCAACGGTCACAAGCCCGATGATAATGGTGGCAAGGGCATTGATGTCCGGGCTGACGCCCAGCTTGACTTTGGAATAAATGACCATGGGCAGGGTGCTTGAGCCGGGGCCGGAGACGAAACTGGCAATCACCAGATCATCCAGCGACATGGTGAAGGCCAGCAGCCAACCGGAGATCATGGCGGGTGACACGATGGGCAGGGTGATATCCCACAGGACCCGGAAGGGTTTGGCCCCAAGATCGGTGGCCGCTTCCTCAAGGGACTCATCCACCCCGGACAGGCGGCCCTGAATGATGACTGCCACATAAGCCATGGAGAAAGTGATATGGGCGATGGTGATGGTGCTTACCCCGCGGCCCGCCGGCCATCCGATGAATTCTTCCAGCGAGATGAATAACAACAGCAGTGACAGGCCGGTGATCACTTCCGGCATGACCAGAGGAGCCGTGATCATGCCGGAAAACAGGGTGCGTCCCCGAAAACCCCGGAACCGGGCCAGCGCCAGGCCGGCCAGGGTGCCGAACAATACGGCGAAGGTGGCCGAGATGGCGGCAATGCGCAGGCTCAGCAGGGCCGCTTCCAATATCTGCTCATTTTGCAACAGGGCGCCATACCATTTGGTGGAGAAGCCGCCCCATACCGTCACCAGTTTGGAACTATTGAAGGAATAGGCGATCAGATAGAAGATTGGCACATAGAGAAAAGCAAACCCGAAGCAGAGAACGGAAATGATGAAGGTGCTGTTTCGTTTTTGCTGCATCACATGACCTCCGCCTTGGATTGGAAATGCTGATAAACCATCATGGGCACCACCAGGAAGACCAGCAGGGCAATCGCGACGGAAGAGGCTACGGGCCAATCCCGGTTGACGAAAAACTCGTCAAAGAGAACGCGGCCGATCATCAGGGTGTCAGGCTCGCCCAGCAGGGCCGGGATGACATATTCACCGGTCGCTGGAATGAAGACCAGCAGACTGCCTGCGATGATGCCTGGCATGGAAAGCGGTAATGTCACGGTCAGGAAGACGGTTGCTGGTTTGCTGCCCAGGTCCTGGGCCGCCTCATGCAACTGGAAATCCATCTTTTCCAGGTTGGCGTAGAGCGGCAGGATCATGAACGGCAGATAAGAATAGATGATGCCGATATAGAGCGCTGTTTCCGTATACATGATCTGGAGCGGCTCAAAGGGCGCATCGGTTAGGCCTAGGGCCATGCCGATATTCCAGGCCACTTCAAGCATGTTGTTGAGCAGGCCATGGGTGTTCAGGATCCCCATCCAGGCATAGACCCGCAACAGGAAGGATGTCCAGAAAGGTAAGATCACCAACAACAGCAGGATGTTTTTCATGGTCTGGCTGGACCGGGCAATGCCATAGGCCATGGGATAGCCGACCAACAGGCATAAAAGGGTCGAGATGGTCGCCAGTTTCAGGGAGTTGAGATAAGAGAGCCAATAGAGGTCATCTTCCAGCAAATACTGGAAGTTCTCCAGGGTGACATAGATCGAGGGCAGGAATTCCCCTTCGGTCCATTCCAGGAGATCCGTGAAAGGCGGTCGGGCGATAATGGCCTCGGCCAGGCTGATCTTCAAAATGATCGCAAAAGGCACCAGGAAAAAGATGAACAGCCAGAGATAGGGCAGGGCGATCACCAGGCGCTTCCATTGTGATTGCAGGCGGTTGCCCAGTTGGCGCAGGCCACCCCGGCTTTGAAGGGGGGCATCTTTCCCCATCTCCAGCCCGGTATCCATGTTTGTATCTGCACTCATTTCGTCAGCACCACGGAGCTGGAGGGCAGCCAGGAGAGATAAACAGTATCGTCCCAATCCAGGGTGCGTTCGGACTCGTGGTGGCGCTGCCGGTTTTGCGCGCTAACCTCCATGATGCGTCCGCCGCCAATATCGACGCGGTATATGGAATATTTCCCCATATAGCCGATATCATTGATCCGGCCGGGCAAGATGTTCATGCTTTCTGCGTTCTCGGGCTGGGTCCGGCTGATGAAGATTTTCTCCGGCCGGATCGCAACGGTAACCGCCGTGCCATGATCGACCTCGGTCTTGTCGCCAAGCCGGATTTCGGAGGAGAGGCCGTCGGCATGAAATGTCGATCCCTTACCGTTGCGCTGGACCTGACCTTCAAACATGTTGGCGGAACCGATGAATTCAGCGGCAAACCGGCTGTTGGGATATTCATAGATATTGGTCGGCGTGTCGATCTGGAGGATTTCCCCCTGGTTCATAACCGCAATCCGGGTGGAGAGCGTCATGGCCTCTTCCTGATCATGGGTCACGACGACAAAGGTCACGCCGAGGCGGTCCTGGATGTCCATCAGCTCGAATTGGGTATGTTCACGCAGGCGCTTGTCAAGGGCGCCCAGCGGCTCATCCAACAGCAAAACCTTCGGCTGTTTGACCAGGGCACGCGCCAGGGCCACCCTCTGGCGCTGTCCACCGGACAGCTGGTGGGGCTTGCGTTTGGCGAAGCTGTCCAGTTCCACCATTTTCAGCATTGCGTTGACCCGCTCGCGGATTTCTCGCTTCGGAAGACCTTCGCGCTTCAGGCCGTATGCCACATTGTTTTCAACCGTCATATGCGGAAACAGGGCGTAGGACTGGAACATCATATTGACGGGCCGGTCATAGGCCGGAACCCCGGTCATGTCCTGGCCGTCGATCAGGATGCGGCCCTCCGTTGGATTGTCAAAGCCGGCCAGCATACGCAGCAGGGTCGTCTTACCACAGCCGGATCCGCCGAGAAGAGAGAATAGCTCACCTTGGTAGATATCCAGGTCGATTTTGTTCACTGCAGTGAAGGCCCCAAATCTCTTTACCACCCCTTCAATCTGGATGAAGGGTTTGGCGCCTGGCACTTCCCAGGGATTGGGCGCACAGGGTTTACAGGATGTTCCGGTTACAAAGGGTTGCTGCATGGCGATGCGCCTCCCGAAAAAAATGTCACAACAAATTGGATGGGCGGGGGCAGTGCCCCCGCCCGGTCACAAGGGGGCTTAACGGCCTGTTTTGATCTTGCTCCAGGTGCGGGTCATGACCCGTTTCACCTTCGGAGGCAGAACTTTTTGGGTGAAGAGGCGGGCCTTAACGGTGTTATCCGGATAGACCGCAGGATCGTTGCGGACATCTTCCACCACCATGGGGGTCGCATCCTTGTTCGCGTTGGCATACCAAGTGTAGTTGGTGGCTGCTGCGATCACTTCGGGCCGCATCATGTAATCCATCCATTTATAGGCGGCTTCTTTGTGCGGTGCGTCTTCCGGGATGACCCAGACATCAAACCAGGCCCCGGCCCCTTCCTTGGGGATGTTGTAGGCCAGGTTCACATCCTTGCCCGCTTCCGCGGCACGGCCGGCGGCCACTGCATAGTCACCGGACCAGGTCATGGCCATGCAAATCTCCTGGTTGGGGAGCGAATTCAGATAAGAGGAGGAATCAAATGTGCGGATATGCGGGCGCACCTTCGACATCAAATCCTCGACCTTCTTATAGTCGTCTTTGTTGGTCGAGGACGGGTCCAGGCCCAGATAGGATAAAGCCATCGGGATCACGTCGACCGGGGAATCCAGGATGGTCACACCGCAATCGGCCAGTTTGGAAACCATGTCCGGATTAAAAAGGATTTCGGCGGAATCAAGCGGCGCATTGGGCAGGCGCTCTTTCACCATGTCGACATTATAGGTCAGTCCGGTGGTGCCCCACATATAGGGTACGCCATATTGGTTGCCTTCATCCCAGTTTTCCAGGATTTTCAGGATGCCGCTGTCGAGATGGGAATAGTTCTTAAGCTTGCTTTTGTCGATCTGCTCGAAAATCCCGGCCTGGATCAGCGGGGGCAGGAAGGATCCCGCATGCAAAACGACATCATAACCGGATCGGCCGGCCAAAAGCTTGGCATCCACGGTTTCCGAGGCGTCGTAGGTGTCGTAAACCACCTTGATGCCGGTTTCCTTTTCGAAGTCGGCGATGGTGGTCTCGCCGATATAGTCGGCCCAGTTATAGACATAGAGGACGTTTTCCTCCGCGGAACCCGCACTGGCCCACATGGCCGCAATAACGGCTGAACCTGCCAGTACTTTCTTCAAAACATGCTTTAAGGCTTTCATCGAATGCCTCCCTGAAATGCGTGTTTTGCAGTCCTTGCCTGATTATGTGCCTATTGGCTGGCACTCATTATATCTTATGTGCAATTCCCACAGTTATATAAATGGCTTGCGCCACAACGATTTTCCCTAAGCATTTACCCATTGTGCCGGGGGTGGCCCGGCGATCAGCGCGACAAGCCTCCTACCAGGCCGTCAAAGCCGCGCTTGTTCAAAATACCTGCGATGATCAGTCTCTGGTTTTCACTGGTGCCCTTCCAAATTCTGTCGACACGAAATTCTCTGAAAAACCGTCCGGCGACATTGTCTCGGCGATAGCTGCGCCTGCTGTTTGCGCCGTTATTTATTTCCGCTGCCACCTCAGGAGGGATCAATTCGCCAACGACGAATCTTTTCATCCTCTCCCGCCATGCTTGGGCTTTTGATGTCAGCTCGAACAGCATCTCTTGTGCCTTTCCTTGGCTTTCGAAAGTTATTTTCTCTGCGCCAATAGGCGGATCTGCTCCGCTTGCGAGGGGAAGAGCGATTCAAACAGGTTGAAGACCATGGTTTTGTCATCCTGGATGCCGCCCCTGTTATTCAGCAGGACCCGCATCCACATGCCGTCCAGCGCGCCGTCAATGCCCATGGCCGCCGCATCCCCTTTCAGGATGCCGCCTTCGGCCTCACAGGCCTGGGTGCAGAACTGGCGCATATATTCATAGCGCTCCGCATCGCGCTGGTCGCAAACCTTCAGATAGGTCGGCCGGGTCTTGGCTTCGCCCCAGAAGGCATACCAGACACCGATTTTCTTGCGGTTGCAGACCAAGGGGTCGAAATCCGTGTGGATTAGGGCGGCGATTTTATCGATCGGAGTTGGGCCCGCCTCATCCAGCTTCTGCCGGTACACATTCATATATTCCTCGGTCAGATATTGCAGCGTCTCCAGCAGCAATCCGTCCTTGGTCTTGAAATGGAAAATCACAATCCCCTGCGAAACACCTGCCCGCTCCGCCACCTTGGCGATGGTGGTGTCCGAGAATCCCAGCTTGTCGATACAGTCGATGGTGGCATCGATCAATTGCTGCCGTCGGAAGACCTTGTTTGCGGCTCGGCTCCGGCGCGGAGATTTTCGTTCTGTGATAGCCATTTAATTGAGTATGCCTTCGATATTTATATGTTTCAATAATATTTCTATAGCCCAAAAATTCATTTTTGTTAATAGCTTATTTAACAAAATTAATTGAGCGTTTATTCAATTTTTGTAGACATCGATAAAATCCTGTGCCAGCCTCCGGGACGTTATTAACACAAAAACGGTATGAATTCATGCGCACGCAGAAGAAAAACAACGACCATTTCAAGGCGACTGTCACGACGCTGTGTGAATGAGATCCCGAAAAAATTTTGAAAAGCTGTCGATCTGACTGCGGATGAACGGGGCGAAGGAAGCTCACGGCCTGACCGTAGGGAGTAAAATGATGAAAAAGTATGATGCGATTGTGGTGGGAGCTGGTCATAACGGCCTGGTCACTGCCTGTTATCTCGCCAAGTCGGGCCTCGATGTCTTGGTGGTCGAGAAACATGACTATATCGGTGGTGCGGCTGTCAGCCTGGAACTGTATGACGGCTGGAAATATTCCAACTGTTCCTATGTCTGCAGCCTATTCCGCCCGGAGATTTCCCGGGATCTGGAGCTGTATAAATACGGCCTGCAGGTGATCCCCTATGGTGGTGGCGGCGTGCTGATGGAAAATGGTGACCATCTGGCGGCCCTGTCCGATCATGATGCCGCCCGGCAGGAAATAGCGCGTCATTCTAAGAAGGATTCGGAAGCTTACGACCGCTACAGCGCGAATCTGATGCGCCAGTGTAAATTCATCAAACCTCTGCTGATGCGGACCGCGCCGGATCCAACCTCCTTCAAGCCACGCGATCTTCAGGAACTCTTGTATCTGGGCAAGAGGTTCCACGGGCTTAGCGAGCCGGAAATGTATGAGATGGCCCGTTTCTGGACCATGAGCGTGGTCGAGTTCCTGGACGAATATTTCGAAAGCGATGTGATGAAGGCCTGGATCGCCGGCACCGGGATCATCGGCACCGCGCTTGGTCCCTGTTCGCCTGGCACGGCCTATGTCTTGCTGCATCATTACATGGGTGAGGTCGACGGCAATATCGGTGCCTGGGGCTTTGCCCGTGGCGGCATGGGCTCCATCACCAAGGCGCTGGCCGATTGCTTGAAGGATAAGGGCGGTGAGATCCGTGCCGGGTCGGGTGTTGAAAACATCCTGGTCAAGAATGGCCGGGCGGTCGGTGTCGCGCTGGAAAATGGCGATGAGTTTTATTCTGACACCATCATTTCCGGCATGGATGTTAAGCGCACCTTCCTGAAGACCATGGAAACCAAACATCTGCCGGATGATTTTGTCCGCCAGGTGAAACGGTTCAAGATCCGTGGTTCGTCTGGCAAGCTTAATATCGCGCTCGATGGCCTGCCCGAATTCCCGCAACTGCCGGAAGGGTCCCAGGTCACCCGCGGTGATTTCCATTTCACGGATTCCGTCGAGCGGATGGAACGGGCCTATGACGACTGGAAACGCGGTACCTGGTCCAAGGATCCTTATCTGGATGTGCTGATCCCGACCCAAATCGATCCCACAATGGCCCCGGAGGGCAAGCATTACATGACGGTCTTCGTCCAATATGCCCCCTATGACCTGGCCGATGGCGAGGTCTGGGATGACAAGAACCGTGAAGCTTTTGCAGAATCGACCATCTCCCTGATTTCCAAATACAGCCCCAACTTCCGCGATCTGATCCTGCATAAGGAAGTGCGCACGCCGCTGGATATTGAGGAAAAGGCAGGCCTGACGGAAGGCAATATCTTCCAGGGAGAGCTGACTTTTGACCAGTTGCTTTTTAACCGGCCGGTGCCGGGTTATGCGCAATATCGTTCGCCGGTGAAGGGGCTTTATATGTGCGGTTCCTCGACCCATCCGGGCGGGGGCGTTATGGGCGCGCCGGGCGCGAATGCCGCACGCGAGATTCTGCGCGACATGGGCGCGGGCCGTCAAACCGGGAGGCAGGCAGCATGAGTATGAAAGATAATTATGATGCCGTTATCATTGGCGGCGGGCATAACGGGCTGGTCTGTGCCAGTTATCTGGCAAAGGCGGGCCGCAAGGTTCTGGTGCTGGAAGCAAACGACCAGCTGGGCGGTGCGGCTCCGGGCTGTGCCCATATTATCAACCAGCTGAATGGTGCGGTCGCCAATGATCTGGAACTGACCAAGCATGGCCTGAAATACACCGATACCAACCTGGCGACCATTGCGTTGGGTGAAGGCGGGGAGCATCTCAAGATCGAAGGCACCCGTGTCTCGGCCCTCAATGGGGCGGCGCTGTCGGAGGAAGATCGCGTTTCCTTTAACAAGATGATGCGCAGCCTGCATAAATTCTCCAACCTGCTGGGGCCGGTATGGGGCAAGAAGCCGCCCCGGCTGAAGAACCAGGACCTGGAAGACAAAATCACGCTGGGTAAACTGGGGCTTTCCATTCGCATGCTGGGCAAGCGCGACATGCAGGATTTTTTGCGCATTGCCCTTATGAATGCCGCTGACCTGGTTGAGGATGCGGTGGAGAACAAACTGCTGCAAGGCGCGATCGCGGTGGATTCTGTCTGGGGCACCCATCTGGCACCCCGGTCTCCGGGCACTGTTTTGTCGCTCTTTTATCGTCTGTCCGGTGCGATTAACGGCCGCCAGGGGGCGCTGGCGCTTCCTGCCGGCGGCATGGGCGCTGTGGTTGATGCGCTGGTGGCAGCGGCTGCCAGTAATGGTGTCGATATTCGCACAGGTGCTGCCGTTGAGCAGATCCTGGTGGAAAACGACCGGGCCTGCGGCGTGCAACTGGCCGGTGGCGAGATAATCACCGCCAATCTGGTGATTTCCAATGCCGACCCGAAACGCACCTTTCTCAATCTTCTGGGGGCCCGGCATCTGGATGCGGGCTTTGTCCGCCGGATTTCAAAAACCCGGACCAACGGGAATACGGCGCGTTTGACCCTGAAGCTGAATTCCCTGCCGGAATTCACCGGCCTGGCCCGCAGCGATCTTAAGAACCGCCTGTTGATCGCACCGGATATTCTCTATCTGGAGGAAGCCTTCAACCAGGCGAAATATGGTGAGTTCAGCAACCAACCGGCCATGGAGATCGTCTTCCCCGAGGGCGCTGAACCGACCCTGTCGGCCCTGGTGCAATATGCGCCCTATCACCTGAAAGGCGGCTGGACTGACGAGGCCCGGACCGCGTTTTTGGAAAAGGCGCTGGATCAGCTGGACCGCTATGCACCGGGAATCCGTGACCATATCCGCGAGAGCGAGCTCCTGACCCCGGCCGATATTGAGGCCCGCTATCACATCACCGGTGGCCATTGGCACCATGTGGAAATGCAGATCGATCAGATGCTGATGATGCGCCCCGTTCACGGATCCGCGCAATATCAGACCCCGATGCCGGGACTTTATCTCTGTGGTGCGGGCGCGCATCCGGGGGGCTCCGTCACAGGGGCGCCGGGCATGAATGCCGCAAAACGAATTCTGGCGATGGAGGCTTGATCGATGACCGCGATGCAACCAAAACCGTTTGATTCCAGGAAACTGGGCATGCGCCAGACGCCGTTTTATCCGCGGCAGATGGACTGGACCATCACCAATGACTGGCTTTTATGGGCGGGTTACACCTCGCCCGGCAGCCTGGATGTGGTCGAGCAGGAATATTTTGCAATCCGCAACTCGGCTACGGTCTTTGACATCACGCCGATGTGCAAATACCGGGTTTCCGGGCCGGAGGCCGAGCTGTTCCTCAACCGCCTGGTCACCCGTGACATTCGAAAGATGCGCGACAACCGGGTTTCCTATGTGATCTGGTGCGATGATGAAGGCCATATGCTGGATGATGGCACGGTCTTCAAATATTCGAACACCGAATACCGGCTCTGCTGTCAGGAACGGCAATATGACTGGCTGACTGACAATGCCATTGGCCTGAATGTTGAGATCCAGGATGTGACGGATGATATCGCGGCGCTGGCGTTCCAGGGACCGACAACCTGTCGAATCCTGAAAAATCTGGGTCTTGCTGGTGTTGAGGAAATGAAGCCGTTCGACATTCGCGAATTCCCGTTTGGCAAGGGCACCCTTTCGGTTTCCCGCACCGGCTTTACCGGGGATCTGGGATATGAATTGTGGATTGATCCGGAACAGGCGCTGGATCTATGGGATACGCTCTTTGAGGCGGGGCGGCATTACGATATCCGCCCGATCGGCAGCCACGCGCTGGATCTTGCCCGAATGGAGGCTGGCCTGCTGCAGCCGAATGTGGATTTCCAGTCCGCCGAGTTTACCCTGCGCCACAGCCGACGCCGCAGCCCGTTCGAAATCGGGATGGAATGGCAGGTGGATTTCACCAAGGGCCATTTCAACGGCCGTCGGGCGCTGTTGAAGGAGAAACAGCAGGGGACGTCGAAATATTGTCTGGTGGGGCTGGATATCGAGGGCAACAAACCAGCCCATGCGGCACTGATCTATCACCGCCAGAAGAAGGAGATCGGCCGGATCACGTCGGCCATGTGGTCTCCGACCCTAAAGACCAATATTGCGCTGGCGGAATTGAAACGCCCGTTCGGCATTGATCAGAAAGAAGACATCTGGGTCGAAATCTATGTGGATAAGGAAATGAAATGGGAACGGGTCATGGCCCGGGCCAGGATCGTTTCTACGCCCTTCTTTGCGCCTGCGCGCAAAAATCAGACGCCGCCGGCGGATTATTGATCTGGGAGGATAATTGAGATGACTGATTTGACATTGGCTGATTGGCAGTCCCGCGCGGATTCATTCCGGCCGGAAACCCGCCTCTTCATCGATGGCGACTATGTGGATGCCGTTGAGGGCAACCGGTTCGAAAGCATCAATCCGGCCGACCGCTCTGTGGTGGCGGCATTCTCTGCGGGCAATGAAAAGGATATCGACCGCGCGGTGGCGGCGGCCAAGGTTTCCTTCAAAACCGGTGTCTGGTCCAAGATGGCCCCGCGCGACCGGATGAATGTGCTCTACCGTCTGGCGGATCTGGTCGATGAAAATGCAAAAGAACTGGCGCTGATGGAAACGCTCGACATGGGCAAACCCATCAATGACTGCTTGACCATGGATATCCCCTTCGTCGCCGATACCTTCCGGTATTTTGCCGAATGTATTGATAAAATCGAAGGCTCGATCACCAATACCGAAAATGATGTGCTCAGCCTGATCCTGCGCCAGCCGATCGGTGTGGTTGGCGCGATCTCGCCCTGGAACTTCCCGCTCCTCATGGCGGCCTGGAAGGTGGCGCCTGCGCTGGCGGCGGGGAACTCGACGGTATTGAAACCCGCGGAACAATCCCCGATGAGCTGCCTGAAACTGGCGAAGTTGTTCATGGAGGCGGGTGGCCCCGCCGGTGTCCTGAACGTGGTGCCGGGCCTGGGGGAGGAAGCGGGCAAAGCGCTGGCGCTGCATATGGATGTCTCCAAGGTGAGCTTCACCGGCTCGACCGAGGTGGGCAAGCTGATGCTGATTTATGCCGGCCAGTCCAACATGAAAAAGGTCAGCCTGGAATGCGGCGGCAAGAGCCCGAATATCTTCCTGGGTGATCTGGTTGGCGACAAGCTGGAGCAGGCGGCGGAAGCCGCCGCCCATGCGATCTATCTCAATATGGGTGAGGTTTGCTCCGCCGGGTCCCGTATCCTGGTGGACCAGAAAATCCATGGAGATTTCCTGGAGGCCTTCAAGGAAAAGGGCAAGGATCTCTATAAGCCGGGCAACCCGCTGGATCCGGGCTGTAATATGGGGCCGCTGGTTGATCATCAGTCCCAGGACCGGGTGCTGGGCGCGGTCGCCCAGGCAAAAGTTGAGGGCGCGACCCTGGAATTTGGCGGTGATACACCGGGTGGTGATTTGTCGGCCGGTGCCTATGTGAACCCGACCCTGTTCTCTGGCGTGAACAACACCATGACCATCGCACGCGCGGAAACCTTTGGTCCGGTGGCCAGCATGATCCCGTTCAATGGATTGGATGAGGCGCTCTCCATCGCCAATGACAGCATCTATGGCCTGGCCGCGGCGGTCTGGACCAATGATTTGAATCTGGCGCACCAGTTCGTGCGCGATATCGAAGCGGGCACGGTCTTTGTTAATTCCTATGACGAAGGTGACATGACACAGCCGTTTGGCGGCTTCAAACAATCCGGTAACGCCAAGGATAAATGTTTTGAAAGCCTGCTCAGCTACACCCAGGCAAAAGCCGCCTGGTTCCGGTTCAGCTGAGCCGCAAGCAGAAGACAAGACGTAATAGAAACAAGGAGTGTTTTCATGACTGTTCAGAAGCTGCGCAACCGCCTGTATGACACAGAGGAAATCCAGCGGAAGGACAATCGTTTCCTTCATCCCTGGGAATTGATGGAGGAAGTTGGCTCCAACAAGCGCACAGTTACCGCAGAAGCCGAGGGCATCTATCTCTATGACAGCGAGGGCAACCGTCTGATCGACGGGCCGGGGGGCATGTGGTGTGTGAATATCGGCCATGGCCGACAGGAAATGGCCGACGCCATCTCACAGCAGATCATGCGGATCACCTATAATTCCCCTTGGTCCACCACCAGCGGTCCGGCGGCGGAGTTTGCCCATCAACTGGCCAAGCGCGCGCCGGGTGATTTGAACAATGTCTTTTTCACCACCGGCGGTTCCACGGCCGTAGATGCGGCCGTGCGCCTGATCCAGTTTTATAACAACTATCTGGGCCGTCCGGAGAAGAAGCATTTCATTGCCCGGGAAAAGGGCTATCACGGCAGCACCTATATCTCATCCAGCTTGTCGGGCAAAATCCGGGACAAGGATTTCCTGGATTTCGAGACGGATCTCTTCCACCACATCCCCTGTCCGGACCCCCTGGACAAACCGGCGGACATGTCTGATGCGGATTATCTGGATAAGACGGTGGCGGATCTGGAAAACATGATCCTGGAAATCGGGCCGGACAAGGTCGCGGCCTTCGTTGCTGAGCCGATCCTGGCATCAGGTGGCGTGATCGTGCCGCCAACAGGCTATCACAAGCGCTGTCTGGAGGTCTGTCGCAAATATGATGTGCTCTATGTCTCTGACGAAGTGGTGACCTCTTTCGGGCGGCTAGGCCATCTGTTTGCGTCGGAAGATGTTTTTGGCATCGTGCCGGATATCATCACCACGGCAAAAGGCCTGACCTCGGCCTATGTGCCCATGGGCGCGATGTTGGTTTCCGATCGGATCATCAGTGCCTTCGACAAGGACAAAGGCGGGGCCATGTATGCCAATGGCTATACCTATTCCGGTCATCCGGTGGCCGCGGTCGCGGGCATGAAAAACCTGGAGATTATGGAGCGGGACAAGATCTTCGAACATGTGCGCGAGGTCGGTCCCTATTTTCAAGAAAAATTGCAGGAAATGCGAGATATCCCGATTGTCTCCGACGTGCGCGGCATGGGCCTGATGGGCTGTGTCGAATGTCTGATCAGCGACGGCAGCGGTGGTGGTGGTGAAGTGTTGGCCATGGACTACGATATTGGCAATCGCATCGACGCCCATTGCCAGAAACGCGGCCTTCTCGTGCGCCCGATCATCAATATGTGCGTGATGTCGCCGCCCCTGACCATCACCAAGGACCAGATTGACGACATGATGGCGATTTTGCGCGAGGGCATCGAGGCCACCATGGCTGATGTGATCGCCGAAGGCCTTTGGCGGCCCGCAGCCTGAGCGGCTGAGCCATTTATTAAAGTTTAGCTCCCGAAGGGAAGCGGCCGACCCTAAGCACACCTACCATGGCCGTCTTCCTTCGTACTGGGCGGGCGTGTGTCATCACGCCCGCTCTTTTCTTTATTCGTGGGGGGTAGCTTAAACCCGAACGAAGATCAGTCCCTCGGCGGTCCTCACCGGCAATGGTTGATTGTCCGGAAGGCTTGTCGCCAGGCATTGACCGTCAGGGGAGAGCTGCAAATGCACCGCCTTGCCGCCGACATCTTTGTCGGTCCAACTGCCGTTATTCTCTTGCACGTCTTCCAGATGGGCCAGGCAATGCCATTTACCGGTCTGCGGCTGGGCGGCGGGCTGTGTCGGCTTGGGCGCGCTCTTGGGTTTGCCAAAGCTTTTTGGGAAAATACTGGCCAGGAAGGCGCGGCATTGTTGTTTGCGCATTTCCCGCGAGTTTTGTTCCTGTGTCACCAGGAGGCCCTGCCACAAATAATCCAGCATGCCCTGGAAGGCGAGGCTGAGCGCTTCAGGGTCAAGCTCCGGCTTGCCCTCCAAACGGATTAAGGCCCGGAACAGCTCCAGGAAGGCCGCTTCATCGGCGCGGTCGGATTCACCGCAAACCTGCTGATATTCCTCCCGTGCTTGGCTTTCTCCCCAGAAGGCATACCAGACAGTCAGTCTGCGCGGATCGGAAAGACGGTCGTCAAACTGGACGTCAATCACATCATTGAGCGCCTGAATGGGATCACCCTTGGCATTTTGAATGGCTTTGTCATGCTGCTCATTGAATTCGTCTGAGACGAATTTCAACGTTTCCAGCAACAGGCTGTCCTTATTGGAGAAATGAAAATTGACCATGGCTGCCGTCAAGCCGGCTTCCCCGGCCACTTTTGCCAGGGTTACGTTGGATAGGCCGTGATCCGCGATCACGGTCATGGTGGCCTCGATCAACTGTTTGCGACGTTCAGCCTGGATGCGCGAACTTGTGGCGGATTTATCCTTTTTAGCGGCACCGGTTGTCATATTGGCAATTTCACTTTCCAGTATCGGATTTCAGGATGAAATCAACGGGATATCCTTAAAACTGTTACATCAGGATGCCCTTGGGAGCAATCGGATGAAGGGTTCTCCGGCATTAATAGCGGGGCATCAAGACGGTTTCTCCTTCTTCCAGGTCATTGCTGATGCCGTACCGGACAAAGTCGGGGAGCTGTTCCTGATCGGGATCAACGACGCCGCAGGCATTCAGGGCCTGGCGCAGATTCGGTTTGGGGCCGAGATAATGCCATATGGTTCGCGAGCATGTTATGTCCTGGGAGCCTTCGGTTGAAAAACCGACCATCACACCGCTGAGATAGGTCGGCCGGGCATGCTCGCTTGGATATAAAAAGGTGGTTCCAATGCTGCGTCCGGTGCCGCACTCGCGCTCCTGAATGCAGATCCGGTTGCAGCCCTCACTGACATAGCCTTCATATTTCAAAGTGGAGGGCAGCAGGAATTGCTCATCCAGCCGCCGTTCAATGGTTTTGATGAACCATCGGTCTTCCCGTTTGTAGATATGTGAAAGCGCGCGCACCGCCAATTCCTGTTGCGGGTAGGATTTGAGGTAGGAGTGATAGTAGCCCTCATGGCGTTGCAGCATGTCGCGCCCTGTTGGATTGCTATCGGTCATATGATTCATAATTTTATCGAAATGGCTTTCCCGTTTTTCAAATCGTGGCGGGCGCAGCTGGACGATTTTCCGAAACTCTGGCGCGGGCAGGAACAGCTCGCTTTCCTCCACCCCGAAAAAATCGCAGAGGATGCGCAGGGTCGCCAGGGAGGGCTGGGTATGGCCGTTCAGATATTTGCTGAATTGTTGTCGGTTGATGCCCGCGCGCCGACAGATATCGGATGTGGATTTTCCGTAACTGCAGAGCAATCGCAGGTTCTCGGTCAGGTTTTCAGTCATTTTTATGCCATTTTATGCTGTAGGTGTACAAAGAGCATAAAATCCGGGACGTGTCCAGTGTTCCCAGCCCGCCGCCGGATCCGGTACCTTGCTTGTGATCACAAATTTTCTAACAGGTGAGAGATGAGTTCCCTGGAATTGAAGTGGCTGGAAGCCAATCCGGACGTTAATCATGTGACTGCAGGTGTCTGCGATCTGAATGGTATCCTGCGTGGTAAACGCTATCCGGTGGAACAGGCGAAGAAGATCCTTTCGGAACCTGCGCGCATGCCTGAAACAGTGCTGCATAGCGACATTTGGGGCCAGGACGTCTGGGAGAATAGCTGGGCGCTCGATTCCGGTGACGCGGACAGTATGTGCAGTTATACCGGACGCGGAATCCTGCCCGTTGGCTGGACGACGGTCCCGCATGTTTTCCTGCCGCTCTGGTTATTGGATGACGCAGGAAAGCCCTTTAAGGGCGACCCGCGCGGCAGCCTGGCTGCCGTTCAGGAACGTTACGCAGAAAAAGGGCTGCGGCCCGTGGTGGCGATGGAGCTGGAATTTTATCTCTACAGCCTGGAAAACGGCAAACCCCTGCCGCCCCGCCAGCCGGGACGCGCCGGGCGCACGGATGTCTGTTCGGTCCTAGGGCTGGATCAGTTGGAACAGCTGGAAGGTTTTTTCAACGCAGTCTATGAGGCATGCGCCGCCCAGGGTATCCCCGCTGATACGGCTATTTCAGAAAATGGCGCGGGCCAGTATGAGGTCAATCTCTGCCATGTGGCCGATCCCTTGAGGGCTGCGGATGATGCGCTATTCTTTAAACGCCTTGTCCGAGGGATCGCGCAGAAATTCGGTTGTGGCGCCACTTTCATGGCCAAGCCCTATGGCGACCAGGCCGGCAGCAGCATGCATGTACATTTCAGCCTGATTGATGAAGCGGGTAAGAACTTGTTTGATGATGGCCCGGAAAAAGGGTCCATGTTGATGAAACATGCGGTGGGGGGCATGTTGCGGGCATTGCCGGAAATGACGCTGATCTATGCGCCGCATCTCAATTCCTACCGCCGTCTCAAGCCGCATGCGCTGGCCCCGGTTCATGTCTCCTGGGGCTATGATAACCGGACGGCGGCAATCCGCATACCGGGTGGTCCGGCCGAGGCGCGCCGAATCGAACATCGGGTGGCTGGGGCCGACGCCAATCCCTATCTGGTGTTGGCAGCCCATCTGGGGGCGGCCCTTGAAGGGATCGAACAGGAGATCAGGCCTGGGGCCCCGATCGACGGCTGGTCTTATGAAGAGGATCATCCACAGTTGCCGACCGAATGGTCCACAGCAATTGACCTCTTTGCCGACGGTGAAACGGTCCGGCGTGTCTTTGATGAACGGCTCTATGTCATGATGGCCAATCTGAAGCGCCATGAAATGGCGGAGATGGCCAAACAGGTATCCGATGTGGAATATGACGCTTATCTTGGCTCTGTGTGACGGCGGTGTCAGGGCCCGATCGTTATTTCGCCGCAGCCGGATAAGAGGCGGATGGATTGTCGGCCCGGATCCTGGATTGGATTTCCAGGGCCGATAGGACCTTGGTGCCGGCGGCTTCCAACTGTCGACCGGTTCGGGCGACAACGGCGCTCAGCCACAGATGGATTGCTGTTGCTGGAATGGCGACAATCAAGCCGATCGCCGTGGTTAACAGGGCCAGCCAGATCCCGCCGGAGAGGATCGCGGGATCAACCTGGCTGCCGGCTGCCTCCATCTGCCGAAAGGCTTCGATCATGCCCAGCACGGTGCCCAAAAGCCCCAAAAGTGGGCTCAATGCGGCAATGGCTGCGATTATTTTCAGACCGGATCTCAGTCGATCCAGGGCATCCAGCGATGCCTGTTCCAACTCTGACAGAAGGGTGGATGAGGTAAGGCCCGGAACCGAATGGCGTTCGATCGCCTGCCTGACCAGCTGTCTGGCTGGATGGCGGCCGCCTTTTGCGTGCGAAAACGCCTCGGCAACCTGGCCTTTTTCAAGCATAGGTTTGAGGGCACGGAGCGGATTGCGCTGCCAAAGGCCACTGCGCCAGAATACCAGTATTTTGTAGAAGAAAACGATCATGACGAGCAGGGACATGGCGACCAGGATCCAGCCGACCGGCCCTGCCGTATTGATCAGGGCGATGGCGGGAGACATGGCAATGATATCCCAACTGTTCATGGCGTAACTCCTTCCCGAAAAATATCTGTCGGACGATTATCATTTCCTGGATATAAATGCAATTGCGAATAAATTGCAAAATTACTTTCACAATATTACGCGAACGAACAATGACAGTTGCGACAAACAGGGCGCGCGTTTTAACGTCAGGAGTTGTGAGCTGAACCGGTAACAACTATAGTGCGGCCTTCCGGACGGGTAGGAGCTTGTTGAGGCAAGCTGTTCGGAATTGAGATTGGTGCGGATATGGATCCGTGAATTTTGTGCGTGGGGCGGATTAATCAGTATGGAAGAACCCCATAAGGGGAATCCTGAAACAACCACTTTGTTGAGTTGTGCGATCATCCTGGGGATGATCTTCAAAGAGATCCCGGATCAGAAAGAAGCAGCCGAAGCGGCAGAAGGTTTCCTGGACCAGGAACCCAAACTGGCGCTGAAGGGCTTTGCCAAGACCTTTGGCATGAAAACCAAGATGCGCAAGGCGGATCTGGGGCGGATTTCCGAAACCCAGTTGCCCATGGCGGCGCGCACCGAGAGCGGATTGTGGTTTGTGCTGGCAAAATTGTCGGATGATGGTGCCCTAATCCAGAGACCTGGTCAGCCTCAGCCCGATATGGTGACCCTGGAACAGTTGGAAAAACTGTGGTCTGGCATGGTGATGACCTGCCGGGGCCAGAACCGCACCTCTGGGGATACCCGCCCTTTTGATGTGACCTGGTTCATTCCGGAGTTCTTGCGATTCAAGGGGTTGGCCTGGGAAGTGCTTGCGGCCTCTTTCTTCCTAGAGACACTGGCCCTGGTCTCGCCGCTTTTCTTCCAGGTGGTGATGGACAAGGTGCTGGTGCATAATGCCCTGTCCACATTGGATGTGCTGGTTACGGTTCTTGTCATCGTTTCCGTTCTGGAAGTGGGCTTGAAAACCCTGCGGCAATATGTGGCGACCCACACGGCCCTTAGGGTGGATGGCCGGTTGGGCGGCAAGCTGTTCCGGCGGCTGGTGGATCTGCCTCTCTCCTATTTCAAGGCGCGTTCGGTCGGTATCACGGTGATGCGTGTGCGTGAGCTGGATTCCATTCGCGAGTTTCTAACCGGTGCGGCCAACACTCTGATCATTGATCTGACCTTCACCTTCGTCTTCTTCGGGGTGATGTATTATTATTCGCCCTTCCTGACGATGATCGTGCTGGGCGCGATCCCGTTTTATGCGGCTCTTTCCTATTTCATCACCGGGCCGCTCCAGGTCCGGATCGAGGCTATGTATCGCGATGGCGCGGTGAATAACTCGTTCCTGAACGAAGCATTAAACGGGGTCGAAACGGTGAAGGCATTGGCGCTGGAACCGAAGATGACCCAGCGGTGGGAGGGCCAGACCGAGAAATTTGTCGGCTCCAACTTTGAAGTTCAGCGCCTGATGCAGCTGTCGTCGCAGGGGGTTCAGATCATCCAGAAGGTCACGATGATCCTGATCTTGTGGTTCGGGGCCCGCATGGTGATTGACCTGGAACTGTCCATCGGTCAGCTCATTGCCTTTAACATGATGGCCAACCATGTCAGCCAGCCGATCATCCGTTTGGCGGAACTATATCGGAACTATATCCAGAGCCGGGTTTCGATTGATCGGTTGGGGGATGTTCTGAACACGCCGACCGAGATGGAAAGTGGGCAGGTGGATCCCGGTGCAGAGCTTAAGGGCCGGATTACCCTGCAAAACGTAACTTTCCGCTATGCGCCCAATCTGCCACCGGTCCTGGAGAATTTCAGTCTGAACATCCCGGCTGGCAAGAAGGTCGCCTTTGTTGGAGCGTCCGGGTCCGGGAAAAGCACGATCGCGAAACTGATCCAAAAACTCTATGTGCCTGAAAGCGGTGAAGTCCAGATTGACGGCCGGAATATGGCCGAATTGGATGCGGTCGCCCTGCGCCAGCGCATGAGCATCGTTTTGCAGGAAAATTATCTGTTCAACCGGTCCGTTCGGGAAAATATCGCGCTAACCGATCCGGCCGCACCGTTGAGCCGGGTGATTGAGGCCTCCAAGATTGCCGGCGCGCATGAATTCATCCTGGAACTGACAGATGGTTACGATACGGTCCTGGCGGAAGGGGGCTCTTCGCTCTCTGGTGGTCAGCGGCAGCGTGTCGCCATTGCACGTGCGTTGATGAATGATCCGTCCATCCTGATTTTTGACGAGGCGACCAGCGCGCTTGATGATCATTCCCAAAATATCATTCAGCAGAATATGCCGGCCATCAGCGAGGACCGGACAGTGATTATTATCGCGCACCGGCTTTCCACCGTGCGGGATTGCGATTTCATCTTTGTGCTGGAAAAAGGCCAGATTGTTGAGGGTGGCCCCCATGATGAATTGCTGGCCAAAGGGGCGGCATATGCAAGATTGTGGGCATTGCAATCAAACATGGAGCTGGAAGAGGAACAACCGGCCTCACCCCCGGTCCAGGGCGGTTTGGCCCTTGGTTCGATAAAGGAATAAACGTCATGATCGGCAAGCATATAGAGGCCATCAGGCAAGCGCTTAATCTTCAGTCATCGGAAGAAAAACCCGCCAAGAAAAAGTCGGAGGAGCTGGACTTCCTTCCGGCCTATCTGGAAATCATGGAGCGGCCGCCGTCCAATGTGGCCCGTCTTTTCGTTTTTTCCATCATGCTGCTTTGTGTGATTGCATTGACCTGGTCGATCCTGGGCAAGGTCGATATCATTGCCTCGTCACCGGGCCAATTGGTGATCGGCGGCGGATCAAAAACCATTCAGGCGCCGGAAAATGGTGAAATTACAGCGATCCTGGTTCGCGACGGTCAAATCGTAAAAAAAGGGGATGCATTGATCCGGCTGAACCCGATCCAGGCCCAGGCTGAGATATTGCGGCTGCGCCAGCAGATCGGTCATTCCGGGCTTGAGGTTGCAAGATTGACCGCGCTGGTTAGTGATGATCCCGAAAACAGTTTTAACCCTCCCCAAGGGGCTGATCCGGAACGGGTGAAGCTGGCCTATGCCTACATGATGGGCGAATATCGCGAAGCCCAGGCGAAACTGCTCACCTTCAAAGCCCAACTCAGTGAAAATGAAGCCAAGCGTGAAACCACGGAGCGGGTGATTGCGAATACTGCGTCCCTTCTTTCCAATGTCCAAGAAAGGTTCGAGCGCTTTAGCAAGCTGGCAGAAAAGGGCAATTATCCGAAATTGCAGCTTCTCGAGCTTGAAAAGGAGATGCTGGAACAAAAGCGCGAGCTTGAGGAGCAGCAGAGCAGTTTGAAACAGCTGGAAGGCGAGGCCAGGACATTGAAGGCACAGATGGGGCAGTCCCATGCCGAATGGCGCCGATCTTTGCTGACCCGTCTTGATGAAGAACGGCGGTCGCTGATCGATTATGAACAGGAATTGGTGAAAGCCATGGAAATCGGTCGCTTGCAAATTATTCTGGCGCCCACGGATGGTCGCGTCCAGGAATTGTCTGTTCATACCATCGGCGGTGTGGTCACTCCGGGCCAGGAATTAATGAAGGTCGTCCCGGAAGAGGCGGATCTGGAGGCGGAGATCAAGGTATTGAACAAAGACGCGGGCCATGTGATCGCCGGGCAATCGGTAGAAGTGAAGGTGGATAGTTTTCCTTATACCAAATATGGCACCATCAAGGGCGAGGTGCTGCACAAATCCAATGATGCCACGAAGGATGAGGATTTGGGGGATGTCTTTTTCTCGCGTGTGAAAATGAGCCAGCTTTTCATCAATGTTGAGGGCAAACAGGTTCCCCTGACCGCCGGGATGCGGGTGACGGCGGAGATCAAGACCGGTGAACGCCGGGTGATCGATTTCCTGCTTGATCCGCTCAAGGAATATGCTTCCGAAGCGTTGTCGCCGCGTTGATAGGGAAGGCTTCGATATGACAAGCGCTGTTGAGACATTACAGGAAACCAGTTGGACCCAGTTGCCGGAGGGGGAATATGACCCGAAATCCGACAGCGGTCTGCTGTCCCTTGTCGAGGTCCTGAAGCGGTTTGACATTCCGGCTGATCCGGCCCAGATCCACCATAATCTGGGGAAAGGGGATGTGCCCGCGGAGCAGATCGATATCCTGCGCAGCGCCCGTGATCTGGGCCTGAATGGTCGGACCACTTCTATCCGGCATGAACGGCTGGCGCTGGCGCCGACGCCAATGATTGTTCAGCGCAAGGATAGCGGTGCGTATTTTATCCTGACAGAGGTCAGTCATGAAGGTGGCAGGCTGCTAGATCCGGTGATGGGGGTAACCCGGCTTGCCACTGCTGGTGAATTGGCGGCGGCCTTTGCGAGTGAGGCGATCTGTTTTACCCTGGCGGAAGAGCCTTTGGGCGGGAAAGGCAAGTTTGGTTTTGCCTGGTTCCTGCCGTCCATTGTCAAACATGCCGCCCGGTTCCGCCGGGTGATTATCGCCTCCCTCTTCATCCAGCTTTTTGCCATTGCCTCGCCAAAGTTGTTCCAGGTGGTGATTGACAAGGTCCTTGTCAGCCGCGGCCTGCAGAGCCTGGATGTGCTGGCGATCGGATTGCTGGCCATTGCCTTTTTCGACCCGATCATGAATTTCTTCCGAGGGTTGATCTATTCACATATGGCCAGTTGCGTGAATTCGGAATTGTCCTCCCGCCTGTTCCGGCACTTGGTCCATCTGCCGCTGAATTATTTCCAGGCGCGCAAGGCCGGCGACATAATCGCCCGCGTGCGCGAGCTGGACCATATCCGAAACTTCCTGACCGGTTCGGCCTTGATGCTGGTGATCGACCTGATGTTTGTCGGGGTCTTCATTGCCATCATGTTTTCCTATGCGCCCGAGCTGGCAGGCATCGTGATCGGATCCCTGGCGGTCTATTTCCTGTTCTGGCTGGCGTTCGGGCCGTTCCTGCGCAAGCGGGTGGAGCGACAGTTCGAACATAATGCCGCTAATACTGCTTTTTTGACCGAGAGCATCACGGGCATTGAAACCATCAAGTCGCTTGGTGTGTCTGAACGGTTCAACCGGGAATGGGAGAACCGGCTGGCCAGTTATTTGAAATCATCCTTCCGGGCGTCCATGCTGGGGAACTGGGCGGGCGGAACCATCGGTTTGGTGCAAAAGATCACCAGCGCGATCTTGCTGTGGTTCGGGGTCAAGCTGGTGATGGAAGGCGATATCACCGTGGGCGAGCTGGTGGCCTTCAACATGCTGACCAGCCATGTGACGATGCCGATTTTGCGCATGGCCCAGGTCTGGCAGGATTTCCAACATACCAATATTTCGATCCGTCGTATTGGCGACATCTTGAATGAAGCGACGGAAACCGTGTCCAAGGGCGGGCGGTCGTCCCTGGAGAAGGTGAACGGCGATATCGAGCTGCGCAAAGTGACTTTCCGCTATACCGATGACGGTAAGGAAGTCCTGCGTCAGTTGGATCTGAAAATCGACGCCGGACAGACCATTGGTATCACCGGGCTGAGCGGGTCTGGCAAAAGCACCATTACCAAGCTGATCCAAAAGCTCTATGTCCCGCAATCGGGGCAGGTCCTGGTCGATGGGGTGGATCTGGCCATGGCTGATCCCAGCCTGTTGCGCCGCCGGCTGGGCGTGGTCTTGCAGGATAACTTCCTCTTTAACGGCACAATTTATGAAAACATTGCCCTTGGTTGCGGCACCGTGGATGAAGCCGCAATCCATCGGGCGGCGGAATTGTCGGGTGCCGCTAAATTCATCGCCGACCTTTCTGATGGGTATGACACCCAAGTGGGTGAGCGTGGTGGATCGTTGTCCGGCGGTCAGCGCCAAAGAATCGCCATTGCCCGCGCGCTTGCGGCGGATCCTTCGATTCTGATTTTCGATGAGGCGACCAGTGCGTTGGATTATGAGACCGAAGCCGAGATCATCAATTGCCTGCCGGAGATCTGTAAAGATCGCACAACGATCATGATCGCTCACCGGCTGAATGCCATGCGGCTTTGTGACAAGGTGATCGTCATGGATAAGGGGCATATCATCGAAGAGGGCACCCATGAGGAGCTGTTGGCGCGTGACGGCCAATATGCTCATCTCTGGCAGCTGCAAAATGGCTGATTGCCCTTGTAATTGTTGACTGTAGGCCAAATATCCGGCTCAGGAACAATACATTTTTATCACGGGGCCGCATGAAACAGATCAGCCGGATATTCAGCGGGGATAGGGGCCATTGGGTTGGTGATGGTTTTCCCGTGCGTTCGCTTCTGAGTTATCAGGATGATGCATTGGCCGTCAGTCCTTTTCTGCTGTTTGATTATGCCGGTCCCTATGTTTTTGAACCACATCAGGGTAAGCCGCGCGGTGTCGGGGCGCATCCTCATAAAGGGTTCGAGACGGTCACAATTGTCTATGAAGGCGAGGTTAGCCACCAGGACAGCAGTGGTGGAGGCGGGACCATCCGGGCGGGTGACGTTCAATGGATGACGGCCGGCCGGGGAATTATTCACGAGGAATTCCATTCGAATGATTATTGTCTTGCGGGCGGGCCTTTTCGCATGGTGCAGCTTTGGGTTAATCTTCGGGCACAAGATAAAATGACTGAACCGTCCTATCAGGCTATTGGCGCGGATCAGATTCCCGAGGTTCAGATAGCGGACGGGCGTTTGCGGGTTATTGCCGGTGACTATGAAGGCACAGCAGGGCCCGCGGCGACATTCACGCCCATCAATCTGTGGGATCTCCGATTGGAAAAAGCGGCTGAAACAGCCCTTGATCTGCCGGTCGGGCATAATGTGATGGTGGCTTTGTTATCTGGCAGCATCACCATTGGGGATACCCGGCTGCAAGAGGCCCGGATCGGACTGCTTACCGGTGAAGAGGACAAAGTCGTCATCCAGGCGGAGGAGCGGTCAGACATCCTGGTGATGACCGGAGAACCGATTGGTGAACCGGTTGTCGGCTATGGTCCGTTTGTCATGAATAGTGAGGCCGAAATCGAAGAAGCAATCCGGGAATATAACAGCGGCGGATTTGGAAAAATCTAACATTCGGTAGAGGCGTAATAAACATTCAAATTGTGTGGAAGCAATATTTTGCTCGCATTTGTGTGTTATTATCTTGATTTCAGCAAACCCATCTCTTATATACCGTTTTGTCGGGATGCCTTGGGCGTTTTGGAATGATCCGGCGGCGTGCGGGTAAAGGGGTTTGCTGCGATGCGGCAAAAAGTCTCTTGACTGTAGCGCTCATATGGAGATTATCCCTTGCGCTGAATGCGACCACTGCCGAATTTTTTCGGTGAAATGCAATTGATGACCAGTTGCGAATTGGGCGGAATGCACCATGAGATATATCGGTGCATAGGGGATCGGGATGCCGGTCAGCGCCATGGCCGCCGAACCGTAACCGCCGCGTTTTGAACAATGTGATAGTCGAGACCGAATTATGCCTTTTGATCTCTCTGCCCTGCCCAAATCCGTAACGGCCGAATCTGTTTTGTCCGTGAAACACTGGACAGACAGCCTGTTTTCTTTCCAGATCTCTCGTCCGTCGGCTTTTCGTTTCCGGTCAGGCGAATTTGTCATGATTGGTCTGATGAATGATACCAAGCCGCTGCTGCGTGCCTATTCCATCGCCAGCCCGTCCTGGGATGACAAATTGGAGTTTTTCTCGATCAAGGTTGAGAATGGTCCCCTGACATCGCGCCTGCAGAAAATTCAGGAAGGCGATTATGTGTTGTTGGGCAAGAAACCGACAGGCACCTTGGTTCTGGATGCGTTGCTGCCTGGCAAGAGGCTTTACATGTTCTCTACCGGAACCGGATTTGCGCCCTTTGCAAGCCTGATCCGCGACCCGGAAACCTATGAGCGTTATGACGAAGTGATCGTGACCCATACATGCCGCTTCAAGGATGAGTTGGAATATGGCAAACAGATGGTCGATAGTCTGATTGCCGACCCGCTTGTGGGGGAAATGGTTGAGGGCAAGCTGCGCTATTTCTCCAGTCTGACCCGTGATTCTCATCCGGTTGAAGGGCGGATCACGACTTTGATTGAAAATGGGCGACTGTTTGAAGAGTTAGGTGTTCCGGCACTAAACCCGGAAACTGACCGCGTGATGATCTGCGGGTCAACCGCGATGTTGCAGGATACCAAAGACCTGGTTGAAAAGGCCGGGTTGACGGAAGGTTCTAATGCGACACCTGCTCAATTCGTCATTGAGAAGGCATTTGTCGGCTGAACCCGGCTGTTTTCCCGAACGATCGGGACTCTCAATCCGATATGTGAAGCACCCTGGCATCTGCCGGGGTGTTTTTTTGTTCTGATGATCCGGAAGTTTGAAACAACTGCCGTTGAATGGTGGTCCGAAGCCCCTGAAAAGGGGCTGATTTCCAGAAAAAATTCAATGGAACAACCAGAGGTCGGCTTCAGATAAAACTTTGAAATTAAATTGAATAATCCGCAAAGATTGCATTTTCGCTACGTTGCACAATTGGAAGGTATTGTTACCTTTGATGTTTTTAGTTTACCTATAGGTAACATGACGTTATAAGTGGACTGTCATACGAACAGGGGACGAGTAAAAAATGACAATCGAGTCTGTAGAGAGCCGGATTTCGGATCTCATGGCCAAGAATGCGCCGTTGAACGCGACGATAAAGTTTGAGTTCAAGGACGGAGGCATTTTGGTTGTGGAGTCAACAGAAGAGGTATCCGGTATTGCCCACGAAGATGGTCCAGCTGACTGTACGGTCAAAGTGAAGTCAACCGATCTTGTAAAAATGATGGATGGCAAGCTGGATCCAATGCTCGCTTTCACGATGGGGAAGCTCAAAGTGAAGGGTGATATGGGCGTGGCGATGAAGCTAACTAAATTCTTCGAATAGTTCCCAAGAAATAGATTTCCCAGAAGGCCAGCCCGCCGGGAGTCGGGGTGGTTTAGGTCTGCCGGTGAAGCCGGTCGGCAACGGATATATCTGTGTCAAAACAAGTCCGTGGGGATGAGATGGTTATAATTAGGGAGGGTTAAATGTCACAAAATATGTTGAAGTGGGGGGCGGCCACTGCCGTCATCGGCGCTGTTCTTGTTGCGTCAAATTTCGCCCATGCGGCGGGCTACCAACTGAAGGAACAGGGAGCTGCTTTGCAGGGGACGTCTTTCGCCGGTGCTACGGCTAAAGGCGGGGATATGAGCACTTTGTTCTTCAATCCGGCCGGTATGGCTCAACTTGAGGGCAATCAGTTTGAAGTCAATGCCAGCGTGATCAGCACCCATGCGGAATTTTCGCTAGAGTCGGTGAGTGGCGGTAACGGCCAGTTGTCGACCAGTGGCAATGGTGGTGACGCCGGTGATGTTGCGGTGGTGCCGTCAACTTATGCCATGTGGGATATCAATGACGAATGGAATGTCGGGATTGCGATCAATACACCTTTTGGTCTTAAAACCGAATATGAAGATGGCTGGGTTGGTCGTTATCACGCTTTGAAGTCGGAATTGATGACGGTCACCATCAATCCGGTCTTCTCCTATAAAGTGAATGACAAGCTCTCAATCGGCGGTGGTCCGCTGGTGCAGTATATTGAAGGTGAACTTTCCAAGAATATCAACTTTTCAGTCGCTGGCGGCAGTGACGGTAAGTCTATCCTGTCGGCGGACGATATCGGATATGGGTTTTCGGCAGGCTTCCAATATGATTATTCCAATGACACCCGAATCGGTTTCTCCTATCGCTCTAGCGTCGACCATCGCCTGAAAGGGAATATCGATATTCAAGGGACGGTTCCCGGCGCCTTTTCCTCATCCCAACAGTTTAAGGATGCGCGCGCGCATGCGGATGTGAAAACGCCTGATATTGCGTCTCTTGGTGTTTATCACAAGGTCAACGACCAGTGGGCTGTCATGGGGGATGTGGCCTATACTAACTGGTCCGTTTTCAATGAGCTGCGTGTGATTGATGATAGTGGCACTCAGCGTGAATTGGTGGATGAAAACTGGGAAGATACCCTCTTTTTGTCAATCGGTACGGAATATCAGGTGAATGATGCCTTGAATTTGCAATTTGGTGTTGCATATGACCAATCTGCTGTTTCGCAAAAGGATCTGACCTTCCGCATTCCTGATGCGGACCGTCTCTGGGTTTCTGCCGGTATTGGTTATCAATTCTCGGAGGATACCTCCTTGAATCTCGGTTACACTCATATCTTTGCTGATGATGTGACCGTGACTGAGGATGAAACAAATGCCTCGACAGTGCCCAATGGGCAGGTGACAGGTACCTATGATTCCTCTGTTGATATTTTGGCTGTGAATTTTGCAATGAAATTCTGACGTCTGCACTGACGTTGAATTAGCTTCCGGCGGGGCGATCGGGCCAATTGGCACCGCTTCGCCGGTTTCTCAAACTGATGAAAGATTGGGTCGTGTGCCATGAGTAGTTCTGCGATAAAATTGCCTATGGATCAAAGCACAACCATAGGTGACGACGTTTTGGGCAGTATTCATCCTCCGGGTGATTGGGCGAATTTTACTTCGTTGATCGAGATGTTTGACTGCTCCGTTCGGAATTATGCCGACCGGCCCTGCGTTGATTTCCTCGGCAAGAAATATACATATGCGGAAATTGATGCGCTTGTGGCAAGGGCCGCTCATGGATTTCAGCAACTGGGGCTTGGCAAAGGCAGCCGGATAGGTCTTTGCCTGCCGAATACCCCATACTACGTCATTTGTTATTTTGCGGCGTTGAAGATTGGCGCCACTCTGGTGAATTTCAATCCGCTCTATGCGGAGCGGGAATTGGAATATCAGATCAATGATTCCGGTACCGAGATCATGGTGACGTTGGATCTGAAACAGATTTTCCCTAAGGTGAACAGCTGTCTGAAGACCACATGCCTTAAGCGCATTGTGGTTTGCGCGATGGACGAGATTCTGCCACCGGTCAAAAGTGTTCTGTTTAATGTTTTAAAACGCTCGGAATTGATCGACTTTCCGCGTGATCCCCAGCATTTGTCCTTCACCCGTTTGACCAATACAAGTGGGGAATTCAAAGCCGAATCCATTGATCCGGAACAAGACCTGGCGGTGTTACAATATACCGGTGGCACGACAGGGGTGCCTAAAGGCGCAATGCTGACGCACAGGAATTTGGCGGCCAATACCAATCAGCTTTGTAATTGGAAGCCGAGCACGGATTTCGGCAATGAGCGGGTGTTGGCCATCCTGCCATTCTTCCATGTTTTTGCGATGACGGTTGTGATGAATGTAGGCCTGGCGATCGGGGCGGAGCTGATTTTGCTGCCGCGGTTTGAACTTGAACAATGTCTGAAAGTCATTGCCAAGAAGAAGCCCACTTTCTTCCCCGGTGTGCCGACCATCTATACCGCGATCAATGGTGCGGAAAACCTCAAGAAATTTGATTTGTCCTCCTTGAAATTCTGCTTGTCGGGCGGGGCGCCGCTGCCGGTGGAGGTCAAGAAGGAATTTGAAGAGAATACCGGCTGCAAGCTTGTCGAAGGCTATGGTTTGAGCGAATCCTCGCCTGTTTTAACCGCGAATCCGTTTCTGGCGGCCCCCCATCCAGGGTCCATTGGTGTGCAGCTGGGCGAGACTGATGTGCAGATCCGAAATCCTGACAATCTCACCGAGGAGGTTGCGCAGGGCGAAAAGGGTGAAGTTTGTGCAAAAGGTCCGCAGGTGATGCAGGGCTATTGGAATAATGTCGAGGCTACAGCTGATGTCTTTACACCGGATGGTTATTTGCGGACCGGTGATGTCGGCTATCGGGATCCGGAAGGATATATTTATCTGGTGGACCGGATGAAGGATATTATCCTGTGCGGTGGTTATAACGTCTATCCGCGCAATATCGAAGAGGCGATCTATCTGCATCCCAATGTGGCCGAGGTCACGGTGATCGGCATCCCCGATGACTATCGTGGTCAGGCACCTAAAGCCTTTATCAAGCTGGCGGATGGCAAGTCGCTTAACAAGGAAGAACTAAAGGATTTCCTGAAGGATAAGATTTCGCGAATCGAAATGCCGAGCGATATCGAATTCAGAGATGAATTGCCGAAAACCCTGATCGGGAAGCTGTCCAAGAAGGAGCTTGTCGAGGAGGAAGCCGGGAAAAATCAGCAAACAGCCTGATTTTTCATAAAAAACGCCTTTGATAATTATCTAACCTTTGCGTCATTGTTCACTCTGTGCGAGATTAAAGTGACTTTTTTCCTTGAAAGTGACGTATACGTAATTACAATAACGGTTAGGTTAGATGAGCGTTCAAAAAATAATGGCCGACTCCAGCAGTGATTTTTACACGGTGCCGGAACTGGCGAAAGAATTCGGGATCACCCCCAGGGCGATCCGGTTTTATGAGACGAAAGGACTGTTACAGCCGCAGCGGGCAGGGAATACGAGGATATACACCAAACGGGATCGTGCCCGTCTGATCGTGATCCTGCGTGGGAAAAGGTTGGGCTTCACGCTCGCCGAAATCTCCGAATTTCTTGAGCTCTATGACGTGGACACCACCCAAATCAGCCAAATTCAGATGCTGGTCACCAAAGTCCGGGAACGGGTGTCGGATCTGGAAGAGCAGCGCAAGGCACTGGAGACAGTCCTAGTGGAATTGAGGGATATCGAACAGCAATGTGTCGATGCCCTGAGCGAGAAGGGGGCGGAAATCCCCACGACATAATTGGAGCGCGTGGTATCGCAGGAAGCATGCTGGGCGCTCCGGAGTTAAACAAGGAGCGAACAGAACATGCGGAATGTGGTTATTGCGGGCTATGCCCGGTCCCCTTTCCATTTCGCCAAGAAAGGCGATTTGGCAAAGGTGCGTCCTGATGAATTGGCGGCCCAAGTGGTCAAATCCCTGGTGGAACGCACAGGCGTTAATCCGGATGACCTGGAAGACCTGATCCTGGGCTGTGCTTTCCCGGAAGGTGAGCAGGGGCTGAATATGGCCCGCCTGGTCGCTTTTCTGGCCGATCTGCCGCAATCGATTGGCGGCGTCACTGTCAACCGGTTCTGCGGTTCCTCCATGCAATCCATTCATCAGGCGGCCGGTGCCATTCAACTGAATGCCGGCGAAGCCTTTATCTGTGCCGGTGTTGAGAGCATGAGCCGGGTTCCGATGATGGGCTTCAACCCGCTGCCGCATCCGGGCCTCTATAAATCAAACCCGAATGCCTATATCGGCATGGGCGACACGGCCGAGAATGTTGCCGATAAGTACGGCATCTCGCGCAAAGCCATGGAAGAGTTTGCCGTCGCCAGCCATCAGAAAGCGGCCAAGGCCCAGGCGGATGGCAAGCTCAAGCCGGAAATCGTCACCATTGAAGGCGTTGAGGCTGATGGCTGTATTCGCGGCGATGCCTCCATGGAAGGCCTGGCTGATTTGAAGCCGGCATTTAATGAAAACGGTTCGGTGACGGCAGGCACATCCTCGCCGCTGACGGACGGTGCTTCCGCGGTGCTGGTTTGTTCGGAAGACTATGCGGACAAACACGGTCTGGACAAGATCGCTCGGATCAAATCCGTTGCCGTTTCCGGCTGTGCCCCGGAAGTCATGGGGATCGGCCCGGTCGGAGCCTCCAAAAAGGCGCTTGAGCGTGCCGGTATCAAGGCGGCGGATCTTGATGTTGTGGAATTGAACGAAGCCTTTGCCTCCCAGGCACTGGCCTGCATCAGTGACCTTGGTTTGGACCAGGGCAAGATTAATCTCGACGGCGGCGCGATCGCGCTGGGTCATCCGTTGGGCGCGACCGGTGCGCGCATCGTTGGCAAAGCGGCAAGCTTGCTTAAGCGGGAAGGCGGCAAATATGCGCTGGCCAGCCAGTGCATCGGCGGCGGCCAGGGTATTGCCACGATCCTGGAGGCGATCTGATGGCGGAAATTAACAAGGTTGCCGTGATCGGTGCCGGTGTCATGGGGGCCGGTATCGCCGCCCATGTCGCCAATGCCGGCCACGAGGTGCTGCTGCTTGACATTGTGCCGGACGGTGCGGAAGACAGGTCCGGTATTGCCAAGGGCGCGATTGCCAAATTGCTGAAGGCTGATCCGGCCCCGCTCAGCCATAAGCGCAATGCCAAACGCATCATGCCGGGCAATATCGAGGATAACCTCGATGCCCTGTCTGAATGCGACTGGATCATCGAAGCGGTGATCGAGCGGCTGGATATCAAACAATCGCTCTATGAGAAGATTGACGCGGTACGCAAACCGGACGCGGTGGTTTCTTCCAACACCTCCACCATTCCGCTGGAACAGCTGACCGCGAAAATGTCGGCTTCCATGCAGGAAAATTTCCTGATCACCCATTTCTTCAACCCGCCGCGCTATATGCGCCTTCTGGAAGTGGTGTCAGGTGAGAAAACCTCCGCCGATGCTGTTGCGCGGGTCAGCGCATTCTCGGACCATAAATTGGGCAAGTCCATTGTGACCTGCAAGGACCGTCCGGGTTTCATCGCCAACCGTCTTGGCATCTATTGGGTGGCAACGGCGATCCAGGAAGCCATGGATCAGGGATTGACCATTGAAGAGGCCGATGCGGTTGCGGGCAGACCGTGTGGTGTGCCGAAAACCGGTGTCTTTGCATTGATGGATCTGGTCGGCCTCGACCTGATGCCCCATGTGGTGGGCTCCATGCTGGATGCCCTGCCGAAAGATGATCCCTTCGTCACCGGTCATAAACCCAACCCGCTGATCGAAAAGCTGATCGCGGATGGTTATACCGGTCGCAAAGGCAAGGGCGGTTTCTATCGCCTGAACCGGGAAGGCGGGCAGAAGGTTAAGGAAGGCATTGACCTTAAGACCGGTGAATTCCGCCCGTCGATCCGGGCCAGCCTGGAAAGTGCCAAGCTGAAACCGCAGAAACTGCGCGACCTTGTCACCCATGAAGATAAGGGCGGCCAATTTGCCTGGAAGGTTCTGGCCAAAACCTTGTCTTATGCCGCCAACCTGGTGCCGGAGGCCGCCGATGATATCGTTGCCGTCGATGAGGCCATGCGCCTTGGCTATAACTGGAAATTTGGCCCGTTCGAACTGATCGATATGATGGGCGCGGACTGGTTTGCAGAAGCGCTGGAAAAAGACGGCATGGATGTGCCGGGACTTTTGAAGATCGCCTCCGGCAAGAGTTTCTACCGGATTGAGGGTAACAAGGTCCAATACCTGACCGTTGATGGCGATTATGCCGACCGGGCGCGCCCGGAAGGTGTGATCATGCTGGAAGACATAAAACGCGGCCAGCAACCGGTCTTGAAAAACGGTTCGGCCAGTGTTTGGGATATTGGCGACGGGGTGCTCTGTTTCGAATTCACCTCCAAGATGAATTCCCTGGATGCGGAGATCCTGGGCCTGATCAAAAAGACGGTGCGCCTGGTGCAAAAAGATTATAAGGCGCTGGTGGTTTATAACGAAGGTTCCAACTTCTCCGCAGGGGCCAATTTGGGCCTAGCATTGTTTGCAGCCAATATCGCAGCCTGGCCGGAGATCGAGAATATCGTGGAAACCGGCCAGGAAGCTTATAAGGCGCTCAAATACGCCCCCTTCCCTGTGGTCGGTGCGCCAAGCGGCATGGCCCTGGGCGGCGGGTGCGAGATCCTGCTCCATTGCGATGCGGTCCAGGCCCATCTGGAAACCTATATCGGCTTGGTTGAATGCGGTGTCGGCCTGGTGCCCGCCTGGGGCGGCTGCAAGGAGCTGATCGACCGCTGGACCAAGAACCCGAAATGGCCCAATGGAGCCATGGCGCCGGTTGGCAAGGCGTTTGAGATCATCTCAACCGCGACTGTTGCCAAATCGGCGGAAGAAGCCAAGACCCATCTTTTCTTCCGCGACCATGACCGGATCACCATGAACCGCTATCGCCTGTTGGCCGATGCCAAGGCCTATGCGCTGGAATTGGTGGACGGGTATGAAGCACCTGAGGAAAGCACCTATCGCCTGCCGGGTGAAAGCGCCAAGGTTGCCTTTGAAATGGCGGTCGACGGGTTCCACCGGATGGGCAAGGCCACGGATTATGACCGCGTGGTTGCCGGGGAGCTGGGCGCTGTTCTCTCAGGCGGTGACACGGATGTCACCGAAGAACTGTCCGAAGATGATGTGCTGGAACTGGAGCGGGACGCCTTCATGCGGCTTGCGCGCAAGTCCGGCACCCTGGCCCGGGTCGAGCATATGCTGCTCAAAGGCAAACCCCTGCGGAACTAAGGAAGCGAGGAATAAGAGAAATGGCTGTTTATCAAGCCCCGATTCGGGATATGCGCTTCGTTCTGCACGAGCTGATGTCCGTCGAAGACCTGGCCAAACTGGAAGGCTATGAGGATGCAACGCCAGACCTGATCGATGCGGTGTTGGAAGAGGCTGGAAAAGTAACTGAAAACGTGCTTTTCCCGCTGAACCGCTCCGGCGATGAAGAAGGCTGCGTTTATGAAAATGGTGTTGTCCGCACCCCCAGCGGTTTCAAGGAAGCCTACAGTGCCTTTGTTGAAGGCGGTTGGCCCAGCCTGAATTGTGATCCGGCCTTTGGCGGCCAGGGCCTGCCTCATACGGTGAGCCTGATGGTCAGTGAAATGATCTGTTCGGCGAACCTGTCCTTTGGCATGTATCCGGGCCTCTCCCACGGTGCCTATTCGGCACTCGCCAAATATGGCACGGATGAATTGAAGGAAACCTATCTGCCGAAACTGGTGGACGGGACCTGGTCTGGCACCATGTGCCTGACCGAGCCTCATTGCGGCACGGACCTTGGCCTTTGCCGGACCAAGGCAGAACCGCTGGAAGACGGATCCTATGACATTACCGGCACCAAGATCTTCATCTCGGCCGGTGAACATGACCTGACGGATAACATCCTGCATTTGGTCCTGGCCCGCACGCCGGATGCGCCAAAGGGCATTAAGGGTATCAGCCTTTTCCTGGTACCTAAATTCCTGCCCAATCCGGATGGGACGCCGGGTGCGCGCAATGGCGTCATGTGCGGTGCGATCGAACATAAGATGGGCATCAAGGCCTCGTCCACCTGTGTGATGAATTTCGATGGGGCAAAAGGCTGGCTGGTCGGCAGCCTGAACAAAGGCATGCGTGCCATGTTCACCATGATGAACGAAGCCCGCCTTTTGGTCGGCATTCAGGGACTTGGCCTTGGGAGCGTTTCTTATCAAGGCGCTGTGGCATATGCCAAGGAACGCACCCAGGGCCGCTCTTTGAGTGGGGTCAAGCATCCGGATAAGTCTGCCGATCCGATCATTGTGCACCCCGATGTCCGGCGCATGCTGTTGACCCAACGTGCCTATGCGGAAGGCTGCCGGGCGCTGGGCGCCTGGGTCGCGAAAGAGCTGGATATCTCGCATAAGCATTCTGACGCGGCCCGCCGGGAGGAAGCGGACGATTTTGTCCAGCTGATGACGCCGATCGTCAAGGCGCTGTTCACCGATATGGGCTACGAGAGCGCCAATATCGGCATGCAGGTGCTGGGCGGCCATGGTTTCATCCGCGAACATGGCATGGAGCAATATGTCCGTGACTGCCGCATCGCCCAGATTTATGAGGGCACTAACGGCATCCAAGCACTGGACTTGATTGGCCGCAAGCTGCCGGCCCATGCGGGCCGCTATTTGCGCCGTTTCTTCCATCCGGTGCAGAGCTATATCGAAGCCAATATTGCGGATGAGCGTCTGGCCGAATTTGTCCAGCCGCTGGCCAAGGCTTTCGTCCGCCTGCAGCAGGCAACCGCTGCTTTGGCGCAAAAAGGCATGAGCAATCAGGAAGAGGCCGCCTCCACGGCAACCGATTACCTGCGTCTCTTCGGCCTGGTCGCGATGAGCTATATGTGGTGCAAGGCGGCAACCGTCGCGCTTGATAAGCTGGATGAGGATAAAGCCTTCTATCAGGCCAAGCTGGATACGGCGCGCTTCTTCACCGCCAAAATCCTACCGCAGACCGGGGCCTTGTTCTCAACCCTTATGGCTGGGGGTGACACCCTGATGGCAATGGATGAGGATGCCTTCTGATGATTGGGATTTCGTCCAGGACGAAAGCTATCGCAGGGTCTCGCTCGGATCGATCTGGGGACTGAATATGTATCCCTTTATCCGACTGATCAAAGTGCTGGCGAAGGGCTGGCTCGGAAAGCGTTTGGAGCCGGATCAGACATCCGTCCTGCATTTCCGAGTCTGGCCCAACGACCTGGATACCAACATTCATATGAATAACGGGCGCTATCTGACCATGATGGATCTGGGGCGGTTCGACCTCACCATCCGGATGGGCCTGGGCAAACTGGTGTTCAGGAATAAATGGATGCCGGTTCTGTCCTCCTCCAATATCCGTTACCGCCGGTCGCTGCTGCCCTTTGCCAAATATGAACTGCACAGCCGGCTGCTGGGATGGGATGATAAATGGTTCTATATGGAGCAGAAATTCATCCATAAAGGGGATGTCTATGCCATTGCCCTGGCCAAGGGCGCCTTTAAGCTGGGCCGGCATACAGTGCCGATCCGGGAAATTACGGAAGGGCTGGGCGTCGGTTTCGACCTGCTGGCCCTGCCGGACTATATCGATCATTGGAATGCACTGGAAAACGGCGTGCGCCATGACATGAAATCGGCGATTGCCGCAGAATAGATCTACAAAGAATAACAGGAGCGCGATTTATGGGAAATCTAAACGGGAAGACGATCTTTATCACCGGCGGCAGCCGGGGCATCGGTCTGGAGATTGCCAAGCGGGCGGCTGCGGACGGCGCCAATATCGCCATAGCCGCAAAAACCGCAGAACCGCATCCGAAACTGCCGGGTACCATTCATACAGCAGCCGGCGAAATTGAGGAAGCAGGCGGCAAGGCCCTGGCCCTGCAGGTGGATATCCGGGACGAGGATCAGGTGGCGGCCGCGGTCAAGGAAACCGCCGACACCTTCGGTGGGATCGATATCCTGATCAACAATGCCAGTGCCATTAACCTGACCGGCACGCTGGAAACCCCGATGAAGCGGTTTGACCTGATGCATGGGGTGAATGCCCGGGGAACTTTCTGTGTGTCCCAGGCCTGTATTCCTTTCCTGAAACAGGCGGAAAACCCGCATATCCTGACCCTGTCGCCGCCCCTGAACATGCAGCCCCACTGGTTTGGCAACCATGTGGCCTACACCATGGCGAAATATGGCATGAGCATGTGTGTTTTGGGGATGGCGGAAGAGTTCGAGGATGAGGGAATCGCGATCAACGCGCTCTGGCCGAAAACGGTGATTCACACTGCTGCGCTGGCCATGCTGGGCGGTGCCGTGAAGCCTGAATATTGCCGCACACCGGCCATTGTTGCGGACGCGGCCTATGAGATTCTGAACCGTCCGTCACGTGATTGCAGCGGCAACTTCTTCATCGATGAAGAGGTTCTGGGCGAGGCCGGAGTCACCGATTTTGAACAATATGCGGTGGTGCCTGGCAACAAGTTGCTGCCGGACCTTTTCCTCTAGAAGGTTCGGTTGCGGGAAATGCCGGAAGTAACCTGAACCCCTTCCGGCATTTCCCTTTTACGGTTTGTCCCTGACTGCTGTGGGGGCAGGGGCCGGATCTGTTTGGCGGATATACGATGATGGTTCCTGACCGACATTATCGCCGCCTATTCCCGGTGGATCTGGCCTGTGAAGGGGATGGTGTGGAAGCGCTCCGCCATCCCCTTTTATCTTTGTTGCCACAATGTGAAGGTATTCATGCTAGAATGATCCCAATCGAGCCCGGAAATCGCCGATTGGGAGATTGCCATGAAATTGTCTGCATTCATTGCGGCATTCGGCTTCTGGATGACTTTGCTGACATCTGCTCTGGCGCAGGATGCCCGGGTTGTCCGTTTCACAACAACCCACTATCCCCCCTATCTGGATGAGCAATCCTCCGGCGGAGGTTTTTTTACCCAGATCATCCGGGAAGCCTACAAGACACAAGGCTATCAGATGGAGGTGAAGTTCTTCCCTTGGAAGCGGGCGGTGATTCTGGCCAAGGACGCGCAGGGTTTTGACGGGATCTTCACTTTCGGAACGATCAATGAAGAACGGGAGCGCGATTATGTCATCTCCGATCCGCTTCCCTCTCTGGAATGGGGTTTTTTCCGACGGGTGGATCGGCCCATCGCTTATCAAAAGATGGATGATCTCTTCCCCTATCGGATCGGGATCGTGCGGGGGTATGCCTATGGCGGCGGTTTTGACGAGCAGAAGGAAAAATTCCAATCCATCGTGGTCGCCAATAATGATATCGCGTTGATCAGGATGCTGGCGGACGACCGGGCGGATGTCATCCTGTCCGACCGGTATTTCGCGGAATATCAGCTGAACCGTGATCTGGTGGATCTGCGCGACCAGATTACGTTCATGGAGCCTGCATTGGTGACTCAGGGGCAATGGCTGGCGGTATCTAAGAAAACCGACGATCCGGAAGCTAAAGTGGCGGCTTTTAATGCCGGTTTGAAAATCCTGCGCGACAGCGGCCGTATGCAGGACATTCTGAAAGGCAATTACCTCTATTGATTATGGGCGTATCAGGCGGTCCAGAGCGGATTGTGATGGCGCGAACCAATAAGCTCCGGTGACGGGCGTGGAAAATTCCGTGATCCGGTCATAGAGCCCGTCATCTGCGATACCGAACATACGGTCCAGCTGGACCTGGATGCGCTGGGTCTCGCAGGCAAAGCTCAGGAAATAGAGACCGTGTTCTTCCGTCGTGCCAAAGGGGAAGCTCTGACGCCAGATTTTTTGGGCGACACCGTCAATTTTCACATCGGTCCGGCTGACATGGGAATCGTCCGGCATGTCATCGCCTTCCAGCTCTTCATTGTCATATTTCGTCCGTCCGATTACCCGGCCCTGTTCATCGTCATCAAGCGCGTTGAATTTCGGCAGATTGTGAACCCATTTCTGGGTGAAGACGATGGAACCATCAGCACCGGGCTGGTGCGATGCCACCAGCGCAGCGGGGAAACGGTCGTCTTCCTTCGGGTTGGCGGTGCCATCTTCAAACCCCATCAGGTCCATGGATTCATAATAGATGAAGCCTGGTTGGGAGAGGATCACCTCGCAGGTATCGATCAGGGCATTGCGGGCGATCAAGGCCGCGTCGAAGACTGAGCTTGGATCGTTATTCTTGAACCAGAGCCAGAGATCACCCTGGGATGCTGGCGCATCCACCGTGACCGGACTTTTGATTGCCTGGAAGGAGGTCAGGTCAGCCGGAACCTGGTCTGGGGAGAGGCGTTTCCAGAGGTCCGGCCCGAAGCCGACTGCGCATTGTGGCGGATTGTCCAAACCGTTGGAAAGCGCTGTTCTCAAGGCCAGCAGGAAATCCTGGTCGGAAGCCCCCTGGCGCAGTTTCAATTCCAATGCGTAGTGATGACGGAAACCTTCGGTGAAAATGGATTTCTGTGCGTTTTGCATCTCTGTTGCCCCTGGCCTTGAGTATACTGATCCCGACCAAATATTGGGTGGGATCAGGCCTGGGTCAATCCTTGATATGCCTCTGTGCTCTTGCAGGGGGGGTGTTCTAGGGTTTGCTGGCGAATTTGGGTCGGTGTATGGCCGTAATGGGCCTTGAAGACTGAGTTGAAATGCTCAACCGTGGGAAAGCCGCAGCTGAGCGCGATATCTAAAATTGTGCGATCACTGTTGCGGATGTTTTCAATGGCCATATGAAGGCGCATTTCTCGGATCAATTCATGGATGCCTTTGCCCAGGATTGCGCGGAATTTCCGTTCCAGTTGCCGTCGTCCGATATTGAGACTTTTGGCAAGGTCATCAATATTGATCGGCATGGTCAATTGATGTTCGATTTTGCGAACAGCCCGTTTGGTGACCGGGCAGGCTATTTCCCCCTGGTAGACCGGCACAGATTGGATATGATCGGGCTTTCGGACCTGGTCCAGCAACATCATGCGTTGGCATTTGTCCGCCCAGGCCGGTCCGAGATGCCGCCCAACCAGCGATATTGCCAGGTCCGTGGCGGCGGCGCCTCCGGCACAGGTGATGACACCCGCTTCTTCCCGAAAGAGGCTCTCGGCGTCAATTGGTATGGCACCGAAGGTCCTCAGATAATCGTCTTGATGATACCAATGAACGCAGACAGGGATGCGGCCGGTGACCCCGGTTGCCACAAGGGCGGCTGCACCGCCACCAATGCCGGCCAGCACCACGCGTTCGGCATGCGCTGTCTTTAGATAGGCACGGACTTGTTTCTCAACAAAATAATCCTCGCCCGGCGTATTGCCAAAGACAATCAGGTAATCGAAATGCGTGGGGGCGGGTGGATATTTCTCGACGGCGATGTCGATACCGCAACTGGACCTGATGCGGCTGTTTCCAGGGGCCAAAAGAGTCCAGCGGCAATTGCGCTGACGACCGCCAAGACCTTTGTCACCGGCCAGGCGCAACACATCGATGATGTTGGAAAAAGAGGTCAGATTGAACCCGTCCAGCAATAGGATGCCGATAGTCAAAGCGGGGTCCGGACTCGGATTATGCATGGTCAATGTCATTGTGGAACTCATTCCGGAAAAACCACCGTCATGGGGACAGAGAACCCATGACGGTGGACAGAGTTTGTGAAGCAGGCAGGTATTAAGCTTCCAGGGACATCAGGCTGGCATTACCGCCTGCGGCGGTGGTGTCGATACTGATGGTGCGTTCGGCCGCAAAACGGTGCAGATAGCGCGGGCCGCCTGCTTTCGGGCCGGTGCCGGACAGACCTTCACCACCAAAGGGCTGAACGCCGACGATGGCGCCGATCTGGTTCCGGTTTACATAGGCATTGCCCACATGCAGATTCTTGCAGATATAGGCGACCTTTTCCTCGATCCGGCTGTGGATCGCAAAAGTCAGGCCGTAGCCGGTGGCGTTGATATCCTCAATGACCTTGTCCAGCTGGCTGGCCTTGAAGCGAACCACATGCAGGATCGGGCCGAATACTTCCCGCTGCAGTTGGGACAGGCTTTCGATCTCATACATGCGCGGCTCGAAATAGGTGCCTTCTGGACGATTCTTGGGCGCGGCAACCGCCTTGAGCAGTTTGGCTTCCTTGTCCATCCGTTCCGCATGTTTGACCAGGATGTCCCGGGCATCGGCATCAATGACCGGACCGATATCGCTGGACAGATATTGCGGGTCATTGACATGCAACTCCTCCATGGCGCCCTTGATCATCTCGATCAGCTTGTCGGCGATATCATCCTGGACAAAGAGGATGCGCAGCGCCGAACAACGTTGGCCCGCGCTTTGGAAGGATGAGATCAGAACATCGCGGGTCACCTGTTCCGGCAGGGCAGAGGAATCCACGATCATGGCGTTCTGGCCGCCGGTTTCGGCGATCAGCGGCACAATCGGTCCGTCCCGCTCGGCCAGTTTGCGGTTGATCAGACGCGCGGTCTCGGTGGAGCCGGTGAAAGCAACACCGCCCAGACGCGGGTCGGAGAGCAGGGCATTGCCGATGGTCGGGCCATCACCTGGCAACAGGTGCAAAATCTCGCCCGGCACACCGGCTTGCAACAGGATCTTGACCGCTTCATAGGCTATCAACGGGGTCTGTTCCGCAGGCTTGGCGAGAACCGCATTGCCAGCCGCCAGGGCGGCTGCGACCTGGCCGGTGAAAATCGCAAGCGGGAAGTTCCAGGGCGAAATGCACAGGAAGACCCCGCGGCCATGCAGGCTGATGCGGTTTTCTTCTCCGGTTGGTCCCGGAAGCGGCATGGGGGCAGCGAAATCGGCCCGCGCCCGGTTGGCGTAATAGCGCAGGAAGTCGACCGCTTCGCGCAGTTCCGCCACGGCGTCATTCAGGGTTTTGCCTGCTTCCTTCATGGTCAGAGCCATCAGGCGCGGTCCCTGTTTTTCAAACAGATCCGCCGCGGTATTCAAGATGTCGGCGCGTGCGTCCGCCCCTTTGTCATCCCAATGCGGTTTGGCCTTCAAGGCCCGGTTCAGGGCGTCGACCGCCTGATCCGCATCCGCTTCCTGGACGATGCCGACCACTTCCGCATGGTTGGCCGGATTGAGGATCTTGCTTTCATGGCCACGCATCTCCGCACCGCCGATCAGCGGGCAGGCGCGGAAGGTCTCGGCGACTTCTTCCTCCATTTCCGCTTTCAGCGGGGAGAGTTCATCCGGGCTGGTTACATCATAGCCTGCGGCATTGCGCCGGTTCTTGCCAAAAAGATCGGCGGGCAGGGGAATGCGCGGATGATAGCTTGGCATGTTGCGCGGCGCTTCGGCGAGCGGGTCGGCGATGATTTCGCGGATCGGCGCGCTTTCGTCCACAATCCGGTTGACGAAAGAACTGTTGGCCCCGTTTTCCAACAGGCGGCGCACCAGATAGGCCAGCAGGTCCTCGTGGCTGCCGACCGGCGCATAAATACGTACCGGATAGCCTTTGCCTTCCTTACCCACCACCTGGTCGTAGAGTGCATCGCCCATGCCGTGCAGGCGTTGGAATTCAAAGGCGCCGTTGGTACCGGCCATTTCCATGATCGCGGCCAGGGTATGGGCGTTATGGGTGGCAAAACAGGGGTAGAAAGCTTCCGGCGCGGACAGAAGTTTTTTGGCACAGGCCAGGTAGGAAACATCCGTGTTCACCTTGCGTGTGAAAACCGGATAGCCGTCCAGGCCCATTTCCTGGGCGCGCTTTATCTCGGTATCCCAATAGGCCCCTTTCACCAAGCGCACCATCAGGCGCCGCTTGGTTCGCCGTGCCAGTTCGGTCAACCAGTCGATCAGCGGGGCACAGCGCTTCTGATAGGCCTGGATGGCAAGTCCCAACCCCTGCCAGTTTTTAAGCGAGGAATGTTCCGCGACCGCTTCGATCAGGTCGAGGGAGAGGTCAAGGCGGTCCGCTTCCTCGGCATCAATACAAAGGCCGATATCGTAATCCGCCGCCAGCTGGCACAGCTCGATCAGGCGCGGCAGCAATTCTTTGCGCACCCGTTCTTCCTGGCCGAATTCATAGCGCGGATGCAGGGCGGAAAGCTTGACCGAAACACCCGGCGCCTCAATGCAGCCGCGGCCATTGGCGGCCTTGCCGATGGCATGGATCGCATTGGCATATTCCTCGAAATAGCGTTCCGCGTCCTCCATGGTGCGGGCGGCCTCGCCCAGCATGTCATAGGAATAGCGATAGCCGAGGGCTTCCTTGTCCTTGGCGCGTTTCAGGGCTTCATTGATGGTCCGGCCCATGACAAATTGGCGGCCGAGGATTTTCATGCCCTTCATCACGGCCTGACGGATCACCGGTTCGCCGGATCGCTGAACGAGGCGTTTCAGCACACCGCCCCATTCGCCGCCTTCCGCTTGTTTATTCAGGTTCACAACCCGCCCGGTCAGCATCAGCGCCCATGTGGAGGCGTTGACGAACAAGGATTCCGAATGGCCAAGATGCTGTTCCCAGTTCGCGCCGCCGATCTTGTCCTTGATCAAGGCGTCTGCGGTATCGGCATCGGGAATGCGCAACAGGGCTTCTGCCAGGCACATTAAGACGACGCCTTCCTGGCTGCTCAGCTCATATTCATGCATGAAGGCATCAATGCCCGACGATTTTACGCGGTCCTTGCGGACTGTGGTGACCAGTTTGCGGGCCTTGGCTTCGATCCTGTCGCGCTGTTCGGCGGGCAGGTCAGCCTGGGCCAGGCGTTCCTTCAAACATTCCGTTTCATCCATACGATAGGCATCACGGATTTTCTGACGAAGCGCACCGGCTTCTTTCAGGGGCTGATCGAAAATCATTTTTGTCTCTCCAAACATGCCACTGTGGGACTTGGACCCTATG
This sequence comes from Aestuariispira insulae, assembly GCF_003385955.1. Lineage (GTDB taxonomy): Bacteria > Pseudomonadota > Alphaproteobacteria > UBA8366 > Aestuariispiraceae > Aestuariispira > Aestuariispira insulae. Next base: position 47,582 of record NZ_QRDW01000014.1, read on the forward strand.
CGGTGGCAGCACTCCACAACAATTCAGCGCAAACTGGCTGTCGGGGCGATGATATCAAATGAATAGCAGAATGTGCTTCTGATTTGCGATAATTGACGATATTATCGCCATCAATTTTTGAAAACTATAGTGGAATATTCTGTTATGGCGTCGGAAGTAAGGGAACTGGACCGGATCGACCGGAAGATTTTACGCACGTTGCAGGACTTCGGCCGGCTATCCAATGTGGATTTGGCCAAGATGGTGAATCTCAGCCCGACGCCCTGTTTAGAGCGTGTCCGACGGTTAGAGCGTGATGGGTTCATTAAAGGTTATAAAGCCATCTTGGAGCCGGCCAAGCTGGGGCAGGCCCTCACCGTTTTTGTTCAGATGACCCTGGACCGGACCACGCCTGATGTCTTTGATCTCTTCCGGGATAAGGTGCGTGAACTGCCAGAGGTTGTGGAGTGCCATATGGTGGCGGGTGGTTTTGATTACCTGCTGAAGATCCGGGTCCGGGACATGACCGCTTTCCGGCATTTCCTGGGCGAGCAATTGACCAGTCTGACGGGCGTGTTGACCACGCATTCCTATGTGGTGATGGAAGGTGTCAAAGAAGGGGATAGTGTGACGATTCTTGAGTCCTGATGTGAGTATAAAATGGACGTTAGTTGTTTGTATATCAATGACTTGAAGTCACCTTGACGGATATGACAATTGCCGGTGAAAGCGGGATGAGGCAGTATTGTTAACAAGTTATTAACGGGGCATGCACGGTGAAAGGGTATGTATCATGAATCGCAAGGATGATCTTGTCTTATTGGCTACAGGCCTCTGTGCTCAAAACTCTAATCTTTTCATTGACCGCCGCTGTGGACGCGACCGGCGTGGTGAAGGTGGAGGGCGCCAATCCGTTGGCTGGAGCCAGCGCCGCTATCAGTTCCGTTCCTTCGACGACCGCCGGCAAGCCAGCCAGGAGCCGGACAAGCTTTCCAAAATGCTCAATGAGCGCGAACGGGTGAGTGAACCCGTTGACGGTGATTTGATACACGCGCTCTACCGGCTGCTGGAGCATTTGCAGGACCGCAGAGCAATTCCGGGCAAGAATTCCCAGTCCTTCTGAGGGGTAGGAAGGTTTTTTTCCAATACTGGATGGCGGGCGCTTGGAGAAAGTTATGTCTAGGCTGACAAAATGTGACAAATACCCCCGGCAGAATATCTATGGGCGTGAACAACAGAGCCTTTCTTCGGGGCATCTGCAGCATGATGAAAAGGATAACTCTTTTGAAGTCATGAAGGGGCTTTTGGTGGCCTTGTTCTTTTCCGTGATTTTCTGGGGGACAATTCTGTTCTTTTCCCTGGGCTGAGTTATTCTCTCGCCTTTCGGGCACCGTCGGCGCGTCTGGCTCCGAAAGGCAGATATCAGGGGTCGATATTGTAATCCTTGGCGACCCGGATCAGCATCTGTTGAACGGTGGCATATCCGTAGCGGTCCCGCACGCTATAGAGATAATGCCGCACGGTTCGGGCTGGAATGGATGTGATGATTGATATCTCTTCCAAAGTCTTGCCGGCTATGGCCCATGTCGCTACGCGCCATTCCTTCTGGGATAGCTGAACCGACCGTTTCACCCGCTGGGTATGATTAAGATTCCAGGCCGTCCGCAGCATTTGCGAAGCCAGCCGGAAACTCTCTTCCATGCCGGGTTCCGGTACATTGTCGAGTACGAAGTTAACCGTCGAAATATTGTCCTGAAGATCCAGCCCCGGCAGGGGCACCAGGATCATTTCTTTGACGTTCCAATGCGCCATGGATTGATAGTTATATAATAGACGATCGTGGAAATGCCGATTGTCCGTTGGCATGAGTGTGTGGCGCAAGAGATTGTCCTTGCGCAGTGCCCGGCCGTAATAATTGTCTGGATTGCGATAGTCGGGTGGCGGCAGGGGGGAGTCTATATAATGCTCCACCAGCATTTCATCGGTTTCTTTGTCGAGGCAGGCATGATTGTGATGGTGCCGGACAACGGACATGCTGCCTTTATCGCCCAAATTGAAATGCCTGTCGGTCCAGCTGACTCTGAGAGCACCAAGGGTTTCACAGATATGAACAATGGCTGATTTAGTTTCATCAACCGTGTTTGCCGTGACCAACTCTTTCCAAATAGGACTGAAATGCTGGAAGATGGGATAGCTCAACTTAAGGTCCCCAATCAGTATTAAAGCTGCCCCCAGCTCTTGTCTTTTTCCTGCGAGCCGTGGCTCCGATACGCCTCATCGAAACCATCCACCGGTTGATTCAACTATATCAGCACATGCCTCGGTGAAAAACCGCTCTCAGGTCAGGAATATGCTGATTTTTCTCTGGGATTCTCCTTAAAAGAGAAAAACAAATGTGATAAAGCTATTAAAAGCATTATTCATGGTTGCAACAACACCTTCGTCAAAGCCGATTTTCCGAACAGATCAGTCTAAGATCCAATATCATGGATAGAACTGTTCAATTGGTTTGGTCGCTATGATACTACATTAGGTTCAATTGTTAATCATTTGTTAATATTATTATCAGAATACCACCGATGAACAATTGTCAGATGTGCCAAGCAGATGAATTGCCCGGCTATTGGGTAATGAACCCGTGACGAAAGGGGGGGGGAAGGGTATCTTCTGGACCAATCTACAGGGTCTGAAATGTCATGGGTGACAATGTGAGTTTACGTGGAAAGACAATCCTTTATCTGGTTACCGAGGACTGGTATTTCTGGTCCCATCGCCTGCCGGTTGCCCGGGCGGCCAAGCAGGCTGGTGCGCGGGTTGTTGTTGCCACCAGGGTCAATGATCATGGTGATCGCATCCGGGCAGAGGGATTTGAGTTGGCCGACATCCCCTTTGACCGAAGCGGTTTGAACCCGGTGAGGGATTCCAAAACCCTCATGGCTGTTTTGCGGCTCTACCGGCAGGTCCAACCAAATCTGGTGCATCACGTAGCGCTGAAACCTGCACTTTATGGCGCGATTGCTGCTTGGCGGGCCGGAGTGCCTGCAGTGGTGAATGCCATGGCTGGCATGGGCTTTATGTTCATTTCTGACAGCCCGAAGGTGAAAATCCTGCGCCCGGTGATCAAGCTGGCTTTTCGCCTGCTCAATAATCGGAGATGCAGCCGTCTGATCCTGCAGAACGGCGATGACAAAAAACTGTTCATGCGGGAAATGGGGGTCAGGCCGGATCATATCCGCGTCATTCGCGGGTCCGGTGTGGATCTGGCCCGGTTTTCGGTCAGGCCTGAACCGGTCGGTACCCCGGTTGCGGTCTGTGTCAGCCGCATGCTGTGGGACAAAGGCATTGGGGAATTGGTTGAGGCGGCCCGGATCCTCCGGAAACGCAATGCGCCAGTCACCATCCGGCTCGTCGGGCCAACTGATGATAACCCGGCATCGATCCCGCAAGGGGTATTGGACCGATGGGCCGCAGAAGGCGTTGTTGAGGTGTTGGGGCCATCCAATGACATCGCCGCTGTTTACGCAGATGCCCATATCGCGGTGCTGCCCTCCTACCGGGAGGGGCTGCCTAAATCCTTGCTGGAGGCGGCGGCCTGCGGCCGTCCGATGGTGGCAACCGATGTGCCGGGCTGCCGCGAGGTTTGCCGCGAAGGGGAAACAGGCCTGCTGGTGCCTCTAAAATCAACGGTGGAACTGGCCGACGCCCTGGAGAAACTGGCGAACAGCCCAGATCTGCGACGCGCCATGGGGGCGGCCGCACGGAATGCCGCAGAAACTGAGTTTGCCGATACGATCATCGCGGCGGAGACCATGGAGCTTTATCAGGAACTGGTCTGATCAGGGGGCCGGTGATTTCCCATCCACACGCCCCCGGTGGATCAGATAGAGCCCGCTCAAAATCACGATGCCACCACCGACCCAGGCATAGATATCGGGCAGCGAATCAAACATCGCCCAGCCTAACAGCAGCGCCCAGAAAATCTGGCTGTACATGAAGGGGGCCACTGTGGTGGCTGCGGCATATTTATGGGCCGCGATGATCAGACTGTGGGCCAGCCCGCCAAACAGGCCGATGGCAACAAGCGCCAGCCAGACATTGGTTCCTTCCGGCATTTGCCAGAAAAACGGTACCGCCAGGCTGGAGGCAACGGCGCCGATCAAGGCGGTATAAAACAGGGTCACCGGCATCGGGTCACTGTTCGCCAGTTTCCGTGTCGTGACATTGAAGGTCGCCATGCAAAAAGCGGCAGCCAGGATAAATAGCGCGCCGGTGCCAAGCCCCTCCATGTCAGTACCGCCGATATCGGGACGCACGATCACCAGGGTGCCGATGAAGCCGACCAAGGTCGCGCATAATGATCGCCAGCCAACCCGCTCGCCCAGAATCGGGATCGAGAGCACCACCACCAACATGGGCACGGTAAAGAAAATGGCGGTGGCCTCCGCCAGGCCGATCATGGTCAGGCCGGTAAAAAATAGCAGGCTGTCAATCATGAGGATTAGGGATCGGCCGGCCTGCATCATCGGGCGGCTGGCGCGGAACAGACTGGTGCCGTGCTTGGGCCACAGCAGGATCACCATCAAGATCAGATGGCCCAGATACCGTGCCCAAAGCACCATCATCACCGGCAGATACTGGCCAAGATATTTCGCCAATGTTTCCTGGACGGAGATCACCGCCATCGCCGCGAGCATATAGAATATGCCGCGCATCTGTTCCGTGCCCAAGCCCCTGGCCCCTTATTGTATCGCTGCTTGATATATCAGAAGAGCCTCAGCTTAGTGGATCGAACATCCAGGTCAAGCTTGATTCAGATCAGCGATTTCTTGCAATTGATTATCTATATCAGTTATCTCAAACCTCCATTGTTGAGAAGGGGCTAAGGAAATCATGCCTGCGAACCGTCGCCAGTTTATTAAAGGACTTGCCGCCGGCAGCGTCTTGCCGTTGCTGGGGGGCTGTTATGCCAACGGCCTGAATTCCCGTGTGGTGGATTTGACGGCAAGGAGCGCCAAGAAACAGCTACTGGCCAATGGGGCGGTAACCGAGGTTTTTGACTATGCCAATAGTCCGGGGCCGGTTATTTTGCGGGCCCGCCAGGGGGAGCGGTTCACGGTTCGATTTCGCAATGATCTGGAAAAACCGACCACCATTCATTGGCATGGAATACGCCTCGATAACGCCATGGACGGCGTGCCTTTCCTGACCCAGGATCCGGTGGCGCCGGGCAGCAGTTTTCATTATGAATTCACGCCGCCGGATGCTGGTTCCTTTTGGTTCCATCCGCATTTTGACAGCCTGGATCAGATGGCGCGCGGCTTAAACGGGGTATTGATCGTGGAAGAGCGCGAGGATCCTGGATTTGACCTGGATTTACCTTTGATGCTCAAGGATTGGGTGTTAACGGATACCGGTGAATTTGGCCGGATCACCAGCAAGCGCGGCATGTCGCGTGCCGGCACGTTCGGCAATATCCGGACGGTCAATCACCAGATAAACCCGCTCTATCATGTTCCAGCCGGTGGCTGGGTGCGCCTTCGTTTGATCAATGTGGATCTGACACGGGTCTACAAGATCATCCTGGATGCGGTGGAAATGCCCGAAGCCTTTGTGATCGCGGTTGACGGCAATCCGATCGCCAGCCCCAGCCCCTTTGGGCGGGAACATATCGGTCCGGGACAGCGTCTGGATGTTGCTGTGAAAGTGCCGGATCGTCCTGGTGCTGTCTTTGCCTTCCGCAATACCTCCTCTTCAAAACCCTGGGAGATGTGCCGTTTCCAGGCGGAACGTGCGGATGATGTGGATGTCAGGCGCGCCATGCCCCGGCTGCCCTTGAACCCGATCCCGGAACCGGATCTGGCCGCGGCAAAGGAAATTACCTATCGCTTCGACAGCGGTGTGGGGGACGGTTATGCGATCTGTGGCGGCATTCACGAAAAGGTGCCGACCTTCTGGACCATCAACGGGATCGCTTGGCCGGAATATGCAATATTGCCGCCGCCGTTGGATGTTCTTGAAATGGGGCGGAGCTATATCTTCGAATTGGCCAATCATACCCCCCATACCCATCCCATTCATATTCATGGCCTGACCTTTAAGATACTGGAATCGAACAAGCGGGCGGTCGATCCCTTTCATACGGACACAGTGTTGCTGCGCCCGGATGAACGGGTCCGGGCGGCCTTCGTGGCCGACAATCCGGGTCACTGGATGTTCCATTGTCATATCATCGAACATCAGGTTTCCGGTATGATGGGCCATCTGCAGGTGGTCTGAGGCGGACGGATCACCGGTGTTAATGAAATTTCAAGATTTTCCCGTGTAATCTCTAAGCCAGTGGATTGGTGAATCCGGAGATGTTCGATGCATTGCGGGTTTGAGGCAGGCTTTAAAAAGGTCTGTGTCATGCTGTCATGGCTGCGCGCGCGGTTATTATTATCTCTTTTCATTTTGTTCGTGCCCGTGCTCGCGGGCGGACTTACCCTTGAATATATATTAAACGAGGCGGAAACAGCCGGAAAAACCATCGACTATTCCGGCCGTCAACGCATGCTGACCACCCGCATAGATGCGTTGATGACCAGGCTGGCCATTGAACAGGCCGAGGCAGACCGCCGCGCCGTTGTCAGCGAGATCAAGGATGTGGCCGATGAATTGGGGCATGTGCATGATGCCCTGCTGAATGGCGGCGGGAAATACGACCTCATGGCCAGCGAGAATCCCAAGGTTAAGGAGATCTATTTCCAGGCCCCCCACGACCTGGACCGTCGCATCGAGACCTATCTCGCCACCATTCGGGAAATGATCGCGGAAGGCGCTATCGATCGGGCCGATATCCAGGCCCGGCTGACCGGCCTCTGGCAGGAACGGAACCATCTGGTCCGGGCGCTTGATGCCCTGACCGGAGAATTTTCCCAGGAAAACCAGCGCCTGGTGCAGGGGATGAAGAGATGGGAATGGCTGTCCCTGGGGGCTTTGCTGGCTCTTCTTTTGCTGGTCTGGCGCTTTAGCCTGAGGCCGCTGGCCGAGCGGGTTGAAACCGAACAGGAGGCCCTGGAAGGAATAAGCCGGAATGTGCCCGATGGCGTGATCACGATTGACAGGCATGGCAGCATCCGCACCTTCAACAAGGCGGCAGAGGAGATTTTCGGCTATTCGGAAATACAGGTGATCGGCCAGAATGTGAAGGTTCTGATGCCGGACCCGCATCGCTCCTTGCATGATGGCTATTTGCGCAATCGTGCCGCGGGTAAGGAAAACAAAATCATCGGTAAAGGGTCCCGCGAGATTACCGGCCAGCATTCGAACGGGGCGCCTTTGCCACTGGATCTGGCTATCGGTGAAATGATGCTGGGCGGTGAAAAAGTCTATATCGGCGTAGTCCGGGATATCTCCGCTCGCAAACAAATGATACGGGATCTCGCCGCCGGCCATGAAAAGCTGGTCAGTTTCGTCCGCCACACCCCGGCGGCGGTGGCTATGTTCGACCGCAAAATGCGCTATATCCTGCACAGCGACCGATGGTGCCGCGATTTTGGCCTGACCGATCAAAACATCATCGGGCAATGCCATTATGATGTGCTGCCCGATATGCCGGATGAATGGAAGGAAAGCCACGCCAGAGGTATGAAAGGCGCGACGGAGCGCTGTGAAGAGGATCATTTCATCCGCCAGAATGGTGTTGATGTCTGGCTGCGCTGGGAAATCCATCCTTGGTATGAATCCGACGGCGCCATTGGCGGCATCATTATGTATACGGAAGTGATCACCGAGCGGAAACAGGCGCAAGAAAGGCTGCATCTTCTGACCCGGGCAATCGAATCCGCCAGTTGCGGTATCATCATCACCGATGCGGTTTCGGCCGATAACGGTTTGCAATATGTCAATCCGGCCTTTGAGCGGATCACCGGCTACGAGGCGGCCGAGGTGCTGGGGATGAACTGCCGGTTCCTGCAAGGGGATGAGACCGATCCCGATATGGTCATGGTACTGGAAAAAGCGGTGAAGAATGAAGAGCCGGTCAAGGTCCGTCTCCAGAATTACCGGAAAGACGGCGTCCCGTTCTGGAATGAGGTTTCCATCTCGCCCGTACGGGACAGCCGTGGGCGCCTGATCAATTTCGTTGGGGTGATCAATGACGTGACCGAGCAGATCAATTCTGTTGAAAACCTGCGCCGTAGCGAGGCCCGGTTTCGGCATCTTTATAATTCCACCCCCGTCATGCTGCATTCGGTGAATGAAGAGGGGCGTTTGATTTCGGTCAGTGACTATTGGCTGCGCGCGATGGGATTTGGCCGAGAGGAGGTGCTGGGTCGCCGGCTGATCTCTTTCATGGAACAGGATTCCGCGAAAAAAGCCGAAGAAGAGATCCTGCCGCGTTTTTATCAGGAAGGGTATATTGACGATATTGAATATACCTTCCTGAAAAAAGACGGCAGTGCCATGGATGTGGCGCTTTCCGCCGTGTCGGATGAAGATGAAGAAGGGAATTTCCGTTCTCTCGGCGTGGTGCTGGATATCACGGATAAAAAGCGGGTGGAAAATGAGCTTCTCCAGGTCCAGAAAGTGGAGGCCATTGGCCAGCTGACCGGGGGCATTGCCCATGATTTCAATAACCTGTTGGCGGTTATCATGGGCAACTTGCAGCTGATCCAGCGCCGGTCCAATGATAATGAACGGGTTTCGCCACTGATTGAAAGCGCGCTTAAAGCCACCGGTCGGGGCGCGGACCTGACCCGGCAATTGCTGGTTTTTGCCCGCAAACAGCAACTGACCCCGGTAGCGACGGACATCAATGAACTGGTGGAAGGATTGATCGCGCTGTTCCGCCGCACCTTGGGCGAACATATCGAGATCGATACCACGCTTTGTGACAATGCCGCCCCGATCCTGGTGGATCAAACCCAGTTGGAATCCGCCCTGCTCAATCTGGCAGTCAATGCCCGCGATGCCATGCCAAACGGTGGCAAGCTATTGCTGAGCACGGAAAATACCTCGCTGGATGAACGATATGCCAAGCAACATCCAGAGGTTGAGATTGGGGAGTATATTCTTGTATCTGTGACTGATAACGGGCCGGGCATCCCGAAGGATGTGCAGGCCCAGATATTCGATCCTTTCTTCACCACCAAGGATGTCGGCAAAGGTACCGGGCTGGGCCTCAGTATGGTCTATGGCTTTGTCCGCCAATCCAAGGGGCATGTCAGGGTCTATAGCGAAGTGAATGAAGGCACCACCTTCCAGATCTTTTTGCCGGTCAACCGGGATGCGACCGAGACCAAGGTGGTTGAAGAAGCGCCCGAGCGCCTGCAGGGCAGCGGCCAGACGGTCTTGGTGGTCGAAGATGAGCCGGAAGTGCGCCAAATGCATGTGATGCTGTTGGAGGATAGCGGTTTCGAGATCATCCAGGCCGCCAACGGGCCGGAGGCGATCGAGATTCTGAAATCGGACGCGGCCATTGATATTCTGTTCAGTGATGTGGTGATGCCAGGGGGCCTTAGCGGGATACAATTGGCGGGGGAGGCGGTGAAATTGCGGCCAGGCCTGCCCATTCTTTTGGCGTCAGGATATCCGCGTGCCGCCGTGTTGGAGGAGGATGCGCCCTTTGAGCTGGTATTAAAGCCCTGTCCCGACAATCTGTTGGTTTCAAAGTTACTGTCATTGCTGGGGCAATCTGATGTCGAAGAGCGGATGGAGGCCGATTGAGATGAAACAGAAACGCCTAATTGTACTGGATGATACGGTTGGTATGCTGGATTTGATCGGTGGCCTGGCAGAGGATCTGGGGTATCAGGTGCGTAGGGTCGATGAAGTCTCTGATTTCCAGGCGGTCTATGATGAATTCCAACCCAACTTCATCACCCTGGATCTGGCGATGCCCGGCGGGGATGGTGTCGAAATCCTGCGCTTCCTGGGGCAGCGCGGTTGTCAGGCGCGCATTGTCATTATCAGTGGTTTTGACAATAAAGTTGTGGCGTCCGCCATGCGGCTGGGCCGGGAATTTCAGTTGGAGATGGCGGGATCTTTGCACAAACCCTTTGCCATCTCAGACCTGGAAACATTATTGGAAGAAGCTGCTGATGAAGCGGGTGGTTTGAATGCCGATCAACTGTGCCGGGCCATTCGACAAGGTGAGATCCAGCCATTTTTCCAGCCCAAAGTCAGATTAGACGGTCACGGCGACCAGGCGGTCCTGGAGGCGGAGGCCCTGGCCCGATGGCCCGGCAGTGAATTTGGGCCGGCGGATTTTATTCCGCGCGCCGAGGAAGAGGGGCTGATCGGGCCGCTGACCTTTTCGATGATTGAACAGGTTGCGGCCCGTCTGGCGGATTGGCGAGGTGGGGGGCTGAATCTGTCCATTGCAGTCAATATCTCGCCGGCCCTGTTGACCGATCTCAGCTTCCCCGACCAGATTGCCGAACTGGTCCGCCAGCACGGTGCGCAACCGGATTGGATCGTTCTGGAAATAACGGAGTCGGCGGCCATGGAGGATGCCAGCCGGGCGATGGATATCCTGACCCGGCTGCGTCTCAAGGGGTTTTCTCTGTCCTGTGACGATTTCGGGACCGGCTATTCCTCATTGGTTCAGCTTTACCGTATGCCCTTTGTCGAATTGAAAATCGATCAATCCTTTGTGCGTGAGGCGGACGAGCATGAAGAGGCCCGCGCGGTGATCCGCGCCAGCATTGAATTGGCCCATCAACTGGGGCTGAAGGTCTGTGCCGAAGGGGTGGAAGTGGCCGGGATACTGGATTTCCTGATCGAAGCGGGCTGTGAGAGCGTTCAGGGCTTTTATTTCTCCAAACCGGTGCCGGCCTCAGACCTGGCCGATGTGATCGAGAACCTGAATAATGCAAACGCTACCGGCCAGCGCGCCACCTGCCGGCCGCATTGAGAGTGGATCTGGCAGGGAGTTGAAATTATTCTTGCCGACCCGGTTTTGCATCTCCTAAAATCAGCGAAATCAAGACACTATAATAGGTTTGGCTGATTGTGTTTCTCCCTATTTTTTCCAGAAGTCGCCTTGCTGTGAAATGGTTGGCGATGTTGTTTTCCGCTCTGGCGATGCTGAGCCTCACCGCCTGCACGGCCATGCTCGTTGACAGCATGGTGCAGGTGCCGAATTATCCGAAACAGGCTGCGGTGGCGCATGAGAAACTGGGGAATTGTATCGTCACGGGCCTGCGGGATGTGGCTATTCCGGATTTGCTGGGCCCTAATAAGATTTACGACGAAGCCACCGGTGAATCCTTTGGTCCGGTTTATGTGATCCGCCCCAATTTCAACATTGTTCATGTTGGTCCCTTTGGGGCCACCAGTGCCTCTCGGAGCAATCCCTGGCAGATGTCGCTTACGGCACTGGAAGGGGGCCAAACCGAGATCAACGTGAAAAGCAATTACAACAAACTGCACGATATCTATGAAGCACCGCTGGAGGACCTGGACCGGCTGATCAACGAATGCTCAGCATAGGCAGACGGGGCCGATCAATGGAGTTTGCTCCGGCGTAAAAGCTTTGGAAGACTCCTAAATGACCCTTGATGATCTTAACGAGAAATACTCTTGGATTTCGGAAACCAGCGAACTTAAGGTCGCCTGGGAACGGAAACAAGGTGACAGAGGGGCTGGCTCGGCCGGGCCTGAAATAAGTCATCAGGTTTTAGAGGTTCCGGTTCGGATGGTTGTTGGCTTTGCGCAGGCCATTCAGGATCATCCTGAAGTCTATCAATTGATCCAGACGGCGCATGAAAACGCGCAAAAGGATCCGGACGGACCGCGGGATTTTGGCGAGCACGGCATCTTGCTGGATCTTTTCTACACTTGGTATGTCTTTAAACATGAAATTCCCCGAAACCCGGGTGCGATCTTTGCCGCAGTTGTGCTGCTGCTGGAAGTTTTGAAGGGCAGTATCCCCAACATTCACTGCGACCAGGCGCGTCTCTTCCTGATGCGGCGTTCTGATATTATTGAAGATTGATCATTTCGCGGGGGCGTTTGTACTCCAGCGGCCAGCATGCCCGTTTCTTGAGAAGAATTTGTTTGCAGAGAGACTCAATAAATATTTCGGCATGGGTGACCATAACTAACTACCGTTCCAGATCTTGTTTTCAGCATGCCCCGATCCTATAACAGCCGATGTTGTTTTGGGGGGCGTGTCGGCGTTTTAATGGGAATTTTGGCGGGGAAACATCATGGTTGATACGATGAAGGGGGATGCATCTAATCGGTTTGAAGTGCGCAGTGCATGCCGCACGATATTTGACGTGCGTCCGGGGGATTTGGATCTCTCCGGCTCTGACCGGGCGGAACTGCACGAATATATCTGGGACACGGCAGAGACCGAGTATGACGCCCGTTTTCTGTTCGCTTACCTACAGAAAATGCGGCCGCATTTTTCTGACAGATTCTGGCGATATCTTGAGAATTGGCGGGATGACGAAGAACAGCATTATCTGGGCTTTCGACATCTTTACTGCATTGTCTTTGACTATGAGCCGGCTGAATTTGACCGTAAGATGAGTGGCCGCAGTCCGGATTTCTCGGATCTGGCACCGTTCCTGGAAGATGAGTTTACCTTGAGCACGGTGATTGCCTTTGACGAATTGGTGACCACCCGGGTCTATAAGAAGGAATATGCGCTTTATGATCGGCTTGGCGCGGCGGGGGTTTCACAATTTCTGCGTGATGTGGCCCGGGATGAAGCTGCGCATTACCGCGATGCGCTGGCGATTGTTCGTGAATGCCATGCCGATCGTTTGCATGAGGTGCGGGCCGTCTTGGACAAGATCCTGGAGAAGGAGAGTATCAAGCGGGAATACCGTTCAACCTTCTTGCTCGATCATACTGACAGCGATCTATATAGCGGCAATCTTCTGGAGGATTGCGCGCATTTGATCTGCCGGCAGGCCATGAACTGAAGGGGGCCGGTTGGTCCGCTTGCTTGAGGACAGACTTAGTGCAGCAGCCAGAAAACGATTTGGACCTAGAGGGTGACTTGATTCTCCGCGGCAGGCTCTGGCTGGATCCCAATATCCACCGGCCGGGGGAGGGGAGCGCCGAGCAGCGCTTGGACGATATTCTGGGGCCGTTTCTTGAGGCAATGCTAGATAAAGGGCCGGCGCTGGATATGTCATGCGGAACCGGAATATTGACAGCGGTTATGGCTCGCAGGGGCTTTGGCGTAACGGGAATTGACTGCCGCCAGACTTTTTTGGCGGCTGCTCGATCCCGGATGGCACGGTATGGCTACGTGGTGGATCTTCAAAATGCTGCGCTTGTCGATCTCACTGAATACGACGGTCAGTTTGGGCTGATTTCGGATCTTTCCGGCGATTTGTTTCGGGTGGATGTCGCCCGTGATCTGGACGAGCAGCTTTCCCGGGCATACCGATTGCTTGACGCTGATGGCGTCTTGCTGCTTGGCTTTACCGACTATGATGTTGCCATGGCTGTTGACGGCGATGAAAGTTGCAGTCCGGCACGCAGCATTTTTATCGGAAATAAGGAATATCTTTATTTCACCCGACGCCGCTGGGGCGGCACGCCGCGTCGGCCGCGCCATGAACTGCGCCATTATCTTGTCTGCGGGGATCGGGCGGAAATTGAATGTCAGGAATATGAGGCGCTCACCAGCGAGAGCCTGGCGGTACGGCTTGAACGGTTGGGATTCGTCGGCATCCGCTTTTTCCACTCTGGGGAAACCGGGTTTGACGGTCTGATCTGTGTTGCAAAGCGGCCAAAGGAGGGCGGTATGGCCGGTCCCGGCGGTCATGAACCGCGATTGCCCTGGCGCTACGGCAGGCCTGCCCCGGATCAGTTCCCGCTGCCTGAGCGAGATCGACCGCAACGCAATCTCCCGCGGGAGATGAGAAACCTGGATCCCTTCCATGTTCAGCCGGACCGGCGTCGACAAATGATGCGGACGCAGGATGCCTCCGGCGGGCTGATGATTGAACGAAGGGAACGGGTTTCACTTGTCATGTGGTCGGGAGGGGTGAGCAGCACCCAAGCGCTGCACCGTCTATTGACCGAGACCGATGATGAAGTCATCGCGCATCATGTCTGTATGCTGGAGGCCTCCGGCCGGGACCGGCCTGAATTGCAGGCCTGTGAAGAGATCGCCGCTATCCTGGCAAGGGATGTCAGGCCGTTCCTGTTTACCAAATCGACAATGGACCGGAAGAAGTTCCCGCTCCCCCCTGATCCCCGGATGGCCTGTGCTTTTGAGGCCGGTATCGTCAATCTGTCTTTTTATAATGACAGGGGCTATGCCATTGATCGCTGGACCCTGGCGTCGAGCCTTGAGGATGAGGGTGATTGGGGGGCGGTTGAAACGGAATTCATACTGAATTGCCTGGCCGCCAGCTGCCATCCCTATACGGTGCCGGCCTTTTTCCGTTTCGATGTTATGGGGAAAAGTGAGATAAAAAAGCATCTCGGAACCAGGATTAGCGGGCTTTGCTGGAGCTGTGAGCGGCCGGTGATTAAAAAGGATGGCAGCGCGGAAGCTTGCGGGCACTGCGTGAAATGCCGACCATGACGGAGGTCAGTTAACGATGGCTGCGGCCTATGATCCCATGGCATCCTGGTATGCCGCCATTCATGGCGACAAGCACGAGGTGTTGGCGCATTTTCAACCTCTGGTCGATCTGCTTGAAGACCGGCTCGAAAAGGGGCGTGTGCTTGATGTAGGCTGCGGTATCGGTCTTATGTCGCGTGTGATTGCCGCAAGCGGTGCCTATCAGGTGGTGGGGATCGATCCCTCCGAAGCCTCAATCCAGGAAGCACGCCGGTCTCAAGCCGCGGATGTGGCTGACATAGAATATCGGCAATGCGATGTGCTGAATCTGGACCCTGAATTGGGGCAGTTTGATGCAATTATCTGCACCAATGGTTTGCTGGCCCATCTGGAGGATGAAAGCGCGCGGGAGGCTGCGGTGTCGCGGTTGATAGAAAGGCTTTCACCCGGGGGATGGCTTTTCCTTCCACAATATGACACCGCATGGCTGCTGAATGAGGAGGCGCATAGCCAGTTCAGTCTGCCACGGGTCTGTGAGGATGGCGGCCAACCTTTTGTATATCTGCGCCGTACCACCTGGCCGGGGCGGGACCATGATTTGCCGCAAGAGCTGGAAATGTTGCGGATAGACGATGATGGTGCGGTGACGAGAGTCGAAGTTCCCTTAAAGCCTGTCAGCAATGGTCAGTTGGCTAAACGGCTGCAGGCACTGAATATGGAGCGGCTTGAATGGCTCGCGCCGGAGCAGACGGGATATGACGCGCCGGTTTGCATCTGTCGCAAGCCTGGCCAGGAGACTCTGCTGCATTACGGTGAAAACTGGTACCCGATCACGGTTCATCCTGCCGCCATGGAAGAGAACCCTTTCGAGGAAGAGCCCGGAACGGTACGCACATCGCTTTCGGTCACTCGGACGGAAGGGCGCCAGCGGCTGGTGACGCGCCGCAAACAAGTTACTCTGGTGATGTTTTCAGGGGGCATCGACAGCGTGTATGCACTCGATCGTCTGCTTCGGGAGTCAGACGATGAGATTATCGCCCATCATCTCCATATGATGAACCTTGAGGGTCGCGACCGGGCGGAAGACCGGGCCTGCAGGGAGATCATTGAATATCTGCGCCATAGGCATCGGGATTTCATATACACCGAATCCGCTGTGGATCGCCGGAAATTCCTGGGCTTTGGCATGGATGATGTAACGGTGGCCTTTGAGGCCGGGGCCATATCGCGTTCTTTTGCGCATGTTCGAGGCCATAGTGTGGATCGCTGGACAACCGGGACCTGCCTGGAAGAAGAACTGGAGGATTTATCCAAGGAGGATTTGTCGGACGACGAACATCTTGGGCATATGCTCAACGCTACCGAAGCAGCTTCTTTTCCCCATTTACCTCCCCGCTATTTTCAATTGCCGATCATTCCCAAGGCGGATCAGATGGCCTATATGGGGCAGGAACTGGTGGATTTATGCTGGACCTGCCGGACCCCCGAATGGCAGGCGGATGGAATGGCCGTTGAATGTGGAAAGTGCAAGACCTGCGAGTTGATGGGGTTGGTTCGTTCAGGACAGCAGACTATACCGGATTAATCCGCCAGAATTTGTACCGCCGGAAACCAGGCGTTCAGGCAATGGCTTTCAGGATCGCGGGTTTTGAACCCGCATACCAGGTGATGAGATCCTGCCGGCGATTGGCGCGGGCCCAGGATTCCACGATCTGGAACGCCGCTTCAACCAGGAGGAGACGGATCTCGGGATCCTGCCATTCCTCAAACCGTGCATCCCTCTCGGCCGTATCAAAATAGCCACCGCACAAAGCCCCGATAATCCGGCTGGCTTCGTTCGGGCGGTGGCTGGCAAATTCGACACATCCAATGGCGAGATCCGCCAGCGGATCGCCCGGCGCAAAATCTTCAAAATCGATCATATGGAGAAATTGGCCATTCCCATCAAACAAGATGTTTCCCGGATGAAAATCGCCATGGCACCAGACGGTACCGGTTCGGTGAGGATATCCGTTTCGTTCCGCGATGATCCGGGCCTGATTGGGCTGGGTCGGGATCTGCAACGCTGTTTCCTCAAATACTTCGCCTGGAACGTCATGAAGCCGGCGCAAGGCAAAGCCGGCCTGGCGAACCGCGGAAGCGCCAAAATGCCGGAGATCGCGTCCTCCGCTGTCGAGATAGACAACCGTTAAGCCGCCGGTTGAATGGATCTCCGGGCAGGGCAGCCCCAGCCGGTTGAGCGTGTGGACGGCGATCAACTCGTTTTCAAACACAATGCGATTATCAAACCGTTTGACGATATAGCGGTCCTGATTACCGCCGACCACCCGCCAAACCCGATTCCGGTAGTCTTTGCGCATCGGAAACACATCGGCGATCCGGTGCGCGCCGATCAGGTCCTTGGCAATCTGAGGCATGGCGGTCATGGGGCTGGGGGGTCCTTGCGTCTAAAACGAGGCTGATTGTTTAACACCCGGTTATCATTCCAGCGTGATTTTGCAAGCGGAATTGAGATGAATTCGCATTGTGGCCTTGCGTGCGCGGATACCGCATATTAGCTTGCTTTCTGTGATGGCTGCTTTGGTGGATGCGCCGTATGGCAGGGGGTTTCGTGGGCAAAGCCGTGTTTCGTGGTGATCGGATTCTGGTGCTGGGTTTCGGCAGCATCGGCGTGACGGTTTTACCGCTTCTTTTCGAGCATGTGGATGTTCGGCCGGATCAGGTGATGATCCTGTCTGACGATGACCGTAATGCGCCTTTGCGCGACGGTTGGGGTGTGGCGCATGAGGTTTTTCATCTGGAGCGCGGCAATTTGGAGGCCAGGCTGCGGCAGTTGCTCGCGGCGGGAGACTGCCTTGTCAATCTGACCGAAGGGGTCGGCTCTCTCGACTTGGTCAGGATCTGCCTGGAAAATGGCATCGATTATATCGATACCAGCTCCGAAGAATGGCGGGATGCGCCGGTGCCTGCCCCGGTGAGCCGGTTGCGGGCCGCGCATGTAGAAATGCGCGAAGGGCTCCCCAAACGGGCAACTGCCCTGATCACCCATGGTGCCAATCCGGGATTGGTCTCGCATTTCGCGAAACAGGCCCTGGTGGATGTTGCGGTGGCAGAGGGGCTCCTGGCGGATGATCGGTCTGTGCCTGGAGACTGGTCGGCCTTGGCGCAGACGCTTAAGCTGCAGGCGGTCCATTTTTCCGAGCGCGATAGCCAGTATTCCGGGCAGGGCCGCCAGCCGGGGGAATTGGTCAATACCTGGTCCGTGGAAGGCCTGATCGAAGAGGCCTGCGATCCACCTTCTTTTGCCTGGGGCAGTCACGAGAAAATGGTGGCAGGCGCGGAGGTTTCATTCGAAGGCGGTTGCCGGACCGTGACGATGCCGGGACGGGCCCAGGATTATCATGTTAAAAGCTGGCTGCCATCTTGTGGGGATTTTGCCGCCTTTGTGCTGCCGCATGAAGAAACTTTCTCTACCGCGGATTTCCTGTCCGGCACCGACCAAATCACCGGTGAATATTGGCAGCCCACCGTGCTTTTTGCCTATCAGCCCTGTGATTTGGCGATCGCTTCGCTTCATTGTCACCGCTATCTGGGTGATGAGGTGCCGATGCGGGTACTGATGACGGAAATTGACGGCGGAGTGGATGAATTGGGGGCGCTGATCATCCGGGAAGGATCTGACAACGTTTATTGGTTCGGCTCCACTCTGGATGTTGCCGATGCGCGAAAGGCGGTCCCGCATGCCAATGCCACCACCTTGCAGGTGGCGGCCGGCCTGATCGCCGGGCTTGTCTGGGTGCTTGGCAACCCGAACCAGGGCATGGTGGAGCCGGAAGAGTTAGACCATCGCGAGATCCTGGAAACGGCAAGACCCTATCTGGGGGATTTGCGGGGGGTGTGGGGGACCTGGAGATGATAGAGCACAAGAGTCTCATTCCGTTTCTCAAGGCGCGCGGACAGCGTTTTTTCAATTCTGCTTTTCTGGCGTGGTTATTTCTGGGGCTGCTGTCTTCCTGCGCGGATCAGCCACGTGTTGTGCGGGATATCTGGTTTGAAAGCCTGTCTGACACGGCATCTGCCTATTATAGCTATGAACCCGGTGATGCCGAATTTGCGGCGACCCGGAAGCAGAGCCTGGAAAAGGCACGAAGCCTTCTTCGGGACTGGCTTTCGGAACACCCGGTTGAGGCCAGCGCTGGATTTGAAGACGCAGCCGGATGGCTGCGGCGGGAAGGGTTCTTTTGTGAAAGTTACAGGGAAATGCAGGGCGGCCGCTTTGATCGGTTTATGGTCTGCAAACAGATTTATTCAGGCGGACCGATCAGCATCAGCTGGAAATCCTCGGATGAACCAATGTTCCAGCCTGTTGAATGGTCGATCCTGTTCCTTTCGGAACAGGGGCAAGTCCGGACGATTGTATCCGTTTCCGATCTTGGGATGAACGAATTCGGCAAAGATTTTAACTCGGGGGAATAACAAATGGCATCGTTACAGATTGGCGTTGATTGGAAGATTTATGGCGGGCAAAAAGACGTGCCTTTCACTGCGGGGGTTGGACAGCACAACTATCTGATTTTGGTCGACGGTGCGGGCACCGTGCGCGCAGAGTTTCATGGCTATCCCAAACATGGTGTGCTCATGGGCGGCGACAATCTGATGATCACGGAAGTATTTTATGACGCCAATGGTAGTTATCAAAGCGGCGTTCGCCTTGCCATGGGGCCCGAAGACAGAAGCAACTGGGTCGAAATTCCTTTAAATCAAGGCCGAAACACTGAGCAGACATGGAACCTGTTCCGCGGGGCGGCGGCAAAATACTCAGACAAGTTTGACTATCAACTGACCGGACCTGGACATTCCAGGGTCCATACCCACGGACGGGATGAGCAGCCGACTTTTACGAAAGCCCAATATAACAGCAATACCGCCTATCGGACGTTGCTGGATGAGGCAGGTTACAAAGATTATGACAAAGTGCATCCGGATGAGGGGTTTTTTGAATCCTCCCCGGGGGATCAGGATCGGCTGCCTGAGCTTGATGCCAACGGTCAGGTGATTGATAAGAGCAAATTGGATGCATCGAAAAATCCGGACGGAAGCAAGCGATATTCGCATTGTTTCGCGGCGGGCACCTCCATCGAATTGGCGGATGGCGGATTTATGCCGATCGAAGAGATCTCACTGGGAGATGAGGTGGCTGCCTATACCGGTCCCGAGGATGCAACTGTTCCTGGCCGGGTCACACAGCTGCACAAAACCGAAGGGCAGGAAGTGTTGAGCTTCCACGGAATTGAAGTGACCCCAGGCCATCAGTTCCTCACCCCCGACGGATCCTTTAAAAAACTGGCTGATATCCTGGCGGAGGATGGCATGGTGGTTGGCGCTGACGGGCAGGCGCTGCGCGCCCGCACAGGCTGTCCGGTCGGCGGTGCGGATGACCAGGTCATACCGGTCGGGCATCAGACAGATGCAGGCGTCGCCATTGTGCATATGCGGGCTGGCACGCCCTATGGCGAGAAGAATGGTCGCGTCTATTCCATCAGAGAAATGATGGAGGAGCGCGGCTATCACCTGCGCTCAGACGGCCGTTTCGTCAATGTGCAGGGGAATGTGGTTGCTGCTTGGTGGGATATGGGGGAGCCGGATCAATATTCCCTGGCTGAGTGATTGTCCGATGTATCGGCTGTATCGGCATGGAGCGTTGGCGTACATCGCTCCATGCCGTGCTCATATTTACGGCTTGCCCGCGCCTAATGGCGTGGCTGGGCGGCTTCGTGAAATGTCAGCTCATCGCGGGTCAGATTGCTGAGTTGCAGGATATAATCCTCTGGCTTTGGTAGGTCACCCGCCCACATTAGCGGCTCCGGAGGGGTTTGCTCCGCTTGGTCCTGCAGCAGGCCATCCAAGCGCAGCTCCTTGCCCTGCGCTCGAATGCAATCCAGCACAGAAACTGTGCTTCCATCATTGCGCAGAAGCAAAGTCCCGGCGCGAATCTTGCCATAGTGGAAAGTTCTTTTTACCGGGTCTGTCAGATAATTCACCTGAACAAGCCTATCCTCAATGCTGCCGACCGGGAAGTTGGTCGCTGCGCGCACCGAGGTGCCGTTCTGCAGAACCACGGTGCCATCGGAACGGATGATGTCGATCAGGGGCATGAACCTGCCTTCCTGGGGGCCTTCTCCGCACAAGGTTACGTGATCGGGGGTGACCTTGACGCCGTGAAAGTTGATAACGAGCTTGTCGTGAGAAACAAACAGTTTTGTTACCTTTCGCGCGACCAGGGGACTGTTTGAATCCTGATGGTCTTGATCAAAGGCAAGTACCTCGTCACCAATTCTGATTTCCTCAATCGGCTTATATGAGCCATCGGCCAATGAGATCATTGTGCCTGCTGCAAAACACCGTTTCAGTGGCAGTTCGGAGCCTTTGTCACTCAAGAGTTTGCGGGTGACTTCGGCTTTCCGGAGTAACGCCTGCTTCTCCTGGGGGAGCAGATTGGGGTCATTCTTAATGATTTCCTCATTAAAGAGGTATTTTCGGAACAGCCCGATGATTTGGTCCTTCGAAAAGCCCAAAGTCGCCAACCTGGTGCTGTACGTGCTCCCCATGTTGATCAGATTGTCCAGCATCTGGTTGAGGGATTGTGCGTCCAGATTGGTGTCAAACATCGGATTGAAATGTTTGGCATCTTCCAGCCGTGCAATTTCCCTGGTCTGGAGAGTTATCAACTCGTCAACACCGGGATTGTTTCGCGCTATCTTACTGAATGCGAAAGATCCAAAGGCAATCTCTTCAAAGATCGCCAAGCTGCCTTCAAGCCGTTCCGCAGCGTTCGCGCCATCGACCAGTTTTTTGATGCCTCCGGCCATGTTTTTGCCGAGCATCTCCTTGCCTTGGGCCAGTAAGGTGCCTCCAACAGCTGCTTTCTGTTTTGCGGTAAGGAGGTCGTAATATCGTGCGGCCGCGGCATAATCCGGTAAACCATTGCTGTCTTCCAAATTAAGCTTTTCTTGCAGCCCGTTTACGACATATTTTCGAGCCAACAGAGCCTTGGTCAGAGAATGATAGGCGATATTCTCATGTCCCTTGATCTTGGCAAGGACAAAGGCATCGAGAAGATCCTGTTGGATAGGTGTATCGAAGAAATCGCCGGTAGCGCGTCCTCGGTGGTCTTTTTCAGTGCCGGACCATGTATGATCACGTATTTCGTTCGCCATGTCCGCCTTGTTCCCGGCCTTAAAAGCAGCGAAGAAATTAGGACCCAGCTTGTTTGCGCTTTGGTAACCGACGGACAGGATTGCTGCCTGCTCTTGAGTGGATAGTTTATTAAATTCTTGGATGACCTGGCTTTGGTTCATGGAGCCTTTGGAAAGTGCAGTCAACCTTCGAAAGATGGCTGGTTTTATGTCATGTTCAATAACATATTCAGAGATCTTTCTTGCCTGTATTTCATTGGCGGTGATTTTGGGAAATGCATTCGGGCTGCCGTTTTTTGGATCATGGACTTTGATATCAAGATGAGCGTTCGCAGAAGAAACGGTTTTACCGTTCAATTGATCAACATTTCGTTGCAGTAAAGTCTTTAGATCTGTTTCCATTGTGCCGGTTAGAGTGATGCCTGCATGGGCGAACGCGGCTTTGATGTCGCTTATGTCGCGCATGGACCAGGTGTTGCTGCCATCATATACAACCAACGCGTAGCCGCTTCCGATGGTTGCCTCACCAATGCCAGTTGTGTTGCTATGTTTGCTGTTGCCACCGTAAATTCTGCCGACATAGCCTTCGACATCTGATCTTGTAAGAAACTCTGCTGCTAATTCTGTTGCCGTTGCCATTTATTCCCCCTGCGTTCCCTCGTTTTGGTAAAATTTGCACACTTCCGAACTTCCCTCGGATGTCAGTTCGTAAAGTGTAAGATCGTTGTCGGATTTATCTCCGGTAAGCGGAGCATACTGAAAATCGTATATATAGTTTTTGCCTTGATAGGTAATCAGACCGTTCACGCCTGCGACTGCTCTCTCGGCGATCGTTGGAAGCCTCGCATTCCAGAAAGCATGATCGGTTATAGAGACCAGCCTGCGCAGCCTGCAGGTTTCCTTATCGAGTGAAAAGTAGCCGCCTGATTTTCTATGAAAAGTGGTCAACCCCTCGGAAACCAGTGTCTTGGTTTCCTGGCGGTGAGCAATCGCTTCCTCTGTGCTCAGCGGAGTGTCGGCGCCCAGTGCAATCAACCCCTCCATATAGACCACCGGAGTTCCCGGATGGGGGGCTGGAGAGAGGCCTTTAGGCGAATAGAGCTTGAGGTTTTCAAATCCATAAAAGAAAGCTGTTGCATTAGGGCCGCCACCGGCTGCTCCTTCCGCTCTATGCCAGTCCGTGCCACCGCATTTGCCAAGATAGGGTGTGAATGGCGTTTGGTCGTATTGTGCGGATTTAGCCTGCGGTTCCCGATGTTCCAGATTCGCCTGTTTTTGGAAATCAGCGATAAAGCCGCGGCAGAAATTCAGATCGGAATGCGTGTAAATCTGATCAAATTTATTATATTGAAAAGCCGCAAGAACGAACTTTCCTTTGTCGGATTCATGCTCAAACTGAGGCGGCGGAACAGCAACGCTGGGGCAATGCGGCTGTGTTGCGTCCTCGGCACAGGTCTTTGAATGAGCGGACGCAGAGAAATATGCCGTTCCGGCAGCGAGTGCCGTCGCAAAAGCGATGTGTTTTATGTGGGGTTTTCCGAATTGGAACGGCTGTTTCCCACCAACGCCAATTTTCCGAAATAATCCCGCAGTCTCACCTGTTGTGAGCAATTTTTGAGCCCGGTTCAATATCTCAAACCCTTCCCCAGCTATGATCCAGATTCCCAAAAAATGGTTTCTGAAAAGGATATCCCCAAAGGTTCTAGACGGCCCAATACACATACTTTCGAACAATGATCAATAGCTCATCAATAGATTGCTTTTTGCTAATGTTTGTTCTTTAAACGTGTACATAAGATAATACCTAATTGTTTGTTGACATCCTTTTTCGAAATGGTGATTTATAGATCTTGTGGCGGACGGTTTTTAATCCCAGGGGTGGGGCCGTCCAAGGGGTAGTCTTTAGGTGGGGGAGTCATTTTGGATGACCAAGGGTAAGGCGCGTGCGAACGGCGCAGGTAAAACGCGTACGAAAAAATCTGCAGCCGGTACGGCAGAGGGCGCTTTCAGCGAAAAAATGAAACAACAGACGGACGCGCTGGGCCAGATGGATGCCGCGGCCGATAAGGTTGAATCGCTTTCCGACGAGTTCAGGGAACAGGGTGAGGAAGAGCTGCGCAAGATTGGCGACGCGGCAAACGAGCATCTGAAATATCTCGGGGAAGTGGCCTGGCTGATGACCCAGCTGCCTACTCATAAGCATCTTTTCATCACGGATCTGGAATGGCTGATCATCCCGCCTTTGTCGCTTGGACAGGCGCGGATCTGGCGCGAAAAGGGCCTGCCCGTTGCCTATGCGTCCTGGGCGTTTGTCAATGACAGCACGGCTGACCGGATCGCCCAGGCGGGGGCCCGGATTTCCCCCGCTGAATGGAACAATGGCAAACAAGCCTGGCTGATGGATGTGATCACGCCTTTTGGCGGGGCGGATAAAGTGGTCAAGGAGCTCCGAGAGGAAATCTTCAAAGGCCAGTCGGTAAAGACTTTGGTTCCGGCGCCGGATGGCTCCGGCATGAAGATCGTCGAACTGTAATTATATTTTTGCGCCGCGCCGTCCGGCTGCGGTCAGCTTGAGATACAAAAATTTACTGGGGGGACGCTATGCGTCAGGTGGTTTGTTCGAGTGCACAACTTCCGCGGGTTCTGTTTTTCAACATCGACTCCGGGTTGCGCGATGATCTGCTGAGTTCTTCTGCCTGTGCTGGCAATGTGCCGGACCTGCCGGAGCCCGAGGGGCTTAAATTCCTGACCCCGACCGGGGAATATACCTCTCTGGCGGAGCTGAGTGCGCCGCTCTCCACCCAGACAGCCATTCCGGGCTATGGGGTCCGGCGGACCGGACGGCGCACCACCGTCTACAATTTCACTGTCGAAGGGCTGCATACCTATGTGGCCGGCGGTTACCGGGTCCATAACGATTCCATCCAATATTACCGCGGCGTCGGCAGTGTGCTTGGCGGCGCCCTGTTCCAGGAGCTGGGTGAGCGTCTGTTTGGCGACAGTGTCGCCGTCGGAATTGTCTCCGGTGCGCTTGGCCGCACCCTGGGCGGCGATGTCGGGCAAGTGATCCATGATGCTGTTGAAAATACGAGCACGCTTGATCTGGCGAAAGCGGTGGACACATTCGGTGTCCGCTTTGCCGGCGCTGTGACCTCTTCGGCTGTTTCTTTTGGCGTGAGCCGTGTTGTTGACAATGTCCTGGGCGATACTCTGGGCGATGGTTATCTGGGCGGTGCCATTTCTACCGCCTTCAAGGCGGCCGGCAGCTCGCTGATCATGGGTGGGATCGGCACGGTCCTCAAAGAGGCTGGCGTGTTGACCACCGAAGCCGGTTTCGGAGCCTTTGGCCTGACGAAGCAGTTGGATACTGCGGGTAAAGAAATATTCGATGCCGCCGGCAACAATATCTATAGCTATGATCCGATGAGTATCGGTGGCGCGATTGCCGGTGCCGTGGGCAGTTATCTGGGATCCCGGCTTGCCATGTCCGTCTTCAGCGGTAACCCGCAGAGCATCAGCATTGGCTCTGCCGTGGGCTCTACTGTTGCGACGATTGGTGTGACCGCGTTTGCTGTAAATGGCGGTCTGGTCGCTTTAGGGGCCGGTTTTGCTGCCGGTTCTACAGCTACTTTCGGTGCTGCTGCTGCCGCGCTGGCCACCAACCCAGCCGGTTGGGCAGTGCTGGCCGTGGCGGCCTTTGTTGGTTCCTTCCTTGGCGGCGGTATCGGCAGTCTGTTTGGCGGTGGCGGCGGCAAGCCGATCGGGCACGCAAATGTCGATTTCAATTACAGCAAGGGCGAATATTATGTGTCCGGCTGGGGCACGGACAATGGCCTGGATGCCAATGTTGTCATCCAGTTGGGTGAAGCAGCCTCCGACCTGTTGAATGGCACGATCGGGGCTGTTGGCGGTGTGGTCAAGCGTGCGCCCGGCGGCGGCGGATACGGCTGGAGTGAGCATGGCTACGGCTCGCCGGCGGGCACCTTCTCCAGCGCGGAGCAGTCGATTAAGCGTGGCGTCCTGAAAACCCTGAAGAGCAGCGCCCTGGAGATCGAGGGCGGCGACCTCTATATGAAGCGCGCCCTGCGGCGCACTAACGCCAGCACTTTCGATCAGCTGCAAACCGACCTGAAAGCGGCGGCACAATTCGGTCTTTATAATGACAACAAGGCCCTATTCAACGATTTCATGGACCTGCAGGGGCCGACCATGCGCAAGAAATGGGAGGCGATGCTGGAGCGCTCCCTGGAGCTGGGTCTGGATAAGGCAACCGCCACCGACACTGTCGCACGCGATGCTTTTGACCTTCAAGACGCGCTTTACGGCACGGATCACGATGATGATCTGTATCAGGCGGCTGAGGCCGCAGCGATGGAATTGGGCGAGAACCAGGCCAAGTCCGACTTCCTTGTGTTTGACCTCGGCGGGGATGGCATCGAGCTTACCGATGCGGAAAAATCTAATGTCCTGTTCGATATCGACCAGGACGGCTATCTGGAGAAAACAGCCTGGATCGGCGCCAATGACGGTCTTCTGGTCCGTGACTGGAATGACGACGGCAAGATCAACGATATTTCCGAAATCTATACCCGGCTGGCACCCGAAGATCCGAATGGCGCGCCGGAACAAAACTGGCTGGCGTCAGAGGACAGCAACCATGATGGCGTCTTTGACGCCCAGGATGAGGATTTCGACAAGGTCCGCATCTGGCGCGATACAAACCAAAATGGGATTACCGAATTTGGCGAGCTGCACGCGCTTCACCGCCTTGGCATCACGGCGATCCGACTGACGGGGCTGCAGGCGGCCGGCGAGCTGATGAAAGGAAACCAGATTACCTACAGCTCGCGTTTTGCGCAGCTGGGGATCAAAGACCGCTTCTCGGCGGGCGTTTATGGTGTCTCGCTCAAACATGATAGCCTGGGCCTAGGCTTTGACGATCTGGATGATGATGCCTCCTTCTCTATGATTGACCTTGAAGGCCGGGACAATGTTCTGGTCGCGCAAGGCAGCGAAAATCTCAGTGTTGAGATCGACGCATCGGCCAGCGGCATCATTATCGGCGGCGCCGGTGATGACGAGATGGACGGCAGCAAAACCGGCGGCGAAGACGGCTCGCAAGGCGTCATCCTGAACGGCGAAGATGGTGATGACACCTTGTTGGGCGGCAGCGGGAAAGACCGCCTGACCGGCGGTACCGGCAAGGATATTTTGAAGGCCGGCGCAGGCGATGACATCCTGGCCATCGACGCGGATGACCTCAAAGACGGCACAGATAATATCGATGCCGGTGAGGGGCAGGATATCATCGTTGTTGACGGCGACGAAGGGGTTACTCTGGATATCACCGCAGTTAATGCGGAAGCGGCAATTGGTAATGCCGGAGATGATATTCTCTCGGTTTCCGCCGATATCGATGCTGTACTGATTGGTAAGGACGGCAACGACACACTGACCGGCGCAGGCGGCGATGACCAGATTGACGGCGGCAGCGGTGATGACCATCTGACAGGCAATGCCGGCGATGACCGGCTGAAAGGCGGCGCAGGCTCTGACACATTCTCTGCAGGCGCCGGGGATGACATTCTCTATGTCGATGCGGAGGATGAGATTGCGAATATCGATGCCGGTGTGGGCATGGATATCGTGGTTGCGGAAGGCAGCGGCTCGGTCAATCTGGATGCTTCGGCAATGAATGCCGAAATTGTTGTCGGCGGCGCGGGGAATGACATCCTGTTTACCAGCGGTGAAACATCCGTGGAGCTGCATGGCGGTGCCGGTGATGACACTCTCTCTGGCAGTAATGCGGCTGATACTTTCGTCGGTGGCGCTGGCCTTGACAGCGTAAGCTACGCCGATGCGGACAGTGCGGTTTCCGTGAATCTGACGGATAAATCCGTTTCCGGCGCGGCGGCGGGCGATGTGCTGATGGGAATCGAAGGGGTGATCGGCACGGATTACGATGATCAGCTCGCCGGCGATGACCAGGCGAATATCCTGCGCGGCGGCAAGGGTGCGGACCAGCTGGACGGTGGCGCAGGCGACGATATTTTGGAAGGTGGCGCGGGTGCTGATACCCTTA
Source organism: Aestuariispira insulae (assembly GCF_003385955.1). Lineage (GTDB taxonomy): Bacteria > Pseudomonadota > Alphaproteobacteria > UBA8366 > Aestuariispiraceae > Aestuariispira > Aestuariispira insulae. The sequence continues at coordinate 75,357 of NZ_QRDW01000014.1, forward strand.
AAGGGGGCGAGGGCTCGGATACGGTTTCCTATGAAGGCTCTAACCGTGGGGTGGTTATTGATCTTTCCACCGATCCGGTCAGCGCTTCCGGCGGTGATGCGGCTGGGGATGTTTTTGAATCCATTGAAAATGCAATCGGTTCCAGGCATGCGGACCGCCTGATCGGCGATGCCAATGCCAATACGCTGGCTGGCGGCGCGGGCAGAGATACCCTGATTGGGGGAGGCGGCGCGGACCGCTATGTCTTCAATCTGGGTGACGGCGCGGATACTGTGATCCATACCGGCGACGACGGCGCGGTCCAACTGGGAGACGGCATCACCGCCGAGAATGTTGCTTTTGTCCGGGTTGGCAATGACCTTGTGGCGCAACTGATTTCTAGGGCTGACTCCGTCACAGTCAAAGGCTGGTTTACCAATGCCGAAAACCGGCCGAAATTCCTGTTGAATGACGGTTCCGAACTGGCGGTTGAAATGGCTGTTAAAGGCGGGGCAGACGGAGAAACCCTGACCGCCTCGAATGCAGGCGGCACTTTGTTGGGGCTGGCGGGGAACGATACTCTGAAAGGCGGCGATGGTAAGGATGTTATGTCTGGCGGGGCCGGCAGCGATTTGCTGGAAGGGGATGCCGGTGATGACGTCTACCATTTTGCCCGTGGCGACGGCAGCGATGTGATCAACGATCACTACCGTTATCGTGAAGCCTATACCTATACCACGCAGGAACGGGGACGCTGGATTACTCAGTTCAACGGGGAAAACAGCAATCCGACAACCCGCTGGGTGAAGGGCGGTGGCGAAGATACTTTTGTCCGGACTTTCCATCATACCGGCTATCATGACCGGCATGGCGACGGCGGTGATGATGTCCTGGCGTTTGGCCCTGGGATCTCGGCGGATGATCTTGTCATGACCATTGAGGGGAATGACCTCGTCATCGGGATACTGGGCGATGACCGTGACCAGGCCTTTGCCGATCTGACCGATAAGATCAGGCTGAAAAACTGGCTGGATGAAAAGGACCGGATTGAAAGGTTCACTTTCAGCGACGGTGACACTGCCAGCCTGGATGTGCCGAAAATCGTTACCCGCATCGGGACCGATGGCGCGGATGTCTTCACCATGAAGAATATCGCCCTGACGGCGGGGCTGGGTGATGGTGATGATATTGTCACAGGCAGCAATAAAGGGGATGTGATTTCCGGCGATGACGGCAATGACGTGATCGACGGCGCTGAAGGCGATGACGCGCTGTCCGGCGACCAGGGCGATGATACCATCTCCGGCGGCAAGGGCGGTGACTATCTCTTTGGGGGAGATGGGAAAGACACCTTGTCTGGTGGCGAGGATGCGGATTTGCTGCGTGGCGATGATGGCGATGATCATCTGCTTGGCGGTGAGGGCCAGGACAAGCTGGTCGGGGGCAAAGGCGCGGACCTGCTGGATGGCGGTGAAGGGCTTGATACCGCATCCTATGAGGATTCCGAGACCGGGGTCACGGTTGATCTGTCCACCGGCACCGGTAGTGGCGGCCAAGCGGAAGGGGATCAGTTTGTCTCGATCGAAAATCTCGAAGGATCGGCGCATGACGACATCCTGACCGGCGATGACAAGGCAAACATCATCCGTGGCGGCAAGGGCCAGAACGAATTGCATGGCGGCGCGGGCGAGGATCTGCTGATTGGGGATGTGGATGATGACCTGCTTGTCGGTGGTGCTGACGATGATGTGATGATTGGCGGCACTGGTGCAAACACCTATTTGTTCGGAAAAGGGTCTGGCCATGACATCATCCGGGATGAGGGCGAGGGGTCCAAAGTCATCCTGGGTGCAGGTATTTCCGGTGAGGATATTCAATTCTCCCGCGTGGGTGATGATCTGGTTGCCGTTATTTCCATGAAGGACCGCCTGACGGTTCGGAATTGGTTTGTCAAACCGGTCCATCAGGTCGATTTCTTTGATGCTTCTGGCAACGAGATCACTGTGACTTTCCTTGGGGATCATCGGAACAACCTTCTGGTGGGCGATTCCGAAAGCAATATTTTGGAAGGCCTGGATGGTGACGATGTGCTCGATGGCGGTGCCGGTGCGGATACGCTGGATGGCGGCACAGGCGCTGACACGGCCTATTACGGAAATTCCAACGCCGCGGTGACAGTTGACCTGTCGGGTGACACGCCGTCCGTCTCGGGTGGCGATGCCGAGGGGGATCATCTGATTTCCATCGAAAATGTCACCGGTTCCGATCACGCCGATACGCTGACCGGTTCCGATGGCGACAACAGCCTCACGGGCGGTAAGGGGGCTGATAAACTGGATGGTGGCGCGGGTATCGATACCGCGATCTATTCCGCATCTGCGCATGGCGTGACTGTGAGCCTGGCAACAGGCCAGGGCTCCGGCGGCGAGGCAGAGGGCGATACGCTAACCTCTATTGAGAATATCTTGGGGTCGGCTTATGCGGACACGCTGGTCGGATCGGATGGTGATAACCTGATGCATGGTGATTTTGGTGCCGACAGTCTGATGGGCGGTGCCGGGAATGACCAGATGATGGGCGGCTGGGGCCATGACCGGATTCATGGCGGCACCGGTGATGATACCCTGAGTGGCGATGTGGGGAATGACTTGCTTCTCGGCGGGGATGGCAATGATGTCATCCGGGGCGGCCTGGGCAATGATACCGTGTCTTATGCCGATGATACCAAGGGTGTGTCAGTCAACTTGGCTGCCGGTCGTTCGACCAATGATGCGGTCGGTGATGATTTCTTTGCCACCGAGGTCCGTCCGCGCCAAGTGGCATATACCTACACGAAAACCATCGTTCGCACGGTTCCGAGCGGCGAGCAGGGCACGCGCAGGATAACCGAACGCAAGCAGGCGACTGGCTATCGCACGGTCTATGATATTATTCCGACGGATTTCGACGGCAACCAGGACAGCTTGGAGAGTGTTGAAAATGTGACCGGTAGCCGGTATGCGGACCGGATCCAAGGCGATGGTGCCGCCAATATTATCGAAGGCGGCCTGGGTGATGATACCCTGGATGGCGGTGCCGGCAATGACGTTTATGTCTTCAGCCGGGGGGATGGCCGCGATCAAATCCATGACCTGCATGAGGTGACCGAAATACGCCAACGCCAGGAATCCGAGCGGCGCACACGGCGTGTGGAATATGTGAATGGAGAAGGGGTTACCCGCTATCGGACGGAAGAATACACCCACACCTGGAATGTGGATTACGATGTGCAGGTCGAATTGGATGGTGGCCAGGATATCCTAAAGTTCGGTGCGGGGATCATCGCATCCGATCTGGTTCTGCAGCGCGATGGCAACGATATGCTGATCGGACTTCGCGATCCAGAAAACCCCATGGCTGCGGTTTCTGACCTGGGGGATGTGATCCGGGTCAAAGACTGGGCGGATTCGAAAAAACGGATCGAGAAAATCCGGTTCGCGGATGATACAGAAATTGACATCAGCGGCATCGAAAATGCTGTATCCGCTGACGGGGAAAACACCTCTATTGAAGGCAGTAGCGGTGCTGACTGGCTGATTGGCGGGGCGTCTGATGACACCCTCTACGGTAAGGGCGGCAACGATATTCTGATCGGCAATGGCGGCCAGGATACCGCCGTACTGGAGGGCAATCTCCGGGATTATGAGATCGAACATCTCGAAAATGACACTGTGCGGCTGACCCATAAGGGGACAGGTGAGGTGGTCGTGCTGCAGGCGGTTGAGCAAGTGAATTTTGCCGATGCCTCAATCTATGTTGATGGTCGGAACAACGACCCGGTTCTGTCGCTGGACCTCCTGGCCCAGCAACAGCAGCCGTCGCTGTTGATCCTGCCGGGCACCAGCGTTACAGGTGCGTTGGATGTTTATGACGTGGATGGGGACACATTGTCTGTGGCTCTGGCCGGGACTGTCGAAAACGGCACTTTCGAGATCCTGGATGGGGTGAATTATAAATATACCCCGGATGCCGGCTTCAAAGGGGTCGAGATTGTAACCCTGGAAATCACCGATGGTAAGGGGGGCAAATCGACCGGATATTTCCGGATTGGTGTTGGCGTTTTGCGCGGCACTGTCAATGATGACAGCCTTACAGGCCTTTCTGGAGATGAGGTGTTGTATGGCCTCGAGGGCAATGATCATCTCAAGGGGCTTGCCGGGAACGATACGCTTCATGGCAGCAATGGTGCGGATGTTCTGGACGGCGGCAGCGGTGAGGATCTCGCGAGCTATGAAAATTCATCGGAAGGCGTGACGGTTGATCTGGTTTCAGGAACCGGTGCGAATGGCACTGCTGGCGGTGACCAGCTTGTCAGCATTGAGCATGTGAAAGGCAGCAACCAGTCCGATACGCTGACGGGCAATGACGGTGACAACAGTCTCACCGGCCTATCCGGGGAGGATGTCCTGGTTGGCGGTGCCGGTGCGGATGATCTTATTGGCGGTGCCGGGAACGACACCTTGATGGGCGGTCTTGGCGATGACGTCTATGTTTTTGGACGGGACAGTGGCAAGGACCTCGTGATCGATCATCATGAGGCTACCGAGGCACGCCAGCGCCAGCGTTCGGAACAGCGGACGCGACAGGTTCAATATACCAATGGCGAAGGGATAACCCAGACCCGGACCGAACATTACACCCACCACTGGACCGAGCATTACAATGTCCAAGTCATAAAGGACGGCGGCAATGATGTCCTGAGATTTGAAACCGGCATCGGCGTTGACGACCTCGTGGTTACCCGGATCGGCGATGATCTTGTTGTCGGGCTGGGGGTTGCTGGCGGAACGAGAGACCTGCAGGAAATCGGTGATCAGATCACCCTGCAAAACTGGTTTGGCGATTCCAAGGACCGGATCGAGAGTTTCCTGTTTGCCGACGGTCAGGAAATAGGCGTTGCCGGAATTGTAGGCCTGCTCGGCACGGACCAGGATGACAATCTCAGCTGGACGGAAACGGCTGCCACACTTCATGGCGGGCTTGGTGATGATACACTGAGCTCCGGGGACGCGGATGATGTCATTACGGGTGATGACGGAAATGACAGACTGACATCAGGGGCCGGCGACGATACCCAGGACGGCGGCTCCGGCAATGATTTTCTGGATGGGGGTGCCGGCAATGATACCCTGAACGGCGGCACCGGTGATGACACCCTGTTAGGTGGCTCCGGTAATGACAGCCTCAGCGGCGGTGCCGGCAATGATATTCTGACCGGCGGTACGGGCAGCGATAGCTTTGTCTTTGGTGCCGGCTCCGGACTGGATACCATCGAGGATGCGGAAACCATAGATCAGATCGTGTTGACCGGTGGTCTTTCCGCGTCAGGCGTCACATTTGTCAAACGGGACGACTCCCTTGTGCTGATCCTGTCGGATGATGATCAACTGACCATCAAGGGATGGTTCAGCGGCACTGAATTGCCGATTTTGCTGGAAGATGGCACAGCGTTGACGGTACAGGTCGCGATCGCCGGGACAGAAATCGGTGAAACCGTTGCCGGTACGGACAATAACGACATTATTAATGCACTCGGCGGGGATGACACGGTCATCGGCGGGATCGGAAACGATACCCTGAATGGCGGTCAGGGCAACGACCGGCTCGAAGGTGGTATTGGCGATGACGTCTATCTGTTCGGCCGCGGCGGCGGCAAGGATGTGGTGGTAGACCATCATGAGGTGACCGAGGCACGCCAGCGCCAGCGTTCGGAACAGCGGACGCGCCAAGTTCAATATACCAATGGCGAAGGGGTGACCCGGACCCGAACCGAACATTACACCCATCACTGGACGGAACATTACACGGTCCTGGTGGAACAGGATGCGGGCCAGGATATCCTGCGTTTCGAGGCCGGTATTATGGCTTCCGACCTGGTGGTCACCCGGATTGGAGATGATCTGGTTGTGGGGCTGAGTGGGGACACGCAATCCCGGAACCTGGCGGATCTAGAAGACCAGATTACCTTGACCGACTGGTTCACGGACTCCAAAAACCGGATCGAACGGTTTGAGTTCGCCGATGGCACCGTTCAGGACGTGGCCCAAATCACTGCCCAGATGGGGTCAAGTGGCGACGATACGCTTACCTGGACCGATACAGCGGTCACCCTGCGCGGAGGCGAGGGGAATGACAACCTCACCAGCGGCGCATTTGCTGACCGGCTCGAAGGGGGCGAAGGGAATGATACCCTGTCAGCCGGGGCTGGTGATGACATTCTTGATGGTGGCACCGGTGATGACGTCCTTGACGGCGGTGCTGGCAATGACGTGCTTGAAGGCAGCGATGGCGCTGACCAGCTGACCGGCGGTGCGGGTGAAGATACCCTTTCCGGCGGCGCCGGGGACGACATCCTGACCGGCGGTCAGGGCAACGACACGCTCGACGGTGGGATCGGCAACGATACCCTTGTCGGTGGGGAGGGATCGGATGTCTTCCTGTTGACCGCTGAGGCGGGTCTGGATGTGATTGAGGATGCGGATGGTTCAGATCGCATTGTCCTGGCGGACGGGATAAGTGCGGAACAGGTTGTGTTCCTGAAAAACGACAATGATCTGACATTGATCCTGACGGAAGAAAGTCAGCTGCTGATCCGGAATTGGTTTACCGGATCGCGGCCTTCAATAGAAACCAGCGATGGCACGTCGGTTCCTGTGACTGTCGTTATCCAGGGGTCTGCGGAAGGCGAAATATTGGCCGGTTCTGACATGAATGATTTCATGGTTGGTTTTGCCGGCCATGACACCCTGATCGGTGGCGCAGGCAATGATACGCTCTCCGGCGGTGCGGGATCGGATCTGCTGCAGGGCCAGGATGGCGATGACATCTATATGTTCGGCCGCGGCTATGGCGCGGACAGTGTGCTTGATCATCATGAGGTGACCGAGGCACGCCAGCGCCAGCGTTCGGAACAGCGGACGCGCCAGGTCCAATATACCAATGGTGAAGGGGTGACCCGGACCCGGACCGAACATTACACCCATCACTGGACGGAACATTACACGGTCCAGGTGGAACAGGATGCGGGCCAGGATATCCTGCGTTTCGAGGCCGGCATTACGGCTTCTGACCTGGTGGTGACCCGGATCGGGGATGACCTGGTTGTGGGGATCGCCGGGCCGGATGGATCACGTGACCTTTCCGCAATCGCA
>NZ_QRDW01000015.1 GCF_003385955.1 Aestuariispira insulae
TCGTGTGTTTTGATGGTTTGGTTCGCACCGTCATCAAAACCGGTAACTCTCACTCCTTCAAGGAAGCGGTGTCAGATCAGATCGCAACTACTTCAGATTATAGGCCAGTTGCCCGGATGCGTAATTCGCGGCCGCACCTTCCGTCATCAACAAAATATTATAGCCGTTCGATGGTTGACGCATGAATATCCGGATCGCCTCCATCCCGCCGTCAGCGGGGCGATTGACTATAGTGACATCCAAACCTGATGTGGCCTTGATCGCACGCGCCATTTGACGGGCCAGTTGATCTGAACCGCCACCGGCACCAAAAGCCACAATGATTCGCACCGGTTCACTGGGGTAAACCGCCTCGGTCGAGAATAATTGGCCGGATGCCCTAGAACCAGAAACCGGCACTAGGGAAAAAAAGCACAGAAGAATGACCAAGAGCGGCCGAACCATGGGTTTGTCAACTCTATCTATGTTTGATCCCCCGCAGCCTTATTATCCCCGGTCTTTCAGAAAATTACCAGTACCTGTAAATCTGCTACATTGGTACCGGTGCCACCGGTATTAACCAGATCTCCGCTGGCTTTCAGCCCATGATAGGAATCATTGTCATCCAGGATGGCAATCGCGTCCAATCCCTGCTCCGACAAGCGCTGCAACGTGCCCGGATCGACAATGCCGCCCGCGGCATCGGTCGGCCCATCCCGGCCGTCTGTACCCCCGCTGAGGAAACACCAGCGCGGCTCCAGCCCTTTTGCCGCCGCCGCAAAAGCCAGGGCAAATTCCTGATTGCGCCCGCCCCGGCCCGTGCCTTTCAAGACCACCGTGGTCTCGCCACCAGCAAGAACCGCCATCGGCCTGTCGCCGACCTGATCCATCAAGCTGGCGGCTTCCTTGGCCAAGATGCCCGCTTCCTCGCGCGCATTGCCTTCCAGGGCGTCGCTATAGAGCCGAACCTCCAGGTCCAAAGCCGCCGCCTTTTCCATCATGGCATCGACACTCAGCCGGTTGCTGCCGACCAGCATGGTCCGGGCCTGATGGAAAATCGCATCATCCCCTTTTGGCGTTTCCGGGATCTTACCAGCCACCCCCTCTTCAATCCGGGATCGGACGGAGGCTGGAACCTTGTCCCAGATTTCATAGGTTTCCAGGATCGCTTTGACATCGTCAAAATGGGTAGGGTCCGGCACAGTAGGGCCACTGGCGATCGCGCTCAGGTCATCGCCGATCACATCACTGAGCACCAACGCCTTAAGGTTGGCAGGTGCCGCCATCCGGGTCAATTGCCCACCCTTGAAGCAGGATAGATGCTTGCGCACCGCATTGATCTGTACAATATCCGCGCCACAGGCCAGCAGCAGATCTGTGGTAGCAATTTTTTCCTCAAGCGTTACCGGTTCCGCCGGATACGGCACCAATGCGGACCCGCCACCGCTGACCAGGGTCAGAACCAGATCCCCCTCTTCGGCTTGCGCCAGAAGAGTCTCGATCCGTTTGGCCGCCGCCAGGCCGCGCGCATCCGGCAATGGATGGCTTGATCCCATGACCTCGCATCCGGACATTTCCCGGACGTTTTCATCATTGGTGACCACCAGGGCGGGTGAGACAACCTTTTCCGCAGGCAGGATCTCCAGAGCCGCTTCAGCCATGGCACAGGCAGCCTTGCCGAAAGACACTACGAAAATCCTTTTCCAGTCACCGCTTTCCCCGGCGACTGACAGCACCCCACCTTCCAGAAAAAGGCCCCGGCGCACCGCGTGGGCCGGATCGGCCGCAGCCACGCCCGCCTGGAAGATTTCAAGCGCTTTTGCGCGCATCCCGGAGATATCCGCTGCCATAATCTTTGCCACCCTTAATACTCAACTGTTCAACCCGCTCAAGATAGCGGTTTATCCAGTCCAGCCAAGCCCGGAAGCGACACAGTTTATCGAAAGAAGCAGGCTCACCAACTCTTTGCTATTGCTCTCGCCTTTGGAAGCCCCGTCCCGGAAACGCCGGACCATCTCGATCTGATGGAAACCGGCTTCTCTGAGAAACGGCAGCCTGCGATCCAGTTTGACCCGATATTCGGGAAATCGGTCCGCCAACGCCGGCTCACCAGTGACCGCCAGGATCGCCTCCAGTGTCCGCTCATATTCTTCGCGAATAAGCTGGAATAATTCCGCTCGCACCGCCTCATCCGGCACCAGCCCGGAATAGGCCTTTGCGATCTCCAGATCGACCAGACAAAGCGATCGCTCAACCTCATCAATAACCAAGCGGAACAGCGGCATTTTTTCAAACATGTCGCGCAGCAGGGAGAGCCCCGCATCACCGCGAATCTTGATGAATTGCTGCAGCCCGCTGCCGACCCCGAACCAGACCGGCACCAGATGGCGATTCTGACTCCAGGCAAAAACCCAAGGGATGGCGCGCAGATCATCAAGCGAGGCAACGCCGCGCCGCCTGGCAGGACGGGAGCCAATATTCATCAGGCCCAGTTCCTCCACCGGGCTGGCCTCCTGGTAATAGCTGACCAAGCCCGGATGTTCCGCCAGTTTGCGATAGGCGACATAGGCCGTTCCCGCGATCGCCTCCATGGCGTCGTCAAAGCTGGTATTGTCGGTGCGTTCTTCTACCACGGGCTTGCGCAGGCTATGGTCCAGCACACTTGCCGCCAGCATTTCCATCTGATGTTGCGCCGTGCCCCGGTTGGCATATTTGGACGAGACCGCCTCACCCTGTTCAGTAATCCGCAGCCTGCCCTGGACAGTGCCTGCCGGCTGGGCAGCGACCGCCCGGATGGTTGGTGCGCCGCCACGGCTGACCGATCCGCCTCGGCCATGGAAAAAGCTGATTTTCACACCGGCCTTTTCGCCGGCGCGGGTCAGTTTGGTCTGTGCCTTGTTCAATTCCCAGTTACAAGTAAAAAAGCCGCCATCCTTGTTTGAGTCCGAATAGCCGATCATCACTTCCTGGACACGGTTGCGCGCACGCAGGGATCGGCGCACCAGCGGAATCGACAACAACTCGTTCATTATGCCCGGCGCCTGCTGCAGATCCTCGATGGTTTCAAACAGCGGCACGATATGACAGGTGCAGGCCTCCACCCCTTCCATATCGGAAAACAGGCCGCCATATTTCGCCAGAAGATACACACCCAGAATATCCGCCACCGATTGGGTCATGGACAGGATAACCGATCCGATCTGACCCTTGGATCCTCGATGGCTCACCCGGCCCAACAGGGTGAACAGGCTGAGCGTTCGGGCTGTCATCTCCGACAGATTATCGAAACTGTAGGGGGAGACCATCGGCGCGCTCAGTTCCGCCAGCAGCCAGGCCTTCCATTCGTCACTGTCTGCTTCGGGCGCAATCGCCCCTCCTGTGCGCCGCTGCCAGATCTCTGCAAGCGTTTCGTTGATCACCCCGGAATTTTCCCGGATATCAAGGGCTGTGGTATGAAAACCAAAGGCATCCACCTGACGGCGCAAGGGCCGGATCAAGGTCCGGTTCAGGGTGACACAGCCCACATCCTGCATGCCCTTTTCCAATACCCGCAAATCCTGGGCAAATTCATCCGCATCTTTGTAGGGCATCACATCATCGTCGCCCCTGGCATTCAGCATGCTCTCGACACGGCGTTTCATGGCCGTGGCATATTGCCGGAACAACTCGCCCGGGTTGCGCGCCACGATCATGTCTCCACTGCCGCACAGATCAAGAAGGCGCTCCAGATCCCTCTTAAAATCATCCGGAAATTCAATACCATGCGCCGCGATGCTCAATCGGGCGGTCAATAAGGATAACTCATGATCATACCGGATCAGAGCCAGTTTCTTATTGCTGGCAAAGGTGTTGCTGGTGACTTCCGTCGTCACAAAGGGGTTGCCATCGCGGTCACCACCAATCCAGGAACCAAAGCGCATGATCGGCGGGATCTTGAAATTGAAGTCAGGATAATGACAGCTCAAGGCCCAGTCCAACCGATCCATCAGTTCCGGCACTTGATCGAACAGCACTTCTTCAAAGAAATGCTGGCCCCAGGCCACCTCCTGATCCACGGTCGGTTTCTCCAGCCGGATTTCCCCGGTCAGCCAGAGCAAATCAATCTCAGCGCGCAATTTGTTGGTCAGGCGGTCTTTTTCCCGCGGAGTCCAGCGTGGTGATTCCAAATCCACAAGACGGCGGTATATGCGCCGATGGATCTCAAGAACCGTCACCCTCTTGGCTTCGGTCGGATGCGCTGTCAGAACCGCACAGATATCCATGTCATTGAGCAACTGCTGGATCTGTTCCGCAGGAATGCCTTCGCGCGCCGCATCAGCAATCACCTGGGCAAAGGATCCCCTGGCATGTTCCGCGCCATAAAGTGTCTCATCATGCCTGCGGCCGTGCATCGCGGCATTTTCCTCAGCGATTGCCAGCAGTTGGAACCAGGTGCCCAGCGCCTGGAGGCCGCGCAGGATGTTGTGCGGGTTGGGATCGCTCAATTCCCCCCCTTGCAGCAACGGCAGTATTTCTGGCTGGCGTTCGGCCAGTACCTCGCAAAAGAGGGTGAATAACAGATCGATGGTTTCACCGGTATAGCTGTCAGGGCTTGGGTCTGTCGGGGCCAGCGCCAAGATATTCGCCTGCTCTGTCCGTTTGATAGTGGCCGTCATGTCACACATCCCCATCAGATATCGATACTGTTTCAAATTCAAAAAAGACCCGGCCGGACATTGGGAACGAGGGATAGGGTCGTCCGGCCGGGTTTCAAAATGCCCGACGGAACCGGGTCAAGGGGTTCCGTCAGGCCTTACCATCACGCAACCTTGGCGATGCCTCCCAGGGCAGCCGCCATCGAGGAGCCAAGCTCCGACGGGTTGGGCGCGACAGAAACGCCTGCTTCACGAAGGATTTCCACCTTCTCCGCAGCAGATTCGCCAAAGGCGGACACAATGGCACCCGCATGGCCCATGCGGCGGCCTTTCGGCGCGGTCAGGCCCGCGATATAGGCCACCACCGGCTTTTTCATGTGATCGCGGATAAATTCAGCGGCTTCCGCTTCCTGCGGACCACCAATTTCACCGATCATCATGACCGCCTCGGTCTCCGGGTCTTGTTCGAAATGCGTCAGGATATCCATGAAGGAGGAACCATTGACCGGATCCCCACCGATACCGACGGAGGTGGAAACACCGATTCCCAGCGCTTTCATCTGGGAGGCGGCTTCATAGCCCAGCGTGCCGGAGCGCGCGACGATTCCGATGGAGCCTTTTTCATAGATATGTCCCGGCATGATACCGATCATCGCCTTGCCCGGGCTGATGGTGCCGGCACAGTTCGGACCGGTCAGGATCATGCGGTTTTCTTCCCGGTAACGACGCATATAACGTTTCACCGTGATCATATCCTGGGCCGGGATGCCGTCGGTGATGCAGACCGAATAACGGATACCCGCATCGGCCGATTCCATGATCGCATCCGCTGCATAGGGCGGCGGCACAAAGATCCCACAGGCTTGCGCGCCGGTGGCTTCAACCGCTTCCTTGACGGTATTGAAAACCGGTTTGCCCAGATGGGTGGTCCCGCCTTTGCCAGGGGTCACCCCACCAACAACATTGGTGCCATATTCCATCATTTCCTGGGCATGGAAGGTCCCGATCCGGCCGGTATAGCCCTGAACGATAACCGGGGTGTTTTCGTCAATCAGAATAGACATGTCTCAACTCTCCTCTTCGCTCAGATCAGGCGGCTTTGGTATCGCGCCAGGCCCCGACTACACGGTCGGCGGCTTCGGCCAGGGTATCGGCAGTCAGGATCGGCAGACCGCTTTCCTCAAGGATACGGCGTCCCTCTTCCACATTGGTGCCCGCCAGACGGACCACCAAAGGCACAGTGATATCAGTGTTTTTCACCGCCTGGACCACCCCTTCAGCCACCCAGTCACAGCGGTTGATGCCGGCGAAGATATTGACCAGGATCGCTTCCACGCCTTCATCGGCCAGAACCGCCTTGAAGGCCTTGGTGACACGCTCAGGCGACGCGCCGCCGCCGATATCGAGGAAGTTCGCGGGTTCACCACCTACATGCTTGATCATGTCCATGGTTGCCATGGCCAGGCCCGCGCCATTGATGATGCAGCCAATATTGCCATCCAGGCCGACATAGGAAAGCCCCCGGTCTGCCGCATAGGATTCACGCGGATCCTCCTGGGATTTATCACGCAGCTCCGCAATTTGCGGACGGCGGTAAAGGGCGTTTTCGTCAAAGCTCATCTTGGCGTCCAGCGCCACAATGTCTTTTTCCTTGGTGATCACCAGCGGGTTGATCTCCACCATGGTAGCATCGAGCTCTCGGAATGCCCGATAGCAACCAAGGATGGTCTCGGACGCTTTGGCGATCTGCCCCGGCTCCAGGCCCAGACCGAAAGCGATCTCGCGCGCCTGGAAAGGCTGCATGCCAACAGCAGGTTCGACAGAGGCCCGGACAATGCTTTCCGGGTTGGAGGCGGAGATTTCCTCAATCTCCATGCCGCCCGCAGCGGAGGCGACAACCATCACCCGCTCGGTTTTCCGATCCAGCACAAAGCCCAGGTAAATCTCCTGGTCGATATTGGTCGCTTCCTCCACATAAAGGCGGTAGACAACCTTGCCCTGGGCGCCGGTCTGATGGGTCACCAGGCGTTTGCCCAGCAGGTCGTCGGCCGCTTCCCAGATCTCCTTATCATTTTCGCAAACCCGGATACCGCCGGCCTTGCCCCGGGCACCGGAATGAATCTGGGCCTTCACCACCCATTTGTCGCCGCCGATTTCCCGGGCGCGGTAGGTTGCCTGTTCCGGGCTGTAAGCGAGGCCGCCACGCGGGATCGGCACGCCGAAGTCGGACAGCAGCTCTTTAGCCTGATACTCATGAATATCCATGGATCTAATCCTTTCCCTATTGCCGAAAACGCTTAGGCCGCGCGGCCGTGAATGATGTTGTCGACATTGACCACATTTTCCGCCATGCGGGCGGATGCGGCGTCGATCATCTTGCCGTCCAATTGGGCAGCGCCTTTGCCCTGGGCGGCGGCTTCATCGAGGGCTTTCAGGATATTTTTGGCACGCTCGACTTCCTTGGCCGGTGGGGAATAAACCTCGTTGGCCAGCTCAATCTGGGAAGGATGGATTGCCCATTTCCCTTCCAGACCCAGCGCCGCGCCACGGCGCGCCGCATCCAGATAGCCTTCCGGATCATTGAAATCACCAAACGGCCCATCGATGGCACGCAGGCCATAGGCACGGCAGGCGATGGTCATGCGGCAAAGTCCTGCATGCCACTGGTCGCCTGGATAATCCGGGTTCAATCCGCCGATATTGGTGGTGCGGGCGCGAAGGCTGGCGGCATAGTCGGCAACGCCGAAATGCATGGCCTCCAGTCGCGGGCTGGCCTGCGCGATGGCTTCCACATTGGCCATGCCAAGCGCGGTTTCGATCAAAGCTTCCAGGCCCACCTTATGCTGGATGCCTTTCGCCTGTTCGATCTGGTTGCAGAGCGCTTCGACCATATAGAGATCGGCCGGCACCCCCACTTTCGGCACCAGGATCGTATCAAGACGATGCCCTGCCTGCTCCATCACATCCACCACATCGCGATACATGTAATGGGTATCGAGACCGTTGATGCGAACAGAAATGGTCTTGCCCTTGGCACGCCAGTCAATATCGTTCAGCGCCTGGATGATGTTCTTCCGGGCCTGTTCCTTATCCGAGGGCGCAACCGCATCCTCGATATCCAGGAACACATAATCGGCGGCGCAATCGGCGGCCTTGTCAATCATTGTCGGGTTGGAACCCGGCACCGCCAGCTCGGACCGCTGAAGGCGGGTTTTCACCGGGGGATAAATCGTATGGCTCATGTCAGACTTCTCCTGTTCGGAGAGGCCGCAGCAGCCTCTCCGTCATAAGATTTTCCTGGCGTTTGAACGCCTTATCTATGCTTGTTGTTTCTCTGGATTGCCGCTATTCCGCCGCCGCGGCCAAGGCCTGGCCCCGGGTGGTACGGTAATAATCAACCGCCTGGGCAACACCGCTGCCAGCTTCGACCGGGATGCCGAGATCCCGCAGGGTCATCTCGACACCGCCCAGAACACCCAGCAGCATGGTTTCATTCAGACTGCCCAGATGGCCAATGCGGAACACCTTGCCCGCCACTTTGGACAGGCCGACACCCAGTGAGATGTTGTATTCGTAATAGGCATGACGCACGACTTCAGCGCTATCAAAACCTTCAGGCACACAAATGGCGCTCACCGTATCGGAATACCATTTCGGTTCTTTGGCACAAAGATCCAGTCCCCAGCCTTCTGTCACCGCGCGCCGAACACCTTCGGCCATGCGATTATGACGGGCAAAGACATTGTCCAGCCCTTCGCCCAAAAGGGTGTCAACTGACGCCCGCAGGCCACGTAGCAGGGTGGTTGCCGGGGTATAGGGGAAATAACCCTGGGCATTGGTCTTGATCATATCCTCGAAATCGAAGAAGCAACGGGTATGCTGAGCCGTATGGCGTGCTTCCAGGGCTTTCTGGCTGACCGCAACAATGGCAAGACCGGTCGGCAGCATGAAGCCCTTCTGGGAACCGCTGACCGCCAGGTCGACCCCCCATTCATCCATGCAAAAATCGATGGAGGCAATGGAACTCACGCCATCCACATAGAGCATGGCCGGGTGATCAGCCGCATCCAGCGCCTTGCGGATCCCGGCGATATCGCTGGTGACACCGGTCGCCGTTTCGTTATGGCAGGCAAAAACCGCCTTGATCTCTTTATTCGTGTCCGCTTCCAGGCGTTTGGCAAATTCCTCGACCGGAACCCCCTCACCCCATTCGACGTCTATACAGTCAACATCCAGTTTGAACCGTTCCAGCATATCCACCCAGAGATGGGAGAACTGGCCAAAGCGGCTGATCAGAACCTTGTCGCCGGGCGACAGGGTGTTGGTGATGGCTGCTTCCCAGCCGCCGGTGCCGGAGCCCGGGAACAAGAAGACCTGACCGGTCTCTGTCTTGAAGATCTTCTTCAGATCCTGGAACAGCGGCAGCGTGAATTCCGGAAAATCCGGCGCCCGCATATCTTCCATGGAAAGATCGACCGCAGACCGGATATGATCCGGAATATTTGTCGGTCCAGGAATAAACAGCGCATTACGACCCGCCATAAGTCGTATCCTCCCTCAGTATCATGTCGGACATCCGGATCAACGGGATATGAACGGCAATGATGACAAGCCCCACGCTGCATCTAGCCTGCACGGCCCCACGCCATGCCCATATCTTTTATCCATTCACCCGGACCGCCTTCGCACAGGCGCCTTGCCCTCGGTTCACAACCACTGGATGCATGATGCATCTTCAGCAATTTGATAATGACGATAGAGGGGCATGAAAAATTCCCCCGACACGACCAAATGCAATTCAAATGCGACCTCAGAAATGATCTTATATTACAAGCTGCGACATTTTGACCTAAGCATATTTCAATATATTGCCGATTTTGCGTCAAAAAGTCGAAAACGGGAGTCGTTCACAGGATCAAGCATGCCGCAAAGAGATAACAACTATGGAGATAAGTTGTATAGGGAAGTGGCGACAAAATAAGACGGCACCTTGCGTTGCGCCGATGCTGCAACGCGCCATCGCAACGCAGCAATTCTGTCGCGTGAAAACAAATGCCGCTATTCAGTCTGATAAAGGTTAAACAACAGGGTTTCGACCTCACCAACAAAATCAGGCGCATCCGGTCGCCGGATCAAGCGGATTTCCGTCATGCCGAGCGTTGGCAAGTTCCAGGCGGCATCGGCCTTTTGCAATTGGGGCGGCACCGTGCCTTCGGCCATGACCGTGAGCGCCAGCCCCGCTTCAACTGCGGCCAGAACCCCGCGGCCGCTCTCCGACGACATGATGATGCGCCATTCCATCCCGCGCCGCTCGAGGGTTTCCAACGTGTTTTGCCGATAGACACATCCCTGCGGATAAAGTGCCACTGGCAGTGGCTGACCCGGCTGAAACTCAAACCCCGCCGAACAGGTCCAGATCAATTGCCGACGGGAAATCAAGGTACCGCGCTTAAACCCGTCCGGCGGTGTTATCACCGCCAGGTCCAGTTTGCCCGCATCTACCATGTCGACCAGATCAACGCTTTTGCAGCAGACAACCTCGAACTCTAGCTGCGGCATGCTTTCACGCTGAAGGTTCAAAACCGCTGCCAGCCGCGCGCCGGCGTAATCTTCCGCCACCCCCAAACGAGCCGTTTTCAGGGATTGCGGCTGCAGGGCAATCCTCGCCTCATCATGCATGCGCAGAATCCGGCGCGCCATCGGCAACAGTTGCTGTCCTGCGGCGGTTAGCGCAAGCTTGTGATAATTTCGGGCAAAGAGAGGCCCACCGGCCCGGTCTTCAAGCGTCTTGATGCGTTGCGACACGGCCCCTTGCGTAATGTTCAAACGCCGGGCGGCACCGCTGAAAGATCCTTCTACGGCCGCCATGGAAAAAGACCGGAGAAGCGGAATATCCAAATCGCTCACAGTTATTAGGCTTTCTATTAGCAAGCATCAATTATTGTAGTTTTACAGCGATCACGAAAAAACTCAAATTTGATAAAACAGTATTCCTTGGCACCAGCATACGGACCAGGGAAACAACAAGTAGATCAGGGACATCTATAAATGGATACTATCGGCACCGCCTCCCTTAGCAGTTCCAACCGGAAGATTGATCCGACGCGCCGGCCTGCCCGGCCATTGAAGGGCGACGGCACGCCCAATGATAATGACCGGGTGGAGATCGGGCCAACCGCCCTTGCCTTTAGCGAATGGGAGGCGCTTGGCCTTGCGCTGCCCAACCTGCCGGAACTGCGAGAATACCGACTGGGCCGGATCCGTGAGCAGCTGCGCCTGAGGGATTATGGCGGGATCCTTTTGTTTGATCCGCTCAATATCCGCTATGCCACCGACAGTTCCAACATGCAGCTCTGGGTCACCCACAATGCCTGCCGCGCCTGTTTCATCCCGACGGAAGGCCCGGTCATCCTATGGGATTTCCATAATTGCGAGCATCTGTCCGAGTTCCTGCCGCTGGTCGACGAGGTCCGCCATGGGGCCTCGTTTTTCTATTTTGAATCGGGCGACAAGCTGGAGCAGCATGCTAGTGAATTTGCTCATCAGATTGATGAGCTGATGCGCAAACATGCCGGACGCAACCGCAAGCTGGCCGTGGACAAGATGGAGATTGTCGGCATTCGCGCCTTTGACTCTCTGGGTATCGACATTTGCGAAGGCCAGGCGGTCACCGAACATGCCCGTGCCATCAAGAATGAAAACGAATTGAACGCCATGCGTTGTGCCATTGCTGCCTGCGAGGCTGGCATGGATGATATGCGGCGTGTCATGCGGCCCGGCGTCACGGAAAACGAGATGTGGGCCGCCCTGCATCACGGCAATATCATCCGGGGCGGCGAATGGATCGAAACCAGACTGCTGGCATCAGGCCCCCGCACAAATCCATGGTTCCATGAATGTGGCCCGCGAGTGATCCAGAATGGTGATATCGTCGCCTTCGATACCGATCTGATCGGCCCTTATGGGTATTGCGCGGATATTTCACGCACCTGGCTGTGCGGGGATGGCAAACCGACCGCGGAACAAAAAACCCTCTATCAAATGGCCCATGACCATATCATGTCCAACATGGCGCTGCTGGCCCCTGGCGTCAGCTTCCGGGAATTAATGGAACGGGGACACCGCCTGCCCACGGAATATCGCAACAACCGATATGGCGTCATGTTCCACGGTGTGGGCCTGTGTGATGAATATCCGTCACTTCGCTATCCGGAAGATTGGGACAGTTGCGGCTATGACGGCGTTTTAAAACCCGGCATGACGCTTTGTGTCGAAGCCTATATCGGCGTCGATGGCGGTCGCGAGGGGGTTAAACTGGAAGACCAAGTGGTGATCACGGAGACTGGATATGAAAACCTGACCCGCTATCCGTTTGAGAAGGATTTCCTGGATTAAGGATCAGACTTTCGGAAAGGGCAGCAGGAAGGACGCCATTCGACTGTTATCGGAATAATAGCGGGTTTCAAAATCACAAGGTCTGGGCGTGACCGCTTTCAGATCGATTGCGTCGCTGCCCCAGGCAAAGGCATGAAGCCCGCCTAAATAACTGGGCACCGCCGCCTGATAATAGCCATGATATGAAAACAACTCCGCCAGATCCACGCCGATCTGGCGACCGAAATCCTTCTGATACATCGGGCAGCCGGCCTGGGCCACCAGAACGCCCCCCCGGGCCAGGACCGCCTTGCAGCCCTGGTAAAATTCAGACGTGAATAGCGGCTCACTTGGGCCCGCCGGATCTGTGCTGTCCACGATGATCACATCAAAGCGATCTTCAGTCTTTGCAATAAAATCAACCGCATCGCCAATCGCCAGCCGGGCTTTTTCATGCCGGAAAGCCCCCTGGACCATGTCCGGCATGTGTCTTTCGCACAGCTCGATCAGCCCACCATCCAGCTCCGCCAGGACAGCTTCCCGGATATTTTCATGACGCACAGCCTCGCGCAGGCAGGTTCCGTCCCCGCCCCCGACGATCAAAACCCGTTTCGGGTCCGGATGGGACAGGACCGGCACATGCACCATCATTTCCGAATAGATCGGCTCGTCCAGCTCGGTCACCTGCACCGCGCCATCTAGCACCATGACACGGCCCAGCAGGTCATTTCGAAAGAACCGTAAGGTTTGATACTCTGTCCGGCCCGCGTAAATATCCTCATCCACGCGAATCGATTGCGCGACCTCGCCATGCAGCTCTTCTTGAAACCAACCCATGGGTCACGCCACCTGAACGGCGGCCTCCGGACGCACCCAGAAAGGATCACTTTCCAGGCACATGAAAGTGTCTGAGAAGAAACCGTTAAACCGTGTGCGATAGGCATTGGAATAGGCGCCGATCATGCCGACTTCCAGATAATCACCCGTTTCAATATCGTCCGGCAGCAAAAACGGCCCCGGGCAGCTGTCCACATTGTCACAGGTCGGGCCGAACATGCGGTATTCACGCAGATCGCCGCCGCGAACCGTACCGTCGGAACGCATGACACGCAGCGGAAAATGCGCGCCCAGATATTTCAACTCAGACAGACCGCCAAAGACACCGTCATTCAGAAACAGGTCGCCATCCCGGCGCAGATCGATGCGCGTGACAATGGACTGACCTTCCGCACAGAGCGCCCGGCCCGGCTCACACCAATATTCCGGCTCACCCGCAAACTGCAGATCAGCAATCGTTTGCTTGATCTCGGAGACAAAAACCTCAAACACAGGTTCCTGACCAGTATAGCTGACCGGGAATCCGCCGCCGCAATCGATCACTTCATATTCAACACCGGCCGCCTGCTCGATATCCTTGGCAAGGGTGAGTGCGCGCCGAAAAGCCATCGGGTTCAAACAATGGGAGCCCACATGGAAACAGACACCACAGCGGAAGCCGGCCTCTTTGATTTCCTGCAGCAGATGCGCGGCACGCTCAGGGGTCGCACCAAATTTGCCTCCCAGATCCATGGTCGCCATCTGGCGCGGCAGATCGAGGCGCACCATCAGGCGCACATCCGCCCGGTCAGTGGGCGCGATCAGCTCAATGAATTTCTTCAACTCATTCTCATGATCGAGCGAATAGTTGCGCAGGCCGAACTCATTATAAGACCGATCGATGGAATCGTAGGATTTAACCGGGTTCATGAAATAGCAGCTGGCATCTTCAAAACGGCTGGTGACCACTTCGATCTCATGCACGGAAGCGGTGTCGAAATGGCGGATGCCACCGTCATACAGAGCCTGCAGGATCCGGTTATCCTCGTTGCATTTGACCGCATAGAGAACCTTCCCCGGAAACGCCTTGTTCAAACGGGCGGCCTTCGCGCTCAGCAGATGCGGATAAACGAAGTGAACGGGATGATCGAAATTATTGTCGGCAACCAACTGGCCGACATGGTCCAAAACACTCATGGCATATTTTCCTAATAAAGAGAGACGTTAACTTCCAGTGAGGAAAGTCAACGAATTACAGGATCGCCATTTTGCGCGAGAGCAGGGCCATATCGCCCTGACGGTCGTAAAAATCCTCCGGCCCGTAAAAGGCGGCAATCGCCATACGGCCATCAGGAATCCGAGGTTCCATTTTTTTCAGGACCGGGATGCGGTCAGCACGGATCGCATAATCCACAAATCGGGAAAAAATTTTCAATCTGGTTTGAAAAGCATGGCCTTTTTCGGCCCAGGCTTTGAGGCCAGCAAACAGAATTCGCAACATCGCATTCATTCCATCAACCAGTCCCGGGCCCATCCCGGCTTGAGTGAGAGCGCCGAAATATACGGAATCTAAACCTGGGTCTACAGAAAAATGAGACCTCTTAGAAAAAAGTTCATTTCCCGTAAAAAGAACACATATTTTTTCACATTATTTCAATAATATAAGCCAAAAACGCCCACTTCAACAGAAAACTCGCACCTCTCAAACAAACGAAGGAAAAGGGCATGTGAAACTTAGTCGGCGGCCACAACCTTGTTACCTTCAGCATAGATGACGCAATCCGGCTGCCCGCACAGCTTCATCGCCTCTCGGAATGCATAATTCCGGTAATGGTAGGGATACATTCCGAAGCTGCCTGTGCTGGGACTGTAGGCGAAGAATTTATAATTATATGTCCCACGCCTGATCAGAGGAATTGACTGGTATGAACCATGGAAAATCTCTCTCGCCCGGCCTTCCAGCACTATTGCCGTTTGGGCGAACTTCTCCCGGTCAACTTCCCCCCTGTCATATTGATCATGGTTAATCAGATTCTTTTGCTTGCTCAGCTCCAATTCGCAGCTGCCCGCCCCACCCTGTGATAGGAACTCACTCAAACAATCATAATAGTTGTTGGCTAGATAAGCGTGACTGAACGCAAAATGCCCTTTTGCCCAGCGTGGAGAATCGAGTGTGGCATGCACTATACCGTTCCGCGTGAATATTTCTGAATATTGATCACAGCGTCCCGCAACCTCCCAAGGATCATCATTGAAGCATGCTGTCAAAACACTGGCATGGACAATCCTGTTCGCCAGTTTCCCTGTCTCGTTCAGTGTTCGATCAAATGATCTGTTCTTTTTGCCATCAACTGTTATAGCCGGACCAAATTTATTCACGCTGGCCAGGATGACTGTATCGATGATCCCTTCGGTATCCATTGCTGCCGCTTGCAGCGCAATCCAGCCGCCATACGCGCTTCCTCCGAGGATTATCTTCTTATAATCGTTCCGGCGCTTCCATTTTCCGATTTCATCTAGAACCGCTCTGGCCAGTGCCTCATCAAAACGGCGCCCCGGTTCCAATTGGGCAATCTGATATCGGTGCAAATTATAACCGTTTTCTTGGACAAATCTGGACAGAAACACCCCTTCAATACCCTGTCCTTCCGATCCTTTCGGGTCCAGTTTTGCCCGGCCAATCAAATTGAAAACGCCCCCGCTGGCCTCATTCAGCCCGACAATCATCTCAATGCCGCCAGGCTCGAGCGCCTTGGTCACATCCGGATGCGGATCGTTTGATGACAGGCAGGACGCCAATAGTAACAAACTGCCTCCAAGGGCAATAATATGTTTCATCTGTACCAAACCAGCACCATTCAATTAGGAAGAATCATGAAAGCTTGCGATCAGTATAGCTCCTGAAGCGATCCAATCGATCAGGACGGGCGTTATGATGCTCATCGCTATTAAACAGCGGACTCATGATCAGGAAATCTGCGGAAGCCCGGTTGCAGGCCAGCGGCACATCATAGACGGTGGAGAGGCGAATCAAGGCCTTCACATCGACATCATGGGGCTGGGGTGTCATCGGATCCTGGAAAAAGACCAGCATCTGCAGCTTGCCATCGGCAATCATGCCGCCAAGCTGTTGATCCCCGCCCAAAGGCCCGCTTTTCATCGCTTGGATATTCAGGGACGGATTGGCCTCTTTCAAGACCCGCGCCGTTGTGCCGGTCGCAAAGAGGGCGTGCGGCGCCAGTTTCTCCAGATGGGTTTTCACCCAATGGGCCAGTTCCGGTTTTACCGCATCATGAGCCACCAACCCGATATTCAATTTCCGTCCATCTGACATTGATCTACCTATCCTTACATCTGCCAAGCAGCCTATTGGATTTTCATGACATTTCATAGAGCATCCAAAAAATTCGGGCGGATCCAAAATTCATGGATCCGCCCGTTTTTAGTCTGGAAATCTTGCCGCGAAGCAACCGGCCGGATTTCCTTGTTCATTCACGTTGAGCGTGATCAGCCCTGTTTCCAGCGCTCGATCAGCTCTTCGTAAGGAACGGTTTCGCCCTGCGGCTTCTCGTTTTCCAGCTTCGCTTTCGCGCCGCCTTTGCCGAGCCACTCGCTGGCGTCTTTTTCAGCGTTCAGACGCGGGCCACAACCGCCGTAAACGTTGGCAGCTTCATCAGCAGCCTGCATACGGGACATGACCTGATCCATTTCACCCGCCAGACGGTCCATGGCTTCCTGCGGGGTGAAGGAACCGGAGTTCACGTCACCAATCTGCTGCCACCAGATCTGGGCCAGTTTCGGATAATCCGGAACGTTGACACCGGTCGGGGACCACATCACACGATCCGGGGAACGATAGAACTCAACCAGGCCGCCCAGTTTCGGCGCACGCTCGGTGAAGCTCTCATGGTTCACGGTGGATTCACGGATGAAGGTCAGGCCTTCATGGCTTTTCTCAACGTCAACGGTCTTGGAGACCACGAACTGAGCATAGAGCCAGGCTGCTTTTGCGCGGTCAGCCGGGGTGGATTTCAGGATGGTCCAGGAACCGGCATCCTGATAGCCGAGCTTCTGACCTTCTTCCCAATACGGGCCCTTCGGAGAGGGTGCCATCCGCCACAGCGGGTAACCTTCCTCATCCACGGTATTGTTGCCTTCGGATTTCGGCGCCACCATGGACTGGGTGAAGGCGGTGTACCAGAAGATCTGCTGGGCTACGTTACCCTGAGCCAGAGCCGGCAGGGACTGGTAGAAGTCATAGCTGGCAGCGCCCGGAGGTGCATATTTGCGCAGCCATTCATCCCATTTGCGGATCGCGTAAACAGCCGCCGGACCGTTCGCAGCACCACCACGGGTAACGGAAGCGCCCGCCGGGTTACAGGACCCCTCTTCCATGCGGATGCCCCACTCGTCGATCGGCTTGCCGTTCGGCAGGCCTTTGGAACCGGCACCGGCCATGGACAGCCAGGCATCGGTCATGCGCCAGCCGAGATCCGGCGCGCGCTTGCCATAATCCATATGACCATAAACGCGGACACCATCGATTTCCTTCACATGCTCGGAGAAGAATTCGGCGATATCCTCATAAGCGGACCAGTTAACCGGCACGCCCAGCTCATAGCCATAGATTTCTTTAAACTTGGCTTTCAGGTCAGGCTTGTCGAACCAGTCTTTGCGGTACCAATACAGGTTCGCAAACTGTTGGTCAGGCAGCTGATAAAGCTTGCCATCCGGACCGGTGGTGAAGGATTTGCCGATGAAGTCATCGATATCCAGGTTCGGGTTGGTAACGTCCTTGCCGTCACCTTCCATGTAATCGGACAGGTTCACCGCCAGCTGCAGGCGGGAATGGGTGCCGATCAGATCGGAATCGTTGATATAGGCATCATACAGGTTACGCTTGGTCTGCATCTGGGTCTGAACGGCCTGGACGACTTCGCCCTCGCCGAGCAGCTGATGGTTGACCTTAATCCCGGTGATTTCCTCGAATGCCTTGGTCAGGACCTTGGATTCATAGGTATGGGTCGGGATGGTTTCGGAGAGCACGTTGATTTCCATGCCCTTGAACGGTTCTGCCGCGTTGACGAACCATTCCATTTCCTTCATCTGCTCGTCCTTTGACAGGGTCGAGCGTTTGAATTCTTCGTTAATCCATTTTTCCGCTTCGGCCATGCCGGCAAAAGCGGGAAGCGCCCCTGCGACAATACCGATCGCGGCTACAGACGCGATTAAAGACTTTTTCATTATAAGTCCTCCCAGTTCACTAGGTTACCTCCGGATCGGAGATCGGGTTCCAACCACTGAAACCCTCAGCGAGACACGACAAGCCAGCCCCTTTGTTCAGGCGGGCGGGTCCTGGCGTGGGTTTCACCTTTCTTCCTGTATCGCACTTATTTTCTAGGCTTTCGGAAGATCGGCGATTCGTGTGCGGCCCTCCTCAGACCCAGCGGAATACCGCCAGGCCGAAGAGAACAGCGATAATGGTCGCACCCCAGAGCGGCGCGGAAACGAGGCCCAGCCAAGCCAGATGGATATAAGCCGAGCCAAGCAAAGAGATGAACAGGCGGTCACCGCGTGTGGTGTCCAGGCCCAAGATGCCCTTGCGGGGCGCGCCGCCAGGCCGGGCGAATTCCCAGACCGTCATCACGGTCAGCGCGCAAGCAATAAAGCCGAAGAACAGACCTGTATGCCAGGTCCAGGCCATCCAAGATAAATCCATGGGTTAAACCCTCCCCATTGCAAAGCCTTTGGCGATATGGTTCCGCACGAACCAGATCACGATGGCACCAGGCACGATGGTCAAGACACCAGCCGCCGCCAGCAGGCCCAATTCATAGCCGGAGCTGCTGGCCGTTTTGGTCATGATGGCGGCGATCGGTTTTGCTTCCACGGTTGTCAGGGTTTTTGCCAAGAGCAGCTCAACCCATGAGAACATGAAGCAGAAGAAGGCCGTTACCCCGATCCCGCTCGAAATCAGCGGCATGAAGATCTTCACGAAAAACTTCGGAAAGCTGTAGCCGTCGATATAGGCGGTTTCGTCAATTTCCTTCGGAACACCGGACATGAACCCTTCAAGGATCCAGACCGCCAGCGGGATGTTGAACAGGCAATGCGCCAGGGCAACAGCCAGATGGGTGTCAAACAGCCCCATGGCGGAATAGAGCTGCAGGAACGGCAGGGCGAAAACCGCCGGTGGCGCCATACGGTTGGTTAGCAGCCAGAAAAACAGATGCTTGTCGCCCAGGAACCGATAACGCGAAAACGCATAGGCCGCCGGCAATGCAAAGGAAACCGAGATGACCGTGTTCAACGCCACATAGGCAATCGAGTTGATATAGCCTGAATACCAGGTGCTGTCGGTCAGGATTTTCACATATGATTCAACCGTGAATTCCGACGGCCACAAGCTGAAACCGCCCAGGATCTCATTCGTGGTTTTGAAGGACATGCTGACCAACCAGTAAATCGGCAGCATCAGGAATAGGATATAGAGGGTCGGGACGAGCCAGCGATACCGGTTCATTCTTTTTCTCCCTGCATCGTCAATGTGTAGAAGAGCCAGCAGACCAGGAGTGTCATCAGGAAGTAGATGATGCTCATGGAGGCTGCGATGCCGAGGTTGAACTCTCCCAGGCCCGCTTTCACCAAATCGATTGAAAGCAAGGTGGTGGAGTTACCCGGACCGCCACCGGTCAGAACGAACGGCTCGGTATAGATCATGAAGCTGTCCATGAAGCGCAGCAGGAAAGCGATGGTCAGCACATGCTTGAGTTTGGGGAGCTGGATATAGCGGAACACGGACCAGCGGGAAGCCGCATCAATACGGGCCGCCTGATAATAGGCGTCATCGATCGAACGCAAGCCCGCATAGGCCAGCAACACCACCAGCGACGTCCAATGCCAGACATCCATCAGGACCATGGTGATCCAGGCGGAAATGGGCTGGCTGGTGAAATTGTAGTCTATGCCCATCGCGTTGATCGTGTAGCCCAGAAGGCCGATATCGGGCAGCGCGAAAATGTTCCACATGGCACCGACAACGTTCCACGGAATCAACAGCGGCAGCGCCATAAGAACCAGACAGACAGAAGCCCACACACCGCTGCGCGGCATGGCAAGCGCGATACCAACCCCAAGCGGGATCTCGATCGCCAGAATGATGAAGGTATAGCTGAACTGGCGGAAAAGCGCGTTATGAAAACGCTCGGATTCCAGCACCTCACGGAACCAGCGGGCCCCTTCAAAGAAAAATACGTTATTGCCGAACGTGTCCTGAACCGAATAGTTCACAACCGTCATCAACGGCACGACAGCATTCATGGCCACGATCAACAAGACCGGCAGGACCATGAACCAGGCTTTGTTATTCCAGGTTTTATTCATCGGTTCAGGCCCCCAGTTCCACACGCCAGTCGTTGGCGTAAACATTGATACCCTTGGGGTCGAACGCGATTTTCGCATCGGTCGGAACAGATTCATCCTCACCGATCACTATTGCGATATTGCGTCCTTCCAACTGGGCACGGACGATCTTTTGCCGTCCGACATCTTCGACCTTGTTCACGGTCACGGGCATACCTTTGGCGTCAAGCCGGATGAATTCCGGGCGCACGCCAAGCTCAACCTTGTCCCCGGCCTTGACCTTCGCGGCCCCCGGCAGACTAACCGTCTGGCCGCCCAGTTTCGCCGAAGCGCCATCCAGTTCAATCGGCATGACATTCATGCCCGGCGAGCCGATGAAATAGCCGACAAAGGTGTGGCTGGGTTTGATGAACAATTCTTCCGGCGTACCAAGCTGGACGATCTGACCATCATACATGACAACCACCTTGTCCGCGAAGGTCAGAGCTTCGGTCTGGTCATGGGTGACATAGACCATGGTATGTTCGAACTGACGGTGCAGCAGCTTCAGCTTGGACCGAAGATGCCATTTCATATGCGGGTCAATCACGGTAAGCGGTTCATCAAAGAGAATCGCATTCACGTCATTACGCACCAGGCCACGGCCCAGAGAAATGGTCTGTTTCGCATCCGCGGTCAGGCCGCGTGCGCGGGTCATCAGCGCATCGTTCAGATCAAGATGGCTTGCGATTTCACGCACCCTGGCATCCACTTCGGCTTCCGGCACATGCCGGTTGCGCAACGGGAAGGCCAGATTGTCATAGACCGTCATGGTGTCGTAGATCACCGGAAACTGGAAAACCTGCGCGATATTACGATCCTGCGGCTGCAGGTCGGTCATATCCTTGCCATCAAAAAGGACTTGGCCTTCTGACGGTCGCAACAGACCGGAGATGATATTCAACAAGGTGGTCTTGCCGCATCCCGACGGCCCCAGCAGCGCATAGGCGCCGCCATCGTCCCAGGTATGGTTCATCCGGGTCAGCGCATAATCATTATCGCTTTTCGGATTGGGCAGGTAGGAATGGGCGAGATTGCTAAGATCAATGCGTGCCATGATTAAGCCGCCCCCTTCATTTTAGCGCGGTTGGGAGCCGCCACAAGGTTGCCGCCGCGTTCAAAGATATAAAGCCGCTTGGGATCCATATAAAATGTCATGGTCTCACCAAGACGCGGATCATGCACACCCTCTTCCTGGATAACCCAGGAGACATCATTGTAATGGACATGGACAAAGGTTTCGGAACCGGTGATTTCTGCCAGCTCCACCTGCCCCTGCATGGCGATGGAATGCGCGCCTTCCGGTGCCACCGTCAGATGATTGGCACGAATGCCGACGGTGTATTTCCCATTGCTGAGGCCTGCGAGATGGCCCTCAAGCGCAATCTTCTGGCCACTGCCGAGAAACAGCGTGCCGTTTTCCGCTTCCGCATCCACATAGTTGATCGGCGGGTCGGAGAAAATGGTGCCGGTCTGAACACAAGCCGGATTGTGGTAAACCTCGGCTGCCGGCCCGAACTGCATCAGGCGCCCCTCATGCATTACGGCTGTTTTGCCGCCCAGCAACAGGGCTTCCATCGGTTCCGTGGTCGCGTAAACAACGATGGTATTGCGGTCCTTGAACAGCCGCGGGATTTCATCGCGCAATTCCTCACGCAGTTTGTAATCCAAGTTGACCAGCGGTTCGTCCAGCAACAAAAGCGACGAATCCTTAACCATGGCGCGCGCCATGGCGGTCCGCTGCTGCTGGCCGCCGGACAGTTCCAGCGGCAGCCGGTCCAGCAGATGTTCGATATGCATCAGTTCGGCAGTTTCCCGAACGCGCTTATCGATCTCGCTGTTTTCCATTTTCGAAAGTTTCAAGGGGGATGCAATATTATCGAAAACCGTCATGGACGGATAATTGATGAATTGCTGATAGACCATAGCCACATTGCGCTGCTGTACCGGAATGCCTGTAACATCCTGGCCGTCAACAAGAACACGGCCTTCGGTCGGGCGTTCCAGCCCGGCCATCAGCCGCATCAACGTGGTTTTTCCTGCCAGGGTACGCCCCAGCAGAACATTTAAGCTTCCCGGTTCCAAAGTCAGGGAGACGTCCCCGATATGAACTTCGCCGCTTACGGTCTTGGTTGCATTTTCCAAGGCCAATGTCATTGCGCCGATACCTTCCTACTATCTGTTAGTGGCGCACCCGTATCCAGACCCGCAAACCAATCTTCAATATTTTTTATTGTTTTTTCAGATAGATGCAGACCAAGCTTGGACCGGCGCCAAAGAATATCCTCGGCCGTGCGCGCCCATTCCTGTTCAACAAGATAGGACATTTCTGCCCCATATATGTTTTCACCCAGATCGTCCCCCAGCCCTGCCAGCGAAGTGGCATCGCCCAATATGTTTTTGAGACAAGTACCGTAATTTCGGGCATAGCGATATGCAAGCTGATCCGGCAGCCAGGGGTAACTTTTTTTCACTTCCGCAAGGAATTTGTCAAAATTCGCACCTGGGATATCACCACCCGGCAAAGCGGCCGACGCGGTCCAGGGGCGGTCATCCACTGACAGGAAACCACAAAGTTTCTGCAGCGCATGCTCCGCAAGCTTGCGATAAGTGGTGATTTTGCCGCCAAAGATATTCAAAAGCGGCGCCTCACCGTCCCCGCCGTCCGTTTTCAGGACATAATCGCGGGTCACCTTGGAGGCATCCTGGGATCCGTCAGAATAGAGCGGACGCACCCCGGAATAGGTCCAGACCACATCGGTAGGTGTAATCTGCTTTTCGAAATAACTGTTGGACAATTCGCAAAGATAGCTGACCTCATCCTCGGAGATCGCCACATGCGCCGGATCGCCTTCATAATTCACGTCCGTCGTGCCGATCAGCGTGAAATCCCCTTCATAGGGAATGGCGAAGACAATGCGCCCGTCCGGATTCTGGAAAATATAGCAGCGGTCGTGATCAAACAGCTTTGGCACCACGATATGGGAGCCCTTAACCATCCGGATATCTTTTTCCGAGGATTTGGTCTCCACACGATCACCAAGAATGGAGGTGCACCATGGCCCCGCCGCATTCACCAAAGTTCGGGCCGCGATAGTATCCTCTCGACCTGTTGCCAAGTCCCGGACGGTGACCTCCCAATGATCGCCCATGCGCACCGCACGGACACACTCCGTGCGCACCCGGATGTCAGCACCGCGATCCCGGGCGTCCATGGCGTTCAATACCACCAGCCTGGCATCCTGAACCCAGCAATCCGAATATTCGAAGGCCTTGACCATATCCGGTTTCAGCGGCCGGCCAACCGCGTGGGTCTTGAGATTGACCCCGTTTGACGCCGGCAGCAGTTTCCGACCGCCCAGATGGTCATACAAAAACAGCCCCATGCGAATCAGCCAAGTCGGCCGCAGCCCCTTAACATGGGGCAGAATGAAGCGCAGAGGCCAAATGATATGCGGGGCAGCGCGCAACAGAACTTCACGTTCCTTCAATGCTTCACGCACCAGCCTAAACTCGTAATGCTCCAGATAGCGCAAGCCACCATGGATCAATTTCGTACTCGCGGAAGATGTCCCGCAGGCCAGGTCTTTCTGTTCGCACAAAAAGACGGAAAGGCCACGTCCTGCGGCGTCCCGGGCAATTCCTGCTCCGTTGATCCCGCCACCAATGATGGCGATGTCGTATGGGGCCGTTCCAGTCAAACCTGACTACTCCAATATCTCTAGTTTATGTCCAGACTTGCTTCCCTCTTGCGGAAAGCCAAAATTTTCGTTTCCGAATAAAACAGCGATTCATTTTCGTTTCAATCGAAAATTAGCCATAAACCTGAAATAGTCGAAAAATGCTGCAATGCAAAACAGAAAAGTTATTCTATATATTTGTTTTTAAATGTTTTTATAATTTCCGCAAAAACCAAGAATACCGCTTCGCACCATCGGTAAAACACCTGGAATATACGAAAATCACTATTTTCATTTCCGATACAATCTTTCAAATCGGAACCAGCATTCTTGACAGATCCCCCTCCTCTACGCTTATTGATCCCAGAGAAAATCAAGCAATTATGCGCCCGACGGCATCAAACAGCCCGTTTCAGGCGACCGAACAGGAGAGTTTTCATGTCGCAAGACCGTCTTATTCTTGCCATTGATCAGGGCACAACCAGCAGCCGGGCCATTGTCTTTGACGAATCAGGCAGCATCCGCGCGGTTGCCCAGCAGGAATTCCCGCAGCATTTCCCAAATGACGGCTGGGTCGAACATGATCCGGAGGATATATGGGACAGCACTTTGGAGGTTTGCCGGGCCGCGCTTTCCAAAGTCAATATCGAAAAAGTGGTTTCGGTCGGCATCACCAACCAGCGCGAAACCACCGTGGTCTGGGACCGCGCAACTGGCAAGGCCATCTATAACGCCATCGTCTGGCAGGATCGCAGGACAGCCGCCATCTGCGCGGGCCTGCGCGATGCCGGACATAGTGAAACCGTTACCGAACGTTCCGGTCTGCTGCTCGACCCCTATTTCTCCGGCACCAAAGCAGCCTGGATTCTCGACAATGTGGAAGGCGCGCGGGCAAAAGCGGAAGCAGGTGAATTGGCCTTTGGAACGATCGACAGTTTCCTGCTCTGGCGCCTGACCGGCGGCCAGGTCCATGCCACTGACGCCACCAACGCATCACGCACCAATCTCTATAATATCCATACGGCCCAATGGGATCCGAAACTTCTGGAAATATTCAATGTTCCAGAGGCCATTCTGCCGACCGTCCAGGATTGCGCATCGGATTTCGGTCAAACTGAAGCCAGCCTGTTTGGCCGCAGCCTGCCCATCGGTGGCATCGCCGGTGACCAGCAGGCCGCCGCGATCGGCCAATGCTGTTTCGAACCGGGTATGATTAAAAGCACCTATGGCACCGGCTGTTTCGTCATTTTGAATACGGGGGAAAAGGCTGTTCGATCCAACAACCGCCTTCTGACAACGGTGGGATACCGCCTGGATGGCAAGACCACCTATGCCATTGAGGGGGCGATCTTTGTTGCCGGCGCGGCGGTTCAATGGCTGCGCGACGGGCTTGGCCTGATCAAATCCGCCTCGGAAACCGAAGATCTGGTGAAATCCACCGATGGCAATCATGGCGTCTACCTGGTCCCCGCCTTCACCGGCCTTGGCGCCCCCTACTGGGATCCCGATGCCAGAGGGGCCATTTTCGGCCTGACCCGGGATACCGGACCGAAGGAATTTGTCCGGGCGGCACTGGAATCGGTCTGCTACCAGACCTTCGACCTTTTTGAGGCCATGGCGGAAGACGGCGTACGCCCCAAGGCCCTGCGCGTGGACGGCGGCATGGTCAGCAATGACTGGGTCACGCAATATCTCTCCGATATTTTGAATATCGAAGTTGACCGCCCGGTCATCACCGAAACAACCGCCTTGGGAGCAGCCTACCTGGCCGGGCTGCAAGCCGGCATTTTTGAAAGCCTGGAAGATATCGCCTCGAAATGGGGCTGCGAGCGCAGCTTCTTACCCAACATGGAAGATTCGGACCGAAACCGCCTGACCGCCAACTGGCGCGACGCCGTTTCCAGGATACGGAAAAACTGACGCCTGCTTACTCTACGGCGGATTCCAGCCGTTTTGACAGAGCAGGACGCAGATAGGCGGCAACAGCCGACAGTTTTTCCGGCAGAGGCGACTGGTAGGGATAGGCCATCAAAATCGGCCATTCCCCGCCCTGCCAGGGCTCGAGACATCTCTTTCCCCGCCCTTCCAGCATGGCCAGGCAATAGTCCGGCGCAAGCGCAACCCCATCATTGCGCAAAGCGACATCCACCAACAGGGCATAGTCCGAAATGAACGCCGCCCCCTCCGGTTCCAGATCCACGGTTTGCTGCCCATTGGACACACTGAGCACACCGTCACGCATGGAATAGGGGTTGATATAGAGCGGCCGGGCATGAAGATCCGCCAAGGAGGCCGCATGCCCCTCCGCCTCTATTGCCGGGCCTCCCACAAAAACCTCCCGTGCCGCGCCCAAAGGATGTGCGATTAAACTCTCATCGACCGGAGATCCTGCCCGGATGGCCATATCAATGCCCTTCCCCGCCAGATCGAGATTCTCATTTGACGGAAGGATGTGAAACCGAACCTCCGGAAATGCTCTCTCCAACCCGGGCATTTCTGGCGCCAAAAGATATGCGCACAGGCTGAGCGGAGCAGTGATCACAAACTTGCCGGCCACGCCCAGATCGAGTGTTTGCGCCTGTCGCGCAAGCCTGATCGCAGAATGATAATGCTGGACTGCCTGCTCATGAAAACGGGTGCCGGCATCAGTTAAAACCAAACGGCGCGTTGAACGGTGCAGCAACCGGATCCCCAACCGCCCTTCCAACTCTCCCAGCTTTCTACTGACATGAGCCTTGGAGCATCCCAGCGCCTTTGCCGCCGCCGTAAAGCTTCCCGCCTCACAGATTGCCGCAAAACAAAGTATCTCTTCCTGTATAGCCAACATCTTATTGTTACCAAATAGAAACAGTACATTACAAATAGGGCTATAAACCCTTTTCGTCAAAGAGATTATATAGTTTTGGAAACAAAATTCCTGATTTGAGGATCATATAATGAGCAAAAAAATCGTTGTCGTCGGCGCAAGCGGTACCCTGGGCCGGGCCATCACCGGAAATCTTGAGAAAGACCATGAGGTCATTCGTGCCGGGCGCTCCGGGTCGGATCTGATCCTGGACGCATCCAACCTGGAACAGCTGCAAACCGCGTTTTCGGAGCTGGGATCCATAGATGCGCTGGTTTCCTGCATCGGCACCGTGCCGTTCACCCCTTTTATGGACACAGCCCCAGAGGATTTCAATCAGGGCCTGCTCAATAAATTCGGCCATCAGGCCAACCTTGTCCGGGCCGCCCTGCCCCGGCTCTCCGCCGGCGGATCAATTACACTGACCAGCGGCATCCTGGCTGATGAGCCTCTGGTCAGGGCCAGTTGCGCCGCCTCCGCCAATATGGCGCTACACGGATTTACAATGGCGATTGCCGCCGAACAGCTCGGCAAGGCCCGGATCAATTGCATCAGCCCTTCGGTTGTCGAAGATTCCGTTGAAAAATATGGTTCCTTTTTTGACGGCTTTCCCGTGACAATGATGCCAGACCTGATTACAGCCTATCGCAGAAGCATCTTTGGGCCCATTACGGGCAAAGTGATACGCTGTTGATCCGTTTTTGCAAAAAAAAGGCCGCTGAAAAGCGGCCTTATTCTTTCCTCCAGGAATTCCAATCGTTCCCATAGGGATCGACGCAGGCTTTAGTGACCTTCAACAACCGCTCAAAATCTCTTCGGCGGCTTTCTGTCCCACCATGATCGTGGGAGCGTTTGTGTTGCCCGATGTGACGGTTGGAAAAACAGACGCATCCACGATCCGCAGGCGCTCCAGGCCGTGCACCCTGAGCTTGCTGTCCACCACGCTGGATTGTGGATCAGGCCCCATCATGCAGGTGCTGACCGGGTGGAAAATGCTGCCGGATCTCTCGCGGAAGTCCTGAACGATTTCTTCATCATTCATGGTCGAGACATCCGGGCCTTCCGCCGCCTTCACCAATTTTTGGATGGTCGGTGTCCCGGCCATGCGCTGGATCAGGCGCCCGCCTGCAATGACATCCTCGATATCCTGGTTGGTCGAGAGATAGTTTGGATGAATGGCCGGTTTGTCGACCGGATTGCCGGACCGGATTTCCAGATGGCCGCGGCTGCTGGGCCGGCAGGGCTGGAAAGACATGATGAATCCAGGATACGGGTCCGGATGCATCAGGCGCCGTTCCCCGGAAGTTTCGGTTCTGTAGGAAATCGGATTGAAATACAGCTGCAAATTGGGACGCTTCTGCTTTTCATCGCTTTTCACAAAGCCGCCGCCCTGGTTGACGCTCAGGCTCAGCGGGCCGCTTCTGGTCAGCACATAGCGCATGCCCAGCAACAGTTTTCCCCACCAGGGCGTCAGCTGATTATTCAAGGTTGGAACCGTTGCCCGGTAAAAATAGCTGATCCCCAAATGATCCTGCAGGTTCGCCCCGACATTTTTTTGATCCAGGACCACCTCGATGCCGTGTTTCCGCAACAGATCCGAAGGACCGACACCGGAGAGCTGCAACAATTTCGGGGAATTGATCGCGCCGCCGGAGACAATCACCTCCCGGCGGGCCGCCGCCTTGAACCGAACACCCCCCTGAACATATTCAACACCCGTCGCCATCTTGCCGTCCAACAGCACCCGGGTGACCTCGGCATTACTCTCCAGTTTTACATTGCCGCGTTTCATGGCCGGACGCAAAAAGGCATCGGCAGCAGAACATCGAACACCGTTTTTCGTATTAATTTGATAAAATCCAATGCCTTCCGGATCATCAATCATGCTGTCTGAGACCGGCAGCCCCATCTCGCGCGCGGCCGCTTTATAATGCTCCTTCAAGGGATGCATATCCCGATAAACATCGCTGACATAGAGCGGGCCGCCCCCATGGCTATTCCCGTCACGATCAACAAAGGTTTCCGAGCGTTTGAAATAGGGCAGCACATCCTGCCAGCCCCAGCCGGGATTGCCCATATCGCGCCAATCATTAAAATCGGAGGGCAGTCCGCGCACATAACACATGGCATTAATCGAACTGGAGCCACCGATTACCCTGCCGCGCGGCCAATAGCTGGTCCGTCCGGCAAGACCGTCAACCGGCTCGGTTTCATATTTCCAATTGACCTTTTCATCGTAGAAAAGCTTGCCGTAACCGATCGGCATCTTGATGAAGAATTTTCGGTCGGATCCGCCTGCCTCCAAGACCAGAACCTTGTTTCTGCCATCTGCGCTCAACCGGTCGGCCAGCACGCAGCCAGCCGACCCGGCCCCGATCACAATAAAGTCGAACTCTTCCATTCAACAGATCCTCACAAAGGCTGATCAGCCATGGACAGGTGCAGATCCAGCCCATCATACGGGTATTTTTCAATCACAGCTTCATCCAATTCCACGCCCAGGCCCGGCGCGGTCGGCGGAATGATGTAACCGTCTTCCCATTGGACCGTTTTCTTGAGGATTTCGGCATGGAAACCGCCCCAGGTCTGGATGCTTTCCTGGATCAGGAAGTTGGGGCTGCAGGCAGAAACCTGGATATCCGCCGCACCGCTGATCGGGCCGCAATACATATGGGGCGCGATTTGCACATAGTGGGCTTCGGCCATGCTGGCGATCTTCTTGCCCTCCAGGATGCCGCCTACCCGGCCGATGGCCATTTGCAGGATGGCAGCGGCCTGGGTTTCCAGCACCCGCTGGAAATCATATTTGGTCGCCAGCCGCTCGCCAGTTGCCACAGGAATGCTGGTCTGGCGGGCGACCCGGGCCATTTCATTGGCATTTTCCGGCGGGGTCGGTTCCTCAAACCAGAGCGGGTCGTATTTCTCCAGACGCTGGGCCAGGCGGATCGCACCGGCGGCCGTCATCTGGCCATGGGTGCCAAACAGCAGATCCGCTTTGTTGCCGACCGCCTCGCGGATCGCCTTGGTCATTTTTTCGGAATGATCCAGCATCTCCAGCTTGATCTGGCGCGGATCAAAGGCTGAATAGCCGCCAACCGGATCAAACTTCACCGCCGTAAAGCCCAGATCCACATATTCGGCCGCCCGTTCCGCTGCCATCTGAGGATCGGAATAGGCATCAGCCCTGTCCCCTTCATGGGGATAAAGATAGGTGTAACAGCGCAGTTTTTCGTGAACCTGCCCCCCCAGAAGCTCATAAACCGGCTTGTCCAATTCCTTGCCGACAATATCCCAGCAGGCCATTTCCAGGCCGCTGATCACCCCCATCAGGGAAAGGTCGGGATGCTGGGTATAGTTGGCCCCGTAAATACGCCGCCACATGCGTTCGATCTTGAACGGATCCTCACCAATCAGAAAGCGCTGGGCGGTATCCTCAATCATCTGGGTCACCACATGGGGACCGAAGGGCACCCCATAAACCTCGCCATAGCCTTCAACGCCGCTGTCTGTGGTCAGCTTCACAAACACCCAATAAAGCCCGCCGAAATGCGGCGGCGGCGTTCCGACCACCCAGGTCTTGATATCAGTGATCTTCATTTCCCATCTCCCGAAATATTTTCTTTTTAAATACGGGCAGTTACTGCCTTTATCTTACAATAAGCCTCAAGACCGGCCAGACCTTTTTCGCGACCAAATCCAGAGAGTTTGTTGCCGCCGAAAGGCACTTCCACGCCGCCTGCATAATATTCATTGATATAGAGCTGGCCTGCATCGATATCCCGGGCCAGCCGCAGCGCCTTGGTGATATCGGCGGTATAGATGGCCGCCGCCAGGCCGAAATCAGTGCCATTGGCATATTCAAGAGCCTGTTCCACGCCATCCGTCACCTGGACAGAGAGAACCGGACCAAAAATTTCTTCCTGGATCACGCGATCCTGATGCTCGACATTGTCGAGAATGGTGGGTCTGAAGAACCAGCCTTTTCCGCTTTCCAGGTCCGTGGCACGCTCGCCGCCTGCGGCAACCGTCACCCCGCGCGACCGCGCATCCTCCACATAGCCCGCAATCTTATCCAACTGCATGGCGGAATTGATCGCGCCCACATCCGGCTGCCGCAGGCCGTGGCCGACGGTCAGCTCATCGGCCCGCTTGGCGAGCTTTTCGAGAAACTCAGCATGGATCGACCGTTCAATGACCAGGCGGGAACCGGCCGAACAAATCTGGCCCGCATTGGAATAGATCGCCCAAATCATGTCCTCGACCGTCCTGTCGAGGTCACAATCAGCCAAAACGATGGCCGGGGATTTGCCACCCAGTTCCAGGGTCACGCTGGCGATATTCTTAGCTGCCGCCTCCATCACCCGACTGCCGGTGCCGACGGAACCGGTAAAAGTGATATGGCGGACACGCGGGTCTGAAACCAATGGCGCCCCTGCCTCGACGCCGGTGCCGGTCACAACATTCAAAACACCGTTCGGAAGGCCCGCCTTCTGGAACAATTCCGCAATCATCAGCGCGGTCAGCGGTGTTGTTTCCGCTGGCTTGACCACGGCCGTGCAGCCCGCTGCCAATGCCGGCGCAATGCCGCGGATCATGGTCGAGGTGGGATAGTTCCAGGGAATGATATGGGCCGTCACGCCAACCGGCTCGATCATAGTCCAGGACATATAGTCCGGCCCCAGCGGGATGGTGTCCCCCTGCAGCTTGTCCGCCGCACCGGCATAATAGTCCAGCAGGCGCGCACTGCCGCGCACATCCCCCAGCGCCTCGCTGACTGTTTTGCCGGAATCCAGCGTTTCTACCACCGCCAGCCGTTCTTCATTCTCGCGCATCAACCGGGCTGCACGACGCAGGATATTGGCCCGTTCTACCGGTGCCGCCTTCCGCCAGACCTCTTTAAAGGCTTTGTCGGAACCGGCAACCGCCTCTTCCACCTCCGCCGCGCCACCGGCAGCAAATTCGGCAAAAGCCTCACCCGTGCCCGGATCCAGGGTTTCCATCCTGTTGCCCGTCGCCGCCGCGCGCCATTGGCCATTGATGAACATATCGCCTGGAAGGCCTTCAATCCGGCCGGTTTCCAGGGCTTCAGCCCGCAGGCGGTTCAAAAGGTCGCTCATGTCTTTATCCTTACTCTCTTCGGGAAAAACCCGGTCAGTCCAGTTCGCTGATCTGATAGTCGGCAGCCGCGAGCCAATCCTCGCTGACCTCTACGCCCCAGCCCGGCCCTTCCGGGATCTGCACCTTGCCATCCCTGGCCACCAGCACAGGATCAAAAAGGCCTTCCTGCCAGGGATAATAACCCTCATTGGGCTCGATCGAGAATTCCACATAAGGCCCTGCATTCGGAATGGCCCCCATCATGTGAAGGGTGAAGACGGTGACCATGGAAAGGTTGGCTGAATGGGGGGTGCAGGGCAAACCTGCAGCCGCCCCCATTCCTGCCACGCGCAGGGTGCGCGACAGACCGCCCAGGTAGCAGATATCGGGCTGGATCACATCCACCACCTTTGAATTGATCATGTATTTCCACAGGGGAATGGAGTTGTCCTGTTCACCGCCAGTGACATCGAGGTTGAGCGCAGCGGTCACTTCCCGGGTCCAGTCCAGTTCCCAATAGGGGCAAGGCTCCTCAAAATGGACAACGCCGTGATCTTCCAGCATGCGGCCGACTTCAATTGCCTTTTTGGGCGTGTAACAGCTGTTGGCATCCACCAGCAGGGTCGCATCATCGCCAAGCGCCGCCCTCACCTGTTTGACCACGGCCTCGGTCCGGCCCGGCCATTCATCCTGGTCATGGCCGCATTCGGAACCGACACGGAATTTAAAGGCGTCATAACCATGCGCATCCCGCAATTCCGCCATGCGGCGCGCTTCATCCTCCGGGGTGATGTCCCGGCGCATGCTGGAGGCATAAACCCGGAAAGGGCGTGCCGTGCCGCCCAACAGTTCGACCACAGGCTTGCCCTTGCGCTTGCCATGCAGATCCCAGAGGGCTGTATCCAGGCCACAGAGCGCCCGGCACATGACAGAGCCGGAGAATTTATGTTCTTTTTCAGAGACGAAATCGATCAAGCCACCAATATCATCATTGGTCTCCCCCGCACTTTTGCCAAGGGCGTGCGGTGCCACCAGCCGATGAAACGCATGCGCGGAAACATCCGCTGTATAGGGGGAAATCTGTCCCCAGCCCGTCTCTCCGTCGGTGGTGGT
Source organism: Aestuariispira insulae (assembly GCF_003385955.1). Classification (GTDB taxonomy): domain Bacteria; phylum Pseudomonadota; class Alphaproteobacteria; order UBA8366; family Aestuariispiraceae; genus Aestuariispira; species Aestuariispira insulae. The sequence goes on from NZ_QRDW01000015.1 coordinate 32,940, forward strand.
CACACGCACCAGGGAAACAAACTCATTGGTGAAAGTTTCAAGGCTTTTGATGTTCATGACGGTTCGATAACTCGCTGTTTGGACGTCTGACCGGCATTCTTGAAGACTCTTTACGACAAAAACAAACGAAGTATTATAGCGCTTAGACACCAAAAAATTTGAAAGAACCTCCTTGTCCTACCAGCTCCCCCCCTTGAATTGGCTTCGTGCCTTTGAAGCGGCAGCCCGCCATCTCAGCTTCACCGCCGCTGCGGGTGAGCTGAATCTCACACCTGCCGCAGTCAGCCATCAGGTCCGTTCTCTGGAAGAACATTTGGAATACCAACTCTTTGAACGCCTGCCGCGCAGCCTGATGCTGACCGACATGGGCAGAGCCTATCTTCCCTCGGTGCGCAAGGCTTTCGGGGACTTATCCGTGTCGACCATGGGGCTTTTTGGTGTCAAAGGAGACTTATCTGTTTCCGTCCGCTCCACTGTATCCTTCGGAGTTATGTGGCTTGCGCCGCGTTTGAAGGGGTTCTTCGATCGATACCCTGAGATCGATGTCCGCCTGAGCACATCCAATTGGGCGGATTCACAGCCGCCGGACAGAACCGATGTCGACATCCGATATGGCGATGGTCGCTGGGGCCAAGGAGAAATAAAGCTCACACATGATGAAACGGTGATTCCATTATGCGCGCCCATGATCGCCCCGCAGATTAATACCCCTCAAGACCTAGCTTTATTTCCTCATATTCACATCATGGGCGTGGAAGATTCCTGGGATCATTTCCTGAAACACGAAAAAGTCGATCTCTCAGATAGCCAGAAAATGATCCGTGTCGACAATTCCATGTCAGCCATGGAAATGTCTGCCGCTGGAGCTGGCATATCGCTGGTTTTCAAAAGTCTGGCGCAGCCTTACATCAATTCTGGCCGCTTGGTTGTGCCTCAGCAGATGTTCTACCCTTCCCGTCAGTCACAATATATCGTATTACCCGACGGCCCCGCCAACGCCCGACCCGAAGTACAGTTGTTCATCAACTGGCTGCAGGAAGAAGCGTCTGGGGCATAACCAGGGCTAAACAACGATCAGGCATAGGAAACCGTTTGAGTTCTTAAAATCGGGGTGCTATCGAGGCCGTTCTGAAAAACGCACCCGTGATCGCTAGTCAAGTGGATAGAAGTTTGGAACGATTTGAAACAGCCAAGGCAGTGCTCTTGGGAATTTCCATTCCCATGGCTGCCTTTGGTCCCGCGCCGCTGGCGGTCACGTTGGGTTTGGCGGTTCTGTTGGTTCTGCGGGACTTCATCCGAGAAAAGAGATATTTGGATCTAGCCGAAGCGGCACGCGCGCCCCTGGGGCTAAGCCTTCTTCTCTTGTTGGGTTGGTGCCTTCTAGGGGCTCTGTTTTCCTCTGAAAAAACCTTTTCATTGATCACCTTGTTGAGAACCGCACTCAGCGTGTTGCTATGCCATGTTATCTTTCAGCAGCTTCGGGACAAACAAGCTTTCTTTAATCTGGCGGTAAAAACCCTTCTGGTCAGTTCCGCGATCGTCATTGGTTACATTTTTATCGTTCAATATCTGTATCCAGAAGCCCTGGAAATATATGCCCAATTTCGCAGCAGTGACACAAAAGTGCGCTGGGCTTTCAAAGCCTTCTCATCTGTGGCCGCTTGCCTGATCCCTATCTTCCTTTGGTTTTCCATAACAAAACAGGGATATTGGCGCATCTGCGCACTAATTCTGTTGCCTTTGGCCATAGCCATCATCTGGCGCAATGGCATCAACACCAGCCGCTCCGCCTTATTTGGACTAGCTGGCAGCATTGTGTTCCTCGCCCTCTGCTTTATCTTGCAACATTTTTCCAAGCGCCGGTTTTACGTGATTTTCACCGGCATCCTCATCACTGTTAGCCTGTTTTCAGCCTGGCTTCTCTCCGCCATGCCACATTATCCGTTCGATGGCATGGCGCTCGTGGACATTGCCCTGCCCTTTCCCGATCCCCATAGACAGGTAATTTGGGCGAGAACAGCAGAAATCATCATGGATCACCCCTTTATGGGTATTGGCCTGAATACGATCAATCTGCTGCCGCAGGCTCAGGAGACTGTGACGTTAAAATTCGCACCGGGCATGGTTAAGACAATCGAATTCATCCCCTCCCATCCGCATAACTGGATTCTGGAAATTGCTGTTGAGGCCGGCCTTGTGGGGCTGGCAATCACCTTCGCCTGTTTTACGATATTGATCGGCAATCTCTTACATGCAATCCGGGTGGGGCAAAACACTGCTTGGGTGCCGCTGGGTTTGATCGGTGTTTTCAGCATCAGTTCCATGACCAATTTTTCAATCTGGACCAGTTGGTGGCAGGCGATTTTCTTCGTTTTACTGGCCTTGTGCCTTGCCGCTGTCTACCATCATCAGGAAACCAATTGATCCGATGTTTCGCCTTATCCGTTTCACTGATCCTGTTTAACTTTCGCCCACAGACAATGCGGATCCTTCCTCTTAGCTTTCCATCCGCACCATCAGAAGCAATTGATCAATGATGTCTTTTCCTGTTCCGCGCATGATTAAGAAATTCGGCTATCTCAGTATATCGCCGCTGTTGGTCCTGGCAGGCGGCCTGTATTTTGGGATCCTTCCGCAGTTGAGCCCGGACTCAAACAGTTACATGAATTTCTCCGGCGCTAGAACCGCGGGCTACCCGATCTTCCTCAAATTTTTTGAGCTTTTGGGCGGTCTCTCCGCCGTGGTGATCGCGCAATATGGTATCGCCGCCATAGCAGGGATTTATTTAAGCCAAGCCATAAAGTCCTTTTCCGGCAGCCGGCTAATCGCCGCTGCTGCCGCGGCCCTGGCGATCGGCAATCCGGTTTGTCTAAAATTCCACAATCAAATCCTGACAGAATCGCTGTTCTACAGCCTGCTCCTGATCATCCTAGGCTCATTGGTTGCCATTTTTTCGCACCAAAAACGAAGCTCAATCTGGGTATTTTCATTGGCGATTGGCGCTTCGTTATTTGTTCGGCCCACGGCTTTTGCCTATCTGCCATTAATGGTCATTTTATTGGGGTTGGGATGGGATGGTCTAAAGGGCCGGCGCCGCGCTTTTATTGCCACAGCTATTTTTTTTCCTGTGTTGTTTCTGTTCGGCGATCATGCCTCCTTCCGGATTGTGCATGGCGATCAGCCGCGGGGATCGCTGGCCCCACTTCATCTGTTTGCCAAAGCGAGTATGATTGATAGCAACACCCAAAACCCTTTTGCCAGGGACAATCCGAGATGGGCGCTCTGGCAGGAAATGGAAGATGGCTATGCCCCCACACGCCAGTTTGTTCAACAGGCACCCTCACTGACCTCGAGGGCCTTCATGAGCCCTTTTTTCGAGGTGTTCGCCCAATATCAGTTTGCCCGGGCAGAGATCAATCTTTCCGCGCAACAAGCAGGCACCACGCCACATGAGATAATGGTAGATGTCGCCAGAAAACGGCTCGCAGCCAATCCAAGCGGATATCTCGGCAATGCCGCCCTGAATTACTATGCGCTTTGGACAATTTTCAAAGGCAGCTACCCGACACAGGTCGAAGAATTAAAGACCTATTTCGCGGAAACCCCCGTGCCCGAATCCAAAGGCAAGAAAACCGTTTTCCCACTCGCAGATCAACCGTCGAAAATATCAATCATCGCGCGGCCTGTTCTATGGGGTTTCTGGTTTTTGACCACTGTGATTTGTATTATCGGACTATATCTACTGTGGCGCCGTCAGTTAACACCGCTCTGGCGAGTCCAGATACTCCTGAGCCTGATGATACATGGCAATTTTGCCCTGATCGCCCTGACCGGCGTTGGGATACCGCGCTACACGATGACAATGTGGCCAGCCATGGCAGTCATCGCCGTGCTGTCCCTGATCCCTGTTTGGAAATTTCTGTCTGAGGTACGCCGTCGCTAGAAAAAACCAAAGATCTATCAGGAACAATCGCGTTAAACGGTCGGCACCTTAATAGGTCAGCGGTTGGCATCCGCCCAGGCATGCAGCATCAGCACATCCCAAAGGTGATACTGCCAGTTTCGTCGGCCGCTTTTATGTTCCTGCCAAAGCGTTCTGACGGGTTCAGCACGAAGGAAACCATGCCGGTTGAATGTTTCTTCCGACAATAAATCTTCCGCCCATTCAGCAAGCGGCCCGCGCAACCAACTGTCAATCGGCACGCCAAAACCCATTTTGGGGCGCTCCACCAGCGATTTTGGAACATATTTGTATAACAGCTGTTTCAACAGCCATTTTCCACCACCGTCCCGAATTTTCATATGGTGGGGCAAAGTCCAGGCAAATTCGACAATCCGGTGATCAAGGATCGGGACCCTCGCTTCCAGAGATACAGCCATGCTGGCCCTGTCCACCTTGGTGAGAATATCATCGGGCAGATATGTAACGGTATCGAGATATTGCATCCGCTGGGTAAAGTCGGGAATGCGTCCTGCCAGTCCAACATCCCAAATAATCCCCTTCGGCTCTTCCGCATCAAAAACCACATCTTCCGGCTCCATCCAGTGACTGATCAGACGCCGGTAAAAGCCATCTTGGTCCGTATTCAGGACCGCAGCCAGCTTATGCATTTTGTCGCCTGGCTGCGCTGGCCGCCTTTCCACGGGAACCAGACGGAACAGTTGATCCCAGAATCGCGGCGGAAGCGCTTTGATCCCGGCACCTGCCATCGCCTTGATCGGCCCCGGCACTGCCGCCAGTCTCCCCCCGATGCGCATGGCCTGAAAATAGCGATTATAGCCAGCAAACAACTCATCCCCGCCATCTCCGGACAAAGCGACCGTCACATGCTCGCGGGTCATGGCCGAAACTAAATAGGTTGGTATTTGGGAACTATCGGAAAATGGCTCGTCATAGAAATAAGGCAGCTTGGGAATAACAGCCATGGCCTCTTCCGGACTGACATAAAGCTCCGTGTGATCCGTGCCAAGATGCCTAGCGATCGTTTTTGCGTGCTCGGCCTCGTTATATCCTGTCTCGTTAAATCCAATCGAAAAACTGCGCACCGGCTTGTCACTAATTTTCTGCATCAGCGCCACCACAGTAGAGCTGTCGATCCCTCCTGACAGAAATGCGCCGAGCGGCACATCAGCGATCATTCGGGTTCGGATCGCCTCTTCCAGCAGATTCTCCAGCCTGCTCAGCGCTTCTTCATCGCCGCCTTCAAATTTGTTTTCTCGGCCATTGGCAACCACCTGATCCATTGACCAGTAAGTGTCAATCTTGGGTTCACGGCTGTCTTCGGAAACCCTCAGAATCTGACCCGGCAGCAGTTTGCCAATCCCTTGATAAATGCTGTGCGGGCCGGGAATGTAATTGTGGCGCATATAGCTGGCGATGGCATCCCTGTTAATGTCCTGAGGACAATCAGGATGCGCACGCAAAGCTTTAAGTTCCGAACCAAAGATCAACCGACCTGTCTGATCCTGGTGCCAATATAGCGGCTTGATACCCAGACGGTCCCGCACCAGCCACAAGCATTTCTCCCGACGGTCCCAAAGGGCGAAGGCAAACATGCCCACCAGTTTTTTGACCGTTGCATCAATTCCGTAAAGCGCGCAGCTTTCCAGAATCACTTCTGTGTCCGAATGGCCTTTGAAAACAATCCCTGCCTGTTCCAGGCCAGGCCGGATTTCATGTGAGTTATAGACCTCGCCATTGTAACAAATCACATAATTCCCACAATGAGAGACCATGGGTTGATGCCCGGCTTCGCTGAGATCCACAATCGCCAGGCGCCGGTGCGATAGTGCCAGGCCGGCATCCTCATCAACCCAGACTGCTCCGCCATCCGGGCCACGATGCAAGATTGCATCCCCCATCTTCCGGGCGAGATCCCGCAATGCCGATCCGGCTCCTGTACGGCTATCAAAAATACCGGCTATACCACACATGGGTGCACCCTTCTGAACTGGGGTTATGCTTTTTCAATTATATTGAAGGCGGGATGATGGGAAAGCGGCTGTTTGTCCATCAATATCCGATAGAGCAGCTCATATTGCTCCACACAAGTCTCAATACTGTAACTTGATCGTGCCTTATCACCTGCGGCACTGCCAAGCATCTGTCTCAAATCCGCGTCGTTGGCCAGTTTTTCTATCGCCGCAGAGAGGCTAACCGGGTTTCTGGAGGGTACGATCAGCCCATTGACCCCATCTTCCACAGCCTCTGTGTTGCCCCCTACATCCGTTGCGATAATGCCAACCGACGCAACCATTGCCTCAAGCAATGCATTGGAAAAGCCCTCTTCATGAGACGGCAGTACAAAAATATCAGAAGCGGCCAGCAATCTTGACACTGGTGAAAAAGATCCCAGGAACTTCACCCGGTCAAGGATCCCCAAATCGGCCGCACGTTTCTCAAGGGCCGCTCCATGGCCGTCATCCCGCCCGGCCAAAAGCAGGCACCAACTCCGGCGGATTTGCGCTTGGCCCAACGCCTCCAACAGATCCATATGGCCCTTATAGGGAATCAAATTCGCAACCGTGGTCAAGACAAGCGTGTCATCGGATATACCCAATTCACGCCGCAGATCCATGCCTGTATTGTCCGGAACCCTGGAAGCGTCGACACCATTATAGATCAGACCGACCTGACGCGATGGCGCATCCTCATCTTTGACAAGCTGTCGGACAACCGCCGCAGAATTTCCCAATAAAGCATGCATCCGCCGATGTAAGAACATCTCCAGAGGACGGGAAAATCTCCGTGAATTCATATAGTGATTGAGACTCCGGCGGCTCATGATCCGTTTCGCGCGGCATGTCAGCAATCCAATGGGTCCGCCAAGCCAATAGCTGGCCGGCAGGAAAAAATGCATGATCGTCGGCTGTTTGGTCACACAATAGAGCGCCAGTTGGACAGCGGTTGTTAGATGACGCAAAAGGCGGATGGGGGCAACCGGTGGCTTCTCTATATTCAATTCAAACCACGGCCTGATCAACTTGACACCCCTGGCCTCGAATTCAGGCGCCAGGCTACCTGAGAAAGCCAGTATGAAAACACGGACATCATGCCCTTTTTGCACAAGCTCCGGTAGGACTTGCAGAAGATGTGTCTCACAGCCACCGCGCTCCAGGCTGCCAATAACTGTCAGCACCATGTCTTTTTTTTGCGCCATACCGACTTACAAGACCCCCTTCATCCAATCAGGCAATGTCCGAATTCGGACCGCAACCCAAGGGTCTCTTGTAATCAAGAAATCAGTAAATTCAAGCGCAACCCAACACAGCGACCAACAGTCGACGAGGTTGAGGTCTAAAAACACCAGCTTGGAGCCAGCCGGTCATTTCAGACCGCCAACGATTAAGCAGTTGCAAATAAGTTGAGTTTTTCCGTATCTTCAGCGGTCAAATTCTGTCGGGCCGTACGGGCAGCACCTGATACAAAACGGCCGACATCCAAAGCAATAAAACGGTATCGTATATGTCCAGCCTATCAATCGACAGGACGAATCACTGGCCAATCTTCGCACTGATTATCTGTGCCCTAGCCACCTTCAAGATTCAAATTGAAGGTTTGGTGAATATCAACTTGTCCCTGTTCGAACCTATGCTGGCTGCTCTGGTTCTGCGCGCTTTCCTGCGCAGCGGAATCTTGGTTTTCAAAAAAACGGTCTTCTTTGCTGTCCTAGCTGCATCTCTGCTGGTTTTACATGCTTTTTGGACAGAGCCCTCCGCCACAGAATTTTACTCTTATTGGCTCAAGGGCTATCTTAAAAACCTGTTCATCATATTTGATTTATGCGGCCTGCATATCGTCCTGAAAGACCTTATCAAAAATGACAAAACAATCGAGGGCAAACAGGGTCTGACCCGTTTCCTACTGCCCTTTTATCTGGTTATCGGACTTATCTCCATCACCCTGTTTCATGATGAGATAACGGCAAGAACCATATTTGTGGCCAATATGGTTTTCCTGCATTTCCTCAATCTGCTGTATCGGAACTATGCCAGTCGGAGTGAAAAATACCTTATGCTGGCCTTAATGGTCTTCGCCTCCCTGTATGTCCTCAGCAAGGTCGGTGTCATCGTCGTTTTCTTTCTGATCATCGCCGACGTGCTCACCAGTTCCCATCCGACCATAAAACGATACAGAATTCCGGCGATCCTAACTTTTTTCCTGAGTTTGATCCTGATTGTTAGCTTACTTCACCATTTGGAAATCCAGGGCCGGTCCCTCGACAGTGTCACCCGCTCTTTCGACGTGCGCATGGCATTATGGACAGCAGCCCTGCAGGCCACGGCAGATACCTTCCCCAAAGGCATCGGCGCCGGTCTGTGGCGCCCCTACCTTCAGGTGGTATCGCCTGTCATGTTTGACGAAAACCACCATTACGTCCACTCAACCATACTCTCCTATACAACAGAGCTTGGCCTACTCGGCATTCTCATTCTTGGCGGCATTGGCTTTTTGTTTGCCCGCGCCTTGCTCGGCCTCCAGAGGGTTGGTTGTGCGGTCGCCCTCCTTGCCTGCACCCTGCCTTTCTTGCTGCTGCATGATATTCAGGGGATGCGCATGTTCCTGATTGCCCTAATGCTGGGGCTGGCCATCGACATCAGGCCTTCCGCTCTTCAACGCAGCCAGTAACCGTTCCCGGGCCGGCAATTGGGCCGTCAAGATCCAGGCAGGAACCGTTCAATCATCGTGCCAGACGGAGGAACACCAATCTGGCAAAATTGCGGGCAAAGATCTCCGGATACCGCCCGATCGTTACCGCCAGCAACCGGATCCAACCGGGCTCAAACGGCGGTACCACCCCCATACGGATGACCCTGTCGATCACGAATGATCTGATATAGCGTGTTTCCCTGTGCCCGAAACGTTTGACGATCCGATCAAGAATAGCCAGCGCACAAAAACAGGCGGACACACGAACCGGCCCTAGCTTGCCCGCCTCTTCACGGCCCGCCAAAAAAACAGTATCAATTTGCCGGAAAACATCAGCATCCCATTCTCCGCCCAGCAGGAAAGCGGCATAGTCGCGCTGGATTATTATGCTGTTTTCAATCTGCCGACCGCGCTTGCGGATGGAAATAGACTGGTCATGAAGCCGTTGCTTCAGCACATGCTCTGCAAGATTGGCGGCTTTGCCCGCTTTAAGGCATTCTTTCCAGAATGCCCAGTCCTGAGTGGTATCAAATGCCACATCGTATTTTAAGCCATCCCGGCTGAACAGGGATCGCCGGAACATGACGGCCGGATGAGAGAACGGATTTTGAAAAAGGTTGATCTGCCGGACATCCCTGTCTTCCAGCACATGCCCCGTCTCGCCGACGAACTTGCCATCGGGCGCGATGTGGATAACCTGCCCGCCGACAAGAACATGATCCTGATGCCGATCCAAAAAGGCAGCCTGTGCCTCAAATCGGGACGGCAGGGCGATATCATCCGCATCCATACGGGCAATATAGTCACCTTCGGCAAGGCCAATCGCCTTGTTCAGGCTCGCGGCAAGACCGATATTTGCAGAATTATTAATCAGTCGTATTTCCGGGAAACGCGCGGCGTAATCCGCCAGGATCTCAGCACTTTGATCTGTAGAGGCGTCATCTACAACAATAATCTCACTGGCCTTGAGGGTCTGATGAAGGACACTGTCTAGCGCTTCGGCCAGAAAATCGCCTGTGTTATAGACACTTAGAACGACAGAGACAGTCGCATCCTTCATGTCCGGCCCGCCTTCTGACTAACCTGGCCAAATAACGACTGTTCCATCTTCGCTATCGCCTGGACCGAAAAACGGGAAAGTGCCCAGTCCCTTGCTTTTTTTCCAAGCGACTCCGACTGCTTCCGATCCAGACCGCTAATGCGTTGAAGGCCGTGTCTCAATCCCACCAGGCTGCTATCTGCAAGTATACCGGTTTCCCCGTCCACAATTTGTTCCCGGATCCCCGGGCTGTCGGCGCCAAAGACAGGCATGCCAAAAGACATGGTTTCCAGCAGTGATTTTGGATGACCTTCATAATGAGAAGGCAGGACAAACCAGTCCGCATCAGACAAATATTCCCGCAATTTTTCCTGGGCGACGCGGCCGACAAACTGGCAATTAATGTCAAACTTTTGCGCGGTCGCCTTCAATACCCTTTCCAGAGGCCCCTCACCGATCAATGTCAGGCGCACAGGCATTCCCGCGCAAGCTTCAATGAAGGTTTCAAGATTCTTTTGTTCAGTAAAACGGCCATAAAAGGCCAGCCGCAAAAGCTCAGGTTGCCGTTTCGCCTTGAAAGGTGGACTCCAGCTTTCAGGGACAATGTAATTTGGTACAATGGTCACTTTCTCCGGTGCCAGCCCGTGCCGATCCGCTGCACGCTTCGCCAGCTCCGCCGTTGTGAAAACGGCATGAGCGCCCGCTTGAAGATTTACAAACTCATATCGGCAGGCAGCCAAAGCCTCTCGACTATCCGTCCCATATTCCGCGACCCTGTGCTCATAATGGCCATAGCCCTGGCGTACGATCAGGGGGATCTTCCAGGCGCGCGCACATCGCCTGGCTATATGTGCGCCGTAAAGCTGATTGGTTTTCAAAACGGTGGCAGCGCGCCCCACACGCGCATGCAGCCAGGGGATGAGCGCGGCATACAGCCTGAAATGCAGATGATATTCGTTGCAAAGGACTTCAACAAAATCAAAACTTTTGGCTATTTCAAGATCTTCCGGCCCGCCATAGCTGACAATGCGAACTTTCCATCCAGCTTGGGCATGCTCATGGTAAAGCGCCAGTTCGCGTTCCAGAATGCCCGCATCCTTCCAGGACTTCAGCGAGCTGCCGTAAGTCAGGAAAAGAACAAGTTCAGGCATCTGAACCGCCCGCAGGCTCGGCAACGACCCATATCTCGCCCCAACGGATTTCAGCCTTCAATATCCGCAGGCCACTTTCCTCCAGTTCCGCCATCAATTCCGGCGGCCGGTGCTCAATGAAATGCGTGACATCACTTCGATACTCAACAGCGAGTTCATCTTTCAGCGGTACTCGCCAGTCGCGCTCGTAATTTGGCACCCGGATAATGAATTTCTCGGGTTGGTGCTGTTGGCATAGAGAGCGGAGAAAAGCCGGTCGTTCCTCAATATGTTCCAGGACATTAGACAGGACCACAGTCCGGTAACCGCCCGCGCCAATCTTCCCTTTCGTGGCATCAGCACAAAAATACGACAAATTGCCACCCTGATGCGTGGCATTGGCAATATCAATACGCTCCTGGCTGATATCCACGCCCACCACCTGGGTATCTATTCTCTCTGAGATGGCTGCCGCCAAATATCCGGTATGGCAGCCAACATCCAAAATTGGCCCCCCGGCGGCAGCGGCCAGTTCGGCAAAGTGATCCACATAACCTGTCAGGCGATGTTTGACATGATGTCCATGACCATACTTAACCGCCCATTGGCCGCACATTCCGTATATATAGTTATCCATTTTCAGGAGAAAACGCAGAGTTTCAACCGGCTCCTGCCCTTGCGCCCTTAGAGAAACGGCCAGTTTCAATAGCTGTTCGAACCTTGCCTGGGGGATCAACCTTAAGATTGCGGCAATGCCTGTTTTCAAGACAGATCTCATTTTTAGGGGATCCAATTTTTAAATGGCTTGCCGCAAGTCGAGTCCTTGCCCATTGCCAGACGACATAACATGCTCTTGGTAAACCCGTTTCAGGACGTCTTCATACTGAGGCCCAACAAGCGAGATTCGATAGGGGTTGTGTTCCAGACGCTCAACCATATCGTGATAATTCTTTTTAATGCTTTCAAGGCAATGAAAGAAATTCCCCTCATATGCGACACCATTTTCTCCGACATTTTCTGGACTGGATCCAGAAGGGTGGAATATCACCGGCAAACCGCAATTCATTCCTTCAAGAATAGTATTCGAACATGTTTCTTCACGTCCTAAAAACAACAGCACGTGGTTTGAGCGGTAGAATTCAGCTAGCTTTCGGTGAGGTAACGGCCGATTGGTGGGAATATTTTCAAACATCACCCCTTCGGGTAAACGGCCAACAAATGTCACCTGCACATCAATGCGTCCTGCAATTTCTTTATCAATTTTTTGATAAAGTTCAAATCCCTTTGCGGGGTCGCAAGACCAGGAAACCGCAAGCACCTTAAGCGGATTTTTCCCATCCCAATAGTTTCTTTTTTCATGTTTTAGGCCGAACCAACGTGGATGGAACAGATTAAATATATTCTCATCCACACCATTGCGAATCACTGTGGCCTCACCACTGAACCCCTCCTGAGTAAAGAAATCGCGGCTGTACTGGCTCTGAAATATCGAGTGTTTTACGTATGGCGAAAATGCAATCTGTCGTCGGTCTCCTTCAACAACACCATCACGCATTGCCCGGATTTCCGGAGAGCCGCTCACCACCATACCAGTTTTTCTGTGGATGATTGGAATACCACGATCATAAATCTTCTTAACTGTTTCAAGATTGAGTTCAAGCGTCAGCGCGTTCAATAATGCGATATCAAAGTCTTCGTTAATCTTGTTTGTAACTATATGGCCATGTTTCTCAAGCCAGCGGCCAAGGGCCACCAGGAAACTATTCGCCCCCCCCCAGGGCCCGCGAATGACTTTGCGATTAATAAAGATCTTCATAGAAACAAAACCCACATTAAATAAAACGTCTCTCAATCAGTCTTAGTACTCTGCTTGCAATAGATGGCTGTGGTGGAGACCTGTATTGTTTAAGCTCACTTTCCGCGCTTGGAACACATGAAATTTCCACAGGAAGACTTGGGGCTGAACAATCAAGAGCGTCTAAAAAACCCTCCAGTGCCTTTTCGCGTACAAGTTCCACTTTTCGAGCCAAAGCTCTACCCATATCCGTCCGCTTTTCAGCAGATTGTGCCAATTCCATCAACCCCCGATACCAACCATGTGGTGTACCAGCCAGAACTCCCTCAACCCCATCTTCGATTAACTGGCATGTAGATGGTGTAAAATCCGAGACAACCGGAATGCCGAATTTTCCAAAAACACTGATACGCCCAGCATTTGCACTGGCTTTGTATCGGGTGAAGAAATCAAAAGGTTCATAATTAACATTTAAGCCTGGCACTTCAGCCCGGCGCAGCATTTTTTGCATATCCCGAACAGGCAGAAGATTAGGTACTATTCCGATATCCACCCGCCTCAAGACCTCTTCATAGACATTCGGATGCCACTGAACATGCTCAGTAGCTACCAATTTTTCGTCCGGTATACCTTTAGTCACACGACCTAGTTTATCGATATTATATATGAGCACCAGGCGACATCGATAGTTTCGCGCAAATGCTTCAATTGCCGGCGAGACATGCTGGCCCATGCCTTCAAGGTGAACTTTGTTACCATGATATCCAATGATGATTTCATCATTCTCTACATGTTTCACCAATCGTTCTTCCATTTCGGGGAACATTGGAAAAACCAGCACATTGTTATTCAGCCGGTAGAACGCATCCCTTTGCTCCACAGAGCTGACCAAAAGCAAGTCTCCCGCCCGTGCAGCATCGATATAGGTCTGGCTGGATTGTTTGGGGTCCGCTATGACAATCTTGAGATCCGGGTTCTGCCCCCTAGCCTTCTCAATATCCGCTTCTACCCCCATAAAAACAGCGACATCATATTGATCGTAATGATCCCAGTCGCCATGTACGGCGACATGCCCCAACGATTTCAACCTTGCCGCTAAGTCAAAGATACAAACCTGGCTTCCCATGTTATTCACATGAGTATTTAAAACAAACCGCTTCTTTTCAGTAACAACAGTCATGGGTCAATTATTATTTTTGTGCTGAGAATGTGATATCCTTGGCAAGCAGATCCGCCAAAGAAACATCCGGATAATGTCGGTTCACATGGGAGAGTATTTTGCGATCGAGCATGCCCGCGCGTGCGCTATCCCCAATGCTTTCACTCCAGCTTTGAATAGAAAACCCAGCATCAGCGAGTGAACGCTGTAACGAGCGAATAGTAATACTCCGATTGAGAGCATTGCTGTTCCAGGATAGTGCAGCGTCAGCCTCATGCGATCGAAATTCCCTAATATAGCGCTCGTAATCTTTTTCGCTCAATGCCGCATGCAACCATGGAGCATCAAGAATACCCAGCGCATGCGCCCCATTCTCAGACCAGAAATGGTTCAAACTGTGCAACATCCAGCCCCCAGGTCTCAAAAGGCGGTGCATCTCGGAAAACGCCTTATCCAAATCCTGGATATGCTCCAGACAACTGATCGAAACGATCATGTCAAAGCTACAATCCGGCAATGCTGGGCATTCTGTAACATCCCCTGTCACAAATTCAACACCGGCATCCGCGTTCGCCGAGACCATGCTCCGAACACGGGTGACTTGGGAGTAATTTCGGTCAGAACCATAATTATTGTCTAATCCGGTCACCCTATGCCCCAAACGCCTGTAAGCAAGCGTAGAAAGACCAAAACCGCACCCCACGTCCAGGATGCGCTGTGATTTTCCGGCAAGATCAGGAAGATGCGCGCCAATCCGTTCTCGCGCAGCATTCGTCAACTGCACCACCATGTTTTCATAATGACTTGCCGGTATCCGCGGAACCGCTTCCCCCAGATCATTAAGCGTTCCTTCAACAAAGAGATCTTCATGCTCTCTTAATATCGGTAGCGCAAAGTCACGGATATCATCAAGAGAGGCCGTAATGGTTCTCGTGCCGATCAATTGGTTGAACCGCTCAAGAATTTCATCTGGCAATTTGCGGCTGTTCTTAACAAAGCTTACATTATCCAGCGACTCTGCCCATCTCCAACCTGGTTTCACAGCATATCGATAATCATCATACACAGGAAACCGATTTCCATCACTGTCCTCAAACTCGCCAAAGCTCTTTCCCTTCGGCAATTCAACTCGGCTCAGAAGTCGGATATTTGCTTGTTCAAAAGGCAGACCATTTCTTGATCGGCGGATTTCGAGACCAACACGCCTTAATCCATCTTTCGCAAACTTTTTTGCTTGAGTAACTACAGACAAAGCAGACACATTCCCTATTCAAACGTTTTTGTTTCGAGATAGTTTGTTGATCTAGTCTACTTGAATAGACAAACCTCGGGCCTTCAAGAGCCATCAGCTATCGTTCATTTTCCTCCATTCGCATCAGGCATCAGGCACAAACTCTTCAGGAAACAAGCCGAATAAGATTCGATCAGTATATTTTCCATTAATCATTGCATGTTGGCGTAAGACGCCCTCTTGATGAAAGCCCAAGCTTTTGAAGCAGCGGCACATTGCCATATTGGTCTCATTCGTGCTCGCACATAGCCTACGTAGCGACAGTCGTTCGAAAGCATAACGTGCAGCCAGTGAAACGGCCTTCTTAGACAGCCCTTTCCCAATAAAATCCTGGTGACCGATCATGATTCCGACTTCCGCTTGACGCATTCGCCAATCAATCCCCAACAGCCGTAAAGTTCCAATAAAAACGCCTGTTTCTTTATGAATAATTGCAAAAAACGCATCATTTTTGCTGATAAAAAGGTTCCGAACGTATTCTTCAACCTTATTAAATTGAAGCGGCATTAGATATTCAATTCGATTGATACCAGAGACAACGTCGGGATTTCTCAACCACGAAAAATATGTTGGGTCAAACAGGTGTTTTTCTTGAAATTCTTCAAGAATGATTGAACTGCCCTCGATCGTAAGGCCTTGAATGTCTTCTGTCATTTTTGAACCTCTTCCCTACTGCGGACGGCTATCCGAATGTCTTCCATCATATACCGACAAGACCTGGGATAGGAGCGATTTAGGATTATAGACTTGTATCTCGACGCCATTCACCTGAAATTCCGCGTTCCATCTGGAAATCAGATCGAGAATTCCTGCTGTCGCGGTGCTGTGAGCCTCGTCAAATCGCTGCCCCCTATCCGTAACCGCAGATATTTCCTGCTTGCCTGTTACGTAGTCTGTATAGATTGTCTCATCGTCACGAAGCCAGAAGTATCTCGAATCATAAAGATCAACCCCAACAAGGACTATTCTTTTCCACTCCATACAGTAGGCAAATGAGATCGCATCGCAAAGAGTTCCGACACCGTGGCAAACATAGTCAGGCTGATTTGGGTCTGGAGATGAACTTTCCTTCAGTGTTTTAAACTGAAAGATCTTTGTACCTTTCGCAAAATACCCATCACCAACCAGCGTATTTCCAAAAAAAGCACGGAAATCATGCTGCACAACAAATGTTGTATTCCGATACTCATCTTTTCCATCAATCAGAGAAATGAACTCTTCGGATATCTCCGCAGCGATCTCCGGATCTGTCACCCCTTCACGCCAGCCTCGGATCAAATGATAATCAGACCGCACCCAATCCTGCCTGACGAAATGGTTAAAGCCCATCGTGTCATGCATTGCGATCCTGCGCCATTCTTCAGCAGAAATATCGTTTAAGGAATATCCAGAACCGAAAATAAAAATCGTTTCCGATTTTTTACTTTGCTTGATTTCTTCATGGGAAAGGTTTCGATACCGAGACTTCCGGAACTTAGATTTCGTATGGGCGCGTAGCAAATATGCATTCAGTTGGACATAATTTCCGAAACCGTGTTCCCGAATTCGCGCCACCGCCCCAAATGCGTTTTGCACAAATCTAGTACGAACAACAGGCCTCAAGATATCTCTAATCATCTGCCAAGAAATCCTCACACCAGACCTGGATTGTTCAAATACACTTCAGCCAGCAGAAAATCTTTGAGATTATCAATATCTAACCCGTTACGTGCATCAGTGAGATAAGCAAAGGTCTTGTCAGTCAGGAAAGACTGTTCTTTCCGGAAATGCTCCCATTCCGACAAACAAACTGAGCCTGACAGTTGGAAAAACTGCGGCAACTCCTGACGGTTCTTTGTTCGGATAGCAGGATCAATAAAGTCGCGCATGCTTTGGCTTTCAGGTAAGGCATTCGCCTGCCAAGGATGATGATCACATTCGCGAACAGTAAAAATCGCCTTGGCGTCATCATTTTCCACCAAAGCCTCAAGACAAGCATCCACTTCTGCGGCATCGCGAAGCGGTGTGGTTGGTACGAGCACCATCACATAATCATATGCTCCCTCCTCAGCCTCGACCCAATCCATAGCATGTAGAATGGCGTCTTCCTGTTTGGATAGATCTCCGGCAAGAGATTCCGGACGGATAAATGGGGCTTCTGCGCCATATGCAACGGCAGTATCAACGATGTCTTGGGAATCGGAACTAACTATGATACGGTCAACATAGTGCGAATCACGGGCTGCTTCGATCGTATAGGCGATTAAAGGCTTCCCCATCAATGGCTTGATGTTTTTGCCTGGCAGCCCCTTAGAACCACCACGCGCCGTAATCACCACTAGTACCTTTTTATTTTCAATCATTTTCACGCCATATGTTGCGCAATGAACCTGTCCAGCTGATCCTTGCAATCGGGCCTGTAACCTGCGGTTTCCTGGAATTCAGCAACAGCAGTGAAATAATCACCGAACGGTTTGGAGAGCCTGTATGCCATGGGGGCCACAAATTGCTTTGCCAAGGCGACATAGCTCGATTTAACCGAGGGATCTTCGATAATCTGGGCACCAAACAAATTGTCGAGTTTGTCACAACAACGCACTAGCGACAAAGCCGGCCCCCAGCCTTCGATCGCACTGTAAAACCCGGCTAAATACTCTGGGTCTTCTTCATAACGGCGGTCAATTGTGAGCAGCCCGATTGCCGTCTGAATACGTTTTGAGTAGCCCGCATCACGCAAATCAATTTTCGTCAGGCTGGTAATCTCAAAAAGATTGTGCATCAGTGCGATTTCAATGGTCTCGGCACAAGGTTTCGACATCATTTGCGCAACACAGCACGCAACCCGCAACGGATGGCTGAGATATGCGATCATTGAGGGATGATGTTCATTCTCCGGTTCCAACCGATAAACGAATGCGAGCGTATCAGATAGTTTCTTTCTGGACTGATCATCTAGCTTTTTTGCGCCAAAGACCTCAAGTTCATCTCTGATTGGTTTGGGAGGCACAAGCATGGAGCCAAGCTTCCTATCCACTTCTTCTTCAACTGAGCCAAAGGGCAGTGTGATTTGAAAATCAGAAACCGCCATGGGAAGCACCGCCATCAAGGGGGATTGCTGTACCGGTCAGGTAACCAGCCGCTTCAGACGCCATAAAAAGAATCATCTGAGAGAACTCTTCAGGGGAAGCAATATGCTGGATCGGCAGCGTTTTACCGATACGCACACATGCCTCTTCCAGAGTTTCTCCGGTGGTCTCAATTTCCTCACGAATAAAGGAGAACGCTCGTTCGGTCAGCACGCCACCGGTCAAAATCGTGTTAACGGTAATGCCAAACGGCCCTAGATCGCGCGATAGTGTCTTGGAAAGAGCCACCACCCCGGCCCGGGTGACATTTGAGAGGACCATACCGGATTCGGGTTCCTTCGCGGTTAAGGATGTCAAGTTGATGATCCGGCCCCAGTTATTCTTCTTCATGCCAGGCACAACAAGCTTGGCCAGCCGGATCACACTCAACATATTCCGGTTGATGGCACCGTCCCATTGTTCTTCGGTCATTTCAAGCGTATCGCCTGACGGCGGGCCGCCATTATTGTTAACGAGAATGCTAATTTCGTCCGAGAAATGCGAGGCTGTGGAACTAGTCAGTTCCTTGAGAAAAGAAGGATCCCCGATGTCACCCACCATTGCATACAAACGATCTGCACCATGCGGAGACATTTTTTCGATCGCTTCATCTAGCCCGTCTTGGTTTCGCGCGCAAATGGAGACATTGGCGCCCATACGATGGAGGTTCTGGGCAATTCCGAAACCGATCCCTTTGCTGCCTGCGGTTACCAGGGCTGTTTTCCCGGAAAAGTCGATAATCATAGGGCTGTCCATCTGTGTCAGTGATTGGCAAAAATAAATTCAATTTCGTGTAAGGAGACCAGGTGTTTGGGCAATGCAAAATTCTGCCTCAGATCGCCGCGCAACAGCCAGCCAGACAAGATTTCATATATCAAGCTCAATACTTGATAACAAGCGCCAAGCCGGAGCATATGTGCATCAACCCTCTCCGCCGGAAAAGAACTGTTCCAGTTTTCAATCCACATCGCCAATTGTTCACGCGCCTGCTTTCTTCTGTCAGCAACCGGACAGTCCACCAAGCTTTGTCGAATGAGTTTGAGTGCTGCAAATCCATTGGCCGCTAACATTGAATGCGGCTTCACATCTTCAAAATCCAGGATGCAGGCCAGTTTTTCGCCTGAGAAGAGAAGGTTATGCGGATGATAATCCGTATGCATTAGTTTCACATTCCCCCGCAGAATTTCCTTACCATTGATCACCGAATACACCGCCTCCTTCAAGTACTGACGGTTATCAAGGAAAACGGCCGCATTCTCTACCGATGGATCAATGTTTTGATCGGATTCATCTGTACAAAATTCAATCAGTTTATCAAGAAATCCCAACTCCAATCCATGTTCATTGCAAGACTGATCCCTTAAATCGGCAAACGCCTTTGACAGTCGGGAGAATCCAATTGAAGCTGATTTCAGTTGAGCAGCACCTCCAGTATAATAGCAACCTGGAATATACGCATAGCGAACCCAGGTCTTGCCTTCGACAAGATGACTCCAACTTCCGTTATATGCATGAACCGTCCTCGCCGCAGGCAATCCGGCCGAGCGAAGCGCCTCACTCAATTCCGCTTCGTAAGCAAAGCGTGCCCGTCGATCACCGGAACTCGCCTTCAGTATCAATGTTTCTCCGGGCGTTTCGACCCGATAGTTTCTGTTAAATATCCCGGGTGTTCGGATTCTTTTGATGGATGGTAGAACAGATGGCGGAAAGTTGTAGCCATCCTCAAGAACAGAAAGAACAGTCGCGACCTCATCAGAGTCGGGAGAAAGAAGGTCCGCCACAACCGACCTGCAGGAAAGATTATTCGGCGCAAAAAGCTCTGCCATCAAATCAACTTCTGTTTTGGGAACACTCCTTTTCCCATACAGCGCATAAAACACTCCCGAACAACCAGAGCGTCAAACAAAGCCTCATGCCGCTGTCCAGAAACAGAATGTTCGATAAAATTGCCTCGATCCAGATCAGGATCAAGTCCTGCCAAAGCAAATATTGTCGTCAGATCAAAATGTGCAGCATGATTTAAATAGTCCGGCAGACAGTAGAGATTGTGAAAATATTCACGATCCGGATAGGCCTTATGCCATAGCTCGAACAACAGTATCAGATCGTGTGTTTTGCCGAAGGATACAAGGGAGACTGATTGCTTTTTGCGATAGGACTCGAACCAGTCAGCCAGTATTCGAAAACCTTCCTCCTGGCTCACCGATTCCCTCTCATCAATATGGGCTAGGACATTCTCTTCAAGCCATGGCGTAACCTGATTGCGGTCATAATCATTGAAAGAAAGATAGATTTTTTCATCCCCCTCTCCAACTATCCCCAGAGAAACAAGCGTTGTAAATTTGTGCTCGCCGGTGAATTCCGCATCGATGAACGCAAGAACATTTCTCATCGCGCCACCGTCAGTCCCAAAGATTGTCTTTTACCCAATTGCCCATCGAATCCTTGCGCCAGACACGCGGGTCCCTGAACCTGTCCGCAATTTCCCAGAACTCTTCTTCACGCATCTCGACATAATCAAGCCAATAATAGAGATCATCCGAAACGACATCGTCATATTTCCGGACCATCTCCACCCCGGTCTCGCGATCCATATAACCGGTCCGAATATCCTTTGAAGCATGATCCGATGCCCGACCATAACCGAACTTGATGAATTTCAGCAGGTCGTGAATTCCGTTTTCATATCGGTCATCCAGGTTTGAAATATTCCGATAAGTGCGCTCAAACGGTCGACTTGGCATTTTCCAGCCATATTTTTCATGCGCCATTTTTGCGTGAGCGTTCGGATCCCATTTAAAATAGTTACCAATATAAAGTCCCCGGACCCCAACATTTATGATTTCCTCATCAGTTGGATATTTTGCCCAGTTCATATCACGCTCGGTCAACGGGTCCTCCGGATCATCAAGCATATCATACCATTCATAACCGCGAACAGAATGCTCATGACGGACGCGGGCGCTGAATTCAACGAAATCGTCGGGGCCATGCATGCCGGAAAGATCCCAGGCCGTCTCTCCCCAGATGATCAGCGGAATATTGAATTTGACCGCTATCTGAATCGGGGTGGTATAAATCCCACAGTGGGCCTGCCAATTCATATCGCCCATTTTCTTGAAACAGATACGATTGAGCTTTTTGATCACGTCGACACTTGGGCCATATATGATATGATCAGCATCGAAAACATGGCGCATCCTGTCTCGGTTATAGTCGGCCACAGGAAGATAGTTGTTTCCGTGATAGGTCATCAAAAGCGGTTTAAGACCAAACTCGGTAGCCATGATATGCGTTTGATAATAGCTATCCTTGCCACCACTTACAGGGATGAGACAGTCGAAATCGCCACCATTCCTGTTCTTGAGGATCATATCCACGATCCGTTCGAATCGTTTTCTGCGCTGCGCCCAGAAGTCCGGAGTTAGTGCTTCAAATTCTTCAAAAGACCGGCAGCTGGAACAAACACCTTCTTCATCCAAAGACAAATTGACTGCGACTTCTGGATAGACACAACGGGTACAATATTTCATCAAACTAACTCTTCTGAAAGGATGCCGGCTACTATGAGATTAGGCAGAAATCAGGTCCGGTGGGCGCACGTTATACCCATTGTCGTGTAAATATTTTTTTGCGACATGGACGCTTTGATCATAGTAGTGAAAAATATTTGCAGCAGCAACTGCATCCACATTTGTCTCGTCGAGGGCATCCCCGAAATCCCACCAATCTCCGACACCACCAAGAGCGATAACCGGCACCTGAACATTGGTGCTGACGAGGTCAAGCACAGGCAGATCATATCCCATTCTCATTCCATCATGATCAATGGAATTTAACAAAATCTCTCCTGCCCCCAAACTTTCTACTTGCTTCGCCCAGTCCAACGGCTTCAAACTTGTTGTTTCCTGCCCATACCCTGTCATTACAACATGATCGCCATCAACTTTCTTCACATCAATCGACACAACGATACATTGTGAACCAAATTCCTTGGCTGCCTGAGTAATGAACTCCGGCTCGCGGAGAGCCTGGGTATTGATTGAAATTTTGTCTGCGCCGCGTTTCAGTCGATCTTCAATATCTTGAAGCGATCGGATCCGCCCACCAAATGTGAGCGGCATGAAACAAACTTTGGAAATCTCTTCCAAAACTTCCAACGGAGTATTCAGACCTCGCTGTTTTTTATCATCCCGATCACTTCGGTATTTCCCGCCGCGCGAGATATCAAGATAAATAAGTTCGTCGCTTGCCCACGCGCTCAATCGCTGAACCGATGTCACCGGATTACCAAGATCCTGATGCTTGGCAAACAATTTGCTCTGAACAATATATCCGTCTTTGAGGAGCAAAACGGGAATAAGTCTGTTTTTTTTCATATCTACTGCTGGATAGCCAGAAAGTTTTCGATCATTCGACGTCCGGGTTTCTGGCTCTTTTCCGGATGAAACTGAACACCGAGAATATTATCCTTTCCCATTACACAGGGAAAAGTCTCGCCATAAGTGGTGGTTGCCAGCAACTGGCTTTCATCAATATCCTTGAAAACAAAACTATGCACAAAGTAAAAGTCCCGATTATCCTCAAAGGAATTCAAAAGAGGGCACTCGCGCACAATGTCGACATCGTTCCAGCCGATATGCGGCAAACGCACTCCGGAAGCAGAGATTTTACCTACGGTGCCCGACAGCCACCCCAATCCATCTGTTTCACCAAATTCATCACTTTTGTCAGCGAGAATTTGAAACCCGACGCATATGCCAAGGAACGGCTTGCCTTTGCCGCAGACCTCCTCCTCAATCAACTCCATCGGCAACGTGGAGTTAATCTTGGCCATAGCTGCACTAAAGGCCCCAACCCCCGGCAGAAACAAATGCGACGCATTCCGAATATCATCGGGGGCGTTGGAAATCACTACGTCATCAGAAATACTCTGGACCATATTATAGACAGATCGAACATTTCCGGACCCATAATCCAATATGCATACGCGCGAAGACATCGTAAGAATCAACAACCTTGTGAAAATGCGAGGGGTGACGCAAACAGCATCCGAAGGGTATTCGGCATTTCACTGTTTTGCATATTTTTTTGCGCCAAAACAATCAAAAATGCAAGAGCGTTAACCCTATGGATTACTTCCCCTGCCAGGCTCTCAGAATACTTTAATCGGCCCTGAACCCACTCCTAAAAACTCATGGAGTTTACAAGAAATCATCCCATTGAAGCACTTTGTCCTCCACCAGATCATGTTTGGCCCTCGCCCCAACGATGACTTCGTAGAATCGAGGCTCAATGCCGGTTCCCGGTCGTTTCACCTCTAGATCCTGTTCCCGAACAATTTCACCGGCTTTCATTTCCCGATTGATAACCAGGCTGCGCCGCGCCTGTTTGCGTGATTCCGTCTCACACTCCAAAAGAGGCTTGCCGCCTTCACCCAACAGCATATCGGCGTAGTCACACTGCTCCCTGAAGGCCTTAAAATCATCCGGGTCCAACGCATGATAATGATCATTACCCGGTTTGCTTTTGTCCAAGGTGTAATGTGTTTCAATGATTCTGGCACCTCTGGACCAAGCTAAAGTCAGAGCGAGCCCTCCATGACTGGGCGGAACATGGTCGCTATATCCAGTCACATATCGTGGAAAGGTTTCTTTTAGAAAATCAATGCCACGCAGATTGGCATCCTTGGGATCCGTCGGATAGGACAGCACGCAATGCAGCAGACAAATATCGGTACACCCTTCCGCTTCGATTACCTCGATCGCTTCATATATCTCAACGATCTTCGCAGCCCCCACCGACAGAATCATCGGCTTACCCTTAGACGCGCAGCGTCGAAGAAGCGGGAAGTTTGTTACATCCGCAGACGCAATCTTAAACGCCGGCATCAGACACGCCAGTTCATCCGCAAAATCCAGATCAAACGGGGTGCTCAAAAAATCGATCCCGACATCACTGGCAACCTGGGCCAAAACTTCATACTGTTTAATATCGAAATGGTCATATTTCGAAAACAACTGAAACTGGCTGGTGGTGGATTCCTTTGAGAGATCCCAATAGGAAGGACTGAATTTTGATGCAAGTTTGCCGGATTTGTAACTCTGAAACTTGATGGCATCGACACCAGCTTCCGCAGCGGCAACAACCATATCCCGCGCAATGCCTAGATCACATTCGTGATTGACGCCCGCCTCTGCAATCAGATACGGCCGATTTCTGGAGAGGGTAAGTCCCCCAAACTGAATATCCTGTCTCATTGGCCCTTTTGCTTTCTTCTGCTCTCCTTGATAGCAGACAGCTTTTGCCTGAACTCGCACATAAGGTCGGCATTTTTTGTAATATTGTGATGGTGCTTGGTATAGCGATATAGCGGCAAGTGAACATTGCCGATTTCAAACTTCTCCTCGTAACGGATGCGTAACTCCTCATCTTCACATAATAGCATCCGTTCATCATAAAGACCTACGTCAATTAGATTTTCTTTGCGGAACATAATACCGCAGGCGATGGGATCTTTCATTGCGGAATAGCGTTCAAGATGCTGCTCATCCTCATCAACCTCGTAATAGTCACAAGCCACAGCTCCCCATTCGGGATTAAAGGCGAGATGCATTTCTTCGATATAGAGCAGATCCTCATGCATATAGTCATCAGAATCCAGATGCATCACAAAACGCCCTTTGGCTTTCCTGATACCTGTATTGCGCGCCGCCGGCAGCCCCTTGTTTCCATCATGAAAAATGGACACCACCTCTTCGCCGAAGTCTGTAATCACCGCGCGAGAACTGTCTGTCGAGCCATCATCGACGACAATCACTTCAAAATCATCTCGGGGAAACCGCTGGGAAATTGCACTACGTATGGCACGCGCGATAAATTTTTGCCGGTTATAGCATGTAATGATAATACTAACTTTCATCACTCAATCCTTCATACATCGCACTCCGCTTCTCACCAATATTCATCTTTGCGATGAGAGGGTTTTCTTCAAGGAACCCGATGATGTCGTTCATCAGGAAAATCTGCCCCTCCCGATAGAGTGAGGAATAGACCGCCTCTGCCATCTGGAAATCCGCCTCCGTATCAATTGTCCAGCGATACTGCGGATATCCTTGATCGCATGCGATATTCCGTTGAGGAAACCGGTCAGGATTGCGATAGAAAAACTGCGTCACATGCTCCCGTTCAAAAGGATCCTTAGCCTCTTTGCCGGCGCATTCTAAAGCCGCATAAGTGAACACTTCCGCATCAAGACCTTCCGGATAGGATGGCGGATTATTATTGCTGGCAAAAGCCAATCCGTTCTCCAGAAGGCAATCGACAACCAAATCGGTAATCACCGGGTCCTTAAAGGGATCATCGGCAGTAATTCGGGCGATAACATCGGCGCCCACAGCGTTAGCGGCCTTGCAATAGCGCCCTAAAACATCGGCTTCACTGCCGCGAACGCACAAAATGCCATTTTGTTCGCACCATGCTTGAAGAACGTCATCAGCCGGGCTCACTGTCGTGGCTAGCACAATATCCGTTATCCGGCGGCTAAAGCGAAGGCGTTCAACAATATGGGCAATCAACGGCTTTCCCGCGAGCGGTCGCATAACCTTCCCCGGTAGCCTTGTGGCCCCCATGCGTGCCTGGATGATAGCGGTAATCATAGCGTTTACCAGGCCGTCCAGCCGCCTTCGACCAGCACATTGCTGCCAGTGCTGTAGGAAGACGCATCAGATGCAAGATAAAGAACTGAACCTACAATCTCTTCAGCCTTCATCATACGCTTCATCGGAGACATGGCGCTAAAACGGTTTTCGAAGGCTTCTTCATGATGGTTCCAGACCCCGTGCGGCGTGATGCAATTCACACGCACTCCCCTGGACGCCCAATAGCAGCCCAGATACTGGGTCAGCATAATCACTCCGCCCTTGCTAGCGCTGTACGCGACAGGATTACCCATCTGATTATCTTCATACAGTGCCGGATTCGATGAAACCACGCCATAAGTTGACGCCATGTTGATGACAGATCCCGCCCCCTGCTTCAGCATCTGGCTCCCGAAATCCCTACAGGTCAAGAAAGTACCTTTTAGGTTTACATCCAAGACATGGTCCCAAAGCTCTTCAGGGAAATTTTCGGCCTGCCCTTCCAGAAAGCCCTTCGGTTTTGCATGGTGGTTGTTAATCAAGACATCCACCTGCCCGAAATGCTCCAGGGTTTTACTCAGCAACTGTGCAACGCTGTTGGCGTCGGCAACGTCTGTCGGCACCCCGATACAGCTATCGCCGAACGAAGCCGCAAAAGCTTCCGGATCTGCCGCCTCAACATCAGCGATTACAAGTTTGGCCCCTCTTTGATGAAGTGCCTCCACAATCGCACGGCCGATCAAACCGCATCCGCCGGTCAAAACAACCGTCTTCCCAGCAACATTAAAGACCGGATCAAAAACCTGTTCTGACATTAACCTGCAAACTCCCTGGCTGTTCTATGCAAAATTTCAGCTTGCTTCTCAGCCCGGCGAACATCCCAATAATTGGTCTTCAACTGAAGCATGCGCGGTTGAAGTTTCTCGGCAACAGGACACAAACCAGCTTCGTAAGGCTGGGTGACTCCATCCATATTTTGAACATCTTTTTGAAAATAGGGCTCCATATAATTCAGCAGCCAAGCCGCGTAATAATTGTCCCCGCCATTCCCTTGATGCAGTTTCCGGAAAGTGAACCAATCTTCTTCAGGTTTGTCTGTTTCCAGTTGAAGGGCGCAAGCCCAGTGGGCGTTCTTGTAACCTTTAGGCTCTGCCTGCGGCCGCAGAAACGAAAACTCCGCTACGGCCTGCTCAAAAAGCTTGGCAGCTTTAACACGGGCATCAACCAATTCATCCAAACGCTCAAGCTGAGCCAACGAAACGGCGGCATTGATCTCAGACAACCGGTAATTGTAACCTAGGCACACATGCCTGGCAAAGTTCGGGCTCTGAATGTCATCCTTACTGATGGAACCCTTCTTAGCTCCAACGGTAGAATAACCGAGATTCGCAATGCGGCGGGCCTTATTGGCCAGTTCTTCGGTCTTAGCCGTGAGCATCCCACCATTTCCGCAGGTCATATGTTTGGAAGCCTGAAAACTATAGCTCGCAAACTCACCAAACTGGCCGACTAATTTTTCTTTATACTCTCCCAAAAAACACTCAGCATTGTCCTCTACAAGACCCAGCCCATGCTCCCGGCACACCTCCATCAGGCGGTCATAGTCAGGCGCCAGCCCATAAAGGGAAACCGAAATCACGGCCCTGGTTTTATCGGTAATCTTACGCCGGACATCTTCCGGATCAATTGTAAAAGTTTCCGCATCCACATCAGCAAAAACGGGAATTCCGCCCGCCTGCAATACTGCGAAGGCAGTGCTTCCCATCGTCAACGGCGGCACAATCACCTCGTCACCGGCGCCGACATCCAGGGCAAGCAAGGCGGTATGCATCGTTGCGGTACCGTTAACATGTCCAATCGAATAGCCAACGCCGAACTTGTCACAGAACGCCGCCTCAAGTCGTGAGTTGAAGATATTCCCCAACGACGACCGGAAACAATATTCCAAGGCTTCAGCTACATACAGTTTCTCAAGATCGGAAATACGCTGCATTAAATTACCTCTTTCGGGACTTCTTGGAGGATGAAACTATCTTCATTTCCAACCATTTTCTTAACTTCGATTACGCTGCCATGCAAGCAATCATAAATGACTTCGCAGACCGGATTATGAATCTGATCTGGCGGCAGGTTTGCGACTGTTTTCAGCCTTTTCCAGACTTTGTAATTCTGCCATTTCCCTGAATAAACCGCCCCGCTTCATGAGATCATTCCAGGATCCATTTTCAACAACGCGGCCATTTTCCAGGACATAAATTTCTCTGGCATCACGAATCGCTGAAAAGCGGTGTGCGATCACAAGAATAGCCAGATCCGAATAGTTTTCTTTTAAACGCTGCAGGATTTCATTTTCAGATAGAGCATCTTGCGCGCTGGTAGCTTCATCTAAGATGAGCAGTTTCGGCCGTCTGACCAACGCTCTGGCAATCAGAATTTTCTGACGTTGTCCGCCCGACAATGCTATGTCCTTACCACCAACTACCGTATCGTAGCCTTCTGGCAAGTTATCAATATAGTCCGAAATGCCGGAATTTTCTGCCGCCTGCACAATACGGGATCGGGGAATACCAGAATCAAACATGGAAATATTTTCCGCTATCGTACCGTAAAAAATATGTCCATGTTGCTGGATCATAGAAATTGTCAGGCGCCATTGTTCCAGCGGGAATTCCATTATATCTCGCCCACTGACGGTGATGGTGCCCTTCGCCGGGTCCAGAAAACGTGTCAGTAACTTGATGACCGTGCTCTTGCCGGCACCAGAAGGCCCCACCAGCGCCGTCACTGTATTGGGCCTCAAAGAGATATTAACATCATGAAGGATCGGCGCACCCTCTGCACCATATCCACAAGTCACCCCATTTAGCTGGATGACATCAGTTTCCTCCCGATAAGTACATTTTTTTTCTTGCAAAGCAGGCTCGTGCGGCCCAGCCTTCGCAACATCCCGCTTGTCCATGAATTCTAACAGTGCCTGCGCACCGACAACCTTGTTTAAGAGCGAAGAACGGTTCACATTGAATTGGGATATGGGCCCATAGAGCCTAACCACAAGAAATAAAACCAGCAACGACCGCTCTATCGTCAAAAGGGATTCATTTGGTGGCGTCAAAACATCCAGAAGGATGAGAATACCCCCTATCATCAGCAGCCCCAATCCACGTTGCAACGGGCTCACAGAAGAGGACACCAAAGCAAGCCAGAGCCGGTCACGCCGGATATTGCCCGCCAACTGATCTTGGCGCTCCAAGAAAGTAGCCTGGCGGTTGTTCATGATCACCTCAACCAAACCATATACGACATCATGCAGTCGATCATGATAGGTCAGGTTCGTTTGGCGGAGTTTCCCACCTATCTCCTCTTGAACAGTGACCAATTTGTTTGTCAGAAAAAGAACAATTCCGACGACAAGAGAAACAACCAAGAATGGATAAGGTTCTAATATAAAAAGAGTGAAAATATATAGAACTGCAACAACTAATACATTGAACGTCAAAACAACTTCAGAAATAAAATTTGAAAATGAACTTGAATAGTTCATTATCTGAAGAATAAGATCATTTTTCTTGGCCGATTTAATCGATTCATGGTCATCAGAAACCAAATTTTCCGTAAGCTTTTTCTTGAGCTCGTATTCGATGACGGCAGCCAGTTTTGCGGGTAGGTACTGGCTCAGATATAGCATTCCTTCACGCAATATCTGCAGCAGGACAATCAGACCGATCGACACAAGCAACAGATTATCCGCCCCCACAAGATCCCTTGGAATAGTAACCTCAGCAAGCAATGGAATCGGTATCTGCGTCGCACCGTCGTTCGGCGCAATGGCGAGAACCGCGACTACTCCTGCGGAGACGATGTCGAATGCCACAATGGCCAGCCCAATAAAAACTAAAGATATCACCGTCCCCTTGAACGCCATGAGATAAGGCAGGCTCCTATAAAAAACCCACTCGAAGCGTTCCGAAAAGAAATATCTCAATACAAAGGAAATCATTAACCTGTTCCTAAACCGTCAAAAACTCGACCCTGACGGTTCTTGCAAAATTAAGAGTTAGATAGTTGGGAGACTCCATTACCAAGGGTTTCAATCCGTCGTATCACCTTCGCTGGAATCCCCCCGACAATAGTATTTTCAGACACATCTTTGTTAACCACCGCGCCAGCCGCAACAACGGCATTGTCTCCTATCGTCACGCCCCCGAGAATCTTCGCCCCGGCTGCAAGCCAAACATTGTTGCCAATCTTTATCGGCTGCGTTTTTGTTCGGCCCGAATAGGCCCCACCATCAATAATGTGATCAGCATTCACAATGATCACATTATTGGCTATCTGGCAGTGACTGCCGATTTCAATCCTGTCACTCGCTCGAATGTAGACGCGTTCCCCCACATGGGTATGGTCCCCTATCGTCACCAGCTTTGGATGGATAATCATAACGTCCCGCTTCAACAGCACCCCTTCGCCAATTCGGCCTAGCTGTCTTTTCAGATCTTCCCGCCGGGTTTCATCCATCATTCGATCCAGTCTTAACAGCCAACGACGCACCAATCTCTTCATCTTTTCTCTTCCCCGTTGTCCTGTTGCAATAAAATTGGCATGAAGGCGGAATGTCGGCCAATTTCAATACAGCGCGGCTGTTATTCCAGTTCGCCAAGCACTTCATCGATCAGATTTTTGAAGGTGAACTTCTCCCTCACCAACGTGTAGCTGGCCTCGGTCAATCCAAGACAAAAATCAGAATCACTCAATTTATCGAATGCCTCACTGAGGTTCCGATGATCCAGAGCAATTGGAATGTAATGGATATCCGGCGTTAGATAGCCTTCATAATGCCCTTCATACAGCATCAACACAGATTGCGAAGCAGCCGCTTCGATCACACGCCCGGTGATAAGCCTGCATCGCAGCCATTCTTTCTCTTTGAACGGCTCCATTGTATCCCGGAAAACCTCTTCAAAGGTGGCACTAGGATTATCCTCCCGATAGGCATTCACCCGATAGCGAACTTTGTCATCCAAGTTAAAAAAATCCGTCCCCCCTTCCGTCCCCAGTTGGGCACGGCAATTTCTCAAAAACCCGGCCCAGCCATTTGGATCGAAACGGTCTTTGCTCTCCATGGACATATCGAGCTTGAGCCCCCGCTGCTCACCGGCTTCCTGAACAGCTTGCATGATCCAGGATCTTTCCTGGTGACCGAAATAGTAGGGCTCGACCTCCCCCCGAAACCCAATATCAATCGGCCGTTCATCCAAAGGCGGCCCTGGATAGAAAAGCGTCTCATCCAACCCACCAGCATGGCTGGACACCACCTTCACGGCGGGCAAACGTTTTTGGTATGCCGAAGCAATAAACTCGTTCGATCCCAATTGTGCCAGAACATCAACGCCAATCCGCTCGCAGAATTGCATTTTCTCCGGCATGTTTTTGTAAACATTCGTCAAAAAGAAGATTTTTTTGGCATCCATATCAGCCAGCAGCAGCACCAGCCAATCAGGTATGACCAGGTCATTGGCATAGGTAGAATGCAGACACACAATCACATCAGGCCGCCAAACAGCTTTCAAGTAATAGGCCCTGGCCCGAACATTATAGCGATGGTCGGAAAGGTTAATCGGGAATGTCTCCAACTCTGGGTGTTCCGCGAAAGCCTTGGGCCATAGCTTGTGATAGGAGAAAGTCGTTTCGGACGGAAGATTGTAAACAACAGCCACCCGAACTTTGTTCGATTTCAAAACACATCTCCGTACAAAGTTAGACCGTCGACCCCGTCTCCTTCCGGATTACAAATCATGCAAAACTCATGGTCACGCAGAGGCCTGACCACTCCGGAACTGTCCATTATCTCAACGTCGGCAACTGGTTTCCAGCCGCATCGCTCGTAAAATGCCTTTTGTTTGTGCTCACAAAGTAAATAACCCAACTCCGCCTGGCCATTTCGAACAAACTGCGCCACAGCATCGAGCATCAAGCATCCAAAACCACGACCTTGGGCACCGGTTGAAACCGATACTTCAGTGGCACATGCCGCAGTCAACTCGTGCCCATTTACGGTCACCACTCGGTTTCGAATTCTCAAAAACGCGACGGGAGCGCCGTTTTCAAATAATGCAACCAATCGATCATCCGCATCCGAATTCCGATGCCACCAATCGAGTTGAGAGTCCAGACCATGAGGCCAATGCATATCTTTGATCTTACAGAGCGCAGTCACAAGGGACGGCGACACATCAGATAAAAGGGTGTTTTTAATTTCTAACATCAGCCTTCGACTTAACGAGCAATCTAATGAATGCCCAATTCTTGTTGAATTTCTGGAAGGGTTTTCAACAGTTCCACGATACTCGAAACATTCAGGCGCTCGGCGTTGTCCGATGTAAAAGCATCGATCGCGCCTACTTCCGGGCGGCCTTCCACATAATATTTGTCGAATTCATGCCCCCGCTCACAAGGGATGCGCCAATAAGCGCTGAGATCCTCTGAACGGGACAGTTCTTCAGCAGTGGCAAGAGTTTCATGCAATTTTTCGCCCGCACGCACACCGATAATCTTGATCTCATTATTAGCTGAGAAAAGCTTAAGGCAGGCCCTGGCAAGGTCGCCTATTGTTGCGGCTTTGGCTTTATGTATGGACAGGTCCCCGCTCTTGCCATGCCGCAGAGCATGCAGCACCAAATCAATCGCATCAGCAAGCGGCATCAGAAATCGCGTCATATCCGGATTTGTCAGGGTTAGCGCCTCCCCGCGACGGATCTGGTCAACAAATAAAGGAACCACTGAACCACGGGAATAAAGTACATTGCCGTATCTCACCCCGCATAAAACGGTTCGTTGCCCTGGAGCAGATGCCTGCGCGCGCGCGATCATGAGTTTTTCCATCATCATCTTACTGCACCCCATGGCATTAACCGGATAAGCCGCCTTATCCGTACTCAGGACGACAACCTTCTCCACAGCATGGAATATGGCTGCATCAATGACATTATTGGTGCCGATCACGTTGGTTTTCACCGCTTCCATAGGGAAAAACTCGCAGGCAGGCACCTGCTTCATGGCTGCGGCGTGGAACACCATATCGACACCGGCCATCGCACGCATAATCCGATCAGGGTCTCGAACATCTCCAATTTCGAACTGCAGCTTCGGATGCTTGAAATCCAGGCGCATGTCATGCTGTTTCTTTTCATCGCGACTGTAAATAACGATACGCGCAACCTGCCCCTCTTCCAAAAGTCTGCGTGTCACAGTTTTCCCGAAGGAACCCGTCCCCCCAGTGATCAGTATTGTTTTACCCTTCAAGCTGTCCATCTGACGCCTTTCCACCACTCTTCTTCGTATCAATCCGCCGGTGTCATTACCGTATCGGGATCAGCCGGGTCGAACTCTTTCGATGCATAGGCCACAATCACAGCCTCGGTTTCTTCTTCATTGACCACCGCATGTGATGTTCCTGGACCTGCATAGACCATCCGAGGGCTATCATGCGAGAGAATTTCATCAACCAGAACACCATCAACTGTCTTCATCAGTAGCCGGACTTGCCCCGCAACACAGGTAAACCATTCCTGTTTTTTTTCGTGGTAATGATCCCCCCGCCTCGCACCAGGCGCGACTGAATAAATGTAAAGCTGTCCACCGGGTGGAATTTTCTGACTGCCAAAGCGCATTGCCTCAAAAAGCATTCCGCGATGATCGCGATGAACTGTCAGATTTTCCAAACCAAAAGGCAGGTCCCAATCACTGTTATTAGCCATCATTCCTCACACGAATTTTTTATCTTTCGGTCCCCAAACTTGTTCGTCAATAACCCGGGTCATGCCCAGGATAATTCGGGTGATTTTTTTCGAAACTTCAAACTGTTGATAGGCCTCGGGCGCAGGCGAACGTGTAAAATCAATGGGATCATCCACCACCAGCCCGACTGCTCGTAGAACATCATCCTTATGCAATCCAGTGATCGGACAATAACCCGCCTCTAAAGATTCCTGTTTTTCCGTGGACTTCCGAATCGCAACGGCCGGGAAACCGAGTATCGCTGAATCCTCATGGATAGTGCCGCTATCCGAAATGACGCATTTCGATTCCGTTTGAAGGCGGATGAAATCAATCAAACCAAAGGGTTCATGCCAGTTAATTAAGGGGTTGCTGCACGCCAACAAATTCAGCTGTTCCAGCCGGCGTCGGGTACGCGGATGGGTACTGACGACAATCGGACAGGCATACTTTTCTGCCAAGGCGTTGAACGTGTCCACCATGGTTTCGAGCGCTCCGCCCTTATCAACATTCTCTTCCCGGTGAATGCTGGCGGTCAGGAAATTACCGGGTTCCAGGTTTAACTCTTCCAGGATCTTACTGTTTGCAAATTTCTCCTGCATGCCGTCATAGACTTCGCAAACCGGGCTGCCTACAACGTAGACATTGCGCGGATGCGCACCTTCGCGCAGCAAATTCCGGCGGCTATGCTCTGTATAGGCCATATTCACGTCGCTGGTGTGATCCACGATACGACGGTTCAGTTCTTCCGGTACATCATGATCAAAAGAACGATCACCAGCTTCGATATGGAAAATCGGGATCTTTTTACGTTTCGCGGGAATCGCGGACAAGCCTGAATTGGTATCGCCCAGAATGACAATCGCATCGGGCTTTTCCAAGTCCATCACATCACCGGTTTTCTCAATGATCGCCGCGATTTGGGCCTGAATAGTCTCCGACTTTGTTTCAAGCACATGATCGGGTAGCCGAAGATCAAGATCCTCAAAAAAAATATCATTTAAGGTGCGGTCATAATTTTGACCAGTGTGAACAAGTACGTGATCACAATGTTTATCCAGCATCTTGATCACACTAGCGAGCCGGATGATTTCCGGGCGCGTGCCCAGGATGGTCATGACTTTCATTGAACAGCCTTTTTGAGAATTTCGATAATGTAATCCTGATCATTTTGATCGACCCACCAGCCACAGGGAATAGAGACTTCGCGGGCATCAAACCAATCAGTGTTCGGCAAATCTCGTCGGTCAGCATCAAACATAGAGTAGCAATCATTCCTGACATGGATCTGAGAGGCACCAATTCCTGCTTCCGTCATAGCGGCTATAACGGCATCTCGATTCTCAACCAAAACGGTGTATCCCCAATAAGTTTGAAAATCATTCGGATCTCTCTTCAACAAACCAACCCCTGGTATCCCGGCCAATTCTCGGTCATATCGACGGCCATTCTGATGGAACTTCTCGAGGATCCAATCCACATGCCTGATCTGAGCCAGGCCGAGGGTTCCTGCTATATCATTCATGTTTCCTTTGAATCCCCATTCCGGAATATCCTCACGCCAAACATCCCGACCTTCCCGGGCGTCGCGGTCGATTCCAAACCATTTCGCTTTCTTCGCTCGGCGAAAATCCTCTTCATTCGCGCACAACAAAGCCCCACCATCGCCGGTGGTTATATGCTTGATAGCCTGGAAGGAAAAAACGACAAAATCCCCTTTTGCGCCAATCTTCCAATCCCGGCGACGGGCTCCAAAGGCATGGGCAGCGTCTTCGATAACCTTTAGCCCCCTGGACTTGGCCAAATCATAAATCGCTTCTATGTCCGCAGGCGCCCCTTCTTTATGCAGCACATAGATCGCTTTCGTACGCGGAGAGATTAATGGCTCGATCAAGTCAGCCGTTACCATTCCCGTTTCCAGATCCACATCAGACCAAACAACTTTACCGCCCAGCATTTGAACGGGTTCATTGCCAGCAACACAGGTCAGCGCAGTCGAAATCACTTCCGTTCCAGGGCCAACACCCGCTAGCTTGAATGCAATTGTCAGCCCCATCGTGCAAGAATTGACTGGAACAACGCGATCATTTCCTATGAATTTGGCAATTTCATCCCGAAAAGCGCGCACCTTATTGCCCTCTGCCAAGAACCCGCTTTGCAGGGTCTCCTCCATCATCTCCATAGTTTCTGGAGGCATAAACACCTTGAACAAGGGAATATTGCGGTTTTCCTTACCTACTTCCACCGTTTCAATCCTTTTACCAATCCATAAATACACTCAGGCTTCCTAGGGAAAGCCAGAATGTTTTCAGCGTAATCCCACTCCGCAGCGACTACAGACCATCAGAGAGAGACGCCTATGCGGCTTGAAGGTCCGCAGCGACCATTTCTTCCACAAGCTCCTTGAACGAGACTTTATGGCTCCAGCCAAGCTCCCGTTTCGCCTTAGAAGCATCTCCCAAAAGGAACTCCACCTCTGCCGGCCGGAAATAGCGCGGATCAATCTTAACAACAGCCCGACCACTTCCCGAATCATATCCTATTTCATCGACCCCCTGTCCACGCCAATCGATCGACATGCCTACCTTAGAGAACGCAAGTTCCACAAACTCTCGCACGGAATGGGTTTCGCCGGTGGCCAGAACAAAATCATCGGCAACTTTATGCTGCAAGATCCGCCACATGCCTTCAACATAATCCCGGGCATGTCCCCAATCACGCTTTGCGTCCAAGTTACCCAGATATAATTTTTCCTGATCACCTTTCTTGATCGCTGCTACAGCCCGGCTGATTTTGCGCGTCACAAATGTTTCTCCACGAATAGGGCTTTCGTGATTGAATAAGATACCATTACTACAGAACATCCCATACGCTTCCCGATAATTTACCGAAATCCAGAAGGCATAGATCTTCGCCGCAGCATATGGGGACCTGGGGTAAAATGGAGTTTTCTCGTTTTGCGGGCTTTCCAAGACCTTGCCATACAATTCCGAAGTAGAAGCCTGGTAGAATCGTGTCGATTTCTCTAGTCCCAATATCCGGATGGCTTCCAGCAGCCGCAAGGTTCCTAGAGCATCAGCATTTGCCGTATATTCCGCCGTTTCAAAACTGACTTGCACATGGCTTTGCGCAGCCAAGTTATAAATCTCATCAGGTTTGGTTTCCTGGACCAGACGGATCAGATTTGTCGCATCCGTCATATCACCGTAATGGAGGTGAAAATTGGTGTGGTCTTCGTGAGGGTCTTTATAAAGATGATCTATCCGACCCGTATTAAAAGATGAAGAGCGCCTCTTAACGCCATGAACCTCATATCCCTTGGATAGCAAAAGATCCGAAAGATAAGCGCCATCCTGGCCTGTAACGCCCGTAATCAAAGCCCGTTTAGTCAATGTGCATCACCTTTATCTGCATGGCGCAACTGATCAATATTATCCAAATACCACTGGTAGTATTTTCCAAGCCCCGTCTCGAGATCAGTCGTATAAGTCCAACCCAAACTCGCCAACGCACTAACATCCAATACTTTTCTCGGCATGCCATCAGGTCTCGATGAATCATATTCTATTCTGCCCTTGTAGCCGACAACGGAACTAATAGCCTCGGCGAATTCTCTAATCGTGACATCTGCACCAGTACCAATGTTGATTAGATCTGAACCGGAATATTTTTCAGCCAAATAAATACAGGCTTCGGCCAAGTCATCTACATAAAGAAACTCACGACGGGGCGTTCCCGTCCCCCAAACAGTGACAATCTCACTATCGCTGAGCTTCGCCTTATGAAACCGATCAAGCAAAGCTGCTGGAACATGGCTATTTTCGGGATGAAAATTATCGCCCGGCCCGTAGAGATTGGTCGGCATAACAGCAATGAAATCATCATCATGCTGCGCCCTAAATGCCTGGCAAAGCTTAATCCCAGCGATCTTCGCAACCGCATACCATTCGTTGGTCGGCTCTAAAGGGCCGGTCAGAAGAGCCCTCTCTGAAATCGGCTGATCCGCATCACGCGGATAAATACATGAAGAACCGAGGAAAATCAGTTTCTCAACGCCAATTTCATGTGCTGTACGAATGATATTCGTTTCAATCATCAAATTATCAAAAAGGAAATCCGCCGGATAGGTATCATTCGCATGGATACCGCCCACTTTTGCAGCTGCAAGAAAAACAACATCTGGCTTAACATCGTGCATCCAGCTCCTCACCGTAGCCTGCTCCGTCAAATCCAAATCTTTACGACCAACAACAACAGGCGTTATTCCACGCTCAACCAAGAGCCGACAAATCGCGGACCCCACCATGCCGTTATGTCCCGACACCCAGATTTTCTTGTCCTTCAAATTCATCTTTTTCATTTTTGCTTCTCAATTCCAGCACCGCAGTTTCAACAGCCCCAAGAATTAGCCCTGTCACGAATCATCTTCATTCCGTCCTGACCACAACCCATCACGAACTGAGGGAAAGAAATCTTAGCGGACGGCTCCCCCAAAGACTTTGTCGGACCTTCTTCAAACACTCACCGCCCATGAGGCCTGCGATCCGATTGCCAGCCAACCCTCGACTGCCTCCACGTCGATTGTAAAGCGCATTTCTATTCACAATCTGCTTCAAACAACGAACATACAGTTTGCAAAAAAACCACAACTTTCCGAGCCTCGCTTCCAAAAGCCGCCTTCATAGGCTCTATGCGTTCCTATTGCAAGAAGTCCCCCCGTAGAACTAAGTGTGGGAAAAGCTTCAGCCACCCTTTCGCACGTTTTACATTCATTAAATGAATACAAACCCCGCTAAATGCCATTATTGAAGAAATGCTGGGATCAATAGCCTTGAGTGGTCTAATCGAAACTCTTCTAATATCTTCTCAATATCATAAGTCTTTTTTGACTGAAAATCGAAACTAGTGACGATTAAAACATCGATTCGACGATTCGGCGCTAAACGTACAGCCTCAGCCATTGTATTCACTATTTGAATTCCCACATCATCCGATTCTCTCTTGCTTGCCGGATCATAGATACATATTGGCGATATCTGCACCACTCGCATTGACACCAGTTCAACCAGCTCTGAAAGCTCGCTATGCCCCACTAGCACAATACTCGTCCATTCGTTTACAGAGCATAAACGCAATAGGATCTCATATTGCTTTCGACCCGTCTTGAAGATGTCGAAACTGCTACTTAAATACTCAGCTGTAAGGGCTGCTTTTGACCTGAGCCCCAGAGTTCCTCCAGCTATAGGCAGAGTCGTCGGTTAAAGTTTTGCTCAGTTACGTTGTTGTTTGCAAGCAGTATGGGGGCATG
>NZ_QRDW01000016.1 GCF_003385955.1 Aestuariispira insulae
TGACGCGGGATGGAGCAGCCCGGTAGCTCGTCAGGCTCATAACCTGAAGGTCGCAGGTTCAAATCCTGCTCCCGCAACCAAATAAAAACCCCCGCAAAAAAGCGGGGGTTTTTGTCTTTTATCCCCTAGTAATTGTTCAAACTGGACTCTTGGAAACGGCCTGATGTCAGGTGGTTTAACGTGATTGAAAATAATTATACAAATGTAAAATAGTAATTGACCCCAGCACTGGAGTTGCGTCATAACAATGCGGTAACACCTATTGAGGATGGAAAGGAATGGCATTATGGCGCCTATGATCAAATCCCTGTCAGCGGCCGGACGTTTTCTTGAAGTGAGTTGGGAAGGAATGGATCAA
Source organism: Aestuariispira insulae (assembly GCF_003385955.1). Classification (GTDB taxonomy): domain Bacteria; phylum Pseudomonadota; class Alphaproteobacteria; order UBA8366; family Aestuariispiraceae; genus Aestuariispira; species Aestuariispira insulae. The sequence continues at coordinate 359 of NZ_QRDW01000016.1, forward strand.
CCGGTCCTGTATCCGGCCCTTTGGCTGCGTGATCATTGCCATGCGCCGCACAGCATGAATCAGGAAACCAATCAGCGCTCGGTTGACACCTTTGCCATCCCCACGGATATCGAACTAGAAACCGTTTCACTGGATCATGACAAAGTGACCGTGCATTGGCGCGCGGAAGATCCGGCCAGCGAATATCCCGTTTCTTTTCTGTGGAAGATGTCCGACCGGAAAACACAAGCGGAGACACATGAAAAGGCCCATTGGGCGGCAGCCGACCTGAAAGGCGCGCTGCCGGAGGAAGATTGGGCTGCCGTCATGGCGGAAGATAACAATGGTCTGAAAAGTTGGATGGAGAAAATTGACCTCCATGGCTTTGCCCTGGTCAAAGGGGTTCCCGCAACGCCGGAAGCAACCCAGGATGTGCTGCGCCGGATCGGCTACATCCGTGAGACCATCTTTGGTGGTTTCTGGGACTTTACTGCCAATCTAGCCTTTGCGGACACCGCCTATTCGAATGTCGAGATCGGGCCCCATACAGATGGTACCTATAGCATCGATTCACCAGGCTATCAGGCTTTCCATTGCCTGGAGTTTGACGGCACCGGCGGCGAGAGCATCTTTGTCGACGGGTTCAAGGTGGCGGAGGATCTTCGGCAATCCGATCCGGAGGCGTTTGAAACCCTGACCCAGGTCATGGTGCCGGCGCAATATCGTGGGGATGGTGCCCATCTGATGGCAGAGCATCCAGTGATTGGACTGGACCGGCAGGGGAATTTGAAAAAAATCACCTATAATAACTATGACCGGGCGCCCTTCCGGCTGGAGAATGATCTGCAGGATCGTTTCTATCGCGCGATCGGGCTGTTCCATGAAATGATTAATGATCGGGCCTATCAGCTGCGTTTCGGATTGCGTCCTGGCACGGTGGTGCTGTTTGACAATTGGCGGGTTCTGCATGCAAGGGAAGCCTATCAGGGCCATAGGCGGCTTTGTGGTGCCTATCACAATAAAGAGGATTTCTTGAGCACTCTCCGCCTGCTGCGGGAGTGAGCGCCAGGAAGGTCCGGTGGCGGCCTATTCGACGTGGAATGCCACCGGGACCAGCCTTGTGACCTGGGTTTCTTGGAAGCTGTCAGGGAAGGGGGGAAAAGATCCGACCTCCCGTATCATGGCGAGCACCGCCCGGTCCAAAATCTGGCTGCCACTGCTCTCCGTGATGGTATATGTCGAGATCCTGCCATTGGATTCGACGGTAAAACTTAAAATGGCCGTGCCGACAATGCCACGTTTCCTAGCAGCGCGGGGATAGCGTTTAGCGGCATTCAGCCTCTCGCTCACGATGGCCCAATAGTCGCCCTGGGACTGCTGGCTGGCCCCGGAAGACGCCTGTTGGACCGGTGCCGCGGCAGCAATGGCCTGTACTGCATTTATGTCTGTTCGGGTTGGGGCCGTGATGTCCGGCGAACCCATAGTGCCGTTCTGATCGTCGCGCTTTTCCATGTCCATTTCGGGTACTGGCATGTCGGTTGGTTGCGCTAGCGGCCTGGAAACAGGTTCCTTAAGATTTGCAGATAGTGGATTGGTCTCTTTGCGGACAGGCTCTTCCGGTCGGATCGGCGGCCTGGGAGGGGCCGGGCTTTTTAAAGCGACAGGCAAGGTTCCGTCAATAATCTCCGGCATAATCGGTGATAAAGGCTCACTAGTTGGCTGAGCCTGTATGGCGGCCGGCGGCGGCATTTCCAGGACCGATGACGGTTCGGTGATGTCCCGGACTGCCCCATCCGATAATACCTTTTGCCTGGCGCTGATACTTCCGGGCTGGCCGGCGTTCACTTGCGGGGCTGCGTCCGGTTGCTCAATGACCGGGTGGCTGGTGGGGGCGCTTGTCAGCATGATCACGGCACCGACGACGTTTTTGCCGACGGTCTCACCGGTCGAAACCAGATTGAGCTGGCTGGCCCCGGCGATGCCCACCAGCCCCAGGAACAGGGCGCCGGTAAGCGCGGCGGCTTTTTCGGATCGGCCATCGGCGGTGAGAATGTCCATGGGCCTTATTCCACCACGGCCAGTGTCACCTGTGACACACCCGCCGTGCCAAGGCGGGTCAACAGGCCGATGATGACGCGGCTGTTGCTGCTCTGGTCGGATTTGATCTGAATTGTGGGCGGCGCCTGCGTCTCGGATATCTGCTCTTCAATCACAGCGACGAATTCGGCCTCAGTCACCAAGCGGCCCTGATAGGAAAATTCGCCAGCCTGTGAGACGTAGAGCAGTAATGGGGTATCTGATCCCGGCCGGTCGCCGGTCCCTTTGAGAGGATCCATGTCAAAGGGCATGCTGTTTTGCAGGCTGCCGGCGATCATGAAGAAGATCAGCAGCAGAAAGACAATGTTGATCATTGGCAACGTGTTTTCGCCAATAGGTTCCGATTGATCCTTATCGGGCAGTTTCATGGCATGTCCACCAACGCATAGTCTTCAACCCCGGCTTGGCGCAACATCAGCAGGAGATCCAGGGTCTGCTGCATGGCGACACCATCGGCAACCTGTACCAGGATCCGGAGGGGTTTCTCACTCCTTTGTAGGGCTTCCAGCCTGCCGGGCAGGTCAGGCTTCCCGACGGGGACTTCATCCAGCAAAAGGCTGTGATCCGCGCGAATGGCGAGGATCGCAATCTGCTGATCGTTCGAAGCCGTGGCGGCGGGCGCGTTGCTGCCACCACGGATCGTGATCTGGTTCCAATCGAGGAAGCTGGAGGCCAGCATGAAGAAGATAAGCAGTATGAAGACCACGTCAATCAACGGGGTCAGGCTGATGCTGATGTCATCTTCTCCATGATGATCGTTTAACCGCATTCTTCCCATTCTCGATCCTGCCGTTAGTCAGCCATCATCATGAAAGCCCGTCCAGCCAGGGCCTGGCCGGTGGCACAGGGATATTCAATGTCGGGTGAAACCGGTTGGTCAGTTCCGCCAGCGCATGGCCGCTGCGCGGGCCAAAGCCCAACGTATAAAGCGTATCGACAGTGAATATCCGGCGGTTCTTGCCTGCCGGTGTTGCGGCCACATGGGGCAGGGCTCGCAGGCTGTCCATACCGCCAAAACGCTCAATCGACCGCCCGCCCATGATCAGGATATCGGGAGCAGCCTGGATCAGCGCTTCGGGAGAGACGGTCTTGTGGCTGATGAAGCTGTTGAAGGCGTTGGTGCCGCCTGCGAGCGATATCATGGTATGGGCGGCGGTGTCGCGCCCGCTGGCCAGGGGGGATGCCTGGCCGATATTATGCAGGAAGGCGACGCGGGGCCGGTCCGCACCGGTTCGTGCCAGGGTTTCCTTGATCCGGTCGCGGGTTTCGACGAAATCGGATCTTACCGTTTTGGCAAGGATACGGGCCTTTTCCTCAATGTCGAGGGCCTGGCCAACCTTCAGGATTTTGTCTGCCAACCCGTCGGGTGATGGTTGGTCAGGGATGACGGAAAGAACCCCGGTTTCCCGAAGCTGAGCCATGGTGGTCGCGGGGCCTGCATGTTCTGATGCAATGATATGGGTCGGATTGAGGGATAGAATTCCCTCTGCGGCGAGATTTCGCATATAACCCAATTGCGGAAGCTTAGTCAGTTTTTCGGGGAACCGGCTGGTTGTGTCGACAGCGACCAGGCGGTCATGCCGGCCCAGGGCGACAACAATCTCTGAGACCGATCCGCCGATGGAAATGATGGCCTCTTGTCCGGTGGCTTGGGCCGCTCTTGCCGCGAACGGGCGCGCGCCTGCGAGGCCCAGGGCCGCGGCACCAGCCAGAAAGTGGCGTCTTTTAATTTGGCAAGACTGCATGGGTTACGCCGCCTCCCGTGCCCAATCGGCAAGGCCATCCAGAATGGTCCGCCATTCGGGTGATTCCTTCTGACCTTCCTGGCGCTTACCGAACATCTGCAAGATAATGTCCCCCTGCTGGTCAAAGACCTCAAGCGAGCTGACGATGCCGTCTTTGGTGGGTTTGCGCACCAGCCAGCATTCGCCGATCTGATCTTCACGCAGATGCAGATTGAAATCGGGATCCAGTACATTGAACCAGGGGCCCATTTCCTTGAGATGTGTTACGGTCCCTGTGTGGATTTGAATGATCCCGCGATTGCCGACAAAGATCATGATGTCGGACTGGCGCTCGGCAGCCGCTTCCAGGCAATGGCGAAGCGCATGCGGTTCAACCGGGCGGGCCCAGTCGGTCCCGACCGCTTCCAACGCTCGCTTACGGGACAGGTCATATTTGCGCAGGATTCTGAAAAGCTGATGCACATCGGTCATCCCGGCCCAGGCTTCCTGGAAATCACCCAAATCTTCCTGTTGCAAGGGGGCGGAGAGCTCAAAGGCGGGTGCCGGTATCACATCCAGCACCCGGTCCTGCACCTCGGCCCGCAGGTCCTTAATCAATGCATCGAAGGCTTCGTGATCTGCGGTGTCCTGCGGATAGATTTTCTGAACCGCATCACCAGCCTGGTCGAAAATCTGGATGCTGCGGCGCAGCCCCTGTTTGGTCTGGTCTTCGACCAGGAACATACTGGTCCATTGACCAAGAAACAGGCGCAGATCGATGTCTTCGCCGAGAATGATCCCGCCCTGATTATTGGGCACGCGGACATTTTCGAAAATACCTTTGCGTTCATGGACCGCAGATTCATTGCGCACCAGGCTCATCACACGGCCAACCGCGCCCAGCCCATTGAGCAATAGCGCCCATTCAGGTGCCAATTTGGTAACGCCATCGCCAACGCGTGCGGCAACCAGTTGGGCTTCGGAAATGCCGATGGATCGTGCGGCATCGCGTGGCCGGATACCGGGGGTATTGGCCTTCGCCTGTTCGAAACGCACCAGGATTTCATCGGGTGAAAATGAGGGGGCGGGCTGTTCTTGTGTCACTGTCATAAGCCATCTCTGATCGGGCGCGAATTCCAGGTCGCACCAGGATTGTGAAAATAGGGTGGAGTGGCTTGCGATTGGGCTGGCTCTTCCAGAATGCGACAAGAATAATATTGATAATCATTCGCAAGTAAAGAGGGGAAACGGATTGACAGGGGGAAAATCTGTTGATAGCTACACCGCTAATGAAAATCATTCTCAATTGAGGGACATGATATGAAGGGGCAGATAGAGACATCATGGGTACCGAAAAAGAACCGGTTTTGACTAAGAATTCCGACAAAACGCCGGACATTCTGAAGAGCGAGGACCTGTTTCAAGGGGCCCGCGAGCTGATCATCCGCCACCGGGACAAGGATTACCGCCTGCGGATCACCAGTTTGGACAAACTGATCCTGACAAAATGATCCCAAAAAGCCGTCCTTTCGGAAGGCTTGAATTGAAAATCTGACAGGGAACCCCCCAGCAAGCCGACTGCCAGCCAGGTTTTTTCCCGACATCCATATTGTTAAAGGGAGCCTATGGTCATGGCCATGAGAGCATTTTCCGGATGCCGCCTGCTGGCATCAACAGCCGCCTGCGCGCTAATGTCCGCCACAGTTTTGGCGGAAGACAACAACCGCACCACACCCTCTCTAGATACGGTAACAGTTACTGCGACCAAGACGGAGCATTTGGCCATTGATTCCGCCGAATCGATTTCCGTTGTCACCCAGGAAAAAATTGAAGAATCCATTCCCGAGACGGTTGGAGACCTGTTGGAGGATCTGCCGGGGGTGGAGATGACTGGCGGTCCGCGCGGTGTTGCGGAATTGCCCAATATCCGCGGGCTTGGGGACAATCGGATCGTGATTAAGGTGGATGGAGCCAGAAAGAATTTTGATGCCGGTCACCGCGGGCGGCTGTTTGTCGATCCGGAACTGCTCAAGCAGGTGGATGTGGTCCGCGGGCCGTCATCAACCATTCATGGTTCCGGTGCCCTGGCCGGGGTGGTCGCCATGGAGACCAAATCTGCGGATGATCTCCTGGGCAAAGATGAGACCTATGGCTATCGCATGAAGCAGGGCTTTCATACCAACAGTGATGCCTGGCTGCAGAATTATAGCGCCTATGGCCGCCTGGGGGACAGCTTTGATGCAATTGCGATGCTCTCCCTGAAAGACAGCAACGATACCGCGCTCTCTGATGATTATGAGAATCGCAGCCTGAACGGTACCAGTTATAGCAACCGTCGCCTGCCAAACTCCGGTGACAATATGGTGACGGGCCTCTTTAAAACCCGCTTCACGGGATGGGAAGATCAGGTGCTCACGGCCAGTTTTTCACGCTATGACAATGATGATATGTCCTTCACAACACCCGATTCAACTTTTGACAGTACCACGCGTGATGTCAGCCGTCGCACGCGCGAGGACACTTATATCCTGAAATATGAATATGATGATGGACAGTCGGAATGGCTAAAACCGACGGTTAACCTCTATCATTCCGATACTGAGATTGACGAGATCGATCCGGGGACGAATGATTTTGAAGAACGCGATCTCTACACGGTGGGAATTGATGCCCATAACGAGAGCCTGTTCAGCATCGGTGAAGAAACCGACATGATTCTCACCTATGGCGTAGAGACCTATCGCGATCGGCAGGAAGGGCGTGAGAATGGCGCGCCGGACCTTAACTTCCCGGATGCGGTTGGTTTGTTCAGCAGTGCCTATCTGCAGGCGGAAACCAATGTCGGCGAAGATTGGACGGTGACCGCCGGTGGGCGCTTTGAATATTATGATATGGAGGCCAAAAGCCTAGGTGAAGAGCAGAGCGACACCGCCTTTTCTCCAAAATTCAGCGTGACCTATCGGCCGCTGGATTGGATCTCGCTGCATGGTCTTTATGCGCAATCCTATCGGGCCCCTTCCATGACAGAGCTTTTTGTGACCGGCACGCATTTCTTCGGCAATACATTTGTCGCCAATCCGGATTTGAAACCGGAAGAGGGCGAGAGCTTTGAATTTGGCACCGGCCTGTCTTTTGATGACGTTTGGGTGGAAAAGGATGCCTTGCGGGCTAAAGGAACCATCTTCCATACCGACTATAAAAACTTCATTCAGCAGACAGTCGGCTCCACCACAACCACTCGCGATAACGTACCCGACGCGCATATCAACGGTTTCGAGGCGGAAGTAGAATATGTGACTGAAATGCCGTTCATCCAGGTTGGCTATCACCAGTATCGCGGTAAGGATGAAACGAACAACATCTCGTTGAATGATATCCCGACCGATACCCTGACTGTGGAGTTCGGCTCCCGCGTGCCGTCGCTGGATCTGAAGCTGGGGACCCGGATCGAAATGGCGGACCGCCAGGACCGTTTCGGGACGGAAAATGCCTCAGCCGGGTTTGTGGTCGCTGATATTTATGCCTCCTGGAAACCGGGTGAGGATTGGTTGAATGGGCGCCTGCAGGGCCTGCGGGTCGATGCCGGTGTCGATAACGTCTTTGACAAATATTATCAGCGCCATCTGTCGAACCTGCCGGAAGAGGGGATTAACTACAAACTCTCCGCCAGCTATTCCGCAAGCTTCTGATGGGGTATTTCGGTTAAGAATGAGACGAGAAAGCCCGGCCATTTCGGCCGGGCTTTTTAAACTGATCAGTGCCGGGTTTCAATCCGTCGGATGAATTCCTCGAGGATCGAGCGATAAAGCGTATCCTTGATAACCTTGTCCTCGACCCCGTGATCCAGGCTGGGATTGTCATTGACCTCGATGACCAGGATGCCTTTCTCAGTCTCCTTGACATCAACGCCATAAAGTCCGTCGCCCATCAGGGCGGCCGCCTGTTTGGCGACCCGGATCACTTGCGCTGGTGCCTCATCGACCGCGAATGTCTTAAAAGAACCCTGGCGGAAACTGCCGTCTGCCTTGTGGTTGACGATCTGCCAATGTTTGCCTGACATCATATATTGGCAGACATAGAGCGGCTCGCCACGCAGCAGGCCGACCCGCCAGTCAAATTTGGTATAGACAAATTCCTGGGCCAGGATCAGTCTGGAATGCTCCAGCAGCTCGGCCCCATGGCGCAGAACCTGTTCGGCATTTTCCGCCTTATACATGCCTCTGGAAAAGGAGCCGTCCGGGATTTTCAAAATGATCGGATAGCCCATGTCACGCTCCAGTTCCGCGACCAGCTCGGGACCGAAATTGGCGCGGTTGATGGTGCGGCTTCTTGGTGCTGGAATCTTATGGGTTTCCAGAATCTCATGCAGATACACTTTGTTGGTGCAATGCAGGATCGATGAGGGATCATCTATCACCGCCAGGCCTTCCTGTTCGGCTTTTCTGGCAAATTCATAGGTGTAATGGTTGATGTTTGTATTGGTCCGGATGAACAGGGCGTCAAATTCCGGTATGCGCCGATAATCCTTGCGGGTGATGATTTCGACCTCCATCCGCATGGATTGGCCGATCCGGATAAATCGATCCAGGGCCGCCTGGTCTGATGGTGGCAGTGCTTCTTCCGGCTCCACCAGGATCGCCAAGCTGTAAAGGGCTGGCGGGCGTTCGCCGGATGGCTGTTTGCGCAACCGGGTATAAGATAATAGGGCCTCCTTGAAAATCGGGCCTTCCTCTTCCTGGATCTGATGCAGGCCGAGCGGCCGGATCGTGTGAATTTTCCATCGACTGCCAAAGCGGATTTCCAGGCGCATGGCCGGATAGCGAAAGATATCGAAACAAACATCGGCCAGTTTCTTGAAGCGACTGTCGGTGGCGCGGCCAAACAAGACGGTCAGCTGGAAGGTGCCCTCCGGCGGCTCCGTCAGCCGTTTGACGGTTTTGTTCAAAATGGCGTCAAGTTCCGGAAGGGAATCCGAATATTGGTTTTTCTCCTGCAGGATCAGGACATCAGCCACGGTCGGCATGGGGATCTGACCACGTGCTTCCGCCAAAAGAGAGCAATAATAGCCAGCAGACAGATATTTGTAATTCCGGCAAAGGTTAATCACGCGAGTGGTCTGGTTGCGGGCTTTGCCGGTCTGGGTCAGGAAGGTTTCTGCCGTCATCAGGTTCAGCCCTTCCATGGGCCACTTCCAGTCGGACATGCGGTCTACGATAATGGTGTAACGTGCCATGGCGTGTTTTATCCTTGCGGGCCAGGAATCTGATTGTGGGGTGGATCCATGATGATGGCGGCATAGTGTTTTTTGGCGCCAAAACGCATCATGCGTTCCAATTCTGCAGGTGCTATGGGAATCCCGATGCAATCAAGGTCACTACGGTTATCTTTTTCATCGGCAAAGGGATCGTTGATATAGAGGAAGCGATCGTCATGGGCGGTGACAACGACCCAATGCGGTACCTTATCCCCGGTCAGGCGATAGGTGCTGATTAGGACGATGGGAATCGCCCCCCGGTCTAGCTGCTCAATCAGGTTGCCGGCGGTCATCGGGGCCGGGCTGACCGGGATACCGGCTTCAGTCGCGCGGGCCTGAAAATCCTCTTCGACCAGTTGGACCACCTGGCGTTTTTCATCCGTGCGCACTGAATCCAGGAACATCCCGGTCTCGTCGCTCATGGAGACCGACACGGGAAAACCGCGTTTATGGGCGGCAAGCGCCAGCCCCAGCGCACCGCAGCCGCCATGGCCGGACGTCATGAAGATGGTCGTGGCCTCACGCCAGAGCTTCAGTTCCAGGATACGATCGGCCGGGATATTGGGCGATTGCGCCCGCATCGCCATAATCAGGCAGGAAGGGCCGCAGGTGAAATCCAGGGTCTGGCGATAATAGGGAACCCGATCCAGATCACGGGCCAGATGTTTGGCCAGATGCTTTTCCATCCGGAGTGCGTCGGCGTGATCCTCGTAATAGTCGAGATACCGCGCAAAAACCTTATAACCTTCGCGACGATAAAGATCCTGGGCCGCCTGGTTATTCTGGTGAACCTCCAGGCGGATCCTGGTGGCTTTATGGTCAAGCGCGCTTTCTTCCGCGGCGTTGATCAGCGCGCGGCCAATGCCCCGGCCCCGTGCCGATTGTGATACCGCAATGGAATAGAGCCGTGCCAGGGAGGTGTTCTTGTGGAACAAAACCAGGGAATAGCCGAGAAGGCGGCTGTCTTCTTCAAAGACAAACAGACAGGCATGGGCCTTGGTCAGGAAATATCGAAATCGTCTTGGGGATAATCGGTCCGTTCTGAAACTGCTATTCTCAAGATCCAGAAGGGCGGGGATATCTTCTCGGGTCGCAATGCGGATCATTTTTTTCTGCATCTAGGTCAGATGCTTAAACGCGCATCCAACGGAATAGTGCATGAGCTTTGGGCGAAGCGCAAATCAAACCTTGCAGCCGGAAGGCGGAAAACCGAATAGTTTTTTAAAGGCGGTCGAAAAGCTGGCCGGGCTATCATAGCCGGCCTGATAGGCGGCCTCGCTGACGGGCTTTCCCTCCAGCTCGATTGCCTGCTTGGCGCGGGTCAGCCGTTGCTCGCGGCAGAATTCCGCTATGGTTTGGTGATAGGTGCGCTTGAAGGCATTTTGCATGGATGCAATGCTCATGCCCAGAATGGTTGAAAGGCCGGTCAGGCTGATTTCTTCATCCAGATGGTCGATGATATGTTGGCGCACGCATTGCGCGCGGCGGGCCTCTCTGGTGGAAGGCAGGCTGTCCTGGCGGGCTGGGGAGAGGCTGGCGATCGCTTCATGAACAATTTCCATGGCTTTCCCTTCACGGGACAATACCTGCAGCAGATGGGGGTCGTTGCCGGGATTGATCAGTTGTTCCGCGAGGGACAAGGCATGATTGGACGGCTTCCAACAGCCGATGGACAGATGTTCGCTCAGGATGGCCGGGAAGGTTTCATGGAGATGTGACTGGTCATCCGCCAATCGCAGCAACCATTCCCGTGGCACCACAATCAGGGCCTTCCTGATATGCGTGCCCTTCTTTGAAAGCCGTTGCATCGGCTCTGTTCTGGTCAGGTTCCAGAATTGTCCGGCGGGCCCCGTTCCCCGCCCCAGTGTGAAGGATTTTTCTGCCAGGCGCACATCCAGGCAGCCCTCCAGCGTGATGGCGACCACAAAGGCCGGTTTCATCAGCCACTCTTTCACCAAGTCATGCATCTCGATGGTGTCGGTGGCGTGTATTTTTAGCCCAGTGAGGCCGTCATGGTCATGCATCCTGCCCCGCACAACCAGATCGTCCGGCAGCAGTTGGGGGGAGGTCACTTGGAAGGGTTCACTGTTTCCGGCGGGCGGCCGCATGCTCAGACTGCGCAGGGAAATGCCGGTATCCCGGGCCCGTTGCCTGCTTGCCGAAATATCCTGCTTATCGTCCTGTCTCAAAATCGGCCCCTGTCTCAAAGTCGGCTTGCCCCGTTGATGCGGGAGCGGTTCATGCGGTCGGAGAATGTAATTGGATTAAGAATGATTCGCAACAAATCATTCTGAACGAGGCCAAGTCCTTCCAGGCCGGTTGATGTTGATGATGGCCATGCACGCCAGTCGGGAATTTTGTTCTTTTGCTGAAGTCTTTTGCGATTTCTCGAATGGCAGCCGCATGGAAACCTCTTTTTGCGATTGATAATAAGAACCACTCGCAATAAACGTATGTGCAATGGAGGGGTTTGTGAGCTTTTGCAGTAGAAAAAACGGCCGGTCATATGGTGCGGCTTTGGCCATGGTGTCACCGATGGTCCTGATGAATTGTGGCATTTCCGCCTATGCCCAGGACGCATCTGGTGGAGAGGTGACGATTCTGGAACCGATCGCGGTAACCGCAACCGAAGTGGCACCGGGTGGTGTGCAGATCGGTGAGGAGGAACTGGAGCGGATCAACCCGACCAATATTAAGGATGTTTTCACTAACGAATCCTCGGTCAATGTCAGCGGTGGCTCCGATGTTGCGCGCAAGGTCTATGTCAACGGTTTCGAAGATACCAACCTGAATGTGAAGATCGACGGTGCGCGCCAGGTCAATTCCGCTTTCCATCATCTGGGAACCGCGATCATTGATCCGGGATTGTTGAAATCCGTCCGGGTGGAAACCGGTGTCGGGCCAACGGATGTGGGGCCAGGTTCTCTTGGCGGCTCCATTGCCTATGAAACCAAGGATGCCCGTGACCTACTGGACGGGGATCAGCAATGGGGCGGCTATACCAGCCTGCAATATGACACCAATGGCAATGCCCATACGGAAGTCCTGACCCTGGCCGGGCGTCACGAAAACCTCGAGTGGATGGCCTACCGTTCCCAGGAAGGCGGTAATATCTATGAGGATGGTGATGGTAATGACGTGGCTGGCACCAAACCGGATATGGAAAACACCATCGCGAAATTTGCGCTGAACGGTCGGGAGGGCGGCCGCCTGGAAATCCAGGGTAATTATCTCAAAGATGAGGCCGTGCGGCCGAACCGGGCTAATTTCGGGGCACTGGTCAACGGATCACCACCAACCTTCCAGGAGTTTGACCGCAAGACATTGACCGTTTCCTATGTGGATGAAGCACCGACGAAGAATTTCAATCCGGAAGCGGTGTTCAGTTTTAACCAATCATCCCTCTTTATCCATGACCTGCAATTCGGTTCCAACCTACGGGACCTGAAATCCGAAACCACCAGTTATAACGGAAAATTGGCCAATACCTTCACCACCGGCCTGGGGATTGCGGAGAATGGCAGTGTGTCGACCGGCGTGGATTTCTTCCACGACACCGGCCATGGCGACATCTCTGATTCTTTCGCCAGCAATGTTTCCCTGGTGAATGAGGAAACCTCCTTGAATGGCGGTGTCTTTGTCCAGACCCGCTTGAATATGAGCAAGGCATTTCGGTTGAATGTGGGCGCGCGTTATGACCAGCAGCGTTTTGAGGGGATCGATGGCACGACCATCAATACCGGCGGGGTCAGCGGCAGTGCGAATGTTGAATATGATTTCCTGCCCGAATTGACGGGCTATGCTGGGGCGGCCAGTACTTTTGGCGGTATCCCGCTTGGGGAATCGGCGATCTATAACTTTGCCAGCCAGTGGAATTACGATGGCCTTAGCGCGTCCCGTTCCAAAAGCTATAAGGCTGGCTTCAAGGGGGAAAACGGTCGTTTTTTCGGCGATTTCCACGGCTATTACACTGAAATCGATGATAGCCACGACCGGGGCAACGCAACCCGGAATTCAACCCGCGATATCAAATCACTGGGTTGGAACTTGTCTGGGAAGTTCCAGGAGGAAAACTGGTATCTCCGTGCAAGTTTTTCCGATAACCGCCTGCGCTCCAACGGCTTGCCGCTCAGCAGCGGTAGTGCCTCATATCATGGCTTACAGATGGGTACCCAGGCGACATTGGACGGGGCCTATGATTGGTATGACCACGGCATCCGGGCTGGTGGCAGCATCGAATATTCCTTCACTGACAATACCTACGATACTGTCACCTTGAAGCAATATAAGGTGGTGAATGTCTTTGCCGAATATCTGCCGGATGCTGTGGACGGCCTGACCCTTCGGTTGGATATCCGAAACCTCCTGGATGAGACCTATGTGGACCGTGCCACGTCGGGTGTCGATAACAGTTCCGCCGTTCCCTACAACGAACCGGGTCGTAGCGTGCTGGCGACCGCGAAATATGTATTCTAGGGGGGCAGGGATGACGCAATCACATTTCTCCCATGCGCGGGTGGCAACGGCCTCGGCGGAAAAATACCTCCGCCAGCTATGCAAGCATTTTGCCCATAAAGTGCCGGTGGAATTGGATCAGCAAAAAGCCCGGGTGGACTTTCCGCCCGGACCCTGCCTGATGATGGCGGATGAAACGGCGCTGTCATTCTATTGCCAGGGCGGTAGTGCCGACGGTTTGGCGCGAATCCAACTGATCATCGACGATCATTTGAAACGGTTTGCCTGGCGGGAGGAACCGGAGATCCAGTGGGGGGAAGGTCTGCCATTTTCGGTGGTGTCAGGCCGATTGCCGGGTCTTTCGGACTTTGCCGCAATGGAGGGGGAAACGTGAACGATAACACGGGAGGGCGGTTTTGTTAGATCGCTCTGATCTTCCCTTACTTATCCTAGCGATTTTCTTGGCGCTGGGCCTGCAAACAGGCCTGGCGATCCTCTTTTATGATGCGTCCGACATCGGTGCCCGTGCACCTGGTAGCGGCGGTAGGCAAGTGGCGATCACTCTGGTGGCGGCGCAGCAGCAGATTGCGCAGATTCAGGCCGGGCCGCAGGATCAAAGTGACAGCGAAGCTGAAACCGTGGCGGATCCGGTGCAAGAATCCCTGCCGCATAGGGAAGAACCGATAGAGACGGTTAGCGAGATTATTCCTGAGCCTCTGCTGCCTGAAACGGCCACGCCGGTTTCGGAACCCGAAAAAACAGCGGATCCGGAACCTGTGCAGGGACCCCAGCTGCCCACGGCGGCAGAGGCAGATTTCCCGAAAACCAAACCTGTTGTTTCCAAGCCCCCCTTTCCCCGCCCGGTCAAAAAACCTGTTCGGCGCAAACCGAAAAAGACCGAGGCCGCAACTGAAGCTCAAAAACAGAATGTGGTTCGGGAAGCAACCGTGTCGCCGGCAAGCGCCAAGCCGGTGACGGTGGTGAAACAAAACAAACCCCGAAAAAAGACCGGCGAAGACGGGGTCCATGCAAGATCCACCTTGGCGCAGGACGGCTGGGAAGGCGCGTCAACGGACCGTACCAACCAGGAAGGCGGACAAGCGGTGATCGGCAATGACAGCGATTACGCCTTTCAGGTCCGGCTGTGGCTGGAACGCCATAAGGTTTATCCCAAAAAAGCCCGGCGCAAGCGAAAGCAGGGGATTGTCACACTCTATTTCCGCGTCAGTCGGGACGGACGGGTCCTGGCACAGGACATCCGACAGGGATCGGGTCATGAGATCCTGGATGAAGAAGTTTTGGCCATGCTGAAACGCGCCCAGCCGCTGCCGCCCCTGCCGGACAATGTCAAAGGCGCTTATGCCGACATGATCATACCCATCGATTTTTCCCTGCGCGGCAATCGCTGATGACGGAGGGCAAGATGACATTCCAAGAAAGGCTGATAAATGAATAGACGAGATTTCCTGTTAACCCTCGCCGGTACGGTGCCGGCTTTGATGTTGGCCTCCCGTCGGCCTGCATTGGCTGCAAAGAGCGAGCGGATCGTTTCGATCGGGGGCGCGGTGACAGAAACTGTCGCGGCTCTGGGGGCAGCAGACCGTTTGGTGGCGGTGGATACAACCAGCCGCTTTCCAGTGCCGGTTCAGGGGCTGCCGCAGGTGGGCTATCTTCGAACATTAGCGGCGGAGGGCATCTTGTCCATGGGGCCTACGAAAATTCTGGCAAGCGCGCTTGCCGGGCCAAAGGTGGTTTTAGACCAGTTGGCGGCCTCCGGGTTGCTGCAAATGATCCCGGACAAACCAACTGCCGACGGGGTGGAGGCAAAAATCCGGGCCGTCGGGGAGGCTCTGGATCTGGATGCCGAGGCGGAGGAACTGGCCCGGCAGGTTTTGGCGGATATGGCCGAAGTGAACCGGCAGTTGGATCAGGTGCAGGACCGGCCGAAGGTGGCTTTCCTACACAATGTCGGCCGGGCCGCACCGTTGACCGGCGGGCGGGAAACCCCGGCCAGCGCCATTATCGAATTGGCGCGCGGGCAAAATGCCTTTGCTGATTTTGCCGGCTATAAAACCGCCGCACCGGAAGCCATGATCGCCGCAGCGCCCGATGCGATCATCATGACCGGAGGCGCGATTGAGCGGTTTGGCGGTATGGAGGCGGTGCTGGCCTTGCCGCATGTGGCAGGCACACCGGCAGGAAAGGCCGGACGTATCATCAAAATTGACCGGCTCTATATGCTGGGGTTTGGTCCCAGAACGGCTCATGCGGCAGCCGATTTGGCCCAAGCGCTGCATCCGAAGCTGGATCTTGCGGGGCTGCCGGAACGGGCGTGGACACAATCATGATGGTACCAGCAGGACAAACCCTGTCCGGCCGCCGCGAAAGCTTGCGGCCGCTTCTGCTTCCCGGCCTGGCGATGGCTCTCCTGGCGGGGGTGCTGGCCAGTTTGGCGATTGGCGCATCCTCCATACCGGTCTGGGATGTCGTTCGTGTCCTTCTGTCCCAGATCGGGTGGATGGATCCGGTTGAGACCGGCAAGGCCCATCAGGAGTTGGTGGTGCTATCCTTGCGTCTTCCGCGGACCATCACGGCCCTCATGGTGGGCGCGGCCCTGGGGCTTTCGGGGGCGGTGTTGCAGGGCGTGTTTCGCAATCCTCTGGCGGACCCGACCCTGGTGGGCGTGTCCAGCGGTGCTGCCTTTGCCGCTGCGGCGACCATCGTCTTGGGCGGCACATCCGGGATGGCGGTGGTGATCGGCTTTTTCGGGGCCTTTGCTCTGCCGATTTGTGCTTTCTTAGGGGGGCTGGCCACCACCGGCCTGCTCTACCGGTTTGCCACCCGGCAGGGGCGCACATCGGTCGCGATCATGCTGTTGGCGGGAATCGCCGTTGGTGCGTTGGCCAGCGCCGGAACCGGGATGCTGATCTTTCTCAGCAATGATGAACAACTGCGCGATATCACCTTCTGGATGCTGGGCAGTGTTGGCGGTGCCACCTGGTCGACAACCTTGCCGTTGCTTTTGTTGCTGCCGGTTTTTGCCGGGATCATTTTTGTCGCACGTCCGTTAAACCAGCTTTTGCTGGGCAATCGGGAGGCCCGTCTGATCGGGGTGAATGTGGATCGGTTGGTCCGCTGGCTGATTGTGGCGGTTGCCTTGAGTGTTGGGGCGGCGGTTTCCGTATCCGGAATCATCGGTTTTGTCGGCATTGTGGTGCCGCATTTCCTCCGGCTGATCACTGGGCCCGATCATCGTTTTGTCCTGCCGGGCTCGATGTTGTTGGGTGGGTTGCTGCTGATCGTGGCGGATATTCTGGCCCGGACCCTGTTTGCCCCGGCGGAGCTGCCGATTGGCATCCTGACGGCGATCATGGGCGCACCCTTCTTTCTTTGGCTTTTGATGAAAATGCAGCGGCGGTTTGGAGACTGATATGCTTAAAGCGCACTCGATATCTTTGACCCTTGGCGGGCGTCGGCTGCTTGCTGATGCGTCGCTCTCGGTTCAGCCTGGTGAAATGCTTTGCCTGTTGGGGCCAAACGGGGCCGGGAAATCAACCCTGATCAAGATGATGACAGGGGAAATCCAACCCGATGAGGGTCTAGTGACACTGAATGAGACAATGTTGGCCCATTATCACCCGGCGGAACTGGCTGATCGGCGTGGAGTGCTGTCACAACATACCGATCTTGCCTTTGGCTTCACAGCGGCGGAAGTGGTTGCGCTCGGGGACCGGCGGGGGACATGCGTTCCCGAAATGATCTTCTGGGCGCTGGATCAGGTGGGCATGGTGACCAAGGCGCGCCAGGAATATCCAACTCTGTCCGGAGGCGAGCAGCAACGGGTCCATCTGGCCCGTGTCCTGTTGCAACTGAGGCTGGGGCATGAAGCGGGAAAGGATCAATATCTGATCCTGGATGAACCAACCGCCAGTTTGGATCTTGCCTATCAGCAGCGCGTTCTGGAATTGGCGCGATCCCTGGCGCGGGATGGCCTTGGTGTTCTGGCTGTTCTGCATGACATCAACCAGGCGATGCGGTTTGCCGACCGGATCGCAATATTGAAAGACGGCACGGTCCAGGCGGAGGGCGCACCCAAGGCGGTCGCCACCGCGGATCGGCTATCGGCGGTTTACGGGGTTCATGTGGATCTGTTGGAAGATCCTGTGACCGGGCTGCCCTATATCATCCCGCGTGAGCCGGTGGCGTTGACTGGATAGCCGTTAGAGCACCGTATGGAAGCCCGCATCTACATAGGCGACATTGCCGGTGATGAAGCGGGCCTCATCGCTGACCAGAAAACGGGCAAGGGCACCGACATCGTCAATTCCAACCACTTCATGTTCTGGTGCTTTGGCCCGGGCTTCCGCCAGCAGCTGTTCGAAATCCCGGATGCCGCTGGCCGCCCGTGTCATCAGCGGCCCGGGGGAGAGCGCATTGACCCGAATACGGTCATTCCCCAGATCGCTGGCCAAATAGCGCACCGCACTTTCGAGCGCCGCCTTGACCGGGCCCATTACGCCATAGTGCGGCACGACTTTTTCACTGCCATAATAGGTCACGGTCAGCAGAGAACCGCCGTCATCTCCCCGCTTCAACAAAGGTTCCGCCAGGCGGGCCATGCGCAGGAAGGAGTGGCAGGAAATATCCATGGCTTTGAGGAAACCCTCGCGGGAACAATCCACCACCCGGCCGTGCAGATCCTCCATCGGGGCAAAAGCGATGGAATGCAGCAGGAAATCTAATCCACCCCAGCTCTCGCCAATCACTTCGAACAAATCGGCCATCTGCTGATCATCCTGAACATCCAGCGGCAGAATGATCGGGGAATTGATCTGCTCGGCCAGCGGGCGCACGAACCGTTCCGCTTTTTCATTGAGATAGGTGACCGCTATTTCCGCGCCGGCTCCGTGGAAGGCTTTCGCGCATCCCCAGGCGATGGAATGTTCGTTTGCAATGCCAACTACGAGGCCTTTTTTGCCTTCAAGGCTCTTCATGGGGACCCCCGGGGTTCGACTGACAATTTGGAAGCACTCTATTGTGCGCTGCAGCAGATTGTAGCCCCAAGCCGTTGGCCGGGATATGAAGGTTCCATGAAAAAATCCTTGGCGGACAGGATGGTTTAGTCTTCTGGTTCCAATGCTTGCCGGCAGCGTGCGATGATTGGCGGCAGGGCCGGATCTTCCGGATGGGTTTTCTCGATTGCCTCGAACAGGTTAAGCGCTTCCGCAGGCCGGCCAGCCTGCAACGCGTCATAGGCCATTTGCCAGTCCCGAAGAAGGGCTTGTGTCTGTTTGCCGGCGTCATCAGATCGGCCGAGCAGTTCGAACAGGATGATCGGTATGCTGGCTCCTTTGGGGATGACCTGATCGATGGGCCGGAACAGAAATCTGTCCCGGACCCGGTCTCGCACTTCCTCGGTTACCAGGATCTGGGTGCCGTAATGTTTGTTGATGCCCTCAATGCGAGAGGCCATATTCACCACCGAGCCAAACGGGGTGTAGTTCATCCGGTCGCTGGATCCCACATTGCCGATGGCGCATTCCCCGACATTCAAACCAAAGCGTGTACAATATTCCGGTTGGCCCGCCGCCGCCTGTTTGCGGTTGAATTCCTGCAATGCCGCCTGTGCGTCCAGGGCGGCTTCGCAGGCATGGGCCACATGATCCGGATTTTCCTCAGGCGCGTTCCAGAAGGCCATGACCGCATCGCCGATGAATTTATCGACTATCCCCTGACGGTTCATGATGCATCCGGTCATGACCTCGAAATATTCTGACGTCATGCGTAAAAGCTTATCAGAGGGGAGTTTTTCTGCAAAACTGGTAAAGCCCCGGACATCGGTGAACATGATGGAAATCTCTCGGCTTTCCCCACCCAGATTCGACGATTCCGGGGCCGACATGATCTTCTGGACCAGTTGCCGCGGCACATAGCGGCCGAAAACCGTCAGCCCCTCCTGCATCCGTTTCATGGCGCTGGACAGCTGTGCGATTTCCGATATGCGGGATTGGATGTCGAGGCTGCTGCTGAAATCCAATCTCGCAATCTGACCGGCGATATGGGCTACCTGGGAAATCGGCGCGGAAATCAGGCGCGAGAGCGAGACCACGAAAATCAGACTGGCCGCGACGATGAGCGCGGCGATGATCAGGGACTGGATCAAAAGCGAATCCACATCCTTGTTTAATTCACTCATTGGGGCGGAGACAGTCAGATAAACATTGTGATCTTCTTCTGGTCGAAGCCGCCCGATATAGACCATATGATCTTCACCGGCGGCTTTTACGATACGGGCCTTGCCGACGGCGTTTTGCTTGAAAAGCGATTCAATCGCCCGCTCAAGAGCGCCGGAGGATTGGGGCAAAACCCGTGCTTCCTGCTTATCCGTCCGGTGCAACAATACTCCGTCTTCGGATGCTAGAGAGATAAAAGTCCTGGGGGAAAGCCTGATGGACCCAAGCAGATTTGAAAGATCCGGCAGGGAAAAATTGACCGCGATCACGTCTTGGCCATTTGTGAGGGGGGTTGCGACCGTCATACCGACCTGGCCGGTGTGGCTGAAAATATGGGGGGGTGTCAAAATCGACTGCCCCCGCTCCAGGGCCAAATGAAACCAATCCATGGATTCCGGGCTGATTTTCTTGTCATCCAGATCCGTCATGGCGGTGACGACAATTTGTTCATCCAGGAAAATCCAATGCGCTTTGTGCGATTCTTTGATCGGCACCACCCGCTCGACCGCGTACAGACTATCGGCGGGGGCGATGATCCGAATTGGATGATCCTCCGGCAACCGGTCGATTCTTGCGATATAGAGATGTGGTCTTGCCCTGCCGGCGAGATAAGCGCCGGTCATTGACTGGAAATTCGCAAAAACCGGCGTGAGCGCGCGAATGACGATTTCAGCCGCGTCAGGATTGCCATCGAGCGCGGCTTCGGTTTCCGGGACCTGCGCCAGTGTCATCTCGATGATCGAACCGGCATGAAAGCGTGCGGTGACATACCGCTCGAGTGATTCTTCCGCGTGAGTAATCAATTGGGCGGTGGATTCGTTGCGCAATCCAAGGCCGGTTGAATAGCCGAGATAAATCAGGGCGGAAGCCAGAAGAAAGGTGGTCAGAGAAAAGATCACCAAAATTTTTACATAGAATGGATGTTTCACGCGCAGTCCCGTCCGATTGGCGGTGTTTTCAAGATCATAGCGCCATGTTTATTCCGGATCAAAGTCCTAAAGGTGAATGGATGTTTTGTAATCTTCTATTCCGCTCTATAGCTGTAATTCCATCGCGGTTCGAATGAAGAATTTACGGTAATTTGTTACCGTCCCTAGCAGTGGTTAGTCTGCTAGTTGAAAATTTCTTCAAAAAAGACATGGCCTTATTTGCAAAAAAAGGATTTAATTGGTCCACAGTTTCTCAAGTGAGAGAAAACCGGATCCTCGCCTTATGCGATAAACTTAACGTGGACAGGCGTTGCACGGGGGCAAATTTACAGGAGATCTTCATAGATGTTGAAAAGAACCTTGAAATCCGTCGGGGCTCTCGCCGTTGTGGCAGGGCTGGCTTTGTCCGGCAATGTTAATGCAAGTGAACTCACCGATTTGAATATCCTGGCACAGGCCGATGAAAAACGCGGCGCGCTGATGGGTGTAAACTGGAAACTGGACGTGACGGCCTCGGAAGGCAATTCAACCCTGGACGTGACTGCACGGAACGAAGACTTCCTTGCTGTTTACGAAAAACCGGACAATCAACGTGACGAAAAGATTCTGGAGCGCGGCCAGAACATGTGGTTCATCAAACCGGGTGTTCGCAACCCGGTGCCGATTTCCCCGCGTCAGAAACTGCTGGGTGCCGCTTCTTATGGTGACATCGCTTCCCAGCGTTGGACCAGCGACTATACCGTTTCCAACCGCAGCGACGGTGTTGTCGACGGCAAGAGTGTTTATGTCTTCATCCTGAAAGGCAATGACCACGCGACATACGAATCCCTGCGTCTCTATGTTTCCATGGATACGCTGGCAGCTGTAAAGTCCGAAATGATGACTGCTGACGGCAAGTTGCTGAAAACCGCAACCTATGCTTATGGCAACATGGCTCCGGGCCGCACCGGCAACACCCCGATGATTTCCGAAATGGTTATCACCGATGCCAATGGCGGTACCACCACGCTGACCTACAGCAAGCCGACCTTCTCGAATGTCAGCGCCGACAGCTTTGCCCTTTCCAACGTGATGGGCAACTAATCCTTCTCTAGGATTGGTACAAAACTGTTAAAGCGAAGGGGTGGGCCTTGTCCCGCCCCTTTGTTGTCTCTGCTGTTGTGAAGTGAGTATTGTAATTGGACATGACTGATAATTCTCCGGAAGGATGCCCGATGACCCGGGCGGATATTGAAAAGCTGTTGCCCCACAGGAAACCGTTTCTGCTGGTTGACGAAGTGACCTCGGTAAAGCCGGGGCAAAGGGTGACGGGCCTGAAATTTCTGGAACCCGACGATCCCGTGTTCGAAGGGCATTTCCCGACCGACCCGATTATGCCCGGTGTGTTGATCGCCGAAGCATGCGGTCAATTGGGGGCCATCGCCCTGGCGCTTGAATCAGGGGATGTTGATGAACGGGCGCAATCGGGCAAGGCGACGGGCTATCTGGCCTCGATCAACAAATTTAAATTTCATTCGCCCTGCCGCCCGGGAGATACGTTGGAAATGACTGTTAGCGTGGGAAAACGTATGCAGTCGCTGATCCAGTTGGTTTGTGCCGTCAAAACCGGAAGAAGAAAAGTTGCCTCTGGTGACTTGACGGTGGCACTACAATAACAACATATTAGGCCTATCGCGTTCACACGCGGGGGCATATAGGCAGTTACACAACCCATTGAAGGCACGGGTTAGGAATACATATGCAACAAACTGTTTTGGCGCTGGTTTCCGAACGAAAAAAACTGGTGTCCACGATCAAGGATCTGGTGATCGAGAATCTCGAACTGGACCTTGAGCCCCACCAAGTCGACGAAGACTGTCCCCTCTTTGGCGTCGGATTGGCGCTTGATTCAATTGATGCGCTGCAGTTGGTCTTGAGTGTCGAACGGGAGTTCGACATGACGGTTCCGACCGATGATGTGACCATTTTCCGGTCCATCAATACCATCGCGGATTTCATTGAACGCTCCAAGGATTGACAGTCATGACCATGCAAAACGCAAACACACCCCTGTCCTTTGAAACGGTCCAGGAGATGTCCGCCGCCTATGATGCCGTGCGCAGCCGGATCGGCCTGACCGACATTAGCGATTGGGCGAAACTGAAAGTAACCGGCTATGACGCCCGCGAGTTTCTCGACCGGGTTCTGACCGGCAATATGCAACAGCTGGGCGAAAATGAAATCCTGCATACAATGGCTTTGGATGCGGACGGGAATTTCCTGACCGATATTCAGGTGCTGGGCGGATTTGAGGATTTTATCCTGCTCACCCCCGCCGACCGGGCGGATGCATTAGCCGCTGCGATCAAGCCCGATGCGGATGAAGAGGTGGAGGTCGTTGATCTTGGCCGTGATTATTGTTTGATCCGTGTTGACGGGCCGGAAAGCGCGGACCTGCCTATGGCAATCCTGGGCGGTGCGGTTGCCGGCATGCGGATTATGGCTTTCGCTGAAGCGGATCTGGGGGATGCCACGGTGACCGTGGGCCGAATTGGCACCACGGGCGAATATGGTTATTTCTTCCTGACGGATGCCAGCAGCCGCGATACGCTTTTGGCGGCAATCCGGGCGGAAGCGCCGGATGTGGTGGATTGCACCGCAGATCTTCATCGCCTGCTGCAACTGGAAACCCGTGGTTTTAACGCTTCTGCCGATCGGCCGGGGGGTGAACATCCGCTGGAAGCCGGCCTGCACTGGATGGTGGATTTCCAGAAACCGGAATTTGTCGGTAAAGACGGATTTTTTGCCAGAGCGAAAGAGGCCCCCCATCACATGGTGTGTATCGCCCTGGATGAAACCCGGGTCGTGCCGGAAACCAAGACGCAAATCCTGGACGGTGATGGGAATGATGTTGGCTATGTGGCCAATGCTGCCTGGTCTCCGACCTTAGAAACGTCGATCTGCCTGGCTTATCTCAAACGGGATATGGCGGCGGTCGGGCTTCCGGTATCCATTGCCGGGCAGTCGGGTCGGGTTGTTTCCGCGCCCTTCTTCATCACGAAAAGCAACTCGGCGCGCTAGAGGGGCCGGCATTGACGGACATAGCCGGCATTCCCAGACTTGCCGAAGCTTTTATAAAGCATGCCGCCGATGAACCTGCGCGAACCGCGCTGGTTCTGGGCGGCAGGTCTTTCAGCTATGGCGATCTGGATGCGCTATCAAACCGGATAGCAAATCGCATTCATCTTGAAACGGGTGGGCGCAATCTTGCCTGCGCGCTTTTCACCGGGCGCAGCCTGCACGGGTTTGCGGCCATCCTGGCCTGCTTCAAGGCGGGGGCCTTTTATGCTCCGTTCCCCGTCCGGGATTTGGCCGCCAACCACAGAGATGCGTTCGGACAGCTCGCACCCGCCCTATGCCTGGCGGATCGCTCGGGTTTGAAGGCATTGTGCGAACTTCTTGCGGAGGACGCCGCGCCGCATACCGTGTTGCTGCTGGATCTGGCAGAGCTGCCGGAAAACATGTCTTTACCTGAGCGGCATCGGGTGATCGGTTCCAATAGCATTGACCAGATGGCGGCGGTGTTCGACCCGGTTGCCTGCGGGCCGGATGCCCTTGCCTATCTGATGTTCACCTCGGGCTCGACCGGAAAGCCGAAAGGCGTGCCAGTCAGCCATGGTAATCTACACGCCTATCTGGACGGGATTTCAGAGGTTATGCCGGTGCGCCGGGAGGATCGCTGCACCCAGCTGTTTGAGTTGACATTTGATCTTTCGGTGCATGATTACGCGGTCACCTGGTGTGCCGGGGCTGCCCTGCATGTGCCGGATGGGGAGAAAATCCTGACCCTACCTGATATGGTGCGGGACCAGGGCATCACTGTTTGGTTTTCGGTGCCCTCTGTGATTGCCCTGATGGATCAGTTCCACCAGATGAAGCCGGACGGTTATCCCGGCCTGCGGCTGGCTGCCTTTTGCGGTGAGGCCCTGCCGTCAAACCTGGTGCGGACATTTGCAGAGGCGGCACCGGGGGCGGAGCTGTTCAACCTATATGGCCCGACTGAGGCCACCATCGCCTTTACCGGCTATAGAATAGAAACGATCGGTGAGGGGATCGAGCCAATCGGCCGGCCGCTCGCTGGACAGGAGGCTTTGATCATCGGTCCGGATGGGCGGGAATGCGAGGTCGGTGAAATGGGTGAGCTGTGCCTTACCGGTCGTCAGGTGGTTGCGGGATACTGGCTGGCGGAACAGGAGACCGGACGGTGTTTCGAGGAAGCGGAAAACGGTGATATTCTCTATCACTCCGGGGACCTTGCCCACCGGGACGAAAACGGGTGCCTGCATTTCCACGGCCGCCTGGATGACCAGGTCAAGATCCGGGGATACCGGGTGGAACTTGCCGCTATTGATGCGGTTTTGAGCGAACTGGCCGGTGGCTGTCGGGTTATGTCCCTGGCATGGCCTCCGGACCGGCTCGGCAATCCCACTGGTGTCATCGCCTATTGTGAAGGAACAGGGATCGACGGAGAAGCCCTGATCGCACGATGCGAAAACCACTTGCCCGCCTATCTGGTGCCTAAGAAAATCTATAGCCTGGACCAACTGCCGATGAACCGGAACGGGAAACTGGATCGGAAGGCACTGTTGGCCCGGCATGAAGAAAGGAACGGTTGATCGTGGAAACGATAACCAAACAGATTTGCCGTTTGCAGGGGCAGGTGACCAGCTTGCAGAGCGGCCTGAATCCCCTTCCGGAAGCCCTTTTCCAGGAAGAGGATGGTGCCATCCGGTTGCGCATTAAGGCAGCCGGCCATGCGTTGATGGCTTCCCTCCGCTGTAATGGCGAAAGCCTTGTTGACGCTCAGATTGACGCGGGTGGTGAAGCCCTGTTGGAAGTGGGCGCATTACCTGCGGGTCAGCAGGTGCTGCGTCTCCACTGCCAGGTGGATGGGGCCCTGGCACCGGTGGTCACCCATATCGCCTATGTGCTCTCCGGCGATCTGGCAACTTTCCGGCATGAAAGACAGGGCGATCCTTTGGTAGATGCCATTGGAGAATTGCTGGAGAAGTGGGATCTGCCAGGCGGGGTTATGGCCAGCGCCCAGGAGAAAGGCGAAATCCAGTCAACGGCCATTGGCTGGGCAGATGCGGCTGCAGGCGTGCCGCTCAATGAAAACCATCGATTTAGGGCGGCTTCCCTCGGGAAGGTGATCACGACAGCGTCGATCTATCAGCTGGTGGAGCAGGGCAGCCTGTCATTGGATATCCCGGTGGCCGAAGCCCTGGGCATGTCGGATCGCCATGCGGCGGTTTTTGAGGGGGCCAGCATCAAACATCTGTTGCGTATGTCCTGCGGGGTTCAGGTGGATTCGGCTACCGGCGCGCCATCGCCTCTGGAGGCGGGTACCCTAGCGGAAAAACCGGATCTGCATTCGATTGTTTCCCGAGACTGGCTCGAGCAGGTGCTGGATACCGCCCAGCGTCATTTCACACCGGGCGAAAAATTCGATTATCACACGGATAACTACTGGCTGTTGGGCCGGATCATAGAGCAGGTCAGCGGGATATCCTATGCGGATTACGTGATCCGCAATATTTTCCAGCCGCTGGGCCTGAACGACATCTGCCTGGCGACCACTTTTGCCGATGGCCGTCATCCCGATGAAGTGATCTATCATGAAGGGGACTGTCCGCCGGAAGCGCCCCAGGCGGCGATGGGCGTTGAGGGCATGGTGCCCGCCCCCTATCAGCGGGTTATGCCGATCCGCGATGCTATGGGCGGCTGGCTGGTGACCGCGGCCGAGATGGTGAAGCTGAACCAGCATCTGACCGATCTGGCGCCTTCGCTTGTCAATGAGGCCAGCCTGGAAGGGATGCTCGGTCGGGAAGGGGCGGCCCCGATGCCGACCGAATGGTATTACGGCGATGGATTATTTGTGCAAAACCCGGCGGGCCGGGGGCTTACTCCGCAACTGGTCTGGTGGCATTTTGGCCTGGTGCCGGGCTGTTCTGGCCTGTTGGCGCGGATCCGCGGGCGGCATATTTCTCTGCTGGTCAATGGCGCACCGGTAAAGCAGAATATCTTTCTGGCCACTCTCTGGCGGGTGGTTTTGAAAGCGGTGGGACGGTGAGGGGCGCACGCGTGACGCAATCAAGACGAACAGTATTGGAAGCGGAAAACCTGGCCAAGCATTTCGGCAAGACCGCCGCAGTGAATGATGTCAGCCTGAGCACGAAGGAAGGCGAGATCCTGGCGATCCTGGGCCCTAACGGGGCCGGTAAAACCACGCTGACCGAATTGCTGACGGGGTTGCGTCAGCCGGACAAGGGCACGGTCAGGGTTTTGGGCGATCCGCCGAGCAGCATGCGTGCAAGGAACCGGATTGGCCTGACCCCGCAGAATGTGGCCCTGCCGAAAACCTTGAAAGTGAAAGAGCTGTTGCCCTATGTGGCTGCGCATTTCGATACACCCCTGCCGGTGGATCTGGCGAAATCCTGGTTCCTGCTGGATGGCCTGATGGACCGCAATGCCGGTGATTTGAGCGGCGGTCAGATGCGCCGGGTGGCGCTGGCGGCGGCCTTCATGGGCCAGCCCAAGCTGGCCTTCCTGGACGAACCGACCACCGGCCTGGATATCCAGGCCAAACGCGCCTTGTGGAAATCGATCCGGGCGGCGGCCCACAGGAATGTTCAGATTACCCTCACCACCCATGACCTGGATGAGGTACAGGAATTGGCGGACCGGGTGATTGTCATCAACCGGGGCCGGATCTTGCTGGAAGACAGCCCGGACCGGGTGCGCCGCCGTTTGGGGCATAGGAGGCTTTCTTTCCGGAGCGCGCCGGTCAACGGTGATGCACCGTTCCCTGGCGCGGTTCAGGAGGCCGGGCGCTGGGTGGTTGATGTCGCAGATGGCGATCAGGCTGTCCGCGATTTGGTTCGGTCCGGGGTGGCCTTTGAGGACTTGGAGCTGGCCCCAGCCAGCCTTGAGGACGCGATCCTGGCCGAGTTGGAACGCAGCGAACAAGCGGACAAAGGGACGGTTTCATGATTCTTCTGCATTTCCGTTTCATCCTGCTGCAGCTCTTCCGCATCCCGGCTTTCCTGGTGCCGACAGTGCTGTTCCCGACCATGCTCTATCTGTTTTTCGGCGGGCCTAATGGTGGGGATCTGATCGATGCGCAATTTCCGCTGGGGTCGTTTTGCGTCTTTGCCGTGATGGGTGTGGCTTTCTATCAGTTTGGGGTCGGGATTGCCGATGATCGCGGGTCGCCGTGGGAAAGCTTCATGCGGGTTCTGCCGGTGACCCTGTTCCAGCGATTCACCGCGAGGATTATGGCTGCCGGCGTGATTGCCGGGCTGGCGATCCTGTGTCTTGGCATTGCTGGCTGGTCCTATGGCGTGACTTTTTCATTCGGCACCTGGTTCGGGGTCGGCCTCGCCCTGCTGGCCGGGACGATTCCCTTCTGCTTGTTCGGGGTGGCTTTGGGCTATTTGGCTCCGCAAAAAGCGGCAGTGCCGATTGCCAATTTGATTTATCTGCCACTGTCCTTCCTGGGATCGGTGTGGAGCCATCCGGACAGTTTGCCGGAAGGCGTGGCGGCCTTTTCGCCCTATTTGCCCTCCAGGATGTTTGCCGAACTGGTCTGGGCCGCGATTGATGGCCGGTTCAACCTGCCGCAATTGGGCTGGCTGGCGCTATATGCCGTTGCTGCCTTTGGGCTGTGCGTCTGGGCCTATCGGCGCCATGAAAGCCGGGCTTATACCTGATTGTTGATGAGTGAGTAAAATTGTCGATGTTGAAACTGGTTGATCTGACGGAAGAGACTGCGCCAAAGATCCGGGATCTGATGTATAAGGTCTTTGGCTACAGCCATTCGGGCAAACATCTCTATCAGCCTGCAGAGCTGCTGGCGCGTTATCAGCGCGGTGATTTTGTGCCGATGATGGTGGCGGATCGGGAGGATGACCGCCTTTTGGGCTATTTCGATATGGGCTTTCCCTTCGGCGGGCGGGATGTCGCCTGGTTCGGCTGTCTTGCGTTGGATCCGGACCTGAATGAAATGACACGTATGGCGGTGCTGAACACCTTGTTGAAAGACTGCATCGACAAGGTTGGCAAAAGCTTTCGTTATGACGGTCTGCGCCTGGTGATCACGACCGACACAGTGGACCATACCCTGTCCCAGCGCCTGTCCGGTCAGTTTGGCTTGATCAATGTGGGGCTTTTGTTTGCCACGGTACCGACTGGCGGCCATCAGTTCCGCGGCGGTTACCGGCCCCAGGGCGCGGCGGTGGAGATCCGTCAGGGCCGCCGCCCTGAGGTGCTGTCGGTTTATCCTGCCTATAAATTCCTGGATCCCTATGATTGTTACCTGGCGCCCGACCATGCGGAATTGACCCTGCCGCTATATGAGGCGCTGGACCTGCCGGTGACCTTCCGGGAGGTGCCTGCGGAACCGGCGGACAAGATGACAGTGATGAGGGAATATCCGGATCTGGGCCGGGGGATCGTGACCCTGGAAATCGAGCGGATTGGTGAGGATATTGAAACAGTCCTAAAAGAACGTGTGGATCATTTCCGGACCGGCTACATCCCGGCCATACATGTGTTGGTGCCGCAATATCCCCAGGACCCGGCTGTGGCGCATCAGGTGTTGGCTGGCCTTGGTGGCCTGTTTGGCGGGCTGTTCCCAAGGTTCAAAGGTAGGGATATGATCCTGATGCAACTGGTGGATCCAGATGAACGTCTGGTGGATGAAAGCCGCCTGAAGGATGAAGCTGCGCGCAAGGTTGCGCATATGGGCCGGGAGGGCTGACCCCATGGGCCGTCGGATATTGATCACAGGCGGGGCCGGGTTTGTCGGGTCGAATCTGTCGCTGCATTTGAAAGCCGAAAATCCAGGTAATGAAGTGATCGCGCTTGATAATTTGAAGCGGCGCGGATCTGAATTGAACCTGTCGAGGTTGGCTGCCGGCGGCGTTGTCTTTCAGCATGGTGATGTGCGCACAACAGAGGATCTGGCGGCGGTTGGCGCGGTGGATCTGCTGATTGAATGTTCGGCAGAGCCCAGTGTGCATGCGGGCCAGGATGGCAGCCTGGGTTACCTGATCAATTCCAATCTGATCGGTGCGATTAACTGTTTTGACCATGCAAGGGCCCATGGCAGCGATGTGATTTTTCTTTCCAGCAGCCGGGTATATCCCATTCCCGTCTTGCGGGACCTGCCTTTGGTGCACGAAGGGGGCCGTCTGGACATTCCGGCTGGGCATGCCGGTACCGGCTGGTCCTGTGCCGGCATCTCGACGGACTGTCCATTGTTGGGGCACCGATCGCTTTATGGTGCGACCAAACTGTCGGCGGAATTGTTGCTGGAGGAATACCGGCAAAGCTTCGGGTTGCGTACCATCATTAACCGATTTGGCGTGCTGGCCGGCCCCTGGCAGATGGGCAAGGTGGATCAGGGTTTCATCGCACTCTGGGCGGCTCGCCATCTTTTTGGCGGAGAGTTGAAATATCTCGGTTTCGGCGGGTATGGGCATCAGGTCCGCGACGTCTTGCATGTGGCGGATATGTGCCGGTTGATTTCTTTCCAGATCCAGCAGATGGACAAGCTGTCCGGCGGCATATTCAACGCAGGTGGCGGCGCGGACAACAGCATATCCCTGGCGGAACTGACAGAGGAATGCCGGAAACTGGCTGGGCGGGAAATGTCGATCCAGCCGGTTGCGGAAACCGCTGCGGTGGATATTCCCTGGTATATCACGGATAATTCGGCAGTGACCGGTGCGACCGGCTGGACGCCCAAGATCGGCATCAAGTCGCTTTTGGAAGATGTGTTTGGTTGGCTGGACGCTAACCGGGCGCTTTTGCAACCAATCTTTTCACCGGAGGGGGCAGGCACCACCTCCAAAGAAAGGCAAAAACCACAATGACGGTTGCCATCATCACCGGCTCTTCGGGGCTTGTCGGCGCGGAAGCCTGCCGTTTTTATGCGGCCAAAGGTTATGATGTTGTCGGGATCGACAATGACATGCGCCAATCCTTTTTCGGCAAGGATGCCTCAACCCAATGGTCCCGGCAGGAACTGGAGCGGGATCTGAAAGGGTATCAACATGCGGCAGTTGATATCCGGGACCGCGAGGCGGTCGATGCGCTTTTTGCCCGGTTCAAGGGCAATATCGCCGTGGTGATCCATGCGGCGGCCCAGCCCTCCCATGACTGGGCGGCCAGCGATCCGATCACGGATTTTACCGTGAATGCCAACGGCACCATGGTGATGCTGGAAGCTTGCCGCGCCCATGCGCCGGACGCAGCGTTCATCTATTGCAGCACCAACAAGGTTTATGGCGATACGCCCAATAGTCTGCCCCTGATGGAAGTGGAAGGCCGCTGGGAGCTGGATCCAACCCATCCCTATGCCGCCCATGGCATTGATGAGGAGATGTCGCTCGACCGGACCAAACATTCCCTGTTTGGTGTCTCTAAGGCATCTGCCGATTTAATGGTGCAGGAATATGGCCGCTATTTCGGTATGAAGACCGCTTGTTTCCGGGCTGGCTGTATCACGGGGGCCGGACATTCAGGCGCACAGTTGCACGGTTTTCTTTCCTATCTGATGCGCTGTGCGATTACCGGCACGCCCTATACGATCTTCGGCTATAAGGGCAAGCAGGTGCGGGACAATATTCACGCCCATGACCTGGTCTCCGCCTTCTGGCATTTTGGCGAGACCCCCTCGCGGCCGGGCGTTGTTTATAATATCGGCGGGTCGCGCCATGCGAACTGTTCCATCCTGGAAGCGATTGCCCAATGCGAGGATCTGACGGGCCGTGAGATGAACTGGACCTATAGTGATGAAAACCGGATCGGGGACCATGTCTGGTGGATCAGCGATGTACGCCGCTTCCAGGCGGATTATCCGGATTGGTCCTTCAAATATGATCTGAAGGCCACGCTGAGCGAGATGCATGATGTGATGAAAGCCCGCTTGGCGGGTGAAGCCGCCTGAAAGGAACGGAAAACATGGTCAGACCGCCGCTTCAATCATCCAGGGCCGCCATGGCGGCGGTCCGGTCGGGCAAGGATGACGGTGCTTTTCTATTGCAAAAAGAGACTGTGGGTTCAGTCCGGGTGATTTTTGATATCGGCGGGCATCAGGGCGAGACCAGTCGCCGCTATGTTGATCTCTTTCCACAAGCCCAGATCCATTTTTTTGAGCCGCAGGAAAAAGCACGGGCAAAGGCGGAAACGCTTTTGTCCGGGCAGAATATTGTCTTCAATAGCAGTGCCATGGCCGAAAAGGCCGGTGAAGCCACCTTTTTCATCAATGGCTTCACCGCCGCCAGCTCCCTCCAGCCCGCCCATGAAAAGGCCGGAGAAAACTGGCCTGCGGCGGCATTGAAGATCCGTGAGGAAATCAACGTGCCGGTGGATACGGTCGATGATTATTGCGCTGCCCGTGGGATCGAAGCCATTGATATCCTGAAAATCGATGTCCAGGGCCATGAGTTGAAGGTGCTGGAAGGTGCATCAGCGATGCTTGGCGATAAGAAAATCCGGCTGGTCTATTTCGAATATATCCATTGCGCGACCTATGCTGATCAGGCGGATATCGCAGACTATATCCGCTTCATGGATGATCATGGCTACCGGATGCTGTCCATTTTCAATCTTGTCCAGGGAGCAGGCGGCCTTAATCAGTGCGATCTGCTGTTTAAACCGGCAGACCGCGACTGAGGGTTAACCGGCCATGTGCTTTTCCAGCGCATCGGCCACTTGGGAAAGCGTCTCGAAATAGGCGCTTTCCTGAGGCGGCAGATCCAGGCCGAAGGTTTCTTCGGCACCGGATACCAAGGCCACATGGGCAAAGGAATCCCAGGCGCGGGTTTCTTCCATGCTGGTGGTCATGCTCAAGTTGTCGGCTGGCAGGTCGAAGGCTTCGGCCGCCAGCCGGATCACGGTGTTTTCGATCTGGTCCCTGGTCATCAATGGATCATCCCGCCATCAACGGTGAGGGTCTGGCCCTGGATGTAAGACGCCTCGTCAGACAGCAGGAATGTGACCGCATTGGCGATCTCTTCCGGCTGGCCGAAACGGCCGTTGGGAATATAGCCCAGATATTCCTTCTTATGTTTCGGGCTTAATGTCTTCAGCATATCGGTCTCGACAAAACCCGGAATGACGCAATTGGCCCGAATTCCGTATTTCGCCAGTTCCAGGGCAAGGGTCCGGGTGAGCGCGATGACCCCGCCTTTGGCAGCAGCATAATTCGACTGGCCCGGACGACCGCTTACCGCCGTGGTTGAACTGATATTCACAATCGCGCCTGATTGCTGGCGCATCATGGTTTTTGCCGCAGCACGGCAGGTCAGGAAAGGCGCGGTCAGGTCGGTCTGTAACACCTGGTCCCAGGCATCCTGGGGCATCATGGCGACAAAGGCATCGCGGGTAATGCCTGCATTATTGACCAAAAGGTCGATGTTGCCTCGCTCAGAGAGGATCTGTGCCATGGCATCCTCAACCGCCTGCTGATTAGCAACATCGAAGGGGAGCAGGCTGACGGTCAGGCCTTCCTCGGCCAGTTCGGCGGCGAGATTGTCCGCGTCGCGTTTGCCGCGGCGGTAATTGACATAGACATGGGCCCCTTCCCGGGCCAGCCGTTTCACCACTGCGGCCCCGATGCCCCGGCTGCCGCCGGTCACCAGGGCTGTTTTTCCTTCAAACTTCATCACACACCATCACTTTTGCAAAACATCAGGGAGACGGCCGTGCCGCCAATGGACAGGCCGTTTACCAGAACCGATTGCGGCTGGCCGTCCGGAGATTTCCCTTCGATCATTCTCACATTCCCTGCGGGCAACAGTCGCTCAGGCCCGGCGGGGAAGAAGCCCTCGCTCAGCCCCAATACCGCCGCGCAGGCGTTAAAGGCTGGGGTTGCACCGCTCATCCCGAAGAGGCTGCCGGGCGCGGAGACCTGCAGTTGCGGGCGGGTTGCCTGCAATTGCTCCAGGGCCTGGCGTTCACCCTGATCAATACCAGGCTGACCGATGGCACCACTCAGGATCATATCGGGCTGAAGGCCTGCCTGCGAGATGCAGCTTTCCATAGTCCGGGCAATCGAGGCACCAGAAAAATCGGGCGCGCCGCCAATGGCGTAGGCAGCCAGTTCCGCGAGAATTCGGGCTTTGCGTGTCCGGGCCGATTTCTTGCTTTCCAGGACCAGGAAGCCGGCCCCTTCGCCAAGCACCGCACCATTGGCACGTGCTTCATGAAGGAATAGGCCTTGGGCCTCGCCCTCACCCATGTCCGGCGAAAGCTGGCGGGTGGCGCCGTAACCCGCCAGTACTTGCGGGGTCAATTCGTCACAGCCGCCGACGATAATCGCATCGGCCTTGCCGGCCTGGATCAGTTGGGCGCCCAGGGCGATGGCCTGGGCACCGGAGGCCATGCCGACTGTGGTGACTATATTCGGGCCGCGCAAACGCAGGTTGACCGAAACCAAGCCGGAGCAAGCGTTTAACACTGTATTTGGGAAATCCTTGGGGTCAGCATCGCGCAGACCGCCGGTAGCGATCTCACGGTAAAAGCTCTCGCAGCTGCCTGCCGGGCCGCGGTCGGTGCCGATGAAGACACCGGTCCGTTCCGCCATTTCCTTGCTGACCCGGAGCTTGGCATGGGCCAGGGCTTGATCAGCGGCACAGACAGCCAATTGACCTAACCGGTCCGCGCGTCGGATCTTGGTCCTGGTCAACTTGGCCGGGTTAAAATCTCTGATGGCACCAGCCAGCCGGGTAGGTTGTCCTTCCAGGGCAAGGTCATGATCCTCTGTCAGGCCGCTTGTACCGGATTTGAGTGCTGCCAGGAGAGCGTCGGCACCGATCGCATTGGGGGCAATAACACCCATGCCGGTAACAACCGGGGTGAGATCGTCCATGTCTTTTCCAGGAAGGGCGGTGTTTTCCGCCCCGGGTCGACTGATGACAAGGGCGGCGTTATTGCCGCCAAAGGCAAAATTCTGACTGATAGCGTGCTTGATTTCTGCCTTGCGACCCTGATTTGGCACATAGTCGAGATCACAGCCCTCGCGTGCCTGGGTGAAGTTGGCCGTCGGCGGCAATTCGCCTGTAGCGACTGCCATCACGGTCATGGCCAGTTCCACACAACCTGCGGCTCCCAAGGTATGGCCCGTAGCCCCCTTGGTGGAAGAAACCGCAATTTTGGCCGCATGATCGCCAAAGACCTCCCGGATTGCGTTTGTTTCACAAATATCATTGGCCTGTGTGCCGGTGCCATGGGCATTGATATAGCCGATATCCTCTGTCTTCAGGCCGGTCGCGCCGAGTGCTTCGCGCAGCAGGCGTTTCTGATTGCGGCCGGACGGGTCCGGGGCGGTGGGGTGATAGGCGTCGGCCCCAAGCGCATAACCGCTCATTTCCGCATAAATCCGCGCACCGCGCCGGATGGCGTCCTCTTCCCGTTCCAGCATGAAAAAGGCGGCCCCTTCTCCGAGTGACAAGCCAATCGGGTCACTGAAAGGCGCACAACGGGCGGTGGAGACATTTTTCATTGCGCTGAATCCGGCGAAGGAAAATTCGCACAAAGGATCAACACCACCAAGCAGGACGCGATCCGCAAGCCCGCTATTGACCGCTTCAAAAGCTTGCGCCGCAGCAAGGGTGGATGCGGTGCAGGCAGTGGCTACCAGGGATCTGGCCCCGGAAAACCCGGTTGCTCGGCACAAAATATCCAGACAGATATGGAACGGGTAAAAATGAGCTCTTGGATGTCGGCTGGGCCCGTGTTTCAGGACATTGCGGTAATATTCCATGCCGGAGGTCATGCCGCCAAGCGACGTGCCCAGATAAAGCCCGGTCTTCGCCTTTTGTGCATCATCGAGCTGAATGCCGCTGTCGGACAAGGCTTCGTCCGCGGCAACAAGCGCCAGTTTGTGACAGCGGTCCAGCCGCCGTTGATCACGCTTGCTCAGTTTTCCGGAAAGGGCTGCGTCGGATACTGCCCCAACCAGGTCGGTGGGGTAGGCGTCGGCGGGCCAGGGCGTATTATGGCCGATACCGCTTTCGCCTTTAAGTGTATGTTTCCAGCAGCTGTCTTTATTCTCTCCCAGGGCAGTAAGAAGGCCAATGCCAGTGACCACCACTTTTACCATAGATCAGGGTTTCCTCTTTCGATCTGCCTGCCTGATCCCCATCAGGACATGGGTAAAGTTAACCATAAATCAAGGGACTGTCATATTCATTCTGTCTGTTGGCCGGTTTATTTGCCCCGTTTACGGAAGCGGGCATATTTTTCCGATATTCGTCTTGCCAGTATTTGTGATTTTGTGTTGATATATGAAACCGTTGCTAGGGGGCTGGTGACAACTCAGAGGCGGAATGACCAGAATGCGTGATGAACCCTGGCCAATCCAAAAAGCGTTCAGCAAACTGAAACAGAATTGGTTTTTTTCCTGTTTATTTCAGGGGCTGGCCGTTCTGTTTTTTGCCGTTGCCTTTTTCATCACCCCATCAAATTCCCCTGCTGCCGGAAAAGCCGACTTTGAAGCGGTGAAGGAAAAATTGTTGATGACCTGGAACCATGACCAGGCCCTCTACTTCACCTTGCAGATGCGAACGGAAAAAGATGGGCCGGTGGTTGAGGAAGTTTCCGTCGGCATGTCACGGCATACCCGTACCTTTGAATATGAAAAACCTCATCGTTATCAAGGCGATGTTCTGGTTATGGATGGCATGCGTATTCATCTTGAAGAGGAGCATGGCCATGAGGCTATGCGTCCGACAGTGTTCCGCGATCTGATCAATCGAAAGCTATTCTGGTTTGGCAGCCAGCTATTCGGCGATTTCTGGGCCGAATTTGGAGCCGATGAAATGGATCCGGCCGTCACCAGTCACCGGCAGTATCTGTTTGAGGAAAATGATCCGCTCGCCCCGATTGAATTGATGAAGGTGATTACCGATCGTGCCACGAATGAGCCGATTTCTGGCCAGATGTTTGATTACGAGCGGGATGAGACCTGGGAGCTTGTCTTCGGGAATAACAACAGTCTTGAAGTGGAAGGTGTATCCCATCAGTTCGTTTCTTCGATACAACTCACCCAGGATAGCGGCACGACCTATTACCTGAGCATCTCAAAAATGCATATCGGTAGCCCGGATCATATGCTGCATGGACTGGCAATTTCACATGAATGATATGTCGCGAATTCGTCCTTTTTTGTTTGCGGCGGGACTGACGTTGATGGCGCCCGGGGCGTTGACCGCTGAGGAAACCGGCCCGGAAAAGAATGAATATGCGCCGGAGCCAGGGGGGTTGGAGACATTCTGGAATGATGTCAGATTCAATGGCGAGATCAGCAGCCTTTATACGCACACAAACCCTGAAGAAGGCATCGTCAATCCGAACAACAGTATCAAACGGATTGAAACCGGAAATTGGAATACGGTTGCGCGAACGGAGTTTTCCTACAAGAACCGTGCCGCTGGTATCAATCTCCGACTGGAACCCTGGTTCAGTTTTGAACGTCATTTCTTTGACCATGCCGGCGGAGCGCCCTATTCCGAAGAAAATATCCAGATTGGGCGGTATCAGGCGAAATTTTCCGGTTTGATACCGCGCACCACGCTCGCCGCCCAGCGCGGGATTGTGGCTTGGGGGCCGGCCTTTTTCGGATCGCCTTCCAATCCGTTTCCCGATACCAGCAGCACGGCAAATCCGCTGGAAGAAGAATTTGGCTCTGACTTCCTGTGGATGAGTCATGCCTTCAACGGCACCTGGAGTATGAGCGCCTATCAGAATTACAGCCGGGGTTCGATTGATTCCGTGGACAGTAATCCGTTCAAGCGGGCGGGAACGGTGGCCGTCCATTACAACAGCTATAATTACAATGTATCCCTGCTGGCCGGGAACCAGGAAGATTATGGGCCGATATACGG
This sequence comes from Aestuariispira insulae, assembly GCF_003385955.1. Classification (GTDB taxonomy): domain Bacteria; phylum Pseudomonadota; class Alphaproteobacteria; order UBA8366; family Aestuariispiraceae; genus Aestuariispira; species Aestuariispira insulae. Next base: position 37,964 of record NZ_QRDW01000016.1, read on the forward strand.
CGCTTATGGCCAATGGACATTGGGGGAAGCAACCGTTCTCTATTTTGATGCCGGTCTCCGCAAGCGGGGCCGGGCCCGCTATCCGGTGGAGTCGTCAAATATCCTTGGCGGCACCTACAATAGCGGGAAAGCGGTCAGAAAGCCTGAAATTGTTGTGGGCGGTTCCTATACCACGGCGGATGACACCACTTTTTACGGGGAATACCTGTTCCAGGGATCGGGCTACAGTAAAGGTGAGCTGGACCTGGCGCGTGATATCGCGCTCGCCGCCAATGAAAACCTGGTTGGTGCACCGGCGCTGTCAGAGGGGACGCTCGGCCTGGCGGCCCTAAACGAACTTCCCTATCTCGGACAGCATAATGCCAGCCTGATCGTTTCTCGCTCGATTGGGGATTTTGATCTGACCTTCCAGAATCAAACCAATATGCAGGATTTTACCGGTCGGCTTTATGGCAGCGTGGTTTACAGCTATGGCCCCGCCAAATTCACTCTGTCACTTTTGCAGGCTTATGGGCGTGAAGGGGGAGCTTTCCGGCAATCCGTTGATACCCAGGTTGTTTCCGGCATGTTGCTGAGGTTCTGATCCCATGAGCAGATTGAAACATTCTCCGGCGGTGATGCTGTTCCCCGGACAGGGGGCCCAATCCGTTGGCATGGGTAAGAGCCTGGCAGCGCAAAGCCCGGCGGCGGCCAACCTTCTGGACCGGGCCGATGAAATTTTGGACTTTCCGCTCAAAGAGATCCTTCAGCGCGGGCCAGTGAAACTGCTAACCCGCACGGATATTTTGCAGGCCAGCATCTGCACGGTCTCTGCCATGGCATGGGCGGTGCTGGCGCCACTGGCGCTCAAACCGGTTGCCATGGCTGGTCATAGTCTCGGGGAATTGAGCGCATATTATGCCGCAGGGGCGTTTGATTTTGAAACCTTTATCACGCTGGCAGCCAAACGCGGTGCATTGATGCAGGCGGCAGCCGAAGCTAGTGGCGGGACCATGGTGGCTTTGACTTCGCGGTCGGACGAAATGCCCACAGCGGCGGAAAAGCTCTTGGATGAGGCGGGTGAAGCCGATATCTGTCTTGCCAATATCAATTCCGGCCGACAGGTGGTTTTGTCGGGGGATGAAACCGCACTTGGCGTACTCGCCGATCCGGCCCGTGCGTTGGGATTGCGTGTGACCCGTTTGCCGGTTTCAGGTCCCTGGCACAGCAAGGCTATGTCGCCGGCAGCTGAAGAATTTCGGGACGTGCTGGAACAAATTGATGTCAGCGATATCGCAACGCCTGTATGGAACTCGCTCGATTGCAGACCGGTTATCAAGGCTATTGATATCCGGGAGCGGCTGGCCAGGCAGATTGATAGGCCGGTCAATTGGCTGGGCCTGATGCAGGCGATGCGCCGTGACCATGAAAATGCGATCTGGATTGAGTTGGCACCGGGAAAAATCCTGACCGGGCTGTTGTTGGATATGGATCGGCAGGCCCAGATTTTCCGCTCTGAGACCGCTGTACAGTTGCGGCGGCTCCAGCAGCATTTGGAAGAATGTAACAGTGAAGGAGGCGGTCCCCCGTCATGATCGATAATTCATCTCATCCCCGCGCCCGGTTAAAGGGGATCAGCAAATCCTATGGCGAGGGTAGCGCCTGTCAGGAAGTGCTGCACGCGATTGATCTAGATCTGCCGGAAGGATCCCTGACCTTGCTGGAAGGGCCGTCGGGAAGTGGCAAGTCGACAGTGTTGAATATCCTGGGCCTGCTGGATCGACCGGACCAGGGTGAAATCGAAATTGACGGCCGGATCATCGGGCAATGGGCGGAGCGCAAGCTTGCCAATCTGCGCAATGAGGAGATTGGTTTTATCTTCCAATCCGCAGATCTGATACCACGCATGACAGCGCTGGAAAATATCCGTCTGCCGCTTGATATCCGTGGTGTTGCCCGCAAAGAGGCCAACAGCCAAGTGCGTGAAATCCTGGACAAGCTGAATATGGCTGAATTGGCGAGCCAGCCACCGGAAAAGCTCTCCGGTGGCCAGCGCCAACGTGTGGCGGTTGCCAGGGCCCTGGTGACCCGGCCCAAACTTTTGATTGCCGATGAACCCACGTCCAGCCTGGATGGAGACAACGCTCGGCAGACGGCATCAGCGATCCAATCGCTCTGCCATGAATTGGGTACGGCCGTGATCCTGGCGACCCATGATGCCAGGCTTCGGGAATTTGCCGACCGGATCCTGCATCTGGAAGATGGCAAGCTGACCCCGGACACCGTAACAGATGCGGCCGGGACGGCCTGAGGAAAAACAGATGCTTTCATTTCGATTTTCCCTGATCAACCTGCTGCGCCAGAAACGCCGGACCCTGATCACCTCCATGACCCTCATCGTCGGCCTGATTGCGGTCAATCTTTTCCAGGGCTATCAGTCCGATACGGTGGAATCGCTCGCCGAAACCGCGGCCTATGGTGAAATGCTGGGCCATCTCGGCGTGATGAAGGAAGGGGCCGACACCAAAGGCAAGATTGATGAAATCACCTATATGTTCGATGGGCCTGAACTGGCAAAAACCCTGGCGGTGATTCGCCAGGACCCGGATGTGGCACTGGCGGCGGCACGGATGAATCTTTCCGGCCTGGTCAGCAATGGCAAGAACAGCATTATTTTCCTGGCAGTAGCTATGGATCCGGCGGTTTTGCAGGATTTTCAAGAGAAATTCGATTGGCGTGGCGAAGGCCAGCCGTTGGTGGCGGGGGATCTGACCGAAGGACAGGTTGCCAAAGGCCTGGCGGAAATCATGGAAGTGGACACCGGGGAATTTCTGACGCTGTTTTCCACGACGGTCAAAAACCAGATGAATGCGGTGGATGTCCAGGTCAAGGCGACCTATCCCACGGGGTCGACTGCAACGAATGATAAATTCATGATCATCCCGCTGGCTTTGGGGCAAAAGCTCTATCGTACGGAAGGTGCGCACCAGATTTCCGTGGTTTTGAAGGATGGAGTCAAATTGAGTGAGGCTAAAGCGCGTTTGGAGGCCCAGCTTGAACAGCTCGACGGGATGCCGCTGGAAGTGAAAACCTTCCGCGATATGTCCGCCTTCTTCAAAGGCGTTGAGGATATCTACAACATGATATTCGGATTCCTGTTCCTGATCGTTCTGGTGGTTGTGCTGATGGGGGTTTTCAACACCATGACCATGGCGGCGATGGAACGGGTACGTGAGATCGGCATGCTGCGTGCGCTCGGCATGACGCCCAACCGCATCCGCCGTCTGTTTGGCATGGAGGGATTGGTGTTGGGGCTGGTGGCCGGCATTCTTGCCACCTTGGGCAGTGCCGGGATTGCGCATTTGATCAATATTTCGAATATCACCTATACCCCGCCGGGTATTTCCGGCGCGGTGCAGCTCTATATCGCCATGGTACCCGGCAAATGGATCGGCAATATGATCTTCCTGGCCCTGTTGGCAGGCGTGGTATCCATTTTCCCGGCCCAGGTGGCAATCCGCTGTCAGGTTGTCGATGCGCTCCGGCATAGCTGATGGGGGGGCAAGCTGATTTTCCGATCCTGTTGTCGTGCGTTGGCACCATGGGGGATCTCATGCCGGTGCTGGCGACGGGCAAACTGATGGCCTCGGCCGGGCATCCGGTGGAAATCATGGCCAATGAGGTTTTCCGAGATCATATTGAGCGCAGCGGGATTGGCTTTCACCCGATTGGAGATAAGCCAGCGTTTGACGCCTTTGTCGGTGGAGCGGCCTGGCGGGACAAGGACAGCGGCTGGGCGGCCTTCCTGCGGGAAGGAATTCTGCCCTGCGTTGCACCGGCGGCGCATTATGTTGAGACCTTTGCCGCCCGTCATGGCCGCCGGTGCCTAATTGTGCCGAACAATTATTCCTATGGCGCGCGTTGGGCGGCGCGGGCCGCCCGGTTGCCATTGCTTAATCTGGCGATCCAGCCCGGCATGTTGCGGGGGCTGAACCCGGCCCAAGCCTGCGGGATTGATCTGCTGCCGGGGGAAAAAGCGTCTTATTGGCGTTCCATGCGCGCCGCTGAAAGCTATCTCTATAAGATTTACGGCAAGCAGGGGACCGGATCGACCACCGGCCTGGCTCATCTGTTCCGCGAGGCGGAGCCTTGTGATCCGGACGAAAACTATCTGGCCCTGTTTCCTGAATGGTTTGAATGCCCGTCACCGGATTGGCCGGATAATTTCCAACAAACGGGCTTCCCCCTGATCGATACCGGGGTGGTGGAGCCGCTCTCGGATGATGTGGAAGCGTTCCTGGCTGCAGGTGCAGATCCTGTCGGTTTGTTTTGCGGCAGTTTCATGCAGGAGGCGACGCTGTTCTTTGAACGTGGGCTGGAAGCCTGCAGGGCAGCGGGGAAACGTAGTCTGATCATCAGCCGCTATCCCGAGGATTTGCCGTCATCCCTGCCGGATGACTGTCTTGTGGTGTCCCAGGCGCCCTTTGGCCAATTGCTGCCCAGGCTTTCTGCCCTGATCCATCACGGCGGCATCGGTACGGTGGCCCAGGGGATGGCGGCGGGGTTGCCGCAATTGATCATGCCGCTCCGTTTTGAACAGCCGGATAATGCCGATGGAATTGTAAGGTTGGGGGGCGGCCGTGTGGTGCCATTGGGGGATAGCGCGGATGTCGGCACTATATTCAAGGATTTTCTGGCGCAGGACGGTCTTTCCGAAACTTGCGAGAAACTTTCCGCGAGTATGAGGTTGGAAAATCCCTTCAATTCCACTATAAAGATTATGCACCGGGTGGCAACGGCACATGACATAGGATGACGGCATATGCCTTTAACCAATGATGTGGTTTCTAAGATCCGCCCGGTTGATTCATTTATAGATCAAGATGTTCTGCGTCGGTTTCCGGCACTGGCCCGCTATGGCCGGGATCTGGGGGACACCCCCCTGATCAACGTGCCGGGCCCAAAAGGCGGTGCGCGCCTGTTCGCCAAATGCGAGTGGGATAACCCCTCCGGTTCGGTCAAGGACCGAACCGCTTTTGCCATGGTTCACGATCTTCTGGCGCAACTGCCAGGGGATGATCTCTCCGGCCACAAAGTTTTGGAATATAGCGGCGGCAACCTGGCCATTGCTCTCTCTCTTCTCTGTCAGGGACTTGGCCTGGAAAACACGCTTGTGTTTGGCAGTTATGTGCCGGATGAGTCAGTCAAAAAAATGCGTGTCCAAGGCTCGGATGCTGTGATCATCGACAAAGATCTGGGCTTTTGGGAAGTGGTGCAGCATGCGGTCCGCCTGTCGGACGCCAATCCAGACTGGCATTTCCTGCACCAGCATGAAAATGATGCCAATCTGCGGATGCATGAAATGGGTACCGGGGCGGAGATAGTGACCGATCTGGCGGCGCTGGGCCTGACAGCGGATAGCTGGGTTGCCTCGATTGGGACTGGTGGCACCTTGATCGGGGTTCAGCGTGCCCTGGCCGCAGCCAATCCGGCGTTGCAGACCTTTGCCACCACTCCGGCAGAGTTGCCTTACGGGACCGAAGCGCCGGCAAACGGCCTACCCAAATTTGATGGATCTGGCGGGCTGGGTTGCGGGCGCAAGCAGCCTTTTGTCGCGCCGGAAGAAAGCCGCATCACGGGGCATGTCACTTTAGGGTTTGAAGAAACCATGGCGGCGATGCGCCTGTTCCGTGAACTGACCGGTGAGTGGATCGGGTCGTCCGCGGCGGCAAACTGGCTGGCGGCCAGCCGGATGGCTTCCGATCAGGACGCCGACAGAGTTACGGTGATGGTCTTCCCTAGCAAGCCAAGTGCCGGGGAGATCGAAAAGGCATCAGCCTATTCACTCGATGAGGTGAAAAAGCTTACTGGGCTGAAAGAATTAGTCTGAAAAATGTGAGCACGGATTAAAGGGCGGGGCCTTTGCCCCGTCAGTTATTCATTGCCACCAATTCCGAACTGACCTTCTGGCCCAGATATTGTGTGCGCAGCCTGTTCCAGACGGCGGATTCGATGAAATTGATCAGGACCGTATTGGTTTCCGCGACAAGCGGGCTGTTTTTGGGGAAGAGCAGGGATACATACTCGGTTTCGTGATGGATCGGGGAAATGGCAAGGGGGGCTTCTGCATGCCGCCTGGCGAAATAGACCAGCTCAATCCCGTCGGCGACGATCGCATCCGCGCTGCCATCAAACAGGGCGTCCGCCGCCAGATGTATGTTGGGGAAAATGTTATGGCGCAGATGATGGCGGTTGAGATAGTCAATGCCGCTGCTATTGGCCGGGGTAACAATCCTGAGATTCGCCAGATCTTCTTCCCCGTGGCTGGCTACGGTCATTTCACTGACCGTGAAAGAAGAGGTGATCAGCGCGATATAGCCTGCGGAAACCGTGATCCCGATGATCAACAGGCCGGTTGCGAACAACCGTCCCCGCAATGAGCTGTTCTTGAAGACATCCGGTTCTTGTGCGGTGACCAGCAGAAAAGACCAGATCGCGCCGTTGAGAAAGCGCAGACGACCGTGATCGATCTTGAACATCTCGGGGTTATTGTCTTTTTCCATCAGCCAGAAAATGGTGCCGCCGAATACCATCAGCAAAACCAACACGCCCAGGATATAGAGAATGGTGTTGGAGAAGAGGCGCTCCACGATTCTTGGAAAGGCGGATTCCTCCCGTTCCAGACTGGCGATGGCGAAACTGGAATGCAGATAGGGAAAGCCGAATTCCAAATGCCGGTAATCCTCGGAATTGATATCGAAATCCCCAATGGCCAGATCGGCGGTGCCGTCTTGTAACGAGCGTTTGGCGATGGATGCGGTCATCGGGCGGAATTCGTATTCCAGTTCAAGGTCGCGGGCGATCTGGGTCCATAATTCAATGCCAAGTCCGGTCCATTGATCTTTCTTGCCATCTTTGCGGACGACAAAAGGCTCAATTTCGACAATCGCGACGGTGAGTTTCTTTGCCGCTTCTTGTCCAAAGGCTTCGGGAGAGGGAAGACCAAGAAAGAGCGGCAGCGCCAAAAGCAGGGCGGTCAGGTAGGACGGGAATGGGAAACGGGGCATCGGTGCACCTGCAATCGGAGTTGGTCTTAAAGTGGCATGGCTCAATCGCCCAGCCTTCATCTCAGTTATAGCCGGTGCCGGGCAGGCGTGCCAATAGAGGTTGAAAGTAAATGGTTTCAGTTAGTTCGCGGTGGATGTAAACTTTCAGCCGACTGATTTCCATATCGGAGATCCTCATATTTCCTGTCTCTGGGGGATAATGATGGGCAACCATGATGAGTTGATTTGCGCTTTCCTGTTAAGCGGTGATAAGCCGGGTCGGGAATTGAGTTGGCAGGAAGTACAGGATTGGACCCCGGATCAAGGGAATATCTGGGTCCATTTTGACTGTACCCATCCCGGAACCGGTGATTGGCTGCGGGCGGAGAGCAGTATCGCCCCTTATGTGCTGGAAGGGTTGCTGGCGGATGAGACGCGGCCCCGATGTGATAGCTATGATGAAGGCGCGCTGATTATCCTGCGCGGGGTCAATCTCAATCCTGATGCCCGTCCGGAAGATATGGTCTCGATCCGGGTTTGGGCTGACAGCAGCCGTGTAATCACCACACGCCTGCGTCGTCTGATGGCGGTGGATGATATCCGTAATCAGATGCCGACGGGCAAAGGACCGGCCACGCCTGGTCAGTTTCTGGCAAAGCTGGCAGGACGGTTGATTGACCGAATGGGCCCGGTGATCGACACATTGTCGGATCAGACATCGGAACTGGAAGAGGCACTGATTGGGTCCGAAGAAGAAAGCAACCTGGAGGACATGCGCCACAAGCTCAATGAATTGCGGCGGGTTGCCATCGCCTTGCGCCGCTATATCTCGCCCCAAAAGGAAGCCTTGCGCCGTCTGAACCATCTTGATGAAGACTGGATGGAGGAAGAGGTTCAGGGCCCAATGCTGGAAGTTGTCGACCGGATTACCCGCATTAACGAGGAATTGGAGGAAATCCGGGAGCGCGCGTCCGTGATCCAGGATGAACTGGCCAACCGCCTGGCCCAGCGCATGGGCGGTACCATGTATCTATTGACCTTGGTCGCGACGATCATCATGCCGCTTAGTTTCGTGACCGGCTTGCTAGGGATTAATGTCGGCGGTATCCCAGGGTCGGAAAACCCATGGGCTTTTGCTATTGTCTGCGCAATGATGGCGGCGGTTGGCATTGGCATGTTCATGTTGTTCAAGAAAATGAAATGGCTGACGATCCCGAAATAACCGGGTTGGAAAAATCGTATGAGTATCACGGAAATATTGAAAATGCTGGGCGACCTGATTGGCAACCAAGTCGCGGCCTCCTTGTTGTTGATTATTCTAGTGGCGGTGATCCGGATGATCGCCAGCAGCTATCTCAACCACCGCACGGATGTGGAAGGCGACCAGCGTCGCCGGATCCTCTCAAACCTCCGCAATGGGTTGGCATTGGCGGTGCTGATCGGGTTGATCTTCATCTGGGCACCTGCCCTTCGCACCTTTGCTCTGTCGCTGACGGCCTTCGCTGTTGCAATCATTCTGGCCACCAAGGAATTGATCTTGTGCATTAGCGGTTCATTTTTGAATGCCAGCAGCCGCGCGATCCGCGTGGGTGATTGGATCGAGATCAATGGCAAGCGTGGCGAAGTGGTTGACCAGGCCCTGATGTCAACCACCATCCAGGAATTAGGGACGGGACCGCAGGCCTATCAATTCACCGGCCGCGCCATCGTGTTGCCCAACAGTATCTTTCTGGCGGCGCCAGTCACCAATGAACAGTTTTACCGCCGTTTTGTTTTCCACAATTTCTATATTGTCGGAGCGGAAAACACCGATGCGCAGGCCTTGGCCGACACCATGCTACAATCGGTCCGGCGGGATATGGAAAATCATCAGGAATTGGCCAGGCGCTATATTGCGCTGATTGAAAAACGCACCGGTGTCACAGTGGGGGAACCGGAACCGAAAGCCCGATTCACGACAACCAATGAAGGGCGGGTCAGTGTCTCCGTGACCGCGTTCATACCCACCCGGGAAATTTCTTCGATTGAACAGCGGGCCATCAAGGCGGGGTTGGATGAATTGCAGCGCCAATCGATGGAAAAACCGGAGAGCGCGCAGTCGCATATTTCCCAGATGGGAGCCGGGGGATAGCTTTTTCCCACGGGCTAGGCGGGATTTACTGCCAGCGTTTCTGTATCCCCGATCAATTCCCTGACGGATCGGCATGCTTTTTTCATTGCGGGATGCAGGGCCTCAATCAGCTGTTGGCATTCTTCTTTTTCGCTATGTTTGGCGGCAACGGCCAGATCTGAGCATAGGGTGAATACTTCCGTAACGGAAAGATTGCCGGCAACGCCTTTGAGGGCGTGGGACAGCTCGTGAACGCCGGTCATGTCGCCTTGTTGGAACCGTTTGTCGATCTGATCGATCATACGCTCATAGCTCTCCAGAAATGATGTGAGCATCTGAGCATATAGTTCCGGCGATAGGCATCGTTCAACACCCTCTTCATAGTTGAACCCTGGATAGCGGGCATCGGGCTCATGCTTGCGCTGCTTGACCAAGGCCGGGGCGGGTTTGCCGTCGGTCAAACTGGCGATCTGCTGGAAGAGCCTGGGGAAGTCGATTGGTTTGGCGGCAAAATCATCCATGCCGGCCATGGCATATTCTTTTCTTTCATCCAGCATGACACTAGCGGTCAGGGCAATGATCGGAACCCTTTTTTGCTGGGATTCAGCTTCATATTGCCGGATTTGGCGGGTCGCTTCCAATCCATCCAGCTTGGGCATCTGGATATCCATCAAGATGAGGTCAAAAGGCTCCTGTGCGCTCAAGATTACGGCATCAAGGCCGTTTCTGGCGACGCGGACATTGTGGCCCAAAGCCATCAATCTTGTGCGCGCCAGCTCGATATTTTCCTCGATATCTTCTGCCAGCAGAATGTTTAGGGCCTTTGCCGGACGGATGAAATTCATGGCATTGCTTGTCTGGGGAATAGGCGTTTCTCCTGCCGCCGCTTCTTTAAGGGTGAGACTGCAAACGAAGGTGCTGCCAGTGCCGGGCTCACTGGTCACGGTGAGCGTGCCGTTCATCATCTCAATCAGCTGTTTGCTGATGGAAAGCCCTAATCCAGTGCCGCCGAAGCGCCGGGTGGTGGAGGTGTCGGCCTGGGTAAAGGGTTTCATAAGCTCTGACTGTCTTTCTTCGGAAATGCCGATGCCCGTGTCGGTCACGCAGAAGGTCAATTCCCCGGTTTTATTCGGTCTGCTGATGGACAAGGTGATTTGTCCCTCTTCAGTGAATTTCACGGCATTGCCGACCAAATTGATCAGGATTTGCCGGATGCGGGTTGGATCCCCAAGCCAGGTTTCGGGGACCTCTGGTGCGATTTCTGAGAAGAGTTGCAGTCCTTTTTCCCGGGTTTGGATTTCAAATGCGAGCAGAATTTCCTCAGTTAACCTGCGAAGGGAGAAAGGAATCTCCTCCAGCTCCATCCGGCCATTTTCCAGCTTGGCGATATCCAGAATATCGTTGATCAGATCCAACAGCATGCGTGCGGAATGCTTGGCAATGGTCAGCTGACGCCTCGGCTCTGCGGGCAGGTCGCTGTTTTCCAACACTAGGTCTAGAAAGCCCAGGACCGAATTCATCGGTGTGCGGATTTCGTGGCTCATATTGGCGAGAAACCGGCTTTTGGCGCTGTTGGATTGAATGGCAACCTCAGCCGCGACCTCTGCGGTGTGGGCTTTTTCCTCTGCCTGTGCCAGTTCAGTGATGTCCATCGCCATGCCCAGAACAACGGGCTTATCTTCAAATATGAATGGAACTTTATAGGTATGCAGGATATGGGTAACACCCTGAATATCGGTGAATTCTTCCCGTATGGATTCCCGACTTTTGCCACTATTGATGGCTTGCAGGTCATTGGTTCTAAAAGCGGTGAGTTCGTCAGGATTGGGGTGAAGCTCGCTCTGCAGTTTACCGACAAGACCTTCCGGTGTTTCATCATACATTTTGGCCATCTGCTCGTTCGCCATCAGATAACGCCCATCTTCATCCTTCACGAAGATGATCGCGGGCGAGAGATCCATCACAGAGTTTAAGAGCCGAGAGCTTTCCTGAAATTTGTCGATCATATGCTGCAGAGAACGGGAGAGCATGCCTGTCTCATCTTGTGCGTGGCTGACAGGGATCGCCTGGCTTTCTCCCAGTCTGACAGCGCGCGCATTTTGGGCAAGCTGGATGAGAGGCGAGGTAATCCGCCGGGCCAGGATCGCGACAACCAACCCGGCCACCAGGGCAACTGTCGCCAAAAGCAGGGGCAGTGTGAATTGCAGATCATCCAAGGGGGCCAGCAGTTCCTTCAAATCCTGCTTCACCACGACAAACCAGCCGAGATCGGGGAGGTGATGGGTGGCGACAAGTACCGGTTCGCCGCGATAATCCCGAATGGTTTCTGTCTTGTCCTTCGATGTGTCTGTGAGCTGGAAAAGGGCCAGATTATCTTCGCCGGGGTGGAAAACGCGGTTGAACATCGCGTTGGTGTTGAAACGTGTGAGTGTCAACAGGCGGAAACTGTCGGTGGGCTGTGATTTAAACAGCAGGATTTCCCCTGTATCTCCCAAAGACGGCAGATTGGACAGCAGATCGAACAGGTCATTCGCCCAGATTTCAATCTGTAACTGGCCGAGGTTTTCGTTCTCTATGGATAGGGGGCCTGCCAGCACAAGAACCGGATGTCGGCTGTTTGGCCAATAAATTTCTGCGGTTTTGTCAGGTAAAATACCGCTAAACTCTTCTCCAACAGTCAGCACGGAATTGAAGTCAGGTGTCAGGATGGTGATGGACCGGATCAAGGGGTCCTGTTGGCGGGTCGCCTCCAGGATGGTCTGCATGACATTCCGGGCGTCAGGATTGCCGGACAAATATTCACGGAACGAGCGCCGCAATTGCCATTTGCTGATGATGGATCCCAGGACCCGCTGCTGTCCCTCAACAATATCCTGAAGGTGACGGCTATTTGTTTCCGCCAGGGTTTCAAAATGAAGCTTGCTACTCTCAATCAGTGACTGTCGGGTATGAGAGAGCAGAAAAGGCCCGATTATCAGCCAGGCAACAATCAAGGTACACAGGAAAGAGAGAACCAGTTTGCTACGGATACGCATGGATTATTCAGGCTGCCTTTCCCACCCCATTGTTTTGTGGCTGCTTCTGCCAATCCATGTGGCACTAAACTAGCAGGAAAGACTTAATAAAAGGAAAAAGTTCCCATATTGAAAAAACAATCAACCGGTGACTTTCATCTTGAGAGAAACGGCGAAACAATCTCTAGTATAACAGGAAAAAAGCTGTAACAATTAACCACGATGACGTTGCTTAATTGGCTAAATAGGGACGGATTATTTTATTTCAGCATCAGGTTTTTTTCGATTGCTAAAGAAATTTATTCTTATTGCCAATGGTTTCAGTCAATGGTTGCTATTACACCAAAGGGACGTCATATTTCTGACATAAAACATGAATATTTCAGTCACATAACGCTCATATTGCTGAAACCGCAATATGGAAGAACGGCGCGATACAGTGCGATCAATAGGAGTTGTCTCCCGTGGAACCGATGCGTTTTAGAAATCTTGAAATCCGTTTGGCTGAAGATGAGGCCGATCTCGTTGCGGCGCAGACACTGCGCTACAAGATTTTCTATGATGAGATGGGCGCACAACCCTCTGATGCATGCATTGCGGCGGGCCTGGATATGGATTCCTATGACCCTGTCTGCGACCATTTGCTGGTCATTGACCTGGATCGCAGCCAGCCGGGCGTCCCCTGTGTTGTTGGCACATATCGTTTGTTGCGCGCATCTGTCGCGGAGCGCACCACAGGTTTCTACACGGACGCGGAATTCGACCTGGGTGGATTGAAGGATTATCCGGGCGAGATCATGGAACTGGGGCGGTCCTGCATTGATGCGGCCTACCGCAAAAGCGGTGCCATGCAGCTTCTCTGGAGTGGAATTGCCCAATATATCTATCGCAATAACGTGGATATCATGTTTGGTTGCGGGTCCATTCACGGAACCGATCTGGAACAGGCCAAACTGGTGATGTCTTATCTGCATCACTATCACATGGCACCGAAAAACCTGCGGCCGGTGGCACAGGAATCCCGTTTCATTGATATGAACCTGATGAAAAAAGATACGATCGATACCGCGCTGGCTCAAAGCCAGATGCCGCCACTGCTCAAAGGCTATCTGCGATTGGGCGGTTATGTGGGTAAGGGCGCAGTGATCGATCATGAGTTTAATACGATCGATGTTTGTGTGGTTGTGGAAACAGCCAACGTCACCGGCAAATATATCCGGCATTTCACCAAGGATCGTGAACGCAATAATGCTGCTGACAGCGGCACCGTCGCGGAGTGAGCAGGGAGCCTGACTTGTCTGGAGATCGTGCCTCTTCAGGGGGCAGTTCACTTGTCACAGAACGCCATTCCTCCTTCCGGGCCAGTATTAACCTGGCTGCTTTCCTGCTGATGGTGGTGGTTTTGCTGCCGCTTTATGTGCTGTCCTATCCCCTGGGGCGGCATACGCAGCGGATCTTTGCCAAGGCTTTTTTCAAATATTGCAATATCCTGGTTGGTTTGAAGGTCAAGCGCAGTGGCGCGAAACCCAATGGTCGGGGCACGCTCTATGTGGCCAACCATGCCAGCTACCTGGATATACCCGTGCTTGGCGCGCTGACCAATGGCCAGTTTGTGGCCAAATCGGAAGTGCGCGGCTGGCCGGTATTTGGCTTTTTGGCGGCCATTGCCCGGACCATTTTTGTTTCCCGGCAAACCTCACGCATCCCCCAGGAACGGTTGGAAATCGCCAGCCGCCTGGCACGGGGCGAGAGCATCTTTATCTTCCCCGAAGGCAGCAGCAGCGACGGCACCGGTGTTTTACCCTTCCGGCCGGGCCTGCTCTCGGCGGTACATGCCGATCCGGACCTTGTGATCCCGGTCCAACCTGTCTCTGTCACTTATGGGCCGGAAAGCAAGAAAAAACCGGTCCAGCCGAAAGAAGTCCGCGATCAATATGCCTGGTATGGCGATATGGAATTGGCACCGCATCTCTGGTACCTGTTCGGCATTAGCCGGAAAATCCGGGTCAATGTACATTTTCATGAGCCGCGCCCGGCGACGGAATTTGAAAATCCCCGTGATTTGGCGATTTGGGCGGAACATGCCGTGGCGAAAGATATGGCCCAGCGCCTGCCTGGCATCGGCAAGGCCCCCCGCGACCCGGAAGAACAGGTCAAGCCGCTGCAATTGGTCGTCGAAAACGACGAGGACCCAAAAAAGCTCAAAGGGCTTCGCAAGATGAATTGATGTGGGGAAGGCGTTGGCCCACGGCCATTCCTGGTTTCCCCTTTTCACGAACGACCAGTTTTTGTACTGTCCGGCGGATGGGCCCGCAGGGACGACCTTGCCGTTGACAGGGCCATTTCAGGGGACGACCCTTGAATGGTATCCCAAGGAGCTGTGCCATGAGCGGACTCACAAACCTCGAACAATTGATCCGGTCCATGGAGCCGGTGCTGGCGCCGGAGAGATATATCTTTGTCACCCTGCAGCCGGATGAATTGCTGCCCTATGGCCTGAAGCCACGCATGGTTTTTGAGGAAGAAGAGGGCACCACCGTCATCTGCCGCCAGTCGGAGGCGGCTGACTATCATCTGAACGGCCAGTTCCCCTGCCGAATGATTACGTTGAATGTGCATTCCTCGCTGGAGGCGGTCGGTTTCATCGCCCGCATCGCCACGCGCCTAGCTGCGGAAGGGATGGGGGTTAATCCGGTTTCAGGCTATTTCCATGATCACTTGTTTGTGCCGGAAAGTCGCGCCGATGACGCCCTCGACTGCTTGCGGGCCATGATCACGGAGGTAGGCGCATGACCATCCGGATTGCCGATAAATGGTTCGCCCTGAGAAAGGTGGATGAAGATATCACCCATCTTTGGGAGCCCCATGTCGCTCCGTTGATCCAGTGTAACATCTGGCATGTGCGGGGATCCGAGCGCGATATGATCGTGGATACCGGTCTTGGCATCGCCAGCCTGCATGATGCCACCCGCCACTTGATCGACAAACCGGTCGATGCGGTGGCGACCCACACCCATTTCGATCATGTGGGCGGGCATCATGAATTTGAAAGCCGTATCGTGCATGCGGCCGAAGCCCCGCAATTGCGCCAGCCGCCAGAGGCCACCTTGCGGGGGGATATTTTGCGCGATTGGTTGGGTGAGGATTGTGGATATGACATCCCCGATGACTTGATCCACAGCCTGCCCCATGACGCCTATTGTCCGGATCATTATTGCGTGGCCCCGGCGGAACCCACCCGTATTGTCGAGGAAGGGGATGTCATCGATCTGGGGAACCGGCAGTTTGAAATTCTGCATTTGCCGGGCCATTCACCCGGCGGGATCGGCCTATGGGAGGCCAAGACCGGGATCCTGTTTTCCGGGGACACGGTGTATGACGGGCCGTTGCTGGACCAGGGCGAGGATGCGGATATCGACGAATACATTCGCTCCATGAAGCGTTTGCGAGAAATGCCGGTATCTGTCGTGCATGGTGGCCATGACCCAAGCTTCGGGCGGGAACGGCTGGTTGAGCTTTGTGATGCTTATCTGAGGTCCAAGGGGGCTTAATTCTGGAAACCGGCCAAAATCCGGGTCCGTCGCGTGGTCAATACCCCTTCATCAAATCGATCTACAAAGCAAACAGATCAGTATGCGAATATAAAATCACCTGGCGTGGGGATGGCGATTAGGTGCCATATTGGATGTCGATCACTTCCAACTCGTCTTCTCCGGCCGGTGTGCGTACCAGGACCAGATCACCCACTTCGGCCTTCATCAAGGCACGTGCCACCGGCGAGATCCAGCTGATTTTGCCGTTCAGGCTGTCGGTTTCATCTTCGCCGACAATCTGGATGGTGATCTCCTGCTCGCGGCTATTCTCATAAGTGACGGTCGCGCCGAAAAACACCCGGTCTTTATTGGGTTGTTCGCTGGGGTCGACGATTTTTGCCTTTTCCAGCCGTTTGCGCAGGAAACGGACACGCCGGTCAATTTCGCGTAGTCGTTTCTTGCCATAGAGATAATCACCGTTTTCGCTGCGGTCGCCATTGCTGGCCGCCCAGGAAACAATATTGACGATTTCCGGGCGTTCTTTTTTCCAGAGATGGTTCAATTCATCCTGCAGGGATTTGTAGCCGGCAGGGGTGATGTAATTGGGGCGATCCATGATGTGCGTTATACCTCGGGGCAGAAAAACCGGAGGCGGCGGAAACCATCCGCCGCCCCGTCAGAATAACCGCTTGTGATCAGCTTTTCAGTTTGTTTGCGCAGGCCAGCTCAACACAGGCGCAGAAAACCTCCATGGCCTGTTTGATCTCATCCACGCCGGGCATGGTGGGCGCGATGCGGATATTGCGGTCGCGCGGATCCTTGCCATAGGGGAAGGTGGCCCCGGCCGGGGTCAACTTGACCCCCGCATCACCGGCCAAGCGTACCACTTCTGCGGCACAGCCATCCATCACATCTACACTGACAAAATAGCCGCCTTTTGGTTCGGTCCAGCTGGCGATGCCCTTGCCTGCCAGGTTTTTCTCAAGCGCGTCCAGCACGGCTTTGAATTTCGGCGCGATCAAATCTGCATGGCCGTCCATATGCTTGTGCAGGCCTTTCATGTCGCCGAAGAATTTCACATGGCGCAGCTGATTGATTTTGTCCGGCCCGATGGAAGAAAAGGACAGTTTCTTCTTGGCATCCGCAATGTTGTTTTCACTGGCGGCCAGCACTGCCACGCCGGAACCGGCATGGGTTATTTTGGAGGTCGAGCCAACCATGAGCGCACGGTCCGCATTGCCGGCGGCCTCACAGGCTTTCAGAAGGTTTTTAACCTCGGCCAATTTGCCTTCGATACGATGCACCGCATAGGCATTGTCCCAGATGATGCGGAAATCACCGGCGGCCACGGGCATGGCGGCCAGACGGTCCACAACCTCGTCTGAATAGACACAGCCGGTCGGGTTGGAATATTTCGGCACGCACCAGATGCCTTTGATCGTGGCATCGGATTTGACCAAGGCTTCCACCTGGTCCATGTCCGGGCCATCGACGGTCATATCCACATTGACCATCTCAATGCCCAGCCGTTCGCAAATGCCGAAATGGCGGTCATAGCCGGGAACGGGGCAGATGAATTTAATCTTGCCATGGTCTTTCCACGGCTTGTGGCCCGGCATGCCAAAAAGCATGGCACCGGCCAGAATGTCATACATGATCTGAAGGCTGCTATTGCCGCCGATCAGGATCTGGCTGGTGCTGACATCCATATAATCGGCAAACAGCTTCTTTGCCTCTGGGATGCCGTCCAGGATGCCATAATTGCGATAATCGGTGCCATCTTCGCCAGCAGTCTCACCCGCGCCGACAATGGTCAGGATATCGTCGCTGAGGTTAAGTTGATCGGCGGCCGGTTTGCCGCGGGTCATGTCCAAAGCCAGGTTACGGCCCCGCAGGGAATCGTAATTCTCCAGGGCGGCGGCCTGAAAGGCGTCGAGTTCTTTGGCGGATTTGGAGGTCAAGGTCATCGTTAGTCAGTCCCGATTACAATAGTTCCCATGCGCCCAGATTTCGGGGAGCATCAGGTTGCAGAAGGCGGGCATAATCGTGAATTTCTGAGGCTTTGCCAAGAAGAAAGGCGAAGAAAGCCTCAGGATTTGCTGTCTTCGCGACGCCTTGTGAGATAAGCATAAACCGCACCGGCGGCCATGCCGAAGAAATGCCCTTCAAAGGAAATATGGCTGGCCAGCGGCAGCAGGCCGTAAACCAGGCCGCCATAGAAAAAGATGACAGCTAATGCAATGGCGATTGAGCGAAAATCGCGGTGGAACATGCCCTTAGCCAGAAGATATCCGAAAAAGCCAAAGACCAGGCTGCTGGCGCCGATATGATAGGCGCTGCGCCCGATCAGCCAGATCATGGCACCGCCGACAAGGGTGACAAAGGCCGTGAGGCGTATGAAATGCTTCCGGCCATCCAGGGCAACCGCGATTCCGAGAATTAGCAGTGGTAGGCTATTGGATAGAGCATGATACAGATCACCATGAATCCAGGGGCTGAGCGGAATACCGATCAATCCGCTTAATTGACGGGGAAGAATGCCCCATTGCACGAGGCTGTGATTCAAAATCAGGTTGACGATCTCCACCGCCCAGAGGGCGAGCAGGGGAAATAAGGCAATCTTGAGGCTTTTGATTCTTTCCATTGTAACCTGATCCGGTTTGCGTATATATCCGGGGCCTGTCCGGAGCGGCCTGCAGAGGTTTTCGCGCCGTTCGGTGTCAGGGGACAGTTTTGGTCCCGAAAACAATGGCGAAAAATTAGATGCAAATTCGATCTATTTTGTTGCCACTTTAATCAATTATTTAGTTATCGCTGTTCTACTTTAAATGCTTTTAAATAAAAGCATGATCAATTAGTTGCCTAGTATTGATTTTCAGTTCGGGCAACTTGCTGTAGAACATAGTGAGGGGCATTATGTTTTCCAAGAAACAAATGACCGCCCGCCCGGTGTTAAGATCAACCTGCACCCTGCGGGCCATGCTGGCCGCTGTTTCCGCAGGCTTCTTGTTAAGCGCGTGCGGCACTCCCAGCTATGTGAATGAAAACCGAAGTCGTGCGGAAATGGGCAATGACACGCCCTCCGTGGAAACCGTTTCCTATAAAATTCATAATGCCTTTCGGGAGCAGCCGCCACTATGTGTCGCTGTGCTGCCGCTGGATGATAACGGAAAATTGGAACCATCACAGCGTGAAGGGGTGCGTCGCATTTTCTATGCTCAACTGGCCCCGCAAAAGAAACGTGATGTTGAACTGCAGGATGTGGATAATGCGCTCCTGGCTTTGCCGGAAGAGTTTCGGGATGATCCGGTGGCACTGGGATATGCGTTGGAATGCGATACGATGCTCACCGGTCGAATCACCCATTATGGCAGCGGGTTTTACGGGCTTTATTCCAATGTATCGGTCGGTGCGGATGTCAAATTGATCCGTACCACCGATGGGGCTGTTCTGTGGGAAGGCCGTCATGTGGCGAGCAGCCATGGCGGCTCCGTGCCGTTCACGCCGGTGGGCCTGGTTTCCGGCATGGTTCGTGCCGCTAATAATGTGAATGGAGAACAGCTGGACCGTGTGACCAATGACCTGGCCCGCCGTCTGGTGAGCACCATTCCCGACAATACCGAATTTCTCTATGCCAGAGTGCCTGCGATCAAGCTGCGCACTGGCCCGGGCTCGGATTATCCGGTGGTCGATCTGTACCCTGCCGCGGGAAAACTGGAATATATCGGCCCGTCAGAAGATAAGGACTGGGTGACGGTGCGCGATACCGCCGGTCAACTGGCCTATGTTCTGGCACAGGATGTCACCATGGATCGTGAAGCTGTGCCGCCCCTTCTGCCAACCCCGGATATGGCCAGTTGCCAGGACGCGGATTTTGACCCGGAAACCGACATTGCCCTTGCGAGCGGTTGCTGAATTACCTGCCTCCCTCCCTCTGACAACCGGTCCTTTCGCCACGGGGACCGGTTTTTTTTTGCCCGGCACCGGGCTATGCTGAGAGCGAACAAGAAGAGATTGCCTGTCCGCCCATGCCAAAAAAGACCCTGCTGATCGTCGCCCATGTCCCATCCACCAATACAAAGGCCTTATGCGATGCGGTTGTCCAGGGGGCGGCACATCCGGATATCGAGAATGTATCTGTTGTCTGCAAAACGCCGTTTGAAGCAGGCCCAGAAGATGTGCTTGCCGCGGACGCCGTGATCTTGGGCACCACCGAAAATCTGGGTTATATGAGTGGCGCGCTCAAAGATTTCTTTGACCGGACCTATTATCCGGTCTTGGAGGAAAAACAGGGGCTGGCCTTTGCGCTCTATATCCGGGCGGGCCATGACGGCACCGGGACAAGAAGGGCGGTGGAGAGCATCACCACCGGTCTTCGCTGGAAGGCGGTTTGCGACCCTCTGGTCTGTCGCGGGGAATGGGCGGATGAATTCCTGGATCAATGTGAAGAATTGGGGATGCTGGTCGCGGTCGGTCTGGATGCCGGGATTCTCTAGCCGGGCGACGGGCTCAGTCGGCAGCCTATTCCAGGCTGCGGTTTAACTGGCGCAGCAGGTTTTGGGCCGCCTGTTCATGACCACCCGCCAGTTTGCTGATGGCAATGTAATAGGCTTTTGGGGGTATGTAGGGGGGATCCAGGATCAAAACCTGACCTTCCGCGCCTTCCTCTCGGATCAAATCGCCCGCCACCCGCTTTGCCACCACGATCGATTGGAGGCTGCGCCCGCTCAGCAGGTATTTCAATGCATCATGATCATTGGCCAAACCTTTGTTATAGGGTTGGATGCCGTCCTCTCTTAAACGGTCATTGATGGAATAGCCGACCGGCGCGCCAATGGGGCGCGGTATTGATTTTACATTGCGTGTATTGTCCCAGCTGTGTTTGGCACCGACAAGGGTCAGGAAAACATAGCTCACCATGTCCATCGGTTTTTCCGTGAAATAGGCGTATCCTGCCCGTTCCGCCGAATGGCTCGCGGAATAGACGATATCCTGTTTTCCAAGCCGGATCGCCAGAAGGCAGCGCTTCCAGGGCATTGCTGAGATTTCGACTTTCCGGCCCAGTTGGTCGAATAATGTGCGCACAATCTGGGTATGTGTGCCGGTCACAGCGCCGGTTTTACTATCGACAATTGAGAAGGGAGGCCAATGGGCGGTACAGGCGCGTACAGGCTTATCAGATGCACTGGCTTCAACGGTGATAAGGCTTCCTGTCATCAGGAGGGCCCCGGCCAGTGTTGGACGGACATATCGGCAGATTTTTTGTGGAAGGCGGTTTTCCATGGACAGGTCCAGGCTGGTGGTTTTAACAGATCCATCATAGAGTTAACCGGCTAAAAATATATTAACCGCCCGAGGGTTTAAGCATCCTCCCAAGGCGGAATCGGAGCGATCAATGGACCATCCATTTGCAAAATATGTCCGTATCCTGGGCAAGGGGCCAGGTATCTCCCGTGACCTGGGGGCGGAAGAAGCCTATGAGGCGTTCAGTATGGTCCTGAAAGGTGAGGTCGAGCCGCTTCAGCTTGGCGCATTTTTGTGCCTGATGCGCTATAAAAAAGAGACCCCGGTGGAATTGGCTGCTTTTGTACGGGCAGTGAAAGACACCATGTCGCCTGCGCCCGATATTGCGGTGGATTTGGACTGGCCGTCCTATGCGGACCGGCACCGGCAATTGCCGTGGTTCGTGTTATCGGCCCTGATGCTGGCGCAAAATGGTGTGCGTATCTTCATGCATGGCATTGAAGGTTTTTCCGAAGGCCTGATGCCGACCCGTCCGGTATTAAGGGCTTTGGGGCTGCCGATCCTGAGAGACTGGGACGGGGTGGTGCAGGCGCTGGATCACGGAAATTTTGCCTATATGGGGCTGGAGGATTTTGCGCCGTCTCTGGAAAAACTTTTTGGGTTGCGGTCTTTGCTGGGGTTGCGCTCGCCGGTGAATTCCCTGTCGCGGGAATTAAATGTCCTGGATGCGCCCGCGCAATTGCAGGGCGTTTTTCATCCGACCTATAGCGATCCCCATCGTGAATCCGGCCGGATTTCAGGGCAAAAGAACCTTTCCGTCTTCAAAGGCGGCGGCGGAGAGGTTCAATGCAATCCCTATAAGCCGATCAAGATTTTCGGGCTTCGCGACGGACAGCCCCATGATGTCACCTGGCCCGCCAGCATGACCGGAACAGCCTATAACTGGCGTGAAGAGCCTCTGGAATTGGCACGCATTGTCGCGCTGTGGCGGGGAGAGGTGGATGAGGCGGATTTCGGCCATGCCGTGGCGGCGATCATCGATACGGCTGCGGTTGCGCTCTATACCATGGGCCGGGCAGAAGAACCGGAAGAGGCCCGGGCCATGGCCAGGGCCATGTGGCACGATCGGACCGAATGATGTCCCCGATTAATGGGGGTTTTCTCTCGATGCCGTCCGCAAAACGACCCGGTCCGCCGGAAAGATGATCTCGACTTTGGTGCCGGCATTTACCTCACTGTTGATCCGGATATGGCCATCATGCAACTCAGCCAGACGGCGGCAGATATAGAGGCCAAGGCCGGTGCCGCGATCGGCGCGCGCCACATGGGGCTTGGCCTGGTAGAAAGGCTCGGTCAGATGGACAAGATCCTCATCCGATATGCCGCAGCCGGTATCACGCACTGCCAGGATGCATTCTCCGTTCGCAGACAAGCGCCAGGAGACGGAGACAGCACCGCCTTTCGGCGTGAAGCGCACGGCATTGGAAACCAGGTTGTTCAAAATCTGGTTCAGGGCCTTTGGATCTGCCTCCAGCCAGATATGTTCTACCGCATCAAATTCACCGGTGAGGCTGATGTCCTTGCCGATCAACTCGGCGGAAAAGATCCGCAGGACATAGGATGAAGCCGCCCGCAGGTCATTCCGGGCGGGTACGATATGATACTCGCCGCTTTCAATCTTTGAAAGATCCAGGATGTCATTGATCAGCAACAGCAATTGCTGACCGCTCTTGTAAATCAGATCGGCATATTCCTCATATCTTTTGTGACCCAGTTCGCCGAAGGTTTTGAGCATGAAGATCTCTGAAAAACCGAGGATGGCATTCAAGGGCGTTCGCAAATCATGGCTCATGGAGGCCAGGAAGTCGGATTTTGCCCGGTTGGCTTTTTCCGCGCGTTCCCGTGATTCCCGTAGGTCATTTTCCATTTTCTTGCGTTTAGAAATATTCAATGCGGCGGTGATGACGCCATCCACCTGGCCCTGTTCATCCAGTAGGGGCACCTTCGTGGTCAGGACCGTATGTTTCCTGCCTTTGAAATCCGGGATTTCCTCCTCGAAATTGATCAATGGCAGGCCGGTTTCAATCACCTTGCGGTCATTCTGGTCGGCAATCTCGCCCATTTCTGTTCCAAGGAGGTCACCCATGGTCTTTCCGACCACCTCTTCCGGTTCGACACCAAACAGCCATTGCGCCTGGTAGCGGTTGACGAAACGGTATCTGCGATCCAGCCCCTTGACGCTGATCGTAGTTGGCACCGTATCCAGGATGGTGCGCAACAACTGCCGGTTTCGAAGCAGCCGGATCTCCGTTTCCTTGATCCGTGTCACATCCCGGCCGGTGCCTCGATAGCCTTTGAAGGTACCCTTCTTGTCAAAAACCGGACGGCCATTGTTGGACAGCCAGCGGACCGTGCCGTCGGGCTGGGGGCGCGGGAAGACAAAATCCTCAAAGGCGCGGTGGTTTTCAAGATCGTCCAGCTGCCTTTGCATCATCTCGGCCGGAATGCCGGTAATGCCGGTTTCCTCCCGCTTCTTGCCCATCAGATAATCGGAGGAGACGCCGGTAATCTCCTCAAAATGATCAGAGAAATAGGAATAGCGCAGATTTTCATCCATCTCCCAGAACCAGTGTGCGGATGATTTTGCGAAATCCTCAAACCGCTCTTCATTCCAGCGATGGGCTTCGATCTCCCCAAAAAGTGAGGGGGAAGGCTCCCGGCGTCCGCGCAGCCACCAACCGGCCAGGAAACCGAGTGCGCCCAAAGCCAGCATTCCGGCGGTCCAAAGGGTGATATCGGTTCCGTTAGAGATATCCAAAATACTGTTGCTGCCGCTTTTATCGGGTCAATACCGGATCTTCCAAGCTTTACAGTCACATAAAACCGGTTCGAAAGGAAGACGAATCAAAGCGTTGTATTGGTCAGATCTTAGATCATCGACTGTGCGGCGGCCTGACCGGTCCAATAGGCTCCCTGAATGGAGGCATTGGATCTTTTTGAACAGGCCTCGCCGGCGAAAAACAGACGCCCGTCAATTGGTTCTGCCATTTTTTCGCGCATCGGGTAACAACCGGGCAGGGCGGTTGAATAAGCACCCTTCACCCAGGGTTCGGTACGCCAGGCGGTGACAATTTCGCGATTGATGCCTTTGGTGATGTCACTTCCAAAAATCTGGCGCAGCTTTTCCGAATAATAGTCAACTGCCGCAGCCTGCCCGGCCTGTTCCAGCCAGTCGGCAAAACGGCCGCCATTGACGAATTCGACATAATTATAGCCGAAGGGTCTTACTTGAATATGGATGGCTTCCTCATCGCCGAATTTGGCCAGGAAGGAAGCCGGGACATCATCGCCAAAGGGGGCCTTGTCATATCCCAGGCAGATACGGTTTTGGTTGCCAAGTGGCAGGCCGTGCACTGCCTGCATTTTCCAGTCCGGCAGTCGCGGCGTGAATTTAATGTCGCCCGCGGCCAGGATGCCGGTGGAAATCGTGAGTAGGACCTTGTTGGCAACGATGTTGCCTTTGGATGTTTTAAGGATGATCTTTTTCCCGGACCAATCGATCTCGGTGACGGCCGTATTGAGATGCACGGGGGCATCTGCTCCCCAGCGGGCGACCAGCGTGCCCAGCCCTTCAACAATCGGACAATCTTCAACATCTTCATCATAATCCAGATAGGCGGCGGCGGAGGCCTGGTCCACGTCAACCGAATGATCGAGGGAAGAATAGTAATTGAAATAGGGCGCCCACCGGCTTTCCTGATCCGTGGCCTCGAAGATGGAGAGATCCCCACCGTTTTTGAGAGCGTTTTCCATCAATGCAAACTGCCGATCCCAAAAAGAGTTATAGTCCCGGCTTTGTGCGTTGTTGAGCCATTGACCATCTTCCAGGATCAGATCCGGTGTATCTTCTTCAAAATAGGTAAAGCCCAACTTGTCCGCGATCGGCTTGAAGGGATTCTGGCTGGCCACATGCATCCAATGGGCGCCAAGGTCAAAGACCTCTCCGGGCCTGACCTGTTCCGTATAGGCGCGCCCCCCGATCCGGTGCGATCCTTCCAGGATGACAAAATCGCGTCCGGCCTTGGCCAGGGTTTTGGCAGCCTGCAGGCCTGAAATGCCGGCACCGACGATGACAATATCTGTTTCCGAGGAACTGGACATGATTTGACCTGGCAAAAATTCGTTAATGGCTGCGCCGTCTATCATTCAGAAACCGGGCCCGCAAGCGGGTATTGGTGTCCGGTGCCAGGATCGCATTGGTTGACAATACAATCCTGTGGCCCCTCTAATTTGATAGCATGAAAAATGGTCCGATGGAAAAAGCGGTGCGATGAACGGGATATCCCTGCCGGAAAAAATGATGGCTGAGGCCGAAGCACTTTTGGCGGCCGACAAGGCTGCGGAGGCGCTTCCCCTGCTGGAAACTTTGGCCAGGGGCGCGCCCAGCGCGGACAATATCCGGAAGCTGGTTGATTGCTGTTTACGTGCCGGATGCCATGAAGCGGCATTCAACTATCAAAAACAGCTGCTGGCCCTGAAACCGACCGGGGCGAATTGGGTGTTGTTGGCGGAAATGGCGCTGGGGCAGGGCGCGGTGGAAAGCGCGCTGGATATTTTCCTGAATGCGCTTGCGGCACATCCCGAAGATCCGGTGATCCTGCAGGCGGCCGTCGGATCTCTGGAGAGGGTCAATTGCCGGGTTTATGATCCGGTTTTGGCGCGGTTTTTGATTCTGTTGTTGGAGCGGCCGGATCAAAACCCGTTGTCTGTTTATGCCTATGCCGCCCAGCAGGTAGCCTCTGCGCCGCCTTTCCAGCAATTGTTGGCGAAAGCGAAGACGAAGACAGGTCCGGTACTGGAAGAGTTGAGCCCGCTGACTGAGCTGCCGTTATTGCCCGTTCTGTTGAAGCGGGCCTTGATCCAGGGGCCAGACCTGGAAACAGCCCTGATCGCGATCAGGAAATGTCTGCTCATAGCCTTCACCGGCGGTTCCGTGCTGGATGAGAAAGCCACTGTATTGCTGTATGGCATTGCCGCACAATGTTTTGCCGGGGAATATATTTACCGGGAGACAGTGCCCGAAGCGCAAGCGATTGCGGCTCTTGAGGCCGATCTCTGCCAGCAAAAAGGCAGTGTCGAAAGACAAAAACAGGCGGCGGTCATAGTAGCCTGTTACCGGCCTATTGCTCGCAATCCGGCAAAAGCTGCTGTTGTTGAGCTGGCACGCGATCATGGGGACCCGGATTTTTCCGCGTTTTGCGTAAGGCAGATTAAGCAGCCGGAAGAAGAGGCGCGCATTGCCGAGGGCATAGAAACGCTCTATGCGCCCCGGGATTTGGTTTCGTGCCATGTGAAAGAACAATATGAGATGTCGCCCTATCCGCGATGGTGGGCGGCAAATCGGATTTTAAAACGGTCGCTGGCGGAAGATCTGCGTCGGCAAATCCCAGCCTGTCCAATCGCGGATTTCCCCGACATGCCGGAAAGACCCGAAATACTCATCGCCGGGTGCGGCACGGGGCAGCATGCGATCATGGTGGGGAACAGCATAGAAAACGGTGTTGTCACGGCATTGGACCTCAGTCGCAACAGCCTCGCCTATGCGATCCGGAAAGCCCGTGAGATGGCGGTCACGAATATCACGTTTTACCAGGCTGATATTTTGGAGCTGTCCCCCTGGCAGCGACGCTTTGATGTGATCGAGTCCATGGGGGTGCTGCATCATATGGGCGATCCGATGGCTGGCTGGCGGATACTGACCGGATTACTGGCGGATCGGGGGCTAATGAAGATTGGCCTCTACAGCAACCTGGCGCGCCAGGATATCATCCGGATCCGGGCTCTGATTGCCGACTGGGGGTTCGATGACAGTCTTGACGGAATCCGGGCTGTACGCGAACGCATACGCGATGGGGCGGATCTTGGGGAAGAAATGCGGCAATCCATTCTATCGGCTTATGATTTCTACTCCAGGGGCGGCTGTCATGACCTGCTTTTACACCGTCAGGAATATTGCTTCTCCATTCCCGAAATCAGTCGGGCGCTGTCAGAATTGGGTCTTGAATTCATGGGCTTTCAACTGAGCCATTCTGGAATACAGCAAAAATACCGGGCCGAATATCCGGATGATATCTGTATGCGGGATCTTGATTGCTGGCACGCATTTGAGACCCGCTATCCCGGTATCTTTTCCAATATGTATGCGTTCTGGGTCAAGAAAGCGCGATAAGGAGACGCAACAGTCTTCGGCTCAGGCCGATTTATTCGGTGAGGGCCGGATGGTCATAGCCTTTAGGGCCAGCCGATGGCGCGAAGGCCTGTCTGCACATCCCGGCTCGCGGCAAGGGCCTCATTCTCCGGATAGGTGAAGCGCAGTTTGACAAACTGCCCTTTGGCCTGGAACAGGGCCAGGCTGGTCCAGTAATTGCGCCCTTCGACTGCGTTGAGATATTTGAAAACCGCGACGCGGCCACGGCCGGTATCGCCATAAGTGCCGTTGGAGATCCAATCTTCCCGCACCTTGGTGAGCGAGGGAAACTGCGCTTCAATTGTCTGGATAGACTGGCCGAAATAGGCTTCGAACGAGTCGGTCTCAGTGGGTTCGGCCACATAGATCGTCAGCCGCCGGTTGGAGGTCCGATAACCTTGTGACACTTCCTTGCCATCAATCCGGTAGGCATTCAGGCTGAACCGTTCCAGATCACCGAATTTCTTGGGGAAGATAAGGCCCGATTGCTTATGCAGGATCCCGCCATTCTTCTTGCCTTTTTCCCAGGCATCCGCATTGGCATTGATGATGCGTTCTTTGGCCTGGGCCGAATTCTTGGCCAAGTTCTTTTGCCCGAGCATGAAGGCGGTGTGAATGATACGGTCCAGTACCGGCAGGCGCTTGGGACTTGCTTCACCCTGTTCAATAATCATTGCCCCGTCAGCATTGCTATAGGCATCGAGGGCCTCTTCATAGGCCCCTTGGTCCTTCAATTGATCGCCTTTTTTTACAAGGGCTGGAATATCGACGCTGATTATTTTGGCAAGCTTTGGGGCGGGTTCATCGATGGGCCGCGCTTTGGGGCGGGGATAGACCTTATGTTCCGGATTTGGGCCGCTGGCCACAGAAAATGAACTGTCTTCCTCCCCGGCTTCCGCGGTCTGCTCCGGATCTTCGTTTCCGGCATTGCCGGAAAGCGCTACGGTCAGATCCGCACAGGCGGGCAGCAAAAGGAATAGGGCTGGCAACAGACGTTTCATTTTCTTTCCCCCCGAAAAGAAACATGCAGGAAGGCGATCCCATTTTCTGTCACAGCTTTGCCAAAGAGGAAAGCGCTATTACTTCAAATGCTTCTTATCTAGGTACCGTGACGCCTTTCCGTTATGCTCTAAAGCGCGGTTCAAACAAGTGTTTATACGCTTAATCAGGCTGTCTGTACCTCATATCCGGTTGCGGTGGCGGCATTGGACCAGATTGCGTCCAGGGTGGCTTTTTCGGCCGTCGTCAAACAGGCCATGAAGCCGGCTGATGCGCTGCCCCTGGTGAAACCCGCCATGGCAGTGACCAAGCTGATAATGTCGGTCGTTGAGACCTGTTTTGCCGTCTTGGCATTCTTGTCATAATCGAAGGCAAGTGCCGTCTGGCGGCCGGTGCCGGTGAACCAATCCTTCACGGTGACGGTGCCGACCTCGACAATTGGCGCGGTCGTCTGCGTCGCCTGATCCCAGCGGTCAATCTCGATCACCAGATCATCATTGGCCTGCTTGAACCAAAGTTGGTCGATGGAAAGGCCGGAGCCGATCACCAGCCTGTCTTCTGATTGCAGGTCCATAACTGAGGTGGATTTGACATCCTCGGTCACCACAAATGTATCCTGGCCGCTGTCGCCCCAGAAATCCGATGCAGTCCCACCGAGATATAGCGTGTCATTCCCCGCACCGCCGTCATTCACATTGTTGTTGCCGTCCGCATGGCCGATGATCACGTCGTCGTCGCTCTCGCCGAAAAGGACGTTGCCGGCCCCGGCGGATACCAGGATATCCTTGCCGGTGCCCATATACTGGACACCCGCCCGGCCGAAATTGAGGATATAGTCCACGCCGCCACCCATGCGATAGGTATTCTGATAGCCGATACCGATCAGGAAATCGTTGCCTTCGCCACCGGTGATCTCGTTCCAGTCGCCGATGCTGACCACCATATCGTCACCATCGCCGCCATTGACCCGGTTTTCGGACCCGACCGCCATGACGAAATCTTCGCCCTTGCCGCCGCTCACCCGGTTATAGAGCCCCAGCCCCAGCAACACATCATTCCCATCTCCGCCATCAATCAGATTTTCCGCACCCGACGCCAGCAGCATGTCATCCCCCCCGCCGGTAAACAGGCGGTTGTCATGGCCGATGGCAATAGCGGTGTCGTTGCCATTCCCGGCCATATAGATGTTGGTCTCGCCCAGCATGAAGGCCATGTCGGCACCGGCCCCGCCGAACAGGATATTGGCCTGGCCGACACCGAAAATCAGATCGCCATCCTCTTTCAGGAAGCCGCTTTTGGTGAAATATTCCTGCATCTCGCTGGAAAAACTGCCATCGGTGGACGGGCTGCCGCTGAAATAGTCCCACAATTTTGTCGACCATTCCGGGATCGCTGCCCATAAACCAAGGTCCGGCAAGGACCCGACCATCGGGAACATGTTGGCTTCATCCATGTAATTGGGATTGATACCGGTCGCGGCCCCCGCCTCGGCATAATCGCCTTGGCCCTTGGTCATGCGCTCCGTATCCTCGCCCATGCCAAAGGGTTTAAAACTGGAATTTTCAAACAGCCTGCCGCCCAGCTGGCGGAAATGATCCGCATTCTGCGCGCCGCTGTTTTGGTAATGATCGCGGTTGGCAGTATCCCCCAACCCGAGATTGACGGAGCTGTTGATCAGGGTGAAGACATTGCCCAGATACTGCATGCCCGGCATGGTGAATTTAAACTCAAAGGATTTGGAAACCGCGCTGGCCCAGTTCTGACCCACCTGTTCCGGGCTCTGTGGGCTGACGCCACCGTCATCCTCGCCTTCCAGGCCGACCGCGTCGCCCAGGGTCATATTCTGCAGCTTGATCTTGCCGCTCAGCCCCAGGTCTTTGAGCACCGGCCCCAGCACAGGAATGCGCTCCGTCAGTTTGATCTCCTGATTTTTGGAGGATTGCAGGGCATTGAGCGAGAAATCCAGCATGCTGGACCAGGTGTCGGCAAAAACCACGTTAAACTTGCCGATCGCCATGATCACGTCAGCCCCCTGGCCGCCGAAGACCACATTGCCTGAGGCATTTTTGATGGCATCCTTCGCCGTGGTCAGCGCGTCATTCAGTTTTTCCTTATAGGTTTTTGCCGGTTGGGCATTGGCCTGCTGTTCGGCCTTCTTCTCCTGCGCTTCTTGGTATTTCTTCTTTTCGTCCTGGTATTTGGAAACCACGCCCGCCCATTTGAAATCTTCCTTCGGATTGTAGAAGAAATTGGCGATCCGCCCCAGGAAGGTTTTGTTGGTGCCGGTGAAAGGCAGGCCGGATTCCTTGGAATCCTTGTATTCCTCCTTGGTCGGGAACGGGTTCAGTTTGGAAAAATCCAGTTTGATCTTAGGATCAATCGCCAGGATCACATCGTTGGACTGACCCCGGTTATAGATGAGGTTGCGATTGCCGATCACTACCTGAACCCCTTCCAGCGCCCGGTAGGTCTTGCCAAAGGGCAGCGGCATGTTGACCGCCTGCTTGGTGCCATCGGCATCACCGATCCGCACCATGATATTGTT
>NZ_QRDW01000017.1:0-30931 GCF_003385955.1 Aestuariispira insulae
ATTCGACGCTATTGCAATGCTCGACGCCTCCAAGTGTGACGCCAATATCATCACCGAGTTTTCGCACTCTGCCGTAGTTATTCATTGCCTCGGCCCTTATTTGGAAATTCTTGGTTCAATGCTCTGCTCCGCCAGATAGCACAACAGAGAACACGAAAAATCTGGCTCACTTGCGATCTTCCCGCGATCTGGCGCAAGCTGATCAAGAAAGATCGGCGTGCCATCAGCCTCCGTCCAAAAATAAACGTTTAACTCGCGTTGTAGATCAGCCATACGATCAAATACCTCTGGAAAATCGCGCCGGATCATATTCCAGTATCCCATTCCACCTTTCGGGCACCCAATGCAGTTATTGTTTGGATAGCCCAAGTGGTACATGGCGGGTAGATCAATCCCTGCTCTTTCAAGAATTGCAAAACAGTCTGATTTATCCAGACCAGCCTCAATTAAAGAGGCATCAAGCATGACCTCAAAATTTTGTTCTGCAAATCGCTCAGCACGGTTTGCCTCTTCGGAGGTATATCCGAAGACCTGGATGTCCTCGAAGTCCTCAAACCGTTGTCTGACCGACTTTTTCAATGCGGTAGTACAAGGCGCACCGTGAGGGCTCATAATGAAACGCACCTTTTCCCAAACAGCCCAAGTGTCCTGATACTTATTGTTCCGGAGGATAAGAATTTCCTTCCCATACCATTCAGAGCATTCCTTGATGAAACGCCAATTATCAGGATGCTCGCTGCCAGTATCGATGTAGGCAATGGTCACGCGATCTTTACCATATTTTGCAAGAGCCATCTTAACGGCAACAGCCGAAGCTGCGCCGCAAGAAAACCATGCCAAAACCCGTTGCCCTTTATCTTTCAGAATTCGTTTAGTCATGGTCTCACCCACTCCCCTGAAACAGCATTTCATCATCTGAATACAACTATAGCAAGGTTTGAGATGAATTCCAAGTAACGATTCCAATTAAATTCCAAAAAAAGTTTCCAAGTGGTGTATTTCCGTGTATCTCTTTTGATGTGATAGACGAAGTATGGACAATTGGAAGGCGAGATATTGGCTGTCCCTGTAGAGAAAATTGGTTATGCCCGTGTCAGTTCTTCTGATCAGCGACTAGAGCTCCAGATTGATGCTTTGAAAAAAGCAGGCGTGAAGGAGAAGTTCTTGTTCACAGATCACGCATCCGGGTCCGGCTTGGCCTTCAAGCGCGAAGGGCTATTAACCGCCCTGAAGCTTCTCTGTGAAGGTGATACCTTTGTCGTTTGGAAACTGGACCGGCTCGGCCGGTCTGTATCCGAGTTAATCAAGACCCTTGAGATAATCCGGAACAAAGGTGCGAATTTGCAAGTCCTGACACAGCCAATCGACACCACGACCTCCCACGGAAAGCTTTTCTTTCATATGGTCGCCGCCTTTGCTGAGTTTGAGCGGGATCTGATCGCTGAGCGCACCCGTGATGGGCTGGCCGCTGCCAAAAGGCGCGGCGTTTCACTGGGCCAGAAAAAGAAACTCACACCTGCAATGCTGCAAAAGGTGGTGGATCTAAGACGACAGGGAAAATCCTATGTTGAGATAGCTTCGACCCTTTCGAAGAACAGCAAAACAAAGGTGAGCAAAAGCACCCTATACAGTTACAAGGAACAGATCGAAGCTATGTTGCCTTTCGATCTGGAAGAAGTCGAAACAGATTCCAACTGACGGAAGTCATTGAAAAACATTGTGATATCGTTAACGCAGGAAACGAAACCAAAGCCATATTCCTGATCTCGGGAAATTGGTTCCAACTAACGGAAATAGGGGGAAGAGATGCACAAAACCCTTCAAACGATACAGGACAAACTTGAAAGTTTGATTCATCAAGTTGATTCAGCCGTGCCGAGCAATGATCCGATTGGCGTAGCCCAAAACAATTGGAGTTTTGCCTGCCTTTCAAAAGATGAACTCATTAATAAGGCACAAAATATTTCGGATCTAATACAAGATCGTGGAACTGACCAACTCGGCAGTTACGAAACTCTATTGTCTGATTATCCTCGCCGCCTTGATCACCTACTAAATCAGACTGCAGCGAACCTCTGGGGCAATGGAAATCACGCCATACCAGCCTATTTGCATACACTAAATGGACTTCAAGAAGCACTGGAACCAGCCCTTGAGAAGGAAGATGTATCCATAATTCAGGCACGGCATAAAACAGCATTGAAAAGCCTGAGAAGCATAGAATCCAAGCTTAAGAAACTCGAACCACGGACCGGCTCCCTAACAGATATGGTTTCCGGCATTGAACAGGCCCATTCCGCCGCAGAACAATTGCCGACCGATCTTGAAACCCTCTCTGAGACTAGAGAAGAAATAGAGGATATAGCTCAAGTTGCGGAAAAAAATGGGCGCGCTATCGAGGGACTGAAAGAAGACATCGAAAGTATTCACACCTCCATTGATGGATATGCCGTGCAAGCAAAGGCTGTTCTGGAACAATGTGAGACAGCATATTCAGCGGCAACAAGCATTGGATTAGCAGCTGCCTTTTCAGAACGATCGGATACGCTCTCGCGCTCAATGTGGGTGTGGGTCTGTGGGCTGGTGTTAGCACTCGCTGCTGGCAGCTATTTCGGTTCTTCGCAAGTCAGTCATCTGGTCGAAATGACATCAGAGCCTGACACACCAGCAGGCGCATTCGTTTTCAATATTGCGCTTTCAGTATTATCAATTGGTGCCCCTGTCTGGTTCGCGTGGTTAGCGACAAAACAAATCGGT
Organism: Aestuariispira insulae; assembly: GCF_003385955.1. GTDB lineage: Bacteria > Pseudomonadota > Alphaproteobacteria > UBA8366 > Aestuariispiraceae > Aestuariispira > Aestuariispira insulae. Next base: position 2,758 of record NZ_QRDW01000017.1, read on the forward strand.
CAGCGTTTTCGTCTAGCTGAAGATTACGCATTCAAGGCATCTGTATCCAGGGCTTATGAGGGGTTCCGGCGTGAAACCGCACGATTTGATAAAGATATGGAAGCCAGATTGCTTACTACAGCATTAAATCGCCTTGACGAATTGCCTCTCAGGCTAGTGGAGACGGAGAGTCATGGAAGCCCTTGGCACGAATTGATTAGCTCGGATTCTGTGCAAAAAGCACTAACAACTGTACCAGGCTTTCCAAAGAAGGTTCAGGAACTCGCAAACCGATCAGTTTCTAAAACATCGCCAAGACAGCAAGTAGCGAACACATCAGAATCAGAGGAACAATCAGCCGAAAAACGTGAAAGCGATGTGGCATAATCAGCCTGATGAGAATAATTCCAACTGACGGAAATAAGGGGGAAGCATGTCATATGTAAGGGCCAATTTGGATGCGGGCGAAACTGTGCGACTAATGGCCGGAAATCATTGGGCTATATTTTTTGGGCCTGCCGTTATGATTCTGCTCAGTATCATATTGATCCCTATGGCTTCTTATCTTGGATATGCTTGTTTGGCTGTTACAGGGGCGTACATCCTTAAAACATTCATCCACCAGCAAACTACTGAGTTGGCCGTGACCTCAAAGAAAGTGGTGGTAAAGACCGGCTGGCTCAACAGGAATACTCACGAGATGCAGTTGAACCAAATTGAAGGCGTGAATGTCCATCAGACGCTTATGGGAAGATGGCTCAATTTCGGTGATTTATTCATACGGGGTTCTGGCGGCTTTGTGGTTCCAGTTAGATTTGTGGATGATCCGGTTAAGTTCAGGAAGTTTGTGAATGAAGCCTCAAGTGCCACTTAGACCAAATCAGCAACTCCCACTGACGGGAAATTGACGAAAAATCATGAACACCACCCTGCGCGCTTACCGCCGAAATACGGCCTACCAAGACTATTCGCTATCATAAGATCAGCGACGTTTTCGCCGTCAATATACACGTCAGCCAATACGCGCCCACCATACTTTCCCCATTCTGGGTGGCAAAACAAAACATCTTTCGCCTGCTGCACTCGACTTATCAAGAGGCTCTTGGCCTCAAAAGCTAACTGTTTTTCGAATTCGCATTTACTGCGGATTTCCGGGGTATCGACACCCCTCACCCGAACGGAAACGTTCTGAATGGTTTCAGGCAGACCAGAAAGAAGGATGTACAAAGTATCCCCGTCATAAGCGATTTTTTCTCGTATAGGCCACTGATAACAATCGGCCTTGACCTCAAACGGAGATAATAAAAACAATCCAAAGGTTACATATATCGCTCTGATCATCGTTTTAGTTCCTTGGGTCCGGTAGCAGCTAGGCTATAGCCTTCCGCAAACCACCCTGCTTTTCTGCTTGATCCAATCACCTTGCACATCACCTACAAAGAACCGGCTTCTCTCAATACATTTCACTATTCCAGCGCTGCCGTGAAAAAGATATGTACTGATCAACTCAGATTGCAGAAGCCCGTTTAACTTGAAACTATCGGTGATGCCGGTGTTATGGCTGATTAACTGGTAGCCATTTCCGAAATAGTGCTTCAACGGGTTTTCACCGGTCACACTCTCGGCCTGTTGCCAATGAAAAGCCTCATCCGCACGTGCCGCAAACGACATGGCCAACAACCCAATCAGGGCGATGGTAATCATTCCCCTGCCCGTCCTCATTTCAAGGTATCCAGCGTTGCGGAACAGTCACCTTTGGCTATTCCCAATTTCTTTAATTCTTGCTCCAATAGAGCCTTAACAGCAGCATCAAGGAATTTCTGTTTGGATGAATAATCAGGACTGTTTTTGACCACATAAGACAACATCTCAGACACTGCTTGATTGTGTTTGAAATTATATCCAGCCGGTAACCGTGTATTCATTGGATCAGAGTTCCAAGGATAAATTTCATTCTCCTTGGCTTTTGGGGCCTTTGCCTTTTCCTTGGAAACGGCCTTTGCTGGTTTTTCAGAACCTTCTTTCGACCGGCCTTGGGATACAAAGGCTTCTGCCTCTTCGCTATTCAATAGATCCTCTATTGATTTTGCCTTGTTCTCGCGAACTTGGAATGGTGCCTTTGTCATTGAAATACCTCCCGATACAGATCTTGGAATTCTTCCCTACCCTTCAATGCGCTTTGGTTCGAGGTTTTTAATTCACCAATTCCAATGCCCCTGCCCTCGCATTCTCGTTGGTGAACCCGCCTGTAATTGATGACTGAATCAAGAACAGTGAAGATGCTTCCAAAATCCTTGTTTTTCTCATGCTGCATTGCCTGCTCAAGGATATCAGTCACCTCTTTTTTCTTGCTTGCGTTAAGCGACTTTGGTCCGGGATGCGCAAAATTGATAACAAGGTGGATTTTGATTGGATCAATATCGAATTGCTCTCTCATAACATTAGCATTTCGAGCGACTTCAGCGAGCCGACCGAAGGTATCAATAGAGAATTGGCTTGCCACTATTGGGCATACCCATTTGTCTGCAATCAGCGCGACCGCCCTTAATTCATCGCTATCCAATCCACCGGCATCAACAATCACATCCCCCAATTGATCCGCCAGTTTACGAACAGCTTTCCCAACGGCCTTTCCTGTCTTTTGGACAACAACAATTTCTGGGATATCGGAATAAACCGCATCACTTTCACGGGTTATCTCCCGCGAGGTACCCCAACCATTGAGATTTGTCGTATCATCAGCATCTACGGCAGTGACGTTATTTCCAGCCGCTTTATGCTGAACAGCCATATTGTAAGCGACCGTCGTTTTACCCGGCCCCCCTTTAATACCACCGAACAAAACGACTATCCCCTTAGAACCCTGCTGAAGATTTTCCATCTTAATTCCCTTTGAACCATATAATACTATGTGGTGTGGTACCACACCACATAGTTAATCACAAACCGTGCTTTCTGAATTTTTAGCGCAATACCGATCCTTGAATGGAACGGTGTCCAACCCAGCGGACACAGGGTCATAGGGCTTTAAAGTTTCAGAAAACGCGTCGGCCAAAACATCGCATTTTGCCATGATGGCCGTACTTGCCTCTAGCGCATGCGCTTTTGAAAACACGTCAGTTCCTTTTGAAAAGGACTTAACGATACCAACCATCTTTTGTTTAAGCTCCGCCGGACAACTCGAAATGACCGCATCGATCTTTTTCATTCGATCATCCAAACGACGATCAATTGAATGCATGACATAAGAATATGCATAATTATTTTCGTCCACCGATTTATGCAAATCCTTCGGGCCACCCACGGGGCCAGATGCACAACCAGCCAGTAGCAACCCGACAACCGTCGAAGAAAAAACAACACGCATAAAACATCTCCCTTATTACGATAATCAAACATACCACACCGCACCATTTGGTGCAACACCATGCAACATGATATAATGTGGTGTGGTACCACACCACATTTAACCACACTAAATATTGATAGTAGATCCTCCTTTTAAATCTATAACCAGCCGAACATCGCGATAAGAATCTTTTGAGACGGTCAACTCATTGAACATAGGCGCAAAATGAATATTCCATCCCTGCGGCTTCTCTACGATTTCACGCACAAAATGAAGTGGCTGAACAACTTCACCCTCATCATATCGACCTTCAAAACCGTTTAGAACGTCATCATCATAGTAGGCCGTGCAATCGAATACGCTGAACTGTCCGTTCACCAAAAGCCTTGCAACATGCCTCAGGCCCCAACGATTAGGCAGTTTTCGCATTCTCTTATAATGCGACAGGACAAAAGGGCTAAATGTCCGAATTGATTTGCGTGATGTCCGCCTAACTCTCAAACTCTTGTTCAAAAGCATTGACTGCCCTTGACCAATTTGTGTGTTGTTGATTTCAGCGATCACCACAGGCAACCAATCTGCGCTGTAATTCCTGCTAATAACATCCTTCACATCGACCAAATCACCAGAGGTGGCGGAAATACTAAATTCATCGCAACTAGTCCCTTGGCGAAGGGCATTATTGAGATCCACAATGCGAATGGTTGTTGCAAATCTCTGCACACAGACATTTTCCGTTGAAACATAGAATACCTTCCCAAGTTTTACCTTGGAAAAATCCTCAATATTCAATGCTTCGACTTGTTCAAATTTCATCATAACAATACATCCCTATCTTTCATTGTCTCTATGTGGTTCTGAGACACTTCCGATAGATACCTAATAACTATCGGACAATCCTATTAAACATTGGTTAATCAGTGACTTAGGTTGAGAACAGCCCACAGAATACGAAAATGACGCCAAGCCCCAACACGAACCCAAACGTTTGATAAGCTATTGAAATTGCGTATTTCATTTACTTTCCCTTTCCTTATTAATCAGGGTTGCACATGCAACCCTGACTAGCCCTGTGGCGATGAACGGAAGGGGGATAGCAATCACCGAACAAGGGGGAGGGGAATCACCCGGTCGCACAAGCGCCAGCGCGGAGAACGGGGAACCCCCCTTGTGAGCGCTTGCGTCCAGTGATTGCAATAGGGGGAAACGTGTTCGTTTCACCCTGTTAAAACAAACACAAAAAAGCCCCGCGTCTTTAAGGCGCGGGACCATACGAATTCTCAGGGGCGCGCATTGCGCGGCTCTGACTTCCTAAATAATTTGGGTAAACCACGACTTCACTTATCCACCCACAATACGCCTATCTGCCAGCTTACTAATAGAGCGCAGATAGGCTTGAACGTGGATAAGTGGGGTAGGGACTAACTATTTTGGGTTATCTCAAGCCCATGGGGATAGACATTACCCTTCCATTCCAAGTCACCTGTAAGAGCGGACAAAACCACGGGACAAAGTGGTTTTTCTTCGGTACCGAACATCTCTGCCTCTTCTTTTGCCCATTTCTGGGCATAACGAAACTCAACAGGAATGCTTGTAATTTTCTCAAACTGGCCAGAAGGGACCATCAACCCCGGCAATGAAGCGTTTTCCATAGTTGATCCCCTCACGCCATTTCCGAGCTTTTTTCTTCTTCAGGCTGGCTCTTGCTCCTTGGACGATCAAGAAACCTTATGAAATCAACGATGAAATCGTTTCTTTGTTCAAAACTGCCATCTGGCCGCGTCCTCTGGCTCTGTTCAATATGGCCATCGATGCAGATGTAAGACCCCGGCTGAAGCCGCCCCGATTCCAAATCATGAACATGTGGTTTTTCGAAGGAAACAACTGAAAAAAATTCTTGAATTCTCTCTGCCTTCTCGCGCCGCTTCATTTTAGGGCGGTCAACGACAACTCGCATAAGAACATAATCAAGACGCGAGGATTCGCGGATTTCTGCCTTAACTACCCGGCAAAATGTTTGAAAGGTCATTTCACTAAACATGGCATTTCTCTCCATCCAGTCAGTTACCGGGGAACGGTAATCTGACCGCTGATAATCTGGTTATAAGCGCTTTGAATCCGTGAAACATATTTGCGTTGGACTTCAGGATCGCCGTTAGGGCCGGTGTTATACCGGCCAACGGCCAACCATTTCGGGCCAACCTGACTGATTTCTGTGGCCAAGACATAAGCGCCGACATTTACGCAAAGACAGGCGTCAGCCAACAAGCTTTCCCGTGTAATGTGACGATCTGCCAAAACTGTTAGCCAGTAGCTATTTATCTGCATCATGCACACATCCTCAGATCCATCGGTATTCTGATTAGTCGCATGGTTCCTAAAGCGAGATTCCGTAAATGATATTGCAGCCAGCAAATTCGAGTTTACGGAATAACGCTGACCGGCCGCCGCAAAACAATTTGCAAGTGAGGGCAGGGGAAGCGTTAAGAGGATCAAGAAAACAACACGGAACATCATGTTTTGATCCGGTTGGGTTTTGGTACCTTCTTCAGATACTGAGGAAGCTTAAACCATTGGGTAACGTCACAAAGAATAGGCCGGATGAAATGGCGGCGAGATAGAACGATACACTTCCCTTTAGGAATGGTTCCCCACATCTGAGGGCTGATTAAATCCTCACTATGTTCTGAATCTGTGGTGGATGATGCAAATCCAAGCCCTTTTCTATTCTTGGATTGCTTGGTTTTTTTGACCTTGCCGACCAATCGCGCAAACTTGTCCTGCATTTCCTGATCAGGTTGATCAAACAGAACATAGTGATCAAAGTTGACCATGAAATTGTGATAGGAATTCGGGTACCGTTCTTGTATCTGCTTTGAAGTCTGGACAGAAATCAGGATATGAACGCCGTATCCAGCAGCCTTATTGAGGAAAGAAGGCAGCAGTTCAATAGCTGGTAAATCACGCATTTCATCAATGATGATCAGTATTGGCAGATCACCCGGCTTGCGTGGATTACTCAAGCTCCAAGCGATAACGGCATCAAGAAACAGTGCCGTCAGGCGTCCAAAGGTCGGCGCATCTTCCTGCGGGAAATCAATAAAAACGGATGTTGGTTTTTTCCGCAGCAGATCGAAATCAAAACTGTCCAATCCAAAGAACCGGCGCGTGGCCTCGTAGGCGAACGGAGCCATCTTTGTATTAAAAGTTGAGATATGTGACGTTGCTTCACCAGCCCCTAGGGTTTTGGCGAATGCGGATAGAGCGTCCACAATGAAGGATGGATAGTTATGCTCGCGGGATGTTTTAACCATCCAATTCAAGCGATTGACGAATGGATCATCCTTTTTGCTTTTCGGCGGGGGAAGGTCGTTCCACAGTTTCCAAACATTATAGGGATGGCCATCCCGGCCAAGCCGCACAGCCTCAGACATTTCAAACAGAAATGTAGCGGTCAGATTCCGACGTGCATTGTCGTCCCAATGTGGATCTTTCACTTCCGGTTTCTCAGGCACGATAAGCCCTGCAACACGGGCTGCATAAAGCTCCCGGTCGTGGTTTTCTGTTGGAATTTTTGAGAGTGCGAGGAAGTTCCAACCGGCCTTAGTGTGAGGATTAGCAACACTAAGCTCGAAAAACGGTCCTTTGGATGCTCTATCAGGGCCGACAATTATCTTGATATTCCCTTTCGGCTCTACTGCAACAATGCTGCCGGGATAATCAAGAATTGTGGAAACGATCTGAACTGATTTACCGGATCGGGTGGATGCAAAAAACAAGGCATGCAGAGTTTCCATAGGGCGCAGGGCATGGCCTTTAAAACTTGCAAGCGTTGGCCCAAGACGCCCCAACAATTCCATATTCTTAATGTCGATCAGCTTAGCCATACGCGGCTGATTAGGATCAACAGAAACATATTGAATGACCGGCAAAAAAGAAGCGAATGCCACGATAGGGAAGGGGGTAATAGCCAAAACCGGGTAAAGCGGGAAGGGGTCCACCACGGCAAGAAAAGCTGATATCCCGGCTTCCCGTGCGTAAACGATCAGTTGTTGGGCATATTCGAAACATTGTTTCAGATAGCCGGGGACAAGCCAGATGCTATCAATCATGGGTGTGGTGGTTACAAGAACACCGGCCATCAAAACACTATATGCCGCAAAAAACAGTAAGGAGCGGGTAGGGAAGGGGTTTTTATACTTAAAAGGCGGTTTAGGCATATTCTACCTCCGCTGCATCCGGCACACGCAATCCCGCGTTTTCGCAAGCTTTGCGTTGCTCAGCGTTCATTTCATCCGGGTAATCGAAAAAGAGCTTCTTCAGAAAATGAGCGCGTTTCTCCGGGCTATCTAAGTCAAGGTCTGAAAGGTGTTGTTGGGTTTCTTGCGCCGTGAGATGTATCCCGTTGTCCTCAAAGTGATCTATGATCTCTGGGACGGTGGAAAGCGGGCTTTCTGTCACATGAGCGCTGATTTCTTTGGCGATACGGAGAGGATTTATCCAAATCTCCGTTACCCTGCGCTTATAATTCGGTAGGCGGTCTACCTGAATGACGATATCAATGGTGCGCCTAAACACACCGACTGAAGCTTCAGCCGGCATCCCGGCCATCTCAATCAATTGATGTAATGCAGTGAAGGCTAGATCAGGCGATTCAGCGTGAATTGTGGCAAGGGTCCCCCCATGCCCCATATTGAGAATTCTAGCCAGAAGATGAGCGTTTTCGTCTTCCAACTCACCGATCAGAGTTCTATCCGGCCTGCTTCGCTGGACAGACTTCATAGCGTCCAAATGCGTGATTTTTTCGGCTGTTGCGAGACGGTTCACAATGTAAGAATTCTTATTCTTCAGATGTGATAAATCCAACTCGCGAGCATTTTCAACGGTCAATGTCCGTTGGCCATCTGGAATAAGCTCGATCAGGGCGTTCGTGAGGGTGGTCTTACCAGAAAACATTCCACCAGAAACAAGAATATTCCACTTCCCAAGGATCGCGGCTTTCAGGACTTTAATTTTCTTCTGGCTTAGCCGGTAGTCCTTCAGCGTGTAAACACGAGGTCGCCACACTCGGATGGAAACGTTAACACCGTTTTCCAACCAACCACCAAGATCAAGTTGAAGTCGATGGCCACCGGGTAATGTGGTGGCCAAAGACGGTTTGCTCTCAAACTCAACGATATCCAATGCGGCGGAGAGGGTCCGGCCCAGTGACCAGAGGTAATCCAGTGTCATTTCCGGGTCTTCGTAATAGGTGAAACCTTCCTCAGGGGTTTCAACAATAACCTGACCAGCCCGGTTCACTTGGACCTCAACCGCATTTGGCATGGAAATATAGTGGTAGAGCCGTTGGAGCGCGTTCGAGACGAAATCGTGATTGAAGGCTGACATGATTACCAACCTTCCTTACCATCTGCTTCGGACTGGTTATAAAGTGTATCAGCATATCCAGTCGGAGCAGCCCCCGGATCGGAACTTGGCGGGCACGAGTATTGGACCTGATACAGGAAATTTACAGATTCCTGTTCGCCAAACCATCCATCTTCTCGGGAAACCGGACGGAACCCCTTAAAGATTGCGACGCTCCATGCCACATGTGCTAGATCGGTCCTGCTTGCGCCACAATTGGTGCCTATCTCATATCCGTGTACATTCTGGTACCGGATCAAGGCTGCATGGGTGGTCACTCCTTGAAGCTTCCAATAAGGGGCGGCTGTAACTGTGCATGCGAATACAGGGCCGACAGTATCACCAACACCGATGATTTTGTTTATCTGTTCTCCATCCGGCCTTAAATACTGCTCTGTGCGCACCGTTGTGGTGGTCTTGTCACAGCCGATATATGAAACTTCGTCTGGTATGTCTGCTTCTGCGATGTAAGTGTATGGAACGGGTGTTGCACCGTCGCGCACTTGTGCTTCGGAACGAATAAACTCCGCGCCGTTTACAACCGCATAGAGTTCGGTTTTCGGGTCGCATTGAAGTTTATCATCATGGCATTCATATCCGTTAACCCGCGTCTGAAGTGGATATTGAAGAGTGTCGTCCTTGGCGCACTGGTTGACATATTGCGGTGTGTTATTGCCATCAATGTAATAGTGACGTTGCGTCGCATAGGTCACGTTTGAAGCAAAATCATCCTCAAATACCCCGACACATCCATCAGTGGTTTTCAAAAGATCCTGAGCGAATTCAAGCATGGGTGAACAGCTTGCATCGATGTAGTTGGTCTTGTTTTTATCATCAACATATGCTGTCCGGCTTTGCGGCCATGCCTGACTGGTTTCAACATTCCATGCATAATCGCAAACAGAACGGTCTTCGAAATGCGCGAATGTGACGCCAGTATCCTCGCAAATTGATGAGGCTTTGTATTCCTCGTTATAAACCCATGTCCATTTTGCTCTTTGATACGCCATACCGCTGTCATGCCGTAACTCGCAAAGGGTAGGGTCTTGCACCATGTCAAAAGCAGCCTCATCTTGGCTGTCTTGGCATCCTGTCATTTCCTGACGCTGGCCATTTTGATTGATGTAATAGATCAATACTTGCTTGATGGCCGTACGGCTGGTGGTGTCCATCCGCCAGCCACAGCTAGTGCCTTCCTCCAACATTGTGTAAGTCACATCAGTGTCGGATACGCATTGCGTATCCAGATAGGCGACAGCCAAATCGCTGCCAACATAATAACGACGGTATGCAGGATTGGCCGTTCTATTCGAGATATCGGTAACGTCAGGGCATACGAGGTAATCTTTTGAAATTTCAAAAGTTTCCAAACTGTCCGAGCAATCCCCTGAGGGTGTTCCATTTTTTAGGGTCTGAACCTGAGTGATAACTTTGCCTTGTGCCTCATCAATGCGCGGCTCACATCCTTCAGATGTTATTGAAGTAATTTCTACCGGCTCGGCTTCAGAACTTTCCTTAATCACCTCGGGAGTTTTAAAGTCGCTGGTGGTTTCGGGCGCTGTGCTGTTGCCAGATGACGGGGCAGATCCGCCAGAGGTTGATGCATCCTTTTGTTGTTCTTCCTCTTGGACGACCGGCTTTTCTTCGCCGGTATCCTCCAAAAGACCCAAAATTGCCTCAACAAGCTTATCGTGATCACCTTCGGCTTCGAGAGTGGAAGAGGGGAGATCCGTTCCGCTTTCCACTTCAATCGTTGATTCGAGTGGATCGGTAAGCAGCTTGCGGCGCGTGGTTTCGGTATTCTCAACCGTCGTCCATTTCACATCGGCCTTGTTGGTGCCTTTCTGCGGGATTGAATGACCAGAGATTTCAATCTTTGAAAGGTCTTTTCCAGCCAAACGGGTATCATTGGATATTTTGGCGATGGACGCGGAGACTCTCGAAGGTGCAGCGATTGAAATTGTCTTGTTTGTAAGAAATGTCGCGCGGGTGAGTGAATCCGTTTGGCTACCCAAAGACGTGGATTCTGTTGCCGGTGGTGTAACGGTTGAGGTTTGAGCAAACGCCATGCTCGGCGCTGCAATCAAACTGATACCTATCATCAGTTCTTTTAACATAATTATCCTTCCTCAAGTTTAGGGCGACGAATGTAGATATCCCGCAATAGCTGGATACCCATTCTCTCCCCGGCGGCGATTTTTATGATTGGGGCAAGATCAATGTTTTCTTCGAGCATTTTTGCTGTGATCTGACCCAAGTTGTCAGAAAGGGATTGAGCGGATTCATCCGCTATTCCTTCATCGTCGAAAGAGGCTTGCCCAAGAGCGGCAAGAGCAGAAATACCAGAGGTCACAAATGCACCTCCGTATCGCTCCCACATCCGGTTATCAATTTGGCCCGGTAGCCCTACTTTGCCTTCTGCGTCCGTGGCATATGCAAAGCATTCTTCGGAACCTGAATTTGACCCGTATAGGTGCGCACCGTCAGAAAGGCGTATGATGCGGAAGAAGCAAACATCTAACCTGTCATCACCCTGTTTTTCGAGCGGTTTATATCGGCCAATGGCCACATCGCCCGGTTCGAGAATTTGGGTAACACCGTCGGTTCCCATAACGATTTCATCAATGTGGGCGAACACCAAACCTTCCAAAGTGGAAATGATCCTTCGGTCGTTCACAGCCCAAATTGGCCGATCCATTGTCAGAATAGATTCTCGGTTTACTGGATAACTGGTTTCAATTGAGGGGGTTCCCTCTCTCAAATAATTTTCATCCGACATAACGTATGTTGGTGGGGATGCCTCTACAGAACCAATGTCAGACGGTGGATTTGTGATACCAAACTCGGCCTGTAATGCTGCCAGTTCTTCATCCGACAAGCTGTCTAACAGCATCATCATCAAGATAGGATCGATCTCTTGTGGTGCTGGCGGTTCTTGGGGAACAGGCTTAGGTAATGGGGGTTCAGGAAGCTTAGGTTTCTGAACCTTGGTTTTTAAGATGCCAGCAACCGCGACCTTATAGAGTTCCCGGTTCGTGCTGATAAGAATCCGATTTGTGATATCCATCGGTTCATCGGCATATAAAGTCAATGATACCGTGCAAGATGTTCCCGGAGTGATCTTGTCCGGGCAATCATGATCAGGAAACAAGGTTGCCGGACCGCTGTTATCAATACCGTTCAACAGAACAGGGGTTTCCCCGTCTATCGAGATGGTAAAGCGGCGCGTCAAAACTTTGTCGGATACGAAGCTTTCACCGAAATCTATCTTGTCTGGCAAAATAAGACTTCCGGGGACAGGCGGTTTCGGTTCAGGCTTCACAAACTTTGGATAATAGTCTTCCGGTGTCGTGATAACGATTTTTGGCGGTTCCTCAGATTGTTTTGAGGAATCTTGCTGATCTTCAAAACAACCGGTCAAAAGAACCGCCAGAGGAAGCGCGATTAGGCTTTGTTTGGCCGAATACATACGATTTTCCCCCCACGTTTCAGTGTCAACGGCCCCACCGTTTCAACAATGAGATAACGATGATCTTTTGTTTTTCTGATCCGAACCGGCTGATCTATGCCATTGACCACCTCAAATACGGTCGGCCATCTTTGCACGTCCGGGTTTTTCCACTCCAAGAAGGTAAATTTCCCAACGGTAAACACCTCATAAGGTGCGATTTCAGCGTCACCGGAAACATCTGTGATACGGTTCATTTCCGTTGGGTCGAAATCATACTTCCGCGTCCACATCGGAGCATCAGAAGGTAAGATCGGCTTTAATGGTCGTTCCATTTCTGCCGGAACGTCGCCCATTTCACCTTCTGTTAGTGCCTTTGTGTTGGGTGAAAGGCTGGTTGTTTGAGCGGTCTTGATGCGGACCCAAGTTGTAGGCGGATTTTTTGAAAGGAATGATTCAGAACGAACATAAAGCCGATATACTGCATCATGATCTGTACGGATGCTGATCAAGACATTATGGCCGGGTATTTCAGCATTAACGCTGATGCAATTGTAATTTTCTTTACCGTTTTCCTTACAATAGTTCGTCTTAATGGCTTTCGTGCCGCCAATCACCTGAAGGGCTTCATGCCCTTCTGGCAGTGTTACGAAAAAGGGCATCCCTGCCTGAGCAATGGCTTTCATGTTGAAGCCCACAGGATCGGTAAATTCGAGATAACCATCCTCCGGATTTGAGGTTGTCCATATCTCTTGCACATTCACACCCGGAGTAGGGTTAGTGAGCGGGCCATATTGCTTGGACACCCGGTTTCTGAGCATCAGCAAAAGGGCCTCTATATCGACTTTTTGGGCTTGCTGGTTATTAGGCTGAGCCTGATTAACCGGCTGAGGGGCCGCGGGGTTTGCAGTCTGGCCTCTTTGTTTATTTACCGGATAGGTGCGGGCGCTTGGATCACCATTCACAGGTTGGGTACCCGCACGTTGCTGTTGTTTGGGAAAAGCAGGTGGGAGGGGCGCATTCATTTGGGCATTGGCAACGCTGATATACCCAAAAGCAACCAATGTGAGAGCAATTTTACTCGCTGTCTGGAACAGGCATCGGGACATAATTCATCACCTTGATATTAAGTGGGTTTAGAGCGGCTTCATGGGCGGTCAAACCGTCCCGTGGATCTCGCCGCACGGTTACATCAATTTGCCAACGTTTGCGGCTACCTGATATCTCTTCAGTTGCGTTGTAATCTGCCGTTTCATAACGAATATAAAATTCATTTGGCTTATCCGGCTGCGGGGATACGGTCACATTATGTATCGACCTTGTTAGCCCCTCTTTTCGGTAGAATGTTCGAATACTCCGAGGATTTTTCAGAGGGTTCATATGGTCGTCATATGCCTTGAACCAGTGCTTATCTGTAAAAATCTTCAGCCATTCATCACGGGATTTATCGGTTACGTGATCGATGCTTTCGCGTTTGGTCACATATTCAGAAAGAGTGTTGATGAATATCTGAGTTTCTTCATCGCGAGTGATTTCGCCATGGGTGAGGTTGATCGTCCTATTGGCCAAATCATCGAAGCTGTAGAACCAAAATTGAGGACGTTGATTATCCAGACGGTCCCGCAAGCGCATATCATCAATGACAACAATTGAACTAAAGGCTGTCAGACAACAGATGACGGTTGAGAACATAAACCGTTCACGGCGTAGTCGTTCTGACGGATGATCAAGATCACCGGGGGGGATGCCAATGGAAGGATCTTCCATTCTTTCATTGGCAATACGATCTTTTTTTGAGGCAAACAGTTTCATCACGACAAACTCTGATCGTTCGGAAACGTAATCTTGGGACCACAAGCGCATGGTGAAGGCGAATAATCATTCCGCCCGCTGCCAGTGGGGTTCACTTTGTTTTGCTGCCCAGCACATGCAGCAAGAAACAAACAAACTGAGACAATGATTAAAGATTTGATTTTCATTGGTCTTCCTCGCTTCCGGCCAAAGTGACATAGGTCTTGATCCGGCGGGAACGATCAGCCGCTTCCATTCGTATCTGGTATGCCAGCAAGAGTTTGATTTGATTTAGTTCTGAGAGAATGGAAGTTTGAGCGCTGACGCTGGATCTTAGGATACCGTCAATTTCCTCTTCAGCGTTTGTCTGCTGAATGATCGTCTCTGCCTCAGATGCAGTTTCCTTAGCTGTGTTGAGGGCATACATAGACTGACCGTATGCCTCAATAATCGAGTCCTCTAAAATGGCTTCTCGACGAGTGCTGATCCAACTTTGCCATTTTGAGCCTGTAACAGGCACGCCGTCTATTTCCTCGCCTTCTGGATCACCGTTGAGCAACTTCCTTGCCGCCTGACCAGCTTCGCAAGCGCTGAAGAAATTAGCGCTGAAATCATTCGGCAAATTCGGCATTGATAATTCTGGGATGGCGCATTGTGCGGCCTCTGATACAGCATTCATCAGTTGAGAAGAGGAATAGTTACCTTTCGCCAACGCGCCCAACTTATCCATGGTACCTTTTGAATAGGACGCTATTTTGACGACTTCCTCATATTCTTTGAGCATCTGCGTATATTCCTTCTTCATCTGATTAAGCTGCTTAACAGCCTCAGCGAAGTTTTGCGGATCATGCACAGTCCATTGCGCCTGAGCAGGATTGAGGAATGCAAACATCAGGAATGCTGCAACAAGAATTTGATACGGTAATCGTGGGGAAATTCCTCTTTGCATTTTGTAAACTCCGCATATTCGTCAGCGCCACCGGCAAAAACATGAAGATAATGTTCCAGCGGCTTCAGATCGGTTTCGAGAATGACTGAATGGCTTTCGCGATGCATAAGAACGGGCCTAATCGCCCCCTTAGGACGCCACTCGCCAAGGATGAATTTTTTATGGCTGTCGGTAAGGTTGGAAAAAACTGATAGCTGTTCTGGATCGTTGGCAGATCGCGGCCAGAAATAGTTTGTTCCGGCATTCATGATGAACTTTTTGCCGTTTGGGGTATCCAGACAGTCCTGAACAGTGGTCCAAATAGTAGTTACCGAACCTCTGTTACGGCCAGCGGTGCGAAATTCACTTAGGGCAAGATCACTGGTGTTTTTCTCGCCCAACAGAACCGCCGCTTCATCAAAGATCAAAGCATAGGGGATATTCTGGGAGACATACGCATTCTGAACGCGCCGGGTGAAATAGTAATTGAGGTTCGCTGCAAGCTCTTTATCGTCAATAACGGTGTCCATAGCCATCGTATTGACACGGGCCATTGTTGGATCAAATGCGTCATATGCTCCGTTATATGTTCCAGCATAAACACCGTTTGCAGTTGCGTATGAAGTCATCAATGGCTTTAGAGCCGGGTCCATGAAGCTGAATAGATTGATCATGTTACGGCCCTGACGGTCATCATATTCGTAGGCCCGCTTCACAAAATCGCTAATCCAGCGGTCAACCTCAGGCCCTTGGCTATTCGCCATTAGGCGCATCATTTGAATGGCCAATTGCCGGTCTTGGTCGGTGCCTTCGTTATCAAAGAAATTTAGCGGCATGTCCCTTCCGGGCCATAGATACTGACCGCCGATATAGTCAGTCCATATTCTGGCCCCCTGATTTCGGTCGAAAATCATTGCACGCAATTCTGGATGAACGGATAGTGCGCCGGTCAGAAGGAACAGGAGCAAAACCGTCTTACCACTACGGGTCGGGGCAAAAACGTTGGCATGAGGGGGACTATCCAACCCTGCCGTTGGCTGCATGGTATGTGCATATGCTCCCCCGGCAACTGTGGGCAGATAGCGGATTGGGTACGGTCCCCAAGGGGAGGCGGTATTGCCGCTTTCAACGGTACTCATTGGAGTGAGTTCCGAAAGCTGCGAGATATTCAGAAATCGCTGGCGGACCTTATAATCAAATCCCGGGACTCTCGAATTGTGAACGATCCATGAGCAATCGGGTGATTCCTTCACAAGAAAATGGTGGTTGCGAACAAATATTTCATTGATGTTTGCCGCTGAACGTTTCACCTCTTCGGGGGTATCACCTTTCACAAACACAGCGATTGTGGTGTAAACGTCAGTGTTTTCACCACGCTCTACTTGTTTGATTTCTTGCTTCCAATCTTCCTCGGCTACATCTGTAACCCCGGAGTCCTTCACCAAATTTAGAGAGGCTTCCACCCGTTTTTTTGTTTCTTTCGCAGATCTAAATTCAGAAAGGATCAGGAAATCAAAGCGTATTTTTTGAGAGAATAAGTCGAGAACAAATTCATAATCCAGATTTGAACCGAATTCTGTAAATGACAATACAGATATGTATTCACGCCCTGTCGGATGATCCAATTTGATCATGCCGTCATCGTATGGCCATATATCTGACTTAACTAATGTATTCAGCTTATCGCCATATTCTGGCGCAACTGTTTCTTGATACCCATTTGCGAGGTAAAAGATGAATGAATTAAGTGGTGAAAAACCTGATGCGTCTGGATCATTTGTAAGAATTTCTGGACGATGCTCGGCCAGCCTTACAATGGCTTCATCAACAGCAGATTGAAGCGAATCCTGATTAGATGATTTTGCGGTTGAAATGATTATGTAATGGGAGGTGAAAAAACTATGAGAAATATGCCGCGCCCATTTCTCATTCAGATCCCCGATAATGCCATCTCCCAAAGTTGAGACAGGGACGGAAACGGAATCATGCGGTGAGAAAAACCTGACAAAAACATCTTTCTCAGAAAGACTTTTCATCCATTCATATCGAAGAGTTCGGATTGCCTCGACACGATTTTCATCCATAGATGAATAAGACGTTCCGTGCATCTTCAACACGACGAAAAGCGATCCATCCGCGTTTTGAACCGTGCGACTATCACCCAACACCTTCCTGAAAGGGAGGTAATGAGGCAATGAGTCATGCTTTACATGACGCCTTGAATCGGGCCGCCAGTTCAGAAGGTAGGTCGCACCAATAGCCAGTGAGCCAGCAATAGGCGGACCGGCCCAATACATCATGTTGAGGGTATTAGGGTCCATAACGCACCTTCCCGCGCTTAGATCTTGTTCTTCTGTGGAAAGGTGGCTTGGTGCCGTTTGGCAGTGACCACCGGCTATAAAATGCAAAAAAGCGGTACCAAATAATCCGGTCTGTATCCGGCCATTTGGAATAGATTGCCCGCTCAATGACAAAATGAGCCGCAGAAGAAATGAGAATTGGAAATCTAACGTCGAACAATAAATGCGAACACGCACCAACGAGGATGAAGACTAGGAACAAGCGAATTGCCCCTAGTTCTCCAACACCCCACATCAAGCGCGGTAACGTATGTTTATTGACGACAGGCGTCATTAAACGATGCCTTGGATTGTGGTTCCGATTTGATCAGAGCCAATGGCAATGATCACGGAGACAATGCCACCAAGCGCCCACCGTTTAGCATCCTGCTCACCTTGCGCCTTTCGGATGGCAGAGAAAATAATGCAGCCGATGCCGATTGCAGCAGTTGTCCAGACCAGAAGATCCAGAATCCAAACCACAATATTTTTCCAACTTACATCAAGTGTGTTTCCCGACCCACCAGCGGATGGGATGCTGATTGCATTAGCAATTTCCGGGTTCAGGTGAGCAAACAAAGCCACCATCCCAAATAAAGCAATATGCGAATTTTTGATACTTGACCTCATTATCAATTCCCTTTAAAGATCAATTGGTGATTAAAAATAGGATATTTCTTTCGTATAATGCAACACAAAAATAACGAAAGCATCGTCAAAAAGAAGCGGTTCTATTTGGACGACTGGGCCGCACCACATTTTAGGGATGCAAGCTTAACGCTTGGACTGAAGCTCAGGCACAGCGCGATAGCGGCTATCGATCTTCTTTGCCTAATCGCTAAAAAGAGAGATTTCCGAGCTAACTGTCAGAAACAGGGGATTTCAATTATAGAGGGGGTGGAAAAAGCGATAGATGGATACAGTGACGATCCGCGCCAGAGTGCCAGAACATCTTTGGCAACTGAGAGAGAAAATAAAACAGGGATTGGCTCTGTTCTATCTCTACCAGAATTCCCCCGATTTACCCAAAAGCCAAAACGGCAAAACAAGGTGGGTGACACTCAAGCTAACGAAAGCCGAGAATGAACGCTTAGAGCGGTTCATGTCGTCTCGAAATCTCACCAATGCCGATGTTTTAAGAGGCAGTCTTTCCCTAATTGAACGGGAATTATCGGGATCGATCCCTATCAATAGCGCGGACGTTCGAAATCTCGTTGCCTGATGACGATGACGGAATATATGGCTCACGAGGTTTATCCTGTGAGCCATTTTCTTGCGCCTTCCCACCCCCTGTTAGGCGGTCAATTAGATCAAGAATAAAATCCAGCAAAATCATTATTTCTTACCTAACCAGCGCATAGGATTAATAAGATCCATAATGCTCATGTTTGTTGTCTGACCGAAGGAATTCAAAATCTCACCTGAGACGGTCACGAAAGAACTGTAGGTTATTACCATTAGGAATCCACTGATGAGCGCCTGAGAGAACCCGGCACCGTATATTACCGCGACGCCGTTTTTTGGATTCCCAAAATAGACAAACATCTCTTGGACCATGAAAAGTATGATGCTGGCATATATCAAACAAAGCATCATGCGTAGTGATGAGTCTAACACCACTCTGATATTATTTGATAAGGTACTCCTTGTGGATGGAATCATAAAAAGCACCATAGAAACCGGAAACAAAACTCCGCCCGCCACACTCCTAAAGTAGGCTGAAAAAATGGTAACGATCATCATCAAGCAAAGGACCACGTATATCAAACACAGGAAAATTGCACCAATAACCAGTTGTAAGGAGTCAAGGATGCTCAAGTCGGCCATCATATCGCCAAGTGCGCCAAAGATGTTTGCTCTAAAGTTATATTCGATGACGCAAACCAAGCCACTAAATCCGGTTACATCTTCAGTGCTGTATTCGGTACCCGCTAGCACTTTTGAAGCGATGAAAGGACCGGTATCACGTACAAGACCAAAAACATCTATTGCGGTATAAGAAGCAATTGCGCCGCCTCCCAGAAGAACGGACATGAGAAGGTAAATGCCAATCTCATGGACGAGCTTAAATGTGAAATCCCCTCCGCTCATTTGGTTCATGCTGAACTTGATCAAATTATAGAAAAAGAATAGTAGGAAAAAACCCATCAGCAGAATGGAAAATGTACCTCCAACAACTGTAAAGGATGCCTGTAAGACATGCATAACTGCATTGTCTAAAACAGCGAACACGTCAGGAAAGGTACATTCCATCTACATTACTCCGCTATAGTTTTAAACTTCCCATTATCGGAGAGTTCGGTGATTTCTTTTGCTGAGAGAGTGATTTCGTTTTTTTCAAACCCGGAAAAATACCATTCCTTGAAAATCTTACTCAAAGATTTCTTTCTATGTGCTAACCAAGACGGATGGGTAAATTTCGTGGTTGTGGTGCTATCAGACAATTCAAAGACAGTAGGATGTGGGAAGACCTGATTTTTGCTGATTAGACCAACCTCAATCTTCCTATCACCAAGATATCTCAGATGTATTTGGTTCCACCTAAAACGTTGAAAACAGGTAGAGCCGACTTTTTCAAAGCTGCATTCCCACCCCTCATAAGCGAAATCAACTTCCCCTTTTCGGGATACCGCCTTGTTCTTTGCTTTCAACTCAACATCTACTGAAATGATGAACGGTTGATCATCTGCAATAGCAGTTGAAGTAAGCAACAAAAGAAAAATAGGTATTATATATTTCATAATTCGCAACCCCCTAATCGGCTTTTAGCATATCTGTTGCAAAAGTCAAAGCCTGTTAACGTGATCTGGATTTATCTTGGCCTTTGGTTTTATCACGGCCCTTATTGGGCCGAACAAAATCACCGGGCAAGGACTGACGCTCGCCTTTGTCTACCGGTGCTTTTTGAGTGCTTTTTTCATTAAGTGGCTTTTCAAAAGGCCGCAAAGCGGCGTTGCCTCTATCGGCATTTTCCTTAAGCCATTGTTCCAATGTTTTCTTATTCTTAGTCTGCGTTATAGCGGTATCTGCTGATTTATCTTTGCTATTGTCATTATCCTTTTTCCGGTCAATATTGGATTTAACAATCGCCTCGACATCTTTACCGAAGATGGCCATATCCCGTTCAAGCTGCTTTGCATCTGCGGTTCCTTGCCTCAAACGCATCGCAGCAGATAAGCGGCTTCTTTGGATTTCTGGCGGCATTTCATTATTTTTGGTCTGTATCCGTTCCAAAGCTTCCTTCTTCCACTCTTTGGTTAAATGAACGGTTTTGGAGCTAATGCGGATTTTTTGATCCGGGTCATCAGAAAGTTTACCAAACAGTTCGGGCCGCTTGTTGGCATACCAGAAAGCTGTTCTGGTGTTCTCTGCTGCCAACTCTAAAAAGGCAGAACGGGCTTTATCTGGATTTGCATAAGTCGAGTTTACAAATTCACTTATTGCAACATTCGTTTTTTGTTTAAGGGCAGGCAAACGAACCGCTACCGCTTCCATGTTATTGTTGTTCTGATCCGGGATAGAAGATCTACGATTTTCATATTCATAGCCGTGCCTGAGGTACCAATGCGGAACTTGTCTTTGCAATAGACTATCGCGCTCACGTCCATTTTTATTCAGGTCATAGCTATATCGATCATGTTTCTCAGGGGTGAGGTTAGAAATAATCTTTTCTTTCTCTCTCGCCACTTTATGTATGGTTTCCACAGCCTTCTTTAATTCGGTTTCACGATCCTCAACACCTCGGCTTGCATCCCGAAGATCCTTAACAACCTGACTTAACTGACGGTCAGTTTTAACCGCATGTACGGCATCTATCGGCTGGCTCAGTTTCATGGATCTGCGGCGGCGCTCATCCTCAACAATATCATTCAACGCTTTCCTATCCTGCTTGAGCGCATCAATTTTGGACTTCAAGCGGACTGAATTGCTTGTTTGCTGTTTCTTCTCCAACCGTTCCAATTTTTTATCAATCTTCGGAAGTCTCTTTTCGGCCTTTTGATATACCTTCAACTCTGCCATTCGGGACTGTGCCCGGTCCAGCGCACGTTGATAATTTTGCAACGTCTCGCCCTTCAAATTGCTTTGGGTTACCTTCTGTTTCAAATCACGGTATCGCTTGAAAAGAAGATGCTGTTCAACAGTAGGAATTTTGGCGGCAAGCTCTCTGATTTTCTCTTGCCGTCTTGTTGCCTCCATATGAATGCCATGGTCGCGGGCCACCTCTGCAATATGTTCTCGGATATTTTGGATATCTCGGGGCAATAGGTTGAGGCGCTTATTATCGTCTGAGCGATATTTCATCATTATATGGACGTGCGGCTTCGCTTGATGGCGATGGATCGCATAAAGATAGTGATGCCCCTGATCCTTAAACGGCTGCAATACATCTTGCACTGTTCGGTGCATCTGCTGATCAGTTAATTCGTGATGCTGATTAGGAAAAGAAATCACGTAATGGCCAACTTGTTTGTTCCGGTATTTCTCCGCATCTGGCATCTGGGCCAATTCTTCTTTGCTGGCTTCCCGTGCTGCCTTTGAAAAATTTTGCTTATCGTCTGGAATTAAATTCCAGCTAGATAGCTCCTCTTTAATCTGGTCAGCGGGAACAAAGCCTTCCGAATTGTACATGCCTTTCTGCTGCAACAACTCCAACTCAGATGCATTTTTTTCAATCTCAGGATCGCCAGCGTTGCGGGATATATAATTAGCCATCAGATTTCCGCCACGGATTGTCTTTGAGTGGCCAATGACCTTAAAGACCACTTCCTTAGATGGCGTATATTTGCCAGATGATCCGGTTGAAATAGGGTTAGTCTGATTGCTGCCACGAACTCTTAGCGCATCATCCCAACCTCGGCTGTAGCTGCCCATGGTCTAACCCCAATGTGAAATCAAGAAATTCAGACGCTGAATTAGTGGACGCAACGCATCATTGGCGGCTTCAAGAGCCTCAACAGGTGGCATCTGTGATTCACCCAGATTATGGGCATTCGCAACTGTTGCTATCTGATTAATGTTTCGCGCAATGCCGGATACCTGTTTTCTGATTGTAACCCATTCTTCCCGATAATCATCAACGGGGAGGGGGTCTGCAAAATACTGCCTCAAGGCGTCGTTCAGCACGCGGGAAACATTTGGCGAAGAGTCCAATTTCTCCGCGATACTTGGGTCTTTGATCCTGAACGATCTCGGCTTTGATGCTGGCAATGCTTCTCTCCAATAGAGGCGCTTTAGCGCCGTATTCCCACGGTATCCGTGGGGGCTTCGCAGAACAGGAAAGCAGCTCTTTTTAGAGATGCTTCCATTTTGTAATACAAAATGGGTATCCTGCATATACACAACATATTTAGGTTCACACATAACCCTAGGAAATACAAGGGTTTCAGAACATCAGCACCAATTTTGCTCAATCACACTATGGATTTTTCTGTTTTCGACGGGTCACATGCCAAAATGAAGGCGATATTCATTATCACAAGAATAATTTGGACCTTGATCCGTTATCACTTCGACAAGAATTGTCTTCAAAAGCAATCACATAAAAAAATGTCACGTAAATAATGGATCGTACGAATCAATAAGATATGTAACAAAAGCCTCAAGCGTGTGTTGATCAAAGTTTACCCAACTCGGATTACTCTATTAATAATAGATATTTATGGAAGCATTGCAGGATATGGTGTGCTAACAGCCTGCGACTTTAGAGAGCATTCTATGTATATGCTAACGCGAAAGACGGTAAAATTCGTAGAAAATAAGCATAAAATGCAGGCAATAACCGCTGGAAAAGCAAAAAAAATAGGACATTATTTGCCTTGTAAGGGAAGGGTTAGCACACTAAGGGCCTCGGCCCCCGCGCACGGCACCATTTCTTTATCATGGCAGAATCGCTCATTCGCAACGCAGAATGCGTCGCTCTGTTCTCAATTCGGCCATGCAAAACAACCGGTGCCATTTGCTACCCCCATCCTCGCCGGAAGGCAGGGTTTCATGTGAATGAAACCCAAATAAAGTTAGGGGAATGTAATATGAGAAAACAGTACGGGGCGACTTTGGAATCTGGCGAAAGCAAAGTTGTGAATTTTTTGGCCACCACAAAAGGAATTGATGGAACTGCATTCTGGACATTTGAAATGACTGAAACGGAGTTCCAAGCAATATCTGAGAAAGCGAACTTGTCTGGACTGTCATTGAGTGAATTGATCATACGCGCCACTGATCAATATGCGCCATCACAGAAACAGGCAGTTTACACAGGTTGATGAGGGTTACACAGGGGGTGCTTTGCACCCCCATTATTTTGTAAATCTTCAACTGATCAGCCCATCCTTGAAATCGTTATATGCTCTAATTCGCCAATGACGGCATTCCATATCCGGGCTTAATTTGTCACCAGCGAGGCGACCGGTTCTATAACGATCAAACAGGCGGCGCTTTTCATCTTCTGATTTTCTAGAAAGCCATTGGTTGGCTTCTTTCAACATAGATTTGAAAGCGGCTCCGGTCCCCTTGGTTTCGGCTTCGATTTTTGACGCTGAAACAAGAAAGATGCTGTGGTTTATTGAAATATGCGGTTTAGCGGTCTGGCCTCGCTTAAGCACCCCGACCAGATAAGCGACTGGTTGTCGCGGACGATCTGGATCATGCGGTTCCAACGTCTCTATTTTCAGGGCAACAGAAATCATTGATAACGCGGCAACCAACCCATTTTGGCTAAGCTGCTTTTCAAAATATGCACGGTTAAGGCCGGAAAACCATTTTTGCCTGATCTGTTCCAAGATATCTAACAGATTATTGTGATCTTCCTGAAACCTATCCGCCAAGGAAGGCATCAAAATACGCAAAGCCTTTTCAACATATTCCCGGTTTTCGGCGGCTGATTTAACACCGTCATCTGCGGTTTCCTCGAAAACAACGTTGCCTTCTTGGCAAGCATTCTCCGCCGGTTGGTTTAACTCTGTCGTTTCAGGTGATGCGCCGTCTTCAATGGCTTCATAGTCAGCGCTCAAATTAGAGCGCAAAACCGGGCATTGGTCGTTAGACCAATTTGACCGGTTGCCGTTTTTATTGCCGCCTTGGCGGCTACTTATTGGGTCTTGCTCTATTGTATCTGTAAGCTCATTTAACACAGTAGAAGGGGAAATAGACGTAGTCTGAGAATTCTTTTTCCGTCGGCTCTTCAGCTTGGATTTTGTAGATCCCTTGAAATTGGCTTTTTTGTGTTTGTTACGGGATGTGACAGTCAGAATAGGGAAATGATACTCGTTGATATCCTGACGGTTCCAAGCTGCCTTACAGCGGCGAACTTCAATAACCCCTTCTGCCTCCAATCGCTCAACACAGAGGAAAAAGGCTTTCTCTGAAACAAGGGCAAGTGCAGAAGCATGTGTACCGGCTATTTTGATTATTCCGTCGTCGTTTGCCCGGTTAAGCAAAACATCAACAATCCTCAATTCTGCGGCTGTCCAGACACGTAACCTTAATAGCTCATCTGGAAGATTGCGCCGCGCCCATTCTGTCGCCTGCTCCTGATTGGAAATATTATATCTGCTGCTCGGTCTGCCGCGTGGCCGCAATCGAATTGCTTCACGGCGGGCGCTTTTCGCGCCATTTTGCATAAGTGATTTTGCTGCGGTCATTTTGCTACAACCACAAGGACACACGAAAAGGAAATTTGGCACAAGTTATCCTGTGCGCAGAACGCTTTTCGATTGACAAGTTTTCTGGATGCAAATATCGTGGCTGTAAGAGTTTTGTTGGTCTAACGGCGGCAACCGTTATTAAAGGGGCCACGATATAAGCAAGGCGGCGTTTTTTACGTCGCCTTTTTTATTGATCAAATGTCCTTGATTATTGTGGTTCCTCCTAGATGTTGTGGTTCTTCTAACAATAGCTTCAATATTACATTGATTCTTTGTACTGCAAAACAAATCTGAAATATTGATCTTTCTATATTTAATTTACAGCTTATAGAGAAAAATAATCAATAGTTTTTTCATATATCGCACCATATCGGCCAAAAAGACCTAATTTGATTGCAAAAATGAGGTAGAATCCGCATAGGATTCGGGAAATATATTTGGGAACAACGAATCGCGTAGAATGATGGCAGAACTATCCGACGTGGCAAAGCGAATCAAAACCATTCGCTCTTATCGCGAGATTACAACGGAGGACGCCGGGAAATTTTTTGGCGTCGTAAAGTCAAATTATGGCCGCATTGAAAATGGGACAACAGTCTTACGTGTTCATCACCTGAATAAACTTGCGCAATTATTAAAGGTGCCGGTCACAGCATTCTTTAGTGAAGATATCCCCACAGCCACAATAGCTAACCCCTATCAGGTTGATATTGGCGTTCTTTGTCGATTGATGGAAAATTATAGGAATGAGGCGGGCTATACCTTAGAGGAAGTTGCCAAGGCCCTTGGTCTTTCATCTGGCCACTATTGGAAGATTGAAAACAATCAATCTCCTCTCGCAGTGGAACAATTACAGAAATTCTGTGAGTTTATTAAAGTCCCAATTCTGGAAATCCTGAAACCTGATTACAGTAAACAACTTGATAAAGCTGTGGCCGATGTATTTCAGATCTCTAAAGAGTTGGAGCCACCGCAAAAACGAGAGCTACTCCAATACCTTCAGGCCGGAATTAACAAATTCCAAACACGCACTGTAAAAGATGAGTGTTGAAAGGGTTTGAAGTAGCAATCAGGCGATTTCTATTTGATGTTCAATCCACCGGCTGATGCTGACACCTTCAGCAGCAGCTTGGATAACGGCCTTGCGATGAAACGCGGGATCAACGCGCAAAGCTATACTGCCTGAATAGGAACGATCCGGCTCAATGCCATCCTGCTCGCACCAATCAAGGTAATCATCAACGCTTTCCTGAAAAGCCGTTTCAACTTCATCCGCAGTTGACCCTTGAAAATGAATACCATCAGAGGTCAAGCCAACAACCTTGCCATGAAAAGCCTTATCATCTGGCTCATATTCAACAACACCAACATATCCTTTATATTCAAGCATCGCGTTTCACTCCTGCTCTACTAAGAAAATCACGCACCGATTTAACTGCTCCCTTATCCGTTTCCTTTTTCGGGTGAGGTCGGTGGAAAACTTGGCGGATACCAGACAGGTTAACCCTAACCCGGCTTCCATTCCCCTCTGTAACCTCTGCGCCCAAAGCTTTGAACAAGTTTTCAATGTCCGTCCAAACAATATTGGAAAGCACCGGGTTCCGATATATGTCTTTGAGCGTTTTTGAGTGTTTTTTGTTCATGACCTATATATATCAAATAGTGATATCAATGTCAATATCAGAAAGTGATATCAATTAAATAAAACTTGAAAAACCCTATCGTAGGTTTTCGTACCAATGGACTTAGCCGCCACTAACGTACTATTTTGCCCCCTACCGGAATCGCCTCTATGACTATGTTTGCTCAAACCCGCGGCCACAATCGCCGCAAACCAAATTTAAACCCGGTTTGCCCCATACATTTTGATCGGTAATTTCCCCGGTTTGTTCATCAACGCACTGGTGAACATATTTTGTCTTTGATCTTGGGTGAGTAACCTCTTCACCGGTCAAAGTATCGGTCACAACTGTGATGGGTTGCGCCCCCTCCTCCATCGTTTGTTGGACGAGTGAAAAACGATCCCGCCAAGAGATTGCAAATTTCTCTTTCTTAAGCTTGCGAACGGATTCTAAGAATGCGCCCCGCTCTATCGGATAATCTGAAATTTTAAATCCTGTGGTCTTGCCGCCCGGTTTCCCTGTATCCGTTGGCATCAAACCGATTTCGATCATCTTTGCAGCCCATTCCTTATTATGATAGCCGTGTCGGCTTTTCCTTTGTCCATAATGCTGTTGCCATTGGTGCGCCATTTCATGGGCTATTGTTTGCATGGTTTCGGTAATATCTGTCAGATCAAAATAGATTGGATTTAAAGCAATCTCATCCTGAGTTAGCCCATGCTGACTAACGAACCTATTAGGGCTGAAATACCCCATGGTTCTTTTCTCTCGCTGCAATGTGATTATGCAATCCGGCAACTGACCACCGAATAGTTCGCGATTAAAGAAATCGTAAGCGTCTTGCAATTCGTCATAGGTTTTTTCAGTTGGCCGAACCATTAGAGGCTCCAATATTTGATCGTACGAATCAATTTAGAACTAAAGCTACTATTCTGTTTAGAAGGCAAAATTGCAACCTTATCTTTCACATTTTTGCCTGTGAATACCAGTTCCCCACCAGAAACGGCCAGTTGAGAAAGGAAATGTGTAGAGGGACCTATCTTGTATTCAACACAATAATAACTCTGGCCATCACGGTTATTGAATGGTCCTCTTACAGCTTGAACAATGCCCGCCTTACCATTGTTGAGGCGGATCGCGTCACCGGGTTTGATTATATTGGCTATCATGATCCTCCCCCTTCAAACAGCATCGGCAAAATATCGTTTCACAATACGATCTAACGCAGCCCGATCACCGCCACATTCATAGTAACTTATCAGAACATCAACCTTGTTATGCTCAACTAAACCATTGCAATTAGGACAAAGATAAGCGTCTGGATGTGCATTGTAATGATCATCACCACGGCAATCACAAGATAAGCCAGACCACCCGCAGGGGCATTTAACCAACCATTTAACACCGGTATCTCTATCGCGTTTCAGAGTGAATAACTTTTTGATGTAATTGAACATTTGTTTGTTCCTTTCATTTTAAAGCAGGGTTGACTTCTTCAACCCTGACTAGCCCTGTGGCAATGAACGGAAGGGGGATAGCAATCACCGAACAAGGGGGAGGGGAATCACCCGGTCGCACAAGCGCCAGCGCGGAGAACGGGGAACCCCCCTTGTGAGCGCTTGCGTCCAGTGATTGCAATAGGGGGAAACGTGTTCGTTTCACCCTGTCA
>NZ_QRDW01000017.1:31026-32442 GCF_003385955.1 Aestuariispira insulae
CGGTCGCACAAGCGCCAGCGCGGAGAACGGGGAACCCCCCTTGTGAGCGCTTGCGTCCAGTGATTGCAATAGGGGGAAACGTGTTCGTTTCACCCTGTCAAAAAACAAAGGATTTCCCCGCGCTTTAAAGCGCGGGTCCGGCTGGATCTTCAGGGCCGCCCAACGGGTGGGCCTGACTTCCATTGATTTACTAAGGATTTCCGGCCCCCTCCCCGACTGATCAATAAGATTGCACATTTTCTCATCCTTTCAAAAACATAAGCGGCAAGGTCAAGCGAACAGAGAGAGTTGTTCAACCGGGTCCTGAAACTGATTAACGGGGAAGTCGATAACAACGGCGGTAGGTTTGCGTTGCTGTTGCAATTCCTCAAAATTGCAAGTGACGATTTCACAAATCGGCGCAACACCTTTCCAATCGTCTTTATAATAAGCTGTATCAACGCCAACCCCGCAGTCCATTGTGATACCGGTTTGCTGACGGAACTTTTTCAGTTTAGCGCTGTCATTGTCACGATGGGCAACACGGCCTGAATAGAAGAAAGAAGATGATTGTTGAGGAATGATAAAAACACCATAGTCCGCAACTTCGGATGCAATATCCATGATCTTGTATTCGAAATCAGCGCCTGTATAGCGAGGTGCATTGCCATTGCCCCCTGCCCTCTTTCCGAAAGGAGGGTTAGAGATTACGCAATCAAAACGGCCTAGAGATTTGATGAATTCCAAATCCGAAGCATCGCCTTGCACCCAAGTTGCTTGCGGCATGATCTTCTTGCCGATTTCGATATAGGCAGGGTTAATTTCAATACATACGTATTCAGCTTCAACCATACCCTCATATCGGTTTTGCTCATTGCGAACCCAAGCGGCGAAGGAAAGAGCACCAATACCGGCGCAAAGATCTAGGACACGCTTACCGCCAACGTCTATGGCAAAATCTAACGCCATACCGGAAGGGGTAAAAAACGCACCTGTCGAGCCGTTGTTGTGTTCCGCTCCTTCGTGCCAATTATCGAGAACAAACCACTTCTCATCATGAGTAAGAACATCTTTTTTCAATAGCTCACATGCTTGATTATGAGCCTTTGTTTCCGCTTTGGTGAGTTTTGCCATTTTCTTGAGCCTCAATTTAATTTCAG
Organism: Aestuariispira insulae; assembly: GCF_003385955.1. GTDB lineage: Bacteria > Pseudomonadota > Alphaproteobacteria > UBA8366 > Aestuariispiraceae > Aestuariispira > Aestuariispira insulae. The sequence goes on from NZ_QRDW01000017.1 coordinate 32,166, forward strand.
GGTTGCACATGCAACCCTGACTAGCCCTGTGGCGATGAACGGAAGGGGGATAGCAATCACCGAACAGAAAAGTTTTTTTGTTCGCACAAGCGCCAGCGCGGAGAATGAAAAAAGTTTTATGTGAGCGCTTGCGTCCAGTGATTGCAATAGGGGGAAACGTGTTCGTTTCACCCTGTCAAAAAACAAAGGATTTCCCCGCGCTTTAAAGCGCGGGTCCGGCTGGATCTTCAGGGCCGCCCAACGGGTGGGCCTGACTTCCATTGATTTACTAAGGAAT
>NZ_QRDW01000017.1:32540-39941 GCF_003385955.1 Aestuariispira insulae
AAACAAAGGATTTCCCCGCGCTTTAAAGCGCGGGTCCGGCTGGATCTTCAGGGCCGCCCAACGGGTGGGCCTGACTTCCATTGATTTACTAAGGAATCCCGGCCCCCTCCCCGACTGATAACAAAGACTGTTAATCTTAATCTGGCTCCATTTTTGCCAAGAGCACCATGACGCGCACCAACTGGTTAAAACTCAGGTCCAATTCCAATTTGGTGAAATCTTCTGAATACACATTCCCAAAACCATATTTGAACCGGAAGCGCCCGCGCCGTTTCAGTTTTTCATGGTGATAACTGTAGCCGTCATAGATTGGTATGATGTTATCCAAGAGTTCGACTTTCTCCCGCCATGCATCTGCTTCTTTTTGCTGTTTGAAATATTCCTCTTGGGTTTTCATCCATTCGGCGGCGTATTCGTTTAATAATCGGCGCTTTATATCTCCCGTGATAGCCTCCGGCGTCCTATTGGCAGAAACGCCAATAGTGAACTGTGACCGCCCCCAATCATCGCCGGGCAGCAAGCCGCCGATTTTTAAAAAACGATGCTTATTCCAATAAGGACCAATTCCAATCCCCTGCCCTCGAATGGAATCGTTGGTTAGGATGGCCCGGGAACCCCATTCATTGAAATTACCGTCTTTGCTCTTGATCGCATTGTATCGCCACGCACCCGGTAAAAGGGGCGCGATAGCACGCCCCAATTCCTGAAGCTCTGCCATTATGCCGCCTCCCCGCATGTGGCCGATAAAGCCTGACGGCGGCGCGGGCGTGGTGCCTGTGATCCATACTTAGCCCGGATTTCATCCATGGACTTATTCCCGCCACGGCTGCGGTAATCCTCCGGTCTGAAGTACCAACTTTTCTTTTTGGACGCATACTTAAACTTTGCCGACTTCAAGGCATCCTTGTGGGTTTTGGTGTCACCGGTAACCCATGCCCAAGCGCCGCAAACCTCAATGGACAGGCCGGGCAAATCTATAATTGAATTCAAGGCTTCATTGAGTTGTTCAGGATAATCACCGGGCGCTTGTTTGCTATTGGAGAAGTCAAGCTTACCGGAAAAATCTTTCAATACATCATATGCCGCGTTTACCATCTTCATCATGTCCGCGCCTGCCGGATTCGTGTCTGGATGATATTTCCGGGCGGCTTCGCGGTAAGCAGATTTGATAGTCTCTGCATCAAGTTCACCGGACAAACCAAGAATTCTAGCAGCATCGTAAATGTTCATGACCAGTCTTTCCGTTATTAATCAGGGTTGCACATGCAACCCTGACTAGCCCTGTGGCGATGAACGGAAGGGGGATAGCAATCACCGAACAGAAAAGTTTTTTTATTCGCACAAGCGCCAGCGCGGAGAATGAAAAAAGTTTTATGTGAGCGCTTGCGTCCAGTGATTGCAATAGGGGGAAACGTGTCGCGTTTCCCCCTGATCTGACAAATAGAAAAAGCCCCGTGTCTTTAAGGCGCGGGACCATACGAACCTTCAGGGGCGCGCACAGCGCGGCGCTGACTTCGACACAATAATAAAAGGCCTCACCAGTAATATTCTGGTGAGGCCATTTTTTCCGCCGAAAGGGACTAGGGGGAAGGGGCATCCCTTAAAGCGGAGGGTCAGAAAAAGAGTGGCCAACAACTTTTTGATCGTCAGCCGAGTTGTTCCCGCCACCGGGAATTGAAACAGAACCCTTAGGAGAGGTTGCGGTAAGCAGACGGGTTAACTCTTCCATTTCTGATACGGCCCGGTCAGCAGTTGTTTCACCCCGCTCTATGGCGGTTTGCAGATCAACCAGCGATTTGAAAACCACGCTGTCACTGTCCGGGCAAACAAGAAACTCAGAAAAGGTAGATTCCGGGCTTCTTTTCAACGCACGAACTGAAATATTCAGTTTTGTGCAAAAGGAATGAATGATCGCTGGTTCAATTTTTACTCCTGCGACGAGGGTCTTTTTAAACCAAGCAGTTTTGGAGGTATCAACAAGCGCTTCAAAAATCGCAGACTTCAGTTTTTTATGCTCGTGATAATCAATGATCATGCCGCTAACCAAGTTGCATTATTTGAAATATTTAATGTTGATATTTCATATATCGCGCCACTCGGCTATAGTGTCAACAAAAAAATAAAGCCCCGGCATCCGAGAGGAAGCCGGGGCTTTAGATGTATTGTTAGAAAACCGCATAGGAGAACCACCACCTATACGGCCCACAAATTCAATTTAGCATATAGCTTTCCCTACGCAACAATAAATGTATCAAATTGAAGGAATTTTACTCGACGTATTTTGACTTCCAGAATGACAAAAGGACCATGGCAAGGCCTGCCGTGATCAGGAACACGGAAATTGCAAAAATGCCGATAGAAAAAGTCTGGAAATGCAAAACCGCTGATTGGGCTAATAAGTTTCCAAAGATGATAAAGGAACCGGTCCAACGAAAACGCTTTCGATTGATTTTGATTTTGCCCCCCTCCCCTAGACTGAACTTTGGTCCTGTCGAAGTGATGGAATCATAGGCTAAGTCAGTCTTTTCAAATCCGCTGAAGAATGCCCGAAACACAAAAACAAAAGCTATGAAACCAAAGGCAACGCCGAAAACCAATCCAATGGATTTCAAGAATGATAACCCTTGGATCAAACTCATAAGGTAAGCTATCAGGAAGAACGAGCCACCAACCAAAATAGCAGCCCCAACGCCTGCACAGGTGGATTTAAAAAGCCTAATATTATCCGTTATCAGTTTGTAAAGCATAGGCTCCCTCCGCTTTTGCCTTCCTGATCCGGCGATAGATTGTATCGCGGGATACATCAAAGGTTTCCGCTACGACGGGAACTGGCTTTTCCTCTTTTAAGAGAAGAATTTTAGCCATTTCCCATTGTTGATCAGTAATTGATTTAGGGCGTCCCAAGGAAACGCCGCGAGCTTTCGCCGCTTCCAATCCCTTGTTGGTTCTATGCCTAAGGTTATCCAACTCAAATTGAGCTAGGCTCGCCATCACATGGAAATAGAAGCGGCCAATTGGGGTGGTTGTATCAATATCATCATTCAGGGAACGGAGATTGACGCCTAACTTACTTAATCTCTCTGATATCTCTATGAGATCTCTCGTGCGTCTTCCTAACCGATCCTGTTTCCATACAACAAGAACATCCCCTTCTCTTGCAATATTCAAAGCCTTTTCAAATTCGGGCTTGTAAGCATAGCCGCCAGATATCGTTTCAGAAAAAATCCGTTCACAACCGGCTTTTTGCAAATCTCGTATTTGCATATCAAGATTTTGTTCCTCGGTAGATACTCTCGCATATCCAATTAACATAAGAGCCTCAGTTGCAAAATTAAGTGAGAAAAAAATCATATTGCAACAAGTTAATTATGCAACAGGATTTTGCAAACGGATTTCTGCGGGTTACGGGAGGGGTCTTGATATGTTGCAAAAACGTACGTTATTGCAACACATTCCGGTATGAGCCGGTAGCCAGACCAGACATTGTGCCTGCGCTCCATCGCCAGTGATGAAACCAAAAGGATTAGAAGGCCGGGTTTTCATCAGCTTAAAATCATGATCGGCGAACGGTGATATCTTGTTCAGATTCATTGCTTCTCTTCCCACCTATTTCAGACACGGTTAAATTCGCTTACCTAATTGAGCGGGTTCACCTAAATATCTGGCTACACCAGTGCAGATGTTTTCCCACAGGTCGCTGCATTCAACGAACTCAATCTCGCGCTCGCTTAAACGCTGGTAAAACGCGCTAAAGCATCCTTCAACCCACTCTTGGCTTTCATCCACCAAAAAAAGCGGGATGTTATGCAAGAGGTCATTCAAATGATAGATGGTTGCTTTAATACGATTTAGATTAGGGTATTGACCTGAAGCGTATCGCAGATAGATGGCAATATCTGTCGCCACTTCGGAACAAATGCGCTGCCTTTCTGAGACAGTTAGACTGTAATCTTTGCTGTATTTCACCGTTGCGCCCTACTCTACGTTTTTGAGCGGGGTCAGATTCACCGGTGCATTCAACATTTTTTCAACGGCATTATCCATCTTCGGTTCATTGATACACAGATCATTCACCGGTAGATCTTTGATGAACTGGATTTGGAATTGATGCCCCTCTTTGAAACTGAAAATTGGGACTGCCGCCCTCCTATTCACCTCTAATGCAGGTAGACCCGCCGCGCCATCCTTGTCAGTCGCATAAGCGAGACAATCCCCAATGCCGTTCTTTGTATTCGCTGACAAGCTGCTATCGGAAGAAATTACTCGGAAAAAGCAAATTGGTAACCTTGACTGATCAGCGCTGGTTACAGACTCATAATGCCCAATGAATGCAGTACCGGGTGAAATGGCCGGATTGTCGCGATCAGGGTTGAAATGAGATTGTGTAACAACAGCAACAACCAAGCCCGGAATTTCGGTATTGATAGCCTGATCCAGAGCCACAGAAACTCTATCCCCAACGGTAAAAGCGGGTTGGTCTGCATGAACACCGGCGCTTGTCATAGACAAAACAAACGCAGTGGTTACTAAAAAACGCGAAAACATGGCTGAAAGTTCCTATCCTGCTATCACCTAATGGTGCGATACAGGAAATAATAGGATATTTATTTCCTATTGCGCAACATCAATATCGAGACAAAAAGATAGCTAACGCCTGAAAAAATCAAAGGTATTAAGTAAAGTTGTTACCGGATTATAAAAAGCCTGACCCGGACCCCAGAACGAAGGCCAAAAACATGATTGCCAGAATAATCTGGCTGGAATTGTCTTCTCTTACATGGACTTCCAAATACACATCTTTCCGGTATGTATCCCGGTCACGTGAAAACGTATCGAAGAGTACAAAAAGCGCCATGAATATCGCGGCCCCTGCTTCTTTCCATGCTCCAAAACAAAGCTTCAACAGATAATAGAGGGAAAGGACAAGATAGATTACCAAACACGTGATAATGAACCACCTAGTTTCCAGCAATCCAACCTCAGGCACAATAAGAGTACCCCAAGGCCCAAGCTCGGGATCTTTCGGCCCGGTAAAGAAAATTAATCGAACCATAAGAAAGGGAATGGCAAAAGGAACAGTGATCGCTAGAAATACATGGATAGCGTTTACTATTTCCTTAAATAACATTTCAATTGCCTTTCACTTGATACGTTCAATCAATTGGAGCTTTTTAAACAGGTGTTCCGGTTATCCATACTAACGGTGCCGGAATTTCAGTATTTTTAACGACACCATCCAGATTCGTAATCAATTGATCCAAATCCGATTGAATAACGCCATGTTCGCGTCCCGTAGATTGCACACAATCGAGAACCGTAATGAATGGAGACGGAGTGATCTGAGAACTCTTTTCAGAGTCAAAGCAGTTTTTAATGATGGCGTCGTAGACAGGTTTTTCGTAAGTGTTTGAAGAGGCCCAGTCCGACAGTACTTCTTCCCGCTGGGAATCTATGTCTCCAAATACTTGAATAAACTGGAACATAGACAGTCCACCCAAAACTATAACTGGAGTGGTAATACCCACTACGATTTTGCTGATTAAACCCACTGTTTATCTCCTATTGTTCGGTCTGTGGCCCTTTGCTGGATGATTCAACGATACGGAATGTAACGGAGAGCCAAGCAGATCCCTGCTGCGTTCAGCTCAACCTTATTGGACCGCACTTCTGAAGGGGTCAGATTCTGTTCCTGTAATTCTCGGACATATGCCTCTGCTATCTTTCGCGACGGAAAACACCTATCAAGCTCTACCCTGTCTTCCTCTGCCGTCACCTGGAATATGGTAATTTGCCTTGCCATCTCTCGGCCTCTACTTGGAATCTATCAATGCACAGCGTGATTCAAGATTCTCTGCTGGATGTTTCCCCCACTTCGGATGCTTTACAGTGCACAGAATAGTTTGCCCGCCTGACCCATTTGAAAGGATCAGTTTATCGTCACCTAGAGTATGTTGGATTGACCACCCAGTCTCCAAAAGCTCTGCGATCGGCTTTTCAACGATTTGATAGAGCGTGGGGATGTAACCTTTCTCAGCATGCGCGCTAACTCCGGTTGCCAGGAGAGCAGCAAATGACGCCGGAAGAAATTTCAGTGACTTCATTTGTATCCCTTATATGTCTTTGGCCAAACCGGCCCTTATTTGGATGTTTCTAATGCTTCGATTTCAGCGATGACATCATCCCGCCTGGACTCCAGTCCGATGCGGGTCACACGGTTCGTTTCAGGAATTTTGGCAAGCAGTTCGTCAAGGTGAGCCAGATCGGCTTTCAGGAAGGCCTGAGGACAATAAGCCGCCGCCAGGATCTTTTGGGCGATATCAGTCCACCATTCGACGCTATTGCAATGCTCGACGCCTCCAAGTGTGACGCCAATATCATCACCGAGTTTTCGCACTCTGCCGTAGTTATTCATTGCCTCGGCCTTTACTTGGAAAAATCTCTTGCTGGTTCAATTACACTTTGGAAGCATCTTCCCAAGCGGACACAACGATCTCTTTTAAGCGCCCCTCCAGGCCTTCAAGGTGCGGCGGCGTCCCGTTGTGATCAAGCCACTTAGACAGATGGTCCCAGACTTTATAGATTTCAGCGATTGACAATAAACCGGCCCCTGATTTCAGATCAGCAAGCGCCTCTGACAATTCTTCAGTATCCGAGACAGAAAGAAGTCCCATTAACTCTTCACGGCCCAACACCCTGCTTGTCACGATCATACTATTGGCTTTTCTTCTTCCTTCGGAAGTGATCCGGTCCCAAACTGCGTCATGTGAAATAGTCATATTCTTAGGCCCTTTACTGGATGAATCAAAAATGGTTGTCGCGACCGCTAATCCGATTGCCGACTTTTGCCCCGGGGTAAGCTGACCCTACTGCTTCTATGCTGCTGAACTCCGGGTCGTCGTTCTCCGACGCCTTTTTCATGTCGCCCAGCCGGAAAACGTCAAATCCGCCTCCCTCGCGCACCAAGAGTTCAACATTCGACGGCATCTGCTGTAGGCAGGCCTTCAGATTTGCGCACCACGCATCAATGTGTGTCTGGTTTCTCATGGTATGGCCCTTTCTTGGAATTCCTACTGATCTGCTGCCAGCTTTTTGGCTGGTACGGTTTTGCAAAATCTGATGAACTTCACACAATCCGGACAATTTATTTTACCTCTGGTTGGGTGCGAAATTTCTGCACCTCCGCCGGAGCCATCATCTCCGTCAAGAGAAAGCCCACAGAGTGTGTAATCACCAACAAGTGGCGATTCCACATGATTGAGACACTCTCCATCTGGCAACTTTACTCTGACTAGTTCCTGCATCGTCTGGCCCTTATTTGGATGTTTCTAATGCTTCGATTTCAGCGATGACATCATCCCGCCTGGACTCCAGTCCGATGCGGGTCACACGGTTCGTTTCAGG
>NZ_QRDW01000018.1 GCF_003385955.1 Aestuariispira insulae
TCGTGTGTTTTGATGGTTTGGTTCGCACCGTCATCAAAACCGGTAACTCTCACTCCTTCAAGGAAGCGGTGTCAGATCAGATCGCAACTACTTCATCTAAAGTCATGTATATCTGTTTGTTATTTTTATATAATTAACGCAATAAGAAGGCGGCCATTGGCCGCCTTCTTCAGGTTTATTCAGCGATGGCCAAATTGTCCGCCGACATTTTCCCGTCCCGGCCTGAAACCAGCTCGAAACTGAGACACTGGCCTTCTTCAAGCCTTGCAAGGCCAGCCCGCTCGACGGCGCTGATATGGACGAATGCGTCCTTTGTGCCATCCTCGGGTTGAATGAAGCCGAAGCCCTTATTGGCGTTGAACCATTTTACGGTGCCTTTGGTCATGATTAATTCCTTTCACGACATGATATGCGTTCCGTTGCCCAATGCGACGGAACCAGAATAACGCTCAAATTGTCGGGGAGGAAAAATCATCAGCCGCCAAATGGCGGCAAAGCAATCGTGCATCTGCGACTTCTAAACGTGGCCTGACCATAGGCTTTATCATGCGGCATGGCAAGTGAATTAAATTTCAGGTATAGCAGGGCGTGGTAATACACCTATTTCGAGATTATGCTCGTGCAGGGGGGGTGGCTGTGGCGGCTTGAAGGGTGAAATGGACCTGGGTCCCCTGCCCCTGCACACTTTCAATCCAAATTCGTCCACCATTTCTTTGAATAAGACTCTGGCATAGCGGCAATCCCAGGCCAGTGCCCGGTTCACCCGCGGTGCCTTTGGTGGACGTGGTCTGATCCAATTGGAACACCTTTGCTTTCTGATCCGCCGACATACCAATCCCATTGTCGGCAACCGTCACCTGTATGCCAGCCTGGACGACTTTGGAACTTACATGGACCATACCACCAGGCGGCGTGAATTTCACTGCATTGGCGATCAGGTTGCGTATCACGGCGCCCAGCATGTTCGGATCCGCATATGCGGTATTTTTGCCCGCGTCATTCTCCAGTTTTATGTCTTTATCCAGTGCGGCCGGTTCGTGAATATCGATGCAGTCTTGGACCACTTCCTTCAACGAAGTAATTTCGGGGTGAAGTTCTCCGCCCGCCATCTGAAGACGGGACCACTCCAGAAGGTTCTCTAGCAATTGATATACTTGTTTCCCCGCTTCATTCACATCCCCCGCGTATTCGACCAATTTCTCCGTTGAAAGATTAACCGCCAATTGCGACATCATCTGGGTCATGCCAAGCAGGCTGTTGAAGGGGCTCTTCAAATCATGGGCTATGATTGAGAAAAACTTGTTTTTCACGTCAATTTCGTATCGGAGTTTCTGGTTGAGTAACTCTGTATTTTCAACCAGCTCTGCAAGCTTGATGGAACGTTGCTCCAACTCCTGCCTGTTCTTTCTCAAGGCATCCTCAGCCTCTTTTCTTTCAGTTATGTCTTCGACAGCAAGCAAGATCGAGGAGATCTGATCGTCTGCAGTATGAATCTTCCGGGCATTCAAAAGCATGATCCGGCGGCCGATGCCTGGAAAGCTATGCTCCACCTCAAATGCCTCGATTGTTTCATCCCTCTCCAATATATCGCTGAGAAGGCTCTGAAGTGACGGGATATTCCATTGGCCATTCCCAAGCTCAGAAAGAGGGCGGCCTTCGGTTTCTTCTGGACAGACACCAAACTTCTCGTAAAAATTCCGGCTCGCATGCAAAACCGTTAAGTCGGCATCCATAATGATCAGCGGCTCTCGAATGGTATCGATGATGGCCTGGTTCAGGACAACAGAGTCGGTTAAAATTCCTTTATTTTCAAAGATATTCATTGTTTTCTCCATCGCAAGGTCAACAGAGATGGCTGAACTAAGTAATTTTAGTAGTACTTCCCTATATACTCCTCACACATATGACAAAATAGATTGCCCAGACACGTTTTCGGTGGAGCTATGAACCGCCCCGGCATTGCCGGAGGCGGGGTCGTTTATGTTAAGCAGCCATAGCTGTCTCGTCCAGCGGGGCGTGACAATTCTTCTCAACTTATACTGGTAGAATGTTTCCGACCGGTCCCAAACGTCCGCAGTTATTGAACCACCTCTCCCGTCTCACGGTTAATGACCCAGTGTCTCACAGATAATGACGCAGAATCTCACGTTTCGTGACAATTCTCCGGCCAGATCGGTTTTGGTTCGCGCTGCTGAGCGGTCCTTCTATGGTGTCGGGCATCAAATGACAGAGACAGCGCAGGTCACTTGAAACTGGCAGATCGATTGCACCTTCATCCTCAAACAACATTTTTGGAGGAGAAAGTGATGCAATTTGAAGCGAATTTCCGGAAAAGCAGTGACCAATCATTGCAAAATGCAGCACTGAAGCTGGTGCGCACCAATGGGGTGCGCGGCGCGATCCGCTATTGTTATGCCGAACAGTTTCTTGGCCTGCTTCCCTATATTCACGAAATCGCGGCCGGTCGGGCCACCCCCAAGCCAGCATAGGAACGATACCAGGAACGGGAGGTTTGCCATGTCTTTGGTCGCAATGACGAAACAGCGTTTGAAGAGGCGCGATACAGCCCTGATCCGAGGGTTGTACCGCCTGGCCCGAGAGATCCAGCATTTCGATGTGCCGCCGGTGAAGCCATTTTTTCTGGCGGTGCATTCCCTGCTGTCATCCGTGATGGGGATGCTCACTTATCTGCAGCAGATCCTCTATTGGAAACCGCTTTTTATCAGCCATCTGAGGAACCGCCCGAGGAAACTGCAATATGACGGGCGCGGCTTCCCGCAGATTTTGGGCCCTCTTGAAATGACCTTCGGGGACAATTGCCGCATCAATGCGCAAACCTCTTTTTGCGGCCGGTCGAACGGGCATGTAAAACCCCGTTTAACCGTGGGCAACAATGTCGGCATCAGCTGGCGCACCGGCATTTATGTCGGCCGCGAAATCATCATCGGCAATAATGTGCGGATTGGCGGCGAAGGCAGCTTGGTCGGTTATCCCGGACATCCGCTGGACGCCCGAGACCGGGCGGCGGGGTTGCCGGATAGCGATGACCAGGCAAAAACAATCATCCTGGAAGATGATGTCTGGCTGGCGCGCGGCGTTATTGTCAATGGCGGTGTCACCATTGGCCGAGGCACCATTGTCGCGGCGGGCAGTGTGGTGACCAAGGATTTGCCGCCCGGGGTTCTGGCGGGCGGTGTACCCTGCAAGGTTATTCGGAAACTGCCCTAATTTGGGACAAATCCGCACAAAAACTACCAGCTGAAGTTGTGTATTAACCATTTAGCCATCTTTTCTGACCCATAATGCAATGGATACAGGCGCGTTTTGGAGGATAGGATGGCTGATATTCTTCTGGTGGAGGATTCACCGACAAATGCGGCGATGTATGCCGCGTATCTGGAACAGGCGGATCACAAGGTGACCGATGTCAATCGCGGGCATCTGGCCGTTGAGGCGATCTCAGAAAAATCGTTCGATCTGGTCGTATTGGATCTGAAACTGCCTGACATGAATGGTTTGCAGGTCCTGGAGGAACTGCCGAAGGGTGTTCGGCGTCCGCCGACCATTGTTCTCACCGGCAACGGATCGGTCCGGACGGCCGTGGATGCCATGCGGGCGGGCGCCCTGGATTTCCTGATGAAACCCTGCAGCGGTGATAAATTGGTCGAGGCAGTAGGCACCTGTCTTGAAAGATCCACCATCTTCACAGAAGAACCAGAGGTAGGCGCAGCCGGTACAGGTGCCTCCAGCAAACCTGCGGCAAAGAAAAACCGGGCCGGGCCGTCCGGGTTCCTCGGCCAGTCCCCGGCAATGACAAACGTGTTTTCCCTGATCGAAAATGCGGCGCAATCCAACGCATCTGTTTTCATCACTGGAGAATCCGGCACCGGCAAGGAATTGTGCGCACAGGCGATCCATAAAGCCAGCCCCCGGGCCAATGGTCCCTTTGTCGCCATCAACTGTGCCGCGATCCCCAGGGATTTGATGGAATCGGAGATTTTCGGCCATCGGAAAGGGGCCTTCACAGGTGCCGTGAATGACCGGGAGGGGGCCGCGGCACTGGCCGATGGTGGCACCCTGTTCCTGGATGAACTTTGTGAGATGGATCTTGATTTGCAGGCAAAATTGCTCCGTTTCATCCAAACCGGGGTCTATAAACGCGTCGGCGACGGCCATGAACGTGAGACGGATATTCGTTTTGTCTGTGCGACCAACCGGGATCCCCTGCAGGAGGTACGGGAAAAACGTTTCCGTGAGGATTTGTACTATCGGCTGCACGTCATCCCGATCGGAATGCCGGCCCTGAGGGAGCGCGGCGGCGATACCTTGTTCCTGGCGAAGCGGTTCCTGGCGGATTTCAGCGCTATCGAAAAGAAGGCGTTTGACGGCTTTGACCCGGAGGCGGCGGCCAAGCTGGAAACCTATGCCTGGCCCGGCAATGTGCGGGAATTGCAGAATGTGGTGCAAAATGTCGTGGTCATGAATGGTGGCGGCATGGTGCGCGCGGATATGTTGCCACCGCCGTTGAATGGACCGATGCAAAGCGCCCTGCATCTCAGCATGAACCAGGGGGCGTCTGACCCGGGACAAACGGATGGGGCCGTGGATACCAGCGCAGATGCATTACTGGTGCGGCCGATGGAAGAGCTGGAGATCCTGGCCATTGACGCGGCGATCCGAAAATTTAATGGCAATGTCACCAAGGCGGCCCGGGCGTTGGAGATTTCAACATCCAGCATCTATCGCAAGAAAAAAAGCTGGGCCGAGAAAACCGGAGAGCCGGACCTGGTTCAAACAGGTTCCTGAACCTGCTGGCCGCCTAACTTTGATTGATTGCGTCGTGATATCCAGTAACCCAGACCGGCGGCAAGCATGATCAGACTTCCGCTGCCGGCGCAGATCCAGGGATTTTCAATCCGGCCGAGCAGCAGGGCCGTAAGAGAGGCACTCCCCATGATGGCCCATATCCGGGCATGGTTGAGGGGCAGGGGATGCCGTTTTTGAGACTGGCGCAAAGTTTCCAGGAAACGCAGGCCCAGGGCCAACAGGGTTGCTTCGATGGCACCCCAGGCGCCATGCATCGGGATCAGGATGAAATATCCGGCGAGGGCCAGGGCGGCAGCGATGCCGTCGATCACCATCGCCCGGTTGGTGTTTGACCCGGCATAGATGCCCAGGTTGACCATCATGGTGCTGCTGTGGAGCGCCATCAGCAGGGCCAGGGTGGGAATGAAGGCGATGGCGCCATGATACTCCGCCGGGGTCAGCAGGGTGACTGCCAGCGGGGCAAAGCTGGCCATGATGACCGCCGATAAAAAGGCGATGGCGATGCCGATGACGGCGAAATGGGCGCATTTTTGATCACCATCTTTACCGTTCAGCAGCTCAAAGCGTTTTGGCTGCCACCACATCAGGAAGGGCTGAAGCAGGAAACTGGTTGCCAGACCGAACTTGGCGGCAAGCGCATAATGCGCGGTTTCTATCATGTCGCCCTGGGCAGCGATGATCCACCGGTCAAAACTGCCCATCAGGAAGCCAAACAATCCAACCAGGACCAGGGGCCCCGCATAAGCCGCATAGCGCAGGTTTTCCCGCAGGGACAGGATCACGCCCGTTTTGCGCATCTGGATGATGTAAGCATAGGCGGCAAGCAGGATACAGGCGATCATGCCAGCTGCCAGGACACCGGTGATGGCCGCGCCCAAAACCAGGAAGACGGCGGCCAGCAAGGCTTGCAGCGCGGTCCTCCCGGCACTTGCGGAAAAGAAGGACCATGCCCGGTTTTCCATCCTGAGCCAGGCCAGGGGGACCAGGATGAGCGCGGAGAATGACAGGCTGACAAGAATGATCCGAAGATCGATAAGCTCGGTCTCCAACGGCAGGGATTGTTGTATGAATGGCGCCAGGATCTGCAAGGTCACGCCAAAAAACACGGTCGTCAGGACTGCGAGCCCCAGAATGGAAGCCGCATGCCGTTTCCGCTCTGCATCGGTGGCCGCGCCGCCGCTATATCGATACAGGGTGTCCGCCAGCCCCAGTCCGATGACGATGGATAGGATGTCCGCGAGGGACTGGAGGATATCCAGGGTTGCGAACTGTTCCGGCGTCAGGAAATGGGTGAAGACCGGCACCATGAGCAATGCGATGACCTTGGCCGCCATCAAAGCCCCTGCATAGACGAGGGACTGGCGAATCCAACTTGGCAATTTCCTGACAAGGCCCAACATTTATTTTCTCCGGCGCGTGCGGGTGGTGGCAAGGAAGCCTGCGCCCACCAGAAAGCTGGTGCCGATCAGGCCAAGGCCGGGGGATGGGGCTGGGCTCACTGTTGGCAGGTTGCTGGTGTCAAAACCATCTTCGGGATTGGTCCGGACCAGGAACACCGCATCATTGAAGTCGTTGTCGCCATAGGGCCGCAGCAGATCCTCGAAACCCATCAGAATCTGGTTTTCGCCTTCCACATTCAGCATGGCGACATGGCGGGAGACATCGGAAACATCATCCAGCGTCGCGCTGGCGGCGTTCTCCGGATTGAGGAAATCCAGTGACCAATAGGTATTGACCTCCTGGTTATTGTCCCACCCCTTGATCTCGTCTCCGGTCCAGGCATTTGCGGCCACGAAAAAACCCAGCTGGGTGTCTTGTTCAAATACAGTGCCGCCTTCCATGGTCCAACTGTCATCGGTCAGGCTGAAACTGCCGTCCCCGATGACCCAGGTATCACCGGTATTCAATGTGCCGCCTGAACCGGCAAATCCGCCGGATCCGGAGGCATTGCCGAAAACGATGCCGACTTCGTTGATCCCGCTGATGCCCTCCAGCTCCCTTGCGGAAATGGATCCGGACCCGTTCAGGTCGATATCACCAAAGGTGAGGCCGTCGAAAGCGCCCGCATCATATGAGAAATATCCGAGGGTGTTTCGGTAGCCGGCGCCTTCAGAGATGAAGGTGACGGCCACTTGGGAATCCGCCGTGAAACTGATGTTGGGGTCATATTGCGGATCCAGGAACTCAGCTCCCACCTGGCGCTGTTCCGGGAGAGCCCGCTCAACCGTATCAATCATATAGCCTTCGACTTCCACATTCTGGAGGCTATCCGGGACCGGGTCGGTGGCGGATGCCTGCCCTGAACCTAAGCCGATGCCGGATAACAACATCACCGGGCCTGTATATTTCCAACTCATCATTCTAATCTCCCGTTAAGGTGATGGACCAGGCCCCGCAAAATCGAGGCCACGAAAATTCTTGTTTCCTTACAAAGCATTAAGTTTATTCCTCTGTTTTCGGCAGTGATTTGGTATTGCATTTTGCAGCGATGCGGCACATTGCGATGGTCATCGCCAGGATGATGTAAATGGGCCAGATGAATCCCTGGGTCAGGAATGTTCCGCTGACACAAAAACCGGTGAAGCCGGCAATCAGGGCGGTTGTCACAGCGACAAGGGTTGGGTTTTGTACATCCTGCTGGGCCAGGAATTTTTTCTGGGTGAGCAATCGGCGTAACAGCGCAAGGACCATCCATATGAAGACGGCGAAGCCCAATAGGCCGGTTTCCGCCATCACACCAAACCACGTTGAATGGACCGCGTGGGTCTTACCATCCCAGTGGCTGCTATAGTCGAAATAGTTATTCAAAAAGTTATTCAGACCCACTCCGGTGAATGGGTTGTGCAGGGCCATTATGAAAGCGGCATTCCAGGCATGGATACGGCCCATGGCGGATTCGTCGATGCCTTCTTCATGGGCACCGCCCGATTGACGGTCATCAATGCCCGCAAGGGCAAATAAAAGGGAAAGGGCCAATAGCCCGACCGTGCCCAATAGGAATTTGGATTTGATCTTCTGGGACAGGATAACCCCGGTCACGGCGGCAACGCCGAGCAATCCGCCCCGGCTCTGGGTGGCGATGATGGCAAAGAAAATAGCGCAGTAACCGGTGAGGCCTATCAGCTTGTCAAACCAGTGGGTTCCTCTGCTGCTGACCAGGGAGATGGCGAAAGCGGCACCGAACAGCATGACCAACGACAGATCATTGGGATCTCCCAGCATGGATCCGATGTCGCGCCCGACGGTGACACGACTGCCTTCCACCAATCCTATACCCGCCATCTTATTTGAAATCGCGATCAGGGCGATCACCAGGCCGCTTAAGGCAATGGCCCGTGCGGCCCAGGCCAATTGCCTTTCCGTCCGGATTGTCCAGGACAGGGCAAATACCATGATGGCGATCTTGATATAGGTATCTTTCCAGAAAGCTCCGGATTCCGCAGGGTTTGAGGAAAAGAAGATCCCGATGGTGGTCAGGATGAACAGGCAAATGAAAGGCAGGTATAGCCGGTCCCAATAGGCGGTGGTGTTTTTCAATGCCAGATTGACGGTGAGGGAAAGAAGGGTGCCGGCCGCCAGCAAAAAGGGAAGTTTGAGTGGCATTAATGCCGGAAATGCTTCATGCAGGCGGAAAAACGAAAACAGAATGAACATAAGGCCCAGAAAAAACGGGAAGCGGACCGTGAAGATCAATGCAAGCGGCAGCAGCCCGATCAGAAGGGGAAGAAAAGGGGTCGGCAAGGCATACCAGCAGATCGCAAATACAGCTGTCGCGCCGATTGCTATCACCGTGCCTCCATAGGAGGGGGATGAGATGCTACCTTGCCGCATTTTTCACCTCGCCGCGCTATAGGCATCAAGATATCGGGAAAGCATCACATCCCGGCATCCAACAGAGAGGGTGAATGAACGGACCTTTTCCGGGGTGAGCCTTTGCCAGAGACTGCCGCACATGGCGGCAGAGAGCTGCCTTGCATTGTCGCTTTCCACAAGAGTTCCAGTGTCGGGACAAACTGCCTCTTTCACCGCGCCGACATCGGTTGCGATGACGGCGGTGCCGCAGGCCTGTGCCTCCAGCAGACAAAGTGGCAATCCTTCACTGAGGCTTGGCAATACGAACCGGTCTAATGATCTGTAAAAATCCGGCATTTTTTCCACATGGTCGAGAAAGGAGACATGCGTCTCCAGGCCCAGCTGACTGACCAGGGATTTCAAGTGATCTTCCTGTGGACCGGCCCCGGCGATGGCAAGATGCCTTGTCTCTTTCGCGATTGATGAAAAAGCCCGGATCAGCAGCTCGGTGTTTTTGACCGGGACCAACCGTCCGGCCATGCCGAAGATCTGTTTTCCGACCGGCAGACCAAGACGGGTTCGCGCTTCAGATTTGTCACCGGGTGCAAACCGATTTGTGTCGATACCGTTCAAGATGATGGCATCTGTTTTCCGGCCAATGGCGTTTTCATAATTGATAGCGACCTGATGGGCATCCGCAATCACGGCCGGGGATAAAAAGGAAACGGCCAGTTTTTGAAGCATACGGCGTTTTGGCTGCATTAGATGCCAGGCGTCATGTTCGGTATGGACCAGTGGGCACCGGGCCCATTTGGCACCGATACCGCCATAAAGCAACGGGCCGATATGGTGGCAATGGACCACATCGGGTTGTGTCTCCCGGATCAACCGGGCGAGGCGCATCAGACACCGCCAATCCCAGCCCGGTTGCTTTTCCAGAGCGATGATACGGTCTTCAAAGCGCTGTATGCGTGGCCAATGCTCAACCAGTTCCCTGATATTGCCTTCCAAACTGACCAGCAGGGATCCTGTCCCCGGCAGATGCTCCAGGAAATCCAGCGCCAGACATTCGATGCCGCCTGGACGCAGATGCTGCACCACAATCAAGGTTTTAATATCCTTCATTGCTTAATCCTCCTTGTTTTGCGCCGAAGCATGCCGGAAAGAGAGTTTGTTTCCCTTTCTGGGCGCAGCATTCCCAGCGGTGAGTTCAGGTGAGGCACCCGGGCCAGGACAGGCAGTCCAGTTAGATCGGCAAGTTCCTGACGGGTCCGAAGTGCTGTATTTGATACTTCGGAGAAACCAATCAAACCGGCCGATAGGCCGAGGCTGCCAAACCAGCCCAGCACGGCAAAAACGATGGCTGGCAGGCCGCTGGGGCGCGTGGGCACAGTCGGGTTGTCAATGATTTTCACGCGTTCGGGGGCTTCGAATTGGCCGAGCGCCCCGGTCACCCGGGCCATCTCGGCCCGTTCCATCAACCGCTCGTGAATGTCGCGTTTGACCTCAACATCGCTGCGCAGCTGGCGCAATTGTTTCTCGATGGATCCAAAATCCACCACCAGCTGGTCCAGGGTGGCCACTTCCTTTTCAAGGGTCTTGCTCTGGCGTTCCAGGTCGGCAATCTCGCTTTTTGCTTCCTGCAGCTGTTCGACCTGAGCGACCAGCAGGAATTCCATTCCGCTTTCCGCCGGCAGGGATTTGGCCGCCGCAGTCCACATCTGCTCGACTTCTTCCATCGTAAGCTTTGGGGCGTTGGCCAGCAGGCTGGCGCGCTCGTTCTTGAGCCGGTCCAGTTTGCGTTTGACTGATTGCACCTTGGAATGGGCATCCGTATAGCGCGATCTCAGGTCCGCCAGTTCCGCGGACAGGGAAATGACCTCCATTTCGATACGGCTGACCACCGGATTTGTTTGGGACAAACGACCGATTAAGGATTCATAACGGGCGCGTGCGCCTTCCAGGGCTGTGCGCCGTTCCGCCAGCGCCAACTCCATTTCCGCCAGCCGCCGCACATTGCCCGGATGCAGATCCGGCAGGCTGTCAGCATGTTTTGACATGAATTGGCCAAGGGCCTCTTCGGATGTCGCTAGGGCGGTCGCGCTTTGTTTGATCTGTTCCTCCAGGAACCGCACAGAACCATCGATTGCCGAACGCTCGGGCGCCAGGACTTTATCCATGAAACGCTGGGCAACAGCGACCAGAACCTTGTCGATCCCTTCCTGTTCTCTCTGCTGGTAATGCAGCTCGACCAGTTCTTCCCCGATCAAACGCAGTTTGAGGGATTCGGACAGGGTTTTGATGAGATCCTCGCGTTCCTTCAGCGAGGTTTCTTCATTGATCCATTCAAGATCAACCGCAACGCCCAGCAGAACATGCCGGCTGTGCAGGAGGGCATCGAGCGCGGAGATCCGGTCTTTCAGGCGGGTCTCGACCGCAAGATCCTCGAGGAATGGGTTATGCTTTGCCGCTTCCTGGATCAGAATGGTCATGCTGCTCTGGTAGGTTTTGGGGCGCACCATGCCGACCGCAAAACCAATGATCGGAAACACAACCATCAGGATTGCGATCGGATAGCGATAACTCCAGGCCGTTTGCAGCCATAGCCGGATCAATATGTTCCAGGATGGTGCCATACCTCAGCCATCCTTGTCCGCGCAGCTAGCCTGCAGATTAAGGGCAGCGTTGGTGAGCTCACCGTAACCCACTGAGACAGGCAGCCGGGGACTGTCCACATAGCGGGCAAGGCGAACGGCTGCTTGCATGGCTTTGGCGGAGTCCAGGCCGGTATCGGCTATGACCCGTGCTGCGGCCCAGTTTTGATGTTCACGCTGTTTGATGAATGCCTCCAGCTGCATGAGGTCCGCCGCATTAAGATCAACAGATCTAAAGTCGGCTGAGAATTCATGGCAGCTACCGCTTGTTTTTGGCATGGCGGGGGCCGGTGACTGGGTCCGGACCTTGGCCAGCATCTGATTGACGGACAATGGCTGGCTTGCCGGTTTTTCGGTCTGCCAGACCCTTTGCCCGGGTGGCAGCAAATCCAACAGCCCGCCGGTTTGGCAGCCGGACAAGACGAGAAGAGTTATGCTCAGCGCTATGCGTTTCATTTGTTTGATCCTCCTGACCGGCATATCTGCAAGTCATGGGCCTAAATCTATCCATTTGAAAATGAACAGTTTTTGTCGGGCGTGCTGGATTCCATCGCTGCATTTTGGGTGAGTGACGCAAAATGCAGCGCTTCAATCAGCACCTGCATGTCATGTGCCCTTGCCTCCCAACTTTCGGATCTGACCCGGTTTTGACGTGCTGATCTGTCGACCGGTTCGTCAATGAGGCAATCCTGCAGGGCGGTCCGGAAGTTTTCTCGATCATTGCAGATGGCCACATGATCGGAATATTTCTGCACGGCAGGAAAAGCGGTGGAGACGATTGGTGTGCCTGCGGCCAGATATTCCCGCAGTTTTAGGGGGTTGCAGGCGCGAATTTGGCGGGTGTCACGAAACGGGATCAGGGAAGCCGACCAATGCTGGACATAGGAAGGGAGCTGATGATGTTCCCGCACCCCCAGAAATTCGACATTTCCAAGAGACAATAACGCACCAAGATCCGTTTTGATCGGGCCGATGAACTGAAACTTCCAATCCGGCAGGGATCTTGCCAGCCAGATCAACAGGTCCTGGTCCAGCCATTCATCAAGACTGCCGTAAAAGCCGGCAATCGGTTTTCCATCTTTCAACTCCTTCGCTTTTGGCTGGGGCGTTGAGAACAGCGAATGATCACATCCATGGGGGATGATGAATGTGTTGTCGCGCGGGAAACGGTCTGCGATGACGGGGCTTGGCGCGACAATCGCCTGTGCCTTGGCCGCGAGCGATTGTTCCATTGGAATGACGGCGTCATGGTCAACACCGGCCAGGGCCGAAAAGTCATCTCCGGCATAATAGAGGGTTGCGCTCTCGCCGCACCGCCCCACCACATCAACTGCCGTGGGCAGGGATAGCCACAAGACCGGATTGGCCAGGCCATGCTTGGCCAAAGTTTGTTTGACCTGTCTGGACAGGGATCTGGCATTGAACCATGACGCCAGTCGGTTTCCGGGCAGGGGCAGCGCGATAGGATGGATAATCTCCAGCGGCTTATCTGTGGTCCTGTCTGTTGCGTCTGCCGCCTTCCCTTTTCCGCGAAGGATCTGAAACAGTTTGGTAAACAGGCGATTGATATCGCGCCAGCTGATCCGGGGGCGGCGAAGGCCGATGGAATTGACCCAGATGACCGGATGCTCATGCATCAATTTGCGGATCAGATGCTGGGTACTGCTGGGGTGGCTGGCCCAGTCCTCGCCAAAAACCACCAGTGGCGTTTTACCTGTGTTTTTCATGACCGATTTCCTTGTTCGCGCTTCATTCGACGGTGACCGATTTGGCCAGGTTTCTGGGGCGATCCACGTCGGCGCTGCGGTCCAGGGCAGCGTGATACGAAATCAGCTGCAACGCCGTCACATAGACAAAGGGGATCTGATCCTCGGTGCAGGGCGGCATCTTGATGAACTCGACACCTTTCTCTCCCTTGAAACCGGCGGCTTCATCATCGTCGGTTAATACGAACAGCTTGCCGTTTCTGGCGGCAATTTCCCGGGCGTTTGAACTGGTCTTAACCAGCAATGGGGTATCGGGGGCAAGAACGAAGACAGGCATGTTTTCGTCGATCAGGGCGATCGGGCCGTGTTTCAGTTCCCCGGCGGCAAACCCTTCCGCATGAATGTAGGAGATTTCCTTGAGTTTCAACGCACCTTCCAGGGCCAGCGGGTAGCAGTCCCCCCGCCCGACAAACAAGGTGCTGGTGCAGTCACCGAGCAATGATGTCACGGACTTGATAATATGTTCGTTGGAAAGCACCTCCCGGACCAGGTTGGGCATCTCCTCCATTTCCCGGCGAATGCGCCTATAATTCTTGGTATCAAGGGTGCCGTTTCGGCTGCCCAGTTCGATGGCCAGCCGCAATAGGGTCGCCAGCTGTGCCGTGAATGCCTTTGTCGAGGCAACACCAATTTCACTGCCGGCCCGTGTCGGGACGGCCATTTCTGCTTCCCGGGCCATGGCGCTGGTGGGAACATTGACCACAGCGATGGTTGGGCAACCGTGATTGTTGAAATGGCGAAGGCCAGCCAGGGTGTCTGCGGTTTCTCCGGACTGGGAGATAAAGAGGCCTGCGCGACCGGGGCGGATCGCCCCCGCGCGATAGCGGAATTCAGACGCAAATTCCACCGAGATGGAAATGCCGGCATATTTCTCAAACCAGCTGCGGGCAGTCATTCCGGCGTAGTAGGAGGTGCCGCAGGCCACGACAGAAATATGCTGCGCCTTCACCATGGCATCCGGCATCTGTGCCATCATCTGGCACCATTGGTCGTCATGACCGTTCAGGTCCGACAGGATCGCAGGCTGTTCATGGATTTCCTTGTGCATGAAATGATCATGCCCGTTCAGGCATTGTACCTGACCGGTTGTTTTGTTTTCTGTCCAGCGGGCATCAACTGTTTTGAAATCCGGGTCCAGGATGATGACCTTGTCGCGGCGCACGATAGCGAGATCGCCATTGCCGAGATGCATTTCCGCATCGGTATGTCCGGCGAAAGCCAGCATGTCAGAGGCAATGAGGGCCTCCTTTTCATTATAGCCAAGAGCCAGCGGGCTTTCCTGCCGGGCGGCCAAGACGGTGCCCGGCATATCCTCAAACAGCACCGCCAGAGCAAACTGGCCGTCCAGGCGGCTCATGGCCGCCCGTGTGGCATGAATGGCATCCATGCCCTGGTTTTGATAATGGGCGATCAGGTGCGGAATGACCTCACTGTCGGTTTCACTGGTGAAGCAAGCACCGTTGGATTGCAGTTCATCCCGAAGTTTGGCGAAATTCTCAATAATGCCGTTATGAACAACGGCGATGCCTTCGGACATATGCGGATGCGCATTGGCCTGGCTCGGAATGCCATGGGTTGCCCAGCGTGTATGACCAATCCCGGCAGGGCCGTCCTCAAGGACGGACGCCAGGCTCTGTTCCAGCTCATTGATCTTACCGGTAGAACGATGCCGCCAGATGCCACTGCCGGTATGGGTTGCGACGCCGGCAGAATCATACCCGCGATATTCCAGATTGCGTAAACCGCTGACCAGTTGCTGGGCAACGGTCGCACCGTTGATAACTCCGACAATACCACACATGGTTCTCTCCCCACTTGGATTAAAGACATCTGGGGGGTGAGTGAGCAAGAAACGGGCCTTAATTTAAGGCATTGATAATAATGACAATTTCGTCGTTGAAGGAAAGAGAAGATGCAAGGAAATGCATCAGAATGAAGGACTGTTGCGTTTTGCAGCAGCCTGTTTCAAGCCCGTGAGCAGCCCGCAACGGCCGTTTTCACCAATGGCCAGAACCTCAGGAGCGGGGGCATTGGCAAACCGGAATTTGGCCAAGGTCCGTTCCAAAAAGAAACCGATGGATGGGAAAGAGTCATGATATCTCCCATCCCAGTAAAAACTGACTTTAACCGGCCAGTTCAGTAACAAGGCGGCGTCTTCCGCGTTGCGTTCGATACGATGCACCAGAAGATATCCCTGACAGCCTGCTGCGGCATAAAGATCGGCGGTCCGGCTGTGATCGATGGTGAGTGGCACTTCGCGGACCAGCTCCCATGGCTTGTCCTGCCATCCGGGCGGAAGATGATCCTGATTCTGGGACTGGTGATCCATTGTGAAGGCCCAGACTTTGATCAGGACAGCCATGGATAGACCCAAGGCCAGAAAGAACGGAAACCACTTTTTAAGCAGGTTTTGCATGACGGTTTCCAATCAGGATCCACAGAAAGATAATGGTGATCAGCAGTCCCTGGAATATCTGCGCGCCTGTCCCGTCATGAATGAAGCTGTAATGGGCTGGCGATAATCCCATCAAGGCCAGTCTGACGATATTAATGAACATCAGGCAAAGGGCCAGGGCGGCACCGCAGCTGAACCAGAAAGACAGAGGCCTGGAGCCTGAAGTGCGAATAACACTGAACCAGATCAACAGCCCAAAGGAGATATCCTTGAAAGAGGCGCAGCCGGTCAGGACATAAACACTATGTCCGTCGCTATTGCTGAACATATTGCTTTGGACGGTGATAGTGTCACCGAACAGGTTCAATAGACTGCCCGAAGCCCAGGCGTCGAAGGTTAAAAAACCATCCGAAAATAAGTCCAGCATGGCGACGCTGATTGGATCCCGCAGGCTGACAGCCAGGAGAATGACATACCCTGTTTCCGACCCTTGCGCGTTGCCTTTGAGTCGGAAACAGGCCCAGCCGGAAAACAGGGCGAGGGCGAACCAGGCGGTTCTGGCAAAGGGCAGCAGGCAGAGGGCCATGACAATGATTGCCACCCAAAGATCTGCCCTGGATGGTTTCAGGGCAAATGGTGATTTCAATAATTGCCAGAGTCCCAGCAGGGCTGCGAATAATGTGACGGGCTGAATGCCGAATAAATGCTGGCCGAGATTTTGGTCCACGATGTCCGGTGCCGTCAGCCAGGCCAGGAACGGTTTGGCAAAACCGTTGAGCAGGCAACCGGCGATCACCAACAGGGATAGCCGGGCGAACCCGGCATTGTCGTCAAAGTTTGAGGCCGGCATCATGATAGGCCTCGAGGATCTGGTTCATGGATTTTTCCGCCGGATAGCGGTTCGCGATGGTTTCGGCCGCCTTGCATGATAGCTCCTTCAGGGAACCTGAAGCCAAATTGGCATGCTTTTGAATGAGGGCCGCGAGATGCTTGGTATCTCCGTTCGCGGCGAGGTACCCGTTTTCTTCATGCCGGATCAATTCGGGCAGCCCTCCTACCGCAAAGGCCGCGACCGGTATGCCGCAGGCCATTGCCTCAAGGGCTGCCATCGGCAGGCCTTCCTTTCGCGACGGCATGCATAGCAGGCTGATTTCGGGCCAAAGATCATCCATATCGGAAACGGCACCACGAAAGCGCACGGTTTGACCGTATTTCTCTTGCAGCTCGTCTCGCATCGGGCCGTCGCCGATCATTTCGAACTGTATATTGGGCAGCAGGCTTGCCAATTCACAAAATCGATCCGGGCCTTTTTCTTCCGATAACCTGCCGACAAAGGCCACTTTTTGAAAGTGGGTTATTGGCGCGGTGGCCTCGGCAGGCATTGGGACAAAATTGTTGATTTTCCTAGTCTTGGGCGGAAGCTTTTTTGCAATCTCTTCACTCACCGCGATCGGTTGCGCCAGCCAGGCGGTCTTTTGGTCAATCAAACTGTAGCAGCGGACCCGACCGGTGCCCGGGTCACCAGAATGATAGGTCGAAACGACCGGAACGCCTGCGAGTCTGGCGGCAAGGCGCCCCATGAGGCCTGCCTTATAGCCGTGTGTATGGATCAATGCCGGACGATCTGTCAGCACGGACCACAGGAAATGCAGGCTGCCTCGGTATTTCCGGGCGGCCATTTTCCAACGGTTCAACTTTTTATCCATGGGGTGTGGGCCATAGTCGCGCAGGAATGATACATCCGCCCTGAAACCGCGGCGCGTCAGCTCCTTCGCCAATACAGATACGTGGGTTTCTATCCCACCCATCGATCTTGAATCCAGCAGCAAGGCAATTGGCTTCATTTCTTCCTCCTCAGGAATGTGCTGAGAGGGTCTCCGCAATATGAATGCCAAGCGGATTTGCCCCGAAAAGGGCTGAATCTGACGCAATTTGGGACAGCCTCATTTCCATTCCATCAACATGCTGTCCCAAAATGAGAATCGGTGGCGTGGCATTTTATCTGTGAAGATAGGGTATTAATACTTTTCAATAACTTATCCAGTTTGGCGAGATATTTGCGGCCGGTGTGTCCAGAACTTTTGAAAGGATTGGATATGGCACGCTATCTGGTGACAGGCGGGGCCGGCTTTATCGGCTCCCATCTCTGTGACGCGTTAAAAAAGCGCGGTGATCAATTGGTTGTTCTGGATGATCTGAGCAGCGGGAAACGATCAAATCTTCCAGTGGATACGCCCATAATTAAAGGAAGCATTCTGGAGGCAGGTATGTTGAACAAAGCCTGCCGGAAGATCGACGGCATCTTCCATCTCGCTGCCATTGCATCGGTTCAGAAATGCAACGAAGACTGGGCTGCCACCCACGCAGTGAATTGTTTCGGCACGGTGCAGGTGTTTGAACAGGCTGCGCAGCTCGGGATTCCGGTCGTTTACGCAAGTTCTGCCGCGGTGTATGGGCAGAGCGGCACCCTGCCCCTGTCGGAGGATGCGCCCCTAAACCCGACGTCAGCCTATGGGCTGGACAAGCTGACTAATGAACGTCAGGCGGCGGTTGCCGGTCACGTTCATGGTCTGAAAAGCTTTGGCTTACGGTTTTTCAATGTTTACGGCCCGCGGCAGGATCCGCATTCTCCCTATTCCGGTGTCATTTCCATCTTCAACGAAAAAATGCAGCGCGGTGAGCCGTTAACCTTGTTCGGGGATGGCACGCAAAGCCGCGATTTTATCTATGTGGCTGATATTGTCGCGATGCTTTTATGCGCCATGCGCCAAGCGTCTGTGTCTGCGCCGGTTTTCAACGCCTGCACCGGCATCTCCGAAACCCTCAACGGTTTGATCCGCATATTTGCAGACCTTTATGGGCGTGATCCGGAAATCATCCATGAAGCGGCACGGGCCGGCGATATTCGAAGATCCGTTGGCGACCCGGGCGGGTTTTCCAATAGGGCAAATATCCGCGCCCTGGTCTCGCTGGAAGAAGGGCTCGGCCGTTTCATCGAACATATGACCAATCCATCACAGAGCCTGAGGAGGGCAAGCTGATGACTGTTTTGCTTCTGATCCTGATTGCTTTGGTACTGTATCATCATGTTTTTTATCCCATGATGATGATCGGCCTGTCTGTTTTGAAACGGAAGCAGGGCAGTCCTGCCGATGAAATTCGACAGGAGCTTCCCACCGTTCATATTGTCATTCCGGCCTGCAATGAGGCCCGCCAAATCGGCAGGAAGATCAGCTCCCTTGCAGGACTGAACTATCCCAGGGAAAAACTGGCCGTTACCATCCTTGATGATGGCTCGAACGATTCCACCATTCGAACGGCCAAACAGGCTTTGCGTGAAGCTTCCAGCCTCAAAGTTGCGATTATTCCCGGGGTTCGCAACCTGGGCAAGGTCAATCGTCTGAACATGTTTTTGCCGACCGTTCAGGAAGACATCACGGTCATGACGGATGCTTCCGCCATTCTCTCGCGCGACAGTCTTCGAACAATGGCGAACCATTTCGCCAATCCGTCCGTACAGGTGGTTGCCGGTGGCTATGGTTTGCCGGAGGAAGCCGGTTTTGCCCAAAAGGTTTATTGGAAACTGCAGCAGGCCATCAAACGGGGAGAGAATGCCCTGGGCGCACTGTGCGGAGCCCATGGTGCATTTTACGGCATCCGGTCCGGTTTGTTCCGCCCTTTGCCTGATGGCACGATCAACGATGATTTCGTGATCCCGATGCAGATCCTCCTGGAGGAAGGGGGGCTTGCCGTCTATGACCCGGATATCGCCATTCAGGAAAATGCGGTGGATAGTGAAAAACAGGATATGGGACGACGTGTTCGTATTGGTGCGGGCAATCTGCAGCAGATCACCCTGCTGTCCCAGCCCTTGCTGGGCAATCTGTTTTCCAGTCATGGTTTCTGTTTTCTCTCCGGAAAAATTCTGAGGGTTCTGATGGGGCCGGCATTTTTGGCCTTGGCACTTCTACTGCCGGTGGCAGCCTTGGCTGATCCGGTCTGGCTGGTGCCTTGCCTGCTGTTTTGGCTGGGGGTTACGATTGCCGCGCTGGCAGAGACCCTGCCGGGACCGGTTGGCGCGATCGCAAGGATGGGCCGGTATTTGCTGCTGGGGCATTGGTGCTCCATGATTGGCGCGCTTCAATTTGGCCGGCTTGGCCATCAGGGCTGGACCAAGACAAAGTGGATTGATCTTCAGGGGGGGAACCTGGCGCAGCCGTTGACCTGCCGCTTGAAACGCATGGTCGATTTTCTGATCGCGCTGGTGAGCTTGGTTCTATTGCTGCCGCTGTTTCCCATGATTGCCTTGGCGATAAAACTGACCAGTCCGGGGCCTGTGATATTTGCGCAGGAACGCATCGGACGGGCGCTGCCGGACAGAACCGAGATTTTCAAAATGTATAAATTCCGTTCCATGCACCAGGATGCGGAAAAAGGCGGTAAGCCGGTTTGGGCGCAACAGAAAGATCCGCGTGTCACCACCATTGGCCGTTTTTTAAGAAAAACCCGTCTGGATGAGCTGCCGCAATTGATCAATGTGCTCAAAGGTGACATGTCCCTGATTGGCCCGCGGCCGGAACGGCCGGGTTTTTACCAGCAGCTGGACCGGGAAATACCGTTCTTCGCCGACCGGACCTATTGGGTTCGCCCGGGCATAACTGGGCTTGCCCAGACGGTTCAGGGTTATACCGAAACGGTTGAAGAGGCCCGTACCAAGGCGCTGTACGACCATGTTTATGCATTGAAAACCCACCGGGTATCGGACTGGCTGCGGACAGATTGCCAGATCGTCTGGGATACCATTGCGGTGATGGCTTTGGGGCGGGGGCGCTGATCCTC
The DNA here is from genome assembly GCF_003385955.1 of Aestuariispira insulae. Taxonomy (GTDB): domain Bacteria; phylum Pseudomonadota; class Alphaproteobacteria; order UBA8366; family Aestuariispiraceae; genus Aestuariispira; species Aestuariispira insulae. The sequence continues at coordinate 20,274 of NZ_QRDW01000018.1, forward strand.
CTCACCAGCGTTCGCCCCTATGGAAGGGAGAGGTTGCAGCCTCTCCCTTCTTTTTTATGTCATTTTGACACACTGCCCCAAACTGACAGGCCCATCTTGTTTGAGGAAGTCAATAAGTCATTGTAAAATATAAATAAAATCAATGGCACTCTCCTTGCTCCTTACCTGGCAGGAAAAGGAGAAACATCATGCTGACACTCACCTATCAAACCGACACTTCTGAAAATGTTAGCCTGTCCGGCCCGTTGGATGCGGTGTCTATCTCGGCAAACCGCGACCTGGGGGCGGAACTCGCCACCCTCCAAACCGAACATATTGTGCTGGATTTGAAGGATGTCCCCTTCATGGATGCCTCTGGACTGGGTTTGCTGAGCTATCTGTTTAAACGGCTGACTGAAACCGGCCGCTCCCTGGAGCTTGCCAATGTGCAGGTCCAGCCGCTTGGGTTCCTGAACCGTCTGGGGGTTGCCTCAATTTTCGGTCTTGAAGCGATCGCGGAGACCGGTGCGCTGCCAGGCATTGCACTCGAAGAAGCTGTTCAGCAAAAGGCGGCCTGATCATGCGGGGCATTATAACAATTCTGACCCTGGCGGTGCTTTCCGCCTGTTCCAGCCCGGTATGGCCGCCAGAGCGCGGTGGTGGAATGGCGGAACGGACACCGGCCGCCAGGCATGCGGTTTTCAGCAAGGTGACAGACAGTCGCCGGGACCGTCTATTTGACCGGCTCATGGTTCTTGAGACGGCATTGGAAGCAATGATCGCCGACGGTGCGGATCGAAAGGCCCGTGCCGAAGTGAACCTGGCGCAGAAAAAGACGGTTCGGATCCGTCGCGAGATTGCTGGTCATCTTTTTGGTGAGGCTGAAAAGGATCTGATTGCCTTGAAAGAGCGCCTGAATCGCATCCGGAACCGCATTTATCCATTCAATGACCGAGATGAACCCAGGGATCTGTGACCGATCCCAAATTGTGAGGAGAACAGCCATGTGCACTGCAATGCATTGGTTCAAGAAACTGATTATCGGGATTGCCTTTGCTTGTGCAGCCTCTATCGCACAGGCGGCTCCCACGGAAAACCAGCCGCTTCAGGTTGGTGATGTGTTGAAGATTTTTCTGCCCGGTGAAGAGGCATTCGACCAGGCGTTCCAAATCCGTGCGGATGGCTCAGTCATTCTGCCGGAAGTTGGTGAGATTGACTTGGCGGGCATGCCGCTAAGTGAGGCGGAGCAGACCATTCGGGACCGGCTGTCGGTCGCTTATCGGGATCTTGGCCGTCTGGAGGTTTCCCTCTCTGACCGGCGTTTGCTGATCCAGGTTCTTGGCCTGGTGAACGAGCCGGGGGAAGTGGACCTGGCGGCGACCGCCAACATTCAAACAGCCATTCAGGTGGCTGGCGGACTGAAGCAGGGCGCGCAGCTGGACCGGCTGCAGTTGCGCCGCGGCAGTCTGGTGGTGACCTTCAATTACAAGGAATATCTTGATACCGGCGATATTGCCATTCTGCCTTCCCTGAAACCGAAGGATATCGTTTTTGTCCCGGCCTCGCCGTTGATCGGCAATGTGCAGGTGAATTTTGACGCGCAAACCCTGACCGCTGCCGGCGACGGCACGGAAGACGGCACGGCGGTCAAGGTTTTCGGGGAAGTGATCAGCCCGGGTTCTTTTGCCTATAAAACCGGGCAGTCGGTTGTTGATTTGATCATGCGGGCTGGCGGTGTGACCCGCTATGCCGGTGTTGAAAAGATCCGGGTGATGAATGGGGATGAACCGGCCCTGTTCGACCTGAAGCAGTATCTGGATACAGGGGATAAGGACAGCCTGCCGGAAATCCGACCGGGTTCGACCATATATGTCCCGATCCGGGTGGAAGAGGTCAAGTCAGGCGGTCGCACTGTTTATGTGATGGGCGAGGTGGCCAAGCCCGGTGCCTTTGAAATGACCGAAGGCGCATCCTTCTTTGATATCCTGGCCAATTCGGGCGGGCCGAATCGCTATGCCGAAACCCGCCAGCTGCGCGTGATCCGTGCCAATGGTGAGGTGGTGCCGTTTGATCTTGGCGGTTACACGGAAGGCCGGGGCACCAATCAGGTTCCGGTGATCCAGCCAGGCGACGCGATTTTCGTGCCGGAGAAGGCGGATCAGCTGGAAAAATCCTGGCTCAAGATTTCACCGGAACGCGCGATCCAGATCATCGGCCAGGTGGTGCGTCCCGGCCGGTATGAATGGTCTGACGAAATGTCCATGCTGGATCTGCTGGCCCATGCGGGCGGTCCGACACGCCAGGCGGATATGTCCAAGCTTCAAATCCTGAAAACCGGTGAAGGCAAAGCCAGCACCATTGACTTTGACCTGCAGAAATTCATCGACCATGGCGGCGCGCTTTCTGATCTGCCTGTGTTGAAAGCCGGTTATACGGTGATGATCCCGGAACTGCCGCGAGATCCGTCCGATAATAAGGCGCAATGGGTGCGTCAGGCCTCAGACCGGTCCATTTATGTCATGGGGGCTGTCGGCTCCCCCGGGCGGTATGCCTTCAATGATAATCTCCATTTCCTGGATATCATTGCGGCTGCGGACGGCCCGCGCACCGATGCGGATCTCCAGAATATCCGGGTCACCCATCGTGGCCATTCCGACAGTCGGGTCACGCCATTGAACCTTTCTCTCTATTTTGAAACAGGCGATGAAACCCTGCTGCCGCGTGTTCTGCCGGGCGATGTGATCTATGTGCCGTCCCGGAACCGGGACTGGACTGAGGTTCCGTCCGGCCAGATGGTTCGGGTGATCGGTTCTGTCGGTTCTCCCGGCCGCTACAAGTTCGATGACAGCATGACCATCCTGGATCTGCTGGCGGAAGCCGGGGGCCCTTCTGCCGATGCCTGGGCGGAAAAGATTGTCGTGGTGAATCTGGTGGAGGGCGAGCCGAAGGCACAGGCCTTTGATCTGGTGAATTTCGCACGCCAAGGGGATTTCGGTTCCCTGCCCGTGATCCGCGCGGGCGATACGGTCTATGTGCCCAGCATCGAGCAAAGCGACTGGAAGATTTTCATGAATGGTGTGCGGGACGTGGTGTCGATCACCTCTGTCTTCGCCCTGCTGGGAGGGCTTTGATCATGAGCCGCCTCCATGATGTCGCCCCGCTGCCGATCGAATATGATGAAACCGCGTCGATCTACGCAAAGACCGTGGCAAAGGATCATCGCACGATCCTGTTCACCTCCGCCGACCGTGGGGAGGGGGTTTCAACTATCGCCTACGCGATCGCCCAAAAGGCCGCAGCCAGCGGACGTCGCACTTTGTTGATGGAATTCAACACCTACCGGCCCTTTTTAAACGGAGTTCTGCAACTCCCGACAAGCGATTGGCGACTGGACCAGTTGGATATCGAACGGGATATCTTCACGGTCTCGGGCACCAAACTTTCGTTCCTGCCGGCACCGCACCGCCAGAGTTTTCCCGTGGAAACGAGAAAACCGGAAATCATTCAGGAAGCGCTGGCAAGCATGCTGGAAGACTATGATCTGGTGATCGCCGATGCCCCCTGCCTTTGCAGGCCCAATCTCAACGGTATTCCGACAAAGATGCTGGCCGCGCATTTTGCCAGCACCGTTCTTGTGGTTGCCAGCAACAAGACCTCGTCAAACCTCATAGCCCGTGCGGTGGAGCAACTGGTCGACGCGGAGATCTGCCTCGCCGGTGCCGTGCTGAATGATCAGATTTATCCATCCCTGTTCAAAGAGCTGGAACGGCAATTCTCCAAGGCGGGCGGGATCGGCCGGAAAATCTGGTCGTTGGTAGCACCCCGTCTGCGCCAGGCTTCCTTCATGACGGATAGTTTTTGAGATGGTTTATTTGAAACATCTTGGCCCGCTGGCATTTCTCATCTTGTTGCTGATTGGCCTTTGGAAATACTCCTATCCCAGTGGGACGGGGGAAGAGTTCCAAATCCTGCAGCATCAAACTTTGGCCGCGGTTTCGATCGGACCGGGCGTAGAGCTGCAGATTTCAGGCGAGAATTCAGCGGCAGTGGCCATCCCTCTTTTCATTAAAATTGAACATGCGGGATCCAACAGCTACGCGACGCGCTTTAATGCCGAGCGCTGGGTTAAGCCGGGGCGTTTTAAACTGTATTTCCCGCTCCAGGGGTTGAAGAGCAGCAATGGTGCGGCTTTCCCCGCTGATCAGCCCATCATCGTCACTCTGTTTGCAAGGGAGCATGATGCTGGGGATATTGCCTTGGCGCTGGATATAGCGGTGGCGCCGCCGTTGCCGGGCGATGTCATTGCCCTGGATTTTGGTCCTGCTGGCAGTCCGGTCTTCCCCGGCTTTGAACATATCGATGCTTCTGATCCGCGCCTCGAATGTGTGCGCAACTGTTCAGAAACCCGCCGCCCCTACAGTGACGTTTTGATCGGTGACGGTGTCAGCGGCATCGCCGGTCTGAACCTCCAGGCGAAACCGGGACGTTACCTGTTGATGATGTGGATGGAAGATACGGGCGAGTGGGAAACACTGCCCCATCATTTGGAACGCCGGATCAAAATCAATGGAGAAATCCGCGCATATGACCGGCGGACCATCGGGCAATGGCTGGCAGAACGCTATCGGAAGCTGCCGGGGGCGGAAAACACGCCTGCGGGCAGCGCCTGGATGGGTCTGGGCCGTTATCGAGGTGACCCGGTCATCCTGGACATTCAAACAAACACGGGAAGGATTGATATCGAGTTTGCCGGTGACAGGGCGGCCGCTACCCATCTTGCGGGTTTGGTGCTGGTGCCTATCGATAAACCGGGGTCACTGAAAACAATCGAATATCAGCGCCAAGAGCGTTACGACAGTCGCTGGCCGGTCATCAAAACACCCAACCGGTGGGAGGAAATCCTGCCGGAGAATAAACCATCCGGGCTTTTGGCGCGGGACGGCCTGGTGTTTTTGCATCTGCGCCTGCCTGCGACGTCGGTTGGCTTTCACCTTCATGCGCCTGCCTACAACGGGGCGCAGCTGAGCGTGGATGTTTGGCGGATCAGTGGGAGCCTGAGCAGGGTTAGTCCCAATGCAGAATTCCTTACGTTGGATTCACGGATTTTGGATCCGGTCGATCGGACGGCCGTTTTTGCGCCGGGAGATTATCTGTTGCGGTTGAGGAATGAGGACAATTTGCCTGCCGGACTGTTTCGGGGGCGGGTGACCGAGCAAGGCAAAACCGTGGTTAGTTTTGCTGTTCGGGCCGTCGATATTGATCGGCCGGCACCCTCTCATTTCATTTCGGCCTATCTGGAAGAGCTGCCGATGGCGAACCGGTTTCCGGACCAGGTGCCTGCTGAATCGCAGTGTTTCCGTAAAATCCTGCGTGATTTTCACCTCCAGGATATCGCGGTTCCTTCCAAACCGGATCAATTGCGGGCAACGGACGTGATGGCGGCGGCCATGGTTGAGGTCTCTCGCAGAACTGGGTTTACCGCTTTTTCTTATGCCCAGCCCAAGGATTTGAGACTGCTGTTTGGACAGGATGAAACCTTTGACCGTCTGGCAGCTGTGAGCCGGACCGTGGCTTCATACGGCGGACAGGTGACCTGGTCTATCGCGGATGAACCCGTGCCAGGGCAGTTCCCTGCCATCGGCATAGCGGCGACAGAAATGCGTGCTCGCAATCCGGCAATTCGTCTGGCCGGGCATCTCAATGCACCCGGCCAGCAGGCATTGATGGAACATTTCGATATCCTGATCGCCAATCAGGGCTTTGGCATTAACCGGTCCTTGTTTGACCGGGCCGGTCAAATGGGCAAGCAGGTCTGGCTTTATAACATGGACCATCCGCAACTGGCTGCCGGTCTTCAAGCCTATCTATTTGGCGCGGGGGGATATCTTCAATGGCATGCCTTCATGCCAACCGCGCATCCTTTGGATCCGACCGATGGCCGGGAAGGGGATGTCTTCCTGGTCCACCCCAGCCGCTCGGCCTGTGCAAAAGCTCCCATTCTGGACCGGCGGCTGATTGAACTGGCGCTGGCGCAGGAAGATGCCGCCTGGTTGGCGTGGCTGGAAGAAGAAGCCGCAGATGAGATCGCCGTCCTTCGTGCGCGGATGCCTGACCGTGTAGAAGGAGAATTTGAAAACTGGGTTCGATTAAAGGAGGATGCCCATGAAACCATCAGCCATATCCTTAACCGAAACGGTCTCAACGCCGGAGGCCATGATGGATAAAACCTCGATCCTGATCGTGGATGATTCTCCCTCCTCCCTGGCCCTGATGGCAGGTATGCTGGAGGATGGCTATTGCGTTGCAACCGCTCTGTCGGCAGAAGAAGCCAAGAGGCAAGTCGATGAAGGCCCCCGGTTTGACATCCTGATTTGTGATCTGATGCTGGGGGCGCAAAATGGTTTGGATCTGGCTGCTGATATCCAGGGGTTGATCCCCCATATTGCCACAATCCTGGTTACAGGCAATGCCAGTCTTGAAAGTGCGCAAGCCGCGATCCGGCAGGGAAAGGTACATCGTTATCTTAACAAAGGCGGAGAGCTTTCGGAGTTGTTGTATGCGGTGGAGGATTGTGCCCTTCTGGCACAGCGCCAAAAGATCGAGGCCGAAGTTCTGGAGCGAACTCTGACCGGTTTTGTTGCGGTGCTGTTTGAAACACTGACCAGCCAACTGCCGAATTTGAAACCCAAATGTCTTCGCCTGCAGGAACTGGTCAATCATCTGGTGGATGAATTGAAACCGGAAAAACCCTGGCAGATCCGGCTGGCCGGATCATTGCTGTGGATCGGGTTTCTGAAGGTCCCCCACGGGGTCATGGACAAGGTCAGTGTCTGTGAGCAGTTAAGTGATGAGGAGTGGCACCTGTTCAATTGCCATGCGCACTATGCCAGGGAGATGCTCCGGAAAATGCCGCAGCTTGCCGCAATTGGCGATATGGTTGAATCGGCCTTTCAGCTGGCAGGCGGCAAAGATAAAAACAGCTGCGATCGCTACGGGCCGCATATCCTCAAGTTTTGCCATGATGCTGTTTGGCTGATGGAAAAAATGCCGCCGCAGGATGCCGCAACCATTCTTATGGCATCGGGGGGGGAAGAAGGTTCCCCGATCAAACGTCAGATTGCGCGTTGCCTTGTTGATCATCTTATGGGGCAGTCTTCCGGCATGGTCTCAAACATTGTGCGCCTCAAGCGTCGCGTGTCCCTGCTGCTGCCGGGAGACAGGCTTGCGGTTGACCTAAAAACCCTGCGTGGACAATTGCTGTTGCCCAAGGGGCAGGCGCTGACTTGCAGCACCATCGATCATCTGAAATCTCTCCTCATTCAGGAACGTATTGAAGATAATATCGAAATTCTTCGGAAATCGGTTGTATGATGCATTTTGACGGCCGTTAAAAGGGGAGGTCACCGGAAAGATCGACATGGGATCAACGTCAATATTTCTTGCTCTCGCCTTGGCGGGAACTGTCATTTTCGGGTTTGGGCTTGTTTTGTCGATCGGCTGGGCCAGGAGATTGCAGGGTCGGCACAAACTGTTGGAAAGAGATATCCGGCGTTTGAAGGAAGCCCTGGAGGCGGCCCCTGATGCCTTTGTTTATTACGATGAGGATGACCATCTCGTATTTTGTAACGAGAAATACAGGCAGGCCTATCCTGAATCGGCGCAAGCGATCCGTGAAGGGGCATCATTCGAGGATATTCTTCGTTTCGGATTGGATAATAACCAATATGCAGAGGCCCGGGGCCGGGAAGAAGAATGGCTTGCCAGTCGTTTGACCATGCACCGGAACCCGCCCGGCCCGATCGAACAGAAAATGCCGGATGGCCGATGGCTCAGGATTGAAGAAAGCCGCACGGCCGAAGGGGGCGTCGTCGGATTCCGGGTCGATATCACCGAATTGAAAAAACGGGAAGTTGATCTCAAGGCCAGCCAGCATCGTTTCAAAACCATGATCGATGCCTCAATGGATGCGATCCTGGTGATTGACCATCATGGCAAGCTGATCGAATTTAATCCGGCTGCTGAACAGATTTTTGGCTATAAGCGGCGCAAGGTGATCGGCCGGGACATGGCAGAGTTGATCATTCCCGAAGAATTCAGAGAGGCCCATGCCAAAGGCATGGAGAATTATCTCAATACCGGGGTTGGGCCCGTATTGGGGCAAAGGCTCGAGCTTTCCGCGGTCCGATCCGATGGCAAAATCCTGCCGGTGGAGCTTTTTGTGGCGGAGGGGGTTCAGGATGGTCAGTCGGTATTTGTCGGCTACCTGAGGGATATCACCGAACGCGTGGAAGCCACCGGTAAACTGGAAGAGGCACTGGCCCAGGCCCAAACTGCCAATGAGGCAAAATCCACCTTCCTGGCGAATATGAGCCATGAGATCCGCACCCCGTTGAATGGCATGCTCGGCATGGCGGGTATGCTGATGAATTCAGAACTGACTCCTAAGCAGAAACATCTGCTGAAAACCGTCCGGGCCTCCGGTGATGAGCTTCTCTCGATTATCAATGGCATTCTTGATTTCTCTAAACTGGAAGCCAATCAGATCTCTCTTGAGGATAACCGTTTCAGCATCCATGAACTGTTGGAAGATGTTGTGGAGCTTTTCTGGGCGAATGCCCGTGAAAAGGGGCTTTATTTGTCTCAGTTCGCCGATGTCACTGTTCCGCCCATTCTGATCGGCGATGCGGGCCGGGTGCGGCAGGTTATCGCCAATTTGGTGGGCAATGCAGTTAAATTCACCAACAGCGGCGGCGTCAGGCTGGGCGCGGAAGTGATCGAACAGTCAAGAGAGCATTGCCTGCTCGCCATCACGGTTCAGGATACCGGGATTGGCATTGCCCGAGAAGAACACGAAAATCTGTTCGGTCGGTTTTCACAAGTGGGTGACAAAGGGCCCAGAGGACAGGGTGTGGGGCTGGGACTCGCCATCAGTCGGCAGCTCTGCCAGCTGATGCAGGGGGAATTGACCGTTGAAAGCGATCTTGGTCGTGGCGCAACCTTCACCGCCACATTGAAGCTGCAGCGTGTGCAGGAAGATCCGGTCAGTCTGGTTTTCCCGGACGAGATCATCGGGATCAGTTTTATTCTGGCTCTGCCCGAGAATCTCTATGCTGATTCGGTTCGTCAGCAGCTCAAGCCGTTTGGCGGCAGGATCGAAACCGTCGTGGATCTCGACGCGTTGGCGCAGTTATCTGAAAGAAACCAGACCGAAGATCAACCAACCATCCTGATTATTGATGACGGGCTGCTGGTGGATACTGAGGTTTCGGCCGCAACTCTGTTTTCTGGGTTACGCCGCCGTCTGGGGGATTTGAAAATTGTCCTGATTGAGGGAATGAAGGAATCTTTGGTCGATCCCGACTTGATCGACCATTGCCTGACACGGCCCGTCCGTTACCGGACAATGCTCATGCGCTTGCTGGAAATGCTGGGTCAGAACGCGTCGGCTTTGTTGCCACCGCATATGCGGACCGAAGAGGAAGAAGATGTCTGCTTTGAAGAGAGTTATCGGATCCTGGTGGCCGAAGATAACCTTACCAATCAGGAATTGGTGAAAATGATGCTGGAACAGATGGGGCATTTGGTGGACATCTGTTCTGATGGCGCAGAGGTGGTCACCTTGTGTATGGCATTTGATTATGACCTGATCCTGATGGATGTGCAGATGCCTGTTATGGATGGCTATGAAGCCACCCGGCAGATCCGGGCGCTGGATCCGCCCAAGGGACAGATCCCCATCATTGCGCTTACGGCCAATGTTTTGCGCGAACATCAGGAAAAATGCGCGGCAGCCGGCATGGATGGCTTCACGACCAAGCCGATCTCCGAAGCCAGCCTGGGTCATGCCATCAAAAAAGTGATGGATCCGGGGAAAGTCGGGGAAGAGGCCGATTTGCCGGGCCAGCACCAAGCGCCCGGCAATATTCAGGGATTACTGGATATGCAAAAAATCAACTCTATCCAGGCCAGACTCGCTCCGGATAAGTTCGAAATGATCTCTTCTATTTTTCTACAAGAACTGGGCGCGCTTAGAGAACAGTTCGCCCAAATCCCCGAAACGTCGGAACAGTTGGGCAGTCTGGCCCATCAGTTAAAGGGGGCCGCTGCAAATTTCGGTGCGCCAGCCGTTTCCGCCGCTGCCGCACGTTTGGAATTGAAGGCCGAAAATGAAGAGTTGGAGGCGTTGGATGATCTGCGGAACCAGCTCATCACCTTATGTGAGGAAACGGAAACGGCCCTTAGGAAACTGACTTGATCCTCTCTTGGCATGGCGCGGTAAGGAATTCTGTCAGTGTGGCCAGGACCGCCTGTTCGTCCAGCGGCTTGGAGAGGAACCCGCGCATGCCGGCCTCTTTGCAGCGTTGCCGGATTTCCAGTGAGACATGGGCGGTGAGGGCAATGACTGGGGGCATGTCGGCACCGAGCTTGTGCCGGAGAGCGGCCGTTGCCTCATAGCCGTCCATTCCGGGCATGCTGAGATCCATGAAGACCGCACTGAACCGGCCCTTATCACACTGTTCAATCGCGGTTGCAGCGCTGTTGAAGCATTTGACATCAAAGCCAGCTTGAACCAGCAAATCCTCGATGATGAAGAGATTGGTGGGGCTGTCATCCACCACCATGATCGTTCCACGCGTATGTGATTGCGCAGGCTTGGGCGGCAGGTTTACATCCAGCAGTTCGATAGGAAGGTGAATGGTTATCGCACCGTCAGCCAACGCGTCGCGCGACAGGCGGCCGTTTGTTTTGTGCAGGAGCTTCTCTAACAAAATCATGTCATGATTTTGTTTCTTGTCCTGATCACCAATATCGGCAAAGGCCTTAAACGGCATCAGATAGGGGTCTTCTCCAACGGTGTCATTTGAAAAAGCGTGCCCGGAAAAACGGAAGATCAATAGCGGTTTTGTTCCGGTGGAAGCGGTGACTTGGATGGGGGCGTGGCTTTCCTCTGGGGCAGACATCATTTTGATTGTTTTTGTAATGATCATGCGGATGAGGGTTCGGTCCGCATGAATATTGATATCCGGCGCTCCCTCAAAAGCCTGTGTCGGCAGATCTTCGGAAATCTCTTCCAGAAGGTCGGCCAGGCTGAAACTGCTGTGCGTCGGGCCGTTATCGGCATGGTCCAGATCCGCCAGGATCTGAAAATCCTCTAACAGTCGTTTCAGTTGAAGAGAGGATTTTGATAATTTTGAAAAATGGCTGGCCTGATTGAGCGAGTGAGGCTGATGTGTCAGGTGTCGCACGGTCCCTTCCAAAACTGCAAGCGGTGTGCGCAGTTCGTGACCGATATTGGCCACCACTTCGGACTTTGCTGTGGCCTTGATTTCCGCGTTATCCCTGTCCCGCCGCAATTTTGACGACTGGGCGCGTCGTCGGGATTCTTCGCGCAACATCTCGTTATACATTCGCGCGATCAAACCGATCTCATCACCGGACTGCCATCGCGCCAGCCTTGCAGAACCGGAATCACGGCGCGCCTTGATCACCCGGGTAATGTGCGAAAGGCCACGGCCAACGGTCATCTGGAAAATCAGGGATGTCAGCAAGAGCAGACTGAGACAGGCCAGCAGGCTGATGATTACGATCAGGCTCAGTTCCCGATAAAGCTTTTCCTCGATCCAGGCATCGGAATACCGCATTTTGAGCATGCTGCCGGTATTGCCAACGGGAAGACTGATCAGATGAGCGGAGGACAAGTTGGCCTTCGCCTGGCAATCAAGGGATGGCCAGACAATCCAAACCACGCCATTTCCCCGTTCAATCCAGAGGCAATCGACACTGCGGTTGCCGCTGAGCGATTGAAAAAGATTGCGCACGGCAGTTTCGTTTTTGTCATGGACATAGGGAGGGAGGGCTTTGCGCAGCGCATGGGCTGAGGCCGCCAGGCTGGTGATCTCTTCGGACATGCGATGCGTGCGCAGATAGTTGCCGCCGATGGTGAACCCGATAACCAGGATCAATCCGTAAATGAGACCCGAAACCAGAGCAAATTTTCCCAAAATTCCAAACCGCATTCTATCTGTCCCCAAACTGATGCAGAGTGAGCCAAAAGGCTCATTCGGAGAAGGTGCGGAAATAACCCATGATGGTTTTCCGGCTGTTCAAAATAACCTGTGTCACCTGATAACCCCGGCGATCCGCGACCAAGATGAAATCCATCTCAACGGAAGCGCCGGTTTCACTGATGAAGTCGGCGCAAAGGACATAGGCACCCTCCCGTTGCAAAATGACGGGATGAAGTTTGCTGAACTGGTAATAGTCGGGTGCGGTCTCGGTGCCGCTGAAATGCCTGTACCGGTTGCCCGCACTGTTCGAATTTGCCTCGATATGGCCCAGCAGCACCAGTTGCAACTCGGCCCGTTTCCCAACGGGAATGGAGCCCGCCAGCGCGGCGGGCATCAGCAAAAACACCAGAATCAAGCCCGGGAGCAGGTTACGAACCAATTTCAAACTGTGAACAATCATGCTTTTCAGTCCTTTCCCGTTAAAGTGATCAGGGAGACTTCCGGTTGGCAGAAAAAACGATAGGGCAGGCCTGACATGCCGGCGCCCGGACTGGTGAAGCCTGTCATGTCGCCTCTCTGCCAGCGCCCGGCATAAAGATCCTTCTCGCAATGAAGATGCGTGATCAGCGGTTTGCCGCCGGGCAGGCATATCTGGCCGCCATGGGTATGGCCGCAAAGATAAAGCCCGTATCCAGCGCGTGCGGCCCTGCTTGCCATTTCCGGTGAATGAACCAGCGCGATTGCAAAGTCGGACTGATCGGCATCCAGCGCGATATCCGCTTGCTCTGTGTAAAAACAGTTCACGTCATCCAGGCCGGTCAGCCGCAGTATTTGTCCCTTGATCGGAAGATCCACGCTTTCATTCAGCAGGATTTTGAGCCCGGTTGCCTCTAAGGGTTCCAGCATTTCGGTGCCGTCGTGATTGCCAAGGATCCCCCAGAATCCATACCGGCTTTTCACCCCGCCTATCAGCGAGCGGAAGCTTGGATAAATGCTCTCGCAAGCTCCATCGTTCCCGGCCCGGTAATCTCCGGTGAAAACGCAGAGATCCACCTCCACATCGTTGCAGATATTGATGATTGCCTGAGCCATGTCCGGATCCATGTCAAAATGCGGGTCGGTGATGTGCAGCAGGCGGAAGTTCCTAAATGCTTGCGGCAAGCGCGGAAGCTGGAAGTCATGTTGGGCCAACCGCACCCGACGACCGAAATGGCGGCCCAGCCAATCCAACCCGATCAGCCTTGCCATGGGCTGGAAAAACTCCAATAACCTGTCGAGCCTTTGGACCCCGATATTTGAACGCGGGCCAACGGGAGAATGATAAAGGTTTGAGGCGGCAATCCTGTCTCGGCACCGGCCCCATTGCATCCGATGGACCGAGTTGTTTCGGGCGTGCAGGTCAAGGGGCATTATCCTTCTCCCACAATCACGCTTTGCTGCTCTGAGCGCATGCTGAGCAGGAAAGTCAGTGTTCCCTGCCATCCCCGCTCGGCGCAAAACCGGACCGCATCATCAAGGCCGAGCGTTTCCTGCAAACCGCTGGCCAGGTCCCGCTGATATCGGCGATTGCCCAACTCGGGGGCATGTCTGTGCTTGCGCATGATCAATGCCTCCATCCCAGTTCGGCCGGAATGTCCGCGATTTCTTCCACGGAGTCGATTAATTCAGAGATGGGACCAGTGGCAGCCAGCAGACTGAACTGAGCCGAACGTTCGACCAGCATCGCCTGGAAATCAGCGAAGCTCTGATCTTCATGATGAAGGTAACCGGACATTGCTTTTCTCCTCACTGTTTGCTTAAGGAGGTCGCAATTGGCGGGCCAAGTATGAAGCTTGTTTAAGTTGTTGATCTTAAGATGTTTTGTGTGACCAGCTGACGGAGGATGGCGAAAGCCATCTCAAAATGACGCATCAATTTGCGACAGTGTATGGCTGGATCCTATGCAAAAGCGTCTGAGCAGTCTCAGGGGAACGAGGGTTTTTCAAAGAGAGTACCGGCCACCGTTCGAACGGCATTTCCAGTATTGTCACTTTGGCCAAAGCCATGCCCACAGCGGATATTAATCTGAATCGGAGGTCCGGCTATCGCAATTGGCATGGGTAATGATGGAACCACAGCGGAGTTCATGATATCCGGCGGCCATTTATTTAGATGTCACTAACTGTGAGATTCCGGGGCAACTGTGTCATCAACGTAAGCGCCCGGTAAACCCCACCTTGTAGCTGTTTGCGAATACAGTCAGGTTCAGCCACAGGTTTTCAGAGGACTGAGGGTTTGACCATGACAGATGGCAGGAAGCGCGGCCGGCAATGGAGCATGGCCGCCAAGAAGCAGATTGTGCGGGAGGCGGCCCAACCTGGTACCAGCGTCCGGGAAGTTGCAGACCTGCATGATGTTGATCCGTCCCAGATCTATGACTGGCGCAGGAAGTTTCCCGAAGCTGCCGTTGATCCTGAACCGGTGAAGGAGGATATGCCTGATTTTCTCCCCGTAGAGATCACCTCGGATCTTTCCCCTGGTGGATCCACTCCCCTTTATAATCTGTCGATCACCCTGGCTGGTGGCCACCAGGTGATGGCCGGGCGGGATGTCAGCCCGGCGCTGATGGGTGCAGTGCTGGAGATGCTGGCAAGGCGA
>NZ_QRDW01000019.1 GCF_003385955.1 Aestuariispira insulae
ATCTGTTCTTCGCTAAATCGACTGCGCTTCATGTCCGTCTCCTTTTATTGGACGGACTCTACTCATTTTTGGAGGAGTTTTAAGGGCTCACGTCACTTTCTCAACGAATCCCTCTGGTGTCAGATAGTACATGTAACGTTTCACAGGAGCCTGCTGCAGCTTCACGAAGCCCTTGTTGACACAACGTTTGATATGCCAATTCACCATACCGACAGAGATGCCGATCGTTTCAGCCAATCTCTTCTGCGAAATATTGGGATCGCGTTCGATCTCCATCAATATTTCCCGCACAATCCGGGATCGTGACATATGGCACCCCTTAGACAACGTTCAATAATTGAACTCTATGAAATCTCCGATCCAGTTGCAATGGCTCATTGGCTTTCTATTGCGCCTGTTTCTTCTACAGGCCTCTAAGCCGTCGAATTTAACGAACGAAGTCCTATCGCGTGACAGTCCGGCATCAAATCCATATGAATTCAAAAGAAAATCGACTGCCCTCTTCGAAATGGCCAAACGATCATCTTCAACTTTCACAGCCACATGGCCCGCATATTGCGGTGCCACATCTTTTGATCGATCCAATAGCCAATATTTTTTCGCTGGCAGGTCTCTGAAATGAAAGAGGAGAAAGAGACACCACAAAGGAATCGCGCGCATGACGTTCCCAGGCCAGTTATTGGTTCAAAGGTGCGTCAGAGAAGGCAATTGAATAGACCCACCCGCGATTGGCCAGCACCAGACTACAGTTTTCAGAAAACTCAAACTCACTATTGCCCGACGCCCGAGATACCGGTGCCCCCCTTGTTAGCCACCTCTTCCAGCTGCGGCCATGGCGGCCTACTGCACCAAATCTAGAATTGTGTTAATGGCACTAATGGAAATCTTATGGTCGGCGTGGCTCTCATCGATAATGACGTCGAACTGGCCCTGTCCACCGATCCGCTCAACCGCTTTACGAACCGACTCCACATAAAGAAGACCTTTTCGGTTTCGGAAGCAGCAACGATCAAACCTGTTAAACAATTGCACGGATTGACGCCCTTTCGGTATGGCGGTCATCACAAACAAATCCATCATCGAAAGCTTATCCCGCAGAGGCGGGTAAGCCGCGATCCCCATTGCAACCTCCTGACCTTCACGCAAATAGTCGGGATAGACACCCGCCACAGCCACAACATTCCTGACCTTGTCACTCAAAGCCGCAACGACTGTAGCGGTCGGGGCGCCGGCAGAGAAACCGACAATGTCAATAGTTTTAACGCCAACTTCATATTCTAGATAATCCAGACCATCAAAAATCGGAGAAAGCTGGTAATGCAGCGCCCGCGGAATATCCTCCATCTCCGAGATCATATTGCGACCGCAGGTCGTTTCGCCGCCGCTATCTCCGCAACCAGGCACCTCCATTAAGAGATAGTTCTCCCCAAAGCCAAAATGGTTGTAGATCATCACATCATAACCCGCCAGAAGCAGCGCCTCGAAGAGTGGTCTGGCGATCGTAAAAGGCTCACCAAAACCATGGTGATAGACTACCCCTTTTCCGACTGGTTTTTCTGGAACCAGATGATAGACGTATGAGTGCACTTCCGGCTCAAGAACATATCGGAAACGGGTGAAACTTTTCACCCCATCCCATTGGCTAAACTCATCTCGAATAGGAAACCAGAGCCGGGCTTTTGATGCCCCGACCAGATCAATCTCGCGCACCAACTTGTATCCGTTACCGGCCTGCTCCTTCAAGAGACGTAAAATGCTCTCCCGCACAATGCGCGGCCTTCTCCCTTCGGACAAAGAAATAAAACCTGCGGGATCAATCTGCTTATGCTCTGGCCTGATTTCCTCAAACTGATAGATATCCTGCGCCTTGTAACGCTTGTAGAGGACACGGATAGCATCCACTTCGCGCGTCAGCCCAATTGCGGTTCCAGCAATCATCAGAATCATCAGGACAAGAAATAGAAGCGTCTGATTTACTTTGAGTTTCATTGAACTGTATTCACAATTGCAACTCTCAAGCTCCCCTGTATTTAGTGCTTCCCGTATTCTCCTAACCCAAAAAAAAGTCAAGGATTGAATTTCATCATGCCCTGGGAGCACCCAGCATGTTTACGGTTTTAATCCGCCAACATTCATTTTTGTGTTGCTCCTCACCATGACTGTTGCTAATTAGACGTTTCATTAATGTAATATAAACAATAACACACTTTTTTGTGTTTATATATAAGACACACGGATCTAAAGCATCATGACCATCAGCAAGGATACGTTAACCCATCTCGACCAGTTGGAAGCGGAAAGCATCCACATCATCCGTGAAGTTGCCTCGGAGTTTGAAAACCCGGTGATGCTCTATTCCATCGGTAAAGATTCAGCCGTCATGCTGCATCTGGCTCGAAAGGCATTCTTTCCGTCCAAACCGCCCTTCCCGCTGATGCATGTGGATACCACCTGGAAATTCCGGGAAATGATCACTTTCCGGGACAAGATGGCCGCGGAACACGGGTTTGATCTGATCGTCCATATCAACGAACAAGGGGTAAAGGATGGCATCAACCCCTTCACCCATGGGTCTGCCCTGCATACGGACATCATGAAAACAGAAGCGCTGAAACAGGCACTGAACAAATACAAGTTCGATGCGGCCTTTGGCGGTGCGCGCCGTGATGAGGAGAAATCCCGTGCCAAGGAACGGGTCTTTTCCTTCCGGACTGCCAGCCATCGCTGGGATCCGAAGGATCAGCGACCGGAATTGTGGAACCTCTATAATACCCGGATCAAACAGGATGAAAGCATCCGTGTCTTCCCAATCTCCAACTGGACCGAGTTGGACATTTGGCAATATATCTACAAGGAAAACATCCAGATCGTGCCGCTGTATTATGCCGCAGAACGCCCAGTCGTTCAGCGTGATGGCGGATTGATCATGGTGGATGACGAGCGGATGCCGCTTAATCCCGGCGAAGAGCCGATGATGAAATCTGTCCGGTTCCGCACGCTCGGCTGTTATCCGCTGACTGCGGCAATCGAATCCACCGCCAGCACCCTGCCGGAAATCATCCAGGAAATGCTGTTGACCAAAACATCCGAGCGCCAGGGCCGCATCATTGATCGCGACCAGGCAGGCTCTATGGAAAAGAAAAAGCAGGAGGGTTACTTCTGATGGCCCATCAATCCGATCTCATCGCCGATGATATTCTCGGCTATCTGAAATCCCATGAAGAAAAAGGCCTGTTGCGCTTTATCACCTGCGGCAGCGTCGATGACGGCAAATCCACCCTGATCGGCCGCCTGCTCTGGGATTCGAAGATGGTTTTCGAGGACCAGATCGCAGCCCTGGCCAAGGATAGCGAGCGGGTCGGCACCCAGGGCGGCGACATCGACTTTGCACTGCTGCTGGACGGCCTGCAGGCGGAACAGGAACAGGGCATCACCATTGATGTGGCTTACCGGTTCTTTTCCACGGAAAAACGCAAATTCATCGTCGCGGATACGCCCGGCCATGAACAATATACCCGCAACATGGCGACCGGTGCCTCCACCGCCGATGTGGCGGTGATCCTGATCGATGCCCGCAAGGGAATCCTGACCCAGACCCGCCGCCATAGCTATATCGTGTCCCTGCTTGGCATCCGCAATGTGGTCCTGGCCGTCAACAAGATGGACCTGATCGACTATTCCCAGGAAAAATTCGACACCATTGTTGAGGAATATAACGCATTTGCGGAAAATCTCGGTTTCGAGGCGGTACACGCCATTCCGCTTTCCGCGCTGAAAGGCGACAATGTTCTGAGCAACAGCGAACATACAAGCTGGTACCATGGCCCGACCCTGATGGGCCTGCTGGAGACCATTGAGGTCAAATCCGACCTGCATGAAAAACCCTTCCGGATGCCTGTTCAATGGGTGAACCGGCCCAATCTGGACTTCCGGGGTTTTTCCGGCACCATTGAGGGCGGCACCATCAAACCGGGTGACCAGATCGCCGTCCCTTCTTCCGGCCAGACCAGCACGGTGAAATCCATCGTTACCTATGATGGGGAATTGGATCAGGCGATTGCCGGACAGGCCGTGACACTGACCCTGAACGACGAGATTGATATCTCACGCGGCGATCTTCTGTGCGATGCCAAGGACCGCGCCACCCATGCCGACCAGTTTGAAGCCAAGATCATCTGGATGCATGACCAGCCCCTGCTGCCGGGCCGCCCCTATCTTTTGAAAATGGGTGCCAAGACCGGTGCGGCGCAGATCAGTTCGCTGAAATATAAGGTGAATGTGAATTCCCTGGAGCAACAGGCCGGCAAGACGCTTGAGCTGAATGAGGTGGGGGTGTGCAACATCTCGACCGACAAACCCTTCAGTTTCGACCCCTATGACGAAAACCGCCGATCCGGTGCCTTCATCCTGGTGGACCGGATGACCAATGCCACCGTGGCTGCCGGCATGATCGAACATGCCCTGCACCGCGCCAGCAACATTCACTGGCAGAGCCTGGACGTGAACAAGCGCGCCCGCGCCGATATGAAAGGCCAGAAACCCTGCGTCCTGTGGTTCACGGGCCTCAGCGGTGCCGGTAAATCCACCATTGCCAATATGGTCGAAAAGAAACTGCATGCCGAAGGCCGCCATACCTATACCCTGGATGGGGACAATGTCCGCCATGGCCTGAACCGGGATCTGGGCTTTACCGATGCGGACCGGGTGGAAAATATCCGCCGTGTGGGCGAAACCGCGAAGCTGTTCGTTGATGCCGGCATGATCGTGCTTGTCTCTTTCATCTCGCCCTTCATTTCCGAACGGCGTCTGGCCAGGAACCTGCTAGAGGAAAACGAGTTTCTTGAGGTTTTTGTCGACACGCCGATCGAGGTCTGCGAGGAACGCGACCCCAAAGGCCTTTATAAAAAGGCCCGCGCCGGTGAGATTTCCAACTTCACCGGTATCGAC
The DNA here is from genome assembly GCF_003385955.1 of Aestuariispira insulae. Classification (GTDB taxonomy): domain Bacteria; phylum Pseudomonadota; class Alphaproteobacteria; order UBA8366; family Aestuariispiraceae; genus Aestuariispira; species Aestuariispira insulae. The sequence continues at coordinate 4,948 of NZ_QRDW01000019.1, forward strand.
AGCGCCTATGAACGGCCGGAAACCGCTGAAATTACCGTCAATGGCGGCGATGGCACACCGGAGGAACTGGCCGACCGGATCATTGAAGAGCTGAAAGAACGCGGCTTCCTATGGCCCGAAATGCAGTTCGAGATCTGATCCCATCCAACGGGTCTGCAATCAAGGAAAACCCGGCTTTATGCCGGGTTTTCTCATTTCGCCACTCACAAAGATAAAGCCCCGGCAAAACCGGGGCTTTTCTTGTGGTCAATCTGCCGGCTGGTAGCCGAGGTCAGTGTTGGAATTCGAATACCTTGTCAGGTTGTTTTCAAACTCCTTCAGACGCTTTCGAATTGAGCGCAGCTCTGTAATGTAAATCCAGTTATTCATAAAGACTGAGAACGCTCCGTGAACCTCTCCAAAGGCTTGGTTCACCCGCATCACAACCCCCAGAGATACGACCCCGGAAAACAACCCAGGCCCCATGATGAACAGAGGTAGAATAATCATCACCTGCCGGTATGAGAGCCACCATAGGTTAAAGTAGGAATAGTGGAGATAGAGCCTGTGGTAATTGAAGCGAATTCCCAAGAACAACTCCCAGAGCCGGTTGGGCTGAGCATATTTCTCCTTGTTATCCTCGCCCAACACCAGATCTTTGCGAAAGGCCGCCTCTACCTTCTGGTTGTTATACTCAAGACCTGGCAGCTTTGCCCCCACAACCCAGGAAATTGCCAACCCACCGATGGATACAATCAATGCCACCCAAACGAGCGAGCCCTCGTAATCCTTCAAAATCGGAAGGTCAACTTGTTCACTGAGCGCCCAGAGAATGGGAATGAAAGCAATCAAGGTCAAAAAGGCTTCCACAACCTGAAGGGAAAGATCTTCGACAATGCGGGCAAAACGGAAACAATCCTCCTGGATACGCTGTGAAGCACCTTCTATTTCCTCTTTCACGGCCCGCCAGCGGGGAATGTATGAAAAGGTCATCGCTTCCCGCCAACGCAAGACATAGATCTTTGTGAACCATCTCATAAACATGCCAAGCACAATACTGGGCATCGCAAGCAATAGAAATGACGGTGCCCCCTCGAAACCATCTGTCAGAAAACTGGGGCTAAAAATCTGATCGTAAAACTCGGTCAATCCCTTTTCCGGATTGTCGCCATACTGGTCCGAGCGCTGCAACAAATCATAGAACCGGCCATACCACTCGTTAAACAATACCGTGAACTGAACCTGTATCCACGTGATCGCAATGAGCAACGCCCCGCCACCATAGGCCCAGAGCGCCCATTTCCTGGATTTGTAGAAACTACCGAACATTGCTTGTTTCCCTCTTCGATCCCAATTGCATATGGGGTTTGTTTCTTAAGTTGGTCAGAAGAGTGCCGGATTCTCCTGATCAACTCAATCGATCGATTTTGGCCTTTTTGCCATATTGTGCCGTTTCCACCGCACGTGCAGGATTTTGTTGCAGGCCAGCAGGAAAGCGCTTGAAATCAAAGCGTTTCCAACCCTATTTTGACCGATGCTGAAAAACTTTACCGCCATTCTTGCGATCTCGTTCCTGGCTGTGCCGATGGCGCAGGCCGAAAAAGTGCATTTGGCGGTCGCTTCCAATTTTACCGGCCCAGCCAAGCAGCTGGCAGAAACCTTCCAGCGGACAAGCGGTCACAAAGCCGTATTGAGCTTTGGATCCACCGGGAAACTCTATGCCCAGATCATCCACGGTGCCCCCTTTGACATATTCCTCGCCGCCGATGCGGAACGGCCAAGCCGGCTGGTTTTTGACGGGCTGGCACTAGAGGAGAGCCTTTTCACCTATGCCGTTGGCCGACTGGCCCTCTATAGCCCGACCCTCCGCACATCCACCGCCCTTCGAAACAAACTGGAAAGCGGTGATTTCCAGCGCCTGGCGATCGCCAATCCAAAAACCGCCCCTTATGGCCTGGCCGCTGAAGAGCTGTTGGGGAATCTGAAGATCAATACGAAGGGCAAGTTGGTTTTTGGTGAGAATATCGCCCAGACCTATCAATTCGTGGCCAGCGGCAATGCGGATCTGGGATTGGTCGCCGCCGCGCAACTGAAAGCCTCAGACAGCGCCGGTTGGATGGTTCCAGAAACGCTGCATGCCCCGATCCGCCAGCAGGCCGTCTTGCTCAACCGCGGGAAGGACAATCCCGCGGCCCGCGCTTTTCTGGCATTCCTTAGAAGCGATCCGGCGGGCAAAATGATCCGGTCATTCGGTTATGGTCTGGGGGAAGGCTGATGTGGGAAACCATCCGGATCACCCTCCAACTGGCCGCTGTCACGACGATCATCTTACTGGTTCTCGGCACACCGCTGGCCTGGTGGCTGGCCCGGTCCTCCGCCTGGTGGAAGGAGGCCGTTGCCGCCCTGGTCGCCCTGCCCCTGGTGCTGCCGCCGACCGTATTGGGTTTCTATCTGCTGATCGCCATGAGCCCGTCCAGCCCGCTTGGCCAGTTGGCCATCTCCCTGACCGGCCAGAGCCTGCCCTTCACCTTTGCAGGGCTGGTGATCGGATCGGTTTTTTACTCCCTGCCCTTCGTGGTCCAGCCGATCCGCAATGCCTTTGAGGCCATTGGTGAACGCCCGCTGGAAGTGGCGGCAACCTTGCGCGCCTCGCCTTGGAAACGGTTTTTCACCATCGCCCTGCCCCTGGCCCGACCGGGTTTCCTGACCGGCGCGGTGCTGGGCTTTGCCCATACTGTAGGTGAATTTGGTGTGGTCCTGATGATCGGTGGCAATATCCCGGGCGAAACCAAGGTTCTGTCCATTGCCATTTATGATCATGTGGAAGCCCTCGAATATGACCAGGCGCATCTGATCTCCGCCGGGATGCTGGTGTTTGCCTTCCTGGTTATCCTGGCCATGATGGTTTTGGAGAAAAAACTGCGCCGCGGCCCGGCCCATGGAGGCCGCTCATGAACTTCCTGTCGGCAAAGCTGAAAGGCCGGTTGCAGGATTTCACCCTGGATGCCGCGTTTGAGATCCCGGCCAGCGGCATCACTGCGCTGTTCGGCCCCTCAGGCTGTGGTAAGACCACCATATTGCGCTGCCTCGCCGGGCTGGAGCGGCTCGATGGGTATGTGCGTCTGAAAGATGATGTGTGGCAGGATCAGGGATATTTCCGCCCGCCCCATAAACGTGCCATCGGCTATGTCTTCCAAGAGGCCAGCCTGTTCCCCCATATGACGGTCAAACAAAACCTGTCTTATGGCATGGCTAATCCGGATAAGGTGCACTTGCACGAAACGGCGGATCTGTTGGGGGTCAGGGAACTTTTGGATCGCATACCGGACAGGCTTTCCGGCGGAGAGCGCCAACGGGTCGCCATTGGCCGTGCCCTATTGTCGAAACCGGACATCCTGCTGATGGATGAACCGCTTTCGGCTCTGGACCGGGCGGCCAAAACCGCGATCATCCCCTATCTCGAAAGGCTTCATGCCGGCCTCTCGATCCCGGTGCTCTATGTCAGTCATGATCATAGCGAGGTAGAGCGGCTGGCCGATCATATGTTGGTCATGGACAAAGGCCGGGTCATTTCCAACGGCCCGCTGGATGAAATGCTGACCGATTGCAGTCTGCCCCTGGCATCCAGCCGGGAGGCCACCAGCATTCTGGAGGCGGAGATTACCGGCTTTGACGACAAGAATGTCATCAGCCTACTGACCGTCAAAGGAGCCACCCTACAGGTCCCTGGCGCGCTTGGCCCGGTGAACAGTCGGTGCCGCCTGCGCATTGCCGCTAGCGATGTCAGCCTGGCGAGCACCCACCCTTCCCAGACAACCATTTTGAATGTGTTGCCCGCCCGCATCCTGGCCGTTCATGACCTGGGCAATGCCCAGTTCAACATTCTCTGCGCACTGGGCGACGAAGACGGGGGACGGATCCTGGCCCGGATATCCAGGCTTTCCCTAGCCCGGTTCGGCTTTGAGACTGGTCAGGATATATTCGTCCAGATCAAGGGCGTTTCCATGGTCTGACCGAGGGATAGGCATAACCGCCTTAGTCTATCATGCGTTCCTTAAGGCTTCCCCCTTCTGCCAGCCATTGCCTCAGATTGACAATACAGCGCTGACGGGAGCTGCGTTCCCGCTCGTGCGGGGCAAATGGGGAGGCCACCTTGTCCAGGAGATTAACCATCCGGCACAAGATGTCCCGTTTATGGCCATTCCCAGCGATAGGGGCATCCTCAGCCAAAACCACATCGATGAATTGTACGCCCACCTGTTTCAGAAAAATTGTCTCGGGCTGGCCATCCTTCGTGCAAAGGCCATAAACCCCCTCCAGGAAATATTGCCAGGTTTCATACCGCGTCGAATCTGATGTGCGATCCATCAGCCCTTCCTGCCATTCAAGGCAGGCCTGTCCCAGCGGTCCAGTAAAAAACGCGTCCCGTGCCGCCTTATAACGATGATCGAAATAGCCGCGCGCGCCTGCTTCCGAACAGATATCCAGCCGGTCCAGCTGGTGAAGCCACAGCACATGACCCGGTTGGTGGAACCGATACTCCTTTTCCTCCAGGAACGGGCCAAAGAAAGAGGAGGAACGAAGCCCTCCCCGCACGGTATATGATGCTTTCGGCACGATTCCTTGCTGGAGATAATCCAACCAAATGTCCGGCATGATTGCAGCACGGCGGACAAATTCCTGTTCCTCCAGAAAATATTGATAAAGATAATTGAGCAGCATTTTCCCAACCTGTTGTCTTGGCTGGGACTTCACTATCAGACCAAACGCCCATGTCGTTTCGATCCTGGCCGAAGCATGAGCGACCGGCTCTCCAAGAGGTTACTGGCTGCCAGCGGTTTCCACATAAAGCCGGTTCTTTTCATTCCATTCATGCAGCACCGCTTCATCAAACGCGGATTGCGCCGGCAGATCTCTGCCAAAATGGCCATATCGATCCTGCCCCCGCACCAACATGGCGGTATCGCGGTCATGTTTTATCTGTTTTACATGAGGGGCCAGAAACTGGGCATTCAGTCCGATCCGCCGGTCATCGCTCAAGTTGGGCATGGAAGCATGCAGGACCCAACCATGATGAAAAGAGGCCTGTCCAGGATTGAGCGGACATAAAACCGCCTCTGCCTCCGGGACCCCATGAACCGTCTGCCCCTGCAACAGGACATTATTTTCGTCCCTGGTCACATGATGATCCTTCCTGCCTTGGCGATGGCTGCCGGGGATTATGCGCATGCAGCCGCTTTCCGCGCTCGCCGGGGACAGTGCCAGCCATAAGGACACCTGATCATCATGGCTGAGCCCCCAATAGGTAAGATCTTGGTGCCAGCTGACATGGGCCGGTGCCTTGGGTTCCTTGATAATATACTCCACATTATAGAGCAGAATATCCGGACCAATCAGCGCCTCGACTACATCCAGGACCCGGGGGTGGGTGGCCAGCTCAAAGGGCGATTGCATGATGGTATGGATCTTGGCCTTGTAATGCAGGGCACCATGCCGGTTTTCCATCTCTTCCAGAATTGCTCGGTGATTTGCGGCTTCACTCCCGGACAGAATATCGATGCCGCCAACATATCCTTCTCTATCATATCCTTGTGCAATCTCTTCAAGCGCCAGCGGTTCCATCTCAGCCACTCCATCAAAATTTTGTTCATTCGGCCTGATTGCCGAGACCAACTATTGGCTTAAAACATGCTTCACGCGACGGTAAAAATGCGAATAAACTATAAAATTATTATATGATAAAACCTGAGGCCCCGCACCAATGAGCTTGAAGAAATCCCTGCCCCCACCCAATGCTTTGGTGGTATTTGAAGCGGCCGCCAGACATCTTAACTTCACCAAGGCGGGTGAGGAGTTAAGCGTCGCCCAACCGGCCATAACACGCCAGATCCGCCTGTTGGAGGAAAGTCTGCAGGTGGCTTTGTTCACAAGGCGCAATAACGCCGTGGCCCTGACCGATGAAGGCCGCGCTTTTCAGGCAACGGTTTCGCGCTGTTTGCATGAAATTGCCGACCAGGCCAATATTCTGCGCAATCCAGCAGGACGCAGTCTGACCATCGGGTCGACCTTTGGTTTTGCCAATATGTGGCTGGCCCCCCGCCTGCCCCGGCTCCAGCGCATCCTGGATGGCATGTCGATCAATCTTCTGATTTCTGATGACTATGGCGAATATGACGCCAAGGCCGTCGATTTTTCAATTCGCTTTGGTGATGGACAATGGGACGGGCTTTGCGCCGATCTTCTGTTTTATGAAGAGATTGTGCCGCTGGCCGCCCCCGCGGTCGCCCAGGCCCATGATTTTACAAGCCTGGCCACCTGGCAGGGCCAGTCCCTGCTGGATACGGAAAATCTGTTCACCACGTTGAACTGGGCCACTTGGTCACTCTGGTTCAAAGAACAGGGGCTGGATTTTCCATCGCGCGCCCGAACACAAACCTTTAACAATTATCTGCTGGTGGTGGATGCGGCCCTGAATGGCGATGGCATCATGCTCGGCTTTGCCAATCTGACCGATGACCTGGTGGAACTGGGAAAATTGGTACCGCTGGGCCCCCCCTTGAAACGATCTCCCATGGGCTATTACCTGGTTTATCCGGAAAAAGGCTTTCACAGCCCACTTGCCAAACGGATACTGCGCGCCTTTGCGGCATAAAAAAGCCCCGCCGGGAGAAACCGGCGGGGCTTTCCGTATCAGCCAGAGGCCAATCTTTCTTACATAGCGACCGTGGCCGCTTTCTCGACGAAAGCCGGGATCTGGTCAAAATTCATGTAGCGGTAGATGTCATCCGCCTTCTCATTCACGATTCTAACCTGAGCTTGGTATTCCTCGTTGGTCGGAATCCGGCCGAGAAGCGCACAGACCGCCGCCAGTTCCGCAGACCCGAGATAGACATTGGTGTCGATCCCCAGACGGTTCGGGAAGTTACGGGTCGAGGTGGACATGGCGGTAGAGCCTTTGCGGATCTGCGCCTGGTTGCCCATGCAAAGCGAACAGCCCGGCGTCTCCATACGCGCACCGGTTTTGCCCAGGATGGAATAATAGCCCTCCTCGGTCAGGATCGCCTGATCCATCTTGGTCGGCGGTGCCACCCAAAGCCTGGTCGGCAGATCGCTCTGGCCGTCCAAAACCTTACCGGCCGCGCGGAAATGGCCGATGTTGGTCATGCAGGAACCAATGAAGACCTCGTCGATCTTGTCGCCTTGAACCTCGGACAGGGTTTTCACATCATCCGGATCATTCGGGCAGGCGACGATCGGTTCTTTGATGTCATCCATGTTGATCTCGATGACGGCTGCATATTCTGCATTCTCATCGCGTTCCAACAGTTCCGGATTGGCAATCCAGTTTTCCATCGCCTCGATCCGGCGCTTCAGGGTCCGCTCATCATGATAGCCTTCCGCGATCATCCATTTCATCATGGTGATGTTGGAACGCATATATTCGATGATCGGCTCTTCATTCAGCTTCACCGTACAGCCAGCAGCCGACCGCTCCGCAGAGGCGTCAGACAGTTCAAACGCCTGCTCGATCTTCAGGTCCGGCAGGCCTTCAATTTCGAGAATCCGGCCGGAGAAGATATTCTTCTTACCCTTTTTCTCAACCGTCAGCAGGCCTTGCTTGATGGCATAGAGCGGAATGGCGTTGACCATATCGCGCAGCGTGATGCCTTCCTGCAGCTTGCCGGTGAATTTCACCAGAACGGATTCCGGCATATCCAGCGGCATCACACCGGTTGCGGCCGCGAAAGCCACCAGGCCGGAACCAGCCGGGAAGGAAATCCCGATTGGGAAACGGGTGTGCGAATCGCCGCCGGTACCAACCGTATCGGGCATCAGCAGACGGTTCAGCCAGCTGTGGATCACACCATCCATCGGACGCAAAGCCACACCACCGCGGTTTTCAATAAAGTCCGGCAGGGTCTTGTGGGTTTCCACATCCACCAGCTTCGGATAGGCCGAGGTATGGCAGAAGGACTGCATGACCAGATCGGCGGAGAAACCGAGGCAAGCCAGATCCTTCAATTCGTCCCGGGTCATCGGGCCAGTGGTATCCTGGGAACCGACCGTGGTCATTTTCGGCTCGCAATAGGTACCCGGCAGAACACCTTTGCCTTCCGGCAGGCCACAGGCACGGCCAACCATCTTCTGGGCAAGCGTGTATCCCTGGCCATGGTCTTCCGGCGCTTCCGGCACCCGGAACAGATCGGAAACCGGCAGCCCCAGTGCTTCACGGGCACGCGCGGTCAGGCCACGGCCGATGATCAGCGGGATACGGCCGCCGGCACGAACCTCGTCAAACAGAACGTCGGATTTCACTTTGAATTCGGCAATCACTTCACCGTTTTTAAGCGCCTTGCCTTCATAGGGGCGCAGCTCGATCTCGTCGCCCATATCCATCTGGTTCACATCCAGCTCGATCGGCAACGCGCCGGCATCTTCCATGGTATTGTAGAAGATCGGGGCGATCTTACCGCCCAGGCACACACCGCCGAAACGTTTGTTCGGGACAAAGGGGATATCATCCCCGGTCCACCAGATCACTGAGTTGGTGGCGGATTTGCGGGACGACCCGGTGCCGACCACATCGCCCACATAGGCAATCTGGTTGCCCTTGGCTTTCAGGTCTTCGATGAACTGGATCGGGCCGCGCACGCCGGGCTCTTCCGGGGTGATGCCGTCACGCGGATTTTTCAGCATGGCCAGGCCATGAAGCGGGATATCCGGGCGCGACCAGGCATCCGGCGCCGGCGAAAGATCATCGGTATTGGTTTCACCGGTCACTTTGAAGACAGTGACCTTAATGCTCTCTTCAACTTCCGGCCGGGACGTGAACCATTCCGCATCGGCCCAGGACTGCAGCACAGCCTTGGCGTTTTCCGATCCCTTATCGGCCTTTTCCTTCACATCGAAGAAATAATCAAACACCAGCAGGGTTTTCTTCAGACCTTCCGCCGCAGCAGCACCGCATTCGGTATCGTCCAGCAGTTGGATCATCGGTTCAATGTTGAACCCGCCCAGCATGGTGCCCAGCAATTCGGTCGCGCGCACCCGGCTGATCAGTTTGGTCTCTACCTCGCCACGGGCGACCTGCGCCAGGAACCCGGCCTTCACACGGGCCGCATCATCCACACCGGCGGGGATCCGGTAAGTCAGCAACTCAACCAGGAAATCTTCCTCTCCGGCCGGCGGATTCTTGATCAGCTCGATCAGCTGTTCGGTCTGTTCCAGCGACAGCGGCAGCGGCGGGATGCCGAGGGCCGCGCGTTCTTCCACATGGGATCGGTAATTTTCGAGCATTTATGTCTCCTTCTGCCGGTGCAGGTGGCCGGCAATTATCCTAAATCCTCTGGACACCGGGATCATGCTATCACATCTTCCCAAGCGCCTGGATCCTTATCCGTTGCGCTCACTTGTATCCATCTGTATACAATAAATCAAGAGAGCAACGCCGCATTTACAAAAATTGGCTGTTGCAGTGCAATATCAACGGTGAAGACACGTCATGGCCAAAGACGATTCAGATATTTATGCCGCCCTTTTACAGGCGATAGAACGTGGCGAGTTTCAGCCCGGATCTAGGCTGATTGAAACAGAACTGGCCGAGCGCTTCAAGGTCAGCCGGACACCGGTGCGTGAAGTGCTGAACCGGATGGAAAGCCAGGGAATCGCCTCTCGCGATGGCAAGGGCGGCCTGATCGTTGCGGAACTGAGCCAGGACCAGTTGGGCGAGCTTTATGATATCCGCGAAGTGCTGGAAGGGTTTGCTGCCAGGCTTGCCGCGCGCCACGCCGCGCCCGCCGAGATCGAATTGCTCAAGGAAATGATTGCGTCCGGCAAACTGGTGGAAGGCGAAGCGCGTGAGCTGGCCATCGCCAACAAGCAGTTTCACCAGCAGCTGCATAACTGCACCCATAACCAGTATCTGCAGCAGATGCTTTCTTCCGTTCAGCGTTCTTTGGCATTGCTGTCCGGCACAACGCTTGCGGAACCGGCACGGGTGGTCGTTTCGGAAAAAGAGCATCGCATGCTGGTGGAAGCCATTGAAAACCGCGACGAGGATAAAGCGGAACAGGTTGCCCGCAATCATGTCAAAAACGCCTATAAAACACGGTTGAAAATCGAACTTGGCTGGTAAGATCCCTACCTAAACGGCTGTTACGGCGTTAGAAATCTTTTGTCCGGTGCCTGATGGGCTATAATCGGAGTTCGGTTATCAACCCTGACGACAGGATGTTTCATGAAACGGGCCCTTATCACCGGAATCACTGGCCAGGACGGCTCCTATCTTGCGGAGCTTCTGATTGGCAAGGGCTATGAGGTCCACGGTCTCATCCGGCGCGCCTCCTCTTTCAACACCGGGCGCATCGACCATCTTTATCAGGATCCCCACACGGATAAACCGCGTCTGAAACTGCATTTCGGCGACCTTTCCGACAGTTCCGGCCTGCGCCGGGTTCTCGGCAAGGTCAAACCAGACGAAATCTATAACCTCGCCGCCCAGTCCCATGTCCGGGTCAGTTTCGATCAGCCCGAATATACCGCCGACATCGTTGCGACAGGCACATTGCGTCTGCTGGACGCGGTTCGGGACTATTGCCTGGAAACCGACGGGACCATCCGGCTCTATCAAGCGGGCAGTTCCGAAATGTTCGGAGCCGCCCCCTCGCCCCAGTCTGAAGCCACCCCCTTTCACCCCCGCAGCCCTTATGCCGCCTCCAAGGTTGCGGCCCATTGGTATGCGGTCAATTACCGGGAGGCCTATGGCCTTTTCATCGCCAATGGCATCCTGTTCAACCATGAAAGCCCACGGCGTGGGGAAACCTTCGTCACCCGCAAGATCACCCGCGCGGTCGGGCGCATCAAACATGGCCTCCAAGACAAGCTTTATCTAGGCAATCTGGATGCCCGACGCGACTGGGGCTTTGCCGGGGATTATGTCGACGCCATGTGGCGGATGCTCCAGCAGGAGCAAGCGGGTGACTATGTCATCGCAACGGGCCAGTCCCATTCCGTGCGTGACTTTGCTGAAACCGCCTTTTCCCTCGCCGGGCTGGACTGGCAGAAATTTGTCGATTTTGACCGCCGGTATGAACGGCCCGCCGAAGTGGACGATCTTAAGGGCGATCCTGCCAAAGCCAAGGCAGAATTGGGCTGGCAAGCAACGGTCCAGTTCCAGGAACTGGTGAAGATGATGGTTGATCATGACATGCGCCTGGCCGAGCGCGAGCGTCTTCTTGTGGATGCGGGCCATGGCGTGGAAAATCAGGGATTGTCCGGATGAGCCTTGCAAAAGACGCCGCCATCTTTCTGGCCGGCCATCGCGGCCTTGTCGGTTCCGCCATTTTGCGCCTTTTGGAGGCACGCGGGTATCAAAACATCATCACACGGTCACGCGATCAGCTGGACCTGGCCAACCAGGCTTCCGTACGAGATTTTTTTGAGCTGGAAAGACCGGCCTATGTGATCCTGGCCGCGGCCCGGGTCGGCGGCATTGAGGCAAACCGGACCAGGCCCGCGGAGTTTATTTCCGAAAACCTCGCCATTCAGGGCAATGTCATTGACCAGGCCTATCGGTCGGGCGTGAAAAAGCTGCTCTTCCTGGGGTCCAGCTGCATCTACCCGCGCCTGGCGGCACAGCCGATCCGGGAGGAAGCTTTGCTGTCCGGCCCGTTGGAGCCAACCAACGAAGCCTATGCCCTGGCAAAGATCGCGGGGTTGAAAATGTGCGCCGCCTACCGCCAACAATATGGTTTTGACGCTATCTCGCTCATGCCGACCAACCTTTATGGCCCCGGTGATAACTTCGATCTGGAGAGCAGCCATGTCATACCAGCCCTGATGCGCAAAGCGCATGAGGCGAAAAAGTCAGGTGCAGCCAGCCTCACCGTTTGGGGCAGCGGCCGGCCCCGGCGGGAATTCCTGCATGTGGATGATCTGGCCTCAGCCTGCTTGTTTGCCATGGATCATTACGATGAAGGCAGCCCCATGAATGTCGGAACCGGCCAGGATCTCTCCATCAAGCAGCTTGCGGAAGCCATCTGCCATGTGGTCGGATTTAACGGCAATCTGACCTGGGATGACAGCATGCCGGATGGCACGCCAAGAAAACTGCTGGATATCAGCCGCATGTCCGGTTTGGGCTGGCAGGCCTCCATCTCCCTGGAAGAAGGCCTTAAAAGTACCTATCAATGGTACTTGGACAACCAGACCTGAATGCTTCACGTCCCCGGCAGCGGAATGGATTCTTCCTCGCCCGGGACCGGGTCAAATCGTCCCACCTTCCAATCCTCCTTGGCCTGCTCAATGCGCTCCTTAGAACTGGAAACAAAATTCCACCAGACATGACGGCGGGTGGTGAAGGGTTCACCGCCGAGGATGACAATCCGCAGATCATCCACCGCCTTGATTTCCGGCGTTTCATCGGGACCGACATAGATGAACTGGTTTTCGTCAAACATCTCGCCATCCACACTGAAACGCCCCTTCATGCTGTAAAGCCCCGCCTCGCGATTGCCGTCGGGCAGCGGCAGGCTCTGACCCGCCTGTAAAGTGAAGTCGAGATAGAACATCGGCGAGAAGGTTTTCACCGGCGCTTCATGCCCGAAGGCTCCGCCCACCATCAGGCGGCAGGAAACGCCCTCAACCTCAAATGTCGGCAAGCTGTCCTTAGGATGATGGCTGAATTCAGGATCGGTCTCTTCATGCTCCTCCGGCAAAGCGATCCATAACTGCAAACCATTGAGATCATGCACGCCATTGCGCACCTCATCCGTTTCCCGCTCGGAATGAACAATCCCCCGCCCGGCCACCATCCAGTTGATATCACCCGGCCGGATTTCCTGCAGACTGCCCAGGCTGTCCCGATGCAGGATCGATCCCTCAAACAGATAGGTGACCGTCGCCAAACCGATATGGGGATGGGGGCGCACATCCACGCCCGTTCCCGGCTGGAAGCGCACCGGCCCCATATGGTCGAAGAATATAAACGGCCCGACCATGCGCTGGTCCTTGTGCGGCAGGACCCGGCGCACGCTAAATTCTCCCAGATCCGCTTCCTTGGCTTGCAACAGCTTGGTCATATTCTCTCTCCCTATGGGATCCTGCCTGTATATTTGATCATGTGAAGCGACTAGGCATCAAGCATTCTGACCCTTTTCTTCACTGGCTGTGATGGCCTGTCATGTCAAACAGCAGGAATTCGCCCTTTCCGTCGCTTGACAAAGTGATCGGATCCGCCCCGTCAAAGGCAATCCCGTCACCGGCCTGGACCGGTAGGTTATTCACGAAGCCATCCCCCTTCGCCACATGGATCCAGGTCAATCGGCCTTCGCGGGGCTTATGGGTCACTTCCTGGCCCTCGCTCAGCAGAGCAGCGTATAGATCCACATCCTGATGGATGACCACGGAACCATCGCGGCCATCCCGGCTGCCGACAAGACGCAGTTTTCCATCCTTTTCCGCCTCCGTAAATTCGATCTGTTCATAGGACGGTTCCAGGCCGCCGCGCTCCGGGATGATCCAGATCTGCAGGAAATGAACTAAGTCGGTCTTGGAATGGTTATATTCACTATGCCGTATGCCGGTCCCCGCGCTCATGCGCTGAACATCACCCGGCTTGATGATCGAACTGTTACCGATGGTATCCTTGTGTTCCAAAGCGCCTTCCAGGACGTAGGAGACGATTTCCATATCCTGATGCCCATGGGTCGGAAAACCGCCGGCCGGCGATACCCGGTCATCATTGATCACGCGCAGCGGGCCAAATCCTAGGAAATTAGGATCGAAATAGTTGCCGAAAGAAAAAGTATGTTTGCTGTTGAGCCAACCGAAATTGGCTGAACCACGGTCTTCGGCGTTCCGAATATGCATCATTGTCTGGCTCCTTGAGCAATATCTCTGTCCCTAACGCTTTTAAGATAATACGTCCTTCCATTTAATATAATTAGAGTTATTATCGACTTACTGTCGCATAATAAGGGACAATAAATGTGGATAAGTTGAGCGGTATCCGGGCCTTTGTCAGGGTCGTCGATGAAGGTGGCTTTGCCGCGGCGGCGCGACAGCTCGGCCTGTCGCGGTCCCAGATCAACCGGGCGGTCATCAACCTGGAAGAGGAAATGGGGGTGCAACTGCTGCACCGGACGACCCGGAAGGTAAGCCCCACCGCCACGGGGGAAAAATTCTATGATCGCTGCACATTCATCCTGTCCGACTTGGAAGAGGCCGAAAAAGAGGCGATGGATGTGCAGGCCAATCCCAAAGGCATCATGCGAATTAATGCGCCAATGACCTTTGGCACCATGCATTTGGGGCCTGCCATTGCTGATTTCATGGTGGCCTATCCCGAGATCCGGATTTCACTCACGCTCAGTGACCGTTTTGTCGACCCCATGGAGGATGGGTTCGACATGACCGTACGCATCACCCAACGCCAGGAACTGGCGGCATTGGTGGATCATGAGGTGATCGAGACCAGACGTGTAATCTGCGCATCGCCCGCCTTCCTGGAAAAATATGGCATGCCGGAAACATCGGCTGATCTGCGGGATCTGCCCTGCCTGCATTATGGTACGCTCGCAAAGGGGGCCAGCTGGAAGCTGCGCGGTCCCGATGGCGAGAAAAACATCGCGGTCAACGGCGTGCTTTGCTCCAACAATGCGGAAATATTGCGTGACGCGGCGCTAAAGGATCTTGGCATCACCTTGCTGCCGACTTTTACCATCGGCCCGGCCCTGCGCGACGGACGTCTTGTGCAGATACTGGATGATTACAAAGCGCCACCGATCTTCCTGACCCTGCTGTATCCCCCTAACCGATACCATTCGGCAAAGCTCAAGCTGTTGATTGATTTCCTCTATGACCGTTTTGGTGAAAACCCGGTATGGGAGCAAACCCGGCGACAGTGATCTAGCCCCCCCGGTTCGGCGTATCCAATCAATGAATGCTGAACCATCCCCGGGGGACATGATCTTGAAACTGCTGCCTGCCTTTTCCGCCGTGCTGATACCCCTCTCCGCCCTGATAAACGGGGCTTCTGGTGAGGTGATCCACCCAAACAGGACTTTCAAGGCTGCCGATGTGGTGACAATCCAGTTGGAAGCGTTGATGAATAACAATCTCCCACAACCGGATGAAGGCATTCGGCAGACCTGGGCCTTTGCCCATCCGGTTAACAGATCCGCCACCGGCCCGGTCGAACGTTTCTCCAATATGATCAAAGGGCCGCATTATCGGGAATTGCTGGAGCATATCAGCCACGACATTCAGCCCCTAGAATCGGATGACACGGTCG
Source organism: Aestuariispira insulae (assembly GCF_003385955.1). Taxonomy (GTDB): domain Bacteria; phylum Pseudomonadota; class Alphaproteobacteria; order UBA8366; family Aestuariispiraceae; genus Aestuariispira; species Aestuariispira insulae. Next base: position 20,219 of record NZ_QRDW01000019.1, read on the forward strand.
CGACCTTCGCTGTTGAGATTGTGAGCCGTTCCGGCCGCCGTCTTGGCTTTCAGTGGGTTGTTGCCCGCGTGAGCGAAGGGAAATATGCCGGCGCATGGATGACCATACAGGTTTCGCCTCCGGTGCCGCTGGGGCAAAATATATGAGTATCCGGTCCCTGATTCCGGTTTTCGCTGACCAGCTTTCCCCCGACCTGTCCTGCCTGCGCGCAGGCGACCCTGACCAAGATCATATCTTGATGATGGAAGTACGGGCAGAGGGAGATCAGGTCTGGCATCACCGGAAAAAGCTTGTCTATCTCTTTTCTGCCATGCGCCATCACGCCAGGATTCTGCGCCACATGGGCTGGAGAGTGGACTACATCGCCCTGGATGATCCGAGAAACAGCGGCAACTTCACCCAAGAGATCGGCCGGGCGGTCAACCGCCTGGGACCGGAACGAATCCTGCTCACCGAGCCCGGTGAATGGCGGGTAAAAACCATGGCCCAGTCCTGGCGCGATGATTTCAATATTCCCGTGGACATGCTGGAAGATGACCGTTTCCTCTGTAGCCATGAAGAATTTCAGGACTGGGCGCGCGATCGCAAACAACTGCGGATGGAATATTTCTATCGCGACATGCGGCGCAAGACCGGTCTTTTGATGAAGGGCAGCCAGCCCCTAGGCGACCGATGGAATTTTGATCCGGAAAACCGGAAAACGCCGAAAGAAGAGATGTGCTTTACTCCCCCGGCGGCCTTCCCCCCGGACAGCATCACTCGTGAGGTGATCGATCTGGTGACGCGGCATTTCCCCGACAGGATTGGTAAGATCCGCCCCTTCCGCATGGCGGTTGAGCGGGCGCAGGCAGAAGAAGCGGCCCGCCAATTCATTCAAACCGCTCTGCCCCGGTTCGGCGATTATCAGGACGCGATGCTGGGCGGCCAGCCGTTCATGGCGCATTCCTTATTATCCGCCTATATCAATACAGGCTTGCTGGAGCCGCTCAAGCTCTGCCGGATGGCAGAACAGGCATATCACGATGGTCACGCCCCCTTGAATGCGGTCGAGGGCTTCATCCGTCAGATTCTTGGCTGGCGGGAATATGTGCGCGGGATCTATTGGCTGAAAATGCCGGAATATGCGGGTTTGAATGCCCTTGATGCCCAACGTGACCTTCCCGGTTTTTATTGGACCGGTGATACAGGCATGTCCTGCATGCGCACGGTAATCAATGAAACCATGAACAGTGCTTACGCCCATCATATCCAGCGGCTGATGATCACCGGCAATTTCGCCCTGCTGGCCGGGATCAACCCCTATCAGCTTCATGAATGGTATCTGGCGGTTTATGCCGATGCCTTTGAATGGGTCGAAATGCCCAACACCATCGGCATGAGCCAGTTTGCCGATGACGGCCTCTTGGGGTCAAAACCCTATGCGGCCAGTGGCAATTACATCAACCGCATGTCCGATTACTGCCGAGGTTGCCTTTATGATGTGAAGGATCGGGACGGCCCTATGGCCTGTCCCTTCAACAGCCTCTATTGGCATTTTATGGACCGCCACCGTGACCGGCTTGCCGCCAATCCACGGCTGTCCAATGTTTATCGCAACTGGGATCGACTGGAGCCGGACAAACAATCCGCCTGCCTTTCAAGAGCCGAGACGGTTTTAGGGCAATTGAATACCGGCGGGTTATAGGAACAGCCGACCTAAAGGCCGCCGACCCGCAGATCCCCTAATTGCACTATGCGCCCCTGCATGATCTCCGCATGGATGGCCATATCAAGATTGCGTCCGGTGATAATCGTTGCGACCGGCCCGTTTACGGGGGGAAGTTTTCCCGCCAGTAAAGCGGCCACGCCAACCGAACTGGCTCCCTCACAGACGATCCGGTCCTCGAAATAGAGGCTGCGCATGGCGTGATAAATTTCTTCCTCAGTCACCAGGATCACATCATCCAGATAATCCCGGCACAAAGGGAAGGACAGGCGGTTTTCCAGCCCAATGCCACCCCCCAGCGAATCCGCCAGACTGGCCACTTCTTCAACCTCCACCGGATGACCGGCAGCGAGGGAGGCCTGCATGGCCGCCCCCCGGTCCATGGAAAGGCCGATCACCTTGATCCTGGGTTTCATTTGTTTCAGCGCAAAGGCCACACCGCCTGCCAGCCCGCCGCCAGAGAGCGGTACCAACACCATGGCAAGATCCGGACAATCCTCCAGCATTTCAAGGGCGATGGTTCCCTGCCCCGCGATGACATAAGGATCATCAAAAGGGGAGATTTCCACCAGCCTTTCTTCGCGCACCAACCGCAAGGCCTCTTGCTGAGCATCATCCTGGGACCGGCCGGTGATCCGGCATGTTCCGCCCAAGGCCTCAATCCCATCAATTTTGGCCTGCGGCACCAGTTCTGACATGCAGATTGTTGCCGGGATCTGCCGTTTGTTGGCGGCATAGGTCACGGCACGGCCGTGATTGCCGGTCGAACAGCATGTGACCCCTTTGACCTCCCCTGTCAGATTAAAGATCGCATTGGCCGCCCCCCGCAGCTTAAAAGCGCCCATGGGCTGGGTCATTTCCAGTTTCAGCAGGAAATCCCGGCCAGCCAACATGCCGTGCCGCGGTGAGGGAACCAATGGCGTGTGCAAAGCGGTGCCCTTGATCGTCTCGCGCGCTGCCCGCACCATTTCTAGGGTGAATTCTGTCATGTCCCTGTTTCTCCCGCATAGGCTTTCAGCCGGTGGTAACTCATGGATATATGGCTGCGCCAGATATGGCCGACACTTTGATAGTCACCCACTTCCATCGCCTGCAGCAATTCCCGGATTTCCGAGCGGAACCGCCGGATCTCCGCCTGGAGATGCCTTTCCGGCAGAATGGTTAGCCAGTTCCTGGTGGTCAAAAGCTGCATCCGGATCGTGATATCGCGCAAATGCGCGTTTCCGATTATCCCGGCCATTTCAAAAAAATGATCCAAGCTCAGCCGGGCAAAGGCTTTCTGGTCCGGTTGTTCCACCAGATCGCCGGCCCGGACGATCATCGCCCGGATCCGGTTCAGCCCCGCCTCGCTCTTGGTGATAGGGTCCAGTCGGCCGGCAATCTCCGCCAGTTCGATCCGCAATTTGTATACTTCTTCCAATTCCTCAAAATTGGTTTTGGTGACAAAGGTGCCAACCCCATGGCGGCTTTTAACCAGCCCTTCCGATTCCAGACGCGCCAGCACAGACCTCAATGGTGTGCGGCTGATACCGAACTCTTCCGCCAATTCTTCTTCAGACAGACGGTCGCCCGGCACATAATCCAGCAGGCAGATTCTATCCCGGATTTCGCCGTAGATGCGGTCCGCTCTCTGCTGTGACTTGGTTTTTTTCTGTCTGGCCATGGTTTTGGCGGTCTGCCTCCTTGAGTTATTGCCCTTTTTGCATAGCGCCATGTTGTATATGTCTCAAGAAAAAACATTCGCTCATATGCAATTTTTTCTTGATTTGAAGCTTTGTTGTACACAACATGGCAAAACGGACATACAGGGAGCCCATGTGAAATGCCGGAAATCATCCTGCTGAATGAGCAAGAACTAAGGCACAAAGTGCCGCTCGATAATCAAGCGGTCCAGATTGTTGAAGATGCCTTTGCCAAGCTGGCCACAGGCGGCGTCGTCATGCCGCCGATCCTGTCGATGGCAATTGCAGAGCAAAATGGCGAAGTGGATGTGAAAACCGCCTATGTGCCGGGTCTGGATGGCTTTGCGATCAAGGTCAGCCCCGGCTTTTTTGATAATCCCAAAATCGGCCTGCCCAGCTTGAATGGCATGATGATGTTGCTGTCGGTAAAAACCGGCCTGGTCCAGGCGCTGCTGCTGGATAACGGCTATCTGACCGATGTCAGGACCGCCGCCGCCGGGGCCGTTGCGGCAAAGGCGCTTGCCCCGGCCCAGGTGACGACCGCCGGCGTGATCGGCACCGGCCTGCAAGCGGAATTACAGATCCAGGCACTGAAACTGGTGCGGGATTTTGAAAAACTCACCGTCTGGGGCCGGGACAGGGCCAAGGCGGAAGCCTATGCCATGCGGATGGAGGGCCTGCTTGGCCTGCCAGTGCAGGTGATGGAAACGGTCGCCGAAGTTATCGCCGCTTCGCAATGCGTTATTACCACGACCCCCTCTTCAAGCCCCCTGATCACGGCGGATATGCTCCATGAAGGCCTGCATATCACCGCCATGGGTTCAGATGCCGATCATAAAAATGAACTGGCACCGGATGTCTTGTCAAAAGCGGATCTTTTCACCTGCGACCGGCAGAGTCAGTCCGCTGCCCTTGGCGAATTGCGCTCGGCCATCAAGGCCGGTGTCATCGACCAGGGCCAAACCATCCCTGAGTTGGGCGATATCCTGGTCGGCAAACATCCGGGACGTGAATCGGATCAAGCGGTCACGGTCTGCGATCTGACAGGGACCGGCGTCCAGGATACCGCCATCGCCACACACGCATTCTCCCTTTGCCGCGCGTCCGGCATCGGCACCCTCTTCCAGGCCTGACAGGAACCATATCAATGACCAGCATTGCCAAACTCAATTTCACCCGTGCAGAATATGAAACCCGCCTGAGCAAGACCCGAAACGCCATGCAGGCCAAAGGGATCGAGCTGCTGATTTCCTCCGATCCTTCCAACATGGCCTGGCTGACCGGCTATGACGGATGGTCCTTTTACGTGCATCAATGTGTGATTGTGCCGCTGGACGGTGAACCCATCTGGTTTGGCCGTGGGATTGATGCCAATGGGGCGCTGCGCACCGCTTTCATGGACCCATCCAATATCCTCAGCTATCCGGATCATTATGTTCAGTCCCCGGAACGCCACCCGATGGATTACCTCTCCGGCATCCTGGAGGAAAAAGGCTGGGGCAGGCTGCCAATCGGCGTCGAGATGGATAACTACTATTTCAGCGCCGCCGCCTTTGCCTCCTTGCAGAAGAACCTACCCAACGCCCGTTTCATTGACGCCACCAGCCTGGTGAAATGGCAGCGCTCGGTGAAATCTGCACAGGAAATCACCTATATGAAAACCGCCGCGCGGATTGTGGAAAAAATGCATGCCCGCATTGTCGAGGTGATGGAGCCCGGCATGCGGAAAAGCGACCTGGCCGCCGAGATTTATCATACCGGCATCCGCGGGACCGAGGAGGCCGGCGGCGATTACCCGGCCATCGTGCCTTTGATGCCGACCGGAGCCGATGCCGCCGCCTGCCACCTGACCTGGGATGACAGCCGCCTGGAAAAGGGGGCAGGTACATTTTTTGAAATTGCCGGCTGTTACAAACGCTATCACTGCCCGCTTTCCAGAACCGTTTACCTGGGCAAGCCATCCCAGGCCTTTCTGGATGCGGAACAGGCGGTTTTGGAAGGGATCGCCGCCGGGCTGGAAGCTGCCAAGCCCGGAAATCAATGCCGTGACATCGCCGGCGGCCTGTTCGGCGCACTCAAAAAACACGGCATCGAAAAGGACAACCGTTGTGGTTATTCCATCGGTCTTTCCTATCCGCCGGATTGGGGCGAGCATTCCATGAGCCTGCGCATGACGGACGAGACCGTGCTTGAACCCGGCATGACTTTCCATTTCATGCCCGGCCTCTGGTTTGATGATTGGGGCCTGGAGATCACAGAGAGCATCCTGATCACGGAAACCGGCGTAGAATGCCTGGCCGATGTGCCACGCAAGCTTTTCATCAAGGAATAGGATGATGAACGAAAATCGCCCCTCCCCGATCACCTCAACGGTGGATTTCCAGGCCGAAGGCAAGGCCCACGGTTTTTTGAAACTGCCCTATTCCCATGATGAGAGCGCCTGGTCCAACATCATGATCCCGATCACTGTGGTCAAGAATGGTGAAGGCCCGACCGCATTGCTGACCGGGGCCAACCATGGCGACGAATATGAAGGGCCCGTGGCCCTTCACCGCCTGGCCCAGGAACTGGAGCCAACCCATATCACCGGCACGGTCATCATCGTGCCGGCGATGAATTACCCGGCCTTCAAGGCCGGGACACGAACTTCGCCCATCGACAAAGGCAATATGAACCGCCTGTTTCCAGGACGCCCCGACGGATCGGTCACCGAAAAGATCGCGGACTATTTCCAGCGTTTCCTGCTGCCGCTGGCCGATTATGTGGTCGACATTCATGCGGGCGGCAAAACCCTGGATTTCGTGCCTTTCGCCGCCGCCCATATCCTGAGAAACAAGGAACAGCAGGGCCGTTGCCATGCCGCCATGGAGGCCTTCGGCGCCCCCTATTCCATGGTATTGCTGGAAATGGATGCGGTTGGCATGTATGACACCGCCGCGGAAGAGATGGGCAAAGTTTTTGTCTCCACCGAACTGGGCGGCGGCGGCTCTTCAACCGCCCGGTCCAATGCCATTGCATGGCGCGGGGTCCGTAACATTCTGGTCCATGCCGGTATCCTGCTTGACGAGATGGATGGTCATGACAGCATCCGCCTGGATATGCCAGATGCCGCCTGTTTCATAACATCAGAAAGCAACGGTCTGTTTGAGATCTGCGTCGACCTGGGCGAGGCGGTCGAGGAAGGCCAGTTGATTGCCCGCATACATGATGCCGAGCGCACCGGAACCGCGCCGACCGAATACCGGGCCAAACGGTCCGGCATCCTGGCGGCCAGGCATTTCCCCGGCCAGATCAAGATTGGTGACAGTCTTGCGGTGATAGCGGAAATTGTGGAATAGAACCATGAAACTGGACAAGCAGGACATCAGAATTCTGGCCGCCCTGCAACGGGATGGCCGCATGACCAAGACCAAGCTTGCGGAAGAGGTGTTCCTCTCGCCTACCGCCTGCTGGGAACGGCTAAGAAAGCTGGAGGATGCAGGGATCATCGCCAGCTACCATGCCCGGATCAATCTGGAACGTTTTATCAAACCGACCACGGTCCTGGTGGAAGTGACATTGAAACGGCATCAGGCCCAGGATTTCCGGATCTTCGAGGAAGCCATCCAGGAGATCCCCGAAATCATCGAATGCCATGCCACCGGTGGCGGAATCGATTATCTGCTGAAGATTGTGGCGCCGGATGTGGACCATTACCAGCGGCTGGTCGACCGCCTGCTGGAAACGGATATCGGGATTGACCGCTATTTCACCTATATCGTCACCAAGCTGGTGAAAGAAGCCCCTGCCACCCCGATAGAGCTGCTGCTGGAACAGCAGCTGTAATGGCCTGGCGTCGGCTCACTGAGCTAGTCCCCGGAAATCGGACAGTGACGTAAGCTACAGAAGAGTGTTTTCTGATCTCAACAATGGAGATCAGTTATGTCCAAACGGAAACAG
>NZ_QRDW01000020.1 GCF_003385955.1 Aestuariispira insulae
ATCTGTTCTTCGCTAAATCGACTGCGCTTCATGTCCGTCTCCTTTTATTGGACGGACTCTACTCATTTTTGGAGGAGTTTTAAGGGCTCACGTCAAATGCCCGCGATGGATGAAGGAAAAACGGGAGCGGCTGATCTTAAGGCTCATGACTGAACGGGTTGGTTAGGCGGGGATGTTATGCGGAATGGGAGTTGCGATAATTGCGCGGGGTGTTGTCTGTTGCCTTTCGGAAACGCTCTGAAAAATGAGCCGCATTCTTGTACCCGCAAAGCTGGGCAATTTCCGTTATCGGCAGGTCGGACTGGGTTAACAGCCGCTTGGCCTTCGATATGCGTAAATGTTGAAGATACTGTCCCGGTGGCATCCCGTAACTGTTTTTAAAAAGGCGCTGGAACTGTTGGGCGGAAATCTCCAGGAAGTCTGAAAGCTCCTCTACAGAACGAATCTTGGGCAGATAGATCTTCATGTAGTTTTCCAGGAGATGCCGTTGCGGCGATGTCAGGCTGGGCGCGTTTGCACAAGGCTCGGTTTTTTTGTCGCAAAAGCCGAAGGCAAATGACTGAAGAAGCATGACGCAGGCGTGATGCAAGGCCCTGCCATCAAAGCGGTTTTCCCATTCCAGCTTGTCGATGATGGTGTCAAAAATAACAGGAATATCCTGGGTATGATGGAGGGTTAATTCAGGCATTTCTGTGATGTTCAAGCCGAGCAGGCGATTGATGGAGCTGAGTTTGAAGAACAAAAGGTAAAGCCGGGCTTCCCCTTCATGCCAGACGATATAGGGGGATCCGGATGGACGGGTTGAGATCCTGGTTTGTTGGTCTCCCCTTTGGATCAGGCCCTCCCGGCCCTGCAAAGACATGTTTTCGGCCCCTTTGGAGGCATAGCATAGCGAATGATACTGTAAATCCCGGAATTCCAAGAAAGAGGCGCTGCCGGGATGATAGGTTTCGCAGAGAATGAAGCCGTGTTCCAAGACCGCTTTGCGCCGGATCTGGTATCCCAAACTGACGAGCCTTTCCAGAGGGTCCTCATGTGCCTTTTCCTCATCAGAAAAAAGATCGGCCGGGCCGTCCAGGGCATGGGTCATATTTCAATCTCCATTCCGGTATTGGTACCGATGCCGGCATTAACGGCAATTGGCGGCTCGAAACTGGACGGGGCTCAGCCCTGTCTCCTGTTTTATTCGCTTGCTCAAATGCCCGTGTGAGGAAAAACCGCAATGATGCGCGATCTCTGTGACGCTAAGGCTTGTTTTGATGAGCAATGATCTTGCCAGGCTCAAACGCTGCTTCATAACAAATGTGTGTGGGGGTTCGCCCAAGGAGGCTTTGAACTGACGCGCAAAATGGAAACTGCTTAAGCCGGCAATTTCCGCCAGGCGGTCTATTGTGATGGTGTCACTGATATTGGCCTCAATATAGTCACGGACCCTTTTGAGCGGCGCCGGTGCCATTTTGCCCCTGCTGCGGAAACGCTGCGACTTTGGCGGTTTGTGATCGCGAATGAGGCTGTATAAGAGGGCATGGCAGCATTCAGACAAAAGGGTTCCACAGGAAGGCACGCCCCAGTCCTGTTTTCCCAATATGTTTTCGAAGGCCAAGGAGAACATGGGGATATTCGCCGTGGCATCCTCACGCAATTCCAAATTGGACTCTTGGTCATCCGTCGCTTCTGAATAAAGTCTGGAGAAATATTCGGGAGTCACATTCATCGAGATGCCGCTTGACGGCAGATTGTACCGGAAGGAGTTTTCGCATTTTGCATTGATGATATGCATGATGTCCTGGTTGTCCTGGATATATGCGCGCTCATCAAATTTTCGATAATAGTTGCTGCCCCCGCTTGTGAGCTTTGTCAGGGCGTGAAATTTCCGGCCTGATGGGAAGTGCAGTGTTCTCTCGCTTTCTTTGATTTCCCAGTCATAAAGCACCAAATCCGGGCCGAGTGGGATTGACCTTCGGATCTTGCCTTTGAAACTGGTGAACAGGTGAAGGTTGTCGTGCCTGGACACCTTGCTCTTTTGACGCTGCTGCACTTGCTTTCTGCCTTACTTAAATCATTGCGGGAAGCATTCTGTTTCCCCTTCTTATGTCCCTGGCTTCCGGTCTCGTTCTGATGCGCTGTCTGCCGTCTGGATGCGAACGGGCTGACGGCAAAGACCAGCACATAAAACAGAGAAGCCTCCGCACAACCTCTCAGAGAATATGGAGCTCGGAACAAGGCAACGATCATACCAAAAATTGGGTATCATCGATTAAGTCTATTTCGTCAATAGACTAATTCCAGTAACTTTTATAATCAATTTTGCTATAAAACGAATTGAGTTTAGTTGTTGAAAAACAATAGTATTAAATGATTTCAGGAATTTGAAAGAGTCTGTGGGACAAAAAATCGATAGTTTTTCGGCAAGCAGGTGCAAGCGAGAAATTGGGTTTCCTGATACCACAACAGGCATACCGATTTTTACGGATAAAACACCTATTGATTGTGGTTGCTGGAAATGGTGCGGAGTAACAAAGCCGGGTTGTGCCACGGGATCGATGTGTTAAAGGACAATGGCGCGCGCATAGACAGGGAAATTGAGTTTGGGGCGGATCTTGGGCTGTATGTATGGACCGCGGAATCAACAACCGATTGTTGGAAATTTCCCTCCGGCCGCCTGCATAATTCGATTTCACACAGCCTGCAGGGTGCGGAGGGAATAAGGCGGCGTTCTGACAGTTCGGTTCTGTCGAAACGCCAAGGGGATCTGATCGCATTCTTTGCGGATGAATCCTGGGACTCCCAACTCACGGCGGATCTGACAGCCTTCAATTTGTATTACAAACCGCAATATCTGGAATGTCTGGCGATGTCGGCCTTTGATAAGGAGTTGCCGAACCTGGATATCGCGAGAGCGCGCCTGGGCGAAGATGATGTAATCCGCAACGTGATCAATCGATTTATTCTTCCGGCCCGGTGGCGCGATGCGGGAAATGAAATCTATCTGTCCCATATGATCCATATGGTGCTTTACCGTTTCATGAGTTTGTCGGTTGAAGGATTGGATACTCTGCAAAACCGCGTGGGGGGATTGGCTGAGAAAAAGGCGAAGGAGGTGGAGGAGTTTATGCGTGCCAATCTCTCTGAAAAGCTGTCTGTGTCGCAGCTGGCGGAGCTAACGGGGATGAGCGTTTTTCATTTCCTCAGGTCTTTTAAGATCCGTTTCTCGGTCACGCCCTACCAGTATCTGAGCAAACTGAGGTTGGAGAGAGCCAAAAATCTGCTTCTCACCACCCAAAGGCCGATCTCTGACATTGCACTGGACTGCGGCTTCTCCAATCAGTCGCATTTGACGATGCGCTTTAAGAAGGCGATTGATCTGACGCCTGGCCAATATCGGGGGTGTCAGCGGTTGTTCCAATGACGTTTACGTGGAACTTTAGTCCTTTCAACCAGTATAATTATGCCGGTTATCAAGATATAACCAGCCTGTAGAAGCTGATCATCCCCGCCCTGTGCTAGACCCTTCACAGACTTGTTCGTGAGGGGGGCTGATGCGCGATTTCTTTTCTCAATCGCCTATATATGAGTTGCTTCAGACAGCTGCCGCCAGACAGTTATGCGATCAACTGGATCAATATCTTCGGCACGCATTCTTCAGAGTGGCAAAAAACCATCTGTTTTCGAAAGAGACAGGCGCACTGTCTGATCCCGATGATTGCATGGATGTGGTTCCGGCCCTTTTGAGGGCGATTGAGACATCTTCCTGTCTGTTGCCGGATATTTTCGCCGCGGCTCAGGAAAACGCCCGGGCAAGGCCGTTTCACCGCGCCAGGGTTGAGGCGGTCCCGTTAACCGCTTTTCAGCCAGCTTATGAAAAAGCGGAAATCGCAACCATTGTCACCAATATCTGCTATTCCGCCTACCTGGCGGGGATTGTTGAGGAAACGGAAATCATTGCGGAAGCCCTTATCATTCTGTTTCCGGCGTCTCCAATCGGCTACATGCTGACGGCGTTGCTGTTGATTGAAGCGGGCAGCATTCAACATGCAATCGCTTTTCTGGAGGCCAGTGGCGAACCAACTCTTCACGATTCGCCATTGCTGGCCCAAATCTATCTGTTGGCAATAAAACATAGTGAAGACGCTTTGGCGGATCCCGGGGACAGGGGGATCGCCACGGCTAACGATAATTTGGCGATCGCAGTAAGGACCTATGTTGAAGAGAGTTTCATTTTCTCGAGGCTGGACCACCCCTCTATGGATCACCTCTCTATCGATCGCGGTCTGGCGGGGGACTAGGGGGGGATTGCCAGACGGCTGAAAAGTCTCCGTTTCATATGGAGTTATAGGCATATCCTATTGGTTTCAAGCAGGGGCGTGAAGCAGACTGTTTATGCTTTGAAACTCAATTAAGGAGAAGACATATGGGTCCGCTTTTGGCCGCAGCCTTCATCGCTCCATCGGTTATTTCAATGGTTTCGATGAATGGCGGTGTGGAGAATACGGTGAAGTCCTTTTTGGGGCAGGAAACCGAACAGCAAAAACAGGCGCGTGAAACAAGCGAAAGAACGATTGATGCGCTGACCGAAAGCATCACGATGAAATATTCGAATGAGCCGGAGGAAGGCCAGGCACTGGCCAGTTAACACGGTTTGGTTTCAGTATTCTTTCCCGTATCAAATTGTACCTGCAGCCCCAGTCTTCCTATGGCCGGGGCTGCTTTTTTATCCATTTTGTGAAAAATTTGTCCGATGCTGGCAAGAAGGGGGGACGGCCGTCAGCCATTGTCGCATGTCAGCATTTCGGGGCGGCCGAAAAAATAGCCTTGCCCGAGATCCACCCCCATGGCCTTCATTTTTCTGGCCTGTTCCCCGGTTTCGATCTTTTCGGCGACAATGCGGGCTCCCATCGCCTGGCATCGTTTGATGACAGAGGATAAAAAACCGTCCCTGTCATCACCAAAATCGATTTTATGGAGGTAATTGCCGTCCAGTTTTACGATATCGACTTTCAGGTCGGTCAGCGATTGGAAGGATGTGCTGCCGGAACCAAAATCGTCGATGCAGGTTTTCACGCCGAGCTGCCTGAGGCGCTGGAGATTGTTGTTCAGATGCGCAAAATCGCTGATCCGGACAGTTTCGGTAAGTTCGATGATCAACTTCATGCCAAGGCTGCTGTCCTGTCGCACGGCGCCTTCAATATCACGGATGATGCTTTCGTTGGAAAGTGACGTGCTGGAGAGGTTGACGGCGATGGGGACCGGTTCCGCCGACATGCGGCTGATATGCTGGATCACCTTGTTGACCATCCGGCGGTCAAACTCATGAATAATGTCGGCTTTCTCCAGAAACCCTATGAAACTGCTCTGACAGTCACCGCCGTTGAACCTGGCCAGGGCTTCATAATGATGAAGCTGATTATCGCCGAGGCAGACAATTGGCTGCAGGGCGATCCGGAACCGGTTTTCGGCAATTAGCTTTCTCGCGGTCCTGATGGAGGTGACCAACTCGTCAAACCGGCTGGTATGATAGGGGGCCGGGGTCGATGGCGCTTTTTGGCGGCCTGTTTGAAGTTCACTGACGGCAAAAAAAAGCGCCTTTACGAGATCAGACGAAAAATCGATGGGCTCGCACGGGGGCAAAGGAAGACTTTGGCTTTCCTTTCCGCAGATTGCTCTATTGCCGGATTCAGACATGCTTGTTCAGTTCCCGCCTGCCCCAAGTGACTTGCACAGGGAATGATCGTAAAGGCCTGATCCATAGATTCATAATCTTGTTTGATTAATTAACCATAGTCCCGGCTTAATAATGTTTTGCGCCGCCGTTTCGCGGCAGATGGTTTTGGCAGAGGCATAGTTGCCGGGAATGGGCTTATAGATATTCGGTAATAATATTTTGCCTTCGAACAGGTCTTGAATAATTTCGCAATCATTTTTTCTGGAGGTGACTATGAGTGACGGCACTATCGGTTCAGCGGTTGGCGGTCTTGGCAATATCCAACCAAATTTCGAAACAATGCCGCTGGAGGGCGGTGCTGTATCTTTTGGTGCCGGAAATTCGGCGAATTCAATAATGGGGGGACTCCTCTCGGAGCTTTCGATGATGGGGGGGCTCCTCTCGGAGCTTTCCATGAGGGAAGCAGATGCAGATTCCATCGAGCTAGCGGATCAGGAAACCGTCAGAGCGGTATCGGACGAATTTGTGAATGCGGAGACGGGCGCTTCAACGGCGATTGGCGGAAAAGGAAGCCTGGCAATCCCTCTGGAATTCCAATCGGGGGGATTGCTGCTATCCGGCCCGCCGCTGTTCTGGAATGCGGAGGGATCATCATTTGCCGGGTGGGAGAGGTGATGGATATCGAAGGATCAAGAGCTGCCGGAAGCTGCAGGGGCTCGCCGGCTGAAACCAATTCAGGCGATGACCAAACCAAGCGGGATATCCCTGCGGGACCCGGTGTGAAACTGTTTCACTCGATTGGCGGGCGCCGCCCCGGCGCTGCGGAGGCAAAAGAAAAGCTCAGCCAGGATTTTCTTGCAAAATTTGACGGCATTGGGGCTTTGCTGGCGAAAATCAGAAACAATGATGTCGTCAGGGACCGTCCGCTGCTTCAAGAGAGGGTCGATGACATCGAACGTGCCGACAGTGCAGCGGGCCTGGCTCGGGCGCTTTTTGAGTTGGATACCGCCGTTGGCGGCTTTTCCCGGGCGAGATTGGCCGATGGGCGTTTCACCCATATGGAAAAGGAGGATACGCAGAGGTTTTTGCATGATGTGCAAAGCCTGGTGAGTCTCAGCCAAAAGCCAAATGACCAGGAACGCCACCGGATCCTGACGGATTTCATCGCGTCACAGTCTTTTTCCCCGGATGTTCCGTTGAGCGACTGGGTCAAACCGTCAGAGGCCCTTTTGCCGCAGAGGCCCTATCGGGCAACAGCGGAGGGGTATGCGATCCGGCTGATCCTTCAGGCGGAAAATGATCCGGTTGTTTTCAAGGGCGGCGTCAATCTTGTGGGAAAGCATCCGGAAAGCACGATCCTGGCCCAATGGGATCCGGCAACTGCCGCTATCCGGATCGTGTATAATCCAACGGACTGCCCTTATGTCAGGGATGGGGAATTGGCATTTGATGCGAAGGGGGGCAGGCAGGGGGATGATGACCCCTCCACGGTCTTGCCGGAACAGTGGAAACTAACCTTGCTGGGTCACGGTTCGGATGACAACACTGTCGCCGGCAGAAGCGGCGCTGAAATGGCCGGTTGTTTCCTGGAGATGGGGGCCGCGAATTTTGCAAAATCCTTCCCGGGGAAAATTACGCTGATGTCCTGTTCCGGCGTGCAGGATGAGACGGCAGGTGCGGCCTATGAATTCATGCAGACGATTTCCCGTGACGGGATTGAGAATGGCCGAACAGCTGCGGAGATCAGCCGCCTCAGGCTTTCCGCTTTCAAGGGCCCGGTGACAACGTCGGTTGACGGTCGAAGGGTCAGCGGTTTCTCCTTGCCGGCAATCTCCGCCCAACTTCATCTCAATAGTAAGATCATTCCGGAAAACACCTCTGACGGGGAAGGGGGAGAGACCGTTTTCTGGAATAGGAAGGTTGAGTTCTCAGCCCGGCATCCTGGCGGCAAATCTATTAATTCATAAGCAAATCCTAATTCCCTTCCGGCCACAGCTTGTGAGAGAAGATTTCTAACCGGGAAATCACAGCTTTTGAAGAGGCGCGACCCATGGGAATTTGCAGCTCCAAAACCGATACCAAGGTCTACCGGCCGCCTGCGCCGGCGCCAGGGCCCGCTGCGCAGGTGAAAATTGAACAGGCAGCTGTTCCCGGCGTGAAGATTTCCCATAGCCTGAAGGTGGCAAGGGCGGTCGCCCCGGAAAAACAGCAGGAGATCGAAGAGGCCTTTCTGAATAGATTTGAAGGCAAAGAGAGGCTATTGGCTAAGATCAAGAAGAATCTTGTGGTTTCAAACCGGCTGCCGCTCAAGGAAAAGATCGCGAATTTTGAACAGGCCCGGACCGCGGCGGGAAAGGCGCAGGCGCTTCATGATCTTGGGGTCTATCTGGATTATATTTATACGGCGTTTTCTGATGAAGGCGGGGTCGGCTGTAGCTACGAGCGAAGGTTCTACGAGGGGCTTAAGCAGGATTTCGAAATGCTTGTGACGGCCTCCGCCAGGTCACAGAAAACCGACCAGTATAGGAGCGTGAAAAGCTACTGCGAAAGACATCATTTTTCTGAGGCCGCCCCTTTGCAGGGTTGGGTCAAGCCGGACGCGGAAATCATGGCCCCGGCGCAGTTTCGCCTGCCGAAAAACGGTTATGGGGTGCGGTTGGTCTTGCAGGCGCAAAATGATGATCGGGTGCTCAAGAATGTGATCAACCTGACAGGCAAGCACCCGGAAAACACCATTGTCGCCCAGTGGGATCCGAAGCATGAGGCAATCCGTGTCGTGCATCATCCGGTAAACTGCCCCTACGTTGAAAATGGAAAGCTGGCTTTCGGCACCGGAAAAGAGGCGGAAGGCCTCCCGTTTCCCCGGGATTGGAAATTGACCCTGGTCGCGCATGGTGATGAGGCGGCGCAGGTCGCCGGCCTGAAAGGGGATGAGCTTGCGGCATCCTTCATGAAGATGGCGGATGCGCATTTTGAGCAGGCATTCCCAAAAAAGATAGCGCTTATGAGCTGTCAGGCCGCCAGGGATGGAATGGATGGCGCCGCCTCGAAATTTATGGAGAGGCTTGCGCGTGCGGACGTGGAGCACGCGCGCAGCGATCCCGAAATCCATGAATTGAAACTGAGTGCCTTCACCACAAGCGTGGGCACCTCCATTGATGGTAGAAAAAAAGGGTTCGTAAACATCCCGGGAAGCGCGGGGAGACTGACCATAAACGGGAAAATCCAACCGGAAGCCGGTGCGTCAGACGACGCCAGCGCCGGTTTGTTTGCCAGCCGGGTCGTCGAATACCGGGCCCATAGAAACCGATAAGGCGACCATCGCCAGACAGTCCCGGGGGCCGTGGGCAAAATCAGGCTTCAATATATCAAATTATAAAGCCAATGTATTAGTGATCGGTGTCATTCAACTTCTACACTTTCATAGGAAAGCGGGCATGTTTTGCCCATCTGACATGCGGCCGTCAGCGCTTGTTCAGAAGCTTATTCTTGGAAAACCTGTGGATTGTGGGGGTGAAAATGGTCGGAACAGTCAACGATACGGCGTCTTCAGTTAGCGGGGCGGAAACACCCCGCTCAGAGGGGCAGTCTGAAGCCGATGTGCACCCGCTTGGTCTCCGTTTGCCGGGGTTCTCTCGCACAAGCCACTCCAACCTTTCGCCCATGTCCAGGCAGGGGGGCGGATCCGTCCGGTCGGAGGGGGCAAGATCCAGCAATACCACAGGCTCTGGGCAGCATAGTGTCGCTAGCAATGTGGTTCGCACGATAACCTCCGCCGGGGGGACGGTTGCAGGATTTCTGACGGGGCAGTCGGAGTTGCCTTCGGACAGTGACCCTGGGATCACCAGATCGGAGCGCCCGGGAATTGAAATGCAGGGGGAACCATCCGTTCAAAACACCCGCGCCATCCGGCAGGCCCTGCTCGAGGGCCCTTCCGAATACTCCCCCCATTCAACGGCCAAATTTTTGCTTGATGATGCCTTTTCCTCGCCAATCAACCAAGGCTATCTGTGGGCGATGTTCTCTCTCGCCCGCCCTCCTGAAATTTTCCTCGCAGAAGGGATGGATGGCTATCAGACCTCAATGGGCGATATCGTCAAAGACACCGAGCATGAATTCAGCGAGTTCACCAAAGATAAGTTTTTGCCCGCTTGCACTATCGGCCTGCAGATTGTTGGGGGTTATTACACACTGGCCGCTGCCCTGGGCAACGGGTACAAAGCCTATAAAGGTGCGCAATCCTATCTGGCGGATCAAAAGAACATCGGCCATATGAATTTTATCCGCGAAACCCTGGTGCCGCACAATCTGGCCATGTCCCGGTTGGAGGCAAACACATCCAAGATCGCCTTGATGAATAAAGGGGAGGGAGCAGCAGACTGGTCCAGGGAGGGCCTGATGGAGGAAACAACAGCCGCGCTGTCCGAAATAGGCGATAAGAACCCTGAGATCATTGCCCGCATGGCAGGGACGCCGGCGTCCTTGGAGAAAGAGATCGAGACGGCAAGGGCAACATGTGAGCGGTTGGTAGGCGAGTTGAACGGCGCTCGGGAACCGGCCGCTGATCCGGAGTCGGACCCAGAGGCCGATTTGGAGGGCCAGGCCAGGGAAAACCTGGCGGCTGCAGACAGGCGGCTGGCAAACTTGATACATGAGCGCGATGCTATACCGGCTGCAAAGGAACATTTGGAGGCGCTCTCTGAACAAATAGCGAGCGCTGGCAATTTGGGCGATTTGGTCCAGAGCATGGCTGCGGCAAAGAATGACAGAAATGGAGCAGAGCTTTACCAGGAGATCCAGGCGCTGGAGGAAGGAATGGCCGTTGCAAATATGAAGGCGATGACGGCCATGTCAGAGGTTCACAGGCTCGAAGACCTGGGGAGCTTTACCCGGGTGGGCCCCGCCAATGTCAGCCAGGCGGCGCATACCGTCTTAGGTGTCTGCACCAGCGTCTTGAACTTTGACGGGGTGCTAAACTCTTTCGGAAAAAAATACAGTGACCTGGCCCATTGGATGGCGAATGGCGCCGAAAAAGGCAGCGTGGCTGACAAGGCTGTTAACGCGGTGAAAGGTTGGAAGGTTACTGCCTTTGGCGGCCGCGCGGTTGGCTTTGGCCTGAAAAGCCTGAAGGAATATACCCAGCTCAATCAGGAAATCTCTGTTGAGACCTATCTCGGGGACGGTGCGACACCGGAACAGAGAAATGCTGTTAAGGCACTAATTGAAAACAGAAAAATGACCCTCGATGTGGCATGGCAGAGCGATTTTGGAAAAGCTGGAACCGATGGCGCGGCGGCGGGTGTGTCCATAGATCATTTCTCCCCCGTCTTGGGCAAGTCGGTCATGTTTGCGGGGGCGTCGCTTGGGATCTGGAACAGATTGAAGACCCATGAAAAAAGCAATGCCATCGAGGTTTCCGGTCTTCAAGCGACGAAGAAGGAATTCGAGGCCGACACCGAAGCGCGGAAGATCAAAATTGCGGCGGAATTCGCCGATCTGTTCGGGGCGCCTACGGAACGAAGCCGAGCTTTTGACAACTCCAAGAAGATTTTCGAAGAAAGGGGGATCCTCGGAAACATGATCCATGGGGGGTTTCGGAAGACTCGCTACAACAGGGCTTCGCCTGAAATCCAACAGAGCATGATGAACCCGGCGGAAGCCATGGCCTCGCCTAAGATGACCCCCTATCTGCTGGCTAATGTGCTGTTTGAAATCCCGGCGGAAAGCTCTCAGAGGCTGATTAAGGATCTCTATGATGTAAATGTCGACCTGGCTCTGCTGACACAGATGAAACAGGCGGTTGCGGATTATCAAAATGCCCGGACGCCAGCGGGGGAAGCAGGGGATGGCACGGCCGATAATGTTGTGGAAGAATTGGTGATGTCGGTTGCAAAGAGAATTAACTGGCATATTGGACAGCGGGATTCCAACTATCTGATGCCGGCGGGCTGGACGGATCAGGCCGTAAAGGCAAGGGGAGATGACGGAAACGGCGGTGCCGATGATCCGCAGGCGCCCGATGGGCCGACCTCCAGCATTGTGGCGGAACCGGGGAGTGATGCAACCCTGCCTGATATAGAAAACCAGCGCGGCTCAGGGTATGCCGGATCCGAAAACACAGAGCCTCAGGAGACCAGCCTATCGGGCGGCGGTTTGCCCTCAGGTGACAATCCGTTACGCGCTCCTGGGACCAGAGGGATAACAGATCATCCGCAAGGCGCCTGGCATGACGCGGGCGGGGACAATATGTCGAACGCAAGCCGGATGAGCAGCTCTCTGGAATTTGAAGGGCCTTTTGATATTGAAAGCACCGGCGGGCTGGAAACGCCGCAGTCGCCCCGTTCGGACATGCCTCCTGCCGCGCTGGGAAGCCCTTCCGCCGATGATCGTTTCATCTCTGTCTTTAAAAATTTCCTTCAGGACAGAATTGGAGATCAGCAGGTGGTCGGCGAGATTGCCCAGTCCCTCGAGCCGGGGCAATATATGCATCAGGATATATTGAATGCCGGACTGGCAACCTTGCAGAATAATGGTGCCATCATTCAGACCGGTGAATTTTTCACCCTTTCGACAGCTGACAGGCCCGTTCCCCCCGGGCAGGCCGGCAGAAATGCGAATAACAGCCTTGTGACGGATCCAGGTCGCTTTGCCGTAAAACTGGCAGAGGCGCTTTCCATAGCGGAGGGCAAGCCGGTTGTCGTTCCGGTCAATGTGGATAATGCACATTGGGTGTCCCTGACGGTGCGGCAGGGGGATGACGGCACCCGTGAAGCGCATATGTTCGACAGCCTGCCAAATGATGGATCATACACGCTGTTGAAAAGCCTGGTTCAACAGGTGCTGGGGCAGGATCTGGCGGTCACCAGAAGCAATACGGCCTGGCAGCAAAAAGAAGGAGAGCTTGACTGCGGTCCACATGTTTTCGGTTTTGCGCAGTCCCTGGGGGACCCGGATAATCAAAACAGAAGTCTCGTTGAGGTCTCAGAGGCCTATATTGCCGGGGCAAAAAACTTGGACCTTGGTGGGCAGGCATCGACCCTGAGGCGCAATCTTATGGCAAATCTCTTCATCAACCGGCTCAAGGAGACGGGGCCTTTATCATCCGGGGACGCCCGGCCAGCGTCCGCGCCGACAGGGGCGGTGGATACGGACGGGCCGCCTACGGCAGAGGCCCATCCGGACCATGTGGTAATCGACATGCCTTCGGACGATTAAGAGACTGAGGAAGGGTAAAGCAAAGGTGGCCATGATGGGTGCATGGCCGCTTTTGCGCCGATGCGGGCGTTAGCGATACAGGCTGGAAACCATTTCCTTCTGGCGTGCGGCCGAGGCGTTAGATAACGCTGACTTGTCAATTGAACTGGTCAGCACCAGTTTGCCATCGGATGAAAAGCGAATGTCCGTGACCGGCGCTTCATGCTGGATCGCCTTGACCATTTTGGAATCCCGTATGGAAACGATCCTGGTTTCTCCGTCATCCGATGCCGTGGCGATCAGCGATCCGTCATCAGAAAACGCAATTTCATGGATTTCCCCGTTATGCTGAATTTCTGAATATTGGTGGCTTTCGAAATGGATGAACTGGACCCTGTCTTTCTGGCCCTGCTGAAAAGCAATGGCCTGGCCGCCCGGGGAGAATTCGAGCCTGCTGACAGGGGCCGTCAGTTGGACCGAGCCGAGAGAGTGTTGGTGCGCCATGTCATAAAGCGAGAGTGTGAGCGCCGTACTGCCGACGGGTCCATGCGGATCGGGCTGATAGTCGACGGCGGCGACCCTGTGGGCGTCTTCGGATGTAAAAAAAACTGAATTGCCGGATTCTTTGCTGTGATAGAGCTCGATCTGCGTCTTGGCGATCAAATCCAGAAACTGAATCTTGACTTGCTGATCGGACATAGGATCAACGGTCAGGATACAGTCTTTTTCCTTGGTAATCGTGGATGCGCCGGCCAAAGGGCCGCTTGTCAGTCCGGAAGCGATATCATGGATGCTGGTTTCCCCGCCAGCCGGTGTGATCAGAAGCGATGCCGAATCCCGGGAGAAAGAAAACTCTGATTCAATACCGGTATGGCACGGGATCAGTTTTGGCACACCGCCATCCAGCGGAATGACGCTCATATGCATTTCGCTCATGCAAAGGGCCATCTGTTTGCCGTCCGGCGACAGTTTGATGTCTTCGTTGAAAACGCCGAGGGGGAAGGTTTGTTCGATGGTCTGGTCAGTTTCCAGCCTTGTGATTTTAATGACCCGGTCCCTATCGGTTGTTTCGCTGCTGGTGACCAAAAAACTGTTATCCCTTGAAAGCAGGGCCGAGGTGATGTCCTGGTCATGGGTGACGGCGGCTTTTTGCGCGCCGCTTTTGGCGTCGAAAATCACGGCTTTTCTGCTGCCCTCCGTAGCGCCGCCCAGGACAAAATACTCGATTTCTTCCGGCGCGTGGTTTTCGAGGGCCTGTTTGTCAAACTGAATGTCATCATGGTCCAGTTCGATTGTCTGTCCGCTTTGAAGATCGATGATCCGGGGCGGAGTAAGGGTGAAACCGGCCGCGTCCGGCGAGGCCAGGAATTGAGCCTCCACTGTTGCAAACCGGTCTCCATAGATCGTTGTATTGTCACTGTGCGGCGGAATCGTTGAAATCTGGCGGGGCTGGCCACCGAAAAAATCCCGTTGATAAAGACCGTCGCTTTTTGCTAACAGCATCGTCCGGCTGGTGTTGAGGAACTGGGATGGAAAATGCCGGGCAGGACCCTTTTCGTCCCCGGTCTCATAGAGGAGATGGTCCTGTCCCGGCCCCATAGAAAGCTTCAGCGCGCCATCGGTCTTGGCCGGATCCGGGAAGGAAAGATCCTGCCTGCGGAATAACACCGCCCTTGTGGTCTGATCGGTTTCAAGTTTATGCCGCAACGCCCGGTTGGTCTGGCCCAGAGATCGATAATCCCCGACCGCGACCTGTCCGTTATCCAAAGCCACGCTGATTGCCTTTAAGGTCTCTGTTCGGGCCGCCTGTCCTTGCCCCTGGGGCTGTTGGGTGCGCTGCAGCGCGCCATGCTTCAGAGTTGGCGAAGGCGGGCGTTCGGATCCGAGGGCGGCACTGTCTTTGTCCTTCCCTTCCTGATGGGCCGGGCCGGCCGGGGAGGCCTGCACGCTCGTATTGGGGGAAGGGGTGGCAGGAAATCGATCGACCATGGCAGCAGTCCTTTGGCAATGAGGGATTTCCGCTTACCTACCCATTTCATTCATCGCCGGTCCAATAGCGATCTCCTATGGTTTTAGAAGAATATCGGATGGATGGGAAAAAATTAGAAAGGCACCTTCGCGCCGCATGCCTTACCTGTTGCTGATCGCAAGACGCGGCATTGGAAGTGGGCCTGAATCAAAAGGATTATTTCAATATGGCGACGGTTTTGTTTCAGATTTATTGATATATATCGAATGATTATCGTTGTTTCCGCAAAATCAATTTCCGATCCCGCCGGGACCGCCATAGGGTTTGGCTTTCTATCATCAAAGGTGAGAAAAGACGAATGCCAAACCCATGCAGCCCACGGACAGTTATGTCTTCAACCCCGTCGGATCCGGGCGGTTCAGAGGCGGATTGGGAAACATGTAGATCATGGGGATCTGCGCCGTCCAGCCCCCGCTGCTTGTTGGAAGGGTCGCTGTTGGTTGAAACGGATCGCGCCCATATCACCACCGATCGCCTGCTCAGCCGGCGCGACAGCTTGACCAGGTCTTCAGAGCCGGGGGATTTGGAGCGGAAAGAACCGGGCGGCGGGCATAATGAAAAGGATGCCTTGAAAAAAATCGCCGGATTAACCCAACAACAGGATTGGGCAAAGTCCTTTCGGCTGGGCGCAGGCGATCTGTTGGCGCAATTCGAGAAGATGTCGGCAGATTTTCAAAAAATCAGGGAAAGCGACTTGTTGCGGGAAATCCCGGCGCAGATGGAAGCCTCCGCCAGAGACAGTTCCCCGGCGGGGCCATCGGCTGACCGAAACGGTCTTGGCAGGTTCAAGGAAATCACTCTGGAAGAAAAAAAGCTGAAGAGTTTCTGCCTGGTCTGCGGGGGGATTATCGATGGGTTTGAAAAGGGCACACGGCGGATCAGGAACGGGATTGCGATCCTGACCCGGATCAAGGAGTCGCAGGAAGCAAAAATAAGACTTTTGGACCCAGCGGAAAATGAACATCACAAAAGACAGGGGATTTTGAAACAGGCCACTCTGGGCATCGAGATATTGTCGCAATTTGAGGCGCGGATTTCGGATTCCGGCCTGCCGGGGCGTTTGGGCGACAGGATCGCGACAGATGGCGTTTCCCTGGATGAGGCGGGCGATGCGACCGAAACAACCATTGCGCAGGGGGAATCCGGCTCTGCCGTGGATTTGTCGAATTTCATCACTAAGAAGGATATTGCGGAGATAAAGGGCCTGCGGGCAAAGGCTGTTGCAATCCATTTCCATAAAACGGCCGGCAAGCCTCTGCTGATGCCCTGGGACAGCATCGCCAACAGGGATGATTACAAGCTTCGCCGGGGCAAATACCGAAGCAAAAAATCCATCGATATGCCGGGGCGCGGCCTTACCCATAAACTGGTAAAATGCGGCAAGCCGGTTGCGGGAATGGAAACGGGAAAACAGATCAAACAATATCTGGCTGTTCCCGCCGACAGTGTCTTGGCCAAGGACGGCGTGTTCAAACATAGAGCCAGTGATGAGCGTCAGCTGAAAGACACGGCGGTCGCGGTGCATCTTCAGCAGGTAATCGCCAGTCCGGACGGCTCCCAAACGGCGGTCCTGTTTCCCCGCGAAGTGAAGCTTACCAGCCATAAAGACAAAATGATCGTTGCCGACTGCTGGAAGATTTCGGACAGTTCCTCAGCTTTTGGCCGCGACGGCGCCATGGATCCGGACATTGCCGCACTGACGGACCGGTTTCTTGAAGAGCCGGAAGTCCGTATTTTGCGGATCTCCGAAGGCGATGGCATTCAGTTGGGCGGCAGGATCGAGACCATTCTGGGCCACCCCTCGGAGATTCTTGAAGAGGAAGGCCGCCAGTCCATTCACATCAGGGGCGGGACATATCCCCTGATGGCCGTCACATGTTTTGGCGCCGATACGATCTCGGAGGCGCCCGTTGTCGAGAAAGTGCCTTTTGTGCCGATCAGAAAGAAGGACAAGCATGCGCAAAGCGGCCAGACGGAGGCAATTGGCATCAAGTCCCCCGTCCATGGCCGATTGATGGGGCAGGTGGTGACAAATCCTTCCGGCAGCGATTTCCTGAAATCCGCAGATCCGGAACCGGCCTATTACGCGATTCCTGATCTGTCCATTACGGACCAGAAAACGGAGAGCAAAGGGAAGCTGAAAGCCGCACGCAAGATCGCATTGACCCTGGAAAATATCGGTTTGAAGCGGGTGGATTATAAGGTGACCGACTGTTTCGTGGAAACGGCCAGTGCGGCGAAGGTCCGGCAGGTGTCCGAAAAAGACAAGATGTTCTCTCAGACTTTGTCATATCTGTATGGAAGATACGGTCAGTCGATGATGGATTTCTTCGTCATGGACGAAGAGGCGGTCGACCAGAAAGCAAAATCCCTCTATACGCAAAAAACCTCCGGGGATATTGGGGCGGTGTTTGGGGCTGAAACCAGGCGGTCTGACTGTCCGTCGATTGGCAAGATGGTCGCGACGGGCGGCAGGACGCGGTCGCATCGTGAAAGCGCCGAATTGCAGGAAAAGCTGCATACAAGTTTGCTGAGCTGCCTGTTGGACGGCAAAAATCTTGATGAGGTTATGAAGAGCCTGCCAAAGGAAGTGCATCTCGTTTCGATCGACAATCGGCATCGAAATCATGAAAAAGCCAGCCGGAAAGCGGTAACATCGCTCAATCCCGTCATGCAGGCGGCGGAGGGGGGCAGCCGCATCGCCGAAAGAAACATGAATGTGACCAGCATGATTGGCCTGGCTTTGGCGGGGTGACCGCTTTTGCCCCAGGCGCATGTGGGCGGCGGGTGCCGGGATAACCGCCGCTGATATGTTTATAGGTTTTTTGTAATTCCTCCATGCGAGGGATCGGGGCTCTAATCGTTGATAGATTTCTTTGTTTTGATGGAGAGTTCAGATGACGACGGCCACAGAATCCACCTTAGACAATTTTGCCATTCAACTGGGCGGTTACGGTTCCGGTGATGGAAACAGCTCGACCATGAAAGTCGCCGGTTTCAATGTCGAGACCTCTCATCCGAAGATGGCGGAAGCCTTGAATAACCTGCAGTTGGAAGTCGAGAAGAAAGTGGCTTCTGCGCAAAAGAGCGCGGCCGACGCCAAGGGGGAGGGGGGAGAGCAGTCCGGGGGCTTGCTGGATGGTATGTCGGGGATGATGATGTCCAATCTGGCGGCGCCAATTCTCGGCGGTGCGGCCTTCATGCTCAATGACGATATCCGTGGCGCCGGCTTTGGTCTGGCAAAGAGCCTTGCCGAAGAAGTGCCGATTGTCGGCGGCGCCCTGAGTGGCGCTGTGGGGGCGGCGGAGGATGTGGCCGATACCGTCGCTGGCGGCATTTCGGATGCTGCGGGCGCGGTTGCCGGCGCTTTGACGGGCGGATGCTGAGCCTGGCATGCGGCAGATTGCCGGAGCTTTGATTTCTGCCCTTCCCATCGCGACGAGGAGCATGAATTGATGCGTTTGGACCGATCCTGTTGGAAAAGGCTGTTGCTTGGGACATTGCTGGCAATCCTGATGTCAGCCTGTCAGGTCGAGCTGTACGGAGATCTCAGCGAGAATGAGGCGAATGAGATGATTGCCCTGCTTCAGCGGAGTAGTATTTCGGTTGAGAAAAAAGTGGGCAAAAAGCAGTCGGTCTCCCTTTTGATCGCGGAGGCGGATTTTGCGCGCGCGATGGAGGTGATGAAGCGGCATGGACTGCCGCGCAAACGGTTTTCCAACCTGGGGGAGGTGTTCAAGAAGGAAGGCATGGTGTCCTCCCCGACCGAGGAACGCGCCCGGTTCCTGTATGCCAGAAGCCAGGAACTGTCCCAGACGCTGAATGATATTCAAGGCGTATTATCAGCCCGGGTTCATGTTGTCCTGCCGCAAAAGAAAAACGTAAACGGAGAGGCGGTTTCTGCGTCGGCATCCGTGTTTATCCGGCATCGCGCGGAATATTCCTTTGATGCCTATATCCCAAAGATAAAGCGGCTGATCAGCAACGGCATTGAGGGGCTGAATTACGAAAATGTCGCGGTCGCGCTGTTTCCGATTGAGTTTGAAGAGATGCCGTCCGACCGTTCGACCATCAGCCAATACGGGCTCTGGTTATCGGAAGAGAGCGTCTGGCGTCTTCATCTGATGCTGCTGCTGGCGATGCTCGCTGGAATGCTGGTTGCCGCCGTGGCGGCTGCAGGCATCTGGCTGTGGCGCGGGCGGCAGGGAAAATCCGCCGCCAACGACAATCCCTCCGCCCCAGAGCAGAGAGAGGCGGCATGAATCTTTCCGGTGACCTCCGAAGCTATTATGCAGAGCGGCCGGACCTGTTCAGATCTGTGCTGGCATTCAACTGCATGCCCGCAGCTTATGCGATGCCTGAACGGGCTGCGCATATTTGCGGAATGGAAACGGATCACTTTGTTCAGCTCTTGCGGAAAGAAGGCGGCGTCGCCGCCTTGTCCCGTCGGTTGATCGCCCTCCTTCCGGGATTGGCATCGGTGGATTTCGACTTTCGCCCGCCGCTTTCCAGGCTGGCTCTGCGCAGTGCAGGCGAGATGATGCGGGTTTTCAAAGTGGCGGGCCTGATCCTGGCCCGAAGCAAGCTGGCGAGCCTGCTTGATGGCGCGAGTTTAAGGCAACTTGCAAATGAGAGTGGTGTTGGCATTGAAGATATCGCCCATGCCCTTCAGTCAGGTGAACAGTCTGACGCCCTTGAGGCTTTTGGCTCCGTGGAAAATCTGTCTCTGGCTCAGATCGTGTCAGACTGTTTTTCCGCCTGGATGATTGCGCAGTCGGCGGCGATCCGGGACAGGGCTGTTTTGAAATTCCATGAATCCGAGCAGCCGGTCAGCTGTTCCCACTTCCGGCAATCGCTTTTGGCGGTTGAATTGGCGGCAGGCTCATTGGGGATGGGGTATGACGATGGCTGATGATGCCAGCGGGCTGGATGCCCGGCTGCAATTGATGGGCCCCGTGATCAGCCGCCAGGCCCATGCGGCCTATCTGAATGGAAATGAATATCTCAGTGAGGCCCAAACAAGGGCAGATCAGCTGATAGAGGATGCCCATACGCTTCGGGAGGAGATTTTTGAGGAAGCCCGGCAGGCGGGTTTTGCGCAAGGTGAGGCGGACCTGCTGAGGCGTATCCAGGCGAATGCGGACTGCCTCCAGGAAAAGCTTCTTCAACTGGATAAAGTGCTGCCCGGTATCATCATCACCTGCATCAGGAAAATTGTCGGCCAATGGGACGATGCCGAATTGGTGAAGGCCATTGCGTCGGAAACGCTTGAGACATTGCGGGCGAAAAACCGTCTGGTCCTGAGGGTTGCCCCCTCTGTTATGCCGGATGTTCAGGCCTGGCTGTCGTCCCGGGCGGCATCGGATCATGGGAAACAGATCTCTGTAGTGGTGCCCGATCAGGGAATGGAGGTGAGTTCCCTGGTTGTGGAGACGGAAGACGGTTTGCTCGATGCCAGTTTCAATGTCCAGCTTTCAACATTGAAGACGGTTCTGGAACAGCAGGCCTGCCATGGCAAGGGAGGTGAATTCCAAGATTGCCAGGGCAACCGGGGCACCAGCGGGGAAGGGGTGGAACATGGAATGGCCGGCTGAGCTTTCCGAGCTATCTTTTCCGCTCGATACGGATTTGCGTGAGGTGCAGCTGCGCCATCAATATGGCCGCGTGACCCAGGTTGTCGGCACGGTCATCCATGCCGCTCTGGCGGATGCCAGGCTGGGGGATTTATGTCAGCTGAGCAGTGCGGATGCGACTTTTTCCCTGGAGGCGGAAGTTGTTGGTTTTCAAGACAGTATTGCTTTGCTGACGCCCATTGGAGACATGCGGGGGCTTTCTTCATCCATTCGGGTTTCATCCCTGGGCCGGCCCTATGCGGTTCCTGTGGGGGCCGGTCTGTTGGGGAGGATATTGGACGGCATGGGCCGCCCGATGGATGTCTCAGAAAAGGGCCGGTTCCAATGCGAGGCTGAACAGCCGGCCTATGCGGATGTGCCCCGGCCGCTTGATCGCCGGATGATCGACCGTGCCCTGCCCATGGGGGTGCGCGCCCTTGATGGCATGCTGACCTGCGGCGAGGGGCAGCGCATCGGCATTTTCGCAGCGGCCGGCGGCGGCAAGTCGACCTTGCTCTCCATGCTGGTGAAAGGTTGCGCGGCCGATGTCATCGTCCTGGCCCTGATTGGCGAGCGTGGGCGCGAGGTGCGGGAGTTTGTGGAGCATCAGCTGGGGGCCGATGGCATGGCGCGTTCGGTCCTGGTTGTCGCCACTTCCGACCGGCCGGCAATGGAACAGGTCAAAGCCGCCTATACAGCCACGGCTATCGCGGAATATTATCGGGAGCAGGGGCTTAAGGTGGTTCTGATGATGGACAGCGTGACCCGGTTCGCCCGGGCGCAGAGATCCATCGGCCTTGCCGCGGGGGAGCCGCCGACCCGGCGCGGATATCCGCCGTCCGTGTTCGCCCAGCTGCCGCTGTTGCTGGAAAGGACTGGCCAGTCCGCCAAAGGGTCGATCACAGCATTCTATACGGTCCTTGTTGAAGGCGATGACATGAATGAGCCGGTCGCGGATGAAACGCGTTCCCTGCTTGATGGCCATATCATCCTTTCGCGGGAACTGGGGGCGGCGGGCCATTATCCGGCAATTGACGTTCTGTCGAGCGCAAGCCGGGTCATGCAGATGATCACAGCCGAAGAACACCGTTCCAATGCCCTGTCCGTCAAGGAGATGATGGCCAAATTCCGGGAGGTGGAGCTGCTGGTTAAGGTCGGCGAATATCAGCAAGGTGCCGACCCCCTGGCAGATCTTGCTATTGCGCGCATTGATGCCATCAACGGTTTCCTGCGACAGCGGACAGATGATTTCACCCCGTTTGAAGAGACAATCGGTTCTTTGGCGGAGTTGGCGGTATGAAGAATGTCATGACTGTCCTGGAGGGACTGCATTCCCGCCGCGAGAAACGATTGCTCAAGGATTTGCAAAATGTCGTTGCCCTTTTGGAACAGGCACGGGCGGCACAGGCTGAGGCGGACCAAGCCCTGCAGCGTTTCGGCGTGGAGCGGGAACAGCGCATTCAAGCGTTAACGGCAGGTTTGCTGGGACATGAAGTGGGGCTGAAGGAAGTGGAATGGTTCCGCTTTCAATGGGAAGAAATCCAAAACGAGGGATTGCGACGGAAGGCGGCCGCGCAAGAGGCGGCCGAGCGCGTTTTGCAAGCGAAAGAGCGCGTGGAGGAAGCCCGGCAAGCCCATCATGCCGCGTCGCGGAAACGTACAAAAATTCAAGAGATAAGCCTTGAGATTTCCAAGGAGCTTAAGTCGCAGGCGTGCCAGGCTGCCGAGAGACAGGAAGAGGAAGCGCTGGAAAGCCTGATCAGCTTGAAAGGAGGCGCATGATGGTCATTGGCGCCATGCATCCGCCAGACAGCCAGATTGCCGGTTCCGCAGTCCCTTTGGAGGCTGGGGATTTCCTCGGTCTGCCGAGCGAGGATCCGACGCATTCTGAATTGATATACCGGATGAATGCCGTTCGGGTTCCCATGGATATCCTGGGCGGGCGCTTCCAGATTAACCTGATGCCTCACCGGCCCTGTTCCGACATCCATTATCAATCGGGATTGGAGGCAAGAGGGCAATCCGGCCGTTTGATGCTGGACAGAGGGCTGGTGGCTCTCTGTCTGAGATTTTTTGATTCGGCGGTTGATTGGCATGGGCTGCCGGAATCCGTGACGCAAGTCGCACTGGATGCGGTGTTGCTGGGACTTCAGAACTGGCTTTTCGAAAAAACCTCGCTGGACCTTCGATTGCGTCTTTCAACCGGGGTTCAGGAGGAAACGGAAAGCGAAAACGCGACTGTCCGGGGCGCTTTGCTGGTGGTCAGTGCCGGGGATCGGATTATTGGATCGGCCACGATTGAGGGCGACATGGCGTTCTTGGGGGCCGTGATGGGGGCGATTGACCAGTTCATGCCCTTATGCACATCGCCCCTTCCGGGTTTGTCCTTTCCCGCGAAAGCCGTCTTCCGCATGCGGCAACTGGATCTTGGAACATTTCGTTCCCTCTCATGCGGGGACATTCTGCTTGCGGGGCCCCATGCGCTGGAACGATGTGAGCTGATATTGCCCTGGCTGACAGCCATATGCGCGGTCGATGACACAAGGCTGATTGTCTCTGAGCTGATAAGGAAAAGACAAATGTCTCCTGATGAAGAAGAACTGGGTGCGGTATCTGAACAGTCATCATCCCCGGAAAATGAAATTCCGGCCCCGGGGGATAGGGCTGGTCAGGCAGCGGCTGATCATGGTGACGAATTGCCGCTCAATCCGAAAGAGATACCGGTAAACATCACCGTGGAGTTGGCTCAAATCCAGCTTTTGCTCGCGGATGTCGAACAGATCGGACCGGGGTATGTGCTCGAAATCGGTCAGAGTTTCAATGATATGGTGCAGGTTAAGGCAAATGGGCAGCATTTGAGCAGCGGCGTCCTCGTGCGTTTGGGGGATCAGCTTGGCGTGCGGCTTGTTGGAGACCTGGAGTGATGGAAGGCCATTTCGATCCGGTCCCGATTCTGATCCTGCTGATGATGATGGGGCTTGTCCCCTTTGCGATCGTGATGACCACGTCATTTGCGAAAATCGTTGTTGTGCTTTTTTTGTTCCGACAGGCCCTGGGGCTTCAGCAGGCCCCGCCAAACATGGTGCTTTATGGCACGGCGCTGATCTTGACGATTTTCATATCGGCTCCTCTGTTTAAAGAGATTGCAACGACTGTGGCTTCGCAGAATGAAGCCGTCACCATGGATAATCTCAGCGGAATTCAAAACTCCATCTCACTCGCGACAGAGCCGATCAAAGGGCATTTGAAACATTTGGTGAAAGAAAGCGAGTTCTCGTTTTTCAGTGAAACCGCCAAGAAAATGTGGCCTGCGGACATGGCGGAAGCAACGGAGGCCGATAGCCTGCTTCTGCTTGTCCCCGCATTCATGGTTTCCGAATTAACCAGGGCGTTTGAGATTGGCTTTATGCTCTATCTGCCTTTCATCGCGATTGATTTGATTGTGTCCAATCTGCTGTTGGCCATGGGGTCGATGATGGTCTCGCCGATGATGATCTCTTTGCCGTTGAAACTGTTCCTGTTTGTCATTGTGGACGGATGGAACCGCCTGTTGCACGGATTGGTGCTAAGCTATCAATAAAGGAAGAAGGCAATGACGGAAGAAACGCTGGTTTATTTTGGTTACCAGACTGTGCAGATCATTCTTTGGCTGTCCCTGCCGCCGATCCTGGTCGCCACCGGGGTCGGGCTCGCCGTCGCGCTTTTTCAGGCCCTGACGCAGATTCAGGAACAAACGCTGGTATTTGCTGTGAAGCTTGTCGGCGTGACTATCACCTTGATGATTCTCGTTCCCTGGATCGGGGATCAACTGATCTCATTCCTGGACCGGCTGTTGGAGAGTTTTCCCTATCTGACGCGGTGACGGCATATGGAAGACACGATTATCCCCCTGCTGCATGAGTTATTCGGTGGCGGCGGCCAGATGGATCTTTCCAGGATTGTCGGAGGGGTATTGCTGTCAAGCTGCCGGCTGTTTGCTTTCATGGCGATCACGCCGATTTTCCAGCGCGCCATTGTCCCGCCCGCAATTATGGGAGTCTTGGGATTCTCGCTTGCGCTGATGGCATTTCCGAGGGTCTGGGGGGCATTGAGCCATGCGGTATTCATGGATATGTGGTACATGGCCTCGATCCTGGCCAAGGAAATTCTTCTGGGGCTTCTTATAGGGATGGTCGCTGGCTTTCCATATTGGGCGCTTGAAACCGCAGGCACGGTTATTGATACGCAGCGCGGGGCCTCTGCCGGCTCCACCAGCAGCCCGATCACCCAGGACGAAGTTCAGCCGCTCGGCGCTTTCTTCGGTTTTCTCTATCTGATCTGGCTATTCATAAGCGGGGCTTTCGATCTGTTGCTCGGGATCGTTTATGACAGTTATCTGGTTTGGCCCGTTCTGTCGTTTTTTCCGGATTTGGCCGCCCGGGATGCCGTGTTTTACCTGGATTTGCTGGATAATATGATGGAGCTGGCCCTGATCATTGCCGGCCCGATCATGCTGATGATGTTCCTGAGCGAACTGGCCCTGGTCTTTGTCACGCGGTTTGCGCCTCAGCTCAATGTGTTTGTTCTGGCGATGCCTATTAAAAGCGGTATCGCATTTCTCATCATCCTGATGTTTTTGCCGGGCCTTTTTGCGGTGATGGAAGACGGTTTCGAATTCCAGCGCGCGCTTATCAGGGATCTTTTCGGGATGTTCTCTTATGAGCGGTGAAAAAACGGAAGACCCGACGGAGAAACGAAAACGGGATTCTCGCAAGAAGGGGCAGGTCGCACAGAGCAAGGATTTTGTCATGGCGTGCGGCATGGCGGCGACCTTTGCCTATTTCATGAT
Organism: Aestuariispira insulae; assembly: GCF_003385955.1. Taxonomy (GTDB): domain Bacteria; phylum Pseudomonadota; class Alphaproteobacteria; order UBA8366; family Aestuariispiraceae; genus Aestuariispira; species Aestuariispira insulae. The sequence goes on from NZ_QRDW01000020.1 coordinate 25,326, forward strand.
CCAATGGGACAGCCTGCTGAACCAGATGTCGGAGTTTCTGGACTATGTCACCATTGTTTATACAACTCCGTTTGACGAAGCGCTGGGACTGGCGACCGAGGCTTTTTACAAGCTGCTGCTCACGGTGATCGGGCCCTTTCTGGCTCTGTCACTTTTGTCTGTGCTTCTCCCCGGTTACATGAGTGTCGGCTTTCTTTTCTCCCTGGAACCGGTGATGCCGAAAATGGAAAAGCTCAGCCCGGTTTCAGGCGTCAAGAAAATCTTCAATATGAAGAATTTGCTGGAATTCATAAAAAGCCTGTTGAAGCTCTCAATTCTGATTGTCACGTCCTATTTGGTCGTGACGGGGGCAATGCAGTCGATCATGTGGATCCCGGTGTGCGGCAAGGAATGTTTGCGCGCTGTGTTCCGCCAGTCTGTCTTTGAACTGTCGGTGGTGACGTTGGTTGTGTTTTTGGTCATTGGCGTGATTGACCTGAAACTGCAGCAGGCCCTGCACAACAAGTCCCTGAAAATGTCCAAAGATGAGGTAAAACGCGAATATAAGCAAAGCGAAGGCGACCCGATGATCAAAGGGCAAAGAAAACAGATCGGTCGGGAAATTGTGGAAAAAGGCGCGAAGATGTCTGAGGCCTGCATGGTGATTTTCGGCGGCGGCGCGGTTGTTGCGCTTAAATATGTCGCCGGTGAAACGCCATTGCCCCAGGTGATTGGGAAAGGCCAGGATGATACGGTCCGCATGTTGCTGGCCAAGGCGCGGAAGGCGGGAGTTCCCCTGGTCAGCGATCCCAAGCTGGCGCGCGATATTTTTTCAAACGTGCCAAATGGCGAATTCATAACGTCTGAATATGTCGGTCCGGTTGCTCAGCATTTGGCAAGAAATAAGGTCTGACCTTTCGGCTCCCTTATAATCCAAAGCTATCGAATTATAGTGCACGGGTCATTCAGCCAGCTTGTCAGATGATGAAGCATAGTCAGGTTGTGGGCTTTTAGGCGATCGTGAAAGGGGCTGATTGAATGAGGCTGCCGCGTAAGCCGTCTGAAAGCGTGTTGTTGGAAGAATGCCGGAAGGGGCAACGCCTTGTCCCAGCGGGAAAGGGTGACCCCGCCCCATGATCAAATTGTTCAAAAATGCTATCACTATTTTGCTGCAGGCGCATCCGGTCGGAACGACGCGATGCGGATTTATGGCATCTAAGGCCAAGCCGGACAGCTTGACCGGCCCATCCGTTGAGAATGATGCCTGTCTGGAGGTTCCGGGCCTGCCTCCCGGGTGCGGTTCCCACCTTGTGCCGGAAGAGCGGGCTGCTTTGGGGCAGGCTGCAGAGACCTTTTGTGACGCGATGGTGCTGACTGCCATCCGGACAGGTGACAAGAAGGCCTTTCGTCGGCTGGTGCAGGGCCATATCGGCGGGACAGTCGCCTTGGCCAGGCTTTTTGTCACTCATCAGTCCGACGCGGAATGCATTGCCCGGGAGGTCTTCCTCAGGGTGTGGAAAGAGGCGCGGCGGTGGCGCGGGGGAGAACCGAATTTTTCCGCCTGGCTATGCCGCCTGACTCTGGAATGTGCCATGGATCACCGGCGCCGGATGAATTTTCCGGCACCCGATCAGCCGGGCGGCGCCCATGATGCCGGTTCGGAAATTGCTTTTGGATTTTCGCCAGCGAGATTCGAAGGCAGTCTCGGAAAAGCGACGGGCGCCCTGTCAGACAGGCAGCAGATGGCGTTGGCCTTATTCTACCAGGAAGGCCTGACGGTGACTGCTTGCGCGGAGGTTATGGGAATAAAGGTGAGGGCGGTTGAATGCTTGTTGAAGCATGCCCGCCGAGAGCTGTTTCAAAGCCTGGCGGTCAGATCGGAGGGGCAGCGCAACGAGGGCCGGCTGAAAGAAGCCGCCATCATTTGATGTGTAGTAGTCGAGACTCCGTCTGACAGTTACCGGCTTTGACGCGGTGTTCTGTCAGGTCAGGTTCAGTCTACGAACTTTTCCTTCCAGATTGGTT
>NZ_QRDW01000021.1 GCF_003385955.1 Aestuariispira insulae
TCGTGTGTTTTGATGGTTTGGTTCGCACCGTCATCAAAACCGGTAACTCTCACTCCTTCAAGGAAGCGGTGTCAGATCAGATCGCAACTACTTCATTTGATGGCAGTTTGTCTTTTTGCCACATGCCCAAAAACCGGAAAGAGGGATGCGGTGTTGAGGCCCAATTCATCGATATTGGATGTTACTTAATGCGTCTGAGAGTATTTGGCGCACTTTGGCGGAACTTGCGAGAAGGTCCGACAACAGCTTGGTGTAATGTTCGTTTTGGCTGAGAGCCATGCGAGCCTCGATTTCCTCTTCCATGTTCAGCTCTTCCTGCTTGGCCAGAGCCTCCATCATGAATTTTTGTTTTTCCTGAGGGGTCTTCGCCGTTTTTGCCTTTTGCATCAATTCCTGAACTTCAGGCGCCATCTTCACTTCATCGTCATTGTCATGCTCGGTGACTGTGAAGCTTTCATGTTCAACGGAAATGGCGTCGCCTTCGGCCGGGGACTCTGTGCTGAAGGCGGCGTTGGCGGTACCGGTACCGGGTTTGCCGCCGTCATTGCTGTTCGTGGCCGCGCCAGTGGCACTTGTCTGCATGCCCGAGGGAGCTGTCTGTTCTGCGGAGGCTTTTGATGTGCGGAAAAGGTCTGTCGCATTCTCCCGTTGATAGGGCAAAGAGGCATTTGCGGCCTTGCCCTGCTGAGCGGAAGTCCGACCGCTGGGTGCAGAGGACGCGCGAGAGAAACTGGAACTTCGCAGGCTTTTGCCGGCAGAGCCTAGCCCGGGTTTCCGATCGGGAATGCTGCCGGTGTCCTCCTTGGGCTTGTCGCCGGTCACGAGGGATTTGAGCGACGATAGCTCGTCTTTCAGGCCGGTAACAAGACTTGTCGGTAACGCCATAATCCTTCTCCTGGCTCTTACAGGTTGACCCCTGATGATATCGCTGTTTGCCGCCTGGATTATTCGGAAATGCCTAATTGATGATAGGCAGGGGCAATGCCCGCCTGTCGGACGGGCGGCCGGTTCAGTAAACGAAACCGGCCGCGCCATGCAGACGGGGTTTGGCTCCATTTGAGGCGCGGGTGAGCCGGTCTCGGAAGAGATACTCAATCTCACTTTCGGGGCGCAGGCTTGAAAGCGCCGATGCGTCCTGCTTGCTGCCGCGGTTTGGCACGATATAGGGGGTGACCAGGACAATCAGTTCGGTCTTGTTCTCCGTATAATCCTTGGATCGAAATAGAGTGCCCAAAATGGGGATATCCGCCAGCCAGGGTGTTTTGCCGAGACTTTTTCTGGTGCTTGTCTGGAACAGTCCGCCTATGGCAAAGCTCTGTCCGTGCTTGAGTTCAATTTCGGTCTCAACCTGCCTTGAAAGCGTTTGGGGCACTGAAGTTCCCGCCAATGTGACAGAGGTTTGGGATAACTCACTCACCTCAGTTTGAACCTTGAGGGAAATGGTCTTTGTATCCAGGATGAGCGGTTCAAATGACAGGAGAATCCCGAAGGGTTTATATTGGATGGTGGTGCCGGAATTGTCGCTGGCCGGCACGGGATAGGGAAACTCGCCGCCAGCTTGAAATCGGGCTTTTTTGCCACTGAGCGCCGTCAGGTTGGGTTCGGCGAGAATGGAGACCATGCCTTCGCCTTCGAGAATGTCGATCACCCTGTTGATGGTAAAATCCCCGAGCGTGCTGCCGAAGCCGATGGCTGTCTGGCCGGAATTGCGGGAGGGAAGGTCGCCAGTAACGGAAAAGTTCCGTCCGGAAAGCAGGGAGAAGACGATATCCCCGGGATTGAACAGGACTTTCCAGTTCACCCCGAAATCCTCGCTGATATCTCTCGATGCTTCCAGCAGACGCAGCTTGAGGCGCACCTTGTTCGGGGTGTTGATTTCCGTTCGGTTTATCAGGATGTCGTTTTCACCAAGATAAGGCTGGATGGTTTCCAAGACCCCGGTCATCTGCTGGGGGCTTTCGACCTCGCCATAGAGATAGAGGCTGCCCTGAGCGGATTGGAAATCAAGACTGGCCGTCGGGAAACGCTGGGCCAACGTTTCGCGTATTCCCGCAATATTATGGCGCACGGTTACCTTGCTTTCAAAGAGGGGCGCGCCCGTTTCATCAACGGCAAATAAGGTTGTCTGCCCGGTCTTCTTGCCGAAGACAAATATCCGGTCTGGAAAAGGGACCTGAATATCGACGATCTCCGGGTCTGTGACGAAAACGGTTTCGGCCGGCTGGGATAAGGAGAGCAATTCACCAATGCCAACGACGGCATCAATGTTCTGAAAAGGGGCAGGCTGTTGGGCAAAGCAGATGCCGGCAGGAATAGTCAGAGCCAAAATTCCTGATATCAGCCGGGTGAAAATCGACATGATCACGGTCCTGGTTATCTTTTCCAAAAACGCTCTCGAAGGCTAGGCATGTGTTCCGGCCCCGGCTGCCAACGGTGCCGCAATGGCATTGTTTGTGATCTGTGTCGCGGAAGGCTGTTCGCCAGGCGCTGTCAGCTGCAGGGAGGCCCCATTCGCAAAACCGCTTTTTGCATGTTCCTTATAAAGGGTCATCAGCGATCTGGCCTCTTGGCTGAAATGTTTGTGGCGCTTGGAGACGATATGTATTCCCCGGGACACATTCGGGCTTACGAGAGGGCGGAATATAAGGTTTGGATAGGGGCAGATCTGCATGATGGCTTCGGGGGCGATTGCGATGCCTGTCCCCTGTTCCACCAGCATAAGCATCGTGCTTGCCTGCGCGGCTTCGATCTCAGGAGTGAAGAATTTGCTGGGAATGTTCTCTTCCTTGCTGAGATGCCCCCAATTTGAAGTGCCCTGCCCGCCACCGATGATGCAGGTTTCCCTCTCAATCTCGGCCCAGTTTATGGCTCCGGTCTCGCCGGCATACCGGCTGTCATTGCGCACCACGATGCCAAAGCGATCTTCGGCAATCTGGGTGTATTGAAGTTCGGGATCCAATTTCCAGGGGCTGGAGACAGCGAAGATGACTTTCTCATCCTTGATCAGCTGTTCAATCTCAAGATCGGAGGCCTGCTCCAGCCTCAGATTGAATTTGGGGTAGCCCTGTTTGAAGCTCTCCAAGATCTTGGGAAGAATACAGGGCCCGATCGATGTGGCTTCGCCAATGGTCAGCAGTCTCTGTTTGCGGGAGATTGTGTTATTGAAATTTCCGATCTCGCCGTAAAACTCGCTGACAAGGCGGTCTGCGATCTGCAGAAAATCCTGACCGTCCAGGGTCAGCATCACTTTTCGTGTCGTCCGTTCCAGCAACTTGGTATCCAGTTCCTCTTCCAACTGGTTTATAGTCACCGTTAATGCCGGTTGAGAAATGTTTAATGCTTCTGCGGCTTTTGTGAATGACCCCTGCTTTGCGACTTCGACAAAAGCCCTTAAATGTCTAATCGTGACTCTCATGACGACCTCTACTCTTTGTTAAAATTATCGTTATCAAGGGTCGGTCTGGCTGCCTTCTGGTCTGCCGCTATGCGTCCACCCCTGAGTTTGTAGTGGAAATCGTATCAATCGAACGTGCCGACGTTTCAGCCTTTCGACAGGGCCTTTCGGTCTATCGAAGGTTGAGTTTTTGTTTTTTTGGCCGGGAAATTTCTTAGGATTTTTGGCTCCTGGCCTTAAACGGATTCAACTCCTGTTAAAGTGGTGCTCATATTGATCAGGTGCATTATCACGTGGTTTTTATCTGCGCCGGATTTTCTCTGTGGTTCTTTGATTTCCTTGGTCCCCAAATGTCGCTCTTATCTGATTTTTTGTCTTTCAAAAAACTGCTTTAGTTTTATCGAGATTTATAATTTTTGGCGGAAAACCATCTTGGGTTTTGTTCAAAAAGTACTCCATAACACACTACTTATTCGTGTGAGCTGTTTAATAGCAAGTGATTGATAAGTATGGCCTTATATCGGCAGCCCCTTATTTTTTGCATGAGGGGAAAATTAAGGGGTATTATTTAGGTTCGCTGATCCTTTAATATGTTGATCTTAACGTGCGGGTGTAGAATTTTGACACTGATCCACAGGTTCGGCCTGATTTGATCGAGAGGGCATGTGGGACACCGCATGGATTAAGAGGCAGTTTTTCCGTGATTATTGATGCCAGTGCCTGGCCGCCGCATTGTCGGTTGGTCACCAGAACAGAAAATGGTGGGTATGAAGCGGTCTTGAGGCTGGAGGTGCTGCCCAACGGGCAAATCTCGGTTCCTGATGACGCGATCTTTGTGCCGCGGGATCCGGCGGGCGCACCGGAAAAAGAGGATGTCTTTTTGGCCGGCGGCGGCCCCGATCCCGACACTGTCCAGGAAGAGGCGGATCGCTGGGTATCAAGCATATATATAAAAGAGTCGGATATACCCGATGGTGCGCTTGTTCTGGAAAACAGGGGGCGCGCGGGCTGGACAGTCGCCGACCAACTCGTTCAGACAGGAAACGGCTATATTGAATTGGCGCAGGGTTCCGTACTGCTCTGCCCGGATTTCGATGAAGGCGGGCATCAACTGGTTTTTTGCGACCAGATAAAATGCAGCGGCATGGAGGAACAGTCCAGTTTTGCCGCGTCTGAGCTGATACAGGATATTGAGGTAAATAGATAATCGGGTGATTTGGGGCGTCGTTGCCTGAAGGGATCGCGGGTATTTATTCGCTTCTATTGTGCCATTTATAATTAATTTCCAATTCTACTCTTCTGCCCGACAGCGTCCAATGAGATGGGTACGATTTCATCTCAGGAGGACCAAAAAATGAGCAGTAATGTCAGTGCGTCTGGAGTTTCCAGCCCGTCATGGTTTACCTCGGCTTCGCCGTCGGCTTCATCCAGCCAGTTTGGGGGCGGCGCATCCGCCTTACAGGATCAACCCTGGTATAACGAACTGAACGACATGATCACGACCCTGACCAACAAGCTGGATCAGCAGAGAGCCGGGGTGGATGGCGGTGCGTCGGAAGGCAGCTTCACTCAAAGCGGCTCCGTTGGAAGCAATAGCTGGGGCAGCGCCTCTGGTTTGGGCAGTTCGGAAACCAAAGCCCCCTCGGCCCGGATCGTTGATGTCGGCGATGAAAGTGGGGCCGTCCTTGGTTCCAGGGGCAATGATGAGTTCCGTCTGACTCAGGACAGCAATGTGCGCGGCACGATCCGTGGTGGTGACGGCAACGATGTGATCACCCTGGAGGAAGGGTTTAAGCGCAATGACCAGGGCCAGATCGTCAATGAAAAAACCGGGGATGTTGTTCGAACCCACGGTATTGAAGCCGTAAAGGAAACCGTCAATCATCAGACCGAACTGAAAATGAAGGATGGTGTGATGAATGTTGAGGGCCAAAAGAGCCTCGACATCCAATTGGATAACCTTGGCGGTGGCGGACTCTACGAGAATTCCATGATGATGACCTTCAAGGACCAGGAGGGCAAGGTGATCAAGCACGTCAATATGACGGACATGGATCAAGATGGAATGAAAAATATCAAAATGAATGTGCCGGAAGGTGCCGTCACGGCCAACCTGGTGCTGGTGGCCGATGGCAAGAAAGCCGGGTTTGGCGAAGGCCAGCAGGTTCAGATGCTGCAAGATGGCGACAAAACCCGGATGCTGAATATGGAAGGCCAGCAGTTCGTTGGGAATGCGATCTCCAGTGATCCGCGTGACAATCCGGGCGGGCGTATCAATTTCCTGGAGTTTCCCAATGATGATGGAAGCGTTTCCTATAATATCGAAGACCAGGCGGATGGCGGCGATCTGAGCTTCAACAATGAACGGATCACCCTGAGGGTCACCGGCAACCGTGATATCGAGCAATATTCATCCCTGGATGGCACGCCGCTTTCGGCCGATCTGGAACAGCAAAACCGAGCTGCACGCGGTGAGAGCAACGGCAACGGGAATGGCAATGTCGGAAGCGCCGGGGCCGGCAGTTCCGAAGCCATGGATAAACTCAAAGAGATGGCAGCCGCGCAGTCTTCCAAACTCTCAGGGGAATCTTTCTCCAATTCGGGTGCAGGCGGGTCCAGCAATACTCTGAACTCCGGCAATGTCTCGTATGCGTCGGGCAGCAGGGCGGCCGCGGAAAATAGCGACGACATGATTACCTCTCATGTCCAAAACTATTCCATGGCGATTAATAACGGTGTCCATAATTTCTATACCGATGCCGGCGAAGAGGGGACCTTGGTCACATCCGGCAACCGGGATGTTGTTCATGATGCCGTTGGCAACAAGATCATCCAGACCGGGGCCGGTGATGACACGGTCCATATTTCCAACTCGATCAATCAGACCAGGTCAGAGATGTTTGTGGATGGCGGCACAGGCGATGACAGGCTGAACCTGCGGAATGTCGACTATAAATCAATCCATTTCGACAGTCCGGGAGACACCCGCAACGGGCATATTGAGTTCGACAATGGCAGCCGTGTGGAATTCAACAATATGCGTTCCGTCATCATGAATGACAAAACCTTCATCACCGAAGAGGACGGCACCAGCAAATTGCATTTTGCGGAAGGGGAGCAGGGCATCTTCGTTGACCGCGCCAACTATTCGCAGGAAGACCGGGCAATTACCGGCTGGACCCAGAATTCCTCCGGTGAAGGGGTTCGGACCGATTATGATGTCACGGCGCATTACGGCACCAGCAAGCATGATTATTTCTGTGGTGCCGGCGGTGGCGGTGCAGGTGATGACAATCCTGACTATCGTGCTGAATTCCATGGCCGGGGCGGCAATGATTTCATCCGTGGCTCTGGCGCGGACGACAAGCTCTTTGGCGATAGTGGCGATGATCAAATCGTCGGCGGTCGCGGGGATGATTTCCTGCGTGGCGGGCTTGGGAATGACAGGCTGGAAGGTGAACGTGGCACGGATGTCGTGTTCGGTGGTTTGGGCAATGATACCTACGTGTTCAATCGCGGTGATGGCGAAATGAGGTCTTATGACGTCGGCGGCAATGACACGATCGAACTGCATGGGGCGAATCTGGAAGAATTGAGCTTCCATCGCTTTGACCAAAATCTGGCAATCAAGATCAATGGCACCAGCGATATTGTCAGTATCCGCGGTTACTTCGATAACAGCGAGGATAACGGTATCGAAACCCTCAAACTGGACAATCAGACAATTGCTCTCAACCAGGATTGGGTTAACAGCCGTTTGGCCTGATTGTCTTATGACCTGAGTAAGCCTCTAAGTGGACTTTATGGGTGCCGGGAAACCGGCACCTTTTTTTGAGGCCCGCTTGTCGGGAAAAAGGTGCCTGATGTCCGGAAAGGGCTTAGGGGCATTCACAGATCGACGCGCTGAGGCGGAGCCTTGGCCGGAGCGATCAAAGCCGTTTCCAAATCCATTTCGGTAGTCGTGAAAAATCCGGATCTGACGTGCCGCCATCATCAATGGTGCCTGTCAGCTCATCCGCCAGGCTGACGGCAGCCCCCAGATGGGAATCTTCGAGATGAATCTCCATGGCCGATAAGACGGCGTCCGGGTCATCCCGGTCCGGGTTCCGTCTGGCAAGGTAGAGCAGCACCCCCCAGGCCATTTCCTGGGAACTGCCGCACGTCAGGGCCTCTCCCGCGACATAGTCGCGCGCAGCGTCTTCACCCTGGCGATGTAGGCAGGAAAAGGCGGCACCAACATAGGCCGAGGCGTTATCCGGAAAAATCGAGATCAACAATTGAAAAAGCGGCTCGCAGGTCTGGCCCATTTCCAATTCGATGGCGGCAAACCCGATATCGGCGAGCAGCGCGCACCGTTCATCCGAAATATGGTCGCCCGGCTCCAATGGCGCCTGCTGGTCTTGGGAAACCAACATCACCGATGACCGGAAAGAGCGTAGGATTTTTCGCCGCGCCGCCTGTTGAATTCTGCCTGTATGACGCGCGCGGCAATTAAATCCCTGCCCATTATGGCATCGGCTTCGGCCAGAAGGCTGACATCCTTTTCCGTTTGGGGCGGGCGTGTTTCCGAATGGCTGAGGAAATCTATGCTGCCTGTGGCCATGCGCCGCTGGATCCTTGCTGTATCATCACTCAGGCGTGTCTGTTGCTGATCGCTGGCAGGCAGATACTCCAACAATGTCCGGCATTCCATCTTGCTGGCCGGCCTGGGCTGGGCAGGCTCTTGCCGCTGGGCCTGATCCGGGGCTGGATTTCCGGCAAGATGGCGGCAAAGCCTTGCCAGCGCACTTGTCTGCTCTGCCGGAATTTGGCCGCGATGCACCGTGGGAACCCGATAATGTGTTTCCCCATCATGCGTTGGAACGGTCACGATCTCCCAGAGGATATGCCCTGATTTCGGCGTAACCTCGAAAACGCGGCCGCTGTCCGGCTGAATGGCGGCTTTTGCGCCGTCAATTGAGCCGTCATCAACCGTTAGGAGGGGATATTTTCTCTGATCATTTTGAAGGAGAAACGGCTGATCGCCGTTATCCAACTGTCTGTAAAAGCAGCCATCGACAAGCGCCAGTTTCTCGACCGGCTCCAAACGGGGCACTGTACCGCAATTCTGTTGGTCCAGCAGGAAATAACCGGTTCCGGCATGCGGTTGGCCAATCAGCCGGCGGCGGCCATCTATGCGGCTCTGGATCAGCTCGGGATATCCTTGATCCACGGGATCAAGCAATGTCCCCCGCCACGGGGTCGGGCTCACCGGGCGTCTGGACAGATCCGTGTTGTCGAAGTGAGCGGGCAGCCGGGCAGCAAAATACCGCTGGCTCTCTCCGGATCCGCCGGCTTTGACAAGGGCTGCCATCGGCCTGCCTGAGCCGGAGATAACATAGCCGGTTTGTCCCGTCTCAAGGCTTGTCTCCATACGCGCCTGGCCGGAGCGGAGAAGAGATTCGATCCGGTCTCTGAAGCTGTCGGGTTGACGGGGCGGCGCCACCAGGGGAGTGACCCTGGGCGCGGCTTTAGGATCGGCCTGAACTCTTAGTGAGTTCATTAAGCGGTGCCTCAGGTCAAAACGGCCTTGCTTGATGTCCTGATACAGTTTCTCTGCGGCATTGCTGTCAAGCCCGTCCAGCATTGAGAGAAAAGGGGCCAGGCGCTTGGTTTTTTCCGGCTCGGGGGTGTTGGCAAGCTCCTTTTCCGCCAGGGAGGCGATCAATGCGCGATGATCAGGGGCATTGCCGCTGTTTTTGGCAATGTCATGCAGCTGTTGTATGGCTTCCCTGACTGCATGTTCGTCTTCGAGCGGCTCTTGATCGTTTTCCTCCTCGGATCTGGCTTTTCGCCGCCTTGCGCCCCGCAATGCCTCCAGGCCGGTATCCGAGCCATCCATCGATTCCAAAAGGCTCTTTTGAACTTCACTCAGTTTCTGAAAAACGGCCTGAATCTGTTGGTTCTTCGGCGTGTCTTTTTTACGCTTCTTGTCTGCATTCTTCTCGGCGAGGCGCGCGGCACTGTCCGTTTCCTTGTCTTCGTCCAGCATTTTCGCAAAGTCGCTTTTCCCGGCGTTGGGAAGAGGCGCGTCCGAGCCGGCTTTTTGCTGACTGGGCGTGAGGTTATTGATATTGGCCGTCACGGTTCGGGGTTCCTTACGGGAAGCTTATACACCCTTGAGCATGGTCTCCATGGTGTTTCTGCCCTGTTTCCCGGAGTCATTTGCCAAATTTGTCATGACTGTCATTTCGTGCAGTTTTTGTTGGGCGTCCATTGTTCCAAGGCCGATCTCAATGTTTTCTTGCATATGTCTTTTCGACTGCTCAATGAGGGCTTCAATCGCGGAACGTTTGTCCGTTGGCACCGGTGTTTTTTCCTGATCAATGCTGGAGCCGGAGCTGGAGAAATCATAGCCACTGTCGCTCTCATCGCTTTTTGCGCCGATCTTTTCAAGCTTGTCACGCATCTCGTCCAGTTTTTGATAGGAGCTATCATATCGCTTGCTGATGCTTTGCAGGCCCTCCTGAACGGCGCTGCCAACCTGGGCAAAGACAGAAGAGGGCTCCGCGGTTTCCGCGGCCGGCTGAAACTGCGTCCGGAATTGGTCAAGCTGTATCGCCGGGGCGTCTTGCTTGCTGTAAAGCGATTGAATGGCTTGCGCGTCTGGGAGTTTTGAAAACTGTGTTTCCGCCGGGCCAGGGCCCTGGAGCGCGGAAGGGGATTGTTCCAAGCCGTCAATGCCGGGCGCCTGATGAAAGTTTTGTGAGGGAAGCACGGCCAACTGACTGGTTGGCCGTGCTTCTGCTGGGCCGGACACCAAAGTGTCCGTGCTGGGGGAGCTGTCATTGATAGAGCGGATCGCATCCCGGCCGTTCTGGTCCAAAGGGCCGATCTCTTCCGTCCCGGGAGGCGTTCCCTGCGGGCGCACCGCAGAGAGATCTATGCCGGCAGGTTGAACATGCAATGCCTGCGCATTGTTCAAAATGGATGTGGCAGCCATGGAGCTGCTTGGCAAGGTAACTGCCATGATCACTATTCTCCTCTATCCAACTTCTGCCGACGGGCCGGGCTGCAAAAAATGCAGGCTGTTCTGCGGGGGCTGTCAGGCGAGGCCGGGCACGTAGGGGCCGGTTCGCTGGCTGGATTCACGCTTTGGCGCAGCGACCGCATTTGCATCAAACATGACCTGATCCTCCAGGCCGGCATCCTTTATCAATGCTTCGGCCATTTTGTATGATGGCGTGCCCGGTTTTTCTTCCTTGAGATATTGTTTCGCCAGCTCAAGCGCGAGGTCTGTCTCCCCGGCTGTCTGCAGGATGAATAGATAGACGCCTTTGGCATTCTCGATATTCACCTCGGCCTTAAGGGCTTTTTCCTCCATCAGGGCACGGGCTTCCTCCGGCTTTTGCTCTTTCAGTTTCGCCAGGGCTTTTCCGATGTAACCGGCAGCGTTGTTCGGCAGCTTCTGTGCGATAAGATTGAAGACCGGTTCGGGGTCATCGATAAGATCGAGCATGGTCGCGGAAAACGTGATTTCCGACAGCAGTTTCAAACTGTCACGGTCCATCTCCATTTCACCTCTGTCCGGGAAATCCTCCCTGTTTTCGGTAATCATCTTCTTTCTCCTTTCTGGCTTTCTGATTGGTTGGCTTTTCCTGGTTTCAGTTCCAATAGCGCCTGATGTCCGTCTCGTTCCAGCCGGATGCCATCCTGATCGATTTTCCGAATGATCCAACCGTCCTTTAAGACCGCGCCAACGCTGTAGCTTCTCTTGTCTGCAAGAATGGCGTAAGGCTCTGCGCCTGCCCAAATGGCCTCGATCTCCAGCAATGGACCGGAAGCGAGGCTGATGTTGATGGCGGGGGTGAACATCCCGGCATAGGGATGCAGTATCGACCGCTCAATCTTTCGCCAGGCCGCCTGTTGCACAGGGCTTAGCACCCCCTCAACACGGATGGTGCCTGCATCCAGGCCGACGGTCAGTGCCTCGCTCAGTCCCGATTGACGCACAGACTTGTCCAGGATCGCGGCCAAATAGCGGAGGCTGCGAACGCCTTGGAAATCAAGGGGCAGAAAGCCGGGCAGGTCGGTCTGCAGCGCTTTTTTCAGCCGCACCAGATCCTGCTCTTCCCTGACGATGCCAATAACCAGGATTTCCTGCGCGCTGCTGATCTTAACGGTGAGTTTGTAATTCAGGCCGGCGATCAGTTCGCGCGCCGCTTCGGCATATTGTTCCAGATTCAAGTCGGCAACAGGGCCGGGGGCGCTATACTGCGCCGGTTCCGTGACCCGGGATACTTCAGCGGCTATGCCGGTATGGTCAGCCTGCTCCATTGCGCTGTTGTCATGCTGGCTTGGCGGTTCGGCCGGCATCATGCTGCCGAAGGAAACAGCGGCGATTAATCCAACAGCAGCGAAACCCAATAAGGCCGCTCTGGGCCTTGGGCCGGAGAGAGAAGCGGGAAGAGCCCCCTTCTCCGTCGCGGGCATGGCCAGATCACTCTTTTCCGGCATGGCGGCTATTTCCGGAAACTCAATCTTGAGTATGGTTTCGCCGAGGACCAGTTGGACATTTTGGGAATAGGAGACTGTTTCCTGCTCGACCTTTCTCTTGTCGGCAAAAACGGCACCCTGTTTCGGTTTGACATCCAGCCGTTCAGGATGAACTTCCAGTTCGAGATGCAGTTTTTCAATCGCCTGATCAAACAGGATGATGTCGCAATCCAAATCACTGCCGACGGAATATTTGCCGGCATGCATTTGATAGGACGCGCCTTCCTGCAGCCCCCGAGAGACTTTCAGGGATAGCGTGTCCTGGGTATGACAAACGGCCTGCATCTCCACTCTCCGTTCTGATCCTTGGCAATCTCAAACAAGGCAGGGGCCCTAAATTGAAATTGGCCAGCGGTGAGCCATGCTCATCTCTTAAGAGCGGCTCACCGCTGCAAGCCAAAGCCGGTAATTACTGGTATCTCAGGCTGCTGATCGCCTGGGACATGATTGAACGCTGGCTGCCGGCAGCCTCCACAATACTGGACATCTGTTTGGACTCATGCTGGTTGTTGTTGTTGGACATTGCCAACATGGTCTGTTCGACCGTTTGCAGCTCTTGCTGTGTTTGCAAAAGGGCGGCTGATGCTGCTGCTGTACTCATGATCTTCTCCTTGAAAATTGGATGGAATTGAGATTGCTCAGCGACTGGAACGCTGGGCGTGCTCCCAGACTTGAGGGAGCAATGTCAGCGCGATATCATACGCGCCGACAATCGAGGCGAGTTCCTCAGACACCTTTCGGGACTCGCTGTTTCTTGAAAGCCTTGATTTGTATTCGCTGCGCTCGGATTCCATTTTTTCCGTCAGCGTCCTTAACTCATCTCCGTTTTGGTCCTCTGCCATTCGTTCCAAGAAGGTCTTTTCGGAAGTTTCTTCAGTCATCGTTTTGTCCTTTTGTCGCGAAACGGAATTCAGCGTGTGGATATCAATCTTCCTGAAGTCTAGCCTTGCGCTGTGAGATTGAATCCTCCGGATTTCCTATATATCCATCACCGCAGATTATCAGGGGACGTTGCCTTCTTATTCATCAGCTCCAGGTGCTTATGCTGTGCTCCGGCGCCGATCATCTCAGGCAGGGGCACATGATCTGTCGCTTGGTATCCATGATGAATTAGAAAATCGCGCAGCCAGTCATGTCTGTTGCTGAGCAGGAAATTCAGGCCGTTCCGGCCTTTCTTGACGGCAACCTCTTCCGCTGTGCGCAGCATCAGGAAGGCCAACAGTTCGTTTGGCGGCGTCCCGTTGCCATAAAAGCCGAGCACATAAACCTCGTCCGGGACGATCAGTTTGTAGAGCGCCTGAAAAAACGGATGCTCGCGTGAAATGTCCGTCGGCTGTTCTACAGCGCCGACCATGAACATGCCGACGGGCCGGCCGTTTTCCTCTGCGATGATGCAGTTTTTGTGGTTGATGAAGCCGCCGCCGGACGCAAAGAGCCTGGTGTAGAAGGGCAGGCATTCCGTTGAGACCCACCAATTGTCCTGCCAGAGGGATTCTGTGATGCCGTCGCCAAAGTCGATAAAGGCTTGCGCCAGATAGGCCGCATCCTTTTCGGTGGCCCGGCGCAACCGCGTGGCATTTTGCTTGTTAGGGGGGTCCGTCAAATCAGATCTTTGCTGGAATTGGTTCATTCGTCCGACCTATCAATGGATTGAAATCACCTGACAGGGTAGGGCGGACGGCATCGGTTAATAATTACCCAATCCCTATTTCTTGATATTCGATCCATATGAAAGCAGCTTGGGACAATATGTAGCCTGTCCGGGGCTTCGGATGGTTCTGTAGAAGCAGAGATTTTCCAACAATTGCGTTTCACGGAGATCAAGCAACAGGATTTCCTTGGCAGAGGCTTCGTCATTCATCAGGGCATAGGCCAGGGCCATATTGTGGCGGGCAACGGTGCTGTCGAGGTCAGAGCGGACAATCTGTAGAAGCAGATCAATGGCTTCTTGATATTTGCCCTGTGCGATAAGGGACAGGCCGTAATTCAGGTGGGCCTCCTGGCGCATCGGATCGATATGGATCAGATGCAAATAGATGTTCCGGGCATCGACATGTTTCCCATCCATGTCGAGCGCAACGGCATAGCCGTTCAGCGCGGCATAACTATCCGGGGCATTCTGGATTGCGGCCTGGAAATGCACCTGGGCTATTTTCGGTTCCAGCCGTTTTAAGGCTATCCGGCCAAGCCCGATATAGGGAGCCTCCTTTTTCTCATAGTCCTGTCTTTCCAAATCCAGATAAAGGCTCTCCGCCGAGATCAGGTCGCCGGACATTACCAGGGTGTCAGCAAGCGGCAGCAAAATCTCGGGTTGATCGGGATAGTCTTCAAGCAGGCGTTTGTATATTTCGGTGGCCGTTCGGTTGTCTCCGCCTTTGAATGCGGCTTCGGCGAGATTCAGCCGCGTTTGGAACAGTTCGGATTCCAGGCCGGAGGTGGGAAGGTCCGGGCCCGGTTTGTTGTCCGAGTCTAACCATGAAGGCATGCATGCGGATAAGGCGGCCAGGAGGCAGACAAGCACAAGGCGAACAGACCATCGGGCGATCGCAAAGTGGGGTGAGGGCTTACGCATTCGTTCCTGCCTCACTGCAAGGTGATAAGGCCGCGGGGCACAATGGTGACACTCGCCTCAATTTCCTGAAACGAGAGCACGCTGACATCGATCCCATTATTCTCAAACAGGGCCTTGAGATGCCGCCTGACGTCCATGGAGGTGAGGATGACCGGTGTCCGCTGAATAAGAAAACTGCCCTGAAGCTGGCTGTTCAAAGACTGGGTGATGCTTTCCGCCTTGTCCGGTGCCAGCACCAGATAGGACCCAACGGCGGTTTTGCGCGTGGCCTCACGTATTTCATCCTCGATGTCCGGCGCAACAAGAATGGCGGATAGCGAGCCGAGCTGGCCCGCATATTTCTGGCTGATCTGCCCGCTTAGGGCCGCGCGGACATATTCGCATAATAAAATCGGATCCTTTTCCTTGCTGCCCCATTCCAGCATTGCTTCCAGCACGCGGCGGAAGGAATAGACTGAGATTTGCTCGGCCGCCAACCGCTTCAGGACCTCTGTCATTTTCTGAAGCGGCACAACCTTCAAAGCTTCATCGACCAGTTCGTTATACTCCTCGCCCAGCCGATCCAGCATCTCTCTGACTTCCTGCACACCAAGAAGCTCATGGGCAAAATCGCCGACAGCCCGGCAGATTCTGTCCGCGAATATGGTTTCACAGCTCTCGCAGCTGATCCCAATGGCCCGCAGTCCGGAACAAGCCTGAAGAGAGATCCAATATCCTCCCTCACCCGGTGTGACCTCGTCTTCTTTGTCAGCCAGTCCCGCAAGGGCGAGCTGGGCTTCATCCACGGATGCCCAGGCGTGATCGGGGTGAAGTTTTCCCGTGCCGATAACGACGCCCTCCAATTCGATCCGGTATTCCGCCTGGCCGAGATCTTGATCGGTCTCAATCACCAGATCGGGAAACTGGATGCCGGTCAGCCTCAGGAAATGGAGTTTTTTCGGCAAAAAGACCTGGTGAAAGGCCGGGGCGCTCAGGCCATGCGCCAGGCTCTCGCTCAGGAAAACCCTGACAGGGGAAATGTCCGATCCCTTGAAATCCAGCCATTGCAGATTTTCCGAGCTGGTCGAGCGTTTGATGGCACGGCTTTTGTGCAAACCCGCCCCGCCGATAATGGCCCCTAAGGTCAGGAAGATGATTGTCGGAAAGCCTGGGACGGCGGAGAAACCGGCCAGGATCAGGCCGGAGATCTGCAATGTCCGTGGCGAATTGATCAATTGCTGGCCAATGTCTGTACCCAGGTCCACTTCGCCCTGCCCCTGGACCCTCGTGACCACCGTCCCGGTTGCCACCGAGAGGAAAAGCGCGGGAATTTGGGAGACCAAACCATCTCCGATAGTGAGGATGGAATAGAGTTCTATGGCTTCCGACATGGGGAGGCCCTGCTGGGCTACGCCGATGGTGACGCCGCCGATGATATTGACCGTCGTGATGATCAGGCCTGCGATCGCATCGCCTTTGACGAATTTCATGGCGCCGTCCATGGCGCCGAACAGCTGGCTTTCCTTTTCAAGCTTGCCGCGGCGGCGCTTGGCCTCCTTCAAATCGATCACGCCGCCGCGCATGTCGGCGTCGATGCTCATCTGCTTGCCGGGCATTGCGTCGAGCGTGAAACGGGCACTGACTTCCGCAACCCGTTCGGACCCCTTCGTGATGACCAGGAATTGGACGATGGTGATGATGAGAAAGATGACAAGGCCCACCACCAGGTTTCCGGAAACCACGAAAGAGCCAAAGGTCTCCACAATCTTGCCGGCATCCCCCTCCAGTAGAATCAGGCGGGTTGTGCTGATTGATATGGAGAGCCGGAAAAGCGTGGCGATAAGCAGCAGGGTCGGCAGGGTCGACAGCTCGGTTGGTGACTTAAGATAAATTGAAGTCAGGAGCAGGATCACGCTGAGGCTGATATTAATGGCGATGAGAACATCCATCAGCATCGGCGGCAGCCGCAGGATCATCATGAAGATGATCAAGATCAGGATGATCACGAGCAACAGATCCTGACGTTTGCCAAGTTGTGAAAGAAATTTCATCTCGGACGTCCGTCAGGCAGCGGCGGCGGGTAAGTGAGGGCCGCCCATCTGTTTTTCGACAGTCTCGCTATAGCGGATAAGAATGGTGCGGGCCGCTTCCTCATCACCGGATTTTTGCTGGATAATGGCTTTCAGGATTTGCAACGGCGAGGCCGGGCCGATTTCCCGGTTGTCCCGTTCCCACTCTGCCATCGCTTCCGAGGCAGACTGCGCTTCATCCGCCAATAGAAGGGCATATGCCTTGATTGCCAGAATTTTCTCACTCTTCATTCCAATGGCCTGCGCGGTGTCGGCCAGGATTGCGGCATTGCCGGGCCGTCCATCCAAAAGCATGGCATGGGCCAGCCGCAATATGAGGCCGGATGAGAGAGCATTGTTCGTCATGCTTTCACCACCAGTCCCTTGGTCTGCTCGAGAATGTCCGCGTTTCTGATTTCTGCATGGATCAGATTCATTGCCGCCGACATTTCAGCGGAGCTGCTGGCGGGATGATTTTCCAGCAGATCAAGCATCTCGCGCAGGATCACTTTGGTGATATTGCCGCTGGGCAGTTTTTGAGTCGGTTCCGGCGTGCTGATGAAGTCGATGATGCGTCTTTCCAGCTCTGTCGGGATATGGCTGCCAGGCGTGTTCGATCGTCCCGGTGCGGCAATTTTCTGGATGTCCTGATCGATTTCTGACATGAAAAGGGTCCATTGTTGACTTTACTTGGAAACAGTAATCGAAGTCAGTCCCGATATTATTCGGAAGAAAATATTTTTTATTCAGGATTCCCAATAAATATTCTTTTTATATAGAGATATAAGTATTTCGACGTTTTTCCTGTGTCTATTCTTTCGCTCTTCGATCCCATGAATTGATTCGGCGGTACCCTTCTGATGAAGCGCACAGGAATTTTGGCCAGCTTGGCCCTTTTATTTGTCGCCGTATTATGCGGTCAAGGGGCGGTTGCCGCGTCCCTGGACTGGCCGGAGAGGGATTATCCTTATGTGGCGGTCGAACAGGACCTGCGCGATGTTTTGCAGGCTCTGGGCCGCAATATGGCCGTCGGGATCAAGCTGACAAAGAATGTTCAGGGAACCGTCCGTGGCCGTCTGCCTCGGATGTCGCCCACCAAATTTCTGAACCATCTTTGCGCGAGCCATGGGCTGATTTGGTATTTTGATGGCCAAGTTCTTGAAATATCTTCTATAAGTGAAGTTGTTCTGCGGGTGATCCGATTGAAGAAATATTCTTATCAATTCTTGATCAGCACATTGGAGGCGCTTGATATCACAGATGGCCGGTTTCCTATTCGTGTGTCCGATGAAAACAGTGTCATCTTGGTCACGGGCCCCCGGCGTTATGTGGAGCTGGTGGAGCAGACGGCAAAAGAGCTGGAAGAAAGCCGTCCCCGCTCTGTTCGGGTTTTCAGGGGATCTAACGGGGCCGGAATGTCCGCGGCGGCATTTCCGCTTGAGGGGATTGGCGACCTCGACCGGTATCCGGAACTGGATAGCCTGTCGGGGTCATCCGGAGCCGCATTGATGGGGTTGATTGGCGGAACAGATCAATGAGTGCCGGTTATGGCTGTTTGCTTTCACTCGCTTCAGAGGCAGTTGTGGTGTTTTTCCTGGAATTCGCAAATTTTATTGGCCGGTATCGTCCGGCGCATCGTGAAGTCCAATATTGTGTCTTGCGTCCATGAAACAATTTACGGAAGCGAAAGACATCCTGCTAAAGCAAGGGTTTGAAGATAAGAATACCCTTCTTTGCGGGCCGGACTGCATCATGGTTGAGTGGTTCCGCAAAAAAGGCGATACCGTTTTCAAATCCCCGACAGGCAAACCGCATCACAGCCTGGCAATTAATCTCGCTGGCGGGGGCGGCACCAGGCGCCTATCCGATTCCGGGGTCCTGAAAGGCTGGGGCGCCGGACAAATCACGACCTATCACGCTGAGCAATCGGCCGAGTGGTGGTATGAAAAAGAGGATGCGTCATTCGTAACCTTTTATTTCAAGCCCGAGTATCTGGAGCATATGGCGGGATCGAATCTTGACGTCAATCCGAGCAAGATCGACTTCCGATCGGTGTTCAAGGCCAAGAAACCATTTTATCACGATATCATGAGGCATCTCGTGCTGCCTTACGACTGGCAGGCGCCGGAAAACCAGCTGGGCCTTTCCCACGCGGTACAGCTTTTGACCTATCGGTTGATGAAGGATTTTGTCAATTTCCGGGAGCCGGTGCTCAGTAGCGGGTCATTGCCGCCGATCACCAAAAAGCGACTGATCGAGTATCTGGAGGTCAATTATTCCAAACCCATCACTGTGGAGGAGCTTGCGGGGGTGGCAAACCTGAGTTCATTCCATTTCCTGCGTTTGTTCAAACAGACATTCAATCAGACCCCCCACCAATATCTCCTGAAACTTCGCATCGAAAAGGCCTGCGGATTGCTGCTGGCAACGGACGCGGATCTGTCGTCGGTGGCCCTTGCGACCGGTTTTTCGTCCCAAGCGCATTTCAGTCACCGTTTTAAGCTGCAAAAAGGGGTGTCACCCGGCCGGTTCCGGATGGATGCGGTTGGACGCTTCATTGCTTAAGGGATTGTATGTCTGCGGGGGCTTGGCTTCACCGGGGCAGGGGGCATTTATCGGGTTTGCTTATCGATAGTTCGCTTTTTGTTGGTTCCGGTATTGTCCGTCCTGCGCCTTAATGGCACGGAGGGGCGGTTCAGACTTCGCCCAATGTCCAAGGAGCCAGCGATGACGGGAATCGACAGGACTTTTCCAGGGCCGGAGCAAAGGGCCGCCGAAACGGCCGCCAAGACGACCGCTGGGACGACTGCTGGGACGACCGGGCGCGCGCAGGAATTAGAGCCGTCGCCGGCCCCTGCGCCAAATTTGTCGATCGGAAACGCGGTGCGTCTGCAACGTCCAAACATGGGCCGCCTTCACCCGATGGGAACAGATGTCCGAAAATACACACTCAACTATCTGAGCCTTGCAGAAAAATCCCAACTGGCCGGACAGCTGGCCTGGGAGGCGCGGGAGGCTGATGCCCAGAATCTGGGCACCCTGTCCGCTTATCACAGTCGGATGACCGACGTGCATGTGCGTGTTTTTCTGAACCACACTCGGATTGGTGACCCGCGTCGGAACAGTCCGGAATTTAAGAGCGAGCGCGCCTACGTCACTGATGTTGCCAATCTCGCTGCGGGAAAATTCATGTCAGGGCGGGGCGCGGACTATTGCTATATGGCGGCCGGTTTGCGGCACCAGGCTGAGAATACCATCAGCGATACCAGCAGATTGAGTATCGGGAATTTCAGATCCGCTTTCCCGCTCCCCCCTCTTGGCCTGCGTGTCTCCCAGGATGTGCTGGATCTGTATGCCGGGATTGTCCAAAGCGGTCATGAGCCCAGGGATCAGTTGGTTCAGGTTTTCCGGGCGGATTGCAAATCGCTGGCAAATGTAAGGTCAGACTCCAGCCAACAGAAGATTCAGCATCTGCAACAGTCTCATCGGCGGTTGGATTTTATGGTTCAGAATTTGGCGGCCCGGGGGGAAAGCCATGATGAGTTGGTCGCCATGCGCGATTTCCTCGGCGAAAAGCTGAGGGCGGCCGGGGGCTGACGGCGCCGCCTTCGGTCTTCCTGTGCCAAAGGCCATTCTTAGGCGGTGGCGATGGATAGATAACATCTATCAATTGGCCATCTTTGGAATTCAGCCCCACCATTGCCAGAAAGCTCACACCATCCAGGAGGGCAAGGTTCCCTGCGCATGCAGGAGCATGCCGGAGGAGAAGGAATAAACATGGTCTGGTTTGCGGGAATGTCGGCACTCTCCCCTCTTGGCCGGTCGGGACCTGAGATTATGGAGGCTGCATTGGCCGGGAGATCCGCGGTCACATGCTGGAAAGGGTATCACCCGGCACCGATCTATTCCAAGATCGGGGGAGATCTCTTTGGCTTTGACGTGAAAGAGGCCCTCAAGACCGAAGTGCCGACGCTGCCGGAAGAGATGGCCCGGCGCCTGAAGTATCTTGCCCTTCGGCTGCCCCGGCAGGTGCAGCTGTCATTGTGGCTGGCCTTGAAGGCCTGGCAGGATCTGGCAAGCCGAATGCCGCCGCCGGATATCCCGCCGGAGCGGATCGGGGTCATTATGTGCGGCCATAACCTGAACACCCATTACATTCACCGCGAGACAAAAACCTATCTAGAGGAGCCGGATTTCCTGGACGGCCTGTTTGCATCCAGCTCGCTGGACAGCATTCATGCCGCTGCCGTTAGCGAGCTGCTGGGGGCCAGGGGCCCCTGTTACACGGTGGGGGCTGCCTGTGCCAGTGGCATTCATGCGTTGCGCGCGGCCAGCCGGGAATTGCTCTCCGGGGAGGCCGATCTGGTCTATGTGGTTGGTGGCGTTACGGAATCCGCGCCGGCAGAGCTGGATAACATGGTCGCCATGCAGGCGGTGGCCGGCGAACCGCTTGACGGTGACCCCGCAGCGGCCTGCCGCCCTTTCGATCAGCGGCGGTTCGGCTTTGTCCCGGCCCAGGGGGGCGGATGTCTCATTCTGGGCGGAGAGCGTTTCCGCGAAGCCTCTTACGGGCGTCTGGTGTCGATTGCGGTATGCAATGATGCCCAGCATCTGCCGGTTACCAGCCAGGAAGGCCAGGAAAGAGCCATGAAGCAGGCCCTTTCGAAGGCAGGGCTCTCCATGGGCGACATCGCGGCGGTCAACGCGCACGCGACCAGCACGATCCAGGGGGATCTGACGGAAATCAATGCGATCCGCGCCCTTTGCGAGGGCGCGGGTCGGAAACCGGTGCCGGTCTATGCCCCGAAATCCCATCTCGGGCATTGCCTATGGTCTGCGGCGCTGATCGAAACAGCGCTGGCGCTGCTTCAGATACAAGTGGGTCGGATACCCGGAACACGGAATCTGGAGAAGCCGGCGGAAGACTGGATCAGTGCCTTTTCCACCAAGCGGCCGCAACGCCTGTCGGGCAGGCATATCCTGAAAAATGCTTTTGGCTTTGGCGGCTATAACGGTTCAATGATACTTGCGCAGGAGAATTGGAAATGACGGTAACATTTTCCCGGGAAACTATTCAGCAATGGCTGACGGAACAGATGTCGGAACTGCTGGACAAACAGCCTTCGGAGATTGATCCGGACCGTGCCCTTGAGGAGATGGAGGCGCTCAGCCTTGATGTGGTGCATGTCGTGGCCGGGGCCATGAAGGAATTTTCCATCAAGGTGCCGCGTTCGGAATTTGCGGGCCACAATACCATCAACAAGCTCTCCGACCTGCTGGTTTCCCATCAGGCCGGCTGACCCACCCTTGAAAGCCACCGCTGGTAACCTGAAATTTCAGGCATGACTGCTGTATCAGCCAGCCATGAGCTTGCGCCCGGACGGTGCCGGTCGGGAGGATCGCGGTGGCCATATCAAAAAAAGTAAGGCGATTGCCTTGGATCCCGCTGCCTTTTAAGCCGCGACAAGGATGTGAACAGATGGTACCAAATAGTATCAGTTTTAGGGCCAGTCACGTCGAAGAGGGTGGGCATGGGAAACGAGGTTCTTTTTCATCTGGATCGCAACAAGCAGGAATCCCTGCAGAGCCAGCTGCGCAAGGCGATCTTGAACGCCATATTGAACGGCAGCCTGCCCGCCGGGTTCAAGCTTCCTTCCAGCCGGCGGCTGGCTGATGACCTGCAGATCTCGCGCAATACCGCCCTGATTGTTTATCAGCATCTGATCGAGGACGGCTATCTGGAAGCGCGGGAACGTAGCGGGCTTTACGTCAATGGCGATTTCATTGAGGAACTGGAGCATTCGCGCCTGAAAAAGGCCCAGCCCAGGCCCCCAGTCCCCCGGGAGGAATTGTTGCCGGACTGGCACACCCGGCTTCAGTCAGAGCCTTCCGGCCTGACCTTCCTGAACCTGCCGCGCAACTGGCGCCAGATGCCGTATCCCTTTGTCTATGGTCAGCCCGACCGGACCCTGTTTCCGTTAACTTCCTACCTTCAACTTCAGGCGGTAGTATTAGACTAGAAAGGGAGAGAGGTCTTTGGTCTTGCTGGATACCGCGCCACTGGAATGTCTCGTCGATTGCCCAAGTTTCTTCTGGGGGCGATTCAGGTGCAAAATAGTGCCAGTAGATGAAGTGTTCCCCGTCAGCATCTTTGGGACAAATTAAGCTGATTGCATAACGGAGGATTTCTGGTTCATCGTAGAGACCGTAAGGGAACGAAGATGAGACAGAAATCCATGACCTCCAAAGAGCCCGCT
>NZ_QRDW01000022.1 GCF_003385955.1 Aestuariispira insulae
AGGGCTGGTTGCAGGGTCAGCTCACCCGTTTGCCTGCGCGTTCCGCCCTGGCGGGAGCAATCCGCTATGCCGTCACCCGGATGAAGCGGCTGGAGATCTATCTCCAGGATGGCCGGCTGGCCATCGACAATAACGCGGCGGAAAGATCCGTCCGTGGCATCGCCCTTGGCCGCAAAAACTGGTTGTTTGCCGGGTCAGATGCCGGTGGCGAACGCGCCGCCAACATCTACACTTTGATCGAAACCGCCAAATTGAACGGTATCGATCCCCAGGCCTGGCTGACCCACGTGTTATCTATTATCGCGGATCATCCCATCAATCGGATCGAAGAACTGCTGCCCTGGAACTTCAAGGCCGATCAGGAAAAACTGGCCGCTTGATCAGCCGACCGGGCGCTTACTTTTTGAGAAAACGCCCAGCTGCGAAGCCTACTGGAATGCGGGCGACGGCAAAACCACATCAGTTTCTGTGTGCAATGGATCCGCGCCCAAAATGGGTTATCGCTGTTCGCGCACAGTCAATAGTCTTGCCGGACGCTCCTGAACAGCACGTTCGAAAAGAGAATATGTCTGATTGACGTAATTCGTCACACCGTCGATCTGGCGGGTATAGCGGGTCAGTTCCTGAGTCATTTCCGCCTGGACCAGCCTGACCTTCTTGTCCGGGGTCTCACTTTCGAAATAGACATAGAACCAGGGATCGCCCCGTTTCAGTACCAGCGGCCGCGTCAGGTCATGCCACTCGAATGCCCACATAAGGGACCGTGGCCAGATATGTGCCGGGAACCGGCCGCCAAACACCATGCCGGGCCAGCCTCGCGCTTTATAATCCATGAATGGATCGCATTGGGTCAGGTAAACAACATCATCGGTGACAAACCGGTAGGGCGCGCCGATCTGCAACATCGGCCGATCCGGATGGCGCCATTCCGATTCATTGATCAAATGCACCTGTTGCTGGACCCGGCCCGGGCGTATCCCGCTGGTTTCATCCGCCATGTTTTGTATGCACCAGCGGCCTTCTTTGTCCTTGGCGATCCTCAGATGCAGGTCAAAGGGGCAGGGTATTTCAAAATACCGGGCCTCCAGATCAAGAACGGCCGGACAGCGGGATGCGGATTTGGCATGTTTGCACAAAGCTGCGGACTTGACACGGCGTGGCGGATCATAGATCAGGCCGGCGGAGGGCGCATCAATCAGCCAACCCACGGAGACTCTGCCTTTGGCATCCTTCTTCTCGGGGTTGAAAAAGCTCTTGATGAAGCGGACGATATTAAGGGCCATGCTTGATACTCCCAAAAGATACTTCGGACTTGCCAATCCCAGCCACAAACCGCGGTTCGGTGGCGGCGAACCATTTTCGGTTAGGATTCCCGGAAAGCCCGATTGACATACTCCAACATCGGTTGAAAAAGGTAGGTGAGGATTGTTCTGGCCTCGGTGGCTATGAAGACTTCCGTTGGCATGCCGGAAGTCAGCTTCACATCCGTCGGCAGGTCGGCCAGGGATTCTTCCGCAATCATGATCCGTGCTGTATAAAAAGCCTGTTGCGTTTCTTTTTCCTCAATCAGATCCGCAGAGACCGTCAGTACCTTTCCGGGCAGGGGATCGGTATAGCGGAAGCTATAGGCGGAAAGATGCACAAAAGCGGGCTGATGAGGGCGGACATCATCGATATCTGTCGGGCTCACGCGGGCCTGAATGACAATGGGTTCGCCTTCCGGCACGATATCCAGAACATCCGCTCCCGGCGACAGCACTCCGCCCGTAGTATTAATCTGCACATTGGCAACCGTACCGCTGACCGGTGCACGCAACATGGTCCGCTCCAGGATATCCTTCGCCGCACCAAGCTTTTCCCGGAGCTGTGTTATCTGGTTCTGGACATCAGATATTTCAGCATCGATTTCTTCCTGTCGACGGCTGTATGAATTCAGACGTCTCAGTTCGAAGTCGCTGACCTGTTCGCGTGTTTCTGCGATCCGTCCGCGGTTGAAGGCCTGCTTCTCGCGCAATTGATGCAAAAGCCGTTTAAGACCCAATATGCGCGGCCGACGTTCAAGCCCTTTGTCGACGAGGGATTGAACATCGGCGATTTCACCTTCCAGCAGGCTCTGCTGCTGTTGCAGCTCGATATTCTGTTCCATCAAGCCGTCAATCACATGTTTCAGCTGCTGGATCCGGGAAGCATATATCTCTCCTTCCTGCTGCCAGCTCTTCACACGGCTTTGAAACAGTTTGACTTCATTCAGCAAGGTCCGGCGGTGTTTCCGGTCAATATCATGGATGTTCTGCAGCAGGTCCGGGCTCCAGTCTCTTTTCCCCGCCTGCTCGACCAGCAACCTTTTCTTGCGTACTTCCAAAGTCTGCAACACTGACAGCAATTCGTCATATGCGCTGCGGGCCTGGATATCCTGCAGGGTCATGACAATTTCACCTGCGCGTACCTTCTGGCCTTCCCTCACTAGGATCCGGTCTATGATCCCGCCCTCCAGATGTTGCACCGTCCGTGTCGCGCCCTCGGACGAGATTTTTCCTTTGGCGATGACAGCCCCCGTCAGTGGTGCCAATGCCGACCATGCAGACAATCCGCCAACGAATCCGATTATGACGATAAGTCCCAGGATAAAAGGTCGGCGGATGGCGGCAGCGATACTATCCCCGGCCATTGGCGGAGGGCTGTCCCTGCCAACAGTTTCCCTGTCCGGTTTCCATCCTGTGATACTCTTCCAGATTGCTTGCGGATTCACGGTCATCCCACCCCTCCCGCGACAACTGTTTGCGGAGCATTTTGCGATTCTTTAGGGGGCGCATTACGCAGTAATTTCGGCAGAACCGTATCCCTTGCACCGCAATCAGCCATTTTTCCTTCAGAGAGCAGGAGGATCGTATCCATCAGTTGCATGAATTGCGGGCGGTGCGATACCACCACGGTGATGGCGCCACGTGCCTTCACTTTGGTGATGGCATTGGCGAGTGCTTGGATTCCATTGTTGTCCAGATGGGCATCTGGCTCGTCCAGGACCAGGAGAACGGGATCGCCGAATAATGCCCTTGCCAGTCCGACTCGCTGTCGTTGTCCGCCGGAAAGAGCGACCCCGCCTGCGCCGACCAGGGTGTCATAACCGTTTGGCAGCGACATTATCAGATCATGGGCATCGGCATTGCGCGCAGCCGTATAGACCTGTTCGAGATCAGGTTCAGGGGAAAGGCGTGCAATTGTCTCGGCTACCGTCGCCGGTGGCAAGCCAACATCCTGCGGCAGGTAGCCGATATAGCGACCCAGGCGGCTGCCCGGCCAATGTTCCAACTTGGCCGCGTCGAGTCTGATCTCACCGATATCGGGCCTGGTGATCCCCGCAAGCAAGCGGCACAGGGTGGTTTTGCCGGATCCTGATGGCCCTATTATCCCAACCACTTCACTTTGGGACAGATTAAGATTGATCCCCTGCAGCAGAAAGCTGTTCGCCAATAGCGGATTACGCTTGTGAAGATTTATCACAGCCAGACGCGCCATCGGCTCCGGGGGTTCCGTCGTACCCTGCCTGTTTTCGTATGCTTCAAGCAATGAACATAAGCGGCCATATGCATTGATGCCTGTGATGAATTGCTGCCATGAGGAAATCAGGATATCGACCGGTGCCAAGGCCCGAGACAGAATAATAGACGCACCAATGACCACGCCGGGCGACAGGTCACCCTGCAGCAGCAACCAAGCGGCCAATGCCATGATCCCCAGCTGTGAAATTTGACGGGCTGCCCGGGCGGTGGCCGCAAAGGCTTCCATCAGGCCCGAAGCCCACCGGTTTTCCTGGTGCGTTTGATCCATCAGATTTTTATGACGCTTCAGCAGGTTATCCTGCATTCCCATCGCTTTGATGGCGTCGGCCTGTGCGATGGCCTGATCTGCCCACCGATTGACGAGGGCCTGTTTGTCGGTCCCCCGCCTGTGTGCCCTGCGGGCGATCATTTCGCCTGCCACAGCCAATGCGACGAGAATGAAGGTGCATGCGAGGGCATATATACCCAATCGGTAATCCAGCATCCACAGGATGGCAAAAAAGATCAGTGACCAGGGAAAATCCAGCAAAGGGAAAAGGGACCGGCCGCTGATCAGATTGCGGACCTGGGTGAGATCCCTCAGCCCCTGGCCGCTGATTGCGCTGCCCTGGACAGTTGAATTCAATGCAGCCATCAGGGTTGGCCCGGCAAGTTGCCGTTCAACCCATGTTCCAGCCCCTGCCATCAATTGATTGCGTGCCCAATCGAGAAACCCATAGGCGATATAGGCGAATACAGCGATGACTGTCAGCAGAACCAGGGTTTCTTCACGACGGCCGGATAAAACCCGATCGAAAATTTGCATCATGTAAAGCGGTGTCGTCAAAAACAGTAAGTTAATGACGGCAGAGAGAACCAAAGAGGCCATGATGGCTTTCCAAACGGCTTTTCGGATCGGGGGTAACGGGCCTGTTGCCACTATTCCCGACTGCATGTTTTGTTGCAGCGGACCTGATCTCTTTTTACCCGCAAACATAGTTCAACTCCCTGTTTACTATGCGGCCGACCCCTTTGAGCTGGCTTTAATCGGTGACGGTTGACGCCGTGTGCATCTCCGGCGGACTGTCGGTTGTTTCCAGTTGCGCTGCCAGTTGCGGGTTCTTCTTGAGATTATCGATATTGTCCAAAAGCTGTTTCAGCGCAGAAAGCGGCATCGCGAGTGTCGGATGCTGGATCACGCGCAGGCCGGGCCGTTTTCGTTTGTCCGGAAGCTGAAGCTCTTCCGCAGTAGGGGGCACCATCTCAACGGTACCGAACGTGATTTTTGCGATATTCGGCTGCTGCACGGAAATATAGAGGCAGGAATCCACCCAGATCTGGTTGGTCATCTTTTAAAACACTCCCAAACTACCTGTTACGAGATACAGGTATTATCCGGGAACCTAGGCCAGCGAAGCGACTGTCAGATTCGGTGTTGATGAAAGAAACCATACAATTTGGGATTGCATGGTTTTTTCATGTGGCACCCATGATTTGGAAAAAAACATATATTTCAAATGTATAACCAATTGCTTCCCGTTGCTGAGACCACGGCAACACCGAATCTGACAGTCGCCGGGCAACTCTGGCGCGTGAAAGGATATCAAGGTGGGAATGTCAGGTTTCTCGGACGCGCTGATCATACGAACCACCGGAATAGATGTGATCACCTAACAGGAAAAATCACTTTCTCCGGACTGCCTAAGTCGGACGAGGCCTGAAAAACGATTGACAGGAGATTACAATGACAGACTACACACTCACAGGTACCTCCGGGGA
Source organism: Aestuariispira insulae (assembly GCF_003385955.1). Classification (GTDB taxonomy): domain Bacteria; phylum Pseudomonadota; class Alphaproteobacteria; order UBA8366; family Aestuariispiraceae; genus Aestuariispira; species Aestuariispira insulae. Next base: position 5,319 of record NZ_QRDW01000022.1, read on the forward strand.
TGACACAGTATCTGACTACCACCACCAGCCAGACGGAGGGGGACTTGTCGGGGGGTTGGACAGCTATGGCGTAAGCCTCGATGGTTCTACCCAGAAATCACAGAAGCTAGTTGCATTTGATGTGACCTTCTACGGCGGAAGCGGCGATGACATTCTTCACGCAAATCACCTGGACTATGATTTTTATGGTGGTGGCGATGATGACACATACATCCTGGAGGATCCTGCTGTTGCAGGCAGCTTCTATGGCGGGTCAGGCACAGATACTCTGGATTATTCGAACTGGACCTGGGACACCGAGGTGGATTTAGTCAACAATGAGGCGAGCAGTCTCAGCGCCATTTCCTCTATTGAAAATGTGTCTGGCTCAAGCGGGGTTGATACGATCACGGGTAACGGATCAGTCAACACACTCTCGGGCAATGATGGCGGCGATCTCATTTACGGCGGTGGCGGGAATGACGCGCTATTTGGTGGAAGAGGCCAAGATACGCTGTATGGCGGTAGCGGCGATGACATCATTGACGCCGGCGAGCGCACCGGCTCTGACATTGATTTGGTAACGACCGGTTCCGGGCGGGATATTATCTTCAGCGGCGGCTTGAGCGATATCGTGATTGAAACAGCCGGTACGGACTTCCTAGACTGGAACCCAACCACGTTTCTGACATATTCAGCCGGGTTACTGAATATTTCCAACCCATTTATAGGGTATGCTGCATCCCTGGGGGCAAACCTTGCCTCACAACTGGTCAACAGCCTGGTTGATAACGATAGCACCACAATCACGCAAGATGAGCAGGATTATGTGCATGTGACGGATTTCGACAGCCGTTCGGATGTTTTTGTCTATACCGGTGCGACAAGCGAAGCGCCGGATTTTACGGCGCAATATTTTGACGGAACCGTCCGCATTGAGACCGATACAACGGCTGGCAGTAACGGTGGCCTGATCGGCAAGCTTGAACTGGACAGTTCCCTGATTTCGGAAATCACCGCGACAACCGGTATGTCGGCTTCGTCGGTGCGGCAGCAGGTCGCCGAGAGTATTGCGGATAACGCGCTGATCATTAAACGGATTAATGAAAATAACTATCAGGATGGCGAAGGCAATACATATTCCACCAGTGTTGATGATGGCAGTGATGTCTATGATCTGCTCAATGGGCTGTCGCTGGGAATAGGTGATACCATTGCCGTATATGGCGCATATGGGCCACAAATTGTGCAGGGTGCCAATATATCGTCGAGCGGTACCACGAATGAAGTCATTCTGGCCGGCAGTGACTATTCTGACATTATCTATGCCGGAAGCCCAACAGCAGATTCCGCCGATGATTATAAGATTTACGTGTTCGGTTATGACGGCGCGGATTACATCAAGGGCGGCACCGGCACTGCTGAAGAAAACGCCTATGATCGTGTCTATGGTGGTGATGGCAATGATACTTATGCATATTCCGCTGTTGACGCACAGGTCACGTTCCACGGGGGCAATGGCAACGATACGGTCGACTTCAGCAGCTTCAATCAGGCCATTACGTTCGATCTCTCCAACAGTGATGCCAATCTGGACCTGACCATTGACAGCGTGGAATCCGTCGTTGGAACCAGCTATGCCGATACGATTACAGGTGATGGTCAGGCAAATACGCTGGCCGGAAACGGCGGGGCTGATACCCTCTATGGCGGCAGTGGTGATGATGTCTTCACGGTCGAATATGGTTCGGACCTGACAGGGCTGGTGATTGACGGTGGCACAGGTGACGATCGGGTTCAGTTGTCCGGTCTGACCAGTGGATTGAGCGGTGATACGGCCGAGGCATTCATTAAGACATTATCGGCCTCAACATCGAATGCCGGCATCGAGCTGACTGACTATGCTGACAATATCTATCCTCTTGGCGATACCAATGACGTCATTCATGGCCTTGGCGGGAACGATTTCATCGGCGGCGGCGGCGGGGCCGACACCCTCTACGGTGGGGATGGAAATGATGTTCTGTCCGGGCGCTTTACGGGATATGGCGGTGCCGAGAATGACACCCTTTATGGTGGCGCTGGAAATGACACTCTCATTGGCGGCGGCAGCACACAGGTTGGAACTGGCAACGATCTGCTCTATGGCGGATCGGGAAGTGATCTGATTTATGGCGGCGATGGAAATGATAGCATTTATGGTGGATCCGGAAATGACGTGATTCATACCGGTGGTGGTCAGGACAATATCTTTTTGGAAACTGGCGATGATTCCATTTTCCTGGATGCCGGGTCGAAAGTCGTTTTTCTCGATGATGCATCTTCCGGCACAAAAACCTTCAGTGGCTTTGGCGCCGATCCTGATACGGTACATCTGATACAGTTCACCGGAGAATATGGAGATCTGGATGATTGGTCGCAGAGCCAAAGCGGTGCGGATACCGTATTGACCCATAACAGCAATGACCTGACCCTCAGGCTTGAGGACTTCCAGAGTGGCGATCTGAATATAGTACAGAATAATGAGGATGTTGTTCTGGCGACCAACACAGTTATCTGTACCTATATGAATGAAATGGGGCTGATCACGGATGATGTTTACCAATGGGATGCAGAATATGGCCGGGCGGTGTTGGGTGAAACAGTGATTCGCGGCTATCACGCTTGGGCGATCCCGTTGGTGAAGGTCCTCCGGAAAAGCCCTCTGCTGACGAAAGCCATCTCGCCTTTTGCCAGAGCTTGGGCACAGGAAATGGCGCATCGCTGTGATCCGGAAAATCATCGGGGATCCCGTCTGGGAACCGCTATCCTTTATGCGGGCGTACCGCTTTGCCGAATGATCGGTATTCTCGTGGAAAGCCAGGGGGGCAAACACGCAGAGAATCTGCGCTGAGCGCGACGTGATCGTTAAGTGTTTTGCACCCCGTCGTATTTCGGCGGGGTGCTTTTTTCGTGTGTTTTTTACTTTCGACGGAAACGGTTTTTATCGAACGCCAATCTCCGTGTCAGGCCAATCGAGAAGAAACCAAAATCCTTTGCCGCTTGCACCACTGCCTGCTGTGTTGTCGCATAACCATAGTTTTCCCGGGCACGTTCCAAATGATAGCGCACTGTTCTAGGGGATATGTTTAATCGCCACGCAATCTCAGACAGATTTTGGCCTCGGGCCGCCAGATAGAGGCACTCGATTTGCTTTAGTGAGAAAGAAGACAATTCCCGCTTGGGTTCGGAATATGCCAGCCGACATTGTCGGAATAAAGTGATCAGGAAATGGATTTTCTGTTTTTGGGGAATGGAAAGGATATCTTGGGAACAGACAACAAGTCTCTTCGGGTTTCCTTCCGTGTTCCAATAGGGAACGCTGAGGACCGTCTGCCAGGGGCTGCCACCAAACAGTGTCGGTGTCTGAAGTACGATTGGAAAATTGACCGGATCCAGAGAGAGGAAATCTCTTTCTGTGACAGTCTTTATCGAGTTTCGGACGAAATAGTGCAGTTTGGGATCGGTGACATTGACATTTTCCAGGGTTGCCACAGACAGTTCCTGTGATGGATCGAACAATTTTCCTTCGTGGCCAAAAATTTCATACTGTACTTTGCAGGTCTCCGGTCCACCAGCAAGGGCAACAAAACTGCATCCCAATTCACCTAACTTATAAATGAAGTCGGCTGAAGCCTCTTTCATGGATGGTGCCGAGAATTTCTCCGAATGTTCTGAGATCCAGTCCCACAGGGTAAATCCATTACTCATGTACTCAGCCTTTGAAAGTGGTCGTTCCCCCTCTGTCTATCCGGTATCAGAACCGCTCTGCGTTGCCATTAAAGGCCAATATGCTTCTGCATATGGCTGTTTTTAGGGCTCAAGATTATAGTCGATGGATACCCTTGCGATGAGTTCCAGATTGTTCCTCAGTCCGTAGAGATCGCGCACGGATTTGATCCTGTATCTAACGGCATCAACCGATATTCCGAGAATGTCGGCAATATCCCGAAGAGTCTTTCCCTTTACGGCCCATTCGATACAAGTGAGTTCATCATATGTCAGCGCCCGAAGACCCGGACGTGTTTTTGGCATGAATTTATCTGGGAAGTCCGACAAGAGGGACGCAATGGTACTGGCTATTGCGCCTTCCTTTCGTGACAGGCGGGTTTTGCAGCCAAACAGATAAGCTTTCCAATCGGAATGGATTGCAAGCGGCAGACATAAGAGAGATTGCCAGGCCGGATAGCCAAATTTTAGCGGAAAAGACATGACCTGTTCTGAGACTGTGTCCGACTTAATCGGATTGGCCTCCAGAGCAAAGGGGCTTTTACGGCTCCTGGCGAAAAGTTTGACCTCGGGTGCCAACCCATTCATCAATTCTATTAATTCTTGATTGAACCTGACTCTCTCCAACCGGTCTCGTCTTTCCAGAAACCTCCCATGGCAATGGAAGTTGCCTAAACTATCTAGGGAGATGCCGGCGAAGAAATTGATCCCCAACGATTTCAGTGTATCAACGGCCTCGCGATAAACCGTGCTTTCATCAAATGCAGTAAATTGAAATTCGGAAATATATGGTGCCTCTTTCAGGCTAATACAGTCATGGTTTAGATGTTTGACATTCGCGGTTTCTGTTTCGCAGGTGTCGAGCTGTTTCGAAACGTCCATAGTTCATCCTCAATACTTACTTATGATTGTAGTAATAGAGGATTCTTCCTCATGCCTAAAAACAGACTTATCGGCTTCAGTGATGAATTGCTAATCACATTTCCTTGTTACATTGATGATTTTCCATCAAACAATTCGCGCATATTTTACTCAAGATTTGGTATGAAAAAATATCCTAAAAGAGGTATAAAAAAAGAGAATTTATCTTTTTTATCAATATTTTCCTGGAGAGATCAAATGTCGGTATCCGAGTGTACAGATTCATAGTAAAGCTCCCTATCACACTACAATTTTTTGTTATTGTATAATGCTATGGATCGATGCTTTTTCTCTATGAAGAGGTATCATAATAACGTATCGTTGAAATTGAATAATGCACGTTTGGCTATAAAAATACATCCTCAGAGCGCCGGTAAAGAACAAGGTCTGACGTGAGCCCTTAAAACTCCTCCAAAAATGAGTGGAGTCGGTCCAAGAGCGGAGAAACGGCCGGTTTTATTGATTTCGTCACGACATAGGTGAAATAGCGGTCAATTCCGATTTCCGCCTGCAGCAGGTCATCCATCAGGGACTGATAGCTGACAATATCCGGCACGGTGACCTTCATCAGATAATCCATGCCGCCGCCTGTTGCCTGGCATTCGGTGATTTCAGGGATCTGCCGGATCCTGTTTTCGAAGATCGAGAAGTCCTCCTGCCGGTGGCGTTTCAGCGTGATATGCACCAGCACATCAATGAGCTTCACAACTTTTTCCAGGTTCAACCGGGCGTGATAGCTTTCGATCACACCCGATTGTTCCAGTTTTCTCAATCTTTCCCAACTGGCCGTGGGCGAGAGATTTATTTTCTCCGCCAGGCGCAGCTTGGTGATGCGCCCATTTTCCTGCATGATTTTAAGGATCTTGAGGTCCAGTCGGTCCAGTTTCATGGCTTAGCTCACAATTTCCGCGATCACCGCCAGGTTGTCACCGACAGCAATCAGCCCTGGGAAATGCCGTCCGGCCAGGATGCCGGAACGGCGGGCCGTGTAAAGAGCGGGCGGCTGACCATTGCGGGCAATGTCATAGACGCGGGCGATTACCTCGCCCGCCTCGATCTTCTGACCCAGATCGACGCAGTATTCCAGCAGTCCGTCATTTTCCGAGGTGATGAAACATTCCCCATCCGGCATGGCAATCTCAGTGCTTTCCGCCAAGTCCGGTTTCCGGTTCAAAATCCCGGCATGAACCAGGAAATTGTTCACCCCCCGATAGGCGCAATCTGCCAGATAGGCGGATGAGGTGCCGCCGCCGCCAAGCTCGGTGGATACAAAGACCTTGCCCATATCCTCGGCCGCGGTGTCATACATGCCCATATTGTCGATCTCCAGCATCATCATGCTGTAGGGCGCGCAAAAGGCTCGCATAGCCTCGACACAGCGCTGTTGCTGGACCTTATTCTCCAGCATATGAGCTGCTGCAAAGGGCACAAACTCAAGGGTTTTTCCGCCGGAATGGATGTCAAGCACCCAATCTGCCAGGGGCAGCAGGTAGCGTTGGAAATAATCGGCGATCTTCTCAGTGACCGTGCCATCGGGCCGACCGGGGAATACACGGTTCAGGTTCCCATGATCGATCGGAGAGGTCCGGGTGCCTTTCCGGAAGGCCGGATAATTCATCGCCGGGACGACAATTACTGTGCCGGTCACATCAGACGGGTCAACCTCATTGATCAGTCGCTGTAATGCGATTGGCCCTTCATATTCGTCACCATGGTTGGCCCCGGTCAGCAGGGCCACAGGACCGTCGCCCCGCCGGACCACGGAGATCGGGATCATGATGGCGCCCCAGGCGGAGGCGTCACTGGAATAAGGTAGTTTCAGATGCCCGTGATGGACGCCGTCCCGGTCCAAAGGGATGGTGCAATTGATCGGAGAAGGTTTCATGGTCATCTTCCTCAATCCTTCACAAAGAGTTCGGTCGGCACATCTGCAAGCCGTTCCACGCCATGGTCGGTGATCAGGATGCTCTCGGTGATCTCGATACCCCAGTCATCGAACCAGAGGCCGGGCATGAAATGGAAGGTCATCCCGGGCTGCAGGAAGGTGGTGTCGCCCGGGCGCAGGCTCATGGTGCGCTCGCCCCAGTCCGGGGGATAGCTGACGCCGATCGGATAGCCGCAGCGGCTGTCCTTCTCGATGCCGGATTTTGCCAGTTCGGCAAAAAAGGCCTTAGCGATATCCTGAACCCGGTTGCCGGGCCGGGCCGCTTCCAGCCCGGCGGCCAGCCCGTCCTGGAGGGCTTTTTCCGCGGTCCGCCATTTTTCCGGCGGCCGGCCCAGATAAACGGTCCGGGACAGCGGGCAGTGATAGCGCAGATGGCAGCCCGCGATTTCAAAAAACGTGCCCTGATTATTCTCGATCGGCAGATCGTCCCAGGTCAGATGCGGTGCGCTGGCATCCTTGCCGCTGGGCAGCATGGGCACGATGGAAGGGTAGTCGCCGCCATGGCTGTCGGCCCCGAGAATCCCAGCCCGGTATATTTCCGCCACCAGCTCATTCTTGCGCATGCCGGGCTCGATCTTCTCGAAAATGGCCTTATGCATCTCCTCAACGATGCGCCCGGCCCGGCGCATATAAACCAGTTCCTGTGGGGATTTGACGGCGCGTTCCCAGTTGACCAGGCCGTTCGCGTTTTTCAACTGCACATTGGGCAGTTTTTCAGCCAGAGACAGATAGGCCGCCGCCGAGAAGTAATAGTTGTCCAGCTCAATGCCGAGCGTTCCCTTGTCCCAACCGCGCTGGGCCAGGATGCCCGAGAGATAGTCCATGGGGTGTCGCTCGGTCGATTGCACATAATGATCGGGATAGCCGATGATGTCGGCATCCGCCAGGAAGGTGGTGCGCCTGGCTCCATTGCCATCCTGGCCCCGGCCGAACCAGAACAGTCCCTCCTCCTGGCGCAGGATCACCGCCTGATGGACATAGAAGGACCAGCCGTCATAGCCGGTTAGCCAATTCATATTGGCCGGATCGGTGACGATCAGGGTATCCAGGCCAGTGCGTGCCATCGCATGCCGGGCTTTTTCGATCCGGTCGGCGAATTCCTGGCGGCTGAAATGCTTTACAGTCATGACAAATACTCTTCTCTCAACATCAAGACCGGATGATCTGCCCGGCATTTGCCTTTTCGGAAACCTGGCGTGCCAGGGTGGCGATGGCGGTATCCTGCATCCCGGTGCCCGTAAGATCGGCGATGGTAATCTGATCCTCACTGATGCGCCCCGGTTTTAGCCCGGCGATAACCTCACCAAGCTGGATCTGGGGTGTTTCCGCCGCGATCAGCCCCTTATCGATGGCATGATGCAATTCCCCCAGGCGGCGGCACTGGTCGGTATGGTCCGGGACATAGAGATCCGCCCTGGCAGTCAATTCCGGTGCCAGCTCGTTCTTGTGTTCTGCATCTGATCCCATGGCGGTGATATGCAGCCCTGGCCGCAGGCATTCAGGTCCCAGCAGCGGTTCAGTTGCCGGTGTGGTGGTGACAATGATATCGCTGGTTTCCGCGAGGAGATCCGGTTTGTCGGCAACCGTGCAGGTAAGCCCCATTTCATCGCGCACCCGGCGGGCATAATCCTCTGCCTTGTTTGGATCACGGGCCCAGACCGAAACGGTCTTGATATCGCGGACCAACCGCAATGCCTGCAGTTGCATAAAGCCCTGCACACCGGCACCGACAATGCCCGCATGTTTGGCATCCTTCCGGGACAGCCATTTGGCGGCAACGCCACCGGCGGCGGCTGTCCGGACATCGGTCAGGTAACCATTATCCAGCAGAAGCGCTTCGACAAGGCCGGTTTTTGCTGAAAAAAGCACCATCAGGCCGTTTACGCTTGGCAGGCCCAGTTTCGGATTGTCGAAGAAACCGGGGCTCATTTTGATGGCGAAGCTATCCACACCCGGGATATAGGCGGTCTTAACATCGACCTCGCCGTTATATTCCGGGATATCCAGCCGCATGATCGGTGGCATGATAATCGGCTGGGTGGCCAGGGCATGGAAGCCGGCTTCGATGCAGTCGATGGCCTCCAGGTTGAGCTTGACGGCGTCACGTAGGTCTTTATTGGTCAGGATGTTGATTTCGGTCATGTCTTGATACTCAACTGTCATAAGGGTTATAGGAGCCGCTGATCACCGAATGATGCAGCGTCATATCCAGGTTCTTGCCGCTGGCAACCAGGGCAATTTTCCGTGCTTTTTCCGGCGGGAACAGTTTCAGGGCCGCGATCCCGACGGCACCGGATCCCTCGATCACTTCGCCTTCTTCCCAATATGCGTGGCGGATCGCGTCCGCGATTTCCGCTTCTGGCACGACGAGAAGGTCATCCACCAGGTCACGCACCATATTGAAGGTGAAACGGTTATTGAGTCCGATGCCACCGCCCAGTGCATCCGCCAGGGTGGGCAATTCCTCCACCAGGATCGGTTTTCCAACCTTTTGGCTCTGGTACATGGCACTGCCACGCTCCATGGAGACGCCGATCACCCGGCAGTCCGGGTTGACCGCTTTCACCACCCTGGCCACCCCGGCCAGCAATCCGCCACCGGAGAGCGGCACATAGACCGCCTCCAGGTCCGGGAGAGCCTCGATCAGCTCGAGGCCAACCGTTCCTGCCCCGGCAATGATGTCCGGATGATCAAAAGGCGGCAGCGGCGTCATGCCCTCCTCGTGGATCAGGCGCTCTACCTCGACCTCGGCATCATCCTGGCTTTTGCCGATGATGCGGACATCGGCACCAAGGCTCCTGATGGCGGACACCTTGTTTTCCGGCACCAGGTCCGACATGCAGATCACCGCACGGACACCGGCGCGGCTTGCCGCATAGGCCAGCGCACGGCCGTGATTGCCGGTGGAGACCCCAACCACTCCCCGTGCTTTTTGATCATCGCTCAGCGACAGAATCGCATTGGTTGCGCCGCGCAGTTTGAAGCTGCCGGTGATTTGGTTCTGTTCCCATTTTACATGAACTGGTGAACCGGTCAGACCGGACAGACTGGCGGAATGGCGTGCCGGTGTCTGGAGGACATGGCCGGAGATTCTGCGGCGTGCCACATAGATCTCGCTCATATTCACGGTATTACTCATTTCACATACTGCCTTTGGGGTTGAGAGTGAGATCAAACAGCCGTCCGAAGCCCTCGACCCTTGCGGGGCTCTCCATCAATTGAAGGGCATGCCAGACAATGGCTTGGTTGCTGGTCACCACAGGCTTCCCTAATTTCTGTTCCAGGGCTTCAATGGCCGTGGCGGACCTGAGGGCCGTGCAGGATATGAACAGCAGATCCGCCTCATCACGGCAGGCCTTGATCGCAGCGTTATGAATTGCCTGTGCCGGAAGGCAGGTCATATCGAGATCCTTGTCCAGGCCGAAGCCCTCAATGCTTAAAACCTCAAATCCCTCGTTGAGGAAATGCGCTAGCATTGTTTCATTCACTGCACGGGTATAAGGGGTTAAGATCGAGATCTTTTTCGCCCCGAAAGCCCGTAGGGCATTTCGGGTGGCGGTGATCGGGTTGGTGCTTGGCGTATCGGGATGGGCGGCCCTGATCAGTTTTTCCAGTTGCGCTTCGCCGATCGCCACGGTGCCGGATGTGCATCCATAGATCACCACATCGACGCCATAGCCCGGCAGGATCCCCGCTGCGGCCCGCGTGATGTCGCCTGACATGGCGCGCAGGTTATCCATGGTCACAGGATTGGCATTGGTGACTCTATTGGTGAAGATCTCAATCCCGCTGGGAAAGATCCGCCGAAGGTCGGTTTCACTGTTCAGGTCTGTCGCCAGGGCGAGCAGGCCGACCCGCCCGCCGGGCGCGATATCCTCGAAGCGAATTTCGGAGGCGCAATCGCCGATTTCAGTCCGTGTGTTCACTAATTTAATTCCTCTGTTACCTTGCGCCGTCATACGACCATGACCGGGCATTGCGCCAGGCTGGTCACCTTGTGTGAGACGCTGCCCAGCAGATAATTTTCGATGTCACCGACCCCACGGCTGCCCAGGATGATCAGGTTGATCTCCCGTTCGGTGGCAAATTGGACGATGGTCCGGGCCGGTGGCCCGCTTTTGACGAAACCGCGCACGTCCGCAACACCGGAATTCCGGGCGATTTGTTTGGCCTGTTCGACCACGCCGGTGGCATATTCCCGCATGGAATCATCCAGGTTTTCCGGCGCTTCCGGCCGCACCATCGACATGGAGGCCTCTAGCAGGCTGTAATGGCGATAGACGCTCAGGATGAACAGCTGGGAGGCGAATTTTTCCTGTAGAAGAATGGCCTGCCTCAGAGCGGCCAGCGCGCCATCCGATCCATCAACGGGTACCAAGATCCGGTCAAACATGGTCACAACTCCTCTGGTTTACCTGAAGGCGACATCCCGCAATGTCAGGGCGATTTCGGGGAAAAAGATCAGCAGGACGGCGACCGACAACAGCATCAGGACAAAAGGCGGCGTGCCCCGGACCACATCCAGATAGGGCCGCTTGAAAATGGCGATGGCGGTGAAAATATCGCAGCCGAAGGGCGGTGTTGCAGACCCGATCGCCACCTGCAGGGTGATGATGGTTCCGACCAGCACCGGATCCAGGCCGACCGATTTCACTACGGGAGCAAAGATCGGCACCAGCACCAGGATGACCACGATGGGATCGACAAACATGCAGCCGATGAAAAAGGCGATCGAGATCACAAAAAGGACTCCGATCGCCCCCATTTCAGTGATGCCGATGGCGCCCAGCATGGCCTGGGGGATCTGGGCAAAGGAAATAACCCAGGAAAAAGCGCTGCCGGCGGCAACCAGGATGAAGACCACGGCCGTGATCAGTCCGGTGGATTTCGCAATTGCATAGATGTCCGGCAGATTCAGTGAGCGGAAGACCAGGAATTCCAGGATAATGGCATAAAGGACGCAGGCAGCCGCCGCTTCTGTCGGGCTGAAGACGCCGCCATAGATCCCGCCGATGATGATCACCGGGAAACCCAGCGGCCAAACTGCCTGGCGCACCGCGGTCAATCGTTCGCCCCAACTGGCTTTCGGTTCGGTCGGCACATTGGTCAAAGTGGCATAAATCACGCTGTAGACTGTGAAAAACAACAGGATCAAAAGCCCCGGTCCGATTCCGGCGATGAACAGTTCCGCAATTGAGGTATTGGAAACGACGCCGTAGATGATCATGCCGATGCTGGGCGGGATCAGGAAGGCGATGTCGCTGGAATTGACGATCAGGGCCAGGATGAAGGAATCCTTGTATCCGGCCTTCAGCATGCGCGGGCGCAGCGGTGAACCGACAGCAACCACTGTTGCCTGGGTCGAACCGGAAACCGCGCCAAAAAGCGTACAGGCCGTCGCGGTGCTGACCGCCAGGCCGCCTTTGACATGGCCTATGAAGGCCATCACCATATCGATCATACGCCTCGCGGATTCACCGCGCGTCATGATGTCTGCGGCCAGGATGAACATAGGCACCGCGATCAGGGATGCCGGACGGATGCCGGTCAGGAACTGCTGGACCATAAAATCCATCTTCCCGACCCCGCCGAAAATTTCATAAAAGCCGATGAGTGCAGCGATAATCAAAGGCACCATCATCGGAAAGCCCAGAAGCAGCAGGATAATCATTGCCAACATCATTGCGGCGGCCATTGTCTTAACTCCCGGTTCTAAATTTCTATCTCGGTATCGTCATAGCCCTCCAGCACACTGGTGGAGAGATAGACGTCTTTTTCGAGGATGTTTTTGACGGCGGTCAGCAGATATTGGAGGCCGGTCATGAAAAAGCCGAGAGGCACCCAAACGAATATCCACCAGACAGGTATCTGCAGCGCCGGCAGGACCCGGCCACTGGCCATCACCTTGCCGATATAGGCCAACGAGAAATAACACAGCAGGAACATCATCCCCGCAGTGACCACGGAAATGGTGATCATTAGGAACTTGCGCATCCTGACCGGCAATGCGTCGTAAATCGCCGACATGCGGATATGGCGCCCCTGGCGGGCGGCATAGCCAACGCCCGCAAAGGTGATCAGGATGATCAGGATGCGGTTTACCTCTTCGGTGAAAAACAGGCTGTGCTGAAAGATATAACGGCCGATCACATTGGCGACCGTATTGCCAGCCATCAGCAAAACCCCGGTTGCCAGCATGAAAGACTCAAAGCGGCCGATCAGGGAATCAATCTTTCCCTGGATACCGAGCAGGCTTGAACAGATCCGCTTTGGGTCCTGTTTCTCGTCTAGACTGGTCCCGTTCTCTGCCAATTTGGTTTCCATATAACCCTCCTCAACAGTTTTTCGCCGGGGGGCCGGGGGGTGTTTCACACACCACCCGGACCACCTGACGCCTCCGAAGCAGGAGGGGGCTTACATTGTCGCCTTGAGATCGGCCTTCAACTGGTCAAGGATCGCCTTGCCGCTGTCACCGGTCATCTCGATGAATTTGGCTTCGACATCCTTGGCGGCATCCTTGAAGCAGGAGCGCTGTTCCTCGGAGAGGACCGTCACCGTCATTTCCGGCTTGGCTTTTTTGATCTTGTCGAGCTCCTGCTCAGCCAGGCCCTGCTGGTAGCTGACGATATAGTCATAAGCCGCGGCGGCAGCATCATTGACCACCTTCTGATCTGCCGGGCTCAAGCCGTCAAAAAATTCCTTATTTGCCATCACTGCCGTGGTGAAATTGTTGTGCCCGGCATAGGTGATGTGATCGGTGACCTCATAGATCTTGGTGGAATAAAGGAAGAAGGTCGGGTTTTCCTGGCCCTGGATGATGTTGAGCTGCAGGCCGCCATAAACCTCACCCCAGGGCAGCGGCGTCGGAATGGCGCCAAAGGCCTTGTAGGATTCCACCAGCAGCGGGTTGGTCATGACCCGGAATTTAACCTCATTGAGATCCTCGCAGCCTGTGACCGGGTCTTTGGTGGTCATAGCCACTTCGCCCTCGGGGAACATGTTGAGCAATTCAAGCCCCTGATTGGCATAAAGATCTTTGAAATCCTCGTTGATTGCCTTGCTGTTCTTGTAGAAACGGCTGAGATGTTCCTGGTCAGTTGGCAGCAGATAAGGAACAAAAAACACCTGGGCTTCCGGGATCAAGGAACCGGTGAATCCTGGGGACTGATCAACAAACTGCAGAATGCCGGCCTGAGCCTGCTCCATAATGTCGGCAGATTCTCCCAATGTCCCGTAGGGGAATAGAAGCACTTCATGATCCGAGTTTGCCTCAATCTCTTCCTTGAATTTGGTGGCATATACGCCTTGAACCTCGGTCAGGGATTCCTCAAAGGCATATCTCCATTTTTCCGCATGTGCTCCCGATATACCTGTCACAAATGCCGCCATCGCGGTCAGGGCGGCCAAAAAACTTGTTTTCGTGGTCATCGTGCAAACCTCTCCATTCTACAAATTATGGTTCGGACTTCCTTACCCGCCGGGGGCCTGGGTATTGCCACCCATGTCAGCCGCAATCGGATCAGGAGTCCCCCGGGGCCCCGCTTCAAACAACGCTTCCTCAGAAAGCGTCATCCGGTTCGTTCACGCACCGGCGGGGTTTCACCAGGAATGGGAAGAGGAAACATTTAAATTGTAATGCAAGTCAATTGTTATATTGACGCAGTTCAATGACTCGATGCTGCCTTAGAAGGGCTGTGCGATCGGGTCCGGCCGACGTTTAAGTAGATTGCTCAATAACTTAAGGCCACGACGGAAGCTGGAAGCGGAGTGTGCTCCGCCCAAAGATACACGCACTGCATGTGGCGTCTTGCATTCAGGCGCGGCAAAAGGTCGGGGTGGGGCAACAGCGACCCCCAATGCCTGGGCATGTTCTACGAATGCTTCCGGGGTCCAGGTTTCCGGCAGCCTGAGCCAGAAATGCAAGGCCGCCGGATTGCCTCGCCAGTCAAACTCCGCCATTTCCTCGGCAACCACCGCATGGCGTAAGGCCAGTTCCCGTCGCTGCCAGGCGACGAGTTCTTCCGCTGTGCCATCTTCGACCCAGCGGCTGGCGATTTCCGTGACCAGCGGCGTTGCCATCCAGTTGAAGACCAGCATACGGCCGGTCAGGGCCGGGATCAGCTGATCCGGGGCCACCATGTAGCCGGCCCGCAGTCCGGATAAAGTGCATTTCGAGAAGGAGGTTAGATAAATGCTGCGTTCCGGCGCGAGCATGGAGATCGGGACCGGGCGGTCCGTCATTAAAGGCCCCCAGACATCATCCTCGATGATGGTCACATCATGATGGCGCGCGATTTCAGCCAGCTTCCGCCGTCTCTCGTCGGGCACGGTTGTGACGGTGGGGTTGGCCTGGGTCGGCACCGTGAACAGCACCTTGACTTCCTGGGCCTTGCAGGCTTTTTCAAAGGCTTCAGGGACAATTCCATCCTGGTCCGTCTGCAATCCTTTCAATTTCAGCCCAAAATAGGCGCAAAGGGAAATGATCAGATGATGGGCGATATCCTCGGTTACCACGGTGTCGCCATAATGGGCGATTGTGGCAAGGGCCGTGGTCATGCCATTGCAGACACCATTGGTCATGATGATATTCTCAGGTTTGGTCTCCAGGCCGCACCGACGCAGCCATTTGACGCCGGATTCACGATGGGCTTTCAACCCCACATTTGGACGGCAGGCGAGATAGGTATCATGATCAAGGCCTTCCGGCAGATTGCGCAGGGTCCCGTCCATGACTTTTGCATGATAGGGATCATAGACCGGCCGCGAAATCGACAGGTCGATGATGCCATTCGGGTCGCGGTCCATCAGAAACGGCTGCTGCGAGGGCCGCCCCGGATCCAGGACATAGGTGCCGCGCCCGACATGGCTGCCGACCAGTCCCTGGCGCCGTAGGCCTTCATAGGCTTTGCTGACGGTATGCACACTGATTCCGATATCATGCGCCAGGTCGCGATGCGGCGGCAGCTTGGTGCCCGCAGGCAGACGCCCGTCCTCTATCGCGGATTTCATCGCGGCGGCAAGGCTGGTGTGAAGCGGATGGCTAAGGCAGTCTTTTGTCGGTATCCAATTTGTCATGCGTCAATTTAACGATTGTCCTGTGCGCGGTGCAACTGTTTTCCTGAGAGCAAATGATGATCACGTGCTGCTCTACAGGCGGCACATCCAATAAACGAGGCCAGCAGGTTGGAAAATCCCATTGATGTCTCCTGAGCACAGCTTTGCGTGTGCAGAATTTTTACGCCTGTTATCGTATGGGGAATATTGGCAGTTCATTGAGTGTCGCCGGGTTTGGGAATTGGTTAAGAAATCAGATCAGATCAGATTGCAATTTCTTCAAATTTACCTAGATGCAGGCCTCTCGTCGTAATCATCTCACTCTTCAACGCCATCTCTTTATCCCTATCCGATTATCAGGCTATGCCACGCGGCAGCCATGGCGGAGCGACGTTATTCGAACGTCTACATTGGACGCTTGAGCCTGGTCAGATCCTTGTCTTGCATTATCTCTGATGGTATCTTACGAAAGACCTTGCATACAAAAATTTGCTTCGCCCTCTACAAAATCTGCTAACGGATCCTCCTCCAGGGCATTTGGGAAAGATCAATGTCTTCCGTTCAACAAAATGAGGTCACATCCTGAGAATGAAGACAGTATTTCATTTGATTTCAAAGAAGAATGCGGCCGCCATCTGTACTGGCATGATGTTGTTTTTCCTCCTTCCCTATCCAGCGATTGCTAATGATGGAAATATAATTCGTTTGGTGCAAGATCCTTGGCCGCCAATCACCTCAGAGAAGATTTCTGGGGAAGGATTAGCAACCGATATTGTCACAAAGGCTTTCCGGATTGCGGGCTACGATCCAAAGGTGGAAACGATTCCCTGGAAACGCGCCTTGGTGATGGTTGAAACGCTTAAGAGCGACGCAATTGTCGCTGCATATCATAATGATGATCGTGCGCAGAAATTTGACTACAGCTTGCCTTACCTGGTGACCCCCATATTATTTTTGAAGCGTCGCGAAACCAATATTAGCTATAATTCGTTAGAAGACCTGAGAAACGTTCGTATTGGTATTATACGATCAGCATCCAATGGTAACGAGTTTGATCAAGCGGACTTTCTCAACAAAATCGAATTGAGTAATCCTTCTGTTATTATACGAATGCTCTATTATGGGCGTGTGGACATCGCCCCATTTACCAACGTTGTCGGTATGCATCTGATTAATACCCGTTTCTCCCAATGGTCCGATGAGTTTGAGTTTTTTGGAAGACCGTTGGCGGTTTTGCGCTACTACTTAATCATTGGGAAAGCACATCCGAAGAAAGATACTATTCTGAAAGATTTTAATATGGCCATCATGGAAATGAAATCTGACGGAACCATTCAGGAAATCATCGCAGCGCACAATCTGATGAATGCATTTCCACGAGAGAATTTCAATTTACGTTAGCTGTGACGTGAGCCCTTAAAACTCCTCCAAAAATGAGTAGAGTCCGTCCAATAAAAGGAGACGGACATGAAGCGCAGTCGATTTAGCGAAGAACAGAT
>NZ_QRDW01000023.1 GCF_003385955.1 Aestuariispira insulae
TGACGCGGGATGGAGCAGCCCGGTAGCTCGTCAGGCTCATAACCTGAAGGTCGCAGGTTCAAATCCTGCTCCCGCAACCAAATAAAAACCCCCGCAAAAAAGCGGGGGTTTTCCTATTCGTATCCGATGATGGGCTCTCATATGTCCCGAAGGTAAAGCAGCGTCTCAAGTGCCTGACGGTTACATAATAGATCCGAAAGGCGGTATTGCCGCAAAACGGAGAAATAGGCCTCCAGCGCTTCGTGCAGTATCGGATTCAACTTGCAGGCCGGCATTAAGACGCAATGGTTCTGTTTCTCGTTGAAACATTCGACAAGATGGAAATCTTCCTCAACCCGCGAAATAAGTTCTCCGATATTGATATGTTCAGGGGCGCGCGCCAGCCGGATGCCGCCGCTTCGACCCCTTATGGTCTCGACATAGCCTTCCTGGCCTAGCCGGTGAACGACCTTCATCAGGTGATTGCGGGAAATGCCGTAGGCTTTGGATATATCATCAATTGTGGAAAGGCGCTCTCCTCGAGCGCCCGTGAAGATCAGGACACGCAGGCAATAGTCGGTAAAAACAGTGTGGCGCATGTTGGTATCCGTCATCAAGAAACGAACATGATTGTCCGAATCATCCGATGCCAGCATAAAGATCTATTTCTAATGCCTCAAATTCTCATCGACAGAAGGTGACAAATATTTGGGCTCAATTGGTTTTTGTGTAGAAGGCATCAAACAGCGCGTGGGTGATATCGCTTTCCAACGGAAAGGACAGCATACCCATCACTGAGTAACCCAGAAGCCAGGGCATCAGATAGAAGCGGATCATGAAGAAGAACCAGGCGACATAGAGCGGGATCATCGGTTCGATCAGAAAGCCCGGTGTGATTGGTTTGAATATGCGCAAGACCGGGTCAGTGCCTTTGACGAAGGCCTTCATGAAAAAAAAGGGTGAATCGACAGGCAGGAAGAAATTCATCGCGACCCGCCCGATCAGGGTCCACATGATGATTCCCATCAGATAGTCGGCGACAATTACCCAGATTGGAAAATCCGCGATGGCTTCATTCATCTCCCACACCCCTTGAATTGATCACGCAGTTCCTGCCGAGAAAGAAAGGGACGGATTTCTCCGTCCCCAGCAGGTTTTGTTACTTTTAACTTTATGGTCGTTAATGGGTCTCGGCAAGAATCGACTTGCCCGATGGATCGCGAACCTCGTCCACCATGGCCTGGATCTCCGGATCCGGTGCCGGTGTCATCAGGCTGACCACCACCATGGCAATCAAGCTGACCGGCATGCCGATGATCCCAAACCGCAGATGGTCGATCCCCATCCATGGCTCACCACCTGTGAACACGTAATAGAGGTAGATACTGCCGGCACCAAAACCAAAGATCATGCCGGCGACTGCACCGGGCGCGTTGGCCCTTTTCCACCAGACGCCAAGCACCAGCGGGAAGAAGAGACCCGAACAGGCAAAACAGAATGCCCAGGCCACCGCCCCGAGAATGCCAGTCAATTGCAGGCTGGCAATCAAGGCGGCGCCGATCCCGATGATGATCAGCAGAATACGGGCAACAATCAGTCGATGCTTGGTATCCGCCTTCGGATCGATCACTTTGTAGTAGAGATCGTGGCTGAGTGCGTTGGCAATTGCCAGCAGCAGACCGTCCGCCGTTGACATTGCCGCCGCCAGGCCCCCTGCGGCTACCAAGCCGGAGATGACATAGGGAAGGCCCGCAATCTCCGGTGTGGCCAGCACGACAATGTCTGCCCGCATGAAGAATTCGTTCAACTGAAGAATTCCGTCCCCGTTACTGTCGGTGAGGAACAGCATCTTCACATTTTCCCAATTCTGTACCCAGGCGAGATTCTTCACCTCTTCAAAGGACTTGCCGATGATCGAGGTGGCCAGTTCCGGATCCAGCAGCTGCAATTTCGTCAGCGTCGCCAAAGCCGGGGCGGTGAAGTACAGCAGGAAAATGAAGAAGAGCGAGAAAGCCACCGAACGGCGGGCATCCCGGACAGACGGTGTGGTGAAATAGCGCATCAGGATATGCGGCAGCGACGCTGTCCCCGCCATCATGCAGATCGCCAATGTGGCAAATTTCCAGCTGTCCATGCCACCCTGCGGATCGTTATGCGGTGTCATCAACACCCGCACCCCGCCAAAAGGCGCACTGTCGGTTGCTGCCATGCCAAGACCGACCAACGGTTCCAACTCCTGGATCCGGGCGACGGCATCCCCATAGGAGAAATGCGGTATGACGCCGAAACCTTGTTTGTTGGACATCCAGATCACGGGCACCAGATAGGCGATGATAAGCACGATATATTGCGCCACCTGTGTCCAGGTGACCGCCCGCATGCCGCCCAGCATCGAACAGAGCAGGATGCCGAGAAGTCCGAACCAGACCCCGAATTCAAACGGGATCTGCAACGCACGCGCGGCGATTGTGCCTGACGCGTTGATCTGAGCGGTCACATAGGTGAAGGAAGCGACCACCAGGATAACGACGGCGACGATCCTGGCCAGGTTTCCGCCATAACGGGTGCCGATGAAATCGGGTACCGTGTAACAGCCGAACTTGCGCAAATAGGGCGCCATCAAACTGTTGACCAGCACATAGCCGCCGGTCCAGCCGACCACAAAGCCTAGATAACCATAGCCGCCGAAATAGATTCCGCCGGCCAAAGCCACGAAAGACGCGCCCGACATCCAGTCGGCCGCAGTCGCCATACCGTTGTAGACAGCCGGGACCTCCCGCCCCGCCACATAATAGGCATCCACCTGCATGGTTCTGCTGAGCCAGCCGATCAGCGCATAAATGCAGATCGTAAAGGCGACAAACAGAATGCCGATGGTCGCGGCATCGACCCCCAACTGCTCCAATACCGCCATTAATAGGATGAATATGATGAACCCGCCCGTGTATACGCCATATACACGGCCGAGATTGTCGACAAATCTCCCCTTAATCATTCCAACTCTCCCCTATTCCCTGCCGCTTAAGCCGGCATCGTCATCGATTTTATCCTGCCGCCAGTTCTGAAAGAAAATGAGCAGGACGAACACGGCCAGAGATCCCTGAACGCAGAGATAATAGCCAAGTGGAAAACCGAGAAAGCTGAACTCATTGAGTGATTGAGCATGCCAGGGCAATACGAACGAGAATACTGCCCAGACTACTAGTACGAGGATGGTAAGGTTCCGGGTCCTCGCCCAGTGCCTTACCCTAACTTCCGAATTACTATTCCCAGACATTAAATTTCCCCTTGTATTATTATAGAGGATGCCCCCGCGAAAGATTGTTTCTTGGGGGCAGATATTGAAATGAGTGTGCATTATAATACAAAATGTAGTAATTTTGTATTGAATAATATTATAGGACATCCAAGCCCATCAGAGTAAACTATCAGTTTCACGGCGGGTGATGGCCGGATAACAGCAGGAGCCGGGGGTTTGCTGCAGGATCTGAAAGAGGCATGGGCCTGGTTTCCGGGCTTTGTAAACCAGCTGTTTTCGAAAGGCGGTCGTGGGCTGATCCATGATCATGAGGCGGTGACCGAATTCGTGTCCACAAGGGCGGCCTTCATTGCCCAGAAAACCCTTTATGGCTATGTGAAAACTCGGATGGGCACCAGCCATCCCAAGATGTTTTCCGATGACACCTATATCCGGTCGGTCAATATCGCAAAAATGCATGTCTTTGCTGCTTGTCTATCCGATCTTTCCCTGTTTACCGCCTGGCATTTGCTGCGGGGGAGGATGGTGACTGTGAAAGAGGCGGAGGCATTGGCCCTGGCCGCCTACCTGCGCGGGCTGGGCGAGAATGAGGCGGCCGGTGATCCGGAAGATCCGTTTGACAGTGAAGAGGCCGTCACCCTGTTCAAATCCCGCCTCAAATCCTTCGACTGGCATACGGAGCGGGAGGCGCCCGCCTTGTTCACCGCGAGTCCCGCCGCGCTTTTCAAATGGGCACCGATCGCGCCGGAACTGAAAAAGCGGGATCGCGTGATCGTGTATAATTCCATCCGCTTTGCCTGGCGTGAGATTAGGGGTGATTTTGTCAGACGCCTGAAATGGATGGACCGGGAAGACCAGGCCGCCGACTAATAATTTAGCGTAAGAGCGCGGCCGTTAGCCGGAGGGTAGTCACCATGAGTTTCAATCCTGTTGCCATAGGCATGTCCGGTTTACCACTGGGATCGGTTCCCATGGTCTCGCTTGACCTGGAAACCACCGGCCTGGATACAGCCAAGGATCGTGCCATCGAGCTGGCGGCGGTGCGGTTGCGGTTGGGCGAGATTGCGGACGCGACATTTGAGACATTTATTGATCCGGGTATCCCGATCCCTGAGAGATCAACCGCCATTCACGGTATCAGTGACCAGGATATCGTCGGGGCCGTGCCATTTTCCCAGATTATGCCGAATTTTGCCACATGGGCCGGAACCGATGTTGTGATCGGTTATTCCATCGGTTTTGATCTGGCGATCTTGAAAGGCGAGCATGATCGGGCGGGGCTGGCATGGTCGCCACCCCGGGCCCTGGATGTCCGCCAGTTGGTGGCCGTGGCGGCGCCCCGGTTGCCGGACCAGTCCATGGAGGTGGTGGCGGAATGGCTGGGGGTGGGGTTGGAGGATCGACATCGGGCGCTGGGCGATGCAAAAAGTGCCGCCCGGCTGCTGCTGGCCTTGCTGCCGGCCTTACGGGAAAAAGGAATCGCGACGCTCGGGCAGGCGGAACGCGCCTGCCGGGAGCTCGATTCCCGGGAAAATCTCTCGGCCGGTTCCGGTTGGCATGCGGTGGCGATCAATCCGGACCAGTTGCAAAAGCAGGTTTCCGAATATGCCCGGATCGACAGTTTTCCCTACCGGCATACAGTATCCGAGTTGATGAACAGCCCGCCGGAAACCCTGTCCGGCGAGGTGCCTCTGGAACAAGGCTTGAAGCGGATGATTGAAAAATCCGTAAGTTCCGTTTTTTTGTCGCCGGATGATAAGGGCTACGCGATCCTAACGGAACGCGATGTGATGCGCGCTGTGGCGGAACAGGCGGGGGCAGCCTTGAAAACACCGATCAGGGATTTCGCCCAAGGACCTTTGGTGACCATTGATCAGGATGAGTTCATCTATAAGGCGACGACTTTGATGGCGGACAGGGGCTTTCGCCATCTCGGTGTGGTCGATGGTCAGGGGATATTGGTCGGCGCGCTGAGCGCGCGTGACCTGTTAAAACAGCGAGCCGGGGATGCGCTGTCTCTGGGCAGCGCGATTGAAAACGCGGAAAGCGTTGCCGCGTTGGGTCGGGTCTGGTCGGAGCTGGTGACGGTCGTGCGCGGCCTGGTGCATGAGCATGTGGACCCCCGCGATATTGCGGCGATTATCTCACGTGAGCTAAGGGCGCTGACGAAAAGGGCCTGCGAGCTGGCGCTGATCGAGATGGCTGGGGAGGGGCTGGGCCAGCCGCCCTGCGATTATGCGGTTTTGGTGCTGGGTTCAGGCGGGCGGGGGGAAAGCCTTCTCGCCATGGATCAGGATAATGCCATCGTCTTTGCCGAAGGGGATCCGGGCGGTGCACAGGATCAATGGTTTGAAACCTTGGGCCGGAAAATGGCGGATATCCTGGATCATGTCGGTGTTTGCTATTGCAAGGGCGGTATTATGGCCAGTATGCCCGCCTGGCGTAAGGATATCGCTCATTGGCGTGAACAGCTTGACCAGTGGCTGGCTGACGCACGCCTGGAAGATATCATGAATATTGATGTGTTTTTTGATGCGAAACCGGTCCATGGCAATGAGCGCCTTGCCATGGACCTGATGTCTGAAGCCCAGGCCGCCGCTGCCGGCGAACGCCAGTTCCTGAAAACCATGGAGCGGGATGTCGCCGGCTTCTCTAGCGCGCTGAACTGGCGCGGGCGGCCCAAGTTAAAATCGGGCCGGGTGGATCTGAAGATGTATGGCATCATGCCTATCTTTCAGGTGGCCCGCCTGCTGGCGGTGCGCCATGGCATTATGGCTCATTCAACTCCGGCCAGATTGCTGCAGGCTAAACCATCTGTTCCGGGTTTTGAGGGGATGATTGAGAGTCTGATGAGCGCGCATAAGATCCTGCTGGGGGCGATTTTGAATCAGCAACTGCGTGATTTGCGTGCGGGGATCCCGTTGGCCAACAAAGTGGCGCCGGCGGAAATGGATGATCATGCCCGCCAGGAGCTGTACTGGGCGATGGGCCAGATTGAAAATGTCAAAAGCCTGGTCGGGGATGCGGCTTTTATGGGCTGAAGCGCTGAGAGGCGACTGCCATCACAGGCCATACATCTGGGGCAGCAGCCAGGAGAGGCTCAGCCATACGATAATCAGCATCGGGATGCCGACCCGCATAAAATCCGAGAAGCTGTAGCCGCCCGCATTCATCACAAGCAGGTTGGTTTTGTATGCCATCGGGGTAGCGTAACTCATATTCGCGCCAAAGAGCACGGCAAGCACATAGGGTTCCGCGGGCAGGCCCAGTTGATTGGCGATGCTGATGGCCACCGGTGTGCCGATCACGGCCGCCGCGTTATTGGAAACAATGTTGGTCAGGATGGCCATCACCAGCATCAACCCGCTCAAAGCTATAGCGGGCGGCGCGTCTGCGGCAACGGTGACAAACAGGCGTGCAAGATAGTCCGCGCCGCCGGTCTGCAGCAGGGCCTGTCCCAAGGCTAAGCTTGAGACCACGATCATGATCACAGGTGTGCTGAGTGCGCGCACCGCATCGCGCCAGCGCAAGCAGGCCGTGGCCAGCATCAGCATGACACCGGCGAGCGCACTGACCGCGATGGGGACGATGCCAAACGCCGGCAGGGCGACAATGCCGACCATGATGGCAAGTGCCATGGGCGCCCGGTGGCTGTGTGGCAGATCTTCGGTTGCGTCCAAGACCAGCAGTTCACCGCCAGATTTCAGCGTCGCTATTTTTTCCCGAGGCCCCTGGACCAATAACACATCCCCAAGGCGCAGGCGGATATCCTTGATATCTTCGCCCAGGGCGGTATTGCTCTGCCCGGCGCGATGCAGGGCCAGCGCGGTCAACTGATACAGCGTCGAAAAATGGCGCCGTGCCAGGGTTGTGCCCAGAAGAGGGGAGCCTTGCGTGACCACGATTTCTGCAATTTGCTGGTCTTCGGAAACAAGCGGGCTGTCGGCGGGAACCGGGGCATTGCGGGAATAGAGCTGTGCCCCAAGGATTTCTTCAAATTCCTTCAGGTTTTGCGGCGAATCCTGTACGCCCAGTTGATCGCCCGCGCGCAATGCCAGGTCCGGTAACGGTATAATGGTCAGCCCGGGTTCACGGCGAATCTCACGCACCTGCAGACGGCCATCGGTTTTCTCGATCACCTCCGCCAGTGACATGCCGACGGCCTTACTATCTTCCGGTATGCTCAAATGACCCGAAAACAGGCGCGGTGAGACATCTTCCATTGGTGCCTGGCGTTTGGGCAACATGCGTGGCGCGATGAGCCAGAGATAAAGGATGGCGATGCCGCCTGCCATGGCTGCCGGCAGGAAAAAATCAAACATGCTAAGCTTGCGCATACCCAGGTCGGCCGCGACACTAACCACCAGTAGGTTGGTGGATGTGCCGATGGTGGTGGCCATGCCGCCAACCACTGTGGCCAAGCCCACTGGCAGCAGAATGCCGGAAGACGATTTGCCGGTTCTGATGGAAACGCTGATCAGGATCGGCAGCAACAGAACGACAATCGGCACATTATTGACAAAGGCGCTGAGGATGGCGCTTATCAACAAAGTCAGCAGCAATGAAAGCAGGGGGCTGACCGACCAGGCCCTGGAGAGGGAGCGGCCCAGCGGTTCCAGAGCGCCGGTCCTGACAAGACCCTGACCGGCAATCATCAGGGCACAGACCGCGATTAGGGCTTCATGGCCGAATCCGTCAAAAAAATCGCCAGCATGAAGGATATGGCCCTCTGCCTGATAGGGAAATAACTCAAAGCCGACCAGCAGCAGACACAAGATCCCCAAGCTGCTGCTTTCCAGAGGGATCCGGTCCCGGCTGAACAGGAATAGAGCCACGACAATCAGGGCCAAAACGGCGATGCCATGGGTATCGGGCAGGGCTGGAAAATCCATGCGGCTTGCTTTCTCGGCGATTGTGACTGGTGGGCGAATTTGCGTATCTATAGTGCGGCGAGGGGCATGCCGGATCAACCCATTTTGCCACAAGGGTTTGTTATCATGGTGGAATAATCAGATCCGGCAGGAATAGCCAAACGCGGAAAGGCCTTCTTCCAGATAGTCGGAAAGCATGGTCATGCTCAGCAGGTAAATCGCTGTGTGGTCATTGTGTTTCTCCCGCGCCATGGAGAGAGCATCCGACCATTCATCCGCGGAATAGGTCTCCCGGCCGACCCAGGCCAGGGCCACAATCTCGCATTGCTGATCCCAATTGAGATCATCGAGAATGCTCTTTAATTCTTCGAAAGTCGCATCATCGGCATAGGCCTCAAGGATCTGGGCAAAGCCGTCATCTATGGCATTGGACCCGTAATCAGGCTCGATCACATTTTCCTGGGCGTCGAGCTCACGGGCTTTGCCGATGATCCAGCAGATCTCGTCGAGGTTGAATGTGGGGGCATTCTCGGACAATTATTCCTCCCTAATGGGAAAACGGCATGTCCCAGAATAGCATGCCCGGAAAGTTACCGGGAGGGGCTATCCACCACGATGAACGGGCTTTGCCCGGCAACGCTCTGGGAACAAACCTGGTTCCGGCCCAGCTTTTTGGCACGGTATAGCCTTGTATCCGCCAGGCTGATCAGCTTGTCGGGGGCGCCGGTAATCTCATTGCTGCAGGCTGCCCCAATCGATGTCGTGATCGGAATTTCCCGGTCTTGATGGACCAGTGGGCGGCTTTCAATGGAAGCCCGGATGCGTTCGGCAATCTGAACCGCCCCCTCCAGATCCACATCATGCAGTAACACCATGAATTCCTCGCCGCCAAACCGGCAAACCACATCCATATCACGGGATTCCGCGCCAATAAGGTCGGCCACATGGCGCAAGGCTTTGTCCCCGACCGGATGGCCATAGGAATCATTCAGCTTCTTGAAAAAATCCAGATCCAGTGCCAGCAAGGACATTCGGGAGGATCCCTGTCTTACCCGGGTCATACGTTTGTCAAACACGCCCAGGAAATAGCGTTTGTTAAACAGCTTGGTCAGCGAATCATGCACGGCGGCATTAAACAGGTCTTCCTGAAACTTTAACTCGGACGGATTAAGGAAAACCAGTTTGAATGTCATCACCGCGCCGACGCGGATCAAATCCTGGTCGCTGAGCCAGGCGCGTTGGACTCTCTCGCCATTGACATAGACGCCATTGCGTGAGCGCATGTCGATGACTTCGACCCCCTCTGCCGAGATATCAAACAAAGCATGGGTGCGGCTGACGTCGGGTTCGAGAATCTGTATTTGGCATTCGTCGGACCGGCCGGTCATGATCTGGCGATCTTCAAACATGAATACCCGGCCGGATTCATACCCTGTCAGAAACACCAGCCCGGGGCGGGCATCCGATTTCGATAAGAGATCGGCTTCACCTTCATCGATGTAGGTGGTGATGAAAGTGGTTTGATCGGTGCTGGATGTCATTGATTTTTGCATGACTGGGAAATGCCCATATTGACTGCCGGATGGAAAGGTTGCCCGCTACTGAATCAGGCTTGGCTATATTGCCCCAAAAAGAAATAAAAAAAAAGTTCACTATTTTTACGCATGTATATGTAGTATCCCCATTGTGAAGACAACCTAACCAAATAGGGGTTTATAATGAGTGGAAATTACGAACACGGCATCGCGATCAAATGGGGTGCTCAGGTATATTATGTGCCGAAAGAAACCTGGCAGCAGCAGGTTGTGCCGGATGATCTGAAATCCGATGTTGAACAGCTGATCAACGGCGGCACCATCCTGGCCTCCATCCCCCAGACCGGGGAAGGCATCGGTTCCGCTTGTTACCTGATTGACCTGAGCGCAATCAAATCCGACGAGTAAGCCATCTATGACGGTTTCCGTTGACGTTGAGGGCCCGAAAACCGGGCCCTCAACAAATTCAGTAACAGGTGATGTTTCCGTGCCGAAGGGCTGTTTGACCGGCACACATCGTGCGGTTGATCCGGCGGAGACATTAAGGAAAATCACTCCGCATCTGGCCCGGATGGGAATCACCCGTGTTGCCAATATTACCGGTCTTGACCGGGTCGGCATCCCTGTGGTGGCGGTCTACCGACCGAATGCACGATCGGTGGCGGTTTCTCAGGGCAAAGGGTTTGATTTGGTGGCGGCCCAGGTTTCTGGCCTGATGGAAGCGATCGAATCCTACCACGCTGAGCATGTGAAGCTGCCGTTGAGGCTTGCTTCCCATACGGAATTATGTGCAGACGCACCGGTATTGGATGTATCCCGGTTGCCGCGCCTGTCCGTGAGCGGGTTTCATGGCCAGAAACAGATGCTCTGGTGTGAGGCCGTTGATCTGATGGCTGACCATCCGATCTGGATACCATATGAAATGGTGCATACCAACTATACCAGGCCGCTTCCCACAGGCAGCGGCAATTTCCAGATGAGTTCCAACGGGCTGGCATCGGGCAATCACCGTCTGGAGGCGATCAGCCACGGCATTTGCGAAGTGGTGGAACGGGACGCAATGTCTTTATGGAATCTGGCGGGCGGCACCGGCAATCCGGTGGGCAGGGTGGATCCGGCATCGGTGATCGATCCGTTATGCCGCCATGTGCTGGATCATCTGCTGGCTGCGGAGATCTCGGTTGGCATTTGGGATGTGACATCGGATGTCGGTATCGCCTCTTTCGCCTGTGCCATTGTGGATACCAAACCCAATCATATTGGCCAGTTTTATTCGAGCCACGGCAGTGGCACACATCCCTGTGCCGAAATTGCCCTTTTGCGGGCCTTGACCGAGGCGGCGCAAACCCGCCTGACCTATATTGCGGGTGCGCGCGATGACGCCAACAGGGAATTGTTCGAAACAGCGCGCAACCCTGACCGGATCGCCGAGGTTCAGCGGCATCTGGATAATGTTGATCCGGCTGGCTTCAAGGCCTTTGGGGAAACAGGCAGCTACCTTTCGGAAAGCCTGGAAGAAGATCTCGCCTATGAGCTGGAGTGTTTGAAGTCGGTTGGGATAGAAGAAGTTGCCGCCGTTAGTCTGGGCGGTGAGGATCTTGGTATTTCCGTCATGCGGGTGATTATACCGGGGTTGGAGGGGTTGCATGATGCGCCTGGCTATATCCCAGGAGAACGGGCCAGGATCCGGATGGAGGATATGAGGCAATGACGGTTGCGGTTTTTCTGGGGCCCAGCCTGCCTGAAAACGAGGCGCGCTCCATTCTGGATGTGAATTATCTGCCGCCGGTCTCCCAGGGGGATGTTTACCGAGCGGTATCCGAAGGGGCCAAAGTGGTCGCCGTCATAGACGGCTATTTCGAGCGCATTCCGGCTGTCTGGCACAAAGAAATTCTCTGGGCCATGAAACAGGGCGTACATGTTTATGGCGCGTCCAGCATGGGGGCCTTAAGGGCAGCGGAACTGGCGCCATTCGGGATGAAAGGTGTCGGAGAGATATTCCACGCTTTTGCCGAAGGGCGGCTTTTTGACGATGATGAAGTCACCATCGCGCATGGCCCCAAGGAGCTGGGCTATCCGGCAACTTCGGACGCGATGGTGAATATTCGGGCGACCCTGGATCGTGCCGTGGATGCGGCGATTGTGACGCCAAAAATTCGAGATCTTTTGATCGAGCGCGCCAAAGGAACCTATTACCCGCTGCGCAATTACGAAGACTTGTTGGACTTCCTCGAAACCCATGACGCTGATGCGGCGGCAGCCCTGGCCTGTTGGCTGCCGGAGGGACGGATTGATGCCAAGAAGGCTGATGCCAAAGCCCTGCTGCAGGAAGTGCGCAATGCTTTGGAACAGGGGCTTTCCCCCTTTGAAGCGGGCTATCATTTCGAACATACTGATGCTTGGGAACAGGCTTCCAAAAAAGCCGGGCGGCAGATCGCGGCTGCTATTCCCGAAGAACTGCCGATGGATGTGATTCTTGAGGAATTGCGTTTGGATGGGGCGGCTTATGCCAAAACCATGGGAGTTGCCTTATCCAGGTCGCTGGCATTAAGGGAAGCGGAACGCCAGGGGGCGACCATTGACCGGGAACGGTTCCGGTCGGTTCTGAATAATTTCTTTGTCCAACGGGGGCGGAAAACCCCGGAAGCCATTGCCGAATGGATGCGCGAACAGGATGTCGATTCGACTAAGTTGACCGAACTGATCCAGCGCGAATTGAAAGTGGGGCTGGTGGAGACATTGTTCCGTGACGATATTATTGCGCAGATCCCTGACAGCCTGCGTGTGGGCGGGATCTATGGCGCGGTGGTGAGGCGCGCGATGGAAAAACGCCAATGGCTTCAGGTAAACGGATATGAAAATGTCCGGGTTGAAAGCTGTGGTGTGGATGAAGGAACGTTGCTCGGATGGCATTTTGGCGGCCGGCACCAGATGGATATTCCCGGCGACCTGGATGGCTATGCCCAATCCATCGGCCTGGGTAACAGGTTTGATTTCCTGCAGGCTCTGGCGCGGGATTATCTCTTTGAACATAGGTAAAGTAGGAATTGAAAAGGCCCCCAGCGGTTCACCGGCTGGAGGCCTTTTCATTGTGACATACCCGTCTTGGGATTAACCAAGAACCTGCTTGGCGAATTCATCGATGGAGCTGGGTCGGTGTCCCAGAATTTCGGCAGCATCCGAATTGTCGATCTCACAGCCTTCATCATGGCAGACCATCATTAGGGCGGCGAAAGATTTCTCCAGCGGGTCTTCACCCCCATGCATGCCTTCCAGGGCCTCCAGCGGCAAAATTTCCCGGTCGAAGCTTTTGCCGGCCTGTTTTTCAAACCGCTCGATCACTTCCAGCAAGGTCAGGGCTTCCGGTCCGCCAAGGCGGATCGTTCTATTATGGGCCTTTGCATTGTCCAGGCTGTTGACGACCGCATCCCGGACATCCAACAGCGAGACCCAGCTGATTCGGCCCTGGCCCTCTCCAAAAATGCGGACGGATCCCTCTGCCGTATCGAAACCCAAAGCCGGGCTAAGCCAAACTTCGCGGAAATGGGTTGGATGCAGGATCGTATAGGTCATGCCGCTTTGCTCGATGGCGTTTTCCACGGCTCGTTTTGCATCCTGCAGGGGGAATTCCCGGCCAGCCTGCGGGAAGGATACAAACAGAAAATGGTTCACCCCTGCTTTCTTGGCGGCTTCCACCAGGGCCATCTGGCCCAAACGGTCGACGGTTTCAATATCATCGCCTTCCGTGCGTGAAAGTGTGGAAGAAGCGGTGGTGATTACCGCGTCCACGCCGTCGCAGGCGGCATCCAGTGATGCGGGATCCTTCAGGTCGCCTATTACGATTTCTGCCCCGGCCTCCTTCAGCGCGGCCACTTTGTCAGAATCACTGCTTGTGCGGACCAGCGCACGGACTTTCCGGCCTTTTCCCAGCAGGTCCTGGCAGATGACATTACCGAGAATACCGGTTGCACCGACAATTAAGTCCATAACGAATTTCCTGTTCTGTTAAATATCCAAATTCCCACCTTGGAAGGAAGCTTAACGGGGGCAGGGGCAGAGCACAAATGCTTGATGGGAATTTTACAGATAATGCAGGTCTTCCGCCGCGCGCAGCGCCTGTTCAATCAGGTTCCGGATATCCTGTTGCTCACCGCGTCCATGGGCGGCAATCGTCTCAGCCAGGACCGAATTGATGCTGTCGGGCAGCTGCATCTGGGGCGGGTTATGGAGCAGATGGACAATTTCCATCAATTTGTCCGTTGAGGCCCAGCCAAGCGAGAGTCTTAATTCGGTGAAGGCCGCCGTCCATTGGAAAGGATGCGGGAAGGACAGGTCCCGCCAGGCCTGCCATGCCATCTGATTATTCTGGGTGATGCCGGGACCATCGCCTTTTTTCCAGGCAACCCAGCCCAATGAGGCATAAGCCACCCCAACATAATCCATCATTTTCTGCGGCTGCGCGATTTTGAGCAGTTCCCGGGCGCCAGCCTCGGTTTCGGCAATCCGGCCCTGACGCCGATAAAGGATGGTCAGGTAGGCGGCAGCGCGGGCATCACCGCTGACATCGCCGATTCTCTGGCAGGCCTGGCGTGCTTCAAACAGTTCGGCTTCCGCCCTCTCCAGCTTGTCGGCAAACAAAAGGGCGAAGCCATAGACGAAGTGGGCAAATGCGATCTCAACGGGGCCGTTGGATTCTTCTGCAGCGGCCAGCATCTGCCTTGCATAATCAAGCGTCTCATCCGGCACCTGGTAGCGATGCAGGCGGTGGTTCCGGTTCACCAGGGACATGAAATAGTGATATTTATGTTCCGGCAGCCCCACTGTTTCCACAAATGGCCGGACCTCATTCAGTTCAGCTTCGATATCACGCACCTGGGCCAGCCAATAGAATACCCAGATCCTGTCCAGCTTGATCTGAATCCATTCGTGACGCCATTCCAGGCTGTCATCGGGATTATCCTCCAGAACATCCTCAGCCTGGGAATAGGATTCAAGCGCCTGTTCGTGCTTGTGTTCCTTTTCCCAGGTCTTGCCGCTTTTCCGGGCCAAACGGGTTCGGGTGATGATTTCGTCACGGATTTCGTTATCGGCGGCGGCAAAGGCCATGCGGGATTTGGCATAATCTGCCTGCAGGGCATGCATATCTCCCAAAAGCTCGTAGAGGCCGAGGGCTTCCCTGCGCCAGCGCTCTTCATTCTCCAGGTTTCTGGCCCGGATGGCCCGAATTTCACGCAGCGCCGCCCGTGCAAGATTGGCGGCTTCACTGACCGCATGAATGCTGGCGGCATGATGGGCGGCTTTGCCAAGATGCGGGGCTGCCCGTTCCGGCTCCCCGGCCAAGGCCCAATGGCGTCCCAGCCGGGCGTGATCAATATCCGCATCAGGGGACTGGGCATTCTCGAAGGCGATGGCGATTTTGCCATGGAGCTGGGATTTCTCATCGTCGCGCAGATAGGATTCGGCGATCTCGCGGATTTTGTCGTGTAAAAAACGATAGCGGCCGTCTTCACTCTGTTCCAGGATCTGGCGCCGGATCAGTTCTTCCACCAGGTCGAGGATCTTATCCTCGGTGATCCATTCCACCTGCTGGATCAGGGACAGGTCAAAAACACGCCCGACCAGGGCGGCGGTATCCACCAGCCGTCTGGCCGCGCGGCTCAGTTTGCTCAATCGCAGCTCGATCAGCTGCTTGAGGGATTGCGGCAGGGGCAGCTTTTCAAAGACCGCGCTATCAAGGCTGCCATTCTCCGCGCAGGTCCAGCGTCCGTAGCTGTCACGCACCAATACCTTGGCGGCAACCGCACAGCGCAGATATTCAGCAATGAAGAATGGATTGCCGCTGCTGCGCTGGGCTAGGAATCGGATGAATTCACTTGGTGGCTGCTGGAGCGCCAGCATACCCGATGTCATCTGCTGAACTTCATCGACCGAAAGCTGGGTCAGCTCCAGGTTGGAGACAAGTGCGCCTCCGGTCAACTGATCGATCTCTTCCGTGCGTTCTTCCGAGCGGAAGGTGCAAAGCAACAAGATCGGCATGTTTTCCAGGGCGTTATCCAAAATGAAATTCACGAAACCCAGGGTCAGTTCGTCCGCCCATTGCAGGTCGTCGAGAATCAATAGGATGGGTTGAATGGCGGCAAAACCATTCAAGCAATCGCGCATGGCCCGAAAGATTCGGGTGCGGGCGGCATCCACAGGCAGTGGCGGTGGTGGCGGCAGGTCCCGAATGCCCGGAAGTTTGGCGATGGCCGGGAAATGGATGCCCAGCAATGCGGCATGTTCCCCCAAAATCTCGTCCTGTGCTTCCCGGCCATGCTCAATACAGTAATCGGCAACCATCTCAGTGAAAGACCTCAGCGGCTGCAGCGGCGCGCTGTGGACATGGTCATCCCTGTCGTCATCACCACGGCCACCGGGCAGACATTCCCCGGTGATGACGGTCATGGAACGGCGCAGTGCCAGCGAGGCGGTTTCCAGGGCAAAACGGGTTTTTCCAGCGCCGCTCTCTCCTGCGACCATGATGCAGCGTCCGCGCCCTTCCAAGGGATCGGTCAAACGATCACGGGTGGCGCGCATCAATTCCTTATGGCCGACAAAGGCGGACCGATAGATATAGGCCCTGACTTTGGGCAGCGGCAAATTCCAGGGCAGTGGGTTTGTGCCGACCGATTCCAGCACCATGGCCACATTTTCCGCATAGCCCATGCGTTCATCCGGGTCCTTGGCCAACAGATCCATGATCAGTTTGTTCAGGCCTTGTGGCACATCGGAAATAACGCTGGTCGGCGGAACAGGCGCGCGCCAGAGATGCCCCTTGGTGACCTGTTTTTCGGATCCGGTGAAGGGCGGGCTGCCGGTCACCAGGTTATAAAGGACACAGCCGATGGCATAGAGATCACAGCGCGCGTCCAGCATTTCGCCGCGAATCTGTTCCGGTGGCATATAGGCCGGCGAACCGGCGGCCCGGTGCATGGCGGTAATTTGCTCGCGCCCGATCGTGCCCCGGGCATCGGCGGCCAGGCCGAAATCCACCAGCACTGGCAGCCCGTCTTTGCGGATGAAGATATTGTCAGGCTTGAGATCGCGGTGGACAAGGCCCTCGCCATGCAGGAAAGACAGGGTTTCGCAGACCCGCTGGATCAGGGACAGCGATTCAATCAACTGGCCGGCGGCCGCCTTCGCCCCTACCGGGAAGGGGGTGTTCTGGCCATCGGTTGGATCATCCAGCAAATCATCCAGAAGTGGGTCCATCGTCAGGTTGACGGTGGATTCCGGCCCTTCATCGATGGAGAAATGTTGGCGTCTGGTTTTGCTGCGGCGCTTATGTTCGCCCCAGCGGGTATGGATCAGGTCCCGTAGGGTGGATCCTTCCAGCCATTCCATCGCATACCACGGCTGGCTGTTGGATTCACCGTAATCGAGGATCTTCACAATCCCGGGATGATCCAGACTGGCCAGCGCGTGGATTTCGCGACGGATCTGGCTGAGTTTGGAGGCTTCCTGCTTAAGCACGGTTTTGACCGCGGCCACCTGACCGGTGCGGGCATGGGAGGCGGAATAAATCACCCCCATGGCACCGCTGCCAAGAATACCCGTCAGATTATAGGGACCTATTACCGTCGCGTCTTGCATGGAAACCGGGAAATATTATGACTGTTTCAAATAGTTAATTGGCTCCCATACCTTCCATTGAGGGTTCGGATCAACCGCCGTGTTCAAAACATTTTTCACTGCTTCTTGCGCGGTGAGCCAGTTGATAGCCTCTTGTGCATCCGGCATGGAGGAGCCGGTCCGGAAAGTATGCCAGTAGCGGCGCAAGCGCCCGGTCTGCGAATAGGTGCCATGAACCATTTCCCAGCCGTATTTTGCCCGCATCGGGCTGTTCGGGTCTGAAGCGACATCCGTCATGCAGGCGCGATATTCTTGCAATAACTGGGCGTCTTGAATCACATCCATTTCAACGGTGAGATAGAATTTTGCACCATCAGCCGGGTCGAACTGGGAATCGGCACTTTGTGGGTTATAGACCAGGGCTTCATAGAAATCCTGGATTTCCTTTTCCACCATCAAATCCAGGGCAACATAGGTTTGGTCGTCGTCAAAATATTCCATGATATAAGGCACGGTATTGTAATCCCGGACCCGCCAAATATGGAGATAGCTCTTATATTTGTCGTCGGACTTGTCATTGCTGGGGTCGCGGTCGGCCTCGTGGGTGGCGGACATGAATAGTTCCCAGCCGGGCCAGGGCGTGTCTTCAAAGGTGGGCAGCAGCTGACGCATATACTGATTGAACATCTGTGTTTGATGATCGTTGTTCGGCAGATCGATATGGACCTGCAGATAGCGGACCGGTAACCCCATGATTCACCCTCTCTTCGTTAGGTTGTGGATTTGATTTTTTGATCAATCTTCAACCATTTCTTGTAACCCATTCTGATTGCAAGGGCA
Organism: Aestuariispira insulae; assembly: GCF_003385955.1. Taxonomy (GTDB): domain Bacteria; phylum Pseudomonadota; class Alphaproteobacteria; order UBA8366; family Aestuariispiraceae; genus Aestuariispira; species Aestuariispira insulae. Next base: position 18,096 of record NZ_QRDW01000023.1, read on the forward strand.
AAAGACAATCTTGGGAAAGTATGATGCGTCGCTTGGCAGCGATCCCACTGATCGATGATTTCTACCCGGCTGCCTCGGCATCTCCGGGAATGACCCTTAAAAGTTGAGGGTGTTGGTTTTTGTCTTCTATTGGCGGGAATGTCGGACGAGGGCCTTGAAAAGTGCTGTATGGGGCCTTTGCCAGAAGAGGAATTCCGGATGCCATTGGACGCCGAATAAAAACGGATGATCGGGGGATTCGATGGCCTGGATGATCCCGATCTCATCCCGGCCGACAGCGTTCAATCCCGGGGCCAGGCGGTCGATGGCCTGATGGTGGAGGCTATTGGCGGTGATCTTGTCACGGGCCATGATCTGGCCCAGCCGGCAGCCAGAGCTTAAATGCACATGTTTAAGCGGCAATGTCGTGCGGCGATATTTCTTCAACCCGAAGGCATCCTTGATCTCCTGATGCAGGCTGCCGCCCAGGAAGACATTGATCATCTGCGCCCCCCGGCAGACGCCAAGTACGGGAATGCCGCGCTCCAATGCGATGGCCAGGGCGGATTGCTCCAAATGGTCCCGTTTCGGATCAATCCGGATATCCAGGCTGACATCGCCCTGATAGAGCGCGGCCCCGATATCATCGCCGCCCCCGATCAGGAGCGCATCCGCGTCCCGGGTTGCTTCCGGCCCTGTATCAGGGGTCATTCTATGGGCTTTGCCACCTGCCAGATAGACAGACAGGCGGTTCAGCCACCACATCATCCGGCTGCCGCGATTGGAGGTGGTCACCGCAATCAGCGGGCGGGACTTATTGGAATTGTCCGTCATTGCATGATCCACTGCCGGGATTTCTCTGCCCAATCCCAGTCAAAGATGTCGTCCATTGAGGCGAGATAGGCAGCGGCCATGTCGCGGCGTTTCCGGTCATCCTCGGCCAGCCTTTCAATGGCCAGCCAGCGCTGCCATTCAATGCCGATCGACCAGCCCGGATCGCCCAATTGCGCATTGGGAAGCCGGTAGTGATAGGTCGGGCGTGGTTTGATGCGGGGATCGTCAACCCGGCTAAAGACCCGGTCCCGATCCAGCCAGGAAAAGAGCGGCAGCAAATCCAACTCGCGATTGCGGGTCGGATTGAAGGTAAGATAATCATCGATCAGTGTCGACAGGTCCGGCTGATAGTCAGGCGCACAGACCCGCCTGGCGTAATCCGTGGAAAAGGAATCCGCATAGGGCAACAGCCATCTTGTCGGATCGATCCGGATTTCAGCGCGCAGCCAGTCAGAGCAGAGCAGATAGGCCTGGATCATCGCGGTGAGATAGGCCGGGTCGCGGCTAGGAATGTCCGGGTTAAGCTGCATGCCGAAGGCATAGAAGATATTGTCATCGGTGCCGGCCGCTCCCGAATCACGCAGGGCCTCAACAATTTTGTCCATCTCCGGCAGATCGGAATAGGGAATGGGCGGGCTGACAATTTCACAGGGAACCACGGCCGCGCCGATATCCCCCATGATTTCCAGGAAGGCCCGGTCAAAGGAATCTGGGGGCGTGTCGCTTTCGCGGTGGAGGAAGCTCCAATCCAGCTTGCATTCGAAATCACCAAAGCGGGTCTCTTTGATGAAATGGCGGTGGGGCTGTTCTTCGATGAGTTCGCCGCCGAATAATTGCTGGATCAGTTGACTGGCCCGGCTGGAGGAAAGGGCCGCGAATTCCAACTCGACACCGATGTGCCGTTCCCGGCCATCGATATTTTTATCCCGCGATGGTATATGCATATCTGAATGTGGCTGATGATCAGGGATCTCAGTATTCCTCCTTTTCAAGATGGATATATGAATGCGCATCCGTGCCTGCAACAGTGGCACCCGGATTTTCAATTGTCCACCCGCGTCCCTTGACCCGCCGGGCCTGTTCCTGCAAAAGCCTTCACAGCTCAGCCCCGTATCCTTATAACAAGGGCACGGGAAACGGATTGTGGTCGGCCGTCCGGTGACGTTGATGGCCGATGCCAGACAAAGAATTGAAAGGTAGTTTAATGACGCCCACCGAAATCGCGCGCGTTGCGGAATATCTGCGCAAGACCTTTGGTAACAACAAAATCGAAATCGATGTGCCTGCCAAGAAGGGCTTTCCGGTTGAAGTGCGGGTTGGTGAGGAATTCATCGGCGTGCTGCATCGTGACGAGGATGAGGGCGAGGTATCCTATTCTGTCCAGATCATGATCCTGGAAGAAGACCTGCCGCCAGCCCCGCGCCGTTGATTGGGTCTTGCTGGACCTGTTGGATCTGAAACCCGTCCTCCCAACCGGAGGGCGGGTTTTTTTACGCCCAATCTGTCGGTTCATTCCCGATCCGCATGACATTATGCGGCGAAATTCATTGTCCCGCATGGGCTTTCGGCGCTAGCAAGGGATCAGGGAATTTGCGTTTGGGCTTTTGACTGTCCAGGCGATGATAGGGAGAGGCAGAGCATGCAGTCACAATCAGGTTCATTTCCGGCAGGACAGCCCCTTTGGTCGCGGACCGCTTCCGCCGGGGCGGTGCTGGGCCGGCTCCAGGGCGAGGTGGCAGCGGATGTGGCGATTATTGGCGGTGGGTTTACCGGTCTGTCTGCCGCCCTCCATCTGGCCGAAGCCGGACGGTCGGTTGTCCTGCTGGAGGCTGCGGATATCGGCCATGGGGGATCGGGGCGCAATGTGGGCCTGGTCAATGCCGGGCTTTGGCTGATGCCGGATCTGGTCGAGCAGAGGCTGGGCCCGGATGCTGGCAGGCGGTTGAATGAATTGCTGGCGGCGGCACCTGACCTGGTTTTTTCCCTGATTGAAAAACATGCCATTGAGTGCGAGGCCACCCGGTGCGGCACGCTGCATTTGGGGCTGGGGGCTAAGGGACAGCGTGAGTTGGAGGCCCGATGGTCCCAAATGAAACGACGCGGGGCGCCGGTCCATCTATTATCCGCTGCGGAAACCCGCGTCCGGACCGGCACAGGCCGTTATGGCGCGTCGATCCTGGATGAACGCGCGGGCACGATCCAGCCGCTGGGCTATGCCAGGGGGCTTGCCCATGCCGCCCGGCAGGCCGGTGCCGCTCTTTATAAGGAGAGCCCGGTAATAAGCCTGTCCCGCCAGCAGGGGCGGTGGCACCTCAAGACGGATCATGGAGCCGTGATTGCCGATAAGGTGATCCTGGCGACCAATGCCTATGGGGAACCTCTCGTTCCCGGTTTGCAACAAAGCTATTTGCCGGTCCACTTCTTTCAGGTGGCGTCCAAGCCCCTTGGGTCGGAATGGCGTGAACGGATCCTGCCTGGTGGCCAGGGCTGCTGGGACACCAGAAAGGTGATGGTCTCCTTCCGCCTGGATCAGCAAGGTCGTTTGATCCTGGGCAGCATCGGCGGTCTGTCCAGATTGGGCCGCGGTTCGGTGAAGGGCTGGGCGGATAAATTGGCATCCCACCTGTTTCCGGGCATCGGTCCTCTTGAATGGCAGGATATGTGGGATGGCAGGATCGCCATGACGGCGGATTCCCTGCCGCGGTTCTATCAGCCGGAAGTCGGGCTCTATTGTGCCATGGGCTATAATGGACGCGGCATTGGGCCGGGTACCGCCTTTGGCAGGGCGCTTGCCGGTCATATCACCGATGGCACAGATTTCCCCCTGCCGCTGTCCGAACCCGCGTCCGTACCCCTGCGCAGGTTCCGTGCGGGTACTATGGAGAGCGGCCTTCAGATGATTCAGCTTTTCCGGCGCCTCACCCTGTGAGTTATGCCTGTTATTCGGGGGGGCAAGACAGGGTCCTGACTCTTTTTTGAGTCCCGAAACGGCAGAAAAGCTGACCTTTTGGTATGGCGTGTCACTTTTTTGCAAAAAAGGTAAAAAAAGGGGTTGCGTGGTTTGGGTGAGGGGCCTATAAACCGCCCCACGCCAGACGGGGCGGCCCACTGA
>NZ_QRDW01000024.1 GCF_003385955.1 Aestuariispira insulae
GTGTTATCTATTATCGCGGATCATCCCATCAATCGGATCGAAGAACTGCTGCCCTGGAACTTCAAGGCCGATCAGGAAAAACTGGCCGCTTGATCTGACGACCGGGCGTTTACCATGTTTAAGGGCTTTTCACAGTTACTGATATTTTCCTGGGGAATTGTCAGCTCACTCAGAGAAGGACGGTTTGCAGATCAGGATGTAGATCACCGCCTACAGCAGGAGAAAAACAGCAAGCGGTATCCAGAAGAGCATGGAAATGAACAGGGCGAACAAAAGCCACCGGAACAGATCAAACGAATCGTCCCCAGGAAAGGGGCCTGTGCACCAGGATCGGGAAAGGTTTGGTTTCCCGGCGTTATGCGGCTCTTTGGCGTGACAGTTACATTTGATATCCAACAACTCGATCTCCATATTGTCGTCCAGCCCGCTGATCGCATCGATTGGGCTGTGGCCGCTCCCTGTTCAAAAAATTTGCGCCCGCTGCCTAAGCATTCGAACCCTATGGGAATGGGGCGCCCGGGACTTTTAGCCCGGATGGAGCAGCAATCAAAAATGAACTCATATCGATTCATTCAATGATTGCAGATATGTATGAGAGGGAGGATCGTTGTTTTCGCTGCCGGACCGGCAGCCCCCTGGAGGGAGGCGCGGCCAAAGGGCGCCAATGGCCTGGCTCAGCGAGCAAGCAACGGGTGTTTCCGGCAAATCGACCAGACCCTATCCAGCCAGGCTGTAAATCGGCAGGGATCAGCCGCCAGGGCTGCGGCAAGACATTCGGCATCGAACCACATGGTTTCGCTCACTTCCAACAGATTGGGCCGAAGGGTCAGGTCCAAGGGCACCGTTCCGACAAAAACATGATCCAGTTCGTTTTCGGTCAAACCGCTGTCCAGTTCGGCCCGGTATCGGCAGAAGCCCATCGGGCTCAATGAAACAGGATCGGCAATGCCCAGCTCCTGTTGCAGACGCTCAACCGCCGCCGCATGCGTGTTTTCACCGGGAATGGGGTGCGAGCAGCAGCTGTTGGACCATAGCCCTGCTGAATGGTATTTTCCCGCCGCGCGTTTCTGCAGCAAAACCTTCACAGCCCCGCCTTCATCCCGGCAGACCAGCATGACCGAAAAGGCACGGTGCAAAAGCCCCTGCCGGTGCGCGGTCATTTTGTCAGCTGTTCCGGTTGGCCGGTCATCCTCATCCACCAGGATGACCTGATCCCTGTTGATGGGCATGATGTCTCTCCCGAATGACATTGAAAAAAAAGGGCCTCCCAATTTCCAGGAGGCCCAAGGTCACTTCAAAGGATCAGCGTTTTCCAGCCCCCTTGCCGGGGAGATAGTCATTCACCAGCCCTTTGAACATTTGGCTGTAGATGTCATAGGCGCGCTGATAGTTGCCGGATGCGACCGCGGAAACCGCCCGACGCAGCGGTTTGTGCCAGAGCGCCTGATAAAGCGCCTTGTCACCCTTTGTCCGGGCCACAATTTCAGGGGCCAGGGCGTAATAGGTGGCGATATCGGCCTTCCAATCTTCCCGCTTGGCCATGACATTATCGCGGAACCAACGCAGGGTTTCCAGCACCCGGCAGTCATCGGCCCAGCCAAATTGTTCCGCCGTGGCTGTGGTGATGAAACAGCCTTCGCCTGTATTGGTCGCGATGGTGACGTCACCGTTGCTCTCGACGGTTTTGGTCATCATTGATGCGGTCGATTCTTCCACGCGAATTTGCATGTTGTTGAATTGAATCAATGTGTCGGTTGTCCCATCAGACTGAATGTCTGAGCCGAAGATAACAGAGTTCACATCCAGATTGCTGCCATGCAGTTGAATGGCATCCGCGTCACCGGCGGTATCCCAATCCTTGATCGCGTAATAACCGCCGCTTTCGTCGGTATCGAAATAGAAGACATCGGAGCCACTGCCGCCATAGAGCTTGTTGGTTGCATTTCCGGAAGCGTCAACATGGCCGAATGCGGCAATGGCAAGGAGGTCATCCCCATCACCGCCATAGAGGGTGTCATTGCCGATGTCCGAATCCCCGAGCATATCATTGCCGCCGCCGCCGCGCAGAATGTCATCACCGGCACCGCCGTCAAGCACATCATCACCGCCGTCACCGGTGCCATCCCGGTAATCCCCGTTCAGTTCATCATTACCGGCACCGCCATAGAGCGTATCGGAATCCATGCCCCCATCCCCATAGTCGTTACCATAGATCTTGTCATTACCATCACCGCCGGAAAGGATATCGTTCCCGTCTCCCCCTTTCAGCTGGTCATGACCATCACCGCCATAAAGGGCATCCAGGCCGGAACCGCCATAAAGAACATCATTACCGTCATTGCCGTACATGATGTCGTCGCCATCCTGGCCCTTGGCCTCGTCATCGCCGCCGCCACTAATGATGGTGTCTTTGCCGGCACCACCTACCAGGCTATCGTTGCCGCCGGCACCGCTGCCATCGACGGCATCGCCATACAGCTTGTCATTCCCGGCACCGCCATAGAGGAAATCGGCGTCGGTGCCGCCATCCCCCCAGCGCTGACCGTAAAGAATGTCATCACCGTCATTACCATAGAGCGTGTCGGTCCCTTCATCCCCTTTGAGCTGGTCATCACCGCCACCGCCAATGAGAAGATCCGTGCCAAAACCACCTTCCATATAGTCGTTGCTGCCTGCACCGCTGCCATCAGCGCTATCGCCATACAGCTTGTCATTACCGTCGCCGCCATAGAGGCTGTCGGCGTGCGTTGCACCCTGAGACCAGTCACCAAAGATGGTATCTTCGCCAGCATCACCATAAAGAATGTCGTTCCCATAGCCCCCGGCAACGGTATCGTTGCCGTCCCCAGCCCAAACTTTGGAAACCCTGCTGCCATTGACGATGTCATCAAATTGAGTCATTTCGATGCCATCGAGGCCGGAATAAGTGTCAGCGATGTCGCTCCATGAAATGTTGGTAACGAAAAGGCCGGCATCTTCAAGCCCGAAGACGATTTTGTCCTCGCCAGCACCGCCATCGATGACACTGTCGAGAACCTCGCCGTATTTGATCAGGAAGGAATCGTCGCCGCCTCCGCCATAGAGGCTGTCGGCACCATCATTCCCTGTGATGATATTGTCTTGCTCATTGCCGATGATCACGTCGTCATTCTTTGTGCCGATCACATTTTCGACATTGACCAGGGTGCTTTCATATAGGCCATCGCCATCTCCAGCCAGATCCTGGCGTTCCTGGCGCAGGTCAACATGAACCGATTGCGTCAAAGCACCGTTGTTTCCGGTCTGATACTGGGCGAACGAAACCGTGTCGCTGCCATCACCACCGTTATAATAAATGTTAACGTCGCTCTGGTTCATGAGAACGATATCGTCCCCTTCCCAAAGGGCTAGGCGATAGGTGAACTGATCGTTTCCATAAGTGGAAGATATTGTAATGACATCGTTGAGGGTTGAGCCTGAGATATACTCCAAGTTACTATCCGCAGTAATATTGTACCCAGCAAGATTCCCCATGATCATCATATGCTGTCCGGCGTCCAGAGCGCTTTCGACAGTTTCAAAAAGCTCAGAAAACTCGTTGGAATCCAAGACGACATCACCTTGCCTGATGGTGATATTGTCATTGCTGTCACTTTCAAAAATCACGCGGGAATCCCACATGACTTGGTTTATGTCCTGATATACTGTCGTATTGTTGACATTACTCTGGGATAGCCCAACATCGGACAGGAACCCATCCAACAGAGTTTCCTCGAACTGCGTCTCCAGGAACGTGCCACCGTTTTCGGCATCAAGGGAAAAGGCAATCTTGCCAATGTTGGCGTTAGAATCATTGAAGGTTGGGTTGTCCACGTCCAGGGATGGCAGGACGACGGTGTCATATCGCGGGTCCCAGTCGGTATATTGGACCAGAGAAGCTTCGTCTTCCGCTTCCGGAACTACGCTTTTGGCCCCTTTTCCAAAACCACGCATCCATGAATTGAAGGCCGAATTACCAACGGAAATGACTGTGTCCAACATGATGCCGGCGGCCGGGTTGGCCGCATAAAAACCGGCCGTGGCCAGTTTGGACATAGAGTAACTCATGTCGACAGTGCTCGATGCCGCTGTTGCCGTTCCCCATTCAAGCCAGAAATTGGATGTTGCTTCAACGCTGTCTTCGGATCCCAGGTCACCGAGATACAAAAGGTCCCTGCCTGAACCGGAGGTGACATAATCCACATCACCGGTGTTGATGTCGCCCGGGTCTATGAAATCATTGCCGTCGCCGCCATAGATAGTATCACTTCCGGCACCGGACTGGATCAAATCATTGCCCGATCCGCCATCAATAAAGTTATCCCCGGTGGCCATGAAGCCACTGCCGGTCAAAAGGAAACTGTCATCGCCGTCCCCGCCATATGCCGTGGCGTCCGCGCCGTCAGCAAACGAGAATCTGTCATGGCCATTTTCACCATAACCAATGCTGCCATCGGACCACAGCGATAAACGGTCATTTCCTTCGCCGCCCCACATGGTATCACGGCCGTTATAGGCATACAGGGCGTCATCACCATAACCACCATATAAGAGGTCGTCTCCGCCCCAGGCACCGTTAATAAAATCGTCGCCACTATATCCATAAATGGTGTCGTTGCCGCCACCACCGGACAGGCTTTCATCGCTGGATCCACCATAGATCGTTGCCATGTTTAATTCTCCGTCTCTACGTTACCCCCATACCATTCATAGCGGGGCGGGCGGAAAAGCCGGTAATGAGATGTGATCGGTTATTTCAATAGCCGATGCCAAGGCATTAGAATTCAACGATGTTTGGTCTGAGAGGAATTTGATTTTGCCGGTTTTCGGGCGGAAAAACATGACGAATAGTGGGATTGGGCCGTCTATGGATGTGGGCGGGGTCCCAGTATAGAAGCCTCACAATTCGGGGTTCAGCGGGTCGATATGATACTGTTTGGCGACACAGACCAATGTCTGGCTGAGGGAGGCAAAGCCCAGCCGGTCCTTCACCTTGTCGGCGGTATAGCGCACGGATTGATAACTTTTATTGAGGATCACGGCGGTATCGCTTGCGCTCTTGCCGGCGACCAGCCAGCGCATCACATCAAGCTCGTCCGGGTTCAGGAAAACTTTCTCCGCATCCGCTGAGACAGGTGGTCGGGATTCCACCAGATCCGGCCCCCATTTCCCAAAATAAACCTTGGTCAGGGTGTTGATATCCTGGATCACAAGATTCTCAACTTTTCCCGGAAAATAAAAGTGAGAAATGAAATGCCGGTCTTCATACAGGATCGGGGCAAAGACTATTTCCTCAAAGGATTTCAGACCGGTCTTTGCAAATGCCTGCTCGATAATCCTCCTGGCTTTCGGCACGTATTTCAGAAATTTCCGAAACCTGATCGGGCCAAGCCGGTTCAGCACGCCGAACACAACACTGTTGGGCAGCAATCGCTCCATCTCCCGGAGATCATCGTCATAATCGGCATCATGGTTAACCCCTTCGCCCTGAAAGAGGACTTCCAACCAAATCATTTTAACATTTCGCGGTCGTTCAAGGCGTTTGAATGAGAGAAGAGTTGTAACAATGCAGGATCTATAGGAAAGTGCCGCGAGAAAGGCATATCTTGCCTCCGCTTCATTTTCCGCACCCAAAATTTCGGCCATTTCATCGGCGATACGTTTACTTGCCACTTCCTGCCCCAACAATGCTTGGAAGGATCATGCCTCTATCTTAAAGGCGAGTTTTTAGCAATTGGTTAAGATCTGCAGAGTCATGGAATGGGCCCCGGATTTAGGCCCGCCCCGGAACCGTTGCTGTGCCATCCGGCGGCAAGCCGTCTTTTCAAGGTTCGCGAATAGCCCTTCTAATCGCCTCACGCATAGGCCCAACCAAATAGTCAAAAACGGTGCGGGACGGGGTTGTCAGGAAGACCTCTGCCGGCATGCCCGCCGTCAGTTCGATCTCTGCCGGCAGGTTGGCCAGGGAAACGGGATCGATCAGCACCCTGGCCGCATAATAAGGCATCTGTTGTGGGCCAACCGGGGCCGAGGCTTCCATCAGATCCGCCGAGACCGTTTCAACAATGCCTTCCAGCGGTGCCGTGGAGCGGTAGGAATAGGCCGACAGATGCACTTGGGCCTTCTGCCCCTTACGGACATCGTCGATATCGGTGGGGCGGACCTTGGCCTCAACAATCATCTTCTCATTGCCCGGAACGATATCCAGGATCTCCGCACCCGGGGCAATAACGCCCCCACGGGTTTTCACCCGGATATTTTCCGAAACACCGCTGACGGGGGCGCGAATGATCGTTCTTTCCAACACATCCTGCGCACTTGAAATCTCCTCGGCCAGTTCCAGCCTGGACCGGCGAATTTCCAGCAATTCCTGGTTGATTTCCTCAAGACGGCTGGATTTGGCCAACAGCTGCCGCAGGTCTGTGGTCTCAATCTCCTGGCGCAGGCTTGCGATCCGCGCCCCGTTACTGACAATCCGTTCCTTCAATTGATGTTTTGCCCTTTGCAGGGCGAGCATTCGGGGCAGTTTCTCCAAGCCCTTGTTCAAAAGGATCTGGACATTCTGGATTTCGCGCTCAATCAGATCAATTTGTTCCGTCAGTTCCTGCCCCTGCAACTGTAAACCGGCGATATCCTGTTCAAGCTGGGTCTGGCGGGCGCGGTAGAGGGCCAACTCCTTTTGGTATTTCTCACGGCGGACATCAAAAAGCATTTTCTCCGATGTTCCGACCAGGTGGTTCTTCCCCCGGCAGCAGGCATCAGGTGCCCAGCTGTCAATGTCATGCAGCTCCGCGATCAATCGGCTTTTGCGGACCGCCATGGCGTTATCTCGGGATTTCAACCGTTCAAAACGGGCTTGCGCCTGAACCTGTTCCAGTTTGATCATCGGCTGGCCGGCAATGACCTGGTCGCCCTCTTTCACGAGGATCTCCTCGACGATGCCCCCCTCCAGATGCTGCAGGACCCGTGTCGTGCCTTCTGGTGCGATATTGCCGCTGGCAATCACGGCCCCACTCAAAGGCGCCAGAACAGACCATGCTGTCAGCCCTCCGAAGAATATCAGGATAAAAAGCAATCCGATGATAAAGGGCTTCATCACACGGCCATTGGCGAGGGTGGAAATTGTGCTGTCTTTGTTATCCATGGATCGTTTCCTCATGCCGGTACGGTTTTTTTGGCCGGTGCAGACTTCCTGGATGGTGCCGTCTGATCCAATTCCGGTTTTGGCGGGATCGACCGGTTTTTGAGTTCCGTCAGGATTTCACGGCTGTTGCCCTGCTTGGTCACACAACCGTCCGACATGATGATCAGCTTGTCCGTGACCTGGAGCATCGCCGGCCGGTGTGATACCAGGAAAATGATCGCCCCCCTTTGTTTTTCTGCGTGGATCACCCGTGCCAATATCTGGGCGCTTTCCGTATCCAGATGAGCATCGGGTTCATCAAGAACGATCATCACCGGATCGCCATAAAGGGCCCTGGCAAGGCCTATCCGCTGACGCTGGCCGCCGGAAAGGGGAAAGCCTTCCGCGCCGATGCGGGTGTCATATCCGTTTGGCAATTGCATGATAAAATCATGGGCCTCGACCCGCTGGGCAACGGCATAAACCTTGTCCATGTCCGGATCCTGGGAAAGTCTTGCTATGGTTTCCGCTACCGAAGCCGGTGGCAGTCCGACATCCTGGGGCATATAACCGATATGTCTGCCCAAATCATCGGCGGGCCATTGATCCAGGCGGGCGCCATCCAGGCGGATTTCCCCCAATTCCGGCACCGCGACCCCGGCCAGGGCCCGGCAGAGGCAGGTCTTGCCTGCGCCCGAAGGACCCATGATGCCGAATATCTCCGGCCTCTCGGCCTTGATATTGATATCGCGCAGCAAAAAACCACCTTGCCTGTCGGGCTTCCGAAGGCCCATCTGCTGAATCCCTAAACGTGTTTTGGGGGTCGGCGGACAGGTTTTTTCCGCGTCATCGCGATAACCGGCCAACAGCTGCATCACACGTTTTAATGCGGACAAACCATTCAACAGCGGCTGCCACTGGGTGATCATCAATTCCATGGGGGCCAGGGCGCGTGCCAGCAAGATGGAAGATGCAATCACAACACCCTGTGATAATTCATCTTGCAACAAAAGATAGGCGGCCACCGTCATGATGCCGATCTGGGCCATTTGCCGAAGGGTTCTGGCCCCGGAACCAATGATTTCGATCCGGTTTTCAGAACGGTGCAGCCCGTCATGCAACTTATGCAGCCGGTCAAGATAGCGTTGAACCAAACTGGATTGCATGCCCAATGCGCTAATCGCCTCGGATTCATTGACTGCCAGATCGACCCAATGCTGTGCGGCCATCTGTTCTTTTTGAGTTTTCCGGTTCAACGATCTTGATGCGAGATTGCTCAGGATCGCACAAAGCATCAAGGTCACGGCGCAGATCACGGCATATATGCCCATCCAGGGATGGATCAGCCATAACAGGATGAAGAAGATCAGTGACCACGGGGCGTCCAGGAATGGGAATAATGTCTTGCCGCCGAGCAACTGCCGGACGGTTCCAAGGTCGCGCATCGCTTGCCCGCCATCGGCGCCGGTTCGAATTCTGTTTTGGATCGATGCCTTCAAAACCCGTGGCGCCAGATCCCGTTGAATTGAGGCCCCGATCCTGGCCATCAGTTGGTTGCGCGCCCAGTCCAGCCCGCCAAATGTCATCAGAGCCGCAGCCGCGATCAATGTCAGCAGGATCAGGGTCTCCAGATGCCGGCCGGTCAGGACACGGTCAAAAATCTGCATCATGAAAATGGGGGATGTCAGCATCAGGATATTCATGAAGGCTGACAGGATGACTGCGCAAATGAATACGCTGATCAGCATCCTGAAGGGCCGGCCCAGATCGGTCGCAGTTATCAGTTTCAATAGGGACAATTTGGGCATGGCGCTCCTCCGAACTGTTGGACGCATGTCAAAAAAATGCCCGCCCCAATATGGGCGGGCCAGGCAGGGATTAATCAGTCGTCAGCCGCAATTTGCATTGCTTCGTCTGTATCGACAGAGTCGGAGTTATTTTCTTCCGGTTGGAGAAAGACCCCCCGCTCCACCAGCCGCTTAGCCATCCGTTCCATTTGCTGCATGCTTTGCAACAAGGCTTTGGGCTGCATTGCATAGCGTTCGGTGACAACCCCTCGCGGGGTTTCTTCGCCCTCTTTTGCCGGAAGGACATGGCCAATGCTGAAATGGACCATTCCGTTGAAAAAACCCAGTTCAAGAATGCCGTCGGAAAAAGTGATCTTTTGATTGCTCATAACATACCCAGTCATTTAGCCAGTTCACGATAGGGGGCATTGTAGTGTGCGTGATTGCCGGGCATGAAATGAGCCATCATAGAATCAATCAATACCCCTCTAGCCGGGGATCCTAATCTTCCGGCAGCAGGGGCTGGCTATGTTCAAAAAATGATCGCCGGGCCAAAAAAGGGCCCGGCGATCCGGAGGTCATCGACATAAAGGACTGTGGGGGAAAAAAGGTCCAGCGATGCCTCCGATCCGGCTGGGGGGCCAGATTTCGGGCGGCGTCGATATTCACCCCTTTGGCAGGGGGGTCATTCGGCGGCCTCCATGTACCGTTCCGTCCGTTCGGTCAGCAGTGTTTTTGGCCTGACCTGGGCGGCTCTTTCAAACAGGGAATAGGTTTGGTTCACATAGTTGGTCACCCCATCCATTTGGCGGGTGTAATCACGCAGGACGGGTGTCATTTCGGCCTCGACCAAGCGAACCTTTCGTCCGGGATTGTCATAGTCGAAGCAGGCGTAAAACCACGGGTCGCCCCGCCGCAGACGCAATGGTTTTTCGGTATCATGCCATTCAAAAGCCCACATCAGACTGCGGGGCCAGAGGTGAACCGGGAAGCGGCCGCCGAACAAGAGACCGGGCCAGGCATGGGTTCGATAATCCATGAAAGGTTCACATTGAGTGATATATACCGGTTCGTCGGTGACAAACCGGTAGGGCGCGCTGATCTGGATCATTGGCCGGGCGGGATCACGCCATTCACTTGGTGAGACCATATGAACCTGTTTCTTGAGGGTTGCCGACCGGATTGCGCTTTCCGGTCCAGCCAGATTCCGGATGCCCCAATTGCCTTCGGCATTACAGACCATTTTCAGATGGAGGTCGAACGGGCATGGGATCTCAAAATAGCGGGCTTCGAGATCAATGACGGCCGGACAACGCGCCGCAGATTTGGCGTGTTTTGTCTTCACTTCACCTTTCAGCCGCCTGGGGGCTTGATAGATCAATCCGGCAGAAGGGCTGTCCACAAGCCATCCGATTTTAACCGCTCCTGTTCGATTGGCCACAGCCTGTTTCCCCATGCCGGAGAAAGGGCATTTCAAACTGGAAAAAAGTCCCATGATACACTCTCCAAACAGCTTGTTGGGGTTACTTTTCGACTCACCTGCTGCGGATCCATTCTGGTCATATCAGCCGTGATATCCGTTCTAGACACTATAGGAGGCTCTCCCTTTTCGAGCGCGCTCATGTAGGTCTGCAGGGACTGTTCCACCTGTGCCGCAGATATACGACGCCCCAATGTGCTCTTTGTCCTGGCAAGATGAGATAGAATATTACTCGCGTTCTGGAAGACCCCATCCCAATTGCCGGGAGAATCCTGTCTTAACAAGAACATGCTCGGATACCAGAGGGTTTCCGGGCCATCAGGGAAATAGAGCCAGTAAGGATTGTAATTCAGCAGATTTAGAACAGGTTTTCCAAGGGATCCGGCCAGATGGGCGACGGAACTGTCTGTCATGACAATGATATCCAGCCGCTCAATCAGAGCCGCGGTATCAGCAAAATCCCGCAGGCCGGGACCTGCGTCCCGAATAAGGAACTGACCACCGGTCCGATAAAGATCCTGGGTGCCTGGACCTTTCTGAAGGCTGAAGAAACGACAATCGTTATGAAGGATGGCCAGATCCAGAAAGCGGTCAACATCAACGGATCTGCGACGGTTATCCGCGAATGTCTTGCTGCCGCTCCAGACTATTCCAACATTCAGTTTATGATCTTCGGGAAACAGGAAGAGCTTGCGGCTGTCCTTTTTCGCGCCTTCCGGTACTGTCAATCGTGCTGGCGGAGGTGGGGGACTGTCATCCTGCCAGAGAAATGCCGGCAAACTCATGAGTGGGCAGTAATAATCAGCTTGGATGTCCCGCTGCGTACCGCGTTTCACAATCCCGTCCAGAGGCAGGCCCTCCACCAGGCGATTGAGTTCCGGTTGGCATTCCAGGATGACCGTGGCTCCCATCTCCTTCAGGATATGCACATATCTCAACATCAAAATGGTATCACCAAACCCCTGCTCATGAGTAAGCAGCAGACGTTTCCCGGCAAGGGGTTCGCCTTGCCAGCGGGGCAGATAGTCTGCTGCCGGAGGCGAGGGTATTTTGTCGACGTCAAAACGGACCTGGAACCCTTTCCATGCAGACCGATCCAGGCCAAGATACATGCGGGTAAAGGCTTTTTCCCAATGATAGTCCTTGTTTCCGGGCTCTTCCTCCACAAGCGTGGAAAACATATCGTAAGCTTGCTGAAACTCTTTATGCGCCCTCAAGATCTTGGCGTGGTTGGCACGAATGGTTCCGTTATTCGCCTTTTGCAAAGCTTTGGATGAAAAAGAAATGGCGCGGTTAAGGTGATCCAAATCCGCATGGATATTGGCCATGCGGGTCATGAACAGCGCATCTTGTTCAATTCCCGCTTCCGCTGCGGCCTGGTAGCAGCCGAGGGCGGCGTGCAGACTGCCTTTTCTGCGCAGGCACATGCCAAGCTCCATCCAGTAATGCGCCGGCAACTGTTCTTGCCGAGTAATTGAAGTCAGCATCCTGACAGCCTCCGCGTCACGGCCTGCTTTCAAATGTGCCAGGGCTGTGCGGATATCCGCGAAACCTGTGTCGCTGGAAATCGATGAGCGTTCGTCAAGCCCGAGCATCTGGCCGTCTCCTATTCTGCGCCGAGTGCTGTAAAGCGCTCTATCCTGCTGGCGGCTACTCATCTTGCCCTGCCGTTACTTTTGATTGATGGGAGAGAGTTTCAACAAGCCCCCGTTTGATGCCTGTCAGGGGTTCCAGCGCGTGCCAGGCCAGCCGGAAGGTCAGTTCCGGATAATAATCCTGGTCAACAAGCTGTAACGGGACCAATGAGCCTTCCTGGACCGACTCCTCGACAAAATGGATCGGCATGTAACCCCAGCCGACTCCGCGCTTGATCAGGTTTTTCTGATAGTGCAGTCCACCAGCAATGATCCTGCGGGATGACGCCCCTTGTGGCCGGGCAATGCGGCCGTTGTCGAAAATGATCTGGCGATGTTGTTCCAGGTCTTCTTTCCCGACGCGGTCCTGTCCTGCCAGCGGATGACCGCAGGATACAACGGGCTGAAACTTGACCTTGTTTATCGGAATGCTTCGGACATCCCCAATGCAGGCCGTTGCAAGCGAACGGCATGTCAATATCAGGTCCTCGACATGCTCACTCCAATGACGGAATGCGGTAAACGGTGCGGCAATTCTAACTGCGATTTCTGCGTCTGGATATTGCTTCTCGATGCTTGATATGGCTTTAACCAGTTCCATATAGGGGAAGTAGGCGTCCATATGAATTGTCAGATTATCAGGGCTGCCGTCTCTGAGTATGAGGGCGCGGCGTTCGAAATGTTTCAGACGTTTCAATATGTCCAGGGCCGCGGGATAGAGGGCTTGGCCGGTTGTTGAAAGCCGTATGCCTTTACGGTTTCGGTCAAACAACGGTGCTCCGATATCAATCTCCATATTATTGATTGCAGAACTAATCGTTGATTGGGTTTTGCCGCAAAGCCGGGCGACTTCGGAAAATGAGCTTGCACGTGCTGCAATCACGAATAACCGCAGGCGCTCGAAAGACAGAAGCTCCAACTGAAGGTGAGCAGGACTTTTTCGGGAGGATGGCTCATAGGAATCCATTTCCGTTTTCCTTTCACAATACCGTTCTATTCAACCGGCCACGCTCCCTAAAGGAGGCTGTCGCCCTGTCTGAGATGCCTTTTGATATTGGAAGGGGCTGTCTCATCTCTCGGTTTCCAGTTCTCTCCAGAACGGCGGCTATTTCTGCATGCGCGTGAAATAGCCGCCACAATCAATGAGTTTTTTATATCCTGCCCCTGCTCTTCCTCTGTAATCAGCGACTATCGCTTTATTCAATATCAACGATGAATCGACTGGATTTTCCGTAAAACAACGTCATTCATTGCTTTTAGGTTGCGCAAAGAGGAGCAGGTGCGGTACGCGAAACCATTAAGCCGGGCTTGCTCTCAACTCACAGCTAAAACGGGTTCGTGAGGCGTTGAAAGCGCTTCCACTAGCTCTTTTTTAATGCCTTTAAGCGGTGCCATCGCATGCCAGGCCAGACGGAAGGAGAGTTTAGGAAAATATGCGTCATCAATGAGCCGCACCAAATTCAACTCACCGCTGTCGATATATTTCTGAACAAAATGATCTGGCAGGTACCCCCAGCCGGCCCCCTGTTTGATCAGGTTCAGTTGACAGTGCAATCCACCGATGACAATTCTTCGATTGCCCGCCGCCTTCATTTTGGAGTTGCGGCCGACATCGAAGACAATCTGACGGTATTGTTCAAGTTCTTCCCGGGAAACAGCTTCTTTTCCCGCCAGACTATGTTCCCTGGAAATCACTGGCAGAAATTGAACCTGGTCGACCGCAATGCTGCGAACATCTGCTCCCGTTGAAGCGACAAGTGAACGACTTGTGATCGCGAGGTCTTCGGAGTTGTCTTTCCAATTGCTATAGGCCGTAAAGGGAGGTGCCACTTTGATGGCGAATTCGACATTTGGGTGTCGTTTTTCCAATTGTGCGACAATATCGATAAGTCTTGCGTAGGGGAATAAAGCATCCATATGAATGGTTAACTGATCCGGCCCCCAATCGCAGATATGTAATGCCCGCTGCTCGAAAACTTTGATCCGGTTTAGAATGTCCAGGGCGGATGGATACAGCGATTGTCCTTCTGGCGATAAGCTTATTCCCCGGTTGTCACGAAGGAAGAGAGGAACGCCAATATCAATTTCCAAATTGTTGATGGCAATGCTTACGGTTGACTGGGTTTTACCGCATATGCGGGCTACCTCTGAAAAAGATTTGGATCGTGCCGCAATAACAAATAATCTCAACTGCTCCAAAGAAAGCAGGTCTAGTCTGAAATCACTGTGTTTTTGATTCTCCTGGGATTCTTTTAGATACATCACGCATCCCCTTCGATAGTCAGTTACTCCCAACCATCGGGCTCCCCAAAATCACCCCTATACCGATGCTCCAACCAAGTAATCGAGATCCTGTGTCGAGAAAAGGCGCAGATTTGCGGTTGACCCAGGCCTTATCGGATAGGCCTGAGAGACAGCGATACCGGGTGAAATCAAACTTCAAAGCTAAATCAAACTTCAAAGCTAAATCAAACTTCAAAGCTAAATCAAACGATTGGTATAGGAGGCGCTAGAGAGATCGTATTTGTAGCTGTGAATGGCAGCTGAAGTTTAGAAGATATGATTGAGTGAACAGAGAACTTTCTAATGAAGTCCTCTTCAGTCATCGGATGATCCAGGTGATAACCTTGGACTTCATCACAACCGATATCGGTGAGATAGGCTTTCTGGATAGGCGTTTCAACGCCTTCGGCAATTACCTCTATGCCCAGGTCTTTTGAAAGATTTACAAGCAACTTGGCTATTGGAGATTCATCGCTTTCTTTAAGAATGGGGGCCAGGAAGGACCGGTCAATCTTAAGCCGGTCTATGGGGAATTTATGCAGATAACTAAGAGAAGACTGACCTGTCCCGAAATCGTCGATGGCAATTTGAAAGCCTCTATCACGTAATTGATGAAGAATTTCAACAGTATGATCCAGATCACTAACCAGAGACGATTCCGTTATCTCCAACTCGATCTGTTCTGCGCCAATTCCGGTCTGTAAGAGCGCCAAAGACAGGTTTTCCACGAAGTTCGGGGCATTCAACTGCTTTGCGGAAACATTGACGGCCAACCGGAAAACAGGCATGTCGGCCCGTTGGCATCTCTTGTGAAAGGCAAAAGCTTCAAGAAAAACCCATTGCCCGATTTCCAGGATCTGCCCGGTGCGCTCTGCGATGGGAATGAACTCGGCCGGAGAGACAAAACGCCCATCATCCCGCTGCCAGCGTATTAATGCTTCAACCCCCGTCAAAGCGCCGTCGGATAAGCGGTATTGAGGTTGGTAATGGAGGCAAAATTCCTGCTTTTCAATGACGTTTTGAAGCGCAAAGGCAATGTGGGACCTCTTTGTAATCGCGTTTGCAAGTTCCTGGTCATACGTTAGGTGATTGATGCCATCAGATATTTTGGCCTTTCCAAGTGCTTGCTGTGCGGCAATCAAAAGATCCGGGACGGATTCAGCATCATCGGGGTAACGTGCAACCCCGATGGTTGATGACACAGAAATGTTTGTTCCTTTGCAACTGACAGGTGCGGCAATCAACATGGATATCTTATCGATCAAGTCATCAGTCTTACCCGAAACAGGGTTTGCGTTGGATAGCACTGCATATTGATCTCCGCCAACATGGGCGACAAGTTCCACGCCGTAGAGATTGGCAATCAGGCGTCCACCGATATCCCGCAGGATTTCATTGCCAATCCGATAGCCAAAAACATTATTGACGTCTCTGAAACGGTTCAAATTTATCAAAATAAGCGAGAGGGATCCGACCTCTTTACAGGCATCAACCATTTCACATAGCTCTTCGGCATGTTTCAGAAGACTTTCGTGGTTTGGCAAGCTGGAAACGGTATTATAGCATGCCAAGCGATGGCTCTGTTCCTGTGCGGTTTTCAGGTCGCGGAGATCTCGATCATGTTCTTCAATCTTTTGATACGCCCTGAGCGCCGAAAAAACGGATGATTGCAGTAACTCGTCGTCGATGAGGCTCTTACGCAGATGCGCGCTGATGTCGTATCGGAATAGAGTGTTGTGGCAGGATATCATGGACGAATGTCCAGACACTAGAATGGCGCGTGTTTTGGCGTTTTCCAAATCTGACCTGAGAAAGTCGATCAGTTGTACACCAGCATGGTATGTTTCCATCGTGACATTTAGCATCAAGCAATGAAAATCACCCTCTCGTTCAAGCGCTTCCCGGGCTTGATCAGTAGAAACGGAATGTTTGATTTCAACGGACCGGCCATCCAGCGCATAATCGGTGAGCGCCAGTTGAATGAAGCGGTGAAACGACTCCGTCTCATCAACAATCAGCAAACGCCACGGAGTACTTTTTTCATCTACCGTAACTGTAGCGGACCTGGATTCATCTCCGAGAATTGTGACTGCCAATCGTAAACTCCACTGGTGAAAATGTTTGATTATGATGAAGGCTGCGTTTGACACGATGCTATGCGCGAACGACCCCGAGATAACCCTTGTCGACCCGTTTCTTTGCTTCGTACATGCAGGAATCCGCTTCCTTCAGGATGTCCTCAGCACTTCGGCTGACATCGGTGATACGGACAATGCCAACGCTGGCACTGATGGCGATGTCATGGTCAGATGATTCATTAATTCGGGCGACTTTTTTTGAGAGCGTTTCCAGCAGCCGGTCAACAGCTTGCTCCTGGGGTTTTCTCCATGACTGGACGGCAATGAACTCATCACCACCAATGCGTCCTATGACATCATTGTCGTTAAAGACATCTTTTAGGGCGTTAGAAAACTGCACCAGAATCTCATCTCCGGCAGCATGGCCATACTTGTCATTGACCGACTTGAAATTGTCCATATCTATGAAATAGATGCAGGATACTTTCCCGTCGATGTTCCGTTCCATCAACAAGGATTTCATCAAAGAAGTGATTGTTCTGCGATTAAGCAGGCCTGTCAGGCCATCATGTTGTGCAATGTAGTCACTTTCATTTTTCCGAATTTCCAAAATCTGTTTTTGGAGACTGAGCTCTTCGCAGATGGCCACGACGGTAGCGGCTTGTTCTTCGAGATATTCTATTTTCATCTCAAGATCGGAAATGTAGGTTTTCAGTTCCTCGATCTCATCAAAGCGATTCATTGCAACGCGCATTGGTAACATCCTTTACAAAATACATGGCAGGTGGGTGCCATCTGGCTTGAGAAATGGTTCACAGGACAAGATGTCACCGAGCTACATCGGCACGATCCGAAGTTCCAGGAACCACCCACATAACCAATCTTCAAACTGACGGCACTGCCTGCGCCAGAAATCGATTGTGCACGCTTTCCGGGTGACTGGACTGTAGGGCAAAACTGTTTTGAAGCCTCGCCAACGTTCATTGAATTTATCAATAGCCAATTTAACCAATTGACTTTTAAGGGTAAGCGCCCGGTCGGCTGATCAAGCGGCCAGTTTTTCCTGATCGGCCTTGAAGTTCCAGGGCAGCAGTTCTTCGATCCGATTGATGGGATGATC
>NZ_QRDW01000025.1 GCF_003385955.1 Aestuariispira insulae
TCGGTGACAATCTCGGTCTCCCAATAGCTCTTGCCCTCCAGCCACTGGTCATACCAGATGATGGAATAGGTTGCCTGGCCGGCCGATCCGCTGCCCGTATAGGTCAGCTTGTCCGCAGACAGGCTGCCATAACCGTTATGGCGCGCAATGCTTTCATCCAGCGCACCATAATGGTCCGGATTGCCTTCACCCACAGAGACCGTGATCACGGCCTGGCTGGACAGGCCAGCCGTATCCGTCACCTTCCAGGTGAAACTGTCGGCAGCACTATTGCCCTTGGGGTCATAGCTGTAACTGCCATCAGCATTGACTGTCACTTCCGCGCCGCTCGCAAGCGTATAGACATTGCCCGCCACACTGACAGCACCGACAACTTCATAAGTCAGCGTGTCACCGCTATCCGCGTCAGACGCGCTCAGCTTATGGCTGACCGTCTGCCAGCCATCCAGAACTACCTTGGCGTCAGCTGCCTGCGGGCCCAGATTGCCGGTGGTGAGGTCAACCAAACCGTCGTCAAATTGCAGGCTTTCCACATGGCTTACATAATCGGCACCCGTCGCCTCTGAGATCACCGTGACCGAGCCGTCATAATTATCCTGGATGATGTAATCACCCTTATTTCCGGCAAAGACCGCCACATCCTGGCCGTCCCCGCCATCCAGGATGTCATCGCCATCACCGCCATAAAGCGTGTCATCGCCTTCGCCGCCAAAGAGGGTGGAGCCCTCCATGGGCGGCATGGTGAGGCCGGAATCCTGCTCTTTGACCGGCTGACCATTGAAATCGAGGCCATGGCCATTAGCACTGCTGTCATTGGTCAGGCTGTTGCCATCTTCAAATTCCAGGTGGAATCCATTCTCACCATGACTGCCGGCATATTCTTCAGGTACCCAAGTCCCATCCTTCTCAAAACGTCCGAATTCAACCGGACTGACAGCCGCACCATCCACATAATGAACATCGGCCATCACCCCTTCCAGCGGGCCGAACAGTGTTCCCCCATCGACATTGCCGCCGATGCCATGGCAGACTCCCTCCATGCCCACTTCGGACTTATGGCCTTTTGTCAGCTGGACGCTGTTGCGGAAGAAGCTGGTGATGCGCTGGCCATTGACGCTGATCTGCATGCGATCAGCCGGATTATCCGCATTGGAATCATAAATTGCTGAGACATGAACCCATTCGCCAGGTGCCACGACCGCGTCAGAGGAGGTCAGCCTGTGATACAGCTCTTCGCCATTGATCACCTCAACAACAAAGAAATCCAGACGCCCTTCTTCATCGATCAGGAAATTCGTCCGGTCGCCGCGATAACCGTTCGCACCGGACGGCACAACTTCCATCGAAGAGAATAGATACTGGTAGGACTCATTGAGCCGGTCCAAGTTCACCCAGGAAGTAAAGGTCCATTTCGTGCGGTCGCCGTCGCTTTCCGGTGTATAGGTGATCATATCGTCAACACCGTCCAAGCGGACCGCATTCACCTCGTCACCTATCTCAGATTTATCGCCGGCAAAAAGCCGGTCATTGCCGGCACCGCCATCCAACAGGTCACCGCCGGTTCCACCGGAGAGGTAATCATTGCCAGCCCCGCCCAGCAGGATGTCATTCCCCTCACCGCCGGTGAGGCTGTCATCACCGCTGCCGCCGTCAATCCGGTCGCTATCCTCACCGCCCGCGAGGATGTCATTGCCGTCATCCCCCCACAGGCTGTCGCGGCCCGCGCCGCCAAACACGGTATCATCACCGGCACCTGCCCGGATCTCATTCCGGGCGCTGCTGCCAGACAGAGAATCGTCAAAGTCCGATCCGACAAGATTTTCCACCCCGGACAGGACATCCCCCTGCGCATCCCCGCCAATGCCCTCGGCAAGGGGCAGGTCCTGGGCAACCAATCCGCTGTCAACAACCTGGGTGGGGGTGCCATTGATGCCAAGATCGGCGCCTGCAACGGCATTGCCACCAAGCTGCGCCCCATCCTCATAATTCAGATGGAACCCGTTACCGCCATGCTCTCCGGCATAGATTATCGGCTGGGGCACAGCTTCCGCATCAATCTCGAAAAAGCGGTCATCACTGACGGCTTCGCCATCAATGTAATGCGTTTCCGCCAACTGACCTTCCAGCGGCCCAAAAAGGGTTCCGCCATCGATATTGCCGCCAATGCCATGACGGACTCCGCCCATGCCCACTTCGGATTCATGGCCTTTTGAAAGCTGGACGCTGTTGCGGAAGAAACTGGTGATGCGCTGGCCATTCACACTGATCTGCATGCGATCAGCCAGATTGTCCGCATTGGAATCATAAATTGCAGACACATGCACCCATTCGCCGGGGGTGACCACAGCCGCAGAGGAGGTCAGCCTGTGGGGGACCTCATTTCCATTGATCACTTCAACGACAAAGAAATCCAGTCGTCCCTGCTCATCAATCAGGAAATTCGTCCGGTCGCCGCGATAACCGTTCGCGCCGGAAGGGACAACCTCCATCGCCGAGAAAAGATACTGATAGGAAGAATTGAGACGGTCCAGATTAACCCAGGTGGCAAAGGTCCATTTCGTCCGGTCACCGTCTGCAGCCGGGGTCACAAGGAACATATCACCCGCATCATCCAAATGAACCGCTTTCAACGCCACAGAGGGGGTGCTGGGGTTTTCAGCCGTACCCGCACCCATATCCACGATCACACCAGAGTCCGAACCGGAATAATCGACAGTATCGATGCCAGCCCCGCCATCGATACTGTCGGCACCGGCACCGCCGATGATCCAGTCATCCCCGGCACCGCCCAAAATCGTGTCATCCCCGGCGCCGCCGTCGATCACGTTATCCGCATCATCGCCGCCAAGGCTGTCGCCATGGCCGGAGCCGATCAGGTTTTCGATATTGCTTAAGTCATCGCCCAGGGCCGCGCCGCCAACCGCAGCACCGCTGGCCGCGCCAGCATCCAGCTGGATCGAAACACCCGCCTCCGCATCCTGGTAAGAGGCGGTATCAATGCCGTCGCCACCATCGATGGTATCGGCACCCGCACCGCCCAGGATCAGGTCATTGCCGTCACCCGCCGCGACCATATCGTCGCCCGCCCCGGTGACGATGGTGTCATCGCCGCCCAGGCCCGCAATGGCATTGTCGGCAACCGAACCGATGATCACATCGGCAAAATTGGTGCCGGTCGCGCGCTCGATCGAGATCAACTCATCTTCCGCAGACAGACTCCGGGCGTTAAGCACGGATTCGCCCCCTGTCGGCAGGGTGCCTTCGGAGAGATCAATCACCACACCTGCGTCACGCGCCGCATAGGAGATGCTGTCATAACCCTCCCCGCCATCGATCTGATCACGCCCGGCCCCGGCCAGAATCTCATCCTCGCCGGCCCCGGCAAAGACCTGGTCATTGCCCGCGCCATCAAAGATCACATTGTCGCCGTCGGTGCCTTTGAGCACGTCGCCGAAATTGGAGCCGGTCAGGTTTTCGATGGAGGTGAAGACATCATAGCTGGCGTCGCCGCCAAACTGCCTTGATGTCTGGGAGAGGTCGATATGAACGCCTTCGCGGGAATTTTCATAAGAGACCGTGTCAGCGCCCTCGCCCCCGATCATGGTGTCAGAGCCGCCCAGCCCTTCAAAAATATTGTCGCCGCTATTGCCGATCAGAACATCGTCAAAATCGGACCCGGTCAGGTTTTCAATGCCGGAAAGCGTATCGCCCGCTGCATAACCGCCCGAGCCGGAATTTGTTTCCAGGCTGACCGTAACGCCGCCGTCGGAGCCTTTATAAGAAGCGGTATCCGCCCCCGCACCACCGATGATCACATCGGCCCCGGCATCGCCCAGCAGGATGTCGTCATCCGCGCCGCCATCCAGGCGGTCATTGCCCTCGCCGCCAAACAGCGTGTCATTGCCGGCCCCGCCAGAGAGCGTGTCATTGCCCGCGCCGCCCATGATGAAGTCATTGCCATCGCCGGTGGTGATGGTGTCATCGCCTTCATTCAGATATTTCAAGACCACCGGCGTTTCCGTCCAGGTGAAGGTATCGACACCCTGGGTGCCGACCTGGCCGACGATTTCCGAGACGGTCAGCGTATCCTTGCCCGGCTCGAACTCATGGGCGAATTTGATATTCTCCACCCGGTTTTTCGGGTTCATCCAGTTATGGATCGAGATCTTGTTTTCGATCTGGTCCAGCGGCGTGGTATCCTCCGCAGAGGGCCGGACATAAAGCACCAGATTCTGCCCGTCGATCTGGAACACCACCTGGTCGAGATGGATCCCCTCGCCAAAGGTGATCGTGTCGTGATCGCCATCTTCCAGGACATTCAGATATTCGGTCCAGGTGACGGTATATGTGTAGGGTACGCGCACATAGCGGGTCTGGAGCCAGCTCTGTTCCTTACCGCGCCAGATCTCTTCCTTGATGGTCTTATAGCCGGTGCGCTGTTCGGAAAAGACCTTGGCTTCATAATGATGATGGTTGTCATCAATGATGTCCTGGCCGTCGCCGGAATCGAAATGATAGATGTCATCGCCAGCCCCACCGGAGAGGGTATCATTGCCCACACCGCCGATCAGGGTGTCGGCGCCGTCGCCGCCTTCGAGCGTGTCGTTGCCGGCACCGCCGGAGAGGTAGTCGTCACCAAAGACGGTTTCCGAGTCCCAGTTGCCAGCATCGCCGCGGATAAGGTCATTACCCTCACCTCCAAAGACGATATCGTCGCCATGGCCGCCTTCCAGACGATCGTTTCCTTCGTTGCCGTAGATCAGATCAGCACCGGCTTGACCGTAGACTTTGTCGTCACCATCAGCACCATAGATCAGATCGTCACCGATGCCACCAAACAATCGGTCATGGCCATCGCCGCCATCCATGGTATCGTCACCCCCGAGACCATGGATAACATCCGCTGCTTTCGTCCCCAGCAGGGTTTCCTCATCATTGCTACCTGACTGCCAGTTCTCAAACAGCTCGTCTGAGAGATCTTCATTTGATTTACCGGCATTTGCAGCGAAATAGCTATCCAGTGCCTCATCCAAACGGACGACCTCAACGTTATTGCCTACTAAAAACTCAAAAATTTTGGCAATATTTACCTTGGTTCCATCGTCAAAATAGATGGATGATATCTCTTGGTTCCAGGAAGAGAAGTTTGAAACAGAGATCTTGTGTTCCGGGAGCAGTTCAAATGGCACACCTGAATATTTATCCGTTTTCCAGGCTAATTCGAACCCATTGCCATTCTTTCGGATCATAATGTCGCTCAGGTCGACACCCGCCAAGTTCTCGCCATGAGAAGCCACCACATCCCCAAATCGGGAGATATTTTCTAATGGATGAACATCATCCAGCTTAAGCTCTTGTGCTCTAGAGAGAGTGAGATACCAACCGACAGTAAAGGAAGAATCTGGTGCCGCAGAGATCAGGCTCTCAATCTCATCACGATTGTCAATGAACGCCTGATAATCCTGAGCAATGGCAATGTCTTCCAATAGCTGTCCATAGGATTTTGCCGTGCTATTAAGAATTGCACGCTTCACATAGAGGCTGCCGCCCTCCACGCGAGTTCCCTTAATGGTCCTGAGAACACCGAATTCAACCGCGTCCATGTAACTGTTATGGATATACTGGCCAGGATGAGTACTATATTTTCCATGCCCCCAACCAAACGCCTCATGGGGTGCGGAATAGGCGGCACCGCCCATGTTTTCCACTAGGTTATTGAGATAGGTCGAGGCCGTTTCCCCCATCCCTTTCACTAAATCACCGGATAATCCATTATCGGTAGCCCAAGCGGTTACCCTGAATTTGCCATCGCTTCCCAGATTAACGTTCGAGTGCCCAATAGGACCAACAGAGCTCTTCCTGCCGAATAGATTCCCAAGGAAAGTGCCTATCGTTTGACCAATAAAAGAACCAATAGGCGCAAACGGTCCAGGTAGCAGAACACTCCCCACGATCGAACCGATACTTCCCATGATCGCGCCGGCAGTAGTTTCTGCAGGCACCAGTTTTGATGACAACTCGCCTGCTATATAGGTTCCTATGATACTGGCAGGATCGATCTTGATAGCAAAAATATCCTTGGCACCATTAAGAATATTGGTGCCAACCTGGCTCAGGGCCGTTGTGGCAAATGCAGAAACCAGATCACCGGCCACAGTGCCGTCCAAGCCGATCGCATCGATTATTTCTCCAACGACCAGCGAAGCAATAGCCGATGCCGCCGCCCCTTTGAGGTTCGCTATAAAATCCTTGTCAAAATCGCTAAAGCCTTCAACGATTTCGCCATTGGCCGTCAAGGTTGTTTGCTTCTGACCCGCATCAATAGAAATATCTAGTTCTTGGCCAATATTTTGAAGGATAGTGCCGATGGTTGCGCTTGCTGCAACTGAAGCAAAGATGTTATCTCCACCAATATACCGTCCAATGGTTGAACCAATCTGTTGACCGGCAACACCAAACTTCTCTTGATCAGGATCTGTTTCTATTATCTTTGTGTTTGTACCGCTTCCATCAATCTCTTTTACTTTGATCGGTTGAGCGATACGTTCACCGTCAACTTCAATAAACCTGTAACTGACACTATATGGAGTTCCATCTGACAACATCGTGACAGTAAAATCCGTACCATAGTCCAACACTAGGTTTGAATTTTGATTTTGACCATCCCCCGGCTGTTTTACAGTTAGACGCTTCTTAAGTCCCGTGACTGGATCTTCAAAATCATACAGAATCGTTCCAACGGGACCTTCGAGAGAAACGATAGACCCATCTGCAATACCATCATGCAAATTTAACCCAAACTGTTCTTCCATTATCGATATATGGTTGGAAGGAAGTTCCTTCAGAACAATTTGAGCAAAACTATGGTTCTCTAGGTTCTGTATTGATTGTAGGAGTGCCTCCTCATAGGTTTGCACCCCTAGCATAAGGTCATAGGCTTTGCTACTGGTCGCTTCACCAGTAGCCTTGTCTTTTACAGTTATCTCAACCTCATTGACAATCTTATTACCATCGCCGTCTGCATCGAGTTGACGGTCTTTGGAGTCAATGTAAGAATTACGTTCTTCCTTGTTTGATACCTTAAATGACAAAAATCCAGCAGCTTCAAGAGTGACGGCTTCACCATCGTCCAACTTTCCGTTTTGGTTGAGATCCCTCCAAGCGCGAAGTTCACCCCAATTGTCATCTAGAGCATCAACCACACCATCATTATTGGAGTCATATAGCTTTCCAAATGCCTCATAATCAGTATCGAATGGATCATCTGTTCGGCTTGCAAAAGACATTTCATCTGCAGAGACCTGACCGTCACCATCCAAATCTGCAATTAGAAAACCATCTTCAGGAGCGACCCATCCCATCCCACGGTTAACACCGGTACCATGAAGGTCAACCACAACACCGCTTTCATTTTGACTTACGGTACTAATCTTCCCATCTTGGTTGAGATCTAAACCTATAGGCGGCATGAGCCCTTCTTGGCGCAATCTCAAAGTGGTGTTGACTACAGCGTTATCGAAAGCTTTGAGATTTGCTTTTGCAACCGTTTCTATATCCTCGTTAATTCCCTTTGCAATAGATTCTGCCCGAAGTGGATCGACCGTCGAAGAAATCAGGGCAAATTCACCCAAATCAGATTTGAAAAAGTCGCGATTTAAAACCATCATAGGTCCGCGATCAGGTTCCATCTCACCTTTCAGCCAAGATCTCGCTTCTTCAGTTGTAATCTGCCACTTATTGCTGACGTAACTACTACCGCTGTTATCCAGCCGATCCAGATAAGCTTCATATGCGAGTGATAGGCCCGGTAGCGCGTTTTTGGGGATCCATACAACGGCATCGCTATATTGTGCACTATCGGACAAAAGTATTTCATGGATTTTGCCAAAGGTCCCAAAATTACCGTAGCTACCAGAAGAATTGAACTCGAAAGCTCGCTGGTCATATCCATAGAGAGCAGCGTTACTGGAATCGTCCTCAACCAGATATCGAATCCCTTCATCCGGCACAGCTGAAAGATCATAGATTAGATCACCAACTATCGACTCTGGGTTGACATGAGACGATCTCGCCAGCACTTCCTGCGGCCAACCTTCCTGATCCGCAATTTCGTTGATTTTCTTAAAATCCCTCCGGGGATCGAGGACTTTTGTTTCACCATCCTCCCAACTGACGATAACGACCCGCTCTGAGACACTATCTTTTATCGCATAAAAACCCTTACCTACGGCATAAGACGCAGTCAAACGATAGCCAATTTGGTTTAGACCGTTCTCACGTTCAAAATAGAAAGAATGAGTGGCACCTAACGTTACATCCCCAAAGGTCACTGAGGATTGGGAACCAATAGCGCCTCCGACAAATGACACATTTTTTGATACGTCAAAGTCTCCAGGGGTATTGGGTACATCCACTCTGATCTTAACATCTCCAGCTGGACCGACACTAAGCACAGTAGACAAAAGCTTCACCACCGGATGGGGCGCAGCACTCAATCCGTTTAGCTTCAACCCCAAGGTAACATAATGGCTACTACCTAATGGGACCCCATCCTCAGTCCATGGTTGGCTCTCGACCGCATGCGAAAAGGAAACAGGAATTTTCCCCCCATTAAAAGGAATATTGATTGTGTAACTCCTGTCCAATTGCCCGTCGATTTCTCCCTCAGCAACTAGAGCTCCAATCGTTTCAGAAACCCCCTGAACAAACTGCCCCGCAGTAGCCAATTCCTGTTGTGTAAAGCCATTGAAGCTCATGTAATCCCCCAATAAATCTCTGCACCAAAGCGCAGTTTCTTAGTACTCTTTTTTTGCTGAATCGAATTGGCGAGAGGCAAGAGAAACTGCTTCTTCCAGGCTGAACACCAAATCTTCACTTCTTGCTGCAGTAGCCGCTTCATAGATAAAATCGAACTTTGCGTTGATGCGAGGAAACTCTTTAAGAATCCTATTGAGCTTTTTTTCGACAAACCCAAGTATATGAGGTGCTACCGCCTTCTGTTTTTTTGCTCTAGCAAAATGCATTTTGCTCAAGACGAGATCCTCCACAGTCAAGTTCAGAACATCTCCTCTGAGATAAAATTCACTCAACCAGTAATCAGCCCTTCCATCCCCAAGTTGAGATGCCAAAACTAAATTTTTACGCCCTTCTTTTCGGCTTACCGCTTCGAACAAATAGCGGCCTTTTTGAGTTAAGGCGTTGATATTTCCCATTGAGATGGCTTTGTCCAGGTGAAGCAGCACCTTCTTTTGTCTGCCCATCGCTTCATATACTCTCGCCAATTGGACAAGAGCGTAGGAGTGCTCTTCAACAGAATCGATATATCGTTGGTAGCTCTCGATCATACGATTGAAGTAACTTCTCTTTTGCTGAGGCACCTCTTTATGAGGCAGCATGAAGCCACCTTCACGATAGAAGTAATTTCCGAGAAGGAAGTTTGCAGCAGTATAATTTTGCTCCTGAGCTAAACTCAAAAGAGAATAAACCTCTTCACTTTTTTTAGGAAACCATCCAGCAGTACTCATAATCGCTCTGGCTAACAAAACTCTGAATCGGGGATGCTGAGGAAAAAGTACCATTGCTTCCTGACACTTAATTTGACCCTGCACTTTATCCAAGTTTCCATCTAATACGGCAGCAGACCTACGTCTCGGATCAAAAGGCGCGGACATCAACACATCACATTCTGTAACAACATACTCCCCTGGCTCATGCCCAAAAGATTTGTTCGGAGACAGCACAGCAAAACAGAAACATACGACAAAAAAGGCAATGTTCAGTGTAGGCGCCATGGACTTATACCTCTTGAATCTCCCGTTTCCCTTCAGATGTCGTCACATGAAATTTGAACGTCTTGTCTTTAAAGATGACCTTCTTCATATCCAGCATCATCTGATTGGCCTTGCCGCCCATCAGATCGACCACATCGACGACCCACAGCCGGTCGCCGGATTTCCAATCCTGGGGGGCAAGACGGGTCGCGCCCGATTCCAGGCGTTTTTCCACTTCCTCTGAGACACTCGCCCACAGGACCAGGCCGGCCGGTTTGCCATTGTCATCGCGATAGATGCGGAACTGGTTCAGCATCACCGGGGTCATGACCAGCCATTCCATATCGGCCAGGAAGAAATAGCGATGGGTCGGGCTCATGGACATCATCCAGGCGATCTCGCCCAGGACGGCGGAGATGGTCATCTGCGGCTGGCCCTCACCGGCATTGGCCGCGGCTTTCGCCTGTTCGGCCGCCTTGGCCTGGGCCTCTTCAATGCCGCGCATCAGGGCCGCCTCATCCACCTTGCCGGCGGCTTCCAGTTTCTGGGCGAGATCGGAGGCCGCGCCCTCCATCTGGGATTTTGGCATCAATTCCTCCATGCGTTTTTCCGCCGCCGATTTTGACGCGCTCTTGGACGCGCTTTTCGGGGCCGCCTTATTCGCTTTTGTCTTTTTTGCCATCGCTCAAATTCCTCAAATCAAAATCGTTAAACCGGTGCCGATACAGACATTTGCCTTGCACAGCACCTATGCAAATACACCAGGGCCACGCGCAAAACCATGGCGCGTGGACATTCAATCAAATCATCGGAGAAGAACCACATAACCAGAAACCGGCCCGCCCCGGCACAGGGGCCCTGCCAATCACGTCATCGGTCCAGAAGAAAAATTCCCTTCCCCGCCTCTTATCCGGCCCCGGCCTTTTAGGCCCAAAACCGCATTCACCCTGGGAAGACCATAACCTAGCCCGGCCTTCCGCCTCATCCCCGGGATCAATCTGAAGCCAATCCAAATTCCCGAGTATTCAGAAGCAGACTAATCAGATTTTCTGCGCAAAGCAATTGCGAATTCAAACCCGATTCCCATTTTTTCAAGAAGTCTTTGAAAAGGGCTGAAAACACGGGATGGTCGGGAACGGGATGGGCAAGCGCATCTGAACGATGGCGCCTGTTGCAAAGCATGAGGCAATGCATTGCATGTTCTTGGCGAAGATGTAAGGCAAGTGCCGGACGATGTTTCGGCCCAACCCCAGATCATCCGGCTGGTGGTTTGTTTCCAGGATGATCGGCTGATCATCGACAATAATTCAGCGGAAAGATCCATCCGTGACATTTCCCTTGGCCGCAAAAATTAGTTGTTTGCCAGATCCGATGCCGGAGATGAACGTACTGCCGACTGACGTGAGCCCTTAAAACTCCTCCAAAAATGAGTAGAGTCCGTCCAATAAAAGGAGACGGACATGAAGCGCAGTCGATTTAGCGAAGAACAGAT
>NZ_QRDW01000026.1 GCF_003385955.1 Aestuariispira insulae
GCTGTAGCTGCCGTCAGCATAAAGCGTCACCACACCGCCCTCTGCCAAGGTATGGACAACCGGATTATCCGTGGTCGCCGCGACCCCGCCGATGGCATAGGTCAGGACCTCATCGCTCTCCGTCTCGGAAAGATCCGCATCCGTGACCGTCAGCTTATGACGCACCGTCTGGTCTGCCGCGGAGAGCACGATCTTCGCATCCCCGGTCACCGGGCCGCTTTCCTCGGTCAGGTCGATAACCGTCTCAGTCGGGTCGCCATTCTCATCCAGATTGATGATACCGTCATCATTGGCGTCAAAATGGATCTTCTCGATCCCGGAAAGCGTATCCGTACCGATACCGGCCTTGGCAATGGAGTAGGTGCCGTCGCCATTGTTGGTGATGGTGTAACCATCCTTCACACCGGCATAGCGCGCGATATCCTCACCGCTTCCGCCGACCAGGGTGTCATCGCCATTGCCGCCAATGAGAGTGTCGTCACCGGAACCGCCATAAAGGGTTGCCCCTTTGTCCGCTTCCAGAACAAAACCGATTTCACTGTCAACCGTCGGGGTGCCGACAACGGTCAGGTTATTGCCATGGCCGCTGCTGTCGGTTCCCAGATTGTCCGTATCCGAGAAATCCAGATGGAACCCGTTATCGCCATGGTCGCCTTCAAAGGCGCGCGGCACCCAGACCCCATCCACGTCCTGGCCAAAGGCGTTGGCATTCAGCGCCTGGCCGTCCACATAATGGAAATCCGCCTGGGTCATGGAACCGCTGGTGGTGCCATAGCCGTCCTTGCCGATGAAATGTTCGGTGATCCGGCCCAGGCCAAGCCTGGCATCCTCATCAGTCGGCCAGAATTCGGTCTGGTCAACCGTCAGTTTTTCGCCGTTGAGATAGATCGCCAGCTGATCCGAGGCTTCCGTCCGGGTCGTGTCCAGGGCAACCACAATGTTAAACCAGGTATCATCCGGAAGATCGCTTTCGGGCATCTCGACCCGCGCCAGCGTATTATGGGCGTTGAATTCGAGATGCCCGGTATCGCGCCGCACCTCCAGCGAGAAGGAGGTATCGTTGGAATTGCCCTGTGCGGAATAGAGATAGATCCGCCCTGTGCTTTCATCCAGTTTCGCCCAGGTGGAAAGAGTCCAGGTGGTCCGGCTGCCTTCATGGGCCGGGCTATGGCTCAGGTAATTGTTAAGCCCATCCAGGTGAACGCCGTTCAGAACCTGATCCACCGAGGTCACATCGCCTGCCGTCAGGGTATCATTCCCGGCCCCGCCGAAGATTTCATCCGCGCCGCCAAGACCGTTGAGAATGTCATCTTCCTCCGTGCCCACCAGGATATCATCGGCTCCGTTGCCGTCATAAAGCGGGATGCCGCTGTCGATGGTGGCAACCAAACCGGTATCCGCCGCCTGAGCGGGGGTGCCGACCGTGCTCAGATTGTTGTTCTTGCCGCTGACATCCTTGCCAAGATTGCCGGCATCGGCAAAATCCAAATGGAAGCCCTGTTCGCCATAGTCGGTCACATTGTCGGAAGGCACCCATTGGTTATCAACTGTCCGGCCAAAGGAAGCCGCCGTCAGGGCCTCGCCATCGACAAACTGGAAACCAGCCTGGGTCATAGAACCGCTGGTGCCGCCATAGGCATCTTTGCCGATATAATGGGCGACATCCCCGCCCAGCCCCAGCATCGGATTATCCCCCGTCGGCCAGAAACCGGTCAGGTCAACCGCCAGTTCCTGGCCGTT
Source organism: Aestuariispira insulae (assembly GCF_003385955.1). Lineage (GTDB taxonomy): Bacteria > Pseudomonadota > Alphaproteobacteria > UBA8366 > Aestuariispiraceae > Aestuariispira > Aestuariispira insulae. The sequence goes on from NZ_QRDW01000026.1 coordinate 1,741, forward strand.
GAGATACATCTTCAACTGATCAGCCGGATTGTCCTGGATCGTGTCCATGGCAACCACAAGGTTGAACCAGGTATCATCCGGCAACTGGCTTTCCGGCATCTCAACCCGGGCCAGCGTGTTATGGCCGTTTATTTCGATATGGCCGGTATCCCGGCGGATCTCGACCGAGAAGGAGCTGTCGTTGGAATTGCCCTGGGCGGAATAGAGATAGATCCGCCCGGTGCTGTCATCCAGCTTGGCCCAGGTGGACAGGGTCCAGGTGGTCCGGCTGCCGGTGCCGTCCGGATTGTGGGTGAGATAGTTGCCGCCCTGACCGTCCAGAACGATCCCCTTCAGCGGCACGGTCTGGATACCGGCGGTGTCCGCGTTGCCCTGGCCCGTGGTGCCATTGAAGACATTGCCACTGCCGACAGACATGATGCTGCCACCCTGTTGCACATCCTTCAGTCCCAGGCCGGAAACAAGGGCCGCCAGGGAAAGCTCTGTCCCGTTGTTGAAACGGATGGTTTCAACGCTGCCGCCCAGCACCCAGTCTTTCAGGGTCACTTTATCCAGGCTGGGATCCGGGCCCCATGAGGGATCGACGGGCTCAACAATCGCCCCATCCACATCCAATGCCGAATAGAGTGACTCCTCGTTAAAGGCGATCTCCAGATCATTGCCGTTGAGGCGCATGAAAAGGTCATTCTGATTGAGGCCGCCGGAGATATGCAGAACATCATTGCCCGCAGCATCGGAAATCACATCCTGTCCGCCGCCGCGGCCGAAATAATAGGTATCCGATCCGGTGCCGCCATCGATCAGGTCATTGCCGGCCCCGCCGATCAGGGTATCGCGCCCGCGCCCGCCATTGACCGTATCCGCGCCCGCCCGGCCCCAGAGGATGTTATCCTCTTCATTGCCGGTGATGGTGTCATCATGGTCGGAACCCTCGACATTCTCGATCGATTTCAGGACATCGCCTTCGGCCTCGCCGCCAAGGCCGGAGCCTTCCAGGTCCGGGCGCGCGCCCAGCTCCACGGTAATTTTCGAGCCCGACAGGATATAGCTGGCCGTATCAATGCCATCGCCGCCATCGAGCGTATCAGCGCCTTCGCCGCCCACCAGCAGGTTATTGCCGGTGCCACCGATGATCGTGTCATCACCGCCGCGACCGTAAAGATTATCGTTGCCTTCCTGGCCGTCGATGATGTTGTCACCTTCATTGCCATAAAGGTCATCGTCAAATTCGGAGCCGTAGAGATTTTCCACCTCGCGGATGACATCGCCGAAGCCGTCACGCTCATCAAGGCTGCCCAGCATGCCATATTCATGGCGCTCGTAAGAGACCGTGTCATTCCCGGCCCCGCCGATCAATGTGTCGAAGCCGTTGGAGGACATCAATGTGTCGTCGCCGTCCCGGCCCAAGATGATCTCATCAAAGTCCGTGCCGCCAACCACATCGTCGGCGTTGGTTCCGGCCAGAACGTCACCCGCATCCGATCCCTCGACCAGATCCGCCATGGCCTTGCCCAGGTCAGTCACCGCGCCGTCAGCCGTGACACCATAGACCGACAGCAGGCTGTCCAGGTCCAACTCGGTCTCGTCAGCAAAGCGGATCTGCTCCACCTTCTTATTCACATCGGTGAAGTTTTTCAGGGTGATCCGGTCATTAAGCCCGTCAAAGCCGACAGTGTCAAAATCCGCCTGCCAGATGCCGATCTCCAGATCATTGCCATTGCGCCGGATCAACAGGTCGGCAAGGGAAATGCCCTCACCAAACAACACCTTGTCCGGATTGCCCGCATTCACTTCCTGGGTGACGGTGTAATCGCGCAATTCCCAGGTCGGCGCCCACCAGCTGTCATGCTCGCCACGACTGGCCCTATGCCAGCCGGTGATCTGCCAGCGCTTGCCAGTACCCGTGACGGAATATTCATCCTCGACCACATCATGGCCGTCACCCAGGCCGAAGCTATAGATATCCTCGCCATAACCGCCGCGCAGGGTGTCATTCCCGGCACCGCCCGCCAGCCAGTCACCGCCCCAGCCGCCGGACACCGTGTCATCTCCGGCCCCGGCATGGATCGCGACCGTCATTTCATTGGCGGTGGAGATCACGTCATTGCCGCCACCGGATTGATAGATCTCGACATTATTGTCAGTGATGGTGATGGTCCGGTCTTCATCGCCGATAAAAAAGACTTCATCCATGCCGTCACCGCCATCAAAGCTGTCTTGGATATCGACGATCAGGATGTCATCCCCGGCCCCGCCTTGGATCGTGTCGACCCCTGTGCCGCCTGAAAGAGTATCATCACCAGCGCCACCCACAATCGTATCATCACCAGCCCCACCTTCGATCACCACCGCCTGGGCGGTGTTTTCATCTTCCCCGTCGGATTCAACCGCCACGATGCCGCTGGCGTCAAAGCTGTCATTCCCGGCCCCGCCGGTGGCGCGCTCAATGGAGCTGGCCGCCATATCGAGGGTAACGCCACCCTCACCCGTGACGGTCAGGCTGTCATAACCCTCCCCGCCCTGGATGGATGTATCCTCGCCATCCACATAAAGCACATCATCCCCGGCCCCGCCGTCAATCACATCCGCACCATCGCCGCCGATGATCACATCACCGGCCAGGCCGCCGGTCAGGGTATCCGCCCCGGCCCCGCCGGAGATCTGCGCCCCGTAATAGCCGGTATGGGTGATCACATCATTCTGGGTGCCCGCAATGACAGTCTGGTAACCGCGGTCGGCCAGGTCGAGCGAGAGGCCCGACTGGTTTTCCAGCGCATAGAGCGTATCGCCGCCCCATTCATAATCCAATTCACGGCCATGCTCGGTCTCGACCCAGCGATAGCCATCCTCAATTGCGAAAAGTGCAGCATCACCGACCTGTCGAGAGGCCGTTTCACCCGTATTTGCTTCAATATATGTATAGGTTGTTTGATTGATGAGCCAGTTGCCATCAACGTATTTCTCTTCATCAGCAACAGGCGTGGAATTCAGAATAATGGAGGTAACACCCGCACTATCTAAGGTTTGAAGTTCACCATCATCAGCTTCACCATCCTGATCCAAATCACGCCAGACCTTAAACTTACCCCAGGCAACATCGTTTGCATCAAACACACCGTCCTTGACCCCCTCTGAATCAAAATCGAAAAGGGTTTCCAGAGCTTCAAGGTCGGTATCATCTTCTTCGGTCAACTGAGCGAGGATCAATTCTTCCGGTTTCGTGATCTCATTATCATCGCCAATATCATAAACAAGGAAACCGTCATCCCCACTGATCCAGCCTATTTGCTCCCGATACCCGTCTCCATCATGGTCAAAAGTTACTTTTGATTCATATACCGAGATGAATTCTATACCATCACCATCCATATCCAGGATAACTGGGGCTGCTTTACGGTTATGAACACGGAAACCACCTGCGACATAAGTATGCAATTCTTTGACGGTGAAGTTATAGACGGTCTGACGTTCGGGTAGGGGTTCAACAAGCCCAGCCTCCCGATATTGGCCATCAGCAAGAACCAGCTGATCTTCCGGGTTAAGATCTTTAACTGCTTTAAAACGACCGTCACTCAGAAGAAACCGATGGCCGTCGGAGCATCTAAGGCCATTAACTGTCACAACTTTTGATTTTTCTTTAACAAATGTTCTGGTAACTTCTCGGGAAACCAACTGTCCCAGACCGTCAAAAGCCATAACCCGATCACCAACAATAATGTCAGCGATATCCTTCTCCGCTCCGTCAGCCATGAGGATTGTTGTTCCGGCGACAAAACAGTCTTCGCTACTTAAAGATTCAAAGCCAGGATGCCTTGCATCATTGTTGGGATCTCCATATCGATCCCCTCGTTGGATACCCTCGGACAGTTTTTCCCAGCGCTTGGCCTCCTGGTATTCATCTCCGCCAATTAATCGATCAAACCAATTGAAACTTTCAACGATATCGAACGACACAGCCATGGCGGGTTCAATATCTAATTCACTCCAGTAATCATCTGATAACGTAGGAGAAGTTGTACCATCCGTTTTGAGGAACTGACCGTTCCCCAAATACGCACCATATTTATTGACCGGACCGAACGTCGAGGTACCGTCAGTAAAATGGAAATTGCCCTCTGAATCAGTGAATTCGACTTCTTTTTTATGAAGGAAGCGTTCTCCTGTCAGCATATTCACATAACTGCCATCTCCCACCGGGGCAAAAGGATTGCCATCCAGTCGGCGGCCATCCAAACCTGCAAGTCCGACAAACCCCATTGTCGCCAGTCCAGATAGCGATACGCCCGTTTGAGTATTGATAAAAGTCCCGTTCCCCGCACTAACGATCGGATTTCCGTCGAGACGCCTTCCATCCAAGCCAGCAATTCCAACCGCTGACATGCTCGCAGCGAGAAGTTTGGAATTATATTCCGTTCCCGACAGCCAATCCCCAGTTCGATAATTATAGTATGAACCATCTGCAGCGCGGGTATATCCATAACCGTCACCGATACCATTAAGCGGTCTGCCATCCAAGCCCGCTATTCCCGCAGCCGAAATATATTGTTCAAACTGCCGGTAAGCGAGAGTCCTTTGATCTACCAATGGAACAATGCCGACATATCGTTCCGACTCCAGGGGAGGGATACCGTTAAGTTGTTCTATCGTTGTTGGGAAAGGATTGGTTTCGGGATTGAACCCCCAGCCATTTGGCTGATTCCAATCAGCTAGACCTTCGAACACATAACCAACTTCGGGAGACCAAGTGCCTGGACGATTAGATTCTTCTAGACTCCGCCTAGGCGGCAGGTTTTTATGTTCTCGCCACAGTTCATGAACCTCCTCGGAAGAGATCGTCTCGCTCCCGTACCCGCCTTTCGGCCCAAAGAACCCAATTCCAGATTTTCCAAAAGCTTTTTCACTTAACTTGGAGTACCAATCTCCATCAACTCGTCCAACAGGCAAAAACTCAACATCTTCTTGCAAGGATGTTATATCCAGAGCCTGCCCTGTGCTGGCAACTGTGCTAAATCTAAATGCAACGCTAGATACACTAGCGCTACCAACATCTCCAACTTCAATACTTACTTGACTAGAACCATGTGACGCTAAGAGTTGATCTCTAAAAACATGATATTCACCATCAGAGTAATAGACTACCTCCATCGTTATAGTAGACTGAGCCTCTGCTAAGTTTCTTACATCAAAGAGAAGGGTCCTTTTACCACCCCAAACACCCGATGTTGCTTGCCATTGGCCAAACACGCCAGGCAGAGCAAGAACTTGTTGGGCTCTCTGTCGAAACGGGGTAAAAAAGTCCTCAATGGTATTCCAAAAACTCGGTTTATTATCGGTCATGAAAATCCTCAAATCCAAGCTTATTCAGCTACTACTCTTCAACGTGTTTTCTATTGTTTTTTTTCACGTTATTTTGAAAAACACACAAGAAAACATCTACGCATTTCCAATATTCATACTAACAAAAACAGCAATAAATATTTTTATTAGTGTGAATATCAAAAATAAAACCACCAAAATAATTATATTTACATTGATATTTGTTGATATTTCATCTTCCATCTTCCTTTCAACAACATCAATTATCAGCCCTTACTTTTGGAGAATCATTGCCTTAGTTATTTGGCGCAATTTTATCTATGATTTTTAGTGTCGAACAAAAAAATACGAATACCTACCGCCACATCACTTATTCCTCTAACTAATACCCTCACCTCAAGTCGAACAATAATGCCAGCAGAATCTATCCGAACTCTCACACACAAAAGTGCATCGAAAGCCGCTCCAACCAATTCATTTCTTTAAGGGAGAAAAATCCAATCCACCCCTTCCCGGTTAGGAGGCTAACCGATCCCGATTCGGCGGGCAAGGGAAATTCGTTAACAGGTTATTAAAATCCCAGGCAGGTCGGAGAAGCGGCGCGGTGCTGGCGGGCATAAGCCCCCGATGATCTATACTTTTTGACGTGAGCCTGACGTGAGCCCTTAAAACTCCTCCAAAAATGAGTAGAGTCCGTCCAATAAAAGGAGACGGACATGAAGCGCAGTCGATTTAGCGAAGAACAGAT
>NZ_QRDW01000027.1 GCF_003385955.1 Aestuariispira insulae
GACCGAACATTACACCCATCACTGGACGGAACATTACACGGTCCAGGTGGAACAGGATGCGGGCCAGGATATCCTGCGTTTCGAGGCCGGGGTTAAGGTCGTTGATCTGGTGATGGTGCAGGATGGTGATGATCTGGTGGTCGGTGTCGCTGCGGAAGGTGGCGCGCGCAACCTGTCCGCGATTGCAGACAAGATCACGCTACAGCAGTGGTTCAGCGATGATAAGAACCGGATTGAACGATTTGTATTTGCCGATGGCAGCAGCCTTGACGCAACACAGATCGTATCCCTGCTCGGCACCGATGCGGATGATGTTGTCTCTTGGTCGGAAACCGCCCTCGATATCGACGGGGGCCTGGGCGATGACCGGATTATTTCCGGTGGCCATGATGATTATCTTGTCGGCGGATCCGGTAATGATACCCTGTCTGCGGGTGCGGGCGATGATGCGCTGTCCGGCGGCGCGGGGAATGACCTGCTGACCGGCGGGGAGGGGGCGGATACCTTCCTCTTTGGCGAGGGCGGCGGCCGCGATATCGTCTCCGATGCGCAAGCGGCCGATAAGGTCACTTTCGGTACTGGAGTTGAGGCGGATGAAATCTGGTTCTCCCAGTCGGGCAATGATCTGGAGGCCCGTCTGCTGGGCAGCAATGACGCGATCATCATTGATGACTGGTTTGCCGGAAATGCCAAACAGGTTGGGTCGTTCGAGCTGAGTGACGGCAGCACGCTGAGCGCTGCCAATGTGCAAAGCCTGGTGGATGCCATGTCCGCCTGGGCGGGCCAGACCGGTAACGATGTGGAGGATCTGGGCGCGGCGCCGACCGATGACCAGGGCCTGACCACGGCCATGGCTCATTGGCAACAGCAATCCTGATCCAAAGAGAAAACGAAGCCCCGGCGGAGAGATCTGCCGGGGCCAATATCGTAACCAACGCATTACAATCGCAGGCCTATAATAGGGGCTGTTGACCTGCCCAAAAAACAGGGAACGATTTCAAAGAAAGAAAATTCTCAAAATCCTGTATTTCTTGGGATCATGTATTTTAGGTCCTGTCTTTGGAATGCTGGCAACATGGGGCCCCTGCTTATCCCATCGCGTCAGTAATGAATCGTAGGAGGAGAATATTATCCTTGCCACTTTGATGATGTTTGCAGGCTATTCTTTCCATATGTATCAATACCTCTCCGAGGACTAATCAGAAAAAGCGCTCGGATCAGCCTGCTGCAAAGGCCGAAAGATCCACCGTCAATCCTCTTTACACTGTTGGTGTGTCGATATCCCCACTTCATCAATTAGTTGTAATTCACTTAATCGGCATTGAATCTGTAAATAACCTATAGGGCAGTCCAACCGATGACATCTTGAACATCTGTGAAAATGCATCCGTGGAATTGACTTCCCGTTCCAGACCGGGACAGCTTTTGTGTCCCAAATGACATCTTATGTGTCGTCCGACAACAATGTCGGACGACACATAAGATGTCATTCCTGATTTCAAGAAATCAATGAGTTAATCCAGATTTCAGACAGATTAAGTAGCACGAAACGACACATAAAATGTCTTTATCTGCCAGAAGCGACAGATAAGTTGTCCTTGCATCAAAAGTACCGAACTTTGACTTGTTTGTTCAGAAGTAGCTGGTTTTACATCTAGCTGAAATGTTGGATCATTCCTCCAGTAGGGGCAGATCCTTATGAGGCTTACCAGCCTAACTAGATCGAGATTGATCGACAGATACGACGCCTGCCTCAAGCAATATCTTCTCGTTTAGATGAGATTTGAAAGAGGTGCGAGTTATGAATTCTCGAAAAGCACTCACCTCCCGTCACGGGCTCAGAGCGATCAAACATAAGGTATTTATCGCGTTTGCCTGTGCGTTGGCGCTTTCGGGGATTGTTAATATCCTGATGTTGGCAACCCCACTTTATATGATGCAAGTCTTTGATCGTGTTTTAACAGGACAGCAGATCGAGACACTCGTTCTTCTTACAGTCATGGCTGTTGCTGCGTATGTGACATACGGTTTTTTGGATTGGGGTAGAAATCAGGTGTTGGCGCGTGCCGCCGCCTGGATGGAGCGCCGAGCAGCTGAGGATGTCCTACGGGCCGGTTTGGACGCGAGACTCTCAGGGGATGTTGGTGGTGCTGATGCAGCATGGGATTTGACGAAAATAAGGAATGTTATTGCGGGCAAGGCACTATATCCGTTTCTTGATCTCCCATGGGCGGTTTTGTTCCATATTGTCCTCTGGATGGCTAATGTCTGGTTGGGTTTCTATGCATTAATCTGTGCACTAATTGTGACTGCCGTTGTTGTGATGGGGAACACATCATTGTTATCAGGTTAAGCTCCAAAAGCCTGGTCCTTCCTGAGTGTAATTTTCTAACGACCAAGGATATTTTGATGAGCCGGTTTCCCTATCCGGCCTGATCGTAATCCTTCCAGCTGTGGTAAGGTCAACAGGCCGGCGATGACATCTACTCACGGGGACCAAAGAGTATGATGGCCGCACCACCGAGGCAGATAACAGCGCCGGCAATATCCCATTTGTCGGGCCTGCTGCCCTCCACCAGCCACATCCAGGTGAGCGACGCCGCAATATATACCCCGCCATAGGCGGCATAGGCGCGGCCGGCAAAACCGGCATTGATGAAGGTAAGCAGCCAGGCGAAACAGATCAGGCTCAGACAGCCGGGAATGAGCCAAAAAATGGACTTGTCCAACCGTAGCCAGGCCCAGAAGGCGAAGCAGCCGGCGATCTCCGCCAAAGCGGCCAGGAGGTAGATGACGGGTGCCAAAGACAGTGCCGGCATATCATTCCTCCGCAAACAGCGTATCGATGATCGGGCAATCGGGTACGTCGCCGCCGTCGCATTTCGCTGCCATGTCGCTCAATACCTGATCGATCACTTTGAGATCCTCGATCTTCCGCCGGACCTCATCGACATGGGCCAGTGCCGCCTCACGGACTTCCGCGCAGGTATAGTCATTGCCGTCCACCAATGCCAACAGGCTTCGTGTCTGTTCCAGGGTGAACCCTAATTCGCGGCAGCGGAGAATGAATGAAAGCCGCTTCAGATGCTCTGCTCCGTAGAGGCGATGGCCAGCGGCGGTTCGCGGCGGGTTTGGCAGGATGCCTTCCTTTTCATAGAAACGGATGGTTTCGATGTTGCACCCCGTGCGTACGGCGAGCTCTCCCCGTTTCATTTCCTTCATTCGCAAAATTTCCTCCTCAAGCGCAAATTAGTGCTTGAACCTGTATTTACTACAGGGTCTAGTTTACTCTCATCAACAACCGAGGCAAGTTTCAATGGCGACTTCCCAAGACATGGAAACACAATCAACTGCGGAATCCTTTAGTGGCGGGAAAGGCATGCTCGCGGCCGGGGGTATTATCGGCGCCACCCTATCAGCATCCTGCTGTGTGCTGCCGCTGGTTCTCTTCAGTGTCGGGGTCACGGGCTCCTGGATCGGCAACCTGACGGCGCTGGCCCCGTATCAGCCCTATTTCGTGGGCATGGCGCTCCTATTCCTTGGTGCCGGCTATTGGAGAGCCTATCGGAAACCGAAGGCGGCCTGTGAGGGGGGCTATTGTGCGTCCACCCGTTCGGATCATGTTGTGAAAGCCATGCTCTGGCTGGCAACCCTCCTCGTGGCCCTGGCCGCCGCTTTTCCATACACAGCGCCTTATTTGCTTGGCGAATGAGGGAGACAGACAAATGAGGATCCAGTTCCTTATCGGCTCACTGTTTTCAGGATTGGTCGTTTCACAGGCCTCTTTCGCGGCCGAACGCGAAACCACTCTTCTGGTGGAGAATATGACCTGTGCTTCATGCCCCTACATCGTCAAACAGTCGCTGACAAGGGAGCCCGGCGTCGTCAGCGTCACCGTGTCTTTCACGGAAAAGACGGCCCATGTGATTTTTGATGACAGCAAGACAACCATACAAACCCTGGAGGAAGCCACGGCGTCCCATGGTTTTCCATCCAGACAGAGGAAATGAGGAAATTTATGAGTAATAACAAGCTGCTTTGCACCGGCGCTGGCGGCAGCATCATCGCAGCGATTTGCTGTTTCACACCCGCCCTGGTGATCTTGCTGGGTGCCGTGGGCCTGTCTGCCTGGCTGGCTTGGCTCGATTATGTGCTGTTGCCTGCGTTGGCTCTGTTTCTCGGGATCACCGCTTACGCGCTCTTCCAGCGGGTAAAAGCGGCTCCATCCGACAAAGCAAATGATCAAAATGTTTGAATTGAGGGATTGAGGAATGTCCAATAACTGTTGCTCGAAAACTGACAAAGGTCGGGTTGGCCGGGTAGATCTGGCAGTCATCGGCGCCGGTTCGGCAGGTTTCTCCGCCGCGATCACTGCCGCCGAGCAGGGAGCCAATGTGGTGCTCATCGGTCATGGCACCATTGGCGGCAGCTGTGTCAATGTCGGTTGCGTGCCCTCTAAAACCCTGATCCGGGCGACCGAAACCCTGCATCAGTCGCAGGCCGCGTCCCGGTTCTCCGGGATCAATGGCGGCACCAAACTGCAGGATTGGTCGAGCTTGATAAGTCAGAAAGATCAGCTGGTAGCAGATTTGCGCCAGGCGAAATACAGCGACCTGCTGCCCGCTTACGACAATATCAGCTATCTGGAAGGGATCGCGCGGTTCGAGGATGGGGAGCTCACCGTCAATGGCGATGTACTTGATGCCTCAAAAATCATCATAGCCACCGGTTCGAAGGCCGTGATCCCGCCCATTGCCGGCATTGAAACGGTTGAATGTCTGACCAGCACCGAAGCACTCGACCTTTCTGAATTGCCCAAATCCTTGTTGGTGATCGGTGGTGGCTATATCGGTTGCGAGATCGCCCAGATGCTGGCCCGGGCAGGCGTGGATGTGACCATCGTCTGCCGCTCCCGCCTGCTGCCGGAAGGTGAGCCGGAGATCAGCGAAGCTCTGACGGCGTTTCTCCAGGATGAGGGCATCACCGTTTTGGATGGTCTCGCCTATGAAGAGATCTTCCAGGATAAGGGTCAAGTGACCCTGCTTGCCCGCAAAGATGGACAACGGTTAAAGGTCATAGGAGAGAGGCTGCTTGTTACCGCTGGGCGGGCGGCCAATATCGAGAGTTTGAACCTGCCGGCCGCCGGTATAGAGATCGGCGAGAATGGCGGGATCCGTGTGGACGAACATATGCGCACCAGCCGGGAGGGCATCTATGCGGCCGGCGATGTGACCGGCCGGGATCAGTTTGTCTATATGGCGGCCTATGGTGCCAAAATCGCAGCCAATAACGCCCTTAATGGCGACAGCCGGCAATATGACGCCACTGCCATGCCTGCCGTGGTTTTCTCCGATCCCCAGGTGGCCAGCGTCGGCCTAACCGAAGCTGATGCGCGTAGCCGGGGTCTCTCGGTCAAAACTTCGGTCCTGCCGCTGGAGCATCTCCCGCGTGCATTGGCCGCCCGGGATACAAGGGGGCTGATCAAGCTGGTGGCGGAAACAGGCAGCAATAAGCTGATCGGCGCCCACATCCTGGCGCCAGAAGGGGCGGACAGCATCCAGACCGCTGTTATGGCGATCAAGGGCGGTCTGACGGTGCAGGATCTCGCCGACACCATCTTCCCCTACCTGACCACGGTGGAGGGATTCAAGCTCGCGGCCCAGACCTTCGACAAGGAATTGAAAATACTGTCATGTTGTGCTGGCTGAGGAATGAGCCCCTGTTCTATTGCTGTACAAAACTGGACGCAAACACGAATTTGCCGAGGAACTAACATCCCGTGCTAAACCTATACCATTCATTAAGACGCATAAGATAAACTGAAACCACGGAGCAAGCGGGGTGAGGGGCGAGGGTTGGCTTGTTCCCCGTCAGCATCTTTGGGACAAATTAAGCTGATTGCATAACGGAGGATTTCTGGTTCATCGTAGAGACCGTAAGGGAACGAAGATGAGACAGAAATCCATGACCTCCAAAGAGCCCGCT
>NZ_QRDW01000028.1:2500-5634 GCF_003385955.1 Aestuariispira insulae
AATATATAGGGTGGGGAAGCAAACCCGGGGAACTGAAACATCTAAGTACCCGGAGGAAAGGAAATCAATTGAGACTCCCTTAGTAGTGGCGAGCGAACGGGGACCAGGCCAGTGGTTATATATCGTCAACTGGAACAGTCTGGAAAGTCTGACCATAGTAGGTGATAGTCCTGTACAGGTACAGGCGGTATATGATCCTTGAGTAGGGCGGAACACGTGAAATTCTGCCTGAATATGGGGCGACCATGCTCCAAGCCTAAGTACTCCTATGCGACCGATAGTGAACCAGTACCGTGAGGGAAAGGTGAAAAGCACCCCGATAAGGGGAGTGAAACAGACCCTGAAACCGGATGCCTACAAGCAGTCGGAGCGGACTTGATCCGTGACGGCGTACCTTTTGTATAATGGGTCAGCGACTTAATCTAACGAGCAAGCTTAAGCCGATAGGTGTAGGCGCAGCGAAAGCGAGTCTTAATAGGGCGTCTGAGTTCGTTGGATTAGACCCGAAACCGGGTGATCTAGCCATGGGCAGGCTGAAGATGCAGTAACATGCATTGGAGGGCCGAACCAGATAACGTTGAAAAGTTACTGGATGACCTGTGGTTAGGGGTGAAAGGCCAATCAAACCCGGAAATAGCTGGTTCTCCGCGAAAACTATTTAGGTAGTGCGTCATGTGTTTACCTTCGGGGGTAGAGCACTGGATGGGCTAGGGGGGCGCGAGCCTTACCAAACCTAACCAAACTCCGAATACCGAAGAGTACAGCATGGCAGACAGACTGTGGGTGCTAAGGTCCATAGTCGAGAGGGAAACAGCCCTGACCGCCAGCTAAGGTCCCTAAGTTATAGCTAAGTGGGAAAGGATGTGAGAAGGCCATGACAACCAGGAGGTTGGCTTAGAAGCAGCCATCCTTTAAAGAAAGCGTAATAGCTCACTGGTCTAAATAAGCCGTCTTGCGCCGAAGATGTACCGGGGCTCAAGCTATACACCGAAGCTGCGGATTCAGATCTTTGATCTGAGTGGTAGCGGAGCGTTCCGTAAGCCGCTGAAGGTGATCCGTGAGGGTTGCTGGAGGTATCGGAAGTGCGAATGCTGACATGAGTAGCGATAAAGAGTGTGAGAAACACTCTCGCCGAAATCCCAAGGGTTCCTGCGCAAGGTTAATCCACGCAGGGTGAGCCGGCCCCTAAGCCGAGGGCGAAAGCCGTAGGCGATGGGAACCAGGTTAATATTCCTGGGCCTGTTGGAATGTGACGGATGGCGTAAATTGTCTCCCCTTATCGGATTGGTGGAGGCAGTGAAGCTGTCCCAGGAAATAGCTCCAACTTTAGACCGTACCCGAAACCGACACAGGTGGGATGGTAGAGTATACCAAGGCGCTTGAGAGAACTGCGTTGAAGGAACTCGGCAAAATACTCCCGTAAGTTCGCGAGAAGGGAGACCCGTCTTTGGGCAACCAGAGGCGGGTGGCACAGACTAGGGGGTGGCGACTGTTTATTAAAAACATAGGGCTCTGCGAAGTCGTAAGACGACGTATAGGGTCTGACGCCTGCCCGGTGCCGGAAGGTTAAAAGGAGGTGTGCAAGCACCGAATTGAAGCCCCGGTAAACGGCGGCCGTAACTATAACGGTCCTAAGGTAGCGAAATTCCTTGTCGGGTAAGTTCCGACCTGCACGAATGGCGTAACGACTGCCCCACTGTCTCCAACGCAGACTCAGCGAAATTGAACTCTCCGTGAAGATGCGGAGTTCCCGCGGTCAGACGGAAAGACCCCGTGCACCTTTACTACAGCTTCGCAGTGGTATCAGAATTTATATGTGTAGGATAGGCGGGAGCCTTTGAAACCAGGCCGCCAGGTTTGGTGGAGGCATCCTTGAAATACCGCCCTTGTGACTTTTGATATCTAACCGCGGTCCGTTATCCGGATCCGGGACCCTGCGTGGTGGGTAGTTTGACTGGGGCGGTCGCCTCCCAAAGAGTAACGGAGGCGCGCGATGGTGGGCTCAGGCTGGTCGGAAATCAGCTGACGAGTGCAATGGCATAAGCCCGCCTGACTGTGACACCGACAGGTGGAACAGAGACGAAAGTCGGTCATAGTGATCCGGTGGTCCCGCATGGAAGGGCCATCGCTCAACGGATAAAAGGTACGCCGGGGATAACAGGCTGATACCCCCCAAGAGTCCACATCGACGGGGGTGTTTGGCACCTCGATGTCGGCTCATCACATCCTGGGGCTGGAGCAGGTCCCAAGGGTATGGCTGTTCGCCATTTAAAGTGGTACGTGAGCTGGGTTTAGAACGTCGTGAGACAGTTCGGTCCCTATCTGCCGTGGGTGTACGAGACTTGAGAGGAGCTGTCCCTAGTACGAGAGGACCGGGATGGACGCACCTCTGGTGGACCGGTTGTCACGCCAGTGGCACAGCCGGGTAGCTATGTGCGGAAAGGATAACCGCTGAAGGCATCTAAGCGGGAAGCCCCCCTCAAAACTAGGTCTCGCTGAGAACCGTGGAAGACCACCACGTTAATAGGCCAGGTGTGGAAGTGTGGTAACATATGAAGCTTACTGGTACTAATCATTCGATCGGCTTCAACACATCCTCGCCGCGCTCAGCAGCAAAAATCTCATGTTCAATACAAGCTCAGTCGCAGCTCAAAAAGCTCGACCAACTCAAAACACAAACGATCTCTTATGTGCTTCACTCAGTCTTATCAATGACTGACGTTATCTTGATCGATGACCTGGTGGTTATGGCGAGGGAAGATCCACCCGATCCCATCCCGAACTCGGAAGTGAAAGCCCTCTGCGCCAATGGTACTTCGTCTTAAGACGCGGGAGAGTAGGTCGCCGCCAGGTCTTCCATCAAGATAACTTACCTTCACGATAACCTATTCCTCCACTTCCCTCAGACATCTCTATAAATATATGCCTGATCGAAGTGCAATAAATTGGTGTGAAAACACTGAAAAGGGATAATACCCTTGTCGCGCCACCTGGCATTCCTTCGGAATAAATACGGTGGAGCGTCAAAAACAAAGTCTTTGACGCGGGATGGAGCAGCCCGGTAGCTCGTCAGGCTCATAACCTGAAGGTCGCAGGTTCAAATCCTGCTCCCGCAACCAAATAAAAACCCCCGC
>NZ_QRDW01000029.1 GCF_003385955.1 Aestuariispira insulae
GAGCCATGGGTTCGGTAGGTAAGTCGATCGAGTATTTTTTTACAGGCCGTTACAATGCCGGCAATGGCAATGACACAATCCATGCCTATGGGTTTGGCGGTACCATCAATGCCTATGGCGGCAATGATAATATCTATCTGGGTTCTTTTTCTGCAACGGTGAACACCGGCTCCGGCGACGACCGTGTTTACGGAGCCTCTGGCCGGTTGGATGTGAATGACAGCACCGGATATCTCTATGTGGCGGGCGCGGCCGGCTATGTGGATATTGATAAGAGCGACTGGGGCCATGTGGATTTCCGCGGGGCGGCAGGCGCGGTCAACATCACCCATACGGGCTGGGCCTGGGGCAATGTGACCTATCGCGGGGCCGCCTGGGACAATTATATCAAGCGCCGCGGCAATTCCGGCAATGTTGATTTCCGGGGCGGTGGGGCGCGCAACCGGATCTATCACGAGACCAATTACGGCAATACCTATTTCGAGGGTGCTGGCGGATCCAATACGATCCGGCGCGTGCATGCGGGCAATTATTGGGGCGGCAATGGTTCTGTCACCTTCAAGGGGGCCGGCTGGAACAACACGGTCTTCCATGATATCGCGCGTGGTGACTTGAATTTTTATGGCGGCGGCTGGCGCAACAAACTGACCCGTTGGTCCTATGCCTCCAATGTGCGTTTCCACGGGGCCGGTGCCGAAAACCGGATCGAGCATGTTTCCCAGCATGGCAATACGGAATTTCGCGGGGCCGGCGCGCGCAATACCGTGCTGCGTTACTGGCGCCATGATTATAACAATTCCTACGGCAATATCGATTTCCGGGGGGCTGGCGGTTCCAACCGGCTGATCAACAATGTGCGGTTCGGCAATATCTATTTTGCAGGCGCCGGCTGGCACAACCACCTGACCCGCACTGGTGAGCGCGGCAATGTGACCATGGTCGGGGCGGGGGCCCATAACCGGATTGAACATAATACCAATCAGGGCAATACCCATTTTGAGGGGGCTGGCGGATCGAACAATATCCGCCGCGTGCATAATGGCAATTACTGGGGGGCAAGTGGCAATGTCACCTTTAAAGGTGCGGGCTGGCGCAACGAGATTTTCCACGATGTCGCTCGAGGGGATCTTAATTTCTATGGGGCTGGCGCCTATAACAAACTGACCCGCTGGGGATATGCCAGCAATGTGGCGATGCACGGTGCTGGGGCCTATAACCATGTGGAACATGTTTCGCAGACCGGCAACCTCAGCTTCAACGGAGCCGGTGGTTACAATAATCTGAACCGGCGCTGGCGTCATAATTACTGGCATTCCAGTGGGAATGTCAGTTTCAATGGTGCAGGGGGCTACAATAAGATTTACCACAACACCGCTTATGGTGATCTGAACTTCAATGGTGCCGGTGCGGGCAACAACCTTACCCGGACAGGTCATTCCGGTAATGTGAATTTCAATGGTGGCGGTCTGGGCAATGTGGTCAATCACAAGACCACCCATGGCAATCTGAGTTTCAATGGCGGCGGCGCTTATAACAAGGTGACCCGTGAGGGCCATAGTGGCAATTTAACCTTCCGCGGTGCCGGGGTCGGCAACGAGATCCATCACAAGGTGGCCCATGGCCATCTGGATGTGGTGGCGGGCGGGGCTGCCAATATCGTGACCCATTCAGGCAGCGGCAACAGCCGCCTGCGCCTGGGCGGCGGGGCCAATGTGGTGACCGATACCGGTTCCGGCAACATGGATGCCGAACTGTATGGCGGTGGCAATATCCTGACCAAGACCGGCAACGGCCATACAAAGGCGGTTCTGGGCGGGGCCTATAACCAGGTCCGGGCCGGCAATGGCGGCAGCGACATCACCAGCTATGGTGCCTATGCGGACATCAAAACCGGCAGCGGTTTTGACAAGATCCGATCCTATGGTGTTGGCGCGACCATTCATTCCGGCGGGGCACCCAACGGCCAGAAGGATGATGTGAATGCCTATGGCGCCTTCACCACGGTGGATCTGGGCGCGGATAAAGGCACCGGCTCCAGTTATCAGGGCATGTCTTCCGCCCAGGTCATGGCCGCAGCCAAAAAAGACAGCCGGGTCAGCAGCAAATTTGCCTCCGGCGGCCAGCAGGCGGACAGCCTGGGCAGCCAAGATAAAGCGCTGATGGCGCAATATGGCATGGCCGACAATAATGACGCGCATCTTGAGCAGGCGGGCATCCAGCTTGGCGGCGGCACGGGGACCGGCGCTTCCTCAGAGCAATATCAGCTGAGCCAGGCGGATCGTGACGAGATGGCCGCCAATGGCCTCAGTTTCGACGAAAGCCGGCTCAACCGGTCGACCCGGTCGGTTGATGCGGACAGCTATAACTCCCAGGTCAGCCAGAATGCCGATGGCAGTTGGTCGGCGGCCTCTGCCTCTCATGCCAATTATGATGTGAATGCGGCGACTTCCTCCAATGCCTATGCCAATACCAAGCAGGCGCAAAGCGGCAATCTGCAGGCCCAGGCAAAACAGTCCAACAGCAGCCAGGATTATGACAACAGCGACCATACGGCGGGCTGGTTCAAGCAGAATTACGATAACGGCCTGGATAACCACATCAACATGTGGGGCCTGGGCGGCAAGGTGAAGGCCGGGTCCGGCAATGATTATATCGGTGCCTGGACCCTGGCCTATAACGAGATCCATGCGGGCGGCGGCAATGACACGATCGTTGCGGTTTCGGCGATCAACAATGTGCATGCGGGCGATGGCAATGACACCATCACCGCCGTGGGCGCGGCCAACTATCTGAATGCGGGGGCCGGCAATGACCATTTTGTCGGGGTCGGCCTGCTCAATATCGCCGAGATGGGATCAGGCGATGACACGGTGATCTCGGTCGGGCTGGGCAATATCACCCTGAAACGCGGTGACGGCAAACTGAACGCCTATATGTTCGGTGCGCTCAATGTGCTTTACATGGAAGCCAAAGGCGATCTGTTCGCGGTCATGGGCGCGTTGGGCCAGGTGGCCCATAAAACCGGTGACGGGCGTCTGGAGGCTTGGATGGTCTCGGCCGCCGGCTCGGTCAGCCAGAAGGGCAATGGCGATTATTATGCCTATATGCTGGGCATCGCGAATATCTCCACCAAGGTGGGCGACGGCTTCAACCGGGCGGTCATGCTGGGATATGGCAATGTGCACACCAATGTGGGCAATGGCCATATGCAGGTCTTCATGGGCGGTGTCGGCAATATCGCCACCAAGGTGGGCGATGGCCGTGTGACCGCGATCATGGCGGGTGGCGGCGGTGTTCTGACCGTGGTCGGCAACGGCGATCTGGAAGGGGTTTTCGTAGCGCTCGGCAATGTGATCACCAAGGTCGGCAATGGCGATGTGGCCGTGGTGATGGCGGCGGTCGGCAATATTCTGACCCATAAAGGCAACGGGGATCTCACGGCGGTGCTGGTGGGCCAGGCCAATGTGGTGACCAAGGTCGGCAATGGCGACAATTACCTGCTGGCGGTTGCCCTGCCGATCGTGCCGAAAGTGCCGGCGGCGGCCAATATTGTCACCCATGTGGGCGATGGCAACAGCCTGGGCCTCCTGGTTGCGGCAGCCCCCAAGGCGGCGGGCAATGTGGTCACCAAGGTCGGCGACGGCGACACCGCCATGGTGATGGTCGGCCTGACCAAGGACAGTTTGAAATCCATGTTCTCCACCTCCAGCCCCAAAATGCCCACATCGGCCAATGTCTTCACCCAGGTGGGCAACGGACGGACCTATGCCCTGGGCATCGGCGGACTGAATGTGATCACCAAGGTCGGCCATGGCAATTATGCCGACGGCTGGGACAAATGGGACGATGACAAGGCGGATAAGGCCCTGTCGGGTGGCGGCGACCCCAGCATTGCGGACTATGTCACCTATGGCATGCGCAAGGCGGTTGATGGCATGAAGCCGGCCCTGGCCAATAAATACTTCAACACCGTCATGGGCAGCTTCGGCAGCTTTAACATCATGACCGAAGTAAACCATAAATCGGTCCTGAATCATTATGACAATACCGAAGCGGTCGCCAACATCATCGGTACCGAAAAGACCAATACGATCATGGTCGGGCTGGGCCGCTTTGGCAATGTCATGACCAAGGTTGGCGATGGCGACTTTTATGGTGTGGCCGCGGCCTATAACAAGGCAGATAAGCTGTTGAATATCTTCAAGAAAGATGAAGACAGCGTCAAAGACGGCTTCTCCAGCGGCAATGCCCAGGTCCATGTGGGCGACGGCGATGCGGCCATGCTTTCGGTCGGGGCCAGCAATATCATGGTCAAGATCGGCGATGGCGGCGCCAAGATGGCGGCTTATGGCCATAACAATATCATGGTGCGGATCGGTGATGCCGATGGCACCAAGCAGGCGGTCAACATGCCGCTGCCCTTTGGCAAGACCTACCGGGCGCTGGAAGG
>NZ_QRDW01000030.1 GCF_003385955.1 Aestuariispira insulae
CATGCCCCCATACTGCTTGCAAACAACAACGTAACTGAGCAAAACTTTAACCGACGACTCTGCCTATAGCTGGAGGAACTCTGGGGCTCAGGTCATCAGCTGAGAGAATCTTACTCTCTAGTTTAGCCTTAACATAATCGGTGCTGGCCATTTTGGCGTCAAACTGGCTATACGAGTCAGTTGTTTCAGTCATTCTTCCCCCCTAAAAAACTTGATTAGTTAGACGCCTGCAGCGCTATCATCTGGTTGATGATCAACGGAATCGCTTGTTCCTTCGTAATCCCGCTAGGTATTGCGTCACTATAAAGAGCACTCAAAAACAAGCGGTCCATCGGAAATAATTCCGATCGACTGCGGTCTTTTGGCGTTAATGCAAAATGGCTCTCACGGAACTTAATGACCCGGTGACCGCCTGTCAGACCGAGCAAAATAGATCGAAGGATAATGGCATCCTCAGAAAAGCCATTGTTTTCTGAAAAGCTTGGTACTGTCAGCGTGGCCGAGGCAAGCACATCCCCGTTTTCCTGAACAATGGTACTCGCCAAAACCTGTTTTTCTTTATCATCTGCTCTAACCAACATTTTTTGGATAAGCGGATCATCTGGATGAATCAGAGGAAAATGCATCTGCCGTAGATACAAAGAGTCTGAAACATTCTGATATTGGTCAGTAAACGTGATGAAGAAGTTTGCCCCTTGGACCTTATTACCTTGAGACATTTTGATGTCTAACGGCAACATATCAGTAACTTTATGAAGAAGATTGGAGGTTCTCTCCACGCCCTTGGGACCAACACCGTCCACAACAAACACTATTTTGCTAGTCCAGCGTACATAGCCATCATGTTTGCGAAATCTGGGGGAATTCACTGCGACAGTTCCGTTACGGCGATAAAGCTCGGTTACAAAATTTGTTATTTCAGCCTTTGAAAATCGCCTATTGTCTGAAAGCTCATCAGCTTGCGCAAAAGCTGGTAGAAATAATATCCATAGGAAGATTGCTATGCGGCTAAGTAACTGTCTCATTGTTCAATTCCAGTTGGGCTGTCTTATCCTTCAACCACACTTCTCACCCCATCAGCCCCTGTGCTATGGAATTTGAAGCTCTTGTCCTGGAAAACCACCTTCTTCATGTCAGCCAGCATGTGTGGCGCCTTGCCGCCCATCAGGTCGACCACGTCGACCACCCACAACCGGTCGCCTGATTTCCAATCCTGTGGCGCCAGCCTGGTGGCGCCGCTTTCCAGGCGTTTCTCCACCTCTTCACTGACGCTCGCCCACAGCACCAGGCCCGCCGGCTTGCCATTGTCGTCGCGGTAGATGCGGAACTGGTTCAGCATCACCGGGGTCATCACCAGCCATTCCAGATCGGCCAGGAAGAAATAACGGTGGGTCGGGCTCATCGACATCATCCAGGAAATCTCGCCCAGAACCTGGGAGATGGTCATCTGCGGCTGGCCCTCGCCCGTATTGGCCGCGGCAGCCGCCTGTTCCGCCGCTTTGGCCTGCGCCTCCTCGATGCCGCGCATCAGCGCCGCTTCATCCAGCTTGCCGGCCGCTTCCAGCTTATCCGCCAGGTCGGATGCCCCGCCCACCATCTGTGATTTCGGCGCCAATTCCGCCATCCGCTTTTCCGCTGCCGACTGACCGGCCTTTTTCGGATCGGCCTTCTTCGCTTTCGATTTTTTCGCCATGGCTCAATTCCCTCACTCAAATGATCAAACAAATATGTACGCGCACGCACCCGCACAGCCGCCCGCAACGAGGCAGCCGACGCCGGGGAGGTTACCCCAAGGCACCATCCGTGGCTAATTCCCAAAAATGTTGAAAAGATGTCCGGACAAGGAAAACACCGCCCGCGTTGCCAACACGCGCACGCTTCCCTTCAAGGATCATCTCAATTGGTAATTCATCTTCCCCGCTTCAAAGGCCGGCACAGCCCTGTCTGCCCCACCGGCAAGTCCACCCAATATCCGGACGGCACCCCTGCCATCCGCCCCAAAGCCCCGCCGGAACCGCCATATAAGCCAACCCGCGATTCCAGCGAACGATAAGAAGACTAATCAGAACCGATTCGCGAGGCAACCGGAAAATTAAAATTTGGTTAAAATTTGAGGAATGGTCATTTGTGCAGTGACAGAGAACGTGTTTTCCCGGAACACCGCAGATCAATGGCTTAACCGAAATCAGCGACAGATAACCTGATCTGAAATGACAGATAAGCTGCGTCCGTTGACCCGGAACGACACATAAGATAGATCCGGAAGAAACAGCCCCGGCAGATCTCTCTGCCGGGGCTTCATCCTTTTAGGCCTTGATCAAGGCTGCTGCCAATGGGCCAGCGCCGTGGTTAGATCCTGATCATCGGTCGGGGCCGATCCCAGACTCTCCACATCATTGCCAGGCTGGCCCGCCCAGGCAGACATGGCATCCACCAGGCCCTGGACGTTTACAGCACTCAGGCTGCTGCCATCAGCCAGCTGGATTTCGCCAAACTGCTGGGAACCGCCGAACCAATCCTCAAGGGTGATGCTGTCTGTTGTACCCAGCAGGCGGGCAGCCAGATCATCCCCCTCCTGGCTGAACCATATCTCATTGGCATCCACATCCGCACCGAAGACAAGTTTATCATCGCCACCAGCATCAACGATCCGGTCCTGACCATCGCCAAAGCCAAACTGGAAGCTGTCCGCCCCGGCCCCGCCAATGAGCGTGTCATTTCCTGCCCCGCCGATCAGCGTATCATCGCCGTCATTGCCATAGAGAATGTCATCGCCATTATCGCCCAGCAGGGTGTCATTGCCGGCATCACCTTCCAGATGGTCCGCTTCTTCGCCGCCGGAAAGATAATCCGCGCCGTCCCCACCATAAAGGGTATCAAGCCCGGCACCGCCGGACAGGCTGTCATCACCATCATCGCCGTTCAGGCGGTCGTTGCCGGTCCAGCCTACCAGGATGTCATCATCATGCCCGCCATGCAGGACATCATGCCCCTCGCCACCGGCAAGGCTGTCCTGGCCGCGGCCGCCAGACAGGACATCGTCCTCAGAGCCGCCATCCAGATGATCATTGCCATCCCCGCCTTGCAGCAGATCCTGGCCCGCCCCACCAAACAGGGTGTCATCACCGATACCGCCGGTGAGGCTGTCTTGGCCATCCCCGCCATCGAGCAGGTCATCGCCAAGACCGCCGTCAATGACGTTATCAAGGTTATCACCATGCAGAACATCATTGCCATCGGTGCCAATGACGATTTCGGCCGGCGCATCCGGCCCCGCGCCGGTGACAGAGGTTACTGTCCCATTGACGGCAAAATCATGGCCATTGCCAGATTGATCCGTCCCGGTAGACGGATCCGGCAGGAAGAAGCCGCTGGTACCATAATCCAGATTTCCATCCACCCTGGGCCTCCAGCCCCCGTCTACGGAAGAACCGAACGCATCCGGGGACAGCGCCTGGCCATCCACAAACTGCAGGTTATCCATCGCGCCATCGAAATAGTTGCCATAGAGGTTGAGCGGCGCTTCTGCGCCAAACAGCATCTGATAGTCGGAGTTGACCGACAGGCCCGCATAATCCTGCGGCGGATAAACCGTGCCATATTGAGCATCCGCAAAGCCGGTCACCTGACTGTCATTCACAAAAAGGCGCATACGATCACTCGCGACCGCCTGGCTGGAATCATAGGACAGCACGATATGATAATAATCATCCGTGGACTGATATTGGTCCGTGGTTACCGTCCAAAGCTTGCTGGCAGAACCTTCTGTCACCTGCAAATGATCATTCGCATCAAAACGCAGATGGAAGGCACCGGCCTGGGCATTGGAGCCCACCTGGAGGATCTCCTGCTGGCTGCCGATGGAATCACGCTTGACCCAAACAGACATAGTCCATTTTGTACGATCGCCTTCCATATCCGTATCCCGGACCAAATGGCCGCTGCTGCCATCGAAAGAAGCCGCCTGACCCAACGGCTGGGTTCCGAGGTCAAGATGCACTTCGGCCTGAGAACTCAGCCCCGCGCTGTCCGTCGCCTTCCATGTAAAACTGTCCGACTGGCCCTGATCTACGGCTGGCGTGTAGGTGTAATTACCATCCTGGTCGAAGGAGACGGTGGCACCGCTCGCAAGCGTGTAAACGCCGGTTTGCGCATCAAACGCCTTATAGCCGACCACCTCATAGGTCAGTGTATCGCCGCTATCCGCGTCAGACGCGCTCAGTTTGTGGTTGACCCCGTCCCAGCTGTTCAGAACAACCTTCGCATCAACCGCCTGCGGTCCACTGTTGGCGGCCGTCAGGTCAATATCCGCACCAGCCGCAAACTCCAGTGTCTCGACACCCGTGACCGTATCCGTCGAACCGGCGGCATCGGTGATGGCATAAGAGCCATCGCCCTGATCCTGGATCACATAGTCGCC
>NZ_QRDW01000031.1 GCF_003385955.1 Aestuariispira insulae
TCTCTTGGGCTTTTGCCAATTTCCGTTACCGCAATTGCCGGTGTTTCCCTGATGCTCGTTACCCGTGTCCTCACCCTGAAACAGGCGAGCAGAGCGCTGGACAGCAAGATCTTCATGATGGTAGGGGCCTCATTGGGACTTGGCACCGCAATGCTGGAAACGGGCGCTGCGGCCTATCTTGCCGAATATGTGATCAGCTTTGCCGGGCCGGCTGGCCCCGCGGTCGCACTCTCTGCCTTGTTCCTGGTTGTGGCGCTTCTGACCAATGTACTATCGAATAATGCCACGGCCATTCTGTTCACACCGATCGCTCTAGGTTTGGCACAGGGACTGCAGGCTGAGCCCTTGCCATTCGTGCTGGCGGTGTTGTTTGGGGCCAACTGCTCCTTCGCGACACCCATCGCCTATCAAACCAACCTGTTGGTGATGGGCCCCGGCTATTATCGTTTTGCAGATTTCCTGCGTGCCGGCGGACCGCTGGTCATTCTTCTGTGGGCGGTCTTCAGTGTTTTCGTGCCCTGGTACTATGATCTGAGCTGAGGAATGTTCCTGTGACGATCACATACGGGCGACCACTGCATTGTCGCGGTCAATGGCATCATCCATTAAATGGGGCTCAACGATAAGGGTCATGCCCATGGCAATGTTTTCACTGGCATTCGCCATATGAAGAAGCACTTTCTTGCGTCGATATACCGGAAAAGAAATACCGGCTAACAGTTCATAATCCGTTTCTATCCAATAAGTGCCGGGCGGATAAGAAATCTCACTGTCACCTATAGAAAATGGAAATCTGAAAGTGACCATTGTTTTTTCGATTTTGGACATTGTCTCGACTCTCTTTCTTAGATTGCTGACATCAACAATATTGGGCTGTAAATTTTTTATGGATTTAGTCATGGTGCCTTGCTGCCGGCGGGATCCATTTTTTTCAGGAATTTGAAAAGATCGCTGTCGGTGGAAAGGACAATCGTCGTGTTGTCCGCCATCAGTGTTTCATAGGCCTGCATCATGCGCGTAAACTCAAAAAATTCGATGGATTCAGCACTATGGTTATAGGCTTGTGAGTAGATTTCCGCGGCTTTTGAATCCGCGAGGCCCCTGATCGTCTCCACCTCCAGATAGGCTTCGGACTGGATCTTGTTCAGGTCACGCACCCGGTTCCCCCTGATCCTTGCTGCCTCACCGTTGCCTTCGGAAAGAAATCTCTCTGCGATCTGACGGCGTTCGCTGATCATCCGGTCATAGATCTTGGGCCGGACACTCTCGTTGTAGTTTATCCGCTTGAAGCGGATGTCGAGCAATTCAATACCAAAGACCCGGATCTTCTCGGCACCTGCGGTGAAAATCTCCTGCTCCACCAATTTACGGCCCTTCTGGATCGGTACCAGGGTTCCGATCCGCTGTTCCCGTTCCGCATCAGTCAGCAGATTGTCGCGTAATGGCACCCGATCCCGCATGGTACGGATGATTTCAATCAGTTCATGCTTGGCAACCGCATTCCTGGTCTCGCTCCCCAGAATATCATCAAGGCGTGATTGTGCGCTGCGTTCGTCCCTCAAACGCAGGAAATACTGCAACGGATCGACAATTCGCCAACGGGCAAACAGATCGACTGAAATATAGAGTTTGTCCTTTGTCGGCATATCCGATGGGCGCCCATCCCATTCTAAAACCCTGCGATCAATCGAATTAACATCTTGAATGAAAGGCAGCTTGAATTTCAGACCGGCTGTGGTGATCGGGGCACCGACAGGCTTGCCAAACTGGGTTATGATCGCCTGCTCAACCTCGCTGACGGTATATAGTGCACTCGACATGCCGATAATGCCGGAGAGCAGTATCGCAGCAGCGCTTATAACAAGGATTTTGTTCATTCTTTTACCTCCTTCCGCAGGTTAAGGTCGAGCAGTTGAAGGAGGTTTTGCGCCTGCTCATCGACAATTACCTTCGAGCGCAGACCGGGCAGGATTTTCTGCAGGGTTTCGATATACAGGCGGCGGCGGGTGACTTCAGGTGCCTTCTGATATTCTTTCAGCACAGCCTGAAACCTTGCCGCATCCCCTTCCGCTTCGTTGACCCTTTTCAGCCGATAACCGTCAGCCTCACGGATCCGCTGATCCTTTTCTCCCAGCGCCAGTGGTATAACCTTGTTGTAATCCCTGCGCGCCTCGTTAATGAGCTTCTCTTTTTCCTGCTGGGCTTGGTTCACCTCGTTGAACGATTCCTGCACAGGCTGTGGTGGGTTGATATTCTTTAACTGCACCTGATCGATGCTGATCCCCATCGCATATTTCGTGGCCAGTGACTGCATCTTGGTCAGTGCCTCTGATTCAATCTCTTGCCGCCCGATGGTGATCACCTCATCCACTGTGCGGTCTCCGACGACTTCACGCATGACCGATTCCGAGACATATCGAAGGGTCTCATTCGGCTCTCTGACCTCAAAAAGGAAGTTCTGGGGATTGGAAATACGGTATTGGACCACCCATTCCACCAAAGCGGCGTTGAGATCGCCGGTGACCATTTGGGTTTCACGGATTGCGGTTTGTTGTGATGGGCCCTGGAAGCTGTTTTCCCTGTCCGGTGTGACGAAGCCAAACTCCTGTTTCAACTGCCGTTTCACTGGAACAATGGTGGTGCTGTCGACCCCCAACGGAATTCTGAAATGCAGGCCCGGCGGAACTTCCTTGAGGTACTTGCCGAAGCGCTGAACAATCGCAACAGAATCGCTGGGCACCGTGTAATAGGCTGACCAGGCAGTCCAGGCCATCAGGATTAGAACAAGAGCCAAGGCTATGCTTTTATAGCCTCCACCCGGCAGAAGCTGCCTCAGTTGATTCTGTCCTGAACGAATCCACTCTTCCGGATCAATGTCCGGCTTGTGCGGGTGCCCCCAGGGACCACCCGGACCACTATCATTTCCTTGCATGGGCATCGTTTGCCTCTCAATATCTAGTGCAGCCGGATTCCTTCCCGGACAGAGTGACTAGGGCGCAGAATTCCGTTCTCCTTGAAACTCACAGCCGCCTCATAGAGGCTCATAAGTGGCGGGTCGAGTTTCGACCGGCGGCAATCTCTTCAATCAATTTGGCGGCTGATTTATGTAAGTCACTGTCTGAAGACATCTCAGCAGCGTTCACATGGGTGCTGACCGCATCCGTCAGCAATCCGTTTATCTGTTCTTTGGTAAGGTTCCCGCTTTCCTTAAGGCAGAGTAATAGGGCTTCGCAGATCGTAAGAGCGGCAGCACCAGAAATTTCCGCTTTGGTATGCATAAGGATTTCTCCAATCTTGGGATCTACATTGTTATGCTTCAAATTAGGCGAAACCCTCTTAATCAGGCCAGAATTCTGCCATTGTACTGTATTTCGGGCACGCGACATGAACATGGATTAGTCTGGGGTAGGATTTTCGACCTATAGTGTTCATCTGTCCGCTCAGGACGAGATAGCAGATATTCATGATTTATGGAGAGCAAAAGTGGCACATAGTAGCCTATCTCCGATCGCCATGAAGCTTGCCACTTTTTTTGAACTTAAGGAAAAAAGCACAAGATTATTGGAGAAGCTTCAGCGTCCATGCCGGTCCGTGGAAGCGGGCAAGAGTCTTTCATTGCAAGGAGCAAGCGATCATAAGGCCTTCATACTTCGAAAGGGCTGGGTCTATTCCTACAAACTGCTGAAGGATGGTTCGAGACAGATTATCGATTTTCAAATTCCCGGTGATTTTCTGGGCTTGAGAAGTTTGCTGTTGAGGACATCTGACCACAGCTTTGAGGCGGTTACCCGGATCGAGATTTCAGAGATCTCGAAAAAAGATATTAGGCGTTGTTTTGAGGAAGACCCCCATCTTGCTGCCTCTCTGCTTTGGGCAGCATCCCGGGATGAAGCCATGGTTGTGGAGCATCTCATCAATATCGGCCGCAGGAGCGCGCTGGTGCGGACCGCGCATTTTCTGCTTGAACTTGGAGTCAGGCTTCAATTGGTTGGGATGGCGGATCTCTCTGGGTATCGATGCCCGCTCAATCAATATCTGCTTGCGGATGCGTTGGGGTTAAGCGCCATTCATCTTAACCGTTGTCTCAGGAAACTGAGGGAAGATAATCTCTTAACCTTCCAAAGCGGAAAAGTGAC
>NZ_QRDW01000032.1 GCF_003385955.1 Aestuariispira insulae
CCATCGGCGGGGTCGCGGCGACCACGGATAATCCGGTTGTCCATACCTTGGCAGAGGGCGGTGTGGTGACGCTTTATGCTGACGGCAGCTACAGCTATGCGGCCAATGGGGCGTCGGCCCCCGACAGTTTCACCTGGACGGTGACGGATACGGCCGGCCTGTCCAGTGAGGCGACGGTGACGGTCTCTGTGGGGGAAGGCAACCCGGACCATTACGGCACGTTGGATGACAGCATCGCGCGCCATAACGGTTATGGCAGCCTGTCGGCGGACAAGCTGACCTATACGGGCAGCGGCTCTGAGGGGCAGGCAACCTATTCGATCATCTGGTACGACCAGTGGCTGGAAGGCAAGAGCTATTGGGAGACCGAGATTGTCGCCGATACGGACAATGGCCGGGCCGGCAGCGGGCTTGTGGCCAGCAACTTTGCCGAAGGCCAGTATGGCAGCATGGTCTCTGGCGGTCTGACCGGTGATTATGCCGGTGTCGGCGCTGGCGGATTTTATGTGAAGGGCAGCCTGGTCTATGCGATCCAGGCGGATGACGCGGCCCCGTTCGGGGATGGCGCGGTCTACCGCTATGCCTATGACGCGGAGAGCGGTGAGCTGCGCTTTGGCGTCGGCGACAGCTGGTGGAACAATGGCGAACCGGTGGTGACCCTGGACAAGGATCTGGATTGGGCGCCATCGCTGGTTGCGCAATCAAGTAATGACAGCATCACGCTCAAAATTGCCAACGATGACTGGAGCTATGGCGCGCCCCTGGGCTATGCGCCGGGCAGCCTGATGGAAGGCACGGACGGCAATGATGTTCTGACCGGCAATGAGGGCACCGTCACGATTGATGGCGGGGCCGGTGATGACCTGCTTTTGGCCGGTGATGTTACGCCGGATGAACTGGTGACCGTGGGCGCGGGGGCTGCTTTCCAGGCGGTGAACAGCCACAGCGGGTTCAGCTTCAGCGAAGACGGCCAGACGGTCAGCATGGGCACGGGCTTCGCCGGATCGGCGATCGCTGACATTGAGATGAGTTCCGGCCAGTTCTACTGGGAAGTCAAGTTCACGAATGTCGCCCATGAAAATGGCCATTATTGGCATGAAGGCACGGTCGGTATCGCCAACCAGGCCTTTGGCATCAATGATCAGGCGCCGCAGGGCAATGCCTGGGTGATCCGGGGCGAGAGCGGTGCGGTTGTCGAAGATTATAAAGCCGATGCCTATATGGATGGCGTCTGGCATCCGGAGTTCGGATCCGAGATCGGGGAGAATGATGTTCTGGGTGTCGCCTTTGACGCGACGGCAGGCACCATTGAGTTTTTCCTGAACGGGGAGAGCATGAAGAAGTTCTCCGGTATCCCGGAAGGCAGCTACAATCCGATCGTGAGCCGCCACAATACGGCGGCCAGCCGCCCGGCCACATTTGAGTTCAACTTTGGCCAGGACGGTTTTGCTCATGAGGCTCCGTCAGGTTTCCATTCGGTCTATGCCGTGCCGGACACGAATGCGGGCGCAACCCTTTCCGGCGGCAGCGGCGACGACACCCTGATCGGCGGTGCGGGGGACGATACCCTGGTCGGCGGCTCGGGCGAGGATGTCGCACGCTATGCCGGGACGAAGGATGATTACACCATCACCAACAATGGCGACGGGACCTATAGCGTCACCAACAACGCAAACAGCAACGCCGACGATATCGGAACAGATATCCTTTCGGGCATTGAGAAGATCCATTTTGATGCAAATGAAAATGGTGTCATTGATGAAGACAGCGATCCCGATGATGCGAATGATGATGGCGAAATCGTCATTGATCTGACCAAGGAAAGCGGTCCGGTTGGCGGGGACGCCAAAGTAGTTCTAGATGGCTGGGAGACGGTCACGCACAAGCTGACGGTATCGGATGCGGATCTGAATAAGACTGGCGTCACGGAGAGCCTGAGCTATGAGGTTGTTGGCGTGACAGCTGTGGATGGTATCTACACCCTGGCCAGCGGTGCGACGGTCTCCTTTGATGAAGAGGGGAATTACACCTATACACCTGCAGTATCGAACCAGCCGGCCGTGGATAGTTTTACATGGCGGGCAACGGACCTGAGCGGGATGAGCACGGAAGAAGGCACGATAAACCTTCAGGGTGCGCCTGTTCCCTACGATATCGGACAATCAGTCGTCTTTGACGGCACCGGACAGACTCTGACCCAGACCCTGGTGACGGAAGGCAACCGGAAGACCTGGACCTTCTCGACCTGGGTGCGGCGCGGGGACCTGAACCGGAACCAGACCCTGTTCTCGGGCGGAACCAATGCCACCAATGACCAGACGGCAATCAGCATCGGTTATGGCGGCAGCAACGAGATCTTCCTGCATGGCCCGACCGGCATGAGCCTGCGCAGCCAGGCCCTGCTGGATCAGACCGGCGAATGGTACCATCTGGTGGTGGCGATGGACACGACCCAGGCGACGGCATCTGACAGGGTGAAGATCTATCTGGACGGCACGCAGTTGGACAGCTTCACAAACCCGACTTACCCGGCGCTGAATGCTGAAATGGGCATCGGCAAAGCGGGTGGTCATGCGATCGGGCGTTTCTTTGATTTCGATCTGAACCATATCAATGGGGATCTGGCGGATGTGGCCTATGTGGACGGCCAGGCGCTGGATGCCAATGCCTTTGGCCAGTCCGACGGTAACGGCGGCTGGGTTGCTGGCGGGGACGGTGTTGCCAACTATGGCAGCAACGGTTTCCGATTTGATTTTGCCGACAGTGGCAACCTGGGTAAGGATCTTTCGGGCAACGGCAATGACTACACGGTCAATGGCACTCTCAGTCAGGGAACGGATGTGCCGGCTGTTGGCCAGGAGGCACCGAGTTATGCCGGTACCGATGGCAATGATGTGTTTGTTGGAAATGACAACACAATCACCATCGACGGCGGTGCCGGTGATGACCTGATCCAGGCCGGTGACGTAAATGGTGTTGTGGTCAGTAATGATCCAGCAGAGATGGATGCAGCCACCAAGTCTGCGGGGATCACCCTGTCTGAAGGGGATCTTCGTGTCGGTGGCACAGGCGGTGTTGCGCTCTCCAATCAGCTTGTGAAAGGACCGGTCTATTTTGAGGTTGAGATCGGGGCCTATGGGGCTGGCATCTATGCGGGCTTTGCCTCCGATCGCCTGAACAGTGTGACGGCTGATTTTGGAGCCAATGCCCAGGCCGGGGCCTGGTATACCTACAGCAATGCCAATGGCACCACATGGATGGATGACGGCGGTCTTGGGCCGACTGGTACTAATGCCTATAAATTCTCGCCGGGCCAGCGGATGCTGTTTGCCTATGACCCGGAAACAGGCAAGGCCTGGATCGGCAAGGGCGGCCTTGGCTGGTATGATGATCATCAGAATGTGACCGGGGATCCGGCCACGGGAGCGAACCCGACATTTGTCATTCCGGAAGCGGACCGTGACAGCATCCGTGTGATGCTGGGGGCGCGTTCCGGCGGCACGACAACCCTTGATCTGAAAACCGCGAGCGGTGATTGGAATTATGGCGCCCCGGATGGCTTTGATGCACTGGCCGTCATAGAGACGGTAGACGGG
Source organism: Aestuariispira insulae (assembly GCF_003385955.1). Lineage (GTDB taxonomy): Bacteria > Pseudomonadota > Alphaproteobacteria > UBA8366 > Aestuariispiraceae > Aestuariispira > Aestuariispira insulae. The sequence goes on from NZ_QRDW01000032.1 coordinate 3,597, forward strand.
GCAACCCTTGCCGGCGGCAGTGGCGACGACACGCTGATTGGCGGCAATGGCGATGACACCCTTGTCGGCGGCAGCGGAGAGGATATCGCACGCTATGCCGGTGCGATGTCCGGCTATACGGTCACCAACAATGGCGACGGGACCTATAGCGTCAGCAAAGACGGTATCGGCACGGATACGCTTGCAGGGATTGAGAAGATCCATTTTGATGCCAATGATGACGGCATCATCAATGTGGATG
>NZ_QRDW01000033.1 GCF_003385955.1 Aestuariispira insulae
CAAGGGAAGTTTATCACGGATGCCTGCCGCTCTCCGGCCCGGGCTATCGCCCGGTCCTCCAAGCGGCAGACAGGGCAGCATAGTCAGTAATCATGGAGAACCGATCAGAGAGCATGTTTGTAGCTTAAACTGCGGCTGGATCTGTCCAACAAATGGGGACTAGTTCACACCGATGATTTTTCGGCACAACACTCCAACATCCCCCTGTTCACGACCCTGATCAGGGTGGAATTGGCCGCAATAACAACAAGTCCGAGGAAGAAATTACCGATATTGCATTGATATCATTTAATAATAACTCGTCTCCTCACTCAACCCGAGGATTCTTCGGCAAACTGATGGCAAGAAAGAAAACCCCTCGCCCGATCCGATGCTATTCAAAAACAGTCTCTGCGGGGTCCGGACTATAGTCATGGCTCGGGATAACTGCACAATCTGAGGATAGACCCCATGTCGCTGCCGATGGAAAAAGAACAGAGAACAGAAGCACTCAGCCGCCTGAAGGATTCACGCCTGCTGCGCGAACATGCCTATGTGAACGGCCGCTGGGAGGCCGCCGACAGCCGCCAGGTAATTGAAGTGCGAAATCCCAGCAACAATCAACTGGTCGGCACCGTGCCCAATATGGGTGTGCGGGAAACACAAAAGGCGATCCAGGCGGCATCCGACGCCTTCCCCGCCTGGCGCGACCTACTGCCCCAGGAACGCTCAAAGCTTCTGCGCCGCTGGTTCGAACTGATGCTCGAGCATAAGGATGATCTGGCGCTGCTGATGACCCTGGAACAGGGCAAGCCCCTTGCGGAATCCCTGGGCGAGATCGATTATGCCGCCAATTTCATCGAATGGTACGCAGAAGAAGCCAAACGGGTGAATGCGGAAAGCATCACTTCCCATCTGCCGGATCGCAACATGCAGATCCGGCGTGAGGCCATTGGTGTGACCGCAGCCGTCACACCCTGGAATTTCCCGAGTGCCATGATCACCAGGAAAGCTGCTGCCGCTTTGGCGGCAGGCTGTACCATGGTCGTGCGCCCGGCCGGCGAGACCCCGTTTTCCGCGACCGCCCTGGCCGAACTGGCCGAACGTGCCGGCATCCCGGCCGGGGTCTTCAATATCGTGACCGGCGGGCGTGAGGTGGTCCAGGAGCTTTGCGCCAATAAAACCGTTCGCGCACTTAGCTTCACCGGCTCGACGGAAGTAGGCCGCCTGCTGCTGGCCCAGGGGGCGGCAACAGTCAAGAAAATGTCCATGGAACTAGGCGGTCATGCGCCTTTCATTCTGTTCCCTGACGCAGACCTGGATCAGGCCGTCAAAGGCGCGATCGGCGCAAAATTTGCCACCACCGGCCAGGATTGCCTCGGTGCCAACCGGATATATGTGCATGCGGATGTCTATGATACCTTCATTCAGAAATTCACGGCCGCCACAGCCGCACTGAAAATGGGGGACGGTTTGGAAGAGGGCGTCGAACAAGGCCCATTGATGCATGAACGTGCCTTGGATAAATGCGCCAGCCATGTGGCCGATGCCATTGCCAAAGGCGCGCGTCTCACCACTGGTGGAAAGCCCCATGCCCTGGGCGGGCTTTTCTATGAGCCGACCGTGCTGGCCGACGTCACCCCAGATATGGCGATTTATCACGAGGAAACCTTCGGCCCTGTGGCCCCGATCATTAAATTTGATGATCGTGATGATATCGCCGCCATGGCCAACGACACAGAATATGGGCTGGTGGCCTATCTCTACAGCTTTGACAACCGCCGGATCCAGACGCTCTCAAACGCGCTGGAATATGGCATGGTGGCGGTCAATACGCCAAAAATCACCGGCGCGCCCATTCCCTTTGGTGGCGTCAAGCAATCGGGCCTGGGGCGGGAAGGATCCCGCCACGGCCTCGAGGAATTTACCGAATTGAAATATGTCTGCATCAGTTACGAAGCAGCCTGATTGGGAGATAAATCGAATGAACGAAAAACTTGTAAACGACCTGCATGAACTGGACCGGAAGTATTTCTTCCATCCCTCCACCCATATGCGCGCCCATGCAGATGGTGAAACGCCGAGCCGGATCATCCGCGGCGGCGAAGGTGTCCATATCTGGGATACCGACGGCCAAAAGACATTGGATGCCTTTGCCGGCCTTTATTGTGTGAATGTGGGTTATGGCCGCCAGGAGATTGCCGACGCGATCCATAAACAGGCGTCCGAGCTTGCCTATTACCATACCTATGTGGGCCACGGGAACGAGCCGGTGATCCGCCTCTCCCAGCGGATCGTGGAAAAGGCCCCAAAAGGCATGAAAAGGGTCTATTACGGCATGTCCGGCAGTGATGCCAATGAGACCAACATCAAACTGGTCTGGTATTACAATAATATCCTGGGCCGCCCGGAGAAGAAAAAAATCATCTCCCGCTGGCGCGGCTATCATGGCTCCGGCATCATGACCGGCTCTCTCACCGGGCTGGAGCTGTTCCATAATGCCTTTGATCTGCCGCGCGCGCCGATCCTGCATACATCCACCCCGCATTATTACTGGAACGCCAAGGAAGGCGAAACCGAGCTGGATTTCTCCAAACGCCTGGCGGCAGAACTGGAAGAAATGATCCTGGCCGAAGGGCCGGAAACGGTTGCGGCTTTCATCGGCGAACCAGTGCTGGGCACCGGGGGCATCGTGCCGCCGCCGGAAGGCTATTGGGCCGAGATTCAGGCCGTCTTGAAAAAATACGATATCCTGTTGATCGCCGATGAAGTCGTCACCGCTTTCGGCCGGACCGGCAGCTATTTCGGCAGCCAGCATTATGATATGGAGCCGGACCTGATCACCATTGCCAAGGGTGTCTCCTCCGGCTATCTGCCGCTGTCCGGTGTCATTGTCGGCGAACGTGTCTGGCAGGTACTGGAACAGGGCTCTGACCAGTTGGGCCCGATTGGCCATGGCTGGACCTATTCCGCCCATCCGGTCTGTGCGGCGGCTGCCAATGCCAACCTGGATATCGTCGATGGCGAGGATTTGACCGGCAATGCGCGCGAGACCGGTGCCTATCTCCAGCAGCGCCTGCATGAAACCTTTGACGATCATCCGATTGTCGGCGAAGTGCGCGGTGTTGGTCTGATGGCGGCGCTGGAGTTTGTCGCGGACAAAGAAAAGAAGGAGCGTTTTGACCCGGCGCTGAAAGTCGGTCCGCAAATCTCTGCTGCCTGCCTGGAACAGGGCATGATCGCCCGCGCCATGCCCCATGGCGACATCCTGGGCTTTGCCCCGCCGCTGATCATCACCAAGGACGAGGTGGATCAGGTCGTCACCAAGGCCAAAGCCGCTGTCGACAAGGTGGCTGCAACGCTATAACCCCCTGCCCTGCAAACCTGTTTCAGGGCCTACAGGCGCCGCATTCCCTCGTGCGGCGCCCTTTTTTATCCCTCGCCATTTTTTAATCTCACTCTGGGGCCTTTTCCATTTCTTCAACAAATGACCAGCGATAACCGCCCCGCCAGCTCTGCCGCCGCGTTAGCATCTTGTTTGTTGACTGATTTCGGGATCAAGATGCTCTTGCATCTGGGACGGGCTTTCAGATCTAGTCAACGACCGTCCCCAGCTCCGGCTTACGGATGATGGTGCCTGAGCGAGAATTTTTAGAGCAGTGTTATTGCCTAAACAGCCTGCATCAATAAAAAACCCCCGCAAAAAAGCGGGGGTTTTTATTTGGTTGCGGGAGCAGGATTTGAACCTGCGACCTTCAGGTTATGAGCCTGACGAGCTACCGGGCTGCTCCATCCCGCGTCA
>NZ_QRDW01000034.1 GCF_003385955.1 Aestuariispira insulae
CATGCCCCCATACTGCTTGCAAACAACAACGTAACTGAGCAAAACTTTAACCGACGACTCTGCCTATAGCTGGAGGAACTCTGGGGCTCAGGTCAGTCATTCAGCAGATCAGCAAGAAGCTCTCTGATTCAGCGAAATAGTGAGTGGCTTCTTAAGCTGGCGCTGCTAGAAAATTTGCAGGGAGCAATTGGCATACCTCATCCAAAGCCCCTTCTAAGCAATAGACTTGTGTATTGGTTCCAAAATTGAAAACCCGATAGAGCCGGTATGATTCAGAAAGATCCTGGGACACGGACAATTCATTGCGGGTCACCCAAAACGGATGCTCTATGCCTGCAAGAGTTGTTTTAACCTCTATATGCAGTTCTCTTCCATCTTCATCGAATGAGAGAATATCGTATCCGAGACCGTCTCCAATAGTTTGCGACACATGTTCAATCTGCTCAGATTTTTCCGCTAAACCCAGATTTATCAAACGTCTTTTTTCTAGCTCCAATACAAAAACTTCTCCTCTAAGCCCAAGCTTTCTGTTTTTTGCTTCCCGTTTTGACCAAGAAGTTTGAATTACCTTTTGCTTTCCCTCAGGAAGCTGAAGTTTAGTTTCCGGCGGCTCTACAAAATAGCTATCCAACTCACCGTTCACAGGAACTTGGTCGGCAACATTTCCTAACACAGAAAAGCTGGATTCTAGTTCGTCCTCCAACACATATTTTAAGAGGGCTTGATATTCTGAGTAAGGTTTATAGCCATCGATAAACGGTAATTTCATTTCCTGCAGCGCAGCGCTGATATTCTGAAACTTGTACTCAATTGCTGCTGTTGAACGGCTATTCAAATGCCTCTTCACATTTCGATTGAATTCAGCCTTTACATAATCGATACCAGCTAACTCCAGGCCCAACATGTTCAAATAGGCCCGGACCGTCAATTCAACTTCAGAAAGACTCCAGTGCCTGGCTTTTTTGGGGATTCCATCAACTTCAAATCCAATACGTGCTAGCGCCCACCCAGCTTTCCCCGGGGACTTACCTCCGCTTGAGTTTAGGGAGGTCATTTGCGGTTCTTCAGGATGCTGTATTCCATAAGCTACAGCCGCTATCGCTTTGGAAGGATACTCCTTGCCTTCATATCTAAGAACATACTCACGAGCATTCTGAAACCCGTATAAAGCCAAGAATGCGCTTTCACCAATCTCATCCCAAATCTGAATTGCCTTTTTGACGGCGCTTGGGCTTGTAAGTTTGGTGTAGGTATATGTCTTCACGATTTCTGGCACCACGTTAATTGACACAACAGCTAAAACACTTACACGAGATGAACGCTCACTCAATCATTTAGGAAAAAACTTGAGCAAACCTCAATCCATAAATGCAGGATCTACACCACCCCATGCCGCTCACTCGGCATCATCCAATCAGTCTGGCTAAGCACCTCCGCCGGAATATGATCCAGATTATGGTTTAAGGAATTCATTGCTGCCCGCACAACCAGATCTTTTGTCTCTCCAGTCAGGCCCTCTGTACGATCATGCATTAGATGCATGAAACTCGTGCGCTTGTTGTCATCACAGATCTTGAGGCCGCACCCCATAATGAGTTGGAGCACAAAAGCGGCATAATTTTTGTCGTCGCGTCTCCAGGGCGTCAGGGGAAACGGAGCTATCCGGCTCGCCAGTTGGGGATCAATCTGGATCATGTGATGAGCGTGGTCGGTACCCACCATTACAATCCGCAGATCCAGCTTATTGCTGAGATATCGGATCGAATTCAGGAAAGCCGACCTTTCATGATTATGCGCATACATAATGTTGTGGATCTCATCCAGCACAATCATCCGAATGTTGTGCTTTCGCACCAGGATTTCGATCTGCTCCAGAAGCTTATCGGCATTGTGTGACGAACTGATCGGCGCATTCATGGATTTCAGGATTTCGATAAACAGTGATTTGGGATTGGCCCGGTGCCCCGGTGTCTCAATAAGAAGAACCGGACACAACTTGGATTCCAGATCTTTCTCCTGATATTGCTCAATAATATCCGCCCGGAATTTGTGGACCAGCATGCTTTTGCCACTGTTCGGCTTCCCATAGATCAGAAGGCCTTTAGTGCGCACCGAAGCAATCTCATGAAAAAGCAACCATAGCTTGGTCGTCGCCTTAGTCCCCACATCATAGTCGATCCACTTGTCCTGAAACAGCGCCTCATGAGTGGTTTTCCCATATGGCAAGACATCAACACGGTGTTCGATATGCATTATTGGATCCTCCTGACAGGCATATATTGGGGCGTGAGTTCTTCTTCGTCGAAATCAATGAAGTCATCCTCATCCGGTGGATCCGGAACCTTTACTTCAACAGGCGGAACGGACTTCAATTCCGGTTTCGGCAAACGGTTTTCAACCGTCTTCTTGGGGGTCGCCGGTACGCGACTGGCATCCTGTTTCCGGCGCCTGGCCCTTTCCTTGTTTTTCCGGACATTCTTGGTGGTCTTCTCGGAGGTTTCGACGAGTTGTTGGTTCCTCGCAAGAGCCTGGAAAATCAGATCTTCATTCACCGCTGTGATTCCCTGGCTCTTCAGCCTCGCCCGGGCTTCCCTATGTTCCCAAAGCGATATCGGCTGCCGGAACGTGTCGCGGTACGGAACGGGTATGTAGGCTTTCAGCACCGGATGATAGAGGTAGATGGTGCTGATATCCCTGGGGTCACGACGGACAATCAATTTTTCCTTATTGAACTTGTCTTTGTTGATCAGCAGCAGTCTCAGCTCGGGGCAACTGTAATGGATGTGATCCCAGACAATGCCATCACGCCGGATTTTCCTTTTGATCATCGGCAGCAGGTCCAGGCGCAGCTTCTCCGTATCCTCGACTTTGTCAGGCAATCCGGAACCTTTGTCCCCCAACAGACCATCTTGCCATTTGGCGATAGGCGGGCACTCCAACTGACTGTGCCTTTCCTGGTGGTAAACGTTCACAACATGGTTGAAGAGATATTTCTCCAACTCATCCAGGGTCATGACCGCATGTTCCTCGGGGTCATATTCAACCCGGTCTTTCGGTCCCCGGAATGTGGTGCCTTTGACGCTATCCAGTTCCGTTTTCAAAGTCCCGTTCAGGCGTTCGATATGGCCACCCCATTCCGCGAAACCCGGTGGCCGGAACTGCACATCAACAGACCATTCCTCTGCAAAAATCCGGACCATCTCACCACGGAAATCCTTACCGTTATCCATATGAAGAGTATTCATCCGCCCCCACACAGGCCAGCTACCCTCGACACCGATTTTCCGCAGGAGGGCATCCTTCTCCAGGATACTCTGGCACAGGCACATACCCACACTGTCAGCGCTCGGCGGATCCAGGGAGATGAACATGCCGGTGATCATGCGACTGAATACGTCAATAGCCACTGTTATCCAGGGCCGCCCGATACATTCACGATCCTCCGAATCCACCACCATCACATTCAATTGCGTGTGATCAATCTGGACTATAGCCAGAGGACTTGTGGCCTCTCCGTATTGCGCGTTGATTTCTTTATATTTATCCTTGGCCTGTTTCCGGCCGCGACGCTTGCGTGTCTTCTCTTCGTCAGACAGCATGTTCCCCGTCAGCATCTGTGGGACAAACTAAGCTGATTGCATAACGGAGGATTTCTGGTTCATCGTAGAGACCGTAAGGGAACGAAGATGAGACAGAAATCCATGACCTCCAAAGAGCCCGCT
>NZ_QRDW01000035.1 GCF_003385955.1 Aestuariispira insulae
TCTGTCATGGTCAAACCCTCAATCCTGTGAAAATCTGAGGCTGAACCTGACTGTATTCGCAAAAACCTACAAGGTGGGGTTCACCGGGCGCTCACAGATAAGCTGCGCCTGTTGCACAGGAACGACAGATAAGACGCCTCCAGAAGAAAAAGCCCCGGCAGATCTCTCTGCCGGGGCTGTTGTAGTTAGGCCTGGATCAAGGTTGCTGCTGCCACAAAGCCAATGCCGTGGTCAGACCCTCGTCATCGGTCGGGGCCGCCCCCAGATCCTCCACATCTGTGCCGTCCAGGTCCGCCCAGGCGGACATGGCATTCACCAGGCTCTGCACATTGGCGGCGCTCAAGGTGCTGCCATCGTTCAGCTCGAACGACCCCACCTGTTTGGCGGTGCCCGCGAACCAGTCATCGATGATGATGGCATCATTGCTGCCCAGCAGACGGGCCTCCAGGTCATTGCCGGATTGGCTGAACCAGATCTCGTCCGCTTCAACCCCAATGCCGAATTTGACCTTATCGGCCGCCTCCGCATCGGTAACGATGTCGCGGCCGCCGCCCTCGCCAAAGAGGAAGGTATCGGCCCCGTCGCCGCCGGTCAGCACATCATTGCCATGCGCCGCCTCGTCCGGGTCTTTCCGATAGGTGACGGAACGGACAAAGAAGTCACTGCTGTCATCATCCGGATTTTCAATCCCAGCCGCCTCATTCACCGTTTTCTCGGCAAAGAAACGCAGCTCTGTGAAGGAACCGATGCCTTTGATCTCAATGACACCGACCCCCGGTTCACCGGTCACGTCATCCGGCCCGAAATAGCCGCTGCCGACCTGGTTGCCATCCTTGTCATAGGCTTTCCAGCTGCCGCGCTCGCCGCCTTCCTCATCCTTGATCAGGTTGGAGAAGGTGACTTCCGCGCTGACCACCGGATCATCAAAGGCCAGAACCAGGCTTTCCTTGCGGTTGAGCTTGTTATCATAATTGATCTGCTCACCCACCGGATCGCCCCCGGCCACGCCAACACCATTGGCCTCAAAGGTGACCGTGCCGTCATTGCCGTCCAGATCCTTGGACGAAAGCGCAATGCCGGCCGCGGCCCAATCCGCCAGGGTCATGCCTTCCGCAGTCACCTGGGTCAATGTGCCATCGCCATTGAGAGTGTCATTGCCATCCCCGCCATCGAGCAGGTCATGGCCGCCCATGCCGGTCAGGGTATCATCCCCGCCATAGCCATAAAGCCCGTCAAAGCCGTCGTCCCCGGTCAGGGTGTCATCGCCTTCCGTGCCAAGGCCGCTATAGCCCCAGGCCAGTTGGAAAGCGTCATCCAGGTCATTCCTGAGGTCAGTCGGCAGACTGGTACCCCCATAGCCCACGGGGGAGAAATCGGTGTCGGCCATGGCCTCCACCAACAGATCCGCCCCGGCACTGGTCATGGTCAGGCCGCTGGCCTGGAACAGCTCCAGCCGGTAGCTGCTATTCGCATACCAGTTGGTGATGGTGACCGTGTCATTGGTGCCAATAATGGTCAGGCGCAGATCACTGCCGATCCGCTCCAGCCAGACCTGGTCATAGGCAATATCCGCATCAAACGCCATCTCATCGGCCAGGCCGGACACATCGATGATCCGGTCCTGCCCGCCGCCGCGGGTCAGGCCGTATTCATCCGAGCCGCTCCCGCCGACCAGGGTGTCATTGCCGGTGCCGCCGATTAGCTTGTCGATGCCGGCACCGCCAGAGAGGGTGGCCCCCATGGCGCCAGCTTCAAGGACATCATTGCCATCGGTGGCAGTATAATCCGGCGCCTCCTGGCCAACAGCCGGTATATCCGTTCCCTGGCTGAGAGTGCCATTGACCGTATAGTCATTGCCGTTGCCCGAAAGATCCTTACCCAGGTTGCCACTGTCGGCAAAATCAAATCGGAAACCGTTGGTACCATAGTTCTCAACACCGATACCGCCAGCAACCCAGCCGCCATTCCCATCGGACTGGCCAAAGGCATTGGCATCCAGCGCTTGGCCATCCACATAGGCCACATCCGCCAGATCCCCATTGACATGGTTCAGATCGAAATCAAAGAAACGCCCGATCGCATGACCACCCGCCTTGCCGATGCCCATTTCAGCATTCAGCGCCGGGTAGGTCGGGTTTGTGAAGCTGTCCAACTGCGTGCCGTCCAGATAGATCTTCACCCTGTCAGATGCCGTCGCCTGGGTCGTGTCCATCGCCACCACCAGATGGTACCATTCGCCGGTCTGATCCAGCAGGGCCTGGCTGCGCAGGCTCATGCCGGTCGGACCATGCAGGAAGATCTCGTTGCTGCCGCCATAACCGATGCCGATCGCCGTCTGGTCATTGGTGGCATTGGTTCCGCCCGCGAACAGGGTCTGGTTCCGGTTCAGGTCCCCGCGCCGCACCCAGGTGGAGAAGGTCCAGGTCTTCCGGTTCCCTTCGGTTTCCATAGTCTGGGTCAGGGTCTGTCCGGTGCCGTCAAAGGCGGCTGATTGTCCGATATCGTAGGGAACAGGCGCGCCCTGAAGATTTATCGTGCCTTCCGTGCTCATCCCGCTCAGGTCGGTCACCCGCCAGGTGAAGCTGTCGGTTGCCGGTTGATCACTGGTCGCCGGGATATAGGTGTAATTGCCCTCTTCATCAAAGGAGACCGTCCCCCCGCTGTCGATCAGTTTAAAGCTGCCATCCGGCTGTTCTTCAACATTGTCACCAATGACTTCATAGGTCAGCTTTTCCGAGCTGTCGGCCTCATAGAGATCTGCGTCAAAGACGGTGAGCTTATGCGTGACCGTATCCCAGCCATCCAGAACAACTTTGGCATCGCCGCCAACCGGACCGCTTTCCTCCGTCAGGTCGATGACCGTCTCGGTCGGGTCGCCATTCTCATCCACATTGATGATGCCGTCATCATTGGCATCAAAATGGATCTTCTCAATCCCTGCAAGCGTATCCGTGCCGATACCGTCTTTGCTGACGCTA
>NZ_QRDW01000036.1 GCF_003385955.1 Aestuariispira insulae
AACCTGGGCAGCCTGTTCGGCGGCGATGACAATGGCGGCGGCACCGGCGGCACCGGCGGCAATGCAGGCAATGGTGCCAGCGGTGCCGATGGCGAAGAGAGCAGTCTGCTCGACATAATCGCAAAATTGCCGACCGTTGAGGGCGGTTTGCAATCTTCCGAGAAGGAACAGGCAACCCGCGCAACGGTGGCCGCTCCAAATGGGAAGACGAATATCGTGATCCGAGCAAATCCGGATCAGGGTTTGGACGGTATCAATACGGCCATTGAAAAGGCTCAAGAACTCATCCGTGACGAAAAGACGACTGTGAAAGTCTTTGTGAGTGGTGAGAGCCTTGCGGAAGTGGTCAGCGGCTTTGAACAGACGCGTAAAATGATATCAACGGCGGCAGACAAGGTCGAGGCCATCGCCGATTATCTTGATCGCCAGATGGAGGTTCTGCCAAAGTCAATGGAGAACAAAGGCGAGGCTATGAAAAAAGCCTTCCGCCTTATGACTGACAGCGGCATCGATCCGGAACAGGCTTATCAACTCCTGGACTCTCCGCTCGGCAAATTGATCCAGATTCAAGCCTATTTGGATGAGATTGGCTCGGCGGAAGATTTCAACAATCTCCCTGTTGAAGAACGGAACGAACTGATCGACCTCATGGGGGCGAATATCAAATTGGCCGGCCTTGAAAAAGTCTCCGGCTTAACCGTGGAACTCCAAAATATCCGAGAACAGGCCGGACTCAAATTGTTGCAGTTTTACCGGGATGGTTTCAACTCCGCAGCAGATTTTCTCTCTGAGAATGAAGATGGGGTCAACGCGTCCCTGTCTGTTCTGGATATCCTTCCCGGTGCCATGTGGGCACTCGCGGGGATGGGTGAAGGAACACTGGAAGTCGTTAATCCTGTGACGAACGGAGAACACCGCTCCAACGAGTCAATGATCGAATATTATGCGGAGGAATTCGAAACCGGGGTTAAACGCGTTGTGAATGCGAAAGAGGGGATCGACGAAAAATCAGAAGAATTCCAGGCCTTCCTGTTCGAGACAGCGTTGAAACAACTCCGGGAAGCGGATATCTCCGGGGAAGATGCCGCATTGGCCGGTACCATTATCGGTGCCGCAACGATTGCGAAACTTGCGTCAAAGCGGTTAACGGCAGGCGGCAAAGGAAGCGAAGCTAAGAAGCTGGCAAAAGATATCAAGGCTCTTGCATCGGAAATCGACCGGAAAATCCTCGAACATGACGCACTTAAATCCTTTGATCTGAACCTCGCCAGGATTGAAGTCACAACCGTGCGGTCGGGTTTGACCTCCAAATTGAAAAGATCCGGCAATGTTGCAACGGCTAAGATCAAAATTGATGGCATTCCCGAAAAAATGAATGCTCACAGCCAAATTGAACCATATAATATTACGGAAAAAATGAAGGATATGGGGCTTGTTCCAGGGGGCAGCGGCAATTTCACGGCAAAAGACATCGAAAATGCAGTAGGGGATAAAATACCTCGGCATGTAGACTCAGAATATAAGATCTTGGACAACATTGCTGATCAATTGGGCGGTAACTATACAGCAAGAGGCTCTGTCACGATTTTTACCGAGAGACCAGCCTGCGGCAGTTGCTTATCCGTCGCTGACCAATTTGTGCAAAAATATCCGAATATTGTTGTCGTGATCAAAGACAATAAGGGGAATCTTTTGAACCCGAACCGAAAGGAAGACTAAGTTGGAGCGTGCGACCTTTGACGAGATCAAAAACGACTTCCTCGACTGTTATTTCATCTACTGTTGTCACAAAATCCCGACAGGTGCTGAATGGTCAGATAGAGAGCATGAATTTGGTTATGCCTATGAAGAATGGGATAGAGCTTATGACCTTCCTGTAGAACAGCTCATGCTGGAAGTGATTATGTTGATTCTAAAGGGAAACCGATGGCATGACTATGATCACGTTCATTTGGATCGTATCAATCGGATCCTCAAGGAACACGGTTGGGAGAAACTGTCGGAAAACCTGCCCCCCGAAGAGATCGACATGATGGGACGTTGTTTCAAACTGCTTGGTTTGCAACCTGATCATTCAGCCCGTCCATCGGGATAGGCCTCGGTTGCGCCGGGGGCGCTTCATGGTGATTGAGCCGGAATTTCGAGATTGAGCGATATTCTCAAGGATATCATACCTTATGTTCCTTCGGATTTCGGTCCCGGCTTTCCTCTACCGGGAAATAGCTCCTTATTTCAAACCTGTCACCGCTAACAGCAAGAAGCTCTGTCACGATCTTTACCGAGAAACCAGCCTGCGGCAGTTGTTTATCCGTCGCGGATCAATTTGTACAAAAATATCCGAGTATTCTTGTCGTGATAAAAGACAATAAGGGGGTTCGTTTGAACCCGAACCGAAAGGAAGACTAAGTTGGACCGTGCGACCTTAGAAGAGATCAAAACCGATTTTCTCGATAGTTACTTTTATTACTGTTGGCACAAAATAGAGACCGGTGCGGATTGGTCAGACAGAGAGCAGGAATATGGTTATGCCTATGAAAAACGGAAAGATGCTTATGACCTTCCTGTAGAACAGCTCATGCTGGAAGTGATTATGTTGATTCTAAAGGCAAACCGATGGCAAGACTATGATCACGTTCATTTGGATCGTATCAATCGGATCCTTGAGGAACACGGTTGGGAGGAATTGTCGAAAGACCTGTCGGCCGAAGAGGTCGACTTTATGGGACGATATTTCAAACTGCTTGGTTTGCAACCTGATCATTCTGCCCGTCCATCGGGATAGGCCTCGGTTACGCTGGATCAATCACATTTAGAAACAACTTAAATTTAGATTGAGGGCGAAGGCGGGGCCGCCGCGCAGGGCGTGACCGCGGCCTCGGCGGTGCTGAAGGCCGCCTCCGCCGTGACCGCGCTGCAAAAAGGCGCGGT
>NZ_QRDW01000037.1 GCF_003385955.1 Aestuariispira insulae
GCTCTGCTCGCCTGTTTCAGGGTGAGGACACGGGTAACGAGCATCAGGGAAACACCGGCAATTGCGGTAACGGAAATTGGCAAAAGCCCAAGAGAGGCAATCAAGATTGTACAGACAAAGATGATGCTGGCCATCCTGGCATCACGAGCCTCCGGCAAGGGCTGCGTAGATCCATCAAGCACAACCACCCCTCGATGTTCGCGCAATCGGTCGATCGCGTCCCGACTGCCCTGAAGCACCAGAATATCTCCCTCATATATGATGCTGCCGGTAAGATGGCGCGATACCCTGGCATGTCGTTCTATTCCCAGGACAAGGCAGCCGTACCGTGTGCGAAATCCGATTTCCTCAAGATTTTGCCCGGCAAATTGCGAACCGGGCGCTATCATCGCCTCAGCGACGCTCTGGTCACGGGACAACCAGCTTTCCCGCTCAGCACCTTTCTCCGGCATATCCTCTTCCCCAGAAGTGCTGAACATCAAACTCGGGAACCTTGTATGTACTTCCGCCAACCCTTGATACGTTGCCATGATAACAAGAACATCTCCTTCCTGGAGTATCAGATTGCCAAATGGCGGTACAAAAGGATGATCACCGCGTTGCACGAGTAGAAGCCGGGTTCCATTAATGCCAAGTATGTTGAAACGCGGCGCGGCTCCAACAAGCTTTGGATCGGCGCCCAGATTGAATTGCGCTATGAATCTGCGATGTTTGCCGGAGATGAAACGTTGCATCGGCGATATCCGCAGAGGTAAAAGGCGCGGCATAATGAAGATCACATAGAAAAGACCGGTTGTTGCGAGAACCAGCCCGGGCAATGTGAACTCGAAAAAGCCGAGGGGCCGTTCACCCAGTGCGCTCATCGCCCCTGAAACAAGGAGATTTGTTGACGACCCGATCAATGTGGTCATGCCGGCAAGAATAGCGATGAACGACAATGGCATCATTGTTACACTTGGCTGGATTGAATAACGCCGCGCGATCGCTTCAAAAACCGGTATGAAGATCACGACCACGGGCGTATTGCTGACAAAAGGGCTGGTCAGAAATATGACGGTAAAACAAACAACTAAAACCACTTTTTCGTGGTTCCCGGCATATCCCATCATCCATTTGAGTCCCCTGTCCATGGCACCGGACCGCCACAAGCCATTGCCAAGAACAAGCAGTGCCATAACGGAGAGCAGCGCAGGATTGGCGAAACCGGCAAGCAGATCACGTGTTTCCAGGACAGGCTCGCCTGCAGCATCAAGGAGTGGGAAAATCTCGAACAACAGCAACAGCGATACAAGAATCAAGAGCGATGTCAGCTCAACCTGAACACGCCCGATGGCGAACCCAATAATGGCCGCTGATACAAGTGCATAGCTTGCCCATATATGAAAACCGTTCGGAAATGTTTCAACCATATGCGGTCCGGATACACCCAAATACCAGATAGCAATGGACTATTGGAGGCATAATTGAGATTTGACGTGGTAGGGGACTGATATAGTTCGGATACCCAGTCCCCGCCATTGCATCACCTGCCGATGGGGTTTACTGCTTCTCGATGTTAAGAGCGTCCAGACAGGCCTTTGCGAGGTCCCTGTTCGGACTGGTTTCACCTGGAACCGTTGCCCAGCCAGCCTCCATCAGAGCATCACGCCTCTTATAGTCCGCTGCTTCGCGGATCTTTCCTATTTTCATGGTGCGATTTATGTCGGTACTTGCACTGTCGATACATATGGGAAGCAATGCGGCAATGACGGCATCATCCGCCATGGTGTCGGCGACCTTAATCGCCTGCCCGCTGGTCATCCAGCCGCCCCAGGAAAATCCGACAACGGCAAGAACGACCGCCCCCAAAACCATTCCGTAGATGCCAGGCTTCAGCCATTCTGGAATATTCATAATCAATCCTCCGGCGGCATAACACCACCTCATTCGCTTATTGCCGACAGTGGCTCAAACAATTTGGCCGCTCCTCTGGCTCAGCGTTCCTGGGGGAGTTTAATACAGTTTTTCGAGAGCGATACTGACATGGGTTAGCGTAAAGCCAACTTCCTTGACCATTCGGAGACTGGACTAAGCAAGCGGACCAACTGCCAAATGCCTCCGAATATGGCGCAACCGCGCCTTAGAGTATCTGGACCGATGATTTGCCCTGGTACATTTCACGGATGATATCGCAGGCGTGTGTGATCATTTTACCGCTCATATCTCCGTCAATGGAGAAGACATTCACCCCATCGGAGCTGGAAAAAGTCACATAATGGTGCAGACCATATCTGGTCAGTAAATTTGTTTCTAAAGTGTAGTAGTCGAGACTCCGTCTGACAGTTACCGGCTTTGACGCGGTGTTCTGTCAGGTCAGGTTCAGTCTACGAACTTTTCCTTCCAGATTGGTT
>NZ_QRDW01000038.1 GCF_003385955.1 Aestuariispira insulae
GGCGACTATGTGATCCAGGATCAGGGCGATGGCTCTTATGCCATCACCGATGCCGCCGGTTCGACGGATACGGTCACGGGTGTCGAGACACTGGATTTTGAGACGGGTATCGACATTGACCTGACGGCCGCCAACAGTGGACCGCAGGCGGTTGATGCGAAGGTTGTTCTGAATAGCTGGGACGAGGTCAGCCATAAGCTGAGCGCGTCTGACGCGGATGCGGGTGACAGCCTCTCCTATGAGATTGTCGGGGCGGTCAGTCTGTCCGAGAATGTCTACACGCTTACGAGTGGTGCAGAAGTGACGCTGAATGCGGACGGCACCTACCATTATGATCCCAAGGGCAACACGGCAGCTGATAGCTTCACCTGGAAGGTGACGGATGCGGCTGGCCTTTCCAGCCAGGCAACTATATCGGTCGGGGTCGGTGGCGATCCCTACACAATTGATCATTCGGTTTCCCTGAATGGGTCGACGGACTATCTCTCCTGGACACCGGCTGCGGCGGGAGACCGGAGCCAATGGGCTTTCTCGACCTGGGTGAAGCTGGACAGCCTGGCACCGAACCAGATGCTTTTTAGCTCAAAAGCCAGTGACGGGCATTTCTATCTGTGGATCAACGACAGCGGCAAGTTGGCTGTTGGTTTCAACACGGCATCCGGGCCCAGTGACGTTGCCTCATCGGCGGTGATCGACGATACGCAGGGCTGGCATCATGTCGTTCTTTCGGTCGATACGACCCAGGCGAATGAGGCTGACCGCCTGCGCCTGTATCTTGACGGTGAGCGGGCCGATTGGGCTGGGACATCCACATTCGCCCAGAATGCCCAATATGGCATTGGCGCGGCCAGTGAGCATCGGATCGGCCGACATTATGAGTCTTATGACTATCACATGGATGGCTCCTTTGCGGAAACGGTCCTGATTGATGGCCAGGCGCTGGGGGCGGACAGTTTCGGTGTGCCAGACGGATCGGGAGACTGGTCTGCACGCGACATCTCCAGCCTGTCTGCCGGGAGCAACGGGTTCCACCTGGATTATAATGAAGCGGCGGCCCTGGGCGGTGATGTCTCCGGCAACGGTCATGATTTCACGGTCAATGGTACGCCGGTCCAGGGCGCGGATGTGCCCCCTGTGAGCGCAATGTCGGCGGACTATACGGGCACGGATGGCAATGATGTGCTGATTGGGGATGATCAAACCGTGACCATCGATGGTGGTGCCGGGGATGACCTGATCCAGGCGGGTGATGTCACGCCGGACGAACTCGTGGCTGTCAGTGAGGGAGCCGCTTTCTCCACAGCAAACAGTCACAGCGGTTTCAGCTTCAGCGAAGACGGCCAGACGGTCAGCATGGGCACGAGCTTTGCGGGATCGGCGATCGCGGACATTGAGATGAGTTCGGGCCAGTTCTACTGGGAAGTCAAGTTCACGGATGTGGCCTATGAGAATGGCCATTACTGGCATGAAGGCACGGTCGGTATCGCCAATCAGGCCTTTGGCATCAACGATAAGGCGCCGCAGGGCAATGCCTGGGTGATCCGAGGCGAAAGCGGTGCGGTCGTTGATGACTATAAAGCGGATGCATATATGGATGGCGTCTGGCATCCGGAGTTCGGATCCGAGATCGGGGAGAATGATGTTCTGGGTGTTGCCTTTGACGCGACGGCAGGCACCATTGAGTTTTTCCTGAACGGGGAGAGCATGAAGAAGTTTTCCGGTATTCCGGAAGGCAGTTACAATCCGATCGTGAGCCGCCACAATACGGCGGCCAGCCGCCCGGCCACGTTTGAGTTCAACTTTGGCCAGGACGGTTTTGCTCATGAGGTACCGTCAGGCTTCCATTCGGTCTATGCGGTGCCGGGTTCTGATGCGGGGGCGACCCTCTTGGGCGGTTTGGGCGATGATACGCTGATTGGCGGTACTGGTTCGGATGTGATTGATGGTGGTGAAGGCACGGATGTGCTGAAGCTTGCAGGCAGCTATGCTGACTATGTGATCCAGGATCAGGGTGATGGTTCTTTTGCCATCACCGATGCCGCTGGTTCGACGGACTCGGTCACCGGTGTTGAGACGTTGGACTTCGAGACCGGCAATGACATTGACCTGACGGCCGCCAACAATGGCCCGCAGGCTGTTGATGCCAAGGTT
>NZ_QRDW01000039.1 GCF_003385955.1 Aestuariispira insulae
GATCATCCGATCAATCGGATTGATGAACTGTTGCCCTGGAACTTCAGGGTCAGTCAGGAAAAACTGGCCGCTTGATCAGCCGACCGGGCGCTTACAATATTTATGCAAAATGTTGCCTCTCTAAAAACTACCTTGCCTGGTTGGTTGGCCCTGTCGCCACGCCTGGCTTCCTTTACATCTAGTGCAGATTCTATCCCCGGACCATTCGCTCCTGAACTGTGTTCTGCATCGAAGGCAATCGCGATCCTTGGGGCCATCACTGCGTGAAGAAAGTGGTAGGTATTCTTCAGGATAACTTCCTTTCACGTCTCATCCTCTTCTGCTTGCAGGTTTTCCATTTCACACAGAACATGCCTGATCAATCGGGCATTGCGGGGACTTTGCCCTTCTCTTGTTTCCGCAAATAAACTGATCAAATACAGGGCCTTACCCACGGCATCAGGCCATGTTTTGGATTCTGTGGACAGGAAAAGACATTCCAGTTTTTCCCGCTGGCATGACAGATAAAGTTGCTGCCGGCGAATATCAGTCTTTTTCAGATCCTCCCTGCCGCGATGCTCGTCTAGAACTATGGGGGTATCAGCCACAAATTGTTCCTCTCTTATGAGCGCATCCGTTTCAATCCACTTGATTCCTTTCCGCCTCGATCGTCAATCGATCATCCCTGGATATCGCTTTCATGAGATCGTCATAGTCGATGCGAACTGTCCGCAGTGTCCCGGACAGTCCCGGCGACTCACAAATCCGGAACCACGCGTATCTGCTGCGAGGTTTAAGGAACCAGAATATGCCCTGCCGCGTATCATAGATCTCGACACTATATTTGCCTGCAGGTTGAACCCCTTCCAGCCCATCAATCATAAACGGCCAATTGAAATTCACCTGGAAGCAGTCACCTTCTTCCGTCATGACAGTTCCAGTCATTCATCTGCCGGATTAGAAAATGTCCAATTCCGAAGAACCGGGAAGGTGCATCCCTCCCCGGTTCCTGGGTAACGGCCAGTTATTCAGGAGCCTTATCATCATTGGCTTTGACCGGCGGGGCCTTCCCCTGCTTTTCATCTGAAGTGCTTGCCGGCTTGGCAGCGGGCTTATCTTTTTTCTGAGGATCGGATACGGAAGAAGAAAAACTCTTAAACGACATATTGAATGCCTTTCCAAAAAAACAACAAAAATCTGTTGCTACGCATTCCATATGGGAATTGAAGATGGAAAAATCAATCGGTTTATTCAGAATTTCAAAATATTTAAGTAAATAAAATGAGAATATCTGTAATAAAATTGATATTTTTATTTGCGTAGATATAGAAATATATATCGTCGACATTAACAAAATACACCAAAGTCAATGAATAATTATTTCCTTCATGCTTTCCAAAATTTACATGTAATTACCATCTGGCTACCCCACTCCATAAATTCTCCTCTTGACGAGCTCCAGTGGGGCTACGGCCAACCCTTCCTGAAAACGATGCCAATAAACCGACAGCAAACTGATCTGCATTAGCTTTCCACTGTAAAAGCGGGAATAGAATCATCACTACAGACAATCGCACGGCAGTTATCCCAGGTTGAGTCTCTCCATACCACCGTTCATCAGGATAACGCGGAAAACCGTGATAACTTCCCTAGGAGGAAACCAATGTTTTCGTCAGAACAAAGGCACCTCGATGCCGAGGAGCAACTGAAAAAAGTCAAGGCAATCTGTGACCAGACACCTGCCGGCGAAAAAAAAGATGAGGTGATGCAATTCTACATCGCTGCGGAAGATGCCCATAAAATGAGAATGAACAACAAATGCATCGCCCAACTGGCCAAAGCCAGAGAAGTTCTGAAATGACGGGCTTTTGGATGCTGCTGAACGGCCGTTAATGAATGATCGGTTTCAAATGATCCAGGTAATCACTGTCAAATTCGGCCAGCCTGGTTAACGCTGCAAGGTTCAGATAAGTCACTTTTCCGCTTTGGAAGGTTAAGAGATTATCTTCCCTCAGTTTCCTGAGACAACGGTTAAGATGAATGGCGCTTAACCCCAACGCATCCGC
>NZ_QRDW01000040.1 GCF_003385955.1 Aestuariispira insulae
GCGGATGCGTTGGGGTTAAGCGCCATTCATCTTAACCGTTGTCTCAGGAAACTGAGGGAAGATAATCTCTTAACCTTCCAAAGCGGAAAAGTGACGTATCTGGACCTGATGGCGTTAACCAGGCTGGCTGAATTTGACAGTGATTACCTGGATCATTTGAAACCGGTTATTCAATAACCGACGTTCGGCAGCATCCAAAAGCCCGTCATTTCAGTACTTCTCTGGCTTTGGCCAGTTGGGCGATGCATTTGTTGTTCATTCTCATTTTATGGGCATCTTCCGCGGCGGTGTAGAATTGCATCGCCTCCTCTTTTTTATCACCGGCAGGTGCCTGATCACAGATTTTCTTTACCTTTTTCAGTTCTTCTTCGGCATCCAGATGCCTTTGTTCTGACGAGAGCATTGATTTTCTCCTTGGGGACAATATCAGTTGTTTCGCGTTATCTTGCTGAACGAAGCAAACACAAGGTGTTAACCGCCAGTAAAAAATTCTGTGTTTGTGCTTAGTACCCGCAATCGAAATAGGGTCAGGATCTAATTGAGCCTCCGGATGAGACTGGCAAAAATCGTAATGGCGGAATGGGAATCAACCGTTCATCTTATCGTTTCTCCCTGGTCCCGTTAGGAACATCAGGAATCATACCTTCATCATCTGCGCGGTCTAAGGCTTCGCGGTCAGCCGAGGTTTCGAGCTGATTGCAGTTGTGTGCCGGTTCAGAAAGCCATGCCCCCCTTGACTGATCTCGCTCCAGGGCGACATCCAGCGCATTGGGATCAATTGTCAAATGCCGTGCCATTACTGGATTTTTTGATTTTCCAGGCAGATGTATAACCGACCGGATCCTTCGATAAGCCCAAAAAGACAGCCCCTCAATAAGTTCCTCATCTGTTTCCACTTCATAACTGCCTGCCGGGAATGTCTCTTTGAAATCGCTGAGCGTGAAGGGGTTATTGAAGGTCACTGTTGATTTTATTGTGCGCACATTCATCGGATCGTGCCCCTATTCTGTTGTGCATCAAGCACGGATGCCTCCAAATAGGCTAACCTAGGATCTCTGTTGGGGGTGCCAACGCCTGGTTCCGATTCGCACGCAGCTCCTTATGCACAGGGTTTCAGTCGTTCAGGAATATTCGTTCCAAATGCTACGGTGGTAAGAACTCCTCATCCCCGGCTGTTTGTCATTGCTGGTTCAACACTGCGGGGCTCAGCATTTCAGATGACAGTAATACGGACCTCCCCCGTACATGCTGATTGAAGTTAGTCTTGGCGTTTTTTTTTCTTCAGCGCCTTGGAACTTATTCTCGGAAAAGCTGATTTGAATTAGTGCGCCACATGTAATTCGGGTGGATTGTGGTTCGTGGCAGCCGGATGGCCGACTGCTTTGGGCAGCAATGACATCCAATTTATGAATACTGGCTGCCTTTCTGACAAAACTTCCCTATCTGCCCCTTCAAACTGAACATGCCATGAGGCTAACCCCGATCAAGGAGATTGTCATGCCGACACCTGAACAAAGCCACTCCCAAACGAGCGAACAGCTTAAAGCGGTCAAGGCCATGTGTGAGAAAGCCCCCTCCGGGCCCAAAAAAACTCAGGCAAATGTGCATCTGACGGCAGCTGAAGCGGCATATAAGCAGAAAGAAAACGGGCAATGCATCGCTGAGTTGGAAAAAGTACGGGCTGCGCTCAAGTAAATGTGTGAAGAGCTGTTTTCGGTGTCCCGGTTTCTTTCCGGGACGCCTCTTTTTTAGGTTCATCTCGCATTAGCGGGAAAAGTGTCCGTCGTCAAAACAAATGGGTCAGTTGAGCGTCTGATTTAGTGGAGGATCTGGCTCATCATTTGTTGATGTTTAAGCAGCTTGCTTGAAGTGATTCAAGCGCCGGTTTTTCATGGTGGTCAGTTTGATCTGTTTTCTCCTTTCCAGAATGGCGGTATCGCGG
>NZ_QRDW01000041.1 GCF_003385955.1 Aestuariispira insulae
TCCCGGACGCTGGTACCAGGTTGGGCCGCCTCCCGCACAATCTGCTTCTTGGCGGCCATGCTCCATTGCCGGCCGCGCTTCCTGCCATCTGTCATGGTCAAACCCTCAGTCCTGTAAAAACCTGAGGATGAACCTGAACATATTCGAAATAAGCTACAAGGTGGGGTTCACCGGGCGCTCACGTATCAAAGGTGATCGATGATGTAGCAATTAGCAACGCTACGAGGGCGGAGGTTGCGCATCATTTCCAGCAAAACCGTAAGTTTTGGACACAAGACCCAGTTCAATTCAACGGAAACAGAGTCTACCAGCGAAATGATCTGATTGATCCCAATCATATTAGCGAATGGACTGTTCGTGGCCAGACAGTCCGTGGGACTAATCTTGAGCGTATGGCTGCTGGACGAGCGCCGATTGGACCAGATGGGAACTCAGTCAACTTACACCATTTAACGCAGCGACAAGACGGGGCCATTGTGGAGGTGACGCAAACACTTCACAGCGCTAACCATGGTGTGTTACACATGCCGAGTACTGTGCCATCTGGAATAAATCGGTCACAATTCAACACCTGGTCTAGGAATTACTGGAAAGAAAGAGCTGCGAATTGGGGGCAATAGGCAAATGATTTTGGATGACCTGAAGAAGTTGATCGAGGACTCGTCTGACGACGATGTGGAATTTGGCGATCCTAGTTGCGATTTGTCGCCGACTGGTGCTCGAATTCAAGAAACGGAAGGTGCTTTAGGTGTGGCTTTGCCACCTAGCTATCTGTGGTTTGTTCAAAATTATGGCGGTGGCGAAGTGTATGGAGAGGAAATTTATTCCATTTATCCTGCACTGTCCGAAGAATCTGTTGGTGACATTGTCTATCAAACTCGGTGGGCTCGGCAAAAAAAGCTCGTGAAGCCTGATGCTGTGGTCGTTTGTTCAAACGATTTCGGTGAGATTTTTTATTTGGATCCATCAGAGACTGATATAGACGGTGAGTATCCTGTCGTGGTGAAGGCCGGTGAGAACGAAATAAGATATGCGGCGTCATTTGCTGAGTTTTTGTTCAAGCGGATATCCGACCCGGAAGGGTGAAGGCCTCTTTCAGCCTCCTCAGCCTCAACATAGTTCGGTATATGAATAGCGCAGTGCTTTGACCCACCATTTTGCATTGACGATTTGCCTGTTTGCGATGTCACACCTCCCGGCATCTGTGTCTTGAGCTATGCGGATTACGGCTTGTGTGAAATTGCGCAGTTCGATGTTTGCCTTGGCAAAGAATTCCGGGGACACCAGACCCAATTCATCGTTGGATTTCGCCCCCAAGGTTCTTTCTTTCAGGATTTAACGTCTTACGTCAGGCCGGTCACAGCTGCCTGCCAAAGGTCTACACCTCAAGTTAAGTAAGGTGTCCCCGGAATTTCGTTGTCGCCAACCTGCCCCAGGCCCTGACCGAGGGCGAAGGCGGGGCCGCCGCGCAGGGCGTGACCGCGGCCTCGGCGGTGTTGAAGGCCGCCTCCGCCGTGACCGCGCTGCAAAAAGGCGCGGTCTCCGCCGAGGTCAGCTTCGGCGTTTCCTCCAGCGAGGAAAGCAGCAGCCTTGAGACCGTGTTCCCCGTCAGCATCTTTGGGACAAATTAAGCTGATTGCATAACGGAGGATTTCTGGTTCATCGTAGAGACCGTAAGGGAACGAAGATGAGACAGAAATCCATGACCTCCAAAGAGCCCGCT
>NZ_QRDW01000042.1 GCF_003385955.1 Aestuariispira insulae
AACCTGGGCAGCCTGTTCGGCGGCGATGACAATGGCGGCGGCACCGGCGGCACCGGCGGCAATGCAGGCAATGGTGCCAGCGGTGCCGATGGCGAGGAGAGCAGTCTGCTCGACATAATCGCAAAATTGCCGACCGTTGAGGGCGGTTTGCAATCTTCCGAGAAGGAACAGGCAACCCGCGCGACGGTTGCCGCCCCCAATGGCGATGTGACGATTGAGGTCCGCGCAGACCCGGACCAGGATCTGAGCGATCTTAACAGCGACCTGGCCAAGGCGCAGGAAGTCACCAAGGATGAACGGACCAACGTCAATCTCTATGTCAGCGGCGAGAGCATTCGGACGGTTGCGGATATCGCGACCCGGGCCGTCAATATATCTGGATCAGATCCAGGAACGCGGCGACATTAACGAGCAACAGGCGGCCAAACTCGAAACCGTCCTGGAGCGGATCGCGGAAGAAGGCATTGACCCCGACAGCCTGACCGTTTGCGGACAACAGGCATCATGGAATCCCTTCCGATTCTTCATCAGTTCTGCCTATGCGGCGGATGGCTGTGTCATCCGGTTTGCCGGGGGCCAGGCATTCAGCCTGTCTGAAACAGAACAACAGGCCCTCCGCGAGACCCAGCGCCTTGCGGCGGCAGAAAAGATCCCGGAGCTTGTCACCGAGGTTGTGGATCTACGCGCCGTCGATAATCCGACGGAAGACCAGAAGATCGCGCTGGCCCAGGCCGAAGGCCGTCTGGTGCAACAGATGGCTTATTACGAGCTTTGCGCCGACGAGCAATATTCACTCCGGAATTCGGGCCTGGTGCCGACGAACGGTGCATTCGACTCATTTTTCAAGACTGCAGAGATATATAAAGCTGGTGGGGATGGTTTCGCCGCGAAACTTACAGACGGTTATGAGAAATACAAAAACGACTATATCGCGTTAAGAAAAGAAAACCCCGACCTCTATCACGCAATGATAGTGGTTCTGTACAAACATGATGCCAATGCGGTAGATGCTGCATTTCTTCTAAATGGTATTTCTGCACTTCGTGATGCAGGACAGGATCCAACAGATCTTATAAAGCGGGCTGCAAATAGTGCTGTAGCGTCCAAATATCCAGATAGCATGAGCGTAGCTAGCAGCTACACAGCACTTGGCAGCACGGCTCCAAGAGATGTTGAGAGAACGCTGGCCCTCGCGGCAGCGGAGCTGACTCCATCAGAGAAAGTACTGTTTGTTGAGGTGGTTATCAAACAGGCATGGGACTATTATGAAGGGCCCCGCAAAACCTCTGAGTTTTTGGCAAAAATAACCGAGGCAATTGCCATAGTCGGAGGAGGCGCTGCAGGAGGAGTCAAATTGGTCACTGGCGGCGGGCAAGTCCTGCGGGCGGGGAGTATCGCATTTGCAAATTGTATTAAAAATCCGGTTTGCAGAAATGAAGCTGTCATTGCCATGGCTGAAGCGAGTGCGGGTGAAGCTTTGGGTGGCGGAACACTCATTACTAGTACCGGAGCGGTGGTCGCAACTTCTTCATTGAAATACGGTGATGAAGTTGTTGAAGTCGTATCAAAGTGAGCGCCCGGTGAACCCCACCTTGTAGGTTTTTGCGAATACAGTCAGGTTCAGCCTCAGATTTTCACAGGATTGAGGGTTTGACCATGACAGA
>NZ_QRDW01000043.1 GCF_003385955.1 Aestuariispira insulae
AGGACCTCCATCTCGAAATAGTTCCGCTGCACGGTCGAAACAGCCTTGTCCGACCGGTACCAGACCGTCGAGCCATTCGTGCTCTTCACCCGAAGGCCATCCTCGCTCAGATCGCTGCTGCCCGGCCCAAAGGCCGTGGACAGTTTGGCAACCGACGCAGGATCCGCAACCGCGCGATCATTGCCTGTCACGTCCCCTGCAACCAGCAGATCATCCCCAGCCCCGCCATCAATGAGGACAACGCGTTCGTTGCCGATGATCACATCATTGCCGTCGGTGCCTTCGACTGTTTTCGTATTGAACGCCATGACTTGATTGGAATCAGCAATATAGGTGACCGCGCCGGTGACGGCAAAATCATTGCCCTGGCCGCTCTCATCCGTGCCAAGGGCGGCAGCATCACCATGATCCAGGTAGAAACCTGTAGCACCATAATCCACCGTTTGATCTGGGTTGACCGCTTCCCAGCCGCCAACGACATCGGCTTGTCCCAGGGTCAAATCCGAGGCGTCGTTAATGGTTGCCCCGTCCCGGAAGGAGACCTGGCCAATCTCGCCATCAAAATGATTGGCATCAGGCGAGCCCGCTTCCGACCCGATCCGATGTTCCTGGGCCAGGCCGATATTGCTTTTTTCCCAGTTCTGTACCGGTGGCTTGCTGCTGGAATGCTGGGTTGCCAGCACCCCGTCCACATAAATCCGAATCCTGTCCGCTGCATTAGTCTGCGACATGTCCCAGGCCACGGCAATATGCTTCCGTTTCTCCGTGTCAGTGAAGGTCATATCCGTCACCGCCGAATAGTAGGAAGCGGTGCTGTCCGACGGGTGCGACACCACCCACAGGCGGTTATCGCTGCCAAAACTGATATAGCCCAGGGGCGTCCCTGCCCCCCCATTGCGGCTGGAGAAGATGGCATCCCAAGTGCCGGTCGAGCCCCGCTTGACCCAGCTTTCGAACACCCATTGCTGCGTATTGCCACCTGTTTCAAAGGTCCGGCCCAGATAGCTGTCATTCCCATCAACAGAGATGGCCGAATTTGAAACCGGCATCTCTGAATCATCGCTTTCTATAGCAACCGTTGCCTGACTGGATAAACCACTCTGATCCTTGACCCGCCAGGTGAAACTGTCAGGCCCGTCCTGCCCCTCAATCGGTACGAAGCGGTATTGGCCATCCTCATTTGAGGAAACAACTTCATAGTCCTGGTTCGTTTCATTCCACCGGATCAGTTCAATTTTGCCACCTTTAACCAGCAGCACCCCGTCATCAGCATCCTTGATGCTGATGGTTAGCAATTCCTCACTATTCTGCTCAGCCAGATCCGCATCAGTCACACTGAGTTTATGGATGAAAGCTTCCGCCTGATTGCCAAAATAGACTTTGGCATCAACCGCCTGCGGTCCACTGTTGGCGGCCGTCAGGTCAATATCCGCACCAGCCGCAAACTCCAGTGTCTCGACACCCGTGACCGTATCCGTCGAACCGGCGGCATCGGTGATGGCATAAGAGCCATCGCCCTGATCCTGGATCACATAGTCGCC
>NZ_QRDW01000044.1 GCF_003385955.1 Aestuariispira insulae
TCCAGTGTCTCGACACCCGTGACCGTATCCGTCGAACCGGCGGCATCGGTGATGGCATAAGAGCCATCGCCCTGATCCTGGATCACATAGTCGCCGTAGCTTCCGGCGAGCTTCAGCACATCATTGCCTTCGCCGCCGTCAATCACGTCAGAGCCGGCACCACCGGTCAAGGTATCGTCACCCTCTCCGCCCATCAGGGTCACCCCGGTCAGGGCCGGTTCAATCAGCCCCGTTGCTGTCAGATGGTCGCTGCCATCCACCCCATAAGCGGTGAAATCATTGCCGTTGCTGCTGGCATCCGCCCCCGGGGTCGCCCCGTTGGCAAAATCAAGATGGAAGCCATTCGGTCCCAGATCATCACCGGCAAAGGTGCTGGACGGCACCCAGCTCCCATCCTGGCGGCGGCCCAGCATCAGATCATCCGCATCATTCAGGGTCGCACCGTCCCGGAACAGAACAGAGGCGATATCACCATGGAAATCATTGCTCGCCGCCCCTTGCAGGCCGCCGACACGATGCTCCCAATCATATCCAAACGTGCTCTCGGACCAATCCGCCGGCACCGGGTTGCTGCTGGAGGACTGCGCCAGTTCCTCACCATTCAGGAACAGGCGCACATGATTGCCATCCGCACGGGTCGTATCAAACGCCACGGAGAAATTCAGCCAGGCGCCAATATCCTCAGGCCGGTCAAAAACCTGCTCGCTCACTGCGGAATAATAATGCGAAGGGGTCGGGTAGTTGACGCCATAGCTCACCCAATAAAGCCGGTTGTCTTCGCCAAAGCCTAGCCAGCCATAACCCGTGCCCGAACCGCCATTGCGCGAGGTCAGGATTGCATCCGTACCGCCAAGCGCATCACGCCTGACCCAGCTTTCCATGACCCAGGTCTTGTTGCTGCCCGCATCTGAGAAGGTCCGGCCCAGATATTCACCGCCATCCAGCGAGATCCCGGACATTTCACCGGCAACCGGGAAAGAACGCACATCGCCGGCAACCAACTGGTCATCCCCGGCACCGCCATCAATCTTGATCGTGCGCTCATCGCCCATCAACACATCATTGCCGGTTGTGCCCCTGGAAACGGCTGTTTCATTCTCGGCAAGATCGATGCTGACAACGCCCTGGCTGGACAGGCCCTTACTGTCTGTCACCTTCCAGGTGAAACTGTCTGCATCCGTATCAGTCTTAGCCGAGGGATCATAGCTGTAGGTGCCATCCGCATTCAGCGTCACTTCCGCGCCGCTCGCAAGCGTATAGACATTCCCAGAGACACTGGTTGCACCGACCACTTTGTAAGTCAGGCTGTCACCACTATCCGCGTCAGACGCGCTCAGTTTGTGGTTGACCCCGTCCCAGCTGTTCAGAACAACCTTGGCATCAACAGCCTGCGGGCCATTGTTGGCGGCCGTCAGGTCAATGTCATTGCCGGTCTCGAAGTCCAACGTCTCAACACCGGTGACCG
>NZ_QRDW01000045.1 GCF_003385955.1 Aestuariispira insulae
AAACCGCCGGACCTCAAAAAGGCCGTTCGTGAGGAAAAAGCGAAGCCTCAGTTCGAAGACCTTCAGGGCTGGTTGCAGGGTCAGCTCACCCGTTTGCCTGCGCGTTCCGCCCTGGCGGGAGCAATCCGCTATGCCGTCACCCGGATGAAGCGGCTGGAGGTTTATCTCCAAGATGGCCGGCTGGCCATCGACAATAACACGGCGGAAAGATCCGTCCGCGGCATTGCCCTTGGCAGAAAAAACTGGCTGCTTTCCGGGTCAGATGCCGGTGGCGAACGTGCCGCCAACATCTATACCCTGATCGAAACGGCAAAACTGAACGGCATCGATCCGCAAGCCTGGCTGACCCACGTTCTGACCATCATCGCTGATCATCCCATCAATCGGATAGAAGAACTGCTGCCTTGGAACGTCAAGGCCGATCCGGAACTTCATGACCTGGCTCCATCAGTTTCCGCGCCCCAAAATTTGCTGAGCCGCAAGCCTCCATTTCAATATGGTAAGGCTCCAGCCCAGTAAAAAAAAATGCAGACCTGAGCACGGTGAAATCGGCGGAGAATATCAACATCACCCGAGCGACTGATCCCATGCACTTAAAAAACACTATTTGGCTAAGTCAAGGCCGGTAGTTGTAACAATCAGTTGGAAGGTTTCTCTCAAATGTAGCGCTCAATAAGACCACCGTATGGCACTTCGATGCCGGAGAGCAGGGGCCCCCGTCCATCCCATCACTTCAGCTATGACCAGGCGGCCAATGCGCGGCTTAGCTTAATGCTAACCCATGTCAGTATCGCCCCCAGGCACCTGTACTACACTTGTCCCTTCGGAATGCTGAGCCAGGAAAGTGGGCAAGTTATTTGTACACAGTCGGTGATCAGCGAAAGAGGCAGTGTTGATGCTGCCGGAGGATTGATTATGAATATTCCAGAATGGCTCAAACCAGGTATTTACGGAGCGGTTGCGGGGGCGAGTGCTCTTGCTGTTATAGGATTTTCCTGGGGCGGTTGGATGACTAGTAGTCAAGCGAACAAGGTTGCCGCTGCCATAGCACATGACGCCGTCATCGCGGCGTTGCTTCCCGTTTGTCTCGACAGTTCCCGTACCGATGCAAACCGCACAATGAAGATAGTGAAGATCCGCGAAGCAGAGGACTATAAGCGGCGCGATGTTCTCATGGATGCAGGTTGGGCGACGGTTCCTGGTGAGGCCAGTCCCAACAGGGATCTCGCAAATGCCTGTCTGGCTGCACTTAACATCGAGCTTCAGTAACGACCTGGAGAATGGTGCAGCGGTCGCGGGGTATTGTGTCTGAAACATGCCAGACGCCTACCAGCCCCCTCTATGCCTTCAATTGAAGTAGTTGCGATCTGATCTGACACCGCTTCCTTGAAGGAGTGAGAGTTACCGGTTTTGATGACGGTGCGAACCAAACCATCAAAACACACGA
>NZ_QRDW01000046.1 GCF_003385955.1 Aestuariispira insulae
TGAGCTAGTCCCCGGAAATCGGACAGTGACGTAAGCTACAGAAGAGTGTTTTCTGATCTCAACAATGGAGATCAGTTATGTCCAAACGGAAACAGTACAATCCCGGTTTCAAGGCCAAAGTGGCGCTTGAGGCGTTGAAGGGTGAACAGACGGTAGCCGAGCTTTCGAGCCGGTTCGGGGTTCATCCAACAATGATCCATCAGTGGAAGAAGGCGCTTCTGGAGAATGCCCCTGATATTTTTGAACGCGGGTCCTCGAAGAAGGAAGCAGCCGTCGATCCGGCCAAGCTGAAAGAGCTTCACGCCAAGATCGGCGAGTTAACAGTGGAACGTGATTTTTTAGCCGACGCGCTCAAGCCATGGACCGACAAGTGAGACGGACCATGATTGGGCGCGACCACAAACTGCCGATCATCCGCCAATGCCGGTTATTGTCGCTGAGCAGATCAAGCTTCTATCATCGACCGCGAGGTGAAAGTGCTGAGAATCTTGCCCTGATGCGTGAAATTGACCAGCAGTTTCTGGATACCCCGTTTTACGGTGTCCGGCAGATGAGGTGGCATCTACGACGGCAAGGCCATGATGTGAATGTGAAACGGGTTCGCCGTCTGATGCGATTGATGGGGTTGATGCCGATCTACCAGAAGCCCAACACCACGGTCCCACATCCCCAGCACAAACGTTATCCCTATCTGCTCAAGGGGCTGCGGATAGAACGCCCGAACCAGGTCTGGTGTGCAGATATCACCTATGTGCCGCTGGCACGGGGCTTCCTCTATCTGGTGGCGATCATGGACTGGCACAGCCGCAAGGTATTGGCCTGGCGGCTATCGAACACGATGGACGTGCAGTTCTGCCTCGATGCTCTGGATGAAGCGCTCGACCGCTACGGCGCACCGGAGATATTCAACACTGATCAGGGCAGCCAGTTTACCTCGTGGGCCTGGACTGAGCGGCTTAAACAGGCCGGTGTCAGGATCTCAATGCCTCTCGGTGAATGCATGCATTCACCTGTCGGTAACAGACGGCAAAGGGCGCTGCATGGACAATATCTTCATCGAACGGCTATGGCGCAGTCTCAAATATGAGTGCATCTATCTGCATGCCTTCAACGGCGGAGCAGAGGTTAGGGCCGGCATTCGACGCTGGGTTGACTTCTATAATCGGCTGCGGCCTCATGGCACACATGCCGGGAACACCCCAAGGGAAGTTTATCACGGATGCCTGCCGCTCTCCGGCCCGGGCTATCGCCCGGTCCTCCAAGCGGCAGACAGGGCAGCATAGTCAGTAATCATG
>NZ_QRDW01000047.1 GCF_003385955.1 Aestuariispira insulae
TGAAGTGGTCCTAGAAAATCGGACCATCTGCTAAGGTGTATCCTTCTCGATAAGAAGGACGACAAGAATGGCGAAACGCCGAAACTTTACCGATCAATTCAAAGCCAAAGTAGCCCTTGAAGCCCTGCGCGGAGACAAGACGATCCAGGAGATCGCCGCTAAATACCAAGTGCATCCCAATCAGGTTAGCACCTGGAAACGCCAGGCGATGGAGGGGATGGCAGATCTGTTTTCAAGGGGAGGCAAACCGTCAGGGCCGAGCGATGCCGAGATCAAGGAGTTGCATGCCAAGATCGGGAGGCTGACCATTGAGAATGATTTTTTAGCGCAAGGGCTCAAGAAATGAGCCCCGCCGAGAAGAGAGGACTGATCCGCCGCGATCATCCGGATCTGAGCATCCGCCGGCAATGCAAGTTAGTGAAGCTGAGCCGGTCCGCCTTTTATTACTGCCCGCTTGGGATTGATCCCGATACGCTGGCGGTGATGAAGGCCATCGACAGGGTATTCACCCAGTATCCGTTCTTCGGCAGCCGCCAGATCGCGGCCTATCTGAGAAGGCAAGGAATGGCTGTCGGCCGCCACCGTGTCCGGCGATTGATGCGCCTGATGGGATTGCAAACGATTTACAAACGCCCCAGAACCAGCCAGCCGCACCCCCATCACCCGGTCTATCCCTATCTGTTGAGGAAGCTGGATATCAACCGACCCAACCAAGTCTGGTGCTCGGATATTACATTTATCCCGGTGAAGCACGGCTTTCTGTATCTGGTGGCGATTATGGACTGGCACAGCCGGAAAGTTTTGAGCTGGCGCCTGTCGAACACTATGCACGCGGATTTCTGCGTTGAAGCTCTGCAGGAGGCCATTGCCAAATACGGGCCGCCGGAGATCATGAATACGGACCAAGGAAGCCAGTTTACCGGCGCCGACTGGATCACTGTGCTGAAAGACCATGACGTTCGCATCTCCATGGACGGACGTGGCCGCTATCTCGACAATATCTTCATCGAACGGCTCTGGCGATCGCTCAAGCAGGAGGCGGTTTATCTGGAAGAGATTACCGACGGCTTCAAGGCAAAGCAGGTGATTAAAAACTGGATCCGCTTCTATAATACCCAGCGTCCACATTCATCCCTTGAATACCGGACGCCCAAAGAGGCATATTGGGATCACGAACAGACGAAACTGGCGGCATGAAAATCAAACTGGATACACCTTAAATGTGCCGCGAAACGGTCCGAACAACCGAGACCACTTCA
>NZ_QRDW01000048.1 GCF_003385955.1 Aestuariispira insulae
TGTAGTAGTCGAGACTCCGTCTGACAGTTACCGGCTTTGACGCGGTGTTCTGTCAGGTCAGGTTCAGTCTACGAACTTTTCCTTCCAGATTGGTTTGCCCTCCAGCAGGGTCTGCATCGGGGTTCGCCCATCGCAAATTTTGCCCTGATGGCTGCGTTCATTGTTGTAATAATCGAGCCATTCGTCCAGATCGATCTGCAATTGCTCGATAGTTTCATAAATCTTTTTGCGGAAGGTCACTTGGTAAAACTCCTGCAGGATGGTCTTGTGGAACCGCTCGCAGATGCCGTTGGTCTGGGGTGATTTGACCTTGGTTTTGGTATGGTCGATGTCGTTGACGGCCAGGAATAGCTGGTAGTCATGGCGGTCGGCTTTGCCGCAGTATTCCGTACCGCGGTCGGTGAGGATCCGCAGTACCGGCAGTTCCTGCTGGTCATAGAAGGGCAGCACCCTGTCATTGAGGATGTCGGCCGCCGTGATCGGAGTTTTCATCGTATAGAGCTTGGCCTGGGCGACCTTTGAATAGGTGTCGATATAGGTCTGCTGGTAAACCCGCCCAACGCCCTTCAAGGTGCCGACATAGAAGGTATCTTGTGATCCCAAATAACCTGGATGCTCGGTCTCAATTTCACCGCAGGCTTCATCATCCAGTTTCTTCTTCTCCAGGGCCTGGACCTGAGCCTCGGTGAGGATGATGCCGTCATTGGCCACCTTGGCCTCCAGTGCCTTCAGCCTGGCCTTGAAGTTTGCAAGGTCGTGACGCAACCAGATGCTGCGCACCCCGCTGGGGGAGACGAAAACGCCACGCTTACGCAATTCATTGCTGACCCGGACCTGACCGTGGGCCGGAAACTCAACAGCATAATCGACAACGGCGTTCTCGGTCTCCAGATCAACCCGGTTCTTCGGGTTTGGCACCCGCCGGGTCTTCTCCAGCAGAGCATCCACGCCGCCTTCCTCGACGGCATTCCGATAGCGGTAGAATGTGTCCCGCGACAGCCCCATCACTTGGCAGGCCTTCGACACGTTTCCAAGCTCCTCGGCCAGATTGAGAAGCCCGACTTTATGACGGATGATTTTTTGATTACTGTGCAACATGAGAGTTACCTTTCGTGTGTTTTGATGGTTTGGTTCGCACCGTCATCAAAACCGGTAACTCTCACTCCTTCAAGGAAGCGGTGTCAGATCAGATCGCAACTACTTCA
>NZ_QRDW01000049.1 GCF_003385955.1 Aestuariispira insulae
GAGGGCGAAGGCGGGGCCGCCGCGCAGGGCGTGACCGCGGCCTCGGCGGTGCTGAAGGCCGCCTCCGCCGTGACCGCGCTGCAAAAAGGCGCGGTCTCCGCCGAGGTCAGCTTCGGCGTTTCCTCCAGCGAGGAAAGCAGCAGCCTTGAGACCGAAACCGCGCGTGTGGCCGAAATTCACGCAGGCCGCGATGTCAACCTGACTGCGGGCGATGATATCACCGCCGAAGGCACCCGGATCCTGGGCGGGCGGGATGTCAATCTGGAAGCCGGGGATGAGCTGACGCTTGAATCCGCGCAGGACCATTTTGCCAGCAGCAGCCAGAGCAGCAGCAAATCGGCCAGTGTCGGGGCCTCTGTCGGGGTCGGTTTCACCGGTTACACGGCCTCCGCCAGCGGTTCCGTCTCCAGCAGTGACTCCGACCGTGAGGAAACCCGCACCACCCAGTCCAATGCCCAGGTGGCGGCGGGTCGGGATGTCACGATCAAGACGGGCGGCGACACCACCTTGAAAGGCGCGCGTGTGGCCGCGGGCGAGGATATCTCGGCCGAGATCGGCGGCGATCTGCTGGTGGAATCGGTCCAGGATACCGGCCGGATCGACGGCTCCAGCAGCGGCAGCTCCGTGGGCCTTGGCATCGGCCTGGGCGGCAGCGATTTTGGCAGTGACGGCGGCGGCGCGCAAACCGCCGAAGCGGGCGGGGACGAACCCTCCCTCATGGACCGGACATCGCTCAACAGCTCCTCTTCGATGGGCCGGGAGAGCGGCGAGAAAGCCTGGGTCAATCAGCAGACGGGTCTGGTGGCCGGCGGCGATGTGGAGATCAATGTGGGCGGCCATACCCAGGTGAATGGCGGCATCATCGCCTCCACCGGCGGCGATGTGACCCTGTCCACCGAAACCTTCGCCCATCGCCATCTGCGCGATGTGGATAATTACGAACAGAAAAACATCTCCATCAGCGGCTCCACCAACCTGGGCAGCCTGTTCGGCGGCGATGACAATGGCGGCGGCACCGGCGGCACCGGCGGCAATGCAGGCAATGGTGCCAGCGGTGCCGATGGCGA